>NZ_JADKPT010000038.1 GCF_015351595.1 Flavobacterium sp. LC2016-12 | reverse complement strand
GGAAATTCTGGAAGTTGGGATTCACCAAAAGAAATTAGAGAAGAATTTAAGAAATCTAAAGTCTGAATTCTACAATCTAAGATTGAAAAATGGGGGATTAGCTCAGCTGGCTAGAGCGCCTGCCTTGCACGCAGGAGGTCAACGGTTCGACTCCGTTATTCTCCACAAAAGCGAAAGCTTAGAGCTTAAAGCCTATGGCTTAAAGCGAAACAAAGTTCATTGACATATTGAGATAAGAAAATAATAAAAAGTAGAAAGCATTTTTTACTATTTATAGTAAAAGACAAAAAAAAAACGGTCTTAATTAAATTTAA
>NZ_JADKPT010000037.1 GCF_015351595.1 Flavobacterium sp. LC2016-12 | reverse complement strand
CTCTCTATCGGTTCATTTATTAATCTCTCGATTATCTTACTCTTTATTCTTTTGCTCTAACATCTCTGTTAAAGCGGCTGTCAATTCAATATGTCTACGAACGTGTATTTCTTTTTTGTTTCGCTTGTCTCTCAAAGCGGGTGCAAAAGTAGAAAACTTATTTCTAACTGGCAAATGTTTTTTGAAGTTTTTTTTGAAAAATTTTCGTTTCAATTTCTTCTTCTTATTTACCAATCTATCAATGAACTCTCCAATGTTTTGCGGGGTGCAAATGTAACATCCGTTTTCAAATCTCACAAGCTTTTTTGAATCTTTTTTGAAAATATTTTTTCAGTTTA
>NZ_JADKPT010000036.1 GCF_015351595.1 Flavobacterium sp. LC2016-12 | reverse complement strand
CGTTATTAAACCGCTGGAAGAATCTTGTGCCAAATTGGTTATCAGTTGTCCGGCTGCAATAGCTGGCGTTAAGTCTAACGGCGTACTGGCAACTCCATTTACTGTGGTAGTTAAACTTAAACCTGTAAGTGTAGTGGTGTTACTGTTTACTATTGGAGCACCGGTACTTGTTTTTCCGTTTACGGTAATTGTTGAAGTATTTACTGATGATCCATTTGAAACTGTAGTTGCGCTTGTAATAGCTGTTGGAGTTAGTAAGCTTCCTCCATCTGTTCCAATTCCTAAAATATTCCCGGCATCGGTGCTTGTTACAACGGCGGTTTGATCAACTGAATTTTCATTTGTATAC
>NZ_JADKPT010000035.1 GCF_015351595.1 Flavobacterium sp. LC2016-12 | reverse complement strand
ATATACAAATGAAAATGCCGTTGATCAAACAGCGGTTGTAACAAGCACCGATGCGGGAAATATTTTGGGAGTTGGAACAGACGGAGGAAGTTTATTAACTCCCGCAGCCATTACAAGTGCAACAACAGTTTCAAATGGATCATCAGTAAATACTTCAACAATTACCGTAAACGGAAAAACAAGTACCGGTGCTCCAATAGTGAACAGCAACGCTACTTCGCTTACAGGTTTAAGTTTAACTACCATAGTAAATGGAGTTGCCAGTACGCCGTTAGACTTAGCGCCAGCTATTTCAGCCGGACAAGTGATAACCAATTTGGCACAAGATTCTTCCAGCGGTTTAATAACA
>NZ_JADKPT010000034.1 GCF_015351595.1 Flavobacterium sp. LC2016-12 | reverse complement strand
TGTTCTTATATTGTTTGTTCTGATAAATCAGAACTAATTATTATTCGAATCAGTCTCTATCGGTTCATTTAATTAATCTCTCGATTATCTTACTCTTTATTCTTTTGCCCTAACATCTCTGTTAAAGCGGCTGTCAATTCAATATGTCTACGAACGTGTTTCAATTTTGTTACTTTGATTTGTTTCTCAAAGCGGGTGCAAAAGTAGAAAACTTATTTCTAACTGGCAAATGTTTTTTGAAGTTTTTTTTAGAAAATTTCTTTTCCTTTTTTCTTCTCAACTCTACCAATCTATCAATGAACTTTCCAATGTTTTGCGGGGTGCAAATGTAACATCCGTTTTCAAATCTCACAAGCTTTTTTGAATCTTTTTTGAAAATATTTTCTCAGTATC
>NZ_JADKPT010000033.1 GCF_015351595.1 Flavobacterium sp. LC2016-12 | reverse complement strand
CGTATCGTATCGGTACCATGGAAGTTTGCAGCAGGCATATAGGTATAAGAACCATCAGCTGCCAGTGTAAGGGTTCCGCCCTGCGTTGTGGTGAAGGTTCCCGCAACTACAGTAAGCGCATCCAAATCAACATCAGTGTCATTGGCTGTAAGGTTTACTACTGAAGTGAACAAAGTATCTTCAATAGCTGTGATGGTATCATCAACCGCTAGAGGAGCATCGTTTACAGGCGTTACCGTTATAGTAAGAGTTCCGATATCCGTAAGGTTACCATCGGTTACCGTGTAGTTTACCGTATCGGCACCATGGAAGTTTGCAGCAGGCATGTAGGTATAAGAACCGTCAGCTGCCAGTGTAAGGGTTCCACCTTGGGTTGTGGTGAAGGTTCCC
>NZ_JADKPT010000032.1 GCF_015351595.1 Flavobacterium sp. LC2016-12 | reverse complement strand
TTTAAAAGATCTATAGGGGCCATCTCAAATTTTTAGATTGATCCGAAACTTCTGCTTTGAAAAAAGAAGTAAAACAAAAAAAAATATTGCATAAAAAAAGCCCTTTCAAAAATTGAAAGGGCTTTCTTGTACTCAGAGCGGGACTTGAACCCGCACGAACATTGCTGTTCACTGGATTTTAAGTCCAGCGTGTCTACCAATTTCACCATCCGAGCATTATGTGGTACCTCCAGGGATCGAACCAGGGACACATGGATTTTCAGTCCATTGCTCTACCATCTGAGCTAAGGTACCTTTAATACTTTTAAAAAGTATAAATAAAAAACCCTACCATTTTTATCAGATAGGGTTTTCAAAAGAAAGGCGACGACATACTCTCCCACATAAT
>NZ_JADKPT010000031.1 GCF_015351595.1 Flavobacterium sp. LC2016-12 | reverse complement strand
TACTATTTGAACCCAATAAGTTGTGTTACTAGTAAGAGTACCTGTCGCGTATGTACTTGAAGTAGCTCCCGAAATTGGATTTGTTCCAACTACAGATCCTGTTCCCCATTGATAAGTTGCTCCTGTTCCCAAAGTTCCTCCAACCGCTGTTAAGGTGGTCGAACCTCCGTTACAGATTGTTGTTGTTCCCCCTATGCTTGTCGGTGCAGAAGATGGTGTATTAACCGTAATCAATTGTGAAACACCAGTAGTCGTAGCAGTACATGGTGAAGTGGTGTTCACTATTTGTACCCAATAAGTTGTGTTACTAGTAAGAGTACCTGTCGCGTATGTATTTGAGGTAGCTCCCGAAATTGGATTTGTTCCAACTGTAGATCCTGTTCCCCATT
>NZ_JADKPT010000030.1 GCF_015351595.1 Flavobacterium sp. LC2016-12 | reverse complement strand
AGCAGATATGTGCTTTATAAATCCCGCGAAAAATGGACCCAAAGTCAAAACCAAAGAGCACGACTCTTATTTGAATTATATCCCGATCTAAAGAAAGCTTATAACTTATGCCAACAACTCAGAGGAATTTATAATAACAACAATAATAAACATATTGCTATGACCAAACTGGCACATTGGTATAGAAATGTAGAGGCATCAGGTTTTAAAAACTTCAATATCTTACTTAATAGCATAACTTTTAACTACCAGTCGATCCTAAACTATTTTGATAACAGAAGTACTAATGCTTCGGCTGAATCTTTCAATGCGAAAATAAAAGCATTTAGAGCACAATTTAGAGGAGTGAGAAAAATAGATTTCTTCTTGTTCAGATTATCCAATCTTTTTGCTTAATCCCCAACTTTTGCACCTGATCC
>NZ_JADKPT010000029.1 GCF_015351595.1 Flavobacterium sp. LC2016-12 | reverse complement strand
CTTCCTTCCGGAGCCGTAACAGTACCATTAGTTTGTGTTACCCCTGTGGATGGCGTTATCGTATAAGTATAAGCCGCATTGTAATTGTCAATAGTAAAACTTCCTGTTGCCGTTGTACACGTTGGCTGGGTCACAGCACTTAGTGTTGGCACTGCAGGTGTTGAAGGCTGAGCGCTTACAACCGCTGCAATTGAATCTGATGAACTGCAAGATCCCAGTGTTGCTTTTATTGTATAACTCCCTTCTGGAGCTGTAACATTTCCATTAGTTTGTGTTACCCCTGTGGATGGCGTTATCGTATAAGTGTAAGCTGCATTGTAATTGTCAATTGTAAAACTTCCTGTTGCCGTTGTACACGTTGGCTGGGTCACAGCACTTAGTGTTGGCACCGCAGGTGTTGAAGGCTGAGCGTTTACAACCGCCGCAACTGAATCTGATGAACTGCAAGATCCAAGTGTTGCTTTTATTGTATAACTTCCTTGTGGAGCTGTAACATTACCATTAGTTTGTGTTACCCCTGTTGAA
>NZ_JADKPT010000028.1 GCF_015351595.1 Flavobacterium sp. LC2016-12 | reverse complement strand
TTGTAGTTACAACATCTGAAGGCTTTGTTCCGACAGTCAGGTTTAAAACCTGATCCGCAGTGCATCCATCATTGCTGATTCTGAGTCCGTTTTGCGATGTTGTATAAGTAACATCATTAATCCACTTATAAGATTCTCCTGAACAGATTGACAGGGTTGTTACAATATCCAAAGGCTTGGTTCCGACAGTTAGGTTCAACACCTGATCTGCAGTACATCCATCATTGCTGATTCTGAGTCCATTTTGTGATGTTGTATAAGTAACATTATCAATCCATTTATAAGACTCTCCTGCACAGATTGATTCTGTTGTTACAACATCTGAAGGTTTGGTTCCAATAGTTAGGTTCAATACCTGATCCGCAGTGCATCCATCATTGTTGATTCTGAGTCCGTTTTGTGATGTTGTATAAGTAACATTATCAATCCATTTATAAGATTCTCCTGCACAGATTGATTCTGTAGTTACAACATCTGAAGGTTTGGTTCCAACAGTCAGATTCAATACCTGATCCGCAGTGCATCCATCATTGTTGATTCTAAGTCCTGTCTG
>NZ_JADKPT010000027.1 GCF_015351595.1 Flavobacterium sp. LC2016-12 | reverse complement strand
ACAAAACGGACTCAGAATCAGCAATGATGGATGTACTGCAGATCAGGTGTTGAACCTAACTGTCGGAACCAGGCCTTTGGATATTGTAACAACCCTGTCAATCTGTTCAGGAGAATCTTATAAGTGGATTAATGATGTTACTTATACAACATCGCAAAACGGAATCAGAATTAGCAATGACGGATGCACTGCGGATCATGTATTGAACCTGACTGTTGGAACTAAACCTTTGGATATTGTAACTACAAAATCAATATGTTCGGGAGATTCTTATAAGTGGCATGTAAATGGCATTACATATTCCGTACCCCAAAAAGGAGTTAGAATCAGCAATGACGGATGTACCGCAGATCAGGTATTGAACCTGACTGTTGGAACTAAGCCTTCGGATATAGTAACAACAGAATCAATATGTGCGGGAGAGTCTTATAAGTGGATTAATAATGTTATTTATACAACATCTCAAAACGGAATTAGAATAAACAATGACGGATGTACTGCGGATCAGGTGCTTAATCTTACTATTACCCCTAAACCTATTGACATTATCACAACCCAAACAATCTGTTCAGGCCAAAATTATACATGGCCTGCAAATGGTATTTCATATTCTGCATCA
>NZ_JADKPT010000026.1 GCF_015351595.1 Flavobacterium sp. LC2016-12 | reverse complement strand
AACTGTCGTTGCGCCTGTAATAGCTGTTGGAGTTAGTAAATTTCCTCCATCTGTTCCAATTCCTAAAATATTCCCGGCATCGGTGCTTTTTATTTGTACTACTGTTGCAATTCCGGTTTCATTATTATACGTTATTGCTCCTGTTGTTGCATTTTGAGCTAAACTGGTAACCGTTTCTTTTATTTCTGTTGGAGCAGCTCCCGTTTCATTAGTATAAGTAGCAATAGTATTTCCCGTGATTACAACTGGAGTTATTGTTGTTATAGTTTCAGTCTGTCCAACTAAATCTACTAAATTAATTACTGTCGGTATCCCACTTTCTCCGTTGTAAGTCAAAGTTTTAGCTATAGGATCATATACTAATGTAGTTTGTGTCTCAGCGTCTCCTACTAAATCTAATAAATTAATTGTGTTAGCCACAGCAGCTTCGTCAAAATAAGTTAAAGTATTTGCTGTTCCATCATATACTAAACTTGTGAGAGTTTCATTGGTTTTTATAATATTGGTCAACTCTGTCACAAATGTAGGATTATTGAATATAGTTGACGAATTGTTAATCACATCGCCAACAACATCAATAGTTGTTGTGGTTGCATTCTCACTCGTATAAGTGTACTGACCGTTATTGGCTGCATTTTTATCTAAAGTTGTAACCGTTTCATTT
>NZ_JADKPT010000025.1 GCF_015351595.1 Flavobacterium sp. LC2016-12 | reverse complement strand
CGCACTCATCGCTGCCAGATGCAGAATAGTTTTTAGATTTTTATCAGCAAGCATTGATACTCCAGGCCTTCTTTTTAATGATGTTCCAGATTGAAAATCAAAAGGAACTACTCCGCTGTAGCATGCCATTTTCCTAGGATCAGTTATAGTTGTGAATCCTTCTGTTTTTGACAACAATGTCCATGATAAAACCTGACCTACTCCAGGAACAGATTTAATCAATTTCTGTTGTTGATTAAGACTCTCTTGGTTTTGGATTATATTTTCAATATCATTTTCTATTATCTTAATTTGGACGTCAATATCTTTAAGAAGCTTAATATTTAAGTCTTTTAGCTGTTTATCTAAGCCAATACTTTTCATGAGTTTGTAATCATGCTGCTGCACTATTAGCTGCTTTTTAATCTTTATTCTTGAAGCTCTTTCGGTTAATAGTATTTTTATCTTTTTAATCGAACAAGAACCTGGCTTCCATTCTCTGCTTTCCTGATGATTTTTTTCGATGAAATTACAAATGCGAAGAGCATCAATTTTATCATTTTTACCTCTAACAAGTCCTATACTTTTTTTGATATGTAAAGCTGATATTACATAAACTTTAAAATCAAATTTTTCAAGCACTTCAAACAGATTCCAATTATATCTGCCTGTGTTTTCCATAGCTATAATTACCTTTTCTCTCGAGTAGCTTTTCAAGAAACGTTTAATAACAGGTACTTTATTTTCAATGGAAAAGTAGCTTACTGTCTCATTTTTAATACAGATATCTAAAGTCTTACTGCTGATATCAATGCCAATAATAATGTTTTTCATAACTTTGCTTTTACGATTCAACAAATGATTTGAGAAATTCATCATAAGCTCAACTCCTTGATAACGGGTCTCTAG
>NZ_JADKPT010000024.1 GCF_015351595.1 Flavobacterium sp. LC2016-12 | reverse complement strand
TCTGGCTAAAAGCTGTTTTACAGAATCACCATTTGGAAGTACTTCCGCGCTATACGCCCTATTTCCCCTCCTTGCCTGCAATATCAATTGATTCTCAAAATCCATGGCTTCCCATCGATGTTTGATTCTGATTTCCTGTAATGCTTCCAGGGCTAGTTTTTGAACATGAAATCTATCAGTAACCTGTATGGCTTTAGGAAAACATCTCCTGGAGATTAATTTCATCGAATTGGCCATGTCCAGTGTTATTTCTTTTACAGAAGATCTCTTCTTGTAGTTAATCTTAGAGATGTGTTCTATAACTTGTTCCGCTTTTGTTCCGGCAATAATAGCTACTAAGGAACCTTTCTTGCCTTTAAACTTCTTGTTGGTGACAATAGTATAAAGTTCGCCTTGAGACAAAGCTACTTCATCAATGGATAAATGGCTACCCATATTCTCGGGATAAATAATCCACTGATGGGCATGCTCTCTTGGGGTCCAAGTAATGAAAGAGCTAAGGTGTTTTTTGTATTGTCTTTGAAGCTTCTTTCCGTTGACACCAAAGAAACCTCCAATAGTGTGACAATCTGTAGCACTGTTATCTATTAATTTCTTTTAAAAAAGCCGCAAACTCTTGAGTCATACGGGTTCCTTTAGCTACTAACTGCCAGTCTCTTTTAATAATTTCTCCTGTGGTTTTATTAGTCCAGCGACGTCTTTTAATGTGAAGATACACATACTTACCCCGCAGAGGAAAGTCCTGAATAGTAATCTCATCCTGAAAACCCTTTGATACTAATTCAAGGGTGTTAAATTCCTCCGGAGCGTTAGCTTTCTCCTCAAAATACAGATGTAAGGTTTCCTCAGAATTAGTAGTGGAAACCACATCAAAGTGGTCAACTAAAAAATCAGGTAGCATAAATTTTAAAAGCTCAATAGGGGTCATCTCAAATTCTTAGATTGCAAATCTCTTATTTTATTTTCACATTTCCTCCCCAAGATTTGTGCTTGATCC
>NZ_JADKPT010000023.1 GCF_015351595.1 Flavobacterium sp. LC2016-12 | reverse complement strand
GTGTACAACGGCAACGGGAAGTTTTACGATTGACAATTACGATGCAGCTTACACTTATACGATAACACCATCCACAGGGGTAACACAAACTAGTGGTACTGTTACGGCTCCACAAGGAAGTTATACAATAAAAGCAACACTGGGATCTTGCAGTTCATCAGATTCAGTTGCGGCGGTTGTGAACGCTCAGCCTTCAACACCTGCAGTGCCAACACTAAGTGCTGTGACCCAGCCAACGTGTACAACGGCAACAGGAAGTTTTACGATTGACAATTACAATGCAGCTTACACTTATACGATAACCCCATCAACAGGTGTAACACAAACTAATGGTAATGTTACAGCTCCAGAAGGAAGTTATACAATAAAAGCAACACTTGGATCTTGCAGTTCATCAGATTCAGTTGCGGCAGTTGTAAGCGCTCAGCCTTCAACTCCAGCAGTTCCAACACTAAGCGCTGTGACCCAGCCAACGTGTGCAACGGCAACTGGTACCATAACTGTAACGGTTCAAAATGTATCAGATACGTATAGTTTTGATAATGGACAAAATTTCCAGGCAAGTAATTCTAAATCAGGTTTAATCTCTGGTACTTACTATGTAATTACTAAAAATGCAGCAGGATGTAATTCACTTGCTGAATCAGTAATTATAAATGCAAAACCAAATTGCGCTCCTCTAGCGGTTGATGATACTATCACGGCTATTGAAGATACTTTGTTTACTTCCACAGTAAACCTTACGGCTAATGATACTGATGTTGACTTGGATGCGCTTACAGTAGTTGCAGGAACATTTACCACAACGCAGGGCGGAACCCTTACACTGGCAGCTGATGGTTCTTATACCTACATGCCTGCTGCAAACTTCCATGGTACCGATACAGTAAACTACACGGTAAGTGATGGTACTCTTACGGATATCGGAACTCTTACTATAACGGTAACGCCTGTAAACGATGCTCCTGTAGCGGTTGATGATACCATCACGGCTATTGAAGATACTTTGTTTACTTCCACAGTAAACCTTACGGCCAACGATACCGATATTGATTTGGATACGCTGACTGTAGTTGCGGGAACATTCACCACAGCTCAGGGCGGAACCCTTACACTGGCAGCTGACGGTTCTTATACCTACATGCCTGCTGTAAACTTCCATGGTACCGATACA
>NZ_JADKPT010000022.1 GCF_015351595.1 Flavobacterium sp. LC2016-12 | reverse complement strand
AACAATATACGATGAAGAGTTTGATCCTGGCTCAGGATGAACGCTAGCGGCAGGCTTAACACATGCAAGTCGAGGGGTATAGTTCTTCGGAACTAGAGACCGGCGCACGGGTGCGTAACGCGTATGCAATCTACCTTTTACAGAGGGATAGCCCAGAGAAATTTGGATTAATACCTCATAGTATAATGACTCGGCATCGAGATATTATTAAAGTCACAACGGTAAAAGATGAGCATGCGTCCCATTAGCTAGTTGGTAAGGTAACGGCTTACCAAGGCTACGATGGGTAGGGGTCCTGAGAGGGAGATCCCCCACACTGGTACTGAGACACGGACCAGACTCCTACGGGAGGCAGCAGTGAGGAATATTGGACAATGGGCGCAAGCCTGATCCAGCCATGCCGCGTGCAGGATGACGGTCCTATGGATTGTAAACTGCTTTTATACGAGAAGAAACACTCCGACGTGTCGGAGCTTGACGGTATCGTAAGAATAAGGATCGGCTAACTCCGTGCCAGCAGCCGCGGTAATACGGAGGATCCAAGCGTTATCCGGAATCATTGGGTTTAAAGGGTCCGTAGGCGGTTTAGTAAGTCAGTGGTGAAAGCCCATCGCTCAACGGTGGAACGGCCATTGATACTGCTGAACTTGAATTATTAGGAAGTAACTAGAATATGTAGTGTAGCGGTGAAATGCTTAGAGATTACATGGAATACCAATTGCGAAGGCAGGTTACTACTAATGGATTGACGCTGATGGACGAAAGCGTGGGTAGCGAACAGGATTAGATACCCTGGTAGTCCACGCCGTAAACGATGGATACTAGCTGTTGGAAGCAATTTCAGTGGCTAAGCGAAAGTGATAAGTATCCCACCTGGGGAGTACGTTCGCAAGAATGAAACTCAAAGGAATTGACGGGGGCCCGCACAAGCGGTGGAGCATGTGGTTTAATTCGATGATACGCGAGGAACCTTACCAAGGCTTAAATGTAGATTGACCGTTTTGGAAACAGAACTTTCGCAAGACAATTTACAAGGTGCTGCATGGTTGTCGTCAGCTCGTGCCGTGAGGTGTCAGGTTAAGTCCTATAACGAGCGCAACCCCTGTTGTTAGTTGCCAGCGAGTCAAGTCGGGAACTCTAACAAGACTGCCAGTGCAAACTGTGAGGAAGGTGGGGATGACGTCAAATCATCACGGCCCTTACGCCTTGGGCTACACACGTGCTACAATGGCCGGTACAGAGAGCAGCCACTGGGCGACCAGGAGCGAATCTATAAAACCGGTCACAGTTCGGATCGGAGTCTGCAACTCGACTCCGTGAAGCTGGAATCGCTAGTAATCGGATATCAGCCATGATCCGGTGAATACGTTCCCGGGCCTTGTACACACCGCCCGTCAAGCCATGGAAGCTGGGGGTGCCTGAAGTCGGTGACCGCAAGGAGCTGCCTAGGGTAAAACTGGTAACTAGGGCTAAGTCGTAACAAGGTAGCCGTACCGGAAGGTGCGGCTGGAACACCTCCTTTCTAGAGCCCCAATTGTTAGTAGTAATACACGATGGGGAAAAAAGAAGAAGCTCTATAGGATTATAATTTTAAGACTATTTTACTCTTGCTGTTAGTTCAAATAATAAATTTTAAGTAAAACAGAGTCTCGTAGCTCAGCTGGTTAGAGTACTACACTGATAATGTAGGGGTCGGCAGTTCGAGTCTGCCCGGGACTACTATTTAACTTAAAAAAA
>NZ_JADKPT010000021.1 GCF_015351595.1 Flavobacterium sp. LC2016-12 | reverse complement strand
GATTGGTACAATAAGCAAAATAAGGGCGTATGGGGGATGCCTTGGCTCTCAGAGGCGATGAAAGGCGTGATAAGCTGCGAAAAGTTACGGGGATCGGCACACACGAATTGATCCGTAAATACCTGAATGGGGCAACCCACTATGTTGAAGACATAGTACACCGATAGGTGGGCAAACCCGCTGAACTGAAACATCTAAGTAGGCGGAGGAGAAGAAAACAAAAGTGATTCCGTAAGTAGTGGCGAGCGAACGCGGATTAGCCCAAACCAATGTTGTTACGGCAATGTTGGGGTTGTAGGACCACGATATTTTATGTACAAGGAACCGGAAGTTACTGGAAAGTGACGCCATAGAGGGTGATAGCCCCGTATGGGTAACGAGTATAATAGATAGTGGTATCCTGAGTAGGGCGGGGCACGTGAAACCCTGTCTGAATTTGGCGGGACCATCCGCTAAGGCTAAATACTCCTGAGAGACCGATAGTGAACCAGTACCGTGAGGGAAAGGTGAAAAGAACCGTGAATAACGGAGTGAAATAGATCCTGAAACCATACGCTTACAAGCGGTCGGAGCCCTTTCGTGGGGTGACGGCGTGCCTTTTGCATAATGAGCCTACGAGTTAACGTTGCTGGCAAGGTTAAGTGGTTAAGCCACGGATCCGTAGCGAAAGCGAGTCTGAATAGGGCGCTTTAGTCAGTAGTGTTAGACGCGAAACCGTGTGATCTACCCATGGGCAGGATGAAGCTGTGGTAACACACAGTGGAGGTCCGAACCGGTTGACGTTGAAAAGTCTTCGGATGACCTGTGGGTAGGGGTGAAAGGCCAATCAAACTCGGAAATAGCTCGTACTCCCCGAAATGCATTTAGGTGCAGCGCTGAATTTAAGTTATATAGAGGTAGAGCTACTGATTGGATGCGGGGGCTTCACCGCCTACCAATTCCTGACAAACTCCGAATGCTATATAATGTTTCTCAGCAGTGAGGGCTTGGGTGCTAAGGTCCAAGTCCGAGAGGGAAAGAACCCAGACCATCAGCTAAGGTCCCCAAATATACGCTAAGTTGAAAGAACGAGGTTTGTCTGCCCAGACAGCTAGGATGTTGGCTTGGAAGCAGCCATTCATTTAAAGAGTGCGTAACAGCTCACTAGTCGAGCGGACGAGCATGGATAATAATCGGGCATAAGCGTATTACCGAAGCTATGGATTTACAGTTTACTGTAAGTGGTAGGGGAGCATTCCAGCAGGGTTGAAGGTGTATCGTAAGGTATGCTGGACTGGCTGGAAAAGAAAATGTAGGCATAAGTAACGATAATGCGGGCGAGAAACCCGCACACCGAAAAACTAAGGTTTCCACAGCTATGCTAATCAGCTGTGGGTTAGTCTGGTCCTAAGGCGAACCCGAAAGGGACAGTCGATGGCTAACGGGTTAATATTCCCGTACTACTAATTACTGTGATGGGGTGACGGAGTGATGAAAGCGCCGCGAACTGACGGAATAGTTCGTTGAAGTACCTACCTATAAGATCTGCAGGCAAATCCACAGATCTTGGGGAAATACGATAGTACTCGGAGTCTTCGGACAAAGAGATAGTGCGCCTAAGGGCTTCCAAGAAAAACCTCTAAACTTCAGGTAATTAGTACCAGTACCGTAAACCGACACAGGTAGTTGAGGAGAGAATCCTAAGGTGCTCGAGAGATTCATGGCTAAGGAATTAGGCAAAATAGACCTGTAACTTCGGGAGAAAGGTCGCCAGCGCAAGCTGGCCGCAGTGAAGAGGTCCAGGCGACTGTTTATCAAAAACACAGGGCTCTGCAAAATCGTAAGATGAAGTATAGGGCCTGACACCTGCCCGGTGCTGGAAGGTTAAGAGGAGATGTTATCTTCGGAGAAGCATTGAATTGAAGCCCCAGTAAACGGCGGCCGTAACTATAACGGTCCTAAGGTAGCGAAATTCCTTGTCGGGTAAGTTCCGACCTGCACGAATGGTGTAACGATCTGGACACTGTCTCAGCCATGAGCTCGGTGAAATTGTAGTAACGGTGAAGATGCCGTTTACCCGCAGTGGGACGAAAAGACCCTGTGCACCTTTACTATAGCTTAGTATTGACCTTGGATAAATGATGTGTAGGATAGGTTGGAGACTGTGAAGTGGCGTCGCCAGGCGTTGTGGAGTCATTGTTGAAATACAACCCTTTGTTTATCTGAGGCCTAACCCCATATTGTGGGGGACATTGCTTGGTGGGTAGTTTGACTGGGGTGGTCGCCTCCAAAAGAGTAACGGAGGCTTCTAAAGGTTCCCTCAGTACGCTTGGTAACCGTGCGTAGAGTGCAATGGCATAAGGGAGCTTGACTGAGAGACATACAGGTCGATCAGGTACGAAAGTAGAGCATAGTGATCCGGTGGTTCCGCATGGAAGGGCCATCGCTCAAAGGATAAAAGGTACGCCGGGGATAACAGGCTGATCTCCCCCAAGAGCTCATATCGACGGGGGGGTTTGGCACCTCGATGTCGGCTCGTCACATCCTGGGGCTGGAGAAGGTCCCAAGGGTTGGGCTGTTCGCCCATTAAAGTGGCACGCGAGCTGGGTTCAGAACGTCGTGAGACAGTTCGGTCTCTATCTACTGTGGGCGTTAGAAATTTGAGTGGATCTGATTCTAGTACGAGAGGACCGAATTGGACAAACCTCTAGTGTATCTGTTGTCCCGCCAGGGGCACCGCAGAGTAGCTACGTTTGGAAGGGATAAGCGCTGAAAGCATATAAGCGCGAAACCCACCACAAGATGAGATTTCTTTTAAGGATCGTGGAAGATGACCACGTTGATAGGCTATAGATGTAAAGGCAGTAATGTCATAGTCGAGTAGTACTAATAATCCGTAAGCTTATGTACACCCTTTTCTCCCCGATGCAAATCGGGGAGAAGAAACTTTCTAAATCAATACTTTTTCTTTATCTCAGTATGTTAAGATATTCTGTAATGTTGTTCCGATAAATCGGAATACCCATTGCAAAACGACCTTAAGGTGGTTATTGCGGCGGGGCTCACCTCTTCCCATCCCGAACAGAGTAGTTAAGCCCGCCTGCGCAGATGGTACTGCA
>NZ_JADKPT010000020.1 GCF_015351595.1 Flavobacterium sp. LC2016-12 | reverse complement strand
GCAAGACTAAAAAAGGCTGCCCTTTTAGGACAGCCTTATGTTTTTCATGAAGTCTTATTCTTCTTATTTCAACCCAGCAATACTCTGCTCAATTGTAGCAATCTTCGCCAACGCATCAGCTTCTTTTTGTTTTTCGTTAGCCAAAACTTTTTCTGGTGCTCCGGCAACAAATTTTTCGTTAGACAATTTCGCCTGAACTGATTTTAAGAAACCTTGTGTGTAAACCAACTCTGCAGTTAGTTTTGCAATTTCAGCTTCAACATCAATATTTCCTCCTGAAATCGGAATGAAATATTCATTTGATTTTACACGGAAAGATAATGCTCCATCCACTTTAGCCGAAACATATTCGAAAGCCGAAATATTACCTAATTTTGTTATTACAGAATCAAAATAAGTAGAGAATTTTTCGCTGTTAATTGCTTTTAATTCGATACTGTCTTTCATTGCAATATTCTTTTCCTTACGAATCGTTCTGATTCCTGAAATTACTTCAATCGAATTTTCAAAATCTGCAATTAATTTTGCATCAAACGATTTTAATTCTGGCCAAGTTGAAACAATTAAAGCTTCTTCAGGAGTTCTGTCAGCAATTAAATGCCAAATTTCCTCAGTTAAGAAAGGCATAAATGGGTGAAGTAATTTCAAGTTACTTTCTAGCATTTCGATTGCTTTATCAAACGTAGCTTTATCAATTGGCTGTTGGTAAGCCGGTTTGATCATCTCTAAAAACCAAGAACAGAAATCATCCCAAACTAATTTGTAGATAGCCATTAACGAATCAGAAATTCTGTATTTCTCGAAATTATCTTCAATGTCAACTAAGGTTTGCTGCAACTTCGCTTCGTACCATTCAATCGCTACTTTTGATGATTCCGGTTGTGGAATAGTTTCAGAAACTTCCCAGCCTTTAACCAATTTGAAGGCATTCCAGATCTTATTCGAGAACGCTTTTCCTTGATTACATAATTCTTCATCAAACATAATATCGTTTCCTGCAGAAGCACTTAAAAGCAATCCTACACGAACACCATCGGCACCGAATTTTTCGATCAAGTCTAAAGGATCAGGAGAATTTCCTAATGATTTAGACATTTTACGACGTTGTTTATCACGAACCAATCCAGTCAAATATACATTTGTAAATGGTTTTTCTCCCGCATATTCGTACCCTGCAATAATCATTCTGGCAACCCAGAAAAATAAAATATCCGGACCAGTTACCAAGTCGTTTGTCGGATAATAATATTTATAATCTGCACTTTCAGGATCCATTATTCCACCAAAAACTGACATTGGCCAAAGCCAAGAGGAGAACCATGTATCTAATGCATCAACATCCTGCTTTAAGTCAGATGTCGTAAGTGAGTTGTTAGATGTTCTTTCTTTTGCTAATACTAGCGCCTCTTCGATGTTTTCTGCAACTACGAAATCTTCTTTTCCGTCTCCATAATAATAGGCCGGAATTTGTTGTCCCCACCATAATTGACGAGAGATATTCCAATCGCGAATATTGTTTAACCAGTGCGCATAAGTGTTTTCGAAACGTTTTGGATGCAATTTGATATCTCCCGTTTCTAAAACCGATTTAATCGCCGGTTTTACTAAATCTTCCATTTTCAAGAACCATTGGTCTGATAATCTTGGTTCGATTACGGCTTTAGTTCTTTCAGATGTTCCCACTTTATTCAAATGGATTTCGGTCTTCGCCAAAGCTCCAATTTCTTCTAATTCTTTTGCAATTTCAGTACGAACCACAAAACGGTCTTTCCCCTGATAATGTAATCCGAAGCTGTTTAATGTCGCGTCTTCATTAAAAATATCAACGATTTCAAGATTGTGCTTCTCCCCTAGCGTTTTGTCATTCATGTCGTGTGCCGGAGTTACTTTCAGACATCCGGTTCCGAATTCAACATCTACATATTCATCTTCGATAATCGGAATAACTCTTCCACAAATAGGAACGATTGCTTTCTTACCTTTCAAATGTGTAAAACGTTCATCATTTGGGTTGATACAGATTGCAGTATCTCCAAAAATAGTTTCCGGACGCGTTGTTGCAATCGTCAAGAAATCTTCTGAACCTTCAATTTTATATTTTAAGAAAAATAATTTTCCTTGTTGCTCTTCGTAAATAACTTCTTCGTCAGATAAAGTTGTCTTTGCTTCCGGATCCCAGTTTACCATTCGGTATCCTCTGTAGATTAATCCTTTGTTATATAAATCAACAAACGATTTAATTACAGATGCTGACATATCAGGATCCATCGTGAATTTGGTTCTTTCCCAGTCGCAAGATGCTCCAAGTTTTTTAAGCTGATCAAGGATAACTCCGCCATATTTATCGGTCCATTCCCAAGCATGTGCTAAAAATTCTTCGCGTGTTAAATCATTTTTATTGATTCCTTCTGCTTTTAATTTTGCTACAACTTTTGCCTCAGTTGCTATTGATGCGTGATCCGTTCCCGGAACCCAGCAAGCGTTGAAACCTTTAAGACGAGCACGACGAATTAAAACATCCTGAATTGTATTGTTCAGCATATGCCCCATGTGAAGGACTCCTGTCACGTTTGGCGGTGGAATTACAATTGTATAAGGCGTTCTATGATCTGGCTCCGAATGAAAATAGTTATTTTTCATCCAGTAATCATACCATTTATTCTCGATCGTTTTAGCGTCAAATTGTGCTGGAATTGTCATTTTATCTTGGATATGTTATTTCTTTAAATTTAATATTCCTAACGGCTGTTAAACAAGTAACTAAGTCAGGAATTAACTTTGGTTCAATATTTGTAATTATAATTGACAGCAAAAGTAAATAATTAAAGACACTATAAAAAGCGAATTAATAATTTGTGTGTTAATTAAAAGAATGTATATTTACTTACAACTTAAAATAATTTCAAAATGAAAAATGTTGCCTCTTTTATTGCAATCGTATTGTTTAGTGCAATAGGTTACGCGCAAAATGGTCCCAAAATTGAATTTGCGGCCCAGGACAATACAATTGATTATGGAAAAATTTCTAAGAGTGATAATGCCGTTCGTTCTTTCGAATTTACAAACACTGGAGATGCACCGCTATTGATTTTAGGTGCCGAATCTACAGTAAGCTCTATAATTGTGACTAAACCTGCAACTGCCATTCAGCCAGGAAAAAAAGGAAAAATTGACGTAAAATATAATATGGCCGCTGGTCCTATTCGTAAAACTATTACAGTTGAAACCAATGCGGTGAATTATCCTGATGGTCGTGTAGCCTTAAAAATTAAAGGTGAAGTTTTATAAAAAAAATAAGCAAAATAGTAAAGCCGTTTCATTAAATTGTGAAACGGCTTTTTCATTTTAAATTTTCTCTACTTATTTTGCTTTTTCAACGCAATCAACAGCTGAGAATTTATATTTCACATTTTCGAAATCTATCGGTTTATCTTTCACTAAATACGTAACTCCCATTGTAGTCTGCATAGTTCCATTACCTAGGATAAGTTGTTTGTCACGTTTTAACAATGCCATCGGATTTTTGAATTTTGTGTCTTTATGTTCGGTATCTACAAACGTGTAATCAATAAACAGCGTATCTCCTTTAAATTCTCCTGTTATTTCTCCGGTTCTTTGCGGAGTCTTGGCAACTTTCATTACCATATCTCCGGATACTTTTCCATTTTTTAATGTATTTACATTTAAGTCAATCGTATCCTTTTCATATATTGCTTTAAAACACTCCGTATTTACAACCTTTTCACCTTCAGCTTTTGCAGCTTCAATTTGCTTTTGTTTTTCATCATTTTTACAACTTTGAAATCCGATAGAAGCCAAAACCAAACATAATAACACAGTTTTTTTCATAATTTAATTTTTAAGTTCATTCTTATCCTATAAAAATAAATAAAAAAGAAGCCAAAAAAAAGGCTTCTCAATTAAAATTATATTTTTATTCCGATGAATTTTATAAGTTCTTAATTACAAATTCACTTCGTCGGTTCAATTCATGATCTTCTTCTGAACAGGCATCATCTGTTTTACATTTAACAATTGGCACAGATTCCCCGTACCCTTTAGCTGAAACTCTATTGGCATTAATACCGGACTGAATAATAAATTCTCTGGTAGAATTGGCTCTTTTTTGAGATAGTTCCTCATTGAATTTCGCATTTCCACGAGAATCTGTATGCGAACCAATTTCGATTACCATTCCCGGATATTTGTTCATCAAAGCCACCACTCGACCTAAAACAACTTTTGATTCTTTACGAATGTACCACATATTATAATCAAAATAAATAGGATCTGTTTTGATAATTAAACGGTCTTTATCTTTTACGACATCTTTTTCTTGTGTCAAAATTTGATTCTCTTTTTCTTTTTTCTTCGCTTCTCCAGCAGCAATTTCATCGGCTTTAGCCTTTTTTGCTGCTTCATTGAGAGCAATAAGAGCCAGCGCTTCTCTATCTTTCTTCTCTTTCTCTAAACGAATTTCTTCTTTTCGTTTGTCCTCAGCATTTTTCTGCTCTTCTAATTTAATCGCATCCAAAGATTTTAGTGCCAATGAACCATCGTTCGTTATATTTCTGGTTTTCCCAATTTCTAAAGTTCTTGACTCGTTGGTGTATTTTTCTTTAAAAGCTACAATTGTATAGGAACTTTCGCAGGCAACTGTAAAACTAAATTTTCCATCGGCAGAAGTCGTAATTGTATTTAAAACCTTTTTAGTAGCATCCTGCAACATCACAGTCGCGTTATCAAGTACTAAATGCGTATCAATATCTGTAATTGTTCCGGCAATAAACTGCTTGCAATCTTCAACAATTAAATCTTTAATTTCTTTGAACTGATAAATATCATCGCTTCCTTTTCCACCTTCTCTGTTAGAAGCAAAATATCCTTCTTTTGTATCTGAATCAATATTAAAAGAGAAATCATCCAAATTAGAGTTTAGTGGCAAACCAATATTAAGAGGTTCTGAATATTCATTTCCAGCAATATCTGAAACAAAAACATCCAGAGATCCATAACCTAAATGTCCATCAGAAGAAAAATACAGTTTGTTATCCTTTGAAACAAAAGGAAATTGCTCTCTTTTATCTGTGTTGATTAGTGATCCTAAATTTTTTGGCGTATCAAATGCTCCTTTATTAATATTTACGGAATAGATATCAAAAGAACCAACACTTCCCGGCATATCAGAAGCAAAATACATCACTTTTTCATCAGCGCTAAGAGCAGGATGCTCTACAGAATAATTTGGGTTATTAAATGGGAGCGCCGTAATATTGGTCCATTTTCCATCGACTAATTCGGCCTTAAAAATTTGAAGATTCGAAATCTTCTCGTCATTTTTCTTTTTTGTTCCGTTCTTAGAATAATTACGTGTAAAATACATTGTTTTACCATCTTTGGTAAAAACTGCATTTGCCTCATGCATTCCGGTTTTTAGTTCGTCAGCAAAGTAACTTGTATTTGGTTCAGAAACATTAAGTTCAGCTAAAGGAACTGCAACCAAATTCAGATATGTTTCATTATCCCATTTAAATTTTTTATCAAATAAACCCGGTTTTAATTTTACTCCGGCAAAAACTAAATTACTTTTATATTTTACAGCTCCAAACTCTGAATTTGGCGTGTTAATAGCTAGATTTTTTATATCAAATCGATTACCGATTGCTGAAACATTCTCTAATTCGTGAAGCTCATTTTTAAAATAAACAGAATCCTTGCTAGTTGTTGATAAGGCATAATATTGTCTTAAAACCTCATTAGCATCTGCATAGGTATTGCTCGCTTTTAATGTCTGAGCATATCTGAAATAATATTCACGGTCTAAATCTTTTCCATACTTTTGAAATAAAAGCCTGTAATAACGTTGTGCTTTAATTAGATCATTGGTATAATAATATGAATCTGCTAAGTTTTTAATTACTTCTTGCGAAGGTTTTTCCTCAGCTAATTTTTCATAAAGAATAATGGCTTCACTATAAAATGTTTTATCAAAAAATCGTTTGGCTCTCGCCACATCTTTATCCTGGGCGTTTATAAACTGTATTGAAAATACGAATATAATAACAAGTAGTTTTTTCATATTTTTCATTTTAAAAGAATCTAGGTGATTTATCATATCCTTTTCCTAATAAGTCTAAATCAAACAGCAGCATAATTTCATGTGTCCCGGAATTGAACTGTCCTAAATTTGAAAGCGTATAATCGTATGCATAACCAACTCTAAGAGTAGGCGTGACATTAAAATTAAATAAAGCACTTACTGAATCATCAATTCTATAGGCCAGCCCAAATTCAAACTTCTCATTATACAATGCATTCGCTGTCAAATCAACAGAAACTGGAGCTCCTTTTACAAGTCGCGACATAAATGCCGGTTTCAATTTTAAATTATCATTAATTTGAAAAACATATCCTCCTGTAAAAAACATGTGTATTTCTTCAGCGCCAAAAGCATTTACCCCTGATTTTTCTTCGATGTATTTTGTCTTTAATAAATTAGGTGCTGAAAATCCCACATACAAATTGTCTCTAAAATAATAAGCTCCAACTCCAATATTTGGTTTTGTTGCATTAATATTTTCGGCGAAAGCCCTATCAACATCAGGATCACTAAAACGGAATCCATTAAAGTTAGTCTGCATTGAAGATACGCCAGCTTTAAGTCCTAAGGAAAGTTTATTTTTTCCTCCTAAGTTCAGTACATAAGCAAAATCGGCGTAAATATTATTTTCTTTTTTCGCACCATCTCCAATATCGTCAGAAATGAAGGATAGACCAACTTCGACCTTTTCGGTCAAAGCACTGTGTCCAAAAAATGTAAAAGTTTTTGGAGCTCCAACCGCACCAACCCATTGCGTTCTATACAATCCTCCAAAATTTATCATCGCCGGAACACCTGTAGCATATGCCGGATTTACTACGCTCATATTATACATATAATGCGTATACTCCGGATCTTGCTGCGCAGAAACCGTGTTTATATAAAAGAGAAAACTTATAAAGAGTATTATTTTTTTCATTTGAAAAATATATTAGGAATGCAAAAAAGAAATTATCGATTTAAATAAAGACGTCCCTGCTGTGGAGGTTTATTGCCTTTATTAAAATTGAGAATGTAAAAATAAACTCCATTAGGTGCGACGCCATGGCTAAGTCCTTGCGTTTCGTAATTTATACCGTCCCAGCCTGGTTTATTTTTATAACTCCTATACATTCCATTTCCGTATCGGTTGAAAATTTCAAGTGTATAATCCGGATATAAAAAATCAATGTCCGGAATAACAAAAGTGTCGTTTATACCGTCACCATTTGGCGAAAATCCATCTGGCACAAAGAAGGTGTCAGGTACCGTATTACAGTCAGTTAAATCAGGAATAACAGAAAGACTTTCAGAAGAAAGACAACCAGTTGTTGTATCAAAATCAAATCCGTAATACGTAATATTCTCGCGCAAAAGAGTAGTTGATGGAAGAATATTTCCATTTTCCGGAGCATCATACCAAACGATTGACGAAGGAACATTTGTGTTATTAGATAAATCTGCAATCGTCGGAAGATCGGTACCGCAAAAGTTTTGTCCATCCGTATTTAATTCCGGAGCTGGCATATCTGTCAGCGTAACTGTCATCATTGTTGGATCTGACGGACAATTTGATATTGTTTGTCTTACCCAATAGCTTTCTTCTTTTAAAAGATAAGTTTCCGCAAGAGGGGTTGTTTCAGTTGCAGAAATGTACCATTTATACTGAGCTCCTTTTGGTTCTAAGCTAGCAATAGTAGCTTTATCTGACTTACAAAAAGACTGATCAAGGGCAGTTGGTGCAACTGGAATAGGATTTAATAAAAAGGCATTTGCGACACCGCTTACATTTACACCACAATTTGTAATATTATTTGTCAAATTCGTTACGGTCGCAGTTGTTGATCCTAAGTTTAAAAGTAAATCAGCAGGAATTACAAAATTTGCATTTCCAGCTGTAGGGATTAAGTCAATTATTTGTGTTGTCGACGTATTACTTCCTGACAACAAATAAGACAATTTAACATTCGTTAAACTTCCCAATCCTGAAACTGCAGCTGTAACTGGTGAACCAAAGCAAACATCGTTAATCTGTATCTTTAAATTTGATGCATTCGGTAACGGATTTATGAGAAGATTTCCTTTTAAATCTGCCGCATTTTCACACGGTGTAACTACCAGGGCAATAGCAGTAATTGCAATTTCAGTAGTACCACTTTTAGCATTTAATATTCCGGGAATTACAAAATCATTAGCGATCCCTCCTGCAAAGGTAACTCTCGCAATCTGACCTGAAACTGCATTGGCACCTGATAAATTATACGTAATTTGATATATTCCATCTGCAACTTTAGCCGCATCCGAAATTTGTACCGTGGCATCAGCGCCCTGACAAGTTACTGCCTGTTCAATTTTGGCTCCCGTTAAATCAGGAATAGGATAAATAGTTAAATCAGCAGACAAATCATTAATAATGTTAGTACAGGCACGCGAACTATTTTCAGCAATAATATTGAGAATATTTACAGTAAAATGTCCAATTTGTTGAAAGTAATCTGATTTTATTGGAAATATCAAAACTCCATTAATAAAATTCGCGGTTATAGTTTCACTACCTCCATTAGGTCCAGACACCTGAAAAGTGACAAAATAAGTTGTATTCGGAATAGCTGACGGTCCTTTTTTAATCCTTACAGAATAAGTGGCGGTCGGAATATCTTTTTCACATAAATTGGGTGGATCTACAAAAACTTCAGCTCCAGTAAAATCGAGCTTTTTTTCAAGTCTTATTCTCACAGTAGACTGTCTGTCTGAACAAATAGGATTTGTAGACTTGACTCTGTAACTGTAAGAATAAATTCCCTCTCCTTTTACATCAAATATTTTTTGAAGGTCAATAAAATGATCTGTTGAAGAGGTCAACTCTCCTGTGGCGCTAAGATCAACCCACACTCCATCTGCATCTTGCCCTGTAAGTAAATTATTTAAATCATAATTTGTATATGCAGATAAACCATCACTAGCGCATAAAGATAAACTTTTTGAATCACCAGATTCAGGTGATCTAAAAACAGTAATTATCGCCGTTGAAGACATGGCCGGACAAGTACCAATAGCAGGCATTGTATATGTGAATTGAAATGTACCTTGTATTTTATCTACATTAATAACCGCACCAACATTTTGATTTGTTGTATCATTATGCCATTGCCCATTAGAATGTGGTCCCATGCCAACACCATTAAAAGCAGAAAAAAGATTAAATGTTTCAACAGCGCTACAAACTGAAACATTTGGAGAAGTAACACCTGAATATCCTCCAATTGTAAGTGTAACTGTAGCAGAATTATCAGGACAAAGTGGAAGGCCTTCGACTGTATATGTATAATGATAAACACCGCTCTGACGAATAAGCTGTGCATTTAAAATTCCTGTAACTACATCTAAACCTCCGGCATCATCATCATCAGTCCATTCCCCGCCAGGAACAGGTGAACCTTTTAATAAATCAAATAAACTGACTGTTTGGTTACTTGAATCTGAAACGTTACAAATAGTCACATTATTATCTTCACCGGCACATTGTCCATAAGATGCTGCAGAGACACAAAAAAGAAAAACAAAAAACAGGATTACTTTTAAGAAATTAGAGTATTTTTCAACCATAAACTATTAATTTGGCATAAACTTAATAAAATTATAGCGCTACTGAACTACTATTTTTTTTTTAACAACAAAATATAAGCGAAATTCAAATAATATCAAAAAATATTATTGATAATCACTATTTTAATTTAAAATTATACATATTTTACAGGAGCATTTTCCTATAATTCATCTTCCAATTTAAACCTGAATTTCAAAATTAAACTATCTCGTTCTACCTCCAAATTAATCCAGATATCTTCTTCAGATTTTAGAAGTGCATTTATTTGTTGCAAAGAATATTTATAAGGCTTAATTTGATTAATTGTCACGATAATATCTCCAGGTTTTAGCCCACATTTTTCAGCAGTTGATTTTTTACGAATATTTACAATTTCATAAACAGGCTTTAATGAAAACTTATATCTAAAATTATCATCTTTTTTATCATTTGTTACTTCATTCGACGACGAAGCAACCTGAATAGTCTCTAAATGAACTGTCTCCTGAACCCATTGCAAACCATTATGCTGAATGGTGATCCCACTTTTATTATAGGTAAAAGGCTCTGAAAATTTGCTATTTTTTTTAAGAAACATTTTTCTATCCTGATAATCTAAAATCACAGTAAAACGTTTTAAAACTTCACCACCAACAGAACCAATACGACCAGGAACCATTCTTACATTTTTGATCGAAGTTGAATCAGGAAAAGCAACAATTGGGTTTTTAAAATCAAACTCATCAATAGAGAATTTTGCAATCTTTGCCCTATGACCTTCCACATCACCACTAAACCCTTTTCCTAAAAAATCAGGGAAATTTTTTTTCGGTAATTTAATTTTATTATTTTCAAAAATCCAAAAGGCGTCACTATTACCAATATCTATTAATAGTTTAGCAGATATATCAACACTATCAAGGATAACATTTGCAACAATATAGGGTTTCGATCTTTCGATAGTTATAGGAACTGACTTAAATTTTTTGTCTATTCTTTTTTGATTTTTTTCATTATTTGTGTGTATAATGACTTTTTTTTTCTGATAGTTAATTTCTACTAAATTATTTTTAAAAAACTGATACCCAATAATACCATTTACCGGAATCCCAATATGAGAAGACAAATTAAAACTCTGATCTAAAATAATATACAGCAAATGATTATGGGATTTTAACCCATGTGTTTCTAAGGTGTTATTTGTCGATTTTAGCCCTTCAATTTCTTCGTTACTCCCTAATCCCTTTAATTTTATTTTCTCAACATTATTAAAACTAACTTCTTTTTTGTCTTCCATACTAAACAAAATAGTTTCTTCGACACCTGAATCTAACAAGAAATTCAACTCGATCCCATTTACTTTTATGGGTATAAAAACAAGATTATTAATGAGCTTAAAGGGTATAGATACCTTATCTCTGTAGTCTGAGATGGTAAAATCTTGTTGAGCCAAAAGTGCAAAAGGTAAGAAAAGCCCAAAAAACAACATAAAATATTTTTTCATTGATAATATTTTAGGATAAAATTAATAAAAATATTGATAATTGTTACATTTTCGTAACACCCCATAATGTTTACGTTAAATTGGAAAAAAAAATGCAAATTTGCACTTCAATAATAAAGCTCATGCCAACAATTTCACACAAAGGCAGAAACATGCCCGAATCACCGATACGCAAACTTGCTCCTTATGCAGACATTGCAAAACAAAAAGGACACAAAGTGTATCACTTAAACATTGGTCAACCGGATATCAAGACACCCGAAGTGGCCATCGAGGCGGTAAAAAATATTGATTTAACTATTATAGAATACAGTCCTTCTGCCGGATATGAAAGTTATAGAAAAAAATTAGCAAAATTTTACCAGCGTCAAAACGTAAATGTTAACTCAGAAGACATCATTATCACTACCGGTGGCTCTGAAGCCTTATTGTTTGCACTGGCCACTATTACAGATCCAGGAGATGAAATCATTATTCCTGAGCCTTTTTATGCTAATTATCATGCATTTGCTTCATCAACAAGTGCAACAGTAGTACCTCTTGTTTCGACTATCGAAACGGCATTTGCCTTACCTGGTATTGAAGAAGTTGAAAAGTTGATTACTCCAAAAACTAAAGCCATTTTAATTTGTAACCCTGGAAATCCAACAGGTTATTTATATTCTGAAGCTGAAATTAAACAATTAGCGGGCTTAATCAAAAAACACGATTTGTATTTAATCGCTGATGAAGTTTATCGCGAATTTTTATATGATGGCGATGATGTTCATTTTTCTGTAATGAATCTTGAAGATGTACAGCAAAACGTAATTATGGTAGATTCAGTTTCAAAACGCTACAGTATGTGTGGTGCTAGAATTGGATGTCTGGTTACAAAAAATAAAGATGTTTTGGCAACTGTAATGAAATTTGCTCAGGCACGTTTGAGTCCGCCAACGATCGAGCAAATTGCTTGTGAAGCTGCAATAGACACACCACAAAGCTATTTTGATGAAGTAATCTCAGAATACAAAAGTCGTCGTGACACCTTAATCACAGAACTTAACAAAATTGAAGGCGTAATCGTAACAAAACCAAAAGGTGCTTTTTATTGTATTGCTCAATTGCCAATTGAAAACTCAGAAGACTTTGCACAATGGCTTTTAGAAAGTTACGATCTTAATGGTGAAACCGTAATGGTTGCTCCTGCTGCCGGTTTTTACTCGACTCCAGGAATGGGATTGAATCAGGTAAGAATTGCTTATGTTTTAAATAAAACAGACTTAATTAAAGCTGTGAACGTTTTAAAAGAAGCACTCTTGGTTTATAACAAAAGATAAAGATCAAAAATATTTATTCCAAAATCTGTTTTAACTTAAATGTTGAAACGGATTTTTTTTGCTCCTTTATTTTTCTAAAAATAAAGAAGCAAAAAAACCTCTATATTATTAGTAATTATTAAATTAGACATCGATTATAGACTTTTACCATGAAAAAGTTAATTATAATATCATGTCTCTTTCTCGTTACAGTATCATTTACTTTAAATAGAAGTTTGGATGCGAAAGATAACCTTAAAATTAAATCTTCTTCTAACCTTCAAAATGAAAGTATAGAATATTATCGAAAAGAAATTAATCGTGCTTTTTCATTATTAAAAAAACAAAAAAAGAATATTGATTTAGAACTCAATAAAAGCGAAAAAGTACATGTTCTTTCTGTTGCTTTTCCGGAAATGTTACGATACGATTCTTACTCTGACTATCTCGAAACATCCTCAAACAGAGTTTTATATGTTAATGAAGGAAAGAATGCATCTGATTTTTCAACTGGTTATTTTCAGATGAAACCTTCCTTTATAGAAGATTTAGAGAATTATATAGCAAATAACGAAAGTTTGAAACAATACAATTGGATTCTTATTCAAAAGAAAAATGAAATAGAGGCGAGAAAAGAAAGAATAAACCGTCTTGAAAATTTTCAATGGCAACTTCGATATCTCAAAGTATTCTGGTATGTTGCTGAATATAAATATCAAAATATCGATTTTAAAACTACGGAAGACAAAATTAGATTTTTCGCAACTGCCTATAACTACGGTTTTGCTAAACCTGAGAAAGAAATAACAAAATACCAATCTGCAAAAAAATTCTCCCCTCGAGAAACTAATACCAAGAAATTTGCCTTCGCAGATTTTTCAATTGATTTTATAAAGACTTACTCCCATTTCTTCAAACAGTAAATATAAATTAATTAAAAAGGTAATTTAAAAACAACCAAACAGTATTAATTTAAACTATATCTAAAAAGGATTCATTAAATAGTAAAAACGATAGAAAAGGTTTCCTTTTTATTAATTATCTTTACCGCCTTAAAAAGATATACCCATTATAATAGTAGTTTTTAATGATAAATAACGAAGATTTTTTAGACGAAATAGGAGACAATCATTTTAGCAGCAACGCGAAAAACCCTGTAAGACAGGATGCTTTTGACTTAACAGATGATGAAAAAATAGAAAAAATAAAAAAAGATGTCGAAAACATTCTACAAACTCTCGGAATGGATTTGACTGATGACAGCATAAAAGGTACTCCAAACAGAGTAGCAAAAATGTTTGTAAAGGAGATTTTTGGTGGCTTAAACCCTTCAAAACAACCAAAAGCTTCTACTTTTGATAATAATTACAAATACGGTGAAATGTTAGTAGAGAAAAACATCACTGTTTATTCTACCTGCGAACACCACTTACTGCCAATTATTGGTAGAGCTCACGTAGCTTATATTTCTAGCGGACGAGTTATTGGTTTATCTAAAATGAACCGTATTGTTGAATATTATGCAAAAAGACCTCAGGTTCAGGAGCGTCTAACCATGCAAATTGTTCAGGAATTACAAAAAGCGTTAGGCACAGAAGATGTTGCCTGCGTTATTGACGCTAAACACCTTTGCGTAAATTCAAGAGGAATTAAAGATATCGAAAGCAGTACAGTAACGTCTGAATTTGGTGGAAAATTTAAAGATCCTCAAACAAAAAGAGAGTTCTTGGATTATATCAAACTAGACACTCAATTTTAATCGTTAATTACTCCAACGATTAAACAAATCAACAATTAAACGATTAAACAGTAAAAACGAATATGCCTTTATATACAAGTCAACATCTAAAAATATACAATTCACTTTCGGGTGAAAAAGAAAATTTCAACCCAATTCATGAAGGAAATGTTGGAATGTATGTTTGCGGACCTACGGTTTATAGCAATGTACACTTAGGAAATGTGAGAACTTTTATGTCGTTTGACGTCATATTCAGGTATTTTTTACATCTTGATTATAAAGTTCGTTATGTTCGTAACATTACAGACGTAGGACACATTGTAGATGATGTTGACGAAGGTGAAGATAAAATCGCCAAAAAAGCACGTTTAGAACAGCTTGAACCAATGGAAGTTGTACAGCGCTATACAGTAGATTTTCATGACATTTTGAAGTCATTTAATTTCCTGCCTCCAAGTATTGAACCAACCGCAACTGGTCACATAATTGAACAAATTGAAATCATCAAAAAAATTATCGATACCGGAATTGGTTATGAAGCTAACGGGTCTGTTTATTTTGATGTTGTAAAATACAACGAAACCAACAATTACGGAGTTTTAAGCGGTCGAAATATCGAAGATATGCTGGCCAACACCCGTGATCTTGATGGTCAGTCAGACAAAAGAAATCCTCAGGATTTTGCACTTTGGAAAAAAGCAGAGCCAGAGCATATCATGAGATGGCCTTCACCCTGGAGCGATGGTTTTCCGGGTTGGCATCTTGAATGTACTGCGATGAGCACCAAATACCTGGGGAATCACTTTGATATTCACGGTGGCGGAATGGATTTAAAATTCCCTCATCACGAATGTGAAATTGCACAGAACGAAGCTTGCACAGGTCAGTCTCCGGTAAATTACTGGATGCACGCCAACATGCTGACCTTAAACGGAAAGAAAATGGCAAAATCAACTGGTAACAATATTTTACCAGGCGAGATTTTAAGTGGTGATAACAACATTTTAAGTAAAGCTTTTTCTGCATCAGTAACACGATTTTTCATGTTGCAGGCACATTACAGAAGTATTTTAGATTTTTCTGACGATGCTATTGTAGCTGCCGAAAAAGGATATAAACGATTAATAGAAGCTGTTGATGCGTTGCCTGCTATTGCAACAAGTGCAACAAGCTCTATTGATATTGCTTCTTGGAAACAATTGTGCTACGATGCCATGAACGACGATTTCAATACGCCAATTTTAATTGCGCAATTATTTGAAGCGGTTCGCTACATCAATTTATTAAAAGAAGGAAAAGAAACCATTACTGATGAAGATCTGGCGATATTCACAACAGCTGTTAATGCTTTTGTTTTTGATGTTTTGGGCTTAAGTGATGAAAAGGCAGCTGACAGTAATAATGATAAATTAGAAGGTGTTGTTAACATGCTAATCGGAATGAGAAATCAGGCCAGAGCAGATAAAAACTTTGCACTTTCTGACCAAATCCGCGATCAATTGATTGCATTGGGTATTCAGCTGAAAGACGGAAAAGATGGAACAACCTTTTCAGTATAATCAATTCATTTTCTAATAAATCATGAAAGTAATCACTCCATTTGTTTTATTAGTCCGTTTTTATCAAACCGCCATTTCGCCCTTTACACCAGCGTCATGCCGCTTCGAACCAACATGCTCGAGCTATATGATTGAAGCACTTCAAAAACACGGCTTATTTTACGGAGGTTACTTAGGAATGAAACGTATTTTGAGCTGTCACCCCTGGGGAAGAACAGGCTACGATCCGGTTCCTGAGAAGAAATGTTCACATAAACATTAACTTTTTATAAAGAGGAACTCTACTTTAAATATTTATTTTTACAACCAATAAAAAAATACAATACTACATGACACAAGCCTTAAACCTCGTTTGGAACCCTTCAGAAGGAATCGATTTAGGATTTTTTATGATTCGCTATTACAGCCTAATGTTCGTAATTGCTTTTGGTTTAGGATGGTACATAATGAAAAAAATCTTCGAACGCGAAAATGAATCAATCGACAAATTAGACTCTTTATTCGTTTGGACCGTTTTAGCAACTTTAGCAGGCGCACGTTTAGGACATGTTTTCTTTTACGATTGGGAATATTTCAGAAACCATTTACTTGAAATCTTTTTACCTTTTAGATTTGAACCTAAATTTGAGTTCACAGGTTTCCAGGGTCTTGCAAGTCATGGTGCAGCCATTGCAATTATTATTGCAATGTACTATTACAGCAAAAAAATCTTAAAACGCCCATTATTATGGATTTTAGACCGCGTGGTTATTCCCGTGGCGAGCGGTGCAATTTTTGTACGTTTAGGAAATTTTTTCAATTCTGAAATTATTGGCCACGAAACTACTTCTGCATTTGGAATACGTTTTTTACACGACAAATTTAGCAAGGGTGAAGCCGTAAATGCAACTCAAATCACAGATCCAAAAGAAGCTTACAATGCAATTGCTCACGATCCAAAATTCGCTGAATTATTAGCACAAGTTCCTGCAAAACATCCAACACAATTATACGAAGGAATTTGCTACATTTTCGTATTTGCAATCCTATACTTCTTATATTGGAAAACAAATGCAAGACTTAAATCAGGATTCTTATTCGGATTATTTCTAGTACTTTTATTTGTTGTACGTTTCATTGTTGAGTTCGTAAAAGAAAGTCAGGGCGGAATAGAAGAAGAATTAGGCTATTTCTCAACCGGACAATGGCTAAGCATACCTTTTATAATTATCGGTCTTTTCTTTATCATTAGAGCCCAAAGAAATCCTTTAGCAGCATCTTAAAATTTTAGATTTCAAAATATAAAATGCCCGATATTATATCGGGCATTTTTTTTACACCAAATCGAGATATGTTGCTTAAGAATTTAAAGCGTATTATATCCTATACTTATTTTTAGAAGCAGAAGTCATTGTTTTCAAAAGAACGTTTAGTCCCGCTATCCGCTATATTGCCGATTAACAAAGACTACGGCAAAAAAGCCTTGTTTTTGTTAATCGGGAGATACCGCTACTATTGGGGCTAGATAAGAAAATCTATTTTTCAAAAGGAATATAATACTGTTAAAATCCACTCATCAATCCTGACACCATTACACCTGAAAAAGTTAATTCAATCCATAAGAATTAACAACATACATGAATAAGAGTATAAAAAAATACCAAACCAACTCTATAATAAATACATTTAAATACTAGAACAAAAAAATAAACAAAAAAAAAAGATCCAGTTTTCACTGGATCTTTTTTTATATATAAACTAGCAGTTAATTATGCTTGATTATGTTTGTCTTCGATTGTATGTTTATCATCTTTAGAAATCGTGTCAACCAATACTGGGGTAGCGATAAATAATGAAGAATAAGTACCTACAACAATACCAATTAACATCGCAAAGATAAATCCTCTGATTGATTCTCCACCAAAGATAAACATCGTTAATAATACAATGATCATCATTAATGACGTATTCAACGTTCTTGATAATGTAGTATTAATAGAAGCGTTTACGATATCTTCAAAACTACCTTTACGGTTTCCAATGATGAACTCTCTAATTCTGTCAAATACAATTACGGTATCATTCATAGAGTATCCAATAACAGTAAGAATCGCAGCAATAAAGTGCTGATCCATCTCCATGTGGAAAGGCATGAATTTATAACATAAAGAGTAAATTCCTAATACAAAGATTACGTCATGCGCAACAGCTGCAATCGCACCTAATGAATATTGCCATTTACGGAAAGAGATCATTAAGTATAAGAAAATAACTGCCATCGCACCAAGAACAGCCCAGTATGAGTTTGTTTTGATATCTTCAGAGATAGAAGCTCCAACTTTAGAAGATTGTAAAACTCCAACTCTTTTACCATCAAAAGTGTTAGTGAATTTCTCATAAGTAACATTAGGGAAATATTTCGCTAATGCATCATATAATTTTTTGTTCACTTCTTCATCAACAGCAACACCGTCTTCTTTAATTTTATATTTAGTTGTGATTTTCAATTGATCATCATCACCTAAAATTTTAGCTTCAACAGGAGTTCCAAAAGCAGTAGATAATTCATCTGAAATAACTGTAGCATCTACTGGCTTTTCAAATTTAACCTGGAAAGTTCTTCCTCCAACAAAATCAACACCTTCATCTAATCCGTTTACGAAGAAGATAGAAATTAAACTTACTACAACTACAATAGAAGAGAAGATATAAGTGAATTTTTTGATTTTAATAAAGTCAAAGTGGAAATTAGTAAACCAGTTTTTAGTAATATTAGTAGAGAAAGTTAAATCACCTTTTCCAGCAATATTTCTGTCAATGAAAATTCTAGCAATAAAAATTGATGTAAACAATGAAGTTACGATACCAATTAATAATGTTAAAGCAAAACCTTTAATTGGTCCTGTTCCAAAAATAAACAAGATTGCTCCAGTTAAAACGTGAGTTACGTTTGCATCAATAATAGAACGCATTGCACCGTGCCATCCGTAAGAAGCAACAACTGCCTCAGACAATGATTTTCCTTCACGTAATTCTTCTTTTGCTCTTTCAAATATGATAATGTTAGCATCTACCGCAGTACCTAATGTTAATACGATACCTGCAATACCTGGTAATGTTAATACAAAACCAAAACTTGCCATAATTCCAAACAAGAATAATAAGTTTAATAATAAGGCAAGGTTAGCATACCAACCTGCTTTACCATAATAGAATACCATCCATAAACAAACTAATAAAAATCCTAATACAGATGAGATTGTACCAGCATCAATAGCTGCCTGACCTAAAGATGGTCCTACAACAGTTGACTGGATAATATCTGCAGAAGCTGGTAATTTACCTGCATTCAATACGTTTGCTAAATCTTTAGTTTCAGCCACATCAAAAGAACCTGTAATTTCAGATCTTCCTCCAGCGATTGGACCACTAGTTACTCCAGGAGCAGAATATACAATGTTATCTAAAACAATAGCAATATAACTTTTTTGAGCGAAAGCTCTTCCTGTCAATTCTTCCCAAACTTTAGCACCCTGGCTGTTCATTTGCATAGAAACAGCTGGTTTACCTAATTGGTCAAAAGTATCTTTTGCATCAGTAACAACACCACCGCTCATAGCAGGTACGTTATCTCTGTTTCCTTTTAAAGCATATAATTCAACTGCTTCAACTTCTTTTCCTTTAGCATCTTTTAAAGTAGTTGGTTTACTCCACACAAATTTCGCATTGTGTTGGTCAGCAGCCAATAAAACTCTAATTTCTGGTCTTTTGAAATAAGCATTGATAGTAGCAGTATCTTTTGGCGCAAAGTAAGCTAAAACTGGTCCACCACCCTGACCTAACATTTTGTCAAATAACGGGTTGTTTCCTTTTTTAACATCAACAGAATCTTTAGCATCAGTTAATAAAGCATTCAATGAATCTTTAGCAACTGCTTTAGTTTCTGTTTTCTTAACTTCAGTTTTCTTCAAAGCTTCGTTAGTAGCAACTAAGAAGTTTCCAATTTCTTCAATTTTATAAGTTTCCCAAAACTCTAATTGAGCTTTTCCACCTAATAATTTCTTGATTCTATCAACATCTTTAGCACCTGGAAGTTCAACTAAAATTCTTCCAGTTTCTCCTAATTTTTGAATATTTGGTTGAGTTACACCAAATTTGTCAATACGCTCTCTTAATACTTTGTAAGCACTTTCGATAGACTCATCAACTTTTTTCTTAATTACTTTTTGAGCTTGCGCATCAGTCATTTGGAAATCAATTCCACCTTCACCTTGTAAACTTCTGTTTGCAAAGATATCTGGCGAAGCTAATTTTGTAGTTCCGTTTGAATTTGCCTCAAATGCCTCAAAAAACTTATTTAAATAGGTTTTGTTTCCTTCTAAATTTGCAGTCGCATCAGCTAATGATTTATTAAATACCGGATTTTTAGAATTGTTTGACAATCCTTTCAATACATCCTTAACAGAGATTTGAAGAATTACGTTGATTCCTCCTTCTAAGTCAAGACCTTTATTTAATTGTTTGTTTTTTACTTCATCATAAGTAAAATTTGTAAAACCAAGATTTAGTACTTCTACTTTACCAATAGAATCTAAATATTTTAGCTCTTTATCAGGATTGTCTCCTGCAAAAGCTTTAGCTTCACTTTTGACGCTGTTTGCCACAAAAGTGAACGAAAGTTGGTAAATACTTACCAATGCAAATAGAATTGCGAAAAATTTAATAAGTCCTTTATTCTGCATTATTACTAAAAATTAATTATGTTTTATTGTTTGTTTTTGTTTTAAAGTCCCATAAAATAAGCCCTGACATCATTTTTTAAAACTAAAAAACCAGATCACGAATTACAACATTTTTTTTAAACCGAGCAAATATATAATTCTCGAAAAGATTAACCAATTTATTTATTAATTAATCTCAAAAAAAAGACTGCAAAAGTGCAGCCTTTTCCTTTTTTTACCAAATTCTTTATACTAAAATCGACTTTAAGGCATCATTCATGCCTCTAACTGCATCTGCACTTTTAGCAAATAAAGCCTTTTCATTATCATTTAACTGAATGTCCAAAATTTCTTCTACACCATTCTTACCTATAATACAAGGTACTCCAATGCAAATATCATTTTGTCCGTATTCTCCTTCAACAAAAACAGAACAGGCAATCATTTTCTTCTGATCGTTTAAAATACTATCAACTAAATAAGCCACAGAAGCTCCTGGAGCATACCACGCTGAAGTACCTAAAAGACCTGTAAGTGTTGCTCCTCCTACCATAGTATCGGCAGCAACCTTTTGCAACGCCTCTTCTGAAAGAAATTCTGTTACCGGAATTCCATTATAAGACGCTAAACGTGTCAAAGGAATCATTGTAGTATCACCGTGACCTCCAATTACCATTGCTGAAATATCATTTGCCGGTTTGTCTAAAGCCAAAGATAAATAAGTTCTGAAACGAGAACTATCTAATGCACCACCCATACCAATAATTCTGTTTTTTGGTAATCCGGTAGATTTCAAAGCTAAATACGTCATCGTATCCATTGGGTTCGAAACAACAACAATAATAGTATTTGGCGAATGCTTTAATACATTCTCAGCAACTGTTTTTACAATTCCTGCATTAATACCTATTAATTCTTCACGTGTCATTCCTGGTTTTCTTGGAATTCCTGATGTAATTACTACTACATCACTTCCTGCTGTTTTAGAATAATCATTGGTTACACCAGATACTTTGGTATTAAAACCTGTATTAGTAGCGCATTGCATAATATCCAACGCTTTCCCTTCGGCAAAACCTTCTTTAATATCCAACAACACTACTTCGCTGGCAATTCCTCTATAAGAAATAACATCTGCACATGTAGCTCCAACATTTCCTGCTCCTACAATGGTAACTTTCATATTTTATACTTTATCGGTTATTAATTAATTTATTTTATAAACGACAATTCGTTTAATCGTTTAAGTAAATTTAAACAATTAAACGAATTGAAGGTTAAACTTTTTTATTATGCATCGATATTTGCGTAAACAGCATTTTTCTCGATAAATTCTCTACGTGGCGGTACTTCATCACCCATTAACATTGAGAAAACTCTGTCGGCTTCAGCCAAACTATCAATAGTTACCTGACGCAAAGTTCTGAAGTTCGGATCCATTGTAGTTTCCCATAATTGCTCCGCGTTCATCTCACCAAGACCTTTATAACGTTGGATCGCTGCACTTCCTCCCATTCTCTCATTTGCCTGATCACGTTGAACATCATTCCATGCATATTCCTTTTTATTTCCTTTTTTAACCAAGTATAAAGGTGGAGCAGCAATGTAAACGTGGCCTTCTTCGATAAGCTCTTTCATAAAACGGAAGAAGAACGTTAATATTAAGGTAGAAATGTGACTACCATCGACATCGGCATCACACATGATGATTACTTTATGATATCTTAATTTTTCAAGATTTAATGCTTTACTATCTTCTGCAGTTCCTACTGTAACTCCTAAAGCAGTAAATATATTACGAATCTCTTCGTTTTCGAATACTTTATGGTGCATCGCTTTCTCCACGTTCAGAATCTTACCACGTAAAGGTAAAATCGCCTGAAAATTACGATCACGACCTTGTTTTGCTGTTCCACCAGCCGAATCTCCCTCGACAAGGTAAACCTCACATCTTGCAGGATCCTGCTCAGAACAATCTGAAAGTTTCCCTGGCAATCCACCACCACCCATAACGGTTTTACGCTGCACCATTTCACGTGCTTTTTTAGCAGCGTGACGGGCCTGAGCGGCCAAAATTACTTTCTGGATAATGATACGGGCATCATTTGGATTTTCTTCCAAATAATTCTCTAACATTTCTCCAACTGCCTGAGAAACCGGAGAAACTACTTCTCTGTTTCCAAGCTTCGTTTTTGTTTGTCCTTCGAATTGTGGTTCTGCAACTTTTACCGAAATAATAGCTGTTAATCCCTCACGGAAGTCATCTCCCGCAATTTCGAATTTCAATTTATCCAACATTCCAGAAGCATCTGCGTATTTTTTAAGAGTTCTTGTCAAACCACTTCTAAAACCTTGTAAATGCGTTCCTCCTTCGTGAGTGTTAATATTATTTACGTAAGAGAAAATATTCTCTGTATAACTTGTATTATAAATCAAGGCAACTTCAACCGGAATTTCGCCTTTTTCATTATCCATGCTGATAACGTGAGAAATAATTGGCTCACGGTTACCATCTAAATAACGAATGTATTCTTTAAGACCTTCGTCAGAATGGAAAACTTCAACTTTAAATTCTCCTTTTTCATCAACTTCTCTTTTATCTGTAAAAGTAATTGTGATTCCTTTGTTTAGGAAAGAAAGCTCACGCATACGCGCTGACAACGTATCATAAGAAAACTCCGTAGTCTGAGTAAAGATGGTATTATCAGGGTAAAAAGTCTGACGCGTACCTCTTTTATCTGTTTCTCCGATTTGTTTTACCGGATATAATGATTTTCCTCTTTCGTATTCTTGCTCGTAGATTTTACCGTCTCTAAAAACAGTAGATTTCATATGAACAGAAAGCGCGTTTACAACCGAAACCCCAACACCGTGCAAACCTCCGGAAACTTTATAAGAATCTTTATCGAATTTACCTCCGGCACCAATTTTAGTCATTACAACCTCAAGTGCAGAAACTCCTTCTTTTTTATGTAAATCAACTGGAATACCACGACCGTTATCTTCAACTGTTACCGAACCGTCTTCGTTAATTGCAACACCAATGGTATCACAATGTCCTCCCATCGCCTCATCAATAGAGTTATCAACAACCTCATAAACCAAATGATGTAGCCCTCGAACCCCTACATCTCCAATATACATCGATGGACGCATTCTTACGTGCTCCATTCCTTCTAATGCCTGAATACTATCTGCTGAATAATTGTTCTTCTTGATTTCTTCGCTCATATAATTTATTCTAAAAAATGTAATTATTGTCTAACACGCAAATATATAAAAACGCAAATTATATATCCGTTAAATTCCCATTTAAAGCACTTAAGTTATTAACATATTATCAAAAAAAGTCAATTAAAAAAGGAACAATCGATTTTAATTTCTATTTTTTTGAAATTCTAAATCTTAAGTGAAATTTTAAAAAAATAAAGCCCCGTTTCAAACTATAAACAATCCTAAAAAAACAAAATCCGAAACCACATTTTCATGTCATTTCGGATTCTATATTGTAGCCCAAATTGGAATTTGGATTTTCTAAAATTGGATTTCCTCTTTTATAGTTTTTTATTAAAATCTCCCGCATAAACAGAAGTCATTTTATCTAAACTTAAATATTTCTTTAAAACAGCATTAACTTCTTCTACTTTTAATGCTTTAACTTTATTTTCTAAGTCATCATAATCTTCCAACGGAACACCGTATTGCAAATAAGTATTAACCAGATTCATTAAAGTATCATCATTTCCTAATCTCGTTTTTCTTTCATTTTGCCAGCTAACCAGGTTTGATTTTAGTTCTTCGGCAGTAAACCCGTCTTTTAATGCTTTTGAAATTTCTTCTTTTGTGGCGGTTTCAACTGCACTCTTTTTAGTCGGATTTAAAAAAGCATAATAAGACCATGAAGCAACATCACTCGTAATAGGCACGTCAATAAACGAACCCGCACCATAACTGATTCCTTCTTTTTCTCTTAATCTCATTGGAATTCTTGCACTTAAAAAACCTCCACTTCCTAATATTTCATTAGCCATTACAAACGCTGGATAATCAGTACTGCTTCTGGTCATTTTAAAACCAATTCTACCAAGTGCTACAGCATTTTCTTTATCTGGAGTTATATAATCTTTATCCAATACTTTTGTTTCAAAATAAGTAGGCTTAGCTAATTCATATTTTGATTTCGAATTCCATTTTCCAAAGGTGTTTTCTAAAATCTGAACTGTAGATTTTGCTTCCAAATCTCCCACTACACTTCCAATACCATTATTTCCACCAAGAATGTTTTTATAAAAATCAACTATCTCAGTTTGTTTTATCTTTTTAAAAGCATCAATTTGCTCCTGAATTGTTGGTGTATAAAAAATACTTGACTTATCGTATTTTGTAGTCTCTCTTGAAAGTTCTGTAAAAGCAACTGTTTGAGGATCATTAAGATTAGACTCCAAATAAGTATTGTATTCAGTAATCGTTTTTGTTAATTCGTTTTCCGGGAAGGTAGAATTAACTAACAAATCATTTAAAATCTCCATCACTTCTTTAAAACTTTCTTTATAGGTACTAATGTTAACCGACAAAGTTTGTCCTGAAAAATTAAAATAAATACTAGATTTCAATTGATCCAAACGATCCTGTATTTGTTCTTTTGTTCTGGTTTTAGTTCCTGTTTTTAATAGTTGTGCAAGAATTCCACCAGTATCAGTTTTTCCAGCCAAATCTTTTTCATTGCTCACTGGAAATTTAAAATTAGCCTGAACTTTCCCGCCTTTTATTTCCTTTTTGATCAAACCGTATTTTACTCCATTACTTAATTTACCTTCAGCAAAATTCTGCTTTAAATTTTTAATAGAAGCTTCAAATGCTGCCGCCTCCTTTTCTAAAGCCTTACCTTTGTAATCCTTAGTTAAAGCAAGTACCTGCTCATCTGTATATTCAACAGATTTTACTCTTTGCTCATCTTTTGAAGGAATAAATATTCCAACCGTTCTATTATTACTTCTGAAATATTTCTCAGCAACTCTTTGAATATCCTCTTTTGTTAATTTTTCGACTGCATCTCTATATAAATAACCCAATCTAAAATCACCAGCTCCAATAATTTCCGTTAGATTAATTGCAAAAGAAATAGTGTTATTTTTAACACCTTCAATTTGCTTGATAATTTTTGCTTTAGCTCTACTTACATCCTGATCCGTATAAGTTGTCGTTGGTATTTTATCCAATTCTGTCCTTACGATATCTCTTGTAGTCTTAATATCTTTATCATTAGGAACAGCAACCCCAAAATACATAAAACTTGCATCTCTAACATTTGGCTGCCAAACATATACACTTGAAACTTTTTGAGTTTCAACCAAAGTTTTATACAAATAGCCCGATGGATCAGCAGTCAAAATTTCTCCTAATGCATCGATCGCAGCAAAATCTTTATCAGCATAAGGAACAGTGTGATATAAAGCCCCCACATTCTTACTATCACCTGCTCTGTTAAGCTCCACGAATTTTTCTCCATCCTGAGCTGGTTCAATTGTATATGTTTTATCTAAAACTCTTTTTGGTCTCGGAATAGCTCCTAAATACTGCCCAACATATTGCAAAGCTTTCTGTTCATCAAATTTACCTGCGATAACTAAAGTTGCATTGTCTGGCTGATAATATTTTTCATAGAAAACTCTCAGCGTATTTGCTTTAACTCTTTCTATATCTTCTTTACTTCCAATAGTACTGTTTCCGTAATTGTGCCACAAATAAGCTGTTGAAAGAATTCGTTCCTGCAAAACGCCATCAGGATTATTTTCACCTATTTCGAATTCATTTCGTACTACTGAAAACTCCTTATCAAGATCTGTTTGTAAAATAGTTGCATTGATCATTCGATCCGCTTCCATTTCAATACTCCATTTTAAATTTTCATCGTTTGATGGAAAAATTTCATAATAATTAGTTCTGTCTAACCACGTTGTCCCATTAGCTGCTCCACCTTTATCAGAAAGCATTTTTTTGATGTCGCCCAGATTCTTAGTACTTTTAAAAAGCATATGCTCCAATAAATGCGCCATACCTTTTTCTCCATAACCTTCATTTCTGGAACCTACATTATAAACAATATTGACTACCATATTGCTTTGAGAAGCATCTGGTACTAAAAGAACTTTTAATCCGTTATTTAAAGAATACTCCTTAACCCCCTCCACATTAGTAATGTATTTGGGCATTTCTGATTTTTGGGCATAAACTGAACTCAACGAAACGAATGAGCAGCATAAAATCCCCGTTAGTAATAGGTTTCTCATAGATTGTGTTTGATTATTTAGAATAAATTGTTATTGGTAACCAAATATAGTATTTTTCTTAAATACCAAAAAGTCTTATTAACTTACTTTTAGCAATTTATAGGAAAATAAAATTCCAAACTTTAAATTCCAAATTCCAATTGATCTCATAAAAAAAATCTGAAACCAGCATTTACAATGTAGTTCCAGATTTAGTATTATTTATCGATTCTTAAAAGTGAAATTTCGAATATATTTTATATTGAAATTAAACAACAACTCCTGATTTCGAAATCTCCTTATCAGCATTTACGTGAGCTGAATTTGCTCTACCACTCGGATCCTGATTGTCTTGCCATTTCGGAATCCATTTGCGTACTGTTTGAGCAGCACTAACTTGTGGATAATATTTATGAAAAATAGATCTATAAAAATAAGCTTCTTTTGTTGTTGGAGAATTATATGGAAATTCAGCAGTAGCTCCGGCCAATTGCTCATCTGAGACCTGTTGAGCACAATATTCAATCAATTCATCAACCCAGTTATAACCAACTCCATCTGAGAACTGTTCTTTTTGTCTCCACAAAACTTCTGTTGGCAAATAAGGGTTTTCGGGTGTATCAAATGCTTTTCTTAAAATATATTTTTCGATGCCATCGTAAGTTTTTGGCTGCTTTTCCTCTGTTTTAATTCTGATCGCAACATCCAAAAACGTTGTGTCTAAAAATGGAATTCTTGCTTCCAGACCTACTGCCATTGTTGTTTTATCAGCACGTAATAAATCGGCAGTAAACAATTTCTGAACTCTTTCGATTGTTTCATCCTGAAATTCTTCTGTTGATGGTGCATTTCTAAAATACAAATGACCACCAAAAATCTCATCGGCACCTTCACCTGAAAGAATCACTTTTATTCCTTTTTCACTAATTGCTTTTGATAACAAATAAGTAGGAACGCCAGCTCTTACCGAAATAATATCATAAGTTTCAATATGATAAATTACTTTCTCAATCATTTCAACAGCTTCTTCTATAGAGAAATGTATTTCATGGTGTTCTGTTCCTAAAAATTCTGCAGCTCTTCTGGCAGCAATATTATCAGGCGAATCAGCACCTAATCCTATTGAAAATGAATTTAGTTTTTTACCGTTTTCGGCATATATTCTAGCTGCAATTGACGATATCAAAGAAGAATCCAAACCACCTGATAACAAAACACCAAGAGGAGCTTCACTCATTAAACGCTTACGGGTAGCTTCGACTAAAGTTTCGCGAATCAAATCTAAATTAAGACTTTCTACCGCTTTTACATGATCCTCATATTCAGGTCGATAGTATTTTACAAAACCTGTTTTAGCCGTATAATAATGTCCCGGCGGAAAAGTTGAAAATGACTTACACTGATCGGCAATTGATTTCATTTCTGAAGAAAAATAAATTCTTCCTCTTTCATCCAGTCCATAATACAAAGGCTTTACTCCAATTGGATCTCTTCCGGCAATATAATCATCACCATCAATAACCACAAAAGCAAAATCTCCATCAAGCATATTACAGAAATTGTATCCAAATTCCTCGTACAAATGGACAATAACTTCTGAATCTGATTTTGTTCTAAATGTATGCTCCTTTAAAACAGTGTTTTTTAATTCCTGATAGTTATAAATTTCGCCATCATGAACCATCCATGCATTATTTGTTCCCTGAATCGGTTGCTTACCCGTCTGTAAGTCAACAATTGATAAACTTTCATGACAAATAACACTCCCGTTTGCCATTATACGCATATCATTCTCATCGGGACCTCGATGCGACATTCTTTTAGAAAGCTCTTTTACAAGTTTTGGATCTTTTCCTTTACCAATAACTGCCAATAATCCAGACATAAAATTCTATTTTTTATTATTAATTTTTCACTCCCCTCATGAAGTGAATTAACTTTAAAAGTTGATTATAATCTCAACCTTCAACAAAACTAATTATTATTCCTGCTTTTCTCTGAGAATCCTTCCTTAATCTTGTAGATTTAACTCTTTTTCAATAAATGTCAAATATAAAAAAGAAAGTTAAAACATTATTAAAAAAAGAGCCTAAGTAGTTGAAATTATGAACTTAATAATTTAGGAGACAAAAAACGTCCTCTAAAAATAGAGAACGTCTTTGCTTAATATATACTAAATTCAAAATTTATTTTTTTACGCTTTCTCGTAAGCATCATCATGTACACTTGCTACTGCTCTACCTGAAGGATCATTCATGTTTTTAAAAGCTTCATCCCATTCTAAAGCGATTTTTGTACTACAAGCAACACTTGCTTCCTGAGGTACACACAAAGCCGCAGCATCACTTGGGAAATGTTCAGCAAAAATTGAACGATAATAATATTCTTCTTTAGAAGTTGGTGTTTGTAATGGAAACTTAAATCTTGCATTTGCCAATTGCTCGTCTGAAACTTCTTTAGCTACCACTTCTTTCAAAGTATCAATCCAGCTGTATCCAACACCATCAGAAAATTGCTCTTTTTGTCTCCATGCTACACTTTCTGGTAACATATCTTCAAAAGCTTTACGAACTACCCATTTTTCCATCGGGTGTTCTTTGTTGATCATTTTATCTTGTGGGTTGATGCGCATCGCAACATCCATAAATTCTTTATCTAAGAATGGAACACGACCTTCGATTCCCCATGCAGCTAAACTTTTATTAGCTCTTAGACAATCATACATATGAAGTTTTCCTAATTTACGAACGTTTTCTTCGTGAAATTCTCTTGCATTTGGTGCTTTGTGGAAGTATAAATATCCTCCGAACAATTCATCTGCACCTTCACCAGACAACACCATTTTAATTCCCATTGATTTAATAACTCTCGCCATTAACCACATTGGAGTTGAAGCTCTAACTGTAGTCACATCATACGTTTCAAGGTTGTAAATTACATCACGAACTGCATCTAATCCTTCTTGGATTGTAAACTTAATTTCGTGGTGAATCGTTCCAATATGTTTTGCTACAACCTGAGCAGCCGCTAAATCAGGAGAACCATCTAATCCAACTGAAAAAGAGTGCAACTGTGGGTACCAGGCATCTGTAGTATCATCTGATTCAATACGCTTTTGTGCAAATTTTTTGGCTACAGCCGAAGTGATAGATGAATCTAAACCTCCCGAAAGTAAAACTCCGTAAGGAACATCACTCATCAATTGTCTGTGAACCGCAGCTTCTAAGGCTTCTTTAATTGCAGGAATACTAGTTTCGTTGTCTTTTACAGCATCATATTCTGTCCAGTCTCTTTTGTACCATTGCACAAATTCACCGTCTTTGCTTGTCATATAGTGTCCTGGAGGAAACAATTGAATTTTAGTACAATATCCTTCTAAAGCTTTTAATTCAGAAGCTACGTAAAAAGTTCCGTGTTGGTCCCAACCAATGTACAATGGAATAATTCCCATATGGTCGCGAGCAATAAAATACTCATCTTTCTCAACATCATAAATTGCAAATCCGAAGATTCCATTCATTTCGTCAATAAAGTGTGGGCCTTTTTCCTGATAAAGTGCTAAAATAACTTCGCAGTCACTTTCAGTTTGAAAGTTATATTTTCCTTCAAATTGTTTACGCAATTCTCTGTGGTTATAGATTTCCCCATTAGCAGCCAAAACCAACTTTTTATCTTCTGTAAATAAAGGTTGTTTTCCAGACGCTGGATCAACAATAGCCAAACGCTCATGAGAAAGAATTGCTTTATCATTGCTATAAATCCCGCTCCAGTCTGGTCCACGGTGACGGATAATTTTAGACATTTCTAATACTTGAGGTCTTAAAGTCTCGGCTTTTTGTTTTAGATCAAAGGCACATACGATTCCGCACATAATTATATATTTTTAATTGTAAATTTTTATTTTGATAAGGCAAAGATGTGATATTGATTGCAATTTAAAAACATAAATATTCATTTCAGTTATAATTTTAAACCATAATTTAGCTTTTGCATATAAAATGTAAAATTTAATCACAAAAAAAAGCCCTGAACTTGAAAATTTCAATTTCAGGGACAAATACAGTACAAAACCCAAGGTTTTAAAAGAGATCCTTGAACTATATTTTGATATTTTAAAGAAACATTGAAAAGTATTCAACGAGAAGAATAAATCTTGACTTAAAATTATTCTAAGTTCAATATTGTCATTCC
>NZ_JADKPT010000019.1 GCF_015351595.1 Flavobacterium sp. LC2016-12 | reverse complement strand
GTTTGTAAGAATATTCCGTAGTGTTTGTATTTACCTCAATTCTTTTATTTCCTGAACTGCCATTTTTATAGACTTCACACAGCAATACATTCTTTACTGAGAACTTTACAACATATCGCATTAAGCTTCTTTTTCGCCTTTTACCTCTTTATATCGCCTTTTTGGTCTTTGTCACAAAGACAACAAGGCACAAAGTCTTCTTTTCACGCTTTTCCGATACGTATCTTTCTATACTTATATATAAGGCCTCTCTTGAAAACAACTCTCCTAGCCCCGATAGTAGTGGAAATCCTTTTGTGGTGGGGTTCACCACAAAAGATTGTAGCGGATAGCGGGATCAGCTCCTTATTAAAATACTACTTCTTCTCTAAAGAATCCTTCTTATATATAGTACAAATTCATACTTATTAATACATATACAATAAATTTCAGCTGAAGTTTAGTTTTTCTTTTTCATCATAATTAGGGATCAGAAAAGTTAGCTGTCTAAAACAGATCAGACGTTAATCTATACTATAATAAGGTAATAAAAAAATAGCCCTTAAACATTCTCAGTTCAAGGGCATAATTTTAAACACCTATATAAGGAAGACTATACTTTTACATTTAACATTAAATTTTCAATCTTAGAATACGGTATTTCCGGATTGGCCCCTGGCGCCGCTGCAACTAATGCTCCAACTGCACAAGCAAAATTAATAGCGTACTGAGGTTCTTTATCTGTAAATAAGGAAGTAATTAAAGCTGCCAAAAATGAATCGCCTGCTCCTACTGTATCCGCAACTTCAACAGGATAACCACCGTTTTCGTAAATTTGCCCATCCCACATTAGCAAAGCACCGTGCTTACCTCTGGTGACACACATTGCAGTAACTTTAGTTCTTTCTGCAATAAAACGCATATTTTCTTCTAAACTGATAGATGACGACTTCATCGTTGCCGTAATTTCTAGTAACTCTTCATCATTGAACTTAATAAAATCTGAAGCATGCATTAATTGCTCCAGCATTTCATAAGTATAATGTGGTTTTCTTAAATTAACATCAAAAACCTTATAAGCCTGAGTTTGCAACAATTCTTCCAAGGACGCTCTTGATATCTTATCTCTACAAACTAAGCTTCCGTAAATTAAGACATCAGCATCGAAAGCTATCTTTTTAGCGAAATCGTTCAATTCAATTTTATCCCAAGCTGAAGGATAAGCGATTTCATAACTTGCTGAACCACGTTCATTCAATGTTACATTTACTAAACCAGTAGGAAAATCTTCTGATTTAACAATAGTATCTGTTTCCAGCCCTAAGCTTTTTATCTGATTGATAATTGCTTCTCCGTCTTCATCATATCCTACGCAGCTAATCATGGCCACCTCGCAACCGAATGTTTTCATACGTAATGCTACATTTAGAGGTGCACCACCAATCTTTTTCTCTTTGTTAAAAACATCCCAAAGCACCTCTCCGTAGGCCACTGCCTTAAGGTTTTTTCCGTTATTCATTCTAAAATTATTTTAATATCTTAAACTTACAAAAAACAATATTCTATTTTCTCTTTAATAAATTTCTAACTACTTTATAAAGTAATATTTATTTTAGCTCTTGGTGATTTTCAATACAACACTGCTATTTGATACTGTTACATTTGGATTAATACCAATCTGCATTAAAAAATCACCTGAATAAACGGCAGTTTCTACAGCTGCTTTTTTATCAGGATAAATATTGATTTCTTCTACTTTATAATTTAAGTCTGATTGTAGTCCTTTTAATTTAACTGGAAGATGTGTCCCGGCTTCATATCTGGAGTTAACAGAATAGCTGAATACCACTGCTTCGTTTCCATTTTTATTGACAAACATTACTGATGCTGCATCATTATCCCACGGACTTTGCAAACGATACTGATCACCCTGCCAGATTGTATTACTTAGTGCATTATAATTTTTTATAGCTTCTTGGGTAAAAGCTAAATCTTTTTCGTTTAGATCTTTAACCACAATATCAAAACCTAATCTTCCCATCATGGCAATATCAGTACGGTATTTAATCGACTGTTTACCCCAATCGGTAACGTGTGCCGCAATGGTAAGCGCCGGATAAAAATACGAGTATTCCCATTGTATGTATACACGCTCTAAGGGATCGGTATTATCACTTGGCCAAAATTCTGTAAAATATTTCAAGGCTGCATAGTCTACTCGGCCTCCTCCGCCAGAACAAAGCATCATGGGCACTTTTGGATATTTTACGCGAATGCGTTCCAGAACTTTATATAGTCCGTTTACATAATCCGTATAAAAATTATTCTGCTTGTCTTTTAGATTACTAGAGTACGCATTATAAATTACGGCATTACAATCCCATTTGATATAAGCTAATTCTGGGTTTTCAGTAAAAAGATTATCTACAATACCGTAAACAAAATCCTGGACTTTTGGATTTGATAAATCCAAAACTAGCTGATTACGGAAATAATGTTCTGCTCTTGCCGGTTGTTTAATAACCCACTCCGGATGTTTTTTATATAAATCACTTGCAGGGTTTACCATTTCCGGCTCAATCCAGATTCCGAATTTTACCTTATTGTCTTTGGCTGTTTTTACTAAAGTTCCAATTCCGTTTGGCAATTTCTTTTTATTTACCTCCCAATCTCCCAAACCTGCATTGTCATTGTTACGTGGATAATTGTTTCCAAACCAGCCGTCATCCAATAAAAACATATCTACGCCCAGCTTTTTACTATCGGCAATAAGTACTTTAAGTTTATCCTCGTCAAAATTGAAATAAGTCGCTTCCCAGTTGTTCAGCAATGTCATACGGCTACCTTTACCGTCTAATATTTTGTTATTTCTTGACCAATCGTGCAAATTACGACTTGCATATCCTTTTCCTTTTGATGATAAGGTATACCAAAATTTAGGTGTTGAAAAGACTTCATTTTTAGGCAATGAATAAGCAGCTGCCGCATTGTTAATACCTGAGATAATACGCAGATTATTTAATGGATCTAATTCTAAATCGGTTCTAAAATTCCCTGACCATTCTAAACCTGCAAACAAAACTTTTCCTTCGTCTTCTGTAGCTGGTTTATCCAAAGAAACCATAAATACTGAAGGCTGAAATAAATTAGCGCGAGCACCTAGTTTTGTGTCTAAAACCTTAATTCCGTGTGTCAGTTTTGTTTCTTCAGGCTGCATTTCTCTTGCCCATTCACCATGATATTGGTTTAGCCAAAAATTACTGTATCCTTTCAGATATAAATTTGCAGAAGCGTATTTATTCAAAGTAATATTTGCTTTTTCGCTGTGCTGAATTGTGGTCCACTGTTCGATAACATCTGTGTCATAATAGGCAAGAATAAACAGATGAACCTCAACAGGATATATGGGATCTTTAAGGGTAATTTCAGTTTGCGAAATTCCTGTAGTTACCGTTGTTGTTTTGTGTGATACATATAACAAATCTAATGACGTATTCCCGTCTGCATGTGTTATGGTAATTGCAGGTTCTAATAAATTTTTAGATCCTGATGGTGTATAGGCTGCATTATAAATTCCCGAATAATCTGCTCCCTGACGAAACTGTCCCTGAATTTTTTCATAATCAACATCATTTGCCAGTTTTTCTCCCAAATAAATAGTGTTTACTTCTTTTCCCGGAGTTACCTGCAAAACAAGTGCATTGCTTTTTGTTTTTACTGAGATAATTTGTTGTGCTGTTATCGTACTGGAATAGCTTGTCAGAATAAAAAGAGCTATCGTGAAAGAGCTCGTTAACGTTATAAAGTGTTTTTTCATTTAAGTGTATCTATTTACTTCTTTAGTTGATAAACATTATTTCGAAAAGAAGCTCTTATTATATTATCGAGACTTCTTTAAGAAATAAAAATAGGAATCAAATCCTAAATATCTTCAAAAATAGAAAAAACTTAATTTTTTTAACAATATACATTACTTTCCTTTGCAGCTAATAGTATGGTCAATTCCTAATTTATTCAGTAATAAAATTACTTTAAAGCCCTATAAAGTATCTCTACCGGATGTTGCGCTATACGTCCTGTACCATCTGCAATTTGATGCCTGCAACTTGTTCCTGATGCAGAAATCAATGTTGCGTGTTCTTCAGAACGGATGGTTGGAAACAAAACCAATTCTCCTATTTTCATCGAGATATCATAATGTTCTTTTTCGTAGCCAAAAGATCCCGCCATACCACAACAGCCACTCGGGATATTTAGAACCGTATAATTCTTTGGTAAAGTTAAAATTTTCTTTAGTGGTACCAATGATGATAAAGCTTTCTGAAAACAATGTCCATGCATTCTAACTCTTTCTATTTTATCTGTAAAACTATCAGAGGTGATTCTTCCCGCTTCTAATTCTTTGGCTAAAAACTCTTCGATTAAAAAAGTTTTTGTTCCAAATAATTTTGCTTTCGTTTTTAAATCTCCACGACATAAATCAGGGTATTCGTCAAGGAAGGTTAATATTGCAGAAGGTTCTATTCCGATTAACAAACCTTCTTCGGGGATAGCTTTTTCAAAATCCTGAGTATTTTTTTCTGCAATTTCTCTAGCTTCTTTTAGCATTCCTTTTGAAAGATAGGTTCTTCCGCTTATACCGATTTTAGGAATTTCAACCAAATACCCCAAACGATTCAGAAGCTTAACAGTTGTCTGGCCAATTTCTACATCATAATAATTCAGAAACTCATCATTATACAGATATACTATACCATTTATAAAATCTCCTTCCTGAATGTAATTTTTTATCCATTTGGCAAAAGTAATTTTGTGCATTAAAGGCAACTTTCTTTCTGTTGCAAAACCAGTTGATTTTTTGATGATATTCCCTAGTAAACCTTTAGTAGATAAATTATAAGCCCACGGAATTGAAGCAAACAAATGGTTTATTTTTGGTGTGTTCCCAATTAATCTCGAGCGAAATTTTACTCCATTTTTGTCATGGTATTGTTGTAAAGTCTCCGCTTTAAGTTTTGCCATATCCACATTCGAAGGACATTCTGATTTACATCCTTTACAACTTAAGCACAAATCAAGTACATCAAGAAGGTTTTCGTCATCAAACTTATTTTCTTTTTTTGAATTTGTGATGGTTTCTCTTAAAATGTTTGCTCTCGCACGAGTAGTATGTTTTTCGTCGCGTGTCGCCATATAACTCGGACACATGGTACCGCCGCTTTTCTCCGTTTTTCTACAATCCCCCGATCCATTACACATTTCGGCCGCGCGCAGGATTCCGTTATGTTCTGAGAAATCAAAATAAGTATCCGGCATTGGGGTGTCCTGACCCGCTGTGTATCTTAAACTAGAATCCATGGGTGGTGTATTCACGATTTTACCCGGATTAAAAACGCCCCAAGGATCCCAAACATCCTTTATCTGAATAAACAATTGATAGATTTCTTCGCCCAACATCAACGGAATAAATTCACCACGAAGTCTTCCATCTCCATGTTCTCCGCTTAATGAACCTTTATATTTTTTTACTAAATGTGCAATATCTGTTGCTATCGTTCTAAACAGTGCTGTTCCTTCTTTAGTTTTTAAATCAATAATGGGACGAAGGTGTAATTCTCCCGTGGCGGCATGCGCATAATGCACACAGTTTAAATTTCTTTCTTTTAAAATTGCATTAAAATCTTCGATAAAATCAGGTAAATCATTAACATCTACCGCAGTATCTTCAATTACAGCAACGGCTTTTGCGTCGCCGGGAATATTAGACAATAAACCCAATCCTGCTTTTCTTAACGTCCAGACTTTATTAGTATCATCACCATAAACAATCGGAAAATGGTACCCCAGATTTTTAGAACGCATCAACGCTTCCATTTCCTTTGCGATAGCATCAATTTCTTCTTGTGAATCTCTTAAAAATTCAACTGCTAAAATAGCCTGAGGATCTCCTTTTACAAAAAAGCGATTCTTGCTTTGTTCTATATTTTCTTTGGTACATTCCAAGATATAATGGTCAATTAACTCAACACTATCCGGATTGAATTTCAAAGCTTCTATATTCGCTTTAAGCGATTCATTGATACTTTCAAAATGAACACAAACTAAAGCTGCATAAGGTTTTAAAGCATCAACTAAATTTACTTTTATAGCGGTGGAAAAGAATAAAGTCCCCTCAGATCCTGCAATTAATTTACAAAAATTGAATTTTTCATTCGAATCTCCAAAAGGCATAGCATCTGCCAATAAATCTAAAGCATAACCTGTATTTCTTCTCGGAATTGTTTTCTTCGGAAAATTATCTTCAAATAAAACTCTGTTACTTTCAGAAGATAATATTTCTTTGGCCTGCAAATAAATAGCTTGCTCTAACGGGCTCACGACATTAATTCCGTTGCATTTATCTTCAAACTCAGCATTGGTCAAAGAACCAAAGGTGACTTCATTTCCATCAGCCAAAAAACCTTTTATTTCCAATAAATGTTCACGTGTAGATCCATAAATAACAGATCTTGCACCACAGGCATTGTTCCCAACCATTCCACCAATCATGCAACGATTACTGGTTGAAGTTTCCGGACCAAAAAACAATTTATAGGATTTTAAATGAAGATTAAATTCATCGCGAATTACACCCGGCTCTACCCAGGCTGATTTATTAGCCTGATCTACCGAGATAATTTTGGTAAATTCCTGCGAAATATCAACTATAATTCCGTTTCCAACTACCTGACCCGCAAGCGAAGTTCCGGCTGCACGCGGTATTACACTACTGCCATTCTCTCTTGCAAAAGCGATAATTTTCTGAATATCCTCTTTTGTTTTCGGAATCGCTACTGCCAAAGGCATTTCTTTATAAGCGCTGGCATCAGTTGCGTAGAGCAAACGCATGGTGTGATCGTAAAATAATTTACCTTCTAATTGTTTCTCTAAACCTTCAAGATTAATGGAACTCTTGGAAAGGATATTATTATCATTCATTTTAATACTTTATTATATAAATTTCGCCACAAAGGCGCAAAGTCGCCAAGGTTTTGTTCTTAAACTTCGTGCCGTTGCGACGACATTTCTTTTACAATTCGGTTAAAGCGATATCTAATAATCTTACCATTTCATCCGCATTTTGCTTACTGAATGTCATTGGAGGCTTTATTTTTAAAACGTTGTGCAAAGGTCCGTCGGTACTTAGTAAATAACCGTTTGCTTTCATTTTTTCCACCACAATGTCTATTTCAGGAACGGCAGGTTCCATAGTTGTTCTGTCTTTTACCATTTCGGCTCCAATGAACAATCCATGTCCGCGAACGTCACTAATAATTGGATATTTTGCCATTAAACCTTTAAGCCCGTTCATTAAATGATTTCCAACTTCTAAGGCATGTTTTTGCATTTCTTCTTCCTGAATAACATCTAAAACGGCTAATCCTGTAGTCATTGAAACAGGATTCCCCCCAAAAGTGTTAAAATATTCTAATCCGTTATTGAAAGCATCCGCAATTTCTTCTGTTACAATCACAGCTGCTAATGGATGTCCGTTACCGATTGGTTTTCCTAAAACTATTATATCCGGAATTACATTTTGCAATTCAAATCCCCAGAAATAATCTCCAATTCGGCCGAAACCAACCTGAACCTCATCAGCAATACAAACACCTCCGGCTGCTCTGACATAGTCATAAGCTGTTTTTAAATAATTTTCGGGTAACGGAATCTGACCTCCAACTCCTAATAGCGTTTCGCAGATAAATACGGCTGGTGCTTTGTCTTCTCTTTTTAAGTCTTCAATAATTCTTTGTACATCAGCAGCATATTTTTCACCCGCTTTTTCGTCGTCATATTTATAAGGACCACGATACAAATCAGGATTAATTGCTTTGTGTATCCACGGCATTTGTCCAGAACCGCCTTTACTATCAAATTTATACGGACTCATTTCCATTGCAACTGTGGAAGTTCCGTGATAGGCATGATCCAAAACAATAATATCTTTTTGTTTGGTAAAATGGCGGCTCATTCTGATCGCTAAATCATTAGCTTCACTACCCGAATTTACGAAGTAACAAACGCTTAATTTTTCCGGTAATGTTGCTGTTAGTTTCTCTGCATACTCCGTTATGGCATCATTTAAATATCTGGTATTGGTATTTAAAGTTGCAATTTGCTTTTGCATTTTTCGAACTACAACCGGATGACAATGCCCAACATGCGAAGGGTTATTGACGCAATCTATAAAGGTTCTTCCTTTATCATCGTACAAATATTGCAAAGCTCCTTTAACAATTTTTAATTTGTCTTTGTAACCGATACTTAAATTTCGGCCAATTTTCTTTTTTCGAACTTCGAGTAAATCGCTGTAATCATCATTGTTTATTAATCCGGTAAAACCGCAAGCTTTTCTAAAAGCATCTTGCGCTTTGATTGGATTAATCTCGATTAATTTATATAGCAAATTCCAGGCTGGTTTTTCGGTAATAAAATGATGTTCATTATTACTGTCTAATGATGCATTATAAGCCGATTGGGTTACGCTGATACAAAGTCTTCCCGCAATTAAATAGTATAATAAATCTAATTCCTGCTCTTTAAGTGGATATGCTTTATGATACCCCGCTACAATCGATGCCGCAACTGCTAACGGATCTTCCTCATCCAACATGGCATAAGTACAGGCTATCGCTAAATTATTGGCTAATGCAGTATAAATCATATCGCCAAAATCAATCAAACCACTAATACGATTTTCTTGTACTAATATGTTATAATCATTGGCATCGTTATGAATATATGCATGTCTTAAACGGTGAATTTCCGGTACTACTTCTGTGTCAAACTGTAACAAAAAATAACCTGCAATTCTTCTTTTTTCATGGTTCAGAATATGTTTTAGATTATCACCTGCTTCGCTGGCACGGCTAATATCCCACGTATAACTACGATGCATTGCAGGATGAGAAAAATCCTGCAATGCATGATCCATACTTCCTAAAAATGAGCCTAAATTATGGTTTAATTCACTTGTTTTTTCTTTTGCATCAACCCAAAAAGTACCTTCTAAAAAGTTTAGGATTCTTATATAATAGGTTTTAGAATCTCTTATTATCTTCGTTAATTCTTCTCCTTGTTTATTGATGCTAAAGTGCTGAAAACAATCTGAAATATTGCTTTTTTTAAGATGCTGGATAATATTAATCTGCGCTTCCAGAAATGGAAACGGGTGACTCTCATTTGATACTTTTAGAATGTATTTTTCATTTTTTTCATTCGATAAAAGAAAATTTAATTCATCATACCCATTTAATGCTTTTACGGTTACATTTAGTCCGTAATGCTCTTTTACTAAACCCTGAATTGTTTCTTCTGAAAAAGTCATTGGTATTATATTAAATTGTTTTTGTCTTTTTTTTTTTTTTCGCCACGAGTTTACTTCTTTGTTTTTTCGCCGCGAATTTCACTAATTTACACTAATTACTATGCGTATGCTATTTTAAAAAATTCGTGCTCATTCGTGAAATTCGTGGCAAACCTTTTATTTCCAAATTAAAGCCTGAGCTGGTTGTAAAGGATTTTGTCCCACAAGTATCTTACTTCCTGCAGGAACCTGCAAATTAACTGGTTCATTCGTATAGTTTACACCCACATAAAAACCATCGCGCCATTCTATAAAAACTCCTTTTGGCAAATCTTCAATTACTACTTTAGCTCGAGAGTAAACAGTACGAACCACTTCTCTTTCTAAGGCACCGTCATTGCTTTCAACACCAATATAGGTAATGGTTCCTTTTCCCAATTTTCTGGTAACAACAGCCGCTTTATCTTTGTAAAACTGATCATCGTAAGTTGCTAAAACTTCTGTTCCTGCTTTTGGAGTCAATACATCTGCCCAGGTATTCCATTTATAACTGTTATTTCCTGCTTTGATAGTCCCGTTTACATCTGCAACTAACATATCAAAAAAGTCAACATCTGCACCAATTAATGGAACAATTGGAGCGTTCCAGTTTGCTTCAAAGAAATGACCGTTTTTATCTTTTTGGCCTGTGCGACATGATAGAATTAAATTTCCTCCGTTCTCCACATATTTTTGCCACTTCGCTACCAGTTTTTGATCTACTAGCTGATAAGCAGGTGCCACAATAAAAGCATAATCATCAAAATTATCTCCTTCAGTAATAAAATCCATTGGTGCGCCAGTTGATTTAACGGCAGTAGTATAAGTATTTCTATGTTTCCAGGTGTTCCAAAATCGGGTTTGTTTTTGATTTTCTAAATCCCACAGATTTTCATGACTCCATAAAAAACCTGTTTTTCTCTTTGCGATTTCCTGAGGCATTATAGCTTTTGGATCGTACTCTTTACGAAGCTTTTTCATATCTTCAATCGATTGTACAAATTCTTTTCCACCCTGAGAAAGGGTAACACCGTCTGTTCCTACTATTCCGTCGTGGTACATTTCGCTGCTTCCAAGCGGATGCCTGTATCGATACGTACAGGTAAAAGAACAACCGCCGCCAAAAGCTTGTGAAAGCCACATATGTACTGTTCCCGGAAGTAATTGTGGATTGATACTGGCCCAATTTACTTGTCCCGGCTGCAATTCCATAACACCTGTAACGCCACTTATTGATCTGTAATAATCGTTTGCCTCTAAAATTTTACTTGGAGAACCCATTCTAAAACTATCTCCACCTAAAGGATTCTGACCGCTTACAGGATACATAGTATAGGTGATGAAGTCCATTTTGTCTGCACTTCTTGGATCGGCATCGTAAATTACATTGGTAAAGTTTGTTGTAATCCATTGTTTTGGATCTGTATATTTTCGAAGTATTTCGGCCTGTCTGTTCAAGTATTCACCTTGTGCATCCGAAGTAAATCTTTTAAAATCTAAAACAGCATGCGGACTTAATTTATCTTCAGAATACATTTCGGCATTTGGTAAAACAATTTGTTCGAAATTATTATATCTCGTACTCCAAAAATTCCCAACCCATTCTGTATTTAGCTTTTCTATTGTTCCGTATTTAGCTTTAAGCCAGGTTTGAAAAGCTTTGCGGGCAGAAGCACTAAAATCGGCAGTTCCTAACGGTTCATTGTCGATTTGCCAACCCATAATATTTTTATTCTTACCGTATCTTTTCCCTAATTCCGCTACAATCTTATCGGTAAATTCTCGGTATTTTTCATTTGTAATAGATACGTTGGCTCTATTTCCATGCTCTCTGCGACGACCGTTTGCATCAACCAGATAGATTTCTGGATATTTCTCTCCCATCCATGCAGGAGGTGTTGGTGTTGGTGTACAAAGAATAACTTTTAATCCTTCTTTTTCGGCTATAGCCAAAGCATCATCGAGCCATTTAAAATCATACTTTCCTTCTTCGGGTTCCATATAAGTCCAGGCAAATTCAGCAAAATGAGTAAATTCAAATCCGAACTTTTTAATATTTTTTAAATCACGTTCCCATTGCTCTCTTGGCCATTGCTCGGGATAATAATAAACCCCAATTTGCATTAAATCTTGTTTCGGGAAAAAACGCTGTGGGTCTTTCTTTTCCGTTGCAATAGTTTTTTTAGTTTGAGAAAAAACAGGTGTTGAATTGCAATTCGCAATAAGCAAGCCTGTTAAAACTATTTTTGTTAACGATATTTTTTGGTTGAACATACTTTGTAATATTGTTGTGTTAATCAAATTTAGAAATTAGTTCGACTATTTGTCTTGTAAAAGCAGCATTAAATAATGAGAGGCTGACCAGCTAAAATTAAAAGCTTCTAATCCTTTTCCTGTAACAGGCTGATAGTTTTCTCTAATTGAGGTTCCTTTGTCTAAAACTCCTTCTGCATTGTAAATCAGTTTGTGTGCTAATTCATTTGCCTCGGTTGTGTATCCGTATTTTTCTAATCCGTTAATTCCAAAATAACTTTGATCAAGCCAAACCGGTCCTCTCCAATAGCCACCTTCAGGTTTAAATTTAGGATGATTTGCGGCCAATGTTGGTAAAGGAACAAAGGTGTTTAAGGATTTTGTATCTAACATATTCGCTTTAGCAGCTTTGGCTTGTTCAGCCGTGGCAACCTCAGCCCAAATTGGTAAATAACCTTCACATCCCATTGCTTTAATTAATGTTTTACCGTCGATTGTAGTGTCGTAAAACCAACCTGTTGACGCATCCCAAAACTGATTTTGAATTTTAGCTTTTAGCGTTACACTTTCGTCTTTCCATTTTTTAGCTTCTTCCGTCAGTTTTAAAACGGCAGCCATTTTATTTAAATAGTCCTTTTCAGCATATAGAAACGAATTTAAGTCTACACTTTCCTGATCTAGTGAATAGGCTTTTTCTCCGTTTTTCAGAATTTTACTATCATCAAAACGAACGGCATTGTCCATTCCGCTTTCCCATTTTGCCGCGATCACAGTTCCGTCGGTTGAACCAAATTCACATAAACCATCCTGATCATGATCACGGTCTTTATACCACCAATTATGATATAATTTTAACTTTGGATAAAACTCTTTTATGAAGTTAACGTCTTTCGTTTTTTCGTAAATTTTCCAGATTGCCCAGGCAGCAAGTGGCGCTTTCGTATTTCGGTAATTGTTTTCTTCCAGAAGATTATTTCTGTAGATACAATCCGGTATAAATCCGTTTGGTTCCTGATAATCAAATAAAGCACGCATTTGATTTTTTGCCAATTCCGAATCATAATTCGCTACAGCAACAGCATGTTTCCAACTATCCCAAGCCCAAAAACCATGAAACCACTCGTAATTATAACTCGGAAAAAGGCCTCCGTGCTTTAATCCTTCCGCAGCAATTCTGGTGTTGTTTTGTAGCGTTAAAACCAATTTTGCAATCAAATCAGAATAAACTGCATCTTTGTAAATGCTTTTCTTTTTGGCTATTAATTCCGCCAATTGTCGTTCCTTTTCTTTTTGCGTGTTGTTAAGCAATGTTTTGAAAATTATTTTTGCAATAGTTTCGTTTTCATTTTTCCATGAATATTGAGCAAAAATAAAAGTTTGAGCCACTACAATCTCTTTCGTTTCATTTGGTTTTAATACCAGTTTTTCCGTCTGGGCTTTGTATCCTTGTTTTGTAAGTTCAATTTCAGGATTACTATTTAAGAACTGAATGTAGCCTGTCGCAGTACTTTTCGTAGAAACGATTTTTATTTTTTTATCTTCTTGAGACAACTGTAAATCATCTAAAAAAATGTTCGAATTATAAGACGGGAAAAGGGTTATCGTTTTTCCTGATTTATTAGTAATACTTGTTTTTTGTAATGCCGAATGACCCGATAAAAATACCAACTGTTGTTTTATCTCTAATTTGTCATTTTTAAATTGTTGCTCTAAATGGCTATTGTAACTATTTTGATCAATTAATGCACTTTTCCAATTGATGACTTCCTGCTTGTTTTCATCCTTTAATTCTAAAGAAACAAACGAAGGACTTAACCAAACCCCGTTTTGTTCTGTCATTAAAAAAGGTCCTGAAAATCCTGCCTTAACTTCTGATGGTTCTAAGAATCCGAATGCAAACCACGCACCTTTATCTGAGAAAGCTAATGATTTTCTGTCTGTAGCATTTGTTGGGTTTCCTTTATAATTAATACTGTTTTTAGCGGATTCTAAGTTTGGGAAACTTTTTTGAGACCAACCTAATTGCAGTATAAAAAAGGGTGCAAGAATAAAAAGTATTTTCTTTTTGCCCATGTTATTTCGTTTTTATGATGTGTTTTTACTTCAATTTCTACTTCTCCTTATGGAAGATTTTTTTACATAAAAAGAATAGCCCAAGAAATATAGGCTATTCTTTTTAAATTAAAATCATTTACAGTATTAATTCGTTTGTAATTCTGTCAATGGAATTGGGTAAAAGTTATTTTTTGATGGATCAAAACCAGTACGTCCTACTGCATCAAGAGCAGTTTTTGTTTTACCCCAACGACGTAAATCGTAAAAACGATAGTTTTCAAGAGGAAATTCTACGATTCTTTCGTGCTCGATTTGAGTTCTTACTTCTGCCGCAGTTGTTCCTGTCATTCCAGGCATATCAGCTCTTTCACGAACTTTGTCGATGTACGGAATAGCTTCTGCGCTACGTCCTAATTCATTTAACACCTCAGCCTGCATCAATAATACATTTGAATATCGCATAAGCGGAATGTTGATTGCGGTAAATTCCTGATCCATTTTCTCCTGAGTACTTGGTATGTATTTACGATACACCGGTTTGTCTGTATCTCCAAATTTTTCATCATACGTTGTTCCTATTACCATTGGGTTTTCAGGATCATTGAAATAAGGATCTTTGAAGAAAATGGTGCTATAAAGACGTGAATCATAGTTTCCTGTAGTAGCAATTTTTCCTTCTTTTTTGAATTCGTTTACCAGCATTGCACTCGGAAGGATTTCATCCCATCCACCAAGTTCAGCCGCTGCCATCCAGTAATGAAGCGCATTACGATAGAATGCTCCATTTGCTGTAGTTTCAGAAAATTGTAATTCAAAGATAGATTCTTTTGTGTTTTTAGTAGTACCGTCAAACATAGAAACATAATCTTTAACTAACTCATACCCTTGTACTTTATTCAATGCTGTAAGTGCCTCGTTTAGGAAATTTTGCTTTTGAGCAGTTTCTTCATAAGATCTTGTCAAATAAGCAAATCCAAGGTAACTGTTTGCGGCGCCACTTGTAGCGCGACCTGTTTTATCCTGAGCTTGTTTTGCAGGAAGTACATCAGCTACGGCTTTGAATTCTGCCGTAATAAAATCCCAGGCTTCTGCACGTGTTGATAACGGAATATTAAGATCACTTTCTTTAGTTACATATTTATTTCTAATGAAGATTTGATCCCAGTTCAGAAGCAATTTCATGTGATAATAAGCACGTAAAAAACGAGCTTCGGCTTCAATTTGTTTTCTATCAGCGTCATTTAATTCTGAAGCAGGAACTTGTGGCAATTTATCAATTACCTGATTCGCATTACTGATTCCTCTGTAATTGATTTTCCAATAGCTTGTAAACTGACTGTTTCCGTTTGTATAGGTAAATGTTGAAAGCTCTACCCAGTTTTGGTAATTCAAAGCATCACTTCCTAATTCGTTTATGTCTTCGCGATACGCTTCTACAGGCCATTTTACTTCGGCGAAAGCCCATTCATCAACGGCGCATTCCAATTGTGAATATGTTGAAGCTAAAGCAGATTCGGCATCAGCTTTATTTCTCCAGAAATTATCTGAAGTAAGTTGGTCCGGAGATTGTTGGTCAAGATAATCACTACAACTTGTGATAGTGAACAGACCTATAGTGGATAATAATAAAAATATCTTTTTCATGAGAATGTCTTTTTTAAATAGAATTAAAATATATACTGAACACCAGATACAAATGATCTTGTAAATGGATAAACAAAACGGTCAACACCAGTGTCAATTACTGAGGCACGAGAGAATTCCGGATCGATACCTGAATAATTAGTTATGGTAAACAAATTTTCAGCACTTATATAAAATCTAAGCTTGTCTGTATTTGCTTTTCCTAACAGTTTGCTTGGTACAGTATATCCCAATTGCAATTGGCGCATTCTAATAAAATCTCCACTCTCAAGAAAACGATCCGATTCACGACTGTTTCCATTAGGATCCTGCAATACTGCACGAGGAATGTTACTGTGATTTTCGGGTGTCCATGAATTTAATGTTGAAGCCAACATATTGGTTCCCGAATTCATAGATTCGTAGAAATATCTGTTTCCGTTATATAATTTATTTCCCCATCCGCTTCCAATTAAAGCAGAGAAGTCGAAGCCTTTGTAGCTAGCTCCTAAACTAAGATTTACTTCTAATTTTGGTAATCCTGTTCCGGCATATGCTTTATCATTTTCATCAATAGCACCATCACCATTCAAATCTTTGAAACGAATATCACCCGGTTGTGCATTTGGCTGTAATAAAACGCCATTTTTATTATGCGCATTTACTTCTTCTGAAGTTTGAAAAATTCCATCAGTTTGATATAAATAGAATCCACTAATTGGGCTTCCTACACGAGCCTGAGTTGGAAAGTGTTCATCTCCGAATTTCAATCCTTCTCCGTAGATAGTCTGTCCTTCATTTGCCAATTCTTCTACTTTGTTTTTAAGCGTAGTAAAATTTAAACCTGCATTGTATTTGAATTCATTAACCTGATCGCGATAATTTACTTCAAATTCAAATCCGCTGTTGCTAATTTTACCTACGTTAAGAATCGGGTCGTCGATACCTGCAGATGGAGCCATTTTTTTTGTAATCAATAAATTATCTGTTACATTATGGTAATAGTTCATCGAACCACTGATTTTTCCTTTCAAAAGGGTATAATCGATACCGATATTTTTAGAATCTGTAGTTTCCCACTGAAGGTTTCTATTTTCTAATGCCGTTGCAATACTTCCCGGCCAAGGGTTACTTCCGTTTCCTTGTACGTAACCTGAACCTAAAGAATTACCTGTTTTAATTAAAGTATTTGCTGAGTAATATCCTAACGCTGCTTCGTTACCCAATTGTCCCCAGCTCGCACGTAATTTTAAAGTTGAAAGAATCATGTCTTTCGGGAAAAAATCTTCTTGTTCTATTTTCCATCCTAAAGCGATAGATGGAAATGTTCCCCAACGGCTGTCTTCTCCAAATTTAGAAGAACCATCTTTTCTAACTGTCATTTGAACTAAGTAACGATCATTGAAAGAGTAGTTTAATCTGCTAAAGAAAGATACGCGATTGTATTGAAACTTTGAACCATCGGCAGCATATGTTCCTCCTTTTCCTGCACCAATAGTTTCAAAACCAGGATCCAGGAATCCAGATGGGCGATCGATAGAAACCAGTTGTCCGTCTTCTACAGAATAATCTGTTGTTTTTCCTTCCACACTAACCTGATTCCAGTTTGAAGACTGACTATTAAAAGTATTTCCCAACATTAATCCAAAAACGTGTTTTCCGAAAGTTTTATCAATCGTAATAATATTATCTAATATTTGCTCATCCCACGTTGTTCTCAATTCCGTTTGCATTGGATAAAGATGAACCTCTTTTGGGTTTGCAATAAACGGTGGAAAGTGAGCCGTTTGCTGGTTGTTTTTTACTCTGTAAGAATAAGCTAGTTTATATTTTATCCATGAAGCAAGGTTTGCAGTTACTGCAATATTTGCTGTTAAATCTTGTCCTATGTCGTTGCTCTTTCTAAAGTGTTCTTCAGCAACCGGATTTGTTCCTGCTGGTAAACCATTCTTATCTGACAGCCCATATCCATATTGCTCTGTTTCATCATAAACAGGAACCAGCGGCGCCATTGTGTATACTTCTTTTAGTTGAAAATTAGGCAATGCATTTTGTGTTGCCATATAAGCCATTTTTCCATCTACATCAAAAATTGATTTCTTGAAACTAACTCTTGCACTAGCGGTTTGCTGACCATATTCATTATCAATCACGATTCCTTTTTGCTTTACGTAATTACCATATAAAGCAAATTTAAAATCACCTTGTCTTCCCTGGACACCTAAACCGTAGTTTTGAGTAAGTCCTGAACGGAAAACCTCATCCTGCCAATCTGTATTAACATCAGATGGAGCTGTTATATAGGCTGGAAGCGGTTTTGGTGAAGTTGCATATTTATTGTACTCATCGTACATTCTTTTATTAACTGTACGATATCCGTCAGCATCTAATAAATCTAAGGTTTTTGAAGGATTTGTAATGCTTAAAAAAGAGCTAAAATCTACTTTTACGCCCTCTTTCTGACCATTTTTTGTCGTTACAATAATAACACCATTAGCAGCGACAGATCCATAAATTGCAGCCGCGGCACCATCTTTGAGAACCTCCATAGATTCTATATTTGTTGGGTTTACTGTTGTAATTGATCCTTGAAATCCGTCAATAATATAAAGTGGTTCTGTTGCGCCAAAGGTATTTACTCCACGGATTTTTACACTAACAGAGGCGCCTGCAACACCACCGCTTTTTTGAACATTTACTCCGGCAACCAAACCCTGAAGTGCCTCAGCCGGGTTTGTTGTAGCCCTGGTTTCAAGGCTTTCTTTTTTAACGGTCGAAATTGCTCCTGTTACGTTACTTTTCTTTTGAGAACCATAACCAATAATTACTACTTCATTCAGTTTATTGGTCTCTTCCTGCATTACTATATTAAGTTCTGCACGGTTATTTACGGCTTCGCTTTTTCCTATGAATCCCATATATGAAAAAATGATAACCGGATCTACGAGACTTGACGAATAGACCAGTGTATAATTTCCGTCAATATCTGTTGCTGCATTGTATTTTGAATCTTTAATCGAAATACTTACGCCTGGCAGCGTATTATTTTTTTCATCCGTGACTTTTCCTGAAATTGTTTTCTGTGCTTGTGCAAAGTTGATGGTTGGCAACCACAAGCATAACAATAAAGGAATAAAATTTAATTTCCTGATTAATAGTTTTTTCATTTTGGTTAATAGTTTTGATTAATTTTTTTCTCGTTTTCTTTTTTTGTTTTTTAGTTTATGCAGGCAATTTATCTGGTCAATGCCGAAAAAACATTGACCAAATAAACTACGGTATTCTCTTTATTCTGATTTTTTCTACAGACCTGTTCCGGGGTCTATAAATCAAATTTTATTCCTTGTGCTAATGGCAAACTAGTAGTGTAGTTGATTGTATTCGTTTGTCTTCGCATGTAAACTTTCCAGGCATCAGAACCTGACTCTCTTCCTCCGCCTGTTTCTTTTTCTCCACCAAAAGCACCGCCAATTTCAGCACCAGATGTTCCGATATTTACATTTGCAATACCACAATCAGAGCCTGTAACTGATAAGAATAGTTCCGCTTCTCTTAAGTTATTGGTCATAATTGCAGATGATAATCCCTGTCCTACGCCATTTTGGATTTCAATTGCATCTGTAACAGTTCCTGAATATTTTAATAAGTACAATACTGGGGCAAAAGTTTCGTGTTGTACAATCTCAAATGTATTATCAGCTTCAGCAATTGCAGGTTTCACATAGCAGCCACTTTCGTAACCTTCTCCTGAAAGTACACCACCTTCAACTAGGATTTTTCCACCTTCGGCAACTACTTTTTCCAGCGCCTCATTATACATTTCAACCGCATGTTTGTCGATTAACGGACCAACATGGTTCTTTTCGTCTAATGGATTTCCGATGCGTAGCTGTTTGTAGGCAGAAACTATTGCATCTTTAACTTTATCATATATACTTTCGTGAATGATCAGACGACGCGTTGAAGTACATCTTTGTCCGGCTGTTCCCACAGCACCAAAAACAGCACCAATCACAGTCATTTTAATATCTGCGTCCGGCGTTACAATAATGGCATTGTTTCCACCTAATTCTAATAATGAATTTCCTAAACGTCCCGCAACTACCTGTGCGACAATTTTACCCATACGAGTAGAACCAGTAGCTGAAATTAACGGCACACGTTTATCACTTGTCAATAATTCCCCAATTTTATAATCACCATTTATTAAACAAGAAATTCCTTCTGGAAGGTTGTTTTCTTTGATAACTTCAGCAATAATATTTTGGCATGCTATTCCGCAAAGAGGCGTTTTTTCAGAAGGTTTCCAAACACAAACATCGCCACAAATCCAGGCCAAAGCTGTATTCCAGGCCCAAACTGCTACCGGAAAGTTGAATGCAGAAATGATTCCAACAACGCCCAAAGGATGATATTGTTCGTACATTCTATGTCCCGGACGTTCAGAGTGCATTGTCAAACCGTGAAGCTGACGTGAAAGACCCACTGCAAAGTCACAGATGTCGATCATTTCCTGAACTTCACCAAAACCTTCCTGCAGTGATTTTCCCATTTCGTAAGAAACCAGTTTACCTAAAGCTTCTTTGTTTTTTCTCAATTTCTCACCAAACTGACGCACGATTTCTCCACGTTGTGGTGCTGGCATTACTCTGAATTGTTTGAAAGCCGCTGTCGCCGATTCCATTACTTTTTCATAATCTGCTGCTGTTGAAGTTTTAATTTTTCCAATTAATGCTCCATCAACCGGAGAAAAACTCTCTAAAATTTCTCCGTTTGAAAAATTATTTAATCCTGTTGAAGTTCCTTCGTTAATTTCCTTTATACCCAATTGGTCTAAAGCTTCTTTAATTCCGAATCCTATTTCTGTTGTTGTCATTTCGACTTTTTATTAATTTGTTATACTGCTTTTATCAAAAAGCAGGATTGTTTTTAACTCCCTAAGTTCATTATCCTGCAAGGTTTTTTCAACCTTGTAGGTTTTAAATATCAGGTTTTGAATATATAGTCATACCTACAAGGTTGAAAAAACCTTGCAGGAATAAAGCATTGTCAATAAACTTATTTTGAATTTTATTATTTAGTTTCCTGCAGCTTTACATCAGTACTCTCAAATATTTTATCGGCAGATGATGCAACAAATCCCTGGTATAATTCTCCGTTTGCCATTGGATAACGCAGGGCAAATTCGTAATAACAAGACGGAATCTCTAAAGCACCTTCTTCAAAATCTACCACGTACAAATCTGCCAATGTGCTTGATTGTTCCAGTAATTGTTCCGGTGTACCTTTGATTTTCCCTCCGGATGCGTTTAATTTCCATCCGCTTTCTTCTAAAAAGCTGTTTAATTCTTCTAAAGTTTTAAACTCTTTTAAGGCATTAGTATTTATAGTGAAGTGATTGGCTCTAAAACCGTAAACATACATCCAGGCAGCATATTCAGATTCCTCTAATAATGATTTGTAGATTTTTTGTGAATTTCCTTTCCAAACAGAACCGCTTAAAACCAATTCTGAATCGTTGAATACATTTTGATCACAACTGTTTAAGATATCTTGTACTGTTTCTTGCAATTCAGCTGAACACTTTTCTAATTCTAATTCAGAAATAAAAATTCTTGGAGCGTTCTTATCAGTAGTGTGCTCATAGTGTTTGGCATATAATTTTTTAGTCTCAAAATTATATTCTCCTCTTGCTTCATAACCAACATTTAAAAAAGGTTTTTCTAAAACCTCGATATTAACACGTTTATCATTGAAAGTACGAATCGCGATATGATCATTCTGAATTTCTTCACCTCTGTCTTCTAACAATTCATGTATTTTTTTTGCAGATGGAGTAATATCAGCATATTGCTCCCATAGTTTCGTAAGTAATTGATCTTTATTCATTTCTGTTATGTTAAAATACTGTTATTATGACACAAATCTATACATAAAGATGTACATATAACAGCCATAGGATACGATTATTGATATATAGACATCTTAAACACTTTTTTTTGTAATTTTGACACTTTAAAATCTAGTTTTAACATAAGAATTGTCAAAATAATAGAATATCTAAACAATCAAGAGCTATGGCGGGTACTAAGAAGAATGAAAATACTGACTATTTAGATAGAGAAATTATGCAGAAACTAAGTGAGAATGGAAGAATACCATTTTCAGATCTTGCGAAGGAATTAAATATATCCAATTCTTTGGTACATTTAAGAGTGAAGAAATTGCAGGAAGCAGGAGTTATTACAGGTTTCTCTGTAAAACTAAACGCTAAAGAACTTGGTTTTGAAACCATTACCTATACGGGAATTGTTACGAAAGAAGCCCGTTACTCCTACTCTATAGCCGAAAAACTCAAAGAAATCCCGGAAGTGATCGAATGCCATTGGGTATCGGGAAAATATGCCTTATTTATTAAAATTGTTTCTTTTAATAATGAAGAGCTTCGTAAAATTTTATACGAGCAGATTCATCAAATTGAAGGCGTTGGAAGCACGGATTCGTTTTTTTCTTTTGGTGCTGCGTTTGAAAAAAATCTGCCAGTTTAAGAGCGTAAATTTCAAATTTTTAAATCCCTAACCTAAAAAAAAAAGACTTTTAATAAAAAATCCCAAATTCCAATTGTTAAGTTGGAATTTGGGATTTAAATATTGGAATTTATTATATCTTTTAGTCTAAAATAAAACTCACACTTACATTTGCTGTGATTTCAATTTCTCCAATTGCTAATGTTTCGTTAGAAGCACCTTCAGCATTATCCATTGCCATAGACTTCATCGCATACATTGGTTGTGGATGATAAACTTGTGAGTTATCCGAAATCACAAAAGCTTTACCTACTTTTTGACCTAAAACAGAAACGTAATCTTCGGCTTTTGCTTTAGCATCTTTCATTGCAATTTTTCTTGCTTCAGATTGATATTGCACTAATTTTGATGATTCAAAAGAAACTTTGTCCAAACGGTTAATTCCTTGCTGAACTAAACCTTCCATCAATTCATCGTACTTAGATAAATCTTTCACCAAAATTTCAACTGTCTGAACAGCATTATAGCTTGTTTTCTTTTTTTCATAATCGTATTGCGGATTAAGAGCAACTTGTTTTGTTCTGAAATCTGTTGCTGGAATATTCATTTTTTTGATGAATTTCAAGACAGCGTCCATTTTTTCGTCATTTTGCTTTTTGACGTCTTTAGCATTATTTCCCTTAGTTTCAACTGTAGCTGAAATAGAAACCTGATCAGGAGCTACTTTTACTTTTCCTTCTCCATTTACATTGATCTGCGGAATTTGTTTGGTTTCCTGGCCGTAAGACATAGTCATAAACATGATTGTTAAAAATAATACTACTTTCTTCATTTTTGTTATATTTTAAAATTATGATAAGGGCATTTCAAAAGTTATGCCAACCTTACAATTTTCCTAATTTAGCCATCGCAAAAAGTATTAAAATAGGAATGGCTAATAAAATAACCATCAAACTATGGTCTACAATTAAGGAAGGTTCTTTTACCAAAGTAATCAAATAACCACCTATAGCACCTCCAAAGTGTGCTGTGTGCCCAATATTGTCATTTTTGGCTTTCATTCCGTATATCGAATACAATAAATATAAAATTCCGAACAAATAAGCGGGCATCGGAATGACAAAAAAGATTCCCAACATCATATCGGGCTGCAATAATATAGCAGAATATAAAATTCCGGTCACGGCGCCCGAAGCTCCTACTGCCCTATAACTATAATCGTTTTTATGAAACAACATTGTTAGTAAGCTTCCAAAAATCAAACTTCCAAAATAAATCAGAATGAAAGAAATTGTACCTAGCCACTCAATAACAACCGGTGCAAAAAACCAAAGTGTCAACATGTTAAATATTAAGTGCATCATGTCAACATGTAAAAAACCAGACGACAACATTCTGATTTGTTCACCTGAACGAATACTTCCTACGTGAAATTCGTATTTTCTAAAAAAAGCAAGATCATTAAAACCTTTATAACTAATCAAGGCATTGGCAACTATAATCCCAACCAAAACGGTATTAACGGTATTCATAAAAAATATTTAATGTGAACGGTAAATATAATCATTCTCAAAGATAACTTTACAAGAAACCAAAACATCCATGGTTATTCATTTTTAATTTATCTTTGTAAAAAAAACTAGATGCAGTTTCTCGCTTATATAATAGCCTATCCTTTTCTTTGGCTTATTTCAATACTTCCCTTTCGTATATTTTATTGGTTTTCGGATTTCGTTTACTTCCTTGTATATCATGTTATTGGATATCGCAGAAAAGTAGTGCGCGAAAATCTGGCACTTACTTTACCACATTTAAGTGGCGCTGAAAGAAAAGAAATCGAAAAGAAATTTTATCAGCATATGTGTGATATGTTTCTGGAGATGATCAAAACAATGAGCATTACGCCTGAGGAAATGGAGAAAAGATTTACCATTACCAATATGGATCTTTTTCATGAATATGAAAGAAAAGGTAAAAGTGTTGTTTTAGTGGCTTCACACTACGCAAGCTGGGAATGGCTTTTGACACTTAACAAAAGAATGCTTTTTAATGGCGTTGGTGTTTATAAAAAAATTGCAAATCCTTATTTTGATAAACTGGTTCGCAAAATCAGAGGAAAATATGACGCTGAGTTAGTCGAAACGAAGAAAGCAATTCCGTTAATGGCACAAAACCAACGTGACGGAATTTTGAGTCTTTATGGTTTGGCCAGTGACCAATCACCAAAACTGGACAGAATTTTTCATTCGATGAAATTTATGGGAATTGAAGTTCCGGTTCATACAGGAGCTGAAATGTTGGCTAAAAAATATGACTTAAGCGTTATTTTCATCAAAGTGAAAAAAGTTGGCAGAGGTTATTATGAAGCGACGATTATACCAATTGCTGATAATCCAAAAGAATATGAAAATTTCGAAATCACGGAGAAATATCTAAGAGAAGTAGAAAAACAAATCTATGAAGCTCCTGAATATTATTTATGGACGCATAAAAGATGGAAACATCGCGTTCAATAAAACTTTTTAATTAAAAAACACTTAAAAGTCCAAAAGGCAGTAATGCTTTTTGGACTTTTGCTTTTATGTAAGTCGGCTAAAACTCGAAAACAATGTTTTTAAGACATCTAAAGAACATTTTGATGGGTTTTTGTAATGATTTTTTATGAATTTGAATAAATGATAATCTACACAAACAGTATACATTTGAAGTTGATTAAAATCTATCCAAAAACCACATTAAAAATTATTACCATGTTTAAAAAATTACTTTTTACATTTTTTATATCTGTTATCTACATAACCACTTTTGCTCAAAGTCCAAAAAGAGGTATTGCTTATGGAAACAATTCTACTGCCGATTTACTCGCTCTAAAACCTGGAGTTTCGTGGTGGTACAATTGGGGTTCATCACCTGAAAACGATATTAATACAAATTATGAATCGCTAGGTGTTGAATATGTACCAATGGCCTGGGGAAAAATTAGCGATGCCGAAGTACAGGCTTTCATTAACAGAATAAAACCAGGTGCCAAATATTTATTGGCCTTTAACGAACCAAATTTTAATGATGGTGCCAGATTAACGCCGCAAGAAGCTGTAAATGCATGGGGTAATGTAGAAAAAATTGCAGCAGCAAAAAATCTGGAAATTGTTAGTGCTTCACCAGCTTACAATGGTCCAAATAACTACGGTGGTTTTTCTGATCCTGTAGCCTGGCACGATCAATTTTTCCTTTTATGCCCAAATTGTAAAGTCGATTATATTGCTTTTCATACTTATGATAATACATCAGGCTCTGTCATTGGCGTTACAGGTCTTCTTAAAAAATACAATCGTCCAGTTTGGGTAACTGAATTTGCAAATAGAGTTATTCAAACTGCTGATCAGAAAACTACCTTCATGAAAGAAATCATTACCAGTTTTGAAAATGATCCAGACATTTACAGATATTCCTGGTTTACAGGAAGAGTTCCTGCCGATTGGATAGACATGCAGGAAGGACAATTGTTAGCTCCTCAAAGTGGTGTTTTAAAACCTATTGGTACTGAATACATAAATACAACTTACACTTCAAAAAAAATGAATGTTCCTGGCCGAATTACAGCCAACAAACATTATAGAAGAAAAGGAACTGGCTTACAAAGTACTACAGATTCCGGAACTGGTCAAAATGTTTGTTTTATTGAAGCAGGAGACTGGAATGAATTTATACTAAATGTTGCCGATGCCGGAACTTATAATTTGACTTTTAGAGTAGCATCTCCAACGGTTCCAGGTAAATTTGATGTTTTAGTGAATGATATTGTAGTAAAAACAGATGAAACTTTTCCAGTTACTGGCGGGTACCAAACCTATGCTGATGAACTTGTGACTGGCGTTACATTGCCAAAAGGAGAAGTTTATCTTAAAATCAAGTTTAAATCAAATGATATGAATTTTAACTTTATCGATGTTGCTGCTGCCAACTTAGGTGTAAACGATCCCATACTTGAAAAAGATTTCTTTACTGTTTATCCAAATCCAGTTAAAACACAAGCAACACTTCATATAAAATCGGATAAAACTGAGCCTTTAAGTCTAAAAATTATCGACATGAAAGGGATTGTTTGTTATTCTTCAAATGATCATTTTACGAATGAAGATATTAAAATAGGGGATAAACTTTCAACTGGAGTTTATATCGTGACAGCCACTTATGGCACAGTTAAAAAATCACTTAAAATTATCAAAGACTAATAACCACCTCTCTAAAATAGTTCCAAAAAAAAACTCTTTCAACTTAATGAAAGAGTTTTTTTTGTTTGAAACAGATTTAAAAATCTTAGAATCTTTTTTAACTAAATTCCGGCAATTGCTTTTATTTCATCGATAATTCGAAGTGCTAAAACATCAGCTTTTTCCTGAGAAGGAGCTTCAGTGTAGATACGAATAATCGGCTCTGTGTTTGATTTTCTTAAATGAACCCATTCTGTAGCGAAATCAATTTTTACACCATCAATCGTAGTAATATCTTCGTTTTTATATTTTTCAGTCATGGCAATCAAAATAGCATCAACATCAATTTGTGGTGTTAATTCAATTTTATTTTTGCTCATATAATACTCCGGATAAGAAGCTCTCAAAGCCGAAACCGACATTTTTTTGTTTGCCAAATGCGTTAAGAATAAGGCAACTCCAACCAGACTATCACGTCCGTAATGCGATTCCGGATAAATAATTCCACCGTTACCTTCACCACCAATGATAGCGTTATTTTTCTTCATCAACTCCACTACATTCACCTCTCCTACAGCACTTGCTTCATAGTTTCCGTTATGCGCTTTAGTAACATCACGTAAAGCACGTGATGATGACATATTTGAAACTGTATTCCCTGCAGTTTTACTCAAAACATAATCGGCGCAAGCCACTAATGTGTATTCTTCTCCAAACATTTCACCGTCTTCGCTGATGAAAGCCAAACGATCTACATCCGGATCAACTACAACTCCCAAATGTGCTTTTTCTTTAACTACCAATTCTGAAATATCAGTCAAATGTTCTTTCAAAGGCTCTGGATTATGAGGAAAATGTCCGTTTGGTTCGCAATATAATTTTACAACTTCAACGCCCATTAATTCTAATAATCTCGGAATAATGATTCCTCCAGAAGAGTTTACTCCATCAACAACAACTTTAAATTTAGCCGCTTTTACCGCTTCAACATCAACCAAAGGCAAGTTTAAAACCTCGTCAATATGAATATCCATATAAGCATCATTAACTATAATTTCTCCTAAGTTATCTACATCAGAGAAATCGAAAGCTTCTGCTTCTGCAATTTCAAGAATTTTAGCTCCCTCAGCTCCGCTTAAAAACTCTCCTTTTTCATTCAATAATTTAAGAGCGTTCCATTGTTTTGGATTGTGAGAAGCCGTTAAGATAATTCCCCCATCAGCTTTTTCTAATGGTACAGCAACTTCTACAGTTGGTGTTGTTGAAAGTCCAAGATCAATTACATTAATTCCTAAACCAATTAAAGTATTTACAACCAAATTATGAATCATCGGACCAGAAATTCTGGCATCACGACCAATCACAACCGTTAATTTTTCTTTTGAAGTATTATTTTTCAGAAAAGTTCCATAAGCTGATGCAAATTTCACAGCATCAACCGGAGTCAGATTATCACCAACTTTTCCTCCTATAGTTCCGCGAATTCCGGATATTGATTTTATTAAAGTCATTTTTTTGAGATATGGTTATTTTTTATTTACAAATATAGAAAAGTTGCTGAGATGCTAAGGGGCTAAGGTGCTAAGATTTAAAAAAAAGTTGCGAAGGGCTATCCCGAGGCTTCGGGACTAAGTTGCTATGATTTATTACAAAACCGATTTAAAAAAGTTTTTATACATTTACAAGAGAGAACTTAGAATCTTAGCATCTCAGAACCTTAGCAACTCAAAAAAAAATGAACTTCCTAGCCCACATATATCTTTCAGGTGATAATGATTTGATCAAAATCGGCAATTTTATGGCGGATGGTATTCGTGGAAAACAGTTTGAGCATTTTCCTGAAGATGTGCAAAAAGGAATTATATTACACCGTTTTATAGATACTTATACAGATTCGCATGACGTATTTAGACAAAGTACCAAACGGTTACATGAAAAATATCATCATTATGCCGGCGTGATTGTAGACATTGTTTACGATCATTTTTTAGCAAAAAACTGGAGCAAATATTCGGATGAAAAACTAGAAGATTTTATCAATCGCTTCTACAATTCACTTCATACCAATTATGATATTCTGACCGAAAAAACTCAAGGTTTAATGCCTTATATGATCGAAAGAAACTGGCTTTTAAGTTATAGAACTGTTGATGGTATTCATCAGATTCTAACCCAAATGGATCGAAGGTCGAAAAACCTTTCAAAAATGCAATTTGCAAGTGAAGAGCTTAAAGAATTTTACGTCGAATTTGAGCAGGAATTCGCTACTTTCTTTGAAGAAATGCAACATCAGGCCAAACAAAAATTACTTTCCTTATAAAGTCAGTTGATTCTATAAAAACCCATATTTTCTACTTTATGAAAAAAATTACATTCTTATTCTCATTTATTTCCGTTTTTAGTTTTGCGCAACAAAATCCAACCGGATTGGTTACTTCAAAAGCAATGGTCGTTTCAGCAAGAGAAGAAGCTTCTAAAATTGGTTCTGATATCATGAAAAAAGGAGGAAATGCTTTTGATGCTATGGTTGGAACTGAATTAGCTCTTGCTGTTGCTTTTCCGTTTGCCGGAAATATTGGCGGTGGTGGTTTTATGGTGTACCGAAAAGCAAATGGAGAGGTTGGTTCATTGGACTATCGTGAAAAGGCGCCTTTAGCAGCATCAAAAGATATGTTTTTAGATCAGGACGGAAATGTAATTAAAGGAAAAAGCACCGAAACTGCTTTGGCAATTGGTGTTCCGGGAACGGTAGCCGGCGTTTTTGCAGTTCATAGAAAATTTGGCTCGATGCCAATATCCGAAATTTTAAAACCTGTCATTGCTTTAGCCGAGAAAGGTGTTGTGGTTACCAAAAAACAAGAAAAAAGCCTAAATGATTATCGTGATGCTATTGTAAAAGTAAATGGAGGAACGACACTTTTAGCAGCAAATTTTAAAGAAAAAGACACTATTAAATATCCGGCACTTGCTAAGACTTTAAAACGAATTTCTAAGAATGGAAGAAATGAATTTTATAAAGGAGAAACTGCTAAAATTTTAGTAGATTATCTTCAGAAAAAAGGCGGAATTATCACCCTTCCAGATTTAGCAAAATATGAAGCTAAATGGAGAAAACCGCTTCAGTTTACTTATAAAGATTTAAAAATCACTTCAATGGCTCCGCCAAGCAGTGGTGGAATCTGTCTGGCTCAAATTCTAAAAATGATTGCTCCTTATGATTTGGCAAAAATGGGACATAATTCTCCTGAAGCCATTCAGGTCATTGTGGAATCAGAAAGAAGAGCTTACGCTGACAGAAGTCAGTTTCTTGGTGATCCTGATTTTGTAAAAATTCCGGTCAACGCCTTACTCTCTGGAGATTATTTAAAAGATAGAATGTCCACTTTTAACGTTGACAAAGCCAGTTTATCCTCAGAAATAAAAGAAGGAAAAGTAACTTACAATGAAAGTACAGAAACCACACATTATTCTATAGTTGACAAATACGGAAATGCAATTGCAGCAACAACAACCCTAAATGACGGTTACGGCTCTAAATATTATTGTGATGAATTGGGTTTCTTTTTAAACAATGAAATGGACGATTTTAGCGCCAAGCCTGGATCTCCAAATATGTTTGGTTTAGTTGGAAATGAAGCCAATAGTATTGCACCTCAAAAAAGGATGTTGAGTTCAATGACTCCTACAATTGTTGAGAAAGATGGAAAGCTTTTTATGGTGGTGGGAACTCCTGGAGGATCTACTATCATAACATCAGTTTTGCAAACTATTTTAAACGTTTACGAATATAAATTGAGCATGCAGGAAGCTGTAAACGCGCCAAGATTTCATCATCAATGGTTACCAGATCTTATTACTTTTGAACCTAGTACTTTTGACAACAATACTATCAGTAAGCTTAAAACGAAAGGCTATTTAATTAATGAGAATCCAACACCAATAATCGGTAAAGTAGATGCTATTTTAGTACTTCCAAATAAAACTTTAGAAGGAGGAGCTGATTTTAGAGGTGATGATACTGCTGTAGGCTTTTAAATTAAAATAGATTTTAAATAAAAATCATACAATTTTGAATGTTATACCCTAAATTTGCAGTATCCCCCTAATTTTTACAGACAGAATGCTAAAAAAATATTTCAGAAAACTAGAAAGCATTATTGCCTTGGCACAGTCCTTAATGACGCCAAAGCAGTTTATTTTTTTATCAAGTGTTTTAATTGGTATTTCATGCTCTTTAGCGGTAATAGTTTTAAAAACTTTTGCGCATAGTGTATTTTCTTTTGCAACCTACATCAATGGTATTTTAAAATTGAGTTTCATCAACAGTATCTTGCCTATAATTGGTATACTGCTTACTGTTTTTGTTATCAAAAAAGTGCTAAACGGAACCATTGAAAAAGGAACTTCTCAAATCTTATATGCTGTTGCTAAAAAAGCAAGTATTATTCCGAGAAAACAAATGTATGCGCAAATTGTAACCAGTTCGTTAACGGTTGGTTTAGGAGGTTCTGCAGGTCTTGAAAGCCCAATTGTTGTTACAGGAGCAGCTTTTGGATCTAACTTTGCACAAAATTATAAATTAGCTTATAAAGATAGAACTTTGCTAATTGGCTGTGGTGTCGCGGCAGGAATTGCAGCCGCCTTTAATGCGCCAATTGCCGGAGTTTTGTTTGCTATCGAAGTTTTATTGGTTGATGTCAGTATTTCTGCCTTCACTCCTATCATGATTTCGGCGGCGACCGGTGCTTTGGTTTCTGCAATTGTTTTGGATGAAACAATCTTATTGTCTTTCAAAAAACAAGAAGCTTTCAATTATCATAATATTCCTTTTTATGTTATTCTAGGTATATTAACCGGTTTTATAGCGGTTTATTACGCAAGAAATTTTCAAAGAGTAGAGCATTATTTTGGAAATTTAAAAATGGGCGCTTATAAAAAAGCATTAATTGGATCGTCCTTATTAGCGCTGCTTATTTTTGTTTTCCCAACGCTTTTTGGTGAGGGATATGAAAGCATTAAAACTTTATCTGAATCTGATCCCGGTAAAATTCTGGATAATACGTTATTTGGAGATTTTAGAAATAACCAATGGGTCTTACTTCTTTTCGTTGGATGCACGATGATGGTAAAAGTTTTCGCTTCAGGACTAACTATCGGAAGTGGAGGAAATGGAGGTAACTTTGCTCCTTCTCTATTTTTAGGATCTTATCTCGGATTCTTTTTTTCAAAATTTGTAACCATGATTGGTTTGTCAAAACTACCAATCAGTAATTTTACCATGGTTGGAATGGCGGGTATTTTGAGTGGATTATTTCACGCTCCTTTAACTGCAATATTCTTAATTGCAGAAATTACGGGTGGTTATAGTTTAATGATTCCTTTAATGATTGTCTCTTCAATAAGTTTTGCAATTTCAAAACGTTTTGAAAAATATTCATTAGATGTAAAGGGTCTGGCTAAAAAAGGTCATGCTTTTACAAGTAATAAAGACTCCAATATTTTATCAACTTTAGATATTGATACTATCATTCAATGCGACTACCTAACCGTTCATCCAGACGAAAACCTTACTAAATTAGTTGATCTTATTTCGCACTCCAATCAGGTTGTTTTTGCTGTCGTAAATAATGAAAAAGAATTAGTTGGAGTAGTTCATTTTAATGATATCCGCGAAATTATTTTTAATTCTTATCGAGTAAAATATACCCTGATTAAAGATGTTATGAAAACACCAGCTGCTACAATATCTTCTTATGACAGCATGGAAATTGTAATGAGTAAATTCGAAAAATCAAAAACAGCTTTTCTTCCCGTTTTACGAAATGAAAAATATTACGGCTTCATTTCCAAATCCATAGCACTTGAAGCGTATAGAATGAAGTTACGTTCTATGACAATTGAGTAAGCTTAATATCGGATAGGTTAAAATTTTGATTTATCCGATATTAAGAAGTACCTTTGTAGGATTATGTGGAATATTGACTTAACATACAGAGAAGAATTTCAATCAACATTTGATCGATTGTACCAAAAAAGGCTTGATCTGCAAAACAGCAGACCATTGCCCAATATCGCTTTGCATAAAATTCGCGAAAGTTTATCCCTTGAATGGACTTACAATTCGAATAGTATTGAAGGAAATACTATGAGCTTAAGAGAAACCCAAATGGTAATCCAGGAAGGAATTACCATTAAAGGAAAATCACTTCGGGAACATTTTGAAACTCATAATCACGATAAGGCCATTGATTATTTGTACTCGATTGTTGATGATAATTATAAACTACGAAGTATTGATATTCTATCGATTCATGGATTGGTTTTACGTTCTATCGAAGATGATTTTGCTGGTCGTATACGTAATGGTGGAGTTCGAATTTCGGGAGCGAACTTTATGCCTCCAAACGCCAACAAAGTTTCTGATTATCTTGATGAATTAATTGAATTTATCAATACCAATCCTTTAGGGTTAAATGATATTGAATTGGCAACTATTTACCACCATAAATTAGTTTGGATTCATCCATTTTTTGATGGAAATGGGCGTACAGTTCGATTGAGTATGAATTTATTATTAATGCGCTGTGGTTTTCCGCCGGCGATTATCTTAAAAAATGATCGAAAAAAGTATTACGAAGCACTCAATCAGGCTAATAACGGTAATTATCAAAAACTAACGCTTTTGATGTGTCAGGCTCTAGAGCGTACACTTAACATCTATTTAAGTGCCATGCCAGGAAGCAATTACGATTTTCAATCGATACAAAATATCGTGAGCGAACCCGAAACTCCTTACGGACACGAATACATTAGTTTATTGGCCAGAACCGGCAAAATAGACGCTTATAAAGAAGGCCGAAATTGGTACACAACCAAAGAAGCCATTGAAGAATATATGGCAACCAGAAAACGAAAACGCTAACCAACCAAAAACCAATTATAAAATGAAAAAAACGTTATTTTTTCTACTTTTTTCTCTTAGTTTAACTTCTAATGCCCAAACAAAAGATAAAATTGATCCCGAAAAATTATTCAAGGAACTTACAGACCAGGCATGCTCTTGTATTGATTCAATTCCAACATACAATAGAATAAAAGACTCTATTACCGCTAATATTAGTTCCTGCATTGATGATAAAGTTGGAGCATATCAAATAGGTGAAAAATTTGCGAACATAGACTTATCGAATCCAACGGGAGAAAAAAAAGAGATTAATGTTACTTTAAATCTAGATAAAAATTCTACGGAGTATAAGGATATCTATTATAAAATGGAGAAATACCTTATGGATAATTGTTCTACTTTAAAAGATAAAGTTGCTTCAAATAATCAATTAAATAAAAATTCAATGTCTACAAATCAGGAAGCATTGGATTTTTACAACCTGGGCATCGATGAAACTAAAAAAGATAATTTTAAAGGAGCACTTGAATATTACAAAAAAGCCGTAAAAATTGACCCAAATTTTGCATTTGCGTACGACAATATGGGAATATGCTATAGACGTCTGGAAGAATTTGATTTAGCAATAGATTCATATGAAAAATCCCTAAAGATAGATCCTAATGGATTAATGCCATTACAAAATATTGCAGTGGCCTACTCTTATAAAAAAGAATATAAAAAAGCAGTAAAAAGCTACGAAAAACTAGCTAAAATTGAATCAAATAATCCTGAGGTTTTTTACGGCATTGGACAAATGTATGCCCTTCATTTAAATGATCCTGAAAAAGGTCTTGACAATATGTGCAAAGCTTACAATTTGTATGTTGAACAAAAATCGCCATACAGAGCGGATGCAGAAAAAATCATTCAAATGATATATGCTGATCTGAAAAAAGCCGGTAAGGAAGATACTTTTAATAAAATTCTAGCAGCAAACAACATTAAATCTAATTAGCGTTTTTTTGTTACTAATTGTAACATAAAGTTTTGTACTCTAGTATAAAAAGAACAAATCAAAGTGGTAACTTTGCGTTTTGCTCAAAATTATGTTAGAAAAAGACAATACTATTGAAGTTCTTGGTGCAAGAGTTCATAATCTAAAAAATATCGATATTTCAATTCCGCGTGAAAAACTGGTTGTAATTACCGGTCTATCAGGATCGGGAAAATCGTCTTTGGCTTTTGATACGATTTATGCCGAAGGACAGCGTCGTTATGTAGAAACTTTTTCAGCTTATGCCAGACAGTTTCTTGGTGGTTTAGAGCGCCCGGATGTGGATAAAATTGATGGGCTTTCGCCTGTAATTGCTATTGAACAAAAAACAACCAGTAAGAGTCCGCGTTCGACTGTTGGAACTATTACTGAAATATATGATTTCTTAAGACTTCTATATGCTCGTGGTGCTGATGCTTACAGTTACAACACAGGCGAAAAAATGGTTTCTTATTCTGATGATCAGATTAAAGATTTGATCATGGAAGATTTTAACGGAAAACGCATTAATATTTTGGCACCAATTATTCGAGCCAGAAAGGGACATTATGCGGAATTATTCCAACAAATTACCAAACAAGGTTTCCTGAAAGTTCGCGTTAATGGCGAAGTTCAGGATTTGGTTTCAGGTATGAAACTGGATCGTTATAAAACCCATGATATCGAAATTGTCGTTGACAGAATGTTGATTGAAGATACCGAAGACAATCAAAAACGTTTGTCTGAAAGCATTAATACTGCCATGCATCATGGTGAAAATGTCTTGATGATTTTAGATCAGGACACCAATGAAGTACGTTATTTCAGTAGAAATTTAATGTGTCCTACAACAGGAATTTCGTACCAAAATCCAGAGCCGAATTTATTTTCTTTCAACTCTCCAAAAGGAGCTTGTCCGCATTGTAATGGATTGGGAACGGTTCACGAAATCAATATCAAAAAGATTATTCCGAATCCTAAATTATCTATTAAATCTGGAGGTTTTGCGCCACTTGGTGAATATAAATCATCGTGGATTTTCAAGCAACTGGAAGTTATCGGAGAAAAATTCGGATTTAAAATTACGGATCCTATTGAGAAAATTCCAGCAGAAGCGATGGAGATGATTCTTCATGGTGGAAAAGATAAATTTACTATAAACTCAAAAGATTTGGGTGTTACGCGCGATTATAAAATTGATTTTGAGGGAATCTCACATTTTATCAAAAATCAATATGATGAAAGCGCTTCAACGACTATAAAGCGTTGGGCAAAAGATTTTATGGACGAAGTGAATTGTCCGGTATGTGAAGGTTCACGTTTAAAAAAAGAAGCGCAGTTTTTTAGGGTAAATGGAAAAAACATCACCGAATTGTGTGATATGGATATTTCCGATTTAACAGCCTGGTTTCAGGATTTAAATAGCCATTTAACAGACAAACAGCTTTTGATTGCTTCTGAAGTGGTTAAAGAAATTAAAGATCGTTTGAACTTCCTGATGAATGTTGGTTTGAATTATTTGGCTTTAAGCCGAAGTTCAAAATCACTTTCCGGTGGTGAAGCACAACGTATTCGTTTGGCAACTCAAATTGGTTCACAATTGGTTGGTGTTTTATACATTTTGGATGAGCCAAGTATTGGTTTACACCAGAGAGACAATGAAAAACTGATTAAATCACTAGAACAATTACGTGATATCGGAAACTCAGTAATTGTCGTAGAACACGATAAAGACATGATCGAAACTGCAGATTATGTAATTGATATTGGTCCGAAAGCAGGAAAATACGGTGGAGAAATTATCAGTATCGGAACTCCGGCTGAAACTTTAAAATCGAACACGATTACCGCTCAATATTTGAACGGTACAATGAAACTAGAGATTCCAAAAGAGCGTCGTAAAGGAAATGGCAAGTTTTTAAAACTAACCGGAGCGACAGGAAACAACCTAAAAAATGTTTCGATTGAATTGCCTTTAGGACAGTTGATTTGTGTAACTGGAGTTTCAGGAAGTGGAAAATCTACTTTGATCAACGAAACACTCTACCCTATTTTAAATGCCTACTATTTTAATGGCGTGAAAAAACCACAGCCTTATAAAAAAATAGAAGGTTTAGAATATATCGACAAAGTAATTGATATCGACCAAAGTCCGATTGGAAGAACACCACGTTCGAATCCAGCAACTTACACAGAGGTTTTTACAGAAATCAGAAACCTGTTTACCATGACTTCTGAGAGTATGATTCGTGGTTACAAGGCCGGACGTTTTAGTTTTAATGTAAAAGGCGGACGTTGTGAAACCTGTGAAGGTTCTGGTGTTAGAACTATCGAAATGAACTTTTTACCAGACGTTTATGTAGAATGCGAAACGTGTCAGGGAAAACGTTTCAACAGAGAAACTTTGGAAATTAGATACAAAGGAAAATCAATTTCGGATGTTTTGAATATGACGGTTGATGAAGCAGTTCCTTTCTTTGAAAATATCCCGAAGATTTATAGAAAAGTAAAAACAATTCAGGATGTTGGTTTAGGGTATATCACCCTAGGTCAACAAAGTACAACGCTTTCTGGTGGTGAAGCGCAACGTATTAAATTGGCTGGAGAATTATCTAAAAAAGATACGGGAAATACGTTTTATATACTAGATGAACCAACGACAGGATTGCATTTTGAAGACATTCGTGTTTTAATGGATGTGATCAATAAACTGGTTGATAAAGGAAATACAATTCTGGTGATTGAGCACAATATGGATGTAATAAAGCTTGCTGATTATATTATAGATATTGGCCCTGAAGGAGGAAAAGGCGGTGGACAATTAATTGCCAAAGGAACTCCTGAAGAAGTAGCAAAAAGTAAAAAAAGCTATACTGCTAAGTTTTTAAAAAAGGAATTGGAATAACCAAATTTACAATACGGGATGGATTAAAATCCATCCCTACAATATCTGCAGAACCTACAGCTCTATAGGACTTCGTGATAATAACGACGGATTAAAATCAGTCGCTACAAAGTGAATCGAGCTTAAGGGTCTTTTTTAAATAATCATAATGAAGCTCCACAGGAACGAAATGTTTATAGCAACAGATTTAATCTGTTGATAATTTTGACATTTAGTAATTAAGTTCCGTAGGAACGACATCTATTTACCAAATGTTGTAATTGTTGCAAGAGTTCATTTTCTATAATCAATTGATAATGAATTAAAACCCAAAAACTACCCAATCACAAATGTTACATTTAAATTAATAAATGGACATTCTTGTGACAATTCTGAAAAAAAGGCTTAATTTAGCTAGCCGTTTTTGAAAAAGCTTTTGATTTCGGTAAGGACTAATATAAAATCTATGAATCTAAAAGACAAGTTCAGTAACGTAGACCAATATTTTTCGCCTAAAATAATTGATGAAGTAAATGATCAATATATTAAAGTGGCTAAAATAAAAGGTCAGGAAATACCGTGGCATAATCATGAGAATGAAGACGAACTATTTTATATTGTCGAAGGTGAGCTTTTAATGGAAATTGAAAATGAGCCAGCATTCACCATGAAGAAAGGCGAGTTATTCGTTGTGAAAAAAGGAATAAATCACAGAGTTTCATCTGTTGACGAATGTCTCATAATGCTTATAGAATCTAAAACAACAGAGCATACCGGAAAAGTTAAAAGTCACATTACGAAATCAATTGAAGAACAAACGTATTAGTAACGGATTCTTCTTTTGAAAATGATTGCCCTAGCCCTGATGGGAGGGAAAATCCTTTTGTGCCGGGGTTCGGCACAAAAGATTGGAAGGACAGCAGGAAATAGCTCCTTCTCCTTCGACTCCGCTCAGGATGACAATAATAAAAACGACACAGCTAGAAATAAAAATATAAATAATTAAAATACCTAAAATGAGATTAGAAGATTTTGATAATGATGAGGATAAAGTAATTCAGGATCGTTTGAAACAAAAAACGTGGAATGAAATTAGAACCAATGACAGCTGGGCGATTTTTAAAATTATGTCTGAGTTTGTAAACGGTTACGAAAGCATGGGTCGTATTGGTCCGTGTGTATCAATTTTTGGATCAGCGAGAACAAAACCAGATGATAAATACTATTTATTGGCGGAGAAAATTGCTTATAAAATTAGTAAAGCCGGTTATGGTGTAATTACAGGCGGTGGCCCCGGAATTATGGAGGCTGGAAATAAAGGTGCTCATTTAGGTGGTGGAACTTCAGTAGGTTTAAATATCGAATTGCCTTTTGAACAGCATTTTAACCCTTATATCGACCACGACAAAAACCTGAATTTTGACTATTTCTTTGTTAGAAAAGTAATGTTTGTAAAATACTCTCAAGGATTTGTAGTAATGCCAGGAGGTTTTGGAACTTTGGACGAAATGTTTGAAGCGATTACCTTAATTCAAACTAAGAAAATCGGGAAATTCCCAATTATTCTAGTGGGTGTGGAATTCTGGTCAGGATTAATTGAATGGGTTAAAACAGTTCTAGTTGAAAAAATGCATACTGTAAGTCCTGAAGATTTGAACTTATTCAAAATAGTAGATACTGAAGATGAAGTAGTTGATGTTTTAGATAAATTCTATAAAAAGTACGATTTAAGTCCAAATTTCTAATTTTTAAATTTTATCGCTTTTTAAGTTATTGTAACTTTAATAAAAGGAAAAAAAATCGTTCAAATGAATAAATAACGTTAAGTATCACAAAAATTGAAAGCTGTTTTAAAAAACAGCTTTTTTTATGCTATTTTTACAAAAAACCAAAACGACTTTACACTCGTAACTTAAGTATACGCTAAATTATCCCGAGTCATCCTTGAAATCATTTTATAAAATTATATTCTTCATTTTAGTTTTATTCAGTTCGATAAAACAATATGCACAACATCAGTCTAGGATGGATGTGGCGGTTAATCTTGAACTTAAAACACTGAATGTAAAACAGGATATAACATTTTACAACACCTCAAATGATTCTTTGGATTCAATTGTTTTGAATGACTGGAACAATGCTTTTTCAGATAAAAATACACCTTTGGCTAAACGCTTTTCGGATGAATTTTACAGGGGCTTTCATGTTGCCAAACCAGAGGAAAGAGGAAATACAACCATTTTGAGTTTGACAGGTTCTGATAATTTGGCTTTAGAATGGCAAAGAACCGTTAAAAACCCTGATTATATTGTTGTAAAGCTGAATAGAAAATTATACCCTGGCGAAAAAATCAATCTTCATCTTACTTACATTTCTAAAATTCCGAGTGCTAAATTTACGCATTACGGCTTTGATCAGAATGGAGGAATGAACCTAAAAAACTGGTTTATAAGCCCTGCCCGATTTGAAAGCCATCATTTTGTAAAAAACAACAATTTTAATCTGGATGATATTGCTAATGCCAGCACAGATTACCAAGTTGAAATAAAGATTCCAAATAATTATTCTATTACCACCGATTTGGATTCTGTTTCAAAAGATGATTCCAATTCTTCGTACAGCACCTATTCTTTTTCCGGAAATAAAAGAAGTGATTTTAATTTATTTATCGAAAAACAAAATAGTTTCAGAAGTTATACTATGGGAGACTTAGAAGTTCTTTCAGATTTAAAAACAAAAAAACTTAACGACATTCAAAAAGCTATTGTTATCGACAGAGTAGCAACTTTTGCCAATGAATTTATTGGAAAATATCCGCACAAAAGAATCACAGTTTCTCAGGCTGATTATGATCGAAATCCGTTTTATGGATTAAATCAATTGCCATCCTTTATTAGCCCGTTTACAGATGAATTTATATTTGAGATTACTTTCTTGAAAACCTACCTTAACAATTATCTCAAGAATAGTTTACGTCTTGATCCAAGAAGAGACAATTGGGTTTATGACGGAATTCAGATATATACCATGATGAAATACATGGAAGAACATCATTTGGATCAGAAAATGCTGGGTAGACTTTCTGACATGAAACTCTTTAAAAGTTACAACATTACCAATATAACTTTCAACGAGCAGTACAGCTATTATTATATGCTGATGGCACGAAAAAACCTGGATCAGCCTCTTGGTGATCCTAAAAATACACTGATAAAATTCAACGAACAAATTGCCAGTAAATATCGCGCCGGTTTAAGTTTGAGTTATTTAGATGATTATCTCAATCATAATATTGTTCCTGAAAGTGTTCAGGAATTTTATAATTTGAATAAAGCAAAACAGACAAACCGATTTGACTTTGAAAAAATCCTGACCAAAAATAGTCCAAAAAAAATCAATTGGTTCTTTGAAACTATTATTGATTCCCGTGAAATTATCGATTATAAATTCACCAATGTTTCGAGAACAAAAGACAGTGTACAATTTCAGATAAAAAACAAAACAGGCATTTACGCTCCGATTCCTGTTTACGGAATCAAGAAAAATGAAGTCGTTTTTAAAACCTGGATTGAACCAACAAAGAATGATTCGGTTTATAACTTTGATCGAAAAAATGCAGATAAAATTGTTATTAATTACGACAATGAGGTACCGGAATACAATCAAAGAAACAATTGGAAATCGTTAAAAAGTGTAGTTATTGTCAATCGCCCGATCAAATTTAATTTTGCCAAAGATCTGGAAGATCCTTACTACAATCAGATTTTATATATTCCGACACTTAATTATAATTTATATGATGGATTGACGCCTGGAATTCGTTTTCATAATAAAACCATTTTAGACAAACCTTTTACGTTTGATATTAATCCGGCATATTCTATAAATGCAGGAACAATTTCTGGCTCATCGGCATTTTCATGGAGTCAATATTATCGCAACAGCACACTCTATAATGTACGTTATTCGATTAGTCAGAACTATTTTCACTACGCGCCGGATGCAACTTATCTTAGATTGAATCCAATGGTGCAATTTCGTATTCGGGAGAAAAATTTCAGAGACAACAGAAAACAACTTTTCTTGTTGCGTGAGGTTATTGTAAATAGAGAGGCAAGCGATTATATTACTGATAATTCACCACCAAATTATTCTATTTTCAATGCGCGTTACTCGAATACAAAAACGGAGTTAATCAATCATTTTAACTTCATGACTGATGTTCAGTTTTCAGGAGATTTTGGAAAAGTAGCTGGAGAAATTGAATATAGAAGATTGTTTGAGAACAATCATAAACTAAATCTGAGAATGTATGCCGGAACTTTTCTTTATAATAAAACAGATTCGGATTATTTCAGTTTTGGTCTAGATCGTCCTACAGATTATATGTTTGATTATAATTTTTATGGAAGATCTGAAAGCAGCGGTTTTTTTAGTCAGCAGTTTGTCATGGCCGAAGGTGGTTTTAAGTCCAAAATCGAACCCTCATTTGCTAACCAGTGGATGACAACATTAAATGCAAGTTACTCTGTTTGGAACTGGGTTGAAATGTATGGCGATATTGGTTTTATGAAAAGTAAACATCAAAGTGCCGATTTTGTTTATGATACAGGAGTTCGTTTAAATCTGGTTCCGGACTATTTTGAACTCTATTTTCCGGTTTATTCAAATAATGGATGGGAAATTACTCAAACAAAATATAACGAAAAAATAAGATTTGTTATAACATTATCACCTAAAACATTAGTCAATCTTTTTACCCGAAAATGGTTTTAATTGAATAAATTTTAATCAAAAAGATGCATTATTATTATTAAATTATGTTTTTTATTTAAAATAACATAAATAAAATACGTAGTTTTTTGATTTTAAATACAAATAATTAAATTATATTTATTTTAAAGAATTATGATTATTGATTGTTTTTAAGTAATTTCGCAGTCTCAACATGACCATTCCAGATTATGATTACAGAAAAAAACAATACTACATTAACATTTGAGGATTTCAAAACTGAGGTATTGAATGACTACAGAATTGCAGTAACCAGCCGTGAATGTAGCCTTTTAGGTCGTAAAGAAGTATTGACCGGAAAAGCCAAATTTGGAATATTTGGTGACGGAAAAGAAGTTCCACAACTTGCAATGGCAAAAGCCTTCAAAAATGGTGACTTCCGTTCAGGATACTACCGCGATCAGACTTTTATGATGGCGATTGGCGAATTAACTCCAAAACAATTTTTCGCAGGTTTATATGGTCATACCGATTTAGATTTTGATCCAATGTCAGCCGGAAGACAAATGGGCGGACACTTTGTAACGCATAGTTTAAACGAAGATGGATCCTGGAAAGACCTGACAAAACAAAAAAATTCAAGCGCAGATATATCACCTACAGCCGGACAAATGCCAAGATTATTGGGACTTGCACAGGCTTCTAAAATTTACAGAAATGTCGATGGTATCAAAATCAAAGACAAATTCTCTGTAGATGGAAACGAAGTGGCTTGGGGAACTATTGGTAACGCGAGTACTTCTGAAGGTTTGTTTTTCGAAACAATAAATGCTGCAGGAGTTCTACAAGTTCCTATGGTAATGAGTGTTTGGGATGATGAATACGGAATTTCGGTTCACGCCAAACATCAAACAACCAAAGAAAACATCTCAGAAATCCTTAAAGGATATCAACGCGATGAAGATTCTAAAGGTTATGAAATTTTTAGAGTAAAAGGTTGGGATTATGCTGAGTTGGTGTCGACTTACGAAAGAGCAGGTGCTATTGCCCGCGAAGAACATATTCCCGTTTTAATTCACGTTAATGAATTAACACAACCACAAGGGCATTCTACTTCAGGTTCTCACGAACGTTATAAAAATGGAGAAAGACTAGCCTGGGAAAGAGATTTCGATTGTATTCGTCAGATGCGTTTATGGATGATCGCCATCAATATTGCATCTCCTGAAGAACTTTCAGAAATTGATTTTGAATTGAAAAAAGAAGTTCTTGAGGCTAAAAAAGAGGCTTGGAATTCTTTCATCAACCCAATTATTGAAGATCAAAAAAATCTTTTGGCATTATTGGAGCAAATTGCAGAAGCAAGCATCAATCATAAAGAAAGAATTGGAAAGTATATTTCAGAATTAAGTGCTATTAAATCGCCTTTAAAAAAGGAAATGTTAGTTATAGCACGCAAAATATTACGTTTTGTAGAAGTACCAAACAGTAAAGTTTTGTTATCGAACTGGATTACAGATTACATTACAAAAACACAACCAAGATTCAGCAGTCATTTACATTCTGATTCAGATTTGAATGTTTATTCTGTAGAAAAAGTACTTCCTGAATATTCAGAAAATGCAAAACCGGATTCAGATGGCCGAATGATCCTTCGCGATAACTTCGACGCTTTGTTTACCAAATACCCTGAAACACTAATTTTTGGTGAGGATGTAGGAAACATTGGTGATGTAAACCAAGGTTTAGAAGGCATGCAGGAAAAATACGGAGAACTTCGTGTTGCCGATGTCGGAATTCGTGAAGCTACCATTATAGGTCAGGGAATCGGAATGGCCTTGAGAGGTTTACGTCCAATTGCTGAAATTCAGTATTTAGATTATTTACTGTATGCAATTCAAATCATGAGTGACGATTTGGCTACATTGCAATACAGAACTGTTGGAAAACAAAAAGCACCTTTGATCATCAGAACTCGTGGACACCGTTTAGAAGGTATCTGGCATTCTGGCTCACCAATGGGAATGATAATCAATGCTATTCGCGGAATTCACGTTTTGGTTCCAAGAAACATGACACAGGCGGCAGGATTCTATAACGCTCTTTTAGAGACTGATGAACCGGCTTTGGTAATTGAATGTTTAAATGGATACCGTTTAAAAGAAAAAACACCTTTGAATTTTGGTGAGTTCAAAACACCAATTGGAGTTGTTGAAACATTAAAAGAAGGATCTGATATTACTCTTGTTTCTTATGGTTCAACTTTAAGATTAGTAGAACAAGCGGCAACTGAATTATTAGATTTAGGAATTGATTGTGAAGTTATTGACATTCAGTCTTTACTTCCGTTCGACATCAATAAGGATATTGTAAAAAGTATTGCAAAAACAAATCGTCTGTTAGTAATTGACGAAGATGTTCCTGGTGGAGCTTCAGCGTTTATTTTACAACAAATTTTGGAAGAGCAAGATGCATATGTTCATTTAGACAGCAAACCACAAACTCTTGCTGCAAAAGCCCACAGACCGGCTTACGGAACTGATGGTGACTATTTCTCTAAACCTTCTGCCGAAGATATTTTTGAAAAAGTATATAGTATGATGCATGAAGTTAATCCTTCTAAATTCCCGGATTTATACTAATTTTAGATTTTATATTTTTTTAGATAACAAAAAAGCTCCAATATTTTGGAGCTTTTTTGTTTTGTTACAATGACAAAAATCCGTTTTTATCCGCGCTTTCGCTTTAGCGACTCCGTTTCATCCGCGTACCATCTTCACAGCAACATAACTATTTAGAAGCTAAAATACCCCTAGCCTTTTCTAAATCCTCAGCCGTATCAATTCCAATTCCAACATGCGTTGTTTCAACCATTTTAATACGTTTTCCGAATTCTAAATAACGTAATTGTTCTAGTTTCTCAGAAGCTTCCAAAGATTTCATAGGCAAGCTATAAAAGTCTAACAAGGCCTGTTTTCTAAAAGCATAAATCCCGATATGTTGAAAATAACGAACACCAACATCTTTATCTCTCGGGTACGGAATTACAGAACGCGAAAAATACAACGCAAACTGGGACTGATCTACAACCACTTTTACATTATTAGGATTATTGATTTCGTCTTCAGCTGTGATTTCACGCATTAATGAGGCTAAATCAATCTTGCGGTCTTCATCGTTTTTAAATACTGATAAAACTTGTTCAAGAGGTCCTGCTTCTGTAAAAGGTTCATCACCCTGAACATTCACTACAATATCAACATCGAGACTAAATATAGCTTCTGCAATTCGGTCGCTTCCTGATTCGTGTTCTTTAATGCTCATAATGGCTTTTCCACCATTTGAAACAATTTCATTAAAGATTAGATCAGAATCGGTTACAACAAATACATCATCAAACAAATTTGTTGCCACTGAGGCTTCATAAGTTCTTAGGATTACGGTTTTACCACCCAAATCCTGCATTAGTTTTGCAGGAAAACGTGTTGATGCATATCGCGCCGGAATTACAGCTATTATTTTCATTTTTTATGTCATTGCGAGGAACGAAGCGATCTCATCCTCATTATTAATTTATTTTTTTATTGATGATCTCTGTAAAGTATTGATGCTGCTTTGTGTTATAATTTTTACCACAGAGTTGCACAAAGGTTTTCACAGAGTTTCACAAAGTTCAAAGTTTTTTTTCTTTACATAATTTTTACTGAAGTCATACTCAAAGAACCAGCCAACAATTTATCATTAAACAAACTCAATTCTTCTGATTTTTCTTTTAAACCTAAAGTATACAACAAAGGTAAATAGTGATCCGGAGTTGGAATGGCAACCTGAACTGCTTTACTCATCTTTTCGAAGTCAATCAACGGCTGAAAATTTCCATCCAATAAATAATTATTTACCGTTTCTCTCGCTTCAATAGCCCAATCGAAACCGTAATTGTCTTTATCAAAATTTCTGAAATCTACTAAACGAAGATTATGAACAATATTTCCGCTTCCTATAATCAATACCCCTTTATGACGAAGAGATTGTAATTTCTGAGCTAACTCAAAATGATATTGACCTGATTTTGTATAATCAATACTCAACTGAATAACCGGAACATTAGCTTCTGGATATAAGTGTTTGATTACACTCCATGCACCGTGATCTAATCCCCAATGTTCATCTAAATCAACATTTACAGGTTCCAATATTTTTTTAGTTTCTGCAGCCAATTCCGGACTTCCTTTTGCAGGATATTGAACATCAAAAAGTGCCTGCGGAAAACCTCCAAAATCATGAATAGTTCTTGGCATTTGCATGGAAGTAACTTTGGTTCCGTTGGTAAACCAATGCGCTGAAATACACAAAATCGCATTCGGTTGTGGCAAAGTTTTAGCCAGATCGCGAAAACCAGCCACAAACTGATTTTCTTCAATAGCGTTCATCGGACTTCCGTGTCCTAAAAACAAAACCGGCATTTTATCTGTATTCGAAAACGTAGAGGAAATCGAATGTAAGTCGTTTAGTGTTGTCATTTTAGCATTGCATTTTTAAGCTAAAAAGTAAAAATTTCTAGGCACTATGCAAAAATACATCTGCAGGAATGCTAAAGTAATTTTTAAGTTTTTGTGCCATTTTCAAAGTAATTTCACGTTTACCTGATAAAATTGCAGAAACATGACCTTTACTCCCAATTATTGGTTCAAGATCTTTTGCCTTCATCCCTCTTTCCTGCATTTTATATTTTATGACTTCTAATGCATCTAATTCTGGCAAATGATAATTTTTTTCATCGTAATCCTTTACCAAAACAATTAACAAATCTAGCTCATCACCTTCTACAGTATTAGGTAAAGCATGAAAAATTTCCATCAACCTTAGTGATGCCTTATTATAATCTTCTTCTGTTTTTAATACTTTCCAATTCATAATTATAAAGTTTTATCCGTCAAAATTGTAGTATCAAATTCTACAGTTTCAACATTAATTTTATCATATTCTTTATGTGTCCCAAACCAAATTACATAACAAGCTTGTTGTAAAAAATTAATTGAAACAACTAATCGAAAATCATTTCCTTTAATATTAAAAACAACTCTATTATTATTTACAATACTAGAATTTCCATAAATCTTTTTTAATTCATTAAAATTATTAAATGGAAGCTTAGAAAACTCATTATACCAAATTAGTAACTGTGTAGATGCAATTGGATATTTCTTAACATAATGTAAGATCGTCTTCTTTACAAGAATTTTCATAGAACAAATGTATTATAAAAGTTTTCAAATTGCAAACTTTTAAATATTGTATAATTTAAATTTAAATCACTCCTCAAAACTTTCGTCTTTAAATCCTATTAAATATAACTTATTTTTCGCACGAGTCATAGCTGTATAAAGCCATCTAATATAATCGCGATCGATTCCGTTTGGTAAGTAGGGCTGTTCAATAAAAACAGTGTTCCACTGCCCTCCCTGCGATTTATGACAGGTTATGGCGTACGAGAATTTCACTTGTAAACCGTTGAAGTATTCGTTCTCTTTTACTTTGTGAAACTTCTTATATTTCGTACTTTCATCTTCATAATCTTTCATTACTTCCTCGTACAAACGATTTGATTCTTCGTAGGTTAATGACGGAGATTCGCTTTTAATCGTATCCAAAAGCAAAACGGTTTCAAAAGGTTTCTGATCCGGATAATCGACCATTCTGATTTTTACATTTGCAAAAGTAAAGCCGTATAGTTCTTTGATTCCGAACATTTCCAAAACTTCGATAATATCTCCGTTGGCAATAAATCCGGCTTCATCGGTTTCTTTTAACCAGAAATAATTATTTTTTACCACCATCAAAAAATCACCTACCGAAAGTTCACTTTCTTTAAACAAGATTCGGGTTCTGATTTGTTCGTTGTATTGATTAGCTCTTTTATTGGAACGAACAATAAAAGCGGTATCTTCAATACTATAATTGCTGTAAGCTGTGTTAATAGCATCCTGAATATCATATCCATCAGTTAAACGAACAATGTCCTTGAACTTTTTTACATTGAATTTAAATTCGGTAATAAAACTATCTTTTAGTAATTCACGCAATTCAGTCGCATTGTACAAAATCCCTGAATTTTCTTCCTGACGCATTACTTCATCCAATTCGATATGTTCGATTTCTTTGTCATAATGTACATTTAAAGTATGTACATCAAGCGCAGGACTAATATCTAAATTCACCGGAGGCAACTGGGCAGTATCTCCCAAAAGAATCATTTTACAATTGGTTCCAGAATAAACATACTGAATCAAATCATCTAAAAGCGATCCATTATCATACAATTTCGAATCAGAATTACTGTCAGAAATCATCGAAGCCTCATCGACGATAAAAATCGTATTTTTATGTTTGTTGACCTGTTTGGTAAAAGCTACGCCTCCACCAGAAGATTTTTTAGGAAAATATATTTTTTTATGAATGGTAAAAGCCGAAGTATTCGAATAATTAGCGATTACTTTTGCCGCACGACCTGTTGGCGCCAGCAAAACATATTTCTTATTAATTTCTCCCAGATTATTTACAATAGTCGAAATCACCGTTGTTTTCCCGGTTCCGGCATATCCTTTCAGTACAAAAATGGTATCGTTAGCGGGCTCGGTCAAAAAAATGGCAATTTTTTGAAAAAAAATATCCTGTTTCAGAGTTGGTGCAAAAGGAAATTTTCTTTGTAAAATGCCGTAAAACAATGCTGAATTCATAGGGAAAAATTGAACAACAAAGTACGGTTTTTTAAATGGCAATTTCAATCTGCAAGATCAATATTTTCCACCATATAAGTGATATAAGTTCAGTTAAGCACAGCCTGATAATCGCTTTTAATTCAAAGTGATCTAAAGTAAATATAAGAATACTTAAAATCAGAAATTAATTGAACTTATATCACTTATATGGTGGAGAAAAAAACTTAACGTTGCCTTAAAATGTATATTAAATTGTTTTTTGAAATTGCAATTATTATTCTTGCTTTTTAATTTGTAAGTTTGTGTTCGAATTAAATTCTTTCTTGACACTACAACAGGTAATGAATTGAAAATCAAATTATGGCATTTCAAAATACTAATATTACATCAAAAAATTATAAAAAACTTTCTATTCAGGTTTCACTGACAGGATTTTCTTTTTGTTGTTTTGATACCTTAAATAATACCATTACTTCGTTTAATGAAATTCAATTTGATCCCACTAAAAAGGCGACCAAAATTGAAGAGTCATTTAGTGATGCATTTAAAAAATATCCGGAACTAAAAGATAGTTACGACGAAATTATGGTCATTCATAATAACAATCTTTCCACTTTTGTTCCAACTGCGCTTTTTGACGAAAATTATCTGGGCAGCTATTTGCAATACAATACAAAAGTTTTCGAAACTGATTTTTTTACTTTCGATACCATTTCAAATTACGAAATGAATGCCGTTTACATTCCGTATGTAAACATCAATAATTTCCTGATTGATAATGTTGGATCTTTTGACTACAAACATGTTAACAGCATTTTAGTCGAAAAAATTCTTGATGCTTCAAGAAACAATGACGATAAAAAAATGATCGTTAATTTTAATCCGGAGCATTTTGAAATTATTGTAGTTCAAAATCAAAAGCTGTTGTTATTCAATTCCTTTGAATATAATACACCGGAAGATTTTATTTATTACCTGCTTTTTACAGCCGAACAATCGAATTTAAATCCTGAGATTTTTCCACTCGAATTGTTGGGTACTATAGAAAAAAATGATCCTTTTTATGCCATCGCGTATAAATACATTCGTAATGTTTCCTTCTTAGATGTAAGCACATTACAAGAGAAAAATGACTTTTCTACTGCACAAAATCAAAAACATTATATCTTATTTCAATCATGAGAATCATTTCTGGAAAATACAAAGGACGCCGCATTTTTCCGCCAAAAAACCTTCCTGTAAGACCTACAACTGACATGAGTAAAGAAGCATTATTTAATGTTTTGAACAATCATTTTAGTTTTGACAGTTTAAAAGTTTTAGACTTATTTTCGGGAACTGGCAATATTAGCTTTGAATTCGCTTCACGCGGAAGCGAACCAATTACGTCTGTTGATGGCGATTTTGGCTGCGTAAAATTCATCAAACAAGTTGCATCAGAATATGATTTTAATATTGCTGCTACTAAAAGTGATGTTTATAAATTTTTAGAAAACTGCAAAACTTCTTACGATATTATCTTTGCCGATCCACCTTATGGATTAGATCAGGCTGCGTTTGAAAAAATTGTGCTAACCGTTTTTGAAAGAGATTTATTGCACGAAGACGGGATGATGATTATCGAACATTCCAAATACACCAAAATGGAGCACTTGAGTAATTTTTCTTTCCAGAAAAGTTACGGCGGTTCGTTTTTTAGTTTCTTCGAATTGAATTCAACTGACGACGATGAAGAATTACCAGATGATTCACTAAAAAAAGTTACAGAAGAAGACGAAGGATAATTTCCTTTTAAAACATAAAAATGCCCTTGAAATTCAAGGGCATTTTCTTTTATCTAATTCTATCTGAATTTTCATCGATGTTTTTCTCTTTGAATTCTGTTTCTTTTACTTTTCCAAAAGAATATCGTATTGCTAGTGAAATCTCATGATTATCTACAACATATCTTGCTTTGGAATTAATGCTATTAATAGTAAATTGTTCGGACTGAATATTATTTTTAAAAACATTATTACAGCTTAAAGTGCAATTCCAATTTTTAGAGAAGGTTTTTGAAACCGCCATGTCTACTACAAACATCGGAGCTGTTTCAAAAACTCCTGTATATTGTTTTGTTAATCCCCAAAAATTCAAAACAAAAGAATAGTCTTTTGGAAATTTAAATTCGTTATTGGAGCTATAATAACAATATGGTTTTGACGCCAGAAACGCTGCAGACTGATCTTCAATTTTTTCTAAAATAAAAACCAACGAATTAGTTGTTGTCCAAAATTTATACGTGAACGGCAATGTGAAATCGGCTGTAAATCCAGAACTTTTATCAAAATTAATATCCTGAAAAGTCATTATATTTTTTTCATCATCAAACGAAAAACTATTGTGTACAGGATCTTTGGCATGCGTATAACTCAGTTTAACTGATTTATCATGATACTGAAAAGTGGTCGAAATTTCATCAATAATTGTTGGACCCAAATTAATATTCCTAGCATACAAAAAATAAGGATTTATATAAGTGGCTCCCTGACTTAAAGAGGAATAATTAGGTCTCGAAATGCTTTTGGCATAATTTACACTAATACTTTTTGTACTGTCAATGGGGAATGAAAACTGTGCTTTCGGGAAAAAATTAGTGTACTTTTTAGCTATCAGCGGTAATAAATCGGTTTTAAACTTTCCGTTAATGTTAGTCTCTTCAACACGAACTCCAACAGAGAAATCGATTTTTTTAATTTTTCCTGATAGTTGACTATATCCGGCTAAGTTCTCTTCTTTAAAATCATAATGACTTATTTTATTTGTATTGGTTTCATAATAAAAAATATCAAAATCAGATTTTGAATCTGCAGCTGAATACAATCCGCCCATTTCAAATTTCATTTCATTTTTAAGCTTTTTCTCAATATCAATTCTGCCCGAGAAAACATTGACTTTAAACTTCTGATCCCGAATTTGAGCCAATTCAAATTCCGTATCATTAAAATTATTCTGAACCTGACTCCAGGAAGTCTGATCAAAATTAGAATACTGAAATCCAGTAAAAATCTGTGCATCGAGTGAATTTATCTTTTTATTGTAATTTAAAGAAGAATTTACAAAATCCTTTTTACCATCATTATCACTGTACGTAACAACATTATTTACAACGTTCTGGTTTTTATTTTTTGTTATCGTATTGATAGGAAAAATATCCATCTGCAGCTTACTATTTATACTAAACGAAAAATAATCCTCTTCGTTTATTTTGTAAAACAAACCGCCGCCAAAAATATATTGCTTTCTTTTTGTATTCGCCGTAACATCATATTTTGAAGCAATATCTACATCAGAAATATGATAATCGATACTATGGCCTTCCCACGGATTCAATCTATTGTAATTGAAATTAGCTTTCAACTCCAGTTTGTTTTTTTTGAAATTAGAATTAAATCCGAGATAATTATTGTAATTTTTCTTAAACGAAGCAACTTCTGAAATCTCCGTTCTAAAACTGTCTTTTTTGCTAAACTTTCGGGTTATCAAAATCACGACACGGCCTTCAGCTTCATATTTAGCAGATGGATTCTGAATAATTTCAATTGTTTTAATATCGGCGGCAGCCAAAGCATTTAAATCGTTCATGCCCACTTTTTGATTATCAATATAAATCAGTGAATTTCCTTTACCTACAACCGAAATATTTTCGCGATCAGCACTAACCTGAACTGTTGGTATTTTAGACAAAAGATCCACTGTATTTGGAATCGAATTGAAAATTGAATTGGCAACATCCAATTTAATATTCCCATTTTGATTCGAAAATGCCTTTTTATTTTGAGTGATAACAACTTCCTTCAGGTTATTCGAAATACTGTCTTTTGGAGTTTTATTCTGTGCGTTTCCCAAAAGAGAAAAACAGAACAACAATAGGATTATAAAAAGTTTTACAGGCAGATAAACATTCATTTTAAAAAGATTTTTGGTTTAGATTGAATGCAAAAATGATTCTAAAAAAGCACTGCGAAAGTTAATTGAAGGTTAATGCGGGGTTAATGCTAAAATTCTATCATAAAAGCTTTATTTTTGGAAAGAATTTCAAGCTGTATGAAACAAAGAATCAATTTATTAATAGCATTTTCAGTTGTCGCGTTAATCGTTTTGTCAACGGTGCAATACTATTTGGTAAAAACCACTTACGATTATAAAGTGGCGCAGTTTCATACAGAAATCAAAAATGAAATCGCTCAGATTTCTAATAATTACAGTGATATCGATTCGGTTCTGGTAGCTAAAAAAGAAGCACTATACAAATCATTATCAGAGAATTATCTTCAAGGGAAAAATTCTAAAATAGATATTAAAAACAGTATTCTTAAAAATGAATTCAGTGCTCTTTTAACGCAGAAAATCCAACGTAAGTTTGAAAGAGAATTACCCAATCTTAAAATTGATTTTGCCATCGTATTGAACAAATACATTCTGTATAAAAACGCTAAAAAAGCAGATACTATTTTCTCGGAAAAACCTTTTATCAGTAATAAATTATATGGCAATTTAGCCTCTTTAAATAATGCCTTTCTGGTTCGGAATTATGTTGGCACCACCAATGGAACTTTTGAAAATCAAGATTATAAATTATTGACAGAAGATTCTATGTACGTTTCTGTTATTGATTGGGAAATGATTATTTTAAGAAGGATGACATTCATTCTGATTTTGTCTCTGCTTTCTATATTAACCTTAATTACTCTTTTTGTAATTGCTATTAAAGCTTTAATCAAACAGAAAAAAGTGAGTGACGTTAAAACTGATTTTATCAATAATATTACGCACGAACTCAAAACACCGTTGGCAACTTTAGGTATTTCTACTAAAATTTTAGAACAGAAAAACATTCGTGACAATGATGAAAATTTTAATATGATTGTTAATACGATTTCGCGCCAGAACAACCGTTTACAAAATCTGATTGATCAGGTAATGGCGAATTCATTGGCAGAAAATGAAATTGAATTACAGAAAGAAAAAATAGAAACCGAAGATTTTCTCCTTTCCATTGTAAATGATTTTAAAATTACATTTCCGAAAATTAATCTTAAAACCGATTTCCAAACACAGAAAACCATTTTAGTTTTAGATAAATTCCACTTGACAACCGCTTTTTTAAATGTTCTGGAAAATGCTGTAAAATATGGTTCAAAAACGATTACCATAAAAACTAGAATCGTAGAAAATCAATTTTCGATCAGTATTGAAGATGACGGAATTGGAATTGAAAAAAACAAACAATCACTTCTTTTTGATAAATTTTATCGCGTACAACAAGGAAACCTGCACAACACAAAAGGCTTAGGCTTAGGACTATATTATGTAAATCAAATTGTAAAAGCACATCAGGGTTCTGTTAAAGTTGTGAGTGATTTAGGAAAAGGAACCGAGTTTACTATTTTATTAAAAGTTTAATTACCTTATTTTGAAAAGACTACTTTTAGCTGAAGACGATTTTGATTTTGCTGCCATTTTAAAACAATATTTAGAACTGCATCAATTCGAAGTAATCTGGGCAGAAAATGGAGAAATAGCTTTAGACTATTTTAAAAACCAGACTTTTGATATTTGCATTTTTGATGTAATGATGCCTAAAATGGACGGATTTTCATTGGCCGAAAAAATCATTACAATCAATCCTGAAATTCCATTTATTTTTCTGACCGCAAGAAAATTAAAAGAAGACAAAATTATTGGCTTAAAACTAGGTGCAGACGACTATATCATAAAACCTTTTGAAGTTGACGAACTGATTTTGCGTCTCCAGAATATTCTAAAGAGAATCGAACAAAAGAGAACTCTGGAAGGAAATAATATAATCGAAATTGGCTCTTATGTTTTTGATAATGAAAGATTAACCCTCAACAATAAAAATCACGTTCAGCAGCTCACAGAAATGGAAGCTTCTCTCATCGAGTATTTATATCTAAACCATAACCAGTTATTAAAGCGAGATCAAATTTTAATGTCTGTCTGGAAAAAAGATGATTATTTTTCAGGACGAAGTATGGATGTTTTTATAAGCAGACTAAGAAAATATTTTAATTCAGATCCTAAAATCAAGATTGAAAGTGTTCGTAATATTGGATTGGAATTTAAAATAGAAAAGCCCTGATAAATCAAGGCTTTTTAATATTTTATTTATAAAAATTAATTTCCGATTACCCAGCCTATACTAAAGTTGGCAACAGGCACTAATTCAGTATCATATTTATCAAAATTTGCTCCCAGCCCAAGATTTAAATCAAGATTAAATTTCCCTTTATAAGTACGTTGAATTCCCCAAACTGGAGCGATTGTAAATGAGGGACAGTACTCGTTAAACCACTTATTCGTAGAAATAGACTGAAAGTCGTAACTAGTTTGTAATGCAAGAAAATTACCGGAGTTGTTAGCTGTTCTTTTTCCTTTAGCTGCTCTTTTTTCTAGATTATAATAATGACGGAATTGCTCATTAATTCTTGGTACAAAATACCATGTGGATTCTCCGTAAAAATCATTATATCTATAGCCAATCGCCATACTTAACTCAGAATAAAGTGTGTTTTTAGCTGAGAAACCATGCTCATAAACAAAACCTGGCGATAATAAAGGATTGATTTTAAACTGATTTTTTGCAACACTTATTACATCATCTTGAGCGACAGCAGCATTAAAAAAAAGAACGGATAAAAATAAGAACAAGTATTTCTTTTTCATTTTGGTTTTGAATTAGTTGGGGCAAAAATAGTATTTAAACAATATAAGGCATCAAAAACAAAAACAATTCTTACAGAAAATTTATAACAAATTGTACCGCAAATCATGTAAGCTTCCTAAGTAATTGTATAACAACTAAAAAGATTTTAGAAGGTACATTTGGTATGAATCTTAAAAACATAAATCATGAACCTTAAAAGACTTTTTGGAGCAGTGCTTACCATTCTGGGAATCGTAGGCCTTATTTACACTGCAGTAATTTTTGCGGATACTACAGGAGGAACACGAGATATTAAATCGCTTATTATTTACGGAATACTTGGAATTGTCTTCTTTACCTCCGGAATTAGTTTAGTGAGAACTACAAAAGACGAATCATAGATCATAATAGTGCGTTTGTAATCTTTTCATAAAGAGGAGTTGCAACACCATATTTTAAACCTTCGTTGACTACAAATTGTGTTAACGAAGGTACTTCTGTATTTCGATTTGCAAGTAAATCTCTATGCATAGATGAAGTTGCTTCTTTAGGCGATTTTTCAAGCTTAATAATAGTTTGATTTACAATATCATCTGGCAATTTCAATCCTTTTGCTTTTGCAATCGCTTCAATTTCGTGAAGCAATTCCACATAAACCTTCATAGATTTCTTTTTCTTTTGAATTTCGCCAATATTCTGATTCAGATAAGAAGTGGCTGAAGCCAATGCTGAAATAAAAATAAACTTCTCCCAGACCGTTTCTTCAATATTTTCAACCAGATAACTTTCGATTTTAGCTTTTTGAAGGATATTTTGCAGTTCTTCTAACTTAGCAATTGAAGTTGTTTTTGAACCAAAAAAGAGTTTTTCATAAAACCCTAATCGGCGAATTGTTCCCGGCGAAGCAATCATCGAAACTATATAAACACAGCCTTGCAAAATATCATTTTCAGGAAATATTTTTTTGATACGTTCTAGAGCATCAACACCATTGTATAAAGGAAGAATTACAGTTTTTGAAGCAATACATTTTTGCAGCGAAAGTAAACTTTCCTCAATATCATACGTTTTAGTAGCACAAATTAAATAGTCTAAAACACCTATTCCATCAGGATTATTTGAAACCAATTTTGGATAGGCAACAAGTTCAGAATCATCATTAATAATTTTCAATCCGTTCTCTGCGATTGCTTCTTTTGTTGCTCCTCTCGCAATAAAAACAACCTCAACCTCAGTTGAGTTATAATAGGCTTTTGCCAAAAGTCCACCGAAATATCCTCCTACTCCACCAAGTCCTAAAATTCCAATTCTTTTCATAGTATAATAATAAAATGCCACAAAGGCGCTAAGTCACAAAGCTACAATCAAACAAAAGCAAAAACTTAGTGTCTTTGTGTCTTTGCGGCAAAAAAAACATTATTCCTCTACAACAGGCTCCAAATTCAGCTCCGTAAAATCGTGCTCTGTTTTCGAAATTATAATCGTTGCGACTGTATTTCCAATTAAGTTTGTAATCGCTCTGGCTTCACTCATAAATTTATCAACGCCCAATAAAAAAGCCAAACCTTCGACCGGAATTTTATGAATTGCTGTTAATGTTGAGGCTAAAACAATAAATCCGCTTCCGGTTACGCCCGCCGCTCCTTTTGAAGTAATCATTAAAATCCCAATTACGCTCAGAATCTCGGCAAAACTCAAATGCACGTCATACAACTGCGCAAGAAATATAACCGACATCGACAAATAAATCGAAGTTCCATCCAAATTAAAAGAATAACCTGTCGGAATTACCAAACCTACTACCGATTTACTGCAGCCCATTTGTTCCAGTTTCACCATAATACTTGGCAAAGCGGCTTCAGAAGAAGAGGTTCCGAGAACTAACAAAAGTTCTTCTTTAATGTATTTTAAAATGGATAAAATTTTGATTTTGTAATATTTCAGAAGAGTTCCTAAAACCAGAAACACAAATAAAGCCATCGTCAGATAAACGCAAAGCATCAATTTTCCAAGAGGAATTAAAGTTTGCAATCCAAATTTACCAATTGTATAAGCCATTCCTCCAAACGCACCAATAGGAGCCAGATACATCACATATTTTAATCCGAGGAAAATCACTTTTGAAAAACGTTCTAAAACCAGAATCGTCTGTTCTCTTTTTTGATAAAAATTCAAGGCTATTCCACAAACAATCGCCGCTAATAAAACCTGCAACGTAAAATTAGAAAGGAAAAACTGCAGCCACGAAAAATTCTCCGCAGCATGATTCGTGTACTTGCTCGCATCCTGCAGAGCCAAACCTGATTTATCTATTTTTCCGGGTTGAAAAAAATAAGCCACTCCAACCCCAATTGCCAATGAAATAGTCGAAACCACTTCAAAATAAAACAAAGCTTTCACTCCAATTCGGCCCACCTTTTTCAGGTTTCCCATTCCGGAAATTCCCAAAACAATCGTCAGAAATATAATCGGACCAATAAATAGTTTGATAATATCGACAAATGTTTTTCCGACAACTTCCATTTTTACACCATTCTCAGGCGAAAAATGTCCGAGCAAAACACCGGCAATAATGGCGATTAAAACCCAAAAAGTAAGATTGGTAATTATAGAATGAAAAGTGCTTTTCTTAATTTTCGGAGAAGAATTTGGAGTAGTGATATTCATGAATGAGATTTAGCGCTTTCACAAATATATAAAAAATGCAGACCTATAAGCCGGATTCTGTCCCCGATAAATCAGGGCCTTATCATTTATCTAGATCCAGCATTACTACTGGACTCAAGCTACCTACCCTTCAACAACGGACGAGAAGCCCTTAAATGCTGATTTACTTGGTATTTCACCGCATAGAGTTTACCTGGTTTCACTACAGCATTACCTGTACATACTTTCTGTTGCACTTGTCCTTGTCCCGATAAATCGGGACCGACGGGTGTTACCCGCTATGCTTCTCTGTGGTGTCCGGACTTTCCTCCCTCCCGATAAATCGGGACGACGATAAGGCGGTCTGCGGTGCAAAAGTAGCGATTTATCAACGAAGAATCAGCCATTTAAATTTCCGATTTTTATAAATTTTTCATAACAATTTAATTTTAAATTGGTTACCTTTAAAATCCTTAATTTTTAAATCAATTATCATGACAAGAATGTATCACTACGCAACTGTTTCAAAAGCTTTAGATCAACTTCATGAAAAAGGATTTACATGTGATTTTAATTTAAAATCGGACATGATTAAAAAAAATCCTGAAAAATTTGAAATTGTACATGTGTATCGATACGAAGGGGATTCAGATCCAGGCGATGAGGCAGTTGTATACGGAATTAAATCGAATTCGGGCAAAAAGGGCGTTTATGTAGCAGGTTTCTCCGCCGATTCCGATCAGGAAACCGCAAAATTTTTATTTGATCTGAGTATAAAGGGAAGGTGATTTTTCAGGAGCTAATCCTGCTGTCCTTCCAAATCTTTTGTGTCCGCCGCGGCGGACACAAAAGGATTTTCCCTCCCATCAGGGCTAGGGCACTCAGTTTCATAAGATGTTTTATGTTTTCAAACCAATTAACCACAATCTAAGTCATTGCGAGGAACGAAGCAACCACACTAATAATTGATTACGCAAATGAGGTTACTTCGTTCCTCGCAATGACATAAAATGAAATAAAAAAAATCCGTGTAAATCTGCCAAAATCCGTGTCATCGGCGTGCAATAAAACAAAAAAGTCCATCATAAAATGACAGACTTTCAAAACAACGCGTAACTAAATTACGAAGTTGGTATCTTCAATTTCCAACCCGGCTGAATCAGGTCCGGATTTTTAATAATATCTTTATTTAATTCGAAAATATCCTGCCACGAAACGTCATGATCCTTTCCTATTTTTGATAATGAATCCCCACTTTTTACAATATATTCAGTAGTTACTCCTTCCACCACTTCGATATTCATCACCACATCTGCTGATCTGTAATCCGGATCTAATGTTCCGTAACTATCCCAAAGCTTCTCTTTATCCGCTGCAGATTTTGCTGTACCATCAATATACAATACATTATCCTGTTCTCTAACTTGTAAATTTGCTACCCCCAAAGTAGAAGCCAAATCTGTTAACTCTTTGTATTTCTCTTGTAAACTCATAACATCATTATTTAATAGTTAATTTGTTTTCTACTTTTTTAGGTTTCAATTCCTGCACACTTTGAATTAAAGGTGCTAATTGGCTTCTTTTAATTTCCCCTGTAAGTGTTACAACACCATTAGCAACACTAGCACTAACACCACTGTAAGCTTTAACGACCTCATTAACAGAAGTTGTCAAAACAGTGTCTGGATTAATTTCAACCGGAGCAGGCTCGGCCACTACAGGTTCCTGAGCCATAATCTCGCAATTATTAACCACCGATTTAACGCCTTTTACTCCTTTTACAATACTTTCTGCATTTTGTTTAACACTATCATCCTGGCAAGTACCCGAAATAGTAGCAACACCTTTTACAACCGTAACATCTACTCCCGCTAAGCCACTGATTTTTGCGTCTATCTCTTTTTCAATATCGGCGTCTTTAGGACCACAGGCAACCAACAGAAAAGCAAAGCTCATTCCTAATAAAATTGATTTAATTTTCATAATGATATTTTTTTAGTTTAGTAACTCCTAAAGTTAAAAAATTAAAAATCAACATTTTACAAAATTATGTTATCAAATTTATATTTTTCCCAGTTTTTTGTTACCTACTCTCAGCAACAGTTTTTAGTGCATGGAACTAACAATAAAATTGAAAGCTAGTCTAAATAATCAGGGGGGAACATTTGCTGCCCGTATTTTTCGAAGAGGAAATTTAATTTTTCCTTTGTTTGGCTTTCTGTGTTTGAAGAAACTCTTTCAAGATACTCCGCTATTTCTCCAAATAAATCATCCAATCCGGCAGGTGCTACCGTACATAAAAGCTTTGCCGGTTCGTTAGAAAGATTTTTAAAACCGTGTACAATTCCGCCTTTTGGGATATTTACAAAAGAACCTTTTTTGGCAACATAACTTCCCAATTCTGATTTAAAAGAAACTTCGCCTTCTAAAACAAAAAAGGTTTCTGTAAAATCAGCATGCGAATGCGGATTGGGTCCCGCACCTGGAGGAACAGACATTTCGATTACAGCATATTCTCCATTAGTTTGTTTTCCCGAGATTATGACTCGGTAATTGCCTCCGGCTATTTTTAGTTTTTGACCTTCGAATTCGTTGACGGTTATGATTGGGTTTTGAGTTTTCATTTTTAACTGTTTTTAGTTCTAGCGATTCAATTTTTCGATTTACTCAAAATTAAAACTAAATACATTCAAAAAATAGAATATAATTAATCCAATAAAAACTAGAAAAATTCCAAAAACAATTGCTCCGGTAATAATTATTTTTTTCATTTTAATTACCCAATACTTCATTATTTACAGGCTGTAAAATCCAAATCAATTCTTCTAAAGCAGAAGCAGGCATTTTTACCACTGATTCCATTTCCGATTCATCAAAAAAAATAATCAGAACACCTTCATTGTCTTCTTCATAGCCCACTGCTTTAAATGAATAATTAGGATTCGTAATTGCAAATTCTTTCTTTGCATCTTTAAACCATCCATAATTGGCTTCATAAATGATTTTATTTTCTAATATTTCGATCGTTTCTTCCCCATATGTATTCCATAAGGAAAGTCGCAGAAGGTAAAATCCCATTAATGAAAACAAGCCTATTCCAATAAAATAACCAAAATGCAATCCGCCTCCCGTTAATACTCCAACCGTCGTTCCAGCAATTGGAAATACACAAAAAGCAAAAGCCAGGAAGAACATTACAATTCTGACTGCAAAGGGAGATTTTTTAACTTTTAATTTTAAAATATTATTACTGAAATTATATTGATGCATTTTTGTGATAATTAATTTTAGAATCAATTCTATGAAAGGAAAAACATCAAAATTTAATTGAAGCCGCTCGATCTTCACTATGGATTTCGAATATTAGTTCTTTTCTATTTTGTTTTATGCACACTTCATTATACTTTTTGATGGCTACCAAAATCTGATTTTCCACAGCGGTTAATTGATCATATAATGAAAGTATTGATTCCTCCGTTTTGAGTTTAATATCAAATTCCAAATTAACTAAAGTCCTTACCAAATGGGTATTCAATAAATCATTTGCTTGTTTTACTTTACCAACTATATCCTTATTCAATACTTTATTCTCACATGTTTTACTAAATTCCTTGGCGTAAAAAGTAGTTTGTTCCAATTCCTTTTTATCTATTTTTTTTGATTTCTGAAGTTTCGATGTGAATTCAATAACCAACTCTGTTTTATGTTTAAATTGATCTTTTAGCACTGCCCACTTTTGATTAATTTCTGATTCATTCTGAGCAAAAAGATTTAAACTTTGCAAAAGACAAAATAACGTTATGATAATTATGCTTTTCATATTAATTAACTTCCTAGTTTTCCATAACGTTGTTGTTCAGAAAAATACAGAATTATTTTCTTTCCGTTTTTTTCATAAGGATAAAACAATTCATAATAACCATTATAAGAACTATATCGTAATTCATCATTCCCTTTTTCAAAAACACTTTTCAGATAATCTCTTTCTTCTTTAGTAGTTTGATAAATATATCGTTTTTTCTGCGGGTGAATAGTGTCTTTCAAACTCCCTTCATAATAATCACTAAAGCCTAAATAAACCTGAGAACCTTTAACCGAATCTTTTACAATCACAGTAACATTAGGGAAATTTTTATCCGTTTTGGACAAAATATCCAAAATATCAGCAGTCTCTTTTATATAACTTTCAGAAAAATTATAGTTTACCAATTTATCGCTATTCGCTTTATTAAGCGCAATAATTGATTCAGCCGATTTAATCAATCGTTCTTCTTTCCTTGCAGAGGTTAAATAATCACCGCCAAATAAAATTATAGCGATCAAGGGAAAAATTAAAATCAAAGTCAAAAATCTCAATCTATTTGATTTATTAGTTACTGCATCAAGATTATGTCTTTCGGCAATTCGGGTCAAATTAAACATTAAATTGATTATCAAAGAACCGACCATCAAAGCAAGAATTCCTAAAATACTTAGATAAAATGTTTCGGTCATATTCTCTTTAAACACTTTTAAGCCAAAAACCTGAATCATTATAAAAGTAAAAACCCAATAGACTAATAACAGAATTGATGTAATTCCGATGATATTACTTAATTTAACTATTTGTTTAGCATTCATAAAATTCTATGTTATTTAATTATTTAAAATCGTTTTCACTCACTTTTTCATTATAAAAAAGCTCTTCTATTTTTGCCGTTTGAGAATCCTTATCAGCTCCAAATCGCATTGTGGTGAAATATGTTAGTTTGCCAAATTTTTTAAAATCTCCATAAACAACAGTCGAAAACGATTCTTTCTCACCATTAACCGTTTCTGATTTAATTAAAAAGGAAGTTTTATCATCAAAATACAGAAACTCAACTTTTTTATTGATGCAAGTTGCTTTAATCTTATGACATGTTGAAGATTCAAAATCTTCAGTTCCTAAGTATTCTAATTTGTATAATGATGGATCTAAATAATCCAGTTCATTGAAGATGTTTTTCTTGAATAGTTTGTCTTTAAAATTCTCCTGGTCTGCAAGTGTTTTTTCACCTCCACTTAAATTATAACCAGTTTTTCCATCATACCAAGATTTAAAAACAACTCTGTTTCCATAAACTATTTCAAAACTTCCAATATTAGGTTTCATTTCCTTTACAACCCAATTTGCCGTGCGGCCTTCCATTTGAGTTACAGAATTAGTATAAAGTGTATTAATGCTTTTTATAAAATCCTTTCCTCCCATTGCGTCAAGCTCTTTGTTAATTATTGCAACAGCTTTTTCATCTTGTTTTTGTGCATTTATAGAAATCGAAAAAAACAGTAATAGCAGACCGAAGTGAAATTTTGAAAAATTCATTTTAATTAGAAATTGAAGGTTAGTATTTATAGAAATAATCAATTTGTTTGGGATTAAAAATAGTACATTTTTTATTACAAAATAGTTACCAAACAATATTTCACTAGAAATAATTAAAGCAAAAAACTTCAATTTAAAAACGCAACATTCTCTAAAAAAACAGATTACTTTTTAATGTTTAAAACACATGAAATCTTTCAATTTTTAAATTTTCAAATCATTAAATTATACCCTATATTTGCTATCGAATAAAAAAGAATATGGAACAATTTGTAGTATCGGCTCGTAAATATCGCCCACAAACCTTTAAGGATGTTGTAGGTCAGAAAGCCATTACCAACACTTTGCTAAATGCTATTGACAGCAACCATCTTGCTTCTGCCCTTTTGTTCACTGGACCGCGTGGTGTTGGAAAAACAACCTGTGCACGTATTTTGGCCCGTAAAATAAATCAGCCAGGATATGATGATCCAAATGAAGATTTTGCCTTTAACGTTTTTGAGTTAGATGCGGCTTCAAATAACTCGGTTGATGATATACGTAACCTTATTGATCAGGTTCGAATCCCGCCACAAACCGGGCAATACAAAGTCTATATTATTGACGAGGTTCATATGTTGTCTTCGGCAGCTTTTAATGCTTTTTTGAAAACATTAGAAGAACCGCCAAAACATGCTATTTTCATTTTAGCAACAACAGAGAAACACAAGATTATTCCAACGATTTTATCTCGTTGCCAGATATTTGATTTCAAAAGAATTACGGTAAAAGATGCTAAAGAACATTTGGCTGAAGTTGCAACAAGTCAGGGGATCAATTTTGAAGACGATGCTTTGCACATTATCGCCCAAAAAGCAGATGGTGCAATGCGTGACGCTTTATCTATTTTTGACCGTGTAGTTTCCTATTGCGGAACTAATTTAACACGCCAAGCCGTAACCGAAAACCTAAACGTTTTAGATTACGAAACTTACATCAGCATTACCGATTTACTTTTAGAAAATAAAATTCCGGATCTTTTATTAGCTTACAATGATATTCTGGCAAAAGGTTTTGATGGGCATCATTTTATTGCGGGTCTGGCTTCGCACTTTAGAGATTTATTAGTAAGCAAAACGCCTGCAACTTTGAGTTTACTTGAAGTTGGTGAACAAGCACAACAAATGTATGGTGTTCAGGCTCAAAAATGCTCTCAGGACTTTTTATTAAAGGGAATTGACGTTGCCAATGATTGCGATCTAAAGTACAAACTAAGTCAAAACCAACGTCTTTTGGTCGAATTATGTTTGATGCAATTAGCCTCTATCAACTTTGATGGAGAAAAAAAAAAGTTGAGCAATTCATAATTCCGCCTACTTATTTTAAAAATGGTGGGTATTCTATAGTTGAAGTTAAAAGTCAAAAGCCGAAAGTCGAAGGTCAAACTGAAACTTCAAATAATTCTTCTGAAGCTTTAAATCAACAAAAAGAAGAAATAGTTTCAACTCCAAAAGCTAAAAATCCAGTTTCTCCTACTGTTGAAAACCAAACATCTTCAACTGAAAACCAACCGAAAAAAGTTTCTGCTTTTTCTCTCGCGAGTATTCGTGCAAAAAAGGAAATGGAAGAAAGTAACAAATCTTATGTAAAACCTACTTCCGTTTTACCTACGGAAGAATTTACAGAAACAGAAATGTTAGTACAGTGGAATAAATACGCACAACGTCTTGGTGAAAAAGGTTTCAAAATCATGGAATCGTTATTATTGATTAACGATCCAAAATTAAACGGCACTTCAATTACACTTGAATTGCCAAACGAAGGTTCTAAACTAGATTTTGAAAGTCAGCTAAATGGACTTTTAGGACATTTGAGAGGACATTTGCACAATCACGATATTACTATTGAGATTATTGTAAATGAGGCAATCGAAACCAAAAGAAGTTTCAATGATCAGGATCGTTATAACCGATTATTGGAAATCAACCCAAACATTGAACTTTTACGTACAACCTTTGGATTAGATTTGCATACTTAGTTTTTGTTCTTAATACTGCTATTTATTTCTTAGCCCGAAATCATAAACTTTATCTAGCCATTTTTTTCTTTGAGCTTCATTGGATCCTTTAATAATCCCAATATAACTTACTTTTACAGGTTTTATACCGCAGAATTCCAGAGTTGATTTCTTTAATTGATTAACGCTTGGTCTTGCATAAAATAATCTGTAATACCAGCCTGGCTGATCTAAGGTTGTTATAATATGAGCAGTTTTTCCTTTTAGCAATTTATCCCACCAAACTGAGTTTTCACGATACTGAAAAGCCATTCCGGGTAAAAATAAACGATCAATAAATCCTTTTGTAATTGCCGGAAGTCCGCCCCACCAAACAGGATGAATCCATACTAAATGATCTGCTCGCTGGATTTTTTCCCACGCTTCCAATAAATCAGGCTCTAATTCAGTTCGTTTTTGATAACCAAATCTCAAATTTGGACTAAAATTTAAACTAGCAATTGTAATTTTTTCTACTTGTGCACCAGAAGTTATAGCACCTTTTTGGTAAGAATCCGCGATAGCAAAATTGAAACTTTCCGAATTTGGATGTCCATTTATAATCAGTATTTTTTTCATATATACATTTTTTACAAAAATACTATTAGTATGAAAAATGATACTGGACAAATGTCCTATAAAATAGCTTTTCGGATTCTGCTTAAATGCCTTGGTGTAACACCTAAATAAGAAGCAAGATATTGAAGCGGAATTAACTGAATATATTTTTGATGGTTTTTATACAACTCTTCATAACGCTGTTTTCCTGATAATTTCTGAAAAGAAATCATTCTTTTCTGAAGCGTCACATATTCCATTTCAGTTAATTTTCTACCGATTTCCTGCCAATGAGTTCCGGTTTTATAAAGCTTTTCTAAACTTTCATAAGTGATAATCTGTAATTCTGTATCGGCCAAAGCCTGGATATTTTCCTGAGCTAATTCCCGGGTTATAAAACTGGAAAATGAAGCCATAAATTCGTTTTCGAAAGCAAAACAATTCGTGATTTCATCTCCTTGATGATTAAAGAAATAAGAACGTAAAATTCCTTTTTTTATAAAAACGATTTCATTACAGACCTGATTTTCGGTCAATAAAAGTTCTCCTTTTTTAAGCTTTCTAAAGGTAATTAAATCATCTAATTGATCTAATTCAACTTGAGGTAAAATATGAATCGATTGAAAAACAGATTTCATTTAAAAAAAATTACTTCGTAAAAACTCTTTCGATTCTTTTATCCGGAATAAGCCATGACATTGCTACAATAAAATAGGCTGCACCGGAAATCCACTCGTTATAAAAAGATGCCACAATTCCAACAGTATATAAAACTGCAGAAGCTTTTCCTTTAAAATCTTTTGCTAATGCTTTTGCTAATGCTGAATCTTTTCCTTCCACATCTAAAACGGTCTTTTGAAGAATCACATAAGCAATTGCACAAAGCAATAAGATACCTCCATAAAATGCCATTGCTGCTTTTGCAAAATTATGCTCGCCCATCCAACCGGTAGCAACAGGAATTAATGATAACCAGAACAACAAATGCAAATTAGCCCAAAGTATTTTTCCGTTTACCTTAGATAAACCATGAAGTAAATAATGGTGATTGTTCCAGTAAATTCCAACATAGATAAAACTCAGAATATAACTTAGAAACTTTGGAATGAGCGGCTTTAAATCGGCAAATTCATGTCCGTGTGGCACTTTAATTTCTAAAATCATTATGGTTATAATGATTGCTAAAACACCATCACTAAAAGCTTCGAGTCTGGTTTTATTCATTTTTAAGATATTACTGTTGTATTTTTTTTGCCACTCCCGATAGCTATCGGATAAAAGATTTTCACAGATTCTTTACCCTTTTGAATCTGCAAAATCTTTAGCTGTTTTTATTAAATTTTACCGTAGTACATCGCTTTTACGATACCGTCTGAAAGTCCGATTTTTGGAACGTAAATTTGGCGTGCTCCACTCCACTTCATTGCGTTAAGATAAATTCTTGTTGCATGGATAATTACGTCGGCACGGTCAGAGTTTAGCCCTAATTCGGCGATTCTTTGTTCGTATGTTAGCGAATTCAAGAAAGCATATTGTGAATTGATGTAAATATATGAAAGCGGTTTTTCCTGCTGTTTTCCCGACATTTTAAACAACTTATTGATATTTCCGCCAGAACCAATCAATGTTACTTCTTCGTAATCTGCCGTATTGGTTTTAATCCATTTTTCGATTTCATCCCAAACCACATCACAAACCATATCATTTAACAAACGAACTGTTCCCGCTTTGAAAGATCTTGAATTAATCATTTTTCCGTCAGAGAATAAGGTAAATTCGGTACTTCCACCGCCAACATCTACAAACAAATAAGTTTCGTCCGTTTTTAATAAATGATGCAAATCTGTAGAAGCAATAATAGCTGCCTCTTTTTTACCATCAATAATTTCAATTTTTATGTCGGCTTTTTTCTTAATCAAAGCGACAACTTCTTTGGCATTATAAGCTTCACGCATTGCCGAAGTAGCAAACGCCATATAACGTTCTACTTTATGTACTTTCATCAAAAGGTTAAATGCTTTCATGGCATCAACCATTCTATCTATATTTTCTTCTGAAATTTCACCTACAGTAAAGGCATCTTGTCCCAAACGAATTGGTACACGAACAAGGGAACTTTTATTAAATTGTGGTTCTTTGCCTTCTTGTTCTACAACATTCGATATCAGTAACCTCATGGCATTTGATCCGATATCTATTGCTGCAAACTTCTTTATATTAATCATGCTCACTTATGATTTGAAATTGATTTTGGTTTTTAATTAATTTTTTGCGGAACGGCTTCTAACATCGCAATTTTATTTTGGTAATATTTATAGGTTTCAAGCTGAGCTCTAAATGGGGCATGATGATTTCTAGGCTTGTATTTATTATCTAATTTATAGGAATGATATCTCACTTTAACATTCCCTTTCCATGCAATATTAAAATTATCAATTAATTCTTTTTTAATTTCCAGATCATAAATAGGGCACGTAACCTCTACTCTTCCGTCAAGATTTCTGGTCATAAAATCGGCAGATGAAATATATACTTCGGTTAAGCCAGCATTTCCAAAAATATAAACTCTTGAGTGTTCCAGATAATTATCTACAATACTTATGGCTTCAATGTTTTCGCTCATTCCCGGAATTCCCGGAATCAACGAGCAAATTCCTCTTACCTGTAACTGAATTTTCACTCCGGCATTACTGGCTTCGTATAATTTATCGATCATTTTAAAATCAGACAAACTATTCATTTTAAGCTTAATATGTGTTTTTCTACCCGCCAAAGCGTGTAAAATTTCACGATCAATTAATTTGATAAATTTGGTTCTGGTATAATGTGGTGATACAATTAAATGTTTGTATCGGTGTACTCTATAGTTAATATCAAAGAATTCAAATATTTTCGAAATGTCTTTTAGAATTCCCTGATGACAAGTGAAAAGAGTAACATCAGTATAAATTTTAGCTGTTGATTCGTTGAAATTTCCAGTTGAAATAAATCCGTAACGACGTGTTTTTCCTTCTTCAACTCTTTCAATTACACAAATTTTACTGTGTACTTTTAGTCCTTTAATTCCAAAAATAAGATCAATTCCTTCTGTCTGCATTTGTTCAGCATACGAGATATTCGTTGCTTCATCAAAACGAGCCTGAAGTTCAATTTGAACCGTTACTTTTTTACCATTTTTTGCTGCATTAATCAAAGAACTGATAATCTGCGAATTCTTTGCTAAACGATATAAGGTAATTTTTATACTGGTTACTTTAGGATCTAAGGCAGCCTCACGCAAAAATTTCGTCAAATAAGAAAACGACTGATACGGTGCATGCAATAAATAATCCTTTTTGTTTATTTTTTCGAGAATGCTTCCCCCCAAACTCAATCCCGGAATTGGTAATGGTTCATTTGGTTTATAAAGCAAATCATATCTTCCTAAATTTGGAAAACTCATATAATCACGACGGTTATGATATCTTCCGCCAGGAATTATACTGTCTGTTTCTACAATTTTCATTTTATCCAAAAAGAAACGAAGCGTATCTTCTTCGATTAAATTATCATAAATAAAACGTACCGGTTCGCCAATTCTTCTATCTTTTACTGAAGTCGCAATTTTTTCGAGCATACTTTTACTCAAATCACTGTCAATATCCAACTGGGCATCACGCGTAATTTTAATCATATGCGCAGAAACACTTTTATAATCGAAAATATTAAAAATATTTTTTAGGTTGTACCTAATTACATCATCAATTAAGATTACATATTTTTTTTCATCATTTGATGGCAAGACTACAAATCTGTTAATTGTTTTAGGAATTTCTATTACGGCATAACGAATTTCGTCGTTTGTATTCATCTCCAGACGAACAGCCAAATATCCTAAAGTATCTTTAAGAACAGGAAATTCTGCCAGATCATTCAAAATAATGGTAACTAATTCCGGACTTAATCTTTGGGTAAAAAAGTCTTTTAAAAATCGTTCCTGATCCTGCGTAATTTGATCTTCGTTAATAATGAAAATATTTTCAGCTTCAAGTTCTGCTTCAATATTACCTAAAATACGAAGACTTTCAGATTGCTGCTGAATAACGATTTCTGTAATATCTTTTACTAATTGATGGGCAGAAACGCCTCCTAAATACTTTTCGCCAGAAATTCCTGAAAGGCTCAGTCTACGGATTGCAGCATAACGAACTCTAAAAAACTCATCTAAATTGTTCGAAAAAATTCCAACAAAACGCAACCTGTCTAAAAGTGGAACCGTATTATCTGCTGCTTCCTGAAGCACTCTTGCATTAAACGCTAACCAACTTTTTTCTCTATCGATATATTTCTGTTCGTACACTTTATTTATTTTAAATCTTTGGGGAAAATTGTTTTATGGGTTTTGCCTTTATTGATGTTATCCCAGCTTTCACTATCGAATTGTAATGATACAAAACCTGAAGTTGGAACGTTTTCGATAAAAACATCCCCAAATTTATTAACAAAATTTGTAATAGCCTCGTTATGTCCAAAAAGAATAACGCTTTCGAAACTATTATCACATGATTTAATAACCTTTTCGAGCTGTCTTTCATCAAAAGTATAAAGATCGTCTTTATAAACGATACTCTCGATAGGATAAGAAATATTCTGGGCAAAAATTAAAGCAGTTTCTGAGGCACGCGCTGCAGTACTACTCCATATAATATATGTTTTTGGAAGAAATTTTGAAATATTGGCCGATACATCATGCGCATCTAAAATCCCTCTTTTCATTAAAGGTCTGTCAAAGTCTTTTAAAGGTGCTTCCCAACTTGATTTAGCATGACGTATTAAGATTAAATTTTTCATAGGCTGAAGTATTTAGAAACATCAAAAAAAGAAGTTCTGATTTATTGAAGTTCTAATTTACAAAAGAAATTTTAATAGTTCTCACTTTTTTATTTCAGTTAACATTTCATCCAAAATTTTAACAAGAAGAACGAGGATGCCGAAATAAAGAAAATTAAAAAATAAAAATGTCCGATTTTCAAAAAAAGTGTACTTCATCTATTAAACCGTTCACTTAGTCGATATATTTAAATCAATAAATTTCATTTTAATTATCTGATTATCAATAATTTACAATAAATAGAAAAATATTTTTTAAGTAAAAAATTAAAAAAAAGTCATTTTTAAATTTGTTAGAAATGGCATAAAAAAATGCTTTTTTGATCATTATTTAACAAAAAAATACCTTTCAACGAGTTTTTAGGTTAGTTACAGACAAAAAAAATCAAAATAAAACAGTCTATATAACTTTGATTATGTTAAAATTCAACAATTACCAAAAAACAAAAACCGAAATTATGAGAACTAAAACTACTCTAATAAAAGCTGTAAAATTTGTCAACAATTGTAAGTTTATTTTTTCGTTCAGAAAAAATATCTTCCAAAAAAACATTTTTACGATACTGTTCTGTCTGATTACAACAATTTCATTTGCACAATCAGAGTCATGTAATTCAACTTTGATTGCGGAAAATAATAGAAATATTAGAAGTACACCTTTGGATGGAACTTATTATTCGATGATCTTAACGAATAACGGAGTCTCAACTGATACTTATGTCTTAGAAATTTCAAATGTAAATAGCAGTTGTGCCAATACTGATGGAAGTTCAACATCTGGTAATATTTCAATTAAAGCTGATTTTATTGATCCTGAAAAAAACAAAATCAGTGAAATTACGATCAATCCTGGGCAATCCTACAATTTTTACATTCATGTAACTGTTCCGAGCGGTACAAATATTAATAAATGGTCATGTGATCAGGTTACTGCTAAATCTAAAAACTGTTCTAATCAGTCAGATACAGTTCTACACACTCTTGTCATCAACCCAGTTAATGACTAAACCTTATTCCATCTGTTAGTACTTAAAATAATTTCAAAATGAAAAAAACATTACTCAATTTCAGCAATTATTTTCAAGATGCAAAAAAATTATGCTTTATTGCATTCTTTCTATTTTCATCATCTTTTGTTCTAGGTCAAACTATTACAACTACAAAAACAATTACTGCTAATGCAACTAATTGTGGAGTTTTGGACGTAAAATTAGATATAACCGGGGCAAATCCCACAACTAGAAATTCAGATGTAATTTTGTCAATTGATGTTTCCGGAAGTATGGGAAATACAATCTCAGGCGACTTAAAAACATCTATGGATTATGCTAAAGATGCGGCAACAGCTTTTGTAGATCAAGCTAAAGTAAACCCTCTAAATCGTATTGCAATTGTTGCATACAGTTCTACTGCCAGTTTAAAAATTGGACTTACTTACTTAGATGCTGCAGGGGTTACGGCTATAAAAACCCAAATTAATCTTTTGCAAGCAACTAATTCCACAAATATTTATGCAGGAATCGTAAGAGCAGAAACTGAATTAGAAACAAATGGCCGTTTTGATTGTAGTACTGGAAGAAGTATAATTATATTGACAGATGGAGTAACAAACAAAACCGGGACTAATGGAAATACCGATTGTAATGTAAGCAAAACATCACAATGTGTTACTGACGCTATTAGTGCTGCGACAAATGCAAAAACAACAACGAAATCCAGCGTTGTTTATAATAATCAGGTTTTTGCAGTAGGTCTTGTTGGAGGTATTTCTGGAAATATAAATACGGAAGGAAGTGATAGAAATGTTGCAAAATATACGTTAGATCAAATACAAGGAAGTGCCGCCTCCATTACAACCACAGGTTCTAATTTGACAGCAATTTACAACCAGATCGCGACACAATTATCATGGGTAGCACAATCTTTGGTTGAAAAAGAAACTGTAATAGCAGGTTTTACAATAGGTTCCATAACTACTACAAAAGGAACAATAACAACGGCTGGGCAGGTAATTACGTGGAATACTGATTTTTTAAATAGCGAAACCATAACATTAAACTATCAACTTACTCCTACTGGAAGTGCTTGTGGTAATCAAACTGTTAGTTCTTCGACTTTTAATTATAAAAATACAGCTTGCGCCAATGACTCAAAAACAATAACCTCTCCAAGCTATTTTGTTCCTTGTTTACCAACTATAACCGGCACATTAACAGCTTGCGGCTCGACCACATTAATAGCAAATACAAATGCCACTTCACCGACTTACGTATGGTACAAAGATAATACTGTAATTTCCGGAGAGACAAATTCAACATTAGTTGTAACTTCAAGTGGGGCTTATAAAGTAAAAGTTAAAAATGGCTCGACAAATTGTGAGCTAACATCAGCCGCATCTACCGTTACAATTAGTCCGGCTGCAGCACTTGTTGCCCCACAAAATGCAATTATTTCAGGATGTAATACTGCCGCAATAACTGGATTAGCATATAAAACTACAGATACTACAATAACTTTAGCACAATTGAACACTGCGGGAGGTTCAATCTCCAACAGTGCAAATATTGGAAGTTATACATTATCCTATATTGATACAGCAACAGGTACATGCCCAATAGTAGTTACACGAACTTTTAAAGTTGTAACAAGTTGTGGTACTATAACGAAATCACAGACAATTACTATTCAGGACAATACAGCTCCAACATGGACAACTGCTGCAAACGCCTTAAATGTTATGTTGCAATGTAGCGATACTGCAGGTTTGACAACAGCTCTAAACCAGTCGCCAGTGGCTACTGATAATTGCGGCGGAACGGTAACTTATACCAAAACAAGCGGTGCATTTGCAGTTTCTACATCTTGTGCCAATGCTGGAACATACACCAATACCTGGATTGCAAAAGATGTTTGCACCAACACTTCAGCAATCTTTACTCAGGTAATAACCATTCAGGACAATACAGCTCCAACATGGACAACTGCTGCAAACGCCTTAAATGTTACGTTGCAATGTAGCGATACTGCAGGTTTGACAACAGCTCTAAACCAGTCGCCAGTGGCTACTGATAATTGCGGCGGAACAGTAACTTATACCAAAACAAGCGGTGCATTTGCAGTTTCTACATCTTGTGCCAATGCTGGAACATACACCAATACATGGACAGTAACAGACGCTTGCGGAAACAACTCGCAAACTTTTACTCA
>NZ_JADKPT010000018.1 GCF_015351595.1 Flavobacterium sp. LC2016-12 | reverse complement strand
CAAACTTTTACTCAGTTAATTACTATCCAGGATACTACGGCTCCAACATGGACAACCTCAGCTGATGCACTAAACGTTACCTTACAATGTAGTGATGATGCAGGTTTTAATGCTGCGCAAAATCAGGCACCAGTTGCTGCAGATAATTGTGAAGGAACAGTAACTTATACCAAAACAAGCGGCACATTACAAAAAGGAAGTTGCGGAAGTACCGGAACATATACTAATACATGGGTAGCAAAAGATGTTTGCAATAATTCATCAAGTACCTTTACTCAAGTAATTACAATTCAGGATAGTGCCGCACCATCATGGGTTACAGTAGCGGGTACGTTAAACGTAACTTTAGAATGTAGTGATACAGCAGGATTGGCAGCTGCACAAGGGCAGGCACCAGTTGCAAATGCAAAATGCACCATTGTTACTTATACAAAAACAAGTGGTCCGTTTATACCAACGCAAGGATGTTCTAACGCCGGTACTTACACTAATACATGGATCGCAAAAGATGATTGTGGAAATGCTACTGATATTTTCACACAGGTAATCATTATTCAAGATACTACTGCACCAACATGGACCACCGCTACTGCATCTCTTAATGTTACTTTACAATGTAGTGACCTAAGCGGTTTAGCTACTGCGCAGGCCGCATTTCCAACAGCTTCCGACTTATGTGATACAGATGTGAGCAACATCGAAAAAACAGCCGGTCAGTTTGTAGCTTCTGAAGGATGTACTAATGCGGGTACTTATACCAATACATGGATTGTAAAAGACGCTTGCGGAAATACTTCCGATATCTTTACTCAGGTAATTACTATCGAAGACACAACAGCACCAACATGGACAACAGAAATAGCTTCTTTAAATAAAACGATTCAATGTAGTGACCTAGCAGGATTAGAAGCCGCTCAAGCATTATTCCCTATAGCAACTGATTTATGTGATACAGATGTGAGCAACATCGAAAAAACAGCCGGTCAGTTTGTAGCTTCAGAAGGATGTATTAATGCGGGCACTTATACCAATACATGGATTGTAAAAGACGCTTGCGGAAATACTTCCGATATCTTTACTCAGATAATTACTATCGAAGACACAACAGCACCAACATGGAAAACAGAAATAGCTTCTTTAAATAAAACGATTCAATGTAGTGACCTAGCAGGATTAGAAGCCGCTCAAGCATTATTCCCTGCTGCAACTGATTTATGTGATACTGATGTTAGCAACATCGAAAAAACAGCCGGTCAGTTTGTAGCTTCTGAAGGATGTACTAATGCGGGCACTTATACCAATACATGGATTGTAAAAGATAATTGCGGAAATACTTCCGATATCTTTACTCAGATAATTACTATCGAAGATACAACAGCTCCAACATGGACTACTGTTGTTGGATCTCTTAATGTAACTTTAGAATGTAATGATACAACCGGATTGGTATCGGCGCAAGCCACATTCCCTATTGCAACTGATTTATGCGATGGTGATGTTGCTAATATCGAAAAAACAAGTGGTCAATTTGTCGCTTCTGAAGGATGTTCTAATGCAGGCACTTACACCAATACATGGATTGTAAAAGACGCTTGCGGAAATACTTCCGATATCTTTACTCAGGTAATTACGATCGAAGACACAACAGCTCCAACATGGACAACAGAAACAGCGTCTTTAAATATAACAATAGAATGTAGTGACACAACAGCTTTGGCATTGGCGCAAGCCTCATTCCCTGTTGCAACTGATTTATGTGATACAGATGTTAGTAATATTGAAAAAGTAAGCGGACAATTTATTGCTTCTGAAGGATGCGCCAATACTGGTACTTACACCAACACATGGACAGTAAAAGATGATTGTGGCAATATCTCGGATACCTTTACTCAGCTAATCAATATTCAGGATACTACGTCTCCAACATTTATCGGAGATCTTCCACAAAACATGACAGTTTCCTGTGATGCCGTTCCTGAAGCAGCTACATTAGAAGCTTCTGATAATTGCAATGGAAATTTACCTATTGTATATTCTGAAATCAAAAGTGATATTCAAAATGAGTGTAATACCAATTATACCTTAACCCGCAAATGGACAACAAGTGATTGTGGTGGAAATATAGTTTCTCATACACAAATTATAAAAGTAGAAGATACAACACCTCCAACCGGAACCGCTCCAATTGATGTTGCTAATTTGCAAAGTATTGCTGATATTCCAGTTGGAAGCCCAAGTGATATAATCGATGCGGCGGACAATTGCAGTCAAAATATAAACATTACAATAACTGACTCTAATAACGGAGCAAGTGGTTGTGAAGGAAATGCTTATATCCTAATCAGAACCTATACTTTAACAGATTGTGCCGGTAATAAAACAGAATTGACACAAACCTTTACTGTAGAAAACAAAGTTTCTGTATCGGGTATCGCATCACATGTAACTTGTATGGGAGAAAGCGATGGTTCAATTTTAGTAACCAACAGCACTGGATCAACAGTTGTTATTACAAATGGAAATAATGAAGTTGTTGGAAACACCAATTTACCAGCCGGAACTTATACGCTTACAGCAACATCATCTGTAAATAGTGGAAATCAAACCTGTACTGCAACAGCTACAGTAATTATAACTGAGCCTAACTATAGAATTAAAATCTCAGGACAAATAATAAATGTAGACACTAATACACCAATTGCAAATGTACCTGTAACCTTGATTCCGCAAGGAACAACCACAGGACCTATTTTATTCCGTCTAACGGGAGCAGATGGAATGTATACCTTCTCAGGCATGGCTGCAGGAAGTTATTTAGTTCAGGTACAAGATGCTAATTTAAATAGTGCTTATCAATTATACCCTGTAGATTCCAGCTTGTTCTTTACTACTCTTGAAGATTGTAAATTCCAGGTTCATAACTTTAATTATGGAAAATCAAACCTTCCTGTTTTAGGAGATTATGTTTGGTACGATACAAACGCAAATGGAATCCAGGATGAATGGTATGACGCCAACAATGATGGCAGCGTAACTCAAAACATTCCAGATAGCGAAGGCTCTATCGAGTACAGTCTATGGGAATGGATTGATTTTAATGGAGATGGAAGTTATGCAGGTCCACAAAATGTTGGTGAATTAAATGCTGGCGGATTCGGAAATGCATCAAGTGCTAATGTATTTGTTGATGGTCCAAACGGATATCATGAAGAAGTAATTATAGGAATTCAGGGATATTGGAGAGACAGACCAGAAACTGAAAATCCTTACGGACAATATACTGTTAAACTGGTTCGTGATACCAATTTAGAAACAACTGCAATTGCTTTAGGAGTTGGTGGCTTAGTAAAAGTACTACCATCATTGGCAGACAAAAAAGCACCATCAAAAACCGGTAAAACACAATTGCATACAGTTTGTACAACATCGCCTGATGCAGGATATATTGTAAATGTAACGCCTGAAGATTTAGTTCATTTAGATATTGACTTTGGTGTCAATTGCAAAGAATACAGAGATATCATTGCTAACGATGATAGCGCAGGACCATTTGCAGGTGTTAATCATACAACTCCTAATGTCCTTAATGTATTACCAAATGATACTATTGAAGGAGTTGTAGTAACTGCTTCAGATGTTATTATAACAACGGTAACTCCAAATGAGTTTTTACAATTAAATCCTGATGGTTCTGTTGATATTTTACCAAATGCTCCGGTAGGCACTTTAACAATGGTTTATCAAATTTGCGAAGCAGATCAAACTTCGAATTGCGATACTGCAACTGTTACAGTAACCATAGAAGCTCCGGTAATGACTGTCACTGCAACAGCAATTTGTGTAAACGATGTTCCATATGTAGATTATGTAGTAATACCTGGAAATTTCACTCCGGTAAATGGCGTAACAATTGCATGGGCAGACAGTAATAATAATGTTATTACCACAATGACCGATTTACCACTTAGCGGAAGAGTACTATGGCCAGGAGCTGTGGTTGATGGTGAAGGAAATGGTATTGACTGGCCAGGATGGGTATTCCAAAACAATCAATGGATCGAAGCTCCAGACGGATTTGAAACATTGCGTCCAACGGTAAATTTAACCATATCTGTAAATCCTAGTGAAACGATAACTTTAAATTATCCGCCTGCAGACCCTTATTGTATTGCACGACCAACCTTTGCAATTGTTGCAAATGATGATAGCGCAGGACCAATAAATGGAAATACAGGAGCTACAAGCGTACTAAACGTTTATCCTAATGACACCTTGAATGCAAATGTTCTTAATCCTGCTGATGTAACGCTTACAATAGTTACACCGGACCCTACAGGAGCCTTGACATTAAATCCTGATGGATCTGTTGATGTTGCTCCTAATACACCTACAGGAACATACGTATTAACATACCAAATTTGTGAAAATGCTGATTTTGGAAACTGTGATACAGCAATCGTAACTGTAACTGTTATCAACACACCGCCTGCTCCGCCTGTAGTAAATGCTCTTGCAGATACATATAGTGTTAGCTGTGAAGGTTATGGAAATGTCGGAAATGTATTGAGCAATGACACAATTGATCTTGGTCCTGCATTAATAGAATTGTTAAACTTTACTTTACTTCCTAGCACTAATGGCGATCCGGGAATTACAGTTGATGGATCAGGAAATGTAAATGTTGCAAGTACAACTCCTCCGGGAACATATAATTATGATTATCAAATATGTCTTAAAAACCATCCTGAAGTTTGTGCAACAAGAACAATTACTATAACAGTTAATCCAACGATATCAAATCTTGTAAGCGAGGCTTGTAATGAAGATTCTTCTCTTATTGATTTAATGAATTTGTTACCTGCAGAAGAACCGAGAACGGGAACATGGTCTGACATCAGTAATACCAATGCCTTAGAAGGTAGCGTATTTAACCCATTTGGACTTGCAGTAGGCAATTATAAATTTGAATACAAAATAATCGACGAGACTTGTCCAAGAACTATAGTGCTTTCAATACAAGTAAATGATGACTGTCTAGTATTGCCATGTGAAAACATATTGGTACACAATGCTTTCTCTCCTAATGGTGATGGAATAAATGACGTATTTACAATTGATGGTATTGATGAGATAACATGTTATCCTGAGAATACAGTTGAAATTTATAACCGTTGGGGAATATTAGTGTTCGAAACTTCTAATTACAACAATACAACCAACGCATTCGACGGAATTTCCAGAGGTAGAACGACTGTCAATAAATCTGATGGTCTGCCACCGGGAACATACTTTTACATTGTTAATTATAAATCTTTAGATGGAAACAATGTAATACAATCTAATAAAAAAGATGGTTATCTGTATTTGTCAAAATAAAGATTACAAATTATGCAACTCACTATAAGATACTAATTTATAGTGAGTTGCGTAAAATTAACAAACAAAATCCTTGTTTTTAAAAATACGAATGTATTGACTTTTATTTTAGAAGTCCCATTAATAAAAATCAATAGTAATAATAAAATAATAAATATCTACTATGAGAACAAAATTATTTTCCTTCGTCATAATGTTTGTAACGACTGTAGGTTTTGCACAGCAAGATTCTCAATTTACGCAATACATGTACAATACTATAAATATTAATCCTGCCTATGCAGGTTCTCGTGGAGCCTTAAGTGTTTTCGGCTTATACCGTACACAATGGGTCGGACTGGATGGAGCTCCCGAAACAAGTAGCTTTTCAGTTAACACACCAATCAACAATAGTAATATTGGAATTGGAGCTTCTCTGGTAAATGATAAAATAGGGCCAACAAATGAGAATAATATTTCTGTTGATCTTTCATATACCGTGCAGACATCTGCCAATTTCAAACTATCTTTTGGTATCAAGGGAACCGCTAATATTTTCAATTTAGATGTCAGCAAACTGAATCCGGAAGATGCTGGAGATCCACAGTTTCAGGATCTTGATAATAAATTTTCTCCAAATGTGGGAGCTGGAGTTTACTGGCATTCCGATAAGGCATATATTGGTTTCTCTGTTCCTAATTTCATTGAAACAAACAGATATGATGATAATGATGTAGCCATTTACAAAGACAAAATCAATTATTATTTGATGGCGGGTTATGTATTTGATCTCGATAAATACCAATATATAAAATTCAAACCTGCCGTTCTAACCAAAATGGTAGAAGGAGCACCACTTCAGGTAGATTTATCAGCCAATTTTATGTTCTATGACAAATTCGTAGTGGGTGTTGCTTATCGATGGAGCGCTTCATTGAGTGCTATGGTTGGATTTCAGATCACAGACGGGCTTTATTTAGGTTATGGTTATGACCGTGAAACCACAAACCTAAACAATTACAATTCAGGATCACACGAGATATTTCTTCGTTATGAATTCTTCAAAAAAAATGGTAAAATGACAACCCCTCGTTTCTTCTAAAAAAACTATGATTATGAAAAATTATATACTTCTTTGCCTAATAATTGTAAATGTTTTTTCATTTGACAGTTATGCACAGCAATCAAAGATAAATGCTGCTGATAAAAAATACGACAGCTATGCATATGTTGATGCAATAAAGACCTACGAGAAAGTAGCAAGTAAAGGATATAAGTCCGAAGACATGTTTAAGAAACTGGGGAACGCCTACTACTTCAATTCAAATTTTGAAGGAGCAGCAAAATGGTATGGTGAACTATTTGCTATGAACACAGCCGTTGAACCTGAATATTATTACCGATATGCTCAGTCCTTAAAATCTATTGGAGAGGCAGATAAGGCTAATAGACTTTTAGGTGAATTTAACGCCAAAAACAAAACAGATAATAGAGCAAAACTTTACGAGCAAAATGTAAACTATCTTGATCAGATAAAAGCCAATTCCGGACGTTACAATATTGAGAATGCTGGAATCAATTCTAAATATTCTGATTACGGAACTTTTGTCCATGACAACAAAATCTATTTTGCTTCAGCCAGAGATACTGGAAATTTTTCTCAACGTAAACACAAATGGACTGGAGAATATTTTACAAATTTATATGTAGCCGATGTCGACTCTGCAAAAGTAAAAAAATTCAAAACAGATCTAAATACCAAATTCCATGAGGCATCACCGGCTTTTACCAAAGATGGAAAAACGGTTTATTTCACAAGAAACAATTACGCGGACGGAAAAAAAGGAAAAAATGGCGAGAAAATTACTTTAATCAAAATCTATAAAGCCACTCTGGAAAATGAAAAATGGACCAACATTACACCAGTATCTTTTTCCAGCGATAATTACAGCACTGCACACCCGGCACTTAATCCTGATGAAAAAACATTATATTTTGCGTCTGATATGCCTGGAACGTTAGGTCAGTCTGATCTATATAAAGTAAGTATTAACAGTGACGGTAGTTTTGGCAATCCCGAAAACATGGGCAAAACTATAAATACAGAAGGGAAAGAAACATTCCCATATGTAACCGATGAAAACGAAATTTATTTTGCCTCAGACGGACATCCCGGCCTTGGAGGTTTAGATGTATTTGCCGGAAAACTTGGAAGTAACGGAACTGTTAGTGACATTCAAAATCTAGGTGCCGATATTAACTCACCAAAAGATGATTTTGCTTATGTGATTGATCCGGAAACCCGAAAAGGGTACTTCAGTTCTAATAAAGATGGCGGAGAGGGTTCAGATGACATTTACAAATTTCTGGAGACCAAAAAATTAAGATGTATTCAGGAGTTAACCGGTACTATAACCGATGCTAAAACGGGTATTGTTTTGCCAGAATCAAAAGTAAGCTTATATGATAACCAAACTGTGTTGAATACCACAATTGCAGATGTATCAGGAAATTACAGTTTCCCGGTTGACTGTGGAAAAACCTATAATGTGAGAGCCGAAAAAGAAGAATATGAAACTAAAGAAGTTAGTATCACAATAGGAAAAGTTAGTGGAAAAACAAACTTACCCATCGCTTTGGATAAAAGCACCTGTCGTGTAACTATAGGCGATGATTTAGGAACCTGCTTTGGCATAAAAATGATTTATTTTGATTTAGATAAATCAAATATTAGAATAGAAGCGGCCATTGATTTAGAAAAGATACTAGTTGTATTAAATGAAAACCCAGGAATGAAACTTGATATTCGCTCGCATACAGATAGCCGCGCAACATTTAAATACAATGAAGCCTTATCTGACAGAAGAGCAAAATCGACTATTCAATGGTTAATTAAAAATGGTGTAGATAAAGGCCGATTAACCGGTAAAGGATATGGGGAAACGCAACTAGTAAACAAATGTGCTGATAATGTACCATGTACCGAAGCAGAACATCAAGAAAACAGACGAAGCGAATTTATTATTACTGCACTGTAATTAGTTAATTAAGATTTTCATACATTTTAAAAAGCTGTCTTAAAAAAGACAGCTTTTTTTTTGAAAAAAAAAAAAAAAAAAAAACCGCTGCAACCCTTAGAGTCGCAACGATCACTAATAAAAACCAACCAGTTTTAAATTATCTTAAATTTTAACAAAGATGTTAGTGTAATATTTTTTTCCTGTTGCAGGATCTATTGTCACCGCTATACCGAAGTGGGTAAAATTACCTTCGATATTTTCTTTATGACCAGGGCTTTCCAGCCAGGCTCTTAATACAGCCTCAGAAGTTTTATAATTATAAGCAACATTTTCACCAACTTTTGTAGCGCCAAGTACTTCCATTATATTTTCGGAACGAGCAGTAAAATCGTTATGATTTACCGTATTAGTAGCAATCATATAATTATTATGATCCAGGCACTGAGATGAAATATGATTGATTTTTTGCAATGCATTTAAACCAATTGTTGCGCGGTAATTGTTTATCAATTGCATTGTTTCTAACTCTGAATCATTGTAAGTATAATCAGTTATCAGAGTTTTTGTTGGAGTACTACTTTCAGTTCCCTCGGCAGTATCGGCAGAGCATGAGTTCATTGCAATATTTATTGCAATGAACAGCATGGTGTGCATAATTTTCTTCTTCATAGTCATCAGTAGTTTACGCAAGCTTAAAGTAAATGTTGGGGCAAATCCTTTAAATTTTTATATTTAAATTAAATCGTTTTTTCTTACACCAAACGTATTCAATTTACCGTTAAACTACAAATATAATCGACGAACTACATACTATTTTTTTACACTTGAGTAATTTTCTTACAACTAAGACGATAATCGTTCGATTTTCCACGAATAATCAGACTGACTCTGGTATCGAATCCTATCATGTAACCTGTTTGGTCTTCCTTGCCAAAATTCTACTTCTAAAGGAGTTACCAAAAATCCGCCCCAATTTTCAGGTCTCGGAATTGGTTTTCCTTCAAATGCTACTTCTAATTTTTTAAGGTTTTCTTCTAAAAATGTTCTTGATGGAATTACTTCACTCTGATTAGAAACAATCGCGCCTAATTTACTTCCGTCCGGGCGGGAATCAAAATAGCCGTCTGAAATGTTTTCAGAAGTTTTCTGCGCAATTCCTTTAATGATTACCTGACGTTCCATTTCCTGCCAAAAGAAAGACAGACAAACATGTGGATTCGCAGCAATCGCTTTTCCTTTCTCCGAATTATAATTGGTATAAAAGATAAATCCTTCTTCAGAAAATTTCTTCAAAAGAACAACACGAGATTTCGGAAAACCATCTAAACCAATAGTTGAAACCGTCATGGCATTTACTTCTCCGTTTCCACCAAAATCTTCTACTTCGTGAAACCATCGGTTAAAAAGATTTATTGGATCTTCCGGAATATTAGTTTCTAATAATTCGCTTTTTTCGTAAGACTTTCTATAATTGCTTAAATCGTTCATAGTTTTTGTTTTTTTTGTTTCAGGTTTCAGGTTTCAGGTTTCAAAAAAACTTAGAATCTTAGTATCTCAGAATCTTAGAACCTTTTTTAATTAAAACTCAAAAGAAACTCCGTCATCTCCCAAAAGTACATTCGGAAAAATACTTTCAGCTTCTTCTTTAAAACGTTCTATTCCATCGTATCGGGTGGAATAATGGCCTAAAACGAGTTGCCTTGCATTTGCTTTGAGCGCTATTCTCGCAGCTTCTTTTGCAGTTGAATGTAAAGTTTTTTGTGCCAAAGCAGCTTCCGATTCCAAAAACGTTGATTCATGGTATAAAACATCTACATTTTCAATAATCGGTATAATTGCTTCACTGTAAACCGTATCGGAACAAAAGGCATAACTCATTGATGGAATTGGGTCAAAAGATAATTTTGCATTTTCGATTACAGTCCCATCATCTAGTGTAACATCACCGCCGTTTTTTATTTTCTGGTAGTAAGCAACATGAATATCATATTGCTGAACTGCTTCAACATTTAATTTTCTTTCTCCTGGTTTTTCCTGAAATAAAAATCCGTTGGTGTAAACACGATGTTTTAACGGAATCGTTTTTACGATGACTTTCTGATCTTCAAAAATCACTTCGCTTTCCTTCGACTGTAATTCGTGGAAAAACAAATTATAAGTTGTCCAGGATTCTGTTAGTTTTAATTGAAGCAGAATTAGCTCTTTTATTCCTTTTGGTCCGTAAATATGCAAATCAGTACTTCTCCCTAAGAGCGAAAAAGTCGAAATGGTTCCAATTAATCCATACAAGTGATCTCCATGAAGATGAGAAATAAAAATATGATTAATTTTTGAGAATTTAATCTTGTTCTTACGCAATTGCACCTGAGTTCCTTCGCCACAATCAATTAAAAATAATCTGTTCTTAATTTCTAAAACCTGCGAAGTCGGATTAGTTAGCGTTCTGGGAGTTGCGGCATAACAGCCAAGTATCGTGAGCTTCAATTTGGTTTATTCGTTTAATTGTTAATTTGTTTAATCGAACAACTGTTAAATTACAAAATCGATTAAACGGCTCAACAAATTTAGTTTATTCGTTTGTTGATAAGTAGTGAATTGTCTAAAATTTTAAGCTCTGCAAAAAAACGATTAACCAGTTAAACAAATAAACGATTAACCCATTTTTAAAATCCTAGATCACGTTCAATTTCTTCCATTTCGATAATATCGTGCGCTTCTAAAAGAGAAGGAACAACTAATAATTTACCGGAAATTGCATTGAAATCAAGATCAGAAACTACAATTACAAATGATTTCTTAGCTTTTTTGTGTTGTTTAGAAAGTGGCAGAAAAAGTTTCAAATCGCTTTCCGCTAAATTAGTATCAGCTGACAAATCGATTATAATATTTTGTTTTTCAAAGGTTTTAAATTGTTGCGTCACTTTTTCCAAAAAAGAATTAAAATCTCCCTGGGTGTCTTTAATCGTAACGGTATGTCCTTTTTGATCTACTTTCATTTTACTAAGGTACGAAGTTTTTTTTATTGTTGTTTCAGGTTTCAAGTTTCAGGTTTCAAGTTCAAACTCAGCGTTCCAAAACTTGAAACCTGAAACTTGAAACAAAATAAACTAAAATTTACTGTATTTTAGAAGCCAGAAGATAAATAACCGCCATTCTTATCGCCACTCCATTTTCTACCTGATTCAGGATTACGGAATGATCAGAGTCCGCTACTTCAGAAGTAATCTCTACTCCCCTATTGATTGGTCCCGGGTGCATGATGACGATTTCTTTTCCAAGAGAATCTAATAAAGGTTTATCGACTCCGTATTGTTGTGCGTATTCTCTTGTTGATGGGAAAAAGTTTACGTCCATACGTTCGTTTTGTACACGAAGCATATTGGCAACATCGCACCATTCTAAGGCTTTTCGTAAATTCGGCTCGACGGTAATTCCAAGTGATTCAATATATCTTGGAATTAATGTTTTTGGTCCGCACACTTTTACTTCTGCGCCTTGCATTTGCAAAGCATATATGTTTGAGAGCGCTACACGAGAGTGTAGAATATCGCCTACAATAACTACTTTTTTTCCGGCAACATCACCCAGTTTTTCTCTGATTGAATAACTGTCTAACAAAGCCTGCGTTGGATGTTCGTGCGCGCCGTCGCCAGCGTTTACGATACTTGCTTTGACATTTTTAGATAAAAAATAAGCCGCTCCGGGATTGGAGTGGCGCATTACAACCATATCCACTTTCATCGAAAGGATATTGTTTACAGTATCAATAAGTGTTTCTCCTTTTTTAACCGAAGACTGAGCTGCAGAAAAACTAATAACATCTGCCGATAATCTTTTTTGGGCTAACTCAAACGAAAGCTTGGTTCGGGTACTATTTTCGAAGAAAATGTTAGCAATGGTAATATCTCGTAATGAAGGAACTTTTTTAATCGGTCGGTTAATGACTTCTTTAAAATGATCTGCCGTTTCAAAAATTAGGTTAATATCATTCTCGTTGATGTATTTGATTCCTAATAAATGATTTACGCTTAATTCTTTCATTGTGTTTGTTTAAATGTTTTGTTTGTTTAATCGTTTATTTATTAAATCGTTTAATCGCTTGGCTTTTCCGATTAAACAATTAACCGGTTAACCGATTAAACTAATTTGTCACCAGGTAAACTACATCTTCGCCTTCATTTTCTTTCCAGCTAACTTTTACCTTTTCATCATTAATGGCATCTACCTGACGGCCACGATAATCGGGCTGAATGGGTAAATTTCTACTAAAACGTCTGTCGATTAACACTAACAATTCGATTTCTGACGGTCTCCCGAAAGACTGAATTGCGGTTAAGGCAGAACGAATGCTTCGTCCTGTAAACAAAACGTCATCGATAAAAATGACTTTTTTGTCTTCGACTATAAAATTGATTTGTGTTTTATTGGCTTCAAGCGGTTTATCAGTACGGCGAAAGTCATCTCTAAAAAAAGTGATGTCCAGATATCCCAAAGAAATTTCAGGAACCTTATATTCATCTTCTAATATTTGTTTTAAACGTTCAGCTAAAAAAACGCCTCTTGGCTGAATCCCGACCAAAATAGTATCGGAGAAATCAAGATGTTTTTCGATTAACTGACAAGCCAAACGATGGAGTATGATAGTAACTTCTTTTGAATTAAGTAATACTTTTTGGCTCATAATTAAGTGTGATGTTTGGTTGGGCAAATATACGAAATCAGAATTTATTTGTTGGGGTGTTGAGTGGGGAAATATTTTTTTTTGGTTTGGATGGGGAATTTTGGAGTTTAGAAGTGGATATTTTAATATTTTTCTGCAACTAACATTTATGGCAATAAAATCATATTTTAGCAATACCAAAAATTCAACATTTTAATACGATCAATTTCCTCGACTGCAAAGTGTACTCTTAAACTAAATTTTAATTATGATTAAAATTACTAAATTAACTCTTTCCCATTTTTATCAAATATTTATTATTTTAATATTTCTCACTATTGTTTATTTCCACAGAAGCTCTATTTCTTCAGATTACAATAGACAAGTTGACCTCTACACAACCAAGTTAATTAAGAATGAGAATATAATAACAAAACAAATTATGAAACGATTTGCAGAAAATGACAAAAAACACTTCTCTAATAAGGTAGACGCTTTGATTTTATTCTTCTTCTTTTGCATAATATTTACAATAAATTTCCAAAAACAAATTCATAAACAAAAAAACAGCGAGAGGAATTCCATTTCTTAATCATGAAAAAACATTACAAAACAACATGTATTAATTAAAAGCAACAAACAGTTAACAACCTTAATTTCAATATATTATTACTATTTTTATATTTGATAAAACAATAAAAACCAAACATCATGAGAAAAATAATCGTCATAACCATGATTACAATCGATGGCGTAATGCAGGCACCCGGTGGCCCTGAAGAAGATACTTCGGGCGGTTTTGAATATGGAGGCTGGGTGGCGCCTTTTGGAGATGAAGAATATGGCAATGTCATGCAGAAACAAATGAAACCTGCAGATATTCTTTTAGGCAGAAAAACATTTGATATTTTTGAAGACTATTGGCCAAAACATGCAGAAGGCTGGCAGGGAATTAATGACGTTACCAAATACGTTTTATCTTCCACCAGAGAAAACTCTGATTGGGAAAATATCGAATTCCTTTCCACTATAGAAGATATAAAAAAACTGAAAAATTCAGACGGCGGCGACATTAAAGTTTGGGGAAGCGCAACACTTGTACAGCTTTTGCTTCAACATGATTTAGTTGATGAATTTGCACTTTTAATTTATCCTATAATTTTGGGCAAAGGGAAAAAATTGTTTGATGATAGCTCAACTGCGGCAGGATTTACTTTAATTGAAAGTACGGTTACACCAAGTGGCGTTATTGCTGTGAGTTATAAACGCGCTGGAGATATTAAGACTGGAACAATTGGAGAATAAGAAAATAACTAAAATAACAAAACAAACCTTTTCAATTAAAAAATGAAAGAATACAAAATTTCTAAAGGCTGGGCAATTTTTATATATATCATAGGCCCCTTATTCATTGCTCTTTTTACCTGGCTTTTATTTACTCCCCTCATACCGGGATTTAAAAATGATATAAATCCAGATGCATATTGGTTTTTAGCTTTGATGTCATTAGCAATGATTTCATTAATGATTATTGGAATGGTAGATGCCTATAAGGGAAAATTTGTTATTGATAAAAATAAAATATTTACAGTTGGTGTTTTTTCAACAAAAGAATTACTATTTAATGAAATTAAGGGATACAGAATAGCTGATAAATTTATCTTCATTGAATCAAAAAATGAACATAAAAAAACTATTAAAATTAGTACCTATTTTGAAAAAACTGCTGAAGTTAAGGAATGGTTATCAAATAATTTTTCTGATCTTGATATAGTTCAAATTGATCAGGAAAGAAAAGAAATATTAAACAATCAAGAATTTGGAATCACTTCTAAAGAAAGAGAAGTTAAGCTGACTAAAGCTTTTAAAACTGCCAAAATTCTAAATTGGATTGGTGGAATCATTGGTGGCTGGACATTATTTTTTCCAAATCCTTATGAATACGCTATAATTACATCCATAATATTTCCGCTGGCATGTCTTTTAATTCTAAAATATCATCACGGATTAATTAGAATTGATGAACGAAAAGACAGTGCTTATCCTAGTATTTTTTGGGCGATATTTTCGTCTTCAATGGGACTTTGTTTAAGAGGGTTATTAGATTACGAGATTTTTGATTATTCAAATGTCTGGATTCCGTCAATACTTATACTTTTCGTATATCTGGCCATTCTATGCGTTGGAAATAAAGAGTTTAGTCGTAATGATAATAAAATTAATTTTTCTATTATTGGCTTTGCACTTTTTATGTATGGTTACAGTTACAGTACGGTTGTAACTTTAAATTGTATGTATGACAAATCAGAACCAAAAATATATAATGCTACGATTTTAGATAAACATGTTAGTAGTGGCAAAACAAAGACATATTATTTAAAATTAACTCCTTGGGGAAGCTTAAAAGAAATTGAAGATGTTTCTGTATCACAAGATTTATACGACAGACTAAAATATAATGATAAAGTAAACATTTATTTTATGAACGGTCGATTTGAAATCCCATGGTTTGAAATTGTAGAACAATAGTATATCTCCAAATCATAGAACTTTTCAACCAAATTGTGTAAGAACTTTTTTTGCTGATTGAAGTAATTTTATTCTAACGATAATTAGAATACTAAATTCTTTTTAAAAAATTTAAAACAGCAAAATCATGCAAAAGAACATTACACGTTTGTTAATGGTATTCGTAATACTATTTTCATTTACAAGTTGCGAAGTTATAGGAGATATTTTTAAAGCCGGAATGGGATTCGGAATATTTATCGTAATCTTTATTGTTGCGATCATTATTTTCATTTTCGCTAAGCTTTTCAGAAAATAAAAAACATAAAAAAATCCCGATCACAAAATGATCGGGATTTCTTTTTTATAGTCAGTTACAATATTACAAATTGTACATTTTCTTTCTTAATTCCTGAATTTTTTCATCATCAAGATATTCGTCAAACGTCATGTAACGGTCGATTGCTCCGTTTGGCGTTAACTCCACTACTCTATTACCAACAGTTTGTGCAAACTCGTGGTCATGCGTTGTGAAAATTACAGAACCTTTAAAGTTTTTCAATGAGTTATTGAAAGCCGTAATAGACTCCAAATCCAGGTGATTTGTTGGTTCGTCTAACATTAAGATATTAGCGCGCTCCATCATCATTCTCGACAACATACAACGTACTTTTTCCCCTCCTGATAATACACGGCTTGTTTTTAAAGCTTCTTCTCCAGAGAAAATCATTTTCCCTAAGAAACCTCTAATGAAAACCTCATCGCGCTCTTCTTCTGTTTTTGCATATTGACGTAACCAATCTACCAATGTCAAATCATTTTCAAAGAAAGAATGATTTTCAGCTGGCAAATAAGCCTGATTTGTTGTAATTCCCCAATCAAACGTTCCTGCATCGGCTTTTTGTTGATTGTTTAGAATTTCGTAGAAAGCTGTTGTAGCACGTGAATCTTTAGAGAAAAGAACGATTTTGTCGCCTTTTGCCATATTCAAATCTACATCTTTAAACAAAAGATCTCCTTCTACAGAAGCTGCTAAACCTTCAACATTCAAAATCTGGTCTCCTGCTTCACGATCCTGATCGAAAATAATCGCTGGATAACGACGGCTGGAAGGTTTGATTTCAGAAATATTCAATTTAGAAATCATTTTTTTACGAGAAGTTGCTTGTTTAGATTTTGCAACGTTCGCACTAAAACGACGAATAAATTCTTCAAGCTCTTGTTTCTTCTCTTCTGCTTTTTTGTTTTGCTGTGCACGTTGTTTCGCTGCTAATTGGCTAGACTCGTACCAGAAAGTATAGTTTCCTGAATAGTGATTGATTTTTCCAAAATCGATATCAGAAATATGTGTACAAACCGCATCTAAAAAGTGACGGTCGTGAGATACTACAATTACAGTATTTTCATAATTTGCTAAGAAGTTTTCTAACCAGGCGATTGTCTCGAAATCCAAGTCGTTGGTAGGCTCATCCATAATAAGCAAATCCGGGTTTCCAAAAAGTGCCTGCGCCAAAAGCACACGTACTTTAATTTTTCCCTCCAAATCGCCCATTAAAGTATAATGATGTTCTTCGTTGATTCCTAAGTTAGACAACATCGCAGCCGCATCAGAATCAGCATTCCAACCGTTCATTTCTTCAAACTGAACCTGAAGCTCTCCAATTCTGTCAGCGTTTTTATCGTTGTAGTCTAAGTAAAGTTCATCCATTTCTTTTTTAACAGCGTACAAAACTTTATTTCCCATCAAAACGGTTTCCAAAACAGTATGCTCGTCGAACATGTTGTGATTTTGGTTCAAAACCGACATACGTTTTCCCGGTTCTAAATGAATATGGCCAGAAGTTGGGTCGATATCGCCCGAAATGATTTTAAGAAAAGTAGATTTTCCAGCACCATTGGCTCCAATAACGCCGTAAATATTTCCGTGAGTGAAAGTGGTATTTACTTCGTCAAACAAAATTCGTTTGCCAAATTGAACTGATAAATTATTGACTGTTAACATGAATGTCTTTTTAATTAATTTTGTGCAAAAGTACGGAAAAAGGTTCTAAGTTGCAAAGGTGCTAAGGCTCTAAGTTTTTACCATGCAAAGAAAATTTCTCGCAAAGGCGCAAAGCCGCTAAGAAAAGAAAAATTAAAGGTGAAAATCTCAAAAGATAAGTCGGATAAGCCATTCAACACTAAACTTAAAAAACAATCAAAATAAAAACTTGGTGCCTTTGCGTCTTTGCGAGATTAATTCGACTGCAATGCGCTTTCTTTCGCCAAAGCGACTTCTAAGCTCTCGAAATTGGGCAATACTTTTGCTATTAAACCTTCTTTGTTTAGAATGAAATGGGTTGGAAAAGCATTCAAATCCAACGTTTCATTCATATATATTTTCATATCTGGAATTACATCATATGACAATGGTTTTCTGGCTAAAAAGGCTTTTAATTGTTCTGGAGAATCTTCAGCTAAGCTTATAAAAAGAATATCTTTTCTGTCTTTATATTCTTCTGTTAAACGATTTACTTGTGGAAATTCTCTTATACAAGGTGTGCAGTGAATGTACCAGCATTTTATAACAATGATTTTTCCTTTCATGGTTTCGTTTGAAACTTCATTTCCGTTTAAATCTTTAAATGAAAATTTAGGAAAAGCCGTCCCTTCCATTTTATAGTTTTTAAGCGCATCAAAACCAATTTGATTGATGGTTGCTTTTATACTTGAATCGGAATTGGGTTCAATTTGAAATAGTTTGTAATAATAAAATGAATCTTCTGATATTAATCGGATTGGGATAAAATTTCCGTTGGTCAATTCGTTTAAAAAAGTTTCTTTTGAGATTTCTTTTGAAAGCAGATCAAGCGCCACAAAATCTCTCGAAAGCATTATATTTTTACTTTGATATAGTGACCATTCACTGAAGTTTTTTTGAATTTGGATGGGGTCAACTTCTGGATTTCCTAATTTGGTTTGGGCTGAAGAAATGGTGAATATTAGGAGCGCTATTATTAAGCTGATTGATTTTTGCATGAGGTTTTAATCGAATAATTGGGATTCAAAAGTAGTTAAAATATAAAGACTTTATTATTACATTTGAGTTGTCTTCTACTTTTAAAATCTTTTTTGATGAAAAAAATAATTATTTTTCTTTTGATCCTTATTAATTTCACCAGCTTTTCTCAAACCGAAAAACTATACTATTTTGTAGAAAAAGATAGTTTATTTGGAGTAAAAAATCAAAATGGGAAAATCATTATTCCTCCGCAGTCTTCTGTAAACGCAGATTCATCTTTTAATGGACAGGAAATAAAAGATATGGTTTTTTGTATGCGTTTCGCGGAATATTACGACCGAAAAGGTAATTTTTTATTTGACCCTTATTCGACTGGCGAAGGACCTGATTATTTTCAAGAAGGTTTTATTCGGTACAGCGAAAATAAAAAAGTTGGTTTATATAACTATCTAGGTGAAAAAATTATCCCGGCTAAATACGACTGGATGTCGCCAATAGACTTTGGATTTGCTCACTTTTGCAATGGCTGTTATTTTGACCGATCAAAAGATGATGAACATCCCCCTTTGGTTGGAGGAACTTATGGTTTTGTTGGTAAAAATGGAATAGAAATTCAGCCTACAAACAAACGAAATCATCCTAAAGATTTTGAAACCGAAAATCATCAGTTTATACCGTATCAATTTGAATACAGCGAAAAGGAAAAAGAAATTCTTGATTTTTTTGAAAAACGAAAAGAGCAAATCACTCAAATTAATGGCTTCGATTGTGATAATAAAATAATTTATTTTGAAATAACAGAAAAACCAACAGAGTTTGAGCCTTTTTATAAAGTAACAACATTTGAGTTATGTGACTTTTACATTAACAGATCTGATGAAGATTTTGATGATTTTAAAAATTTTAAAGTTTCAGCAGATGTCAAAAATTTCTATGTCACTTATATCGATTTGGTTAAACGTAAAAAGGAATCTGAATATGTTGAACGAAAAATTCTGGTTGATAAATGGATTACAAAGAGCTTAAAAAGTAAAAAATAAATTCTTTTTGTTTTAGAAATGTAGATGCTGATGATTTTTACCGCAAAAAACGCAAAAGATTTAAGCAATGTTCGCAAAGCTTTCTGCGTATTTTGTTTCTCTTAAATGGAACGCAAATGATGCGGATTTTTACAGATTTCATCAAATAAACTTTCTTATGAAAACGAGTGCCCTAGCCCGGATAGAAGCGGTATCCTTTTTCTGGCTCCTTTAGCCAGGAAAAGATACAAGCGGATAGCCGGAAACAGCTCCTGAAAAACACTAAAATCCCAATTTTTCTAACGAATCGCATTTTACATTTTACATCTCACATTAAAAATAAAAAAACCCGGCAATAAATTGCCGGGTCTATAATACGCTCCTCTAAGTGAAAACCAAATAACAAATCACTTAAATTCGTCGCATTTATTTGAAATAAAAACCAGATTAAAAAATAAATAACCAAACTCAATTTTAACCGTCCCAATTTTTTATTTCTAAATTTTCATTCATAATAACTAATTTAAAAAGTTCATTACTTTGAATGATTTTCTATTTCCTGCCTTATCTGTTACCACAACGATGAATAATTGTTTCGTAGTAAAACTTTGATTTTGAAGCAGAACTTCTTTATTGTTTTGAATGTTTTTGTAACTTACCAATGATTGTCCGATAGTATTAAATACATCTACCTGAGCAATTTCTTCTGTTTCATTAGTAACCGATAAAGCATCATTTTTAAAATAAGGGATCGTGCTTCCTTTTGCTTCAATTTTATCCAGAGCCAATGTTTTAGCCGCTGATGCAAAATAGGCTGCGTAAGCATTCGAGAATTCATATCCTGTTCCGCATGAAGCATCCCAGTTAATTGACCACGTCATTACTCCTCTCATGTCTGGGTAAGGACCACCTTTTAAGGTATAGGCTCTTCCAGAGAATGTAGTTCCGTATCTTAAATAATTAAATGCCTGAATTCCTTTTTCCGGAGTTAAATAACCTCCTGCCGGAGCTGCCGGAGCACACGCCGGAATTGCGATTACGATTTTAGAAGCTGGTAATGGAGGGAAATAGAAACCTGTAGAAGCTACATTGAATCCTTTCATCAACATATCTGACATTGAAACTAAAAAGTCTGGTGTTGCTTGTGAATATGCTACATTATCCAGAGCTGTTATAGATCCTGTGTTGTACAGTTGCACCATTAATAGATCCAGTTCGTTACGCAAGTTGTGAATTACCGGTAAGAATGAACCTGCTCCATCAGAATAAACAGAATATCCAACCTGAACGTAGAACGTTTCTGGTGCAGATGTTAAGATAAATCCGCTTCCGTAACTGGCTTTTAATTCTTTAAATGCATCTACAATGTTTTTCAATTTTGGATAAGCCGAAATCGCTAAATAAGAGAAATCTTTTAAAGCTCCTGCTCCAAAATTCATTGATCCGCCTTCGAAGTCAATATCAACTCCATCAAAATTATATTGATCTACAATTGCTTTTAAACCATTCACGAAAGTGTTTTTCTGAGCAACTGTTTGCAATTCTACGTGACCATTCTGTCCTCCGATAGAAACAATAACCGGGATTCCTTTGTCTCTTAAGAATTTAATATCATTCTTTAATAACTGCGGATTGAAAACACCATTTGTCATGTATCTCGGTTCGTTTACAACCAGGATTGGCGTGTAACCGTCTCTGTTTAAAGTTTCGATAAATGAATAAACAACAACATTAAATTTCTTATCTCCCATTTGGTTGAAGTATAAGAATGGCGCACTGGCATTATCCCATCCGTGAGCATAACCCACAATTACTTTTGCCGGTAACGGATTGAAAGAAGAACTAATAATACTTACTGACTGGTTGAATGTTTTTACTCCACCAGAATTATCTGTCGCTGTTACCACAATTGCATACGTTTTGAATGCATTTGGTGTAAAAGTGTAATTATAAGCATTTCCGGTTCCTTTTGTCATTGCAAAAGAAGTTCCGTCAATACTGATTGAAACTGTAGAAATTGTTCCATCAGCATCTGTAACATTTACACTAACCGGTACCGCCTGAAATCCTGAAGCCTGATTAATAGATGTTGCTGCAGGTGCAACCCATGCAATTTCCGGTAATTGATTTGGACAAGAAGTACCTGAACATTGTAAATAAAATGCACGAGTATTCTCTGCAGTAATACTATTTGAAGCTGTTGCAGTTGCTTTTAAAGTATAATTTTTATTGAAATCAGCCGCAACTGGTGTCCAACTTGCTACATATTCTGTTCCTGTAGAAAGTGTCCCCGTAATATTTTGCCCGTTGATATTAAATACAACAGAAGAAATCGTTACGGTTGGATCTGCAAAAGTTAAACTTGCGTTTGCTTTTAACTGAATTGCAGTTCCCGGAGCAATTGCAACCGTTGCTAATGAAGGACTTGTTATAGTAACCTGAGGCGCAACTGAATTTGAATTAAAGTTGTAAACCTGAGGCGTTGTTGGTACAGCAAAATTGGCCAAATTCGTTGGAGAATAAACAACACTGTTATTTTCCCAGGCATTCAATTTTAAACTTGTAATAATTGAATAACCAGATAAAATTGAATTAGCATAGCTGAAATTTCCTGAAGCATCTGTCGTTGCAATATAACTTGCATATCCGTGTGTGCTATCAGTCCATGGTAAAATTAATTCTACTTTAGCGCCTGCAACCGGAGTTGAACCGCTTTTTACAGTTCCGCTGATTAAATTACCGCTGGTAACATTTTGCGTGAAGTTCAATGTTTTATTTGCATTAATTGCAGGATAAACTGTTGAAGCCGGACTAAAACTTAAACCTGTTTTCGCAGCTGTTACTGTATAATCTGAACCTGCAACTAAATTGGCAACACTATAATTCCCTGCAGCATCAGAAGTTGCTGTTAAAGTTGTTGTTCCCGTCACAGCAGAAACGATTACTCCTGAAACTGCTGTAGTTCCGTTTTTAGTTGTTCCGCTAACAGTGTAATAAACCGGATTTACAACTTGCGTAAAATTCAACGTTTTATTAGAGCTGATAGCGCTATAAACGGTTGATGCCGGCGTGAATGTTAACCCTGTTTTTGCAATAGTTACAGTGTAATTTGATCCTGAAACTAAATTAGCCACACTATAATTTCCAGAAGCATCTGAAGTTGCTGTTAAAGTTGTTGTTCCTGTCACAGCAGAAATCGTAGCTCCAGAAACTGGCGTTGCTCCGTTTAATACTGTTCCACTAACTGTATAATAAACCGGGTTAACAATTGATTGAGTAAAATTCAATGTTTTATTAGAACTAATTGCATTATAGACCGTCGAAGCCGGAGTAAATGTCAATCCTGTTTTAGCAATAGTAACAGTATAATTTGATCCCGAAACCAAATTAGCCACACTATAATTTCCAGAAGCATCTGAAATTGCTGTTAATGTTGTCGTTCCTGTCACAGCTGAAATCGTAGCACCTGAAATTGGAGTTGAACCATTAAGAACTGTTCCGCTTACGGTATAATATACTGGCGTAACAACACCTGTATTAAAATCATAAACCGTTGGGTTTGCAGGAACAGGGAAGTTTGCTAAATTGTTTGGTAAATAAACAACCTCTCCATTTTCCCAAGTGTTTAATTTTAAACTTGAAACTGTTGTGTATCCTGCTAAAATAGCATTGTCAAAACTATATTTTCCCTGAGCATCTGTCACGGCTATTTTGCTTACATACGGATGTGTGTTATCTGTCCACGGCAAAATCAACTCAACTTTTGCACCAGATACTACAGCGGTTCCATTTTTAACTGTTCCGCTAATTTTACTGGCACCAACTACAATAACATCCTGAGAAAAATTCAATGTTTTATTGGCTGTTAAATTAGTATAAACTGTTGAAGCCGGTGTATATGTTTGACCTGCTAAAGCAGCCGTTACAGTATAATTTCCGCCTGATGGCAAATTAGCGATTGAATATACTCCGCTTCCGTTTGTAGTTGCTGTGAAAGTTCCTCCTGTTGAAGTTGCCGTAACTGTAACTCCTGAAACTGGCGTTGTATTATTCAAAATAGTTCCGCTTACCGTATAATATACAATTGGGGCACCCTGAACAAAATTCAATGTTTTATTGGCATCGATTGCATTGTAAACCGTAGAAGTTGGCGTATAAGAGAACCCTGTTTTTGCTGCGGTTACAGTAAAACTAAGTCCTGCTGTTAAGCCTGCAATACTGTAAACGCCACTTGCATTTGAAACTGCAGTTAAAACTGTAGCTCCTGAAGTTGCAGAAACTGTAACTCCTGCTACTGGGGTTGCTCCGTCAAGAACAGTTCCGCTAACGGTGTATAAAGGCTGAGTTCCGTTAATTACAACGGCGGTTTGGTTAACCGTAACATTCGTTAAAGTTACTGGTGTAAAAGTATAAGTCGCTTTTAGCGCCGTTAATTTATAAGTCTGTCCAGAAGGTAAATTGTTGAATGTGAAATTTCCTGCTGTAGAAATTACTGTTTGTAATACTGCATTACTTGCATCACGCAATTCTACTGTTACATCTGGTACTAAAGCTGATCCGTTTTTTACTGAACCGGCAATACTTACTGATCCGGCAACGATGCTTCCGAAAGAAGTATCAACCTGGTTTAATAATGCATTCTGGATAGAACCTCTGGTATCCTGAGATAATTCCCAAACCATACCACCGGCAAGATTTCTTGATTTAATATATTGCACTTTTAAATCCATCGACTGTTTATCTTCATAAGAGATAAACTGTTTTAAAGTAGCATTGTATAAATAAGGAACTTTAGTCGTATTATCGAAATATCGTACCCATCCTGCAGCTGCCGCAGTTGGCGTAACTAACATCGTATTTGGGTCTAAATAAGGATGTGAATTGGTTACAGGATTTCCAACTAAATCACAAATCTCAATACTTCCTGATTTTTCACAGGCAGCAGGTCCGTCCCACGTTCCAACAGGATTTTGCGGGTTTGTACACCCTGAGACAATATATCTCGGTGCAGAAACGAATAATCCGGGTAAGTTTGGATTGGTTCCATTATTCGCAACATTGTCGAATTTTTTCCCATAGAAAGGTAATCCCATTATTAGTTTGTTCGCAGGAAAACCAACAACGTTCAAATATTGATTTGTCAATTCATCTAATGATTCAGATTGAGTTGCATTGTATAATGGATCATTTGAATTTCCGCTTGAATATAAAGGAGCATTATAGCAGGTTTTATCAAACCAGTTTCCTCCAAAATCATATCCAAAATAAGTAATATAATCACAATAAGTCGAAATGTCTTCTGTCATTCCGTATTGTGCTCTGGTGTTTGGTCCTAAATATTGTTTAGATACATTTCGAACATTATTTCCGGCTGCGATTGTAACCAATTTATTTGGCATTGCCTGACGCATTGCTTTCAATAAATAAACTAAGTTTTTGTTGTCATCCGGGCTGTACTTTTGTGGAGGCACCGGCGCACCATTAAGAACTTCAGTTCCATCTGTACCTCCGGAAAGTGGATATTCCCAGTCAATGTCGAATCCATCTATAAATGGATACGTTACAATGAAGTTTGCCATGTCTGCAGCTAATGCAGCTCTTGCTACCGGACTTGCAGCAATTGGAGAAAGATCCTGACCTTTAGTCCATCCTCCAACAGAAATTAAGATTTTAAGATGCGGATACTTTTCTTTTAATTTTTTCAAATCATAAAAGTTTCCTTTTACCGGAGCATCCCATGGGATTCCACCTTCCATATGCTCAAAATCAGCATACGAATCTAAACATAATAACTTTGTATTCTCCGGATGGGCAGGATCATAAGTTGTCCCATAAAAAGAATAATTTAAATGCGTCAATTTACTTCCGTCGATCTTCGGAATATTGAAATCCCGGGCATAGATAGACCATTGCGCATAATACCCTACTACCTTTTTTCCGTGAGCTGGTTGAGCTAACGCTAGTAAGGGAAACAGTAACAAAAAAAGCAATCTGTAATAATGTTTCATAATTAATAAATATTGGTTAATAGAAAATAAATATTCCGGTTACCCTATTATACATGCCACAATGCAGCACATAAAAAAACAATAACCGGGGTTTTCAGCCAACTGCAACTTGGAGAGATTGCAGTCAGGTGGAATTAATTCATATTACTTCTATAAATAAATATTACTATTACCGATTCTACCATAATCATTAGCCAATAGTATTGATTGATATTTAGATATAATTTTTTAAAAATTAGTATTAAATACAAGAAGATAAACTTGGGGATTCATCAATCTGAAATTCTATTTTTTGTCATGTTTTGTTTTATTCTCTTATTTGGTTTTAAATGTTATTACTCTTTTTTAATGGTTATTTTAAGATTTTTATTGACCTGTATAATTTGAAAAAATTGAAATTATTCTCATCAGCTTATAAATATCTCTACCAGAAATTCCGGTAGAGATAAATAATTACTAAATAATGCTAACTACAACGTACTAATTCAAACCAAACTTTAAATTAATTTTTTAAGACTTTCATATACTGATAGCTCAACATCTGCGTGATCTTTGCTATTACATTGTTCTATCAAACTTTTCAAATCATCACTTTTTAATGTTGATTTACTATCCAGAACAAGTAATAACTCCTGTGATGCTTCACTTAACTTTTTAGACAAAGGCAAAATTGGCTGTACTAATGGCGCAGTGGAACTCAGCTCAATTAATCCTTTATTCATCGCAATCCATTTATTGAAAAATGCGGCTACGTTTGCTTTATTCTCAGGGGTTTTATTTGCCAAATACTGAGCAACTGCTGCATCAAAAGCCAAAGAGTCTTTAGCATCTGGTGTACAAGCATCTGCAAATAATGTTAAGGGAGAATACATTTGATATTCTGTTCCACCTTTATTACGTTTATATCCTTTTAATGGCTCGCAAACATTTGTAAATTCATCTAGTGCTTTTGTATTTTGATTGTTTGCAACATTTCTTAAGATTACCTCTTTATTTCGAATATGCGTCAATCCTAATTCTTCCAATCGAAACGAAACTACATCAAGACGTTTACGCATATTTTCAACATCTGTAATATTTTCTGCTGACCAAAGTCTTTCTGCAATTGCGGCCGTTCTTGGCCACACTCTCGAATCTATAGTCGTAGCTGAGGCGAGTTCTGTCCACATTGTTGCTTCTCCTCCTAGAATCCTTGCTTTTTCTTCTGTAGATAAATCAGCTCCTTTTGGCATTGGATCATTCAGATAATGACTTTCAACAGGATACATCAAATCAATATAAAATCCATTTGACAATACTGTTTTGTAACCTTTTTTTACTGCATCAACTAATGATTGACCAGCAACAACGCCTTCATTAGGTCCTCTCCATGAATGGATAATAGCTTCTTTTGACATGTTTTTTGTCAAAATTTCTTCCCAACCCATTAACTGTTTTCCATGCTTTTTAAGCATCGGCACTAATTGCATGGTAAAATAAGTTTGCAATTCGTGATTAGTCGTTAGGTTATTTTTCTTTTTGAAAGCTTGAATTTTCGGATTTGCATTCCAGTCTTTCCCTTCGTTTTCATCTCCACCAATATGGAAGTAAGCACCAGGAAACAACGGGCAAACTTCATCAAAAAGTTCACTTAATAATTGATATGTTTTAGGGTTTGAAGGATCTAATGTTGGCGAAAAAATACCAGCATTTCTTTCAACTCCATAGGTCGCAATAGCGGTTCCCTGAATATTTTTTTCTGAAGTTCCACCAGTCAGCGTAATCACTTTGCTACCAATTTCCGGGTAAGCTGTAAGTATTGCCGATCCGTGACCAGGAACATCAATTTCCGGAACAATTAAAATACCACGCTCATCAGCATATTTTACGATATTTTTAATTTCCTCTTGTGTATAATACATTCCATCTGAAGCTAATTCAATCAGTTTCGGATGTTTTTTCATTTCTATTCTCCAACCTTGATCATCAACTAAATGCCAGTGAAAAACATTCATTTTCATTGCGGCCAATCCATCGATATTTCTTTTGATAACATCTACCGGCTGAAAATGTCTCGACGCATCAATCATTAAACCCCTCCACGTAAACCTTGGAAAATCTAAAATTTGTGCGTTTGGAAAATAAAATGAAGCATTATTATTTTGCAACATTTGCAATAACGTCTCAAGACCATGTAAAGCTCCTAAATCGCTTGTTGCATTGATTGTAATTTTATTTTGTTTGATATCCAAATGATAACTTTCGTCTTCATACAATCCAATTTTTCCGCTTTTAGTACAGTTTATCTGAAGTTCTGCTGTTGGAACTTCATTTAACTTTGTAATAAAACCCTGCTCGAAAAAAATACCAGCTCTACCATCTAATCGTCTTAAAAAACGGGTAACGCCTCCAAAAATTCTTGGATTCGGATTACCTGTAACATTTACTTTAAAATTTTTAGTTAAAGTAAAATTACCATCGTTTAAAACAACACTTTGAGGCCACGGCATAAGATTTAGTTGCTCTTTCTGAATTTGAGCACTAGAAGTTAAACCCGCTAATAGTAGGACTAATAAATATTTCATTTTATTGTGTTTGAAAGATGCTATCCGGAGATAACATAATAATAGATAAAAGAAACAAAACTCAGAATGACTTCTATTGAACCTCACTTTCGTTATAAAATCAATCTGAATTTTGAAATTTGATTCGTTAACCGAATCTTAAACTAATTTTAGTAATCAAAACGTTTGAAGGCTTCGATTGCTTCGTATTCTGCCAAACCTAATTCATCATATAGAATTGCGGTATTTTTGTTACGATCTTCTGCCCTAACCCAAAATTCTCTGGAATCGTTTCCTTGAAACATAACTCTGTCTTTTTGAGACTGGTGATATAAAATGGCATGACGCTTCAATAATACTTCTGATGGAGAAAGCGGAACGGCCATATCAATTTCGTGAATATCCCATTCATGCCATGCTCCTCTGTACAACCATAACCAGCAATCATCCATGTATTTTTCTGGCTTCAGGGCGGCCATTGCTGCGAAAATTGCATTAAGACAAACTTCATGCGTTCCGTGCGGATCAGCCAAATCACCTGCAGCAAATACCTGATGTGGTTTTATTTTTGCGATAATATCTTTGACAATTTCAATATCTTCAGGGCCTAACGGGTTTTTCTTTACCTGTCCTGTTTCGTAAAATGGAAGATCAAGGAAATGTGTGTTTTCATCTTTTAAGCCGATGTATCTTGTCGCTGCGTAAGATTCTCTTCTTCTGATAAGTCCTTTTAATTTTCGAACTTCCAAGGAATCAATTTGATTCTCTGATTTACTATTTAAGAATTCAATTACCGATTTGAAGTTTATTCCACTACCAGCTTCACCTATAAAATCTTTGGCTACTTCGGCAAATTTCAGAGCCTCGTCATCAGTAACTGCTATATTTCCAGAGGTTTGATATACTACGTGTACATCATGTCCTTGTTTTATCAATTTTGAAAAAGTTCCTCCCATAGAAATCACATCATCGTCTGGATGCGGACTAAAAAGAATCACTCGTTTTTTTGCAGGATTAGCTCTTTCAGGACGATGAGAATCGTCTGTATTCGGTTTTCCACCTGGCCATCCCGTGATCGTATGCTGCAATACATTGAACATATTAATGTTCAAATCATAAGCAGAACCTTCTTGCGCCAAAAGATCAGACATTCCATTATTGTTGTAATCTCTGTCTGTTAATTTTAAAATAGATTGTTTTGTTTTTTGGCATAACCAAACAATCGCTTTGCTTTTTAATTCTTGTGTCCAGATGCATTCCCCAACTAACCAAGGCGTTTTGAAACGGGTTAATTCTGAAGCTGCGGACTGATCCAATACGAAAGTCGCATTTGGATGATTTTGTAAAAATGTAGCAGGAACTTCAGAACTGATATCACCTTGAATAGTTCTTTTGATGATATCGGCTTTGTTTTGTCCCCAAGCCATTAATACAATTCTTTTAGATCTCATTATGGTAGAAACTCCCATGGTAATTGCTCTTTTTGGAACATTATCAATACCATTAAAATCAGATGAAGCATCTACTCTTGTTATGTGATCAAGTGTAATAATTCTTGTACCAGAATTGATGTGTGATCCTGGTTCGTTGAAACCTACGTGACCTGTACGTCCGATACCTAATAATTGAAAATCAAGTCCTCCTGCTTGTTTAATATTCATTTCATAATCGATACAGTATTGATTTAATTCATCAATAGATACGGTACCGTCAGGGATATTTACGTTTTCAGGTTTAATATCAATGTGATTAAAAAGATGCTGATGCATGAAATAGTGATAGCTCTGATTGTTCTCTTTTGTCATTGGATAGTATTCATCCAGATTAAAAGTGATCACGTTGCTAAAACTCAGACCTTCTTCTTTGTGCATTCTAACTAATTCCGCGTATACCTTAATAGGAGAAGAACCTGTTGCTAAACCTAATACACAAGATTTATTCTTTTCTTGTTTAGATCTGATTAACTGAGCGATTTCCTGCGCCACAATTACTGAAGCTTCTGCAGAACTTTTAAAGATCTCATTATGAATTTTTTCAAATCGAGTTTCTTCAAATTTTCCAGCACTTTTATAGCTAATATCAGGTTTGATTTCTAAAGCACTTTTCATTTTTTTCTTTTTTTGTATTTACAATTTTGGTTTTTGAAATGGTATAAACAACTTTCGCTGCTTATACCATTTACCAACCAAACTTAAATTCTTTTAATCTTTATGTTTTAGAAGTTTGCTTTGTTAACATCCCACCAAAGTCTTGTTGCTCCGTTGTCTGGCCCACCTAAAACAGCTACACCAGATTCAACACCTTTAGGGTTGTTTGCAGCTTCAGATTGAGCAAAAGGAAGTCTTCTAACTCCAAGTTCAGTACTAATTACACCTCCACTTTTATTATTTGCGATTCTGAATAATTTTGGATAACCTGTTCTTCTAAACTCAGACCAAGCTTCTTGTCCGTCAGGATAAGTAGCAATCCATTTTTGAGTTATGATTTTTTCAAGATTAGTTTCATTATCAGCACCCCACGCTACTGTAACTTTAGAAACCGCAGGAGTATTATTAGCTGGGAATAATGGATCTACATAATCAGCTGCTTTTTTAGTATTATCTGCAGCATAAGCAGCCGCACCTTCAACACCATTTTGATCAAAAGATGCTTTGATACCAGCCTCGTACAAATCTTTACCAGTTCCGCCCATGTTCCATCCTCTTAAAGCTCCTTCTGCTCTTAAGAAATAAACTTCCGCAGTTGACATCCATGTAACTTCACCAGTTTTCGTTCTTGGACCTGTTTGCGAGAATTTTGCATAAGTTGTTCCTGAAGGATAAGTTACACCTGTTCTTACTGAAGCATATTCCCCAGGAACTTGATCTGAAGTATTCCAGTATTTAGCAAGACGTGGATCTCCATAACCTTCTAAAATTGACTGCATGTCAGCCCCCATAGCTAAACCAACCCAAACATGGCTCATTACGTCAATTACGTTAAGATCAACAGGAGATTTAACTTTCATGACATCAGCATTTACTTTGAAAACACCAATTGAATTACTTACCGCTTTTTCTGCTTCAGTTTTTGCTAATGCAGGATCTGCTTTAACAATGCGCATAGCCATTCTTAAACGAAGTGAGTTAGCATACTTAACCCATTGTGTGTAATTTCCGTTGTAAAGAGATAGATCTGTCCCTGTAAAAGTTGAAGCTTCGTTTGCGTTGATTCTTTTTGTCAATTCGGCAACTGCAAAATCTAAATCTTTAAACATTTGACTATAAATATCTTTTTGAGAATCATAAGTAACTGTGCCATCTGCACCATATTTAGAGTACACAGCAGGACCGTACATATCAGTAATTCTTTGCATTTGTGCCACTTTGATAATCAACGACCATGCATAAAATTGGTCAAATTTACCTTTAGCTCTTTGTTCAACTTTGAAAAGATTTGCAATAATATCGACATAAGCTGTATCCCAAGCAAAACCATTCCATCCTGGATTTAAAGCATAATCATAGTTATTTTCATTTCCAAAAGGAACTGGAGTAATCATATAACCAGACCATGCATCTGCCTGCAAACTCTGCTGAATCTGATATTGCCAAGTAATATCAGAAATGTATAATCTACTAAATGCTGGTTTAAACAAACTTTTAATATTATTAAAATCTTGCTCTAATTGTGCTGTACTAGCCCCTTCAGGGTTAGTGTTGATCTCCTCAAAATTATCTGTACAACTGAACGCTGCAAGTAAAGAGAAGCATATTGCTGTTCTTTTAAATTTATTTATTGTCATGATTGTAAGATTAGAATGTTAAGTTTAAATTAAGACCAATACTTCTTGTTGAAGGCAAACCGAACACATCAACACCTTGTAAACCTTCACCTGTGCTTAAAGCAACGTTTGGATCGAATGGTGCATCTTTATATATGAAGAATAAGTTTCTAGCAATTAAAGATATACTGGCTGACTGTACAAATGGCAATTTGTCTTTTTTGAAAGTATAACCAATAGAAACTTCTCTAACACTTACATTAGTAGCATCATAAACATACTCACCTGAAGCTCCGTTTCTACCTCCTACTGTGCTGTAATAATTTAAAGCATCCATAGTAGTTACTGCAGAACCATCGCTTGCTTTTACACCATTGATTTTTACTCCCCCAGCATTTCTTGCATCACCAGTTGCTTTAGAAACACCATTGTAATCATTGATAGCTTGAGTTAAGCTTAAAACTTCACCTCCAAAACGTCCATCAAGTAAGATATTTGCTGTAAATGATCCCAATTTGAATGTATTAGAGAAACCTAACATAAAATCAGGATTTGCATTACCAACTTCTTCCCAATCTGTCCTTTGAATTGTATTGTCATCATTAATCAAGATTCGTCCTTGATCATCTTTTTTAAGATTTTTACCTTCAATTACTCCAAAAGGCCTTCCTTCAATTAATGAGTATCTGTAGCTGTTAGATCCTGGGTCAGTAATAACAATTCTTCCATTTGAGCCTTCTGCTGAAGGAATATCGTTTACTCTACTCTTATTTTGTGAGTAATTAATTCTAGATTCCCAATTGAATTTTTCGCCTTTAACAACATCAGCATATAATACAACCTCAAAACCTTTATTAGAAATACTACCCGCATTAATTGCATAATTAGTATAACCATTAGGGTTTGTAGAGGGAGCAGCAACTTGAAGAAACTGATTTTTAGTTTTTGAATCATAGTAAGAAAGTTCAAATCCTAATCTATTATTAAACATTCTCCATTCTGTACCTAACTCAACCTCTGATTTTAATTCGGGTTTTAATGTAGTTCCTGGCATTGGTCCAACAGGTGGATTTACAATACTTCCTGCAACTATAGTGGCAGTAGGGCTTGTAATGAATGCAGAAATATCATTACCAACTTGCGCATAAGTAGCGCGAACTTTTCCAAAGCTGATAACTTCTGGCATTGCAAACATATCACTAAGGATACCTGTAAGACCTATCGATGGATAAAAGAAACTTGGATCATCTGTATTAACTAAAGTAGAAGACCAGTCATTTCTTGCAGCAAGATCTAAGAACAAATAATCTTTGTATCCAAAAGTTGTAGCAGCAAATAGAGATTGTACTTCTCTTTCAGCACCTGATTGTACGTTACCATTATTACTAACAAAGTTACCTAAAGTAAAAATATTAGCATAATTTAAACCTCCACCAATTCCTGAATCAACAGTTAAACCAGTAGTTTTAGAATTATTAATACTTGCTCCAACTGTACCATTAAATGAAAAGTTATCATTAATTTTTGTATTAAATAAAGCTAAAATATCAGCATAATTTTGAGTTCCAATCAAATTAGCATTAATGTATCTTCCTGTTGGATGAACCAATGAAGTTGCAGAAGTAGCATACATTTCTTTTTGGAAGTTACTTTCACTTCTGTTATAGCTATATCTTGAAGTCAAATGAAACCATTCAGCAATTTTATAATCTAAAGCAATAGCTCCGTTAAAAAAATTATTTGTATCAACCGATTTTTGCTTGTTAATCTGCCAATATGGATTTTCATTGTTTTCGCTTACTGTAGCAAAACCTGGGTAATTTTGAACCATCATATTTCTAACTGGATCAAAAATCTCATAAGTTTTTAAATCATTCAAACTGAAAGCTCTTGGATGAGAAAAAACACCAGCAATTGGATTGAAGTATAAACCATTTGTTGGTCTGTTGTTAATTGTTTGAGCAACATAATTCCCCGTTACTGCAACACTTAACTTGTCATTGAAAAATTTACCAGTTTGACGAACTCCGAAGTTGTTTTTCTTTAAATGATTTCCAGGAACAATTCCTGAAGCATTTGTATTAGCATAAGTTAAACTAGTTGAGTTTCCTTCAGTAGCTTTTGAGAATGCCATAGAAGTAATTTGAGTTGTTCCTGTGTTAAAGAAATCTTTGATATCTCCTTCAACTTTTTGTTTAGCACCCCAGCTTCTTGGATCTCCATCATTCGAAGTATAATCTGATTGGAATTCTGGCAAGTAAGCAGCACTATCAAATGTAGTAACAGAGTTTACATTGAAAGACTCAACTCCAGCTTTTGCTTTTTTAGATGTAAGCAAGATTACACCATTAGCTCCTTGGCTACCATATAATACAGAAGCCGCAGCACCTTTAAGCACAGTCATTCCATCATAATCATCAGGATTAATTAATGAAACAACATCACCACCATCACGGTTACCTCCTGCTAAATCTCCGAAAGTTCCATTTGGTTGTCCACTACCTTGATTGTACAAAGGAATACCATCAATTACATATAAAGGCTGGTTGTTTACGAAAGATGAATTACCACGAATTACAACTTTTGTAGAACCTCCTGATCCAGATGCAGCTTTTGTTACAGCAACACCAGCAATTTTACCTGCAACAGTGTTAATAAGGTTGGCATCTTTTACACGAGTCAACTCTTCTCCTTTAAGCTCTTGAGCTGCATAAGTCAAAGATTTTCTAGTTTTTTTGATACCTAACGAAGTTACAACAACTTCGCTTAATGCATTTGAAGTAGCTTGATTCATCTTCACATTAATTGTAGTATTATCTCCTACAACTAAAGTTTGTGACTCTAGACCAACATAGCTAAAAACCAATGTTTGTCCTTTTTGCGCTTCAATTGTGTACACACCGTCAAAATCGGTAGTCGTACCTCTTTGACCTCCTTGCACAGCAACGGATGCACCAGGCAAGGGCATTCCATCAGAATCTGTAATCACACCTTTAACATTTTTTACCTGAGCAAGAGAAACTTGCGCCGTAAAAACAATCATAAAGATTAAGAAAATTTTTTTCATGTTTATTTATTTTGTTAGTTATGAGGTAAAATTATTCTTAAGGTATTGTTAAAAAAAATAAATTATACAAACAGCTTTATTTTTTAAACAAACGACATAAAACAATCAATAATGCGTTTTTCGAAAACGTTTTCATATGAAAATATTACGCCTTTTTAAGTTTTTATTGTTTTTTTCTTTAAAAGAATTGCGTTTTACCAACTAATTGTTTAAAGTTGCACTATATTTAAGAATAGTTAAAAAAAAGTTAATCCCTTATCAATACATTGAACATTGAACGAAATTCAAAAATTAAACTTTGACATAAAACTTCAAAATCACTTCTGGTTTTGGGGCAGTTACTTTACTCTGAATTTTTTAAGATGGGGAGCGTACTTTAATGATTACCCTTATTCTTTCAAATCGAATTTAGTTGAGTTCTCGCTGCATATTCCTTTAGTATATTTTAATCTCTTTGTTTTAGTTCCGAGATTTGTACTAAAACAGAAGTATATTACTTATACCTTTTCATTACTGCTAAGTCTTTTTGCTATCTATTTACTTAAGACAGCGCTTACCTATTACATTATATCCGAAAATATCTGGCCAGAAGCCAATAGAGAATATCACCCTTTTGAAATTAATCACATTGTAGCCGTTTGTATTGGTGAGCTGTATGTCTTAGCAATGGCGTCCTCTGTTTACCTTACCTTAACCTGGTTACGCGAGCGAGAAAGAAACAGATCGTTGCGCGAGAATCAGTTTAAGATTAAATTAAAATATCTCGAAAACCAGATTCAACCGCATTTCTTTTTCAACACCTTAAATAACCTATACGCATTATCTTTAGAATCTTCGGCGAAGGTTCCTGATGTAATTATCAAATTATCGAATTTGATGGAATACGTTTTGTACGATGTAAAGGGAACCAAATTTGTTCCTTTAATTAAAGAAATCGATTATATTCAAAATTATATAGAAATTGAAAAGTTACGTTTTGAAAATGTTGAAGTTACGATCAATCTAGAATCCAATATTGAAGACATTGTTGTACCGCCTCTTATATACATTTCATTAGTCGAAAATGCCTTTAAACACGGCGCTTTAAACAATCCAAACTTAAAAATTAAGATCAATTGTAAAGTTATCGACAATAAAATGTTAGATTTTGAAATCTTAAATAATTTTGTAATTTCACAAAATCTTAATTCAAAAGGCGGAATTGGGTTAACTAATACTAAGAAGAGACTGAAGTTAATTTATAAAAATAATTTCAGTTTAAAACAAACGACAAAATTAAATTACTATATAATCCGTTTGCAAATACCTATTCAAAATGAAGATTAAATGCGTGTTGGTTGATGATGAGCCATTAGCTATCAAAGTCTTGCAAAATTATTTTAATAATTTTACTGATTTTGAGGTTATTGCTACATTCAATAATTCTCTTGAAGCGCTTGATTTTATAAACAGTACAACTGTCGATGCGGTATTTTTGGATATTAATATGCCAATGATGACCGGTTTTGAATTAATCAGCCTGATAGAAAACAAAACCAAAGTAATTATCACAACAGCATTTAGAGAATTTGCTGCTGAAAGTTATGATCTTGATGTTTTAGATTATTTGGTAAAACCTATTCCACTTCCACGATTTATAAAGTGCATTAATAAAATCACAACAGAATTTAATTTAAAAAACAATATTAAAGTAGAAACCACAAAAGGTGATTCTCATATTTTTATTAAGGTTGATAAAAAGATGATGAAAATTAATATTGAAGAGATTTTATTTGTTGAAGGCATGAAGGAATATATAAAAGTTGTTACTCCTGATAAAACCTATATTACCCACAAATCATTAACTTCATTATCTGAAGAATTGCCTGCAGATCGCTTTCTTAGAATCCATAAATCCTACGTTATTGCACTAAACAAGGTTAAATCTATTGAAGGAAACCGTGTACAGATACAATCCTACACTATTCCAATTGGAAGAAACTACAGTAAAGATGTAAAAACTAAAATTCTTGAATAAATATCATTTCATTTCTCATTTTATAACTAGGTAAAAATTAACACATTGTTGAAAAAATGATGTTGTTGGTTTAAATTTAACATTATTTGTGCCTTTTTATTTTTTTTTGATATACTTAACAAATATATTTACGGTCTTCAAAAAAACAATAAATTAAAAAATTAACCTTATTACAATTATGAGTTCAGAAAATGTGCAAACCAAATGGGGGCAATTTATCTCATTGATAATCGTCTTCTTCTTTTGGGGTTTTGTTGGATCTGCCAACGATATCCTAATTCCGGTATTTAAAAAAGTATTTACTTTATCTCAGGTACAATCACAATTAGTAGCTTGGGCTTTCTACGTTTCTTACTTTGTAGGATCAATAATCTTCTTTTTAGTTTCTTTAAAAGTAGACGTTTTACAAAAATTCGGATACAAAAGAACACTTTCAGCTGGTTTACTTCTTTCGGCTGTTGGTTCATTCTTATTCATTCCGGCTGCTACAATGGAAAGTTTCCCTTTCTTCTTAACTGCCTTATTTACCGTTGGTTTAGGATTTTCAATTCAACAAATTGTAGCTAATCCTTTAGCCATTAAAATGGGAAGTCCTGCTACAGGAGCACACCGTTTAACATTGGCAGGAGGTATTAACTCTTTCGGAACAACTATTGGAGCTATCTTATTAGGAATTGCTCTATTCGGAATGGGAGATGACAAGAAAACTTCACTTTCATTAGAAGATATTAAACTGCCATTTATCATCTTAGGTCTTGCTTTTATAGCTGTGGCTATTTTCATGAACTTCTCTAAAATTGAAGATCCTGCAAAAGAAGAGGAAGAAGTGGTTAAAGTAGCACATGAAAAATTCAACATTTTAGACTACCCACAACTTTATTTAGGAATGTTGGGTATCTTCATTTATGTGGGAACTGAGGTAACTATCATTAGTAATTTACCTGCTCTACTTCATACTGCTGAATTTGGTAATGTTTTAGAAGATGCCATTGCACCATTTATTGCCCTTTATTGGGGAAGTTTAATGATTGGTCGTTGGAATGGTGGAGTAAACGTTTTCGATACATCAAACCTTGTAAATACTGCTCTTAAGTTCATTGTTCCCGCTATCGCATTTGGGGTAATCATTGGAGCAAATATTTTCGCCGGACATGACGTTTCTTCGTTTTATATCTACCCAATCTGGATTTTACTATTTATAGCTGTAAGTTTTGTGGGAGGTAAAAATGCCGGAAAAACTTTAATGCTTTTCGGTATATCAGGTGTATTAATGATGTTGATTGGATTGGTTTGCCCGGATCCTTCAATTGCTAAATTCTTCTTTATCTCTGGAGGTTTATTCTTATCTATCATGTGGCCTTCAATCTTCGATTTAGCGATTGCAGGTTTAGGGAAAAACACTGGAAAAGCATCCTCATTCTTAATTATGATGATTCTTGGTGGAGGAGTTATTCCTTTAGTACAGGGAAGTATCTGTGATATAGATCTAACAAGTCCAGAAGGTATTTTTGGAATCACATGGACACATTTCTCGTATATTGTTCCTTTAACTGGTTTCGCATACTTAGGCTTTTACGGTTTCTACTGTCCTAAAATATTAAAAAGACAAGGAATTAATCATGTTGAAGGTGGTGGCGGAGGTCACTAAAACCTAAAAATAAAAAATAAAAAAAATCCCAAATTTCAATTTTTACCAATTGAGATTTGGGATTTTTTTAGCTTAAACAATAAGAATTGTATTTTATTTTTCCGTCATGATGTTACTCAAATTCTTTTTAAAAATTGCCTTATTTTGCTCTGATAAAGTATAGACCACATCCTTATCAGCATGAACAATAATTTTAGCTATATTAGCCTCTAAAAGCGCCTTAGGCTCTTTAATTTTCAACGTACAGGCACCATCAAAGAATCCATCATCTTCAATTGTCTTTTTTGCCTCAATTACAGTTCCATCATTTAAAACAGCCGAAATGGTCATTTCCTTATTCAACGTTTTAGAGTAAAAACCATCCATTACCAATAATAAACGGTAAGAGTTTTTCATTTCCGGACCTTTAAACTCGTGGCGTGTAATATTATATCTCAGCCCTTTTGCCAGTGTCTGAAACTTTACTGTACAGTCTAATTCAAAAGTGGCGACATCACCCGCCTCATTTACTGATTTCAAAACCCTCGCTTGTGCATTTACCTGCAAACCAGCTACTAAAAACAAAAACATTACTAGTACTTTTTTCATATGTAGGTTATTTTTAAGAATAAAAATATAAAAAAAATCGCCACCTTTCACAAGAAAGATGGCGATTCTATGTAATGTTTAAATCGTATTACTTATTTCCTTTTTCGAAATCAGCAACAAACTGAGCTAAACCAATATCAGTTAACGGGTGTTTCAACAATCCGTAAATTGCTGAAAGCGGACCTGTCATAACATCTGCACCAATTTTAGCACAGTTTACAATATGCATTGTATGACGTACTGAAGCAGCCAAAATTTGAGTTTCGTATCCGTAATTATCATAAATCAATCTAATCTCTTCGATTAAATTTAAACCATCTGTAGAAATATCATCTAAACGACCAATAAAAGGAGAAACATAAGTTGCTCCCGCTTTTGCAGCTAATAAAGCTTGTCCAGCAGAGAATACAAGTGTCACGTTTGTTTTAATTCCTTTATCTGAAAAATATTTTGCAGCCATTACACCTTCTTTAGTCATAGGTAATTTCACTACGATTTGGTCATGCAATTCAGCTAATTCTTCACCTTCTTTAATCATTCCATCATAATCCAACGCATTTACTTCAGCACTTACATCACCTTCTACAAGATTACAGATATCAACATAATGCTTCAAAATGTTGTTTTTTCCAGTAATACCTTCCTTCGCCATTAATGACGGATTAGTTGTTACACCATCTAAAACACCTAATACTTGTGCTTCTTTAATTTGCGCTAAATTAGCTGTATCAATAAAAAATTTCATAATTTATATATTTATAATTGTGTTGAATATTATTTGGGCGTGACTCCTATTTGCAAAAGGCGCACTCAACAAACCGCTTATGAGCGCCTTTTGCAAATAGGGTCGGGCTATACGCACTACTTCGGTAATTAGCTTCTATCCCTCACGCAAACCCAGCTGCAAAATTACAACTTAGAATCTAAACTTAGCACCAATAGCCAAATCAATTCTCCATAAATTTTCAAATTCGTCGTCTTTAAGCTTAATAGTTTCTGTTCTACCATCTGGATATTTGTACTTAAATTTTTTCAATACTCCTCCAACAAAATTAACTTGTGGTCCTAGTAAAAAATGAGGCGTTATTCTAAAATGATACCCCATTCCACCAATCATACCCAAATTTGCTCCCGTTATTTTCAATGGGCTGCCAATAATAGTAGATTTGTTTTGATACGAAAGATATCCAAGCGCTAACTCTAAATTAGCTTCACCAACTCTCGCATGTTCATCCTCTGTCAATATAAAGGAAGGTCCAATAAATGAAATCGTAATATCATCACTAAAATCACCTGTCACAATTGTCCCATTATCCAGAGTAATTTGCTGATTATGAATAGTTCCAGAAGATTTATAAACATTATATTTCAAACCAAATCCGGTTCGGCCTTCTTTAAGATAATAAGCACTTATATCATAACTTAATCCCGATTTTAATTTTTTTAAATATTCTTTTTGTTCAGAATTTAGGCCATCCGGTGAAGAAGCAACTCTAAAACTTTGTCCAACATTAGCAGTTACTAAAAATTTTGAAGTTTTAAATCCATAACCCGGACCATAAACAACCTCATTAGCTGTAACAACTTTCGAACTCGAAATTAGCTGAATAGTATCTTTCGTAATTATTGGCTGATTATAAACGGCTGTATTTTCAATCCTCAGCAAATCAGCAGTAATTCGATGGCAAGTACTTCCAAATGTACTCGGATATAAATGTTCAGTAATTAATAACGCATTAGCACCACTTTTACGAGCTTCTATTTTTGCCTTTTCAAGGACAGTATTCAAATCACAAGTGGTAGTAAAACCAGTATCTCCGATTTTAGTGGTTCCAATTTTACTATAGTTTGAAGGAAGTTCAGATTTAGCGTTAAAAATGACAACTTTATCAATTTCATTTAATTTTTCATGTTTTTCAGAAACAGAAGTTCTAATTTTTGGAGAGCAAGAACAAAAAACAACAGTAACAAGCAATAAAAGGTATTTCATTTTGGGGCTAAATAATTTTATAATTTATAGTGGTTCATTAACATTTTTTCATAAACTTTATCTGGAAGAGCACGTTTTAACACGATCGAAAATTTCTGCATAAAGACACCAACTTTGTAATGCACTTTTGGATTTTTCTGTTGCATAATTTTAAAAATAGCTTCAGCCATCTCATTAGGATTACTTCCTGCATCAACATGCTCATTCATCGTTGCAAGAGTGTCTCCATAAACTTTCTCATAAGCAGAACCCTGAATAACTGGTGCATGATAACGCCCTGAAGCAATATTTGTAGCAAAATCGCCTGGCGCTACGTTTGTAATTTCAATTCCAAAAGACTTCACTTCCATTCTTAAAGCTTCAGTAATTAACTCTAAAGCTCCTTTAGAAGCTGAATATACGCTTCTGTACGGTAATCCCATATAACCCGCAATTGAGGTTATATTAATAATCAAACCCGATTTTTGCCCACGCATTTGCGGTAAAACAGCTTTCATTACTTCAATTGGACCGAAAAAATTGGTTTCGAAATTGTTTTTAATTTCTTCCATCGGAATTTCCTCTAACGGACCCGTAATTCCAACACCAGCATTATTAATTACAACATCTAATCGTCCTGAAACTTCAATAATCTTTGCAACAGCAGACTGAATCGATTCTGTATTACGAACATCTAAAGTCAATAATGGAAAAATAGAATTAAGAACTTTTTCAGGATTTCTACTTGTTCCGTAAACAACGAAACCTTTTTTATGTAAAAATTCTCCAATAGATTTTCCGATCCCTGAGGATCCTCCGGTAATTAAAACGACTTTACTCATTTGCTGGTTAGATATTAAATGTTATAAGTGAAATGTGATGTATCATAGATAGAAATTAATGCAATAGTTAAAAACATTTTTCCTCTAACATATAACTTCTCACTATACGAAAGGTCCAAAAATAAAAAAATCCTCCCGAAGGAAGACTACTTTTGTATTAAATCTAAAAAATAAAAAAATGGCAAGCGACCTACATCGCACCGCTCAACCACGTACCCTTGCTATGTTCCCATCCTGGGGGAGTCTGCAGGAGCTGGTCGTGTAGGACTTGCCGGTGCAAATATACAATCTTTTTATATTTTTGCAAGAGCTTTGTTGCTATAAAAATATCGTCGTATATTGGCTTATTCAAATTTTTAACTATGAAAAAATATAACTTCCTAACTGTCATTTTATTAGGAATCACATTAATTGGATGTGGAGATAAAAATAAAAGTGAAAATTCTTTTTTTACTATTGATGATTCCGCTTTTCCAGCACATTTTCTTCCTCAGGAAGCTGTTTCGATCGCAGTTTTAAATCCAAATGCAAAGGAAATTGACAGCATTGCCTACTTTGTTAACGACAAAAAAGTTGGAAGTGCTAAAGGTGCAGAAAAATTCAAATTTGAATTAAAAGATCAAAAATTAGGTTATCAATATTTAAAAGCGAGTGTTTATTTTGATGGAGATTCTTCAGATGCAACAAAAAGAATTGAGGTCGTTTCTAATGTTGAACCTAAATTATTAAGCTTTAAAATCGTAAATACCTATCCTCATGATAAAAAATCTTTTACCGAAGGTTTAGAATTCTACAAAGACACTTTATATGAAAGTACCGGAGAAAAAGGAAATTCGTTTTTAAGAAAATACGATTATAAAACAGGCAAAACCTTTAAACAAATAAACCTTGAACCAAAATATTTCGGCGAAGGAATTACTTTTATCAACGGCGAATTGTTTCAGCTAACTTGGCAGGAAAAAACAGGTTTTATTTATGACGCTAATACTTTAAAACTTAAAAAAACCTTTACTTACGAAAAAGAGATAGAAGGATGGGGAATGACAAATGATGGTAAATTTATTTATCAATCAGACGGTACAGAGAAAATCTGGAAAATGGACCCGGCAACACAAAAAATGGTTGATTATATCAATGTTTATTCAGGAACTTCAAAAATAAAAGCAGTAAACGAATTAGAATTAATCAACGGAAAATTTTATGTGAATGTATTTCAAAAAGATGCAATTGCTATCGTAGATCCAAAAAATGGCGCTGTCGAAGGAATTTTAAACATGTCAAGTTTGCGTAAATTAATGACCGATATTGATTCTGGTGATGTTGTAAACGGAATTGCTTACAATCCAAAAACTAAAACCATTTTCGTAACCGGTAAAAACTGGAGCAAAATGTTTGAAATTACAGTATCAGAATAAGCTAAATAGAAAGCCAAAAACACGAATTTCACAGATTTCACGAATTGTTTAGTGATAATTTGTGAAATTTGTATTTTACAGCAATACTTAAATAACTAAATCAATATAATGATTACTCTTATTACCAACATAAAAGAATTACTTCAGGTTCGAGAAACTACACTCTCCAAAGTTTCCGGAGCCGAAATGGCAATTCTCCCAACTATTAAAAATGCTTTTTTAATTTTAAAAGATAATCGTATTGAAGATTTTGGATCAATGGAAAATCTTCCAGAAATTAAAGCTGATAAAACTATAGACGCAACTGGCCGAATTATTTTACCTACCTGGTGCGACAGTCATACGCATATTGTGTATGCAGGAAATCGCGAACAGGAATTTGTCGACAGAATAAACGGTTTTACTTATGAAGAAATCGCCAATCGCGGTGGTGGAATTTTAAACTCGGCCAAAAAACTCAATGAAACTTCTGAAGAAGAAATTTATGAGCAATCCAAACTTCGATTAGAAGAAGTTATGCATTTAGGAACCGGAGCTGTTGAGATAAAATCAGGTTACGGACTTACTGTTGAAGGAGAATTAAAAATGCTGCGCGTTATTAAAAAACTGGCAGAAAATTATCCCATTGCTATAAAGGCTACTTTTCTGGGCGCTCATGCTTTCCCTCTGCACTATAAAGAAAATAAACAAGGTTATATTGATGAAATTATAACAAAAATGCTTCCTGAAATCGCTCAAAACAAACTAGCGGATTATATTGATGTTTTTTGTGAAACTGGTTATTTTTCTGTTGAAGAAATGGAAAAAATTATGGAAGCCGGAATTCAATTCGGCTTAAAGCCAAAAATTCATGTGAACCAATTCAACTCAATTGGAGGAATACAATCTGGAATCAAATTTAAAGCCCTTTCTGTCGATCATCTCGAAATTATGAACCCAGAAGACATTGAAGCCTTAAAAAATACTGAAACAATGCCTGTTGCTTTACCGTCTTGTTCTTATTTTTTAAGTATTCCGTACACACCTGCCCGTGAAATAATAAAAGCAGGTTTACCTATTGCTTTAGCAACAGATTTCAACCCTGGCTCTACTCCATCAGGAAATATGAATTTTGTTGTTGCAACAGCTTGTATTAAAATGAAAATGACTCCTGAAGAAGCCATTAATGCAGCCACTATAAACGGTGCATACGCGATGGGACTTTCTGAAACCCACGGAAGTATTACTAAAGGCAAAAAAGCCAATTTAATTCTGACAAAACCAATTTCTTCTTATTACCAAATTCCATATGCTTTTGGCAGCAATTTAATCGAAAGCATCTTTCTGGAAGGGAAAATTCTAAACTAAATCAAAAAAAATAGCACAATAAAAAAAGGTCTGTAAAAATTACAGACCTTTAATATTTTAGTGGTATTGTATCCCGCTGGAGATTATCTTAAAGAGAAACTAGTTTTAGAAACTAACTCATCATTATCAAAAACATTGATAAAATAAGTTCCTTTTTCGAAATCTTTACCAATTAAGTCTTCAGAAACCTGAACCGTTTTATTTTCATATTTTACAGTAGTTTTAAAACTGTACGTCAAAGTGTTATCTCCAAACGTTTCCGTTTTTTTATCTCCTAAAACATTGTTTTTACTATCGATAACTTGTACATAATACGTTTTATCTCCAGATTTAGCAATTGAATTTTCAGCAATTGTAAAACTAACTTTTAAAACATCTGCACGGCTTGCTTTATCTGTTTCAACTTGTTTACCAGAACCTTTTACTTTGTAAGCAATAGTTTTAGTGTTTAAAACTGATAATTTAGAACCTTTTTCAACCGTTTTAGCCAATTCTTCGTTTTGACCAACTAATACTTCGTTATACTTTTTAGACTCTCCTAAAACCACAATAGTACTATCTCTTTGAACTGTTAAAACACCGTTTTGTTTTTTCAATTCGTCGTTTTCAGCAACTAAAGTTTTCATTTTACCTTGCATTGCCTGAACCTGAGATCTGTATTTAGACACATCTCCTTTAGATTTATTCAAATCGTCCATCAACGCTACTACTTTATCTCTTTCCTGAATTAACTCATCAGACATTGAAGTGTTTTCAGCGATAGCAGCATCATACGTTGCTTTCAATTCCTGCAAATCTTTCATAACAGATTCTTTCTCTGTCATGGTGGTTGTAAGTTCCGTCTTAACTACTTCTGTATCAGAAGACAATTTAAAAATATACACTAAGCTACCAATAAGTAGGACTGCTAAAACTGCGATTACCGCTTTTAGACTTGAGTTGTTGTTCTTTGGGTTTTCCATATTTAAATAATTTTCTTTAAAACAAATTTAAGAATTAATATATCCTAATAACGTAAGTTAATACAATTATATTATTTTTGGACAATAATTTTTTTTTATGGAGAAATTAATTCCTTTTACTGTTAATGATTTAGCAAAAGTCACAAATCACCGAAGTGGCGAAATAAAGTTTGGAGAAAAGATGATTGTTGTCCCTAAAGGTGCTGACAAGATTGCTTTTCTAAAAGAAAGTGAGGCTAAATACGTGCTTTTAGGAATTCCTGAAGATATTGGCGTGCGTGCAAACTACGGGAGACCCGGAGCAGCATCAGCATGGCAATGTGCAATAAAAAGTATTGCTAATATTCAGCATAATCGTTTTTGCAAAGGCAGCCAAATTATTGTTCTAGGCCAAATAAATGTTGCAGAAGAAATGCGTGATGTTGAAAATCTTGATTTTAATGATATTGACGACCGATCTAAATTAAGTCAGTTAGTAGAAAAAATAGACAAAGAAGTTTCTCATATTATTTTCACTATTATAAAAGCTGGAAAAACACCAATTATTATTGGCGGAGGGCATAATAATGCTTACGGAAATATAAAAGGTTCGGCTTTAGCCAAAGGAAAACCTATAAATGCCATTAATTTTGATGCGCATTCCGATTTTAGAATTTTAGAAGGACGTCACAGCGGAAATGGTTTCTCTTATGCTTATGAGGAAGGTTTCCTTAAAAAATATTTCATTTTTGGATTGCATGAAAATTATACTTCAAAGAGCGTTCTTGATATTATTAAAAAATTAGAAGATCGCGTTAGATATAACACCTATGACAGCGTAAACATTCGAAAAGAAAAGGAATTCAACAAAGAAATGATCATGGCTTTAGATTTTATAAAAAATGATTCTTTCGGTATTGAAATTGATTTGGATGCCATACCAAATATCGCCAGTAGCGCTATGACTATAAGTGGTTTTTCTGTAGAAGAATTAAGACAGTTTATCTCCTTCTTTGGACAACATAAAAATGCTACCTATTTACACATTTGTGAAGGTGCTCCAGATTTAGCTGATTCGCCAAATAATAATTTAATAGGAAAATTAATTGGCTATCTGGTAACCGATTTCATCAAGGCCAACAACGAAAAAATCTAATATAAACTAAAATTTTAATTGCTCGTAATTAGTGAATTTCCTAAATAAACCCCAATTCAAATAAACGATTGGCCGAATAAACCTATCTTTGCACAGAATTTAGTACTTTAAACTAAAATCTTAATACCTAAGATATGTTATTCGAAGATTTATCACTTTCAAAAAGTATACAAAAAGCCGTATTTGAAGAAGGCTACCTTAACCCCACACCTATTCAGGAACAATCTATTCCGATCGTTTTATCGGGAAGGGATTTAATTGGTTGTGCACAAACGGGTACAGGAAAAACAGCGGCATTTGCTATTCCAATTATACATCAGTTACACCGAATTGTAGGCTCATCAAAAAAAGCAAAACAAATTCGTGCTCTTATAGTTACACCAACGCGTGAATTAGCGGTTCAAATTGGACAAAGTTTTGATACTTATGCCAAATACACCAACCTAACTCAATTGACTATTTTTGGTGGAGTTTCTCAAAATCCTCAGGTTGATACTTTAAAAAATGGTGTTGACATTCTGGTTGCAACGCCAGGAAGATTATTAGACTTACAGAAACAAGGATTTCTTGATTTAGACCATTTACATACATTGGTTTTAGATGAAGCCGATCAAATGCTGGATATGGGTTTTATAAACGATGTAAAAAAGATCGTAAAATTAACTCCTAAAAACCGTCAGACTTTACTGTTCTCTGCAACAATGCCTATTGCGATTCGCGAATTGGCTGAAATGTTTCTGCAAGATCCTGCAAAAGTAGAAGTTTCACCTGTTTCATCAACTGCTGAAACTGTAGAACAACGTGTTTATTTTGTTGAAAAAACAGAGAAAAGAAATTTATTATATCATTTAATAAAAAACGAAGATTTATCAAACGTATTGGTTTTTTCAAGGACCAAACACGGTGCAGATAATGTTGTAAAAGCACTTCGTAAAAAAGATATTCCTGCTGAAGCCATTCACGGTGATAAATCTCAAAATGCGAGACAACGCGTTTTGGATGCTTTTAAAAACAAAGAAGTTGGAGTTTTGGTCGCAACAGATATTGCTGCAAGAGGAATCGATATTGATCAATTACCCTATGTAATCAACTTTGATTTACCAAATATTCCTGAGACGTACGTTCACCGAATTGGTAGAACTGGACGTGCAGGAAACGGCGGAATTGCAATCTCGTTTTGTGGTAAAGATGAAGAGCCTTATTGGAAGGATATTCAGAAACTAATTAAAGTAGATGTAAAAACAATTAGTGACCATCCTTACCCATGGCATTCAGGAAGTCCGGAAGCAATGGCAGAAAAACCTAAAAATTCAAACCGAAGCGGCGGTGCTCATAAATCAAGAAAGTCAAGTGCTTCTAAGCAAAATAAAAAACGTTGGTATTAACCAACGTTTTTTGCTTCTTTTATTAAGTAACTTATAATCTTAAATAGCTTAATTGGCTCAAAAGGCTTTACTATAATATCGTTTATTCCTGATGAAATAGCCTCATCTGTTATTTCATCCTTATCAAAAGCTGTAAGTGCCACAATTGGTGTTGATATGCCCTTTAAGCGAATTCTTTTAGTAGTTTCAAATCCATTCATCAATGGCATATTAATATCCATTAAAATTAGGTCAAAATTTTCTTTCTCTATAATATCCAATGCAGCAAAACCGTCATCAACTACTTTGCATACATAATTATTTTTTTCGATAATCTTCTTTGTAACTAACTGATTAATCAGATTATCTTCAACAATTAAGATTTTATAAACCTCGCTGGATGTTAAATCCACCTCTATTTCATCAATAATTTTTTTCGTTTTTTGAGGATCATGTTCAAACGGAATTACAAACGAAAATGAAGTTCCTTCACCAATATTGCTTTCTAAATTAATTTTACTTCCAAACAATCCTAAAAGTCGTTTTACGATACTCAGTCCTAATCCAGTACCTTGATAATCCTCCTCTTTTCTTCCTACTTGTACAAATTTTTCGAAAATTTTGTTCTGATCAACAACTGCAATTCCAACACCATTATCTTTTATATGAAACTCTAAAAAATAAAACTTCTCCTCTACCTTATTCAAATTGACAATAATTTCTACTTCTCCGTCTTTCGTAAATTTCAAAGCATTACTAACAAGATTCATTAAAATCTGTGCTAATCTTAATTTGTCTCCAATCAAATATTCAGGAATACAGGGATCAATATAAACCTTGATCTTGTTATTGTTTTTTTGTGAAAGAAAAGAAAGTGAATTTTTAATCATTGTAATTTCATCTGAAATATTGAATGTCAGATTTTCAAGAATAACTTTATTTTCTTCAATTTTATTAATCTGTAGAATATCATTTACCAAAGAAAGAAGGTAGCGTGCAGAGAACTTCAAGGAACTTAAATGTTGACTTTGTGCCAATTCTTTATGTTCTTCAAGCAACATGTTCGTTATACCTACAACTCCATATAAGGGAGTACGTAATTCATGACTTATAGTCGAAATAAATTGTGTTTTAAGCAAAGAGGCTTCCTCAGCAATTTCTTTTGCTTGTAATAGCTCTAAATTATGTTTCTTTTTAAATCTGATATTCTTTATCAATGTAATTATCAAAACAAGCAGAATAAGAGAAATAAGAACGAAGAGTATAACAATAATTCGAGATTTTTTAAGACTTTGATATTGTGAAATTTTTTCATTCTCAATTTTATCAATTTGTCTTTTATATTCATCTAATTCAAGATTAAAACCTGCAATAGAGGCTTTTTTAAGCTTTTCCTGATTATACAGTTCTTCTGTGATTTGATTGTATGCAGTAAGATTATCATAAGCTTCTTTAAATTTCTTTGTTTTAGTTAGAAACTTCGAATATTCTAAATGTGCATAAGACAAGTCAGACTTCTCATCACTATTTTGTCCAGCAGCAATGGCAGATAAAAAATAAGCATTTGCAGTATCATTATTACTTAAATAACTAGAATACATGCCATTAAGCATATTCACAACAATCTCTGTAGACTTATCACCATACTTTTCAATATTATTACCCACAAATTTCAAATAAGGATAACCTTCTTTAAATTTTCCGATATCAAAATACGCCCAGGCAATATTAACATTCGTATAATACACCTGACTGATATCGTTAATCTTTAAGCTGTATGCAATTGATTTTTTGTAATAGTCAATTCCTTTATCAAATTGTTTTTTTTCAAAACAAAATATATTTCCTAAATTATTATGAAGGCTGTACTTTATAGAATCGTTATTTGTTTTATTTGCATAGGTCAAACTTTTATTGTAGAAAAAAATAGCCTTGTCAAACTCCGATAGTTCGTTATAATTGCCAGCAATTATCTTATAAGACTTCGCAATTAAATAATTGTTTTTTGATGCCGTAGCATAGTTTAAAGCTACTCTTGAAGTAATTAGTGATTTTTCAAAATTTGCATCTTTAAAATCGTCCCAAGCCTGTTGAACAAGTTTATTAATTTTAGCGTCTGAAATGACTTCCGACTGCGCATTAGCTGAATTGACAAAGCAATTCAGAAACAACATAAGAAGGAAAAAAATCCGCATACGGGGCATAGGTCGGCTAATTTTCTCAAATATACACTTAAAAATAAAAAAAAGCTGTATTTCCACTAAAAATACAGCTTTTCTTTATTTTTCTTATGCTCTTTAACCTTAACTAAATCAAGGCGGTGAAGAGTACTTTATGATTTATTCTTCCAAATTAGCTGCTGCTAATTCTTTATTATTTTCCCATTGTCCAACAACAGAAGTTGCAAGAGCATTTCCTAGTACATTCGTAGCGCTTCTAAACATGTCACAAAAGTGATCAATCGGTAAGATTAATGCGATTCCTTCAACCGGGATATCAAACATACCGCATGTTGCCGCAACCACTACTAAACTAGCTCTTGGTACACCTGCAATTCCCTTACTGGTTAACATTAGAACCAAAAGCATTACCATTTGAGTTCCTAAATCTAAATGAACGCCATAAAATTGGGCAATAAAAATACTGGCAAAAGTCATGTACATCATACTTCCGTCCAAATTGAACGAATATCCCAATGGTAGCATAAATGATACTACTTTATCTTTTACACCAAACGCTTCTAATTCCTCCGTTAATTTTGGAAAAACAGCTTCACTACTTGTTGTTCCGAAAGCAATTGCCAATGGCCCAACAATACGTTTTAATAACTCGGTCATTCTTCCTTTCAAGAAGATGTATCCAATTGCAATTAAAAGAACCCACAATGTGCTAATTCCGATCAAAAAGGATCCAAAAAATTTAAAATAAGTAAGTACTAATTCTTCTGCATCTCTAATAGCAAATACTCCTGCAATAGCACCAAAAACTCCAATTGGAGCGAAGTTCATTACGTAATTCACCATTCTTAAAACAATATGAGAAGCTTTATCTAAAGCATTTATTACCGGTTTTACGGTACTTCCTAAAGAAGCTGCAGCCAATCCAAAAAAGATTGAAAATATTACAATTTGCAAAATCTCATTTGTTGCCATTGCTTCAAAAAGACTTTTAGGAACGATGTGCTCTACAAAATTCTCAACAGAAAGTATTTTAGTTTTACCAGTTACTTCTGACGCAGCCGCCATATCAACATGGTCAAGTTTTAAACCTACACCTGGCTGTAAAACATTTACATAAAACAACCCAATTAATAAAGATATAAAAGATGCTGTAAAAAACCACGCTAGTGCTTTTCCTCCAATTCTTCCAACCGTTTTAATATCTCCTAATTTTGCAATTCCCACTACTAAAGTGGTGAATACTAAAGGTGAAATAATCATTTGCACCAAACGAATAAAAATGGTCGCCAGCATTTTTATTTTATTACTAAACGATTGTGCAGCTTCAGGCGAAATATAATTGTGCAATATAATTCCTAAAGTTGCTCCAAGAACCATAGCAATTATAATCTGCCCTGTTAATCCTGAAAGAAATGATTTTTTTTTGGTTTCTGTAACTTGTTGTTGCATTAATTTGTTGTTTTAAATTAAAATATTAAGACCCTCACTGTCTTAACTTTTATTAATATGTTTTGTTGATCAAATAAAAATCAGCCAAAACAATCGCTGCCATCGCTTCCACAATTGGCACTGCGCGAGGTACTACACAAGGATCATGACGGCCTTTACCTGTCATTGGTGTAATATTTCCTTTATTATCTAATGAATCCTGAGTCTGCATGATAGTCGCAACAGGTTTGAAAGCTACTCTAAAGTAGATGTCCATTCCATTACTTATGCCACCCTGAATTCCTCCAGAAAGATTTGTTTTTGTAGTTCCGTCAGGATTATATAAATCGTTGTGTTCACTTCCTTTCATTTCAGATCCTGAAAAACCACTTCCGTATTCAAAACCTTTTACAGCATTGATTGAAAGCATTGCTTTTCCAAGTTCAGCATGCAATTTATCAAAAACAGGTTCTCCTAAACCAACCGGTACATTCTGAATTACGCACGAAACAACTCCTCCAACAGTATCTCCCTGTTTACGAATATCGCGAATATATTCTTCCATAATTGCAGCCGATTTTTCATCAGGACAACGAACAGGATTACTTTCAATTTTAGAGAAATCCAAATCCTGATAAGGTGTATCTAAATGAATTGGACCAACAGATGAAACATAAGCATTAATTTTAATCTCCGGCAACATTTGCTTCGCAATAGCACCCGCTACTACTCTACTTGCCGTTTCACGAGCAGAACTTCTTCCACCTCCACGATAGTCACGAAAACCGTACTTTTGATCGTATACATAATCAGCATGGCTTGGCCTGTAGTTATCTTTTATATGAGAGTAATCGTCTGATTTTTGATTGGTATTCGGGATAATAAAACCAATTGGAGTTCCAGTTGTTTTTCCTTCAAAAATTCCAGATAAAAACTGAACCGCATCTGGTTCTTTTCTTTGGGTTACAATTGCTGATTGTCCCGGTTTTCTTCGAGACATTTCAACCTCAATTGCTTCTAAGTCAAGTTCAATTCCTGATGGACATCCATCTATAATTCCGCCTAAAGCTTCACCATGAGATTCTCCAAATGTTGTAACTTTATATAGGGTGCCGTAGCTATTTCCTGCCATTGTAATTTGTTTTGAGCAAATGTAAGTTTTATGAATTAAATTAAAAAATTTAAAGTTGGTATTATTAAGTAAAGACTAAGTTGGATAAAAATCATAATTTATTAAAATTGAAGCCAAATTGGTAACCATTTGATAAAATAAAACTGACTTAAGTTTCTTTTATTTGCTAAACTTCAAATCAGGAAAAATTGAAAAAAAGAAATGTCGAGTTAGTTGTCCTTTCAGATGTGCACTTAGGAACTTACGGAAGCCACGCTAAAGAATTAAACAACTATTTATCAAGCATTAAACCCAAAACTTTAGTCTTAAACGGAGACATTATTGATGCCTGGCAGTTTAGGAAATCTTATTTTCCAAAAGCACATTTAAGAGTTATTCAACGCATTATCGGAATGGCTTCTAAAGGTACAAAAGTGTATTACATTACTGGAAATCACGATGAAATTCTTCGCAAATTCAGCGACATGAACATGGGGAATTTTGCACTCCTTGATAAATTAGTTTTAGATTTAGATGATAAAAAAGCCTGGATTTTTCATGGAGATGTTTTTGATGCCTCAGTACAACACTCGAAATGGATTGCAAAATTGGGCGGATTAGGATACGACTATTTAATTTTGAGCAATCGATTTGCAAATTGGTGCCTGGCTAAATTAGGCCGTGAACCTTATTCTTTTTCTAAAAAAATAAAAGCAAGCGTCAAAAAAGCCGTCAAATTTATTTCTGATTTCGAAACTACCGCAACTGACTTAGCAATCGAAAAAAATTACGATTATGTAATTTGCGGACATATACACGAACCAAAAATTATCACCAAAGAAAACAAACACGGATCGACTTTATACCTAAACTCTGGCGATTGGGTTGAAAATTTAACTGCTTTAGAGTATCACAAAAAACGCTGGAAATTATTCTCCTATGCCGAATCAAATTTAACGGAAGAAGAAGAAAATTTATTCGAAATGGAAGATATTTTAACTTCTCAATTAATCACTTCAATGATTAGTAAAAAATAAAACCTTCAGCAACAGAAAGTTATATTTTTATTAGTGTTTCGATTAAAAAACTTTAATTTAGAAACGCTAAAAATGTGAATTATATAACAATTTTCAAGAATATTATACGTTCAATAGCAGAGTCTAATTATACATTTGAAAAAAATTAATATTCACATTTTTATGAAAAAAGTTATTTTATCTGCCATTATGCTATTAGGTTTAGCGTTCACGGCTCAAGCACAAGACATCGCGAAAAATGCTCTTGGATTACGTTTAGGAGATAATAATGGCTTTGGTGGAGAAATATCTTACCAAAGAGGATTAAACGAAAAAAACAGACTTGAGTTCGATTTAGGATGGAGAAACAGCAGTGATGTTGACGCTATTAAAGCAGTTGGTCTTTATCAATGGGTTTGGAATATCGACGGAGGTTTTAATTGGTACGCTGGTGTTGGTGCTGGTATCGCTGCTTGGGATCATGATTATTATAACGGAAACGTTAAATATAATGACAGCGGAACTTACGTTTTTGCAGCAGGTGACATTGGTATCGAATATGGCTTTAAAGAAGTGCCAATTCTATTATCTTTAGATGCAAGACCTGAAATTGGTTCAGGATATTACGACGATGACAACTTTGGATTTGATGTTGGTCTAGGAATTAAATTCAAGTTCTAAAATAAAATTAAAAAATAATTGTAAAAGAAAACCTGTCGCTTTAACTACGACAGGTTTTTTTTTATTTTATACAAGAAACAATTATCAGCCTGGATAAGTCTCAAGCCAAAAACAAAATTTATTTAATGATAATCTCTTTTTTGGAGTGTACTTTCACAACCGTATAGGGATAAGTAATTACCTGCATCGTCATAGCATCCGGAGCCGGACTATTTTCCTTTACGGTAATAATGATATTTTTATCAGTTTCCTCCACTTTTTCAACACCAATAGAATAACCGCCAGTATTTTTCTCTCCCATATTTAAAATAACATAGTTAGAATTACTAATATCATCCTGCTTCATTTTATCTGCCAAAAGAGGATCATTTACTAACATTTTGATTTCATTTGGTTCTGTCAAAATCTCATAAAATTTGATATTTCCACCACCGTCAGATTGCGTTGTTAAAACTTCATATAATGCATTTGAATCTGATGTTTTTTTTGCTCCGCAAGAAATTAAAACAAAAACTGCTAAAACCGAAATTACTTTTTTCATTTACGTTACTTTAAAATTAATGTTTCTAATCTTTATAATCGTCAATTGCTTTCTGATACAACGCCTCATATATTGGAAGTATGTTTTTGATATCAAATTTCTTTGCCACTTCAAGAGCATTCACTTTAAATTGATTTAAAACTTCATCACTTTCCAAAATTTTAATTGCATTTGCAGCCATTTCTTCAACATCTCCCACATTGCTCAAATATCCTGAAATACCATCAAAATTAACCTCTGGCAAACCTCCCGAATTACTTGAAATTACCGGGACGCCACAAGCCATAGCCTCTAAAGCAGCTAATCCAAAACTTTCTGTTTCAGATGGAAGTAAAAACAAATCAGTAAGACATAAAATTTTATCGATCTCATTACTGTTTCCAAAGAAAATTACTTTGTCGTAAATTCCTAATTCCATACATAAAATTTCCGCCTTCTCTTTTTCAGGACCATCACCAACCATCATTAATTTAGCAGGCATCACTTTCTGAATATTATAGAAAATCTTAATAATATCCGGAATACGTTTTACCTTTCTAAAGTTACTGATATGTGTAATGATTCGCTCATTTTCCTTTGCCATCACATAACGATGACAAGGAGCAGTCGGATCCGTTTTTACTTTATCCAATTCAATAAAATTCGGAATTACCTTTATTTTATTCTTGATTTTGAATAATTTCAGCGTATCATCTTTTAAACTCTGTGAAACCGAAGTCACATAATCTGATTTATTGATACTAAAAGTTACTGCAGGTTTATAAAATGGATGATTCCCTACCAGCGTAATATCTGTCCCGTGAAGCGTTGTAATCATAGGAAGATTAATTCCTTCATTTTTCAGCATTTGCTTCGCCATATAACCCGCATACGCGTGTGGAATTGCATAATGTACATGAAGCACTTCTATTTTATATAATTTCACCATATCGACCAATTTACTTGACAAAGCCAATTCATAAGGCTGATAATGGAAAAGAGGATATTCAGGAACGTTTACTTCGTGATAATGAACATTAGGATTTAAAAGTGCCAGTCTAACCGGCTGACTGTAGGTAATAAAGTGGATTTCGTGTCCGCGTCTGGCTAATTCGAGGCCTAATTCAGTGGCTACAACCCCACTACCGCCAAATGTCGGATAACAAACTATTGCTATTTTCATGTATTAAATTTAGTACTACGAAAGTACTCAAAAATCACGTTTATTACCGTATTTAAAATGTTAGATTTTTGTGAATCTTAGAAGTATCAGATTACTAATACTTTAAATTATATAATATTTTATACACTAAGATATGAATGATGGCCAGAAATTTTCCGCTCTAATTTTTATTAGGAGCAGAAAATTCATTTTCAAAAGAACGACCTGTCCCGCTGTCCGTTATATTCCCGATTAACAAAAACTACAGCTAAAAAGCCTTGTTTTTCTAAATCGGGAGATATCACTCCCATCGGGGCTAGATGAGAGGTTTTTATTTTTATAACAACGGAAGTTTTTGCACTATTAACAAACTGAAAAAACTGTGATAAAAACTTTAAACTTAAAATCTAGAAAATAAAAAAAGGCATTAAAACAAAATTTAATGCCTTTTTATAAATACATTTTTAAAATATCTAAATTAAACCTTAAATTCATTTTTCAATTTTTCTGATATCTCTTCTTTATTTTTAATCTTATCGTAAATTTTCAAAGCTTTTTTCTTCCCATTTTCGTCATTGTTTTGTTCTGCAACTTTTAATAAGCTCAAAGAATAATGAATATTAAAATTATCATCATTTTTAAATTTAGAAACACATTCTTCAAAATGAGGTAAAGCTTCCTCATACTTTTTATTTAATGTTAAAAGTATACCGTATAATAATTCTGTCTGACTTTTAATTTCGCTACTTCTTTTACCGTATTTTTCAATTGACACTTTAATATTTTCCAAACCTTTATCAACATCTCCGATCATTGGAGCAGTTAAAGCTAGACCATAATAACCTTCAGGACTATCTGGAAAAAAAGTTGTCATTTCTACATACTTTTTCCTTGCCAAATCAATCTTCCCTACCATCAAACCAGTCATTGCCAAATTTTGCTTAAATTCTATCGATTTGTTGTTTGACAAACTATCCGCTATATAATAACACCCAATAGCGAGCTCAGGTTTATTTTGTAATCTTAAAGTATATCCAGCCCAAAAATAAGCATCGCATAATGTTGAATCTTTTTTTACTATATCTAAAAATACCCGTGTTGCAGCATTATGATATTTTTTATACTGTAAACACTTAAATCCCAAATCATAAAGATCTAATATTTTAGCATCACTAGTTTCGCAATATCTTTTTTGTCCTGCCATATAATCTTGCGAAAAAATAAAATTACAGGTTAAAACCATTATTAATAAAAGTACTTTTTTCTCCATGTATTTTTTAATCAAATTTTTCGTAAAACTAATTATTTTAATTAACAGAAGTTATTTTTTCTCCACAAAAAAAGGCATAAAAACTAAATTTTATGCCTTTCAAATATGATTATAATTTTCTCTTAGAAAAATCGACTGTGCCAACTATCAGCAGCAGGAACTTCCCAGGATTCATTAAACTCCTCGATATTATTTACCAAATTATTAAAAACAATCGTATTCTCAGAAACCGATTTGTCTTTAACCATTTTCTTGAAATCGATTAATGTTTTGTGTGCAATATGTTCACCGTTTTTAAAAGTTACGTTCATTTTATCTAACAAATCAACGTTGTACTTTTTCTCCAAACTCTGAATAAATTCAACAGAACTATCGATAGAACATCCTGTCGCCGCTTGTACTTCCTGATTTACAGCCAAAATAATAAATCGGTTATATTTCAATAAATATGAAGCTTCTAAACTTGTTCCGTGTGCTGCCCATTCTTCTACAAAAGCTTTTAGGTCAGATTCAATTTCAGAAAATTCTTCCTCAGAAAATTTTCTGTTTGATTGATAAATCCAAACTCTGGATTCACCAGGTAAATTTTCAAAAGGTATATACATTTAATTTTAGATTTTAGATTGTTGATTTTAGATTACAGGATAGTTTCAAGTTAGATAACTTAGAACCTTAGAATCTTAGTACCTCAGAACCTTAGTTATAAATCTTGTGCGTTTGCGATCAACTCCGCTATATCCATTACTTTAACCTGTCCTTCTTTCTCCTGATGTTTTATACCATCAGTTAACATAGTATTACAAAACGGGCAACCCGCAGCGATAATATCAGGTTGTACTTCTAAAGCATCTTCGGTACGCAAAACATTCACTTCTTTGTTTCCTGGTTCAGCATCTTTAAACATTTGTGCACCACCTGCTCCACAACATAATCCGTTTGCTTTAGAACGCTTCATTTCGACTAATTCAACATCCAATTTCTGAATTAAATCTCTTGGTGCTTCGTATACTTTATTCGCTCTTCCTAAATAACAAGGATCGTGAAAAGTGATTTTTTTTCCTTTAAACTGACCACCTTCAACAGTCAGTCTTCCTTCATCAATTAATGACTTTAAAAATTCCGTATGATGAATTACATCATATTGACCTCCTAATTCAGGATATTCATTTTTTAAAGTATTAAAACAATGTGGACAAGCCGTAACAATCTTTTTAGCTTCATATGCATTCAAAACCTCGATATTCATCATGGCCTGCATCTGAAACAAAAACTCATTTCCGGCACGTTTTGCAGGATCTCCGGTACAACTCTCTTCTGTACCTAAAACTGCAAATGAAACATTAGTACGATTTAAAATACGCACAAATGCTTTAGTAATTTTTTTTGCTCTATCATCAAAACTTCCTGCACAACCTACCCAAAACAAAACTTCTGGTTGTTTTCCTTCGGCTAACATTTCAGCCATTGTTGGCACTACTAAACTTTCTGGCATCTTCTTTTGTTATTAAAGCGGTTAATCGTTAAATTGGTTAATAGCATTCTCTCTGCTATAACCCACTAAAAACCACAAATATTTTACTCGATTAAACGGTTAAACCAATAACCAATTAAACCTTAATTTTAATTCTCGTTTTTCCAGTTCAATCTATCTTGCTGACTATATTGCCATGGCGCTCCATTGTTTTCAATATTTGTCATCATAGCATTCAATGACATTGGAGCAGCACTTTGTTCCATCACCAAATAACGACGCATATCCATAATAATAGACAACGGACTAATGTTCACAGGACATTCTTCAACACAAGCGTTACAAGATGTACAAGCCCACAACTCTTCTGGTGTAATATAATCGTTTAATAACGTTTTATTATCCGGAACAAAAACACCTTTGTTAGCGTCAATATTTTTACCGACTTCCTGTAAACGATCTCTTGTATCCATCATAATTTTACGAGGAGACAATTTCTTACCCGTTTGATTTGCCGGACAAGATGATGTACAACGTCCACATTCTGTACATGTGTAGGCATTCAACAATTGAACCCAGTTTAAATCCTGAACATCGCTTGCGCCAAATTTACTTGGAGCAGCATTTTCATCTACCGGAGCCGCCGCAAAAGGATCTGCATTTGGATCCATCATTAACTTAACTTCTTTTGTAACTGATTCTAAATTATCAAATTGCCCTTCTGGTTTCAAATTAGCAAAATACGTATTTGGAAAAGCTAAAAGAATATGCAAATGTTTTGAGAAGTATAAATAGTTCATAAAAACCAAAATACCTGCAATATGCAACCACCAAAATGCCTCAAATAATATAGCAACCAATTCATTTGACATTCCGTTAAATATTGGAGCAATAAATTGGCTTATTGGAAAACTTCCTGCTTTATGAAAATGCGAAAATCCTCCCGGTACATTTTGTAAATGCAAATCGGCAGCATCCATGAATAAAAACAAAAGCATCAGAACTGTTTCGAAATACAAAATGTAATTCGCGTCACTTTTTGGAAATCCATTTAAATCCGGATTAATGAAACGTTTTAATCGGATCACATTTCTTCTAATCCAGAAAACTGTAACAGCAAAGATTACCAATATCGCTAATATTTCAAATGAAGCAATTAAAACATCATAAACGACACCTAAAAAAGGAGCAAAAACTCTATGAGTTCCAAATAATCCATCAATAATTATTTCAAGTAATTCTATATTTATGATAATAAACCCAACATATACTACAATATGTAATGCCCCCGCAACTGGACGTTTCACCATTTTAGATTGTCCAAGAGCAATCATAGCCATGTTTTTCCAACGTGCTTTTGGATTGTCTTTGCGATCTACATCAACTCCTAAATTTATGTTTCTAATGATTTTCTTTATGCTTGAAGCAAAAAAACCAAAACCAGCTATCAGAAGTATAGCGAATAAAATATTATCTAAATAACTCATTCTTTATTATTTTTTTTCAGTTGTATTAGCATCTTCTGTAGGTGCGACATATGGTTTGTTTTTCTTTCCAAAAAGAGAAACATTCACATAACGTGTTGGATATAGACGAACGTCCTGCAATAATAATTCAAGCTCTTTTGAAGTTTTAGCCAAATTATTATACAAAGCATCATCATTCAGTAATTTACCTGCAGAACCTTTTCCGGCATTTAGATTAGCCATAATGCCATCTACTTTTGCTAAAGTTTGGTTTAGGCTTCTAACTGTTTTTCCTAAGTCTGCCTTATTTAAAGAATCTGAGATTTTATTGAAGTTACTCGACATTTTATTAAAGTTCGTAACTGCTCCATTGATCTGTGCTTTATTAGTATCTAAGATAGAATTGATACTTCCCGAAGCTTTGTGAAATTGCTCCATTGTCTGACTCAATTCTGCCAATGATTTTTTAAGATCTTCCTGCCCTTTTTTATCCAGAACATTGTTCAATCCAGCAACAAGCGTGTTAATATTTTCAAGCATCACATTCAGTTTTTGCTGAATTGGTTCTATTTTTCCTCCTAAAGATTCCGTCAAACCTAATTCAACTGCAGGAGCTAATGTCTGGCCATCTATCGCAAGTTCCTTGTCTGCAAGATTAGGTATAATCTTGATCTGTTTTCCACCGATTAAACTTGGAGAATATAAAGCTGCTGTACTTGTTTTAGAAACCGGAAAATCCGTTTTCAATTGCAGTTCTACTAATAGTTTACCAGTATTTTCGTTGATAGTGATTTTATTTACTTTACCAATCGCAAGTCCGTTTAAAGTAACGGGGGCAGACTGAGCCAAATCTTCCACATTATCATATTCTACATAAAATGTTTTATAATTTGTAAAAAGATCTCTGCCTTTTAAAAAGCTGTATCCCCAAATAAATAATAAAATTGACGCGATGACTAAAATAGCCGTTTTAATTTCTCTTGTTAGTTTCAAAATTCTAAGTGTTTGTACAAAATTAATATAAATATTCGAACTTGTGCTTATTATTTAGTAGCGTCCTGAATACTGATTTTTTCGCCGTCCTTGTATGCAATTAAAAAAGAAGCGCCATATCCTTTACTTTTAGCTTCTTGCAAATATTTTTGTGCCGCCTGGTAATCTGAAGTTTCCTGATAGAAATATTTATAAATATTATTTTCATACAACATTGTTACGTTAGTCAGTCCTTTAAAATTTTTAGGCTCTAATGGTGTTTTCTTGATACTGGCAATTAACTGTACTTTAAAAATAGTTCCTTTTGGTGTATTTTTATTTGCTGGAGGAGTTACAACTGTTTTTGGTTTGGCAGTATCTTTTACTGGTCGTGCATCTGCTATTTCCGGAACTCCCGATCCAAAATACTCTCTTTTATAACTTATAATAGCTTCGGCAATAGCCTTTGCTATATCGTTTTGCCCTTCCTCTGAATTTAAAATATTTCCTTCTGTAGGATTAGATACAAATCCAGTCTCAACCAAAACTCTTGGCATGTACGCTTTATGCAACACCATAAAAGGTGCTTGTTTCACTCCACCCTGGCGAAGCTTTTTTCCTAATCTGTCAAAATTATCTTCAATCTTAGTCGCTAATGCAATACTATTATCCAGATATTCTTCCTGCATCAAGGTCATTGCCATCATAGATTCTGGCGAATTTGGGTCGTAACCTTCATATTTACGTTTATAATCTTTTTCTAATGTAATAACCGAGTTCTCTTTTTTCGCTGCTTCAAGATTCGATGCCACTTTACTTAAACCCATTACATAGGTTTCTGTTCCGTCTGCAGCCGTATTTTTATTCGCATTACAATGTATAGACACAAAAATATTAGAGTTAGCACGGTTCGCAATATTGGCTCTTTCAACCAAATCGATAAAAACATCGGTTTTACGAGTATAAATAACATTAATATTTGGACTGTCTTCTAATATTTTTCCAACTTTTAACACAATAGCCAATGCAATATTTTTTTCAATTCTTCCGCTATATACGGCGCCAAAGTCATGATCACCGTGTCCGGCATCAAGTGTTACCTTAAAAACATTTGCCTGACTGTATGCGCAAAATGAAATTATAGTTAGAAAAAAACTAAATATTAGCCTAGTTTTGTTAAATATATTCATAAATCTAAAAGTTAATTTTAATAAAATGCAACTGCTATAATTTTTACAATTGATTATTTTTGCCAAAAAATTATATGTAAGTTTGACATGTCAAAAAACAAGCCATACTTTTACAAAAATAGCATTTAAACCTTTGCATACAAACTTATTTAATATCGTTTTATTATCATTTTTCCTAACACTAGGATGTGGTAAATTATATTCGCAAGAGATAAAATCAAAAAAAAACGCATTACCTGCTGTAAAACAAACAGATAAACCTGTCACTACTGTACTTGATACTATAAAACTGGATACTGTTAAGCCTAAAAAGACTTTTCTGGACGGAAAAGTAAAGTACAGGGCCAAGGATTATGCGAAAATCGATCAAAAAAGCAAACGCATCACTTTATATAACGAAGCTGAATTATACTATAAAGATGTAGAGTTAAAATCGGGTATAATCGTTTTGGATTATGAAAAGGACGAAGTATATGCCGGAAGAATAAAAGATTCTGCAGGTGTTTTAAGCCAATACCCTAATTTTAAGCAAGGCGCCAGTGAAGTTCAGCCAGACTCTATTCGTTTTAATTTCAAAACAAAAAAAGCTTTAATATTCAATTCCAGAACAGAACAGGGTGAATTTAAAATAAAAGCCGCAGTTACCAAAAAAGAAAACGATTCTGTTTACTTCTTAAGAGGTGCCCGCTTCACAACTTCCGCAGATGTTGACAATCCCGAATATTATTTTCAAACTAATAAAGTAAAGTTTATTCCCGGAAAAAAAGTAGTTACTGGATTAACCAATATGGTTATTGCTGATGTCCCTACTCCTCTTGCCTTGCCTTTTGCTTATTTTCCAATGAGTCAGGAAAAAAGTGTTTCAGGAATCATTATACCAAGTTATAACGACTCTAACACAAGAGGATTCTCTTTACAGAATGGTGGTTATTATTTTGCTCTAAGTGATAACTATGACCTGACCGTTTTAGGAGATTACTATACCAACGGAAGTTATGCCATGCGCTTTGAATCTTCCTATGCTACAAGATATAAATATCGTGGAAATGTAAATATTCGTTTTGAAAACCTGATAAATAGCGAAAGAGGTTATCCTGATTATTCGAAGCAAAATATTTACAATATCCAATGGTCGCACTCAAAAGATACTAAATCAAACCCAAACTCGAGTTTTTCTGCTTCGGTAAATATGGGTAGTAGTAAATACTTTAAACAATCTATTAATCAGGCGAATGTTGGATCAAATCTAAATAATACTTTAAGTTCGTCCATCTCCTATAATAAAACCTTTAATACGATTCCTGGGGCCCGTATTGCATTAACAGCAACACATCAGCAAAATACACAAACAGAAGAAATTCAAATGACATTACCCTCATTACAAGGTAGTATCGATCGTGTTTATCCTTTTGTGGGTAAAGATGGTGTTAAAAAAGGTTTTATTAAAAACATAAACTTACAGTACAATGTTACCGGACAAAATAAATTTGTAACAACCGATTCTTTATTCTTTAAACCTCAAATGTTTAGAGATGCGCAAATTGGACTACAACAATCTATTCCGATTAGTACAAACTTTAAGATATTTAAGTATTTTAGTGCAGGAGCATCCACAAACTATCAGGAAACCTGGGTTACTAAAACTGTAGAAAAAAATTACGACTCAAGTCAAAACCAAGTTGTTACACAAACAATCAACGGTTTCGACGCTTACAGAACCTATAACTTTAGCTCTAACTTAGGAACTACAATTTATGGTACTTTTAATTTTGGTGATGACAAAAGAATTCAATCGATACGTCACGTCATGAGACCTTCTGTTACGTACGCATACACTCCTAGTTTCGAGAAATACTACGACGAGTACTATGTTGACGCTTCCGGAAAAATACAAAACTCTTATTCACGCTTTGATGGAGGTGTTTACGGAGCTCCTAGCAAAGAAAACTCAAACATTGTAGGCTTTGCCTTAAGCAATACTTTTGAAGCTAAAGTAAGAGATCGCGACAGCACAAAAACAGAACCTAAAAAAATAATGTTGCTGAACAACTTAAATTTCAGCACCAGCTATAATTTTAATGCTGACGGAAAAGACATTCTTGCGTGGCAACCTGTATTAGTAAGTGGAGGTACACAACTTTTTGACAATAAAATGAATGTCAATTTCGGCGCTACATTAGATCCATATGCAATTGACAATTCTGGAAAGAAGATGAATACGTTCAACATTGACAATGGTGGTAGTTTATTCAGAATGACAAGTGCCAACTTAACTTTAAACTACTCATTTTCCAATAAAGGGACAAAAGAAGAAAACAAACAAAGTGAGCGGAATGGAGGTCGTAAAGATGACTTGTTTGGTACCAACACAGACTTAAACGACAGTCGTAATAGCCAGTTTGCCCAAGATAAAGAGGATGACGGCGAAGATGTCATAACCGAATTCTTCAATTCGAAGATTCCATGGGATATGACAATGGCCTACTCCTTAACCTATTCCAATACAAATAGAGAAAGCAAGATCACCAATAATTCCATAATGGTTTCCGTTAATATGGATATTACTCCCAAATGGAAAGGCGGGGTCTCTACCGGTTACGACTTTGTTCAAAAAGGAGTTACCTTTACGCAATTTCGTTTTGAAAGAGATTTGTTAAGCTGGAGAATGGCTTTTAACTGGACACCACTTGGAGAAAACTCAAACTGGAACTTTTTCATCGGAATTAAATCCGGAGTATTAAGTGATATTAAGTGGAATAAACGAAGTACTTCAAACCGATAATTTACATCGATTAAAATAATTATTATGAAAAAAATCATCTTTACCGAAAAGGCTCCTGCTCCAATCGGACCATACAATCAGGCTGTATTATCTGGAAATACGCTTTATGCTTCCGGGCAGATTGCAATAAACCCGGCTTCAGGAGAACTTGTTACAGAAAACATTAATGATGAGACAAAACAAGTAATGGAAAACATCGCAGCAATTCTTGAAGCTGCAAATATGACTTTTGAGAATGTTGTTAAAGCAACCATTTTTATTATGGACATGAATAACTTTGGAGCAATAAATACGATTTACGGATCTTATTTTAACGAAAAAACCGCTCCAGCACGTGAAACGGTTCAAGTGGCATGTTTGCCAAAAAATGTAAATGTTGAAATTTCTATAATTGCAGTGCAATAGCATCTAATAATAATTGTGCCGTTGCTTCATTTGTTGCCAGCGGCACATTATGTACATCACAAACGCGAATTAACATATTTATATCAGCTTCATGTGGATGACTTGATAATGGATCTTTAAAAAAGAAAACCATTTTTGTAATTCCTTCCGCCACCCTGCCTGCAATTTGCGCATCTCCGCCTAAAGGTCCGGAAAGCATTCTTTGGGTTTTAAAACCCGCCGCTTCTGCTTTTCCTCCGGTAGTACCAGTACCAATAAGCTTTATTTTTTCATGGTGTAAAACAGCTTCATTTTTAAGCAAAAAATCAATTAAATCTGCTTTTTTACCATCATGAGCAATAATCGCAATCTCCATGAAACCAGAACTATTGATTAGCAACATGGTACGCTATTAATCCATCAATTGGTCTTCTTAAAACATTTCCTAATTGAAGTTCATATTTATCAAATGTTTCTTGTAATTCGTCTTTTAAATAAAAAGCGATAGAGCCTACAAAATGCACAGGCACTTCTTTACAATTATCATATTGCTTGATATAATTTTTAACGAAAGATTTCATTCCTTTAAAAATGATTTTTCTACAGAAATCAGTGTCTTTATGTTTGATTAAGAACTTCGCAAAAGTCGCTAAATACGCGTTTGGATTTGGTTCTTTATATAGTTTATTTTTAATAAAATCAGGATCTAGATCATATTCCTTTTCAAATTCAACAGCCAATTCCTTAGGCATTTTATTGAAATAATATTTTCTGATTAATTCTTTTCCAAAAACATTCCCACTACAATCATCCATAGCGATATAGCCTAATGACTGAACTTTTTGATGCAATACTTTTCCATCAAAATAACTGCAGTTAGAACCTGTTCCAAGAATACTTACAATTGCTTCTTCTCCCTTTGGAGTTGTAGCATAAACCGCTGCATAAGTATCTTCATGAACTTCTACAATGGCGTTAACAAAATACTCCTGAAAGATTTGAGTCAATGCAATTTTCATTCTGTCAGTACCACATCCTGCTCCGTAGAAGAATAAATGCGAGGCATTTTTTTTATTTTGTAAAATATCAAAACGATCGTTTAATCTTTCAATAATTTCCGGACCGTCAAGAATTTCAGGATTTAATCCTAAAGTTTGTGTCGTGAATAATACTTTTCCATTATCATCAATTGCAATCCAATCGGCTTTAGTAGACCCACTATCAACTATTAATTTCATTTTTTTTTGTTTTTGGATTAGTTTTTCTTCAATTTAATTAAAAAGTGTATTTTTTACATTAATTAAAGACGAAACAAAATAAGAAAATCCCGTTACTAATTAAATAACGGGATTTTGCAAAAATATATAATATTATTTTAAACCTGCGATATGCACAGATAAATCGATCAATTTACTTGAGTATCCGTACTCATTATCGTACCAAGATACTAATTTGAAGAAAGTTGAGTTCAATCCAATACCTGCAGTAGCATCAATGATTGAAGTTCTTTTGTCAGAAATAAAATCCTGAGAAACAACTGCATCTTCAGTATATCCTAAGATACCTTTCATTGTAGTTTCAGAAGCATTTTTCAAAACAGCCATAATTTCTTCGTAAGAAGTCTCTTTAGCTACTTTTACAGTTAAATCTACTGTAGAAACGTCAGCAGTAGGAACACGGAAAGCCATACCTGTTAATTTTCCATTCAATTCAGGAATAACTTTTCCAACCGCTTTTGCAGCACCTGTAGATGATGGAATGATGTTTATGCTTGCAGCACGTCCACCTCTCCAGTCTTTTCTAGAAGGACCGTCAGCTGTCATTTGAGTTGAAGTTGTAGCGTGAACTGTTGTCATTAAAGCTTCTACAATTCCGAAGTTATCATGAATAACTTTAGCTAAAGGAGCTAAGCAGTTTGTAGTACAAGAAGCGTTAGAAACTACTAAATCAGTAGCTTTTGCAGTTTCATGGTTTACCCCCATTACAAACATTGGAGCATCTGCAGATGGAGCAGAAATAATTACTTTTTTAGCACCACCTTTAATGTGCTCATTTGCAGTTTCGATAGTTGTGAAGATACCAGTACATTCAGCAACTACATCAACATCAACTTCATTCCATTTTAAGTCAGCTGGATTTCTTTCTGCAGTAATACGGATATTTCTTCCGTTTACATAAAGTTTTCCTTCTTTTACTTCTACAGTCCCGTTGAAACGACCGTGAACTGAATCATATTTTAATAAGTAAGCTAAGTGATCAACATCTAATAAATCGTTGATCGCAACTACTTCTACATTATCTCTATTGAAAGTTTCTCTAAAAACGATTCTTCCGATACGTCCGAATCCGTTTATTCCTAATTTTACTTTTGACATTTTACTTAATTTTTGCTTTTGTTTTTATTACACTAATTTAAAAGTCTAATTTCCTCACAATAAACTTCTTTCCTTTTTTAAACTTTTTATTTATTTTTATGTTGACATGATGTCAGACACTCTTAATAATTCTCTATCAATTTCAGATTTACCTTTAATTGCTTGTTCTAAAGGTGTTAAAGTCACTTTGTCCTCACGAAGTCCAACCATATAGTTCGATTTTCCTTCTAATAAAGACTCTACCGCTTTTACTCCTAAACGGCTTGCCAAAACACGATCAAAACAAGATGGAGAACCACCACGCTGCATGTGTCCCAATACAGAAACTCTCACATCGTATTCAGGTAAATTAGCCTCAACATAATCTTTTAATTCGAAAACGTTTTTACCAATTTTATCCCCTTCGGCAATAACAACTATACTTGATGATTTTCCTGAAGCTTTACTTTTTTGAAGAGAGTCTAGCAATCTGTCTAAACCTAAATCTTCTTCAGGAATAAGGATTTCTTCGGCACCAGCTCCAATACCAGCATTAAGAGCAATATGCCCTGCATCTCTACCCATAACCTCTACAAAAAACAGACGGTTATGTGAACTTGCAGTATCTCTAATTTTATCAATACAATCTACTACGGTATTTAATGCAGTATCATAACCTAAAGTATGAGTTGTACCAAAAATATCGTTATCAATTGTACCAGGAATTCCCATTACAGGAAAACCATACTCTGAATTAAAAATTAAACCTCCGGTAAAACTTCCGTCTCCTCCAATAACAACTAATGCATCTACACCAGCTTTCACAAGATTTTCGTGAGCTTTCTTTCTACCTTCAGGGGTTCTAAACTCAAGAGAACGAGCCGATTTTAAGATCGTCCCACCTTTGTTTACAATATTATTTACGCTTCGAGGTCCCATTTCTTTGAAATCACCTTCGATCATTCCCTGATACCCTCTATAAATCCCTATGCATTCTATATTATGATAAGCACATGTTCGAACAACTGCTCGTATTGCGGCATTCATTCCAGGTGAATCTCCTCCTGAGGTTAGAACACCAACTTTTTTTATTGTTTTTGGCATTATTTAAGTATTAAAGTGTAAAATTAGCAAACATTCACCACTTTTCGGGTTATGATTGTAATAAATTAATAAAATATGTTAAATTCAAACGTTTTCGTTAATAAGTTTTTTGATATGAAAAAATTCATTTAAAATAATAAAAGCACCTTATTTTAATTAAATCCTTAAAATTAACAATACATAAATGAAGTGTTATAAAAATATGCAACCGCTTTATTTGGTAAAAAAAAATTGGAACATCTAAAATTAGCATAAAAAAACCATTCGTTGCAGCGAATGGTTTTATAATTGTACTTTTTTAACAAAAGCTTAAAAATCGTCATTATCCGGAATTAATCCCTGATTATTGTTTTGAGGCTGTGATGGCTTCTCTTCTTCTTTTTTATCATTCTTCTTTTTATTCTTTTCACTCTCTTTTTTACTGGAGAAATTAATATAGTCGGGATTCAAATTTGAATCTTGCAAATCATCCGGAGAACCTTTTAAGGTTCTTTCAAGCTTATGACTTTTAAACAGTTTATTAACCAATTCACTAAAAGTATCAAAATCGACTTCATATGAAATACCGACACCTTGTGTATAACCAATTCCTTGTCCTATATAATTAATATCATTTTCCTTATTAAACAAACGGAGATTCATAGACCCATCTTCATTTACCCTGTAAAGTATTTCAATATCTCCAACAATCGCAGATTCATTAACACCTCCAACCGGAACTCCAACTTTTCCGTTAATGGAGATTTTCTCATTAATCTGTGATGATATATTAGCCACAAACTGACCATCAGCTTCCTGTCCAATTCGTTTATCTGCAGATATAAAGTTCAGGTCGATATTAAACTTATCATTATCCGATTTTATAATTCCGCCTAATAGACTGGCAGCCGTTTCTGCAAATGTTCCTGATAAATCACTTTGATTAAATCCGTCCGGGCTCATAAACGAACCAGTCGATAACAAGTACAAGGCCTGAGTCTGTCGAACATCCTTATCATCTAACTTATATTGTATCTCTGATTTTAAAACACTGCTTACAGACGGAAACTGAATATCAAAATTAGGATCAGGACTTGCTAAATCTCCTCTTAAACCAATGACAACTTCTACCGGAACTTTTTTATTAAAAGAAGAATTTTCTAATAGCACCGCCGGATTAGCCGATGTTCTGTAAACAGCCTCCAAATTCAACTGGGCTTTCATAGGGTTTCCTTCCCAAATGATAGATCCTCCTTTTTTAACTGCAAACTTTTTATCAATTAAACCTCCGTATTTAAAATTATACGTTCCCTCGTATGCCTGGAAATCTCCCCACATATTAAACTTACCAAGGGTATTAATTTTAAATAACAATGATCCGTATCCTTTTCCTTTCATTCCATGACCTGAATTTCGATCCAGAATTACTTCCACTTCAGCATCTGGTGTAATATCAAAATCAAACTCTAATTCAAGACCTCCATAGTTTCTGGTTTTCTCAACAATACCATTCGCTAAGTTATATTTTTCTTTTGGAGTCACAAAATGTATCCAACTACTTTCACCAACACTCTGAACATTATTAATAGGTATTTTAACCTCAGTACCTTTCTCCGATTTAGCTGCTACTTTTATAAATAAGCTTTCAGTCGGACCTTTAATACTTGCTGTTCCATTAATAAATGCTGTACCAAAATAAGCTGCGTCATCACTGTCTTTAGTATCGAGTGCTACCAATCGCTTTGAACTAATATTAAGATCTAACTTCCAATCTCCAAAATTATGGTGTTCAATACTACCGTTCAGCAGTCCTTTTGTTCCGTATTTTGTATCTGTTAATTGATTATTTCTAAACAAGAATTTCTCATCAGTTAAATCAATTACAGTTCTGTCGCTTAACTCATAATCAACATTTAGGTAAGGAATTGTCATCCCTGCCTTCTCAACATAAAGCCTACCATTTATTTCAGGTTTTTTAATATTCCCGACAACTGCAGCATTTCCAGAAACAGAACCACGTACATTAGACAAAACATCTTTACCAACTGTTCCTAAAGTTGCTAAATTAAATCCTTCCAGTTTAAGCTTTAAATCCAATATCGTTTCTTTATTTTCAATGGCAAAATTTCCGCTGGCATTGAACGACTCTGTAAAACCATTATGAATTGACGAATTTATAGTAAATCTTCTCAGATTCTCATCTCCTGAAATATCAAAATCTAAAGTTCCTAATTCAGTATTATTTAAATTAAGATGATCTATCTGTATAGATGCTGTGGGCTGATAAACATCTTTATTCTGCTTAAAATTGACGTTCCCGTTTAAATTCCCATTAAATACAAATTTAGAATTTAATGGCGTTATTTTATTAATATCCACATCTTCAAAATTTAGTACCAGATCCTTATAATCAGTTCCTTTTAAAACTCCATTCAAATCAATTTTTTGATCTTCATGAGATAACACAATATTATCAATTGTAAAGTTTTTAAAGTTTTTGTCAAAAACAATCTGATTATCGGAACCTTCCTCTTCATTTAAATACCATAAATAGTCTTTAAATTTCATTTCAGATTTTTTTATTCCTACAATATTATTTTTGTTTTTATCAATAGTGTGAAATAAATCAAGATTAAAATAATCTTCTCCTTTTTCTCCTCCTTTAAACTCTGAACGAACAAACAAAGTATCCTTTGACGTTACATTGATCAAATTAAAATCACGTATTTTATAATACGGCGTTTTAATACTGTCTAACTCGATAAACGCATTATAAAGCGGGTTTTTATTATCAATATTTATTCGGATATTATCGAATGTATTCTTTGCGGCGGTAATTTTTTGCGATTTAAACCTAAACTTAAATTCATTTAAATCAGCATCAATTTTTCCACGTACGACAGTAGAAGAATCTACATTAACTTCCGGATACAACATCTCGACAACCTTATCATAAACATGGAAATTGAAACGTAAAAATTGGCCTTTTTTAACTTTATAAGGTTTGTAATTCGTGTAAAGACTTCCAACGGAATTCATTACCAATTTATCTAATTGAGCAAACTGAAATTTTCCAACAATTTTACCATTAACAACATCCGTAGAATTAATAGTTATGGTTCTCAATCTGTCTGCATCAAAACTTGAATTGATAGTTAATTCATCAAACTCATAAGTTGATTTTGGATTTTGATAAATAGCATCTTTTATGTAAATATTTCCATGAAGATTTTCAATTGAATTTCCAGAAACCTGAACGACCGCATCACCGGTAAAGTAAGATATACTATCATTTATAAATTTGAGTTTGCGTAAATCTGCATTTTCTACATTAATATGGAAATCATATTTGTTCTCACGCGTACTTAAATCAACTAAACCATCAAATGTTAAAGATAAATTAGGATCATTTACAGAAATTTGTCCTTTGTAGTAAGGCAGTTTAAAATTCCCATTTACTACTATATTATTATAGGTATATTTATTATAGTCTAATTTTATAATATCACCTTTTATAATGGTGTTAAGATATTTCTCGGTAAAACCAATTCCATCAACATCTAAATTTAAAGTTGTTCTACCAAGATCTTTTCGTTCGAGTAAAGCGCCCACATCAAAATTTTCAAGAACAATATTTCCTGAATAAGATGCCCTATCAATAAAATCCATATTGTTTAAATGCAGATCAACGTCTCCGCCACCTAAATCGGTAACCATTTTAAAATTGGCCTCTAGCGCCGTTGTTGAAACTTTTGCCTTTCCTATAATCGTAAATTTACCTATTCTTTTCAGCTCTTGTGGAAGTCTTTTACCTAAAACAATTGGCAGTAAAGCCACCATGTTATCATAACTGGAAACCAATCTGTCAAATTTCCCATCCATTGAGAACTTTTGCTCTTTGGTTCCTAAAAGGTTTTTAAAATTGATTGTACCAACAATTCTTGAACCATTAGTATCCGTAAGCCTCAAACCTTTTAAATTAAGATTATTAAGAGGTCCTTTTAATTTTGTTTTAAGTTTAAAATGCTGGTTTTTACCTAATCCATCATAAAAATAACGAATATCATTTGTTGCAATTGACGAAGAATCAATTCTAACATCAAACTTTACTTTATCCGTAAAATTTAAAAAATCTTCTACTTTATAATTTAAAATGGCCTGACCGTAAATAGAGGATCTCTTTGTTTTTATAGCCAGATTTTCAACTTTTATTTGCTTTTTGGTATAACTAAACTTCCCTGCAAAATTAGACACATAAAGACCACGGTGATCTAAAAATGAAAAACGATGAATTGTCGTATTTACATCGGGCCCATACAATTTAAAATCACTGATGTATGCGTTAAGCTTTGTAAATGACAAAAATTTAGGTGTCTTTTTATTTTCGTCAACTACAGAAAAAATTCCTTTCGAAATATAGGCGTTTTTAGCTGTCAGTAAAAAATGTTTATTTGTTTTTGATGGCTTATCAGAGTCAAAAAGTCGTATAAACTTATTGATGTTGTTTTCGTTTTCGTTTTTATATGTTTTCAGGTTAAAAATTAAACCTGTTAAACGCAAATCACCAAAAATCAAATCACCATCCAGTAATCTTTTGATACTTAAAATATCTGTAGAGATAATATCAGAGTAGATTAAAACTTTTTTATGATGGTCATAAATCAAAACTTTTTTAAGTTTTACACCACCAAAAATGTTTATCGCAACCTTATCAACGTGAATATCTGTTTTAAAATCTTCATTCAGGGAATTCGTTACATATTGTGCAATTTCAGTTTGAACTACAGGCAAAGACAGCGTTATAGCAAGTGCTAACAAAAGTAAAATTAACCCAATTAGGGTTCTTGATATTATTTTCTTTACTTTTTTGATAGCTTCTTAATTTTAGTTTTCTTTTAAATTTACTTTGAACAGACAAAGAGCGACTGTTTTTGATAAAAATTCTTTAATTTTGGCTTCTCCTTACAATCAAAGAAAATTAAAAATTTGATTTGTCAAATATAATCCAAAATTCGTGCCTTTATATGCAAAATTCAGAGGTTTTTATTCTTGCCATCGAAAGTTCTTGCGATGATACTGCTGCTGCAGTTTTACATAACGATAAAGTACTCTCAAATGTTGTGGCCAATCAGCTTATTCACAACCAATATGGCGGTGTTGTACCTGAGTTAGCCTCAAGAGCTCATCAGCAAAATATTGTTCCTGTAATTGATGCTGCACTACGCAAAGCAAATGTACAAAAAGAACAATTAACTGCCATTGCATTTACACAAGGTCCTGGCTTAATGGGATCTTTATTAGTAGGAAGTTCATTCAGTAAATCACTATCATTAGCATTGCAAATTCCGTTAATTGCTGTCAATCATATGCATGCTCACATTTTAGCACACTTTATTGATGAGGAAGGATTTGACAAACCTGAATTTCCATTTTTAGCACTAACAATTAGCGGAGGCCACACGCAGATCGTAAAGGTAAATGGCTTCTTTGATATGGAAATTATCGGAGAAACCACTGATGATGCTGTTGGAGAAGCTTTTGATAAAAGTGCCAAAATTCTTGGGCTTCCCTACCCTGGTGGTCCGTTAATTGATAAGTATGCGAAAGAAGGCAACCCAAAAGCTTTTGCTTTTACCAAGCCAAAAGTACCCGGATTAGATTTTAGTTTCTCCGGATTAAAAACGGCTATTTTGTATTTTATTCAGAAGAAGAAATTAGAAAATCCAAATTTCATTGAAGAAAACCTGAATGATATTTGTGCGTCTATTCAATATACTATTATCGAAATTTTGATGGATAAATTGAAATTAGCGGTAAAAGAAACCGGAATAAAACAAATTGCGATTGGTGGCGGTGTTTCGGCAAATTCCGGAATTAGAACCCGATTGAAAGAAAGTGAAAGCAAATACGGATGGAAAACTTTTGTTCCGAAATTTGAATACACTACAGATAATGCTGCAATGATTGGAATTGTAGGTTATCAAAAATATTTATCAAATCGTTTTGAAACTCAGGCAGTAGTTTCAAAAGCACGAATTCAATTTTAATTATGCAATTATTTTATAATCCTGATATAAACGAAACGACCGAAACTTTTTCTTTTGACAAAGAAGAAAGCCGACATATAATAAAGGTTTTACGGAAAAAAGACTCCGATATTCTACATGTCACAAATGGTTTAGGTTTATTATTTGAAACCGAAATTACATTAGCTTCTGATAATAAATGCATTGTTGAAGTACTGTCTATAAAAAAGTCTCCAGAACCAAAATTCCGTTTGCATTTAGCAGTGGCACCAACCAAAATGAATGATCGTTTTGAATGGTTTTTAGAAAAAGCTACTGAAATTGGTATTCAGGAAATTACTCCTGTTTTTTGTGATCGTTCAGAAAGAAAAGTAATTAATTTAGAGCGTTTTGAAAAAATAATTCTTTCGGCAATGAAACAATCTAATGAAACGTATCTGCCAAAATTGAATGAAGCAATTTCGTTTAAGGAATTTATCAAACAAAAAAATGAAGGCTTACAATTAATTGCGCATTGTGAGGAAACGGATAAAAAATCATTGAAAGAAGTTTTAAAACCAAATGAAAATGTAACTATTTTGATTGGTCCTGAAGGCGATTTTTCAGATAAGGAAATTGCATTGGCTTTAGAAAATAATTTCCAGCCGGTTATGTTGGGTAATACCCGTTTACGTACTGAAACTGCTGCTGTTGTAGCTTGCCATACTGTTGTTTTTTTTAATGAGATTATTAATTAAATCGTGATCTTGTCACAAAAAGCCGCATATGTAAAAAGCAAATTATCCAGATAATTTATAATTATATGAAAAAAATCTTTTACTTATTATTCTTCGTCTCTATTTCTTCCTTTTCACAAGAAATTGCTTTATTAAAATATAGCGGTGGTGGCGATTGGTATGCAAATCCAACTTCGTTACCAAACCTCATCCGATTTTGTAATTCGAATATCAATACGAGAATAAAAGCAAAACCATCAACGGTTGAACCAAGTAATCCGGATTTACTCTCCTATCCTTTTGTTCACATGACCGGACACGGGAATGTTGTTTTTAGCGATGCTGACGTAACAAATCTTAGAAATTATCTCACTGCCGGAGGTTTTCTGCATATCGATGATAATTACGGAATGGATCAGTATATTCGAAAAGAAATTAAAAAAATATTTCCAAATAACAGCTTAGTAGAAATTCCCGCAAATCATCCTATTTTTCAGAAACCTTTTCCATTTCCAAACGGATTACCAAAAATCCATGAACATGACGGAACACGTCCCCAGGCATTTGGAATTTTCATAGAAAACAAACTGGTTTTACTTTATACGTACGAATGCGATTTAGGTGACGGCTGGGAAGATTCGGAAGTACATAATGATCCTACTGATGTTCGCGATAAAGCCTTAAAAATGGGTGCAAATATCATCAACTATATTTTTACTAATTAATTCTAAAAAAAAGTGCAGCTTACTCACAGAGAAAATCAATTTGAAAGAAAAACATTTCCAATAACATTGGTTTGTGACAATATTTACTTTCAGCAAAACATTGGTTCCCTATTTAGAATAAGTGAGGCTTTTGGAGTAGAGAATATTATTTTCCTGGGAAAAGATATTCCGTTAACACCTCGAAAAATCAATAAAACATCAAGAAGCACTCATCTTCATGTGCCTCATCGGATTATTGAAGAAACTTCTGAACTTATAACTTACTTGCTTGAAAATAATTTTGAAACTATTGCGCTCGAAATTGCAAGTAACAGCAAACCGCTAAAAGAAGTCAATATTCCTGAAAATCAAAAAATTGCACTTATTATAGGAAGTGAGATTGATGGAATTTCTGATGAACTCCTAAAAATTTCTAAACAAATTGTCCATATAAATATGTTTGGTAAAAACAGTAGTATGAATGTTGTACAAGCTGCAAGTATAGCATTGTACGAATTTACATCATAATAAATAATTGTTTATTTTTGTAAGAATCAAGCTGTGCGGGCTGTTGTAAAATTCTCACAAAAATTTTGTTATAAAAGTTTGGCAGAAAAAGCATTTTGTTATAAAATTGCTATATAAATAACCAAATTTAATTTTTTATAACAAAAACCCAAACAATTATGAAAAAAGTTTTTATTACTGCATTTACAGCATTAGTGCTGTTTTCTTGTCAAAATGACCAAACAGAACCAGCTGGTTCAGATGCTATTGTTGCTACACAGCGCCGTTGTGCTTCGCAAGAAGTTCTAGAGGCTCAATTAAAAGCAAATCCAACGCTAGCAATTACAATGAATGAAATTGAAGCTTTTACAACAAATCGAATCCTTACGAATCGTTTGGTTAATGGTAAAGTCGAAATTCCTGTTGTAGTAAACGTTTTATACAAAACGACTGCACAAAATATTTCAAATGCACAAATTCAATCTCAGATTGATGTTTTAAACAAAGATTTCAATGCTTTAAACTCTGATTACAATAGTGTTCCTGCACTTTTTGCAGGAGTAAAAGCTAATGTAGGAATTACATTTGTTTTAGATCAGGTAATCAGAAAATCGACTAATAAAACTTCATGGGGAACTAATGATGCCATGAAGAAAACAGCTCAGGGTGGTATTGCTCCTACTTCTCCAACAACTAAACTTAACCTTTGGTCATGTGCTATTGGTGGAGGAATTTTAGGATATGCACAATTTCCTGGTGGAGCATCATCTACTGATGGAGTTGTTATTGATTCTAGATATTTCGGTTTATCTGGTGCTGCAAATGCTCCTTTCAACCTAGGAAGAACAGGTACTCACGAAGTTGGTCACTGGATGAATTTACGTCATATCTGGGGAGATGCTACTTGTGGAAGTGATTTAGTATCTGATACTCCGACGCACAACACAGCAAACTATGGTGTACCAGCTTACCCACATTATAGCACATGTTCAGGAACACCTGTCGAAATGACTATGAACTATATGGATTACACAGATGATAGTGGAATGTATATGTTCTCATTAGGGCAAAAAAGCAGAATGGCAGCTATATTTGCTTCTGGAGGTCCAAGAGCAGCATTTGGAATCTAAAGAAAAAACATACCAAACAAGAAAGCGAGATCTCAACATCTCGCTTTTTTTATTCGCGAAAAATTTAAAAGCTTTTCCTATATTTATAGTCTAAAAATAAATCATGGTAACATCAAAAATCATTTCGAACGGAATTTTAAGAGCTTTAACTACAATCCTGGTCGTTGCAGCTATTTTATATTTTTTATATGAAATACAAACAGTGATTGTTTATTTATGCATTTCACTAATACTATGTCTGATCGCAAATCCACTGGTTCAATTTTTAAAAAACAAATTAAAGTTTAGCAATTCATTAGCTGCAACCACAACAATTATAATTTTCATTCTGTTAATGATCGGTTTCATTTTGCTCTTTGTCCCGTTAATTATTTCGCAGGCAAACAATTTATCGCTTTTGGATACCAATCATCTTCAACAACAATTAATTCAAACAGAACGTAGTATAGAAAGCTATTTCAATATTCAGCATGTTGATTTAAATAAAGTCCTAAAAGAATCAAAAATTACCTCTGCCTTTAGTTTTGGTTACTTTACAAGTTTTATAAACTCCATTATGGGTTTTATGGCTGATATGGGAATGGGACTTGTTTCTGTATTTTTTATCACCTTCTTCTTTATTAAGGATCAGGAGGATTTTAAAGCAGGAGCCAAAAGAATTCTTCCTGATACCAACGAAGATAAAATCATAAATTCTATTACAAAAATAAACCACTTATTAACCCGCTATTTTATTGGTTTGTTACTTCAATTAACCGTTGTCTTTATTTTATATCTGATCGTTCTAATGGTTTTCGGAAATAAAAATGCGTTGGTAATTGCCTTTTTATGTGCTATTTTAAATATCATTCCGTACATCGGACCAATTATCGGAACTATATTAGCCGCCATATTAACCATGATTAGCTTGATTGGAAGCGATTTTCAATCCGAAATTTTACCAACAACTATCTATGTTGTCATTGGCTTTTTATTGGTTCAGGCAATTGACAATAATATAAGCCAACCCATAATTTCTTCAAAAAGTGTAAATTCGCACCCGCTAGAAATATTTTTGGTCACTTTAATTAGTGGAATTACTTTTGGAATTGTTGGGATGGTGATTGCAATTCCGGTATTTACCATGTTAAAAGTAATTTTAAAAGAATTTTTTCCTGACAATAAAATTGTTTCCGTATTAACTGAAAAAATCTAACATTGAATTCGTCCATTTTAAGCAAAAACATTCAGGAATTTATCGCTAAAAATACTGGTACATCCCTTACAAAGCTAGCACTTCAGAAAAATCCTTTTCCAGAAGTTGAGTGGATTTTGATACTGAACCAAATAGAAGCCAAAACAAAAGCAAAAGACAAATTACCAACCTGGTTTGCGACCGAAAATATCATTTACCCAAGTAAAATATCAGTCGAACAAACCTCATCTGAAAAAACAGCGGCTTATAAGGCTTCATTAATTTCAGGGAAAAGTTTAATTGATCTTACAGGAGGTTTTGGCGTTGATGATTATTATTTCTCTAAAAATTTCAAAATCGTTGCACACTGCGAAATAAATGAGGATTTATCTGCTATTGTAAAACATAATTTCACACAATTAAATGTGAAAAATTGTTTTTGTTATGCCGGCGATTCTGCAAATACCTTAAACGAAGCAGAGCCAGATTTTAAATGGGATTGGATTTATATTGATCCATCAAGAAGAAATGATGCAAAAGGCAAAGTATTCATGCTGAAAGACTGTTTGCCAAATGTTCCCGAATTATTAAATTTTTACTTTGAAAAAACCAATTCAATTTTAATAAAAACGGCACCATTATTAGATCTCTCCGCAGGTTTATCAGAATTAAAGTTTGTCAAAAACATTCACATTATTGCTTTGGAAAACGAAGCAAAAGAATTACTTTTTGAAATTCACAATCATTATAAAGGCGAAATAACGATTAAAACGGCTAATATCTTAAAAGATAAAATCGAAACTTTTGAATTTGTTTTAGGTAATGAATTTGAGTTTCCAACCTATAATTTACCTCAAAAATATCTGTATGAACCCAATTCGGCCATAATGAAATCTGGAGGTTTTGACGAAGTAAGTTCTATTTTCAAAATAAATAAACTTCATAAACATTCTCATTTATACACTTCTGAAGCGTTAATTGATTTTCCGGGAAGATCTTTTGAAATAGAAAAAGTAATTTCATACAATAAAAATGAGATGAAGACCGAGCTTTTAAATCAGCAAGCAAACATAACAACCCGGAATTTTCCAGACACGGTAGAAAACATTCGAAAAAAGTGGAAAATAAAAAATGGCGGAAATTTATATTGTTTTTTTACAACAGATAAAAATGATAACAAAATAGTTTTAATTTGCAGAAAAATAACTTAAAAATGAAACAACTAATTACGCTAACTTTTTTTCTGTTAACCTTTACAGCATTTGCCCAAAAACCTTGCGAATACAGTGCCAATGTAACTGACTCAATTGGTACATACAAAATTACTAACGAATACCTAATGAGTGAGAAAAACTTTGCCGGAACTTCCAGTTATATTTTCTTCGCATTAGCACAAACAGACGGTTTGCCAACTTTAAACTTACAATTGATTCAAAAAAGTAAAGATTTTATAAAAGCCAATTGCTTTGATAAAAATTCAAAAGTTTTTTTACAATTACAAAATGGAAAAGTTGTGACTTTAATGCACATCGATCAGGAAAACTGCGGAACATTAATTCGAGATGACAAAGGTTTTGATAACCGAGTAAATACTGGTATTTTTATGTTTTTGAAAGATAATTTTGAAGAGCTGAAAAAATCGCCGGTAAACATTATGCGTATTAAATACTTAACAACCACCGAAGATTATATTATAAAAAATGAATTAACATCTGAGATGAACGGAAAAGTATACAAACCGGATACTTATTTCATGGAAAACATAAGATGTGTGGAGTAACTATTCGCAATTCCATTTTTGATTCGAAACTTTATCTTTTAAACCTATTTTTAAATTATAATGCCACCACTCAGAATCGAATGAATTGAAGCCATTTTTAGTCATCACTTTTTTAAGAAACTTTCGGTTCGATTTCACTTCACTCGAAAGTTTAGTATAATTATGACTGGCCTGTATTCCGAAGAAATCAAAAGGAGTTCCCATATCAACTTCTTTTCCATTTTTATCTACTAATGAAATATCAACGGCTCCTCCTCTATTATGGATGGAGCCTTTTTTTGGATCTGCAACATATTCTGGATTTGAAACTATTTCCCACATTTTTTTCTGGATTGATAAAGGCCTGTAACAATCGTATAATTTAATTTTGAAGCCTTTCTTTTTGAAATCATTGTTCGCAGCAATTAGGGCCTGAACTGTTTTAAAACGTAAAAAACACTCCGCACAATCATACACCTTTGCTTTCAGAAAATTATCATCGGTTGCATATTTCATATCATAAATAAAATCCTGACTGAAGTCTTTTAGATTCACAAAAACGGTATCAGCAATCGCTTTTTTTGGTTCGCTTGTGTAAACCTCATTTTGAGCATTAGAAGCTAATCCTAAAAAAAGAGTAATTAAAAAGAGTGAAGTATTGATGAATTTTGACATGATCGGCATTTTATAAATTGAAAGATTTTCTAAAAAGTAAATATAAGAATAAATAAGCCGATCCGAAACCTGCAAAAATCCCTTTAAAGAAGATAACCTTCTGCTTTTTACTCTTGTTCACTACAACCATTTAATGTTTTTTCGTTAAATTAGCTAAGTAAGATTTTAAAAATCAATTGTTTAATTTAAAAATCTCTAACTATGAAGAAAGGGACACGAAAATATTTGCTTGTAGTTGCATTAAGTAGTTTTTTCTTGATTTCATGCAAAAAGGAAGTCATTAAAAGAGTTCCGTCAACAGATTCAACATCAATAAAAATAGATGCCTTAAAATCAGATTCTGCGATAAGCAATCCCTCAGATACCTTAAATAATTTAGTCAATAAAAGCGTGATTGGATCACATTTGCTAACGGATAGTGCCCTTTCACCAAGATTAAAAACCCTTTTAGGTGCTGATTACGATCAAATGGTTAATTATTGGAATACAGAGACTCCTTTTGTTAAAGAAGGCAATATTTTGCATGCCAGCGGATGTAAACAGCATGATTGCAATACTTACTCTTATGATCTCTATATTGACATAAAAAACAACAAAATCAATGTCTATAAATTCAGCAAGTCTAAATTAACGATCTATGCAGAGGATGATTATCGCATTGTATTAAAAGATTCTTTATTGCAGGATTTGAATACCAAAAAAATCAATGCAAATATTCCGAAGGAGAAATAAAGAAAGATTTCATATAAAATAAAATAGCGGTTATTTAACCGTTATTTTATTTTTTTATAATGCCAAATTGCAAAACATGCCCATAGCATAAATTCTTTACTCTTTACTCTTTACTCTTTACTCTTTATTCTTTACTCTTTATTCTTTATTCTCTAAATCTCCCCGGTCATCAAAATGTTTTCCTGTACACCTTTCTGTTTCAGCATTCTGAAATGGGAGCGCACGGCATGATAAAAAGGATAAGAAGTATACGGAAGATCATATTCTTCAGCATAACGTCTTATTATTGGAGTAATATAGGGATAATACGTATGACCAACGTTTGGAAAGAGATGATGTGCCACATGATGTGTGAATCCGCCGTATAAAAAATTAGCTAATTTACTATCGGTACTAAAATCTTTAGTCACGATCATTTGGTGCATCGCCCATGTTGCCGAAAGATTTCCTTCTTCATCTGTACCCGGAAAGTGTGCGTCTTCATCTACATGCGTTGATACCAAAGCTACAACGCCAAGTGCACTACCACACATGTGCATGGCAAACCAACCTCCTAAAACTATATACCATTGCTGATTTAAGAGCAGCATTGGCAGAAAGAGCATATAAAACAGATTTATTATTTTGGCAGCAAACATTTTATAGATTTCAATCGTCGGGATTTTCTCCACCACTTTTTTTACATAATTATCTTTCTTCCCAAAAAAATCTTTAAAATCTCTAATATAAATCCAATTCAAACTGTAGAACGGATAAATAAGCCACATATAAATATGTTGGTATTTATGGTAATTAAATAGCGGGCTATTAGGGAAAATCCGGATAATATCACTTTGTTTAATATCGACATCCCAATCCGGCACATTTGGAAACGCATGATGAAGATTGATGTGGCGACGTGTCCAGAGCCAATGATTACCACCAAAAAGCTCTAGCACATACATAAACCATTCATTATGCTTCGGTTTTTTAAACAATGCACCATGCGCAGCATCATGAAATGCATTTATAAAAAGCACGATCATAGTGATACCGCACAAAATGTAAAAGAGAAATAGTAATGGTGTGCTGTTTCCGAACAGCAAAATACAGGAATAAAACAAAAAGAAAAGTACAACTAGTCCTAAAGACTTAATTACGTTAAACCGATACAAAGATGTTTTTTTTAAAACCGTTTCATTTACTTCCTTTCGAATCTTTTTAAAAAAATCATCAGTACCAGGTTTTACATAAACCGGGCGATTTAATTTTTCCATAATGATTATTGGCTAGAAATTCTTACCTCAAATTTAATAAAAAAAAGTTAAAGCACAGTATAAGAAAAGGTTACTAATAATTAAAAAGAATAAAATAATATCATTATTAGAACAAGAAATTGATTATCTACTCAATATTAAGATTGATTTATCGATTTTAAAACAGATTCAAAAAACAAAAAACCACTCGTTTGAATGGTTTTTAGCTTTAACTTAAAATGCAGTTTCTTATTTTACCAAATAGCTGACTTTATCTGCTTCGCAAAGTCTGAAATAACCAAAAGCAAAATTATTAGAATCACTTGTGTTGACAATATTACCCCTGATATTTCCTGGCGGAATAGAAAAAGGACTTCCTCCATATACTTCCAAAATTAAGTTCATATAATTATAAAAGTTTTTAGAAACGCCGCGATGGGTAATGTTAACCGTATTTCCAGGTTTCATTTTATCTGAGTCTGAGTATCGCGCAATAATTTCATTCCCATTAAATAATTCATCATCTGTTAGCTCATACTCAGGAAAAAGCAGAAATTCACTTTGATAATCCGTAAGGTAGTAGTTCGTTTCATTAGCTGGATCTTTGTAATAAAATGTAAGTTCGATCACATCTTTTCCATCAAAATCAGGAACAATCGCCTGCTCTATTTTATCAATAGGCGTTACAGAAGTCAGTTTTTCAACTGCGGTAAAGCTTTGTCCTTCTGCGGTTACATAAAGTGTATAATCCATGTCGATAACCGGTACAAAATTAGTACACACATAAGAACCTGGCTCTGTTTCAGTGAAGGTAAAAACATCACCATTTGTATTTTCAATTCTTACCTGAGCACCAGAAACTTTTGGTGTAGTATTATTATAATAGGGTGCAGTTTTACTAATCTTAATGGTTTGTTCATTTCCGGTTGTCCCTTTTTCCCAGATAATTTCTGCGTCTACAACTAATTTTGTTTCACCGGTTTCTAAATCAAGAGTTACTGTGTCTTCACAGGATGAAAAAAACAGCACAGAAAATAAACTCAATAAAGTGAATACTTTATTTCTAAAATCATATTTTTCAAGCCTTTGCATAATCATTAAAATTTAAAATTATAAGATATACCAGGAACTATCCCAAAAATAGATAGTCTTCTGGTCTCATTCGCTCCTGTATCTTCATTCGTTGCAAATGTCATCGAAGCAGCATTTTTTCTGTTGTAGATGTTATAAATACTAAACACCCAGTAGCTTTGCCAACCTTTCTTTTTATCCGGTTTAGGTGTGTAAGTTGCGGCCAGATCTAAATGATGGTAAAGTGGCAGCCGATTTTCATTTCTAAGTGAAAAATTAGGAATATTGATTCCTCCAAATTCATAATAACCATTTGCATACGTTACTGGCTGACCCGACTGCAAAGTAAAATTTGCATTAAAAGACCATTTTGGATTGTATTGATAACTTCCAACAATATTTAAGTTGTGCATTTTATCATATCCTGATAAATACCAGTCTCCATTTGCAATACCAGGTTCTTCAGCTGTTCTGCCAGGAGTTTTTTGCTCTGCCCTTGATAAGGTATAAGAAACCCATCCTGTAAAATTACCGGTATTTTTTCTAAATAATATTTCCATACCATATGATCTGGCTTTACCATTTAAAATAACCTGCTCTATATTATTATTAGCCAATATATCAGCTCCATCTATGTAATCAATACGATTTTGAATATTCTTATAGAATAACTCTCCTTCAAAAGAATAAGTGTCATCCTTGAAATTCTTAAAATATCCTGCTGCAAATTGATCCAGCAACTGCGGTTTTGTAAAAGGTCCGCTTGGTGTCCAGATACTCATTGGCAATGGAGACTGCGTATTGGATAATATATGAATATATTGCGCCATTCTGTTGTAGCTTGCTTTTACTGAAGTATTAGCATTAAAAGCATAAGACAATGCAGCGCGTGGTTCTAAATTATTAAACTTGCTTATTGTTTCTCCGCTTTTATAGGAGATACTTCCTGTAGGAGTACCTTTTTCATAAATATTATACAACGGATTATAAACTACCGACTGTCCATTTTCGTAAGTACTAATTTCCTCACCCCCTAAACGATAAAACATGCTGTAACGAAGTCCGTAGCGAAGATTTAGCTTCTCTGTAATTTGATGTTCGAAATCGAGATAAGCGGAAGATTCTAAAGCATATTTTTTATTGAATTGCTTGTAATTAAACTGCGAATCTGAACTGGTAGGCTGAACAGTACCTGGATTAAAATCATAATACTGACCATCAATTCCGTAATTAAGCTTAAGCTTTTCAGATAATGAATGATTCCATTTATAAGTAAGTCCATAACTTTTTATAACATTATTCCACTCAAAATTCTCTGTAGAAATGTCAAGATTAAATTTATAATCACTGTAGAAAACAGCTAAATTCGTGTTTATATTGTCTGAAAATTTATGCTTCCAGCTTACAATTCCCATTGTGTTTCCGTAAGTGCTGCCAAAACGATCACTTATATCGAAAACATCATTTCCTAAATATCCTGAAAAAGCAAGCGTGTTACTGGCATTCAGCCGATAATTTAATTTAGCATTAATATCATAAAACATAGCCGAATTATTATTATCTGCCAATTTCAAAAATAGATGTGCGTACGAAGTTCGCCCTGCCACAAGAAAGGAGCCTTTATCTTTCTGAATAGGCCCCTGTACCAATAAACGGCTTGATATTAAACCAATCCCACCATTTACTTTGTAATTTTCAAAATCACCAATCTGCTGCGTTACATCTAGTACAGAAGAAACTCTTCCCCCAAATTTAGACGGAATTCCACCTTTATACAAATCCAGCCCACTAACTACATCTGCGTTAAAAATCGAGAAAAACCCAAACATATGTGAGTCTCCATAAACAGGAGCACCATCTAAAAGAAGTAAATTCTGATCTGCTGCACCTCCGCGGACATTAAACCCCGAAGAAAGTTCTCCTGCATTTGTAACTCCCGGCAAGGTCAAAATTGATTTTAAAGGATCCGGCTCACCCATTGCAGACGGAATCTTTTTGATTTCCTCCATAGTCAGCTTATTGACACTCATTTGAGTATTTCTTACATCAACCGCTTTAGAGGTTGTTATAATAACCTGATCTAATTGTTGACTGTCTGCTTCAATGTTAAAATCTATTCGTACATCGCCAGAAACCGTAATTTGTTTTTCCTTGTTCTTAAAACCTACATAAGTAATTAAAACAGTATAGTTTCCATTATCAAGTTCTAATGAAAATTTCCCATTTGCATCTGTTGTAGCGCCAGTCGAAAGTTCCTTGATAAAAACATTGGCACCAATAACAGGTTGTCTGCTATCGTCTAGTACCTGACCTGTCAGCTTATTTTTTTTCTTAGCTGTATTTACGGGCTTTTGCTTTACAAAAATATTATTGCCAACGATAGAAAACTGAATTGGTGTGCTACTGTTTAATTCATTGATAAGCTGCTTAATTTCGACACCGTTATAGGTCTTTTTTTTAGTAAAATACTTTCGGCTTGTATCTATCTGATCAGTAAAAGCAAATTTATAATCTGTCTGATTCTCAATTTGTTTAAATAATTCTTTTAGCGTTACAGTTTTATCTACAGTTACGGTTATACTTTGGGAAAACACAGCCCAACTGAATAAAAAAAAGCACGCTGAAATTATATGCTTCATGAAATTTTGTATTTTTGAATAATATTAAATGGGCTAGCTCTTTGCTACCCTGATTATGAGGAGGATGTGTAGTTTCGCGGCTTGCATCCTTTTCTTTTCTATCGAAAAGTTATTTGCTTTAATTCATCATTTATTTCAAAGTTTAGGTTATACATTTCTGATAGTAATTGCACAATTGTTTTTAAATCTTCTTTTTTATTGATTCTAACTGTAATACGCTGGTTGCTATATTCCTGCGGAATTATCATTTTATATCCATAATTAGCTTCGATATAATCGCTAACAACTGTTAGTTTTTCGTTATCAAAATCCATAAATCTGTTGAATTCTATTACCGAAGCTATTTTATTTCCGTAAGTAAATTTTTCTCCTGGTTTCAGTATCCATTTTTGGGTTTGTCCTTTTACATTCATCTGAACACTTCCTTCATAAAGGTTTACTATTACACCATCTTCATCTTGTCCGGTTACAGTAAAAGATGTTCCTAATACTGTTGTCGTAGTCTCATTACAGAAAACCTGAAAAGGATGTTTCTTATCTTTTTTAACTTTAAAATAAGCTTCTCCTTCAATTTCAATTTTTCTGTTGCTTTCAAAATTATTCGCATAAACAATTTTAGAATTAGGGCTTAATTCAACGCTGGAATTATCGGGTAATAAAACAGTTTTTACTTTTGAAGTAGTATTTTCAACAACATTTGAAGCCATATAAATAGTATCTTGTAGAGGGCTGCTGTTAAAATAAATTCCCGTTCCTGTAAGTCCAAAAATTAAAATTGCTGCGGCAGCTGCATAATAACGCCAGGTTTTGAATTTCTGTTTTTTCACAGGAAATGCTTCAGATTGAAATTTCTCCCAGGAAGCTTCCTTTGTATCATTAGAATGTGAAATAGGAGTTTCTCCCCATACTTTTTTCAATTCTTCTTCTATTCTTTTTTCATCCATGTCTTTGGAGTGTTTAGTTTTTGACAATAAAAACCCTGCTTATTGAAAACACCATACACTAATTCTTTAATGTCCCTGCTGGTTTCAATTTTTAAAATATGATTTTGATCTTCCAAATGAAAATTCATTTTACAATCAGAAATAACGAATTGCAAAAGAAGTACAATAAAGTTTGCATCTTCTTTCGTTTTAACGTCAGTTTTATAAGATTCAATTTTCATTTTTATGTTCCGTTTTTATATATAACAAACGAGAACAAAAAAGTTCCTAACGATCTTCTATTTTTTTTCGAATAAATTTACTGGCAAGATAAATATGATTGGCAATGGTCTTTTCAGAAAGATCCGTCATAGCCGCAATCTCCTTATAGCTAAGGTTTTCCAGTTTATGTAAAGTAAATATTTTTTGCTGTTGCTCAGGAAGCTGATTTATAAAGCTGTGTAATTTTTCTCTTCTCTCTTCAAAAACACCAGTTTCTACAGTTTCATCCACCATTTCAACTTGCGAAGGATCAAGTTGTATTATTTTATTCTCACGGTTAACATGATTAATGATGATGTTCTTACAGATCGTAAATAATTGTTTATCAAACAAAACATCTTCATTAAGCAATTCCCTTTTATTGTATAATCGCAAAAAAGTCTCCTGAACAAAATCTTGTGGGGTAAGGACGGTGAAATTAAAGCGTTTGGCAATATTTATCAGTTTATCGTAGTACTGCAGATAAGCCTCTTTGAAAGAAGCTTCATTACCTTTTTTTAAACTTAGTATAAATTTTTTATTGTCCATCCTAATATAATCATTAGTCTTAACTCAATGGTCAGAATAATATTGTATTCACGTTGATAGCCGAAGATTCTCTTAATAAGCCATGAGTACAAAGAACTGAATTTTTTATACCAAAATTATCTAATAGGAAAAATATAATTTTAAAATTTTGTAATCTTAACATCAACTCTATATCAATTCTAAGAGAAAAAGTGTCAGGTTAAAAAATCAGGAACCTTGATCTTTTTGTAAGTAACTAAAAAAAATGGTATTTAGCACATAAAAAAAAGCCACTCAATTGAGTGGCTTTTTGGGAATCTAATTGGGCAAAATCCGAATATTTTATTCTAAAAAATACCCATATTTTCAGGTTTAATGGTAAATCCAATCCGGATCATATTTTTGTGTTCCTGATAGTCGATTAAACTTTCAGTATAACCTATAAACCATTGAAGGGTGAGATAATAATTCTCATTTTTATAAGGCCTCCAATTTAATTGCGTTTGTAGAGAACCATAATTAATAAGACCACTTCCCTTTCTAAAAAGAATATCGGCACTCCATCTTCCGGGTTGTATCTGATAAGTTGCACTTGCTTCACCGTAACCTACATATTTAGTAAGTTCAGGATTATCTTCTTTATCCACTAGCGGAATCCATCCTCTCAATCCGACAATCCATCTTGGCGAAATTTGTGATTTTAAAGAAAAAGCAAGCATATTCCAGGTTCTCGAATAGATCGAATCCCTTCCGTTTGATTCGTGTTCTAATGAAATCGTTCCATAAGTCAATCTTCCTCCTTTTAAATAAAATGGACGAACTACAGCCACTCCGGGATTAAAATTAATTTCTGCAAATGGTTTTGAACTCGCATAAATATCCCAAAAGGCTTTTTGAGTATACATTAAATAAGGAAAAAAACCACCCCATAAAGGTTTTGATTTCAGTCGCAATTTAAAGCTTATTTGGTACTTCACATCTGCAGAGTTGCGATCGATGGGTTCATCCAAAGGAACACCTGTTAAAAAATAGTTGTCTTTATGGACAGAAAAACTAGGTTCTTTCAACAATGAATCTGCTGCGCGGAAATTCTTTTTAGGTTCTAAAATTTGTGAATTGGATTGGATTGAAAAGAAAATCAAACAAAGAAATAGATATCTAAAATGCATTTATAAGAATTAAATTGGGGTTATTTTTAAACTTTATAAATGTCTATTATTTTACTGAAGGGTATTGACTCAATAAAAATGAGATTTGTCTCAATCAATCATTAGTGAGTTAAATTTATTATAGATTATTTACTCTTAAAACAAAGCAGCCTTATTTACAGTACCAGACCCACTAAATAAAATTAATTTTGGGTATAAAAAAAAGCATCGGCCATAGGCGGATGCTTTATACTTTTTGTAGAGAAGTAGTATTAAGCTACAACTACATTTACTGCATTAGGTCCTTTTTTACCTTCTGCTACGTCGTAACGTACTTCATCATTCTCACGAATATTTTCTGATAGACCAGAAACATGAACAAAGATTTCACTTCCTCCATTTTTTGGTGTTATAAATCCAAAACCTTTTTCTTCATTAAAGAATTTTACTGTACCTTCTTGCATATTAATAATTATTTGTTGAGCGTAAATGTAAGACAATTAATAGTACCATACTGAAAAAGAATCACTTATATTTAAAATAAAAAAAAAATTTTAGATATAATAAACAATTCCAATTCAAAACAAGTATTTGGCTATGGTCTAAATCAGTTAAGTCCCATTCCCAAATTCAAATCATAATTGATTTTCCTTTAAATTACAAATAGGGCCACAATGAATGAAATCACAAAATTCCATTTATAACTATTTGTAAATTAGATACTCATTTCAAATTGGAAGTTTATCATCAATCTTTTAAAAAACTTTTATTTGACCTTAATAACAACTTTTCCTTTGGCTCGCCCGCTTTCTACATAAGATAAAGCTTCATTTGTCTCCTGAAAAGAAAAGACTTTATCAACTGTTGGTTTTATTATTTTTGCTTCTATAAGTGAGGTAATTTCGCTTAATTGCTGTCCATCTGCTCTCATAAATAAAAAAGAATAATCGACATTTTTATTTTTGGCTCTTTTTCGAATACCTGAACTTAGTAAAGAAAGAATTATTTTTACGAACCAGGGAGCTTTAATTTCTTTAGCAAAATCAGGTGTTGGCGGACCCGAAATCGAAATGAGTTTTCCGCCCGATTTTAATATCCTTAAAGACTTTTCAAGTGTTTTTTGATCCTGACTATTCAAAACAACATCGTAATTACTCAGTCTATTTTCGAAATCGCTATTTTTATAATCAATAATAAGATCAGCTCCAAGTTCTGTTAGTAAATCAAAACTTTTTGCACTTGCAGTAATAGCGACTGTTGCCCCAAAATATTTTGCTAACTGAATTGCAATTGTTCCCACCCCTCCCGAACCTGCCTGAATAAATACTTTTTCTCCTTTTTTAATTTGTGCCCTTTCAACCAAGACCTGCCAAGCCGTTAAAGCCACTAATGGGATAGAGGCTGCCTCTTCCATCGAAATATTTTTAGGTTTAAGCGCAACATCTCTTTCATCGATTGCAATAAACTCCGCAAATGTACCAATGCGATGATCTGCCGGCCGAGCGTAGACTTCATCACCAACTTTAAACTTTTTTACATTTTTTCCAACTTTTACAACAATTCCTGCTACATCATGTCCTAAAATTAATGGCAATTTGTATGGCAGGATGAGTTTAAACTCGCCCGTTTTTATTTTAGAATCTAAAAGATTGACTCCTGCTGCGTAAACATCAACCAAAACATCACTGTCTTTTACTTCAGGAACAGGCATTTCGGCAAGTTGCAAACTTCCTTTTTTATTATATTTATTAATGACAAATGCTTTCATTTTATCGATTTTGAGTTTTACTTATTACTTTAGACCTGTGTAAATCTTCTTAGGGTTTACCAAATTGAAAGCCAGTTGTGGAAAAAACCTGCTCACCATATATAGCAGTTTTGTATCGCCTACGCGAATGGTATATCGATCCTTTTTAATAGCGGTAATTAATTCTTTTACCAACTGTTCCGGAGTCATTTTCTTATCCTTTCTTTGGGCCGTCATTTCTGTCGCTACAACAGGAGGAAGCAACTCAAATACTTTAACCTTACTACCTAAAATTTCTAAATTCTTTCTAAGTGTTCTGGTATAAAAACTCAAGGCTGTTTTAGTTGCCGAATAAGTAGGTTCTTCCAAAGCCGGTACAATACTCAAAATTGAAGTTGTATTTATTATTGCACTTTCTTTTCCTGACTTCAACATATCCATAAAAAGATTATTCAGTCTTAAAACTCCAAAATAGTTAATATTCATTTCGTAAATCGCATTCTTCAAAATTTGGTCATTTTTAATTCCGAGATTAAGCGCCGGGCTTCCAACGCCTGCATTATTGTACAAAATATCTATTCCGCCTAAAGAAACTACTGTATCAAAAAGTACTTTTGAATCATCAGGGTTTTCGACATCGCTTTTTATAATGATTACTGATGGAAGTAACTTTTTCGCCGCCTCTAATTTATCCTGATTTCTTCCCGTGATAATTACTCTCGCACCTTCGGCTAAAAATTGTTTCGCAGATTCTAAACCAATTCCAGAACCACCTCCGGTAATTAAAATCGTTTTTCCTTCAATAGTCATAATTTAAATTGTTTTGCATTAGTAACAGGAATAACCTGAATATTTTTTTTTATACTTTTTAGCCTATTTTTAAATATACTAAAAAGTATATTTTATAGTAAAAAAAAGTTATACTGTATATTGTTCTAATTCTAATTTTAAGCTTTTAATAAGACCTTGCATTGGTTTTGCCGTGTCCATAACCCTACACATTACAATGCCTCCTTCAACTGAAGCAACTAATTTAAAGGCAAAAACTACAGGATCAAGGGCCTTTGAAAATTCCCCATTATCAATTCCATACTGAAGCAAAGCAGTCAATTCCTGTTGGCCAATTTTGAACACTTTTGCAACTTTTTCCTTTATAACCGGGTAGTTATCGTCCACTTGTACAGCAGTATTAAATATCGGACATCCTCCAGAAATAAACGTTTCAAAAGGATTTTTATAAAAATCTAAAAAGGCAAATATTTTATCTTTAGTCGTTTTTCCTTTGTAAACTTCTGCTCTAATTTTATCCGAAACCATTTTAAGCGCTAAATCAATAACTTGTTCCGACAAATCATCTTTACCATCAAAATGACCATAAAGACATCCCTTTGTGAGTTTTGTTGCTTCCAGTACATCATCAATATTTGCTCCTGCAATCCCTTTCTCATTGTATATTGGCACCGCAGTTTCTAGTATAAATTGTTTTGTTCTTTCTGCCTTTGTTAGCATTGTAATTTCTAAATTAGAGTACAAATATACTAAAAAGTATATTTTAAAAACATTAAAATACAAAAAAAGTACTTTACTGTTAAACGGTCTAAAAAAGCGAATTAAATTGGTTAACTTTTATTTCTGACAATTAAATCTACTGTGAATTATATAATTACACCTAATATATTATATAAAATGATCTATTACTAAACAGGTAATTTTATTTTATAAAGTTATTAAACTTAAATAAAAACATATGGAAAACTTAATTAATCAGGAAAACCTCGAAGATATTAGAGAACTTATAGAGAACAAAATAAAAGATATTCCCGGAGAATTGATTCTTGCAGGCGCACTTGGATCTATACTCTTATCTTCTTATTTAAATAAAACTGGCCATACGCAGGCTGCTTCTATAATTGGATCATTAGCTGTGCCTATAGCAGGAATAGGCCTTGCAAAATATAAAGACGTCTTAAAATCAGGAATAGCAAGTTTTGAAAAACCTGAACAGGAAGTTTCGCAATCTGTCTAATTAAAAAATAGTTTGCTGACAAAGCACTAACTTTAAACTTATTTATATGAAATCTGAAAATTATTTTTTTTCGTCTGAGGAACCTATAGATGATATTACATATTATGAAGAGCAATTGTTATTAAATTATGACGATTATTTAGATAATGCTTTCGTGGCCGAATTGACTGCCAGCAACCATTATAATCTGGAACTTGGAGATTTGGAAGAAAATCTTTCATATGACATGGATTCTGAATACGATGAAAATGACTGGGAAGAATTGGAATCTATTGGCCTTGAAGGTGAATATGATAAAAATGAAGGACAACCCGGGACTTTTTAAATGAAAGACTAAAACATTCAAAAATAAAAGGAATGTT
>NZ_JADKPT010000017.1 GCF_015351595.1 Flavobacterium sp. LC2016-12 | reverse complement strand
TGTTGTTGTTCCGCCTATGCTTGTCGGTGCAGCAGATGGTGTATTAACCGTAAGAACTGCAGCAGTCGATGTAACCGCCGGAGTACATGTTCCACCTACAATACAACGATACTGATAACCACTCATACTAGCAGTAACAGCAGTAATATTCAACGTTGCAGTAGTCACATTACTATAAACACTATTATTTGTCAAATTTGCAAAAGCACCTCCTGTACTCAATTGCCATTGATAATTTACACCAGTCCCAGCACCAACAATACTAAATGAAGCATTACCACCTACGCAAGCTGAAGTTGCCGAGGGAGGAGTAGTTATTGATGGAACCGTATTTGTAGCATTAACCGTAAATGAGCCTGAGCTGGTACAATTTCTTAACGATGTTGTAACATTATATGTTCCAGGTAATAAACCCGTTAGATTTTTGCCTGCAGACGTGTATCCCGCCGGAACAGAAGTCCATGAATAAACATAAGGATCTTTCCATGCGGCAGTAGTGAGGTTAACAAAAGTTCCAACAGGTGCTGAACTCCCTACTCCTGTAAGTGAGGTGGCTGAAGGGCCATCATTAAAGCTATATCCCGCTATCAAGTTGCTAAAAGAAGCGTCATAATCTACAAACCCTGTTGCCAATTTAGCAACATCTGTACCTGAAAGTGCTGTACTCCAAAAACCAACTTTAAAAATTTCCCCTGTTAAACCATTACCAGCAGCATCCATTACCGCGTATCCTATCTTTGTCGAATAATTTGTATCTGAACCATAATTTGATGTTGCAATTCCTGAGGGTGAAGATTTCAAAACTCCATTCAGATAGATTTTCAAACCTCCTGCTGTACCATCTCCAGTAACTGCAATATGGTACCAAAGACCCGCAGTAATCTCAGACTTAGGCACATCAACCGTACCTCCACTGGCAGTGTAACATCTTAAATTATCATCTTCAAAGGCAATTTCAATAGCATTATTTTGTCCAAAAATTGACATTCTGGTAACATAATTCAAATTATCAAATTTAATCCAGCCCTCTACTGTAAATGTAGCTCTGTTAGATAAAAGTGACTGACCAAGATTTACACCTTGAGTAGTTGCATCCGTACTAGCTCTCACAAAGCCCAAAGAAGCAGGATTTGAAGCATTTGTTATATCAATTTTTCCCGTTGCACTAGTTGGACAGCCAACATGAGTTACTGTTCCTGTTATTGTTGGCGGGGAACTGTATTTATAAACGGTGATTGGACCGCCCGACATCGTTGCCGTACATAATGACGTTCTGATTGCTTTAACGGTATATTTTCCTGTAGTATTAAATGCGCCAAAACTAATAGCCAAACCTGTACCTGCGACAGGTGATCCTACAGCAACGGTTCCTCTGTATAATTGATAATTAACACCAGATTCTGAACCTGATAATCCTATTATTGTTCCCGCCTCAGTACTACAGTAGGCCTGATCATTTGTCCCTGTTATAGCAAAAATTACCGGTGCAGTACAAGATGGAGAGCTTACATTTATTAGTCCTGTTGTTGCAGCAAAAAAAGTATCATTTTTATTATTAGCGGTTGAAGTTGTACTTCCCCAAGATCCTGCAGATGTGGTTGCTCCGCCTAAATAAAGTCTTCCTGCCGTATGTGTAAATGTATTTAAATTTGCAATTACACCAGAGTTAATGTTTAGATCCCCAGAAATGGCAACGATTGAAGCAGGAAATGTTTTAGTCCCAGAATTTGACAATGTAAGATTTGCGTAAGATGTCGCTTTTATGTTCTGCGCTGCGCCGCTATAATTGACAATATTCCCCGTTGCCGTGGCTGTTAGAGTAGTTATAGTAGGTGAAGTGGCTGTAATTTGCAATACACTGGTAGAAGTAGCATTACTAAAAGTAGCAATCGTACCTGAACTAGTTAAATTAACCGTACCCCCCGCATTATTGGTAATACCTGTTATATTACCTGACCCACCAAGATTAAGCGTTCCAGTATTTATAAAATTTGCTGCTGTAGTAGTAATTGCTCCAGATCCACTAATACTTGCAGTTCCCGCATTATTTAGATTTGTAATTGCTGAAGAGCCTCCAATATTAAGAGTTTTATTTAGAGCATTTGTTAATGTCCCTCCCCCAGAAAGTGCCGTTGAAACTGTTAACGCCGCAGGATTATTAATATTATTAGTATAAGATCCTGTAATTGCAACCCTTTGAATAGTGGTAGATGTCGCTCCATTTAATACTTTATTAGTACCGCTAAAAGTATGAACGCCTACTCCTAATGCATTAAAAGTAGTAGCATTATTAGTAAAATTATCTCCAAAAGAATATGTATTATCATCACCATCATTTCCAGAACTAGCTTCAGACCATACAGCTCCAGTATTCAATGTTACCGCACCATTAAAAGTCATTACTCTTGGTGTGCTATTACTTGATCCAAAATTTATAGTCCCACTTATTGAGGTAATCCCGTTCACTGTGAAATCTCGATTCATTGTAAGTATTGCTCCTGAATTTATAGTCAGACCGCCACAAGTAACTTGTGCATTAGCAGTAACAGTATTGCCACCTGTAGTAGCAATGATAACTATATCAGTATTTGTAGGAGCTACATTACCAACCCAAGTTGTGCCAGTGCTCCAATTTCCTCCCGCTGCTTTACTCGTAATAGTAGCTGCATTAGCAAACTGAAAAACAAAAAACATCCCCAAACAAAGGAACCTTAAACCAGGAGTAAAAGACCTTTCTTTAGAAGAATTAGAAAAATTTAAAAATAAAGAACGAACGAATAAAAGTAATTTTTTAATCATATAGGCGTGGTATTTAGATTTGGGTTTGGCGTTAAAAAGAACAAAAAAGAACTGCATTTTCTAATACAATACTTTAATTTTGGCTTTTAAAACTGAAATAACTATGAGCTAAAATCTTGTTTATCAACGAAATTAAACTCATCCTTTTTCGCGTACAAAAATATTATAATTCCTCACACACACAACATTTTAGCAATTTTCTTTTTAAGAAAAACGAATAAAATTGGTAAAAAATTAACAACAAAATGACTATTTTTAGCAATAATAGTTAAAAAGCAAGAAAAAACTCATGAACTCTATCTGCACTCCAAAAGAAGCTTTACAGAAATTAGAACACTTTTGTGCCTATCAGGAACGCTGTCATGCCGAAGTGGTTTCGAAATTGTACAGCCTAAAAATGACTTCTGATGAAATTGATTCAATTGTTGTTCAACTAATTGAGGGGAATTTTTTAAATGAAACGAGATTTGCCTGTAGCTTTGCCAGAGGAAAACATCGTATGAAATCGTGGGGGAAAATTAGAATTACAAACGAACTTAAAGCCAGACAAATTTCTTCGACAAATATTACACTCGCACTTAAAGAAATTTCACCTGAAGAGTACGAAAATACCTTCGAAAATCTCGCTGAAAGATGTTGGAATAGTATTCCCGAAAAAAATATTCTTAAAAAAAGGAAAAAGTTCTGCGACTATCTTCTTCGTCGTGGTTATGAGAGTCATTTTGTTTATGAAAAAGCAAAAGAGATGGAAGAAAAATAGCTTTCTATTTTCTTACAAAAAACTCACTTTAATTGCTTCTCATGAACCATAATTTATCAGAAAATACTCTCCTATACAAATGTTATTTTCTTGCGAAATAATCATACAATCTCGCGTTTTTCCTCTTAATTTTTTAAAAATTAAGCAATTTCACTTCGTTTGTTGCGACTTTTCCTATATTTAAAATTACAGATTTATAAGAAATTCCATAAAACCATACTTTTCGACATGCATTTCAACGATTAATCCAAACACTTCATCGATTAATTGGCCATTACAAAACCATGATTATATCAAACTCGTAGATGTATATATCTTTGCTAGGTTAAATGCTATGCCAGCATAACATCCTGATTGAAACCACTTAACATGACTACTTGGCTTCTTTTTAATGTAACTTTTTCAAGTAATTGATGGCGCACAAACATTAAACAAAACAAAATAAAAAAAACATTTTTTTTAAATTAAATGCCACGATTTAATATGATTCGAAAATTACTTTTACCTTTTTTATTTTTACTATTACCTTTTTTTAAAGTACGCGCCAAAAAATTTAGTTTTAAAATTGCTTTTCTTGTGATTTTTTTTGGATTAAGTTTTAATATTACTAATGCGCAATGTAACTCTGGAGCAACCGCAGGAACAGTATCTAGCAACGACAATAAAATATGTGCAGGTTCATCTCTTGTATTTTGGTCTGCAGGAGGATGGTCTGCAGGAGGAAGTTGGTCATCTTCCAACCCTTCACTTGTTCAACTTAGCCCTTCTGGCGCAAATATAAATGTTAAAGGAATCTCACCCGGAACTGTAGACATTATTTATACAGTTACACAGGCAAATTGTAGTGAAATAAAAACTGCTAAAAAAACAATTTCCATACTTGGGCCTACCTTCGGAGCGGTGGGACAAATTTCTGGTACAACATCTCAATGTAACGGAAACACCAATCAAGTTTATACAATACCTGAAGTTCCAGGTGGTGCAGTTTACAATTGGAATGTACCAAATGGTAATGGCTGGAGTATTGTCTCAGGCCAAAATACAAATTCTATAATTGCTAACATTGGTGCAGGTAACGGAAATATTTCAGTTACTGTATCTAATACTTGCGCTTCAGCAAGCAGCAGCGTCACTAGAACCTTTGCCGTTACTGTAAGCAATAACAAAACCGCAACACCTACTATTTCAGGAATTACTTCTCTTTGCTCAGGAGGAAACGTAACCTTAACCTCTAGTGACCAAGATAGCTACTTATGGTCTACAGGCCAGACAACCAAAAGTATTACAGTTTCGACAGCTGGAAGTTATACTGTCAAAACCACAAAATCCGGATCCTGCCAGAGCGACTCATCTGCTCCTGCTAATGTCACGGTCGGAACAGCAACAGCCATAACAACTCAACCAACGGCGCCGACAGCAACTTGTGCAGGAACAGGAACCAGAACAATTTCTGTTGTTGCAACCGGAACGGTACTTTCCTATTCATGGAGAAAAGGAAGTACAGCTGTTAGTAATACAGGTGCCATTTCTGGTCAAGGAACTTCAACTTTAACTTTCACAAATCCGTTAGCTTCAGATGCAGGTAATTACGATGTTGTAATTACGGGTTCATGTAACAATGTAACTTCAAACCCAGTAGCGGTAACAATAAACAGTGCTCCAGCAATTACAATACAGCCAACAGCTCCAACAGCAACTTGTTCAGGAACAGGAACCAAAACTATTTCAGTTACGGCTACCGGAACAAATTTGACTTATCTATGGAAAAAGGACGGAACTGCAATTATTAACGATGGTGTTTACACCGGGCTAGGTACCGCAACGCTTACTTTAACAAATCCAACCACTGCTAATCAAGGAAATTACACAGTTGATATCAGCGGAGACTGTACTGCTACCCCTATAACTTCTAATTCAGTTGTTGTAACAGTTAATGCTGCATCATCAGCACCGACTGGAATATCCGGAACTACAACAATCCAAAGCGGAAATAATACAACATTGTCAGTAACCGGGGGAAGTTTAGGCACGGGAGCGACTGTAGAATGGTTTACAGGATCATGCGGCGGAACTTCAGCTGGAACAGGAAACAGCATAACTGTATCTCCGACTTCTAACACAACTTATTATGTGAGATATAAAGGAACTTGTAATACTACAACTTGCGCAAGTGTTGTTGTAACAGTAACACCTCCTCCATGTATCCCAGCAGGTGATCAAACTACCTACGGTACTAATTCATGGATTGGTTATGTTTACTCTTCAAGCAGTTCGACTCCACCAAATCCTTCAACAAATACAACGCTGCCAATTGGAGCAAACATGACTTATATCGGACGCGTTGAAGAACCACAATTGTTTAACCGAGACGTTGTTCAGGGTGCCGTAACAGGTGTCAATCCTCAGTTATGTGGTACGCCTCCACTTGACAATTTCTTTGTGCGCTATAAAATGAAAACAACGGTTGCTGCAACCGGAACTTATAATATTACATTAGGCGGTGATGATTTGTATCGTTTGTACATTAATGATCAAAAAGTAATTGAGCAGTGGACAGGGCAAAATTACACACAAAAAGCAATTAATATCACTTTAACCGCTGGAGTCGAATATCGTTTTGACATTGAATACTATGAAAAAACAACTGACTCCAGAATACAATTTTCAATGGGTCTTATTGCAGGCGACAACCAAAATTATGAGTGGGGCGAAAATTTATGGAAAGTATATGGCTTTACGACTGCCGTGGAGAATAATACTAATTTTACTTTAGCAAAAGATAGCTATGCCGGGTATTTCAGCACTACACCTGTAAACATCAACACAGTAAACTCTTTTGCCGTTCTAGAATCTCCTTCATTTAATCCTGCAGTTTCCGGATGGCAGGGTGCACCAGTTCCTAAGGACTTTTTTACTTTAGCCTACAAAAGACATGGATTCCCATGTGGCGCTTATAAGATTGAAATCGCGCACAGAGACAATAATGTTCAGATTTATTTAAACGAAAATACCACAACTCCCATATTTACCGGCAGCTATTCAAACAGCCCTGAGTTTGTCGGAGGCGGAACTGGCACAGTTTATAATTTAAACAAAGATTCCAAAATCGAAATTCGTTTAAAAGATTATAAAGATAACGCTCAATTAATAATAAATTTTATCCCTGTAGAAACCATTTATACTGAAAACAGTCCGGTTCCATCAAACACAACAGCTATTACAATATCAAGTAACACAACTTTACAAACCGATCTTGAAGTTTGCTCGTGTACTATTAAACCGGGAATTACTTTAACAGTTCCTGCAGACAAAACATTAACGGTAAATCAGAACTTAACAATTGGTACTGGCGGTAAACTTTTGCTTCAAAACAATTCGTCATTACTGCAGAATAGTACCACTGCAGATGCCTTTACCGGAGATTTTGATTCGTTTGTCGTGCAAAGAAATACAGCTCCCGTTCGACGTTATGACTTTACTTTTTGGTCATCCCCTGTAACTCGTACACCAGCATTTACACTGGCTGATATATCACCACTTACTTTATACGATAAATATTATAGTTATGTACCTGGGACAGGGTGGAAAATTAGTATTAGAGGTGTCCTGCCAATGGAGCCGGGTATAGGTTATATTATAAGAGCACCACAGAATTATGATTTAAAAAAAGCTGAAGTTTATCCAGCTTCATTTACCGGAAAACCGAATAATGGCGATTATTTCATTACCAATGTGCCAGGCGAAAATATATTAGTCGGCAACCCTTATCCTTCAGCATTAGATGCCAAGAAGTTTATTCAAATTAATCATGACGCAAATGCAGATGTGGGTGCATTGTATTTTTGGACTCACAATTCACCTCCAAGTATTGATGTTGAAGGAGATGCAAAATACAACTATACTACTTCAGATTATGCTGTTTATAGTTTAACAGGTGGCGTTGCAACATCAAAAGGAGCAACAACTGAAGGATATAAAACTGGCCCTACTGGTAAGATTGCCTCAGGCCAGGCTTTCTTTATAACTGGAAGTACAACTAACCCAATTAGATTTACAAACGACATGCGAGTTGGCGGTAATAATAGTCAGTTTTTCAAGACTACCGATTCAGAAGATAAAGACAAAAACCGTATATGGCTGAATCTAACCAATGAACAAGGTGCTTTCAAGCAAACATTGATTGGATATCTTGATGGAGCAACAAATAGCTGGGACATCAATTATGACGGACCAACACTTGATGGTAATACTTATGTAGACTTTTATAGTATTAACGAAACAAATAAATTAACCATCCAGGGGCGTGCATTACCTTTTAGTGATACTGACGTGATTCCGCTAGGATATGTAAGCAGTATTGTTGGAGATTTTACAATCTCTATCGATCACACTGATGGATTATTTGATACCCAAGCCGTATACCTGGAAGACAAAACAACTGGGAAAACAGTTGATTTACGCGCTGCTAATTATACATTTGCAACTGAAAAAGGAACTTTTGAAGATCGTTTTGTGCTTAGTTATACAAACAAAACTCTTGGAACTGGCGATTTTGAAAATATCGAAAACGGACTTTTAGTTTCTGTAAAAGATAAAGTGATAAAAGTTACATCGGCAAAAGAAAATATTAAAGAAGTAACAATTTTTGATATAAATGGAAAACAGCTTCAAACCAAAAACAAAATAGGATCAACTGAACTTCTGATATCAAATCTACAAGCAGCCAATCAGGTTCTATTAGTGAAAGTAACTTTAGAAAACCATTATGTAGTAACAAAGAAAATTGTTTTTCAATAAAAACACAACAACACAAAAAAAACTCCATTTGCATAGCAAATGGAGTTTTTTTTTATAAAATCTAAAATCTAGTCTAATTATCGTTTTTCAATCAAAATACTTACTGCATTTCCCCCAAAACCAACTGCATTAATCATTACTTTCTTAATTGGTTTAGCTTGCATTTGCTTTTCGCCAAACGGCACTCCGATAAATGTATCATGCTCCATCATTAAAAGAGCTAATTCTAAACTCAAAATTCCAGAAGCTCCAAACGTATGCCCAATTTTCCATTTGTTTGTAGTCAATAAAGGTATTTTTGAACCAAATACTTTTTCGACGGCACGCAATTCTGTTAAATCCCCTTTTATGGTTCCGGGAGCATGCATTACAATTACGTCAATATCTTCAAGGTTTTCCTCTTTTAATGCCATTTTCATCGATTTCTGAAAACAGTCTGCTTCTGCAGAAATAGAAATATTATGCTCCAGAATTTCGGTTGCATAACCAACACCGGTAATATAAGCAATCGCATTTTCTTTCGCTCCCGCTTCCAAACAACAAACTGCGGCGCCTTCGCCTAAAATCATAGTATTCTGCGTTTTTTTAAAATCAAAAGCGAGATTTGGCCAAGCTTCTTCTTCCTGATTAATACGCGAATATATTTTTAACGCTCTCATTTGAGCAATCGTAAAATCAGTCAATGGAGCTTCGCTTCCGCCTACTAAAAATTTATCTGCCATTCCAGATTTTAACCAGGCAACACCGTTTAATACAGCATGAAGCGCTGTTGAACAAGTAATAGAATGTGAAATTTCCGGACCCACACTTTGTAAATCGTGCGCAATCCAGGATGAAATATTCCCTAAAGTGGTTGTTGGAGAAGCTAAAGTCTGCGCTTTTCCGGTATCTATATATTCTTTGTAATGTTTTTCGAATAAATCAGTCGCACCGCGAGAAGATCCAATGTTGATTCCGAAGATATCATCTGAATTCCAGCTTGCTTGTTTAATTGCTTTTCGTGAAGCTGCCAAAGCAAACAAAACCGAATCATCTAAAAATTTATATTTAGGATCTGATTCCCGAATTTCAGCAACAATCTGTTTTGATTCAGCACTCAAAGCAGCAACAGAAGTTTCCTGCTGATCTAAAAACTGTTTCGAAAAACAATGTTGATTATTGAGATATTTTTTCCAAACTTCGTCGGTATTATTTCCTAAAGGAGAAATAGAAGAAAAAGCTGTTATGGAGATTTTATTTGTATTCAAAATGTTGTTTTTATGCTTGTTGCATTTAACCGCAAAGGTCGCAAAAGTTTATAAAATGTCTTAATTAATTGCGTATAAAGTTCGCAAAGCTTTTCGGAAACATAGAACGCGGATGACGCGGATGAAAAAGATTTACACTGATTTACACTGATTTTAATTATAATCTGCGTAAATCTGTTTAATCCGTCAAATCTGTGGGCAAATTACACCATCTCTATAGCTTCTTCAATTGTATTGTAAACTTTTTGAAGTTGTTGATCATTCATTATATACGGAGGAAGAATGTAAACGATGTTTCCAACCGGTCTCAAAATAACGCCTTTATCAATAAAGAAATTATATAATTTTGTGCGCATGGATCCGTAGTAACTTTCTTCTGAATCTGATTTGATTTCAACAGCAAAAATAACTCCCAAAGTTCTGGCCGTTATTACTTTTGCATGATTTTCAATCTTTTTCTGAAATGCCAAATGACTTTTATTGATTCTTTCAATATTGATCTGCATTTCATCAGTTTGCAATAAGTCGATACTTGCCAAAGCTGCAGCGCAACCTGTTGGATTTGCAGTAAAGGTATGTCCATGAAATAATGCCTTATTGATATCATCATCATAAAAAGCATCAAAAACATCTTGCGTAAAAGTGGTAATCGCCATCGGAATTGTTCCTCCGGTTAAAGCTTTCGACAAACAAATCATATCCGGATCTTCAGAAACATAATCCATTGCAAAGGTTTTTCCTGTTTTTCCAAACCCCGTCATTACTTCATCTGCGATGGTCAATACTTGGTTTTCTTTGCAAATCTGAATCAGCTTTGCTAAAGCTTCAGGTTCGTACATCACCATCCCTGCCGCACCCTGAACCAAAGGCTCGAAAATAAATCCGGCGCAATTGTGCGTTTGAATTACATTTTTCAATGCTTCAAAACTTACTTCTTCCTGTCCCTTTACCGGAACCGGAATTCGAACTACATCAATAAACATTCCCTGAAAAGCCTGTGTATAAAATGAAATTCCACTTGCCGCCATTGCTGCAAAAGTATCTCCGTGAAAAGCATTCTCAAAAGCAATTATCGTTGTGCGTTTTTCATTTTTATTGAAAAAATACTGTAAAGCTACTTTAATCGCCACTTCTACAGCAGTTGAACCATTATCTGAAAAGAAAATTTTCTGCTGATTCTTTGGCAGAATTTCTATCAGCTTTTCAGCCACTTTTATTGCTGGTTCATGGGTAAAACCACCAAACAAAACATGTTCTAAAGTGGTTAATTGTTTGTAAATAGCATCGGCAATAAATTTATTGCTATGTCCAAATGGATTTACCCACCAAGACGCGATCGCATCAATATATTCTTTATTGTTTTCATCCCAAAGTAATGCACCTTCTCCTCTGGAAATTGCAATTGGCGTTTGTGAAGTTTTGTGCTGGGTATAAGGATGCCAAAGGTATTGGCTGTCTTTTTCTGTTAAAGTCATTTTTTTTTAGAAAATAGAGTATAGAGCATAGAAAAAAGACTAGGCTGCTATCGTTTTGACAAAGATAAGAAAGTCCATTTTCTTAATTCTATACTCTTTACTCTTTATTCTATATTCATTGCTCTATAAATTCAACAGATTGTCTCGAAACAAATCAGCGTATTCCCGAATTACGTTTTGATCAAAATAAGGTTCTTCATCAATTCTTCCAATGCATTTGATTCCTGTTTTATTTAGGATCAAACTTTCGGTTGATTTGTTTTCGCTTCCGCTAAAGATAATTCCTGCCACTTTAAAACCTCGGTTCTGAATAGCTTCAATAGTCAACAGTGTATGATTGATACTTCCTAAGTAATGTCTTGATACTACAATCACTTTATAATCTGACTGAATCAAATCGATGATTGTATCTTTTTCATTCAACGGAACGAATATTCCGCCAGCTCCTTCAATAACCAAATGATTTTCTGTTTTTGGTTCCTGAATTCCTTTCAAATCAATTATGACTCCATCTATCTCAGCTGCTAAGTGAGGGCTGGCAGGTGTATTTAATTGGTAAACGTTTGGGTAAAATTGAGATTTAGAATTTGAAACATGAGCTTTTACTTTATGACTATCTGAATTATCTAAATCTCCCGCCTGAATTGGTTTCCAATAATCTGCTTCTAAAGCTTCAACCACAATAGCAGAAGTTATCGTTTTACCAACATCGGTTGAAATTCCTGTTATGAATATTTTCATTTCTTTCTTTTAATGGAGTACAAAAATACCAATTAAAACAACAAACCCATCAATTACGATGGGTTGTCTTTTATTCTTCTTTTAGTTCGTCGATCACTTTTCTAATTTCTTTGGCATATTTTCCGTAAAACTTATGAACCCACCACTCCAGCGAAATTCCCATAAAAAGCATGCAAAAAACGACAACAGAAAACAATCCTATTAATTGATAATTTGTAAATCCATCGGCAAAAAAACCTGGAATTTTAGAAAATTCATAGTAAAAAAAACCAATGAAATATAAAATTAAAAAAGGCGTTAAAGCAAATCCGAAGGTTTTATATAATTCCATATTCAGCCTGATATCAAAATAAGTTTCATATAAACTGTCTTTTGTTTTTAACGTAATTGTGCTCAGTCTTTTATAAAAAAAGTAAAACTTGACAAAATAATAAATACAAACTGCCACAAAAAGACTAAATAGCAAGTAAAACAAAATTAACCCTTTAGCTGGAAAATGCAATGACAGAGGCGCCAATCCAATCAAAACAATTGAAATGATTTGATAAATAAACTCGTTTTTTAAATTTTTCTTAATCTTGTCCAGGGGCGTATTGGCAGATTGTATTTTTTCTAAATTATTTGGAAGAATAACATTTTCAGTTTGTTCATTTTTCCATGCGTTTTGTATATCGTTAAAATCCATATCCTTGATTTTTAATAATTTCTTTTAATTTTTCTTTTGCTCTGTTTAGTTTTACACGGGCATTTCCCTCAGAAACCCCAAGATTCTCTCCAATTTCTTTATGAGAAAACCCTTCCAACTGATAGAAAATAATCGCTTTGTCAATTTTTTCCAATTTCTGAACTGCTTTATAAAAATGATCAAGCTGGCTTTCTTTGATATGCGAATCGCCCTCATCATCCTTAATGTTCTCTGAAGCAATTTCATATTTATCAACTTTACGCTTTTCTTTTCTCAGGAAAACGATAGCGGTATTTACTGCAACCCGATACATCCAGGTAGAAAACTGACTTTCATTCCGAAAAGTATCATACGACTTCCAAAGCTGACAAACAATTTCCTGAAACAAATCCTGTTGATCATCATGATTATCCATGTACATCTTAGAGACTTTGTACAAAATACCTTTGTGGTTTTCTATCCGGTTTAAAAATTCTTGCTCTTTTTCTTTCAAAACAATCTTATTTCAATATTGGTTTTACTTTATATCCTGATTTTCTTAACAAATTAATTACCCCTTCTTCTCCTCCTAAATGAGCTGCTCCAACCGCAAAAAATACACTTTCTTTTTTCATTACTTCAGGCATATCTTTTACCCAATTTTTATTTCGATCATCAAGAATCGCTTTTTTTGTTTTCTCGCTGGTAAATTTCAAATCTGTGGCAAGCGCATAGGCTCCATCCACATTCTCCCCTTTATAAAGCGATACTAATTTAGCCGTTTCTTCCGGAGTTGACTCATTTAGCAAGTCAATCATTTCATCGTTAGAATAGGCGTTTTCAAGAATTGAAAATTGAGACTTAACAGTTTCTAGACCGCCTACTTCGATATTTCTTTTTTTAGCCTGTTCAATAAATTCCATTTCGTAAAATTTCAAATCGGTACAACCAAAACTTTTCATGGAGATTAAACTCATTACTGTCATCAGACTAAAACCGTCAACTTGCTGCACCGTCATTCCCGTTTCTTTTTTCAAAATCGCATCTAATCGCGACAATTGTTCAGGGCTTAACTTTTTACTTAGAGGTTCTTTTCCCATTGCCATTTTTTGGATATCACTCATTTCGTTTGGATCCGAAAAATTGATTTCTAATACTAATTTATTTGAAGATTCGAATGCTTTTTTTGCTTTTTCAGACAAAAAATAATCGCTTCCACAAATCATATGAATGGTTCCATACAAGTAAGAAGGCTTTTCTAGTCCATTTCCGGAAACTTCCCATAAAAGTGAGTTTTCAAGTTTTGGAGATTTTGTTTGTGCCTGATTTGACAAACTAAAAATAATTGCGATAGCTGTAACAATGGATTTAAATAAATTTTTCATTTGATTGATTGATTAAAGTTATTGATTGATTTGATGATTAAAACTCCTCTTATTGCTTACTATATTTTTCTCTTTTTATCGAAGCAAAAATTGCTACAAGTAAACAAACAATAATAATAAAAAGACGAGGATATGGCTTACCATATACATAGTGATTTACCAACGAATAAGTTACTTGCAATGATGTTAAAAAAAGCAATACATTACAAATGATTTTTTTTACTGAAGCGGTTATTGTTTTCATAATTGTTTTGGTTTATTTGATTACGACTTGTAAGTAATCGAATAATCAAAACGTTACAAAAAATTTAAAAATTTCTTTACAAGTGAGGAAATACAAGAGATAAGAGAAGTTATTATTTTTATTTCACAGAGATCCACAAAAAAAAACAGAGATTCACAAAATTTATTCTCTGTGTATCTCTGTGTATCTCTGCGCATACTTCGTGAATCTCCGTGAAATAATCTTTAAAAAACAAAATCTCTCAGAAACTCTAAAACCTGATTAATTTCTTCTTCAGAATTATAGCTATGAATACAAAAACGAAGGCGTTCCTGACCTTCCGGAACGGTTGGTGACAGAATTGGTTTTACATCAAAACCTTTATCTTGTAGCTGTTGTGCTAATTGTTTTACTTTTTCATTACCAGGAACAATCGCCGACTGAATGGCAGATTTGCTTCTAACAAACATCGGCTTTAAGCCTAATAAATTTTTCTGCTGATTAAAGAACACTATATTTTGACGAAGTTTCTCAATATTTATCTTTTCAATATCTAAATGCTGATACGCTACTAAAATTGTCGCTACTGAATGTGGAGACAAACCTGTCGTATAAATAAAACTTCGGGCGAAGTTTACCAGATATTCTTTAAGGTCAGTGCTTCCCAAAACTACGGCTCCATGACACCCCAAACCCTTTCCGAAAGTCATAATTCGGGCAAAAATTCTTTGGTGTAAATTCAGGTATTGTGTTAAGCCCTCCCCTTTTTCTCCGAAAACACCTAACGTGTGGGCTTCATCGACAACCAAATAACAATTGTGTTTTTCAGAAAGCGCAACCAATTCTTCCATGTTTGGACTATCACCGTCCATAGAAAAAACGGTTTCAGTAACGACGTAGATATTTGAATTACGAAATTTTAAGATGAGTCGCTCTAAATCATCAAAATCGTTATGAATAAATTTATATGATTTAGCATTTGACATTGTGATCCCGTCCCGAATAGAAGCATGACTTAGTTCATCATATAAAATAACATCATTTCGCTGCGGTACAGCACTAAAAAAACCAACATTGACATCGTAACCCGAATTAAAAATTAAAGCCGACTCAGCGTCGTGAAATTCAGCAATGAAAGTTTCTGCAATTTGATATAAAGAATGATTACCCGAAATTAAACGGGAACCTGTCGCGCCATTTTGAATAATCTCGTTTTCGATTAAATAATGATGCGCTAATTTAAAAATTGCCTCAGATCTTGAAAAGCCAACATAATCATTTGAAGAAAAGTCGACAAGATTATTAAAACTTGGCAATTGTCTTAACGCATTATTTTGCTTTCTGATTTCAAGCTTTTGAATAAGATTTTCAGGTAATTTCATAAAAGCAAAGTTATGAAATTGAAAATAAATGGCATAAAACTTAATCTTTAAGGGCTAGAAAAAAAAAGCCAAACATTTCTGTTTGGCTTTTTCCTTTATTTCAAATTGTTTTAGTCAACTAAAACAATAATCTTATTGTCTTTCATTTCGATAGTACCTGACGTGATCTCTAATGTATAAGTCTGGTCATTTACTTTCGTGAATTTACCTGCTACCTCTTTAGAAAAATTGAAACTTGTAGCTGCAATTTTAATAGTTCCTTTTTCTAGAATAGAAACAATAGGAGCATGGTGATTCAATATTTGAAAGCTTCCATCAACTCCAGGCAATGTAACTGATGTTACTTCTCCTGAAAATAATTTTGCTTCTGGTGATACTATTTCTAAAATCATAACTGTTTTTTAAAATTCCAAATTATAAAATTCCAAATCCCAATCTTGGAATTTGGAATTTTTATTTTTTTGATTTTATCAAGCTCTGCTTGATTATTATGCTTCAGCTAACATTTTTTCTCCAGCTTCGATAGCATCCTGAATAGAACCTTTCAAGTTGAAAGCTGCTTCAGGAAGATGATCTAACTCACCGTCGATAATCATGTTGAATCCTTTGATAGTATCTTTAATGTCAACCAAAACTCCAGGAATACCTGTAAATTGCTCCGCTACGTGGAAAGGCTGAGATAAGAAACGTTGAACACGACGTGCTCTTGATACAGATAATTTATCTTCTTCAGATAACTCTTCCATACCAAGGATCGCAATAATATCTTGCAATTGTTTGTATTTTTGAAGAATCTCTTTTACTCTTTGTGCACAGTCGTAGTGCTCATTTCCTAAAATTTGAGGAGTCAAAATTCTTGAAGTAGAATCTAACGGGTCAACCGCAGGATAAATACCTAACTCAGCAATTTTACGAGACAATACAGTAGTAGCATCTAAGTGAGCAAACGTTGTTGCCGGTGCCGGGTCAGTTAAGTCATCCGCAGGAACGTAAACTGCCTGTACAGATGTAATAGATCCTTTGTTTGTAGATGTAATACGCTCTTGCATAGCTCCCATCTCCGTTGCTAGAGTTGGTTGGTATCCTACTGCAGAAGGCATACGACCTAAAAGTGCTGATACTTCAGAACCTGCTTGTGTAAAACGGAAGATGTTATCAACGAAAAACAATACGTCTTTACCTTGATCAGTTCCAGCTCCATCACGGAAATATTCAGCGATAGATAATCCTGAAAGTGCCACACGTGCACGAGCTCCAGGAGGCTCATTCATTTGTCCGAAAACGAAAGTAGCTTTAGACTCTCTCATTCCTGGCATATCTACTTTAGATAAATCCCATCCTCCATTCTCCATAGAGTGCATGAAATCATCACCATATTTAATAATTCCTGACTCTAACATCTCACGAAGTAAGTCATTTCCTTCACGTGTTCTTTCACCTACTCCTGCGAATACTGAAAGTCCACCGTGACCTTTTGCGATATTGTTGATCAACTCCTGAATCAATACTGTTTTACCAACACCGGCACCACCAAACAATCCAATTTTACCTCCTTTTGCGTAAGGCTCAATCAAATCGATTACTTTAATACCTGTGAATAAAACTTCTGATGAAGTTGATAAATCTTCAAATTTAGGAGCTTGTCTGTGAATAGACAAACCGTTTTCTCCTGTTTTTGGCAAGTTTCCTAAACCATCAATTGCATCTCCAATTACATTGAATAATCTTCCATATACATCTGGACCGATTGGCATTTGGATTGGATTACCAGTTCCAACTACTTCATATCCTCTAGACAAACCGTCTGTAGAGTCCATAGAGATTGTACGAACAGTGTTTTCTCCAATGTGAGATTGTACTTCTAGAACTAATAAAGTTCCATCTTTTTTAGTGACTTCTAGTGAATCATAAATTTTTGGAAGTTCAACATCCTTACCGTTGAAAACTACGTCAACTACTGGTCCAATGATTTGAGCAACTTTTCCTATTACTTTTGACATTACTTATGTATTTATTAAATAGCTATTTAGGTTTATCGAAAATACCTCTTTTTTCAGAGCGCAAAGATAATTTTTTAAAATATAAAATCAATTTTTTTTTCATAAAAAATACTATGATTTTGTTTGATTCCTAAAAGACAGGCTTAAAATATCTAAAATAGCATTTTTTTATGGAAATAAAAAAAGCCACTGCATTTTGGAAACGAGTGACTTTCTTACTAAAAAAAATTGGCTTTATTATAATACTTTAGGAAACATAACCGGATAATTACCTATATTAACTCCGTTTAAGTTTGATCCATACTTAGCATTGATAACCTCTATAAACTTATTAGCAATCAGAGCATATCCTCTTGGCGACGGGTGAACTCCGTCTAAAGAAAAAGTTCCTCCTGTTACAAATGTAGATTTCATTGTAAATCCATTAGCCGTAATCCCAGCACCCGCTATTTGTGTCATAAGAATTTCTGTATCTAATATAGCTAAGTTTTTTGCCGTAGCTACTTCTTTAATAGTTTCATTATAGGACTTAGTTGCTTTTGCTACTTCAGCAACTTCATCTTTTGTCAACACCCATTTATCTGCCAAAGGCACTGAAACTCCATTTACCTTTGTTGGATCTTCGTCTACAAGTGTTCCGATAAAATTCATAGCTGTCAAAACTACTAAATCATCTTTTGTTGCTTGTCTGTACGAAGGAAGTCCATAAGCAGAAAGATTCGTTAAATAACTATCCACAACTACTACAGGATTATTTCCTGTTACAAAGTTTACTGTTCTTTTTGCAACTTCATCTGCAGTCAACAAACCTAAAGCCTTCATTTGCTGCAAGCCCCCATTGTAAGCTGCGTATCCGGCATTTAATTGAGCTGCTTTATCTGCTGTCAACCCTACAGGATTATAAGGTACAGTTGTAAAATAAGGTAACGATGTAATATTTGGCAAGTTTGCTATTACACCTTTTGCCCCTTTAGCTGTTAATCCATTTATTATATTAGTATAAACCGTTTTAAAAACTGTCGGATCAGTAATATCACTGCCCGAATAAGTCGACGGATCCATATTACCTGTTTGGTCTTTCCCCGAACCTCCTGATGTCGCATATCCTAAAACATCATTTCCTCCAATCCACAAAGAGAAAAAAGTAGGTGATTGTGCAATTGCGTCAGCCAAAACTGTTGTATTTGGCGAACTTGCAAATCTCGCAAAATAAGGATTTGCTTTTCCTGTTGCTACTCCAGCCACATTCCCATAACCAGCAGCAACTAAGTGATAACTTCTGGCCCCCGGAACTCCTAAATTATTAAAATTCCCTGAAAGGTGAGTAGTAACTTCTGTTGTTGGTACTCCATCTACAGGAACAGGAGCTTTTCCGTTAAAATATAAACGCGGCCCACTAATAACATTTCCACCTAATAATAATCCACCAATGTTATCATTAGTAAGCGGAGTTTTAAAAGTTGCATTAGTTATTAAGGCAAATTGCTGAGCAATAATATTCGTGTACGCTCCTTGTTGCCCTTTAATAAATAACGCATTATCACTGAAACCAGCTGCAAAGGAATCACCCAAAGCAACATAATTGGCAAAATCAGCAGAACCAGAAGTTAAAGGCTGACCATCAGACGAATCAACTACTTCTGTGATATTATCATCACTATTACAAGCTACAAAGGTCAACGAAACCAATAATAGCCATTTGAAACTTTTTATCATAATTTATATATTTTAAAATTATTCCTTTCTAATTCTTTCTTGAGAAAAGCGAATAACGCATTGTTTTTATTTGAAACTTGTAATTACGGATTGATTGTCCAGGAAGCAAAATACTGCTGACCGATTGCTCCGGCACCAATTACCTGAGTATATTCTTTTCCTCCAATATTTGCCGCTCCTAATTTCACAACTGATTTTAATTTTGGCAAAGCATAATTAATTTGTGCATCAATTACAGTAGCAGATTTAATAATACCATCTGCAAAACCTCCTTGCCACTCATATTCACTATTCCATCTCGCACTAACATTGAATCCGAAATTTTCAAATACCTTTTCATTTCCAATAGACCCTTTAATTCTGTGTTTAGGCGTATTAAATCCTGCTTCAAAACTCGGATCTTTTGTTTGATCAAAATCAAACTGAGCGTAATTATAATTTAATCCTACCTCATAACCAGCAATAATTTTCTTTGATAATCCAACACCAAATCCAAGTGAATGAATCTCTACGTCTGAATTGGTATACAATTGATATGTTCTATACTCTCCGTTTTGGATTGCACGAACCGATTGAAAACCAGGATCTGTAGGTCCTCCGGCAAGATTTGGATTATCCTGAGCTTTACCATAGTAAGTAGAAATTACATTTAGATTACCAATAAAATCATTGTAGATATTATAATAACTATTAAGATCTATAGAGAAACCTTCAAAAATGGCGCGGTATCCTAATTCAAAAGCTTTTACTTGTTCTGGTTTAACATAATTAGCATTAGATTTTTTCAACAATTTAGCAGCTTCAACAGGATTAGTTCCTGCCATAGCAGCAAAAGCACTTACAGAACTAGCTACATAAGAGTTTCCATATGCATCATAACCTGTCATATCTTTTGTAGTATTACCACCACTATATGACTGACCTTCGGCACTAAGATTAAATGTTTCACTAAATCTTCCTAAATTGTCAGGAGCAGATCCAATCAACACTGCGCTTCCAATATTAAAGCCTATATATTGATCTTGTGTAGATGGATTTCTGAAACCTGTCTGAAAAGATCCTCTGAAATTATGATTTCTTTTCTCTCCGCCAGAATAAACCAAAGATAATCTTGGAGAAATGTTCCCATCGAAATTTTTAGATTTATCATAACGAATAGACCCTGTAAATTTCAATCGGTCATCCATAAATTTTTTCATTAACTGCATGTATGCTCCATATTCATTATAATTAATAGGACCATCTGCATCTGTATAGATTCTGCCATGAGAATTTAATTCATATAATCTAAAAGATCCTCCAACTTGAATTTCAGCAAATTTGATAATATCTCTAAAATTATAATTAGCATCAGAATGATATATTCTTGAATTATCAACAAGTTTAGAACCAGTCAATACGCTTTCATCATTAATAACCTGATTGAATGCGGTTTTAAATTGCTGCGTTCCTGGCATAAAGCGACCAGTATCTGCCGTTGCTCTACCCGCTGCATGCGCCTGCTCTGGCGTCATACCACCTAATGTTCCCTGTATAAAGGCTCCGGCATATTGCCCAAACCACGTATTATCATCTTTCCATTTTCTATTTACATTAATACCTGTAAATACCATATCATAAGAATGTCCACCATCTTCAGATGTTGTATATCCTCTCACGAAAAAGTTTTTCCCTTTCAACTCTAATTTATGCTGTTGCATAAAAAAATCGTTCAAATAATATCTATTGGCACCTTGGTAAACGGCATTCCCAAAACCAAACTTACTTTGCCAAATAATTTCTAATCTCTCATCACCAAAAGGTCTTCCATGAAATGAAAAATCAATTTTTGTATTTGATGCCTTATTATCAGTAAGATCTATCTCGTTATACCCAGTTCTACTAACAGTTGTACTTGGTAATAAGTTAGATGCACCTGCAGGAATTAATCCCATAGCTTCTAATTTTTGCCCTACTCCCTTAATATTAGTCGCAGCTTCATCACCATACACATTTATCCCATCATAACCAGGATTTGTTCTATCGATACCCGCAACAGTCTTGTCGTTATAATCTGTAGCGTACCAATCAGTAGCCTGCATGTAGGTAAAGTTTGCTTTAGCTGCAAAATATTTATTAAAAGCATGTGCGAATCTTATACCAAAATCATAATAAGTATTTGTTCCTGCTGCCTCTTGGGAAGTAGCACCATATTTAAAATAAGTCGAGATTCCCTGATTTGTAAATGGGCTTTTACTATTCATAAATAAAATTCCATTAAAAGCATTTGCACCATACAAAGCTGACGATGCTCCCGGAAGTAATTCAACACTCTGAACATCGATTTCTGAAACACCAATCATATTTCCTAAAACAAAGTTCAACAAAGGAGATGAATTATCCATTCCGTCAACCAATTGCATAAAACGAGTATTGGCAACAGTAGCAAAACCTCTGGTATTTATCGATTTAAAAGACATACTACTAGTATTCATTTGTACTTCTTTCAAATTCTCCAAACCATCATAAAAAGAAGGCGAAGCTGTTTTTTTAATATCCTGGATTCCCATTCTTTCGATGGTAACCGGAGATTCTAAAACACGCTCCGGAGTTCTTGAAGCCGAAACAACAATCTCATCAAGCTTATTCTCTTCGTCATTTAAAACTACACTAATTTTTTGGGTTGCCGAAGTAACATTAACCGTTTTTGTTGTAAACCCTACGGCCGATAACTTAATAGTAAAAGGCAATTTTTCCGATGTAGTTAATTTAAAAGAGCCGTCGAAATCAGTCGAGACACCAGTGCGCTCTCCTTCAATAACAACATTGACTCCAGGAATAGGTTGCTTATTACGATCAGTAACAGAACCAGTAATTGTATTCTGCGCAAAGGATGCGCCGCAGAAAAACAACATAATTAGCAAATACACTCTCATGTGGGTTAGTTTTTTGGTTAGTTTATCTAGCCAAAATACAAATATTTTTGAGATTAATAAAAAAACGTTAAAAAAAATTAATATAACGCATCTTTTTAGTAACTATTTTAACTTTTCCATAATGCATTTTATTAAATTAACAGCAACAACAAAGCTTTTCAAAACTCAAATAGTATGCATACATATAAAATTTAAGAGAAAAATTGAGGATATAATAAAAATAGTAGGTAAAGAAAAAAAATATGATAATAAAAAAAAGCGAGACATAAATCTCGCTTTTTTAACATATTATATAAGTAGATATTATTCTACAGTAACAGATTTTGCCAAATTACGTGGTTGATCAACATTACAACCTCTCATCACTGCAATGTAATAAGAAAGCAATTGCAATGGTATAGTAGTAATTAGCGGAGACAATGCATCTGACGTTTCTGGAATCTCAATTACATAATCAGCTAATTCGCGCACTTGCGTATCACCTTTAGTAACTACAGCAATAATTTTACCGCTTCTTGATTTAATTTCCTGGATATTACTAACAATTTTATCGTAATGACCTTGTTTAGGTGCAATTACAATAACCGGCATATGCTCATCAATTAAAGCAATTGGTCCGTGTTTCATTTCAGCAGCAGGATAACCTTCAGCATGAATATAAGATATCTCTTTTAACTTCAATGCTCCTTCAAGCGCAACGGGGAAGTTATATCCACGTCCTAAATACAAGCAGTTTGGTGCATCTTTAAAAGCAGCTGCAATTTCTTTTGCCCTATCATTTGTCTCTAAAGCCTCGGCAACTTTTTCAGGAATCAATTCTAATTCTTGCAAATATGCATGAAAATCAGGATTTGACAATGTTCCTTTCGCTTTTCCTAATCTCAGCGCAATCATAGTTAAAACTGTGATTTGAGTGGTGAAAGCTTTAGTTGACGCTACTCCAATTTCCGGACCAGCGTGTGTATAAGCACCAGCATGACTTTCTCTTGAAATAGAAGAACCTACAACATTACAAACACCAAAAACAAAAGCTCCGTTTTCTTTAGCCAATTTAATAGCCGCCATTGTATCTGCAGTTTCTCCAGATTGAGAAATAGCAATTACAACATCATCTTTATTTATGATTGGGTTTCTATATCTGAATTCAGAAGCATATTCTACTTCTACAGGAATACGTGTAAACTCTTCAAAAATATATTCTGCTACCAAACCTGCATGCCATGAAGTACCACAAGCAACAATCAGAATTCGTTTAGCATTCAGAAATTTTTCAAGATTATCTTCAACACCTGCCATTTGAACAATTCCCTCATTTGCATGAAGTCTTCCTCTGTAAGTATCTTTAATAACGCTTGGTTGTTCGTAAATCTCTTTCAACATGAAATGATCATAACCTCCTTTTTCAATTTGCTCCAAATTCATTTGAAGTTCCTGAATATAAGGATCTACCAAAGAGTCATCTTTAATTTTTCTAACTTTAAGAGGCTTGTGCAATCTAATATTTGCCATTTCACCATCTTCAAGATAAATCGCATTTGACGTATACTCAATAAAAGGCGAAGCATCTGAAGCAATAAAATACTCTCCTTCTCCTACACCAATCGCCAAAGGACTTCCTAATCTCGCAGCGACAATTTCGTTAGGATTTTTTTTATCAAAAACTGCAATAGCATACGCTCCTACAACCTGATTCAACGCAATTTGCACTGCTTTACCTAATTTTATACCTTCGTTTTTTTGAACTTCTTCAATCAAATTCACTAAAACTTCAGTATCGGTATCAGATTTGAAAGTGTAACCTCTTTTTATTAATTCCTCTTTAAGAGGTGAGTAATTTTCTATAATTCCGTTGTGAATAATCACTAATTCACCAGAATTAGAAAGATGCGGATGTGAATTTACATCATTCGGAACTCCATGGGTTGCCCAACGGGTATGCCCAATTCCAATAGTTCCATTAGTTGTAAAATCGTCTTTTGCCTTAGCTTCAAGATCCGAAACTTTACCTTTTGTTTTACAAAGTTTGACGCCTGAGTCATCATACAACATAACACCTGCACTGTCATATCCTCTGTATTCGAGCCGCTTTAATCCTTTTATAACAATAGGATACGCCTCTCGATGGCCGATATATCCAACAATTCCACACATATATATTTATTAATTTGGTTTCGTGTAGTAAACTTCAAGCCTTAGTCTTTGCGCTTCCGGTACAGATGCTTTACTTCCATACAAAATTGTTCCTAAAGGACTAGTAACTGATCCTTTTGGTGCTTCTGAAATAACATCGTTCTTTAACTTAAGTTTATTTGAAGCAAAAATACTTATATCTTCAGTCACAACTAAACCTAACTTAACATTAGTAGCAGTAGCATCTTTTATAAGATTTCTAATATGATTTGTAATTCTAACCTTATATGATTTTCCACGTTTAGTAGAAGCATCGACGTCTAGTATTCCACCAAAAACATATCTTGTTGTTTTAGAATCACTACCTAAAAATCCGCTAGTTCCATCAGCATAATCAATTACCGGAACATTATTTGTTAAATCATACAAGTACACTCTCTTTGGCTCATCAGCACCGGTCATTTTAGTAGCATCTACATAAAACACCAAATTAGCTTCGTTAACCATCCACTTATTTTCCCTGATTTCGGCCAACTTTGTACCAAAATCTGAAAGATCAATAACAGCAAGCGATCCCTGCCCTCCTTTTAAATAAAGAGTTTCATCTCCAAGAGTTTTATTGACATTCGCCGGATTTATTGCATTTGCATAATTGGCATTTTTAGCATCATTCAACAAACTAGCTGTAGCTCCTCCACCTAAACTAATTTCAAGAGACTTATTTTCTTTAGCAGTTGCTGCATCAGTAGTACTTGCTGTTTTAGCTTTATAATTAATTGTTATTTTACCTTTCGAAAAATCTAAAAGTGCCATATTACTAGGACTACCGTCAGATTTTTCTACTTTAAAGTACAATCCTCTAAAATATTCCTGAAAAGCATCAGCATTTGCAAGTTTTGCAGCTGGCGCTCCTAAAATTTTGTCCTGAAAAAAAGCTTTATTTAATTTCAGATGCATTTCAGGCGCAACTCTGGTCGTTGTTTCCTTACCTGCATCATCTTTAGCTTTTAGCACAATCTCTGCAGAACTAAAAAAGAATTTATCATTTTGTCGAAAATCTTTTTCGTTGTCGTCATTTAAGCGCTCACCTTTTTTAAAATTATCAAAATCCGCATTTTGATCCGTATAATACAATTGAGCCAATTGGGATCCGCTATCAAAATAAGAAGTTCTCATTTGAATACCAGATTCGTAAACACTCAATTTAAGTTTACCATTTGTTGACCCATAAATAGAATCTAACTCATATGTTGTACTACCGTCTGAATTTGAATTTTTTATATGCTTAAAATAAGGAACACTTAAAGTAACGCTATCAATAACTGCCTCTTCCCCAATAGTTGGTGCGTAAGCAGCCAATGTAAGCTGAGTAACAAAATTACCATTTGTAGTTCCCAAAACAGGATTATCATAAATACCTAAACCGTTAATTGCTAATCCATTTGACTGCACTGGCGTTACTTCCTGGTTGTAAGCTAATACATCATATTTTTCACCTTCAAGCCCAAAATGATTATCTCCGATCAAATCATCACCAATCGCATTAAAATCTTTATCGCAAGAATATAAAAGAACAACTGTTGCAACTAATAGAATTTTCTTAATAAAAGAAGTATTATACATGTTTAATAATAAAGTTAAAATTTAAAGACCCATACTTTTATAGAAATTTGTATACGCTTCAGCGAATGCATCTTTCGTGGCGAAAGGTAAAAAAGGTTTTCCTGAAGATTCTATAAATTTTGTTAAACTTGGGGATACGTTTTCAGACGCTATAATAACGGCATCAGAATGCAATATGCTGGCCTTTAAGATATTTTCATAATTAGGCGTTTCCAAATCGGCAACCGACTCATGCGGAACACCGTCAAATTTCACCTTGTTGATCATTTCTAAATCTAAATTCTCATCAAAAGATTGTCCGTAAACAGATGTTACGATTTTAGTTTCAGAAAACAACGCTTCGTTTTTATAATAATGTTTCATGTAAATTGGCAGCATAGCAGCCAACCAGCCATGAACGTGAATAATATCCGGAACCCAATTTAATTTTTTTACCGTTTCAACAACTCCTTTTGCAAAAAATATTGCTCTTTCGTCATTATCAGGATACAAAACTCCCTCTTCGTCAGCAAAAGTTGCTTTACGCTTAAAATATTCATCATTATCGATAAAATAAACCTGAATTCTTTCTTTCGGAATTGAAGCTACTTTAATAATCAATGGCATATCTAAGTCATTCACTACCAAATTCATTCCTGAAAGTCTAATTACTTCGTGTAACTGGTGTCTTCTTTCATTGATATTTCCATATCTTGGCATGAAAATTCTTATCTGACCTCCTTGATCGTTAATCATTTTTGGAACGTCATAAGACATTAAAGAAACCTCATTTTCAGCCAAATAAGGCACGACTTCAGATGATACATATAATATCCTCTTATCTTTCATAATAGTATTTTACTTAATTTTTGGTAATAAAAACGTTGCAAAATTACAAAAATTTATGCAGTTTATAACTAATATATTATGTTTGCACTAAATTTTAATAATACCGCCATGCATATTTTCTACGGTAAAGTAGCTTTGATAGCCTATTTAAAAACTATCAAAACCACAAATTCAACTATCGGATTTGTACCAACAATGGGCGCTTTACATCAAGGGCATCTGGCTTTAATGCAACGATCTCTTAAAGAAAACGATGATACTGTTGTTAGTATTTTCGTAAATCCTACCCAATTCAACAATCCTGAAGATCTTGCAAAATACCCAAGAACCCTTGAAGAAGACGTTAAAAAAATGCGAGGTTTAAGTGACAAAATGATTTTATACGCTCCTTCTGTGGAAGATATTTACGAAGGAAAAACAATATCTCAGGATTTTGATTTTGACGGACTGGAAAATCAAATGGAAGGAAAATTTAGACCCGGGCATTTTAACGGAGTTGGAACTATTGTAAAAAGATTATTTGAAATTGTTACCCCAACCAATGCTTATTTTGGTGAAAAAGATTTTCAGCAATTGCAAATCGTTAAAAAGATGGTTGAAAAAAATCATTTGCCGGTAAATGTTGTTGGCTGTCCCATATTTAGAGAAGATAATCAGTTAGCTATGAGTTCTCGTAATGAACGCTTAACTGCTGAAGAACGAAAGGAAGCGTCTATTATTTATAAAACTTTGACGGAAGCAAAAGAAATATTCAAAACCAAAAGTCCTGAAGAAACGATAGAATTTGTAGAAAATTCCTTCAAAGACAACCCAAGGTTCGACCTTGAATATTTCGTTATTGCTGACGAATCAACATTATTACCTATAGAAAACAAAAGTAAAGACAAAAATTACCGCGCGTTTATAGCAGTATTTGTTAATTCTATAAGACTGATTGACACCATTTCATTAAATTAATTTACCTTTGCAGCATGCAAATTCAAGTTATAAAATCTAAAATTCATCGTGTAAAAGTAACTGGAGCTGATTTAAATTATATCGGCAGTATTACTATTGACGAAACATTACTGGAAGCCTCAAATATTATTGAAGGTGAAAAAGTATCTATTGTAAATATCAATAATGGCGAACGTTTTGAAACTTATGCTATTAAAGGAGAAAAAAATTCAGGAGATATTACACTGAATGGTCCTGCAGCAAGAAAAGTTCAGAAAGACGACATTATTATCATTATATCATATGCTACCCTGGATTTTGAAGAAGCCAAAACCTTCAAACCATGGATCATTTTCCCTAATGAAAACGATAATTCGTTAACCTAAGTAACCCTTTTACACTTTATCTTCCCAATTATTTGTCAAAATTTATTTTTGTACAAACACTATTTCTTTGGCCTAAAATCAAACAGATTCCAGCCCAAAAGTTCCTAGCTTTTTAAAATCCTGCTGTAAGAAAAAAGCAAATAAAGTATTATATTGCTACCTTATTTCAATACTTTTTAATTTACTGAAATGCCACAAATCATGAAAAAAGCCTACCTACTGTTTATTTTAGTGTCAATTTCTTCATTTGCCCAGAAAAAATTTGATAACATTCAATCTGAAAAATTGGGAGAAGAAAGAAGAATAACCATCGGACTTCCTGCTTCTTACGAAGCTAATCCTGAAAAAAAATATCCTGTTCTGTATCTATTAGACGGCGATTATTTATTTGATCCTTTCTCCGGAGCTATAAGTTACGGTAATTACTGGGGAGATATACCTGAAATGATTATCATCGGCGTGCATCAGAATAAAAATGATGAACGCGAAGACGACACAACAATTGATCAGAATACTGGACTTCCTTTTGAAAAAGGAGCAGAATTTTATGAATTTATAGGTGCCGAATTACTTCCTTACATTGAAAAAAAATACCGAACAGCGCCTTTTAGAATTATTGCAGGACATGATGTAACTGCAAGTTTCATTAATTTCTATTTATATAAGGAACAACCTCTTTTTAATGCCTACATCTCTTTCAGTCCTGAACTTGCCAATAAAATGGAAGTTAGGGTTCCTGAAAAATTTGCTAAAGTGACCGAGCCTTTATTTTACTATCTATCTGCAGCTGATGGAGACAATAAAAAAATTAAAGAACCAATTGAAAAATTAGACAGCAATATTAAAATTGCTAATAATCCGTTAGTAAATTATAAATATGATCTATTCAAAGGAACAACACATTACACTCAGGTATTACATGCCATCCCGAGTGCTTTATATCAAATTTTTGAAGTTTACAGACCTATAAATTCTGCAGAATACAATGACAAAATCGCTGTTCTTGAATCAGGTTATGCCGATTATCTGGAGAATAAATATAATGTCATGTCTAAAGTTTTAGGAGTTCAAATTCCGGTAAGAATTAGTGATTTCAAAATTATAGAGACTCTTATCTTAAAAAAGAACGCTTACGATGAATTAGGAAAGATGGCCGAAATTGGAAATGTAAATTATCCAAAAGCGATGTTGGGAGAATATGAATTAGGTTTGATGTATGAGAAAATGGGAGATCCGAAGCATGCTTCAAAAAAATATCAAAATGCTTCGCAAATGGAACCAATTGGTGACTTAAACAAGGATTTGATGTATGAGAAAATTGATGAAATGAATACACTTGCCAAAAAAACCAAATAATGTCAAAAGTTAAAACTTCCTTTTTTTGTCAGAACTGCGGAACTCAATATGCCAAATGGCAAGGGCAATGCAATGCCTGTAAAGAATGGAATACTATTGCCGAAGAAATCATTCAGAAGCAGGAAAAAGTCGCCTGGAAAAGCGAACCAACTTCTAACACCAAAGCTCCTCGTCCTTTAAAAATTAACGAAATTGATTCGGCTCAGGAAATCCGAATGGATACAACTGATGGTGAATTGAATCGTGTTTTAGGTGGCGGAATTGTTCCGGGATCTTTGACGCTTTTAGGAGGTGAACCGGGAATAGGAAAAAGTACACTTTTGCTTCAAATTTCATTAAAACTACCTTATAAAACTTTATATGTTTCTGGTGAAGAAAGTCAGAAGCAGATAAAAATGCGCGCCGAAAGAATCACGCCAAACAGCGACAATTGCTATATTCTAACAGAAACCAAAACGCAGAATATATTCAAACAAATTGAAGCCATTCAGCCTGAAATAGTCATTATCGACTCGATTCAGACTTTACATACGGATTATATTGAATCAACTGCCGGAAGTATATCTCAAATTAGAGAAACTACTGCTGAGTTAATCAAATTTGCCAAAGAAACCAATATTCCGGTTATTTTAATCGGGCATATTACGAAAGACGGAAATATTGCCGGACCAAAGATTCTGGAACACATGGTCGATACCGTTTTGCAGTTTGAAGGCGACCGAAATCACGTTTACCGTATACTACGTTCTTTAAAAAACCGTTTTGGCTCAACTGCCGAACTGGGAATTTATGAGATGTTAGGAAGTGGTTTACGCGAAGTAAGTAATCCTTCTGAAATATTGATTTCGCATAAAGATGAAGAAATGTCCGGAACTGCGATTGCTACTACAATGGAAGGCATGCGTCCGTTAATGATCGAAATTCAATCGCTTGTAAGTACGGCAGTTTACGGAACTCCGCAACGAAGCACAACGGGTTATAATGCCAAAAGACTAAACATGATTTTGGCTGTTTTAGAAAAAAGAGCCGGATTTCGTTTAGGCGCCAAAGACGTTTTTCTAAACGTAACTGGGGGAATTTCAGTAGATGATCCCGCAATTGATTTAGCCGTTGTTGCTGCTATTTTATCCTCAAATGAAGATATTCCGGTAACTAAAGGGTTCTGTTTCGCCGGCGAAGTTGGACTTTCTGGCGAAATTCGTCCTGTAAATCGCGTCGATCAACGCATTCAGGAAGCTGAAAAATTAGGATTCAATACTATCTTTGTATCCAAGTACAATAAAATCGCCTTAAAAAATACCGGAATCAAAATTGAGCTTGTGGCCAAAATTGAAGATGTAGCCAGTATTTTATTTGGTTAATTTTTTATAAACCTACTTTATGAATTTTCCAAAACAAAAAATATATAAAGCACTCTTAATACTTGCCCTGGTATTAGCAGTGCTTTTTTCAGGACTTTACTTTTTTCGTAATTCGCTTTTAAAACAAGCTATTGCCAAAGTAACTCACAAAATGAATGTCGATTATAACAGTACTTTTTCAGTAAAGTCGGCTTCGTTTGATGGCTTGTCTACCATTAAATTATCAGATGTTATTTTAGTTCCAAAAAATGCAGACACACTTTTTCACATTCATAAAATTGAAACCAGTATCAGCTTGTCTAATTTATTAATTGGCGATGTTCAGGTTGGAACTTTGAAAATTAACAATGGTTATGTGCAATTTGTAAAAAAGGGAAAAGTTCGAAATTTTGATGCATTCCTGAAAAGAGATAAATCAGAGTCGGACACTAACGAAAAACGCAAATATGCCACTTTTGCTTATCGCATCATTTCACAATTACTGAATTTGGTTCCGACCGACATGAAGCTGGAAAATCTGAATTTCAGAATTGATGATAATGGTAAAAAAGCCTCTATTGCTATTAATAAACTTGTTTTAGACAACAAACAACTCGAAACCAATCTTCATGTGCAAAGCAAGGATTTTGATCAGCGCTGGAACATAAAAGGTTTTGCAGATCCAAGAAACAAAAAAGCAGATATCAGATTCTTTAACCTGGATACCGGTGCCATTCGCGTTCCGTATTTGGATGAACGATACAATCTTAAAGCAAGTTTTGATTCTATTCGTTTGAATGTTGAAAATATAGATAAAGACGGAAGCGAATTACACATTGACGGTTATACTTCGATTACCAATTTAAAAATCAATCATCCAAAAATTGCCAGCAAAGATGTTGTGATCAAAAATGCCCGTTTTGATTATCGCTTTTTATTGGGAGATGATTTTATTTCAATTGACAGCACTTCGACCATGCAATTGAACAAAATAAAAGTAAAACCATACGTTTCATATAACACAGAAAAAGATACAGTCTATACTTTGAAAGTTACTATTCCGAAAATGAAGGCGCAGGATTTTATTGTTTCCTTGCCCGACGGATTGTTTACCCATTTTCAGGGAATGGAAGCAACGGGAAATTTCGATTATAAATTGGATTTCAAATTCAACAAAAACAAACCGAACACGCTGGTTTTTGACAGCAAAATGAATAAAGAAGATTTAAGAATCACAAAATACGGAGAAGCTAATCTGAACAAATTAAATGGAGAATTTGTTTATCGTGCCATTATTCAAAACGTTTTACAGCGTCCGATTTTAGTTGGAAATGCCAATCCGAATTACACGCCTTTAGACCAGATTTCACCTTATTTAAGAAAATCGGTTTTGACAACAGAAGATCCGTCGTTCTTTTCGCATCGCGGATTTATAAATGAAGCTTTCAAACAATCGATTCTTAAGAATATCCGAACCAAAAAATTCTCACGCGGCGCGAGCACAATCAGCATGCAGTTAATTAAAAACGTTTTTCTAACTCGTGAAAAAACAGTTTCGAGAAAGTTGGAAGAAATTTTATTGGTTTATATTTTAGAAAATAATCGAATTGTCAGCAAAGAAAGAATGTTGGAAGTATATTTCAATATTATTGAATGGGGACCAAATGTATACGGAATTGGCGAAGCGAGTCATTTCTATTTCCAAAAACCTCCTTCTGCTTTAAATGTAGACGAATGCTTGTATTTGGCCACTATCATTCCAAAGCCTCGAAAGTTCATGTATCAATTTAATGAACAAGGAAATTTGAAAGATTATGCTTTAAAGAATCAGAAATTCTTAAAGAACTTAATGTTTAGAAGAGGGCTTTTAATTCCTGAAGATACAATTGGGCAGTTGCCCGTTTACATTTCTGGAAACGCCCGTTCTTTAATCCGAATTAAAGCACCGGATTCAACTGTTGTTCCTGTTGATTCGTTGGCGACGGATGATGAATTTGATCTTTAAAGATTTGCCACGAAGGCACTAAGACACAAAGTATTTATTTTAATCATAAAAGCGAAGAAGTCGCAAAGTTTTTCATTTTTAAATAAAAAACTTTGCGACTTCGTGACTTCGTGGCAATAATTTCTTAAGGAGCAGGATCAGGAATAATAGCCTGAACTTTCTCAATCTCATTTAAGATTTCTTTAGAAAGCACGATATCAATTGTATCAATATTTTCTTTTAATTGTTCCAATGTTGTAGCGCCAATAATGGCACTGGTTAGAAAAGGCTGTTGCAACACAAAACCCATTGCCAATTCTGTCAATGTTAATCCGTGTTTTTTAGCAATTTCCTGATACAATTTTGTTGCTTGTGTACATTGCTCGCTAGCGTAACGCGTATATTGCGGGAAAAGCTTGATTCTCGCATTTGGATGTTCTTCTCCAGTTAAAAATTTACCTGTCAAAGTTCCAAATCCTAATGGCGAATATCCTAATAAACCAACATTTTCATGCATCGAAACTTCGGCAGAACCAACCTCAAAAAGGCGGTTTAATAAGTTATAAGGATTTTGAATTGTTTTAATTCTCGGCAAGTTTTGATATTTACTTTCTTCCAGAAAACGCATCATTCCCCACGCATTTTCATTAGAAACACCAATATGTTTTATTTTTCCTTCTTTGATCAATCCATCAAAAGTTTCAAGAACTTCTCTGAAATTATCTTCCCAAGGGTCACTTTGAACTTTAAAAGCACGTTGTCCAAAAGTATTAGTTTTGCGTTCCGGCCAATGCATCTGATATAAATCTATATAATCCGTTTGAAGGCGTTTTAAGCTATTTTCTACAGCATATTTAATACTTGCAGGAGAGAAATCTAATTTTTCGCGCATATAGCCAAAATTTGCATTTGGACCCGCAATTTTTGAAGCTAATACCACTTTTTCACGGTTTCCTGATTTCTTAAACCAGCTTCCAACAATTTTCTCTGTACTTCCATAAGTCGCTTCACTCGCCGGAACCGAATACATTTCGGCAGTGTCAAAAAAGTTCACACCTCTTTCAAGTGCATAATCCATTTGAGCATGGCCTTCTGCTTCTGTATTTTGTTGTCCGAAAGTCATTGTTCCCAGACATATTTTACTAACTTTTATATCGGTGTTGGGTAAAGTGGTGTAGATCATTTTTTTCTTTTTAAGGTTCAAAGTTGCAGAGGTTCAAAGGTACAAAGGTAATATTCAAATGAAAATTCTACAGAAGTTAAAAAAAGAATAAGGTTTTGGACCTTTCAAAAAAGTAAAAAGGCCCAAAGTTAAAAACTCTGAGCCTTTAAATTATTTTAAACTTTTGATGGGGTTTTGAAACGAATTGAATACCCTAACCACAAAAATTGAACTTTCCTGAATTTGATAAAGAACTTTAAAATTTCTTATTATAATTCGTCTACAATCTAATCTGTATTCATCTAATTGAAACGTTCTGCAAAAACAATCTCATCTGCACAATTAAACAATTCATCTCTAATTCTAAGTGCTGTTTCTTTGAGATTTTATTTTTTAATGAAATATAAATTTCTTTTAAATCTTCTTTTGCATTTGCTGTCCAAAAAATTTCGAATTTAGCATTACTCATTATCCCAATCTTGCATTTCTTTCGACAAATCTTCTTTTGAAATTATTCGATTGTATTTTATATCCTCCAAACCTTCTTCAACTCTATTATGATATTCCGATAGTGTCAAAGGATTTCCTTCTGAATCATACGAAACAACTTCATTCAAATAATTGTCAAAAACAGAAGAAACAATTCGCAAAACTCTTTCATCGGCTAAATCCAACTGATTTCTTATTTTATCTTTTAATTCCGGAAGTCCCATAATTATGATTTAGAATTTCAAAGTTACAAAATAATAAGAAAGTAAATTTCATTATAGAAATCAAAAAAGGCCCAAAGTTAAAAACTCTGAGCCTTTGCATCTTTGAACCTCTGTACCTTAATTTATACTATTAAGCATCTCAGCAATCTCATCTAATCTTGGTGTCAAGATGATTTCGATTCTTCTGTTTTTAGCTTTTCCTTCCGGAGTTGCGTTGCTTGCCAATGGAGAAAATTCACTACGACCAGCAGCAGTTAATTTTTGTTTGTTGATTTTAGTGTTTTCACTTAAAATATTTACAATTGCAGTTGCTCTTTTAGTTGATAAATCCCAATTGTTTGCAATTGGTCCTGAACCTGCGTATGGATCATCATCTGTATGTCCTTCAATAAGAACAGAAAGATCTGGATTGTCTCCTAATACTTTTCCTAATTCAACAACCGCTTTTCTTCCTTCAACACCAACAGCCCAGCTTCCTGAGTTAAAAAGTAATTTGTTTTCCATAGAAACATATACTTTTCCGTTTTTCTGTTCTACTGTCAAACCTTTTCCTTCAAAACCATTTAAGGCTTTAGATAACGTTTCTTTCAGTTTTTTCATTGCCGCTTCTTTGGCAGCAATCATCGCCTCCAATTCGTTTAGGCGACTTGCTGTTTTATCTAAACGCGCTTGTTCTTCGGCTAATTTTTTAGATTTTGCTTCTAATTGCGCCAACAATTCACGGTTTTTAGCCATGTTACTTTCTAATGCATCGTTGCTGTTTTTCTCTAACGCATTATAAGAATCCTGTAATACTTTGTATTTCTTTTGCTCGGCAGCTAAATCTGCTTTTTGTTTTGCAAGATCGTCTTTTGTGCTGGCTAAATCTTTAGTTAGTTTATCACGATCTAATTCTAACTGATTTTTTGATTTTTGCAATTCTGCATTTTCATCAGCGATGGAGCGATTTTCTTTTTTAAGATCTGAATATTTGCTTTCAAGATCGTTGTAAATTTTCTTGGACACACATGAAGTCATAGACATGGCTACAACTAGTAATCCGACTGAGGCCTTTTTAATCATTTTACTTTCTGTTTTTATTTGGAGGGTATTAATAAATTCGAAATTTCTTGTTTAACGGAGACCCCTAGCCCTGATGGGAGGGAAAATCCTTTTATGGTGGGGTTCACCATAAAAGATTTGGAAGGACAGCAGGAAACAGCTCGTTGAAATTCCAAAAACTCGCTTTAAACCGCTATTCTCTCAACAAGAACAATACCAAACTTTATTCAATTTCGACTAATACCGGGCAATGATCTGAATGAACGGCATCTGGAAGAATTACAGCACGCTTTAATCTGTGCTCCATTGAATCGCTCACTAAATTGTAATCGATGCGCCAGCCTTTGTTATTTCCGCGGGCTCCGGCACGGTAACTCCACCACGAATAATGATGCGGATCTTTGTTGAAATGACGGAAACTATCAATAAATCCAGATTTCATAAAAGCATCAAGCCAGGCGCGTTCCTGAGGTAAAAATCCGGAAACTGTTTTATTACGAACCGGGTCATGAATGTCGATTGCTTCGTGGCAAATATTATAATCACCGCAAATTATCAGATTCGGAATGGTTACTTTTAATTCGTTGATATAGTTTTGAAAGTCATCCATAAACATAAATTTATGATCTAATCTTTCAATATTTGTTCCTGACGGAAGGTATAAACTCATTACAGAACAATCATCAAAATCGGCACGAAGGTTACGACCTTCAAAATCCATGTGATGAATTCCGGTTCCGAAAACGACATTGTTGGGTTTTATTTTAGAAAGTATTGCAACTCCGCTATATCCTTTTTTTGTTGCCGGATAATAATATTGAAACGGATAGCCCGCCGCCGTGATATCGTCGACCGGAATTTGTTCCTGAGTCGCTTTTATTTCCTGAAGGCAAATTACATCAGGGTTCGCCTGCTGCAGCCATTCGATAAAACCTTTAGTAATTGCTGCACGAATTCCGTTAACATTATAAGAAATAATTTTCATCAGTCTATTTTTTTTAGGATTCCAAATGTAATAAAAAAGTGGAAAGTTTGCGTTTGAATCAACGAAAAGTAGAGTTTTTTGTTATCTTTGTTCGCTGCTCTAATAAATTAAAAATAGTACATGGGTTTAGTTACCGCGAAAGAAGTTGCAAAGGCAATAAATGTTGATAAGTACGGAGTTTTCGGTACTTTTTCTGGCTGGATTCTTATGAAGGTTCTTAAGATCTCTACCCTTAATAAAATTTACGATCACAATAAACACTTAGAGGATGTTGCGTTTTTGAACGGTATTTTGGATGAGATGGAGATTAAATTCGAAATTCCTGAAGAAGATTTGAAACGTTTACCTAAGGACGGTGCCTATATTACCATCTCAAATCATCCGCTTGGAGGGATTGATGGTATATTACTTTTGAAATTAATGTTGGAGAGAGAGCCTAATTTCAAAATCATCGCCAACTTTTTATTACACCGAATTGTTCCGCTTAAAAAATATATCATGCCGGTTAATCCTTTTGAAAATCATAAGGATGCTAAATCGAGCGTGGTGGGGATTAAAGAAACTTTACGTCATTTAAGCGATGGAAAACCGCTAGGAATTTTTCCGGCCGGAGAAGTTTCCACTTATAAAGATGGAAAATTGGTAGTTGACAAACCTTGGGAAGAAGGCGCTTTGAAGTTAATCAGAAAAGCAAAAGTTCCGGTTGTACCGATTTATTTTCACGCTAAAAACAGCAAATTATTCTACTGGCTTTCTAAAATCGACGATACTTTGCGTACTGCAAAATTGCCGTCTGAATTGTTAACTCAAAAAGATCGTGTCATTAAAGTTCGTATTGGTAAACCGATCTCGGTAAACGAACAAAATGAACTTCAATCATTTGAAGAGTATTCAGAATTCTTAAGAAAGAAAACGTATATGCTTGCGAATCCTTTTGAAAAGGACAGCAAATTAATTGATACTGCGAGCTTAAAAATACCAAAAGCACCTAAAAAAATTGTAACGCCAGCAAGCGAATCAAAAATGATTGCTGAAGTTGATGCTTTAAGAAACAGCGATTGCCGTTTACTGCAAAGTAAAAATTACGAAGTGTTTTTTGCTACGGCTAAATCTGTTCCGAATATTTTACATGAAATTGGTCGTTTACGTGAAATTACTTTCCGTGAAGTTGGCGAGGGGACAAATGAATCTATCGATTTAGATAAATTTGACCAGTATTATCACCATATGTTTTTATGGGATGATGAAACCAAAAAAATTGCTGGTGCCTACCGTATGGGATTGGGTTCTGAAATTTATCCTAAATATGGAATTGAAGGTTTTTATCTGAATGACTTGTTTAGATTCGAACCTGAACTGCATGATATGATGCATAAATCAATTGAAATGGGTCGTGCTTTTATCATCAAAGATTATCAGCAAAAACCAATGCCTTTATTCTTGTTATGGAAAGGTATTATTCATACTACTTTACGTTATCCAGAGCATAAATATCTTTTAGGAGGTGTAAGTATCAGTAATCAATTCTCGGATTTCTCTAAATCATTGATGATTGAGTTCATGAAATCAAATTATTACGATCCTTATATTGCGCAATACATTCATCCGAAAAAAGCGTATAAAGTAAAACTAAAAGATGCTGATAAAGACTTTATTTTTGATGAAGCCGAATCAGACTTAAATAAATTTGATAAAATCATTGACGAATTAGAACCAGGAAATTTACGTTTGCCTGTTTTAATTAAAAAGTACATCAAGCAAAATGCGCGTGTTGTAGCTTTCAACGTCGATCCTTTATTCAATAATGCAATTGACGGTTTAATGTACATCAGGATTGCCGATATTCCAGAAAGCACAATGAAACCTGTTATTGAAGAATTTCAAATAGAATTAGAGCGCAAATTATCTGAGAAAGAAGATTAATTGCAAATCGATATAAAAAGAAAAACCCGTTAGTAAGTAATACTAACGGGTTTTTTATGTTTTAGAACCAGGGTTTTGTACCCACCTGATAGGTTTGGTAAAAATCTTCGTCTGTTTTTGTCAGGTAGATAATTCCTTCGATAATACCAATTAAAGCACCTACTCCGCACAGACAAGTTAAAAGAATCTGAATAATTCCTTCTTTGGTATAACCTAAATAAAATTTATGAATTCCCAAATAGCCTAATAAAATTGCAAAAATTCCAGCTACAATCTTTTTATTTTCAGTTTCAGATCGTTGAGGACGATTCCAATGTTCTGTTTTTGTATTTTCCATTTTTATCTATTTTAAATTATTGTAATTCAACTTTTCCGATTTCATTGATTTCTTCAATTTCATTTTTTGGATCAGTTCCATAATAATTTTCACCAGAATCTCCTTCAGTGAATAACAAAACTAATATCCAAATAGGACCAACTAATGGAATCATAGCGACAAAAATAGTCCAACCGCTTTTACCAATATCATGCATTCGTCGAACTGAAACTGCTAGAGAAGGAACCATCGTTCCTAATGCATAAAGCATTAATAAACCATAACCCAAACCAAGAGCCAGAGGACCATTATCAGTAGCTGCGTATATAACAACTCCTAAAATAACAAACAATAAAAAGATAATTGTACTAGCCAAACGGTAATACCAATATTCACTTCTTCTTGCTCTTCCTTTAAAATTTGCATAGTTCTCAAAAACTGCTTTTTTGTACCATTCAATCATAATTAATAAAAATTAGTTAGTTAAACCCTACTCTGTTTAGGATTTTCGGCCGCTCCTGTCCAAAAATTTTGTTAAAAATTTTCCGAACAATATTAGAAAAAAATAATCTTAAAAACTAATTCCGAATGTTACTTTTAAAGAAAAGACTTGTTATTAAAAACTAAATTAATTTTATTAAAAAAAACACAACTCTCTAAGTCTTAAGCACATTTAGCCATTAAGCGTAAACTGCCTTGATTTTATCTACAATAACCTGCGCCAAACGTTCGTGACTTTCAAAAGTCCAACCTGCGATATGAGGCGTTAGCAAAACATTTTTGGCTTCTAATAAATATTGAAAAGCTTCAGGAGTATTTTTATCCTGAAAAAGTGTTTCAAAAGATAATTTCTCATACTCCAAAACATCCAAACCTGCTCCCAGAATCTTTTTAGACTTCATAGCTTCAACTAAATCTGCTGTAACGATATTTTTACCTCGTGAAGTATTAATGATCCAAAATGGCTTCGCAAATGCGTTTATAAAATCGGCATTGACCATTTTATCAGTTTCTGGTGTCCACGGAAGATGCAAACTCAAAACATCAGCTCTATTTTGTAATTCAGCCAACGCAACTTGTTTAGCATTTTCATCACCAATGTTTTCTAAAATATCATGAAACAAAACTTCAACATCAAAACCTCGGAGCTTTTTTGCAAATGCTTTTCCCATATTTCCATAACCAATAATCCCAACTGTTTTTCCATCGAGTTCATGACCACGATTACTTTCACGATTCCAATGGCCGGCTCTTATTTCGGCGTCGGCCTGATTCAAATTATTGAAAAGTGATAAAATTACACCCAGAGAATGTTCTGCAACAGCGTTGCGATTACCTTCCGGAGCCGCAATTAAGTGAATTCCTTTTGCCTCTGCATAATCACAATCGATACTTTCTAATCCCGCGCCAACTCTGGCAATAAACTGTAAATTGGCTCCTTTATCTAAAAACGTTTTATCAATTTTAAATCGGCTTCTGATTACGATTCCGTTATAATCCTGAATTTTAGCTTCGATTTCTTCTTTTGAAGATTTGAAATCAGCGTGATTTTCAAAACCGGCTTCTTCAAGTTGTTGCCAAAGAATTGGATTGTTGCTGTCGATATGTAGAATTTTTATACTCATAACTATGATTTTATTATACTAAAGAAAAACAAAAATACAGCTTATTATTTATTACTAAATGTTAGAAGTTTCAAGTTTCAGGTTTCAGGTTACAAAACTTTATGAATGAGTATTTTAGAGCAATGATTAAACGTACACTTAGTCAATAACCTTTGCCAGAATTTTTTATTGCCTATATTTTTTTTAACTTTGAAAATAACTCCGCTGCGAATTCTTTCGATATTCTACTTCAAATCAGCAAAAATTCTCACAAATGAAATTGACTAAAACTTTTAAATCTTTTTTTGAAAACGAAAAATCAGGAGGACTGTTATTGCTTTTTGTAACCCTTGTTTCTCTATACCTTGCCAATTCCTCTTTTCAGACAGAATATGTAGCTTTTTGGGAAAAAGATTTAGGCGGTCATTCCATCACACACTGGATTAATGACGGATTGATGACCATTTTCTTTTTGTTGATCGGTTTAGAATTAGAACGCGAAATTTACCATGGAGAATTATCGAGTATAAAAAATGCTTCTTTGCCTTTAATGGCGGCTTTAGGAGGAATGCTCGTTCCGGCCGGAATATTTTTAGCCTTAAATTATGGAACTGCCACACAAAATGGAGCCGGAATTCCGATGGCGACAGATATTGCATTTGCGATTGGAATTTTATCATTGTTAGGAAATAAAGTTCCTCCGTCTTTAAAAGTGTTTTTAACTGCACTTGCTGTTATTGATGACTTAGGAGCAATAATTGTCATTGCCATTTTTTACACCACTTCAATTTCATTTATAAATCTTGGTATTGCATTAGCAATCTGGGGATTTTTGTTTATTTTAAACAGAAAGAAAGTCAACAATCTTATTCCGTATTTAGTTGGCGGTGCCTTTATGTGGTATTTTATGCTTAATTCCGGTGTTCACGCCACAATTACCGGAGTAATTTTAGCTTTTGTAATTCCTTTTGGTGATGGTGGAGAAAAATCAGTTTCTTATAAATTGCAACATTTTCTACACCAGCCCGTTGCGTTCCTCATTTTGCCATTATTCGCCATTGCCAATACCTGTATTGCCATAGAATCGGATTGGCACGAAGGATTAAATCATCCTAATACATTTGGGATTGTTTTAGGATTGGTAATTGGAAAACCTTTAGGAATTCTGCTTTTTTCTTTTTTAGGAGTAAGTGCAGGTCTTTGTGCTTTGCCGAAGAAATTAAAATGGCCACATATTTTAGGTGCCGGGATGTTGGGCGGAATTGGTTTTACAATGTCAATTTTCATTACTATTTTAGCATTCAAAGATCCTGAAACCATTGTTTTTTCTAAAATTGCTATTTTGATTGCTTCTGTACTTTCCGGAATTTTCGGATTTGTGTATTTGAAATATGTTTTGAAGAAAAATCCCAAAAAAGAAATCCATCCCGAAGTCTCGGGACCACTATCGCATGATAACTAACTTTAAAACTTAATTATTATGATTGCAAGAATCTGGCATGGAAAAACGAAAGTAGAAGATTATGAGGTTTACACCGAGTTTCTACAGAAAACCGCAATTCCTGATTATTCAAAAACAGCTGGTTTTATAAAATTATCCTTTTTAAGAAACATCAAACACAACGAAGGACACTTTACGCTGATTACCTATTGGGAAAACCTAGAAGTAATTAAAAATTTTGCCGGAGAAGATTTTGAAAAAGCGAAATACTATCCTGAAGACGATTATTTTCTTTTGGAGTTTGAAGAGAAGGTTGAGCATTTTGAGGTTTTTTCATCCTGAAAATCCAAATTAAAAAAATCCAAATTCCAATTATTCGCAAACTTGTCATCCTGAAAGAGGAAGGATCATCACGTAGTTCGCCAAAGATTGAAAATTTTGATTGCGGAGCTACTTGTGTGATTTCTCCTTCGTCGAAATGACAAAAAAATCGACTATTTCTTAAAACAAAAATTCCAAACCTCAACAAAATTGGAATTTGGAATTTAAAAAGATTGAAATTTTAAACTTTATCCCTTGATCTGTTTCAAAGAAGTTTTAATTCCTTTTATCAAAGACGAACTGAAGCCATTATGTTCCATTTCATTCAAACCAACGATTGTACAGCCCTGAGGTGTCGTTACGCGGTCGATTAATTGTTCCGGATGTACTTTCTCCTCTAATAACATTTTTGCAGCTCCTTTTACGGTTTGTGCTGCAATTGCTAAAGCAGTCTGCGAATCAAAACCAATTTCGATTCCGGCTTGCATTGAGGCACGAATGTATCTTAAGGCGTACGCTGTTCCGCAGGCTCCAAGAACAGTTGCCGCGTCCATTAATTTTTCGTCAATAACGGGAGCCGTTCCTAAATGCTGAAACAGATCTACAATTGGTAATGCTTTTTCTCTGTCCTTTTCAGGGAAAGAAATACAAGTCGCTGATTCTCCAAATTGCGCTGCGATATTGGGCATGATTCGAATTACCGGAAATTCATCATTTGTTTTTGAAGTAAGCATATCCAAAGACAAACCACTTACTGCAGAAGCAATGGTTTTTCCTTTGATTACCGGTAAAATTTCAGCAAAAACAGTATCAACCTGATACGGTTTTATGGTTAAAATCACTACATCAGCTTCCTGAATATTATGTTTATTATCGTTAGAAACCGTAATTCCGTATTCAGCTAAATATTGAATACTGGCCGTGTTTCTTCTTGTTACTGTAACCTGGTTGTTTTTGGAGAATTTGGCAATTCCCAAGGCAATAGAAACCCCAAGATTCCCACCTCCAATTATATGTACTTTCATTGCTTATGTATTGGCTGGTTAATAGCATATTTTCGATTCGCAAATTACATAGATTTTAAGGATCTTAAATCACTGTAATCTACTAATTTGTGGCAAAAATCTAAAACCCAAGAATCAATTTGGCTACTCCAAAGTAGAGCATAATTCCAAAAACATCATTGGTTGTTGTGATAAACGGACCTGTAGCGATAGCGGGATCAATTTTATTCTTATGAAGAAAAAGCGGTACCAAAGTTCCCAAAGTCGCAGCGAATAAAATCACTACTATCATCGAAATTGAAATTGCAAATCCTACCAAATATTGCTGATACATAATAGAATGATATCCTAATAAAAGCAATGAAATAATAGTTCCGGAAATCATCGATACGGTAATTTCCTTAGTAAAATAACCGCGACTAAATTCTTTTAAAGTTCCGTTTGCTAAACCCTGAACAACGATTGCTGATGCCTGAACTCCAATATTTCCGGCAGTAGCCGAAAGCAATGGCACAAAAATGATTAAGGTAGAATGGATTTTGAAGACATCTTCATTTCCTTTCAATACAAAAGAAGCCACAATTTCAATTACCATTCCAATTAAAAGCCATGGCAAACGCGCTTTGGTTAACTCCAAAACACTATCGTTTGATTCAACGTCCTGTGTAATACCCGCCGCTAACTGGTAATCTTTATCGGCTTCATCCTTGATTACGTCTACGATATCATCAATAGTAATTCTTCCGACCAAACGACCCAATTCATCCACAACCGGAATGGCCTCTAAATCGTATTTTTGCATGATACGTGCTACCTCAACATCTTCGGTATCGACGTTTACAAAATTTAGTTTTCTAATATAAATATCCCCAATCTGCGTTTTGGTTGAAGTAGTCAACAAATCTTTTAATGATAATCTGCCTTTTAATCGGTTTTCATCATCAACAACATAAATCGAATGCACTCTGGAAACGTTTTCTGCCTGGATACGCATTTCTTTTACGCAAGTCAGTACATTCCAATTTTCATTGACTTTTACTAACTCTTTCCCCATCAAACCACCGGCAGAATTTTCGTCGTAACGCAATAATTCGACGATATCTTTCGCGTGTTCAACGTCATTTAATTCTGATATTACTTCCGCTTTGATTTCCTGCGAAAGTTCTCCGATAATATCGGCCGCGTCATTGGTTTCAAGCTCATCAAGCTCTTCTGCAATTTCTTTAGGCGAAAGTCGGCTTAAGATGTTTTCACGCAAATCATCTTCTAATTCAAGAAGAATTTCTGCTGTTTTATCACTATCTAAAACCCTGAAAATATAAGTTGCTTCGTCAAAATCCAGTTCATCCAGGATTTCGGCAATATCAGCATGGTGCAAATCGTTTAATAAAACTTCAAGTTCCTTGTCGTTTTTATTAACAATGTGCTCTTCTAATTGGTGGATTAAATCTTTGCTAACTTTGAACTCCATCGGCTTCTATTTTTTGAGTCAGTTCAATAAATTCTTCTACACTAAGTTGCTCAGGACGTTTATCAAAGATAGTGTCTAATCGCAAATCATCAGTTAAATTTAATGTTTTCAAACTGTTACGTAATGTTTTTCGTCTTTGCTGAAAAGCAGTTTTCACCACAGTAAAGAACAACTTTTCACCACATGGAAGACTATAATCTTCCTTTCGGGTCATTTTCATCACACCCGACTTCACCTTGGGCGGAGGAATAAAAACATTTTCGTCAACAGTAAACAAGTACTCAGTAATATAGAAAGCCTGTGCTAATACGGATAAGATTCCGTAAGCCTTTGAGCCTTTTTTCTCGCAGATTCGCTCTGCAACTTCTTTTTGAAACATTCCGGAAAACTCAGGAATCTGGTCTCTGAACTCTAAAGTTCTAAAAACGATCTGAGTCGAAATATTATAAGGGAAATTCCCGATTATAGCGAATTGTTTGTCTTTGTAAACCTCATTGATATTGTATTTCAGAAAATCCTGAGAGATAATCTGATCTTTTAATTTCGGATAATTTTCACCCAAATACGTCACAGATTCGGTATCAATTTCGATCACGTGCGTATTAATTGGTTTGTCAAGCAAATACTTAGTCAACACACCCATTCCTGGTCCTATTTCCAGAACCTCATCGTATCCTTCTAAACTCAAAGTATCTGCAATTGCTTTGGCGATACTTTCATCTTTTAAGAAGTGTTGTCCTAAATGTTTTTTGGCTTTTACTTTTTCCATTTTATTTTTTAGATTCTTAGATTTTTAGACTTCTTAGATCGTCAGATTTTTTCGAAATATCGAATAATCCAAAAATCGAATAATCAAGCAATCTATTTTTAATGCTCCGAAATAACTTCTAATTCGGTTCTGAAAGAAAGCATTTTGTCTGCGAATAACTCTAAAGCTTCTCTGTCAAATTTCGGCTGTTCTTCCAAATAATACTCCTCTAATGTTTCCTTACTATCTGTTGTATATTGAACTGAATACGTAATTCCGCCCATTTCTTCTTCAATTAAAACCCTCACAATTCTTGCAGACGAAAATTTTTCTGTTGCCAGAATTTCAGGTATGTGTTTTTCCTGCATCCATTTTAACCATTGGTCATGAACGCTCTCGTGTATATTTGTGGTAACGTTGTAAATTATCATTTTTCTTGATTTTAGATTTTAGATTTTAGATTTTAGATTCCAATAAAAATCTAAAATCTGAAGCCTACAATCTGAATTATAAATTCTTGTCTCCTCTCAACTCGCGGTATTTTTTTCTCGCATCAACAAAGTAAATACTATCCTGATGGTTAAAAATTACCTTTTCATACAAAGGTTTTGCCTTTTCTGTATCTTTTAATTCGTCGTTGTAAATTTCTGCCGAAAAAAACAGCGCTTCATCTACATAAATTCCGTCACTATGATGGTCAATGATCTGCTGGTATTGGCTTAAAGCCGAATTATAATCCTTCAGACTTTCATAGATTTTACCTAAACGCAACATTGTTACAGCTTCGATTTCCTGTCCTTTATAGATTTTCAGGATGTTTTGAAACTGTGTAATCGCTTCCTGTTTTTTATTCTGATAAAGTAAAAAATCACCTTTTGCAAATTGCTTCAATGCCGTTTGTGTCGAATCGGCAACAGTATTATCATTTATCAATAAAAAATATTCCAGTGCATCATTTGCTATCAACTGCGTATTAGCAGACTTTAATTCTTTAAACTGCTTTAAAGCCCACTCAAAATCGGATTTATAATAACTTGTTTTCGCTGCTTTTAAACTCGCTTCATGCGACATTACATCATTCTTTAAATCCAATTGAATCTGCGAATAATAAATAAGCGCCTGATTGAATTTTTCCTGCAAAAGCAAAATATCTCCCAACTCCATCTTAGCATCAGCTTCCTGATAATCATTCAAATTGAGGTCTAAAGCTCTTTTGACAATTGCGATACCCTCTTCTGGCTTTTTTAAATTAAATGCCTTAAAATGCGCCTGAATTAATTGCAAAGATAAGGTAAAAGGAGTTATTTCATAGGTTGTAAGCAATTGTTGTAACTCAGCATCAATTATTGGATAATCTTTTTCCTGTGCTTTATCAATTTTAATTTCCATTAAATAGTAATTGGTCTGTACCAATAAATCTAAATCTTTGGTATTAAGAAGAATAAAGTTGAGGATTTCAGCAGCCGTCTCCGTGTCATCTTCATTCAGTGCAAACTGACTTAAATTGACAATACTCGAAAGTGATTCAGGTTCACGCTTATAAATTGCCTTTTCCTGAATAAAAGCTTTCCCAAATTCCTTTTGCTGCACATAAAACCAACTTAAATAGTGATTCCAGAATACATCCTGATCTTTTTGTGTTTTCAGGATTAAAGCTTTTCGCATGGCATCTTTAAAAGCAGTATTATCGGTTTCGCCGTTCATGAAACGAGATAATTGTGTCTGAATCAAATTGGCATTTTGTGGATTGTTATAGGATTCCGTCAACAAAAGATCAATCATTTGATCCGTCTTTCCTAACTGACCGTACAACATTCCGATTTGAAAATTGAAATTGTAATTCGGCTGAACCTGCATCGCTGTTTGGTAAGCCTTTAAAGCATATTCTAATAATACTTTTTTCTCGAAAGAATTTCCGATTCCATAAACATCATTAGCATTCGTTTTGATTTTCTCTATCGCCTGATCGTAATAATTTTTGGCTTTTGAATCGTTTTTCTGCAGCTGGAAATTATACCCCAATTCCACTAAAAAAACACCTTGTTTGTATCTGTTGTAACGCTCCTGAATCATTTTTTCAGCCAAAGCAAATTGCTGCAATTGCTGATAACAATCAACCGTTCTTAAAAAATATTGCGTATTGGAGGGTGCGCTGTTTAAAAGCTCTTCGTAACTGATCTTCGCTTTTTCGAAATCGCCTTTATCATAGTAATATTGCGCCAGCTGTTCGTTTTGAGAAAATACAAAACCAGACCACAACAAAACGATATAGATAAAGATGTTTTTCATATTTCAGTTTTTTTTAAGTTGTAGTTTGTGTGCAGTTTAAAACTGAACTCAAAAATATCAAATTTCAGTATATTCTTTTCTTTCTTTAGATTTCCAAATAACCAAAGTTAAGCCAATTAAAATAAAAGGGATACTTAAAATTTGCCCCATGTTGATCAACATGTTATTCTCAAAACTCTCTTGATTTTCTTTGAAAAATTCAATTAAAAATCTGGCCAAAAACAATAATGCTAAGAAAGTTCCAAATAGTAAACCGTTTGCTTGTTTTATTTTTTCTGATTTATACATCCAAAATAACAGAGCAAAAATCAGCAAATAGGAAAATGCCTCGTACAATTGTGTTGGATGCCTCGGAATCAAATCATCACGTTGAAAAACAACTCCCCAATTTCCATTCGTAGGTTTTCCATAGATTTCAGAATTCATGAAATTACCCAGTCTGATAAAAGCAGCTGTCACCGGAACTCCAATTGCCATTCTGTCTAACAACCATAAAAAATTCACTTTATATTTTCTGCAATATAAAACTATAGCAATTAAAACACCAATTGTACCGCCATGGCTGGCTAAACCCTGAAATCCAACAAATTTATAGGCTCCACCAATCTTCTGAATTGGTAAAAGTATTTCTATCGGATGTTTGAAAAAATAATCAGGTTCATAAAAAAAACAATGTCCCAATCGCGCTCCTAAAATTGTGCCTACAATTACATAAACCAATAAACTATCCAGATTATCTAAGGGCTGCTGCTCTTTTTTATAAATATTTCTGACAATGTAATACCCCAGTAAGAGTCCGGAAGCAAAAAGAGCTCCGTAATATTTCAAAGGAAAACTATCAGTTATCATAACAATAACCGGATCCACATTCCAATTTAAAACTCCGTTCATCTCTTGGTTATTTTTTTTATTTAAAGTTCCGGGTTAAAACCGAGAAAACCTAACAGGTTTTTAAAACCTGTTAGGTTTAGTCTTAAGAACTATAAACTTAATTTATAATATCAAATCCGCAGTAAGGGCGTAAAACTTCTGGAATTACGATTCCTTCCGGCGTTTGGTAATTTTCTAAAATTCCGGCTAAAACTCTTGGCAAAGCCAATGAACTTCCATTAAGCGTGTGTGCCAATTGGTTTTTACCATCTTTGTCTTTGAAACGTAATTTCAATCGATTTGCCTGGAAAGTTTCAAAGTTAGAAACTGAACTAATTTCTAGCCAACGATCCTGCGCTGTAGAAAACACTTCAAAATCGTAAGTCAAAGCTGATGTGAAACCCATATCTCCTCCGCACAAACGTAAAACTCGGTATGGCAATTTCAATTCTTTCAAAATATCTTTTACATGCTCTACCATTCCGTCCAATGCGGCATAAGAATTATCCGGATGTTCGATACGTACAATTTCTACTTTATCAAATTGGTGCAAACGGTTTAATCCACGAACGTGAGCTCCGTAAGAACCTGCTTCACGGCGGAAACATGGCGTATACGCCGTGTTTAAAACCGGCAATTCGCTTTCGTTTAAAATAACATCACGATATAAATTCGTAACCGGAACCTCAGCAGTTGGAATCAAATATAAATCGTCAATTGTTGAGTGATACATTTGTCCTTCTTTGTCTGGTAATTGTCCTGTTCCGTAACCTGAAGCTTCGTTTACCAAATGCGGTACCTGTACTTCATTATATCCTGCAGCCGTATTTTTATCTAAGAAATAATTGATTAACGCACGTTGCAAACGAGCACCTTTTCCTTTGTAAACCGGAAAACCAGCACCTGTAATTTTTACACCCAATTCAAAATCGATGATATCGTATTTTTTTACCAATTCCCAGTGAGGCTGTGCGTCTGCGTGTAAAACCGGAATATCACCTTCCTCAAAAACATTCAAATTGTCGTCCGGAGTTTTTCCTTCAGGAACAATATCTGCCGGAAGGTTTGGTAATGTGTATAATTTATTCGTTAATTCGGCTGCCAAAGCTTCTGCTTTTTCACCTAATTCTTTACTTTTTTCTTTTAAGGAAACTGTTTTTTCTTTTAAGATTGCGGCTTTAGATTTCTCACCTGCTTTCATCAATTCCCCTATATCTTTGGATAATTTATTAGATTCAGCTAAAGTGTTGTCTAATTCAACTTGTGTTGCGCGACGATTTTCGTCTAGTTGCACCACTTCTTCAACAACGCTTTTAGCATCGATATTTCGTTTTGCTAAAGCCTTGATTACTTTCTCCTGATTCTCTCTAATAAATGCGATTTGTAACATAGCTTTGTGTTTATAACTAGTATTTTTATATAAAGGAAGCAAATTTAAGGAAATGTTTGCTAAGATTACGACAAAGTTTAGCCTAAAAAGTTATTCCACAGAGATACGCAAAAATTACACAGAGGGACACAAAGTCTTTTTTACAAATCTTTGCGTCCCGATGCTTCGGGATTGTGGAATCTTTGTGTCTCTTTGCGGAATAAAAACAAAAAAAAACGGAAACAGCCCCCAAGCTGTTTCCGTTAGCTAAATATTCTATAAAGAGATTTAGCAAAATAGGATAAAATAATTTATCTTGTATAAACCGTAATAATACCGGCCGCATCTTTCACTTTTAATTCTTTAAGTGTTAGATTTACGATATCCTGAGTTTTAGTTACACCATTTATAACTGTAGTTATATTATTGTGTGATCTGGAGTAAATCCCTGACTGAACTGTTAATGCACACTCAGTTGTAGCGTAATCTCCGACATGTGCTGTATTATCCAGTTTTAGTTCCAAATAATCTTTGCTACATCCACTTTGATTTTCTGGCGCATCTATTAATTGTTCGGTTCCGCCAATAACAGTCCCCGTTTTACTAAGATCCCATTTTCCTTCTAACGGAATTAGTGTTTCCCCTTCATTATCATCATTGCTGCAAGATGTTGAAAATAATCCAATACTAAGTATTAAGGCGAGTAATAAGCTTCTAGTTTTCATGTTTGATTTCTTTAAAATTAATAATGCTAAATTAATTTTAAAGCTTTCCCGATGTGTTACACAAATTCATCGATGATTTACATAATTTCTAGAAATTCGTAAGTTATTTCATAAATTTACGTAAAAACAATATACAATACCACAACATGGGGACAAAATATTAAGTATTTTCTTAACGAATCTATCTAAATCGTTTTACTTATGTTCCACTAATAATTCCTTAAGCTGGTTTGCTTTTAAGTAGCTTGCCAGTCGGCCCGAAAGTAGTAAGACCTCTCTTTCCTCAGGAGCAATTCGCAGTTTGGTTTGAACATGAGAGGCAAATTCATATAAAATAAGAATCTCACTAGCTGTTAATTCATTAAATTTCTCACGGCTCAACGTAGCCAGAATCACTTCGCCATCTTTATCTTTTGTAAAACTGAGTTCTCCAAATTGATCAATCAATTCTTTCTTGAAATTAGTATAAAACCGAAGCCAGGTCGAATAGTCATCATCAGAATTTTTCAATTCGGTTACTAAATCTTCATACTCCTGATCTTTCTCCATCTTTAATAAGTGATCCCGAAGCGTTGTAAAACCAATAACCTGATAGTTTGAAACTGGAATTTTATAACGTTCCATCAAATTTTCGACATCTCTGTCAAAAGTTATGTAGCGTGTTTGAACGGTATATAGCGATGCGGTTTCAAAAAGCGAAATCAGCTTAATCTTTTCGTCACTTATATAAGGTTCTTTTTTTCCCTGACCCAAACAATCAATAAAAAGAGCACGCTTGTTTTTATTATCTACCTTAGAATCATTGTTTAGTAATTCTACCAGAGTTTTATATCCCATATTATCTGAGGCACCACCATCTATAATGCACAATATTTTTTGCTGATTTTTCACGCCGAATTTCACTTTTGGCAAAACACCCGGAAAAGCAGAGCTTGCCGTAATAGCATAAGTAACGGGAAAATTAAACCCATCATTGACTTCATTATGATTTAATGGAATCGAAGATTTATTTGGCGCCAAAGACGAATTTAAATTTAAACCGTGAATAATATGAGGCATAAACGGAATACGCTCTCCGTTGTTATAAGCCGTTCCGTTGGCTACCATCATAGGTAAAGATGGCGTATTTTTACTTTCTTTCGGAACAAAAAAATCAGACATCAACATTTGAGTTGAAAACTTATTCGGATTATCAGGATCCGTATTGTCGTATTGTAGAATCTCCGAATCCAGCCTTTGAGTCATCGAAATTTTATCGCCTTTTTCGTTTCGACTGTTATTTAAGAGTGACAAAATCGTAGCCGATTTATCTACATAATCTTTAAATGCATCGGCTTTGGAGAAATAAAACTCATTAAAGGTGCAATTGTCGTGATTGAGTTTATTTTTTAGAATCGTTAAATAATATCCTGCTGAATAACAGCCACCCGAAACGGTTGAGAAATAATCGATTTCATTTAAGAAGTTGCGTTGTTGGTAGTTTTCCTGAATTTCCTCTAAACCCAAAAGAACGCCCATACTAAAAAATTGCGCTCTCGAACCACCACCCGAAATGGCAATTCCTAAAGCAATATTGGGATTTTGAAATCTAGTGTTACGTTCCTGAACCGATTTATAATCATTTAAAGAAACAGCTGGAATAGAACTATAATTAATTTCCGAAAAAAGATTGATTTTATTTTGAGAAAAACCAATTTCAACAAGAAGGAAAAGCAATAACTGCACGTATTTATATCTCATTTTAAATCTATTTTAAATAACTAAAAATCATTAAAAGCGAAATTTAAGAGTGTGCAGAATTACAAATCAAAAATTGAGCCTTTTAAATCAAAAATTGATATTTAACAGGCTCAATAAATGTATTAATTTACAGTAACACTTTTTACAGGAGATGATGTACATGTACCTTTTCCTTCCTGAACAGTGATCTCTGCTTTTACAGAATAAGTTCCTGCAGCACTATAAGTATGAGAAACCGCTACTCCTTCTACAGATGGAGTTCCATCACCAAATGTCCATTTTACAGATTTTAATGTTTTACTCCCTGTATATTCAACTGAAAAATTGATCTTTTTAGAATCTGTAGCATCTGCTGTATGTTTTACTTTTTGATATATCGATTCAGCAACACAGTCAATTCCTTTTTCAATATCATCTTTTCCGCAAGAGATATTTAAAGTTAATAATGCAACAAAACAAAAAATTGTAGCCGTTTTTTTCATGACTTTAGTTTTTAGTTATTTTTCAAAATGTTATATTCACAAATATAATCAATTCCTGATACAATTTTTTAAATTATTATTACCGAAAAACCATTTTTACTCTACATTAAATAATCTTAGGATATAAGAAAGTTCATAAACAATAAAAAGTATCGCTAAAATAGTATGGAAAGTTTTATTATGAATTCTTATCGCCACTAAACAAAGTGCAACATGTGTCGCGATCCTGACATAATATTCTGTTTGATTGTATAAAAAGTAGTTGCCGCCTTTGATAGCTGTATCAATCATATCTGCAATAAAACCAATGGCCAGAATCGCAAAAAACCAGTTTTTACGAGAATAAAAATAATCTTCATAACCCGTATAATCGACTAAGTCATCCGGATACAAAATAGCGCACAGCAAATAGTAAATCAGAATATAACAGATGATAAAGAAGTAATCTATAAAATACCATTCGGTTATCAATTTGAGATTAAACTCCCACCACCAGAAATGAATAATCAGCAAAAAAACATAAAATACCCAAAGCGAGTGCACAAAATAGACTTTCTTTCGTCCGGGATGTTGAATAAAAATAACCGATCCTTTTATAAGATGCGTTAGACTCAACCCAAGAATAATCCCAATAATCGATTTGATATGCGTTAGTTCTTCCATAAATAAAGAAATGTTTATCCAGAACTAAAATTAATTCAATTAATTCAAAAACAAGTAATTGAGAGTAGAATTATTTCACAGAGATTCACAAAACCAGCACAGAGATACACAAACCTATTTTAAAAAATCTTTGTGTATCTCTGTGTAAAATCTTTGTGAATCTCTGTGGTAAAACTTTTTGCGGTTAAATTAATTAAGCTCTCTTAATCTCATGCCCAACATATTCCTCCAAAGTAGCAAACATATCGTCTACCGAAAGCACTTCAAAATCAGGATGGTTTTTCAGGAAATTAGCATTTAGCGTAACTAAGTTTTCTTCGAGTTCATAAAAAGTATCATTATTCAAAGAATCGCGAACCGGATTCACACCTTCGAATTTTCCACTCACAAATTTATTCAGCTTAACGCTGCTCATCAATTTGACTTTCTTGCTTTGTTGTTGAAATAATTCCAGGTGTTTTTCGGCGCCAAGCAAAGTCAGGCCTTCTTCGATCAATTCGTTTAGTTCTTTATTCCAACCTGATTTATAAACAAACTGCGCAAAATTCCCTTCGGCATATTGCGACCAGTAATAATCCAGATAATAACTCATCAAAGCATCTGGGTGAATAAATTCGTCATCGACACCTTCCTCACGCATTAAATTGATAACCGAAATATTAGAATGAATCACATCATGAAGATTTTCACTATTCATTGCCGTTTCAGAAACTATTATTCTACCGAATTCCTCCATTTGATTTTTGTTTTGAGATTGATTTGCAAATTTCAGTTAAATAAAAACAGAAAAGAAATACAATCTGATTTTATATGCCTTCAGCTCCGTCTGTGTCCTTTTTTTCGTTCATTTTTGCCACTAAAGCTTTCAAACGCAAGGCACGTTCTCTCTTTTCTTCCTGAAGTTTAGCTTTCTTCCGATTGAGCAATTTGGTATGTAAAGCCTTATTCTTAGTATTTTTTTCAGGTCCTTTTGCCATGATTTCTATGGTTTAGTACTTTATTTTGCAAATTTCGGTGAAATAATAATATGAAGGGGAATAATTTTTTGGGCGTTCCCTCCGGTCGGGCTATTCGCTGCAAGTCCTCGCACTTCCTTCGTCAGGCTGTGGGCTTTCCGCTGCTATCCCTAACGCTCACGGTTTCAAAAGAAATTAATATGTAAGAATATATTGTATATTCGCCACAATTAAAACTTATCAAAACCAAAAATGACCCAAAATAACATCATCAATAAAATAGATTTAAAATACGTTGTAATAGTTTTATGTGCTGTCTTTTTCAGCACCTTATTTCATGAATTAGCACATTGGAGTATGGGAGAAATTCTTGGAAACGATATGAATGCAAGCTTAAATTCTGCTGGCCCTATTTCAGGGAATTATATTCAAAAATGGCATACTCATGCAGTAACGCTTGCTGGACCTTTGTTTACCATTTTACAAGCCATCCTTTTTTATTTTCTTTTAAATAAATACCCTAAAAAAGAATTATATCCGTTTTTGCTTTTTCCGTTTGCAATGCGATTTTGGGCAGGTCTAGCCAATTTATTAGGTCCAAATGACGAAGGAAGACTCGGTCTTTCATTAGGCATAGGATTGCTTACACTTTCAATTCTAGTTTCTTGCTTTCTTTTCTTTTTAGCTTATAAAAGCTCTAAGAGACATGGTTTTAGTCTAAAATTTAATTTAATAAGCTTTTTACTTTGTTCGGTTTTTCTAATTATTTTATCATTCGTAAATGAATATTTTAAGATAAAAATCATTTAATAACTAACACAAATGCACTTCCCAAAAAACCTAACCCTATTCTACGTCTCAGGAATTCTCTCCATTATCGCAGGAATAATTTATGCGATAATATTGATAAACGGCAATTCCGCAGAAGATGGCTTAATGGGAATTTACATTCTGTTTTGGTTGATTCCTGTTTTGTTAGTTATATTGATCGATCGGTTTTTAGTCCGAAAGTTTGGCAATCAAAAAGTGAATAAAGTGCAATTCTCTTTTCTGGGATTTATTATACTTTTATGGATTATTAGAGCGATTGTAAATTTATAACTGAACTTACACTAAATGAACCCAACCTTCTTCTCCTCTCAGGAAAAATTCAGAACATGGTTAGAAAAGCACTACGAAACTGAAACCGAACTTATCGTTGGTTTCTATAGAGTGAGCACAAAAAAACCATGTATGACCTGGTCAGAATCTGTAGATCAGGCGCTTTGTTTTGGCTGGATTGATGGCGTTCGTAAGTCAATTGACGAAGAAAGTTATACGATTCGATTTACACCGAGAAAGAAAAGCAGTATTTGGAGTGTAATCAATATTAAAAAAGTCGAAGTTCTCACAAAAGCCGGGTTGATGAAAGAAGCCGGAATAAAAGCTTTCGAATTAAAATCTGATGAAAGATCTAAAATTTACTCTCATGAAAATGAAGCGTATGTTCTCGACCCTGAGTTGGAAAAGCAATTTAAAGCCAATAAAATAGCGTGGGAATATTTCAACAATCAGGCGCCATCGTACAAAAAAGTAATAATTCACGTAATTATGAGCGCCAAACAAGAAAAAACAAGACTTTCAAGATTGGAGAAAGCAATAAAATTTAGCGAAGAGCAGAAACGAATGTTATAAAAATAACAAATGTTTATCAATTTGATTGGGCGACAAATAGTAACTTTATCCTCTATCTATAATTTTATTCATCAAAAAAGATAAACAATGGAAAACAGAACCACCTTACAATACTACGTTTTAGATGTATTCTCAAATAAAAGTTATAAAGGAAACCCATTGTCGGTTGTTTTTACAAATGGTGATTTAGAATTAGAAACCTATCAGAATATCTCAAAAGAATTTGGCTATTCTGAAACTTCGTTTGTTTATTATTCTATAAAGCAAAAAGCACTTAACGTTCGTTCTTTTACACCAACAGGTTTTGAAATTGATGGTGCCGGACATAATTTATTGGGTGCTGTTTGTGGTGCATTGCTAAAAAGATTGCCCATTTTTGAGGAACAGAATGAAAGCGAACGTTTTGTAATGATGAAAAACGCTCCTATTCCTTTAACGGTAAGTTTTGACCCGATTACGAATTATCCTGTGGTGCAAATGCATCAAAAATCGGCGGTTATTAAACAGGAAATCCCAACTTATAGAATTGCAGTAGCATTGGGTTTAAAAATAGAAGATTTAGATGTAAATGCCTTTGTTCCGACAATTGTAAAAACAGAAGTTGCCCATACGATGGTGCCAATAAAAAACAGTCAGGTACTCAATAGTATTGTACCAGACAATCAACTCTTAATTGAAATTTCAAAAGAATATCATTTTGAAGGATTCTATTGTTTCACTATTGCTGATGAAAATCAGGAACACATAATCGAAACGAGATTCTTCAATCCCATAATCGGAATAAACGAAGATCCTGCAACGGGAACAGCCGCAGGTCCTTTAATTGGGTTTTTAACACAAAAGAAATTCACCAAATCAGAGAAAGAATATAAAATTCTTCAAGGTGTAAAATTAAAACAGGCTTCTATGATTGAAGTTATGAATCGTGACGAAGATATTTTGGTTGGTGGTTCTTCGATTATTACGATGAAAGGTGAACTTTATTTATAAAAAAAAGCTGCATTAAATAATGCAGCTTTTTTTTATTTCTTGATTTCCTGTGGCAATGTTTGTTTCTGTTGAGGCGGAATTCGTTTCTTCAAAAACAAAATCTGTCCTAAATGACTTGACTGATGTTCCATAATATGAAACCAGCAATACTGATTGGTCCAGTCGTAACTTTTTTGAACTTCAGCAAACCAGGCGTCGTTTCTTTTCTTTAATTCAGCAATGGTTGTTGCTCTTACTTCATTGTAAATATCTAGATAATACTGAATATTATGACCTTTAAACTCATCACGTCCTGCCTGATCCAGATTTAAAGCAGCATTCCATTTTTTCTTCTCTTCTTCATTAAAACCTCGATTCTCGAAGGTAAAAACCTGATAGTACTTTTCGGCTGCGGCCAAATGCATTACCAATGCTCCAATTCTATTCGCTTCTTCGTCATGCAAATAATCAATTTCATACGGTGTCATATTTTTAACCGTTCTTTCAACACGATCTTTAAGATCTTCGAGCATCGAAATCATGTCGGCTATTTTTGGAGAAGCACCATCTACATTACCCAGTCTTCCGGTTTCTTTTGCTTTTATCCCACTTCCTTCCAGCAGCAATCCGTAATTTCCGTCTACAGCAGATTTGTCCGAAGTGATTTTATATTCTTTGGCTCTTACAACTGCATTTTTTCTGGTTCCTAAACTCCATTTCGGAATATCACCATTCTTAACCGGAGTTTCAAAACTTGAATTTAAAACTGTCAGGGGTTCAAAAACTCCTTTATCATTTTCGATAAGCAATTCAAATTTATCAAAATAGAATTTTCCGTTATACAGACATAAACCTCCAAAACTTAGTGATTTGCTATTTTTATCGATTGTTCCTTCAACAGTATACGATTGCCATTCTTTTGTTTTAATTGGCCTGTCACTCATATTATCAAAAAAACCATCTTCATCCTCGCTTTTTGTATCAACTCTGGCCCAAACTCCTGCCCAGGCAAGTGGCTCACTGGTTTCTACTCTTACTGAAGCAATAACTCTGAATTTTTTCTTTACCGCAGTCTGAATATCGATCGTTTGATTGAAAGAAGTCCAATCGCTGGAAACCGTCTTTTCTGTTTGAGCCTCAGCAAAAACAAAACTTAAAAACAATAATAAACCAGTAATTTTTTTCATTGTCTATGTTTTTAGAAATTTTTGTAAATATAAAATTGTTTTTTAAGGAAATAACTTATTATTCTTTGAATTTTCATTTCTAAAATAAGCCAAAAAAAGCTGCATTTAAAAAAAATGCAGCTTTATATAAAATCAAAAAAACAAATTTTTTAATTCGTTTTCATTGGTGGTAAATCAAACGCAACTGAATCATGTTCGAAATTATTTCTGTGTCCTCCATCGCAAAATGGTTTGTTTGCAGATAATCCGCAACGGCAAAGTCCTAATGCAGAACGTCCTTGTAATCCGTAAACTGTTCCTTCTGCGTCCATGATTTCAAAATCTCCTTCGATTTTGATTGATCCGTTTTTATTGATGATTAATTTAGTCTTGCTCATAAAATTGTCTTTGTTTCTTTTTGGAAGGCAAAGATTGCGAAATAAATTCCGAAGATTTTACTGTGAATGCTAGTTTAAACTGGTTCTATTTAAAAGTACGTTCGACAAATGGTTACAATGAAAACATATTATGCACGAAGATAAAGTGTAGAAATAGCATCTGATTTTGAATTAATTGCACAATAGCATTGAGACATTATTTTGTAGATTTGAGAATTCCATTTTTATCTAAATCAACCAAACTACTTATGAAAAAATACTCTATTCTGATAGCATTTGCCTTTCTCTTTACCTTGACCTCAGCCACTAATGATACAAACTCTTTCAAAGAGGACTGGATAAATTTACTTGACAAAAACCTCAGCAAATGGGATATGTATCTAAGTTACAAACACCAAAATGGCTATTCCGGCAAAATCCCAACAGATGTTAATGGGAACGAAATACCACCTATTGGTTACAACAAAAATGTAAACAATATGTTTACCGTGATTGAGGAAAACAATGAAAATGTTCTTAAAGTTACTGGGGAATATTATGGTTGTGTCTTTACCAAAGAAAATTTCAAAAACTATCGCCTGAAACTAAAAGTTAAGTTTGGAACTAAAAAATGGGAACCCAGAACCGACAAACTCATGGATGCCGGTGTGCTTTATCATTCGCAGGGGGAAGCGGGCGTAGATTACTGGCGCGCCTGGATGTTATCGCAGGAATTTCAAATAATGGAAGGTCATTTTGGCGATTACTGGAACATTGCTAATTCAGCAATTGACATCAAAGCTTATATTCCCGAAGGAAGCATGAGCGCCGTTGCCGATGAGGATCAGCAATTCATTCCGTTTGGGACACATACTGAAAATACCGGGTTTTGCATGCGAAAAATGAGAGCTGAAACACCTAATAACGGTTGGACAGAAATAGAATTGGTTTGTTTTGAAGGAAAAAGTCTTCATATCATCAATGGCAAAGTGGTCATGGTTTTGCAAAATTCCCGTTATTTTGATGGTGAAAAATTTATGCCTTTAACCGAAGGAAAAATACAATTGCAAAGCGAAGCTGGTGAAGTTTACTATAAAGACATCAAAATAAAACCAATAAGCAATATGCCTGTTGAGTTTGAAAATTATTTCAAATAAATGGAATAACTAACCGCGATTGCCGGACGAATTGAGCATTTTTCTAAAAAAAATAATTGTATTTACAGAACCTTGTCATTTCGACGAAGGAGAAATCCTCGTTAAAAGCTCGACAAAGATTCGATTCTCGATGCGGAGTTACTTGCGAGGATTTCTCCTTCGTCGAAATGACAAACAATGCGATTAATCGTTGACTTTAAATTAAACTTTGCGCCTTCGCGACTTTGCGAGATTAAAAAAATCCCGCGAATCTCTGCGAAAATCTTTGCGAATCTCAGTGTAATAACAAAATCTCAATTCTATTGCTTATTTTTGCACTCAATAAAATTGAGTTATGATACAGAATCCTAAGAGATATACTATTACGGCAGCCTTACCTTACACCAACGGACCTATTCATATTGGGCATTTGGCGGGGGTTTACGTGCCTGCAGATATTTATTCGAGATATTTACGTTTGCAAGGAAAAGACGTGGCGTTTATTTGCGGAAGCGATGAACATGGCGTTGCAATTTCGATGAAAGCTAAAAAAGAAGGAATTACACCACAAGAAGTTATTGATAAATACGATGGAATTATCAGAAAATCATTTGCTGATTTCGGAATTTCGTTTGATAATTATTCTCGTACTTCGGCTAAAATTCATCATGATACGGCTCAGGAATTCTTCAGGACTTTGTATGATAATGGCGATTTTATTGAAGAAACAACAGAGCAATTGTATGATGCAAAAGCAGATCAGTTTTTAGCGGATCGTTTTGTTGTGGGAACTTGTCCAAAATGTGGCAATGACGGAGCTTATGGAGATCAGTGCGAAAATTGCGGATCGACTTTGAATGCAACCGATTTGATCAATCCAAAATCAACGATTACCGGAGAAACTCCTATTTTAAAAGAAACAAAACACTGGTTTTTACCTTTAGACAGATACACTGATTTCCTAACAGAATGGATTTTGGTTGGACATAAAAACGACTGGAAACCGAACGTTTACGGACAAGTTAAATCTTGGGTTGACGGGGGATTAGAGCCTCGTGCGGTAACGCGTGACCTTGACTGGGGAATTGATGTTCCGGTTGAAGGTGCCGAAGGAAAAAAATTATATGTTTGGTTTGATGCGCCTATCGGATATATTTCGTCTACGAAAGAATGGGCAGCGCGCGAAGGAAAAGACTGGGAACCATACTGGAAAGATGAAGAAACGAAACTGGTTCACTTTATTGGGAAAGACAATATCGTTTTTCACTGTATCATTTTCCCTGCAATGCTTAAAGCCGAAGGAAGCTATATTTTACCGGACAATGTGCCGGCAAATGAGTTTTTGAATTTGGAAGGAAACAAACTTTCGACTTCTAAAAACTGGGCAGTTTGGTTGCACGAATATTTAGAAGAATTTCCGGAGAAACAAGACGTTTTGCGTTATGCATTAACATCGAACGCTCCAGAAACTAAGGATAACGATTTTACGTGGAAAGATTTCCAGGCGAGAAACAACAACGAACTGGTTGCTATTTTCGGGAATTTCATTAATCGTGTTGTGGTTTTAACCAACAAATATTACGAAGGAGTTATTCCGACGCCAAATGAATTTTCAGAAGTTGACGAACAAACTTTAGCCGAACTAAAAGCGTATCCGGCTGTGATTTCAAGTTCAGTGGAGCGTTACAGATTCCGTGAAGCTTTAGGCGAATTAATGAATGTTGCCCGTCTAGGAAATAAATATTTGGCAGACGAAGAGCCTTGGAAAGTGATGAAAGACAATCCGGAGCGTGTTAAAACGCAAATGTATGTAGCCTTGCAAATTGCTACAGCTTTGAGCGTTTTGGCTGAACCATTTTTACCTTTTACATCGGCTAAACTTTCTAAAATCTTAAATTTAGGTGATCTTAAAGAGCATTTTGAAGGATTTAGCAAGTTTTTGAAAGAGAAAAATCGTGATGCAAAAGACATCATTATTGATAAAGTACTAGGTTGGAATGATATTGCTGAAAACTCAGATTTAATTCCGGCAGGACACAAAATTGGCGAAGCTGAATTGCTTTTTGCTAAAATAGAAGATGAAGAAATACAAAAACAAATAGATAAATTGGAAGCTACAAAAACAGCCAATCTTGCAGAAAGCAAACAGCCGGAACCACAAAAAGATTTGATTCAGTTTGAGGATTTCGCTAAAATGGATATTCGCGTTGGAACTATCCTTGAAGCAGAAAAAATGCCAAAAGCGAATAAACTTTTGGTTCTTAAAGTAGATACCGGAATTGACGTTCGTACAATAGTTTCTGGAATTGCTGAAAGCTTTTCGCCGGAAGAAATTATCGGAAAACGTGTTTCTGTATTAGCTAATTTAGCTCCAAGAGCTTTACGTGGTGTTGAAAGTCAGGGAATGATTTTAATGACAACAAATGCAGAAGGGAAATTGGTTTTTATCAATCCAGATGCTGATGCTCCTAATGGCGAAACGGTAAACTAAAGTTTTATAATATTATAAAATGGCGTGAATCGATTAAGACATTAATTGATTCACGCTTTTTTCTTTTAAAAATATCTCTAACAATGAAACTCACCAAACCAAGATTAGCCTTAATCTGCGGGATACTTTGTATTTCAATCTTCCCGATATTGGTTAAACTGAAATTAGCACCGGGATTAATTTCCGCTTTTTACCGTATGTTTTTTGCGGTCATTTTGCTTTTACCTTATGTAATTATCACTAAGAACTTTAAACTTCCAAAAACTAAGTTCTTGCTATTGGCAATGCTTTGTGGTATTTTATTTTCATCAGATGTTGCAGTTTGGAATATTGCGATTCAGGATTCAAGTGCGACTCAGGCTTCTTTGCTGACGAATTTATCGCCTCTTTGGGTCGGAATTGGTTCCTTTTTCTTTTTGAAGGTTAGACCGGCAACTAATTTCTGGATAGGCACAATTGTTTCTTTATTCGGAATGGTGACTTTGGTTGGTTTTAGTTTTTTTATGGAATTGAATTTTAATCAGGCGTTTTTGTTTGCCGTTTTATCCGGAATTCTATATTCTATTTATCTTTTGGTCAGCAAAAATGTATTGTCAGAAGTTGATGTTTTGTCGTTTATGACGATTAGTTTATTGGCTTCGAGTGTTTATTTGGGAGTTCTTTGTTATTCGCTGGATCAGCCTTTTACCGGATTCTCAAATACCGGTTGGTTTGTGCTGGTTTTGCAAGCTGTAATTTGTCAATTGTGTGCCTGGCTGTCGATCAGTTATGCGACACAACACATGCGCGCGACCAGAGTTTCATTGAGTTTATTAAGTCAGGCTGTAATAACTTCGATATTAGCTTGGTTGTTTTTAGAAGAACAAATAACTTTACAGATGGTTTTCGGTGGAATCATTTTGCTTTTCGGAATTAGAATTACTTTTTACGACAAGACTATTTCGTTAAAAAGAATGTTTTCTAAGGGCTAAGAAATGGCACACGGATGACACGGATTAAAGCAGATCTTCGCAGATTTTAAAAGAATCTTTAAAATCATTTTAATCTGTGGCAAAAAACCTGAAACCTGAAACAAAACAAAACTTGAAACAAACATTATGTTACATAAAAGCAAAATACCCAATTTAAAAGTAATCGCATTTGATGCCGATGATACTTTATTTGTAAACGAACCTTATTTTCAGGAAACCGAGCATAAATTTTGTGCTTTAATGGAAGATTATCTTTCGCATCAGGGTATTTCGCAGGAATTATTCAAAATCGAAATTGCAAATCTGCCTTTGTATGGTTACGGAATAAAAGGTTATATTCTATCAATGATTGAAGCAGCGATGAACATTTCGAACAATACCATTCCGATAGAAGTTATTGAAAAAATCATACAATACGGAAAAGAATTGCTTGAGAAACCTATTGAATTGCTGGACGGAATCGAAGAAACTTTGCAGTCTTTACATGGCAAATATAAATTGGTTGTGGCTACAAAAGGCGACTTAAAAGATCAGCACAGCAAATTGCATCGTTCCGGTTTGGGGCATTATTTTCACCATATCGAAGTAATGTCAGACAAACAAACCATCGATTATGAAAAATTATTGGGTCGTTTAGACATTCAGGCGAATGAATTCCTGATGATTGGAAATTCTTTAAAATCGGATGTGTTACCTGTTTTGGAGATTGGAGGTTACGCCGTTCATATTCCGTTTCATACTACTTGGGAACACGAGAAAATTAATCATAAAGTAGAGCATAATCATTTTAGTTCTTTCGAAAAAATATCTGAAGTGCTCCCAAATTTATTATAATGAAAACACTTTTAGATTTAGAAAACTGGAATAGAAAAGAACATTTCGCGCATTTTAGCCGAATGGAAGAGCCTTTTTTTGGTGCAACCGTTGAAATTGATTGTACCAAAGCCTATCAAACGGCAAAAAGTCTGAATAGTTCTTTTTTCATTTATTATTTACATAAAACATTAGTAGCTGTAAATACGATTGAGAATTTTAAATATCGCATTTCAGAAGGTAAAATCTACATTAACGATCGTGTCGATGCCTCGGCAACGATTGGTCGTGAAGATGGTTCTTTTGGGTTTTCTTTAATTGAATACAATGCTGATTTTAAAATTTTTGAGAAAACGGCTTTGGCAGAAATAGAGCGTATTCAAAACACAACAGGCCTTTTCACAAGATCTTTTGACGATGATAATGTGATTCACTTCTCAGCGATTCCTTGGCTCAATTTCACATCACTTTCTCATGCCAGAAGCTATACCTTCCCGGATAGCTGCCCTAAAATTTCATTTGGAAAAATGATGACTTCTGAATCAGGTAAAAGAACTATCGCTATGTCGGTGCATGTTCATCATGGTTTAATGGATGGTTTACATGTTGGGCAGTTCGTAGACACTTATCAAGACCTGATGAACGCTTAATATTCATTTACAATAAACCTTATCTTATCATGATTATAACTTTTATCAGAAAGTAATTCTTACAAATAATTGTTGGTTTGGGAAAAATTTAAAATCTCAAATACAATGAAAAAAATTGTAATTACTCTGGCGTTTGCTTTAAGTTTAATGCATGCAAAGGCACAAACAGAAAATAACACAACCAAGTATAATAAATGGTCTGTGGAATTAGCCGGAGGTGTAAACAAACCTCAAAAACCATTTACGGATAATTATTTTACAAGCACGCCAAGTCCATGGGTTGGTGATCTTGGAGTTCGTTATATGTTTAACAACAAATTCGGTTTAAAAGCTGATTTTGGTTATAATAGCTTAACCAATAAAAACAACTCTTTAGATTTTGATTCAAAATATTATAGAGCAGATTTGCAGGCAGTCGCTAATTTAGGCCGAATCATGAATTTTGAAACCTGGACCAATACCATTGGTTTATTAGGACATGCTGGTTTTGGTGTTGCGCAGTTAGAAAATAAAGATCTACATGTAAAAGACAGAATGGGGAACTTTATTACCGGTATTACCGGACAAATAAAACTATCCAACAGAATTGCATTAACAGGCGATTTATCTGCTATTTTTAATGCTTCACAAGACCTTACATTTGATGGCGCTGCTGCTCCTGGCAATAGAGGATTTTCAGGAATTCTTTTTAATGGTACAGTCGGTTTAAATGTTTACTTAGGAAAAAATGCAAAACATGCGGACTGGATAATAATTTCAGATAATACAGATATTGCTGCATTAGAAAGCAAAGTAGCAAATCTTGAAGAATTAGTTAAGCAGACTCCAAAACAAGTAATTGTCGAAAAACCAGTTACTACTACTGTTCTAAATGATAAAGATGTTGTCAAAGAAATGATCAATGACAAATACTACAGTGTTTATTTTGATTTTAACAAGGCTACACCAATTGAAAATTCTACAGCAGCAATCGATGTTGTATTAAATTATTTAAGAAAAAATCCATCTGCTTCACTTGACCTTGTTGGTTATGCAGATCAGGTAGGAAGCGATGCTTACAACGAAAAATTATCGACAACAAGAGCAAACAATGTTAAAACTATCTTCGAAAAAGCAGGCATTGCATCTTCAAGATTAAATGTAGTGGCACAGGGCGCTGATACTTCTATTCAAAAAGATTCAGAAGAAGCAAGAAGATTAGCTAGAAGAGTTACTTTCAAAGTAAAATAAACGCTATTATTTTTTAAAAATTAGGCCCTAAAGAAATTTAGGGCTTTTTTATTCTGTCAATTTTTCAGTTTAGAATCTATCAGAAATAATTTGTACTTTCATCATTCAAAATAAGCGCCTTATAAGTTGGAATGTTTTTTGTGGTTAAAAAGAATTGTGAAAAAAATTATATTCTTATTTCTTCTCTTCTCTACATCGGTATTGTTCAGCCAAACAATACTGAACTCTACTCCATTGGAAATAAAAGAATCAAACAGATCCAATCAACTGTTAACTGTTGAGAACAAAGCAACACATGATGTATTTGTTTTTGCTGCTAACAATGAAAACCTCTCCATTTTACAATACAGTAGCTCCTTGTTTTTGAAGGATAAATATACTACACCCTTAAAAAACATAAATAATAGATCCTTAATTGGTTACAGTTTTAGTGAAGACGGAAACCCAACTCTTTATTGGTCAACGCCAGATTTCGAAATCATTTTAGCTGTTAAATATTTTCTGGAAAACAAAACATCCAGAGTTTTATATTTCAAATTCGCTTCATCAAGACAATATGTTGTGTCACAATTTCAGCAGAATGACTCTTTCAACATACTAACTAAAGATCTTGATGATCAGGCCCTGATGTTGTATTCCTTTAAAAATGGAACTGTAGAGGAAAAATTACTTGATTTTTCAACTTATCGTTTTCAGGATAAAAACGGAAAATTGCGAACTTTTACTGAGATTATTACAGAAAATCCTATTGAAAAAATGGATGAATCTGAATATAATCCGTTGTATACAAGCACGGCAAAAACGAAACTATATGTATTACCCAATCGTATGATTTTCACTTTGGACTATAATCCAAAAAAAACCCAAATTTTTGACTTCAATACTGAATCAGAAGAAATAAAAGAAAAAAACTTCACCCAATCTGTTAGTGAAAAAGGAAGAAAACTAAGTAATTCTTTTTTTCAGGATGATAAACTATATCAGGTTACAGCCAATGAAGAAGAACTTTTCTTTGATGTAAAAGATTATAGTACAGGCCAAAACCTTCATATTACCAGAGTTTCAAAAGAAGATACTATTAAATTTAAAATCTCTCCATTATTTATTCAAAGAGAAGGCCGAAAACCAAGTGAGTTGAAAACTACAAAAAAATTTCTAAAACACCTTTCTTTCTTAGATGTTGGTTTGTCTGTTTTTAAAAATAATCAAAACACCTATTTTACAATTGGCGGTACTCCGAAAATAAGCGAAATGGATGCCTTTTCGAATTTTGAATATTTAGATCCTGATATAGCAGCAATTATTCCGGCAGCTTTTAATTCTTTAGGTACAATTCATACCGAAACTGTCTATTTTGAAAGCGTTTTTGATTCCAATTACACCTATATAAAACAGGAAAACCTTGAGCCTTTGGCCATGGATAATATTTATTATTTTTTAAACACAAATAAAAAAATAGCACTAAATAATAGTATAAAATATAAAGATTTTTATATTCTTGGTTATTATGATAGTGCTTCAAAACAATATATCATGCGTAAATTCAAAGATGGGTTTAATGCAGATGATCCTTTTCTAAACGAGATAAAAACTCCATCCTCCTTCAAAAGACCTTTTCTAAAAACGCCTTAAATTTATTGAGAATTAATCCAAATGTCTTAGGTTTCACGGTTTCAAAAAAACGGAATGGATTATTTTTTTTAACTTTACAAAAAAGACACATATTATGCTAAAGAAAAATATTGAATCAGCTTTAAACAAGCAAATACGCATAGAGGCAGAATCTTCGCAAACCTACCTTTCTATGGCTTGTTGGGCTGAAGTACACGGATTAGAGGGAATTGCTCAATTTATGTACACACAGTCAGACGAAGAGCGCGCGCACATGCTAAAACTGGTTAAATATGTTAACGAGCGTGGCGGACATGCAACAATTACAGATCTAAAAGCACCAAAAACATCTTATACTACATTTAAAGAAATGTTTGAAGCGCTTTATAGCCATGAAATTTTTGTTTCAGAATCTATTAATGAATTGGTTCACATTACTTTTGAAGAAAAAGATTATGCAACACATAATTTCTTACAATGGTACGTATCTGAGCAAATCGAAGAAGAGGCTACTGCAAAATCAATCTTAGACAAAATCAACTTAATTGGAGATGACAAAGGCGGACTTTACTTGTTTGATCGTGATATTCAACAGTTAACAGTTACCAGCTCAATCGCTATCAACCCGAAATAAAAAAGTTAAAGTTTATTTAGAATACTTAAAAATAACAATTTTCTTTTATATTTGCCTCTATTTTATAATACAGAGGCAAATTGAGCAAGAAAGAAAAAGACAAGGACAAAAAAAAGGATAAAAAGAAAAAGAAGAATAAAGCTATCCTTGAGAACATTAAGAAGTTAGAAAACTGTAAATCTTCTTGTTGTGAAAAATACAAAAAGAGCGAAAAGAAACGCTGTTCGCGTTGTCCTATGTTTGATTTATTCAAAAAAACTGCTTAAACAATATATTCAAAACCCACCAAATCGGTGGGTTTTTTGTTTAAATTGCAGTCAGCTTTAATTTTAAAAAGTCTCAAATTTTAATTTATGGAAAACCAAATTACTATACCTAAATCCAGTCTTGATTTCTTGTTTCAGCTTAAAACAAATAACAACAAACCCTGGTTTGATGCCAATAAACCAGCTTACTTAAAAGAATTAAATCATATCGAAAATTTTGCAGGTGCATTGCTTCATGAACTCGCTAAAACTGATATTCTTGAAACAGCTTCCGGCAAAAAAAGCGTGTACCGAATCTATCGCGATATTCGTTTCTCTAAAGACAAAACTCCTTTTAAAACTTTTTGGGGAGGAAGTTATACAAGAGCAACAGCAGCAAGACGTGGTGGCTATTATTTTCATTTAGAACAAGGAAACAGTTTTCTCGCTGGTGGATTTTGGGGACCAAATGGCGCAGATTTAAAACGCATAAGAAGTGAATTTGCCCATGATCCTGAATCCATGAAAAAAATATTGAATTCAAAATCGTTCATCAATACCTTCGGAACCTTACAGGGCGAGCAACTAAAAACAGCTCCAAAAGGCTTTGATGTAAATCATGAAGCTATTGATTTACTGCGTTATAAACAGTTTTTAGTTATGAAACGTTTTACTGATGATGAAGTTTTAAGTCCGGATTTTCTGGAACAGGCTTTGGAAACCTTCAAAAACATGAGACCATTTTTTGACTATATGAGCGAAATATTAACGACAGATATAAATGGGGCTTCTGTTTTGTAGTTGCTTCTGAAAACGATAAACCCGACAGGTTTTAAAAACCTGTCGGGTTTACTCTACAGAGTAAGTATTACTTGCTTAACAATAATATTTCATTTACAACAACTTCGGTTATATATTTCTTCTCCCCGTTTTTGTCTTCATAACTTCTATGGGTTAGCTTTCCTTCAATGGCAACTTCCTTCCCTTTCACAACATACCTTTCAATAATTTCAGCGACTTTTCCCCAGGCTGTAACACGATGCCAATCTGTTTGCTCTATTTTTTCACCTTTGTCATTTTTATAATAATCGTTTGTTGCGATCGTTAGTTGTGCAAACTTTTTCCCGCTTTCTAATGTTTTAATTTCAGGATCATTTCCTACGTTACCAATTAGTTGTACTCTGTTTTTCATTGCATTCATGGCGTATACTTTTTAAATGTTCTTATAAAATCGAATTCGTTTATCAAATTCAACAGTGCAAAGATGTGACAGCTTTCAAAAATTAATCGGTTAGCAACTATTTACTTTCGGTTGTAACTATTTGTAAACGTTTGTAAGTGGAAATATTTCACTATATTTGAGATAAATCTTACTTATATGCAGGCACAAATTAATAAAGTTGAATTACGAAATTTAGAATTAGATGATTATAAACAGTTGAAAAACTCTATGATCGTATCATATCCCGAAATGGCGAATTCATATTGGCAAGAAAATGATATCGAAAAATTACTTTCTATATTTCCAGAAGGTCAATTGGTAATTTTAGTAGATGGAATTGTTGTAGGATCAGCATTGTCTTTAATTGTTGATGAAAAGCTCGTTGACAAAAGACATAATTACAAACAAATTATTGGGGACTATACTTTTTCAACCCATAATCAAAACGGTGAAATTTTGTATGGTATTGACGTTTTCATTCATCCACATTATCGGGGTTTGCGCTTGGGCCGACGTTTATATGATGCCCGTAAAGAGCTGTGTGAACAGCTAAACTTAAAAGCTATCGTTTTTGCAGGCAGAATTCCGAATTATGCGCAACATTCCAAGAAACTTACTCCAAAAAACTATATTGATAAGGTCAAACATAAAGAATTGCACGATCCAGTGCTTTCTTTTCAGTTGAGCAATGATTTTCACGTTTTACGAATCATCAAAAATTATCTGGAAGGTGATGAAGAATCGAAAGAATTTGCGGTTTTATTAGAATGGAATAATGTCTATTATGATGAGAGCCCGAAACTAATCAATCTGGAAAAAAGTGTAATCAGATTAGGATTAATTCAGTGGCAAATGCGTCAATTGAATAATATCGAAGAATTTTTTGAGCAGGCAGAATTTTTTATAGATGTTGTTTCTGGTTATGGTGCCGATTTTGCTTTATTTCCAGAGCTCTTCATAGCGCCTTTAATGGCCGATTACAATCATTTATCTGAGGCCGAGGCAATTCGCGAATTGGCACGTTATTCTGATCCTATCAGAAAACGCTTTCAGGAATTTGCTATTTCTTACAATATTAATATCATTACCGGAAGTATGCCTTATTTAGACAACAATAATCTCTATAATGTTGGCTTTTTATGTAAGCGGGACGGAACTTCAGAAATGTATACCAAAATTCATGTTACTCCAAACGAAGTACAACATTGGGGAATGAAAGGCGGATCACATTTCCAAACCTTTGATACCGATTGTGGTAAAATTGGAATTTTAATTTGTTATGATGTTGAATTCCCGGAACTTTCGAGAATTATGGCTAATGAAGGTATGAATATTTTATTTGTTCCTTTTTTAACTGATACTCAAAACGCCTATACCCGTGTAAAACACTGTTCGCAGGCACGCGCAATCGAAAACGAATGTTATGTTGCCATTGCCGGATGTGTGGGTAATTTACCAAAAGTAAATAATATGGATATTCAGTATGCACAGGCATCTGTTTTTACACCATCTGATTTTGCTTTTCCAAGTAATGGTATAAAGGCCGAGGCGACTCCAAATACTGAAATGACACTTATAGTGGATGTTGATTTGAACCTATTAAAACAACTCCACGAACATGGAAGTGTTCGAATATTAAAAGACAGAAGACACGATTTATATGAAATTAAAAAAATTGAACAATGAAAACCTGCCTCGAATGTTCTGAAAAAATTGTAGGTCGTGAAGACAAAAAATTTTGTTCTGATAGCTGTAGAAATTCTTACAACAATAAAATAAATAAGGATAGTACTAATTTCATGCGAAATGTAAACAACAAATTACGAAAAAATTACCGTATTTTGGCCGAGTTAAACACGGAAGGAAAATCAAAAGCAACAAGGGATAAAATGATCAATAAAGGTTTTGATTTTGATTTCTTTACCAATATCTTGCACACCAAAACAGGCAATACCTACTATTTCCTGTATGACCAGGGATACAGATCTTTGGACAATGATTATTTTATGCTTGTTAAAAAAGAAATTTAGTACTTATTCATCATGAAAAAAAACCCCACCTCAATTCTTGCCGTAGTCTGCATCTTAGCAATTCTTGGTATTATTTACGCTACCATGATGCCGCAATGGAGTTCGAAAGAAGAGGAAGCTCTTGCTGAATTTTCGACCGAAAGGGCATTAAACCAAGTCGAAATTATTGCTCAAAAACCACATTATGTGGGATCAACTAATCACGAATTAGTAGCAAACTACCTTAAACTTGAATTGAACCGAATTGGTTTGGAGACTTCTGTTCAGGAAGGATTTACACTAAACGATAAGGGGCTTTTAGTAAAGTCTAAAAATATTCTGGCCCGTCTAAAGGGAACCAACAACTCCAAAGCTCTTTTATTATTATCCCATTATGACAGTGCGCCGCATTCCTTTTCTAAAGGAGCAAGTGATGATGCTTCAGGCGTAGCAACGATTCTTGAAGGTATTCGTGCCTTTATGTACTCTAAACAACCTCAAAAAAACGATATTATAATTCTTTTTTCAGATGCTGAAGAATTAGGATTGAATGGTGCTGCTTTGTTTGTAAACAAACATCCATGGGCAAAAGACGTAGGCTTGGTTATTAATTTTGAAGCCAGAGGATCTTCAGGACCAAGTTACATGTTAATGGAAACCAATAAAGGAAATGAAGCACTTGTAAAAGAATTTTCAAAAGCCAAAACAAAGTATCCTGTTTCCAATTCATTAATGTACAGCATTTACAAAATGCTTCCTAACGATACTGATTTAACTGTTTTCAGACAACAAGGAAACATTCAGGGATTTAATTTTGCATTTATAGATGGGCATTATAATTATCACACCCAACAAGATGATGTTCAGCATTTAAACAAAATGACCTTAGCGCATCAGGGAACTTATTTGATGCCATTATTAAAATATTTTTCAAACATCAACTTAAATGAAACCAATTCAACCGCAGATGATGTTTATTTTAGTGTTCCGTTCTCCTTTATAAGTTATCCGTTTACCTGGGTTTTTCCAATGACAATAATAGCTTTAGGCTTGCTAATTATTTTTATTTTTATAGGAAAAGCAAAACGATTAATCTCTTTTAGAGAAATTTTCAAAGGGTTTGTTCCGTTTTTGGGTGCTTTAATCATTGCTGGTTTGGTGACGTTTTTAGGATGGAAAATTGTTTTACAGATCTATCCGCAATATTCAGATTTACTTAACGGTTTTACGTACAATGGACATGCTTACATTGGAGCATTCGTAACCTTAAGCATCGCGATTTGTTTTGCTTTTTATCATAATTTTTCAGAAACTAAAACCACGATGAATCATTTTGTAGCGCCATTGCTACTATGGATTGTTATCAATATATTTTTGGCGAATAGTTTGACTGGCGCAGGGTTTCTGATTATTCCGGTTTATTTTGGAATCTTCTTATTTGGGATTTTCGTTATAACACAACATTATAGTTTAGGCTTAAATTTAATATTTACACTTCCGGCGCTTGTAATTGTTGCCCCATTTATTGTAATGTTTCCAATTGGTTTAGGTTTAAAAATTCTCTTTGGAAGTGCGATTCTTACTGTTTTACTTTTCGGATTACTACTTCCAATTTTCGGAGGTTTTATTCGAAAAGGGGCATGGGCTGCATTCTTTTTTATTGTATCTATTGGCTTTTTTATTTACGCTGGATACCATTCTGGTTACGAGCACGGAAAAGCAAAAGCTAACAGCTTGCTTTATGTTTACAATGCCAACACAAATTCTGCCGTTTGGACAACTTACGATGTAAACCTTGATGAATGGACAAAATCGTATTTAGGAGAAAAAAATCAAAAAGCAGTTGGATTAAATGCATTGCCACTTGCCAGTAAATACAATTCTGGTTTTACTTATAGCGCTATTGCTCCAGTTGTTGATGTTCCAAAACCAACAATTTCATTCCTGAAAGATAGTGTTGTGGGCAACAACCGCTATATGAAAATTCAAATCACACCGAACCGAAAGGTAAATCGTTATGATATTTTCGCTCATCCTAAAATGACTTTCTTCAATTTTAAGGCTAATGGAGTTTCAACTTCAGATCAAAAAGGAAATCGTCTGGAAAGAGATGGAATGAAGATTTTATGTTATTATGTTGTAGGCAATGAACCACTTGTAATGGAATTCTATATCAATAAATCGTCTCTTTTTGATATGGATTTGATTGAAAGTTCTTTTGATTTGATGACGAATCCTTTGTTCAAAGTAAAACCAAGGGCTGACTGGATGATGCCGACGCCTTTTGTTTTGAATGATGCCGTTTTAATTCAGCAAAAAATAAAAAGATATACTGCTCCATTGCCGGCAATCGAAACTGCTCCGGTCAAAGATAGCTTGGCGGTTGTAAAAGACAGTTTAGCCCCAGCGGTGGTTAAACCAGAGTAAATGAAATAAAAGGAAGGCCAACTTTAGTAGTAAAGTTGGCCTTTGTTTTTTAACAAGCGCATTCAATTTTCAATCCTGCCTTAACCCCGTTGGTACCTTCGGTTGCATATCCGTCAAACTTCCACCACTCTATTCCACCAATTAATTCTTTTACTTTAAAGCCCAGCTTTGCCATATTCAATGCACCTCTTGTAGAAGCGTTGCATCCAATTCCATCACAATACGTCACATACAAAAGTTCTTTATCTAAATGTTGCATACTTTCAGTTGTCATTTCGCGATGCGGAATATTAATCGCTGTCGGAATATGTTCCACTTCAAATCCAAATGCTTTTCGTGCGTCGACAACAACAACTTTTTCACCTTTATTCAAAGCATCAAACAAATCGGAAGGATCCATTTCAAAGGCCAATTTGTTTTCATAATGTTTAATTTGTGCTTCCATTTCTTTTAGTTTTTATAATTTAGTTTTTTCAAAAGTAGACCAACATCACACACTATAAAAACGAAAAGAATTCATCACTTGGATTACTTTTTTTCATGAAAAACCCGTTCTAAAATTTTGTTTCTTTGTATAAATTCTCAAAAAAATGGAAATACGTCACTTAAGATTGATAAAAGCAATTGTCGAAGAAGGAAGCATTACCAAAGCGATAGACAAATTGCATTTGACACAATCGGCCTTGAGTCATCAGCTTAAAGAAGCTGAATATCAATTGGGAACTGCCATTTTCCTGAGAACAAATAAAAAATTGGTTTTGACAAAAGCCGGAGAGAAAATCTACGAATTGGCCAACGAAATTCTCGACAAACTTTCGCAAACCCAAACTCAGATCAAACAAATGGTTTTTGGAGAATATGGCGAAATCCGAATTAGCACAGAGTGTTTCTCAAGTTATCACTGGCTTCCGTCGGTAATGAAACAATTTCATTTGTTGTATCCGAATGTAGATTTGAAAATTGTGACCGAAGCCACACATATTCCGTTACAAAAATTATTAGAAAACATAATTGATATCGCTATCATCAGTGATCAGATCAATGACAATAACATTAAGTATCTGGAACTTTTTCAGGATGAAGTTGTCATGGCGGTTTCTGAAAACCATGCCTGGGCGAATAAAAAATACGTTGTTGCCGAAGATTTTGTCAGCGAACATCTTTTGATTCATTCCCTTCCGATGGAAACCGTTACGATTCATCAGTTTATTTTGGCTCCAGCCAAAGTAACTCCGAAGAAGATTACCGCATTGCCATTGACAGAAGCATCCCTTGAAATGGTAAAGGCTGATATGGGCGTCATGTCGATGGCAAAATGGGCTTTATTACCACATTTAAAGAACAACCCAATCAAAGCCATCAAAATTGGAAAAAATGGCTTAAAACGAAAGCATTTTATCGCCATAAGAGACAATCAGGAATATCCAGCCTATTTCCATCATTTTATAACCTTTTTACAAACCGAAATGAACCTGCAATGGAATATACAATAAGAAATTGCGAAATAGCCGATTTACCAAAATTGGTCATTTTATGCCAAAAACATACCGAATTTGAAAAATCCGATTATGATCAGACGGGAAAAGAAGAAGGTTTAAAAGACGCCTTATTCAGTGAAAATCCGAAATTATTTTGTTTGGTTGTTGCCACTGAAAATGACATTGTAGGTTACGCTTCTTATAATTTCAATTACTCCACCTGGAGTGCCGGCGATTTTATTTATATGGATTGTTTGTTTTTGGAAGAAGAAGCCAGAAATTATGGCATTGGAGAAGTTTTAATCAACCAATTAAAAGAAATCGGAAAAGCCAAAAACTGCGTCAACATGCAGTGGCGAACACCTCAATTCAACGAAAGAGCCATAAAATTCTACAACCGAATTGGTGCTAAAGGAAAAGACAAAATTTGCTTTTTTCTGGATTTGTAATGCTGCACGCTTAATTTAGTCTCGCAAAGTCGCAGAGTCGCAAAGAAAAAGGCTTTATTAAGTTTTTTAAGATTTTGGCATTGACAAACCTTTGTACCTTTGCAACTCCGAACCTTTGCACCTTTAAAGAAAATGAAGAAAATAAGTATTTTAGGCTGTGGCTGGCTGGGTTTGCCTCTAGCAAAAAAATTAATAGAAAAAGGAAATTTGGTTAACGGATCTACAACTTCTGAACATAAACTTTCTATTTTGAAAGACAACGGAATAAATCCATTTCTTGTCATTCTGAGCGGAGTCGAAGAAACACTTGAAAGCGAAAGTATTTCAAAAGGTATAAATGATTTTTTAGCCGAAAGCGAAATTCTAATTATTGATATTCCGCCCAAATTAAGAGGAAATAATGCTGATGCTCCAGATTCTACAAGAAAGTTTTTTGTAGAGAAAATCGAAAATCTGATTCCGTTTATAGCGAAATCAACTATCAAAAAAGTGCTTTTTGTGAGTTCAACTTCTGTTTATGGAGATCAAAACGATTTGATCACGGAAGAAACAATCCCAAATCCAGAAACTGAAAGCGGTAAACAATTGGCTTTATCAGAATCCATTTTGCAGAAAAATCAAAACTTCGAAACTACCATTCTGCGTTTTGGAGGATTAATTGGCGAAGATCGTCATCCTGTAAAGTTTCTTGCCGGAAAAGAAAACCTTGAAAATCCTGATGCGCCAATTAATTTAATTCATCAAAATGATTGTATCAATATCATCGAAGAAATAATTCTTCAATCAAAATGGAATGAAGTTTTCAATGCCGTAGCGCCTTTTCATCCATCAAGAGAAAATTATTATACTCAAAAAGCAAAAGAACAGAACCTAATTTTACCGAAATTCAGCTCGGAGAAATCGAACATTAAAAAGATTATTTCAAGTGAAAAAATTGAAAACATTCTAAATTACCAATTCAAATTGGACGAATATTAAACCATATAAGCAATATAAGTTCATTTAAATAAACTTAGAAACTTCTCCTAAAGCTTTTATGAACTTCCAATATCAGAGAAGCTTAAATTTACTTACATAACTTATATGGTGAAACAAAAAAACTTTGCGAACTTTGCGTAAAACCTTAGCGCCTTTGCGGTAAAAATCATGGAAACAGCTTATATCAACTCGCCTTTAGGAATCACCAAAATCATTGGAGATGAAAACGGTATTGCTGTAATCTCCGTTTCAGATCCTGGGTCAAATGAAGTTTCCCCAGAAATTCCGGAGGTTTTAAAAGAGGCTGCTTCACAACTTGTAGAATATTTTGAAGGAAAAAGAACCGATTTTGATCTCAAACTAAATCCAAAAGGAACCGAGTTTCAGCAAAAAGTGTGGAAAGCTTTATTAGAAATTCCATACGGAAAAACCATAAGCTACATGGACCAAACCAAAAAACTGGGCGATATAAAAGCGATTCGTGCAGTTGCATCGGCAAATGGAAAAAATCCACTCTGGATTGTTGTTCCCTGTCATCGTGTTATTGGTACAAACGGATCTTTAACTGGTTACGCTGGAGGTTTGTCACGAAAAAAATGGTTGCTTGAGCATGAAAACCCAAGTACACAGCAGAGTTTGTTTTAAAAAACATAAGTTAATTCTTATATTAAGGTCGTTTTTTGTACTTTTATAAATCTAAGAAGTCTTATAATCTAATAGCTAAGAAGTCCCAAAAATAATGATTGAAAAAGTAAACCTCAACAACATCTTATTTCTCGATATAGAAACCGTTCCGGAAGAAGAGAATTTCAATTCGCTTGACGCGGAAATGCAAGCGCTTTGGGATCATAAAACGCAATATCAACGCAAAGATGATTTTACTCCGGAAGAATTTTACGATCGCGCTGGAATTTGGGCAGAATTCGGAAAAATTGTTTGTATTTCGGTTGGGTATTTTACAATCAAAGGTGATATTCGGAATTTTAGAGTTACTTCCTTTTTTGGAGATGAAAAGAAGATTCTGAAAGACTTTAATAATCTGCTGAACAATCATTTTAATCAGCCTTATCATCTTTTATGCGGACATAATGCAAAGGAATTCGATATTCCGTTTATTGCCAGAAGAATGATTATAAACCAAATTGCCATTCCGGACAAACTGAATTTATTCGGGAAAAAACCTTGGGAGATTCCGCATTTAGATACTTTAGAATTATGGAAATTTGGCGATTACAAACATTTCACTTCTTTAAAATTACTGACTAAAATTTTGGGAGTTCCTTCTCCAAAAGGCGATATAGACGGAAGTCAGGTTGCCCATGTTTTTTATGTCGAGAAGGATATTGACCGAATTGTAACGTATTGCGAAAAGGATACAATTGCGGTTGCACAGATTTTTCTTCGTTTGAGACGTGAAGATTTATTGATTGAGGAGGAGATTATTCACGTATGATTTTTTTGAAGGTTCAAAGTTGCAAAGACACAGAGTTACAAAGGTTTTCGACTATTAGCTAAAAGGTATAGAAAATGACTTATCAGGAAATTTCACATCATCGTCTTGTTTCACAAAAATTGTACAAAACAAGTTCAATTACTCCTCAGGAAATTGTAAAGCATTTGGGTGCAATGCAGGCTCAGGACTATTCGATGGCCAAATGGGCGATTGGTTCGCGATGTGATGCTACTGAGGCAGCCATTGAAGAAGCTATAAATTCTGCTCAAATTATCCGAACTCACATTCTTCGACCAACCTGGCATTTTGTTTCTGCTGATGATATTTATTGGATGTTGGATCTATCGGCTCCTCAGGTCAAAAGATTTACCGCTTCTGCCGCTAAAAAATATGACTATGATGTCAAAAAACTCAATCAAACCAATTCTAAAATCGAAAAACTGCTTTCCGGAAACAATCATTTGACTCGTGATGAAATCATGCAGGAACTCGGCGTTAAAAAAACTTCTTCTGCCGATTTTTTAAGTGCGGCAATAATGATGAATGCAGAGTTGGATGGTTTGGTGTGCAACGGAAGAATGAAAGGAAAACAAATCACTTATGCTCTACTTGAAGAACGCGTTTCTAAACCAAAAACAAAATTAACCAAAGAAGAAGGTCTTGCAAAACTAGCCCTCAAATATTTCGTAAGTCACGGCCCTGCCTCACTTCTTGACTTTTCGTGGTGGTCTGGTTTTCCTCCAACAATTTGTCAAAATATCATTAACGCAATTAGGTTGCAATTGAGTTCTGTTGAAATTAATGGTCAGATTTATTGGTTTAGAACTGATACTTCTGATGAAAACAGCTTCCGCGAAAGCGTACATTTTCTCCCGGCATTTGATGAAATTCTGATTTCGTATAAAACCAGAGAAGCTTCCATTTTACTAGAACATCAATCGAAAGCATTTACCAACAACGGCATTTTTAAGCCTGTAATTCTAGAAAACAGTAAAGTCATTGGGACCTGGAAAAGAACCATCGCAAAAGACCACGCCAAAATAGAAACACAATTTTTTAATGAAACCGAAAATCATAAAAAAGCAGTTCTGTTTGAAGGTATTAAGGCTTTTGAAAACTATTTGGAGACCAAAATTATTATAGAATAAAATACTTTAAAGCACTACGGAAACCCTATTACAAATCAAAACATCGCTTACTATAAATATTTCACCATGTGAGGGTGGGAAAATCTCGAAATAGGAGTGCAATATTTATAAAAACTCAATATTACCAAGACTTTAGCTTCTTAGAAGTAACAGCTTCTTGATCAAAATACAAATGTAAATCAAACTAACAGACGAAAAGATTACAATTCCCCTTAAATTCTTCCTGTTTCAAAATTAAAATCTTTGTGCATTTTATTGCTAAATAATTACATTTACAAAAAAAACAGTGCTATGGTATTAAGTAGATTTTGGTTAACTATTTTTATTTCGTCGATTATCTTTGTTATATTCAGTTTATTTACTGCCAACACGTATACCATTGATTATGTTCTGAATGGCAAAAAAGACGATCCAATTCTTATTTCCGAAAAATACGCTGAACAACTTCCTGCTTTCATCAAGGACAGTATCAAAAAAGCGCCGGATCAAACCATGATTATTAATCGTGATACGCTAAATGCTGACACCACTTACGTTTATAAAAACAAAACCGTAAAAATTTTCAGCGGTGTTCAAAAATCTGATGGTTTATTACCAACCTGTAAAACTACTTTACTCGATTTAATTTTACCCTTAATGGCTTATTTAGCCTTTTTCTGTGGATTAATGGAACTTTTAATCATTTCAGGAGTTTCCGGAAAATTAGCCAAAGTATTGAGTCCGGTTTTTGTAAAAGTGTTTCCGAGTATCCCAAAAAACCACCCTTCTATCTCGTATATGACGTTAAACTTTGCCGCGAATTTCTTAGGATTAGATTCGGCTGCAACTCCGTTTGGTCTTAAAGCAATGGAAAGTTTACAAGAAATAAACCCCGACAAAGACAAAGCAAGTGACGCGCAGATTATGTTTATGTGTCTGCATGCTTCAGGTTTAACCTTAATTGCAACTTCAATTATCGGTTATCGCGCCGCAGCTGGTGCAAGTAATCCGGCAGATGTTATGCTTCCGTGCATTATTACTTCGTTTATTGGTACAATTGCTGCTTTTTTAATTGTCGGAATCAAACAAAAGATTAATTTCAAAAGTGCTTCTCTTGTTATTGGTTTGATGGTATTAATTGCCGCGATTATTGGTTTGTTAATGTATGTAAACCATTTAGACCTGATTGGTAAAAACTACTTTACCACTAATCTTTCTGCACTAATCTTAATGTTTATAGTTGTTGCTACTTTGATTTTCTCCTTCATACATGAAAAGAAATTCACCGATGCAAACACCACGGTTTTTGACTCATTCGTAGTAGGAGCAAATAATGGTGTTAAAACAGGAGTTACCATTTTCCCATATGTTTTAGGGATGTTAGTGGCAATTTCATTATTTAGAAACAGCGGTTTATTTGAAATTATCAGTGATGGAATTGCATTTGTTTTCTCGAATATGGGTGTCAACAAACAAATTACCGATGCTTTGCCAGTTGCCATGCTTAGACCTTTTAGCTCAGCAGGATCAAGAGGATTTTTGATTGACTCGATGAATACTTTTGGCGCTGATTCTTTAACAGGAAGATTGAGTAGTATTTTTCAATGCAGTGCTGAAAGTACTTTTTATGTGATTGCAGTTTACTTTGGCTCTGTAAATATCAAAAATACCCGCTATGCTTTAGGAACAATGCTTTTGGTTGATGTCATTTGTGTAATTACAGCAATTTTTGTGGCTAGCTGGTTTTTTTAATTTTTCGCATATAAAATAACTGGACTGAAGTCCAGCCCTACAATATATTTAGAGCCGATGGCTCTTCCTAAAAATTCCAGAGGAATCATCTATTTTGTAGAGCTGGACTTCAGTCCAGTTTAAAATGGTATTATATTAAATTTTCAAAAACATATCTTTCGTCATATTTAACATTGTATTTATCTAAAAGAGATAAATATTCATTTCTAAAATTTTGTTTTTTATGGTGTTCTTCTTGATTGACAATGTATTTATATACAACATCAATGTGTGATTTACTGTATGAAAAAACACCGTATCCTTCCTGCCATTCAAATTTATTTCTTGTCAATTGATGGTCATTGATAAATCTTGACGATTTTCCTTTAACTATTCTCATTAAGTCCGAAATAGAAATTGTTGGTTTGAGGGCCAAAAGACAATGAACATGGTCTTCCGTACCGTTTACTATTATTGTTTTACAACCTGTTTCATTTATAGAATTTCCAATTACGCTTAATATTTGAGTTTTACAGTCATCAGTAATTAATGCTCCTCTATTCTTCACTGCAAAAACTGCCTGAATATAAACTTGGTGATAGGTATTGGCCATTATTGTGTATGTTTTTATAAAATTAAAAATTAGGACCAAAATACTAATTATCCTACAAATTTTAAAGCAAACCAATCTTAATTTAAACTGGACTGAAGTCCAGCCCTACAATATATTTAGAGCCGATGGCTCTTCCTAAAAATTCCAGAGGAATCATCTATTTTGTAGAGCTGGACTTCAGTCCAGTTTAGATGTAATACGTTTTTAATTTTTCGTTATAAATTAATGCACACAAAACACCCCTAATTCAAATTCTTTCTTAGAGAAATAATTTTTAACTTTGTCAAAAACAAAGAAATGATTGATTTTATATACCAAGACCCTTATCCAATTTTAAAGGATGATACACAATATCGCAAAATTACTTCTGATTTTGTAAAAGTTGAAAAATTTGGAGAACGTGAAGTTCTTACTGTTGACCCAAAAGGATTAGAATTATTAGCTGAAGAAGCTTTAACAGATGTTTCGTTCATGTTGAGAACGAGTCATTTGCAAAAACTAAGAAACATTCTGGATGATCCGGAAGCTACAGATAACGATCGTTTTGTGGCTTACAATTTACTTCAAAATGCTACGGTTGCGGCTGAAGGTCAGTTGCCAAGCTGCCAGGATACCGGAACTGCAATCGTAATGGCCAAAAAAGGCGAAAGCATTTTTACGGGTGTTGATGATGCAGAATGGTTGAGCAGAGGAATCTTCAATACCTATCAAAAAAGAAATTTACGTTATTCTCAAATTGTTCCGATTTCGATGTTTGAAGAGAAGAATTCAGGTTCGAATCTTCCGGCGCAAATTGATATTTATGCTAAAAAAGGAAATGCATATGAATTTTTATTTATGGCAAAAGGTGGCGGATCTGCTAATAAAACGTATTTATATCAGCAGACTAAATCCTTATTGAATGAAAAAGCTATGGACGCTTTTGTTCGTGCAAAAATCAAAGATTTAGGAACTTCGGCTTGTCCTCCATACCATTTGGCTTTGGTAATTGGCGGAACTTCTGCGGAAGCGAACTTAAGCGCCGTTAAAAAGGCATCTGCTGGATATTACGACAATTTACCAACTACAGGAAACATGGCTGGTCAGGCTTTTCGTGATCATGAGTGGGAACAAAAAGTACAGCAAATTTGCCAGGAAAGCGCGATTGGTGCACAGTTTGGAGGAAAATATTTCACGCATGATGTTCGTGTAATCCGTTTGCCGCGTCACGCTGCTTCTTGTCCAGTTGGATTGGGAGTTTCTTGTTCTGCAGATAGGAATATCAAAGGAAAAATCACAAAAGATGGAATTTACGTTGAGCAATTAGAAGTAAATCCAAAACAATTTTTACCGGAAACAGCTCCGCATTTAGAAGCTCCGGTTGAAATTGACTTAAATATGCCGATGAAAGATATGTTGGCAAAACTATCTCAGTACCCAATAAAAACCCGTTTAAAACTAAGCGGAACCGTAATTGTTGCCCGTGACATCGCTCACGCAAAAATTATGGAAATGCTGGAAGCGGGTCAACCTATGCCAGAATACTTTAAAAATCACCCAGTTTATTACGCTGGCCCGGCAAAAACTCCGGAAGGAATGGCTTCAGGAAGTTTTGGACCAACAACGGCAGGACGTATGGATGTTTATGTAGATGAATTCCAAAAACATGGTGGAAGTATGATTATGTTGGCAAAAGGTAACCGTACCAAACAAGTTACAGATGCCTGTAACAAATATGGTGGATTCTATTTGGGTTCTATTGGAGGTCCGGCGGCTATTTTAGCTCAGGATAATATTTTAAAAGTTGAAGTTGTTGACTTTGAAGAATTAGGAATGGAAGCTGTTCGTAAAATCACTGTTAAAGATTTCCCTGCGTTTATTATTACGGATGATAAAGGAAATGATTTCTTTGAAAATCTATAAGCTAAGGTACTGAGGCACTAAGATGCTAAGGTTCTAAGATAAAAAAACCGCCTTAATCAGGCGGTTTTGCTTATATTCCTGACGTGTTCATCTTTACAAAAACTTTGCGAACCTTGCGTAGACCTTAGCGTTCTTTGCGGTTAAGTATCAAGCACTTTTATCTACACTTTCAAAAGCTATAAAGTGAGAAAGCTCTCCTTTTAAATTAAAAATAGGTACGCTATTTATTTTGCATTTATAGATTTCTCCATCTTTTTTATAATTCTCTAAAGTTTTTTCAAACGGAACTTGTGATTGAATAGCTATTTTTATCTCATTTAAGACAATTTCAGACGTTTTTGGCCCCTGAAACATCTTTGGGGATTTACCGATGATTTCGCTTTCTGTATAGCCCGTCATTTTTTTTATTCCGTTGGAAGCAAAAACGATTTTTAAATTCGCATCCGTAACCAAAATCACTTCATCTAAAATTCGGTCTTTAATTTCCAGATTTTTAGCATTCCATTTAAAGCGATTTGAAATTTTATCTACTTTTTTCAAATCAGCAAAAATTGCCCGTAATTCATTTAGATATTCATAGTGAAAATCCCAGGATAAAATGGGAACACTATTCCGATGCGTGATTTCTTCTTTAGTATTTTTCATTTTCGAAACGGTATAGAAAAATTTTCTATAGTAAAGATAGAGAGAAAATTCATCATAAAAGATACGTTTTTAAGTTTTTAACGTTAATTTGTTCATCAAAAAGTAAACTTTAGCTGAACAACAACTGCTTTCTTCTCTTCCGTATTTAAATTGTTTAAAGAGATTCCGAGCAACCGAACAGAATCTTTCATTTTTTCCTGATACAATAGTTCTTCAACTGTTTCAAGGATCAAACTTTTATCAGAAATAAAATAAGGTAATGTTTTGCTACGTGTTTGCTGTGTAAAATCACTGTATTTGATTTTCAGCGTAACTGTTTTCCCTGAAATATTGTGTTTTTTTAATCGTTTTTCCAGTGAAGTGGCAATTCTTTCCAGTTGCTCCAACATAAAAATCTCTGAAGATAAATTGACATCAAAAGTATGTTCTGCGGCTACCGATTTTGTAACCCGATATGATTTTACTTCACTATTATGGATTCCGCGAACCACTTTGTAATAAAAAGCACCTGATTTCCCGAAGTGTTTTTCAAGGAAATCTTCTGACTTTGTTTTTAAATCGGCTCCGGTAAAAATTCCTAATTGGTACATTTTCTCGGTAGTTACTTTTCCAACGCCATAAAACTTCCGAATAGGCAATTCTTCCAGAAAAGATAAAATCTCTTCTGGATTTACAGTTTTCTGCCCGTTTGGTTTGTTGATATCGCTGGCAATTTTCGCTACGAATTTATTAACAGAAATTCCAGCCGAAGCTGTTAATCCAACTTCATTTAGAATTCTCAACCGAATTTCCTGCGCTAACAAACTCGCACTTGGGTTTCCTTTTTTATTCTGAGTTACATCAAGATAAGCCTCGTCTAGCGAAAGCGGCTCGACCAAATCTGTATATTCGTGAAAAATTTTATGGATTTTACTTGAAATTTCTCTGTATCGATCAAATCTCGGACGTACAAAAATTATTTCAGGACAATATTTTTTAGCTAAAACGCCGCTTATAGCACTTCGAACGCCAAATTTGCGCGCCTCATAACTTGCCGCCGAAACTACTCCTCTATTCTCTGAACCGCCTACAGCAACAGGTTTTCCTCTTAAACCAGGATTGTCCATTTGCTCTACAGAAGCATAAAAAGCATCCATATCAATATGAATAATTTTACGATATGTAGGTGTTTCAGACATATTACAAATTTAAACAGGAAAGCTTGAAAATGAGATGCAAAAAATCATAAAAATAAACTCATTTAAAGATTAACAACTAAATGATCGCAAACAAATCATTTTCTTTATTTTTGTATACTACTCGAAATAAAATAAAATGCGAACATTTGTTATAGGCGACATACACGGAGGATTACTCGCACTTGAGCAAGTGTTGAAAAAAGCCGAAGTTACTACTGAAGATACTCTAATTTTTTTAGGCGATTATGTTGATGGATGGAGTCAATCAGCAGAAGTTATTGAATATTTGATTGACCTGAAAAGCAAGCAAAACTGCATTTGCATCAGAGGAAATCATGATCAGCTGGCATTGGATTGGCTTGAGAACAGGCATGAAGAATTTGATGAAGAAATGTGGTACAAACATGGCGGTAAAGCCACTGTTGAAGGCTATGCTAAACTCTCAGAAGAAAGAAAAAAAGAACATATTGTTTTCTTAGAATCTTTACAGGATTATTACCATGATGACCAAAATCGATTATTTGTTCATGCAGGTTTTACCAATTTGAATGGTGTTGTCTGGGAATATTTCCCAAAATTATTTTATTGGGACAGAACCCTTTGGGAGACGGCACTTTCGTTAGACCCAAACCTGAAACCGGAAGATCCTTATTACCCTAAACGCTTTACTGTTTACAAAGAAATATTTATTGGGCACACTCCGGTAACCCGAATTGGACAAACAATTCCGGTTAACAAGGCATGTGTCTGGAATGTTGATACAGGAGCAGCTTTTAAAGGCCCATTAACTATTATGAATGTTGACACTAAAGAATTCTGGCAAAGTGATCCCTTAAATGAATTGTATTCTAATGAAAAAGGTAGGAATTAATCTATAAAAAATTAAATTTGCAATCCGAAATAATTAATATTTAAGTTTATGAAAAAAGTTATTACATTTTTGTTTTTAGTATCATTCGGTTTAACGCAAGCGCAACAAGCTTTTACAGGAAAAGGTGATGTTAGAGTTAACGTTGGTGCCAATCTACAAGATGGTGGTTCAGGAATTCAGGGTTCTGTTGATTTTGGTTTAGGAGAAAATTTCTCTTTTGGTTTTGTTGCGAATTATCTATTGAGTGTAGATGGATATGGACAGTATAATGGTAATCAATATTATGAACAAAAACCTGATTTTGCTCATCGTTTTGACGCAAAAGCAAGAATTAATGCTAACTTAAGCAGTGTGATTGGAGTAGAGCAATTAGATATCTATCCTGGATTAAGTATAGGAACACATAATTTTGGAGGACATGTAGGTGGTCGCTATTTCTTTACTGATGGATTTGGTGTCTATACGGAAATTGGTTTTCCAATTGCAAAATATGCTAGAGATGGTATTTTTGGTCATTTAAATAATCAGGCAACTTTTAGCTTAGGTGCTTCTTTTAATTTGCAATAAACTACTACCACAAAGTCGCAAGGACACAAAGTTCATATAAAAAAAACCGTCCAATAGGACGGTTTTTTTTGGTTATTGCTTGATTATACTTTCTTTGCGTTTTGGCTAATTTTAAATTGCCATTTCCGGAATTTCACCTTCAATAATTAAATCTGCTTCAGTTGAGGCAATGATATGTTCGACAGATACTCCTGGTGCTCTTTCTAAGAGCTTAAAACCTTTTTCTGTTACTTCGAGAACTGCAAGTTCAGTCACAACCTTTTTAACGCAACCTACACCTGTTAATGGCAAAGTACATTTTTTAAGTATTTTTGATTCTCCTGCCTTATTAACGTGCATCATCGCCACGATTATATTTTCGGCGGAAGCCACCAAATCCATTGCTCCTCCCATTCCTTTTACCATTTTCCCCGGAATTTTCCAGTTGGCGATATCTCCGTTTTCTGAAACTTCCATAGCTCCCAAAATCGTTAAATCTACTTTTTGGCTTCGAATCATTCCGAAACTAAAGGCCGAATCAAAGAAACTCGCTCCCGGAAGTGTTGTAATTGTTTGTTTTCCAGCGTTGATAATATCAGCATCTTCTTCTCCGGCAAACGGAAAAGGTCCCATACCAAGAACTCCGTTTTCACTTTGAAATTCAACCGCGATATCTTCACGCACATAATTCGCAACCAAAGTCGGAATTCCAATTCCAAGATTAACGAAATACCGGTCTTTTACTTCTTTTGCAATACGTTTTGCAATATCTTCTTTTGTTAACATAAATTCAATGTGTCTTTTATTAAATGTGCCAATTGGAAATTAGATAATTAGATAATACCATACTGTACGGAATCTAAATAATTATCTAATTATCACATTTTCTAATTATCTAATTATCTAATTATCTAATTTTTTCTTGTAAAATAATCCCAGGTTGTTCTTGCAATGTCTGCAATTATTTTCTCTGTATCTTGTTGGCTTTCTGTAATCTCTTTTAAATAAACTGAAAGAATAAAATGTTTTCCATTTGGAAGTTTTACAATTCCGATATCATTCATTGCAACTCTCAAATTATTATCGTTTGTTCCCGAAATTCCAGTTCTGTGTGCCAGTTCTGTTCCTTCCGGAAGACCGGCTTTCATCCAGGTAAGTCCTCTTGAAGTTTCTACCATTATCTGATATAAATACTGGGTTGTATTTTCTTTTAGAACTTCGCCTTTATAGAATTTCTCCAATAATTCCGTTGTTGCCAATGGAGTTGTTGTATTTACATAAAGGTTTTTCCAGCTTTCCATTTGCTTTTCATTGACCTTGATCACGAAATCTTTAATTCCTTGTTTGTTTATAAACTTCTGAACGACTTTTGTACCTCCAACTAAATCGATCAATATGTCACAACCGTTATTGTCACTATGTGAAACCGTATATCGTAACAATTTGTCCAATGTTAAATCTATATTTCCTTCCGGATAATCTTCCCTCATTGGACTCCAAGTATTTTCGTGTAAATCCTTCTTCTTAATAAAGATCTTTTGATCCAATGAAAGCTTTCCTTGATCAACCTGGTTCAAAACAGTTAAAGCAATATGGAATTTAAAAACACTCATCATGGGTGCTTTCAAATTTCCATTAATACTCAAAGTATCTTTATCTTCAATACTTTTAATAGAAATCCCAACTGTAGCATTCTTAGTTGCAATAATCTGATTTAATTGTTGTCTAAGATCTAATGTCGTTTGTGAAAAAGCCTGAAACGAGAGAAAGGAAATTAGAAGTACAGAAATTCGATTCATTATTTTATTTTTTATAAGGCCTTTTGTTAATGTGCCAATTAGAAAATTTGATAATTAGATAATGCTTCTCTTTACGCAATCTAGTTCATTATCTAATTGACTAATTATCTCAATTATCTAATTATGCTCTCTGTCTAACGGTTCGCTGCTCAATTCTCTTTTCAAATTTTTCTCCCTGGAAAATACGTTGTACCATGATCCCTGGAATATGAATTTGATTTGGATCTAAAGTCCCTACGGGAACTAATTCTTCCACCTCAGCAATGGTAATTTTTCCTGCTCCGGCCATACACGCATTGAAGTTTCTGGCGGTTCCTTTAAAAATAAGATTTCCGGCTTCATCACCTTTCCATGCTTTTACAATCGCAAAGTCAGCTTTGAAAGCTTGTTCCATGATATGCATTTTTCCGTTGAATTCGCGTACTTCTTTTCCTTCTGCAACTTCGGTTCCGTAACCTGCCGGGGTGAAGAAAGCTGGAATTCCGGCTTGTGCCGCACGACAACGCTCTGCCAAAGTTCCTTGCGGCGTTAATTCAACTTCCAATTCTCCCGAAAGCATCTGGCGTTCAAACTCTGCATTTTCACCAACATAGGATGAAATCATTTTTTTGATCTGTTTCTTTTGCAAAAGCAATCCTAAACCAAAATCATCAACACCTGCGTTATTAGAGATACAAGTTAAATCTGAAATAGTAGTATTTACTAAGGCAGCAATTGTGTTTTCAGGAATTCCACATAATCCGAAGCCTCCAAACATGATGGTCATACTGCTTTCAATTCCTTCTATCGCCTCCTGAACATTATTTACTTTTTTTGTTATCATAACAAACTGTCTTTATTACCGTAATATTTTTGATAAAAATAAGATTTTTCGATTAATTTATAACGATTTCGTAAAAAATAAAGTCAACTGAATCCAAAAAAAATATCCCTTTGTATTCTTCTGAATTTCAGAAGCTACAAAAGGATATTTTTTTTATTTAAAGAGACTGAATTTACAATTCGAATTCGTCTGTATTTTGTTCTGTAGCAGTAGTATCTTTCACAACTGCTGGTCTGCTGTAACAATCGACTTTTATAGAAAGATTTGCCGGACGCTCAAATTCGGATTTAGAAATCTGAAGGGCTTCATCTTTATAACAAAGTTTCATAAAATAAGCCCAAACCGGCAATGCCGCTGTAGCTCCCTGACCATAAGTTAAACTTTTGAAACGTGCTGAACGATCTTCACATCCAACCCAAACTCCGGTTACTAAATTCGGAACCATACCCATAAACCAACCGTCTGACTGATTTTGTGTTGTTCCTGTTTTACCCGCAATTGGGTTTCTAAACATATATGGATATCCTGTCCAACGGTTGTCTCCGCTTCCTCCGCCTTCTGTACGCAAACGCGCCCCAGAACCAGTTTCAGTAACTCCCTCCAATAATTTGATTACTGCAAAGGCAATATCTTTATTTAAAACATCATGCGATTCCGGAATTGGTTCGTAAATAACCTCTCCGCTTTTATTCTCAATTCGGCTTAAAAACTGAGGTTTTACATAAACTCCCTGGTTTGCAAATGTACTGTAAGCCGCAACCATGTCTTCAACTGTAATATCAACAGCTCCTAACGCAATTGAAGGCTGCACCGGAATTTCTGTTTTTACTCCTAATTTTTGTGTCAATTCTACAACAGCTTCAGGACCAGTTCTGTCAATTAATTTTGCTGAAACGGTATTGATGGAGCCGGCTAAAGCTTGTTTTAAAGTTACCATCCCGCGGTAGGTATGGTTTGAGTTTCTTGGCTCCCAATCTTCTGTTACGTGATGACGCCCTTTGCGAATCACAAATGGTCCGTCTAAAATTGAATCACAAGGGGACATATTTAATTGTTCGATCGCAGTTGCATAAACAAATGGTTTAAAAGTAGAACCAACTTGTCTTGCTCCCTGCCCAACGTGATCGTATTGAAAGTATTTATAATTAATACCTCCAACCCATGCTTTGATGTTTCCGGTTTGAGGCTCCATTGCCATTAAACCAGATTGCAAAAAGTGTTTGTAATAACGAATAGAATCCGTTGGTGTCATAATGGTATCGCGTTCCCCTTTCCATGTGAAAATACGCATTTGTGTTTTTACCTTGAAGGAAGCGATGATTTCATCTTCGCTTTTATCCATATCTTTCATGATAGCCCAACGCGTAGAATTTTTCATCGCCTGCATCATAAGCTTATCTGTTTCTGCCTGAGTGATATTTACGAAAGGTGCATTTTTATTGTCTTTCTGATCGATGAAAAATTGTTGTTGTAAATTTTTCATGTGTTCAGTAACCGCTTCTTCAGCATAAGACTGCATTCTCGAATCGATTGTGGTATAGATTTTCAATCCATCTTTATAGATGTCGTAATCAGATCCGTCTGGCTTTTTGTTTTCAGCAACCCATTTTTTCATGTAATCACGAAGGTATTCTCTGAAATAAGTAGCCGTTCCTTCACGGTGACTTTCTAATTTGAATTTTAAGGTAATTGGTAAGGCCTGTAATCTCTCCTTCTCAGCAGTAGTGATCATTTTGGCTTTTTCCATTTGCCCTAATACTACATTACGACGATTTTTTACGCCTTGTGGGTTACGAACTGGATTATACAAACCTGAATTCTTGAACATTCCGACTAAAATAGCCGATTCGTCCACTGTTAAATCTTTTGGTTCTTTAGAAAAATAGGTCTGCGCTGCAGAACTAACTCCAACCGAATAATTTCCGAAATCATAAACATTGCAATACATTGCGAGGATTTCGTTTTTAGTATATTGTCTTTCCAGACGAATGGCAATAATCCATTCCTTTATTTTTTGCACAATTCTGAAAGGAAGGAATTTGGATCCTTCTCCGTGGAACAATTGTTTTGCTAACTGCTGCGTTAATGTACTCGCTCCACCGTTGGTTCCTAAAGTAAAAACAGCTCTTAAAGTACCGCGCCCGTCAATTCCTGAATGTTCATAAAAACGTGCATCTTCAGTAGCGACTAATGCTTCTACCAAATTTTTTGGCAAATCAGAATATTTAAGCTGAGATCTGTTGGTTTTAAAGTACTTACCAAGAACTACCCCATCTGACGAGATAATTTCGGTGGCCAAATTAGAATCCGGATTTTCCAAATCTTCAAAAGAAGGCATTGAACCGAATAATCCCCACGAGGCAAATAAAAAGAAAGCTAAAATTCCAAGCAAAGTGTAAGCAAAAACCCGCCAGAACTTCTTTTTATAGTAATTAATATCTTTAACGCTATTTGATTGATTGTTTTTTTTAGCAGCCATAACTATTTTTCTAATCTTTTTGTTCTATTCTAAAACCTACGTCTGTAATACCATCTAACTCCTGAACGCCCGGAATTTTTCCAGATTGTCTCACCGCTTGTTTGATGTGTACTTTGTATTTTCCTCTAAACTTAACGCCCTCTCTATAATACAGTTTACTTTCTTTAATATCTGTAAAACCGTTTCCTAATAAAGTTCCGTCAGGATTTGCCATTTGATATTCTAACGTATCAACTTTTGTAAAACCATTTGGCATTTCAAGAGATACAATTAAAAACAAATTATTGAATGGATAATTGTTATTGTCTCTCAAATTTACAAATAAATTGTATTTTTTGGTGGAATCTAAAACGGGCAAATCAAAAGTTACAACGCTGTCTTTGTGCCAGGCACTTCCAACAGATTTGTACTCATCAAATACTCTTTTCTTATCACAAGAAAAAAGAAGAATTGCTACCAAAAGAAGAATTCCGCTACTTTTTATTCTCATTTTTAGTAATAATTATAGGTTTTCTTGGCTCAGCTGGCTTATTGTCATTCGAATTATTTGGCTTGTTCGACTGATTTTGCTTGTTGTGCGGTTTATTCGATTTATTTGGATTACCACCAGCTGGTTTATTATTATTGTTATTATTATTTCCTTGTTGAGGTTTATTTGGTGTAGGAGCTGCAACAGTTTCACCTTCAGCATTTGGTTTGCGTTTGCGATTTGGTTTTTTCTTTTTCTTCGGCTGATCAAAACGAGTCAAACTCTCTTGACCCATAGCGTTATTAAAGTCTTTTTCAGGTTCTGAAACCACTTCAATAGCAAAATCTTCCAATGAAGAAACTTTGTTTTTTTGTTTATTTTCAGCAATAATTTCTTTTACCTGATCAATTTTCAAAACGTGCCAGTTTGCGAAATTATTGGTGTAAGCAAACCACATTAATCCTTTAAAGATATCTTGTTTTTGACAGATTGCATCTCCTTTTTCGGTTACTAATTTAGTGTCGTAATCCGGAAAATCTTTTAATGCATCCATGTAAGTGTCAAGCTCATAATTTAAGCAACACTTTAATTTTCCGCATTGTCCGGCTAATTTTTGAGGATTCAAAGAAAGCTGCTGATAACGTGCTGCTGATGTATTGACACTTCTAAAATCAGTCAACCAGGTTGAACAGCAAAGTTCACGTCCGCAAGAACCAATTCCGCCTAAACGAGCTGCTTCCTGACGGAAACCAACTTGCTTCATTTCGACTCTTGTACTAAATTCTTTAGCAAAATCTTTAATCAAAAGTCTAAAATCGACTCTGTCGTTTGCGGTATAATAAAAAGTCGCTTTCGATCCGTCTCCCTGAAATTCAATATCAGAAATTTTCATTTCCAATTTATGCTGAATTGCTAATTCACGCGCACGAACTTTCATTGGTTCTTCACGATCACGCGCTACAGACCAAATATCAATGTCTTTTTGAGATGCTTTTCTGTAAATTTTTGGAACTTCATTGCTTTCGTGGTTTACACCCTTCTTCTTCATTTGAATTTTTACCAATTCTCCTGTCAAAGTTACAATTCCAATATCATGTCCTGGCGATGCAACAGTCGCTACAATATCACCAATACTTAAAATTAATTTCTCTGAATTTCTAAAAAATTCCTTGCGGCCGTTTTTGAAACGAACCTCAACACAATCAAAAATTGCCTCTCCGTTAGATGGGCTCATATTCGAAAGCCAATCAAAAACCGTCAATTTATTGCAGCTATCGGTGCCGCAAGTCCCATTATTTTTACAACCTTTTGGTGCGCCACCATCTGAGGTTGAACAACTTGTACATGCCATAATTATATATGTAGTGTTGCAAAAAGCAACTTAAGTTCATAAACGTTTAATCGGTAAAGATAGTATTTTTTTTAGTTTGCTTTTTATCCATTAAAACTAAATGCTTGTTAAATAAACATTGAGGTTGTTTTTTAAACAAAAGCTTTTTCTGGTTCCTTCAAATTTGTCTTATTCTATTATCATTTCGTCTTATATGTCCGCCCAAAAGTTGAATTACAGCTGACTTTTGCGAATCAATCATTCTTAATTGAAAACTTTCCACTCACAGATTTATCATATAAACAAATTAACATTTTGATCAACTCAATATGTTTTCGTTGCAATTAAAATTTCACTGCCAATAAATTAAATGTCTATGCCAAATTTTACTTTCAAGAAATTTATTTCTTATTATCTTATTTCCCTTTCCTTTTTATTTTTTCCATTCACAAAGATAAATGCTCAAAATTTTATTGAAAGTTTTAAATACAACAGTATTCCGTCTTCACTTCATATGGACGGAGCCCCCTCAGCTTTTTTAACTGGAGGTTTTGGAACAAGAGATGGGTACAACGATTTAAATGCAAACGGCTATCTAAGATTAACCAATACAAATACAACTCAAAAAGCAATTTTATGGTCAACAATACCTTTTTCTTCAGCAAAAGAAATTAGTGCATCATTTGAATATTATATACACAGCGGAAATGGCGGTGATGGAATCGCTTTTATTTTATTTGATGAAAATACACCTACGCCTTTACCGGGAGAATTTGGCGGTTCTTTAGGATATGCACAAGCCAATGGACAAAATGGTTTTACAAATGGATATTTAGGTATTGGAATTGATGAATATGGTAATTTTTCATCTAATGCTGAAGGCAGAACAGGAGGCCCAGGAAGCATGGAAAGTGCTATTGTTTTAAGAGGTAAAGGTAATGGAACTTTAGGGTATCCCTATTTAACAGGTGCAAAAACACAATCATCACCTTTTTATTTTGATATAGCCGGAAATGACAGAACAGCCACTGACCCTAGTAAAGCAGGCTTCAGAAAAATTGATATACTTTTAAAACCGCGACCTGGAGGAGGTTTTTTTGTGTCAGTTTATCTAACTCACGGGAATACTAAAAGTTTAATAATTGATAATTATGCTTATACAACAGTAGCTCCAGCCAATTTAAGATTTGCCATTACAGCTTCAACGGGATTATATACCAATTTTCATGAAATACGTAATTTAAATGTTTCCTCTTTATATCAACCCATTGCAAATCCCGATTCTTTTTCAGGAATTGTGGGCGTGCCAGCAACTTCTGGAGACATAACTGCTAATGACAATGGAACAATAAACGCACCTGCGACTTTAGATAAAACATCAGTAGACCTGGACTTAGATTCAATAGGTATACAAAATTCTATCACAGTTGTAGGAAAAGGAACACTTACCTATGATTCAGTGACAGGAAAAGTCACATTTATTCCTTTAAATAATACAATTGAAGGACCTGTACAAATAAATTACACTTTTAATGATACTTTCGGTAAAACATCAACTGTTGCCACTATCATATATAATTCCATTAAAATTACAGGAGTTGATATATGTCCTGGAGGTACTGGTTCGCTAGTAATAGAGCCTTCCATCCCAAGAACGACAACTGCCTTTTCTGGCCATTGGAATTCTCAAACAGATCCTAAAGCTTTTATCCCTAATGATTTAGTTAATGGTTTTTTAGTTAATACCGCAAACTGTTCTTTCTCTACAAATGCTTCAAGAAATTATACAGCAACTGAATTTTCTGTCACTCGATCTGGGATCTATGTACTTAAAATGACCGACAGTAATGATTATGATGGCATGGCATACATTTATTCTGGTAATTTTGTACCTGGAAAATGTAATGCGGGGGGTACATGGATAATAGGAGATGATGATTTTGACGGTCGTTTTACAGAACCGAGATTAACCGTTTACTTACAAAGTGGAGTTAAATACACACTGATTTCAACACTTTGGGCTTATAATGATATAGGGGTTTATTCTGGAGACTATTCCTGGACAGTTACTCCGCCACCGGGAGGTCAGTTTTTACTGACTCCTTTAAATTATTGGTATACATCAGCTTCTGGTGGTACGCCTATTGGCTGGGGGCCAACTTTTAATCCAGTTGGAGTAACGAACTCGGGTTTAGCAAATACAAATACCCCAGGTACTACTATTTATTATGTTGGCGATGAAACAAACGCACCAAGATTTCCTGTGTCTTTTACTATAGAAGAATACGCCAATGCTGGACCAGCCTCGTCATCACCAACTGCCTGTATCAATACCGACTTAGTTTCTATTACACACAATACTGCAAATTCAACAGGCATAGGGATACCAACAGGTTTACCTTCTGGAGTAACCCCGACTTGGGCATCGAATTTAATTACAATTAGTGGAATACCAACTCAATCAGGTACTTTTAACTACAGCATTCCTATAATTGGTGAATGTGGAAATAATGTCGCGACAGGAAAAATAACCGTGATAACAAAGGCCAATGATATAATCACAACATCATCAATATGTTCCGGTCAGAATTACACATGGCCGGCAAACGGAATTGTATACACTACATCACAGACAGGACTTAGAATTAGCAATAACGGATGTATGGCAGATCAGGTTTTGAATCTGACTGTAACTCCTAAACCGGCTGATAGTATCACAACGCAAACAATATGTTCAGGACAGACTTACACATGGCCAGCAAACGGAATTGTATATACTACATCACAGACAGGACTTAGAATCAACAATGACGGATGCACCGCAGATCTGGTTTTGAATCTGACTGTAACTCCTAAACCAGCTGATGTTATAACAACAAAATCAATCTGTGCAGGAGAATCTTATAAATGGATTGATAATGTTACTTATACAACATCGCAAAATGGACTCAGAATCAGCAATGATGGATGCACTGCGGATCAGGTTTTGAATCTGAATGTAGCTCCTAAACCGGCTGATATTATCACAACTCAAACAATCTGTTCTGAACAGAATTATACATGGCCTGCAAACGGCATTTCATATTCTGCATCGCAAAACGGAATCAGAATCAGCAATGACGGATGTACCGCAGATCAGGTATTGAACCTGACTGTTGGAAGTAAACCTGCGGATGTTATAACTACAG
>NZ_JADKPT010000016.1 GCF_015351595.1 Flavobacterium sp. LC2016-12 | reverse complement strand
AGATTCTCGTTGCGGAATTACTTGCGGGGATTTGCTTCGCCAGTCGCTATCGCTCGAGTCTCGTTCCTCCGAATGACAAACAGTACGCTTAATCACTCTTTTCTTTAAAAAAAACTTTGCGACTTCGCGACTTTGCGAGATTAAATCTGCACAAACCAGATAAAAAAAACTTTGTGTCTTAGTGCGCCTTCGTGACAAAAATCTAAACCGCTTCCTTATCGAAAATCAAATCCAGTCCGCCAGAAATCAAATGCGCTACTTCAGGACGTTTTGCTTTCAATTGATCCAAATAAACCAATACTTCTTGTAAAAGTTGTTTTTCAGCGGAATCTTTCAAAAGTTCTGCAATTTCAACAGAAAGCAACCAGTCATTAGAATGATCATTTTTCAGCTTTTCAAAAACAGATTTTAGTTCTGACTTCGAATCTTTATTTTCTCTTATAGAACGAACAGTCTGATAAAGAACTTCTAAATCATCACGTTCGTCTGTATGTTTTGCTTTAATGGTTTGAGAACTCGGAACAATATTAATCAAGTCAAAACTATTCACGTCGGCTGGACCGGAAAAAGCAGAAACTACTTTTTTACCAATCGCCATATCGTAATTTCCCCAGTCTGGCTGAAACAAAATCGTTTCGCCATGTGTTACAGTACAATTTCTAAAACTAATTAAAATAATTTCTCCGTGTAAGTTTCGGGATCCTGTAATAATTTCTCCTTCAACAATAATATTGCCTTCAAATTCTAATTTTACTTTTTCGTTTTCTACGATACTGTAAGCTTGTAAATCCTTCGGACTCATATCTTCAATCGCTAAATTGAAACCTTTTAGTTTTCCAATTGGACTACCGAATCCGTGTGGATGTGTCAAAGTTCCGTGACCAACTAATTCTTTTTCACGATATGATAAAGCTGTTTTTCCAGTAGTCTGAATGTAAACTGGTTTTCCTTCCTCTTCCAAAACATTGGTAAAAACGCCTGAAATTTGTAAACCAGTACTTAATTCGATAGTTCCTAAAGCATTCGAATGAATTAATTTCTGAATTCCCGAAAGTCCTCCTGTTCTTAAGGCCATTTTATTCGCAAATTCTTCTAAAATCAAACTTAAATAAGAAAAATTGGGCGTCACATAAAGTTGAGGTTGCAACTGCGTAATATCAAAATTCTGATTGGCTGCAGAAATATCATAAGGGATTTTCTTTACATTATCGGTCATGCACCAGGCACTTTCTCCGATAGAAGAAAGTAATCCGGCACCGTAAATTTTTGGGTCTTCAACAGTTCCGATTAAACCATATTCTACTGTCCACCAATGTAAATTACGAATCTGAGCCATTTCTGATAATTCGCCCATATTGTTTTGCAAATCAGCAACTGCTTTTTCTGCTTCATCAATTTTATCCTGAGGCGTATCTTCCGCTTCTTTCAAAATCGAAAGCAAACGAATCGCTTCGTACATCTGATAATCTTTATGAGATGAAATCGCTTTACAGCCAATTTCACCAAAACGTCTCAAATATTCAGCATATTCAGGATTCGCAATAATAGGAGCGTGGCCGGCACCTTCGTGAATAATGTCTGGGGCAGGTGTATATTCAATATGTTCTAATTGTCTGATATCGGAAGCAATAACCAAAACGTTATAAGCCTGAAATTCCATAAAAGCATTTGGCGGAATAAAACCATCAACGGCAACCGCAGCCCAGCCAATTTCAGTTAGGATTCGGTTCATTCCGTACATACTCGGAATAGAATCAATTTCGATTCCGGTTTTCTTCAAACCATCCAAATAAGAATGATGTGCCACTTTTGATAAATAATCTACATTCTTGCGCATCACATAACGCCAAACCGCCTGATTAATTGGCGTGTAATCGCTATAATCCTGTGGCTTAATAAATTGCTTTAAATGTTTCGGCAATCGCTCTAATAACGGGTTTGTCTCAATATTTGGATTCATTTCGAAAACGTTGTAGATTAAGAATGTAAAATTACGAATTTAAGGTGCTAATTTTTGCTATTCATCACAATTTTTTTGTTCGAAAGAGTTTTTTATTGAGGTTTTAATAGAAATTTTGTCTTGAGAAGTATTATGGTTTTTAGGAGCTAGTCCTGCTATCCGCTTGTATCTTTTCCTTGCTAAAGGAGCAAGAAAAAGGATAACGCTGCTATCAGGGCTAGGGAATCCGTTTTCAAAAGAATGTTTTCGAAGTATAAAAAGAACAATTTTCTAGCAATCGTTATTTTCATAATTAACTTTTTCCATTTTGGTTTCGTACGATTCCGTCTCTTTTTTAGTCATTTTCGCTTCTTTCAATTCCACTTTCAATTGTTTTTTGCTGTCAGAACTCATCCATAAACCACTAAAATTAGTTTCGTCTTTTTTTAAAATCATAAGACCTGTAAAGCCATGTTCTACTAATGCAAACTGATTCTCGTTTTTGGTATTTTGAGTAATGTCCAATTGAATCCAATTGCCGGATTTGTCGTAGTGATACATGGCAGTGTACATTAAATCGGCTGTGCAGGGGTTTTCTTCTGTCTTAATAAAAAAAGTAACGGCTATTTTTCCATCAATTGTGCCTTTGTATAAATTGCTTTTAGACGCTTGCGCATTGGCAGAAATAATGATAAAGAGAAAAAATAGAAGAGATAGTAATGCTTTTTTCATATTTTATTAAAAATTGATTCCGCCAAATTTAGTTATTTAGGAATACCATTTAGATAAATTTTTATTGATTCTCTAAATTCCTAAAATAATCAATTTTATGATTGAACATATAGGCCATATTTGCGGCTCTCATTTTTGCTTCTTCAGTAACAGTTCCTGCAAAAAGTACGTCGATTGAAGAATTAAAAAGAAAAACCCAACGGTCAAAATGAGTTTTATCTACCGGTAATTGTTTGTGTGGTGGAAAAGGAGTTCCGGAATAAGCACGGACATCAAATAATATAGTTTGCCAAAAACCGTACATTTTTTGTAAATGCATAGGCCAGCGGTCCTGAAGTTTGTCATTAAAAATCGGCCCAAGAAGGTCATCTTGCCTAACCTTATCGTAAAAACTGTTGACCATTAATTGTATGTCTTCGATGTTCGAAATATCTTTAAGCGTTTCCATGTTTTCTAACTAAAATGAACTACAAAATTACACTATAAGTTTTTTTATTTCCTGATATTTGTCATCGGACCAGGATTTTTAACCAATTAATTGCGTAAACAAATCCTGATTATCATTTAAATACTGAAATTCAAAACCATTTTTGGTCATATTCAATTTGATATTCATAATATCTTTTTTGTTTTTCAATTCTAAACCAACCACAACAGATCCTACTTCTCGATTGTTCTTTTTGTGAAATTGGAAATAAGTAATATCATCATCCGGGCCTAAAATATTATTTACAAATTCTTTTAAAGCTCCCGGACGTTGTGGAAACTGAATCATGAAATAATGCATCAAGCCTTCGTAAAGTAAAGAACGTTCTTTTATTTCGGCCGTTCTTTCAATATCATTGTTGCTCCCGCTGACCACACAAACAACCGTTTTACCTTTAATTTTGTCTTTGTAAAAATCCAAAGCGGCAATTGTCAATGCTCCGGCTGGTTCTACAACCATTGCTTCTTCGTTGTACAAACGTAAAATAGTGGTACACACTTTTCCTTCCGGAACCAGAATAATATCTTCTAAATTTTCCTTACAGATTTCAAAAGTCATATCTCCAACTTGTTTTACCGCGGCGCCATCAACAAATTTATCGATAGTTGCCAAAGCGGTATTTTTATTTTCGGCAATAGAAGTTTTCATTGAAGGGGCGCCTTTTGGCTCAACACCAATGATTTTCGTATTCGGACTTAAATGTTTAAAAACCTCAGATAAGCCAGAAGCTAATCCACCGCCGCCAATCGGAACAAAAACATAATCGATTGGTTCTTTATAGCTTTCAAGAATTTCTAATCCAACAGTTCCTTGTCCTGCAATCACTTTTTCATCGTCAAAGGGATGAATAAATATTTTATGGTTTTTGATCGCATCTGCAGTTGCTGAAGCGTAAGCATCATCAAAAGTATCTCCTGTCAAAACAATTTCAACAAATGATTTTCCAAACAATTGTACTTGTTTTACTTTTTGTTTTGGAGTTGTTTTTGGCATGTAAATTTTGCCTTTTATTTGCAGAAGATGACAAGAATAAGCAACACCCTGCGCATGATTTCCTGCGCTTGCGCATACAATTCCGATTGCTTTTTCAGTTTCGTTCAACGAAGAAATTTTGTTGTAAGCTCCTCTAATTTTATACGACCGGACAATTTGTAAATCTTCTCTTTTTAATAAAATAGTCGATTTAAATTCGTCTGAAAGATTTAAATTTTGTGTCAGTGGAGTAGCAGCAACTACATTTTCAAGCTGTTTTTTGGCAGCAAGTACTTCGTTAAATAGATTCATAATTATTGTTTGATAAATAAAAAACCTCCCGATTTGGGAGGTTTAATAAATTGTATTTTGTTTACTTATTTATATAATACCCCACCATTATTGCTGAATAGCAATAATACTAATAGAGATAATAATGTTATTTAAGTTTTTCATTTCAGATAATTGAATCGCAAATGTATTAATTATTTTTTTTAACTGGCGGATATTGCGCTAAAACTTTGTTTACAATCTCAGCCACTTTTGCATCTTTTTTATCGACGTTTTTGGTTAAGGTAGCCACACCTTCACCTTGCCAGATCATTTCTTTCTTTTTAGCGTCAATCAGGTCGATGAATAAAGTTCCTTCTGTAGAAGTTGAAACGGTAGTTTGACCTCCATACATCATATAAGGATTCCATCCCCAACCCCAACCATAGCCCCAACCAGCGCTAAATTGGTTTACGCTTACTTGTTCTCTAGATTTAGTAAAAATGTTTACTAATAAATCAGGATTTTCGCTTTTAGTAAAACCTTTGGCTTGCATTTCGGTTTCAATGGCGTGTAGAATTCTTCTCTTATCCAAATCAGAAATTTCGACTTTATCAATTCCGGGCTTAAAGAAAGCATACGTTTTATAAGGCGCAAAATCTACGTTTTTATCATAATCAGAATAAACACTTACACTGCTGCAAGAGGCTAGTAGTATTAAAAGCAGAAAAACGGGTACTAATTTGAATGTTTTCATATTTATAAAAATTTATTGTTCTCAATCCTGATAAATAACTTTTTAAAATAGAGTTTCGTCAACTATATTAGGCAAAGTCACTTTTAGTAAAGGCTGAACTTCCATTGCTCTTTTTATGGCAAAAATTGCTTCGTCATTTCGAGCCCAGCTTCGTCTTGAAATTCCGTTGTTAACATCCCAAAAAAGCATTGATGCTAAACGTTTTGAAGCTTCTTTAGAACCATCAAGAACCATACCAAATCCGCCGTTTATAACCTCTCCCCAGCCAACGCCACCACCATTATGAATCGATACCCAGGTTGCGCCTCTAAAGCTGTCACCAATCACGTTTTGAATCGCCATATCGGCTGTAAAACGTGATCCGTCATAGATATTTGAAGTTTCTCTGTAAGGAGAATCGGTTCCGGAAACGTCATGATGATCACGCCCTAAAACAACAGCTCCAATTTCACCTCTGGCAATCGCCTGGTTAAAGGCTTCGGCAATTTTAATTCTTCCTTCGGCATCTGCATAAAGAATTCTGGCCTGAGAACCCACAACCAATTTGTTTTCCTGTGCGCCTTTGATCCATTTGATGTTATCCTGCATTTGTTGCTGAATTTCATCTGGACTAGTTTTCGCTAATTCTTCTAAAACCTGACTTGCAATTGTATCTGTTTTTTGTAAATCTTCTGGTTTTCCAGAAGTACAAACCCATCGGAAAGGTCCGAAACCATAATCAAAACACATTGGTCCCATAATATCCTGAACATAACTCGGATATTTAAAATCAATATTGTTTTCAGCCATTACATCAGCACCCGCACGTGAAGCTTCTAATAAAAAGGCATTTCCGTAATCGAAGAAATAAGTTCCTTTAGCCGTATGTTTATTGATCGCTTTTGCTTGTCTGCGTAATGATTCCTGTACTTTTTCTTTGAATAATTCCGGATTATTGGCCATCATTTCATTGGCATCTTCAAAGGAAATGCCAACCGGATAATAACCTCCAGCCCAAGGATTATGAAGCGAAGTCTGGTCAGACCCTAAATCAATTTTGATATTTTCTTTATCAAAACATTCCCAAACATCAACCACATTTCCTAGATAAGCAATGGAAACTACTTCTTTATTGGCTTTCGCCGATTTTACTCGCTGAACTAATTCTTCAGTCGAAGTTACGATTTCATTAATCCATCCTTGTTCATGGCGAATTTTGGTAATCTTCGGATTTACTTCGGCACAGACCGTAATACAACCGGCAATATTTCCTGCTTTTGGCTGAGCACCAGACATTCCACCCAATCCGGAAGTTACAAATAAATTGCCTTCAGGACTTAGTTTTATTTTTCTGAAACCATTCAAAACCGTAATCGTAGTTCCGTGTACAATTCCTTGTGGGCCAATGTACATATAACTTCCTGCCGTCATTTGTCCGTATTGAGAAACGCCAAGCGCATTCATTTTTTCCCAATCGTCCGGTTTAGAATAATTTGGGATAACCATTCCGTTTGTAACGACAACTCTTGGTGCTTCAGAATGCGAAGGGAATAATCCCATCGGGTGACCTGAATACATGGTTAAAGTCTGCTCATCTGTCATTTCAGACAAATACTGCATCGTCAATAAATATTGTGCCCAGTTTTGGAAAACGGCACCATTTCCGCCATAGGTAATTAATTCATGGGGATGTTGCGCCACGGCATAATCCAGATTGTTCTGAATCATGTGCATAATCGCTTTTGCCTGCAATGATTTTCCCGGATATTCATCAATTGGTCGAGCGTACATTCTGTAATCCGGACGCAAACGGTACATATAAATACGACCATATTTTTCTAATTCTTCTGAGAATTCGGTAATTAACTCGGCGTGATGTTGCGGTTCAAAATAACGCAAAGCATTTTTTAAGGCCAGTTTTTTTTCTTCTGCCGAAAGAATTTCTTTCCGTTTTGGTGCGTGATTAATGGCTAAATCATATGTTGCCTTTGGAGGTAATATCGAGGGAATTCCTTGTTGTATTTGTTCTTTGAAAGTCATTTTTTTTATTTTAGATTTTAGATTGTTGATTTTAGATTTTTGTAAAACGTAAAATTCAACATCTGAAAATTATTGTATGTTTAAATTATGTCGCTCCGCTGGAGCTGAACTTCAGAACGATAATGAAGTTCTATAAACATAGCACTCCTCTGGAGTTTTTATCAGCCTTGGAAAGGCGTCATGTTTATAGAAAATAAATCAATCCGCGACAAAAGCTCCATCGGAGCGAAATATCGATCAATGAAAATTCGATCAAAAAAATAATTATCTAATTATCAAATTGACAAATTATCTAATTAAAGCTAGGGATAACGAATATCCGACCTGTGATAGGATTTGTGGATTTTAATCCTAAATTTTCGTGAGCGAATATCCATTTATAATTTTAGAGTTAAGATTGTTGATTTCAGATTTTTTGAATTATCTAATTGACACATTTTCAAATTGGCACATTAGAATTTTCAAATTGAAACATTATCTAATTAGACTTCCGGATTCTGCCGGTATTTTTATCAAACCCATACGGACAATGACGGCAACCGCTTTTACAGCAATAACCACGTTTTAAATGGTGTTTTTCAGTAAAGCATTTATAACCTTCAGGCGTATAGTAAAAATCTTCGCCTTCGATTAATTTATTTTCATTACTTTGCTCTTTCATAAATCTGCTTTGGGTACTTGTTTTATTTCTTCAAAAATCAAAAATAATTATTTGATTGTTATTTTAATGAAATCAAACAATTTTATAGCTACAAATTTATAAATTTTACAGCCAATGTTTCTGATTGTTGCTAAATATTTAATTCCGAAAGGATATCGCGGAATGGCTGTATTTCCGTTTGTTGTGGTTAAATATGGTTTTGATAAAACAAATGGGACTTTTGTCAACCATGAAAAAATACACCTAAGACAGCAATTAGAAATGCTGATTTTGCCTTTTTTTATCTGGTATTTTTTAGAATATTTGATTCGGTTGCTTCAATATAAAAACAAAGATGTGGCATACAGAAATATTAGTTTCGAAAGGGAAGCTTATACAAATGAAAAGGATCATAATTATTTAAAAAACCGATCTTTTTTCCAATTTCTAAAATACATCACCTTAAAATAAAACCGATTTTGAACCAACAAATTCACATCAATTTCCCTAACAATATTTCTTTGACAATAAAGCGTGAAGACTTGATTCATCCTTTTGTTTCCGGAAATAAATTTAGAAAACTAAAATACAATTTATTTGAGGCGAGAGCCGAAAATAAAGAAACGATATTGACTTTTGGAGGTGCTTTTTCCAATCATATTGCGGCTGTTGCGTATGCAGGAAAAGAACAGGGTTTTAAAACTATCGGAATTATTAGAGGTGATGAACTTTTTGATAAAATCGATGAAAATCCAACCTTGAAATTTGCTCAGGAAAACGGAATGAAATTTGAATTTGTTTCAAGAGAAGACTATCGACATAAAAGTGAAAGTTACTTTTTAGAAAAGCTTAAAGATAAGTTTGGGGAGTTTTATTTAGTGCCCGAAGGCGGAACAAATGAACTTGCTGTAAAAGGCTGTGAAGAGATTTTGACAGCCGAAGATGCTGTTTTTAATTACGTCTGTTGCGCGGTTGGAACGGGTGGCACGATTTCTGGTTTAATTAATAGTGCATTGCCAAATCAGAAAATTTTAGGGTTTCCGGCACTAAAAGGTGACTTTTTAACCGATGAAATTCGTATTTTTGCAAAAAAAGATAACTGGAATTTAATTTCTGACTATCATTTTGGAGGTTATGGCAAGGTAAATTTGGAATTAATTGAGTTTATCAATGCTTTTTTGGAAGCAAATAAAGTGCCTTTAGATCCAATTTATACGGGAAAGATGGTTTTTGGCGTTATAGATTTAATCAGCAAAAACTATTTTCCTGCTAATTCAAAAATTTTACTCATTCACACCGGCGGATTACAGGGAATTGATGGAATGAATATTAAATTGAAGCAGAAAAAATTACCAATACTCAAAAACAATGATTAAAAAGATCCTATTGTTCTTTATAGTTGCAGTTCTGGCAAGCTGTTCATCCAGCAAACCGGCTATTGCAACAACTAAAAAACAGGCAGCAGTTCAGAGGCCGCGAACGGTGGCAGCTAAAAAGCAAACTCCTGTTAAGCCAATTGGCAAAAATTATCCTTCTACAAATAATACGACTGAAGTTATTCAGTCGACTTCAAAAACTACCGTTACCAGCACTTCAATCAACGATTATGTTTTGCAGTACAAAGATATTGCAATGGGAAATATGCAGAAATATGGTATTCCTGCAAGTATTATTCTGGCACAGGGAATTTTGGAATCGGGTGCAGGAAAAGGAGATTTGGCCGTTTCAGCAAATAATCATTTTGGAATAAAATGTCATAAAGACTGGCTTGGTGAAAGTGTTCGCCATGACGATGATTCGTCTCAGGAATGTTTTAGAAAATATCCAGAAGCTTCGGAATCATATCGCGATCATGCTTTATTTTTAGTGGGAAAAAATAGATATGCTTCTTTATTTACTTATGAAAAAGACGATTATAAAGCCTGGGCGAAAGGATTAAGAGCTTGTGGGTATGCGACAGATCCTAATTATCCAGATAAATTGATTAGTTATATTGAGCGTTATAATCTGCATCAATACGATTGTCAGATTACGGGAAAAACGTATGTTGCAATTAATAAATCGGCTCCAACAAAAAAACCATCGTATGATGTGGCTTCAGATCCAAAGATAAATATGAACTCAAATGATCCGAATTTATATGAAGTTCAAAAAGGAGATACGTTATATTCAATATCCAAAAAATTCAACGTCATGGTTGATGACTTAAAACAGAAAAATAATCTTTCAGATAATGCACTTTCGATCGGCCAGAAGTTGAAAGTGAGATAATTATCAATTATTAATGAAAAAGATAATCTCGATTGGAATTTTTATTTTTGCCAGTGTTTTGATAACTAGAATTGTTTGCGGAGTTTATATACATGATGAATTTGCAGAAAGGCATTTTTTTATAAAATATCGCCCGAGTTGGAAATGGACATTTTATTCTCCTTTGGGAATGTCAGACATAAAAATTGAAGAACTTTCAAAAGAAAAACAAACAGAACAAAAATACTTTAATGAGTTTGTAAGAGATCAAGGTTTAAGCAGATAGTTAAATCTAAAATCAGAACTCTAAAATCTAAAATAAATAATGATCTATAAAAGAAGTAGTCAGCTTTTTGCTGAAGCAGAAAAAGTAATTCCGGGAGGAGTAAATTCGCCAGTTCGTGCTTTTAAAGCAGTAGGGGGAACTCCAATTTTTGTAAAAAGTGCCAAAGGTGCTTATTTGTATGACGAAGACGGAAATAAGTTAATTGATTATATCAACTCATGGGGGCCAATGGTTTTGGGTCATGCGTATCAACCAGTTGTTGATGCTGTGATTGAAAAAGCAAAATTGGGAACTTCATTTGGAATGCCAACAGAATTGGAAACTGAAATCGCTGCTTTGGCAGTTTCTATGGTACCAAATATCGATAAAATCAGATTTGTAAATTCAGGTACAGAAGCTTGTATGAGCGCGATTCGTTTGGCTCGTGGATTTACTAAAAGAGATAAAATTATCAAATTTGCAGGTTGTTACCATGGACATTCTGATTCCTTTTTGATTCAGGCAGGAAGTGGTGCTGTAACTTTTGGATCTCCAAATAGCCCTGGCGTTACAGAAGGAACAGCAAAAGATACTTTATTAGCAAAATACAATGATTTAGAGAATGTAACAACATTAATCGAAGCCAATAAAAACGAAATTGCAGCTATAATCATTGAACCGGTTGCCGGAAATATGGGTTGTATTCCGCCTCAAGAAGGCTTCTTGCAAGGTTTAAGAGATTTATGTACTGCAAAAGGAATTTTATTGATTTTTGATGAGGTAATGACAGGTTTCCGTTTGGCTCGTGGAGGAGTTCAGGAATTGTATAATATCAATGCTGATATTGTAACTTTCGGAAAAGTAATAGGCGGTGGATTACCCGTTGGAGCATTTGCTGCACGTGCTGAAATCATGAATTATTTAGCGCCTCTTGGACCAGTTTACCAAGCTGGAACACTATCTGGAAATCCGTTGGCTATGGCTGCCGGATTTGCAATGCTGCAATCTTTGGATAATGATCGTGCTATTTTTACTCGTTTAGAGGAAAAAACGGCTTATTTAGAAGCTGGAATTGATAAAGTATTAAAAGCAAATAATGTTGTTTTTACAATCAATAGAGTAGGTTCTATGATTTCTGTTCACTTTGATGCAAATCCGGTTGTCGACTTTCAAACGGCTGCAAAAGGAGATAATGAAACGTTTAAAAAGTTCTTTCACGGATTGTTGAACGAAGGTGTTTATATTGCGCCATCTGCTTATGAAACGTGGTTTATTACGGATGCATTAACGTATGAAGATTTAGACTTTACTATTAATGCAATTGATAAAGTTTCGAAAACATTCTAATTATAAAATTAAATGTAAAAGTCCGGCTCTTAAAACAGCTGGATTTTTTTATGCCTATTTTGTAGTTAATAAAAAGTTAATAAGCATTCGTTATGTTGTGTTATTGTAATCAAAAATTATTTTTGTTTGTCAAATAACCATTAAACCTGCAATAAATGAAGAAAATTTTCATTTTATTAACCATAGCTGCTTTTGCGCTATTTCCATCCAATCAATTTGCACAGTCGAAAAAGAAAAAAGGAGAAACGCTAACTGCTCCGTCAGAAAAAAAACCAGAGCCAACTATTAAAGAATACAGCAAAGTAATTACCAAAGATGCTGTTTCTGACGAAGGGCTTTTTACAGTTCATAAAGTGGATAAAAAGTATTACTTCGAAATTCCAAATAAATATTTAAACAAAGACATGCTGTTAGTAAGCAGATTGTCTAAACTGCCTTCTAATTTGGGTGGAGGTTATGTCAACGCTGGTTCAGAAACAAACGAACAATTAATAGTTTGGCAGCGTTTTCAGGATAAAATTCTCATCAAATCAAAATCATATAATGCAGTTGCAAACGATACGTTACCGATTAGCATTTCGGTAAAATCAAATAATTATGAACCAACCTTATTTGCTTTTGATATTGTAGCATTCAGCAAAGATTCTGCAAATACCGTTATTGATGTAACTAAATTTTATAGCACAGATGTAAAGGCAATCAGCGGAATATCTGCAGAAATGCGCGAAACCTATAAGGTAAAAGGACTAGATGATTCAAGAAGTTTCATCAATGCAATTAAAAGTTTTCCGATGAATATTGAAGTGATTCAGGATATGACTTACAATGCTTCAAAACCATCTATGTTAGAAGAAAGTGAATCGATTAGTATTCAGATGAATCAATCGATGGTATTATTGCCAGAAGTGCCAATGAAACCGAGATTGTTTGATCCGCGTGTAGGTTGGTTTACCGTTAGCCAATACGATTATGGAAGTAACGAATTAAAATCAGACCTGAAAACTTACATTAGTCGTTGGAGATTAGAACCAAAAGACCCGGAAGCCTATGCCAGAGGAGAGGTGGTTGAACCAATAAAACCAATCGTTTATTATTTAGATCCTGCAACACCTGAAAAATTGAGAAAATATATCAAACAGGGAATCGAAGAATGGCAAAAACCTTTTGAAACGGCTGGATTTAAAAATGCCATTATAGCAAAAGACGCTCCAACAAAAGAAGAAGATCCTGATTTTAGTCCGGAAGATGTACGTTACTCAGTAATTCGCTATGTAGCAAGTACAACTCGAAATGCAGTTGGACCAAGCGTTTCAGATCCACGTACCGGAGAAATTATTGAAAGTGATGTTATCTGGTATCATAATCATTTGCGTTCGTACAGAAACCGTTATTTATTAGAAACCGGAGCAGCAAATCCAAAAGCCAGAACTTTGCAAACCAGCGACGAAGAAATGGGAGAGATGATGCGAATGGTAATTGCTCATGAAGTGGGACATGCGTTAGGTTTTCCTCATAATATGGGTGCCAGCTCTTCTTTTGATTGCGAAAGTTATAGAAACGGAACTTTTACACAAGAAAATGGAATTGCAGCTAGTATAATGGATTATGCACGTTACAATTATATTGCACAGCCAGGAGATCAAAATATCCGATTTATCCGAAAAATGGGAGCATACGATCATTATGCTTTAAATTGGGGATACAGAGTGATTCCAAATGCTAAATCTCCTCAGGATGAAAAAGCAACTTTAGACAAATGGATTGTAGATAAAGCCGGAAATCCGATTTATAAATTTGGAAAACAAAGCAGTGCTTTTGATCCTTCTTCTCAAACAGAAGATATTGGAAATAATTCGATGAAAGCCAGTACATACGGTATGAAAAATCTGGAGTATGTTGCCAATCACTTAAGCGAATGGACAAGTAATGTAACCAATGATTATGGAGATCTAGATGAATTATACAAAGAATTGCTAGATGTTTGGGGTCGATATGTAGGTCATGTTGTAACTAATGTTGGAGGTGTTTATGAAAATACTAAAAACCCAAATCAGGCGGGAAATGTGTATGATGTCGTGCCGAAAGCAAAACAAATTGAAGCGATGAATTGGTTACAGGCAAATGCTTTTGCATCTCCAACGTGGATTGTCAATATTAATACCTTGAAAAACACCAATTTTGCTGGTTATACAGAAACGTTTAGAAATATGCAGGTTAGACATTTGAATAATCTATTGAGTTTAGGTCGTATAGGCAGGTTGATGGATAATGAAATTCTAGGTGCTGATACTTACAAAGCATTAGATTTGTTTAGAGACACAAGAAAAGGAATCTGGAAAGAGACGAATGCTGCAGCAAATGTGACTATTTACCGTCGAAATCTGCAAAGAGCTTATATCGATAGAATGGCTTTTTTAATGACAGAAGAAATTAAGCCAACAGACAGATCAATAATATATTATAATGTTTCTCAATCTGATTTAAGAGCTTTAGTGCGTGGCGAATTAAATGTTCTGAAAAAATCGCTTACGGCAGCAAAAGCTTTGGGCGTAAACACAGAAACAAAATATCATTATGAAGATTGTATCAAACGAATTGATTTAATATTAAATCCGATTAAATAGATTTATGGAAATAAAAAAGAGGCTGTAAGCCTCTTTTTTTTCGATCTCAAATTACATTTTGTTTTTTCTGTGATCTTTTATTTTGTCTTTATGCTCTTTTTGAATTGCAGTCCATTTTATATATTGATCAGCATTTAAAATAGATTTCATTTTTGCATCAGTTGCTTTGTGATCTTCTATCATTTGTTTTTTCATGGCTTCTTTTTCAGCAGCAGTTGGTTCTACACCATCTTTTTTGCTTTTTTTAAGCATTTCCATTTTAGTGCTTCTTTCAGCTAAAAGTGCAGCAACTTGTTTTTGTTGCTCTGCAGTTAAATTTAGATCTGTTGTCAATTTTTGCAAATGTGCCTGATCGCGTTCCTTTGAACTTTTGTGATCATGTTTTCTTCTATGATCTTTTTTCAGTGCAGTCCATTTAGTGTATTGATCAGCATTTAAAATGGATTTCATTTTAGCATCGTTAGCTGCTTTTTCAGTTTCCATTTGTTTTTTGAAAGCTTCTTTTTCTGCATCACTAGGTTTTGTTTTAATGTCTTTTCTAGATGCTTTAAATTTTTCCGCTTTGGCACTTCTTTCTGCTAAAAGCTGTTTTACTTGTTCTTGTTGTTTTTTATCCAAACTCAATTCAGAAGTCAATTTCTGTAACTGTTTTTCATTACGTTGTTCAGGAGTTAAATTTTCTTTTTGATGATGTGCCGGTTTCAGATTGATGTCTTGTGCAAAACTTACTATTCCAACGAACAATAAAGCTGCGATAAATAATTTTTTCATAATTCGTCTTTTTTAAATGGTTTATAGTATTTAGACATCAACGACCTTGTTAAGTTTAATGGGATTTTCAGGTTTATCGTTTATTTAACAGAAAGTATTAATTAAAATATAATTTATATCCAAAAATAAAAAAGAGGCTTAAAAGCCTCTTTTTGTAAGTATTACATATTGTTTTCTTTTTTATATTCTCTCATTTTTTCTTTAGCTTTTTCTTTGTTTTCTGCTTGAATAGCTTTCCATTTTGTGTATTGGTCTGCATTCAAAATAGCTTTCATTTTAGCATCGTTAGCCTCTTTTTCAGCCATCATTTGTTTTTTAAAGGCTTCTTTTTCGGCAGCTGTTGGTTTCACATTGCTGTCTTTGTTCGCTTCACGGGATTCTCTGAATTTTTCAGCTTTCGCACTTCTTTCGGCTAATAATTGTTTTACCTGTGCTTGTTGATTGGCATCTAAACTTAATTCCGAAGTTAGCTTCTTCAACTGCTTCTCATTACGCTGTTCTGGTGTCATTCTTTCTCTATGCTCTTTATGGTCCTGAGTTGCATCCTGATCTGCGTCTTGTGCAAAACTTGCTACTCCAACGAATAACAAAGCTGCGATAAATAATTTTTTCATGATGTAAGTTTTTTAATTGTTATATCCTTTAGACTTTATCAAATTCATTAGGTTTAATTTGATCGTCAGAATTATAATTTATTTAACAAATTGAAATCTAATTCATTAAAACGTTTCTATTCAGATAAAAATTACAAAATTAATTGCGTATTTTTAAGGTATCAACAAATTAAGAACCTAGAAGAAATTATTATGAATATAGAATCATCATCAAACAATAATAAAATTGCCTTTTTTTCGACCCAGCCTTACGACAAAACTTTCTTTAATAAATACAATGCAGATTTTGGTTTTGAGTTGGATTTCTTTGAAACGCAATTGAATCCGCAAACGGTAATTTTAATCGAAAATGCAGCAATCGTTTGTGTTTTTGTGAATGATATTGTCAATGAAGCCGTCATTAAACAATTGGCAGAAAAGAATGTGAAAATTATTGCTTTACGTTGCGCCGGTTTTAATAATGTCGATTTAGAAGCGGCCAGAAAATACAATTTAAAAGTTTGCAGAGTTCCTGCTTATTCTCCGCAGGCTGTTGCAGAACATGCCATGGCAATGATTTTGACTCTAAATAGAAAAACGCATAAAGCTTATAACAGAGTTCGAGAACAAAATTTCTCTCTAAACGGATTATTAGGTTTTGATTTATTTGGCAAAACTATCGGAATTATTGGAACCGGAAATATTGGAAAAGCTTTTGCTAAAATTGCTCTAGGTTTTGGCTGTAAAGTTCTGGCTTATGATATTGTAACGAATGCTGAAATGGAAAAAGACGGAGTTGAATTCGTATCCTTAGAAACCATTTTTAAAGCGAGCGATATTATTTCCTTGCATTGTCCGCTAAACGAACAAACCAAACATATAATCAATAGCAAGTCTATTGATGAAATGAAAGACAGCGTCATGATCATCAATACCAGTCGCGGAGGATTAATAGAAACGGCCTGTGTTATTGAAGGTTTGAAAGAAGGTAAAATTGGATATCTTGGAATTGACGTTTACGAACAAGAAGAAAAACTGTTTTTCAGGGACCTTTCAGCAGATATCATTCAGGACGATGCGATTCAGCGTTTAATGAGTTTTCCAAATGTTTTGGTCACGGCGCATCAGGCCTTCTTTACGAATGAAGCTTTGACGCAAATTGCTTTGGTCACTTTTAATAATATCAAAGCATTAGTAACTCAAAAGGATATTGAAAACAAAGCGGCTTTATTGGTTTGAAAATGAATTTGAAAATTTTAAAAGAACAAATTATGAGAAATAATATTTTAATTGTAATAGCAATCCTGGCGCTATATTCTTGTCAAAATAAAGAAAAGCCAGCATCAAAAAATATCATTAAAACCATTGTTCAGGATACATTGTCAAAAACTTTGGGAGGCACAGCCAATTTGAGTGAGGTCACCGCTAAAAATGATAAAGTGGTTGAGCTAATTAGAAAGCAGCTTTTGGTTTTACTAAAAAAAGATTTATCAGTAATGACAAAAGACAATCGATACTTTTACTATGAAGCTTACGATTTAAACAATGATAAGAAAAATGAATATTTTGTAGGTTTCTCTAATCCGTATTTTTGCGGAAGCGGAGGCTGTTCAGGATATATTTTGAACAACGATGGAAGTGTAATCAATTCTTTTACAGTAACCGATTTTCCAATCTTTATAGGAACAACTTCCTCAGGAAATTTTAAGGATTTAATTTTTAAAAGCGGAAATGCATTGCATTCTCTAAAAATGAAAAGCGGAAAATATCCTTCAAATCCATCCGTTCAGGAAAAATGGAAAGGCGATATTCCTAAGGAATCTCCCGTAGTTTTAGATATAAATGCTAAGAAATTGGAGAAGTATTCTTTTTAGATATAAAAAATCCGACAGGTTTTTAAAACCTGTCGGATTTGAATATTATTAAATTCCTGCTTTGAATTTTAAAATTGGTTTTTTTTTAATTATTCCACCAACTCCACAAATTTAAACTCACCTTCCACAGCAACCTTAGTCAAACCGTGTTTAGATAAATTTTTCATAGATGCATCCCATTTTTTACCGCTTAAATTCGCAGTAATTTTTAATTGCTGAAGATCCATTTTGTTTTCATTTCCTTTCAATAAATCTACGATAAATTTCTCTTCATCAGAAAGTTCTATCGAAGCTTGTTTTTTCTCCGGACGCATTTGCGGAAACAATAAAACTTCCTGAATCGATGCATTGTTTGTTAAATACATAATCAAACGATCCATTCCAATTCCCATTCCAGATGTTGGAGGCATACCGTATTCCAAAGCTCTTAAGAAATCTTCATCGATAATTCCGTTCGCTTCATCATCGCCTTTTTCAGACAAACGCATTTGATCTTCAAAACGCTCACGCTGATCAATTGGGTCATTCAATTCAGAATAAGCATTTGCGATTTCTTTACCACAAACCATCAATTCAAAACGCTCTGTAAGCTCCGGATTGTCACGGTGCTCTTTACACAAAGGCGACATTTCTTTAGGATAATCTGTAATGAAAGTTGGCTGAATATAATTTCCTTCGCATTTAGCGCCAAAAATTTCATCAATCAGTTTTCCTTTACCCATTGTTTTATCAACGTCGATTCCCATTCCTCTTGCAGCTTCAAACAATTCGGCTTCGCTTTTTCCGGAAATATCAAAACCAGTAAAATGTTTGATAGAATCCGTCATCGTAACACGAGCGTAAGGCGCTTTAAAGTTGATTTTATGCTCGCCAAAAGTAACTTCACTAGTTCCATTTACGGCAATCGCACAATGCTCAAGTAAACCTTCAGCAAATTCCATCATCCAGTTGTAGTCTTTGTAGGCTACATATATTTCCATCGCGGTAAATTCAGGATTATGCGTTCTGTCCATACCTTCGTTACGAAAGTTTCTAGAGAATTCATAAACACCTTCAAATCCACCAACAATTAATCTTTTTAAGTATAATTCATTCGCAATACGCATGTAAAGCGGAATATCAAGCGAGTTATGGTGCGTAATAAAAGGTCTTGCCGAAGCACCACCAGGAATTGACTGCAAAACAGGAGTGTCAACTTCAAGATACCCTGCATCGTTAAAATAACCACGCATTGCAGTGAATAACTTTGTACGTTTAATGAAAGTCTCCTTAACATGTTGATTCACTGTTAAATCAACATAACGCATTCTATAACGTAATTCTGCATCATTAAACGCATCGTGAACGTTTCCATCTTCATCTACTTTTGGTAAAGGAAGCGGACGTAATGTTTTACTCAAGAAAGTAAACCCTTCAACACGAATACATTGCGCACCCACTTTCGTAGTAAACAATTCACCTTCAATACCAATAAAGTCACCTAAATCAGTTAATTTTTTAAATACCGTATTGTATAATGTTTTATCATCACCTTCACACAAAACATCGCGATTCACGTACAATTGTAAACGTCCTTCGCTATCCTGCAATTCAGCAAAACAAGCTTTACCCTGATCACGAACACTCATCAAACGTCCCGCAACGATTACCTTCTTACCTTCTTCAAACGATTCCTTCACTTGCTTTGAAGTATGATTTACTGGAAAAAGATTAGCCGGATAAGGATTGATTCCTAAGTTGCGTAAGTTTTGAAGTTTTTCTCTTCTAATGATTTCTTGTTCTGATAATGCCATTTTGTGCTCTTTTTTTAAGTGTGCAAAGATAAAGAAAAGAATGTAGATTTCAGAATGAAGGTTTTAGATTTTTTGAAGCAGCAATTTATCGTATTTCAATCACGTTCAGTCCCGCTATCCACTTGTATGTTTTTTGCAGAAAAAGCAAAAAAGGATACCGCTGCTATCGGGGCTAGACTAGAAGTTTTGGTTTTCAAAAGAAGTTTTAGTTGGGGTTTTTAAGCAATCATCACAAGACTGTGCGCGAAAAAAACATTTCTGTAAGAAATTAAAGAAAAACCTCAGTATCTTAGCAACTCAGAACCTCAGAACCCTCCAAAAAATGAATTATATAAAAGCCATTCTGCTCTTACTCTTAATCTCAAGCTGTCAAATTACCGAAACCATAAAAATCAATCCGGACGGAAGCGGAAGTATTGAAGTTTTTCAATTACGAGATGAAAATAGCTATATGCAATTAGGACATCCTCTTTCAGGCTCGGAAAAATTTACAGATACACTATTTGTTTTTCAGGATTATATCACAAAGTATAAGGAAACGTTTGTGAAATTTAATAAAGCGGATCAGGCACTTTTTCAGGAACATGCCAACGTTAAAATGCATGTAAAGTTAGATCCAATTCAAATGGAAAATTTTAATGTAATTTCTTCCGACTTTAAAAAAATAGAAGAACTACCAAATGTGTATGAGAGTCTTAGTTTAGCAAATTCTTTAAAAGAGAATTATCCGGTTTCAAAAGAATTTTTTAAAATAAAATACACTTTCGACGGATCTGTTTTTAAAAGAAACTTAGTTATTGTTGATCAGCAAGAATTTGAAAAGAATAAAAAAATGCTTGAAGAAAGAAAAAAAACCTACGCCAAATATAAATTGGTGCAGACTTATACTTTAAAATATCATTTTCCAAGAAAAATAAAATCAGTTTCAAATGAGAGAGCCATTATCAGTCCAGATAAAAAATCATTTACTTTAGAATTTCAACTTTCAGATTGCTTGCAAAATCCTGAAACGACGAATTTAGAAGTTGTTTTGGAACAAAGCAACTAGATAAAAAGATTAAAAAGAGATTTGAGGTCACTCCGATAAAAACTCAGCACCTTAGAATCTCAGAATCTTTAAAAACAAAATAGACTTCGTATCTTTGATAAAAAATTAACCATGATGAAATTATATAAATTACTTAGTTTTTCTTTTTTAGTGGCAACATTTACAAGCTGTACTTTTACTGAAAACATGTACATTAATGACAATGGAACCGGAATATATTCTGTAGATATGGATGGTTCTGCTTTGATGGAAATGGCAGGTGATCAACTAGGAAATCAAATGGGAGCCGATGCTAAAAAAAATATCGATTCTACTTTTACTTTCAAACAATTAATTGCTGAAAAACAAGATAGTATTTCAAAATTATCTCCTGAAGCACAGAAAGAAATTAAAAAATTAGAGAATTTTGTTTTCAATATAAAAATGAATGGAGAGCAAAAAAAGTTCTTAATGAACATCTCTACTGATTTTAAAAATGTAAACGAATTACAAGATATATTGCAATCAATGAGTACGCTTCAAAAACTGGAAGGCGGCACTGCTCCGGCAACACCGTTTGCAGGTTTGGGAGACAATAAAAGCAAGCTAAGTTATACGTATGACGGAAAGAAATTTACACGTAAAGCAATTATTGACAAACAGAAACTCACAGAGAAACCTGCAGATTCGACCGCAGACATGTCAAAAATGATGTTTGCTTCGTCTAACTATGTTATTAAATATCATTTTCCTAAACGTGTAAAAAAGGTTTCAAACCCTACTGCATTGTTTAGCGAGGATAGAAAAACAATTACAATTCAATACCCTTTCACGGATTATATGGAGAATCCTGACAAGCTTAACTTTGATGTTGAGTTTGAAAAATAATTAAAATGAATAAAAAAATCCAACTTCAAGATTTAGGAAGTAAAGATTATAAATCGACCTGGGAATATCAGGAAGAACTTTTTAAAGACATAGTCGACTTAAAAATCAAAAATAGAAGAGAAGAATTGGAGTTAGAGACTCCAAATTATTTGCTGTTTGTAGAACATCCACATGTTTATACATTAGGAAAAAGTGGTGATTTAGAAAATCTGTTATTAAACGAAAAACAGCTCGAAGCAAAAGGAGCAACCTTCTACAAAATCAATCGAGGTGGAGACATTACCTATCACGGACCAGGACAAATTGTAGGTTATCCAATTTTGGATTTAGAGAATTTCTTTACGGATATTCATAAATATTTGCGCTTTCTCGAAGAATCAATTATTCTGACTTTAGAAGAATACGGTTTAAAATGCGGACGAAGTGAAGGTGAAACGGGTGTTTGGCTGGATGTTGGAACGCCGTTTGCACGTAAAATATGTGCACTTGGTGTACGTGCTTCACGCTGGGTAACCATGCACGGATTTGCCTTAAATGTAAATGTCGATTTAGGATATTTTGATAATATTATTCCGTGTGGAATCCGCGGAAAAGGAGTTACATCACTACAAGTAGAACTTGGTGTTGAAAAAGTCGATGAAGATGAAGTTAAGGCCAAAATCATAAAACATTTGACGCAGTTATTTGAAGCGGAATTTGTTTAATGAGGTTTCTTTAATTAGCTATAAATAGTAAAAAGCTGAAAAAATAATGATTTTAAATTGTTATTTTCTTCAGCTTTTTTTCATTTTTGTTTGATAAAATTATTGAAAATGTAAAGAGCATTTGTAAAGAACCAAGATTTTGAATTGTTAGTAAATTATCGGCCCCAGCAATTTTGTGCCATTTTTATACGTAATTTGCTAGAATACTTTTAATGAAACTTTAACCAAATCTAATTTTATAGCTTATGAGAAAAATCTACTTTATTTGTTTCCTTTTTACCTTAAACAATGCTTTTGCTCAAAAGAAAGAAAAATTAAATCCAATTACGGTTTATGAAAAAGTTTGGCAAGAGCGTAATAGCGATGCACGATTAAAATTAATAAAAACAATTTGGCTCGATGACAGTACTTTTGAAGATCCCTCTGCATCTATAAAAGGTTCTGTTGCCTTGAATAATGTCATCAACGAGTTTTATAAAAAAAATCCGGATGCTATATTGAGCTCAGGTTCAAAAGTGGTAAAAGACAATTATGTAAGCTGGGATTGGAAAATTCTCGATTCAAAAAATAAACTAATAATGGCCGGCCGTGATTTTGCCCGACTAAATGGAAAAGGCCAGGTGAGCAAAATTATTGGTTTTTGGGATCAGGAAGTTACTTTGTCAGAAGCTGAAATTCTACAAAATCTTGAAGCGGATAATTATAAAGTTGTAGCAAAATATTACGAATGCCTTTTTAAAACCAAAGATTTTACCGCAATGGCAACTGTAATTGAAGAGGGAGCAATTTACAATCAGGCTGAAGGATTGCCTTACGGCGGAAAGTATGTTGGTTTTAGCGAATGGACTAAAATGTATGCAAAATCAGCTGAGTTTTTTGATTTGGAAATAGAAAAAGAACCTGTTTACTTTAGCGATGCTTCTAAAAATGAAGTGATTATTTATTTCACTATAAAATGCAAAGCAAAAAAATCAGGAAAAACAATGTCTGTGCCAATTTCAGAACATTTCGATCTGAAAAACGGAAAAATTACAGCAATTAGACCTTTTTATTTTGATACGAAGCAGTTTGCAGAATTCTTAAAAAGCAAAAAATAAAATTATTGGAAGTTAACGACTTTCAGTATGCAAATTATTCGAAACAAAAAGGCTTATCAATTTTGATAAGCCTTTTTTATAATTCAAAAAAATCAAGTTCTAATTGATCGGGTAAAAGTCTAAAACTCATTCTGTGATATTTTGTAGTACCATGTTCTCGAATCGCTTCCCGATGTTCTTTGGTGGGATAGCCTTTGTTTTTTTTCCAGTTGTACATAGGGAATTCGTGATGAATTTGTTCCATATATTCGTCGCGGTACGTTTTCGCTAATATCGATGCCGCAGCAATACTTAAGAATTTTCCGTCTCCTTTTATAATACTCTGATTCGGAATTGATTTTAAATGTTCGATTTCTTCAACAGAAAATTGTTTTCCAAAGGTATTTTTTAAACCTAATTTTGCATTCAATGCGCGATTTCCATCCACAATAATGAAATCAGGTTTTTGTTTTAATTTTAAAATACATTCCTGCATGCCTTTCATAGAAGCATTCAGAATATTAATTTCATCAATTTCATCAGGAAATAAATGCGTGACCGAATAGCAAACAGCGTATTGTTCGATGATTGGTTTTAAAAGAAATCTATCTTTCTCAGATAATTGTTTACTGTCGTTTAAAATTGTATTTTCAAAATCGGCAGGTAAAATTACTGCGGCAGCAGTAACGGGCCCAGCCAGACATCCACGGCCGGCTTCGTCAGTTCCGGTTTCTAAAATAAAACCCGAATAGTTTTTTTCTAGCATTTTACTTAATTTTAAAGACAAATATAATTGAAATGAAAACTTCTCAATGGCAATGATTTGTTTTTTTATACGTTTTTATCTTTTACCTTTGCTTGATAAATTTTGCCGAAATAATTACATATAAAGCTATCAAATGAGAATACTCTTTTTTCTATATCTATTAATTGTACCCACGTTATTGTTTTCTCAGGAAAAAACTAGTTCAAAGAACAGTTTAGATATGAATACAAAATATTCTAGTATAACGGATACAGTAAAAAAGAAAAAGTCTCTAATTGCAAAGATAGAGCAATATCAGATTTATACATTAGAGCACGATACAATAATTGCAGATACGTCACTAACATTAAAAAGTGCTTACAGGCAAAACTATTTAAGAAAAGATAATTTTGGACTTTTGCCATTTTCTAACATTGGACAAACATACAATACAATACAATATGGTTTAACGGATTATTCTCCATATCCTGAAATTGGTTTCAAAGGAAAACATTTTGATTACATGGAGGTTAGTGATATTCGATATTATTCAGTTGCAACTCCTTTAACAGAAATATTTTTTAACACCACTATAAACAAAGGACAAAATTTAGATTCATTTATTACATTAAATACTTCAAAGAATCTTAATTTTTCTGCTGCTTACAGAGGATTGCGTTCTGAAGGAGATTATATAAACCAGTTGGTTAGTGCAGGAAATTTTCGATTTACAACAAGTTATTTTACAACAGATAAAAGATATGTCTTAAACGCTCATTTTACATTTCAGGATATTACAAATGAAGAAAATGGCGGAATTACAAATACTGAAAATTTTGAAAGTGAAGATCCGGATTTTAAAAACCGTCAGCGTTTACAAGTGTTTTTGACTGATGCGGAATCATTATTAAAAGGAAGACGTTTCTTTTTTGATCATGCATTTAGAGTAAATCCAAAAGATGGGAGTAATAATTTGTATGTAACGCATCAATTTAATTACGAATATAAATATTTTCAATACTTGCAACCAACGCTACTTTCGACTGTAACACCAACGGTTGGGCCTAGTGTACAAGTTCAACGTTTTGGAGAATCGTATGCTAATGGTAATATAAATGATGAGACTCGTTTTGAGAAATTATACAATAAGGTTGGACTTGCTTACGAAAATTCACTTCTTGGGAAATTTAATTTTTTTGTCGATGATTACAGATCAAATTATAAATACGACAGAATTATAGTGTACGGTGATGGTACATCGGTTCCGGATAATTTATTTCTGCAGATTAATAATGTAGGAGGACAATATGAATATCAGAAAAACAAATGGAATGGCCGTTTTTTATATACGAGATCAATCACAAATCAATCTCTTTCTGATCTTGATGCCAAATTGAGGTATGATTTAAATGAGAAAATTCAATTCGATTTCAGATATAGAAATTTAAATAAGTTGCCAAATAATAACTATAATTTGTATCAAAGCAGTTATGTTGAATATAATTGGTCTAACAGTTTTAAGAATGAAAAAATCAACCAGCTAAGTGCCAATGTTTTTACACCTTGGTTAAATGCTGAAGTTCAATATTCTGTTTTAAAAGATCACTTGTATTTTAAAGATGACTCCAGCCCGGCAGAGGCTTTGGCATATACTCAAATTATAAAGCCGGCACAATACGGAAATGCAATTAATTATTTGTCTATAAAAGCTAGTAAAGAATTTAAATTTGGACCGTTCGGCTTTGACAATACATTATTATATCAAAAAGTAGATCAGTCAGATTTGATTTTGAATGTTCCTGATTTTGTAACGAGAAATACGTTTTACTATTCTAGTTACTTTTTCAAAAAGGCATTATATATGCAGACTGGCGTTGTATTTAATTATTTTACCAAATATTACGGAAATGATTATAATCCTGTTATAGGTGAATTTTTTGTTCAGGATGCGAAAAAAATTGGAGGTTATCCGTTATTTGATCTTTTTGTAAATGCCAGAATTCGTCAAACCCGATTTTACTTAAAAGCAGAACATATTAATGCCTTATTTGCAAAAAGCGATTATTATTCGGCACCTAATAATCCTTATCGTGATTTTGTTATCCGATTTGGTTTAGTTTGGAACTTCTTCCAATAAAAATAGGACTATTTAGATTTTAGAACCACATATTAAATAAACATAAAATGGACTTTTCAAACAATATTTTAGAAACAATTGGTAATACGCCATTAGTAAAACTCAACAAAATTGTTGCTGAAATCGATGCGTTAGTATTGGCAAAAGTCGAAACTTTTAATCCTGGAAATTCTGTAAAAGACAGAATGGCCGTAAAAATGATTGAAGACGCAGAGGCAGACGGCAGATTAAAACCGGGTGGAACTATTATTGAAGGAACTTCTGGAAATACCGGAATGGGATTGGCACTTGTCGCAATTATCAAAGGTTATAAATTGATTTGCGTAATATCAGACAAGCAGTCAAAAGAAAAAATGGATATTTTGCGTGCTGTTGGTGCCAAAGTTGTAGTTTGTCCTACTGATGTTGAGCCAACGGATCCGCGTTCTTATTACTCCGTTTCAAAACGTTTAGCAGAAGAAACACCAAATTCCTGGTACGTAAATCAATATGATAATCTATCCAATTCATTAGCACATTACGAGCAAACCGGACCAGAAATCTGGAAACAGACCGACGGAAAAATCACTCATTTTGTTGTAGGAGTAGGTACCGGAGGAACTATTTCGGGAGTTGGAAAATATTTAAAAGAGAAAAACCCTAACATCAAAATTTGGGGAATTGATACTTACGGTTCTGTTTTTAAAAAATACCATGAAACCGGAATTTTTGATGAAAACGAAATTTACTCTTATATTACAGAAGGAATTGGAGAAGATATTTTGCCAAAAAATGTTGACTTTTCATTAATTGATGGTTTTACAAAAGTAACAGATAAAGACGCTGCTGTTTATACAAGAAAAATTGCCATGGAAGAAGCAATCTTTGTTGGAAACTCTGCAGGTGCTTGTATTAAAGGACTTTTACAGCTTAAAGAACATTTTAAGCCTGAAGATGTTGTTGTAGTTCTTTTTCACGATTCAGGAAGCCGCTATGTAGGTAAAATGTTTAATGACGACTGGATGCGCGAACGTGGATTTTTAGAAGAAAACGTAACGAAAGCAGAAGATGTGATAAAAGATCATATTGATAAAGAATTGATTGTTGTTCGTACCGAGGAATTAGTATCGCACGCTATCGAACGTATGCGTAAGTATAAAATCTCTCAAATTCCGGTAGTTGATATTAATGGATTTGTTGGTTCTGTAGATGAAACAGATTTGTTTAGAAGTTATGTTGCGGATAAAAATGTTGCCGAAAAACCAATCAAAGAAGTAATGGGCAAGCCTTTTCCAATTGTAAAATTAGGTACTACAATTGAAGAAGTTTCTAAATTGTTTACTAAAGAAAATGACGCTGTTTTGGTAGATTTAGGAAATGGAAAACATCATATTATTACAAAATATGATATTATCGGATCTATAAAATAAGACAATTTTAATAACATTATAAATCCATAAATCAGAGTTTTTAAGACTTTGATTTATGGATTTTTTTAGCTGAAATATTTTAAAAATGAATTTTACTGCCATAGATTTTGAAACCGCTACGGGCTATCATCCTTGTTCTGTTGGAATAGTTACTGTTCAAAACGGAGTTATTGTTGACGAATTTGTTACTTTAATTAAGCCGCCAAATAATATATATAATCCCTTTACGATTCAGGTTCATGGCATTTATCCTCGTGATACGGTTAATGCAAAATCGTTCTCTCAGGTATTTCCTGAAATTGAAAGAAGATTGAAAAATAGGGTTGTCGTAGCACACAATGAAAGTTTTGATCGAAATGTATTGATGAAATCAATGGCACTTTACGGTTTGCAATATGAAGATTTGAATATCGCAGCTCGTTGGGAATGTACAGTTAAAATCTACAAGGCAAAAGGATTAAAGCCAACCAAACTAAGTGATTGTTGTCGTGAAATGAAAATTCAGTTAAATCATCATGAAGCTTTATCTGATGCTCGTGCATGCGCGAAACTATATATGTTAAAGTAAATTTTTTAAGTAAGAAAATACTTATTTTTAATTATTTTTAAGTTTTTGTAATTTAAACATAGACTTAAAAATGAGAGAAGACTTTCTTCACTATCTCTGGAAATTCAAGAAGTTCGAAACGCTGAATTTAAGAACAACTCAAAATGATCCAATTGTAATTATTAAAGCAGGAGATTATTTAGAAATTTCAGGTCCTGATTTTTTTAACGCCCAGATTAAAATTGGAACTCAGAAATGGGCTGGTAATGTTGAAATCCATTTAAAATCATCCGATTGGTATGTACATCATCATGAAAAAGATCCGGCTTATGAAAATGTCATTCTACATGTAGTTTGGGAACATGATACAGAGATCTTTGGTAAAAACAATACAGAAATTCCTGTTTTGGTTCTGAAAGATTATGTTTCAGCAGAAATCCTAAATAATTATCATTCTTTAGTATCCCCAAAATCCTGGATTTCATGTGAAAAACAAATTACTCAAATAGATGAATTTGTTTTTAAAAATTGGCAGGAAAGATTGTTTTTTGAACGTCTGGAAAGAAAATCAAAGTTTATTTTTGATTTATTAGAAGAAAAAAAGGGAGACTGGGAGTCTGTCTTATTCTCTTTGTTAGCAAAGAATTTTGGATTGAATACCAATGGGAATACTTTTTTACAAATTGCTAAATCAATTCCGTTTTCTATTGTTAGAAAAGAAAGTTTCGAAATCGAAAATCTTGAAGCACTGCTTTTGGGAACTTCTGGTTTATTGGATTTGGAAAAAGAAGATTTGTATTTCAATGATTTGAAAATTAGATATTTTTATCTTTTGCACAAATACCAACTAGGTAAGGTCTATACTGATCCATTGCAGTTTTTTAAGCATCGCCCTGATAATTTTCCAACAATACGGCTTTCTCAATTAGGGAGCTTATACAATAAACATCAGAATTTATTTTCTAAAGTAATTGTGCTAAAGTCTGCTAAGGATGTTTATAGGTTATTAAGCATTAAAACAAGCTTATACTGGGAAAATCATTATCAGTTTGATAAAGAGAGTCCGAAGAAGTCAAAACCTTTATCAAAATCGTTTATAGACTTGTTGATTGTAAATACCATTATTCCTTTGCAGTTTGCTTATTCAAATAAAATAGGAGAGTCCAATGCTGAAGATCTCATTATATTTATGAATGAGGTTTCTCCTGAAAAAAATGCTATTATAGATAAATTTAAAAGCTTTGGAGTTCTTTCAAAAAATGCATTTGAAACTCAAACGTTATTAGAACTCAAAAATGAATATTGCAACAATAAAGCTTGTTTGAAATGTGCAATTGGTGTCGAATTACTTAGGAGGAATTAGATAATTTAGAAAATGTGGTAATTAGATAATTTTGTATTTTTGTCTAAAATCTAAAATCTAAAATCTAAAATCTAAAATTAGAAATGTCAGCAATTTTAAAACTTAAATTTTTCTTTGAAAAATATGGATTTCATGTTTCATCGCGCTTGGCTGATAAACTCGGAATGCGTGTTACGAGTGTACGATTGTTTTTTATTTATATTTCATTTGTAACAGCCGGTTTAGGTTTCGGAATTTATCTGACCTTAGCATTCTGGATTCGCCTAAAAGATTTAATTAGAGCAAAGCGAACTTCGGTATTTGATTTATAAAAGTAATTTTCAAGCATAAAAAAAGGATCATATAAAATTATATGATCCTTTTTTATGTTTTAATCTGGAATATTATTTATCCGGATTGTTTAATTTACTGTTTTTCTTACCGTAAACAAAGTATATAACAATACCTAATGCCATCCAGACTACAAGTCTAGCCCAGCTTTCATTTGGTAATGAATACATCAATGCTAAACAGATTACAATACCTGCAACCGGCACAAAAGGAACCCATGGAGTTCTAAAAGCTCTTGGTGCATCTGGCATTTTCTTACGCATAACCATTACGCCAATACAAACTAATACAAACGCTAATAAAGTTCCAATACTTACCATGTGTCCTAGATCACTTACAGGAACAAGTCCTGCAAATAAACTTACGAATACTAAAAAGAAAAGGTTTGTTTTCCAAGGAGTACGGAATTTAGCGTGAATTTCACTGAAGAAAGGAGGTAATAAACCATCTTTACTCATTGTATAGAAAACACGGCTTTGTCCCATAAGCATTACTAACATTACAGAAGTATAACCAGCTAAAATAGCTACAATTAAACCTGTTTGTAAAAAGTCGTATCCTGTAACAGCAAAAGCAGTTGCAGCAGGTTTTGCATCTCCTGCGAATTTATAATAAGGTACAAGTCCTGTCATAACGTGAGAGAACAATACATATAAAAGTGTACAGATTATCAATGATCCTAAAATACCAATTGGCATTCCTTTTTGTGGATTTTTAGCTTCTTGAGCAGCTGTAGATACAGCATCAAAACCAATAAAGGCAAAAAATACGGTACCAGCTCCGGCGGCAATTCCAGACCAGCCAAATTGGCCAAAAACACCAGTATTTTCAGGAATGTAAGGAGTATAGTTTGTAGGATCTATAAATTTCCATCCTAAAACAATAAAAATGATAACTACAGCAACTTTAATAACAACTAAGAAATTGTTTAATGAAGCCGATTCTTGAGTTCCTTTTATTAATAATAAAGAAAGTAATGAAACAATGAATATTGCTGGTAAATTTACAATTCCTCCATTTATTACAGTTCCATTGCTAAGTGTCAGAGTTTCCCAAGGTGAGCAAATTAAGTCAGGCGGTAAATGTATTCCGTACTTTGCAAGAAGTTCAAGTAAATACCGGGACCAACTCACACCAACGGTAGCAGCACCCAAAGCATATTCTAAAACTAAATCCCAACCGATAATCCAAGCCATAAATTCACCCATCGTAGCATAAGAGTAAGTGTATGCACTACCCGCAACCGGAATCATTGATGCAAATTCAGCATAACAAAGTCCTGCAAATGCGCAACCTACAGCTGCTAAAATAAAAGAAATTGTTACCGCCGGACCTGCGTGATCAGCTGCTGCAATTCCTGTTAGCGAAAATAGTCCCGCTCCAATAATTGCTCCAACTCCAAGTGCAACAAGCGAACGTGAAGATAAGGTTCTTTTTAGTCCTTTTTCAGATTCGGATGCTTCACCGAGCAATACCGAAAGAGGTTTAGTTTTCCAAATTGACATACTATTATATTGGTTTATTGTTATTAAGCTCCAAATGTATCGTTTTTTATAAAAAATAAAAACAATTATATTGTTTTAAGTTATAAAATATCAAAAAAATATGCAAAATAGCCAGTTTACAGCTGTTAAGTACTGAAATTCATCAATTTAATTAGAATGTTAATGCGGATTGAATAATTTAATACAGAATAAAATTTTTACTATTTTTCCTAATAAATTAATGATTTATTACTTAATTTGATCTTTTAAAACGATTGAAAACTTTATTTTAATGACTAATTTTAAAACGCTCGCAATATATTTTAAATTTACAAGAGAGCAACGTACAGGAATTTTTTTACTTTTTGCAATCATTATACTATTGCAATTGGTCTATTTTTATGCTGACTTTAATTTGCCTGAAAAAACCTTTCCGGAAAAAGAACAATGGATGTCTTTGCAATCAGAAATTGATTCTCTAAAATTGGTTAAAGATAAAGAGAAACCCAAGGTCTATCTTTTTAATCCAAATTTCATTACGGATTATAAAGGCTATAAGCTTGGAATGTCTACTCAGGAAATTGATAGGCTTTTAACCTTTAGAAATGAAAATAAATTCGTGAACTCTGCGGAGGAGTTTCAACAAGTCACTAAAATTTCCGATTCTTTATTAAAAAATATTTCCCCTTTATTTAAGTTTCCCAACTGGATTCAAAAAGAGAATAATTTCAAAACAGAAAAAAAAGAATTTATCAGGAAAACGGATTTGAAAAAGGAAAAGATTGTAATTTTAAATATAAATGAGGCAACTCACGATGATTTGGTTAAAATATATGGTATTGGTGAAGCTCTATCTTTACGTATATTAAAGCAGAGAGAAGTATTAGGGTGTTTTGTTGCTATGGAGCAAATGAATGATATTTGGGGACTTTCGCCTGAAGTTATTGTCGAATTGAATGCTCATTTCAAAGTAATAGTGCCGGCAAGTTTAAAAAAAATAGCAATAAATGATGCTTCTTTAAAAGAATTATCTCAGTTTTCCTATTTCAGATATGCATTGGCTAAACAAATAGTAACTTATAGAAGTATGAACGGAAATTTTAAAAATATTGAGGATTTGTCAAAAATTAAAGGTTTTCCTGTTGAAAAAGCAAAAATAATTAGTTTATATTTGGAGTTCTAAAAAAAAAACAGCCAACAATGAATTTTGATTACAACGAAACACAGTCAATGATTGCAGATTCTATTAAGGATTTTGCCGAAAAAAACATTAGACCTAATATAATGGAATGGGATGAAGCGCAAATTTTTCCAGTTCCGCTTTTTAAAAAATTGGGAGAAATGGGTTTTATGGGAGTTTTAGTGCCTGAAGAATATGGAGGATCTGGATTAGGATATCATGAATATATTACCGTTGTAGAAGAAATATCAAAAGTAGATCCTTCAATTGGTTTGTCAGTTGCAGCTCACAACTCATTATGTACTAATCATATTTTGACTTTTGGTAACGAAGAACAAAAGAAAAAATGGTTGCCTAAATTAGCAACGGCTGAATATATTGGAGCTTGGGGATTAACAGAACATAATACTGGTTCTGATGCAGGAGGTATGAATACTACTGCAGTTAAAGATGGTGATTCATGGATTGTAAATGGAGCTAAGAACTTTATTACGCATGCGATTTCAGGTGATATTGCAGTGGTTATTGTACGCACTGGGGAAAAAGGAGATTCAAAAGGAATGACTGCGTTTGTTTTTGAAAAGGGAATGACAGGATTTACTTCAGGAAAAAAAGAAAATAAATTAGGAATGCGTGCCAGTGAAACTGCTGAGTTAGTTTTTGATAATTGCCACGTGCCCGATGCAAATAGATTAGGTGAAGTGGGTCAGGGATTTGTTCAGGCAATGAAAATATTAGACGGTGGCCGAATTTCAATTGGAGCTTTGTCGCTAGGAATTGCAAAAGGTGCTTATGAAGCTGCTTTGAAATATTCTAAAGAAAGGTATCAGTTTGGACAGCCAATTAGTAGTTTCCAGGGAATTTCATTTAAATTGGCTGATATGGCTACTGAGATAGAAGCTTCAGAATTGTTACTTCACAAAGCGGCTTTTTTGAAACAACAACATAAACCTGTAACCACACTAGGTGCGATGGCTAAGATGTATGCATCAGAAGCTTGTGTGAAAATAGCTAATGAAGCGGTGCAGATTCATGGTGGTTATGGTTATACAAAAGATTTTCCGGTAGAGAAGTTTTACAGGGATTCTAAATTATGTACAATTGGAGAAGGAACTACTGAAATTCAAAAGTTAGTTATATCTAGAAATTTGTTGAAAGAATAAAGAATAAAGAATAAAGAATAAAGAATAAAGAATAAAGAATAAAGAATAAAGAATAAAGAATAAAGAATTTGAGCTATAATCTATCTCTTTATTTTTTGTTCTTTTTTTCTCTAAAATAAATCAAGATTTATCATTGGTAATCCAAAATTAATATATACTTTTGCACCCTTAACGAGAGGAGGTGTCTATATTATGTTAATTATACCAATTAAAGACGGAGAAAATATCGATAGAGCATTAAAGCGCTATAAAAGAAAATTTGATAAAACAGGAACTGTTCGTCAACTAAGAGCACGTACTGCTTTTATTAAGCCTTCTGTTATCAAAAGAGCTCAAATTCAAAAAGCGGCTTACATTCAAAACATGAGAGATGGTTTAGAAAGTTAGTGTTAGCTTTTCACAAATAATTACCGTTAGTGTCAAATTTTTGATACTAACGGTTTTTTTATGCTTAATTTTGAGATGATGTATATATAAGGTGTAATCTGAGTTAAAAAAAAATATTGTAATGAAGTCTAATAAAGATGCATTTCGTGATTATCTTCAGTTGGAGAAAAAATATTCGCCACATACGGTTAATGCTTATTTGAATGATATTGCTTTTTTTGAGGCTTATAATAAGGAGAATTTTGAACAGGAAAATATTGAGAAAGTAAATTACAGCCAAATTAGGAGTTGGATCGTTTCTTTGGTAGATCAGGATATTTCAAATGTTTCCGTGAATAGGAAAATGGCTTCGTTGAAGGCGTTTTATAAATTTCTTTTAAAAACGAAACAAATAGAGGTGAGTCCGATGTTGAAGCATAAAGCTTTGAAGACTCCTAAAATTATTCAAATTCCATTTTCTGAAAAAGAGCTTTCTGATTTGATTGGGCAGATGGGAATTCCTGTTGGTTTTGAAGAGGTTCGTGACAAGCTCATTGTGGATATGTTTTATGCAACTGGAATGAGGCGTGCGGAATTAATTCATTTAATGATTTGTAATGTGGATTTGGCTTCGAATGTGATAAAGGTTTTGGGTAAGCGTAATAAGGAACGAATTATTCCTCTTTTGCCGATTATTGCTGATCAGTTTAAGTTGTATCTTAATGAGCGGGATTCGGTTGAAAATATTGTAGATGCGGATTATTTTTTTATTTCAAAAAAAGGATTAAAATTAAGTGAATCTTTTGTGTATCGATTAATTAATTCTTACTTTAGTAGAGTCTCTGAAAAGGTGAAAAAAAGTCCACATGTGCTTCGGCATACTTTTGCGACTCATTTGCTAAATAACGGGGCAGATTTAAATTCAGTTAAGGAGTTATTAGGACATTCGAGTTTGGCATCTACGCAAGTTTATACTCATAATAGTTTAGCGGAGCTTAAAAAAGTATACGGGGATGCTCATCCTAGAAATAAATAATACTTCTAATGTTTAACCATAAAATTAATATTATGAAGGTAGATGTTCATGCAGTTAACTTTACTGTTGACCGAAAGTTGGTGGATTTTATTCAAGAGAGAATGGATAAGTTGGAAAAGTATTACGATCGAGTTGTCTCGGCTGATGTTTTTTTAAAAGTTGAAAGAACAAGTGATAAAGAGAATAAAGCTGTTGAGATAAAGATTAATGTTCCTGGAGATGATTTTTTGGTTAAAAAGCAGTGTAAGACATTTGAAGAGGCAGTTGAACTTTCGGCAGAATCTTTAGAGCGTTTACTAGTAAAAAGGAAAGAAAAAATAAGAGCACATGTATAATTGAACATAATTGAAAATTTTTTTCAAAAAATGTTTTGATACAAAGATAAAATAGCTACATTTGCAGTCCGTTAGAAATAGCGGACTTTTTTATTGATATTGCCAGCGTAGCTCAGTTGGCTAGAGCAGCTGATTTGTAATCAGCAGGTCGTGGGTTCGAGTCCCTCCGCCGGCTCTAAATATTTCAAATGCGATTTGAAATTGTTCATGCAATTATTGATAAGATAAAGGGGAGATACTCAAGCGGCCAACGAGGGCAGACTGTAAATCTGCTGTGTGAACTTCGCAGGTTCGAATCCTGCTCTCCCCACAAAAAAAAAGAAGTTAAGATTTCGGATTGTAGGTTTAGGATTTGTAAAATCTGAAATCTAAATTCAAAAATCTAAAATCAGAACTCTCTGCCGACTTAGCTCAGGGGTAGAGTGCTTCCTTGGTAAGGAAGAGGTCACGGGTTCAATTCCCGTAGTTGGCTCAAGTAAGTAGGAAATTGAAAATTAATATATAACTAAGATTAAAAATTAAGTAAAATGGCAAAGGAGAATTTTAATCGTTCCAAACCGCACTTAAACATAGGTACAATTGGACACGTGGATCACGGAAAAACTACATTAACTGCTGCAATTACAAAAGTATTGTCTGATGCAGGTTACTGTCAAGCAAAATCGTTTGATCAAATCGATAACGCTCCAGAGGAGAAAGAAAGAGGTATTACTATTAATACATCACACGTAGAGTATGAAACAGCTAACCGTCACTACGCTCACGTTGACTGTCCAGGTCACGCGGATTACGTAAAGAACATGGTTACTGGTGCTGCTCAAATGGACGGAGCTATCTTAGTAGTTGCTGCTACAGATGGTCCAATGCCACAAACTCGTGAGCACATCCTTTTAGGTCGTCAGGTTGGTATTCCAAGAATCGTTGTTTTCATGAACAAAGTGGATATGGTTGATGATGCTGAATTGTTAGAGCTTGTTGAAATGGAAATTAGAGATTTATTATCTTTCTACGAATATGATGGAGATAATGGTCCTGTTGTTCAAGGTTCTGCTTTAGGAGGATTGAATAATGATCCTGCTTGGGTACCAAAAATCATTGAATTAATGGAAGCTGTTGATGCTTGGATCGAAGAGCCAGTGCGTGACGTTGCTAAACCATTCTTGATGCCGGTTGAAGATGTATTTACAATTACTGGTCGTGGAACTGTTGCTACAGGTCGTATCGAAACAGGTATTGCTAATACAGGAGATCCAGTTGAAATCATTGGTATGGGAGCTGATAAATTGACTTCTACTATTACAGGAGTTGAGATGTTCCGTAAAATCCTTGATAGAGGTGAAGCTGGAGATAACGTAGGTTTATTGTTAAGAGGTATTGATAAAGAATCTATCAAAAGAGGAATGGTTATCATTAAGCCAGGATCAGTAAAACCACACGCTACTTTCAAAGCTGAGGTTTATATCTTGAAAAAAGAAGAAGGTGGACGTCATACTCCATTCCATAATAACTACCGTCCACAGTTCTACGTGCGTACAACTGACGTAACAGGAGTTATTACTTTACCAGAAGGAGTAGAGATGGTAATGCCAGGAGATAACTTAACTATCAATGTATCTTTATTAAGCCCAATCGCTATGAGTGTAGGTTTACGTTTCGCTATCCGTGAAGGTGGTAGAACTGTAGGTGCAGGTCAGGTTACTGAAATCGTAGGATAATCCTATAAATATTATAAAAAGCCAGTTGATTTTCTTAACCGAAATCACTGGCTTTTAATTACGGGCGTAGTTCAAGGGTAGAATAGCGGTCTCCAAAACCGTTGATGGGGGTTCGAATCCCTCCGCCCGTGCAATATAAAATATATCAAATGACAAAAGTTACTAATTATTTATCAGAGGCTTTCGAAGAGTTAAAGTCAAATGTTACTTGGCCAGCTTGGGCTGAGGTTCAAAAATTGACAATTGTTGTGGCTGTATTTTCGATTCTATTCGCTTTGGCAACATGGGGAGTAGACGAATTTTTTGCAAAAGCTTTGGCTGGATTTTTTAACTGGTTAAAAGGATAATTTTTTTGTGATGGCAGATAATAATGTGAAAAAATGGTACGTAGTTAGAGCTGTAAGTGGACAAGAGAATAAAGTCAAAGCTTACATCGAAACTGAGATTGCCAGACTAGGTATGGGTGATTACGTTTCCCAAGTTTTAGTGCCTACAGAAAAAGTAGTTACTGTAAAAGAAGGAAAAAAAATGTCTAAGGATAAAGTTTATTTCCCTGGATATGTTATGATCGAAGCCAATTTAATTGGTGAGATACCTCATATTATTAAGTCTATTACAAGTGTAATTGGTTTCTTGGGAGAGATTAAAGGAGGAGAACCTGTTCCTTTAAGATTATCTGAAGTAAATCGTATGTTAGGTAAAGTAGATGAGTTAGCTGTTAATACAGATACTCGTGCTATTCCATTCAACTTAGGAGAAACTGTTAAAGTGATCGATGGTCCTTTTAACGGATTTAACGGAACGGTTGAAAAAATCAATGAAGAAAAGCGTAAACTTGAAGTTATGGTTAAGATTTTCGGAAGAAAAACACCATTGGAGTTAAGTTTTATGCAAGTTGAAAAAGTATAATTTTTGTTACATCTATAATAACCACTACAATTGCTTCCAATAATTGTGGTGTTAAATTTTTTAAAAAATGGCTAAAGAAATTAGTAAGGTAGTTAAACTACAAGTTAAGGGAGGTGCTGCGAATCCGTCGCCACCGGTCGGACCTGCTTTAGGAGCTGCTGGGGTTAATATCATGGAGTTCTGTAAGCAGTTCAATGCTAGAACACAAGATAAACCTGGCAAAATATGCCCAGTACAAATTACTGTGTATAAAGACAAATCATTTGATTTTGTTGTTAAGACTCCTCCAGCTGCTGTCCAATTATTGGAAGCTGCAAAGCTAAAGTCTGGATCAGGTGAACCAAATCGTAAAAAAGTAGCTAGTGTTACTTGGGACGTTATCAAAGCAATTGCTGAAGATAAAATGGTAGATTTAAATGCATTCACAATCGAATCTGCAATGAGCATGATCGCTGGAACTGCTAGATCTATGGGTATAACTGTATCAGGAGATGCTCCTTTTTAATTAAGAGAAAGAAATGGCAAAATTAACAAAAAAGCAAAAAGAGGCTGCTTCAAAAATTGAAAAGAACAAACTATACTCTTTAAAAGATGCAGCTGCATTGATTAAAGTTATAGCTTCTGCAAAATTTGATGAGTCTGTTGATATCGCAGTTCGTTTGGGTGTAGATCCAAGAAAAGCGAATCAAATGGTTAGAGGTGTAGTTACATTACCTCACGGAACTGGTAAAGACGTTAAAGTATTAGCATTGGTTACTCCAGATAAAGAAGCGGAAGCTAAAGAAGCTGGAGCTGATTATGTAGGTCTTGACGATTATTTACAAAAAATTAAAGATGGTTGGACAGATGTTGATGTTATCATCACTATGCCAGCTGTTATGGGTAAATTAGGTCCATTAGGTCGTATTTTAGGACCTAGAGGTTTAATGCCAAACCCTAAAACAGGTACTGTAACTATGGATGTTGCAAAAGCTGTTCAAGAGGTAAAAGCTGGTAAAATTGACTTTAAAGTTGATAAAACTGGTATCGTACATGCAGGAATTGGTAAAGTTTCTTTTGGAGCTGAACAAATTTATGACAATGCACACGAAATTATTCAAACATTAATCAAACTTAAACCAACTGCTGCTAAAGGTACCTACATTAAAGGTATTCACCTTACAAGCACTATGAGTCCTGCAATTGCATTGGACCCTAAAGCAGTATAATTGGTAGTTAATAATTTTTAGTATGACTAGAGAAGAAAAATCAATCGCGATTGAAGATTTAACTGCACAGTTAGCTGGTACAAATATTATTTATGTATCTGATATTTCTGGATTAAATGCAGAAACAACTTCAAACTTGAGAAGAGCTTGCTTTAAAGCAGGTATAAAATTAGAGGTTGTAAAAAACACTTTGCTTGCAAAAGCAATGGAAGCTTCTGCTAATGACTATGGTGATTTACCTTCAGTATTGACTGGTAATAGTGCTATATTTATTTCAGATGTTGCAAATGCACCTGGAAAAATAATTAAAGATTTCAGAAAAAAATCAGCTAAACCTGTATTAAAAGGAGCTTATATTAATTCTGAAATTTATATTGGAGATGATCAATTAGATGCATTAGCAACTATTAAATCTAAAGAAGAACTTCTTGGAGAACTTATTGGATTATTGCAATCACCAGCACAAAGAATTATTTCTGCTTTACAAAACAAATTCGCTGGTAGCGAAGAAGAAGCTGAAGCATAATAATTCAAAACAAGGATTATTCCTTGTTGCTTAATTAGCGCACAATAAATAAATTATATTTTACAAATCATTTTAAACGATAGAAAAAATGGCAGATTTGAAACAATTCGCAGAACAATTAGTTAACTTAACAGTTAAAGAAGTTAACGAATTAGCAACAATATTAAAAGACGAGTATGGTATCGAGCCTGCTGCTGCAGCTGTAGTAGTTGCTGCTGGTGGTGGAGAAGGTGCTGCTGAAGAAGCACAAACTGAATTTACAGTTGTATTAAAAGAAGCTGGAGCTTCTAAATTAGCAGTTGTAAAATTAGTTAAAGAACTTACAGGTTTAGGTTTGAAAGAAGCTAAAGATGTAGTTGACGGTGCTCCAAGTAACGTTAAAGAAGGTGTTTCTAAAGAAGAGGCTGAAGGTCTTAAAAAATCATTAGAAGAAGCTGGAGCTGTAGTTGAGCTTAAATAATTCAACTCAGTTTTAAGAACTAGGTTTAGGTCTTGAGTTAACTCAATGGCCTAAACCATTTTTCGTATAATAAAATATATCAAGTTTTATTATTCAAATAGTTTAAAATACGAAAAAGTTTTTGATCAATACGAAGAAAAAAAATTGAACTGAATTCTTACTAGTTTATTTTTAAAGATGTATTGATTATAATAAGAAAGTATAGATTAAACAGTGTGTGTTTACACAAAAAATTACTTTTTTTTAATCAAAATTTTGTCCATTGATGATAACAAATCAGACTGAAAGATTGAATTTTGCCTCTACAAAAAATATCCCTGACTATCCGGATTTCCTAGATGTTCAGGTTAAATCTTTTAAAGATTTCTTTCAATTAGAAACGAAATCTGACGAAAGAGGCAACGAAGGGTTATACAACACCTTCATGGAAAACTTTCCAATCACAGATACAAGAAACAACTTTGTATTGGAGTTCCTAGATTATTTTGTTGATCCGCCACGTTATACAATTCAAGAATGTATAGAGAGAGGTCTTACTTATAGTGTGCCTTTAAAAGCTAGGTTAAAACTATACTGTACAGATCCAGAACACGAAGATTTTGAAACTATTGTACAAGATGTTTATCTTGGAACAATACCTTATATGACTCCAAGCGGTACTTTTGTAATCAATGGTGCTGAGCGTGTAGTAGTATCTCAACTACACCGTTCTCCTGGTGTTTTCTTTGGTCAATCATTCCATGCAAATGGTACAAAACTTTATTCTGCCAGAGTAATTCCTTTTAAAGGTTCTTGGATAGAATTTTCTACAGATATCAATAGTGTAATGTACGCTTATATCGATAGAAAGAAAAAATTACCTGTTACAACTTTATTCCGTGCAATTGGGTTCGAAAGAGACAAGGATATCCTTGAGATTTTTGACTTAGCTGAAGAAATTAAAGTTTCTAAAACGGGTATTAAGAAATACATTGGAAGAAGACTTGCTGCACGTGTATTGAACACATGGCACGAGGATTTCGTTGATGAAGATACCGGTGAGGTAGTTTCTATCGAACGTAACGAAATTATCCTTGATAGAGATACTATTATCGACAAAGATAATGTTGAAGAAATCATCGATTCTAATGTAAAATCTATTTTGTTACACAAAGAGGATAATAATCAAGCAGATTATGCTATTATCCACAATACGTTACAAAAAGATCCAACAAACTCTGAAAAAGAAGCTGTTGAGCATATCTACAGACAATTGCGTAATGCAGAACCGCCTGATGAAGAAACTGCTCGTGGTATTATAGATAAATTGTTCTTCTCTGATCAACGTTATAACTTAGGTGAAGTTGGTCGTTACAGAATGAACAAAAAACTTGGTTTAGATATCCCTATGGAAAAGCAAGTGCTTACCAAAGAAGATATCATTACCATTGTAAAATATTTGATTGAGTTAATCAACTCTAAAGCAGAGATTGATGATATTGATCACTTATCAAACCGTCGTGTTAGAACAGTTGGAGAACAATTGTCTCAACAATTCGGTGTTGGTTTAGCACGTATGGCTAGAACTATTCGTGAGAGAATGAACGTTAGAGATAACGAGGTGTTTACACCAATTGATTTGATTAATGCTAAAACATTATCATCAGTTATCAACTCTTTCTTTGGTACTAACCAGTTATCTCAATTTATGGATCAAACGAATCCATTAGCTGAGATTACACACAAAAGAAGACTTTCTGCACTTGGACCTGGTGGACTTTCGAGAGAGAGAGCTGGTTTTGAGGTTCGTGACGTTCACTATACACACTATGGTCGTTTATGTCCGATTGAAACTCCAGAGGGACCAAACATTGGTTTGATTTCATCTCTTGGTGTTTATGCAAAAGTAAACGGAATGGGTTTCATCGAAACTCCTTACCGTAAAGTAACTAATGGTGTAGTTGATTTAGAAAGTACTCCAATTTACTTAAGTGCTGAAGAAGAAGAAGGAAAAATGATTGCTCAGGCAAACATTGAAATGGATGCTTCAGGTAAAATTACAGCTAGCAATGTTATTGCTCGTGAGGAAGGTGACTTCCCTGTTGTTGAGCCATCAGCAGTGCATTATACAGACGTTGCTCCTAACCAGATTGCTTCGATTTCGGCTTCATTAATTCCTTTCTTGGAACATGATGATGCGAATAGAGCCTTGATGGGATCTAACATGATGCGTCAGGCAGTTCCTTTGATCCGTCCTGAAGCTCCGATTGTTGGTACAGGTTTAGAGCGTCAGGTAGCTTCAGATTCTAGAGTATTGATTAATGCTGAAGGAGATGGAACTGTTGAATATGTTGATGCTAACATCATTACTATCAAATACGACCGTACTGAAGATGAAAGAATGGTAAGTTTTGATGCTGATGAAAAAACATACAACTTAATTAAATTTAGAAAAACCAATCAAGGTACAAGTATCAACTTGAAACCAATCGTAAGAAAAGGTGACAGAGTTGTTCTTGGACAAGTATTATCAGAAGGATATGCTACTCAAAATGGTGAATTAGCTTTAGGTAGAAACTTAAAAGTTGCGTTCATGCCATGGAAAGGGTATAACTTCGAGGATGCGATTGTAATTTCTGAAAAAGTAGTTCGTGATGATATTTTTACTTCTATCCACGTTGATGATTATTCATTAGAGGTTAGAGATACTAAGTTAGGAAATGAGGAGTTAACAAACGATATTCCTAACGTTTCTGAAGAAGCTACTAAAGATTTAGATGAAAACGGTATGATCAGAATTGGAGCAGAGGTTAAACCTGGCGACATTTTGATCGGAAAAATTACACCAAAAGGAGAATCAGATCCTACTCCTGAAGAGAAATTGCTTCGTGCAATCTTCGGGGATAAAGCAGGTGATGTAAAAGATGCTTCATTAAAAGCTTCTCCATCTTTGCACGGTGTAGTTCTTGACAAAAAATTATTTGCAAGAGCCGTAAAAGATAAGCGTAAACGTACTCAGGATAAAGATGCTTTAGGCGCTTTAGAAATGGAGTTTGAAACTAAATTTGTTGAATTAAAAGACAGATTAGTTGAAAAATTATTCTTGATCGTTAACGGAAAAACATCTCAAGGTGTGATGAACGATTTGGGGGAAGAAGTTTTACCAAAAGGTAAAAAATATACTCAAAAAATGCTTTACGCAGTAGAAGATTTTGCTCACTTAAGCAAAGGTCAATGGGTTGCTGATGATGCTACAAATAAAATGGTTAATGATTTAATTCATAACTATAAAATTAAGCTGAACGACTTACAAGGATCTTTAAGAAGAGAAAAATTCACTATTACAGTTGGAGATGAATTACCATCTGGAATCTTGAAATTAGCGAAAATATATATCGCTAAAAAACGTAAACTGAAAGTAGGGGATAAAATGGCTGGACGTCACGGTAACAAAGGTATTGTTGCAAGAATCGTTCGTCATGAAGATATGCCTTTCCTTGAAGACGGAACACCAGTAGATATCGTATTGAATCCACTTGGGGTACCTTCACGTATGAACATTGGTCAGATTTATGAGACTGTTCTTGGATGGGCTGGTATGAACTTGGGTAGAAAATTTGCTACTCCAATTTTTGACGGTGCTTCTTTAGATCAAATTAATGAATTAACTGATGAAGCTGGAGTGCCACGTTTCGGACATACGCACCTTTATGATGGTGGTACTGGAGAGCGTTTCCATCAAGCAGCAACTGTTGGTGTAATTTACATGCTTAAATTAGGACACATGGTTGATGATAAGATGCACGCACGTTCTATCGGACCATACTCGTTGATCACTCAACAACCACTTGGAGGTAAAGCTCAATTTGGAGGTCAGCGTTTTGGAGAGATGGAGGTTTGGGCTCTTGAGGCTTATGGAGCATCAAGTACACTACGTGAAATCTTGACAGTTAAATCGGATGACGTTATTGGTAGAGCTAAAACTTACGAGGCTATCGTTAAGGGTGAGTCTATGCCAGAGCCAGGATTACCTGAATCATTTAATGTATTGATGCATGAATTGAAAGGTCTTGGACTTGACATTCGTTTAGAAGAATAATAAGTATTAGGCAGTTGTCAGTCCCGATTTTTATCGGGGCTGATTACTCATTTATAGAAGTTTTTAGGATTTATACCCGTAACCCGTTCCGATTTTTTATATAAACCCTAAGCGTTTTATAATTAGCACTTCAAAATAATTAAGGTTTGAAGTTTAGAGAAGTAACCCGAGGTAGTTATAGTCAAAAGTCAAATGTCTTAAAGTTTATAAAGTCCAATCGACTTTCGACTTTCGACTTTCAAACTTTCGACTTAAACAAGAATCAATTTTTTAATTGCAAATAAATCAATAGTAAAAACTATGATGAATAATAGAAATAATAATAAGGATAAAAATCCAGTTAAAAGATTTAATAAAATCTCAATTGGATTGGCTTCACCAGAATCTATCTTGAAAGAATCAAGAGGAGAGGTGTTGAAACCGGAAACTATCAACTACAGAACTCACAAACCAGAGCGTGACGGACTTTTCTGCGAAAGAATCTTCGGACCTGTTAAGGATTTTGAGTGTGCTTGTGGAAAATATAAAAGAATTCGTTACAAAGGCATTATCTGTGACCGTTGTGGTGTTGAAGTTACGGAGAAAAAAGTACGTCGTGACAGAGTAGGACACATCAACCTTGTTGTGCCAATTGCTCACATCTGGTATTTCCGTTCTCTTCCAAACAAAATTGGTTATATCCTTGGTCTTCCATCTAAGAAATTAGATATGATTATTTACTACGAAAGATACGTAGTAATCCAAGCTGGTATTGCTAAAAATGCAGATGGAGAATCATTACAAAGATTAGATTTCTTAACTGAAGAGGAATATTTGAATATTTTAGATACTCTTCCACAAGAAAATCAATATTTAGATGATATGGATCCTAATAAATTTGTTGCCAAAATGGGAGCAGAATGTATTATGGATTTATTAGCTCGTATTGACTTAGATGCTTTATCTTATGAATTAAGACACAGCGCTAACAACGAAACATCTAAACAACGTAAAACTGAAGCTTTAAAAAGATTACAAGTTGTTGAGTCTTTCCGTGAGTCTAACTTAAACCGCGAAAACCGTCCTGAGTGGATGATCATGAAAGTGGTTCCTGTTATTCCACCAGAATTACGTCCGCTTGTGCCACTTGATGGAGGTCGTTTTGCAACTTCAGATTTGAATGATTTATACCGTCGTGTAATCATCCGTAATAACCGTTTGAAAAGATTAATGGAGATTAAAGCTCCAGAAGTTATCTTAAGAAACGAAAAACGTATGTTACAAGAATCTGTAGATTCATTATTTGATAATACTCGTAAAGCTTCTGCTGTTAAAACAGAATCTAACAGACCATTAAAATCATTATCTGATTCCTTAAAAGGTAAGCAAGGACGTTTCCGTCAAAACTTACTTGGAAAACGTGTGGATTATTCTGCTCGTTCGGTAATTGTTGTTGGTCCTGAATTAAAATTATTCGAATGTGGATTGCCAAAAGATATGGCATCTGAATTATACAAACCTTTCGTTATCCGTAAATTGATTGAAAGAGGTATTGTTAAAACAGTAAAATCTGCTAAGAAAATTATAGACAAAAAAGAGCCTGTAGTTTGGGATATCCTTGAAAATGTAATTAAAGGACATCCAGTATTGCTTAACCGTGCTCCTACGTTACACAGACTTGGTATTCAAGCTTTTCAACCAAAATTAATTGAAGGAAAAGCGATCCAATTGCACCCATTAGTATGTACGGCTTTCAACGCCGATTTTGATGGGGATCAGATGGCAGTTCACTTGCCATTAGGACCAGAGGCTATTTTAGAGGCGCAATTATTAATGTTGGCTTCTCACAATATTCTTAACCCTGCAAATGGTGCTCCAATTACTGTACCTTCTCAGGATATGGTCTTGGGTCTATATTATATGACCAAAGAACGTATCTCAACTCCAGAACATGTAATTTTAGGTCAAGACTTAACGTTCTATTCTGCTGAAGAAGTAAACATTGCATTAAACGAAGGAAGATTAGAATTGAACGCTCGTGTGAAAATTAGAGCAAAAGATTTTAATGACGCTGGAGAATTAGTGTACAAAATCATTCAAACAACTGCAGGACGTGTATTATTTAACGAAGTAGTACCTGAAGCAGCTGGATACATCAATGATGTATTAACTAAGAAAAACCTTAGAGATATTATCGGACACATTTTAAGTGTGACTGATGTACCTACGACTGCGGCTTTCTTGGATAATATGAAAGATATGGGTTATAAATTCGCATTTAGAGGAGGTTTATCTTTCTCTCTTGGGGATATTAGAATTCCAGAACAAAAAACAAAATTAATTGCAGATGCCAGAGAGCAAGTTGAAGGTATTTCTGTGAATTATAACATGGGTCTTATTACAAATAACGAACGTTACAACCAAGTTATTGACGTATGGACTTCAGCAAATGCTCAATTAACTGAGTTAGCAATGAAAAATATTAGAGAAGACCAACAAGGTTTCAACTCTGTATATATGATGCTTGACTCTGGGGCGAGGGGTTCTAAGGAACAGATTCGTCAGTTAACTGGTATGCGTGGTTTGATGGCTAAGCCTAAAAAATCTACTGCTGGTGGTGGAGAAATTATTGAAAACCCGATTCTTTCTAACTTTAAGGAAGGTCTTTCGATCCTTGAGTATTTCATTTCTACTCACGGTGCTCGTAAAGGACTTGCGGATACGGCTCTTAAAACTGCCGATGCCGGATACTTGACAAGAAGACTTCATGACGTATCACAAGATGTTATTGTTAACATCGAAGATTGTGGAACTTTAAGAGGTGTTGAAGTTTCTGCTTTGAAGAAAAATGAGGAAATCGTTGAATCATTAGGAGAAAGAATTTTAGGGCGTGTTGCATTGCAAGATGTTATAAATCCACTTACTAATGAAGTAATGGTTCAATCTGGACAACAAATTACTGAAGCAATTATGAGAACTATCGAAGCTTCTCCAATTGAAAAAGTAGAGGTTAGATCTCCATTAACTTGTGAGGCTTTAAAAGGTATTTGTGCTAAATGTTACGGTAGAAACTTAGCTACTGGTAAAATGACACAAAGAGGTGAAGCTGTTGGAGTTATTGCAGCTCAATCTATTGGAGAGCCAGGTACACAGTTGACACTTCGTACGTTCCACGTTGGAGGGGTTGCTGGAGGTATTTCTGAAGAATCTAGTATTGTTACAAGATTCAACGGTAGACTTGAGATTGAAGATTTAAAAACTGTTAAAGGTGAGGATAGTGAAGGTAATGCGGTTGATATCGTAGTATCACGTTCAACGGAATTGAAATTAGTTGACGAGAAAACTGGAATCGTTTTAAATACACACAATATTCCTTACGGATCTAGTATTTTTGTTAAGGATGGTGAATCAGTTACTAAAGGATCTGTGATCTGTAAGTGGGATCCATATAATGGTGTAATTGTTTCTGAATTTACTGGTAAAATTGCTTACGAGGATTTAGAGCAAGGACAATCGTTCATGGTTGAAATCGATGAGCAAACAGGATTCCAGGAAAAAGTAATTTCTGAAGCCAGAAATAAAAAATTAATTCCAACTTTATTGGTTTACGGTAAAGAAGGTGAATTGATTCGTTCGTATAACTTACCAGTAGGAGCACACCTTATGGTTGAGAACGGTGAGAAAATTAAAGCAGGTAAAGTATTGGTTAAAATCCCACGTCGTTCTTCTAAAGCAGGCGATATCACGGGAGGTTTACCAAGAATTACTGAGTTGCTTGAGGCTCGTAACCCTTCAAACCCAGCAGTTGTTTCTGAAATTGACGGTGTTGTTTCTTTTGGAAAAATCAAAAGAGGTAACCGTGAAATTGTTATCGAATCTAAATTTGGTGAGATTAAAAAGTATTTAGTTAAACTTTCTAGCCAAATCTTAGTACAGGAAAATGACTTCGTAAGAGCAGGAGTGCCATTGTCTGACGGTGCAATTACACCAGATGACATCTTAAGAATTCAAGGTCCGGCTGCTGTTCAACAGTACTTGGTAAATGAAATTCAAGAGGTATACCGTCTACAAGGGGTAAAAATTAATGACAAGCACTTTGAGGTAGTTATTCGTCAAATGATGCGTAAAGTAAGAGTTCAAGATCCAGGAGATACACTATTCCTAGAAGATCAATTGATTCACACTAAAGATTTCATCGTTCAAAACGATAAATTATATGGTATGAAAGTAGTTGAAGACGCTGGAGATTCTGCTGTATTGAAACCAGGTCAAATTATTACACCTCGTGACTTACGTGATGAAAACTCATTGCTTAAACGAAATGATAAAAATCTGGTTGTAGCCAGAGACGTAATTACTGCAACTGCAACACCAGTTTTACAAGGTATTACAAGAGCTTCGCTACAAACTAAATCATTCATCTCTGCTGCTTCTTTCCAAGAAACAACAAAAGTACTTAACGAAGCTGCTGTAGCTGGTAAAGTAGATGATTTAGAAGGATTAAAAGAAAATGTAATTGTTGGACACAGAATTCCTGCAGGAACTGGTATGAGAGAATACGATAATACTATCGTAGGATCTAAAGACGATTACAATGAAATGATGGCAAATAAAGAAGAATATATTTATTAATTAGGAAACTATGAGTAATCCGAAACAACAACAAGAGCAAATTAATATCGAGTTGGATGAGACCATTGCAGAAGGAATTTATTCTAATCTTGCAATTATCAATCACTCATCATCAGAGTTTGTTTTAGATTTTGTGAGCATTATGCCAGGTATTCCTAAAGCCAAGGTAAAGTCAAGAATTGTCCTGACACCACAACATGCTAAAAGATTATTGAAGGCTATAGGTGAAAATATTCATCGTTTTGAAGTCGCTCATGGCGAAATTAAAGACACTGAACAAGCACCAATTCCGCTTAATTTTGGTCCGGCAGGACAAGCATAAATTAGAAAAGCCCCAGTAATGGGGCTTTTTTTTTGCTTGAAATCTAAAATTAAATGCAGTTTAACCGATTTAATTTTACTTTCATCGACTAAATTTCCTTGCTAGATGACATTATTATAAATTAGTAGTTCCTAATAGAAAAAAATTATTTTTTGGAATATAATGACTTAGTAAGGTTGGTTTAATTCAAATTAAAAAAAAGCGCTAATTGTATAATTAGCGCTTTTTTTATGATATTATTTTGAAGAATTTAATCAAATTCAGAAGTGAAAAATAATTTCACACTTGGATATTTATTTTGAGTCATTTGAATTGTAAAGTCAGAATCAGCTAAGAATACCAATTGGCCATACTTATCGTGTGCTAAGAATTTTTGTTTGATTCTTTTAAATTCTTTAAACTCGTCATTTTTCGCATCGTCAGGTTTTACCCAACAAGCTTTATGAACTGGGAAGTTTTCATAAGTACATTTTGCTCCGTACTCATGTTCTAAACGATATTGAATTACCTCATATTGAAGTGCTCCAACTGTTCCGATAACCTTACGATTGTTCATCTCTAAAGTAAATAACTGAGCAACACCTTCATCCATCAACTGATCTACACCTTTGTCCAATTGCTTGGCTTTCATTGGGTCAGCGTTGTTAATGTATCTAAAGTGTTCAGGAGAGAAACTTGGAATTCCTTTGAAACTCATTATTTCTCCTTCTGTTAAAGTATCTCCAATTTTAAAATTCCCTGTATCGTGTAAACCTACAATATCTCCTGGATATGAAATGTCTACAATCTCTTTTTTCTCTGCAAAGAATGCATTCGGACTGGAGAATTTTAAATTTTTCTTTTGACGAACATGATAGTAAGGTTTGTTTCTTTCGAAAGTACCTGAAACAATTTTAATAAAAGCCAAACGATCTCGGTGTTTTGGATCCATATTAGCATGGATTTTAAATACAAAACCGGTCATTTTTTCTTCTTTTGGATCAACTAAACGAGTTTCTGAATCTTTTGGTCTTGGAGAAGGAGCGATAGTAACAAAACAATCTAACAATTCACGAACTCCAAAATTATTTAAAGCTGATCCAAAAAATACAGGCTGAATTTTTCCATCTAAATAATCCTGACGTTCAAATTTTGGATAAACTTCATCAATCAATTCTAATTCTTCACGAAGTTTTTCGGCTGCTTTTTGACCAATAATTTTATCTAATTCGGGATTGTTTTGAACATCAGAAAAAGCAATTGTTTCTTCAATATTTTTACGGCTGTCTCCGCTAAAAAGATTGATGTTCTCTTCCCATAAATTATAAATTCCCTGGAAATCATAACCCATTCCTATAGGGAAACTTAGAGGCGTAACTGTTAAACCTAATTTCTGTTCAACTTCATCCATTAAGTCAAAAGCATCTTTTCCTTCACGGTCTAATTTATTGATGAAAACAATCATCGGAATGTTTCTCATTCTACAAACTGCAACAAGCTTTTCAGTTTGTTCCTCAACCCCTTTTGCAACGTCAATAACGACAATAACACTGTCTACAGCAGTTAAAGTTCTAAATGTATCTTCGGCAAAATCCTTGTGTCCAGGTGTATCAAGAATGTTGATTTTTTTGTCTTTATAATTAAAAGCAAGTACGGATGTAGAAACTGAAATACCTCTTTGGCGTTCGATTTCCATGAAATCACTCGTTGCTCCCTTTTTTATTTTATTATTTTTTACCGCACCAGCTTCCTGAATTGCACCTCCAAACAACAGTAATTTTTCAGTTAAAGTTGTTTTACCGGCATCGGGATGCGATATAATTCCGAATGTTCTTCTGCGTTGTATTTCTTTTAAAAAGCTCATATTTTGTATAAATAGGTTTGCAAAAGTACTATTAATTACGGCTTAATAAAAATATTCACTTCTATAATTTAGAAGTCATTACTTTATAAATAGAAACTTTTAAGCAAAAAAAAGACTGTTTTTTTAAAACAGTCTTTAAATTATAGTTTTGGAGAATTATTGATTAATAGACCAAACTGAATATCCTTTTGGCGGACATTGAATTTTCACCCATTTATCTGCTTGTGTAGTTGGGTACCAAGTTGAATTTCCAGTAAAATCTTTGATTTGAGTATTCGCCCAATTAGTCTGAATCCATCTTTCTTGCCAAGCAGTTGAGTTGTTAATATAAACTACTAATCCGGGATTTCCATTATAACCATTTCTTCGTGCTACATATTCATCATTATCTGAATATAAAATAGAAGTGTTTCCAGTGGCTTTATTGTTGTGAATCCAAATCAAGTTATTTAACTTGTTTTTGTCTAGCCATTCTTCGTAATCTCGGTAGAAGATTGTTGGATATCCTTCATGGGTTAGAATGTATGAATAGGCCAATAGTTTATTTGAAATTTCGTCAGTATCATGATTTGCGACAAATGTTACAGCTTTGTATGGATTTCTTTTCCACATCATATCATCATTCAAAAGGGCTAAATTATTTCCGTCAAAAGCATCATTCATTTTGTAATAACAAGCAAAATCAAATACAGAACTGTTAGCACTATTAGCCCAGTTATTTAATATGTCTACGTTAGAGTCCCATAATTCACCAACAGAAAACCCACCAACGTTTGCATTCCAATCGTAAACAACCCAAGGAGCAAAACCTTTCACGTAGTCAAATCTCCAGCCGTCAAATTTCATGGTGTTTTTGTAATATTTACCAACTCCATCAGCTCTTTTCCATAACCAGTCTTGCACATAAGGATCTGCATGACATAAATCCGGGAAACCTCCAAAGGAGCCTTCGTCGTTATTACCGTAACTATTTTTATAAAAATTCACATAAGTACGTTTGAATTTTCCAGAAGAAACTCCATTAAAATTAGTCCAAGTGTTTGTTCCTGTAAACGGATTTGCTTCTGATTGTCCTCCGCTGTTGTGATTAATTACAATGTCTGCATATACTTTCATGTTTTCAGTATGCGCTTTTGTAATTAAACTTACTAATTCTGTTTTCGAACCAAATCGGGTTTCTGTAGTTCCGTTTTGATTGTAATCTCCAAAATCAAAATAATCTGTTGGATCGTATCCCATAGAAAATGCTCCATTTTGAGCTTTTGAAGCTGGTGGTAGCCAGATTGAACCAATTCCGGCATTCGACCAGGCCGTTACTTTTCCACTTACGGTATTCCACCAAGTTCCTCCGGCAGGCACATCCCAATAGAAGGCTTGCATCATTACGCCACCGCCAGGATTATCGACATATTTCCCTGTTAAGGATGATTTGGTCCCGGTACTAAAAGGCTTTCCATCATGATGTGTGACATTAATAATTTCAAATTGTTGACTTTGAGCTCTTGAGTCTACTTCATTAGTTTCATTAGACGAACACGAATAAAAAAAGGCCGTGATTGCCGTCATCAAATAGATTTTTACATTGTGGTTTTTCATAATTTAGATTTGGTTATGGGTTAATAAAGTTTATAATTGTCGATTTTTAAGTGTTTAAAAGAAATATCCTCAATTTTATAACATAAAAATTATTAATTACGCATCTAAAGTATATGTTTTTTAATTCGGTTTACTTTTATAAGAAAATAATTATACCGCGAAAACGTTGTAGTGTTTAAAACTTTTTTTTATTTGCTTGAAATTTAGTTATTTGTCTTTTGTTGATATTCCGAATAAAGTAATTCCTAAAAAAAAATGAGAATAAGATTTAATCCTCTTTTTAATGAATAACCATTAAGAAACTGCTTCTATTTGTGAAATTGAAATGCAAGCCATATAATTTTTTGTTAATAGTATGGCTGATAGTTGTATTATGTGATTGAATTGTTATTTTTGTTCGTTATAAGTTAAAAAGAACTAGATCTTTATTATTTAGTGATTCTTAGTTTAAAAACGAAGTACGAAGGCAAGATCTTTACATTCAAATTAAATTTAAAATAATGTTATTAAAAAAATTACAGCTAAAAACAATTGATTACAAACTAGTGTTGACAATGTGTTTTTTACTTTTTTTCAACTCAGTTGTTTCAGCTCAGGAAATCATTCCGGATGTTGTAGCTCAAAAACCAGTTGAAGTTCCTACTGGACAGAAGCTTAAAGTTGACGGTATTATTGCTACTGTTGGAGATTATATTGTTTTAGATTCAGATATTGATAAAGGATTTTTAGAAATTGCTGCTCAGGGAGGGAATGTGAAAGATATTACAAGATGTCAGATGCTTGGTAAACTTTTAGAAGATAAACTATATGCGCATCAGGCAATTCAGGATAGTATCATAGTAAGTGATGCAGAAGTAAGGGGAATGATGGAAGACCGACTGAACTATATGGTAAAACAAGTTGGTGATATTAACAAAGTAGTTGAATATTATAAAAAAAGTTCTGTAGAAGAGTTTAAAACGTATTTTGCTGATATTTTGAAAGAACAAAAATTATCTTCAGAGATGAGAGATAAAATTGTTGATGGAGTAACGATTACTCCAGAGGAGGTTCGTAATTTCTTTAAAAAAATACCAAAAGATGATTTGCCAACTTTTGGCGCTGAGATGGAAGTAGCACAGATTGTGGTAGAACCAAAAGTTTCAAAAGAAGATGAGCAAAAAGTAATCGACAGGTTAAATGCTATTAAAAAAGACGTTGTTGAAGGTTCAAGTTTTGCAACAAAAGCAGTTTTATATTCGCAGGATCCAGGATCTTCATCAAATGGAGGTTATTATAAAATGACAAGAAAAACTCCTTTCTTAAAAGAGTTCAAGGATGTCGCATTTAGTTTGCAGGAAGGTGAAATTTCAGATCCTTTTAAAACTATTTATGGCTATCATATTATAATGGTAGATAAGATTAAAGGACAAGAAGTTGAATTACGTCATATTCTGATCTCACCAACTGTTTCTGAAGATGCTTTAAAAGAGGCAAAAGAAAGAATTACTAATATCAGGAATAAGATAGTTGGTAATGAAATTTCTTTTGCAGATGCGGCAAGAACCGAATCTGATGAAAAAGAAACAAGAGCAAATGGTGGTATCCTGATAAATCCTAATACACAAGATACACGTTTTGAGTTGACTAAAATGGACCCAACATTGTACAGTCAGGTTTCAAATTTAAAGGACACTGAAGTTTCTCAGCCACTTTTAAGTACAGATGAAAAAGGAAAAAAAACGTATAAATTAATTACTGTTACAAATAGAATTGATGAGCACGTTGCTGATTATGCTAAAGATTATACAAAAATTAAAGATTTGGCATTGAAAGAAAAACAGATTGAAGCAATTGGAAAATGGTTCGATACTAAGATTAAAGATACGTACATTAAAATTATTGGAGAATACAGAGATTGTGCTTTTGCTAACAATTGGTTGAAAAAATAATTTTTATTAAATAAATAAAAAGAGTTAGTTTTATGAATTCATAGAGCTAACTCTTTTTCAATTTAAAAACATACTTAAATGTCTGACGTAACAGCAATTCATAATTTAGTTCAAAAGAGAAACGAATTAAAATCAGAAATAGCAAAAATTATTGTAGGCCAGGATGCAGTTGTAGATCAAATTTTACTTTGTATATTTTCAGGAGGGCACGCTCTCTTAATTGGAGTTCCGGGTCTGGCAAAAACGCTAATGATAAACACTTTGTCTCAGGCTTTAGGATTAGATTTTAAAAGAATTCAGTTTACTCCAGATTTAATGCCTTCGGATATTTTGGGAAGTGAAATTCTGGATGAAAACAGACAGTTTAAATTCATCAAAGGTCCTATCTTCTCCAATATTATTTTGGCTGATGAGATTAACAGAACTCCACCAAAAACTCAGGCAGCTTTACTTGAAGCAATGCAGGAGCGTTCGGTAACTATTGCAGGACAGAATTACAAATTAGATTTACCATACTTTGTATTGGCAACTCAAAACCCAATTGAGCAGGAAGGAACATATCCGTTACCTGAAGCGCAATTAGACCGTTTTATGTTTGCTATAAAATTAGAGTATCCAACTTTTGAAGAAGAAGTTCAGGTTGTAAAACGTACAACATCTGATGCTAAAACAACGATCAATCCATTGTTTACTGCGCAGGAAATTATCAATTTTCAGCATTTGATCCGCAGAATTCCTGTTGCCGATAATGTTATTGAATATGCTGTGACTTTAGTAAGCAAAACTCGTCCAGATAATAAATTATCTAACGATTTTGTAAAAAACTATTTAGACTGGGGTGCAGGTCCGAGAGCTTCTCAAAATTTAATATTAGCTGCAAAAGCACATGCTGCTTTTAATGGTAAATTTTCTCCCGATATTGAAGATGTAAAAGCTGTTGCAAGCGGAATTTTACGTCACAGGATTATTAAAAATTATAAAGCAGATGCTGAAGGAATATCTGAGGATATTATTATTCAGAAGTTGTTGTAAAGCAATATAAAATGCAATAAAAAAGCCTGACAATATTTTTAAATTGTCAGGCTTTTTTTGTTTCTGTGAGTTTTAATATTAATGAAGAAAAAGAAGTTTAAAAAGAAAGAAAAAACGCAACTATAACGTTATAAATTCTTATTTAGAAAGATTCTTAGTGAAAAACGAGGTAAAATCTCACTTCGTTTCTAACAACAAATTTCGACTTTGTTAAAGAAAAGATTTTAAAATACCAATAATTCATTATTTTAATATAAAATTGAGGTTTTGGCAAAAACAGGCGGTCAAAATCGTTTTTTAACAATAATAATTTTTGAAAAGGCGACTTCTATTATATTTTTTTTAATTCTCGGCTTTAATAGCTAAATTTGCGAACAAAAAAATAAAAATACCTAGAAAATACCTCCATTATGAACATTTATAAGGATTACATCCAAGAAATTGGAGAAAGAAAAACACAAGGGCTTCACCCAAAGCCAATCGATGGTGCAGAACTATTAAGTGATATCATCGAGCAAATTAAAGATTTGAATAATGAGTACAGAGAAGATTCTCTTAACTTCTTTATTTATAATGTGGTACCAGGAACTACTAGTGCTGCTGGTCTTAAAGCTAAATTTTTAAAAGAAATCATTCTTGGTCAATTCGAGGTTAAAGAAATAACACCTGCTTTTGCTTTTGAATTATTATCACACATGAAAGGTGGGCCTTCTATTGAAGTTTTATTGGATTTAGCGCTAGGTAATGATGTTGCTATTGCAAAAGAAGCAGCAAATGTTCTTAAGACACAAGTTTACCTTTATGAGGCAGATACAGATCGTCTAAAAGAGGCATTTAAAAACGATAACGCAATCGCTAGAGAAATTCTTGAAAGCTATGCCAAAGCAGAATTCTTTACTGCATTGCCAGAAGTAGTTGAAGAAATTAAGGTGGTTACTTTTATTGCTGGTGAAGGTGATATTTCAACAGATTTATTATCTCCTGGTAATCAGGCTCACTCGCGCTCTGATCGTGAACTTCATGGTAAATGTATGATTACTCCTCAGGCACAAGAGGAAATTCAGGCATTACAAGCAAAACATCCTGACGCTAGCGTTATGTTGATTGCTGAAAAAGGTACGATGGGTGTAGGTTCATCAAGAATGTCAGGTGTAAACAACGTGGCACTTTGGACTGGTAAGAAAGCAAGTCCATATGTTCCATTCATTAATATTGCTCCAATCGTTGCAGGAACAAATGGTATTTCGCCAATTTTCCTAACAACTGTAGATGTTACAGGTGGTATTGGTTTGGATCTTAAAAACTGGGTTAAAAAATTAGATGCAGATGGTAACGTTATTCGTAATGAAAATAACGAGCCAATTCTGGAAGAAGCATATTCTGTTGCTACCGGAACTGTACTTACAATAAATACAAAAACAAAGAAACTTTATAACGGAGACCAAGAGCTTATTGATATTTCTAAGGCATTTACGCCTCAGAAAATGGAATTCATAAAAGCTGGTGGATCATATGCAATCGTATTTGGTAAAAAACTTCAAACATTTGCAGCTAAAGTTTTAGATATTGAAGCTCCTCTTGTATTTGCTCCGTCAAAAGAAATTTCTATTGAAGGACAAGGTCTTACAGCAGTAGAGAAAATCTTTAACAGAAATGCTGTTGGAATAACTCCGGGTAAAGTATTACACGCTGGTTCTGATGTCCGCGTAGAAGTAAATATTGTAGGTTCGCAAGATACGACTGGTCTTATGACTGCTCAGGAATTAGAATCTATGGCTGCTACAGTAATTTCTCCAATCGTTGATGGTGCATACCAATCTGGTTGCCACACAGCTTCTGTATGGGATAAAAAAGCTCAGGCCAATATTCCAAAATTGATGAAATTTATGAATGATTTCGGATTAATCACAGCTCGTGACCCGAAAGGCGTTTATCATTCAATGACTGACGTAATTCACAAAGTTTTAAATGATATTACAATAGATGAATGGGCTATCATTATTGGTGGAGACTCTCATACAAGAATGTCTAAAGGTGTTGCTTTTGGTGCCGACTCAGGAACTGTTGCTCTTGCACTTGCGACTGGTGAGGCTTCAATGCCAATCCCAGAATCAGTAAAAGTGACTTTTGTTGGAGAAATGAAGGGCTATATGGACTTCCGTGACGTAGTTCACGCTACACAATCACAGATGCTTAAGAAGTTTGGTGGTGAAAACGTATTCCAGGGTAGAATTATTGAAGTTCATCTTGGAACTCTTACTGCTGACCAGGCATTTACTTTTACAGACTGGACTGCAGAAATGAAAGCAAAAGCCTCTATTTGTATTTCTGAAGATGATACTTTGATTGAATCATTAGAGATTGCAAAAGGAAGAATCCAGATCATGATTGACAAGGGAATGGACAATCATAAACAAGTTCTTCAAGGATTGATCAATAAAGCAGATAAGAGAATTACGGAGATTAAATCAGCAGAGAAACCGGCCTTAACTCCAGATTCAAACGCTAAATATTACGCTGAAGTAGTTGTTGACCTTGATCAGATTATTGAACCAATGATTGCTGATCCAGACGTGAACAACGTTGATGTTTCTAAAAGATATACTCACGATACTATCAGGCCTTTATCTTTCTACGGAGGAGATAAGAAAGTAGATCTTGGATTTATTGGTTCTTGCATGGTTCACAAAGGAGATATGAAAATCCTTGCTCAGATGCTTAAAAACATAGAAAATCTACACGGGAAGGTTGAGTTTAAAGCGCCACTTGTAGTTGCACCTCCAACCTATAACATCGTAGATGAGCTTAAAGCTGAAGGTGACTGGGAAGTTTTACAGAAATACTCAGGTTTCGAATTTGATGACAATGCTCCCAAAGGTGCTGCACGTACAGAATATGAGAAAATGTTGTATTTAGAGCGTCCAGGATGTAACCTTTGTATGGGTAATCAGGAAAAAGCTGCAAAAGGAGATACTGTAATGGCAACTTCTACGCGTCTTTTCCAAGGAAGAGTTGTTGAGGATACTGAAGGTAAAAAAGGAGAGTCATTGCTTTCTTCAACACCAGTTGTAGTATTGTCTACAATCCTAGGAAGAACTCCTACTTTAGATGAGTATACAGCTGCAGTAGATGGTATCAATTTGACCAGATTTGCACCTTCTCATAAATTATTAGTTATGTAATCATAAGATTAGTTAATTATATGCAAAAGCCCGAGTTATTCTCGGGCTTTTTCTTTTATGGCTACTCTATTTTTTGTATCTTGTCATGTTCAAAATAAAAAAAACAAAAACAATTATACTTATGGCTTTTGATATTGAAATGATTAAAAAAGTGTATGAGAACATGCCAGGTCGTGTTGACAAAGCACGCGAGATTGTAGGTCGTCCACTTACCTTAACGGAGAAAATTTTGTACAATCACCTTTGGGATGGAAATCCGACGAAGGCGTTTGGAAGAGGAGTTGATTATGTTGATTTTGCACCGGATCGTGTAGCATGTCAGGATGCAACTGCTCAAATGGCATTATTGCAATTTATGCACGCTGGAAAGCCTAAAGTAGCGGTTCCTACAACAGTTCACTGTGATCACCTGATTCAGGCAAAAGTAGATGCTGCAACCGATTTGGCGCGAGCAAAAACACAAAGTAACGAAGTTTTCGATTTCTTATCGTCAGTTTCTAATAAGTACGGAATTGGTTTCTGGAAGCCAGGAGCCGGAATTATTCACCAGGTAGTACTTGAAAATTATGCGTTCCCGGGCGGAATGATGATTGGTACCGATTCTCATACTGTAAATGCAGGTGGTTTAGGAATGGTAGCAATTGGTGTTGGTGGAGCAGATGCCGTAGACGTTATGTCGGGTATGGCTTGGGAGCTTAAATTCCCTAAATTAATTGGAGTAAAATTAACTGGTAAATTATCAGGATGGACTGCTCCTAAAGATGTTATCCTTAAAGTTGCTGGTATTCTTACGGTAAAAGGTGGTACTGGTGCAATCGTTGAATATTTTGGTGAAGGTGCTACTTCTATGTCTTGTACCGGTAAAGGTACTATTTGTAACATGGGTGCTGAAATTGGGGCTACAACTTCAACTTTTGGTTATGATGATTCTATGAGTCGTTATTTACGTTCTACAAACAGAGCTGATGTTGCTGATGCTGCAGATAAAGTAGCTTCTTACTTAACTGGAGATGCTGAAGTTTATGCTAATCCGGAAAAATATTTTGATCAGGTGATCGAAATCAATTTATCTGAATTAGAACCGCACTTAAACGGTCCTTTTACTCCGGATTTAGCTACTCCTATTTCTAAAATGAAAGAAGAAGCAATCAAAAATAACTGGCCATTACAAATTCAGGTTGGTTTAATTGGTTCTTGTACAAACTCTTCTTACGAAGATATTTCTCGTGCGGCTTCTCTGGCGAGACAAGTAAGTGCTAAAAACTTAAAAACTAAATCTCAATTCACCATTACTCCGGGTTCTGAAGTAGTTCGTTATACAATTGAAAGAGATGGGTTCATCGATACTTTCGAAAAAATTGGTGCTACTGTTTTTGCTAATGCCTGTGGGCCATGTATTGGTATGTGGGACAGAGAAGGAGCAGAGAAAGAGGAAAGAAACACGATTGTTCACTCTTTCAATCGTAATTTCTCAAAACGTGCAGATGGTAATCCAAATACTTTAGCTTTTGTTGGTTCTCCGGAATTGGTTACTGCTATGGCAATTGCAGGTGATTTAGGTTTTAATCCGTTAACTGATACTTTAATCAATGAAGATGGAGAAGAAGTAAGGCTTGAAGCTCCAACAGGAGATGAATTGCCTCCAAGAGGATTTGATGTTAAAGATCCAGGTTTTCAGGTTCCGGCAGAAGATGGATCAGGAGTTCAGGTTGTTGTGAGTCCGACATCGGACCGTCTGCAATTATTAGCTCCCTTTGATGCTTGGGATGGTAAAAATATCACAGGTGCAAAATTATTAATCAAAGCATTCGGAAAATGTACTACTGACCATATTTCTATGGCTGGGCCATGGTTGCGTTTCCGTGGGCACTTAGATAATATTTCTAATAATATGTTGATTGGTGCTGTGAATGCCTTCAATCAAAAAACAAACTCGGTTAAAAATCAATTAACAGGAGATTATGATGCAGTTCCTGCTGTGGCTCGTGCTTATAAAGCTGCCGGAGTTCCGTCAATAGTTGTGGGAGATCACAACTATGGAGAAGGTTCTTCTCGTGAGCATGCTGCAATGGAACCACGTTTCTTAGGAGTAAAAGCGGTATTAGTGAAATCTTTCGCTCGTATTCACGAAACAAACCTTAAAAAACAAGGTCTTTTAGGATTGACTTTCGCTAATGAAGCGGATTACGATAAAATTCAGGAGAATGACACTATTAATTTTACTGATTTAACGGAATTTGCTCCAGGAAAACCATTAACATTGGAGTTTCTTCACGCAGATGGTAGCAAAGATATTATTTTGGCAAACCATACTTACAATGCTGGTCAAATTGGCTGGTTTGTTGCTGGTTCTGCATTAAACTTAATTGCTGCTGGAAAAGCTTAATCTTTAAAATTCAATTATAATAAAACGCTCTGTGAAAACAGGGCGTTTTTTTAATGTTAAATTTGAATCAAATGCCACTGCGATGGATTTTTAAATTTTAAAAATAGATCAGCTAATTAGTGTTTTTTGCTAAATTTAATCCTCTTGATAAAACTTTAATCCGATTTGGTTTTGTAGTGTCAAATTCATCAATATTTATGCTGTATACATTTGCAGTAGGAGCTGTAGCATAATTTATAAATATGTTTCCTCCTGCAATATATAATTTATTGTCAAAAAAATAAATTGCCGAAGATTTCATACTTAGTTCAACTAAATATTCTTTAAGTTGTTTTGAATTTGTATCATAAACACACATTTTTCGATCTTCGAAGAAATAAATGATGTCATTATTAGATGTAACAGCTGGATTGTCATAACCAGAGAACAATTCTCCTTCAGTTTGCCATTTTTCAGTTGTTAAGTCAAAACTTTCGATATCTACTAACGATTTACCATTGTTTCCTCCAATAAGATAAATTTTATCATCAATTATTGTTCCTGATGTTTCTTTTGCAATTGGCATATCTGGAAGCTTGTACCAATAGCCAGAAGTTATATTGTAAAGATGTACTTTGTTTGTAAAATCTTTTTGCCCTTTTTCTGTTGCTTTTATAGAACCTCCTAATACGATAATGTTGTCTTTGTAAGTAAAAGAAGCAGCATTCGAAGCTTGATGCGGATAAGTTTTGTCAATAGTAATATTTTGTTTATCCAGATCAAATACTTCGATTTCATTTTCCAGATATTGAAATTTCCCATTTTTAGAAACTCTTTTACCTCCTAAAACATAAAGGTTATTGTTGTAATAATTAAGGTTATTAAAAGCCCTTTTTTTAAATTTAGCTTCAGATGATGTCCAGGAATTTTTTTTAATATCGTAAATTAACAAATCGCCTTTGTAAAATGTTGATGAATATTGAGCTGCAAGCTCATCAAGATATTTTTGCAAAAATCTAGGATCTTCAGAGTTAATGTTTTTTGCTTTTAGAGCTTCTAAAGCATTAGATTCATAACTATCACTTCCGCCTACAATATAAATTTTATCATCTTTAATGCAAGATCCAAAAGAAAAAATGGGATTTTTTAAAGATGATAATTTATTGAAAGCAAGTTTTGATTTCAATTTTAATCCAGCATTGGCAGTAATTGTCAATTCTGATAAATTTTCGACTTGATCGGAAAGAACTACTTTGTAATTTATTTTGTTTAAATCTTCTAAGCTAATTTTTAAAGTTGTAAAGCCAACATGAGAAAATTCAAGACTATCTTTTGCTTTAAAATTTGAAGGCAATTTTAAGGCAAACTCACCGTTTTTATTAGTTAATGTAAAGGCATTAGAATTTAGCGCAGTTATATTTACGTCTTCTATTTGGAGATGTTCTTTTTCAGAAATAACTGTGCCTTTAATATTTTGTCCAATTGAAATTAGAGGTGTCAAAAGAAGTATTATAAATAGTTTTTTCATAAAAATGGTCAGATTAAAGTTTAGCTTAGGTTCTTAAAAAAGACAACTTTTCGTATAAAAAAGAGTATTTGGAAAAAGGTTGAATCAACTTTTATGCCGAGTCTGTTAATTTCAACAAAATAAGTTGTTAAAAAATGTGCTTTTTGTGCTTAAAAAAGTTAAATTCGCTTTCCCCCAAAACACAATTCGTTTTTTTAGTTTGAAATAGACAGATTGAACTTAAGATTACGAAGGATTAAATTGAATAAAATGGTTTTTAGATTAATATTAGTATTGTTTTTTTTTAGTGTCTGTGCTTTTTCTCAGGAGAAATATATTAAACACAAAATTTCAAAAGGAGAAAATCTTACAGTAATTGCTAAAAAATATGGAGTAAAAGCTAAAGATATTACAGAGGCAAACCCAAATGCTCCTAAAGTTTTAAAACTAAATTCAATCTTATTAATTCCAAATATAAATCAGGTCTCTGAAATGAAACCCGCTGAAACGGTTTCAAATACTACTACGGGTTTGCATGAAATTCAGGCTAAAGAAACACTTTGGGGAATATCAAAAAAATACAATGTCTCAGTCGAAGATTTAAAAAAAGCAAATCCTTCATTAGAGACAGAAGGGCTGAAAATTGGACAGCAAATTACTATACCGTCAAAATCAATAGCAGTTTCAGAAAAACCAATTGATGATCTTAAAGTTGTAAATGATGTTGAGGTAGTTGTTGAGGTCCAGCCTAAAGAAACGAAATATGCAATTGCCAAAAGATACGGATTGACAGTTGCAGAATTAGAAAAGCAAAATCCGTTTATAAAAGGTAAATTACCAGTTGGGTATGTTTTAAAAATTCGTACTTCTAAAGAAAAAGCTGATGCGGCTCAGGTACTAATGCAGCCAACAAGTCCAGTTTTAAAAGATTCCTTATCGGTTCCGAATCAAAATGTGCAAATTGCTGAAAATTCAGAAATTAAAAAAGATTCTTCTACAATTATAAGAGTAAGTAATCATTCAGATTTAATTAACCAATTGGTAATGAATGCTACTGAAAATATTGGAGTACGATATCGTTCTGGCGGAACTACAAGAGCAGGTTTTGACTGTTCGGGTTTAATGATTTCTACTTTTAGCAATTTTGATATTAAACTTCCAAGAAGTTCTATTGAACAATCTCGAATTGGTGTAAAAGTTAATTCAGGAGAAGCTCAAAAAGGAGATCTTATCTTTTTTAGAACCAACGGCAGGCGTCAAATTAACCATGTTGGGATGGTAATTGAGGTAGCTGATGGGGAAATTAAATTTGTTCACTCTTCTACTCATGGAGGTGTTATAATCTCTTCGACTAAAGAGCCTTATTATGAAAGGACTTTTTCACAGGTAAACCGTGTTTTAGAAAAAATTTAGCCGTTCAGATAAATTTTATTTCTAAATTCTTCAATCGGGAAAGGTTTGCCTAAAAAATCTGTAACATAAATGCTTTCGCTGATTTCTTTAATTTCCTCAGGATCTAATGTAGAGGAAAGTACATAAATTTGATTATCTTTTTTTAGTTCGCTATCTAGTTTAGCATACGCGTTCAAAAATTCAAAACCATTCATAACAGGCATTTGTACGTCGAGAATAATAATAATCGATGGATAAAGTTTTTTGTTAGCAAGAAGCCACTCAATGCCTTCTTTGCCATTGTTGGTTATATGCACTTCTTCGATACAAAGTACCTTTTTTAGTAATTGTTTGATGACAAGCTGATCTATAAGATTGTCTTCAATTAGTAAAAATACATTTTTAACTGGCATAGGCGTATGGGATTGTTACAATGAATTTACTTCCAATATTGCTTTGCGAGCTTACTGAAATGTTTCCTTTAATATTTTCTACCGCCTCTTTGACTATATAAAGACCTAAGCCTGATCCTTTGTTTTTGTTGGTACCAAAGTACATTTTAAAAATATTGTCTTTGTATTCATCATTAATTCCAATTCCGTTGTCAGCCACTTCAATTTTATGAAAACCATCTATATAATAGGTTTTGATGGAGACATTCATTTCTTGCTTATTGCTGTCTGCATATTTAATGGCATTTGAGATTAAATTAGAAATGATGATTTTTAGACGTAAATTATCACTTTGAATTTTATCTATTAGCAATTCTTTGGTAAACTTAATTCGGTTTGCATTTTCGATATGCATCAGCTGAGAAATAGACTCGTCGAATATTTCCATTAGGCTTACAGGTTCCATAACGACTTCGTATCGTTTGTTTTTAGAGTAATCAATGATGTCATTAATAAAGCGATCTTGTTTGGCAAGACTTTGATCCATTAAGTTGAGATATTTTTTAATTTGATTTGGATCATCCTCTAATTGTGTTATTTCTATAAGTCCTTTTAATGATGTAATAGGGGAGCGAAGGTCATGCGATGCGCTGTAAACAAAGCGGTCAAGTTCATGATTAACAATCATTAAGTTTTCATTTTTAACTTCGATTTCTTTTTTAGAAACGATAAGACGTTTTACCATTATAGAGTAATACAAGCAAACGCTACAGACAATCATTAGGATGAAAAAAATGTTTGTTATAATAAGTAAACTTTTTATTTGTCGAGTTCCTTCTCCTAAGGTATTAGAGAAGTTACGTTCGTTAATGGTAAGTTTATCACTAATGCTGCTAATTTTCTGAAGATATTTTTGTTGATCAGTCTGGGTTAGCATGTTTCTCTTTATTTTGGCATTAATTTGTTGGCCAATAATAAATAATTCAGAAATCAATTTATCACCTTGTTCCCATTCTTTTATCGCTTTTGCCAGGAATGAAACATTCTTAAAGTTTTCAAATAGCCATATAACATCATCTAAGTCCTCTTCTTTATTTCGTCCTGTAAGTAATCCTTTTCGGGCTACTTCATTATCACCTACTTTTAAAAGTGTTATTCTAGCGATTCCGTCACCTTGAGGTACTTTTAGTTCTTCCAAGTATAATTTCCATTGATTTTGGTCTTTGTTGTACAGATAGGTAATCAGATGGCGCGAAGCATCTTTTTGCCCTTTGGAATAGTGTGATTCACCATTTATGTAAGCTCTGTTCGCAGACAGGGTTTTGATAGTAAAGTAATTGATGCATATTAAGAGAGCACAAGAAACAAATACAATCAGTAACAGAATGAAAACATTCGCAAAGCGTAATTTCTTTAAAAAAGGGAACTTCAGCATAGTTTTGTATTTGTTGGTTAATAATTTGATTTCCTGAATCCTTTATGAACATCTTACAATTTTTATATTTGAAATAATCGTTCGGGGTAGATGATTTCTTTTTTAAAAAATAAACAATTGTTAATGAAATATCTGAGTTTTGAAGACTTTTGACATCTCTTTCAAATTTAATAAAAAAAAGTGATTTAGATTGAAATAGTGAGAATTTTCTTTTTTGTCTTGTTTTTTAGGTTTCAATAATCTGATAACTAAGTATTTGAGCGATGTTTTGTTCTGGTTGTAAATTCTCTGAATTCAGAAAAAACTTCCTTTGAAATTTGGATAAATCTTATAAAAGTAAAAAAAGACATTCTAAAAAGCCTTTTTTTGTTTAACTATTTCAGTGGTTGAAAATTGTTGGAATTGTCACATACAACATCCTTGTTATGTAGATATAAGGATGGTTATTTATATATGGAATAACATCTCAGGTACAATTAAATCTGAAATCAAATGTTATTTATGTAATATAGGATTTTGAGAAAAGATACTTTTCTGGTTGCTTCGATGAAAAAAAATAGTAACGTTCTGCAGCTATATTTAAAAGCTTATTTTGGTAAATATTGACTGGTATCGTCTTTGTTAAATTTATTAGTTATAATTTCTTCTTTAGCAAAACTTACTTTGGGATCCGTATCAGTTTCTTGAAATTGTGAGTTTGAAATTGTCTAATTTTTAATTTTGTTTATTGCTTTCTTTTGAATAATTAGTTTAGATTTCGTTGAAAACTAAGAATTAACATTTATCAGTCCTTTAAAAAACTGAATACCGCCAAATAAAATGGCGCCCCAAAAAATAAAGCCAATGTCAGCTAAGGTTAAAATGGTGCCACCACAAAACCACAATGCACCATAAACCATATCTTTTCTGGCTTTTTCGTGTTTTGCTTCCTGTATTTCGATTTCTACGTTTTCTACTATCAATTCTGCAATTTCATTGCTTAGTCCTTGCGCGACAAGCTGGTTTTTAGCTTCGTGAGCTGATTTGTTTTCGTTTAAAAGTAAATTTGCTACATAATTGTAATGATGATTTGCTACATCTGGTATTTCTAAATTGTTGGTTTCCATAAAGTGGTTAGTTTTGGTTGGTTAAGTTTTATAGTTTTGATTTTCAAATATAAATAGTTGAAATTGTATAATGTTACGGGAAGACGTAAACTGTTAAAATTTTATTCTTCAAGTTGACACTAACCCAATGCTACGTTATTTTTGAGCATAAAAAAACTGCAATTTTTAGATTTGCAGTTTTTTGTTAGCTAGCTTTGTTTTTATGTCTATTCTATTCTTTCGAATCCGCTACCAATACCATCGTAGTTATTATCATCAATCGAAAGTTTATTTTGCTCATAAATTTTAATGATACCGTTTGTCACAAAATATCTGCCGTCTGGGTTATTGCTCATATCGCATGTTATGTACTTTTCCATCTCTCCGGTATAAATTGATTTTATCGTGGTAAGTTCATATTTTCCAATCATCACTTCTTTTCCATCTTTAAGTATAGTAAAAGTGTAATTTTTCATTAAATTCAATTGAAGAGTAGTTTCGGTCGAGGCAGGTGTTTCGTGTAAATGATCGGCAAAACCTCCGTGAGTTCCGGTCCATTTCCATTTTCCAACAAAATCGGAGTTTTGAACTTTATTTTCACTTTCGGCACCGCAGGAAATAAATGTAATTGCAGTAATTAAGATGGCAATAAACTTTCTCATGATCTTTGGTTTATTATAAGATGAAAGAATTTTGAATTGGTTGCGTTTGTAGCTCTACTATTTTGAAAATAAATGAGTTGAAGCCTAAGGTCTGTTTAGTTTTTTAATAAATTTCATGCCAAAAGTGCCCACAACCATTTTTGCACTCAGTATTTCTTCTTTCCGTGTCTGTAATTTTAAAAATCCAAAGCAATGCTGTTATTGTTTTTATATTTTCTCTTTTAGGAAGTAGAGGTAACTTGCTCATTGCTATTTTAGCTGGATAGGTCTTTAGAATTACAATGGGAGTATAAGTCGGCTTTAACGGAATTGTTGCTAATGCATTTTGGTACGCTTCTGTATTATAATCTGTTTTATTTGGAATAGAATTGATTATATAATTATTTAGAGTCACAAAAAGTTCATCAAAATTATATGGTAATAATTGTTGAAGACCGATTTTAAAATCTAATTTATCTTGTGCAATTTTATTGATTATTTCTTCCATTTGGAGTTTACTTTTAATTAAATTTTTTAAAAATAAAAGAATCAATAAGAATAGGTAAGAGCATTGTTCCGATTGATATCACAAAAGTATATAGGTAGTCAATTTTATATTTTGGAAATTTTCCAATTTCTGGTTCTCTATTGAATATTTTGAAATAAATATTTCTTGTAATCTTCTGAAGAATTAGAAAAATAAAAAGCATTTGGGAACCGAAATAACTAATATTTCTCATTTCATTATTAGAGTTGTCTTCAATTAATATTCCAGTAATAATTAATAGAATTGCAATTGAAATCCAAATGGTAAATATCTTTTTCTCGTTTAATCTTTCTATTTGAAATCCCACAATAAGAAGAGGAATTGTAAAAATTATAAAAAGTAAAATATCAATATTCATTTTTTTGTTTTCGAATTATTCTAGCTAAAGTATGAAATATCCTTTTAAATTTTAAATAGAATATCTTCTTATGAAACTGAAACCCGCATGAGAGATAGATGCGGTATCTCCCGATTTAGAAAGACAAGGCTTTTGAGCCGTAGTTTTTGTTAATCGGGATTATAGCTGCCCGACCCGGAGGGACATGCCTAAATTATTATATTAAAGATTCTTATTTTTAATTGGAAATTGGAATTTTCAAAATTTGGAATTCGAAATCATGAGATTTCAGAAAAAAGTATATCTTTAACCAACCCAAAACCAATAAAATGCAAGAAAACGAACAAGACCAAGAACATTTTAAAAGAGAACTCGGATTACTAGACGGAACCATGCTTGTCGTGGGCTCTATGATTGGCTCCGGGATTTTTATCGTAAGCGCCGATATAGCCAGACAAGTAGGATCTGCAGGCTGGCTAACTTTAATTTGGCTAATCTCAGGATTAATTACCATTATTGCTGCTGTAAGTTACGGCGAGCTAAGTGCCATGTTTCCAAAAGCTGGTGGACAATACGTTTACCTGAAAGAAGCTTACAACAAACTAATTGCGTTTTTGTATGGCTGGAGCTTTTTTGCCGTAATTCAAACCGGAACAATTGCTGCCGTTGGGGTGGCTTTCTCAAAATTTGCGGCTTATATTTATGAACCGCTAAGTGACGAAAATATATTATTCGAATTAGGTTCTTTTAAACTCAATGCAGCACAATTAGTTTCTATTTTTACTATTATTTTATTGACTTATATTAATAGTCGTGGAGTGAAAAACGGAAAAATTCTGCAAACTGTTTTAACGATTATCAAAATTTTATCATTGTTAGGCTTAATTGTTTTCGGATTAACACTAGCTGCAAAAGCTTCAATTTGGGATGCCAATTGGGCGGATGCGTGGACAACTCGTTCATATAATGCTGAAAGTGGATCATGGCTTCCTATAAGCGGAACAGCTTTGATAACCGGAATTTCGGCTGCGATGGTTGGGTCTTTATTTTCAAGTGATGCATGGAACGGAGTAACTTTTATTGCTGGTGAAATTAAAAACCCAAAACGTAATGTTGGTTTCAGTTTATTCTTAGGAACTTTTATTGTAACAATAATTTATGTTTTAACGAATTTGATGTATTTGGCCGTAATTCCGCTTGACGAAATTGCAACTGCAAAATCAGATAGAGTAGCGGTTGTGGCTTCACAATATATTTTTGGAAATATCGGAACATTGATTATTGCAATCATGATTATGATTTCGACTTTTGCCTGCAACAACGGATTAATTATGGCCGGTGCAAGAGTTTATTATACAATGGCAAAAGATGGTCTGTTCTTCAAAAAGGCGGCTGTGTTAAATGAATCTAGTGTTCCTGCGTGGGCACTTTGGGCACAATGTATTTGGGCTTCGGCTTTGTGTCTGACAGGAAAATACGGAGATTTATTAGACTTCGTAATCATCATCGTATTGATTTTCTACATTCTGACTATCTACGGAATTTTCATTTTACGTAAAAAAATGCCAGATGCCGAAAGACCCTATAAAGCTTTTGGATACCCGTTTTTACCTATGTTATACATTATTATTGCAACAGCAATTTGTATTTCATTGTTATTAACTAAATTCTCAACTTGTGGTTGGGGAGTGTTGATTATGCTAACAGGAATCCCAGTTTATTACTTAACGAAACCAAAGGAATCATAGAAGTTGCTAAGGTACTAAGATGCTAAGACTCTAAGTTTTTTTGTAAATATAGAATACGCCTTGTTAATAGCAAGGCGTTTTTTTTGTATCGAAAAACTGGTAAATCTGCGTGAGAAAATAATCTCCCAGTCAGAAAGAAAAGTAAACTTTGTGTCTTTTCGTCTTCGTGGCAAAAAAAACTTGCGAACCTTGAGTAAATCCTTGCGCCCTTTGCGGTTAAGTTTCAGCGCATTTCAAAAAAATTATACATTTTGAAAATCAGCATTAATCTTATCTTCAGTTGGTCTTAAAAAGATAAGATAAGCTATAGCAATTAATCCAAATAGTACTAAATCAGGTTTTGAAAATAAAATAACAAAAGCAACTCCTTCAAGAATTGCCCAACGGATAATGGAAGCAGTTTGATAAACAGGCAGTTTTTCTTCGATTTTTAGATTTTGATCCGCTTGTTTTAATTGCGATTTAAATAGAAAGTTACCCACAAAAATGGCTAGGAAAGGTAAGACTGCAAATACAATTGAAGAAGAATCAAGAATTGGAATTTTTAATGTTTCCATTGAGAAGCCTCCAAGCATGATGTAAGTAATAATTACCCCTGCACAGATAGCAAGATGAATAGTTTTAAGAATTTTGATTTTTTCGTTCATTAGTTTTTTGATTTTATAAATGCGAATATAGAATTATTTCTGTTGAAAAATCAAAATTTGAATATGAACTAAAAACGAATATGGAAAGGTCTGGAGGGAAAATAATATTGTAAAGTCAGAAGGAAAAGTAAACTTTGTGTCTTTGCGTCTTCGTAGCAAAAAAACAAAAAAAAAGACACTGCTTATTTCTAACAGTGTCTTTTGATTTAAATAATCCAGAAAACAATTTGGTGATTAAACCATTTCAGTTTCTACAGAAGATTTTATAGTTGAATTAATAATATTCAAAGTAAGAGGATCGGTTTCTCCAGAGAAAAAAGCATCTAATATTTCCTGAAATACGGGATTAGTGTTTTCTGCCAAAGAAAAAAGTGTCATCGACGAACGTAATTTACGAGCGTCTAAATCTCCTAAAATTCCGTCAGCTGATTTTCTTTTAAAAGTCAAAAACAGTTCAGAAATTTCAATAAGATGTTTCCCTAAAATAGGATGTTCTAAAAATTCAGTCGCTTCTTTTAGATCATTAATAGCATAAAGATTCGCTGTATCACTACTTCCTAATCCTTTAATCTGAGGAAAAATGAACCACATCCAGTGTGTTTCTTTTTTTCCTTTTTTGATTTCAGAAAGAGCAGTAAGATAAAGTTTGTTTTGCGCATCTAAAAAACGCGATAAATCATTGTTTGAGTAAGCCATTATGGTATTAAATATTAAAAAAGGGTTGCAAAAATACTAAAAAAGATAAGGTCTGCCTAATAAAAGGTTCACGCAATGAGTAATTTAACTTTTTGTGGAAGAATTTTCCTTATGGTTACGAAATAGAAAACAATGTCATTTTCAGACCTTTATAAATCATAAACTTCGATGTGTTTGCCTAAAAGTTAAATTAATTCTTGGCAAAACATCCCGCGCCGTTTTAGGAACCTGATGCTGCCAAAAACTATTTGTTGTGCCGGACATCAGTAAAAAGGAACCATGGTGCAGCGGAATTTCAACCTGCGGAATTTCTTTACTAAATTTATGACGAAGCCTGAACATTCTGGTTTCTCCAAAAGTCACTGAAGCAATAACAGGGTTTGGCCCCGTATTATGCTCTTTGTCGCTGTGCCAGCCTACGCCGTCATTTCCATCTCTGTATAAATTAAGGAGTACACTATTAAAATCACGTTGTGTTTCTTTTTCTACACGGCCTCTAATGGTAAGCAATTCGTAATTCCAGTCAGGACCGTTTTGATCTGCTCCGGGATTATCTTTGTCTTCATACCAGGAAATCATTCGGGGAACGGTATAAACCTTATCGTAAATTTCCATTTCATATTCTCTCCATTTGGTCTTGCGAAGTAATCTCTCATAAAAATGATCAGACTCTTCTTTTGTGAAAAAATTATCAATCAAAATCAATTCAGAATCAGGAATATCAAACACTTTTTTTCCTGCCAAACCAGTTGCAAATAATTCGGTGTCGTTAAATAATGTCATTGTTTTCTCCTTTATTTTTTGTCAATTTCAATCCATACTGGTGCATGATCGCTTGTTTTTTCCCAGCCTCGAACGTGACGATCAACGCCGCCCGAGCGCAAAGCTGCAGCTATTTGCGGACTCAGTAAAAAATGATCAATTCGAAGTCCCGCATCTCGCTCGTAAGCATTTCTGAAATAATCCCAAAAGGTGTAAATTTTCTCATCAGGGTATAATTTTCGGATCGCATCTGTCCATCCTTGCGAAACAATAGCCGCAAAAGCTTTTCTAACTTCAGGTAAAAAAAGAGCATCTTTAACCCATTTTTCAGGTTTATAAACGTCCAATTCTGTTGGCATAACATTGAAATCTCCAACCAATATTACAGGAGTATTTAAACTCAATAAGGTTTTAGCGCGATGAGCCAAGCGATCAAACCATTTCAACTTATATTCTAATTTAGGTCCCGGCGCAGGGTTTCCATTTGGCAAATAAAGACAGGCAATTACGATTCCGTTTATCAAAGCTTCAACATACCGACTTTGAATATCTTCTTCATCTCCCGGAAGAACGCGCGTTACTTCTTCAATTTCCATATTTCGGGCAAGAATAGCAACACCATTCCATTGTTTTTGTCCGTGCCAAATAGCGTTGTAGCCTGCATCATTAATCGCTTTAAGAGGAAAATTATCCTGAGGCGCTTTTAATTCCTGCAGACAAACAATATCAGGTTTGGCTTCTTCCAACCAGCGCAGTAATACATTTAATCTTCCGTTGACTCCGTTTACATTATAAGTGGCTATTTTCATAGTAGATTTAATTAGTTGTGCTATTAAATTTACAGCTTTTTAAACATATATATTTACACAGTTTCCTATTCTTATTTCAAGAACTGTTTGTTAAAGAATACTTTACCCGGATATTTTTCTGCGTAAGCAAAAATTAACTGCACCATATATTGATTGCTTTTATACTGTGTGACATAATTTTTTACTTCGGATGGATCAGTAATTGCCACATCTGACGGAATATAACCCATACCATAAAAATGACCATTTTCAACCCAAATACAACTGCGTTCCTCTTTTGACCTTCCTTTATCTATAATGGCAAAAGTAGGTCTGTTGCTTAATAGAAAAGCAATTGCATTGTCTACTTGCTCGTTGTGAAACAAAACATCTGGCAGACTTTTGATTTCATTATTTTGAAAAAATTCGCCTTCTTCCGGTCTGGAATATTTGCAGAATCTTTGGTCAATTTCAAATTGCTCAGAAAGGCTTCTCAGTAAATCTATCGCATTATACAAACTATTAAATTCATGAATACAAGTCTGAAATTTGCTTAGTTTTCCAACAGCCAAATATTTATATCCGTTTCTTGCTTCATATTGATAAATGCCGAATTTCGCTTCAAAGCGTTTTAATGCTCTATTGTAGGTTGGCCAAAGTTGTTTTATTTCGGTACATTCTAACAAAAGCGCCATTAATTCGGTAGGACAGATTTCAAAGGAAATACTATAGATATCTCTTAAAAAATGCTGTCTTTGCGGATTGATTTTATGACCGGTAAAATGAGAAGCCACACGTTTTTTTAAGTTGATCGCTTTTCCAACATAGATTACCTTATTCATTTGATTATAAAAATAATAGACACCGGGTTTTTCGGGTAAATTATTAAAATCTTCTGGAGGCAGGTTAGGTGGTAAACGCTGATCTTGTGAGGTCATTTTAACCATTTTTGCTATTTCACCTTCCTCGTCCCATTCGAGTAATCGGGAAAATAATATTGCCGTAGCATCTGCATCCCCGCCAGCACGATGTTGATTCTCTAAAGGTATGTCTAGTGAATGGCAAAGTTTTCCCAAGCTGTAGGATGCCAATCCCGGTTTTATTTTTCTTGCTGCGCGGACGGTGCACAATTTCCTTGCAGTCCATTTAAATCCGGCTTGTTCCAATTGATGGCGTACAAAAGAATAATCGAAGTTGACATTATGTGCGACAAAAATACGATCGGTCAACATCTCTAACACTTTCTCTGAAATAGCATCGAAGATTGGAGCATTGGCAACCATTTCATTGTTTATACCAGTCAAACCAAAAATAGAAAGTGGAATTTCTTTTTCAGGGTTAACAAGCGTTTCGAAGCGGTCGATAACCTTTTCGCCGTCATGAATAATGATGGCAATTTCTGTAATACGACTGCCACTAGCGTTTCCACCTGTGGTTTCGATATCTACTATGGCATATTCCTGCTTTTTCATCTCTTTACTATAACGCAAAACCTCTTTTTGTTCTTGTAAAATCATCGGTGGTTATTTTTGAAATTTCATTCGGTGTCTTGGTAAGTTGATTTCATGTCCCTGCGGATACGGTTCGCGATGCGTTGAACTCACATCTTCTTTAATCTGCCGTTGTGTTTTAAACTGATCTTTAGCATCCATATAGCGTGGATCTGGAATAAAAGGCATTTTCGCCATTTTAATAATAGTAATTGTTGGAAAATGATAATCAACTTCAACATTTCCTAACAAAAGATAACAGCCTCCGCCCTGAAAAGGGTATTGTGCCAGACAATCCGGAAAATGTGCCGTATCAAAATAAGTACCTTCATGATCGATCCAGGTTCCGAAATACATGTTCCCTTTTTTGGTTGGGACTTGTTTTCTGGAAATTAAATACGCCAGCATTTTAACCTGTTTTTTATGATACGTTACTAAATCCTTAGCCATAATATCGCCACGGTATTTAATCTGAAGCAAATCAAAAACAGTACACGAAACTGGAAAACTCAACAATTCAATTTCATCAAAAGCATCTTCAAATAAAGAACGTTCCAAAACAGGAAGTTTGTATTCTTTAACTGGTTCCTGCAATAGCATTAAATTTCTGTTTTCAGGTTTGAAGTTGTTTAAAAGCAAACTGGCAATCACTAAAAGTTGATTTTTAGTTTTTCCTGTAAAACGAAAAGCACCAATAAAAATCAATATTTTGATGCTTTCAATTCCAATCGGAATTCGGTTGATGAAATTTTCCAAAGAAAGATACTCGCCATTTTTCTCTCTTTCTGATTCAATCAAATGAGCTGTTTTCGCTTCCAGACTCTGCAAATGCATAAATCCCAAATAAATGTCAGTGCCATAAACGGTAGTTTGATATTCACTTTTGTTCACACACGGATTTAGGATTGTACCGCCAGACATGCGTGCTTCGTGTACATATACTTCGGTTCTGTAAAATCCGCCCTGATTGTTGATGACCGCCACCATGAACTCAACAGGATAATTAATTTTTAGATACAAACTTTGGTAACTCTCTACCGCATAAGAAGCCGAGTGCGCTTTGCAGAATGAAAATCCGGCAAAAGATTCAATCTGGCGGTAAATTTCCTGGCTCAGCATTTCAGGATGTCCTTTTTGTGCGCAACAGAGAAAGAAATTGTCTTTTACTTTTTGTAAAGCTTCTTTAGATCGCCCTTTTCCGGACATGGCACGGCGCAATACATCACCGTCTGCGGCAGGTAATCCGCCATAATGTAATGCGATTTTGATCACATCTTCCTGGTACACCATAATGCCATAAGTTTCACCAAGATGCTCTTTGAAAACCTCATGGAAATACTCGAATTGATTTGGATTATTATGACGAAAAATATATTCTTTCATCATTCCCGACTGTGCTACGCCGGGACGAATTATTGAAGATGCGGCAACGAGAATTTTATAATTATCACAATTCAGTCGGCGTAATAAACCGCGCATGGCTGGACTTTCAATATAAAAACAGCCAATCGTTTTGCCTTGTGCCAAATGAACATTACATACTGCTTCATTTTTAGAAATGGAAGTATCACGAATATTTAATTTAATTCCTCTGTTTTTCTCGATCAGTTTTACACTGTCATCAATATGACCAATACCACGCTGACTCAGGATATCGAATTTCTCAAAACCAATTTCTTCTGCAATGTGCATGTCAAAAAGCACAATTGGGAAACCTTTTGGAGGCATTTCCAGAGGTGTATAATTGGTAATGGGTTCTTCAGAAATAATAATTCCACAGGCATGCATACTGCGTTGGTTGGGATATTTTCCGAGCATCATTCCATATTCCTGAACCAACTTTACAATAGAATTAGTCTGGTGTAATTCCATCGGATTTTTGGCCAGCATATCTAATTCTTCTTTCGGAAGACCAAAAACTTTTCCGACTTCCCTAAAAATAGAGCGATATTTAAATTCGACATTGGTTCCGCAGAAAGCAACATGATCACGACCGTATTTATCGAAGATATATTCTAAAATGGTATTACGTTCTTTCCAGCTCCAATCGATATCAAAATCGGGTGGACTTTTACGATTTAAATTCAAAAAACGCTCAAAATACAAATCCAATTCTAATGGGCAGATATCTGTAATTCCCAAACAATAGGCGATAATACTATTGGCACCGCTTCCTCTGCCAATATGCATAAATCCCTGACTGTTGCTGTAGCGAACAATATCCCAAGTGATTAAAAAATAACCGCTAAATTCTAAATGGTCAATTACTTTAAGCTCTTTTTCGACACGCTTTTTTGCCAATTCATGATTTTTGCCATAACGCCAAATCAAGCCTTCCTGAGCCAGTTCGGTTAATTTTTTTATATCGCCTTCACGGTTTTCAGTAAAGAATTTTTTGTTTTTTGGCGTCTCAAAATCGTATTGAAAATCGCAAGAATCGATTATTCTCTGTGTGCTGGCTATAATTTCAGGATAACTTTCATAAAAAGGTAAAAGCGATTCTAAAGGCAGCATTTTCTCTGAAGTTCTACAATAATCAGCCTCTGTTAGTTTTGATAAAATAATATTAGTGTCGATAGCACGCAGAATTTTATGCAGATTAAATTCTCTTTTATTACTAAAAGTTACGGATTGCAGCACAATCATTTTAGCAATTTTAGTTGTATGTTTCGAAGTAAGAAGCTTTAAAACTTCGTCTGGACGAACTCCGATAAATTCATTTTTCCCAAGAGTTTCTGGAGTATTTTCTAAAGTATAAATGACATAAACCGATTTGAATTGAGGAGCAATTACAGGCAAAGCTTCTCCGCTGAAATTATGGTTTGTTAAAAACCGATTCATTTCGCCTAAACCTTCAGCATTTTTAGCCAGGCCAATATATCGGAATTGATGATGGCAACGAAACTCCATTCCGACAAGCGGTTTGATTCCCACTTTATCGCATTCTCTTATAAAATCATAAATTCCCGTAACGGTATTAATATCAGTCAATGCCATCGCTTTTACACCATGTAAAACAGCATCTTTAACCAATTCCGTAAGCGGAATGGTGCCGTAGCGTAATGAATGATAAGAATGACAGTTGAGGTACATGATTATTTATTGCGTTTTAGAATTTCGTCTTTATTGTTAGGTTTGAAATGAGCTCCGGCACAACGCATTACGGCATCAAAACCATAACGACTTTTCATTTTGTCCATTGCGGCGTAGAGCGACAACATTTCCTCAGTATCTTCAAAAAGATTAATTTGATACGTACCGCGAACCAGTCCGCTAAAGCGAATACCAATTAAGCGCAATCGCATTCGACGTTGATATACTTTTTCAAAAAGCTCCATTACACTTTTGGTCAGAATATGATCTGCTGAGGTGTAGGCGATTTTACATTGTTTGGTTTCGGTATCAAAATTGGCGTAGCGTATTTTAACCGCAATTGTTGAGGTTAACCATTGCTCAGATCGAAGCTGGAAAGCCAGTTTTTCAACCATTCCTATCAGTAATCTTTTGAGTTTTTCGATGTCAATTGTATCCTGAGAAAAAGTATGTTCAGTCGAAATTGATTTTCTTTCCGTATAAGGTTCTACGGGCGTATTATCGATTCCGTTGGCTTTTTTCCAAATATCCAATCCGTTTTTGCCAATCATCTGCTGTAAAACTTCAGGAGGCATTTCAGATAAAGTTTGGATTTTGCGAACGCCAATTCGCGATAAAAGTTGAAAAGTCACTGTTCCGACCATCGGAATTTTTTGAATCGACAACGGATTCAAAAAAGCCTGTACACCATTTTCCGGAATTTCTAAATTCCCTACTGGTTTGCCTTCGCCGGTAGCAATTTTAGAAACGGTTTTATTGACAGATAATGAAAAACTAATTGGCAATCCGGTTTCCTTAATAACAGATTGTGCGAGTTCATTTGTCCATTTATAACTACCGTGAAATTTATCCATTCCGGTAATATCAAGATAAAATTCGTCGATGCTGGCTTTCTCCATAATTGGTGCTTTTTCCTGAATGACCTGCGTAACATCATGTGATAATTGTGAATATAATTCCATATCGCCTTTAATGATTTTGGCTTGCGGACAAAGTTTCATCGCCATGTGAATAGGCATCGCAGAACGCACTCCAAAGTAGCGTGCTTCATACGAACAAGAGGCTACAACACCGCGATCGCCACCACCAATAATCAACGGAATGCCGTTTAATTCTGAGTTAGTTAGCCTTTCGCAGGATACAAAAAAGGTATCCAAATCCATGTGTACAATTGCCCTTGCCATTTCCTTTGTTTTTGTACAACAAAATTAATACAGATAATAACAATTTTTTGTATATTTGGTGTTCCAAATTATAACAAATTAATTATGTCCTTATTTTCAGATAACATTAGAGCACTAAGGGTTAAGCATAAAATATCACAAGAGAAATTAGCTGGAAACCTTAAAATTACACGAGGAAGATACGTTAAGTACGAAGACGGAACTTCAGAAGCACCGTATGATATTTTAAAGCAGATTGCTTTATATTTTCATATGAGTATTGACTTGATATTGTCTGTCGATATACGCAAAATAGATGTGGAAAATTTGATAAAACTAGAAGGAAACCGACTCATTTTACCCATACAAGTCGATAAATTCGGAGAAAATTTTATCGAAATTGTAAGTCAAAAAGCAAAAGCAGGTTACCTAAACGGCTATGCCGATCCGGAATATATTGAAAGTTTACAGCAGGTTTCACTTCCGTTTTTAGGACCAGGTAAACACAGAGGTTTTCCTGTAGAAGGAGATTCAATGCCGCCACATGAAGACGGTTCTATTATTATTGGTCGTTATGTAGAAAGGCTGGGCGAGGTTATGGATGGAAAAACCTATATCCTAATTACCAAAAATGAAGGAATGGTTTACAAACGTCTGAATAAAAATAAAAAGAATGCTTTAGTGTTAGAATCAGACAATCGTTTTTATCCGAATTACGAAGTTAAAGCCTCAGATATTTTGGAAATCTGGGAATACGAATGTAATATAGGACGAAGCGATAGACGTCATGAGCAGACAGAATCTCAAAGTATGAAAGATTTGCTTTTAGAAGTAAAAAGAGAAGTTATGGAGATTAAGAATAATACTTCGAATACATAATTTTTCAATTTCAAATTTCAATTTCAATTGCAATATAAAAGTCCCAGCGGGACGATATGTTTATAGAAAAATTTCATCACATTTTAATAAACCCCATCGGGGTGGCATGTTTATAATCAAGATGATGTCGCTCCGACGAAGCTTTAAATAGGGAATGTATAATTATCTATAAATATTACGCTCCGCTGGAGCTTTATTTGAAAATTTTTATCCCAATGGCACATACTTTGTGTGAACTGGACTGAAGTCCAGCCCTACAATATAATTTGAGCCTATGGCTCTTTTTACACTTTTAGTGCAAACCAAAACGTACTTCCCAATCCTAAATTACTTTCTACGCCAACGCTTCCGTTTTGAGCTTCAATAAATTCTTTGCTGATCGCTAATCCCAATCCGGTTCCGGACTTTTGACTTCCGGGAACCTGGAAATATTTATCAAAAACTTTTTCTTTATATCTGGCATCAATTCCTTTTCCGGTGTCGATAACCTGAAAAACAACTTGATTATTTTCTTTTTTTAATTGGATGAAAATGGTACTTTTTTCTGAAGAATAGCGTATTGCATTCGACAAATAATTAATCAAAACCCAACCTGTTTTTTCGCTGTCGGCTTTTACGTCTTCCAGATTTTCATCGGCATTAATAACCAATTTAATTTGCTTTTGATCTGCCTGAACTTTTACCGCTTCCACAGCGTAATTTACAATTTCATAGGGGTTGCTTTTTTCGATATTTAACTGAATATTTCCGGTTTCCAACTGCGATAAATTCAGCAATTCACCTGTGATTTTTAATAATCTTTGACTATCATCTTTTATACTTTCAACCAATTGTTTTTGATCGTCATTCATATCGCCGGTTTTGGCATTTTCAAGCAATTTAAGACTTAGTTTTATAGACGCAATTGGGGTTTTTAATTCATGCGAAACAGTCGCAATAAAATTGGTTTTGGCAAAATCAAGTTCTTTAAAAAGCGTAATATTTCGCAGAATAATCACATCGCCAATATTGATTTCTTTTTCTTCGCCCGTTGGGATTATCGTAATATTTAGAATTTCTTTTTCGAAATAACTTTCTTTAGCGTTAGCGAAAATCTTCATTGGTTTCTTTTTTTGAGAATCGGCATCTAACTCTTTCAAAATTAAAGATCGCATTAAATCATTCGACAAAGCTAAAGTCGAAGCGGATTTTCCGATAACATCTTCCAATTTCAAACCAATAATTTTCAAAGCTTCATCATTCGCAAACAAAATAATTCCATCATTATCCAAACCTATAATGGGATCGTGCATATTGTTGATAAGAGTTTCCATTCTTTTCTTTTCAAATAGCAATTTTGATAAATTACTATCGTGATATTCTTCTAGCTTTTGCGCCATCGTATTAAACGATTTGGCCAAATCACCATATTCGTTATGATTGGTAAAATGCACACGTTCTGAATAATTTTTATTAGCAATTTCTTTAATACTTAACGTCAATTCCTTAATTGGGTTCGCAATATTATTTGGTAAATTAACGAGTAAATTAAAAGCAATTAAAAAACATAAAGTTCCCACAATAGCAATCCATAAATTGGCAGTTTCAGCGGTATGTTTGGCGATATCACTTTTCTGTTTTATGGCATTCATATTGAGTTTCATAATCCCAAAAATATTTTGCCTGATCTGCATTTTTAAAGTTTCATCAGAGCTGTTTTTTTCTAAAAGAGCAAAATTGCTTTTAAGATTATCGGTTCCTTTTTTCTCACCGGCTTCCGTAACGTTCTGTGTTTGCTTTTGCAGATTTTCTTTAAAAGTAGTAATAGCTTTATCTTTATTGGTGCCAATTTCATCTAATGCCAAAAGCATATTTCTGGAATATTCAAGCGTATTGTAATTTGCTCTCAGAATGTTTTCAGTGTCTTTTTTTATCGAAAAAATATAAAAGGCACTCACTAATGTTAGTATTATTATTAGTACGAATAATAACCCAACGCCTAGATTTAATTTAGTTTTAATTCTCATGATGTTTGTTTTAAAAACATTTTATTTTTTTGAACCATATAAGTAATATAAGAAAATATAATAATGCGCAATAGCGATGCAAAGTATAGAAAATATAAGAAAGCTTTGTGTACTTGCGCTCGCGAGCAAAAACTTTAATGAACTTTGCGGTTAAAATTCAACGTCCCGAATTAAAATGAACTTATATAACTTATATGGTTTAAATAATTTTACTACGATAAAATAACAAGGTCGACATTCGATAAAGACAGGCGATTTAATAAACGTCTGAAAATCGTTGTAGACAAAATTACTTTAAATAAATTCAAATGCGGTTTTCCGATGCAGACAGTTGTAATTTGTTTTTCTTCTACCGCAATTAAAATCGCATCGGCAATATTTTTATGCTCTAATTTGATAACTTCCGCGCCTAATTGTACGGCCAGTTTAAAGTTATTAATTAAATGTCTTTGTTTGTCTAATGCAATTTTGGTACTGCTTTCTTTTGGTGTTTCTACATACAAAACATACCAGCTTCCGTTATAATAACTCGCCAGTCGAGCCGCTTTTCTAATTACAATTTTTGCCGTTTTATCATTACTGCTAATGCATGCCAAAAGCTTTTCATGGCGCAAAGCATGAAGTTGAGGTACTTCATTTTCGACTTTCCGAACTACCTGACTTGCTACTTCTTTCAAAGCCAATTCGCGCAATTGTAAAATTTGTTCCGATTTAAAAAAGTTCGTCAAAGCGGTCTGAATTTTATCCGGAGTATAAATTTTACCTTCTTTCAAACGCGCAATCAAATCTTCCGATGTCAAATCGATATTCACCACTTCATCAGCCAGACGCAAAACATTATCCGGAATTCGTTCCTGAACATCAATTCCTGTAATCCGTTTTACATCCTCATTCAGACTTTCAATATGCTGAATATTAACCGCAGAAATCACATTGATTCCCGCATCTAAAATTTCTAAAACATCTTGCCAGCGTTTTTCATTTTTGCTCCCTTCAACATTCGTGTGTGCCAATTCATCAACAATTACAACTTCAGGTCTGAGGTTGATAATTGCCTGTACATCTAGTTCTTCCAGCTGTTTCCCTTTATAGAAAATGGTTCGCCGTGGAATCACAGGCAAACCAGCTAAAAGTTCATGCGTTTCCTTCCGCATATGCGTTTCAATGTAACCAATTTTCACATCAATTCCATTCTTCAACAACGAATGCGCTTCCTGAAGCATACGAAAAGTCTTCCCCACACCGGCACTCATCCCAATGTAGACTTTAAACTTTCCTTTCCGTGATTTCTGAATTAAATCGAGAAAGTGCTGTGCGTTATTTTCTTTTTTCTGTTCCATATAGTTTTGCCACGAAGGCACTAAGTCGCAAAGTTTTTTTTATTTTACCATTAAGATATTAAGTTAATAAAGTCAAAGCTTAATGTTTCTCAGCAAAGGCCCATTAAGGCAATGCTTAACTTTCTTAATATCTTAATGATAAAAATCAATTTTTAATAATTAAACCATTAAGATATTAAGTTAATAAAGGCCAAGCTTAATTTTCTAAAATAGCTCATTAAGATAAAGCTTAACTTTCTTAATATCTTAATGGTAAAAAAAAAAAATTTAATGTTTAAAAACTAATCGCCAAAGATGTCGTTACAAACGTATTCGTATCCGTCGGAAGATTGTCTTTTGTAAATATTTCATCTTTACTCGAAAGATTTCTGGCTTCAATTCTAAACATTACATTATCAGTAACTAAGTAATCAAAGTTAGCCGAAAATCCGTAAGTTTTAAAACCGTTTTCAGTTTCTGTTGCGATAATTACACCTTTTTCGTCACTATAATATTCGCCTCTTACTGCAAGTTGAATTTTGTCAGCTGGTTTGTATTGTAGAATCAAAACTGGCGAAAACCAAGTATCATATTTGTTACTGCTTTTAGCCGATTGTTGCGAACCAACATCAACACCAGCCGTAATATTTGTTTTGTCTGTTACTTTAAATTGTCCGTAAAAGTTGTTGAAGTAACGCCATTTTTTGTCGATGTCCGGCTGTTCATTTCCAACATACGTACTCCAGTTCAAAACCACTTTATCAGTTGGTTTATACGTAATTTGCGTTCCAAAAGCAGGTGTATGATTTCCGTCTACTTTCTGAATACGTTGCCAGCCATTCAAATACATTCCGGCCAAATACCATTCTCCAGATTCAGAGGTGTAACCAATTTTTACTCCAGCTTCATAATAAGGAGAATTTTCAGCCAAAATGCTTCGGGTCAAAGTTTGGCAATCTTTTCCAATCGCACTTTCAAAACCAATATGTGCAGGCATAATTCCCGCATCAATCCACAAATTATGACTTTGCGAGATCTTTACACCAACATTGGCTTCATATACATTTTTCAATAAATCCTGTTCAGCCGACATATTGTATTGTGCATAAGTTCCAGCCATCAAAGCAAAATTCCCGCGAATATTATCTTTTGTATAATTCACTTTTGCCATACCTAAATTCAAGTTGACTTCATTACTACGGTTATAATTATAAAAAAATCCGGGGCGAGTATGATTATCCGGTTTCCCGAAATCATAACTGTAATATGTTTCTACATAACCTGAAAATGTCAACGGACTTTTTGATTCTTCTTGTGCTTGTAAATTGCTAAAACCGAATGCGATTAAAGCAGTAAGTATTATTTTTTTCATTTTTGTTTGTCATTGCGAGGAACGAAGTAATCTCGTCCTCATTATTTATTTAGATTTTTTTAGGGTAAAAAAGGCATTTTATTATCCTAACAGGTTTCTAAAACCTGTTAGGTATTATTAATTTTTCTTAGTAGGTTTTTAAGGAGCTATTTCCCGCTATCCGTTCCAATCTTTTGTGTCTCGTTAAAGAAACGAGACACAAAAGGATTTCCACTCCTATCGGGGCTAGGGCACTCAGGGTAAAAGGACGCTTTTCGTTCTAATTTTTCCATCCAGTTTGTCATTGCGAGGAACGAAGCATTCTCACTAATAATGGAACGTAAAGTTGATTTTGTAAATGTGGTTGCTTCGTTCCTCGCAATGACCAAAATTGACGAAAATCTTTGTCATACCTACAAGGTTTTGAAAACCTTGCAGGAAAAAAACCTTAGAACCTTAGCGACTCAGAACCTCAGAACCTTGTTTTAGCGAAGCTCATCCAAAGCCATATTCAATTCCAAAACATTAACTGTTTCAGGACCAACAACAGCCGTATTAATTTTAGATTCAACCAAAGCTTTTACTTTAGCTTCGGCTAATTTTCGTTCTTTAGCAACACGTTTTACCTGAATCAAAGCACCTTGCGGAGAAATATTTGGATCCAATCCACTTCCGGAAGCCGTAACCATATCTGATGGAATATCAGATTTTTTCAAGTACGGATGAACTAGTAAAAGTGTATCAATTCTTTTTTGAACCAAAGCTAAATAATCAGCATTGCTTGGTCCTTTATTGCTTCCTGCACTTCCTGCAGCGTTGTAATCAACAGCCGAAGGTCTTCCCCAGAAATAATTCGACTTATCGAATTTCTGACCAATTTTTTGGTAACCAACCACTTTTCCGTTAACCGAAACAGTTTCTCCTTTTCCTTGATTCGGAGCAATTTGTGCGATTCCGTAAATCGCAAGAGGATAAATAACTGCAAATAGAATAACAATAAGCAGCGTCAATTTTAATAGTGAAAATATATTTTTCATCTTTTTTCTTTTTAGAGGTTCTATGGGACTAAGGTTCTGAGGGCCTAAGAAAAAAACTTAGCACCTTAGCGTCTCAGAACCTTAGCAACTTTTTTTTTTACATAAATAAAGCAACAAGTAAATCAATCAGTTTAATCCCGATAAATGGAATAATCAATCCGCCTAAACCATAGATCAAAAGATTTCTTTTTAGGATCGCGCTTGCTCCGATTGGTTTGTAATCAACACCTCTCAATGCTAATGGAATCAAGATCGGAATGATAATCGCGTTAAAAATTACCGCAGATAAAATGGCACTTTCCGGGCTATGTAAATGCATAATATTTAAACCTTGAAGCGCAGGAATCGCAGTAATAAAAAGAGCAGGAACAATAGCAAAATATTTCGCAACGTCATTTGCAATAGAAAAAGTAGTTAAAGTTCCACGAGTCATTAAAAGCTGTTTTCCAATTTCAATAATCTCAATAAGTTTCGTTGGGTCATTATCAAGATCGACCATGTTTCCGGCTTCTTTGGCCGCCTGAGTTCCACTGTTCATCGCAACACCAACATTGGCTTGGGCAAGGGCAGGAGCATCATTCGTTCCGTCTCCCATCATGGCAACCAATTTACCAAGATTTTGCTCATTTTTGATGTAGTTCATTTTATCCTCAGGTTTTGCCTCGGCAATAAAATCATCAACTCCGGCAGCTTCTGCAATAAACTTAGCTGTTAACGGATTATCACCAGTAACCATTACCGTTTTTACACCCATTTTTCTCAATCGGTCAAAACGTTCTTTCATTCCGGTTTTAATGATATCCTGTAATTCGATAACACCCTGAACCTGATTGTTTTTAATAACCACTAATGGCGTTCCTCCGTTTGAAGAAATGTCGATTACTTTTTGTGCAGTATCTTCAGGAAAACTATTTCCTGCCTGAGCAGCAATATTTTTTGCAGCATCCTGAGCACCTTTTCTAATATTAGTTCCGTCTTTTAAAACAACTCCGGAAGTTCTGGTTTCTGCGGTAAATTTTATTAAAGTAGCACCTTCAATTGATAATTTATTGGCCGTTTCGGCTCCTGCCAATTCCACGATACTTTTCCCTTCCGGAGTGTCATCTGCTAGTGAACTTAATACAGCAGATTTTATAAAATCTTCTTCAGAAACGCCTTTTGTAGGATAAAAACTGGTCGCTTTTCTGTTTCCGATAGTGATGGTTCCGGTTTTATCCAAAAGCAATACGTCAATATCTCCAGCAGTTTCTACCGCTTTTCCAGATTTTGTAATTACGTTGGCACGCAAAGCTCTGTCCATTCCGGCAATACCAATTGCAGAAAGTAAACCTCCAATTGTAGTTGGAATCAAGCAAACAAAAAGAGCAATAAAAGCCGCAATCGTGATGGGTGCATTTGCATAGTCGGCAAACGGTTTTAGCGTAACGCACACAATCACGAAGATTAAGGTAAATGCGGCTAATAAAATGGTTAAGGCAATTTCGTTTGGCGTTTTCTGACGGCTTGCACCTTCAACTAAAGCAATCATTTTATCTAAAAAGCTTTCACCAGGTTCAGAAGTTACGATTACTTTTATTTTATCAGACAGTACTTTTGTTCCTCCGGTTACAGATGATTTGTCACCTCCAGCTTCCCGAATTACGGGAGCACTTTCTCCGGTAATGGCACTTTCGTCAATGGTTGCCAAACCTTCGATAATTTCTCCGTCAGTTGCAATTAGATCACCTGATTCGCAATAGAAAATATCTCCTTTTTTTAATTGCGAAGAACTGATATTTTTGATTTCTCCGTTTGGTAAAATCTGTCTTGCAGGCGTTTCTTCACGTGTTTTTCGTAAACTGTCGGCTTGTGCTTTCCCTCTGGCTTCGGCAATAGCTTCGGCGAAATTGGCAAACAAAAGTGTTGCTAGTAAAATTAAGAACACAATTAAATTATAAGTAAAACTGCCCTGATCTGTTGCTCCCATCAAAATGGAAACACAAACAGCAAACATAATGGCAGTTCCAATTTCTACGGTAAACATTACCGGATTTTTGATCATCAATTTTGGATTAAGCTTCACAAAAGACTGCGCTAAGGCTTCTTTTACCTGTTTGCTTTCAAACAATGATGCGGATTTATTAGTTGTCATTTTTTTGAATGTTATTTATTAAGCTAATATTTGTTTTAAACACATAGAGACATAGATTTTTACTTTGAGAGTTAGGCGTTTCACTTGCATGTAAACACATAGCTATGTGTGAAAAACTAGTTTTTTTAATACTCTTTCTGTCTGTTTTGTTTTGCTATGTTTCTATGTGTTTAAAATATTCAGCATTTTTATTTTAGTGTGAAATATTCAGCCAATGGACCTAGAGCAAGTGCTGGAAAGAAGGATAAGGCAGCAATAATTGCGATCACGGCAAAAACCATTACTCCGAAAATTGTTGTGTCAGTTTTTAAAGTCCCTGCGCTTTCCGGAATGTATTTTTTATTAGCCAATAATCCGGCAATTGCCAATGGCCCAATAATCGGAATGAAACGGCTTAACAGTAACACAATTCCTGTAGTGATATTCCAAAACGGATTATTATCTCCTAAACCTTCAAAGCCAGAACCGTTGTTGGCAGCGCTCGAAGTATATTCGTATAACATTTCTGAGAATCCGTGATTGCCAGGATTGTTCAGCCAGCCTGTTGCGTTGCCGCTAAACCAGTAGCCCATTGCAGTATCATGCGCAGCAAAATAAGAAGCTATCGCTGTTCCTGCTAAAATCAATAAAGGATGAAGAATCGCAATAAAAGCAGCAATTTTAACTTCCCGAGCTTCGATTTTCTTTCCTAAAAATTCAGGAGTTCGACCTACCATTAATCCGGAAATAAATACAGCAAGAATAATGAATACATAAAAATTCAGGATTCCAACTCCACAACCTCCGTAAAAGGCATTTACCATCATAGCAAGTAATTGCATCGCTCCGGAAATCGGCATAGAACTATCGTGCATACTGTTTACCGAACCTGTAGAAATTACGGTTGTAGCAATACTCCAGAATCCGGAAATCGCTGGACCAAACCGAACTTCTTTTCCTTCCATCGCCCCGGTTGCCTGGGCAATTCCCATTTTTTCTATCGCTGGATTTCCGTTAAGTTCACTGACAACAGTCGGAATAACAAGGAGTAAAAAACCAACTGTCATTACGCCAAAGATTACGTAGGCTAGTTTCTTTTTCTTTAGATAAAAACCTAAAGCAAAAATCATCGCAAATGGAACTATCAATTGTGCCCAAAGTTCAACAGCATTAGTAAAATAAGTAGGGTTTTCTAATGGATGTGCTGAATTTGCTCCAAAAAATCCACCACCATTTGTACCGATATGTTTGATAGCGATAAAAGCTGCTGCCGGTCCGCGAGAAACTTGTACTGAATCGCCTTGTAAAGTGGTAATGGTATCTTTTCCTTCAAACGTCATAGGAGTTCCGCTAAATAATAGCGCAACTGCTACAATAGCTGAAAGTGGCAACAAAATACGAGTACAACTTTTGATGAAATAATTATAGAAATTTCCTAGTTTTTCTGTAGTTCTTTCTTTCATTGCAGTAAAAATCATTGCTGCGGCAGCCATTCCGACACCAGCGGAAACAAATTGCAGGAACATTAAAGTTATTTGTGACAAATAAGAAAGTCCGGTCTCGCCTGAATAATGCTGTAAATTACAGTTTACTAGAAATGAAATAGCAGTATTAAATGCCAAATCAGGCGTCATAGATGGATTATTATCCGGATTAAGGGGTAAGGAACCTTGAAACAATAAGATGAAAAAGCAAAGGAAGAACCAAATCATATTTACACTCAAAAGTGCTTTTAGATGTTGTTTCCAGTTCATCTCTTCAGTAGAATTAATTCCGCTGATTTTAAAAATAAATTTTTCAATTGGATTGAAAATCGGGTCAAAAAGGGTTTTATCTCCCAAATAAACTTTAGCAATATATTTTCCTATCGGAATTGCTAAAACTATCGAAATGATAAAAATGCTAATGACACCAAATAACTCTGTGTTCATATTTTGTTTGTTAGAAATTAATTAAAATTGGGGCTTTTACAAAAACGCGATAAGCGTTATAAAGGCTAATGTCCAAGCCACAAAAACATATAATAGTAGCTTTTTTCCTGACTGTGACTTTTTCATTTTTTTAGAATTTTTCTGGTTTGATTAATACATAAACCAAATAGCCAAAAACAGCGATAGAAATAATAAATAGTGCAATCATGATTTAGATTTTTTCAAAGAATTCAACTGATTTAAAACAAATGGCAAAAAGCACAACGGCCAATGCGAGTAAAAGAAAAGTGATCATAATGTTATTTTAGATTTAAGAGTTTAGATTTTAGATTGTCATCCGATTAAACGATTAAACAAAAAACCGATTAAACATTTTTATACGCCTGAAGCATTAATCTGCTTGATATATTCCGCTTTAAGCGTTTGTGGAAAAAGATGTGAAATGTTGCAGTGACGTACTTCCATAAAAGAAGAAACGGAGAAAACATACACATTAGAAATAGCATTTTTAGTTTCGATGCTTCCGCTAATGAATAGGCGTTCAGCAAGTGCCAGACATTTTTTTGCACGAACTATATTTCCAGAAATAATAGATTTTTTGGTTATCTCGGCAAAGCGTTCCGCTTGTTTGTAGATTGAGGTTACTTTATTTTTCATGAGAATGAATTTTTATGTTCTTCCTCCTTATGCCAAAATATGTTCCGAAAAAGTTGAGGTATAGCTAAAGTGCTGTCAATAAAAGGAATGTAGTTTTGTGCCAAAAATCAGGCATAAAAAAAGCCTATCAAAATGATAAGCTTTTATTGAAATGATAAGGTCTGTTTCAGATTCCTGCAAGGTTTTCAAAACCTTGTAGGTATTATATTTAAAGTATTTAAAATTTAGACCTACAAGGTTTTGAAAACCTTGCAGGACGGCGTTCTATAAGTTATATTCCTCCAATTTCCTATACAACGTCGCAATCCCAATTTCAAGCAATCGCGCTGTCTCGGCTTTATTGCCTTTGGTATAATTTAAAACCTTCTGAATATGGAGCTTTTCAATACTCTGCATAGAAAAAGCCGACATCGATTTTGTTGCTTTTTCAGGTTGATGTTGCATTTCGTAAGGCAGAACATCAGAGGTTAAAGTATCACCATTACTCAAAATAACCGATCTTTCGATGATATTTTTAAGTTCACGGATATTTCCAGGCCAGGAATAATTTTCTAATTTCTGAAGAAAATCATCTGCAATATTTAAGGCTTTTTTATTCGTTTTTTCAGAAAACTGTTTGACGAAATAATGCGCCAATACTGAAATATCTTTGATTCTTTCTCGCAAAGACGGCAATTTGATTTCGAAAATATTCAATCGAAAATATAAGTCCGAACGAAAACGATGTTCATCACTTTCTGTTTTTAAATCACGGTTTGTAGCAGCAATCAATCTGAAATTTGATTTTTTTGGAGTCGTATCGCCAACAGGAATATATTCTGAAGTTTCTAGAACGCGTAATAATTTGGCTTGAAGATCAATTGGCATTTCTCCAATTTCATCTAAGAATAAAGTGCCGCCGTTGGCTTCTTCAATAAAACCTTTTTTATCTTTTAAAGCTCCGGTAAAAGCACCTTGTTTGTGACCAAAAAGTTCGCTTTCTAAAATTTCTTTGCTAAAAGTACTGCAGTTCAAAGCCACAAAAGATTTTCCAACACGATTACTATTTTCATGTATGGCCTGTGCAAAAACCTCTTTTCCGGTTCCGGTTTCACCCGTTAATAAAACAGTCGAATCTGTTTTGGCTACTTTTTGGGCTAAATCAATAACTTGTTCGATTCCTTTAGATTTTCCAATAATGGTATTAAAAGAATATTTATCTCCAATACGTTTTTCGAGTTGCTGTACTTTTTTCTGCAATTGTACTTTTTCGACAGCTTTATAAAGAAGCGGAATAATTTTATCGTTGTCATCGCCTTTTACAATATAATCAAAAGCGCCGTTTTTCATGGCTTGTACGCCGTCAGGAATATTTCCGAAAGCAGTAAGTAAAACAACTTCTACAAAAGGAAAACTGCTTTTTATATTCTGAACGAAATCAACACCATTTCCGTCAGGTAATTTTACATCACACAGAACGACTTCAATATCAGTTTGTTCTAGTTTCTTAAAACCTGATTTTAAATCTTTGGCTTCAAAAACTTCAAATCCTTCCGATTTTATAATACGTGCCAGAAGACTTCTAAGTTTTTCTTCGTCGTCTATAATTAAAATTTTGTGTGTCATTTGAGGGAAAGGCTAGAATCGAAATTTATTTTCGTGATACAAATTTAGGTTTTAAATCATTTGCCTTTTTTGATTTATCGGAAATTCTCTTGAAAATTCAATTTTTAAAATAGTTCCATTATTATTTTCCATTGTAAATTTTGCTTCCAAATCATCACTTAAACCCTTTATCAGACTCATTCCGAATGAGTTCGCTTTTTGATCAGTAAAATCAGTTTCGGCTCCAATTCCATTATCTGAAATTGTCAGCAAGTAGCGGTTTTCTTCAAGTGTTTCAAGTTTAATGAAAATCATTCCGGTTAGATCATTTGGGAAAGCATATTTTATGGAATTTGTAATAGCTTCATTCAAAATAAGACCAAGTGGTACAGCCTGTGCAACATCTAATTCTAAAGGGTCAATTTTTACCTCAAAACGAATTCTCTGTCCAAGCGAAAACGAATCTTTTAAATATTCGACCAATTCTCTGATATAATTCGGCATATTAATCGTCGCAATATTCTCAGAATTATATAATTTTTGATGAATCAATGACATCGAATGAATCCTGTGCTGACTGTTTTTTATAGCTGATAAAGCCATGTCATTATCCAAATAAGCAGATTGCGAATTCAGCAGACTAATTACGGTTTGAAGATTGTTTTTTACTCGATGATGAATCTCTTTCAAAAGCCATTCTTTCTCATCTAATAAATGTCTTAGGTTGAGGTTTTTTTGATTGATTTCTTTTTCTTTTAATTCTAATTTAGCATGATTTCGCTGTTTTAAGCGATAACGATTGTAAAGCAAGCCAATCGTAATTAATAGCAAAATCAAACTCCCAATCGCTAAATTATTTAAGAGTTTTGATTTTTGTAATTCACTTTCCTGAAGTTTAGACTGCTCGTTTAAAAGCGCAATTTTCTGTTCTTTATTTTTGGTTTCATAAGCTATTTTCAATTCTTCAATTTGTTTGTTTTTAGCAGTCCCATTAATTGAATCGCTTATTCTTTTAAAATTTTTAAAGTGGTCTAATGAACCTTTATAATTGCCATTAATAGAGTCAATTTTGTATAATAAACGCTGAAATGCTTCTGAATTATAAGTTGCCTTATTGATTTTAAAAAGTGCAAATATTTTATCTGTATACAATTTAGCTTTCTGAACTTTATTTATATTGATATAAAATAAAGACATCATGGTATATTGGTGGGCAAGTTCCCTAAAGGTTTCAGGAGTATTTAATTGTTTGGCATAATAATCCGTTTCATTAAAATACTTTTCAGCTCGAACATTATCTTTAAGTGCCTCGTAACAATTGGCTTTTATATATGCCACAGACATCTTATCAAAAGTAGTTTTTGGTGGATATTTTGCTGTTAGCGAATTTATGTAGGCAATGGCTTCTTTATTTTTTCCTTTTATTGATAAAGCAGCAACAGCACCATAAAAACTTTTATACCAAGTACCGCTATCTAAGGTTTGCTGTCCAATTTCGATACTTTTTTTATATAGTTCTAATGCTTCTTCACTATGGCCTATAAAATTATAAACATCACCTAATCGCATATAGAAAATATCTCCAAAAGTGTAGTCCTTCTGGGCTTCCATTCTTTTTACGCTTTTTAGCGCATAATACATAGCACTTTTCATATTGTGCTGATACAAGTTAATATAAACTATTGTGGTTTCTGCAAATTGCTGATGCGTGAAATTAATTTTTCGTAAATCGATTAAATTTTGATAAAGTCTTTTTTCAGCTTCATTGATTCTTCCTGTCCAAAAACAGATAGTCGTAATTTTCATATAAGACTCTATCCTTTTTTCTTCTAGTCCTAGAGCTGCATAAAGAGAAACAGCTTCCTGCAGCATTTTTTCTTTCTCAGGATCTAAATTTGACAAGAGTGTTGCGTACGCATCCAGAGCATCAGCAAGGCCACTTTTGTCGTTTGCTTTTCGGCATTCGCTTATAACATGCAAAAAATAGTTTTTACCTTCAATTTGATTATTGGCCTGAAAACAATATTTACCTAATAGTAAGGAACTTTGATACTGCCATTTTTTTATTTTAAGCTGATTACTCAAATCAACGGCCTGCTTAATATATAAGGAAGCATTTTGTAAATCTTCTGGTTTCGTTCCGGGTTTGAAAAGAAAAAAGTTTCCAAGTTGAAAGAGTAATTTAATGCGGTCTTCATTTTTTGTTTTTGCTAAAAGACGAATGGCAGAATTGGTATTTCCTTTGTCAATCAAATCATTTCCAATTAAACTCGAGCCATCGTTAAAACCTTCGTCATAAGCTAAAGAAACAGGTAGCTTATAAGCTTTGCAGGCCAAAACCACAGAACTGTCTACATCGATAGCACCTTGATTGGCATTATATAGATATATTGACGAGCATTGTATGAGTAGCCTTTTTTTCTTTAAATCATATTTGGCAATAGAAGGCGAAATTTGCGAGTAAGATTGCAATACAATTAACAATAAAAAAGAGATAGAATACAATTGTTTCATATTGGCTTGGAGATTAGATTATTGGTAAACAAATATAGAAATAAAGGTTTATGGTTCTTTAGAATAATATCAGGAAAATTCACATAAAAGATATTTTTTTTGATTTAAATTTTGAATTTTTCCTGTTTTAGTTCTAATAATTAACTAATTTTATACCAATCTATTACGCTAGTTATAATACTAAAAATACCACATTTATGGAAACGGTTTTTGACCAACACCTCAAATCCTCTGAAACCACTTTAAAAAAACGAATTTTAATCGTTGAAGATCAATTTATTGAAGCACATGATTTGCAATTAATTCTAGAAAAGGCAAATTATGAAGTGATGGGAATTGCACGTTCAGTTGATCAGGCTTTGGAACAAATTGAGATTGAAAAACCGGATTTAGTTTTTCTGGATATCATGCTGAAAGGAAATCGTAACGGAATAGAATTAGCCCAAATTCTCAAGGAAAATTATATTGGTTTTATATTTATATCAGCTAATTCAAGTAAAAATATTTTAGATCAGGCGAAAATTACACAACCGTACGGATTTATAGTAAAACCTTTTAGAGAACAAGATGTTTTAACCACTCTTGAAATCGCTTTTTACCGTCAGGAATATAGTTTAGAATCGCAATTAATGCAGCAAATGCAGTTGCAAAAAGATATGAATGAGATTTTAAATTCAAATCTTAAATGGGAAAACGCATTATTAGCATTCGGAAGAATGATACAAAATTATATTTCGTTTGATTATGCAGAAGTTGGTTTTGCGAACACTACTCATTATGCGAATCTCGGAATCATGCGTAGAAATATAGACGATTATCAAATCATCAGCGCAGAAAAGTTCTCTAAAATAGCAGATATTTCAATTAAGGAATTAAATGAAACCTATAAAAAATCGAAAATAGATGTAGAACCTGTAATCTATAGTGAAGAATCTTTAATAAATAATTTTCAGGTAGCGCCAATAAAAAGCCTGATTTCGCATAATTTCGGAATTAAATCATACTTGGTATTTCCGGTTCCAATTGAAACAATTCAAAGATTTTATTTTACTTTCTATAGCAGAAATTTTAATGTTTACTCCGCAGAAAATTTAAAAATTTTGTCGAATCTCGAAAACACATTTGCGCAATTTGTTACCAAAATGTATCCAACAACAGTTTCTGGGGCAGACCAAAAAGAAGCTATTACTAAAGAAGTAAAACCGTTGCATAAATCAATTGGTTTTGAAGGTATTATTGGTAATAGTCCGCAAATGATTACCGTTTTTGATTACATTAGAAAAGTGGCGCCATCAGATACATCAGTTTTGGTTTTAGGTGAAAGTGGTACAGGAAAAGAGAAAATAGCGCAAAGTATTCATGCTTTATCACCAAGAAAAGACAAACCATTGATTATTATCAACTGTGGTGCGATTCCTGAAAACCTGGCTGAATCCTTGCTTTTTGGTCATGAAAAAGGAGCTTTTACAGGTGCAGTAGAAAAGCGAATCGGTAAATTTGAATTGGCTGACGGAGGTACCATTTTTCTGGATGAAATAGGAGAGATGCCTCTGGAACTTCAGGTGAAATTGCTACGTGTTTTGCAGGAAAGAGAAATTGAACGCATTGGTGGAAGATCTTCGATGAAAATTGATGTTAGAATTATAGCCGCAACTAATAAAAATCTTGAAGAAGAAGTTGCAGCCGGAAGATTCAGAATGGATTTGTATTATCGTTTGCATGTTTTTCCAATTTTAGTTCCATCATTAAAAAAACGAAAAGAAGATATTCATGACTTAGCACATCATTTTATAAAAGTATACAGCGAGAAAATGGGCCGAAAAGCACCAAATCTTTCCGATTTTGCTTTGCAGCAAATTATAAATTACAATTGGCCGGGAAATATTAGAGAATTAGAACACGTAATCCAACGTGCCATTTTATTAACTGACGGAAATACAATCAAAGAAATCGAACTTTCGACATCTTCAAAAATGCATGCAGAACAAGCCAGTGAATCGTTTTCTATAAAAACCATTCTGGAAAACGAAAGAGATTATATATTGTATATTCTGAAAAAATGTAACGGAAAAATTTCTGGAATTGGAGGTGCAGCAGAGATTTTAGACATTCATCCTTCTACTTTAAATTCAAAAATCAAAAAACTAGAAATTAAAAGAGAATTAAATTAATTGATTTTTTCCAGCCAATTGGCAATAAATTCGGCTCCTTCTTTCCAGTCAATTTGCCCTAAGACAAAATGGTTATGATGCTTGAATTCCTTATAACAAGTAATGGAATGAATGTTTCTATACTTTTTAAAGTTGGAATAATTAAGTGACGACGGAATAATATTATCGTCAGAACCTGATAAAAACAGCAATGGAACATGTATTTTTTTAAAATTAATTTTGGCTGTACTGGTTAATGCGTCGCGCATAGCAAGTTTAGATTCGGGAATTACTAATTTTTCATACGATTCTTTTTGCTCTTCAAAAGACATTGCGTTTGTAAAGGCAAATTGCCATTCTTTAAACGTCATTAAATACGTTTTTTCTGTGGATGTAAAATATCCTAAAGGTTTCCAAACTGCTTTGTAAAAGGAAAATCTCGACGTGTAAATTCCCTGTGGAGGAACTGAATGAATACATATTCCGGCTGAAGCTAATTCTCTCTGAACTAATAATTGGGTCAATAATCCTCCGTAAGAGTGTCCAATTAAAATGGGTTTTTCGGGAAGTTTTTCTATAATTTCAGTGTAATAATCAATTAAAATTGATAACCGTAATGTTGCTATTTTAGAATTTGGATGTTCCTTTCTTAAAATTTCCGGCACTTCATTTTTATGTGGCCACGGTGGCGCAACTGTTTTATATCCTTTATCGTCAAAAAAAACAATCCATTCTTCCCAACAAGAATGGCTTACAAATGCTCCTGTAATAAACACAATCGTTTTTGTATTAGATAGGTACATAATAAGACAGTTTTAAGTTTGGCAGTCTAATAAATAACAAACCACATACCTTGTTTGTAAAGCGTTGATTATTAAAGGTTTGTTTATTGTTTGTGCGATAATAGCTATTTATATATCGTTAAATATGTTTTTAAACTATTGAAATATCATTTTTTAAATGAGATTTTTTTTAAAGAAGAGTATCTTTAAAAACTCTAAATCAGATCTTTCAAATGAAAATAACACAAGTCAGAATAAAAGCATTTTTATTCATTTTCGTTTTTACAATCTATTCGGCTTCATGTTGTTTTAGCCACAATGTTATTTCAAAAGTAGATTCATCAAAAACGAAAATCATATCTTTTAAAATAAAACTGAAATCAGCCGAGAAAGTGAAAATTCAGGCTGCAGATTTAAAATTCAACAAACATTTAGCCTATAGTTTCACGGTTGATGATGGTTATAGATCGGCTTATTTAACTGCTTTCCCATTATTTAATGGAGGCAAAATAAGTTCATCAATGATAAACGAATGGAAAAACGATCAAGGAGGAGATGGAACAACTTCAAAAGGGCTTTTTTACTCAGATGGTTTAGGGAATAAAATTCCGTTTAAGTTTGGTTTGGCAATTAACGGTGGAGCTATTGGAGATTTACCTGCAAATCGTGGACATCTTTCATGGCCAGAAGTAAGGGAGTTATACAATGCTGGCTGGGATATTTTAAATCACGGTTTTCATCATGCGACGAAACACGGAACTAATTTCCTGACTGAAGTAACGGAAAATACAACTTCTATACAACAAAATTTAGGATTTACAATGTCACATTTTGTAGTTCCTGGCGGAGAAAGTGATCCGGGATATCATTTAGAATATGAAAGAGATGCTTTGACAAATGGTTCTTTTTCAGTAGCCTCTTATGCTGGTGATGGACCCGTTATTAAAGTTGATAATAAAGTAAATTTAGATAAAATGATTTATGCGCGAACTTTTGTTCAAAGTTCCCAAGATACAATCGGATTTAAAACCATGGATCGTTTTCTAGCTACTTTTGATTCAGTTACAAAATTATCAGGACCCATTTGGTACAACGAATTCACACACGGTGTCGGAAATTCAAATTTGTGGAATTTAAGTATGCGTTTTCCAGATTTCAAATATTATATGACAACAATTGCCAATAAATATGGTGCAAACGGAAACGATTCAATATGGATGGCGCCGTGGCAGGAAGTTTATGAATATATCTGGATTCGCGATCGAATTAAAATTAATTATGTACAAAATGGAAAAGAAGGCACAATAACAATTGAGGTTCCTGAAATTCCGGAAACCTTTCGTTACAGAGATATTTCATTATTTGTTGATTCAAATTCAAAATTTGAAATTGAATCGAAGCAAACAGATTTTAAAATTACTGATGATGGAAAAACGAAACATAAATTGATTACAATTCAATTGAAATAAAAAGTATTGAAAAGGGCTCTACTTATTAGAGCCCTTTTTTTAGTTGATTTCCTTTTCGTTGTCTTTAATAAAAGTGTCGATATTTTTTAAATAAGGATCTACAACAATTAGTTGAGGTTTGGTTTTGATTTTAATTTTTCCTTGAGTGTTATTGTTTTTTAGAGGAAAAGGATAACAAAATAATTTTCCGTTTTCATCATAGATACCAATGTCAATTATCTTGTCATTGTCAATTAATTTTCGTTTTCCAACGGCATTTTCAGTATATTTTTCAGAATTAACTTTAAATGTAATTTCATAAAATCCATTCTTTTTATGACTTTCAACTGAAACGATTTTTGAAGAATAAGTAATAATCTTCTTGAACATTTCATCTAATTTCCAATGCAGTTTAGGATCTGTTACAGCATAAATTTCCATTAATAAATCTTCCGAGTCCGGACTTTTATTCGGATATTTATAATGATTCAGAAAATTTTTCAAAGCCTGATTCACTTTTTCTTCTCCAATTAAAAGTCTTAATTGATGCATAACAAGCATTCCTTTGTCGTACGGCAAATGCGGTGTTTCGTAATTTGTTTTATATAAAGAAGTTTCCGGATCGTAACTTCTGGCGCTTAAATATAAATCTAAATGAATTTTTAAAGTTTGCAAAGCTTTTTCCAAACCGTGTTCTTTTTCATATAACATCAACTCGGTATATTGTGCCAGGGTTTCGGTCAAAATCCAGCTTCCTTCCTTTTGTTCCGGAGCAATTTGGGCATTTCCCCACCATTCGTGCGACAATTCATGAGCTGTCAATTGATTGATAACATCTTCTTTATCTTTATTTGACAAATCGCTGTAAAAACCAAAATTCTCTTTCATGAAAACCGTTGACGGATAGGAAGTCGCGGCAAACCCATCGGCGAAAGCGGAGACTTCGGCATAACGAATAGTTTTATAAGGATATTTCCCAAAATTGGTCTGGCAATAATCTATCGTGTTTTGAATACCACTTATTAGTTTTTCGATATTTCGGGAATGTCTTTTGTCGTAATAAACTTCAATAGAAATTCCTTTATAAAGAATCTTTTTAATTTGATATTCCGCGGAAGCGAAAGCAAAACGAAACGGAATTTTCCCATTTGATTTATAATGAAAATAATTGCGATCTCCTTTTTTCCATTTTCCAATTAAATCTCCCACACCAATTGCAGTTTGGGTTTTTGATGTTGAAACGACTGCATCATAATCAATAAAATCATATGGAATTATCGTTTTATCTTCTAATTTTTTAAGCGGATTCTGAGCTGTTAAATGTCTTTTTTTACGTTCTTTTTTGCTTTTAATTTCATTCGAAACCTGATAACCAAAAATTGGAAAGTAACGGCTGATTCTCATAAAAGAACCATTTTCGATTATAGAATTAAAAGCGGTATGTCCTTTAAACGGCGACCATGAAGATTGAAGCGAGAAACTCATTTTTAATTTCTGCCGGGGTTTCAAAGGTTTTGCTAAACGATACCAATAATGATTGAATTGTGAAACATCATCTAATTTTTCGGCATTTTGAATTTTAATAGAAGTCAGTTTCGAATTTCGATCTATATATAGGAGTAAACTATCAATCGCTTTTTCTGAATTATTGATTAATTCATACGATCCGGAAACTTCATAACGATTTTCATCTGGAAATAAATCTACCTTACTTTTCAGGGCCGTGATGGTCGGCTGTGTTAAGTCAGCATATTTTTTAAGCTTCAGTTCGTATTGTTCGCTCCAATTATTTTGATCTTCTTGGGTTATATAGGGATATTCAATATTTGTTTTGTAAAAAAGATAACTTCCAAAACCAATAAAAAGAAGAGTTCCCAAAATGAAAATAGCTTTTTGAATCGCATTAAACGAATTTCGTCGAAATGATTTAAAAACAGAGGTATTTCGTTTCCATAAAATAGATGTAGATACTATTAGAATTAATGCTAAACCAATGTTGTATAATATCGAAATGTGAAATGAAAAAGTATATTTACCAAAACCATTCAAATCAAAATATTCCCTTTTAAAAGCGTCGCCAAATCTTAATAAGGGATGTGAAATTCCTAATTGATCCCCAATTCCGGAGCTAATTAAAACAACCGTAAGTGTTGCAACCGAAAGCCCTAAATATTTGTTTTTGATGAGAGTTTGAATAAAAACAATTAAAATAGAAATAAGTAAAATAGGAAGTCCGAGATAATAAAGCATCGAAAAATACAATCCAAATTCAATTAGAGCATTTGCATTAATGATTTGAAAACTGCATCCTATTAAAATAGAAACGCCAATGATAATTAATGCAATAGAGAAAAGTGAAATCAATTTTGCAATCAAAACCATTATTTGCGAATAAGGCGTTGAGTCTTCAAGCATATCAAATTTTGAATTCTCGCTTCTGTTTACTAATTCGCTGCTGTAAAAAAGAATTATCAGGATTAAAATGAAAGGCAAACGATCCATTATCGTGCTGATCATTAAAGCAGTATTGGTTATATTTTCCGCTAGTCGAATTCCACCATCAATTTCATCTGAAATTTCAATTAATAAGAGTCCTGAAAATAAAAGAAGAATCAGGATAAATGGAATTCCTTTTACAATTAAAAAGATATCCATTTTGATATTGCTTTTTAAAACAGCTACATTATGTTTCAAAGTTCTAAATTCTATTTGTTTTGGCGCTTCCGCAGAAAAAGAAATGCTGCCAATTTCTACTTTTTTGGACTTGCTTTTTTTGGTTTTCGATTTTCTAAAGGAAAAAACTTTATAAGAAATAAAAACTAAAAGAAGAGAAATACACAGCCATAGTATTCGGTTGACTAAAAAATTACCGTTCAATAAAAGTAAATTGCTGTTCTTTTCAATAGACGTCCAATATCTTGTTTGTTCTAAAAAAGCCGCTAAACCAAACGGATCTATTTTTGCAGCAAAAGACATTTGCGTGGCTGATGATGGAGAAGCATTCGCAAAAATAGGAGAGTTAGAAAACAGAGATCCTGCAATATATAAGATGTAAATTAAGAAGCCACCAACATATATCATCAATTTGCTTCGCGTTGTCCACGCCAGAGCGGTTAATATCGAAAGGCATAGAAAAATGTTGGGCAAAACAATTACAAGGTAAGGCCAGAAATAGTTGATTAGTTCGAAAGAACCAATTTCGTCTTTTGAAAGCCATGACATCTGATGACCAAAGATCATCCCTAAGATAAACATCAAAAAGGAAAGTGCAGCAATTGCAAAGGCAGTAATAAATTTGCTTGCCAAATATTTGAATTTTGAAATTGGAGCGGTGAAAATAATGGCATCAAATTTAGTTTCGTATTCCTTCAAAAAACTTTGTGCAACTTGTAGGGTAATCGAAAATATGGTAGTCAATGAAATCAGACCTATTGCGTATGTTAAAACATAAGGGCTATTTTTATAAGCACCGGAAAAAGAGAAATTGGCAAAAGCACTCACAAAAAAGCCAAATATCAGATACAGAATAAAAGATGCATAAAAAGTCCAGTTTCTGGTATTGTTATGCCATTCAAATTGAAGTAATTTAGAAAACATAGGACTATTTTTTGAGTTGATTTTGCGATAAAACATTGAAATAAACATCACTTAAATCAGGAGAAATTAAATCGAATCCAGAATCAGGACGTTGATCAGAGAAAACATGAATATTGAGTTTTCCAGAATTCAAATGAGATGAAATAATGTTGAAGTTGTTTTTATAGTCCTTCAGTTCATTTTTATGAATGGCTTTCATCCAAATTTGGTCTTTTAAAGAATCTATCTCTTCATTTGGATTTCCTTCTAAAATCAATTTTCCGTTAAAGATTATGGCCATTTTAGTGCATAAATCACGTACATCTTCGACAATATGAGTTGATAAAAGCACAATTATACTTTCGCCTATTTCACTCAAAAGATTATTAAAACGGTTTCTTTCTTCAGGATCAAGTCCGGCAGTTGGTTCATCGACAATAATAATTTTGGGATTTCCCAACAAAGCTTGTGCAATTCCAAAGCGCTGGCGCATACCTCCAGAAAAAGAATGTACCGCTTTGTCCTTATGCTGTAGTAAATTGGTTTGGTTTAATAAATTCAAAATCTGGTCATGTCTTTCTTTTTTGTTGACAATACCTTTTAAAATTGCCAAATGATCCAAAAGACGATAAGCGGAGATTTTTGGATAAACACCAAATTCCTGCGGAAGATAACCTAGATTTTCCCGAATAAACATTGGGTTTTCCAGAATATTGATTCCGTTAAATTCAATTATTCCAGATGTTGGTTCCTGTAAAGCAGCGATAGTTCGCATCAAAGTAGATTTTCCTGCACCGTTTGGACCTAGTAATCCAAACATTCCATTCCCGATTTCAAGCGATAAATTGTCAATTGCTTTAACGCCGTTCTCGTAAGTTTTACTGAGATTTTTGATTGATAAACTGTTCATTTTTTGATTGATTTAGATGATTATATAATGATGATTTTGGGAAAAAATAGGCAATAGAATGCCAGTCAGCCTATAAAAGCCGATTTTTATGTCAATAAGATTTAGATTTAAAAGAGCGCTATTCGCTTACATACTCCAGAATATCGCCAGGCTGGCAGTCCAAGATTTTACAAATGGCTTCCAGGGTATCAAATCTGATTCCTTTCGCTTTACCAGTTTTAAGTATCGATAAATTAGCAGGAGTTATTTCAAGTTTTTCTGCCAATTCTTTACTTTGCATCTTGCGTTTGGCAAGCATTACATCAACATTTACAATTATTGGCATAGTTATATAAATAAGTCTTGTTCGTTCTGAAGGTTTAGCCCCTGTTTAAAAATTGCAGCAAGAAAATAAGCAAAAACACCCAGCATTCCATGCAATACTATAAAAATAGAGACTTCATTGTCAAGCGGCACAAAAAAGAAAGCAATAAACAGCACAATACTTGGAATAAGCAAATTGCATAAATAAAAACGCCTTAAATGCTGGATGCCATTTTGAGTAAATAATTTTGGCTGATAAAAAAGTTTAAAAACATTACTGCTTAATAAAAAGAAAAGTCCATAAAGACTCAGAGGAGCTAAAAAATCAAAAAGAATATACGGGAGATTATAATCACCAAGCATTACCGGATGTGTAGTAAAGGGATAACAAACCTGAAAATATTTTCCACCGTCTTTAAAAGTTAAGCTCCAGCCTGTAATTAATGTTAGAAGAGAGTAGCTTGCCAGTCCAAAATATACAACAGACAAAAATCGTGTAAAATAAAATAAAACTCTGGATACGATATGAGTGGTTTTCATTTAATGTAAAGTTAGAATTATATCGCAAATGTATAATTAATTATCGTAAAACAATAATTAATTATCATTTTTTGTATTTTTTTATCACAAGGGAAATATTATAATTCTCTTAACACTGCAAAATAAAAGGCATCAGTATAAATGAAGTAATTTTGTAGAAAGTAAAAATATATATGAAAAATCCAATTTCAATCTCCATATTAGAACTCGCTATTATTACTCAGGATAGTAACGCAACCGAAACATTTCAAAAAACAAAAGATATAGCACAACTGGCTGATAATTTAGGTTATAAGCGTTTTTGGCTGGCCGAACATCATAATATGGCACACGTTGCGAGTACGGCTACAGTTGTTTTAATAGGATATATTGCTGGTCACACTAAAAATATTCGGGTAGGTTCTGGTGGAATAATGTTACCCAATCATTCTCCTTTAGTAGTAGCAGAACAGTTTGGAACCTTGGAAACACTTTATCCAAACCGAATTGATTTAGGCTTAGGTAGAGCACCCGGAACAGATCAGCCAACTGCCGAAGCCATTCGAAAAGACTTTTTTGAGCAGGCGCAAAGATTCCCTCAAAATGTAACCAAACTTCAGGATTATTTTTCTGAAGAGAATGCGACAGCAAAAGTTCGCGCTTTTCCAGCCGAAGGTAAAAATATACCCATCTGGATTTTAGGTTCAAGTATGGAAAGTGCTGCCTTGGCCGCTGCTTATGGATTGCCGTATGCGTTTGCCGGACATTTTGCACCACGACAAATGATTCAGGCATTTGAATTCTATCGCGAAAATTTCCAGCCATCAACGGTTTTAGACAAACCAAAAACAATGGCCTGCGTTAATATTATTGCTGCAGACACAAATGAAGAGGCTGAATTTCTTTCAACCAGTTTATATCAAATGTTTTTAAACCTAATACGAAATGATCGTAAAGGTCTGCAGCCGCCGGTTCCGTCATTGGATGATATCATGGGCGAAGAAGAACGTTTTCATGTCAATCAAATGACCGCTTGTACGTTCACAGGAAATAAAGAGCAATTAGAAATCGATCTTAAAAAGTTTATTAACTACGCTCAAATAGATGAACTAATGGTTACAAGTCCAATCTATGATCATCAGGCAAAGCTAAAAAGTATACAAATTACCAAAGAGGTTATTGATAGTTTAAATAGTATACATATATAAGTACATTTTTCTACTATTATATATAAGGTACATTTTAGATCGACCCGACAGTTTTACAAAAACTGTCGGGTTTGTTTTTATACATATATATATAAGGAC
>NZ_JADKPT010000015.1 GCF_015351595.1 Flavobacterium sp. LC2016-12 | reverse complement strand
TAATCATTCTTGAATTTATACAGTAATTAAAAACAAGACATAAAAAAAACTCCTTAATTTCTTAAGGAGTTTTTTGGTGGGCGATGAGGGGTTCGAACCCCCGACCCCCTCGGTGTAAACGAGGTGCTCTGAACCAGCTGAGCTAATCGCCCTATTTTACTAGGTTGCTATCGTTTGTGATTGCGAGTGCAAATATACAGCTAGAATTCGTATTTGCAAGTGTTTTTAGAAAAAAAATGAAATATTTTTTAATGTTTTTATTTACCATGCTATTTTTCAGCTTCTTAAAAAGGAAATAAAAAGTACGGTTTTCTTATTATTTAGTTAAAAATAGAAAACCTAAAAGGTAATTTAGAATATTCTTTTGTATTCACTTGTTAGAGTCTTACATTTGCATACCTTAATTGTATACTCAAATGGCTAGATTTCAAGAAAACGATTTACCTAAAGCTAAATTAGACTCTAATTCCCTTCAAAAAGCAATCCGAATTTTTAAATATGGCAAAGGCCACAAATGGAAATTTTTTCTTGGCTTGATTTTCCTTTTACTTACTAGTGCCACTGCCCTCGCCTTCCCTAAACTAATGGGAATGCTGGTTGACTGTGTTACTAATAAAGATTTAAGCAGAGCAAATGAAATTGCTGTTGCTCTTATGGTAATCCTTACGCTACAAGCTATCTTCTCCTTCTTTAGAATTTCTCTATTTGTAAATTTTACCGAAAACTCACTTTCAAATATTCGTTTTGCGTTATACGAAAACCTGGTGAAACTACCGATGGGGTTTTATTCCCAAAAACGTGTGGGGGAATTAAATAGCCGTATTAGTGCTGATATTTCACAATTACAAGACACTTTTACGACTACAATTGCTGAATTTTTACGTCAGTTTATATTAATTGTGGGAGGTTTTGTTATTTTAGGAAACATTAGCCCGAAATTGACTTTAATGATGCTGGCTATTGTTCCGATTGTAGCCGTTGCAGCTGTTATTTTTGGAAGATTTATTCGTAAATACGGAAAAAAGACACAAGATAAAGTAGCAGAAAGTCAGGTAATTGTTGAAGAAACTTTACAAGGAATCAGCAACGTTAAAGCTTTTGCAAATGAATGGTATGAAATTCAGCGTTATAAAAATAAGATAAAAGAGATCGTTAAAATCGCTATTAAAGGCGGTCAATACAGAGGATACTTTGCTTCATTCATCATTTTATGTCTTTTCGGATGTGTGGTTGCCGTTGTTTGGTACGGAATTACATTGACAATTAAAGGAGAAGTTGAAGGTGTGGGTGATTTAATTTCGTTCGTGCTTTATACAACGTTTATTGGTGCTTCTTTTGGTGGAATTGCCGAGATGTATGCTCAAATTCAAAAAGCAGTTGGAGCTACTGAAAGAGTTTTTGAATTACTAGAAGAAACTCCGGAAGCCATCAATGCAAATCCAAAAACAACACCTATTGAAAAAATTAGAGGTACTGTTTCTTTCAAAAATGTAGCTTTTAGTTATCCATCCCGTAAGGAAGTTGAAGTTCTAAAAGATGTAAATTTCAGTGCTGAATTTGGTCAAAAAATTGCGATTGTGGGCCCAAGTGGTGCTGGAAAATCTACTATTTCTTCTTTATTATTACGTTTTTACGATATAACATCAGGAGAAATTTTGGTTGACGGAAAAAATATCTACGATTATGACTTAGAGAATCTTCGTGGAAACATGAGTATAGTTCCTCAGGATGTAATTCTATTTGGAGGAACCATTAGAGAAAATATTGCATACGGAAAACCAGATGCAACTGATGAAGAGATTATGCTGGCAGCAAAACAAGCAAATGCTTTGAATTTTGTGGAAGGTTTCCCTGAAAAATTCGAAACATTGGTTGGTGAACGTGGTGTAAAATTATCTGGTGGACAACGTCAGCGTATTGCAATCGCAAGAGCATTACTTAAAAATCCAAGTATTTTAATTCTGGATGAAGCAACTTCATCTTTAGATAGTGAAAGTGAGAAATTAGTTCAGGAGGCTTTAGAAGTATTGATGGAAGGAAGAACAAGCATTATTATTGCGCACCGTCTTTCGACTATTAGAAACGCTGATAAAATTTTAGTTTTAGATAACGGAAAAATTACGGAAGAAGGAACACATCAGGAACTTATAAACCTTGAAAATGGTATTTATAAAAACCTTAGTAATCTTCAATTTAGTAATTCTTAATTAAATAAAAAATAACATTAACTACCTTTTAAATTATTGAAATGCCACATTTACGAATTATTCTGATTTTATTATTTATTGCGCTAAACACTATTAATGTTCTTGCACAAGACAAACCTTTCAATGTAGTCAATATTTCCAAAGACGGAGCTCAATACATTAAATTTGGAATGAATCTTCAGGTTTGGGGACGTTATGCTGAATTGAACGCAGGAAGTAAAATTGGTAAAAATGAAGTGGATGACACCTACGATATTGTAATCAGAAGATTGCGTTTACAGGCAATGGGAATGCTGACAGAAAATATCTTTTTCCATTTGCAATTTGGTCAAAATAACATCAATTTTACACAAAATAGCGGACCTTCCAATGCCCCACTTTCTGTTATGGATGCTTTAGGAGAATATCATTTTAACAAAAGTCTTCATATTGGTGGTGGATTAACGGCCTGGGGAGCTGGAACAACGCGTTATTCTGCAAACAGTTCTTCTTCTCAATTAACCTTAGATACTCCAATGTATCAGCAGTTTATCAATACCTCCTCAACTTTCGGAAATAGAAATTTAAGCATTTATGCAAAAGGAGATTTAGGAAAATTCAATTATCGTGCAGCAATTACTAATCCGTATCGAAATTCAACAAATAACTTAGGACTGAATTCTACAGTAAGCACAGAAACACCAAGAGCTCAATACTCCGGAATTCTAACGTATTCTTTTTTTGATAAAGAATCATTGGAAGACGCCTATCACAAAGGAACGTATTTAGGAACAAAGAAAGTTTTCAATCTGGCATTGGGCTACATGACTCAGGCAAAAGCAATGTGGCACCTGACACCGGATGCAACAATTGCTTATGACGATATGAAAGTTTTAGGTTTTGATGTTTTCTACGACAGTCCACTTAGTGAAAAAGGTAACGCTATAACAGCTTATGCTTCTTATAATAATTGTGATTATGGTAAAAACTACATTCAATCTGTTTCAACACCAAATCCTGCTGTTGGCGACGGGAGCTTGATTAATGGTTCCGGAGCTGGTTTTATTGGAGTTGGGACAGGAAATATCTATTATGCTCAATTGGGTTATCTGTTTGCAAAATCAGACAATCAGGAAAAAAAAGGACGTTTTCAACCTTATATCGCAACTCAAGTCGCTGCCTTAGAAGCTTTAGACGAACCAATGACAATGTATGAAGTAGGGGCAAATTATTATACAACCGGTACTTTTGGCCCAAAAATTAGTTTAAACTATCAAAATAGAGCTGTTTTTGATAAAACGCTTGTTGGACAGTATAAACAAAGCGATCGTTTAGGTATGGTTGTTTTACAATGTCAGGTTTCTTTCTAGAGCTTAGATAAAATTCCAATAAAAAAATCCAAATTCCAATCGTAACAATTGGAATTTGGATTTTTTATTTTTAGAAGTTTATACAGAATTATTTCCCCTTTCTTCTCTTGCGTTCTGTTTTAATCATTGATAATTCGCGGCTTGTTTGCCCGGCTACAGAAGTGTTTTCTTCAGCACGACGAATTAAGTATGGCATAACATCTTTTACTGGCCCAAATGGCAAGTATTTAGCAACATTATAACCATTTTCAGCTAGATTATAACTAATGTTATCACTCATTCCGTATAATTGCCCAAACCAAATTCTTTGATCGTTTTTAGCAATTCCTCTTTGCTGCATCATCTCCATCAACTTATAAGAACTCAATTCGTTGTGAGTTCCTGCAAAAATTGACATCGTTTCTAAATGATCTAACATATAATGAACAGCTTCATCATAGTTTACATCAGTTGCTTCTTTAGATACGCAAATTGGTGAAACATAATTTTTCTCTTCCGCTCTTTTGTTTTCTTTTTCCATGTAAGCACCACGAACTAGTTTCATTCCAATGAAAAAGCCTTCCGCTTTTGCAATTTCATGTAATCTTTTTAAATAGTCCAAACGATCCCAACGGTACATTTGTAAGGTATTGAAAACAATTGCTTTCTCCTTGTTGTATTTACGCATCATATCGGTAACTAAATCATCCGCAGCATCCTGCATCCAGCTTTCTTCACCGTCAATTAATAAAGCAACATCTTTTTTGTGTGCTTCACTACAAACTTTATCAAAACGCGCCACTACTCTATCCCACTCTGCTTGTTCCGTTGGGTTTAAAGTTTGCTTTTCGCCTAATTTTTCATATAATTCAAAACGACCTAAACCTGTTGGTTTGAAAACAGCAAATGGAATAGCTAAACGCTCTTTAGCAAATTCGATTGTTTTTAAAGTCATTTCTAAGGCCGCATCAAATTGAGCTTCTTCTTCTTTTCCTTCAACTGAATAATCTAAAACAGAAGAAACGCCCTTTGTAAACATTTTGTCTACTACAGTTATACAATCATCTTCGTTTATTCCTCCGCAAAAATGATCAAAAACCGTTGCACGAATCAATCCTTCAACTGGAAGGTGCGCTTTAATTGCAAAATTAGTTACAGCAGTTCCAATTCTTACCAAAGGCTCGCTGTCAATCATTTTAAAAAGAAAATAAGCTCTGTCAAGTTCAGTATCACTTTTAAGCGAAAATGCCACTTGAGTGTTATCGAATATTTTTTCCATTTAGGTTGTTTTTTGTGCAAATATAGAGAGAGTTTTGAATATTATTTATAAAAACGGGTCGTATTTTGCGTTCAATACTGTTAAAGTACTAAAATAAGTTTTAACAAAAACAACATTTTATAAAATGACAAAAAAATACCACAAAATAGAATTTCGTTATTTAATACCATTTTATTTAAGCCGTTTTTACAACAAATTATAGACAAAGTTTGAATATTATTTAGTTAAAAATGCCGTATTTTGTGGTTTCATAAACCAAAAAGAAATATGCAATCTATTCAAGCCAATAATTATCTCGTACATTTCAATCAAAATGCATACGAAGCACTAAATATACATTTAAAAGAAAATAAATATTCTAACTTGTTTATTATAGTTGATAATGAAACAAATGAACATTGCCTTCCTAAATTTTTACCTTTACTTGAAACCGATTTAAACATTGAAATAATTGAATTTGAAGCCGGAGAAGCAAATAAAAATATAGAAACCTGTATTCAGATCTGGAATGTTTTAACGGAACTGGGTGCTGATCGAAAATCACTTGTAATTAATGTAGGTGGTGGTGTTGTCACTGATTTAGGTGGATTTGTAGCTTCAACTTTTAAACGTGGAGTAAACTTCATCAATGTCCCAACTACCTTATTATCTATGGTTGATGCTTCTGTTGGTGGAAAAACAGGTGTTGATTTAGGAAATCTTAAAAATCAGATTGGTGTTATTAATGTTCCGCAAATGGTTTTAATTGACACACAATACATTGAAACATTACCACAAGCAGAAATGCGTTCCGGTCTGGCAGAAATGCTAAAACACGGTCTTATATATGATGCTGCCTACTGGAAGCAATTTTTAGACTTACAATCAATTGATTATGCTGATTTTGATGAGCTTATTTATCGTTCAGTTGAAATTAAGAATGACATTGTTATTCAGGATCCAACGGAGAAAAACATTCGTAAAGCCTTAAATTTCGGACATACATTAGGTCACGCGATAGAAAGCTTTTTTTTAGAAAGTGAGACTAAAACTACATTATTGCATGGTGAGGCAATCGCAATTGGTATGATCTTAGAAAGCTATATTTCATTACATAAAGGTTTGATTTCGGCTGAAGAATATACTGAAATTAAAACAGCGCTTAAAAACATTTACGACGATGTTCAAATTGAGGAAAATGACATCGATCCGATATTAGAACTCCTTATTCATGACAAAAAAAATGAGTACGGATTAATTCAATTTGCCCTGATTGAGGGAATCGGAAAAATAAAAATTAATCAATCCGTTGAAAATAAATTGATTCTAGATGCGTTTCAGGATTATAAATCTTAAACTTTTTTTAATCAAAAGCATTGCTTTAGGTATATATTATTTTTTACATTTGCCACGATGAAAACAAACAACAAACAAAGACACTTTAGTTCTTATAGAAACCGTCTCAATAGTTCTTTACTAAGAATGTTGAACCGTTTTTATAATAGTAAAAGTCCGTTTTGTTTTGACGTGTTTTTATACTCGAAAGCAGAAAATGAAAAACTAGAGATAGTATTTGCCAATATCAGGGTTTGAATTTTAGATTTAGCACCGTTTACTAAATTTAAAAATTACAACTTAAAATATTGAAAAATAAATGAATACAAAATATTCCGATCTAATTAATCAGACTTACTACTTTCCACAAGAGGAATTTAAATTGAACAAAGACAACTTACAATTTCACAATATTGATTTGATGAAGTTGGTTGAACAATACGGTACCCCATTAAAATTCACCTACTTACCACAGATTTCTGAAAATATTAATAAGGCAAAAGCCTGGTTCAGAAAATCAATGGAAAAAAACAAGTACGAAGCAAAGTATTACTATTGTTATTGTACAAAAAGCTCTCATTTTGAATATATTATGAATGAGGCTTTTAAAAATAATATTCATGTTGAAACTTCATCTGCTTTTGACATTAATATTGTTGAGAATTTGTTAGAAAATGGTAAAATCAACAAGAGTACCTATGTAATTTGTAATGGTTTTAAAAGAGACGAATATATTACCAATATTGCAAGATTAATCAATAACGGACACAAAAACACTATTCCGATCATTGATAATTATGAAGAATTAGATTTGCTTCAGGCTGAAATTAAAGGTAAATTTAAAATTGGAATTCGTATTGCAGCTGAGGAAGAGCCTAAATTTGAGTTTTATACATCAAGATTAGGTATTGGATACAAAAACATAGTTTCATTTTATAAAAAACAAATCCAGGAAAATGATAAATTAGAGCTTAAAATGCTTCACTTTTTTATCAATACCGGAATTAACGATACAGCATATTACTGGAATGAGTTGGTAAAATGTATTAAAGTATACATTGCACTTAAAAAGGAATGTCCTACTCTTGATGGATTGAACATTGGAGGTGGTTTCCCGATTAAAAACTCTCTTGCATTTGAATATGATTATCAATATATGATTGATGAAATTATCAATCAGATTAAAATTGCATGCGATGAAGCCGAAGTTGATGTTCCAAATATATTTACAGAATTTGGATCGTTTACAGTAGGTGAAAGCGGTGGCGCGATCTATCAGATTTTGTATCAAAAACAACAAAATGATAGAGAGAAATGGAATATGATTGATTCGTCTTTCATTACCACTTTGCCAGATACTTGGGCTATAAACAAACGTTTTATTATGCTGGCGGTTAACCGTTGGAATGATACATACGAGCGGGTTTTATTAGGAGGATTGACTTGCGATAGTGACGACTATTACAACTCAGAACAAAATATGAACGCAATTTATTTGCCTAAATATAACAAAGAAAAGCCATTGTACATTGGTTTCTTTAATACGGGAGCGTATCAGGAAACAATTGGAGGATACGGAGGTTTACACCACTGTTTGATTCCACAGCCAAAACATATTTTAATAGATCGTGATGAAAATGGAATTATTGGGACTGAAGTTTTCTCTGAACAACAAACTTCTGACGATGTTTTAAAGATTTTAGGCTACACAAAAAAAGTATAAAAAAAAGCTTGCAAATTAAATGTTAATATCTATTAAATTATTAATTTGCAGTATCATCTAAAAGGTTAAACTTTTAATTCAAAAAAAACAAAAAAAATGAAAGGACCAATCAGTCAGTTTATTGAAAAACATTATTTACACTTTAACTCTGCTGCTTTAGTTGATGCCGCAAAAGGATACGAACAACAACTGGCAAACGGTGCTAAAATGATGGTAAGTATGGCTGGCGCTATGAGTACAGCAGAAATTGGTAAAATTTTTGCCGAAATAATTAGACAAGATAAAGTACAAATTATTTCTTGTACTGGAGCCAATCTAGAAGAAGATATCATGAATTTAGTAGCACACTCTCACTACGAAAGAGTGCCGCATTATCGTGATTTAACACCAGAAGACGAATGGGCATTGCTTGAAAGAGGATTAAATCGTGTTACTGACACTTGTATTCCTGAGCATGAAGCATTTCGTCGTTTGCAGAAACACATTTACAAAATCTGGAAAGATGCTGATGATAAAGGAGAACGTTATTTTCCTCATGAATTCATGTACAAAATGTTGTTGTCTGGTGTATTAGAAGAATATTATGAAATCGATTTAAAAGATAGCTGGATGTACGCTGCTGCAGAGAAAAATTTACCAATTATCGTTCCTGGATGGGAAGATAGTACTATGGGAAATATCTTTGCTTCGTACGTGATTAAAGGCGATTTAAAAGCATCTACCATGAAATCAGGAATTGAATACATGACATTCCTTGCTGACTGGTATCCAAAAAATAGCGCTAACGGAATTGGATTCTTCCAAATTGGTGGTGGTATTGCGGGTGACTTCCCTATTTGTGTCGTACCAATGTTGTACCAGGATATGGAAATGCATGATATTCCGTTTTGGAGTTATTTCTGTCAAATTTCAGATTCAACAACTAGTTATGGTTCTTACTCTGGGGCAGTTCCAAATGAGAAAATCACTTGGGGTAAATTAGATATAAAAACCCCTAAATTTATTATTGAGTCGGATGCGACAATTGTTGCTCCATTAATTTTTGCCTATTTATTAGATTTATAGTATATTTTTATGAAAAGAGTTATAGTAGACTACGCTAAACTTACCAATGAAATTTTGAATCTTTTGGTTGAAAAATTTCCTGATGGTTATGATGATTCGGATGTTATCCGTTTTAGAAATGCTAAAAACGAATTGATCGAAGCTGTCGAAGTTCGTACTGAAGACACTATTTATTTAGTAAAAATTAGTACTAAACTTGCTGATAGAATCGAGAATTACGATGAAGATGACGATATTGATCTTGACGTTGACACAATCGAACCAGTAAAAGGCCTTGATCTTGACGATGATGCTGATGATGATGATGATGAAGATGAAAAAGAAGACAAGCCAGATGTTGATGGTGGCGATGACGATGATGAAGATAAAGATCCGGATGACATTGCAGATGAAGATGATGAAGACGATGAAGATTAATTTATCTCTTTCAAAATAAATTAAAGGAACTCTATTTCGGAGTTCCTTTTTTTATTAACCAAAGTAACTTGATATTTTTCTTTAAATAATAAATTTATTATTTTCATATTTTATAAGAAATTTCTTTAAATTTAATATTTAAAAAAATGAGCCCAAATGAATACAGAACTACTACACGCCAAATTAAAAGAGAATTTTGGATTTGAAAAATTTCGTCCAAACCAGGAAACCATAATAAATACGATACTTGCTGGTCAGGATACTTTGGCTATTATGCCAACCGGTGGAGGAAAATCAATATGTTTTCAATTACCCGCTTTGGTTTTACCTGGGATCACAATTGTCATTTCTCCTTTAATCGCCTTGATGAAAGATCAGGTTGATAGTTTAAAAACAAATGGAATTAATGCCTGTTATATTAATAGCAGTCAATCAAATGAAGAACAACAATTTTATATTGACAATTTAAAATCGAATAATTTTAAACTCGTTTATATTGCTCCGGAAAGTTTATCTTATCTGGATGTTATTTTTAATGAATTGACAATTAGCTTAATTGCTATCGATGAAGCACATTGTATTTCATCATGGGGTCACGATTTTAGACCTGCTTATACCAATTTAGGCTATCTAAAAAATCGCTTCCCTTCTACTCCAATCCTGGCATTGACCGCTACTGCAGATAAAGCAACCCGAACGGATATTACAAAACAACTGAATTTAAAAAATCCGAAAACTTTTGTCGCTTCATTTGACAGGAAGAATTTAAGTTTAGAAGTTCGTCCAGCCCTTGATCGCGTAAAACAAATTATTGATTTCGTAGAGAATAAACCAAACGAATCTGGGATAATCTATTGTTTAAGCAGAAAGACAACGGAGGAATTAGCTCAAAAATTACAAAAAAGCGGTGTTTCAGCAAAAGCATATCATGCAGGTTTAGATAATAAACTTAGAGCGAAAACACAGGATGAATTTATAAATGATGATTGTCAGGTGGTTTGCGCTACAATTGCTTTCGGAATGGGGATTGACAAATCAAATGTGCGTTGGGTTATTCACTATAATTTACCTAAAAATATTGAAGGTTATTATCAGGAAATTGGCCGCGCCGGTCGTGACGGTTTACCAGCAGAAACGGTTTTATTTGAAAGTTATGCCGATGTAATTCAGTTGCAAAAATTTGCTTCTGAAGGTTTGAATTCTAATGTTCAGCTGGCAAAATTGGAAAGAATGAAACAATATGCCGATGCGTTAAGCTGTCGTCGAAAAATTCTGCTTTCTTATTTTGGAGAATTGGTTAAAGAAAATTGTGGTAACTGCGATATTTGCAAAAATCCGCCAAAATTTTTCGATGGTACGATTCTCGCGCAAAAAGCATTGTCAGCTATTAGTCGTTTACAGGAATCTGAACCATTAGCTGTGATTGTTGATTTTTTAAGAGGTTCAAAAAACGCGTATATCTATGAAAAAAATTATCAAAACTTAAAAACGTACGGAATTGGCGCTGACATTTCATGGTATGATTGGAACCAATATTTAATTCAGTTAATTAATTTAGGATATTGTGAAATTGCCTTTCACCAACATAACAAAATATTACTAACACCTTTTGCGAAAAAAGTTCTATTTGAAGGAGAAAAAGTAAAACTGACAACTGTTGTTAAAAAAGTAATTGATAAAAACGAAATCAAAGAGACAAAACCTAAAGCAGCTAAAAATTCTCTTTTTGAAATACTTCGAAAACTGCGTTATGAGATTGCAAAGGATGAAGATGTTCCCGCCTACGTAATTTTTAGCGACGCTGCTTTAAGGCAAATGGAAACATTGAGACCAATGAGTGATGAAGAATTCCTTGCAGTTGAGGGAGTTGGTAAAGCTAAACTTGAAAAATACGGTTCAGAATTTATTGATGCCATTACTTATTATGAAAAAGTAAAAAAGGCAAATACCAAAGTTAAAAAAGAAGGGAATACATATAAAACGACGTTGGCACTTTTTAATGAAGGGAATAGTATTGAGGAAATTGCAGGAAAACGTAATTTGGGTCAAAGTACTATTATCTCCCATTTAGCGAAACTATATGTAGATGGTGCAGATATTGATTTAAGCCCGTTTGTTACGGATGATGAAGTTAAGCAATTGCACAAAGCACAAGTGGAATTAGAATATCCTACAGCATTAAAACCTTATTACGACCATTTTGAAGAAAAATTATCTTATGATAAGATACGCTTTGGTCTCGCTATTGTTGAAAGAAATAAATAGCCTTTTGTTAAAACAAAAATCCTGTGAATTTACTTCACAGGATTTTTTTATAGTTACTAGCAAGAGGATTTATAAATATCTTTCCTGAAAAACATTTTGATGATGTTTTTGATGCCCGATTATAACAAAGCCTAAAGCACGAACAGAAATTTGATTATTTGAAGCTGTTCCAATTCTTTTTAGTTGTTCTTCAGATAAACTTTTATAAAATAGTAAATTTGAATGTCTTAACGCCGAAAGCTCAGTTAATAAATCCTGGATACTTCTTACATTTGAATCTGTACTATTTGCATAATCATCTTCTTCAAAACTAGGCAAGGGTGTTTTATCATTTCTTGAAAAACGCAAAGCACGATAGGCAAAAATTCGCTCGCAATCCATTATATGCTGAATGATATCTTTGATAGTCCACTTCCCTTCCGCATATCGATAATCAAATTTATCCATCGGAATGTTTTGTACAAACCTGATAAAATCATGAAGCGAAATTTCTAACTCTTCAATCAAATTTACATTTCCGGCTTCTTTGATATAAGTTGCAAATCCACCCGAATATTCATTTTCTGATAATTGACTTGAATTCATTCTTATTGTTTTTTTTATAAAATAAATTTAAATTTTCGAATCTTAAGCAGAGTTACGACTTGCGTTTGTATTTCCGAAAAGAGATCTTGTTACGATTTTTTCGTATACTTTAATTAGCTCTTCATTACCACTTTTGTCATTATTCAATTCGTTAATTCTTAATAAAGCATATTGTTGTATTGTTAACAATGGCAATACAATACGCTCTCTTATTTGAATTGATGCTATACCATCAGGATAATTTTCCATCAGTGTTTTATGACCTGCAATTTTAAGTAAAAGACGTTTTGTTTCTGAAAATTCATCGTAGATAATTTGCCAGAATTCACCAAACTCAGGATCGTTTCGCATGTATGCCGTTAATGGTAAAAATGATTTTGCCAATGACATCATACTGTTCTCCAAAAGCGTTTTGAAAAATAATGAATTATGATACAAATCACTCACTTTGTCCCATTGACCGCTTTCTTCAAAATGTTTTAAAGCAGAACCTACTCCAAAAAATCCAGGTACATTCTGTTTCAACTGACTCCATGAACCAACAAACGGAATTGCTCTTAAATCTGCAAAATCCAGAGATTCTGATTTACTTCTTTTTGATGGACGGCTACCAATATTTGTTTTAGAATAGTATTTTAACGTACTCATCTTCTCTAAATATGGAATGAATTTTGGATGATTCTTAAAGCTTAAGTATTTATCATATCCTAAATTAGCCAATTGCGTTAAAATTTGAGTTTCATCAACACTCAATTCATTGTCTTCTTTGCTGAAAACCTGATTAGTCACACCTGCACTTAGTAAGTTTTCGATATTATAACGACAAGAATCCAATGTTCCAAAGTTCGAACTGATTGTTTGTCCCTGAACCGTAATTTGAATCTCGTTGTTTTCAATTTTTGGCCCTAAAGAAGCATAGAATTTATGTGTTTTTCCACCACCACGAGCCGGAGGTCCACCACGTCCATCAAAGAAAATAGCGTGAATTCCATATTTTCTTGAGATTTCAGTCAATGAAATTTTGGCTTGGTAAATACTCCAGTTAGCCATCAAATAGCCACCATCTTTAGTTCCATCAGAGAAACCAAGCATAATAGTTTGTTTATTTCCTCTCGCTTGTAAATGCTTAGAATATTCAGGATTAGTATACAACTGCTCCATAATTTGGTGCGCATTTTGCAAATCGTCAACCGACTCAAAAAGCGGAATAATATCAACAGTTGGATTTTCCCAATTATTCAAACGAATCATAGCGAAAGTTTCCATCACGTTCAATGCGCTTTCATTATTACTAATGATGTAACGATTGGCACCAAACTCACCATTGCGTTCCTGAATAGTTTTTATAGCTTGTACAGATTCTAATGTTGATCTTGTTATTTCATCATTAAAATCAGCAGGATTTAATTGTCCTTTAACTTTTGATAAAACATCTAATTTTTCACTTTCAGATAATTCAAAGTAATTTTCCGGGAAAATTTTCGAATCAGAGTTTAAATAATGATTTACAACATCTTTAAATACCGCATCGTGAATTTTACTATTCTGGCGAATATCTAAAGTTGCAAAATGAAAACCAAATAAATTGATTTTTACCAAAAACGCTTCCAACTCGTCAAGATATAATGACTGGTGTTTTTCGATAATAATCGTTCTGATTTTATTTAATTGAGTTAACAATTCTTCTAAGGTAATATAGATTTCACCTTTAGAGTAAAAAACGGAACGATAAAGTTTATGTTCAAGTTCTGCAACTAAAGTATCTACACCTGAGAAAGTTAACTTTCGTTTAAGGTTTCTCATTTCAACATAATAACACTTTAATATAGAGGTGCGCAAACGTTCCGCTACTTTTAAAGTAATTTCAGTTGTAACAAATGGATTCCCATCACGGTCACCACCTGGCCAAAAACCAAGTTTAATTAATTGATTTTTGATAGCACTTCCGTGAAGAATATTTTTTTGCAAATAATGAACAATTTCTCCCGAAGTTGCATAAAACACATTCTCCAAATACCAGATCAAACTTACTGCCTCGTCATAAGGATTTGGCTTTTCGTTCTGAATAAAAGGAGTCTTCCCTAACTGCGCCAATAACTGTTTTATCTTCAATAAATCATTTAAACGAATAGCCTCCGTTAAATCATTGATAATTCCTAAAACAGGGCCAGGATAGAATTGTGTTGGATGTGCCGTTAAAACGGTTCTAACATTAAAGCTTTCAAGAAATTCGATTAATTCCTCGTTTTTCTCTTTAGCATCTGTTTTTTCTTTGATATCACGCAAAGATCCGCGTCCTTCCATGTTGTTAACTGCAGGAAAAGCCGCATCTTCAATGGCATCAAACAATACAATCTGACGTTCTATATATTGAATAAATCGAAACATTAGGTCGATTTTTTCTTTTTCAGAAGCATTATTTAAGTATTTATTTGAGAAGAAATCAAAAATTTCTTTTGGTGTTTCTTGTTTTCTAAAACCCGTTTCGCAAGTTTCTGTAAATAAAGGGAGCAGAACTCCTGTATTATCGATAGAATCAAAGGGTAATGTTATAAAAACACTATTATAAATGTGGTATTTTGAGAGAACATCTTGATTAAAACGTTCAATTTTTGGCAACGTGTACATAATCGTGTTGTAGTTGGTTGGTTAATTAGTCATAAAAAAACCCCAAGAATAAACTTGAGGTTATATTTTAATATAGCATTCAAGAAAATATTACATATTTTTAAAAATAGTATGCATCAAACGCTTCTTATCGTTAATACTTTCTTCTAATGAAATCATAGTCTCTGTTCTGTAAACCCCTTCAATATCATCAATCATAAAGATAACTTCTTTTGCATGCTTAGTGTCTTTTGCTCTAATTTTGCAAAAAATATTAAATTTTCCTGTCGTTACAGAAGCCACTGTTACGAATGGAATTTGATTGATTCGCTCTAATACAAATTTTGTTTGAGATGTATTATTAAGGAATACACCCACATAAGCAATAAATGAATACCCTAATTTGTCGTAATCTAAGGCTAATGAAGATCCCATTATTATACCGGCGTCTTCCATCTTTTTTACTCTAACATGTACTGTCCCAGCAGATATCAATAGTTTTTTTGCAATGTCAGTAAACGGAACTCTCGTATTGTCTATTAACATATCTAAAATCTGGTGATCTACTTCATCTAAACGAAATTTACTCATAATTCTTTAATTAATATTACTAATTGCTATTACAAAGTATAAAAATATATATAAAAAACAACAAATTCACATAAAAATTAACTTTTTATCAATCCGTTAACAAATTTAACATTTTTATTTAAATAAAAATCTGCTTTTTCGTTCACTTTCGGAAAACTATTATGATTATCGGAATAAAATGCTCCCTGAGCGTCATATTCATAATGTCCAAAATAATTTTCTAATTCACCTACTTCTGTGATGTAGGCGTTAAAGTGAATCTTATTTTCAATCAATTCTTCTTTGTATTGTGCGACAAAATTCGTAATAATTTCGATACCATCATAATTTATTTTGATGTTTTTATACATAAAATCATAAAAAACCACTTTATTTTGTGAAATATTCAAATAATCATTAATTCTATTATCAACTAAATCGTTTTCGGAAAGCAGTTCAAAACTCGAAATAAGTGAGAAAAATATGAACTTTCTCGTGATTTCGCGTTCGTAATCATTAGGAAAATGACCTGCTTCAAATAAAATTGTTGGTACGCCCAAAAATTGAAAAGTATCTCCTATACAGTTGATATTGAACGAATCATCAAATCGACCAACTTGTCCCGGAATATATTGTTGCAGCGTATCATTGATTCCTGCAATTACATTTATAGCTTTTAATCTGTTTTCGTTTATCTCTCTTTCCTGATTATAAGAAGGCGCTAAAAAAGAAACTGTTGCAGGTTTACCAGAATTACCAGCACCAAAAATCGTACGCTGATCATGAAGGTTAAAACAATAATGGGGTTTAAATTTCTCGAAAACTTCCCTCAAAACGTTACTTTCAGGTTGAGTCAGGTTCTGAGAATCTCTATTTAAGTCAATTTTGTTGGCATTTTCACGTGTATAAAGCGCTGCACCATCAGGATTAAGTATTGGAATAGCATAAAAAGTGAACTTTTCGAGTAATTTTTTCGCAAAGTGTGAGCCACTATTTAATACATTAATAAAGTCAAAAAGAGCTTTAGTGGTTGTACTTTCGTTACCATGCATTTGAGACCATAGATAAATACGAGTTTCTCCTGTACCAATTTGATAACTATATATAGGTTTATCTAAAACCGATTTACCAATAATCTGAACCTGGTTATTAGTATTTAATTTGTCTAATAAAGGCTCAATATGATCTAATGTCAAGTAACGTCCCTTTATAGATTGTTCTTTGTGCAGGCTAAATAATTCTTCTAAATTCATTGTCTTTTGATTAGTTTACAAAAGTAAACATCTTTATTTTTACAATTGTAAACAATTCAAAGATAGAATAATTTATAATTGTAAACATGCTTTGAACAATTAATTCGTTGATTTTGTGATTATCAGTTAACATTTGTTATTAGTTAACATTAATGTATATTAGTATTTGTATTTCAATAAGTTATACTATTTTATATAAAGTTATTATTTGATATTTTATCGAAATTGTCAACGATTTACAACTGTAAAATTGCTTTATTACTTTCTTTTAGTTACATTTGTAAACAGGACTTTTTAAAATAATAATTTACAATGGTAAACATCGATGATTTTGTAAAACGACTTGAAATTATACTGGATTATTATGGTCTAAATGCCTCTACTTTTGCGGATAAAATTGGGGTGCAACGCTCTAGTATGTCTCACCTGCTTTCAGGAAGAAACAAACCTAGTTTAGATTTTGTAATGAAAATTTTGGATGTTTTTCCGGATGTAGATTTGTATTGGATCTTAAATGGAAAAGGAAGTTTTCCTAAAGTCGAAGATCAAACTTTAAATTCAAATAACGAAGTAGCTACAGAAATTGTAAAACCTCTCACCCCTATTTCATCTTCTGAAGATTTTGTCGGTGGAGATTTATTTTCTGAAATCAATTATAACGAAGAAGTAAAAACAGAAACAAGAAATGCTGTAGAAGTTAAAAGTTCAAATTTCATTTCAGAAGAAGACGAAGTTGAGAAAATTGTATTTTTTTATAAAAACGGGACATTTAAGGTGTACATCCCGTAATTTGAAATTTTCGCGTATTTGAAAATTTTTCAAAATATTTTTTATTTATGGGATTCTCACGCAACTGAAAAAAATATTCAAAATTTACAATTTAAAACCGTCCTGAGGAATCTTACCTAAAACATGTTCATAATGTTTTTTCAAAATTTGTAAATCGGCTTCAAAGTCACCAGTCGGATAAAACGGCTTTCCTAAATTAACTTCTTTTTTACCCCAATCAAAAGCCACAGGAATAATAGGCACATTTGCTTTAAGTGCGATATAATAAAAACCAGTTTTAATTTCAGTTACTTTTTTACGTGTTCCTTCAGGAGCCACTGCTAAACGAAAAACTTCCTTACGTTCAAAAATAGCCGCAATTGAATCTACTTTGTTCAATCCGCCGGAGCGATCTAAAGGCTCACCTCCCACACTTCTGAAGTAATATCCGAAAGGGAATTTGAATAACTCTTTTTTTCCTACCCAGTTCATTTCTAATCCTGAAATTCCGCGGGTAAAAATTCCTAAATAAAAATCATGATTACTTGTATGTGGCATCACCATCATCACACATTTTTTCACTTCTGCATTTTCAATTCCTCTTATTTTCCAGCCCATTAGCTTAAAAAAGATGAATTTGTACAATTGTTTCTTCATTAAAATTTATTATTTCATGCAAAATAAAAGATTTAAAATGGTATTTTTGAGTAAAAGCTTTACAAATGATCCAAAAATTTTTCAGTTATCTTATTCCAATCAAAATTTTTAAGAAAAAATCGGTAAGAAGCAAAATGATCGAAGTTACCTGGGCAAATGGCGAATTGGTTTTAGACTCTGAAAATACAAATTATTCGTACGGAAGTTTACAGCGTATATTAAGGTACGGATTGCGTAACATTGGTTATAAAACCATTCTTGATATGGATCATATTTTATTACTGGGAGTTGCAGGCGGAAGTGTTGTAAAAACGCTGGTTGATGAAATTGAATACAAAGGTAAAATTACCGGTGTCGAAATTGACTCAGAGATGATTCAGATTGCAAATGAATATTTTAACCTGAATCAGATCAAACAGCTTGAAATTATAATTGACGATGCTTTTGAATTTGTTTTAAAAACCAAAGATCAATACAATCTTATTATAATTGATATTTTTGAAGATACTAAAATGCCTAATTTTTTGTTTGAACGTTTTTTTAGTGAGCGGGTTTGTTCGCTTTTAAAAAATCAGGGGTTTGTACTTTTTAACACAATGATTCTCGATGAAGCACATAATGTCAGAAATCGGAACTATATTGCAGAAATAAATCCTAAACAATTTTCTTCTAAAATGCTGCCCCGCATAGAAGATCATAATGAACTAATAATAATTGAAAAAGTTGCCTAAATTTTACCTTTTATGAAAACCCTAGTTTCTATTTTAAAAGCCATTCCACCTACTAAAATTATTGATGCAAGTATTGATTTTTCAGATTACATCCCTTTAGATTTATCCATTACGAACAAAGAATTAATGGAAAGCAAACCGGAAAATGCTTCTGAATTTGAGAGTTTTATTTCTAATTATTTAAAAAGCAACAATGCCGAAGTAGCTTTTGGCGGTTATATAGAAGGTCGGACACTATATAAAAGAAGTACAATTTTTAAAAACGATTCTGTTCCGGAACGAAACATACATATTGGTCTTGATTTGTGGACCAAAGTAAACACAGCAGTTTTGGCACCGCTTGATGGGAAAGTACATAGTTTTAAAAATAACGTTGGTTTAGGTGATTATGGCCCAACCATCATTTTGGAGCATGAAATTGAAAATGAAAAATTTTATACTTTATACGGACATTTATCGTTAGAAAGTATAAAAGACCTTAATGTTGGGAAGCAATTTAAGAGGGGAGAACAAATTGCAACTCTTGGAAATGCAGCTGTTAACGGAGATTATGCACCGCATGTGCATTTTCAGATTATACAGGATATTGAAGATTATTGGGGAGATTATCCCGGCGTTTGCAACAGTAATGATTTAAATTTCTACATCGAAAATTGCCCTGATCCCAACTTATTATTAAAAATAACATAAATAGTTATGAAGAAAGCAGTATTGATTATATGTTTGTTGTTGTTAATTGGATGTAAATCTAAAACTGTAACCCGGGACACCGAAGATTTAAAAATAAAACAAATTCCAACTGCTGAAGTTAATGCGAATCAACAGAAAAAGGCATACGATTTAGGCAAGAGAGTTTTGGAAACTTGTAACACGTCAAAGTTTAAACCTTTTAACGAAACCGAGGTTACAAAGTCGGTTATGGAAAATACAACCGAGGAACGATTGACAAAAACCTGTCAAAGATTTAGACAATATTACGGAAGTTTTATTGACTTGAAATTAGACGGTGTTTACAGAACTAAACAAGAAGTCATTTACCGCTATCATGCATTATACAGCAAAAAAGTAGCTAACAAGGAGTTACGGGTTTTTGTAAATGAAGACAATTTAGTTTCTGCAATAAAATCGATGGATTGGGACGAAAAATTTGATTCTAAAATAGAAGGACAATAAACTAAAACTATGAAATTTAAAACACCTTTTTTAATCTTACTGTTACTTTCAACTTTTGCAAATGCTCAGGAAACAATGAGTGTAAAAGGCTCTAAAGGGTATCCGGCAACGCAAAATTATACTTTTATCTGCGAAAAATATGCTTTTTCAGGAGAGACAGATGTTCAGGTTGCGAAGACTGAAAAAGGTGGTATTTTAAAATTATCAATTGCTACTGCCAATGCTGAAGCAAGAATTTCTGGTGGCGTTTATGTCGATTTGGCGAATGGCGACGTTATTGCCTGTGTAGATAAAAATATAAAAGAAACAGTAGAAGGCAAAACCACTTCTTATTATTACTTCACTCCTGCCGAAATGATCAAGCTCAAAAAAGCTGACATTCAGGGAATCAGATTTATTATAGCCGGAAACTCAAAATCTTTTGGAAATCAAACGGGTTACTTTACCGCAGTAAACAAAATGGCTTACTTTTCTACAGGATACGATAAATCAAAAAAAACATTTGATACAGCAACTGCAATTAGTGTATTATAAATAAAACATTTAGTATAATTAATCTTATATTTATATTCTAATTTTATTTAAATGAACACCAACGAAAATTTAATTGCAAAATTCTACACCGCTTTTGCAAATGCCGATGCTAGAACAATGAGTGAATGTTACCATCCAAAAGTGCATTTTATTGATCCTGCTTTTGGTTTACTAAAAGAAGAACAGGTTTCTAACATGTGGGAAATGTTGATTTTAAAAAGCAAAGGCAATATAAAAATTGAGTTTTCAGATATTAAAGCAGACGAATTTACAGGTTCTGCAAGATGGGTTGCTACTTACAACTTTAGCAAGACAAATCGTAAAGTAATCAATAAAATTTCAGCTGAATTTATTTTTCAGGATGGCTTAATTATTAAACATACTGATAATTTTGATGTATGGAAATGGTCCAAACAAGCCTTTGGTGTTACAGGATATTTACTGGGCTGGACAGGTTTTTTTCAGGACAAAATTCAAAAGCAAGCCTTATTATCACTTAAAAAGTTTCAGGAATCAAAATAATTTTCATAAATTGAAGATTCAAAATTTCTGATTAATTAAATATTTCCGCCTTTATAAAATATCTGCCTTATTTAAGATTTATTTTAGTTGCTTTTATTATTGAATTAATCGTTTTTAATTTTCAATACTCATGAAAGAAGTTATACATAAGAAATTAAATCAATTACAGGCAACAGCAATTTGCGGAAACGATATTAGTTCTTCTTGTTTATATGTTTCAGCATTAACTATTTTGTATGCAGGACAATATGCCTGGATTTCTTTATTAATTGTTGCTGCCGTTTTATTTTTATTCAGACGGATTTATGGGGAAGTTGTTGGTGCCATTCCTTTAAATGGTGGAGCTTACAATGTTCTATTAAACACTTCGACAAAACGTCTTGCATCTCTTGCCGCAACATTAACTGTTTTGTCCTACATGGCAACTGCAGTAATTTCGGCATCTGAAGGAATGCATTACCTACACGGAATTTTCGAAGGATTAAATGTTACCATAGCAACCGTAGTTGTTTTAATATTATTTACCGGACTTGCTATTTTGGGAATTGGAGAATCGGCATTTGTTGCCGTCATTATTTTTCTAACCCATCTTGCAACTTTAACCATGCTTGTTTTAGCGTCTCTATGGTTTTTATTAAATAATGGTCTGGAAACATTTCATGTCAATTGGCAAACTCCTATTGCTTCCGGAAATATAAAAACAGCCCTTTTTCTTGGATTTTCAGCTGCCATGCTCGGAATTTCAGGTTTCGAAAGTTCTGCCAATTTTGTTGAAGAACAAGAACACGGCATTTTTCCAAAAACACTCCGAAACATGTGGGCAATTGTCAGTTTTTTCAATCCCGTAATTGCCATATTATTAATTAGTGTAATTCCACTGACCGAAGTTGGCGAAAACAAAGAATCCCTTTTAGCCCATCTTGGTGAAACTACAGGTGGATCCTGGCTGGCATGGCTAATTTCTATAGATGCGGTTTTAGTTTTATGTGGTGCAGTATTAACTTCATTTGTAGGTGTTTCGGGCTTATTAAACCGAATGACTTTAGACCGAATTCTGCCCAACTTTTTCTTGAAACAAAACAAAAGGGGTTCGCATTATCGGATTGTCATTAGCTTTTTAGTTCTATGTATTTCAGTACTTTTTGCCACTAGCGGACATTTAGAATCTTTGGCTGGTGTTTATACTTTCTCCTTTTTAGCAGTAATGGCATTATTCGGAATCGGGAATTTATTACTAAAATTCAAACGCCGAAAATTACCAAGACCGGAACGCGAGCGCGGTATTGCAGTGGTAATTGCTGTTTCGTTTATCATCGCTGCTTTTATCGGAAACATGAAGCTGAATATCAATGCCTTTTATACCTTTTTGCAATACATGATTCCGTCCTTAATTTTTATCGGAATTATGCTTAACCGTGTCATGCTGATCAAACTTTTAATTGAAGCGTTAGAATATTTCTATCAGCCTTTACGTCGAATGGTAATTGTGAGCAATCGCTATTTACAAAAAATGAGCGTCGAAATTAACTCACAGGAATTTGTATTTTTCACCAAAGGCGATGATATCGCAATACTGAACAAAGTATTGCAATACGTCGAAAACAATGAAACTACCAAAAAACTAAAAATAGTTCATATAAAAAGTGACGGTGCAAACAACGAAGCTTTAAAGAAAGATTTAGAAGTCTTAGATCGTGCTTACGACGACATTGATATAGAATTCCTTGAAATACAAGGTGTTTTCGGCCCTGATATTATAGATGAACTTTCTGAAAAATGGAAAATTCCAAAAAACTTCATGTTCATTGGTTCACCCGGAAATAAATTCTCCTATCGCGTTTCAGACCTAGGCGGAGTTCGTTTAATAATGTAGCATCTAATTTTTCAGGAGCAAATGTATCTGGTTTTTCAAGACCACCAGTCCCGCTTTCGCCTATATCTTTGTTCGTTCCTCTCAAAGGATACCGGCTCTATCGGGGCTAGATTAGAAGTTTAGTTTTCAAAAAAAGCAAGAAACTAGAATTATAAACCCCGATAAGCTTTAAAAACTTTCGGGGTCATATTTTATAAAATCTATTGTTGCAACAGCTTTGTGAGCTTTGTGTTTTATATTCATCAGCTATATAAAAAAACGTTAGTGCACTTTGTGGTTAAAAAATCCAACATTAAGATTTAAACCAGCCGGCAACCAATTCATCTTCAAATGAAGTAGCATTCTTATGCACAAATTCATTGGTTTTATTATTATAAGCATAATCTAAAGCCCATGTTTCGTGATTTTTAGCCAGGTCTTTAATACTGTCACAAACATAAGCGATTTCCTTATCTGTAGTAGTCGGGTGAATTGACATTCTAATCCATCCCGGTTTTTTGATTAAATCGCCAATCGTGATTTCATTAACCAGTTTATTCGAAGTTTCCTGATCAACATGCAATAGAAAGTGACCATAAGTACCTGCACAACTGCATCCGCCTCTGGTCTGGATTCCGAATTTATCATTTAATAATTTCACTCCTAAATTAAAATGTAGATTTTCAATAAAGAAAGAAACTACTCCCAAACGATTTTTATGTTGTCCTGCCAAAATTTTAATATTCTCAACCGGTTCCAATGTTTCAAAAACATAATCAACGATTTCGTGCTCACGTTGCAGAATATTTTCAATCCCCATTTCTTCCTTTAACTCAATTGCTAAGGCCGTTTTAATAACCTGCAGAAATCCGGGAGTTCCACCATCTTCACGATCCTCAATATTGTCAATATATTTATGTTCTCCCCAAGGATTTGTCCAGCTTACTGTTCCTCCTCCAGGACAATCCGGAATCATATTATTGTATAATTTTTTATTGAAAATCAAAACACCAGAAGTTCCGGGACCACCCAAGAATTTATGAGGCGAAAAGAAAACAGCATCCAAATACGCTTCAGGATCTGAAGGATGCATATCAATTTCTACATAAGGTCCTGAACAGGCAAAATCTACAAAACAAACTCCATTGTGTTGATGCATTAATTTTGCTGCTTCATGAAAAGGAGTTTTCAAACCCGTAACATTTGAACAGGAAGTAATTGATGCAATTTTTATTGTTCGAGTATTATATTTCTCTAATAATTCAGCTAAATTTTCCAGACTAAAAAGACCTTTTTCGCACGATGGAATAATTTCAACATCTGCAATAGTCTCTAACCAAGATGTTTGATTAGAATGATGTTCCATATGAGAAATAAAAACAACAGGTTTCTTTTCTGCTGGAACGTTTGTAAAATTTTTAAGATTTTCAGGGATTTTTAACCCCAAAATACGTTGGAACTTATTGATAACACCTGTCATTCCAGTTCCATCGGTAATTAAAACATCATCCTGATTCGCATTGGCATGACGTTTAATAATATTTCTGGCATGATGGTAAGCTTTTGTCATGGCAGTACCTGACACAGTGGTTTCCGTATGTGTATTCGCTACAAAAGGTCCGAAATCATTAAGAAGTTTCTCCTCAATTGGTCGATATAACCTTCCGCTGGCAGTCCAATCCGTATAAATAATCTGTTTTTTGCCGTACGGAGACGTAAATTCCTGATTAATTCCAACGATATTTTTACGAAAATCCTGAAAATAAGTTTCTAAAGTGATGGTATTATTTTTGCTATTCATTAGTATGCCTGAGTTTGATGCAAATATAATTGCTTTTTTGTAAAATTGCGAATTTATCAATTGTAAACTTCAAACATTCAATAACTGATTAGTATATTTAACTAAAATGTGATTTTTTTAACAAATTATCATAATATTCTATCGGATTAATAGGGCATGTAAAACTTAACAATACTATTCTATGGGAAATTTATCAGTAGCTACTTTTGGTGGTGGATGTTTTTGGTGTATTGAAGCTGTGATTCAGCGTTTAAATGGTGTAGAATCTTTAAAATCAGGTTATTCAGGAGGTTTTATTAAAAATCCTCCGTATCGTGAGGTATGTACTGGCAGAACCGGTCACGCCGAGGTCATACAAGTTACTTTCAACCCTGACATAATTTCATATCATGACTTGATTTTTATATTCATGACAAGTCACGATCCAACAACATTAAACCGTCAGGGAGCTGATGTAGGAACACAATACCGTTCCATCGTTTTATATCACGATGCAGAACAAAAGGCGATAGCAGAAAAGGTTTTAGAAGAAGTAAAACCTTTTTATGAGGATCCTGTTGTAACAGAATTAACAGCCTTTGAAGTGTTTTATGAAGCTGAAGAAGATCATCAAAACTATTATAACAACAATCAGGATGCCCGTTACTGTCAAATCGTAATTGATCCGAAAGTACAGAAATTAAAAAAAATGTACGCAGATCGATTAATTGACTAATTAAAAGTTTTGCCACAGATTTAAAAATTAAATCTCTTAATCTGTGGCATAAAAAAGACCACAATGAAAAATTTAAAAGTACATAATAGATTTACAGCTCAACTACCTGCAGATCCTGATGAAACTAATGAAATTCGTCAGGTTAAGAATACGTTGTTTTCCTATGTTAATCCAACAAAGCCTTCAAATCCAACATTAATTCATGCCTCTAAGGAAGTGGCCGAAAGGGTTGGAATAACAAAAGATGAGATTCTATCAGAAGAATTTTTGAATGCCTTTTCAGGAAAAGAAATTCTTCCTGAAACACGTCCGTATGCTATGTGTTATGCAGGTCATCAATTTGGGAATTGGGCTGGACAATTAGGCGACGGTCGTGCAATTAATCTAACGGAAGTTGAACACAATAATAAGTTTTTTACCCTGCAATTAAAAGGTGCAGGAAAAACTCCTTATTCCAGAACTGCAGATGGTTTGGCCGTTTTACGTTCTTCAATACGAGAATATTTATGCGCTGAGGCGATGTATTACCTTGGAGTTCCTACTACCCGATCGCTTTCCCTTATTTTATCTGGAGATCAGGTATTGCGAGATGTTTTGTACAATGGAAATCCGGCTTACGAAAAAGGAGCGATTGTTTGTCGTGTAGCACCATCTTTCATACGTTTTGGAAGTTTTGAAATGCTTACTGCACGAAACGAACTGAAAAATCTAAAAGAGTTTGTTGAGTATACTATCAAACATTATTTTCCTGAGATTAAAGGAGAACCTAAAGAGCAATATGTACAGTTCTTTAAAACTGTTGCGGACAGTACACACAAAATGATTGTCGATTGGCAACGTGTTGGTTTTGTACATGGTGTTATGAATACGGATAATATGTCGATTCATGGACTAACGATCGATTATGGACCTTATGGCTGGCTAGAAAACTACGATCCAAATTGGACTCCCAATACAACGGATAGTCAAAACAGACGATATAGATTTGGAAATCAGCCTCAGGTTGCACAATGGAATTTGTATCAGCTAGCCAATGCGCTTTACCCGTTAGTTAATGAAGCAGAGCCTTTAGAAAAGATATTGGAATCCTATATAAATGATTTCGAAGCTGATTATAAAGAAATGTTTTTAAGTAAGTTAGGATTATTTACTTCAACTGAAACTGACGGTAAGTTAAGTGAAGGTTTGGAAGCAGTTTTACAATTATCTGAAACGGATATGACTATCTTTTTTAGAAATTTAAGCAAGGTTATAAAAACAGATTCAGCTGAAAATGCAATAGAAAAGATTCAGGATTCTTTCTATTTACCGGAAGAAATTACTGGAAATATTTTGGATGCCTGGAAGAAGTGGTTTTCTATATATCTTCAAAGATTAAATCAGGAAGAGCTTTCAGATAAAGTTCGTTCTGAAAAGATGAATCAAATTAATCCTAAATATGTATTGCGAAATTATATGGCACAACTGGCTATTGATGAGGCAGACAAGGGTGATTATTCTCTAATAAATGAATTGTACTTAGTATTACAAAAACCATATGATGAACAACCTGAATCAGAAAAATGGTTTGCAAAACGACCAGATTGGGCACGCTCAAAAGTAGGTTGTTCTATGCTTTCTTGTAGTTCTTAATCTATTTTGCCACAGATTAAAAGATTTCAATGATTAATCAATTAAATCCTTTAATCTGTGGCAAATTTTTCTATTTAGAAGTTATAAAATCGACGATCATATTGGCATGAACGCGGGAGTTTTCTATAAACCACTTATGTGTTTGCATTCCGCCACAAACTACTCCAGCCAAAAACAATCCTTCAACATTTGTTTCCATTGTTTCCGGATTATATGTTGGTATTTTTAATTCATCTTCAGAAAGCTGTATGCCCATTTTTTCAAGGAAAGTCAAATCTGGTTTATATCCTGTCAAAGCTAAAACAAAATCATTTTCAATGCTTACTTTTCCGTTTGGCGTTTCAATTTCGACTTCATTTTTCCTAATTTCAGTGATATTGGATTCGAAATAAGCTTTAATACTTCCTTCAGCAATTCGGTTTTCGATATCTGGTTTTACCCAATATTTTACTCTGTTGTTGATTTCGTTTTTGCGAATAACCATTGTAACATTTGCTCCTTTCCTCCAACATTCCAAAGCTGCATCCACAGAAGAATTATTAGCGCCGACAATTAAAATATTTCTGAAAGCGTATTCATGGGCCTCTTTGTAATAATGACGCACTTTTGATAACTCCTCGCCTTTTACGTTCATATCAATCGGAATATCATAAAAACCTGTTGCAATTACTACATTTTTAGTTTCGTATGAATTCTTATCTGAAACAATCTTGAAAATTGAGTTTTCTTGTTTTTGAACACTAATCACTTTTTCGAACAAATGAATTGAAAAATTAAAATAACGATGAATATTTCGGTAGTACTCCAAAGCTTCCTGACGGCCTGGTTTTGGTGCCAGACAATTAAAAGGGATATCTCCAATTTCTAATCTCTCGGCTGTTGAGAAGAAAGTCATATATAACGGATAATTGAAAATGCTATTTACAATCGCACCTTTTTCTATAACTAAATATCGTAAATTTTTCTTTTGAGCTTCAATTGCGCAAGCCAGTCCAATCGGACCGCCACCGACAATTATCAAATCATATTCTGCCATAGATTTATTATTTTTCCCAGGTTTTAAAAGGCTTTTTACTCAAATATGCGTTGTAATAACGTTCGTCATTTGTCACTTCTTCTCCAAGCCAATCTGGTTTCTCAAAAGATTCGGTTTCAGAGTCCAGTTCAATTTCAGCCATAATCAGTCCTTCATTTTCACCGTAAAACTCATCAACTTCAAAAACATGTTTTCCTGATTTTATTTCAAAACGTGTTTTTTCAATTTTTCCCTTTTCGCATAATTTTAGCAATTCCTGCGCTTCATCAAGCGGAATCTCGTTTTCCCATTCAAATCGGGACATACCACCCTGATGACCAATTCCCTTAATAGTAAGAAAGCCTTTTTTTCCTTTAATTCTAACACGCACAGTTCGCTCTGGAAGAGAGCTTAAATAACCTTGCGCAATTTGATTTTGAGCAAAAGCCTGTTCTTTAAAATCACTAGATTTTACAAGAAACTTTCTTTCAATTTCTATCATTTTAATACTGTAATTAATTTAATGCAAGTTACTTAATTAAATCCAGTTTTTAAATGGTGATCTCTTTCCTGCCTGATAAATTGATGTTAATATAAAACACTTAAAACCAGAACAATAACAAATAATTAACGGATCAATGCGAGGTTCTGTATTTATTTATTTGTTAAATTTGATAGGGATTTAACCTCATTCTTAAGTCCGAACGATAAGTGAAATATTCAATCAAAAACTTATGATCATGGATATATCTTGTATAGTAATCCCTGTATTAACAGGGCTAATCTTTGGAATTTTAGGTTATTTTTTAGGTAAGAAAGCGTCATCAAAATCGGAACATTCCCTTGCCTCCTCTTTGCAATCAGAATTAGATGCCTGTAAAACACATACAAAAAGTTTAACTGTAAGAATTTCATCTTTAGAAGCAGATTTAGCAGAAAAGAAAGCAAAACCAAGCAAAAAGAAGCCAGCTACACTCCAGATAGCACAAACTTTTCTGTTTGATACCGCTCTGGCAAAAACTATCTTTGGTAAAAAAGTAAAAGAAAACGACCTAAAAATTGTAGAGGGAATTGGACCAAAAATTGAAGCTTTGTTCAATGCTGCCGGAATAACAACCTGGCACGATTTGTCTGAAACATCTACCGAAAAATTACAGGCAATTTTAGATGCCGGTGGAGAAAATTACGCTATCCACAACCCAAGTACCTGGGCAAAACAAGCACTAATGGCTTATGAAGGTAAATGGCAGGAACTCAAAGACTGGCAAGCCGGATTACGTGGTGGGAAAGAGTGAGAAAACGGACTCAAAGGCTTAGAGTTGCAAAGGAACAGAGTTTTTTTTCCCTTTGTAACGCTTAACTCTATCTGAAACTTTATATTTTTTCTAAAAGATCAGAATTCCAGTTTTTAGTTGTGTTGTACCATAATTGACCTTTTGAAACTTCAAGCGGACAATCGAAATTGTTTGTATAAAGCGCTCCTGTGCCCAAACCCTGAGGCATTTTTGAGTTTAAGGTAAAAGTCCATTGTGCGATTGCATTAAGTCCAATATTGCTTTCTAGGGCCGAGGTTATCCACCAACCAATATTGTATTTATTCGCTAAATCAATCCATTCTTGTGTTCCTCTAAAACCGCCAACAAAACTTGGCTTCAGAATAATATATTGCGGTTGGATTTTTTGAAGCAATGCTTCTTTTTCTTCTATTGAAAATATACCTATTAATTCTTCATCCAATGCAATTGGAATAGGTGTTGTTTTGCGTAATTCAGCCATAGCTGAAACGTTCCCTTTCTTTATTGGCTGTTCAATACTATGTAGCTGAAATACTTTTAATTGATTTAGCTTATCTAAAGCTTCATTCAAAGCAAAAGCACCATTGGCATCAACCCTTATTTCAATTTGTTCTGCTGAAAAATGGTTTCTTATAAATTGTAATAATTCTAGTTCTTTCTGGAAATCTATTGCGCCAATTTTTAGTTTTATACAATCAAAACCTTGTTCTAACTTCTCTTCTATTTGGTCTTTCATAAAAGAAGCTTCACCCATCCAAACCAAGCCGTTTATAACAATTGATTCAGAATTATTCGTAAAATTGGAAGGAAATAAAAGATATGGGTTTTCACTTTTAAGGGATAAAAAAGCCATTTCAATACCAAATTGTATTGAAGGAAATTCCAGCATAGCTTCCCAAAGTGCAATTTCTCCTAAAAGAATATTCTGACACACCCAACTGAGTTTTTGTTCATAATCATCACGATCATCAGCGCTTAAGCCACGCAAAATACCACACTCACCTATTCCCTTTTTACCATTTTCTTCAAGAACAATAAACCAGGTTTCTTTTTCAGTCATAATGCCTCGCGACGTGCCCGAAGGACGTTTAAATTCGAGCATGTATTTATGGTAACTTGCTTTCATTATTTAATTTTTTTTCACCATATAAGTGATATAAGAAAATTTAAGTTTGACTTTATAAAAATTAAAACTTAAAAGGAATATAAGAAAACCAAAATAAACTTTTTATGTTCTGCAGCGCTCACCATACTACATTTAAATGAACTTATATCACTTATATGGTGAAAACATTTTAATTATAGAGCTTCAATACTTTTTCGAAGTCTTTTGATGGTAATCCGGCTTTTTGAAAAAGTTCAAAGTCCTTTTTTGTTTTGTCTTTCCAGCTTAAACTGTCTGTTACGTTTTGTGTTTGGTATTTTTTGTAGATTACTTTTGCTTCACTGTAATCATCACTAACCAAATAAACGTGGGCTAAATTTAGTTTTACTAACAATTCAGTATCATCTAATTTTTCACCTTCTTTAAGGAATTTAATTGCTTTTGCATATTGTTTAGTCAAAATATAGCAGTAGCCAATAGAACCATAATCAATCGCCGTTGCTTTTCCGTCGTTAATAATGGTATTTAGTTTCTGAATTGCTTCGTTGTATTTTTGAAGCTTGATTAAAGTCGAGGCCTGAGTTCTTAAATCGTTATAAACGTTTTTAGAGATATCGGCATCCTTGTAACAAGCATTTCCAAAATCTTTATAGACTTTATTTTTTTCGATTGGCAATAGTTTTTGAAATTCTGTATAACGATATTGCTTTATAATTTTATCTAAAATACAAACACAAAAATCATCAGAATTGGCCATTTTTTGTGCCATTGTTGATGTTTTGCATAAGCTGATAATTTCGTTTTTGTTATCCTGATTCCAACCACGGTTTAATTTGGTGTCAACCCAGGGCACAACTTCCAAAACAATTTTTTGGTTCAAAAGCCAGTTTTTACTGTGGAAACCAAACCAAATTGTACTGATATCTTGTCCTAAACAAGAAGATTTGTCTAATGATAAGCGTTTTGCATCCTTGCTTACTTCGTTTACTTGTGCGTAGCAAGATTTGTCCGTTTTTCCGTCATCGATATATTTTTTTGCATTTTCCTCTGAAGTAAAAAGTGCATAAGTGCAATTGTCATCACCGGAAATCTTTGACATTAAAAAAACAGCTCCGGCAGAACCCTGACTAATTCCGGTTGGATCTGGAATCGCTTTCAATACAGAAACCAGACTGTTTGCCATTTGCTGGTTTTCGTCTAAAAGTGTAATTCGGTACACGATTTCTGTGGTTCCTACAGGAAGATCTTCTGTTTTTAAAGTAATTCGGTCACGGGCAGAAACGATAATTTCTTTAGTAGTGGCGCGTTCCTTGTCCCAATAACCATCTTTTTGAGCAAAAGTGTTGTATGAAACTGTAATTAAAAGAAAAAGGGCAATTTTTTTTAAATTCATCATCGCAATTTTTAGTACAATTAACTAGTTTACGTTTAATATGTTTTCTGTAAATTTCAGCCACTCCTGATCAGGGATTGATTTATCAATATAATAATCAGGCTGAATTCCTTTTCCATCAATTTGCATGCCTGGAATTCTTAAACTTTTTGAAAGTGAGTATCCAAGCTTTAAATCCTTACACGGAAAATCAATAAAATACATATTCGAAATATCCAGAACACCTTCAGTTGTAGTACCAAAAAGCTTTACTTTTTTGCTTTGCTTTGCAGTCAATAAAAATTGTTCAGTTGTACTTCCATTATTTTCATTAACAATGATCGCTACATTTTTTGGATAAACGGAAATGGAATCTAACCGATGTTCATCAACAGCTTTTTCTTCCAGGTTTACGAATTTACCCAAATTACTATTTAATTTTTCTAATCCCTTTTTTGCCCAGTCCTTTTCTTCAGCTGACCAATCTGGATCTGCCATAAAATCTTCCATTCTTTTATTGTTCTGAACAGTAGACAAGAACTCAACACCAACAGTTCTAATTGGATTTGTATATAAATAAGGAATTATTTTTTGAAAAGTGGCATCTGATCCGCCACCGTTATTTCTTAAATCAATTATTAAGTTTTCTTTGGAAAGAATCAGTTTATTATTGGCAACAAGTATACTGTCAACAACTTTCTTATTAGAATAATTGAATGAAGGAATTCTTAACAAAACACTTTTACGTGATATTTCTTTAATAAAAGGCTGTTGAGCTGTTAAGGATTCTAAATAATTTGTAATATCTGAATCCTCTTTAAAATTATTTGGGAAAACTCTTTTTAGCGAAATAAATCCAATTTTTAAAAAGTTGCTTCCAATAAGCTGAACATTGCTAAATTTTTGAGATGAAAAATCTCCCATAAAATACACAGCACTGTATGTTTGATCTAAATTTTGCTTTATCTTAAATTTTACCTGATATTGCGACCACTTAGTTCCTTTTACGTCTAAAACATAACCAATAAATTCATCATTTACTTTTGCAACACCAATTGTATAAGGAGGTGAATACCAAATTCCTTCAAATGTTGGTTGAGTATTTTTTGATGTTCTGCTTTTTAATTCTTCCTCCGTTATTTGAAGTCTCTCCCAGTTTTTAGCAGGTTCAGTTTTAGTTTGTGAAGCTGTCTTATTTACGTAATCCTGATTTATTTCTAATGATAAATGGGCAGGCCTGAAAAAATGAAGCCAGTCCAAAAGGATGGTTCTGCATTCTTTAAGGTCGTTTATTTTTTTGATTTTTTTAGCAAAAAGAGCACTATGATTTTGATATTCGATCAATCCTTTCTGATCAATTACATATTGAAAACCGGCATCATTTTCTTCGAAATTTTTCTTTAACCAATTAAAATTATCTTCACAGGAACATTTTTGTGCATAGGTATTATAAGATATTACAATTAAAAGAGTAAATGCTAATTTTTTTAAATTCATTATAACAACTTGTTTTAGGATTGATAAAGTAAGTAGATGAAGAAATTTTAAATTTAATATTATTCTGATAGCATTTATTTCGTTTATTCAATGATCTACAACATCTTTTTCTTTTGAAAATGATTGTCCTAGCCCCGATAGAAACGATATCCTTTTGTGGTGGGGTTCACCACAAAAGATATAGCGGATAGCGGGATTAGCTCCTTATTCTTCGACTCCGTTCAGAATGACAATTACCTATAATTCAATTGATTCTCCAATTTCCAAAAGCATTAAATCTTTTCCTTTATCGAAAAATTTACGGATTGATTCTTCGTGATTGATTTCGATGTAGCCGAAAGTATCAAAATGATACCCTAAGATTTTATCGCATTCAAGAAAATCAGAAGCGATAATAGCATCTTCAACATCCATGGTGAAATTATTTCCGATTGGAAGAATTGCTAAATCAAGTTTAGTTCGCATCGGAATCAGTTTCATATCCATTGTAAGCGCAGTATCTCCGGCAATGTAAATGTTTTTATGCTCGCTTTCAATTACAAAACCACCCGGGTTTCCTCCATAACTTCCGTCAGGGAAAGAACTTGAGTGAATTGCGTTTACATATTTTACTTTTCCAAAATCGAATTTCCAGCTTCCGCCATGATTCATTGGGTGTGCGTTGTGGCCTAGTTTGGCATAATAGCTTGTTATTTCTGCATTAGAAACAATTACAGCGTTTGTACGATTTGCAATATTATCGACGTCTAAAACGTGATCACCATGTGCATGTGTAAGCAAAATATAATCTGCTTTTAATGTATTTATATCAATTGACGCAGCCTGAGGATTTCCGGTAATAAAAGGATCAACAATAATATGTTTTCCTCCAACTTCGATACCTAGAGAAGCGTGTCCGTAGAATGTAATTTTCATTTTTATAAAATTTAGAGTTGAACCTTGATTTTATCTTCCGCCCATGAAAAGATTAACAAAAATGTCTGAAATCAATGAAATCATACACACTGTTAACAATAAAGAAAGCAAAAATGTACTTAATGCCAATTTTTTTAATTCCGGATCTAAAAGCTTAGGATTTTGGTTTTTAGAAACTGTAATTAAATGTTTAGTTAAAGGAATATAAGCCAATAAAAATAAATATTGATCAAATCGATAATCGCTTAAAATGGCAAAAATTATTACCAAAATCATTGCTGTAATGATTAACGAAAAATGATAAATTTTAGCTTTTGCACCTCCCATTTGGACTACAATAGTATTTTTGCCTGATTTTTTGTCTGATTCTTCATCACGCATATTGTTCAGATTTAAAACCCCAACACTCAATAATCCGATAGAAATTGCAGGTAAAATTAAAAGCGGATCTACTTCTTTTGAATATAAAAAGTTAACCCCTAAAGTACTTACTAATCCGAAAAAGATAAAAACAAAAAGATCTCCAAAACCTTTATACCCGTAAGCTGAATTTCCTACTGTATAACGAATTGCTGATACAATTGCAGCGATTCCCAACAATAAGAAGAAGATCGAATAACCAAAATTACTTTCTCCAAAAGCAAAATAAATCAATACAATAGCAGATAGTAAAGTCAGTACTGAAGTAATTATTATGGCTTTTTTCATAGCCTGAGGCGTAATCACTCCACTCTGAATAGCACGTTGTGGTCCAACTCGATCAGCGTTATCGGTACCTTTTACACCATCACCATAATCATTTGCAAAATTGGATAAAACCTGTAAACCAAGTGTAGTTAAAAGTGCAAAACCAAAAATTTTCCAGCTGAAAACTTCAGTTGGTGTATTAATGGTCGCTGTTGGGTTTGATAAGGCGTATATACTTCCTACTATAATTCCGGAAACTGATAAAGGCAATGTGCGCAGTCTGGCGGCTTCAATCCAATGTTTCATTTATTTTAATTTTAGATTTTAGAGTTAAGATTTTAGATTGTTATTTCTGAATTTAAATCGCAGATTTTAAGATAAATCTAAAATCTGCAATCAAAAATCTAAAATTATTATGGTAACCATTTATTTTCTCCAAAATTCGGTTTTCTTTTTTCTAAGAAAGCATTTCTTCCTTCTTTTGCTTCTTCTGTCATATAAGCTAAACGAGTTGCTTCTCCGGCAAAAACCTGCTGTCCTACCATTCCATCGTCTGTAAGGTTCATCGCGAATTTTAGCATTTTTATAGATGTTGGCGATTTTTGAAGAATTTCCTGGGCCCATTCGTAAGCAGTTGTTTCCAATTCCTCATGTGGAATAACAGCATTTACCATTCCCATATCCATTGCTTCCTGAGCTGAATAATTTCTTCCTAAAAAGAAAATCTCACGTGCTTTTTTCTGCCCCACCATTTTCGCTAAATAAGCTGATCCGTAACCACCGTCAAAACTGGTAACATCAGCATCTGTTTGTTTGAAAATGGCATGTTCTTTACTAGCCAAAGTCATATCGCAAACCACGTGCAAACTGTGTCCGCCACCAACTGCCCAACCCGGAACAACCGCAATAACCACTTTTGGCATAAAACGAATTAAACGCTGCACTTCAAGAATATTTAAACGATGTTGTCCATCTTCACCTACATAACCCTGGTGTCCACGGGCATTTTGATCGCCACCGCTGCAAAAAGAATAAACACCATCTTTTGTTGATGGTCCTTCAGCAGAAAGTAACACTACCCCTATCGAAGTATCTTCTTGTGCATCGTAAAAAGCCTGGTATAATTCTGAAGTTGTTTTTGGACGGAAAGCATTTCGAACATTAGGTCTGTTAAACGCTATTCTTGCAACTCCATTACATTTTTTATAGGTGATATCTTCAAATTCTTTGGCAGTAATCCAATCCATTTCTATTTGTTTATTTTAATAATTATAGTGTAAAAATAAAGCATTTTTACATTTTTACCTACTCAAATCGGCTTAAGTCTGCGCTAAATTATCACCAGATCGTGGTAAATAGTATTTACTTACAAAAAATAACAATATTTAACATTGGATTTCAAAAATAATTGAGTAATTTTACACCCTAGAAATCAATGAGATACATTTTATTTCACTGAATTATGATTGATTTTCTTTCACTGAATTATTAACCTAAAAAATGACTTTTTTTGAGAAAAATTAAAAATTTTGTCGCTCATTTTTTTACGGTTTTTATTAGTAAACCTTTGACTAATGAGCAAATGATTTATGCGTTTGTTAAAACTTCAAGAAGGAGATAGTAACACCTAAGGTTAAATGCTAGAATTGTTTAAGTAATTAGTATAAAATTGATTACGAAAAGAGGAAAATGCTAACCAAAACATTCTATAAGTTATTTTATCAACCAAATGGATTAGCCGTGAAATTTATTTTTTGCTTTTAAGATGAACGTACTGATTGTTTAAAGACATACCAGATGAAAGGTAACTCCTAAAATTCATAAAGTTGTTATTCTTTTAATGGATTCGAATAATTTTATTTCTGTTTTTTTTTAATTACAATTTTTTTTAAAACTGAATAAAAAGAGAAAGGCTGCTTGTAATGAGCAGCCTTTCTTGTTATAAAAAATTCTTTCAGAATAAATTCTAGTTTTCTTTGACAAGATAGATTCCGTCTTCTTTTATCTCAATAAGTTTATCTTTATATAAAGCTCCAATTGCTTTTTTGAAGGTCTTTTTACTCATTTTTAAAACTGTTTTAATGTCCTCTGGGTGTGAAGCATCATTTAGTCTCAAAAAACCACGATTGGCGCGCAATTCATCTAAAATTTTCTCTGCATTTGGTTCAATACTTTGATAACCTTGTACCTGTAAAGCTACGTCAATTTTATTATCAGGACGAATATTTTTAATAAAACCGATCATTCTGTCTCCAGTTCTGATGGCGTCATCATAAACTTCATCTTTATATAACAAACCTTTATGTCTTTCATTGATAATTACATTGATTCCCAATTCAGTAATATGAGAAACAATCAAATCAACTTCTTCTCCTTTTTCAACAGTAAGCTGATCGTTGGACAAAAATTGATTTAATTTACTTGAAGCTACCAAACGATTGGTTTTTTCATCCATATAAAGATAAACCAGGTAACGCTTTCCTTTTTCCATTGGACGCGCTTGTTCTTTAAACGGAACCAGAATATCTTTCTCCATTCCCCAATCCATAAAAGCACCAACCTGATTGGTGTAATTTACCCTCAATAAGGCAAATTCATTTAATAAAATATAAGGCTCTAATGTAGTAGCAACCGGACGTTGTTCGTGGTCTAAATAAACAAAAACTATAAGCTCTTCGCCTATTTCAAATTCGTTTGGAACGTATTTATTGGGTAATAATATATCGTGAATTCCTTCAGGATCTTTTTCAGGATTTCCTAAAAATAAACCAACTTTGGTATCACGTAATATGGTAAGTGTATTGTATTTTCCTATTTCAATCATTATAATGAGGTTCTGAGTTGCTAAGCAACTAAGTTTCTAAGCTGCAAATGTACGAAGTTTGAAAATGGTTCAAAGAAAAATGTTTGACATTAGAGAGTAAAATTCCTCTTTATTTTAAACTCTCTAAATAATTAAAAAGCAAAAGCACCATATAAATAGTGCTTTTTATATCAGATCGACATTTAAGTTTAATTATAAACACTCTCTTTTTTAAAGTGCAACGTCAACAAATAATATACAACAACTCTGTATTTATTTTTGTTCGATTTACCGTATTTCTCTAAAATAGCGTTAATTCCTTCATCTAATGCCGGACTATCCGTCAAACCTAATTTCTTAATTAGAAAATTTTTCTTTACAGTATGCAATTCAGATCGTTGAGATCCCGCTACTGTTGACGAATCTGCATTATAAATAGAAGGCCCGCAGCCAATTGTAACTTTCGTTAACAAATCCATATTTGGCGTAACTCCACATTTTTCTTTAAGATCAGCAGCATACTTTGCGATCAATTCTTCTCTTGCGCTCATAATTTTATATTGGTTATATTAATACAGCCAAATGTAAAATTAAAAACGCATTCGTGAATAATTTTAACACTATTTAACTTACAAATTATTTCAACTCTTTAAAGTATTGTTTTAAAACAATATCATTTTCTGTAGTTGGTGTGAAAATCTCCAAAATGGCCGGAGTATCATCTTGTGTGTATAATTCTTTAATTTTAGTTTCTAATGATTCTGTATCAAAAGCAGTCAAATAATTAAACTGATACATTTTTGCCAGATGTTCCGCAGTTAAATGATGGGATGTTTCAAAATAAGTATTAAAAACAGGTTTTTCTTCATGTCCCGGTAAAATTCTGAAGATTCCTCCTCCTCCATTATTAATCAAAATAATTTTGAAGTTTTTTGGGATATAAGCATTCCATAAAGCATTGCTGTCATATAAGAAACTAATATCTCCCGTTATAAAGACATTTTGTTTTTGACTTCCTACTGATGCACCAATTGCTGTTGATGTGCTGCCGTCAATACCACTTGTTCCTCTGTTGCAAAAAACTTCTATTGAAGGATCGATATGAATTAATTGCGCATATCGAATTGCTGAACTATTACTAATCTGAAGCTGACTATCTTTAGGAAGCGATTCAATGACTTTCTCAAAAACCTTAAAATCCGAAAAAGGGATTTTTTCCAAATATTGATTTCTTCTGATTTTACGAAATTTATAAATTGTACCAATTTTTTCGGCATATTTACTTTTCGTATGTTCCGTTTTTGAAAACAAATCTTTAAAGAAATCGTTGGGTTGCATTACAAAATGCTGTGTCAGGGCATTGAAGGTATCGTAAGCTCGTAAAGTATCAATATGCCAGTGCTCTTTTGGTTTATGCTTACGCAAAAATCCTTTTATACGTTTAGATACGATCATTCCACCAAAAGTCACTAAAACATCTGGATTAAGCTCTTTAAAATCAACATCATCAAACGGTGTAATTAAAGTATCAATACTATTAATAAAATCCGGATGATGCAGATTTGAAGTCGTTTCTGTTAAGACTACAACAGATGGATCTTGTGCCAAATTGTCGATAATTTCCTGATCGATACCATTTGCCTCGTTAACGCCAACCATGATTAATTTTCGTTTGGCCGAATTCCAAATTGAAACAAAATCGGCTACGTTTTCAATCGTTTTTGTTCCGATACTTTCTTCTGAATGTGTGATTTTTGGCTGAACAGAAAGCGCTGAAACAGTCTCATATAAAGGTTCTTCAAAAGGTGCATTGATATGAACCGGACCTTTTTGAAGAATCGCCGTTTCGATAGCTTTATTGATTTTTAAATCATTTTCTTCTGAAGCTTCTTCAGTTAAATTGGCGTTGAAAACGGAATGATTCTGAAAAACATTCTCCTGACGAATTGTTTGCCCATCACCTATGTCTATCTTACTTTGTGGACGATCTGCAGAAATTACAATCAAAGGAATCTGACTGTAAAATGCTTCGGCCACAGCCGGATAGTAATTTAATAATGCTGAACCTGACGTACAAACAATTGCCGTTGGCATTTTAGTTTGCTGTGCAATACCTAGTGCAAAAAAAGCTGCACAACGTTCGTCTGCAATACTATAACAGGTAAAATTAGGATTTTGTGCAAAACCTATCGTTAAAGGCGCATTTCGTGATCCCGGAGAAATAATAATATTGGTAATTCCTTTTGCTAAACAAATTTCGATAATGCTTTGAGCAAGCGGTATTTTGGGGTAAATCATTCTTGTGACGTGTTATTTTTAAAGAAAATCTAAACTTGAAGATTTCATTTTATACCACAAAGTTACAAACTTCGTATTTGATTTACTTATAAATTGGGAAGATATTAAGGCTGTTTTTAGAAAAAGGAAATATATTTGTAAAAGCATTTTTTTGATCAAAATAAACTTCCTATGCGTTTCATTTATCTTTTTTTGCTTTGTATTTCAATACAAACCGTAAAGTCACAGAATCAATTTGTGCCTGATGATACGCCCTATAAAAAAGCTGTAGAAATGGCAAAAACAGAGGAGAAACCAATTTTTATAATGCTTTATGCTGATTGGTGTCCTCATTGTAATCAGATGAAAAAAGAAGTTTTTAACGACCCGAATGTGATGGACTTTTTAAAAGAAAATTATGTTTGTATCTGGAAAAACATTGAGAAGGAAGAAGGAATAGCCCTAAAAAATAAATACAACACCAAATCGTTACCTACTTTTTTATTTTTGGATTCCAATGAAACGCTTTTGTACGCTTTAAAAGGCGAAATGAAAACGCCTGAGTTCATGACTGAGGTAAAATATGCCTTGAACTCAAAAATGCAATTACCTTATTTAGAGAAAGAGTTCCTCTCAGATCCAAGTAATTCAACAAAGTTTTTTGCCTACCTAAATACTTTGAAAAAAGGAAAAGACAGAACCGATTTATCTCCTGCAACACATACTTATCTCAGCACGCAATCTGACGCACAGTTGCTTAGCGAAACCAATTGGAGAATTATTGCAAATGGGGTGACCGATATCAATTCAAGAGAATTTCAATACGTTTTAAAACATCAAAAGGAATTTGCAGCTGTGGCTTCACAGAATCGTGTAGATCGGAAAATAGAAAGTATTGTAACCGAATTACTTCGCCCGTTAGTTGATAATTTAGATACTGTAAACTATTATAAACAAAGAGAAGTAGCAAAATCAATTCGATTACAGAAAACAGATTCTTTAGTTTTTAAATTTGACTTGACTTTGGCTGAAAGAACTGAAAAATGGCAGTTTTATAAAAAAGTAACGCTTGCAGATACTCAGAAATTAGTTTGGAATGATGCCAGCTTTTTAAAAGATATTGGGCAAACGTACCTGAAACATATTAAAGATACCGAAAGTCTTAAAAAAGCTATTTTCTGGGTTAAACATTCTTTAGAACTTAATGATTCTTATGATGGAAATTTACTCCTCGCGAAACTTTACAATAAAATCAAAGACAAAAAATTAGCTTTGCAATATGCCAATGATGCCAAAGTCATATGTACCGAAATGACCTGGAATACTAAAGAAGTTGATACTTTGTTAGCTGAACTAAACACAAAATAATATCCAATAAAACCATGAGCCTTACTCTTAGACCTGCAACAATAAATGATTTAGGAAAAATTCTTGACATTGTAAATCATTCTATTGTACATACCACCGCTAATTATAACTATGATGTTCAAACGCTTGAAGTGCAAACAAAATGGTTTGAGGATAAAGCTGCCAAAAATCTACCTATTGTTGTGGCTGATTTAGATGGCGAAGTAGTTGGTTTTGGAAGTTATGGCCAATTTCGTGAAAAAATTGGTTATCAGTATACGATTGAACATTCTGTTTATGTCGTAGATAATGTAATTGGGAAAGGGATTGGATCAAAATTGTTAACTGAATTAATTCGTTTAGCAAAAGAACAGGGTTATCACGTAATGATTGGTGCAATTGATGCTGATAATGCCGGAAGTATTGCTTTTCATGAAAAATTTGGTTTCGTAGTCACAGGAACGATCCGCGAAGTTGGTTATAAGTTTAATCACTGGTTAGATTTAGTTTTCATGCAATTGATATTGAATTAGAATTTAACCGCAAAGTTCGCCAAGTATAAAATCTGATTTAAAAAAGGACGTAAAGTAGACTCACATTTTTGGAAAACCTAACAAGAATGATTTAATTATAACTAACATTGAAGAAAAATTATAAGTTCGAGAACGGCTATCTTAAAGTTAGCGAAATTCATGAAATCTATTATGAAGTTTGTGGTACTGATAATGGACAAGTTTTTTTATTTGTTCATGGAGGTCCTGGCGTAGGATTTTCAGAAAAAGACAAGCGTTTTTTTGATTTTGAGAAACATAAAGTAATCTTTTTTGACCAAAGAGGGTCTTCAAAAAGTAAACCTTTTGGTTGTATTAAGGAAAATACAACTCAAGATCTTGTTGATGATATCAATGTTCTTTTAAAACATTTAAATATCCAAAAAGTTAATGTCTTTGGAGGTTCATGGGGAACAACACTAAGTCTTGTGTTTGCTATTCAAAATGCTGAAAAAGTAAAAAGTCTTTTATTGAGAGGTGTTTTTCTTGGAGATAAAAAATCAATTGAGCATTTTTTAAATGGTGGAGTTGAAAATAATTTCCCAAAAGAATGGAGTAGATTCAAGAAGAACGTTCCAATAGATTCAAATTTAACTATACCGGAATATTATTTAGATCAAATGCTGAATGGAACTCCGGAAAATAGATTTTTTTATTGCTATGAATGGGCATTCTACGAAATATCTATTTTTAAAAAAGGGATTACCGAGAAGGAAATTGAGGCTATTATTCAAGAATTCCCGTTTGAATCTTTAGCAATTATGGAAGCTTATTATTTAAGTAATAATTGTTTTATTGACGAAAACTACATCTTAAATAATACGAGTGTTCTCGATCATATTCCAATAACTATCATTCATGGAAAACAAGATTCAATTTGCCCTGTTGAATATGCTGAATTATTAAATGATAAACTTAATAATTCTATTTTATATATTGAAGATGGTGGACATTCAGACTCAGAACCTGCTATAGAAAAAAGGATTATTAAGGTTTTGAATGACTGAAGCTGATTGATCAATCACAAATAAAAAAAATCCACAAACCTGAATTTACATTCAAATTTGTGGATTTTTCGGTTTAGATTATTTTGAATTAACTTTTAATCCAATTAATCACTTCTGGCTCTGTTACTAATGTTTTAGGTTTAATTACTTTAACCAATTCGCCTTTTTCATTGATAAGGTATTTTTGGAAATTCCATTCAACTTCAGAATCCTGTAAACCATTTTTAGATTTTTGTGTTAAGAACTTATATACTTCACACATATCATCTCCTTTTACAGAAACTTTATCCATCATAGGAAAAGTTACACCGTAATTTTGTTGACAAAATGTTTGAATTTCTTCATTGGTTCCCGGTTCCTGAGATGCGAAATTATTTGCCGGGAAACCAACAATAACAAAACCTTTATCTTTATATTCTTTGTAAACAGCTTCAAGATCTTTGTATTGTGGTGTTAACCCACATTTTGAAGCGGTATTTACAATCATGATTTTTTTTCCTTTTAAAGAAGCGAAATCAAAAGTGTTTCCTGATAAATCTTCCACTTTAAATTGATAGATGGTTTGTTTTCCCATAACTTTTTCTGTTTTAGATTTATTGATACTTGTTTGAGCCTGAAGTTGTGCCGTCATTAAAAAGACTGCACTACAAACTAAAAATGCTATTCTGTTCATCGTTTAATTTTTTATAAAATTAGTTAAAATCTATTTTACGGAAAGAGTTTGATTGCTTTATTTTTATTAAACATAAGTTAAATAAAAAAACGAAGCCTAACGTTAATCACTCGTTAGGCTTCTCCCCATACAAACAAATCAAACCATGAATTAATATTATCCTTTAATCTTATAAATAAGAAAATTGGTGCTATCCTGAATTCTTATATTATAGTTACTTTATCTTCTAATTATAGTTGATGCCTCCCGGTTATAGTGAAAATTATTTAAACCCTAATTCATATTTCCCATCTGATCTTTTTAATGGCGTGTATAAGGAAAATTTTAAATTCGTTTAATTTGGAAAATACAGTTTGCAAATAATTTTCGGGTTGGAAGTCCGGGGACACCAACTATTATATTTTTATACTTTGTGAGAAATTTGAATAAAATCGCTTTGGCAAACTGTGCTACTTAAAGTTGAATGATGAAGCTTGAAAATTCCTTTTCGGGTGTTTTTGGATTCAAAATCAGTCAATGCCAAAACAGAAGTCAGTGCTACAATCAAAATTTTTATTTTATTCAGATTTTTCATAGTATTATTTTTTACTTGTTAGATTTTATTTTTTAATCTTTTGCGCTAAAACTAAATTTCACTTTTGTCTAAACAATTACTATTCAAGATGTTTTTTGGCCTTTTGCTATTTTCAAAAATTATTTCTCTATGTTATAATAGCATATACGAGATTGGATTGCTTTTGGTTTTAAAAAAATAAAAAAAAAGTGATTTTTTTCCTAAACACCTTGTTTTACTAGGGTTAAGACTGTTAAAAAAAATAAAAAATTAACAAAAAAATAAATTATCTTTATATCAGGGAATGAAAAAAAGTATTAAAACTTTATTTAAAAACTTAAAAACCTTAAATCTATGAGTCAAGAAGAATTATTAGTTTTGATCTACAAGAAAGACGAAAGAGCTTTTACCCACTTGTATGATATGTATTCCAAAAGTTTATATTCGGTTATTCACGTTTTGATAAAAAACAGAGAAGAAGCTGAAGATGTTTTGCAGGAAGTTTTTGTCAAAATCTGGAAAAATATCGATTCGTATAACGAAAGTAAAGGTCGTTTTTATACATGGATCCTTAATATTGCCCGCAATACTTCTATAGATAAGTTAAGATCAAAAAATTATAATAATAGCCAAAAAAACCTTTCCTCAGATAATTTCGTAAATCTGTTAGACGACAGTAACAAACTACTTAATAAAATTGATACCATTGGGATTCAGGAATTCGTCAAAAAACTGAAACCAAAATGTATTGAAATTATCGATTTGTTATTTTTTAAAGGATATACCCAACAAGAAGCTTCAGAAGAATTGGCAATGCCATTGGGAACTATCAAAACGCAAAACAGAAACTGTATTAACGATTTACGTAATTATTTAAAGATATAATGGAAGCACAAGAATATATAGACTCAGGAATTCTAGAACTATACGTTTATGGTTTATTAACCGAAACTGAAAATTTAGAAATAGCCGAAATGGCTAAAAAAAGTCCCGAAGTGGATCAGGAAATTATTTCGATAGAAAAAGCTATTGTAGCTTTATCATCAAGCTTCTCTCCTTTTCATTCGGTAGCAAATTTTGAGAAAATAAAGGCCCGTTTAGAATTGAAACACGGAAAAGTAGTCGAAATGAAACCCGCTTCAAAATGGTCTCAATATGTGGGCTGGGCAGCTGCCGTTTTACTACTATTAGGACTTGGCTATCAAACTTTAGAATTGACAAAAACCAAAGATGCAATTGCAACTGTTGGCAGTGAGAAAACTAAGATCGAAAGAGAGTTTGCGTACTTAGATCAGCAAAATAAGGAGACTCAGAAAAGTTTGAATATCGTTAGAGATATTAAAAACACTGGCGTGACACTTGGTGGTCAGACTGTTTCTCCAACATCATTTGCAAAAGTGTACTGGAACAAAGACACCAAAACAACTTATATTGATGCTGCAGGTTTACCAAAACCTCCAAAAGGAATGGTATATCAGGTTTGGGCTTTAAAATTAAGTCCGGTACTTACACCAACAAGTATTGGTTTATTAAGCGATTTTGAAGGAAATTCAAATAAAATCTTTGCTGTAGATCGTACCAATGAAGCTGAAGCTTTTGGAATTACACTTGAACCAGCCGGAGGAAGTTTAACACCAACTATGACACAACTATATACTTTAGGAAAAGTGTAAAAATAAATATTGCTTAAAAACTCAAAGCGCATATTAATTACTTTAATGTGCGTTTTTTTATTATTTTTAATTCCACTAACAAAAAACAAACCATGAAGGGAACTTTATTATTAAGAATTGCAGTTGCCATTATTCTTCTCACGCACTCCGTTTTCGGCATGTTTAATAACGGTATTAATGACTTCGGGAATTTATACCTGAATCAGATTGGGTTTGCTCCTTTTGGTGTTTTTCTGGCGTGGTCAATTAAATTATCACATGTTATTGCGGCAATACTGTTACTTCTTAATAAATATGTTAAGTTTGCAGGCTTTGTAACTATTTTTGTATTGTTAATGGGAATCATATTAGTCCATTTTGAAGAGGGTTGGTTTGTTGTTGGTGGAGGAAGAAATGGCGTTGAGTATAACTTTTTATTAATTGTAGTTCTAATAGCTATTATGTTTCCTAATGGTTTTAAAAGAATGCAATTCAATAATTTGAAAGAAAAATTATAAAGAAAATTTAGAATGGAAATAATCTGCAAAAACTGTAATAAGATTTTTAAAGGCCATTACTGTAACAACTGTGGACAGACGGCCGAAACACATAAGATTAATGCTCATTTTTTATGGCATGATATCCAACATGGTCTATTGCATTTTGACGAAGGAATTCCCTATTCTTTAAAACAATTATTTACCAGGCCAGGACATTCAATCAGAGAATTTATCGAAGGGAAACGTGTGAAACATTTTAAGCCTTTGTCATTAGTTGCTGTTCTTGGGGCTTTATACGGGTTTCTATGTCATTATTACGAAATCAATATATTTGCAAATTCTAGTGATGATGGTATAGATTTGAGTGATTACAACGAATGGATGGCAGCACATTTTTCATGGGTAACCATTGCTACTATACCAATTTATACTATTGGAACTTTTATAGTATTCAGGAAACAAGGTTATAATTTTTTTGAATTTTTTGTTCTCAATACTTTCAAAGCCTCGCAAAGACTCTTTGTGCAAATTTTGACATTTCCTGTGCTATTATATTTAAGTAGTAAAAATCATATTGAGAAGTTTTCAACAATGACGTATATAATTGGAGTCATTTTAACATTTTGGACTAACATTCAATTTTTTAATAAAATGTCAAAAACAAAAGCATTCTTTTTAACGCTAGTTAGTCATATTATATTTTTAACCTGTTTCTTGCTACTTGTAGCTCTAGTTCTTTTATTGTCGGGAAAAATGGTTGATTAAGCACGGGTTAGAATAGTAAAAAAAGAAAATAATGTGTTATTTTCTTTTTTTAACAAAATACATATCGTAATATTGCAATATAAATATAAACCAATGGGAGCATCTAAATCAGATCACTTTACAGATCATCAAAACGAATTGGCTACTTTAACAAAAGCTTTAGGCCATCCCGCACGAATTGCTATTATTGAATATTTGCTTAAAGTAAATACTTGTATCTGCGGAGATATAGTCAACGAATTACCGCTTTCACAACCTACAGTTTCTCAGCATTTAAAGGAATTAAAGAATGCCGGATTAATTAAAGGAAATATTGATGGAAACGCTATTTGTTACTGCATTAACGAAGCTGGTTTTGAAAAAATAAAATCCTTTTTTCAAACTATCACGCTTCATATTGAGAAAAATAAAAAGGAATGTTGTTAATTATTAAATCAAATTATTATGAAACTTTCAGAGATTAAAAAATTGCTTACTACTGTTGAAACAGTAAATTTTCAATTGCCAAACGGAAGCTTTGTTCCGGAACATTTTCACGTTACCGAAGTAGGTTTAATTACCAAAAACTTTATTGACTGCGGTGGAACCGTTAGAAAAGAAACGGTTGTGAATTTCCAACTTTGGGATGCCAATGATTTTGAACACCGTTTAAAACCACAAAAACTAATTCATATTATTGAACTTTCTGAAAAAGTTCTTGGAATAGAAGATTTTGAAATTGAAGTGGAATACCAGGACACCACCATTGGTAAGTATGATTTGGATTTCAATGGAAAAGATTTCGAATTAATAAATAAAAATACTGCTTGCTTAGCGCAGGAACAATGTGGAGTTCCATCAGAAAAATCAAAATTTAAACTTTCACAGTTAAATGCAGATACTAATAATTCTTGCACACCTGGTGGGGGCTGTTGTTAACTAATTCTTTAAAAAATGTCAAACTCAAATACCTTATTCCCCGAATTAAATAAAATTGTTTCTTTATTTGATTTTCAAAATATTACAGCAGATCGCAAACAAACATTACAATCTCTGATTGATTTTATACAGTCAAAATTTAACGTAAATCTTGAGATCAGATTAAATTTTATTTGTACTCATAACTCGAGACGTAGTCATTTATCTCAGGTTTGGGCACAAACGGCAGCTTATTATTTTGATATAAATAATGTTTTTTGCTATTCCGGTGGAACAGAAGCAACGGCATTATTCCCAAAAGTTGTAGAAACCCTTAAAGAATCAGGGTTTCTTATAGAAGTACTTTCCGAGGGAAGTAATCCCATTTATGCTATAAAATATGCAACAACACAATATCCTGTAATCGGATTTTCGAAAAAGTATGATAATGATTTTAATCCCGAAGATGATTTTGCAGCTATTATGACCTGCTCACAAGCTGATGAAGGCTGCCCGTTTATTATAGGAGCAGAAAAACGTATTCCGGTTACTTTTGAGGATCCAAAAGCTTTTGATAACACACCCCTACAAACTGAAAAGTATCAGGAACGAAGCTTGCAAATCGCGACCGAAATGTTTTATGTCTTTTCTGAAATAAAAAAATAATATGTCAGTAAATCATTGCGCCCCAGTTACAGAACGAAAAAAACTTGGTTTTCTTGATCGGTTTTTAACCCTTTGGATTTTCCTTGCGATGGCAATTGGTATTTCGATTGGGTATTTCATTCCGTCAAGTGGCGTTTTTATCAATTCATTCTCAACTGGAACAACAAATATCCCTCTTGCTATTGGGCTAATATTGATGATGTATCCGCCATTAGCGAAAGTGAAGTATGAACAAATGGGAAGCGTTTTTAAGAACACAAAAATATTAGGAGCCTCTTTGTTCTTAAACTGGATTGTCGGCCCTATTTTGATGTTTGTCTTAGCGTTGCTATTTTTAAAGGAATATCCCGATTATATGATGGGCCTAATTTTAATTGGATTAGCCCGTTGTATTGCTATGGTTGTCGTTTGGAATGATCTCGCCGATGGAAACAGAGAATATGCCGCCGGGTTAATTGCTTTAAATAGTATTTTTCAGGTTTTGCTTTATAGTCTGTATGCTTATCTTTTTATTACCGTATTACCACCTTATTTTGGTTATTCTGGATTTGAAATCGACATTAGTATTAAGCAAATTGCGGAAAGTCTCGGAATCTATTTAGGAATTCCTTTTGCGCTGGGAATTATTAGCCGTTACGTTCTTATAAAATTAAAAGGCGAAGAGTGGTTTCAGCATAAATACATTCCCATCATCTCACCTGTTACTTTGATTGCGCTGCTTTTCACAATTGTACTTATGTTTAGCCTGAAAGGTGAACTGATTGTTCAGATTCCGATGGATGTTATACGTATTGCAATTCCTCTGGTACTTTATTTTGTCATTATGTTTCTAGTTAGTTTCTTTATTGGAAAATATTTTGGAGCTGATTATTCAAAAAGTACCGCAATTGCTTTTACGGCGACTGGCAATAATTTTGAACTTGCAATCGCAGTAGCCATTGGGGTATTTGGTATAAATAGCGGTCAGGCCTTTGCAGGCGTTATAGGCCCCTTAGTAGAGGTTCCTGCTTTAATAGCTTTAGTAAATGTTGCTTTTTGGTTTAGAAAAAAATATTTCTCTTAAACATTCAAAGGTTATCTTTCCTCAAGCCAAAATAAGCTTAGCAAAAATTAATTCATAAAAAAAGGTTCAACATTACGTTGAACCTTTTTTTATGAATTAATAATTACATTTTATAATTATCTATTTTTTCACTTTTTTAGTTTTATAATATTTGCTGTATTTTGGATAAGTAACAATTCCTATTAAAGTTATTGTTCCTAATGAATACCAAATCCAGCTTAATGAATGCGCTTCTCCACTTGCATAAGAGTGTAATCCAACTAAGTGAAAGTTCACTCCATAATAGGTGAACAAGATTGAAACAAAAGCATACATAGTCATTAAGTTAAAGAACCATTTTCCTCTCAAAGCTGGTACAAAACGAGCATGAATTACAAACGCATAAACCATAATAGAGATCAAAGCCCAGGTTTCTTTTGGATCCCATCCCCAGTAACGTCCCCAGCTTTCATTCGCCCATTGTCCTCCTAAGAAGTTACCAATAGTCAACATAATCAAACCAATTGTAATTGACATTTCGTTGATATAGGTGATTTCTTTGATGTTTAGTTCCATTTTCGTTTTATTCTTCTCATTGGTAAAGAAAATTAATATCAGGGCTACAAAACCTAAAATCATTCCAAGTGCTGTAGGTCCGTAACTTGCCACAATAACGGCAACGTGAATCATTAACCAATACGAATTCAAAACAGGCTGTAAATTTGCAATTTCAGGATCAACCCAGTTGGCGTTTGATGCCATGAAAATCATCGCTGTCACAAACGCTGCAGATGCCACTGTAAGTTTTGATTTTCTGTCAAAAGCCAATCCAAAGAACATTGTTGACCAAGCTACATAAACAATTGCCTCATAAGCGTTACTCCACGGTGCGTGTCCTGAGATATACCAACGAGCGATTAGGGCTACTGTATGAAGTGCGAATATTAATCCAATTAAAATGTGGAAACCATTTACTGTAATGCGTAAAAACTTTTTGTCAAAGAAAATACTGAAAAGTGTAAAAATCAACATAAAGATTCCTGCAAGCGAATACCAATAAAACATTTTTGGCAAAATATTGTATTTGTTATACGCGATTTCAAGGTCAATTTTCTTTTCGCTTGGACGAACTTTACTTCCAAATTTCTTCTGAAAACCATTAATACTTTCAACCAACTGATCAGCGGTATTAAAGTTTTTAGAAATCGAACCATTGTTTAAAGCACTAAAATACAGAGGAAGAATTTGCTTCACATAAGTGGCATCTATGCCTTTTAAACCAGCATGATCAATTTCTAAATAAGAGATCCATTTGTTGTTTGGATCATTTGGAATTGGGAATATTTTTAAGATACTACCACTCAATGCAGATTCCATCAAGTTTACTTTTTTATCTGTTTCGATAAAATCTTTCTCAAAACTATTTGGATTGGCTGCTTTGTAAGCTGCATCTAAATAAGGTGAAAGTTTGTAGTTTCCGTTTTCATCAAAGAACTTTACAAAGGGAGCAAATTTTGCTCCTTTTTCAATTCCGATAATTCTACGAATACTGTCATTTTCTGGTTTGATGTAAATAATAGGAATCTGAATCCAAACCTGAGCATACTGTGTCATTGACAAAAATACCTGATCAGAATTCATTCCGTTATACTTGTCATCGTGGCTTACTTTTCTCAACAATTCAGATGAAAAAGTATTAATAGGTTTCATTCTACCACCAGCATCCTGAATAATCAAACGACCAAATTTAGCAGCATGAGCTTCCGGTGCTTTGTAGATTGATAATAACGAATCTAATTGTCTCTGACTTGGCGGTGCTGTAACATGATTGGCATGGTCATTTGGATCTGCCGTATGATTATGGTCATGTCCTGGTGTATGAACGTGTGGTGCCTGAGCAAAACCACTTAGACCGATCATTAAAACCAAAATAGTAATTAACTTTTCTTTTTTCTCTTTTACTTTCTCCAATTTTCTTTTTAAATCTGTAAAACGAGAACCTTTTGTAAACATAATCGCCATTAAACCGAAGAATAACATAAAATAGCCTAAATAAGTTATTGAAGTTCCCCAAAAATCATGGTTTACAGATAAAATGGTTCCTTTTTCATCCGGATCAAATCCTGATTGAAAAAAACGATATCCCTTATGATCTAAAACATGATTCATATAAATGCGGGCGTCAAAAGTTTCAGATGAATCCTGAACGGTTACTTTACTTTCAAAAGCAGAATAACTTTTTTCCGTTCCCGGATATTTTGTAGCGATAAAATCATTCAGTCTAATTTTGAAAGGCGTAATATATGCCTTACTTCCGTAGAATAAAGTGTAGTCAATCTTACCAATTTTAATTGATTTTGGTTCCCCAATTTTACCTTTAGAACCCAAAAGCGTAATTTCTTTTTCCTGCCCATCTGCTTTTAACTTTACAATTAAAGCATCGTTATGATTTTTTGCTTTAAAATCATTATTTGATTCATAAGCTATAACTCCTTTAACAGCAGGATCCGGGAAAACGATTCGAATATCTCCGATACTGTAAAGAGAACGCATCATTAACGGCTGTACATTATCTTTTGTTACACTTCCTTTAAATTTATCAGCCATTCGCATAAATTCTCCTTCAAATGGCGTCTGAATTGTATATTTTTCTCCTTTAGTATTAATATTAATCGCTCCATCTGTTGGTTTATTCAAAGCAAATAAAACGTTGTGAATATTTTGAACCTCTCCCTCTTTTAAGAAATGTTCTTCACGCCCGCCAGCTCCGGCTTCAACCAATTTAATATATAAAGTACCGTTAGGATTTGGTTTAACCATTTCTTTAGCTCCCAAAATATAATTTGAATAGGAAACTTCAAAAGGCGTCTCATCAAATTTTCCTGAAAGACTAAAGTCATTATTAGTAACTGGAGACAGTAAAAGATTCTTTTCAAAAACCCTGCGTTTCATTTCTCCTTTATATTCACCATCGGCAAAAACAGTTAAGAATGTTTTTTCAGAAAGGATTTGGTTTTCCGCTGCTCCTTCGCGAATCGGCATTACACCTTCATAACTAATATAACGCGTAATAAAGGCTCCTAAAAGAATAAAAATAAAGGCAATATGCAGTAATAAAGTTGCCCATTTTTCCTTTCTTAATAATTGGTAACGTTTGATGTTTCCGAAAAAGTTGATCATAAAAAAGACCATTATTGCCTCGAACCACCAGGTATTGTAAATTAAAATTCTGGCTGTGTCAGTATTGTACTTACTTTCGATAAAAGTTCCAATACCCATTGCGATTGCAAATGTTAAAAAAAGAACGGCCATTAATCGTGTAGAAAACAAAAAAGAGAATATTTTTTTATCCATTTCTGAGGAATTACATTGTATAAAAGTGCCACAAAAGTACTTAAAAATGTTGAGTTCTAATATTTGTGTTTTGTTAATAAAAACCAAAAAAGAATAGTGCTGCTTTTAAATTTCATTAACAAACGACAACTAAATTGGATGGAATTTTATATTATAGAATTAATATTTTTTATTAGATTTGTGTAATCGATTACATTATTAGTTTTTTATAAAATAAAGCTATTTTTTTATTTTCCTTAAAAATTAAACACTTTAACAAGAATTGTATCTGCTAACAAACCAAACTTCATATAATTACAAAAACATGAAAACGAAACCACTTAATCTATTCTATTTTGCTCTGGTAATGCTACTCTCAGGCGTGTCAAATTACACAAGTGCCCAAAATTCAAAGTCCTATGATTCCTACGTCAACATTGAATTTAAGATGTCAAAAATTCAGGAGCCTAAGATTCCAAACAATACCGTAAACTTAAAAGATTTTGGAGCTGTCAATAGAGGTTCTGTTTTAAATACCAAGGCTTTTGCCGATGCCATAGATGCGGTTTCAAAAAAAGGTGGTGGAAAAGTAATAATACCTCCGGGAATCTGGCTTACCGGCCCAATTATTTTAAAAAGCAATATCGAATTGCATGCAGAAACAGGTGCATTAATTAAGTTTTCAACAGATAAAAATTTATATCCACTTATTCAAACCAGCTTTGAAGGTCTTAATACGTGGCGTTGTATCTCTCCTATTTATGGCAAAAACCTTGAGAACGTTGCTTTTACCGGAAATGGTGTCTGGGATGGCTCAGGAGACGCCTGGAGACAAGTCAAAAAGAATAAATTAACCGAGAGTCAATGGAAAGAACTTGTTGCATCTGGTGGAGTTCTAAATGAAAAAAAAGATACCTGGTATCCGTCTGAAACCTTTAAAAAAGCAACTGTTGGAGCGGATCAAAATGTGCGTCTTGATTTAAAAACCAAAGAAGATTTTGAAGCTATTCATGATTTTCTGCGTCCAGTACTGGTAAGTATTCAAAATAGCAAAAGAGTACTTTTCGACGGACCTGTTTTTCAAAATTCACCAGCCTGGAATATTCATCCTCTAATGATTGAAGACTTAATAGTTCGTAACATTACGGTTAGAAATCCTTGGTATTCTCAAAATGGTGATGGTATTGACGTCGAGTCGTGCAAAAATGTATTGGTAGAAAACTCAAATTTTGATGTTGGCGATGACGCGATTTGTATAAAATCAGGAAAAGACAAAGATGGTCGTGAAAGAGGTATTCCGTGCGAGAACATTATCGTAAAAAACAATATCGTATATCACGGTCACGGTGGCGTAACTGTAGGAAGCGAAATGTCAGGCGGCGTAAAAAACCTGCATGTTTCAAACTGTACTTTTATGGGAACTGATGTCGGTCTGCGTTTTAAAAGTACTCGCGGACGCGGCGGAATCGTTGAAAACATCTTTATTTCAGATATCTATATGACCGATATTCCATCACAGGCGATTTCTTTCGATCTTTATTATGGAGGGAAATCTATTGCAGAAACGTTGGCTGAAGGCGGAACTAAAACCAATAACAAAGTTGTTCCGGTAAACGAAGAAACACCTCAGTTTAAAAATATTTTAATCAAAAACATTACGATTAAAGGGGCGCAACAGGCTGTGTTTTTACAAGGTTTACCTGAAATGAACCTTCAAAATATAGAACTTTCTAATTTAGTTATTTCAGCTGAAAAAGGTTTTTCTATAATTGATGCCAGCGGAATTAAAATTACAAACGCGAAATTAGATATCCAAAACCCGTCAATATTTGAAATTTATAATGGTAAAAATATCATTTTGAAAGACGTTGAATTCAATTCAACTTCTTCAAAAGCAGTTACAATTGATGGTGCTGCGAGTAAAAATATTGAATTAATTTCTTCCAAAAAAACAGATTTTGCTACCAAAACCACAATTAGTGAAAATGTTTCAAAAGGAACAGTAAAACTTTAAATGCACTAAAATTCAGAATAACCCCGTTACTTATAATTAGTTAAGTAACGGGTTTTTCTTTTGTATAAAAATTAAGGCAATCAGGTCACTTTTAAACGAAAGACTAACGAGACAAAACCAATATACTTTAAAAAATAATCTTAATTTTGCCATATGATTCAAATAACAATAATTGGTTCCGGAAATGTTGCGCAGCATTTGATAAAAGCTTTCTCTAAAAGTGAAGCTGTAGAAATTGCACAGGTATTTTCGCGAAAAAAGGAAAAATTGAGTTCTCTTATTGAATTCGATAAAATTGTTAGCAATTATGAGAATCTAAAAGAAGCTGATCTTTACATTATCGCAGTTACAGATAACGCCATTGCAGAAGTCTCACAACAATTACCTTTTAACAACCAACTTGTGGTTCATACTTCAGGAACTGCTTCTATTGAAACTTTAGATGATAAAAATCGTAAAGGCGTTTTTTATCCGCTCCAGACTTTTTCTAAGAATAAAGAAATTGATTTTTCGATAATTCCGATATGTCTGGAAGCCGATAATACATTTGATTTTCGTGTTTTGGAAACCGTTGCAAAAAGCATTTCAAAAGCTGTTTTTCCAATTAATTCAGAGCAGCGTAAGGCATTGCACGTTGCAGCTGTCTTTGTAAACAATTTCACGAATCATTTATATCAAATTGGCCAGGAAATTTGCGAAGAAAATCAGGTTTCATTCGATATTTTAAAACCGCTGATTCAGGAAACTGCCGAAAAAATAAAAACTTTAGAGCCAATTGATGCCCAAACCGGACCTGCAAAACGCAATGATTCGAGTACAATTGAGGCTCATTTAGAGTATTTAACCAATGAAAATCAAAAAAATATTTATAAAATACTAACACAATCAATACAGCATAATGGCAAAAAGTTATAAGGAAATAATGAATGACATCACCACTTTTATTTTTGATGTTGATGGCGTACTTACAGACAGTTCAGTTTTTGTAACCAATGAAGGAGAAATTCTTCGTACAATGAATATTCGTGATGGTTTTGCCATGAAAGCAGCTGTCGAAAGTGGTTATAATGTCTGCGTTATTTCTGGCGGAAGCAATGAAGGTGTTCGCGTGAGACTAAAAAATTTAGGCATTAGCGATATTCATTTGGGAACTCCTGACAAAGTACAAACTTTTAAAGAATATACCGATACTTATAATATTAAACCGGAACAAGTATTATATATGGGTGACGATATTCCTGATTTCCATGTGATGAAATTAGTAGGATTACCAACCTGTCCCCAGGATGCAAGTCCTGAAATCAAAAATATCAGCCGTTATATCTCGCACGTAAAAGGCGGAAGAGGCGCTGCACGTGACGTAATTGAACAAGTAATGAAAGTACAAGGAAAATGGATGGAACATTTTAGTGGAAAACACGATTAATTATTTTAGATTTTTGATTGTAGATTGTAGATTTTTGATCGCTTAAACAGCATTAAAAAAAACTTTGTCACTTTGCCCCTTTGAACCTTTGTAACTCAAGAAAAAAATGAAATACCTCAAACTCATTCGATATCAAAACCTACTGATGCTTGCATTTATGCAGCTTTTATTTCGTTATTCCTTTTTAAAACTACAAGATATCCCGTTGGCTTTAACTGATTGGCAATATGGATTATTGGTTTTGAGCACTGTTTTATTAGCGGCCGCGGGTTATGTAATCAATAATATATTTGATGTCGCATCAGACACTATCAACAAGCCAAATGATGTTGTTATTGGAAAAGGAATTCCTGAAACACAGGCTTATAATATTTATTTCGGGTTGAATGTCGCAGGTGTTGCCCTTGGTTTCTATTTGTCAAATGTAATTATGAGACCTGGTTTTGCCACCATTTTTATCCTAATTGCTTCTCTGCTTTACTTCTATTCTACAACTTTAAAGCAAATCATGCTTTTAGGAAATTTTGTTGTTGCGCTGCTATTGGCTTTAAGTGTCATTATTATTGGTGTTTTTGATATTTTTCCTGCAACTAATGCGGAGAATCAGGCGCAAATGGCGAGCCTGTTTTCTATTTTAATTGATTATGCTTTGTTTGCTTTTATGATTAATTTTATTCGTGAAATAGTTAAAGATATTGAAGATGTAAATGGAGATTATAATCAAGGTATGAATACTTTACCTATTGCCATCGGAATTAGTAGAGCTGCAAAAATAGCGTTAGGATTTGCGATTATTCCATTTATATTATCGTTGCTTTATATCAACAAATATTTCATGGAAAACGATCTTTTAATTGTTACTTTATATGCTTTTGCTTTTGTTTTGGCCCCTCTTTTATATTTTATTGTAAAAATATTTGGAGCTAAATCTCAAAAAGAATTTCAGCATTTGAGTACAGTTTTAAAATTGATATTGCTTTTTGGTATTTTATCAATCCTGGTTATCAACTTAAATATTAAGTACAATGCTTAAAGAAAAACTAAAAAAATATACTATAATTCTGGCTTCGGGTTCACCTCGCAGACAGCAATTTTTCAAGGATCTAAATCTGGATTTCGAAATAAGACTGAAAGATATCGAAGAAATTTATCCCCCAGAATTAAAAGGGGTTGAAATCACTGATTTTCTATCTGAATTAAAAGCAAGTGCATTTGAGGGTGAACTTAAAGACAATGAAATATTAGTTACCAGTGACACGATAGTGTGGCACGAGGGAAAAGCTTTAGGAAAACCTAAAAGTGCTGAAGAAGCTTTTGAAATGATCAAATCGATGTCTAATACTACTCACGAAGTAATTACTTCGGTTTGTTTTAAAACCAACACTACTTCTACTCTATTACATGATACTACTAAAGTAACTTTTAATGATTTATCAGATGAAGCTATTTTATATTATATAGAAAACTATAAACCCTATGATAAAGCAGGTGCTTACGGAATACAGGAATGGTTTGGTTTTATGGCAGTTGCAAAAGTTGAAGGTTCTTATACCAATGTTATGGGCTTGCCAACAGCAAAAGTTTATGAATATTTGAGTACTTTAGTGTAAAATATTAAAGTATGTTTTCTTTTAAAGAATATAGCCAGGAATTATTAGCTACAGGAATCCTTCTTTTGGCACTAGTCGCATTACGTATAATTATCGCAAAATTAATTCGACGTTATGCAAGTACTAGTCAGTTATTAGAGCACCGAACTAATCTGGTAATCAAATACATTCATTTATTGATGAATATATTGGTTACGATAAGTTTGATTGTTATCTGGGGGGTTGACACCAAAGATCTTTTCATAACTATTTCCTCCATTGCAACAGTAATTGGGGTCGCCATGTTTGCTCAATGGTCTATTCTGAGCAATATTACTTCCGGAATGATTTTATTCTTCTCTTTTCCTTTTAGAATTGGCGATACGATCAAAATTCATGATAAAGATTTTCCAATTGAAGCTGAAATTGAAGATATTAGTGCTTTTCATGTCAATTTAAAAACCAAAGAAGGCGAAAAAATCATTTTTCCGAATAACCTTTTGCTTCAAAAAGGAATTTCAATAATGCCGGTACAATACGAGGACAAAGAGTTTTTCGATTAATTTGAATGGGAATTTTGTAACGTTAATTAGGAAACGTAGAACGGTATTTATCTAAAAAAAAGGAATTTTGTTTAGACTAGTTCAGATTTTTAAACCTAATTTCTATAACCAAAATGATCCGTTCAATAAAATTGCCATTTTATGCCAAACTTTCCCTTATACTTGTAAGTTTAATATGTTTTGCTGTAATATTCTGCTTAGGAAAAGACATTATTACACCTGTATTAATGGCTTTTTTATTCGCCGTTTTACTGCTTCCTGTTTTTACATTGTTAAATGTTAGGTTTAAGTTTCCACGGCATCTTGCAGCAATACTATGCGTGCTTATGTTTGCAGCATTTATTGTCGGAATATTAGTTTTTATATCGTACCAGGTAAAAGATATTGCCAATGACTTTGAAGCTATTAAGAAAAATACCAATTATTTTATCACTGAGGTGCATAAATTTGTAAAGGATAATTTTCATATAAGTATTGGAGAACAAAAAAAATACCTGGACACCGTAACAAAAGATTCCGTTAAAAATAGCGGTGCGGGCACTGTTGGTTCAGCAATATTATCTATTACAGATCTGCTATTAGATTGCACTATCATTCCTATTTACACCTTTTTATTTCTTCTTTATAAAGATCATTTTATTCTGTTTTTAGCCAAACTAATTAACAAGGAAGACCATTCAGCCTTAAAAGATATTTTATCACAAATTAAAGTTTCAATAAACAATTACATTGTTAGTTTATTGCTAGAGATGATTGTTGTTTCTATCCTTACGGGTCTTGGTCTTTGGATTGTTGGGGTAAAATATTTTATTCTACTTGGATTAATAACCGGAATCTTAAATTTGATACCCTATATTGGAATAACAATTGCCGGTGTAATAACGCTTTTGGCTTCTTTAACCGGAACGCCCCAAACCTCAATGATTTTAAGTATTTTACTTGTAAATCTTGTTGTGCAATTAATTGATAATAATCTACTTGTGCCTTTAATAATTAATTCCAAAGTAGAAATTAATGCTTTTGTGTCTATTATGGGAATTATTATTGGAGGTTCTGCAGCAGGAATTTCAGGTATGTTTTTGGCAATTCCATTATTAGCGATTCTTAAAATTATATTTGAAAGAATTGAATCTTTAGAGCCTTGGGGATATCTGATGGGAAATCATATGCCCAGAAAATTTACATGGCGAATTAGAAAAGCTAAAATTGAAGCTAAAGTAAATCAATAGTAAGGATATTACTCTTATTTTACTTATATTCATACAAAAATCACTTTATAGTATAGCAAAAAAATACTTGAATGTCTTTAATTAAAAAAATAGCACTTCTTATCTTAATATGCTTTTGTACGCAAATTACTCAAGCCCAAGACAATACTAAAAAAGAAGATAGTAAGGTCAAAAAAGATAGTACGGAGATCTATACTAAAATTAGAAATTACTCCAAGAAAAATAAGTTTACACAAACGCTGCACAAACTTTTATTTAGAAGTAAAAAACCTCAAAAAAAAGAGAATCTTATTATCCCTCATGATTCTGCTGATTATAATGGAAAAATAATTAGAAAAATAAATATCATTACTTTAGATCCGTTTGGACATTCTCTTATTGATACAACACGGGAACCCAAAAATTGGGGAGAAAGAACAGGAAACAGACTTCATCTAAAAACGAAAAGAATTGCTATTACCAACTTATTACTATTTAGACGAAACTCTGTATACGACAGCTATAAAATGCAGGAATCTGAGCGTTTAATTCGTGCACAGAAATATGTAACTGCAGTTAGGGTTACACATGAATTGGTTGGTGTAGCTTCTGATTCTGTAGATGTTACCATTCGTGTTTTGGATTCCTGGAGTACTATTCCGAAATTCTCAATTTCCAGTAATCAGGTTTCTGTTGGATTTAAAGAGAAAGATTTTTTTGGTTCTGGTCAACAACTAGAATATCGTTTTACAAATCGTTTTGATGATGGGCGAAATGGAAACGATGTTACGTATACTGTTCCCAATATTAAGAATACTTATATCGGGGCAACATTCCATTATAATATTGATCTAGATAATAATTATTCGAAAACAATAAATATTGAACGTCTCTTCTATTCTCCCTTAACCAAATGGGCTGGCGGAGTATATGTTGGGCAAAATTTCAGAAAAGACACTATACAGGCTCCTGATATGACCTTTCAATATCAGCCTTTTAAATATAATTTTCAGGATTTTTGGGCCGGAAAGGCAACTAAAGTATTTGAAACCGAAAATGCAGGTTTAACTAATTTGATAGTTTCAGCGCGTTTTCTAAACGTAAATTATAGTGAAAGCCCATCAGACTTATATGATCCGACGAATTTTTATTCAGATGAAAAACTAATTCTATCCGGAATTGGACTTAATACCCGAAAGTTTATTAAAGACAGTTACATCTTTAGAAACGGGCAAACAGAAGATGTACCTATTGGCCGAATTTACGGGATTACACTTGGTTATCAATATAAAAATACCATGTGGCGGCCATATATAGGAGGACAATTTTCTTTTGGAAACTATTATAGATGGGGATTTTTCAGTACTAATTTTGAAGCAGGTACTTTTTTCCATCAATCCAAAACCTATGAAACGGCCTTTGCAATTGAAAGCAATTATTTTACAAAACTATATAGTATAGGAAAATGGAAGCTAAGACAATTTGTTAATCCGAGGATTGTTATCGGTGTAAATCGGGAAGATATTGTAGGCGATCAATTAAATATCAACGAGAAAAATGGCTTAGCAGGCTTCAACAGTGCCTTATATGGAACAGATAAAATGGTTTTATCACTTCAGACCCAGACTTATTCCCCTTATGCACTTTGGGGATTCCGCATGAATCCGTTTTTTAATTATTCAATTGCCGTTTTAGGAAGTCCAAATAACGCTATGGGCCGAAATAAAGCCTATCAGAAAGTGACTCTTGGCCTATTAATCAGTAATGACTATTTAGTTTTCAGTTCCTTTCAATTGTCATTGTCATACTATCCTACTATTCCAAATGATGGAGATAATGTTTTCAAAACCAATACTTTTGAAACCACAGATTATGGTTTACAAAGTTTTGAACTTGGAAAGCCACGAATTGTAGATTACAGATAGAGTTGATTTTTTTTTTTCACTTTTATTTTATTTTTAAACTTTTCAAAACAATTTAAAAATCAATAATTTATAAAACACTTAGCATTCCAACAATCGTTGAAGTGCATATTTTATCCGACGAAATACATTTTGTTTTTATTTTTGGCACAGTATATGAATATCACTATACAAGAGTAACATTAAAACTTAAAAAAAAATGAAAACAATAAAAATAGCAATCGCCGGATTATTCCTTTTGGTTGCAAATGCCACACAAGCCCAAGTCTCAATTAATGTTAACATTGGTACACCTCCAGCATGGGGTCCATCAGGATATGCTGAAATGGAATATTATTATTTGCCAGATATTGAAGCCTATTATGATGTAAGAGCATCGCAATTTATTTATTTTGGTGGAGGAAGATGGGTTAGAACAACTTACTTACCAAGACAATATAGAAATTATGACTTATATGGAGGTTACAAAGTAGTTCTGAATGATTATCACGGTAGAACGCCTTATGTATACTTTGATCGTCACAGAACAAGATATTATAAAGGATATCATGGTGCACCACAAAGACCTTATAAACCAAGACCGGTTTATGGTTATAATGACCGTCATGATAATCATAGAGATTATAAGCATTATGATAAACACGATCGTCATGACCATGATGATCACCATGATAAACATGACAAACATGATAATCATGGACATGGAAGAAGATAAAAGATTAGTAAATAGCTAATTTTCAGCACAAAAGAGTATCAAAAATTTGATACTCTTTTTTTATGCATGCATAGTATTTAATAAAAATGTTAATTTGCAAAACATTTTACATAAATGCATAAAAAACAAGCTGTTAAGTTAAACTATTCATAATATTTAGCTTATTATACTACAATTACACCGTATCTTTGCAAAATATTTTAAACCAAAATTGAAATTATGAAAAAGAGCGTTTATTTATTTTCGTTTTTAGCAATGTCACTTTTTACATTTTGTGATAACAATGATGACACTTCTACTGATAACCAGGCAAAAGAAAATAATATCGAAATCAACTCTGATGTTACGTCTTTAAATAAAAGGCTAGACCTTACAAATTCGGGCGTTATTACAATTACAAACACTTCGACATCAAAATTATTAAAAAGCAGCCAGGCAACTACTGATTTGCCTTTAGTACAAATTGCCGAAATAAATCCTCCAAAAGATAGTAACGGAAGAACCTTGCAGGCTAATCATGTTGCTGTAAACGGAAACTATGCTTATGTTGCGTATACTATGAGTGGCGATGTTTACTCTGGTGCAATTGATGTAATTGACGTTTCAGATCCTTACAAACCTAAATTAATTACATCGGCTTTAATTGCTAATACAGATATTACATCTCTTACGTATTCTAACGGAAATTTAATAATTGCAGGAGCAACAGATATTGACAAAAACGCTACTTTAACAAACCCATCAATTGTAATCAATATGCAATTGAGTTCAGGTTTGCTTACTGATAAATATACGATCAACAACCTTGAAGGAAAAGTTACAACTGATGTAGCTGCAAATTCATCATCCTATTTTGCTGTAACCGGAGATGCTGGAAATTTATACAAAATAAACAGTTCATCTAAAGCAATTACAGGAAAAGTAGCATTAGCAGATTTACGTACTGTAGCTGTAAGTGGTGACAAAATCGTTACTTTAAGCGGTACTAAAGGTGTAAACATTTACAACGAATCTAGTTTAGCTTTACAAAAAAGTTTCACTACATCTACGGATGTTAGCGGTGCAAAAAGAACAATGGATTTTGATGGTGCAAAATTATTGGTTTCTGAAGGGTACAATGGTTTAGGTGTTTATGATATTAACAGTGGATCTAAATTACAAACTATTGGTTTAACAACTGCTGGAGAAGACAATGTTACCAATGCGGTTTCTGTAAATGAGGGTTACGCTTTTGTTGCAAACGGAGCAGCAGGTTTAAATGTTTATCAATCTGGATCTCAACTTAGTTTAGTTGGAACAGTTGGAATTACAGGTTCGTCAAATTACGTAAAATCAAGTGGTAATTATATTTATGTGGCGAGTGGAAAAGGCGGTTTGAAAATCATTAAAATGGAAAAACCGAATACTACATTTGCAAATTGTTCTAATTATGGCACTTATAATCAAGGTCAGAATTTAATTTTAAATTCAAATGAAGTAAAATCATATTCAGGATCAACAGCTATTAGTTCTGTAATTGTTAATTCTGGTGGAATTTTGACACATTGTGGATCAATAAGCATTCAAAATACTTTGATTTTAAATAGCGGAGGAACTTTTAATATGAGAGGAACTTTAGCTCAGGGTAAATACCAGCAACAGAATCCAACAGAATTGATTATCAACAGTAATGCTACATTACAAATTGAAGGTTCTGTAGTAATTTGGGGAGATTTAAGATTAAACAGCGGTGCCAAAATTAATTTTATTGGAAATGACTCTTCTATTACTATTTACGGAAAAGTAACGAAAAACAGTGGTGTAACCATTACTGGAAACTATAAAGACACAGAAAACAAATTGAAATAATTTTCTGTAATCCTAAGAAATACCACATGATCTAAATTATTAGATCAATTCTCTTAAAAGCTGTTAGATTTTATCTGGCAGCTTTTTTTTTTGGAATAAATTTTGTTGAAAGAAATTCAATAACTAAACATTAACATTTCATTTAAATAGTGATCCACAATATAATTACTATTTTTGAAGCACTTTCAAAACACCACAATACGCTATGCGAAAAATTCAGTTACAAATTCTCTTCTTTTTTTTAACAGGAATTTCGATTTCATTTGCACAACAACCACAAAAACCAAATTCAATTGAGATTTACAATCAAATAAAAAAATTGAACTTTTTAGGTTCTGTTTTATATGTTGCCGCTCATCCTGATGACGAAAATACACGCTTAATTTCCTACATGGCAAACGAAATGAATGCCAGAACAGGCTATTTGTCATTGACACGTGGCGACGGAGGTCAGAATTTAATTGGTCCGCAATTGCGTGAATTACTAGGCGTAATTAGAACACAGGAATTAATTGAAGCCCGAAAAATCGATGGCGGAGAACAGTTTTTTTCACGTGCAAACGACTTCGGTTTTTCGAAAAATCCAGATGAAACTTTACAAATATGGGATAAAGATAAAGTGCTTGCTGATGTCGTTTGGACAATTAGAAAATTTCAACCGGATGTAATTATTAATAGATTTGATCATCGTTCACCGGGGACTACTCATGGACATCATACATCATCGGCCATGTTGAGTGTTGAGAGTTTTAAATTGACAAATGATCCTAAAATATATCCTGAACAATTAAAATATGTAAAACCCTGGCAGGTTAAACGCCAGTTTTTCAATCCGTCATGGTGGTTTTATGGAAGTCAGGAAAAATTTGACGCTGCCAATAAATCAAAATTCACCAAATTAGAAACAGGAGTTTATTATACCGGTATTGGGAAATCAAATCAGGAAATAGCAGCTTTAAGCCGAAGCCGTCATCAGTCTCAAGGTTTTGGAAGTACTGGTGCCCGTGGCGAGGAAACAGAATATCTGGAACTTATCAATGGTGAAACTCCGACAGAAAGAGATAACTTATTTGATGGCATCGATACTTCATGGAACCGTGTTAAAAACGGAAAACCTGTCGGTGAATTAATTTCAAAAATTATTTCAAAATACGATTTCACTAATCCTTCAGCAAGTATTCCGGACTTGGTAAAAGCATATACGATGATTCATACTTTAGATGATGATCATTGGAAACCTTTAAAAGCAACGGCAATAAAAAACATAATAGCCTCATGTTCTGGCTTATATCTTGAAGCAGTGGCCAGTGAACAGGAAGCAACACCGGGAAGTACAATCAAACTGAGCCTTGAAGTAATTAACAGAAGTCCAATTGAAATGCAGCTAACAAGCGTGACTTCTTTACCGGATAACAAAACAACGGTACAAAACAGCATTTTAAAAAATAATAACGATCAGAAAAGTATCCTTCAAATTCAACTTCCAGAGAATTTAGAATACACACAACCCTATTGGCTAAAAGAAAAAGCAAGCGTTGGAATGTACACCGTCTCAAATCAGGAAAACATTGGAATTCCGGACATTATCAGAGAAGTAAAAGTAGTTTTCAATGTAAAAATTAGTGGTGTTGAAATTCCTTTTGAGCGTATTGTTGTTTACAAATACAATGATGGTGTTAAAGGTGAAATGTACAACTTCCTTGATATTGTTCCAGAAGTTACCACTTCAATTTCTGAAAGAGTATTGATTTTTAAAGACACCAAAAGCAAAATGATTCCGGTAAAAGTTCGTGCTGGAAAAGATGCTATTACAGGGAATTTGCAATTAGATTTACCAAAAAGCTGGGTAGTTTCACCAAAACAGATTCCGTTTTCTTTGAGTAAAAAAGGAAATGAACAAACGTTTTATTTTGAAGTAACACCTCCGATTAATCAGGAAGAAACTGTTGCAAAAGCAATCGCAACTGTAGACAATAAACGTTTTGAAAAAGATGAAACTATCATTGATTACAGTCATATTACCAAACAAATGGTTTTAAAACCAGCTGAGTCAAAATGCATCCGAATTGACTTAAAAAATTCTGGAGATGCCATTGCTTATATTATGGGCGCGGGTGATGAAGTGCCGGAAAGTTTAACTCAAATGGGATATAAAGTTACCATTTTGAAACCCGAAGAAATTACGCCTGAAAGACTAGACTCTTTTAGCACAGTTATAACAGGAGTTCGTGCCTACAATACCGTAAATGCTTTAGCCAATAAACAAAAAATACTTTTTGATTTTGTAAAAAGTGGTAAAAACATGATTGTTCAGTATAATACCTACGGAAGAATGGTCACTGATCAGATCGCTCCATATTCGTTAAAAGTATCAAACGATCGTGTAACCGAGGAAAATGCAAAAATTACTTTCTTAGCTCCAAATCACCCTGTTTTAAACACACCTAATAAAATCACTGAAAAAGATTTTCAAGGATGGACACAAGAGCAAGGTTTGTATTATCCAGACCAATATGACTCTGCCTTCACTCCTATTATTTCGTCTCACGATAAAGGTGAATCTGCTAAAGATGGCGCTTTATTAATCGCACCATACGGAAAAGGATATTATATTTACACTGGTTTAAGCTTTTTTAGAGAATTACCCGAAGGTGTTGCCGGCGCATACAGATTGCTTTCAAATATCATTTCGTTAAAACAACCGATAGAAGCTCCTAAACAAGAATTAAAGAAATAAAAATCGCAAAACATGGAAGCTAAAAAACAAAAAAAATGGAAAAAGAGCTACACCTATGTTTTGGTAGCCAATGCTATTTACATCCTGATTTTTTTCTTAATCATGCAATTATACTCATAACCTATGCAACTATTTGACTGGATCGTACTTATTGTTACCCTTTTATTCATTGTTGGATATGGTTCCTGGAAAACTAAAGGAAGTAAAAACGTTGAAGATTTTATTCTGGGAAACAACGAAACGCCTTGGTATACAGTTGGACTTTCTGTGATGGCAACTCAGGCCAGCGCGATCACATTTCTATCTACACCAGGTCAGGCTTATCATGACGGAATGGGGTTTGTGCAATTCTATTTTGGTTTACCAATTGCCATGATTGTGATTTGTGTGACTTTTATTCCGCTATATCATAAAAATAAAGTTTACACAGCCTATGAATTTCTGGAGAAACGCTTTGATGTTAAGACGCGTTCACTTGCTGCCATTCTTTTTTTAGTGCAAAGAGGTTTAGGAACTGGATTGACTATTTATGCTCCTGCCATTATTTTGTCTGCACTTTTAGGTTGGAATTTAACTTTAATGAACATCATGATTGGTGTTTTGGTTATCATTTATACTTTTTCAGGAGGAACGAAAGCCGTCAACGTCACGCAGAAACAGCAAATGTTTGTGATTATGTCGGGAATGTTTATCACCTTTTTCCTAATTCTACATTACTTACCAAACGATATGACTTTTACCAGTGCGATGCATATTGCAGGTGCTAATGATAAAATGAATATTGTTGATTTCTCTTTTGATCCAGAAGAAAAATATACTTTTTGGAGTGGAATCACCGGAGGTTTTTTTCTGGCTCTTGCCTATTTTGGGACAGATCAGTCTCAGGTTGGTCGTTATTTGTCCGGGAAATCAGTTCGTGAAAGTCAGATGGGATTAATTATGAACGGACTTTTAAAAGTTCCGATGCAGTTTTTTATTTTACTGACCGGAGTTATGGTTTTTGTTTTTTTTCAGTTCAATCCAGTTCCATTAAATTTTAATCCAAATAATAAAATTGTAATTGAAAAATCAGCTTTTAAAGAGGAATACCACGCTTTAGAGAAAAAATTGATTACACTCTCAGAAGATAAAAAAGTAATTAATTTACTGTACATCGATCAGCTCAATCAGGATTACGATAATCCTATTTTGCGTAAAGAATTAGTGGCTTTATCTAACAAAGAAAAAGACCTTCGCGATCGCGCCAAAGAAATCATTTCAAAAGCCGACAGCAATAGTGAAACCAACGATAAAGATTATGTCTTCTTCCATTTCATTTTGCATTATTTGCCAAAAGGTTTAATTGGTTTATTGTTAGCGGTCATTCTTTCGGCAGCAATGTCATCAACAGCTTCCGGATTAAATGCTTTAGCTTCAACAACAGCAATTGACATTTACAAACGAAATCTGAAAACCGAGAAATCTGAAAAACATTATCTTAATGCAACCAAATTCTTCACTTTGTTTTGGGGAGTTGTAGCAATACTTTTCGCCTGCGTAGGTACTTTGTTTGAGAATTTAATTCAGCTGGTAAATATCATTGGATCCATTTTCTACGGAACTGTTTTAGGAATCTTTTTAGTCGGATTTTATCTTCGACGTGTTCAGGCAAAGCCCATGTTTTACAGTGCAATTATCAGCCAGATCACCATTTTTATTATCTATTATTTCATGATTTATACGCAAGAAAAACTAGGTTATTTATGGTTGAATTTTATTGGCGCTATATTGACAATAGTATTGGCATTAGTGATGCAGTTTTTGTTTTTTAAAAGTAAACCGGACGTTGAGAATGTAGTATCGGAGTAATACAATACATCATTTACTAAAAGCAAAAAACAAAATGATAGTGTAAACTTACTCATAATTCTGTAGAAATTTACTTTAAAAAACAGCTAAAACAAACCAATAATTAGACAATCTCTTTTCTAAATAAATAATTCTTGTGCTATTTGTAATTAAAAAAGCACTATTTTAGTATGTCTCAAAATCAATCTTAAACAAAGATTTTCAATGAAATTTTCAGAAGACATTCAAACATTACTTCCGTTAGGATATCTCTATCTTGTAATATTAGGAATATTAAAAGAGAGTTTTTTCTATTATCAATTTGGTATTAATATATTGAAATACTCTACCATCATGGACATCTTAATTAGTCCCATTGCTGAGTTCACTTCAAACCCTATAACTTTAGTACTCATCATTGTACTTTTTTCGTTTCATTTTTATTTACCAAAACTGTTGCTAAAACATCGCGAAAATAAAACGGTACAGAAAACATTTGAATTAAAATCTACGGCAGAATTATCACAACAGGAAGCAAAGAATTACTACAATTTAATTTCCTTCAAGATTTTTGCCATAGTATTATTGTCTTTTTTTATGGGAACGGGAGTTGGTTCAGGTTATTTTACTTTAAAAAATATTAAAAACAATAAAGCTAAGTATGATTATAAAGTGAATTATAATAGTGGCGAATCAGAGCAAATTTGCCTTATTGGCTCAAACAGCATTTATTATTTTTATACTGTAAAAGGAAGTAAAAACATGAAAATGGTACCAATTTCAGCTGTAAAAAGTGTCGAAAAAAGAATAAAAGGAAACTTTTTATCAAAATAAATATAAAAATGATTCCATTTTCTTTTTAGTATTACTATAGCATTTTTTGAACATATTCTGACCTAAAATTCGCATCACGATGAGAGATTTAAAGAAATACAGCAATAAAACAAAAGCAGCTTTCATTTTACTGATTGTAATGTTAATCATCTTATTGAGTAATTTCAATACGCTCCGAAATTCCAAAAATGTAAACGAAAACATTAATGCCATTTACAACGATCGTTTGATGGTTTCTCATTACATTTTTCAATATGCTAAAGAACTTCATTTTATAAAAAGCGAAGCCGAAAAACTAGATTTGAGTGATACTATTAAAAAAGATGAAATCATCCATACTCTAAAAATCGTTCACAGCATTGATGATCTGTATGCTAAAACCGTTTTAACCAATAAAGAAAAAGAGCATTTTGATGCTTTCTTAGCTTCCTGCAAAGAAATTAACAATCAGGTTGAAAATAAAAACTGGAATAAAATTGCTTATTCCAGCGGAGAAGCTCTTAAAACTCTTGAATCATTATCTCAAATTCAGATAAAAGAAGGCAAAGCAAAATTAGCCAGCGCCAACAAGATGTATAACGATAACAACAGTCTTGGACAACTCCAGATTGCATTGCTTATTATTTTAGGAGGTATTACCTTCTATCTTTTGATCGTGAAAAAAGTCAAAAGAAGTATCAAAATTCCAGAACCGCCAAGTATGAATTAATTATAACAGTTTTCGATCTTCTTTTTTAATTGCAAGATCATTTATGCTGGCAAATCTTTTTTGCATTAGACCATTCGAATCAAATTCCCAATTTTCATTTCCATAGGCTCTAAACCAGTTTCCATTAAGATCTTGATACTCGTACTCGAAACGAACTGCAATTCGATTTTCTGTATGTGCCCAATATTCCTTTTTTAGTTTATATCTGATTTCTTTTTTCCATTTTTGAGTTAGAAAATGAACAATTTCCTCTCTCCCATTTACAAATTGATCTCGGTTTCTCCATTCACTATCAACTGTATAAGCTTTTGAAACTCTTTCAGGATCCTGACTGTTCCATGCATCTTCTGCTAATTGAATTTTTTCTTTTGCCGTTTCTAAAGTGAAAGGTGGCAACGGTAATTTTTGTTCCATTTTTACGAAATTAAAGTTTTAATTATTTTTTTTGACTGTTCAATAAGTTGGTTTGATCTGAATAGCTGACTTTCGACTATACAACTCTCAAACAGTAAATAAACATGATCTGTTAATAGTTTATCATTGATAATATTCTGAAAATAAACTCTTAAATCCTGTTTATGACTTTGAATCACACTTAGGATCTTAATATTATCTGAAGCAATTTCAGAAAGTATATTTAAAAAACTACAACCTCTGAAATTTTCTTTTTTATTCATAAAGATCAAAAAATCAAAGGAAGCCACTACTCTTGTTTTAGTCTCTTTTTCACCAAGTGTAAATTCTTCTAATTGATTAAACCAAAAAGTGTGACGTGCTTCTAAAAAGGCGACACATAAATCTTCTTTTGATTTAAAGTGCTGATAAAAACTGGCTTTAGCTACTTTAGCCTCTTCAATAATTTGATTAATACCAGTAGCATTATAACCTTGCTGATGAAATAATACAGCTGTTTTCTCCAAAATTCTTTCTTTAGGTGACATCCGACTTAAATTTTTTAAAAGACAAATATATAAAACTTTTTAACCATACAGACAAGTCTGTATATAATTTATAAAAAAAGAATAAAAAAAATTCCAAACTCCAATGCTTATAAAAGTTTTGGAATTTGGAATTTAAAAATATTGGAATTTTAAAGCCTTATCTGCTCCACTCCGCAATACTATCTTTATTCATTTTTACGTAATCTTGATTATTAGCAGTTTCAGCAGCTGCTAATGAAGCTTTTGCAGTTTCAACAGCTCCTTTTTTATCACCTTGTTTTGCCTGAATCAATGATTTTAATCTTAAGATATAATATGGTTTTTCAGTACTCATATCTAACGATTTATCAACGTATGTTCTTGCAGTTTCAATGTTTCCGTTTGATTGGAACAAATACTGAGCTGCAGCAAAGTAGTCATTTGAAGATGGCCCGGCCAAAACTTTATCGATACTTGCGGTAGCCGTTTTTGCCGTTGGAACCTCGAATTTTAATGCTACATGAGAATTTTCCCAAGCCATTTCTAAATAAGCGAAATTTGGATCCAAACCATTAATTCCAATTGTAAAACTTTCAACCGGAGTTGGTAATGCATTTTCTTTAACTGTAGTTCTCAAGGCAACATAAGCATCGCTCCAGTTTTCTGGCAATCCCCAATTGTCTGTAGAAAGATAAAAAATTACTTCCCAGCTTTCGATTTTAGGGATAGTATAGATTGCATATTTTCCTTTCTTTAATGTTTTACCATCAATAACAACATCATCACTAAAATTAATGATTGTGTTTTCATTAGCTCCCGTTCTCCATAATTTACCAAACGGAACTAAATTTCCGAATACAGCTCTACCTCTTGCTCCAGGTCTTGAATAGGTAACTTCAACATCTGTTAAACCAACTGTTTGCTTGATATAAGCTTTTGGACTTGCCTGTGGTGTTTTTATCTGTGCTTCTGTAGCAAATGGAGCTAAAATAATAGCTAATGCAATAAGTATTTTTTTCATTATTAGGTTTTATTTGTTTGTTCAAATTTACAAATTCAATTAGGGAACAAATGTTAAATTTAACTTAATTCAAGCCTTTAACTGTGATATTTTTTGAGCATTCAATTCATTGAAATGATTGATAATTAAATCAGCATCTGATAAATCTTGTAAATTTGAATGCTGGCTTTTATAACCTATACAATAAATTCCTGCTGATTTTGCCGCTTTTACACCATTTGTACTGTCTTCAATTACAATACAATTTTCTTTTGGCGCAATAGACAAAGAAGCTGCGTGTAAAAAAATAGCAGGGTTTGGTTTCGATTGCGGAAAATCTTCCCCACTTACAATATGAGTAAAGTATTGATGTAAATTAAATCTTGTAAAGACACGTTCAATTGTAACTTTTGACGCAGAAGAAGCTAAAATCAACTGGATTCCATTAGCGTATAAATCTTTAATCAAATCTTCAACACCTTCGAGTAAATACAAATCTTCTTTAGTATCAAAAGCATCATTAAAAATATTTCTCTTTCTCTGAATTAAATCTTCAACTTCGTGATCAATAGTCGGAAAAAATCCTTTTAAACTCTGAAATGTATTTCGGGTCGAAAATCCTGTAAACGAAGTGTACATTTCCTCAGATACTTCAATATTTAACTCTGAAAATTGCTTGTAATAGGCATAACGGTGTACAGGTTCAGTGTCTACAATGACACCATCCATATCAAAAATTACTGTTTTTATCATCTTTTTTTAAGGTTCAAAGGTTTTGAGGAATAAAGGTTCAAAGGTTTTTTCTGTAGAGGCGCACAGCAGTGCACATTTTTAGCGGTTCAAAGTTTCAAGTTCTCATGTTTTGATAAATTTGACAAAATTTTACTCGATCCAGAACCTGAAACAAAGAAAACGTGAAACCTGAAACAATTTTTCTACTCTTTTTTAAGCAAATGACGAATCACCGTTTCTGCAGCGTGAAGGCCAAATAAGCCTGGCATATAACTGTTCGTTCCGTAGAAAGATTTTTTGAAGTTTTTTCCGTCGGTTAATTTTAAGCTTTTTTCATCCTGGATTTCAGAAGAAAATACCACTTTTAATTTGTTGATTTTTTCTGCTCTTAAACGTTTACGGATAGTCTTAGAAAAGTAACAATTTATTGTTTTAGAAATATCTGTCACTTTTACTTTTGAAGCTAACATTTTTCCGCCAGCACCCATGCTGCTTAATATTTTTACTCTTTTGCGTTTTGCCGCAATAATCAAATTAAGTTTTGGCGTAATACTGTCTATACAATCCAAAACATAATCAAATTCCGGAGAAACGATTTCAAAAGCTCTTTCCGGAGATAAAAATTCCTGCACTCGCGTTAATTTCAATTCCGGATTAATATCCATTAAACGGTCTCCAACAATAGTAATTTTTGGTTGTCCAACTGTTGAATGTAATGCTGGTAATTGACGATTAATATTCGTAATATCAACAACATCTCCATCTACAATTGTCATACTCCCTACTCCCGCTCTTGCCAAAAACTCAGCTGCAAACGACCCCACTCCTCCTAAACCAACTACCAAAACATTGGAGTTTTTTAAGTTTTCTAATCCTTCTTTTGTAAATAAAAGCTCGGCTCTTTCTGTCCACTCTGCCATAAAATCTTTTGTTTATTTTGTTTTGTTTTTTTGTTTCAAGTTTCAGGTTTCAAGTTTTGCTGAGGCACTTTTCTCCTGACTCTTTCTTCTTTATTCTATATTCTATACTCGATATTCTTTCAACCACGAAATATCCTTTCAAAATTACTTGAGATAATCTCTTGTAACTCCTTAATTGTTATATTTTTATATCCAGCTGCTAAATCGTAAACCTGTTTAATATTTTCTTCAATTGTATCAGTTTCCAATAAAAATCTATCGTTTGGAACGTTCTGAAAAACCGTTTTTAATTCCGGATTTCTCAGTAAATATTTTCCAAAAGAAATACAAAACCCTTCCTTAATTAATTGGTTTGCCAGTTGACTATTTTTCGAAAACCCGTGAATGATCATTGGAACTGAAATTTTCAATTTTTTCTTGATTTCAATCACTTCCTGAAAGGCAGCTACGCAATGAATAACTACTGGTTTTTTATATTTTTCGGCTAAAGCTAATTGCTTTTCAAAAACTATAATTTGTTGTTCCAGCGGAATTTCAATTCGTTTATCTAAACCGCATTCTCCAATCGCCAAACAATTTTCTGTCTGCAATTTTTCTTCTATAATTCTCAGATCAGCATCAATTCTGTCTTCAACAATATACCATGGATGGATTCCGATCGAATAAAATGGGATCGAAGCATCAAATTCATTTGGATACTGATTAACCAATTCCAAAGTATTCGGTTGATTTGTAAATTGGTGTGTATGAAAATTAAAGAATTCCATTAGTGAAAATTCTTTACTCCCGCTTTAATTTCAATATTCAAATCATTTTCCAAAGGAACTAACGGACAAGAATATTTATGGTTATACGCACAATACGGATTGTAAGCCTGATTGAAATCGACTGCGATAGTATTGCCTTTTGGAATTTTCAAATCGATATATCTTCCTCCTATATAACTTTCCTTTCCTGAAGTTAAATCTGAAAAAGGAAGAAACAAATGATCTTTATATTCATCTGTTTTCGAAAGATCAATACTTCTATATACATTTAATTGCAATGCTTTACCATCAATAGTAAAGTATAAAGTTCCGTATTTTATATATTTTGGAGTTCTTGTTCCGGTCGTTTTCATTTCGAAAACTTTTTCATTTTTCGCCTTTACAAATTTTGCATTGACATAATACTTGGCATTAATAGGATAAAAATCTAAAGTTTTAAAAACTTTTAGATCTTCTTCCATTAACGGACTCGTCTTAGGATCAGCATATTCCGAATTTATGGTCTTCTGAAATTTCTCTGTTTCTTTTTTATCAAATTTCTTTTGGCTAAAGCCAAAACTAAAAGTTAATAATAAGATAAGAAATACTATTTTTTTCATCTTGGAAATTTTGAACAAAAATAGTTTAAAAGTAACAAAGCAGCAACCGCGATACGTGACAAAGTTTCCTAACTTTGTTGCAAATAACATATTTTTATAATGCTCAAAACTGCAGCCAACCATTACATCAATAATTTTAGGGGATTTTCGAGAGAAATTTGGATACTTACATTGGTCACTTTCATCAATCGTGCCGGTACTATGGTACTTCCTTTTTTATCAAAATATTTAAAAGAAGACCTTCATTTCTCTTATAATCAAGTTGGTTGGATTATGGTTGCATTTGGTTTAGGTTCGATGTTGGGATCTTGGCTAGGAGGAAAACTTTCGGATAAAATTGGGTTTTACAAAATCATGATTTTCAGTTTATTTACCAGTGGAGTCTCCCTTTTCTTTGTACAATATATAACAACATTTTGGGGATTGTGTATTGCGATGTTCCTTTTAATGGTCATTGCAGACATGTTCAGACCAGCAATGTTTGTGTCCTTGGGCGCTTATGCCAAACCCGAAAACAGAACACGTGCTTTGACTTTAGTACGTTTAGCCGTAAACTTAGGTTTCGCGGCCGGACCAGCTTTGGGCGGGTTAATTATTATGGGAATTGGTTATTCTGGATTATTTTGGGTTGACGGTGCTTCTTGTATAGTATCGATTTCTATTTTTGCTTTATTGGTAAAAGAAAAGAAAAAAGTTGACCACGATGATAAAGTGGAAAGCGCATCAGATAAGAAATCAGTTTTTCACGATCGAATCTTTTGGGTTTTCTTGTTTGTCAGTTTTGTAACGGCTATGATTTTCTTTCAGCTTTTCACGACGCTTCCTTTATATCATAATGAGAAATTTGGTTTAAGTGAATTTCAAACAGGGTTATTAATGACGTTAAACGGGCTCTTGATTTTTGCTTTAGAAATGCCAACTGTTGGATTTATGGAGCGTAAAGGTTTCCCAAAAATTAAAATCATTATTCTTGGCTCCTTTGTTATGGCTTCAAGTTTCTTTTTGCTTCTTATAAATGTTTGGGCCGGAATTCTGGTAATTAGTATGATTTGTATTTCAATTGGAGAAATTCTGACCTTTCCATTTTCTAATGCTTTCGCTTTAAGCCGTGCCCCACGTGGTCAGGAAGGCCGCTATATGGCATTGTATACTATGAGTTTCAGTTTGGCTCATATTATTAGCTCCAAAGTTGGTTTTGAAATTATCACCCGATTAGGTTATCAAATTAACTGGTTTTTCATGGCTTGCATTGGCGTTGTGGCTACTCTTTGTTGTTTCTGGATTAAAAAAGCTTTACTTCTCGAAAAAAAAACATTAAATAATTTTAACTCTTAAATTACTCAAATTCAATTTATTACTTTTAAATTTGAGTAGATTTTATGTGCTTTCAACTTAAATAAAACTTAATTTTTAGTTAAATAACTATTTTTATAGTTGTGTAACTAGAAAAATAGTTATAGGTTTGAATTAAAATTAGAAAACATGCAAAAGTTAACCAACAAAGAAGAAGAAATCATGCACATTTTATGGAAGCTTAAAAAAGCTTTTGTAAAAGAGGTTCAGGCTGAAATAACAGAAGATCAACCGCATTACAATACACTTTCTACTATTGTTCGTAATCTTGAGGAAAAGGGTTTTGTGGGACATAATGCGTTTGGAAATACACACCAATATTACCCGATAATTACTTTAGAGGCTTATAGCAAAAAGTATATGAAAACGGCTATTGATAATTATTTTAATAGCTCCTACAAAAATATGGTTTCATTTTTTGCCAAAGAAGAAAAAATCTCTGCTGCTGAATTACGCGAAATTCTGGCTATGATCGAAACTCCAAAAGAAGACAAATAAAAATTATTTTTTATGGAAGCACTTTTTATTTATATCGCAAAATCAGCTGGACTAGTTATATTATTTTATTGCGCTTACTATTTCTTGTTACGCAAGGAAACGTTTTTCAACAGTAACAGGTGGTTTTTATTGAGTGGTTTAATTACTTCTGCGATACTTCCTTTGGTAGTTTATACTAAAGTAATTTGGGTTAATCCTACCCCACTTTCAAATGTAAATTATGCATCGCTGTATTCGGCGCAGATAGAAAAAAATGTTTCTGAAATTAATTGGAGTTTAGTATTAATAGCGATCTATAGTATTGGAGTTTTAGCTTTACTGATAAAATTTGCTTTAGATTTTTATAGTTTAAATTCAGTTATCAAGGGAAAACAAATAAAACAACAAGCTGATTTTAAATTTGTTGACATAAACGAAAATATTGCTCCATTTTCTTATTTTGAATATATAGTGTACAACTCATCAATGTACACGGCTTCTGAATTAGAGAGTATTTTGGAGCATGAAAAAGTGCATAGTGATCAAAATCATACTATGGATGTTTTGATTGCCAGGGCTTTCTCTATATTATTTTGGTTTAATCCTGTTATTTGGCTTTATAAAAAAGCAATAACACAAAATCTTGAATTTATTGCAGATGCAGCAGCTGCTCAGAAAATTTCAGACAAAAAAGCCTATCAATATACGCTTTTAAAAATTACAACTCATGAAAGTTGTCTATCAATCACCAATCATTTTTATCAATCATTAATCAAAAAACGAATTGTCATGTTAAACAAAAATCAATCAAAAAAAAAAGGAGCTCCTGGAAACTCTGTGTCGTGATTCCGGCACTCGTCGCTTTTGTATTATTATTTCAGATTGAAGTAATTGCAAAAGAAAAAAGAGAAATTGTAACGAAAGAAATTAGAAACAAAAATGGTAATGTTGATGTTTACAAAATCAGTAAAACAACAACTGATCAGCAATTAAAAGAAATGGCTGAAAAAATGAAGCTAAATCACAATGTTGACGCAAAGATTTCTGATGTTGAAAGAAATTCAGATAATGAATTAACAGCTATCAGATTTGATCTAAAAAGAGATTCTGAACAATCACAATCTTACAGAGTTAAAGGAACCACAGCGATTAAAGATTGTGAAATTGTAATTGAAACTGAAAGTGACGGTTCTAAAAAAATAGGCTTAAAAACGGATAACGAAAGTGATGAAGTTAAAATCATTAATAAAGAACGTAAAGTCGAAGTAAAAAAAGTTACAAACTCTAAAACTAACTGTGATGTTAAAACTACTGATAATACTCATACAAGCATTAATACAAGCACTAGTGCAAATAATACAGATACTAATGTAAATACTAAGATAAATACGAATGTTAAAGTTGGTTATAATAGTAATATAACTACTGAGCCAAAACTTCAAACAAACATAAGTGTAATATCAAACGACAATTTTAATACGCAATCAAAGCAATTAATTATTGTCAACGGAGAAGTTGTTTATGATGGAAAAGTTAGAGATCTGAATTCTGACAACATTAAAACAATACATATTTATAAAAGTTCAAAAACATCAGCTAAAGATGGTGAAGAGGATAAAAACAGTGTTATTGAAATTGAAACTAAAGAATAATTTTCAATTTGAAATTAAAAATTAACCAAAACCATGCAAAAACTAACCAATAAAGAAGAAGAAATAATGCATATTTTATGGAAGCTTAAAAAGGCTTTTGTAAAAGAGATTCAGGCAGAAATTACAGAAGATCAACCGCATTATAATACGCTTTCGACTATAGTTCGAAATTTGGAAGAAAAAGGATATGTAAGTCATAATGCTTTTGGAAATACACATCAATATTATCCAAGTGTAAGTATTGAAGATTATCGAAAAGGTTTTATGAGTACTGCAATTGACAATTATTTCAATAGTTCTTATAAAAGTATGGTTTCATTCTTTGCCAAAGAAGAAAAAATCTCTGCGGCTGAATTGCGTGAAATCTTAGCTATGATCGAAAAACCAAACGAAGACAAATAAGCATTATGGAAGCACTTTTCACTTTTATAGCCAAATCAAGCGGATTATTAGTATTATTTTACTGCGCTTACTTTTTTTTACTTCGTAAAGAAACTTTTTTCAATAGCAACAGATGGTTTTTATTAGCCGGTCTTATCACTTCAGTAGTTTTACCTTTTGTGGTTTACACCAAAATTGTGTGGGTCGATCCTACTCCAGTGCCTGCTGTTATGGATTATGCTGCTGGTTATATTCCACATGCTAATACTATTCCGGAAGAAACCTTTGAAATCGATTGGAATTATGTTGCGCTTATTGTTTATGGTATTGGATTTCTGGCTCTTATCATAAAGTTTGCTGCTGATTTTTACAGTTTGAATTCTGTTTTAAAAGGCAAACAAGTACAACAAGAAGAAGATTTTAAATTTATAGATATTGAGGAAAATATTGCACCCTTTTCTTATTTTGATTATATCGTTTACAACTCATCAATGTTTACGGCATCAGAATTAGAAAGTATCATTGAGCACGAAAAAGTGCATAGCGATCAAAATCATACTGTTGATGTCATTATTTCGAGAATTTTTTGTGTGCTATTTTGGTTCAATCCTATTATTTGGTTATACAAAAAGGCAATTCTTCAAAATCTTGAGTTCATCGCCGACAGTGAAGCTGCCAAAAAAATATCAGACAAAAAAGCGTACCAATACACGCTTTTAAAAATAACAACGCATGAAACTTGTGTTGCCATCACCAATCATTTTTATCAATCATTAATCAAAAAACGAATTGTCATGTTAAACAAAAATCAATCAAAAAAAACAAATTACTGGAAGTATTGCACCATAATTCCGGCACTTGCTGCATTTGTATTTTTATTTCAAATAGAAATCATAGCACAAGAGAAAAAAGAAAATCAGGAAGTTACTACAGCTACATCAGATGATGTTTACAAAATCGAAAAAACAACAACAGATCAGGAATTAAAAGTAATCTCTGAAAAAATAAAGCAAAAGCACGATTTTGATGTTGCTATATCGAATGTGAAAAGAAATACAGCTAAGGAATTGACAGCCATCAAAATGAACATTAAAAAAGGGACTCATGAGGTTCAAACCATTGAGATAGATGGAGACGAGGCAATAAAAAGCTTTGGTCTTGTAGTATCAACTAACGACGATAATGTCAAAAAAATTGGCGTTGTTACAGATGGTGAACCAAACGACTCCATGATGCTTCAGGATCGCGTTGCAGATGTTGATGAAGTTGATGGTGCAGATGTTGATAATATGCATGTTACGCCTCCTGCTCCACCAGCACCACCTGTTAGAGTTGGTTCAATAGCTCCTCCAGCTGCGCCTATCGCACCAGCTTTTCCTGGAGGATCTATGCCAAAATTACCGACTATCGATATGTCTAAAATGCCAAAAGCTCCGGCACCACCAGCAAATCCAAGAGACAAAGTAGCTATGGCTAAATTTGAAAAAGATATGTCCGAATTTGAGAAAAAAATGGAAGCTTTTGAGCCAGAATTATCTGCTTACGAAAAACAAGTAGATGAAATAATGTCTAAACATGAAGCTCTATATGGCAAGGATATGGAAAAGTATGAAATTGCCATGGAAAAATTCAGCGTTGAGATGGAAAAGTACGGAAAGTACATAGAAGAAACCGTTGGAAGAGACATGAAAGAATATGAGAAAAGCATGAAAGCTTACGAAAAGGATATGAAAGCTTATGAAAAAGAAATGAAGAAAATGGAGAAAGAAAGCAAAAAATCTTAACTCCTAAAGAATTTAAAATATAAAACCAGTGTACAAAAAACACTGGTTTTATATTTTAAATACCTATCAAAATCAAAAAAATAATCTAGTTAGTAATCTAAGATGTTTACAAAATGAAAAAAATAATTTTAGTACTGTTCCTGCTCCTTACTTTTTCTTGTTGGGCACAGCAAGTAACAATTTCTGAAAAAGAAATCATTGAATTAATGGATCATACTGCTAAAAAGTTATTAGAAACTTCAAAAGCTAATTCGGCCTCCATTGGTATTGTAAAAGATGGGAAAACTTATACCAAGCATTATGGCGAAATAGACAAAGGAAAAGGTAATCAAGCAAATAATAATACCGTTTTTGAAGTTGCGTCGATTACCAAATTATTTACAGGTTTATTGATAGCTCAAGCTGTTGTTGATCATAAAATAAGTTTAGACGATGACATTAGAAAATACATTACAGGTTCTTATCCGAATTTAGAATATCAGGGACATCCAATAAGAATTAAAGATTTAGTTTCTTTTAAAAGTGGTTTCAATAAAGATTTACCTGATAATTCAAAATTCAGGAAAAACCCTAGCGACAGTAGTTATATTGATTTTAAAAAAATGGATGAAACATATTCCAGAGAAAAATTCTTTGCAGATTTAAGAACAATTCAATTGGATACTTTACCAGGAACAAAATTTAAATACAGTAACGGGAGTGTTCAGTTGGCCGCACATATTTTAGAAAATATATATCATAAAAGTTATGAAACGCTGCTACAAGAAAATATTTTGTCAAAACTAAATATGACATCAACGCGATTATCTATAGACAAAAACACTGTTGTTGCCAATGGTTATAACGGTAATGGTAAGTTGATGCCTAACCTGTCTGATAATCTTTGGGGTGCAGCAGGATATTTAAAATCTACTTTAAATGACATGGTTAAATTTATTGCTTTTGAATTAGATACCAAAAATAAAACTATTACTGAATCGCAAAGAAATCTCCTAAATTCTGATACTGATTGGAACGGATATTTTTGGGATAATATTCAAGTGGATGATAATGGCAGAAATTGCTGGAAACATGGAGGTGCATTCGGAACCCAAAATATGTTATTGATTTATCCGGAACGTAATTTAGGAATTTCAATCATCGTAAATACCAGTAGTGAAAAAACGGCCAATGCATTAGGAACTGCTGTTGTAAATTTATCGCAAAATTTACTTTCAAAAAATGATTCTAAAAAAGAGGTTTATGGCTATAAAATTGTCGATGATAATATTATTTTCTCTTATGAACACGATAAATCACTAAATGCTAATTTAATAAAAAGTGTATCTATAGCAGGTTCTTTTGATAATTGGAACCCAAATGATAAAAAGTATCAAATGAACCGAAAAAACAAAAATACTTTTGTATTCTCGATCCCAAAAAATCAATTTGAAAAAGATAAAATCCACATGTTTAAATTTGTAATCAATAAAACTGGTTGGATTGAAGCACCTCCAAATGCTTTAAATATAGAAAATGGACCAGATAAAAACTTAGTTTTAAAAATTGAATAAGCAGAACTTATTTGTTGTTAAAAGACTTTGTATTTTAACAAAGTCTTTTTTTATATCTTTGAAAAAACAAACCTACTATGTTTAAAATTTTAGCCAAAATAAATAAAGCCCTATTACCAAGTTTTACAAAACAAGGACTAGACATTTCTAAAGCAAAAAAATGGCAGATGGCAATTATTGGTTATCGTGCCTATGTAACGAAACGTGCTTTAGAATAAAATACAATTTGCTTTTTTTAGTTGATTTTTTGTAACACATTTTTCCTAATTGAATAGTATTGAAATATATCCTTCAAAACTTATTTCGTAGTTTTGCAGTCCATTTCAATTCCTCATGAAAAATAAAGAATTCAACCTTCCTCCTGTCCCCGCAGTACTATTAGCTATTATCAGCGTACAATGTGGTGCAGCTATTGCCAAAACGCTGTTTCCGGCAATTGGAGCGGCGGGAACAGCTTCTCTAAGAATTGGAATTTCGGCTATAATTTTACTTTTTGCATACCGACCAAACTTAAAGCAAATCAAACCTAATCAATGGAAAATTGTAGCTCCGTATGGTTTGACATTAGGTGCTATGAATTTAATTTTTTATTTAGCTATTGAAAGAATTCCGATTGGTCTGGCAGTAACTTTAGAATTTATGGGACCGTTATTAGTAGCCATAATTGGATCAACACGTCTGATAGATTATTGTTGGGTAATACTGGCCGGTTTAGGTATCGTTTTAATTGCACCATGGTCAAACGACAGAGTAGATTTATTAGGAGTGTTTTTTGCTCTTCTAGCTGGTGCACTTTGGGCTGCTTATATTATTTTGGGCGGAAAAATTTCTAAGATCATGCACGATGGTCAAGCAGTTGCCACAGGAATGTTGTTTGCTGCAATTTTAATATTACCATTTGGCTTTTACGAAAACGGATTAGCCAATCTTACCCCACAGTTTTTGGGTATGGGAGCTGCACTCGCTCTTTTGTCTAGTGCTATTCCATTCACTTTAGAAATGAAAGCTTTAGGCCAGCTTCCTCCTCGTACTTTTAGTATTTTAATGAGCTTAGAACCCGCAGCAGCAGCAATTTGTGCTTTTATATTCTTGCAGGAAAATTTAAGTTTTTATGAAATTTTAGCTGTTGTTTGTGTAGTTGTTGCTTCTGCCGGATCGACTTTAACTGCTAAAAGATAAAAGTATAAAATCTCAAAAATAAAAATTCCAAACTCCAATTTAAAGTTGGGATTTGGAATTTTTGTTATTTGGGAATTGCACAAACATTACATTTTAGGCAATAAAACAGTATCAACTACATGAATTACACCATTAGATTGATTGACATCTGCAATTGTAACTTTAGATTTGTTACCAATTTCGTCGCTAATGTAAAGAGCTGCACCGTCCATCCAGGCAGTTAAAGTTCCACCGCTTACTGTTTTAAGAGTTGCTTTTCCTTTACCCATTTTAATTGCTTTTGCAATATCAGAGGAGTTCATTTTTCCTGCAACGACATGATAGGTTAAGATGGTTTGCAATGTTTTGATATTCTCTGGTTTTAATAATGTTTCAACAGTTCCAGCTGGTAATTTATCGAATGCTTCATTTGTTGGGGCAAAAACAGTGAATGGTCCTTTACTTTGTAATGTTTCTACTAAACCTGCAGCTTTTACAGCAGCAACCAATGTGGTGTGGTCTTTTGAGTTTACGGCATTCTCCACAATATTTTTATTTGGATACATTGCAGCTCCACCAACCATTACTGTTTTTTGTGCAAAAGATGTAAATGCAAATCCAAGTGTTAAGATTGATACGGCTAAAAATTTTCTAGTTTTCATAATTATATTTTTAAGTTATAAGCTCATTTACGGGATTGTTTTCGATTTGGTTTTATGAAAAATTTAAAAAAGTTTTCAAACCATTGAAAAAACCTCAAAAACAACTGTAAAACAACATATTAATTCGTGAATTTATTTTTAAATATTTTGTAAATCGACATTCTTATTGTATTACTTTTATTACTAACTTTAGTGACCAAATTGATTCATTATGGAAAATTTACCTAAAAAAGTAAGAAGCAAAAAATTAAGTACAAGAGTTGATTTAACCGCTATGGTCAGCGTTTCATTTTTGTTAATTATATTTTTTATGGTAACTATTGAGCTGGCTAAGCCGAAAGCAATGGATTTTGCTTTACCAGATAAAGATCCAGATTGTGGCCCAGCGGGATGTATTGATGGTAATCGCTTGTACACAATTTTACTAGATGATAACGATAAAATAATTACTTATTCTGGTTTATTATCATATCCAATTGAGAAACCTAAAAAAGTTAATTTTGAAGAAGGTGGTATTCGAAAAGAAGTATTTCTTAAAAAGAAACAAATACAAGAATATATGACCTCAATGGGTAAACCAAAAAGTGGTGTTATTGTAATTATCAAACCAAGCAAGAAATGCAACTATAAAAATTTAGTTGACATCTTGGATGAAATGAAAATTGCAAAAATTGATACGTATGCTATTGTAGACGAATACACTGTAGAAGAATCAAAATTATTAGCTTCTAAATAAACATTTAAACCATGGAAAATCTACCTAAAAAAATAAGAAGTAAAAAGTTAAGCACAAGAGTTGATTTAACTGCTATGGTCAGCGTTTCGTTTTTGTTGATTATATTTTTTATGGTTGTAGGTGAATTGTCTAAGCCAAAAGTTATGGATTTAAGTTTGCCTGAAAAATATTACGAAGACAAATGGAGTCACATTATACAATGTGGTTTAGGAGCTGACGAACGTTTAATAACTATTTTACTTGATGAAAATGATAAAATAGTTACTTATTCCGGGCCTTTATTTTATTCGTTAGAAAATCCCAAAATTTTAAGCTACGGTAAAAATGGAATCAGAAAAGAACTAGCAATTAAAAATAAAATTATTCGCGAACATTCGACTAAAATTGGAAGACCGAGAAACGGTCCAATTGTAATTATAAAACCGAGCAAAAAGTCAAATTTTAAAAATTTGGTAGATATTTTAGATGAAATGGCAATTGCACAAATTGGTACATATGCAATTGTCAATGAATTCACTCCTGAAGAATCAAAATTATTAGCAGCAAAATAATCAAACCTTCTTTTGAAAATGACTGCCATAGCCTAGATAGAAGAGAAAATCCTTTTGTGCCGGGGTTCGGCGCAAAAGATTTGGAATGATAGCTGGAAATAGCTCCTGAAAAACAAATTCCAATTTTTAAACTCCAAATTCCAATTAGGAAACACTCTCTATCAAAACTTCGGAACGTCCGAACAGGCAAACGCAACACAGGGGACTTGAAACCTGAAACAAAACAAAACCTGAAACCTGGAACAAATAAACAAAAAAAAGTCCCACATTACTGTGGGACTTTCTATTTAGAGGAAACTAAGAATTATTTTTTCTCAGTTTTTTCCATTTTAGCTTTTAATGCAGCTAATACATCATTGTTATCTCCTAAAGTTGCAGCTGGTGCATTAGTAGTAGAGTTAGATGAAGTATTTTCAGTTGCAGCTTTCACGTTTTTCTCTTCTTCTTCACGGAAGATAGCAGTGTGAGAAGCAACTACTCTTTTGAATTCTTTATTGAATTCGATTACTTTGAAATCAGCAGTATCACCTTTTTTCAATTTCTTTCCGTCTTCTTTTTCAAGGTGACGAGTAGGAATGAAAGCAACGATATCATCTCCGAATTCTACAGTAGCTCCTTTGTCAACGATTTCAGAAATTTCACCATTGTGGATAGTTCCTACAGCGAAAGAATCTTCGTATTGATCCCAAGGATTAGCAGTAGTTTGTTTGTGACCTAAAGATAATTTACGTCCTTCAACATCTAATTCTAATACAACTACATCAAGTTTCTCACCAACATTTACAAATTCAGATGGGTGTTTGATTTTCTTAGTCCAAGATAAGTCAGAGATGTAAATTAATCCATCAATTCCTTCTTCTAATTCTACGAAAATACCAAAGTTTGTAAAGTTTCTAACGATACCTGTATGTTTAGAACCTACTGGGTATTTAGAAGTAATGTCAGTCCATGGATCTTGAGTCAATTGTTTGATACCTAATGACATTTTACGGTCATCTCTATCTAAAGTTAAGATAACAGCCTCAACAACATCTCCAACTTTTACGAAATCCTGAGCAGAACGTAAATGAGTTGACCATGACATTTCAGAAACGTGGATTAAACCTTCAACACCTTCAGCAACTTCAATAAATGCACCGTAATCAGCGATTACAACTACTTTACCTTTTACTTTATCACCAATAGTTAAATTAGCATCTAAAGCATCCCATGGGTGAGCGTTTAATTGTTTCAATCCTAATTGAATTCTTGTTTTCTCATCATCGAAATCAAGGATTACAACGTTTAATTTTTGGTCTAATTCAAGAACTTCACTTGGGTGGTTGATTCTACTCCAAGAAAGGTCAGTAATGTGAATTAATCCGTCAACACCACCTAAGTCAATGAACACACCATAAGAAGTAATGTTTTTAACAACACCTTCTAATACTTGTCCTTTTTGTAATTGACCGATGATTTCTTTTTTCTGTACTTCGATATCAGCTTCGATAAGCGCTTTATGAGATACAACAACGTTTTTGAATTCGTGGTTAATTTTTACCACTTTGAATTCCATCATTTTGTTTACATATACATCGTAGTCTCTAATTGGCTTAACGTCAATTTGAGAACCAGGTAAGAAAGCTTCAATTCCGAAAACGTCAACGATCATACCACCTTTAGTTCTGCATTTTACAAAACCATTAACGATTTCTCCTGTTTCATTTGCAGAAATAACTCTATCCCATGATTTAATAGTACGTGCTTTTCTGTGAGATAATACTAATTGACCTGTTTTATCCTCACGGATGTCGATTAATACTTCTACTTTGTCACCAACTTTTAAGTTTGGGTTGTAACGGAATTCGTTTAAAGAAATAACACCTTCCGATTTTGCGTTGATATCAACGATAACGTCTCTATCAGTAATTCTAACAACTACACCTTCAACTACTTCTTCTTGATCTGTAGCGATGAAAGTTTTTGAAACTAGTTCTTCGAATTCTTGTAAGTTTTTCTCATCTACTGCATCAATTCCTTCTTGGAAGTTATGCCAGTTAAAATTTGCTAAAAACTCTTCTTGTGATTTTAATTGTTCAGACATGCTGATAAAAAATTTGTATTCTGTTTTCCTCGAGTTTCATAAAGCAGTAGAAAAAACAGAAGTTGTTTTACATAAATAGTTGATACCTAAAGGAAACTCTTCTTTGCCAAAAGGTTTGCAAAATTAATACAAATATTTGTAATAGCAAAACAATTCTAAATGATTATCAGCCAATTGTTCAGGAGCAGAAGATTTTAGATTTTTTAAGGCGTTCAGTCCCGCTATCCACTTGTATCTTTTTTGCAGAAAAAGCAAAAAAGAATACCGCTTCTATCGGGGCTAGACAAGAACGAATAGTTGTTTTTAAAACCTTTAACTTTAAATTAAAAACAAACCCGACAGATTTTAAAAAACCTGTCGGGTATACGATGCGCAACTATCTTTGTCAAAGTTTTAAACTTTGACAAAGATTTACTGTAGCTCAAGCTCAAACAACTTCGGATTTTCAAATTTACTTTCATCCAATTGAAAATCTTTATCATAAAACTTCCAAGGCGAATTGGCAAAGAAATACATTTTGTTTTTAACCAAGGTCGCCAATGCAGGTTCATTATATTCTTTTCTATTATTATCCAAAACCTTAAAATCAGTTATTTTAGTTTGGGTTTCATTCAAATTATAGCGTACAATTCGAATTGGCACTACTCCATTCTGAATCGCAAATAACGAATTCTTAGAAAAAACCAATCCGTCAATTCCCTTTTTAGAAGCTTCTTCCGGAAATTCTAGCCAGTTTCCTTTTTGAGACTTTATATCAATAGAAATAATCCCTTTCAAATAATCAGCAACAAACAATTTCGATTCACTTTTATTCAAAGCAATTCCTTGGAGATTAAAAGCTTCTTTTCGCAAATCTTTCCAAACAACTAAATTCTCGTTTTCAATTTTATAAATAATCGGTTCGGCACTATCTGAAATATATATATCATTATTTTTAATCACAATCAAATCTCCAAAAACATGATTTCCATCAACAGTATAACGATTTACTAATTTTTTCGTGGCAATTTCAATTTTCAAAATTTCGCTTTTTCCATCAATTTCTTTGGAAAAACCTTTCATTTCAGGAATCGCTGAGCAGGCAACCCAAAGATATTTTTCATCCGAATCAGTTTTTAAAGCAAAAACCGAATAAGAACATTCGGTAAACCAATCAGAACATTTTCCATTTTCATCAAAAGAAACAATCTTCTTATTGCGAATACTCGATACCAGCCAAAGTTTGCGTTTCTGTAAATAAAGCAATCCTTCCGGATGTAGATCTTTTTCAGAAAGCCTTATTTTCTCTACAGAAGTTTCAATTATTTTTGATTGTGAAACTTTCAAATCTAATAAATCTTTAAAACCTTTCTCTTTTTTAATAGATTCAAAATCAGCATCATCTTCAAAAGCAATAGTATTATTTGCCAGAATAATCTTTTTTAAAACCGATAAAGCCTCTTCAATTTTACCATTTAAAGAATAAGCTGATGCCAAATTATAAGTATATGCAGGATGCGTTGGCCGGATACTGTCCAACTGTTTAGCCAACTTCAAAAACAAAACATAATCTTTGCTTTTATATGCTTCAATACTTCGATTGTACAAAACCTTAGTTTGTGCAAAACCAGAAACTCCAATCAAAAGCAAAACAAATAATCTAAATCTCTGCATCATTAAAGTTTTAAAAATGAATTACTAAGTTATAGTTTTTACTTGAAACAGAATGCTACAGAAACAACAAACCCGACAGGTTTTAAAAAACTGTCGAGTTTACTATGTGTAATCATCTTTGTCAAAGTTTAAAACTTTGACAAAAATCTATATTATTAGTGACTCAAATTCTCCAATTCCTTAGGATCATGTTTATGCTTAAACAAAACAGCAAAAGCAATTGCAATAACCAAAGCATAAGCCGCAAATGATAACCAGATCGTATGCCAGTCTTTCATTAAAATTGGATTGCTAAAAATTCCTTCCGGAGAAACTGAATTTCCCTGACTTTTTACAAATTCTAACATTTTAGGATTTGTAGTTTCGGTTTGCAAAAATCCAGACAACTCGATTGTATTACTAAAAGATTTTGTGAAAAATCTATCAATTGCCCAACCTGAAGTCAAACTTCCTAAAACTGCTCCTACTCCATTGGTCATCATCATGAACAATCCTTGTGCAGAAGAACGTATTTTAGAATCCGTATTACTTTCTACAAATAATGATCCTGAAATATTAAAAAAGTCAAATGCCATTCCGTAAACGATACAAGACAAAATAATCATCCATAAACCAGTTACAGGATCTCCAAAAGCAAATAATCCGAAACGTAATACCCAAGCCAACATAGAAATCAACATTACCTGTTTAATTCCAAAACGTCTTAAGAAAAACGGAATTGCCAAAATAAACAAAGTTTCAGAAACCTGAGAAATCGACATAATGATTGTCGAATATTCAATTACGAATGAATCTGCATATTTCGGAAAATGTTTGAACTCATCTAAGAATACATCTCCATAAGCATTTGTCAATTGCAATGCACCTCCTAAAAACATAGAGAAAACAAAAAACAAAGCCATTTTGTAATTCCCAAATAATTTAAACGCTTCAAGACCCAAAGTTTCAACCCATGAAGCATTTTCTTTTGTTAAACGCTGTGGTTCACATTTTGGTAATGTGAATGCATAAATCCCAAGAATCAAAGCACCAACACCAGCAATATAAAACTGGTATTCAGTCGCTTTACTTCCACTTAAATTTGTAATCCACATTGCAACAATAAAACCTATTGTTCCCCAAACTCTAATAGGTGGAAAATCTTTTACAATATTTTTATCATTTAACTTTAATGAAGTATAAGAAATGGAGTTACTCAAAGCAATTGTCGGCATATAACAACACATAGCAATAAGCATTACGGCAATAAAAGTATCTGGTGTAGTAACCTGTGCAATTCCAAACAAAACTACCGCATAAGCAATATGTAAAAAACCATACAATTTTTCGGCATTTACCCAACGGTCCGCAATAATCCCTGTTAAGGTAGGCATAAATAAAGAAGCAATTCCCATGGTTCCGAAAACAAGACCAAATTGAGTTCCTTCCCAATTTTTAGTTCCAAACCAATAATTCCCAATAGTAATAAGCCACGCTCCCCAAACAAAAAACTGAAGAAAACTCATTACAATCAATCTGTTTTTAATTCCCATATGATGAAATTGTCTTTTAAATAAAATGAAGCGGTAAAACTACCATTAAAAATGATATCTGCAAAAAATTATACCGTTTTAACAACGTCAGTTATCAATTCCAAAACTGCTGCAAATTGTTCTTCTCTCGTTAGGTAAGAATTATCAATTTCAATAGCATCATCGGCAATGATTAGAGGAGAATCTTCCCGATGTGTATCTATATAATCTCTTTCCATCACATTCTTTAAAACATCTTCATAAGAAACATCGTTACCTTTTTGCTGTAGTTCATCAAAACGTCTTTGGGCACGAGTCTCAGCACTTGCGGTCATAAATATTTTTAATTCTGCATCTGGAAAAACGACAGTTCCTATATCTCTTCCATCCATTACGATCGCTTTGTTTTTACCCATTTCCTGCTGTTGTTCTACTAATTTAGAACGTACTTCAGAAACTTCAGCCACTTTGCTTACGTAATTAGAAACTTCAATAGTTCTGATTTGTTTCTCTACGTTTTCACCGTTCAGGTACATTTCAGCAAAGCCTAAATCGGCATTAAATTTAAACTCTAATTGAATTTTTGGCAACGCTTCTACAAGTGCTTTTTTATCAAAAGAATCAGCTCCAATAAAGTTATGCTGCATTGCAAAGAAAGCTACTGCACGATACATTGCTCCGGTATCTACATAAACATATTCCAACTCTTTTGCTAATTGTTTTGCTAAAGTGCTTTTTCCTGTTGACGAGAACCCGTCGATTGCAATTGTTATTTTTTTCAATTTTTTATATTTTAAATTTAATTTTAAGTCTTTCAGTTCTTCGGTTAGTAATAAATACTCATAACAATATTCGATTGAGAACCGTCAATTATTTTAGCCGTTCTTTCAAAATATTTTTTATTGACCATCGGGCAACCAAAACTGTTGCAAATATATCCTTTTTGCTCTTGATATGGAACATCAAAATAGTAATGAAAAACAATATCACGATGAAATGCATTGCTATTGGTTTTATCTAATCCGTATAATTTATAGGCTTTCCCAAACTTTCCGTAATAGAAATTTCCAATATAATATTTACCTAATGAAGTACTTAATGAATTGGGAACATTACTGAATTTCAACTTTCCTTTAATCCCTGTTTCGGATCCTGAACCGTGAGCAACCAGGCCTTTATCTATAATTTTATTAGTTTTTAAATCATAAACAAAGAAACGATTCTTACAAGACGGTATTTTCATATCAATAAAAAATGCAATTCTTTTATTGTATTTTTTATTGCTTTCTATCAGCCTCTTAACCTCATTTATATGCTTAAGTTCAATTGTTGCGGTAGCAGATGAATAATATTTATTGTCTTTATAAAAAATTTCATACCCTATAAAAACAAAAAGTATCATAAGAAAAACGATTAAGATCTTCTTCATATGATACTTGTTATTAAATTATAAATATTAAAACTAAATGAAAATGGCTGGCTAATAATAGATATCCAATATAATTTTCGATTTAGAACTATCAACTATTTTTTCGATTCTTTTAAAGAATTCTTCATTAACCATTGGGCATCCATGGCTGTTCGAAATATAATAATCTTGTTCGTCAAGTGGTACTGCAGAATAATGATGTAACACTATAGCTCTTTTTAAAGCATTATTATTACTTTCATCTAATCCATTTAAGCGGTAGGCTTTTCCGAATATTCCTTTGTAACATTTTTCGATAGAATATCTGCCTAATGAGGTGCAATTTGAATTTGGTGTATTACTGAATTTAAGTTCTCCTCTAATTCCTGTTTCAGAGCCTGAACCGTGGGCTACAAGTCCCTGATCTAAAATTTTGTTATTTACCAAATCATAAACAAAGAATCTGTTTTTTCCGGATTTAATTCTCATATCTACTAAAAAAGCAATTTTAGTATTGTATTGAGGACCGGCATAAACCATTTCTCTTACTGTATTTACGTGATAGTTGATTCTTTCGATTTCAACTTCACTAAGGGATTCATCTTTAAAATTAAGATTTGAGGTATTAAAAAGACCTGCTGTAAAAAATAGAATTAGATAAAATAGCTTCATAAAATTACCTATTGAAAATTTAAAATTAACCCAAAAAGACTCGTATTTGCTGCCAATGTATATCGTGAATATGAATAGTTAAATTTTAAACGATTCATTTTCAGACCAAACCCTAAAGAAATCCCTGAGAAATTACGTTGTTCATCTATTCTCAATTCTTCTGCCCTTCTAAAATTGTAACCTAATCGCAAATTGACTGCTCTCCCTGGGAAAAGCTCAACACCAAACACAGCATGTCGCAAAGCATTATTTACAAAGGAAACTTTTTCCTCACTTGTTGTTCCATCAATATTGGTTTCTCCCCTAACAGGATTCGAAAAAGAGATATTCCATTGTTGCAAATTTTCTAAGGAAAGATGCCAACGAAGCGGAACATGTTCTAATTCTTGCGATACACCAGCAATTATTTCAAACGGTAAATTCTCCTGTATTCCTGAATATGTGGTAAACTGAGTTCCAATATTACGAAATACTAAGGCCAAATTTACATTATTTTTTTCAATTTGATACATAATTCCCACATCAATTGCTCCGCCAACAGAATTATAACTTTCTAAAGTAGAAGTTATTAACTTGGCATTGGCACCAATATGAACATTTGTAAAGGGAATATTATACGCGTAGCCCAGAGAAAGAGCCCCTTCACTTCCAGAGAAATCTGATGTTGACTGACCATTTTCGTCATAACCTTCAAAGGTTCCGTAATTAACGTAACTTACACCTGCATAAAAAGTCTGAACGTGTCGATCATAGGTGTAAGCATATGAAGCAGTTCCATACGAAGCTTCTCCATAATAACTGCCATAATTCATTGCTAAATGATTGTCCATATCTCCATTTAAAGCTGCAGGGTTTGCCATCGCCTGATTAACATCTTCATCATAAATTGTTATGTTCTCTCCTCCTAACGCTGCCTGCCTTGGTGACGAGGTTAAATTAAGAAACTGATAGGTGTACCTCCCTCCAATTTGCCCGTAGGAAATCGAACAAATCAAGATAAAAAAAAGTAAAACTAATCGTTTTAACATGCTTTTGGGGCGATTCCTATATGGGAATAACGCAAATACAAATATAAAATTATATAACAGCAAAAATAAAATTAAACCTTAAATATATTCCAATAAAAAAATCCCAAATTTCCAATGCACGATGTTTGGAATTTTGGGATTCTAAATATTGAAATTGAATTGAAAATTATTTCAATGTCTTAGCATTTTTAACGTTCTGATCAGTTAATGCTAAAGCTAAAACTTCACTCATTTCTTTAACATAATGAAATGTAAGACCCTCTAAATATTCAGCTTTAATTTCATCAATATCGTTTTTGTTTTCATGACATAAGATAATTTCCTTAATACCAGCTCTTTTGGCAGCAAGGATTTTCTCTTTAATTCCTCCAACAGGTAAAACTTTTCCACGAAGTGTTATCTCACCTGTCATTGCCAGGTTTTTCTTCACTTTCTTTTGAGTCAATAAAGAAACTAAAGATGTCAGCATCGCAATACCTGCACTCGGCCCGTCTTTTGGTGTTGCTCCTTCAGGAACGTGTAAATGAATATTGTATTTTTGGAACAACTCTGTATTTAAACCTAACTTTTTGGCATTAGCTTTAATATATTCCAAAGCAATAGTAGCTGATTCTTTCATTACAGTACCTAAATTTCCTGTAATGCTCAACGCCCCTTTTCCTTCAGAAATTAAGGATTCAATAAATAAAATATCACCACCCACACTTGTCCAGGCTAAACCTGTAACTACGCCGGCAACATCATTATTTTCATATTTATCACGCTCTAATCTCGGTACACCTAAAACAGTTACAATATCTTCATCTGTAACTTTTTTATTGTACTCCTCTTCCATTGCAACCGATTTTGCTGCATTACGGATAACCTGAGCTATTTTGGTTTCTAAATTACGAACTCCGGATTCACGTGTATAACCTTCAACAATTTTCTCTAATTGTTTTTTACCAATGGTTAAATCTTTAGATGTTAATCCGTGTGCTTCTAATTGTTTTGGAAAAAGATGTCTTTTTGCAATTTCTACTTTTTCTTCAATAGTATAGCCTGACATTTTGATTACTTCCATTCTGTCACGCAACGCTGGCTGAATAGTAGCCATATTATTTGAAGTTGCGATAAACATTACTTTAGACAAATCGAATCCCATTTCAAGGAAATTATCATAAAAAGCATTGTTTTGCTCCGGATCTAAAACTTCTAATAAAGCTGAAGACGGATCACCACTATTACCGCTTGACAATTTATCAATTTCATCTAAAATAAAAACAGGATTTGAGGTTCCGGCTTTCTTTAAACTTTGAATAATACGTCCTGGCATCGCACCAATATATGTTTTTCTGTGTCCTCGAATTTCTGCTTCGTCACGCAACCCTCCTAAAGAGATACGTACATATTCACGGCCAAGAGCCTCAGCAACTGAACGCCCAATAGATGTTTTTCCGACTCCCGGAGGTCCTGTCAAACAAATAATTGGCGATTTCATATCGTTACGAAGCTTCAATACAGCCAAATGTTCAATCATTCTTTTCTTTACTTCTTCAAGTCCAAAATGATCTTTATCTAAAATCTTCTGTGCATGTTTTAAATCAAATTTATCTTTAGAGTATTCACCCCAAGGCAATTCTAAAAATAACTCTAAATAGTTACGCTGAATTCCAAAATCTGGTGATTGCGGATTCATTCTACGCATTTTAGATAGCTCTTTTTCGAAATGTTTCTGCGTTTTCTCGTCCCATTTTTTGGTTTTCGCCTTCTGCCCCATTTCGTCCATTTCTTCTTCCTGCGAAACACCCCCCAATTCTTCCTGAATGGTTTTCATCTGTTGGTGCAAGAAATATTCACGCTGTTGCTGATCTAAATCAAAACGAACTTTTGACTGAATGTCATTCTTCAATTCTAATTTTTGAAGTTCCACATTCATGTAACGCAATGTTTCTAAAGCACGCTCTTTTAGTCCATTTATTGATAATAAGCCTTGTTTTTCTTTTACCGATAAATTCATATTAGAAGAAACAAAATTGATTAAAAACGACTGGCTTTCAATGTTTTTAATCGCAAATGTAGCTTCTGATGGAATATTTGGGCTTTCTTTTATAATCTGAATAGCCAATTCTTTGACAGAATCTAAGATTGCCGTAAACTCAGTGTCATTTTCATCAGGACGTTCTTCTGAAACTTCTTTAATAGTTGCAGTAATATAAGGTTCTTCTGAAACTACTTCATCAATTTCAAAACGTTTTTTTCCTTGCAAAATAACAGTAACGTTTCCGTCAGGCATTTTTAAAACACGAAGAATTCTGGCAACAGTTCCAATTTTATGAATATCATCTTTAGACGGATCTTCATCTTCTTCATTAATTTGAGAAACTACACCAATAATTTTTCCGCCAGCATTGGCATCATTTATTAGTTTAATAGATTTATCTCTTCCGGCAGAAATTGGAATAACAACTCCCGGAAATAAAACAGTATTACGTAAAGGTAAAATTGGTAACGAAAGCGGAAGCTCTTCGTTATTCATTTCCTCTTCGTCTTCTGGTGTTAATAATGGAATTAATTCTGCTTCTGAATCAAATTCTTGAAGTGACAGATTGTCAATAGTAAGTATTTTATGATTTGACATAATAGTATATAAGTCGTTTTGTCATTAAAAAGTGAATCCAAGTTGTAAATTTAGTCTCAAATACTCTGGTTTTTAATAAAACTATAATAAGTGTTTCAATTACAACATAGGCGGTAAAAATAGACAATCATTATGCCAAATGCAAAAGAGTCAGTTTTGAAATTCAATTTAAAGTCGCAAATCTAATTATTTCAAAAAAAATAAAATTAATTTTATGAAAAGTGTAACATATCAAAAAAAGTAAAGTCCTTATATAAAACTAGCAACCATTACTTGAGTATAACCAATCAAAATATCGAAGAATTAATCGCGCTTTGTAAAACTAACAATCAGAAAGCACAATTCGAAATTTACAATCGTTACAGTAAAGCCATGTACAACGTAGCTTACAGGATTGTAAAAGACGAACATTTTGCACAAGACGTCATGCAGGAAGGTTTCTTGAAAGCTTTTACAAAAATAAACGATTACAAGCAGGAAGTAGCTTTTGGCGCCTGGCTAAAAAAAATTATTATCAATTATAGTATCGATTTTTACAAAAAGAATAATGCTTTTCAGGTTGAAGACCTAAGCAAGACACTTTATAAAATCGAAGAAAATGATAGTTTTTTTTCTGAGAATATTGACTTGAATTCACTTAAAGTAAAACAGGTTTTAGATACCATTTCAGGCCTAAAAGATAATTATCGAATGGTATTGACGCTCTTTTACATCGAAGGTTACGATCAGGAAGAGATTTGCGAAATTTTGAATATTAGTTATGCCAATTGCCGAACAACATTGAGCAGAGCAAAAGAAAGTTTACGAAAAAAATTAGAGGAGATATGAAAAAGGAAAATGACAATTTAGATGAATTATTTAGCAAGTTTGAAAATCAATGGGATGTTGAGGAAATGAATTCTGATCATCAGGTAGATTTTTTGAATAAGTTAAATAATAAAAAACAGCCAAAAAGAAAAAATTATTGGTTCGTAACTGCTATTGCCGCATCGATTGTATTAATGTTGGGAGTGTCATTATTTTACAAGAATGAAAAGCCAAAAGAATTCAAATTTGCCTCTAAGGAAACACAGCGAACAGATTCAATTTTTAGCATTTTAATCGACAATGAACTTGTAAAACTAAAAGAAAAAAGTTCGCCGGAAAACGAACAAATCATAAATGACGCATTAAAACAGATGAAAGTTTTTGATGCCGATTATCAAAAAATTATTAATGAATTACAAAAGAATGGCGAAAACAAACAAATAATTTACGCCATGATCAGCAATCTGCAAACCAGGATATCATTTTTACAGACTGTATTAAAAAGAATTGAAGAAAACGAAAATCTAAAAAACACCACAGATGAAAAAACATTATAAAATACTTATTCTATTCATATTAATTCCTTTTTTGGGGTTTTCAAATGATGATACTTTTATTTCAAAACAAAAAAACATAAAAAAAACTTATATCGTCAATTCAAATGCAGGAATTGATGTCGACAATAAATATGGAAACATATCAGTCTCAACCTGGGATGAAGATAAAATTGATTTTGATATCACAATTAAAGTTACCGGACCTAATGAAAATTGGGTAAATGAAAGACTAAACGGTATTGATGTAGATATTACTGCTTTGAAATCTATGGTTACCGCTATAACTAAACTTGGTAGCTCTTCCATAAAAAGCAAAGGGAGCAATAATAGTTTTGAGATTAATTATGTGATAAAAATTCCAAAAAACGGAACTGTAAAACTGATGAATAAATACGGTAACATTAACGTTCTTAGTTTAGAAGGCGCTTCGGATATTACCTGCAAATATGGAAAAGTTACCGCCGGAAAATTAAACAATACTAATAATAGATTTCAGATTGAATATTGTCAAAATTCTACGATTGATTATATTAAAAACGGAACAATTGAAGCCCGATATTCAGGTTTAAAAATCAATGATTCTGGTAATTTGAATCTTGATACTAATTATACTGATTTGATTGTTTCTGATGGACAAAATATCAAATACGACTGTAACTACGGAACTTTAAAATTTCAGAAATTAAATTCCTTTTCGGGTTCTGGAAACTATCTTACTATTTCCATTGCTGAAATCTCAAACAGCATAAATGTTGATGCGAATTACAGTAAAATAAATGTTTCTACGATAACAAGTAAAGCCAATAATGTAAATATCACTTCGGGTTATACCGATGTTTCTTTGGGATACGATACAAACTATGCTTTTGATTTTGATATTAATACAAAATATGGAAATGTTAAAAGTGATAACTCTTTAGAGGTATCTGTTACAGAAAGCAAAAATACTTCCAAAAGAATCAGTGGATTCAATAAGAAAAAAGGTCAAAATAAAATATCAATAAATTCTAATTACGGAAACGTAACACTCATCAAAAAACAATAAACCTAAAAAATCAAAAAAATGAAAAAAGCAGTTCAATTATTAGTTTGCAGCGCATTTTTAGCAAGTTTTGTCTCAAATGCACAATCTTCAAATAACAGAGTTGATGGAAATGGAAAAGTAGTAACCCAAACAAGAAATACAGCCGATTACGATGCTATAAAAGTTTCCGGTTCTTTTGATGTTGATTTAGTTGCCGGAAAAGAAGGTAAAATTACAATAAAAGGTGAAGAAAACATATTGAATGTTATTGTGGTTGAAGTTGAAGATAACACACTTAAAATTCAGGTAAAGAAAAACACTAATATCCGTTCTGGTATGGGTAAAAAAGTTCAGGTAACAGTACCGTTTGAGAAAATTTCTGAACTAAGTTTATCTGGCTCTGGTGATATTCAATCAAAAGACGCGATCAAAAATGATAAATTTTTAGCAAGACTTTCTGGTTCAGGAAATTTTAACCTGGCAGTAGATTCAAATACTTTAGAACTTAATTTAAGTGGTTCTGGAAATGTACGTTTGAAAGGATCAGCCGATAGCTTTACAACAAAACTTTCTGGTTCTGGCGATATCGATGCTGCCGAACTAAAATCAAAAAAAGTTGATGTTAATGTTTCCGGATCAGGGGACAGTAAAGTAAACTGTAGCGAAAGTTTAACAGCGAGAGTTTCTGGATCAGGCGATATTAAATACACAGGAAATCCTGAGAAACGAGATGTAAAAGTTTCTGGTTCAGGAAATATTTCAAAAGCATAATTATTTGTGACAGATAAATCTCATTAATGAAGAGATTCAAAAAAATCATCATCAATCAAATAAAAAATTTCTTTAAAATAATCTATCAAAGGCGCTACATTAATTTATAGCGCCTTTTTTACGAACTCTTCTCAATAGGAAAATGGCAGTAACAAAGAAAACTCCTAAAATTACAATTGCTGCACGCGGACTTCCGGTTATTTGATCTATTATTCCGTAAACACACATTCCAATTACAATTCCGATTTTTTCTGCAACATCATAAAAGCTGAAAAAAGAAGCTGTATCTTCTGTCTCAGGCAATAATTTTGAATAGGTAGAACGCGATAAAGCCTGAATTCCTCCCATTACAAATCCTGCAACGGTCGCCATAACGTAAAAATGTATTGGCAATGTTATAAAAAATGCTAATGCACAGAATATTGCCCAAATAATATTTATAACAATTAAAGTGGGAATATTTCCAAATTTAGCAGAAGCTCTTGATGTAAGAATGGCTCCAACAACTGCAACTAATTGTATAATTAAAATACAAATGATCAAACCAATCGTACCTTCTTCTTTTGTTGACCATTGAATTTCCTGCGCTCCAAAATAGGTAGCTACAAGCATCACGGTTTGTACCGCCATACTTGAAACAAAAAAACCACCCAAATATCTTTTTAATGGAATATTATCCTGTAACAAAGCCCAAACTTTTTTCAATTCTCTAAAACCGTTAAAAATCACATCATTCGTTAATTTTTGGCCATTTTCTTTACTTCCTTTTGGTAAATAATAATAAGTATATTGACTGAATAAAATCCACCAAACTCCTACCATAATAAAAGAATATCTCATTGCTTTTATTGCAGCTTCGCCATCAGTGCCGGTAATTCCAAAAAGTTTTGGCTTCATGATCATGGCTAAGTTGATAATCAATAAAATCACACTTCCAATATAACCTAACGAATATCCTTTTGCACTAATTCTGTCTTGTTGGTCTTCAAAAGCAATATCCGGCAAATAGGAATTGTAAAAAACCAAGCTTCCCCAATATCCGATCAGTCCCAAGAAATAAAAAGCTAATCCGATATAGATATTATCGAGATCAAACCAATATAATCCCATGCAAGACAAAGCTCCCAAATAGCAGAAAAATTTCATGAATGACTTTTTATTCCCCACATAATCTGCAATTCCTGACAATAGCGGCGATATAAATGAAACTACTAAAAAGGCAAAAGCAGTTATAAAACTAATTAAAGCTGTATTTTTTAAATGCATTCCAAAAACATCAATGTAATGATTGTCCTTTGAGAATAAGGCTTCGTAAAAAATAGGAAATACTGCAGAAGCAATAGTTAGTGTATAAACTGAATTTGCCCAATCATAAAATGCCCAGGCATTTAATAATTTTTTATCTCCTTTTTGTAGGTTTTTCATAGAAATGGTTTTGTTAATGCGCTACGAATTTATCTATTTTTTATCATAATCAAATGAATTTTCTTCAAATCCTGTATTATTAAATCAACAACTTTAAAAAATAGAGTACATAAAAAAAGCTACTCTGAAAGAATAGCTTTAGTTATTTATTAAGGTAAAAAGTTATCTGATAGTTCCAACTTTAAGAGCTATTTCTTTCGCCTGTGGAATAAGTGATTTTAAATTAGCAATTCTTGTTGCATCAGAAGGGTGAGTGCTCATAAATTCAGGAGTTCCTCCAGCTCCTGATTTCGCAGACATTCTACTCCAAAAGGCAATGGCATCATCAGGATTGTAACCTGCAATTGCCATCAATGTTAAACCAATTTTATCAGCCTCACTTTCATTACTTCTGCTAAAAGGAAGCATTACTCCTACTTCTGAACCAATTCCGTAAGCCTGAGAAAATATTGATCTGGTAGATTCAGACTTATTGCTTGTTGCAGCATCTAGAGCTACACCTCCGATTTGTTGTAATTGCGCAGCAGACATTCTTTGTGCTCCATGATTCGCCAATGCGTGAGAAACTTCATGTCCCATAACCGTTGCTAATCCTGATTCATTTTGTGTAACGGGTAAAATTCCGGAATAAACGACAATTTTACCTCCAGGCAAACACCACGCATTTACCTCTTTATTATCAACAAGTTTATACTCCCAACGATAATCTTTCAAATATTGGGTTTGACCTAAATAGGTTAAATATCTTTCGGCTGCTGCTTTAATTTTACTACCAACAAGGTCAACTCGCTTAGCGTCAGCAGTACCTGTTATCACTTTATTTTCAGCTATAAAAGCATTATATTGTTGAAACGAAGTTGGAAATAATTCGCTATTCGAAACAAAATTTAAATTTTGCTTTCCTGTAATTGGATTTGTGGCACATGCGCAAACTATTAGTGCTACGAAGATCCCTATTGGTAAAAACTTTTTCATTATTCTTAAATTTTAAAATACAAAGTAAAAATACAAATATTATATTCTGAAATTTTTACACAATTAAATTAAAACATATCATAATTTTATCATTCACCAATTATATGAAGTTCATTAAAACCTTTATCAACGAGCAATACATGACTTGATTCAAATATAACTTTATCAAAGTCCACTTTTTCATTATCGATTTCGATTTCCATAACTTTAAACGGCAATCCAATTAAGTTGATTTTATATTTGCTATATGGCGTATCATATTTACCTTCTTTGTGTAACTGAATAATAAGTTCTTTTTCTTTTCCTATAGTTCTAAAAGATAAATAACTGTAACGACCTTTTTTATAGTCATAACCATCTTGCGCATCTTCGTATACAAAAGATTGCTCCTTACCAATTTTGAAGTATAAATCAAGTGTCAATTCATCAAATTCAAGTTCACCAACAAATTGCTGAACCGGGTATTTTGGAATAATAGCTCCTGCTTTTACAAAGACTGGAATTTCATCAAATTTAGTATCAACCCAAACTTCTCTTCCTCCTATCGAGAATTCATTAGTCCAATAGTTATACCACTCCCCTCGTGGAATATACATACGTCTACCTACAGCATTAGGTTCAAGAATAGGACAAACTAAAATTTGATTTCCGAAGATAAATTCGTCATTACGATAATGAGTTTGAATATCTTCCTGATCATAATAAACAAGAGGTTTTAACATGGGAACACCTTCTTCAATATATTGCCAAAACATGGTATATAAGTAAGGTAATAATTGATAACGGAGACTCACAAATTTTCTCGTAATATCGATCACATCTTCATCAAAAGCCCAAGGTTCCTGATTTCCATGATCGCCTGAAGAATGTGTTCTGCAGAAAGGATGAAAAACACCTAACTGAATCCAACGTGCATATAATTCTCCTGTTGGCTGTTCTGCAAAACCTCCAATATCCGAACCAGTGAAGCCCATTCCTGAAATACACATTCTCTGAACCTGAATATTTGCAATCCATAAATGTTCCCAGGTGGCGACATTATCACCTGTCCATGACGATGTATAACGCTGTGCACCCGAGTAAGCAGATCTGGTAATAACAAAAGGTCGCTTAGGGTATACAAAGCGTTTTACGCCATGATACGTGGCTCTCGCCATTTGTGTACCGTAGATATTATGGGCTTTTCTATGACTACAAGGATTTCCATCGTAAACGTGACGAACATCCATTGGGAAAGTCTTATTCGGAACCTCCATCACGGCAGGTTCGTTCATATCGTTCCAAACTCCTTTTACGCCAATATCTGAAATTAATTCTTTAAATAATCCTGCCCACCATTCTCTAACTACGGGATTTGTATAATCAGGAAAATTACATTCTCCCGGCCAAACTTTACCTTTCATATAAGGTCCATCAGCTCTTTTGCAGAAATAATCTTTTTCTAAAGCTTCCTGATAAACCCAATAATCTTTATCAATTTTAATTCCGGGATCGATGATGACAACTGTTTTGAAACCATCCTCGGCTAATTCAGCCACCATTTTTTTCGGATCAGGAAAATATTCTTTATTCCAGGTAAAACATCGAAAGCCTTCCATATAATCAATATCCAAATAAATGGCATCACATGGAATTTTAAGCTCTCTAAACTTTGAAGTAATTTCTTTTACCTTACTTTCCGGATAATAACTCCATTTACATTGATGATAACCCAAAACCCATAAAGGCGGTAATTCAGGTTTACCTGTTAAGTCAGTATAAGTCGTAACAACATCCTGCATTTGCGGACCGTAAATGAAATAATAGTTCATTTCCCCTCCTTCAGCCCAAAAACTGGCAACATTTCGTCTTTCCTGGCAAAAATCAAAAAAGGTTCTAAAGGTATTGTCAAAAAATATCCCGTACGATTGTTTATTATGTAGACCAATATAAAAAGGAACTACTTTGTATAATGGATCTTGTTCTTTTTGAAAAGCATATTGATCTGTAGCAAAATTTTCAAGTCTTTTACCTTTAAGATTCATTTGAGTTGCCTTATCACCAAGACCGTAAAAACATTCTCCATCTTTAGAAGATTTACTCATTTTTACAATATTTCCACCATATTCATAGCTTTCCTCCCAATGAAAACCAAGCTCATCTTCCAGAATTAAAAGATCACTTAAATCATAAATGGATAAACGAAGATCTGCTTTTTGAATTTTGCATTTTACTTTACTGGTTCTTATCAAAAAATAAGTTTCTTCTTCGGTAAGTTCCAGAAAATTATAACCGTGAAGCTGAGTTTTATCAATTGCATACGAAAAGTCATTACTGAAATAACCTTTGGTAGTGAAACGAAATCGAATTAAACTGTCTCTAAGAATAGTGACTTTTAAGATTACTTTATTATCTGTATGAAAGAAAATAGAATCGCCCTCATGTTCATACGAGACAATTTTTGATGGATATAAATCGCCTTTATATTCTAATGATGTATTTGTAATCATATCGCTAATGAAATTAATTAATCTAACTATATCGCTATTCCAAACATACAAAAAAACTACATAAAGCCCTATGAATATGAGGTTTATTCACGAAAACGTTTTTTCTGTCTGACTAACAAATTACATCTCAAAAAATCAACAATTCGGTAATATTAGAATCAAAAAATGACAAAATGATATTCTGAAAATTAACACAGAAATTTTATCCAAACGAATAAACAGTCACACTCAACGGAGGCAATGTTAATTCTACGGAATAATCTCTGCCATCGTAAGGTGAAGATTCAATTTTTAAATTGCCTGAATTTGCAATGCCGCTTCCACCATAAATAGTAGCATCTGTATTGAAAATCTCAATTAATTTACCTTTTTGTGAAATACCAATTCTATAATTCTCACGAATAACTGGTGTAAAATTCCCCACAATGACTAAATTTTCTTTGGCATTATTTCCTTTTCGGATGTAAGATAAAACGGCATTTTGATGATCGGAATAATTGATCCATTCAAAACCTTCACCTGTAAATTGTTTTTCATATAATGCAGGTTGAGATTTATATAGTTGATTCAAATCTGTAATTATTCTTTTTACACCAGAATGATAATCATATTGAAGTAAATGCCAATCTAAACTTTTTTCGAAATTCCATTCATCACTCTGTCCGAACTCAGAACCCATAAATAGTAATTTGGTTCCGGGATGTGTAAACATGTAACCGTATAAAAGTCTTAAATTGGCAAATTTCTGCCATTCGTCTCCGGGCATTTTATTGGCAATAGATTTTTTACCATATACAACTTCGTCATGCGAAAACGGAAGCATAAAATTTTCCGTAAAAGCATATGTCATCGAAAAAGTTAAGTCGTTCTGATGGTATTTTCTATAAATTGTTTCTTTTTGAAAATATTTTAAAGTATCGTGCATCCAGCCCATCATCCATTTCATTCCAAAACCCAAACCTCCTGTAAAAGTTGGTCTTGAAACCATTGGAAAAGAAGTACTTTCTTCTGCAATAGTTTGAACGCCATTAAAATTAGCATAAATTACTTCATTAAATTCTTTAAGAAAACTTATGGTATCCAGATTTTCTCTTCCTCCGTAAATATTCGGTTCCCACTCGCCTTCTTCTCTCGAATAATCAAGATAAAGCATTGAAGCAACAGCATCAACTCGTAATCCATCTGCATGATAATGATTTAGCCAAAAAACCGCATTGCTAATTAAGAATGCACGAACTTCATTTCGTCCATAATTAAAAACCAAACTTTTCCAATCTGGGTGATACCCTTTTCGGCGATCAGGATGTTCGTATAAATGTGATCCATCAAAAAAACCTAAACCATGTGCATCATCTGGAAAATGAGATGGAACCCAGTCTAAAATTACGCCAATACCAGCCTGATGCAGTTTATCAACTAAAACCATGAAGTCTTGCGGTTTTCCAAAACGAGAAGTAGGTGCAAAATATCCTGTCAGCTGATATCCCCACGAGGGATCATAAGGATACTCCATAATCGGCATAAATTCTACGTGTGTAAATCCGGTTTCTTTCACATAATCCACTAAATCATCTGCTAACTCTAAGTACGTCAAAAATCTATTATGCTCACCACGTTTCCAGGAACCTAAATGCACTTCATAAACAGAATAAGGTTTATCTAAACCATTATGATTTTGGCGGGATTGCATCCAGTTTTCATCTTTCCATTTATAATCTAAATCCCAGACAACAGAAGCTGTGTGAGGCGGCTTTTCACAATATAAAGCAAATGGATCTGCTTTTTCAGTTACAATTCCATTTATGTTTGATTGAATCTTGTACTTGTATAATGCACCTTTTGTAATATCAGGAATAAAGCCTTCCCAAATACCTGAAGAATCCCAGCGCACTTGTAATTGATGTTCATTTCCTGTCCAATAATTAAAATCACCTACAACAGAAACGGATTGGGCCGTTGGAGCCCAAACGGCAAAATAAACACCTTTTACTCCATTAACTTCAACTAAATGCGCTCCTAACTTTTCATATAATTTGAAGTGTTTTCCTGCTTTGAATAAATCGATATCAAAATCAGTAAATAGAGAATGCGTGATTACTTTAGACATATTTGGTTTTTAAGGCAATAATTAATTTAAAAATTCTTATTCAATTCTGAAATTATCTGATAAAATGGCACCTTTTTTAATAACAACAATACCATCTTTGATGCTATATAATTCATTAGTAAAATTATCTAAATGCTTACCTCCACTAATATGAACATTGTTTCCAATACGTACATTTTTGTCTACCAGAGCATTTTGAATAAAGCAGTTTTCACCAATTCCAACATGAATTTTATTGACACTTACTTCGTGATTAAGTTCATCTAAGTCCTGATAAAAATCGTTACCCATTACATAACAATTTTCAAGTACAGTTCCTGCTCCAATTCTGGAACGAATTCCAATAACAGAACTTTTGATTTCTTTAGCATTGATAATACATCCTTCAGAAATTAGAGATTGGTTGATAATCGAATTTCTAAATTTAGATGGAGGAAGTAATCTTGGTCTGGTAAAAATTTTATTATCATTATCAAACAGATTAAATTCCGGAATATCAGCTGTTAATCCAATATTAGCTTCAAAAAACGATTCTATATTTCCAATATCTGTCCAATATCCTTCATACTGATAACTAAGAATTTTATGTTTTCCGACAGCCTGCGGAATAATTTCTTTTCCGAAATCTTTCGTATGAGGATCGGCCATTAAGTCTTCTAATAATCGTCGGTTAAAAATATAAATTCCCATTGAGGCCAAATATTTTTTTCCTTTTTCCTGCATTTGCTCACTTACATCAGATTCCCATTGAGGTAATAAAGAAGCGTCAGGTTTCTCAATAAAAGCTTCAATACAACTTTCGTGATTCGTTTTAAGAATTCCAAATTCGGGTGCATCTTTAGCATTTACCGGTAAAGTAGCTATTGAGATTTCTGCATCTGCCGCTATATGCGCTTCCAACATTTCGTTAAAATCCATTTGATACAATTGATCCCCAGATAAAATCAAAGCATGATCAAATTCATGTTTTAAAAAATGTGACATACATTGTCGAACAGCATCCGCCGTTCCCTGGAACCATGTTGGATTATCCGGAGTTTGCTCTGCTGCTAAAATATCAACAAATGATTGACTGAAAATACTGAAATTGAAAGTGTTTTTGATATGTGCGTTTAATGATGCCGAGTTAAACTGTGTCAAAACAAATATTTTAAAAATATCAGAATTTATACAATTTGAAATAGGAATATCAACTAATCGGTATTTTCCACCAATTGGTACCGCTGGTTTAGATCTTGTTTCTGTTAATGGAAACAAACGTGATCCTTGTCCTCCTCCTAAAATAATAGCAACTACATTTTTCTTTTTAAATTTCATTTTTCTCAATTATTAGGTTGTATATCTCAATATATTCTTGGCAAACTCTTTCCCAGGAATGATCTGTTGCCATTCCCTTTTTTATAATTTCATTGAAATTTATTTTATCGTCGTACAATTTTACCGCACGATTTATAGAATAACAAATATCTCCAACCGAAGCCTGATCATGGCAAATTCCATTTCCATTGTCACCAAAATCAATTACCGTATCTCGTAACCCCCCAGTCCTTCTAACAATTGGAACTGTGCCATATCGTAATGCATACATTTGATTTAATCCACAAGGTTCTACTCTTGAAGGCATTACAATATAATCTGAACCTGCATATATTAAATGAGCTAATTCCTCATTATAACCTATAAAAACATTGTAATTTCCTTTATAATCATTTCGGAGTTGCACCAACTGTTCTTCAATTAGAGCATTTCCCGATCCTAAAATCAATATATTGATATTCTCAAAATTTTCAGATAAGGCTAAAGCAGCTGCCTGAGGTAATAAATCTCCACCTTTTTCTTCAAATAAACGTCCTATAAAACTAAACAATGGTTTTGTTGGATCTAATTCAAACTGCTCGCACAACTTTTCTTTATTTGCCTTCTTTCCGGATTGAAAATTTTCGATTGTATAATTTCCGGCAATCATTTGATCTTTTGAAGGGTCCCAAACTTCGAAATCAATACCATTTAAGATTCCTTTGGATTTACTTCTAACCGATTTAAATAAATCTTCTAAACCATTTGCAGCAATATTTATTTCATTCAAATAACTAGGAGACACTGTTGTAGCAGCATGGGCACATTTTACTCCAACAGCCAATGAATTAAGTGAATTATTCCATTCTAAAAAGCCAACATGAATTAAATCAAACTCAGGTAAATAATGCAATTTATCAAAGTCAAACCAACCTTGATATAAACCATTATGAATTGTAATAACAGTTTTTATACTTCTTAACGTTTGATATTTATAGGCATATTTAATCATAAACGGAATCAATCCCGTATGATGATCGTGACAATTAATTACGTTCGGAACGGTTTGACGGGCGGTAATCCAATTCAAAGTTGCTATTTGAAAAGATAAGAATCTTTCGATATCATCTTCATATCCATATACATTTGGTCTATCAAATAATTCTTTTATTACGATCAGATATAGTTCGTAACCTAATTTATTCGTAGTTTCTTTTAAAACGCTAAACGGAAAATCGAAATTCCCCAGCTTTACATTTCCCCAATGAACGCATTCAAAATCATTTTCCTTTTTAAACTTTGTATCATAACAAGGAACAACTACTCGAACCTGATGACCAGCATTTGTCTGATATTTTGGTAAAGCTCCAACAACATCGGCCAGACCGCCAACTTTTGCCATTGGATAACATTCTGCACTGATATGAAATATTTCCATTTTAGAAATTTATAAACATCTATTTATTGTACTACATTTATGTTTCCTAAATTTAGGAAAAAATAAGCAACATCTAGCCCTCATAAAAAAATTATTAATATGGCAAAAAAGGAAACTAATCCTACTAAATCATTAAAAATTCCACAGCTTATAATTCTATCTGCTAAATTATGTGCTTTTATATCCACTAAATTAGCAACAACCTATGCTGCAAAACTATTTACAACTCCTATAAAACATAAAGTTCCCAAACGAGAGCTTGAGATGGATACTAAAAGTATCAAAAAGACAATCAATGTTGCTGCTATTGGAAAAAATATAATCACATATGAATATGGAACAAGTGAGCAAAAAATATTGTTAGTTCATGGTTGGTCAGGCAGAGGTACACAATTATTCAAAATAGCAGATTCATTACTAAAAGTTGGATATTCTATTATTAGTTTTGATGCTCCAGCGCATGGTAAGTCACAAGGAACAACAACTATAATGTCCGAATTCATTCATTCAATATTAGAAATTGAAAAACAATTTGGCCCTTTTGACATTGCAATTGGTCATTCTCTGGGAGGAATGTCAGTTTTGAATGCTATTAAAGATGGTCTAAAAGTGGAAAAAGCGATTATAATCGGAAGTGGTGATATTGTCCAGGATATTCTCGATGAATTTACTTCTAAATTAGGCTTAAAACCCGAAATGAGTATAAAGCTCCGTGATTATTTTGAAGAAAAATACGAGGTTAAAATGGATGATTTTTCAGCTTATAAAGCGGCTCAAAAAGTACAAATTCCAATTTTAGTAATACATGATAATGATGACCCGGAAGTTTCGGTAAAAGCAGGAATTCATATTCATAAAAACTTAGAAAAGGGATTACTATTTTTAACTGATGGTTTAGGACACAGAAAAATTTTAGGAAATCAAAATGTGATAAATAAAATCATCAGTTTCATTAAAAGTAGCTAATTTTGTGAGAGTTATATACTTTCTATTTAAATCTAAAGAAATACAACATGAATTTATTTGGAGAAACATCAGATTGGGAATTGAAACTTCAGCCCATTCTGGAAAAATACAAAGGAAAGAGACATCCTCTTGAATATCAAAATACCTATCAGTTGATGGTCATGGTAATTTTATCAGCACAAGATTCAGATGCCAATATTAATAAAATTGCCCCATCTTTATTTGAAAGATTTCCCACTCTAAAAAGTTTGTCACAGACAGATTCTGAAACTTTAATACCTTACCTCAGTAAAGTTCGAAATTATCCAACAAAAACACAATGGATTTTAGAAATTGCAAAAACACTTAAAGAAGACAAAAATATTTCTTTAAATATGAAGGAATTAACGAGCCTTAAAGGAATTGGCAGGAAATCAGCAAATGTCATATTAAGAGAAACCCATAAGCCAGCAGAAGGAATAATAGCTGATCTTCATGTGATTAGAGTAGCTCCAAGAATCGGAATTATAAAAGAATTTAAGGATGGGATTAAAGTTGAAAAAGAACTTATGCAAGTGCTGCCAAAATCAATTTGGTCCGAAATTGGAATGGCGATATCTTTTTTAGGAAGAGAAACCTGCAGACCAAAACCAAAATGTGAGGAATGTGTACTCGCAGATATTTGTCTTTATTATGCAACTTATGTGGCATAATACAAGATTATTTCCTTCTAGTATCAATGAGGTAAATAATTTTCCAGGAATCTTTTTCCTTAAATAAAGTAAAAGTATTGACACCGGTATGACTTAATTTATCATTTAGATAAAATTCATAAGGTGCCCAAACATGCGCCATCGTTCCATCAATTTGAATAGTATAGCTTAAAATTTTCTCTTGAAATTTCATGCTTGACGGAATTGAAGCGATGGATTTATAAAATTCTTTGGCAGTCTCGTCAGATAATTTATTGCCCTTTATCACACTTTCACTTATCGACTGAAGAATAATAGTATCAGCACAAACCGACTTTAATTTAGTTGTATCTTTTTGATGAAATCCCTCAAAAAAGTATTCTATGGTTTTCTGAACTTCCTGTTGTTGTGCATTTGAGCATAATCCGAAAAACAGGAAAAAAACTACAATTAATCTATTCATAATTAACTTTTTAAACTTACACTCCAAATTGATTTAAGTGATGATTCAGATGTTTAGCAAACATATTATTCCATTCCAATGCGCTTAATTTTCCAAAAGAGTGAGATTCTTTGCCTTCAAATTCATTCTCACCTAAAGCCTGAGTTTTATTGAGATAAGAAATCAGTCTCTCTTTTTCTATATCAAAATTCCTGTTATCCTTAATAATAAACTGTGGTGCAGTCTGATTATTTCGAGGATAGGGAGTTTCGTTAACTACATTCTTTTTAACTAATACTTTTAAAATAAGTTTCATAAAAATATTAGGTTTCGGGTGAATATCTTCATATACCATTTCATATGTGACATTGCAATGAGCCAGCATTTGAGCAACACTCATTTTACCCCAAAGTGCTTTTGATTCCGATGTAAGGTGATTAATTCTGTTTTCGAATTCATGACAATCTTCTGTACGAAAAATATTTTTCATTTTTTGTGTTTATTGAAGTTTTGGGCAATAGTGATAACACAACAAATATATAAAATTTAAGATCAGAATAGCCCAGGAAAGTTAATTCGAGAATCTGGGCGTTTCCCTCCGGGTCGGGCTGTCCTTTGTATCTTTTGCGATAGACGGGTTACACTTCAAAATAGGCTAGATAAGAAGTAACGTTTTCAAAAGAAACTTTTATATCGTACTGCTATTTAACCGCAAAGAACACAAAGAGATACGCAAAGTTCGCAATGAACAGCTTTACGACCTAAATAAAGTCAACCCTAAACGCACAAGAAAACAACCTTTGCGTTCTTTGCGGTAAAAAAACACAAACAGAATTAAAACAAAAAACCCCTCACGATAAATCGGGAAGGGTTTTTAAAAAGAAAAGCGACGACCCCCGATGGCTATCGGGGCTTCCACATAACTGCCGATTTTACAAAACCAAAAACC
>NZ_JADKPT010000014.1 GCF_015351595.1 Flavobacterium sp. LC2016-12 | reverse complement strand
ACTCCATGGAATAGGAGTCTATAAATAAAATTAAAGAAACAAAAACCATCTTAAAAACCGTAAACCCCTAGCCCTGATAGGAGTGGAAATCCTTTTGTGCCGGGGTTCGGCACAAAAGATTGAAACGAATAGCAGGATTAGCTCCTAAAAAATATGATATGAAAAACAGATTTTTAAAAACCCTTTCTTTTGCAATAATATTCTCCACAATTGCTTGTCAGGCGCAGGAAAGAATTACGGTGAAAGGAACGCAATTTTACAAAGGCGACAAACCGTACGCATACATTGGAACGAATTATTGGTACGGAAGTTTACTGGCTTCTAAAAAAATTGGCGACCGAAAAAGATTGCTACGAGAACTCGATTTAATGCAAAAAAACGGCATTGACAATCTCCGAATTTTAGTAGGTGGCGATGGCGGAAAATACGATTTTACGGTTCGTCCTGCGTTGCAATATGAACAAGGAAAATACGATGAAGATTTGCTTGATGGATTGGATTTCCTGATGAACGAAATGCGTAAACGTAAAATGTATGCCGTTTTATATTTGACAAATAACTGGGAATGGTCTGGCGGAATGTCGCAATATTTGGAATGGAACGGCAAAGGCCCGGTTCCGGTTCCTGGAATTGCACCTAATACCTGGCCTCAGTTTATGGCGTATACAGAACAATTTCACAGTTGTGAACCTTGTATGCAGGCTTTAGAAAATCATGTGAAATTTATTATGGGAAGAACAAATGCCTATTCTCATAAAAAATATACAGATGACAATACCATTATGGCTTGGCAGGTTGGAAATGAACCGAGACTTTTTACAGTTGAAAATGAAGCAAAATTTACGGTTTGGCTAAACAATATTGTGAATTTAATGGACAGTTTAGACAAAAATCATTTGATTTCTACAGGTTCTGAAGGATTGAACAGTTCGAATGATATCATTGAAATTTTTGAAAGAACGCACCAAAATCCGAATATTGACTATTTGACCATGCACATTTGGCCGAAAAACTGGAATTGGTTTAAAGCAGATGATGCTGAAAAAACGTTACCAACAACTTTAGAAAATGCCGGAAAATATATTGACAAACATGTGGCTGTTGCCAATCATCTAAAACGTCCCATAATTATCGAAGAATTTGGTTTGGGAAGGGAAAACGAAAGTTTATTACCAACAGCATCAGTTGCAAACAGAGATGTTTTCTACAATTATATTTTTGGAAGAGTTGCTGAAAGCGTTAAAAACAATGGACCGTTGCAAGGCGCCAATTTCTGGGGATTTGGCGGCGAAGGAAAAGCTATAAATGAAAGTGGAAAATGGAGTCCCGGAGATCCTTTAACAACAGATCCGCCACAAGAACCACAAGGATTGAATTCGGTTTTTTCTTCGGATAAATCGACTTTGGAGATTGTGAAGAAATACAATATGGAATTGAAAAAATAAGTCCTTTTTTACCGTAGAGCCGCACAGCAGTGCGTCTCTACGATTATGCATACCTAAAAATTGTTATGCTAATATCTTCTCAATCGCATTCAATTCATCTGTTGTAAACTCCGTATTTTGCAAACAATCAATATTATTACATAATTGTTTTACAGAACTTGCCCCAATTAAAACTGAAGTAATTCGTTTGTCTTTTTGCAACCACGCCAAGGCCATCTGTGCCAAAGATTGATTTCTATTTTTAGCAATTTCATTCAATTGGATCAATTTCTGAATTCTTTCTGCGGTAACCTCATCTTCTTTCAAATGCCCATTTGGATTGTGCGCTCTTGAATTTTCCGGAATTCCGTTTAGGTATTTATCCGTCAAAAGTCCTTGTGCCAAAGGCGAAAATGCAATACACCCTACTCCCTTTTCTTCTAAAACGTCAAGTAAACCGTCTTCAACCCAACGCTGTAGCATTGAATATTTAGCTTGATGAATTAAACACGGCGTTCCCAATTGTTTCAAAACATCAACCGCAACACGAGTCTGCTCAGCCGAATAATTACTGATTCCAACATAAAGAGCTTTTCCACTTCTAACGGCGTAATCCAAAGCCATCATCGTTTCTTCAATAGGAGTTTCTGGATCTGGGCGGTGCGAATAAAAAATATCGACATAATCGACTTTCATTCTTTTTAAACTCTGGTCTAAACTGGACAATAAATATTTTCTTGAACCCCAGTCCCCGTAAGGTCCATCCCACATTGTGTAGCCGGCTTTGGTTGAAATTATGATTTCATCACGCAAATTTCCCTGAAAATTATGCCACAGGATTTTACCAAAATTAGTTTCGGCAGAACCTGGAACAGGTCCGTAATTATTAGCTAAATCAAAATGGGTAATTCCTTTATCAAAAGCTTCCACAGCGATACTTTCGGCATTATCAAAATTATCTACCGATCCGAAGTTATGCCATAATCCTAAAGAAATTTCAGGCAACAATAACCCGCTTTTTCCACATCTGTTATATTTCATTATTTTAGTTTAAAGATTGTAGTTTAATAGGTTTTAAAGGTAAAAAAAAGTAATAAATAAAGCTGCTTTTTTTTAATCTCGCAAAGGCGCAGACTCGCAAAGTTTTTTTGATTTTCTTTGAGTTTTAAGTTTTCAATAGCGTACAGCTTTAGTTGGATGAAATATAAACGAACTATAAAGGCTTTAGCCAAACTAGTAAAAGTTTGGCTAAAGCCTTTATAAACTTAAATCTTAAACCTCCTGTTAAAACTGGAGGCTATTCAAAAAAAACTTTGCGACTCTGCGCCTTTGCGAGATTAATTTTTTTAGCCTTTTATTTCAAAACCACTCTCCAAACCTTTATCAGAACTTCCTCCAACCATAATTTTAAAAGTTCCTTCTTCAACTAAATATTTCCCTTCGTTATCATAAAAACCAAGTTCTTTATCCGTTAAAGTAAAAGTTACCGTTTTAGTTTCGCCTTTTTTCAGGTTTACTAATTCGAAGCCTTTTAATTCTTTAATTGGGCGAACGATACTGGCGAACTCATCATGAATGTACAATTGTACCACTTCTTTTCCGTCATAATTTCCTGAGTTGGTTATCTCAACAGTAACCTCAACTTTTTCTCCTTTTGCAAAAGAGGTTTTGTTTATTTTCAGATTTTTATAATCGAATTTAGTATAACTCAAACCAAATCCAAACGGAAACTGAGGCGTTTTCTCCACATCCATATAATGCGACCAAAACACATTCTTATCACTATCAATAGGTCTTCCTGTACTGTATTTGTTGTAATAAATTGGAACCTGTCCCACATTTCTAGGAAACGACATTGGCAATTTTCCACTCGGATTATAATCCCCGTATAAAACCTGCGCCACAGCATTTCCGGTTTGAGTTCCTAACTGCCAGGCTTCTACAATTGCTGGAACATTTTCAGCTGCCCACGGAATACTCAACGGACGACCATTATTTAAAACCAAAACCACATTCGGATTCACTTTGTAAATTTCCTCTAATAATTCTTGCTGTAAACCTGGCAAATTCAAATCAGTCCTACTTCTTCCCTCTCCACTTTGGAAACCGTATTCTCCTAAAACCATTACGACAACATCAGCATTTTTTGCAGCCGTTTTTGCAGCCTCAAAACCACTTTTATCTGTTGTATTGAAAACCGTTTCAGTTAAAAAAGTTGCTTTTTGTTTTAGTAAATCAACTCCTTTTTCAAAAATCAATTGATTGTCTTTGTATTGCTGCATACCTTCCAAAACCGAAACCGCAGTATTATCATCTGCTGCAATTCTCCAGCTTCCTAATGGACTGTTTTTATCATTTGCCAAAGCACCAATCAAAGCAATTTTTTGTCCTGATTTTTTTAGCGGAAGCAAATTTTTATCGTTTTTCAGTAAAACAATCGACTTCTTAGCCATGTCTAAGACACCGTCATTATTGGCTTTGTTTCCAATCGTAGCTTTTTCACGTTTTTCATCACAATATCGGTATGGATCGTCAAATAATCCTAATTCAAATTTCACACGAAGAATTCTGCGAACGGCATCATCAACCAAAGCTTCTTTTACTTTTCCTGATTTTACTAAATCAACTAATTTTGCCACATATAAATACGATTCCATATCCATATCAGAACCAGCATTTACAGCTTTTGCAGTTGCATCGGCTTCGTCTTTTGCATAACCGTGCGCAATCATTTCTCGAATCGAAGCATAATCCGAAATCACAAAACCGTCAAACTTCCATTTTCCTTTTAAAATATCTCTTTGTAAAAATGCATTTCCGGTTGCGGGAACACCATTCAAAGTATTAAATGAATTCATAAACGTACGAACTCCGGCTTCTACAGTCGCTTCAAAAGGAGGCAAAACCGAATTATACAATTTAGAATTGCTGATATCCACAATATTATATTCCAATCCAGCTTCAACATAACCATAAGCAGCAAAGTGTTTCGCACAGGCTGCAATAGTATTTACTTTAGCTAAATCAGCAACAGTTTCACCTTGAAAACCTTTTACTCTTGCATAGCCTACTTTGCTTCCTAAATACGGATCTTCTCCCGCGCCTTCCATCACACGTCCCCAACGCGCATCATTTGCAACATCGACATTCGGACCGAAAGTCCAGTTAATTCCAGATGCCGAAGCTTCATCCGCTGCAATTGCCGCCGATTTTTTAATCGCTTCTAAATCCCAACTTGCCGCTTCAGCGAGCGGAATTGGACTTAACGTTTTATAGCCATGTATTACATCAAAACCTATAATCAACGGAATTCCCAAACGGGTTTCTTCGACAGCAATTTTCTGCACGGCACGAACTTCTTTAACACCGCGCACCGTCAGCATTGAACCAACTAGACCTTTTCTTAAATGTTCATATTTTAATTCCGCAGTACCGCCTTTTGGAGCCGGCCCAGTAACATCCCAAAAACCGTTATATTGATTCATTTGCCCTACTTTTTCCTCCAAAGTCATCAAAGGCAAAAGCAAATCGATTCTTTGTTCAATAGTTTTGTTTTTATCCAGATACGGCTTTTTTTGTGCATTCATATTTCCAACAGTAAACAGGGCAAAAACCCCAATCGTTATTATTTTTTTATTTTTCATGGTTAGATAGTGGTTTATATTTTGGGCGTGTCCCTCCGGGTCGGGCTATACGTTTCAAGTCCTCGCACTTCCTTCGTCAGGCTGTGGGCTTTCCACTGCTATCCCTCACGCGAACGTTGTTAAAAGAACTTCTTTCGCAATCTTGTCATTGCAAGGAACGAAGCAACCTCATTTGCAAAATCAAGCTTGCGGCTAATTGTTAGTGAGGTTGCTTCGTTCCTCGCAATGACAAACTTTGAGTGTTAATCTTTGTGTCACATTTCGCGGGACTTCGACTCCGCTCAGTCTGACAAAAAAATATGCAAAAAATCTAAATCTGAAGTCTAAAATCTTTACTCCTGATTCTTTCCTCTTGCCTCTTTACTCTATTTTCTATGTTCCATGTTCTACAATCTCACTCCGCAATAAAACAAGAAGCCGGCAAATTCGCTTTATTAAACAAGTCAGGCTGAATTGTATTTCCCCAGGCGAATCTCACTTTCGCTGGATTTGGAACTTTCTTGCTTGTCAAAAGCACTTCATTATTTTTTATCGAAGCCTCTGCAGGAAAGAAATTTCCATCGGCTCCAGCTACTTCAAACTGATTCGAAATTTTATTCTTGAAATACAATCCATCAGCGTAATCAAAAGAAACAGTGATTTTATTTTTCTCGATTTTAATGTCTTTAAAAAGTGGTCCGTTAACCAAATTAGAATTGACTTTATACGTTTCTACCAAAGCCAAATTTGCCAAACGAATTCCGACTGATTTTTTATTTTTCGGATGAATATCAATCGTATCTGAAATATCAGAAGTTAAGACCATTCCGGTTTTAGGAACTTCAGTCAGAACTTTTCTTTGAGAATTTCTAACCGTAACATTTGAGAAATTATTACTTCCGGTTTTATACGGCGCGATTTGGACGAAATAAAAAGGAAATTCGTCCTGCCAGGCTTTTCTCCAAGAAGAGATTAAAGCTGATAATGTTTTGTCGTAAACCAAAGAACCCACATTCGATTCGCCTTGATACCAAAGTGTTCCCGCAATTTTAAATCCAACAAAAGGATAAATCATGGCGTTGTAGGCACGTCCTGGTTGTCTTGGTCCGTATTCTTGTTCGTTGAGTTTTTTAGCATTTTCTAATAAAAGAGGATCATTCTGAACAACTTCTTCTGGCATCCAGATTTCCGCCGGAGTTCCTCCCCAATTCGAAGAAATTAATCCGATTGGGACATTTTTTAAATCTTCGCGTAAGCGTTTGGCAAAAAAATAGCCAATAGCGCTGAAGTATTTCATGGTTTCCGGAGTCGACTCGGTCCAGTTCCCTAAAAGATTATTTTGAGGTGTCGTTGCTGTTAATTTCGGAACGGTAAAAAAACGAATGTTTGGATTCGTCGCGTTTTTCATTTCTTCTTCGCCGTTGTCAATTCCCCAGCTTGCCGACATTTCCATATTGGATTGTCCGGCGCAAACCCAAACTTCTCCAATTAAAATGTTTTTTAGAATAACTTCATTGTATCCTTTTATAGAAATCGTGTAAGGTCCTCCCACTTCAGGCGTTTTGATGTGAAGTTCCCATTGCGCCTGATTATTGGCAACGACTTTATATTCCTGATTATTCCAGCTTGAAACCAATTTAATTTCTTCCTTTGGATTAGCCCAACCCCAAATTTTCACTTCAGAATTGCGTTGCAAAACCATATTGTCGCCAAAAATATTCGGAAGGGAAACGTTTGCCATCATAGTACTGGAAATCATCAGAAAGAAAACAAACTTAAATATATTATTTTTCATTTAACAGCTTTTTTAAAAACGGGGCATATTGATCAGCCATTACTTTTTGATCTGCAACATCAGGATGTCCTAAACAGCCTTTTGGTGTCATGGGTTTGAATTTGAAAATCTTGATCTCTTTATGTGTTTTATCTGTTGCAAATGCTTCTTTTACTTTATTCAGGCAATCTTCAAAAACAACTGCTCTTTCTCCACCAACCATCGGACTATTGGTGATTACAATTTGTGCTTTTGGATTATGTTCGTAAAGCATTTTTATAAAATTGATGTAATTCGAAACATACTTTTCGGCATTAAAAGGCAAACGTTCTTTTTTACCGTCTCCACCAGAAAAATCATTTGTTCCTAAAGCAATACTTATAATATTTGGCTGAAAAGCGAAATCATATTTGGGTTTTGAATTGTCTTTCGTTAAATATAAATTTTGATAAACCTCCGGCATAATTGCTTCGTCTTTGTTCTCGTCATTCCAATTACGATATATCCCGATTCCCGAAACAGAACTTGTCAGATAATCAACATCAATTTCTCTCGAAAGCGCTGGCCCGTATGCATAATAACCATTATGATGATCCATATATTCTCCTTTATCACAATCAACTGAATCACTTGCAGCAGCACAGGTTATAGAATCTCCTATAAATTCGATTTTCTTTTTCTTTTTGGATGAAATTGAAGTCAGTTTTGCTGTCGTTCCCGCAAATAAAACATTACCACTTTGCGCTTCTGTATTTTTATAAATTTCGAGACGATGCTCTTTTTTCTTTGAAGTAACTTTTATCGGGAAAGATTGTATATCACCTTTTTCAATTTTAATTTTTCCTATGTATTTCCCATCTAAAACTAAAGCAACATAATTATGATGTTCGTAAGAATCAACGCTTTGAAGTTTAATTGAACATTCATTTCCACTAAAATTAAAAGATACTGATGAAGCAGTTCCAATCAAAATAACATTGTCATTTTGAAGTTTTTCAATTCGGCCAGCATATAGAAAAGAAGTGTTTTTGTTTTGGGAGATCGAAACAGTCGAAATCAGCAAAAACAAAATTAAAAACGGCAATTTTCTGACAAACATAATGTATTGGTTAAATAGAATAGTATTCACAAATATATTTGAAATGAAGAACACAGAAAGATACTAAAACGTCAAAATGCAATAAAAAAACACCACAAATATCCATCAAAATCAAATTTTCAATACTTTATTCTTACAAATTGATTTTAAAGTACTTCTTTACTAGTTAAAAAGAAGCTATCTTTATAGAAACAACATTCTAAAAAATGAAATCACTTTTTTACATCTCTATATTCTCAACAGTCGTTTTATGTTCTTGCTTTACTTCAAAAGAAGAACCTAAAGCAGCAACATTTCAACTAAAAAAAACAGGAAAAGATATTGATCGCGATTCTATCGTAAATTATGCTAAACAATATTTAGGAACGCCTTATGTTTATGCTGGAAATGATCCTAAAACAGGTTTTGACTGCTCCGGATTTATCAGTTATGTCTATCATCATTTTGATGTGGATTTGCCAAGAAGTTCTGGCAGTTATAAAAATTTAGGCAAAGCCTTAAAGCCGGAAGACTTTAAAGTCGGAGATATTTTAGTTTTTTACGGATACAAAGACCACACTGTAATTGGTCACCTCGGAATTATCTGCGAAGCCAACGGAATGCAGTCTAAATTTATTCATTCATCCTCCGGAAAAGTGAACAGCGTTACGATTACTTCTCTTGATACAGAACATTACACCAACCGTTTTTATAAGTGTATTGATGTTTTATCGAAATAAGTTTTTTGCCACGAATTACACGAATTATTTTTTCACGCAGATTTAAAAAGATTTAAGCAGATGTGCGCAGATTATTTATTGCGATGAGCTTACAAAAATCTAATTAAATCTGCTTTAATCTGCAAAATCTGCGTGAAAATTTAGTTGCTAATATTTTACTCCTCTGTCAATAATTTGATCAGACTTTCATCTCTTTGGTAAACGTCTTTGTAGAAATTTAATTCCCCTTTACGGTCTACCCAAGCGGTAAAATAACCAATATATACGGGAACTTTCTTTTTTAAACTTACCCAATTTTCTTTGCCCGCGTGCATGGCTTTATCAATTCGCGCAGGCGTCCAGGTTGGATCTTGTTTTAAAAGTTCGATGGCTAATTCTCTTGGTTTTCCTACTCGAACGCAACCGTGGCTAAAAGCTCTGTTTTCTCTTTCAAACAAACTTTTTGAGGGTGTATCGTGTAAATAAATATTATTTGAATTCGGAAATAAAAACTTTACTAAACCAAGTGAATTATTTTTCCCCGGAACCTGACGAACAGCGCCATTGTTCCATTCCAGATTTTTCTGTGCCAAATAATTTTTGTTTTTGGCCATTCCGGGTTTGATTTCTTTGTTGATAATACTTGTCGGAACATTCCAATATGGGCTAAAAACTATATTATTCATCATACCGCTGAAAATAACGGTTTTAGTCATCGCTTTTCCAACCACAACCGGTGATACAAAAGCAATTTCATGATCGCGAATCAAATACAATCTAAACTCCGGAATATTAACTTCGATGTATTCTTTGCCTTTTTCCAGTTCAGGATCAATCCAGCGGCAACGCTCCATATTGGCTATAATCGTTTTAATTCGGTCTGAAACCGGAATATTCAATTCGTCGATATGTTCTTTTAGTATTATACTTTTTGGCGTTAATCCGTGGTGCAATTCGTAGTTTTTAATAGCTTTTATCAAAGTAGTATCACACACATTACTTTTGTCATTTTCTTTTAGATCGCCGGTAATATAAAGTCTTTCTCTAATTTGGCCAATTGCGTCAACAGAATCTCCAATTTTAAAACTTTTAAATTCCTCGTCAACTTCAACATTTTTCCATCCTCCTTTTTTCTCAATTTCTCTATATCGATGAAGCGCGTCACGAAGTTTGTAATATTGACTGAACATTTTTCTTTTCTTGTCATCGCTTATTGTGGCCTTCTCATAAATAGAATCTGAAAAAACTTTATAATCGAGTTTCTTTCTAGGTAAAAGCCATTCTAATTTTGTCACTGTTTTTTCATCTGCACCAGAGATTTTCTGAACATAATAAAAATACAAATTTGAAATCATCAAATCCGTATCAATCTTTGATAATTTGTTTTCCGCAATATTATCAAAAACAGCATTTATCTTTTCGTTGTACGGAAAATTGGCACGCAAACCTTCTGCTTCTAATCCTTTATATTTATTAAATAAAGTATTTCCAAATTCGACAACGCCTTTATTGTCCATCCACAATTGAGTAGATTTTTTTTCTTTATATAAGTCCAAAACCTCACTTTGGAATTTAACCAACTTTGGATAGTCTTCATAAAATTTAGAAACTTCAAGACTATCGATATGAAGTCTTAATTCCGGAATTACTTTTTCTGAAGTCTTTTTTAAGTCTTCCTCATTTTTTTCTGATTTGGAATTACATGAAAAAACTAAAAACAGAATAACAACAACGACAGGCGAATAGAAAATTTTCATAATAATATTTTTAATAAAAATAAAAAAGATTTAATGAAAACAAACGGTTTCAAAGAAAAATAATATTGCCTTTACAAAGCAAAATCTTCCATTCAAGTCAGCTTCGCAATAAAGCATAAAAAAAACTCCAAATACACTACATATTTGGAGTTTTCCCCTTTATAAATCAACCTTTATTTAGATTACCGTTCCTTTGAGGGTAAGAATTTTTGGAGTCGTTTCAGCACTTGTTGTAACCGTTACTGTTTTTGTAAAAGCCCCTTTGTTTGCTGCGTTGTAAGTAGCAGTAACTTTAGCCGTTTTACCAGGTAAAATTGGTTCTTTAGTATAATCTGTTGCAGTACAACCGCAAGATCCCTGCACATTTGTAATTACAACTGCTGTTTTTCCTGTATTTTTAAATTCATAAACAATTGCTTTTGGCGTTCCTTGTGGAATTTGTCCCACATCGATAGTTTCGGCTTTCCAAGCTATTGTTGAAGCTGTTGCCTCAATTTTAGATGCAATTACTTTTGCAGGCACAATTGCTGAAAAAGACATTAGGCCTAAAGCCAAAGCCAACATTGAGATTTTGATGATTTTCATAGTTATTATATTTTAATGGTTTATAGTTCGAATTTCTATTTCAAAAGTACTTCAGACAAAATCAAATCGCTGTTAACCGGTTTCAAATCTTTGTTAACGACTTGTTAATCGCTGTTTTTCACTATAATTTTCATTAATATTACATTCTAAAAAACACTGTTTTCTTGAAAATAAATAAACTTAATAGTATTATCCTCTTAGGATTGATCGCCATTATCAGCATATTGGTGGCACAATTGCTTTGGACCAAAGAGGCTTTTACACTCGAACAAAAAAAACTGAGTCAGAAAGCCAATATAGCTTTACTTGAAGTGGCGCGAAAATTATACGATGGAAAAGATCATGAACCATCATGTCAAAATCCTGTTCGGAAAATTTCTAACGATTATTATATCGTAAACATCGAAAATGCGTTTGAGCCAGATATTCTGGAATTTTATTTAAGATCAGAATTCAAGAAAATGCATATTACAACCGATTTTGAATATGCGGTGTACAATTGCCAAAGCGACGAAATGGTTTACGGGAAATACATTTCATCATCTGAAAAAGGAAAAGAAAAAAAGGCCGTTTCTTTCCCCAAACATAAAGATTTGGTATATTATTTTGCTGTTCGTTTTCCTAATGAAACCACTTATTTATTCAGTTCGATGCGTTTTTGGTTTATCCTTTCGATTGCATTGATTTTGATTTTACTGATTTATGTCTATTCTATTTTTACACTTTTACAGCAAAAAAAATATTCTGAGTTGCAAAGGGATTTCATCAATAATATGACGCATGAATTCAAAACACCTTTGTCATCCATTTTAATTGCATCAAAATATTTAATTGAACAAAATCCGATTAAAGAAGATAAAAAACTGCATACTTATACGGATATTATAATCAATCAAAGCAATAAACTTAACAGTCATATTGAACAGATTTTAAATATTTCGAAAGCAGATTATTCGCCTTTGGAACTAAAAAAAGAAACGCTATTAATCGTTCCTATTATTCAGGAAACGATTGAAAATATTCAAATGAAATATCCTGAAGCCTCAATTAAAATTGATAGTGCTTCAGAAGAATATTATATTGAAACTGATGTTTTTCATTTCAGTAATTTAGTGTACAATTTGCTTGATAATGCTGTAAAATATTGTTCTGAAAAGCCAGATATTACAATTCGAATTATCTTAGAAAATCAAATTTTGAAAGTTGCTTTTATTGATAACGGAATTGGAATTTCTCCTAAAAACATTTCGCTTATCTTTGATAAGTTTTATCGTGCTCAAAACGAAAAAAGCAATGAAGTAAACGGCTTTGGACTCGGTTTATATTACGTCAAAGAAATTTGTAATCTTCAGAACTGGAAAATAAAAGCCGAAAATAACTTAGAAAAAGGCATCACTATAACTTTGTCAATTCCTTATAAAAAATGAAACAATTCAGAATACTTTATACCGAAGACGATGAAACCTTAGCGTTTTTAACCAAAGACAATCTGGAGCAAAATAACTACGAGGTTATTCATTGTCCTGATGGAAAACTGGGTCTGGAAACCTTTAAAAAAGAAAGTTTCGACATTTGCATTTTCGACATTATGATGCCCAAAATGGATGGTTTTGAATTGGCAACTGAAATTAGAAAAGCCAATACTGATATTCCAATTATTTTTCTTTCGGCCAAAACTTTAAAAGAAGACCGCATTAAAGGATTGCGTCTGGGAGCTGATGATTATCTGGTTAAGCCTTTTAGTATTGAGGAATTACTTTTGAAAATCGAGATTTTTTTAAAACGTTCACAGAAAAATATACCGATTGAAAAAGCAGTTTATGAAATTGGAAAATACCAGTTTGATACTAAAAACTTTATTCTTTTTAATGAAAGTGAAAAAATTGGTCTCACGCAACGCGAAGCTGAATTGCTAAAATTATTTCTCGACAATAAAAACTCGGTTTTAAAAAGAGAACAGATTTTGACCTCTCTTTGGGGAACGGATGATTATTTTATGGGAAGAAGTCTTGATGTTTTTATTTCGCGACTGCGCAAAATCCTGGCAAATGAAAACGGAATCTCAATCGAAAACCTACACGGAATTGGGTTTCGATTTTCTATTGTTTAATTGCTTTGGAAGCATTGTAAAGATTCCATCTTAAATAATAACAATTCTGTTAAAAATAAAGAATAATCTGTAAATTAAATTTGAAAAATCTTTGTATTTTTAAGTTCTAATTTTGCATGATATGAAATTACATCATTTACGTAACGCTACTTTAGTTATTGAAACGGAGCAACATGTGATTTTAGTTGACCCGATGCTAGGAAAAAGAAAAACGATTCCGCCCTTTACCATCTTTCGTTACAGCCCTCATAGAAATCCTTTGGTTTCTCTGCCAAAAAACAGTCGTGAAATTTTAAGCAAAGTAACACATTGCCTCATTACTCATTTACATCCGGACCATATTGACAAAGCTGGCGAAGTTTTTTTAAGACGAAAAAGCATTCCGGTAATTTGTAGTGTACAAATTGAAAAAGAATTAACCAAAAGAGGTTTAAACATTACTCAAACTTTAAAGTATTGGGAACCTCAACCTTTTCTGGATGGAAAAATAACTGGAATTCCAGCGATTCATGGCTACGGATTTATCGCAAAATTGATGGGAAATGTAATGGGCTTTTTTATTGAATTAGCCAATGAAAAATCTATTTATATCAGTTCAGATACTGTTTTCACGGAACACGTACAAAAAGTTTTGGTTGAATTTAAACCAGACATTTCAACGGTCGCTTGCGGAACAGCAAGATTAGATATTGGTCAGCCTTTATTAATGCGAATGAACGATATTTTGAAATTTACAGCATTGGCGCCTGGGAAAGTTTTCGCGAACCATTTAGAAGCTTTGAATCATTGCCCTACGACGAGAGAGCAATTGAAAAATGCTTTATCTGAAAATGATCTTTTGTCTAAAACTGCAGTTCCTGCTGATGGGACTTTTGTGGAGTATTGATTTATAAAACCAATAACCCAAACTCTCGTAAAGTATTAACAGGCTTTGAATACCAAAACAATTCGAAATCCTCCAATTGCGTTTCAAAATCTGCTTTTATTTCCTGAAACGTATAATTCTTAGCATTTGAAATCGAGATTTTACTCAAAATTTCAATCAACCATTCGCCTTCATTTTTATTGGTCTGAAGGTTAAAACTTTCCTTTTTATCGTGAAAGGTAAAACTCATCATTTCCCACGAATTTCCTTTTTTTGATTTTGTGAAATGTTCTACTGAAGGTTTTCCGCCAAGCCAAACCACTTTTGCATTTGGTTTAGTGTTGAAATCATTTCCTTCTTCAAGCGCATTGAAAATAAAATCGGGATCAATTTTAGTCTTTGGAATTTTAAAATCGAACCAATCTTGTAATTCGTAATCGAAACAGATTCCGTGCATGAAATTAAAAAGCGATTTCTTTAATCCGAAACTGAATTTATCGTGGTTGATTCCTGTAGAGTCTGTATAATCAATATCGTTATTAGCAAATGTTCCAATTGCTTCTGTTGCTTTTGTAACGCCAAATTTCTCCGGATACAATCCAACCGGACTATGCGCTGTCATAGCAAATTGATGCCAAAAGCCAGATTGCAAAATTCCGGCTTCAAACAATTGACGCACCATTTCGAGACTGTCAATGGTTTCCTGAATTGTCTGCGTTGGATATCCGTACATTAAATACGCGTGCACCATGATTCCGGCTTCGGTAAAATTGCGGGTTACTTTTGCTACTTGTTCAACAGTAACTCCTTTGTCAATTAATTTTAATAATCTATCAGAAGCCACTTCTAAACCTCCGGAAACGGCGATACAGCCAGAAGCTTTTAAGAGCAAACATAAATCTTTCGAAAAGCTTTTTTCAAAACGAATATTTGTCCACCAGGTTACGGCTAATTTTCGGCGTAAAATTTCTAATGCCAAAGCACGCATTAAAGCTGGCGGTGCTGCTTCATCCACAAAATGAAAACCATTTTGGCCTGTTTGAAGCATCATTTCTTCCATTCTGTCGCACAGCAAATTGGCAGCAACAGGTTCGTAAACTTTGATATAATCTAATGAGATATCACAGAAAGTACATTTTCCCCAATAACAGCCGTGCGCCATTGTGAGTTTATTCCAACGGCCGTCGCTCCACATTCTGTGCATTGGATTTACGATTTCGATAACCGAAATGTATTTATCCAAAGGTAAATCAGAATAATCCGGAGTTCCAACAAATGCTTGTTTGTAGTCGTGTTTTAACGAATTGTTTTTGTAGACCACTTCTCCATTTTCAAGTAAAAAAGTTCTTTTATAAGAATCTGAACTTGGATTTTCTAAATTGAAAATTAATTCTTCAATCGGAACTTCTCCATCATCCAAAGTAATAAAATCAAAAAACTCAAAAACGCGTTTATCAGAAAGAGAACGCAATTCGGTATTTGGGAAACCGCCTCCCATTGAAATCTTAATTTCAGGATGATTTTGTTTTACCCATTGTGCACAACGAAACGCGCTATATAAATTCCCCGGAAAGGGAACAGAAATTAAAAAGAATGTTGGTTTAACGGTTTCAATTTTAGCTTTCAAAAGCGAAATTAAAATCGAATCAATATAGGTTGGTTCTTGCTGTAAAGCTTCGTAAAGTTCATCAAAAGAATTGGCGCTTCGGCCTAAACGTTCTGCATATCGGCTAAAGCCAAAATTTTCATCGACACATTCTACAATATAATCCGAAATATCTTCGAGATACAAAGTCGCCAAATGTTTTGCCTTATCCTGCGTTCCCATTGTTCCGAAAGCCCAATCGAGTTCTTCTAGCTGAGCAAAACGAGAAGCTTCTGGTAAAAAATCTTCCTGACAAATCTGTAATGCTAGTGTTGGATTTTTTCCCTGTAAAAACTGAATTACAGCATCAATAGTTTTGATGTATTCGTCCTGCAAAGCAAAAATACGTTTCGAATTATCCGAGATTTCGTTTCCAACAACTTCACCCGAGACTGAAACTCGAACTGGCGAAGCAAACCTGAAACTTGAAACCTGAAACAAATCTATAAGCCCTTTCTTCGAAAATAATTCCAAAATCACATCAATACCCAAATCAGCCTGAACGGATTCGATATTTTTCGTATTTAGAAATCCTTTTATGTAAGCTGTTGCCGGATACGGCGTATTCAGTTGTGTAAAAGGAGGCGTGATAATAAAAAGCTTTGTTTTCAAAAGAAATGTTTTTGCAAAAATAAGGGATATTTAGAGACTTTCTAGGAAAAGATTGACGAGGGTAATTTTAGTTTTATTTTGTAGATATTTAATTACATTTGCTTCAACCGAAAATTAACCTATGAAACATAAATTACTTATTTTATTTTTATTTTTTTCACTTTTTTGCTATTCCCAAGAAAACTGTAACAATGGTATTGACGATGACGGTGATGGAAAAATAGATTTAAATGACAGTGATTGTACTTGTAATAAAACTGTTTCAATTTTACCAAATTCTTCTTTTGAAGAAAAAACGACATGTCCTCAAGGTTATGATGATATGCCTACAACCACTTATTGGACAAAAGGAACAACCCCATCTCCAGATTATTTAAATGCAGACTGCTATCTTTTTAATACCATTTACAGCAAAAATCTCCAAAATTTCCCCGATGGTAAAGGAATTTTCAGAGCTGTATACAAAAACAACAAAAAAGAATATATCGCTACTAAATTATCAAGCTCATTACGTAGTGGAATAAACTATCAGTTAACACTGAATATTGCTACATTAATGAGTACCGAAACAACGAACCTAAGTAAACGTTTTGATTTTAATTTTTTAGCACCTACTTATGTAACACTTTATGGATGTAATAATAAAGATAATTTACCATTATATACCAACTCAGATCCAAATTCATTTGACCCATCCTGGATTGAAATTGGAAAAGTTTTATACCAACCTCAGACTATTTGGGGAGAAGTAACGATTAGCTTTACCACAAATGTTGATATTAACGCAATAATTATAGGACCAGAGAAAATACTACCTCCATCATTTAACACTGATTATGAACCTTCTTTCTTATATGATAATTTAAGATTAAATACTGCTGAAAATTTTGGTGTTACTATTCTTCAAAGTGGCAATTTCTGCAATAATGATTTAATATTGACTGCTAACCTGACTAAAACCATGAATTTAGCAACTTTTCAATGGTATAGAAATGGAATAGCGATAATTGGAGCTACTAATAAATCTTATCCAATTCCTTCCGTTAAAACAAATTTGGGAGAATATAGTGTAAAAGTTACAGATGGAAATGATTGCTTCATAAGTTCAAAATTAACTATAAATAATTTCATTCCTAATCCTTCTGTAACAGTAGTTCAGCCTACTTGTAAGGATATAAATGGTTATATTAAAGTTAACGACCCAGGAATAGAATATAGTTTTGATAAAGGTTTGGCTTTCCTTTCAGATGACAACTATGTTACAAAAGATTTGGTATGGCAAACAGATGCCAACTTTCCCACAAAAGAATATGGCAAATATTATGTTCAAACAAGAACAGCTTCTGGCTGTATTTCTACACCTACAATTGTAACAATTGATCCCCCAATATTACTAGACCGCCCAACATTTTCAATTATTCAGCCAACTTGTAGTTCTGGTGGAACTATTACTATAACAACCCTGGCGTCACAATTTAGTTTTGATGATGGTTTGACTTGGCAAAACAGTGCTACCAAAGCAAATCTACCTGCTGGCAATTATTTACTTAAAATAAAAAACAGTAGCGGATGCGAATCCTATTCTCAAAGCGTATTGCTTTTTCCATCTTATATTAATTCTCCAACCTATACTGTAACACAGCCTATCTGTAATCATGGAGGCAGTATTACTATTACTAGCCCCGCATCAGAATATAGTGTTGATAATGGAGAAACATGGACAACAAATCCAACAGCAACTGATTTACCTTCTGGTTATTATAATGTTAGAATTAAAGATGAATTTGGATGTGAATCGAAACCTTATTTCAATCAAATTTATTTGAATTCATTTTCTAAACCATACCCGGAAGTTAAAATTATTCAACCAAGTACTTGTAGTAATACCGGAAGCGTTATTTTTTTAAACTCTTCAAATAAATATAGTGTTGACAACGGACAAACTTGGCAGGTAAAACCTATTTTTAATAATTTACAGCCTGGCAATTACATGTTAAAAACGGAAAATGGACTAGGGTGTGAATCACAAGTCTATCAAGTTAAAATAAATTTTTATATATCTAAGCCAACTTATACCATAATAAACCCTGCATGTACAACAAACGGCAGTATTACCATAAATACTGCGGCAGCCTTTTATAGTTTTGATAATGGAGAGACATGGACAACAAATCCAACGTCAACTGATTTACCTTCGGGTACTTATTATATTAAAATTAAAAATGAATTAGGCTGTGAATCCGATGTTGAATATGCCTATTTACCTCCTTTTTATCTTGATGAGCCTGCGTACAAAATAATAAATCCAAATTGTGAAACGGAATCAAAATGGAGTATTTCAATTACAACCCCTGCTGCATCTTATAGTTTTGATGGAGGAAAAACATGGGGTACAAGTCCAAACATTTCTAATTTAGATTATGGAACTTACTTCCTGAAAATTAAAAATTCTTTAGGCTGTGAATCAAATTATGCAATTGCCAATATAAATAATGCTTATTTTTTAGAACGTCCCGAATTTTTAGCTGTACAACCTACTTGTGCTACTCCAGGACGTGTGACTATAACCACCCCTGCTGCATTTTATAGTTTTGATGATGGAGGAACATGGAGTACGGATCCAAATCTTATTAAATATCCTAATGGTGGCGTAAGCGGCTTTCTTAGGATTAAAAATAAATCAGGCTGTATAAGTGAAAATAATTGGTTTAGTCTTAATTTCAATTTCCTTGATCCTCCTACTTATACAATAACGCATCCAACAACTTGTGATAGTAATGCGACCGGAAGTATTACGATTACGACATCAGCCGCTTTATATAGTTTTGATGGTGGTTTAAGTTGGAGTACCAACCCTACAGCTTCAAATCTTCCTGTAGGATTTAAATATCAATTAAAAATAAAAAATAAAGAAGGATGTGAGTCAGGAAACCTTGTAGTTGAATTTACACCTGCCAAAATAAAAGAGGCAGAATATAAAGTTACTTATCCAAGCTGCGGCAAAGGAGGTACTATTACAATTACTACACCTGCACCATTTTACAGTTTTGATGGTGGGGAAACCTGGGGTACAAATCCAACCGCTACAAATTTACCACTTGGTTTTTATTATCCTAAAATAAAAAATGAATCCGGATGTATCTCAGAAACACTTTATTCTGTAAATTTCAATGAAGAATATTTATCTGATTTTAATATACAAGTAACTCAACCTACTTGTGAATCAAAGAATAAAGGGAGTATTACAATAGATCCCCTATTTGATCAATATAGTTTTGATGATGGTAGAACTTGGAGTCAATACAACACTGCCACAAATTTAACTCCTGGAAATTATTCCATAGTAGTAAAAAATAATTTAGGTTGTCAGTCTTGGTGGAGAGTTGCAACACTTTATGATTTTTATTTGCCTACACCAAATTACACTACGACTCCTCCTATATGTGGAACTGGAGGAAGTATTACAATAACTACTCCAGCTGCATTATACAGTTTTGACAATGGAGTAAATTGGACTACCAATCCAACAGCTGCAAATTTAGATGAAGGATATTATACAATAAATATAAAAAATGAATTAGGTTGTGAAGCTTATCCGCAAAATATTTACATTCCTAAATTTTACATTGATTCCCCTTTATACTCCATAATACAACCTAATTGTGAATCTTTAGGCAGCATAACTTTCACCACAGCCGCTTTTGGATACAGTATAGATAATGGTAATACTTGGAGAACTGATTCTACTTTTCCTAATTTAACTACTGGTAATTATCTTTTAAAGATAAAAAATGCTTTAGGATGTGAATCAAATTCTAGTTCAGTTTCTCTTTATAATGTAAATCTTCCAGCTCAAGAACCTACTGTTTCCATTCAACAACCAAGCAGCTGTACTGCAGCAAAAGGGAGGATTTCGGTGACTACAAATGCTGCTTTTTACAGTTTTGACAACGGGCAAACATGGGATACAAATGCTACTGCAACAAATTTAATTTCTGGTGATTACTTTATAAAAATCAAAAACAACACTACAGGCTGTCCTTCACCTGCAACAAAAGCAACGATAAATCCTCCTTTAGATGCAATAGTTCCAAGTTATGTCGTTTCTCAACCAATTAGCTGTATCAATCCTTTTGGAAGTATTAAAATCACAACTGCAGCTTCAAAATATAGTTTTGACAACGGAGTAACATGGAAAATAAATTCAGATTCTGGAGATTTAGCCGTCGGAAATTATAAGATTATGGTTCAAAATTCTGCTGGGTGTGAATCTGAAGCAGTTTCAATTCAAATAAATCCACCTACAGATAGTCCGAGTGTTCCTACATACAGCACTATTCAGCCAAACTGTAATAATAATCAGGGAAAAATAACTATTCTATCTATTGCATCAGAATACAGTTTTGATAATGGTGCAAACTGGAGTACGACTGCAACATCATTATTTCTAAATCCAGGAGAATATTTTCTAAAAATTAAAAATTCTAATGGATGTATTTCTGAAGCTACAAAAGCAACTATAACACCTTTTATTAATTCTTTACCAGCTCCTGAAATTTTAAATTCTAAAATCTTCTGTATTCAACAAAATGCCACTTTAGACAATATTGAAATCAATGGTCAAAACATCAAATGGTACAATTCATTAACAGCAGGAACACTGTTAGCAAATACAACAATATTGCAAAACGGAATAACTTATTACGCTTCACAAACCATAAACGGCTGTGAAAGTGAAAGAACGCCCGTCACAATAAACATTCAAAATACAACTCCTCCAACAGGAAATGCAAATCAGCCTTTTTGTTCAGCACAAAATCCAACGATTGCAAATCTTTATGTTACAGGAAATTCAATAAAATGGTATGACGCATTAAACGGTGGTTCTCTGTTATCAGAAACTACAAGTCTTGTTGATGGAAAAACCTATTATGCTTCGCAAACTGTCAATACTTGTGAAAGTCCAAGATTTGGAATAACTGTTTCAATTGTAGATACGCCATCTGCTCCTATATTATCTGGACAAACAGAATTCTGTAAAACCGAAAATGCAACACTAAACAACATTCAAATAACAGGACAAAATCTAAAATGGTACGATACCAATTTTTCTGCTGCTATTTTGCCTAATACTACTTTACTACAAGACAATAAAACATACTATGTCTCGCAAACTGTAGGATGTGAAAGCGACAGAACTCCAATTTTAGTTCAGGTTTATGATACAGCATTACCAACAGGAAGTACTTCCAAACAATATTGTATTGATGAAAACGCAACAATTGCTTCTATTGGTATTGTTGGAACTAATCTTAAATGGTATGACTCCGCAATAAATGGATCTACTCTTCCTGAAACAACTTTATTGCAAAACACCACTTACTACGCTACACAAACAGAAAACAACTGCGAAAGTAAAAGGCTTGCTGTAACAGTAAAAATACAAGATACTCAACCTCCGACTGCCGCTTCACCACAAAGATTTTGCATTCAAAAAAAGGCTTCCTTAAATGACATTGATATTACAGGAGAAAATATAAAGTGGTTTGATAGTGTTTCTTCTGATATTAGTTTATCTGGATCAACTCCACTCGAAAATGGGATCACCTATTATGCTTCTCAAACTATAAACAGTTGCGAAAGCGATAGAATTCCGATTACTATTCAAATTCTTGAGACAACAACTGGGGACTGCATTAATTTTGTAGATGAACTTCCTTACCCAAAATACTTTACACCAAACAATGATACCTTTCATGACACCTGGACTATAGATTTTGCTTACTTAGCTCCTAATACCGGAATTCGAATATTTGATCGTTACGGAAAATTCATTAAAGAACTTCATAACAATGGGGCCTGGGATGGAACTTATTTAGGATCTCAAGAACCAGCAGCAGATTACTGGTTTACCGTTACAAGATTAAATGGAACAGAATTCAGAGGACATTTTAGTTTGAAACGATAAGAATAATAAATAAGAACGCCCTTAAAACTAAGGGCGTTCTTATTGTTACTTTTACTTCGTTTGAATCAATAGCCAACTTGAAATTTCTTCTAATGCAATTGGAGAAAATGTCTGTTCAATTGTTTTATATTCAGTTGGCAAACCTGTTTGACATTCCTGAAATAGGTGGTTCAAATTAGGCAATACTTTTGTGGTTACTTTTTTATTGCCACTATCTAGAAGTGTCTTTTTAATAGCCTCCAGATTAACTTCAGCAGGAACTTGTAAATCTTTGCTTCCATTTAATGCTAAAACAGGGCATTTTACCTTTTTCAAAAAGGGAACCGGATCCAGTTTTATAAAATTATACCACCAGGTATTTGTAACTTGTGCTGTAAGTAATTCCACATCAGCATCCTTTGAAGAATCATTATATTGTGTTTTTAAATAACTACTGATATTATTTTTTAAGCTTCCATCATTTACATTAGAGGCAATAATAAGATCGTAGGCACCTTTAAAGATTTCTTTCTCTTTTTGAATTTCAACTTCAGGCATTCCGCTTTGTCTTTTTATCAATTCATTTTGCAAAAGCAATATTTTATCTCCACGAAGTCCTGGTCCGGCAAGTAAAACAATAAAACTAATATCCTTTGAGTTTCCAGCCACCATTGGAGCTATTAAACCACCTTCGCTATGACCAATTAATCCCAATTTCTTTTTATTAATTTCATTTCGTGTTTTCAAATAATCTAACCCTGCCTGTATATCACTTGCAAAATCTACGGTTGTTGATGTACTAAAATTACCTGTAGATTCACCTACTCCACGATCATCTAAACGCAAAACTGCAATTCCTTTTTTAGTTAAATAATCAGATATTACTAAGAATGGCTTATGTCCTAGCACTTCTTCGTCTCTATTTTGCGCACTACTCCCTGTAATTAGTATTACAGCTGGAAAATTTCCTTCTTTTTTAGGGAGTGATAATGTTCCTGCCAGAGTAATATTAGCCGTTTTATTGACAAATTTTACATCTTCAGTATAATAAGGATATGGTTTTTTAGGTTCCTGCGGTCTTGCGTAAACTTGTTCTGAAATACTTTCTTTGGATAAATTCAAGTCAAAAGATTGTCCATTTTGAGTAAGTTTTCCAACAATGATATTGTCTTTATTTAGTATCCCTGTATACGAACCATTAATTGCAGGGATTTCTAATTTTAAAATAGAATTTTCAAAAGTTGTTGTGGCAACAGGAATTCCTTTTACCTTTTGGTCCGGGCTGTCCATAGTAGAAACATATCCAGTTTCTGTTCTACTAATATTGGCTACAATTCTTAGCTGAGCGCCTGGAACTTTTAATAGACCATTCCATTGTCCTGAAATTTCTTGCCCTATTGCGAAAGAAGAAGTTAAAATTGTTATTATAATAAGTATTACTTTTTTCATTTGATTTAAAAATTACTGGATAAAATTAAATTGATTTTTGATCTCTCTTTTGAATTTCTTTAAACTTGATAAAAGAATAAACTACAGGAACAAGTGCCATAATAATTATAACAAAAACAAAAGCGTTGGCAAATGTAGTACTCAGAAGAAATCCTCCCAATACCAGAAGTAATCCTCCGGCAACCCAAAGCTTACCAGCAAACAAATGTGTGGCTTTCCATACTTCACTATTTTCCAAAGTCCAGGGTGTACGTATTCCAAGAAAATAATTTGGTTGAATTACTTTAAAATAATTCCCCAGAATCACAAAGAAAGCCCCCATTAGTGCAAAAACCAAATTCGGATTATTTATTGATCTTTCTTTGGTAGTATACAGAACAAGCAAAGCAATTAGAGACATGAAAAGAACTAAGATAAATTTCAATTGGTAAAATTTCCCTCCCATTAAAGAAATCCTGTTCTTAGGATCTATTCTTGGAATAAAAGTCATCAGTACATATATTAAAACGGGCAATAAAAATAATATGGTAATAAGCGAAAACTTATCGCCCCACCTATCAATTTCTCCTTTATAATTCCAATGTACGGGAACTTTTTCTGGGAGGCTGTTCCAAATAATTGCTAAATAGACAAAGGGAGTAAGAACAATTCCAATTATTGGAAGTTCTTTTTTCAATTCTAAATTCATTTTTTATTTTTTAAAGGTTAGTATCCATTGCAAAACATCTTCCATAATGGTGGTATTAATGGAGTAAATGATGAATTGCCCATTTTTTTCAGAAGTAATTAAATCAGCACGTTTTAAAATATCTAAGTGATGCGAGATACTCGGTTTTGAAATATTAAAAGCATCAGCAATTTCTCCCGCAGATAAGTCTTTCTCTTTTAAAAGCTCCAGAATCTCTCTTCGCGTGGCATCGTTTAATGCTTTAAAAATATCGTTCATCATTTATATATTTAGACAAATATCTAAATACTTTTCTAATTCACAAAAAAAATGGACAACAATTTAAATTGTTGCCCATTTTATAAGAGTTTCAGAATCGAATTTAAAACTGATGTACTTTCTTGGAAATCACTAAAAAAGAAATTAAAGAAACAATAGCGGCGGCAGTTAAATAAAAACCTACATAACTTAATCCGTAAGTACTTGCCAGCCAGATTGCAATCATCGGTGCAAATGCCGCACCTAAAATTCCAGCCAGATTAAATGTTAAAGAAGCTCCAGAATAACGAACTGTAGTAGGAAACAACTCCGATAAAAAAGTTCCTAACGGTCCATAAGTAAAGCCCATTAAAGACATTCCCATACAAACAAATGCAGTTACCAAAACCGGATTTCCTGAATTAAGGAAGTACGAAAAGAAAAATCCGAAAACAGCAATGGCAACGGTAGTGATAATTAATATTTTTCGACGACCAATTTTATCTGCAACCAAAGCTGAAACTGGAATAAAAAAGGCAAAAAACAATACAGAAAGTAATTGAATTAGTAAGGCATCTCTTTTGGTAAAACCTAAGTCAGATGTAGCCCAGCTCAATGTAAAAACAGTCATTAAATAAAAAACCAGAAAGGTAGTAACTGCCGATAATGTTCCAAAAATTAATTGATTTTTGTATGATTTCAACAAAGTTAAAAACGGAATTCGAACTTCTTTCTGTTCTTCTTTAGAATTTTCGAAAGCAGGAGTTTCACTAATTTTTAGACGAATATAAAATCCAACAACAACCAAAAGAGAACTTGCTATAAATGGAATTCTCCATCCATAATCCATAAAGGCTTCACTGGTCATACTATCAGTTAATATTAAAAAAGTACCCCCAGAAAGTAACAATCCGATTGGTGCTCCCAATTGCGGAAACATTCCGTACCAAGCTCGTTTATGTGGTGGTGCATTTTCAATTGCCAATAAAACAGCTCCTCCCCACTCTCCTCCCAGGCCAACTCCTTGTCCAAATCGGCATAACATCAATAAAATGGGTGCAGCGATTCCAATACTGGCATATCCAGGTAAAAAACCAATGGCAATTGTGGATAATCCCATCGTTAATAATGCCACAACTAATGTGACTTTACGACCAATTTTATCTCCATAATGACCAAACACAGCTGACCCCAGAGGTCTGGCAAGAAAGGCTATCGAAAATGTAGCCAAAGATTCCAATGTGGAATTTGTACTACTAGCTCCGGGAAAAAATAATTGTGGAAAAACCAATACCGCGGCATTGGCATAAATATAAAAATCAAAAAATTCAATTGTGGTTCCAATTAACGAACCAAAAAGAACGTGGCGAAGAGAGTTCTCCTGATTTGGGTTATTTTTCATTGTGGTTGATATAGTTTTTTTTTGAAAAATTCTAGTGTAAAAATGAATAGACTCGTTACTCACACAAAACATTTGTGTGCAAAAATATAGTTTCATTATTAAAAACACACATTCAGAAGCAATAGTTTTATATTACTCTCAAAATTTTAACAAAAAGCCCGAATCTGTTATTTTAGTCCTTGCCAAATAATGTTACATAACACTAAGTTCACAACACAGCTTAAAATACTGATTACAAATATTTTACATTAAAAACCAAAAATCAAATCTTAAGCATTCGTTAAAAACCATTTTAAGTATATATTTTCATTAAATTTACAGCTATCAAAAATAAATCGAAAATTATGCCCACCGACTGTATCAGCTACCAAACCTCAGGATATTTCTCTAAATTGATACAAGATTATTTAGATCAAAAACCCGAATTAAACTCCTTTTACAATCATTTTCCAACATTGGAAAACTTTGAAAAACAAATAGCTGAAAAACAGACCAATTTTGACAATGCAAATCGAATTCCTTTAGTTGAAACACTAAAAAAGCAATATCAAAATATCGAAATATCAGATGCAACTAAGCAAAATATCGAACTATTAGCACATCAAAATACTTTCACTATTACTACGGGGCATCAGTTAAACTTATTTAGCGGCCCTCTATATTTCTTATATAAAATCATTTCTACTATTAATTTGACGAAAGAATTAAAGTCGAAATATCCAACGCATAATTTTGTCCCCATTTATTGGATGGCAACCGAGGATCACGATTTTGAAGAGATTAATTATTTTAATTTTAAGGGAAAGAAATTTCGTTGGAATAAACAAAGTACAGGTCCTGTTGGAAGACTTTCAACAGAAGGTTTAACAGAGTTTTTCGAAATTTATTCCCTGGAATTAGGAACCAGCACAAACGCGAATGTTCTTAAAAACCTATTTGAAGAGGCCTATTTAAAGCACGAAAATTTAGCAGATGCTACTCGTTTTTTAGCTGATAAATTATTTGCTAATTATGGCTTAGTTATTTTAGATTCTGATGACGCCGATTTAAAACGCGCTTTTATTCCTTTTGTAAAAGAAGAACTAGAGCAACAAACTTCGTTCAAAGCTGTCGAGGAAACGATTTCTAAATTTGGAGATTATACGGTTCAGGTAAATCCACGTGAAATCAATTTGTTTTATATCGAAGATGGTTTAAGAGAAAGAATCATTTTTGAAAATGATAAATACTACGTAAACAACACAAAAATCTTCTTTTCGAAGGAAGAAATTATCGAATTACTAGAAAATAATCCTGAGAAATTTAGTCCAAATGTAATTATGCGTCCGTTGTATCAGGAAATTATTCTACCTAATTTATGTTACATTGGCGGAGGAGGAGAAATTGCGTATTGGTTAGAGTTAAAATCATTTTTTGATTCAATAAACATCACTTTTCCGATGCTTTTAGTGCGTAATTCAGTACTTTTAAACACTGAAAAACAAGCTAAAAAAGCTGATAAATTAGAATTAAGCTGGGCTGATTTATTTACAAAACCCGCTAATTTAGTCAATGCAATTACACACAAATTATCTGCTTTTCCAATTGATTTAACTTCTCAAAAAGAAACATTAGAAAAACAATTTGAATATCTTTATCAACTCGCGCAGCAAACCGACAAATCATTTACCGGAGCAGTAAAAGCACAAGAAGTAAAACAAAAAAAAGGATTAGAAAACCTTGAAAAAAGATTATTAAAAGCGCAAAAAAGAAAACTGGACAACGAATTACAACGTGTAATTGATTTACAATGTGAGCTTTTCCCAAATCAAAGTTTACAGGAACGTCAGACTAATTTTTCTGAATTCTATTTAGAAAAAGGAGAACAATTAATTCCTCTTTTAATTCAAAAATTAAAACCATTAGAAACGAACTTTAATATTATAACGATATAAATACAAATAAACAATAAAGTAATAATCATCAGAATAAATAACCGCCTCTTCTGAAATTATTGCCTCTCTAAACCAAATAGTAACCTTTAAAAAACAAAAATTAATCTATTACCAAAAACTATGATCAGAGAGCGCTTGATTTCACTAGATGTCTTCAGAGGATTAACTATTTTATTAATGACTATTGTTAACAACCCCGGAGATTGGGGCAATGTTTTTCCACCACTTTTACATGCCGAATGGCACGGCTGCACGCCAACCGATTTAGTATTTCCGTTTTTTATCTTTATTATGGGAGTTGCCGTTCCTTTGGCTATGCCAGATAAAATTTACGACGGAACTACTTTCAATAAAATATTGGTCCGTTCTTTACGAATGTTCTGTCTTGGAATATTCTTTAATTTCTTTGGCAAAATACAGCTTTTTGGTCTTGACGGAATTCCGCTTTTAGTTGGTCGTTTAGCAATTACTATTGCTGTTGGTTATGCCTTAATGGGTAGTTTTAGTTCGAAAGTCAAAAACATTCTGGCCTTCTCCATTCTAATAATTTACCTGTTTTTAGCCTATAGTGGTATAGAAGCATATCACGATGTACGCCTTCCAGGGGTTTTACAACGAATTGCTATTGTATATTTTGTAGTTTCACTTTTATATCTAAAAACCTCTCAAAAAACACAAATCATAACAGGTATTGCTTTATTATTAGGCTATTGGGCTGTCATGACTTTAATTCCTGTTCCCGGAATTGGAGCTGCAAATCTTGAAAAAGGAACTAATTTAGCTTCCTGGCTAGATAGCATCCTTCTTGAAGGGCATATGTATCGCGGAACTATAACATGGGATCCGGAAGGAATTTTAAGCACCCTGCCCTCTATTGTAAACGGAATTATCGGTTTATTAATTGGTCAAATATTATTACGAGAAATAGGCAAAACTGAAAAAGCCCAAAAAATGGCCATAATGGGTGTAGGTCTTATTATTGGAGGACTGTTATGGAATACCGCTTTCCCAATTAACAAATCACTTTGGACAAGCAGTTACGTTTTGTACACTACAGGATTAGCAACTACATTTTTAGCGATATTATATTATGTACTTGATATAGCAGATTATAAAAAAGGCTTTAAACTCTTTTTAATTTGGGGTGTAAACCCAATGATTGTGTTTTTTGCTTCCCAAATTATTCCTCAGGCACTAGTTATGATCGAATTCCAAAATCCGCATAATCCGGTAGAAAAAATAAATCTTTTGAATTATTTGTACAGTTTTGGAATAGCGCCATTCTTCAGCAACCCAATGACAGCTTCTTTAGCCGGGGCATTGGTTTATGTTGCAATCTGGACATTCATATTGTGGGTCTTCTACAAAAAGAAACTCATTTTCAAAGTTTAAAATCAATACTCCCATATAATTAAAGGCGCACAGTAGTGCGCCTTTTTATTTAAAAAAGACATTTAATATCAACATTTTACAATTTACAACTCCCTATTCACAATTTTATTTGCCATAACATCATTTCACGATGTTTTAATTATGAATTTATTAAAATCAATTCATAAAAAAAGTATACTTTTGCACAAAATTAAAAATAAGCAATAAAATGGCAACAAATAGAACTTTTACAATGATTAAACCAGATGCTGTTGCAAACGGACACATCGGGAACATCTTAGCAATGATTACTAACGGAGGTTTCAAAATCGTTTCATTAAAATTAACTCAATTAACTGTAGCTGATGCTCAGGCTTTTTACGCTGTACACGCTGCAAGACCTTTCTACGGAGAATTAGTTGAATTTATGTCACGCGGACCAATCGTTGCTGCTATTTTAGAAAAAGATAACGCAGTAGAAGATTTCAGAACTTTAATTGGAGCTACAAATCCAGCTGAAGCTGCTGAAGGAACTATTCGTAAAGCATACGCAACTTCTATTGGAGAAAATGCAGTTCACGGTTCTGATAGCGATGAAAATGCAGCTATCGAAGGTGCATTCCACTTTGCTGGTAGAGAGCAATTCTAATTTTTAGACTTCTTAGATTGTTAGATTTATAGACTAACTTAGATTTCCTAAAATCTTAAAAAAAGAAAAACCCGTTTCAAATGAAACGGGTTTTTCTTTTCCTGATATATTACTTTTTAAAAATCCAATAATCTAAGAAGTCTAGCGTAAAACCACATCGGTCACTACTTCACGTTTTAGTTCTTCATTAATCATTTTAACGATTTTAGATTTTCCGTGACTTAATTCTTCTCTTAAAACAGCAGATCCAAGTTCAACATAAAGTGTACTTCCTTTCAAAACAACGTTTTTAGTATACGTGTTTACACCATTTCCCATCAATTGTCTCCACGCTTCTTTCACATCAATCTGATCCATTCCAGGCTGTAATTTATTCACCTGAATAATCTGGTTCAAAACATCCCCAATCGTACTTTGACTATTTAGTCTCTTTGCCATCTTTTAAAATATTTAGTGGTGCTGCTTTTTTATAATGATATTCCTTTTGTTGTTCATTTTTAACAACAAACTCTTTGTCCGAAACTGAAATTAACTCCTCACTCCACTTCGCATAATCCGTTTTATAATCCAGGAAAGTTCCTTTATCTGTAAATCGAACTGAAACATTTTCAAATGTATTTGTCGTCAAAAAAGTTCCATCAAGCTGTGCCATAACCTTCGTTCTGGTTCCTTTAGTTCCCTTAATCTGAAAATAATCAAAATTCTCATTCATTCCGTAATCCTTCACTTCTCCCTCGTCAAAAACTACTTTTTCAATTTCCCAATAACCATTCAATTTAGCAATATCTGCGGGTTTAATTTGCTCTTTGCAACTTACAAACAAAAGTGACAAAACCAAGATTACAAAAGTGTTTTTCATATTTATTCTATTAAAATCAATCTATTTTTATTCTGAATCGTTCCTAACTTCAGGAGAAAAATAAGGAGCTATTTCCTGCTGTCCTTCCAATCTTTTGTGGTGAACCCCACCACAAAAGGATTTTCCCTCCCATCAGGGCTAGGGCACCTATTTTCAAAAGAAATTTCGTGAACTACAAAGTTAACTTTATATCATTCAAAAGAAATAAAAAAAACATAAAACCCATTAAACTATTTTACATATTTTTGGTCAAACCCCAAACCAACACCAAAAAACCATGACCAAAAACATTTGTAAAATCCTCATTCTCTTATTGTGTACAAGCTGTAGCAAAGAAGATAATGATTCCGCACCAACACCGACACAAAGTATGTATTTTCCGCCCTTAACAGGAAATACTTGGGAAACAACATCTATTTCCGATTTAAAATGGAATCAAAATGCAGTTCAGCCACTTTTAGATTATCTGGAACTGAAACATTCCAAATCTTTTCTCGTCCTGGTCAATGGCCGAATCGTTTTAGAAAACTACTTCAATGGACACACTGCTGCCACACCCTGGTATTGGGCAAGTGCCGGAAAAACACTAACTTCAACTGTGACAGGAATTGCACAACAAGAAGGTTTACTGAATGTTAACAATAACGTTTCGCAATATATCGGCACAGGCTGGACAAGCGAAACACTGGCAAAAGAAAATCTAATTACCTGCAAACACTTATTAACGATGACATCCGGGCTTGATGACAGCACAGACGATGTAAAACCGGAAAGTCTGACCTACAAAGCCGATGCAGGATCACGCTGGGCCTATCATAATGTCTATGTAAAATTACAGGATGTCGTTGCAAAAGCAAGCGGACAAACCTGGGAAAACTATTTCAATACCAAATTAAGAGACAAAATAGGAATGAATGGTAATTGGATTCAAATCGAAGCAAACAGTGTCTACACAAGCAACTCCAGAAGTATGGCGCGTTTCGGTCTCTTAATGCTAAACAAAGGAAAATGGGAAAATACGCAAGTCCTAAATGAGTCCTTTTTTAACGAAGCGACTACAACTTCACAAAACATCAATTTAGCCTACGGCTATTTATGGTGGTTAAACGGAAAAGTATCATACCATTTACCACAATCACAACTTACTTTTCCAGGAAGCGTAATTCCAACAGCACCCAATGATATGTTTATGGCTTTGGGTAAAAATGATCAAAAAATATATGTTGTACCAAGCAAAAAAATGGTTATCATTAGAATGGGAGATGCAGCTGACGAAGAAAACTTAGCTTTATCCGATTTTGATGAAACATTATGGCAGAAAATTAGTGCCGTATACCAGTAATCAATACTTAACCTAAAAACATTCCGCAAAGTACTCCCCTATCTCCTTACGTTACTCAAAATACAAGAAAGAAATCCAATTTTCTTCCTTGTATTTTTTTTTACAGTTCATTCTAAAATTAGAAACATTCTCTCTTATTCTTTTTAATCTACCAAACAAAAGCTTATTGTAATACTACAATACCTTCTGCCAGTAATTTAAACGAAAGAAAAACACAACTTTTGCCACGATTTTATACAATTATTAAAATCAATACAGATTGGACAAAAACTTTCTTCTCTACTTAAAATCCACGAAAACAACAATACAGGGAAGAGAAAGAAAACAAACACAATTAATAATGAAAACAAAAGCACTTTTTCTTGTTATATTAATAGCAACTTCATGTATTAATAAAAACAGAATAGATCACTTTAGCATGAAGAAGGAACTAAATTCCCACCAAGTCAATACGCAAATTGATTTCCAAAGTGACCTGTCACCATCAGATTCAATAAAACAAGAATTTTTAAATACGCAAAATAATATAGGATCCCCTATAAAAATCATCTCATCAAAATTATTAAAAAACCAATACTCAGACCATAAGGACATTAAATTAGTTTATAAAAATGTCAGCAAAAAAAAAATCGGAGCTATCCGATTTGAATGGTATTGCGAAAATGCGTTTAACAAACCCGCAAGTGGAAAATTCTTTTTTATAAAAGGGAAATCTGAAGGCACTACACACTTAGCTATAAACTCGAGGCAAACCAGATCACAAATTTGGGAAAGTTTTTCAACAGATGCCAAAACTATTATCTCAGCAAGGGCCTATTTTGTAGCATTCTCAGATGGAACAACCTGGAAATTACACTAAGAAATAAACAAGAAATAAGTATTCAATTTAAAAATAATTTGCAGGATAAAACGATCTACTTTAAACTGTTTTTTACATCAATTGCCAGCCTTTACTTTTTAAATAGCCGCTGCAATTCCTGCAAAAATCTTTTTCTTCATCCAGTGGATTTCCTCCTTCAGCATCTCTCATTAAACAAGTTTTAACTTTACAGTGCGGTAAACCAGCTGTATGCCCCAATTCATGTAAAACTAATTTATAAAACTGTTGGTTTTTATTTCTGGCATCTAATCTAAAATCAGAGACAACACAAGATTTTCCAGGTCGGTAGCCCAATCCCATAATGCCCCAATCTTTAATTCCATTTTTAGTGGTACTGATATCAGAATGGGATAATCCAACAATTACTGAGTCTCTGCCTACATAATTTTTAAGATTTTTAATAATACTATCAGCTCGATATCTGTTTCTAGGTTTATAATAAGCATTTTTAGGAAAAGGAATATTTTTTTTCAAAACCACATTTGGGTTAATGGTCCTGATTTCAGAAAAAACTTTACTTGATTGCTCCAATTCAAAATTACCTAGTGGCTGAATCACAATAACCTTTTGACTTTCTCCTTTTTCTACACTATTTTCATTATCTTTTTTTGTACAAGAAATTAAGCTAAAAAGCAGAATAAGAAAATAGTATTTCATAAGTAATGATTATTTTTTAGTTCGGATTCTTTTAATCATTCCCGCAAAAAATAAACCTAAACCTAAAACCAATAGAATGTAGTAAAAAGAAAGACTTTTATCTTTTAATACATTGGCTAAAACAAAACATACAACGCTTGCAAAATAAAAAGAAACAGGCGTTATATTCTTTAAAGAAGAAAAACTCATTGAATTATCTCAAATATTATTTAAAAAAACTATCTACAAATTCGTATTTATTAAAGACTTGTAAATCTTCAATTCCTTCACCAATTCCAATATATTTTACCGGAATCTGAAACTGATCAGAAATACCAATCACAACTCCGCCTTTTGCTGTTCCGTCTAATTTAGTTACAGCTAATGAAGTCACTTCAGTAGCAGCGGTAAATTGCTTAGCCTGCTCAAAAGCATTTTGACCTGTAGAACCATCTAAAACCAAAAGAACATCATGAGGAGCATCGGCAACGACTTTCTGCATTACGCGTTTTACTTTTGTAAGCTCGTTCATCAAATTAATTTTGTTATGAAGACGCCCTGCTGTATCAATAATAACCACATCAGCATTTTGAGCAACAGCAGACTGTAAAGTATCAAAAGCTACAGAAGCAGGATCACTACCCATATTTTGTCTTACAATTGGTACATCAACACGATCTGCCCAAACTTGCAATTGATCAATTGCAGCGGCACGAAACGTATCTGCAGCGCCTAAAACTACTTTATAACCAGCTTTTTTAAATTGATAAGCCAATTTACCAATGGTAGTCGTTTTACCAACTCCATTAACACCCACCACCATTAAAACATATGGCTTTTTGTCTTTTGGAATATCAAACTCAGTTGCTTCACCTCTATTGGTTTCAGACAACAAAGCACCAATTTCATCACGAAGAATCTGGTTTAATTCGTCAGTACCTAAATATTTATCTTCGGCAACACGTTTTTCAATTCTTGAAATAATTTTCAAAGTAGTATTTACACCAACATCTGAAGCTACCAGAATTTCTTCCAGATTATCTAAAACGTCATCATCGACTTTTGATTTTCCAGCAACGGCTTTACTTAACTTTGAGAAAAAAGTAGTTTTTGATTTTTCAAGACCTTTGTCTAAAGTCTCTTTTTTATCAGTGGAGAATAATTTTTTAAAAAAACTCATTTTTTATAGGTTGTTAGTTTTTTAGATTATATGATTTTACCATCTAAATAATCCTTAATATTCAAAGAAACCCAAAACAAGACAGGGTCCTTTAAATTTTAGACAAATATAAAAAATAAAAAAGCTACTTCCGAATGAAAGTAGCTTTTCTATATAGTGTGATTGTAATTATTTCTTTTTCAAGAATTCATCAACTTCTTCAGGAGCCATAATAGATTCTACGAATGTATATGCACCAGTTTTAGGAGATTTCACCATTTTGATGGCTTTTGATAATCTCTTAGAAGATGTTTGTAACGATGCTACGGTTTTCTTTGCCATGATTCAAATGTTATTTGAAGCTTTTATAAAACTCGAATGGCAAAACCATTGAGATTTACAAAAATCTCTAATTATTACTTAATTTCTTTGTGAACAGTTACTCTTTTCAAGATTGGATTAAATTTTTTAATCTCTAATCTGTCTGGAGTATTTTTTTTGTTCTTAGTTGTAATGTATCTAGAAGTTCCTGGAACACCAGAAGTCTTGTGCTCAGTACATTCTAAAATTACCTGGATTCTATTACCTTTCTTTGCCATCTTGCTATATATTTATTTAGGAAAAGATTATTTGATAAATCCTTCTGACTGCGCTTTTTTCAAAACTGCAGAAATTCCATTTTTATTAATTGTTTTTATCGTAGATGCTGCTACTCTAAGAGTAATCCATCTATCTTCTTCTGGAAGATAAAAACGCTTTTTAACTAAGTTTACAGAAAACTTTCTCTTAGTTTTGTTCATAGCGTGAGAAACGTTATTTCCTACCATCGCTCTTTTACCTGTAAGGTCACAAACTCTTGACATTATACTTATCTTTTATCGTTATTCAAAATCAGGGTGCAAAGAAAAGAAAAATAAACCATTGTAGCAAAAAATTATTGCACATTTTTTAAAATTTCTTTCTGTAATATTTCTAAACTCTTAATCGTCGCTCTATCTATCACTTTTTCACGTGGTTGGCCAAAGTTAAATTCTTCTACAATTATATCAGTTGGAGTAGCCAAAGCGATAAAAACAGCTCCAATTTCAGCATCTGAATCCCCTTTTGACGGTCCGGCGTTCCCGGTTGTCGCGATTGCATAGTCTGTTTTAAGTATCTCTTTAACATTCAAAGCCATAGCAGAGGCAACCTCAGCACTAACCACCGAATATTGATCTACAAAATCTTGTGAGACACCGAGAACATTAACCTTCGCCTCTGTTGCATACGAAACAACACTCCCTTTGAAATAATTTGAAGCTCCCGGAACAGCTGCTAAAAGCGATGCGATTTTTCCACCAGTAAAACTTTCAGCTGTCGAAATTGTTTTATTTTGCTTCGTTAATATTTTTCCAATTACCGTTTCAATTGTTTCATTTTCTTCATAACCCACTATAATATCGTGAATTATCGCATCTAAAGATTTTACATTTTCCTCAATTGCTGCTTCTAATTCTTCTTTATTAGTTCCTCTCCCGGTCAATCGCAAACGCACTCTTCCTGGATTTGGCAAATAAGCTAATTTGATAAAATCCGGTAAATTATTTTCCCAGTTTTCAATACGCTCTGCCACCATACTCTCACCTTGACCATACGTTAAAATGGTTTTATGAATAATATAGGGACGTTTATACTCGCGAACAATCTTTGGAATTATCTCTTCTTCGACCAAATATTTCATTTCATAAGGAACCCCCGGAAGCGAAATAAAAACAGTATTTTCTTTCTTCATCCACATTCCGGGTGCAGTACCAACCTGATTGTGCAAAACTGTACATTTTGACGGTACTAAAGCCTGATCTTTATTTAATTGCGAAATTGGCCGTTTATAAAAACCTTCAATTAATTGTGTTACATGTGCCAAAACTTCCGGGTTTACAACCAATTCATCCTCGAAATATTCGCAGAAAGTTTTTTTGGTCACATCATCTTTTGTCGGACCTAATCCACCTGTAATGATCACAACATCAACTTTGTTTTGAAGCTGAGCAAAGGTATCTAGGATGTGTTTTTTATCATCGCTTATCGAAATCATTTCATGTATTTCGACTCCAATTCTATCAAGTGATTTTGCAATAAAGCCGGAATTAGTATCAACGATTTGGCCAATTAGAATTTCGTCTCCAATTGTAATTATAGTTGCTTTCATGTAAATGTATTTTTTTACTTACCAGATCGTAAGTCATTATTAGAAAGTAGGTTGTTACGAGAACGATTTGCGTGAGGGGTAGAAATGACATCCTTTTGTGACAAACAATAAGAAGTCGTTAAACGAAAATTTTCTAGAACAAAAGATATAGCGGATGACCCGACCCTATTTTTGACCTAATCTAAAAAAGGGCAAAAATAGGAGTACGCCCAAATTATACGTCAAAGTCTTTTTTGATTTCTTTAATCGCTTCTTTAACTTGTATTTTTATGCTTTTGAAAGTTTCAATAATTTCTTTTTTCTTGCCTTCAGCTTTTGTCCAGGCTTCGACCTGTAAGATTTCTTCAAAAGCTACATTTAAACCAATTAAATCTAAAGTAGGTTTTATTTTATGCGCATAGGCATAAGCGTATTTATGATCCTTCTTTTTAATTCCTTCTTTGATTTGTTTCAAATCCTCAGGAACTTCAGTTACAAATAATTTAAGAATTTCATTTACAAATTCCGGATCATTGTCTGAAAGTGCATATACTTTCGAAAGGTTGTATTTTAAAGCCATTACTTTACCTGTATTCTAAATAATTTTTTCTCTTCTAAAAAGCCTTCCAAAACATCGTTTGGCTTGACAGATGCAACCCCTTCGGGTGTACCAGTAAATATAATATCTCCAATTTTTAGCGTAAAATATTGTGATACATATGCAATTAGCTCATCAATTTTCCAGAGCATAAGGGATGTATTACCTTTTTGAACGATTTGAGAATTATTTGTCAACTCAAAACTAAGGTTTTCCATTGAAACAAAATCAGTTTTTGGTAAAAAATCTCCAATGACCGCAGAACCATCAAATGCTTTTGCTTTTTCCCAAGGCAACCCTTTTGCTTTTAATTTATCCTGTAAATCTCTGGCAGTAAAATCGATACCCACACTAATTTCATCATAGTATTTATGCGCAAACTTAGGTTCAATATACTTTCCTACCTTATTAATTTTAACAATTATCTCTATTTCGTGATGAATTTCTTCAGAAAATTCAGGGATTACAAACGGATGCTGTTTTAATAAAACCGCCGAATCCGGTTTCATAAAAATCACCGGTTCTGTTGGACGTTCGTTTTTTAATTCTTCGATATGATTGGTATAATTTCTACCGATACAGATAATCTTCATTTTTTTAGTTTTCAGTTCTCAGTTTTTAGTGTTCAGTAAATTGCTTAGCATCCAAAAACTGAATACTAAAAACTGAACATTGAAAACTTTATTTTGTATTTAACTTTCTTAACTTAATAGCTGTCAGAACTTTTTTGGTATACAACGGAAAATCAGCATTTTGAATCCAGCTGAAATAACCAGGTTCTGTCTCTAAAACTTTATCTACTTTTACACCTTTGTGTTTTCCGAAGGTAAAAATTTCTTCATTATCCGCATCAAAAGCTATCATTCCGGCAAAATCGGCAATTTTTTTACGGGTCGTAAATTCAGATAATGATTTCATATCATTTTCCAAATCCGGATAACGGTCTAATTGTGCTTTTAAAATTTCGTAAGTTGCCATTGTATCTGCTTCTGCAGAATGGGCATTTTCTAAACTTTTTCCGCAGTAAAATTTCAAAGCTGCACTTAAAGTACGCTCCTCCATTTTATGAAAAATAGTCTGCACATCTACCGAAACTTTATTCTTCATATCAAAATCAACTCCGGCACGTAATAATTCTTCTGCCAATAACGGAATATCAAAACGGTCTGAATTAAAACCACCTAAGTCACTGTCCTTAATCATATTATGGATTTGTGGCGCCAATTCATTAAAAGTAGGCTCATTAGCTACTTTTTCGTCAGTAATACCATGTACCGCAGTTGTTTGAGGTGGAATTGGAATTGTCGGATTCACCAACCAAGTTTTACTTTCTTTATTTCCGTTTGGAAAAACTTTGAATATCGAAATCTCTACGATTCGATCTTTTCCGATGTCAATTCCGGTTGTTTCAAGATCAAAAAAGCAGATTGGTTTGTTGAGTTTCAGTTCCATTTTTAGTTTTTATAAGATTACAAATGTAATTTTTAAAGCCGAATTTCTACCTCTTATTTTTTATTTTTTTTAGTTAAAATAGACATTTATTTGTGATTACAATTTGAAAAAACATCGATTTACCGAGTTTATTTAAATTATTCTCCCCTTTTCTCTAAACGAAAAAACCCGGAAAATTTTTCAATTTTCCGGGTTTCATTTTATTTATTAATTTGATTTAGAAATCTCTGTCTACATCAAAAGCTTCTAAATATTCGGCCACTCTTTTTACAAAGCTTCCTCCTAAAGCACCATCTACAACTCTGTGGTCGTAAGAGTGCGACAAGAACATTTTTTGACGGATTCCAATAAAGTCACCTTCCGGAGTTTCGATAACCGCAGGCACTTTACGAATCGCACCAAGTGCTAAGATTCCCACCTGAGGCTGATTGATAATTGGCGTTCCAAAAACACTTCCAAAAGTACCAACGTTTGTTACCGTATAAGTTCCGCCTTGTGTATCGTCTGGTTTTAGTTTTCCAGCTTTTGCACGGTTTCCTAAATCGTTTACCGCTTTTGCCATTCCAACAAGATTTAACTGATCTGCATTTTTAATTACAGGCACAATTAAGTTTCCGTTTGGCAAAGCTGCTGCCATTCCTAAATTTATATTTTTCTTTTTGATGATATAATCGCCATCAACAGAAATGTTCATTCCAGGAAAATCTTTCAATGCTTTTGCAACTGCTTCCATCATAATTGGAGTAAAGGTCAACTTCTCACCTTCTCTTTTTTCGAAAGCCGCTTTAACTTTATCTCTCCATTTTACAATATTCGTTACATCAACTTCAATAAATGACTGAACGTGAGCTGAAGTTTGCACAGAAGCTACCATGTATCCTGAAATCAGTTTACGCATTCTGTCCATTTCGATAATTTCATCACCTCCATTTACAGAAACCGGTACCGCTTGCTGGCTTTTTTGAACTACTGGTTCCGCAACTTTTACCGGTTCAACCGTTTTTGCAGGTTCAGCAACCTTTGGAGTTACGACACCAGATTTACGATCTTCTATATATTTTAAAATATCTTCTTTTGTTACACGGCCGTCTTTTCCTGAACCCTGAATACTATCAAGCTCAGCAATAGAAATACCTTCTTCTTTAGCAATATTTTTCACCAAAGGAGAAAAGAATTTATCAGATCCTGAAAAATCTTGTGGAGCCGCAACAGTTTCCTGAGCTGTTTCTATAGTTTTTTCAATTTCTGCAACTTCTGCAGGAGCGGTCGTTTCCTCTACTATAGCAGCAGTTGGAGCATCACCTTCAGTTTCAATAATTGCAATAGTCTGTCCTACCTGAACCAAATCATCTTTACCAAATAATTGCTCAACTAAGATTCCTGACACTTCGCTTGGTACCTCACTATCAACTTTATCAGTTGCAATTTCCAGTACAGCTTCATCAGCTTCAATTTTGTCTCCTACTTCTTTCAACCAGTTGGTAATAGTTGCTTCAGCGACACTTTCTCCCATTTTAGGAAGTTTTAATTCAAATCTTGCCATATTGTTAACCTCAAGGGTGATTTTGATTTTCTGATTGCGAAATTACTGAATATTTTATATATAAATTACACTTAATATAATTTTTTACTCGATTTTTATAATTTGCCCCCTGTCATTTCGCGAATCACTTCCTATTATAAAATTTGAGTTTTTGGGGAAAATCTTAAAAGTAATGTTCTTATCTTTAAGAGTTTCTATGATTTTGATACATTTTTTGAATGAAACATACTGATTATCCAAAATTATCTCCGTCTTACCAGCCCTTAAAACAAGGCACGAATTTACCATTTTTTCTTTTTTGAAATCGAAAAACCGCACTTTATTTTTCAAAATAGAAGGTAATTTTTCAGACAAAATTTCATTTGAAGAGTAAAAAATATAGGTTTCAGGTGCAGATTTTGTTTTTGGTTTTCCCTGAAACATTTTTATAAATGAAAAAAGGACAATACCGATTTTAATAAAAAAGGTAAAAAACCATGATTTCTTAAAATGTTTTTGATAAAAGAAATTCATCGCTTCCTGAAAACGATTCATGTATTTTTCATCTTTAACCGTACTTTCTCCTTTATAATGTATTACTGTAGTTTCGTGAAAATAGTAATTTGACTTTTGCTTTTGTAACGCGCGATAAGACAAATCTATATCATCGGCATACATAAAACAATCTTCATCAAAACCACCAAGTTCGAGATAGAAATCGCGTTGCATAAACATAAAAGCACCAACCAGAATTTCTACTTTTCCTGTTTCATTTTCATTTATATGCTGAGCGTAGTATTGATTAAAAAGTTTCCAATTTGGAAAAGCTTTATATAAACCGAAAATCTTTGTAAAAGCAACCCAAGGTGTTGGAACTCCGCGTTTACTTTCTGGTAGAAAACTTCCGGTTCCATCAATTAATTTACAACCTATAATTCCGTAATTATTTTGCCCTTCGGCGAAAGCCAAAATTTTAGCAAAAGTATCTTCTGCAACAACTGTATCCGGATTTAGAATACAAATGTATTTTCCTTTTGCCTCAAAAACGCCAATGTTATTCCCTTTTGGAAATCCGAAATTTTCTTTGTTTTGAATCAATTTTACTAACGGAAAGCGCTCTTGCATCATCAAACAACTATCATCAGTCGAATTATTATCGATGACAATAATTTCCGCATCAAGTTTACCGATTGCTTCCTGAACACTTAAAACGCATTGTTCCAGAAAGTAACGCACATTATAATTAAGGATAATTACCGATAGTTGCATGAAAGATTGGACTGTTGATTTTTTGGAAAGTTAGAAATTTTCTGTTAATCCCAATCGCAAAGACCAATCGTTTTTACTGACTCCGTAATCTAAGGCCAGATTACTGTTGTTTTTTTTGTTCCATTTAATTCGGATTCCGGTTCCGATAGCCGGATGCCATTTATCAAATTTATAGGTATCTAACTGAGAAACAGACGAAATATTACCAAAAAAGACAGCTCCAAAAAAACCATTTCTGGTAATGTCCGTTCTGTACTCCGTTTCCAAATAAATCAGTGCATTACTACGATATCTGTTTTTTGTAAAACCTCTCCCTGTTTTTCCATCGCGATCCCAGCCTATACTTGGTAAATCAAGGTAATGGGGTTTACCTCCAAAAGTTGACCAATAGAAAGCGCGTGAAGCCCAAACACGATGTTTAGTTTTACTAAAAGAATGATATTTACGAGCATCAAAATATAAAGATTGCCATTTATTTCCGTCGACACCACTTGTATTAATTCTCAAATCGGCTTCAACATAAAGCCCTCCCTCCGGATTAACTATATTTTTCCTGGAATCATATAAACCCTGGATAGCAAACCCAAAAGAAGTTTCATCTGAAAAATCTCCATTCATATATTTCACATAATCTGTTTCTTCATCAATATAGGATTCCTCTGATATGTTTTGATAATTATCATATAGAAATCCTATTCCCAATCGATAATTACCTACTACTTTTCGGGTAACAAACTGATAAAAACGCCATTGTTGATAATCTAAAGTCGACATTTCGTCTGTAGCATTATGATCTCCAAGCCCGTAAGTAAGCTGCGGATAAATAAGATAACGATAATCTCCTATGAAATTCCATTTATTATCTTTTGTATAGATATAAGATTGAATAGGAAAAACGTATTGATTGCTAAAACTAAAATAAGGTGAAAAAGAAACTTGGGACATATTGGTCCTTTCATGATCTTCGCCTAAATAAAAAGTCGTTAAAAAAGAAACTACTAGTCCATTTGAATTATTAGCACCAACAGGAACAGGCAATAACGAAAAAGCAAGCTTTTTATCATTTTGAACGTTTGTCGAATCATTTTTTTTAAATATTTTTCGAATGACATCTAAAATATCCTTGCTTTCCATAGCCGTACTGTCATTTTGCGAATAACAAAATGGCGAAATAAAAAAAACAAACCAGATAAACTTGACTTTTAAACTATTCATTAAAAAGCTTTTAAGAATGCATTCTTACAAATTTAAAATTTTATTAAGACAAATACATTATTTTGAAAAGAATTAAAGAAAGAAATCAAAATCATTTAGAAAAGGTATATTTGAAGGATAGATTAATTCTTTAAAATAGATTTTAAAATGATTCGTTTGTCTTTTTTATTAACAGTACTACTCTTTCTAACTTTAAATTTTAATGTAAAAAATGAGACAGATAAAGATATAGATCTCGTAAAATCGAATACATGGTTTATTGCCGGACCAGCTAAAGAAAGTCAGGAAATTATTAATTCAACTCGCCTTAAAAAAGGAATTATAAGGGTTACAGCAAAAGACAATCCCATTGGAGAAATCGAATTGAATGTAGCCATTATACCTTCAGAATCGAATGATGGCACTCCTAAAAAATTATCCAATGACTCCAAATATTTAAAGGTTATCTATAAATCATCACATCTAATAAAAATTCAGGCTCGTGAAGGAAATGAAGAAGGAAGTGGTTGTGTTCACGGAGGCTCACATCCCAGAGTTGATTTACCCGCCTCTCCAGATAAATTTACAACGTTAAAAATTCCATGGAAAAACTTTAAACAAGATGGATTAGCAGACGGAAAACTGTTGAATATCCACAATCTTTGTAAATTTAATTTTGTGAATTACAATCCTGTTTCGGGAGCATTTTTAGCAATTAAATCAGTTATCGTTCAAATTTAAAATCATGAAAACAAAACTTATTCTTTTATTTTTCTTTGGAATGCTATTTTCAAACTTCGGCTTTAGCCAAAATAAAAAAGATGATTCTAAGACTGATATAAATGGTGTTTGGGAAGACATTAATTCCGGCGTTCAAAATACTGTTGCAATTATATCTGAACAAAATGGAAAAGTAATTTTCTCTCATTATTTAGAATGGAAAGGACAAAAAATTGTTGAAAGCGGAACGGGAATAAGAAAAGGAAATAACATTATTTATACTGTTGACGTCACGCTTCCTATTGAAGGCTGGGCAACAAAAGGCACACATACCCTAACTTTATCAGAAGATGGAAACACACTTGAAGGCACTTTTATAGACAATAAAAAAAGAGAAGGACCGATATCTTTTAAACGTATTAGATAGAATTATTTCAAGTTTCAAGTTCTCCAAACCTAAACTTGAAACCTGAAACAAAAACAACTTTCTTAAAGATGTAATTGTATTTTGTACTTATTGCAGATTTTCATCACCAATAACATAATCGTTGAAAAGATTAAACTCCAAATAATTCCTGGAACTCCCTCTCTGAAATACCCGGGTATAATTTCTATTTTGAAAGCTAAATTAAAATAATAAATTGCACCTGGTAAAATATAAATCAACAGAGGATTTGCAGCAGCAGGCATGAAGAAATTACTCCATTTTGTTTGTTTTTTGATTTCCATTAACCAATAAAGAAAGTAAAACAAGACCGTACAGATTCCAGCTGAAAACATAGTCCATGAAGGTGTTCCTTTTATTTTTGAAATTCCAAAATAAGGACGAAGAAGATAACCGACAGCAAAAAAGAAAAAGGCAAAACCAATTACAGGCCAATTGATTTTAAGGGCAATTTTTCGATCAAAAAATAACAACGAAATAATTACACCAGCGCTTACTAAGGATGCGTGAGTTAAATGTCCAGCTATAAAACTCAACGACGAAAATTGCTGTATCGCAGATCCTTCAATTAAATTCATAGCATTTGCTGCTATACAAATTACTAAAAAAGCAATCATCGCCCACAATTTTCCAGAGACCAACCAATAGTAAACTACTGTAAACAGGTAAGCCCAACCAATTAAACCCAGAATTCCCCACCATTTTGGTGTCATTCCGATTTCTCCAGTATCCTGAACATATAAAAAGTAAAGCCCTACTAAAACTAACATACCGCCATATTGGAAGGTGTTTTTTAACCAAACAGGAAAATCTTTAGGATATTTATTCCAAATAGGAATCGGCATCGCATATGCTAAAAGTCCCCAAAATGCCGGCGCAATTAACATTTTTGAAGCATCATAACCGTACTCTGCATTGACCATAAAAACACCAATAATAATTAATGCTACTGCACGTTTTAAAGTATGAGTCCAAATCGTTCTGGCACTATCCCCTTTTAATAATCTTGCATTAAAGGCAAACGGAATTGACATTCCGACAATAAATAAAAAAGATGGAAAAACAAGATCAACAAAAGTCATAGCGTCTGCATCGGCTGGCATGTGTTTCATCCACTGTGGGACATTTTTAACACTTGCCAACTCATTTACAAAAATCATTATAAAAATGGTAATTCCGCGTAAGGCGTCAATCGAAATAATTCTCTTATTATACAAATTCTCTTTAATTCTCATAAAATACTACATTATTGATAGTAACAAATATAGAATAATAGACTAAATGTCAAAGTTAGATATGGATAATAATATCCGCACATAATAAAATCATCCTTTAAATACCGTAAAGCGATCTGCAATTCTTATTTTTGTACCATGTTTTCATTCTTAAAATCAAAACCTTATTTAAAGGATCTGCTAGGCGGGAATTATATTGATATTCATTCTCATTTATTACCCGGAATAGACGATGGTGCTAAGAGCATATCGAGCACAGAAAGACTTGCCAAATCTTTTCAGGAAATGGGTTTTTCTCAGTTTATTACAACACCACATATAAGTCATTATATTTGGAATAACGCGCAAGACGATATTATTACCAATTATAAAGAAACAAAGCTTTCGTTGGAAGAACGCAACATACAAATTCCGTTTCAGGTCGCCGCTGAATATTTTATGGATGATTGGTTTGAAACTCATTTTCAAAACGAAAAACTGTTAACCTTAAAGGATAATTATGTTTTGGTTGAAATGTCATACATGAATGCTCCGGTACAATTGTATAAAATACTTTTTGATTTACAGGTTGCGGGGTATATTCCGGTTTTAGCACATCCGGAGCGTTATTTATTTTATCATAAAAACTTTAATGAATATGAGAAGCTAAAAAAATCCGGGTGTTTTTTTCAATTAAATCTTCTTGCTATAGCCGGATATTATGGAAATGAAATCACAAAAATAGCAGATCAACTTCTAAAAAAAGGAATGTATGATTTTGCCGGTACCGATATTCATCACAGTGACCACGTTGCTGCATTCAATCAAAAAATAAAAATCGAAAATATAAGTGCCGTAAAAGAAGTTATTGCAAACAATCAGTTTTTTAAATTCTAAAGAAATTACTAGTAAGCATTTTCTTCTCCTTTAAAAACATTTATAAGCGTTCTCACTATAATTTTTATATCCAGTAAAAGACTCCAGTTCTCGATATACCAAATATCGTATTCTACTCTATTCTCCATATCAATCAGCTCTTTTGTTTCTCCACGATATCCGTTTACTTGCGCCCAACCTGTAATTCCCGGCTTAGCGTAGTGACGAACGGAATAATTCGCAATCAACTCACCATATTCCTTAGCAAGATTAACCATATGAGGCCTTGGACCAACAACAGACATTTCTCCTAAAAAAACATTAAAAAACTGAGGTAATTCATCTATACTCGTTTTACGCATAAAAGCTCCAAATTTAGTGATACGACGATCTCCTTTTCCTGCTTGTTTTTTATGGGCCAAATCATTTACGTACATACTTCTAAATTTATAACACGTAAAAGATCTATTATCACGGCCTGACCGATCCTGCTTGAAAAATATTGGACCTGACGACTCCAGTTTAATAATCAGCATTATAATGGGAAATAACCACGGGAATATTAAAAGTATTACACCTGTTGAAAAACAAATGTCAAAGACTTTTTTAACTAATCTGTTTATCGCTAACTCCAGCGGTTCTGGACGAAACATCAATACTGGTGTGTTTTCATAAAAAGTAACCTCAACTTTACTCGATTTAGTATACAATTGAAAATCAGGAATAAATTTAATTCGCACCATATTTTGCTCGCAAATTTTTACTAATTTATTTATGGTTTCAACATTATTGATATGTAACGCTACGTAAATTTCATCTACCTCTTCTCTTAATACAAATTCTTCAACATCGTTAAATCCACCTAAAAGTGGTGTAAAACTGCTATCTGATTCTTCTGTTTGTTCATCAAAAAAACCTAAAAACTTATAACCATACGTTAAATTTTTGGCTAGTATTTTTCGCATTCGCTCACCTGTTTCATTGGCACCAACAATTATGAATTTTTTAAAATTATAACCTTTAGCCCTAATGTATTTTAAAGTCTTCATTAAGGTGTAACGAGAAATCAACAACAGTACGAAGAAGATCAAATAAAAATATAACAATCGCAATCTGGAAATATCAGCATATTTATAAAAAACAACAAAACAAGTCAGGATGGCAATATGTATTACAATTTTTTTAATCGTTCTTTTTAATATTGATTCTATATATTCTATTCTTATTATCCTGTGTGAATCTTTATTAAGTAATAGTCCAATCCAAATTAAATTAGCTAATAATGAAACTGTTTTTTCGTCCTTTAAAAAAAGCTTCTCCAAATCTCCGAATCGAACCAACGCAGAAACGACTAAAGCTGTGTTTAGTAAAATGATATCCCAAAGCACAAACAGCAATTTGGAGTAACGTGATAAACGGTAATGTGATATTTTTTGTATAATTTTCATCTTCCAGGACTACTTTTGATAAACAAAAGCTTTGGTTCATTTTATCTGACGCAAAATAGCATTTTAATTATATTTAATGTTACTCCTGTAGAAATCTTTACATTTTATTTTGAATGTCTATTATAAAAAAAAAGGCCCAAATAATTGGGCTTTTTTTTATCTAAATTTAGAAATAATTCTCTTAAACCAAGTTTTAACCTCAACCTTCTCACCATACCCATAAGTATATCCTTGTTTCCCATTTGTATCATTTAAGACAATACACATATTTGGTAGTTTTTTTTCCTTAAAATAATTATTTGGAATAGAAAGCAGTCTTTTTTCTAAAAAATTAGCACGTATTACATATAAAAATATCTCGGCATGTTTAGCAATTAAAAGTGTATCAGTAACCAGACTAACAGGAGCAGTATCAACAATTATATAGTCATATTCCTTTTTCAATTTTTCAAAAAGATAGTCGATCTTTTTATCCATCAATAACTCAGCAGGGTTTGGCGGGATAATTCCTGACGGCAAAACAAAAAAATTGGGGTAACCATCTACTTTGATGATGTAATTCTGAATATCTGAATCAGGAATTGACAGATAATTAGTGACACCTAAATTGGGTACATCAATATATTCACCAAGTTTTGGATTTCTAATATCCAGACCGATTAGTAAAACTCTAGATCCTGATAATGACAAAGTACTTGCAATATTAGCTGCTATAAAGGTTTTACCTTCTAATGCGAGAGTTGAAGTTACAAATATTGTTTTTGCAATTCCCTTTTCTGCTTTATTAAGCATAAATTCCAAATTAGTACGAACAATCCGCAGTGCTTCTGCAAAACTTGTTTTACTATCAGATTTAATTAAATGGTTAGTAGCATATGATATGGGAATCTCCCCAATGAATGGAATTTTTGTATACCTGTCTAGATCTAATTTACTTTTAATTTTTGTATCGAATAAATCACTTATATAAATGAAACCAAAAGGAATTACCAATCCAAAAAATATTCCAACCATATATATTATTTTCCCCTTTGGATTAACTGCATTTCTATCAGGTTTTGCCAAATCTATTACACTTGCATTTTGATCAGTTACGGCAACTGAAATTGCAATTTCTTCTCGTTTTTGCAATAAGTACAAATAGAGCTCTTCTTTAACTTTTTGTTGTCTTGCAATAACTCTAAATTGTCTTTCCTGAACTGGGATTTTACTGATTTTAGCACTAATGACCTCCTCCTGACTCTTCAAATCTGTGTTTTGTAGTCGCAAGTTAGATTTTATGCGATTTAAGCTCATCTCCACAATTGCTTTTAAAGAAACTATTTGCTGGTCAAGTTTTACAATCGAAGGGTTTTCAGCTGTGGCTGACTTTAATATCCTGCTTCTATCTAAAACCAACTGGTTGTAAGATGATATAAGAGTTGAAATTCCTCCATTATCCATTATCAAATTGGATGGTAATAAATCATAATTAGTGTTTATTTTGAGAAAATCTAAAAATGAAGAAACAATATTTAACTGTATTTCTGTTTCTTCTTCTTTTTTGTTATATCCACTTGAAGTATTAATAAATTTTTCTGTTTCAGATTCAATATCGATTAACTTATTTGATTTTTTAAAACTTTCAATATTCTGTTCTACTCCATCTAATTCTTGGGTAACGAAAGCTAATCGATTAGAAATAAATTTTGAAGTGCTTTCTGAAATATAATTTTTGTCCTCAACAGCCTTTTCATTGTAAATTTGAATTAATGTATTTAAAAAAATTTCTGCTTTTTTAATTACAGGATCAGAAATAGAAACTGCAACAACACTACTTGCTTTACTTACAGGCTCAACTTTTAAACGTCTTTTAAATTCGTCAACTAGATTATCGAAAGGGGTTATCACAATCTTTATAGAGTTGCATCCACCAATTTCTTTCATTCTATAATTAAAGACCTTATCAATCACCAAAACTCCAAGAGTTGTTGGAATTGAATCACCATATTTAAATTTTCTTTTTGGTGATAAGATTACTTGATCAATTTTATCGTCGGATAATAATTCAAACGTATAATCTGTAAGTACTTTATAATGAAAAGAAATTCTTTCCGTATTAAACAAAGCCGTTTTACTGATAAAATAAATTTTCAAAGGTTTTTCTTCATAAATCTCTTTTGATATAAAATTACTACCTGCAAACAAAGCAATATTTAAATTTAGCTTTTTTATGGTACTTTCAATTAAAGTTCTTGATTTCAAAATTTCAATTTCGTTATCAATATTATTAAGGACATCATTACCTAAGCCTAAATCTGTAAAGGCTGATAAATTGGAAAGCATCCCTCCTTTTTTTTTATCTTTGACTAATATAGTTGTAGTCACTTCATAACTTCGGGGTACATACTTTAAATAAATAAAAACCAAAATCAAACAGATACATAAACTTAATAAAAACCATCGCCAATGAGCAAGGTATTTTTCAAATTCTTCCTTAATATTTAGATCATCATCTTCGTGGTTCATATAATCAGTATAAGATTTTTCTTTTTTCATTTTATTTTAAGATTAGTACATAAATCGACATCAATATCGAAATAGCGGATATAAGTACAGAAGTACTGGATCCGACTACAGAAGAATTAATTTTTGTTCTATTTGGTTCAACATATATTATATCATTTTGCGCTAAATAATAAAATGGAGAGCTTATAAAATCTAAATTTGTTATATCTATTCTATTAAATGACTTTACACCATTGTTCTCTCTTATAATCAGAATATTTTTCCTTTTACCATATATAGTAAGATCTTTTGCCATACTTAAAGCCTCAAGCACTGTAACCCTTTCTGATGCTATAGAGAAAGTTCCTGGCAAATTAACTTCGCCTTGAATAGAAATTTTAAAGTTTGTAATGCGAAGATTAATCAGTGGATTTTTAACATACAAGCTTATTTTATTTTTTAGTAATTGAAGCAATTCCGTTCGAGTAAATCCTCCTACTTGCAGTTTCCCTAATATTGGAAAATCAATAATTCCATGTTCATCTACCAAGTATTGCTGAATTGTTTCAGAGCTATGGGCAATGTCTAATTTATGATTAGCAGACACGCTATATGTTTTAAGATTAAATGGTATTACTGCTTCAGCATCTTCTGCAAAAACCATAATCATTAACAAATCATCTGGTTGAATTTTTACTTCATAAGAGGATACATTTTGCTTTATTTGTAAAGCATCCATATTTTGGTAATAGATTACATCTTTTTTAAAAGCACAAGAAGAAAATAATAACAGTAAAAAAGATAAAATACTTGTTATTTTCGTCCAAAAATTAAATTGAAATTTCATTAAGTTTAAGTTTTTAAAGGCCGATTTTGTATACATAATTTTGCTTTCTACTCCCACTCTGTTTTACATAATCTTAGTTAGAAAAAAATGCTACGAAAATAGAATACTACGTTATAGATATTTATATATCTATTGTGTACTATATTCTGTGCTTTTTTTTTTCAAAAGTAACATCAGAAAACGCCCAAAAAAAGTCAAAAAAACAGAAATACCTTATTTTAATACAATTAAAACTTATGCTTTTATGAATCAAATTATACTAAAGACATTAATAAAAAACTATTTTTACACAGCATATAAACTGATTTACAAGCAATGAGAAAATTCACTTTGTTTCTTTTTTTAATCTTTAACTCAACTTATGCCCAGATTTCAGATCTCAAAAATCCGCTTTCTAAAAATTACACTCCAAATGCAATAGCAAATGATGAAAGTTATAGCTACGAAACCTTCAAAATAAAACGAATACATACAAACAAATTAAGCGACTCCATAAGAGAAACCTCTGGACTCCTATATTTTGACAATTTACTATGGACACACAATGATGACCACGATAAAACAATTTACGGATTAGATTCTTTAGGAATAATTCGGAAGAAAATCATTTTGGACAAAGCAATAAATCATGACTGGGAAGAAATTGCGCAGGACAGTTCTTACTTATACATTGGAGATTTTGGAAATAACGCCTCGGGAAATAGAACTGATTTAAACATTCTTAAAATAGAGAAAAAATCATTTTTAGAAGGAAATCCTATCATCGAAACCATTGCGTTTAAGTATGATAATCAGATTGATTTATCGCCGGAAAAACCAAACAATACCAATTTTGATTGCGAAGCATTTATCGTTTCTAAAGACAGCATTTACCTCTTTACCAAACAATGGAAATCATCTAAAACCAATATTTATACTTTATCAAATCAATCTGGAAATCATATCGCAAAATTCAAAGAATCACTTGACACAAAAGGCTTGGTTACTGGTGCAACCTATTTAGAAGAAAAAAAACTTGTTGTGCTTTGCGGATATTCTAAACTCGGAAAACCATTTTTATATTTACTCTATGACTTTAAAGATCATGATTTTTTGTCTGGAAATAAACGAAGAATTAATATCGGGTTATCTTTTCATCAAATCGAAGGTATTACTACAAATGATGGTTTGCATTATTATCTAACCAATGAAGCTTTGGTTCGAAAACCTGTTTTGAATGTTCGCCAACAAATCCATTATTTTGATTTAAGTCCGATTTTGAATTCCTATCTCCATAAATAATTCGCAAATCGCGATATAATAGTTTACTTTTGCAAAAAAGTTGTGTTTTGTAAAACCTTCATAACTTATAATTTATAACTCATATTTTACAAAGTGAATTACTTATCTGTAGAAAACATCTCGAAGTCTTTTGGTGAAAGAACCTTATTTGACAACATCTCATTTGGTATCAACAAAGACCAAAAAATTGCTTTTATTGCCAAAAATGGTTCCGGAAAAACAACTATAATGAGTATCATTAATGGTTTGGATGAGCCAGATACAGGACAGGTAGTTTTGAGAAAAGGAATCCGTATGGCATTTCTTTCTCAGGATAATAATTTACAAGAGGAGTTAACCATAGAAGAAAGCATTTTTGCTTCTGATAATGAAACTTTAAAGATCATAGAAGCCTATGAAAAAGCACTTGAAAATCCAAACGATGAAGAAGCGTATCAAAAAGCTTTTGACGGAATGGATCAGCATAATGCGTGGGATTTTGAAACACAATACAAACAGATTTTATTCAAATTAAAACTCGAAGATTTTAAACTTAAAGTAAAAAATCTTTCGGGTGGACAAAAAAAGCGTTTATCATTAGCCATTATCTTAATCAATCGTCCGGATTTATTAATTTTAGATGAGCCAACGAATCACCTGGATCTTGAAATGATCGAATGGTTGGAAAGTTATTTTGCGAAAGAAAACATCACGTTGTTTATGGTAACACACGACCGTTTCTTTTTAGAGCGCGTCTGTAACGAAATCATCGAACTAGACAACGGAAAATTATACCAATACAAAGGAAATTACTCTTATTATCTAGAGAAAAAAGAAGAGCGAATTACCTCTGAAAATGCCAGCGTTGACAAAGCCAAAAACTTATTTGTAAAAGAATTGGAATGGATGCGTCGTCAGCCAAAAGCAAGAACTACAAAATCGAAATCGCGTCAGGATGATTTTTACGTAATTAAAGAAAAAGCGCAAAGTCGTCGTCAGGAAAACAAAGTAGAACTTGAAATTAATATGGAACGTATGGGGAGCAAGATTATTGAGCTTCACAAAATTTCTAAAAAATTCAAGGATCATGTTATTCTGGACAACTTTAGTTTTGATTTCCAGCGTGGTGCCCGAATCGGAATTATTGGAAAAAACGGAACAGGAAAATCGACATTTTTAAATCTCCTTACAGGAACACTACCACTTGATAGTGGGCGTGTTGTAAAAGGAGACACTATTAAAATTGGATATTATACACAAAGTGGAATCAACCCGAAACCAAATCAGCGTGTAATTGATATTATCAAAGAATACGGAGAGTTTATCCCATTAGCAAAAGGCAGAATGATTTCGGCTTCACAATTATTGGAACGTTTTCTTTTTGATGCTAAAAAACAATACGATTTTGTCGAAAAATTAAGCGGTGGCGAATTGAAACGTTTGTATTTGTGTACGGTTTTAATTCAGAATCCGAACTTTTTGATTTTGGATGAGCCAACGAATGACTTAGATATTGTAACACTTAATGTTTTAGAAAGTTTCCTTTTAGATTACCCAGGATGTTTATTAGTAGTTTCGCACGACCGATATTTCATGGATAAGATTGTGGATCACTTATTTATCTTTAGAGGAAAAGGTGAAATTGAAAATTTCCCAGGAAATTATTCTGATTTCAGAGCTTATGAAGATAGCGCCGATGTCGCTCAAAAAGAAGAGAATAAAGCTGAAAAGAAAGACTGGAAACAAAATAATCCAACAGGAAATCTAACTTTCAACGAGCAAAAAGAATATCAAAAACTAGAAAGAGAAATCAAAGATCTTGAAATTGATAAAACTAAAATTGAGCAATTATTCTCTGATGGAAAAGTTGCGGATGCTGATATCGAGAAAAAAGCAAATGAACTGCAAAATATCATCAATAAAATAGATCAAAAAGAAGAGCGTTGGTTTGAACTTTCGGCTAAAATTGAAGGATAAAGTTATTATACAGAGATTCACAAAAAAACAAAGTGGCACTATGTTTTTTTGTGAATCTTTTTTTTTCTTTGTGAATCTCTGTAAAACAAAAAATACATTTTATTATATTAATCCATAAAAAATACATTTTTAAAATATCATGAAATACATCTTAACATCATTACTTGCATTAACCCTTTTTGTCTCTTGTAATTCTAACGACGATCCTAAAAAAACTGATTACACTGTTGAAAACGAAAAAGAAATAGTTAATTATATTGCCAAAAATAAATTAAATGCAAAAAGAACAGATTCTGGCTTGTATTATGTGATAAACGAAGCAGGAGATGGCGCCCAACCAACTGCAACCTCTAATGTAACTGTAGCGTATAAAGGGTACTATTCTAATGGAAGTATTTTTGACCAGAGCAAAGACGCAGGAATTTCCTTTGAGTTAAACCAGGTAATTAAAGGCTGGACGGAAGGTATTCCTTATTTTAAAGTTGGAGGAAGCGGAATATTATTAGTTCCTTCACATTTAGGTTATGGACCTTTCGACTATAGTAGTATTCCTGGAGGTTCGGTACTTATTTTTGATGTTAAGTTAATTTCTGTGAATTAGTTTCTAAAAGAATCGCATTCTTTCAATATAAAAAGACCACAATAAAAATATATTTTTATTGTGGTCTTTTTGCTTCCATCAAATAAATAGCGTAACCGTTAAAATTGAAGCATTAACATAAAAGGATCATCAATTTTATAAATGCCTGGATTTCATTATGTAATGATTTGAAAAAATTCTGTAAATAATATTATATCTGTTTTCCGAGCTTTGTTTAAGTGAAAATGAATTCACACTCTAAAATATATATAAAATGGAAAATTTACATAATCCAGATGGAACTAAACGTGAGATTTTAACCGGAATGTTTTCAGATCGTGACAGCATAGAAAGAGCTTATGATACTTTAAGCGACAGAGGTTATACAAAAGATGAAATTAACCTGATAATGTCAGATGAAACCAGAAAAAAACATTATTCAGACAAAGACGATCACTCTGAACTTGGAACAAAAGCAGCTGAAGGTGCCGGAACAGGATCTGCAATTGGAGGAACAATTGGGGCAATTGCAGGAGTTGTTGCTGCATTAGGCACTAGTCTTGTTATTCCTGGTTTAGGATTAATTGTTGCTGGTCCATTAGCCGCAGGATTAGCTGGCGCTGGTGCTGGAGGAATTGCAGGAGGTATAATTGGAGCCTTAGTAGGGTCAGGAATTCCCGAAGAGAGAGCAAAAATATACGAATCTGGTATTAAAGACGGCCATGTTGTGTTAGGCGTTCATCCACGTAATAACGAAGATGCTGAGTATTTTAAACAGCAATGGGAAGCAAATAATGGCGTAAACATATACAGATAAGTATCAAAATTTTATAATATAAAAAGCCTAATCTAAATAAAGATTAGGCTTTTTTCATTCAATTATTTCAATTTCTGATTCGTATCTTCGTGCTCTCTTGCAAATAAGATTATGCTATTTCAAATTAAAGCTTATTTAAAATTCCTTTGGAACTCCAAAAATGAACATGGAGTACATTCGCCATTTGTTTTTAGTTTACTGACCAAATGTTTTTATGATCAAAAGTTTAAAGCTGAATATGATATTCTGAAAAACTATCGAAAATCATTATTAAAAAATAAAAACTATATTGAAGTAACCGATTTTGGTGCCGGCTCAAAAGTCTTTAAATCGAACAGAAGACAGATTTCTAAAATTGCATCGACAGCCGGAATTTCTCCAAAACGAGCCGAATTATTATTTCGCGTTAGCAACTATTTCCAACCCAACAGTATTCTTGAAATTGGAACCTCTTTAGGATTAGCCACTTCGGCCCTAGCCTTAGGAAATCCGAAAGCAAAAGTAATTACATTGGAAGGTTGTCCTCAAACCGCTACTATTGCTAAAAATCAATTGAATCAGTTTGATTGTAAAAATGTGGATAGTATTATTTCAGAATTCGAATCTTTTTTAATTTCTGAAAATCTACAAGCTACAAGCTACAATCTAATCTATTTTGACGGTAATCATTCTAAAAAAGCAACGCTGACTTACTTTGATCTTTTATTACCAACGATAGATAATGATTCCGTTTGGATTTTCGATGACATTCATTGGTCACCAGAAATGGAAGAAGCCTGGGAAATTATTCAAAACCATCCGAAAGTGACTGTTACGATTGATACTTTCCAATGGGGATTTGTCTTTTTTAGATATGAACAGCCAAAAGAGCATTTTGTGATTAGAACATAAAAAATGGCAACCATTTCTGATTGCCATTTAGTACTAATTCAATTTATCTAAAATTTATTTTTTAGCTTCTTTATTTTCATCAGATTTAGCTCCCATTCTGTTTACAGTATACATTGGAGCAAATTTCATTTTTAAACCTGCAATTTTTCTGTTATCTTCAGAAGTTAAACCTTCTTTTTCAACCGTATTTTTACGGCTGTCCAGTGCTTCATACAATATTTTAATTTCATCCCAGTCTTCACGAGAGTAACTATCTTTATTATCCTCAACTGTATGAACGAATTGTTGGTAAACACTATGAATATTTTGGGCATTTACCCATGAAAAACTCATATCGTCTCCAATTTTTCCTTCACCAAACAAAGCGTTACGCAATTGTTGTTTCGGACTTGGAGCAGGTGGGGCAAAAACGGTGGTCATTTCATTTTTAAATTCTTCGTACTTTGTTTTACTTGCATTTATCCTTTCGGTTTCAGCAGCATTATCCTTAATATCAGCCAATGCCAATTGTGCATTTTCAGCTCTTCTGTCATATTCAGCTTCAACATCTTTCCAGTCTGCTTTCAAATCATCAGCTTTGACATTTTTTACTGAGTCAACGTAGGTTACGTAAGCATCAATTGTTTTTTGAGCTTTTTCTTGTTTTTCGTCTTTACACGATGTAAAACTCAATGCAATTAATGCAATTCCTGATAATAATTGTATGTTTTTCATAATTATTGATTGTTTAATTAATACATTAACAAATGTATCTAATAACCTAATATCAAAAATTACATCATTACCATGTTTTTAATATTAAAAAGATATTAAACATGTAAAACTTGCAGAATAATGATAATTTTACAAAATAAATCAAAAAATATATAATTAATTCAAAAAAAATATATTCATTATTTAATAGACCTGCAAACCAAAAGATGTTTTTGTAACAAAAATCAATTTCACGCTACTTATCGTTTATTGAAAAGTGTTTTGTACTTTTAAAACCAAAATTGTAAACCGAAATGGCAAATCCATTAATTAAAATAACCGACATTAAACGAAATTTTGTACTTGGTAATGAAATCGTTTATGTCTTAAAAGGAATAGATTTACAAATCAATAAGGGAGAATATGTAGCTCTAATGGGGCCGTCAGGTTCTGGGAAATCAACTCTAATGAATTTGTTAGGTTGTCTGGATACGCCAACTTCCGGAAACTATGTTTTAAATGGAAAAGATGTCAGCCAAATGAAGGACGATGAATTGGCAGGAATCCGCAATAAAGAAATTGGTTTTGTATTCCAGACTTTTAATCTTTTACCAAGAACTACCGCTTTAGATAATGTTGCATTACCTATGATTTACGCAGGTTATTCTAAATCTGACCGAAATGAGCGTGCTAAAGAAGTTTTAGCACAGGTAAATCTTGCCGACAGAATGGATCACCAGCCCAATCAGCTTTCGGGAGGACAACGTCAACGTGTTGCCATTGCCCGTGCTTTGGTTAACAAACCTTCGATTATTTTGGCTGATGAACCAACAGGAAATCTGGACAGTAAAACTTCTGTAGAAATCATGAAGCTCTTTGGAGATATTCACGCACAAGGCAACACTGTCATTCTGGTAACACACGAAGAAGATATTGCTGCTTATGCGCATCGCGTAATTCGTTTAAGAGACGGATTAATTGAAAGCGACACCACTAAATAGTTTAATTGGTTAATCGGTTATTTGTTTAATCGAAAAAACAAAAAAAGCTTAGCTTCTCAGCACCTTAGAACCTTAGCACCTCAAAAAAATGAAAGTATATACAAAAACCGGAGATAAAGGAACCACGGCTCTTTTTGGAGGCACACGTGTTCCTAAAGATCACATCAGAATTGACAGTTACGGAACTGTTGACGAATTGAATTCTTATATAGGATTGATTCGTGATCAGGAAATGGATACGCACTATAAAACTATTTTAATTGAAATTCAGGATCGCCTTTTTACGGTGGGCGCTATTTTGGCAACGCCACAGGAAAAAGAAGTTTTAAAAAATGGCGAACTTCGATTGAAAAATTTGGGTATCATTGATACTGATATAGAATTATTAGAAAATGAAATTGATCAAATGGAAGAAAGTCTTCCGCCAATGACGCATTTTGTTTTACCAGGAGGCCACCAAACCGTGTCATATTGTCATATTGCCCGCTGCGTATGCCGTCGCGCCGAACGTTTGGCAGTACATTTAAGTCATAATGAACACGTTCCTGAAATCGCAATCATGTACTTAAACCGACTTTCTGACTACCTTTTTGTCTTGGCACGGAAGTTGTCCTCAGACTTAAAAGCGGAGGAAGTAAAATGGATTCCGAGAAAATAAATTTTAGATTTTAGAGTTCAGATTTTAGATTATTATGATTTAAAAATCTAAAATCAATAATCTAAAATCCGCAATAAATAGAGACGTTCTTAAATTTTATTAAAATAAATCAAAATTTACTTGTCTTTTTCAGTAAAAAATTTATTTTTGCACAAACTAAACAGATAACAGATGTATTGGACATTAGAATTAGCATCTTATTTAAGTGATGCGCCATGGCCTGCTAACAAAGACGAACTTATTGACTACGCTATTAGAGCTGGTGCTCCATTAGAAGTAGTAGAAAACCTTCAGTCAATTGAAGACGAAGGAGAGATATATGAATCAATGGAAGAAATTTGGCCTGATTATCCAACAGACGAAGATTATCTTTGGAATGAGGATGAATATTAAAAAATAAACCAAAGGAAAAAGTCTCATCACAGAGGCTTTTTTTTTGGTTCTAAATACAACATTTACATATAATAGAAATATAACAAATCATGAGTTTCATAAACAGTATTATTAAAGTCTTTGTAGGTGATAAATCACAGAAAGATGTCAAAGCTTTACAACCTTATTTAAATAAAATTAAAACATTCGAAACCAGCTTAATGAGTTTGTCTCACGACGAATTAAGAGCGAGAACCGTATATTTTAAAGAAAAAATAAAAGAAGCCAGAGCTGATAAAGATGCTAAAATTGCTTCGCTTAAAGCGGAAGTAGAAAACATTGAAGACATCGACAAAAGAGAAGATCTTTATGATGCTATTGATGCTCTTGAAAAAGAGGCTTATGAAATTTCAGAGAAAACTTTATTGGAAATTCTTCCGGAAGCATTCTCTGTAGTTAAAGAAACAGCGCGTCGTTTTAAAGATAATTCTTTTATTGAAGTTACTGCAACTCCAAAAGACCGCGAATTTTCAGCTACAAAAACATATGTTACTATTGAAGGTGAAAAAGCTACATGGGCAAATAAATGGAATGCCGCTGGTAAAGAAATTACCTGGGACATGATCCATTATGATGTTCAGTTAATTGGTGGTATGGTTTTGCACGAAGGTAAAGTTGCCGAAATGCAAACGGGAGAAGGTAAAACTTTGGTTGCTACTCTTCCTCTTTACTTAAACGCGTTAACTGGAAACGGTGTTCACTTAGTAACGGTGAATGACTACTTGGCAAAACGTGATAGTACATGGAAAGCGCCTTTATTCGAATTCCACGGTTTAACTGTTGATTGTATTGACAATCACCAGCCAAGTACGGAACAAAGAAAAAAAGCATACGACGCCGACATCACTTACGGAACCAACAACGAATTTGGTTTTGACTACTTAAGAGATAACATGGCGCATTCGCCAAACGATTTAGTACAAAGAAAACACAACTATGCAATTGTCGATGAGGTCGATTCTGTATTGATTGATGATGCAAGAACGCCACTTATTATTTCAGGACCGGTTCCGCAAGGAGATCGTCATGAGTTTAACGAGTTGAAACCAAAAATTGAAAACTTAGTTTCTCAACAACGTCAGTTGGCAAATGGTTTCTTAGCGGAAGCTAAAAAATTAATCAAAGAAGGAAATACTAAAGAAGGCGGATTCTTATTATTAAGAGCTTACAGAAGTTTACCTAAAAATAAAGCATTAATTAAATTTTTAAGTGAAGAAGGAATTAAACAATTGCTTCAAAAAACGGAGAATCAATACATGCAGGATAACAATCGCGAAATGCATAAAGTGGATGAAGCTTTGTATTTTGTGATTGAAGAGAAAAACAATCAGGTTGAATTGACTGATAATGGTATTAAATACCTTTCTGGAGATACTGATTCCGATTTCTTCGTTTTACCAGATATTGGAACAGAAATCGCAGCTATTGAAAAACAAAAACTGGATAAAGATGCTGAAGCAGAAGCTAAAGAAAGATTATTCCAGGATTTTGGAGTAAAAAGCGAGCGTATTCATACGCTTACTCAGCTTTTAAAAGCATACGCCTTATTCGAAAAAGATGTAGAATATGTGATCATGGACAACAAAATTATGATTGTCGATGAGCAAACAGGTCGTATCATGGATGGTCGTCGTTACTCTGACGGATTACACCAGGCGATTGAAGCTAAAGAAAATGTAAAAATCGAAGCTGCTACACAAACATTTGCAACTGTAACATTACAGAATTATTTCAGAATGTACAGCAAATTAGGCGGTATGACGGGTACAGCGGTTACTGAAGCTGGAGAGTTATGGCAGATTTATAAATTGGATGTTGTTGAAATTCCAACCAACCGCGCCATTTCAAGACAAGACAAAGAAGATTATATCTACAAAACGACACGTGAGAAATTCAACGCTGTAATTGAAGATGTTACTGAATTATCAAACGCAGGAAGACCAGTTCTTATTGGAACAACTTCTGTAGAGATTTCAGAGTTATTAAGCCGTATGTTGAAAATGAGAGGCGTTACACATAACGTTTTGAATGCTAAAATGCACAAACAAGAGGCGCAAATTGTAGAAGAAGCAGGTAAAGCCGGAGTTGTAACCATTGCAACAAACATGGCTGGTCGTGGTACCGATATTAAATTATCTCCAGAAGTTAAAGCTGCCGGAGGTTTAGCAATCGTGGGGACAGAGCGTCATGATTCTCGTCGTGTAGACAGACAGTTACGTGGTCGTGCAGGACGTCAGGGAGATCCGGGAAGTTCTCAATTCTACGTTTCGCTTGAAGATAACTTAATGCGTTTATTTGGTTCTGAAAGAGTAGCCAAAGTAATGGATAGAATGGGATTACAAGAAGGTGAAGTTATTCAGCATTCTATGATGACTAAATCTATCGAACGTGCTCAGAAAAAAGTAGAAGAAAACAACTTTGGTGTTCGTAAACGTTTATTAGAATATGATGACGTTATGAACTCGCAACGTGAAGTAGTTTACAAACGTCGTCGTCACGCCTTATTTGGTGAGCGTTTGAAACTGGATATCGCTAATATGCTTTATGATACTTGCGAATTGATCGTGAGTCAAACTAAACCAGCTAACGATTTCAAAAATTTCGAATTTGATTTAATTCGTTATTTCTCTATCACTTCACCAATTTCTGAAGCTGATTTCCAGAAATTAACTGATATTGAAATCACAGGAAAAATATACAAAGAGACTTTAGCTTTCTATACTGAGAAAACAGAAAGAAGTGCAAGAGAAGCTTTCCCAATCATTAAAGGTGTTTACGAGGAGCCAAACAATCATTTTGAGCGTATCGTAGTTCCATTTACTGACGGAATCAAAACTTTGAATGTTGTAACTGACTTGAAAAAAGCATACGAAAGTGAAGGAGCTCAGTTAATCGCTGATTTCGAGAAAAACATTACACTTTCTATTGTTGATGAGGCCTGGAAAAAACATTTACGTAAAATGGACGAATTGAAACAATCTGTTCAATTAGCCGTTCACGAACAAAAAGATCCATTGCTTATCTACAAATTAGAAGCTTTTAACTTGTTTAGAGGAATGTTGGATACTGTTAACAAAGATGTTATTTCATTCTTATTCAAAGGTGATTTACCAGCTCAAAACGTTCCTGAAATTCATGAAGCAAGAGAAGTTCGTCAAAAAGAAAACTTCAAATTGAGCAAAGACGAAATTCCAAACAGCGAAGAAATCAACCGCGAAGCTGGAGAAACACAACAACGTCAGGTTACTGAAACGATTGTAAGAGATATGCCAAAAATCAACCGTAATGATACTGTAACAGTTCAGGAAGTTGCAACAGGTAAAACTGAAGAAATGAAATTTAAAAAAGCAGAAACTTTAATCGCTTCTGGCGCTTGGGTACTTGCTAAATAATAAATTTTAAATAAATACATTTCAATCCTCAATTACACTTTTGTAATTGAGGATTTTTTTTTTGCAAAAAAAATAATATTTATTCTTTCTAAAACGAATAAACTGTATTTTTGCCAGCGTAAACAACAAACAAAGCTTTGAAGCGAATTTTAATCATATTTCTTTCTTGCATGCTCTTACTTCCTTCTTTTGGAAGTTTCTTTGTTTATACCTCATTCAAATTAAATCAGGAAGAAATTTCAAAAACCATCTGTGTACAACGAAAAATGGTTTTTAATTCTTGTAACGGTCGATGTGAACTTCAGAAAAGTTTGAAGAAATACGCTGACAACGAAAAAAGAATGCAAAACAATCTGAAAGAAAAAGCAGAAGTTGTTTACATTCAAAACACGGCAACTGCTAATTTTAAATTAGTAACTCTTATCGAATCTAAAGCAAAACTTTTTGCTTCTTTTGATAAAAAACCAATTTCGGTTTCAAACAGTACTTTCCACCCTCCATCCTATTTTATATAAATTTTAGCTGCCCTTTTCAATTTCAAAATTGAAAAGATTTTTTCTTGGCTTTACGTCAGGGAAAAAGACATGTTACTTTTTAAAATTTATATAATTTAAAATGAAAAAAATATACTTTACCCTACTTATAATAGGGCAATGTGTCTTCGCTCAAGATGAAGTGAAGCAAGACACAACAAAATCTCAAGAATTAGAAAACGTTTTTATAACTGCCAATCGTACTGCAACTATTCGCAAGGAAACTCCTGTCGCAATTAGTAAAATAACAGCAAAAACGATTAACGAAACCAAAGCAACTGCAGTCTACGAGATCATTAATAAAACACCAGGAGTTTTAATGGTCAATTTAGGCAACGAACAACATATGATGTCGATTCGTCAGCCAATGACAACCAATGCCTACTATCTTTATTTGGAAGATGGTTTACCAATTCGTCCAATGGGAATCTTCAATCACAATGCTTTACTGGAAATTAATCAATATAACTTACAAAGTATTGAAGTGGTAAAAGGTCCCGTTTCCTCTTTATATGGTCCGGAAGCAGTTGGCGGAACTATTAATTTAATTTCAGTAAAACCTCCAGTTGATCCTGAATTTAAATTTGGCGTTCAGGCCGATAATTATGGTTATAGACGATTTCAGGCGGCCGGTGGTGCAACGATAGGAAAAGTCGGTTTTCATATAGCCGGAATTTCAAGTTTACAGGAAAATGGCTGGATGACGTATTCTGATTATAACAAAGACAATCTAAACGCAAGAATCGATTATAATATCTCTCCTTCCACCCGACTGATCAGTAATACCATGTACGGAAAATATTATTCTGACATGAGTGGAAGTGTAAACGAGGATGCTTTTAACAATAGAACGTATAAAAGCACTACTGATTTTACCTATAGAAAATCTGATGCTTTACGCACCCGTTTAACATTAGAACACGATTGGAACGATAATTCAAGCAGTTATATTACCGCTTATTTACGAGACAATAAATTAGGTCAAAATCCCTCCTACGGAATCAAATGGAGTCCGACAGTAAATCCAACAACGGCTAAAGGCGAAGTAAATTCTAATAATTTCAAAAGTTACGGAGCTATCGGACAGCATACTCAAAAATTTGATTTCTTAAATACTAAAATTGTTGCCGGAGCCTTATACGATTATTCTCCCGTTACGTATTGGGCTTATGTGATTGATTTGAAAGCGAACTTAAATCCCGGAGAACCTGGGAAACAAACCGTAGATTCTTATGAAATTATTGCAGAACATCCAGATTCTAAATTAGCCGATTATACTGCTGATATTTTCAACACGGCCGGCTATGCGCAAGTAAGTTTTAATCCGATAGAAAAACTAGTTATTACTGTTGGCGGTCGTTATGACAACATGAAAATAAATTACGACAATGCTATTGACAATTCTACAGGAAGCAAAGTTTATGACAAAATGACTTTTAAAGCCGGTGCGAATTATAATCCGTTTGAATTTGCCGGTTTTTATGGTAATTATTCTCAAGGATTTGCGCCTCCTGGAATTACTTCTATTTTCAGAACAAAACCCGGAACTGGTGGAACAACTGGCGTTCCTGCTGATTTCTATTATAACTTAGAACCTGCTACTTTCAACAATTACGAAGTTGGCGGATGGCTTTCTTTCCTTCAAAATAAATTAAACTTTGATTATGCATTGTATTACATGGAAGGAAAAAATGAACTATTAAATATCAAACTTGCAGATAATTCAACTGATTATCGATCGGCTGGAGAGACACGTCATAAAGGAATTGAATTCGGAGCAACATATAGACCTTCAAAACAAATCAATTTTCGTTTGGGCGGAACTTACGCACAACATACTTATATCGATTTTAAACTTTCAGACAAACCATCAGATCCGGTTCAGAACTTAAATGGAAAAGAAATGCCTTCCGCACCAAAATGGTCTGGAAATTCGGAGTTGAGTTATTATCCAAATTGGCTTCCAAATCTAAGAACTTCTTTTGAGTGGCAACTTGTTGGAAGTTATTACCAGGATCAGATTAACACGGTAAAATATGACGGTTATAATATCTTCAATGCCCGAATTGGCTATCAATGGAAAGGAATTGAAATCTACGGAAACGTACTGAATTTAACGGACAAATTATACGCTTATAATGTTACCAGAGCCAATACAACAAACGCTCAACCAACCTATAATGCAGCGGCGCCAAGAACTTTTGTTTTCGGAATCCAGTATAATTTTTCATTAAAGAAATAATATTTAGCCACAGATTAAAATTATTTAAATCCTTTAATCTGTGGCAAAAATATCAAGTAGACAAATCATAAGAACACGAATATGAGTAAAGAAATAAAAGAGAAAAAGTCTAAAAAGAAAGATTCTAAGCTTGTCAAGAAAATCAAGCAGCAAATGTACAAATGGCATCGTACAATTGGCTTGATTACAATTATTCCCGTAATTTTCTGGACATTATCTGGTTTGATGCACCCTTTTATGGCGCATTTTTTCAAACCGGAGATTGCTCATGATAAACTGGAGCAACAAATTATTGATAAAAATCAATTACATTTTTCAATTCAGGAAGTTCTACAAAAAAACGAGATCACTCAATTCAAGAATTTCCGAATAGTTTCTTTTAACAATGCAACTTATTATCAGGTAAAAACGATTTTTGGTCAGCTGTTATATTTTGATGCTTCAAATGCAAAAAAACTTGAAAATGGAGATCAAAAATATGCCGAATGGCTTTCAAGATATTTTTTAGAGGATCAAAAAAGTGCTGTAAAAAAGAGTGAGATTGTGACTGAATTCACCTCTCAATACAAGTATGTAAACCGTTATTTGCCCGTTTACAAATTGAGTTTTGATCGTCCGGACACTATGGAAGTTTACGTGGAAACTTCTTCTGGTAAATTGGCAACTTATAATCCAACGTCAAGACAATGGTTTATTTGGTTTTTCGACACTTTCCATAATTGGTCTTTTGTAGATGCTATTACCAATAATAGTATACGCATCATTACCATGATTTTATTATTATCCATCATTGGTTTTTCTGCATTGAGCGGAATTTTAATTTATGGTTTATTGTGGAAACAATTCAAAAAAACAGATAATTTGCAACCCAAAAAAGGACTTAGAAAATACCATCGTCAAATCGGAATTTGGGTTTCGCTTTTCACTTTAACATTTGCTTTTAGCGGCGCTTATCACGCTACTACAAAATGGACTCCATACACTTTATCACAAATGGTTTATGAACCGACTTTTGAAACCAAAGAAATTCCTTTAGCCAGCAATACTTTGAATTTAGACTGGAGTCGTTTTCAAAATGCAAGTATTATTACTTTAAACGACACGACCTATTTCCGTTGTCAATTATTGGAAAAAGAAAAATTCAAAAAACCAAAAGCCGATTCAAATTCGAAATGGAATAAAAAAGACGAGAAAAAATCGGAAGTAATTTATATCAATGCAGTAAGCAATAAAGTTGTTCCCAATATTGATCTTGAATATGCTGAGTTTCTGGCATATTATTTTACAGATGGAGCTCCAAAAGCAGCTTGTTGCGAAATGGTAGAGACTTCAGACGAACTGGAAACTTCATTAGAAAATGCAAAACTATTGGAATCTAAAGTTCTGACGGATTTTGAAAGCAGAGAATATGGCTTTGTAAATAAGAGATTACCTGTTGTAAAATTGGCTTATGATACTCCGGAAAAAACAACATATTTCATAGAAACAGCAACTTCCAGATTAGCCGCTAAAATTAAAAGCTCTGATATGGTCGAAGGTTATTCGTTTGCTATCCTACACAAATTTTTGTTTATGGATTGGGCTGGGAAAAACATTCGGGATCTAACAATGGTTCTGGCAGCTTTGACCATTTTGATTGTTAGCGTTTTAGGATTTATTTTGTTTTTAAGAAAGTAAAGAAAAAATCTCGCAAAGCCGCGAAGACGCAAAGTTTCAATTTTCTTGGCGACTTCGCGACTTTACGAGATTAAAAACTATAGAGATGCTATTTACTTTGCGTTCTCCTCATAATAACGAGCTTCAATTCGTTTGATATCTTTAATTGAACTTTTAGCCCAGGCCAAACGTTTCTCCAAAATTTCTTCTTCTGACAATTGCCATTTGATATCTGAATTTCGTAATCTATTGGTTAAGTTTTGAATGATGATTGCAGCTGAAACTGAAATATTCAAACTCTCGGTAAAACCAACCATTGGAATCTTCAAAAAACCATCTGCTTTTTGTAGAATCTCTTCTGACAATCCGTCTCTTTCTGTTCCGAAGAATAAGGCACTTGGTTTTGTAATATCAAAATCTTCCAACAAACAATCATTTTCATGCGGCGTTGTCGCGATAATTTGATAGCCTTGCTCTTTTAAAGTAGAAACACAAGTTGTAATGGAATCAAACTGATTGATATCAACCCATTTTTGAGCACCCATCGCGATTTCTTTATCGATTTTTTTTCCGTAACGCTGTTCAATAACGTTTAATTCCTGAATTCCAAAAACCTCACAACTACGCATTACGGCACTTGTATTGTGCATTTGAAAAACGTCTTCTACCGCAATTGTAAAATGCTTTGTACGGTTTCCCAATACATTTAGAAATCTTTCTTTACGATTGTCGGTTAATATATTTTCAAGAAAAGCCAGGTAATCTAAATCAATCATTTTATTTGAGTTTGGCGCAAAAATACATCATAAATAAACAGAAAGAAAAAATCCTATAAATTTTCAACGCACTACATCTTCAAGAAGAGTATTGTTCAGCTTTTCATGTAGCCTATTAACATCGGTGAAATCTATTTGCAATTTTTCTTCTTTAAAATTATCGCCTTTAAAAATGGCGTTTTCATCTTTAGAATGTCTTTTTAAACGTCCATACATTTTATCAAGTTCAACCAAAGGGTAACTGGTATCTATAAAAGAGACGAAATTTTCTATTACACTTTGCATTCCTTCATTGTAATTAAGCTTGATCGTATTTTGATCCTTTTGATAAAAATCGAGAAAACCCTGAAAATATTTTTCCAGAACCAAAGCTCCGTATTGCTGAAAACTAATTTTACTAATTTCTTTAGCTGTAATTCCAAAAATAGCAGAAGGCAATACATTAGGAATCATGTGCATTCCCGTCCGTTTTTGATGTGATTTTAAAACTTCATCCGGATTTCTATAAAGCAATCCAAAAGGTATTTCAGGAAAAATAGATCTCAAATAACTGGCATTAAAGATATGCCAGGCATCTAATTTTATAATTAAATTCTTTTGCTCCGGAAATCGCTTTTGTCCCAATAATACAAGTACTGATTTTAAAAGAATACCTTTTTTATCTAAATCGATAAGATCACATCTCAGAATCTCATCTATAATGGGCGCTTCAGAAATCATAACATTTTCTGAAGAACTTGCCAAAGACTGACTCAACATGGTAGAACCACAACGTGACACATGAAAAATTAACGACTTGAGTTCAACAGCAATTAATTGATTAGACCAATCAATAAGATTTTCTACAGTTGTAACTACTTTAAATGGTTTTGAATTATAAGAATGTTTCCAGCATTTTGAAATTGTTTCATCAAAAAAAGGATCAGCATATCTTATATCATCCAAATAAATCCATTCAAAATAAACCTCCTTATCTTTTTCAATTAATTTATACGGAATCCAGTTTGAAAGAGCATGATTTCTATTTTCCATTTTTTCTATTTATTGTGCTAATAAATCAGCGATAATTCTAGCATTAACTTCTGATGGATTTCTTGAAAGTTCTGCTATAATCTTTTGTTTTACCTCATCTGAATATTGCACTTTTTCATTAGAATGTTGTACATCAAACCCCATTTCGGTAAATAATTTATCCGACCAATCATTTCTTATACAATCAAGCGTAAGATGAATACGTGGTTCATTGCTTTTGTTTTCTACGCTATGCGGAAGCTGAAAATTGGCGTACCAGCTTTCTCCCATTTTCATTGGAACACGTTTTTTATCCATATAAAAAAACACTTCCGAATTTGTTATAATGGGAATATGGATTCTGAAAAAACCATCTTCATAAGACGTATCATTGTCAACATGTTCTTTTATTTCACTCTGTGGTCCCAATCTAAGCAATCGCACTGCTTCTTTTTCGCATTGAAACCAGTCCATTATTTCTTTAAAATAAGGGCATCGATCAAGCAGATCAGTGTTTTTATAGGCTTTATTGGCAAAAGATGTAATGTCGTTTATTAAACCGGATTGCGATCTTAAAGAAACGCTTGTCCAATTACCTTTAAATCGATTGGTATTAAAATGAGGAGTCCACAAATCGGTTTCGCATATTGCGAGTTCTTTTTGTAATTTTTCTATAGAGAAAGAAATCGGAAGTTTAATGAAAGATGGATTCATATACTTTATAAGTTAAGATAAATTGGTAATAATAAAATTGTATAATTTATCAGTTGAAAAGGGCACTGTTTCACAATCTGTATTTAGCACCAAATCAGCTTTTGGTGGAACTTCAAATACATCGCTTATTCCCGTAAAATTTTTTATTTTGTTACTATCATGATCTGGCAATAATGCCTTTTTATACAATCCTTTTGGATCTCTTTTTATCAAATTTTTTATAGAACAATCTAGAAATACTGTTCTGACAAATTCATAGGAACGCAATTCATTTCTCAGATTTTCATACGGATTTATCACGGACATCAAGACAATTGTATTCTCACTTATAAAATTCAATCCTAAATTAAAAAGACGTCGGACATTTTCGCATCTGTCTTCTTTTGAAAATCCTAAATCTTTACAAATGGTTTTTCTGTAAACATCGCCATCAATAATTTCAACTTGATATCCGTTTTCAATTAACAAATGCCGAACGTTTTCTGCTAATGTTGTTTTACCTGAACCTGATAAACCTGTAAATTGAATTAAAATCATTTGAAATTTTCTTTTATTTTACGCTACATTAAAACTAAATAATTTACAAGACCCTGACAATAAGTATAAATACGCTTTTATCACTAATTCAAAAGGCAAGAAAAATCCAAAGTAGTTTACCATTTTTTAAAGAATTAGATAAGTAAATTGTTATTTTTATCTTTTAATTAAATAAGATGAAAAAGAAGTTAGTTGTTTTAACCGGAGCCGGAATCAGTGCTGAAAGTGGTATCAAAACGTTTCGTGACAGCGATGGTTTATGGGAAGGCCATGATGTGATGGAAGTGGCAACCCCTGAAGGCTGGCGAAAAAATCAGGAATTGGTTTTAGATTTTTACAACAAAAGACGTCAACAGCTTAAAGAAGTGGAACCGAATTTAGGTCACAAAATTTTAGCCGAATTAGAAAAAGATTTTGATGTTCATATTATTACACAAAATGTTGACGATTTGCATGAACGTGCTGGCAGCACAAAAGTTTTGCATTTGCATGGAGAATTATTAAAAGTAAGAAGCGTTCAAAACAGAAATCATATTCTCGATTGGACCGAAGATTTATATACCGGAGATTTTGATGAAAAAGGACATCAATTACGACCACATATTGTCTGGTTTGGCGAAGATGTTCCCGCATTGGAAGAAGCGATTGAAATTACGGAAACGGCAGATTATTTTGCCGTCATTGGAACTTCATTACAAGTATATCCTGCGGCCGGACTGATTTCATATACTTACAGCATTACACCGGTTTTTTATATTGATCCAAAGCCAATTGCGATTCCGAATATCCAAAATAAAGTTGAAGTTATTACTAAAGTTGCTTCGGAAGGAGTTGCGGAATTAAGAGAGCGATTAAAATCACTTTAAAACCCATAAATGCACTTTTTCATGACTTTTTATCCCCAAATTCTGTTTATATTTGCACCTTTCGAACAAACAACATAACAATGACTACTTTAAACGAATTGAATGCTATATCGCCAATTGACGGAAGATATAGAAGCAAAACCCTTTCATTAGCACCTTTTTTCTCTGAAGAAGCTTTAATCAAATACCGTGTATTGGTTGAAATCGAGTACTTTATTGCTTTATGCGAAGTGCCATTGCCACAACTTTCAGGTGTAAACCCAAATTTATTTGACAGTTTACGTGACATTTATAAAAAATTCTCAACTGAAGACGCACTTTGGATTAAAGAAACCGAAAAAGTAACCAACCACGACGTAAAAGCGGTGGAGTACTTTATCAAAGATGCTTTTGAAAAATTAGGTTTATCTCAATACAAAGAGTTCATTCACTTCGGATTAACATCTCAGGATATTAACAACACTGCGATTCCGCTTTCTACAAAAGAAGCTTTTGAGCAGGTATATATGCCGTCTTTAATTTCTTTAATTTCTAAATTAAAAGAATTAAGCGTAGAATGGAAAGACATTCCTATGTTGGCGCGTACACACGGACAACCAGCCTCTCCTACTCGTTTGGGTAAAGAAATTTTGGTTTTTGTAGAGCGTTTAGAAGAACAAATGCGTTTGTTATTCAATATTCCTTTTGCAGCTAAATTTGGTGGTGCAACAGGAAACTACAATGCACATCATGTAGCTTACCCACAAATCGACTGGAAACAATTCGGAAATAAATTTGTAGAAACAGATCTTAGTTTACATCACTCTTTTCCAACAACTCAAATTGAACACTACGATCATTTTGCAGCATTTTTTGATGCTTTAAAAAGAATCAACAATATCATCATCGATTTAGACCGTGATATCTGGACGTATGTATCAATGGAATATTTTAAACAAAAAATCAAAGCAGGCGAAATTGGATCATCTGCAATGCCACATAAAGTTAACCCAATTGATTTTGAAAACTCTGAAGGAAATTTAGGAATTGCGAATGCTATTTTCGAACATTTGGCTGCTAAGTTACCAGTTTCAAGATTGCAACGTGATTTAACTGACAGTACTGTTTTACGTAATATTGGAGTTCCAATCGGACATACTATCATTGCATTTGAAGCTACCTTGAAAGGTTTAAACAAATTGTTGTTAAACGAAGCTAAATTTGCTGAAGATTTAGAAAAAAACTGGGCAGTTGTTGCTGAGGCAATTCAGACAATTTTACGTCGTGAGGCTTATCCAAATCCATACGAAGCTTTGAAAGGTTTGACAAGAACAAATGAAGCAATTGACAAAAAAGCGATTCATAATTTTATTGCAACTTTAGAGGTTTCTGATGCTATTAAAGCAGAATTAATGCAGATAACACCTGCAAATTTCACAGGAATCTAAAAAAAACCTAAAATATTTTCTCAAAAAAAGCTATCTTTAACGATAGCTTTTTTTATTTACCTCGGGAAGCTACGCCAGATTTAATGAAAGGCTTGAAAAAAGTTTTCATTGAAAAACTGGAGGAAGCTCCGAACTAAAATACCACTTTATGATTTCCTTATACGCTGCTGCAGAAACTACACACCATTTGAGACCTTTAATTAGTGATTTAGGATTGATCCTGATCACTGCCGGAATTGCTGTATTACTTTTTAAAAAAATGAAACAGCCTTTGGTTTTAGGTTATTTGATTGCTGGTTTTTTAGCGGGAAACCATTTTGATTTTTTCCCATCCATCACAGAAATGAAAAGTGTTGAAGTTTGGGCTGAAATTGGTGTAATCATTTTGCTGTTTAGTTTGGGACTAGAGTTTAGTTTTAAGAAATTAATGAAAGTCGGTGGCACGGCATCTATTACTGCTATTACCCAAATTATTACCATGGTGATTATTGGTTATCTGGTGGGGCAATGGATGGGCTGGGCCTCAATGGATAGTATATTTCTTGGCGTTATTTTATCAATTTCATCAACCACAATTATTTTAAAGACCTTTGATGAATTGGGTGTTAAAGCACAAAAATTTGCCGGAATCGTTATTGGATCTCTTATTGTTCAGGATATTGTTGCCATTTTAATGATGGTTTTACTTTCAACTATTGCGGTAAGTCAGCAATTTTCTGGAAGTGAACTGATGATGTCGGTTTTAAAACTGATTTTCTTTTTGACTGTCTGGTTCTTAGGCGGAATCTTTTTTATCCCTACCCTTCTTAAAAAAACAAAGCATTTATTAACTGATGAGATGCTATTAATTGTTTCATTAGCCTTGTGTTTAATGATGGTTAGTTTTGCTGCCAATGTTGGGTTTTCACCTGCTTTAGGCGCTTTTATAATGGGATCTATTATTGCCGAAACTACGCAGGCAGAACATATTGAACATTTAATAAAACCTGTAAAAGATTTATTTGGGGCGATTTTCTTTGTTTCTGTCGGAATGTTAATTGACCCGAAAATGTTGTATACACATGCACTTCCTGTAGCTATTTTAACACTTGTTACGATTGTGGGGCAATCCGTAAGTTCTACCATTGGAGCTCTACTCGCCGGACAGCCTCTGAAACAATCTGTACAAACCGGAATGAGTTTGTCGCAAATTGGGGAGTTCTCATTTATTATTGCTACTTTAGGAATGACTTTAAATGTTACAAGTTCCTTTTTATATCCGGTTGTAGTAGCCGTTTCTGCCATAACAACCTTTACAACACCTTTTATGGTGAAATATGCGGTTCCTTTTTCAAATTTTCTGGAACATAAATTACCAAGAAAATGGGTCAAAAATATTAACCGTTATAGTGTCAATGCACAAGCAATAAAATCTGTGAGCATCTGGCAAAAAGTACTGAATGCTTATATCGTACAGATTATTCTCCATACCGTTATAATTACAGCAGTCATTTTATTATCAGCCAAATTTGTTGCGCCTTTAGTGGCTGATACCCGATTTGGAAATACATTGGCAGCTCTTATAACATTGGTTGTTATAGCTCCGTTTTTATGGGCACTTTCATTACGACGCATAGCCGATGAGGAAGTAGAATTACTTTGGGAAGAACGTAAATATCGTGGTGCCTTATTGATGATGATTTTAATCAGAATGGGATTAGGATTGTTTTTTATTGGTTTTTTACTAAACATTTTCTTTTCGCCATTAGTTGCATTTGTCGCCCTAATCATTGCTATTGCTGTTTATCAAATATTCCCTAAAAAACTAAATGAACAATATCACAAGATCGAAAGCCACTTTTTGAAGAATTTAAACGATCGTGAAAACAAAAAAATAGACAGACGTTATGCCAACTTAATGCCTTGGGACGGTCACATGTCGTTTTTTGATATTGGAAAAGAATCAAATTTGGCTGGTAAAACACTGGAAGAATTACGCATTCGCGAGCAAATGGGAATTAATATTGCCTATATAAAACGAGGTGATGTTATGATCTCTATTCCAACTAAAAACGAACGCTTATTCCCTGGTGATGAAGTATGTGTAATTGGTACGGATGCACAGGTTACCGAGTTTACTAAATATTTAAATCAAAACGAAGTCGAAGCACCTGAGTCAGTTGAAGAATCTCAAATTGTCTTACGCCAGCTGGAGGTTTCCCAAGAAGAATTTATTGATAAAAGTATTGGTCAGTTTAGAGGAAAAACCGGTGGAATGGTGGTTGGAATTGAAAGAAACGGAAATCGAATCTTAAACCCGGAATCCAATATCGTTTTAGGAAAAAATGATATTATCTGGGTTGTTGGAGACAAAAAAAGAATGAGTGAGTTGATGAAGAGAACTTAGGAAAAAAGGTTCTAAGGGACTAAGATTCTAAATTTCTGAGTTTTTTACTCTTTGAAAATCTTAAAATCTTAGTCCCTTAGTACCTCAACACCTTATTTGTTCGGTTGCGGTGTCATACGCAAATATGGTTTTATTGGCGTGTGTCCTTTTGGGAATTTAGCCGGAATATCGCTGTCAGGAACTGCCGGAGTAATTACTACATCTTCGCCGTCTTTCCAGTTTGCCGGAGTTGCTACGCTATAATTTGCTGTTAATTGTAAACTATCGATAACACGAAGCAATTCGTCAAAATTTCTTCCTGTTGAAGCTGGGTATGTTAAAGTCAGTTTGATTTTTTTATCGGCACCAATTACAAAAACAGAACGAACTGTAAATTTATCGCTTGCATTTGGATGCAGCATATCATATAAAGTGGCTATTTTTTTATCTTCATCAGCAATTATCGGAAAATTTACCGTTGTATTTTGAGTTTCGTTAATGTCTTTGATCCACTCTTTGTGTGACTCTAAACCATCAACACTCAAAGCGATAACCTTTGTATTTCTTTTAGTAAATTCCGGAAGATAATTGGCTACTGTTCCCAATTCTGTTGTACAAACAGGAGTAAAATCTGATGGATGCGAAAATAAAACTCCCCATGAATCTCCTAACCATTCATGAAAATTAATTGGTCCTTCTGTGGTTTCTGCATGAAAATCCGGAGCTATATCGCCTAATCTTAATGTTGACATAATTATATTTTTTTAGTTCCTCTAAAATTACTAAAAAATATAATTAAAAAAACTAAACTCTACTTTTTCTATCAATTTTACTATAATTAATTTAGATTACTGAAATCATGTGTAGTCCCTACTGGACAAGATTGCGAGATTAATTTTCTTTGCTACCAATATATAATCTCTACGAGATACAATTTATAATTTACAGACTAACAAAAAAGATAATCCGTTAGGATTAAAATATTGGTAGCTAAATAGAAATCAACCACAAAAAAATATCCCGTAGGGATTATACTTTTAGAATCAGATAATTAACGAAATTATAAATTAGCTACTCGGTTGAATTAGTCAAAGCTGATATAAGTCTTTCAAATTAAACTAACAATAAAGTACCAGATGGCTAGGGTTATAAAAGAGATGGGAATTCCGAAACCAATCATCATGCTGCTTAACTTTGGTTTTAAACCATAAGTAGAAGCTAATATGGCACCTGTAATCATTGGTGCCATTGCGATTTCTATTATGGTTATTTTAATCGCCTCAGAATGTTGATTGAAAATAAAAACATATAATACCATAATAATGAATGGCGTAACAATAAGTCTGAAAAAAAGTCCCAATCGTAAAAAGCGCCAATGCTGACTTCTTCTATCAAAATTTAATTGCAATCCAACAGAAAATAGAGCTAATGGTGTAACCAGACTTCCTACTTTCAATAAGACAGATTGAAGATTTAGCTCTAAATCATAACTGAAAATATTCAAGGAACACGCCACCACAAACGTAATGAAAGGCGGAAAGAAAATTACTTTCTTCAAAATACTCCACGCATCCGGACTGCCTTTAGAATAAAAGGCTGCAACAAAAACACCTAAAGTCGAAACTACAACAAAGGTTCCGGGTTGATCTACTAAAATAGCGGTTTCTAAACCTTTTTTCCCAAATAAAGCTTCTACTATAGGATAGCCTAAAAAAGAGGAATTACTCAAGCCAGCTGTCAGCACCAAACAACCAATTAGTTTATTTGACCAACCCAATCGTCGACCCAAAAAATGAAAGAAAACAAATGCCAGGAAAAAACTAATCCAGCCCGCTCCTATTGGAAACAATAAATCATTGTTCCATTTTATTTTGGGGATATGATATAAAGTAATGGCAGGTAAGCAAACGTAAATGACAATTTTATTAATGCTTTTATAGATATGAGTTGGAAATCGCTTTACATTTTGCAAAAGCAATCCTAAAAACAAAAAGAAGAATATCTGAATAAAGTTGTTCATATCACTGAGTAGTGACAAAAATAGACATTTATAAGTTGATCTATAAAACAAATTATAGTACTTCAAAAAGTTTTTTGTTACTTTTAATATGTAATTTAAAAAAATCAATGCAGTTAATTAGAGACAATTTTGAGCGAATGGTAAATCTTTCTGATGATGACTGGAATACTTTTTCGTCAAAGCTCATACGTCAGGAATTTTCAAAGAAAACGCCAATACTTGAAACAGGTCAGATCGAAAACTATCTTTCTTTTGTAGAGAAAGGATTAGTTCGATATTACATTCCGGATGAAGATAGCGACCTTACTTTTACATTTGTATTTGATGGAGAATTTGCAAGTGGCTATGATTCCTTTATTACTAGATTACCGGCAAATTACATTATTGAAACTCTTGCGGATACGGTACTTTGGCGCATATCTTATAGTGATCTTCAATATATTTATGCCGAAACAAAAATTGGCAATACTATTGGACGTCTTGCTAGTGAAGACTTGTTTCTAAAAAAAACCAAACGAGAACTTTCGCTACTTAACGATTCTGCTGAGCAACGGTATCGCAATCTCTTTATAGAACAGCCACAATTGATTCAAAAGATTCCTCAAAAATACCTCGCTTCTTATATTGGTATTACTCCACAAGCTTTGAGCAGAATAAGAAAACGTATTTATTAAGGACCAACGCTAAATATTGCGGAAAACATAAAATAATATTCACTAACTATTTTTTACCGAAGGGAACGCAAAGATTTTTATCTAAGAATGTCTTAGAAAGCACAGGGTTCGCAAAGCTTATTCAATGCAAAGCTTTACGAACTTTGCCTTTTATAAAAGCTAAGAGTAAAAAAATTAGCGTTCTCTGCGGTAGTTTTTTTCTCCATAGGAATTTATTAACCCAGGTTCATTGTTTTAAGTTTCTTTAGGATGCAACTTTGCATAAAAAAACATATGGAAACCTTAATTATTTTATTCGGAGTTTTTGCAAGTGCATTGCTTATTGTAAGACTAATAACTAAAAGATTTGAATTTTCACAGGCTGGCAGAATTGCTATGGCAGCCATGCTTGTCTTTACGGCGATTGCGCATTTTGCATATGCCAAAGGAATGGCAATGATGATCTCTTTTTTGCCTTGGACTACTGAAATTGTATACATTACCGGAATTATGGAACTGGCTGCCGCGGCAGGGCTCTTGATACCAAAAATGACATTGCTCACAGGCAAGCTGCTTATCGTATTTTTTATAGTGCTGCTTCCCGCTAATATCTATGCCGCATGTAACAATATAAATTTGCAAACTGCCGATTATAGCGGTAAAGGCATCTCGTATTTATGGTTTAGAATACCGCTACAACTTCTTTTTATACTTTGGGTTTATTACGCTACGATCAGGAATCAATCAAAAATCAAATAGCACTTCAAGGAAATGCACACTATTCAAACAAACGATATGCACAACTTACCGTTTTTATCTTAGCTTCTATTTAAATTAAATTTTAGTTAAAACATTTTTTTATTTGACAAAACGCATTACATTTGTAATATATTTTATTACAGTATGATTTCAGGTAAATTTGCCATAACGATTCACATTCTTACTTTGCTCACCAAATATCCAAATGATTATTTATCATCTGAATATATTGCGGGAAGTATTAACCTAAATCCTGTTTTGGTACGAAAAGAAATTGCCAATTTGAAAGCACATCATATTGTAGAAAGTAAGGAAGGGAAAAATGGCGGAACAAAATTAGCCGTAGATCCTACAAATCTTACTTTGAAAGAAATATTTGAAATGACTTTTGAAACCATTAATTTAGGGTATGCTAAAAATCAACCCAATCCGGATTGTCCGGTTGGAAAAAAAATCAATCAAAATTTAGCCGCTTTATATGCGGATATGAATCAGAAAGTTAGTTTACAATTAGAAGGAATTTCTTTAGAAGATTTTTCGAATCAGTTCTAAACTATTTTTTTACACAAAACTGTAATGTTTTTTATTACTAATTAAAATTATATATTATGAAAATCGCACTTATTGGAGCAACGGGATTTGTAGGCTCAGCCATTTTAAACGAATTGACAAGCAGAAATCATGATGTTACTGCTATTGCAAGAACACCAAAAGAAACTACAAATGTGAATTGGGTAGCCGCTGATATTTTTAACTCAGATGAATTAGCAGCAATTCTGAAAGGAAATGATTTAGTGATCAGCGCTTACAATTCAGGATGGAGTAACCCAAATATATATGACGATTTTATTGCGGGTTCAAAATCGGTTCAGGAAGCGGTAAAAAAATCAGGAGTAAAACGTTTCATTGTAATTGGAGGCGGCGGAAGTTTGTTTGTTGCACCAGGCTTACAAGCTGTAGATACACCAGATTTTCCAAAAGAATATTATGTTGCCGCAACTGCTGCACGTGATTACCTCAACATTATTAAGGAAGAAAAAGAACTGGATTGGGCATTTTTTAGTCCGGCTTTCGAAATGCACGCGGGAATTACAACAGGAAGAACCGGAAAATACCGCTTAGGATTAGAAAACCCAGTATTCAATGACGAGCAAAGAAGCATTTTATCTGTAGAAGATTTGGCTGTTGTAATTGCTGACGAAGCCGAAAACGCAAAACACCACCAAGTAAGATTTACTGCAGCTTATTAAACACGAATTTCACTAATTAGCACTAATTAATTTGTGGAATTCGTGAAATTCGTGTTGTACCTAAGAACAGTTTCAAGAATCCTTTTTTGAAACTGTTTTTGTTTTCTGTACTTTTACAATACCAAAAAATGTATTTTGTCAAGTCCAAAAAAACAATCTAGCAGTTTACAAGAAAAAGCAGGTATTTCACCTCCTGAAATTATCAATGTATCGGCTATCAGTCAAATTCAGAAAAACAGGCGAAAACAACCTTCTTCAGAAGAATTAATTGCCGGAATTCTGGATGGAAACAGAACTGCCTTAAGTCGTGCCATAACTTTGGCAGAAAGTACCAATCCAGAACATGCTGATAAAGCAAATGAAGTTATTAAAGGATGTTTACCTTATGCCAATAAATCCATCAGAATTGGAATTACAGGCGTTCCTGGCGTTGGAAAAAGTACTTTTATTGAAGCTTTCGGAACATTTCTTACACAGCTTGGCAAAAAAGTAGCCGTGTTGGCCGTTGACCCGAGTAGTTCGCTTTCGCATGGAAGTATTTTAGGAGATAAAACCCGTATGGAAGAATTGGTAAAAGATGAAAATGCTTTTATCAGACCAAGTGCTTCCGGAGATACTTTAGGTGGCGTGGCGAGAAAAACACGTGAATCGATTATTTTGTGCGAAGCTGCAGGTTATGACACTATCATTATCGAAACTGTTGGTGTCGGACAAAGTGAAACTGCTGTTCATAGTATGGTGGATTTTTTCTTATTACTAAAAATTTCCGGTGCCGGCGATGAACTTCAGGGCATTAAACGTGGTATCATGGAAATGGCAGATGCGATTGTCATCAACAAAGCCGATGGCGATAATATTAAAAAAGCGAATCAGGCGAAATTGGAATTCAACAGAGCTTTGCATTTATTTCCGCCCAAAAAATCAAACTGGCAGCCAAAAGTAACGACTTGCAGTGCCATTACCAAAGAAGGTATTCTGGACATTTGGAACACTATTTCGAGTTACATTGAAATGACCAATGAAACGGGTTTCTTCCAGGAAAAAAGAAAAGAACAAAACAATTTCTGGATGATGGAAACCATCAACGAACAATTGAAACTAAACTTCTATAATCAACCCGAAATTATTTCACAATTAGAACAAAACAAAAAAGCAGTGCAAAACGGTGAAATTTCACCTTTTGCAGCTGCTCAGAATTTGTTAAAACTTTATTTTAACAAAGGTTCAAAGTAGCAAAGGTTCAAAGCGACAAAGGTTTTTACACGCTGTCTCTTTGAACCTTTGTTCCTTTGTAACTATGATCCTATTTAGTTCCTCTCAACTTATATTTGTTTTCCTTGTACAAATTTCCTGCTGTAATTACATGTGCCAAAGCATCTTTAGCCAATTCTTCATTTAATTTAACTGGAATTAAAGTTGTATCATTTTTGATTTCAAACTGTAATGGTTTCAAATTAGGCTGCATAATCACAACTTGATTTTCGACTCTGAAGGCATTGATATCATTAAACTGCATAATTGATCTCCCTTGTGTTTTGGCATCTAACTTATTTAAGTTTCTACCCACCATTGGCGTTTCAAAAGGAATTCCCAAATAGCCTAACAAGGTTGGTGGAATATCAATCTGACTTGCCAAATTACTATAAACGGTACCTTTCTTCACTCCTGGCCCCATTATTAAAGCCGGAATATGGAATTTGTTAATTGGCACTAAGTTTTTACCGTATGTTCTTGTATTATGATCCGCAATAACGATGAAAATCGTATTTTTAAAATACGCTTCTTTTTTAGCCATTTCGAAGAATTTCCCAATGGAGAAATCGGCATATTTCATGGCATTATTAACCGTTGCAGGTTTCTTATCAAAAGGTTTAATTCTTCCTGCCGGATATTCGAAAGGTTCGTGATTTGAAGTCGAAAACATTAAAGAGAAGAAAGGTTTATCTCCTTTAGCTTTAAAGTAACTATTTGCTTTGGTAACCAAATCTTCATCTGAATAACCCCAGGTTCCTTTAAAAGCATATTTTTTTCCATCAGCATCAAAATCTTCCTGATCAACAATATCCTGAAAACCATTTCCGTTAAAAAACGAAGCCATATTATCAAAATTCGCCATTCCACCATAAATAAAACTAGTGTCATAGCCTTTTTGTTTCAAGGCATCCGCAAGCGTAAAAAATCCTTGCTGTGAGTTTCCTAATTTCACTACACTTTCTGAAGGTGAAGGTAAAAACCCGGTTACAACTGCTTCAATTCCACGAACGCTTCTTGTTCCTGTGCAATATAGATTGGTAAACAGTAAACCTTCTTTTGACAGTTTATCAAATTCTGGTGTTAATGGTTTGCCTCCTAAAATTCCAACATATTCTGCACCTAAGCTTTCTTGTAAAAAGATAACCAAATTATAAGGTTTCTTATTAATAGAATCTGGTTGTTGCACATGCAGAAACGGAATTTCAGCATCTGTAAAATCATTTGGACCGGCAATCATGTATTTTTTTACACGTGCAATAGCTTCGGCTTCATCCATTTTACCATACATCTTGGTGTTTCCTTCATTTTTGATAGAATATGCAGCAAAAGCAACGGTATAAAATGAATTCAATCCTAAAGTATTTGTCAATTGATCTGTAGAAAAAACAGCATTACTGGCATTGATTGGACGCTTTGAAACCAAACTTGAACGCGCTCCAAAAAACAATAAAAAAGCAACTAACGGAAAAACCATTAATTTGAATTTATAATCAGCAAGTGACGTATAGAAATATTTTTTTCCTTTTTTGAAAGCAAAATAGATTACAACTCCCAAAATCAGGAAAGTAACAATAATAGAAGTCAGGTAACTTTTTAAAAGCATCCCGACAACTTCCTTAGGGTAAATTAGATAATCTAAGAAAATTTTATTCGGACGAGTATCATATTGTTTTACAAAATCCGGTGTAGCTAATTCTACAAACAGAATAAGAAACAGGAACAGGAAACTATAAATTACCAGAAATTTATTAGTAAACTTCAACCACTTATTCGGTAAAAAAGTAATTAAAACAGCAGGCAGAAAAGATAAATAACACAGTAATATCAAATCCATTCGAAGACCGATTGGAAAAATATACCAGAAATTTGGTGTTTCGACAACCCTGTCTTTAAAAATAAAAAATAAAAATATTCGGCTTAAAGTACTAATTAGCAATCCGATTGCTATAAAATTGAAAATGGGTTTTAAAAAACTTAATTTTTTCATTAGAAAGATTTAGAACGTAAAAAATGACTTGAAAAATTAAGTAAAGACGCACTGCAGTGTGTCTCTACTCTTCGTAACGATTTATTTCTCTGTCGTAAAAATCATTTGCTTTTTCAATTAAGCCTTCCATTTCTGCATTTAATTCGGCTTCATCAAGATCTTCTGCTTCCTCTAAAAACTCGACCTCATCATCTTTTAAGTTAATTATAAATCTAGGATAATCAAGGTGAATGATGAAAATATCATCTGGAAAATCAGTATTATCTCCGAGTAAAAATTTAGGTAATTCCATTTTATTATTGTTTTATATGCTTCAAATTTAACTATTTGAAACTGAATTATTGATTAATTTTTTTGTTAAGTAATGGAAGCGAATGTATAAAAATATAGCCGCTGAAGTTAATCCTGCCAAAAGTCCAATCCAAACGCCGCTGGCTTTCCATGGCGTATATTCTGCCAAATAATAAGAAATCGGGAAACCAATAACCCAATAAGCAACAAAAGTAATATACATTGGCACTTTTACATCCTGCAGGCCGCGAAGTGCTCCAAGAACCACCACTTGTATTCCGTCAGAAATTTGAAAAATAGCCGCTATCAAAAGTAGTTTTGAAGCAATACTTATCACTTCATTATTATCCAGTAATTGTCCTCCATTTTCCATATTTAAAAACAGATACGGCAAATAATTATGGAAGGCAACGAATAGTATAGCAAAAAGGGTTTCGAGTATAATGGCTAATAAAAAAATAGAACGGGCAACAACTACCAATTTTTTAAAATCCTGCAAACCTCTCTGGTTGCTAACTCTAATCATCGAAGTCACACTTAATCCCATCGCAAACATAAAAGTCATCGATGCCAGACTCAGTGCAATTTGGTTGGCTGCCTGACTGGTTTTTCCAATATTTCCGCAAAGCCAGATGGAAGCTGTAAACAGCACCACTTCGAAAAGCATTTGCATGGCTGATGGAAAACCAATGCTTATTATTTTTTTTATAGTTTCTTTTTTAATTTCCTGAAAACTGAAATCCTGAAAAAAGCGTTTTAAATCGTTTCTTCTCGAAAGCATAATGTGCATGAACATTACCAAAAATATTCTTGAAATAACAGTACCAAGCGCTGCACCGATAATTCCCATTTTAGGAAAAATCCAAATACCATAAATCAAAACATAGTTTATCCCTACGTGTAGCACATTTGCCATGATCATAGCGTACATCGAATATTTTGTCATCGACATTCCGTCAGCAAATTGCTTGTATCCCTGGTATATAATTAGCGGAATTAATGAAAAAGCAACCCAATCCAAATAAGGTTTTGCAAGTTTAATAACATCAGCGGGTTGATGCAGTAATTCCATTAATGGCTTTGCCAGAACAATTACACCAAAAAGCATTAATCCTAAAATAGTACATAAAAACAAGCCATGATGAAAAGCAGAACGAACTTTAGTATCATTCTTCTCGGCATCACCTTCGGCCACAATTGGCGTAATGGCTGTTGAGAAACCTATCCCTAAAGACATGGCAATAAAAACCATACTGTTTCCAAGCGAAACTGCGGCAAGTTCAGTACTTCCCAACTTCCCTACCATTATATTATCGACAATACCTATTAAAGTATGGCCCACCATTCCTAAAATTACGGGATAAGCCAACTTAAAATTATACGAAAACTCTTTTGTATACTGTGCTAAGTTCAATTCTATTGTTTTTAAGTCGGCAAAGATAATCAGAAGCTTTGAATTCTGCAGTATTATTAAAAAGATAAGCTAATATTAAAAATTCCAAAAAAAATAATTCCAAGTTCCGAAAACTTAAAAGGAGAAAAGAAGGCCCGTTTAAAAATTATATAACAATTTCAGAAAATTATATAACGACTAAAAACGACCTCACTGCTACTTTTACATTATTAATAATTCAAAAAAAAAATGTCTTTATGATCTCAAGAAATCTGAAATTTATCTGCCTAGCTGCTATAGCTTTTTTATCTGCCAACACAACTTTCGCTCAAGACTCTGCAACTGCAAATACGGAAAGTGAAATTAAAAATTACGATCAGGGTTTTAGATTGGGATTTGGTTTAAACGGAGGTTTACCAACTGACAATGCTTACGATTGGTCTCTTGGGGGAGATGTTCGTTTACAATATGATTTGTCTAAAAGAACATCGTTGACATTGACCACAGGTTTTACAAACCTATTTATGGGAAAAGACGACAATGGAATTGATCAAAAAGATCTTGGATTTATTCCCGCAAAAGCTGGTTTTAAAGCCTTCATTTGGGAAGATCAATTCTATGTTTTAGGTGAAGTGGGTGCTGGTTTTGCCGTTACAAACGGATATGACGACACTACTTTTTTATGGGCGCCAGGAATTGGATACGCTAACAAATATATTGATATCAGTGTCCGCTACGAGGACTATAACAAATTCAAAACCAATCAGGTGGCTTTACGTCTTGCCTACGGATTTGATTTATAAAAATACGTTCATTTATTCTTTTGTTTTTGGTATGAACCCGACAGATCCTCATAGTCTGTCGGGTTTTGTAGTTTTAGAACAAATCGAATTTTTACAAAATAATAAACCCGACAAGTTTCAATAACCTGTCGGGTTTATTAGGTAAAAAAAGTATCTAATTTTCTAATTGACACATTTTCTAATTAGCTAATTAGCCTCCCAATTCCTTTTTATACATTTCGATATTAGCCTTAACCTTATCGTCTAATTCCGGTTCTTTAATATCAGTATGTTTTTGCATTTCTTCCCAGATAATTTTGGCAACAATATAACGTGCCATTTCTTTATCATCGGCAGGAACAATATACCAGGGCGCATAATCTTTCGAAGTTTTATTGATCGCTTCTTCATAATATTCCTGATATTCTTTCCAGTGTTCTCTTTCCTTCAAATCTCCGGGCGAAAATTTCCAATGGTGTTTTTCTTCTTCCAAACGGCGTAACAAACGTTCTCTTTGCTCCTCTTTGCTCAAGTGCAAATAAAACTTCATTACAATAGTTCCGTTTTGCGAAATATGCTTTTCAAAATTATTGATTTGCTCAATTCTGTTTTTCCAGAATTTCGGCGTAATATCTTTAACCGAATTTATACCCGGTAAATTCTCTGCCAAAATATATTCGGGATGCACACGTGTTACCAAAACATTCTCATAATGCGTACGGTTAAAAATCGCAAACTTTCCCTTTTCTGGCAAAGCAATATAATGTCGCCATAAATAATCATGCTCTAATTCGGTCGAATTTGGCGTTTTAAAACTGTGCACCACAACCCCACGCGGATTAAATTCCTTAAAAACCTCCCTGATCAAACTATCTTTACCGGAGGTATCCATTCCCTGCAGGCAAATCAAAACACCGTATTTATTATGCGAGTACATAACATCCTGCAAATCGCTCAGTTTCGCCTGAACTTTATCGAGTTTTTTTTCTTTGGTCTCTTCATCTGCATCAATATCGAGCAAAGTCGAAATCTTGGATAACTTTATTTTTTTTACAACTTTAAAATCATTTGGATCTATAGACTTCATATTTTTCGATTTTTATATCATAAATATACTAATTTTACGAATCCCCATAGCTATCGGGACTGCTCATTGCAATACTTTTTCAATAAGTTATTTTTTTTACAAGCCATACCAAAAGCTTATCCCGATCCTTCGGGAGTCGCTTTGTTCTGTCAGTAAAAAATACAATTTCTTTTCAAAGTATTTTCTCCCGAAGTTTCGGGACTATCAGGATTGGGCATTGGTTTTCAAAAGAACATTCATTTTTCATAATTTTAACCTGTAATGAAAAAAATATTTTTAGTACTTTTTCTCTTTAGTCTAAATCAAACTTTTTGTCAGGATATAAGTGACGAAAATTCAAAAAAAGCTTACAGTGAAGTTTATGGAAAAATATTTAAAGATTTAAAACCAATTGAAGGAACAAAAGATATACTTCCACCAAAAAAAAATGTTTCATTTTGTTCATTATATCAGTGTGTATCACGAATTGAATATACAGAAGGCAACAAAAATATTCAGGAAGCAATTTTTAAAAGGGCTATTGAAATAACAAATCTTCTTTACAAACAAGGAACTCCTATATATTTATTAAGCGGAATGGATAGTTCTGGTACGGAAATAGTAGAAAACAAAAACTTAACTGACGATAACAAGTTAGTCTATATTGCTATTGCCGAATGCCTCACTTCACAATCATTAGAAAAAATTAAAGATATTGTGAACGAACAAACAATGAAATTAATCAATAAAAAATAAGCCAAAACCTCTCAGTCTTTCAAAACAACATTCATGGAAAAATTCACATTAGAAATATTATTTCAAATCATCGGAATCGGATCAGCATCAGGATTATTCTTCAATAATAATTCACTTTATATCATTGGCGATAACAGCGGATTTTTATACGAATACAATATGCAGGATCAGCAATTGAGTCATCATCCCTTAATTGACAATCCGACGCAAAACATTCCAAAAAACATAAAACCCGATTTCGAATCGGTAACACATCATAATGATACTTTATATGTTTTTGGTTCGGGTTCTACAGACAAACGAAACAAAATGATTGCCTTCGATCTTAAGTCCAAAACCATTTTACAAAAAAATGATTTAGTTGATTTATATGCCTTAATGCAAAGTTTCGGCGAAATAAAACCAGAAGACTTCAATTTAGAAGGTGCTATTTTCGATGGCGAAAATTGGTATTTATTCAATCGTGGCAACGGAATATCCAACAAAAATACCATATTCACGATTCACGCAAAAAGTCTGGGCGAAGAATTTGCTTTGGTGGCAACCAATTATAAACTGCCAAAAATAAAAGGAGTTCGTTCCAGTTTTACAGATGCTATTTTGGTTGAAGATAAAATCTATTTCTTATCAACTGCTGAAGACACAAAATCAACTTACGACGATGGTGAAATTTTAGGAAGCTTCATTGGAAGAATAGATCTTAAAACCATGAAAATCGATTTTACTCAAAAAATAACATCAACTAATAAATTTGAAGGATTAACTTTCTACAAAAAATCAAGTGATAAAATTGAGTTTTTGCTTTGCGAGGATAATGATACGGAGTTATTGGAAACTAAGATTTTTAAGTTGAGTTTGCCGGTTAAATAAATAACACATTCACTTTGCGCAATTTTGCGTGCTCTTTGCGAATCTCTGTGTAATAGTTCTACCACAGAGATTCACAAAGGATTCGCAGAGAAACGCAAAGATTTAGAAGCAAACTAATTTAATTCTGCTCCTGGCAATTACAAGGTCGGTTTACATTAATAAATTTTAAACTATAAATGCACCAAAATTTGAATGTCATAAAAAAACCAGTCCTAATAATAGGCGTTTTAATTTCAATACTTTTTCTCTTTTTAGCGCTTTACTCAGGGCTTTTACTTAAATCGGCAATTCCAAACAAAGAGATATTATTTTTAATATCAAGATTCAGTATCTGGTTGGTTCTTGCTTTATTATTTTTTTATGTCTCTAAAGTTGAGAAATCACCATTCTTAATCTGGAAAGAAACGGAGTATTCACTAAAATTTTCAGCTCCCGCCCTTTTAAAAACAATGCTAAAATTGTTTTTAGTAGTTTATCTGGTCGGAATATTGTCTTTGCTTTTTCATCTAAAAACAAAAAGTGCACACTTAACCGAAACGCTTACTCTATTTCATAAAAACTTTTTTCTCTTGTTTTTCACCTGTGTTACTGCAGGAGTTACAGAAGAATTAATTTTTAGAGGTTACCTTTTGCCAAGGTTTGAAATTCTACTAAAAAACACAAAATTAGCAATAGGACTTTCCAGTATACTTTTTGGAATACTGCATTATGGTTATGGTACTTTAATTCATGTTATTGGACCTGTGCTTATGGGAATTGTATTTGCAATGCAATATCAAAAATATAGAAATATCAAAATTGTCATAATAGCGCATTTCCTGTGGGATTTAATTGTATTAGTACTAAACACATGACACTTAACACTCTGTACTCCAATAAAATTGTACATTTATAATATTTAAAAAAATAAAAGCGCTTTTCTAAACTTTTTTTCATCGCCTTCCCAACCTTTTTATCTTTTAAGCTCTCTTTAGTATAAAGACAACAATTGTGATAAACGAAACCATTATTTCCAACTGCAAAAAAATGCACCGTGATGCACAGCGTCAGGTGTATGAGCATATGGCTCCAAAATTGTATCGCGTTTGCAAACGATACTTAAAAAAGGAAGAAGAAATCGAGGAAGCTATGGCCGACGCTTTCTATACTATTTTCACGAAACTGGATCAGTTAAAAGAAATTTTGGCTTTTGAGGCCTGGGCGCGAAAAATAACCGTCAATCACTGTTTGGCAACTATCAAGAAGAACACCAATTTCAATATGTATCTTGATGATGTCAAATTGCTGTCACAACCTTTTACAGAAGAAATCAATTCTCTGGAAGAAGAAGATTTACTCAATTTACTAAACCATATTCCGGACGGCTGTAAGACTGTTTTTAACCTTTTTGTTATTGAAGGTTTTGGGCACAAAGAAATTGCAGCAATGCTGAACATTTCTGAAGGTACCTCAAAATCACAGTTGAATGCAGCTAAAACCAAGCTGAAGGAATTAGTAAACAAATTGTATTATCAAAAAGCAAAGTAGTCATGGACAATCAAGATAAAATATTCGATAAATTTAAAGAAGCCGCCCAAAACTCGGAACAAAAAGACTTTCCGGGAATGGATAAAGTCTGGGCGCGCGTTGAAGAGAAACTGGACAAAAAAGAAGATAAAAAAGCGATCTCATTATGGAAAAAAATTGCCATTGCTGCTTCTCTTTTATTATTAATTTCTTTAGGGACACAATTTTTTAAATCAGATCAAAACACTACGATTCCAGCTTCAGAAGTGGTAGTAAATGAAACAGAAAAAGAAGTAATTCAGAATTCAGAAATTAAAAAGGATGGGGTTGCTGTCGAGGATTCAAAACTAGTTCCGAAAGCGGAAGCGGTCAAAATTTTAGACAAACAAATAAAAGAACAGCAAACTACAGTAGCCAACAACGAGGCTATTATAGTGGCAGAAGCTGTTGGTACAGGAACTGTTTCTGCACCAGTTTACGAAGAAGCAAACGCACCAATTTCGGAATCTGTGTCTTCTTCAGGTTTTATTAATGATGAAGAAGATTCAGTTGCAAAAGAAAAAGTTGCTGATTTTGGCTACTCAAAAAAAGTAGAAAGAGAAGCTTTTGCAGCAAAAGCTGCCGGGCAACAAGCTGAACGAGCAAAAAAAACCACTCCTTTGGTTATCTTAAATGGTAAAGCAATGTCTCATAGCAATGATGCAAAAAGAGATGAAATGATGCAGGCTGAATTACCAAACCTACAACCTGAAAACGTAGAGTCTTTAGTTGTATTAGACGAACCTTTATACATTATCGATGGTGTTTATTATTCAGAAAATGATTTATTCGGAAATAATCCTACGAGTCCATACGCTCCATTAAACAAACAGGAAATCAAAACTATAACGATTCTACAAGATACAGAAGCCATTGCGAAATATGGTGAAAAAGGAAAAAAAGGAGTTGTTATTATTACAACCAAAAACGGAAAACCTGCTCCTAAAAATTAATTTAAAAAAATCTAATTGACTCCTAAAATCTTTGTCAAAGTTTAAAACTTTGACAAAGATAAATCTCAACATTTATCTACAAAATCACTTTCATGAAAAACGTAAAACTTCTTTCATTAGGCATTGCTATGTTTGTATCTTTTGCCAGTAGAGCACAAGAAAAATCAATTCCTGAAAGCAATTCATTACAAACAGAAATAAAGGCTAATTCTTTTACCAAATCAAAAGATACAATTGCTGATGTAAAAGTTTCATCGAATTTTCTTCAGCCTGCAACTTCTCCAACCCGACTCGTAATATGTGCGCCGTCACGATCACTTCTCAATGAACCTTTATATATTTTGGATGGAGATGTAATAAATGCTAAGCAATTTTCTAAAGTCAATCCAAATGACATTCAGAAAATAAATATTCTAAAAGATGCTGCTGCAGTGGCTCTTTATGGAAGTAAAGCCAAAAACGGGGTTATTATTATTACATTAAAAGAAGAAGATTGACATCATACAAAATTTCAAATTCATTTAGCGTGTTGTTTCACTAACAAAATCATTAAAATTCAAATTCACAAAATTTAAAATTATGAAAAAACTACTTTTTACACTTCTCGTCCTCATCACAATTAGCTCTTTCTCTCAAAATAAAAATTTATTAGATAGACCTTATATTGAAGTTTCAGGTCAAGCAGATACATTAGTGTTGCCAAATAAAATTTGGATTAATGTTCTATTAATGGAAAAAGATACCCGAGGAAAAAAAACTATTGAAGATTTGGAAGAAGAAATGATTAAAAAATTGCAGGAAGTTGGTATTGATATTCAAAAAAATCTTACTGTAAGAGATATGTCAAGTAATTATAAATATTATCTTTTAAAACAAAATGACATTTTCAAATCAAAATCATACACTGTAATAGTTTCGGATGCCGTAGCTGCTTCAAAAGTTTTTATCGGATTAGAGAACATTGGCATTTCAAATGTTCGAATCGAAAAAGTTGAAAACGATCAACAAAAAAAGATTAAACTTTCAATAAATGCAAAAGCCATTCTCAATGCAAAACAAACTGCAGAAAGTTTAACAAAGCCTTTAAATCAAAAAATTGGAAATGCTATTCAAATAAGTAACTTTGATCACATTTCTAATCAATTCTCAGGAAATCTTGAAGAAATAGTTATAACAGGATATGCTAAGAAGAGATATAGTGCTGAAAGCAAAAACGAAGAACCTGGTATTGAATTTGAAAAAATAAAAATATCAAGCAATGTTCAAGCTCGATTTTCTTTAGAATAAATTAAATATGATCATTCATTGGCATAATTCTAAAAGCATCAAAAAGTTGTTAAACTTAGATTAAGAAAACATTTAAAGCATTATTTTAGGAAGCAAAAACTGTATTTTTGTGTTACTAAAATGATGCTTTCTGCATTTCTAAAAATACTACCATGACAGACTTAAAGAATAAAAATGCCCTAATTACAGGAGCCGGAAAAGGAATTGGAAAAGCTATTGCACTTGCTTTGGCTAAAGAAGGCGTAAATGTAATTTTAGTTTCAAGAACCCAAACCGACATCGATCAATTGGCAGACGAAGCATCTAATTTAGGAGTAAAATCATTGGCTTTAGCAGCAGACGTTTCAGATATAAATTCTATAAACAGTGCAGTTGAAAAAGCATTATCAAAATTTAAAACGATAGATATTTTAATAAACAGTGCCGGAATTGCTTCTTTTGGAAAATTTATGGAATTGGAGCCCGCAGCCTGGGAAAAAATCATTCAGGTGAATTTGATGGGAACCTATTACACAACCCGCGCCGTTATTCCAAATATGATCGAAAGACAGACTGGAGATATTATTAATATTTCATCAACTGCAGGACTTGCAGGAAATGCATTAACGAGTGCTTATAGCGCCTCAAAATTTGCAGTTTTAGGTTTGACAGATTCTTTAATGCAGGAAATGAGAAAACACAATATTCGTGTTTCAGCCTTAACTCCAAGTACAGTAGCTACTGACATGGCAAAAGATTTAAACTTAACAGACGGTAATCCTGAAAAAGTAATGCAGTCTGAAGATATTGCAGAATTACTAATCGCTCAACTTAAATTAAACCGAAGAGTTTTTATCAAAAACAGTAGTATTTGGTCTACAAATCCGTAACTTACTTTAATCTTTTACAAAGATCTAAACGCCTAATTTAAAACATCAAATGGAACAATATTTAAGACAATTAATTGCAATAGAATTCACAGATAAAAAGGAAATTTTTACTGGATTCCTTATTGATTATTCTGATGATTGGATTCTTTTGAGAAACAATCCCGTTGATTATATACTTGACGGTTTTGTAATTCTGAAAAACAAAAACATAGAAGCCATCCACAGAGATCAGGATCTTGCCTTTACGGAAAAAGTGATCCGTTTAAAAGGTTTAAAAACAAGTGCCGAAGATATTATCCCGATTAGAGATTTAGCTACGATTGTAAATTTCTTAACCAATAAATATGGCATTTTTCAGATTGCAAAAAAATCTGCCAAATCGGCCTATTTAGGCAAATTACTTGAATTGAATGATGAGGAATTAACTATTGATTTCCTGGATACAAGAGGTCAGTTTGGAGGAGAATTAAGTTTTAATCCGGAAAAAATAAGAGTTATTGAATTTGATACAGATTATATTAATTCTTTGAAATTAGTACTGGAGCAAGAAATAAAGTAAGCATGAATAAAATTATCTGTTTTACGATTGTTTCTTTTCTAGCATTTTCCTGTAATACAAAAAACAATAATGAAATCGCGACATCGTCTACTGTAAAAATTGATACTGCAAAAAGCGAAACAAAATCTATACAACCGGAAAAAACGAACCGAATTTTAATTGGCCATAAAATAGAAGGCGATTTTGATGGGAATGGTAAAGATGAATTCGCAATTATTACTCAGACAAAACAAGGTGAAGGAAATCCTGTTGAAGATGGAACTCCTGATGAATACACAATCTCTTTTAGTAATAAAAAATTAAAGCCAATCATTATTGGATGTTGTGAAGCTCAATTAATAAACGAAGGCGATTTAAATCAGGATGGCAAAGATGATTTTTCAGTTTATCAGGCTCCAATGAATGGGACTGTTTATGAAATGACAACCTATTCACTTCAAAATTCAAATTGGAAACAAATCGTAGAAACCTTTTTGATACCAACTGCACATAAAGAATTGAATAATGAAGAGCTACAAAAGAGAGTCTTTCTTGAAAACAATACATTGTATATCTTTAAAGAAGATCCCAATGATGAAAATTATAAATTGATTAAGAAAAAGATTGAATTAAATTAAAAACAGCAAAGCCCTTTAAAAAGGGCTTTGCTGTTTTTATAAACTTTAGAAATATAAACCATTTTACATTTCAAAAATATCATTTTACACTTCTGCTAATTTGTTTACAAACTCTAAACGGACACTTCCGTCTTCATCGATTTTTGTCAAATTAATATCTTGCAGCGTATTAATCAATTCAGGATTCCATGGTGTTTTTACTTTTACGTAGTTTTCAGTAAAACCATGAATATATCCTTCTTTATTTTCACTTTCAAAAAGAACCGTTCTGTTGGTTCCTAATTGGCTTTCGTAAAAAGCACGGCGCTTTTTAACAGATAAACCACGAAGCATTTTACTTCGTTTTGCACGCACATTTGCAGGAACTACTCCTGGCATATTAGCAGCTTCAGTATTATCTCGTTCAGAATACGTAAATACGTGTAAATACGAAATGTCCATTTCATTTAAGAAATGATACGTTTCTAAAAAGTGCTCATCTGTTTCTCCTGGAAAACCAACAATAACATCAACACCTATACAAGCATGCGGCATTACTTCGCGAATCTTGTTTACACGTTCTGTATAAACTTCACGCAAATAACGACGCTTCATCAGCTTCAAAATATCATTGCTTCCGGATTGTAACGGAATATGAAAATGCGGTACAAAAGTGCGGCTTTTAGAAACGAATTCAATTGTTTCGTTTTTCAATAAATTAGGTTCGATTGACGAAATTCGCAAACGCTCAATTCCTTCAACTTTATCCAGAGCCTGAACTAAATCAAGAAAAGTATGTTCGTGTTTTTTATTCCCGAATTCTCCTTTTCCGTAATCTCCTATATTTACTCCAGTCAAAACAATTTCTTTAATGTTTTGAGCTGAGATTTCTTTAGCATTTTGCAAAACATTTTCAAGAGCATCACTTCGTGAAATTCCTCTTGCTAACGGAATTGTACAATAAGTACATTTATAGTCACAACCATCCTGAACTTTTAGGAATGCACGGGTTCTGTCTCCAATAGAATAACTCCCAACATAAAAATCAGCTTCGGCAATTTCGCAGGAGTGCACTTCACCCATATCGTTTTTGCTTAAGTCATGAATGTAATCGGTAATTTTAAATTTCTCTGTAGCTCCCAAAACCAAATCAACACCATCAACAGCCGCTAACTCTTCTGGTTTTAATTGCGCATAACAACCAACAGCTGCTACAAAAGCCTTTTCATTAAGCTTCATTGCTTTTTTTACAACCTGCTTAAATTGCTTATCTGCATTCTCTGTAACCGAACAGGTATTGATAACATAAATGTCTGCAACTTCTTCAAAATCGACACGATCAAAACCTTCATCATTGAAGTTTCTGGCGATTGTAGAAGTCTCTGAAAAGTTCAGTTTGCAACCAAGCGTATAAAAAGCAACTTTTTTTCTGTTTTCCATAGGAATAGACTACGTTTTAAGTAGTAAGATATTATATTTACATCTCTTTTGAAGAGTTTGCAAATTTACGTACAATATTCTTTAAAATAAAATCAATAATACACTATATATCAACATTTTGCACAGAACCTGTATTTTGAATAGACCTGAAAAACAGTTGTCCAGATAAAGTTTATTTTAAAAAGAAGATAATTTCACAAGTACAAAAAAAAAATTTAGATAAGAATAAGTTGACAAAATATCGATTAAATGCATATATTATCGATTAAATGCATTTTTTTAAGATTTAAATTGAAATTTTCTTACATTTAATTTTGTTTAGATTTTTTTTAGAAGTATTTTCACTTCGCCAAAAACAACTAAATTATTTTATAAACAAATTACGCATAACAATTTTGTTTTTTACTCGTTATGTTGTTGTTTTGTTATAATAAAAAATGGGCAGGCCGAAAACCAGAAAGAGTAGGCAACAATTATAAATTAAATTCTATATGAAAGCATTTTTACCCACAATCTGCTTGATGTTCTTAACCATTTTTAGTTCGCAAGCGCAAACTAATGCTACGGCTGCTGCTAATCCATTTCCATCGATTAGTACTTTAACAAATTGGGCGAGTTTAAACTCACAATCACAATTTGATATTGCTATTCGTGCAGTTGGTTTTAAATTCGAAGTAAAAGAGCCCGGTGCAGAATCTACATCTTATACTTATATTCGTAAAGTGACTGTAAATGAAGTAAATTATACTGATAGAATTGTTTATAGAATTACAAACAATAATTCAGCAAGTATTATTTCGTTGGTTACTGCTTCAACAGATTTAGTAAGTTTATACACCCCACAATTAGCAACTTTCAAAAACAACAACTGTAAAACAGAAATGTCTAAAGACAAAAACACAACTTGCAGCTGTTATGAAAGTGTAAATTTTGCAATCGATCTTTGTGACGAGCGTGTAAAATTAACTATGGGTGATGGAAATAAATATTTTGTTTCTGTAGCTAAAAAATAATACCAAATAAACAGAGAATAAAAATTACGAGTTGTTTTCCAAATCTTTGCAAACCTTTATGAGGCAAGTTTACAAAGATTTGGGACGCATTTCTCTGGTTTAAACCAAATTCGGATTCTTTAATTCATACCAAACTTCGGATTCTCCTTCATATTCAAAAGAATTGATGTATTTCAGACCAAGTTTTTCGAGAATTTTTCTTGAATTCTCATTTCCTGCATCTGCGTAAGCATAAACTGCCGCAACTTTCATTTCATTAAAAGCATAATCTATAAAAGCTTTTCCTGCTTCCGTAGCATATCCTTTTCCCCAATGCTTTTCTATAAAACGATATCCAATTTCATAAAAATCTTTATGATTATTGATTTCATTAGTAATGAATTTTATTCCAGACCATCCTAAAAATTCATCAGTCTCTTTTAGAATGACAGCCCAACGGCCTGTTCCAAAATCTTTGTATTGTTGTTGAACATTTTCAATATAACCAATACTTTCCTCAATACTTTTTACTGGCTTCTTACCAACAAAGAGGTGCACATTTGGATTAGAATCCAATTCAAACATACCATCAACATCTGTTATTTGTAATTCCCTTAGAAGCAAACGTTCTGTTTCAATTGACTTCTTCATAAACATAATTATTTAAGATATATCGCTGAACAACTTCGGCAACTCCATTATCATTATTTGATGCTACAATCACATTAGCCCTGTCACGCAATTCAGGTGTCACATTATCCACCCACACTCCTAAACCGGCATATTCGATCATGGTTAAATCGTTTCCTGCGTTTCCGACAGCAATAATTTCACTTTGATGAATATTGAGTTTCTCTGCTAAGATTTTTATACTTGCTGCTTTATCGATTCCGTTTTGAGCGGCTTCAAGGAAAAATGGCTTTGACATTGCAATACTTAAATGAGGCATTGCCAATTTCAAATCTTGCTCTAGTCCTTTTAGATAAGAAGGTTCTGCCAATAAAATACATTTTACAGCAGGTTTAGAAACGGCATCTTTAAAGCTTGGAACTTTAATATGAGCCAGTCCCGTTATTTCTTTTTCGATTTCAATGTACTCAGAATCTGTTTCACTGATAATTTCATCATCCAGATACGTTATAATATGTGTTTTCATTTTCACACTATAATCGTATAATTCATGGATTTGTTCTACTGTTAATTTCTGTTCGAATAAAACAAGATCGTCTTTTACTGTACTAATTATAGCACCGTTAAAGGAAATGATATAAGAATCATTCAAATCTAATTCGAGTTCTTTAGCATAGGCTGTCATGGCAGATGTTGGACGACCAGAAGCCAAAACCACATATACACCTTTTGCCTGAGCTTCAAGAAGTACTTTTTTATTTAATTCCGAAATTTTATGATCGTCTGTCAACAAGGTATCATCCATGTCGAGCACTAACATTTTATATTGCATATTTTTTGAGTTTTCAATTTACAATCAAATTACACTTAGATTGTAAACTGTGAATGAAGATTTATTTAAATACTCATTCTGAATTCTTCAATCACCGGATTCGCCTTTGCAAAATCAGTTTCCTGAATAAAAACTTCAACAGCCAAATCTGTTCCGCCAAAACCTCCCAAACGAGCTGATTGAATATTATCTTTTTTTACGGTTTCTACTCCCGCTTCTTCTAATCTTTCCTGTAAAGCAATTGCTAAAACTTCACTTCCTGAAAACACCTTCATTAATCCCATGACATTTTATTTTTTATAATTATTTATTCTAATATTATTCTTAACTGATTCTGGAAATCACTATTCTCATTCATACCAATATGACCTTGGTCATTTAAAGGATAAAAATGTGCGTTTGATTTTATTATTTTACTCAATCTAACTGAATTTTCATAAGGAATTAATTGATCTTCTTTTCCATGAAATATATAAATTGGAGCTTTAATTTTAGGAAGATATTCATAAGTTTCCAATTGAAATTTCTTCATAAAATCAGGAAAAAACGGAACTCTGCCAGCAGATAATTCTGTAAAACTATAATAGGGTGACTGCAGTATCAATGCTTTTGGTTTATTTTCAGAAGCCAAAATTGCAGCAAATCCCGAACCAATCGAATAACCCGCAATTATGATTTTATTCTCCGAATATCGTTTAGTAAATGTTTCATAAACTATAGAAATATCCTTATTTAGTTGCTCTTCATTTTCAATTTCACCGTCGCTTTTTCCAAAACTTCTGTAATCTAAAATAAAAATATCATAACCCAAATTAGTATATGTCTTTGCTATTTTACCCCAGGTTTCCAATGTTCCTGCATTTCCATGCAGATAAAAAATGAGTCCTTTTGATTTATCAGCTTTAAACAAAAGTCCGTTTAGGTTTGCTCCTCAAAAGATTTAATATTGAACTCTTCAAACTTAGACTGATAATCAAATTTATATTCTTTTGGAAGAGACGCACTTTGAAAAACCATCCCAACCTGATTGAAATACACATAAGAAACAACCACCAAATAAATAACAACAAAAAATGCTAAAAGTATAATAGTTAAAAATTTAAGTGTTTTGATTATTTCCATAAAAAATTTAATCAGTCTTATTCCTCCTCTTCAATTCCGTCCTCTTCTTCGTCCAATTCTTCTTCTCCTTCTTCATCCATATCAAAGAAATAAGGTTCTAACAGGAATTTATCTGCCAGAATTTCGATTCGTTCTGTCAATATTTCAGCAAAGATGATACGTTGTGTTTTGGCAATACTGTTCGAAATACGCATGATTTTAGTTTCATTACGCAATCTCAAAATTGGATCTGCATCATCTAAAATCAGCATTTTTAAGCGGTTTACGTTATAACCAGCGGTAGTAAACATATCACTCAGTTTGTTTGGCGTTCCAATTAAAACATCAATTCCTGTTGAAATATAGTTTTTATCGTAGTCCATATCGCCTTTGTCATGAACTCCGTAAACTTCAAGATTGGTATATTTCCCGTATTTCTCAAAAAGCGCTTCCATTGCCAAAACCTTTTCCTTGTCTTCCACAATAATCAAAGCACGAGGAGATTCCTCGGTATGTCCCGCCAACTGCTGAATCACATTCAACACAATCGTCGTCGATTTCCCTGTTCCTTTTGGAGAAATAATCATACAATCTGCACCACTTTTAATAGTAGAAAAAGTTTCCATCTGCAAGATATTTGCTTCCGTTAAACCATTTTCAATTAAGGCATCTTGTAACTTCTCGTTTATTTTTTTTAGTTTCATGTTTTTGAATGCATTAGGCTTTAGGCTGTAAGCCATAAGCTAAAATTTATTTGTATTCTTTAAAAAGCTTAAAGCCTAAAGCTTATAGCCTATTGCGCGAAGCTTATTTGCTTGCAAACATTTTTACATCAGTTTCAGAAATTTCTGTTCCTCCTAAAATAATCAATCTTTCGACTACATTTCGAAGTTCACGGATATTTCCTGTCCAATCGTATTCCTGTAATAATTTTATGGCTGGCTGCGAAAATACTTTTACTACATTCCCTTGCTCCGAAGCAATTTTCTCAGCAAAGTGTCTTATCAAAGCTGGAATATCATCACGTCTTTCATTTAATGGCGGAACTTTAATCAAAATTACAGCCAAACGATGGTACAAATCTTCACGGAAACGACCTTCTGCAATTTCTGTTTTTAAATCTTTATTGGTCGCTGCAACTACACGAACGTCAACTTTAATATCTTTTTCAGCACCTACTCTTGTAATCATACTTTCCTGTAAAGCACGTAACACTTTCGCTTGCGCCGAAAGACTCATATCTCCAATTTCATCTAAGAAAATAGTTCCTTTATCTGCTGCTTCAAACTTTCCGGCGCGATCTTTCACCGCCGATGTAAAAGCACCTTTTACGTGACCAAACAATTCGCTTTCGATCAATTCACTCGGAATCGCAGCACAATTCACTTCGATTAACGGAAAATTAGCACGCTCGCTTTTTTCATGTAATTGATGTGCTACTAATTCTTTTCCTGTTCCGTTTGGACCCGTTATCAAAACTCTGGCTTCTGTTTGCGCTACTTTATCAATCATTAATTTAATATGACTGATGGCTTCGCTCTCCCCTACCATTTCGTAGTTTTTGCTGACTTTTTTCTTTAAGATTTTATTTTCAACTACCAGTTGTTTTTTATCTAAAGCATTGCGAACCGTATTTAATAAACGATTTAAATCTGGCGGTTTTGAAATATAATCAAAAGCCCCCAAACGCATCGTATGAATCGCAGTTTCCATGTCGCCATGACCCGAAATCATGACCATCGGAATTTCCGGTTTTATCTTTTTTACTTCTTCTAAAACCTCAACACCGTCCATCTTTGGCATTTTGATATCACACAAAACCAAATCGTAATCGCTGTTCTTTATTTTGTCAAGTCCCACAGCACCATCTTCCGCCTCATCAACCTGATACGTATCATTTTCTTCTGATAAAATCTTTACCAAAACGCGTCTGATCGCTGCTTCGTCTTCAATAATTAGTATTTTACTCATTTTTTTTGAGGTTCAAAGTTGCAAAGGTTCAGAGGTACAAAGGTCAAAATCTTTGTCATTCTATACTCTTGAAACTACGTTATTTATTATTTTTTGAGGTTCAAAGTTGCAAAGGTTCAAAGGCACAAAGTTTAAATCTTTGTCGCTATATACTTTTAAAACTACGTCTCTTTATTAGTTTATGCTAAATTTTTTGTTCTAAAATACGAAAGTGAGTGTTCAAAAAAACCTTTGTACCTTTGAACCTCTGAAACTTTGTACCTATACAAACTAATACTTCAGCCATCTGTACAATTCCTTCCAAGTTGGCTTTTTACCATACATTAAAATACCAACTCGGTAAATTTTTGCAGCAAACCATACTACAAGGAAAAACGTAGCAAACAATAATGATACCGAAATCGCAATTTGCCACCACGGCACGCCAAACGGAATACGCATTAACATGACAATTGGCGATGTTAACGGAATCATTGAAAATACTACCGCAACGGTTCCGTGTGGATCATTTACGACTGTAAAGAATCCTATGTAAACGCTTAAAATAAGCGGCATAATAATAGGCAATAGAAATTGTTGCGAATCAGTTTGATTGTCGACTGCTGCTCCAATGGCAGCATAGAATGAACTGTACAAAAAGTAACCGCCGATGAAATAAACCACAAAACCAATTATAATACTGGCAATTGGCAAATTCCATAATTCGCTAATATACATTTGTGCTTTTCCTCCCATTTCGTGTTGTGCCGTTTGCATTAATTCAGGAGAAATTCTGGCTGTTGGCCCCACATTCACTCCAAAAAATGCCGACGCTGCAAACATTAATCCAAGTCCAATGATCGCCCAAATCATAAATTGTAATATTCCCGCAAGCGAAGTTCCAACAATTTTACCAATCATTAATTGAAATGGTTTTACTGATGAAATTATGATTTCGATAATTCGGTTTGTCTTTTCTTCGATTACACTTCGCATCACCATATTTCCATAAATGATAATAAACATCATAATCAAATATCCAAATGCACCACCAATACCAATTTTAATTTCATTTAAACCTTTCAAACTTTCTTCTCCGGAAGCTTTTGCTAAATGAATATTGACTTCAGCCTGAGCTTTCTGAATTGCAAGCGTATCTAATTTGGCTTTTTCCAGATTTAATTTTGTAATCTTTCCGGCAATAATATCCTGTGTATTTTCAATAAAAGCAATACTCGGGCTGTTATTCGAAATAAATTCTATTTTACTTTCCAGATCTTTTAAATTGTTTGTTTTAGGAATCACAATCAGACCACTAAAATCTTCTTTAGCAATACTGTCTTTCAAAGATTCTGTATCAATTTCAGACAGATTCAGATATTTGTATTCTGCCTCTTTTTTATTCTGTTTTACAAAATCATCTGCAAATAAACCCGTTTCGTCGTGAATAGCAATCCGTTTCGTATCTGCTTTCATCGAACTCAAATACCCAATAAAAACAGCAATTGCTACAAACAAAAGCGGACTCAAAAAAGTCATGACAACAAAAGACTTATTGCGGACTTTTGCAATAAATTCTCTTTTTATAATTAATGAAATTATACTCATTCTTTAATTTTAGATTTTAGATTGTTGACTTTAGATTTTTAGATTCCAGGTTTTCACTCTAAAATCTAAAATCTGAACTCTAAACTTTGTTTTCAGTTACTGTTTGAATAAAAATATCGTTTACACTTGGAATTTTTTCTACAAAATGTGTTACTTGTCCGCGTTGCGTTAAAATATGCAATAACTCATTTGGCGCAGCATCTCCAATTTGGATATTTAATTTTAAATCATCATTTAATGATTTAAAATTTGCCGGCGAAACGGTAAACTTCTGTGTGATGTCATACATTAAACCTTCAACATTGCTTGTCAGGATTCCAACTTCAAAACTATTGGTCTTAAACTGACGTTTTACATCACTTAATTTCCCTTCAATTAATTTATTCGATTTATGAATTAAAGCAATATGATCGCAAAGTTCTTCAACACTTTCCATTCGGTGAGTCGAAAAAATAATCGTTGCTCCCTGTTCTTTTAATGCCAAAATTTCATCTTTAATGATATTTGCATTAACAGGGTCAAAACCAGAAAAGGGTTCATCAAAAATCAGCAATTTCGGTTTATGTAAAACACAAACCACAAACTGAATTTTCTGCGCCATTCCTTTTGAAAGTTCCTGAATCTTTTTGTTCCACCAACCCTGAATTCCTAAACGATCGAACCAATATTCCAGTTGCACTTTTGCCTCCGCTTTAGAAAGTCCTTTCATCTGCGCCAGATACAAACATTGTTCCCCTACTTTCATAGAAGTGTACAAACCTCTTTCTTCAGGCAAATAACCAATAGTCTGCACGTGTTTTGGCTGCAATTTTTCTCCATCTAAAATTATTTCTCCACTATCTGGCAAAGTAATTTGATTGATGATTCGGATAAGGGAAGTTTTTCCAGCTCCATTCGGACCTAATAATCCGTAAATACTGCCTTTTGGCACATTTAATGAAACTTCGTTAAGCGCTACATAATCACCGTATTGTTTTACGACTTTATGTACTTCGAGTAAGTTGCTCATGCGATTTTTAAGATTTTCTTCGGTCAATTTGACCATTGTGGCTTTGCGCCTGTAAAAGTAAATAATTCGCAGCGAATCTGAGTACTAATACGCAAAAAACCCATCCTAAATTTATGTTAGAATGGGTTTTATATTTATTTAAACATTTCTAAAAAAGTTTAGCTTATGAAAACATATCTTTTACTTTTTCAAAAAATGATTTTTCTGATTTTTCAGGACTCGGAACAAAGTGTTCGTCGTTTAAAGCATTTTCAAAAAATTGTTTTTGCTCTTTATTCAACGTTTTTGGCGTCCAAACGTTTACGTGAACTAATAAATCACCACTTCCGTAACCGTTGATACTTGGAATACCTTTTCCTTTTAATCTTAATATTTTTCCTGATTGAATTCCTTCTTCCAGTTTAATACGAACTTTTCCGTTAATTGCTTCGATATCTTTAGAAACACCTAAAACAGCCTCTGGAAAACTAATATATAAATCAAAGTGAATATTTTCACCTTCACGTTTCAAAAATTCGTGTTCTAGTTCTTCAATTGCAACAATCAAATCACCTGGCACACTATTTCCTGGAGCATCATTTCCTTTATTAGAAACTTTCAATTGCATTCCGTCAACAACTCCGGCTGGAATTTTGATAGAAACAGTTTCATCTTCCAGAATCATTCCTTGTGCATCTGCTTCAGAAGGTCTTTTATCCAAAATTTGTCCGGAACCACCACAAGTAGGACAAGTTGATGCAGATTGCATTCTTCCTAAAATAGTGTTGGTTACACGCATTACCTGTCCTTGACCATTACAAGTCGAACACGTTTTGTACGTAACACCTTTTGCCTGAACTTTACGTTTTACTTTTACTTTTTTCTCAACTCCATTTGCAATTTCTTCTAAAGTTAATTTAACTTTAATTCGAAGATTACTTCCTTTAGCGCGACGAGGTCCGCCTCCGCCTCCTCCGAAACCACCAAATCCTCCACCAAAAATGTCACCAAACTGGCTGAAAATGTCATCCATATTCATACCACCGTGGCCACCACCAAATCCGCCAGAACCATCAAATGCCTGATGTCCGTATTGATCGTATTTCGCTTTTTTGCTCGGATCACTTAAAACTTCATAAGCTTCTGCCGCAAGTTTAAAGTTTTCTTCTGCCTCTTTGTCGCCTGGATTTTTATCCGGGTGATATTTTAGGGCACTTTTTCGGTAAGCTTTTTTTATTTCAGCAGCGTCAGCATTTTTTGAAATGCCTAGTATTTCGTAAAAATCTTTTTTCATAATTAGGTTTAAATTCCAAACTACAAATTCCAAATTCCAATACTTAAGAAATTGGCATTTAGAATTTTATTTGCATTTTTTAGTTTCCAATAACCACTTTAGGGAAACGAATAATTTTGTCTCCTAATTTGTATCCTTTTTCAATAACATCAACAATTTTACCTTTCAATTTGTCAGAAGGTGCAGGAATTTGAGTAATTGCTTCAGCAAAGTCAGCATTAAAAGCATCACCAGCTCTAACTTCAACTTGCTCTAAACCTTTAGCTACCAAAGTGCTTTTTAGTTTCTCGTGAATCAACTCAACTCCTTTTTTCAAATTTTCATCGTCAGATTTGTTGATCTCTACAGTTGCTCTGTCAAAATCGTCCAAAACAGGAAGCATTGCTAACAAAACTTCTTGATTTGCTGTTTTAAACAGATCCATTCGCTCTTTTGAAGTTCTTTTTTTGTAATTTTCAAATTCGGCAAATAATCTCAAAAACTTATCTTTTTCTTTTGCCAAGTCTTGAGCCAATTGCTCTTCAACACTTAATTCTTCAACAATCAATTGCTCTCCGTTGGCATTGTTCTCTAACGTTACTTCATCTAATTCCTGATCGAATTCTGTATTTTCCGTAGTCATATTACTTTTATTTTTAAAAATATTCTTAAACTTCATTTTTTATTCTTTCTGTTGGATTGCAAAAGTACTGCCAAATCTCTTAAAATGTCAAATTGTCACTTTATTAAAAATGAGAACTTTAAAAAACTAAAACCGCAGTTTAAAATTTAGTATAATTTTAAGACTATTACGTTATAGTTTATACTATATTTGATATCCAAAATGAAAAACTAAATTATTACCTATCAAAATTGAATTTAAGGGTTGGCTTAGGCCTCATAAATAATTATTAATTCAAGTTTACCTTATATTAAAAAAAAGCTTCGCCTTATGAGACGAAGCTTTTTTTATGCTTTTTCAGTCTTTGCCAGATCAATATTAAAAACCTGAAGAACGAAAAAATTAACCGCAAAGAACGCAAAGTTATTTTTTACTCTTAAGCTTTATAAAAAAAGAAAAGTTCGCAAAGCTCTGTATTGATATAGCTTTGCGAACTTTATGTTTTTTGAAAGACTCTTAGAAAAAATTCTTTGCGCTCTTTGCGGTAAAAAATTGCACGGGCGGAGGGATTCGAACCCCCATCAACGGTTTTGGAGACCGCTATTCTACCCTTGAACTACGCCCGTAACTTAAGGTTGGCAAATTAAAAGTTTTTTTTCTTCTCCAGCAACTATTTCAAGAAGATATTTAAGAAGAAATCCCTTTAAATCTAGGCAATCTACTACAAAATATTACATTTCAAACAGTTAACCTAACAAAGCATTTTTCAATCCTTCGAAATCAACTGAAACCTGTTCTCCTGTCACTAAATTTTTAAGTGAATATGAATTTGAAGCAATCTCCTGTTCCCCAGCAATTACTGCAAACGGGATCAATCTTTTATCAGCATACTGAAACTGTTTCCCAACTTTTACATTATCTGGATACAATTCCACTTTTATATTTTCTTTTCTCAATTTCTGAATCGCCTGCGAAGCGTACAAAGCCTCAGCATCTCCATAATTTACAAACAATGCTTTTGATGTTGCCGCTACTGTTTCAGGAAATAATTGTAATTCTTCCAGAACTAAATAAATTCTATCTAAACCAAAAGAAATTCCAACACCGCTCATATTTTTCAAACCAAAAATACCCGTCAAATCGTCATATCTTCCACCACCACCAATAGACCCCATCGAAACGGTTTTTGGTGCTCCTACTTCAAAAATAGCTCCGGTATAATAATTCAATCCACGCGCTAATGTCACATCAAGATCTAATGTCGCAGTCGATAATCCTAAAGTAGCCACATTGTCACAAATAAATTTCAGTTCCTGCACTCCTTTCATTCCTTCTTCTGATGAAGTTAATAAATCTGAAAGCTGGTTTATTTTATCTGAAAAAGTTCCCGTAAAACTAAAAAGCGGCTGTACTTTAACCAATGCTTCTTCAGAAATTCCTTTTTCAATCATTTCTTTTTTAACTCCGTCTTCACCAATTTTATCCAGTTTATCAAGAGCAACAGTAAAATCAATCAATTTGTCTGAAGCACCAATTACTTCAGCAATTCCAGATAATATTTTTCTGTTATTGATTTTAATGGTAACACCTTCTAAACCTAAAGAGGTAAAAACAGTATCATACAACTGAACCAATTCTACTTCCTGCCACAATGATTTTGAACCTACAACATCGGCATCACATTGATAAAATTCTCTGTAACGCCCTCTCTGTGGTCTGTCAGCTCGCCAAACCGGTTGAATTTGATATCTCTTAAACGGAAATTCAATTTCGTTCTGGTGCTGCACAACGTATCTTGCAAACGGAACAGTTAAATCGTAACGTAATGCTTTCTCTGAAATTTTACCAGTGAACTTATTCAGTTCAATTCTTTGATTCAAATCAATTGTTTCTGCCGAATTAACTTGCAATGATTCAATAGATTCTGGCAGTTCAATTTTATTTTTATTGAAAAAGAAATTACCTGAGTTTAATATTTTAAAAATCAAACGATCACCTTCTTCCCCATATTTTCCCATTAAGGTATCTGAATTTTCAAACGAAGGCGTTTCAATCGGTTGAAAACCAAATTTTTCAAAATTATTTTTTATCGTCTGAATAATATATTGACGTTTTGACACCTCTGCAGGCGAAAAATCCCTTGTTCCTTGTGGTATGCTTGGTTTTGAAGCCATCTTTTTTATTTTAGATTTTAGATCTTAGATTTTAGATTCCTTTTGGAACTCCAAAACTTAAGCTCTTTAATATTAATTTCATTAAATTTAGATTTCTCAAAATCTTAAATCGACTGCAAATATCTTATTTTTTAAAATAAATATTGGCAGTTAGAAAACAAACTTGTAACAAAAAACGTATTTTCGTGACAAATTGGTCATGATGCTAAAATTATTTAAAGAAAATATCCGAATTGCTTTTGGTTCCATCAAAACACAATTGCTGCGAACTATTCTTACCGTATTAATCATCGCGATTGGTATAACAGCACTTGTTGGAATCCTGACAGTTGTAACGGCTCTTGAAAATACCGTTTCTACCAATTTTGCTTCAATGGGAGCCAACACCTTCAACATCAACCAGTACGAAAACAACGTTAAAAATCGTGGCGGAAATGAACGCGAAATTATAAATCCAATTATTTCTTACCCTGAAGCCGTAGCTTTCAAAAACAAATACAAATATCCTTTTACCGAAACTTCTCTTTCTTTTACTGCAACGTCAACTGCAGAAGTAAAATATTTGGACCAAAAAACAGATCCGGAAATTAAAGTTTTAGGCGTCGACGAACATTTCATTGGCAATTCAGGTTTAGAAATAAGTTCAGGTCGTTCTTTCAATCAATTTGACATAGACAATAATACCTATTCCTGCGTTGTAGGTTCTGATTTCGAAAAAGGTTTACTAAAAGATGTTAATCCAATTGATAAAATAATTTCGATTCGTGGTGCCCGTTTTAAAGTAATTGGAGTGTTAAAAGAAAAAGGATCAACGTTTGGAAACAGTCAGGATTTACGTGTTTTGATTCCAATTCAGGTAGCGCGTTCTTTATTTACTGCACCAAACATTAATTACACAATGAGTGTAATGGTTTCAAAAAAAGAACTTCTAGACGAAGCTGTTGACAACGCCACAAGCACCATGCGAAGAGTGCGCAAATTGAGCCCGGTTCGTGACAATAATTTTGGCATTGGCCGAAGCGACGATTTAATCAACCGAATTCTCGGAATCACTAAATATTTAGGCTGGGCCTCCTGGATTATAAGCATAATCACAATTCTGGGATCCTCTATCGCATTAATGAACATTATGATTGTATCGGTTACAGAACGTACCCGCGAAATTGGTGTTCGTAAAGCTTTAGGTGCTACAAAAGTCACCATTTCTGTTCAGTTTTTTATCGAAACTTTATTGATTGGACAAATTGGAGGGATGGTTGGTATCGTATTAGGAATCTTAATTGGTTTTGCTTTTGCGGCTGCAATGAGCTTTGCATTTGTCATTCCGTGGATGGCCATTTTTGCCGCTTTTGCCACTAGTTTTATGGTTGCCATTGTTTCGGGATTATATCCGGCTATAAAAGCTTCGCAGCTAGATCCTATTGAGGCTTTGCGTTATGAGTAGATCTTAGTTTTCAGTCGCAGTTTTCAGTTATTGCACTGTAAAAATCTGATGAGTTTTTAGAAGCAGATTTATTGTTTTCAAAAGGCCACCTGTCCCGCTATCCCTTTCAATCTTTTGCACCGAACCCCGGCACAAAAGGATTTTCAGTTCTATCGGGGCTAGATTAGAAGTATCAAACTTTCAAGAACCCTTTGCAAGCTTTCAAAAGTTAATCAATTTAAATAAATTAAGGAGATAAATTAAAGCCCTGTGGGACTTAATATAAATCGACACTGAGACTGAAAACTAAATATTTCCTTTCATCATACGATCATTATCGTAAATGTCTTTTTTCAATTCGATCTTTTTAAAATCCATTCTTTCCAACAAATCCGTCATTTCTTTTCCTAAATACTGATTGATTTCAAAAAACAACTGACCGTTTTCTAAAAGACTATTTTTCGCCAAAGCAGCTATTTTTCTGTAAAAAATCAAAGCATCGTTATCATCTACAAAAAGAGCCAAATGTGGTTCATAATCGAGAACATTTTTTTTGATTTCTTGTTTTTCTAAATTTCGAACATAAGGGGGATTTGAAACAATAATATCAAAATGGCATGTCAGCACATCTGTTTCTAAGATATCTAAAAAGACAAAAGTCACGTCAACATTATTATTTATCGCATTTCTTTTAGCTGTTTCTATAGCTTTTTTTGAAACATCAATTCCAAAGACTTCAGCATTCGGTAGATTTTTTGCCAAAGAAATAGCAATGCAACCACTTCCTGTTCCGATATCTAAAATCCTTATTTTTTTAGTTTTATCCGTTATTGAGTTTTCATTTATAATCCATTCGACCAATTCTTCTGTCTCCGGTCTCGGAATCAAAACATTCTCATTCACTTCAAAATCTAAACCATAAAAACTTGTTTTCCCTAGTAAATACTGAATAGGGACTTCTTTCTTTAATTGACCCAACAATGAATTCCAAACCACAAAATCACTTTCTGAAAAATTCAATTCATGATTTAAGGCCAGGTCAATTTGCCTTAATTTATGCTTGTCTTCTAAAATTAAATAGAAAAAACTTTCCGCTTCATACGCATCGTAAAAAGGCGATAGTTCTTTTATAAATTGAGTGCGATATTGTTTAATTTTCATTTCGGGTCTTTGAGTATTATCTTTCGGCGAAAACCAATTTTCTTTAAAATAAGTATTGTAAAACCTAATTTGTTACAATTGAGTTTATAAATCTTTCAACATCCAAACTGGACAAGAACTATGCCCGGTACATCCCATCGGTGCGTCTAAATATTCAAAACCTGATTTTTTATATAATTTTTGAGCTGCATGCATAAATGGCATTGTCTCAATATAACATTTTTCAAAACCAAAAACTTTAGCCTGCTCCAAACATTTCTCCATCATTTCACTTCCAATTCCTAAACCACGTGTTTCAGGCAAAAAATACATTTTTTGCAGTTCACAAATCAAAGGATCTCCATTTTCTAAAGGCGCAATTCCGCAACATCCTACTATTTCACCTTCTTTTTCAACCACAAAATAAACAGATTGAGGCTTATTATACTCTTCAAACATCAAATCTAAATATGGATCTGCATAAGCTGTACCCACTTTTGGGATTTCCATTTCATCAAAAACAGATCTTATTAATTTTGCAACTGACTGATTATCTTCTTTTTTAATCTCTCTAATAAACCAATTTTCCATATTTCTTTTAATCTTGTAATATCTACAAAAGTAAAAATACTTTTTCGATAGTTTCTTAACTATATGTAAACTATCGGGATTAAACTCAAAAATAATTACTTTTGTGTCGTGAATACACATGAGAAATACATAAAACGCTGTATCGAACTTGCTAAAAATGGTTTTGGAACAACTTACCCAAACCCAATGGTAGGAAGCGTAATCGTTTACAACGACCAAATTATAGGTGAAGGCTGGCATAAAAAAGCCGGAGAACCACATGCAGAAGTCAATGCAGTTCGATCTGTAAAAGACAAATCGCTACTAAAAAAGGCTACTATTTATGTAAGTTTAGAACCTTGCAGTCATTTTGGAAAAACGCCGCCTTGTTGTGATTTGATTATTGCCAATGAAATTCCAAACGTTGTTGTTGGAACCGTAGATCCGAACGAAAAAGTGGCCGGAAACGGAATCAAAAAGCTAATTGAAGCCGGTGCAAATGTTACTGTAGGCATTTTAGAAGAAGAATGTTATGAGCTTAACAAACGCTTTTTCACCTATCATAATATGAAGAGACCTTATATTATATTAAAATGGGCCGAGAGTCAGGATGGTTTTCTGGCACCTGAAAAACAAATTGATCAGGAACGAAAACCAGTTTGGATTACCAATACATATTCAAGACAATTGGTTCATAAATGGCGAAGTGAAGAACAGGCTATTTTAGTTGGAACCCAAACTGTAATTGATGATAATCCGAAATTAAATGTTAGAGACTGGTCAGGAAATAATCCGGTAAGAGTTGTCTTAGATCAAAATAATCGCATTTCAAAAGAGAGTTTTATTTTTGATGATAGTGTAAAAACGATCATATTTACGAAATCTGAAATTAACTTTTCAGCAGAAAACACTACCTTTGAAGTAATCGATTTTAATCAAAATATAATACCGCAGATTTTAGCTGTTTTGCATCAAAACCAAATTCAGTCTATTATTATTGAAGGCGGTCTCAAAACACTACAAGCTTTTATCGATCAGAACATTTGGGATGAAGCTCGTATTTTTATTGGGAAAACCTTTTTTGACAAAGGAACAAAAGCTCCAATTATCCAAAAGAAAACCATAGCCAAAACCTACATTCAAAACGACGAATTAATACACGTTAGAAATCATGATTGATACTATAATTTTTGACTTTGGAGATATTTTTATCAATTTAGACAAACAGGCAACTATTTCAGGATTGCAAAAATTAGGCATGACCGAATGGAATTCTGAATTGGATCGCTTGAATCTTTTGTTTGAAACCGGAGATATTTCTCATGATGATTTTCTGGCAGGTTTTCAAAAACAACTTCCAAATGCTTCAGTCGAAGAAATCCTGGAAGCATGGAATGCAATTTTAGCAGACTTTCCATTATATCGATTAGAATTTCTTCAAATGCTTTCAAAAAAATACCGTTTGTTTTTATTGAGCAATACCGATTCGATTCATATTGAAACTTTCGAAACCAAAAGTGGTATTTCATTTTATAGTGATTTCTACCAATGTTTTGAAAAAGTATATTTTTCTTTTGAAATTGGAAAACGAAAACCCAATCCTGATGCATATCAATACATCATTAACAAACACGAGCTATCGCCAAAACGCACTTTATTTATAGATGATAAAAAAGAAAATACAGATGCTGCCGCTGCTTTAGGCCTTCATGTTTGGAATTTACAAGTGGGCCAGGAAGATGTTGTGGATTTATTTGAAAAAAAAATACTTTAGCCGCTTAACCGCAAAGTTCGCAATCCCGAAGTCTCGTGATACACAAAGGTCGCTACAACTAGCTTTGCGAACTTAATAAAGCCAATTAGAAACACACCAAAAAAATATACTTTGCGCACTTTGCGGTAAAATTTAACTCTGTAGCTAAAAAATCAACAATAATTTAGAAATTTACTTTTGGAATATAACGATACGTATCAAACCATTGCTTTTGAATCAGAAGAAGTGCTTTTTAAAGAAAAAGGAAGTAAATTCTTTGGTTATGCATTTCCTATTATAAGTGAAGAAGAAGTAAAACCTATTATTGAGAACTTAAAAAAACAGCATCCTCACGCGGTTCATTACTGTTATGCTTATCAATTGGGTACTGCTCCAAAAATATCTTATCGTGCCAATGACGATGGAGAACCAAGTAATACAGCAGGTGCACCAATTTACGGACAAATTCAGTCTTTTGGATTAACAAATGTTTTGGTTGTTGTAGTTAGAATTTTTGGCGGAGTTAAATTAGGTGTTGGCGGATTAATCGCAGCTTACAAAACAACTGCACAAATGACACTTGAAATTTGTGAAATTGTCGAAAAAACGATCGACGTTCATTTTTTAATCTCTTTTGATTATAAAAATATGAATAAAGTAATGCGTGTGATTAAAGAAAAAAAACTGGAAATTACTTCTCAGGAAATGGAAATTGATGAAGATTCAGGACTTCCTATTGGCAAAATAATCACAAAAACACGCAAAAAAAATGCCGAATCTGTATTCGACATTTTTGATTTAATGTTTGAAATCGATATCAAAATTATATAAATTAATATAAAAACCTACCTCGTTTTAACAATTATACAAGTGTTTTAAACAATTCTAAAATATAATTCGGAGGGGCAGTTGGACGACCTGATTTTAACGAAATAAATACTAAAATAAACACCGCAGTTGTTAATAACTCATTCGCTTCGTTAAAGATCGCACAGTCAAATTCAATCTTAACAGAAGATTGACTTTTGAAAGTAGTATGAATCGTAAGAAGCTCATCATAACGCGCCGATTTTTTATAATTTATTTGCATGGAAACGATTGGCAATCCGATTCCGCTTTCTTCCATGCTTTTATACGAAATCCCTTTGTCTCTAAGCCATTCCACACGTCCGATCTCAAAATATGGCACATAATTTCCGTGATAAACGACCCCCATTTGGTCTGTTTCAGAGTAACGAACACGCACTTGCGTTTGATGATTTTTCATTTGTTATTGATTAAAAAAAATTAACTTCCTAAAGTTCACTTACAACATTTTTTTATAAAATTAGACCCCAAAATATTTTTTTTTACAGAAATTTGTTCACATATTTGTTATCCTGAAATACGGAAAAATTTTGCTCCTTTTTTATTAGGAGAATCTTTATCAATAATAAAAAAATTTATCTGAATCTATGACTAAAACTGCTCAATCGGTATGGGAAAACTGTTTGTCTTTTATAAAGGACAATATTCAAGATCAAGCATATAAAACTTGGTTCGAACCAATCAAATCAGTTGAGCTAACCGACAACGCATTATATATTCAGGTACCAAGTAAATTTTTCTACGAATGGCTCGAAGAGCATTACGTTAAATTATTGAAAGTTGCGCTTACCAAAGAACTAGGAAAAAACGCGAAGTTACTCTATAAAATTAAAATGGAGAACACTTATGGCAATAAACAACCGTTTACCGAACAGTTGCCAAGTGCTAACAGAGTTCCAATGAAACCGCAAGAGGTTGACGCTCCGTTTAAAAACTTAAATCCTGAACTTAAAAATCCTTTCGTAATTCCTGGAATTAGAAATTTAAAAATTGAGTCGCAATTAAATGCAAACTACAGTTTTGATAATTTCTTAGAAGGAGATTCTAACCGTCTGGCTCGTTCTGCTGGTATGGCAGTTGCCAACAAACCTGGAGGGACGTCATTTAATCCATTATTGATTTTTGGTGGAGTTGGTTTAGGAAAAACACACTTAGCACATGCTATTGGTGTTGAAGTAAAAGATAAATATCCTGAAAAAACGGTTTTATATATTTCTGCCGAAATTTTCACACAACAATATATTGACTCGGTAAAAAAGAATAATCGTAATGATTTCATTCACTTTTACCAATTAATTGACGTTTTAATTATTGATGACGTTCAGTTTTTATCTGGGAAATCAGGAACTCAGGACGTATTTTTCCATATTTTCAATTACCTGCACCAAAACGGAAAACAGGTTATTTTAACTTCGGACAAAGCTCCTGTTGATATGCAGGATATCGAACAACGTTTATTATCTCGTTTCAAATGGGGATTATCTGCTGAATTACATCAGCCAGATTACGAAACTCGTATTTCAATCTTAAAAAACATTTTATACCGCGATGGTGTTGAAATGCCTGAAGATATTATTGAATATGTTGCCCGTAATATAAAAACTAATGTTCGTGAACTTGAAGGTGCCATTATTTCATTAATTGCTCAATCTTCTTTTAACAAAAAGGAAGTTACAATTGACTTAGCTAAAAGTGTAGTAGAGAAATTTGTTAAAAACGTGAAGAGAGAAATCTCTATCGATTATATTCAAAAAATTGTATCTGATTATTTCCAGTTGGATATTGAAACACTTCAATCGAAGACCAGAAAAAGGCACGTTGTTCAGGCGAGACAATTAGCAATGTTTTTCGCAAAGAAATTCACTAAAGCTTCCTTGGCAAACATTGGTTCACAAATTGGAGATCGTGATCACGCTACCGTATTACACGCTTGTAAAACAGTTGACAATTTAGTTTCTACTGACAAACAATTCAAAAAATTTGTCGAAGATATCAACAAAAAACTAACGCTATAAACGCGAATCATGCCAGTAAAAATTTTAATGGTTTGTTTGGGAAATATTTGCAGATCACCTTTAGCAGAAGGAATTCTGGCTTCTAAATTACCAAAAGATAATTTCATAGTTGATTCCGCTGGAACAGGATCCTGGCATATAGGGCATGCACCTGACAAACGTTCGATTGCAGTTGCCCAAAAAAACGGTCTATGTATTGACAATCAAAAAGGAAGACAATTTAAAACTTCAGATTTTGAAGAATTCGATTATATCTACGTTATGGACAATTCGAATTATCGCGACATCATTCATCTTGCCAAAACAACAGAACATAAAGACAAAGTTCGCCTTATTTTAAACGAATTATTTCCCGGCGAAAATGTAGATGTTCCAGACCCTTATTTTGGAGCTGTAAATGGTTTTGACAACGTTTACCAAATGTTAGACGAAGTAGCTGACATAATTTCTAAAAAACTCATCGAAAAACATTCTTAACTTATCTATTTTCAATTATTTAATTACTAAATAATTGAAAATTATCATTTTATAATCTATAAAATAAATCACATGAAACTTCCAGGAAAACTATATTTAATTCCAACAACAATGGGCGAAAGCGATCCGATGGATGTTTTGCCACAAACGGTAAAGAGAAGTATCGATTTTATAGATCATTATATTGTTGAAAACGAAAAAACGGCCCGAAAATCGATAAAAGCAGTTTCTCCAGAAAAAAAACAATCAGAATTAATTCTTTTCACGCTTAACAAACGTACAGAACCAAGTGAACATTTAGAATTCATCAAACCTTTATTAGAAGGGAAAAATGTTGGATTAATGAGTGAAGCTGGCTGCCCTGGTGTAGCTGATCCAGGTGCCGTAATTGTAAAATTAGCACATGAAAAAGGAATTCAGGTTGTACCATTGGTTGGACCTTCTTCTATTTTATTAGCCATGATGGCTTCAGGAATGAACGGACAAAGTTTTACTTTCAATGGCTATTTACCAATTGACAAAGACGAGAAAAAATCTGCATTAAAACATTTTGAGAAATTATCGCAGGATAAAAATCAATCTCAAATTTTTATTGAAACACCATACAGAAACAACAAATTAGTCGAAGATCTTTTGCAAATTCTAAATCCTTCAACTCATCTTTGTATTGCTACAGATATTACGTTGCCAACAGAATTCATTAAAACAATGCGAGTTTCTGATTGGAAAAAATTGAAAGTTGATTTACACAATCGACCTACGATTTTTATTATTCATAAAATGTAGTTGTATAAATTACGTTATATTGTACTCACAAGTTTTTCTTAATCAAACTTTTCCATGAGTAAACTCCCAAACATAACCACAAGCATCTTTACGGTAATGTCTAAAATGGCAGCCGAACACAATGCTATTAATCTTTCTCAAGGATTTCCAAATTTCCCTGTTGATGAAAGATTAACCGATATTCTGGCAAAATTATCTAAAGAGAATGTGCACCAATATACACCAATGGCAGGTTATCCGCCTTTGATGAATCAGATTGCTAAATTAATTCAGAGTTCATATAACAGAACTATTAATCCTGATTTAGAACTTTTGGTTACAGCCGGCGCAACGCAGGGAATTTTCACCACAATCTTAGCTTTAGTTAAAACTGGTGATGAAGTTGTTATTTTGGATCCGAGTTATGATTCTTATGAATCTCCCGTTTTACTTTGTAATGCAAATCCCGTTCGTGTAGCTTTAAATGACGACTATACGCCAAATTGGACTACCATTGAAAAAGCATGTTCGTCTAAAACCAAAATGATAATCATTAATAATCCGCATAATCCGACGGGTAAGATTTTAACGGAAAATGATTTTTTAGAACTTGAAAAATTACTTTCAAAATTCCCGGAGATTATAGTCTTATCTGACGAAGTTTATGAATATATCACTTTTGAAGAAAAACATATTTCCGCACATACTAAAGATTTTCTTCTAAATCGATGTGTCATGGTTTCTTCGTTCGGAAAATCTTTTCACATTACAGGCTGGAAAATTGGTTATACCGTCGCACCGGAATATTTGATGAAAGAAATCAAAAAAGTACATCAATTTTTGGTTTTCAGTGTAAACAGTATTTCACAATTTGCCATTAGCGAATATTTAGATGTTGTAGATGTCAATTTACTTGGGAAATTTTATCAGGAAAAACGCGATTATTTTCAAAAACTTCTGCAAAACAGCCGATTCGATTTAAAACCGTGTGAAGGAACTTATTTTCAAGTGGCCTCCTATGCTAATATTTCAGACGAAGACGATGTGACTTTTTGTAAAAAACTAATCACAGATCATGGCGTTGCTGCAATTCCAATTTCAACTTTCTATTCAGATCATAAAGATCAAAAATTAATACGTTTTTGCTTTGCCAAAGACAACTTCACTCTTGAATCAGCAGCAAAAAAATTGTGCGATATATAAAATTTATCAAAATTTTATAACATTATTATGCATGCATCCTATTATTTTAATTAATATTGTAAAAAAAGAAAAGTATGAGCTATACAGATAAAATGTTACGTGACGATGCTTTAAAAGGCAAAGTCATAGTAGTTACAGGTGGTGGAAGTGGTTTAGGAAAAGCGATGACTAAATATTTCTTAGAATTAGGTGCTCAGGTAGCAATTACTTCAAGAGATTTAGAAAAGCTAAAAAATACTGCAACAGAACTTGAAACTGAAACTGGTGGAAAATGTTTACCACTTCAATGTGACGTTCGTCATTATGAAGAAGTAGAAAATATGCTTCAGGCAGTTTTAAAAGAATTCGGAAAAGTCGATGTTCTTTTGAACAATGCTGCCGGAAACTTCATTTCCCCAACAGAACGTTTGTCTGCAAATGCATTTGATACTGTAATTGATATTGTACTGAAAGGTTCTAAAAACTGTACACTTGCCTTTGGAAAACACTGGATTGACAGCAAACAAACATCCGCAACAATTTTAAATATTGTTACGACTTATGCCTGGACAGGTTCTGCTTATGTGGTACCAAGCGCTACTGCGAAAGCGGGAGTTTTAGCCATGACAAGAAGTTTGGCTGTAGAGTGGGCAAAATACGGAATTCGTTCTAATGCCATCGCGCCGGGACCATTCCCTACAAAAGGTGCTTGGGACAGATTATTGCCTGGAGATCTTGCAGAAAAGTTTGATATGGCTAAAAAAGTGCCATTGAAACGTGTTGGTGATCACCAGGAATTAGCCAATTTAGCGGCTTATCTAGTTTCTGATTTTTCAGCGTACATAAATGGAGATGTTATTACAATTGACGGTGGTGAATGGTTAAAAGGAGCCGGACAGTTCAATTTACTGGAAGCAATTCCGGAAGAACTTTGGGATCAGCTTGAAATGATGATAAAAGCAAAAAAGAATAAATAATTTTACGTGCTTACTAAATTCAGAATATTTTATTAAAACTATACTGATTGCACTAAATCCCGATAGCTTGCTGTCGGGATTTTTTTTATTGTTTTTACGATATAACTGATATAAATTCAGTTAAATAATAATTTGTTTAAACATCTGTTTGCTTAAATTTACTTACATTACTTATATGGTTTAAATAAATAATATGCCTAGACAATTCACTTAAATTATTATTTTTGCCAAACAAATATATAATATCAAATTTATGCTCATTATTGGACTTGCAGGAGGAACAGGAAGTGGAAAAACAACAGTAGTACACCAGATCATGACTGAATTACCCGACACTGAAGTTGGTGTGATTTCACAGGATTCGTACTATAAAGAAACAACCAATTTGTCATTTGACGAAAGAGCATTAATTAATTTTGATCACCCAAGATCTATTGACTTTGAACTACTGGTAAAGCATCTTAAAGCTTTAAAAGCAGGCGAAACAATTGATCAGCCGGTTTATTCTTTTATACAGCATAACAGAACTGACGATACCGTATCGACACATCCTAGAAAAGTAATGATTGTTGAAGGGATTTTAATCTTAACCAATCCGGAATTACGTGAACTTTTTGATATTAAAATTTTCGTTCATGCAGATTCTGACGAAAGATTAGTTCGTCGTTTAAAAAGAGATATTTCAGAACGCGGACGTGATATCGACGAGGTTTTAAACCGTTATCAAAACACTTTAAAACCTATGCACGAGCAATTTATCGAGCCATCAAAAGCTTTTGCTGATATCATTATTCCAAATGACAAATACAACACAGTAGCAATTGATGTGGTTCGTGCCGTAATTAATCAGCGAATTTTATAATTTTTATTGTAAATTTAGTCCATAATAATTAGGAGCTGTTTCCCGCTCTCGCCTTTATCTTTTTATGGCAGAAAAAACCATAAAAAGGATATCGGCTCCATCGGGGCTAGAAAGACGGCTCAAATCTCTAAGATACAATCGATTAATTAAAAATGAAAATAAAGAATCCATATAAAGACAAATCATGGTTTAAATTCCTGGGCAATAAATATGTTTGGGTATTGCTCTTTTTTGTTATCTGGATGTTATTTTTAGACAATTACTCCTATTTTGATCATCGTTTCTTAGATGGACAAATCAATGAATTACAAGACAATAAAAAATACTATCAAGAAGAAATAAAGAAAGATCAGGAACAGATCAAACAACTCAAAAATCCTGAACAAATAGAAAAATATGCTCGTGAAAAGTACTTTATGAAAAAAGACAGCGAAGATATTTACATCATCCAATTTGAAGGAGATACCATTCAAGACAAAGAATAATTACAAAAAACACCCAATGGCCACTACCCTGTTCGACGATTTTAATCCGATTTCATCCAAACAATGGAAACAAAAAATTCAGTTTGAATTAGATGGAGCCGAATACAATCAAACCGTAATTTGGAATTCTCCGGAAGATATTCAGGTAAAGCCTTTTTATCACAGAGATGAATTTTCAAAAGCAGCAGCCGTAAAAACGGAGGCTTCCAATTTTAAAATCTGTCAAAATATTTTTGTTTACGACATCGAGAAATCGATTCAAAGAGCTATTAATACGATTGAAAGAGGTGCTGAAAGTTTGCGTTTTACAATTGAAAACGAAAAAATAGACATTGAAAAATTATTGGAATCACTTCCTTTAGAAAACAGAATCGTTTACTTTAATTTGAATTTTATTTCAATCGATTTCGTAAAAAAATTAGACGCTGTTTCTTTACAAAAAAAAGCTTTTTTTTATTGCAACATTGATCCAATCGGTCATTTTGCAAGAGAAGGGAATTGGTTTCCAACATCAGATAAAAATAATTTTGAAACGATTGAAAATATTGCAAAAGCAACGACAAACCTTTCTTTACTAAGTATTGATCTGGGTTTATATCAAAATGCTGGAGCCAACATTACACAGCAAATAGCTTACAGTTTGGCACACGCAAACGAATATTTAAATCGTTTGCCCAATATTACCAAGCCATTTGTATTTCAGGTTTCTGTTGGAACTAATTATTTTTTTGAAATTGCAAAACTTCGTGCCTTGCGAATGCTTTTTAAATTAATTGCCGAAGAATATAATCCTGACATCGAATGTCATTTATTGGTGACGCCAACCAAACGAAATAAAACGATTTATGATTACAATGTCAACATGCTTCGTACTACAACCGAATGTATGTCGGCTATTTTAGGCGGCGCTGATGCTGTTGCTAATTTACCTTATGATGCTTTATATCATAAAGACAATGAATTCGGAGACCGAATTGCCAGAAATCAATTGTTGGTTTTAAAACATGAAAGTTACTTTGACAAAGTAGATAATCCTGCCGATGGAAGTTATTATATTGAAAGTTTAACTACGCAATTGGCAGAAAAAATTTTGAAATTATTTAAAGAGATTGAAGCTGATGGCGGGTTTCTTAAATTATTAAATGACGGCACTATCAAAAAGAAAATTCAGGAAAGTGCAGCTAAAGAACAAGAGTTATTCGATTCAAAAAAAGAAGTTTTACTAGGAACGAATAAATATCCAAACAAAGAAGACAAAATGAAACACGATCTAGAATTGTTTCCTTTTGTAAAAATAAAACCACGAAAAACATTAATTACACCCATAATAGAAAAAAGATTAGCTGAGAAACTGGAACAAGAACGATTAGAACTTGAATAAATCTTTTTCAAAGTAATTAACAACCCAACAAAACGAAGTGTCTCCATGATAAGAAAAGACCTTAAACATATTAGTCTGGACAGTCAAAAGTTAAAAGTCGAAAGTCAAAAGTCCGACATTTTAGCTGGCAACTTTTTTACTGCTGAAGGTATTGAACTTAAAAAAACATACTCTGAAAAAGATCTTGAAAATTTAGAATTTCTTGATTTTGGGGCTGGTTTTGCTCCAAATTTACGCGGACCATATGCAACTATGTATGTAAGACGCCCGTGGACTATTCGTCAGTATGCCGGATTTTCAACAGCTGAAGAAAGTAATGCTTTTTACAGAAGAAATTTAGCTGCCGGACAAAAAGGACTTTCAATTGCATTCGATTTACCAACACATCGTGGTTACGATTCAGATCATGAAAGAGTCGTTGGTGATGTTGGAAAAGCAGGTGTTGCCATAGATTCTGTTGAAGACATGAAGGTATTGTTTGATCAGATTCCATTAGATGAAATGTCGGTTTCAATGACAATGAACGGAGCTGTTTTGCCAATTATGGCTTTTTATATTATTGCCGCAGAAGAACAAGGTGTAGCCATTGGTAAATTATCCGGAACCATTCAGAATGATATTTTGAAAGAGTTCATGGTGCGTAATACTTATATTTATCCACCAACCCCTTCAATGAAAATTATTGCTGATATTTTTGAATTTACGAGTAAAAAAATGCCGAAATTCAATTCTATCTCAATATCAGGATATCATATGCAGGAAGCAGGTGCAACTGCTGATATTGAATTAGCTTATACCTTAGCAGATGGTTTAGAATATATTCGAACCGGGCTTTCAACCGGAATGACAATTGATGAGTTTGCTCCTCGCCTTTCTTTCTTTTGGGCCATTGGAATGAATCATTTTATGGAAATTGCGAAGATGAGAGCGGGCCGAATGATTTGGGCAAAATTAATTCAGCAATTTAATCCAAAAAGCGACAAATCATTAGCATTAAGAACCCATTGCCAGACAAGCGGATGGAGTTTAACAGAACAAGATCCTTTTAATAATGTCGCCAGAACTTGTATTGAAGCGACCGCTGCTGCTTTTGGAGGAACACAATCTTTACATACCAACGCGCTTGATGAAGCAATTGCCTTGCCAACAGACTTTTCGGCAAGAATCGCTCGTAATACACAGATCTTTCTGCAGGAGGAAACTAAGATTACCAAAACTGTTGATCCATGGGCTGGAAGTTATTATGTCGAAAGCTTAACAAATGAACTTCTAGAAAGTACCTGGAAACTTATTGAAGAAGTTGAAGAATTAGGCGGAATGACAAAAGCGATTGAAGCCGGAATTCCGAAACTGAGAATTGAAGAAGCTGCAGCAAGAAAACAAGCACGAATTGATAGCGGGCAAGATATTATTGTGGGTGTAAATCAATTTAGATTAGAAAAAGAAGATCCGTTGCATATTTTGGATGTTGACAACCAAATGGTTCGCAAACAACAAATTGAACGTCTTGAAGAAATAAAAGCAAAAAGAAATACGGATAAAGTAAATCAATCACTGGAAAAATTAATTCATTGTGCCAAAACTGGCGAAGGAAACTTACTGGAAATTGCAACCGAAGCGGCTCGGGAAAGAGCAACTTTAGGCGAAATCAGCGATGCCCTGGAAAGTGTTTTCGGAAGATACAAAGCACAAATTAAATCCTTTAGCGGTGTGTATAGTGCAGCAATAAAAAATGACGAAAATTTTGAAAAGGCAAAACAGTTAGCAGACGCCTTTGCCAAACAAGAAGGAAGACGTCCCAGAATTATGATTGCCAAAATGGGACAAGACGGCCATGATAGGGGTGCAAAAGTAGTGGCAACCGGTTATGCTGATGTAGGTTTTGATGTTGATATTGGTCCTCTTTTCCAAACTCCGGCTGAAGCTGCTAAACAAGCTGTTGAAAATGATGTCCATATATTAGGAGTATCTTCTTTAGCCGCCGGACATAAAACATTAGTTCCGCAAGTTATAGAAGAACTTAAAAAACATGGTCGTGAAGATATTATGGTAATTGTGGGCGGAGTTATACCGGCACAAGACTACCAATATCTATTTGATGCAGGTGCAGTTGCCGTCTTTGGACCAGGTACAAAGATTAGTGAAGCAGCAATTAAAATTTTAGAAATATTACTTGATTAATATATTCCATAAAAAATCCCGATTAAATCGGGATTTTTAATTTTTACTTTTTAGTCGTTTATTGTAGCGTTACTATCAGCTTCAATATAAGAGAGATCATAACCGCCAAAAGCTTTCATATAGCTTCTTAATGAAGTTCCATAGGCATCTCTAAAAAACCTGTTTCCTTTATTTTTAAAGAAGTTTTTTACTGATCCTGCTCCACCAAGATGAGCTGCGGCCAAAATTCCGGATTCAGTAATGGCAACACCATTAACGATTTTTCCTTCATACCTTTCAATTTCATTACGTAAAATCCATTTATTTTTGGATAATAGCGCAACAAATGCTTTTTCTTGCAATGCAGGATCTTTCAAAAAGGCTTTTCCACTACGAACACCAATCGATCTCAATGCCTGAGGGCCAAACTGGTATTTCCCCATGTAACCTAGTGAATTTACCAAACGGTATTTTCCCTGAGATTCTTTGAATGCAACTGCTTCTTTAAAACCGATTAGATGATTTCCCGTGTATGGGACGTTTAATTTGTTTGATTCAGGATAATCATCCTTACTTAGCGATGGAAATAAGTATTCTGATCCATCTGTTTTTTCTATTAAAAACCAAGGTTTGGTTTCTAGATTAAAGGGTTTAAAACCCAAAGTTAAAAATGTAATAATAACGACTAAACTCGCATAAAAATACCATTTCTTTATCATAAATTGTTTTTCTTCAAAACGCTGTCACCCTTTTGAAATTTCTACGGTGCAAAGATAACCAAAACAAAATAATACTGATAATCAAACAATTAAGTGTTTTTAAGAATTATAAAATTGAGCTTCATCCCTTTAATGATGCCCTTTTCGAGCATAAATGAAAGACTTCAAATTCGCATTAAAAGCACTAAAAAATAAATTTCAAAAACATCATTTTTATCAAATTTTTAGCAATATTGTTAAAATAATACTACTTAACTTACAATATTTACGATTTATTTACAGATAAATAAATCACGTTTAACCTTAATTTTGCTTTTTTTAAATTTAAAAAGACGTCATATTTCACTTTTTAGTTTTTAGAAATTCAAAAATTGATTCGAATAAAAATCTACGAATGATCACTTTTTTTTAAAATAATGAAACCTCAAAAATAAAAAAACCGAAGCTTTTACGCTTCGGTTATATTTTATTGAGTAATCAAAAAACTATCTTGTTACACCTTGACTAGCGATCCAGTCAGAATATTTTTTTGCATTTATATTGTGCTCTGCTAAAGTTGAAGCAAATTCGTGATATCCAAAACGCTCAACACTAGCACAAAAATAGATATAATCGTTTTTCTCCGGATTCAAAACAGCTTCAAGAGCCGTAATATCAGGCATTGCAATTGGCCCAGGAGGCAATCCGATATTTACATAAGTATTATAAGGAGATTTCATAAGCAAGTCATTATAGAAAACTCTTTTTATAACCTGATCGAAATTATTATCTCTTAATTTTAATGCATAAATTACTGTTGGATCTGCTTGCAACGGCATTGCCAAACGCAAACGGTTTAAATACACTCCTGCAATTCTAGGTCTTTCGTCTTTTTTAACGGATTCCTTATGAACAATTGACGCTAAAATAGTAGCCTGAACAGGTGTTAAACCTTGTTCTTTTGCTTCTGCAATTCTTTTATCTGTCCAAAAATTGTGATATTCTTTGATCATTTTATCACGGAATTTCTCTGCAGAAGTATTCCAATACACTTCATAAGTATTAGGAATAAACATGGCAAAAACATTATCTTCATTAAAACCATTAGCAGCCATAAAAGTCGAATCTTTAATTGCTTTCATTAAAGATAAACTGTCAGCCTCGATTTCAGAACCAACTCTTCCGGCAAAATTCTCCAAACGTTCCTGATTGTTAAAAGCTAATTTAACCGGAACATTAGAACGCATTGCACGAACCAAATCGATATTATTCATGTCTTTTTTAAGCAAAAAACGACCTGATTTTACGTTTTCAGGATAGCTTCTTTTATTGGCTACCATTTCGAAGTTTTCGAAATTCTTAATATAAGGTTCTAATATTTTTTTAACATCGGTATAATTTGCACCCGTTGGAACATAAACATAAAGTTCTTTTTCCTCGAATTTTGTGTTGGCGCTAAAAATTCTGCTGATCAAAATAAATCCGTAAATCATTAAACCTGAAATTACGGCTACAGCAGTTATCGTGATAATTTTTTTTAAGCTCAAAGTCTAAATTTTAAATTTGTTTGTTAATTAACTGGTACATTGCTTCGTCTTGATAGTGGTTATTCAGCAATATCCAATCTTTTTTAATTCCTATTTTCTTAAAACCAAATTTAGTAAAAAGAGCTATACTTGCTACATTTTCGACACTAATATTTGCATAGAGCTGATGTAAATTTAAATTGTAAAACGCATATTTAATTAAAAGCTCTAATGATTCAGAACCAATATTTTGCCTTTTATTTTCATTCTTTTGAATAACGATTCCAACCCCTGCTTTATTATTCTTCGGGTCAAATTCAAATAAATCAATTAATCCGATAGCCGGAAAATCTTCATCCTGACAAATAGCCAAACGTAATTGTTTCGCCTCATAAATATCCTGATGTGCATTTTCAAGATATTGACGAACCAGAAAGCGACTGTATGGCGTGTAAGTATTGCTAACTTCCCAAATGCTCTGATCATTTTCCATCGCATACACAAACTCTAAATCATTAGGTTCTAATGCACGCAGATAGATATTTTCGCCTTTGAGTGTGATCATTTAATTTTAGATTTTAGATTTTAGATTGCATATTTTAGATTTCAATACTGCCTTTAAAAACAAATTTTGCCGGGCCGTTTAAGAAAACATTGGTAAAATGATCTCCCATTTTATCAAAAGAAACATTTAGCTTTCCTCCTTCAACATTTAAATTGATAGATGTTTTATCCGTTTCTCCAGTCGCATTCATTGCAATTGCAACCGCAGTTACTCCTGTCCCACAGGCCAGAGTTTCATCTTCAACACCTCTTTCATAAGTACGGACTGAAAAAGTATCCTCATCAATTTTCTTTACAAAATTAACATTGCTTCCTTTTTCTCCATATAGTTCACCGTAACGAATCGATGCTCCGCTATCTTTTACATTATAATTTTTCAAATCTTCAACAATCTGCACGTGATGTGGTGAACCAGTATTCAAAAAAGTATAAGAATCTTTCTTTTGTATTTCATCAACATCAATCATTTGCAAAGAAACAATACCATCATCTCCAACAGAAGCGTGATGCAAACCATCGGTTGCCATAAAAATTGCCTGACTGTTGATTACGCCTAATTGATTAGCAAAAGCTACTAAACAACGACCACCATTACCGCACATCGAACTTTCGTTCCCGTCAGAATTGTAATAAACCATTCTGAAATCAGTATCCGAATCATTTTCTAATAAAATAAGTCCGTCAGCGCCAATTCCAAATCTTCTGTCGCACAATTGCTCAATCAGTTGAATATCTTCTTTTGGGAAAAAATTAGTACGATTGTCAATCATCACAAAATCATTGCCCGTACCTTGATATTTATAAAATTCTATTTGCATTTTTAGTCTATTAATAAGTACAAAAGTACGAACTATTAATTAATGAAATGTTAATCAATGTTAAAGAGCGTTAAAGCATTTTTTGAAATAATTTTTTCCTTTAATTTTACGTTAGTAACTTAAACATAAATCCTAATTATGAAAAGATTTTCAAGCTTATTTTTAGTGTCATTACTAAGTGGTGCTACTACACTTGGTGCTTACAAATTATTATTTGATGGCAACAATTCTTTTTTTGGAAGAGAAAATTCTGTTGTTACTTTAGCCCCAAATTCATTTGGCAGAAATGTTGCATTATCAGCTGAAACGGTTGATTTTACTGCTGCTGCAGATAAGACAATTCATACTGTTGTTCACGTAAAAAATGTTTCGAGAAGAACAGTCAGCAATCCGATGATGGAATTTTTCTATGGATACGGTGGTCAACAACAACAGGAACAAGTAGGAACTGGTTCTGGTGTTATTATTTCTGAAGATGGATATATCGTGACGAACAATCACGTGATTAAAGATGCTTCTGAAATTGAAATTACCTTAAACAACAAGAAATCATATACCGCAAAATTGATCGGCACCGATTCAAAAATGGACATTGCTCTATTGAAAATCAATGCCGATGAAAAACTACCCTATACTGCTTTTGCTAATTCTGATAATGTAAAAATTGGCGAATGGGTTTTGGCAGTTGGTAATCCTTACAACTTAACTTCAACCGTAACTGCCGGAATTGTTTCGGCGAAAGCCAGAAACTTAGATACTAGCGGAATTCAGTCTTTTATTCAGACTGATGCAGCTGTAAACCCAGGAAATAGCGGTGGAGCGTTAGTAAATACACGAGGAGAATTAATTGGAATCAATACGATGATTTCATCAATGACAGGCTCTTATGTTGGGTATTCATTTGCGGTTCCATCTAATATTGCGAGAAAAATTATCGAAGATATTATGGAATTCGGAAATGTTCAACGAGGAATTCTAGGTGTTGAAGGTGGCGAATTAAACAGCACTGCTTCAAAAGAATTAGGCGTAACTCAAACACAAGGATTTTATATCAGTAAAGTTTCTAAAAATTCCGGAGCTGAAAAAGCTGGGCTTTCAAAAGGTGACATTATCGTAAAACTAGATGATCAAAACATTGCAACTTATGCTGATCTTTCAGGTTATATTAATACAAAACGACCAAACGATGTTGTCAAAGTTACTTATATGAAAGATGGACAAACGAAAACTGTTCCGGTAACTTTAAGTAAAAATGAATTCTTTAGCACTGAGTTTAAAGGAATAGAATTAGAAAATATCGATGCCGCTGACAAAAAGAAATTCAGAATTGATTATGGTGTAAAAATTAAAAACATAACCAATGATCATTTAATGCAATATCAAAATGAATTGCAAGGCAATATTATTTTAAGTATCGATAATGTTAAAGCTACAAATGTTGAAACCGTTTCGAAACTGTTAAGTAAAAAAGACGAAGGACAAAGTGTCCGCATCGAAATGATAAATAGAAATGGAGAAATCTTCAGAATAATTATTTAGTCACACTTATTAGTCACAGTTTTCAGCTAAAAAAATAAAAACTGTAGCTAAGACTGAAAATCCTTAAAGCCATCTTAAGAAATTAAGGTGGCTTTTTTATTTTCAAAAATAAATCATAAAATAGTTTACGAAATCGATTGAAATGGATACTTTTGCGCAAAATTTTAAAATAGTGAGCATTTTATTTTTTCAATTTAATCAATTATGAGTAAAAAAAGTTTGTACCAAAAAGAGGTATCGTTACAAGTCGACCGAAGAAGAGCTGGTGTCGAATTAATAAAAGTCATAAGTGATTTATGGTACGACAAATCCATCGAAATGGTTTTATTTAAAAACCAATTATTGGATAAAAATGTCAGTGACATAATCAATTTACATCAATACGCAGGCGAATTCGTCGGTAAACCTATCAGTGTTTTTGATTCTGTTGAAATTGCAAAAGTAATTTTGTCCTTAGATTTTCCACCTGCCAAATTAGATTTAGGAAAACTTACCTACGAATATCTTTTAGAAGAAGAAAAATATCCGGACGCAAGATATTTTGTAATGGAAAAACTAAAAAAAGCTAAATCAACCAAAGAAATTCAGCCAAAAGATGTTGTCTTATACGGCTTTGGAAGAATTGGACGTTTGTTAGCCAGAGAATTAATGTCAAAAACCGGTAAAGGAAACCAATTGCGTTTGAGAGCAATTGTAACCCGTGATAAAAGTGATGCTGCAACTTTAGAGAAACGAGCTTCTCTATTGCGTTATGATTCAATTCATGGCGATTTTCAGGGATCTGTTACTGCAGATTCAAAGAATAATGCTTTAATCATTAACGGAACCACCGTTCACATTATAAACGCTAATACTCCGGAAGAAATAGATTACACACAATACGGAATCAATGATGCCTTAGTTATTGATAATACTGGTGCCTTTACAACAGAGGAGACTCTAAAAAGGCATTTAACTTCAAATGGAGTTAGCAAAGTTTTATTGACGGCACCTGGAAAAGGAGTTCCAAATATCGTTCATGGGGTTAATCATAACGAATACAACCCGGACGAAATAAATATTTTTTCTGCAGCATCCTGCACTACAAACGCTATAACGCCAATTTTAAAAGTTATTGAAGACACTTTAGGAGTTGCAAAAGGTCACTTAGAAACCATTCATGCTTATACAAACGATCAGAATCTGGTTGACAATATGCATAAAAAATACCGTCGCGGAAGAGCTGCTGCATTAAATATGGTAATTACCGAAACTGGTGCCGGAACTGCAGTTTCAAAAGCAATTCCATCCCTTGAAGGAAAATTAACTTCAAATGCTATTAGAGTTCCAGTTCCAAACGGATCGTTGGTGGTACTAAACTTAGAAGTTAAAAAAGCAACCTCTATACCAGCCATCAATAAAATCATGAAAAAATACGCTTTAGAAGGTGAACTTGTAGAACAAATTAAATATTCCTTAAATAATGAATTGGTTTCTTCTGATATAGTAGGAACTTCTGCTCCATCAATTTATGATAGCAATGCAACAATTGTTTCTAAGGATGGAAAAAACATCGTGCTTTATATTTGGTACGATAACGAATATGGCTACAGTCATCAAGTAATCCGTTTAGCAAAGTATATTGCTAAAGTGAGACGTTTTACTTATTATTAATATAAAACCAAACCAACCATTCTTAAGACCATCAAGTTTTCTTGATGGCTTTTTGTTGTTTTAAATTGGAAGAACTGTCGTGCTTTTTACCTCTGAAATCACAAAAACAGTGTTGATTAAAGATACTTCAGGTAAAACAGATAATTTTTTCTGATGAAAATGATGATAGCTTTCCATATCAGGAATAATGATTTTAAGCATATAATCAAAATTACCAGAAACGTAATTACATTCAACAACTTCCGGTAAATTAAGTATGGATTGATTAAACCCTTCAGAAGTATCATAAGTCTGTTTTGTTAAAGTAACCTGACAATAAACAGTAAGATTATTTCCGAGTTTTTTCTTGTTTAAAATCGAAACATACTTCTCTATAACTCCCTCTTTTTCAAGGCGTTTAACCCTATCATGAACAGGTGTAAGGGACAAATTTATTTTATTTGCGATGTCCTTTAAAGTATAATGGGCATTTTCCTGTAAAAGTCGTAGGATTTTTTTGTCAATTTCATCTAAAGCCATAACGAAAACGTTTTCTTTAATTAGTAAAATTTAGTCTTTTTTTCTTTTTTGAGAAGTCCAAACCTATGCAAAAAGAATATTTTTCTGTAAAAGTATAAAATAAAATAATATTTTCTTATTTATAAGTCTAATATCAATAATATATTCTCTATCAGTAGCTTTGTAAAACAAATTCAAGAAAAAAAACAAAAAAATATAACAAGATGATAATAGGTGTTCCAAAAGAAATAAAAAATAACGAAAATCGTGTAGCATTAACTCCAGCTGGTGTTTCTGAGATGAAAAAACATGGACATACAGTTTATGTTCAAGCAACTGCAGGTATAGGAAGTGGATTTAGTGATGATGAATATGCAACTGCAGGAGCAGTAGTTTTAGGAACTATTGAAGAAGTTTATGCTATCGCAGAGATGATCATTAAAGTAAAAGAACCAATTGCTTCTGAATATCCTTTAATCAAAAAAGATCAATTGCTTTTCACATACTTTCACTTTGCTTCATCTGAGCCATTAACACATGCAATGCTTGAAAAAGGTGCCGTTTGTTTAGCTTATGAGACAGTTGAAAAAGCAGATCGTAGTTTACCGTTATTAGTTCCAATGTCTGAAGTTGCAGGTCGTATGGCAATTCAACAAGGAGCAAAATACCTTGAAAAACCATTAAAAGGAAGAGGAATTCTTTTAGGTGGTGTTCCAGGTGTACCGCCAGCTAAAGTATTAGTTTTAGGTGGAGGAATCGTTGGAACGCAAGCTGCAAAAATGGCTGCTGGTTTAGGAGCACAAGTAACTATTATGGATTTAAGTTTGCCACGTTTACGTCAGCTTGACGATATTATGCCAGCAAACGTAAATACAGAAATGTCAAACCATTATAATATCACGAGAGCAATTAAAGACGCAGATTTAATTGTTGGAGCTGTTTTAATTCCAGGAGCAAAAGCACCTCACTTAATCACTCGTGACATGCTTAAATTAATGCGTCCAGGAACTGTTGTTGTTGATGTTGCTGTGGATCAAGGAGGATGTATCGAAACTTGTACTCCTACAACACACGAAAATCCAACTTTCATTATTGATGATATCGTTCACTACTGTGTAGCTAATATGCCTGGAGCTGTTCCTTATACATCAACTTTAGCTTTAACAAATGCTACTTTACCATATGCTGTACAACTAGCAAACAAAGGATGGGAAAAAGCTTGTAACGAAAATGAAGAATTGAAAAAAGGATTAAACATTGCTAATGGAAAAATTCTTTACAAAGGAGTTGCAGAGGCTTGGAATCTTCCTTTTAACGAAGAATTAGTGTTAGCAAACGCATAGTGCTAACATTATAATAAGTGCTTACTAAAAACACTACTCAAAAAGGCTTTTCTTAAATGAAAAGCCTTTTTTTTGGTGCATAAAAAAACCTGCCATAAAATATGACAGGTTTTACTTTATAGGAATAGAAAATTATTTTTTCTCGCTTACCTCGATTTTCTCATCTAAAACTTCTTGCAACACTTTTGCTTCTGTTCCATTCGGAAAACTAACTTTAATTTTTTGAGCAATTGTTGGAGCAATTTCAGTAATTGCTTTTTTATCATATGATTCACCCTTTTTAATGTGCCAACCATAAAAAATAGCAGGTACATGAGTATCATAACTATACGGAGTTCCGTGAGAAGTTCCAGTAACCGAATATTCCATATCTCCAGGTTTATTGATGATAACCATATCCCCATCCTGAGTAACATCATACCCTTTTGCCACAAAATTTAGATAGTAATCATTTCCGGAATTAGCTAAAATTTCTTCTTCTGTATAGACTTTCTTAATCTGTGGTAGTGAAATCATGTAGTCTTTAAAAGCTTGTTTTACTTTTACTAAATCCAAACCTTTATCTTTAATTATTTGTTTATTAAAGAAGATATTAAAGTTAGAATAGTTTAAAAGTAAATCAACGCCAAAAGTTTTTACTGAAAAATCCTGTAGATTTTTTCTGAAGTCTTTTGACGGATAATTATCGACATTGTATTTACGATCTTTTAAGTAAATAACATTTTCAGCACCTGCATGATCCGCTGTCAAGAAAAGTAAATAGTTACCTTTTCCAACCCTTTTATCTAAATAAGCTAAGAAGTCGGCAATCGTTTGGTCCAATCTTAAATAAGTATCTTGAAGTTCCATCGAACGTGGCCCTAATAAATGCCCAACGTAGTCTGTTGATGAAAAACTAACCGTTAAAAAATCAGTGATATTATCCCTTCCTAATTCTTCTTTTTCGATAGCTTTTTTAGCAAACTCAGCTAATAAATCATTACCAAAAGGAGTAGCTCTTATTACACCTGCATCATTTTTTTCATACATTGTTTTCAAATCATATGGAAAAACTGGCGCGGCACTACCATATAGCTTACCTTCATAAGGATTATTGTCAGGTAAACTTTCATTATAAGTCGAAGCTGGTTTGTATAAATCCCAACCTTTCTTTATATAGGGCATATAATGTTTCTCATTATTAAACTGAGTCACCCATTCCGGCAGTTTTTCACCATAAAAAGTGCTAGAAATAAAAGAGCCAGTTTTACTATACCAAAAAGCCCAGTTAGCAAAATGACCTGCTGGCAAAATTGCACCACGGTCTTTAAGACTCATTCCAATAACTTTACCTTCAAAATTGGTAGCCATTCTTACTTCATCCGTAATAGTGGTACTTTGAAGATTTTTTGGAGACATTGCTCCTTCTTCAACTGTTCCATCTCCAACTGTTTTCACACTAGCATCATCTGTGCAATACATTTCTTTGCCAAGAGTTCTACTAAACCACTCATTTCCTACAATTCCATGTGTTGCGGGTGTTGTACCAGTATAAATTGAAGCATGTCCCGGAGCTGTGTAAGTTGGCATATAGTTATAATGCATATTCTGAAAAGTATACCCATTATTCATTAATTTCTTAAAACCATTCGGTGAAAAATCATCTGAAAACCGATATAAATATTCCATTTTCATTTGATCAACTACAATACCTACAACCAACTTAGGGCGTTGTTGAGCACTTAAATTTGAGATAACAAACAATGTCAACAATACAATACTTTTTTTCATACTTAAATTATAATATTTAGACAAAAATACTGATTCACATTTAAAATGGCTAACCGAGGCTAAATTAAAACCCAAAATTGATTTTTATTTAACAGAAACAATATGATATATTATTGAAAGAACACACATGGTTATGGCGTTTCCCGCGGCGGGCCGGGCTGTCCGCTATATCTTTTGTGGAAAGAAGACTTATGGTAAAGTGAGGTTTAGTATTCACACAAAAGGATGCCGCTCCCATCCCTAACGCGGTTTACAATGATCAAGAAGTCCGGTTTTCAGAAGAAATTCCAACTTTTAAATCCCAAATTCCAATCCGGAGTACTGCATACTTTTATTTTCAGAAGAAATTTGACTCAGCAACTGTCATTTAACCGCAAAGAACACAAAGGGATTACGCAAAGTTCGCCACAATAAGCTTTGCGACCTTAACATGACAGCAGTAAACAGACAGCTAAAAAAACCTTAGCGCCCTTTGCGGTAAAATTTTAGCGCACTTTGCGGTTAAAAAACACAAAGTATTGTAAAACAAAAAACCCCGTTCGTTAGAACAGGGTTTTTA
>NZ_JADKPT010000013.1 GCF_015351595.1 Flavobacterium sp. LC2016-12 | reverse complement strand
TCCTGTTGATGGCGTTATCGTATAAGTATAAGCCGCATTGTAATTGTCAATCGTAAAACTTCCTGTTGCCGTTGTACATGTTGGCTGGGTCACAGCGCTTAGTGTTGACACCGCAGGTGTTGAAGGCTGAGCGCTTACAACTGCCGCAACTGAATCTGATGAACTGCAAGATCCCAGTGTTGCTCTTATTGTATAACTTCCTTGTGGAGCTGTAACAGAACTTCCTGTTCTATTAACACCTGTTGATGGGGTTATCGTATAAGTATAAGCCGCATTATAATTGTCAATTGTAAAACTTCCTGTTGCCGTTGTACAAGTTGGCTGGGTCACAACACTTAGTGTTGGAACTGCTGGCGTTGAAGGCTGAGCGCTTACAACCGCTGCAACTGAATCTGATGAACTGCAAGATCCAAGTGTTGCTTTTATTGTATAACTTCCTTGTGGAGCCGTAACAGTACCATTAGTTTGTGTTACCCCTGTGGATGGCGTTATCGTATAAGTATAAGCCGCATTGTAATTGTCAATCGTAAAACTTCCTGTTGTCGTTGCACACGTCGGCTGGGTCACAGCGCTTAGTGTTGGAACTGCAGGTGTTGAAGGCTGTGCATTAACAGATGTCGTAGCTGAATTTCCTGAACTACAAACTCCTAATGTTGCCTTAACTACATAACTTCCTGTCGGAGCTGTAATGGAATTTCCTGTTCTAATAACTCCTGTTGATGGCGTTATCGTATAAGTGTAAGTCCCATCGTAATTGTCAATCGTAAAACTTCCCGTTGCCGTTGTACACGTTGGCTGGGTCACAGTGCTTAGTGTTGGAACTGAAAGTGTTGAGGGTTGTGCATTAATTACAAATCCTGTGTTTGCAGAATCACAACTATTGGCTGTCGCTTTAATGGTATAATTACCAGCCGGAGCTGTAACCGAACTTCCCGTTCTACTAACTCCTGTTGATGGGATTATTGTATAAGTATAAGAAGCATCATAATTGGTAATAGTAAAACTTCCTGTAGTTACTGTACAATTTGGTTGTGTTATCGTACTTAATATTGGAGCTGCCAAAGTATTTACAGTCACAATTCCTTTAATTGTAGCTGCTACACAAGGAGCAGTATGCCCAACAGTTGTTATTGTATAAGTTCCTCCTACTGTTGGAGTTCCTGAAATAGTTACTGTTTTTGCACCAGAATCAACAGCAAATGCTAATCCAGCTGGCAAATTAGTTACTACAACATTCGTTGCGCTTCCAGCAAAAGTATAAACAGTACTAGTGATTGCTGTCCCTGCACAAACTGCTGGATTTTGTGTACCACTGGTAAGTGTAACTGTAGAAATAGTGTTTATAACGGCTGCAACTGCAATTCTTGATGACGTAGGACATCCTTCAGTAGAGGTAGCACCAACATAGTAAGTAGTAGTACTTGATAAGCTTGGTGTTGTAAAGTTCGTTCCTGTTCCCAAAGATGTTCCACCTGTTGAAGCAGCATACCAATTGATGGTTGCCCCAGTTGATGCTGTTGCACTTAATGTTACTGTCCCCGTACCACATCTAGAACTTTCTGTTGTTGAATTTATAGTTGGTAACGTATTTACCGTAGCGACAACTGCAGTTCTGTCCGCAGTTGTACAACCATTCTCCGTTGCATCTACATAATAACTGGTTGTTGTTGATAAACTTGGTGTTGTAAAACTTGCACCTGTTCCCAAAGATGCACCACCTGTTGAAGCAGCATACCAATTAATTGTTCCTGATGAAGCCGCAGCTCCCAATGTCACCGTTCCTCCATCACATCGTGAAGCCGGTGTTGTTCCTGATATAGTTGGTTTCGCATTAATAACAAAATTTGTAGCTGTTCTACAACTTGAACCACTAGTGCAGGCAGCATAATAGGTTTTTGTCCCCGGTGTACTTGTATTTGTTAAACCTGATCCGGTAACACCTACAGGATTAAAAGAAGAACCTTTATAAATTGGTGTTCCACCAGAAGATGTGGTATACCATTCAATTTCTCCTAAGGTATAATTCACAGTAATCTGCATGTAATCAACCGATGCAGTTACAGTACCGTTTCCATTTCCATTTCCTCTATTAATATCCGCAGATAATACTATTCCAAAATCTGGCGAATTAATATCAGAAGGACTCCATGAACCATTCCATAAATCTGATGTACCTCCATAATCAATAACAGTCGTAGAACTAGTTGACCAATTACTATTTGTGACTTTTCTATTTGCACCCATAATGGATCCAGCCTTAATCAAACTGACAACATTATCTTTTACATTATTATTATTACTATCAACGCTACTAAAACGACTAATTGATACTTGAATACCTTTTATTGTAGCATTAGTTGGAATTGTAAAGCCAAAATTAGTTCCCTGAAGATAATGCGTTATAAAACTCCCTCCACTTGAGACAGCAACTGTAGCATTACTCGAATCATTCGAAGTAATTTTTTCAGGATTTACCCAGGATAGTGTATTGGTTCCTGCAGTTGCACTCGTTCCTGCCACAGCAATTTTCGCTCCTGTGCTCTCTGAAATTAAGCATGATGAAGAAGCTGTTAATGATCCCGTTCCATCCTGACAAATTGATACTCCTGTAGTCGTTGGTGCACCAGCAACTGCATTTATAACGATACCAGTAGTTGGAGATGAAGTACATCCCTGTGCATTTTTTGTTGTTACTTTATAAGTGCCCGCTACCAATCCCGAAAAAACACCTGTTGTATTATTTACCGGTGCTGCTATAGGATTTGTTCCTGTCAATGTATAACTTATTCCTGAGGCATTTGCTGGCATAATTACCGTTACTGTTCCTGTTGGAGTAGCACAACTTGACTGTAAAATTGTAACGGTCGGCGCAGTTGGCAAAGCTAGTATTGTTATATCATCTGCAGTCGAACTAGTTCCAATAAAGTTAGTACCCGGGACATTAGATTGGTTTAATCCTTCATAATTTTTACTAACCGTTCCATAAGCATTTGTAAATGGTGTTATTTTTCTATTTGGATCGGCAGTTGTACGAGTAGGATCAAGATATAAAGCTTGCGCATTAGAGCTATATGTCCCGGCAGTAATTGATGTTGCAACTTTCCCTACTAAGGTTATTGTTACAATTCCATTTTGTGCGATATTAAATCCACCAAATAAAGGATTATTTGCCGTAGCACTATTAGCCAAAGGTCCAGAAGGCCCGGAAGCATCAAGTGAATATGTTGCTGTAGCGGAATCAAATTCAATACCTGCTGGAAAAAGAAAGTCTAAAAATACTCCTGCAGCATTTCCTACCCCAGTATTTTTTATCTGAACCTCATAAGGTACTTTCTCATCAATGGAATTACAAATTGACGCTGTTGATAAAGTTTTTACTTTGGTCTCAAGAATAGGAAAGCAATTTGAATTTACCTGCAAATTTGGCGGAACATCTTGTATTGTAAATGTTGATACATAACCAACCGATCCACCTATAGCTCCGTGACTGATTCCATTACCAGCATTAGATTTACCTGCTACGCCACCAAGTACACTAGTAATTATGCTTACTGTACCTGAAAGATTATGACTAATAATTCCACCACCACCACCACCACCAGGTCCGTGCTCATCGTTATTATCATTTTCCGTATTTCCTCCAGCTCCTCCATTCGCCTCTATTCTAATAGTTGCATTACTATCATTAGAAATATTTAATAATACTGTTCCTCCAGCTCCTCCTCCTCCAGCTCCGTCAGGCGAACCTGAATAAGCGCCAGGTGCCCCCTTTCCGCCGTTAGCATAAATATTACCAGTTCCCAAAACTGTACCGGCATTAACGAGAATAATAGCACCTCCTACACCACCTTTTACACCAGATGAAGCATTATTGGCATCACCGGCTCCACCGCCTCCGCCCATAACAAGCCTCGGAAATGGAACAGCTGTAAGATATGATCTAAAACCCGGTCTTCCTCCTCCTGTTGCGGGAAGAATATTACCATTACCACCTTGCCATCCGGCACCACCTAAACCACCATATCCACCATTACCGCCTCCACCGCCGCCAGTATTATGGTCATTACCTCCTCCTCCTGCATTAGCTGGAGCTCCTCTTCCCGAAGATCCTCCCGGCATTCCTTCAACTAAATTATCAACTTGATTATATCCATCCCACATATAGCGTGGTGTTCCTGCTATTCCTTCTCCCTTTCCAGAAATTTTATTATTAGTTGATAATCCCACATAAGTATTAGCATCATTTAGATTAGAGTCTGCTCTGGGACTATAACCACCTCTAAAACCACGAGCAGTTCCATCAATTGTATATCCTGCAAAATTGAATGTCCCTGAAACATTAAAAGCGATTACACCACCTGCAACTCCATTAAAAGGTGGAGTAGTAATATTAGATGTAAGTGTTAAATTAGAATATTGTGGCACTCTAACGATTTGAAATGTTCTTTTCCCTCTTGTTGCTGTTGCATCTGCGTTAAAAAAACTATTGAGCACACCGCCGCCAGAACCAGTCCCTTTAAATGTTAAATTCCCTCCTGTCAATGGTACGTTATTAGTTGCAATAACATATTCAAAAATACCAGTATTGCCAATAGCCGTAAAACCAGTCCCTCCTAAACCATCCAAGCCACTATTTGCAGTTCCAGAACCATAACTTGTACTATTTGTATAATCTATTGTAGCATCCTGCATTTGAATAATTAAAATCAAATCGCCTGCAGAAATTGGAGTCGCTCCAAAATTATTAAGATAACCATCTGTTGCTGGTACTTTACTTAGTACTATGGATTTTGCTCCGGCATTCATCGTAACATTTCCTGTAATAGGATAATAAGTATTTACAGAACTTGATACTGTTACAGGGCCATCAACTCCAGGGGTACCGCAAATTTGCGCAAACAAAGATGCGTTTGATAATAGAAGTACTAAAGCAATAAAAAATGGCCTAAATAAATTACGGCCTTTAAAAGTAAAGTTACGCATACACAAATGAGATTTGAGGAATACAAATATTGTTAACCGAATAACCAATCACGGTTTTCAGGATATAGCAGACATACGAAAAAATATGATGAAGGGATTTTAAATTAAAAAAAAATCTGAAGTGAGATTTTTTTCTTAATTCAAAAAATGATTGAACCATTTGAGTAATCGGCTCAAGACATAAAAATAGTCTCATAATTTCATGGTAGTTTTGGTGTGGCGAAAATAGATAAACACCTAATAACTAGCTACATTAGTCGACAAACTACCTATAAAAACGTTGAATTACACTTATTTTCAAGCAAAACGCCCTTTTATATTTAAAAAAATTAATCATTCATCAATATAAAAGGAGAAATTTATTAATTTTTTATGAATTAAGACAGATTATCTTTAGTTTAATAACAAAACATCAAAAAATCTTACAAAATTAAAAATTACAAAAAGAGGTTTCATTTTTAACATTTGTTTACTTTTTATTTACAATATGTTAAAGGCGTTTTTCTTCTTAAGTAATTATTTTTAATAAAATTTATTACTATTGAACTCACTTTTTTCAAATAAAAAATGAGTTAAAAGACATCTCTACAATTAGATAATTTATTCTACAAACAAGACGAATAAATATTGATTATCAAACATTTAACGTTTTAATAAATATTTTATCTTTTTAATTAAATAAAAAAACTGTTGCACTTTCAAAATTCACAAACGCTTTCTTACATCTCAATAAATAAGAGAAGTAATAATTTAATTACCAGATTCTATAATAAAATTATTGTTGATCAATAAAACAAACTTTCAATAGATTTACCGTTTGTCGATAAAAAACATAGACAAAATACACATGTTGTGTTTCATTTCCTACATTGCAAAAAAGACACATATATCAAATTGTAAAAGAGGTTCTTACAAAAATGTGTCTTTTTCTTCGTTTATAAAAATATGGGAAATAAAATTCTGGAAGCAAATTATTAGGCAATTCAATAGAAAAAAAATAATCAAAACCGATATCTAACTTTTTCTTTAATCTAAAAAGTTAATATTGCGTTTTAAACCATCGAATTTGGTTCGCTTAATTGGAGAATTTTTAAAGACTTTTTTGAAAGTTTCTTCCGTTATTTCAATCCAATCTTTCTTTGAAAAAGAAAGCAATTCAGGATTAGGATTAAATAAGGGTTCAGAATGTGGTTTTGAAAAACGATTCCACGGACAAACATCCTGACAAGTATCACAACCAAACATCCACTCATCGAATTTCCCTTTCATCTCATAAGGAATATTCTCTTTTAGTTCAATTGTATAATAGGAAATACATTTGCTTCCATCAACAACATAGGGAGCAACTATTGCCTGAGTGGGACAAGCATCAATACAAGCAGTACACGATCCACAATGATCCGTAGTAGCATGATCATAGTCTAAATCTAAATCAAGTATTAATTCTGCAATAAAGTAAAACGAACCTACTTTTTGAGTTAGCAAATTACTGTTTTTGCCAATCCAGCCCAATCCACTTTTTGCAGCCCAGGCTTTATCTAACACAGGCGCAGAATCAACAAAAGCACGGCCTGAAACATCTCCGATATTTTCTTGAATAGCATCTAAAAGTTCCTTTAATTTTTCTTTAATAACAAAATGATAATCTTGGCCATAAGCATATTTGGAAATTTTAAAACTTTCATGGTTCTGAGATTCTGCAGGATAATAATTAAGTAAAAGTGAAATTACGCTTTTTGCATCATCAACTAATAACGTCGGATCTAATCGCTTATCAAAATGATTTTCCATATAAGCCATCTGACCGTTATGATTATTCTTTAACCACTTCTCAAGTCTAGGCGCTTCCTGTTCAAGAAATCCAGCTTTAGATATCCCACAAGAAAGAAAACCAAGTCGTTTTGCTTCAGCTTTTATAAATTTCGAATATGTCTCTTTTGAATTGATTGTCATCTTTTAGAGAATATAACTTCGACTCCTACGGGTTTCAATGTTATTAGCGGATTAAGTTTAATATCCGAATTAACCGTTTTAATTGCATATTTTTTCACAATATGAGAAATGGTCAAACACATCTCATAAATAGCAAATCCGGCACCAATACACATTCGGGGTCCCGCACCAAAGGGATAAAAATATTGCATTGAATGCTTCTTTTGTTCTCCAAGAAAACGATTTGGATTAAAATCATTTGGTTTCTCCCAATATTTAGGATTTCGATGCAATTCATAAAAAGAAAGCCCAATTAAAGTCCCCTTTTTCAAATAGAATAAACCAATACTATCATCCTCAACATTTTGCCTATCCGTAATCCATGCGGGCGGATACAAGCGCATTGATTCATTTAAAACTGCATTTATATAAGTCATTTTTTGAAGCTGCTCGACTACATTTTCAGTTTGCGATTCAATTTCAAGAATTTCGTCAAAAACTTTTTGTTGTATTTCCGGATTTCTTCCCAAAAGATAAAGAGTAAAAGTTAAGGCATTTGCAGTTGTCTCATGTCCGGCAATAAAAAGAACTTTAATTTCATCTATTAATTGCTTTACTGACATTCCTTCACCAGTATCTTCGTAACGGGTATCTAAAAGCATATTCAGCAAATCATTAATCTCTTCGTTTGAAGAAATTCTCTCTTCTATAATTTCCCTAATAATACAATTATTTTCTTCTGCTAATTCAAGATGTTTTTTCACCTGACCAGTAGCAGAAAACCACCAAGCTTTATGAGGAAGTCGTATCTCTTTAATTAAGAAATTCTGAACTTCTTCTATAATAACTTTTATACGATTTAGCTTTTCTTCAGAAATAGAAAGTTCAAATAAAGATTTTGCAACAACATTAAAAGCCAACTGGCTCATTACTGGAAAAAGATCAACCTCTTTTTCTTTCACTAAAACATCTAATTCTGAAACAATCGTATGATTCATGTTTTCAATCAACTGATTCATTTTTTCCTTGTGAAATGCAGGCTGAATAAGTCTTCTCTGTTTAAGCCAAAAAACGCCATCAACAGTCAACAGTCCTTTTCCCAAATACTTGGAAAGATAAACCGACTGAAACTTTGATTTATGATAATTTTTTTGATTCTTCTGTAAAATATGCTGTGCGATTTCATTATCCCTTGACAAAATCAAGTGCTTTGAAATACCGATTCTCAGAGAAAAAGAATCACCAAGTTTATCAAAATATTTTTTATGAAACGGAATAGGTTTTTTGCGCACTCCTTCGGCATCCAAAAAGAATCTAAAAATGGAAAGTTTGTTCGGATAACTATATTTTTTATTTTCAGACATTGAAAAAAAATTAAAATAAGCCGCCCTGAATGTTTGTATTTAATTTCCCTAAATGTTTATAAGCTTTATCCGTTACTTCACGCCCACGAGGTGTACGCATAATAAACCCCTCTTGAATTAAAAAAGGTTCATAAACTTCTTCGATCGTTTCACTACTTTCAGAAACTGCTGTTGCCAATGTTGAAAGTCCAACAGGTCCGCCTTTAAACTTATTTATAATAGTCAATAGTATTTTATTATCCATTTCATCGAGTCCATGTGCATCCACATTTAATGCTTTTAATGCGTAACGAGCAATTTCCAGATCAATCGTTCCGTTACCTTTTATTTGTGCAAAGTCACGAACTCTGCGCAACAAAGCATTAGCAATACGAGGTGTTCCTCTACTGCGTCCAGCAATTTCGATTGCGGCATCCAAAGAAATTGGCATTTTTAAGATTGAAGAACTTCTTTCAACAATAGTAGTTAAAAGTTCAGTAGTATAATATTGTAAACGAGATGAAATTCCAAAACGAGCACGCATTGGAGCAGTCAATAGCCCCGAACGTGTAGTAGCACCAATTAAAGTAAACGGATTCAAATTAATCTGAACAGTTCTGGCGTTTGGCCCTGATTCAATCATGATATCTATCTTAAAATCCTCCATTGCTGAATATAAATATTCTTCAACAATAGGACTTAAACGATGAATCTCATCAATAAATAAAACATCTCTCTCGTCAAGATTAGTAAGCAATCCGGCCAAGTCACCAGGCTTATCTAATACAGGCCCGGAAGTAATTTTAATTCCAACTTCCAATTCATTGGCTAATATATTGGCCAATGTAGTTTTCCCTAATCCCGGAGGTCCATGAAAAAGCGTATGGTCAAGTGCTTCACCACGCTGATTAGCAGCAGCGACAAAAACTTTCAGGTTCTCTAAAACCTGATCTTGTCCGGCAAAATCATCAAATGATAGCGGACGCAATCTTTTTTCAAGATCTAGCTCTTCTGGATTGTATCCCTTTGTAGTAGGATCTAAGTTTTCATTCATCTTACAAAGATATACAAAGTAATCAGTTTGTAAAACAGTAAAATTGAACGGGTCAAACTTTAACTAAAACAAAAAAGACTATCATTTCTGATAGTCTTTTTGAAATATTTTTAGTGGTGTAAAACTTCTTCACCTTCTTTCATTGGTACATTTTGCGGCACAAAATCTACATCATGATTTGGGTTACTGTAGTCATATGGCCAACGGTATACATGAGGAATTTCACCAGGCCAGTTACCGTGAATATGCTCTACTGGAGTTGTCCACTCTAATGTTGTAGATTTCCATGGATTCTGAACTGCTTTTTTACCATAGAAAATACTACTAAAGAAGTTGTATAAGAATACTAATTGGAATGCACCTCCTACAAGAGCAAATGTTGTAATTAAAACATTCACATTTTGTAAATCATCAAATAATGGGAAGTTTGTATTTGTATAATAACGTCTTGGTAAACCAGCTAATCCGATAAAGTGCATTGGGAAGAATACTCCATAAGCACAAACAGCTGTTACCCAAAAGTGAATATAACCTAAATTTTTATTCAACATTCTTCCATACATTTTAGGGAACCAGTGGTAAATACCAGCAAACATTCCGTAAAGTGCAGAGATACCCATTACTAAGTGAAAGTGAGCAATTACAAAGTAAGTATCGTGAACGTTAATATCTAAAGTACTATCTCCTAAAATGATTCCGGTTAAACCTCCAGTGATGAAAGTAGAAACCATTCCGATAGAAAACAACATTGCAGGGTTAAACTGTAAGTTACCTTTCCACAAAGTTGTAATCCAGTTAAATGCTTTTACAGCGGATGGGATTGCAATCAATAAAGTTGTAAATGTAAATACAGATCCTAAGAAAGGATTCATACCTGAAATAAACATATGGTGACCCCATACAATTGTAGACAAGAATGCAATTGCAAGAACTGACATAATCATCGCTCTGTATCCGAAGATTGGTTTGCGAGAATTCGTAGCCATAATTTCAGAAACAAGACCCATTGCAGGTAAGATTACGATATAAACCTCAGGGTGTCCTAAGAACCAGAATAAGTGTTCAAATAATACCGGAGAACCACCTTGATAGTGTAAAACCTCTCCAGCAATATAAATATCAGACAAGAAGAATGAAGTTCCAAAACTTCTATCAAAAATCAATAATAATGCGGCAGATAATAAAACTGGAAACGAAATAACACCAATAATAGCTGTTACGAAAAATGTCCAGATAGTAAGTGGAAGTCTAGTCATAGACATCCCTTTAGTTCTTAAGTTGATTACAGTAACGATGTAATTTAAAGATCCCATTAAAGAAGATGCAATAAAGATAGCCATAGAAACTAACCATAAAGTCATACCTGTACCAGAACCTGGAATAGCTTGTGGTAAAGCACTTAATGGCGGATAAATTGTCCAACCTGCAGAAGCTGGTCCAGCTTCAACAAATAATGAACTTAACATTATTACAGCAGATAAGAAAAACAACCAGTATGAAATCATATTCATAAATCCAGAAGCCATATCTCGAGCTCCAATTTGAAGTGGAATAAGTAAATTACTAAAAGTTCCACTCAAACCAGCCGTCAGTACAAAGAATACCATGATGGTACCGTGAATTGTAACTAAAGCCAGGTAAATATCATTAGCCATTACACCATCAGGTGCAAATTTATCTCCTAATAAAACATTAAATATTTTGAAAGACTCCTCTGGCCATGCTAATTGCATTCTGAAAAGCAAAGACATTGCAATACCAATTATACCCATAATAATACCGGTAATTAAGTATTGCTTAGCAATCATTTTGTGATCAATACTAAAAATATATTTAGTAATGAACGTGTCTTTATGATGATGTTCGTGCTCGTGATCGTGTCCGTGATCGTGACCGTGCGCTTCTGCTGACATATATGTGTACTTTAAATTTTCTTAATAAATATTATCTCATAGCAACTTTAGCTACAACCGCTTTTACAGTATCAATAACTGCTTTTACAGTATCTTTAGCGGTACTATCTGTAGTTGGCTCAACTCCTTCAGCTGGTTTCTCAGCAGCTGCTGCCGCTTTAATATCTTGAGTTAAAGTTGTTTTTTCACTTAACCATTTTTTATAATCTTCCGGAGTATCTACAACCACTTTCATTTGCATGTTATAGTGAGAAGCTCCACAAATTTTATTACATAGTAATAAATAATCAAATGTATAAGGATCTAAAGCTGTACCACCTTTAGCAACTAACTCAGCACTTTTTTCAGCTCTTAGTTTATTGATATTTGCAACTTTTTCAACCATAAATGGCAACTCTCTGTATTCAGAAGTCGTGTAAGTTGGAATAAAAGCAAACTCAGTAACCATTCCAGGAACACAGTTCATTTGCGCTCTAAAGTGAGGCATGTAAGCGGAGTGCAATACGTCTTGAGAACGCATTTTGAAATGTATTTTTTTACCTTTAGGAATATGTAATTCACTAACAACAATATCATCCTGAGCATTAGGATCTGACATATCAACACCTAAAGTGTTCACACCTTCAATTAAACGAACATTAGCTTTTCCTAAAACATTATCCTGTCCAGCATATCTTGCAGTCCATTTAAATTGTTGAGCATATAATTCAATTTCAATTACATCTTCATCTTTGTCAACAAACATAATGTTGTTCCAAGCATATAATCCATAAAGGATTAAACAAGCTAAAACTACTGATGGAATAATACTCCAGATTGCTTCTAACTTATTACTATCAGCAAAAAACAAAGCTTTTTGATTTTTATTTCCTTTATATTTAAAAGAAAACCAGTATAATAAACCTTGTGTAATAAATTGAACTACAAAAATTAAAACCCAAGTAATATTCATTAAATTATCTACTAAAAGTCCATGCTCTGAAGCAGGACTATGAAGTGCTAAACCACCCCATTTTAGTAAACCGTAAATCGTGAAGATATAAATGAAAGCTAAAAAGCCGAACATAATATATCCCTGAATATTATTATCATTATCTGATGCAACCTGAGAATCGTCCGAAGAAGATCCTACCTGAGTAAGATCAAATATCTTGGTCAATTGCCATAATGCAACTGCTAATAAAACTAAAACTATAATTACCAACAAACTTGTCATCTGTTTACTTCTTTAAATATTAATAATGAAAATGTTTACTTTCTTCAATGAAAGGATTTCTTTTTGCTAACAGAGGCGCTTTCGTTAATGCAGTAAATACAACAAAAATAAACAAACCTAAGAAGAAAAGAATAGATGCAATTTCAGGAACACCAATAAACCATCTATCTCCTACTGTACCAGGCATAATCATATTAAAGAAATCAACATAATGACCTAATAAAATAACAGTACCAGCCATTACAATAACCCAGCTTAAACGCTTAAAGTCAGTATTGATTAATATTAATAATGGGAATACAAAGTTCATAACTACAGCACCAAAGAATGGTAAATTGTATAATTGAATTCTTGTTACGAAGTAAGTAACCTCTTCCGGAATGTTAGCATACCAGATCAACATGAATTGAGAGAACCATAAATAAGTCCAAAAAACACTAATACCAAACATAAATTTAGCTAAATCGTGAATGTGGCTTGTATTTACATACTCTAAATAACCTTTAGATTTTAAGTATATTGTAACTAGTGCGATAGTAGTAATACCACTTACAAAGAAAGAAGCAAAAACATACCATCCAAATAATGTACTGAACCAGTGTGGATCAAATGACATAATCCAATCCCAAGACATAATAGACTCAGATACGATAAAGAATACTAAGAATCCAGCAGATAACTTAAAGTTCTTTTTGTAATTTAAATCATCATTAGCTTCATCTTGAGCTAAACAATTTTTTCTTGAATAATGACGGTATAAGTTCCATCCTAATAAAAAGATTCCCGCTCTAACGATCCAGAAAGGAAAGTTTAGATAACCTGCTTTACCAGCAATGATTGCATCGTAATTAGGACTTTTTGGATCTGTAACACCTTCACCTAACCATACAAATATGTGATTAAAGTGTAATCCGCATAAAACTAAAATAATAAAGAAAATTACAGAAGCCACTGGCAAATAAGCCGTAATTCCCTGCATAACTCTAAACAATACTGGAGACCAACCTGCCTGAGCCACTTGTTGAATAGCATAAAATGCTAAAACTCCCATAGAAAGTAGCAAGAAGAAAATACTAGCAACATATAAAGCAGACCAAGGTTTGTTTTGCAATTGATGCAAAACGTGTTCCGCATGTGCTTTAGGATCATGATGAGAAGCTTCAGCATGCTTATCCGCTTTTACATCATGTGCAACTGCAGCTTCAGTTTCGTGTGCTTCTTCAGCTTTTACTACATGGGTAGTATCTTCATTAGCTACAAGAGAATCTTTACTTGCTGCCTCTTCAGCATTTGCATCTTTTGCTTCCTCATGATGAACTGCTTCAACTGTTTCTGCGTGTTGCGTTGCTTCAGCTTTTTCTTCATGATGTGCCGCAGCGGCTTCACCATGTCCTCCACCGTGCTCTGATGCTTCTTTTGCCAGAAGAGTTTCTACCTCTTCAATATTTTTAGGAGCAGTTAAAAAACCATATCCAATTCCTAATATACCAAGGGCCATTAGGATGATAGAAAAAGTTTTTAATTTACTTGAAAATGTATACATATCTATTACGATCAGTTTGTTCAACAATTATAATTGGCTTTTTAGTTTTAGAACATAGTCAGCAACTAACCAACGTTCATGGGCACTTAATTGATTTGCATGTGAACCCATTGCATTTAAACCATAAGTTTCAACGTGAAAGATACTTCCTTCAGTAATAACTCTGTCTTTATAGCTAGGTACTCCAAGAAATTTTTCTCTCTCAACCAATTTACCTTTACCGTTTCCAGTTGCACCATGACAACTGATACAGTAAATTTCGAAAAGTTCTTTTCCTTTTCCTGAATTTCTATCCGCTTCACTTAAAGGTGATTTTAAATTAGCTTTAGCCAATTCATAACCAGCAGTTGAATTCTCATATTCATAAGGTTCAAAACCTCTATTGATAGTTCCTTCTACAGGAAGTTGTCCTTCTTTTCCACCTTTAAATATCTTTGCTTCTGAGTAAGTTTCATAACCTACAGATTCATACATATTAGGGAAGTACTGATAGTTTGGTGCCGAATTATTGTGGCAAGATGAAACTAAAATAGTTATACCAACTAAAAGTGTTATTTTATATATCCTTTTCATAGCTACAATTAATTCTTTTCAATTACTTTAACTTCAACAGCTCCTGTACCTTCGAAAAAAGAAACAAGTTCTGCTTCGTTATCGTTTACAGCAACTTCCATTAAGAAATGGTCATCTGTTGTTCTTACATCAGGATTTTCAGCTTGCTTAAATGGCCATAATCTACTTCTCATGTAAAAAGTGATTACCATTAAGTGGGCAGCAAAAAATACAGTCATCTCAAACATAATCGGCACAAAAGATGGCATATTCTGAATGAAACTAAAACTTGGTTTTCCACCGATATCCTGTGGCCAGTCATGAATCATGATATAACTCATCATTGTTGTTGCAACAGAAATACCAACACATCCATATAAAAAAGCACAAATTGCTAATCTTGTTGGTGCTAAACCCATAGCTTTATCCAATCCGTGAACTGGGAATGGAGTAAAAACCTCTTCAATATGATGATGAGCAGCTCTGGTTTTCTTTACTGCATCCATCAAAATATCATCGTCATTATAAATGGCGTATATTACTTTATTACTCATGATGTGAATCTTTATTTGCTCTTTCTCTAATGTAATTATCTCCTGTTCCTTTCAAAATTGTTTTAACCTCTGCCTGAGCAATTACAGGAAATGTTCTAGAGTATAATAAAAACAATACAAAGAAGAAACCAATTGTTCCGATGAAAATTCCAATATCAACAAATGTTGGTGAGAACATTGTCCAAGAGGATGGAAGGTAATCTCTATGTAAAGAAGTAACAATAATTACGAATCTTTCAAACCACATTCCGATGTTTACCACAATCGAAATAATAAAAGAGAACATGATACTAGTTCTTAGTTTCTTGAACCACATAAATTGTGGTGAAAAAACATTACAAGTCATCATTGACCAATATGCCCACCAGTAAGGTCCGGTAGCTCTGTTTAAGAAAGCATACTGCTCATACTCTACTCCTGAATACCAAGCTACGAACAACTCAGTAATATAAGCTACACCAACAATAGAACCAGTAATCATAATAATGATATTCATTAATTCGATATGTTGTAATGTAATGTATGCTTCAAGATTAGAAACTTTTCTCATAACGATCAACAATGTATTTACCATTGCAAATCCTGAGAATACCGCTCCAGCAACGAAGTATGGAGGGAAAATTGTAGTATGCCATCCTGGAATTACTGAAGTAGCAAAGTCCATAGATACAATCGTGTGTACAGAAAGTACAAGAGGAGTAGCCAAACCAGCTAATACTAGAGATACTTCTTCAAAACGCTGCCAATCTTTAGCTCTTCCACTCCATCCGAAACTTAGGATAGAATAAACTCTCTTTGTAAAAGGAGTTACTGCTCTATCACGTAGCATTGCAAAATCAGGTAATAAACCAGTCCACCAGAAAACTAATGAAACTGAAAGATAAGTTGAAATCGCAAATACGTCCCAAAGTAATGGTGAGTTAAAGTTTACCCATAAAGATCCAAACTGATTTGGAATAGGTAAAACCCAGTATGCTAACCATGGACGTCCCATGTGAATAATTGGAAATAAACCTGCCTGAACTACCGAGAAGATAGTCATTGCTTCTGCAGAACGGTTAATAGCCATTCTCCAACGTTGACGGAAAAGTAATAATACCGCAGAAATTAATGTTCCAGCGTGACCAATACCAACCCACCAAACGAAGTTCGTGATATCCCAAGCCCAACCAACTGTTTTATTTAATCCCCATGTTCCGATACCGGTAGATACGGTGTAAATGATACAACCTAACCCCCAAAGGAAGGCTATTAATGCGATTGAAAATACAATCCACCATTGTTTGTTTGCAGGCCCCTCAACAGGTGCAGCTACATCTACTGTTACATCGTGATAAGATTTATCACCTATAACTAAAGGTTTTCTAATGGGTGCTTCGTAGTGAGACGACATAATCCTTTATATTGTTTCTAATTAATAATTTACTAAGTATTTCTAACTTTAACATGGTAAACCACATTAGGTTTTGTTCCTACATGCTCTAACAAGTGATATGATCTTTCATCAGCTGCTAATTTAGCTACTTTGCTTTCTGTATCATTAACATCACCAAATATCATTGCTCCAGAAGAACAAGCATTAGAACAAGCTGTTTGGAATTCGCCATCAGCAACTGGGCGACCTTCATTTTTAGCTTTTAACTTAGTTGCTTGTGTCATTTGAATACACATAGAACATTTTTCCATAACTCCACGAGAACGAACGTTTACGTCTGGGTTTAACACCATACGCCCTAAATCGTCATTCATATGATAATCGAATTCTGTGTTTTTGTTATACAAGAACCAGTTGAAACGACGTACTTTATATGGGCAGTTGTTTGCACAGTAACGAGTACCAACACATCTGTTGTATGCCATGTGGTTTTGACCTTCACGACCGTGAGATGTAGCAGCTACAGGACATACTGTCTCACATGGTGCGTGATTACAGTGCTGACACATAACTGGTTGGAATGAAACTTGTGGATTATCTCCAGCTTTTTCCATTTCATTAAATGTAGATAATGAACTAGATAAACCAGCAATATTTTCTTTTCTTTCATTATCACCTTCAAAAGTACTTTCAGAAGAATAATATCTATCAATACGCAACCAGTGCATATCACGACTTCTTCTTACCTCTGCTTTACCAACAACCGGAACATTGTTCTCAGCGTGACAAGCAATAACACAAGCACCACAACCAGTACAAGCATTTAAGTCAATTGAAAGATTAAAGTGATGCCCAGTTGTACGATCAAATGATTCCCATAAATCGACAGTAGTAGCCTCAACTTCCTGGTGATCTAAAGATACCATTGGTTTTTCATTCCAATGTTCAGCATCTTTAGTATTAAAGATTTCAAGAGTAGTTTCTTTAATAATATCTCCTCTACCCATTAATGTTTTCTGTCCTTGAACACAAGCGAACTCGTGAACTCCACTTGCTTTCGCAATAGAAACAGATTGAACACTATTGAAATTTTTATATAAAGCGTAGGCATTTAAACCTACCTGCATTTCATCTTTTAAAGCAGCTTTACGACCGTAACCGACAGCTAAACCAACTGTACCAATAGCTTGTCCAGGCTGAACAATTACAGGAACATTTTCTAACTTAGCTCCATCAGCAGTAGTAATTGTAGCATAACTACCATTCAAACCACCATTAGCAACAATTTCATTTGTTAAACCAAGTTTCTTAGCGTCTGCATTAGAAATAGTTACATAATTATCCCAAGAAACTCTTGTGATAGGATCTGGAAACTCTTGCAACCAAGGATTGTTTGCTTGTTGTCCATCACCCATACCTGTTTTAGTATATAGTACTAACTCGAAATTTCCAGCTGATCTTGACTTAGAAACTGCACTTGCAGCCGCAGTGTAATCAAAAGAACCAGCAGATAAAGCAGTAGAACCAATTACAAAAACACCATCATGTAAGACTTTATTCCAAGAAGAACCAGCAATAATCCCAGCTGAACTAGCTTTAAGATAATCGTAGAAGTTTCCAGGAACACCGTTTAATGATAATAAAACGTCTTGAAATTGTTTTGTATTGAATATAGGACGAATAGTTGGCTGAGTCAAACTATAAGTTCCTTTTGTAAGGACAACATCACCCCATGATTCTAAGTAATGAGGAGCAGGAGCAGCAATTGTAGTAATCGATGCAGTTTCATCTTCTTTTAAAGAAAAAGCAACTGACGTTTTTACTTTTTTCAATCCGGAAACAAAAGAAGCTGAATCAGCTAATGTGTAAACAGGATTGATACCACTCATGATTAAAGTATGAACACTACCAGCATTCATATCTTTTATTAATTGCGATACAACCGCATTAGAACCTTTTCTAATTTGTCTTGTACCAGCAGTATTAAAAGCTTCACTAGCCAATACCTGATTGATAGCTAAAACTAATAATTGTGCATTTTTATCTTCAATTCCAGATACTAAAACTCCTTTAGAACCAGCAGCTTTTAACTGTTGGGCAGCTTTAACAACTTCTGCTTTAAAATTACCGTCTAAAGTGACAGCAACAGAAGCACCTGCAACTATATTATATATTTGAACTAAAGCTTGTTTTTGATCAGCAATAGTCATTGGAACACGCTTATCAGCAGCAGCTCCAGATAATGTCATATTTGATTCGAACTGAAAGTGACGAGACATTTTTCCGTTTTGAGGAATACGTCCTTTTGCATATCCAGTATCGTATCCACCACCTTGCCAGTCTCCTAAGAAATCAGCACCAACAGAAACAATTAAAGAAGCTTTTGAAAAATCATAATCAACTAAAGCTCTTTCACCGTACACTGTTTCAAATGCATCTAATGCGTCAGATGAAGAAACTGCATCATAAACAACATGTTTTGCATTAGGGTTTTTAGCGATAAATTCACCAATTAACTTTTCAGTAGATGGACTCGCTAAAGTATTTGTCAACAATACCACTTGCCCACCTTTTGCTTTTGCATCAGCAAGACTTGATTTAATTTTTAAATCAACAGCAGACCAGCTACTATTTTTTCCTTCCAATTTAGGTTCTTTCAAACGCATACTATCATATAATGATAAGATAGATGCATGAATTCTAGCATTGGCTGAAAATTTAGCTCCAGAAATAGTATTGTTATCAATTTTAATTGGACGACCCTCACGAGTTTTCACTAATAAGTTAGCAAAATCAAAACCATCAAAAACAGTAGTTGCATAATAATCTGCAACACCAGGAATGATTTGTTCTGGTTGTAACACATAAGGGATAGACTTGTGAACAGGACCTTCGCAAGCAGCAAGTGTAACAGCTGCAGTACTAAACCCTACGTACTTTAAAAAGTCACGACGTGAAGTTCCAGATTGAGCTAAAGCATCTGCATTCCCTAAGAATTCTTCTGTAGGAATCTCTTCAACAAATTCGTTATTTCTAAGCGCCTCAACAATAGAACTATTCTCTAGTTCTTCAACACTTTTCCAGTATTTTTTGTTTGATGACATTGTATATAAATATTAAAATCTTAATAATTCGATTAATAGTGGCATTTACCGCATTCTAAACCTCCCATTTGCGCTGCAGTTAATTTCTCTACACCGTATTTTTTAGAAAGTTCAGCATGAATTTTATCATAGTATGCATTTCCTTCCATCTTAACATCAGTTTTTCTATGGCAATCAACACACCATCCCATTGTTAATTTAGAGTATTGCTTCATGATTTCAAATTCCTGTACCGGACCGTGACATGTTTGACATTCAACTCCAGCAACATTTACGTGTTGAGAGTGATTGAAGTACACGAAATCAGGTAAATTATGAATACGAACCCATTTAACAGGCTGTGTTTTTCCAGTATAAGCTTGTTTAGTCTTATCCCATCCAACAGCATCATATAATTTTTGAATTTGAGCATCGTAAAACGCTTTGCTATACTCAGGAGTAGCAGTAGTCTCAGCAACCTCAGAAATATTTTTATGACAGTTCATACAAACATTTAATGAAGGAATACCAGCATTTTTACTTACACGGGCAGCAGAGTGACAATATTTACAATTGATCTCATTATCTCCTGCGTGAATTTTATGAGAATAGTGAATTGGCTGAATTGGCTCATAATTTTGATCAACACCAACTTGCATCAAATAAGCGTACACAAAATAACCACTCGCTAATAATAAGAATATAGAAGTAACCAATACCAAAAATTGATTTCTAGCAAAAGCTTTCCAAATTGGAGTTCTAGCTTCTCTAGAAGGAATCTCGATACCATTTTTGCTAGCAACTTTTGTTAATACCTTATTAACCATTACCAACATAACAACTAAAATAGCCATCACAAGAGCAAGAGCACCTAAAATGATATTATTAGAAATTCCACCTTCTTCAACTTTTGTTCCCGGAGGAGCAGCAGAACCAGGAGCACCAGGAGCAGGCTCAGCTTTTACTTCAGAAGTATAAGCTATAATATTATCAATATCACCTTCAGATAATTGAGGAAAAGAAGTCATTACAGACTTGTTGTTTTCTTCAAAAAGTTTAACAGCAACAGCATCACCTGACTTAATCATGTCAGAACTGTTATGCACCCACTTGTAAATCCAAGCCATATCATGCTTAGAAGCAACACCTCTTAAAGCAGGACCTGTTGATTTAGCATCTAATTTGTGACATGCAGCGCAATTTGCATTAAAAAGTTCCTTCCCTTTTACTGGATCACCACCTGCAGTTGCAGCCGGAGCAGCAGCTTCAGGCGCCGCCGGAGCAGCAGCATCTTGAGCAAATGAAGTTAGGGAGAAAATCAGCGTTAGCGATAAGCTAAGCAGCAATTTTCTTGAGATCGAATTATGGTTACCCACCTTTTTCATATAGTATAATAATTATCTACTAATTTTTGGTATGATTTTTACTGTAGTAAAACAATAAAAAACGAATACCCTCTTTTAAAACTTGCACAAAAATACGACTTATGAACTATTCTCAAAACCTTAAAATAGTCTTAAATATCAATTTATATCAATTCTAAATAATATTAAAATTTTCCATACAAACTTTAAATACTATTTTTGCATAAAAACCATCACATTATGAGAATTTTAACCCCTTCGAAAAGAGTTTTCTTAACATTAACAATGTTAACATTAGCCTATAACATTAATGCTCAAGACCAAAATTTAACAGTAAATCAGGATCCCAAATTTGAGCAGTTACTTAACGATAAACGCAAAATTAACACGTCAATAAGCACAAACGACACTTATAAAATCCAGATTTTTAGCGGCAAAAGCGACGAAGCAAAAAAAACCTTATCCGATTTTAAAAGAGAAAATAGTGACATCGATGGCACTATTATTTTCAACACACCAAACTATAAAGTAATTGTTGGAAATTTCAAGACCAGAATCGAAGCAGAACGAAATTTAGCCGAAATTAAAAAGAGATATAAACTTGTGTTTCTGATTAAACCCAGCAAATAAATATAACTGATATATGATAAAAAAAAAGCAACTCAATTGAGTTGCTTTTTTTTTATCATCTGTCTATTAAACTTTCTTACTCTCAATATTAGGCAAAAAACCTGCAATTACTCCAATCAATGGTAAAAAGGCGCAAATTCTAAATACATATTCAATACTCGTCAAATCAGCAAGTTTACCTAAAACTGCAGATCCCAGACCTCCCATTCCAAAAGCAAATCCAAAAAACAAACCGGCCACCAAACCAACTTTACCAGGCAGCAATTCTGTTGCATATACCAAAATCGCAGAGAAAGCAGAAGAAAGTATCAAACCAATTAGCACAGACAAAATCCCAATCCAAAATAACGAGACATAAGGCAGTAGCATTGTAAAAGGAGCTACTCCTAAAATAGAAATCCATATTACATACTTCCTGCCAAATTTATCACCTATTGCCCCCCCCATTAACGTTCCTGCTGCAACTGCACCTAAAAAAACAAATAGATAAATCTGAGATTGCTGAATAGACAAATGAAATTTATCTATTAAGAAAAAAGTATAATAGCTTGTAATACTGGCCATATAAAAATATTTGGAGAAAATTAAAACCAGTAAAATAACCAGTGACAACCAAACTCTTCTTTTAGAAAGCTGATGAATAATAACTTCTTGTGATGTCGTTTTGCTTCTGCGTTTTACTTCCAAATGATCAGTGTACCATATCGCAATTCTATATAATGCAAAAATCCCTATCAAAGCTATAGCACAAAACCAAACGATATAGGATTGACCATTGGGTATAACAATTAAGGCTGCCAACAAAGGCCCAACTGCACTTCCCGCATTACCTCCTAATTGAAAAATAGATTGCGCTAGTCCTTTCTTTCCACCTGAAGCTAAATGAGCCACTCTTGACGATTCAGGATGAAAGACAGAAGATCCAATTCCAATTAAACTAACCGAAATCAATAAATAAGAAAAACTATCAGCAATAGAGACGAAAAACAATCCTGCCAAAGTAAAAATCATTCCAACAACTAATGAATAGGGTTTAGATTTTTTATCTGTATACATTCCAATAAACGGCTGTAGAATTGAAGCTGTAAGCTGATAAGTAAAGGTTATCAGTCCTATTTGTGTAAAACTTAAATTAAATTTTTCTTTAAATAATGGATAAACCGAAGGTATCACAGCTTGCAGTAAATCATTTATAAAGTGAGAAAAACTAATAATAAAAAGAATGGAATAAATTGTTTTCTGAACCACTTCGGGCTGTGTCTTAACATTTGTCATAAGGTGTCATTTATATTTTGAACGGTAATAAATAATGGTAATTTATTTTTAACAAAGATGCTAATTAATTACAATGTCATAATTACTACATTTGGACAACGAATAACGATTATCAGACATATCATGTTGTTGACTACGGATTCCAAATAAATCCATCATTACCCGTTTTAGGTTATACTGAAAAAATCACAGACGCTGTTTGCGCATCTCATTCGCATCCGAGAGCACAACTTCTTTATGCAACAAGTGGCGTCATGAATGTAGTTGTAAAAAATCACATTTGGGTAGTGAATCCATTGCAGGGCTTATGGATTCCCGGCGGAATTGAACATCAGGTATCTTTTCAGAAGGATGTAAAATTATATAGTGTTTTTATAGATCCTTCACACACAGAGAAACTCCCTGAAAGCAGTTTCTCTTTTGACATTTCTATATTCTTAAAACAACTAATGTTTAAAATCATCTCATTTGAAAATGAAAAAAATCCAACACTTTCTCAAAAAAGAATTATGGAAGTATTTACAGATGAACTAGCCTTAATTAAACCAAGTTCTACTTTTCTACCTACAAGCAATCATATAAAACTTCAAAACATTATTTCACTTTTAATGAATGACATCGCCAGCAAATACACTATAGACTATTACGCCGATCTATCGTTTATGAGTACGAGAACCCTATCCCGGTTATTCATTAAAGAATTGGGCATGAACTTTAGTGATTGGCGCATAAGATTAAAACTTCTAGAAGCCATAAAAAGACTAGGCGAAAAACAATCTATTAAAGAAATAGCTTTAGATTTAGGATATAAAACTACGAGTGCCTTTATATTTATGTTCAAAAAAAAATTAGGAAAAACACCTTCAAACTATATTCTGGAAAATAAAATGAATGAAGTTTTTTAATCCATTTAAAAATCAAATATCGGACAAAATCAGAATTACATTCAAAATAAAAAAGCCTCATTTTTAAATGAGGCTTTGATTATTCTTTAGCTGCATCCTATTTTTTTTTCCTTTCTATAATTTTTCAACTTTAGAAAATCTAAAATTAATCTACAACCTTAATTCCATCAGCTAAAAAACGTATCTCTTCTTTTGGCGAAGTAATAGCATTGATCTCCGCTTGTGATTTTTTAGCATCTTTAGCATAATGTTTTAGATCATCAACGGATGTGATTTTTTTCTCAGCATTACCTTCTAAAACAACATTTTTACCTTTTAAAGAAGTAGGTACAAAAAATGCATAATCCTTCATTTTTACAAAAAAAGAAGAACCATTCCCGGTTTTGACAGTCAACCAACAGCCACGTTTTTCACAAACATCTGTTACTTCTCCCTTAACGGTAACATTTTCAATCTTTTTTTCATTTTGCAATTTAGTTTCTAATTTTTCTACCGATATCGCCTCACTTTCCGCAGCTTTAGAAACATCAGCTCCATAATAATCACCAACTATAGCACTTCCTGCCGGAGGAGACGCCTTTTCAACAGCTTCCTGCGAAAAAGAAATTGTAGAAAAGCTTATAAAAACAATAACTGAATATAAAAATGGTTTCATATCAAATAATTTTATCAAAAAATAATATTAAAAGTAAACTATAATTTTTAACTACAAATCAATTCCTCAAAAATAAATATCTTACAATCCTTTTACAAAAAAAGCCTCAATTTTCATTGAGGCTTTAAAATATAACTGTTGAATATTATTTCAACTTCTTTTTAATTGCTACTTCATGGTATGCTTCAATAACATCTCTTTCTTCGATGTCGTTATAACCTTTAATCTGGATACCACAATCATAACCTTTAGAAACCTCTCTAACATCGTCTTTGAAACGTTTCAATGCAACAAGTTCTCCTGTATGCACTACTACTCCATCTCTAATAACTCTAATTTTAGAAGTTCTCATAATTTTACCATCCATCACCATACATCCTGCAATTGATCCTACTTTAGAAATTTTGAAAATCTCACGAATTTCAGCAGTTCCTAAAATTTCCTCTTTCATTTCAGGAGCTAACATTCCTTCCATCGCATCTTTCAAGTCATCGATAGCAGCATAGATAATAGAATAGTAACGGATATCGATTTCTTCTTTATCTGCAAGTTGTCTCGCATTTCCAGCAGGACGAACATTAAATCCGATAATGATCGCATCAGAAGCAGAAGCCAACATAACATCAGTCTCCGTAATTGCTCCAACACCTTTATGGATAATATTAATTTGAACTTCTTCAGTAGAAAGTTTAGAGAACGAATCTGATAATGCTTCAACAGATCCATCAACATCTCCTTTAAGGATTACGTTCAATTCTTTAAACTGACCCAGAGCAATACGACGACCAATTTCATCAAGCGTAATATGTCTTTGTGTACGTACAGATTGTTCACGCATCAATTGAGAACGTTTAGATGCAATTTGTTTTGCTTCTTTTTCGTCTTCAAAAACGTTAAATTTATCACCTGCAGTCGCAGCACCATCAAGACCTAAAACAGATACCGGAGTTGACGGACCAGCTTCTTTAACAATATGCCCGCGTTCATCATGCATAGCTTTAATTTTACCATGATGTTTTCCTGCTAACATATAATCTCCAACTCTTAAAGTTCCGTGTTGAACTAAAATTGTAGAAACATATCCTTTTCCTTTATCTAAGAAAGCCTCAACTACAGTTCCCTGAGCTGCTTTATTTGGGTTTGATTTTAAATCTAAAATCTCAGCTTCCAATAAAACCTTCTCTAATAATTCTTTTACACCAGTTCCAACTTTTGCAGAAATATCATGTGACTGAATTTTTCCACCCCAATCTTCAACAAGTAAATTCATACTAGCTAAACGCTCTTTGATTTTCTCAACATTCGCATTTGGTTTATCAATTTTATTGATTGCAAATATAATTGGCACTCCCGCTGCTTGTGCGTGAGAGATAGCTTCTTTTGTTTGTGGCATGATATCATCATCCGCAGCAACAACAATAATAGCAATATCGGTAACCTGAGCTCCACGTGCACGCATCGCGGTAAACGCCTCGTGACCTGGCGTATCTAAGAACGCGATTTTTTGACCGTTATCTAAAGTTACTCCGTATGCCCCAATGTGTTGTGTAATTCCTCCAGACTCTCCAGCGATAACATTTTCTTTACGGATGTAATCCAGTAAAGATGTTTTACCGTGATCGACGTGACCCATTACAGTAACAATCGGCGCTCTAACTACTAAATCTTCTTCTTTATCTTCAATTACCTCAATAGCATCTTCGATATCAACTGTTATAAACTCAACTTCGTAACCAAATTCATCAGCTACAATAGTTAATGTTTCAGCATCCAAACGCTGGTTCATGGTAACCATGATTCCAAGCGACATACAAGTCCCAATTACTTTAGTAATCGGCACATCCATCATGATTGCAATTTCCCCTACAGTAACAAATTCCGTAACTTTAATAGTTTTACTTCCTTCATCAATAGCTCTTTGCTCCTCATCAGATTTCTGACGGTGCGTATCTCTTTTATCTCTTCTATATTTAGCCGCTTTAGATTTACCACCTTTACCTTGAAGCTTTTCAAGAGTCTCCCTAATTTGGTTTTTTACTTCCTCTTCAGTAGGCTCAACTTTAGCTACAATAGCAGGACGATTTCCTTTTACAAAACCAGGTCTCGCACTTCTGTTAGCATTAAAACCTCCTCCACCAGTATTTGGTGTAATTTTATTAGGGTTTGGTGTTCCCGGCGCATTACCTGTAGCAGGTTTTGGTGCACCCGGAGTACCTGGCTTCGGAGCTATTCTTTTACGCTTATTTTTGTTAGCGTTATTTCCTGCTCCCGGAGCACCCGGTTTATTTGGTACTATCTTCGGATCTTCTTTCTTTTTCTTAGGCTTATTGAATTGAGATAAATCAATTGTTTGCCCTGTAAGAGTAGTTCCTGATAATTTTTGATATTGAGTAGTGATAGTCTCCTCTGCAGTTGCCGGATCTGTTGAAACAACAGGCTCTTGCGATACTACTTTTGGAGTTTCCACTTTTACTTCTTTTTTCTCTGTAATAATAGGTTTTTCTACCTTTTTCTCTTCAGAAACGACAGGAGCAACAACAGGCTCAGGCTGTACAACTTCTTTTTGAACAGGTTTTTCTGGTTGAGCTGGAGCAACAACAACTGCTTTTGGTTCTTCTACTTTCGCAGGTTCCTCAGCAGGAGTAGAAACAATTGCAGGTTTCTTTGGATTTAAATCAATTTTACCAACCTGAACAGGTCCGGTTACAACAGCTCTCGCTTTTATAATCTCTTGCTGCTTTTGGCGCTCTTCGTCTTGTCTGCGTTTGTCCTCAATTTCTTTCTCACGTTCAACACGTAAAGCTTCTTTTTCTTTTCTTTTCTCTTCTCCTACCTCTTTAGAAGCTTCCTTATTCCCCTTATCGCCCGCAAATTGGCTTTGTAGGATATTAAATTCGCTATCAGAAATTTTTGCATTCGGATTTGCATCAATAGCAATTCCCTTATCTTTTAGATAATCAACAGCTCTTTCTAACGAAATATTTAATTCCCTTAAAACCTTGTTTATTCTTATTACTCTCTCTTCAGACATATAACCTTTTTATTATTACCTTTTTCGTTGTGTTGTTAGAGCAGATAATTAGTTATCAAACTCTTCTTTTAGTATTTTCATAACGTCAAGAATAGTTTCCTCTTCTAAATCCGTTCTTCTTACTAAATCTTCTACTTCTTGTTTTAGAATACTTTTTGCAGTATCTAAACCTATTTTAGCAAATTCTTCAATTACCCAGTCTTCGATTTCATCCGAAAACTCTGTTAATTCAACATCGTCTTCATCAGCCGTTGCTCCTGCAACATCTCCTTCACGAATAACATCTAATTCGTAACCCGTTAACTGACCAGCTAATTTAATATTGTGACCTCCTCTACCAATTGCTTTAGAAACTTCTTCCAGTTTCAAGAAAACTTCAGCTCTTTTGTTTTCTTCATCAATTTTGATTGAAGAAACTTTTGCAGGGCTTAATGCTCTTGTAATAAACAATTGAATATTGCTTGTATAATTGATAACGTCGATATTTTCATTTCCTAGTTCACGAACAATTCCGTGAATACGAGAACCTTTCATACCTACGCAAGCTCCAACAGGATCAATTCTATCATCATAAGAATCTACCGCTACTTTTGCTTTTTCACCAGGAATACGAACTACATTTTTAACTGTAATCAAACCGTCAAATACTTCAGGAATTTCTTGTTCAAACAATTTCTCTAAAAACTTCTCAGAAGTTCTAGACATAATAATTTGAGGCTTATTCCCTTTTAATTCAACGCTTTCAATGATTCCACGAACATTATCTCCTTTGCGGAAAAAGTCAGATGGAATTTGTTTTTCTTTTGGAAGAACAATTTCGTTTCCTTCATCATCAACTAAGATAACTACTCTAGGACGCACGTGGTGTACTTCAGCAGTATAAATATCACCGATAATATCTTTAAATTGCTTGTAAAGATTTGTATTATCGTGTTCGTGAATTTTAGATATTAAGTTTTGACGCAAAGCCAAAATAGCTCTTCTTCCTAAGTCAATTAATTTAACCTCTTCAGAAACTTCTTCACCAATTTCAAAATCCGCTTCGATCATTCTTGCTTCAGTCAAGGTAATTTCTTCGTTTTCAAAATCAAGATCTTCGTCAGCAACGATTACTCTTCTTCTCCAAATCTCCATATCCCCTTTATCAGGATTTATAATGATGTCGAAGTTATCATCAGAACCGTATTTTTTCTTTAATGCATTTCTAAACACGTCCTCTAAAATTGCCATAAGCGTTACACGATCAATAAGTTTATTATCTTTAAACTCTGAGAATGAATCGATTAATGCTAAATTTTCCATGCGAATTCTTTAATTAAAATGTTACTGTAACAATTGCCTCTTTAATTTCTGTATAAGGTATTTGTTGCTCTTTTTGAACTGTTTCTTTTCCTTTTCCTACTTTTTTCGGTTCTCTTGCTTTCCAAGACAAAATTATAAAAACATCGTTAGCTTCTACTAATTCTGCTTCAATTTTTTCAGTATTTGCAGTAACAATCAACGTTCTACCAATATTTTTCTTGTATTGCCTTGTCATTTTCAAAGGTGATCCTACTCCAACCGATGCTACTTCCAGCGAAAAATCCTGCTCTTCACGATCCAGATTATTCTCGATTGCACGACTAATATCAATACAATCCTGCAGCGCCACTCCATTATCTCCGTCTAAACCAACACTAATTTTGAAAGAATCTGAAATAGATAAATCAATCAAAAAGATTGAAGGCTTTTCCAGAAGAGCTTCTGCGATTAATCCGTTTACTTTTTCTTTAAATGTCATAATTTTATAAAAAGAGGGGACACTTAGTCCCCTCATTATTTAGATTTTAATAAATAACGGTGCAAATATAGTGTTTTTTTTATAAATCAAAATAAATTGATTGCTCTAAAAATATTTCTTATCTTTATAGAAGCATTAAAATCACGGATTATTCAAATAATTTAACCTCAAAAAATTATGAAACGAATTTTAGTCCCTACTGACTTTTCAGAACATGCAGAAGACGCCCTAAAAGTTGCTGCCCAAATTGCCCAAAAAAACGATTCTGAAATTATCGTTTTACACATGCTTGAATTACCACACCAAATGAATGACGCCATATTGGGTGGTGCAAGTATTCCGGAAACGATGCTTTTCATGAAAAAAGCAAACGAAATGCTTGACAACATCTCTTCAAGACCTTATCTGAATGGAATTCCGGTGACCGAAATTGTAAAAATAGACAAACCCATTCATGGAATCACGCAAGTTAGCAAAGATTATGATATCGATTTAATCATCATGGGATCACATGGTTCTTCTGGTATTGATGAATTATTAATTGGTTCTAATACTGAAAAAGTCGTTCGGAATTCAGAAATCCCCGTTTTAGTTATTAAAAAAGATATTTCCGATTTCAAAGTAACCAACATTGTTTTTGCTTCTGATTTTTCTGAAGAAACAAAAAAACCATTCGAAAAATTACTAAACTTCACCAAATTCTTTGAATCAAAAATACATTTGGTTACAATCTGCACGCCAAACAGCTTCAAACCAACACATGTTATTGAAAAAGCAATGAAAAATTTCATAACCGAATTCAACATAACCAATTACACAACTCACATTTATAACGATACTAACATTGAGAAAGGAATTATCAATTTTGCCAATAGTATAAACGCAGACATTATTGGAATGTGCACACACGGAAGAACAGGCTTTGCACACTTTTTCAACGGCAGCATTAGCGAAGGATTAGTAAACCATGCCATAAGACCTGTTATCACTTTAAAAATCTAAATCAGATTTCACCACTTAAAACTCACGTAATTTTATTGCATAAAAAAGCCTCTCGACTGAGAGGCTTTTTACGTTGGTCTACTAGGACTCGAACCTAGAAAGACTGCACCAAAAACAGTTGTGTTACCATTACACCATAGACCAGCAATACTGTTAAGCGAGTGCAAATTTAAAGCTTTTTTTAGTTTACACAAACTTTTTCAACAGAAGCACCAACAAAGATTAATAAATCATTGCTTCTCAGACCTATTCATACTTTTATTTTTTCACAACAAACCCGAAAAGCTTCCACTTTGACTCATTTTTCTAACCAATCCTCATTTTTTGAAACCAATTCCGTGCTCCAAAATTTTGAAATTGCCAAAAAAATTATCGCATAAAAAAAGCCTCTCAAATGAGAGGCTTTATGTTGGTCTACTAGGACTCGAACCTAGAAAGACTGCACCAAAAACAGTTGTGTTACCATTACACCATAGACCAGCAATGCTGTTAAGCGAGTGCAAATTTAAAGCTTTTTTTAGTTTACACAAACTTTTTCGCGAAAAAAAAACTTTTTTTCATGTTTTTTTTTCGCGAAAACCAGCAACACTTTCGCAAGTATTTCACAAACAATACGTTACTTTTACTAAATAGTTTTGTAGAATTTTATGTTAATGCTCGTTTCTTTACACAAAAAAACATTTTCTTTGTAGAATAGAAAACACACAAAATTTTAACATCTAAATATGGCACAATTCAATTTCAATAAATGGAATACAATTATTGGTTGGTTTGCATTTGCAATCGCTTTAACTACTTATACACTGACTGTTGAACCTACTATGAGCTTTTGGGATTGTGGCGAATATATTGCTACAGCCGCTAAATTAGAAGTCGGTCACCCACCGGGAGCACCTTTGTTCCAGATGATGGGAGCTTTTTTCGCCATGTTTGCTATAGACAATCAACATATAGCAGTAATGGTAAATATGATGTCTGTTTTTTCTAGCGCCTTTACTATTTTATTTATGTTTTGGTCATCGTCTATGATTTTGAAAAAAATTGTAGCTCGCTTTGCCGAAATCGATCAAAACAATTCAATTGTTATTTTAGGAAGTTCATTTGTTGGTGCACTTGCCTATACTTTCTCTGATAGTTTTTGGTTTAACGCTGTTGAAGCAGAAGTTTATGCAATGGCTTCTCTGTTAATTGCATTACTTTTCTGGCTTGGTCTTCGTTGGGAACAAGATATGGACAAACCTAAAGGAAACAAATGGTTATTAATTATCTCACTTGTTGTAGGTCTTTCATTTGGAGTTCACTTCATGGCTTTACTTACAATTCCTGCGATTGGTTTTTTATATTATTTCAAACATTACGAAAAAGTTACCGTCAAAAATTTCATTATTGCCAATGCTGTAGTAATTGCAATTTTGTTGTTTATTTTTAAATTACTTCTACCTTTAACCATGGCTTTCTTTGGGAAAACTGAAGTTTTCATGGTAAACAGTATGGGACTTCCTTTTAATTCAGGAACCATATTTGTTGCATTACTTTTTATTGCTTTCTTTTATTTTGGATTAAAATACACAAAGCAAAAAGGCTTGATTTTCTACAACACTATCATTCTTTGTGTTTTATTTATCCTGATTGGTTTCTCAACGTGGATTATGTTACCTGTACGTGCAAATGCCAACACAGTAATCAACGAAAACAAACCGTCTGATGCAACTGAGGTTTTAGCCTATTACAATCGTGAACAATATGGTGTGAACCCATTATTTTATGGTCCTCAATACACTGAAGTTTTCTCTGGACTTGACGAAAAAACACCATATTTAGATAAAAAACCAAACTACGAAAGAGATTATAAAACTGGTAAATACATCATTACTAACAATTATAAAAATGCAGATCAAAACAGTGATGACAATCAAAAAACGATCTTGCCAAGAATGTGGAGTACTGAAACCGGACATATTCAAAACTATATCAGCTTCACAAATCCTCCTGCATTTAAAATCAACCCTAATTATCCTTATGAAGATGATTTAGCTAAATACGGAATTGACGCCAGTCAATTAAGCGAAGAGGAATACAATAAAGCGACAGGTCAATTGAGAAATGAAGTTGAAAAAACAGTTTCTGAATTCAGAAAAGCTTATGCTCAAAAACAAATTGACAATGAAGGGTACGTTAAATTCCTAAATAGTTATAAAGATTATCTAATCATAGAAAAACCTTCAACTGCAGATAATTTCAGCTTCATGTTCGAATATCAATTTGGATATATGTATTGGAGGTATTTAATGTGGAACTTTGTAGGACGCCAAAGCGATGAGCAAGGTAAATATGATAATCTTGATGGAAACTGGATCAGTGGAATCAAAGCTCTTGATTCATTACATCTAGGTTCTCAGGACAACCTTCCTTCAGACGTTTTAAACAACAAAGGAAGAAATGTTTACTTTTTCCTTCCTTTTATCTTAGGACTTATCGGAATAATGTATCACGCTAATAAAGATCTTAAAAGCTTTTATGTCCTTTTAGCATTGTTTTTATTTACTGGTATCGCTTTGAAAATTTATTTGAATGAGAGACCTTTTGAGCCTCGTGAAAGAGATTATGCACTTGTAGGATCATTTTATGTGTTTGCGATTTGGATAGGATTTGGAGTATATTCTTTATATGAAACTATTCAAAATTATTTAGCTCCAAGAATTGCAGGGCCAATTATTATTGCCGGAACTTTATTAGCTGCACCTATTTTAATGGCTTCTCAAAACTGGGATGATCACGACAGATCAAATAAATATACTGCAGTTGCAATGGCTAAAGCATATTTGAATTCTTGCGATAAAAACGCCATTCTATTTACCATTGGAGACAATGATACTTTCCCGCTATGGTACGCCCAGGAAATTGAAGGGATTAGAACTGATGTAAAAATCGTAAATACAAGTTTATTTATGACGGATTGGTATATTGATCAAATGAAAGCTAAATCATATGAATCTGATCCATTACCAATATCATTCAATCACGATGAATATGTAGGAGACAAACTAGATTACGTAGCTTACATTCAGAAAATTGATACCCGCTGGAACATCAATGACTTTATTAGTTTTATTAAAAATCCAAAATCGACCGTAGGTTTACAAAACGGACAAACGATTCATTTTTATCCAACTAATAAAATTAGAGTACCAGTTGACAAAAATCTTATCATCAAGAACAAAGTTGTCAATCCTAAGTACAACGATTCTATCGTTCCGTATATGGACATTGATATCAAAGGAAGTGCGATCTACAAAAATCGCCTGATGATGCTTGATATTCTAGCCAATAACAACTGGAAAAGACCAATTTACTTCAGTGGTGGCGCCTTTGACGATGAAGATTATTTATGGTTAAAAGATTATTTACAATTAGATGGAATGGTATACAAATTGGTTCCAATTAGAAATGTTCCATCAAAAGATGGCGGACCAATGGATATGGGACAAATTGATGCTGATAAAATGTATGATATTGTAATGAAATGGGATTGGGGCAACAGTGATAGTGATAAAATCTACCACGATCCTGAAACAAGAAGAAATAGTATCACATACCGCACTAATTTATCTCGCTTGAGTGAGCAATTAATTGCAGAAGGTAAAATCGACAAAGCCAAAAATGTAATTAATTTGGCAATGACAAAATTACCTGTGGAGAAATATGGATACTATTCATTGGTAGAGCCGTTTGCAAATGGATATTATAAAGTTGGTGAAACAGCAAAAGCGCATGATTTATTAAATAAATTAGTTCAGAAATACAAAGAGAACTTAAATTATTATGCAACATTGACGCCAGGTGACCAAACCGACTTAGCAATGGATATTATTACTGACATTGAGCGCTACAGAAGTCTTTTACAGGTTATGGAGCATAATAAAGACAAAGCATTCTACGAAAAGCACAAAGTGACTTTCAATACCTATGTAAATGTTTTCGAACGTTTTGGACGCGAAAAAGAATAATAATATACGAAAAACATACTGATTAAAAAAATGCAGCGCTTCTAGTTAAATAGCGCTGCATTTTTTATTTTTACATATCTCTAAATCACCTCACAATGAGCTTTTATTGGGTAAAAACAAATTCATTTATAAAAAGGGTATTTTCTAAGTATTGTTGGGATATTCCAAATCAAGAAAAGAAAATATACCTCACTTTTGATGATGGCCCAACTCCAGAAGTTACCGACTGGGTTTTATCTGAATTAAAGAAATTTGATGCAAAAGCAACGTTCTTTTGTATTGGAAAAAACATCAATGCAAATTCATCTTTGTTTGAAAGATTAATTGCAGAAGGGCATTCTATTGGAAATCATACCATGAACCATATCAATGGATGGAAAAGTCAAACAAATGATTACATTGAGAATGTAAAAACGTGTGCCTCTATTTTATCAGATGAAAAAAGGCTGAACTGCTTATTATTTCGCCCGCCTTACGGGAAAATTAAAAAAGCGCAATCTAAAATTTTACGAAATTTAGGCTACAAGATAGTAATGTGGGATGTTTTAAGTGCCGATTTTGATCAGAGTATTACACCTGAAAAATGTCTTGAAAACGTTACTAAGAATGTACAATCCGGAAGTGTAATTGTATTTCATGACAGTATAAAAGCATCGCATAATTTAAAATTCGCGTTACCTAAAACTTTACACTTTTTAAAAGAAAACGGATATAAGTTTGATATTATTCATTAAAAAAACAACACCAACTAAGAGGAAGTTTAATTAGATATTGAATTGATCCTGAACAATTCCGATAATAGTATTGGCATCAAGCTCCCCTGATTGCCTCCATATCATTTGTCCTTCCTTATAAATCATTAAAGTAGGAAGCCCCTTTATACGCAAGGCTTCAGCAAGCTCCTGATTTTTATCTACATCAATTTTAATTACTTTGGCTTTATCGCCAAGTGCAGCAGCTACATCCTTAATAACAGGATGCATTGATACAGAAGATTCGTTCCAATCTGTGTAAAAATCTATTAACACTGGAACTTGGGCATTTATAAGTTCTCCAAATTTTGACATAAACCAAAAATTTAATTCTTTTAATCTATTAAAAAGAGATAATTAATACAAATGTAGCATTTTTAACGAATTAAGCCACATTGTTACCTTTTTTTAGTTCAATGACTGTTATTTCAGGCATGATACCAACACGTCCTGGGTAAGCATGGAAACCAAATCCACGATTTACATAAACGTATCGGCCAACATTTTCATATAATCCGGCCCACTGTTTGTAAATATATTGCGCCAGACTCCATTTAAAATAACCCGGAATTTCTATTCCAAATTGCATACCGTGAGTGTGACCAGCTAAAGTCAAATGAAAATTCTTAGGATGGTTTTTAATTTCAGCTTCCCAATGACTTGGATCATGACTCATTAAGACTTTAAAATCATCCTGATGAACATTTTGTGATGCTTTATTTAAATCACCTGCTTTTTTAAAATTAACACCCCAGTTCTCTACTCCAATCAGTGCTATTTTATCATCGCCTTTCTGAATATAAGTATGCTCATTCAGCATTAATTTAAATCCTATTTGCCCATAAAGCTTTTTAATCTCTTGAAAATTTTCATCTTTTTGCTTCTCAGAAGGCCAGGTAACATATTCACCATAATCATGATTCCCTAAAACAGAAAACTTACCGTATTTATAGTCTTTAATTCTATTGAAAGTCTCCAACCAAGGATGCATTTCTTTTGCGTGTGTATTTACAATATCACCCGTAAACAAAATCATATCAGCTTCCTGTGCATTAATTAAATCAATCGCATAATTTATCTTTTCAGGATTATCAAAACTTCCACTATGAACATCTGAAATCTGAGTGATTCTAAAACCATCAAAAGCATCTGGCAAGTCAGGAAAAAAGACTGTCTGTTTGATTACTTTGAAATTATATTTTCCTTCGAAAATTCCGTAGATCAAAGATAAAAAAGGAACAGCTGCCAGGCCTAATGCGATTTGACTGATAAACTTTCGTCTGTCCGGCATCATTTCTTTTCTAGGGGCATTATAGATACAGTAATTAAAAATACTTGCTCCCACTCTAAAGATATCTTCGCCAAATAATATAAGCGTTACTACAATTTTTGGCACATAAACCAACAACATCAAGCCTGTAGTAAACATAAACTGTCTGGTTTGCCCAACAGAACGATCTACTTGTGAGAAAGAATAAATTATAAAGATTAAAATAAGCAAACTTATAACCTGATAACTTACTAAAACCCATCTTAATTTGATTAAAGTCCGGAAAGCCTGATAAGAATAGAACTCAATAAACAGAAATAGAGCACAAAGAATTACAAAACGAAGGATCATGTAGGTATAGTTTTAAGCAAAGTAACAAAGAATGAAAATTTTATCGCTTTTTATTATCAAAAATTTAACTCAAATAACAACAAAAAAACTGGTGAATTTCTCCACCAGCTTTTTCTTTACCAAATTTTTTAAAACCTTTTAATCTACAATAAAGTTTATAAATAAACTTATGCTCTTTTATTTTTGAGCTTTTGCCGCTTCTGGCTTAGCTTCTGCTTTTTTAGTTTTTTTATCTGCTTTTTTTTCTTTTTTAGGAGCTTTAGCTTCTTTTACAGGGGTTGTTTGTGATGGAGTTATTTGAGCACTTACCATTGCAGTTGTTCCTAAAACAGCTACTGCTAACATTACTAATTTCTTCATGATTTTAAGTTTTTTATGATTATTATCTCATTATTTATAGCTCAAAGATATAATCGGAAAATGAAGACAAAATGAAGATTGAAGTGCTTTTAAAAATTTAACTTTTAATTATACAAATGCACTTCGGGAAACAAAAGTGTAAAGCTCGACCCTTCATTAATTTCAGAAGTAACCTTAATTTCTATACGGTGAAAAACAGCAATACTTTCAGCAATGGCGAGTCCTAAGCCCTGACCGTCCTGGTCAGAACTTATTCTGGCAAATCTATTAAATACTTTTTCGATTTGAGCAGCGTTCATTCCAATACCAGAATCTTTAATAGAAATAAAATATTGGCTATTATTAAAACCATCTTCAACTACAATCCTGCCTTGTAGTTTATTGTACTTTATGGCATTGGTAACTAAATTATAAATTAAGATATGAATCAGCGTTTTATTTCCTGTGAAAACAAAATCATGTTTTATCTGGTTCGAAAACTGAATTTCCTTGTCCTCGATTCGATCTTGTAAGTCTTCCTGCAAATTATTTAAAATCTCTTTAAAATTGATTTTTTCATTCGCTTCATATTGATTGTTTTCAATTCTTGAGATCAACAATAAATTATTGATGATTTTTTTCAGCATATCTAAGGTTCTCAATGCACCTGCAATTTTATCAATTGCATTATCATCCAAAGAATCATTTTGCAATAAATTCTCAAACTTATTTTTAAGCAATGCAATTGGAGTCAAAAGTTCATGAGAAACATTCGAAATAAATTGCTTCTCTTTTTTGAAAAGTTCGCCAATACGATCCATCATCTGGTTCAAAACCAAATCTAATTCTCTAAAATCTCTTGATTTTGCATTTATAGGAGTATGATCAAAAGCTTCAGGTTCGTTGACACGCCTGATCTTCGTATCAATAATTTTATAAAAAGGTTTAAGTAAATATTCAATATAAACAGTGTCCGCCAGAAAAGTCACTAAAAGAATAACAACCAATACTATAATGATAAACAATCGAATAATAAAAGTTAGATCGTTTACTTCACTTAAACTGCTTCCTATTTCTAATTGATAACCTTGATTTTGATAAGTAAAATGATACTGCAGGATTCGGTATTCATTTTCCTCACCTTCAATTATACGATAATCATTACTGAAAGTTGTTTTTTTCTGATGCGGCTTCCCGTTAATTTTAGAAAGCACCAAAAATTCACTGTGTAAAGTTGAAAACTGAGAATACGTTTCGGTAGAATCATCTGAATTTTCGATAAAATCATTGATTTCTTTTTGATTCAAATGATCAATAAATTTTTTCTTTTTCTCTACTAACCCATTATTAATATGTCTGTAAACCACATTTTCTACTAAAATGGGCAACATCAGCCATAAAACCAAAATCACCAACAATCTTGTCAGTGCATTAAAAATGGCTAGTTGGTGTTTTATTTTCACAGAAATATATCTACTCGTTTATACGATAACCCACATTTCGTACGGTTTCAAACCAATTTATTGCAGTGTGTTTATCCAGTTTTTTTCGAAGATTTCGAACATGAACATCAATAAAATTTGAATCTGAATTCACTTCCAGAATATCACCCCAAATATGTTCCGTAAGTTGCAACCTTGTTATAACACGATTTTTATTCAAAACTAAATATTGAAAAATATCAAACTCTTTTTTAGTCAAATTAATTGGAATTTCATCATAACTAACCTTATAATCCTGCAACTGCAATAAAAACCCATGAACTTCTAAATTGTTCATAGTGAAGCCATGAATTCTTCTAATCACAGCAAACAATCTTGCACTTAATTCGGTTAAAGCAAATGGTTTTGTCAGATAATCATCGGCACCCAAGTGAAGGCCGTTTATTCTATCATCTAATTCTCCGCGCGCTGTCAGAACAATTACAGCTATTTTAGATTTGGTTTTACGAATTGTTTTCAAAACATCAAAACCATCTCCGTCTGGCAAGCCAAGATCAAGCAACATCGCATCATAATCATTACTGCCTACTTCCTCAAGAGCATCGCTACAATTATTTGCAATTTTACATATATAACCTACGTTACTTAAAAAATCATAAACCTCTGCAGCAAGTTCCTTATTATCTTCAACAATTAAAACATTCATAAAAACAGCTTTTTAAGCGCAACTAAATTTAAGCAATAAAAAAAAGTGGTGTTGCTTATTATTAAAAAATTAACGAATCGAAAAAAAGCTGACAAATTTCTTCATCAGCTTTCTCATCCACATTCCATAACCATTATTCTTGTTTTGTCTCCTTTTGAGTTCTTCGAAAACAAAACAAAAGCAGTGCTTATTTTTTCACTTTTGTTGTTTCTGCTTTAGGAGCTTCCGTTTTTGCTGATTTTGTTTTTTTATCAGCTTTGTTTTTTGGGTGTTTTGTAGCTTTAACTTCTTTTGAAGGAAGTTCTTTTACTTCTTTTGCAGGTCCAACTTTTACAGCTGGTGGAAATGCATGCACCATTACACTTGTTCCTAAAACTGCTACTAATAACATCAATAAATTTCTCATGATTTCTAAGATTTAAATTAATACCTTTTATTTTACAGATCAAATGTAACTCCGTAAAATGAAGAGAAAATGAAGATTATCAACACAGAAAAAAATTAACGCGAGATTAACGCTTTTTGTAGTTTTTACCATATAAGTGATATAAGTTCATTTTAACAGTAACGCTTAGCAGTACGCAATGGCTTGATTAAACTATCGCAGGACATATAAGATAGCCTCGAATATCAAAATAAACTTATATCACTTATATGGTGGAAAAAAAATCTTTTTAGTTTAATTTTTGAGAACCCAATTGTTTATTTTTACAGACTAATATTTTTTTTATGTCAACTCAAAAACGTCTTTTTCTTCTCGATGCTTACGCGCTAATTTTTCGTGGTTATTATGCCTTTATAAAAAACCCGCGAATTAACTCAAAAGGAATGGATACATCAGCGATCATGGGGTTCATGAATTCGCTTTTGGATGTTATTAAACGTGAAAAACCAGACCATTTGGCCGTTGCTTTTGATAAAGGCGGAAGCCACGTAAGAACCGAAATGTTTGTCGAATATAAAGCCAATCGTGACGCTACTCCGGAAGCGATTAAAATTGCTGTACCTTATATTCAGGAATTATTAAGAGCAATGCACATACCGATTATTGAAATAGAAGGTTGTGAAGCCGATGATTTAATTGGAACAATTGCTAAACAAGCAGAAAAAGAAAACTACAAAGTTTTTATGGTTACTCCTGATAAAGATTTTGCTCAATTGGTTTCAGAAAACATTTTCATGTACAAACCAGCCCGTATGGGTAATGGAATAGAAATTTGGGGCGTACCTGAAGTTTTAGCAAAATTTGAAATCGAAAGACCGGAACAAGTAATCGATTTTCTTGGAATGATGGGAGATGCCGTGGATAATATCCCAGGATTACCAGGCGTTGGAGAAGTTACTGCCAAAAAATTCCTGAAAGAATTTGGTACGATGGAAAACCTTTTAGACAACACACATCTACTAAAAGGAAAAATGAAAGAAAACATCGAAGCCAACAAAGAAAAAGGAATTTTATCTAAAAAACTGGCTACTATTATCTGCGACTGCGATGTTACTTTTAATGAAGATGATTACGAACTTTCGCGTCCTGATATTGAAAAAACAGATGCTATTTTTCAGGAATTAGAATTCAGAAGAATGGCAGAACAATTTGACAATTTATTTAAAGTTGGTGGCGGAAATGAATTAGCTACTTCTGCAGCTCCAGCTTCTGATGCTAAATTGTACAAAAAACCACAACCTAAAAATGAAGATCAGTTTGATCTTTTTGGTGGAGGAAGTTCAGATGAAGGGACAGAAACTGAAAGAACTTCATTCTACAATACTTTAGAAAACACACCTCACTCCTACCAGCTTATTCAGGGTGATTTAGGAATAAAATTGCTTTTACAAAACTTACAAAACCAGGCTTCAGTTTGTTTTGATACCGAAACTACAGGTTTAGATGCTTTGCATGCTGAGTTGGTTGGAATTGCATTTTCTTATGAAAAAGGAAAAGGATTTTATGTTCCGTTTCCGGAAAGCCAAGAAGAAGCACATACTTTAATCGAGAAATTCAGACCGTTTTTTGAGAATGAAAACATCGAAAAAATAGGTCAGAATTTAAAATATGATTTAAAAATCCTTTCTAATTATGGCATCAACGTAAAAGGAAAACTTTTTGACACGATGATTGCACATTATCTGATCAATCCGGATATGCGTCATAATATGGATATTTTATCTGAAACGTATTTAAAATATTCTCCAAAATCAATTGAAACTTTAATTGGTAAAAAAGGAAAAAATCAAATTACAATGCGCGATGTAGCGCTTGAAGATATAAAAGAATATGCTGCTGAAGATGCTGATGTTACTTTTCAATTAAAAGAACTCTTTACAACTGAATTAGATAAAACCGAAACCAAAAAGTTATTTGATGAAATCGAGATTCCATTAGTGACTGTTTTAGCTGCTATGGAAACAGAAGGAATTCGTTTGGATGTCGATTTTCTGAAACAAATGTCGACCGAAATGGAGGTTGAGATTAAATCTTTGGAACAAAAAATCTACGAAACTGCAGGCGAGAAATTCAATTTGGCTTCTCCAAAACAATTAGGAGATATTTTATTTGATAAAATGAAAATTGGTGGCGCCAAACAAAAGAAAACCAAAACCGGTCAATATGCTACTGGCGAAGATGTTTTAATGTATTTAGCCAACGATAATCCAATTATAAAAGAAATTCTGGACTGGCGTCAAATGGTAAAATTACAAAGTACTTATATTTTGGCGTTGCCAGAACAAGTAGACAAGAAAACGTTACGTGTTCATACCGATTATATGCAGACTGTTGCCGCTACAGGTCGTTTGAGCTCTAATAATCCGAACTTGCAAAATATTCCGATTCGTACAGAAAGAGGTCGCCAGATTCGTAAAGCTTTCGTTGCACGAGATGAAAACCATACTTTAATCTCTGCCGATTACTCGCAAATAGAATTAAGAATTATCGCTGCTTTAAGTGGCGAAGAAAATATGATCGCGGCTTTCAAAAATGGAGAAGACATTCATAAGGCAACGGCTTCAAAAGTTTTTGATGTGCCTTTAGATGAAGTAACACGCGAACAAAGAAGCAATGCAAAAACAGTAAACTTCGGAATTATATACGGTGTTTCTGCTTTCGGATTGAGCAATCAGACTTCATTATCAAGAAGCGAAAGTTCGGCATTAATCGAGGCATACTATAAAACGTATCCAAGATTAAGATCTTATATAAATGAACAAATTGAATTTGCACGTGAAAACGGATACGTTCAAACGATTTTAGGTCGTCGCCGTTATTTAAAGGACATCAATTCGGCAAATGCTGTCGTGAGAAGTGCCGCGGAACGAAATGCTGTTAACGCGCCAATTCAGGGAAGTGCTGCCGATGTGATTAAGATTGCCATGATCAACATTCATAAAAAACTAACAAAAGAGAACTGGAAATCTAAAATGCTACTTCAGGTTCATGATGAGCTTGTGTTTGATGTGCACAACGACGAATTAGAAAAAATACAGCCGATGATTAAACATGAAATGGAAAATGCTTTTATGATGAGTGTTCCTTTGGATGTTGAATTGGGTATGGGTGCAGATTGGTTGGCCGCGCATTAAGGGATTTTAGATTTTAGATTTTAGATTTTAGATTTTAGATTTTAGATTTTAGATTTTAGATTTTATCTCTCCATAAAAAAAGGACTGTTCTTTCGAAAAGTCCTTTTTTTATGGTATATTTTTGATTAAGCTTTTCTTGTCGATTCTCGTTCTTTCAATTTTGTTTTGATGACGATTGTTTCATAATCTGAAGTTTCATCTTCAGACTCTTCCAGTCTTTCAATTAGTTTTTTGGCAGCCACTTCTCCAATTTCAATTCCGTGTTGACTAACCGTTGTTAAACTTGGTGATAAACGTCTTGAAGCTAAAATTCCATCTGCAAAACCAATTATCGAAATATCTTCCGGAACTCTGTATCCTTTTTTCAAACTCACTCTTAAAGCGGCAACTGAATCATTTTCATCCAAAGCAAAAATCGCATCAATCTTATTGTCAAAAATGGCGTCAATCTTACTCTTCATATCGTCTTCAGAATCGGTACGAAGAATGATTTTTTCATTTACCGGAATATTATTATCAGCCAAAGCTTTTAAATATCCATCAGCTCTTAATTTCCCAACACTTAAATTATCTACTGAAGAAATCAGAGCGATATTTTTGCATCCTAAATTGATTAAATGCTGTGTTGAATTCAAAGCTGAATCAAAATCATCTACTACAACTTTATCACATTCGACTTCATCAGCAATTCGGTCAAACATTACAATCGGCGTTCCGTCATTAATAATAGCAGAAAAATGACTGTAATCTTGTAATTTCTGAGCTTCTTCAGAAACAGAAAGAATAAATCCGTCAATAGTTCCGTTACTCAACATTTCAAGTGTATGAATTTCTTTCTCTAAAGATTCGTTCGAAATACAGGTAATTACATTATATCCTTTTTTATCGGCTACTTTCTCGATACCGCTAAAAACCTTTGCAAAAAAGGAATTTAATATATTAGGTATAATTACACCGATTGTTTTGGTTTTACGATTCTTCAAATTCAGACCAATAACATTAGGCTTATAATTTTTGAGTTTGGCATACTCCTTAATCTTCACCTTCGTTTGCTCACTAATCTCCGGGCTATCATTCAACGCCTTAGACACCGTAGATACAGAAACACCAAGTTCTTTCGCAATTTGTTTTAGAGTTGCTTTAGCTTTCATCTATTAAAATTTTATGTAATTAATACAAATATAGTAGAATTACCTAAAATAAAACAAAAAAGGCCTACCAGTATTTAAAATTATAAGGCTTTTTAGAAAAATTAAAAAATACATTGGCTTTTTAAAAACCGGATGTCTTTAAATCTCGTTAATACCTAAATATATGTTATTAACCTTTTAAAAGACCTTGATTATGAAAAACGAAGTTAAAATTCATGAAGTTGACCCTTCATTGAATAACAGAAGGAGCTTTCTAAAGCTCAGCGGCTTAACACTAGTTGGCGCAGGTTTGGTTTTAGCTGGCTGCAGCGATAATGATAATGATGACAATAACATGCAGGATAATACTCTGCCCGGAATAAAAAATGGAGTATTTGATTTAGGCTCTGGAGATTTTGGAGTTCTGACCTATGCCTATGCCTTAGAACAGTTAGAAGCTGATTTTTACACTAAAGTTGTAAACTCCTCAAATTTCAATACTACTTTTAATGATATCGAACGTCAGGTTCTGACCGATTTGTATCATCACGAAGTAGTTCACAGAGATTTTTTTAAAGCCGCATTGACCGGAGCACTTCCTGACCCGAGTTCACAATTACTTCCTTCTCTGGCATTCAATTATGGATCCATGAATTTTAATAGTCGTACTGAAGTTCTTGCAACTGCAAAAGCTTTGGAAGATACAGGGGTGGCCGCTTATAACGGAGCCGGGAAATTAATTAAAAGTCCAGACTACTTATTATTAGCTGGTAAAATTGTTTCAGTAGAAGCCAGACACGCTTCAGCAATAAGAAGTCTAATTAATCCAAATTCAAGCGATTTTGCAGGTGATGATATTATCAACACATCAACTGGTCTGGATGTAGCCCAGGATCCTTCTAAAATCCTGCCAATTGCCGGAGGCTTTATTACCACAAAATTTACTGCCAAATATTTACCTTAATCCTAACCAGCTAAAACTTAGAAATTATGAATATCTTAAAATTTTTAGAAACCTTCACTGATGATAGCTTAATGAATAGCACTGGTTCCCGAAGAGACAGTTTTTCACAGTTTGGAAATATTGGAAAAAATTTAGCATTCGCAGCAATTCCTTTCGGGCTTTCCGCTTTTGCCAACAAAGCACTAGCTGCAGATATAACCGCCACACCAGCAACACCAATTGGGGCCTTACAATTTGCCCTGACTTTAGAATATCTTGAAAACGAATTTTATGCAATGGCACTAGATTCCGGAGTAATTCCAGCATCTGAAAACGGTGGACGTGATTTAAAAGTTTTTCAGCAGATTGCGGCTCACGAAGCTGATCACGTTTCTTTTTTAATTGCAGGATTAGGAGGAACAATGAGTGCAAACTTCGTTCCGAAACCTACTTTTGACTTTACTGTTGGAGGAGCATTTGATCCTTTTGGAGATTACCCCACCTTTTTGGCATTGGCACAAGCGTTTGAAGACACAGGCGTGAGAGCTTATAAAGGACAAGCTGCCAATTTAATTACAACTCCTGATTTATTAACCGCAGCTTTACAGATTCATTCTGTTGAAGCACGCCACGCATCAGAAGTAAGAAGATTACGCGGACTAAAAGGCTGGATTTCGAATGCTGAGAGAGGCTCCGGAATGCCCGCAGCCACACAAGCCGTATACGATGGTGAAGGCGTTACCATGCAGGCTGGTTATAATACAGCCAGTTTATTTGGAGCTGCCGCAGGATCAGAAGCTTATGATGAGCCGCTTACAACACAACAAGTTGTAGACATCGCAAATATATTTATTGTTTAACAAAACAAATCCAAATATTGAACCACCTTCGCGTTATTGTGAAGGTGGTTTTTTTTTATTGTTTTAAATAGAAAACTGAAGGCCTGATTTTCAACAGATAAAATATTCTTTTCAGGTATTTGGTTTTAAAATAATTAATTGTACTTTTGCATCCCCTTTATTGGGGATGGAATGTTTAATTAAAATAATATTATGGACGCATTAAGCTACAAGACAATTTCAGCTAGCAAAGCCACTGTAACTAAAGAGTGGATTGTTGTTGATGCTGAAGGGCATAACTTAGGACGTCTTGCTTCAAAGGTTGCGATGATCTTAAGAGGTAAGTACAAACCAAGTTACACACCGCACGTTGACTGTGGAGATAACGTAATTGTTATCAACTCAGAAAAAATTAACCTTACAGGTACAAAAATGAATGACAAAATTTACATGCGTCATACAGGTTACCCAGGAGGACAAAGAACTTTAACTGCTAAAGTATTGCAATCTAAAAACCCTGCATTATTAGTAGAAAAAGCTGTAAAAGGAATGTTACCTAAAAACAAATTAGGAGCTGAACTTTTTAGAAATCTAAATGTTGTTGTAGGTGCTGAGCATACTCACGGAGCTCAAAAACCTAGAACTGTTAACCTAAACGATCTTAAGTAATGGGAGTTATTCACAAAATCGGTAGAAGAAAAACCGCTGTTGCACGTGTATATGTTTCTGAAGGAACAGGAAAAATCACTGTAAACAAAAAAGAATTCGCAACTTACTTTCCAACTGCAACTTTACAATACAAAGTTTTACAACCAATGTCTATGACAGAAAATGTAAACAACTTTGATGTAAAAGTAAACGTTTACGGAGGTGGTTCAACTGGTCAGGCAGAAGCTGTAAGAATGGCATTAGCACGTGTTATGTGCGAAGTAAATGCTGAAAACAGAGCTATCCTTAAACCAGAAGGTTTATTAACAAGAGATCCAAGAATGGTTGAACGTAAGAAATTCGGTCAGAAGAAAGCTCGTAAGAGATTCCAATTCTCTAAACGTTAATATTACCTGTCTTGTACATTTGGTACAAGACACGATCAATTATTTATTGAAATTAAAAAACACAGTTGTTGTTGCTCTCCTATCGAGGTAGGAAATAGTTTAGCATCTAAATGTATAAAGCCTGGGAAACCGCCATTTATACATTGCTAATCAACAGAACGTAAACTAGTACAAAAATGGCAAACAAAATAGAAGTAAAAGACTTACTAGAAGCAGGTGTTCACTTCGGACACATGACTAGAAAATGGGACCCAAACATGGCTCCTTACATTTATATGGAGCGTAATGGTATTCACATTATTAATCTATATAAAACTGCAGCAAAAATTGAAGAGGCTAATGAAGCTTTGAAAAAAATCGCTGCATCAGGTAGAAAAATCTTATTCGTAGCTACCAAAAAACAAGCAAAAGACATCGTTGCTGATAAAGCAAAAGCTGCAAACATGCCTTATATCACTGAAAGATGGCCTGGTGGAATGCTAACTAACTTTGTAACTATCAGAAAGGCAGTTAAAAAAATGTCTTCTATTGATAAAATGAAGAAAGATGGTACTTTCATGACGTTATCTAAAAAAGAGCGTTTGCAAGTTGATCGTCTACGTGCTAAATTAGAGAAAAACTTAGGTTCAATTGCTGATATGTCTAGACTACCTGCAGCATTGTTCGTAGTAGATATCAAAGCTGAACACATCGCAATAAAAGAAGCACAAAAATTAAACATTCCAGTTTTCGCAATGGTTGATACGAATTCTGACCCAAGAGAGGTTGATTACGTTATTCCTGCAAATGATGATGCTTCTAAATCAATTGACAAAATTTTATCTTTAGTAACTGCTGCTGTAATCGAAGGTCTTTCTGACAGAGGTTCTGATAAAGAGACTGAAGTTTTTACTGAAGAAGCTGCTGCTGAAGCTGCTCCTGCTGTAGAGGCTGCACCAGCTGTTGAAGCTGCTGCTCCTGCAACTGAAGAATAAATCAAATTTAAATTCCAAATTTTAAATTCTAAAATCCAACCACAAATTAAAAACGTTATGTTGATAATTTAATAAAATTGGAATTTAGAATTTAAAAGATGGAATTTTTACTTTTAACATTAAAATTCAAAATATTATGGCAACAATTACTGCTGCAGACGTAAATAAATTAAGACAAACTACAGGTGCCGGAATGATGGACTGTAAAAAAGCTTTAGTTGAAGCTGACGGAGATTTCGATAAAGCTATACAAAACCTTAGAGAAAAAGGACAAAAAGTTGCTGCTAACCGTTCTGACCGTGAGTCTTCTGAAGGAGCTGCTGTTTCTTTTATCAATGCTGACAATACTAAAGGAGCTATCATCACTTTAAACTGCGAAACTGATTTCGTAGGTAAAAATGAAGCTTTCGTAACTTTGGCTAAAGAATTAGTTGAAAGAGCTATTAACTTCTCTACTAAAGAAGAATTCTTAGCTTCAGATTTCAACGGAATTACTGTTGCTGAAAAATTAATCGAGCAAACTGGAGTTATCGGAGAAAAAATCGAAATCGGTGGTTTTGAAATTTTAGAAGGTGCTTTTGTTGGATCTTATGTTCACGTTAACAAAATTGCTGCATTAACTGCAATTTCTGCTGCAATTCCTAACGCTGACGTTTTAACTAAAGATGTTTCTATGCAAGTTGCTTCTATGGGAGCTGATACATTATCTTACAAAGATTTTGATCCTGCTTTCGTTGAATCTGAACTTGCTGCTCGTATTGCTGTAATCGAAAAGGATAATGAAGAAGCAAAACGTTTAGGAAAAACTTTAAAAAATGTTCCTAAATATATTTCTTTCTCTCAATTAACTGAAGAAGTTTTAAAACAAGCTGAAGAAGATGCTAAAGCTGAATTAAAAGCTGAAGGTAAACCAGAGCAAATTTGGGACAAAATTATTCCAGGAAAAGTACAACGTTTCATCTCTGATAACACTACTTTAGATCAGGAAAAAGCTTTACTTGATCAAAACTTCATCAAAGATGACAGTAAAAAAGTTGGTGATTATGTTAAAGGATACAACGTTGAAATTACAGGTTTCAAAAGAGTTACTTTAGGTTAATATATTATTTCAATATAAAAAGCCCGAATATTCATTTATTCGGGCTTTTTTATTTTTATCAATTTAATTCTAGACTGTCGGGAAATTTCTAGCCCGCATTAAAGCATTTGATTCCGGAGCTTTTCCTCTAAAATTTTCATACATTTTTTCGTTATCAATAGTATTTCCAACACTTAAAACCGTATCATAAAGTCGTTTTGAAATTTCTCTATCATAAGGTCCTTTTCCTTCCAAAAATGCTTCGTACGCATCTGCATTAATAACATCAGCCCATAAATAACTATAATATCCGGCTGCGTATCCATCGCTTGAGAATATATGTGCAAATTGCGGAATTCTGTGTCGCATAACAATTTCAGACGGCATATTAATTTCTTCTAAAATCTCTTTTTCAAATTTATAAGGATCAATAATGTCTGTTGTTAAGTGCAATTTCATATCAACAAAAGAACTTGAAATTGTTTCTACTGTCGCAAAACCTTCATTAAAATTAGCCGCTTTTTCAAGCCTTTCAACTAATACAGCGGGTAGTGGCTGATTTGTTTTATAATGCAGCGCAAACTTATTTAATACTTCCGGAGTGGCCAGCCAATGTTCCAGCAACTGTGACGGAAATTCAACATAATCTCTTGCAACAGCAGTTCCGCTTAAACTAGGATAGATAACATTTGAGCATAATCCGTGTAATGCATGACCAAATTCATGAAATAAAGTAGTGGCATCATCCCATGAAATCAAAACAGGCTCATCTGCCGCACCTTTAATAAAATTGCAATTGTTAGAAACAATAGGAAGCACATTAGCTTTTATTTTTTGCTGTTTTCGATGTGAGTTCATCCAGGCCCCAGAGCGCTTTCCCTGGCGCGCATAAGGATCAAAATACCATAAACCGATAGGATTTCCAGTACCTTTATTATTAACCTCCCAAACTCTAACATCTGGATGATAAACCGGAACATCAAAAACTTGTTTGAAACCTAAATCAAATAACTCGCCTGCAACCCAAAACATTCCTTCACGTAAATTTTCTAACTGCAAATACGGTTTTAACTCGTTTTGATCTAAATCATATTTTGCTTTACGAACTTTTTCAGCATAATAACGGTAGTCCCAAGGCTGAATTTTAAAATTCCCGCCTTCCTGATCCACCATTTCCTGCATCGATGAAACATCATTTTTTACTTTTTCGACAGCGGGTTTCCAAACAGATTCCATTAAGTCTAATGTTTTCTGTGGTTCTTTTGCCATTTTATTGGACAAACTCCATTGGGCAAAATTATCAAAGCCTAAAATTTTAGCTTTTCTGGCTCTTAATTGCAAAATAGACACAAGTGTTGCATTCGTATTGCTTTCATTTTTGTTATCTCCCCGCTTTACAAAAATATCAAAAGCTCTTTCTCTTAAATCTCTACGATTTGAAAAAGTCAAAAATGGTTCAATTGAAGATCTCGTATTCCCAATACATGCCAAAACATTTAAATCTCTTTCTTTTGCTTCGGCGATGGCAGCATTTTTAAATGCTTCCGGTAAGCCATCCAAATCCAATTCAGATCGCAATTCCAGAAACTGATCATTTTCTTCTGCCAATAACTTTTGACTAAAAAGCGTAAAAAGCCCTGCAAGTTCCTGATTAATTTTAGCCACTTCTTCTTTATCAACTTCATTCAACTCTGCTCCTTCCCGAACAAAATCTGTATAATACAGCCAAACCAGACGTTGTTGTTCTTCATTTAATTTTCCCTTTGTATCAGATTTATACAATTTTTCGATTCTGGAAAATAATTTCTTGTTCTGATACATTTTATTATTAATCTCTGCTAATCTTGGAGACATTTCTGTATCTACATCATTAAACTCGGGACTGCTCAAATTAGATCTGTAAATTCCGAAAACGGTTTGAACCTGATTAAGTGTTTTGCCAGCAAGTTCTAAAGCGACAATTGTATTTTCAAAACTAACTTCTTCTAAATTATTTGCTATAGCATCAATTTGATCTAGTTTTTCCTGAATAGCAAATTCAAGTGCCGGTTTAAAATCTGAAACTTTATATTCATTAAAAGCAGGAACTCCCCCGTAAGATCCTGTCCATTTCTTTATTAAAAAATTAGTAGCATTTGTTGCCATATATAAGAAAAATTGAGATGATTTTTTATGCTTTTCCAGTACGCAGAAAGCAATAAGTTATTATAACTTCAAAAATACCTAAAAGTTAGCAATCAAGAACAAATTCAATAGTCTTAAAAAAGAGCTATTTTAGAAACTTTCCAGATTTTAAAACAAATTCTGATTTTTAAGAAAATACCTTATAAAAAGCAAAGAAAAAGCAATATTCATAAACGAAAAGACCGTAATCTATTTTATATTTGTTTAGCTAAACCACTAAACCAACCCTCTTGAAAAAATTACTTTACATCTCATTATTAATAAGTTCAGTCCTTCAGGCACAAAACAAAAGTTTATTTTGGGAAATATCCGGCAACGGTTTAACCAAAAAATCCTATATCTACGGGACTATGCATGTTAATGATAAAATTTCGTTTCATTTATCTGATTCGTTTTTCACCAATCTTCTGGGGTCAGATATTGTAGCCAATGAAAGCAATCCTGAAACTTGGGGAGATTTGAATGATTTGATGAAAAGTAATGATTTCAATTCTTATAAAAAGTTTTATACCGAATTCTATTTGTTCCCCACAACAAAAGAAAATATTCAGACTATTTTTATTAATGACAATGGTAAGTACTTCAGAAATATGTTATCCGGAGCCGAAGGAGATCAGGCAGATTTTCAGGAAGATACTGTATTAGACATGTTTATTTTTCAAACAGGAAAGAAATACAAAAAGAAAATCGTAGGTCTTGAAGATGCAAAAGAATCAATGCTTTCAATATTACAGATCATTGATGAAGACGCAAAACCAAAAGAAGAAAACAAACTTGCTCTTGTAAAAATCTTAAAAAATAGAAATCCTCAAGAAGTTCTAAAAGAATATTACAGAGAGAAAGACATTATAATGCTTGACTCAATCTATAAATTAATATTTTCAAAAAAGGCACATGATGCGCTTATTGTTAATCGCAACAAAGTAATGACCAAGAGCATTGATTCTATTGCAAAAACAGGCAGTTTATTTTCAGCAGTTGGTGCGGCGCATCTCGCAGGAAATGACGGTATAATTACACTTTTGCGACAAAAAGGTTATACAGTAAAACCCATAATTGACACTTTTACCGAAAGCGGAAAAAACCAGAAGAAAACTATTGAAGCTTATTTCCCTAATCCTAACTTTACTGTTTCTAACACCAAAGATAAAATGGTACAACTGCCATTATACAAAACTACTATTGAAGAAAACGAAAATATGGGCTCTCCGGATTTCACCAACGGTGGTGCCATTACGATAAAAAGAATTCCGTTAAATTATTTCCTAAAAAACACTGATGTTACTTATAATCCGAAATCCTTGGATAGTTTATTTTTTGAAAAGATTGCGGGAGATATTATTGAGAAAAAATATGCTGAACAAGCTAATTATGCTAGTTATGACATAAAAAACATTACGAAAACAGGAAACGCTCAACATTCTAAATTTTATATTACGCCTTTAGAAATCATTTCTATTGCAATGACCGGACCTGCAAATTATGTTCGCCAATATGAAAATGAAGTTTTCGAAAATATTAAAATCAAACCTTTTAAAAACGAATGGGAAAAGATCAAACCTCTGAAAGGAGGTTTTGAAGCTGAAATTCCATCATTCAATTTCGTCTTTGGAAACAGTGCCGAAAAAGGTACTAATATTGATATTCAAGCTTACGATAATCAGGAAAAAGGATTCTACTTTTTAAGAGAGAAGACCCTAAATGATACCAGTTTTCTTGAAAACTCTGAATATGAGCAAAAGCAAATTCATTATCAGTTTTATCTCCAGCAAAATCAAGATTCTACAGCAACGAAATATAATAAAATAGACAATTCTTTTGTTTCATCCTCTAAAATTGGCGACCGAAATATTAAATTAAAAACAATTATTTCTGGCAACAAATATTACTTATTGGGTTCTGTTAATACATCTGACGCGAATACAAATCGATTTTTTAATTCATTTGTACTTACTCCATTTGATTATAAATCTAAATCGAAAGTTTTAGTAGATTCAACTGCAAATTATAAAATAGAAATTCCTGAAAAGGAAAATGAAAATCTATTTTTAAAATTAAATAAAAACAAACGCGAGACGAAAAACGCATTTAAGGTCGTAAATCAGTTTCAGGCATTCAATTCTGAAACGGGTAGAAAAATCAAATTAGCGTATCATAAATTCCCTAAATACGAAAGAACATTATCTATTGATTCTGTTCAGCGTATGCTTAAAAAAGAATTTCTAAATCAATATGAAAGTGATCCGGAGCAAAATTATTTTGAAGCAGAAGATGATGAAAGTTACACCACTGCAACTTCCTTATTAAGCCCTGAATTGTTTCTTAAAAAAGGATTTTCACAGTCGTTATGGGATGAAATTATTGCTGACAAAAAAGACAATTATGAGTTTTTATCTGAAAGTACCACTTTTAACAAAGACCAAAATAGTTACACTATTAATGCTTTGGTTTCTAAGCCAAATGCGACTCAGGCCGTTAAATACAAAGTGCTTTACAAAAACAACACCTATTATCTACTAAATACGCTGGTTGAGAAAAACTATAAAAATGATGATCCTTTCATAGAAAAAACCTTTAACTCACTAGATCTGGTTGACAATATCAAAACGGATAATGCTGAAGACAAAGTAAAGCTTTTTATCGAAGATGCTAAAAGCGAAAAAGACACCATTCGTTATTCGGCCTTAAACACGATTGATAATCTTGATATCACAAAAAAAGATTTTGAAGCGATTACCAACTTCATCAACACTTTTAAATTTAAAGAAAGTGAAACGGATGCTATAACTTCATTATTGGAAAAAATTGGAAAAACAGAAGATGAAAGAGTAATTCCTTACCTAGAGAATTATTATAAAAAAGAATCGACTAAAACGGATGTGCAGATTAGTATTTTAAAAAGTATTTCGCATCAAAAATCAAAAGCTGCTTACAAAAAAATCAATGAATTACTAGAGTACGATTTACCTATTTCCGATTTACAATATGAGATTGGAAGCCTCTTTTATACTTTTGAAAGAGATCCTGAAAACAGTAAAGAATTGTTTCCTGAAATTTTTCAATATTATAGTATTAAAGAATACAACAAACCAATCATAAGCTTTTGCAATTCATTATTAGAGAAAAAATTGATTTCGGTCAAAAAGTTAAAAGCATTTAAAAAAATAATCCTGACCAACACAAAACTCGAATATAAAAGAGTGGCCAGCTGGAACGAAAAAAACAAAGCAACACAAGAGGCAGCAACCGCAGAAGATGAAGTAGCTTTTTATTCTGAATCATCCAGATCATTAACGGATTTGATAAATTACACTAATCTAATCTATAATTATGCCGATGATACGGCTGTAAAAGAAGTGCTGAAAAAAATAAAAAATCTTGATATTCCAGAATTAAATATAGAATTAGCCCGATTAGGAATCACACATAACGCACTAAATACAACCGAAATTGAAGGTTTTTTAAACGATCCTAAAACGCAATTCATTACCATCAATTTGTTATTGAATCAAAACAAAAAAGATTTAATACATTTTACCGATGATGAGATTGCAAAATCGGCTGTTGTAAATTTTCAAAATCTTTCTAAAAAGGACTCTATTACTTTATTAAAAAAGCAAATTGTAGAAAAAGACAATCATGAAATTTCGTTTTACTTTTATCAAATTCAAAGAAAAAATGATGAGACAAAAGCTGTCAAAAAGCAATTATACACCATTGCTTTTTTAAACGAAAACAAAAAAATAAATCCTTTGGCTTATACTACCGCTCCAATAAAAACAATAAGTATTGAAGAAGATCCGGAGAAAACATATGCTCTTATCATCAATGAAACCCTGAATGGTGATCATATGAGAGCAAGTTTTGAAAAAGAAAAAGAAGAAGAGGAGTTATCACTTGGTGAAGAATATTAAATCTATTTTCGGCATAAAATAGTTAACTTTGAAGTATCAGATTTTATAGTACGTATTTATGTTCAAAACCAAAAAAGAAATTGTCTTTGTAATTCTGGCTGGAATTTTTATAACAAATGCAGTTGTCGCGGAGCTTATTGGAGGAAAATTAATTCAGATTGGACCGTTTGTAATGAGTATTGGTATCTTACCATGGCCAGTGGTTTTCCTGACAACCGATTTAATAAATGAATATTTTGGAGAAAAAGGAGTAAAAAAACTCTCTTTTATCACGGCTTGTTTAATTGCATATGCCTTTTTAATTTTATTTATGGCCATTGTAATTCCGGCAGCAAAAGGAATAAGTCCCGTTAATGACGAACAATTTCAGGCTGTTTTTGGACAAAGTATGTGGATTATAGTCGGAAGTATTATAGCTTTTATGGTTTCGCAGCTTATAGATGTGAGTATATTTTGGTTCTTTAAAAACCGAACAGGAGATAAAAAAATATGGCTTCGAACGACAGGATCAACTGTAATTTCGCAATTATTTGATTCGTTTATTGTACTTGGAATAGCATTCTGGCTACCGGGAAAAATTGACTTTGATACATTTCTTTCATCAGCATTGATAGGCTATACCTTTAAATTATCTATAGCCATTTTATTGACACCATTAATTTACGCAGGACATCATTTGATTAAAAAATATTTGGAAGGAGACATTTCTCATAAGGACTAAAAAATTATTGTTATGAAAAAAACTAATGTAATATTACTATTTTCAATAAGCTGCCTCCTTTATAGCTGTGGCAGCGACGACAAAAAGCAACCTAACGATAAAGTATACCCCGTTAGTTCTTTAAAACCTGCTCCTCAAAAATCACTTGATCCAACTCCTGCTAAAATAGCAGTTGCAAAAGACGGCGATAAAAATTCTCCTCTTAACCAAAAGAAAGCGTTTACTGTTACTAAACCTATTACACCTCCAGAAACGCCAGCTGCCAAAATAGCGACAGCAGAAAAAGCTCTCGTTCCGGTAAAAAAAGAAGAAAACGACTTAATGAATTTTGTTAATCTGCGTAAAATATTTTCAGGCACAAAAATCGGTCAAACCATGAGTCAGAAAGATTTAACCCAAAATTTTAAAATCCCGGAAGAAGCCGTTAAACTCGTTAAAAGTGTTACAAGAACTGCTCATGATGAACTAGCTGTAAAATGGCGTTCGACCTGGCTTGTAGAAAAAGTATCTGATGCCGAACTTGAAGACGGTAAAATGAAAGTTCGATTTCAAGCCAATAAAATGTTCATGTCTGGTAAAGCAATTGGCATTAAATACAACAGAAAAGTCTATAATGATTTAATAATAATTGGCCATTCCGCCTATATACCAAGCGTAAAAGGGTACCATTGGCAAATTGGTAAATAATGGAAAACGAAGATTTAATTCGATGTGGCTGGTGTACTTCCAGCGATTTATATAAAAAATACCATGACGAAGAATGGGGCGTTCCAGTTTATGACGATCCTACCTTATTCGAATTTTTGATTTTAGAAACTTTTCAGGCCGGATTAAGCTGGATTACCATTTTAAACAAAAGGGAGAATTTCAGAAATGCATTTGACCATTTTGATTATAAAAAAATAGCGCATTATTCTGAAGATAAAGTCGAGGAATTAATGCAGAATACCGGAATTATCAGAAATAAACTAAAAATAAAAGCAGCAGTTTCCAACGCTCAGGCTTTTATGAAAGTACAGGACGAATTTGGTAGTTTCTCTGATTATATTTGGAAATACACCAACGGAAAACCAATTATAAATAATCTCAAAACGTCAAAAGATGCTCCGGCCACTACTCCACTTTCTGACGAAATCAGTAAAGATTTAAAAAAAAGAGGTTTTAAATTCGTTGGTTCAACCGTCATTTATGCACACATGCAAGCCACCGGAATGGTCAATGATCACGCGGAAGATTGCTGGAAAAGAGCTAAGTAAATAGCCTCAGTTTTCAGTTCTCAGAAACAACATGAAACCTGAAACTTGAAACTTTTTCAAACAACCAAACAAAATTTTATTACATTTGCTTCACACTTTAGGGGTGTCTGCTAAATAAGCAGGCTGAGATTTTACCCTCTGAACCTGATCTAGTTCATACTAGCGTAGGGAAAAGTAAGATGACTTCTGCGCGCATTTTTATGCGTTTTTGTAGCCATTCCTAAAGTAGAGACGCACGGCAGTGCGTCTCTACAAGAAACTAAATCTAAAGGAATGGAACTAAAAATCAACCAACAAATCAAAAAGTTCAATGCTGAATCGCTAAGCGTTCAATCATTGCTCGATCTCGAAATTCCAAACAAACAAAACGGAATTGCCGTTGCCATTAACAACACCGTTGTTCCAAGGATCAATTGGAACCAACATCTCGTACAAGAAACTGACGAAATTCTGATTATTTCTGCTACTCAGGGAGGATAGTCCCAATAGCTAGCGGGATAAATTCCAAAAAATAAATTCCAAATTCCAACTTAGGCACGCTTAAAAGACGCACTGCTTTGCGCCTCTACAGAACCATCTATTATTTTATCTAACATTCAACACAATCAAGATCAACCTGAAACCTGAAACTTGAAACTTGAAACAAAAAAACTATGACAACAGAAGAACAAATTTCCAGAACACCTTTTCCGAATTCTAAAAAAGTTTACGTCAATGGCGAAATTCATCCCATAAAAGTTGCGATGCGCGAAGTCATTTTAAGCGACACCAAACTTTCGAATGGCGGAATTGAGAAAAATCCACCTGTAACTGTTTACGATACTTCAGGTGCTTACACAGATCCAAACATTGAAATCGACATTCGAAAAGGATTGCCACGCTTACGCGAAAGCTGGATTCTCGATCGAAATGATGTTGAAATTTTAAATGAAATAACTTCTGATTATGGTCAAACCCGTTTGAAAGATGAAAGCTTAAATCATCTTCGATTTGAATATTTACATCAGCCAAAACGTGCTAAAAAAGGGGCAAACGTAACGCAATTGTATTATGCCAAACAAGGAATCATAACTCCTGAAATGGAATATATTGCGATTCGTGAAAACCAACGCATTGAACTTTTAAACGAGCAAACCAAGGCAATGCAATGCCAGCATGCCGGACATAGTTTTGGGGCAAATACACCAAAAAGCAAAATTACTCCTGAATTTGTTAGAAGTGAAGTTGCTTGTGGAAGAGCCATTATTCCAAACAACATCAACCATCCTGAAAGCGAACCAATGATTGTTGGCCGTAATTTTTTGGTCAAAATAAACGCCAATATTGGTAATAGCGCCGTGACTTCGAGCATTGAAGAAGAAGTTGAAAAAGCAGTTTGGGCTTGCCGTTGGGGAGCCGATACTATTATGGATTTGTCAACAGGGAAAAACATTCACGAAACCAGAGAATGGATTATTCGTAATTCACCGGTTCCAATTGGTACGGTTCCAATTTATCAGGCATTGGAAAAAGTAAAAGGAATTGCCGAAGATTTAACCTGGGAAGTTTTCCGTGATACTTTAATTGAACAGGCCGAGCAAGGCGTTTCGTATTTCACGATTCACGCTGGAGTTTTATTGCGTTACATTCATTTAACTGCTGATCGTGTTACAGGTATCGTTTCCCGTGGCGGATCGATTATGGCAAAATGGTGTTTGTTTCATCATAAAGAAAACTTCTTATATACCCACTTCGAGGAAATCTGCGAAATCATGAAACAGTATGATGTTGCTTTTTCTCTTGGAGATGGTTTACGTCCGGGTTCGATTGCTGATGCTAACGACGCTGCGCAATTTGCCGAATTAGAAACGCTTGGAGAATTAACCAAAATAGCCTGGAAACATGATGTTCAGGTTTTTATTGAAGGGCCGGGTCACGTGCCAATGCACATGATTAAAGAAAATATGGACAAGCAATTGGAGCATTGCAACGAAGCGCCTTTTTATACTCTTGGACCATTAACAACGGATATTGCTCCAGGTTATGATCATATTACATCTGCAATTGGAGCTGCCATGATTGGCTGGTACGGTTGTGCGATGTTATGCTATGTAACGCCCAAAGAGCATCTTGGCTTACCCAATAAAAAAGACGTAAAAGATGGTGTAATCACTTATAAAATTTCAGCTCATGCTGCGGATTTGGCCAAAGGTCATCCAGGTGCGCAATATCGAGACAATGCTTTAAGTAAAGCCCGTTTCGAATTCCGTTGGGAAGATCAGTTTAACCTATCGCTTGATCCTGATACTGCAAGAGAATTTCATGATGAAACACTTCCTGCGGATGGCGCAAAAGTGGCACATTTCTGCTCCATGTGCGGGCCAAAATTCTGCTCTATGAAAATATCTCAGGAAATTAGAGATGTCGCTGCCGCAGAAAAAGGAATGCAGGAGAAATCAGAAGAATTTATTGAACAGGGGAAAGAGATTTATATCTAGTAGAAAATAGAGTCAAGAATCAAGAGTAAAGATAAAAGATATGATTGTGATTACAAATCCTTCTGCAATTTCTGGCGAAATTGGCATTATCAATTCTTTATTTGAGGAAGGATTGTCTTTGCTCCATATTCGGAAACCTGAGTTTTCTGAAGTTGAAATGGTGGAATTTATTAATCAGATAAAAGTAGAATTTCGATCTCATTTGGTTTTGCACAGTCATCATCAATTGGCTGAAAATTTTGGAATTAACCGAATTCATTTTTCTGAAAAAGACAGAAAAGATTCTCATGACTTTCCTGCAAGGTTTTCAAAACCTTGTAGGTATTCAACGTCAACTCACTCTATAGAAGATTTTAATTCTTTAGAAAAAGGTTTCGAATATGCATTTCTAAGTCCAGTCTTTAAAAGCATTTCTAAGAAAGAATATTATCCTGTAAAAGATCTTTTTGAGGAATTAAAATCAAAAACAAATTTTAATACAAAAGTTATCGCTTTAGGCGGAATTGATCTTGAAAACATCAAAAAAACACTTGAAAATGGTTTTGATGATGTCGCGCTTTTAGGAAGCATCTGGAATAGTGAAAACCCTGTAAAACAATTTAAATTATGTCAGCAAATCGCCCATTCGTACTTAGCATAGCAGGATTTGATCCTTGTGGTGGCGCGGGTGTTTTAGCTGATGTTAAAACATTCGAGCAACATCAGGTGACCGGTTTTGCTGTTGTAACGGCAAATACAATTCAGACAGAAGATGGCTTTTATGAAATTCAATGGACCAATTTGAGTTTTGTAATCCGCTCTATTGAAACCTTATTTCTAAGCTATAAAATCAAAACGGTAAAAATCGGGATTATGCCAAGCCTGCATTATCTAAACCGAATTCTTTCGACAATAAAACTGTTGTCTTCAGCTACTAAAATTGTTTGGGATCCGGTTTTAAAATCCACAACAAAATTCGAGTTTTTGAAAGTCGAAGATGATTCAGATCTTAATAAGATTCTTTCAAAAATTGATTTGATTACGCCTAATTACAATGAAATTGAAATTTTATTTCCCGGTTTTGTTCCAAACAAATTCTGGCTCCAAAATGAAATTCCAACCAACATTTTACTAAAAGGAGGACATAACGAATCGGAAATTGGTACGGATCGTTTGTTCTTAAAAAATGAAATTATTGAATTTGCCACTTCCCAAAAAAAATGTTTTGAAAAACACGGTTCCGGTTGTGTTTTATCAGCAGCAATAGCCGCAAATCTGGCATTAGACCAAACTTTGGAAGAAGCTTGTAAAAATGCGAAAACCTACATAGAAAAATACCTCAGTTCAACATCAACTTTAATTGGATATCACTATGTACAATAAACTGCAATACATTTCGCAAGGAAAAACAATCGAAGAACAATTGTATAATATTCATCACGCCTTAGATGCCGGATGTGATTGGATACAACTGCGTTTCAAAAATCAAACAGCCAAAGACACTTTTGCTTTAGCGGAAGCGGTAAAATTTTTATGCGAAGAATATCTGGCCAATTTTATTGTAAATGACAATTTATATCTCGCACAACAAATCGCTGCAGATGGCGTGCATTTAGGTTTAAGCGACATGAATATCGCAGAAGCCAGAGCAATTTTAGGAAATACAAAAATTATCGGCGGAACTGCCAACACTTTTGAAGATATTCAAAATCACGTGAAAAATGGTTGCGATTATATTGGGCTTGGTCCTTTCCGATTTACGAATACAAAAGAAAAATTAAGCCCAATTTTAGGTTTATCGGGCTATTTTAACATTCTTCAAAAAATAAAGAATAGTAAAATACAGATTCCAGTTTACGCTATTGGCGGTATCACATTAAATGATATAAGCCCGCTAATGGAAACCGGAATTCACGGAATAGCAGTTTCTGGAATGATTACTGAAAGTGATCAAAAAGAAAAATTAATTCAACAACTCAACGAAAAATTATATGCAAACGTCATTGTTTAATATTGGGGATAAAAGTTTTAAATCGCGTTTGTTTTTGGGAACAGGGAAATTTGGTTCTAATATCCAAATGGAAGAAGCGATTTTGGCATCAGAAAGTGAATTGGTAACAGTGGCCTTAAAACGTATCGATCTCGAAACGGATACTGATGCTATTTTATCGCATTTAAAACATCCCAAAATCAATTTATTACCCAATACTTCAGGAGCGAGAAATGCCAAAGAAGCTGTTTTCGCAGCACAATTAGCAAGAGAAGCACTTGAAACCAATTGGGTAAAACTCGAAATTCATCCGGATCCAAAATATTTAATGCCCGACCCGATTGAGACTTTAAGAGCAACAGAGGAATTGGCAAAACTTGGATTTTTTGTATTGCCCTACATTCATGCCGATCCTGTTTTGTGCAAACATTTAGAGAGTGCAGGAACAACGGCAGTAATGCCTTTAGGTTCACCAATTGGAAGTAATAAGGGATTAAAAACTATTGATTTTCTGGAAATTATTATCGAAAAAAGTAATGTTCCTGTAATTATTGATGCAGGAATTGGCTCTCCATCTGACGCTGCAAAAGCAATGGAAATTGGTGCCGATGCTGTTTTGGTCAATACTGCAATTGCCGTAGCCGGAAATCCAAAATTAATGGCTGAAGCTTTCAAAGAAGCCGTTATTGCAGGACGAAAAGCTTTTGAAGCTAAAATTGCGAATCAACAAAATCATGCGATTGCTTCTAGTCCTTTGACTTCATTTCTTTACGAATAAATTTAACCGCAAAGTTCGCAAGGGTTTTACGCAAAGTTCGCAAAGCTTTGCGAACTTTTCATCAAAACAAAAAACAAAAAACAAAAAACACAAAGCTTTGCGAACTTTGCGTAATCCTTAGCGCACTTTGCGGTTAAAAAACACAATCCAAATGAAAACATTTAAAGCAATATTTGAGCAATATAATTGGGATAATATTCAATCTAAAATATACCACACAACTTCTCAGGATGTCGAACGTGCGTTGGCAAAAACAAAACGAGCTCTAGATGATTTTTTAGTTTTGATTTCTCCTATTGCCCAAAACTATCTAGAGCAAATGGCACAGCAATGTCATGAAATAACCAAGAAGCGTTTCGGAAAAACGATTCAAATGTATGCGCCATTATATTTAAGCAACGAATGCCAAAACATTTGTACGTATTGCGGTTTCAGCTTAGACAATAAAATCAAACGAAAAACACTTACAGACGCAGAGATAAAACTCGAAGTTGAAGCATTAAAAAATGTTGGTTTTGATCATGTTTTATTGGTGACCGGCGAAGCAAATTACACCGTAAACATTAATTATTTCCTGAATGCAATTGCTTTAATACGAGAACAATTTTCGATTATTTCTGTTGAAGTCCAACCACTTTCTACTGAAGATTATGAACGTTTGCATGAAGCTGGTGTTTATTCTGTATTGGTGTATCAGGAAACCTATCACCAGGAAGTTTACAAAAAATATCATACGAAAGGAAAAAAATCAAATTTTGATTATCGATTAGAAACTCCTGACCGAATTGGAACTGCCGGAATTCATAAAATTGGATTAGGCGTTTTATTAGGTTTAGAAGATTGGCGAACCGATAGTTTTTTCAACGCACTTCATTTAGATTATCTGCAAAAGAAATATTGGCAAACGAAATATTCGGTTTCATTTCCGAGATTACGTCCCGCTGAAGGCATTATCGAACCTAATTTTATTATGGATGACAAAGATTTGACACAACTAATCTGCGCTTATCGTTTATGGAATGAAGATCTCGAAATCTCAATCTCAACTCGTGAAAACGAAAAATTCAGAAACAATATTATTCCGATTGGCGTAACCAGTATGAGTGCCGGTTCTAAAACCAATCCGGGTGGTTATGTTGTTGACCCACAATCGTTGGAACAATTTGAAATCAGTGATGAGCGTTCTGCAAATGAAATAGCACAAATCATAAAAAAATCAGGCTACGAACCAATCTGGAAGGATTGGGATAGAACATTTAGTCAAAGGTCTGAAAGTCGAAAGTCATAAAGTCTACCAACTTTTGACTTTATGACTTTCGACTTTCAAACTTTAAAACTTAAAAAAAAATGAGCATCATACAAGAATTTCTACGTTACAACCGACAAACCATCCTTCCCGAAATTGGCGATGAAGGACAGGAAAAACTCAAAAAAGCAAGAGTATTGGTCATTGGCGCTGGAGGCTTAGGCTGTCCAATTTTACAATATATTGCAACTGCAGGTGTTGGTTTTATTGGAATTATGGATTTTGATACTATTGAGATTCACAACTTACACAGACAGATATTATATACCGAAAATGAAATTGGGCAAGAGAAATCGCTTGTTGCAAAAGAAGTTGTTTCCAAACTAAATCCATTAATTAAAGTTGAAGCCATTAACGAAAAACTGACTTTAGAAAATGCTTCAACAATTATGCAGCAATACGATGTTATTGTAGATGGCTCTGATAATTTTGCAACCCGTTATTTGGTAAACGATACTTGTGTTGAATTTCAGAAACCTTTAGTCTACGGAAGCATTTTAAAATTTGAAGGTCAGGTTGCTGTTTTTAATTATAAGGGAAGTAAAAACCTGCGTGATTTATTCCCTGAAATGCCAAATCCCAAAGAGGTTCCAAATTGTAATTTGAATGGTGTTTTAGGAACCTTACCGGGAATTATTGGAACCATGATGGCGCACGAAACACTCAAGTTAATTTTAGAATTACCAACTTTAAAAAATGAATTGGTACTTTTTAATACGCTAAATTGGGGTTTTACAAAGTTAAATTTCTAAAAAACAACGGCATCACCAACGCTAATAACTCCTGAATTCAAACTCACAATATTAGTTCCGAATAAAACGGAGTTATTTACATTTCTGTATTTGCTTAAAGTCTTTAAAGGTTCTTTTTTCAACCGACCATTTGCAGGATTATTATTGACCATAATACATCTTCCGCAAGGCTTTATGTTTTTAAATTGAACTTCTCCGATTTTAAAAGTATCAAGATCATCTTCTTCATGTTCCTTTTGCGTACTGATTACAATGTTTGGACGAAATCTTTTTATCGTAATTTTTTCCGCCAATTTATCATTTAAAAAATCCAGACTTTCTGTACCAATCAACAAATATGGATATCCATCAGCAAGACTGACATTGAAAGTTTCTTTTAATCGGGAGCTTTCATGTTTGCGATCTCCATTTTTAATGATTTTAACCAGCTTACATTCAAAACCTAATTGTTCGCTGAACCATTTTGAAGTTGTCTGATTTACCTCAACAACTTCACTTTTATCATCCCACACATTGACTTTTATTGCATTTTCTAAATTTTCATCAATAGAGAATTCATGTTTTTGATCCTTAAAAGTAATGCTGATTTTTCCATCTGAAATCTGAGGATAAAACTGACTCATAATACGATGCTCTCTTTGTGTTATCATCTGATTTTCGACATCAATCAACATCCAACGACGATCGTTTTCAAAGCCCATTTCTTCTGCTTTAGCATTTTCACAACTAATTCCAGCCAAACTTTTTATCGGATAGATATAAATTTCTTTTACAACATGAATTGCACTCATTTTACTTACTTTTTAAAATAGACATAAATTCATAACGATCAATTTCGCGACAGCCTAAACTCTCTAAATGCGGATTATAAACCTGACAATCCAATAGCTTATAATTTTCTTTCTTTAACTTGTTTACCAAAGCGATAAAGGCCACTTTTGAAGCATTAGAAACTTTTGAAAACATACTTTCTCCACAAAAAACATCTCCTAAATCAATTCCGTACAAACCACCAACCAAAACCTCATCTTGCCAAACCTCAACTGATTTTGCAACTCCTTCTGCATGCAATTTGCAGTACGCTTCGATCATTTCGTTTGAAATCCAGGTTCCGTCCTGACCGTCGCGTTTTATTTTTTGACAATTCGAAATTACATCTTCAAAATTTTGATTAAAAGTAACTTTAAACTGATTGCGGTTCAAAATATTACGCATGCTTTTGGACATTATTAATTCATCCAAAAACAAAACCATTCTGGGATCTGGCGACCACCATAAAATAGGCTCTCCCTCATTAAACCATGGGAAAATTCCGCTTTGGTAAGCCAGCTTTAATCTTTCCGGATTTAAGTCACCACCAATTGCCAGAATACCTTCTTCATCGGTTTCTGAAACGGGAGGAAAAGCTATATCTTCAAATAAATAATACATCTTATAAAAAATTCCAATAATAAAAATCTAAATTCCAATGTTGAAAATCCCAAATTCCAAGCGCTTAGATAACCTTTGTCAAAGTTTTAAACTTTGACAAAGGTCTACATAATATAAAAAATTCCAAATCCCAATACACAGAATGATTTGGAATTTGGAATTTATATTTTTTGGAATTTAAACTTATTAGAAAGGCAAATCGTCCGGTTCGTCTTCGTTTAAGTTTGTTGCCGGAGCAAAAGCTTCTGCAGCTGGCATTGGAGCCGTTTGTGCAGGACCTTCTGGAGCTAATCTTTCGATTCTCCAACCTTGAATACTATTAAAATATCTGGTTTCTCCTTGTGGATTAACCCATTCTCTTCCTCTTAAATTGATAGAAACTTTAACAGCCTCACCTTGCTTGTAGCTGCTTAACAAATCGCACTTATCCTGAGTAAATTCAATCAAAATATGTTGAGGGTATTGCTCGTCTGTAGTAACAACCAACTCTCTTTTTTTGAATGCAGCACTAACTTGTTGCTCTGGATTAACCACTTTTACTTTTCCTGTAACTTCCATCTTCGTCTATATTAATTATTGTTTCTATTCTTATTTTTTGGCTAAAAGCACTTTCCAGGCCGATGAAATATCATCATTATTGAGATATTTTTTGGCTTCTAAATGAATTTTTTCCAGATCGTCTGAGCTCAAAACTCCTTTCACTGAAAAATTTTCTTTCACAAATATACTAACTTCTTCCGTTGTAGGCAAGGCTTCAATATTACCTAATTTTCCGAGATCATTTCCGTCAAAAACCAGACTTTCCTTGACGAAATTCGGAATTGCATCTACTCCGACCCCTAAAGTCGTTAGTGGTTTTGGTACTTCAAAAAGTCCTTGGTTTGATCTTGAGTACCAATTATTTCCGAGTCGTGAAACCAAATCAATTTTATGCTGATCAATACCACCATTTTCATCTAAAACTGCTTCGTGAATATGAATTTTCACTACTTCACACAAAACTAAATTTCCTGCTCCGCCTTTCATTCCTAACGGAATAATCTGCGTGACTTTGCACTCAAACTGAACCGGAGACTCTTTTACACGGTACGGTTTTACCAAATCTGACGGAATTTGTGTCAATCCCGCTTTGATAAATTCGTTTACACCTTCTGCATATTCTGTACTGGCTAAAGATGTTTGTTGTACTAAATCATAATTGACAACATTAATAACCACTTCGCGTGTTGCTTCGACATTAATCAGTGTATGTTTGACTGTATTATCGCGTACACGTCGTGCCGGTGAAAAAATCAAGATTGGCGGATTGGCACTAAATACATTAAAGAAACTAAAAGGCGACAAATTCGGAATTCCTTTTTCGCTCATTGTACTGGCAAATGCAATTGGTCTTGGTCCCACAGCACTTTGTAGATAACCATGTAATTTTGCCGTTGGAATCTCTTTTGGATTAATGCTAATCATATTTTTTCTTTTTAACCGAACCTCATTTCGGTATCTGCAAAAGTAGAAAAATCGTTTAATCCAAAGAAATACTTTAAGACATAAAAACAAAAATCTTTAGTAAATAACAAAATATAAAATGTGTTTATTTCGTTATATTTATACCTCAAAAAAATACCTATGTCTTTTTCAGAAAGAAGAAATACTACCCGCTGGATTATCATTTCCATTTCCTTCTTAATCATTTCTCTGATTCTCTGGAATACCTATATCTTTTTTCAGGTTTTCAAAAACGAGGAAAGGTTAAAAATGAATCTTTTAGCCAATGCACAAAAAGCCTTGGTTAATGCAGATGAAAACACAGACTTAGATTTACCACTTGAGATTTTAAACAACAATCATTCGGTTCCTGTAATGCTAACGATGTATGGCGATAAAATTATCAGTTCTGTCAATGTACCTGAAAGAATAATGGAAGACGAAGAAAAATCCCTTTCCTATTTAAATAATCTAAAGCGAGAGAATGATCCAATTGTTATTGAATATGCTCCGGGAAAATTTCAGAAATTATATTATGGTAATTCTGAGCTAATCAATAAACTCAAATATTACCCGATTGCTTTACTGCTGATTATCGTTTTGTTTGGTGCCCTAATTTATAATTTTTACAAAAGCACTAAAATGGCCACTCAAAACAAGCTATGGGCTGGTATGGCAAAAGAAACGGCTCACCAAATTGGCACTCCACTTTCGTCTTTAATTGGCTGGGTTGAAATTTTAAAAACAGAAGAAATCGATCCATCCATAACATTGGAAATTGAAAAAGATATTGATCGATTGCAAACCATTACAGATCGTTTTTCAAAAATTGGTTCCGTTCCTGCTTTAGAATTACATGATGTCGTTTCTGAGACTTTAAATAGCTATGAATATCTGCAATCACGCTTTTCAAAACAAGTCACTTTTTCTTATGACGCTCCAAAAGAGCCGGTTTTAGCCATGATAAATCCAACGCTTCATAGCTGGACGATTGAGAATCTAGTTAAAAATGCCATTGATGCCATGAAAGGAAAAGGAACTTTAGATCTTCAAATTGAACAAGATGCACATCATGTTAAAATAAACATTAAAGATTCAGGAACCGGAATTTTAAAAAAACAATTCAAAACTATTTTTGAACCAGGTTTTACAACCAAAAAACGAGGTTGGGGATTAGGACTTTCTTTGACGAAAAGAATTGTAGAAGAATATCACCGGGGAAAAATAAAGGTTTTACAGTCTGAAATTGGAAAAGGAACCACATTTCAGATTTCACTAAATAAAAAAGAGCAGTAAAATTTTTATTTACTGCTCTTTTTATTTTATTTCAGAATCTATTACAAATTCGACTGAATGCTTTTTGCTAAAGCCTCAAATTCTTCTTTAGAAAGCGATACTTTATTTTGAAAACGCATTTCATCCATATGGTTCAAAGGAATCAAATGAACGTGTGCATGAGGCACTTCCAAACCAACAACTGCCATTCCGACTCTTTTGCAAGGAACCGTTTTTTCTAAAGCAATCGCAATTTTTTTAGAGAACTTCATTAAGCCTAAATACAATTCATCCTCCATATCAAAAATCTTATCGATTTCCTGTTTTGGAATACAAAGCGTGTGTCCTTTTGCATTTGGATTAACATCTAAAAAAGCTAAATAATTATCGTCTTCAGCAATTTTATATGAAGGAATTTCTCCGTTTACTATTTTTGTGAATATTGACATCGTTTATTCGTTTATTTGGTTAATCGTTTAACCGATTGAACGATTAAACAATTAAACTTAAAAAAATTAGTCTCTTGAGATTTCAAGAATTTCAAATTTAAGAACTCCGTTTGGTACTGTAATTTCAGCTACTTCTCCAACAGATTTCCCTAGTAAACCTTTTCCAATAGGAGACGTTACCGAGATTTTTCCAGTTTTAAGGTCAGCTTCGCTTTCAGCAACAAGCGTATATTTCATTTCCATTCCGTTGCTTTGGTTCTTAATTTTTACATTAGAAAGCACCAATGCTTTCGAAACATCTAATTGTGATTCGTCAATTAATCTGGCGTTAGAATACACTTCTTCCAGCTTAGCAATTCTCATTTCTAATAAACCCTGTGCTTCTTTTGCTGCATCATATTCGGCGTTTTCAGATAAATCGCCTTTATCTCTTGCCTCTGCTATATCTTGAGATGCCTTCGGACGCATTACACTTTTTAAATGCTCCAACTCATCTTTCAATTTTTTTAATCCTTCTGCGGTATAATAAGATACTTTACTCATAACTTCATCGTTTATATAAATACAAAAAATCCCATCGGGACGGGATTTTGTATTACAAATATACTATTATTTTTAATAGTACATAATTATATGTTAATCATATAAAATTCAAAACTAAATAATTTATTTTTGTTTCTCCAATTCTTATTTAAACTAATGAAAAAAATCTGGCTATTAATCGTATTTGTTTCTATTCTTTTCTCGTGTAGTGATAGTGAAAGAAGCAATAATAATCCAAACATACCTAATTACTCTGTAAACTTATCTGTAGATATGAATCTGCCTGCTTATTCCAATCTTAAATTTGTGAGTAATGGAGTTATTGTCCCAAATTTTGGAGCAAAAGGAGTTATTATATTTAACGCCGGAGGCACTTATAACGCTTTTGATGCTGCGTGCCCAAATCAGGCTATAAATTCCTGTACTGCTATGACTATAAATGGAATCAATGCTTTATGTTCTTGTGATAAAACAGAATATAGTTTATTTACTGGGCTTGGAGGGAAAGAATATCCTCTAAAGCAATATAAAGTAGAAGTTACGGGAACACTGATTCACGTTTATAATTAAAAACAAAAAAGCCTGAAAGTTTTAAATTTCAGGCTTTTTTGTTTTTGGACTATTTTAGAATTTCAAAGTCAGTCCGGCTAAGAAATTAATTCCCGCCTGTGGATAATAGTACGGATAAACATCCCACATATATCCGTTTGAAACATATTTCTTATCTAAAATATTATTTACCAATCCCGTAATCATTATTGATTTGAAGACAGATTTTGGTCTAATCTCGTACGACACATTCAAATCGTTTACAAAATAATCTGCCAGTTTTGCTGATGGCAATTCGATATTGTTCATGTATTGCTCACCAACATATTTCTGCAATAACGAAATGTGCAAACTCTCAAGTGGGCTGTAAACAATTATATTACCTGCTATTACTTCTGGAGAATAGGCAATTTTAGTTGTGCCGTAATTCTGGCCTTCAACAGCCAGATCAACATTTTTATTACTGCTTAAAGTAAAGTTTGGACGAAGCAAGAATTTCTCTGAAAGTTTAATTGTGGCATCTACTTCAAATCCTAAACGGTAACTTTTATCTGTGTTTGAACGAATTGGCGCACCAACATCGTCTAGTCTTCCAGTTAAAATCAACTGGTCTTTGTAGGCCATATAGTAGAAATTCGAATTCAGTTGAAATTTCTCCGAATTGAATCTCCAGCCTAATTCAAAATCATTTAGTTTTTCCGGTTTAACATTTCCGCCTTCATAATCCGTTCTGTTTGGTTCACGATTGGCTCTTGCGTAGGAGAAATAAAGTGTGTTTTTTTGATTGATTTCATAATTCAAACCTGCTTTCGGATTAAAGAAATTGAAATTATCATCAACCAAACCAGTGTCTGCACTATTAGATTTGTATTTTACATTTCTGTATTGTAAATCACCATAAAAGCTCAATTTTTCTGTGAATTGATAATTGGCTTTAGCGAAAATATTTCCATCTGTTTTAGTGGAGAAATCATCGTAATAATGATCGCCTAATTCTGATTGAGCAGAATTTCTAGCCCAAATTACTTTTCCGAAATGATCGCCCTCGTATTTATTCCAGCCTCCGCCAAAAATAACATCCAGCTTTTCGTCTTTGTATTTTACAGAAAAAGTGGTTCCGTAAAAATCATTGTCCAGCCATTTCTGACGAATTAAATCAGTCCCGGGAACTAATTCTCCGTTGTCATTCTCAACCATTTTAGTAGGCTCAATTGGTCCATATCCTTCAATTGGTTCATCATATTTATAATTTTCGTAGTATCCTTTTCCTTTTGTATAATGAACAGCTAAGTTGGAGCTCCATTTGTCTGAGAATGATTCACTCCAATGCAATTGATAATGATCTTGCTGGTAGTTATCGGTTTCATTATCGTAAAAACGAATGTTTCCAGATTCGTCGATATACATTCCGGAAGAATTAAAAGTACGATCTGCGTTTAGGGTTTCAGCATCAATTCCATTCCAGGATTGATATGTTTTTTCTGTTCCGCCAAAAACCAATGCTTTAATCAAAGTTGTTTTACCAACATAAGTTCCTTGTAAAAAATACGATTTCAAATCAGAACTTGCTCTGTCTATATAACCATCCGATTTGATTCTGGACAAACGTCCAGCCAACTCAAAATGATCGTTTAATAAACCTGTACTAAATTTTACTGTTTGTTTTTGAGAATTAAAACTTCCATAAGAACCTGAAATTTCACCATTGGCTTTTGAAGCATAATTATCTGTCAGCATATTCAAACTGGCACCAAAAGCACCTGAACCATTAGTTGAAGTTCCTACACCTCTCTGCAATTGTAAACTCTCAACAGAAGAAGCAAAATCAGGCATATTTACCCAAAATGTCCCCTGACTTTCAGCATCATTGTATGGAATTCCGTTGATGGTAACATTAACACGTGTTGCATCGCTTCCGCGGACGCGAATTCCAGTGTACCCCATTCCGTTACCAGCGTCAGAAGTTGTAACAACAGAAGGCATATAATTCATAAGAATTGGAATATCCTGCCCCAAGTTTCTGTATTTGATGTCTTTTTTATCCAAATTACTAAACGTAACCGGCGTTTTTGTCGTAACACGAACTGCAGAGACCAAAACCTCATCAAGAGAATTTACTTTGGTAGAATCTTTTTCCTGCTCCTGAGCGAAAGAAAATAGAGAAAAGAGAAAAGAAAATAGAGAAAAGAAAATAGACTTTTGGTTCATCTTTGAACCTTTGTAACTTAGCACCTTAGTACCTTTAAGAGAAGTTTTCATCCGTAAAAAAATTACGAATAAAAGGGGGAATTATTCTTTTTGTTAAATTAATAAATGTGTTTCTTACGACAAGATATAGTGTGCACGCTAACCATTGTCGTTTTTTCCCTTAGCAACATTACTCGCTCAGGTTCTTTGGGTATGATCTCAGCTCGTTATTTAGAGCACCCCTTTGAGACAGTGCAAATGTAGAGTTAAAAAATCCAAAAATCAAATTCCAAATTAGAATTCAATCTAAATTTGGCTTTCTTCTTGATTGTTTTATTTCAGAAATATTCTTTTTATCCTTAATTCGTTTTTTAATTACAGATTTTGGAATCTTGGTTGCTTTTCTGATTTTCGGAACATGCAATCCTTTTTTGATTATTTCCAGAAAACGTTTTACAACAATATCTTTATTTTTAAGCTGGCTGCGATCTTCGTCACAATTTAAAATCAGAATGTTTTCAGTAGTTAAGCGTGGTGCAATATTCAGCAATAAAAGTGCTTTTTCTTCTTCAGACAAGGCTTGCGATGCATTCAGATCAAAAGTTAGCACCACTTTTGATGATACTTTGTTTACGTTTTGTCCACCGGCGCCACTGCTTCGAACGGCTTTAAAACTTAATTCTGATATGATTTTTTCAATATCCATTATTGCGGTTGATGTGCTGCTTTTAATAAATCGTTTACTGTTTTCACCGGATTAAAAGTTATCAAAGGAACTGCAACAAAAACAGTTAACCAGTTTGCCATTGCTCCATTCCATAAACCGGGTAATTCATAACTTTTAACTGTTTTTCCGTCAATACTTTTTTCTACAATAAATCCAGCTTTATGATCGACAAACTGAGTCAGATCAAACTTTTGCTTTTTATAATTTTTAATACCGCAGATTAAATCAACAGGATTAAAATGAGTTGCTTCTGCTAAAATTTGAAGTTGTTTTTTATTCATTACATCTACTTGCGATGTTTCTACGATTTGAAGTGAAATATTTCCTTTTTCATTCATTACCCAAAATGGTCCGCCTCCAGGTTCTCCTTCATTTTTAACCATTCCACAAACGCGGATTGGGCGATCTAGCAACTCCTTAATTTTGATGATTTTATTTTCAAAAGTAAATTTATTAAAATCATTAGTTAGACGAATGTTTAAGTCTTGTCTTAAAAAGTCAACAATTTCATTGACATCATTTTCTTTAATTTCATTGTTTTCAATGGCAGTTAAATAACCAAAAACTTTATGCTGTGTTTCGATTAAAATTCCTGCCAAAGACTTTTTGTACAACGTAATTTTATCGATATGGTTTTGAATTACGTTATCTATATTCTTAATAAAAATGATATCAGAATCTAATTTGTTCAAATTTTCAATTAGTGCTCCGTGGCCTCCAGGTCTAAAAACCAGCGCTCCATCTTTATTTCGAACTGCTTTATTATGAACATCAACTGTAATAGAATCAGTACTCTTACTTTGATAAGAATATCCAATATTAATCTTAGTCTCAGAATCTTTTTCTATTTTATCTTTAACAAAATCAATAGCCTCTTCAAACTGAGTTTGATGATTTTCTGAAACCGTAAAATGAAGATTTGATGTTTTTCCTGCAGTTGCATAATGTACACATTCGTTCAAATGTTCTTCTATGGGATTTGCAAGATGCGTCTTATATTGATGAAATGGTAAAACCGCTTTTGGCTTGCTTGCAAAATCAAAATAATCAGGAGACAGCAATACCTTTATAAAATAGTAATTTTTATAATCCCTATCCAGGGTTTCAAAATCAGGATAAATTTCTCTAAGTTTTTTATCTATAGTTTCAAAAAAAGGAAATTTATCCATTGCTACTATAAAAATCGAGAGATCACTATCTTTTTTTCTGTTTATATAAGCGTTTATTGTTTCTTTATGAATATCAAAATCATTCAAAAACGCATTCAAAAACTTAAACATTCTACTCGCAGCTCCAGACGCAGGAACAAACTTTTTTAGCTTTAATTTCGACTTTTGACTATCAAAAAAAATAGCTTTTTGCTCAAGTTCAGAATCTGAAAGACTTACAATACCATCATTGATAGTTGCGGGGCTTATTAAATTGCTTTTTGCAATTCCGTTTTTAAAAATCTCCAATTGATTCAGTATATTCTCAAATGGTATTTCGTGATCGTAAATCTGGACAAAATCAACAGAAGAAAAACCTTTTTCTTTAGCTATTGTCAAATTATGTATGATTGAAGTTGCTTTTGCTAAACGGCATTCCTTGTTTCCGGAAAGTGTTATAAAAGGTTTTTTGGTATCGATTAGCGTTTGCTTAAAAACAGAGAAAACAGTTTCTCTTCCATCCGGTGTATCTCTAATATCGTCTTTTTCCCAAGGAACATCAATATCTGTTAAAAAGAACAAATCATATTCGTGTTTAAGTGCAGCTTCATTTAATAAAGGATCACAGAAACCGTAATACATTTCAGAAAAAACTTTAGTGACCATTAAGTTAGTATCACAAAACAAATATTTATTTGCTGTAGATAACTTTTGATTTTCTAATTCTGTTTGTCCGTATGCGATGGGCATCATATCATCAGCCACACAGATGTGCTGGTTTTCTTCCCACTTTTCTTGTAGATAATCGCGTGCAAACTCAGGAACCCATTCAGTTTCATAGTAATCTGCCAATTGTTTCGCCAAAGTTGTTTTTCCTGTACTTTCAGGACCAAATAAGGCAATTTTTATGATAGCTGTTTTTTGCTGTCTAAGATTTTTCTCCATTCTAAATAAGCTGAAATAGCTAAAATTGTAAAAATTAAATATTGAAGTGACAACATCCCTAAGCCGCGATAAGCATAAAGTGGCACTACAATAATATCACCAATAATCCAAAGTGTCCAGTTTTCGATTTTTTTCCTGGCCATGTACCACATGCCTGCAAAAAATATCCCGGACGAAATCATATCGACATAATTGTCGGTTTTAATTTCGTAATCAAAATATTTATAAATCCCGAAAACTACAAAAACAGTTACAAAAAACAGTAAGATTCCAATTATTTTTTCATTAAGATTTGTACGAGTAATTGGTAAATTGTCTACTGTCGTTCCGCCTTTTCCCCATAAATACCAACCGTAAATGCTCATAATCGAGAAATAACCGTTAATAATCATATCTCCTATGTAACCTGCAATATATAATAGATAAACCGAAATTACGGTAGCGATTAATCCTGTTGGGTAAACCCAGATATTCTCTTTTTTAGCAAACCAGACACTTAAAATTCCGCAGACAAATACTAAAAACTCTAATGCAATATGCCATAGCGGTGCGTTTTTATAGCTGTCAAGAAAAAAATCAATCATTTGGTTGGGTTATTTGGTTATGATTTAGGCTTCAAAAAAATGACTGTCGTTTTCAAAAGCAGTTCCTATAACTACTAAATCGGCGCCAGCTTTATAGGCATTCTGAATTCCGTGCAAATCTACAATTCCTCCGCCAACAATTATAGGAATTTCGACATTTTGCGCTATTAACTGTATCATTTCCAGAGGCACTGCATTTTTAGCTCCACTTCCAGCCTCCAAATACATTAATTTATTACCCAGCATTTCCCCAGCCTGTGCTGTGGCCAGAACTAAATCAAGGTTTTCACGTTTAAGCGGCTTTGTTTTACTTACCCGCGCTACTGCCGTTTCGTTGCCACTTTCTATTAAAATATATCCTGTTGAAATAACTTCAAGATTCGTCTTTTTCAGAATTGGCGCCGCCTGAACCTGATATTCAATTAAATAATCCGGATTTCGACCTGACAATAATGATAAGAACAAAATGGCATCAGCCTGAGGGGAAATCTGCGAAGGATCACCGGGAAATATCACAACGGGCAAATTTGTTTTTTGTTTTAATTCGGCAAGCAACTCTTCTAAAATGGTAGCCTGAACAATACTTCCTCCCACAAAAATGTGTGTTGCTGGTGATTGCTTTATTTTATTTAATAAATGATCTAAATTTTCCCATACAATTTTATCCGGATCTAAAAGTACGGCCAGCAATTTTTGCCCCTTCTTTTTAGCTTCCAAAATCTGTTGGTGTATGTTGGATATTCTTTGTTTCATAGCGGGCGTAAAAGTAAAAGTTTTTTAATGCAGAAGAACTATTTTGAATGAATTATATTTGTACAATAGCTTTTGACAACTAAATAAATGAAAGCATGATTGCTCCTGAATTGTTAGAAAAATATGGCGCCTTAAAGAAGTCTTTCGACAAAAATGAAATTATTTTTGAAGAAGGGAATTTGCCAACTCATTATTATCAGATTCTTTTCGGAGAGGTAAAAATGAGCAATTATAATGACGATGGCCGCGAATTCATTCAGGGAATTTTTTATAAAGAACAATCTTTTGGTGAACCTCCCCTATTTTTAAATCAAAATTATCCGGCAAATGCTATTGCGGTTGACAATTCAGAAATTCTTCTTCTTCCTAAAAGCAATTTCCTGAAACTACTGAAAGAAAATCCGTCAATAAGCCTTAAAATAATAGAGAATTTAGCACAGCGCTTGTATTACAAATCGGTTATGGCGGCAGAAATGTCTACTCAGGAACCCGAACATCGTGTTTTGAAATTAATTGACCACGGAATCGCCTATTTTAATTTCAAGAAAGATGTCAACGGTTACCTCATCAATTTCACCAGACAACAAATTGGAGACTTAACCGGTTTACGTGTTGAAACCGTAATCAGAACCATAAAAGCTTTAGAGAAAAAGGGTCTGTTGAAGATTATAAACAGAAAAGTATACAGATAAAATAGTTGCTGTTTTATGATTAAAGTCATAAAATGAAGATGTATTGTGCCTGTACCTTTGTAGTATAAAAATCTCAATATCATGACACTATATCAAACAACATTCGAAAATTTTAATAAAAATTATATGGGTTCAGCAGCAATGGCTGTAATTGGTCAAAGCTGTTTAGGCGGTGCCGCTGCGATGTATATTCTTTCACACGGAACTTCTATTGGACAAATGATTCAACTGGCTATTATTGTATTGGCTTGTGTTTTTGCTAATACTTCAATCTTGGCGCAAATGAAACATAAAGTAGTTTTCAACCTTATTATTTTAAGTGCTCTATTAAGTGTTTTCCTAATATTTCTGAATAGTTTTGTACTATGAAAAAGCAAATAGAAAATAGAACTGATGTCGAATTTTTAGTACATCAGTTCTATGCTAAAATAAGAGCCGATGAAGAAATTGGTTTTTATTTTAATACTATGATTAAAGACTGGGACGCACATCTCGAAAAACTGACTGATTTTTGGGAAACCAATTTATTTGCAGTCAAAAAATACAAAGGCAATCCTAATGCCGTGCACAATGAAGTTGATGCTCGTTTTGATGGCAAAATCACTTCGAATGAATTCGGAATCTGGCTTAACTATTGGTTTCAGACTTTAGACGAATATTTTGAAGGAGAAAATGTAGATACCCTTAAACGCCGCGCCCGAAAAATGAGTACATTTTTATATATGAGTATGTTTGAGCACCGTAAAAAAGGAAGTGAGATTTAGTTTTTGTCATTGAAATGACAAGATTGTGCCTCACACAAATCCGCAGAGTTTGGAATTTGGGATTTATTGAAATTATTTCTCAAAAGCATAAACCAAAGTAAATTTCCCTTCAAAATTATCAGACTTGATTTCTTCATAATGAACATCAAAATCTTTTACCAAATCATCAAAATGAAGGCTTGAGACAGTTTGTTCTTTATCCAAAGAAAAATCGCCAACTCTAATATGATCTTTAAAGCTGATTCCTTTTTCGTTTCTGATTTTAAAGATTGCTTCTTTTGCTCCCCAGATTACAGTAAGTTTCTTGATGTATTCTTCAGAAACATTCGGATTTAAATATTCAAATTCGGTATCAACAAATTTATCAGCGATTTTACGGATTTTTTCGCGCTGTAATTCCATGTCAATTCCAACCGTTTCGTGACTAATGATAATGGCTGCAAAATGATAGGAATGTGTAATTGAAATATAATTATGACAATCAAAATAAGGTTTCCCGAATTCATCATAATGTAAATCTTTATCGGTAAAACCCATTTCCTGAATCAGCATACGAACGCTTAAAAAAGCACGCTGATGCAACTGAGATTTCATTCCGTTTAACCTCAACTGTGTTTTTTCTTTCAAAACTACTTTGCTTAATAACTCTTCGAAAGATTCGGTTATTTCCCAAATTAAAAGTTTGGTCGTTTTGTTACACTGTATGGTTTTAAATAAAGGCATTCGTTCTCTTATGTTTTATGGGGTTTAATTTTTTAAACCATATAAGTCATATAAGTAAATATAATTTTAGGGTCTAAAAAATGTCTTTAGTAAATTTAAGTAATTCGGAATTTAAAAAGTAGTAATGAAGAATCTTTTTTAAATGACCTTATATCACTTATATGGTGAAAACCAATTCATAAACTAATGTTCTAAAGATTAAGAAATTAAACATTTCACAAATCTGACAGAAATAGTAAAAATTCCAAAGGTATTCCGTAAATTTGCAAAAATTTTACAATATACAAATATACACTATAAATGAGTACTACAACTACGCCTTATGTGGCTTTCAAAGTAAAAGACATTTCTCTAGCGGCTTGGGGAAGAAAAGAAATTGAACTAGCTGAAGCTGAAATGCCAGGTTTAATGGCACTTCGTGCTGAATACAAAGACGAACAACCTCTTGCAGGTGCTCGTATCGCTGGATGTTTGCACATGACGATTCAAACTGCTGTTTTGATCGAAACTTTAATTGCTCTTGGTGCTGAAGTTACTTGGTCTTCTTGTAATATTTTCTCTACTCAGGATCAGGCTGCTGCTGCTATTGCTGCTGCAGGAATTCAGGTTTATGCATGGAAAGGTCTTGATGAGCAATCATTTGACTGGTGTATTGAGCAAACTTTATTCTTTGGTGAAGACAGAAAACCATTGAACATGATTTTGGATGATGGTGGAGATTTAACAAACATGGTTATTGACCGTTTCCCAGAATTGGTTCCTGGAATCAAAGGTTTATCTGAAGAAACTACAACTGGAGTTCACAGACTTTACGAAAGAGTAAAAGCTGGAACTTTACCAATGCCTGCTATCAACATTAACGATTCTGTTACTAAATCTAAATTTGATAACAAATACGGTTGTAAAGAATCTGCTGTAGATGCAGTTCGTCGTGCAACTGACTTAATGTTAGCTGGAAAAAGAGTAATCGTTTGTGGATACGGTGATGTTGGAAAAGGAACTGCTGCTTCTTTCAGAGGTGCAGGATCTATTGTAACTGTTACTGAAATCGATCCAATTTGTGCTTTACAAGCTGCAATGGACGGTTATGAAGTTAAAAAATTAAACACTGTTATTGCTAATGCTGATATTATCATTACTACTACAGGAAATAAAGATATCGTTCTTGGAGAGCACTTCGAGCAAATGAAAGACAAAACTGTTGTTTGTAACATTGGACACTTTGATAACGAAATTGATATGGCTTGGTTGAACAAAAACCACGGTGCATCTAAAATCGAAATCAAACCTCAGGTTGACAAATATACAATCGCTGGAAAAGATATCATCATCTTGGCTGAAGGTCGTTTAGTAAACCTTGGTTGTGCTACAGGTCACCCAAGTTTTGTAATGAGTAACTCATTTACAAACCAAACTTTGGCTCAAATCGAATTATGGAAAAACAGCGCTGCTTACAACAATGACGTTTACATGTTACCTAAACATTTAGATGAAAAAGTTGCTGCTTTACACTTAGCTAAATTAGGAGTTGAATTGGAAACTTTACGTGACGATCAGGCTGCTTATATTGGTGTTCCGGTTGAAGGTCCATTCAAACCAGAGTACTACAGATACTAGTAAATTTTAGATTTCTGAATTTAGATTTTAGATTCTAAATCTGAATCTCTTTAATACATATTTCAAACCCGATAGATTTTAAAAATCTGTCGGGTTTTGTTTTTTAATCTAAAATCAGAAGTCTAAAATTTAAAATAATAAGGGCGTGCCACCATACCGGTAAGAGGGCAAAATTACTTTGCGCGTATTCGCCCTCTTACCAGCATGCCGTCGGGCTATCCGGGTTACTTCGGTAACCTTTCCTATCCCTCACGCAAACGGCAATTAAAAACCAATAAATTACTATTTTCTTTAATTCATTTTAAAATATAAGCTTATTTTTGAAAACCAAAAACCAAATTATGAGAATACGCCTTGTTGTAATAATAATCATGATATTACCACTTTATATAAATGCACAAAGCTTTAATCCTTCTAAAATACAATTTACTCCTCGACATCCTTTTGGAATTGGAGATGAAAAACCACCACAGTTAGTACAATTACCAGCCATGAAGCCACTTTCTACTTTAACCCAAATAGAAAAGGCACAAGCTAAATTGGCAAGAGAAGAGCAAAAACTAATAAAATTAGCAAGAATGGCCTGGGATTTGGAAGATGACTTGAAAAAAGAACAAGAGCAATTAAAAACTCTTGAAAATGATCCAGACACAAGTAATGATCCAGATCATCAAAAAAGAATTGAAAAATTAAAACAACAAATAGCTAAATCTCAGGATAAAGTAAATGAGTCAAAAGCAGAGGTAAAATCAGAATCAAAAAAAGTAGAAGATCTTGAAAAAGCGATTGAAGAAGCTAAATATACAAGGTACGGAGAATAATAATACAAATAAACCCTTGCAGAAATGTGAGGGTTTATTGTTTTTATACCCACTCAAAAAAACATTCTCTCAAAAAATTGCACGTTTATAAATATCTACTTACTTTTAATAATTAAAATAAGGTTCTATTTCTCAAACACTTAAACAGTACAAGCTTGAAAAAAACTACTTATTTAATCGTCTTCTTGTTTTTACTAAGTCTCCCACAAATCATTTTTTCTCAGGAAAAGAAACCTAAAGTCGTATTAGTATTAAGCGGTGGTGGAGCAAAAGGAGTTGCCCATATTCCGCTTTTGCAAAAACTCGATTCCTTACACATTGTCCCTGATCTTATCGTTGGAAACAGTATGGGAAGCATCATTGGAGGTTTGTACGCCATGGGATATTCTGGTGACAGTATCGAAAAAATCACTAAAAATATATATTGGGATAAACTCCTTGGCGGAGGCCAATCGTTGCGATCTGTAAGTGCAGAAGAAAAACGAGAATTTCAAAGATATTTAGTTGGAATAGGTGTTAAAGATGGAAAACTTAATAGTATTGGTTCTCTATTAAATGATCAAAACCTAAGAGAATATCTTTCTGAATTAACCTTTCCTGTTTATAATGTTAGAGATTTTGACAGTCTCCCAATACCTTTTCGAGCTATGGCTACCGACTTGGTTGAGGGAAAAGAAGTCATTTTAAGTAAAGGAAGTTTAGCTTATGCTATGCGTGCAAGTATGTCATTGCCTGCGATTTTCAAACCAATGCCTTACGAAAAATCAATTTTAGTAGATGGAGGGGTATTAAATAATTTCCCGACTGATGTTGCCCAACAAATGGGCGCCGATATTATTATTGGAAGTGATGTAGGTGGTGGATTGGAACCAATTGACAAACTGAACAATGTCATGACAATATTGATGCAGACCAGTATGTTTCCGAGCAATATTAAAAATCCTGCAAATCGTGATCGTTGTTCAATATTAGTCGATCACTTACCCAACTTACGTTTCTCTACCGCTGATTTTGCAGATAGTGACGAAATCTATAAAGACGGTAAAATAGCAACAAATCAAAATCTTCCTGCTTTAATTGCATTATCAGAAAAACTAAAAGCATTTCCGCAACGCACGCACGCGTTGCCTGATATGCCAAAAGAATTTGTCCTGGACACAATTGTTTATAAAAATATAAGTCCTGAGAATATGCCTTTGGTATTAGGAAGAGCAAACCTTAAAACACATGTAAAATACACTACAAAAGATTTAATAGCCGGAATTAACAGAGCCATGGGTACCAATCTTTTTGATCAGATAACCTATAGCTATTTCATCAAAGACGGAGACAAATTAGGAATTACATTGTTTGGATTTGAACGCGCCAAAAATCAGCTCAACACCTCAATACATTATGACACTTACCGAGGCGTTGGAATCATTTTTAATTACACCGGCCGAAATGTTCTTGCTGATGCCTCTCGTCTTCTTGTAACAGTAGATATTGCTGAGCAACCCAAAGCAAGAATCAATTATCAGAAAAATTTCGGGCAAAACAGAGAATGGTGGTGGATATCTGAAGCTTATGGTGCCTTGTTGCGACAAGAAATTTACATCAATGGCAAAGCATCAGACAACATACTTTATAATGCTATTGAAATCAATAACGAGGTCAACAAAAATTTAAATTCACTGAAAAGTTATGCAGGTTTTGGCTTAAACTATATCCACTCTAACCTAAAACCAAAATATGACCGGGAATACAATCCAAACTCCGTCAATATAAACAACTACAAAGCTAATAATATCGAATTCAACATGCATTATTCCTATAATGATATGGACAAGGTATTTTTTGCGACAAGCGGAAACATTATAAAAGCAAATGTAGCGCGATCATTCCTTAGTGATGTCGACGCCTCTTTTTCTGCTCCTGATTTAATAAATATTTCCGGTTCAACAAATGGCTACACAAAATTTGGTTTTAGTTTTGAAAAGAGGACACTCTTAAAAAAGAAAATTACAGGAATTATAGGATTTGATTCCTATTTTATTTTTCAGGACAAACTTAAAGACGATCAAATTCCGTTTTCAGGATTTGGTTATGCTACAAAATATTTTTTAGGAGGCATTATTCCAAGCTCTGGCAGCAATCGTTTTTCATTTGCCGGTCTAAATGAAGACGAAGTCAATGTCACGCAATATATGGGACTTAGACTCGGCTCTCAAATAAATCTAACCGGAAAAATTTACCTTACTCCACACTTTAATATTGCTAGTATAGGTTTTGACACTTTTGACGATTATATCGGTCATGCATTTAGCCCAAAAGGAAAGTGGGATGAAAACATCGAACCTAGCCTTATATTGTCCGGCGGATCAGCGATTTCTTATCAGTCTATTTTAGGGCCTATTCATTTTGATATGTCATGGATAAACAACATTGATAAAGTGCGATTGTTTTTTAGTGTAGGATTATCACTCAATCCGTAGTTAATTTTAAAAGTATTTTTTTTTAAAATCCAAAATCATTAGGGCGTGCCACCATCCCGACAAGAGGGCAAAATTACTTTGCGCGTATTCGCCCTCTTGTCGGCATGCTGTCGGGCTATCCGCGCTACTTCGGTTGCCTGCTCCTATCCCTCACGCAAAACGGAAAGCAGGAAAGCATCCAGTAAGCCAGACATTCTTTTTTCAAAAGCTTATTCTTATATTTACCACAAATACTTTTCATGAAACAATTTATACTGTTCAATCTGTTTTTATTTATAAACTGTTCCGTATTTGCTCAAAATAATGATACCTGGATTTCATTTTGGGACAAAGACACCACACACATCGGATTTAAGGATAAAAACGACAACATCAAAATAACGCCAAAATTTACGAGAATGACTTCTGCCCTTAAATTTGATGCTATCATGGCCGTAAGCGAAGATGAAAAGGATAGCTGGAAAAGTTATTACTTAACCAAATCCGGAAAAATTGTCGGCCTTGACAGTTTGTACATTTTTGATAACGGACCGGATTGCGAAAATGAAGGTTTCATTCGTTTTAGAGATCCAAAAACCGATAAAATGGGAATGTTCAACAGCGAAGGAAAGATTGTCATTCCAGCGGCATATAGCAATTTAACAAAAGCCAGAAACGAACTGATAATCGCATTAAAAGGCGCAATCAAAAAAAAGTTTGACGACGAACATTTTGGCTGGACTGGCGGAAAAAAATTTCTCATCGATATCAACAATAAAGTCTTAGTAGAGAACTTTGAATATGAAAACGATTATGATCTGAATTTTTATTCTGTACAGAAATCAAAAGAACCAAGTAAAGATTCTGTAAGAGAAAGTTTTCGCGGAATTAACGGCCAGTATTATTCTTTTATTAATTATGATAAGGAATTTAAATTATGGCTCAAAAATACTTTGCTTTCAGATCTGTCCAAAGAAAATTTACTGAAACATTCCTTTGAGCAAATCACTTATTGGAAAAACCCAAACGGATGGATCAATGAATCAAAAACTAAATTTACCGAACAGAATTACAATCTTTTAAAATTAAAACTACAAGAATTAAATTCTGAAAAAACGGATTACTTTATTTCTGCTGATGGTTTAAATCAATTTATATTCAAAGAAGGAGAATATGAAAACTATTTTAACAATTGCAATGAATCTAAAGAGTGGCAATATCCCGTTATGAACATAGTAATAACCTCAAAAGACAGTGAGGATTTTGGTCAGGATCATTTCGAGTTTTTAAGAACAGAAAATGGTTATCAATTAATAAGCGTTTCCATGTCAAAAGATAATCTTAAATAATTCTTTTAGATCTCACTCAAAAACAAAGCTTAACTTTGTAAAAACGTGAAATATGAAAAACTTCTTCTTTTTAGGAATTGCCATACTATTTGAAATCATTGCTACTTCTGCCTTAAAAAGATCAGAACAATTTACGCAGCTTATTCCCAGCATTATTACAATTATAGGCTATTTTGCTGCATTTTACTTTTTAAGTTTTGCAATCAGAACCATTCCGGTTGGAATTGCTTACGCCATCTGGTCAGGCGTCGGAATTGTTTTGATTACTATTATTGGTGCGGTTTTCTTTAAGCAAATACCCGATTTACCAGCCATTATTGGATTGGTTTTAATTATGATTGGCGTTGTAGTAATCAATGTTTTCTCTAAAACTACCGCTCATTAAATTTCTGATTTTATGGAAATAACTTTCAGAAATGCAACTATTTCAGATTTAAATGAAATGCAGGAACTATTTGTCCAAACGATTCAATCTGTTTGCAAAAACGATTATAATCCCGACCAAATTAAGGCGTGGATTTCCGGTGTAAAAAACAAAAAACGCTGGATTGAGGTGATCGAAACGCAGTTTATTTTATTAGCCTTTTTCGAAAATAAAATTACTGGTTTCGCAACTTTGAAAGACAACAATTATATTGATTTTTTCTACGTTCACAAAGATTATCAAAGACAAGGAATTGCTCATAAAACCCTAAATAAATTAGAGTTTGAAGCTAGAAATCATCATTCAGAAAGCATAACTTCTGATGTAAGCATAACCGCAAAACCATTTTTCGAAAAGAAAGGATTTGTTGTAAAAGTGGAACAAAAAAACATAGTAAAAGGCGTTGAGATTATAAATTACAAAATGGAAAAAGAATTATAACGAACAATATAATCTCGCAAAGACGCGAAGTCGCAAAGATTTTTCTTGCTATTGTCATCCTGAGCGAAGTCGAAGGATCGCAAAGTAATTCCATAAAGATAAGCAAACTTAAAAAGTAAATCTTTGCGACTTCGCGTCTTTGCGAGATTAAAAACATTGCGATCTTTGCGTAAATCTTAGCGCACTTTGCGGTTTAAAAAAACGCAGCAAGTTTCGGATTTTATGACTGCAAAAGCCGGTCGATATTTGCATTATAAAATTGAAAGAAATGAACACACAGGAAAACATCAATTATAATAGAATCGCCGATGCGATTGATTATATCAAAGCCAATTTTAAAGCGCAACCCAATCTTGATGAGGTTGCCGAAAAAGTGCATTTGAGTCCGTTTCATTTTCAGCGTTTGTTTACGGAATGGGCCGGCACAAGTCCGAAGAAGTTTTTGCAATACATCAGTGTCGAACATGCTAAAAAAATTCTGAAAGAAGACAATCAGGCAACATTATTTGATGCTGCTTTCGATACCGGACTTTCCGGAACGAGTCGTCTTCATGATTTATTCGTAAACATCGAAGGAATGACGCCAGCCGAATACAAAAATGGCGGAAAGAATCTGGAAATCAATTTCAGCTTTGCCGAAAGTCCGTTTGGGAATATCATTGTCGCTTCGACGCAAAAAGGCATTTGTTTTATGGCTTTCGCCGAAAACGAAGAAATCGGATTTCACGATTTAAAACATAAATTTCCAAACGCAAACTTCTCCCGAAAACTGGATTTAGTACAACAAAATGCCTTATTTATTTTCCAGAACGACTGGAGCAAGTTATCTGAAATTAAACTGCATTTAAAAGGAACTGATTTCCAATTGAAAGTTTGGGAAACGTTGCTAAAAATCCCAATGGGACAACTTTCAACTTACGGTTCCATAGCGCATCAAATTGAAAAACCGAATGCTTCAAGAGCTGTCGGAACAGCAATTGGGAGCAATCCTGTAGCATTTTTAATTCCGTGTCACCGCGTAATTCAATCAACTGGAACCTTTGGTGGTTATATGTGGGGAAACACGCGTAAAACGGCTATTATTGGCTGGGAAGGCGCACAATCTGACTCAGAAATTTAAAATCACAGAACGAAGACGCACTGCTGTGCGCCTCTACAAAAAACAATTCCATGCAAAATATACAATCAAAAATTGCTTCCCAAGATTGGGAAAGCATCACCGAATCTATGCACGAAAATGGCTTTGCAATCATTCCAAATTTACTTACTACCGAAGAATGCGAAGATTTAAAATTCGATTATGATAATCCAAATTTATACCGAAAAACAGTTGTTATGGAGCGATACCGTTTTGGTTTAGGTGAATATAAATACTTTAATTATCCACTTCCGGATTTGATTCAAAGCATTCGCTCGACCATTTATCCAAAGCTGGCTCCAATTGCAAACGCCTGGATGAAAGTGCTAAATATCAACACCTTTTTTCCGGAAACACATGAAAAATTGCTCGAACAATGTCACGCTAATAATCAACTAAAAGCAACTGTTTTAATTTTAAAATATGGTAAAAGCGGTTTTAATACTCTGCATCAGGATCTATATGGAGATGTTTATTTTCCTATTCAAATAGTTCTTTTCCTAAACGAACCCGATGAAGATTTTACGGGAGGCGAATTTGTCTTAACACAACAAACGCCCAGAGCGCAATCAAAAGCGATTGTTTTGAAACCTAAAAAAGGTGATGTTTTGGTTTTTACAACCAATTTCAGACCGGTAAAAGGCACAAAAGGATATTATCGTGTGAATATGAAACATGGTGTTAGTGAGATTCATTCCGGTGAACGACATACATTGGGAATTATATTTCATGATGCGTTATCTTAAGGTTCAAAGATGCAGAGGTACAAAGGTTCAGAGGTTTCCTTATAAGCTGGCATCTTTGCGCCTTTGTACCTCTGCATCTTTGAACCTTTGAACCTAAAAAAACAAATGATACAACACAACAAAATTCTTGATTCCGATCTTAGAAATAAAATTAAAAATGCGGAAATTTGCTTCGGTGGAAACCGAAAACTAAAAATTTACGGAACATTAAAATGCGCTTCCGGAAAAAGAATGAAACACGAAAATCGGGTTTTCTTTTTATCTGAAAATGAAGCTAAAGAAAATGGTTTCAGGCCTTGCGGACATTGCATGAAAACCGAATATCAAAACTGGAAAAATGGACTTATTTGATCCACATACAGACGAAAATACAAACCTGCTTCCGAAAGATGGAACGGTGAATTATTACGGAAAATTATTTTCTCGTGAAGATTCAAACCATTATTTAGATATTCTTTTGAACACAATTGAATGGAAAAATGACGAAGCGATTATCTTCGGAAAATTAATCTTAACCAAACGCAAAGTAGCCTGGTACGGTGATTCTGGTTTTGAATATACCTATTCGAATACAACAAAAAAAGCACTTCCGTGGACAAAAGAGCTTTTGAAATTAAAAGCCATTATTGAAGAAAAAACAGGTGAAACATTCAACTCCTGTCTCCTTAATTTATATCATTCGGGAGAGGAAGGAATGGCCTGGCACAGCGACGCCGAAAAAGATTTAAAAAAGAATGGCGCAATTGGCTCTGTCAGTTTTGGAGCGGAACGTAAATTTGGTTTCAAACATAAAGAAACCAAAGAAGTTGTTTCCTTAATTCTGGAACACGGAAGTTTATTAGTAATGAAAGATGAAACACAAACGTATTGGTTACATCGTTTGCCTCCAACCAAAACAACTTCAAAACCGAGAGTAAATTTGACTTTTAGAACGATTGTGAGATAAAAATTATTTCTTTTTTGAAATTACATTTTCATAAGATCGTATCAAAGCGTCTTCAAACATTTCGGGTCTTACTTTTGAAAGTTCGACAATTGTCCATCCTTGTTTTCCCCATTTATTTGGAATTGGATAAAAAATCTTTTCACTTGAAGCACAAAAAACAGATTGGTCGATTTCGTTTAATTTTAAAACCGCTCTGTTATTCTTTTCATCAAAAGTACCGAAGATTTTCTTATTGACACGAAAAGAAGTTTTCTCGAAATGTGGCTCTTCTGTTGCATTCGGAAATGACATGGCTAATTTTCTAAATGCTTCAATTGCTATCATAGTATAGTCTTTTAACAGACCTAACAGGTTTTAAAAACCTGTTAGGTCTCAATTACCAACCTTGATTTAATCCATTTTTTAAGACCTCATCATATTTTTCTTTATCAAAAGAATATAAATTTGGTGCTTTGTGTGCTACGTTGCTTTTCTTCTCGTCAAGCTTATTAAGAATTCCGATGTTAGTTATTTTTCTAAGAAAGTTTCTCCGGTCTAATTTTTTATCTAAAATCGTTTCGTATAATTTTTGAAGCTCTGGAATCGTAAATTTCTCGGGCAGTAAATTATATCCAATCGGCATTAAATTCAATTCTGTTCTCAAAGTGTCCAATGCTTTATCAAGAATTTCTTTGTGATCTAAAATTAATTCTGGAACTTCTTTATGATCAATCCATTCTATTACTTCGTCTTTATTAGCTGGTTTTGGAATAGTTTTTAGAAAATCCACTAATGCATAATAGCCAATCGTAACAAAACGACGCATCAGCCACTTACCTTTTTCTTCTTCAATTTTTAAATACTCCAATATCTTTTTATCAAAGTGCTGGTCGTTACGTTTTACTTTTCCAAAAGTAGCAAATTGCCTTAAAAAAATACCTTCTACACCTGTTCTTTCATTTAAAACGGTAACAGCTGCCACATCAATATCCTGATCTACCGGAATAAATCCACCAGGCAAAGACCACGTTTCACGATGCGGAATTTTAATCAAAAGAACCTTAAGCTGATTGTCATGAAAGCCAAAAATAACACAGTCGATTGACAGTCCGGGCTGATAATTTTCATTATTCTCTATAATGTCTTTTAGCATTCGTTTTCAATTAAATACCACTTTTTCAGTGTCAAATTATCTTGCAATGTAATTCATTTTGATAAAACGAAAACATTTTTGGTCCAATTCAAAAGAATTAGTACAGAAATAAAACGTTAATAAAGAAGTGTATGGATCACAATTTTAACTTAAAATTAAAATGCAATATAAAAAAAATAAGTACATTGCGTCATAATAACACATTAATTAAATCATTTGTTATTATTGAAACACAAAAGTAAGAATAATTCTATTTTTAGTTTCATCACAAATCAGAAAGTTAATGCAAGAGATATGAATACCAATCCGTTAAAAAATATCAATGAAAAAATTAGAACCAAAATCTGGACTTCATTCGGGTTTGTTTCTAAAACTTATCTTTTAGAAGAATCAATCAAATACAGTCAGCAACAGGAAAAGATTTTCAACCAAATGATTGTTGAAACTGAAGCAAAAGATAAAAAGGCAAAACGCGAAGCTTTTGATAAAGCGTTATATGCATCTTATAAAGGAATTGGCGCTATGGATTTTATAAATACCGTTTTGAAATAATTCAAAACCTTTATAAAATCCATAACGCCAATTTTAATTGACATACTATATTACTGTACTAATTCAAAATCTGATTTTAGTTTAATATCTGCTGACGAAGCTCCAATCATTACTTCAAAATCTCCCGGCTCAGCAACCCATTCTAATTTATTATTGTAGAAAGAAAGTTTCTCTTTGTCAATTGCAAACTCAATTGTTTTAGATTCTCCAGCATTCAATTTTACTTTTTGAAAATCTCTCAATTCTAAAACCGGTCTTACAACAGATCCAAATTTATCTTTTAAATATAATTGCACTACTTCTTCTCCGGCAACTTTTCCAACATTTGATAATTGAAAAGAAACTTTAATCGTTTCATTACTTTTAATTTTTGTTGAAGATAATTTCAAACCTGAATAATCAAATTTCGTATAGCTCAAACCATATCCGAAAGGAAATTTAGGCGAGTTTTTTAAATCGATATAAGCTGAAACATAATTTTTAGAATCTTCATCTTTAGCTGGTCTTCCTGTGCTGAAATGATTGTAATAAATTGGCACCTGACCAACTTCTCTTGGGAAAGTCATAGGCAATTTTCCAGATGGATTATAATCTCCAAATAAAACATTGGCGATTGCAGTTCCTGCTTCAGTTCCTAACCACCAAGTATAAACGATTGCCGGAACGTTATCAGCGGTCCAGTTAAAAATAAGAGGTCTTCCAGCATTTACCAAAACTACAACTGGTTTTCCAGTTGCCTGAATCGCTTTTACTAAATCTTCCTGAACACCTGGTAAATGAAGGTCACTTCTACTTTTTGCTTCACCACTCATGTCGCGTCTTTCGCCAATGCTCAAAATAACAACATCAGCTTGTTTTGCAGTTGCAACCGCTTCAGCAAAACCATCTTTATTGTCTCCGTCAACTTCACAACCTTTTGCGTACAACAATTTAGTGTTTTTACCCACTTTATTTTGTAAACCATCCCATTGTGAAACAACCCATTTATCATAATTCACATCTGGTAATTCAACTGACCAAAATCCCATATTGGCTTTGTATTCTTTTACCATTGGTCCTATAAATGCAATTGTTTTTACGCTTTTAGAAAGTGGTAAAGTTTGGTTTTCATTCTTTAATAAAACAATACTTTTCTCCGCTACTTCAAGTGCTGCTTTTCTGTTTTCAGGATTGCTAAGTGCTTTTTCAGCTCTTTTATCATCTGAATATCGGTATGGATCCTCAAATAAACCTAATTCAAATTTCTTACGAAGAATACGTTTTACAGCATCATCAACCAAATCAACAGAAACTCTTCCTTCTTTAATCAATTCGGCTAAATTATAACGGTAGGCATTACTTTCCATATCCATATCGCTTCCGGCAGTAATTGCTGAATAAGCGGCTTCTTTAAGATCTTTTGAATAACCGTGTGCTACCATTTCTCCTATCGAGCCCCAATCCGAAACTACGAATCCCTGAAAGTTCCATTTTCCTTTTAAAATATCACGTTGCAAATGCGCATTTGCAGTTGCCGGAATTCCGTTTAAATCATTAAATGAATTCATAAAAGTTGCTGCACCAGCATCTAAAGCCGCTTTAAACGGAGGTAAATAGGTTTCAAACAACATTCTTTCGCTCATATCAACTGAGTTATAATCTCTTCCGCCAACAGCAGCACCATACGCCGCGAAGTGTTTTACGCAAGCCATAACTGAGTTTAAATCGCCTAGTTTATTTCCCTGAAAACCTTTTACTCTTGCGTATGCAATTTTAGATCCCAGGTAAGTATCTTCCCCGGCTCCTTCCATTACACGACCCCAACGCGGGTCACGTCCGATATCAACCATTGGAGCAAATGTCCAGTGAATACCACTTGCAGAGGCTTCCGTAGCAGCAACTCTGGCAGCCAATTCAATTGCCGCTAAATCCCAGCTTGCAGCCTCGGCTAACGGAATTGGGAATGTAGTTTTGTAACCGTGAATAACGTCCTGACCAAACAACAACGGAATTTTTAGACGGGATTGCATCGCTAATTCCTGATACTGCCTTGTATATTTTGTTCCGATGATGTTCAACATCGAACCCACTAAACCTGCCTTAATTTCAGCTTGTTTGTTTGGATTAATTGTAATTGGCCCTGTTGCTGAATTATCTCCGGTATATTGGTTAAGCTGACCAATTTTTTCTTCAATAGTCATCTTCTTCAGTAGGGCATTTACTTTCTGATCGATTGTTTCCTGCTGAGCGGTCGCAAAAAACGAGACCATCAACAAGGTAAATGTGGTTAATTTCTTCATAGTTTAATTTTGATTACCAAACGTAAGTTGCTACTGCACCCGCATTTAAAGTAGTTGAAATTTGTTTTTGATTGTATTTGATATTGAATGTTTCTGCTGCAGTTCCATCATTTTCTACAAGTAGAACAATTTGTCCTGATGGCGTTTTGAAAGCTACATTATAAAGATTTCCGCTGATCTTACTTCCTATTCTAACCGATCCTAAAGGAACAAATTTTGAAGCATGTCCAATAATATAATACCCAACTTCTCTTTTGATATTTTGATTTTTATCAATCATCAAAGCACCCTTACAAGTAGAACAGCCGCCTGGTGTAAAAGGTTTGTAGAATTCATCATTTGCTAATCCCCAAGAAAGTGCAATTTTACTCCAATTACGCATCGAACCAATTACTACATTTTTCACACTCCATTTCAAATCCGATTCAAAATTGCTTCCTGATCCTGTGTATTGTTCTGTAAAATATAAATCTTTGTTTGGATAAGCATCGTGAACGGTAGACATCGCGCTAATATCTCCTTCATATAAATGAAATGCAGAACCTGCTACAAATGGATTTGCTTTTGCATCTTTTAAAATAGTCAAAGGATATTCTGGTTTATTGCAATTATGATCGTAAATCACAATTTTGGTTTTAATTTTTGCTTTTGCGAAAGCGGGACCTAAATGATTCCCAATGAAATCTGCCTGTTGTTCTGCAAGCATCAATAAACTTGGATTATTTCCAGGATGAAGAGGTTCATTTTGAGGTGTGATTGCGTCAATTACAATTCCCTCCGCTTTCATGGCCTGAATATATTTTACAAAATACTCGGCGTAAACCTGATAATATTTAGGTTGTAAACTTCCTCCTTTAGAGCTTCCGTTGTCTTTCATCCAAACTGGTGGAGACCAAGGAGAACCCATAATTTTTATTTTTGGATTTATAGCTAAAATTTCTTTTAAAACGGGCACCACGTCTTTCAAATCAGGGCCAAGGTTAAAGTGTTCTAATTTTAAATCCGTTTGGCCTTCCGGCATATCATCATACGAAAAAACAGTTTCATTCAAATCAGAAGCACCAATACTAATTCTTAAATAACTCAAACCAATTGCATCTTCTTTTCTCGAAAAAAGCTCCTGAAGCAATGCCTCTCTTTTTGCTTTATCCAGTTTCAAAATTGCCTGAGCACTTCCTCCAGTTAATGAAAATCCAAAACCTTCTATGGTTTGAAATTTCTGAGAATCGTCAACTGTAATAGTTTGGTTCGAATTCGTTTCTGAATTAAAAACCAAATCATTTTGCTTTAGCAATTTTGATGATTCATCTGTAGTCGTGATCCACGATTGAGCTTTACCGGAATTGGCAGCTGCATTTTTTGAAGATCCACATTTTATCTGAACTGCTATAAGTGGCAGTAAAAGTAAAATCTGGAGTTTTTTCATACTATTTTTCATATTTAATCTATTTCTATTAAGACAGGCAAATGATCTGAAGGATATTTTAAATCTTTAGAATCACTTAGCACTGCGTGTTTTTCTATTTTCAGTCCACTATTTTTAGAAACAAAAATGTAATCTATTAACAACGTTACTGGTTCATTGTATTTAAAACCGTTGAAGGTTCCTGACGGTCCAAAAGGTTTTTCTTTAGAAACATCTCTGGTATCATCCATCACTTTTTTAATCTCTGTAATTTGTTTGGTATCAGGTTCCGAATTAAAATCTCCCATTAAAAAAACTGGGTATTTTTTGCTGTTAATTGCTGCAATTTTCGAAAGTACTAACTGCACTCCCTTTACTCTTGCTTCTTCACCCATATGATCCAAATGCAGATTAAAAACCCAAAATGTTTTTTTTGTTTTCAAGTCTGTAAAAAGTCCATAGGTGCAAACCCGATTACAAGCCGCATCCCATCCTCTTGAAACTACATTTGGTGTTTCTGACAACCAGAATGTGTTAGAATCCTGAACCTTAAAACGATCTTTTTTATAATAAATCGTACAGGCTTCTCCGGTTCCTGCTTCTTCTCTTCCTATTCCAAACTTGTTGTATTTTGGAAAAGCCGAAGCGATATCAATAACCTGGTTTGGCAGTGCTTCCTGAACGCCAAAAATATCAGGACTATAAAATTGTATTTGAGAAGTAAAATAATCCTTTCGGTTTGGCCATGCATTTTCTCCATCTGAAGCAACATCCAAACGAATATTATAGGTCATGATTTTCTGACCATAAAATGAACCACTTACCAAAAGCAGCATTACTACTAAAACAATTGAATTTATCTTTTTCATATTTAAAAAATTTTAATCTCGTAAAGCTAGTCTTTCAAAGACTTTACTGAAAAAAATTAATTTAAAACTTATGTTAATTATACACTCTAACGTAATCAACTTCGAAAGTTGCATTGGTGAAATTTGGATCAACTGTTCCACCAAAATTCCCTCCCATGGCCAAATTCAAAATCAGAAAAAAGTTTTGATTAAATGGTGTTGAAGCGCTATTTACATATGTGTAGAACAAATTATCATCTACATAAAATTTAATACTTTCAGCACTCCACTCGGCGGCATAGATATGAAATTCTGTCGCTGAATTTGGAACTGTTGTAGTTTTTGTATCAGGTGTGTTTCCTGAGCGTCCAGGAGAATGTAATGAAGAATGATTTACATTCGGATTATTTCCAACTGATTCTAAAATATCAACTTCACCACATGCTGGCCATTGAACTGTATCGATATTATCGCCTAACATCCAAAACGCAGGCCACGTTCCGCCGCCAACAGGCAGTTTTGCACGAACTTCAGCTCTTCCGTATTTAAATGAAAACTTCCCTTTTGTAAGCATTCTCGATGAAGTATAGTGACTCCCCATATACTCTTCTTTAATCGCTTTTATTTTTAAAATACCATTTTCGATAATTACATTTTCTGGCCTATTCGTATAATACTGCAATTCATTATTGCCAAAACCATTTCCTGTTCCTAAATCATATCCCCATTTTGAGGTATTTGGAGAACCGTTAACATCAAATTCATCAGCCCAAAGTATTTTTCTCGCAACAAAAACAGTAACAGAAGTGGTTTTACTCACAAATTGCCCCGCAGCATTATAAGCCGAAACAATTATGGGATAATTTTTAGTTCCCGAAGCTGTAAATTCATAAGTTAGATTACCATTTGTCAGGTCTTTTGCCTGACCATCAATTAAGACTTTATATGAAATTGCATTTGCTGCATTAAAGGTAAAATGCACTTTCCCGCTTCCATCTCCATCAGGTTTAGCAGTCGTTTTACCAACTACTTCCATTTTAACAGTAAGATTTGAAGGTGCTGGCAATACAGGAGTTCCGTCACTTGCGTCGCTACCACTGCTGCAAGACTGGAAGCCAAACAATAAGAGAAAAGTAAAAGTCCCTACTTTTTTCATGTAATTCTTTATTTTCATCATTATTAATTTGAATTAGTTTTTACTTTTTTGATGCGTCTTTTTTAGCTTCTGAAAAATCCAGGTAATTCAGATTGAAGCCTCCTTTTTCGAAAACCACTTTAATCTTATTTGTTCCTGCATTCACCTTTACATCAGATAAAATAACAGTTTTCCATTTGTTATTATCTCCTGTTGCAGGAAGTGTGATGGCTTCTGATTTATTTCCGCCTTCTGTTTCTAAATGAAGTTTACCTTCTGTACTTTCACTTGAATAACGAATAGCAACTTTATAATCATTCTGTTTTTTAACTTCTGAAGTAAATTGCAGCCATTCTCCATCTTCAATAAAAGAAACCTGATAACCATTTGATCCAGAATCTTTACAAGGCAAAATATCAACACCATCATTTCTCATGGTATTTCCTTTGTTCCATTGATCAAAAGTTCCTGTTGCCACTTTGTAATTCACAAAATCTTTATCTGAATAAGCATATCCATTTGTTCCCAAATCATATTGCGTTGCAATAATTTTCCCCGGAATTATATGTTTTTTATATGGTTTAGTGTCATTTGTCTGAACTTGCCTGAACATTGCATCAATAACATCTGGCTTAACCGTTACATTTTCCATTTTGTAATTATCTGCCATTTTCATCAACGTTTTTTTGGCGAAATCTTCTGATGGTTTTTGTCCGCCATCTTTCCAATATTTTAGTAAAATATCATATTCAGGAATTTTTGTAACCGAAGTCACGCCAGCAATATTTTCTATTTTTTTCATTGGCCAAAAAGCCCATCCAATATTATTGGTTTCCATTAGCGTAAGTGCGTCTTTGAACCAAACATTAGAATTTTCTCCACTTTCTCCCAACCAAATCGGAACGTTATATTGTGTTCTGTAATCCAACATTTTTTGGATAGATGCTTTGTCATTGTAATTCCAATATTTATGAAAGCTCAATGCCATATTTTCATCCCATAAAGGAAAAACTCCGTTGTAATTATTCCCCCAGCAATTCCCTTCGATAATAACCATGTGATTATTATCAACTTCACGAATCGCTTTTGTAACGGCAACCAATAAATCTCTTAAAGGGCCATTTGAGTTTTCATCACAACCGTTTTTATTGGTTCCTGTAAAATTCCAGTTTGGTTCATTAATAATGTCGTAAGCTCCAATCCATGGATTATCTCTATAACGAGAAGCTAGTTTTTTCCATAAAGCAATCATTTTTTTCTGATTGGCTTCACTTTGCCACAATGCCGGTTTAGTCGTATCATAATCAGATATTGCCGCATCATTTCCTTGACCTCCCGGAGCAGCGTGTAAATCTAAAATGAGGTACATTTTATTTTCGGCACACCATTTCAGTAAATTATCTGTCATAGCAAAACCTTCTTCAATCCAGGTTATTTCACCATTTTTTTCCTCTTGTATTGATGGTGTGTACAAATTATAATGCATTGGCAAACGAACCGAATTGAAACCCCACGCTGCTAATGAATCAATATCTCGTTTCGTGATACCATTCGCTTTGTAAGCGGCATAGAATTCCTTCGTTCCTTTTTCTCCGGCAACTTCCTGAATTTTTTGTTTAATTTGATACTGTGGACTCGCAAAAGGCTGCGTTTGCAACATATAGCCTTCCTGAACCATCCAGCCTCCTAAACCGAGACCTCTTAATATTATATTTTTACCATTTCCGTCAACGATCTTTTGTCCGTCTCTATGCAAGAAACCTTGTCCGAAAGTAGCAACTGAAAGTAAAAGTTGTACTGTTATAAATATTTTTTTCATCTGAAAATGATTTATTTTCTGTTAAAAATTATCTGATTATTTCCAGGTATAAGTTGCAACTGCTCCAGCGTCTAAAGACGTTGTAACCCATTTATTATTGAATTTAATATTGAAGGTTTGACTTGTTGTCCCATCATTTTCAACAATTAATACTTTTGATCCGGAAGGTGTAATAAAAGCAACGTTTTGAAGATCTCCGCCTGAATTACTTCCAATTCTTATAGAACCCATTGGAACAAATTTTGAAGCATGGGCAATGATGTAATAAGCAACATTACGCTGAAAAGCCTCACTTGATGTTATTGTCAAAGCACCTTTACACATAGAACAGCCACCATCAGTATGAGGTTGAAAATTGCCGTCATTGGCTAAATTCCACTCAAGCGCATTTTTACTATAATTTCTCATAGAACCAATGATTACATTTCTAAGATGCCATTTTAAATCGCCATCAAAACTGGCTGCAGAAGAAGTCCATTGCTCTGTAAAATAGACATTTTTAGTTGGGTAAGCATTGTACACATTCGTAAGCGCGCTGATATCTCCACCATAAAGGTGAAAGGCAGATCCGTCTACAAATGGATTAGCATCTACATCAGCCAAAATTGCTTTTGGGTAATTAGGATTATCACAGTTATGATCGTATGCAATAATTTTAACTTTAAGATTTGCAGCTTTAAAAGCAGGGCCTAAATTATTTTTAATAAAAGAAGCCTGATCTGTGGCAGACATATACATACTAGGATTATTTCCGTCATGCAAAGGCTCGTTTTGAGGCGTTATGGCATCAATTGTAATTCCTTCAGCCTTCATTTGCTGAATATACTTTACAAAATATTTAGCATAAACATCATAGTATTGAGTCTGTAATTTTCCTCCCATAAAACTGTCCTTGTCTTTCATCCAAACTGGAGCAGACCATGGTGTTGCCATAATCAAAATTTTAGGATTGATTACCAGAATTTCTTTCAACAGAGCAATTACTCCAGCTTTATCTTTAGCTAAACTAAATTTTGCCAAATCTAAATCAGTTTCCCCAGCTGGAAGATCATCATAAGTAAAAGGAGCTGCATTTAGGTCGGATGCACCAATACTGATTCTAAGATAACTTATACCAATAGAATTTTCTGCTGTACCAAATAATTCTTTCAATAAAGCGCTCTTTTTTGATGCCGTTAATTGATTAATCATGTCAGCACTTCCTCCTGTTAGAGTGTAACCAAAACCATCTACAGTTTGATACTTTTGAGATTCACTTACTTCAATATTTGTATAAGCATTAGCAACAGTTCCAAATCCTAAAGTTCCGGTTTGCTTCGCTAATAAAACACTTTGATCTCCTTTTGTAAGCCAAAAATCGACATCGTTTGTTACAACTACTGGTGGCGTTACGGGAGGTGTAACCGGCGGCGGAACAGGATCAGTGGCATCGTTTGATGAAGAGCATTTTACCTGTGCTAATATGGCAATCGCAAAGAATAATACTTTTATACTATTTTTAAAATTTAGTTTCATTTTTATAGTTTTTAGTTAGTAGTGCCGTTAGTACACAATAGTTTGTATAGCATGTGGCGGAATAGTTATAGTGGTTTTTAAAGTGTTGTTTATTAAACTATAAACAACATCCTTATCGGATTGATTCATAACGATAGTGGCAATTTTTCCGTCAGAATTTTTAAAAGAGGTACTCAAAAGACTTTGATCACTAATAGTCTGATTTATTCTCTTAGCATTTGGCTGAATAAATTTTGACAAATGGCCGATATAATAATACATCGGAGTAAAAATCAATTCGTCTTTTGTCGTATCTGCATGGATTGGAGCAAAACAAAAATTCCCAACATGATTAGGTCCTCCATTTTGATCTAAAAGAATATTCCAATCTGTCCAGCCAACCGTACCGTTATTAAAATCATTAATCATATTAAGACCATAACGCTCTGCATTTTCCCAAAATTGAAATTTTGCAGTATCAAATTTTTCAACACAGCCTTCTGTAAAAAGTAAGTTTTTATTTGGAAAAGCTTTATGTACATTCCCTACAGATTGAAATTGCGGAGGCCCTCCATTCCAGGTCTCATACCAGTGGAATCCAATTCCCCAGGCGTATTTTGAAACTTCAGGATCTGAAAAAACAAGATTCGCTCTTTTTTCCAGCATATCTCCACGATTGTGATCCCAAATAATAATATTTTTAGAACCCAGTCCTTCTTTTTCTAAAGTTGGTCCGAGGAAGTTTTTCAGGAAATCACGTTCAGCTTCAGGAGTATAAATACACGATTCCCATCTTTGCTTGGCCATTGGTTCATTTTGAATTGTCAATCCCCAAACTGGTACACCTTCTTTTTCGTATGCTTTAATAAATTTGGCATAATAATTTGCCCATGATTGTGCAAACTCAGGCAATAAAACGCCGCCGTGCAAAATATCATTATTGTCTTTCATAAAAGCTGGGGGACTCCAAGGACTTACAAATAATGTTAATTTCCCGCCGGCAGTTTCAATTGCTTTTTTGATTAATGGAATTCGATATTTTCTATCGTGATCAATGTTGAAGGTTTTTAATTCTTTGTCCCCTTCAGAAACATAAGTATAACTGTCGCTGCTAAAATCGCAACTATGAATGTTAGTTCTGGCTAAGGAATAACCAATTCCTTTATTTTTATCATAATAAGCGGTTAGGAATTCCTGCTGCTTTTTAGGAGATAATTTGGCAAAAACTTCAGCACTTGCATCAGTAATGGCGCCGCCAATTCCTAAAAAAGTCTGATCTGTTTTTTCAGTATCAATAACAATAGATACTGTTGAATTTATTTGTTGTGAAGTTGAATTCGAAATTAAATTATTAGATAATGACAATCTCAAATTAGTGTTTTCGGCTGTAGTATAAACCTGGATTTTTTTATTTGATTTGGATGGAGATACTGTAGTATCATCCACATTTTTTGATGAAGAACAACTTAATTGCAGAACTAGTATTGGGACTATTAAAATTCTATTTATGGTTTTCATTGTTACTTTTCAAAAACTATTTAATTTAAAAATTAAGTAATCGAGGGCTAAAATGGATGATTCAGATCAACCCTCGTACTCTATTATAAAACATTAATATACAAGCGTCTGTATAGCATGCGCTGGAATCTTAACTACTGTTTTTTCAGCAGCAATAATTAAATTATAAGTAATATCCTTATCAGTTTGGTTCATAACAATAGTTGCCATGGTTCCATCGGTATTCAAAAATGAGGTACTTAATAAAGCACTTCTACTTACTGCAGAGCTAACTCTAACTGCATTTAAGTGAATGAATTTTGAAAAATGTCCGATATAATAATAAGAAGGTGTATAAATTAACTCGCCTGTTGTAGTGTCAGCATGAATTGGCGAAAAACAAAAATTTCCAACATGATTAGGACCACCATTTTGATCTAAAAGAATATTCCAATCTGTCCAGCCAGCAGTTCCATTATTAAAATCATTAATCATAGAAATACCATATCTCTCACCATTACCCCAAAATTGATATTTTTTGGCATCAAACTTTTCAACACAACCTTCAGTAAATAATAAACCTTTATCAGGATAAGCCTCATTTACTTTGGCTACATTATCAAACATTGAAGATCCGCCTGACCAGTTTTCATACCAGTGAAAACCCATTCCCCAAACATATTTTGAAGCTTCAGGATCAGAATAAATAACATTAGCTCTGTAATTCATTAAATCACGGTTATGATCCCATGCAATAATTTTTACATCACCTAGTTTTTCTTTTTTCAATGTTGGCCCTAGGAAATTTTTAATAAAATCTCTTTCGGCTTCTGCAGTATAAATGCAAGACTCCCATGTTTGCACCGCCATTGGTTCATTTTGAGTTGAAGTTCCCCAAATTGGAATTCCTTCTTTCTCATATGCTTTTATAAACTTCGCATAGAAATTTGCCCAAGTCTGATAATATTCTGGCAATAAAGTTCCGCCTTTCAATACATTTTTGTTGCTTTTCATGAAAGCATTTGGCGACCATGGCGCAACATATGTTAACAGTTTTCCTCCAGCAGTCTGAATGGCTTGTTTTATTAACGGAATGCGATATTGTCTGTCATGATCAATAGAAAACGTTTTTAAATCTTTATCGCCTTCTTCGATATAAGAGTAGCTTCCACTGCTAAAATCAGAACTTTGTATCGTTGTTCTTAGCAAAGAATAGCCAATTCCTTTATTTTTATCATAGTAGGCATTTAAAAATTCTGCTTGTTTTTCTTTTGAAAGTTTAGCAAAAATTTCGGCACTTGCGTCAGTAATGGCTCCACCAATTCCCATAAAAGTTTGGAATCTTTTTGATGGTTCTACAAAAACCGATGTTTCGATTTCAAGAGGTTGTTTTGATGCTGAAAAAGTTAAATTATCTGTAGAAGTAATTCTTAAATTTGAATTTTCAGCAGTAGTATAAACCGTTATTTTTTTTCCATTGGTTGTAAATTCTTTTTTTGTTTTAGGCTGGGCAAAAGAAGCCACCGAAAACAAAAAACATAGAATTTTGAAACTATTTTTTTTCATTCTTTCCTTATTATTTAAATTCGAAATTGAAGTTTTTTCAGAAACTGTTTTTACTGTTTCTTTTTGCTTAAGTATTTAAAAAATAGCCCATACTCATAACGATTATGGGCTATTTACAACCAAACTTAAACTTAACTTAAACTTTATTTTCCTCGAAGCTCGATTTTAGTAACCGTAATTCCGTCTTTTGTAAACGTATTTCCACCACTTCTGATTAGAAGATAAATTTTACCGCTCTGAGCAAATTTTACTACATTCGAAACGGTACCTGTTTTATCGTTTTTCACACAACCTACAGTTGACAATTTTCCAGAGAATGCATCTTTGGCACAACCGTCCCAAGTACTCAATCCCATAACTTTATTGTCTTTGTATTCTACTCCAGAAGCAGGAGCAGATGTACCAGCATACACTTCGAACCAAGTCTCATCTGAACCACTAGGGCTAGAAACCAACATATCTATAGTATATTCTTTGTCTTTGATCACATCAATTGCCTGATAGATTCCTTCCTGAGCCCATCCACCCGGAGAATGAATTGTTGCGCTTTTATTAGCATATGACCAGAAAGCAGATCCATTTGCACTAAGATTCAATACAGTCCATTTTGCCTGATCAGCTGCAGTTTCAAAAGAACCACCCTGAACTAAATTACCTTTTAAAGGATCTGTTGTAGCTACAACAATTTGTTGAGAAGCCGTACCTGTCGCACCTCCAGCACCAATCGCTGTATGAGTAATAGTATAAGTTCCTGCATCTGGTAAATTGATAGTTTCATTCATTTTACCTGAATATGCGCCATCACCAGTATTCCATTTAGATCCAATAACGCCTTTGGTTTGTGCAGTTAAAAGATAAGTATTTACAGCTCCCGCAACTGGAGTTATGGTAAAGGCAGCATCGACATTAGTCGCAGTTAAGCCATTTCCGTTTCCAACTTCATCATCGCAGCTGGTTAGTATTCCTAATGCTAATGCAAACATTAGGAAAACATTTTTTTTCAAATTTATATTTAGGTTCATTTTTTTTGGTTTTTGGTTATTGGTAGTTAGGATTTTGCTTCAATTTAGTACCAGTTAATTCAACAAATGGTATTGGGAAAATTTCATCAGTACCGGCATCAAAACCTCTATCGGCTAAAGCTGTAGCAGCATCACCCCATCTCACTAAGTCAAAGAATCTGTGTCCTTCACCTGCAAGTTCCATTCTTCTTTCATTTTTAATAGCAGCCAATGTTACAGGAACAGATGTTAATCCAACTCGCGCTCTAACAGCATCTAATAACGCTTGTGCTCTGGCACCTGAACCTAATGCTTCAGCTTCCATTAAGTAAGTATCTGCAAGTCTGATGATATATGAATTCTGTCTATAATTCAATTCTGCTGCTCCACCACCTGTACGAACATCAGACATTCTTGGTAAAAATTTGTTTAAAAAATATCCTGTATCCTGATTAGCTGCAATATAATCTGCCTTTCCAGCTGCTTTTAATGCTTTTATGTCTAAGATAGTAGCAGCAAATCTTGGGTCATTTTTCATTGCATCGTACAACTTTTGAGTAGGAACACTAAAACTCCATCCTGAAGGAAGGTCTGGCGCATCTGAATTTGCTGTTTTCGTATAGCTTCTTGGTCCAACCATTACGTTCAATGAGTTTCCTTCGTCTCGACCCGATCCCCAGAAGCCCCAATCAGAGTTACCTGCGCTACTGTGACCAACTTCAATTAAAGATTCTGTATTATATTTATTTGCCGTTACCCATAAATCGCTAAACTTTGCTAACAATTTATTGCCATATTGGTTTGTACCGCCTGGAGTACCATTAACTTCTGCAAGAACTGCAGCCGCTTCGGTTTTTTTACCATTAAATAGATATACTTTTCCTAATAATGCCTGTGCACCACCTTTAGTCATACGTCCAGCTTCTGTAGTAGCAGGAACTGTTCCTGGTAAAACCGGAATAGCTTCTTTTAAATCTTTTTCGATTTGAGCATACACATCTTCTGGCTTAGCCTGCTCAGGAGTAAAGATATCACTAGCTACTAATGGTTCTAAAATCAAAGGAATATTTTTAAACATCCTAACCAGGTTAAAGTAATACAATGCACGCAATGCTTTAGCTTCAGCAGCAAATCTTGCTCGTACAGCATCAGACATTGACGCAGTTGGTAATTTAGATATTAAAACGTTCGCTCTGTAAATACCCTGATAATGATCATTCCAGTAACTTGCTGGTATTAAAATAGAAGAAAGTGAATGGCTAGAGAAATTTTGGATTCCCTGACCGTCAGTCGAACTACCTCCTCCTGCCCAGAAATCATCTGAACCAGCATTCAACATTGCTACCATATTTTCAAAACCCCCTGTATTTTTTCTCATAGGATCATAAACTCCTACCAATGCAGCATAGGTTTGTGATTCGTTTGAGTAATAGCTATCAGAATCTAATTTTCCTTTCGGGGCAGTGGTTACAAAATCTTCCGAACAAGATCCCATTATAGCCAAAGCTATTCCACAGAATATATATTTAAATTTTATTGTTTTCATAATCTTATTTTTTATTAAAATTGAAAGTTCGCTCCAAACATGATCGTTCTCGCTTGTGGATAAACTCCTTTATCTACACCATATACCTGTCCACCAATTTCAGGATCATAACCTGTGTATTTAGTAAATGTGAAAAGATTTTCTCCATTTAAATAAAAACGAATTTTGTCAGCCCCAATATTAGATGATAATTTTACTGGCAAAGTGTACCCTATTTGAACAATTTTCAAACGCACATAATCACCGCTTTCAAGATAAAAATCTGACATTTTACTGAAGTTTCCATTAGGATCTGTATTTGTCAATCTAGGATAATCATTTGATGTTCCTTCACCTGTCCAGCGACCTAATGCATTTGTTTGATAATTGGCATTCAAAATATCTAATCTTCTTAATCCCTGGAAAATTTTGCTACCTCCTGCACCTTGAGCAAATGCCATGAAATCGAAGTTTTTGTAATCAAGATTTACAGTAAGTCCGAATGTATATTTAGGAACATTAGTTCCTAAAAATTGTTTATCATCGTCTGTAATACTTCCATTCCCATCTGTATCAACCCAACGGAAATCTCCTGGTTTTGCATTTGGCTGAATTAAACCGCCAGCTGCATTTGTATAAGCCGCAACTTCTGCTTCATTTTGAAAAATTCCATTAGTTTTCATACCATAGAATTCATTGAATGAATGCCCAACTTTAGTTCTTGTAACAGGACCCATTGATTGAAAACTTGCATCACCCTGAATAAAATCAGTATTTGTATTGATATAAGTTACCTCATTTTTAAGTGTTGCAAAATTTCCATTAACACCTAAATTGAAATCTCCTAATCTCTTTTTATAACCCAATTCAATTTCAAAACCAGTATTATCCATGTTGGCAATATTAGCCGAAGGAGCATCAACAACACCCACATATCCAGGGATTACAACATCTCTTAAAATTCCGCTGGTTTTCTTTTTAAAGTAATCTAAAGTCAGCGTAAAATCGTTAAACAATCTTGCATCAAGACCAACTGTTGCCTGAGAAGTTTCTTCCCATCCTAAATCTGGATTTGGTAAAGTTGAGTTTCCATAACCTGTAGTGATATTCCCTGAATTTCCAATAGTATAATTGTAACCTCCAACTACAACAGGAAGATATTTGTCAGGATCGATATTATCATTACCTACAACACCATAACCTCCGCGCAATTTCAAGGTATTAACTACTTCGTTTTCTTTCCAAAAGCCTTCTTTAGAAAGAACCCATCCTAAAGAGAATGAAGGAAAAACACCCCATTTTTTATTGTCACCAAAACGATTAGAACCATCACGACGAACTATACCTGTAAAAAGATATTTTTCCATGTAATCATAGTTGGCACGTACAAATAAAGAGGCTAATTTGTGCACGGGTTTATCACTAGACCAACTTAGTCTGTCTGTTTGAGGTACATCAAAACTAAAAGAAGCATCACGATAGTCAGAAATTGGCAGACCATACATTGTAGTTCCAATTACACCTCCAATGTTTTCAGCCAATGCTTCCTGACCAAGTAAAACATTCACATTGTGATTTCCAAATTTATTTGAATAATTAAGAGTGTTTTGTAACGTCCATGCAAATGATTTCTCATTGTTTTGAGTATAATTATTTCTGGCAGCATTAACGTTATTACTTAAAAAGAATGAAGGTGTAAAACCTTGACTTCCCCAGTAAGCAATTTTACCCCCAATAGTTGTTCTAAACTTTAAATGGCTTGTAATGTTTGCTTCAAGATACGCATTACCAACAAAATCATCTGACCAGTTGTAACCGCCTAATCTTGTTTGAGTGTATGCCAATGGATTTGTCATCTCCTGACCTACCCATGGTGAGATACCGTAAGGATTACCGTTTGCATCACGAATAACCAATGGATTATTATAAGGTGCCTGACCTGCAAGCACTGGATCTGTAACTACCAATGGAGTTGTTGGATCTAAGTTAATTGCAGAACTTAATGGTCCTCCAAATTCACTGTTAGTATTTCCAAGACTCTGTGATTTTTGTCTTGTGAACCCAAAAGTTTGACCAAAAGTAAAATAGTCAGAAATTTTATGAGTTGAATTTAAACGAAAGTTCTTTTTGTTGTAACTAGAAATATCTGTTGTAACAATACCTTCCTGGTCCTGAATACCAAATGAAGCATAAAATGTAGATTTTTCACCACCACCACTTATACTTAATTCGTGATTGTATCTGAATGCCTGATTATTAAAAATAGCATCTTGCCAATCAGTTCCTTTTCCTAAAGCAGCAGGATTTGCATATCTGATAGCATTTCCGTCAGCTGCTAATTTTTCATTTATTAATGTAGAATATTGCTCTGCATTTAATAAATCTAATTTTTTAGCTGGCGTCGAAATTCCAGCAAAACCATTATAGTTTACACTGATTTTTCCAGATTTACCTTTTTTAGTGGTTACCAAGATAACCCCTGTTGCTGCACGAGTACCATAAATTGCAGCAGAAGCCGCATCTTTAAGAACCTCAATAGATTCAATATCAGATTGATTAATAAAACCAGTAGCTCCTGCATCAATTACAATTCCATCAACTACCCAAAGAGGATCATTACCCCCTTCTCTAAAAGTAGTTATACCTCTAATACGTACTTTCGCAGCAGAGCCTGGCTGACCTGATGTTGAAGCCACAGAAACACCTGCTGCTCTACCTTGCAAAGCCTGCTCAACACGACCGTTTGGAACTTTTTCCAGATCTGCAGCTTTTACACTAGAGATTGCTCCTGTAACAACTGCTTTCTTTTGAGTACCGTATCCTACGACCACAACCTCATTTAAGGATTGTGATTCTGGTTTTAATTGAATTGTAATATTTGTTCTTCCGTTTACAGCCTCTGTAACTGTAGTGTAACCAATAAAAGTAACTGTCAAAACACCATTTGACGGCACTTTAATTTGGAATTTTCCGTCAAAATCTGATGCCGCCGATTTTGTTGTACCCTTTAATACAATAGTTGCACCCGGAACTGGCATTCCACTCTCATCGTTTATCATCCCATTTACTGTGACATCCTGAGCCACAGCTATAACCGAGAATAACAAAGACGAAATACAAAAAATAAGTAATTTTGTTAATTTCATTTTTCTAAAAATTTTGGTTAATTAATTAGTAATTTGATGCAATAATAATCTTAATTTTTTACTATCAGCAATTTAAATTCCCTACAAAAACACATCAAAGTAAAATTTACAACGTTACAAAAACACATCATTTTTTTCATAATCATCTAATTTACAATATTTTAAAATTAAAATTTAAGATGTTATGAAAATGTTAATTATAAAAATAAACACTACAGTTGTATAAGAATGCTTATTTTTATCAATAAAACACACTACTACCTCGTTGTAGTAATTACAAAAACACATCAAATAACTGAAATACAAATAGTTATATACAAAAAATTGAAATAAATTAAAAAATTCATGAAATTGATAAAATCGTATTTTATTATTATTTTTTTTACATTATTCACAACAGCATTTTTTGGACAAGTCAAAAGCATAGGTTTGCCTGATGTAAGAAATTACAAGCGAAACGAATACAAAGGAGGAACCCAAAATTGGAACATTGGACAGGATAAAAATGGAAACCTCTATTTTGCCAATAATAATGGTCTTTTGCAATTTGACGGTTCATCCTGGAGAAAATATCCGTTGCCTAATTTAACCTCTGTACGCTGTTTAAAAATTGATGACTCAGGAAAAATTTATGTAGGCGGCTACAATGAATTTGGTTATTTCCAGCCAAACGAAAAAGGAAAACTTAAATACACATCGTTAGCAAAAAATGTAGATAAAAACAAAATCAAAATAATTGATTTCATATGGAAGATTCATACCCTAAACAATCAAACCATTTTTCAGTCTTTTGCCAGAGCTTACATCTTTAAAGATGGAAAACTTACTATTTTAAAAGCTCCAAAACGATTTCAATTCTCATTTGTTGTTAGCAACAAACTCTATTTTCAGGATATAGATAAAGGAATATTAGAATACCGAAATGGAAAACTATACGCTCTGCCAAACACAACCAGCCTTAATAACACCGAAGTGTGGGGAATGTATGCTCTAGACAAAAGTAAAATCTTAATTATAACACTTGAAAAAGGATTGTTTATCTATGAGAAGAATACCGTAAAGCCATGGGATACTGAAGCTAATAATTTTGTAAAAAAGAACAACTCACTGGGAGGAGCTACAATAGAAAATAATTTCATTGTTTTAAACTCTGTACTAGATGGTATTGCTATTTGTGATTTCAATGGTAAAATAATACAACATCTCAATCAAAAAAAAGGATTACAAAACAATACTGTTTTAACATCCTTTATTGACAATAAAAACAACCTATGGCTTGGTCTCGACAATGGTATTGCCTTTGTAAACGAGGGATCTCCTTTTACCTATTTTGGTTTCAGCTATGACATTAGTACTGTTTATGCCTCAGTAATTCATGAAGGAAATTTATACGTCGCAACAAACCAGGGTGTTTTTTATCATGCGTGGAACAACAGCTTCAAAGAAGACACTTTTAAACTTGTCGAAGGAACTACTGCACAATCATGGAATGTTCAGGTCATTGATAATGAATTAATTTGTTCAAACAACAGAGGAGCTCTAGTTATAAAAGGAGGAAAAGTAACTAAAACTATCGATTCCAAAGGTTATTTTGGTTTTAAAAACATCCCAAACCGACCTGGCTTTTTTATAGGTTCGAATTATGATGGATTTGCTATTTTTCAAAAAACAGCTGCCGGATTAATCTATAAGAATCAGGTTATCGGCTTTGACAAATCATCCAATAGCTTTGAGCTTGATAAATCATTTTTATGGCTAAAAAAAGACGAGTCAATATACAGAATGTCTCTTAGTAATGATTTAACAACATTTTCATCTATCAAAAAAATTGACCGATTAACTCCTCAGTATAAAAACATTGGAAGTATTCAGAAAATTGACAATCAATTATACTTCCAGACGAATAACCATTTTTATAAATACTCTCAGGAGCAGGATTTATTTTATGAGGATAAGAATTTATCTAAATTATTCAGGAATATACCTAATATAAATGCATTGAGTGAAGATTCTCAATCAAACTTATGGTATGCCTTTGACGAATCTATAGGCGTATTAATGAAACGTAACAAGTATTACACTAATATTGTTGCTCCATTTTCAAATTTAACAGGGAATTTGGTTAGTAATTATTTATCTGTAAACACAATTGATTCTAAGAACATTTTTATTGGATTGACAGATGGATTAGCCCATTACGATTCAGAACTCCTGAATAACTATGTAACAAAACCAAAAGCATTTATTAGAAGTTTTTCATTTCCAGGAGATACAATTATCTTAGGAAACAATCAAAATAAAATTGAAAACATCCGAATTCCATATTCTTCAAATCATGTTCGCTTTACATTTTCATCGCCTACGTATGAAAACCTTGAAAATGTAGAATTCTCCTATCAACTGGAGCCTTTTGATGACAAATGGAGCAACTGGTCAACCATCTCAATCAAAGAATACACAAATCTTCGTGAAGGGGATTATAAAATGAATGTAAAAGTTAGAAATAGCTACGGGATTCAATCTGAACCATCTACCCTTTTATTTACTGTTTCTCCACCGTGGTACAGACATTTTTTGGCACTGATAATTTATTTTGTTTTAATCATAATTGGTATTTATGTTATTTCGAACCGAATCAAAATGAAGATCAGAAAAAACAAATATTATGAAACGATAGAACAAAGAAGACTGTATCTTGAAAAAGAATCAAGAATCAGGCAAGAGCAATATGACCTTGAAAAAGAAATTGAAAAACTGAAAAATGATAAACTTCAGATCAAAATCCTGGCAAAAGACAAAGAATTAGTAAATAACTCTCTGCAGGTTGTAAAGAAAAATAAAATCCTAAACGGAATTATTCACAAACTAAAAGAAATTGATGTTGATGCGCTTGACGATTCAACAAAATTTCAAGTTAGCAAACTAAACAAAAGTATTGTAAAGGAAGTGAATACAGACAAAAGCTGGAAAGATCTCGAAAAACACATCAAGAACGTTCACTTTGAGTTTTTGAAGCGTTTAAAGGAAAAATACCCAACTATATCGCCGCGAGAACTTGACTTATCAACTTATCTTTTGATGAATATGTCAACTAAAGAAATTGCCGAGATCATGAATATTTCGACTGGTGGAGTTGAGCTGGCGAGATATCGCTTAAGAAAAAAATTAGGTTTAAATAAAAAAGAAAACCTAATAGGTTTTCTAATGAGTATCTAAAAATTAAAAAGCCATTCGTTGAAACGAATGGCTTTTTATTATGAAATATATTCCAAAGTACGCTCGAGCGCCATTCCTCTGGATCCTTTTATTAAAATGCTACTATCAACAAAGTGCATTGTCTTTAGATGGTTCGAAAAATCATCAAATGTTTCAAAAAATTGAATATTTTCACTTGCAATCTTATTTTCATAAAATGCCTTTCCAATCAAATAGCAAATTGATCTATTTTGGCCCAATAAAGATTCAACGATAATTTTATGTTCTTGTTGACTTTCCTTTCCTAATTCAAACATATCACCTAAGATCATTACTTTATTCGGACTATCTAATTGAAGGAAATTTGTAATAGCCACTGCCATACTACTCGGATTAGCATTATAAGCATCAAGAATAATCTGATTTGACCCTTTTTTTAATAATTGCGATCTGTTATTTTCCGGAATGTAATTTTCAATTGCTTCTTTTACAGCTGTGTCATCCACTTTAAAATAACGACCTATAGCAACTGCAGCATTTATATTATTTGAATTATACAGGCCAATTAAATGCGATTCAACAGTAAAATTTTCATAATCTACCACCACAAAAGGATTTGCAGCAATGTTTTCAATTTTCACATCAGCTTGATCATTATTTATTCCAAAATTAAATGATTTTATACCTGCAGATTTTTCAATCTGAATTGGATCTTCAAGATTAACAAAAGCCAATTTATTATTCTTGGCCAAATATTGATACATTTCGCTTTTACCTTCAATTACACCTTCAACACCACCAAAACCTTCCAAATGCGCTTTTCCAAAATTGGTAATATATCCATAATCAGGTTGGGCAATTTCACATAAAAATTCAATTTCTTTTTTATGATTCGCTCCCATCTCAACAATTCCAATTTCAGTTTCTGTAGTAAAACTTAACAATGTCAATGGAACACCAATATGATTATTCAGATTTCCCACTGTAGCTTTCGTTTTGTACTTTTTAGATAAAACTACATTAATAAGCTCTTTTGTAGTTGTTTTTCCATTACTGCCTGTAAGTGCTATAATTGGCAATTTTAAATTGGCACGATGAAATTTTGCCAGTTCCTGTAAAGTCTCTAAACTATTTTGAACAAGAATAGTTCTTTCATCTATAAGATAAGATTCATCATCAATAACAACAAATAAAGCTCCTAACTCAAGCGCTTGTTTAGCAAAAGTATTTGCATCAAAATTTTCGCCTTTAATAGCAAAAAACATGGAATCTTTTTCAATTTTTCTTGTGTCAATTGAAAGAGATTTACATTGTAAAAACAGGTTATGAATTTCTTGAATATTCATTTATAAAATTTTTAATAGATCGTAAAAATAGAAAAAAATAAATACAAAAAATTCCAAATTCCACACTGAAATGTTCAGCTTTTGGAATTTGGAATTTTTGTTATTTTAAATTTCTAAAACTTAGTTTCTAGGCGATTTTCTTTTTTCAGCTTTTGAACCTACTCTAGACATTGCACATCTGAATCCAATGTAATCAGTTGCCATATCCTGAGGAAAATATCTTCTTTGAGCCGGATCTAACCAATATGCTCTGTCTCTCCAAGAACCTCCTTTATAAACTCTTACTTTGTCATCGATCAAAGTAGTACGTTTACTTGAGTTATCATACTTTCTAGTCATCTTACCTAAACTATCAGTAGTGATATTATGTTTAGGAGAATTATACATTGTCTGATCTGCTTTTGGCCCTGACTCAGAATCTCCAAAGTCAAAATATCTAGAAGATTGTTTATCACCATCTCTATAATTGATATTATCGCTTGTACTGAAATTTGTTCTCAAATATGTTTCTTGTTCGTCAACTGGAACCTGAGCAATTTCTCCCGGAAGATTTCTTGCTACAACTTTTCCGTTACTTAAAGTATCATATTTAATATTAGCAGTTGAAACGATTTCAATTTTACCGTCTTTACCAATTTTGTTTTTAGCATATTGATTTCCTCTGTAGTAGTTAAAATCATTTGCTTCATTATCAATAATAGGTCTGTAAACATCGGCTACCCATTCTGCAACGTTACCAGCCATATCGTATAATCCGAAATCATTTGGCGCATAACTTTTTACAGAGTTTGTAATATCAGCTCCATCATCAGACCAACCTGCAATTCCACCGTAATCACCGTTTCCTTGTTTAAAGTTAGCCAATTGATCTCCTTTGTTTTTACGTTTAGATGAACGAGTATAATCTCCAGACCAAGGATATTTCTTTTGCCCTTTGTAAATATTATATTCTCTTTGTCCTACATCTGCCGCAGCTGCATACTCCCATTCTGCTTCAGTAGGAAGTCTGTACTCAGGTAGAATAACTCCTGAAGAACGTTGTGCGTACACATTTTTCTCTTCTGGAACGGCACCATCTTTTCCAGCTTTAGGTCTTTTTCCGCTAGGATTTTTCTTTAAAACCAATTCTTCATTTCCACCATAAGTTGTTGATGGAGAAGCAAGATAAGCTTCTGTATTAAACAAACTTTCAGCACTAACGTCTTGCGTTTTAGCCCCTTTTTTAAGGTATCCGTCTTTTTCAAGAACAGCTTCATTTACACGATCTGTTCTCCATTTACTAAATTCAACTGCCTGAATCCAGTTTACACCAACTACAGGGTAGTTTGCATATGAAGGATGTCTCAAGTAGTTGTTAGTCATCGTTTCGTTGTAACCTAAACGATTTCTCCATACTAAAGTATCTGGCGATGCTCCTTCGTAAATATTCTTGTAATTTTCTTCTGTTGGAGGAAAAACTTTCTTCAACCACTCCAGGTATTCTAAGTACATACCATTCGTAACTTCGGTTTCATCCATGTAGAATGACTGAACGTGTTGTTGAGTCGGCGTGTTATTCCAATCGTGCATAACATCATCCTGTACTTTACCCATAGTAAATGTACCTCCTTCAACAAAAACTAAACCAGGACCAGCCTGTTGTTTTTTCCCTGCATTTCTGGCAGAAGTTCCATTCTGACTATCTACGTCCCAACCTGTTGCTCGAGAAGCGTGACTGGAACTCGATTTTTTGCTACAACTAGCCGTGCCCAACATCAATACCATTGACATCATTAATTGCAAGGCTACAATTTTGTTTACTTTCATACTCATTCTTAGGTGATAAATTTAGGTGCTGCAATATAATAATTAACATTTAATTAGCAACATCTGTTCTAATAATTTTATTTCACTGTTTTTTTACCAGAAAATAACCTATAGTTACGAACGCAAAAATATACTTTTTATTATTTACTGTAACATGAAATACTATATTTTTACTTAGTAAAATAATTTAAAAATAATCTCTACTTTTCAACTTATGAAACAGCGCCTAATCTTATATCTTTTTCTCATTCCAATTTTGACATTTTCTCAGATAAATGGGGACTTCACAATAGATTGGAAAACTAAAAAAGAAATGGGCTTTGGCGATTTAAAAATCATCATACCTTATTTTTCAGGCAATGGTTTTAGGTACGATAATTCAAAAAAAAGCATAACATTATTGCTCAATTTGAACCAAACCGAACATTCTTCCTTCTCTTCTGTTCAAATTTCTAACATTATCTATGAAGCAGTCTCGACATCAGACTTAGGTGATTTATCAATCGAAAATATACCGGCAAAACCAAATGAAACGTTAAAAATCGCTTCGTCGAGAGATAAAAAGCAACTTTTCCTTTCTCTTTCACCTCTTATCAAAGAAGGAAATAGTGTTAAACGTATTAAGTCATTTTCGTATAATTTAAACAATAACACATCAAAAAACACCAATACTTCTTTCACACAAAAATCAAATGCCATTCAAAATTCAATATTAGCAAATGGAGACTGGTACCGTTTTTATATAGAAAAATCAGGTGTATATAAAATTTCAAAAACCTTTTTACAAAGTTTAGGGTTTGATGCCTCTAAAACCGACCCAAAAAGAATCAAAATCTATGGAAATGGAGGCAAAATGCTCCCATTAATGAACAACACTTATTACCCAGATGACTTAACAGAGAATGCCATTCAAATTGTTGGTGAATCCGATGGCGCTTTCAACAACGAAGATTATATACTTTTTTATGCCGAAGGAACAGACAACTGGAGCTCTGAAAGTCAGACAAACCTCAATTTGTTTGACAACAAATCTTATTATTACATCACTGTAAACGGTGGAGATGGCAAAAGAATTTCTAACCTGAATCAGCCTTCTGCAAACACTACACTTGAACTGAACACGTTTGATGACTATCAATTTCACGAAATTGACCAAACAAACATTGCACACTTAGGCCGTCAATGGTTAGGAGAATCATTTGATATTAATCAGGAACAGGAATTTACATTCGCATTTCCAAACCTCGAAACCTCAGTACCAGTAAAAATTGAAGTCAACACCGCTTCAGCCGCTTACACTCCTACTTCATTTGCAATTGCCGCCAACGGACAAAATATCGGTACTATTAACTTCAATGCATTGGTACAAAGTTCAGAAACCAAATTTTACACCGGAAAACTACCTGCAAACACTACGTTTACCGGAGCTGAAAGCGTAAAAATAAAACTTACCTATAACAACAATGGCGTTCCAGGATCGAAAGGATATTTGGATTACATCAATATAATTGCTAAAAGAAAACTTCTGGGAACCGGAAAACAATTCAAGTTTCAATACGATTTAGCCGGCTCTACAGCTGGAATCGTAAATTATACTATTGGAAACGCTGTAGGAATTTCTCAGATTTGGGACGTTACAGACCTATATAATGTATCAAAAGTAGAAAATCCGAATCAGGCAACCTTTAGCTTTAAAGCTTCTTTAGGAGAAATTCGAAAATATATCGCTATTGATCAGGCAGATTACTATACTCCTTTAAAAGAGAACCAATCAAAAATTGCCAATCAAAACTTAAAAGGAACTCTTTTTAACAATACACAAAATAGTTTTCAGGATATAGACTATATCATTATTACTCCAAAATCTTTAGCTTCTCAAGCCGAAAAACTAGCTAATTTTCATCGTTCTTATTCTAATTTAAATACAAAAGTAATTACATTAGAAAATATCTATCAGGAATTTTCTTCCGGAAAGCAGGATATTGCTGCCGTTCGAAATTGCATAAAATACATTTATGAAAATGCATCTTCCCCGGAGAAAAGAATAAAATATGTAAATCTTTTTGGCGACGCCTCATATGATTATAAAGACCGAATTCCAAACAACACGAATATTGTACCTATATATCACTCCTTAAATAGCAATACAATTGGAGAGTCTTCGTTTGCCTCTGATGACTTTTACGGACTTATGGATCCAGATGAAGGAAATATTATCTCCTTTTTTGGAGGAATTGACATAGCCGTTGGAAGAATGCTTGTTTCAGATAATGCCCAGGCTGGAGAAATGGTCAATAAAGTATTGGAATACCATGATATAAAATCGTATGGAAACTGGAGAAATAATTTTGTTTTGATCAGTGATGATTCCGACCAAAGTTCTGATGCATCTTTACAATCGCGTCAAAATAGTCTAGCTGACAATATCGCTGCTGAAAAACCATTTTTCAATATAGATAAAATTATTTTAGACTCTTATACACAAGAAGCTTCAGCGGGAGGATCAAGATATCCAAAAGCAAGAAGTGACTTTTTTGATGCTTTTGAGAAAGGCGCTTTAGTCTTTAATTATTTAGGACATGGTGGCGAAGACGGTTTGGCGAGTGAAAGAATTTGGGAAAAATCAGATGGTCAAAACTTAAACAATCAATATAAATATCCTCTATTCATCACTATTACATGTGAGTTTTCAAGATTTGACGACCCAACAAGACCAACAGCCGGTGAATATACTTTTTGGAATCCAAAAGGAGGCGCTATTTCTATGTTAACTACGATTCGTGCAATCGGTCAGTTTAATGCTGAAAATTTCAATGATAATTTAAGTAAAAATCTGCTATCATACGGTTCAAACCAATATACAACAATTGCAGAAGCACTTCGAATTTCAAAAAATGAAAATCCAAGTTATTCAAGTAATGTAATTTTTTACATTGGAGATCCTGCTTTGATGCTAGCGATTCCTAAACCACGAATAAATTTAACAAAAGTAAACGATATTGTGATCTCACAACCAATTCCTGACCTTAAATCACTTTCAAAAGTCAAAATATCCGGAGAAATCACAGATGAAAACAACACCTTATTAAGCAATTATAATGGTGAATTAGCCACCGCTATTTTCGATAAATTAATCACGACTTCAACCTTAAATAATGATGGATATAGCCCTGCAATGTCATTTAAAACTCTTGGAGAGACTATTTTTAGAGGAAATGCAACCATTACCAACGGTCAGTTTGAATTTAGCTTTGTTGTTCCAAGGGACATTAGGATCGCTGTTGACTATGGAAAAATTAGTTTTTATTCGAAAAAAAATCAGCTTTTAGAAAACCAAGCGGGCTATAGCAGCGTAATTAAAATAGGCGGAATAAATGAAAATGCACCTCAGGACAATATTAGTCCAAAAGTGAAGTTATATATGAACGATGAAACTTTTGTTTCGGGTGGTATAACAAATAACTCCCCATTTCTTTTGGCGCTATTAGAAGATGAAAATGGTATAAATACTGCCAGTGGAATTGGTCATGACATTGTTGCGATTTTAGATGGAGATGTTAGTAATCCGTATATTTTGAATGATTATTATCAAACAAAATTAGATGATTATACAAACGGAAATCTACGATTTCCATTACGAGATTTAGCACCGGGAATGCATACGATAAGCTTCACAGCGTGGGATGTTTACAACAATCCGGTAACGAGCGAAATACAGTTTATTGTAGTGGGAGATGAATCATTAACATTAACACATGTTCTTAATTACCCAAATCCGTTTTCAACCTACACACAGTTCTGGTTTTCGCATAATAGACCTTACGAACCTTTAGATGTTCAGGTTCAGGTAATGACAATAACTGGAAAAGTAGTATGGACAAAAAATCAAATCATTACTACTGAGGGTTTTTTATCTAGAGAGATAACATGGGACGGCAAAGACGATTTTGGAGACCGAATCGGCAAGGGAGTTTATATTTACAAGCTTACAGTTAAATCTAATTTAACAAATAAAAAGGCAGAAAAATACGAAAAGCTTGTCATCTTATAATAATATATATATTTGTACAATAAATACCATTATTCCCCTAAATGAAAAAAATATCACTTTTACTAATTTGCTTTTTAATTGTTTCATACGCAAAAGCACAAGATATCAATCGACCGATTACAACCGGAGTTCCATTTTTACTGGTTGCCGCTGATGCCAGAGCAGCAGGTTTGGCAGATCAGGGCGTAGCAACTTCTGCCGACGCCTTTTCTCAGCAATGGAATCCCGCAAAATATGCTTTTTCAGAAGACAAACAAGGTCTGTCAATCAGTTATACTCCTTATTTAACAGATTTGGCCAATGATATTTCACTTGGCCAGTTAACATATTATAACAAAATCAACGACAAAAGTGCCTTTGCAGCAAGCTTTCGTTATTTTGGCTTTGGAGATATTGAATTAAGAACAACCGGAGACCCAAATGAAGCCGCAAGAATAGTATCACCTAATGAATTTGCTTTAGACGGATCCTATTCTTTGAAATTAAGTGAGAAATTCTCTATGGCTGTTGCAGGAAGATATATTCGCTCCAATTTAAAAATTGCTTCAGAAGATATTGATGCTTCTGCCGCAGGATCTTTCGCAGTAGATGTAGCCGGATTTTATCAATCAGAAGAAATTGCCTATACTGATTTTAATGGAAGATGGAGAGCAGGTTTCAATATCCAAAATCTGGGACCAAAAATCAGCTATGACAATGATGACATAAGCGCTAACTTTTTACCAGCCAACTTAAGACTTGGTGGAGGTTTTGACTTTATATTAGACGACTATAATAAAGTGAATCTTAGTGTTGAATTTACCAAATTATTAGTTCCGACACCTCCGGGACCCGGAACGCCGGTTGACACAAATGGAGATGGAGATTTTACAGATGCCGAAGATATTAGCCAGGAAGAAGCAAATACTATCAACTACAACAACTATAACGACATAGGCTGGGCTGAAGGTATTTTTAAATCTTTTACAGATGCACCAGACGGTTTTAGTGAAGAATTAAAAGAAGTTACCTACAGTGTTTCAGGAGAATATATGTATCAGGATGCTTTTGCAGTTCGTGCAGGTTATTTTCACGAAAGCCCGGAAAAAGGAGCAAGACAATTCTTTTCATTAGGAGCTGGCTTCAAATACAATATCGTAAAAATTGATGTCTCTTACTTATTCTCAACATCAAAAGTTAAAAATCCGTTAGAAAATACACTTCGTTTTTCTTTAACGTTTAACTTTGGCGACAAATACGAAACTTATTAAAAAGATAAAATAAAAAAACAATAACAATCCAAATTTCTATTTTTTTAGGAGTTTGGATTTTTTTTCCCATAAAAACAATGAAAGAAATAAGCGTTACATCATCATTTGAAGTATATGATAACTTAAAAGAACTTTCGACCGAAATTCAGGATTTAATGAATCAGGCTGTTGAAATTCGTAAAAAAGCCTATGCTCCCTATTCTCAATTTAGAGTTGGTGCTGCATTACTTTTAGATAATGGTAAAATAGTTTTAGGATCAAATCAGGAAAACGCAGCATATCCATCAGGATTATGTGCAGAGCGTGTAGCGATTTTTCATGCCGGAAGTGTTTATCCTGAAGCAAAAATTTTAAAAATGGCAATTACTGCTGCTTCAGATACTAATCAAACAAAAGCTCCAATTCCACCTTGTGGCTCTTGCCGTCAGTCAATTGCAGAATACGAAATCAAACAGGACACCCCTATAGAAATCTATTTTATGGGCGAAATAGGTGAAGTTTACAAATCAGCATCCCTAAAAAATTTACTTCCTTTTATGTTTGATAAAAAGTTCTTGTAAAAAAAAGCCAAAAAGTAGCGTTTAAATTTTAGTTCTTAAATCTAATGTCTTATTTTTGCATCCCGACCTTTCGGGCGCAAATTTGTGGGAGGAAACTATTTTGCGTTATAGGCAACAATTGATAACACAAACAACTTTAGCAAAAGAAAGAATTCAGATGAAAGAAGTTACAAAAGAAGTATATTTAAAGTGGTACGAAGACATGCTGCTTTGGAGAAAGTTTGAAGACAAACTTGCAGCATTATACATTCAACAAAAAGTTAGAGGTTTTCTACACTTATATAATGGTCAGGAAGCTGTATTAGCGGGCGCTTTGCACGCTATGGATTTGACCAAAGACAAAATGATTACTGCTTACAGAAACCACGTACAGCCAATTGGTATGGGGGTTGATCCTAGACGCGTAATGGCCGAACTTTTAGGAAAAGCAACAGGAACTTCTAAAGGTATGGGAGGTTCTATGCACATTTTCTCTAAAGAACACCGTTTTTACGGAGGTCACGGAATCGTAGGCGGACAAATTCCGGTAGGAGCTGGTTTAGCTTTTGCTGATAAATATTTTGAAACTGGCGGAGTTACCATGACTTACTTTGGTGATGGAGCTGCAAGACAAGGTTCATTACACGAAGCTTTCAACATGGCAATGCTATGGAAACTTCCAGTTGTATTTATCGTTGAAAACAACGGTTATGCAATGGGAACTTCTGTTGAAAGAACTGCAAACCACACTGATATCTGGAAACTTGGTTTAGGATACGAAATGCCTTGCGGACCAGTTGACGGAATGAATCCTGTAAAAGTTGCTGAAGCTATGACAGAAGCAATTGACAGAGCTCGTCGTGGAGACGGACCAACTTTCCTTGAAATGAAAACGTACCGTTACAGAGGACACTCTATGTCTGATGCACAATTATACCGTTCTAAAGAAGAGGTTGAAGAGTACAAAAAAATTGACCCTATTACACAAGTTTTAGATGTAATTATGGATCAAAAATATGCTACAGAAGAAGAGATTGAAGTAATTGACCAAAGAGTGAAAGATTTGGTTGAAGAGTGTGTGAAATTCGCTGAAGAATCTCCATATCCTGAATTACAACAATTATACGATGTAGTATACGCACAAGAAGACTATCCATTCACACCTCATAAACTATAATATATTATGGCGATAAAAGTAACAATGCCTCGTTTGAGCGATACTATGACGGAAGGAACGGTAGCGACTTGGTTAAAAAAAGTAGGCGACAAAATTAGCGAAGGAGATATCCTTGCTGAAATTGAAACAGACAAAGCAACAATGGAGTTCGAATCTTTTAACGAAGGAACTCTTTTACATATTGGAATTCAGGCTGGAGAAACTGCTCCTGTTGATTCATTATTAGCAATTATCGGAAACGAAGGAGAAGACATTTCAGCTTTATTGGCTGGTGGTGACGCTCCTGCTACTGAAGCTCCAAAAGCAGAAGCTGCTCCAGCTGCTGAAGCAAAAACTGAAACTGCTCCTGCAAAAACTGCAACTGAATTACCAAAAGGTGTCATAGTTGTAACTATGCCTCGTTTGAGTGATACAATGACAGAAGGAACAGTTGCAACCTGGTTGAAAAAAGTAGGTGATGCTGTTGCTGAAGGTGATATTTTAGCTGAAATTGAAACTGACAAAGCTACTATGGAGTTTGAGTCTTTCAATGCCGGAACATTATTATACATCGGAATCCAGGAAGGAAATACAGCTCCTGTTGACAGTTTATTAGCTATCATTGGGCCTGCTGGAACTGACATTTCCGGAATTGCTGAAAATTATACTGCCGGAGGTACTGCAACTGCAAGTGCTCCTGCAACTGAAGAAAAAGCTGCTCCTGCTGCTGAAAAAGCAACTGAGGCTGTTGCCGAAACTTCATCAAATGGAGGAAGAATTTTAGCTTCGCCTTTAGCGAAAAAAATCGCTTCTGACAAAGGAATCCAATTAACTCAGGTTAAAGGTTCTGGAGAAAACGGACGTATCGTGAAAAGCGATATCGAAAACTTTACTCCATCTGCACAACCTCAGCCTGCTGCAACTTCTGCTGCTAAACCACAAGAAGCTGCTGCTCCTGCTGCGCCAAAAGTATTTGTTCCTGCTGGGGAAGTTTTCACAGAAGAGATCAAAAACTCTCAAATGCGTAAAATTATCGCAAAACGTCTTGCTGAATCATTATTTACTGCACCTCACTATAACTTAGTGATCGAAGTAAGCATGGACGAAGCTATGGGCGCAAGAGCGACAATCAATACTGTTCCTGATACAAAAGTATCTTTCAACGATATGGTAATTAAAGCTTGTGCTTTAGCCTTGAAAAAACATCCAAAAATTAACTCTCAGTGGAAAGAAGATGCTATCATCATCAACCACCACGTTAATATTGGTGTTGCTGTTGCTGTTGAAGACGGATTAGTAGTTCCTGTATTGAAATTTACAGACGCTATGAGTTTATCTCAAATTGGCGCTTCAGTAAGAGATCTTGCGGGAAGAGCTAAAAACAAAAAACTTGGACCACAAGAAATGGAAGGAAGTACTTTTACAGTATCTAACCTTGGAATGTTTGGCATCACTGAATTCAATTCAATTATCAACCAACCAAACTCTGCTATCCTTTCTGTAGGTGCAATTGTTGAGAAACCAGTAGTTAAAAACGGTCAGATTGTAGTTGGAAACACAATGATGTTGTCATTAGCTTGTGACCACAGAACAATTGATGGTGCAACTGGCGCTCAGTTCTTACAAACATTAAAACAATACATCGAAAGCCCAGTTACAATGTTGGCATAATCGCTGTTAATTTTATATTTAAATCCCGTTTTGTTTATTCAAAACGGGATTTTTTATTTAATTTCATCCTCACAATTCAATACTTCATAAAATGAAAAAACTAATCCTTGTAACTTTATTCCTGACAGCAATTGCCTGCCAGAAAAAAGAGCAAACCGAAAAACCAGCAGTTGTTACAGACGAACACAGTTTCTCTAAACCAGAACTTGCTGTAGTAAAACATTTAGACCTCGACATCAAAGTTGATTTTGATACGCAAACTATTTCAGGAAAAGCGTCCTGGACAATTAACAATGTTAGTAAAGGAAATGAAATTATCTTCGATGAAAATACGTTAAATATCACTAAAGTAACTTTAGGAGACGAAGAAAAAGAAACCAAATTTGAACTGGGTACAGCAGTTGAATTCCACGGAAAACCGCTTCATGTTACTATTGAACCAAATACTACTAAAGTTAATATTTACTATAGCACAACCAAAGATGCTGTAGCATTACAATGGCTAAATCCGCAACAAACGGCTGATAAAAAGAAACCATTTGTTTTCTCTCAGGGAGAAAGTATTTGGTCACGTACGTGGATTCCGTGTCAGGATTCTCCTGGAATTCGTTTTACTTATAATGCAAAAGTTACGGTTCCTAAAGATTTAATGGCCGTAATGAGTGCTTCGGTAAATCCGCAGAAAAAGAATGATACCGGAGTTTATACATTTAAACAAGACAAAGCAATTCCGTCTTATTTAATAGCAATTGCAGTTGGAGATATTGAATTTCAAACTATTGATAACAGAACTGGTGTTTATGCAGAACCTTCTTTACTAAAAAAAGCTGCCTGGGAATTTGCTGAATTAGGAAAAATGGTTGGCGCAGCCGAAAAATTATACGGCCCATATCGTTGGGGTCGTTATGATGTTTTGGTTTTACCTCCGAGTTTTCCTTATGGCGGAATGGAAAATCCAAATCTAACTTTCTTAACTCCCGGTGTTATTGCAGGCGATCGTTCCTTAACAAGTTTATTGGCTCACGAATTAGGTCACAGCTGGAGCGGAAATTTAGTTACCAATGCCACTTGGGATGATATTTGGTTAAATGAAGGTTTTACCACTTATGTTGAACACAGAATCGGAGAAGAAATTTTCGGCAAGAAAGAAGCTGAAATGCAGGATGTTTTAACTCGCAAAGATTTAAACGATAATATCGCAGAATATGGCTCAACAAATCCTGATACAAGATTAAAAGTAAGTCTAACTAACAGAAATCCAGATGATGGAATCAGTCAAATTCCTTATGTAAAAGGATATAATTTCTTAAAAGTAATTGAAGCAGCAGTTGGACGTGAAAAATTCGATCCGTTTATTAAAAACTATTTTGATGCACATGCTTTTCAATCAATCACAACAGAAGATTTTGTAAAATATCTAAAAGAGAATCTTATTAAAGATGACAAAGCGCTGGCTGATAAAATCAAGTTAGATGATTGGATTTACAAACCAGGAGTTCCATCAAACATTACTGCTGTTTCTTCTGATGATTTTACAGCAATTGATAATATTCAGAAAAACTGGAGAACGACCGGCGTTAAAGGATTAAGTGAGAAAATAAAATCAACTACAGAAAAACAGCATTTTATAGACTATTTACCTGCTGATATTACTATTGAAGAAATGACAGCAATCGATAATGAATTCAGTTTTACTAAAAATGGAAACTTTGTTATTAAACGTCAATGGTTCATTCAGGCAATTCGTCATCAATATAAAACGGCTTATCCTGCGATCGAACAATTTATGATTGCAACGAGCAGAACCGGATCATTAATATCACTTTATAAAGAATTAGTTAAAACTCCGGAAGGAAAAGTTTGGGCTAAACAGATTTTTGAAAAAGCAAAATCTGGCTATCATGCAACAACTGTTCAGGCTGTTGAAGGTTTATTGAAATAGTTTTCAGTCACAGTGAACAGTAACAATAAACAGTTTGCATTTTTATACTTTACACCCCCGATTATCAGATAGATAATTTGGGGTTTTTTTTTATCCCATAGGGATTACATGTTGGTAGAAAAAATAACATCCATTTTGATCATTGTCCCGTTAGGGACTACACCAATATGTAATAATATGTAGTCCCTAACGGGACAAATAGCTTTAATACTTGACAATTTCTACCAACATGTAATCCTTACGGGATAAATTACAATCGGTTACTCTTTTATTCAAAAAAAACAACTCGGGAAAATTGTCCATCACATAGCGTTAATTCTCCATGTTCTAAATTCTGTAATCGTCGCACCTTTGTAATGTCAAAAGACAACAAATAAATAATAACATAAAAATTAAATAAAATGACACGATTAACAGCATTAAACCCAGAAGAAGTAACAGGAAAAACAAAAGATTTATTCAACGCTGTACAAGCTAAATTAGGAGTTGTTCCGAACATGATGAGAACAATGGGGAATTCTCCAGCAGTACTTGAAGGATATTTAAACCTAAGCGGTGCTTTGAGCCACGGAAAACTAAGCGCAAGAACAGGAGAATTAATCGCATTAGCAGTTTCAGAAAGCAATTCATGTGATTACTGTGTTGCAGCTCACACCTTCATTGGAGGAAAACTATTAAAAACTGACTCACAGGTTTTACAAGATGCAAGAACAGGAAGTTCTGCCGATGCAAAAACGGAAGCGATTCTTCAATTTGCTAAAACATTAATCAGTAAAGGCGGATTAGTAAATAACGAAGATGTAGATACATTAAAAATTGCAGGAGTTTCAGATGCTGAACTTGCAGAAACTGTTGCTCATGTAGCTTTGAATGTTTTAACCAACTATTTCAACAATACAGCCAATACAGAAATTGATTTTCCGGCAGTGCCAAGTTTAGAGTTACAAAACTAAAAATACAAAAAACAGCTTATAAAGATAGTTGTGAATTCATTCATGACTATCTTTATATTTTTAAAAACGCTACAGATTATGAGCAATCAGAATGTTTTTACACTAATAAATCCACAAACGGGAAATCTGGCTTTCAAACTTCTTCCGTTTGGCGACAACAGTCATTTTGATCATTTGCAACGCAATAATTTTTTCTCTTTAATTTGGGTTACCAAAGGAAAAGGAAAGGTAAAAGCAGATTTTGCCGAGCATCATTTTGAAGAAAACTCCCTCCTCGCCTTTTCTCCTTATCAGCCTTTTATGCTTTGCGTAAACGAACCCATCGAAGGAATTGCGATTCACTTTCATCCGGATTTTTATTGTATTCACATGCATCAAAAAGAAGTTTCCTGCAGTGGTGTTTTATTTAATAATGTTTATCAGCCACCGTTTGTCCAAATTACAAACGAGGCTTCTGCCACTTTTAAAATGGTTTTGGATCAGATGAAAGCCGAAATTCAAAACACTGATTTGGCGCAATATGAATCTTTGGTTTCTTATTTAAAGATTTTTTTAATCACAGCTTCCCGATTAAAAAATCAGCAGTTAGAAGAAATGAAATCGGTTCCAAATTCTAAAGAGCCCTTTATTCTTCAGAATCTAAAAGATGCCATTGAAGACAATTTTAAAACCAAACATTCTGCCGGGAACTATGCCGACCTGTTGAATATTTCGGCGAAAGCCTTAGCTAAAATATCCAAAAATTATTTCAACAAAACCTTAACCGATTTAATTGCGGAAAGAATAATCATTGAAGCCAAAAGAGAATTGTACATGACCAATAAAACAGTAAAAGAAATTGCTTATGAATTAGGTTATGACGACGAGCACTACTTTAGTCGATTTTTTAAAACCAATGCTGATGTTTCGCCGCAATTATACAGAGAAACCGTGGGATTTGGAAAAATGGCAGATTAATTTTTATTCTTAGCTTCAATCCATTTTGCCATGTATTTGGTGCTTTTCAAGGTGTGATGCTGAAGCAAACTTCCCATAAAATTTTGTAGACGATGGCTTTCAGAATCATTCAACAGTGAATTAATTTTTGTTATTAAAGCAGTCGAATATTTGCTTAACTGATAACATTCATTCACGATTGCAACTCCATTTTTTTGAGCTTGTTTCCATAAATTTTCATCATGATATAATGCAACCGCTTTTTTCGCAAATGTTTCAATATCATCTGAAATAAAACCATTCCAGGGTAAATTCGCATACATTGCTTCGGAACCAATTATTGTAGTCACGCTTGGAGTTCCGCATTGCATGGCTTCTAATAATTTTCCTTTTAGGCCTGCTCCAAAACGAATCGGTGCCAAAACTATTCTTGCATTTTTTACCACTTCATTTGCATCTACTGCTCTTCCCATGATAAAAAAACCATTTTTAGGCTGGTGCAATTGCAATACTTTTTGCGAAGGATAAGCGCCATAAACCTCTAAAACAGCTTCTGGAAATTGTTTTTTAATTAAAGGCCAGATCGATTCTTTTAAATATTGAACGGTATTCCAATTGGGTTCATGAAGAAAATTTCCGATGAAAACAAAATTCTTGCGTTCTTCAAACAAAGGCAATTTCAAAAGATCCAGATCAGACATTTCATAGACCAAAAATGGTAAATAATACAATAAATCCGAATCAATTTTAAAAACCTCTTTTAAAACTTTCATTTCAAATTCGGAAATAATAAAAGAGAGATCGCATCTTAAAATACTGGCAATTTCACGTTTCGCTACTTCTTCAGTTAATAAATCATTTAACGCAAAAGTTCTGTTTTCTTTGAAAGCTTTTTGCCTTGCGGTTCTTAAACAATGTAAATCTTCAGTATCTAATAATCGAATCGCTTTTGGGCAATTTTCAGCCACACGCCAGCCAAACTGCTCTTCAATCATAAAACGATCAAACAAAACAACATCCGGATTTAATTCGATTACAAAATCATCAAAACTGGAATTATTCAATTCAATTGATTTTTTCTCAACTCCAAATTCAGATAAATCAACCATAAAATCACTGTCTAAGGCCGGACTTGCAAATGTAATTTGAAATCCATTTTGCTTAAAAATAGAAATCAATTGCATCATTCTGCCACCAGCCGCAGACGAATTTGGTTCGGGCCAAACAAAACCTATAATTAAAAGTTTTTTGATCTGATTCATTTTATTTGTTTCAAGTTACAAAATAATACTATTTTGCGCGGATTTGCACCATATTTGCTGACTTTCGGTGATAAAAAAACACTAATTTTGCAGAATACTTTTTTCTATAAAATTATGTTGGGATTAAAATTAGCCACAGACCCTCGTTGGGTAAATATAGTCGAATCGAATATCGAAGAAATTTTGACGGATCATGCCTGGTGCGAGCAGAAAGCAGCTTCAAATGCAATCAGTTTAGTTACTTATAATTCTGAATTAGAGGAATTAGTAACCGAAATGTTAGTTATTGCACGGGAAGAACTGGAGCATTTGCAGATGGTTCACGACATTATTAAGAAAAGAGGACTTACACTGGGGCGCGAACGAAAAGATCATTATGTAAATGAGCTTTTTAAATTCATGAAAAAAGATGGAAGCCGAAAAGACGCACTTTGCGATCGTTTATTGTTTTCGGCAATGATTGAGGCTCGAAGCTGTGAGCGTTTTAAAGTACTTTCTGAAAATATAAAAGATGAAGAATTAGCTAAATTCTATCGCGATTTAATGATTTCTGAAGCTGGACATTATACTACCTTTTTAGGATTTGCAAGAAAGTATGCAGATAATGTTGATGTTGATAAGCGTTGGAAAGAGTGGATAGAATATGAAGGCTCAATCATTACGAATTACGGAAAAAACGAAACAGTTCACGGATAATATTTTCTTATCTGAATCTTATTCTTTATTATTAAACACCTCCATTTGTTATGACAGCAAGTAAAAAGAAATCCGTTTTATTAAAAATAGCTAAATATTTTGGAATAACTTTCGTCGTCATCTTAGGATTACTTTTCTTGCTACCCATAATTTTTGCGGACACCATTAAAGAACAGATTAAAAAAACTGCGAACGAAAAATTAAGTGCTGAACTGAATTATTCAGATGTTTCCGTTTCCTTTTTTCATCATTTCCCTTCGTTGACTTTAACTTTAAGCGATCTGAATCTTAACGGATCAGCTCCCTATAAAAACGAGAAATTCATTACTGCAAAAGAGATTTCTTTTGGAATAAATGTTGCCAGTTTAGTCTTTAGTAAAACAGTAAAAATTGATCAAATATACTTATCTGATTCTTTTATTAATGTAAAAGTCAATGCAAACGGAGAAGCAAATTACAACATTTACAAATCTTCATCCCAAGCTTCAAACCCAAAAGACACCACTGAGACAGCCTTAAAATTAGAACGAATTGAGATTCTAAACAGTAAAATAATTTACGACGATCAATCAACCAAAGTTCATTTTGACGCACTCGGATTTAATTACAAAGGAAAAGGAAATTTAGACAAAGCTGTTTTTGATTTATACTCTGTTGCCAAAATTGAAAAGTTAAATATTATTTACGAAGGCGAACCTTATTTAATGAACAAAAAAGTTGATGCCGATTTAATTACTAAAGTAAATGTAAATTCCTTATCCTTCTTCTTCCAACAAAACAACCTTAAAATCAACCAACTTTTGGTCGATTTTAAAGGGAAATTTGACTTCCTGAAAGATGGCTATAATATGGATTTTGTTATAAAATCGACCAACAGCCACCTGAATGATGTATTTACGGCTTTTCCTCCAAAATATGTAACCTGGCTATCTAAAACCGAATTAAAAGGAAACACCAACTTACTTTTGACTTTAAAAGGAGACTACATTGCTTCGCAAAAAATAGCACCAGACCTTAATTTAGACGTCAAAATTGATAGCGGGTTTGTGAATTATAATAAAAGCGCTTTTCCTGTTTCGAACTTATATCTGGATATAAAAACAAAAGTTCCTTCTTTAAATCCGGATCTTGTAATCGTTGACGCGAGAAATTTGTCTTTAAACATAAATAAAGATTATTTAAAATCTAAATTTCACGTACAAGGCGTAAACAGGCCAGATATTAACGGAGAATTTAAAGCTCAAATTGATCTTGAAAAATTAATGAAAGCACTTGGAATTCCAAATGTAGAGTTAAAAGGAAATTTAGCTGGTGATATAAAAACAAACGGAAAATTTGATACTAAAAACAGACTTTTTCCAGTTACAAAAGGAAGTATTGATTTAGAAAATGGTTATTTAAAAACGCCTTATTATCCAAATCCAATTACCAATATTACCATTAAATCTAAAATTGAAAACAACAAAGGAACTTTTGATGATTTGAAAGTAAGCCTAAAGCCTACTCAATTTACATTTGAAGGAAAACCGGTTTTCGTAGAAGCTGATTTAAGCAACTTTGATGATTTAACATATGATATCAAAGCAAAAGGAGAATTGGATGTCAACAAAATCTATAAAGTTTTCTCTCAGAAAGGACTGGATTTAGATGGTTTTGTAAAAGCCGATTTGGTTTTGAAAGGAAAACAGAGTGACGCCGAAAAAGGAAACTACAGCAAATTACACAACAAAGGAACTCTTGAACTAAGAAATATTGGTATTACATCAGAGTATCTTCCAAAGAAATTCATCATTAAAGAAGGAATTTTCAAAATCAATCAGGATAAAATGTCGTTCAATAACTTCTTGGCTGCGTACGGCCAATCTGATTTTAGAATGAATGGTTATTTACAGAATGTTTTCAATTATGCAACCACAAATACAGGCGTTTTAAGAGGCTCTTTTAAAGTTACGGCAAAATACATCAACATAGATGAATTCATGTCGAGCACACCGGCTAACACATCAGTTACACAAACAAAAACAGAAACTCCAGCTCCAACCGAAGCAAAACAAACAGGAGTCATTATCATTCCGTCTAATTTGAATTTACAATTGATAGCAAATGCACAAAAAGTGTATTTTGACAAATTGATCCTTCAAAACGCGACAGGAAACTTAAACATGAACAAAGGCAAGCTGAGCATGCAGAATACCGGATTCAATTTAATAGGATGCAATGTGGTTATGAATGCCAATTATCAAGCAGTGACGACTCAAAAAGCAAATTTCGACTACAATATTAAGGCCTCTGATTTTGATATTAAAAGAGCTTATAATGAAATTGAAGTTTTCAGAAAAATGGCCAGTGCCGCTGAAAAAGCACAAGGTATTGTTTCTCTGGATTATCAATTAAAAGGTCGTTTAAACGGAAATATGGAACCCGTTTATCCATCATTAACTGGTGGCGGAACACTTTCTGTAAAAGATGTAAAAGTTAGAGGATTAAAAATGTTCAATGCCGTGAGTAAGGAAACAAGCTCTGAAGCCATGAAAAATCCTGATCTTTCTAAAGTTGACATTAAAACAACCATCAAAAACAATATTATGACGGTTGACCGTTTTAAATTTAAGTTTGCCGGCTTTAGACCAAGAATTGAAGGCACAACAAGTTTAGACGGAAAATTGAACTTAAAAATGCGTTTAGGACTTCCTCCTCTTGGCATCTTTGGAATTCCGCTGACCGTTACCGGAACACAGGATAATCCGAAAATTAAAGTGGGACGAAAATCGCAAGATTTAGAAGAAACAAAAGATACCGAAGAATAAAATTATAAAAATCTGCTTATTCTAAGCAGTTTTTTTTATTGCAAACTATAACATATAGGAAACGAATTTATAATTTTCGACAGTCATTCCTTTGGCAATAATTATCATTCAAAAACTTGCAATAAGTTTATTTATGAAACTCCTCAAGTCGAAAAAATAGCAATTGCTCATACATCCTCAATAATAAATCAATAAATTTTACCGTTTATTAGTTTATATACGCCGATAAATCATTTCAATTTTATAGTAAAACAAAAAACCCGATCTTTTCAGAACGGGTTTTTTATAATAAGTAATCTAATGATTATGCTTCGAATGGAAGAATAGATACATAAGATTTGTTATCTTTTTTCTTTTGGAACTTAACAACTCCAGCTACTCTTGCGTGTAGTGTGTGATCTTTACTGATGTAAACGTTCTCACCTGGATTATGTTTTGAACCTCTTTGTCTAACGATGATGTTCCCAGCAATAGCAGCTTGTCCACCAAAAATCTTAACGCCTAGACGTTTTGATTCTGATTCTCTACCATTCTTCGAACTACCGACACCTTTCTTGTGAGCCATGACGTATGAGTTTAAATATTGTTATTATTCTTTAGTAGCTTCTTTTTTTGCTTTTGGAGCTGCTTTTTTAGCTTTAGGAGCTTCTACTTCTTCAGTAGCTACTTCTTCTGCCACAACCGCTTTTTTAGCTGCTGCTTTTTTAGTTCCTCCTGCTGCAGTAATACCTTCAATTACAATTTGAGTAAGATATTGTCTGTGACCATTTCTCTTTTTGTATCCTTTTCTTCTTTTCTTTTTGAAAACGATAACTTTGTCTCCTTTTAAGTGTTGTAACACTTTAGCTTCTACTGAAGCACCTTCTATAGCTGGGGCGCCTAAAGTTACATTTCCATTATCGTCTAATAAAAGAACTTTGTCAAAAGAAACTTTTGAACCTTCTTCATTAGTCAAACGGTTAACATAAACCTTTAAGTCTTTGCTTACTTTAAATTGTTGCCCTGCTATCTCTACGATTGCATACATACCAAATTGATTTATTGATTTTTAAGGTTGCAAATATACAATTAATAATTTACTGTGCAATCTCTTATTTCAAAAATATTTATTTAACCTTAAAGTCTGTTTTTCAAGGTGTTTTAGCCGCATTAAAAACCAATTTTAAAGTAAAAGACTGTTAAAGTATTATGAAAACAGGAACAGATTTCCATTTCATAATTAAAAAAACTTATTTTTGATGTAACTATAAACAAGTCTTGGCTACCTATTATTTAGGTAAATATAAATTATTAATCTCTATGAAAAATTCAATAATGATGTTAAGTGCTGCATTAATGCTCGGCGGAGTTGCTCATGCCCAAAAAGTAGCTTTTGAAGAATATAATCTGGATAACGGCATGCACGTAATATTGCATAACGATCCTTCTGCTCCTGTTGTCATTACATCGGTAATGTATCATGTTGGCTCAAAAGACGAACGCCCTGACCGAACGGGTTTTGCACATTTCTTTGAACATTTATTATTTGAAGGAACTCAAAATATAAAACGTGGCGAATGGATGAAAATTGTTACCGCAAATGGTGGAGTCAACAATGCAAATACATCAGATGACAGAACTTATTATTACGAAGTTTTTCCATCAAACAGTTTAGAATTGGGTCTATGGATGGAATCTGAAAGATTAATGCATCCAATTATCAATAAAATCGGCGTTGATACTCAGAATGAAGTTGTTAAGGAAGAAAAAAGAATGCGTTACGACAATCAGCCTTATGGAAACATTTTGCCGGTTGTTAAAGAGAATATGTTCAAAAATCATCCTTATCGCTGGACAACTATCGGTTCTATGAAAGATTTGGATGCTGCAACTTTAGAAGAATTCCAGGCTTTTAATAAAAAATTCTATACGCCAAACAATGCCGTTTTAGTAGTTGCCGGAGATTTTGACAAAACCAAAACAAAAGAATGGATTCAGAAATATTTTGGGCCAATTCCGAAAGGCGAGGTAGTTAAAAAACAAACTTTTACCGAAGAACCTATCAATAAAACAATAAAAGCAACTTACGAAGATCCAAATATTCAGATTCCGATGGTAGTTGCCTCTTACAGAACCCCATCAATGAAAACAAGAGATGCAAGAGTTTTAGATTTGATCTCTTCTTATTTAAGTGATGGAAAAAGTTCAAAATTGTACAAAAAAATAGTTGATGATAAAAAAATGGCGCTTCAAATTGGCGCTGTAGGTTTTAGTCAGGAAGATTACGGAATGTACATTTTATATGGCTTACCAATGGGAACGTATACAATGGATGACATTTTAAAAGAAATGGATGAAGAAATTGTAAAAATCCAAACCGATTTGATTTCTGAAAAAGACTATGAAAAATTGCAGAATAAATTCGATAATAACTTTGTAAATGCAAATGCAACCGTTGAAGGAATTGCTGAAAATCTGGCTTCTTATTACCTACTTTATGGAGATGTAAATTTGATAAATACAGAAATTGATTTATATCATTCTATTACAAGAGAAGAAATCAGAGAAGTTGCTAAGAAGTATCTAAACCCAAATCAACGTTTAGTTTTAGAATATATTCCTTCAACAAAAGTTCAAAATTAAGAGCCGCCAAGTCATGAAAAAAATACATACAGTTTTAATCCTTTTATTCCTAACTGGAATTATGCAAGCACAAGATCGTCCACAACCAAAACCAGGCAATTCACCAGTAGTCAATATCAAAAAACCGCAAACTTTTGTTTTGGCAAACGGCATGAAGGTCCTGATAGTTGAAAATCATAAATTGCCAAGAGTAAGTTTCAATCTTACTTTAGACAATGCTCCTTTTACAGAAGGAAATAAAAAAGGTGTTGACGAATTAACAAGCAGCTTAATTGGAAATGGCACTAAAAAAACAGCCAAAGAAGCTTTTAATGAGGAAATTGATTTTTATGGTGCTAACATCAATTTCACCTCTCAAGGCGCTTATGCAAGTTCGCTTTCTAAATATTCAGGACGTGTTTTAGAGCTTTTGGCCGAAGGTGCTTTGCAACCAAATTTCACACAAGCCGAATTTGATAAAGAAAAAGCAAAATTACTTGAAGGCCTTAAAGCCGATGAAAAAAGTGTTCCTGCTATTGCCAATCGTGTTGTTGATGTTTTAGCTTTTGGAAAAAATCATCCTGCCGGTGAATATCTTTCTGAAGAAACAGTGAAAAACGTTACCCTTGCAGATGTTCAGACGAATTATGCAACTTATTTCGTCCCTGAAAATGCTTATTTAGTAATTATTGGAGACATTAAGTTTAAAGAAACAAAAGAAGCTGTGGAAAAACTTTTTGGCGGCTGGAAAAAACAAGCAGCTCCAAAAAATACTTACCCGGATCCTGTGAATGTTTCTAAACTTCAAATTGATTTTGTTGATGTTCCAAATGCGGTTCAATCTGAAATTTCATTGGTAAATACGGTAAATTTAAAAATGAGCGATCCTGATTTTTTCCCAGCTGTAATTGCAAATCAAATTTTAGGTGGTGATTTCAATAGTTATTTAAACATGAATTTACGTGAAAAACATGCCTGGACGTACGGTGCAAGTTCAAGTATTGGAAGCGGAAAATATGTAACCAAATTCAAAGCATCATCTGCCGTTAGAAATACCGTGACAGATAGTGCTGTTGTACAATTTGTAGAAGAAATTAAAAGAATCAGAACTCAAAAAGTTTCTGAAGATGTTTTAAAAAATGTAAAAGCAGGTTACATTGGACGCTTTGTAATGCAGGTTGAAAAACCACAAGCTGTTGCACGTTACGCATTGAACATCGAAACCGAAAAACTTCCGGCCGATTTCTACGAAAAATACATTCAGACTATAAATAATGTTACCCCGGATGATATTTATCGCGTAGCCAATAAATATTTCCTTTTGGATAATATGCGAATTATAATTGCCGGAAAAGGTTCTGATGTTATTCCTGGTTTAGAAAAACTTCAAATTCCGATTTATTATTTTGATAAATACGGAAATCCGGTTGAAAAACCAGTTACTAAAAAAGAAGCTCCAGCGGGAATTACCGCGAAAACAGTTTTTGAAAATTACCTTAAGGCTATTGGTGGAGAAAAAGCAGTTTCGACTGTAAAAACATTAGCTATGAACGGAACAACTACTGTTCCACAAGCTCCTGAACCTTTGACTTTTACATCTAAATTAGATTCAAAAGGAAAAATGATGGTTTCACTTGCTATGGGAACAATGAATTTAATGAAACAAGTGGTAAATGAAAAAGGTGCTTATATAGAACAACAAGGGCAACGAAAAAACCTTGAAGGCAATGATCTTACTGAAATGAAAGCAAACGCTGCTCCTTTTGAAGAATTGCAATTACAAAAAAGAACAGATTTAAAAGTAGATTCAATCGAACCAATTAATGGTAGCGACGCATATGCTATTAAAGACGGAAAAACTACTTATTTCTACGATGTAAAATCAGGTTTAAAAGTAGCAGAATCTAAAGTTCGCGAACAAGATGGGAAATCATCCACACAAATAACAAACTTCAATGATTATAAAGAAGTAAAAGGTATAAAAGTTCCTTTCAATTTAATTCAGAATGTTGGTTTTGAATTGGATATCAAGATGTCTGACATTAAGATCAACGAAGGAGTTTCTGATGCTGATTTTCTTTAGAAAAAAGGTGCTAAGGTGCTGAGATAATAAGATTTTTATAGGCTTTGTCAAAGTTTAAAACTTTGACAAAGCTTTTTTTATACCTAAATTTTATTAAGCCCAATCCAACATTTCACCTCTCACAAAAACCATTTCGCAGTATTACTTTTTAGCAGACAAATAAACTCCAATTAAAATAATAAATGCTCCAAAAAACTGAATTGGCGTCAGCATTTCATTATCTAATAATCCCCAGAAAAAGGCGACTATCGGAATTAAATACGTTACCGATGTTGCAAATACTGGAGATGACATTTGAATCAGTTTAAAGAATAGAACATTCGCGATTCCGGTTCCTAAAACCCCTAAAATCATTACGAAGAAAATCGAATGCTGCGTGGCATCAAAATTTATCCTTTGCGGAATATCGGTTGTACTTAAAATGATTAACGCTGGTAAAAGCAAAACCGCAAAGTTTCCAGTTGTAATACTAACCGAATTCAAATCAGACAAATATTTTTTAATTAAATTGACATTTATAGCATAACAAAGTGTTGCAATCACCACCAAAAGAACATAGTAATAATTCTGCCCCGGATGTGCGGATGCTCCGCTTAAAACCAATAACAAACAGCCAATCAAACCCACAAAAACGCCTAAAACCTGGCGCTTTTGAAATTGAATTCCAAAAATAAGAATTCCCAATACCAAAGTATTCAAAGGCGTTAAAGAATTTAAAATAGCCACAATTGAACTATCAACTTCAGTCTCTGCAATGGCAAAAAGATAAGCGGGAGTAAAAGTTCCAAAAAGTGATGTTATGGCAACAAATTTCCATTGGCGACGCGAAATCTTCTTCAGGCTTTTAAAGCCGATAATCAATAGAAATAAGGCTGCAAAAATAATTCGGAATGAACCTACCTGAACCGCCGTTAATCCAACTAATCCTCTTTTAATTAAAATGAAAGAACTTCCCCAGATTAGCGAAAGAACCAATAAATAAGCCCACTTTAATTGTTTTGCATCCATAAAATGTATTTTACTGCAAATTTGTAATAATTTTACGAACCAACCTCTTGAATTTTATTAATTTTGCAATGAACTTATTGACAAATTTAAAATCTATATAGAATGAAATTCACAAAAATAATAGCAACACTAGCAATCGCTGGTTTAGTATTGGTAAGCTGTAAAAAAGAAGAAGATAAAAATTTGGCGAATATCAAAGACATAGAAACAGCTCCAAAAAAACACAAAGCAATTGCTGCTGAAAATGTACAAACTGCCAGTTTCGAAATCGAAGGAATGACTTGCGCAATGGGATGTGCAAAAACAATCGAAAAAGAACTAACAAATCTTGACGGAGTAGAAAAAGCTACTGTAGATTTTGATAAAAAAACAGCTACTGTTGTATTTGACAAAACGGTTCAAAACCAGAAAAACTTAACAAAAGTTGTACAGGCAACCGGAGACGGAAAAACTTATAAAGTTTCAAATATTAAATCGTAAGGATTAAAAATTCAACATTTAAAAAGGCGTTCAAATTTGAACGCCTTTTTAAATTATATTTGTTGAGAAGCACTTACCCACACAAGCGCGACGTAAAAAATAAATGAAGAATAATGGATTTAATAGAAATAATAGCAGGACGATATCTCATTGAGTTTCTTGGAGCATGCATAAGATTCACTTATTTAAATACCATGGTTCTTTTCAAAGAAGATGACTTTATTATCTTCTCAGAAATATGGTCTCCTAAAGGGAATAACAATAAAAAAAATGCTAATAGCGAAAGAAATCACATGATAGGGGTAATTTTCTTAGGAGTAACCGTCTTTCTTTTGATAATCTTTACAACATAAAAAAGGAGTTCAATTGAACTCCTTTTTTATGTTTTTTTTTATTTCCACTTTAGTGTCTCCATCAATCGCTGCATATCATTTTTAATATAACTCGCAGCTGGCATAACCGAATCAAAATTAGGTTTAGCATAAAAATAAACCGATCCTGTTATAAAGTGTTTTGTACTATCCGTCACATAAAATTGCGAGTTTGTTGCAGCGTTTCCATCAACCTGATAAAACATCCCGTAAACCTTTTTATGCGGATTTAAATACGGTTGTTCTAAAATATCATCTGCTTTAATAACATGCTCATAAGTTAGCTTCTGAGCATCTTTCAGTAATTTTTCGATATCACCATTTACCGGTTTATAGGTCAGGTAAATAGTGGCTTTCATTTTTGGATATGTAATGGCAAAACCACAATTTTTTTCAGCCTTTATAATAGCCGCTTCATTCATTTCAAAAGAAAAAGGGCAATTGTTTTCAAACTGTGCATAAGTTGCTTCCGGATAATCTAAACGCAAAAAACTCGCCGGTTTAGGCAACACATCGTCTTTACAGCTTACAACTGTTAATGTCAGCAAAATGGTTGTTATTAAAATTATTCTTTTAAACATTTTATTCTATTGTTACTTTTATTTGTTTTATGCGCTTCTTGTCAACCGTTTCTATTGTAAACAGACAGTTTTCAAAAGCTATTTTTTGTTCTTTTTTAGGGAAGTTACCCAGAATTTCTAAAATAAAACCAGCTAATGTTTCAGCTTCGCCTTTATGTGATTCAAAAACATCTTCATTAACATCAACAATTCTGTAAAAATCTTTCATGTTAATTTTTCCTTCAAAAAGGAAATTCTTTTCATCAATTTGTGAAAAGTTCAAATTCTCATCATCAAACTCATCACTTATATCCCCCACTATTTCCTCAATAACATCTTCTAAAGAAACTAATCCTGATGTTCCGCCGTATTCATCAACCACAATCGCCAAATGGCTTTTAAGGCTCTGAAAATCCTTTAATAAATTATCGAGTTTTTTATTCTCAGGAACAAAAAAAGCTTCTCTCATTAAAGTCGTCCAGTCAAATTCTTTTTTGTCAATATGCGGCAATAAATCTTTAACAAACAAAACGCCTTCGATCTGATCGATATTGTCGCGATAAACAGGAATTCTCGAAAATCCTTTTTCGATTATCTTCGGATAAATAGCTTCAAATGATTCTGATATTTCCAAACCAAAAATATCAATCCTCGGACTCATAACTTGTTTTGTATCTGTATTTCCAAAGGAAACAATTCCCTCTAATATTTTTTGTTCATCTTTTGATGTCCCTTCAGAATCTGTAAGTTCAAGAGCCTGAGAAAGCTGATTTATTGAAAAACTGTTTTTCTGCTTCCCTAATTTATGCTGCAAATATAACGTAACGCTACGCATCGGCAAGCTAATTGGAGATAGTAATTTATCTAAAAAAGAAATTGGATAGGCCACCCATTTAGCGAATTTTATATTGTTTCGGCTCGCGTAAACTTTTGGTAAAACTTCAGCAAAAAATAAAATCAAAAATGTAACAAGAATAACTTCAAGAATAAATTTTAAAACCGGTGAAGTAATATTGTCAAATATATTTTGTCCGATAAAGGAGAACAGAATCACAACACCAATGTTTAAAAAGTTATTGGCGACTAATAAGGTAGCTAAAAGTTTTTTGGGCTTATCCAAAAGATTAGAAATGATTTTCCCTTTTGGAAGATTCTCTTGTAAAGTCTCATCAATATCTTTTTGAGATAAAGAAAAAAGTGCTACTTCGGCACCTGAAACAATTGCCGACAGAAACAGCAAAATAAATATTCCGACAAAACCAATAATTAAATTGATGTCTAAAGTTGTAGTAAAAAATAAACTGGGCTCTGGGTCCAAATTAAAAAAGATTAGTTAAACAATCAGAAAGGCAAGTCGTTTATAGGCAAGCTTTCGTTCGACGCATCAAAGTTAGTATTTTTTGCGGATTCCTGATCTTGATGTGGCTTATGATTTCCTGTCTCTTTTTTGGTAGTCAAGAAAGTAAACTCAGTAACCTGAATTTCGGTTGTATATTTTGTAGTACCATCTTCGGCTTGCCATTGACGGGATTTTATACGTCCTTCAACATATATTTTATCGCCTTTAGATAAATATTTCTCACAGATTTCGGCGGCTTTATTGCGCACAACTAAATTATGCCATTCTGTAGAAGTTATTTTTTCGTTGGTCGTTTTATTGATATATACTTCATTTGTAGCCAACTGAAAACGACCGATGCAGTTTCCTCCATCAAAATAATGCATTTTCACATCATCGCCCAAATGGCCAATCAGCATCACCTTATTTAAAGTTCCGTTCATAGTTTTTAGTGGTATTTATCCCAAAGATACATTTTTTTAGCAAATTATTTCCTGCTTTTCTATAAAATTATAAATCACAATTGGAAAAGGAAAAGTTTTTAAATCACTGGTATTCACACCGTTCACTATTTTTTCTTTAATTTTAACTTTCCAGAACTGAATATGAAGATGTTGATGTGAAAGTTTATGAATTACAATTGTTTCCGCACATTCCTCTATACCTATTATAGTATAGGAAGAAAAAACATCAAACTGTACCGCTTTTGAGACAAAATCAAAACCAACAATTTCGTCTGTTTCTAAAAGAGGAAATTCATATAAATTATGCCAAATTCCTTTTGAAGTCCTTTTTTGAATTAAAGTATTCCCTAAAGCATCTTCTAAAACCAAATAATTAAAGAAACGATTTGTGACTTTTACCTTTTTTGATTTCACTGGCAAAGCATCTACTTTCTTTTTTTGCAAAGCCGCACAACTTTCGTTAAAAATACAAATCATACAATTTGGACTTTTAGGAACACATTGCAAAGCACCAAACTCCATTATCGCCTGATTAAAGATTGCCGGGCTATCTTTTGGCATTATTTCATAAGCCAGTGCAGTAAACTCTTTTTTGGTTGCCGGCAAGCCAATATCCGATTCAATATCAAAATATCTCGAAAGCACTCTAAAAACATTTCCATCAACAACCGGAACCGCTTCATTATATGAAAAAGAAGCAATCGCAGCAGCGGTATATTCACCAACACCTTTCAATTTTAATAACGCTTCATAGTTTTCCGGAAAAACTCCATTTAGTTCATTTGCCACATATTGAGCCGTTTTATGCAGATTTCGGGCACGAGAATAGTATCCTAATCCCTGCCAAAGTTTCAAAACCTGTTCTTCTGACGCATTTGCCAAATCAAACACTGTAGGAAATTCTTGCGTAAAATTGAAAAAATAAGGCATTCCCTGAGCAACTCGCGTTTGCTGAAGCATAATTTCTGAGAGCCAAATTAGGTAAGGATCCGTCGTTTTTCGCCATGGCAAATCACGCTTGTTCTGTAAATACCAACTTATCAATATGTTATGAAAATCCATTGTAAAATACTTAGAAAACAAAAGTAAATGTTTATGTAATTAAAATTTAACGAATTAGCTTGATTAATTATTTTTTTAATTCCTATATTTGCAAACTCAAAAAAATAGTACATCATTTATAAAATAAAATAGGAAAGAAAATGACGAAAGCAGATATCGTAGCGAAAATTTCAGAGAAACTAGGTCTTGAAAAAGGAGATGTTCAAGCAACAGTAGAAACTTTTATGGAAGAAGTTAAAACTTCACTAGAAACTGGAGACAATGTTTACCTAAGAGGTTTTGGAAGTTTTATCGTAAAAACTAGAGCTGAAAAGACAGGAAGAAACATTTCAAAAAACACAACTATTAAAATTCCTGCACACAACATTCCTGCGTTTAAACCTGCAAAAGTATTTGTAGAAGGAGTTAAAACAAACAACGAAGCAAAATAATACTATTAATTAATCATAAAATCGACACGATATGCCAAGTGGTAAAAAAAGAAAGAGACATAAGGTAGCTACTCACAAACGTAAAAAAAGAGCGAGAGCTAACCGTCACAAAAAGAAAAAGTAGTTTTAAACTACTTTTTTCTTTTTAAACGTTCATTGAAATTGAGAATTAGTGTTTAGTCATCAGATTTTAGTATTCAGTTTACTGATTACTTACAACTGCAAACTGCCTGCTGATTTTCCCCGGGTTCAATACCTGTTAAAAATATTGTTTAATCCATCTGTAGATAAGATTTTAGACTTTAGACTTAAGATTTTAGATTTTTTTGAATCTATACTCTTCTCTCTTTTTTCTATTTTCTGAAAAAACAGATAAAAATTTACAGTGTGAATAAAGAATTAATCATTAGATCTAGTTCTGAAGCCGTAGATTTTGCCTTATTAAAAGATGGAAAACTAATTGAATTACATAAAGAAGAAGAGAAAAGCAACTTTCAGGTTGGTGATATTTTTATTGCCAAAATACGAAAACCAGTTGCCGGACTTAATGCTGCTTTTGTAAATGTAGGCTTCGAAAAAGATGCCTTTTTACATTATCACGATTTAGGACCTAACTTAGCTTCCCAACTGAAATTCATAAAACTTGTAAGCGCAGGTAAAATAAAAGATTTCTCCCTAAAAACCTTTCAGTTTGAAAAAGAGATTGACAAAGATGGCATCATTACTGATATTTTAAGTGCCAATCAATCTGTTTTAGTTCAAGTTGTTAAAGAACCTATATCGACCAAAGGTCCAAGGATAAGCGCTGAGCTTTCATTGGCAGGAAGATTTATTGTTCTCGTTCCATTTTCTGACCGCGTTTCTATTTCTCAAAAAATAGAAGACAAAAAAGAAAAGGATCGTCTAAAAAAACTTGTTCTATCGATCAAACCTAAAGGATTTGGTGTTATTGTTCGCACAGTAGCCGAAGGCAAAAACGTAGCCGAATTAGAAAAAGATTTGCAGAACCTGCTTGGCAGATGGACTGCAATGTGTAAAAAATTACCAACTGCTCATCATCCATCAAAAGTATTAGGAGAGCTTAACAGAGCTTCTTCGATATTAAGAGATGTATTTAATGATACCTTCAGCGGTATTCAGATAGATGACGAAGAGTTGTACCATCAAACGAAGGAATATCTGCAAGAAATTGCACCTTCAAAACAATCGATTGTAAAGTTTTATCAATCAAACGACACTCCAATTTTCGAGAAATACAATATAGAGAGACAAATCAAAACTTCATTTGGACGTACCGTTTCCATGAGTAAAGGCGCGTATCTTATTATTGAACATACTGAAGCTCTTCACGTTATAGACGTAAATAGCGGAAATCGTTCAAATAAGGCGACCAACCAGGAAGATACTGCCATGGAAGTAAATATGATTGCTGCCGCTGAAATTGCCAGACAACTTCGTTTGCGTGATATGGGCGGAATAATCGTAGTTGATTTTATCGATATGTCTAATCCTGAAAACAGGAAAGTCTTGTTCGACTTCTTGCGAGAAGAAATGAGCGACGATAAAGCAAAACATAAAATCTTACCGCCTAGTAAATTTGGTTTAGTTCAAATTACCAGACAACGCGTAAGACCAGAAGTTAATATTAAAACCAGAGAAGAAGATCCAAACAATGAGCATGGCGAAATTGAAGCGCCAATTTTAATCATTGATAAAATCGCATCTGATCTGGACAGAATTTTAAAAATCCGCAAAGACGTTGTGCTTAATGTACATCCGTTTGTGGCTGCTTACCTCAGTAAAGGTTTTCCATCCTTACGTTCAAAATGGTTTTTTGAACATAAGAAATGGGTGAAAATCATACCTCGTGACGCTTACACGTACTTAGAATACCATTTCTATGATAAAAAAGGAAATGTTATTTCAGAATAAAATAAAAACCGCCTCTCGAAAGATTGGCGGTTTTTTTATGTCTTTTTTTTCAGGAGCTATTTCCTGCTGTCCTTCCAATCTTTTGTGCCGAACCCCAGCACAAAAGGATTTTCCCTCCCATCAGGGCTAGGGAACTCATTTTCATAAGACTATTATTCCCTCACAATTTCAATTTTTCTTCTAATTTCATTTCCAAAAGCATCCACAACCGTAATATAATGAGTTCCCGAAGTTGGCGTAATTGGCAATTCATGAAACGTTTTGGTGGTCGCTTTATAAACATCATCAACATACCAAAAAAGTTCTTTATCTCTTTCTGAATAAGCAACTTTCAAAATTACAGGCTGTACTTCGCTATTAAAATTCTTCGTTAAATAAATTTTACTATTCGTTTTCGGATAAATAAAATCCATTGTGGTGGTTTGCGTTCCCTGACAATCTTCCTTAAATGGCGGCAAAGGCAAATATTCAATATGCTGACTTTTGTAATACCACGCCATAACCGGAGGCAAAACAAACCAGCTTTTAGTCACAATATTATCAACGCTTTCACAACTGCTATTGACCTGGAATTGCTCCGATTTATCTAAATGAACCTTTTTATGATACGGACAAACTGCCGTAGATTTTCCTTTTTTAGAAACCCACTGTTTGATTTTTGGACAATCTTCTTTCGCCAGATAACCACTTAAACGGCAAACCTCAACTTCTTCTAAATCCTTATAAGGCGTTGCGAACCACTTTTGTCTCGGCAATAAATTAAAAACATCAAATAAAATAGGTGCCGCGCTAGTTACTCCGGTTAAAGTTGGTCTTCCTTCTCCAGTAGCATTTCCAACCCATATTCCAACTACATATTTTGAATTGGTACCAATTGCCCAGGCATCTCTATTTCCAAAACTGGTTCCCGTTTTCCAGGCAATTTTTAATGAACTGTCATAAAACTTCCAGGCTTCGTCTCCTTCTGGTCGGTTCACTTCTTCCATTGCGTTATAAGTTAGCCAAATTGCTCCCGCTCCAATTATATTCTTCTGATCCGTTTCAGATCCAAAATCGGGTTCAAAATCATTTTTATAATTTAATTCTACAAATTCCTTAGTTCGATACTTTGCCTGATTTTTAGTATAATAATTAACTGTGGACGATAATCCTGCATATGTTCGGCATAAATCCCATAAATTACTTTCGGCACCACCCAAAATAAGCGACAATCCGTAATGATCTGGTGTTTTATTAATATCTCTTAATTTGAATTTTTGCAATTCTTCATAAAACTTATTTACACCAAAATCCTGAAGCATCAAAACGGCCGGAATATTCAGTGATCGCGACAATGCGCGATGCGCCGGCACCGCTCCGTCAAATGTGAGATTAAAATTTTGCGGGGTGTAACCCGCAATTTGAGTAGGTACATCAGCCACTAAAGTATTCGGTAGCAATTCGCCGTCGTCCAGCATTCCGGCGTATAAAAGCGGTTTTAGAATACTTCCGGTACTTCTTGGTGCATCAATAATATCGACATCTTTTTGATGTTCTTTATCTGTTGGAGCATTTCCAACATAACTCATAACGTTTCTGTTCGAAACATCAATTACTAAAATCGCCAGATTATTTACTTCATTCTGTCTATACTGATTGTAATAATACTTCGCAATTTGATTGACTCTATTCTGTAGAGTATAATCAATCGTAGTTTTTACGCGAGTTCCTTCTTCATTCTTAGCCACGCGCTGCAATAAATGAGGAGCAATTTGAGGTAAATCATAAGGTTTTTGTGGTAATGGTTCTTCTATTGACAATTCGTAAGTCTGTTTATCAATAATACCTTCCTGATGTAATTTCAACAAAAGCCGGTTACGTTTATTCAATAGTTTTATTTGATTTTTCCCGGGATAAATTAAACTTGGAGCATTGGGCAAAACGGCTAAAGTTGCATTCTCCGCCCATGACAATTGATTCGATTGTACTCCAAAATAACGCCAGGAAGCCATTTCTAAGCCCACAACATTCCCACCAAATGGCGCATGAGCCGCATACATTTCCAAAATTTCATTTTTAGAATATCCTAATTCTAATCGCGTCGCAAGAATAATTTCGATTAATTTTTCAAAATAGGTTCTTCCTTTTCCTTTTCGGGATAAACGAATAACCTGCTGTGTTAATGTACTTCCACCTCGGACAACTTTTCCAGCCTTTTTATTTTGCTTAATAGCATTTACCATCGCAACGGGATTAAATCCGGGATGTTTGTAGAAGTATTCATCTTCAAAATAGACAATACATTTTTTGAATTTATCTGGTACGCTGTCTTGCGAAGGAAATCGCCATTGTCCGTCATCGGCGATTTTCGCGCCAAGCAATTCTCCTTCTTTACTTTCAATTACCGTAGAATAAGGTTCTTGAAATAATGTTCGCGGTATAGAAAAATAATAAATCAGCAAGAGCATAAATGCAATTGCCGATTTTATTTTATTCTTTTTTATCCAATTTATAATGCGTTGTGAGAACGCTATTAATTTATTTTTCAAAGTAATTCGAAAGTTTTTAGTATCCTAACAGGTTTCCAAAACCTGTTAGGTATCTTTTTAATACAACTATAAGGAAATCAACTTCCTCTCAATATAATACCTAACAGGTTTTGGAAACCTGTTAGGAGAGTAATAGTTGTCCTATCCATCACTTAAACTAACATCATTAAGCACTCCTTCATAAACAATCCTTCTTTCATCATGACAAAACTTAAAATTTCCTACATCATCAAATAAGTCAAGAATAAATTGTCTATCAATACTACTTTGTTTATCTGACAAATAGGAACGATACGATGAATGTAAATAATTCTCGAAGTGTTCAGTAAATTTATGCTTAATCGGATTCAAATGAACATAAATGATTAATTGCTTTAAATAATTTTCATTTTCAATTCTATTGCGTTGCAGATGTTCTTGAAATAGGCTCCCAGTTCTATTATATGCTTTATTGATACTTTTAGAATAGGCATTAAACAAATTCGAAAATGGTAAATGAATTTTTTCTTTAAATTTTTCCGGTATATCTTTTCTATCCTTAATTCGTAAAACTATATGAAAATGATTCTTAAGTAAACAATAGGCATAAATATCTGCAACTGGCACAATATATTTCTTTAATTTTTCTAGAAAATAACTGTAATTCTTCTCTTCAATAAAAATATTCTCTTTGTTATTTCCTCTATTATAGATATGATAATATTGTCCTTCTTCAAAAATATCCTTCTTCAACTTTTATAATTTTCTTAATTTTTTATTTTCCACTTTAATTATCCTAACAGGTTTCAAAAACCTGTTAGGTATCTTTCTTAGACCCTTAATCTTCAATATAAATACCTAACAGGTTTTGGAAACCTGTTAGGATACGAAAATATTCAAAACATTACTTCACAACCTCAACCCAAAATCCTTTTGTTCTGGCTAAGAAAGTATTATCATACATAGCCTCACATTGCAATCCAGGCAAATAATAATTTCCAAGATAAGAAGCGTTCAACAAAATTCGGAATACTTTTGTTTCTCCGGCTTTCATTCCAAAATAGAAATTAGTTCGGTCATCTCGAATATCAATACAATCAGCAATATTGTTTGTTGCGTCTCCGTAATCGGTAAAACGAGTATTTACAATTTCGAATCCTGAAGGCAGAATTTGCGACAATGCTACATTTTCAACGTGTTCATTTCTTTGATTTCTAATCGTCACTTCAGCGATAAATTCAGTTCCCTGACTAATTTTAGAAACATTAATAACACTTCCTTTTCTGTTTTTGAAAACAATAGAAGCCGAAACATCACTCGCAATTGCTTTCTCTTGTCCGATTGGCAATATTCCAGTATTCAAAACACGAACGTAAACCGTATTATTTTTAATGTTTTTCAGTGTTATGCTATTAGCCCCCGTTTGAGCAACCAAACTTCTGTCTGCGATTGTTTTTTGAGTATTTATCGTCTCGCCTTTTCCATTTTTGCTAAACTGAATATTGATTCCTTTTGGACCGTTACTTACAGCAAATTTCGACATAGCATATAAACAATAAGCCGTTGTCTGCGTACTCATCCATTGATTATTTGACATTTGTTTAGCTAATTTTGAAGCCATATCAAATGCTTTTTGTTTTTGTCCTAACAGTAACATTGTTTCCAAAGCCATTGCTCTGTTTCTTTCGCTTGAACCGTAATAATAATAATTGTAGTTACTAGATTCGTCTTCAATTTTGCTATGTAAAAACAAGTTCAGTCCAGCCGATTTTTGTCCGGCCAAAACATATGCTGCAGCCAAACGCAGTTTACTTTCGTTTGAAATTCCTTTAGTTTCTCTTAATCTGTTCATTGAAGATAAATCGGCATTTCCAGCTAAAGCCAACGTGTATAATCTGTACGCCTGAGCCAAATCATTTCCGTATTTCGCTTCAAAACGCCATTGTTTCGCTTCGCGTTGTTGATAGGAAATCCATTTTGATTTGAAATTAATTGGTAAAACGTAACCTTTTTTCTCTGCTTCAATCAGGAAATGTCCGGCATATGAAGTTCCCCAATCATCTGCAATTGTATTTCCTTGCCAGTAAGCCACACCTCCATTTGATAATTGAAAACTTCCTAATCTCGTAATTCCGGCTGTAATATTCTTTTGGATAATTCCTTTTCTCGTTGCATCTAAATCGACAACGTCATTTAAATACAATTGTGGAAAGACAGAAGAAGTTGTTTGTTCCACACAGCCATGAGGATATTGAATAAGATATTGTAATCTTCCATTCAAATTCATCGTTGGCATTGACGAAACTTCCAATCTTGCTTTATTGCTTCCTGAAACTCCAAAAGTTTTCCATGAAATCGTTTTGGTACTGTTTGGAGGCAGAATTACATCCGTAAAAGTATTCGTAACCGGATTTGGATTTGTCATATCGATTTCGACATCGTAAACCGATTTCTCTTTTCCTGAAGTCGCAACAACCTGAACTTTGGCAATTCCTGTCGTAGAACCTACAACCAAATTAAAATATGCCATTTTTTCGTCAGGCGAAGCAAAAGTCAAGGATTGTGTTGCGCTTCCCATTACTTTTAAACCATTGCTCGTTTTAATCTGAATCGAAACATTTTTGATATTATTCTCCGTTGCAAAAACCGTAACCGGAATCGTTACTTTTTCTGAAGGCGAAATTTTTCGTGGTAACGAAGCCAAAACCATCAACGGGCTTTTTACGGGAGTTGCTTTTTCGACACTTCCGTAAGCACTAGTATTCGCATCTCCCGCAACCACCATAGTTCGAACTGAACCAATATATTTTGGTAATTTTAATTGGTGTGATTTCGTTTGTCCTTTTTCTAATTTAAACGGACCATAATAAAGTACCACAGGTTTAAAACGATTTGCTTTCTTAGCTTTTCCACCGCCTAAATCCTGATCTCCACCAATACTGAAAATCTGATTTATTTTTCCGCCATACGCTCCAATTACATCATCGTAAATATCCCAGGTCTTAACACCCAAAGCTTCACGAACGTAAAAACTATCCCATGCATTTGGTGTTTTAAATCGGGTTAAATCCAATAAACCTTCATCAACAACCGCAATGGTATAAGTCATTTCTTTTCCGGTTTTTTCTCCCACTTTTACCGTAAAGGTCTGTTCTGGTTTTAATACATCCGGCATTGATAATGTTGGTGCCAAAATGGTGTTTTTATCCACCACTTCAATCGGAACAATTCCGTACATACGAATTGGCGAGTCATTTTTAGTTGACGCATGAGGCTGTAATAAGGTAATATTAAAATAGACATTTGGAGCCATTGCCGAAGTTATCGGAACCTCAACTTTAGTTTCTCCTTTTTGTGTTTTTGCCCAAATAGTCTGTACCACTTTTGATCCGTTTTCGATAGAAATCAAAGCTCTTCCGCCTTCACTTGAAGGAAAAGAAATCTGTGCTTTTTCTCCAACAGCATAGTTTTTCTTATCTGTCGAAAAAACCAACATATTGGCTGTTGAAGCATCTCTGTTACGCGTTTTTCCAGACCAAATTGGCCAGTCAATATTAACCGTTAAAGCTGTTGCATGACCGTCTGCATTATCTGAAACACGAATCAAATAACGTCCCCATTCTTCATCGGTTAAAGAAAACTGAACCGTGCCTTTTCCGCTAGAATCGGTATTGATTACAAATGTTTTATATGAAGTTGTCGCATTCGAAGAATTATAATTTGATAAATTATCACTCGAAGCGTCCCACCACCAGCGCCATTCTACTTTATATACTTTTACTTCAAGGTTTCTTACCGCTTTTGGTCTTCCATTTTCATCAACCGTTACTATATCAAAACGATTGTTGGTTCTGGTTTCCAGCATGCCGTATTTGTTAGGTTCCGGCGATTTAATTCCGACATAGGTTTTATATGGAGAATAAGTCGTTGAAATGACGTCGGTGCTAAAATCTCCACCTTCTTCATACACTTTTGTGATGAACGAAGCACGAAGCATTCCCGGGGCCTGACCTTGTAATTTTGGCTGAATATTTACTGAAGCCTTTCCGCTTTCATTTAATTTTCCGGAGAAAACATTAATTTCTTCTGTGCTGAATTGACGTACTAAATCATCAAAACTAAATTTCTCATACCCTTTAAAAGTAGTTGTTTGCTGGGAAAATTTCGCCTGCATTTCTACATTCAGATTTTTAGCAATAGCACCATGAAGCCAGGTTACCTCTAGATTATCAGTATTTGGATAAGATGATGAAAGTGTTTTTCTGGTAAATGTATTTTTGATTTTTAAACGATTGGGTTTAATCGTTTCAATTTTAATGCTCTTATAAAATTTAGCGCCACCAACGCTTACCATTGCTTCCCAGTTTCCTGTTGGTGCGTCCTGGCTTGTTGGAACGGTAAAAGCATAGTGATTCAGTTCATTTGTTTTCTGAACGGTCTGATAAACGGTTTTACCATTCGGATCATTCAATCTAAATTTGATTGGATGTGATTTCGGAAGTTTATTTGATGCGTCATTCAAGATGAAAGACAAATACAGATTATCACCCGGACGCCATACGCCACGTTCCCCATAAATAAAGCCTTTTAGACCTTTTTGAAGAGTTTCTCCCGCAACATCAAAATTACTCACAGACAACGAAAGTCCATCATCCAGCTTCACATAAGTCGATTGATTTCCTAAGGAAACGATAGCAAAATAGGCAAATTTATTCAGCTGAAAAGAAGCAATTCCTTCGCTGCTAGTAGTCGCAGTTGCTATTTTTTGCTGCTGATAGGTATATAAATCCACTCTTGCATTTGAAACTGGTTCTGTTGTTACAATATTGTTTACAGCGAATACATACGATTTATTCTCGCCTCTTTTTGCAATTACCCCTAAATCTGTCGCTAAAATGTTAGTGGCAATCTTAGCATTGTAATAATAAGAGCTGGTACAAGGATCCTGACTTTCTCTCCATTCGTAATCGTCATAATAGTAATCATCGTAAGAGTTCTCGCTATAGTTCACATCATTTTCATCGACTTCTTCTTCCTCTTCTTCATTTTGATCAGCCTCTGAAGTTTCGCATTTGTATAGAGAATATTTCTTTTTGTAGACAAATTCTACTCTGTAAATGGCGCCGGGTTCCGGTGTGATGATTTTAGATAAATCCAAAGCAAAAGTGTTCCACTTAGCCGGATTTATCAGTTTACTTTCAATTAAATTCAGTGTTGTTTTTGCAATGGGCTGAGCTACTTTCTTGAGATTTTGAGCTCCGTTTAATTCATTGTATTGAAGAAATTGCAGTATATTATTCTTGTAAATTTTATAGACTTTTACATCAACCGCACTTAAGTTTACGGCTTCGAAATTCAGTTTTAAATTATTGGAACTTGGTAAAATAGTTCCATTTTTAATAAATTTAATACTTGGTTTGATTTGGTCAAAAGAGATTTTCTCGGTGTAATTCGAGTCCATTTTTTTGCCGTACTGACTTTCGATTCCCTGAAAAACTTCAATCAATAAATCTCCGGCCAAAATTTGTTCGGGTTCAGACTGTGGTTCTTCTTCCTGAACCACTTCAACTGCATCGTCTACAACCGCCGCAGCACTATCAACTACAACTGCAGCCGAATCTACTAACGAAACCGCAGTTTCTTCTACTGGTACTGAAACCTCAACTTCTTTTTGAACTGGTGCTTTTTCATTGTTGAAATATACTTTTAGCAAATTCCCCTGAGTGGAGAATTTCAGATTATTAGTATTCTGAATTGACACTAGTCCTGCAAAATCCTGTCCTTTTTCTAAAGGCTCAGAAAAGTTAATTAAAACGGATTGATTGCTTCCATCAGGAACTTCAACTTTGACAATTTTAAATTCGTTTATATTCGTAATCGGAACATCAATTTGTCCTTTCTGGTCAATATCAAAATCGCTTCCGTCATAAATAATCTCCAGATTTGTGGCTTCAGAATAACGCTGAATACTGTCAATTATAAAATTGAATTCTTTTGCAGAACCCGATTTTGCATCAAATTTAATTTTAAGATTATTCCCTTTTTGCTTGGCCTCAACCAACTTTTTAGCAGTTTCAACATCAATATTGTCTGCTGTTTTAAGAACACAGTTCAGGTATTGGTATTCTTTACTGTACGATTGAATATCAGCCGTATTTATGGTAAAATCCTGCTTGATGGTTTTGACTGTAAAATTGAAATCAGAGAGCTCTTTTTCTTTCTCTTTTGGAAGTGTGATGATTTTATCTAAGTTTAAAGTAACCTGATATTCTGTTCCCGGTTTCAGCTTTTTTTCCGGGATAAAAGCAATGGTGTTAGGAGAAAGCGCCACCACTTTTCCGTCGACACTTGGAGAAATATCAAACAAATCGTTGTCTAAAACCTGACCGGCTTTCCAATCTTTTTTATCGAAAGCCAAAACCACCCGAATATCAGATTCCGACGAGACTATTCCCCCCGTGAAACTGACTATATACTCTTTAAATAATGAAAAATCAGAATTGAAATCGGCTGCTGATTTTCTGCCGCAAGATTGAAAAATAAAAAACACACAAAACACGAGAACTAATCCTTTTGCTTTCACTTTTATTTAGAGTTAATGGGTTACGAATTTTAAGAAATGACAGAACGTTTTAACATTTTACTATTAAAACCATAACTAGCCAAATGCCAATTATATTGTAGTAAATGTAAAGTATTTTCTGAAATATTTTAAGAGGAAAATTCGCTACTCTAACTATTTAACTTTTGTTGAAGATTTTAGAAAATGAATTAGTAAAATACTATATTTCACAACGTTTAATACTATAGAAAATGGCAGACCAAAGACATAGATATTCTACTGAAAATGAATTTTTATAATATGCTTTATTCCTTTATGGCATTTGTGCGTCTTTAAGTGACTTACTTGTTCTGATACAATAAAAACAGCTTTTTACCAGAATTTTTAAAGCTCTCTTCCAAGTTCAGACAAAACATTATCCATTTCGGCAAAATGTTCTTTTGTATTGGCGGCATAAAATAATTGATTGTCCTCTATGATTATAATTACATCGTCCTTGTAATTACCATAAAAACTTATTCCGCCAAGCCATTGCTTAAAAGAGAATCCTTTATTTTGAAAATTTTCAGCAGTAAACTTTAATTCATGTGGTTCTAATTCGTAAAATGTATTACAAGGATATTCCAATGCATAACCTGCCTGAAGAAAAGCCATTGCAGTAAAAAACTCAGTTAATGTGTCCGTCTCCAATTTCCATTCCTTTCCATCTTCACTTATGTAAACGGGCGGATTAGCTTTTGACAAATCATTTTTATGGATTCCCCAAACGCAAGCTCTCTGATTTTCAGAATAAAATATCAAATGATCAATTTGTTTATAATACTGAAAACGTTCCGGTACAATTAGTAAATCTTGTGTATGATTTAAGTTTTCAATTTTGCCCAATTCAGTATAATAATCAACAAATACCTGTGGAAGTTTGCCAAAAATATCTTTAACTATTTGAATCTCATCACTAGTAAAACCTTTAGGTTCTGTAATGTGATATAGCTCTTTTATTATTGAAAAATCAGTCATTATTTATCTTACCAAAAATTTTACTTTCGCCTTTCTATAAAAAAACGTTTCATTAAATCAGCAGCTTCATTAGCCATAATCCCTGAAGCGACGGTAGTTTTGGGATGTAGTTTTGTTCCCATAACCATAAAACCGCGTTGCTCATCTCGCGCACCAAAAACAATTTTCGAAATCTGACTCCAGTACAAAGCGCCGGCACACATTTGGCAGGGTTCGAGCGTCACATATAAGGTACAATCTTTTAGATATTTTCCACCAAGAAAATTTGCTGCAGCTGTAATGGATTGCATTTCGGCATGAGCCGTAACATCGTTCAGTAATTCGGTTAAATTATGACTGCTTGCTATTACTTTATTGGCTACTACGATTACAGCTCCAACAGGAATTTCACCTTTATCAAAGGCTATTTCAGCTTCCTGTAAAGCTTTTTTCATAAAATATTCGTCGGTGAAAGGATTTATCATAGTTGCAAAAGTACATTTTTGAAATAATTATTTCTGGGTTACAAATCAAAAAACATCAATGAAAACCTTAAATTTTTTCTCTCCTTAACTTCTTATCAAAAATTAATCGCCTCAAATAAAGCGTTTTTTTGAGGCGATTAATACAATTAATTGCCTCATTCTTTTTGAAAGTGATTTTCATATCTATTTTTTATTACATTTAAATATTGAAATTCAAACATGGAAAGAAAATACAAATTAACAATACCGGAACCTTGTACAGAGAACTGGGATAAAATGACGCCAAATGAAAATGGTCGTTATTGTATTAGTTGTTCAAAAACCGTTGTTGACTTCACATCGATGTTACCTAATGAAGTACAGCATTTTTTCATCCAAAATCAAAACAAAAAGATCTGCGGAAGATTTAAGAATTCTCAATTGGATACGATTAATATTCAAATTCCGAGTCGCATTTTGCATAATCAAACGTATTATCACAAAATGTTTTTACTGGCGTTGTTTATAGCAATGGGAACAACCTTGTTTAGCTGTCAGGATAAAAATGGAAACAAGCAAAAAATTAATAAAGTAGAAGTTGTTCAAGATGATGTTCCGGTAGAACATATTTCTGTTGGTGACCCGAAAATTAATAATTTACACGATACTATTGTACCACCACCTCCACCTCCAAAAGTTGATCAGGTTAAATTTGTAAAACCAAAAGAAAATGATAATCTAAAATCTGAGAAAACAGAAAATAAGAGAAATAGCGCTGCAAAAGTGGCAATTTATGCTAGTACTAATGGTGAAGTTTTGTCTGAAACCAATGCGGAATTTCCAGGTGGAATTGAACAGTTCTACAATTTTTTTGAAAAGGAATTTAAAAAACCTGAAAATATAAACACCAAAAATCTCAAAATCAATCTTTCTTTTGCAGTAGAAAAAAACGGATCTGTATCTTATCTTCAATGTGTTCCGTCAATTGACATTCTTATAGAAAAAGAAATCATTAGAGTTTTAAGCACATGTCCTAAATGGCTGCCTGGAGCAATTAATGGTAAAAAAGTAAAGCGACAATATTCTTTACCAATTGTATTACAATAGATGGCACAATAAAATTAAATTTAAAACCGTAAATTTGCTTTTTACCTTACAATGAAAAGCAATTTACTCTCCAACATATTCAATCCTGCAGATTTACGCTTACTTTCTGAAGAACAGCTTCCAGAAGTTGCGAAAGAATTACGTCAATTTATTATTGATGTTGTTTCTGTAAAAGAAGGCCATTTGGGCGCCAGTTTAGGTGTAATTGAATTGACAATCGCCTTGCATTATGTTTTTAATACGCCTGAAGATTTATTGGTTTGGGATGTGGGCCATCAGGCTTACGGTCATAAAATTTTGACCGAAAGAAGAGAAAATTTCCATACTAACAGACAAATCGGAGGTATTTCGGGTTTTCCGAAAAGAAGTGAAAGTGTTTACGATACTTTTGGAGTTGGACATTCTTCAACATCAATTTCTGCTGCACTCGGAATGGCGATTGCTTCCCAATTAAAAGGCGATTTTAATAAACAACATATTGCAGTTATTGGCGATGCTTCGATTGCAAGCGGAATGGCTTTTGAAGGTTTGAATCATGCTGGAGTTACCGATGCTAACTTACTGGTTATTCTGAATGACAATGCTATCGGAATTGACCCTAGCGTTGGTGCTCTTAAAAAATATCTTACCGCCGTAAAAGAAGGAAAAAATCCGAAGAAAAATAATATGATCAAGTCTCTGAATTTTGACTATTCAGGTCCAATTGATGGTCATGATCTTCCCAATTTAATAAAAGAATTAAACCGATTAAAAAACATAAAAGGCCCTAAATTCCTTCATATTGTCACTACCAAAGGAAAAGGTTTACAGCAGGCCGAAGAAAATCAGGTAAAATATCACGCTCCTGGAAAATTTGATGCTACAACAGGGGAACTGCTTTTAAAATCGGAAGAAAATTTACCTCCAAAATATCAGGATGTTTTTGGTCTGACTATTTTGGATTTAGCCAAAAAGAACGAAAAAATAATTGGAATTACGCCTGCAATGCCATCTGGTAGCTCTCTAAAGTTTATGATGGATGAAATTCCAGAACGTGCTTTTGATGTTGGAATTGCAGAACAACACGCCGTAACGCTTGCTGCCGGAATGGCGACACAAGGCATGATCGTATATTGCAATATTTATTCGACATTTTTACAGCGCGCCTACGATCAGGTTATCCACGATGTCGCTTTACAAAATCTACCCGTTATTTTTTGTTTAGACAGAGCAGGTTTGGTTGGCGAAGACGGCGCAACCCATCATGGCGTTTTTGATATTGCTTATTTGCGAGCAATTCCGAACATGATTATCTACGCACCAATCAACGAAATTGCACTTCAAAATATTCTATATACTGCTCAATTGGGATTAAATCATCCTATTGCAATTCGATATCCTCGCGGAAGAGGTGTTTTGCCAAACTGGGAAGTAGAAAATTTCGGACATTATGAGAAAATTAAAATTGGGGAGGCGAGCTGCCTAAAAAACGGCACAAAAATTGCGGTTTTGTCAACAGGAAGTATAGGTAATAATGTTATTGAAGCACTGGATGAATGTTCAAATTCTGACGAGATTGCCCACTATGACTTCCCTTTTATTAAACCATTAGACAACAATATATTACACTCTGTTTTTTCCGACTTCAACAGTATAATTACTATCGAAGAAGCTACAATAAATGGAGGATTTGGAAGTGCTGTTTTAGAGTTTGCTGCCGCAAATAAATACAAAAATAATATTCAAATTTTGGGTATTCCTGACATATTTATTGAGCATGGAACTGTAAATCAATTGCAACAATTGTGTAAAATTGACGTTAAAAGTTTGGTAAATCTTTTTTCTAACGATTCAAAATAATTATTTTGCACAACCGAAATATTAAAACCAACCTAATGAAATTATTGCGTTCTACCCTTTTGTTGCTGTTGCTTTTGTGTACTTCAAATAACTTCGCTCAAATTATTCAAACCACTTTAGATCCAAATCAATTACCAAAATTGCCTTCTAACTGGACCAAAAAAAATCAAGTAGGTTTTGACATTTCAGAAATTGCTTTTGTGAACTGGAGTGCCGGGGGAACAAGTTCTATTTCAGGTTTATTTAAGGGTGAATTTGGAAGAACTTATGTAAAAGGAAATCATAAATGGGTTAACGAACTTATTGTAAAATATGGTTTAAATAAACAGGATGGTACCGAGTTAAGAAAAACAGATGACGCATTTCAGTTAAATTCGACCTATGGATTTAGAAAGGACACCATATCAAATTGGTACTATTCAGCGAAATTTAATTTCAATACGCAGTTTTCAAACGGTTACAATTATCCAAATAAAGACATTGAGATCTCGAAACCTTTTGCACCAGCCTATATCTTTTTAGGAGCCGGAGCTGAAAATTCAAATAAGGCGAAAAACAGAACGTTTTATTTCTCACCAATCACTTTAAAGACAACTTTGGTATTAGATGATTATTTAGCTAATCAGGGATCTTTTGGTGTGAGAAAAGCAGTTTACGCACCAGACCCTCTTGATCCTACAGCTCAGATATTAGTTGAAGAAGGACAAAAAGTAAAAGCCGAATTTGGTATTTTGTTTACTGCATATATGAAAAGTGAGGTTTTTAAAAATATATTTTACGAAAACAGATTAAGCCTTTATACCGATTATTTAAACAAATTCGGAAACGTTGATGTCGATTATGACACACGTTTAGATCTTGTTGTTAATGCTTATGTAAAAGCAAATATTGGTATACATTTAGTTTATGACGATGATATCAAAACTAAAAAAGATGTTGTTGATCCAACTACCGGAGCAACATCTCAGGTTAACGATGGCCCTCGAGCACAGTTAAGACAGGTTTTAGGCGTTGGTTTAGTATATGCTTTCCAATAATAAAAATCTACTTTAATAGTAAGAAAATAAAATCACCCCGTAAAATGATCATTTTATGGGGTGATTTTTTATTAGTTAAACTGAAGATTCTAATTAATTATTTTTTCTTCCGTTGATTGTTTCAAACAATTCTAACGCATTTCCGTCAGTTAAAAGCGAAACATAATGACAAATATGAAGCAAACGCTCATATAAATTACCTTTGTCTAAATGATGCTTTTCCGGCAACATTTTCAAAATCAATTTGTCGTAGTTTGAAGCAGTTCCATCATATTTGTTGTTGAATGCTGTTATAAATTTATCCAGTAAGGTTTGAATAATTTGATAACCCACAATTTCTTTCTCAATTACTTCACGGCTTTGATAGATTTTCTCAACACTTAAATTGATAATATCATTCATCTGAGCTTTATACTTGCTTTTATCGGTTAAAGCAAATGGAAATTCTCCACGCAGAATTGCTTCTTCATTTTCAATAAAAACATCAACGGCATCATTAATTAAAGCCCCAATTGCCAAAGCACGTAAATAACTGATTCGGTCTTCTTTGGTCTCTAATAATTTATATTTAGCAACTCCGATATTGTCTTTGACCAATTTTATAAGATATTCCAAAGCATAATCTTCAGAAACCAATCCTAAATTTATTCCATCTTCAAAATCGATAATAGTGTAGCAAATATCATCTGCAGCTTCAACTAAATAAGCTAAAGGATGTCTTTCAAAGCCAATATCACCATCCTCTTTATTGGCTATCATTCCCATATCATTGGCTACTTCTTCAAAGAATGATTTATCAGTCTGAAAGAAACCGTATTTTTTGTCTGCAATATTATTTGTTGGTTTTTTAGGCAAACTTTCTTTTGGATATTTCATAAAAGCTCCCAAAGTTGCGTATGAAATTCTAAGTCCGCCCTCTATTCCAGGACGACTTGCCGTTAATACCGAAAATCCGTTGGCGTTTCCTTCAAAATCTATTAAATCCTGCCATTGTTTTGCAGTCAGTTTATCTTTGTACTTCAATCCTTTTCCTATTGAAAAATATTCTCCAATTGCTTTTTCACCTGAATGTCCAAAAGGTGGATTCCCAATATCGTGCGCCAAAGATGCTGCGGCAACAATGGCTCCAAAATCATTCATATGATACCCGTGAATTTCTTTCAAATAAGGATATTTCTCAAGAATTTTTTTTCCAACCAAACGTCCTAAAGAACGCCCAACAACCGAAACTTCTAAACTATGTGTTAATCTCGTGTGTACGAAATCAGTTTTAGAAAGTGGAATAACCTGGGTTTTATCCTGCAAAGAGCGAAACGCAGCCGAAAATATAATTCGGTCATAATCTACCTCAAAACCTAATCGTGTATCATCTTGTTCTACACGTAATCTTTTGCTAGTATCGCCTTGGCGTTTTAGTGATAAAAGTTGTTCCCAGTTCATTTCTTATTTTAGATTTGTGATTTTATATTTTAGATTGAGGATCTAAAACGTCAAAAATACATTTTATTTTATGATTTTTTAAGCATTAAAACTCCAATGCTGTGCTGTGTTTTATTTCTCCCATGACAAAAATGCTATTTGTATTTCCGATGTTTTCAATCGTTGATAATTTATTCATTACAAAATCCTGATAACTAGCCATATCCTTGACTAAAATTTTCAGCATAAAATCATAGTCGCCTGCAATGTTATAACATTCAATAATTTCAGGAAGCGCTACAATATCTTTTACAAAATTACTTCCCACATTTTTTGCGTGCTCTTTTAAACGCACATTACAAAAAACCGTCATGCCGCGATTCATTTTATTCTTGTCAAGCAAGGCAACATATTTGGTAATATATCCATCGCGTTCTAATCTTTTGATACGCTCATAAACTGGCGTAACAGTAAGAAATAATTTACTGGCAAGGTCTTTTGTGTTAATATTTGAGTTTTCCTGAAGGTGTTTCAGAATCAATAAGTCGGTTTTATCCAGGTTTTCCATAGTAATTTTTACGGCTAAAGGTTCTTTAAAAAGAGTTTTACAGTATTATAATCTTTAAAAATTCATTTTTTAAAGATTATTTACTTAAATAATGATCAAATATAAGTTATAAAATCTAATACAATAAATTTGTTCAGTAAAAAATACTGAATTAAAAATGAAAACAAATAATTTAGGTTACCCAAGAATCGGCAGCAACAGAGAATTAAAAAAAGCCTCTGAATTGTATTGGGCAGGAAAAATTTCTGCAGATGAATTAATCGAAACCGGAAAAGACATTCGCCGTAGAAACTGGCATTTGCAATTAGAAGCGGGAGTTGATTTGATTCCGTCTAATGATTTTTCTTTTTATGACCAGGTTCTGGATTTGACTTTGACTGTGGGAGCAATTCCACAACGTTATCAGGAATTTGCCAAAACAAATTCGGCTATCGATTTGTATTTTGCAATGGCAAGAGGAGCGCAAAAAGACGGTCAGGATGTTGTAGCAATGGAAATGACAAAATGGTTTGACACCAACTATCACTACATTGTTCCCGAATTCACGAAGGACCAAAAATTCGAATTGTTTTCTGAAAAAATAATCAATGAATTCAAAGAAGCAAATACCTTAAAAATTGCTACAAAACCAGTTTTAATTGGACCAATTTCTTATTTGTTATTAGGAAAAGAAAAAGAAGAAGGTTTTCACCGAATCGACCTTATTGACAAATTACTCCCTGTTTACTTGGAGATTTTCGAAAAATTACAAGCCGAAAATGTAGAGTACATTCAATTAGACGAGCCGTTTTTAGCTTTGAATTTAACGGACAAAGAACGTAATACTTTCACGGAAGTGTACAATGAAATCAACATTCGTTTTCCAAAAATTAAAATCATTTTAGCGAATTATTTTGATTGTTTTGGAGAAAATTTGGCAACTGCATTGACTTTGCCAGTTGATACTTTCCATTTAGATTTGGTACGTTGTCCTTCTCAATTAGATGATATTTTAGAATCCGGAAAATTAGCTTCAAATGTAAAGCTGTCTTTGGGGGTTGTTGACGGAAGAAATATCTGGAAAAATGATTTCAAAAAATCATTAGAATTGATCCAAAAAGCAATTGATGCTTTGGGTGAAAACAGAATTTTAGTGGCACCGTCTTGTTCTTTAATTCACAGTCCGTGCGATTTGGATTTAGAAACTAACGATGCAACTTTAACTCCGGAAATCAAACAATGGCTGGCTTTTGCCAAACAAAAAATCAACGAAATTGTCATATTAAAACAATTAGCTTCCGGTGAAATCGATGTTAAAAACTCTGTTGATTTTGAAAGAAACGTAATCGCAAATGACAATCGTAAAACTTCAAAATTAATTCACAATAATGAAGTAAAAGCGCGTGTTGCCGGAATTACAGCTTCTGATGACCAACGTAAAAGCACTTTTGCAACAAGAAGAAAAAGCCAGATTGAAGCTTTAGATTTACCGCTGTTCCCAACGACAACAATTGGCTCTTTTCCGCAAACAGCTGAAGTGAGAAGCTGGAGAGCGAAATTCAAAAAAGGAGAATTAACCACAGAACAATACAACGATTTGATCGAACAAGAAACCGAAGCTACGATTCGTTTTCAGGAAGAAACCGGAATCGATGTTTTGGTTCACGGAGAGTTCGAGCGTAATGATATGGTGGAATATTTTGGCGAGCAATTGGCTGGATTTACGTTCACCAAAAATGGCTGGGTTCAAAGTTACGGAAGCCGTTGCGTGAAACCTCCTGTTATCTATGGCGACGTTTCAAGACCAAACCCTATGACGGTAAAATGGTCGAAATATGCACAATCCTTAACTCCAAAATGGGTAAAAGGAATGTTGACCGGCCCGGTAACTATTTTACAATGGTCGTTTGTTCGTAACGATCAGCCACGTTCTGAAACTTGTACGCAAATTGCTTTGGCGATTCGTGATGAAGTCGTAGATCTTGAAAAAGCGGGAATCAAAATTATTCAGATTGATGAACCTGCTATCCGTGAAGGTTTGCCTTTAAGAAAAGAAGAATGGGCAAATTATTTAGACTGGGCTGTAAAAGCATTCAGAATTTCTGCATCTGGTGTTCAGGACGACACGCAGATTCATACCCATATGTGTTACAGTGAATTCAACGATATCATTCAAAATATCGCCGATATGGATGCTGATGTAATAACAATTGAATGTTCACGTTCGCAAATGGAACTTTTAGATGCTTTTGCCAACTTTAAATATCCAAACGAAATTGGACCTGGAGTTTACGATATTCATTCGCCACGTGTGCCTTCAAGTGCCGAAATGGTTCGTTTATTAGAAAAAGCTTCAGCTGTTATTCCGGTAGATCAATTATGGGTAAATCCGGATTGCGGTTTAAAAACACGTCATTGGGATGAAACCAAAAAAGCTTTGATCGAAATGGTTGCCGCTGCCCAGGAAATGCGAGCTGCCGTTGAAAACGGAGTGACAGCCTAATTTTATCTTATTATATTTTTGTTTTTTAGTGTCAACAAGTGGAATCGAAAATTCTTGTAGTTATGATTTAATTTCGATTTCAATTCTGTTGGCATTATTTTTTTTAGAAGCAGAAATTTTCGTTTTCAAAACACTTCCTGTCCCGCTATCCGCTATATCTTTTGTGGCGAACCCCGCCACAAAAGGATATCACTTCTATCGGGGCTAAATAAGAATATTTAATTTTCATAAGATTTCAGCCAGAAAACAAAAAGCATCCGCCGCGGCGGATGCTTTTTCAAAATTGAATATAAATCTAAGATTAAAAATTTTTAGAAATTCCGATGTTAAATGTTTGACCAAAGTTGAAGTAGAAACTGCTATTATCTCCACCGTTGTTCTCAACGTCCATCGTTTCGTAACCTAAACCACCAATGCTAAAGTTTAAACCAAAACCTTTTTTCATATTAATGAAAAGTGCTGGAGTAATACCTACGTACATACCATCTGCTTTAGTTTTTGAGTAACTATCATCAGAACCATAAACTTTTCTTTTTGCATTTTGAAAACCTGCACCCATATCTGCAAAAACAGAAAATGTTTGGCTCAATGGCACTGAGTAACGAACAAATGCTCCAATTTTGAAAGCATTAGCTTTTATTTCTCTAACAGTATTCTCATCATTAGATGAAGCTACTGTAAATTCACCCCCAACAGTCCAGTTATCATTAAATTGGTAACCTACTCTAGGAGAAAAGCTAAAAGTATTTGTTTTTTCTTCGCTAAACTGATATTCAGTTTTATCAGAAGTATATCCGATATTACCACCTACTAAAATTGTTCCTTTTTGAGCGTTTGCAAAACTGCAGATAGCCAATGCAGCCATCACTAAAATTTTTTTCATAATTTGGGTTTTATTTTATTTAGCAATCCTTTAACAATAACAATGCCGTCAATACTGGGATTTTTATTTTTTTTAGCAATACTTTAAAAGATAAATTTTAGCAATCAAGACTATTTCTGTTTACTTTTGTAACAAATAAAAAGTCATGTCGATAGAAGTAAACAGTATATCAAAAAGTTACGGAGAGCAAAAAGCTTTAAACGAAATTTCCTTTAAAATTGAGAAGGGAGAAATCGTTGGATTTCTTGGTCCAAATGGAGCAGGAAAATCTACTTTAATGAAAATTTTGACTACTTATTTATTGGCAGATAGCGGCTCAGCCCTTGTAAATAGCCACGATGTCATGACAAATGCAAAAGCAGTGCAGCAATCTATAGGCTACCTGCCGGAGCATAATCCGTTGTATTTAGATTTGTATGTTCGTGAGTATTTGGCTTTTAATGCCGATGTTTACAAAGTGCCAAAGTCAAGAATTGAAGAAGTAATTCAACTGACAGGACTGTCAGCTGAAAGTCATAAAAAAATAGGACAATTGTCTAAAGGATATCGTCAGCGTGTGGGACTTGCCAACGCCTTATTGCACAATCCTGACGTTTTAATTTTGGATGAACCAACTACAGGTCTGGATCCTAACCAGTTAATGGAAATTCGAAATGTGATTAAAAATGTTGGAAAAGATAAAACGGTTTTTCTGTCAACACATATCATGCAGGAAGTAGAAGCCATTTGTGATCGTGTCATTATTATTGACAAAGGACAAATCGTTGCCGATAAAAAATTAGATCATTTAGTGTCTGAAGATAAGGAACAAGTTATCGAAGTTGAATTCGATTATCAGGTTGAAGAACAGCTTTTAGCAAAACTGGAGAATATCACTTCATACAAAAATACCCACGATATGACTTGGGAACTAACCTTTGTAGCTGATAAAGATATGCGTCCTGCTATTTTTGATTTTGCCAACGAAAATGGTTTAAAAACACTACAATTGAATCAGAAAAATAAAAACTTAGAAGCCGTTTTTAGAGAAATTACTAAGTAAGGTTTCAGGTTTCAGGTTTATATTAAAAGCTCGTTTAAATAAAATTTAAACGAGCTTTCTTATTTCATTAAATTCTTCAGATAGATAGTAAACAATAAAGAAAGTAATATAGCTGAAAGGCGTAAAATATTTTTCAACAAAAATCCACTGCTTTGTAATGATTGTATATTTGATTTTGTTTTAAGGAAAAAGGCAATCAATCTTTCTGAATCCAAGGTAATCAAATATAAAACGCCAACCGTTAACAATATTGACTGCAACAAAGCACCGGCATTCATGTGATAAAAAATATTGATTAAAGTCAGATTAAACAACAATGAGAACAATAGTATTGATCCAATTAACAATGTTCTTCTAAACAGTAACAAATAGCCACCAATAATTTGAGTTACTGCTATTATAATTCCGAAAGTATGAGAATATCCAAAGTAAAACCAAGTCAGCCATTCTCCTGTCTGCTGATTCATAGGCATATTTGAGATTTCTATAGGAACAATAAATTGCAGTCCATAAAATTTTTTCCAGCCAAAACTAGCGATATTAAAAGCGATACAATACCGGATTCCGCTATATATTATTCCATAAACTTTATCCGAATCTATCTTTTGTTTTTGTTCCAAATAATACCAGATAAATGGAAACAAGACTGAAGTTAATAACGAAATCCCAACGACCGAAAAAACTAAAACAGGAGGCAGCCGGGGCACATTTCCTCCGTTGCCAAGCAACAATAATAAAGCTGAAAACTCAAGGCCGAGAATTAAAGAAGCACCAATTTTTTTAAAAATTGAATTTGAAATTTCTAAAGATTGTTCTAACATGGTTTTTATTTTTGAGTTAATATCCTGCAAATTTGAATATTAATTAAAAACCAAATGTTCCGATGTACACTTTCGAACCGATTTTAAGCTTCTTTTTTAATCAAAGAAATATTAGATTTTACAAATTCCGTTGGAGACAAGCCAACATATTTTTTAAATGTAGTATTAAAGGTGGTTTTAGAATTAAAGCCAGATTCATAAGCTATTCCTAATATATTTAATTGGCTATATCTATCAGATAATAATAAGGTTTTCGCCTCTTCAATGCGGTATTTGTTTATGAAATTATAGAAATTATCCTGGTATAATTCATTGATTGCAAATGACGTTTCGTTACAGCTCGCCGATATTTTTTTAGCCAATTTAGGCAGACTTAAATCATTTTCAAGATATACTTTTTCATGATCAATAAGTAATCTAATCTTTGTATCGATTTCATTCAGCCGAATATCAGATACTCTTTTCGGACCGTTCTTCTTATATATTCTTATTGATGACAATTCATTTAGTTCGCTTTCGCTAAAGTCAAAAATTTCTCGTTGTTGCAATGAAAAATAAGCCAAGAAAAAAATACTTGTCAAATACAAAAATGGTGTCAAATCAATTAGATATTTTAAGTCAAAAAAAACAAGATTTAACCAGGTTACTATAATAATCAATAAAATCAACAGAAAATATTTTAACCACTGTAAATCATTTTTTTCAATAGAGGATGAAAATTGTTTTATGCTTTTTAAATGTTTTTGAAGTGTTACAAAAGATAAAACCCAATAAATTAATACCTGCAACGGCAAAGCTGTCCTCAAAATAAAAAAAACTATTTTTCGTTCTTCCTCATCAAATTCAAAATTTTTTCCAATAACAAAAAATGGAATTCTGAAGATGAAAAATAATATAAAAGGTAAAAAATGCCATAAATTTTTAGGCTCAAATTTTTTACAAATCGAAGTAAAATACAAAATACTGATATAAAGAAAAGGTGCAGTAAGAAATCGAGACAAGCCGATCATTTCAAAAAGATTTGGATGACTTAAATGAAAATTTTTATAAAATAGTGGTATTTCGAGCATTGCAAAACCTACTGTGATAATAAATAATCCTAAAAATCTATTTGCAACCACATTTACTTTACGAGGATGAGCAATCAATAAGAATTCCAAAAGGAATGCTGCACCACTTGTAATACCCATTATAATTGGAAAGTTTATCATGTCAAAAAATAATATAGATTTTTTATGAATTGTAAATTCATTATTCCTTCGTTTTCAAACTGTTATATTTTTTTTTCGTAAATTGTTATTGTTTTTATTTAGACTTAATATAAATAATATTATATTTGCCTCATGAATTACAAAATATACTCACGATGACGAATATAATTGTTCTCATAATTTCGATTTTAATTTATAAAGCAAGCCAATTTTTTAATTGCCCTTAATTATAAATATTAAATCAGAATATTTTTTTGTTTTTAAATCCTTGTTTTTTTGTTTTTTTTGATGTTAGTAAAGAGCCTGTCTGTTCAACAGGCTCTTTTCATTTTAGATCTGTAAATCCAAAATAGTTTCTTTCATTTCTTCAATTACAATTCTAATATCCTCTTCTGTTGTACGCCAATTCACAAATGAAGCTCTGATTCCTTTACGATTTTGATAAACTGTTGGTGTCATGAATACTTTTCCTTTATCATTTAGGAGCGTTAAAAACTCACTTACTTTTTCCTGATTGTGGCTGCCTTTCAAAGTAAAGCAAACATTGTTTAACCGAATTGGAGCCAGCAATTCGAAATTACCATCTTCAATAAGTTCATTGGCAAATTGAAACGCCATCGAAGCACTATTTTCTACAATATCACAAAAACCTTCTTTACCATACGCCAATAAAGAAAACCAAACAGGCAACGCTCTTAAACGTCTTGAATTTTCCGGTAATACATTCAGATAATTAAAATTCTCTAACGGATTCCCTAAATAAGGTGCATTTGAATTCTGAAAAGTTTCTATTTGTAAACTTGTATGTTCTTTCTTGATCAAATAAAAAGCACTTTCATAAGGTACATTAAGCCATTTATGACAATCTATTGTAATACTGTCCGCTCCTTCCCAACCTTCAACAAAATGTTTATATTTATCTGAAACTGCAGCAAATCCACCAAAAGCAGCATCAATATGCCACCAGAAATTGTATTTTTTTTTCAACTTTGAAATTGCCTTAAAATCATCAAAATCAGCTGTATTGACAGTTCCTGCACTTGAAATCAAGATAAAAGGTTTTCCGTTTAAACTTTCAATGTTTTTCTCTAAATCGGCAATATCAATAGCTTCACGGTTTCCTACAATTGTTTTAAGCGTCGTATAATTATTACTTCCAATTCCCAACATTGCCAAAGATTTTATTGATGAGGAATGTGGAGTTGCAGTCAGAATATTGATTGTTTCTGAAATTCCGTTTTTTGCAAAATCTTTTCCAAATTGCTTTCCAAACCATTGTCTCGCTACTCCCAAACAAGTGAAGTTTGACATGGTCGCTCCCGTCACAAAGCCGCCTAAAAAAGTATCTGGTAATTCTACTAATTGCAACAATAAATTAATCGTTTCAAATTCTATTAAAGCAGAAACTCCCCCTTGTGCTTTTATAGCCTGTGTATTTTGGTCATAAACTGTAGCCAGCCAATCACCCACAATTGAAGCCGGCGTTGATCCGCCAGTCACAAATCCCCAATATCTCGGTCCTGGTGAACTGACCAATAAAGGAGCTAATCTTTCATTAAATTCTTCTAATGCAGCCAATGAACCCAAACCTAATTCGTTTAGTTCTCTCGTTGGATCAATTGAATTTTTAGTAGAAGTTGGAACATTTTCAAGATTGCTCAAAAAATCTATTCCCTGTTGTTTTGTTCGGTCAAGGATAGTTGACAGATTATTTAAATCGTTTTTTAGTACTGTATTCATTACTTGTAATTTGAAATAATTGTAGTTTTATTTTACCATTTGGTCTTTTCAGAAAACCGCGAAATCATCATCGAACAAATCAAATCGCCGTTTACATTTAATAAAGTCGCAATTGGATCAACTAATGTTCCTAAAATCATAGCAACTGGCAAAGCTTGCTCCATTGGTAATCCGTATACGGTTATCGCTAAAACTTCTCCAATATAACCTCCATTCGGAATTCCTCCTTCAACAATCGATACGATTACGGTAATTCCTAAAGCCAGAAGTATCGTTGAAGGTTCTGTAAAATCTTTTCCAAACATGGCAAAAAGAACCGTTATTTTTAAAATAGAAGACATACTCGATCCGTCTTTATGCAAAGGAGCCCCAAGCGGAATAACCAGATTCCGAACATGTTTTGGTATGTTCATTTTTTCGGCCGCTTCCAAATTTGCAGGAATGGTGGCAATACTGCTGCAGGTCCCAACTGCCGTTAAAGCCGGCGTAATGTTGTTGCTCCAAAATACCTTAAAAGCTCTTTTTCCTCCGGCAACCAAAGCGTACAAACTAAAAAACACAAAGAAGTAAAAAGTGCAGGCACCGTAATAAACGCCTAACGGTTTCGCATAAACACCAAATAACTGCGGTCCAAAAACCCCAACCTGATACGCAAAATAAGCACCCAAACCTATTGGTGCCAATTTCATAATCATGTTCAAAAGCTGTTTCATAACTTCATTTCCTGAATCCAAAAAACTTCTGAAAGCGCTTCCTTTTTCGCCCGACTGCAAACTGGCAAATCCAATCAAAAAAGAAAATATAATCAACGCCAACATACTTTTTCGGGACAATAATTCGAAGAAATCGTTTACGGTCAGCAATTGCGCTATCTGATCTCCGATACTTCCTGATTGAATATTTTCTATCGGAACTTTAGAAATGATGATATTTTGATGAATAGGAAAAAGATAAACTGCAAAAATCATGACAATTGCAGAAATAAGGATGGTCGCAAGAAAAACAGCGATCATAATAATAAACAATTTTCCTAATTTTTCTGTTCGTTCTAAATTGGCAATAGAAGAAGCAATTGTAAAAAATATGAGTGGGATAATGGCTGTAAAAAGTAAGTTTAGGAAAATATCTCCGAGTGGTTTTATGACCAAGACATCTTTACCATAAAATAACCCTAAAATACTTCCAAGAATAATACCGACTAGAAGTAATAAAATGCTACTATAACTTTTGAGAAAATTGATTTTTTTAACCTCCATATTATAAAAAGTATTATGATTTGCCGAAATAGAAACCTGAAATAAAAATCAATTAAATTACTCAAAAAAAGAGTTCAAAAACTATTTTTCCAAAACAATCGTAGTAAAATCGCGATCAACTAATTCTCCGGTTCTGGTTTTTACCTTTTCGGTTAAAGTCTCTTTGTATAAGATTTTAAAAGCTGTTTTTTGAACTAATTGCTCTACTTTTTCGGTGCTGTAAAGTTCAAATTCGAATTTTGTAAAAGGCAATTGTTTCATAAAACTTTCTTCTGCAAAAGTGATGCAGAAAACTCCATTGGGTTTTAAAATCCTGTAGATTTCTGAAAGTAATTTTTCTGGTTCCTGCCAGAAATAAATAGTATTTACCGTAAATATTTTGTCGAAAAAGGCATCTTGAAACGGAACTGCATCTCCGTCATAAAGCGAAAAGAAAGCTTGTTTTTGAGAAACAAAATTTCTGTTGATCTGGCGCGCTTCCTGAAACATCAATTCAGACATTTCGAGTCCGTAGTATTTAAGGTTTTCGGCTTGTTCGAATATAAATTCGACATGTCCTGCATTTCCATGACCTAATTCTAAAATAGAATTCCCGTCTTTTATATTTAGATTTTGAACAGAATGACGCGTCATGTTGATGTTAGTTTCATGCATCATGTTGGCCATTTCTATCCCTTTTTCTCCTGTTGGATGTTTTAACTGAGCCGCGATTGCTTGTAATTCTTCTTTTTCCATAATACAAAAATTAAATTTCAATTAAAAAATTCCAAATTCCAAGCTTGCTCGTCATTGCGAGGAACGAAGCAACCACACTAACTGTCTCAACATCATGT
>NZ_JADKPT010000012.1 GCF_015351595.1 Flavobacterium sp. LC2016-12 | reverse complement strand
GTTTTGCGGGGTGCAAATGTAACATCTGTTTTCAAATCTCACAAGCTTTTTTGAATCTTTTTTGAAAATATTTTTTCAGTTTTAATTCGTCTGCTTGTCAGTATTTCAGTGAACGTCTATCGCTGTTGCGGGTGCAAAAGTACCACCTTTATTGAGTTCTGCAAGCTTTTTCTATGAGTTTTTTTGATCTTTTTTAAAACTTTTTCTTAACACTCTGATAACTCAAAACTTAGCTTTTGAAGTTTTTTGTCATTTATAAGAATATTCCGTAGTGTTTGTGTTTGTCTCAATTCTTTTATTTCCTGAACTATCATTTTTATGGACTTCACACAGCAATACATTCTTTTCTGAGAACTTTACAACATATCGCGTTACTCTTCTTTTTGACCTTTTACATCTGTATAAACCCTTTTTTGGTCTTTGCCACGAAGATTCTAAGACACAAAGTCTCTTTTCATGCCTTTGGTTACGTTATAAAATTTCATTCTATACTTATATATAAGAAACACCTCTCTTGAAAACGACTCCCCTAGCCCCGATAGAAGCGAAAATCCTTTTGTGGTGGGGTTCACCACAAAAGATTGTAGCGGATAGCGGGAAATAGCTCCTTATTAAAACACTAATTCTTCCCTAAAGAATCCTTGCTATATAATATAGTAGAAATTCCACCTCATATATATGTACAAAACAGCATCAGATTAAGAATCACATTTATTCCTAATACATATATAGTATAAACATTCATTTATATATTGTATGTATTTTAGTAATGCGCTATATTTGCATTCACAAAATTATAAACAATGATTAAGATTACTTTACCCGACGGGTCAATTAGAGAGTTTGCTTCAGGCGTAACTCCGATGGAGGTTGCTAAAAGCATTAGTGAAGGATTTGCAAGAAACGTGATTTCAGCATCCTTTAATGGTACAACAATAGAAACCGAAACTCCATTGACGACCGACGGTAGTCTTATTTTATATACTTGGAATGATGCGGAAGGTAAAAAAGCTTTTTGGCATTCTACTTCGCACGTAATGGCGCAAGCACTTGAAGAATTGTATCCAGGAATCAAATTAACTCTTGGACCTGCGATTGCTAATGGCTTCTATTATGATGTGGATTTTGAAGATCAAAAAATCGTAGAAGCTGACTTTAAAAAGATCGAAGATCGTGTTCTTGAGATTTCAAGAGAAAAACACGAATTTAAAATGCGTCCGGTTAGTAAGACTGATGCGCTAGAAATGTATAAAGATAACGTTTACAAGACTGAATTGATTTCGAATCTTGAAGACGGAACTATCACTTTTTGCGATCACGCTACTTTTACTGATTTATGTAGAGGTGGACATATTCCGAATACCGGAATCATCAAGGCTTTTAAAATCATGAGCGTTGCCGGAGCTTATTGGAGAGGTGACGAAAAGAATAAACAGTTGACTCGTGTTTACGGAACATCTTTCCCTAAACAAAAAGATTTGACTGAATATCTTGAACTTCTTGAAGAAGCAAAACGTCGTGATCACCGTAAATTAGGTAAAGAACTTGAATTGTTTGCTTTCTCACAGAAAGTCGGACAAGGCTTGCCTTTATGGTTACCAAAAGGTGCTGCACTTAGAGATCGTTTAGAGCAATTTTTAAAGAAAGCTCAGAAAAAAGCCGGATACGAACAAGTAGTTACTCCACATATTGGACAGAAAGAGCTTTATGTAACTTCTGGTCACTATGCGAAATATGGCGCAGATAGTTTTCAACCAATCAATACTCCAGCTGAAGGTGAAGAGTTTTTATTGAAACCTATGAACTGCCCTCACCACTGTGAGATCTACAACGTAAGACCTTGGTCATATAAAGATTTACCAAAGCGTTATGCTGAATTTGGCACAGTATACAGATATGAACAATCTGGTGAATTGCATGGTTTGACTCGTGTAAGAGGGTTTACTCAGGATGATGCGCATATTTTCTGTACTCCGGAACAATTGGATGAAGAGTTTAAAAAAGTAATTGACTTAGTACTTTATGTATTTGGTTCTTTAGGATTTGAAAACTTTACAGCTCAAATTTCGTTGAGAGATCAGGAAAACAGAGAAAAATATATCGGTTCTGATGAAAATTGGGAGAAAGCTGAAAATGCGATTATCAATGCTGCAGCAGACAAAGGATTGAATACTGTAGTAGAATATGGCGAGGCGGCTTTTTACGGTCCGAAGCTTGACTTTATGGTAAAAGATGCTTTAGGAAGACAATGGCAATTAGGAACTATTCAGGTGGATTACAACTTGCCTGAGCGTTTTGAATTGACATATAAAGGTGCTGATAATGAATTACATCGCCCAGTAATGATTCACAGAGCTCCTTTTGGATCTATGGAACGTTTTATAGCAATTTTACTAGAACACACAGCAGGAAATTTCCCACTTTGGTTAATGCCGGAACAGGCTATAATCTTGTCTTTGAGCGAGAAATACGAAATTTATGCTAAAAAAGTTTTAGATTTGCTAGAAAATCACGAAATTCGCGCCCTAATTGACAACAGAAGCGAGACAATTGGTAAGAAAATTAGAGATGCAGAAATGCAAAAAATACCATTTATGCTGATTGTTGGTGAGGAAGAAGAGAAAAACGGAACGATTTCTATTCGTCGTCACGGTCAGGAAGGAAAAGGGAATATTACAGTTACAATTGATGAATTTGTCGCAATTGTAGACGAAGAAATAAAAAAGACATTAAAAGTTTTTACAGTTTAACTTAAATTATAAAGTCATAGCAATAAGAAGCAACAGAGGTTATCAACCTCGAGTAGAAAAAAAGGATGCACACAGAATAAACAATAATATTCGTGGTGTACAAGAAGTAAGATTAGTAGGTGAAAACATCGAGCCAGGTGTATTTAAGCTTGCTGAAGCTTTACGTTTAGCAGATCAATTCGAATTGGATTTGGTTGAAATCTCGCCAAACGCTGAGCCGCCGGTTTGTAAAATCATGGATTACAAGAAATTTGTTTACGAACAAAAGAAACGTGATAAGGTTTTAAAAGCTAAGTCTACGCAAGTTGTAGTAAAAGAAATTCGTTTTGGTCCTCAAACTGATGAGCATGATTACGAATTTAAAAGAAAGAATGCCGAGAAATTCTTGAAAGAGGGTGCTAAATTAAAAGCATTCGTATTCTTTAAAGGACGTTCTATTATCTATAAAGATCAGGGACAGATTTTATTACTACGTTTGGCTACAGATTTAGAAGAACATGGTAAAGTGGAAGCTATGCCAGTTTTAGAAGGAAAGAGAATGATCATGTTCATTGCTCCGAAGAAAAAGAAATAAGTCTTAAAGTCGAAAGTCTTAAAATTGAAAGTCATAAAGTGACTTTCAATTTTTGACTTTTAAACTTTCAGACCAAGATATAAGTAAGTAAGAATAAATTAAAACACTAGGAAAAATGCCTAAAATGAAAACAAAATCTAGCGCCAAGAAACGTTTTAAAGTTACTGGTTCTGGAAAGATTAAAAGAAAGCATGCTTTTAAAAGTCACATCTTGACTAAAAAATCTAAAAAACGTAAATTAGCTTTGACTCACTCAGCGCTAGTTCACTCTACAGATATGAAAAGCATCAAACAACAATTAAGAATTATCTAATAATTCTTTAGGTTAAAAAATTATTTATATAACCTTGGAGTATGGCTTTTAAGTTCCTTTGATTCAATTCAGGACGCCTGCTACAAAAACACATTAAAATTATGCCAAGATCGGTAAATTCAGTTGCTAAAAGAGCAAGAAGAAAAAAAATAATGAAGCAAGCCAAAGGTTTCTTTGGTAGACGTAAAAACGTTTGGACAGTTGCTAAGAATGCAGTAGAGAAAGCAATGTGCTACGCTTACCGCGATAGAAAACAAAACAAAAGAAATTTCCGTGCATTATGGATTCAACGTATCAACGCTGGAGCTAGATTGGAAGGAATGTCTTATTCTCAATTCATGGGGAAAGTAAAAGCTAACGGAATCGAATTGAACCGTAAAGTTCTTGCAGATTTAGCTATGAACCACCCTGAAGCTTTCAAAGCAATACTTAATAAAGTAAAATAAACGTTTTATAAACTCAATTTAGATTACTTACTTATCATAGAAAAACCATTCGCATTGCGAGTGGTTTTTTGTTTTACAACAGCTTGTATTTTTTCATCTTTTATAAATTGAATTTTAAAGTACATTTGTATTAAATCAAATCCATATGCACGAAGCACTTTTTCGACATATTGAAAAATTCATCAACTTAGAACCTTCGGAGATCGATACTTTAGAATCGTGCTTACAACTTTCTAAAGTAAAAAAGAAAGAACATCTTTTAAAAGAAGGACAGGTTTGCAATACCATGTATTTTGTTGTCAAAGGCTGTATAAGACAATATATCATAAACACGAAAGGAAGTGAACAAACACTTCAATTTGCAATTGAGAACTGGTGGATTACTGATTTATTAAGTTATCATAATCACACGCCTTCTAATTTCTACATTCAGGCTGTGGAGAACTCAGAAATCATTGCAATAGAAAAACCTACATTGGAAGCCTTACTGATTCAAATTCCGAAATTAGAGCGTTACTTTAGAATCGTATCGCAAAAGTCATTTGGAGCTATGCAAATGCGAATTAAATTCTTGTTTACTATGTCAGCTGAGGAACGATACCATCATTTCAATGATCACTTTCCTGAATTTGTACAGCGTGTTCCACAATATATGATTGCATCTTACTTAGATTTTTCAGCCGAATTTATGAGTAAAATCAGAGCTGGAAAAGTATGACTTTGATTTCTTGAAGTAGTTCAAGTTTTTTTAAGCAGACATACAGGAACTTTGTATCAAACTTTTAAAAACACACAAAATGAAACCAAGAATCGTTATCCCAACAGTTGCCCCACAAGCTTATCAAGCAATGATGAATTTAGAAAAGTACATTTCTACAACTTCATTAACACCAGTCCATAAAGAATTAATTAAAATTCGTGCATCACAAATAAATGGTTGTGCCTATTGTATTAACATACATACAGCAGATGCCAGAAAATATGGTGTCAGTGAACAGCGTATTTATTTATTAAGTACCTGGCGTGAAGCTGATGTTTATTCTGAAGAAGAAAAAGCAATTTTAGCCTTAACAGAACAAGTAACAATGATCAGCAATCATGTTTCTGAAGAAGTTTATCAAAACGCCGCTAAATTATTTGATGAAAAATACCTTGCAGAAATCATTATGATGATCATTACCATTAACGCCTGGAATCAAATTGGAATTACCACAGGAATGCGAGCAGTATAATTTTATAAAGATAAATTTTACAACATTTTAGCTAATACATGTCCTCCTACCAGAGGACTTGTTTGTATCTACTTGTAAATGAGAGCCACAAAATCTTAATTCTTGCAATAATTTAAAATACCTTATTTATAGGTGTACGTAAGAACGAAAATTTTCTATTTTTGGTACATGACTACAAAAAGGCCTCAGATAAATCTATTTATTATACTACTATTTCTTATCTTATTTTCTTGTCAAAAAAGGAAAGAGACCTCTAATGCTGTACCTAAAAATACTAAGAGCCAAGTTATAAAACTTACTGTTATAGCTGACAGATTTTATGATGATAAAAAATTTGATAGCGCATTTTACTATTATAACAAAATAAAGTCAATATGTCATCCTATTACCGATTCTGAAAATTTTATCAGTACATTAAACAACATAGCCGAAATTCAGCGCTATCATGGAGATTATGACGGAAGTGAATTAACATTAACAGAGGCTATACCTTACTTAAAATATGTAAAAAAACAAAAACACATCTGGAACAATTATATAGAATTTGGAAACACTTACCTAAGTAAAGGTGATTATGGAAATGCCAATTTATATTATAATAAAGCTTTAGAATTAAAAACAAGCGAGTGGAGAAAATTAAGTGCAGAAAATAATATAGCCGTTGTTTTACTAGAACAACATAAATATAAGGAAGCACTTCAGATTTATCTTCGTTTAAGCAAGGAAAAGGAAATAATTGAAGTTACTGAAAACTATGCAAAAGTATTAGATAATATAGGTTTTTGCTATTTCAAAATTGGAGATATTCAGGCAGTTTCTTATTTCAACAAGGCTTTACAATTAACCAATAAAATAAACGATAATTGGGAGTCAGCAAAAGTTAATCTTCATCTTGCCAAATTTTACTATCCTAATAACGTTGACTCATCTACAAAATATGCCTTGGTCAGTTATGACAAATATACTTCTGTTCATGATGTTGATGGCAGAATGTCGGCACTAAAGCAATTAATAGCTAATACTAAAGATCATGAATTAAAAAAATACTCTCTTTTATACATTAAAGTAAACGATAGTATTACAGAAGTAAGACAAAAAGCAAAAAATCAGTTTGCAAAAATTAAGTATGACTCTAAAAAAGAAAAAGAAGAAAATTTAAAATTAAAAACCCATAAAGCTGAGAACGAATTACAGCTTGAAAGACAAAAAAATCGAAACATCATTTCTTACATTTTAATTGTTTTAAGTTTAAGTTTGATTGTTGTTCTATATTTCTACCTAACATCAAGAGGTAATAGAGAAAAAATTGAAGCCACTTATAAAAGTGAAACAAGAATAGCAAAGAAACTACATGATGAACTTGCAAATGATATATACCACACAATGGCTTTTGCCGAAAATAGAAATCTTTCGATAGTCGAGAATAAAGAACAGCTTTTAATTAATTTAGATGCAATTTATTCACGAACAAGAGATATTTCAAAGGAAAACAGTCCAGTAATAACCAATGAAAAATATACTTTCTACTTAAAAGAAATGATTTCTGGTTTCAATACTTCAAACATTAATTTTATCTTAAATGATATAGAATCTGTTCCATGGAACGAAATAGAAAAAAACAAAAAAATCACTATCTATCGAATTCTACAAGAGTTGCTTGTAAATATGAAAAAACATAGTAGTGCAACTTTAGTAGGTATCAATTTCAAAAAAACAGACAAAAGCGTTATTATAAATTATACTGATAATGGGAAAGGTATTGATATTAATAATATGATTTTCAAAAATGGCTTACATAATGTCGAGAACCGTATCCTTAGCATAAAAGGAGAGATCGACATTGATACTGAGCCCAATAAAGGATTCAAAGTTTTTATTAAATTTCCTCTATAGATGAGAGAACAATACTTAACTTTTTCTCATAAAAAAAAAATAAAATACCTAATAATAATACTTTCTCTATTATTAGTGTGCTTATTTATACATTTTTGTCAAAGCAAGACGATAACTAAATCTAAACCAGATCTCACCGAAAAAATAAAAAGATTAACTGACAGCGCTGATATCTATTTTGACAATAATAAACAAGATAGTGCTTTTTACCTTTATACTAAAGTTAAAGCACTTTGCGACCCTAAAACAAACACCACTGATTATGTATATGCTTTATCATGTATTGCTGAAATTCAGCAAGATCAATGCGATTACATAGCTAGCGAAGCAAGTGCAACTGAAGCTTTGCCTTATCTAAAAGAAATCAAAAATCCTCGTTATTCCTGGATTGTATACAATCTTTTAGGAATAAGTTATACTCATAGCTATGATAACAAAAATGCAATTTTATATTTCAAGAAAGCTATTAAGTTAAAGACGAGTACTTGGCGAAAAAGTCTTGCCATAAACAACTTAGTCGTCGTTTACATGGAGCAACACAAATACAGAGAAGCTGCAATTCTTCTTAATATTTTAGCATCTCAAAAAAGAATATCCAGTTATGATGCGGCAAATAATAATGACCATGCTTATATCATAGACAATCTGGGCTTTTGTTATTACAAACTTGGAGACTCAAAAAAAGCATTAGACTGCTATTATGAAGGATTGAAAATAAGATTACAATATAAAAACAACGACGGCTTATCGACCTCTTTAAAACATCTCTCTTTATTTTTTCAAAAAAGTAACCCAATCTTAGCAAAAGAATATGCCAAACAAGCATATAACAATGCTTTACAAATAAATAATGTAGGCGAAAAGATCAGTAGTTTAGCATTACTTGTAAAAACTAGTGATGGAAGTGATTTAAAAAAATATTCGTTAGAATATATACAACTTACAGATAACTTGCACATAGCGCAGAAAAAAACAAAAAATCAATTTTCTAACATTAAATATAATTTTAATAAAGACAAAGCAGAAAATTTACAGCTAAAAGCTTTAAAAACAGAAACTAAGATACAATTGGAAAGACAGAAAAACCGGATTATCATTTCCTATTTAATAATAGCATTTGTTTTAGGACTCTTTTTATTCCTCTATTTTTATTTAACCTCAAAAGGGAGAAAAGAAAAAAATGATGCCATTTTTAGCAGTGAGATACGAATATCAAAGAAATTACATGACGAACTTGCTAATGATGTTTATCAAACCATAGCTTTTGCCGAAACTAAAGATCTTGAACAAGATGAAAATAAAGAAAAATTACTAAACAATCTGGATACTATTTATTTCAAAACAAGAAATATTTCAAAAGAAAATAGCAATATCTGCACAGATAAAAATTACCCACAAGCAGTAAAGGAAATGATCCTGGGGCATAAAGCCGCAGAAATTAATATCTTGATAAATGGTTTTGATACTATTCGTTGGAATGAAATAGAAAAGAATAAAAAAATAATTCTTTACAGGGTTTTGCAAGAATTTTTTGTGAATATGAAAAAACACAGCGAAGCAACACTCGCTAGCATTTCCTTTAGCATAAAGAATAAAAATCTACACGTTACTTACATTGATAATGGAGTAGGAATTAAAAATAACACATTAATTTTAAAAAATGGCCTCCAAAATGTGGAAAGCCGTATTAAAACTATTAATGGAACTATTATTTTTGGTAATAATTCACAAAAAGGTTTTAAAATAAGTTTCACTTTCCCTTTATAAAATATAATATGTTTAAAAAAGTTTTAGTAGCCGAAGATTTAGATAGTATAAGTATTGCTGTTATTCAAGTACTTGAAGACTTAAAAATACCAACAATACATCATGTAAAATATTGTGATGATGGTATATTGCGCATAAAAAAAGCTCTTATTGAAGACGCTCCTTATGATCTATTGATAAGTGACTTATCTTTTAAATCAGATCATCGAAAAACGGATCTATCAAGTGGCGAAGAGCTTATTGAAGCAATTAACATTGTACAGCCTTCTTTAAAAAAGATTGTATTTTCAATTGAAGACAAATCCTACAGAATCAAATCATTGTTTCATGACTTGAAAATAAACGCATATGTTTCAAAAGGACGAAATAGTATAAATGAACTAAGAAAAGCGATTGAAGGAACTTTTAGAGGAGAAGAAAAAATTCTATCTTCAGATTTATCATTTAGTTTTAATGACAAAACATTGATTGAAATAGAATCTTACGACATTTCAATTCTGAAATTATTAGCTCAGGGATACATTTTAGAAAACATTTCAAGTGAGTTTAAATCCTCTTCTATTACTCCAAACGGAACAAGTAGCATCGAAAAAAGAATTAATAAATTAAAAATATATTTTAAAGCCAATAATAATGTCCATTTAATTGCTATTGCCAAAGACTTTGGCCTAGTATAAATTTTATTCGTATTTACGGGTTTCCGTAAGGAAATGTTTCTTTATCCTTATAAATTTGTTTTGAATCTATTAATCAACCAATGAGACCAAAATACAGAATTAATTTTATCTCAAAAATTAATACAACCAAAAACAAGATCATCATGAAAACTATGTTATTATGTATTTTTCTGTCCGTAAGTTTTGCTTTCGTTTCTGAGAAATCGGGTTGGCTTGAAGTAGACTGGAAAATTATTTTTATTCCGGCACTTCTTGTCTTGCAAATCATTATTATCTCTACTGCTTTAAAAAACAGATACAAAAAACATTAAATAGTTATTTTTCAGTCTTAAACTTCATTAGATATGAAAAGAAACGCCTTAATTATAGTGATTTGCATTCTTATTATATTGCATTGGTATAATTCAAGAACAGAAAGGATGGTTCTCAAGAAAGCTACCCAGGAAAATAATCAAAACAATACGACAAAAAAATTGTCTTAAAAAGATTTTGACTTAACCAGAATTTAAAACTTAGAGTGATTTAAGAATACCATCAAATTTTAAATTACTTATATTTGATTTTTTTAATTCTGCATGAAAAACATCATAAGTTTCCTTTTCTTATTTTTTAGTGTTCTCTCTTTTTCACAAACTAAAATTGTATCCTGGAATTTAGAAAATTTCGGGAAAACAAAATCTACGACTGAATTAAACTTTATTGCCAATATTATTCTTGATTACGACATAATTGCAATACAGGAAGTTGTTGCTGGCTACGGTGGCGCACAAGCTATTGCACAACTAAATAGAATATTGAACGAAAAAGGCTCAAAATGGGATTACATAATTAGCAATCCAACTAGCAGCAGCAGTTATAAAACGGAGCGTTATGCCTTTATTTGGAAAACGAAAAAGGCAAGATTAAAAGGGAGTCCCTGGCTAGAAAAAAAATACCATCTGGAAATTGATCGCGAACCTTATTTCGCAACTTTTGAAATTGATAAAAAGGCAATTACTTTAGTTAATTACCATGCCATTACTAAAAATAAACAACCAGAAACTGAAATTAAATACTTTAAATTTCTACCAGACGAATACCCTAATTTGAATTTAATTTTTATAGGCGATTTTAACTGCCCTCAATCACATTCAGTTTTTAATCCACTTAAAAAATCAGGCTATACTTCTGTTTTACAAAATCAAAAAACATCACTAAAACAAAAATGTAAAAACAACTATTGTCTGGCATCAGAGTTTGACAATATATTTTACAAAATAAATTCTCTGAATTATAAAAATTCAGGAGTCATCTCTTTCTACAAAACTTTTAATTCTTTGCAAGAGGCTCGAAAAATATCAGATCATATTCCGATTTGGTTTGAATTTTCGTTAAAGTAAATTATGTTTTAAGTTTTTTCTTCTTAGCCGCGGGAAATAATACATTATTTAAGATCAATCTATATCCCGGCGAATTTGGGTGCAGATCTAAAACTGTTGGCGGATCTCCAACCTGATGTTGAAAATCTTCGGGATCATGACCGCCAAAAAAGGTAAACATCCCCTTCCCTTTTTCTCCATGTATGTATCTGGCCTCTCCATTAAGCTCGCAAGAGCCCATGACTAATATATTTGATTTTATCAATGAGGAATCAAATGAAGTTGTTTGTCCCATAAAACCTTTCACCAATTGTGTATGATTTTGACACAGCATGCTAGGTATTGGATCCCATTTTGCAGAAAATTCCATCAAGGAAAAATAATCTTTTTCAACAGGAATTTTGCGTTTTAATGTCATGTCAATATCAGAAAACTCATATTGCTCCGGCCTTCTTTCCAGGGTGAAGTCTTTAAAAGCAAAGGAATTTCCGAAATTTAATTTTGACTGATAATTAGAATCACTCGCATCACCATCAAACATTGCCTCACAAATATCCACTCCATCGGCTGCCAGAGCAATATCAAAACTGTCCGTTGCAGAACACATGGCAAACATAAATCCTCCGCCAATAACAAAATCCCTAATTTTTTTAGCAACAGCACCTTTTTCCTGAGAAACTTTAGAATAGCCTAATTTTGCGGCTAAAGCTTCAGTATCTTTCTTCTGATCAATATACCAGGGTGTATTTTTATAAGCTGCATAAAATTTTCCGTACTGTCCCGTAAAATCTTCATGATGTAAATGCAACCAATCATAGAGTAATAATTGATCACTTAAGACTTCTTCATCATAAATTGGTGTAAAAGGAATCTCGGCATAAGTTAGTACAAGTGTTACCGCATCATCCCAAGGTTGTTTTCCTTTTGGAGTGTACACAGCAATTTTTGGTGCTTTTTCCAGAATAACAGATTCCATATTTTGAGAAGGACTCGAAATGTCGTTTAAAATAGAAGCTTCTTCACTATCTGATAGTATTTCAAAGCTAACCCCTCTAATTTGACATTCTTTACGAATCTCATCAGCATCAGGTAACAAAAATGATCCTCCACGATAATTAAGCAACCAACTTGCTTTATAATCCTTGCTTAAACACCAATATGTAATTCCGTATGCTTTCAGATGATTTTGCTGCGTCGTTTCATCCATCGGAAGTAAGATGAATGAAGCTTTTGCCGTAAAAGAAAGAAACAGTATGAAAATATAAACTAAACTCTTATACATTAGAAAATTATTTTAGTAAAGATATAAAGGAAGCTCTAAAAAACACAACAGATAAAGTTGTTTTATAAGAGAAAGAAATGTTAAACAAATAAACAGAGTATTTATCTAAATAAGTACAATTTATTTGGCAAAAAATTATTTGGCAAAAACAGGTAAAAACACCTATTCCACAAAACTAATTTCTACTTACATTTGGAAACCCAAATTATTGAACTATTAATCAAATGAAAACCACACCATGAAGTTTAATGAGAGCAATAACCAGCCAAAGGGGTTAAATTTAATACAGAAAATAGGTATCTGTTTACTTGTACTTACAATAATTTTGTATTACGTATTATCGATTCAATTTTTAACAAGTTAAATGCTTAAAAAAGCAATTTCGTTCTGAATCGCATACACTACAAGTCCCGCAATATTTCTTGATTCTGTTTTAAGTAATAAATTGTTGCGATGGCCTTCTACGGTTCTAGGACTTAAAAAAAGATGGTCAGCAATTTCAGAAGTTGTTTTTTGCTGACATATAAGCTGAAGGATTTCTATTTCTCTTGGAGAGAGAAAACTAGTTTCTAAATGCCCTTTTGAGTTTTTTGATGAAACAATAGTTTCCTGAATTGTTTTTAATACGTTCTCATTGTAATAAAATCCTTTTTTAGCTACTTCATTAATAGTATGAATTAAATCTTTAGGAGTTGTATTTTTTATTAAATAAGCAACTGCTCCTACCTGAATCATGTTTGCAATAAATGATTTAGAATCATAACTCGTTAAAGCAATTATTTTAATGTCGGGAAAAGATTTTCGGATAATTTTTGTAGCCTCTACACCATTTAAGACAGGCATTTTTAAATCCATGATAATAATATCAGGTTTTATCTCGTTAGCCTCTAAGTTCAAGAGAAGTTCTTCTCCGTTTGAAGCTTCAAAAATAATTTCGATATTATCTTCTCTTTGTAATAAAAAAGCAATTCCTTTTCGGAATAACACTTCATCATCGACTAAAGCAATTTTAATAGCGGGATTCATCATTTATTTGGTTTTGTCTTTGGTTTGCCGAAATTACAAAATATCAATTAAAAAACCGATCAAAATACTTTACTTAATGAGCTAAAAGCTTATTTATTCACGAAATTTAACTTAAAAAGTGAAAATCACAGAAATTCCTTTGTTGATCTGGGAGTTTACCCGGATGCTTCCGTTTAAAAAAGAAATCCGGCTGTCAATATTTTTCATCCCTAAACCTTTTTGATTTTCAGTATTTTTACTATCAAAACCAATACCGTTATCCTCATAATTACAAGTCGCAACATTTGAAATAGTATTAAAAGAAATCCAAATTTCGGTTGCTTTCCCGTGTCGTAATGAATTATTCATCAATTCTTGCAAAATTCTAAAAATATGTAAATGACGATCCATTTCACTTTCATCAAAATCAATTTCATTTTTATAATGAATTTTTACAGCTTTACTACTTTCAAACTCTTCGCATAATTCTTCAACTCCGGCATTAAGTCCAAATTTTTCAAAAACGGGCGGTAATAGATTATGTGCAATCTTTCTTGAATTATCTAGTGCTTTTCCAGTAAGACTGATGATGTTTTCGGTAATTTCTTTTGTTTCAGCTTCAGTCAAATTTGGAGCAGAAAGTAAATGGGCGTTTAAGGAAACAATATTTAGCTTAGAGCTTATATCATCATGTAAATCTTGCGCAATGCGCTTTCGTTCTTCTTCTTGTGTAAAAAGAATAGCATGCAATTGTTCTTTTTGATGTTGAATTTCCAGATTTTTCTTTTCAATTTCTTTTTGGATAATTTTCTTTCTTGAAAAATAAAAAAAGACCACTAGTGATACTGCAACAACCATTAGAAAACAGGAAGTGTATAAAATAATTGCAACTATTTCTTTTTCGTAATTTAGATTTTCACTCATACATCAGTTATACTATTCTTATTCGAAAAACTTTTTATCCATTCAAATAAAACAAAAAAGTAATATACTATAACTAAAACAGCGTTAATTCTCCAACTAATATATTTAAAGTCATCACTAAGCCCAGTAGTCAAATTACCGAGCAGCAATAAAACTGTAGCCCCAAACATATAGATAACGACTCCAACTGTAATATAGTAATATTGTTTTTTTTCTGTAAGGATATTATAAAAATGAATTAAGGCAAAAACTACAATTAATAGAGAAGTAACTGTAATTTGAGGTAAATTAAATTTAAATAGCAAATTTGGATCAAAAGCATTTTGCGCAATCAAAAGTACTAAAACAAGAGTTAGAGCTACCACAACAAATTTTTTCTGTACATCAAGGTTATACAATGACCTATAAAATAATCCCAAAATAACCATTTGACCAATAAAGAAAGAATTCATCACTAATAGATTGTTCTTTTTAAGATGATAAAGAAATTCCATTGTAAATTGCATGAGAAATGAAAATCCTAAATAAGCCACAAAAAAAACATTAGCTTTTCCCTTTTGGAAAAAGCTAAATGTATATAACACAAAATTGATTATCAAAATAAAATAACCAAAATATATTAAAAAATCATCCATTACGCCAATGGACTGTTTGGATCTCCATAAGGTGGGCAAGGACGGCTTGTATCATAAACGATTGGCCCATCAGTAACATTTTCTTTTCCTCCAACTGTTATTCCTTCTGGGAAAACATCTTCGAAAATTTTAGTTTCAGCATTGTATGTTGCTCCAACAAACATTAAAGTTTTTTCATTTTTATCATTAATACCAACGTAAGCACGCACCGCTTCTGTACCTAATTTTAAAACTCCTTCTAAAGCTGTACTGGGAATTAAATAAGCATTGATTCTGTTTTTAGGCTCTTCCACTGCCATGTGATCTCGATGCTTTTTAGCCCAAGTTTCTGCTGTTGATAATTCTATCCATACTTTTTCTGGGAATGTTTCATTTTCCATAATCTAAATTTGTTTTTGGTTAAAAGTTAATTTACACTTGCTTGATGCAATCGCTTTGCTAAACTACTGAATTTTATAAAAAAAATTAACAAATGTTCACAAAAAAAGCCTTACAAGAAGGCTTTTTAAATTTATATTAAAATGGAACATCGCTATCATCATCGTCATCATTCAGATTACTACCAAAAGCTTCATTCGGAGATGGAAGATTTTTAGTGATAAACGGATTATCATCATGATTCATTTTAGAAGGTAAATCATCATAACTACCAGAAAAATCGTCAAGATTATCAAATTTACCAAGGTGGCCCAAGAATTTCAAACGGACGTTTTCGATACCACCATTACGGTGTTTCGCGATCATAATTTCTGCCTGACCAGCAGTTGGCGAAGCCTCATCATCATCCCACTCATCAATTTTGTAATATTCCGGTCGGTACAAGAACGAAACAATATCAGCATCCTGCTCAATTGCTCCAGATTCACGAAGATCCGATAGCAAAGGACGTTTACTAGATCCACGTGTTTCAACCGCACGCGATAACTGAGAAAGTGCAATTACCGGAACATTTAACTCTTTTGCCAAAGCTTTTAAGTTTCGGGAAATTGTTGAGATCTCCTGCTCACGATTTCCTCCTCCTTTAGAATTTCCTCCAGCGGTCATTAATTGCAAATAATCGACAATTATAATTTTTATTCCGTGCTGCGAAACCAAACGACGGCATTTTGCTCTTAAATCGAAAATAGAAAGTGAAGGTGTATCATCAATAAACAAAGGCGCTTTTTCTAAGTTCTTAACTTTGGTACTCAACATGGTCCATTCGTGTGGTTCTAATTTACCAGTACGCAGTTTCTCTGATGATAATCCTGTTTCTGATGAAATTAACCTCGTAATTAACTGAACTGATGCCATCTCCAGAGAGAACAAAGCAACAGGATGTCCAAAATCGATGGCAATATTTCTGGCCATTGAAAGTACAAACGCAGTTTTACCCATCGCGGGCCTTGCTGCAATGATAATTAAATCACTCGGTTGCCATCCTGAAGTAAGTTTATCCAAATTAGTAAAACCGGTTTCAACACCACTTAAACCTTCTTGCTTTGAAATTTCTTCAATACGTTTCTTAGCCTGCAAAACTAAACTTTGTGCAGTTTCAGAACTACGTTTAATATTTCCTTGTGTTACTTCATATAATTTTGATTCGGCTTGGTCCAACAAATCAAATACATCTGTTGTTTCATCATAAGATGCTTCAATAATTTCAGATGAAATTCTAATCAAACTTCTCTGAATGAATTTCTGCAGAATAATACGTGAGTGAAATTCGATATGTGCCGAAGAAGCAATTTTTTGTGTAAGCTGGATTAAATAAAAATCTCCTCCTGCTAAATCTAATTTTCCATTTTTTTTCAGCTGAGCTGAAACAGTCAACAAGTCAATTGGCTGCGTATCTGTAAAAAGCTGAACAATTGCTTCAAAAATAAATTTGTGTGCATCTTTATAAAAAGCATCAGCTTGTAAAATATCAATTACATCATCTACCCCTTTTTTATCAATCATCATTGCCCCAAGTACAGCTTCTTCTAAATCAAGTACTTGCGGAGGTAATTTTCCTTTTTCTAAATTAATAATTGTGGTTTTATCTACCTTAACAGGGTTTATGTTTTTGAAATTTTCCATATAGCGAAAGTAACAAAATTTAAAAAAAAATTGCTATCGAGTTATAACTATTAATTGTTTATAAATAAGATTTTTTTGTTCATAACCAAAAAAAAATCCGAAACTGTAAGGCTTCGGATTTTAATTAATCTTGTAAGAATTTACTCTTTATACTCGCCCATATTACTGTATTTGTCCATTCTTTGGGCAATTAAGTCGGCTGTTGATAAGTCTTTCAATTCGTTATATCCTTTGGTAATGTATTCGGCAACTGTTTTGAAAGTAGTTTCGCGATCATAGTGCGCCCCTCCTAGTGGTTCCGGAATAACATCATCAACTAATTTTTGTCTTTTCATATCAGATGAAGTCAATTTTAAGGCATCTGCAGCACGTTCTTTGTACTCCCAGCTTTTCCATAAAATTGAAGAACATGATTCAGGAGAAATTACAGAATACCAAGTATTCTCTAACATATAAACTTTATCTCCAACACCAATTCCTAAAGCTCCTCCAGAAGCTCCTTCACCCACAATAATCGTGATAATTGGAACTTGCAAACGAACCATTTCAAAAATGTTTCTTGCAATAGCTTCTCCTTGTCCTCTTTCTTCAGCTTCAAGTCCTGGATATGCACCCGGAGTATCTACTAAAGTCAAAACCGGAATTCCGAACTTCTCTGCCATTTTCATCAAACGCAAAGCTTTACGGTATCCTTCAGGATTTGCCATACCAAAATTACGGTACTGACGTGTTTTTGTATTAAAACCTTTTTGCTGACCAACGATCATAAACGATTGCCCGTTTACTTTCCCTAGTCCACCAACCATTGCTTTATCGTCTTTAAAACCTCTGTCTCCATGAAGTTCTAAGAAAGTATCACCGCAGATCGCTCTGATGTAATCTAAAGTATACGGTCTGTTTGGATGTCTTGAAAGCTGAACACGTTGCCAAGCCGTAAGGTTTTTGTATATATCTTTTTTAGTTTGCTCTAATTTTTTGTTGATTTCCTTGCAGGTTGGTGTTACATCAACATCAGATTCTTTTCCAATTATAACACACTTTTCTAGCTGTTCTTCAAGTTCTTTGATTGGAAGCTCAAAATCTAAATATTCCATGGATTTTTGAATTTTGTTTGTAAATCGAACCGCAAATATAAAAATATTATATCATTGGCACAGTTAATTGTTAGTAAAGTATCAAATTGTGATTTAAAAATAAGTAAACTATTACACTTCTTTCTTATTTTTATAATGTTTAAAAACGCCATTTAAGATAACTGTAATTACAATTATAAGGGCACCAATATAAAATTCTGTACTCATTTTTTCTTTTCCTCCAAGTATAAAATAAGCTAACATAATTCCGTAAACTGGCTCTAAATTAGTCGTTAACATCACGGTATAAGGCGTTAATTTCTGCATTACTTTTACAGAAGCTGTAAAAGCATAAGCCGTACAAATAGAAGCCAAAATAAGTAGTAAAACCCAATTGTTTAATGACATTGTAAAGAAATCAGCATTGAATTTTCCCTGAACTAAAAAATAAATAGTAATAAAGAAAACTCCCGCACCAAATTCATAAAATGTAATTACAGATGGTTCATGATCTGAGATTAGTTTTCCGTTCATGAGCGTAAATAAAACTCCCAGAATAATTGCTGCTAATGCATAATAAACACCTGTGAGATATTTAATTTCAACTTGCAAAATAAGAGCAAGCCCTGCAATTATAACTAATCCGAAGAAAACTTCATACCATAATATTTTTCTTCCGTAAAAAAGCGGTTCTAATAAAGAGGCAAAAAATGCACCCAAAGAAAATATAGAAAGTGTAATTGAAACATTTGAAACATGAATGGCTTTAAAAAAGAAAATCCAATGCAGTGCAATAAGCAAACCAACAAAAATCAGTTTAAAAAGCTCTTTTATTGGAACTTGAAAAGATTGTTTTTTAAAAACAATAAATGCTCCTAAAAAAATCATCGCCAAAAGCATTCTGAACCAAACTAAATTTTCGGCATCAATTGTAATTAAAGCACCCAAAATGGCAGTAAAACCCCAGATAAAAACAATTAAATGAAGATTTAAGTAACTTTTTAAATTATCGTTTCGCATTACGTAATAGGTAAACTGCCAAAATTCCGAAAACCATATTCGGGAACCAGACAGCTAATAAAGGTGAGAAAGTAGATTTTTCGGCAAGTGTACCAAAGATTTTATCAAAAAACACAAAAGAGAAAGCAATTGCAATTCCAATGGCAAGATTCATCCCCATACCTCCGCGTCGTTTCATTGATGAAACCGCAACGGCAATAATAGTAAGGATAAAAGCAGAAACCGGTACACTATATTTTTTATAAAGAACAACCAAATAAGTATTAACGTTACCTGAACCTCTTTTTCTTTCCTTATCAATAAACTTATATAATTTACCAAGGCTCAAAGTCTCAGCTATATAAATTACAGGGGTCAGATCTTCTAATTCGAACTTAAAAGGAATGCTTTTTTCAGGATTCTTTTCGATTACATCGCCCAATTCGCCAACTGTTCTTTTTGTATAATCATACAAAATATAGGTTTTCTTTTTCGGATCCCATTTAATACGGCTGGCTGTAATTTTATATTTCAGTTTATCTTTTTCAAAATGTTCTAATGAAAAATTAAAAGCTGTTTTAGATTCTTCCTGAAAACTGTTTACAAAAATAAAATCGTTATCATTAATTTGTCTGTAGACGTTGGTATTTTCGCCCCGCATGAGCTCTTTCCCGTTTCCTTTTAAATAAGTATATCTAAAATTATTATACCCTTCACTGGCTGCTGGTACAATAAAAAATCCCATTAATGCCACAAAGATAGAAACGATTGTCGCTCCAATAATATAAGGCCTTAAAAACCTTGTAAACGAAATTCCAGAACTCAAAATAGCGATAATCTCTGTATTATTAGCCAATTTTGAAGTAAACCAAATTACCGATAAAAATAAAAATATCGGAAACAACGAATTAATAAAATAGATCGTAAAGTTGTAATAATAGAACGCAATATCCATAAACGGAATCTTGTTTTCCAACATTTTATTTACCTTTTCAGAAACGTCAATAACGATCCCAATCGGAGCAAATAGCAATAGCATCACCGAGAAAGTGGCTAAATATCTTTTTAAAATATACTTGTCTATTATCGTTAACATAGATTTCTTTTTGTTTTTTTTTGTTTGCTTCGCCAGTTCGGCTAAAGCCTTTTATCACGTTTCAAGTTTCAAGTTGCTAAAAGAACCTGAAACTTGAAACTAAAAAAACTTGAAACTTTTTTAAAGTCTTTGGCTCATATTTTTAACCATCACTTCTTTCCATGGTCTAAAATCGCCCGCTAAGATATGTTTTCTAGCTTCGCGAACCAACCACATATAGAAACCAAGATTATGAATAGTCGCAATTTGTTTTCCTAAATATTCATTGGCAGCAAATAAGTGGCGTAAATAAGCTTTTGTGTATTCTGTATCTACAAAAGTATGCCCCATTTCATCAATTGGAGAAAAATCAGCTTCCCACTTTTTATTCTTGATGTTGATGGTTCCGTTCGCTGTAAACAACATTCCGTTTCTTGCGTTACGTGTTGGCATCACGCAGTCAAACATATCAATACCTAACGCAATATTTTCTAATATATTTATTGGAGTTCCAACTCCCATCAAATAACGAGGTTTGTCTTCTGGCAAAATTTCGCAGACAACTTCCGTCATCGCATACATTTCTTCCGCTGGTTCCCCTACTGATAATCCACCAATAGCATTTCCTTGTTGCCCTGAATTTGCAATATATTCAGCCGATTGACGACGTAAATCCTTATAAGTACTTCCCTGAACAATCGGAAAAAATGTTTGCTCATACCCGTATTTATAAGGCACTTTATCTAAATGATTAATGCATCGATCCAACCAACGGTGTGTCATGTGCATCGAACGTTGTGCATATCTGTAATCACAAGGATAAGGCGTACATTCATCAAAAGCCATAATAATATCAGCACCAATTGTACGCTGAATTTCCATTACATTTTCTGGCGTAAAAAAGTGATATGAACCGTCAATATGCGATTTAAACTTCACTCCCTCTTCCTTAATTTTTCTATTATTGGAAAGAGAATATACCTGATATCCTCCAGAATCAGTCAAAATATTACGATCCCAGTTCATGAATTTATGTAATCCACCGGCCTTTTCAAGAATTTCAGTCTGTGGGCGTAAATATAAATGGTAAGTATTTCCAAGAATAATATCCGGATTAATATCGTCTTTCAATTCACGCTGATGCACTCCTTTTACCGAAGCAACTGTACCAACAGGCATAAAAATAGGCGTTTCAATTACGCCGTGATCTGTAGTAATACTCCCCGCTCTCGCTTTCGATTGCGGATCTTTTTGTAATAAATCAAACTTCATCTGTTTCTTTTTTCAGTCGGCAAAGATAAGCTAATTTCAGGGAAACTTAATTAGATAATTTGTCAATTAGAAAATTAGATAATGATTCTAACAAACTTGAAACCTGACACAAGACTTTGGTCAATAGATGAAATAAGTAAAATATGAAACTTCTAACTCATAACTTTATTTTGGGCGTTCCCTCCGGTCGGGCTATACGCTATATTCCCAATTAACAAAAACTACGGCTAAAAAGCCTTGTTTTTCTAAATCGGGAGATGCCGCTGCTATCCCTAACGCAAAGACCGAGAGGTTTTCATTAAACAATCAAATGTAAAAGTTACAACAAACCTCCTATTAATATATAACAAAGCGCCCGTATTGATTTCGTAATTTTAGTGAAATAGAAAAAAAGAAATTAAGATCAATTAAAATATAGAAATCATGATAAACTCAGAAGATAACAATCCAATAAAAGAAGATCAAATCGAAAGAAATCTTGAAAATTTAGATTACCCGGCAGATCAAGATATTTACAATCAGGGAGATAAACTAGAAGACATTGATCCGCAAGATATTTCTGGAGAACGAATCGTTAATCAAGACAATCATGAATGGAAACAAAACAGCGATAAACTCGGCAATGATCTTGATATTCCCGGCTCAGAACTAGATGACGAACAGGAAGAAATTGGTTCTGAAGATGAGGAAAACAACTTCTACAGCGAAAGCGACACCAACTAAATCCATTTTTAGATATGCTGCGAAAAGAAATTCAAGTCCCGAAAGGGGCTTTTTTATTTTAAATTTTCAATAAAAAAAGATCCGATTAGGTGGTCTCATTCAAGAAATCTAAAACATTTAAGTCTTTTTTTCAAGATCAATAAAAAAAGTGGTGGAATTTAACAATTCCGGCAAACTAAAGCAAAAAATCATTTGTCAGCCCGCAAAATAACAATTACTTTTGCGTCAGTTTAACTTTTACATATAAAATGAAGCCTAACACACAACAATTAAGCGATTTAACGATCCAAGTAAGAAGAGATATCCTTCGAATGGTACATGCTGTCAACTCAGGTCACCCAGGTGGCTCTTTAGGTTGCACTGAATTTTTGGTAACATTATACCAAAATATTATGGACCGCAAAGAAGGTTTTGATATGGACGGAATTGGAGAAGATATTTTCTTCCTTTCAAACGGTCATATTTCTCCTGTATTCTATAGCGTTTTAGCACGTAGCGGTTATTTCCCTATTTCAGAATTGGCAACTTTTAGATTATTAAATTCTCGTTTACAAGGTCACCCAACAACTCACGAAGGTTTACCTGGAGTTCGTATCGCTTCTGGATCATTAGGACAAGGTTTATCTGTAGCTCTTGGTGCTGCCCAGGCTAAAAAATTAAATGGAGACAATCATTTAATCTATACTTTACACGGTGATGGCGAATTACAAGAAGGTCAAAACTGGGAAGCAATTATGTATGCTTCTGCTAAAAAAGTAGACAACCTTATCGCAACTATCGACGTTAACGGAAAACAAATTGATGGAACAACTGACGAAGTTTTAGCAATGGGAAGTCTTCGCGCTAAATTCGAAGCTTTTGACTGGGACGTTCTTGAAATCAAAGAAGGAAACAGCATTGATGCTATCCTAGCCGGATTAACTGACGCTAAATCAAGAACAGGAAAAGGAAAACCAGTTTGTATTTTATTACACACTGAAATGGGTAATGGTGTTGACTTTATGATGCACACACATGCTTGGCATGGAAAAGCACCAAACAACGATCAGTTGGCAAGTGCTTTAGCTCAAAACTATTCTGCAGATCAAATCGATTACTAAAAAAAGCTATAAGCTTTAAGCAGTAAGCTTTATGCTTATTGCGTACAGCCTATTGCGTACAGCAAAAAGACAAAAATGAAAAAATATATAAATACAGGAAGTAAAGATACTCGTTCAGGTTTTGGAGCGGGAATGACTGAACTAGGTCAAAAAAATGAAAACGTTGTGGCATTATGTGCGGATTTAATTGGATCATTAAAATTTGATGATTTCAAAAAAAATCACCCGGAGCGTTTTTTCCAAATTGGAATTGCAGAAGCTAACATGATTGGTATCGCTGCGGGTTTAACAATTGGAGGAAAAATTCCATTCACTGGAACTTTCGCTAACTTTTCTACAGGAAGAGTTTACGATCAAATTCGCCAATCTGTTGCTTACTCTGATAAAAACGTAAAAATTTGTGCTTCTCACGCTGGTTTAACACTAGGTGAAGATGGAGCAACTCACCAAATCTTAGAAGATATTGGATTAATGAAAATGTTACCAGGAATGACAGTGATCAACACTTGTGATTACAATCAAACCAAAGCAGCTACTTTAGCATTGGCAGATCATCATGGTCCGGCTTATTTACGTTTCGGTCGTCCGGTTGTAGCTAACTTTACTCCTGCTGACGAGCCATTCGTAATTGGGAAAGCAATTTTATTAAACGAAGGAACTGACGTTACAATTGTAGCAACAGGACACTTAGTTTGGGAAGCGCTTATTGCTGCTGAAGCTTTAGAAGCAAAAGGAATTTCTGCTGAAGTAATCAACATTCATACAATCAAACCACTTGATGAAGAAGCTATTCTTAAATCATTGGCAAAAACTAAATGTGTGGTAACTGCAGAAGAACATAACATTCTTGGAGGTCTTGGAGAAAGCGTTTCAAGAGTATTAGCTTTAAATACTCCAGCTCCACAAGAATTTGTAGCTGTAAACGATAGTTTTGGTGAATCTGGAACACCGGAGCAATTAATGGAAAAATACAAACTAAACAATCAAGCGATTGTTGAAGCTGTAGAAAGAGTTATCAAAAGAAAATAATTTTTACATTTTCTTACTTTATAAAAAAAACCTCGAAATCACTTTCGAGGTTTTTTTATGCTTTGAAATGAGCTCTAATTATCAAGAAGAAACACAAAAATCAGATAGCTAGACCTGCTTAGATAATAAGGAAAAGTTACTAACAAGAGCGAACTCAGCTTTTTTAATCCAAAAAAAAACCTCGAAATGACTTTCGAGGTTGTATAATTTCATATAAATTAAATTAATTCTTTTGAAAAGGATATGCTTTATCTAAATGCATTCTTAAACGTGCAGGATCTGTGTAATCTGCCGGTATAAATGCTTTCGAATTCGTAATAGATTCAGGTTTTGTAGGATCCGCAAGCGCACCAGTTGGTCTTCTTGGAATACCCCAAATTTCAGATTCATCTGTGTTAGGTGTATTCGGATTATCTGCAATTGGATCATATGGATAATATTTACTTAAACCAGAATAGGTAGCATCCGTTGGTTTTGTAAGCTCAAATCTCGTTGTATAACCATCACCATCATCATCAAAATCTCTAAAATCAGCAATACCATCTCCATCAGTATCATCTATTAAATCAGCTGGAGGATTTGGATACCTTTGAGTATCTCTAAAATCATACATATAACCGTCTTTATTTTTACTGACATCTTCCTGATAATCTAAAACACCATCCTGATCGTGATCTAAGTGTTGTAAGTCATACAATTTAAAACTAAATGTAATACAAGTATAGGGTAAAATTTTACTACCTGATCCAGTAGCATAATATGCCAATCCAGAAGGCAGAAACATAACACCAGCACCAAAATCACTATATGTGATAGTTCCATCACCAGCAGTTGTATGAGTGCCTGTTTTAAATTTTGGAAAAATTTCTGACCAGCCTTCTATTACAGTACTTGCTTCTGTCGTGCTTGCATCATATGGAAATAACAATGCTGTAAATCTATTAGATGAATCAAAAACAGTATTATTTAATAGCGATCCTGAATAAGAAACAACCACTTTGTCTGTATTTGTAGGTGAAAGACCAACACCTTCGTTTAGAGTTAGATAATACACCTCATAAGTAATACCATTACTATAAACATCTCTGGTATCTAATTTATAAACATCTTGATCCCATATAGAAACCTGCGTGCCACCAGCAGGAATTTTCTCAATTACGATATCAAAATTAGCCGAAACACTTTTGATATAATTAGTCTTTAAATAGTTAACAATTGAATCATTGTCTGCTTTATATTGTTCGGCATAATCCCTTACAGGAACTACCACCGCATCGTCATCATCATCACTTTTATTACAAGAAACCAAAGATATACCGGCAAGCAATAAAATAAAATAATATTTAAATTTATTCATTATTGTTAATTTTTTAGGTGCGCAAGATACAATATTGATTTATTTTTGTAAAGAATTTAACTTTGATTTTAGAAAAATTATGAGAATAGATAAATACCTATGGTGCGTGCGTTATTACAAGACTAGAAACATGGTAACCGAGGCATGCAAAAAAAACCATATAACGGTAAACGGACAGGTTGCAAAACCATCTAAGGAAGTTTTTCCGACGGACAAAATTACTTTCAGAAAAGATCAGATTACTCAAATAATTACCGTACTTGACATACCCGAAAGTCGTGTGGGTGCAAAATTGGTTGATATATACAGAAAAAATGAAACACCAGCGGAAGCTTATGCACATTTAGAATTACTAAAGTTATCAAAAGAACATTACCGTAAAAGTGGAACAGGAAGACCAACCAAAAAAGACCGAAGAGATATCGATGAATATGGAAACGAGATTTTTGATGAGGATGAAACGGAGTAAAATTCCATTTCGAAAATCTGAAATGTAAAATATAAAATCTAAAATTCTTATTTGTACTTTAGCAAAAAAATAAATCATGAGCAAAAACATCATCTTAACCAATCAGGAAATCGAACACAAAATCAAACGTATCGCTTATCAAATATATGAGACTTTTGTTGACGAGGAAGAAGTTGTAATTGCAGGAATTGCTTCAAACGGATCTATTTTTGCCGAAAAAATTGCGATTGCATTGAGTACTATTTCGACACTTAAAGTTTCTACTTGCGAAGTTAAGGTTGATAAACAAAATCCACAATTGCCAATTCAGACTTCTTTAACTAAGGAAGAATACCAAAATAAAGGCTTAGTATTAGTTGACGATGTCTTAAACTCAGGCACGACATTAATCTATGCTGTTCGTCATTTCTTAGACGTTCCGCTTAAGAAATTCAAAACAGCAGTACTTGTAGACCGAAACCATAAAAAATACCCTGTAAAAGCCGATTTTAAAGGCATTTCACTTTCGACTTCTTTACTCGAGCATGTTCAGGTTGTTTTTGACAACAAAGAAGGAGATTACGCCTTTTTAAGCTAATAAAGCTGTAATATCCTCAACCGTTTCTTCGACCGTCTTATCATCAACCACAACTTTATATTGCGCATGGTTGTAATAAAAGCTACGATCGAATAAATGTTTTGCGATAAATTCTTTCATTTCTTCTTCATCCATATTCGCAATCAAAGGACGTTTACTTTTATTGTGCACTAATCTATTGTATAAAGTCTCTATTGAAGCCTTTAAATAAATCGACACAACGGCATCACTTTTTAATAATTCGTGATTATTGGCATAACAAGGTGTTCCTCCACCTAAACCTATTATACTATTTTCTGAAGATTGAAGTAATTCGACAAAAATTTCATGCTCTAATTTTCTAAAATAGATCTCCCCATGTTGTTCAAAAATTTCATTTATGGACAAATTTGCTCTTTTTTCGATGCATTTATCCAAATCTAAAAACGGAATATTTGTATTTTTTGAAAGATTTTGGGCAATAGTTGACTTTCCGCAACCCATATATCCTAATAAGATGATTTTTTTCATTCTAATAAAACCCTATAAACTAGGGCATTGTAAACATTGGTTAAAAAAAGACAAATTTATAATAAAAATGCTTGCAAATAATAAAATAAACTCCTTATATTTGCACCCGCATTCAAGAAACATAATGACTCGATAGCTCAGTCGGTAGAGCACATCACTTTTAATGATGGGGTCCTGGGTTCGAGCCCCAGTCGGGTCACAAAATATGTGATTAACAACATAAGTTTCTTGAAGGCAATGACTCGATAGCTCAGTCGGTAGAGCACATCACTTTTAATGATGGGGTCCTGGGTTCGAGCCCCAGTCGGGTCACAAAAGGTCGAGTAATTTTTATTACTTGACCTTTTTTCATTTTAGGCCATGTGGAGAAACGGTAGACTCGCCATCTTGAGGGGGTGGTGCTCGCAAGGGCGTGAGGGTTCAAATCCCTCCATGGTCACGATAAAAAAGAGAAAGCCTGAGAATCTATATTCTCAGGCTTTTTTTGTAGTTCGTAAACTCTTATGAGATATTTTCTATTTTGCAAGCTTTCGAAGTCGCGAAACAAAAAAACTACAGTTAAAGGCTCTGGCTTTGCAACACAAACATTACTCTTCCATCTGATAACACTTTAGCACATTATAAGCAATCGAAACCATTACATCTTTATTCTCACACTAAGTCATCACAAAACACAGTTAGATGTACCAAATCCTTTTTTTATCTCCTCTTACCTTTTAAATAGCTTTCTCGTCAGAATATCTTTTTTTTAATATCTAATACTCCTAACTACCCATAAAGATTTTCTCCTTCGTTCTGTAATTACTTACACAACAAAATTCGTTTTCAATAAATCAGCAAAAAAATAAGAAAAATCAACTTTTTTTTTCATTTCAATCAAACCTACTTCTTAGTTAATCTATTTCTTTTGAACTTTTCAACTCGAGTTAGATCTTTCAAGTGCAAAGAAAGTTTTTTCTTGTTATTTATAAAAAATCGTAAAACCATAAAAAAAAGCTAATAGTTGACATTTGGCGTGTTTAATGTGCTCGTGCACATAAATTTAATGTGTTCGAACACATTTTTTAAAATTTTCTTTTTTTATTTAAAAAAAATATATAGTTTAGTCATTGAATTACGAACAACCAACCCATATTTTTAATTTAAAAACAATTAAAATACCAATTCAGTAATATTTTTTAACTTTTTTATGAAAAGGCAACATTATTTAATAATGTCTTTTTGATCATTTTTTAAATCTTTGAAATAAACCTAAAAACGAGGTCTTTCCAAGAACTAATATTTGTTAAAAAAGGGTAAAAATTAGTATTAATTTGATTTACTTTTTTGAAGAATAATTTTCGGAATAAGCAAAGAGTAAACCTTTTAATAACAAGATTTTACTTCAAAAATATTCTACAGCTGAAAGAGCAATTGAGATTTATATTAATAAAGCATAACCAAAGTAGATGAAGCCAAAATTAGCAGAATTAGCCGTAGTTATTTTAACAAAACACGGTGCCTTTAAAAAGTTAAAGACTAGAAAATCAAATATTGAGATTTCAAAAAAACATTCCCAACTGGCTGAAATTAATTATACAACTTATATAGATTTGATTGAAATAGAGACGAAAAACACACATACTAACGACATTCATCAAATGATAGTATGGAAGAATTAATTCAAACAGTCTTTCAGGATTTTTATCCGGACAAATCTATAATTGCCTACACTGTCATCGATATTGGACTGATTAATAGTACTTATAAGATTAAGACTGCCGATGCCGACTATATTCTACAAAAGATAAACCAAACTGTGTTTCCAAACATAAAAGCTTTGTTGAACAATAAAATCAAAACAACTTGCTATCTGAATGCAAACGGTTTTTTTACATTGACATTTATTGAGAACAAAAATGGCCATTTTTATTCAGAACAAAATCAATCGATTTGGCAGCTTTCAACTTACATCCCTTCTTTGGTCCTGGACCGAATTGACTCGAATGTGGTTGCTAGTCAGGTGGGCGCTTATTTAGCAAAATTTCATACGGCATTGCTTAATTTTCCTGTTTCAGAATTAGAATACACTATCCCAGACTTTCATAATACTATAAAAAGATTCCACGATTTTAAGGAAAGTATTAAAAAAGCTTCACCGGAAAGGCTATTAGAAGCAAAAGAATCAATTGCGTTTATAGAATCTAATTTTAAGAATATTCAGGATGTCGCTATTGATATAAATACAGGAAAAATACCGCTGAGAGTAGTCCACAATGATACTAAAATAGGGAACATGCTTTTTGATGAAAACAAAAACATTCTATGCATAATTGATTTTGATACTATAATGCCAGGAAGTATTTTTCATGATATCGGTGATGCCTTAAGAACAGGGACTAACACCGCTACAGAAGAAGAAAAAGATCTATCAAAAGTATGTTTTGATATAGAAATTTATGAGGCCTTTATGAAAGCTTATTTTAATGTAGCCTCTTCTTTTATGTCTGAGAAAGAAGCTAAAAATATCCATCTAAGTTTACCCTTGATTCTTTTCGAACAAGCCTGTCGTTTCTTAGGAGATTACTTAAATAATGATCGTTATTATGCTACAACATATGAAAATCAGAATCTGGTAAGAGCAAAAACCCAAATTAAACTTATGGACAGTGCACAATCTTATTTGAAAACAAAAAAAACAGTTCCGTTTCAACACAAGACAATAACATTTCTCAAGGGAAAACTGTCTTTGATTCTAAATAAAAAATAAAAAACAAACAATGGTTCGTTGGTATCCATTAAAATTAAATAGTTACATGAAAAAAAATCTTTTTACTTTATTTCTCTTTCTTTTGCTGGCAGTAAACGCAAAAGGACAAACTAAACACAATTTTGCTATTACGGATGGCAATTTTGTTTTAGACGGAAAACCTATTCAGATTCATAGTGGAGAAATGCATTATGCGCGTATTCCCAAGCCTTATTGGCGTCATCGTTTACAAATGATGAAAGCGATGGGACTAAATGCCGTGGCAACCTATGTTTTTTGGAATTATCATGAAACAGCGCCTGGTGTTTGGGATTTTAAAACAGGGAATAAAGATATTGCCGAATATATAAAGATTGCTCAGGAAGAAGGATTGTATGTCATTTTACGTCCGGGACCGTATGTTTGCGCCGAATGGGAGTTTGGCGGATATCCGTGGTTTTTACGAAATGTTCCGGGAATGGTTATTCGTGGTAATAATCCTCAATATTTAGCTGCGACAAAATCTTACTTTACAGCACTTTATGGACAGGTTAAAAATTTATTGGTTAGTAATGGAGGCCCAATAATTATGGTTCAGGGTGAAAATGAGTTCGGTTCTTATGTAGCGCAGCGCAAAGATATCCCGTTAGAAGAGCATAAAAAATACAGTGCAGCAGTTTTTCAACAACTAAAAGATGTCGGTTTTAATGTTCCTTTCTTTACTTCGGATGGTAGCTGGTTATTTGAAGGCGGTGCCCTACCGGGAGCTTTGCCAACAGCAAATGGTGAAGATGACGTAGCTAAACTAAAAGAAATAGTCAATAAATACAACAACGGAAAAGGTCCGTATATGGTGGCTGAATTTTATCCGGGATGGTTAGATCACTGGGCTGAAGAATTCCCGAAAGTTTCTACCGAAAGTGTAGCAAAACAAACTCAAAAATATCTTGATGCAGGGGTTTCCTTCAACTATTATATGGTGCATGGAGGAACCAATTTCGGTTTTACCTCCGGGGCAAATTATGATGGAAATCACGACATTCAGCCAGATTTAACTACATATGATTATGATGCACCAATAAGCGAAGCAGGTTGGGGAACAGAAAAATATAATGCATTACGCGAGCTACTAAAAAATCCTAAAACACCAGCAGTTCCTGCAAAGATTCCGGTAATTTCTATTCCAAATATTAAATTAACAAAAGCCGTTAGTCTGGAATATTTAAAGAATAAAGTAAAACCAGTTAATGCAGATTCACCTTTAACTTTTGAGGATTTAAATCAAGGACATGGCTACGTTTGGTACAGTAAAAAATTCAAACAGCCTATTAGTGGAACACTTGAGTTAAAAGGGCTTCGTGATTATGCAATTGTATATGTGAATGGAGTAAAAGTAGCTGAACTGAATCGTTACTACAAAAAATACGATTGTACGATCGATGTTCCTTTTAATGCCACTTTGGATATTATAGTTGAAAATATGGGACGTATTAATTACGGAGCAGACATTATAAATAGTACAAAAGGAATTATTTCACCTGTAATCATCAACGGACAAACAATTACGGGCGATTGGAATATGTACCAGCTACCAATGGATGTCGTTCCTAATTTAACCGATGCTAAAAATAACGCAAAAGTTGGAGCGCCAGCAGTATACCAGGGGACATTTAACCTGAGTGCAGTTGGTGACACTTTCCTTGATATGCGCGATTGGGGTAAAGGAATCGTTTTTGTAAACGGAATCAACATCGGGCGTTACTGGAGTGTTGGACCTCAACAAACCTTATATCTTCCCGGATGCTGGTTGAAAAAAGGTGCTAATGATATTGTAATTTTTGAACAGAAAAATGACAAAGTACAAACTTCAGTAGGAACTTTAGAAACGCCAATATTAGAAAGTTTACAGCCCGAGAAGGGAGAACCTAAGTAAAAAAGATAGGTTTTCCATGAGAAAAATTAGGGCAATGAAAATTAAGAACGAGCCTAAATAGCCATCTCTATTTACTGTCTAATTTTAAGTAAGTTAAACCGAAAACCGGTTTACTTATTGTCCTTCCTATGCCTTGTTTTAAAATAATTAAACAAATAAATATCAAAAAATAGCAGTACTCACCATGCTTCTATTTTTTGATTTCAACCAAATTAAAATCGCCAACAACGAGCCAAGAGGGCGAACTGTTATTACATCAACCATTTAATTAAACCATATTTATAAACCACTTAAACAACCAATTTATGAGAAACCAATTTGACCCGGCTCCGGCTGGGCTATTAACCAAGCAAAAAAAAATATTTCTTTTGATGAAAAAGAAAGCGATATTCTTTTTTGCATTCTTATTTACTATTTCTTCATTTGGAAATACATTAAAATTCTCTCCTGATTCAAAGAAAGATATTTTAATGAAACTTCCTGAGAGATCAAAACCCGAAGGAAAACTAATCACATCCAAAATTGACAATCCCATCACTGGAAAAATTTTAGGTGAATTAGGCGAAAATTTATCAGGAGCAACCGTTAAAGTAAAAGGCACTACTACACAAGCTATTACTGATGTAGACGGAAGTTTTTCTATAGCCGCAAAAGAAGGAGATATTTTACTTATCTCATTTGTAGGTTATCAAAACAAAGAGATTACGGTTGGAACTCAAAAAAATTACAACATTAAACTTAAATCTGCTCAAAACGACTTAACTGACGTTGTGGTTATTGGATATCAAAAAGTCCATAAAAAAAATGTAAATGCAGCAGTATCCACTATTACCAGCAAAGACTTACAGGACATTCCGGTAATTAGTGTTTCTTCTATCATTGGTAGTCTGGCAACCGGAGTACAAACTCCTACTCAAACCGGTGCTCCCGGAGGAAGAGGTTCTTTGGTTATACGCGGAAATACAAGTATGTCTTCAGGCTACAGCAGCCCGCTTTATGTAATTGACGGAGTACAGACTTCTTTAGAAGATTTAGCGGGATACAATACTTCCAATACAGACTTTTTGGCTTCTTTGAATCCAAATGATATTGAAAAAATAGATTTCTTAAAAGATGCTTCTGCGGCCGCTATTTACGGATCACGAGGTGCTAATGGGGTTATTATCATTACCACTAAAAAAGGAGGAGCTTTAGATAAACCGGAATTTACTTTTTCATTAAACACAGGTTTATCTCCTATTCCAGATTTAGTACCAATGAATATTGGATCTGCTGAACGAAATGCCAAAATGGCCATGGTTTACAAATGGTGGAAATCAGATGATGTACAAACATCCCATATTCCGATGGTTCTCTCTGATAGTTTGAATCCGGCCTTTAATAACAAAGTAGACTATCAGGGTTTGTTTTATAGAACCGGGATTTCTAATAAGTATAATTTAGGTATGAGAGGCGGATCAGAATCGACCAACTATAGATTGTCATTAGGATACGATAATGTAGAAGGAGTTATTAAAAACTCAGGTTTTAAGCGTTATACTTTTTCAGGAAATATCAATTCTAAAGTTGGACAAAATTTTGACAATCAATTTCGTGTGAATTTAGTATTAACCGACAATCAAACGGGTCAGGGAAATCCGGACGGCGGAAATTTTCAATTTAATAACACATTACCTACTGACCCATCAAACTTAAATTCTTCTTTATTCTATATTTCTGACGCTAAAAGGAAATCATTACAAGGAGAATTATCAGAAAAACTGAATACTGATGAAGTGACACAAGTGACCTTTTCTGATTTTATGAAATATGATTTCACTTCTGCTTTTTCTGTTAATGCTCAATTTAATTATGTGTATAGTTCTGAAAAGAAAAATTATTATGAGCCTTCAACGGTGCGCGAAGATGGTGATGGTTTTGCCAGTTATGCTTTATATAACCGTAAAAATTTATCTTCAGATCTTTATTTTAACTATTTGAAAAAATTTGGTGAACATACTGTTACGGCTGTATTAGGGCAAAAAACGGACTATAACAAATACGAAGATATGTTCATTTATGCCAAAGGATTTGGTGTAGACGCTATCAAGGTTATCAATAATCGTTATACGCAGGATCAAATTAATGGTTACACAAGTATCGAATCCAATGCTTTGCTATCTTATTTTGGCCGTGTAGGGTATCGTTACAAAGATCGTTATATGGTTGATGTTGCTTTTAGTAGGGATGGTTCTTCTCGTTTTGGTGAAGATGTTCGTTATGCCAATTTCTCTTCTGTGGCATTAGGCTGGGTTTTTTCTGATGAGTCTTTCATCAAAAGTTGGGGAGAAAACATTATAAGTTATGGAAAATTAAGAGCCAGTTATGGTGTAAATGGAAATGAAATTGACGAGAACTTTTTAAGATATGGATCTTACCAATTAGGATATGGTGGAAATCCATTATGGTCTAACTTAATGAATGTTTCCACTTATGGAGGTACAACAGGAGTCGTAACAGATTATAATACTATTGGAAACCCTAACCTTTCCTGGGTAAGTGCAAAACAATGGGATATTGGTTTCGATTTGGATTTGTTTAATAATCGTATCAATGTAACTTTTGATGCCTACAATAAAAAAACAGAGAATCTATTATTCGAAACACCTTTCCCAGCTTATTCAGGCTTCAATCAGGCCAAATCAAATATAGCGGGAGTAATGAATTACGGATGGGAATCAATGGTTAAATTCCAAATCTTCTCAGCAACAAATCCTTGGAAACTGGAGGTAACTGCAGGGGTAAGTCAAAATAAAAATTACGTAACAAAGCTTCCTAACGGAAACAAAGATTATTACGGATATGATGCAAACAGAGGTAGAGATTATGGATATGTAGTTGGGATGCCATTAATTCTTCCTGTTCAATTCCAGAATGAGTATATTATAGATTATCTAAGCCAGTTACCAGTAAATCCATATACAGGAGAAGTGCTGCACGGCAAATCTGCCTGGGGAACTATTGCACCTGGTACACCAATATGGAAAGATTACAATGGTGATTATTTGTTAGATGAAGCTGGCGATTACAAATTAGATACTTCATTTAAGCCAACACCAGATTTCACAGGTTTATTTAATTTGAACTTAAGATACAAAGGATGGTATTTACAAGCCTACAGTCAATTCTCATTTGGTTCTGATATTATAGATTCATCTACACAAAGATATTTGGACAATTATGACAGAGGGACGGACTGGGCTACTACAGGACTACAAGATCTAAGTAATTTATCATTTTGGCAGAATCCCGGAGATGGTGCAGCGGGAGTACGCTACCCGGCTTTATACCCAGCTCTTCCTAATACTACTCCTTACTACAGATTTAGAAGTGGTCAGTCTTTATGGAAAGAAAGTGGTGATTATTGGAAAATATCAAATGCTACTCTTGGATATACAATTGACAAAAATCGTGTTTTAGATCAAATGCATATTTCTAGAGTACGTGTTTATGGAACAATTTTAAATCCATATCAATGGCAACGTTCTAAAGTAGTTGCAGATGCTTCTCAGGTAGATGAAATGGGGTATACTCTTGGAAACGGTTATCCACAATCAAAAACATTCACATTTGGATTGGATATTAAATTTTAAATAGAAGTAAAAATGAAAAAATATACATACAGTAAAATAACAGTCCTGATTTTTGGCTTTTTAAGCCTATTTGGCTGTACAGATATGCTGGATCAAGAACCATTAGGACTTGCTACTCCACAAAATTTTTGGGTTTCGCAAGCCAATGTTGAATCAGCACTAGCAGGAGATTATGCTTTACTTAAAGAAGCATTGACTAAAGATTCGAACTTCATGTTATGGGGAGAGTTTACCGGAATGACTTTTATGGATAGTCAATTCTGGATTGTAGATTATATCGAAGGAAGCGGTAATTATGTTTTAGCTTATCGTGATGATTCTCGTAACTGGAAAGGATTTTACAGAGCTGCAAACTGGGCACTTTCTATTGAAAAACACGTAAGCGAAATGCCGGACAGCGATTTCCAGTCGAAAGCCGAAAAAAACAGATTAATTGGAGAAGCGGCTTTTGTACGATCATTGTCTTATTTCTATCTGGCCCGTATTTGGGGAGATGCGCCTATTGTTGATGAAGTTATAGAAACTTCAGATCAATTAATTAAGGATGGTTATATCATTACAAAACCAAGAGAAAATGAACTTAAAGTGCTTGATTTTGCATTGGCAGCAGCCAATAAAGCAATTAGTTTATTGGACTACTCAACTCCAGGCGCTCCTAAATGGGCAATTACCGCCAATAAAGCAAGTGCTGAAGCCTTAAAAGCACATATTACGCTTTGGTACGCGAGTAGAGATCAAGGCAACCCAGCAATGTTGGCTCAGGCTCTGGCAGCTGCTAATTCTGTAATAGGAAACAGTAATGCTTCACTTATTGATTATGCAAATGAAGGCGTTGATGGCTTTAATGATATGTGTATTGGTCAATCTAAAACAGGGCTTTTTGAGATCAATATCAGTTCTGCCATGAATGAATCATATCGCGTTGACGGAGGAGATAATACTATGACAGGATTAACATTAACAGATCCATTTTTTCTAAATCCTAATTCAACTGCCCCAATTATTAGTGATGATTTTTATGGTAAGGATATGATGAATTCTGATTCTGACCGAGATAATGACAAGCGTAAAGAATTATTTTTTAGTGATTTTGATTCAAATGAACAATCTTCTTTAATGAAATATTCTCAGGCAACACGTGATGGTCAATCATCAGATCCTTATGCGAGATTTTCAGAATCCAATATCTTAATTTTTAGATTAGCAGACATCTATCTTCTAAGAGCCGAAGCCAATATGAAATTAGGAAATACTACAGCTGCTGTTTCTGATCTAAACACGATCAGATCCAAAGCAAATGTACCTAACTACACCGGTGCGACAGACAGTCAATCACTGACTAAAGCCATTTTTGACGAACGTGCTATTGAACTTGTAGGAGAAGGACAATCTGGATTTGACAGAATCAGAATGAATTACTACGCAGGAGTGAGTTGGATGAGTCCAAGCAGGCTCTCGCATCAGGGGTGTTTTTGGCCTGTTGATCCGACAATAATATCAATTAATCCTGCCATTGTTCAAACAGACTACTGGAAAGGAAAACTGTAATTTTTTAATTTTAAAGAACACAAAACATGAAATATATATCTATAATAATTGTACTGTTTACCTTGTATTCCTGTTCAAACGATGACTACCTTATAGATGGCGGCTTGGCAGATCAAAATGTTGGAAAGTCAACTTACGATTTTCTAAAATCACATAAACAATTAGACACATTAGCTTTATTGATTGAAAAAGCAGGAATGATTGATGTGGTTAATGCCAAGTCAACCACTCTTTTTGCTCCCAACAACTTATCTATAAAAAATTACATTTTTTATATGAAAAATGTAGAGGAGAATCAGGATTATGGAATCAATGACATACCCGTTGAAGACTTAAAAATGATGTTGGGCGGTTACATTTTTGATCAAAGTCTGGATCGAAGTAAACTTGTAAAAGAAGGAAAAATTTATACTGCACATAATGGTGAGGAAAGAATGCTTTCCCTTAGACCTGTCGATGAATATGGAGATCAGTTAGATGAATTTCCTGAGTATGTTTATTATACTTTTAAAGGGGAAGACGATTATTGGGGCGCTAATCCTGGTGAAGACGGCAACAATGACGACGTTAATACTGTTGTCAGAACTTCCAATTTAATTTCTACCAATGGAGTAATTCATGTACTTCAAGGGTCTCATCATTTTTCGAATTACACCGATTAAACCATCGTTTTTAAGGAAAAATGTCAGAACAAAAATGAAATGCCAAAATTAATTTTTTGAAGCTATTTCTAAGAAATTTAAAAAATAACATACATATGAAAAAGATAATTTATTTATTCGGGATTACCCTGCTTGTATTATCGTGTGAGCAGCCTGAAGTAGGATATATCAGTGATAATATACATTCACTACAAGACACAATAACCGTACCTCGTGGCGTCTTTTATTCTTCTACACCACCAGCTGTAGAAGGATCAACCTACCCTATGGAATGGTCGATCACTGGCATTACAGATAAAGATGGCAAACCAACAACTGAATTGCAGGATTTACATGAAATTCTAACCTGGACTGCCCCATTTGACCCTACTACGGACACTACGTTGGAGTTGGCCATGAAAAAATTAAAATTGAGTCCTCAGCCTTCTATTATAATGAATCCTGTAAGTGGTGAATTTGTCTTTACCCAGGCCTCTAAGAATGTTGTAAATAATGATTTCATTATTAATGTAAATGCAAAAAATGTTAGGGGTGAACGTCAATTAGACAAGTTTACGTGGGTAAAAATGGGACCTTTTGTACCTGTAGAATTCAAAACGGAGATGCGCTCAAGATTACAATTAGGTAAAGGAGGAGGAGTTTATGATACTGGTTATACCTACTCTGTTTTAAATGATAGTGATCCGAAAGTTGCAGGTGTTTTAGATGGAACCGATCCTTATATCACTATTGTAAAAATAAGTGATGAGCCTAAAATGGCTGTAAACGTAAAAATGATTATTGCAGATAGTCATGGAGCGGCTCTTGATCCGAATAAAGTAGTTTTTAACTATAGTGGATCACAACCTTTGCAAAATTATCATGACAATACAATAGGAACAGTACTTGATGCTGAAAGCACTACTTTTGGTTTGCCTGCTCCTCCATTTCCTCAATATGCAAGGAATTATAGTGGTAACGATGCTTACTTAATGTATTATTTAACAACAGCTGATGCTTTTACAGTAGATAAAGCAGCTTTTGAAGCGGATAATGGAGTTAAAGACTGGACTAATTATATCGATCCTGCTACTGGTCAAATTCGTAACAGAGCGTACATAAGATGGGGTGTAAAAATAAACGATTCTGGTACCTGGGAGATTAAAATGAAAATCCCTTACACCACTAAAAAATAACTTTAGTGATCTATAATTCATAAAGTTATTTAGGCTCATTTATTTGAGTTGCTATTAAAACAAATCCCTTTTTACTATGATAAGTAAAAAGGGATTTGTTTTTTAATATCCAGCTATTTGCTTTATTGTATCAGAAAAAAAGCACTGTCCCACCACAGGACAGTGCTTTTTACATAAACCACCAATTTATTGGAAACCAAAACCAATCAACAACAACTTACAAATTGTTGATCGTTTTTTCTTTAATACCCTTTTTCTGATTGTGCCGAACTCAAATTCGGGTTTTTATCTACTGCAGCCTGCGGATAGGGCAATTTCATAAATTTGGCCTGCCAACCACGTTCTTGTGCAATGTTACCTGTAATATCGTAAATAGTTTTAATTACCTGGTCAGCAATTCCCCAACGGCGAATGTCAAAATAACGCTGCCCTTCTCCTGCCAATTCAATACGTCTTTCATTTCGAATCAGTTCACGCATTTTTTCTTTCGTATTATACATCGTCTGATCTACTGCTGGCATTCCTGAACGATCTCTAATGTCATTAATTGCATTGTAAACAGAGCTATCCGGACCACTCACCTCATTTTTTGCTTCGGCATAAATAAGTAAAATTTCAGCATAACGCATAATAGGAAAATCCTGTGCACCATCCCATTCCGCAGAAAGGTATGCGGGATCTGTTAATTTTCTGAAATTATATCCTGTCATACTGCTGCTTGCACTCCAATCATAAATATAACCCGGTGAAGCATTTTCCCAAGGAGAAGTAGGAAACATTATGCTAGCGTATAAACGTGTGTCTCTATTATGAAATTCAGCAAAATAAGCAGCTGCAGGACTTCCTTCATTATAATTTGCAGCTCTAACTTCAGCTGATGGTGCTACAAAAGAATGCCCCGTTTTGTTCCAATATGAATTTACTAATTCAACCGTTGGTGTAATAGAACTCCAACCACCAATATCAACAGGTGCCAATAATGTGTTTAAACCATTACCCCACTCATAAGATGAATTATTGATCGCTTGAGAAGTTATGATAACTTCTGAATTGTTATCATTTACAGCCCAAAATAATTGTTCGTAGTTAGCAAATCCTTTATAAAATTTTTGTTCTTCAGTTGTTGATGCAAAATCAACAAAAGATGAAAAATCATCTTTAGTCTTGGATACATCTCCACCTCTAAACAACTGGTAAACACCTAATTCCCTAACCTTTTGAGCACTTGCTGCAGCATCTGAAAATTTATTATAATCTAATTCTACTCTGGCTTTCAATGCCCATGCTGCACCTTTTGTAAGTCTTCCTTTTTCATTTTTTATACCACCTGAATAAGTTAAAGGCAAATCGGCTTGGGCAGCTACCAATTCATTTATGATAAAAGTAACGATCTCTCCTTCTGGCGTTGGTGCTACAGCTGTTTCTTGAGGACTAACATAATCTGCTGTCAGCAATGGCACCGCACCATAAGAACGTATTAAATCAAAATAGGCCATCGCACGTAAAACCTTTGCTTCTGCAATAAAACGTTTCTTAAGATTTTCATCCATAGCGATTTTACCAACATTATCTAAGTAGCTGTTAAATCCTCGGATACTTTGGTATTTCCCAGAATAATTAGCTGCGTTTAATGAAGCAGGTGTTATATTTCCTTCACTAATGGTTGTAGCATCACTTTCCCAAGGATATTGGCAATAAGCATTATCAGCAGATCCGTCGTTATAAGCATTATTGTAGGCATATGCTAAATAGCCATAACAACCATTTAAAGCTAAACGGGCATCATTTTCTGAAGTCCAGAATGTGCTGCTTGAATTTGTATCTTGCGGCACTCTCTCCAATGGAGGTGCAGTACAGCTAAAAACGGTAGCTGCAGCAAACGATAGTACTATTTTATTAAATTTATTTTTCATTTGTATATACTATTTTATGTCTTGAAAAAGATAATCATGATCTTAAAACAAGCTGATTTAATCCGTTAAAAAGACAATTTGTTTAAATTAAAAAGAAAGATTTACACCAAAAGAATAGGTTTTCAATTGTGGATAAGAGGCTCGTTGCGAAGCTACTTCCGGATCAAAATCCTTCATTCGTTTATCCCCTCTTATTGTAAACAAGTTATTACCTGCCAGATAAAATCTTAAACCTTGCAGCTTTATTTTATCAAGTACTTGCTTTGGGAAATTATACCCCAGTGACATCGATTTAACACGCAGATAAGAAGTATCAAACAACCAGAAAGATGATTTTTGAAGATTTTGTGTATTATCCGGCGAAAGCAACATTCTTGGATACGCCGCATTTGGATTTGGATTTTCAGTTGTCCAACGGTCCAATGCATATTCTTTTACACCTGCACCGTTAAAAAATGCCTGAGATGCTTCATTTTCAAGATAAGCTTTTGTGCCCTGCACCCCTTGCAGCATAACGGCAAAGTCTACATTTTTATACTGTAGACTTGAGTTAAATCCATAAGTCAGTTTTGGAATTTCGCTACCCATAATGACACGATCATCTCCATTGATTTTTCCATCGCCGTTTTGATCTTTATATTTAATATCTCCCGGTTTTGTATTTGTTGATTGTGTAGCATGACCTGCAACATCATCAGCATTAGCAAAAAGTCCTTCAGCCTCCCACATATAAAAAGAACCCACCGGCGAACCTACTCTGTTAATATAATAACCATCTGGCGGAGTCTCTGTTACATCGCCCAAATCTGAAACTTTGTTCCAAATACGACTCATATTTGCTCCTACAGAATATTTTAATTCCCCTACTTTGTTATTATAAGATACAGCAATCTCAAGACCGTTATTGGTTACCTGACCTAAGTTGATTGGAGGAACAACACTTAATCCCGCTTCAGCCGGAATATAAGGATTAGGCAATAAAATACCATCCGTTAGTTTGTTATAAACATCAACCTGCAAATTGAATTTGTTGTTCCACAACGCAAGATCCAAACCTATGTTTGTCATATTTACTTTTTCCCATCCTAAAAGTGGGTTGTAAATTTGCCCTGGTATAACGCCATCCTGTTTTGTTCCGTCTAAAATAATTTGTGTCCCGGAAGTTAAGGTATTGTAATAATCATAATCTCCTACGTTACTCACACTTCCTAATTTACCCCACGAAGCGCGTAATTTTAGCTCTGATATCCATTCCGTCGATTTCATAAAATCTTCCTGCGAAATACGCCACGCTCCAGAGACAGAAGGAAATACCCCAAAACGATTTTCTACCGGAAACTTAGAAGATCCATCATATCGAAGACTCGATTCGAACAAATATTTATTATCATATGAATAGGTTACACGACCAAAAAAGGATTGAAAAGCATTTTGGCCTGGTTTTCCTTTAACTGTTGTGTTAATAGGATCTGCAGAACCGGCATCAATAGAACTAATATTATTAGTAACATATTCTTTTCTGGTTATATCGACATTTCTTCCGGAATTATCCTCATAAGAAAGTCCTCCTAAAACCTTGAAACTATGTTTTTCTAATTTTTTATCATAACTCACCGTTAAATCTGTTAAGAATTTTCCAAGGGTTGCCCATTTTTCATTATATGAATTTTGCACAACAGCTGATCCGGGTATTTCTACTTTTGTATCAAAATTAATAAGTGCCGGTAATCTGTTAACAAAGGCATTATTAAAATCATTACTTAAGTTATAAGAAACTGAACCCGTAATATCCAATCCTTTAATTGGAGTAAAAACGGCTCTTATAGCACCAGAGAATCGATCTTTAGTATATCCTGCTCTTCCTCCTTCTTTAAATACTCTATAAGGGAATTCCTGACTAACTCTTCCGCCAGTAAAAACACCCCAGCTACCATCAGATTGTGTTGGTACAGATATCGGAATAGCTCTGTCAATAGAGACAAAACTAACCTCTCCGTTTTCGTTCTCATAACGATCGTGGCTGTAAGAAATAGTAGTTCCTATTGTGAATTTATCACTTACTTTAGATTCTGTATTGGATCTGAAAGAATATCTGTTGATTTGTTTTCCCGGAAAAAGTGAGTTTTGCTCAAAAAAGGATCCGCTTATAAAATAACGTGTTGACCCTCCGCCTGAAACATTAATTTCATGCTCAAATATTGGTGCCGATTTTTTAAGAAATAAATCATACCAATCTGTATTACCATAATGATCGGGATCTGAATTATTTCTAATTTTATCAATTTCAGCCGGAGTATAAAATGCCGATTTACCTGCATTAAGTCTTGCTTCGTTATACAATTCAGCATATTGTAAAGCATTTACCCTGTTTGGCAATTGAACGGCCGACTGAACACCAAAATAGCTATTATAATTAAATTGGGCTTTACCCTCTTTTCCTTTTTTGGTCGTTACTACGATAACTCCATAAGCAGCGCGAGACCCATAAATTGCCGATGACGAAGCATCTTTTAAAACCGAAATACTTTCAACATCATTAGAATTTATTCTATTAAAAAATTCAGAAGTAGCAATTACGCCATCGATAATAAATAAAGGAGAAGAGGTTCCTAAATTTCCCTTTCCACGTAAATTAATTGTTCCGATATCTCCACCAACATCTCCCGGGCGCGCAATAACGGTAAGTCCTGGAACAGTTCCTTGTAAGGTATTTGTCAACGAGGATACGGGACGATTTAAAATCGTTTTTGTATCTACAACACTTACGGCTCCAGACAGATTAACTTTCTTCTGTTTGCCATAACCCACTACAACCACTTCTTCTAACTTTTGCCCGGTTTGTTTCAGGACTATAGTAATTGTATTTCCTGTAATCGAAACTTCTTGGTCCTGCATTCCAATATAGGTTACAATTAATTTGGTAACATTATCAGGTACGTTAATAGAAAAACTACCGTCCATATCTGTCTGAGTGCTATTTTTTGTGCCTTTTGCAGTAATATTTGCTCCCGGTACCGGCAATCCCTGTTCGTCTACTACTTTTCCTTTTATTACCTTTTGTACAAGAGAAAAATAATTTTTTGAAGCGCCTTCTTCTTTAGGTATTGCGGCTGCCGATGCGTGTAACACAATTGTACATAATACAATTGGAGTAAATTGAAAAAAGTTCGTAAACAAACTTTTTGGCCAAAAATTTCTTGGCTTGTTTTTGGTTAGTAATTTCATAGTTTTAATAGTTTTGATAATGGTTATTTAAGTCATGTTTTTTGTTTGTCCCCTTTTTTCATTCGAAAAAGTACTTTTTTACAGGTATGTAAGTCCTTAATCAGCAAATAATAATGGATGTAAATTTGAAATCTGCTTTTAAAAAAAAGGCTCTAAGCTGGGAACCAATGTATAATTTATGTCAGTGAGATTATTTTACTTTTTTAATAGATATAGAAACTATTTTAATCAAAATCACTGCTAACAAAGCATAGAATTATTGTTTCTGATTAAATATCATTTTACCAGAAATTAATTTAGAATTTTGATTTTCAGCAGAGTATAAAACAGAAAGCATCATTGAATCGGTCTGATTTATTTTTTCAACAAACAGACGCATTCAAGAATGCTTTAAAATAGTTTTAAAAATGCAACGCGAAATTTATAAGATCAAATTTCAGCTTTTATGACAGGAATTTATAAAGTAAAACTCCATTTAGTATAGTGGTTAATTACTTTTGTTTCTTTTCGTTTTTAACAAAAGCATTAATAAACCAAAAGAGGAAAATAGCAATCCGCAATAAAGATTAATTCTATTATTCTCTTCTAAAGAACCATCTGATAAAAAGGAATAACCCATTAAAAGAAAACCAATAATCAGAAAGAAAATCCCGATTACAATCCGTAAATCATACAATTTATTCATAGCTATTATTCTTAAAAAAAGATGATGTTAAATATAATGGTAACCAACAAAACGCCAACTCCCATCCAAAGCGGATTTTTATACCATATTTTGTTAGAATCTGTCTGTTTTGGAGTTAGACTATAAACCAATCCGACTAACTCTTCTTCCGGTTTTGGTTTGGTAACTAAACTAATTGCAATCGTCACAATAACGCACACTATAAAAGAAATCCATGCAATATTAAAAGCCTGACTGGTACCTGAAAAGTACTCATGTGTATTGGCGATCCAGCCTCCCTTTCCTTCTGCAACGGTAAGCCCGTGCGTGATTGTAGCTGTGGCAGTCCCACAAATTAATCCCCAAAAAGCACCATGTCCTGTTGTTCTTTTCCAAAACATTCCTAAAAAGAAGGTTGCAAAAAGCGGTGCATTTACAAAACTAAATACCAATTGCAGTAAATCCATTATATTATTGAAACCACGCGCTACATACGCCGTCATAATCGAAATTAATATTCCGGCAACGGTAGCAATTTTCCCTACATAATAATAATGTTTTTCCGAGCCATTTTTTTTGATATGCGATTGGTAAATATCAAAAGTCCATACCGTATTAAAAGCGGTTACATTTCCTGCCATTCCACTCATGAAAGAAGCAATAAGCGCTGTAATTCCAACTCCTAAAATACCATTCGGATATAATTTTTGCAATAAAATAGGCAGTACCATATTATAGTTAGCATCGCCATTGGCAGTTAGAGGAAGTTCAAATCCAGAAAATTTATTTTGAAGCGCCAGCATTATAATTCCCGGTAAAATAACAATCATCGGCATTAATATTTTAGGAATCGCCGCAATAATAGGCGTTTTTTGAGCATCACTCAAATTCTTGCTTATCATAGCTCTTTGTACTACTAAAAAGTCGGTACACCAATATCCAAAAGCCAATACAAATCCTAGCCCGAAGACCATACTAAAAGCATCAACTCCCATAGGATTATGTGAAGGATCATCTAATCCTTTCCAAACATGAAGTTTATAATCCTGTACGTTTGCAACGATTCCTTCCCATCCTCCAACTTTATATAAACCGAGAAAAACCAAAGGCGCAATTCCTAATACAATAAGAAAAAATTGAAGTACTTCGTTATAAACGGCACTGGTTAAACCTCCCATGAAAATATAGACAAATACCACTAAAGCGGCAACCCAGATGGACAAATCAAAATTCCATCCTAAAATTACTTCCATCAACATCGCTAAAGCATACAATGAAACTCCTGAAGAAAAAACGGTCATAGCTGCAAAACCAAAAGCATTGAATGTTCTTGTCTTTTCGTCAAAGCGAAGTTTTAAATATTCCGGTACACTCCTGGCTTTACTTCCGTAATAAAATGGCATCATGAATACGCCCAGAAATATCATGGCCAAAGCAGCTCCCAGCCAATAAAAATGAACCGTATACAATCCGTATTTTGCTCCATTGGCAGCCATTCCCAAAACTTCCTGCGCACCAAGATTGGCAGAAATAAAAGCAAGACTGGTAATCCATAACGGAATATTTCGATTACTCATTAAAAAATCATTCGCTGATTTTACTTGCCGTTTGAGCAAAAAACCAATCCCGATGACAAAAACAAAATAAATAGCAATAATGAGATAATCAATCAATTCCAATTTCATAATAAAAAATAGTTTATCTGATAATAGTATTAGGTCGTTAACTATTATCTAAGGTTTTGTGGTTAGTAAATTCTTTAATTTAAATGGCTGATGAGCTTAGCTAAGTGAGCACTCATCTTATCATATTCGTGGTTTTCTAACATTTCTTTTGGGAAAAGTTTTGCCCCTAAACCGACAGAAGAAACGCCGGCTTGATGCCATTTTTCAATATCGTCCTTATTAGGTTCGACACCTCCCGTGGCCATAAAAAACATTTTAGGAAAGACGGATTTTACCGCTTCTATATAGGAATATCCTCCTAATGGTTTTGCCGGGAATATTTTTACCAATGATAATCCCCAGTTTTCTGCGAGAGCAATTTCTGAAGGCGTGGCACAGCCCGGAATCCACAATATTTTTTTCTCCTGACATATTAGGTGAATTTCTTCTAAAACGACCGGCGAGATTAAAAAATCGGCACCAGCCTCAATAAATAATTTTGCCTGAGGACCATTTTTAATCGTGCCAACTCCAATCTTTAGTTGAGGTAAGGCTACATCTCTATAGGCCTTCAATTCCTTAAAAACAGCATAGGAGTTTTTGTTTCGATCAGTAAATTCAAATACATTTATACCATTTTCATAGCAAATACGCATAATGTTTTTACAAACCTCAGCATCCGTATTGGTAAATAAGGGAATGAATTTTTCTTTCAGAATATCTTCCTGCATTTTTAAAAGATTCGAAATGATCATATGTTTTCTGTTTTTAATTAGCGAATTATTCTTCCGCTTCCTTTTTGTTGAATGATCGTCTCAATTTCTTCCTTTGAAGCAATATTCATATCACCCGTTATATAATGTTTCATTACCCCACAGGCGGTGGCAAATTCTATAACTTGCTGTAATGGCTGTTGTTCCTGTAAACCATAAATCAAACCCGCCATAAAAGCATCACCGGCACCAATACGTTCCGCAATATTGTCTATTTTATAAGTTGTCGAAGAAACTACAGCACCGTTATTCCACAAATAACCAACATACTCATTTGAAGCATTGTTTTGATAGCGCATGGTCATCGCAATATACTTTACATTCGGCAATTTTTCCTTTAATAAAGAACAGGTACTTTCAACCAAGTTGTTCTCGTCCGGATGGATGTTAAAATACAATTTTGAGGCATCAACATCAGCCAGAATTACATCGCAATATTCCAGTAGTTTGGGCATTATTTCGCTACTCTGTTTTCCATATTGCCATAACGTTGATCGAAAATTAAAATCGGCCGAAATCATTATTCCTTTTTCCTTTGCAACCTTCAAAGCGTTCAGACAAATTTTGGAAAGATTTTCAGTTAAGGCCGGCGTAATGCCACTCCAATGAAACCATTCGGCATTATTAAAAATTTCATCCCAATTTATATCATGATCTTCCAGCATGCTAAAGCTCGAATATTCGCGGTCGTAAGTTACTTTGCCGGGTCTGGTTCCCACGCCGCTTTCGTAATAGTAAAGACCTTGGCGTCCTTTTTTTTCTATAACGGTAGTCGGAACTCCATAACGATGAAGCTGCGCGATACCCGCCTGACCGACAGTATTATTTGGTAAGGAAGTAACATATCGCGTACTTTTTTTAAATGTAGCCAACGAAACTGCGATATTAGCTTCAGAACCAGCCCAGTGCATTTCAAGATTTTCTGCCTGCGTTATTTTTTTGTTTCCTGGCGGAGTTAAACGTAACAAGTACTCTCCAAATAAAACTATTTCTTTCATTGTTACCCTTTTATATTTTATTTTGGATTTTAAATGGATTCATCTGTGTTCCTTTGATTCCAACATCAACTAAAAATAATGTACCACTTTCCGGAAACTGTTTTAGCTGCTCATCACTTAATCCTGCACTTGCCGTAGTAATTAATAATTGTGTCATAGTAGTTCCTCCAAATGCACAAGAGCTAACATGGGGAGCATTGACTTCCACTCTTCCAATTAATTCACCCGTAAGCGGATTGTATTTGTTTACCGTTCCTTCTCCCCACATGGCTACCCATAACATTCCTTTTTCGTCGATTGTCATGCCATCTGGTGTAAAACCGGATTCTTTCATTTCAACAATAATCCTTTCATTAGAAATAGCACCCGATTCTAAATCAAAATCATATACTTTAATATTGTAATCAAATGAATCGACATAGTACATTTTAGTATTATCGGCACTCCAGCAAATACCATTGGATACTTTGCGATTTGGAATCTTTTTTTTGATTTGTTCTCCATCAAAACAATATAAGGTTCCGACGGCTCCCTTTGCCTCTTTGTTCATTGTCCCAATCCACAGTCTGCCGGCAGCATCACATTTTCCATCATTAGATCGATTGGTTGGTATTTCTGCTTCTAATTTTATTAGCTCTTGTAATTCTTCTGAATCAAAATCAAATATTGAAATTGAATTTTCAAGACCTATTAGAAGTTGGCCATCTTCTGTTGGAACCACCGTTCCTACTTTCTCCTGAAGTTGTCGTTGTTTCGTCATCCCGGAAACAGGATCTACTAAACCAACCTTTTGTCCTTCGATATCTACATAAAAAAATAACTTACGTGACGAACTCCAGATTGCTCCTTCTCCAAGAACTAATTTTGTATTATTTAATGAGGTTGCTTTCCAAATTTCCATTTATTGATCTTGCATTAATGCGGTTCTTCCTCCATCGATTAAATAAGTAACGCCGCTGGCAAATGAGGCATATTCACTAGACAGAAATACACACCAGGCACCAATTTCTTCAGGAGAACCTATTTTTTTTACCGGATGTAAATCAATTGTTCTTTGTCGTTCTGTTTCAGGATCCGGAAAGGAATCAAACCATTTTTGATTTCCGGGAGTATCAATAAATCCTGGTGCAATACCTACAGTTCTTATTGTTGGTCCCCATTCAATAGCCAAACTGCGAACTAATCCTGTCAGAGCAGTTTTAGTCACATTATAAGGGAAACAACCCGGAATACTTGAATACGCGTGATTTGACGTCATGATAATGATAACACCATTATTTTTTTCTAAATAAGGCTTGCATAATTTTGTTAATCGCCAATGCGATGCCAGATTTAATTCCATGTTTTGCTGCCAATGTGCTTCATCACAATTCGCTGCTCCTTCAAAAACATTTTGTCCGGCATTGGAAACAAGCACATCAATTCTTCCAAATGTTTCTATTGTGTTTTGAATGAATTTCTGCAAATCTTCTTCCTTGGTTAGATCACATTGTGTGTACAGTGTTTTCTCTGGGGTTTCAGAAATAACTTTTGTAAAATCACCACCATCTGCCGATGTTGCGCAACCGGAAATATTTGCTCCGGCTTTGGCAAACATTTTTGCAATACTGGCTCCGATACCAGTAGTAACGCCAGTAATCACAACTGTTTTTCCTGTAAGATCTATCTGAAACATATTTCTTTTATTTTCTAATTATTTTTGACTTTTCATCATTTCTCTCAATTGTTTTTCCTTCTCTGCATTCCAATAGGAACAATCAAGTTGTAAAAAAACAGAGGTGTATGGAATTGTTTCATTGGTTTTTAATACCACTATTTTAAACAATTTTGATGCTTCGTCTAATTTAGTAAAAACGGAATCATGAAGAATACTTTGGGGTTGTAATTCTAAATTCATTTTTCCCATTTTCATCAATTTCTCTGATTCTATGCGGAATGCTGTTACACCTTTTGCCTGCGATTCAGTAATAAATTGTAATTCCTTATCACGATAAACAATCGGTTTTACATGTCCGGATGAATTTACCTGTTGCAAAACATATTTCAAAACAGGCAAAAGATTTTCGTCTGTTTTAATTACTTCTATACCCTCGGCATTCTGTTCCGGAAAAGCTTTATCTGCAATAACAATCCAATTACGATGTCCCAATAATGGAAGTTTTTGATCAAATTTGGGTTTCCAATTATTATCCGCTTCAATTATTTGCTTTGCATCATTTGTTTTAGATTGATTGCAAGACAGCAGCATTACCAAAGCCATCCATAAAAATATATTTCTTTTTAGCATTTATAATCGTTTTAGATCGTAATTATTAATGTTTCATTTGTTTGAATATGCAATGGCTTTGTAAGTTCTACTACGATATCATTTCCGTTTAGTTCGTATTTCAGTTTTACTTTTTGTCCGCCCACAGCTGCTGTCACTTTTTCTATTGACAATTCACTTATTCTTTGCAGGTTTATTTTTTGTAAACGGAGTGAACCATATTTTACTTCAAAACGATGAATTTGTTTCCCTTTTTGTTTTTTTTGAGAATAAGAACCCCAGCCTTTTGCTGTAACAAACGGTGCTTCAAAATTTTCTTTATTCCATTTAGGAGCAAATCGAATGAAGTTTTTTGGCCCATGATATTCAAAGCCACAAGCTGTAATAAATGTGCCGTAGCTCGCCATCGCTCTTCCGTAGTGATCGCTGCATTCGATTTCATTAAAAGGATTTCGCTTGTAGGCATGATAACGGTCGTGAACTGCTCTGGTGAGTATCAGCGCTTCATCTGTCATTTCTTCGGCCATAAGATGACTGGCAACCTGATGTTCAAATCCTGTCATGCATTCATGGAAATACCCCATTTGCCAGGTAACCGATTCCCCATAAGGATTGGCTTCCTTTTTAGGATTGGTATTCATGACCATACCACTTTCACCCGGTAAAGCATAAGGACGCCAGCCCGTGTGTTCTTTTAAATAAGGTCCCACATCCGGCATGAAATTATATTTCCACAAAGCCTTCAATGCACTGGCAGTTTTTTCTTTATCATTAATTCGGCCTAAGCCAACTTGCCACGCCCAACTTTGTCCTAAAACCTGATCGATATGACAAGTGTTGTAAGATCCTACTCCTTCTCTTCCTTTGATGGCATCAGGTTTATGGATATAGTATTCTCCATTAAATAAAACCTCATCCATGTTCTTAGAACCTTTTTCAACATATATTTTACATTGCTCAGCAAACGAAATATCGTTCATCTCTAAAGCCATCACACCGCCAGCTTTTACTGCTGCAATAGATAAACCGGCAATCCAGGCAATTTCTCCATCCCAGACCGCATCCAATGTATTTTCCATTGGAGTATCTGTAAGTCCATTGCCATTTTTATCCTGGTTGATTAAAAATTGAGTTGCTTTCTTTATGTTTGGCCAGTTTGTTCTTAAAAAAGTATCATCGGCACTCATTTGATGTTCTCGCAAACATCCTAAAACCCTGCCTGCCTGCCCATCAATGGCGGGACGTTTATCATATTCTGCCCTAAACCAGATTCCACCATCTTCCTGTAAAGCAATACCAAGATCAACTCGCTGACGATTGTCTCTTTCGATACCCGGAAATATTCTGCCTGTTGCCTGTGCGTAATGCCAAACATGCGTACAATTTCCTTCGCAGGCGCCGACACCTTCCCAAGCCCATGAACGACCTGTTTTAAAACGATGCGAAGTAGTCGTCGCCAATGCTGAAATATTAGAAAAAGTTCGCTCCATAAACCACCACGGCAACGTTGACTTATACCACGTATTCTTCCATAATTTTGTTTGTGACGATAAAAATGAAGAGCGATCGGCGACATAATCGGCGACAGCCAAAGCATCAGGGAATTTATTTAAATAATAATGTCCTGTTCTTGCATCTGGCACATCAATACGTTTTCCAACATTTGAAAAATGCCAACTGATAGCGAATTCTTTTTTTACCGTTTTTCCCGGTGCTAATTTTTCAGTTACAGCGATTCCTGCAATTATTTTTTCAGCTGCATTTACTGTGCTTTTAGCTTCTCTTCCCTCTTTTGAATTAAATGATGCTGCAGAAAAAGGAAGATTAAATGAAGAAATACCAATGGCATTTTTCCCTATAAATGACAGGCATAATGACCCTGAATCTCCTGCTTCCGCAAATTTTGTTTTATCATTTGGATTAAAAGTTGAAAAAACGGAGACATGATTCGGTTTAGTAATCACCGTATTTTCTCTTTTTCCATCGTTGCTTGCTGTTGCTGAGAATATATTAGCTGCATTTTCTAGCCAGCCAATTATTTCAAATTCAACAACTTCTTTTCCGGTGTTTTTAATTTCAAAAGACTGAATCGTAACGGGAATATTCGAATTGTCTTCGTCTAAGGGAATGAAAGGCGAAAATGCGGTTAGTTTTATTTCTAAAGGAAAATCGGAATCTATATAATGAATGACAGCTACGGGATAAGTTGCTTCAAACTTAATTTCGGCCCAATCTTCCTGATGAAAACGTTTTGTTATAGTGTTTCCTTTGTAATTGATTTTTATTGCAAATCCCTGTTCCAGAGGATGAATTTCAGTTGCCGGAAATACATAAGCGGCACCGTCACGCGGACGCAATTTAATTTGCTCTCCATTGCCTTTATTCCATTCTACAAGTTTTGGTTCAATACCTTCCTGATTTTTATTGAAGATATCCCAAAGCCACAAACGGCCATCACCTCCCAAATAAACGGTACCGCAGTTGATTCCTCCAACAGGCATACCAATATATTTTAATTCATTTTTACTTTTGAAATAAGTGGTAACCGTTCCTCTTTGGTACAATGATTTTATCCAATCCGGATCTGTTTTTTTATTGAGTAAAATATTTCCATCACCAAATTTATCAGTTCCAAAAGAACCTGCTAAAACATCCATTTGCATGGCAAGCAAACCGGCAGTAAAAATACTCGCCTGCTTTAAAAAATCACGTCTCTTTATTGATTCAATTGACATAGCTGCTTATAAATTGGTTGAAAATTAAACTCAAGAAAAATTAAACATAAAATCCTGGTCTCGGAACTACAATTCCCGGATGTTTTTCCATTTCTTCTTCCACTAAATCCACACCAAGACCTGGTCTGTCACTTAAATGCAAATGACCATTCTGAATCATATCTTTTATTGGATGTGTAATTACAGTATCTCTCCACGGCACGTCATTGAACATAAATTCCTGGCGGAAAAAGTTAGGAACAGAAGCACACACATGAGCCGATGCCAATGTAGACAATGGTCCATTAGGATTATGTGGTGCTAATAAAACGTTATAAGCTTCCATCATAGTGGCCATTCTTTTCATCTCAGATGGACCTCCGCAACGCGTAATATCCGGCATCATAATATCGCAAATATTCTTCTCCAATACAGGACGGATTCCGTGTCGGGTATAATGTCTTTCACCCACACAAATAGAAACATTCGAAGGAATACGTTCTCTCATGGCTCGCAGTGTATCAGCACTTTCTGGACCTGCAGGTTCTTCATACCAGGTAATATCAAGCGTAGCTAAACGTTGCGCCATTTTCACAGCAACTCTGTAATTCAGCATCGCATGCGTTTCGATCATAATATCAAAATTGGGTCCTACTACATCACGAACCGCTTTACTAACATTAAAAGCTAAATCTTGTTGTTCTGCAGTTAGTGTAAGATTTGAAGATAAATCTTCACCATACAAATAATTCGTATGGGCAAACGGATCAAATTTTAATCCTGTAAATCCTGCTTCTTTGACTTTTATAGCCTGCTTTGCATAATCCTCAGCATTGTGTCCGCCACCTGTAAACCAGTAATTGGCATATAATAAAATATCTTTTCTAAAAGCACCACCCAGCAATTCATAACAAGGCGTACCTAAAACTTTTCCTTTTAAATCAAGCAAGGCCATATCAATTCCGCTAATAGCGCATAAACTTGCTCCGTTTGGCCCTACCCAGTTTAAATCGCGGTACAACTTTGTCCAGATAAAATCGGTTTTCATAGGGTCAAGACCAATAATTCTTTCCCCAATATGCTTTGCTGCATGATAAACAATTGGACTTCCTGGCCAGTTCGTAGCTTCTCCAACACCGGTATGTCCAGTATCTGTATATATTTTTAATAGTGTCCAGTTGTATTTAACACCTTCAACCATCCATACTTTTACATCTGTAATTTTCATCTCTTTCTATTTCTTCTATTAATATCTTGTGTCTTTATTTTTTAAAATAATCGAACCTCCTTTATCAAATTGCAGTTCTATAAATTCCTCTGAAATTTCTTTAGTATTTACCTTCTCGCCTGATTCAATCTTCCAATTTTTAAACGGTAATTTTAATTTGGTTTTTCCGCCCTGCTCCGCTACAATTTTGATTTCGGTAATAATGCCCTCTTTCTTTGAAGCGCTAACTAAAAATGCTCCCTCCGCTCTTAACGTATTAAAAGAAATATCTTTCCACGAAACCGGAACAGCAGGCATGATTTCTATAAAACCGGCATAACTTTGCAATAACATTTCTTGTAAACCAGCGGCAAAAGCAAAGTTGCCTTCAAGTGTAAAAGGTTTGTATTGAAATTTTGAATAACCCGATTTCGTCTGATCTCCATTGACATGAAAACTATTTTTAAGGCAAAATGCTTTAGCAAAAATTTCCAGATCGTGGGCAGCGCCTTCTCCATCTTTTTCCCTTGCTTTTAGATTTGCCATCCAGGAATAAGAGTAACCGCACCAGTAATCTGGTCCAATTTTATCTACCAGATTGAGCGTATTTTTAATGGTCGATTGTGCTTTTTCTCCATCTTCCCATTTAATCAGACCCAGCGGATGTATGGCCATCAAATGTGAAAAATGTCTGTGAGATTCCGTATAAGGCATTGTTGGCGTAACCATCATTTCGTTATTTGCGGTACGCGCATAATCTGGAAATTGATCTCCTATTTTTTTCCAATGAAGCGCTTCCTCTTTTAATCCAAGTTCTGTTGCCAATTCTGCAGCAGCTTTGAAAGTAAAAGTCATTAAGGCCAGATCGTAATTGGTATTCTGATGGAACCAGGCACTAATATCATTGTCATTCATTTCCGGACTAGAACTAATGGGTAATTTCCGAAAACCTTTCTCGTCTATTACTGTAGTCTGTTCTAAATGTTTAGCCACATCTTTAATCCATGGATATGCTTTTTGTTCCAAAAATTTGCGATCCATACTATAGCGCCATTGCAAATAATAATGATGTCCGAGCCAGGCAGAAACTGTTGGAGAAAAAGAATATTGTATCCATCCTCCCATTTCAGTCCCATCAAGTGTTGTAACACCGGGAACTGCTAAACCATCATTTCCAAAATACATTTTGGTATATCGTTTATAATTGGCTTTATTTTTCTCGAGATCATCGATATATCCCATACCTTCTTCCAAATGATTTCCACTGTACGAAGGCCAATAGCTTAATTGCGTATTCAGATCATGATGATAATCTCCTTTCCATGGCGGGAGTCGTCCATTATCTGCGGTCCAAACGGCTTGCAGGGAAATTGTCGGAGCTCCTCTTCGGGCTGCTGATCCAAACTTATACTGTTCCAAATACCATTGTTTTTCTAATAAAGGATCAGGAACCTGAATACTGGATTTGCTCCAGAATTTCTCCCACCAGGCAATATGACTTTTCAGATCGGTACTATAACCGCTTTCTAAGTTTTTTTTTACAACACTCTCCGCAACAGGATTTATTTTAGTGTTCGGATATTGAGAAGTAATGCTCCAAACACCTTCAACAGTTGAATTGTTTATTTTCTTCCAGGTTACACTTATTTGATACTTAAATCCTCCCCATCCTTCCTGCTCATACGAAATTGTATTAGCCGTCTGTGTCACTTTGCCTTGCTTATATCCTAAGCGTGCCAAGTCATCACCTCCGACAGGATCTCCTGATACTTTAACTTCGCCCTGATATTTTGGTGCAATTAAATGCGGTATAAAATCACCTTTTAAATTCTCAAAACGAAACCATCCGACTGGTTTAACAGCATGAACAAATGTTTTTAAAACAATTCCATTTTGCCATTTCACTTCACACATCGCCTCCTTTGGAGATAGACGTACGGATGAAACTGCTCCCCAATTTTGAATTTCAAATTCCAATGCGCCACCCGGTATTTTACTCGGAGCGGGTTCAGTATCATACGGCTCGTCAAAATATTTTTGCACAATGCCATAATCCTTCTTTTCAACTTGTCCTTCTACCCATTTGTAACTAAACTCCTTGCGGTGCAAACCTTTCATTGGTCGCATATCCCATAAATCAGCCCGATCTAGTGACAAATGCAGATTATTTCCTTTTTGCCACACTAAAGCACCGACCATTCCATTCCCAAGCGGAATCCCTTCATCCCATGATGTTGAGAGTTTATCAAAATTAAGTTCGTGTTTAGAAACTGCTTCGTTTTTATCCCTTAATTGCTGTGCATTTAAAGTAAGAGAAGCAAAAATTAAAACCAGGTGAAGTACTTTCATTTTAATTAATCGTAAGCGTTAATTTTCCTTTTAGCGTTTTATTTTTAGTTTTTATTCTGCCATTGCTATGCGGACTTCCGTAAAAAGGTTCAGATCCTGAATTGCTGTAGTCAGAAATTAACCATTGTATTTGTTCATCTTGCAACCAGCTTCTTGAGGCTTGCGTTCCATCTGAAAGTACTTTTATAGCATTTCCTGTTTTATCCTGGAGCTGTGCCGATTCAATATGTCTTTTTGTTGACCGAAAATCATTGCTTCCTAAATCGTTAGCATCATCCTTCCAGTCTCCGGTTGGTGCAACGCCCGGCTCTTCAACCCCGTTTACATGTTTTGCATTTAACATTGTCGTTCCTTCAATTCTTGCAATATCATTTTCAGGATAGATTGTAAATTCGCCTTTGCGTTTCCAGCTTAACTGGTCAAATTGTTTTGGCAACTGCATTAACAGACCGTATTGATATGGGCTTTGATCCGTTTCACCATATTCCACCTCATAGGTTGTTTCTAATTTTCCGTCAGCAGTAAACAAATACGATTGTTTTCCTTTGACATCAATATAGGCTGTTTTCATGTCGACCATAATTCCTTTTTCGGTTTGTTTGGGTGTAAGGTCTGTCGCAAACAAAGTGTAAAGTGGATAATTTTTTACTGGGTAGATATTATTCTGATACGTTTCACCGGCCACATTTGGTTTTCCACCGTCTTCATCATTCATTGGAACAAAACAAAAAACCGGTCCTTGTATTGCTATCGTCTGATTGTTCTTTGTAATATTGGTGATGATTCCCGTTACTTTATTAATCAAATAACTGACCTCTCCTTGTTTAACTGTTATGGCCGACTCACTTTCAGAAAATGAAAGCGCTACTTTTGGCTCTTCTAATTTAGTTAAAATCTTGTGTTCATATTGTTCTTCCTCGACAATTGTCCCATTTGAATTAGTAAACGAAATATAAAATCCCGTTGTTCTTTTGTCCAGAGGAACTCTAATAATGCCTTCCCCTCTTGCCGGAATAACAGAAGAAATCAATTTAGAACTACCATTTGCTTTTACTTCAATTTTAATTTCTTTAAATGAGGTGAAATCAAATCGATTTTCCACACTTAATTCTACAAAGCCTTTTGCCAGTGTTCCCCAATTTACATTCGTAATTCTTATTGGAGAATAAGCCTTTTTCATACCGTAATATTCTGGTTTTGGTCTTCGCCACGCATCCAGAGGTCCCCATGGTCCGTAACCTACAATTCTTCCGTCAGGCATATGAAAAATATCATCAATACCACTCCATATTGCGCCGCCTAAATTTCCTTTATGTTTGTAAATCGAATCATAAAACTGTACAAGCGGTTCATTGTAAGCACTTCTAACACCCGGATCACTTAATAATTCTCTACGGTTGTAAGTCGATAAATGAGCATATTCTCCAAACAATGTTGGTCTTGACATGGTGTCTGTTGCTTTTGGTCCATTAATTCCGGGATAATGATAATTGGCTACATCGGCTTTGCTGCCTGCATTGTTGAAACCTCCCCAACACTGATCATGAAAACTTGTGGGTCTTGAAGGATCCATTTCTTTGACAATCTTATTTACTTTTTCCCAAAGCGGACTCCATTTCGATTCATTTCCTAATGACCAAATAATGATGGAAGGATGATTACGTCCCGCTAATACATTATCCATATTGGCTCTTACCATAAAAGGAAGGAATTTTTCATCTCTATAATTCCACAATTTCCAAATTGGTGATGCTCCATGCTGAATCCATGTCAATGATGCTTCACTTTCCACAAACAATCCTAATTCGTCTGCTGCATTCAAAAACTCTTCAGAAGGAGGATAATGTGATGTACGGATATAATTGCAATTCGCGACCTTAAATAATTCGGCATCTTTTCTATCCAATGTTGGCAAAATGCTCCGCCCCGTTAAAGGATGCACAGAATGACGGTTTACACCATGCAATTTGATTGCTTTCCCGTTAACAAAAAACTGATTTCCTTTAATAACGATTTGACGAAATCCTACTTTTTGCTCGTTTGTTTGTTTCTTAGTGTTATTTACAAATAATTCTGTTTGCAGTTTATACAAATAAGGATGCTCCGGATCCCAATGTTTTGGAGATTTTATTTCTAAAACTGTTTCAATATCAGCCGTAGTATTTGCAGTGATTTTTTTTACTGCTGAGGTCTTTTTTGCAACCACTTTTCCAGCCGCATCAAAAAGAGTAAATTGAAAATACGCCTCTTCAGAAGCTGATAAAGTACTTGCCACAGCATTCGTGATCGTCAGGGAAGCATTATTATAAGAAGCATCAAAAACAGTATTGTTATTTGCTGAAGCGATATAAATTGGGGCAACCGCAAATAAAGTTACTTTCCTCAAAAGTCCGCCAACTGTATGGCAGGCATATTGAGAAGTACACGCCAATCGATCACTAACGGTTAAAGCCTGAACCTCAACTTCCAGAACATCTTCTTTATAATTTAACTGATTTGTGATATCGACTTCAAAAGGAACAAAACTTCCCTCATGTTCTCCGACCGTTTTTCCGTTTATTTTAACCAAAGCATGAGAACTTACAGCATCAAACCTGATTTTAATTTGGTTTCCTTTCCAATTGGCCGGAATAGCCAACTTTTTAGTATACAAAGCTGTTTGACCTTCTTTTACACTGTATCCCTGCATTTCCCATTCTCCTGGTACCTGAATCTTTTTTGCTTTTTGAGCTTGTTCTTTTATATCAAAATCCCAACTCCCATTTAAAGATACTACAGGCGAAGAAACGCCGGCAATAGCAGCAGGAAATGGTGTAAGGACAGGAACTTCAAAATTTTGAATGCTTTTTGTTTGCGCAGCTGCGGGACAGATAAAAGCAACCCAGCATAAAAAGGTTATTATTGTTGTTTTTTTCATTTTGGTGAATTGATGTTTTATAAAGACTTAAATACAAGTCAGAAATTCAGTTTCAAAAATTTACATGATACCGTATTTGTCAAAAGCTTCTTTGGTGCTCATTCCTTCCAATATTTTCTTTTGAACCATTTTTTCGCCTCTTGCTTTTTCTATTGAAAGACGGAATACTTGTTCTTCAACTGCTCTTGGAACTATACAAACACCATCTATATCGCCAATAACAATGTCACCCGAATTAATTCTCACTCCTTTTATTTCTATTGGCACTCTAAAATCAATTACTTTTCCACGCGGTGCCTGATCCTGAGCATATCTTCCATAAGAAAAAGAAGGAAATTTTAATTCTAATATTCCTCTGGTATCTCTTGAATAACCGTCAACAACTGCACCGGCTGCTCCTAATATTTGTGCACGTGTTGCCATCAGCTCTCCCCATAAAGCATAAGATGGCGAAGAACCGGTACAGATGTAAACTTCATTTTTTTTCAAATCATCCAATGCTTCTAACATCAATCCAAAAGGTTTATTCAAAACTGGATTATTACTACTGGAATCTGAAACAACATCTGCTTCTAATACGGTCATCGCACGACCTATAATGAACATATCATCCTGCAAAGGCTGTATTTGTGGTGGCAGAAATTGGTTTAACAAACCTAATTTATCCATAACATCTCCTACTACAGCTGTATAAAGTTCGTTACGTACAATATCAAAAAGCTCATCGTCGTTCTTCCAAAATATAGTTTCCATTACCCTCGAATTTTTATTTAATTAATTACTGATTTAAACATATGTCAAAACTACGCTATAACCTATTTTCCTATTTACACTAACTTAACTAATACTTAAACTATTTTAATCACTTTAAGAATTCGTAAAACAATTATGTGTAATATTGTTTAAGTTAAGTTTTAATCATTAACTATGAATACAAGATGAAAGCGATATTAATTGAGTTACCTAAACAAAATTCGTCTTTGGTTAGTGTCAAAAAAGTTAAAGAACATGATTTTGATGCCACTTTGCACTTTCATGATTTTTGCGAATTAAGTTTTGTTAAAAAAAGCAGTGGAAAAAGAATTATTGGAGATAGTATCACCAATTTTTCTGATGGAGATTTAGTACTAATGAGTCCGAACTTACCTCATATGTGGTATGAAGACGTGCCAAATAATCAACACAATAGAAATAAATCTGTTGAAGCTATTGTAATTTATTTTCCAATTAATTTCTATGAAAAACTGTGCACGGAGCCCGAGGATTTATCCAAGAAAAAGAGTCTTTTTGAAAAAGCAGAAAGAGGCATGCGTTTTACCGGAAAAACCAGAACAAAAATAACCAAGCACTTAGAAAAAATGACAACGACGGAAGGGCTTCAACGAATAATTGAATTTCTCAAGATCGTAAATATTATGCTCAATACTGATGAATATGAGCTGCTTGCCGGCTTAGGATATTTCCATTCCTATAATGAAAAAGACACAGAAAGAATGAATCAGGTGTACAAATACATTATGATGAATTTTACCAAACCCATTTCATTAGAAACGATTGCATCTGTCGCTCACATGACACCACCGGCATTTTGCAGTTTCTTTAAAAAACGAGCCCAAAAATCGTTTACCCGTTTTTTAAATGAACTACGAACAGGACATGCCTGCAAACTTTTGCAAAATGAAAAGCTATCTGTTTCAGATGTATGCTATGAAAGTGGTTATCAGAATTTTGTAAATTTCAACAAGCATTTTAAACAGATAACAGGAAAAACGCCAAGTACCTACAGAAAAGAATTTGCTACGATTCGAAATTTCTAGTAAACAGCGAGTTAAAAAAAAATAGCTATTGCCAAGTTTTTTAAATCATATTTATTGGGTATTACCAAAAAAAACTTCCTATATTTGCACCCCCATTGAAGAATGGAATTATGACTCGATAGCTCAGTTGGTAGAGCACATCACTTTTAATGATGGGGTCCTGGGTTCGAGCCCCAGTCGGGTCACAAAAGGTTGAGTAATTTATTTTACTCAACCTTTTTTTATTTTAGGTCATGTGGAGAAATGGTACACTTGCCATTTTGATTGAGGGTTAAAATCTAATTCCCAACATGTTAATTATAAAATTCAGTTCAAAATCCCTCAAGGATCTAAAATTATAGAAGAACTTTTTATTTGCATTTTGATCATAAAGTTATTAAGTTCACTTGTTCAAATAGTAATTTGCAACATTTTGAAACAGGAAGTAATAAAAAACATATCGACGGAAAGCGGATTAAATGAATTTCAAGTTCGTTTGCTTAAAAATGAGGGAGTTGGACTTTTGACAACTAAAAAAGAAGAAAACTACCTTATTCTTGACAGTATAGATTACTGGTATGACTTAATACAAAGTGAATATCCTAAAAAGAAAAAATGTAGTTGTAAAAGCGAATGGTTTTATGTTGCATTTCATTACATACCAAGAGTTGGAACGGAAGATTTTAGGGAGGTAAGAATTATAACAACTTGCATCCTATGCAATAAAATTTCTAAAGCAATTTCAATAGATATTGATTATTCTCCAACTAAACAATTAATTGAAAATCCCATTACTTTTTGTTCGGAGCCAAAGATTAGATATAAGTTCCAAGAATTAACAAGTTATTGGTCAGGAGACAATTTAAAAGACCTTTTGGATTACATATTCAACGACTTAAATCTTAACGTTTATTGTTGGTTTTCTCAACATCCAGAAAACAAAAGGAGATTTGAAAAAGTATCATTTGAAAAAGCAATACAAATCATCACAGTCAATCATAGATACTTAAATTTCTATTTTTCTGAAAATGAATTGGAAACCTCGAGCTACATAAAGTTGATTGATGCTAATGGAATATATTTAAAAGATGAGATTTGGAGAAGAAACGAATTAATACAATTAACAGCTCCCTATGTAATGATGGGTTATGGTCTTTTGTATTACATAAATTTCTGTAATCAGTATCTTGAGAAAGGAAATGTAAAAGATAAGTCTAGTCAATTTGAAACAATAACAACTCAGCTTAAAAATTGGCTTAAAGAAAAATTTGTAACTAAACGAGGAGAAAATTGCTTTGACGGACAAGAAGCATACGACAAATTGATAGCCAAGAGAAATACCAAAGGATAAAATACCCACAAGTAATCCATAGTAATTGATTCGAATTCTGTACCACCAAGGTTACCAAAAAGGTATAAAAAGGGAAATTCTTCTTTATACCTTTTTCATTTATACCTGATAATGAATCGCTTTCTTCTTTTAGTATTTCAAAAATATCACCACACAACCACATTTATCACTCATTAACAGTTAATTATAAAAAAAAATATCTCAAAATATTTGCGTAGCCAAATAACTTCATATACATTTGTAGCCAAATAACTTCACAATGAATTTAAGACGAGATGTATTTCAGGCTATAGCCGATCCGACAAGAAGAGCTATTTTACTTTTGGTGACTTCGCATTCGATGACAGCCGGAGCGATCGCATCCAATTTTGACACCGCACGACCAACCGTATCCAAACATTTAAAAATCCTGACCGAATGTGAATTACTTCAGCAAACACAAAACGGTCGGGAAGTACATTACACTATAAATGCGGAAAGAATGAGAGAAGTTGCTGAATTTATCGAACCTTTCATAAAAATGTGGGATGATCGATTCAATAAACTTGAGGACATCATGAAAAACTATAAACCAGAAAACTAAACCAATATGGAATTAAAAACAAAAATAAATGCCGAAGACGGCAAACAGGAACTCGTCATTACCAGAGATTTTGATTTACCTGTTTCCTTGCTTTTCAAAGCGTATATAGAACCCGGAATTGTAGAACAATGGATGGGAACCAAAGTATTAAAACTGGAAAACAAAAAACATGGTGGATATCAATTTGAAACCAGCGATGCAAAAGGAAATGTGGTGTTGCAGATTAATGGCGCTATTCATGAGTATATTCCCAATCAAAAAATCACCAGAACATTTGAAATGGAAAATTCCCCTTTTGCAGTTCAATTGGAGTTTCTGGAATTTGAAGCACTCACAGAAAATACCAGCAAACTGACTATGCAAATTGTTTACAAATCAAATGCATTAAGAGATCAAATGATGCAGCTTCCGTTTAAACAAGGCATCAATATGGCCCACAACAGATTACAAGAAATCGTTAGTAAACTAAAATAAAATATCATGACAAAGAGAAACAAAATTATATACTGGGTTGCCACACTATGGCTGGCATTAGGAATGACTGCAACGGGAATCGTGCAGATATTACAAATTAAAGAAGAAGTGGATATGATGGCACATTTAGGCTATCCGCTTTATTTTCTGGTTATACTGGGAGTTTGGAAATTGCTAGGCGTTATCGCAATACTAATTCCGAAATTCCCGTTATTAAAAGAATGGGCTTATGCCGGTTTCTTCTTCGCGATGTCAGGTGCCATTATATCCCACTTTGCAAAAGGCGATGAAGCCATTGCTTATTTTGGCCCAACTTTATTACTTGTTTTAACTGTTCTATCGTGGTATTTTAGACCTGCGGATAGAAAAACAATTTCAGTTTAATCTATAAAACAAACAGCATGAATCCTAAAGTTGATTTTTATTTTAAAGACAAAAAGTGGCAGGAAGAATTGGAACAACTAAGAAAGATTGCGCTTGATTGTCAATTGACCGAAGAACTAAAATGGGGCACGCCGTGTTATACGCACCAAAAAAAAAATATTGTTTTAATACACGACTTTAAAGAATATTGTGCTTTTTTATTTTTCAAAGGCGCTTTACTAAAAGATACGGAAGGAATCCTGATTCAGCAATCTGAGAATGTTCAGGCGGCGAGACAAATTAGATTTACGAATCTTAAAGAAATTATCGAGCAAAAAAGCATTTTAAAAGCTTACATCTACGAAGCCATTGAAATAGAAAAAGCAGGTTTAAAGGTCGAATTAAAAAAGACCTCAGAATTTTCGGTTTCTGATGAATTTCAAAAGAAGTTAGATGAAGATTCTAAACTAAAAACAGCTTTTGAAGCTTTAACTCCCGGCCGTCAAAGAGGTTATTTATTACATTTTTCTCAGCCAAAACAAGCGCAAACGCGAGAGTCTCGAGTTGAAAAAGCTATTCCGAATATTCTTAACGGAAAGGGATTAAACGATTAATTATCTTTACAATACAAAACGAAATCAAAATGGAGACAAAAGATATATTAGCGCAACTTGAAGCTCTTGGCGACGAAAAAATGCGTGCGCAAAATAAGAAACGTGGCGCAGGAGATAATCAGTTTGGTGTTAAAATGGGTGATATTAGAACTATTGCAAAAAAGATAAAAACCAATCACGAACTGGCACTTGAACTTTGGGATACCGGAAACGTTGAAGCTCGCTTTTTAGCCACTTTAATTATCGATCCGAAAAAGCTTTCCAACGACGAAATTGCCAAAATAGTTTCATCAGAAAAATTCACTCATATCGCCGATTGGTTTTATTCGTATGTCATAAAAGAATACGCAGATAAAGAGACTTTGCGACAAAAATGGATGCACACCTCTGATGTTATGCAAGCACGTGCTGGCTGGAGCCTTACAAGCGGCTGCGTAACCCGTAATCCTGAATTAGTCAACATACCTGCTCTTCTTGACAGAATAGAAAACGAAATGCCAACAGCAGCGCCGGAAGTACAATGGACAATGAATAGCACCTTGGCACAAATCGGAATTAATCATCCGGAGTATCGCGAGCGCGCTCTTACCATTGGAGAAAAGCTAGGCATTTATAGAGATTATCCAACTTCAAAAGGCTGCACCTCACCTTTCGCCCCAATCTGGATTAACGAAATGGTTCGCAGACAAAAATAACCACACAAATAAAAAATCATGAGCAAAAATAACTTATCACCAGAATATCAGGAAGAAATCATTAGCATCTTAAAAACGCGTTTTGAAAAAAACAAAACACGTCACGAAGGTATTGAATGGAATAAAGTTCAGGAGAAATTAGAAGCAAATCCGTCAAAACTCTGGTCGCTTCTTGAAATGGAAAAAACCGACGGCGAACCAGATGTCGTGGGTTATGACAAAAACTCGAATGAATATGTTTTTTTCGATTGTGTAGCCGAAAGCCCAAAAGGTCGCAGAAGTCTTTGTTACGACCGTAAAGCATTGGATTCAAGAAAAGAACACAAACCTAAAAATAGCGCCATTGATATGGCCGAAGAAATGGGTATCGATATCCTGACCGAAGAACAATATAGAAATTTACAGGAATTAGGGAATTTTGACACCAAAACTTCAAGCTGGATCGCCACAACTCCGGAAGTTCGCAAACTGGGCGGCGCTTTATTTTCTGATTTTCGCTACGGCAGAACTTTTGTGTATCATAATGGTGCCGAATCTTATTATGCAGCAAGAGGTTTTCGTGGCTGTCTAAAAGTTTAGTTTTTTTAGGAGCTAATCCAGCTATCCGCTTGTATCTTTTCCTTGCTAAAGGAGCAAGAAAAAGGATACCGCTCCTATCTGGGCTAGGGCACTCATTTTCATAACAGGTTAATTCTAAAAAAAAGCCATGATTACATTCGTGAATTAATATTTTAAATTTAATTACCATTTTTTCACAAAAGAATTTCTCTTACAAAATAAAACTTTCATAAATTCGTCTCAGAATTAATCAACCTACTAACTAATCCCAAATTGGTTTATGAAAAAATTATTACTGGTATCATTTATTATGATCAGCTGCTCAACCTGGGCACAATCTTCAACGGCTTATTTTGACAAAGCCATGAAAAAAGCCGAAGCCGGCAACACTAAAGGCGCCATCGCCGATTACACCAAAGCAATCAACATGGATCCTAAATTTGTCGAAGCATATCAAAACAGAGGTGTGGCCAAATACAATCTCAATGATTTAAAAGGAGCTCTTGCCGATTTTAACAAAACACTTGAATTAAACGACATGAATACTGACGCTTACACCGGAAGAGCCAATGTCAATTACAAATTAATGAACTTTAAGGAAACCATTGCAGATTGTTCTTCATCACTCGAATTAAATCCAAAAGATTATGTTGCATACAACTTAAGAGGTTTGGCCTATAATAAAATTGGAGATAAAAAGAATTGTTGCAAAGATTTCGCTAAAGCCATTGAATTAGGGAGTCAGAGCGCCAAAAAAAACAAAGCAACATTTTGTAAATAAAACTAAAATACAAGCTTAATAAGAAACAATCTGCAATATAATTCTTTTGCAGATTGTTTTTTTTGCTTTTTCGCAAAAAAATATTCCTTTTTTTTTAATAATCTATTATGGTTACATTTGTTAAAAAATCTAACTATGCTAAACCATTACCTGTCAAAATCTTACCTGTCAAATACCATTTACATACTATTTATATTTCTTTTTTCAACTAATGTAAAATCGCAAACTTTTACTGATAGTAATTTGCCCATTATTATCATTAATACTGATATTAACCCCGCTACTAATTTACCTACAGAAATCCCAGACGATCCTAAAGTCCTGGCATCTATGAAAATCATCAAAAGACCAGATGGAACCAGAAATTATTTAACAGACAGTTCTAATGAATCGTATCTGGATTACAATGGTCGTATAGGCATTGAACTTAGGGGATCAACATCTCAATTGCTTCCAAAAAAACCATACGGATTTACCACTTTAAAAGCCAATAATACGAGCAACAACAATGTAAGTTTACTGGGAATGCCTAGTGAAAACGACTGGATTTTAAATTCATTAGCTTATGATCCTTCCTGCATTCGAGATTATATCTCTTATAATTTGTCACGTCAAATTGGTGATTATGCTACAAGGACTGTCTATTGCGAAGTAATAATTAACAACGTTTACCAGGGGCTTTACATTTTACAGGAGAAAATAAAATCGAATATCAATAGAGTCAATGTTATAAAAATGGCAGATTCAGACAATACGCTCCCCAATGTTAGCGGCGGGTATATTACAAAATCAGACAAAACAACTGGTGGAGACCCAATAGCGTGGACAATGGCATCTTACAATGGCACTGTTGATTTTATTCATGAATTACCAAAACCAGAAAACATCACAACACAACAAAATGCCTATATATACACTCAATTTAATAGTCTCGAGAGCAATGCCAGTTCGCACAATACTGATTTAGCAACAGGTTATTCCTCCATTATCGATGTGCCGACATTTGTTGATTACATGCTTTTATCCGAATTGGCATCCAATGCAGATAGTTACCAATACAGTACCTACTTTCATAAGGACAAGGAAGGAAAATTACGTGCGGGCCCAATTTGGGACTTTAATTTAACATATGGGAATGATTTATTTTCCTGGGGCTACGACCGTAGCAAATACAATGTTTGGCAATTTTCGAATGGAGATAACGAAGGAGCTAAATTTTGGCAAGATCTTTTTAATGACAGTACTTTTAAATGTTATTTTTCAAAAAGATGGAACGAACTTACACAAGAAGGGCAGCCTTTAAATTTCAATTATCTAACTCAGTTTATAGATGAAACAATTAGTTATATCAGTGAAGCAAAAATCAGAGAGAATCAAAAATGGGGTACAATACCAAACGATGAACGTGAGATCAACTATCTAAAATCATTTTTATTTAACCGAATAAACTGGATGACCAATCAATTAGGAAGTTTCAACTCTTGCGCTAATATTGAAATTCCTTCGCTTGCAATCACAAAAATAAATTACAATCCAGGTACTTCAACAACCTACCCAATAAGCAATGATCTAGAATTTATAGAAATTAAAAACACAGGAAATACCACCGTAAATTTAACCGGTATTTATTTAAGAGAACTTGGACTTTCTTATCAATTTCCAGCCAACTCAATCTTATTAGCAAATCAAAATCTTTATATTGCAAGCAATAAAACTTCTTTTGAATCTAAATATGGTGTAACTGCTTTTGGACAATTCTCTCGTAATCTATCTAACACATCTCAAAAACTTATATTAGCTGATGGATTTGGCAATACGATAGATTCTGTTGAATATTCCAACACAGCTCCCTGGCCTTCTGCAGATGGAAATGGAAATTACCTACAGCTTACAAATACTGATTTAGATAATGCATTGGCATCAAGCTGGGTTGCTGTATCAGATAGTAATTTATCTCTGCCAGAAAATAATGAATTAAAAAATCTAATTTTGTTCCCTAATCCGGTGACCAATTTATTAAATATTGAGGCAAGCCAACCTATTCTTACTTATAAAATGTACGATGTTCTGGGGCATTTGTTATATGAATCAAAACAAAATTCAAATACTATAAAAACAGACTGGAGTTCCTATCCAAAAGGAATATATTTTATTTCCATTTCAAATGAAACTGGATACAGCACCAAAAAAATAATCAAACAATAACTTGACAAAAAACAGATGTCACTCATAAAAAAAACACCCCGTATTGTCGAGACAGATAAAAATTCAGGATTCGGAACCAATGCAAACAGCTACGGTGGTAGATTTGTAAACAAAAACGGAACGCCAAATATCGAAAAAAGAGGAATGAATTTCCTGCGTCGCATCAGTTGGTACCATACCATGATCGACATGTCCAATTGGAAATTCATGCTTATTTTATTTACGTTCTATATTGCTATCAATTTTGTGTTTGCACTACTTTATTACGGCATTGGAATTGAACATCTTGATGGAATTGCACCAGCTCAAAGTGTGCTAATACAATTTGGGCAGGCTTATTTTTTTAGCGCACAAACTTTTACAACTGTGGGCTACGGGCATATTAGCCCAAATGGTTTTTTAACAAGTGCTTTATCAGCTGCAGAAGCTTTAATAGGTTTATTAAGTTTTGCAATTGCTACAGGTTTATTCTTTGGAAAATTCAGTAAACCAACAGCGTTTCTAAAATTTTCTCACAATGCCTTAATTTCTCCATATGGTGAAGGCAAAGGCTTAATGATTCGCCTTGTACCCTTTAAAAATACCAATTTTACAGATGCAAAAGCAAAAGTAACACTCGGAATGAGTGTGGAAGAAAATGGCGAACGCACAAACAAATTTTACGCGTTAGATTTAGAACTTGACAGAATCAACGCATTATCTTTAAGCTGGACCTTAGTTCACCCAATAACAGAAACCAGTCCGTTATATAATTTTAGTGAAGAAGATTTCAAAAAAATTCATGGCGAAATTTTAGTTTTCATAACCACATTTGATGATATGTTTAGTAACACGGTGGCAGCCAGAACATCGTACACTTTTAATGAAATTATTTACGGTGCAAAATTCGTTACCATGTACAACAGAAGTAAAGACGGCTCCAAAACAATCTTGTATTTGGACAAATTAAATCAGTATGATACTACAAACTTCTAATAATCTATCATTTTAATCAGGTTTTAAATGTAATCTCAGATTTTATTCTATTTTTGTTCATCCAAAATAGTAATAATGATAAACAACATAAAGACCGTTTTTAGCATAAAAGACCTTGAAAATTTATCAGGAATAAAAGCACACACCATTCGTATTTGGGAGAAAAGATATAACATTCTTGAACCCATGAGAACTGATACCAATATCAGGCTTTATAATGTACATAATTTACAAAAACTATTAAATATAACGCTACTACACGAGTACGGATATAAAATATCTAAAATAGCGACATACCCGGAAGAAAAAATCCCACAGCTGGTTCGTGAAATCATTTCAAAGAAGAATTCTCAAAATTATGCTATCACATCCTTTAAGATGGCGATGATGAATTTTGACCAGGAATTATTCTTCACCACCTTTGACTGGCTTATTTCAGAAAAAACATTTAGCGAAGTTTTCAAAGACCATTTTCTTCCTTTATTAAAAGAACTGGGATTGTTATGGCAATCTGAAACCATTAGTCCGGCAAATGAACATTTCATAAGTCATTTGATTAAACAAAAGATTTTAATTTATACGGAAAGTCTTCAAATCTTAAAACCAACCAAAAAAGATCGTGTTTTTGTTCTTTCGTTACCCTTAAATGAAATTCACCAAATTGGATTATTGTACATTCAATATGAAATCTTATTAAAAGGTTACAAAACCATTTATTTAGGAGAAAGTATGCCAATTGAAAACCTACAGGATCTTACCCGATATTTTGAGAATATTACGTTTGTCTCGTTCATGACCGTTCAGCCTGATCGTAGCGTAATTAATCAATATGTAAAATCAATGGGACAAAAATTACTGGAGAAAAACAACGAAATCTGGCTTATGGGGAGCATGATAGAACACATTGATCAGACTGTTTTACCTGAAAGAATAAAACTTTTCTACTCGATGGACGAGACTCTGGAAAGAATATAATTGTTTTGTTTAAAGTTTTTGTATATTTGTTAAACAATGACAAAAACTATCACAATAATAGGTTCAGGCTTCTCTTCGTTAGCCGCTTCTTGTTACCTGGCACAACAAGGTAACAAGGTAACTATTTATGAAAAAAACGAATCTATAGGCGGTCGGGCAAGACAATTTAAAAAAGACGGTTTTACTTTCGACATGGGACCAAGCTGGTACTGGATGCCAGACGTTTTTGAAAAATTCTTCAGCGATTTCAATAAAAAAACAGACGATTATTATGAACTCATCAAACTAAATCCGGCGTACCGTGTTTATTTTGGAATAAATGACTTCATCAATATTTATGATAATCTTGAAGCAATAAAAACCACTTTTGAAAGTATTGAAAAAGGAAGCGGATCAAAACTGGAAACTTTTATTAATCAGGCCAAAAGCAATTATGATATTGCAATTAAAGATTTGGTTTATCGCCCTGGAGTTTCTCCATTAGAACTAATCACGCCACAAACTGCATTAAAATTAAATCAGTTCTTCAGTAATGTAAGTACTGATATTCGGAAGAAATTTAAAAACGAGCGACTAATTCAGATTCTCGAATTCCCTGTTTTATTTTTAGGTGCCAAACCAACCAAAACACCATCTTTTTATAATTTTATGAATTATGCCGATTTTGGTTTAGGAACCTGGCATCCAAAAACCGGAATGTTTGATGTCGTTCGTGGCATTGAAAAACTGGCAACGGAATTGGGTGTTACAATTGAAACAAATGCATCAATTGAAAAAATTATAGTTGAAAACAAAACGGCAACCGCAATCATAATTAACGGAAAAACCATAAAAGCGGATATCATTTTAAGTGGTGCCGATTATCAGCATACTGAAACCTTACTCGACGAAACATATAGAAGCTATTCAGAAAAATATTGGGGAAGTCGTGTTTTTGCACCTTCTTCTCTTTTATTTTTTGTTGGTTTTGATAAAAAAATAGAGAACATTACCCATCACGCTTTATTTTTTGATGTTGATTTTAACCAGCACGCAGCCGACATTTATGATCAACCAAAATGGCCAGAAGCTCCGCTGTTCTACGCCAACTTTCCATCAAAAACAGATGCGTCTGCAGCACCAAACGGAATGGAAAGCGGCTTCTTTTTAATTCCCTTAGCACCGGGAATCAAAGATACAGAAGAACTTCGGGAAGAATATTTTGAAAAAATAATCACTCGTTTTGAGGAACTTACACAACAAAAAATTAAAAATAATATTATATTTAAAAGATCCTTCTGCAAAAATGATTTTGTAACAGATTATAATGCTTACAAAGGAAATGCCTACGGAATGGCTAACACACTTTTACAAACTGCTTTCTTAAGGCCAAAACTAAAGAGCAAAAAAGTTCGTAATTTATATTTCACAGGACAATTAACTGTTCCTGGCCCGGGAGTTCCGCCCGCTTTAATTTCGGGAAAATTAGTAGCTGAATTAATTCACCAATCTCTAAGATCGTAAAAAGATGAAATCACTATTTGACACCGTTTCTATAAAGTGCAGCAAATTGGTTACCCAAAACTACAGCACTTCTTTTTCGCTTGCCGTAAAAATGCTCTCGCCAAGTATTAGAGATGGCATTTACAGCATTTACGGCTTTGTTCGTTTTGCTGATGAAATTGTCGACTCTTTTCATGAGTACGACAAAGAAAACCTCATCAATGATTTTGAGAAAGAACACTACAAAGCCATGGAAATGGGTATTAGCCTCAACCCCATTTTAAACTCGTTTCAGCATACTGTAAAACAATACAATATAACAGATGATTTAGTTCAGGCGTTTCTTAAAAGCATGAAACTAGACTTAATAAAATCAACTTACAATACGCAAATGGAATACGAAGATTACATCTACGGTTCGGCAGATGTTGTGGGATTAATGTGTTTAAAGGTTTTTGTAAAGGGAAACAATCAAAAATACGACCACTTAAAACACGAAGCAATGCGATTGGGTTCTGCTTTTCAAAAAGTAAATTTTCTAAGGGATTTAAAAGACGATAATTTAGTTTTAAATCGAAATTATTTTCCCGGAGTCGATTTAAAATCTTTTGATGAAAATGCTAAAACGGCAATCATCAAAGAAATCGAAGAAGATTTTAAAATTGCCTATCAGGGAATTGTAAAACTTCCGATTGAAGCAAAATTTGGCGTTTATACTGCTTATATTTATTACAAAAAGCTACTTCAGAAATTAAAAAATACGCCTTATTATGAAATTGGAAATTCACGAATCAGGGTTTCAAATTACACAAAAGCGGGACTTTTAGCCCAATCTTTTGTAACTTATAAGCTAAAATTAGTCTGATAATTTATAGAGTCAATCTTTTATATTTTCAGGTTAAAATTTCAGTGATTTTAATTGCAACTTTAATATTTCAACAAATAAAAAAATGATTTCTTTCTTAATCTTTTTAGGTGTTTTTCTTTTTATGGAATGCGTTACCTGGCTTACGCACAAATATGTGATGCACGGATTAATGTGGTACTTTCACGCAGATCATCACCAACCAAAATACGATCACGCTTTTGAACGAAACGATATTTTCTTTGTCATTTTTGCCATTCCGAGTATTGTACTTTTTTATTTTGGCGTTCAGGGCGGATTCAATTATTTGTTTTTTATTGCCTGTGGCGTAACTTTATATGGCGTTTGCTATTTTTTAATTCATGATGTTCTGATTCATCAGCGTTTTAAATGGTTTAAAAACACCAAAAATAAGTACCTCATCGGGTTACGAAAAGCACATAAAATTCACCATAAACATTTAGGAAAAGAAGAAGGAGAATGTTTCGGAATGTTATTTGTTCCTTTTAAGTATTATAAAATGTAAATTGATTTTATGAAAGTATACAAAATAGAAACTGTTCAACATGTAAACATAAGTGTCGAAGAATGTTGGAATTTCTTTTCAAGTCCAAAAAATCTTCAAACCATAACGCTCGATAATATGAGTTTTGAAATTCAGGATTTTGACGGTAAACGTATGTATCCAGGCCAAATTATCACCTATACTTTAAAGCCTCTTTTAGGCATTAAAATTAATTGGGTAACCATCATTACAGTTTCAAAAGAAAATCAATATTTCATAGACGAGCAGCGTTTTGGGCCTTATGCCTTATGGCACCATAAACATTTTTTTGAACCAACAGAAGATGGAACAAAAATGACTGACATCGTACATTATGCACTCCCACTAGGATACTTAGGAAGAATAATAAATAGTCTTGTTGTAAGGAGCAAACTAAAAACCATTTTTGATTATCGTCACAATAAAATTGAAGAGTTATTCAATTCAAAAGTATTGGTTGAAAATTAAATCGATTAGCGCATTTAGATAAAAAAATATTTCTTCAGTAAATTAAAATGACCAAACAAAAAGTTACCCTTTTCTGGTTTAGACGCGATTTGCGTTTAGAAGACAATACCGGATTATTTCATGCTCTACAATCAGACTTTACTGTAATTCCATTATTTATTTTTGATGATGATATTTTAGAGAATCTTCCTAAAAATGATGCACGGATAAGTTTTATTTATGATTCGCTTCAAAAAATAGACAAACAACTTCATTCAATTGATTCTTCGCTTTTAATTAAAAAAGGAAAAACTATTGAAGTCTGGAAATCACTTATTGAAGAGTATGATTTTCAGCAGGTTTTCTTTAATAAAGATTACGAACCTTTTGCTATTAAACGTGATTTAGCCATTTCTTCTTTACTGAAAGAAAATAATATTGAAACTTTTCCCTTTAAAGATCATGTAATTTTTGAAGAAAAAGAAATCACAAAAGCAGACGGGCTACCTTATACCGTTTATACTCCGTACAAAAATAAATGGCTGGAAAAATATCATCTTTCAGGCGGCGTATCAGAATATAATTCAGAATCATTATTCGATAATTTTGCTAAAATTCAGTTTAATTTCCCTGAATTAAATGAAATAGGTTTTGAAAGAAGCAGTATAAAAGTCCTTCCTCATAATTTGACACAAATTGCCAATTACAAAGAAACCCGGGATTTTCCGGCTTTAGACAGCACTTCTTATCTGTCACCACATTTACGTTTTGGAACTGTGAGTATTCGGAAGTTAGTGAATTGGGCCAACCGAAAAAATCAAACTTTTTTGAGCGAATTAATCTGGAGAGAATTTTTTATTCAGATTCTTTTCAGCTTTCCAAATTGCGTTAATCACAATTTCAAATCGGCTTACGATGGCATTCAGTGGAGAAACAACGAAGACGATTTTAAACGTTGGTGTTCCGGAACAACAGGTTACCCGATGGTCGATGCAGGAATGCGTCAACTGAATGAAACGGGTTATATGCACAACCGGGTTCGTATGGTAGTCGCCAGTTTTTTATGCAAACACTTACTTATTAACTGGCAATGGGGCGAAGCTTATTTTGCAGAGAAATTATTAGATTTTGAATTGGCCTCCAACGTTGGGAACTGGCAATGGGCCGCTGGAACAGGTTGCGATGCAGCACCGTACTTCAGAGTTTTTAATCCCGAAATTCAACAGAAAAAATTTGACGAAAAAGGAATCTACATTCTTAAATGGATTCCAGAATTTGATTTGGGTTATAACGAACCTATGGTTGATCACGCTTTTGCACGAGATCGTGCTATTTCGACTTATAAAGCGGGGATTTTGAAATAAATCAAAATTCATATTTCAACTACTTAATCAATTTATGCAACATTCCGTTGAAGATAAAACCATGAAAGGGTAAAACAGAATACCAATAAAGCTTTCCTAAAAAACCTTTAGGTCTAAATGTCGCAGCCTGATACAAAGTATTGCGTATTATTTTGAATTCGAGCCAGGCTTCACCAGGCAACTTCATTTCAGCATACAAAATTAATTTTCCTTCCTCTTTATTTGCATATAAAACACGCCAAAAATCTAAAACATCGCCCGGATGAATATCATTTTTATTGGTTCGGCCACGACGAGATCCTACCCCACCAAATAACTTATCAATAAAACCTCTAAAACTCCAAAGCCAGTTACCATAATACCATCCGTTTTCACCACCAATTGACCAAATCCGATCAAGCGTATACTTATGATCTTGTATTTTCATTTTACGCCTATCGATATAACAATCTTTTTTAGGAACTTTTATGTGCTCTGAAATGTTATTGCTAAAACGTCCGCTTATAAGAGAATCTTTCCAACTTGATGCCACTTTATTTTCTTCCGTTTTTATTAAAGCTCTGGAAAGAGCTTCTTTATATCTCATAGGCTTAACATCTAGCAATTCATTAATGCGTTGATCTTTGCAGATGACTTCCACCTTCATGCTGCTGACAAGCGCAGTAGCCAATTTATATGAAGTTGAAGTAACAAAATAAAGCCAGTAAGAAGATAATTTCGGCGTCATTACCGGAATCGTAAAAATATATCTTTTTAGTTTTTTTGCCTCGGCGAAAGCCAATAACATTTCTTTATAGGTTAAAATATCAGGGCCGCCAATATCAAAACTTTGATCATAAGTTAGTGGATTTAAAAGAGATTTTGAGAGAAATTCCAAAACATCATTTATGGCTATTGGCTGGCATTTTGTATTGAGCCATTTAGGAGTAATCATTACAGGAAGTTTATTTACCAAATCACGAATGATTTCAAAAGAGGCACTTCCGGAACCTACAATAATCCCAGCCCTCAATGTTGTTAGTGGCACTGTAGATTTTCCTAAAATACTTTCGACATTTTTTCTGGACGATAAATGTTTTGAGAGCGATTTATCGTTTACTATTCCGCTTAAATATACGACTTGCAGTGCCGAAGTTTTATTTATTTCTAAAACGAAATTAGTTGCTGATATACTTTCAAGTTCATCATAATTCACATCAGAACCAGACATCGAATGAATGAGGTAAAAAGCAGCGTCAATATTTTTGGGAATCTTTTCCAAAGTTTCTTTCTTAAGAAAATCAACCTCTATAATTTGTATGTTCTCCCGAAATTCTTCTGGCACATAAAATCTATTTTTATCTCTTACACAGCATACAATATGGTGGCCCTGACTTGCCAAAACTAATAAAAGACGTTTTCCAACGTAACCAGTTGCACCTGTTAACAGAATTTTCATGAGATTAGTTTAAAGTTTAAAGCTTACCAAACCATAATCCATTTGAACAATTTGGCCTGAAATCGAATTTGCTCTCTCTGAAATTAAAAAATCGACCATCCCGGCTACTTCATCTGGTTTTAAATAACTTTTCATCGGATGCCGTTCTGCCATATTTTCTCTCATACGATCATTACGCAAAATAGAAGCTGAAAGTGACGTCTCTGTTATTGTTGGAGCAATAGCATTAATACGAATAAAAGGAGCTAACTCCGCACCTAGTGATTTCACCAAACCTTCAACACCAGCTTTTGCTGTTGCTATACTGGCATGAAAAGGCATTCCTAATTTTACAGCCACCGTACTAAACAATACTATTGAAGGCTTATTACCCTTTTTTAAAACAGGCAGGTATTTCTGGATTGCTTTAACTGCACCGATAACATTGATCTCAAAATCATTTCTAAAATCATCAACACTCAAACCAGAAATTGATTTTAGCGTAATTGAACCCGGACAATAAATTAAAACATCAACATTTTCAATATCGGGTAGCTGATCAGTAAGAACATCTAAACTAAAATGAGTTAAATTAACGTGTTTCAAATCTGTTAGACTACGGCTAATATTATAAATACGATTCGATTTTAATTGGTCTATCAAAATTGATCTTCCTATACCTCGACTTCCTCCAATAACTACAATGTTTTTCATGTACTTTGGTTTTTATTTTTATTGAAGGATATAAAAAGCTAATACTTCAAATAATTCGTAACGACAATTTTCGCTTTCAAATCAAACATTAAATTATACAAACCAAAGAAAGTTCGATTCATATAAATAAAGTGCTTAGAACCGCGATTTCCGTTCATTTTTTTGAGGGCAGTATCGTTTGAGAAACGTTCCCCTAATTTAGCAATGCTTTCGAAAAAACTTTCATCGGCAAAATCGAAGGTCTCATCTTTAAAAGGTTTTGTAAAAAGCGACAATAAATCATGAAACATCTCTGTAAAATATTCTATTTCTGAAGGTGTATCATCTTGACGTAGAATTTCTAATTCGAATAATTTCTGATTGAAAAGTGCTGGATCTGTAATTACATTTTTGTTAATTAACTCAAAATACGGCACATAAAAATCTTCAGGAATTTGTTTCATACAACCAAAATCTAAGGCAATTAACTGATTTTGATCGTTCACTAAAAAGTTCCCGGGATGCGGATCTGCATGTACTTTTTTCAAAACATGAATTTGATACATATAGAAATCCCAAAGCGCCTGACCCAATTTATCTCCTACTTCCTGATCTGTATTTTTAGCCGTAAACTCCGAGAGGTGAATTCCCGTCATCCAGTCCATCGTGATAATTTTCTCTGATGAAAACTCCGGATAATAATTCGGAAAGATTATATTTTCAATTTTACTGCAGGCTTCAACAACTTCCTGACTTTGTTTTAATTCTAATAAATAATTGGTTTCTTCAATCAGTTTGTCTTCAACTTCTTTAAAATATTTATCTGAATCTTTTCCCTGCAAATTAAACATTCTGATCGCAATAGGTTTCACCAAAGCCAAATCTGAAGAAATACTATTGGCAACGCCCGGATATTGAATTTTAACTGCCAGTTTTTTATCATTTTTCTTTGCCAAATGAACCTGACCAATACTTGCTGCATTGACCGAATTAGCATTGAATTCATCAAAGATTTCATAAGGTGTTTTTCCGAAATTCGTTTTAAACGTTTTTAAAACCAATGGTGCCGAAAGTGGCGGAACAGAAAACTGCGATAATGAAAATTTCTCGACATAAGCCTGAGGTAAAAAGTTTTTGTCCATGCTCAACATTTGAGCGACTTTCAACGCACTTCCTTTCAGGCTCTTTAATCCGTCATAAATATCTTCGGCATTGTTTTCGTTTAATTTATCTCTTGTTAAGTCCGGATTGACCATTTTTTCGGCGTAATGTTTAACATAGTTTACCCCTATTTTAGCTCCGGTCTGCACTAGTTTTCCAGCTCTTTCTATTTTTGATGTTGGTATATAATCGATTGTTTTCATTGTTTGCTGTATATTTTTTCTTTGAACAGAAATTTTCCAAAATCTATCAAATGATTTAGTGGCGCTACATTCATCAATTCGAATGAAGCATTAACTGATTTTTCGATAAAAATATCTGTTTTCTCAAAAGCAGCAGATTCATCATCCATCCAGAATTTTATGGTCATCATCAATTGTAGCCATGCACTCTCCTGAATTCCTTTTTCCTGGAATTTTTGAAATTTCTCTTGCTCCAATCTGTAATCGTCTGTCAGGATTTCAGAAACATATTCTTTAAACGATTCACGGAGCGAAGTAAGTTGCACTAAATTTTTTAATGGATTTCTATCGAGTTTTAATGACTGTAAAACATAGCTTCTGTTGGCTGTTAGAATCTCGAAGAATGTGAAATAAAAACTCAACATTTTATTCTTCATATCATATTCCTGATAATCCGAATTTTTATGAAGCAAATCAATGGTATTGACTAAAAAGAGTTTGAAGATCTCTTTTTCTAAACCTTCCAGTGTTCCAAAAAAGGCATAAAATTCCGCCTCTGTAAAATCATTTTCTTTGACAAAATGATAAACTGATTTTGGCTTTTGTCCCTTTTCTAAAACTTCATTCATGTACATTGAAACGATATCGTCCTTGGTGATTATCTTCTTTTTAGTAGCCATTTCATTTAAATTTAGAATTTGCCCTAAAGGTAAGGAATGTTTAAGTACCTTTACTTATCGTTAAACAAGATGCACTGTTAAATATATTATAATATAATGGCTAAGAATGTTTTACTCACTGGAGGAACTGGTTTTATCGGCAAGCATCTTACTGATGTTCTTATCGAAAACGGATTTACGGTATCTATTTTAAGCCGCTCTATCAGAAAAAATACGCCCGCTATCACTTACTATAAATGGAATCTAAAGGATAATTTTATTGAGAAAGATGCTATTCTAAATGCTGATTATATTATTCATTTGGCTGGCGAAGGAATTGTAGAAAAACGATGGACTAAAAAACGCAAAAAAGCAATTCTGGAAAGTCGTGTAAAACCAATCGAACTGATTTTTTCTATTTTAAAAGAAAACAATAAAACTTTAGACGCTTTTATTTCGGCATCTGCGGTTGGAATTTATGGCGCTATTACAAGTCAGGAAATCTGTACTGAAAAAACACCTCCTGCAAACGACTTTTTAGGAATTACCTGCCAGCAATGGGAACAGGCTGCTGATCAGATTACTTTATTAGGAATTAGAACAGTAAAAATCCGGACTGGAATTGTTCTTGGAAAAGATGAAGGATTTCTAAAAAAAATAATGCCCAGTTTCAAAGCTGGTTTTGGTGCGATTTTAGGCTCAGGAAAACAATATTTACCCTGGATTCATGTAGAAGATTTATGCCAGATTTACCTCAAAGCAATAGTTGACACTGAAATGCAAGGTGCATACAATGCCACTATTACTGATAATACTACCAATGCAACTCTATCAAGAATTCTGGCGCATTTATATGGGTATGCTATTTGGCTTCCTAATATACCAGAGTTTCTTATTAAGCTTGGATTGGGTAAAATGAGTATTGCTGTTTTGGAAGGACAAAGAATTTCATCTGAAAAAATAAAAAAAGCAGGTTTCGAATTTCAATATAATGATATTGAAGCAACACTTTCTACCAGCTTATCCTGATTTTATTTCAAAGTAATCAAGAAAGCATCTTCATTTCGTATTACTCCAATTAAATCCGTATTTGCCGTTTGTGAAATTTTCTCAGCTATCCGATTCGGTATTTGAATATTAAAATCAGATACAGCAATTGGAAAATCAGAATGAATCTGTATTCCCTCATTCACTCTTTTCAAATAAGCTTTCACTTCAATTTCCTTTGACTTACCACGAACAGTCAATTTACCCTTTATTACATATTCTTTTTCAGTTTCATTGATATCCTTCAAATCAAATTTTGCAATTTTACCTTTAAAAACCGCTTTAGGATAGCGATTACTTTCCATATAATTATCGTTAAAATGTTCTTGCATCAAGTCCAGTTTAAAACGAAAATCTTTGACAACAACGGTACAGATGAAAACGCTTGTTTTAGGTTCCAAAACAATCGCAACAGATCTATTAACTGCTTTTACTTCCTCAAATAAAGGCACTGAAGCCTCAAAATTTACAGTTGCCGTATTGGTCGTAAATTTTTCCTGAGCAAATAAAGAAAATGCAGAAAAAAGCAGGATTAATAATGTAGTTCTTTTCATAATCGTCAGCAATTAAACAATTATGTCATTCGGTTTTTTTTAGTGGGGATTAACTAAAAAAAGAATCTGATTTTTTTTAAAAAATCGAATGGCAATACTCCGTGAAATTTTAGTAACTTATCTATACTTAAAGTTACGAAATTTTCTAGCTATTAGTTGCTGCAATATGCTAAATATTTGTGAAATGTTTTACTGGTGTAAAATGTAAAATGTTGTTTGTGAAATGCTTTCTAAACTATTTTATTTCAGTACAAATCTCCACTAAAAATCCATCCAGATCCCTAACGTAAGCCACAACTTGCCCCCAAGGCTTTGCAGTTGGTTCTTTTACCAGCACTGCTCCAAAAGAAGTCGCTTTTTGAACCAACTCCGGAACATCATCAGTTATAAAACCAATTTCAATGGCAAAAGGTTTATTTTCTAAGCTACTTTCAACAAAACCATCTTTTAAATTTTCGCCTGCCAGTTTCTTTGATGCAAACGAAAGTGTCGTTTCACCTGTAATTAATTCACCATAATCATTGCCCGGTGCGATAAATTTTCTTGAAAAACCAAATACATTTTCATAAAATACAATTGACTCTTCTACATTTTCTACATATAAAATTGTATATCCAAATTTTACCATTTTGATCTGATCTAAATTAAACTTTCCCCTTTAACTAATTTCTAAAAGTACATTATATTGATCAAGACTTGCCAAATCTTCAATCGAATTTACTTTGGCAATTTTTTCATGTTCCTGAAATTCCTTTTTGGCTTCATTATGTTTAATTGCTTTTCTAAAACGACGAACCTCTTCTAAATTCGACAAAATAAGTCCGGGTACTTGCACGCTTTTACCTTCTTTATCTTTGGCAACCATTGTAAAATAAGACGAATTACAATGTTTAACAGCACCTGTCTGAATATTTTCTGCTTCAACGCGAATTCCAACCACCATCGAACTTCTACCCACATAATTAACAGAGGCTTTCATGGTAACCAATTCTCCCACTTCAATTGGTTTTAAAAAATTTACTGTATCAACTGAAGCAGTCACACAATAGTTCCCAGAAAATTTTGAGGCCGAAGCAAAAGCAATCTGATCCAGTAATTGAAGAATATAACCTCCATGAATTTTTCCGCTAAAGTTGGTGTGCGAAGGCAACATTAATTCGGAAATACTTATTTTCGATGAAGAAACGGATTTGAAATCTGCAGTCATATAATTGTGGTATTATTTAGTAGGTAAATATTTTAGTTTAGTAGCTGAGTTTCATCTGTATTTGAAGCTCTGGCAATAATATTTTCAGGAAGCGACTTTTTAGCCTTTGCTCCCATTTTCTTTAATTTTTCGACACTCGAAATCAGGTTTCCTTTTCCGTCTACCAATTTATTCATGGCACTGTCGTACTCATTTTTGGTGTCTTTTATTTTATTTCCAATTCTAACTAAATCAGCAACAAAACCTTCGAATTTATCGTATAAAGCTCCGGCTTGTCTTGCAATTTCAAAAGCATTTTCCTGCTGCTTCTGATTGGCCCACATACTGTCAATCGTTCTTAAAGTTGCCAGTAATGTGCTTGGCGTTACAATTACAATATTTCGGTCAAATGCTTTATTATATAAGGCTGAATCTTCATTTAATGCAATTGCAAATGCCGGCTCAATAGGAATAAAGAGCAAAACAAAATCAGGGCTTTCAATTTGATATAAATCGTGATAATTTTTATTTCCGAGTTGTTCTACGTGTCTTTTAATAGAATTGACGTGTTCTTTTAAATAATCAATTTTCAGAATTTCAGATTCTTCATTGATCCATTTTTCATAGGCAACCAAAGAAACTTTAGAATCTACAATCATTTTTTTGCCATCCGGCAGGTTGATAACGACATCCGGAAAAACACGAGCTCCTTCGCTGTTTGTAAAACTTTGCTGTACTTCGTATTCCCGTCCTTTCTCTAAACCTGATTTTTCTAAAACACGTTCCAAAACCAATTCTCCCCAATTACCCTGCATTTTACTATCCCCTTTTAACGCTTTGGTAAGATTCAACGTTTCCTTGCTCATTTGGGCATTCATTTCGCTTAAACCAACAATCTGCTGACGCAAGGCTGCATGATAATCGATACTTTCTTTGTGTGTTTGTTCTACCTTTTTCTCAAATCCCTGAATTTTATCCTGCAAGGGCAACAAGATGTTCTTCATATTCACACTGTTCTGTTCCGTAAATTTAGCCGATTTTTCTTCTAGGATTTTGTTGGCTAAATTTTCAAACTCTTTGGTGAATTTTTCCTGAAGTTCTGTGATTTCTGCTTTTTGCTCTTTATGGCGTTCCCACAAATTTTCAAAATCTACTTCTTTTTTAGAAAGCTGAATTGCCAGGCTATCTTTTTCAGTTCGGATACTTTCTTTTTCTGCATTATTTAATTGAAGTAACTTCTCAAAATTTCTTTTCTCACTTTCAAACTGTTCCTTTTGCAATTGCAATTGATTCGTATTGGCGTTTAATCTTTCTTCCAAACTGACCTTTTCTGATTGAAATCTAGCAGAAAACAACATTTTTCCTAAGTAAATCCCAAGAAATAAAGCCACAATAAAAGCCAATAAAAACGGAAGAAAATCAAACATAACTAAGTTCTTTTTTACGTAAAAGTACGCAATAATACGTAGTACTTAATTTTTAAAATTAAAATTTCACGAATTATTATCAATCTTAAATTAAACCAACATTCTCAAACAAAATATAGCTAAAAAAATAACTCCGTACGCAACCATTTAAAAAAAGCACATCTACTAAGTATAAACTATTAAAAATATTACCATGAAAAAATTAATGTTAAGCTTGTTCATAGCTTTTGGATTTAGTGCCTGTTCCCTTAGTAATGATGATCTTAATGTAGATTGCGGAGCAAGCTCAGATGTATCTTTTACAGGATTTCCACTATTATGCAATTATGCAGTAAAAACTTTACCAACTAATCCTTCTGCAATTGTAGTAAGCTCAACTGAAAAAATGGAGTACTACTTTACAAAACACGAAAATACTTGTACAGTTGCAAGTGATCCTAATATCGATTTTACTCAAAAATTCTTAGTTGGAATTTTTGCTGGAGCAAAACCTACAAGTGGTTATGCTATAAAAATTACAAATATTGTAGAAAACAACTGTCAGATGGTTATTAATTTTTACGAAAAAGGGCCACAAGCGGGAGAAACAATATCATCTTCTCCAACTTTTCCGTCAGATTTTATTTTGATACCAAGAACATCAAAACCAATCATTTTTAACAGAACAACAGAGACTTCTGACAACGTCGTAATTGGAAGCTACAACGATAAATGTACAGGAGCTGATTGTCAAAAATTCTTTCAGATAAACAATTACAATATCCAAAAATTCCTAAATGTAGTAGCTGGTAAGTATGATTTCAACCAATATAAATACTCTACAGTAACAAAAAGAGACGATTATACTTTATTCTTGAGTAAAGTACCAACCGAAATTTTAAACTTAAAAGGACAGACTAAAACATACGGAACACCAGGTTCAGCAGAGCAGGGAGGTATTTATTTCCAGTTGACCCAAGGTTCAGTAGTTACTAAAATTTTCATTGACCCAAACGATACTGCTGATCAAAGTTCAGAAGTAAAACTATTCAAAAAAACTATTCAGGATAAAATTACAAGTTTAAAATAATAAGATTACATTTTCAACTGACTTCTACGCCAATAAACGATGTAGGAATTTGAATAATATTCAGGTTAACCCAAAAAAGTATTGTTTTCCTGAAAACCAGACTACGGCCTGATTCTCTTGAAGACAATACTTATATCATTGAAAATACTGATAATCAAAACTTAACAATCGTTAAAATTAAACATATACTGCGCGTAGTATTTATAAAAGGTAGCTTTTTAAGTTTATAAAAACTATTTTTGCAAAACCAAATAAAACCATTTTTGAAAGACGATTTAGAAAAATATATTCGACAATGCATGCAAAATGACAGAGATGGACAGCTGAAAATTTATCAGTTGTTCTCTCCTGTCTTGTATGGTATTTGCCTGAAATATATGAAAAATGAAGATGATGCCAAAGATGTTTTCCAGGAAGCATTTGTAATTGTTTTTCAAAAAATAAGCCAGTACAAATTTGAAGGAAGTTTTGAAGGCTGGTTAAAACGTATTTTCATAAATAAACTTATCGAAACTTTAAATAAAAAGAAAAAAGAAAGTTTCTTTTTGGATGTTTTTGATCCTGACACTGATTTTATTGAGGAAGAAGAATTAGAGTCGATTCCGATAGAACACGAAAAACTGTTAGAATATATTCAGGATTTACCCGATCAGTATCGAACCGTTTTTAACTTATATGTTTTTGAAAAGATGAAACACAAAGACATAGCCGAATTATTAAAAATATCAGAAGGAACATCAAAATCAAATTTAAACCGGGCGAAAGGGATTTTGCAGAAAAGGATTTTGAGCATAAAAAAAAATTTTAAAATAGCATGAAAAAGCAGAATATAGAAGATATTTTTTCATCAATGGAAAACTTTTCAAGTATTCCGCCTCCTGAATTGTGGGCAAACATTGAAGAAAAACTGGACCAACCTAAAAAGAAAAAGAGAGCTATTCTTTGGTGGTCAGCAGCGGCATGCCTGTTATTGGGCTTGTTATTGCCTTCTGTTTTATATTTTAGCTCAAATAATGGAATCCAGACTATTACTAATGGTACCGGAGGAAATAACAGTGTTGTTATAGATGAGAATAAAAAAAATCTTAATACTACCAGAACAATTTCTACAGAAGAAAACAGCACCGAAAAGCAATCTGAAATTGTAGAAAGTTCTTCTGAAGAAAGTTCAAAAAACACCCCTAATAATACTGAAGAAAATCAAACAAAAGAAACCGCAGTTGCTCATGCTGATTCTAAAAATGATGCCGGGACTTCAAGCGTAAAATTAAATTCAGGAAAAATAAATGTAAACCAGACCGTTGCTGAACAAACAAGAATTTCTGAAAAAGAAAACCAAGTCATTTCAACTTTTTCGAAGAATAAAAATTTAAATTCTCAAAAGAGAAATGGAAATCAAGCCGTAGCTGAAAAAACGTATACGATTGGAAATCAAAATCAATTCAATTCTTTTTCAAAAAACCAAGGCTTTGGCCCTGAAAAAAGACAGGCAAATCAAGCTGTAGCGGAAAAAACTTTTAAGACCGGAAAACAAAATCAGTTTAATTCGTTCTCAAAAAATCAGCTACCAACTTCTATTTTTGAAAATCAATCGAATTCAACTTCAGCCAGTCTAGCTTTAGGAACTTCAAAATCAGATTCAAACAATAAACAAATAGCAGCAATTGCCAACAAAAAAGAAGCTGTACCAACAACAACTATTAAAACAGAAAAAGCGTTAGCTGATAATTCAAAAAGCAATTCAAAATTTAATACTGTTTTGAGCAAACAAGATTCTGTTCAATTAGCAGAACTTCAAAATTTAGAAAAAGGTATAACTCCTGAAGTTAAAAAAGGAAATGAAAAAAAATCAAAAAATGCCTCAACAGCTGAAAAATGGGCTCTTGAAGTTTTTGCAGGAATCGCCAATTCTGAAAACTATAAAAATGAAAAAACTTTAGGCAACGCAAACGACTCCAAACAAAGCAGTACGTACGGTGTTAAAACTAAATATAAAATCAATAAAAAATGGGCAGTTGGTTCTGGTATCAAAATCAACGAATTAGGCCAGAGTGTTGCTAATGTTTCTTATATAAAAACAGCCAACAATGCTTTCCTTACAACTGGTGATTATTTTATAAAAAACCCTACTGTTCCACAAATCGCAAGTAGCGAAGGCTATGTATTGGTTTCTAATTCAACTAAAAATGCATTGACCAGCAATAATGTTCAGAGTGGAAATTTAGATCAAAGCTTACGATATGTAGAGATGCCATTAGAAGTTTCCTATGCTGTTTTTTCTAAAAACAAAGCTTCTATTAGTTTAAACACAGGAGGTTTTGTAGGAAAACTAATTTCTAACAATGTTGCTATAGACGGAAATTCACTGGGAGAAAATATAAACGCGAATGATTTTGTATACGGCTCTACATTAAGCAGCACGCTACAATATCGTATTTACAAAAAAACAAATGTTTTTGTAGAACCAGCCATGAATTATTACGTAAATCCATTGAACAGTCAATCTTTTAATCAGTTTCAATGGGGCTTAAATTTCGGATTAAATGTTTCATTTTAAATAAAAAAACAATATATTTAACACCCAAAAACCTACACACCCCCTAAACCTACAATAATTTTGAAAACAAGCTTAAAAGCGAGTCTTCACAAAATGATCGTAAAAAACCATTGGACAAATCACAAATCTATACCCCGAGATTTGCTTTTGACAAAAGAACTGGTTTATGATTGTTTTGATTTTGACTGTTCGCAACCACAGCAGGAAAGTGAAAGCATTGATTATAATGCCTACCGTTTTTATCTCAATGAAAAATTTATTTGTTACCGTGAAGCCAAAATTACTCCCACAAAAACGGGTCAATTTGTGACTTTATGGAAACGAAGCAGATTAGGAACTATTGAGCCTTTTGATTCCTCTGATTTAATCGATTTTGTCTTCATCAGTGTTAGAAAAGGAAATCTTTTTGGTCAGTTTATTTTCCCAAAAGCAGTGTTATTAGAAAAAGAAATCTTTTCGACAGCAGCTAAAGATGGAAAAAGAGCCTTCAGAGTTTATCCTCCATGGGACGAAACGACAAACAGACAAGCCCAAAAAACACAGCGTTGGCAATTGGATTACTTTTTCGAAATAGCTCCAAAACCCGATTTTGATACTTTTAAAAAATTACTGGATTACTAGCATAAAAAACGGCTGTCATAAATAGACAGCCGTTTTTTATTCCATTTGATTGCTAATTTTAAACAGCAGTATAGCCACCATCAGCAATAATATAGCTTCCTGTTGTAAAAGATGATTTTTCAGAGCTTAGAAATACAACTAATTCGGCAATTTCTTCGGAAGTTCCTAATCGGTTCATTGGTGCTTTTGCAGCAATAGCCTCCATCATATCTTTATTCAAATTATCTTTTAGTAAAGCAGTTTCTATGTAACCGGGGCCAACGGCATTGCAACGAATGTTTTTTAATGCATATTCGGCAGCAATATTTTTTGTCAATCCCACAACTCCGTGTTTAGAAGCGGTATAGGCCGGACTAAGTGGGGCGGCAACCTGCCCATGAATCGAAGCGATATTAACAATGCTGCCTCCACCGTTTTTTTCCATTTGCTCTAACTGATAGCGACAAGCGTAAAAAACGCCGCTTAAATTCAATGCAATTACCTTATCCCATGCTTCTGGTTCATATTCTCCCGTTGGTTTCGCAGGGCCACCCATTCCGGCATTATTGCACGCAATGTCAAACCGTCCGTATTTTGAAACGGTTACTTCAACCATATGTTTGTTATCAATCGCACTCGATGAATCACCTTTTACAAAAAAAGCTTCTCCACCACTTTCCTTTATTGCTTTTACGGTTTCTTCACCATGTTCTACATTTATATCTGAAAGTACTACTTTTGCTCCTTCACGAGCGTAAGCTTCTGCCACTGCACGTCCAATTCCTGAACCTCCACCGGAAACAAAAGCAACTTTGTTTTCTAAAAGTGCCATATTCTTAAAATTTAAATTTGTTGCCACAATTTACGAAGATCCTGATGGCTTATGCGATCAAAAAGGAAGTTTAGAATAAGATTAACGCAGTATGCTAATCAAATGTTATTTCCGGAAAAATCGGATCATTTCTGCGAAAAAATCATTATTTAGAAGAATAGAAATTATTCATCCAGTTTCATATTTCCTCTATCTTCATGACTTTCCGGATTTGAATTAGGATAACGATTTGGAGTAACATCTGAATTACGATCTTTATTCTCAACTGTTTTTTTAGCTTCTTCTTCTGTCGAGACACCACGATTGGCATTTGGATTATCCGGATTGATTTGCTTTGAAGTTTCTTCAATTTTTTCATTTACATTTCTAGCTCGGTCTACGATTTCTTTATTTCCATCTGTATCTGCTACGACTTCTTTTTTCAATTCTGATTCATGTAATTCAGTATCGTGCGAAACATTTTTTCCTTTAGAATCGTCTATATTTTTTTGAGCTCCATTTATCTTTTTTGAGCCTAGATTATTATTTTCCATGACATTGTGTTTTTTCATTACTACATAATAGTACGAATTTTCGCTTTTAAAACTAAGTCATTTAACATAGCTTTTGGATTCTAAAAAATTATTTTCATTCTTATCCTATAGTTTGCAACAGTATAATTATCAAAATAATAGTAAATTAGTATTGAAGTTTAATATTTCATAAATCGCTTTTTAAAGCATTACTAGAATCAGGAATTATGAATTTTTTCAAAACAAAAACGAGTTGGTCAAATGCTGAGTTTATCCTAATAAAACTTTGCATCGCTTCTGCCTATATTTTAATTGGAAGTTATTTTCACGATTTCTTTAAGGATTATTATACTCCGTTATTAATCTTATTTGGTATAACTGTGATTTGGTTTGTGGCTTTATGGCTGAAGAAAATGAAAACCGAACTTAAGGATTAATTGGAAATACTCCTGAAACAAAACTATCTTTGCATAAAAATTACAATATGCATCAACATTTCATTCTTTTTAAACCTTACGGCTATTTAAGCCAATTTATTTACGAACTAAAAAGAAAGAAAAAGCTTTTGGGTGAATTATATAATTTTCCTGAAGGAACGATGGCAATTGGCCGTCTGGACGAAGATTCTGAAGGATTGCTTTTGCTAACGACAGACGGAAAAGTAAGCGAGCTGATAAGAAGCAAAAAAGTCGACAAAGAATATTATGTACAAGTTGATGGCGTAATAACTCCAGAAGCAATTGAAGAACTGCAAAAAGGAGTCGAAATTGGTTTTGATGGCGGAAAATACAAAACCAAACCTTGCAAAGCTTTTATTGTTACTGAAATTCCTGATTTTGGACCAAGAGCAAAGAAGATTAGAGATGAACGTCATGGTCCAACTTCGTGGGCTTCAATCACTATAAATGAAGGAAAGTTTCGCCAGGTTCGTAAAATGACTGCAGCGGTTGGTTTTCCGACTTTAAGACTGGTTCGCGTTCGAATAGGAAATGTATATTTGCAAAACTTAAAAGCTGGTGAAGTTTTGGAAGTTTCCGATTTTAAATTAGATAATTAGAAAATGTGTCAATTAGATAATTATTAAAAGCTTGAAACTCTTAACCTATAATTCATAACTCTTAACTCAAAAAAATGCTAAACGTTGTTCTTGTAGAACCTGAAATACCAAATAATACTGGAAACATTGGACGCTTATGTGTAGGAACTGAAAGTCGCTTACATTTAATTCATCCTTTCGGATTTGTGATTAACGATAAAAATCTGAAACGTTCCGGTTTGGATTATTGGGTGCATCTTGACGTTACCGAATATCAAAATATAGAAGAATGGATTCAGCAGATTCCGGATCAGTCGCGTGTTTTCTTGATGAGTTCGCATGCTGATAAATCCTACTTGGAAAATGATTTTCAGGATGGAGACTGGTTGGTTTTCGGAAAAGAAAGTGTTGGTTTAAGCAAAGAAGTTTTAGCTCGTTTCGAAAATCATTTAACGATTCCGATGTCGAAATTAATTCGAAGTTTTAATATTGCTAATTCTGTTGCTTTTGTGGTTGGTGAGGCTAAGAGACAGATTGGGTTGAAGAAAATTTAAGATTATAATTATAAGCTCCAGAGGAGCGTTATGTTTATAGCCCAATATTAAATCACCACTTGGAGCTCCAGCGGAGCGATATCTTAATTTTTGAATTTGAAAAATAAATATTTCACCCCTACAGGGTTGTATTAAACGTAAATTAACATTTCTATAAATATGACGTCCCGCTGGGACTTAGAACCTCTAAGTAATCACAAACTTCCCCTTCTCAGCATCAAAAATAATATGTTCGTCTTTGAACAAAGTTTCAAAACTTCCTTTTGAGATTAAATTACAAGGTTCATCCTGCACCACAAATTCTGGCGTCATGATGATCATTTCATCGCTTAACTGAATTGCCAAATCGATATCGTGAGTCGAAAACAAAATGCATTTCTGCGTTTCTTTTGTTAGCTTTTTTAGCAATTTAAAAAGTGAAACTTTATGTAGTAAATCAAGATGTGTTGTCGGTTCATCCAAAATAATCAAAGGCGTATCTTGTGCCAAAGCTCTCGCAATTAAAACCTTTTGTAATTGTCCGTCACTGATTTCAAAGTGTCTTTTTTGAGCCAAATGTTCAATTTGAGTCAACGCCATTGCTTCCTGAACTTTCTCTATATCTTCTGAGGTTAAAGTCCCAATCCAATTGGTATAAGGTTGTCTTCCTAACGCCACTAATTCAAAAACAGAAAGATTACTTGGTGGTAATTTTTCAGTTAAAACCAAACTTAAATTCTGCGCTAAATCTAACGGATTGTAAGCAGCTATGTTTTTTTCATTCAGGAAAACATTCCCTCCTAATGGATGCTGTATTCCGGTTAGAGTTCGTAACAAAGTAGATTTCCCTATTCCGTTTGCGCCAATTAATGAAATGAGTTTTCCTGAATTTAAACTCAAATTTAAATTTTCTGCAATAGTCACAATTGCTTTCTTGGACTTGTAGCCAATGCTTAGATTTGATGTGCTTAGTATGGTTTTCATTGTGGGGCTACTTTTTAAACACATAGAGAACATAGTTTTCTTTCTTTATGTGGAATAGTTGATTTTAAAATTTACTTGTAAATTAACACATAGCGTATGTTGCTAAAACTTTGGCAATAATTTGAAATATTCATTTACAAGGTTTTTTGGCCTTCTTTAAAAATATTATGGCAATTAAAGTTAACTATAATTCCTTTTGGAGCCTTTGATAGTTTCATATAAGTTAATAATTGTGATTCATGAATTGGACTTATTTCAGAAACCGTTTTTAATTCTACAACCAAACAATTTTCAACAAATAAGTCACATCTTAAATCTGCAGTCAATTCTTTATTTTTATAAATCAGCGGTACTTTCATTTCAGAGAAAAAATTCAATTTCCTATGTTGTAATTCTTCCTTCAAACATTGATGATAAACATTTTCTAATAATCCTTTTCCAATTATTTTATGTACTTCAATACAAGCACCAATTACATTATAAGTTAGTTCATCTAAATATTTTTGAGTAACCATTTAATATTAGTTAAAATAGAAACTCATTTTAATTTTCACTTCGCTATGTTTTTTGAGGAAAAGTGAAACGCCTTTTTTAAGGTTATAAAACTATGTCTCTATGTGTTTAAAAAACTAAGATATTAAATATTTGTAAGTTTTTACTGAAAACTTCTTTTTCTTATTAATAACCAAATGACAACCGGCGCGCCAATTATAGACGTAATTGCATTTATAGGAAGGGTAACATCAAATCCTGGCATTTGAGAAACTATATCACAGAATAATACAATAATAGCTCCATAAAGCAATGTACTCCAAAACAGAATCATATGATTACTGGTTTGAAAAGTTAGTTTTGCTATATGAGGAACTGCCAGACCAATAAAAGCAATCGGGCCTGCAAACGCAGTTATACTTCCGGCTAAAATACTGGTTGCAAAAATAATGATCAAACGTGCTTTTCTTAAATTCAATCCCATACTTCTTGCATAATTTTCACCCACCAGCAATGCATTCAAAGGTTTTATGCTTCCCGCACTTAAAACTAAACCAAAAAATACGCTGGCTGATAAAACAGTTATTGATTTCCAGGAAAGATTTCCAAGATTCCCTAACGACCAAAAAGTAAATTTCTGTAATTGTTCTGCAGTACTAAAATAAGTTAAAACACTAACAATTGCCGTCGTAAAACTTCCAAACATTAGTCCAACGATCAAGATTGCCATCGTGTCACGTAAGCGTTGTGAAACTACTAAAACCAACAATAAAACAAGTGTACTTCCTATAGTCGAAGCCAAAACAATTCCGTATGATGATAACGCAATAACTTTTAAAAAAGACGGCAAAAATCCGGCACCCAGAATTACAAAGGCTACACCCAGACTTGCGCCTGAACTTAATCCCAAAACATAAGGTCCTGCAAGCGGATTTCTAAACAATGTTTGCATTAATAAACCACTGATTGAAAGTCCGGTTCCAACTAAAATTGCTGTAATTGCTTTTGGCAAACGGTAGTTTATAATAATATATTCCCAAGTTGATTTGCTTGCCTGGCCTCCGGTTAAACTTGCATATACATCTCTAAACGGAATATTTACCGAACCTAAACTAAGGCTCGCAAAAAACATCAAAAGAAGTCCTAAACCCAGAACGATAAATAAAATGGTATTTCGTTTTTTGTTTGCCAATTTAATTCAGTTTAGATGCAAAAGTAAACTCATAACTAGGCAATAAATCAGGATGAAAAATTTTGATATAATCTTTCAAAACCAAATCTGGACGGCTTGGTGACAATTCATAATAAATAGTTCCGCCAGTTGCTCCAAACTTACTTTCTAAAGTATAAATGGATTTATTTTTAAAAGCGTCAAACTCACTGTAATGCGGATTTGCTTTTTCTAATTCGGCCAAAGTCAGAAAAGAACCTGACGCAATCCAAACATTCGCTGTTTTGGCTTTGTCTAATACTTTTTCGAAAGATAAACCTTCACTTCCGGTACCTTTTAAATCGGCCCATAAATAATTAGATTGTGCATCTTTCATAAATTTTGCTACCCAGCTATTCCCTTTTGCCACATACCAAACATCTTCGTACATTGAACCGTATAAAACTGTTGTTGTTGCGGGTTTATCAGCTACTAATTTCTTAGCCTGATTATAACTTTCAACAATCTTGTCAAACAATTCTTTGGCTTTGTCTTCTTTACCAAATAAGGCTCCGTATAGTTTAATCCATTCTGCTTTTCCAAGTGGAGATTGCTCCATCCAATCGGCCTGAATCATAACATTTAAACCACTTTTTTTCAAATTATCCAGCATCGGATTGTTGTTGTCTACTCCAAAAGTCACAATTAAATCCGGTGATAAATCTATTAATTGTTCAATGTTTAATTTTTCGTTTTGTCCAACGTTTTTCACAATCCCTTTATCAATTAATATTCTTGTTTTTTCAGAAGAAATATAATCGGTATGCGGAAAACCAACTAGTTTATTTTCCACATCCAGCATTTCAAGATACGGAATATTGGTCGTTGAAGTTACTACAACCGTTTCCAACGGAACATTGATTGTTGTATAGGTTTGAAGACTATCAGGAATTTTACCTTCTTTTTCTTTTAAAATATAAGTGAACTTTTTATTTGCGTTTGGCCACGGATTGGTAACCGTTACAACAGAATATCCTTCTTGTTTTACGATGGAAAGCCCTGAAGCATATTCGATACTATTTTTAGCAATTGGAGATTTTGCAACTTCGGTAGTTTCATTTTTTTTACAGCTTATAAGAAGAAAAAAAGACAAAACATAAAACGTTTTAGATAATAAATGTTTCATAAGTTAGTTATACTATTTTGAAAATTGAAATTGTTAACACCCAATATCGGCACAGATTTTGAATACTAAAATTTCAAAATTTAATTTTTTGATGAGGACAAAGGTAAGGCAATTTCTATTTTTTTTGTTTACCTTTATTCTTACAAATCTCAACAAACTCATTTTTTACAATATATGAATACCACAAAAACCAAAATTTGTTCGAGTTGCGAAACTATTTTTAGATGCGGGGATATTTCTGTTGAAAACAAATGTTGGTGTAATGATTATCCTCCCATTTTTAATCTTTCTGAAGGAGGAGATTGTCTTTGTCCGGTTTGCTTCAAAGAAGCCTGCATGGACAAAATTGATGCTTATGTAGAAACAATGACACCTAAAAAAGCGCTACAAAATAAAGCATTATCTTTACCAAAAACAGCAAAACTAATTGAAGATATTGATTATTACACCGAAGATGGCAATACTGTTTTCACTAGTTGGTTTCATTTGAAACGTGGAAGCTGTTGCGGAAATGATTGTCGTCATTGCCCTTATTAAATAAGCTGCGAAATGTGATTTGTAAAAAGTGAAATGTCATTATTGAATATCATTTTGTCCTTCACAATTCAACGCTTGCATTTCACATTTTACATTTCACAACTCACATTTTACATATCAAAAAAAATGATTTACTTAATTACCGGAGGCGAGCGATCAGGAAAAAGCAGTTATGCTCAAAATTTAGCATTAAAACTCTCAGACGCGCCGATGTATGTAGCAACGGCTCGAAAATGGGACGATGATTTCCAAAATAGAATCGACCGACATCAGCAGGAACGCGATGAGCGTTGGACGAATATTGAAAAAGAAAAACATTTAAGCGAAATTGATTTTTCAGGGAAAGTAGCATTGATTGATTGCGTAACACTTTGGCTTACTAACTTTTTTGTAGACACTAAAAATGATGTTGCTTCAAGTTTGGAAGAAGCAAAAAAAGAGTTTCTTGCGATGGCCAAGCAGGAGAATGCAACACTAATTATTGTTACAAACGAAATTGGAATGGGGGTTCATGCCGACACTCATATCGGCAGAAAATTCACAGAATTACAAGGCTGGATGAATCAGTTTTTGGCTTCAAATGCTGATGAAGTTGTCTTGATGGTTTCTGGAATTCCGGTAAAAATTAAATAAAATTCCAAATTTTAAATTCCAAATTCCAAGGCACTGCCTTAACTTTACATAAATTCAAACATTCAGATTGATTTTTTAAATTGGATTTTGGATTTTTTTTATTGGAATTTTAACCCCAACAACATGACTAATTTAGATGATATTTTAAAATCGCGTCGTGATACCCGACATTTTACTACTGATGAAGTTCCTGATGAAGTGATTGAAAAAGCTTTACAGGCCGGACATTGGGCACCCTCTGTTGGGCTTACGGATGCTACGCGCTATTATATCATCAAAGCTGCAGAAGTAAAAAGTGCTATCAAAGATTTATTTTTGGATTATAATAAAAAAGCCGAATCGCTAACCGATAATCCGGAACAAAAAGAACACTATAAATCCCTGAAACTTGAAGCTATTGAAGAAGCACCAATTGGACTTATTATTGCATACGACCGCTCTGTTTTAAATCAATTTACGATTGGAACTGTTGGCAGTAATGAAGCGGTTAAATTTAGTTCGGTTTGTGCGGCTCAGAATATTTGGCTTTCCCTTACCGATCAGGGTTATGGTATGGGCTGGGTTTCGATTTTAAATTATCATCAATTTAAAAAAATACTCGATTTACCAGAAAACATTGAACCTTTGGGTTATTTCTGCGTTGGAAAACCGGCAACGAATTACAACAATCAGCCCATGTTGCAGCAATTGCATTGGAAACAAAAATCGGAAGCTCCTATTTGTTCAGAAATCAAAAATGTAACAGAAAGTTATATTTCTGATTTGAAATTAAAAATTCAAACCGAAAGTGAAAACAAAAATGATTTCAGCAAAGCATTACAAGAAAAAATAGACTGTAAAACTAAACCTGTAGGTGCTTTGGGAACTTTGGAAACTTTAGCTTTTCAGATGGCGACGGTTTTTGAAAATTTAAATCCCAAAATTGTAAATCCGAATATTATTGTTTTTGCGGCAGATCACGGAATTGCAAATCATGGTGTGAGTGCTTATCCGCAAGATGTAACACGACAAATGGTTGGTAATTTTCTGGAAGGCGGTGCGGCAATAAACGTTTTCTGTAAACAGAATGACATTCAGTTGTCCATTGTAGATTCAGGCGTTAATTATGATTTTCCGACCAACGCTAATTTGATTAATGCTAAAATTGCAAAAGGAACTCAATCATTCCTACACGCTCCTGCGATGAGCGAAACCGAATTACAATTGTGTTTTGAAAAAGGAAAAGCCATAGTTGAAAATATCGCAAAAACAGGTTCAAACTGCATTGGTTTTGGTGAAATGGGAATTGGAAATACCTCAACGGCTTCTGTTTTAATGAGCCTTTTAACCGGTTTTTCGATTGAAGAATGTGTTGGGAAAGGAACCGGAGTTGAAAACCAAAAATTACTTCAGAAACAGGAATTCCTAAAAAGCGCCATTGAAAATTATTCCGGTCAAGCCAATTTAAAAGAACAACTGGCTTATTTTGGAGGTTTCGAAATTATACAAATGGCAAGCGGAATGCTGACAGCGTTTGAAAACAAAATGCTGATTTTAGTGGACGGTTTTATTTGCAGTGTGGCTTTTTTAATTGCTTCAAAAATAAATTCTTCCATAATTAAAAATGCAGTTTTTTGTCATTGCTCTGCTGAACAGGCACATCAAAAATTACTTCAATATTTGAATGCAAAACCAATTTTAAATTTAGATTTGCGTCTGGGCGAAGGAACGGGCTGTGCAATTGCTTTTCCTATTTTGAAATCGGCGGAAGCTTTTTTGAACGAAATGGCTAGTTTTGAGAGTGCCGGGGTTAGCAAGAAATAAATATAAATGGCAATAACAAATTTCAATGCCAATTAAAAATAACATTCTTAAATGAAAAAAGAACTACATATTTTCTTTACCTGCTTAATGTTTTATACCCGAATTCCATGTCCAAAAAACATCGATCATAATCCTGATTATTTAAATAAAGCTTCACGTTATTTTCCTTTTATTGGATGGATTGTTGGAAGCATTTCTTTTTTGGCTTTTTATATTTTCGCTCAGTTTCTTTCTGTTGAAATTGCAGTTATTTTAGCAATTATCGCTTCCATTCTAACAACCGGTGCTTTTCACGAAGATGGCTTTGCAGATGTTTGTGATGGTTTTGGCGGAGGCTGGACTAAAGAAAAAATTTTAATGATTATGAAAGACAGCGCCATTGGTGCTTATGGTGCGATTGGTTTGATTTTATTATTTTTACTAAAGTTCAAATTGCTTTCCCAATCGATTTCTCTTTTTCAGATGGAAAATCCAATGGGACTTCTACAAGTTTTTCTTTTGTTTATATCTGCTCATGCTTTGAGTCGTTTAGCTGCCATCAGTATTACTTTTACACACGAATACTCCAGAGATGACGCGACCAGCAAAAGCAAACCAATTGCAAAAAAACATACCTGGAAAGAAATTTTAGGATCCTTTATCTTTGGATTATTACCGTTATTAGTCCTCTCCTATTTTCATTACAATTTCCTTCTCGTTATAATTCCCGTTTTTATAGCACGTTACTTTTTGGCCCGTTATTTCCAAAAATGGATTGATGGCTACACTGGAGATTGCCTTGGCGCGACACAACAGGTGTGTGAAGTTGTTTATTATCTAAGCTTTCTTTTGATATGGAAATTTATTTAGTTCGTCATACCGAAACTGCTTGCGAAAAAGGCATTTGTTACGGACAATCTGATGTCGATTTAGCAGAACCATTCGATTCCATTTTTGAAACTATTCTTTCGCAATTGCCTTCAGAAGCAATTCTTTTTTCAAGTCCATTGAAGCGATGTGTAATTTTGGCTCAATATATTCAGGACAACATTAAAACGCTATCGTATCAGGAAGACAAGCGTTTGATGGAAATGAATTTTGGTGATTGGGAAATGAAAAACTGGAATGACATTCAGCCCGAACAACTCAATCCGTGGATGGAAGATTTTGTAAATGTTCCTGCTTCAAATGGAGAATCTTTTGTTTTATTGCACAAACGTACCGAGTCGTTTTTATCCGATTTGGTTTCAAAAAAAATTAAACAACCTATTGTTGTCGTTTGTCATGCCGGAATAATAAGAAGTATCTTATGTCATCATACTTCTTTGCCATTAAAAGATGCTTTTCAAAACAAGGCAGATTTTGGCGAAGTCATTAAAATTGAGCTCTAAGCCCAATTTTGTTCAGAATTTGACTTAAAAAGTAAAACAAATTTGATAATTCAATATTTTTAACTTTATCTTTGCCCGAAATTTAAGGTTGTATTTTTATATTAAAAATGCATTAAAAGGGAATCAAGTAAAATCTTGAGCTGTACCCGCAACTGTAAGCTAAGTTCTGAAAAGAATGCTTGTTGTTAACTACAAAACCACTGCTCGCCCCGGCGAATGGGAAGGTAAACAACAAGACGCAAGCCAGGAGACCTGCCTTTATAACAAATATCGAACTCTCGGGAAAAAGAGTGTAGAAATTATGACTTTAAAAAAACTTTTCGCTTTTTGCCTGCTATTGTTGTGCCAGATTATGTCGGCGCAGAATGACTCTATTAATAAACTGAAAGAAGTTATAGTTTCTGATTCAAATCTTAAAAATTTCTCCAATACACAATCAATACAAAGGCTGAACGATTCTATTATCAACAAGAATCAAGCTTCGCTAACCTCTCTTTTAAATTATAATACTGTTATTTATTTTAAAGAAAATGGTCTCGGTATGACCTCTTCTCCATCGTTTAGAGGAACTACTTCACAACAAACTGTTGTGGTATGGAACGGGATAAATGTAAATTCACAACTTTTAGGGCAGGCTGATTTCAATACGATTTCAACTCGTGGTTTCAACTCAATTGATGTAAAAGCCGGAGGAGGAAGTGTGGTTTATGGAAGTGGCGCAATTGGTGGAACGATTCACCTGAATAACGATTTGAAATTCACAGATACCTTCAAAAATGATTTTCAGATTTATTATGGAGAGTTCAATACTATAAGTGCAGTTTACGGCATTACAGCCTCCACAAAAAAATGGAGCGTTGACGCCAGTTTTACCAGAAACAGTTCTGATAATGATTTTAGATTTGTAGGCCAGGACGCATGGAACACAAATGGACAGTATTACAATAATACGATTGATGCCGCCATTGGATATAAAATAAACACCAAAAACAGCATTAAATTCTACAGCGAAATATTTGATGGCGAACGCCACTTTTCGCTTACCTCACCTAATGCTACCAAAACAAAATATCAGGACTACAATACTCGAAATTTATTAACCTGGAGTAGTTCTTTCAATAAGTTTGAATCTAATGTAAGGCTCGCATACATCACAGAACACTATAATTATTTTGAAGATATAAATCGGGACGGATATACTTCCGGAGGAGTTAAAAGTTTTATCGGAAAGTATGATCTTGATTACGCCTTGTCTTCTACGATGAAAATCAGTACGATTTTAGATTATACAAAAAATGACGGTCTTGGCTCCGGAATTGGAAAAAGCAGTCGTGAAATTGGCGGAGCAAGCCTTTTATGGAAACATACGCTGACTGAGAAATGGAATTATGAAATGAGCGCCAGAAAAGAAGTTTCAGATGCTTATAAGAGTCCTGTTCTTTTTTCTGTTGGTTCAAGATATAATTTTTCAGAGTTCTATCAGCTTAAATTTAATTTATCCCGAAACTACAGGGTTCCAACATTTAACGATTTGTATTGGGAAGGAAGTGGAAATCCTGATTTAAAACCTGAAAGTTCGTATCAGGCAGAAATAGGAAATGAATTTCATTATAAAGATTTTCGATTAACTCTAACAGCTTACGGAATGAAGATTAAAGATATGATTCGCTGGCTGCCTACTAATGGATCGATGTGGACTCCTGTAAATACTGACAAAGTCACTATTTATGGTGCAGAAGCACTTGTCGGATGGAAAAAATCATTCAACAAACATACTTTTGATTTTAGCGGAACGTATGCCTACACTGTTTCTCGTGACGATAAAAACGACAAACAATTGTTTTATGTCCCATACCACAAATTGACAGGTTCATTATCTTATTACTACAAGAAACTTTCGGCCTATTATCAGATTATGTATACGGGAGAAATTTTCACCACATCTGACAATAATCCAAAATACATTCTGGATGCGTACAATGTTTCCAATATTGGTGTAGATTACAATTTTAGCAAAAAAAACATTTTCAAAGTAGGTGTAAAAGCAGCCAATCTTTGGAACGAAAAATACGAAGCGTTGCCTAGTCGCTATATGCCAGGGCGAAACTTGACTATTTATTTAAACCTTAATTATTAAAACATGAAATTAAAAAATCTTTATTTAGGAATTATTGCATCGGCATTTTTATTTGCTTCTTGTAGCAGTGATGACAACAATGACAACATTGACACTCCGCTGGGTGCATATGATAACGGAATTCTTATTTTAAATGAGGGAAATTTTGGAAATCCTAATGCTTCTGTATCTTTCATTTCTAATGATTTAGCTACTTTTCAAAATGACATTTTCAAAGTGGTAAATACTACAGCAGTATTGGGTGATGTAGCACAATCAATGACTTTCAGCAATGAAAAAGCTTTTATTGTAATCAATAATTCTAATGAAGTTGAAGTTGTAAACCGTTATACTTTTAAAAGTCTTGGAACAATTACTGAAAAACTTGAAAACCCACGTTTCAGCGTTGTTTTGAATGATAAATTATATGTTACCAACGCAATTTCTCAGGCAGTAACTGTTTATGATGCTAAAACTTATGCTTACGTAGCTTCAATTTCTTTGGGCAAAACAGCTGAGAAAATCGTAACTGCAAACGGAAAATTATATATAACAAATGCTGCTTATGGCAGCGGAAGTGAAGTTACCGTAATTAACCCTGCAAACAATACTGTATCTAAAACGATAACACTAGAAGATGGAATAAACTCTATTGAAGAAAACAATGGAAGCGTATATGTATTAGCAGGAAACAGCAGCAAAAGTAAATTATTCAAAATCAATACTTCTACTGACACTGCAACATCTATAGAATCAACTACACTTAAAGGTGCTTTGAACATGGATATTGACGGAGATAAAATTTATTACACTAAAGGTACTGGTGTTTATGCTATAAACCTGAATGCAACAACTTTTTCTGACACGGCTTTATTCTCTGTTAAAGACAGCAGCTGGTCAACTTTTTATGGCTTTGGTGTAATTGATGGCAAAATATATTCTGGAGATGCAAATGCATTTACTGCAGATGGAACCGTTACAGTATATTCTGCAACTGGAACAGTAATAAAAACTTTAACCGTTGGTGTAGGACCAAATGGTTTTTATCCCAACAATTAAAATTACCTATTTTTAAATTTGTTTTTGGATTTTTTTTGGAAAAAAAAGGCTTTCATTTCTGAAAGCCTTTTTTTTATTTTAATGATTTTTGAAACTCTTTTGGAACAGTTTCTAAATACATTTCGTTTCTATAACCATTGATTTTCTTAGAGTCTGTAACATAAGGCAAGATTAAATTTTCGTCTATTCTAACCTTTTTAGCTGTAGCACCTGTAATTTTAGATATCGCCAAATTTAATAATGGCTCTCCCGGATCTCCTAAAACACCATAAGTACTAACAAACTCATTCTGTACATATGTTGGCGGCAACCCGGCTGTATAGTCTCCAAAATCAGCAGAATTTGAAATTTTAAAAACTAACGGCTGCATCGCATATTTATGATTTGGATTCACATTTGTTTTAGTGAATGTAGGTGAATCATAAACTGTAAACGAACCAACATTTTTACCAATTGTCGTTTCGCCAATCTGAACAACATTAATATATGGTTTTAACCCGTTTATCACCAATTCACTTGCTGATGCGGTATTAGAAGTTGTAATAACATAAACTGTATTTAATTTTAAACTGTTAAGAGCAGCTCCGTCGATATCTTTTACAAATCTTTCATTTAAAAACTCCAAATCATCAGCAGTCATTCCTGCCATTTGTTTCAAATTATACTGTCTTTTTGAAAATATTTTCCCTTCAAATTGCCCGGTAATCATACTTGCCAAACGCGTTGAAGAACGAACTGAACCACCACCATTATATCTCAAGTCTAAAATCAGGTCTGTTGCACCTTGTGCTTTTAGCTCTCCAAAAGCCTGATTTAATTTAATATCATAGTCAGCGTAAAAACCGTTATACATTACATAACCAATTTTATGCCCTCCTGAAGTTATTACTTTACTAATTAATATTGGATTTTCTTCTAAAACAGTTTTGGTTAAAGCAACTGATCTCCCATTTAAAACAAATCCGGAGCCAGTATAATCTGCAAAGTTTAAAGTGTAACTATCAGGGTTCAGTAATAACGATTCGTAGTTTGAAACCGTAAGTTTTGTACCATTTACACTCGTAAATAAATCACCCCTTTTAATATCTTTAGATGCAGCATCAGAATTAGGAATAATATATCGCACATAACCTACGACATCATTAGATCCCTCAGAGACTCTGCTTAATCTAAAATCTACTCCATTGTTTTTTGAAATTCCGTTAAGTTCTTGTTCCAAAACAGTATAATCATCTACAATCCAACTAAAACGATCAATTGCATTAATAGGATATTTGCTAACAGGTTTATTCAATAAATCTTCAAATAATTCCTCTGGCTTAGAATATCCGGACAAAAATGAGTTACGAGCTTCTTGATTGGCAAAACGATCATCAGCTAAATTAGGAACATCTGATTGCCATAAATAAACTTCATTTAATCCTTTCCAGACAAAATCATTTACTTGCAGATTTGCAGGCGCATCAACATCATCATTATCCTCGCAAGATTGCAAAGCGAATGCAAGCAAAAATACAAGCAATAAACTCTTTAATATTGTTTTCATATATTTAGGTGTAGTAGTATTCAATACTTTATTAACGTAAAAATACTACCTTTAGTTTTAACTCTATTATCTTTTCTTAAAAAAAATACAAATCCATTGTAACAAAAATAATAGTGCCTCGTCTTGACTATATAAGCTTACTTGTAAATACTGATTAATTAACTAAATCACAATAAACGAATAACTTATAACCGACCAAAAACCAACAAATAACCAATTATGAATCAAGTTGCGTTTATAGAATTGATTAATCCTTTTAAAGACAAAGTTTTTCGTCTGGCAAAAAGATTATTGACCAGTACTGAAGAAGCTGAAGATGCAACTCAGGAAGTAATGGTGAAATTATGGAACAAAAAAGAAAATTTAGACGCCTATAATAACATTGAAGCTGTTGCAATGACAATGACCAAAAATTATTGTCTGGATCAGTTAAAATCCAAAAGAGCCGGAAATCTAAAAATAGTTCATAATAATTATACAGATCGTGAACCACAATTAGATAAAAAACTGGAAGATTCTAATAGTCTGGAATGGGTAGAAAAAATTATAAATCAGTTGCCCGAGCAACTCCAAATATTAATTCAGCTTCGTGATGTTGAGCAATATGAATTTGATGAAATTGCGAAAATTGTCAACATGAATGAAACAGCTATTCGGGTAGCACTTTCGAGAGCGAGAAAAAAAATAAGAGAATCAATGGTTAATACACACAGTTATGGAATTAGATAAAATAGAAAATATATTAGAAAAATACTTTCAGGGAGAAACTACTATTGCCGAAGAAAACCAATTAAAAGAATATTTTTCTTCACCGAATGTTGCGCAGCATTTAGAGCAGTATAAACCAATGTTTGGTTATTTCTCTCAGGTAAAACAACAAAAAACGACGCAGGAAATACCACTACAAACTAAGAAACGAAATGTGGCGTGGTTATCAATTGCAGCTTCTGCTGTTGTTTTACTAGGAATAGGAACCTTTTATTTTGCAAGCCAAAAAACTACAGCTCCGGTTGTAGCGCAATCAGAATTAGGAACCTATGATAATCCGGAAGAAGCCCTTGCCGCAACGCAAAAAGCTTTGGCCTTATTATCAAACAATGTGAATGTAGGTATTGGAAGTGTACAATACATTCAGGAATATGAACAATCAAAAAACAAAATTTTTAAACAGTAATTAAATCAATCAAAAAAATAAACAAAATGAAAAATTTCATCATAACACTAGTTTTCGCATTCATTAGCACCGCTTTTTATGCTCAGGGAGCATTTGACAAATTTGATGGTCAGGACGATGTAACGTCAGTAATAGTAAACAAAAAAATGTTCGATTTAATGAGCAAAGTAAAGGTTGATGCTTCTGATAAAGAAATGCAACAATACATCAGTCTGATTAAAAAATTAGACTACTTAAAAGTGTTCACAACAAAAAATCCTAAAATCGAAGCTGATATGAAAGCTTCAGCAGATAAATATGTTAAAACAGCCGGTTTAGAAGAATTAATGAGAATCAATGATGGCGGCAGAAACGTAAAAATATCAGTGAAATCTGGAGCAACAGACTCTCAGGTAAGAGAATTATTGATGTATGTTGACGGCGCTAAAGGTGACGAAACGGTTTTATTATCTTTAACAGGTAATTTTGACATCAACGAAATTTCAGTACTAACAGATAAGATGAAACTTCCTGGTGGTTCTGACTTAAAAAAAGCCACTAAAGGCAAAAAATAATCATGAGACTTAACGTTTTTACCTCGGCCCTTTTAGTATTACTAACTTTAGTGAGTTGTAATTCTGAACCTTCATTGCAAAAATATTTTGTACAGAATACCGATAATAAAGATTTTATTGCGCTTGATGTTTCACCAAGTATTCTAAATATTGAAAAAACAAAATTATCAGCAGAGCAAACGGAAGCTTTAAATTCTTTTGATAAAATGAACATACTGGCTTTCAAAGCAAATGACAAAAATCAGGCGCAATTTGAAACAGAAAGAACAAAAATTAAAGCAATTTTGAAAGATCCAAAATACCAAAAATTAATGTCTTTTGGTTCAGGTAAAGACGGTGCTTCTATAAGCTACGTTGGTACAGATGACAACATCGAAGAGTTTGTTGTTTTTGCCAATAAAAAAGAAAATGGTTTTGCAGTAGTTCGTGTTTTAGGAAAAAATATGAACCCAAATAACATTATAACTTTAATGTCTGTTTTAAAAGAATCAAAAATTGACATGGAACAATTAAAGCCATTGCAGCAATTGATGAACACTAATAAATAATACATCTTACTTTTAATAGAAAAAGCTCCAAATAATTGGAGCTTTTTCTATTAAATATTGAAGGATTAAACTTACTAAAATAATGGTCGATTTATTTTAAAGTGAATTGAATTTAGCTATATTTGTTATCTAACCAAAAATAATAAATATGGTACAAAAAACATCGAATGCCTTTATTGCGGCATCTTGGGTAGCTCTTGGAGCTGGAACAGTTGGTTTTATAGTTGGACTTGCCAGAGCTGAAATGTTATTAAACGAAAAAGGATATTATTTCACAGTTCTAATGTTCGGATTATTTGCCGTGGTTTCGCTGCAAAAAAGCGTTAGAGACAGACTTGAAAAACTTCCTGTAACAGATATTTATTATGGCATTTGCTGGTTTGGTACACTTTTATCGATTGTATTATTAGTCGTTGGACTTTGGAATGCTACTATTCTCCCAAGCGAAAAAGGTTTTTATGCATTTGCATTTTTATTGGCGTTGTTTGGTGCTATTTCAGTACAAAAAAACACAAGGGATAATATGTCATTTTCTAATGAGTAATTTCCTAAAATCACAATAAGAAAAAAAAGCTCCATTTTCATGGAGCTTTTTTATATAAGAATCTGAGTTTTATTTACTCAAATACATTTTTCTTCTTGAGTACAACTCGTAGAATTGATCATCTTTTAAGTCATCAATAAACAAGATGCTTTCACCAGTCGATTTCATTTCTGGTCCTAATGCTTTGTTTACATTTTGGAATTTGCTGAAAGAGAAAACTGGTTGCTTGATCGCATATCCTTTTAATTGCGGATTAAAATCGAAGTCTGTTACTTTATTGTGTCCTAACATTACTTTTGTAGCGTAGTTTACATAAGGCTCTCCGTAAGCTTTTGCAATAAATGGTACTGTTCTAGATGCTCTTGGATTTGCCTCGATAATGTAAACCGTGTCATCTTTAATAGCAAACTGAATATTTATCAGACCTACTGTTTTTAAAGCTCTCGCAATTTTATAGGTATGATCTTTTATTTGTTGCATTACAAATTCTCCTAAGTTAAAAGGAGGCAATGTAGCATTACTATCTCCAGAGTGAACTCCGCAAGGCTCAATATGCTCCATAATTCCGATGATGTAAACATTTCCATCAGCATCACAAATTGCATCCGCTTCCGCTTCGATTGCTCCGGCTAAATAGTGATCTAAAAGCAATTTATTTCCTGGAATCGTTTTCAATAAATTGATAACATGCTCCTCTAATTCTTTTTTGTTGATTACAATTTTCATTCCCTGACCTCCTAATACATAAGAAGGACGAATCAATAACGGGAAGTCTAAAGTATCTGCTAATGCAGAAGCTTCATCAGCTGTCTCAGCAATTCCGAATTGCGGGAAGGGAATATGTAATTCTCTTAATAAGTCCGAGAAACGTCCTCTGTCTTCTGCTAAATCAAGTGCATCAAAACTAGTTCCGATGATTTTCACTCCGTATTTAGATAATTTTTCAGCTAACTTCAAAGCCGTTTGTCCACCTAACTGAACAATAACACCTTCTGGTTTTTCATGCTGAATGATGTCGTAGATATGTTCCCAAAAAACTGGTTCGAAGTATAATTTATCTGCTGTATCAAAATCAGTCGAAACTGTTTCAGGATTACAGTTGATCATAATTGTTTCGTATCCACATTCTTTTGCTGCCAAAACTCCGTGTACACAAGAATAATCAAACTCGATTCCTTGTCCAATTCTGTTTGGTCCTGAACCTAAAACGATGATTTTCTTTTTATCGGTAACAATGCTTTCATTATCTACATAACGCTCGCCGTTTGCTTTTTCAATTTCTGCCTCAAAAGTTGAGTAGTAATAAGGTGTCTGTGCTTTAAACTCTGCTGCACAAGTATCAACCAGTTTAAACACACGGTTGATGTTTTGGTCCATACGTAAAGTGTGAACTTCACTTTCAAGACAATTCATCATATGTGCAATTTGTCTGTCAGCAAAACCTTTTTGTTTCGCTTCAAGCAACAATTCTTTTGGAAGATTAGAAATTTTGTAGTTCGAAATTTCTTTCTCTAAAGTATAAAGCTCTTCATATTGTTTCAAGAACCACATATCGATTTTTGTGATTTCATGAATACGGCTCAATGGAATTCCCATTGCAATCGCATCATAAATTACAAAAACACGATCCCAGCTTGCAAAAGTCAGTTTCTCGATAATTTGCTCGTAATTGGTATATCCTTTTCCGTCAGCACCTAAACCATTTCTTTTGATTTCTAGTGATTGCGTCGCTTTGTGTAAAGCTTCCTGGAACGAACGTCCAATTCCCATTACTTCACCAACAGATTTCATCTGAAGTCCTAAAGTTCTGTCAGCACCTTCAAATTTATCAAAGTTCCAACGTGGTATTTTAACGATAACATAATCCAATGTCGGTTCAAAAAGAGCCGAAGTCGATTTTGTAATTTGGTTTTGCAATTCATCTAAATTGTATCCTAAAGCCAGTTTAGAAGCAATTTTAGCAATTGGATATCCAGTTGCTTTTGATGCTAAAGCAGAAGAACGAGATACACGAGGATTAATCTCAATCGCTACGATATCTTCTTTATCGTCTGGTGAAACTGCGAACTGTACGTTACAACCTCCAGCAAAATTTCCGATACTACGCATCATTAAGATAGCATAGTCACGTAATTTTTGGAAAGTTGTATCAGATAATGTCATTGCTGGTGCAACTGTAATCGAATCTCCGGTATGGATTCCCATTGGATCCATATTTTCGATTGAACAAATAATTACAACATTATCATTTTTATCTCTTAAAAGCTCTAATTCATATTCTTTCCATCCTAATAAAGCTTTATCAATTAGGACTTCGTGAATAGGTGACATTTCTAATCCGTAGGTTAGTTTTTCATCAAACTCTTCTTTGCTGTGAACGAAAGCCGCTCCCGTTCCTCCTAGAGTAAAAGAAGGACGAATTACTAATGGAAATCCAAATTCCTGAGCAATTTCCTTTCCTTCAAGGAAAGAAGTAGCTGTTTTTGCAGGTGCAGTAGGTACGTTTATTTTTTGAAGCAATTGTTTAAATTGCTCTCTGTCTTCGGTAATATTAATAGCATTTACATCAACACCTATTAATCTTACTCCGAAATCCTGCCAAATTCCTTTTTCATCAGCTTCCAGACATAAATTCAAAGCCGTTTGTCCACCCATTGTTGGCAAAACCGCATCAATTTGTGGATGCTCCTTCAGAATTTCAATAATCGATTTTGTAGTTAATGGTTTCAAATATACATGATCGGCCATAGTTGGGTCCGTCATAATAGTCGCTGGATTTGAGTTTATCAAGATAACTTCAATTCCTTCTTCACGAATAGAACGTGCAGATTGAGATCCTGCATAATCGAATTCGCAAGCTTGACCAATAACAATAGGACCTGATCCTATTATTAAAACTGATTTTATTGATGTGTCTTTAGGCATTGTATTTGTATTGTGTAGTTATATAATGTACTTAAAAAAACATTCGTAGTATATTCTAAACTAGAACGTTGCAGCTTTTTTTACCGACAAGGTATAAAAAAAGGCGATACTAAAAAAGTAATCGCCTTATGTATGTTTATACAAACATTATTTTTTGTGTCTAGGCTCGCTAGAAACAGTTAATTTATGTCTTCCTTTTGCTCTTCTACGCGCCAGAACTTTTCTTCCATTCGCAGAAGCCATTCTGTCCATAAATCCGTGCTTATTTCTTCTTTTTCTTTTCGATGGTTGAAACGTTCTTTTGCTCATTGCTTTGTATCTTTAAAATGGTATCTAATATCTCTTTTCTGTTTTTGAATATCGTTATTCTAAAACCGAGTGCAAATATACAAAGACTTTTTTTTCTGGCAAGTACTTTAATAAAAATATTTTTAATTCATTTTACTATATTTGCAAGCACAAATATACATCTATTATGTTTAACAAAAATATTAAGCTTATTTTGGCCGGACTTCTTGTAGTTGCTGGCGTTTGGCAATTTACGGAGAGTAATATCGGGAATGGAATCTTCCTTATATTATTGACGGCAATTCCTATTTTTCTTTATTTCAAAAACGAATTTATCCTTTTAGCCTTCCTAAAATTAAGAAAACAAGATTTCGAAGGAGCTAAAAACTGGCTGGCATACATCAAAAATCCGGAATCGGTATTAGTTAGAAAACAACAAGGATATTTTAATTACCTACATGGAATCATGTTATCTCAGACTAATATCAATCAGGCTGAGAAACATTTTAAAAAAGCAATCGAACTTGGTTTATCTATGGATATGGATTTAGCAGTAGCAAAATTAAACCTTGCGGGAGTTGCAATGTCACGCAGAAGAAAATTGGAAGCTACTAATTTATTGAATGAAGCTAAGAAATTAGACAAACAAGGCATGCTGAAAGAACAAATCACAATGATGAAAGAGCAAATGAAGAAAATCTAAACTTCTTTAAATTATAATCCCGAAGCCTCGGGATAAAATCCCAAATTCCAATTAATGGTATTTGGGATTTTTTTTATTTTAGATTTTTGAGTTTAGATTTTAGATTTTTTGAAACAAGGACGCGAGTGCTAGCGAACAAACGAAACTATTTTAAATTAAATATTAATAATTAGGAGCCATTCCTGCTATCCGCTTGTATCTTTTATGGCGAACCCCGCCATAAAAGGATACCGCTTCTATCAGGGCTAGGACACTCATTTTCAAAAGAAGATTTACCTCCTTCAACTATTAATTCTTATTTTTTTGTCAATTTTGACCCAAGAGAGACTTGAGCGATAGCGACATGCGAAGCAAATCACACTAGAAGCTACGCAATCAAAATCGTCAATCTTTGTCAAGCCACCCGTGTGATTTCTCCCTTCGGTCGAAATGACAATATTGCGTATAATCTTTGTCAAAGTTTTAAACTTTGACAAAGATCTCATAACGATGATCGTTTGGAATTTGGAATTTGGGATTTAAAAATTGGAATTTTACAAACTTCTAATCCTCCAATATAATCGAAGGCAAATTCTCATTCAGCCATTTATATTTATTGAGAATCATAACATGCGTACCGCCTTTTACAATAATACAGCTCTTAATATACTTTATAGGAAAAACATCATCCTTATCTCCATGAATATGAATTACGTTTTCATCACGCTGATTTCTATCCCATAAAATTACATTTTCAACAGCCCATTGCAAGTAATTAAGATCTCGCATCGCCAAAAACTTTTCGTACAGCTTAATACGTTTATTGATTTTTTCTCCAAAAGAATATTTCGCAAGATTTTCGATATTCAAAATTAACTTCATCGGAATCAACTTATACGCTTTTGTAGTTTTTCCAATTTTCATTCTTCTTGGAAATTCCGTATTACTTCTAACACTCGAAATAATGATAATTTTCCGAACCTGAATATGTTTCGCCATTTCCTGAACCAGAATTCCACCAAAAGAAACACCAATCAAAACCGGATTTTCATGTTTGATGTTTTTAGTAATTCGCAGTGCATAATCAGATAACGATTCTTTAGGGTGCGGAATCTCCCACTCCAACAAACACATTTCAAAAACAGCTTCATCTAATTTAATTCTTTCAAAAATACTTGAGCTGGCAGCTAAACCAGGCATAAAATATACAGGAATTTTACTCATTTGCCGGAAAAGGAATTTTAATTACAGATTTCAATTTCAAGTTAAATTTACTTTTTTTACTAATATGCACAGCAAATCTTACACCATAATTCAATATTAAAACAAATAAAATTACAAAAGCACGACCATAACCGCACTTGAAAAAATAATTTTATATTGAAAATCAAATGATTACCTTTGTATGCCAAATAATTCACATTCAATCTTCTTCAAAAGAATTTTGAACAAATTAAAACCCGAATCTATATTAACATTTTTAACCTACAAAAACATGTCAAATTATGGAACCTATTGAAACAATTATGGAAATCAAAGACAACACTTTTGCAAGACAATTTGAGACCATAACCCCTGAAGGACTAATTTCTGTTGAGTATTCGTTTCAGGAAAAGAAAATTTTCTTAACCAAGATCAACACTCCTGAAGGTTTTGAAAATCAAGAATTGATTAATGCATTACTAAAAAGCATCATGGAAATTGTGATCGAAAAAAAATTCAAACTAATGCCAATTCATCCAAAAATTGTACTTTTTATCAAGAAAAACCCAAAGTACAAAGAATTGCTTCCTCCGGGAATTAGAATTTAAATTTCGCGATTTTTTTTCCACCAAATAAAAAAGCACAAGAATTAACTTGTGCTTTTTCGTTTTTTATAAAGATTGAAAAATTATTTTTCGATTTCTCTCATAGAATCCATTTTTTTATGCGCCAAGAAACCGGCAACATCTTCAAAATGCTCTTTCACTCTTTTATTTCCAAACTCAAAAACTTTAGTTGCCAACCCGTCAAGGAAATCACGGTCGTGAGAAACCAAGATCAATGTCCCATCAAAATCACGTAACGCATCTTTAATAATATCCTTAGTTTTCATGTCTAAGTGATTTGAAGGCTCATCCAGAATTAATAAGTTAACTGGCTCCAACAATAATTTAATCATTGCCAAACGCGTTTTCTCTCCACCGGAAAGCACTTTTACTTTCTTGGTAATATCATCACCCTGAAACATAAATGCTCCTAAAATATTTTTGATCTGTGTACGAATATCTCCAACCGCAATAGCATCAATAGTTTCAAAAATCGTAGCATTTTCATCTAACAATGAAGCTTGATTTTGAGCAAAATATCCAATTTGAGAATTGTGACCAATATCTACACTTCCTTCATCGATACCAATTTCTTTCATGATCGCTTTGATCATAGTCGATTTTCCCTCACCATTCTTACCTACGAAAGCTACCTTTTGCCCTCTTTCAATAACAATATTAGCATCTTTAAAAACAACATGATCTCCGTACGATTTAGACAAATCTTTTACAACCACAGGATATTGTCCTGAACGTGCTGCTGGCGGGAATTTCAATTTTAATGCAGAATTATCTACTTCATCAACTTGTACAATAACAAGCTTCTCCAACATCTTAACACGAGACTGAACTGCATCTGTTTTAGAGAATGTCCCTTTAAAACGATCAATAAACGCTCTGTTATCAGCAATCATTTTTTGTTGCTCATCGTAAGCTTTTTGTTGATGAATACGACGATCTTTTCTTAATTCTAAGTAGTGAGAATATTTGGCTTTATAATCATAAATTCTTCCCATTGTAACCTCAATAGTACGATTTGTAATATTATCTACAAACGCTCTATCGTGCGAAATCACCACAACAGCCTTAGCCTGATTTAATAAAAATTCTTCTAACCACTGAATACTTTCGATATCCATGTGATTCGTTGGCTCATCCAGCAAAATTAAATCTGGTTTTTGCAATAGGATTTTCGCAAGCTCGATACGCATTCTCCATCCACCTGAAAATTCAGAAGTCTGACGCGTAAAATCTTCACGTTCAAAACCTAAACCAACTAAAATTTTCTCAACTTCAGCTTCGTAATTTACTTCTTCGATCGCATAATATTTCTCACTTAAGTCAGAAACTCTTTCGATCAATTTCATGTATTCATCACTTTCATAATCAGTACGAACCGTTAATTGTTCGTTGATTTCATCGATTTCAGCTTTCATTTTAAAAATCTCACCAAAAGCTTTTGATGCTTCTTCCATTACAGTCGAACCATCTTTAGTCAATAAATGCTGAGGCAAATAGGCCACTACAGCATCTTTTGGAGTTGAGATACTTCCGGTAGAAGGTTTGCTTTGACCAGCAATTATTTTTAGAAGTGTCGATTTTCCCGCACCATTTTTACCCATAAGGGCAATTTTATCATTTTCATTTATAGCAAAAGAAACATCGCTAAATAATGTAGTTCCACCAAACTGAACCGAAATATCGTTAACTGTAATCATTTAGATTTTTAGATTTTAGACTGCTTAGATTATTAAACTTCTTAGCAAGCGTTTTTTTGAAGGTGCAAAGATAGATTAATTAGATAATTTGGCAATTAGATAATTAGATAATTATCCTTAAAGTCGAAAAGCTTTTTAAACATAAAAAAACTCCGCAAAGCATATAAACTTTGCGGAGCAAATATTTTCAATTATCTAATTGACACATTGACTCATTATCTAATTAAATTAATCTTTTCTCCATTTTTTTGTTTCCTGAAAAATATGCTCCAGGATCGCAGATTCCGTTTCGTCGAATTCAATATTTCTGCGTCCCATAACCAATTTTGCCGTTTCAAAAGCTTTTTTGGTTACGTAAGTTGTAAACCCTGCAGCTCCACCCCAGGAAAAACTCGGAACAAAATTGCGAGGAAAACCGCTTCCAAAAATATTAGCGCTCACTCCTACTACAGTCCCAGTATTAAACATCGTATTGATTCCGCATTTACTATGATCTCCCATCATCAAACCGCAAAACTGAAGTCCGGTTTTAGCAAAACCTTCTGTTTCGTAACTCCACAACTTTACTTCTTCGTAATTATTTTTAAGGTTCGAATTATTACTATCTGCTCCAATATTACACCATTCACCCAGAACTGAATCCCCTAAAAATCCATCATGACCTTTATTTGAATTAGCAAAAAGAACTGAATTTTTTACTTCACCACCAATTCTTGATCCCGGACCAACAGTTGTCGCGCCATAAACTTTAGCATTCAGCTTTACTTGCGCATTTTCGCATAAAGCAAAAGGGCCGCGAATTACCGTTCCTTCCATAATTTCGGTATTCTTACCTATATATATAGGCCCGTTTGAAGCATTCAGCGTTACAAACTCCAATTTTGCACCTTCTTCAATAAAAATATTTTCCGGAGCAATAACATTTACACTTTTTGGGATTGACTGAGATTTTCTATCTTCTGTTAAGAAAGCAAAATCAGCACGAATGGCAGCATCATTTTTTGAGAAAATATCCCAGGTATGTTCAACTGTCAAACAATCATCGTTATATTGAATAATTTCATACGAATCGAAATCAACTTCTTCCTGGTTTTCTGTTGCAAAAAAAGCAATTACATCTTCTCCTTTAAAGATTGCCTGATTTTCTTTTAAATCTGAAACCATTTCAGCAAGCGTATCATTTGGTAAATACGCCGCATTTATCATCACATTTTCCTCCATTTCCACCATCGGAAACTTGACAGATAAGTAATCTTCAGTAATAGTTGTTATGGTTGAGCCCAAACGCGCTTCCCATTTTTGACGAATCGTCATAATTCCGATTAAAATATCAGCCACTGGCCTTGTAAAAGTAAAAGGCAATAAAGCATTCCGGACTGGACCGTCAAAAAGAATATAATTCATAAATAAAAAAATTTGGTACTTGTTAAAATCTTGATTTGGTTATCGAGGTCAAAGTTACAAATATTTTATTGGTTTAAATAAATGACACATTTACTAAATCAACACCAAAATTGAGAATAGCGCATAAAAAAAGCCTTCCGATTGGAAGGCTTTTGTATGAATAAAAACAGTTATTAGTTTTTAACGTGTTTTGCATATTTAGTTTTGAATTTATCAATACGTCCTGCAGTATCGATAAGTTTAGATTTACCAGTATAAAAAGGGTGAGATGTTCTAGAAATCTCCATTTTTACAACTGGATACTCAACTCCGTCAACTTCAATTGTTTCTCTTGTATCTGCAGTAGATTTAGTAATAAAAACTTCGTCATTTGACATGTCTTTAAATGCAACTAATCTGTAATTTTCTGGGTGGATTCCTTTTTTCATCTTTTCTTTTATTTATTGTTTAGAGTATTTTTATTTTGAAGCTTTTCCATGGTTAGAAAAAGGTGTAAACAAAGGCTACTCTTTTTTGTTTAAAAATTTAATTATTTTTGAGTGTGCAAATTTACAATTCTTTTTTAATAAACAAACATTTAGCTCATTTTTTTTAGTAAAATTCAAAAAGCTTTTTTTATCCCCGATTATATTGGGAATTGCTATATTTGTGGATTAATTTTAAAACATATAGAAATATGATTAATGAAGTTATAAAAAAGAACGGGATTACTTACGGTGTAATAATTGGAATTGCATCTGCTTTAATAACTGCTACCATATATGCGGTTGATTTAAATTTGTTCACAGCATGGTGGATGGGATTGTTAGGAATCGCTATTAGTTTAACTATTTCTATCATTTTGCTTTCTAAAACAAAGAAAGAGTTAAATGGCGTTTTTAGCTTTAAAGAAGCTTTTACAACTTATTTTATTGCTGCAGTAATCGGGATTCTGATTTCTACTTTTTTTAATATTATTCTATTTAATGTTATTGACCCAGGCGCGAAAGACACTTTAAGCGAATTAATGATTAAATATACCGTTGGGATGATGCAAAAATTTGGAACTCCAGCATCAGCCATTAACGAAACTATTGCCAAAATGAAACTAAGCAATCCATATTCGACTTTAGAATTATTGAAAGGGTCTGTTTTTGCAATTGTAATCAGTGCCATTTTTGGTTTAATTTTCGCAGCATTTTTCAAAAGCAAAACTACACAAGAATAAAAAAATAAATGAATTTATCTATACTTATACCGCTTCTAAACGAGGAGGAATCACTTCAAGAACTCTATTCGTGGATTATTAAAGTGATGCAATCTAACAATTACTCTTATGAAATCATTTTTGTAGATGATGGAAGTACGGATGATTCTTGGAATATTATTGAAAGTTTTTCAAACGAGAACCCGAATGTAAAAGGAGTTCGTTTCATGAAGAATTTTGGAAAATCGCAGGCTTTGCACGCTGGTTTCGCCAAAGCAAAAGGTGATGTTATCATTACCATGGATGCCGATTTGCAGGATAGTCCGGACGAAATTCCAGGATTATACGAAATGATTACCAAAGAAAAATTTGATTTGGTTTCAGGCTGGAAAAAGAAACGCTACGATTCTGTTGTGGCAAAAAATCTTCCTTCAAAATTATTTAACTGGGCTGCCCGAAAAACTTCAGGAGTTGAATTGAATGATTTTAACTGTGGCTTAAAAGCTTACAAAAATACGGTTGTAAAGAACATCGAAGTATCTGGCGAGATGCACCGATACATCCCGGTTTTAGCAAAAAATGCCGGCTTTAATAAAATTGGAGAAAAAGTTGTAATTCACCAAGCTCGCAAATATGGTGAAACGAAATTCGGGATGGATCGTTTTATTAACGGTTTCCTGGATTTGATAACTATTTGGTTTTTGTCAAGATTTGGAAAACGACCGATGCACTTATTTGGTTTATTAGGATCCATTATGTTTATGATTGGATTTTTATTAGCTTTATACTTAGGAATAGACAAATTGTTTATTCATAAAACCAGCCGTTTAATTACTGAAAGACCGCATTTTTATTTATCAATAACATCGATGATAATAGGTACACAATTGTTTTTGGCAGGTTTTCTTGGCGAAATTATTTTACGTACCAAAAGCAACGAAGCACGTTACAAGGTTGCCAGAGAGGTTAATTTTTAACATAAACGCCTAGCCCTGATGGGAACGGCATCCTTTTGTGTCCGCCACGGCGGAAGCAAAAGATATAGTGGACAGCAGGATCAGCTCCTGAAAATTATTATTATTTAAATATAAAAAGATACGAATGATGAATATAGCACCTAATATATTGAATGCTGTAAACGAATGGTTGACTCCAACATTTGATAAAGAAACACAAGCGGCAGTTAAAGAATTAATGACAACGTCGCCTAAGGAACTTGAAGAGAGTTTCTACAAAAATCTTGAATTTGGAACTGGTGGAATGCGTGGTGTTATGGGCGTTGGAAACAACAGAATTAACAAATATACGCTAGGAAAAAACACTCAGGGTTTGTCTGATTATATACATGAAGTTTTCCCAAACCAACCTTTAAAGGTTGTTATTGCTTATGATTGTCGTCATAACAGTAATACTTTAGCGAAAGTTGTAGCAGATGTATTTTCTGCAAATGGAATCCAGGTTTATTTATTCTCAGATTTGCGACCAACTCCGGAATTGTCTTTTGCACTTAAATATTTAGGCTGTCAGTGTGGAATTGTATTAACAGCTTCACATAATCCACCGGAATATAATGGATATAAAGTATACTGGGAAGATGGTGGACAAATTGTACCTCCGCAAGATGCTGCTATTATTAACGTAATTGAAAATTTAGGCTATGACAAAATTAAGTTTGACGCAAACGAAAGCCTAATTAAATATATTGATACTGAAATCGACAAGGCTTTTGTGAAATCATCTATTGAAAATGCAAGTTTCAATACTCCGGCTGAAGCAAAAGATAATTTACAGATTGTTTTTACATCATTACACGGAACTTCAATAAAATCTATTCCTGATACATTATCGCAGGCAGGTTACAAAAACGTACATATTGTACCGGAACAAGCTATCCCTGATGGTGATTTCCCAACAGTAAAATCACCAAATCCAGAAGAGCCGGAAGCTTTGACTATGGCTTTAGCATTAGCTGATAAAACAAATTCAGATATCGTTGTTGGAACAGATCCTGATTGCGACCGTCTTGGTGTTGCCGTTAGAAATAATGATGGCAAAATGATTTTATTGAACGGAAATCAAACCATGGTTTTAATGACTTCTTTCTTGTTGAAACAATGGAAAAAAGCTGGAAAAATTAATGGAAAACAATTCGTGGGTTCTACAATTGTATCCACTCCAATGATAATGGAATTGGCAACAAGTTATGGTGTAGAATGCAAAGTGGGTTTGACCGGTTTTAAATGGATTGCTAAAATGATTAAAGATTTCCCTGAACTTCAATTTATTGGAGGCGGTGAAGAAAGCTTTGGTTTTATGGTTGGCGATGCTGTTAGAGATAAAGATGCCGTTGCTGCTACCTTATTGATTTGTGAAGTTGCTGCTCAGGCAAAAGCTGCAGGAAGCAGTGTTTATAAAGAACTTTTACAACTTTATGTTGAAAATGGTTTTTACAAAGAATATTTGGTTTCATTGACCAAAAAAGGAATGGAAGGTTTAGAAGAAATCAATCAGATGATGATTGATTTACGCCAAAACCCTTTGAAAGAAATCAGTGGTCAAAGAGTAATTATGGTTGAAGATTACGACTCATCAGTTGCATTAAATCTATTGACTGGTGAAGAATCCGTAATGGATATTCCGAAATCGAATGTATTAATATATTATACTGAAGACGGATCTAAAATTTGTGCAAGACCAAGTGGTACTGAACCAAAAATCAAATTCTACATTAGTGTTAATGCAGAATTAGATTCAGTTGAAAATTTTGATGCAGCTGAAAGTTTCTTAGATCAAAAAATAGAAAATATCATTGCAGGAATGCAGTTGAAATAAAAAGACAAAAATACCTTTTCAATCAAACCCGGCATTGTTTCAAATAAACTGTCGGGTTTTAATGGTAAAATAACGACCCATAATGAGTAATTTCAAAAAAATAGTTCCTTTTATATATCCTTATAAAAAATACGCATTCTTAAACATCTTTTTTAATGTTTTGTATGCACTTTTCAGCACTCTATCTTTTGTTGCTTTAATACCAATGCTTCAGGTGTTATTTGACCAAACAAAGGCAAGAAAAGTAAAACCAGTATATCAGGGAATTTTAAAACTCCAGCAATATGGCGAGGATTATTTGAGCTATTATATCACTACAACAAAAGGCAATCATGATCCGGGCTACATTTTATCTATAATGGTAGCGATTATAATTTCAATCTTCTTATTAAAAAACTTAGCAGATTATTTAGCTATGTTTTTCATCACTTTTTTGCGAAATGGTGTTTTAAAAGATATGCGAAATGCGTTGTATAAAAAAACACTGGAACTTCCGTTAGCTTTTTATTCTGAGAAAAGAAAAGGAGATGTTATTTCCAGAATATCTGCTGATGTCAATGAGGTTCAAAACTCATTTTTAGCCATATTGGAACTTATTGTAAAAGAACCTTTAACTATAGTTTTTACCATAACAACAATGCTAATTATTAGCACCAAACTAACGCTGTTTGTTTTTATTTTTATTCCTGTATCAGGCTACATTATTTCATTAATTGGAAAACAACTTAAAAAACAATCGACTAAAGCACAGCAAGAACAAGGTACTTTTTTATCTACTATTGAAGAAACTATTGGGGGATTGAAAGTCGTAAAAGGATATAATTCTGAAAACTACTTTAATACAGTTTTTCAAAATTCAACTGAACGTTTTTTTACTTTATCTAATAGCATTGGGAATCGCCAGAATTTAGCTTCTCCTGCAAGTGAATTTATGGGAATTACCGTTATTGCCATTTTATTATGGTACGGAGGACAAATGGTTTTGATCGACAAAACGCTGAGCGGCCCTTCATTTATTGCCTATATGGGATTAGCTTATAATATTCTAACACCTGCAAAAGCAATTTCTAAAGCTTCTTACGGAGTAAAAAGAGGAAACGCAGCTGCTGAACGTGTTCTTGAAATTTTAGATCAGGAAAACCCAATTGTTTCAAAACCTGATGCAATCGAAAAAACAACTTTTGACAGTAATATAAACATTCAGAAAATTAATTTTAAGTATGAAGAGGAAACGGTTCTGAAAGACTTTTCACTTGAAATTAAAAAAGGCCAAACTGTTGCTTTGGTTGGACAGTCCGGAAGTGGAAAAAGTACTATTGCAAACTTACTTACCCGTTTTTATGATGTGAATGACGGAACGATTTCGATTGATGGAATCAACATCAAAGACATGAATTTACAATCACTGCGTAGTTTAATGGGATTGGTTACACAAGACAGCATTCTATTTAATGACACCATCAAAGCTAATATCGCTTTAGGAAAATTAGACGCTACTGATGATGAAATTATTGAAGCTTTAAAAATTGCAAATGCTTTTGAATTTGTAAAAGATCTTCCTTTAGGAATTTACACTAATATTGGTGACAGCGGAAACAAACTTTCAGGTGGACAAAAACAACGTTTATCTATTGCCAGGGCGGTATTAAAAAATCCTCCAATTATGATTTTAGACGAAGCTACATCTGCACTGGATACCGAAAGCGAAAAATTTGTTCAGGTTGCTTTGGAGAATATGATGCAAAACAGAACTTCTATTGTAATTGCACACAGACTTTCAACCATTCAAAAAGCAGACGTGATCATTGTAATGCAAAAAGGAAAAATCGTTGAACAAGGAACACACGACGAATTAATAGCGCATAACGGCACTTATAACAAATTAGTTACTATGCAATCTTTCGAGTCTTAAGATTTAAATAAAGATCTTATTCATACAGACACAGATTAAGGAAATATTAAAACTATATTTAATTTCTTTAATCTGTGTTTAATTTTCTAACTTTAGGTAGATTATTTAATTTTCTAAAAATGTATCTTAATAATCCAAACATAAAACTTCCTGACGACCCCGATACTATTGTCTGGAAATACCTTGACCTATCTAAATTTCTTGATTTACTACTTTCGAAAAAGTTATTCATGTCCCGTTCTGATAAATTCGAAGATCAGTATGAGGGCACGTTTAGTGAACCTACTTTTGAAGAGATCAAGAAACTAGCCATTGATAATCCCGACTTTTTAAAATATTACAAAACACAGCGCGAACAAGTTGCTATTAGCAGTTGGCATATCAATGAATACGAATCGTTTGCCATGTGGCAAATTTTTACGCAAAACAGTGAAGGTTTAGCAATTCAGTCGACAATTGGAAGATTACAAAAAGCGGTAAAACCAGAAAACAATTTTGATCAATATATTGGTGAAGTAAATTATATAGACTACAGAAAAGAATACATTCCGTTTGACGATTTGTTCTTTCCGTTTTTATTTAAACGAAAAAGCTTTCAGTACGAACGTGAAGTTCGAATTCTAACTGACACGTCAAAAAGCACTATAAAACTAAACGACGGTTTGAAAATAAATGTTGACATCAATCAATTGATTGAAAAGATATACATTCATCCAAAATCTGAAAACTGGTATAAAAAACTCGTTATTGAATTGGTAGAACGCCTGGGATTTGGTTTTGAAATAGAAAAATCAGATTTGGAAAGCGATATTTTGATCTAATTAAAACATTATCTATAAACTGGACTGAAGTCCAGCCCTACAAAATTTATTGAGCCTAGCGGCTCTTTATCAAAATAAAAAAGCCATTAAAAATTTTACTTTAATGGCTTTTTATAATATTTTCAATCTAAAATCTAAAATCAACAATCTAAGATTCTAGATCGGTTTATAATTTTTAACTTCCCATTTTTTAGACATTAAATCAATGTAGTTGTAATGCAACACATCGTTTTTATCGAATTGTCCATTTTGGTTGGTATCTTCAATAGTTCTAAAATAAATGCGATTTTTAGATTCGATCAAATTCCAATCTACTAATTCCTGAAGATCAGGCGAAACTTTAGTGAAATTCTCTCCGCTTATATCACTTAAATACAAAGTTTTAATATCACCTGTGTCTATTTTCCCATCTTTATTCGTATCAGAATCCGTTAAAGTATAGACCATAATTTTATTTATAGTACGATCTGCAACTGTTTTTAAATAAGTAGCAGTTAAGATTAAAACAGGCTTATCAGAAAGAGGACGAATAGAATCGGAGTCTACTCTTTGAAATTTCAGGTTTTGTAAATAACCAGTTATTTCAAATTCTCCTAAATTTGAAATAGTAAAACTCACATCATTCACACTAGAAGAACCATAACGTGCTTTTGTTCCTTTTTCAAAAACCCTTAGATCTCCAACAGGATGAATTAAATAATTCGTTCCCTCCATCTGAATAGGCAAGTCTGCCACTTCAATTTGTGTAGAATCGGTTTTAGTTAACACTTTTGCCTTATTTGAAGCATCATAAATTACTTTCGGTTTCTGAGCATCATCTTTACAACTCACTACTGTTCCGATGATTACTAAGGCGATATATTTTAGATAGTTTTTCATTTATGCTAATTATATTGGAATATCAAATATAGTATTTTTGATTGTATTATTTATTGTTATTGAATTTTCTCAAAATGACAATATAATCTCATTTTTAAAACGCAAGAAACTCTTTTCTTATTGCCGAAGTTTATTTTTAACTTCACTTATTTCTCTATAACCTGGCATTAATTTTCACATTAAAAACTCTCGAAGTCATATAATTTGGAATCGCGTATTGGTTTTTAGAATACACATCACGAACCCATGTATTGGTAATTGCGTTTTGATTATTGAAAAGGTTGAAAATTTCAAATCCAACGGATAATTCTTTAAAACCTTTTAACCAATTTGCTTTAGCGGTTTTGGTACTGGCATCAACGAAAACTTTAGCAAAACCAACATCTGCCCTTCTGTAATCGTTTAATCTGTTTTGATACAAATACGGATCTGAATAGGCTGGCGCACCGCCTGGCAGGCCAGTATTGTACACTAAATTCAGATACAATTTTACACTTGGAATATTCGGCATATAATCCTGAAACAACATGGCAAATTTTAACCGCTGGTCTGTTGGTCTGGCAATGTAACCTCTATTTTCGTAGTTCTCTTCGGTTTTCAAATAACCAAAACTAACCCACGATTCGGTTCCCGGAACAAATTCTCCATTCAATCTAAAATCTAAACCTTGTGCATATGCAGTTGCATTGTTATTGGCGATATATCGAATTCGAACATTGTCGATCGAATATACATTCACATCAGAAAGTGATTTATAATAGACTTCCGTCACCCATTTAAAAGGGCGATCCCACATTTTAAAGTTATAATCATTACTCAAAACGATATGAACTGATTCTTGCGCTTTCACATTAGGATTCACTACTCCATTTACATCGCGAAGCTCTCGATAAAAAGGTGGCTGATAATAAATCCCTCCTGCGAGTCTGAAAACCATATCCATGTCCCAATCCGGTTTTATAGCAAATTGTGCACGCGGACTAAAAACGGTCTGATTTTTACCTTCAACAGCTGCTCCGGATACATTCCAACTTTGAAAACGCGCTCCAACATGATACCAAACCTGATTTGAACCAATTGCAGTTTTCTGATTCCATTGCGCATAACCTGCAAGTCTGTTTACCGTATTAAAATTTGTTGCACGAATATCCTGATAAGGCAAAAGTGGTCCGGTATACGACTGATACGGCTGATTATTTTTGGGCAAAATAATCAAAGGTGGATTTATAGAAAATCCGGCCGAATCAATTACTTCCCACTCCACAACTCTGTCACGAATAGATTCTCTGGTATATTTTAAACCAAATTCTAGCTGACTGTCATTTTTCCATTCCTTAAATCCTTTGATTTCAATATTTGCAATTAAGGCATCCAGATCATTTCGGGCGTGATTGAGCTGAGAACCAATTCCTCTCGTAAAATCAATTGCCTCCGGTTCTCCTTCATCCGTAACATTACCTAAACGATATTGCGCCAAAATATCAAAGTGTTCCTGTTCTTTTGTATGAAATAACGAACCTATCAACTTTAAAGTAAAATCAGGAGTAACTTTATAAGTAGTTTTCAGTGCTCCAAAATAAGTATCATATTGATCTTTTTCCTGTCCTTCATAATAGACATTCAGCTCCATTGGCTGGTCTATTGTTCCGAATCTCGTTTCGCGGGTCAAAGGCTGGTACAAATATTTATTCTGAGAAATATTTCCTAAAAAACTCATTTGCCATTTTTTAGAAATATCATAGGTAATATTCGTTTGAACATCAGCAAAAGTTGGCGTATAATTTGTTTCAGTATCCTGGCTATTCACCAGCAAACTATTGTTTCGATAACGAATTCCGGTTACGGCTGACCATTTTTTATTTTTAGAAACCAAATCAACCGCTGCACTTGCCCCAAGTAAACTAGCTTCAAAAGCAGCGCCAAACTGAGTTGGTTTTCTATAAGTAATGTCTAAGACAGATGATAATTTATCTCCAAATTTAGCTTCAAATCCTCCGGCAGAGAAATCTACATTCTGTACCAAATCAGTATTTGTAAAACTTAAACCTTCTTGTTGACCGGAACGAATTAAAAACGGACGATAGACTTCGACTTCATTTACGTAAACTAAATTCTCATCATAATTACCACCACGAACTGCATATTGTGTGCTCAATTCGTTATTAGAATTTACTCCAGGCAACGTTTTTAGAATATTTTCTATACCGGCATTTGCTCCTGGAATCTTTTTGATCGTTGCAACATCAATTGTCGTAATTCCCTGAACTCGTTTTTTATTTTTAGAAGATACGAACACCTCGCCCATTTGTTCTTCAGAATTACTCATAACAGGATTAAAAACGAAAACTTCGTTCGGTTTTAAATTCACCGTCAGGCTCATCATTTTTAAAGAAATATGAGTAAAAATCAGTGATATTTTTTTATTGGAAGGAATTTCAATTTCAAAAAAACCATTTGAATCTGACTGGGCAGCATTCACTAAAGCTGTAATATTTACATCTGAAACCGGACGATTTTCCTGATCTAAAATAATACCTTTTACATGTGCATTCTGAGCAAATGAAACACAACTGCTTAGAAAAAGGAAAACAAATATTAATTGACGATAGCTCAAATGTTGTGGTTTTATTTTTGTTGGCTTCTAAAAAAACGAGTTTCAAAGATAGCAGAATTACCCACATTATCAATCACTTCAATTTTTAAATCATTTTCTCCTTCCGCTAATAAAGCATCATCAAACTTGTGGGTTATTTTTCTGGTTTTGTTATCATATTCAAACAAAACCCAATCTCCGTTTAAATATCCGTTATAGGATTTAATTCCGGACGAACTATCACTTATTGTAAACTGAATTGTTTTATCGCTGACCGATTTACCCTCAATTGGTTTTGCGATTTTAATAACCGGCGCAATTGTATCGAGTACCAAGCCAAATTGTCCTAAAGTTTTGGATTTGGCTGTAAAAACATCATTTTTTCTTGTAGTTGCATTATAACTACCGCTTCTTCCTATAAAAACTTTATCCCGTAACGCTTCTGAATAAGTACTGTCTTTTATTGTAATTGTAAAATTGGAATGAACCGGAACTACGTCATCATGAATATAAATTTTGTTATTCTTTACATCAAAATTCAGATTGAAATCATCATAAAAAGTTCCTGCCGGAAAAAATACCGACATATTATCCTTTTCAAAATTGTAATCTTTATTGACTTTTATAAAATATTTTGAAGTTTCAGGGACCTCGTTTATGATTGGAGTTGCTGCATCAAATTCAATTGGAATCGTAATGGCGCTTAAATTTCCAAAATAATCCGAAACTTCAATACGATATGTTGAAGCTAAATTCGGCTCGACCGGAATAATTCCACGAAGCGAATCGGTTTTTATAATACTTAATGCAAAAGGTGTTTTCATAAAAAGCTTTTGCACGCGCTGGCCTGATTTTTTATATCTGCCATAATCGATCAAAGCATTTATATAACGCATTTCATCAAACGAATACGTATTAAACTTATAATTGTAATTTGGATCTCCGTTAACGAAAGTCGACACATTAAAAACGCCATTTCTATTTCCGGAAACATTATCGAAATCAACAGCATTGATTCCGAAACCAATTTTTCCATTAGCTTTTACTTTACTTGCGAGATAAGTTCCGTCTTTCTGAAGCGCAAGATTTAACAACAAGGGTTGTTTCGATTGATTCACCGTTGTGTTATCCATCGGATAAACGTACAAACTCGAAATGGTTGGTTTTTTAGTGTCATTTATATTTTTATCGTATCCAAAGAACATTGGATTAATAACAAATTCCGATTTTGTATCTCTAATTTCAAAATGCAGGTGCGGTCCTTCAGAGGAGCCCGTATTACCCGAAAGTGCAATTAACTGCCCTTTTGTAACCGGTAATTCTCCCGGTTTTGGAAACATTTCAATTTCAAATGCTTTTTCTTTGTAGTGTGTTTTCTGAACATACTCCTGAATGGCTCCAAGTGTAGTTTGCAAATGTCCGTATACGGAAGTGTATCCGTTTGGATGTGTGATATAAATACATTTTCCGTTACCAAAAGTCGAAATTTTGATTCTTGACACATATCCTTCAGCAATTGCATAAACATTTAAACCTTCCCTTTGATTCGTTTTTAAATCAAAGCCGGCATGAAAATGATTTGGTCTCAACTCCCCAAAATTCCCCGAAAGCTGCATCGGAATATCAAGTGGCGGAGCAAAATAATCTGTAGGATATTGCGTCTGGGCAAAAATAAATTGGCAAAATAAAAGGGTAAGTATTGAAAATCTCATAAGGAACATTTTTGCTAAGATAAAAAAATAACAGGCGAAATCCGACGATAATTAAGACAAAAATACAATTGATTGAATTTCATTTATTTGTCTATTTTTAATGCAAAAAAATCGATAAAAAATTGCATTAATAAAAAGGAATACTAACTTTGTATGATTAAGTAATGAATAGGATTTATAATGAGTGTAATTGCAGAAATAATTGATACTCTTGAATATAAAGTCGAAAAGCTTTTTGAAAAATCAAAAGGCCTGGAGAAAAACAATCAGGAATTACGATTACAATTAGCCAAAGCTGCGCAAATCATCCAGAAACAATCTGAAGAAATGGAGGCTTTGAAAAAGCAGTATGACACACTTAAAATAGCCAATTCGTTGCTCGGCAGCGACAATAACAAGAGAGAGACAAAGCTTAAAATAAATTCATTAATTCGCGAAATTGATTACTGTATAGCGCAATTATCAGATTAGAAAAACATGGACGGAAAGCTTAGAATTAAAATATCAATTGCAGACCGCGTTTACCCCTTAACGGTTGAACCTGTTCAGGAAGAAGGACTTAGAAGTGCTTCTAAGAAAATTGATGCTATGATAAAGCAATTCGAAGAAAGTTACGCGGTTCGTGACAAACAAGATGTATTGGCTATGTGTGCACTACAATTTGCATCACAGGTTGAACAAAAACAAATTGACAACGCGATTGATGGCGAAGAAACCATCGAAAGAATTAAAAGATTAAATTCGCTATTAGATCAATATCTCGAAAATTAAACGTTCTTTACAGAAACTAAGATACTGCCTACATTAGTTCACAATTGGTAAACTCAACACTAACAAATTAAAGTGAGTGAATCGTCGCTACTATAGTACGTCCCGATTTTATTGGGAAAACTTGAACAGTGAGTTAGCTCAAAACTTGTCTTTACGAGTTTATTCAAGCAATTAATGTAGGCTTTTTTTATATATAAATTTAAACAAACATGGACATCATAACGATCATCATTTCAGGTATAATAGGTATTGCAGCAGGTTTTGGAATAGCTAAAATTATCGAAAAAAGTAATATTTCTAATCTTATTAAAAACGCAAAAAAAGAAGCTTCTTCCATTTTAAAAGATGCTAATTTAGAAGCAGAAAATATTAAAAAAGATAAAATCCTTCAGGCAAAAGAACGTTTTATCGAATTAAAATCAGAGCACGAACAGGTTATTTTAGCAAGAGACAAGAAAGTTGCTGAAGTAGAAAAAAGAGTTCGCGATAAAGAATCACAAATATCAAATGAACTTTCTAAGGCTAAGAAAGTAAACGATGATTTTGAAGCTAAAACATTAGAATACACTAATAAAATTGATGTTTTAGACAAAAAACAAGCGGAGGTTGATAAATTACACAAAAGCCAATTACAGCAATTAGAAGTAATTTCAGGGCTTTCTGCAGAAGAAGCAAAAGAACAGTTAGTGGAAGGTTTAAAAGCCGAAGCCAAGAGTAAAGCTATGTCTCATATTCAGGACACAATTGAAGAGGCTAAACTTACTGCACAGCAAGAAGCTAAAAAGATTATCATCAACACCATTCAAAGAGTTGGAACAGAAGAAGCAGTAGAGAATTGCGTTTCTGTATTTAACATTGAGTCTGATGATGTAAAAGGTAGAATTATTGGTCGTGAAGGACGTAACATTAGAGCTCTTGAAGCTGCAACCGGAGTTGAAATCATTGTTGATGATACACCGGAAGCTATCATTCTTTCTTGTTTTGATCCTGTTCGTAGAGAAATCGCACGTTTGTCATTGCACAAATTAGTAACTGACGGACGTATTCACCCGGCCAGAATTGAAGAAGTTGTTGCTAAAACAGCTAAACAAATTGATGATGAAATTATTGAAGTAGGTAAACGTACTGTAATTGACTTAGGAATTCACGGATTACACCCTGAATTAATTAAAGTTGTGGGAAGAATGAAATACCGTTCTTCTTACGGACAAAACTTACTACAACACTCAAGAGAAGTTTCTAAACTTTGTGGTATCATGGCAGCCGAATTAGGCTTAAATGTAAAACTAGCTAAAAGAGCTGGTTTACTTCACGATATTGGTAAAGTGCCAGACACTGAAAGTGATTTACCACACGCTTTATTAGGTATGCAATGGGCAGAAAAATATGGCGAGAAAGAAGAAGTTTGTAACGCGATTGGAGCTCACCACGATGAGATCGAAATGAAATCATTGTTATCTCCGATTATTCAGGTTTGTGATGCTATTTCAGGTGCAAGACCAGGTGCAAGACGTCAAGTTTTAGATTCTTATATCCAACGTTTGAAAGATCTTGAAGAAGTAGCTTACGGATTTACAGGTGTGAAAAATGCTTACGCAATTCAGGCCGGTAGAGAACTTCGTGTAATTGTAGAAAGCGAAAAAGTTTCTGATGATAATGCAGCAAACTTATCTTTCGAGATTTCACAAAAAATCCAAACAGAAATGACTTATCCAGGTCAGGTTAAAGTAACAGTTATTAGAGAAACAAGAGCCGTTAATATCGCGAAGTAATCTCCATTCTTTATAAAAACAATAAAGGCTATCTTGAAAAAGATAGCCTTTATTGTTTTTATACTAAATTTCAACTCTTATAGATCGCCGAATACAATTTTAAAACTTGTCCCCACTCCTACTTCACTTTCAACCGAAATAGTTCCTTTCATCGCTTCTATTTGATTTCTGGTAATATACAAGCCAATTCCGCGTGCTTCTTCGTGCTTATGAAAGGTTTTATACATTCCGAATAAAAGATCGCCATGAATGGCTAAATCGATACCTAAACCATTATCTGTAATCTTTAATGATTTTTGACCTTCCTGCTCAATACCGAAATCGAATACAACAATTGGATCGCGATCCGGATGAGCATATTTTATAGCATTCGTTGTAAAATTTAGTAAAACACTTTCAAGATAAGCGGGATTAAAATTAATAGTCAAATAATTCGGGACATTATTTACAATTACAACATTCTTTTGCTTGTCATATCCTTTTATCGTGGTGATTGTTTTTTCGATATATTCACAAAGTTTCAATGGCACAACGGCAATATTAATATTACTTTGTGTTTTTACGATTTGTGTCAAATTTGAAATAGTGTCATTCAAATCATTAGAAACTGTCCTTAAATGCACTAACATTTCATCGACAGTTTGTTTATCAACATCGGCATCAATAAAGTCTAAAATTGATTTAATATTTCCGGCCTGCGTATTTAAGTTATGAGAAACGATATGTGAAAAATTCAACAAACGACTGTTCTGGTCGCTGTATAATTTCATCGTTTTTATAATCTCTAACTCTTTTTCTTTCTGCAAAGAAACATCTGTATGCGTTCCTAACACACGCAATGGTTTTCCGTTTTCATCACGTTTAATCACCTTTCCACGATCGAGAATCCATTTGTAATTACCACTCGAAGTCATTACACGATGGTAGTTTTCGTAATAAGGTATTTTATTATCAAAATGCTCCTGTATATCAGAATAATATTTTGGAAGATCATCCGGATGAACAATTTTATCCCAACGTTCGGGATCATCAAAGATATCTGTAGACTCTAACTCCAGAATTTTAAGGGACAATGAAGAATAAAAAACACTATTAGTTACCATATCCCAATCCCAAACACCAACCGTCGAGGCATCAAGGGCAAATTGAAATCGTTCTTCGGAAATACGCAATTTTTCTTCCTTATCTTTAAGCTCGGTAATATCAGAAACGTGCCCGAAAAAGCTAACGCTATCAGCAATTGACTTTTCTGTTTTTGAGGAGATTTTAAACCAGCGCAAGCCTTTTTTTGGTAAGACAGCTCTAAACTCTATTTCCCAAGGCTTTACTTCCCTGCGTGCTTTTACCAAAGATTGAAAAAAAAGTTCTCTGTCAGAAGGGAAAATTCTGTCGTATATAAGAAGCTTAATATCATTTGTAAATTCCTTAGCAGAAATTTCAAAAATAGCATCAGCTGATTTACTTATAAGTGGAAAAGTATAATTATTGTCTCTGTCTATTACAAACTGAAAAAGCAAATCGGGCATTTCAGCTAATAATTTTTTATAAAAATTATTAATCTCTAAGCAATCATCATTTTCATATAAATCAAAAACCATATAGTAACTTTTATGTAAATTGACCGATTAAAACCAAAAAAATGCAGTTCGTCGATTTTATCTGCATTTAATAGAATTTATCATACAATATATTAATTTTTGAGATAAAAACAGAGTCTCTTCAAAAAAAATTACTTCCTTGGATGAAAAGAATGCATTACTTCTTTTAAAAAACTTCTGTCCAAATGCACATAAATTTCAGTAGTTGTTATTGATTCGTGACCAAGCATTAATTGAATTGATCTTAGATCGGCACCATTTTCCAGAAGATGCGTTGCAAAAGAATGACGAAGCGTATGGGGACTGATATTTTTTTTAAGACCGACTTTTACTGCCAAATCTTTTATGATGGTAAAAATCATTGCACGAGTTAACTGATTTCCTCTTCTGTTCAAAAACAGAGTATCTTCACAGCCTTTTTTAATAGTTAGATTTCCTCTAATTTCGTTCTGATAAATTTGAATGTATTTTTGTGTCAACTTCCCAATTGGTACAAAACGTTCTTTATTTCCTTTACCTGTAATTTTTATAAATCCTTCATCAAAAAACAAATCAGAAATTTTGAGAGAAACGAGTTCCGAAACCCGAAGTCCACAACCGTATAAAGTTTCCAACATAGCACGGTTTCGTTCGCCTTCATTTGAGCTCAAATCGATTGCCGCTATAAGTGAGTCAATTTCCTGAACCGCCAATGTATCTGGTAATTTACGACCTGTTTTTGGCGTTTCAATTAATTCTAAAGGATTGTCATTTCTATAATCCTCAAAAACTAAATAGTTAAAAAAACTTTTTAATCCTGAAATAATACGCGCCTGAGAACGCGGATTTAACTCCTTAGAAACATGGTAAATAAACTGCTGAATTGTTTCATCGGTAATTTTTAATGGCGAAACCTCCATTTTATTTCCATCTAAAAAAAGACAAAGTCGTTCAATATCAAAACCATAATTTTCGATGGTATTTTTAGACAAACCTCTTTCGATTCGCAAATACGATTGATAATCTTTTATATATCTGTTCCAGCTCATATTTACAAAGTAAGTGATTTTTAGGCATAAAAAAACCTTCCTGGATTGGGAAGGTTTTAAAAAATATCATAATTATAGATTAGAATTTATATGCCGCAGTTAAAGCTAAAACATTGTTAGTATGTCCGCCATCATAAAAACCAAAACCATCAATATCATCATTATTTGCATACTCGTAAACATCTGACAAACCAATAGTATAACGAATACCTACAGAGAAATTATCTGTAAAATTATATCCTGCTCCTAAATTAAAACCTAGATCAATTGAATTTTCGTTAGAAATATTTTTACTAGAAACTAAAAATCCAAGTTGTGGCCCAGCTTCAACAGTAAATTCTTTTGTAATATAATATTTAGCCAATACGGGAATATTGATGTAGTTCAAATTTATTTTAAAATCTCGCGCACCATCGTATTCAAATTTTGCTCCCTGAGCAGAAAATAATAGTTCTGGTTGAATGAAAAATTTTTTCCAAACATTGATTTCAGCAAAACCACCAACTTGAAAACCTATTAAAGCACTAGCCTTAGCCTCCTCAGCACCTCCAATAGTTGCAATATTAAGACCTCCTTTTACTCCAAACCGAGTTTTTTGGGCGTTAGCAAATCCAAATACCAGTACTGAAATAGCAACTAAAAAAATTCTTTTCATTATTTATTTTATTTTGGGTTAAAATTAAAAAGTCAAATATAAAAATTTACTTAATAAAAAATAATTTGCTTTTTTATAATAATGTAACTACGACAAAAAATCACAGGTATGAAAAATGAAATAAAAAACAAATAAAAAACCTCCCTGAATCAGGAAGGTTTTTACAATATCTATTTATGCTATCTTAGAATTTATATCCCAAAGTCAAAGCTAAAACACTGTTTTTTGGACTATCAAAATATTCATCTGCATCATCAACTTCATAATCAAGGACATTAGATAAACCAACAGTATAACGAAGATTCACAGAAACATTATCTGTAAAATTATAACCAGCACCAAAATTAAAACCGGTATCCATTGATTTAAAATCATCTTTAATATCTTCGCCTTCAGCTTTCGCAGATACTAAAAATCCTAATTGCGGCCCACCCTCAACTGTAAATTGTTTTGTTATATAAAATTTAGCCAAAACAGGAATATTTATATAATTTAATTTCTCATCATAATCCCCAAAAGGAGTATCAAGATTAGCACCTTGCATAGAAAATAAAACCTCTGGTTGAATCGCCAATCTTTCAATAACTTTAATCTCAGCGAAACCTCCAATTTGAAAACCTACTAAAGAATTAGCATCCCAGTAATCTCCTCCGGAATATGTCGTTATGTTAAGCCCCCCTTTTATTCCAAACCTTGTTTTTTGTGCATTTGTAACTCCAAATGCCATTAATGCAATAGTAATTAAAAAAATTCTTTTCATTTTTTATCTGATTTTGGGTTAAAATTAATACACCAAATATAAAAATATACTTAATAAAAAATAATTTGTTTTTTATTAATAATGTTATTATTATAAAACATCACACTATAAACCGAAAATAAAAAAACCTTCCAAACTGGAAGGTTTTAAACATTATAGATTTTTTAATAAATTTAAAATTTATAGTTAAATCCTAAGTTTATTGAAGAAAAAGTTCCATCATTAGAAATTCCTTTATAAGCAGCATATAATTCAATTTTTTCGTTTTGGTAACCAAACTTTGGTTGGTACAAAAACCCTCCATCTACTCCTTCACCACTACCAACATAAATCGCGTACCCTAAATCTCCTCCAACAAATAAATTATCAGAGATTGAATATTGTGCAGTTCCGGCAACTGGAATAAAACCTACATCATCTCCTTTTGTTTCAAATGAAACAAATCCATCATCATAAGTGTAAGTTTTAGCTAAATAAGTAGTATAACCAGTTGTAACACCAGCACTAAACTTATCAGCTACATCCCAAAGATAAGCAGCATCTATACCTAAGTTTACAGAAGAAGCATCTTTAATATCACCTAGAGGCAAACCAACGTGAGCTCCAACTTTAAAATGTCCATCTTGTGCATTTGCAAATCCAAACGCCATAACTGCAATTGCAGATAAAATAATTCTTTTCATTTTTATTTTTTTGGTTTATAATTAATGATTCAAATATAGAAATATACTTATTAAAAAATTATTTGTGTTTTAATAAATAAAGCAGTAATTAGAGCTAAAATCTTACGAGATTAAGGCGACCTTAGAGACGTTAATAATACAGGTAAAGGTCAAATAACAACTTTTTTTGCGTTGAGAAAAACATCAAAATCATACTTAATTATAACTCAAAAAAAGTTATTCTTTTTCATTTTGTGTTTGTTGTAGTAAATTTAAGCCTAAAAATACTGCAGAGAAATCTTAAATAAATTCTAAAAAAAAGACATCTAATTCTTATTAAATAAAATTTTAACTATTTTCTAATACATAAGAATAACACTCTTAAAAAGAGCCAATTATCTAGTCACTTTAAAAATTCATCCGAATTTTATTAATTATTTAATGTAAAACGCAAAACAATAAAATCATAATTCTGTAGTTTTGGTCTATATATAACATTTAAAAAAAATACCAATTTTTAAAAACAATTTTATGAAAAAGATAATTTTAGCAGCTATCCTGTTCATCGCAACATCAGCTACAATACAAGCCCAATTATTAAAACTTGGAGTTAAGGCAGGGGTTAACTTTGCAAGCCAACCTGGAGATGCAACATTAGATGGTGTAGCATTTGATAAAGATGGAATTACTAGCTATCATGTTGGTGTGGTTGCAGAAGTAAAATTATTAGAAAAATTCGCTATTCAACCAGAGCTTTTATATTCTACTCAAGGAGCAACTTATAAATTTGCCGATGCTCAGGAAGATTTCAAAAATGAATTAGCCTATTTATCTATTCCTGTAATGGCTAAAATCTATATGACAAAATCATTAAGCTTAGAAGTTGGACCACAAGCTTCATTTTTATTAAGTCAAAAAAATGACGTAGATTTCGAAGATGCCAATACTTTTGATTTCGCTGTTAACGCAGGTTTAGGGTTAAAAATTACCGAAAGTATATTTCTACAAGGACGCTACAGTTTAGGATTAACAGATGTTTCTCCTAATGCCGATATTAGAAACTCAGTAGTTCAAATTTCAGCTGGATTCATGTTCTAAAAAGAATATCACATAGTTTTATAAAAACCGTTCTATTAATTGGAACGGTTTTTTTATTTTTACATACTTGTGAAATGTATTCCGTGAAATGTAAAACGGAATTAATCACACTAATAAAATTTAAATTACTTATGAAAATCTGCATTATCAACGGACCCAATTTAAATCTTTTAGGAAAAAGAGAACCAGAAGTTTACGGAAGCCAGACTTTTGAAAATTACTTTGAGATATTGGAACATAAATTTCCAAACGTTGAACTTTCTTATTATCAAAGTAATATTGAAGGCGAGTTGATTGGAAAAATTCAGGAAGTTGGTTTTTCTTTTGACGGAATCATTTTGAATGCCGGCGCTTACACACACACTTCTATTGGCATTGGCGATGCTATGAAAGCGATTACAACACCAGTGATTGAAGTTCATATTTCGAATACATATGCTCGCGAAAGCTTTAGACATCAATCGTATTTATCTGGAAATGCAAAAGGTGTTATTTTAGGCTTTGGATTAAAAAGCTACGAATTAGCCATTCAGTCTTTTTTGTAAATAAGTATCATTTTTGTACGCGAATGTCATCCTGAGCGAAGTCGAAGGCTAATAGAAACGAGAGGGCTTCGACTCCGCTCAGCCTGACAAACAATTTAACAAATTATTAATAAGCTCGTTTTTAAGTTATTCTATTTTTGTGAGAGAAAAAACTTTCATGAGAAACTATACTTTATTTGCCTTTTTACTTTTTTCGATTTCTAACTTTGCTCAAATCAAGGGAACCATAACCGATGAAAAAGGAAATCCTTTGCCTTTTGTATCTGTTCTTGAAGAAAACACTTATACGAGTACAACCTCAAACGAGCAGGGAAAATACCAACTGAATGTAAAAGAAGTTGGCAAAAACAAAATTACGTTTCAGTATTTGGGTTTTAAAACCCAAAAAATAGCAGTTTCATCAGAATCCAAAACAATTACGCTCGATGTAAAAATGCTGGAGGAAAGTTTTACTTTAAACGAAGTTATTATTGATCCTAAAAACAATCCGGCAAACGCCATTATAAAAAGCGCGATTGCAAACAAAAAAGAAAACTCAGAGAAGACCTCACGCTATACTGCCGATTTCTATTCAAAAGGAATGTTCAAAGTGAAAGATCTTCCAAAGAAAATCCTTGGACAAAAAGTCGATCTTGGCGAAGACATGGCTTCCAATCTAGATTCGACAGGAACAGGAATCTTGTATTTATCTGAAACTATTTCGAAAATTTCTTTTGAAAAACCGAACAAATTAAAGGAGAAAATCATTGCTTCTAAAATCTCTGGAAACAATAAAGGCTACAGCTACAACACCGCTTCTTTATCAACTTATGATTTTTATGACAACACTTTAGACTTCGATATTAAACTTATCTCCCCTATTGCTGATAATGCGTTCAGTTACTACAAATACAAACTGGAAGGCACTTTCTTTGATGATAACAATCAGCAAATCAACAAAATTAAAGTAACGCCAAAACGGGATAAAGAACCGGTCTTTGAAGGCTACATTTATATTGTCGATGATAGTTTTGCGATTTACGCGATAGATTTACACATTAAAGGGTACAGAATGAAAAATGAATTTACTGAGATTATGACTTTAAAACAGAGTTTCAGTTATAATTCGAAGAATAAAATCTGGTCTAAAAATGCGCAGACCCTTTCATTTAATGCCGGTATTTTTGGAATCAAATTCTCTGGGAAATTCAATTATGTTTATTCGAATTATGAGTTTCCCGATTCATTTGAAAAGAAAACTTTTGGAAATGAAATTGTAGCTTTTGAAGCGAACGCCAATAAAAAAGATGATGCTTTTTGGAATGAAATCCGCCCAATCCCTTTAACTATTGAAGAAAGTACCGATTACACCAAAAAAGATAGTTTACTAACGATTAGAAAATCGAGAAAATATACTGACTCTGTTGACGCCAAAAACAACAAATTTAAAATTTGGGATATTCTAATGGGTTATGATTATAAAAATACCTTCAAGAAATACTCTTTTGAGTATAAAGGTTTATTAAACATAACTTCATTAAGCTTTAATACCGTTCAGGGATTTAATTTTGATTCTGGTTTTTCCTTTAGAAAATGGGATGAGGAGAAAGGAACAAATACTTCTATAAGTACCACTTTTAATTATGGCTTTTCAGACGAACGTTTTCGTATTACCGGAGATTTTAGCCATCGATTCAACAATATTAATTACGCCACAATTTGGGCTTCCGGAGGAACAAAAACAGCTCAGTTTAATGGTGCTGAACCTATAACTAAATTTGTCAATTCTATTAGTTCATTATTCTTTAAGGACAATTATATGAAATTGTACAATTTAGAATTTGCTCAAATTAACTATGCTCAGGATGTTGCAAACGGAATTAATTTGAATGCTAAAGTAGCGTACGAACAAAGAAAACCACTTTTTAATACAACCGATTATTCTTTCTTTAAAAAGGATGATATTTATTCTTCTAATAATCCTTTAGCCCCAGACGATTTTGCAACTCCCGCTTTTGATCAGCATCACTTATTTAAAACAGCTTTGACTGCGAGAATTAATTTTGGCAACAAATACATTTCAAGACCAGACGGGAGATATAATATTAAAGACGAAAAATATCCAACTGTATTTTTGATTTTTGAAAAAGCTTTTGCCGCCAGCGAGAAAAAATATGAATTTGAGAGACTTGGCGCTGCTGTTCAATACGATTTATCGTTAGGAAACAAAGGTCTTCTGGGAATGAGTTTCAAAGCCGGAAAATTCTTTAATGCTGAAAATATATCTTTTATAGATTACAGACATTTTAACGGAAACCAAACGCATATAGGAACAAGCGATCGTTATTTGAATGTTTTTAATATGATGCCATATTATGCCAATAGCACGAATGACAGTTATCTTGAAATACATTCAGAATATAATGATACCGGTTTTATTATGAATAAGATTCCGCTATTAAATCTTTTAAAATCTACAATGAATATTGGCTTTCATTCACTGGCAATTCCGGATAGAAAACCGTATTCTGAATTCACTGTTGGTTTAGACAATTTAGGCTTCGGAAAATTTAAATTATTTAGAGTTGATTATGTTCACTCTTACCAAGGCGGAATTCAACAAAACGGGGTTGTCTTTGGGTTGAAGATTTTGAATGTCCTTGATTAGATTAAAGACAATCTTGTCACTTCGACGAAGGAGAAGTCACATAAAGAAGTTCACACAAAATAACTTCTGCATATGCTTTGTTTAAAGTGACAAAAAACTATAAAAACATTAAAAATTATGTTTAATCCACAAGAAGGATTTCATTCCTATTATGTGTACATTTTAACCAATAAATATCGTTCTACTTTTTATATCGGCGTAACTAACAATTTAAAATTAAGATTACAACAACATAAAGACAATTTAGGAAATGGAAACAAAACTTTGCTTCAAAATACAGTATAGAATTTCTAGTTTATTGTGAAAAATTTGTTTGGATCCAAGAAGCAATTGCTCGAGAAAAAGAATTAAAAAAATGGAGAAGAGAAAAGAAAATAGAATTAATACAAAGTTTCAATTCAGGCATGGAATTTCTTAATTATCATTTCGAATAAACCATCAAATTGTCAATTTTGTCATTCGAAAGAGAAATTACGTGACGTGATCTACTTTATGTGACTTCTCCTTCGTCGAAGTGACAAACTTTATCTATAAAAAAATCCGCTTACTCTTTAAAAAAAGAATAAACGGATTTTTTTATAGATTCAAAACCTTAGCACCTTTGAACCTTTGCAACTTTGAACCTCTCCTAGTGATAATCATCTGGCTCAATATGAATCAGTACATTACCCAATTGAGGTATTTTTTCTTTTAAAGTGTCTTGTAGTTTATGCGATAAATCATGTCCTTCTTTCACTGAAATTTGTGCCGATACTATTGCATGAAGATCAACATGATATTTCATTCCTGCTTTGCGGATAAAGCATTTTTCTGTTCCTAATATACCTTGAACCGTCAAAGATTTTACTCTAATTTCTTCAACCAAATCATCATTTAGATTTTCGTCCATGATTTCTCCAAGTGCAGGCCTGAAAATTTTATAGCTGTTGTATAAGATAAAAAAAGCAGCAAAAAGTGCCGCCCAATCATCTGCTGATTCGTAACCTTTTCCCATTATAAGCGCAACAGAAATTCCGATAAATGCCGCTACCGAAGTAATGGCATCACTGCGATGGTGCCAGGCATCAGCAGCAAGAGAAGAACTATTAGTTTCTTTACTTCGTTTCATCACTAAACGAAACGAATATTCTTTCCAGATAATAATAGCGCCTAAAACATATAATGTCCACGATTTTGGTAAATCATGCGAAGTCTGAATATTAGAAATACTTTCGTACCCAATAATCGTTGCTGAAGTAATTAAAAAACCAACGACCAAAAAGGTAATTAATGGTTCTGCACGTCCATGTCCATAAGGATGATTTTCATCTGGCGGTTTATTTGAATACTTGATTCCAAATAAAACCAAAAAAGACGAAAATATATCTGCAGTTGATTCTATTGCATCTGCAATCAAGGCGTAAGAATTGCCAAAAAAACCTGCTAAACCTTTTACAAGGGCTAAGCAGGTGTTTCCAGCTATACTAAAGTATGTAGCTTTTATAGCTTTTTGTTCATCTGTCATTTAGACTATTTTTTTTCGCCACTCCCGATAGCTATTGGGAGTGGCAAATATTTTTTTACGCTCTCACGATTTTTGCTCCAATAGCTCTCAAACGCTCATCGATACGCTCGTATCCACGGTCAATTTGTTCGATATTTTGAATTGTACTTGTACCTTTTGCTGAAAGAGCCGCAATTAATAATGAGATTCCCGCACGAATATCAGGAGATGACATTGTTGTTGCTTTTAATTGAGATTCGAAATTATGTCCCATAACAACCGCTCTGTGCGGATCGCATAACATAATTTTTGCTCCCATATCAATTAATTTATCTACGAAAAACAAACGGCTTTCGAACATTTTTTGGTGAATTAAAACATCGCCTTTTGCTTGTGTAGCTACAACCAAAACGATACTTAATAAATCAGGCGTAAATCCTGGCCATGGTGCATCGGCAATTGTTAAAATAGAACCGTCGATATCTGTTTTCACTTCATATCCATCTTTGTGAGCTGGAATATAAATGTCATCGTTACGTTTTTCAATTGTAATACCTAATTTTCTGAATGTATTTGGAATCAAACCTAAGTTTTCCCAACTTACATTTTTGATCGTGATTTCACTTTTTGTCATAGCCGCAAGACCAATCCATGAACCGATCTCGATCATATCAGGTAAGATTCTGTGCTCACATCCTCCAAGGCTTTCAACACCTTCAATAGTCAATAAATTTGAACCAACTCCTGTAATTTTAGCTCCCATAGAGTTCAACATCTTACACAATTGTTGTAGGTAAGGCTCACATGCAGCGTTGTAAACTGTAGTTTGACCTTTAGCTAAAACAGCAGCCATTACAATGTTTGCAGTTCCTGTTACAGAAGCTTCATCAAGCAACATATCTGTTCCTTTCAACCCTTCTGCCGGAGATTCTACACCATAAAAGTGATCTTCTCTGTTATATCTGAATTTTGCTCCAAGGTTAATAAAACCTTCAAAGTGTGTATCTAATCTACGACGACCAATTTTATCTCCACCCGGTTTTGGAATATATCCTTTTCCGAAACGAGCCAAAAGCGGTCCAACAATCATTATAGAACCACGAAGTGCTCCACCTTCTTTTTTGAAAGCTTCCGTTTCTAAATATCCAACATTAACCTCATCGGCCTGAAACGTAATCGAACCCGGTTCATTGCGTTGAATTTTCACTCCTAAATTACCCAACAAAGTGATTAATTTATTGATGTCAATAATATCGGGAATATTATTAATTCTTACTTTATCCCCCGTTAGAAGCACGGCACATAAAATTTGTAATGCCTCATTTTTTGCTCCTTGCGGAGTGATTTCTCCTTTTAAAGGAATTCCTCCTTCGATTTTAAAAATTCCCATAGATCTTGTTTAGGTTCTAAGGTTCTGAGATTCTGAGGCTCTAAGCTAAAATTCTTAGCTTCTTAGCTCCTTAGCATCTTAGCACCTTTTTTTATTTCTGATTATTGTTTTTCTGAAAAGGTTTTGGTTTTCCCGGGCCTTTATTGTTTTTATTGCTTTGGATTTTTGGTTGCCCCGGCGGCGTAATTTTATTAGACATACGTTTGTTCGTACGCAATAAATCAGTTGTGTTTAAAAGCTCTTCTGTACTTTGTAACAAATTGATTTTTCCTCCTGACAATTCAAATAAATGCTCGAAAATCACATCATCTTTTACCGTGTCTTTGTTCCAGCTTAAATATGACTTTTTCATGTGATTAGCGATCACTAATACCAATGCATTTTTCATTTCGCCATCTTCCCATTTATTGGCAACATCAATCATATATTTGATGTTATTACCATAAAACCTATATTTAGGAAAGTTTTGCGGATATTGTAAAACATCTGGTTTTAATTGCAATACATCGCGAGACGGAATTGGATACGGCGATTCTACATCTAATTTAAAATCAGACATGATAAAAAGCTGATCCCATAATTTATGTTGAAAATCGGGTACATCACGCAAATGCGGATTAAGACTTCCCATTACCTGAATGATGTATTTCGCAGCTTTATTGCGCGTTTCGGCATCTTCAATAATAGTAGCCTGATCAATCAGTTTTTGCAAATGACGACCATATTCAGGAATAAGTAAACGCTGTCTTTCAGAATTGTATTCTAAATTAAAAACAACGTCATTTGCGACTTCTTTTTTATATTTTTCGACCATAAGTTATAATGAAACTATACCTTCTATTGTAGATACTTCTTTGTATTTGCCAATCACATCGTCAGAGCTGTTCATCGTAACATCTACAGAAACACTGGTAAATTTACCGGTTTTAGATTTTGTTGTTTTGATAACCGCACCCATACTGTCAAAAGCTTTTTCAACTCGCTCAACATTATCGGCTACTGAAGGCACAATGAATTTATACAAATATTCAGCAGGCCAGGTGTTTGCGTTATCCAGCTCTACCTTTAATCTTTCGTAAAATTCGGCGGTGTTTTTTTCTTTATCGTTCTCCATTCGTAATTAAAAATAAACGCAAATATACGGTTTTGATTTCAGATTTCAGATTTTAGATTTTAGATTTTTTAGGATGAAACGGCGAGCGGTTTTTTGCCACGAATTTCACGAATTTTCACGAATTAAAACAATCTAAAAAAATCAGAAATTTCATATGTTTTAGAGCAAGTTACCAAATAAAAAATTAGAGTAAATTAGTGAAATTAGCAGCTAACCTTTATATTTGAAAAACTTTGCGACTTCGCGCCTTTGCGAGATTAAACCACAATGCTATGAAAAAGAACATTCTTCTCCTTCTTATTGCGATTACATTCAGTTCGATGAAAGCTCAGGAAATTAAAACAATGACTTATTTCCAGAACGACACCATCAAACTCGATTTAGATTTGTATTTGCCTGAGAAAAAATCAAATGAAAAAATTCCTTTAGTGATTTTTGCTTTTGGTGGAGGTTTTTCTGGCGGAGAACGTACGAGCGAGAAAGACTTTGGAATGTTTATGGCGAAAAACGGTTATGCGGTTGCAAGCATTTCGTACAGTTTATATATGAAAGGAAAAGATTTTGGCTGTAAAGGAACTTTGACCGAAAAAATAAAAGCGATCCAAATTGGCGTGAGTGATATGTGGCAGGCGACTTCGTTTTTGATTGAAAATGCTAATAAATACAATCTTGATGCTTCAAAACTCTTTATTTCAGGAATTAGTGCGGGTGCCGAAATTGGTTTTCACGCTTCATTTTGGGATTATAAATTGATGAATCTCTATAAAAGTAATTTGCCCGAAAACTTTAAATATGCCGGTTTTATTGGAGGTTCGGGTGCGATACAGGATATCAATTTAATTACAAAAGAAAGAGCAATGCCGATGTTATTAGCACATGGAAATAATGACCAAACTGTTCCGTACGCTGCAGGCTCGCATCGCTCCTGCCCGACGAATGCTTCGGGTTGGTTGATTCTATTTGGCTCATATGCCGTTTACAATCATATGATTGATCTACATAAGGATATTGAAATGATTACGTTTTGCGGTGGAGGACATGAATTCTCTGGCTATCTTTTTCATGACGGAAAACAATATGTTTTGGATTTTGTGAATGATGTTTTGAAAGGAAAGAAATTTGAATCGCATTTGATTGTTCCTTCTAAGAAGAAAGGGGCTGATTTTGGGAAGTATTTGTTTTGTGAATGATTAATTTTATAATTAGATATGAAACAACAATATAAAAGTTTTGAAATTGAAGTCATTGATGAGCCTAATTACATTTTTAATTCAGTTAAAAATTTACGTCAATATAATAAGGTGTTTTTTCATGAAGATTATTACCAAGAAAATTTTAATACTACAAGCAAACATGCAATTATCATTAAAGAATTTGAAACCGAAATTTCTAATGCTATAATTGGCGAAATTGGCGGAGGCACTGGAGTTTACGATAATTCATTTATTATTGAAAATGACAAAATATGGATTTGCGTTTGTAATAAAATTTATTGTTTAGAAATTCCGTCTCTAGAATTAATATGGCAAAGAGAGTTTGATCATTTTACAAATTTGTGCATTTATAAACTTGAAAAAGATTTTGTAATACATGGCGAATTAGAAATATTACGAATTACAAGAGAAGGTGAAATTGTTTGGCGTTTTGGAGGAAGAGATATTTGGATAAATCCTGAAGGCAAAACAGAATTTAGTATTGAAGATAACGTAATACGATTATTCGATTTTGAATCGAATGAATATGTTTTAGATTTTGATGGGAACCAAATTGAAGACAACCCAAGAGTGGTTTCAGGAGCAATTAAAAAGAAATGGTGGAAAATATTTGGTTAAATCAAAGACAAATTATTTCATAATCCTTGGTTTTAAATAAGGAATATTCAAAATTAGAAGCGCAAAGCTCCAGCGGAGCAAAATATTTTTAGCAAATTTTTAAGTTTGATATTCAAAAGCTCCATCGGAGCGATATGTCGATTTCAAACATCCCACCCCGATGGGGTTTTACAAAACAACTTTTTAATTTTCTATAAACATTACGTCCCGCTGGGACTGTAAATTCTTAACATTCCAACCTAAACTGGACTAAAGTCCAGCCCTACAATATTTTAGAACCTTCGGCTCTTTTTGCTTAGTACCGGAGGAACAATTTATTTTGTAGAGCTGGACTTCAGTCCAGTCTAATAAAGTTTCTGAAGGCTTTCGTTCTTTTATACCTACAAGGTTTTGAAAACCTTGCAGGAGCGCGCAATATTGTAAATCTTCCCAAAAATAAAACCATATTTCCTAAATAGCCCTGATTGAGGCGGTATCCTTTTATGGCGGGGTTAGCCATAAAAGATAAAGCCGAAAGCAGGAACCCATGCCTCCAAAATTGCGAAATCATCCGCTTCAGGCAAAATAATCTTTTTAAATACCAATAAGTTTAGGTAAATTTGCGCTTTATTTTAAGAAAGTGCAAAAAGAAATCATAGTTCTCATTGGTGGCCCGGGAACGGGAAAATCTACTCTGATCAACGAATTGGTAGCTCGTGGCTACTGCTGTTACCCTGAAATTTCAAGACAAGTTACGCTCGAAGCGCAACAACGCGGGATCGAACAATTGTTCCTGGAACAGCCTTTATTGTTTAGCGAAATGTTATTACAAGGTAGAATTAAACAATTCGAAAACGCCCTTGAAGAACCTGAAAATGTCGTTTTTATAGATCGCGGAATTCCGGATGTCGTTGCTTATATGGATTATATTGGCGATGAATATCCGACGCATTTTACAAAAGCCTGCGAAGATTTTAAATATTCAAAAACATTTATTTTACCGCCTTGGGAGGAAATTTACGAAAGCGATACTGAGCGTTACGAGAATTTCGAACAGGCATTAACGATCCAGAAGCACCTTGTTGAAACCTATAAGAAATACGGTTACGACTTAATTGAAGTGCCTAAAGATACGGTGGAGAACAGAATTCTTTATATCTTAGATAAAATTTAGGCATTTGGTTAAAGTTGCAAAACTAGAAACTGATTTCTAAATTTTTTAACTTTAAAACAAGACCAATGCCAGAAGCGCAAGAAATTCTTTTAAAATACTGGAAACACGACAGTTTTAGACCGTTGCAAAAGGAGATTATTGACTCAGTTTTGGACGGTCAAGATACTTTTGCCCTTTTACCAACCGGCGGAGGAAAATCGATTTGTTTTCAGGTTCCCACGATGATGCAGGAAGGTATTTGTTTGGTCGTTTCGCCTTTGATTGCCTTGATGAAAGATCAGGTAGCAAATTTGCAAAAACGAGATATTAAAGCGATTGCACTTACAGGTGGAATTCATACTGAAGAAATAATTGACCTTCTCGACAATTGCCAACACGGAAATTACAAGTTTTTATACCTTTCACCAGAGCGTTTACAGTCTGACTGGATTTTGGAGCGTATCAAAGATCTTCCCATAAATCTAATTGCTATTGATGAAGCGCATTGTGTTTCGCAATGGGGACACGATTTTCGTCCGGCTTATTTGAAGATTTCAGAACTTAAAAAATATTTCCCTAAAATTCCTTTTTTGGCTTTAACCGCTACGGCAACTCCAAGAGTTATTGAGGATATTAAAACGGAATTAGGCTTAAAAGACCCTAATTTTTTCCAACAATCTTTTGAAAGAAAAAATATTGCGTACATGGTTTTTGAAATCGAAGACAAATTGTATCGCACCGAACAAATTCTAAAGAAAAATCCACAGCCTTCTATTATATATGTACGAAATAGAAAATCGTGTTTAAATATGTCAACACAATTACAATCGTTAGGATTTAAAGCGACGTATTATCACGGTGGACTTTCGGCTAAAGAAAAAGATAAAAACATGCAATTGTGGATGTCGGAACAAGCGCAGGTTATCGTGGCCACAAATGCGTTTGGAATGGGGATTGACAAAGACAATGTAAAAACAGTTATTCATACACAGTTACCTGAAAATCTGGAAAATTATTATCAGGAATCCGGGAGAGCGGGACGAAATGGCGAAAAAGCTTTTTCGGTATTGCTTTTTAATAATGCTGATGCCAATCAGACAGAACAGCAATTTTTGAGTGTTTTGCCCGATAAAAAGTTTCTGAAAACCATGTATGTAAAACTTTGCAATTACTTTCAGATTGCTTACGGCGAAGGACTTGACGATTCTTTCTCTTTTAAACTGAATCATTTTTGTAATAAATATGACTTCCCTACCCTAAAAACCTATAATGCTTTGCAGTTTTTGAATCAACAAGGAATTATTACCATGTCACAAGAATTCTCAGAGAAGATTACAATGCAATTTTTAATCGAATCGAAAGAAGTAATTCGGTACATGAGTCTAAATCCAAACGACGAAGAAATTATTCTGGCGATTTTGAGAACGTATCCGGGAGTTTACGAAATGAAAACGCCTTTTAACCTTTCGTTGATTGCCAAAAAATCACATCATACCGAAGAACAGGTTACGGCTGTTTTAGAAAAACTAAGGGAAAAGGAAATCATAGAATACAAATCAAAAAATAACGACGCGACAATCTTATTCAATGAAGTTCGCGAAGATGATTTAACTATAAATCGAGTTTCGAAATATCTCGAAAAACAAAATCAGCTAAAAAAAGAACAGTTGATGTCTGTCCTATATTATATAAAGGAAAACAAAACCTGCAAAAACCGCTTAGTTTTAGATTACTTTGGAGAAGAAACAACAGAAAATTGTGGTATCTGCTCCTACTGCATTACTCAAAAAGGAAAAATTACCGAAGCCGATTCGATTGCGGACAAAATTCTGCATTTATTAAAATCAGCTTCTATGACTTCTAGAGAGCTTCAAACCCAAATAAAACTAGATGCCAATGACATTGTTTCGGTACTTCAGGAATTATTAGAAAACAATCATATTACCATATTAGCGAATAATAAATACACTTTAAAATCATAATGGAAAAATTGAGAATTATATTCATGGGAACTCCTGAATTTGCTGTCGGCATTTTGGATACCATTATTAAGAACAATTACGATGTTGTTGGCGTTATTACAGCTGCAGACAAACCAGCGGGGCGCGGACAAAAAATAAAATATTCGGCAGTGAAAGAATATGCGCTGGCGAACAACCTTACCTTATTACAACCAACGAATTTAAAAGACGAAACTTTTCTAGCTGAGTTAAAAGCATTGAATGCCAATTTACAAATTGTAGTTGCTTTTAGAATGTTACCAAAAGTAGTTTGGGAAATGCCAAGTTTAGGAACCTTTAATCTTCATGCTTCTTTATTGCCAAATTATCGCGGAGCTGCACCAATTAACTGGGCTATTATTAATGGAGAAACCAAAACTGGGGTTACAACCTTCTTTATTGATGATAAAATTGACACCGGAGCTATGATTTTAAATTCTGAAATTGCAATTAAACCAGAAGAAAGCGCGGGACAATTGCACGACCGATTGATGTTATTAGGAAGCGAGACTGTTATTGATACTTTGAAAGTGATTGAAAATGGAAATGTAACTACTACAATTCAGGAAGACAATGCAGAAATTAAAACGGCGTATAAATTAAATAAGGAAAACTGTAAAATCGACTGGACAAAATCCGGAGAAGAAATCAATAATTTGATTCGCGGTTTAAGTCCTTATCCTGCAGCCTGGTGTTTTTTGAAAGATAAAGAGGAAGAGCAAACCATTAAAATATATGAAGCAAAATTAGTTTCAGAAGCACATTCTTACGAAGCCGGAAGCTTAATTTGCAGCAAAAAAGAAATCAAAGTTGCGGTTCAAAATGGCTTTTTACAGCTATTAAGTTTACAATTGCCAGGAAAAAAGAGAATGCAGGTAGCAGAATTGCTAAATGGGATAACTTTTTCTGATACTGCAAAGCTGTATTAACGTCAGTAAAACAGGGGTTTCTACCTGTTTTTGATCGATGAACAGCTGGCTTTATGAACAAAAAAACTAAGTTATTAACAATTTTTGCTAAATTTAAAGAAAACACTTGCAAGGAACGGATTTCCTACTAAATTTGTGTATTAACAATTTTTTTTAACCAACAATTAATAACTAATTATTATGAACAAATCAGAATTAATCGATGCTATCGCTGCTGATGCAGGAATTACAAAAGCTGCGGCAAAATTGGCTTTAGAATCATTTTTAGGAAACGTAGGAGCTACTTTGAAAAAAGGTGGAAGAGTTTCATTAGTAGGTTTTGGATCATGGTCAGTATCTGCTAGAGCTGCTAGAGATGGTAGAAACCCTCAAACAGGAAAAACGATTCAAATCGCTGCTAAGAATGTTGTAAAATTCAAAGCTGGAGCTGAATTAGAAGGTGCAGTGAACTAAGTAAGAAAGTTCTCTAAACTTATAATATAATCAAAACCCTCCTCATGGAGGGTTTTTTTGTGCGGTTTAACGATTTTATTTGGGTTTTTAAAAATTTTATGATTAAATTTAATAAAAATTGTAGCCGTATGATTTCAGAAAAATTAAAAAAAGGACACCTGCTTATTGCCGAACCTTCTATAATTGGAGATTTATCATTTAATAGATCGGTAATTTTATTAGCAGACCATAACAAAGAAGGATCAATAGGTTTTATCATTAATAAACCATTAAAATATACTATTAATGATCTGATACCTGAAATTGACGCCACTTTCAAGATATATAACGGAGGTCCTGTAGAACAAGACAACCTTTATTTCATTCACAACATTCCAGAGTTAATCCCGAATAGTGTCGAGATTTCTAATGGAATTTATTGGGGAGGTGATTTTGAATCGACCAAAGACTTAATAAACGACGGATCTATTAGTAAAAATAATATTCGTTTTTTCTTAGGCTATACGGGTTGGGACGAAAATCAGCTCGAGAGCGAAATGCAGGGAAACTCCTGGATTATTACCGATAATAGTTATAAAAACAAAATTATCGGTAAGTCTACAACCCATTTCTGGAAAGAGCAAATTATTGAGCTTGGCGGTGATTATCTTATTTGGTCTAATGCACCTGAGAATCCGTATCTGAATTAATTTTCAGAAATGGATTCATTAAGCTTCTGCACTAATAAATGCGCCAAATTGCTTGTAAACTCCTTTTTTCGATATTTGGTTATCGGCTGTATTCCTATGATTACATTAGTCAGAAATAATTCGTCAGCTTTTTGAAGATCAAATGGCGAAATTATTTCTTCTACCACTTCTATGCCATCCAGTTTCTTAGCTAGCGCTAAAATTTGTTTACGCATTATTCCATTCAAACATCCTTCAGAGATTGGAGGTGTAATTAATTTTTTACCTGTCAGCATAAATAAATTACCTTGTAAACCTTCGACCACATTTTTTGTATCATTGACTAAAAGACAATTAGCCAAACCGTTTTCGTGAGCAAAAATACTACCAGTCACGTTTATCAATTTATTCGTCGTTTTAATTGATGATAATAATTGTTTGGTCACATAGAAATCTTTATACAAATCAACTTCGTATTCAGCTGTATTTAAGCCGTATAAAGCATTTTCCAGAGGAGTCGCATGAATTAAATAAGAAACCTCATTCGTTTTTGGCAAATACAATCCGCCATCATTTCTAAAAACGGTTATTCGTGCTCTGGCTGAAGATGAAATTTCATTTTCCTGAACCAGTTTTAAAACTTGTTCCTCAAAAAATTCCATTGTAAAATTCATTGGAATTTCCATTCTAACCACACGCATTGAAGCCATTAATCTAAAGTAATGATCTTCAAGAAACAAAATTCTGTTATTTACTATTTTTAGTGTTTCAAAAACACCATCACCATACAAAAAAGCGCGATTTTGAGTTAATATATTTTCATCTTGCGCTACTATGTTTCCGTTAAAATTAATCATAAAAAAAGCCCTGAATTTTGTTCAGGGCAAATATAAGGTATAAAATAGACTTTTACTAAACAGATCCTATAAGATGTTTCAGGTCTGAGATCTGATTCTCCCACAATTGTTTAGCTTCTCCTACTTCTTCTTTTTCGGCAAAATCGACCACCATTAATGATACATCTTTAGTTAATTCATCAACTAAAATATGCAATTCAAAAAAGTATTCTGTATCCTTGCTGCTTTCATCGACCCATTTAAACTTTACTTTTTCGCCAGTCTTTTTAGACGCTAAACGCGCTTTTTCCTGAGAATCGTTCCAGATAAAAGTAAAAAATTCACCTCTTGAATTTACGTTGTCAGCAAACCATTCTGACAACCCTGAAGGCGTTGATATGTATTGATATAATAATTGCGGCGAAGAATTTATAGGAAACTCGATTTCGTAACGTATTTTTGGATCCATGTGCTACTTTTAATTTTTTCGAAATATAAGAATATATGTCCAAAAACAATGCATTTTTAAAAATATTTTTTTTTCTTCATTTTATTCTTGGAAGCTTTAATAATATTTATATCTTTGCACCCGCAATGAGGAACACGGTTCACTTGCAATCTTGGCGAGGTAGCTCAGTTGGTTAGAGCGCAGGATTCATAACCCTGAGGTCACGGGTTCAACTCCCGTCCTCGCTACAAAAAACAAAACCCTAATCATCAATTGATTAGGGTTTTTTTATTAGAATTAATTTCTTACTATAATAAAAAATTACAGTAAATAATTAACCTATAACTCTAAATAATTAAATATCTTTAATACTTTTTAGCGGCATGTTAGAAAAATTAGCATTCCCAGAATTTTCATATTAGAAAAAAATATAAAAAGTTAACACGTTATAAATATGGACATAGTTAAGTTTAAAATCACATCAAAAACTATAAAAGTAGAAGTACGTAATTCTAATAATTATGTTTTTAATTTTAATACTGCTTTAGATATTGCAAAAGAGGACAAAGATGTTTTATTAAAATTATACAATGCCTTAGATATTCTTTTTAAGAAAGAAACTCCCAGTGAGGTAAAAAACTATATTTCACCCAACCAAACCAATATATTGGATCAAATTTCGGCTGTTGACAATTTAGAACAGGACAAGTAAACCGTTCTAATCTGTAACATCTTTTCAACCTTCCCAGCATTTAAACGTATTTTAGTTATTTTTGTGTAAATACAAATCCCACTAAATGAAGCGTTCCGGCACAGCAGATCTTCCATTACACTATGGTCATGTTCCATTATGGCTTGCCGAACGAATGTCGAAACTTGGTTTTGCAATTGTAGAAACGATTGCTATGGAGTTTTCTACTTCTGAAGTAATTAGCAAACTAAGTAATCCTTTTTGGTTTCAAAGTTTTGGCGCCGTTATGGGAATGGACTGGCATTCTTCCGGAATTACAACTTCAGTACTTGGGGCTTTAAAAAAATCTGTAAACCCACACTCAAAAGAACTCGGAATTTACATCTGCGGAGGTAAAGGCAAGCATTCCATGACAACGCCACAGGAACTTCTATTTGTGGGTGAGAAAACTGGCCTTGACGGTCATAATCTGGCGAATTGCAGCAGACTTACCGCTAAAGTAGATAATACAGCCATTCAGGATGGTTTTCAATTGTATCAGCATAATTTTATTGTAGACAATAAAGGACAATGGGCCGTTATTCAGCAAGGAATGAATCCTAATTCTCAAACTGCAAGAAGATACCATTGGCATTCACAGGATTTAAAATCATTTATAAACGAACCGCATACTTTTATTTATGGCGAAAATCAAGGGCGAATTTTAAACCTTACCGCTGAAGCGGCCACAAAATCAAGAGAAGGTATTTTAGAATTATCTAAAGAGTCTCCAACAAAAATTATGAAAGAAATGCAGCATCTTTCTATGCCTGCCCATCATGATGTCAGAATGGAAGATGTGAATATGAAGAGACTCGGTGCAATGCTTTGGACAACACACGAAAACAAGCCAGAAGATTTTCAGGAACTATTACTTTTAAAAGGAATGGGGCCTAGAGCATTACAATCACTAGCACTAGTTAGCGAAATCATTTACGGTACCCCGACCCGATTTGAAGATCCTGCACGTTTTTCATTCGCTCATGGCGGAAAAGACGGCCATCCGTTTCCTGTTCCGGTAAAAATTTATGACGAGACGATTGATACTTTGCAGAGAGCCATTAACCGTGCTAAAATTGGTAACAATGATAAAATACAAGCCATTCAAAAATTATCTGAAATCTCAAGAAAAGCGGAAGAAAGTTTTACGCCCAATTCTAACTTTGACGCCTTGATTCAGAGAGAACGAGACGAGTCATACAAATATGGAGGGAAAACTGTTTTTGGAGATGCTAAGCCTCCTAAAAGCAAACCGGTAAATCCGAATAATCAATTGGAATTATTTTAAGTTGATTCCGAATTTAAATTTAAAAACACAATCATGAGCTTCGAAAACACAATCAAAAAAGCCTACACAGCTTTTAACGAAAGAAACATTGACAATGCACTTTCAACAATGCAACCAGATGTACAATGGTCAAAAGCATGGGAAGGAGGTTACATTTCCGGACACGATGAAATTAAGCAGTATTGGACCAGACAATGGACAGAGATTAACCCAAATGTTGAGCCAGTGGGTTTCAATGAAAGAGAAAACGGAAGCTTAGAAGTTAAAGTTCATCAAAATGTAAAAGATTTGCAAGGAAATTTGATGTTTGACGGATTCGTAAAACATATTTATACCTTTCAGGATGGATTAATAAAAACAATGGATATCGAACTGGTTGAAAATAATTAATTAGAAAAATAAAAAAGATGTCAATAAAACAAGAGTCCGAATTGATCGGAATGAAAAAAGCCAGCGAAGCAGTTGCTTATACTTTAAAAGAAATGCAAAAATTTGCTAAACCAGGTATGACAACGAAGGAATTAGACGAATATGGAGGAAAGATCCTTAATGATTTAGGTGCAAAATCGGCTCCGTATTTAACTTATGGTTTCCCCGGATGGACTTGTATCAGCGTAAATAATGAATTTTGTCATGGTATTCCATCTGAGAAGAGAATATTAGAAGAAGGGGATTTAATTAATATTGATGTTTCTGCAGAATTGGGTGGCTTTTGGTCAGATAATGGAGGTTCATTTGTTATAGGTGAAGACAAAAACGGACACCAAAAACTAGTTGATGCTTCAAAAGATATTTTGCAAAAAGCCATAAATAACATAAAAGGCGGAGTGAAAATTTCTGAAATAGGATATCTTATAGAGACAGAAGCAAAAAAAAGAGGTTACAAAGTAATAAAAAATTTAGGTGGCCATGGAATTGGCAGAAGTTTACACGAACAACCAGACGAGTTACTAAATTACAAAAATCGCTTTGACCAACGACGTTTTAAGAAGAACTCGGTTGTGGCGATTGAAACTTTCATATCCACAACTTCATCTCAGGCAGTAGAACTTAATGACGGTTGGACAATGGTTGGCAACAAAGGTGGTTTTATGGCACAGCACGAACATACAATTGTGGTTACTGAGAGCAAACCGATCATACTAACAGAAAGGAATGGAATTTGGAATTAAATAAGCGTTTCTAAACCTTAGATATAAATCCTTTGCAAATAAAAACACATATAACACTAACAGACAGGTATTTACAAATAAAAAAGCGATAAATATTTTTCTTCGGCATGCTTTTTGGTTTTCGTATCTTTAATAATAATTTAAAAATTGAAATCATGAAATCACTAAAATATTTATTTCTCGGATTGTCGCTTTTGGCAATCAATTTTTCAAATGCTCAGGTTAATGTAAACGTTAACATAGGTACACCGCCACTATGGGGACCAGTTGGTTATAATGATGCACGTTATTATTACCTACCAGATCTTCAAACTTATTATGATGTAAACACATCTAATTATATTTACATCAATAATGGAAAATGGATAAGAGCGAGAACACTTCCATCTGTTTACAGAAATTATGATCTTTACAACGAGTATAAAGTGGTATTAACAGATTACAGAGGAAATTCTCCTTATGATAATTTTAAAACCCATAAAGTAAAATACGCCAAAGGTTACAAAGGAAAACCTCAAAAAACAATTGGTCAAAAACCGGGAAACGGAAATAACAAACAAGGACACGATAACGGAAACCATGGAAACGGAAACAGCAAAGGAAACAACGGTAAAGGAAACGGAAAACATTAAAACTAAGAGGCTTTAAACAGCCTCTTTTTTTTGCTCAATTTATTCTAAATTCTATAATTCTCAAAAAGACAAGATTGCAAAAAGCACGTTAAAATCTATATCTAATAGCAGTTTTTCCACATAAAAAAATACTTTTGTCAAAACGAAAACAAAGAGAGTCTTTTCACCACTCACCCTGAACCTGAAAGTGTACTGTTATGGATCATGATAAATTTATTTTCTGTCTGGAAGGCGTTCCTGATGTAGATACTTATTTAGAGACTCAAGTGGTTAAAAACTTAGAAGAAATTGCTATTGATCAAGGCATTGCAAGTATTTATAAGACTTGTGACACCATTGAAGGTCTCGAAGAAAGTCTAAATGTATTGCTATATGAAGATCATAATTTTAAAGATTATGAAATCATCTATTTGGTAATGCCAGGCGAACCTAATAACATCTGTCTTCATGATTATTATTATAGTCTGGAAGAAATAGCTGAACTTTTTGAAGGGAAGATGAAAGGAAAGATAATTCATTTTGCCAACAAGAAAATCTTAGATCTCAAAGAAGATGAAGCACAATATTTTCTGGACATAACTGGGGCGCGTGCCATTTCAGGTTACGGATCAACTTATAATAAAATAGCCAGCAGCAGTACTATTGACAAAGCTTTTTTTAGCTTATATCAGGACAATGACGATCTTACTGAAGTTGTTGAAGAATTGTACCAAAAACATTATGCACTTTGTCAATTGCTTGATTTCAGGCTTTATTATTAAAGATGAAAAAACAGGCAAACGAAAAAATAAAAACTTACGGAGCGAAAGGATTTCGGGAACGATTTCTTGGAGAAGAAAATCCGATACATTTGCTATTCAAATCCAATTCAGACCATTTTTTTTGTTTGAAAATTGAAGAAATGATGGGACTTCAATTTCCTGTTCCGCCTTCAAAACACAGTTGTCATACTGTCATTTTTATAACTTCGGGCATTCATAGTATCAAAATTGGCTTCGAAGAATACCATACTTATTCTAATGGAATTATAGTCGTTCCGGCAGGTCAGATTTTTTCAGTAGAACATTTAAACAATAAGCATGTTGGTTTTGTCTGTCAATTTCACCCTGATGTTCTAATTGGAAAATATGGCGGAAGCGAGATGATTAATGAATTTGACTTTCTGAAAATTGGCGGCAATCCAAAAATTCCGGTTTCAGAAACAGACTTTCCTTTTATCCTCAATTTATTCAACCGTCTCCAGCATGAATATGTTTCGAACGAAAAGACTAATTTAGAAATCGTTCAATCCTATTTGATGGCTTTATTCTGTGAAATGAATAAAAACAAAATTAAAAAAACAAAAAACAATAGTGCGGCAACGACACTCTCTTCAAAATTCAAAGCACTTATTTATGATCATATTAAAATAAATCATCAGGTAAATTACTATGCTTCGCTTTTAAATGTAACACCCAATCATTTAAACAAATCAATAAAAACAACTACTGGAAAGTCAGCAACGAACTGGATTGACGAAACCATAATGCTTGAAGCAAAATATTTACTCTATCAAACTACATTTTCTGTTAGTGAAATTGCAATGCAGGTTGGTCACGAAGATCAGTCTTACTTCAGCAGATTCTTTAAAAAACACGAAGGCATGACTCCCGTTCAGTACCGAAAAATGATTGATAAGTCCTAATTATTGATTGCGAAATCCTATCAACTCCTAAAGCATTTCATGAAATTTGCCTCATAAAAAAGGAGATTTATGATTCATGTTTTTAAAACTTCAGTTGATACAAAATCGAAATTAGAATTCGCAACAGCTTTGCTTAGCGAATTGCTGCCTCATGCCAAATGGAACTTTGATCTCGAGGATTGTGATAACATTTTACGAATTGAGAGTGAAACGGAAGTTTCTGAAATAGTACTACAAAACAACATTTTTGATTGTATAGAATTAGAATAAAATTTCAATCAAAACTTTACCCAAAATCACCTATTCATTATGGAAACTGCCCTGCATCAAAATAAAACTTTTGATACCATTGATTATTCAGAACAAAGATTATCAGACAACGAATTTGTAAATTGTGAATTCATCAACTGTAATTTCTCCAAAAGCGATTTCAGTTCTATTGATTTCTTAGATTGTACTTTCAAAAACTGCAATTTATCATTAGCCATTCTTAAGAATACCGGGCTTAAAAACATTCAGTTTATCGGTTGTAAATTGATGGGATTAGATTTCAGCGCAAGCAATAGCTTTTTGTTTTCAATGCATTTTCAGGATTGCCTTTTAGATTATTCCACCTTCATTTATAAAAAATTAAAGAAAACAAGTTTTATCGATTGCTCTCTAAAGGATGTTGATTTTTCTAATACCGATCTGTCTCTTGCCGTTTTTAAAAATTGTGATTTGGCAAATGCCACTTTCGTGGAATGCATCCTGGAAAAAACCGATTTTCGTTCTTCCAGGAATTATGCTTTTGATCCTTCCGAAAATAAAATCAAAAGAACTAAAGTTTCACACGCAGCACTTGCTGGATTATTGGAGAAATTTGATTTGGATATTGAGTAAGATTTTCACAAGCTTCTATTATAAAAAAGCCTTTAAACGCAATTCGTTTAAGGGCTTTTTACTATAATTAACCTATTATTAAACAGACTGTAATTGTAAATTACTTTTATGTTTCTGCATTAAAAGCAGCGTAATAATCATTCCTATACCCGCCATTCCGATACCAATAAGATTTGGAGACGCATAACTATAACCCGCCGCTAAAGGCAATCCACCTAAAAAGGCTCCTAAAGCATTTCCTATATTGAAACTTCCCTGAAGTGCTGCCGAGGCGATCATTTCAGCATCTTTAGCTGTTTTAATCATCAGCATTTGAATGGGTGCAATTACAGAAAACGAAATTGCTCCGGTTAAAAATGTCAGAAATAAAGATATGTATTGATTGAAAGAGAAAAAGTAAACCATAATCAAATCGGCCACCATTACAAACAACAATGCTAATACAGTTGGTGCCGGCGAATATTTATCAGCCAATTTGCCTCCAAGAAAATTCCCAACTACCATTCCTAATCCGGCTAATATTAAAATATACGAAACATCTTCGGGAGAAAACTTAGAAACATTTATTAATAAAGGTGCGATATAACTAATCCAGGCAAACAATCCTCCAAAACCAATCGCTGTAATTCCGATGATTAACCAGGCTTCTGTTTTCTTGAAAAACAACAATTGTGTTTTCATATTTACATTACCGCTTTTCTCCAAGTTTGGCATCCATAAAGAAATAAACAAAAAGGTCAGCATTCCGACAATCGCAATTAATACAAAAGTATAACGCCAGATAAAATGGTGTCCTATATAAGTACCAATTGGCACTCCTATTAAATTGGCCAGCGTTAAACCAGCAAACATTATTGAAATTGCCTGCGCTTCTTTTCCTTTATCAGCCAAACGGCTCGCGACTACCGCTCCTACCCCAAAAAAGGCACCATGTGGCAATCCGGAAAGAAATCGTGAAGCAAACAGAAAATCATAAGTAGGCGCAATTATTGAAAGAGCGTTGAAAACCGTTAACATCAAAGCTAATATTAAAAGCATTTTTTTTGGCGGAACATTTCTTCCGATGATTACTAATAAAGGCGCACCAATAACAACACCCAACGCGTAAGCCGAAATTAAATAGCCGGCAACCGGAATTGAAACTTTCATATCTGAAGCAATATCAGGAAGTAAACCCATCATTACAAATTCGGTTATCCCAATAGTTAAGCCTCCCAAAGACAAGGCAATAAGACTTTTTTTCATTTGTTTTATTAAGAAAGGATTAGACTTTCTACGATGCAAATTTACGTCAGGAATGCAAGAAATAAATTGTACATTTGCGATATAAACTTGTAAATTTAAGTTATGCCGAAATTAAATCAATTCAAAACACTGATGATTGATGAGTTTGAAGATGAGAAATTTCATCTTCCATTGCACTCTCATACCTATTATGAGATCATCTATATAAAGAAAGGAAGCGGAGTCCATCACTTAAATAACAATTTATTGCCTTATAAGTCAGGTGATCTATTCGTAATTTCACCAGAAGACGAGCATTATTTTGATATTAAAAAAAGTACACGTTTCTTTTATATAAAGTTTACCGATAGTTATTTCAATTCCAAACAAAACCTTACGTGCGATGAATTTTTAATTCACACTCCTGAAAGTTTCATGCGAAACAAGACATTAAAAGAAACCGTTCTTAAACTAGATGATCCATGCAAAACTATATTAAAAAATACAATCGAAAATATTGCTGCTTATAATTGTCATACTGATGTTTCAAATTCACCAATTGTATTTTATCAGATTCTTTCGATTTTTGGATTAATAAAAGAAACAATGCGCGGTCAGAATCTTGTTGTAAGAGGCAATTCTATTGATAACGAGCAAATAACATCCTATATCCATCAGAATATTTATCAGCCAAAATTGGTTCAGATTAAAATAATTGCAGATCATTTTAATATTGCTCAAACCTATTTCAGTGCTTATTTCAAAAGAACATTTGCGATTAGCTATCGCGATTATATTCATAATCTGCGAACGACTTTAATCGAAAAAAGATTCCACAACAACCAATTACCAATTAAGCAAATTGCACACGAATTTGGTTTTACAGACGAAAGTCATTTGTCGAATTATTTTAAAAAACGAAAAAACATGAAACCTACAGAATATAAAAAACTGTAGTTAGCGAAATCTTAAATAATCTTGGTACTTGAAAAAAAAACTTAATTTTGTATCACTAACCTAATTTCTTTGGCAAAAAAAGTACACATATTACTTCTCGTTTTAACCTTTGGCTTCTTTTTGATACCAACTGCGGGTTTTGCATGTGGAAAATCGTCTGAAAAAATTTCTTGCGAAAGAAAAAGTGCAATAAAAACAAATTCAGATTCTTGTCAAAAAGACTGTTGCAAAAAAGGTCATTCTTCAAAAAAAGATCAACACGGCTGCAATGGAAAATGTGATCATACGGGTTGCACAACTTCGGGATTACAATTTAGTCTGATTTCAGAAAATGAATTTGATTTCAATACTAATGCTTTTAATTTCTCTTTAGAGAAACCTATTTCATATTACACTGAAACCCCTGTTTCAGATGGATTTACTTCTATTTGGTCGCCGCCAAAAATAAAATAATTGTATTTCGTACAGCCATAATTGGGTTTTGCCGCGAAGACACGAAGACCCAAAGAAATATTAAATTTAATTATTCAACTTAGAGAAATTTACAATCTCTATAAAATCATATAAAATGAAAAAGTCAATAGCAACTATAGTATCAGTACTTACATTATTTACTGCAAACATTATTCAGGCAAAATCAATAAAAACTGAAACAACATCAATTGAAATTGCAGATTCAAATCAGCTGCAACCTGTTTATGATGCTTATTTTACAGTAAAAGACGCACTTATCAAAAGTGACAGCAAATTAACTTCGGCGAAAGCCAAAGATCTATTAACAGCAATTTCGGCTGTAAAAATGGACAAACTTAAAAGCGATGAACATACAGCCTGGATGAAAGTCATTAAAAAACTGACTACTGATGCAAAAACTATTTCGGCAACTACAGATCTGAAAAAGCAACGCGAAACTTTCAAATCACTTTCAAAAAATACTTACGATCTTATTAAGGTTTCAAAATCGGCACAAGTTGTTTACAAACAATACTGTCCAATGGCAGACGCTGATTGGTTAAGCAAAGAAAAAGCAGTTAAGAATCCGTACTACGGTTCTTCAATGTTAACTTGCGGAAACGTGGTAGAAACTATCAAATAAATATGAAGCTCTACATCAAAAACATGGTGTGTAGTCGATGTAAAATGGTTGTGAAGTCTGAGTTTGAGAAACTCGGACTTCAGACTATTTCTGTTGAATTGGGCGAAGTCGAACTCAAAGACAACATCTCTGAAGATCAAAAGAAAGAACTTTTAACGCATCTTCATGCCTTAGGTTTCGATTTAATCGATGATAAAAAAAGTAAAACCATTGAGAAAATAAAAAATCTCATCATTGATTTGGTTCATCATAAAAACAACGAACTTAAAATCAATTTATCTGATTATCTGGCGCAAAACCTTAATCAGGACTATAATACGTTAAGCAATTTATTTTCAGAAGTAGAAAACACAACAATCGAAAAATATTTCATCAGTCAGAAAATAGAAAAAGTAAAAGAGCTTTTGATTTATAATGAACTTTCGTTAAGCGAAATAGCCGACATTTTAAATTATAGTAATGTAGCACATTTGAGTAATCAATTTAAGAAGATTACGGGCTTCACTCCTACTTATTACAAACAATTGAAGGATAAAAAACGCATTCAGATAGAGAATTTGTAAATCAATTTATACCATAAAAAAAACGTGCTATAAATTAGCACGTTTTTTATTTATCTGAATAATGTCCCATTGCAGAAATTACCACAACGGTTACAATTTCCTCTTCAACACTATAGATAAGTCTGTCTTTTTTATTTATTTCCCTGGACCAAAATCCTGAAAAGTTATGTTTGAGTGCCTCAGGTTTTCCTACTCCTTCAAATGGAGTTTCACTAAGTTCTTCTAAAATTTTTGCGATTTTTTTAATACTAGCCTGATTACCTGATTTTAAATGTTTAGAAATTTCCGCTTGTGCCTCCGGAATCACTTCAACCCTAAACTTCCCCATATATCATTAGGATCAACTGTTATACTTTTAGATTTTCCACTTTTATAATCTGCATATCGCTTTTGTATCTCAGCAACGAATTCAGGATTATAAGGACTTTCTTCTTCCTCTATTTTCACACCTTTATTCGTAACTGCTAGCAACTTTGCAAGTTCAAGCAGTGTTTTACCCGCTTTTGTTCGCTCGTTAATGGTTATAGTTGTCATAATCTAATTATTTATATTACAAAGATACAAAAACCTACCTATTATAATCCATTCAATTATTTAACTAAAAATATCCTTATTTTTGTAAAACCCTCAATATCAAAGAATTTATTTTTATAAATTATAATTTGTAATTTTTTTGACCGCAAAGCGCGCAAAGATCTACGCAAAGAACGCAAAGTTATAGTCAAAGCTTTGCGAACTTTGTGTTTTTAATAAATATAGTATATCAAAAAACCTTTGCGCACTTTGCGGTTAAATAACTTTTTGTAAATATTACAAATCATTCTCAAAATTATACAACCCGAAGCAAACCTTACTTCGGAAATTTGCATTGTAATACTTTAAAAGATAAAACAATGACACATACCTATCAGCTTACCGGAATGACTTGTTCAAGTTGTGAGGACAAAGTAAAAAGAGCACTTGAATTAGTTGACAATATCACTACTGTAGAAGTTTCAAAAGAAAACAATACTGCAACTGTGAGTATGAACAAACATATTGCCCTAGCAGATTTGCAAAATGCTTTAGACCCTAAATATAAGATATCTGCTATTGAGCATAATGAAACTATTGAGCAAACGAGATCCTGGTTTGAAACTTATAAACCTATTTTACTTATTTTCTTTTATATCAGTTTGATCACGGTTTTAATACAAACTACCAACCATCATTTTGAATACATGCAGGCGATGCAGCACTTTATGGCAGGATTCTTTTTGGTTTTCTCTTTCTTCAAAATGCTGAATTTAAAAGGTTTTGCCGAAAGCTATATGATGTATGATGTTTTGGCCAGAAAAATTCCGGTTTGGGGATATATTTATGCCTTTCTCGAATTCGGCTTAGGAATTTCTTATCTCCTGAATTTCAATCCAATTTTCACAAACGCTGTTACTTTCATTGTAATGACTATTAGTATTATTGGTGTTCTGCAATCAGTTTTAAATAAAAAGAAAATTCAGTGTGCGTGTTTAGGTGCCGTTTTTAATTTGCCTATGAGCACTGTTACTATTATAGAAGACGGTTTAATGATTATCATGAGTTTAATTATGCTAACAACAATGTTATAATGAATTATAAAAAATCAGTTCCAGCGGTATTATTACTTTTATTCTTCACTCAAATTATGCTTTCGCAGAAAGTCGTTCGATACGATTTATACGTTCGCGACACTATTGTCAATTTTTCCGGAAAAGAAAAACGTGCTCTGACTGTTAACGGACAAATTCCAATGCCGACTCTGACATTTACGGAAGGCGATATTGCAGAAATTTATGTCCACAACGAACTGGATAAAGAAGATACCGCATTACATTGGCACGGATTATTTCTTCCGAATAAAGAAGATGGCGTTCCTTATTTAACGCAAATGCCAATTAAACCTGGAACTACTCATAAATATAGTTTTCCAATTATTCAGAATGGAACGTATTGGTATCACAGCCATTCCGGACTGCAGGAACAAATAGGTTTGTACGGTCTTTTTATCATCAACAAAAAGAAAGACGACACTACTTTTAGAAAAGAAATTGATGATTTACCGACAGTTCCCGTCATCTTAAGCGAATGGACCGATCTAAAACCGGAAAATGTTCAGCGAATGTTGCACAATGCCAACGATTGGTTTGCCATAAAAAAAGGAACAACGCAAAGTTATGCCGAAGCCATTAAACACGGACAGTTTTCAACAAAAGTGACCAACGAATGGAAACGCATGAACGCCATGGACGTCAGTGATGTTTATTATGAGAAGTTTTTAATTAATGGTAAAAATGAAGATCAGCTTTCGCAATTTAAAGCTGGCGATAAAGTCCGACTTCGAATCGCAAACGGAGGCGCCTCGAGTTATTTCTGGCTGACTTACGGTGGTGGAAAAATAACGGTTGTGGCCAGTGACGGAAACGACGTTGAACCCGTAGAAGTCGACCGATTGATTATTGCAGTTTCTGAAACCTATGATATTGTCGTTACAATTCCTGAAGATAAAAAATCCTTTGCTTTTTTGGCTACAGCCGAAGACAGAACCGGATCAGCTTCTTTGTTTTTAGGAGACGGAGCTAAACAGCCTGTCGCTCATCTTCCCAAATTAAAATATTTTGAAGGGATGAAAATGATGAACGACATGATGAAGATGAATGGAGAAATGAATGATATGGGCATGAATATGTCTTTGAATAAAATGGACATGAACGCCGTGATGTATCCGGAGATTTCCGGAGAAGAGCAAGTATCTAAAACAGAAGATCATTCTCAGCATACTATGGAAGGCATGAATATGGCAAACGATACAACAGAAGTTGCTGAGATTACAACGCTGAATTACGGAATGCTAAAATCTCCAACTATAACAACATTACCAAAAGATGCTCCCGTAAAAGAATTACGCTTTGAATTATCAGGAAACATGAATCGATATGTTTGGAGTATGGACAATAAAGTAATTTCTGAAACCGATAAAATCTTAATTAAAAAAGGAGAAAACGTTCGGATTGTACTATATAATGGTTCGATGATGCGACATCCAATGCATTTACACGGGCATGATTTCAGAATTTTGAACGAACATGGCGATTATTCTCCACTTAAAAATGTGATTGATATTATGCCAATGGAAACCGATACGATCGAATTTCAGGCAAATGCTGACGGCGACTGGTTTTTTCATTGTCACATCTTATATCATATGATGGCGGGAATGGGAAGGATTTTTAGCTATGAAAATTCGGCTCCAAACCCTTTGATTCATCATCCTGAAATGGCGTACAAAATGCTAAAAATGGACGATCGTATGTTTCACTTTATGGCCGAAAATGATTTTGCTACAAACGGAAATGACGGAGAAGCCATGTACAGCAACACACGATGGAGCATTGGAACCGAATGGCGTTTGAGTTATAACGACAAACACGGTTATGAAACCGAAACCCATATTGGACGTTACATTGGAAAAATGCAATGGCTTATGCCGTTTATAGGTTTCGACTGGCGCTATCGAAAAATGGGAATGGATGAACAGGAACAAAATTTGTTTGGGCAAACCAATACCAAAGACAATCGTGCTGTTTTTAGCGCCGGACTTGAATATACATTACCAATGCTTGTAAAAGCACAGGTTGAGGTTTATACCGATGGAAATGTGAGAGTGCAATTTGAGCGAAAAGATATTCCGCTTTCAAGACGTTTGCGCATGAATTTAATGTGGAATACTGATAAAGAATATATGGCGGGTTTAAAATATGTAGCGGGAAGAAACTTCGGAATCACAACACATTATGATAGTGATATGGGAATAGGATTTGGAGTTAACCTGAATTATTAATAGTATATTAGCATAGAGATTTTATCAAAAAACTAAACAGTAACCTTCATAAATGAAAAAAGTAAATTTCCTATTCTTATTTCTGACTGCTTTTCTCTTAATAAGCTGTGATCCTTCGCAAGGTATTCTTTTTACAAACAAAGGTGAAAGCAATGTAAAAGTAAAAGTTATTATAAATTCGAAAGTTAAAAACGATCAGCTTGATGAAATGAAAAAAGGAGATTCGATTGTTTTTAATTTAATTCCTCATAATCCAGACGAAAAACAAGGACATATTTATTTTGGAAGAGGAAGATGGGATGATGAAAATATAATTAAAATCAGTAAATCTATCAAAAGCATTGAAATTGAAAATCATAATTATAAGATTGTTTACAAATCGCAACAAGCAATAAATAATTTGCTGAAAGAAAACTATAATGGCATAATCATGAAATCTCTCAATATTAAAATTGATGACAATTTTTTCAAATAAAAATTGGAGAAAAATCTCTTTTATGCTACTTTTTATTTCCGGAATAACCTTAGCAGTCTATAATAACAAAGAAGCTGATTTACAATTTGAAGAAAAATAGAAAATGCCTGGATTGTTTAATTTTCAATGACATATTATTATAAAAACATTAACAAATTGTAAGAATCAACTCTAAGAAATGTTGGTATATTTGAATCACCAGAACACAATATTTCTAACAAAAAACAAATTGTATCAAAATGACAAAAGTAATTACCTTCTTAACGGCTGCTGTATTTTCAATTGGAGTAACTGCACAAGAAACAAAACCGGTTCAAAAAGAAAAAGCAAAAAAAGAATCTTGTTGTAAAAAAACGGCAACAGATAAAAAAGACAAAAAATCTTGTTGCGTTAAAAAATAAATGAAATTCTATTTCAATAAAAAAGACCTCAAAAATTATTGAGGTCTTTTTTTATGTTTTGTTTTGCCACAGATTTCGCAGATTAAAAAGATTACTAGTCTTAGCTTTGACAAAGTTTAAAACTTTGTCAAAGCTAAATCAAGATTTTGATTTTAAAAAATCATTTTAATCTGAGAAATCTGTGGCAAAAAAACTATTTTAATCTTACGCTCCATTCAAAATCCATTTCAGAAACCTGAACTCCTTCTTCATTTGTTCCAATCGATTTCATCCAGAAAGTCTGCCCTTCTCCAGTTTCTATTGTTCTTTTAATAGCATCGGCAATTAAATGACCGTCATTACAAACGAAAGTTATTCTCCCAGTTGCTTTCTTAGTGAAGTTTCCTTTATTGTTAGCTACCAACATCGAAATCTTTCTTCCGCTTTCCTGGATTTGAGAAATCACCAAAGCTCCTGTGGTTAATTCGGCCGCCATGGCTTGCACTGCAAAATACATTGAGTTAAAAGGATTCTGGTTTATCCAACGATGTTTAACACTTACTACGCATCTGTCTTTATCAATTGCTTTAACGCGGACACCACAAATATAAGCTGAAGGTAATTTGAATAATACAAATTTATTGAGTTTGGAAACTGAAACTGCCATGTGATTTATTTTTTTATGTAAAAATACAAAAAAACTATGCACGCACAATAAATTGACATTACTTTCCTAAAACACCAATAAAACCAGTACTTACGAATGATTTTCAGCCTGTTATAATCCCTTTTAAAATTTCAACTTTGTTAAAATTTTGTTAATATTTGGTACTATGCAAAACAAGATACTGTCTTTTAGCCATATATTTGTATAAGAAATTACTATATACTTTTAATCATGGAAACATCAACACCACTAATCATGGAAACAACATCAGAAAAGAACACTGCAACGTTCACACATTTAAGTACTTTAACACAGTATTTCATTCCGTTTGGAAATTATATTTTTCCAATTTTGATCTGGACGAGTTACAAAGACAAATCAGAATTTGTAAATCACCATGGAAAACAGACGTTAAACTTTCAATTGAGTTTATTGCTTTACACTTTGGTTTTGGCTTTAATTGCAATTCCGGTTTTTGTAACTGTTTTTCTTCAGAATCTGCCAATGGAAGCTTTTTTTAACGACCATGATTTTGAGATCAGAAATTTCGATTTTCAAGGTAACATTGGATTGCTTACAATAGGTGGAACAGCAGTAGTACTTTTTGGATTACTAAAAGTTGTTGAATTCTTTTTAGTGATTTATGCTTCAATAAAAACTTCAAACGGAGAATATTACAAATATCCGCTAACGATTCCTTTTATAAAGTAATCTTAAAAGGATTAAAGGTTATAGAAAACGATCAATCATCAATCATCATCATCAATCAAAAAACGAATTGTTCAATCTAAAAAAAACAAAATGAAATTATGAACATTGAAAACACAAAAGCACAGATGCGCAAAGGTGTTCTTGAGTTTTGCATCTTATCTGTATTGAAAGAAAAAGACGCATACACATCAGAAATATTAGACACTTTAAAAAACGCAAAATTACTAGTTGTTGAGGGAACAGTTTATCCACTTTTAACTAGGCTGAAAAACGACGGTTTGCTAAATTATCGTTGGGAAGAATCGACCTCTGGGCCACCACGAAAATATTATGGATTAACCGAGATAGGACAAACATTTTTAAACGAACTTAGCGGCACCTGGACAGAATTATCTGACGCCGTAAATCTAATCACCAATCAAAATCAATAGTCATGAACAAAACAGTAAATATTAACTTAGGAGGTATGTTTTTTCACATCGATGAAGATGCGTACTTAAAATTAACCCGCTATTTTGACGCCATAAAACGATCGCTTAACAGCTCATCCGGACAAGACGAAATTATTAAAGATATCGAAATGCGTGTTTCTGAATTATTAACAGAAAAACAAAAAAGCGAGAAACATGTTGTTGGACTGAAAGATGTTGATGAAGTGATTGCCGTTATGGGACAACCTGAAGATTACATCATTGAAGATGAAGAAAAATCAAATCAGTCTTTTAATGATTACGGAACAAGAAAACATAAAAAATTATACCGTGACAAAGAGAAAGGTATGATTGGTGGTGTTGCAACAGGTTTAGGACATTATTTTGGAATTGACGCTGTTTGGATCAAAATCATATTCTTAGTATTTGTTTTTGCAGGTTTTGGAACTGGAATTTTAGCTTATTTCGTTCTTTGGATCGTAACTCCGGAAGCCGTTACAACTTCTGAGAAATTAGAAATGACTGGTGAGCCGGTAACCATTTCAAACATCGAAAAAAAAGTTCGTGAAGAAATAGAATCATTATCTGATAAATTTAAAAGTGCAGATTATGACAAAATGGGAAACCAGGTAAAGTCGGGAGCTGAGAGAATAAGTAGTTCATTTGGAGACTTTGTCATTACGGTTTTTAAAATCTTTGCAAAATTTTTAGGCGTAGTTTTAATCATGTCAGGAATATCAGTTTTGATCATGTTGCTGATTGGAGTGTTTACCTTAGGAACTAATATTTTTATTGACTTCCCTTGGCAAAACTTTGTTGAAGCAGGAAACTTTACAGAATATCCTATTTGGTCATTTGGTTTATTGATGTTCTTTGCAATTGGAATCCCATTCTTCTTTTTGACACTTTTAGGTTTCAAATTGTTATCGCCAAACTTAAAGTCTATTGGTAATATTACAAAATACACTTTATTGGCAATCTGGATTATCGCTGTTGCAATTGCTATCAGCATTGGAATCAAACAAGCAACTGAAATTTCTTATGACGGAAAAACGGTAGAGAAAAAAGCGATCAGTATCAATGCGAAAGATACGCTTTATGTAAAATTCAGATACAATGATTATTTCGCTAAAGACCTTAACAACTATCACAGAGAGTTTGAGTTTGTACAGGATTCTGTAAACAATCAATTAATTTATTCTAATGATGTTCGTTTGCATGTTTTACACACTGATGAAGCTAGTCCATACTTACAAATAGAAAGAAGTGCAAGAGGAAACTCTTTTACAAATGCTAAAAAAAGAGCTGAAAAAATTGATTACAAAATTCAGATCAACGGAAATCATTTAGTATTGGATAATTATTTTCTAACTGATGTAAAAAATAAATTCAGAGGTCAGGAAGTTGATGTATATTTGTACTTGCCAGAAGGCCAATTGTTTAAACCAGATGCTTCGATACAAGATTATGATGACTCTGAAGATGATTTTTTCAACTTACACTTTAGCGGAAACTACAATTATAAAGTAGAGGGTTCTAAAATTAAATGCTTGAATTGTCCTGCAGATGAAAATGATAATGGAGATGTAGATTATGACAGTGACGAAGACAATACTATTGACAATGATACTGTAAAAGAAGTTTCAATTAAAATTAATGGAAAAGAAGTTCTAAACGGAAAAAAAACCAACGGAAAGTTAACCACTGATAAAAACGGAGTTATAATCAAAATAAACTAAAGCCATGATAAAAATAATCATTCATATTACGAAATTCATTATTGCCACTGTTACCGCATTACTGTTCGCTTCATGTAATTTTACTAACATGAAATCTATAGAAGGAAGTGGAAATGTTACGACTGAAAAACGAATTGTTCAGGGAGATTTTAAAAACGTATCAGTAAGCAATGCTATTGATGTTGTAATCGAACAATCAGATAAAACAGAAATTATTGTTGAAGCTGATGACAATTTGCAGAAAGAAATTAAAACGACTGTTGAAAATGGAACTCTTGTAATTAGCTGTGAATTTACTTCTTTCCACAATGTTACTAAGAAAAAAGTAATTGTAAAAATGCCTGCTATAGATGCACTAGAGGCATCAAGTGCTTCTACTATAACGAGTACAAATGTTCTTCATTCTACTAATATAAAATTAGATGCTTCAAGTGCTGCTACAATGAATGTTAATGTAGAATCTGATGAAATCTCTTTAGATACAGACAGTGCGGGTTCTATTACAATTGAAGGAAAAGCATTAAAAGTAAAATCTTCAGCATCGAGTGCTGCAAATATAGAAGCTGAAAAATTATTAGCCAATGAGATTGAAGCTGATGCCGATAGCGGAGCAAGCATAAATATTAGCCCAATAGTGAGTTTGAAAGCTAATGCCAATAGTGGAGGAAGCATTAATTACAAAGGATCTCCTAAATCAATTGAAAAAACTTCTAATTCAGGCGGAAGTATCAATCAGGGATAAACCTTATTTTACTGTTAAATATAAAAGAAATCATTCATCAAAAGTGGATGATTTTTTTATATTTGTCAAAATCAAATCTAGAATTAATGAAAAAAAGTACAGCCCTACTCCTATTATTATTAGTCACTACAGTAACTTTTGCCCAAAAAAGAGAAAAAATAAAAGGAACTAAAATCGTAACTACTTCAATAAAAGAAACAGGAAATTTTGATGCTCTTGAGGTGGATGATAATATTGAAGTTTATCTGGAACGCGGAGAAAAAAACGAAATTAAAATTGAAGCTGATGATAATTTACATGATATTATCGGAATGGATTTAAGAGAAAAAACACTTCGTTTATATACTTCAAAAGAAAGTACCATTTTCAAAAAACTTACTGTACACGTAACCTACACGAATACTTTTAATAAAGTTATTACAAAAAACGAAGCTGTTGTTTATGCAATTCAGGAACTTCAGTTGGATGATATTACTTTTAATAGTTTTGATTTTTCAAAATTATATTTGAATGTAAATGCTAAAAAATTCAGTTTAATTGCTGATGACAAATCGAGATCGGAAATAAACTTAAAAGCAGATGAAGCGACGCTTCAACTAAGCAAAACTTCGGCTATAAAATCATTAGTCGCAGCAACTAAATTCCAATGCGATTTATATCAAAAAGCTACCGCTACTCTTGAAGGAATTGCCGAAAAAGCAACGATTCGTTTAGATAATAACTCGGTTTTTACAGGAATAAAATTTACTTTAAAAGATGCTAATGTGACTGCTGAAAGTTATTCAACAGGAAGTATCTTAGCTGAAACTGCTATTTCAATCGCTGTTGGAGACAAAGCAGAACTTTCGTTATTTGGAAATCCAGCGATTCAATTGACTCGTTTTTCTGAAGAAGCAAAATTGATTAAGAAGGTAAAGTAAGACGTTTCAAGTTTCAAGTTATTAGAACTAAATTACAGAACATATATAAATAGAAAATCCATTCACAAAATGAATGGATTTTCTATTTATTATAGATTCAAACAAAACTTGAAACCTGAAACTTGAAACTAAAGTAACTATTACTCCTTAGATGCCAAATATCTCTCTGCATCAAGAGCGGCCATACAACCTGTACCCGCAGCAGTAATTGCCTGACGGTAAACATGATCAGCAGCATCTCCAGCTACAAAAACACCATCAACATTTGTTTTAGATGTTCCCGGTGTATTGATGATATAACCCGTTTCATCAAGTGTAATGTAATCTTTAAAGATATCCGTGTTTGGTTTGTGGCCAATTGCTACGAAAAATCCTGTTGCAGGAATTTCGATAACTTCACCAGTCGTTTTATTTAAAGCTTTTATAGCGTGAACAACGTTGCTGTCTCCTAAAACTTCTACAGTATCGTGGTTCATTAAAATCTCGATATTCTCTGTTTTACGAACACGTTCTTCCATGATTTTTGAAGCTCTGAATTTTTCGCTTCTTACCAACATCGTTACTTTTTTACAAAGTTTAGATAAGTAATGTGCTTCTTCACAAGCAGAATCTCCTGCTCCAACAATTACAACTTCCTGATTGCGGTAGAAAAATCCGTCGCAAACTGCACAGGCAGAAACTCCTCCACCCATATTTAAATAATGTTGTTCTGAAGGCAATCCTAAATATTTAGCCGTAGCTCCTGTTGAAATAATAACTGTTTCACAGTGTAATTCGATAGTATCGTTAATCCAAACTTTATGAATATCTCCTGAAAAATCAACTTTAGTAGCCCAACCATCACGAATATCAGCACCAAAACGTTTTGCTTGTTCCTGCAGCTGAATCATCATTTCCGGTCCTGTAACTCCGTCAACATAACCTGGAAAATTTTCTACTTCATTTGTAGTAGTCAATTGACCACCTGGCTGCATTCCCTGATATAATATTGGGTTCATATTAGCTCTGGCAGCGTAAATTGCAGCAGTATAACCCGCTGGACCAGAACCTATAATAAGGCATTTAATTTTTTCTATTGTATCTGACATAATATGTGTAGTTTTTTGTGATGCAAATGTAAACTTTATTATAAAAAATTACCACCAAATTAAATCCTAAATAACTATCTCAAAATAAGTTTTATTTATTTTGAGATTTTCCTTTTGTAAACAGAATTTATTACTATATTTGCATCCGCTTACGGGCAGTACAACAAATACATCTTCGGGGTGTAGCGTAGCCCGGTTATCGCGCCTGCTTTGGGAGCAGGAGGCCGCAGGTTCGAATCCTGCCACCCCGACTAAAGTCTTTTCATCTTTTTGAAAAGACTTTTTTTTGCTTTAAACTTTTTTGAAATTAACATAAACGAACGGTTATAGCGTCCCGATTGAAATCGGGAAGGCCGCAGGTTCGAATCC
>NZ_JADKPT010000011.1 GCF_015351595.1 Flavobacterium sp. LC2016-12 | reverse complement strand
TCCAAATTTCTATCTGAGTCTTTGATGAAAGGGAAGCGAAAGTCTTAATCAAGATATGAGTCAAAAACTCAGAGGAACGAATAGTTTACTTTTGCTTCCTTTCTCAATCATAAATTTAATTAAATTTCAAAAAGCAAATCTAAAGGAGGAACGAAGAATCACACTAGAAACTCTACAAAGATTGGCGAATTGCTGTGTGGAGTTTCTAGTGTGATTCTTCGTTCCTCAGAATGACAAGCTTGTGAGAAATAGCAAGAGAAAATAGAAAAATTCGCCTAAATCCGCTTGCCATTACCTTCAGTATTCAAAATCTTATTTTCGGGAAAACAAATTCTCTACGACCCATGCCGGGCCAATCATTAAAAACTGAAGATCTTTCAAGAACGAAGGTTTTTTTCCTTCCATATTATGTCCATAAAATTGCCCAATCCACGCGATGACAAACACGCCAATAGAGAACAGCCACAACGGTACAAACTGACCGATATAATAATTTACCACCAAACAAATAGCAGAGAAAATAGCAATTTTAATAGCCATTAAAACTGATAATCGAATATAAAAAACGAGTACAAAAATTAAAACAACAGCTGCCCAATTTTCGATAATAGGAGCGTTTAGTTTTAAAGTATTGGCAATTATTCCGCTCGGAATACTCATCAATAAACCAACAATAGAAAAATAAATAGCAGGCACGCAAACATAGTGAATAGCTTTATTTTTCGGGTTTTGATGACTTTCAGCATATTCTGCAAACCATTGTTCTAATGTTCTCATTTTTTTGGTTTTAAGGTTAGTTGCGTAAATCTAATAAAATTTCTTTTAGCTTTTACCGTGCTGTATTTTCATAATTTCATTGACGATAGAAACGGCTTTTTCAAAGGTTATTCCGTTTTCCTGATCGATAGTCAAAGGATGATTTTCTTCGATCATTTTTATTTCCGGGACCAATCCTAATTCTTGTTCAATTGCAATTGATTTTAATGATATTGTTTTGCCGTACGTTGGAACATCGGTCTGCATCCAGCCGAAATAGGGTTCCTGATTAACTCGATTTGAATCTTCCCATAAATCCATTCGCACACAAAAATTAGCCTCACTTATTGTAGTCCAGACATTAAAAACTAAATCTTCATGATAATCTATTATAGGTATGGTCAATCTTCCGCGGTGAAAGAAATGCTCTTCATCGACATAACACCAGCTGCCGCCATATTCAATTCGGTGTTCTCTTTCTTCAAGTGGAATTGAAAAATAATAAGCTGGAAATTCAGCACCAAAACATAAAGGCATTTCATCAAAAGTTTCATTACAACAGGTGCAAGTGTAACCATTGTGGTTGGTTTGAGAAAAAAATTTAGTCATATTAAACGGGATATTGAGCTTTCGAAGATAATTATAATGAAGATAATTGTCCAAAACGAAACAGGAATTAAGCTTAAAGAAAATGCACAAAACTATTTAGACCTTTTGTGCATTTTTGGTATCAGATTAATTAATGTATCAAAATATATTGTTAGTATCCGTAACCTGAATTAATTTTTTAAATCGGCTTCTGTCATAATCGATTCGGCTTGCTTTTACTGCAATCGGAAAAGAAATACCGATGTTCGATGTCATTTTTAGTTTATTCAGATTGTTTGTCGAGAAATCAAGTTTACCATCGGCGACGTCATTAAGGCTGGCAACAAAATCGGCATTTAAGGTAAAATCAGTTTCAATATCGACCACAAGATTTTGAGCAAAAACGGTTCCTGTTGTTAACAAAAGATAATTTTGGTTAATGTTTTTTAGAAGGGAAGGATTCGGGTGCAGAAAATCAGCGCCGTAAAAATATTCTTCAAGATTCCCAATGGTATATTCTTTGGTAACCGAATTGCCATAGCTAATCGTTACCGATTTCCCGGATTGTATTTTTGATGTAATTCCGATTGTTCCGAGTCCAAGCGTTTTTAAAATTTCTCCCAAAAGTGTAATACCAATATTAAATCCGTACTCATCTTTTTTGGTATAATCTACATTCAGCGCAGCGTTTTCGATTTCGTTCAATACAATATCGCTCTTAAAAGCGTGACCTATATTGTCGTAGTAAAGCTGAGCCTCATCAAAAGGTTTTTTCAGCCATAATTGTAGTGGTTTATGATTTCTAACTGGTCCTTCAATTAAATCATAACCTTGTTCGGTTAAAAATGTTGATAGTCTCATCGTAGTGGTATTTAAGGTTATTAGTAGTTTGGGTTATCAGATAAAATTTATTTTTGGCTACTCTTTTTAGAAAATTAATTGGCATCTAATATTCTCATTTATAGGATTTAGCTATCACAAATTTATTAAATATTTATAAGTTAATTCGCAATTTTATGATTCCTTTATATGTTATCGACTGATAAATAGTAACTTAAAAAACAAGAGTAATTTAATACCAAAATTTAACTCAAATTGTGAATATCTATTTCGCAATTAATGGATTTTATTTGCGTTAAAATCTATCTTTGACATCCTTAAATTAGATAGAAATGAGCGCAGTTTGGTACGAATGCAAAGTAAAATATAGAAAGACAGATGATATTGGTGCACAAAAGGTTACGACAGAACCTTATTTGGTAGATGCAATATCCTATACAGAAGCCGAAAGCAGAATCAATGAAGAAATGGCGGCGTATGTAAGTGAAGAATTTAAAATCACAAACATAAAAGTAGCGAACTATGCTGAGATTCACCCGTTCGAAAATGCCGATCGTTGGTTTAAATCAAAAGTTTCTTTAATTGCTTTTGATGAAGAAAGTGGAAAAGAACGCAAAACGAATATGTATTTATTAGTGCAGGCGAACGATGTAAAAGAAGCCTACGATAACACAGTTTCTGTAATGAAAGGTACAATGGGCGATTATACCATCCCGGCTATTTCAGAATCGCCTATTATGGATGTTTTCCCATATTTCAGTGGAGAAGAAGGGGACTTAGAGCAAATCGAAAGATTCAATGCACTTAAGGGATCAAAACCAGAATTAGTAGCTGTAGGTGATATGGGTGAAAATATTGAAGATTTGGTTGAAGCTGATAGTGAGTAATCCATCAAGATCATAAATTTATAAAGAGGACTTTTTTAGGTCCTCTTTTTTTGTTTAAAAGCTATAATTATTAGTTAAGTTTGTCAGACAATTAACAATTAATAATTTACAATTGATAATTATAATCAAAAACCCCATCCCACAAAGCATCAATCGTAACAAGAGCCTTCTCTAAAGAAACAACCTCCCATTTTCCATTAGTTTCTACTCCAAGGCCAATATTCTTCAATTTGTCTAAAGCTTCTTTTACATCAAAATCAAGAGATGTTTTTAATGATGTTTCAAACCAGGATTCAATTTGATTGTCTAATTCTTCGGCCGTTAAAGGTTTTTCGCTTTTGTATAGAAAAGAATAAGCTAAGATAGTTTCCTTAAGCATTTCTTCTTCTGAAGAATTTAAAAGAGAATAAAAAGCACCACTATTATTCCCTAGATTCTTAAAGTATAAACTATCCGAAAGTATTTTGGAATATCTGATTTTCTTGTTTACAAAATTATTGTATTGACGGAAGCAATAAGCAGCTAAAATTCCTAATGCAATTAAACCCTGATTTAGCGAAGTCTTACTGTCCAATAGGTCAATAGTTTCGCCTGTTTCATAAGCGCCATACATATTGATCAGTGCCGGAATTACTTTTGCGCTTAACAATGAAATCCCACCAAAAAGACCAGGAACCCAAAGCAGTAATTTGTCTGTAGTTGACATTCTAGGAATCGCATTTGGGAAAATCGTTTCGAGGTCATTTTTAGGAACACGCTTAAAGATTTTCAAAACCACTGAACCCGGTTCACCTGCCATTTTACCCAATTTGACTTTCTTTTCTTTCAGGAAATTGGTGTCGTTGTAATGCAGGTAAATCAATACGCGATCGTAATACTCGATTTCGACTTCTTTCTTCCAGAAGAAATATTTCTTTACCTTTTCTTTGGCTGTATGTTGCCCGCGCACATACATTTCATAATCCTTAAAAGCATTAAAATCTATAGAAAGATTCAAACCAATCAAATCTGATTCCTTAAAAGCAACATCTAAAGTTTGCTGATCAATTCGCGTATAATTTCCGAGTGCTAAAACAGTTAATAAGGTTTCCTTAAAAACGGAGAAATCACTTTTTCCTATAAAACTTTTACGCTCTTTGTTACTCAAATCCGGATCAAACAAAGCATAATTTTGTTTTAGATTTCGGTTGAGGTTAAAAGCTTCGTAATGAAAATAATGCTCGATAATATCAAACAGTTTTTTAAAATCATCAACCTTTTTTGGGTCTTCAGAAAAAGAGGTAAGTTGTTGTTCGAGTAAGAATTCCTTATTAAAGGGAATATAATGTTCTCGTGTCATGTTTTGTAGGTTCTTGGAGTATCAGGCAAAGATACAAAGGTTTTTTTAAGCTTATGGTTAGAAACAATTCAATTTATAGTTTTAATTAAGGAAAAAAGCTACAATACTACTTGTGCAATATGTAGAATTAAACGTATATTTGCAAGGTTGAAAACAATTGAAGAATATCGTTTGTTTTTATATAACGTACTGTTTTTATAATTATTCATGTGTTTAAAAAATTTATATTTTAATCAAATACACTAACAATGGCCAAACCAATCAAAAATACTCCTGTTTTAAGAGGTAAAGAGGCTGTTGACTTCTATAAATCTATTGATTTTAATAAAGATAAAAAAGTTAGTACTGATGCTTTAACTTCAATCCAAACTGATGCGATTAAATTAAAAGAACTTTTAAAAGTACGTTAATGCCTTTCACAGGATTTTCATTTTCAAAATTACATTCGGATACAAACATTCTACCTTTTGAATGTGGAGATGAGGATTTAAATAGTTTTCTTTTTAATAAAGCAATACCTTATAAAAAAGAATTGCTAGCCACAACTTATTTACTTGAAAATGATGAAAAAACAGTCGCATATTTAAGTATATATAATGACGCCCTGGCTGTTGAAGAAAAGGATTTTGCATCTAAAAGTGCTTTAAATAGGGCAATAAAAGAAATTATTAACCATCCTAAAAGGCATCTGAGACAATTCCCAGCAATAAAGATAGGTAGATTGGCGGTTTGTAAATCAACAAAAAAAGAGAGAAAAGGAATTGGCAGAACTCTTGTAAATTTTGTTATTAATTTAGCATTAGAGCAAAATAGCGATTGTGCCTGTCAATTGATAACAGTTGACGCATATCGTGAATCGCTTGATTTTTATAATAAATTAGGTTTTACATTTCTTACGGAAAACGATAAAGAAAAAGATACACGACAAATGTATCTTGATCTTCGGCCTCTAATGAATACTATAGAGGACTTAGCTAATTAAATTTGATCTCAACAACCTACTGCTGCTGAGACAATTCTGTCTCAGTATGGAGTGCACAAACCCAATTATTATTATCTTTAATCCAGGTAGAAGTGCAGATACATTTCATGGGGCCTTTTTGTTTATTGTCTGCCATTTCTAATTCTATCTGGTATGCTGTTACCGCTGTGTTTTCAGTAAGTATTTGCGATTCGACATCAGAAATATTCAATACTTTTATTTTATTCCCATCTGCTGATTCAAACATTTTTTTAAACGTGGCTTCGTCTACACTTTGTAAGCCCGTTTTGCCAGCAATTATACAAGGAAAATGAGTGAGATTTTTTACCGTTTCATAATCGTGATTTTCCATTCCCTGCCAATATTTTTTTTCCAGTTCAATTATTTGCGTTTCCATAATCATCTTTATTTGAGTTAAACAGTAATACAAAGTTTACAATTATATTAAAATGCAAGTACACTTTTAACATAGATTTAATTGATGTAAGAAAAATAATTTACTGATTATAAGGTGATTTAAATTGAAATAGGAAGATGAAAGTAAGAATTTAAAGTTGCCATTTCCTTTGTTTATAGTTTGGATATAAAAAAGCTTCAACATTTTTGTGTTGAAGCTTTTGCTTTTTATATTATTTTAAAGATGTATTTTCCATCTTCCTCCGTTATGTTTCTAATAACATGCATTTTGGTAACATTCTATTAATTTATTACTCTGAAATAAAGTAACCTGTAATGTAAGAAATTGCCGGGTGGCCTGACGTATCTCCAGCTATATTTGTGCTTGCATTTATGCCTGATACTGATTTAAAATTGTTGTTATAGAAAACTGTTATTCTTTGCCCGGCAGTAAATTTACTCACAGTGGTAATCGTTTGGGGCATCCAATAATAAGGGGTAGTTGTATATTGATAAATCTCATTTGTTGCAATAGTCTGACCGCTTGTATCATCAACAAGTTGAATACTACTGCTAAATAGTTTTGCTGCAACAGATCCGGTACTTCCAAAAAATTGATAGACGGAAACCATGATAGAATAATATCCTGTTTTTGGTGCTATAAATACAGAATAGGTACCCGTATTATTTACTAATTTTCTTGACACAGCGTTGCTTTTATCTACAACTTCAGTACCAAACTTAATTCTTCCATTTGCACTGCTCAAAGACAAATCGGTACTTACAGTATATTTAAAAAATGCGGTACCAACAGGTGCAGCTTCAGATGGAACGTGCCAAATGATATTACCAGAAGTATCTGCCGCTGTAGCAATAGAACCAACTACAGGATTGACACCATCTGTACCTTTGCTGATTTGTGCAGAAGCTAACGTAGTTTTATTTGTAGCGTCCTCAATTGTTAAGGCACTAGTACTATTCGTGCTACTCTTGATAGAAAAAATTCCATTAGTTTTAGAAAAGGTAATAGTATTTGAGTTTAGGTAGTAGCGATCTGCAAATACAATATTATTTTTATTCATCAATAAGTCCTGAGTAGCACTATGATTTCCTAAGTTATCTGCACCGCCAAAACTTGATTGTGGAATATATTTCAAAACTCCATTACCATCACTTACCAATACATTGTCAGCAGGAGCTCCTGCTTGTAATCCTTGAATTGCCAAAGTAAAAGCAGGTGTTGTTGTTAAAACTGATGGTTGCGTCAAAGCACCTCCTAATTGTATATAGCCATTGTTTGTTGTCAAACCATTGTTTGCGCCAGTGTTAATGGCAACTTTTTCTCCATTTTGTGTTACTACTGTTTTTGTTTGGGCCATCATAAATCCGCTTTGAATTAATAATAGCAAGCATGTAATTTTTCTCATTTTAAACAATTTTCTTTTATGATTATTCACGTTGCGTTCTAATCTTTATAAATAAAATAAGTTTTTACTTCCTTTTATTTTCATAAAAATTAGCTGCAAACTTAATGGACGCACTGACGCCTTTTTGCCATTATAAGTTTTAGTTGCAATAGAATAAGGTTAGTACTGAAAAGAGATATTTCAAAAGAGAAAGAAATACATGCATACAAAGATTTACGATTTGTAAAATATAAAAAATTTCCAGATGATTAGCTTACTTTAAACGCTTTAAAGAGCAAAAAGAAACAGGGCCTGATCCAGTTGTTCCGCTACTAAATGCAGAAAGTGTTACTGTTCCTGTATTTGCTAACCTGAACGAATATGTTTTGCTGGCGCTCATGTTTATTGCAGTAATTAATGTGTAAGTCTGGAGATCACCAGTTGCAACGTCATTAACACGTGCTATCCACACGTTGTCGGTGTCACACCAAACTCCAATAACAGGTGAACTATTGGCTATTGCGGTTAATTGTACATTCATTGTTAAAGAATATACACCATCAGCTTTTACCTTGAATGAATTTGTTGTTGTAGTTGCATTGTAAAGATTTGCATTATCAATAATTTCATTATTGAAATTTCCTATTGCTTGTGTAGTTCCAACAGGAACAGTTTTTGTAAAATTAGCAGTCATCAATGCTGTAATTTCCTGTGCTACCTCTAGTTTTCCACCAATAGCTATAACAGTTCCAACATCAGAAGGAACAATATTTATGGTAGGAAATGCACCTTTTTTTAATGTACCATCTGTTGCTACCACAATAGGAGCGTCACTACTATTTGCACTAGGGGTCAAACCTTCTATTTTTACGGGATCAGCAGTTGCTTTAATGTGTAAAGTGTTTGTAGGTGCATTTGTGCCGACCCCCACATTACCAGCTTCAGTAATAGATAATGAGTTACTTCCCCTAAATGAATTGTAGAAACCAAGTACCCCGTTGTCTTTATAAAGAGAGAATGTTCTACTGTTTGACATGACTCTGTCACTAAATACGATGTCATTACGATTCATCAAAAGGTTTTGAGTTGCAGTATGATTTCCTAAATTATCAGCCCCTCCACCAAAACTGGCTCTTGGTATGTATTTTAAAACGCCGTTTGTATCGGTTACCAGTACATTATCAGAAGCGCCTCCAGCCTGTAGTCCATTTATAGCTAAAGTAAAAGCAGATGTTGTCGTTAAAACTGATGGCTGGGTTAAAGCGCCTCCTAATTGTATAAAACCATTGTTTGCTGATAATCCGTTATTTGCATACGGGCTAATCATTATTTTTTCTCCGTGTTGTGTTACTACTGTTTTTGTTTGGGCTAACATTAATCCGGTATTGATTAATAGTAAAAGGCATGTAAATTTTTTCATCGTACTGATTTTGATTTATAAATTAAATTTAGTGGCTTGATTTTCAATTGCTTTTTTCGATTCGATATTGAGTTTGTGGTATTCGGCTTTTAGCATGTCGCAAATTATTCCAACGCGGTCACCGCGAATTGACTTTCGGATATAATCGTACGAATATCCGTGCCTGGCTTTAATAATCTTTAAGACATCTTGATTATAACTTGGTTTAGTTTTCTTACTTTTGTCCATTGCTTAGTTTGTATTAACAACAGGACAAATTTAGCGTAAAATCTTACAAAAAACAAATATTTAACGTAAAAAATTACACTATCTTTATGGGTGCTACCGAAAGAGTAAAGGAGTTTATTGATTATAAAGGGATTACAAAATATAAATTATGCCAATCACTTGGGTTTTCCAACAAGTTTTTGGATAATAGCAGCAACATGGGAACAGATAAGGCGGGTAAAATTTTACATCATTTCCCTGATCTTAATCCCGAATGGCTCTTAACAGGAAATGGAAGTATGCTCAAAGCAGATATTTTGAATGAAGCACCGGAAATTTATAAAAAGACTGTTAAGGAAAATTTAGAAGAGGAGATGGATTATAAAGAACTAGCTGAGGCACGAAAAGAAACAATAGATAGCCTTAAAAAAATAATTGCATATCTGGAAGTTCAAATAGAAGAAAGTAAGAAAAATAAAAAGTGAGATTCTAAATAGGAATCAACTTAAGTAAATTTCTAGCCCTAAGATTAGTTTTATACTTTGTAGGTTGAGATAATTTGCGAATTCGAATTCGTCAACTTTCGGACAGTATTCTGATCAAGGCGTTGTCGCATTGGTTTTATTAAAAGTAAAGATCATTTTGAGAAAATAAAAAAGCTCCTATGTAAAAGGTTACATAGGAGCTTTTTTTGAGCACAAGTATTAAGGTTGTTTATCTTCAAATTACATACCGGTTTGTATGATACTATATTCTCTGGGTACGTTACCGTCGTTTGTAATAGTAATTATTGATCCGGCTTTATTAATTGTAAAATTAAATTGAGTGGCATCTCCACCATCTTCACAGCTTGCGACACCAGTTGCGGTTAATCTTTGAGTAACTCCGTCATTATTGGTAACTGTAGCCGTATAAGGTACATTGGCTCCCTGACCACCTAAAAAAGATATAACATTATTATAGGTTTGAAATGTGACAATAGCGTTTTTGCCACAGCTATTCTGTGTTGAAACAATAAAGGTTGCGACTGTAATGTTTGCATTTAAATTTACTGTATACGTTGCTCCTGGCGCAACTGAAGGAACTTCGTAGGTTTGAGGAAAGAGACTTTTTTTAACAACTCCATCACTTCCTACTACCAATGCTATATTTGTAAGATCAGTAGATTCTACCAAGCCTTCTAAACGAAGCGGATCTGCAGCTGATTTAACGTGAAGCGCAGCAGTTGGGGCAGTTGTGCCAATACCTAAACCTGTAGTATTTAGGCGCATTAATTCCTTCATCGTAGCACCATTACCTGAATAGTTATGCCAGCTAAACTGTCCTGAATTTGCTGTTGATTTTGTACCTGCTACAGTTCCAAAATTCCAGTTGTCTGATAGTTCAATTCGGGCAGCATCCGTGCTATTTGAAAATAATATTTTTGGAGCATTGACATCGGGAAAATTTATTGTTGATGCAAAAGTTGTATTGTTATTTGTTTCATCAATTGATATTACGTTCATATTTTTATTTGAATTCCAAATTCCCAATACTCCGGCACTTTTATACAGACTAAAATATTTTGTATTAGCGGTGTTTTTATCCAAAAGTTCTACCTCGTTTTTTATGTAGGCGTTTTTAATGTTTAGAATATTTTTATTAGACATATCCAGATTTTGGGTAGCAATATGATTTCCTAAGTTGTCTCCTGTAAAGCTAGTTCTTGGTACTGTTTTTAAAACCCCATTTGCATCTGTAACTATGATATTATCTGCATTTACACCGCTCTGTAATCCTGCAATGGCAAGAGTGAACTCTGGAGTTGTAGTTATTGTTGAAGGTTTTACTAAGCTGCCGCCCAATTGAACATTATCATTTGTAAAAGTTAAACCATTATTTGCGGTATTGATTGTATTAGGATTAATCGAAACTTTTTTCCCGTTTACTGTAACCATTGTTTCTGTCTGTGCCATCATAAACCCGCTTTGGATCAATAATAACAAGTATACTATTTTTTTCATTTTCTCGATTTGCTTAAATATTTTAAATATTTATTTATTGTTTTTTAATAATTTATATTCCGTTTTGCACAACAGTATATCCTTTGTTAACATTACCGTTATTTGTAATTGTAATAACTGCTCCTGCTTTTGTAATTGTAAAATCGAATTGACTTGATCCTCCTCCATCTTGACAATAAACAACACCCTCAGCCTCTAACTTTAGAGAACTTCCGTCATCATTTAGCACGGTTGCTGTAAAGGGTATATTTCTTCCTTGTCCACCTAAAAAGGATAATGTGTTGTTGTAAGATCGGAAAGAGTTTAATGCCGTTCTTCCGCATTCATTTCCAGTCATAACAAGAAAAGATGTTATTGGGAGATTAACTTGTAGTGTTACCGAATATGACTCTCCGGGCGCTAATGATGTAGTTTTATATGTTTTAGGAAACATGCTTTTTTTAATAATACCATCAGCTCCTACAACCAATTTTACATTTGTAGCAGCCGGAGATGTTGTCAAACCTTCTAAAATTATAGGATTGTCTACAGCCTTGACATGCATTGCATTTGTAGGTGCTGTTGTACCAAGACCAACTCCAGTAAAAGTAAGACGCATTATTTCTTTTTGTGAACCGGAAGGACCTGAATAATTAGACCAATTAAATTGTCCTGAATCAGCTACTCCTTTTTGCCCTGATGCATTTGATATAATCAATCCATAATAGGATATTCTGGCTCCATTTGAACTACCTGCAAGTGCTATCTTTATGTCATCAATATTTGGAAAACTAATTGTAGAAGCGAAAGATGTATTATTATTCGTTTCATCTATTGATAAGGCATTAGAGGAAGTGCCGGAATTCCAAATACTAAATAACCCGTTGTCTTTATTGAGGCTGAAATACTTTGTATTAGAAGTAGTTCTATCTAAAACTTCTAATCCGTTGTTTATAAATGCTGTTTGTATATTTTGAATATGCTTATTTGATATATTCAAATGTTCAGTTGCCGTGTGGTTTCCTAGGTCGTCGCTAGTTAAGCTTTGTTTGAGAGTAGTTGTTAGAATACCATTTGCATCAACAGTTACGATGTTATTGGTTTCAACACCCGTTTGTAATCCTGTTAGGGCTAAAGTAGAAGTTGGTGTGGTGGTTAAAACTGTAGATTTTGTTAATTCGCCACCCAATTGAAGGTTTCCATTATCAGTTGTTAAACCATTGTCTGCAGTACTAAGTGCGTTTGGGTTAACAGTCACTTTTTTTCCATTTACAGTGACTAAAGTTTCTGTTTGTGCTGCTAGTAATCCCGCCTGGAGCAGAAATAGCAAATAAATTATTTTTTTCATTTTTGATTATTTTGTTCTAAACTTAAAGACTTAGTAAACAATCGATGAGACAAACTAGACCTATTGCTCCCATAATTAATTTGTCTTTTAAATCGGTTGCAAAATTACAAGCACACCTAAATGATTTTTGCCTTCAGAAGTTATAATTGTATTATAATAAGATTTATAAGATATGTAATTGAGGTCGATTTCGCTGTGAATGAGATGTATAAGTTTTAAGAATAAAAAAAGCGCAAACGTCTAAGACGTTTACGCTTTTTTAAATAAAACTATTTGGCAATGGTTTAAGTTCAAAATAAAAATAAAAGTGAGATCCATAATCGTTGTCGATTATAATCTCACTTTTTCCCCAAAAAAAAGTATTAAACATTCAAGGTTTTCTACCTACTGAAAAACCATGATAAATATGCTCCACCATATTGACAGCAAGTTTAAGAATTATTAAAGATTGAACACCACGTATTTATACGTGTTTTTGATAACATGTAGTAAATTTAACATTGGGAGTATTTTATCGCGCTTTCGCTTTTAGTTTGTCTTCCTGAGGAACGAAGGACCACACAAGAAGCTCGACAAAGAACTTCGACAAAGAATATCACATAAATCCTTCACAACATTGCGTAATCACTTTGCGGAGTTACTAGTGTGGTCCTTCTTTCCTCAGGATGACAATATTGCGTGTTGGTTGTCGTGTATATCCGCGATCGGAGCAAAGCTACAAAACCTGAAACCTGAAACCTGAAACTTCTTTCCCAATAAATCCCCAATTGTAGCTGGAGGCATTTCTATTAACCTACCTTACGAAAAAACAAATGTCAATAGAAGAGAAGGTTAGGCAGGTTGAAGCATTGTTTGATCGTCTTGAAATTGAAATTACGGCTTTCCAGTCTGAAACAAATTTGCATTGCAAAGCCGGTTGTGGCAAATGCTGTTCTACGCCTCATATAGAAGCCTCTCCTTTAGAATTTTTACCTTGGGCTTTTCATTTATTTTTGAATGGTAAAGCTGATGAAACTCTAAAAGAATTAAACAGTATTTCGACTAAAAATTGCTTTTTATACCGCTCGCTTTCGGTTTTGGAATATCATAAAGGAAGCTGTAGCAATTACCGTTACCGCGGTTTAATTTGCCGTCTTTTTGGTTATGGTGCTACGACTGATAAATTTGGAAAACTACGATTAGCCACCTGCAAAATCATAAAAGAAGAACAACAGGAAAACTTTATTAAAGCCGAAGTAGCAATCAACAACGGAACAAACATTCCCATTTTTAGTGATTATTATATGAGGTTGGCTCAAATTGATCTTAGAATGGGAGTGAACCTGCTTCCCATAAATGAAGCTTTAAAAATAGCCATTGAAGAAGTTTTGCATTATTATGCTTATAGGCCTTTTCCGGGTGGGTTGGAGAATATTGCTTAGAATAGATGTTGAATTAAAAGACATTGCTCAGATGGAGATTACACAACGTTCTGTCCCAAATCTTGCAAAGAGTTGTTTTTTTATTATTGTAAATTTGAGAGTAATTGAAAATATTGCAACCAATTTATCATGATATGGAAAATATAGCAACTACTAAAACTCAAAATTTCTTCAGAATACTTTTAGGACTCTTTATGATAACTGCCGCCATGGGGCATTTTACTTTTCAGCGAATCGATTTTCAGGCTCAGGTTCCGAATTGGGTTCCGATGGATAAAGATCTCGTGGTAATACTTTCCGGAATTGTCGAAATGGCAATAGGTTTGGCTCTTATTTCTCTAACCCGTTATAAAATACAAATAGGTCTTGGTCTTGCCGTATTTTATGTACTGGTTTTCCCTGGTAATATTGCTCAATATTTAAATGGAACTGACGCTTTGGGAATGAATACTGATCAGGCCCGATTAATTCGATTGTTCTTTCAGCCGATTTTGATTTTATGGGCTTTGTGGTCTACTGGGGCACTAGGGGTTTTGCGTAGAAGAAGTTAGATTTTTATACAAGTATTATCTCGACGATAGAATAAAATCTAATACAATTTCGACAATTATTGTAAGCCAGTTTTTCTTTTTATTTGGGGTTTGGTCGTCTTTCATACTTGTATAATCTTGCAATGTTTATGGAATAAAACTACTCAATTTCAGAAATGCCATATTTAATATTAACGTTTTCAAATATTGATTTAAGCATATCATATTTTGTACTACAATATTCGCCGATGCTTAATCTTTTGTCGCTAGATCTGAAATGTTTACAACTAAAACAAATTTCTAAATACCCAATTATTCTATTGTCAGCGTCCAGAAATAAAACAGCATTTCGGGGCATATAACACTTTATATCCTCCGCTGCATATGGCATTTTTTTATAAGTGAAATTGAAGATAATATCAGTGAGTTTGTTTATTTGTTCCGATGTTAAAGTCGCAGTTTCATTATATAATTCAGGATTAAAAACGTCTTTTCCTAATTTGATTGAATGAGTATGTTTTATCAGTCCTTGACCAGAAACTTCTTCCAGGTTGTCTTTAAAAGAAATAATCTTGATTTGTGAACTTTTGGAGAAAGGAAATTGATTTAATCTTTGTTGTTCTGAAAGATTCTTTGTTCTAACACATTTAGCATTCTTTTCATAAGATTGAGAAAAGGAATTTTGAGCTAGTAGAAGTATTAGGAATAGAAATTTTCTCATTTTTGAAATCGATGGGTTGTAAAACGAAAATACGATTTAAAATTCATTATTTACATCTCTAATGCTAGCGCGAGCGTCCCGCTCGTGAACGCGAAGTTCTGGGTTTTACATAGAATAATGATTAATCACTTTACTGGAACGAAGTCGGATACATTCGCGCAGCGTTGCCTGAACTCTGTGCGGAGCTGAGATATTAAAAACTTGCGCGAAGTCAGATTTTGCGCAAGTTTTTTATGGTATTTTTAAAATTTAAATATGTGTTTTACATTATGTCTATTTATTTTTGGTGCCAAGTTTTTCTAAATATTCACCTAAAGGTATATCAAGACCTATACCCCAAAAAGCATTATCTCCAAAATTAGCATCTTTCACAAAAGGGAATCCAATAATCAAATTTACATCTAAGGCATTGTAAAAACGCATTCCTAAGCCAGCACCTACATGCGGGAAGTCAAAGTTTTCGTTAGTAGTTGTATTTGCTAATGTATATAATAGCCCGGCACCGTAAACAATTCCATAAAATTCATTAATAAATGGAGCTTTTTTATTAAGATATACATCATCTTTGATCACATTTTCATATCCTTCAAAGCGTTTAAAGCTCGCTATTCGCCATTTTACACCAATTTTTTCCGAAGCGAAACTAATGTTGTTAATTGACTCTTCTTCAGAAATTTTAAAATTTTTAAAAAAGAAATTCTGATTTAGTCCTAAACTAAGATATAGTGAAAAGGACGATTTGTTGTTTCGATCATAATATTGTTGAAGGTCGGTTAGAAAAGATACTACGTCAATTTCTACGTATTCTTCAGAAGGGTTAATTAATGTGTATTTTTTCATTGCATTTATAAAAAGTGTATAACCATCCTTAAATTCTCCATCTGCGAGATTATCTTGCACAGTTTTGCTTCCATCTCGTAACATATTGACAATACTCTGATAGGTTTCTGCCTTGTCAAGATTATTTAAGTTGGAAATAAATTCAAATAAGTTCATTAATTCTTCATTGTAATTTACGACTCCTTCTATATTTTTTAATGCTCTAATTTTCAATAATGGTATAATTATTTTAGTCTGTTTAATTATAGAATCATAAATTGCATCATTAACTTTATCTCGTATTTTTAGTTCGATCATTCTCTCCGTTATATGATCATCTAGATATGCAATATCACTTATACGTATATCATGATTACTAATGAGTGATTTTACTTTAGAATGTATATCTGGAAATATTTTAGATGCTTTGGAAATAGTTATGGAGTCTACATTAGTAATATCAAATGGAATTGACTCTAGTTTAGTCAAAACAGAGGAAAGGTATTCGTTATAAAACTCATCTAAATTTGCAATAGATTCGAAAACTTCATTAATGTTATTTTGAATTATTGTTTCATTTCTTTTGGTATCACTTATCTTTCTCTTAATTTTTTTATCTAATTTAATAATCAGGGTGTCAATGATATTAACTTTTTCATTCAGTTTTTTTGAGTTGATTTCCAAAAACTCATTTTCTATAAATTTATCAATTTCTATATTTTTATCTCCAACTCTGTTTTGAGGAAGTGAGTTAATCATGTTATCTAAATCTAATATATTATTTAGTATTTCTGTATTTGTTGAGCTTTTGTTATTTTTATTTTGTTTGAAAAGTTTACTATTTATTTTTTCTATTGAATCATTAATACCTTTTGAAATAATTGAGTCATTAGGGGATACTTGATTTGAAGTGGTTTTTAACTTTAATTGCCCTATATTAACATTATTTTGAAGTGACTTAATTAATGACAGTATACTATCAACTTGCATCTTAAAGTCTTGCGAGGTAGCTAGATTAATAGCTTCTATTTTGCTTTTAGTATTAAATGAATTTTTATAAAATGTAATAATTTTTTTGCTACAATTATTACAGTCTAGAGGATTTAAAAGAAGTTGTTCTTTTTGGATATTTTTAATTTTATCAATTGTTAGATATTTTAAGTCATTTTCAAACTTTGTAATTTCATCAAGTTTTTTTTCTATTTCAGGTCCATGTTTTTGTGTTTTTATGCTTTTAATGAGAGGGGTTACTAGATTTGCAGCTTCTTTACGTAAATTTTTTATAATGTTTGGTACGCTATCATTTTTGTTTTTTTTAAGAAATTCATTTATAATTTCATAATTTTTCACATATGGTGTTATTTTTTCGCAAACATAGCGCTTCAAGGTATCAAGACTTTTTTTAAATTCCTTACCTTCATTTTTTGATTCTAAGTTTAAATAAAAATCACTTATACTATAGTCTATTTTATTTTTAAAAAAACCTTTCTTTTGTAATTCTGGTATGTTTGATAATGATGCGCTTACAACATCTAAAACTATTCCAAATGGAATTTTTAATGTGTCATCTTTAGTATTGGCTTTGTTGATTATATCTTTTCTTAATTTTAGCCTAGCTAGTTTTTTTCTGAATGTTTCGAGTTCTTTTTTGTTCGAAACTAAAAGTTTAAAGTCGTTGGGACTAATATTTTTTACTTTTTCGAGTGTAGTTAATTTACTTGAAACGATACTGTCATATTTGCTTATTGAGTCAGTTAGTTCTGTTCTTCTATCTTTTTTTTGGAAATATTTTTCTTTTTCTTTAATTATTATGTCTTGATAATAAGGAGAATGAATTTTGTATGCTTTGTAATATTCATCAACTTTAATGAGTTGTTTTTCTTTAGCTTTGATAATTGCATATGTCGTTCCTAATGATAAAGCATAATTAGTCGTAAGTTCCAAAATTTCCTTTTCGATTACTTGCGGATTCTTTTCATTTAAAAGGACATTTAAACAATTTTGAACATAATATTTTGTTGTAAAATTAGCTTCAGGAAATAATTTAAACATAAACCTTTTGAGTGCTTCTTGTTTAAGTTCTTTTTGCTTACTCATAATGATTTCAGTCAAGACCTCTACGTCAATTGTTCCTTTATTCATTGTCAATTTTTCGAGGCCAACAGCTAATGTTGGACTAACTTGTGCAAACAGAAATGAACTGAAAAATAGAAATAATAGTGAGAGTAATAATTTTTTCATAATTGGTAAGTTTTGGTTGATAAATTTTTGTTTAAACAATATTAACGTTTGTTTAAAGATTGTAAGTAGGTGTTTATACGGGTTTTTATTACGAAAAGAAGATATATTTAAGTTTAGTTGTTTAATTTTTAGTTACATATGAATTGAAGTGGGTTGTTTAGTTAAATAAAAATATCGGGAAATCGGATCAACGGATTGGTTTGTTTAGAGCTTGCAAAGTTGTTTGTTTAGTTATGTATTAACGACAATTATCTAATTAACCGCATTTTCTCAATTCTCTAATTTTCTAATTCCCTAAATTTGCGACTTATGAAAAAAGCTTTCCAACTCTTCGACTTTACCCAAAAAGTCAATTACAAAAACGAAATTTTAGCCGGTTTAACTGTTGCGATGACGATGATTCCAGAATCGCTGTCGTTTGCTATTTTGGCCGGGTTTCCGCCATTAGTGGGTTTATATGCCGCTTTTATTGCGGGTTTAGTAACGGCTATTTTTGGAGGAAGACCCGGAATGATTTCAGGTGGGGCAGGAGCGACTGTCATTGTTTTAATCGCTTTGATGAAATCGCATGGAATAGAATATGTTTTTGCCGCCGTCGCGTTGGGTGGTGTTGTGCAAATTTGTATTGGGCTTTTTAAACTTGGGAAATTTATTCGGTTAGTGCCACAGCCTGTAATGTTTGGTTTTGTCAACGGTTTGGCGGTGGTGATTTTCATGTCGCAATTAGAACAGTTTAAAACCATGTACGATGGAAAAGTTGCCTGGTTGCAGGGAACACCTTTGTATATTATGCTGGGTTTGGTGGCCTTGACGATTGGTATTGTTTTGCTTTTTCCAAAAATAACCAAAACAGTTCCGGCTTCTTTGGTGGCGATTATGGTCGTTTTTGCTATTGTATTAATCTTTAATATTGATACCAAAACAGTTCAGGATATCGCTTCTGTTCAAGGCGGTTTTCCACCATTTCATATTCCGGATATTCCTTTATCTTTTGAGACTTTCAAAGTGATTTTTCCTTATTCTGTAATTGTGGCTGCAGTTGGTTTGACTGAAGGTTTGCTTACGCTGAATTTAGTAGACGAAATCACCGGAACTCGTGGAAACAGCAACAGAGAATGTATTGCACAAGGAAGTTCGAATATCTTAAACGGTTTCTTCTTCGGAATGGGAGGCTGTCCCATGATCGCACAGACTTTGGTGAATCTTGGCGCGGGTTCAAGAGCCAGACTTTCGGGAATAATTGCTGCGTTGACTATTTTATTGATTATACTTTTTGGAGCACCCGTAATCGGAAAATTACCAATGGCGGCGTTGGTTGGTGTTATGATGATGGTGGCGATTACAACCTTTGAATGGGCGAGTTTCAAAGTCATCAACAAAATGCCAAAACACGATATTTTTGTTGGAATCCTTGTTGCCGTTGTAACTATTTTGCTTCACAATCTGGCTTTGGCGGTATTAATTGGGGTAATAATTTCAGCTTTGGTTTTTGCCTGGGAAAGCGCTAAAAGAATTCGTGCCAGAAATTTTATTGACGAAAACGGAATCAAACATTATGAAATTTACGGTCCATTGTTTTTTGGTTCGATAGCCGCCTTTATGGAAAAGTTTGACATACAAAACGATCCGAATCATATTATTATAGACTTCAAAGAAAGCCGCATAGCTGATATGTCGGCCATAGAAGCACTGAACAACATAACTAAGAAATATAGTCAGCTCAATAAGGTTGTCGAACTAAAGCATCTTAGCGAAGACTGCAGAACATTACTTAAAAATGCCGAAGCGGTTATTGAAGTTAATGTGATTGAAGATCCTACTTACAAAGTGGTCTCTTAAATTAGATAATCTGCCAATTAGATAATTAGATAATGTTATTCGGAATCTATAAAATTATCTAATTGGCAGATTATCTAATTTAATTTGTATTTGATTTGCGCATACGCACTGTTGTGCGCCTCTACGGATATGCTTTGGCTTCATATATTTTTGATTAATGGTTGCAAATAAATTATCTAATTATCTAATTGGCACATTATCTAATTTACAAGCATGTTCTTAACCTCACTAAACTTACCGTCGACTTCTTCGATTTTTAATCCCAGAATATGTGCTATTAAGGGATAAACCGAAACGTTTTGAAAGGTTTTAACTTCTTTATTTACTTTGAAGGCTGGGCCTTTTGCGTAGAAAATAGCGTGCATGTCTTTTTCTTTATTGTCGTAACCGTGTGTTCCGCCTTTTATATGTGTACTTTCTTTGCTTACTAAACTATAGCCTTTTTTGGCTTCAATAACAAAATCATGCACACGAGGATTGGTTCCATAATGCAATCTTTTTGGTACTTCGCTAGATCGCCAGAATTTGATATGGGGTACTTTTTTTAATGCCTTTGCAATAGAATCCTGAAAGCCGGGTTTTGCCTGTAAACTCATAATTGGGTTAATTACAGCTTTATAACCCAACCATTCCGGTTTTAAATAATCTAAAACAGCTACTTTTTTATCATTGCTGATGTCGGCCATTCCGTGATCGGAGACAATGATTAAATTGATTTGTTTTCCGATAGCCAATTGATCTAGTTTGGATGATAATTGTCCCATAACCGAATCCATTTTGTAGATCATTTTTTCGTTTTCAGGAGAAAGCGGACCAAAGTTATGACCCGTATGATCGGGTTCGTCAAAATACAAAGTAATCAAATGTGGGCGTTGTTTCTCCGGAAGTTCTAACCATTTTATAACCGTATCAATCCTGTTTCCGTACGGGATTTTATCATCATAATTTTTATAAATACCAGGCCTTTTTTGATCTGTGTCGGATCCAGGCCAGAAGAACGAAGCGGTTTTTACACCTTGTTGTTCCGCTACATTCCAAATCGGATTTCCACCATAAAATCTTGAGTCATTTTTGGCTTTTGTAGACAATGAAAAAGATTCATTTAATGCACTATCGTAAAAAACATTATTGATGATTCCATGATGATCCGGATAAAGTCCGGTCACGATTGCGTAATGATTAGGGAAAGTTTTGCTAGGATAAGAAGGTTTTATTGATTTGGCATGAACGCCTTCTTTGGCAATTCTGTTGAGGTTTTGAAGTTTGAAATGTTTCGCATAATCCCAACGAAATCCATCCATAGAAACTAAAACGACATAAGTGTCTTTACTGGATTGTGAATAAGAAAAAATGGAAAGAAGTAAGAAAGTAAAAGATAAAAGTTGAGTGGTGAATTTTCTCATTTTGTAATTTTAATAGAACCGCAAAGGTAGAGATAAGAGATTTTTTAAAGAAAAAGAGAATGTTAAATAAAAAAATAGCCACGAATTCACGAATTTTTTGCAAATGCTTTGTTTGAAAAAAATTAGTAGCCACAGATTTCACAGATTAAAAGGATTATAATCTGTGTAATCTGTAGCACAAAAAATTAAGCACAAAGATTTGAATACTTAATTCGTGAATTCGTGGCTAAAAAAAAACGCCAGATAAGAATCTGGCGTTTTAAGTTTTAAGAAAAGAACGATTACATCATTCCTGGCATACCGCCACCCATTGGCATTCCGCCAGCGCTTTCTTCTTTAATATCAATTAATGCACATTCTGTAGTAAGGATCATTCCGGCAACAGAAGCAGCATTTTCTAATGCAACACGAGTTACTTTTTTAGGATCGATAATTCCAGCTTTTAGCATGTCTACGTATTCGTCAGTTTTAGCGTTGTATCCAAAATCACCAGAACCTTCACCTACTTTTGCTACTACTACAGAACCTTCAAGACCTGCATTTTCAACAATAGTTCTTAATGGAGATTCAACAGCGCGCGATACAATCTGGATTCCAGTTGCTTCGTCAGCATTGTCAGCTGTAATTCCCGCTAAAGCAGCTTTTGCTCTTAATAAAGCAACACCACCACCAGCAACAATTCCTTCTTCAACAGCAGCACGAGTTGCGTGTAATGCATCATCAACTCTGTCTTTTTTCTCTTTCATCTCCACTTCAGATGCAGCACCAACATAAAGAACAGCAACACCACCAGCTAATTTTGCCAAACGCTCTTGCAATTTTTCTTTATCATAATCAGATGTAGTAGTTTCCATCTGACCTTTAATTTGGTTTACTCTGTTTTTGATGATATCAGCTTCACCAGCACCACTTACAATTGTAGTGTTGTCTTTGTCGATAGAAACTCTTTTTGCAGTTCCTAACATGTCGATAGTTGTATTTTCAAGAGTATATCCTCTTTCTTCAGAGATTACAGTTCCGCCAGTTAAGATTGCGATATCTTCTAACATTGCTTTTCTTCTGTCTCCAAAACCTGGAGCTTTTACAGCAGCAATTTTAAGAGCACCTCTTAATTTGTTTACTACTAGAGTAGAAAGAGCTTCTCCGTCAACATCCTCAGCAATAATCAATAATGGTTTTCCTGATTGAGCAACTGGCTCTAAAACTGGAAGTAATTCTTTTAAAGAAGAAACTTTTTTGTCATATAATAAGATGTATGGCGAGTCTAGTTCAACTTCCATTTTCTCTGGGTTTGTTACGAAGTAAGGAGAAAGATATCCTCTGTCAAACTGCATACCTTCAACAACATCCACGAAAGTGTCCGTTCCTTTAGCTTCTTCAACAGTAATAACACCTTCTTTTCCAACTTTAGCAAAAGCTGTAGCGATTAGTTCACCAATCACTTCGTCATTGTTTGCAGAGATAGAAGCAATTTGTTTGATTTTATCAGAATCGCTTCCAACCACTTTAGCTTGTTTAGCTAAGTCAGCAACGATAGCTTCAACCGCTTTATCGATACCACGTTTCAAATCCATTGGATTTGCACCTGCAGCAACGTTTTTCAAACCTTCTTTAACGATTGCCTGAGCTAAAACTGTAGCAGTTGTAGTTCCGTCACCCGCTAAGTCATTGGTTTTAGAAGCTACTTCTTTAACCATTTGCGCGCCCATATTTTCTAATGGGTCTTTTAATTCGATTTCTTTTGCAACAGAAACACCATCTTTAGTAACGGTTGGTCCACCAAATGATTTTCCGATAATTACGTTACGACCTTTTGGTCCAAGAGTTACTTTTACAGCATTTGCTAATGCATCAACACCACGTTTTAATCCGTCACGTGCTTCAATATCAAATTTTATATCTTTTGCCATTTTTATTTTTTGCTTTAGGCAGTAGGCTTTAGGCTTTAAGCTTTTTTTCTACTGCTGGGTTAATTTTTTTTTTTACTGCTTTAAGCTTTAGGTAGTACGCTTTACGCTTTGTTTAGAAGCTTATTACTTACAGCTTACAGCCTATTGCTGAACTAATACTTGTTTTAATTTGTAAATTTTGCTTTTTATGCTATTGATTTTTTCTATTTGATTTTCTGCAATTTCACTATTTAAATATTGCAAATCTTTAGCTAAAATCAAAAGATATTCTGTTTCATTGGCAGAACCTAAAGCTATATTGAGAAATTGATTGAATTCTTTGTCGCTATTTCTTCCGCATCCCTCGCTAATATTGGTTGGGATTGATGAAGAGGGCCCTTCTAATCTGACTTGTTAATCCGTATAATTCTTCTTTTGGAAATATAGAAGTCATTTTATAGATTTCTAAAGTAAAAGAATGACTAAGCTGCCAAATATCGTATTTCTTAAAATCTCTCATTTTTTGTTGGCTTTAGGCTTTACGCAATACGCTTTAAGCTTTTTTGTAGAAGCTTATAGCCTATAGCTTACAGCTTATAGCAATATTTAGATAATTGCTAAGATATCATCTTCGCGCATAATCAAATAATCAGTTCCTTCTAATTTTAATTCTGTTCCGGCATATTTACCATAAAGTACAGTATCACCAACTTTTACGGTCATTGTATGATCTTTAGAACCGTTTCCTACTGCCACAACAGTTCCTTTTTGTGGTTTTTCTTTGGCAGTATCTGGAATAAAAATACCTGATGCAGTTTTTGTTTCAGCAGCAACAGGCTCAATAAGTACGCGATCTGAAAGCGGTTTAATGTTTAAGGCCATGATTTTATAATGTTATAAGTTATACTTTTTTTAATGTTCAATAAACTTTCAGAAATTATGCCATGCTCCTAAAACTGACATTATTTCTTAAAAAAAATGCCAGCTTTGACAGGCTGGCATTTTATATTTTATTTTAAAACTATTATTTCGCTGCTGGCGTTGCCGGAGCAGGAGCTTGTTGAACTGGTGCAGCTGGTGTAGTTGCAGGAGCTTCAGTTTTTTCAATAAGTTTAGAATCAGTATCACTTAATGATCCTGTGAAGCTTAAGCTTGAAAGCAAAATTAAAGCAATCAAAATAGTCGCTAGTGTCCAGGTACTTTTATCTAAAAAGTCAGTTGTTTTTTGTACTCCACCTAACATTTGAGTTCCGCTGATAGTAGACGATAATCCGCCTCCTTTAGGGTTTTGAACCATGATTACTACGATCAATAGAAAACAAACTATTGTGATTAAAACTAAAAAAATTGAAAATGTGCTCATTGCTTAATTATTATTGTTATTTTGTTGTAAAATCTTAATATCCGAAATACGGTCTGCAAAGAAACTAATTTTTTCTGGATATTTCAAAATTAATATTTCATATGCTTGTATGGCTTTTGTATATTTTTTTTGTTCCAAATATACTCTGGCCAAAGTTTCGGTCATTAGGTAAGAATTCTCTTCTTTATCATTATCTAATGATACCGCTGGAACTATTGCAGTCTGTCTTATTGGAGAAATTTTTGGGTTTGTCTCAATAAATTTATCAATTATTTCTGCTTTTTTCTTTTTCTCTTCATCAATTGTTTCGGGTTTGGCTACATTTTCAACTGTATTTTCTACCTTTTCAATTGATTCTGATTCTTCAGGAGTATCTTTTGTGCGATCAATAGGTTCTGTTTTGGCTAATTGAAGCCATTCCTGAAAAGAGTGTTTCTCACTAACAGAGAAATCCAAAGGTTTTCCGATTTCCAGATTTTCTTCGGCCGTTTTTACTGTTTCTGAAACTTCTATTTCTTTTGACTCTTCAATCGCTTCTGGTTCTTCCACTACAGGCGCTTCTTCAAAAACAACTGCTGTGGCTTCTTGTAGTGCATTGTATGTTGATTCTTCAATTGGCTCCACTCTTACGCTTGGAATTTCTTCCTCCACAATTTCATCAAAGAAAGTTGGAGTTGGTTCCTTTATAATAGGTGTCGATTCCACAATTGGAGTTGTTTCAATAATAGGAGTATCTTCAATAATAGGAGTATCTTCAATAGTTGGAGTTGCTTCCTCAAATGAATCTAAAGTCGGCTCTTCGATAACGAGTTCAATCGGGTTTTCTTCAACTTTTATAGGTTCTTCAAAAGTAGTAGTTGTTACTTCCTCAAAAGAATCTAAAGTTGGTTGTTCGATAATCGCATCCATTATTTTTGCTTCAACTATTAAAGGTTCCTCAAAAGTAACGGCTGTTACTTCTTTAAAAGTATCTAAAATAGCTTGCTCCGTAACGGTCTCAATTATTTTTTCTTCAACTATTATAGGTTCTTCATAAGTAACGGTTGTTACTTCCTGAAAAGAATCTAAAGTTGGTATAATGCTATCAAATAATCTTTCTTCAATTTTTACAGACTCTTCAGTAGTACTTTTGGATGCTTCTGCAAAAGTATCTGTCGTTGGTTCTTCAATAATAGAATCTATTGGTTCCTGAACTATTACAGGCTCTTCAAGAGTAATGCTTGCTGCTTCTGTAAAAGAATCTAATGTCGGTTCTTCGATAATTATAGCAACTGGTTTTTCATCATTTTCCTCAGATTCTTCAATATTGATATTTGTTGCTTCTGTAAAAGAATCTAAAGTAGGTTTTTCTATAATTTTTACAGTCTCCTCATAAGTAACACCTGTTGCCTCCTTAATAGAATCTAAAATTGATTTTTCAATTGGATCAATACGAACTTCTGCCAATTTCTTTTTTTCTTCTGCTAAGACAATCTCGCTGTCAAAAACAGTAATATTTAAAAGGTCCTGAAGTTTTTTATCATAATATTCACCCTGAATAGAAGTGAAAGTTTCTGAAGTAATAAAATCAAATAAAACAGTGCGATCTGTTGTATGAGCCGCTGTAACTTTTAAAGCATAATTATACTTAAAACTATTTTGATTGTAAAGTCCTTTTAATCGCAATGCGCGCGCACTTTGAAAATACGGAAATTCATTCAAAACATTGCTTAATGCTTCCGACTGCTTTTCTGTAATAGCATCGGGTTTGTTCATTAAGTATGTATAATCAGTTACATTCATTATTTATTGTTTAATCGTTTATTTGTTTAACGGTTTAATCGGAAATTTGTTTAATCGATTTAACGACTAAATGATTTACCAATTAAACAAAAAAATTACCATTTTGCCAATGACTCATTGAAAATATCCTGGGTGATTCTTTCAAAAATAGTTGTAATCGCTGCATTTAGCACAGATCCGGTTGGTAGTGATGCTCCGGGAAAGTCATAGTAAAATTCAAATGTTTTCTCGAAATCATCAGTTTCCTTCTTTTTATTGGAAAATCTAACATTTACACGAATCGTCAAACGGTTTTGTGCTGCGCCGGCATCACCATTTGATGTCACCGCTGTAGCTGTCATTGGTGTAATTCTGTAATCTACAATTTCACCTTCGTAAGTTAAATCACCACTGTTGCTTACCAGATTTAAGTTGGTTTGATTCATAATCAAATCCTGCAAGGCCAGTGTAAATTGTCTGTCGATTCCAGGCTCAATCAAATCAGCGTTGTTCTGAAAAAAGTTAACCTGAAACGTTTTGGCATCGATTGTTCCTGTTCCGGTAAAGTTGTAAACATTGCAGCCACTAAAAGTTGTAGCGATTACCAGAATTAAAATATATTTTAAATTTTTCATTTTGTGTTTTAAGAATTGCTTCGCCAGATTACTGACGCTCGGTCAAAGATATTCATTTTCGTTTAAAAACATTTTGTGTTTTGGTGCCTTTGTGACAAAAAACTACAAATCGAATTGTTTAATTTTTCTATATAAAGTTCTCTCCGAAATGCCCAATTCATCAGCCGCCGCTTTTCGTTTTCCTTTATTTTTTTCTAATGATTTTTTAATCATTTCGATTTCTTTTTGTTCTAAACGTAAAATCTCTTCTTCCTCAATGGTTTCGGCGTCTAAATAATTATTGTCATCTTGTATACGATAATTATCTTCGCGTGTTGCAGGTGTCATAACAGCCGTCCTTGGTTCTTCTTCAAAATCAATTTCACTGTCATTTTCCTGAGAACCGTATATTTTCTGAATCAAATTCGGATTGATATCCTGTACTTTTGAGTTGCCATTTTTCATTAATTCTAATGTCAGCTTTTTCAAATCATTCAAGTCACTTTTCATATCAAAAAGAACTTTATATAAAATGTCTCTTTCTGTACTAAAATCATCTTTTTTCTTATCACTAATTACAGAAGGTAAATTGCTTCCTTCTGTAGGTAAATAAGATTGTAAAGTGGCTAATGTAATATCACGATTCGTTTCTAAAACAGAAATTTGTTCAGCTACATTTCGCAATTGACGAATATTTCCGTTCCATCTGAATTTCTGTAAAAGCTGCACCGCATCATCATCGAGTTTCAACGGAGGCATTTTGTATTTGTGTGCAAAATCGGCCACAAATTTTCGGAACAACAAGTGAATATCTTCGTTTCTTTCTCTCAACGGAGGCAAAGTAATTTCGACTGTTGTCAAACGATAGTATAAATCCTCACGGAATTTTCCTTTTTCGATGGCATTAAATAAATTGACATTGGTTGCTGCAACAATTCTAACATTTGTTTTCTGAACCTGAGACGAACCTACTTTTATGAATTCTCCGTTTTCCAGAACACGAAGTAAACGAACTTGAGTTGTTAATGGTAATTCACCAACTTCGTCAAGAAAAATCGTTCCGCCGTCAGCCACTTCAAAATAACCTTCACGTGTACTTGTAGCCCCGGTAAAGGCACCTTTTTCGTGACCAAAAAGTTCACTGTCAATTGTTCCCTCTGGAATAGCTCCACAGTTTACAGCAATATATTTACCATGCTTTCTGTGCGAAAGCGAATGGATTATTCTCGGAATATTTTCTTTACCAACACCACTTTCCCCAGTTACCATTACCGAAATATCAGTAGGAGCAACCTGAATGGCTTTTTCAATGGCGCGATTTAATTTCGGGTCATTCCCAATAATCTCAAATCGTTGTTTTATTGCTTGAACTGTTTCCATGTGTTTTTTGTTTCAAGTTTTTTTTGTTTCAGGTTTCAAGTTTCTCATTGAAACTGAAATTTAACTTTTAACCCCGTGCTTATATATTTTTGTTTCAGGTTTCAAGCTTCAAGTTACGTAAAGAACCTGAAACTTGAAACCTGAAACTAATTTTTAGTTCATTTCAGAATAACCTACGGCTGTTCCTTTCAATGTTCCTGAAGTACAGCTTTCAATTTTTACATTTACGAAATCTCCAATTTTATAGTTTTCTTTTGGGAAAACAACCGTAATACTTTGAGAGTTTCTTCCTGAGAATTCTTCTTTTGATTTTTTCGAAACTTTCTCTACCAAAACCTCTACTACCTGTCCAACGTATTCTTCGCTTCTAAACCAGGCGTGTTTTTGTTGCAAGTCTACAATTTCCTGTAATCTTCGCGCTTTAGTTTCTTCAGGAACATCATCTTCCATTTTTCTTCCTGCCAAAGTTCCCGGGCGCTCAGAATACGAATACATATAACCGAAATTATATTTTACATATTCCATCAAGCTCATGGTATCCTGGTGATCTTCTTCAGTTTCTGTTGGGAATCCGGCAATCATATCCTGCGATATCGAAGCATTCGGAATAATAGTTCTGATTTTATCAATCAACGTCATGTATTCTTCACGACTGTGCAGACGATTCATTTCTTTTAAAATTCTGTTGCTTCCAGATTGAACCGGTAAGTGAATGTGTTTACAGATATTTGGATATTTCGCAATAACATGTAAAACACTTTCGTGCATATCCTGCGGATTCGAAGTCGAAAATCGGATACGCATTTTTGGGAAACCAACCGCAACCATTTCCAGTAATTGATCAAAGTCAACTGCAGTTGCTTTTTGCATTTCTGAAGCGTTTACAAAATCTTTTTTCAGACCGCCGCCGTACCAAAGGTAACTGTCAACGTTTTGTCCTAAAAGTGTAATTTCTTTAAAGCCTTTATCCCACAAATCCTGAATTTCAGTCATAATACTTTGCGGTTCACGGCTACGCTCACGTCCACGTGTAAAAGGTACTACGCAAAACGTACACATATTATCACAACCACGTGTGATTGAAACCAAAGCCGTAATTCCGTTGCTCATCAAACGAACCGGTGAAATATCTCCGTAGGTTTCCTCTTTCGATAAAATTACATTGATGGCGTCGCGGCCTTCTTCAACTTCTGCCAATAAATTCGGCAAATCTTTGTAAGCATCAGGTCCAACAACAAGATCGACTATTTTTTCCTCCTCCAGAAACTGACTTTTCAAACGCTCGGCCATACAGCCCAAAACGCCTACTTTCATTTTCGGGTTAATACGTTTTACCGCATTATATTTTTCCAGACGCTTACGAATAGTTTGCTCCGCCTTATCTCGAATCGAGCAGGTGTTAACCAAAACTAAATCAGCATCTTCAAGGGTTTGTGTAGTGTTATATCCGTTTATCGATAAAATAGAAGCTACAACTTCACTGTCCGAAAAATTCATCGCACAACCGTAACTTTCTATAAAAAGTTTTTTTGTATTCTCAGGTTTATTCTCCAAAACAAGACTTTCGCCCTGCTTGCTTTCTTCAATAATCTTTTCCATTGTATAATTTCAAAGTGCAAAGATAACGCAAAAGGTATAAATATGACAAGATGGCAGAGAAAAGATTTTAGATTTTAGAGTTAACATTTTAGATCTACCTGTAGGAGCCGTAAAAGATCTTTTTTAATGTAAGTAAGGAATTTAAAATATTAACCAGAAGATTAAAACTCAAAGTTATTCTCAAAGCTTTGTGAACTTCCTCTGAAACTTTTCAGCTTAAATAAAACTTAGCGAACTTTGTGTAAATCTTTGTAGACTTTGTGGTTGAATTTTTATTTAAGAAGCTATTCCAGCTTTCCGTTTCAAGTCCTCATAAAACAAGCTATTTTTCTAAGCCATAAAACGAGCTTCCTCCGGTCGCTGTTTTCTGGCAAGAAAAATTAGCTTTTTTTATTCCGGGCTTTACACTGCAATCTGGGCTAGAAATAACCCTAAAATCTAAGATGTATATCTGTAAATTAAAGGTAAAAATCATCTCAAAGCTTTGTGAAATTCCTCTGAAATTTTTCAGTTTAACTAAAGCTTGGCAACCTTTGCGTAAACCCTTGCGACCTTTGCGGTTAAATTTAGTGCACGAAATACATGTAGATTAAATAATCTAAAATCTAAAGTCTGAAATCTAAAATTCTATAGAAAAGCACATTCTTGATACATAATCCATTTAAAATTATACCTATATATATAATAGGTGAGATTACAGATAAATCTGCAATTTTTAGAAACATAATATCAAAATAACTCAAAAATGCATTATCAAGGCTGATATTTAAAAAAAACTTCTACTTTTGTTGCAGAAAAATAGATCAATGGCAAAGAATTTAGTAATAGTGGAATCACCTGCAAAGGCGAAAACGATAGAGAAATTTCTAGGAAGTGATTTTCAGGTGGAGTCAAGTTATGGACATATAGCCGACTTACCATCAAAGGAAATAGGAGTAGATGTAGAGAATGGATTTAAACCTAAATACGAAGTTTCTCCTGATAAAAAAGCCCTGGTAAGTAAACTAAAAACACTATCTAAAAATGCCGAAATGGTTTGGTTAGCAAGTGATGAGGACCGCGAAGGAGAAGCCATCTCATGGCACTTGGCGGAAGAATTAAAACTAGATACTAAAAAAACCAAAAGAATTGTTTTTCACGAAATTACCAAATCAGCGATTCTTAAAGCAATTGACAATCCAAGAGAAATTGATTATAACTTAGTAAACGCACAACAGGCTCGTCGTGTTTTAGATCGTTTAGTAGGTTACGAATTGTCTCCGGTTTTATGGAGAAAAATTAAAGGCGGACTTTCTGCCGGACGTGTGCAATCAGTTTCTGTTCGTTTGATTGTAGAAAGAGAACGCGAAATCCAAAATTTTAATGCAGTTGCCAGTTATTCAATTGTAGCAGAATTTGTGAATGAAGCAGGAAAAGCTTTCAAAGCTAAATTGCCAAAAAATTTCAATACTAAAAAAGAAGCCGAAGATTTCTTAAAACAAAACATCGGATCTAAATATAAGGTAGCCGATTTAGAAACTAAACCTACCAAAAAATCTCCAACAGCACCTTTTACAACTTCTACACTTCAACAGGAAGCTGCCAGAAAATTGTATTTGCCAGTAGGAATCACCATGCAACTTGCACAACGTTTATACGAGGCCGGACTTATTACTTATATGAGAACGGATAGTGTGAATCTTTCTAAAGACGCAATGGATGCTGCTGAAGCTGAAATCATAAAATCATACGGAAAAGAGTTTTCGAAACCGAGAACTTTCGCTAACAAAAGCAAAGGGGCACAAGAAGCACACGAAGCCATTCGTCCAACTGATATGTCGCGCCACACGGTAAACATTGACCGCGATCAGGCTCGTTTGTATGATTTGATCTGGAAAAGAACTTTAGCATCTCAAATGAGCGATGCTCAATTAGAAAGAACAAACGTAAAAATTGAAGCGAATAATCACAGTGAAATTTTTACAGCTTCAGGAGAAGTTTTACTTTTTGAAGGTTTCCTTAAAGTATATCTTGAAGGACATGATGATGATGAGGAAGAACAAGAAGGAATGTTGCCAGCCTTAAAAGTAAACGAAAAGCTAGCTAACAATTATATTACAGCTACAGAAAGATATTCAAGACCACCTGCACGTTATACAGAGGCTTCGTTGGTGAAAAAATTAGAAGAATTAGGAATTGGTCGTCCGTCTACGTACGCACCAACTATTTCGACTATCATCAACAGAAACTATGTTGAAAAAGGAACATTGGAAGGTCAGGAACGTAATTATACACAACTTACTTTACAAGCTGATAAAGTAGGAGAGAAGTTGCTGAAAGAAAACACAGGTTCTGATAAAGGAAAATTAGTTCCTACAGATATCGGAACAATCGTTACTGATTTCCTTGTTAAGAATTTCGGAAATATCCTTGATTATAATTTTACAGCAAAAGTAGAACAGGATTTTGACGAAATCGCAGAAGGAAATATTGACTGGGCAACCATGATGCAGGAATTCTATGATAAGTTTCATCCAAATGTTAAAGATGTTGAAGCAAATGCTGAAAGAGAAAGCGGTGAAAGAATTCTGGGTAAAGATGCAGATGGAAGACAAGTCTCTGTTCGTTTAGGAAAATTTGGTCCGATGGCTCAAATTGGAGAAGCAGATGATGAAGACAAAAAGTTTGCCAGTTTAATGGCCGATCAAAATATTGGAAATATTACTTTAGAAGATGCTTTGAATTTATTTTTATTACCTAAAAATTTAGGAGAATATAAAGGAGAAGAAGTGGAAGTAAGTAATGGGCGTTACGGACCTTATGTGCGTCATGGAAGCGTTTTTATTTCATTACCAAGAGGCGAAGATCCATTGGCGGTTACAAAAGAAAGAGCTCAGGAGTTAATTGATGAAAAAGCACTTGCTGATGCACCAATTGCAGTTTACAAAGGAGAAGCAGTTCAAAAAGGTGTGGGGCGTTTTGGTCCGTTCATCAAATGGAATGGTCTTTTTGTAAACGTGAGCAAAAAATACAATTTTGATAATTTATCACAAGCGGATGTTGAGGAGTTGATTGAAGATAAATTACAAAAAAACATTGATAAAGTGCTTCACAATTGGGAAGACGAAGGGATTCTGGTTGAAAAAGCACGTTGGGGTCGTTCTGTTATTACAAAAGGAAAGATCAAAATTGAATTAAGTAAAGATGTTGATGCAACGAAATTAACATTGGCTGAAGTTCAGGAAATGATCGCCAAAAAGACTCCGGCAAAGAAAACACCAGCAAAAAAAGCAACAACAGCAAAGAAAGCTCCAGCTAAAAAACCAGCTGCTAAAAAGAAATAATAAATGGAATTTGATTTTCTAGAACCAGTTAACGACGGAATTGTTCAATTCATTAGTTCGTTGTCTTCACAAGAATTGGGTAGTAAGATTGTCTTGCATACTCAGGATCAATTCCCTGATATTAGCAAGGTGCAGATAGCTGTAGTAGGTGTTTTAGAAGATCGCAGGAATATCAATATGGTTAATGAAGTTAACCTGACCGCTGTTCGTAAAAAGCTGTATAGTATGTTTCCAGGTAACTGGGATGCTTCTATTGCTGATTTGGGCGATATCCTTGCGGGAGATTCTGTAGAGGATACTTACTTCGCATTAAAAAAGGTGACTGCCGCTTTAATCAAGAATAAAGTGATTCCTATAGTCCTGGGAGGTTCGCAGGATTTAACCTATGCTTTGTATCGTGCGTACGATGATTTGGAGCAAATGGTAAACATGGTTGCTGTTGATAATCGATTTGATTTTGGTAAAGAAAATGAAACAGTTTCTGCTAATTCATATTTGACTAAAATCATTATAGATGAGCCAAATAACCTGTTTAACTATTGTAATATTGGATATCAAACTTATTACAACTCGCAGGAAGAAATTGATTTAATTGAAAAGTTGTTCTTTGATGCCTATCGTTTAGGTGAGATTTCAAATAAGATTGCTTTGGCAGAGCCTGTTTTTAGAGATGCCGATTTGGTGAGTATTGATTTGAATTCGGTAAAGTCTTCAGCTTCAGGAAATACTGTTGCTTTTGAGCCCAATGGTTTCAACGGAAAAGAGATTTGTTCTTTAGCAAGATATGCAGGAATTAGTGATAAAGTTTCATCATTTGGAGTTTTTAATCACAATAGTACAGTACATGAATCTGCAATGATTGCTCAGATTGTCTGGTATTTTATAGAAGGGTATCACTATCGTTCTAAAGAATATCCTTTTGGCAGCAGAACGAACTATTTGAAATACATTGTGCCACTTGAAGATGAAGAGTTGATTTTTTACAAAAGTGACAAAACAGACCGTTGGTGGATCGAAATTCCTTTTGTGTCGAATGGAAACAATAAATTGAAAAGAAATACGTTATTACCGTGTTCATACGACGAATATTTGTGCGCTTGTAATCAAGAATTGCCAGAAAGATGGTGGAAAGCACAGCGAAAAAATGCTTTATAAAAGATAATTTTAATAAAAATCTTAAATTTTTAAAATTATCAAAAATAATTTAAGATAATTTAGTAAGAAAATATTTATATAGTTTAAAATTTAACGTTTTACGTCGATTTTTTATGTTAGTTTGTCGATAAAATATTTTTTTTTTATTTTATTTAACATTATTTTTGAACGGTAAAATAAATTTCGCAACTAGTATTGTTTTTTAGATAAATAATAAATACGTTTACGGACTTATAATAATGAATAGATAATCCCAAATTTATATGAAGAAGTTTTTTGCATTTGCAGCAATATTAACACTAGTAATCGGCTGTGGTAAGTCAGGTGACAAAGGTGAGTTAGTTGGTGTTACAGGAGGGAAATGGCATCCTGAGAAACCTTATGGAATGACATTAGTTCCAGGTGGATCCTTTATTATGGGTAAATCAGATGCTGATTTAGCTAATGTAGAAGACGCTCCAACTAAAACGGTAACAGTTCGTTCATTTTATATGGATGAAACTGAGATCACAAATAGCGAGTATCGTCAGTTTGTGGAGTGGGTAAAAGACTCTACAATGAGAGTTCGTTTGGCTATTTTGGCTGATGAAACAGGACAAAAAGCTACTGGTGATAAAGGTAGTAAAGGCGGTAGTATCGCTGATTATGCATTTAACGATTCTGAGCCGGATAAAATGACGGCTTATGATAAATATATGTATGATAACTACTATAGTGTAGGAACGAAAGATGATCCGTATGCTGGTAGAAAACTAAACAAAAAAGTTAAGTTAATTAAAGATACAAAAGCTTATCCGGATGAGTATTACACTGAAGTAATGGATTCTATGTATTTGCCAATTGAAGAATCATACAATGGTTTGAGAACAATTGATGTAAATAAATTGAAATTCCGTTATTCTTGGATGGATATTCAGGCTGCTGCAAAAGCTAAAGTTGGAAAAAGAAAAGACTTCGTTAAAACAGAACAAGTTAGTGTGTACCCTGATACAACAGTTTGGATTAAGGATTTCGCATATTCATACAATGAGCCAATGCATAATGATTATTTCTGGCACAAAGCTTACGGAGATTATCCTGTAGTGGGTGTGACTTGGAAACAAGCTAAAGCTTTCTGTGCATGGAGAACTTTAAACAAAAACAGTTACATTAAATCTAAGAAAAAAGGACGTGACTTAGTAAATGCTTTCAGATTACCTACAGAAGCAGAATGGGAGTATGCTGCAAGAGGAGGTCTGGAGTCTGCAACTTACCCATGGGGAGGTCCTTACACTAAGAGTGACAGAGGATGTTTCTTAGCAAACTTCAAACCAAGCAGAGGAGATTATGCTGCTGATGAGGCTTTGTATACAGTAGAAGCTAAATCTTACGATGTAAACGGTTACGGATTGTACAACATGGCAGGAAACGTTTCAGAGTGGACAGATTCAGCTTACAATCCAAATGCATATGAATATGTTTCAACGATGAATCCAAACGTTATCGATGGAAACAATCAAAGAAAAGTAGTTCGTGGTGGATCTTGGAAAGACGTTGCTTATTTCCTACAGGTAAGTACACGTGATCACGAATATGCTGACTCTGCAAGAAGTTATATTGGTTTCAGAACTGTACAAGATTACATGGGGACTCAGGTAACAGGAGGCAAAAAGAAAAAGTAAATTATAATTAAATTCAATAACCAAATCAAATCTATTTTATTAAAACCTAAAAAAAAGTATTATGGCATTATTAAGTAAAAAAGCAATGAATTTCGCTTATGGTATGGGAGCGGCAGTAGTAATCATTGGAGCATTATTCAAAATTACACACTTTGAAATCGGACCGTTAACAGGAACGTTGATGCTTTCAATTGGATTAGTAACTGAGGCGTTAATCTTTGCTCTTTCTGCTTTCGAACCAGTAGATGAAGAATTAGACTGGACTCTTGTTTACCCGGAATTAGCTAATGGTCAGGCTAGAAAAAAAGCTGACAAAGTAGAGACTCCAACTGACGCCCAAGGATTGTTGTCTCAAAAATTAGATGCTATGTTGAAAGAAGCTAAAATTGACGGTGAATTAATGTCAAGCTTAGGAAATTCAATCAAAAACTTCGAAGGAGCTGCAAAAGCTATTTCTCCAACAGTAGATTCTATTGCAGGACAAAAGAAATATGCTGAAGAAATGTCTATGGCTGCTGCACAAATGGAGTCATTAAACAGCTTATACAAAGTACAATTAGAAAGTGCTTCAAGAAATGCACAAGCAAACAGCGAAATTGCTGAAAATGCTTCTAAATTAAAAGAACAAATGCAATCAATGACTGCAAACATTGCTTCTTTAAACAGTGTTTATGGTGGTATGCTTTCTGCAATGAGTAACAAAGGATAATTAGTTTTTAACTATTATATTAAATTTATTAATAAGAACTAATTAGAAAAAAATGGCAGGAGGAAAATTAACCCCTAGACAGAAGATGATTAACCTGATGTACCTGGTTTTCATCGCAATGTTAGCAATGAATATGTCCAAAGAAGTTTTATCTGCTTTTGGATTAATGAATGAAAAATTTGAAAGCGCTAACACTTCTTCTGAACAATCAAATGCTGGTTTATTGATGTCTTTAGATCAAAAAGCGGCTGAAGCAAAAGGAGAATTCGCTATCGCTGCAGTTACTGCTCATAAAGTTGAAACAGCTTCAAAAGAATTTTACGCATACATCGGATCTTTAAAAGGTGATGTTTTAAAAGGATTTGAATCTGATAAAGAAACTGGTAAATTACCTTACGAGTCTATGGACAAAGGTGATAATATCGACAACTGGTTTACTGGAGAAGGATATACTGCAAAAGGAAATGAAATCATTTCTAAAATTGAAGCATACAAAGCTGCTATGAAAGCTGCTTTAGCAGATAAAAAATATGCTGCTATTGTTGCTGAGATTGAAAAGAAATTTGATGTTTCTGATGTAAAAAACAAAGAAGGTTTAAAAGATAAGTATTTAGCTTACCACTTCAAAGGTTTCCCTGCAGTTGCTTCATTAGCTAAACTTTCAGCTTGGCAAAATGATGTTCAAAAAGCGGAATCTGATGTATATAGTGCTGCTTTAGGAAAAGCTGCGGTTGCTGCTGCTTCTTATAGCAATTATCAGGCAATTGTTGTTTTAGACAAAAATGCTTACTTCCAAGGAGAAAAAGTTACAGGTAAGGTAGTTTTAGGTCGTTATGACGAAAACACTAAACCAACTTCTTTCCAGGGTCCTGGACAAATCGTTAACGGACAAGCTGTTATTTCATTAACTGCTGGTGGTGTTGGAGAACAGGATATCAATGGACAATTTACTTTCTTAGAGGATGGAAAAAACATTCCTTTGAAATTTAAAGGAACATACGTTGTTGTACCAAAACCAAATTCAGCTACTATTTCTGCTGATAAAATGAATGTTGTTTATAGAGGTGTTGTTAACCCAATCTCTGTATCATTCGCTGGTGTTGATGCTAACAAAATTGTTGCAAGTGCTCCAGGTTTAGCTTCTGCTGGAAAACCTGGTAAGTATAACATGAGCCCTGGTTCAGGTACTGAAACTACAATTTCAGTTACAGGAACTTTACCAAACGGTGATAAAGTTACAGATAAGAAATCATTCAGAATTAAAGGTATTCCTGGTCCAACAGGTACAATTAGAGGTGAAATGGGTGTTGTTAAAGGACCTAAATCTAACTTAGAGATTGCTACTATTGGTGCTAAATTACTTGATTTTGATTTTGAAGTTGGTTTAGATGTTGTTGGATTTAACCTGAAAATTGCTGGACAACCTACAGTTGTTGTTAACGGTAACAGATTAAACGCACAATGTAAATCAGTTCTTTCTAAAGCTGGAAGAGGAGATCAGGTTACTATTTCTGAAATTAAAACTAAACTTGTTGGAGCTGGTAGTTATTTATTGCCACGTACTGCTCCGGTAATTTACGAAATACAATAATATAAGTAGGTAAAACTACGTTCAATATCTTATAATGATATCATGATGAAAGTAAGAAATTTTTTAATAGCTATAGTTTCTATCGCAGGCGGTTTCGCTTCTAATGCGCAATCGAATTTGCTTAATGCAAAAACACCAGATCAGATAGGACTTAAGACTCCTGCACAACTTATCTCAGACAACGATAAGCCATTGGCTTATGGTTATGTAGATGATAGAGATGTCTTGATGGGAAAAACAACTTGGGAGATCATTGATTTGAATGAAAAAATCAACTTTCCATTATATTTTCCAGTAGATACAGCTAATATTGGTTCTGATAGACGTTCTCTTTACGATGTTTTGACGAAAGCCATCAAAAGTGGTAAGGTAACTGAAATTTATACTGACAGTTATTTCAATACTAAAAAATCTATGAAAGACATCGAAGGATCATTATCTCGTATTGATACAACTGATGCTGGTAGAGAACTTATCAACCAATACCCAGATGACTACAAAACTCACGTTGTGAAGAAAAAAGTAGTTACTGGTACTGGTAAAAAGAAAGTGGTAACTTATGTTGACGAGACAGTAGGAGCTTCAAGAACAGTTCCTTCGGAATATATTCTTAAGCAAGATTTAACTGCTCAGGACGTTACACAATATAAAATTAAAGGATACTGGTATTTTGACAAACGTCAAAGTGAATTGAAATATCGTTTACTTGGAATTTGTCCAGTTACTCCTGACGTTTATACGATGAACAGTGATGAGAAGGATTATATAGAGTTATTTTGGGTTTTCTTCCCGAATGCTAGAGAAGCATTACATGAAGCAAAAGCTTTTAACGACAATAATTCAGCATTGCCAATTTCATTCGATCAGATCTTAAATTCAAGACGTTTTAATGCAGTAATCTATAAAGAAGAAAACTTGTACGGAGATCGTGAGATCAAAGAATACATGAAAGATAATGCACAAAACCAATTGTTAGAATCTGAAAGAGTAAAAGAGAAGATTCGTAATTTCGAACAAGATATGTGGAACTACTAAGTATCTATATTACAATATAATAAAAACTCTTACTACCTTTGTAGTAAGAGTTTTTTTATTTTATCAATTTTGCTTTGAACTATTTGTAAGAGGATAGAAAGTTTAGTTTGTCGATTGAGTTTAATTTAGAAATTAAGTAATTTCTTGTTGGACTTTACTCTTGAAAGCTATTCATCTGTTCTTGAATTTATTTTTTGTAGGAAAAATACAATAAAATAATTAAAACTTCGTTGAGTCAATTATAAATAATTTATATGATGATGAAGATGAAAAGTTTTTTGTTGCCTATTGTTTTTATGGTATGCGTTACCGCGAGCTCGCAATCTAATTTGCTGAATGCAAAAACAGCTGATCAAATAGGTAAAAAGCCTCCTGCCCGGTTAATATATGATAACGATAAACCATTAGCTTATGGGTATGTTAATGACAGAGATGTTTTGATGGGAAAAACAACCTGGGAGATTATTGACTTAAATGAGAAAATCAATTTTCCATTATATTTTCCTGTAGATACTGCTAACATGGGTCCGGACAGGCGTTCTCTTTACGATGTTTTGGCCAAAGCGATTAGGAGTGGAAGAATAACTGAAGTTTATACAGACGGTTATTTCAATACTAAAAAATCGATAAAAGACATACAGGGATCGTTATCGCGTATTGATACCACAGATGCCGGTAGAGAATTAATTAACCAATACCCGGATGACTACAAAACCCGTGTTGTAAAGAAAAAAGTAGTTACGGGTACAGGTAAAAAGAAAGTGGTAACTTATGTTGATGAGACAGTTGGAGCTACAAGAACAGTTCCTTCTGAGTATATACTGAAGCAGGATTTAACAGCTCAGGATGTTACACAATACAAAATTAAAGGATACTGGTATTTTGATAAACGTCAAAGTGAATTGAAGTATCGTCTAATAGGTATTTGTCCTGTGACCCCTGATGTGTATACAATGAACAGTGACGAGAAAGATTATATCGAGTTATTTTGGGTTTTCTTTCCTAATGCAAGGGATGTTTTACATGAGGCAAAAGCTTTCATTGAGAATTCTGCAGCCAATATTTCATTTGACCAAATCCTAAATTCCAGACGTTTTAATTCGGTTATTTATAGAGAGGAAAATGTCTATGGAGATCGTGACATAAAAGATTATATTAAAGATGATGCCCAAAGTCAGTTATTAGAATCTGAGAGAGTAAAAGAGAAGATTCGTAATTTCGAACAGGATATGTGGAACTACTAAGTGACTAAATTACATTATAACAAAAACTCTTAGTACTTTTGTAGTAAGAGTTTTTTTATTTTTTACCTATACTGCATGTTAGATTATATAATTGTCGGATCTGGATTAGCCGGGATTTCTTTTGTTGAAATTGCCCTTAAAAACAACAAATCTATTTTAGTGGTAGATGACAAATCTCAAATATCATCCAGGGTCGCTGGCGGATTATATAATCCTGTTATTTTAAAACGCTTTAGTGAAGTTTGGAAAGCAGAAGAACAATTGGTTTTAATGGAAGATTTTTACAATCAGATTGAAGCTAAGCTGCAAACTAAAGTAAATTTTAAACTTCCTATTCTAAGAAAATTTTTCTCCATTGAAGAACAGAATAACTGGTTTGCAGCTTCAGATAAACCGCTGTTAGCTCCGTTTCTTTCGACTAAATTAATCTTCAAAAAGTATTTCGGAATAGATTCTCCTTTCGACTATGGGGAAGTTTTGCATACAGGTTATGTTGATACATCACTTTTACTGGATAAGTATCAGGCGTATTTAATAGAAAAAAAACTATTGCTGCAGGAATCATTTCAATATGATACTTTGTTTGTTAACGATGATTTTGTTGAATACAAAGACATCAAAGCTAAACATATAATATTTGCAGAAGGTTTTGGTTTACATGCAAATCCATTTTTTCAGGATTTGCCGTTAGATGGCACCAAAGGAGAACTCTTTATTATAAAAGCACCGGAACTAGATTTAGATGTAATTGTGAACACCAGCGTCTTTATTTTGCCTTTAGGGAATCATTTGTTTAAAGTAGGCGCAACATACAATTGGAAAGACAAAACTGATAATCCAACGGAAGAAGGAAAAGCCGAATTAGTTGAACGTATTGAGGAAATTATCAATTGCGATTTCGACATTGTTTCTCATTTTGGGGGAGTAAGGCCAACCGTTCGTGATAGAAGGCCTATAATAGGGACACATGATAAATACAGCCCGTTACATTTGTTAAATGGCTTAGGTACCCGTGGCGTAATGCTCGGGCCAGCAATGGCAAAGGACTTATTCGATTATATAGAAAACAACAAAGCTTTAGATCCTACAATAGACATTCAGCGTTTCTATAAAAAAAGAAAATAGGATTATTTTTTTCCGGCCTTTGGATCGTACGAAACAAACATATTAATATACAAGTTTCTTGAAAGGCGCAGAACAAAAGGAAATAATACAATTAGGGATATAACGATCGCTAAAAACGATTTCTCAATTGAAGCTCCAAAGAAAACAAAGGAAACAATAAAAGCTGCAATTCCTACAGCAACATTTAGCCCATAACTTACATACATTGCACCGTAAAAAAACGAAGGTTCGATTTGATATTTTAAACCGCAATGACTACAATTTTCGTTCATTTTGAGAACTTTAGTCAAATGAAGCGGATTTTTGTCCGAATACATGCTCTCATTTTGACATTTTGGACAACTTCCTGTTAAAATACTATTTAGTTTGGATCCTTTTTTTAACATTTGCAAAAAATTTAAACAAAGGTACATTTTTTAAACCTTTACTGCTCGTAACAATAGTCACAAATTATGCTTAATATACACAATCTTTCAGTTTCTTTTGGTGGAACATATTTATTTGAAGAAGTTACTTTTCGTTTAGGCGCCGGAGACCGAGTGGGTCTTGTTGGTAAAAACGGAGCGGGTAAGTCTACAATGCTTAAAATGTTAGCGGGAGATTTTGCTCCTGACTCTGGAGTTATTTCTCAGGAGAAAGATATTCGAATGGGATTTTTACGTCAGGATATCGATTTTGAACAAGGAAGAACTGTATTAGAAGAAGCTTATGAAGCTTTTACTGAAATCAAGATTGTAGAAAAAAAATTAGAAGAAATCAATCATCAATTGGTTACCAGAACCGATTATGAGAGTGAAGAATATAGCCAAATCATTGAAGATTTATCTGATTATACACATCGTTTTGATCTTCTTGGAGGTTATAATTATGTTGGAGATACAGAGAAAATTCTTTTGGGACTTGGTTTCAAAAGAGAAGTTTTCAATAACCAAACCGAAACATTTTCAGGAGGTTGGAGAATGCGTATCGAGTTGGCTAAATTGTTATTGCAGTCCAATGATGTATTGCTTCTGGATGAGCCAACCAACCACTTAGATATCGAAAGTATCATTTGGTTAGAGAGTTTCCTTCGTAATTATCCTGGTGTTGTTGTAATTGTATCGCACGATAAAATGTTCCTTGACAATGTTACGAATCGTACCATTGAAATTTCGTTAGGAAAAGCATACGATTTTAATAAGCCGTATTCTCAATATTTAGAATTGCGTCACGAAATTCGTGAAAAGCAATTGGCGACTCAAAAGAATCAGGCTAAGAAAATTGAAGAAACAGAAAAATTAATCGAGAAATTCCGTGCAAAAGCTTCTAAAGCTTCTATGGCGCAATCATTAATTAAAAAATTAGATAAAGTAGAACGAATTGAAGTTGATGAAGACGACAATTCGGTAATGAATATTTCTTTTCCAGTTTCAAAAGAACCTGGAAGAGTAGTGGTTGAAGCCGAACATGTAACAAAAGCATATGGCGATAAAGTTATTTTAAAAGACATTGATTTATTGGTAGAACGCGGAAGCAAAATTGCTTTTGTAGGTCAGAATGGTCAGGGAAAATCAACTTTTATTAAAGCCATCGTAAATGAATTTGAATATCAGGGTAACATCAAATTGGGCCACAATGTTCAATTAGGATATTTTGCTCAAAATCAGGCTGAATATCTTGATGGTGAAATTACTTTGCTTCAGACCATGGAAGATGCTGCAATGGATACGAACCGATCCAAAGTTCGTGACATGTTAGGGTCGTTTTTGTTCCGTGGTGACGATGTAGAGAAAAAGGTAAAAGTACTTTCCGGAGGTGAACGTAACCGTTTGGCACTTTGTAAGTTATTATTGCAGCCAATCAACGTTTTGCTGATGGATGAGCCTACGAATCACTTAGATATTAAATCTAAGAATGTATTGAAAGCGGCACTTCAAAAATTTGGTGGAACCTTATTATTAGTTTCTCACGACAGGGATTTCCTTCAGGGAATGTCGAATATCGTTTACGAATTCAAAGATCAAAAAATTAAAGAATATTTGGGTGATATCAACTATTTCTTGGAACAACGCAATCTTGAAAACATGCGTGAAGTTGAGAAAAAAGATGTTGCCAAAGCTGCTGCTCCAAAAGAGACAAACAAAGCATCGTACGAAGATCAGAAAAAAGGAAAAGCGCTTCAAAATCGTTTAAGCAAAGTTGAAAGTCAAATCAAACAACTGGAAAAAGACATTCAGCACGACGATAAAATGTTGGCTTCTAATTATGATAAACATATCGAAGACGCTTCATTTTTTACCGCATACAATAAAAAGAAAGCAGACTTGGATCAATTACTTTTAGATTGGGAAATCGTTCAGGAAGAAATTGATAATTTTAATGGTTAATTTTTAGTTTTCTTTGTTTCAAGTTTCAGGTTTCAAGTTTCAGGTTCTATCGTAACTTGAAACCTGAAACCTGAAACAAACTATTTAATAAGTCCAATAGATTTAGAATGCATAATCGCCTGACTGCTATCTTTAAAATAGCAAACAGAAACTTCTAAATTTTCTAAATTTTTCAGAATAGCCTTTGTAGATTTTTTTTGAAATTTACCGGTTTGTCTTATGTAAACCGCTTTTACGGTGACGGGGAATATTTTGCAGATTTGTTCGTATAAAAATGGATCGTGCTGAGAATCATCTCCCAGTAAAACATATTTAAGATTCGGATAAAATTCCAAAACATGTTTTATCTTATCAAATTTATGATTGTGATTGCCTCTTCCGCTCATGAAGAAATCAGTAATGCCACGTTTAATATCTTTTAATAAAATAACAGCTCTTGGCAACTTATGTATTTTGGTAAACTTTACAATAAACCGGTACAAATTCCATTCGCTGCTAGAGATGTAAAAAAAAGCATTTTCCTCTTCTTTATTATTTCTTCCAGCCGAACTCAAGGCCTGATAGTGCGGAACAACATCTTTAAAAACCTTTCTGTCATTTACATTTTTAAATAAAAGAATGTACATTTTTTTGAAGACATTTCTGGTATGTGAAATCAAAAAGGTATCATCAATGTCAGAGATAATTCCCAGATTTCCGGTGTGAGGCCTAATAAAACTGCCTACTGTCGTTATTATTTCCGATTTGTATTTTATGCTCACTTCATATTCCATCCATCCAAAATTAAATTCTTTTTCGAGCGGAATACAAAATTTAAAATAACCGTCGTCCAGCGTTTTGGTGTGGATTTCCAAATTGCCAAGTTTAAGATAAACATCAAAATTTTTGATTGTTTTTATTCTAAACTGATTAATTATAGAAGTAGCGTTTTTAAAATTTTTTTTCTGAAAATCATATTCATACGTTCTCTTAAATACATGCCCCATTACAATTAATTCTTGTTCATTGGCATAACCGCGATATAATTGTAGTATAGGTTTCATTAATTACGTATATTTATATATGTTGTAAATTAATTATTTTAATTGACTTTAAAAATAAAATTTTGAAAAAGAATATCATATTTGTAGTAAACCCTATATCCGGAGACCTTGATAAATCCGATTTAATTGAAGCCGTTCAGGAGTTTGCAACAACAAATCGTTTTGATCTGGAGGTTTATGAAACTACCGGTAAAAGTGATCAAAAAAATATACAAACGCTTTATAATCAATATAAACCGGAACGAATTATAGTTGCAGGTGGCGACGGAACCATAAAAATGGTGGCTGAGGCAATGGAAGAACACGATGTAATTATAGGAATCCTTCCAGCAGGTTCTGCAAACGGATTATCTGTTGATTTAAATTTACCAGCGACGATTGAAGAAAATCTGAAAATTGCTTTTTTGAATCGTTATATCGAAATGGATATGATTTGTATCAACGGCAAAAAAAGTATTCATTTAAGCGATATTGGTCTTAATGCCGATCTAGTAAAGAATTATGAAGAGGGCGATTTACGTGGAATATGGGGCTATGCGCTGCAAGCATTTACAACGCTAAAAGATTCTAATGAACCTTTTCTGGCCACGATTTCCGCAAATAATGAAACTGTCGAGCATACGGCAAGAATGATTGTAATTGCCAATTCTCAGAAGTACGGAACAGGTGTAATTATTAATCCGAATGGTGCTATGAACGATGGTAAATTTGAGTTGATCATTTTAAAAAACCTTGATTTGCTTTTAATTGGGAAAATTATAACTGGTAACATGCCAATTGATACAGATGACGTTGTAATTATCTCTACAGAGAAAGCTACTATAAAGACAGATTATCCGGTGAGTTTTCAAATTGATGGAGAATATTGCGGAGCGCAAACTGATTTAGAAATTCATATTCTGCACAAGCAGATGAAAATTGCCATTCCTTAAAATCTTTGTCAAAGTTTTAAACTTTGACAAAGTTACTATTTAAACGGATTACGTTCCTGCCAATCTGTTTTAGGTTCCAGATAATTAAAAAATCGGGCAATATTGTGATTGATTAAAGAATTGCTGTGTGTAATTAAACCATACATTTTTAAAGGTTTTGCACCAACAGAACTTTTGATTTCAAGTGCGGTTCGAGCGAAAACAATTTCTCTAAAACCTTTATTTATGGAGTAAGCAATCATGTCATAAAGCATATTTAAATATAACATTTTCTCGCGTTGAATACTTTCATCATAACCCAAAAAATAGGTGTCCATTATGGCTCCATTTTTAATTAAAGTGTTAAAGCCGATTAGTTTTCCATCTAAAAAATAACCATACAGTAAAAAATCATCTTTCATGATTTCCTTAAAGAAACTGAAATGATTTCTGGCTAAAAAGAAAGTATTAAAAGGAGCATTTTTTGCAACATGAAAATATAGATCATAAATGATGTCTTCGTATTTTAAAATATCATTTAAAGACATTTTCTGTTTTACAATTCCATCTGCTTTTTTGCGGGCACGTTTGTATTGATCACGATATTTCTTAGATAAAGCATCAATATAATCTTGTTCTGTTTTCCAGCTTTCATTGATTTCGAAAATCATATTGGGCTGTGTCGAAAACGTATAATTGTTTTTGAATTTGGCTTGCAGCGGTTTAATCTCTGTCTCAGTAAAATCTTTTATACTGGTAATATGCACTTTTTTGCCTTTCGCTTTCAACTCTTTTTTAAGCTGATTAATTGCTTTATGAAGTGTTGTAATTGCTTTTGTTAGCTTTATGTTTTTATCAAAAGCAAAAGCATTCTGACCTGTTAGCATATTATTACCAACAAATAAAACATGTGAAGCGAAGTTCTTAAAGGCAAAATTACGTACCGAAGTTTTTAGACACTGATCGCGATCACCAAAAGATTCTAGTTTTTCTGCAAACAAAAATTGGGTGATGGCAATTCCAACCAGTTTTGTTTCTTCAAAAATTCCTATGAAATGGCAAATCATATTTACCGGACACGAATTTTCAAGAACCGTAAGATATTCCCGCGTCAAAAAAATGTTATCAGATGTCAGCGAATTCCATTCCTGAGGCAGTAATGATGCGCTATTGTATATTTCGAAAGAATAAGTTGTAGTCAAAAGTGGGAGCTAATTTTTTCAAAATTAGATAATATTTATAATAACTAGTCTGGTTTAAGTTATTATTAAGAAAACCCGTTTGAAATTGAATATCAAACGGGTTTTGTATGTATGATTTTATGCAAAAGCACAGATAATTCCTCCCATCAAAGTCAGAGTTAACATCCAATATCCGGCATGAACAAAAATATATTTCCATGATTTTCTTTCGAATAAAGCATTGATACCAATTATCGGTAAAGCAAAAAACAATCCTGACATGAAACCATGAAGTGCTCCGTGTTTAAAAGTACGATATGCTGTTCCATAATCTGCCATAAAAGCGGCAAATGAAGGTTTAGCATTTGCTAACATTGGCGGACCGCCTACCATACCAACTGCTCCTGATTGATGGATGGTTAATCCCATCAAAACTACTGTGATCATCAAAGAAAAGATATACGTAAATCCGAAGATTTTGAGCATATTTCCAGTTCGAAGTTCTTCCTGAGTCAGATTGTTTTCTTTCATCCAGATAGTTCCAAAGACTTTTGGATTGTACCAAATAAAACCAGTTACAAGTGTGACAATTCCAGCAAGTAGCAATGCAATAAAGTTAATTTCCATAATATGAGGTTTTTAGAATTAGTTGGTCAAATTTAATCAAAAAAACAATTCAATTAGTTGATTTTTTCCTAGTAGTATAAGTAGTGTTAAATATATACTTATTAACACTTTATCGACATTTACTGCTTTATGTCTAGAAATTGCATAATTTTAAACCGTAAACAAATCCCAAATTTTGTTATGAAAAGCTTAACCTTATTTTTAATAGCTTTTATTTTTTCATTGAATATTTATGCAGATACTGTCTCAGATAAAGAAAAAGAAGCCTTAATTAAATTTTACTATGCAACAAATGGAGCAAATTGGAAAATTAAATGGGATTTATCACTTTCTGTGTCAACATGGTACGGTGTTCAGGCTGAAAATGGAAAAGTAATTGGACTTTATTTAGACGATAATAATTTGACAGGAGAGTTACCTGCTGAATTCTTTGATCTGGTAAATTTAGTAACTATCGATTTGCATAAAAATAGTTTGCAGGGAAAATTGCCTGCAGAGATTGGAAAATTAAAGCAACTTGAAGTACTTTCGTTATTTAATAATGAAATTCAGGGCGATTTGCCCAGTTCGATCTATCAAATTTCGACGTTGAAAGTGTTGCTTTTAAACAGCAATAAGTTATCCGGGACATTAAGTACTGAAATAATCAATTTTCATGCCTTGCAAAATTTAAGTTTGTTTGATAATAGCTTTGAAGGTGAAATTCCAAAAGGGCTTGAAAAATTACACAATTTATCTGAAATGAATCTTTCGTATAATAAATTTAAAGGAACTGTTTCTAAAAACCTGGCCCTATTAGACCCGCTTAATATGACTATGTTTGATGAGGATGGAACCCCACATTTATTAGAAATTAATACTGAAAAAGAAACTACCATTGTTACCCAAAATTAATCGTGCTTATGAATGAAAATTACTCTCGTTAAACAAGTTGATTAAATATATTTAGTTAATTGCTGAAAACCGTAAGTCATTACGGTTTTTTTTGTGTTTTTAAATTTTAGTATTTTTTGATATTTCGAAGGTTATCAGGTTATTAGCGGTATATCAATAATTTAAATAAAATTAACTTATTAAAAATCAATTAATTAAGCTAAGGTTTGGATTTTGAGGAAGAAACTAAAGTAACTTCTAAATTTCAAATTATGAGTACTTATCAAAATAAAAGAACAGCCTTGATATTGATTGATCCGTTTAATGATTTTCTTTCAGAAAACGGAAAATTATGGCCTTTTGTAAAAGAAACCGTGGAAAGCGGAAATGTTATAGCAAACATAAAAAAGGTTTTGACTGCTGCCAGAAAACATAAAATTCAGGTAGTTTATGCGCCTCACAGGCATACTCAAAAAGGAGATTATTTGAATTGGAAATTCTTTTCACCCTCGCATAACGGAACTAAAAATTTTACGGTTTTTGAAAAAGGGACTTGGGGAGCTGAATTTCATCCGGAACTCCTGGCTGTAGAAGGTGATTTGATAGCTCAAAATCACTGGACGGCTAGTGGTTTTGCTAACACTGATCTTGATTTTCTTCTAAAAATGCACGACATCGATCATATTATAATTGCCGGGATGCGCGCCAATACCTGTGTTGATTCGACTGCCAGATATGGAGTAGAACTGGGTTATCATGTAACTTTAATTAAGGATGGAATCGGTGCTTTTAATCAGGAAGAAATTAGAGCGACCGTAGAAACAAATTTTCCGAATTACGGACATTCTCTTTTATCTGCAGAGGAATTTATTAAAACTTTAGAATCATAAAGATGGAAATATTGGCTGAATGTACTGCAAAGGCAATAATTCATTGTGCGGCAGAAAAAATAGATATTACCGATTGGCTTTTTACGTTAAAAGATCAGGAATATCAATCTTGTTCGGTTAGTCATATTGCAGGAGGAACTTCGGTTTCGCAAGACGGAAAAAGGATGTCAATAAATGTCGAGCGTATTGCGGGTAATCTTCTGGTACAACATTATATAGAAGAAGTTGGTGAGAGAAATCATTGTAAAGTTAATTCGATTTCTGATTCGATTTCTGATATGGGAATAACTAAATTAGGAATAACCTGGGAAATTAAAATTATTCCTATAACAGCAAATAGCTGCGAGTTTGTCAACAAGGTTTTGGTGACTTCAACACCTGAATTTTTAGCAGTATTAAAAGCGGTTAATATTGAAAATCTGGAAATGGTAAAGAGTCAGATGCTGCAAAATGTAGAAGCGCATAATAACGAAGAAACGCCTTTATTTGCTGCGGATATTCACAATAAAGTATTAGCTGGAAAGTGGGATTAATTTTCTGTTAAAACAGAAGAATAAAGAATTTCTCAAAATAGAATTTTATATAACTTTGTGCCAAATTGATAATTTAAGATCAGTTTGTAAAACAACTTATATTTTTTCATAACTTTAATATTCGATTCAACTGAAATTAGGTTGAAGTGATGAGGAAATTAATTTAAAACTTTTAATACTAAAATTATGGTAGTACAGTATCAGGGTGAACAACACGGAAAATCGACCACTTTTACAATAAGAATTATTGGAAATAACTTGTCTAAAAGTAGTTCTAATTATCAAATAGATTTATTAGTAGGAGATAAGCAATTACCGACTTTTACATCAGAAATACACCAAAGTTTGTCGAACTGTTTGAAAGAAATCTATTTGTTTAGAAAACATAACGGAATCAAATTCAATGCTTCTTCAGAGAAAATCACATCGCTTTTTGTGCCTTATGATCAGGTATTGTTCAACTACAATAAATACGCGTTGTTTAGAGCTTAAGCTTTTTATAATGCTGAAAATAGTGAAAAGACCGTTTGTGAGAACGGTCTTTTTTTTGTTGCAATCTGAAGGGATGAAAACAGGGGATTTTGCTAATCCGAAAAATGCGTTTATTTTAGTGCTAAATTTCTTGAAGAAACTGAAAGCCTTAACTATTTAATTATTTAGCTAAAAGTAATATCAAAATAACGATCTTTAAATATTAAAATCATTTTATGGAAAATAAAATCGCAGTATACGGTGCTTACGGTCACACAGGAAAATTTTTAGTTGCACAGCTTTATCAGCAAGGATTCAAGCCTATTCTAAGCGGCCGTGATGCTGATAAGCTGAATATATTAAGTAAAGATTATCCTGATTTGGTAATAAAAGTGGCAGACATTCATCAGCCTGAAACTCTGGATGTGGCTTTTGCCGATGCTGAAATCATTGTAAACTGTGCAGGTCCTTTTTTAGATACGGCAGAACCAATCATTCAATCTGCATTAAGATTAGGAAAACATTATCTGGATGTTAGTGCAGAGCAAAAAGCCGTATTGGACATCTTTGAACTATTCTCTGAAAAGGCAAAAGCTGCTAACGTAACAATAATTCCTGCCGCTGCATTTTATGGCGGATTGGGAGATTTATTAAGCACAACGCTTACGGAAGGCTGGGATAACGTAGATGAGATTTCACTTTATATTGGTTTAGATTCCTGGCATCCAACAAAAGGGACTCGATTGACTGGAGAACGAAATCATTATCAAAGATTTATGTTTGCCGAAAATCGTTTGCAACCTGTTCTGGAGGTTAAATCAAAAATTTGGGAATTCCCGCAGCCCATATTAACAAAAGAAGTTGTGACCGTACCACTTTCAGAAATAATTACGATCTCGCGACATATAAATGTGAATACAATAAATACGTACCTGAGTCAGAATTCTTTGGCTGATATACGCAGTAATGAAACACCAGAGCCTAAACCAGTAGATGAAAAAAACAGATCCTCTCAGCGTTTTTGTATGGAAGTGGTTGCAACAAAAGGCAATAAGAAAAGATCCGTTATAGCTGAAGGAATAGACATTTATGCCGTTACAGCTCCTCTACTTGTAGAGGCTATAAAAAGAATTTTAGAAGGGAAAATAAAAAAGCAAGGAGTAACAACATTAGGAGAAGCATTTGACGCAACAGCTTTTTTACGCGCTTTGGATACTGATGATATCGTAATTTCGGACATCAAAGAAACAGACATTAATTAAAAAGTTCAAAAAGTAAGATTGCTCCATATTAATAAGAAATCAGGATTTTAGCCCTGTATTTTGTTAAAAGAAAAGGATTGTAAATAAAAAAAATACCACTTCAAGTGATATTTTTTTTAATAAGAAGTTTTGGAGAACTATTCTAAACACTTTAAAAATTAGTATTCACTTTTTTAGAGCGATCTGCAATGTGCGAGATAAGCCAGATTGTTTGTCCGTCTTTTACAAAGAATATTTTTTTTGTCTCTAAATTTGGAATGCTTTCAAGGAGGCTCACCAATATGTTATTCGCAGAAATAAGATATTTTTGGTCATAAGTACTTAAAACTCTTGCTGCTTCTTTATTGGTTTTAGCAAGGGTAGTAAACTTGATGAAATTATTTTTTAAGATTGCATCATAATTAAGGACATCTTCCATACTTAAAGCAACATAATGCTCTTTAATGTTTTCATTATAATACAATGTTGCAAATGCCCAGACAGCGCCGCCTGATAAATAAATTTTTTCTTTCTTTAATAAAAGAGGATTTTTGTCAAGTAAATCTTTGATCTTCTTACGCAGAACCGAGTTAAAGTCAAAAGATTTTTCCTGATATACTGACATATCATTAGCTTGATTTTGATTGGAAACCGTTTTTTGTACTGCATCAGTAAGTGTCATTGTACCAAAATCCAGCTCAAGAGGTATAAATTCTAATTTATCATCTTCAAGTTCATCGATGTATCCTCCTTTGGTAGTCTGAGCACCAATATCAAGTAAGAAAGCGTTAGCATAATCTACTGGCGGGATAGCACCCTTAACCAACGTTTTAGGCTCTTCGTTAACATTAAGTATGTCAAGATTTTTATTGGTTAAAGAACTGATTTTATTTTTTAAAACGTCAATATTACGGGCAGATGCAAAAACCGGTGCAGCTACTATAAATATATTTTCTTCAAGAAGTTTAAACTCTTTTCTTATTTTATTCAATTGGTTGATAACTGTAACACCAGCTTGGGTAATATCATCCTGACTAAGCTCGCCGGTCGCAGTAATATGATCAGCAAAACTAAATCTGTCATTTGAAAAATACAAAATATCATAATCTGCTTTTCTGATATTATTTACATCAAGAACCGAAACTTTGATAGCTCTGCGTCCAATTTCAATTCCGGCATAAAGATTTTTTTGAGCAAATGAAGTAATTGAAAAAAATAAATTTAAAAGAATAAAAAATAGAATTTGGGATTTGTTTTTTTTAAGCATTGTATTTAATTGTAGTTATGTTATTATTTATTTTGAGTAAAGTAGTCTGAAAGAATAGTTTGATTATCAGGTCTGAATACTGTAAAATAAGTATTGAAAATAAGATCGCAAATTTATAAAATCATTTAGTAAAACAGAGCAGTTCTGAAGAAAACATAGCATTAAATTAATATGGATTTTTTTTAAAATAGAACATAACGATTTTATGTTTCTAACCTACTGATAGAGAATGGTAAACGTCGATGATTTTGTTAGTTGCAGGTGGGTATTACTTACTATTTTTTAAATATCACTTCTAAAAACAGTAAAATATTGTCGATTTCGTATGTTTTGTTATTTGGATTAAATTGAAAAACTGCCGAAAAAACGCTTGATCTTTTATGTTTTGTGAACGATTTTTCACTTGTCAAAGTGGAGTATTTGATGGGAGATTCTTTTTTTTCGGATATGTAAAAAGCAGATTATTTTATATGATAGAAATGGAAATAAAGCAAAGAAGAAAGTTTTTCATTACTTTATCTATTGAATCTGGTTTTGTTTTAAATTTCGTATTTCAACAAATTCATTGACCTTTTCAATTAGCATTTTTGTGAGTAATGAAATATTCAACAGTAACCAGTTTTATGGATGATTTTTAATAAAGCTATTTAAACATCTTAATTTGGATTATATTTTTAAGCTGTTTAATAGCTCAATAAGTTTAGAGTCAGAGGGTTTTGGTGCGCGTGCATTAATGATTTTGCCGTTAGGATCAATAAGGATAAATGTTGGAACGCCCTGAACGCCATAATCTTTTACGAATTTTGATTCCCATTCATTATCTGCTAATAATTGAATCCCGCCTAATTGTTTTTCTAGAACAAATTTGTTCCATTTAGACTGATCTTTTGTGGCATCTATCGAAATACTGACAAACTCAATATTTTTGCCTTTATATTGTTCCTCGACTTTCTGAAGAAACGGAATTTCCTGACGGCAAGGGCCGCACCATGTCGCCCAAAGATCAATGTAAATATATTTTCCTTTCAGATTTTCTAAAGTAGTTTTTCCTCCTTTTTGATTTTCATAATCAAATTTTGGAGATGGATTCCCAGGTTGTAATGCATTTGTTGCATTATAATTGAGGGTAAGTGTTTGTTTAATAATCGGATTGTTTGTAATTGATAAAAATTCCTGATATGTTTTATCATAACTCAGATTTTCAATATTAATATCATTTGTTGAGTTTTCGATTAAACGATTTTTTATGCTTTGACTTTTTAGAGCTTTAATCTTTGGAATTGCATTTTTAGCCGTAATGAACGTAGCATCACCATCTCCTTTAATATTTTCATAGAATTTACTTAACACAATTTCTTGATAATCATTTGAAAATAAAAAATCGGAATTATTATCCAGATCGATTGTTTCATCGACCTGTGGGTATGTTTCAGAAACTTTAAAGTCACTTAACCTTGCATAAAAATAATGGTATTTTTTATAAAAAAGTAAATGTTTGTGCTCCAGATAATGAATACTTTTGGATTCATTTATTTTGAAATTAGTATCAGTAAATTTTGTTTTGAGGTACAGGGTATTAACGGAACTTTTTATTTCCTGGAGTTTTTTCAGAAACTCATTTTCGTTAAGTTTATAAAGGTCTTCGTTTGTAATTGCTGAAGTTATAAGCTTTTTTTTGGCAAGGTATTGATTTTCAGTGCTTCCTTTGCCAGTAAATTTTAAAGTTGAAGTTAGGTTTGTATCATCAGCATATATCATCACTTTGGAATCTTTAGATAAATATAAGGGGATACTATTTTTAGAGGTTTCAATTCTATAAATACAATCACATTCTAATACTAGATCTTCTGAAAAACTGCCGTCTGGCTTTAGCTTGATTTCTTTATCAAGTAATTCCCCTTTAATTCTAATTGTTCTATTTTCGGTATTCGTGATTTTACCTGAAACAATTGTTATCCCTTCAGAAGTTGTGAAAGAATATAAAACTACAATTAAGAATACAAAAAAGACTTTTTTCATTTTTTAGCATTTAAAGAAGTGGAGGTTAAACTAAATATTCTTTAAAAATAAGGATAATTTTTAAAGAATGAATTTATAACATCACATTTACTGTAGCTAACAGCTTAATGATTAAATGTTTGGATTTCTAAATAACCAGTGATATTGAATAAAGTCTTTGTTGTCACAATCTTCCCGCTCCTGAGTGTGCCAGACAGAAGCTATAAAAAAATGGAACAAACAAAAAAAGCTCCCGATTTCTCAGAAGCTTTGTCTTACTATCAGGAAGGATTCTAATTATGTAATATCTCCCTTTTGAATAACATTCAATTCCTTATTAAAAGAATTTCTATATTTTTTGATATATTCTGAAGGTTTCATTCCAAACAATTTTACGAACTGTTGACGGAAATAACGTTGATCTTCTATACCAACCTGCGGACCAACCTGCGCTATATTAATATTTTCAGTAAGCATAATTACGGCGGCTCTGCGTATTCTGATCGATCTGATAAAAACATTTACGGTTTGTCCTGAAATTGCTTTAATCTTTTTGTAAAGACTTGAATGGCTCATACCCATTGCAGCAGAGAAACTCTTAAGGTTAAAGTCGCTGTTTTCAAGATTGGCCTCGACAATTTCTATACATTTATCCAGGAACTCTTTGTATTCAGTAGGAACCTTATTGACATTTTCACGAAGTGTTATACTGTCTAAGAAATACTTGCGCAATTGTCCTCTGTTTCGAAGAACAGCAGCTACACGCGCCAGAAGTATATCACTGTCAAAAGGTTTGGTAACATAATCGTCTGCACCTTCAGTAATACTTTGTAAATGAATATCATTGCTCGTTGTAGCCGTAAGCAGTATCACCGGAATATGGCTGAAATCATCATTTTGTTTGATTTTTTTGCATAAATCCAAACCATTCATGCCTTCCATAGAAATATCGCTTAGTACAATATCTGGCTGGTGTTTTTCGACAAGTTTCAGTCCTTCCAGTCCATTCGCTGCCGAATAAACAATATAGTTATCGAGGAAAAGCTGTACCAGATAATGATTCATTTCCGGATTGTCTTCCACAATTAGCAATACTTTTTTTGTACTGATTAATTCTGCTGGTATATTTTCAGGAGTTACCGCTTGATGTGTGCTTGTAGCTGTGTTTTGATTATCAGCCGGCATTCCTTCTAGAAGTTCCCCAACAAGAGGCGACATCTGCAGATAATTTTCATTGATGCTCATTGATGCAAAATGATTTTTTCCTTTTGGAAGTGTAATAGTAAACGTAGTGCCTTTTCCAACTTTGCTATCACACTTTATTTCACCATGATGTTTAGTCACAAAATATTTGGCAACATAAAGTCCTATTCCAAATCCATTGCTGGCTTTAGATTTAACCTGTCTGAATTCTTCAAAAATAGTATCGATATCATTTTCGTCGATTCCGCTGCCCGTATCTGATATAATAATAGAAACATCAGCCGTTTTCTCAATTATCTCAATACTTATAGATCCTTTATTAGGGGTGAATTTGAACGCATTGGATATTAAATTAAACAGCGTAATCTCTATTTTTTCATAATCACCATATATTTCAGTGGGCGTTTCTTCTTCAATAAATTGATAATTTAAACTTTTAACCGCTGCCATTTGTGTAAAGCTGTCATAGATTTCACGGCACAGGCTGTTTAAATTAATCTTAGAAACTTTGAGTTCATCAAGATCCGTTTCGGCTTTTCTAAACAATAGTAGTTGATCGGTAAGACTCAGTAATCTTTTGGCATTTTTATAGGCAAGATTCAGATCGAGATCATCTTCAGAACGTTTTTTTCTCTCAATGGCACTTTTTAGCGGATTTATAATCAAAGAAAGGGGAGTGCGCAATTCATGAGCCATATAAGTAAACATAGAAAATTGTTTTTCAGCATGTTCCTTGTCTTTTTTATGCTCCATACGGGCCAATTTTATTTCATAACGAAGTCTTTCCTTGTTTTTATGATATCCAACGTAAGCATAAATGGCAGCTACAGCCGCAATAAGGTAAAAGGTATAGGCCCACCATGTTCTGTACCAGGGCGGAAGGATTTTTACCGTTGCGAGCGTTACTTCGTTAGTCCAATTTCCAAAAACATCGGTTGTTTTTACTTTAAAGACGTAGGTTCCTTCGGTCAGTCTGGAATAATTGGCCCTGTTATTCTTTGAAGTATAGTTCCAGTCTTTGTCCCATCCTTCGAGAAAATAAGCAGTATTAATTTTTTCGGAATTGACATAATCAAGATAAACAAAATCAAAACTCAATGCCGATTTTTCATAGGGAAGTTCGGCAGCGCTTATCATCTCGAGTTTTTTTTCTGTGATATAAGGACTGTCCAATTTTAAGGACTGATTGTTTACCAGCAAATCATTTAATAAAAATTTCCCGGTATTTTTTTTGTCTTTAATATTGTCAGGATCAAAAACATTGAATCCGTTTATACCACCAAAAATAAATTCTCCAGTCGAAAGTTCCGTGCCTGCATTCCAGCTAAATTGATTGCCCTGAAGACCATCAGAAACACCGAAATTTCTAAAAGTATTATTCGTAGGATTCAGTCTTGAAATTCCGTGATACGTGCTCATCCATAAATCCCCTTTTTTATCTTCTAAAAGACGAAGTATGGTATTGCTCGAAAGCCCGTTTTGTGTAGTATGTTTTTTGAAAGTGCCCGTTTTTCCATTGAATAAAAGCAAACCTCCTTCAACAGTACCAATCCAAAGATTTTTGTTTTGATCTTCCGTTATGCATCTTATCGTATACTCAGAATGGTAGTTTTTTATTTTTTTTGTTTTGGGTTCGATCTCAAAAAAAGAATTGAAAGTTCCGCCCCAGATTTTGCCGTCTTTGGTTTCATAAAGACAAGTAACATCGCGTAAAGTATTACTATAGCAGATGAATTTATTTTGCTCTTTATCAAATTGATATAGTGCTCCGCCGTTAGTAACAGCGAGCCATAACGTTTTTTTTGAATCTATAAACAGCAGCCAGGATTCCTGTTCTGCTTTTTTAGTGATTTGATTGTAAATGGAGAAATTCTGAATGGCTTTTGAGTTAGGATCAATACGGCAGACGCCGCCTTTCCACATCGCAACCCAGATGGCATTATCAGAATCCCTGACGATGCTTGTAACAAAATTGCTCTGAATTTTTCTGCTGGCAGATGAGGTTGTAGAGTAAACATCGTAAGTATTTTGTTTCCTGTTCCAGTATCTCATTCCGGCGCCATCAGTACCAATCCAGATATTTTTCTTTTCATCTTCGCAGAAAGAAAGCATGAAGTTGGCGGCAGGATCTTCATCTTCTTTATTGGTTAGCGGATCTTTGCTTTTAAAATGATTAAAATCGAGCGGTTTTTTGCCCATCATACTTACGCCGCCACGAAGGGTTCCGAACCACATTTCGCCATTTTTGCTTTGGAAGATATCATACAAAGATTTACTGTTAAGTAATGAAACAGGGCCGTTAGCACGATACAGAACAGGAACAGTCTGATTTTTTGTAATGGTATAAAGACCAGCTCCATCAGTGGCAATCCATAGTCTGTTTTCCTGCTGATAAAAATCGCGTACAACCGTTTTTTCCGAAAAGTAATTTTCAGAATAAGTATTTAGATTGTCATTATATAAGTAGGCGCCTTCGTCTGATCCAATCCAGAGTCCTTCATTTGTCAGCTTAATACAATTGGCTCCTGTAATGGTATTATTGAGAAGTGTTATTTTTTTTGATTTAATATCGTACTGGCATAGACCCGTTCCAGTAATAAAAACATAGAAGATTTGTTTTTTCGCATTATAAGCTATTGATCTTGCGATATAATTTAATTTTCCTTTGAAAGGTATCGCTGTTCCAATTTTCTCACCTTCTTTATAAAGTACGATCGCCTCTTTTGCAGCGACGAGAATGATGTGTAGAGAATGTACCGCAATTATTTCGTAGGCAGTAACGTTTAAGGGTTTGATTTTTTTGTTCGTATCATAATATTGCAGCGGACTAAAAGAAGAGCGTTCCGCATTAAAAACTACTGGTCCAGCTGTTGTTCCTATCCACAAATTGTTTTCAAAGTCACCTTCGATGCAACTAATAGCATTTCCCTGAATAGAATTTGGATCAGTGTGAATATGGCGGTAAATTTTAAAATCATTTCCATCATATCGGTTAAGCCCATCAAAAGTTCCAAACCACATATAACCGTTTTGATCCTGATATATAGAGGCAACAGAATTGTTCGAAAGTCCTGATGAAATATCAAGATGTCTTATCGGGTAATTCTGTCCTGATGCATTTATGTGCAAAAGACTAATAACAAGAAAGAACATTAACTTATTCATAGAAAATTTTTTAAAAGCATGCTGTTCTCTGATATATGAAAAATAAAAGGGATGCGATCTAAAAGCGGAATCAATTTTTTAAGTGAATATATTTGAAATCTGATACTTTGCGAAATTAACACAATTATTATCTAATGTTCAAAAACACTACTGGTTTTTTTAGATTAACGGTAACCTGTTCGTTGTGCATAAAAAAATTAATTAAACACGTAGAAACATAGATTTTATGATCTTGAAAAAGGTAAATCAAAAGAAACTAGTTTCTCACACACAGTCCCAAAGTACAATGTAAGTAGGTTAAGCGGAAATCTATAAAATTACTACAGTTTAATCAAAAAAGTAATTAGAAAAATTCGTTTTTATCAGCGTTTTCGCTTTAGCGAATCAGTAAAATCAGCGTATAATTTTGACGCGGATAAAACAGATTTACTTTGTAAAAACGCGGATAAAACGGATTTTATTTACAATAATTCCATATTTCTATGTGTTAAAAATAAAAGCAACCAAGGGTAATTTATATTTCTGATAAATCTATTATTATAAAGGTTAATTATTTATAAAATCATTTTTTTTAAAGCAAAAAAATACAGAATATGCTTTTATAAAGTGTCGTGTGTACACTTTTACGAAATTGTCCCCTTTTATAAATGATTTTTTCCCTGTCTTAATAAGCTGCTCTGTACTTAATTTGCAGACTGCATTGATAAGCGATAACGTTTGAGTAATAGTGTATTATTTTTTTGTTTAGCGTAAGTCAATGAAAACAAACTAACCAATTATCCTAACCAAAAACAATTTAAACATGACCAACATTTCAATTAAAATTGACATCGGGAAACCTTTTCTCATTGTAAAAGAAAGAGCAGACTAATATTCTTTCGATCATTTTGTAACCAACACTTAATAGTAATAAACACTAACTTAAACCAACCCAATTTAAAAAGTATGAAAATAATTAAAACCAAATTTTTACTTTTATTACTCTTACTTCCTTTTTGTGTTTTTGCCCAGAACACAATAGGCGGAGTTGTCCTGGAAAAAGCGTCCGGACAGCCCATACCAAGAGTAAATATAAAAGTAGTAGGAGCAAACATTAGTGCTTCTACTGACTTCGATGGAAAATTTCAATTATCCGGAGTAAAAGCAAATAGTCAAATTACGTTTTCTTATACCGGTTATTCCACTCAAACAATTCCCGTTAGTACACAAAAAAACATGACAGTTTATCTTGAAGAAGATACCAATCTGTTAAAAGAAGTAGTGGTTCAGGTTGGGTACGGAAGCGTGAAAAAGAAAGATGCAACAGGATCTGTTACGGCACTTACGACCAAAGAATTTAACAAAGGAAACAATATTACAACAGAAAATCTGCTTAACGGTAGAGTAGCGGGTTTAACCGTAAATTCAACAGGTGCTCCGGGTTCTAGTTCTCAAATTAGAATTCGAGGAGGAAGTTCGCTTTTTGCAAGTAATGATCCTCTTATTGTTATCGACGGATTACCGCTTGATAATACTACCAATACGGGATCTTCTTCCTTTTTAGCCTCATTAAATCCTGCAACTGTAGAATCTATTACGGTTTTAAAAGATGCATCGGCTTCTGCGATTTATGGTTCGCGAGCTTCAAATGGTGTTATTATTATAACGACTAAAAAAGGAAGCAAAACATTATCGGTAGATTATAATGTTCAATATGCAGCTGGTACATTAACTAAAACGGTTGACGTTTTTAGTGCAGATGAATTTAGAAGTGTTATTGCAGATAGAAGAAGTGATGATCTGAGTAAACTGGGAACAGCAAATACAGATTGGCAAAAAGCAATTTACAGAAACACCGGAACGGTCGATCAAAGTTTAGCTGTTAGAGGAAGTTTATTCAATATTATTCCAACAAGTTTAACGCTGGGAAATACAGATCAGCAAGGATTGCGTTTAACGAATACTTTCAAAAGAAACACAGTTGGTTTAGTCATGAATCCGGCTTTTCTTGACAATCATTTAAAATTAAGGCTTTCAGCTAATTATACAGACGAAAAAAACAGATTTACAGATGCTGTTGAAGGAGCTGCTATTGGTTTTGATCCAACTCAGCCAATAAAAGTGGAAGGCGCACCTTATGGTGGTTATTTTGAATATACTACCGGAATTGATGCCAACGGAAATTATCCATTAGTATCAACTGCGGCAAGAAATCCTGTTTCGCAATTGTTGAATACCAACGACAGAGGAACGAATGACAGAATTTTTGGGAATTTTGAAATAGATTATAAATTTCATTTTTTACCTGCTTTAAGAGCGGTTGTAAATGTTGGTTATGATGAATCAAATGGAGAAAGAACAAGATTGGTTGGTGCTGATGCCGGTTCTGCTCCATCAAACAACAACATTCCATACGGGACAAATGAATATACAGAAGCAACCAGAAAGAATAAATTATTAGATACTTATTTAGTGTATAATAAAACTTTTAGTTCATTGAATTTTGAAGCGACGGGTGGTTATTCGTATCAAAAATTTCAAAGTTCAAGATTTGAAACAGGTAATATCCTAAACCCGGATTTGCCATCAACATTTCCTGAAACCACTCTGGATACAGATGTTGTTTTAATAGGATTCTTTGCCAGAACAAATCTAAATTTTAGAGATAAGTATTTATTAACGATGTCTTACAGACGAGATGGTTCTTCTAGATTTGAAGAGGCGAATCGTTGGGGGAATTTTCCATCAGCAGCATTTGCATGGAAAATCAAAGAAGATTTCTTTAAAGACAGTAAAACATTATCTGACTTAAAATTAAGACTAAGTTGGGGTATAACAGGACAACAGGATATTCCGGAACCAAATGGATACTTGCAAAAATACCAGGTTGGTGGTGGAAATTCTGAATACTACTTCGGCGAAAGCCCGGTTCCGGTTGCACTTCCATCAAAAAGAACAAACAATTTGAAATGGGAGGAAACCACTTCATACAACGCAGGTCTTGATTTTGGTTTCTTAGACAATCGCTTATCTGCCGGACTTGATGTTTATTACAAAGAATCTAAAGATTTATTAGTAAACGCAGCAATATCTGATGGTAGTAATTTTTCTAATCGCGTGTATCAAAACGTAGGTAGCTTTACCACAAAAGGTGTCGAGTTTACGATTAATGCGAATGCCGTTAAAACAGAAAATTTTAATTGGAACATGAACTTTAATATGGCCAAATTCGAAAGAAGAATCAAAAATCTGGTAAACGGAACCGATATCTTTTTAGGAGACAATATTGCAGGAACAGGAACTCCGGGGCAAATTTTCAGAGAAGGTTATACTCCTTATTCTTACTATGTATACAAACAATTATACAACAACGAAGGAAAACCAATTGAAGGCGCTTTTGCAGATTTAAATGGGGATAACACCAAAAACGATTCCGATAAATACATTTATAATAATCCGGATCCTGATTTTACATTAGGATTTGCATCTAACATGAATTATAAAAAATTCGATTTTTCACTCAATTTAAGAGCAAGTGTTGGTAACCGAATTTTTAATGCCGTAGACGCCAGCAGAGCACAATATGATGCTATGGAAAATGGGGGAGTTTTAAGTAATATTCCATCTCAGGTAACAGAAACTAATTTTCAGACTACCTCAAATGTTGTGTTGTCAGATCTTTATATAGAGAATGCCTCTTTCTTAAAAATGGACAATATTACGTTAGGATACACTTTAAACAACTGGGTAAACAGTAAAGCTTCATTAAGAGTATCAACTGGAGTTCAGAACGTTTTTGTAATTACAAAATACAGTGGTTTAGATCCTGAAATCACAAATAACGGTGTAGACAAAACGATTTATCCAAGACAACGATCAATCTTATTTGGTCTTAATCTTAAATTTTAATAACGAAAAGATGAAAAAATATATTTTAATAACAATTTTAGCATTGACTACTGTTTTTCATTCTTGTACTGATGACTTAAACGTAGTCTCTGAAGATGACGACGTTCTCTCTTCTGATGTTTTATTTTCTACACCTGAAGGATACAAAAAAGCATTTGCAGGAGTATACGGAAATCTAACTTTAACGGGAGTATTGGGGCCTGATAATTCATCGCTTGAAGGTGTAGATGCAGGAACAAGCCAGTTTACAAGATGTTTATTGTACTTGCAGGAATTAACTACGGACGAATTGGTTTGGAGTTATGAAAATGACGGAGGAACGGCAGAATTACAACGTAACATCTGGACAGCCGCAAATCCGGTTATTTTAGGAATGTTTAGCAGAACTATGGTTTCTGTTTCTTATGCAAACGAGTTTTTACGTCAGAGTACACCGGAAAAGTTAAGTTCAAGAGGAATTACTAATGCTGCGACGTTGGCCGATATAGCACTTTACCGCCAGGAAGTTCGTGTTTTAAGAGCGTATGCGTATTATAACATGATGGATTTATTTGGAAAAGCACCAATGTATACTGAAAATGATCCAATAAATTTTACAGGACCTGAGTTTAACAGAAAACAATTATTTGATTTTGTTGAAACGGAACTTAAAGCGGTTTTACCCGATTTAAAAGCAGCGAGAACAAATGAATACGGAAGATTAGATCAATCTATGGCGCGTATGATTTTGGCAAAAATGTATTTGAATGCTGAGGTTTACATTCAGGCGGATCGTTTTGATGATTGTATTACAATGTGTAATGAAGTTATTGCAGGCGGTTATACTTTGAAACCAAAATACCTGGACAACTTTAAAGCAGATAACAATACCTCTGCAGAAATCATTTTCGGAATCCAGTCAGATGGAGCAGTTTCTCAAAACTGGGGAGCAACAACTGTTTTAACAAACGGACAAATTGGGGCATGGGAAAACAATGGTGCCGATTTTGGAATTGGCGGCTGGACAGGAGCACTTAGAATCAGAAAAGAATTTGCTCAAAAATTTGACGGAACAAAATTCAGTCAGGATACCAGAAATACAATAGGAAAAGGTGTTCAGGGCGATCCTGCAAAACAAAGATCGATTGATATTGAAGATATTGGGGTGAAAACGCAAGGTTACATTTTATCTAAATTTTCTAATAAAACGTCAACAGGAGTGAACGGAATAAGTTCTACTTATGCTGATACTGATTTTCCATTATTCAGATTAGCCGATGTGTATTTAATGTACGCAGAAGCCACTTTAAGAGGCGGAAACGGAACAACCACTCAGGCATTAAATTATGTAAATGCTTTAAGACAAAGAGCGAATAGTAATTCGACTGTTGGAAACATTGCTCAAAGCGAATTAACGCTTGATTTTTTAATTGATGAAAGAGCACGTGAATTACACTGGGAAGCACACCGAAGACAAGATTTAATTCGTTTTGGAAAATATACCGGAGGATCTTACAATTGGGCGTGGAAAGGAAACTCTTCAAAAGGAATCTCTATTCCTTCTTATATGAGTGTTTTCCCTATTCCGGAAGGATCATTGGGAGCCAATAGAAATTTGACTCAAAATACGGGTTACTAAAACTTTTTTTTAAACACAAACGATACGAAAAATGAAACACATATATAAAATTTTTATAGCTATTGCTTTAGTTACAGGACTTTGGTCTTGTGAAAACGAAACAGATTTGATGATCTTAGAGCCTCAGGAAGCGGCTTTTGCAATCATTACACCTGATAATGGTTCTTCGACTATTTTAAATAAAGACACACCAAACAACACTGCCCTGACTTTTACCTGGGAAAAAGTGAGTTACGGAACACCAACAATTGTTACCTATACCGTACAGTTTGCAGCCAGTAATACAGAGTTTGCAGCGCCGATAGATATTACAACTTCTACAAGTACACATGCGTCTATTTCAGTTGCTGAGCTTAATGCAAAAGCACTTGAATTGGGCCTTACGCCTGATGTTGAAGGAACAATTGATGTTAGAATTAAATCAACGGTTGGAACAACACTTTCAGAGCCAAAACTTTCTACACCAATTACGATTGCATTGACTCCTTACAGAGGTGTATTCCCTAAAATTGATTTGTTTTTAGTAGGACCTGGTACTGCTGCAGGATGGAGTGTAACGAGCAATAACATGCCAATTTACAGAGATACAAAAGAAAACGCAAAGTTCTATTATACAGGATTTTTTAATAAAGACGGTTTCAAATTAATTGAGCAAATTGGTTTCTGGGCTCCGGCTTACGGAACAAATGGTGCCAAAGTACAATACAGAGCAACAGAAAGTGATCCTGATCCGGGTGTTTTCCCAACGACAGCTTCAGGTTATTATAGTTTTGAAATTAATCTTGAAGAACTTACTTATAAAATAGAGCCTTATACAGGACCAATGACAACGTACGCAACAATTACCATGACGGGATCTGTATTAACAGGCGATGATACAGGTTGGGATACAGAAGTTCCTTTAGTAAAATCTGATTTTGATGCCCATATCTGGAAAGTTACTCAAACTTTAAAAGCAGGAAAAATGAAATTCAAAGCCAACAATAGCTGGGATGTTAGTTGGGGTGATAATGGCGGAGATATTATTGTTGAAGCTGGAAAGTATGAAATCTGGTTCAATGATATAGATGGACGTTATATGTTTATACCAACTCCATAAATTGAATTAAAAAAAGAAGAGAAGCCTCAGCTTATTTTGAGGCTTCTTCTAAATTCAAAATTTCAATTACTATAACTCCTATCATGAAAAAATATATAAAAATTCTTGGTTTACTTGCGATAACGGCAATTCAGTTTTCATGCTCCAGTAATGATGCTGCAGACACAGAAGCGGTCAACCCACCAGATGCAAGTGATACTTTTATCAGGGCATCAGATGTTTCTTTTCTTCCACAAATGGAATCGTTGGGAACTAAATTTTATAGCAATGGCAAAGCCGAACCAATGCTTACAACACTAAAAAATGCAGGTTGTAATACGGTCCGAATTCGTTTATGGAAAAATCCTGTAAACGGCCGTTCTGGTTTAAACGAAGTCAAACAATTGGCTCAAAAAGCAAGACAAGCAGGTTTAAGAGTCTGGCTAACTGTTCACTATTCGGATAATTGGGCAGATCCGGGAGTTCAGACTACTCCTGAAGAATGGAAAAATTTATCTTTTGCCGATTTAAAAACGGCAGTTTCGGATTATACGGCGACAATAATTACAGAAATCAAGCCGGATATTATTCAAATTGGTAATGAAATCAATAGTGGATTATTATGGCCACAAGGAAATTTAATCAGTAACGAACAACAATGTATCGCTTTATTAACTGCTGCAAGTACAACAGTTCGCAGTAAAGCACCAAACACAAAAATAATGATTCATTATGCCGGTGTAGATGGCGGTGCTACAGATTGGTTTTTTACCAAAATGAAAAGTGTTGATTACGACTATATCGGATTATCGTATTATCCTGTTTGGCACGGTAAAGATTTAACAGTAGTAAAAAATACTATTGATGCTTTAGGAAAGAAATTCAGTAAAAAAGTCCTGATTGCAGAAACGGCTTATCCTTTTACTCTGTTGTACAATGATCAGACTAATAATATTGTAGGAACAAACGATCAGCTGGTACCCGGCTATCCGGCAACGCCAACAGGACAAAGAACTTTTGTTATGGATATTAAAAACATCGTAAAAACATCAGAATTTGGACAAGGATTTGCGTACTGGGGAGGAGAATGGGTTGCTTTTAAAGGGCCACAATCGGCAAGTGGTTCTACCTTCGAAAATCAGGCTTTATATAGTTTTGATAATAACGCCCTATCTGTAATGCAAGCTTTCAGTAAAGACTAAAACATGAAAAAATCACTTCAAATTGTATCCTTTTTGATGTTAATTATATTTGGATTTACTTCTTGTAAATCAAAAATGATTAGCGAAAAAAACTCCTTTTCAAAAGGAGCAGATGTAGGCTGGCTGCCACAAATGGAAGCAACAGGCTATAAATTTTATGATACAGACGGTTCTGAAAAAGACTGTCTGCAATTATTAAAAGACCGCGGAATAAATACCATTCGTTTGCGTGTTTGGGTAAACCCTAATGATGATAAAGCCAGCGGACACTGCAGCCCTGAAGAAACAGTGGTCATGGCGGTTCGCGCGCAAAAAATGGGAATGCGTATCATGATCGATTTTCATTACAGCGATTCGTGGGCAGATCCCGGAAAACAAAACAAACCTGCAGCATGGGCAAAACATTCTTTTTCGGAATTGTTAACCGATGTGTACCAACATACTTACGATGTTCTAAAACTGTTGAAGAAAGCAGGAGTAACGCCGGAATGGGTTCAGATTGGAAATGAAATTCCAAGCGGCATGCTTTGGCCGGAAGGACATACAGACAATTTTAATCAATTGGCACAATTACTCGATAAAGGATACGAAGCTACAAAAGCCATCGACCCAAAAATAAAAGTAATTGTTCATTTAGACGAAGGAAATAAAAGCGAAAAATTCAGATGGTTTTTTGATAAAGCCACTGAAAATAAGGTCAAATATGATGTAATCGGTTTGTCATATTATCCGTACTGGATCAAAACCGATTACCAAAGCACCATTTTAGATTTAGAAAATAATCTAAAAGACATGGCCTCCCGCTATAACAAAGAAGTAATGGTAGTCGAAGTAGGTGGTGATTATACATTAGAACAAAACACCAAAGAAATGCTTGAAGCTACAATAAAAGCCGTAAAAAGTGTACCTGATAAAAAAGGCTTAGGCGTTATTTATTGGGAACCACAAGGCGAAAAAAGCTGGAGCCATTATCAGTTAAACGCCTGGCTCCCTGACGGAAAACCTTCGCCGGCATTGGATGCTTTCAAAAATTAAATAAACAATTAAATTTTACCATAAAAAACTAAGTTAACCTATTAGGTTTAATTATTTTTAACACATAGAAACATAGCATATTGGACTCAAAAAAGGCGTTTCACTTGCATTAACACACATAGCTATGTGTGAGAAACGAGTTTCTTTTTGATTTACTTTTTTCAAAATAATAAAATCTATGTTTCTATGTGTTTAATTAAATTTTTATGCAGTATACATCCAAAGGGTTAAGGGATTTAACCTCTAGGAGCTTAGTTTTCTGATGGTAAGAGAACAAAACGAAAATGAAATTAATTTTTAAATCAATAGTATTCTTATTTCTACTAGTTTTTTCATCTGGAAAAATGAGGTCACAATCAACTACAGTTACTTTAAAAGATAACTGGCGTTTTTCTAAAGAAGTGAAAGAAGAAGCATCTTCAGTAAAATTCAATACTTCCAAATGGGAAAAAGTGAGTGTACCGCACGATTGGGCCATTTACGGACCATTTGATAAAGAATGGGACAAACAAGTTTCCGCAATTGAACAAAACGGAGAAAAAGTTCCTACCGAAAAAACCGGTCGTACCGGTGCGCTGCCACATATTGGTACAGGCTGGTATCGCAACACCTTTTCTATTCCCGAGTTTAAAAAAGGAAAAAAAGCACTCCTTATTTTTGAAGGTGCCATGAGCGAACCTCAGGTATATTTAAATGGAAAAAAGATAGGAAACTGGGGTTACGGATACAGCTATTTTACCATTGATATTACCAATGATCTACTTGCGGGTTCAGAAAATGTATTGTCTGTGAAATTAACCAATATGCCGTTTTCATCGAGATGGTATCCCGGAGCAGGTTTATACAGAAAAGTGAGTATTGTGGTAAAAGAAGAAGAAAACTTTGTACAATGGGGAACGTTTATTACAACCCCGGACATTACCGAAAATACCGCTGTTGTTGATCTTAAAGCTGAGGTTAATGGCGATAATTTGTCGATGTTAACCGAAATAAAAGATGCAGACAATACTATTGTAGCAACACAGAAAGTCACAGAAATAAAGGATGGAAAATTTCATCAGACTATTAATGTTGCCAAACCTCATTTATGGAGTCCGGAAACGCCTTATTTGTATACAGCAATAACCAAATTATACGCAGCTGACGGAACATTAAAAGACGAACAAAGCATAAAGTTCGGAATTAGATCAATCAAATACGAACCTAATAAAGGATTTAGCCTTAACGGAAAAGTGACAAAATTTAAAGGCGTTTGTCTTCATCATGATCTTGGACCTCTTGGTGCTGCTATAAACAAAGCGGCGCTTCGAAGACAGCTTACGATTTTGAAAGACATGGGATGTAATGCAATCAGAAGCTCTCATAATATGCCTTCTTTTGAACAGCTTGAATTGGCTGACGAAATGGGATTTATGTTTCTGGCTGAAAGTTTTGATGAATGGGCTAAGCCAAAAGTACAAAATGGTTACCACCGCTTTTTTGAAGAATATGCAGAAAAAGACATTGTAAATTTAGTAAGAGCCACACGAAATCACCCTTGTATTGTAATGTGGAGTTCAGGAAATGAAGTTCCGGATCAATATGGAGCCGAAGGTTTGACCAGAGCTAAATTTTTACAGGATGTTTTTCATAGAGAAGATCCTACGCGTCCGGTAACTGTTGGAATGGATCAGGTAAAACAAACTATGGCCTCAGGTTTTGGATCTTTATTAGATGTACCTGGGCTGAATTACAGAGTGCATCTTTATGAAGAAGCTTATAAATCATTTCCACAAGGATTTATTTTGGGTTCAGAAACAGCTTCAACAGTGAGTTCAAGAGGAATTTATAAATTCCCTGTTGTTCAGCAAAAAGAAAAGCAATATGATGATTTTCAAAGTTCATCTTATGATCTCGAAGCGTGCAGTTGGTCGAATGTTCCTGACGAAGATTTTGTGCTTCAGGATGACAAACCATGGGTTATTGGAGAATTTGTCTGGACTGGTTTTGATTACTTAGGAGAACCAACACCTTATGATGAAAAATGGCCTTCAAGAAGTTCTTATTTTGGAATTTCAGATTTGGCAGGACTTCCCAAAGACCGTTTTTATCTTTATAGAAGCAGATGGAATAAGGAGGATAAAACGCTTCATATATTACCACATTGGAACTGGAAAGGAAGAGAAGGAGAGGTTACGCCCATTTTCGTTTACACGAATTATGACAGTGCAGAACTTTTCGTCAACGGAAAAAGTATGGGCGTGCAGAAAAAAAACAATTCTACTCCACAAAACCGCTATCGTTTAATGTGGATGGATGTTAAATATGAGCCAGGAACAGTAAAAGTGGTAGCATTTGATTCAAATGGAAAAATAGCTGCCGAAAGTGAAGTTAAAACGGCTGGAGATCCGTATAAAATTGTTCTCGAAGCAGATCGAAAAGTTATCAAAGCCGATGGCGAGGATATCTCTTTTGTAACGGTTTCAGTTGTAGATAAAAACGGAATTCCGTGCCCAATAGCAGTGAATGAACTGCAATTTAAAGTAACTGGCGCAGCAACTTACAGAGCCGCTTGTAATGGTGATGCAACTTCGTTAGAAATATTTCATCAAAACAAAATGAAACTTTTCAGCGGAAAACTCGTGGTTTTGGTTAAAGCAGTCAAAACTGCAGGTGCTATTCAATTGGAAGTAACTGGTAAAGGACTTCAGAAAGGTAAAATAAATTTGAAATCGGAGTTATGAAAACTGGATTGCTGTTAAATTGAAACAATGTTCTTATGAAAAAATGTGCAAAGTTATTTGCGCATTTTTTTGTTTTGTAGAAATTCTAAACCTGATGGAAGCTTCTTGACTTTACGAATAGTTCTGACTTTTTATTCGTTTAAAGAACAGGAATAGTGAAGTGTTTCAAAATTCAACCAATATTTTTTGTAATTTTTTTCTTTGTTTTTACGTGATAAGTGATATTTTCGTACAAAAATAAATTAGTATGTTAAAAGTTGCAAAATTGTGTAAGAACTTATTTCTTGTAAGTTTTTTATTTTTAATGACAAATTGCTCTAATGAGCAAGTTTTGCAAAATGACACTTCGCAGTATTCTGAAGCTAAATTGTGGTTCAATAATCATAAAGATGATTATAGTGCAACAGTTTTAAAATATGTCAAAAATTTGCAATGGGAAGATGCTATTGTCACTGATGGTAATATTGGGGAGGTTCTAGAAATACCATTTTCTTTTGAAGATAATTTAAGTGTTTCAAATAAAAAGGGAAATTTGCGTAATGTTAATCATCGTTTAATGTTTGTTAAAGACGATGAAAAAGGGTATAAATTATTTTACGTTCAAATATTTACAGATCAGGAAAAGTCTAAAATTTTAGATAAAAATTTCAATTACTACAATATTAAAAATAATTTTGATGGTAAAGTTTTTCTTCAGGAATTAGCCACTAATATTACGAGTAAAATTGAGTTTAGAAATGGTAATAAAATAATGCCTTCATTAACTTCAAGAATGGCTGAAGAAGTAATAGAATGTGTGTGGTTAGGTTATTGGGATGAAAGCGGACATTTTGAACCTATCGAGTTGGTGTATTGTGATGGTGGAGGAAGTGAAGAATTGCCAACTCCTGGCTATGGCGGTTCTGGAGGCGGATCATCAAGCTCGGGTGGAACTACTACCAGTACTACGATAGCACAGAAGATTGAAAACAGGATTGTTAGCGATAATTTGAAGCCATGTCAAAAAGAAATTTTAGAAATGTTAAAAGGCGCTACAAATGCAGATATCGCATCAATGTTCACGAAGCTGGGAACAACCAAAATTTACACTGTAACTTTTAATGCAGAAAATCCTATTGACGGAACGCCTGCATCGACTACGCGTGTTTCACAGTATAATTATAAAATTCAGATTAGTAATGATTATACAAGTGCTACAAACCTATTTCGAGCGGGAAATATGCTGCATGAATTGGGACATGCTTATTTTATGAGTATAAAAGATGATTATTCAAGTACAACTCCACCTAATCCGGCTGTCTTTAATGATTTTCCTACTCTTTTTAAAGGTTATGTTGAAAAAAAATACCCAAACATGTATGATGCGCATCATATAGAAATGGCAAATCAATATATTGATGCAATCGCGGTGACGTTGCGAGAATATAATAGATATGCAGACCCTAATGGTACTGTTCCATACCAGGTTTATACTGATTTGGCATGGGGAGGTTTAAAGGGCACTCCCGTATTTGAAGAAAAATTTCCTCTAGGAACTCCTGAGAGGTTAAGAATTGATAATAGATATGCAGCCGAACAATCAGGAAATCCTGTCGGGTATAGTAGTGGACAGCTCCAAAGCGCAGTTGGAAAACCTTGCAATTGATTTTATTATGAAAAATTTTAAATATTTATTTTTAATCATTTTCTATTGTAGCTGTTCGGCAACAAAAGAAAACAACGCACCTATAAATGATTATCTTGAATCCCAAAAATTAGGAGATCAAAAAATAATGATTATTCAGGAAAAAATAAACAATAATATTACTATTGACATTTTTAAGGGTAAAATTTATTTTGAACCATTGTCACATAAATATGAACGGGATGAAGGTATACAGAAGCCATTATACGATCAAGTGAAATGGGAAAGAATGAAAGCAAAATATGAAAATAATTATATTACAGATTTTTGGATTCGTAATAATAATTGGACTTCAAAAGATTTCAAACTTCAAAATATTCTCTTTTTTGAACGCTCCAAATTCCCAAATCCTGGAAAGTATGAAAAATTTAGTTTGCAAGACTATTATACTATTTTTTCCTTTTCTGATCCTATATATTATAATAAAAAATATGCTGTTTTTACTATACAGAAAACGAACACAAGTGATATGATTCTTGGAAACACTTCGATTTTAGTTTTAGAAAAGAAAAATGGAAAATGGGTTGTCGTAACAGGCGCTGTAGGTGGTGTGTACAATTAATCATTTCAGTGTAATTTATAATATTATCTACAATAAAGTAAAATCTAAGGGGCTTTTTTAAACAAAAATCCCGCGACGGTATTAATTAAAATTATAGATAACCTGACGGGAAAAGCAAAATGTATCAATACATTATTAAATAAAAGCGGGAATTCTTTTGTGCAAAAATTATTAGCTAAATTTGAAGGAAAATCTGAGTTTGATATTGCAATTATTTCTGTGGACAAAGTGATTTCAAAGGAATCAGGATTGGAAATTAATGGAGATACATTCTATCTTGGTTCAGGCAGTCTTATTAATATTCAAATTAGTAATAGCAGAGTAGATGCAACCGCAGGTTTAGAGGGAGCACGTATAATTTTGCACGAATATGTCCATGCTGATATGTATAGAAAGGTATATACTACAGATATGACGGCTGCTGATGCGAAAGACTTTAAAAAAGTATTTGAAAAATATGAGGAAAATTATCATAGCTCAATGGCTACTTTGTATGTGAATAGTATGCGAGATGCTTTAAAAGAGTTTCATAAAAATGTGCTAACAGATGATTATAACAAATATGTAAATTATTATGGTGTTGCGCCAAGTGATGCTTTTTATGAAGCAATGGCGTGGGGAGGTTTAAGAGATGAGAAGGTTAAAGCTTGGACTGATTTGTCAGCCGATAAAAAAGCTTCTATTGAATCACTTGCAAAGGGGGGTACCGCTTTAACTAAAACAGTCACTTGTCCAAATCAATAACTAAATATTTGCTTTATGAAAACTTACATCTATTTTTTACTAACTTTTTTCTTTGTAGGTAATTTACACGGTCAAGAAAAAACTAAAGACACACTTTTTTTTAAATATGATAAATTCTATATTGAAGAATCGACAACTCATTTAAATGAGTTTTATTTAAAGGACAGAAACAGTGATGAAATGTTTTTTTTAGAAAAACTGCAATTCTATATAATTTAAAACCTAAAGAAATCCTTTGTTTAAAGAAAACGATAAGGCAACCGCAGTTTTATAATAAAACAAAAAAGCAAAAATTAAGTAACTATAGATTGATGATGTACTTTAGGGATAAGATATCTTATTTGGTTAGAAAAAAAATGGTAGAACTGAATATCTTGGCATAGAGCCAGTTGTTGTAATCTCAGATTAACTAATAATAATTAAAATTTATGAGTAAGAAAATTGACCCGTTTGAGATTGAAAATAATATTGGCGTTTTTGATAATACTATTAATATATTGTAAATTAAATAATTACTGAAATTTATGGATAAAATAATTAACCAGTTTGAGATTGGATTATTTTTATGGCAAGTCTTTCTTTTTATCATTTTCATAGGAGTAATATACTTTGTTTATAAGCTGTATAAAAAAATAAGTAAATTATAAAAATATTTCCTCAGCATATGAAATACATATTTATAATTTTAACAATCGTGCTTAGTTTGCAAACATTTTCACAGAACCAAAAAACTATTTATGTTTTTGAATTCGATAAAAAAATTGATGGAATTGATTTTAGAGATAACTCAAAAGACAGTTTAATTGCAGGTTTTGAAATTATGCTGAATGGAAAAAAAGTCTATTTCAGTTCTAGTCCAATTGCCAATGGTAAAAGATTAACTGTAAACGTTACTAGAAAAGAGTTAAGTTCTATTATAAAAAATGATAATAAGAATAAAGCTTATTTGTATTTTATTTATTTAAAAGATAAAAAACAATATTATTCCGTAGACTATATTTTCCGGACAATAACCTGTGAATAGTAACAAGTTGTTTGACAAAAAAAGTAGAAGACCCTTCGCTCTCCGAAGTCTTCTCATAGAATACGTAGCTTTACCGGGAAATATTTCGGAGAGCACCGGTTTTATCACACATAAAAATAAGTTAGAGATCATTGCAAATTAATCACATACAAACAACACATCATTTCGTCAACAAATGGAAAGTTTAACAATTAAGGAAAGAGTTAAGAAATATTCGGTTTTGATATGTTTGGTCATTTCCGTGATTTTGCTAGTAATAGCAGCCTTACTTTATCCAGGCGGCTCATTACTTGACAAAAATTCTGTGGGCTTTGACTGGTCAAAAAATTTCGTAAGCAATTTATTTGCAGCAAAAGCGATAAACGGTTCAGAAAATCCGGGCAGGATTTGGGCAATTATTGGAATGGCATTCCACTCGTTTGGTTATGGCATTTTTTTTATCAATATGTCAAAAAAAATACCTTTAAGACAGTGGGCTAAAGTTTTAAAATTAATAGGTGCTGCCAACATATTATTTATTTTCTTAATTGCAACTCCCTTGCATGACCTGGGAACAATATCGATCATTTTAACATTGTTTGGTTTATTTACTATTACCATATTTATCCTAAAGTCAAAACGTCATTTCCTTAAATTCTGCTGTATTATTTGCTTATTGACTTTTTACTGTTTTTTCGCGCTATTTGGTTTTGGTTATTTAGGTTTAGCAATCATAATGCAGAAAGTATATAATGTAAGCGCGATGCTATTAGTTTTAGGGCTAGAGTATTTTATTAATGGTGAAGACTTTATACAAATTAAATTGGGAGAACAAATAGATGAAAATCAAAATCATACTGCTTTACACAAAGAGATTAAATAGTAACTTCTGAAAGAAATTAATTTATGCCAGGTCTTAGATACAAAAATGTTCAATTCTCGTATTCTATTTTAATAATCTTTGTAATTACTTTTTTACTAGTAATTTATCCTTTTACGGATAAAACGAATCTGTACTTTCCTGCTTTATTTTTGATTATCATTTTTATCATTTTTCACAAACTGACCATCACATTGAATGAAAGTAAAATTTCAGCTTATTTTGGATTTGGTTTTTTTAAAAAAGAAATGCCTATAAAAGATATAGATATTGCAAGTATTCAAAAGATTAAAGTTAATTGGTTAACAGGTTTAGGAATTAGAATTACAAACCACGGATGGTTATACAATGTGAATTTTGGAAATGCTATACTTTTAAAATCAAAAGATAAGACAAAGACTTTTTTTGTTGGTACAGCTGATTTCGAAAACCTAAAACGAGTTTTAATAGAAGAGATTCATACGGAAGAAATGCTGTAAGGTTATTGAGTATTTTTTTTAGGCTGTAATTAAGAATAAAGACATATTTCAAAAGCTATAATAAAAAACGAGACTTCTTGGTCTCGTTTTTTATTATAATTAATACATCCCCGCTAGCGATAGCGTCCTTCTTGTGAACGCAATCAAAATCAATAAAAGCAAAGAAATATACTCCTTTTGGAGTATTTTCTGAGACTTTTATTTCTTTTACATTTGATCAAATAATTAAAGAAAAATCTTTTTAAAATTATCGTGATAAAATTCTTTGTGATTTTCCATAAGTAATTATTTTGAAAGTGAAGAATAATTGATTAATAGATAATACTTAGACTGAAAACAATAAAGCCACTAAAAATATAACCAATAAGATAGAAGTAGGTTACAGTATTGAGTGAGCGTTATAAGCCGTTGTAGTAAATCCAAAAATCAAATAAAATTAGGTGTTTTCTCTAAAAATAAAGGATTCTATTTTAGAGAAGGTAAGTATAACTTCAGAATCTATTCTTAAAAAAAATGAAAAAGACTCTACAAAAAGCAATCTTATTGTGTGTACTATCCGTTGGCGTCTTGGGCTGTAGCAGTGAAGGCGGCGATGAAGATATCCCAGTCATCGAAGAAGCAAACGATTATGTAACAGACGCCCCGTCATTGATGGAAAAAATGACAATTTCGGGTGCGGTTTTAAAAAGCGGTGATATTCCGGTTCCAGCTGGTGAACATTCAGACAATATTGCCAGTATACCTAATACGATAATCGTCACTTCGAACAGTTTGTTTACCATACCTATCGGAGCGAACACTACTGAGGACAGGATTCCTAGAATCATGTTTATCAAACTTAAAGGTTCAAGTAAATATTATCAAATTGACCTCGACACGAATGGCAATCCGGTAAATGCAAATGCCAGAAAAGCAAGTACGGCACTATCAGCACCTATTAGACTCAGTTGCTCTGGTCACCCTAACATCGAATTACCTGCAAAAGGAGCAGGATATGAAGCTCCTTCCTATACTAATGAAGCTGAGGTGTATGTTTACTCTCCGCCGCTTCAGTCACCACAAGATCTCTCTTTTCTATCACAACCTCGATATTGGAGCCAACCTCGCATAATTAATTTTAAAGTGTTGGATGTTGGGACCGGAGACCTTCAAGTTTCATTAACTTGGGATACGCAATCCGACGTGGATTTATGGTTGACTGAGCCTAACGGTAACAAAATTTATTATGCCAATGATATTTCGAGTACTGGTGGTGAACTCGATTTTGACAATACTTTAGAATACGGTCCGGAGAACATCTTTTACAAAAATACAGCTCCGTCAGGAACCTATAAGGTAGAAGTTAATTATTTTTCAGGTGCGCCGCTATATACTCATTACAATCTTGTTATCAAAAACGGCAACAAAATTACTTCATATGAAGGTACTTTAAGCTCATATGACCAAATCGATGAGGTGGCGGTATTTAGCAAATAATTCCCCCCGCTAGCGCGTGCGTCCCGCTCGTGATAGCAATCAAAATCAATAAAGTAAAAGCCATTCTATTGAAGGATGGCTTTGCTTTTTTTTTGCTAGTGGATGCCTGTTTTCGAAAGTATTATTGAATCCTAAGACGATTTCGGGTATTGCGGATATAAATTCGACGAATCAATTAAAACAAAAAAGCTCCAGATTTCTCTGAAGCTTTGTCTTAGTAGCCCTAACAGGACAATTCCCGAACCATTTTCATGATGATTTAAAAAGAATAAACAGCGAGTAAATTTTAAAATGTATTACCGTATTAGCTTAAAAGAATTTGTTTTTTTCATAATTTAAAGTTTTATAATATCTGTATAGATGATCATAAATAATAAGTTCATGCATTCTTTGTTTGGAGCTAAATTGGCGGTTAATCATCATATGAATATGACTCGCTAAAAAGTGGTAAAGATCGATTTGAATTGCATTTTTTATTTCTGATATTTTCTCTATGGTTTGATTTTGCTTTTCTTCAATTAATTGGTAAAAGCCTGGAATATTAGTTCTATTTTCTCTTTTTATATAATATTTTATATCGTTAGATAATTCTCTATATTTTTTATCAAGTTCTTTTTTTAATATTTTATCTGCCTCAAATTCTTCCTTAAATGAATGTTGCAAACTATACATCAAGTTAAACTTATCTGAAGCAGATAAAGAAAATGAGTTTAAAAGAGAATCGATTGAGCAAAGACTGAATAAAAGCGCCATTTCTTTTTTCTGAAATGTTTTCTTTACAGAAAGATATTTAATCATCATTTCACTATCCTTCCAAAATAAAAATTCAGAATCTTCCATGGTGGCTTCACCATATCTTTCCAGTTCTCTTTTATAGGTATCCGTTTGAATTTTCCATGCTAAATTTTCCTGAAGCAGATCATTAATAATTGGATAAACCTTATCAATAACTTTTGATAGATCTTTTTTGTTTCCCAGTAAAAATCGGACTCTAAAATGTGTATCGCTATCCTTGTATCGGATAAAGAACCATTTTTGAATAATTTTTCTTTGTTTTAACTGCTGGATAACAGGATATAATTTTTCAAGTAAAATAACATCTGTTGTTTTTGCTCCTGTATAAATTTTATAATACAGCCACTCACTTCCTAAGCAGAAATTTCTTTGCATTTATAATTGTTCTTTAAAAAATGATAATATAAATTGGTTGCTAAATCTTTCTTGCTTATTGTTTTTTACAATAGATTCATCTGTAAATAGAAACTCTTCCAGAATAATTTTGTTTCTCTTTCCAGCAGACTTTAAAAACAATTGAATACCAATTTCTGTTTGAAAATCTAAAAGAAGTGTATTGTCTGAATTGACCCAGTTCACGAGATACGGAATATCTCTACTGCTTCTCCAAAGTGAGAATGCTTCAGATAGATCTTTACCGCTTAATTTTAAAAACGGAACCATTTCTTCTTTAGTAATATTCCATTTCGCTTTCGAAAGTATAATTTCTTTGTATTCCACTCTCGGAAAATAATTATAATGATACTCTAAAATTCCCCAGTTAAAGCTAAATACTGGTTTCGTGTTTTGCCTCTGTAAATCGCATAAAAAGTGATAGACAGGCAACGAATTATTACTAAAGTTATGAGCATTTGAAAGACAAGGCAGAACTTCTTTATTGAGTTTCTTAGAATACAGTTTAATTTTATCGTTTCTCACAGAGACAAATAAATCATTTAACTCAATTGTATTTTCTTTTTCAGTGCCAGTATTCGCCAGAAAGGCAATTTCATAATTTCTTAAAACGGGTCTTCGTAAAATATTTCCTGTTCGTGACTGAGGAATATGAACAATTTCAGCTAAAATTTTATCATGATGATACTCTTGTTCTTTTTTTATAATTTTTTTAGTAAGTTTATGAATATCAGTATTTCCGTTGCAAAATCTACCTAAGAGTTTTGCTGCGCTAACATCTCCTGAAGATTCAATTGACAGCTTTTTATCACTGTAAATCTCAATTAGTGCAGAAAATGTAGCGGGAAGCTGATCCAGATTAGTATCAAAATAAGGAAAATCACTTTCTTGTAATTCTATTTTGTTCAGTTTTTTTGAGTGACATTCCTGAAGTTTTTTTTCTAGAATAGAATCATATGAAGTCCAACTCTGAGTCTCACTTTTGCTCTTTTTACGTTTAAAAGTAAAAGCTTCGAGGATCTCATGCGAGTCATTCATTTCATGATTTACAGGATAGCCTAATCCGCATTCTGTATCTAAAATAGCCATCAGAGGCATTTGCTGTGTTTCATACCTTTCAGAAAACGCTTTAATAAACATCTTGAGATTATGAGGTTCTTTTGCAAGCTGTATGCCATTTAAAAAATAAAGCCCCTTGATAACCTTTTCTGAAATAGAGGCATTTAAGCTATTGGTTATCGAAGCTGTATTTAAATCAGTTTGAAAAAGATATTTATCTTCATATTCAAATCCTTTTTTGAGAATGTTTTCTTTGATTTCTTTGTACTGGCTTTCTGTTGGAATCAGAGAGAAATCCAAATTTGAAACTTGTTTATTCAGGTTCTTTAAAAATTGATATTCTGTTGCCAGATCTGGAATATTTTTTAAAAATGATAAAACCTTGTCAAATTCATTATTGCCAGTTACAGCAGCTTCCAGCTCGCTTATTAAAAACTGGAAATCTATAAGATGCATAATAAATTCAAGAGCTTCTTCTTTTTGAGAATCATCATCTGCTAAAAAAGAAATCATTTCGTTTACGGTTAATCCTGATTTTGTTTTGAGGATTATGTCTTTTAAAGTATCCGTTTTTCGTAAGGATGTAATGCTATGTTCACGTTTGGTCTTTATATATTTGTATTCAATATACCTATAAAAATCACCTAATTCATAAATAGAAGAATTGGGGAAATATTTTAATTTATGAATTGCTTTTTCCCGTTTGGTGATATTTTGCAGCAATGCTACCCAGAACTGCATGTCAAATTGGGTAAATCGTTTGTGCTTTTCAGACAGATCTAATATTACATTGGTGTCAGCAGCATCTATTTTCCCGACCGAACATCCAGCGAAGAGGCCAAAAGGTGTACATCTTGAAGACATTCTTGCAATGTATTTGAGTACTGTAAATTCTAAAGCTGATTTTTTTTGATTTAAAGAATCAGGTTTAGAATTTTCCCATTTGTTAAGCTCATCTACCAATTCTGGCGATGCCAAATTTAAGGCTTCCTTGACTAGTGTATTTTTGTAAACAGAAATTGCTTTTTCACACTTGTAATTTTTGAGAAGATCCAAATAAAACGAAATAGGAAATAAAGGTGTTCTCAGTACATATTGTGAGAAAGACACAATTTTAAAACGTGCTTTCATTTTTTCTCTTTACTAACTTTTTCGGCAAGCTGCATTGCATTATAAACATTTAGAACTTTTCCTGATTTGGATAATTCTGAAAACGGAACTTTTTTATCCTTTGTTCCTGGAACTATAACTTCCAGATTATATGAACTTCCAGAAGCCAAAATAATCTGTTTAACCTGCGCAGCTGTAAGAGATGGATAATACAGCCAGATTAGAGCCGCAGTTCCCGAAACCATTGGTCCGGCAAATGAAGTGCCAGAATCAAATTTATAATGACTATTTTCTGTAGTTGTTGAATAGATTTCATCTCCTGGAGCGAAGATGTCTACATTATGTTTTCCGTGATTGGAAAAATCGGAAACAAAAGTACTGTCAAGTCTATGTGTTGTAGATCCTATATTAAGAAAGTTAGAATTCTTCTCTTTATAATTTTCAAAATCACTGTCATTAGGATAGAACGGGTTTTTATCAATGTCAAATCCATCGTTGCCAGCACAATGAACAAGAAGAACATTATGCTCTTCGGCATATTTAAATGCTTCTTCGACCCATTCTTTGTGCAAAGAAAACTCTTTACCAAAAGACATGTTAATTATTTTAGCACCATTATCTACAGCATAATATATGGCCATAGCAACATCCTTGTCTTGTTCATCTCCTACAGGAATAACACTTAAGGGCATAATCTTTACATTTTGTCCAATTCCTTTAATTCCGATATTATTTTCTCTGTTGGCCGCAATAACTCCCGTGACTTTAGTCGAATGATCCTGTATAGATTGATATTCTGCTTTATTATTTAAAATGTTATTACCATAACCTTTTTCCAAAATATTTGGATTGTCACCGATTAATAGACGATCGTTGAAATTTTTATTTATATTTTTATTCACCACAGAATCAAGATAGCTCTGTTGGTCTACTACATCTTTTAAAGTTTTTTGATCAACTTCAAGATTGACCATCATATAACTGATTAATGCTCCAAGATCTTTATCATTGTCATCCCGTCTTTGTTTGTATCTTTTATCATTTATCTTGTTTTTTTTATACAAACTATCTAATTGATTGTATGTATAATCTTCTTTAGGGAAAAAATATTTTAAAGTATCTTTTACCAAAGGATAAATAGCAACGGAATGATCTAAAGATTTTAGCCAATTCTTATAATATTTATTTTCGCCTTCTAGTTTTGTTAAAGCCCTATTATACTCTTTGTATTTATGTAAGTCTTTAGAATCAATTTGAGGTTCTGTTTTGTCTTTGAATACTGGTTCCCATTCCCGCACTATGCGTGTGTAATCGTAATTACCCCAAACAAGATAGCCTCCATTTTTGGTTCCTTTAAAATTCCAGCCGTTTATGTCGTCGATATAACCGTTTTTATCATCATCGATCCCATTGTTTGGAATTTCTTTGCTGTTTGTCCAAAACTGTCCCTGAAGATCTTCATGATGTAGATCAATTTGCGTATCGATTACGGCTACAATGATGTTTTTTCTTTGTGGTTTCTTTTTATTCGATGCATACCATTTGTCCAGTGATATACCGGGTATTCCATCTAAAACTATATCTTTCTGGTACCATGTCTGCATTTCTTTGGCAGAAAGTTCCTTTTTTGGAGAATGTATTATAGAAGAATTTAAATCTTTTTTGCTTTTACATCCGACAAATAAGAAAAGAAATAAAATGAAAAATAGGGTATGCTTCATTGCTGACTTTAACTTTTTAAGTGTGATTTTAGACCTATTTTTTATTTTTATTGATTTTTTTGGCAAGCTGCATAGCATTATAAACATTTAGAACTTTTCCAGATTTAGATAATTCCGAGAAAAGAACTTTTTTATCTTTCGTGCCAGGGATTACAACCTCTAAGTTATAAGCTGTTCCAGAATCCATAATAATTTGTTTAACTTGGGCAGCTGTAAGATTTGGATAATAGGACCAGATTAAAGCAGCTGTTCCTGATACCATTGGTACAGACATAGATGTACCGGAATCAAATGTATAACCACTGTTTGCAGTGGTGGTATATATTTGATTGCCTGGGGCAAATAAATCAACATTTTGTTTGCCATAGTTGGAAAAATCAGAAACAAAAGTACTGTCCAATTTATGAGTCACCGATCCTACATTGATGAAATTTGAACATACTTCCTGAAAATTTTCAAAATTAGTATCATTTGGATAAAATGGCTCTTTATCTATATCTACTCCGTCATTTCCTGCACAATGAATTAATAGGACATTATGCTCTTCAGCGTATTTAAATGCTTCTGTTATCCATTCTTGATGCATAGAAAACTCTTTTCCAAAAGACATATTAATAACCTTTGCCCCATTATCTACAGCATAACGTATAGCCATGGCAATGTCTTTATCATTTACATCTCCTGGTGAAGAAATGCTCAGGGGCATAATTTTAGCATTTTGGAGGATTCCTTTTATGCCAATGTTATTTTCTCTATTGGCTCCAATAATTCCTGCCATTTTTGTACAATGATATTGGAGTGATCTATGTCCGGCTTTATTATTACTTACATTATTATTGCCATAACCTTTTTCTAAGGTATCGGGATTATCGCCAATTAATAAACGTTCATTATAGTCTAAATTTAAGTTTTTATTTACCGTTGAATCCATTTGTATTTGGTGATCTTTTATTTGTTCTAATTTTTTTTGATTTAGATCCAAATTAATCATCATGCAGCTGATTAAAGCTCCTAAATCTTTATCACCATCATCTCGTCTCTGCCAAAATTCTTTGTCATTAACTTTATAATTTTTATACAGACTATCCAATTGTTTGTATGTGTAATTTTCTTTTGGAAAAAAAAAATTTAAAGTATCTTTTGCTAATGGATAAACAGCAACTCTGTAATTAAGAGATTTAAGCCATCTTTTATAATATGGTGTTTTTTCTTCCAGTATTTTTAGGGCTCTTTGGTACTCTCTATATTTATAGACATCTTTAGCATTTATTTGAAATTCGGTTTTATCCTTAAATAATACTCCCCATTTTTCAATAATACGAACATATTCATATCTGTTCCAAACGACATATCCGCCACTTTTTGTTCCGATAAAATTCCAACCGTTTATATCATCAATATAGCCATTATGGTCATCATCAACACCATTATTTGGTATTTCTTTGGTGTTAATCCATAATTGTCCTTGTAAATCCTCATGGTTTATATCGATTTGCGTATCAATTACTGCTACAATAATTCCATTATTTTTAGGCTTCTTTTTATTTAAATTGTACCACCTGTCCGCTGAAATTCCTGGAATTGTATCAGTATTATAATCTTTCTGATACCAAGTTTTCAATGAGTTTGATGAAAGATCATTATTAGAGACAATGCTATCAGGATTAGATAATTCTTTGGAAGACTTACATCCTGTAAGAATTAATAAAAAGAAAAAAGAAATATTTATTACCTTCATTTTATGGACAAATATTGATAGTTATTTGAAAACTATCTATAGGGAATAGATGCTTTACTTACCGCATTGAATAGATGAATCCTTGCCTTTGCCTTTAGTATCATCGATTGGTGGGTCATCTTGATTCTCTCCTCCACCAATAATTAAATGCATGTTTTTTAATTTAGCCACTTCAAATTTGTCTAGAGAAAATTTATTAGCTTCTCTTTTTATTTTTTTCGTTTTCATCTGTATAAATTTTTATTATTATTTCACAAATATATAATCTGAGTTGTGAAGATTTATAAGACAACTTATTAAGGTTATCGGAATTCAGGAATTTCGAGCTTATTAGTTTCGTTAAGATTCTGTTTGTCAGTTGTTTGTTGTTATGTTGTTGAGTCTAATTCTTTAATGAAATAAGTTGGCTTTATACCTGTTTTTTTATAAAAAGCGGTTGAAAATGATTCGGCGTTGTTAAAACCGAACTCTAATGCAAGCGCCTGAACCGTATACTTTCTTAGTTTATTGTTTTCTTGTAATTGACGAATAGCATGATCAATTCTTAAATCATTTATGTACTGAATAAATGATTTTTCTTTATATATATTAACTATTTTAGAGACATATTTTGTATTAGTTTCAAACGTTGAAGATAAAGTTTGCACTGTAATATTAGGCTTCAAATATTCTTTGTCGTTTTCGAAGTGATTGAGCTTTTCTAAAATCTGATTGATTAACTCTTCCCCAATACCAATATCACCAATTTTAACAGGGACAGTTTCAGTTTCGTTTTCTTTGTTGACCTCGTAATTGTTATTTTGATTTGTTTCTTTTATTATCTTTTCAAACCTTGATCTGTATTGTTTTTTAGTTCGATACTGATGGAATGCAAAACCTCCGAAAGCAATAACAGTTAAGGATAAAAACCCCATTCCCCAATACGTTTTTATTTTGTCTCTATTAAGGGAAGTAATAAGAATTTCTTTGTCAGAAATTAAATGTGGTGTATCATATTCGCTATACACTAATTTATTTAATTCACGATAATTTTTATGTAAAGTACTGTCTATGGCCATATAGGCAGTTATATATTTTAACTGATTTTCCCTGTCTCCTAAATTTTTATAATAGCTAATTAAATACGGATATCCATCCATAAATTCTGTGGTTATTTCTTTTGTTACTTTATAGATAGAATCTACTCGCATAAAATTTTCTACTGCTATTGCTTTTTTCCCCAGTCCATCATATGTTTTACCTAAATAAAAATAAGCTGCCAATACATTACCCGTATTGTCGTATTCAATCATTTTTGGTAATGCTTTGTTAATGCTATCCAGTGCTGCACCATAATTCCTTTTTAGTACTTGGTTTGCGCCTTCATTAAGAATAAAAAGATTTTTATACTCTTCATTATTAGTTGTTTTAGACTCCCTATAGCCTAGTTTATTGTAATATGAAGTGGAGTCTGTATTTTTCAAAGATTTATAACAATCAGCCAGCCCAAAAATGAGATTTAGATACTGTCCAGAATAGTTTGAGCTTCTTGTATCTTTGCTTTTATAATATACATAACATTCTTTATATATATTTAATGCTTCATTATATTCTCCTAAATCTTCAGATTTTGTAATAGCTATATATTCGCGCACTACATAATAATAATCAATATTGGTCTGAAGGGCATTTTTTTCTGCAAAATTATAATTGGCCATCGCTTCTTTAAACTTAAATTGAGTTTTAAGAAAATCAGCTTTTTCGCAATAAGCTGCAGCTGGAAAAAATTTATCATTACTTCCATTCGAATATTTTATGACACTGTCAAGATATTGAATTGCTTTATTTCTATCTGATTTATAATAAAATAGAGCTATTTGATAATTGGCTTTAGCTTTTCTAATATTACTATTTTCCTGTATTGCTTTGGCCATATAGGCATTTGTATACAGTAGTTGTTTCTTTTGATTTCCTACATTTTTAAAATACAAATCGTGTAAATCATCGTATGATAAATTTATAAAGTCTTTTTTTTTTGTCTGAGCAATCAGTAAAATAGGAAATAGTAATAAAAGGAAAGTTCTTCGAGATTTATTTGAAAACATATTTTGGGGCTTTCTTACAAAAATAGAGCATTCGGATAAAATTGTAATGATGTAAGTTACTTTTTTTCATTAGTGTAAAGTGCTGTTTTTTAAATATTTAAATATTGTTTTTTACAAAATTCAGGAATAACATATCGGGATTCCTGAATTTCGATAGACAACATTTGTAAGCACTATGAGGTTTGTCTAGTTTTGGCTTTAACAATTTGTGATAGTTCTGCAGACAAAATTTACCATTGTTAACCAAAATAATTTTTACTAATTTTAAAAAACAATTAACTATGAAAAAAGTTTTATTTACTGCTCTAATGGTAGTAGCATTTAATGCAGCAGCAAATGCTAAAAATGTTGAAGTTAAAAATACGCTGTTAAAAACAGAAGTTGTTCAACAGCAAGAACAAGCTTGCGAACAACGAGCAATTGATGTTTATGAATCCATTATTGGAGGAGGGGCAGATAATATAAGTCTTTTAAATGCATTAATTGGACTGTGCCACTAAAATATTTTATTCAGAAGCTCTTCCAGCAAAATTTTTCTGGAAGAGCTTTAAATTTCTAATATTATGAAGTTATTTTTATTTTTATTAATGCTAACTGCTAGCATACATTCGCAATCATCAGGTACCGTTAGGTATCGCTTTTATCTTCCACTGACAGTTGACGATATTAAAAAAGAAGACACGAAAAATTTCATTACAAAATTGAATGACTTAGCAAATAATCAAGAGTTCGAATTGACATTCAATAAATCAAAGTCTACCTTTAAATACGTTGATAAATTAAATTACGATTCTGAATATGATCGTAAATTAAATAATGTTGCAAAGTTAGCTTATACATCATCTGATACCTATATAGATTTGGGTAATAAAACAGAAGTCGAAATTATGGATGATGGAACATTGATTAAAAGCCCAATTCAATCTGATAAATGGGAAATAAAAAATGACACAAAAAAAATAGGAACGTATTTGTGTTATAAAGCTGTGACGCAAAGAACCTTTGTAAATAAAAAAGGTGAACATAAAACAAGAGAAATAATATGTTGGTTTGCTCCGGCCCTGCCTTATTCATATGGTCCAAAGACTTTTTATAGTCTGCCTGGATTAATATTAGAACTGACAGAAGATAATAAAACTTTTGTAGCATCAAAAATTGAGCTATTTGACAAAGAAATAGACATAAATATTCCTAAGGGGAAAATGATATCCAGAGAAGAATATGATAAAAAGCTTAAGGAAGGTTTAGGAGCAGTAATTAAATCTAAAAGTTAAAAAAAATATGTTGATTTTATAAATCTTGTTTGTTACTACAAATTATAAAATTACACCGTGATCCCACAAGAGAATATTTGGAAATCAAATTATTCTACAAGAAAAGTTCAAATGATCAGACTAATTATCGTTTTTATATTTATTACTTCATTTTCATTCTCTCAGACAAAAACTTTTAGCGGAGTAGTCTCTGATGATATGGGAAAACCTTTAGAGTCGGCTAATGTAATTGCTGTTCCTATTGCAAAGGAAGCGAGCTTGAAATTTGCTATTGCTGATAATAAGGGAAGATATAAGTTGGAGTTGGAAATAAAGCTTCAGTATCAAATTACGATTTCCTATATTGGATATATAGATGAGGTATTTGTTTTGGAGGCGGGATCAGAAATCATTTCACATGATTTTAAATTAAAACCTAGTGGCGAAAGTCTCAAAGAAATTGTTATAAAACATGATTTCAAACCAGTTGTGGTTAAAAAAGATACATTGGTTTTTAATGTCAATAGTTTCGCCAATGGCAATGAAAGAAAGATGAAAGAAATTCTTGAAAAATTGCCAGGCGTTGAGGTAGACAAAAAAGGAACAATTACTGTACAAGGCAAAAAAGTTACAAAAATGCTGGTGGAGGGTAAATCGTTTTTCGGTGGTGCTTCTAAGTTAGCGGTAGAAAACATTCCTGCAGATGCTCTTGACAAAATTGAGGTTATTGATCATTTCAATGAAGTAGGTTTTATGAAACAGGTTTCGGATAGCGATGATCTTGCAATGAATGTTAAGTTAAAGGAAGGTAAGAAAAAGTTTATTTTTGGAGATCTCCAAGCTGGCATAGAGGCTGGGGCCGGAGATAATGGTTTTTATTTAGCGCATGCAACATTATTTTATTACACACCCAAAACCAATATTAGTTTTATTGGAGATCTGAACAATATTGGTAAAAGCACTTTTACATTTGATGATTTAATGCGTTTTGGCGGAGGCACAAGTAGTTTTCTGTCGGGAAGAAAATCATTAGCAAATTTAGACTCTTTCAGAAATGATAATGCAGATGTCGTTCAAAATAAATCTCAATTTAGTGCTTTCAATTTTAGTCATGATTTTTCTTCTAAAATTTCCATATCAGGATTCGGGATACTCTCAAAAAACATTACAGCTTCAAGAATAGATAATAATGTAGAATATCTGAATAATAGCTCTATAGATTATGAAAATAAAATTAGAAAAGCTGATAATACAGCTGTCCTGGGTATTGGAAACTTAAAAATAGATTATTCCCCAACCAATAGAGAAAAATGGTATTATAATGGGCAATATCAGGCAAATAATAATGATTTAAACAGCATTTTGAATTCTGTGACTAATTTAGGGTCAAACATCTTCGAAACTATTAATAAAGCTGATAATTCTTCTTTAAAACAATATATTGAATGGCATAAAAATTATAACGAACATCATACCACGACTTTTGTAGTCAATCAGCTGTATGATAAAATTACACCTCAAACCAACTGGTTTACAGACGAGCCTTTTTTATCAGGTTTAATTCCCTTAACTGAAGATAAAAAATACCATGTCAATCAAGTAAAAAAGTCTGAAGTAAATACAATTGATGCAATTTTTAAACATTATTGGGTGATAAATAATTCCAATCATTTATATACTAATATTGGGAATAATTATGAGAAATCGTATTTTAAAACAGCTGAAAAACAGATTTTGACAGATGGTTCAGTAAATGATTTTGATACTGCTGGTTTTGGAAATAATATTCAATACAAACTAAATGATACTTATGTTGGTCTGGAATATAAATTTAGAATTGGAAAATGGATTAATAAACCTGGATTATATCTGCATTGGTATCAATTGAATACAGTTGAGCAAAATGGTGAAAATGTGATTTCTAAGACATTATTTCAGCCGCAATGGAATAGTGATTATGAATTCAATAAGTCAGAAACTTTAAGCTTTAATTATAAATTGGCAAATCAATTTCCAACAGTAAATCAATTAGCAGATAGATATACGATGGAGTTTTATAATGCCGTTTATAAGGGGAATGCATTACTAGAAAATGAAAAATACCACGCCGCAACTCTCCGTTACTCCAAAATGAATTCATACGCAGGAATTATTTGGAATGGTTTTTTAAATTATTCGAAGAAGGTAAAAGTAATTCGAAATGAAATTAGATTAGACGGGATAAATCAATTTAGCACACCAATATTAACGGATAATCCAGAAACTAATATTGGTTTTACAGGGTATGTTTCAAAAAGAATTTACCGCTTTAATTTGAAATTAAACGCGAATTTATCTTGGTTTGAATATTCCCAAATTTTAAATGATATAACTACGAATAATCAAAGAAATAATCAAAATATAGGTTTAACCTTTAAAACGGCATTCAAAAAATGGCCAGATTTAAGTATTGGGTATAATAAAGGTTTTAGCGAATTTTCCGGACTTACCAAATCAAAATATGAAACAGATTCGGTTATAGCTGCATTTGAAATCACGTTTCTTAAAAACTGGACTTATAAGATGGATTACGAAAGTTTGAAAAATACAAACAACGAAAGGCAATCTAACTTTTATGACTTAGCTAATACCTCTCTTTTTTATCAAAAGAAAAACAAACCATTAGGTTTCGAATTATCGGTTAATAATTTATTTGATGTTAAGAAGAAAAATAGCTATTCTTTTTCTGATTATATGATTAGTCAGCAGGCAATTTACATTTTGCCAAGGGCAATAATGTTTACATTATCTTATAAACTATGATTTTTTTAATTATAAAATTAACCTTAATGTTTCATATGTGTTGTTGGTTAATATCTCTGCTTAACTTTTATGGATAATAAGAGAAGGTCATGTCCTGCTCAGGTGTTCTTATAAAATAATGACGTAAAGAATTGAAAAAGAATATAAAATTTTAATTATTGAATATAAAAAAAGGCGACCTACTAGACTGCACCCAAAAGTTTAGACAAATTTATAATGAAGTTTGATAATAATGAGCTCGATATTGTATCGGGCTCATTCCTTTAGATTAAGTTTGATTCTTTCATTATTATAATAATTTTTCTAGATATTCAACCTTATCTTTCAGCTTGAACTAAACGTTCATACAATTCTACAATTTTTTCTATTGTATTAAAAGTTGGTTGATAATTCATCGAACTTGCAATCAATGTGGAATTATACTGCTAGTATTGTGATAAGTATTCCCAATAATGTTAAATACGGCTTCGTTATTATAATTTTTTATTCCCTCCCAACATATCTTAAATATAGTTAAAGGCAATAATTTTAAAAATGTAAATTAAGGTATATTGCAAGAACTTAGTAACAAAAATATTCTAATTTAATACGACACTAATAAAATGAAAAACCAACTTAAAATAATAGCGCTACTTTTCTGTTCATCTCTAATATATGCTCAGAGTAAAAGCATTCAGGGTAAAGTATTAGACAGTTTAAAAAATCCAATCCAATATGCAAATGTTGGAATTTTAAATAAGCCGATTGGTACAGTTACAGATAAGAATGGTGAATTTAATTTTTCAATAGAAAATGCTTTGGAATCTGATACTTTAAAAATCTCATGCTTGGGATATGACACACAGGAAATAATAATTAAAAACTTAAGCATCTCATTTAAAGAAAAAGTCATAGTATTAAAAAATTATTTTGAAAAACTAGACGAAATAGTAGTATCTAAAAACAATATGAAAGATTACAGTGAAGGCAAAGAAAAAACAGACACTAAACATCAGGTAATTTTTGCTAACCCAAATTTCGAAAATTTTAATTTAGGAACTGAAATAGGGAGAAAATTTTCATTAGGAAACAAAACACCAAGTTTTCTAACAAATTTTAAATTTTTTATTAAAGATAATAATTTTGAAATGGTAAAATTTAGAGTTAACATTTACTCATTAAAAAATAACCGCCCTAATAAAAAAATTAATCAAACAAATATTGTAGTTCAAGTTGATAAAAAACTTACTGATTGGGTAAATGTAGATTTGACATCATTTGACATCAAGGTCCAGCAAGATGTTGTTATTACTGTAGAATGGATTGAGCATTCTAATGATGGCAACAAATTAAATCTTCCAATGATTATTCCTTCATTTGGCTCAATACATTATTATAAGTTTGGAAGTCAGGCAAATTGGGAAAAATATGGGAAAATATCTTCATCAATGATGTTGTATTATAAGCAATAGCATGCTTAAACTTGAAATAAATAAGGATATTCTGTTTGAGCTTAATTCAATAAAAAAGAGCTGGGGGCTACGCATCTAGGTTAGGAGATACGTCATATTGGGCAATACGGGGGAGTGAGCAGATACAGATAGAAAATTGGGACAAAAAGAATATGTCTGGAAATAGTATAAATGGAATCGGTCCAACCAATAGAAATATTAATGAATTTTTGAAATATGGTATTAGATTATTATATTTTTAATTTGAAACAGAAAGATAATGAAAATAGATAAATATAAAGAAGCATCTGAAAATTTAGCAAAAGCAATTGATGTGGCAGTTGAGACTTTAAAAAAAAAGCCACCTAAGGATTTTGATGAAGCACAAACTTTGCATTTTGCTAATTGTTATTTGAAATGGAAAGAAGATGCTTTGAATCCAGAACCTCAATTCCGCAATTTAAGCAGTCTTAAATATGTCGTTGAGGATGTTTTTACATATTTTCAGGAGGGTCATGGTGAATGTGTTGAAGAATTTTGGAAAGAAATTAAAGCACAAAATTTACCATATAAGAGAGAAAACAAAATGATAAAAATCATAAGGAGAAAAAAGATTAAAGATATTCATGAATATGATTTTGTAATTGATGTTATCGTTCCTTATGAGCAGGAAGGGTTTATAAATCATGACGAAGTTATATTACTGAATGACTTAACAGCTCAATTTGAGACCGGTAAAAGGAAATAATTTATTGGCGTGGTGAGTATTGAGGGAGATAATTTGGCTTATCAAAAGTATGATTGTTTATGTTTTAATTTGGGGTTTATTTTATATTTAAGCTTTTAAATGTGTTGTAGAATAATTTAATTCTAAATGGGACTTGGCCCCCCCGCTAGCGCGAGCGTCCCGCTCGTGAACGCAATCAAAATCAATAAAGCAAAAGCCATTCTGTTACGGTATGGCTTTGCTTTTTTAAATCTTTTTTTTGTTACCGTATGTCTACTTTAGGATGTATCATTATAGAATGTCCAACTTTTTATAAGAAGATTTCGAGCAGTGCGGAATAAATCCGTCGAATATGGATTAAAATAAAAAAGCTCCAGATTTCTCTGAAGCTTTTGTCTTAGTAGCGGGAACAGGACTCGAACCTGTGTCCGCCACGGCGGATATGAGCCAGACGAGTTATTGGTTTTGAATAAGATTTTGAATGAACTCTCTTCCAATTCCTGTTTTTAAATATTTTTCTCTTTTCATTGCTTCAGATTTAGAATTAAAAAACTCAACATGAATTACTTCCCAAGGTCTAAATTTTAAGGTGTAACCTTTTGTTGCAAGAAGATTATGAGATTTAAATCTTTCTATTAAATTAGTAGTGTAGCCTGTATAATTTTTATTGTATTTTTTAGAAAAGAGAATATAAACAACAAATTCTTCCATAGTAAAAAGTGCTATAAACGAAAAAACACCAGCTTTTTCAAGTGGTGTTTTTTACTCAGTAGCGGGAACAGGACTCGAACCTGTGACCTTCGGGTTATGAGCCCGACGAGCTGCCTACTGCTCTATCCCGCGATGTTTCGGGTGCAAAGATAAGCAGTAAATACGGTTATGGCAAGAAATTACGGAAATATTTTTTTAGAGCTTTTAAAATTTAATAACTTCTTAATATACAGTTGTTTGAAATGTATAAGAAAATGATTTACCTATTAGAGTCAATTTTATAATGAAGTAATTCCAGGTAAGGATCGTTTTTTAAACCTAATAAAAGCCCAAAAGCAGGTTCAGTTTTGTAACCTTTTTGTTTGAGTTTGATGATTTCTAATCTAAAGTTTTCATCTTTTGATGCCAGAATCTGGTTTTCGATAATCATATGTTTATAGCCATTTTGATTTTTGGTCGGAATGTTTTGTCCGAAGATTTCAATTTCAAAAGGATCAATTTTAAAATTGGCTATAACTGTTTCTAGATTATCAATATGTGTTTCCTGAATTTTGAATTCTTTTTCATTTCCAAAAACAGACTGAATTTTGGTTTTGAAATCCGTTTTGTTTTTCCAGAAACAGATAATATCAAGATCGCTGTTTTCAATGTCAATATTTATCGGAATAGTACCAACTAAAATAGGATCAAATTCATCAATATTCTCTAAGATATTATTTTGGGTTAAGATCTCATAAGTCAGAACCTGTTTTTGATTTCCGTTTTTCAAATATTCGATAGTGCTAAAATCAACCATTTACTTGCTATAATCGGTTACTTCTTTGATTTCTTGTTCTAGTATTTTATTAATATCGACTTTGGCATTTATAAAAGTGAAAATAGAGGTCTTGTATTCTCGTGCATATTTATTCGTTATTTGACCCGCATAGGCTGAAGATTGAAAATGCTGACTGGTTTCCTTAAATTCTGTTTCAGCTTCCTCGTATTCTATAACTCTGATCACATTTTTGTATTTCACATCAAGATTAAACCAATTTACATAATCGGCATTAAAAGAAACAGCCTTGATTCCTTTTTTAGAGTAATAATTGATTGCTCCGGCCTGCCCGTAATTATCGCAAAGTACCAATGTTTTCTCCGGATTTGGAAGAGAAGCATAAACAGAATCTGTTTTGCGGGCCAATTCTTTCCATCCCAACATATCGGCAAAATCCTGAGGCAAAGTATGCTCTTTTCCGTCTTCCCAACGAAGCATTCCCAGATCTTTGTATTTTTCAGGATGTTGCGCTATATATTCAGGACTTTTATTCGGGAAAGCTAAATTGTACATCGGAATAAACAATAATAGTGGAATCAGAATGAAAACAGGTTTTAAATATCTTTTCCATCCTGTGTTTAAAATATTCGAAAGAAAAACAGCACCAAAAGCAATGTAAACAGGGTATAGGCCAATGGCATAATACGCTTTTGCTTTAAAATAAATAAAGACAAGTAATGTTAAAATTATACAAGCAAAAAAGAGCTTATACTTTGCGAACGGTTTGTAAAACAACAAAGCGTATAATCCTGAAAGTATAACGAGAAAGGAACCAATAAAAAATAATAATTGTTCTTTTAAGAAATCAAGGCGATCAACGTTAACAAGTTGTGTTTCTGCTAGTTCTTTCATATGATGCACAATCGGAAATTGATTGTTGTACTGCCATACTAAATTTGGAAGAATCAATAGTAATCCTAAAATCAAAGCGAAATAGAGCTTTTTCTCGGCTAAAATTTTTCTCTGATTAGAAAGTAAAAGAGCAGGCAAAAGTCCGATAAGCAGAAACAGAATATTGTATTTGTTTAGAAAGCCAAAAGCAAATACAACTGCTCCTATATAAAACCATTTCTTTTCTTCGGTAGTTATATATTGAATAAGAACATAGTAAAAAGCAGTCCAGCATAAAACATCTAAGGAGTTTGGCTGGTATAAAGTATTGAGTCGCAATAAACAGGAAAATAGGATACAGGTGGCACCCAAAATTAAAGCATATAAATTGCCTTTAAGTGTTTCGATCGTTTTCCAGACTATTATTAAAGTCAATACACCAAAAAGTGCTGGAAAGAATTTAATCCAGAAAACAGAGTTTCCAAGCAAAAATATCAGATACGAAAACCACGAAGTAACCGGAGGAACGGATAAATATCCCCAGGCCAAATGATGTGCCTGATCGAGATGCAGGTATTCATCGCGCTGCAAGTCATATTCAGGGCTTATAAGTACATATTGTAAAACAAATTTTAAGATAATAAACGCAATTAAAATTATAGTTTTTTTGGTCATAAAGGTTTTGTTGTAAATAACTTAAGGGTTGTGAATTCTTTAGCTAATATATCATTTATTTTGAATTTCATGATAAATTTTATTCTTGGTTCTAGTACTAAAAATTAAGTATCTTTTTCGTAAAAATTATTGGTTTTAGACGGAATAAGCTATAATTTAATAGGAAAGCGTAAGAAATACTGAGAATAGTACTTTATATTAACTGTAAAAAAACGATCTGTTTAAAAAATATTTACAAAATCGTTTTAGTAATTCCATTTTAGTATATATTTGTGTATATTTAACAGATATAAAAAGAACTCTCTCAATGAAAAAGATTACTATAAAGGATATAGCCTTAAAGGCTGAAGTATCAATATCCACTGTGTCTTTTGTCATAAATGGTAAGGGAGAGAAAATGGGAATCAGTGCCGCTGTTGTAAAAAAAGTGCAGGATATAGCGGAGAAACTTAATTATAGGCCAAGCATGATAGCGACCAGCTTAAGAACTGGAAAGACGAGATCTATTGGGCTTATTGTAGAGGATATATCGAATCAGTTTTTTGCAGATTTGGCAAGAGTCATTGAAGATGAGGCTAAAAATATAGATTACAGAGTTTTTTATTGTAGTACGGGTGATGACGATGACCGTTCTGAAGAATTGATACATAGTCTGTTGCAGGCAAACGTTGATGGTTTTATTATTACACCAACACGAAAATTGGAGGACAAAATTGATCTTCTTTTAAAATTGAAAAAACCTGTTGTGTTGGTCGATAGATATTTTCCGGGACAGCAAGTAAGCCACGTTGTAATGGATAATTATGAAGCATCTCATTCGGCTACAAAATTTCTGATTGAGAAAGGCTATAAGAATATAGCTGTTGTTAACATTACCTCTGAAATGATTCAGATGACATTAAGAGAGGACGGTTACAGAGATGCCTTAAAAGAAGCCGGCATGTACAACGAATCACTTGTTCTTCATGTAAATTATCATAGCAATGAAGAAACAAGAATTGAAGAACTTGTGAATTTTTTCAATAAAAATCCTAAGATAGACGCTGTTCTGTTTTTAGCAAATTATATGGGTTTAGCAGGTCTTCAGGCCTTTAGAGGAATGGGAATTAGAATTCCTGAAGATATATCGGTTATTAGTTTTGATGATCATGATAGTTTTAAACTGCATACGCCTACAATTAGTGTGATTGCACAGCCAATTGAAGATATTGCAATTAATGCCATACAATTGTTAATGAGCCAGATGACGGATCTTACAACATTTGTGATTGAGAAACGCCTGAAAAAAGGCAACTTGATTATTAGAGAGTCGGTCTGATTTAGTGGTGCGATTTTAAAAATTAAAAGAAAGCATTTCGTTTTTTTTAATTATTTCACTAAATCGTTTTAGGTAATTTTGAGGATAAATATATAAAGTAATGATTTTTTATTTCAGAAAATAGGAAGGTTGCAAATCAGTTAGTTAAAGTAAATAGCGCCAAGATTAATGATAAATTGGCAAAATACGGTAAGTTTAAAAAGTGGTTAGTTAGTTTGAATTAAGCCGGTAGGAATACCTGTGCCTCCCGGCTTATTTTTTGAATTTAGGTAGTTTCATTAATGAAGTTCATAGTTAAGTTTTTAAGAAAGAAACAGTAGTTTAAATTCGTTTAATCCGCGTTCCATTAAATAAGTCAAATAAAAAATAGAATAGCATATGTTTACAAAATACCATAAAATAGTCTTGAGCGGAATTTTAGCTTTAAATCTATTTTTTACCAATACTTCAATTTCACAGGAAAAAAAGTCAAAAGCAACTTCAGATTATACACAATATGTAAATCCGTTTATTGGATCTGCAGGACATGGCCACGTATTTGTGGGGGCGAATGTTCCTTTTGGGGCAGTTCAGTTAGGGCCTGTAAATATCTTTGAAGGCTGGGATTGGTGCAGTGGATACAACTATGCGAGTAATACCATTTTAGGGTTTACACACACGCATTTGAGCGGTACCGGAATTGGGGATTTAAATGATATCCTACTGCTTCCGGTTTCGGGAATAGTACCTCTCTTTAAAGGTACAAAAGAAGATATGGTAAACGGTTATGGTTCTTATTTTTCGCATGAGAACGAAGTAAGCAAACCAGGTTATTACAGCGTTTTGCTTGATAAGTACAAAATTAAAGCCGAATTAACAGCCAGCGAAAGAGTTGGTTTTCATAAATATACTTTCAATTCGGCATCAGATTCTCACGTTTTATTAGATCTTGCTGACGGTGTGGGATGGGATAAACCGGTAAAAACATTTATCAAAAAAATAAACGAAACGACACTTGTAGGCTATCGTTTTTCTGAAGGATGGGCGACGGATCAGCGTGTTTATTTTGCGATGGAATTTTCTGGGCCAATTTCAGGTTTGGCATTGTATGATGATAAAACTGCCGTTTCAGGTACTGAAGGTGAAGGCTTAAAAATGAAAGCTGTTTTGGATTTTGCATCTTTAAAAAACAAACAAGTTTTAGTAAAAGTCGGAATTTCACCTGTAAGTTATGAGAATGCTGCTGCGAATATAAAAGCAGAGATTCCACATTGGGATTTTGACAAAGCAGTTAAAGCAGCAACATTAAAATGGAATAAAGAATTAAGTAAAATCCAGATTAAAGCCGATGATAAAACAATGAAAGTTTTTTATACTTCATTGTATCACACCGCTTTTGCTCCTTCTATTTTTAATGATGCAAACGGAGATTACAGAGGAACGGATAAAAAAGTATATGAAAAAGCAAACTTCACCAATTACACTACTTTTTCACTTTGGGATACTTACAGAGGTTTACATCCCTTATACACCATCACGCAGCCGGACAAAATTAATGATATTGTAAAATCATTTTTGGCTATTTACCAACAGCAGGGAAGATTACCGGTTTGGCATTTAATGGGGAATGAAACCAATACCATGAACGGAAATCATTCCATCGCGGTTATTGTGGATGCCTATTTAAAAGGGTACAGAGATTATGACGTGGCTTTAGCATACGAAGCGATCAAAAAAACAGCTATGCAAACACGTGACGGAATGGATTACGTGCAAAAATTAGAATATATTCCGGCTGATAAAATGCTGGAAACGGTTGGGAATGCTTTAGAATATGCTATTGACGATTACTGCGTAGCGCAAATGGCAAAATCACTAAACAAGACAGAAGATTATACCTACTTCTCAAAAAGAGCCAATTTGTACAAACTTTATTTTGATAAAGAAACCACTTTTATGCGTGGTAAATTAACTGATGGAAATTGGAGAACACCCTTTAATCCGCTTTCTTCAGCACACCGTAAAGATGATTATGTTGAAGGAAATGCGTGGCAATATACCTGGCTGGTTCCGCAGGATCCTTATGGTTTAATTGATTTGTTTGGAAGTGAAAGTAAATTTTTAGCGAAGTTAGATTCCCTTTTTCTTATAACAGATAAAGTAGAAGGAGAAGAAGTTTCACCGGATATCAGTGGCTTAATTGGTCAATATGCGCAAGGAAACGAGCCAAATCATCATATTCCGTATTTGTATGCTTATGCCGGAGAACCTTGGAAAACAGCCAAATTAATTAGAGAGATTGACGATAAATTCTATTCTACAAAACCAGACGGATTATGTGGTAATGAAGATTTAGGTCAAATGTCTGCCTGGTACGTTTTATCTTCAATGGGATTTTATTCGGTTAATCCTGCAAACGGAATTTATGTTTTTGGAAGCCCGTTGGTAAACGAAGCCGTAATTCATCACAAAAAAGGAATTTCATTTACAGTAAAAGCAATTGACAACAGCGCAACAAATATGTACATCCAAAAAGCAGAATACAACGGGAAACTGTACACAAAATCATATATCACACAGGATATGATTGTAAAAGGCGGCGAATTAAAATTGTATATGGGAAGCCAACCATCAACAACTTTTGGAGTAAAAAAAGAAGACAGACCACAATAAATGTTAAAGGTTAAAGGTGAAAAGTTAGAAGTTAAAACAAAAGAGTCTACAAATTACATTTAACATTTTACAATACACAATTTACAGAATATGAAAATAAAGCATTTAATTTTTTTCGCAGTAACACAATTTTGTGTGATTACAAATGCACAGGAGAAAATCCTTGATCCGGTAGAATATGTTAATCCATTAATGGGAACACAATCGCTACACAGTCTTTCAAACGGAAATACCTATCCGGCAATTTGCAGGCCTTGGGGAATGAATTTCTGGACACCGCAAACCGGAAAAATGGGCGATGGATGGGCTTATATCTATACAGCCGAAAAAATTAGAGGTTTTAAACAAACACATCAGCCGTCACCATGGATGAACGATTACGGTCAGTTTTCGATTATGCCGGTAACGGGTAAATTGGCTTTCGCCGAAGCAGACAGAGCAAGCTGGTTTAGTCATAAAGCTGAGGTTTCAAAGCCGTATTATTACAGCGTTTATTTGGCTGATTATGATGTTACAACAGAAATTACGGCAACAGAAAGAGCAGCACATTTTCAAATTACTTTTCCTGAAAACGAACAATCTTCCATTGTAATTGATGCTTTTGATAAAGGTTCTTATGTTAAAATTATCCCATCAGAAAATAAAATCATCGGTTATACAACGCGCAATAGTGGAGGAGTTCCAACCAATTTTAAGAACTATTTTGTTCTGGTTTTTGATAAACCATTTACATCAAATTCAACCTGGAATGATACAGGCCTGCAAAAAGACAAATTAGAATTACAGGATAATCACGCTGGAGCAGTAGTTGGTTTTAAAACCAAAAAAGGAGAAATCATTAATGTAAAAGTTGCTTCGTCTTTTATTAGTCCAGAACAAGCGGAACTGAATTTAAAATCAGAATTAGGAAACGCTTCTTTTACTGAAACGGTAACAGCTTCTAAAAAAGAATGGAACAAAGTTTTGGATAAAATAGCCGTAGAAAGTAATAATGACGAGCAATTAAAAACTTTTTATTCTTGTTTGTACCGTGCCACTTGTTTTCCTCAAAAACAATACGAAATAAATGCAAAAGGAGAAACGGTACATTATAGCCCGTACAATGGAAATATTCTGCCAGGTTATATGTATGCCGGAACTGGTTTTTGGGACACTTTCCGTGCACTTTACCCGCTACTGAATTTAGTTTATCCTTCGGTAAATAAAGAAATGCAGGAAGGTTTAATCAATGATTATAAAGAAGGAGGTTTTTTACCGGAATGGTCAAGCCCTGGTTTTAGAAATGTAATGGTTGGAAATAATTCGGCTTCAGTAGTTTCTGATGCTTATATGAAAGGTTTACGTGGTTACGACATCAATACTTTATACGAAGCTTTGGTTCATGGTGCTAATAATGAAGGCCCGATGGATGCTGTTGGAAGAACGGGAGTTTCTTATTACAATACTTTAGGATATGTTCCTTATGATGTGAAAATTAATGAAAATGCAGCCAGAACATTGGAATATGCTTATGATGATTTTGCGATTTGGAAATTGGCAAAAGCTTTAAATCGTCCTAAAAAAGAAATTAGTGTATTTGAGAAACGAATGATGAATTATAAAAAGCTATATAATCCTGAAATTGGTTTCATGAGTGGTAGAAATAAAGATGGAAGTTTTCCAAAAAAATTCAATCCGTTAAAATGGGGAGATGCTTTTACAGAAGGAAATGCCATGCATTACAGCTGGAGCGTTTTTCATGACGTTCAGGGATTGATTGATTTAATGGGCGGACCAAAGAAATTCACCGCAAAACTAGATGCAGTTTTTTCAACACCTCCAGTTTTTGACGATAGTTATTACGGATCTGTAATTCATGAAATTCGTGAAATGCAAATCATGAATATGGGACAATATGCACATGGAAACCAACCAATTCAGCATATGATTTATTTGTATAATTATGCAGGAGAGCCTTGGAAAACACAATATTGGTCAAGAGAAGTAATGAACCGTTTGTACAAACCAACTCCTGACGGTTACTGCGGTGATGAAGATAACGGACAAACCTCCGCCTGGTATATTTTCTCTGCAATGGGATTTTATCCGGTTTGCCCGGCAACGGACGAATATGTTTTGGGTGCTCCATTGTTTAAGAAATTAACCCTGAAATTAGAAAACGGAAAACAATTGATTATAAATGCTCCAAAAAATTCAGAAACCAATAAATATGTTCAGGATTTAAAATGGGATAATGCAGGTTATACTAAAAATTTTATCAACCATTTTGATGTCTTAAAAGGTGGTGAATTAAATTTTGATATGACAAGCGAGCCAAATTTACAAAGAGGAACATCGGCAAGTGCCTTTCCATATTCTTATTCAACTTCAAAATAATACTATGCAATCACGTAGAAAATTTATCAGAAACACCGGAATTTTTTCAGCAGGATTATTGGCGCTCCAAACAGATGTTTTTGGAATGCAGTCGGATGCTTTCAATTTTGCACTTAAAGATTTTATTAGCAAGCGACCTCCAATAGCAGAGCGAAAATTTACAAGTCCGGCTATTGAAGCAGCGATTAAAAGAGTTAAAAAACAAATTGCCAATCCGGAATTGGCATGGTTGTTCGAAAACTGTTTTCCGAATACATTGGACACTACAGTCGATTTTGAAATTATAGACGGAAAACCAGACACCTATGTAATTACGGGAGATATCGATGCAATGTGGCTTCGTGATAGTACAGCTCAAATTTGGCCTTATATTCCATTTGTAAAAGAAGATAAAAAACTGGCAGAGTTGGTAAAAGGAGTAATCAATCGTCAGGCGAAATGTATTTTGCTGGATCCTTATGCGAATGCTTTTTACAAAGATTTTACCAAAGAGAGTGAATGGAAAAATGACATGACCAAAATGCAACCTGGAATCCATGAACGCAAATGGGAAATAGACAGTTTGTGTTATCCTATTCGATTGGCTCATGGCTATTGGAAAGAAACAGGTGATTTAAGTTTGTTTGACAGTAAATGGAAAGAAGCAATGTTATTAGTATTGCAAACTTTCAAAGAACAACAACGCTGGCATGATAAAGGACCTTATACTTTTCAGCGTGAAACGGCCTGGGCGACAGATGGCGTACCTTTAGGCGGTTATGGTTATCCTGTTAAACCTTGCGGATTGATTGTTTCAACTTTCAGACCAAGTGATGACAGTACGTTGTTTGGCTATTTGATTCCGAGTAATATGTTTGCAATTGAGGTTTTGGGTTATTTAATCGAAATCTTCTCTTTGCCGGTTATGTTAGACAAGGATTTAGTTGCTAAAGCGAAAGAATTAAGAGAACAGGTTCAGAAAGGTTTAGAAGAAAACGGAATTATTGATCACCCAAAATTTGGTAAAATCATTGCTTTTGAAGTAAACGGTTACGGCAGTTTCCACATGATGGACGATGCCAATGTACCCTCATTATTGTCATTGCCTTACCTTGGCGCAATTGAGCCGGATAGCCCACTTTATCTGAATACCCGAAAAGTAGTGCTTTCAGAAAACAATCCTTTTTTCTACAAAGGAAAAGCGGGCGAAGGCGTTGGCGGACCGCATACCGGAGCAGACACGATTTGGCCAATGAGTATTGTTTTGAGAGCAATTACCAGTGTCGATGAAACAGAAATAAAAAACTGTATCAGCAATTTGATTAAGACAAATGCAGATACTGGTTTTATGCACGAATCATTTCATAAAGATGATGTGACGAAGTTTACCAGAAAGTGGTTTGCGTGGGCGAATACACTTTTTGGAGAAATGATTGTTCATACGAGTATCAAATATCCTCAGATTTTAAAAGATAAGAATATCTAAAAGTAAAAATATAAAATAACTATAAGAGATTAAGAATTGAAGCTTAATTGTATAATAGTACAATTCAGGAAATAAGATGAATAAAGAATATGCCGTTGGAATAGACATTGGGGGAACACATATTACCGCAGCCATAATAGATATTGTAAACATGAAAGTGATTGACTTTTCCTTACATAAAGAATCATTTGATTCTAATTTGCCTGTGAAAGAGGTCATGTCTATTTGGGAAAAAGCGATTCGTACTTCAGTAGAAAATTCAAAAGTAGAAGAAATAAAAGGGCTTGCTGTATGTATGCCTGGTCCGTTTGATTATGCTAATGGACTATGCTGGATAAAGGACCAGTCAAAATATGAGCATTTTTACGGTTTAAATGTTCGTTATTTATTTCAGGGCTCGCTTAATCTTTCCAATGAATTTCCGATTCTTTTTGAAAACGACGCTGTTTGTTTTGGAAAAGGGGAGGTTTTTAAAGACGCCACAAATCTTTCTAAAAAGGTAATAGCAGTAACGCTTGGAACCGGACTTGGAGCATGTTTTATTGATAAAGGCGTTTCAATTGTTTCCGGAGAATTAGTTCCCGCAGATGGTGAAATCTACAATCTTCCTTATAAAGAAGGTATGGCTGAAGATTATGTTTCGGCTAGAGGTCTTTTGTCAGCTTATAAAGGTTTAACCGGAAAAAGTCTCAACAATGGATTAGAACTTTTTAATCTGGCTGTCGCCGATGATGAAGCTGCTATACAAGTATTCGAAAAAATGGGAGAAAATTTAGCCGCAGTAGTAATTCCGTGGTTAGAAAAATTCGACGCTGATAGTTTTATTATTGGAGGAAAGATTGCCAACGCAAGCGAATTTTTTCTAGAGAGTTTCAATAAAAAAATAAAGGAATCAGGTCTTGAAATTACGGTTTCTGTTTCGACAGATAATGAAGTTGCAGCTTTATTAGGGGCGGCAAGTATGCTTTATACAGCGTAGTTTTCTTTAAAAATGACGAAAAGAACCATAAAACTTCTATTGTCTATAACGCCGAAACAGCATCATGGAATGTGATGCTGTCTCAGCTTACCAAAAATAAAAAAAATCAATCCCTATCGTAAGAAAATTGGATTCCTGCTGTGCCTCCTGTTTTAATAAACAGTTGCATAAATTCCTGAGCTGTTTCAGCACGGCTCCAGTCACGCTGCAATTCACAAAATAATTGCGGCACACTCACCAGGATTGCCCCCGCTTGCTCCATTCGTCGTAGTGCTGCATTATGTGCTTCCAGCGAAGTTCCGCCTACAGCGTCGGCAACGATATAAACTTCGTAACCTTCTTTTAAGGCATCAAGTGCAGGAAACGTGAGACACGCTTCTGTCCATAAAGCTGTCATTATTAGTTTTTTCTTTCCCGTTGCTTTAACAGCTTCTAAAAATTCTTTGTCTTCCCAGGAATTTATAGTAGTTCTGTCATAAGATGGTATTCCTTCTAATTCTCTTTTTAGTTGTGGAATCGTTTCTTTGTTAAATCCGGTTTGAACATTCACGGTCGAAAGTACAATAGGTAAATCGTAAACTTTGGCCATTTTGGCAACACCACAAATATTATTAATAAGAATTTGTCTGTCCATTGAAGCAATAGAATTGACTTGTACCGGTTGATAATCAATAATGATTAATGCTGCGTTTTCCGGAGTTAACAGGTGATCCTTTTTTTGATCGCGAATAGGTAAGCTGCTCATAATTTCTAAGTTTTATTATTAATTTGTTTATTATAAAATCATTCCTTTGGGAATTCCCCATCCATTTTTATAAGAACATCGTCCTTAAGTCCGTCGAAAGGCAAAATCAATCCGACCTTAAAATCAGAGCGTTTTAGCGTTGCCAGAACCTGAAATCCGGATGTAATTTTCTTTGAATTTGGATTAAACATTGTTCCTCTGTATATAAAATCAACAATGATTTCTTTTGTATAGCCATGCATGCTCAGATTTCCTGTGACTTTATAACTATTTTTACCGCTCTCTTTAATTGCCGTACTTTTGAAATTTAGAGTAGGATATTTTACTGCATCAAAAAAATTAGGGCCTCGTAAATCTTCGTCTCTTCCTTCGGAGCTCGTAAATACCGAATTTATTTCTGCTGATAATTCAAAAGAAGCATCACTAAAATCTGCTTTGGAAGCGGTAACTGCCAAATCAAAATTGTTAAACTGTCCCACAATGTCATTAATCATCATGTGTGTAACCGTAAAACCAAGCCTTGAATGCTCTTTGTCATTTCTCCATACTGTTTGATTTTCCATTTGTTTTTATTTAGTTATTTTAATAATTTGTTTAGTCCAAATACCCAAATTTCCCCATATTTACATCATTCATTGCCTGAATAACTTCCTGGTGTGTATTCATAACAAATGGGCCTCGGGCAACTATTGGTTCATTGATTGGTTCGCCACTTAAAATAAGTACAACAGCATTTTCAAGTGCCTGAACAGTGAATTTTTCGCCCTCGTTTGCGAACAGTAAAAAATGATCTGCAGGTACATTTTTACTATCATTGACTCTTATACTTCCTTCAATTACAAGAAGAGCTGTATTATAATTTTCCGGAAAATTAAAAGTTGCCGATGCGTCCTTGTTTAGTTTTGCGTTGAACAAATTCACTGCAGTAAAAGTTGTTGCTGCTCCTAAAGTTCCTTTGTATTCTCCAGCGATAACTTCTATTAGACCTTTATCATTGGGCAGTTTATGTTTATTGATTTCGTCATTGGAAATACCCTGATATTTAGGTTTTTTCATTTTATCCTTCGCCGGAAGATTTACCCAAAGTTGTACCATTTGAAAATCGCCGCCTTCTTTACTAAACTGCTCTTCGTGATACTCTTTATGTAAAATTCCAGAAGCGGCAGTCATCCATTGTACATCTCCTTCGCCAATCACACCGCTGTTTCCAGAGCTGTCATGATGTGCTACTTTTCCTTTATAGGCAATAGTAACGGTTTCAAAACCCCGGTGAGGGTGTACATCAACACCTCTTAATCTAGTGGTGGGAGGAAAATAAAATTTAGAATTATAATCCATCATTATAAAGGGACTCATTCTTTCCATGCTCATTCCGAACGGAATAAAATTGTGTACTCTAAATCCGTCGCCAACCATATGTGGCGCTGGCGGTGAAAATATTTTTTCTATTTTTTTAGTTTTCATTTTGATTATTCTTTATTGTGAAACAATGAATTGGCTTGATATTGAGGGTGTTTGTCGATGTAAGCTTTTATGTAAGGACAATAAGGTTTTACTTTAAGATGATGTTCTTTTGCATAATCCAGAACATATTTTGCGATATACGATGCCAGACCTTTTCCTGCCAACTCAGCCGGCACTTCGGTATGGATATAAGAAATGCTGCCATCAAATAATTTGTATTGTTCAAACGCTATTTTTCCATCTAAATGAATCTCAAAACGTTTGTCTTTTTCATTATTTATAACTGTGTATTCCATGATGTAATTTTTAGTATTGTAAAATTACTATGGATAAAACACGAAGCACTTGATCTATGATAAGAAATGCAAAAGAAGAAAACCTATGAATAGATAAATCAGTTCAATGTTTAATGTTGCGGAAAACCATAACGAGTATAATAATTGTTTTTAACCACACAGATACACAAAGATTTAACGCAGTGTTGAGCGGAAAAAAATACGAAGCTGTACCACAGAGCTGCGCAGAGATTTTACGCAGAGTTACACAAAGAAAATTAAACATTGCGCTTTGTATCTCTTTGGTATTCAGTTACGCAGATTTAAAGTAGAGACCACAAAGCGAAATTAGTGCAAAGCTTTGCGAGCTTAATAAGATATCCTACAAACACAACAGAAAAAAAATACTTTGCGTACTTTGCGGTAAATTAAAAAAGTTATAGGGTAAAGTAATTTAGTATTTGAAGTTTTTTCTGGCCAGTTCTTTTCGAACCCTGCTTAAGCTTTCAGGTGTAATGCCGAGGTATGAAGCAATCATTTGAAGTGGTAATCGATAAGTAATTTCACGATGCGTTTCGATAAAGTCTAAATATTTTTTTTCGGCAGTGGCCGCCAATAAATAATTTATTCTTTTCTGCATTTGTCTAATATTTTTCTGCAGGGCCAGGGCATTAAAAGAGGCAAAGTTTTTAGAAAGTTTTTCTGCTGTTTTAATAAAATCCTTATGAATATAAACGATTTCAGCATCTTCAATTACATCTATAAATAAGTCTGAAGGTTCATCAAAATAAAAACTGCTCCTGTCTGCAATCCACCAATTTTCAGAAGCAAACTGAATAATATGATCTTTTCCCATTTCATCTACCGTATAGGACCTCAACATTCCTTTGCAAACAAAAAAAGCCCTGTTGCAAATTTGATTTTCCTTTAATAAAACAGTTCCTTTTTTTGATTCAAGCGAATAAACCAAATGCTCTAATTCTTTATATTCGTTTTCTGAGATACCGGTATTTTCCAGGATGTAATTTTTAAATTGTTCCAGCATTTTTATAAAGATTAGAAGTTTTAAATTACAAAAAAAAGTTTAATAAATTTGATTTAGATTCCGAATTAAAAAGAAGTAAAGTTGCCAAAAAAAAAGCTTCAAATTTCTTTGAAGCCCTTCTTACTAAATATTTAAAAAGAATTAGTGTTTAAAGATTGATATTTACCGTATCTCCATCTTTAATGACCTTATTAAAAACTGTTTCTTTGCCATAAGTTATCGTTATTTTTAATTTCTGATTCACCCTTTCAACCGTAATATCAAAATCCCGTTCGAACGCAAATACATGACGTAACTTCATAACGGGCCATGATTTAGGAAGACGAGGAGTGAAATCAAAACTATGTAAACCTGTTGGTCGAATTCCAAATAATCCTTCAGTAAAAATTCTGCAATACAAACCACTTTCTGCCGAAAGATGGCGTTGATCTCCTTCCGGATAAGCTTCTACAGGATAAGGAACGTGGTCACCCAATAAACGGCGGTTCGAATAATAATGTAAAAAGTCTAAAGCTTTGTCCGTTTCTCCGGCAGCCAATACACCTCTCAGCGCATATAAAGTAGAACGATCCCAAAATATCTTGTCGCCTGCAACGCTGGCAAGACCATCCTTTGTCCATAATCTTGGTGAAAATAAAGCGTCTATAGTTCCTTCTTTTCGATCATAAATTCCCATCGTAAGCGGCGTACAGATCCAGGCTCTCAGAATATCATTTCCTTTATAGTATCTGTAGGTTTCAAAACCTTCGACTTTAGAACCAAAATATTTTTCTATCGCTACTTTTAATTTTTCAGCCTCGGTTTTGTATCCTTTAAGTTCTGCTTCGTTTTTCCCTAAAGCTTTACCCAAATAAACGGCCGAATTAAGTGCGTCATAGTACAAAGAAGAAGTATTAAGATTGGCTTTTCCTGCCGGAAGACGTCCTTCGAGCTCATCAGAATCTGAAGTTACCACACCATCCGAATTTAGTTTTCGATGACAGTATTCCAGACACCATTCAATTAACGGCCATAATTGTTGGGCTTCATTTGCATTTCCTCTCGAAAGCGCATAACGTGAAGCGCCATAGGCAATCATTGCTCCATCGCCACGATCGCCGGCTCCGTCCCAAATATCAGTTCCTTCTGCAACAATCGAACTCGGAATAGGTTTGTATTCTTTGTTCATGAATTTAGCAAATTGCAAATATGCATTAAGTGATGCTTTATTACCATATTCATATCCTAGATAAGGAAAAAAGGGACCAATATATTCTGCCTGATCATTGGCCCAAATGGCAGCATAATAGGATTCTCCGCCCGGGCCATGCATAGGACCGCCTTTGGTTTCGAAAATACTTTCAGAAGCCCGAATTTTCGCGAAAGCAAATTCGGTATTCAAAACAGGATCAGGAGTTTCTAATACAAGCTTATCCCATATTTCATGGATTAAGTTTATACGCTTGTTTTTTTCTTCTTCTGCATTTACAGCAGGAACTTGTTCGTTTGCTTTAACGCCGGAATAGAAAACAGAAAAGCTAATGGTTTCATTTGCCTGAAGATTAAAATTCCCCGAATTAAAAAGGTTCACATTCACAGCATAACTGCCTTCTGTTCCTTTCGCAGGATCAGAAGTATAAACCGTATTTAATTTTGGAATTTCGACAACGCAGGTTTTATCAGAGGTATTTTTAAGCGTATAAATTTCAAAATAGCCTGCCAAAGTTGTTGATGGAAAAAATTGTCTGGTTAGTTCAAGGGCATTATCAGCTCTACTTTTAACAAGCAATGTTCCGTTAAGCGCTAATGAAACTACTTTTTCTGAAGCAATAGGTTTATAATTTACTGTAACCAGATCAAAAGCATCTTGTGCAAAACGACGTGTAAAACTGGCGTGCGTATTGTTCGGAACTGTTCTCAGCATAGGCCAGACCAGACTGCGGGTTGCGTGGAAAGAACCATCTGCTGCGACACCATATCTTAGAACACAGGAGATCTTTTTGCCACTCATTTCGATATGATCGTCATGCGGAATGTTGTTGTTGATTTGCCAGGAAATAGAACCATCAGTATCAATTTTCCAACGGTTGTCTTCTTGCGAAAATGATTTACTTGTGATGAAGCAAAAAGCGACAACGGCAAAGAGAATAGGTTTTCGACTTTTATTAAATACGATCTTCATTAAATTTATTTTTAGATTGCTTTTAGTTAGTGCTCTGTTTTGTATTATATAATTAATTACCGCCAACAATTATTTATCTATCCTCTTAGTAGCTTTGTTGTGTTGTTTTTTGATAAATATTTTTCGTGTTTTAAAATTACGGGAAAGATGCCTTTATTTTTTGTCCCGGATTTACCGGAACATCAATAAAGGTATAGGATTTCCCGTTATCATCTTTCTTGTGATTGGCGGTAATTTTTTTGTTGTTTATAAAGATAACATCATGATTTCCAGTAAACATAATCCTCCATTGTATTGGATTGTTGCCTTTGTTTTGAAGCGTTGTATTTTGCTTTTCATGTTTTATAAATAACACTGTATTTAAAACAGGTAAATGGTCAACTTCGGATATAGTTTCACTCTTTCCGCGATACAAAGTTGTTACTATATTTTTTGTAGCGTCAGGTTCTATTCCCATATAACCATGTACAATGCCTTCGATTACGCCGTACGAAACCTCAGGATATTCTCTTCGTTTTGTTGCCGGATCGGTAAGGTGTAAAATATATTCATATCCTTTTTCTTCAAAACCATATTTGTACAGCAAAAAGGGTAGATAGGATAGACTTTCGATATTGGTTTTTTCTGAAATTAGATGTTCAATTGTTTTTTGGGTTCGTTCTGTATTTGTCAAAGCGTCAAACCATAATAAAAAAAGTTCGCCTCCGTCTTTGCTGAATTTTCCATCACTTGTATAAATGACATTATAAGTTGAGGTTGTATCATCCCACCAAATTTGTTCTATTTGTTGTTGGTATTTTGCGGCTTTTTTTTCGAAAATTTCGGCTTTTTGAATGTCTCCTTTTTGTCTCAAAATAGAAGAATACGTTAGAAGTCCGCGGTAAATTGCAGCGACTAAATCTACCCCCATTTTTAAACCGTTTATCCCTTCTGAATAAGAGGCAAGTCCACGACATCTATGGAAATCATCTTTTATATTAAAAGGAAAAGAAGGATTTGGAAATTCCGGTCTTGTTAATAAGGAATCCGCATCAAGTACCCAACGTTCTATATAGGCTGTCGTCGATTTTTCGAAGAAATTTTCAAACTCCGGATTGTCTATATAAGTCCTGTCACCTGTCCATAAATACAGCCTCCAGCAAGCAAACATTACATCAAAATTACTATTAAGATTGTACCAAAATTCCTTGTCATTTCTGTAATCCTCGGGTGCAGGTTTTCCGTATTTATTAATTTCCCAATACGAACACCAGTCTTTGTTTTCGGAAATGTTTTGGGCAAATAGAGAAAGCATGTTTTTGTTTTCTTTGTTTAATCCGAGTATTTCGGCACCAATACTTTGATGCGATACATCACGCATACAAAAAGCAGATCGGGAAGGAAGAGCTGCTTCATACCAAGGGCCAACGGGATCATTTGAGTTTCCTTTATAACTCAGAGCCATTTTTTTCGCACAGTTAAAGGCCAGTTCTATTGCCGGATCAGATGATTTGAAAGTTGTTGTATTTTGGCCAAATGCATTAAAAAAGAAACAGCAATTAACCACTATAATTATAAATGCTTTTTTCATGTAGCTTGTTTCTATTATTTAAATAAATTTTAAAAGCAAACCCACGCAATTAAAATGGTGGGTTTGCTAAGTTTCTAATAAACTAACATTTTATGTTTGGGGCAAAAAAGGGAAACAGTTAATTATAACCCGGATTTTGAACGAGACTTGTCCTGTTCGTTTCATCTCTTGGAATTGGCAATAAATAATGTTGAGGTTTAAAAATTCTGTCCTGAACTTTTGTGTAAGTATAGGTTTTTGTACCGTCACCATTTTTGGTAATAATTACGCCCATCAAAGGTTTGTTTTCTGTAACGTCTGCAATTTTCCAACGACGAACATCATAATAACGGAAACCTTCTAAACATAATTCAACTTGTCTTTCGTTGCGAATTTTATTCTCTAAAGCTGTACCGGTTAAACCTGTCAATGGAACTGTAATCCCAGCACGTTGTCTGATTGCGTTTAAATATTGAATAGCCGTTCCTTCGTTTCCTAGTTTGAATTCGGCCTCAGCATAGTTCAGATAAATTTCACCTAAGCGCGAAATAATCCATGTTTTATTGGTTTGCGTCTCGCTGTTGTAATTGTATGTTGTGTCGCAATATTTACGGAAAGTGTAACGTGTTTTACTCGCATTCCAGGTATCCCAACCCTGAGGAGAATCTAATCCGCCTTCATAAAATTCTGCTTTGTTTGAACTTCCTGCGTCATAACGATCCTGGCAGAACTCCGGTTTTCCGTAAGCACGTCCATCGTATACGATATTTTTATAAAAACGTGGATCTCTGTTTACATAAGGTTTTTGTGGATTGTAACCCGATGTAGGGTCCGTAATGTCTTTTCCGTCTGCGGTTCCGTAAGCGTCGATATGACTCTGACTTGGCGCAAAGTTTGCCCATCCGTGAAAACCACTCGGAGAATTGAACATTTCTACACCATTAAAAGCACTCCACTGCGGGTCTTTACTAGATAAACGAGAGCAGATGATCTCTGAATTATTAGTAGTAAAAAGATCAGCATAGCTTTTGTCATAAAGTTGATAGATGTTTAAATCAATAACCGCTTTTGCAGCATCAGATGCTTTTTTCCATTTAGAAATATCATTAGTAGTATTCCATTGTGGGCTCGCAGCATAAAGTAATGCTCTTGATTTGATGGCAAGTGCAGCACCTTTTGTAATTCTTCCAAGGCTGGAAGTTGTTAAGGGTAATAACTCAGCAGATTTGTCTAATTCGGTAACAATAAAATCAACGCATTGCTCATAAGTACTGCGGTCTACTTTAAAATTACTGTTTAGATCAAAAGGAACTGTAACCAAAGGAACTCCTCCGTAATCACTCGTAAGTTTGAAATAAGCATAGGCTCTCAAAAATAATACTTCTCCTTTTAGTCTGGCGCGCCACGCATCATCACCCGGAACATCATCAATTCTGGATAAAAAGATATTACAATTTTGAATCGTAGCATAAGTAGGTTTCCAGACATCAAAATTACCTGCATTATCTGGAGTCAGAGCGCCTGAATTTAATGTCCAAATGTCATAATCGTTAAAATTATTAAAAGCTTCGTCGCAGGCCGTAGACAAAACCCAACTTCTGTTTGTCCTGTCATTCCAGTTGTGCTGTGTGCTAGGCAATACGGTGTACAGATTGTTTGCGAAAGCTTCAGCAAGTTTCAGGTCGGTCCATACGGATGCATCTGTATAAGAATCCAAAGGAACTTTGTCCAGAGGATCTTCGCTACAGGAAGTAAAAGATAGAATGGTGATCAAAGAGGCAAGGAGGAATGCCATCTTTTTAATTAGTTTATTGGTTTTATGATTTTTCATAATCTTTATTTTTTTGCGATATTATAATTGAATACTTACGCCTATTCTGTAAATACGGGTTTGCGGATAATTTACTCCTGTGGTATTGTTCGTTTCTGGATCAAGGTTGTATTGTTTCATGTGGTCGAAAGAAAATAAGTTTGTTCCTCCGGCGTAAAACCTCACGTTTGATACTCCAAATTTTGAAAGTGCATTTTCAGGTAAAACATAAGATACTTCTAATGATTTTAATCTAAAGAAAGATGCATCTCTCAGCCAGAAATCAGCTGGAATATTGTTTCTGTTATCTGAATCATTGAATGCTACCGGATATTTAGAATTCGGATTATCTGCGGTATATCTGTCATTGTACAACCATGTTGGTGGTGCTACGATAGCTCCTTGTGCCTGCGGAAGAATCATTTGTTTTGCTTTTGATTGTCCCGTCCAAAGCATGTCTATTGAGAATCCTTTATACTCCGCTCTCATCGGAATACCGTAAGCGATTTTTGGCGTAGCCGATTCCGGAATTCTAACCTGGTCATTAGTCGTTATACTACCATCTCCGTCTGTATCTTTTACCCAAAGATCTCCAGGTTTGGCTCCTTCAAAATGTGCTGAATTGTCAACATCTGCCTGTGTGCGATAAATGCCATTGGTTTGGTAAACCATCCAGGAATCAATAGCTTTTCCCGTTGATTTTTGCCATTGAGGGATATTAGGTGCTTCGTCGCGAAACAACACTTCACTTTGTGCATACGTAAAGTTTAAACCAATACTGTATTTGAATTGGTGACTCATATCGGCATAATTTACAGACCAGTCAGTACCTCTGTTAACCGTTTCTCCAATATTCTCTTTAGGAAGCGCCAATCCTGTATAAATTGGAACAGATGCATTTCTTGCTGTTAAAATATCAGATCTTTTATTGCTGAAATAATCAAAAGTAGCAGTCAGTTTATTATTGAAAAATCCAAAATCAAACCCGATGTTTTTTGAATCCTGAACTTCCCAGGTAATATTAGGATTAGGAGTTGCTGAAAGATAGATACTATTGTTTAACGTATAATCTGAACCAAAATAACTGTACAGCTGTTGATCTGTAATTAGCTGATATCTTGTTAAGAAAAGATATTGATTTAGCTGATTACCGCTTCTCATATCATCATTACCCATTTTCCCCCATGAAGCTCTAATTTTTAGCTGATCGATTGCTTTGATATTATTCTTGAAAAAGTCTTCTTCAGATATTTTCCAACCTGCAGATACAGAAGGAAACATGCCCCAACGGGTAGAAGAAGGGAAATTAAAAGATCCGTTGTAACGGGCAGAAACTTCAGCAAAATATTTGTTATCAAAATTATAAGCAACGCGTCCTAAATAACTTTCTCTTCCGTCCTGATAAGCACTGCCTGTTGCGTTTTGCCCTTTAGTACTTCCTGTGAAAATTTGGTCTAATTTATCGCTCAGTAAATCTCTTCTGTAAGCATAAGTTTCTGTTTTGTCTGTTGTAGTTTGTTCGTAACCTACAAACGCATTAACACTGTGCTTGTTGAATTTACGATCGTAGGCTAATTTCGCGAAATAGGTATTTTGATTGGTAATTTGCTCGTCCTGCATAACGCTTGTTATACTAGTACTGTTTTTTACATTATTGTAACTATCATTTGTTTTGTCGTAAGCATAAGCATCCCAGGGTTTTGTAAATTTCTTTTCGCTGCGAACATTGTAGTCAAATGCTGCATATCCGCTTAGAGAAAGGCCTTCCGTAATTTTTGGTAATTTTAAATCAAAACCTATTTTTGGGTTTACGATCAGATTAATTACTTTGTCATAACCTGCGGCTGAAGAAGACATTAAAATAGGGTTTCTTCCGTTTGAAATTCCTGAAGATGGTAGGCCATTTTTCCAATAAGCCGGAATAAAAGGATACATACTAACAGTTTCGTGCATGATACTTCCTATACTTACCGCCGGGTAATTTCGGTCTTCTCTTCGTGTCGCAATATCAAGGTTTACTTTTAAGTTGGATGAGATATTAACATCAATATTTGATCTAAGATTGAACTGTCTGTAGCGCTCATCGCTGTTTCTAAGATTACTTTCTTGGTTTAAATATTGACCAGAAAAGAAATATTTCACTTGTTCCGTACCACCATTTACGGACATAGAAACGTTCGATTGCGGTGCATCTTTTCTATAAACTTCCTTAAGCCAATTGGTGCTGGTATAATTAGGATCATTTCCGGCTTTGTATTTGTCTATTTCAGATTGTGCATATGGAAGTGTGGTTCCCTTGTGAGCATTAAGTTCGTTGTAATACGTCATGTATTGCCATGAATTTACTTTTTCGTCCATACGGGTTAATTGCTGAATTCCATAAGAACCATCAATTTTGATCGTTGGCGCACTAACTTTACCTCTTTTCGTCGTCACTAAGATTACTCCATTTGCAGATCGAACACCATAAATTGCTGCCGATGCATCCTTCAAAACAGTAACCGATTCAATATCATCCGGATTGATTCTGTTTAAATCGCGATCCGGAATACCATCTACGACTACCAGAGGGCTGGTTCCACCTCCAAAAGAGTTAAATCCTCTGATCAAAAGGCTTGAGCTGTCATCACCAGGTCTTCCGGAACGATTATTGGCAATAACACCAGACATACGTCCTGCGATACCATTTGAAACGTTTGCAGATGCATTTTGTGTTAATACGCCTCCTTTGATAGAAGCAATTGCACCCGTTGTAGAGGCTTTTTTCTGAGTACCGTATCCCACAACAACGACCTCATTTAAGGTTTGATTTTCTTCTTCCAGTTGAATGTTTAAACCGTCTGTGGCTCTAACTTCTTTAGTTACAAAACCGGTAAATGAGATAACAAGAATGCTATTAGAGTCCGGAACATCAATGGAGAATTTACCGTCGAAGTCTGTAGTCACGACGTTATTAGTCCCTTTTACAAGTATATTAACGCCAGGCAGGGGTTCTCCTTTTGAGCCCGTTACGGTACCTTTGACCGTTTTTTGAAAGTTTGATAAAATAGTTTCATTCTTTGTTCCTGTTTCTGTGCTCCCCGTGGATGGAGTGTTGTTTAACCTCAGGAAAAAATTGCTGTCTTTTGATTCTGTTGCTGCAGAAACTTGCAGGGTCATAGCTAACAGAAATCCAGGTGTCAATTTGGTAAACTTCCAGATTTCAGAAGTAAGCCAAACGGTTTTTGGTTTGTCTTTGATTAATAATTTCATGTTTTGTAATAATGGTTTTTGGTTAGTAATTTACTTTCTCGTTTTCGTGAAAGATGGATAAATGTGAAAACCAAAATTAGAAATGTTTCTTCGTCAGCACATACCAGTACCTACCAGTTTTTTAAAATATGCATAAAAAACGGTTGTGTTTTTGGGTAATATGGAAATAAAAGTGGGTAATATATGAATATAAGGCAATAATGATAGTTTTTAGAAAGTAATGGCCTTTATTCAATATTTTATTTATCAGAATAAAATATTTACGCCAAAAGGATCACTTTTTAAAATTTCAAAAGTGGATAAGATAGTATCAGAATTAATTTTTCAGAAAATTTTATTAGCAATAAAAAAAATAGTGCTCTGATGACCATACCAGTAATCAAATTAGGTTTTATATGTAAGACTAAGCTTGCTTAAATTTTATGCGCCTAAATTCAAATCTGATTTTAAATCTATAAAAAGAAAGATTTCTGGAAAAAGGAAAGAAAAATGTCAATCATTAAACGAAGTTTTTTGTTCTAAAAATTCAATTTCTCGTGTGTAAAGATTGTATTTATTTGATTTTTAATTAATTACATTTGATTTGAAAAGGTTTGAAAAAAACTCCAGATCTCTCTGAAGTTTTATCTCACTAGTTAATGAATTCCCATTCTTTAACTTGTACGGGAGTATGCTCTTTCTTTACTATTTCTTCAAACTTTTTTACTAATTCGGGATGTTGTGTAGCAAGATCTACAGCTTCTCTTTCGTCAGTTTTAAGATTGTAGATTTCCCAAGGAGCATTTTTGTTTTTCTTCATGTTGCTTTTGACACCTTTCCAGTCTCCGAGGCGAACAGCAACCTGACCTGTTTTTTCTGAGAATTCAAAGTACAGGTATTCGTGCTTTTTTTGATTTTTTGATGTTCCTGTTATTTCAGGTAAAAATGAAATTCCATCAGTATCGGTTTTCTTCTGACCGTTTAAATCAGCCATTGTAGCAAAAAAATCAATTTGAGAACTAATCAAATCACTCGTTTTGCCAACCGGAATTTTGCCTGGCCATTTTGCAATAAAAGGGATACGTATTCCACCTTCGTACAAATCGCCTTTTGTACCTCGTAATCCGCCCATACTGTTGAAATAGGCCGGATCGAAACCACCAGTTTTAAACGTTGCGCCGTTATCACTGCTGAACATTACAATTGTATTATCGTCTAAGCCAAGCGCTTTTATTTTTTCGAGAATTATTCCGACCTGAGCATCCAGATAAGAAACCATTGCTGCATAAGTCGATTTTGGATATAGCGTAGGAGCGTAGCCATTGTTTCCATAATAAGGCTGTTCATCAAATTGTCCTTTGTATTTATTAATCCATTCAGCCGGAGCTTGCAAAGAAACGTGAGGGAGCGTATAAGCCAGATACAAAAAGAACGGTTTCTCTTTGTTTTTATCAATAAATCCGATTGCTTTCTCGGTCATTTTTTCAGGAGCATATGCTTTTCCTTTGAAAGCATCAAAATCAGCAGGAGTAGCCATTTTTGGATCTAATGCTTTGCTGTGTACATAGATGTAAGGTTGTCCTAAATCATCTTTCACCGTATAACCCTTTGTATTTTGGTTTAGATAAGCATCACCAAAACTTTCCCAAAGATGCGAAGGATAAAAATTATGAGATTGCTTTTGGTCAAAATAGCCATAGAAATAATCAAACCCTTGTTTGGTTGGCATTCCTTCGGTCTCATTATATCCTAAACCCCATTTACCTACAAGAGCAGTTGTATATCCTTTTAATTTCAATAATTCGGCAACCGTAAAAGCTTTTGCTTCTAAAGGCAATTGTCCTTTTTCATTTTCATCGGTAAAATCACCAAACTCAAAATTACCACGAATATACGCATGACCGGCATTTTTACCCGTCATTAACATACATCGTGAAGGAGCACAAACAGGTGCACCGGCATAATGCTGTGTAAACTTTATTCCTTCTGATGCCAGTTTATCAATATTGGGAGTCTTAATTACTTTCTGACCGTAACAGCCTAATTCTCCATACCCCAAATCATCGGCATAGATATAAATGATATTTGGTTTTTGCTGGGCAAAGAGTACACTTGTTATCAAGCAAGTCAGTATTGTTTTTAAAATGGTACTCATAAATTTCTAATTTATAAAATAATTATTCCTCTTCTTTTATAGCCTGAATTTGTACTTCAGATAAGATTTGATTGAATACTTTTAAGTCCTTCATTTTTCCAATAAAGGAATTCTTACTGTCGCCAATTTGATCTAATGGAAAAAATAAGGTCTTCATTATGTAAATCGAATCGGTTTTGGTACCCACTTGAATTTTTTCTCGTTCTAATTTTTTAACCAGCTTACCATTTAAATATAAAGTGGTTGAGTTATTATCTCCAGAAACCGCAATGGTGCTCCATTTCTTTTCAGGAATTGCAACTCCAAAATCATAATCTTTTCCCTCATGCGAAAAACCAAAATTAGACGTTTTGCCTTGTTTTAATTTTACAGATGCATGATTCGATTGAAAAATTACCGAGTCATCAGTATTGTTTTCTGATGGATTAATTTTAAAAATGACGGTGTAATTATATCCAATTTCGGAATAAGGAAGTTTTGCCTGACTGCTATTGCTCTTAAAATTTAAAACTTTCCTGTCTCCCTCTTTTTCATAGGCAACTTGGTTTATAATTTTAATATCCTTGTTGTTGCCTCTCATTTCGTAATTGACAACCAAAGCATCTTTACCGGAAATTTCCCCTCTCAAATTCACTCCCGGACCTTCATTTATAAATTTAACTTTATCTGAAAAATTTTCGAAGCTTATCGTTTTATTTTCTCCGCTCCACATTTTTTCACTTAATACTTGCAGCGCCGGAAAAACCCTGTCTGTAACATCCTGAGCCGTAATTCCATTTGTAGGGATATCATTCCATACCGCAAACATTCCACCTCTAATAAAAGGGTCTCCCATCTTGAAAACTACATCGCCAACGGCTACCGGTTCCCATTTTTCATATAAATATTTCAAATTCAGATAATCGTAATAATAGCCTGCAGCAGGTACAATATACAGAAAACCATCTGGTGTACTGATAAGCGGATAACCCAATTCTTTCATTTTCAAAGGATCAGCATAACCGTTGTACCAGGCATTCATGGTTACGCCTTTGGAGGTAACCGGGGTAACCCCTTCAGCATGTGTCAAGGCGCCCCAAACCCTTACATCTTTACCAAACGTTTGTACATATTTTATAAAATGATCTGTGAATTTTCTGAAGGGTTCAGCTTCTTTTTTGGCATACTCATCTGTTCCAATGTGCACTTCCTTAAAACGGAATACAGGATTTTCTCCTTCCAGATATTCTCTGAATATATTTTCTACAATGGTATACGTTTCGGGATTTTTGATATCCAAATGATCCTTTCCAAATTCTTTACTGGCAATTTGTGGGAATGCTTTGGAAATGGCTAGAGAATGCGCAGGAACGTCAATTTCAGGAATAATATTTATTCCGTAATGCTCGGCCAATAGTTGTAAATCTATAAATTCTTTTTTGGTGTAGAATTCTCCTTTTGTAGGCAGATTTGGATACCGTTCATTTTCCAGCCTAAAGCCACTGTACGTACTATCCCAGTCGTTGTTAAAATGTTTTGCAAAGCCATTATCACTCAAATGAATTTGAAAATCGCCCATTTTATAGTAGGACATCAACTTTACATAATCTCTTAAAAACTCAATCTTAAAATATTTTCTTCCAACATCTAATAAAAAACCTCTTACTTCATATTTTGGATAATCTCTTGAAATCCCTTTAGGCAGAGAAGAATGTTTTGCATCTTGTTCTAATATTTGCAAAATAGTACGTGTTCCCCAAAAAGCACCTTTATATTGAGCAGCATTTATAGATACATAATCGCGAATAGAAAGAGAATAACCTTCCGCTCCCAATTCGTCATTCTTTCCATCTAACGAAATAAAAATATCCCCGGCTTTTGGCTTGCCTACAAGAATTTTTGGTTTTATAGCGCAAAGTTTATCTAAATCGTCCTGAAAGATTTTTGCAGCCTGTGTCAATGTTGCTTCCTGTTTTGCATCGATTACAATTCTTGATTTTGTAGTCAAAGTAAAATTTCCTTCATCACCATGCCATTCCCTCAAGGACGGAATCACAAAAGGTTTGGCATTCTTTCCCTGATTATTATGAGTTCCTTCAACGTTTACAGCATATGGGATTTCCATAAAAGAACCGTTGTCTTTTTTAATTGCTTTAAATAAAAGATGAACCGTCATGTCATGCAACGGAGTAAAAATAGTTCCTGATTTGGTTATAACCGAAAGATTATCTGAGCCTATCAATTCCAAATTAAAACCTTCAGGACATATTGGCGTTTTGTACGTTGAGGTTGCTTTTGAAATGCCAGGAACAAACACAGTTTTTTCGACGAAAAAAATCGAATCTGACTTCGTCATTTTAGATTGTGGAAGTGCCTGCATTGACACGAAAAAAAGGCTTATAAGGATCAGAAAATGTTTGTAATTCATCTTTAATTTTTGTTTTGACAGCTTAGTTTTGATTTCTATTATTACAACTTAAATAAATTTCGTAAAAAGTTAAAAATTGAATTAAAATCATGGTTTGAGTCCTTTTAATTTGAAAATAAAGCAAGGATATTTGGATTTTGATGACGAATATATAGGTTATTTTTCAATAAAAAAACGAAAATGAATAAAAATGTGTTCGAGCACACTAAATTTTTCATGCAAATTAAATTTACTAACTATAAATTGCTTTTAACACTTGCCATTTTTTTTATTTGTAAATTCAACATTTATTTTCCTTAATTTTGAAGCCATCTTTATAGTTTACCGCGATGGCTCGTTTATTATCACTCCTTCTTATTTTTTTTACTTTAATTTCTTATTCTCAGTCTTCAACAAAAGAATTAATCGATAAGTTAAACACCATTGATGACCATGAGAAAAAGGTTGATCTGTGCCTTAAAATTGCCGTTAAACTTCAGGATTCTGATTGGAACAGAGCAGTAAAATATGTGGAATTAGCAGAAGCGGAGGCAAAAAAAACAACTAATTCAGACCTTCTTTTAGCTCAGGTTTATAAAACTGCCGGTAGTATATATAGTTCCAAAGATGTGTTAGATGTTACACTTCAATATTACTTAAAAGCCTATGAAATTTATAAAAGCAGCAATAAAACAGAGGAAATTTTTAAGATGGAGAATAATCTTGCCATTGTTTATGCAGGAAGTAATAATGAAGAAAAGGCACTCCGGTATTTTTTGAATGTATATCATTACCAAAAATCTAAAAAGGAATCGGACAAATTGTTAAAGATTTTAAACAATATCGGTACCATATATCTGGGGAAAAACGTAGATTCCTCTTTATATTATTTTCACAAGGCCGATTTTATAGCAAAAAGATTAAAAAATAATACTTTAACAGCGTATGTCTATACCAATCTGGCGAGGGCCTATGCTTCAAAAAAAGATCAGAAAAATGCCAATATTTACTTTGAAAAAGCTTTTTCTTTAATCAATACTCCAATTGATAATTCATTAAGATCTTTTATTCACGGGTCTTTTTCAGAATACAAATTACAAGAAAAAAATCTTGATGATGCTATTGTAAATGCAAAACAGGCATTGGAGTTTTCAAAAGAAAATGTATTTAGTTTTTCGGGTTTAAGATTAAATAAAATACTTTATGAGGCTTACTTAGAAAAGCTGGACTATAAAAATGCTGTTTTTTATTTTCAGAAATACAATACCATAAGCGATAGTATAAATATTGAGCAGAAGGCTGTAAATCTGGAGAGAATCAGATTGGAGCAAGACTATAAAGTTCGTACCCAGATAAGATCGTTAGAGGAAGAAAAAAAGCGATTTAAATATTATGTAGTGGGATTGATAATGGTTGTAGGTATTTTGGTTTTGATTATTTTACTAATAAGATATCGAAACAAGAATATAAAAAATCAGCTCGAAAAAGAAAAATTAAAAGCCAAGCAGCAGGAATTAAAGCAAAGTCTTGAAGCAAAAAATATGGTTTTGGTCGGAAAAGCGATGTCGGAAATTAATCGTACAGATAATATCAATGAGATTTTGACTGATCTGAAAAAGATAAAACTCCAAACAACAAACAAAGAAATGCAGCATGCAATTGACATTGTTTTGAAACGTTTGGAAAAAGATTTAAATACTGATATCTGGAAAGAATTTGAAATAAGTTTTGAGCAGGTCCATAAATCTTTCTTTGATAAACTTACCGTCGATTATCCTTCACTTACTCCAAAAGATCGCAGACTTTGTGCTCTTTTATATTTGGATTTAACTACAAAAGAAATTTCTCAAATTACCGGGCAATCTTTTAAATCTATTGAAAATGCCCGAACCCGACTTCGCAAAAAGTTTGATTTAACGAACGAAAAAGTAAATCTCTCTACTTATTTGAACACTTTTAAGCATGATTAATTTTAAAATAATTTTAAAATTAACCATTTGATTACTTTATGATTACATTGAAATGAGTGTTTTATAAGTAGTCCTTTTTTAGCACTGAGTGTTTTTGCATTACTCCTTTTTTTTAGTGCCCGATACTGTCATTCTATATTTACCAAATCTATTATAAATACGGTTTGATGAATACGAATAAAAAAAAGGAACCCGTTAAAAGTTTGGAAGAACTTTTAGACGAAGCACAAACAAAAAAGAGCGCACTCTTAAAAATCATACAAAAAATAACGAAAGCAAATTCAAGGAATCAGCCTCCAAATTGATTCTTGGGATTTGCTTTTGTGCCTTCTTATTTAATCTATTAAACGCATTTAATTATAATTCAACAACCTTAATATTAACCTTAAATTAAAAAAATGAACCAGATTTACTCTAAACCCAGGTATTTGTTTCTTTTGTTAGGTTTTTTGATCTGTTCCGCAGGAATGGCTCAGTCTCCTTTGCAAAAAAGCAAAAGTGGTAATGTGCAAACGGCAATACAATCGCCTGCAGCAATTCAAAAAAAGGATCAGTCTTCTAAGAAAACAACTGATCAAAATGTCAATCAGGATGATGAGGCCGGTCTTCCATTAACTCAAAAAAGCATAAAAGGCCAGACGCTTTCTCAGGAAGAAAGTGATGCTGTTTATAAACAATTAAAAGCAAGTCAAAAACTTTTTGATAAAAACTCTGGTAGTTTAACGGCTAAAAGTGCTCAAAGTAAGGATACTACAAAAGTTAGGTCTTTTGCTAAGTCTTCAAATTTAACGATTCGAAATGTATTTGAGGTTAAAAAAGCCGATTTTGAATTGGCTGGTACAGACAGAATGCAATTGAAATCAGTTTCTGATAAACATGGCAGAAGTTTGGCGACTTATCAGCAAATCCATAATTCTGTTCCTGTAGAGGGTGCAGTTTATAAGGTTAGAGAAAACAAAACAAAGATTGATGCATTTGGTGAGATCAGCAAAAATTTGCCAACAAACAGCAAATACAAAGTAAATGCTTCTCAGGCTCTTGAGAATGCCCTTAAAATGGTAAATGCAAAAGAATATGTATGGCAGAGTAAAAAACTATCTGCTTTAGTTCATAAAGAAATAAAAACAAAACCAGAAGGGGAATTGGTTTACGTTGGACCAAATTTTTCTTCTGAATTGAAAGAATATCACCTGGCGTGGAAATTTGATATTTTTGCTACTAATCCGCAATCAAGTCAGACAATGTATGTAGATGCTGATTCAGGAAAAATAATCCTGAAAATTGATTTAAGCAGAGATGTTCATATTGCAGGGCAAAACATTGGTAAAGGTAAAGCTCGCTACGCTGGAAATGTCACTTTTAATACCAAACAATATGCTGATGGGTATCATTTAGAGTCTTTGCAAGGTAAGTATGGTGTGCCAATTTATACTTTAAATATGAATCATGCAGATTTTCCTTCAGATGAAATACTTACAGAATATGTTGATGAAGATAATAATTGGAATGACTTATATAATAAAGATCACGATGAAGCGGCAATTGACATTCATTGGGGATTACAAAAATCTGTAGAGTATTACGAAGAAAAATTTGACCGTAATAGTGTCGATGACAAAGGAATGACCATTTTTGGTCTTGCGCATTTAGGAAATAAAGTTGAAAACGCTTCATGGACTGGAGGATGGACACAATTTGGAGATGGTGATAACACGCCTTATGTAAGTTTAGGTATAACAGGTCACGAATTAACGCACGCTGTAACACAGTTCTCTGCCGGATTAATTTATCAGGGAGAATCAGGTGCAATGAACGAATCGTTTAGTGATATTTTTGGGGTTTCGATAGAATTTTATGCTGGAAAAGACTCTAAATATGATATTTGGTTATTAGGAGACGAATTATATTCACACGGAAGTTTAAGAAGTATGTCTAATCCAAAAGTTCAGGGTCAGCCTGATACTTATGGTGGAACAAACTGGATAAGTCCGGCAAATATTAATTATGATAATGGAGGTGTTCACATCAACAGCGGAATTACCAATTATTGGTATTATCTTTTAGTTGAAGGAGGTGAAGGAGTTAATGATCTTAATAACAGTTACAGCATAAAGCCTATTGGTCTTGCTAAAGCTGAAAAATTGGCCTATATAACGCTTACAGAATATTTATCGCCATCTTCAAATTTTAGCGACATGCGTATGGCCACTTTAATGGCTGCCGAAGATTTGTTTGGCTTAGGTTCTGAAGAGTATAAACAAATTACAAATGCATGGTATGCAGTTGGTGTTGGTACAGCTTATTCTGATAATCAGATAGCAGTTATTTCGGTTGAAAACCCTTCAACACTTTGCGGACCATTAAATGGAGATGAACCTTTTTATGTAACCATTAGAAATACTGGGGCTACCGTTATTAAAGCGGATGAAGTTCTGAATTTTAAATTAAGAGCAATGGCAAGTGCCTTAGGAAGAATGATAACTTTCTATGAAACTGATGGTAAAATATCTTTTGCTAAAGATTTAGCGCCAGGCGAAGAAACAACTCTAAAAGTTCAAGCTACAATTCCTTACCAAAAAGGCGGAGCTATCAATTATGTAGAAGTAAAACTTGATTTAAAACCTATTGAAGAATTTGGTGCAAAAGACGGATATTCTTTTGTTTCAAATATCGTTGTCCCAATTGCAGAGAAAGATTTTGATATCAAAGTAACAGCACTGGATCTTCCAATGTATACAGGTGATGCACTTACAGCAAATTATACACCAGCCATTACTTTTACTAACTTAGGTTGTCAGGATATTCCAGCCGGCACTGTTTTAAAAGTTGGTTATACAGATACAAAAGCAGGAAGTGTTACAGTGTGGAAAGATGTTACACTGGAGGCCGCTTTTAAAGGGAAATCTGAGATGACAGTTACTTTTGATACATCTATTGATTTATCAGCACTTGGTCTGCATACTTACGAAGGGTATGTTACTTTAACTCAGGATCCAATAACTACAAATAATAGTATCTTAAATGCGGCATATAGCGGTATAGTAACACAGCTTCCGTATTCTGAAGGATTTGAAAGAACTCCAGGAGGCTGGAATACAAAGGCATTAAGCGGAACTCAGAAATATTTGTTCCAGAATTATCCTGTTTCGTTTAGAACTACGAAATCACAGTATATCTGGGCAACTACAGACATAAGAGGAAATGGTAAAATGGCTCTTAATTCTGATTTTGTGTTAGAATCTCCAATCTTTGACTTTACAAATGTTGTTTCTCCCTATATTGAGTTTGATTTATATTATCTATTTCATAAGGGTTATGATGGTTTAATTGTTGAATATTCTGAGGATAAGGGTACAACATGGAAAAAAGTGGAGAATGTTAATTATCCTGAAACATTGCATTATGATGATACAGAAGGCGGCTGGTTTACAGGTGTAAATACACAACTGAAGAAAGATCCTTACCAAATGCGTTTAAATGATCTTGCCGGAAAAAAAGTTGCAATTCGTTTCCATATAAAAACAGATGACTATAACGATGGCTTTTTAGGAGGATTCGTTGATAATATTCTAGTTAGCGATGCTCCTTACGATTTAGAAGTTTTATCTGCAAAATTAGATGCAGGCAAATGTTCTGTTGACAATACCAACGTAACGATAAGTGCTAAAATTACAAACAATTTCGCTACAACAAGTCAGGTGGTGAATGTTACAACTAAAGTTCTTGATGCTTTGAAAAACGAAGTTTTTTCAAAAACAGAGAAAACAACTTTAAATTTCGCAAAGTTTAAAGATACTTTAACGTATTCTATTTCAAATATCAACCTGCAAAATGTGGGACAGCATACCATTAGTATTTCTGTTTTCCCGGAAGACATGACAAGGGATGTTAAACAAGGCAACAATGCTGTAACTTTTGCATACGATAATTGGAACAATGAAGATATGAAAGTCGCTGTACTTCCGTATAAAATGGACTTTGAAGATGCAAGCAAGTATAAAGGCTGGAGAACTTCTGAAAACAAGGGATCTGCGGGATGGCAGCAAGGATTACGTGCTGATTTAGGATCTCCGGGATGGTTTCTTGATGATCATACTCATTTTATGGCTAGTAATGATGACAAATGTAATTGTGATGCTGCAAATGATATGCTGGTTTCGCCGGTATTTGATTTAACAAATTACAAAGAAGCACATCTATCTTTTGATGGTTATGGAGACTCACAGCATTGGTCTGACGGTTATGTAAAAGTCAGTACCGATGGAGGAGAAACCTGGACAGAAGTCTTTCATATGCCCTATTATGGCGCGTGGTGGGAATATGATGTAGATTTAACGCCATACGCAGGAAAATCATGTGTGCAGGTTGCATTTCAACATAATGACAATGGATTGTTTGCTAATGGTTTTGCTGTGGATAATATTGAAATTAAAGAGAAAAAAGATTATTTACGATTATCTGATTTTAGTGTTGCAGAAACTGTTTATGAGGATGCACCTTCAAGTGAATTTTTTGTAAGTGTTAAGAATTTAGCATACAACACAATTAATAAAGTTAAAGTTGAATATCAAATCACTCAAAACGGAACAGCTGTCGGTGCTCCGGTAATATTAGAGAAAAACGATGAAATTTTGGTTGGCCAGACTATTGTTTATAAAATAAATGGTCTTCCAAAATTAGCAGCAGGGAATTACGAAATTAAAGTAAAAACACTTGCAGATGGTGCAGCAATTGCACAGGCCATGACAGGTTCGTTTCAGGTAGTGGAAAAAGCTTCTGAATTGAGCACAGAAAATTTTTCAACCGTAACTCAGGGTTCAATATTTGGATCAAAAGGATTCGTATCCAATAAAAGTGATGAAAATTATCCTTGGAGAGCTCTTACTACGACTGATAATATTTATTTGACCCTTCCTATGAATGATCGCACGGGAGATACTAATGGACAACTTTTATACAGTCAATTAGAAGGTTATTACTATTACTCAGAATTGGTTTCACCACTTTACAAGTTATCAGCAAATTCTACAGCTTTAGAATTTTATTATGCAATGCAAAGCAATGTCAATGATGTTTTAATTGTTGATGTTAAACCGGTAGATGGAGAATGGACTGAAATTTGGAGAAATGTTACCCAGGGAACTTATGAAGATACGGAGTGGCAAAAAGGTGTAGTTAATATTAGCAAATATGCTGGTCAATCAGTAATGCTACGTTTGAGACACGCTAAATCTGATGGTTACTCTTACCTGGTTCTTGATGATTTAAAGGTAATAAGTGAAAAAGTTTTGGATGTCTCATTGCAAATTTTGTCCCCAAAAGACATTTGCGGCAATAGCGAAGTAAAAGTTAAGCTGAAAAATGAAGGACAAAAGCCGATCGCAGAAAATTCAATTCAACTAGATTTAGATTATTCTAATACAGGAGAAGCTATTTCAGAAATTGTAACATCAGGAATTCCTGTTGGAGAAAGCATTGAATATACTTTCAAAAAACAGCCTAAATTAGATGAAAGTGGAGATTCGCATGTATTTACGATTAATGCAAAATTGGAAAATGATATTATCACACAAAATAACATCGTTAAAAATTATGCTTATCAGGGAGTATCTTCAGATTTCAAAATATTTGACACTCCTGTTATTCATGGATATGCAGATAAAACCTTGTATATCGACGCAGAAACTAATTTTTTAGACCGTGAGTTGGTAGTTGCTTCATATAAATGGAATACTGGTGCTGCAACAAATGACATTGAAGTAAGTACAGCAGGAGATTATACTGTAACTGCTATATTAAAGAATGGTTGTACGGTTTCTGAAACTGTAAAAGTTGTATTCGATACTTTTGAATCTGAATTGGCAAGTGGAGATGTTTGTGGTCCGGAAGTGGTTTTAAATCCAGGTAATTACAAAGCTTACGAATGGTTTGATGGTTCTACAGAGCCAACTTATACTACTACAGAAAGCGGAGATTATTATGTAACCGTTTACAATGAAAGCGGATTAGGTAAAATCTTCAAAACTAGTATTTCTATTCTTGAAAATACTGTTCCGGAGATTCAGCTTTTAGATGAAAATAAATTAGTGGCTTCAGCAGATGCAGCAGGCTATCAGTGGTATTTAAATGGAAGACCATTGCCAAATGCAACTCAAAAAACAGTTGCCACAATTTGGGAAGGAAGCTATACTCTTCAGGCGACAAACAGTAACGGATGTAATAGTATGTCGGCACCAATTGAATCTAAAGGTTTGATTATCGGAAAAATAACTAATGCTTTTAGAGTTTTCCCAAATCCAGCTGCAGATAACGTAAATATCTTTTTAGCAGATCAGGTTGAAGGTAAAACAGAAATTAAAATTTACTCAACGGATGGTGCTGCTTTATGGAGTAAAAACTATACTTCAATGCCATCAAGTATAGATGTAAGTCAATTGATTACAGGTGTTTATGTTTTAGACTGTACTGTGAATGGAAAAAGATATACAGCTAAGATTATTAAGAAATAACATAATTACAGATAGAATTGGCAACTCTAATTTTTAGAGTTGCCAATCTTAAAAACAAACAAGTATCATGAAAAAATCCATGCTAGTTTTATGCACACTCATGTTTTGTGCAATCGTTACAGCTCAAACCGACAAGGTAAAATTGGGTGTAAAAGCAGGTTTAAATATTTCCAGTCTTACTTCTGATGAAAGTGAATTAGATTCATCTGACAGAACAGGCTTTACCGCTGGATTAATGGCAGAAATTCCTTTAGCAAAAAACTTTGCAATTCAGCCCGAAGTATTATACAGCCAACAAGGAATGAAATTTTCTTATTCAGATATAGATGTTGTCAATTCACACTATAAAAGCACAATCGAATTAAATTATTTAAACATTCCGGTAATGTTAAAATATTATGTTGTAAAAGGATTAAGCGTGCAGGCTGGGCCACAAATCGGAATTTTATTAAAAGCCAATAACAAATATCAGGATAACTTTTTGGGTTATGAAAATCATGAATCTTTCAATTTGTCTGATTATGCAAATGGTATCGACACTTCTGTAAATTTTGGACTAGGTTATCAGTTTAAGAATAAATTTTATGCAGATTTAAGATATAACATTTCTTATTCGGATATATTTAAAGATGCTAGTGCCAATACATATGTTATTAACAGTGATATGAAGAATAGAGTTTTTCAAGTAACAATCGGTTATTTTTTTAAATAGAGTTAGTACTCTTCATATTCGATTAAAGCCACTCATTTAAAGAGTGGCTTTTTTTTTAAGTGGTAACCAATGAAGTAAATGTGTTATTTTTCTTTCAATTGATAAAAGACGAAAATTTTCACAAAATCAAAAAATAGTGGCTAACTCCTGATTTATATGTGTTCGAGCACATTAAATTAATGTGCTCGAACACATATATTTGTCTTTTTCTTTTTTTATTAATAAAAAATATATAGTTTAGCTGCTAAATAGGAGTATATTCTTATGTTTTGTTATGATAAATATGGTTTTAATGAGTTTTTATTGCGGTTTTACGATATTTTTAAAATAGAAATAAATACGTAGAAGGCTGTTGTTTTGAGGTCGTCTTACAATAGGGTTGTTTACAGGAAATGTCTATGGAGAGAGAAATAAAAATAGGGATATTTAAATAGAACTTTAAGAGGTTTTATGGGGCGTAGAGTAAAACAAATAAAATATAGCTGGGGTACATAATTACAATTTTATCGTCTTCAGTGTTATACGTTTTTTTGAAAAATAATGAATTGTATTTTTTTATGCATTAATAAAATAATAGTAACCATTAACAAACCTTAAAACTATGAAATTAACCATTTTTTTTCCGCGGCCTTTGACGGCTCTGTTGTTTCTTTTTTGCACTTTGATGTCTTGTCAGGAAGACAACACACTTAAAAGCCTACCACTAGCCGAATCGGGCCAAAATGCAGCCAAGACCGCAAAGGTAAGTGGCGAGAATGCGGCTCCATCAGAACACCTTTATTTTTCTTTTGCCTCAGATGCTATTCTTAAACTGCACAAAGTAAAAATCACACAATCGGCCAATACAGAATATTTCTCAGTTCATAATTATTCAGGAGGTTATGCCGGGCTGCAACAAACACCCGATACTTCTTTTGGAACCCCAAATATTCTGATTTCTTCGCTTTGGGATCCCAACACCCTGGGAGGAATTTATTCTGAAGTGGCTTACACCGCTGATGGAACTATAAGCAGCAGATTTGGTGGAGAGGGTGATGGGTACAAAACCATTAATCCTTACCAATGGACTCTTAATACCTGGTATAATATCGCTTTAAGAGCATGGAAATTAAATGGAAAATTGTACATCGGTACCTTTATCCAAAATCAAAGCACCGGAGTCTGGTTTCATACTTCTACATTGGCTATTCCTGAGCGTACCACTTTTTTAGGAGCGGGCAACGACGCCTTTTTAGAGAATTGGGATGGAACTAATACAGCTCATGATGGTAGTTTTGTGAGGAAAGCTTTTTTTAAAGATTGCTGGAATCTAAGCATAAACAATACCTGGGAAAAGCACACCAGTAGAAGTTTTAGTGCCAATGCCGGTGATGAAGGCAGAAATGGTATATACGACAGGGCCTTCAACTCGGGCTATGATGCGACAGAAGATGCTTATTTTATGGAGCATGGCGGGAATGTCCAGCCCAGCGCAGCATTTGGCACAGGACGTACATTATCACTTCCGGCGCAAAGCAATCAGGGCACCGCTCCTGTTTTAACTGTTGGCCAGCTGCAAGGAGCCACAGCCATTAGTAGCGGGAATACCGTAACGGTAAACTGGACCAACGTTTCAACCAAGAGCCCGCAATTCTCTTCGAAAGTAGAATTGCTTGATCCTTCGGGAGTGGTAGTGAGTGCGGTGAATGAAGTGTTACCTCAAAAAAGATCCGCTACCATTAACAGTACACTAGGTTCGGGTACTTACTCTGTTAGAATTACCCTTACAGATATTTTTAACCAAGTTTCTCCAGCTTTAACAGTACCGGTTACGCCTGGTATATCGGGAAGTACATGGTATAAAATTAAAAATGCCTCGAGCGGTCTTTACCTGGCCATTGAAAATAATAGTACTGCCAACAGTGCTTTTCTTGTCCAAAGCACCAGCGTAAGCACCAACGGACAAAAGTGGAAATTTACTACCGTGGGAACGGCTTATACGATCGTCAATGCTAATAGCAATAAGGCACTCGACATATCAGGTGGAACACAAACTTTAGGCGGGAATATTATTCAGTACACACTAACAAGTGGTACTAATCAGCAATGGAAGTTAATTCCTGCTGGCACCAATAAATATGTAATTCAAAGTAATCTATCAAATCATTATGTACTGGATAATCCGGGAAGCAGCACTACAAGTGGAACTAAGATTGTTCAATACAGCATTAATGGCACAACGGGAAGTCCAAACCAACAATGGATACTCGAAGCGCAATAAAGGAACAAAATTTACAGATGCAAATATTATTAGTGATATGAAGAACAAAGTTTTTTAAATAATAGTTGGTTCTTTTTTTAAATCGAGTTAGTACTCTTTATATCCTATAAAAGCCACTCATTCATAGAGTGGCTTTTTTTGAGATTAAGCAGACATGAAATTAGATTAAATTTATTGCATAAAAAAAGCTTCAGATTTCTCTGAAGCTTTTTGTTAGCTAGTAGCCCGTAGCGGAATCGAACCGCTCTTACATGGATGAAAACCATGCGTCCTAACCGATAGACGAACGGGCCTGCTTTGCTATTGCGGGTGCAAAAATGCAAATAATTTTAGAATACGCAAAAAAAATTTTTCAGGAAATTGTTTTTAGTTGTTCCGAAATTATCATCTTTCGAAATTTCTATCGTACACAAATTTGGGAAATTAAAATGTATTTGTTTGATTAATAATTCGTTGTTTTGGATGAAAAATGGAAGTAAAGCAGTTTTTTTTCATTTTTTTATTCAAAAGAAGAAGTAAAAAAAATAATAATTATTTTCCTTTTGAGAGAATATTCTCTAGGTTTATGCCGTTTTCAGAAGCGCCTTTAATGAAAATTTGCGTAAATTTTAATTAGTAAAAAAACATCCAGAAAAATATTAGTTTTGAATTACGGACCTTATCAGGTCTTTATTTCTCAATTATATAATTGTGTGAAATGAAGCAAAGTCAATTCCGAAAATCTTCGGGATTGTTCAGTATGAATAAGGAGCACTCAATAGAGCAGGGGATTATTATATTAACGATAATATCAGCCCATAATTCTAAAGTTTTTATAAGTGGTAATTCTTATAAAAACTTTAGAATTAGAAACTGAATTCGTATATTGTTCTGCTAAAATTAACTATGCCGGATATATACATTTTAAAATATCTGCCCTCAAACGTTTTCAGTTCATTTTAATAGAAATAATCTAGATTATGAAAAATTCATTAATACTATTCATCGCGTTCTTAGCTTTTACATCGTGTTCAAAACATGAAGGAAAAAAAAATATTGCTATCACTGGAATAGATTCCACATTGCGACCTGGTAATGATTTTTTTAAATATGTAAATGGCAAATGGTATGATTCTGTATCAATACCCGCATCTCAAGCCGGAGTTGGTGCCTATATGTTTATGAATTACCCACAACGAATGCATCTGCAAGGAATATTGGACAGTATTTCACAAAGCAAGAATCCAGCAGGAAGTATTGAGCAAAAGGTCGGAGACTTTTATGCATCAGGTATGGATACAGTAACCATTGACAAACGCGGTTATGCACCTATCAAACCCTTGCTTGCCAAAATTGAAGCAATTAGCGATTTACCATCATTAATGAATTTTGTAGTTAATGAAGAAAAAGTAGACAATTCTTCTATTATAGGTTTTGGAGTGGGACCAGATGATAAAAACAGCAGTATGAACATTGCCCAAATCTATCAAACGGGTATTGGTTTGCCTGACAGGGACTATTATTTCAAATCAGATTCATCAACTGTTGCCATACAGGGAGCGTATAAAAAATACCTTACTACCTTGTTTCAACAAACCGGCAGCAATGCCATAGAGGCTAAAAAGAATGCTAATTTGGTTTACGATATTGACAAACAACTCGCCGTTTCACATAAAACAAAAGTTGAACTTCGGGATGTGCAGGCAAATTATAATAAATTGGCTGTGACAGATCTTGTAAAAAGACATCCTAACATAGACTGGACTACATTTTTGAATAATTTAGATGCTAAAACAGATTTCATTAATGTTGCTCAACCTGCCTATTATGATGCCCTTAATAAGCTGCTAAAAACGATCCCCATTAATAATTGGAAAATTTATTTAAAGGCAAGATCTATAGAAAGATATGCAGATGATTTAAGTAAACCTTTTGTAGATGCCTCATTTGAGTATACCAAAGTGCTTTCTGGTCAAGCTGTTCAAAAATCACGTGGCGAGAAAATGGCTAGTGTCCTTGATACGTACTTAGGCGAAGCATTGGGTCAATTGTATGTAAAGAAATATTTTTCAGAAGATGCTAAAAAACGTATGTTAATCCTCGTGAATAATTTGCAAAAAGCGTATGCCAAAAGAATTGATAAATTGGAATGGATGAGTTCCATTACGAAACAAAAAGCTAAAGAAAAATTGGCAGCCATGACGAAGAAAATAGGATATCCGGATAAATGGAGAGACTATAGTAATGTACATGTAGCCAGAAATACTTATTTTGAGAATATGGTTTCGGCCGCTACAGCTGCATATCAATTTCAATTGGCAAAATTGGGTAAACCGGTCGATAAATCAGAATGGTACACTACAGTTCCAACAGTTACGGCCTACAATAACCCTACTGCAAATGAAATTGTTTTTCCTGCAGGTATTTTACAAGCCCCATATTTTGATAATAATGCAGATGATGCACTTAATTATGGAGGTATAGGAATGGTTATAGGTCATGAAATTACCCATACTTTTGATGATCAGGGTGCTCAATATGACAAAGATGGAAACTTAAAAAACTGGTGGACAAAAGAGGATTATGCACAGTTTAAGTCAAGAATACAACAGGTTATCAATTTGTACAGTACTTATACCGTTTTAGGCGATCTACACATTAATGGCGCAATGACAGTTGGCGAAAACACGGCTGATATTGCCGGAATAGCAGTTGCTTATGATGCTTTTAAAATGACTAAAGAAGGGCAAGGGAATACAAAAATTGATGGTTTTACTCCAGACCAACGCTTCTTTATTTCTATAGCCAAAATATGGAGGGTAAAAATGAAAGACGAGTTCCTGCGTTTGTGGATTAACAATAACCCACATTCTCCACCAAATTGGCGTGTTAATGGCCCTTTAATGAATACTACTCCTTTTTATGAAGCATTTAACGTACAACCTGGAGATAAAATGTTTTTGCCAAAGAAAGACAGAATAACAATTTGGTAATACTCTGGCTTTCCGAAGTTTTTTCCTTGAAAAAATGCGCAAATGTCTATAGGAACTTTGCGCATTTTTTTGTTTAGTAACCTATTATTCTATTCATACCTACTCAAATCCAAATTAAGAATAGTACCAACTCTGCTAAACTCTTCATTAATCTTTGCGTTCAGGATTAGTGGTTCGTTTTTTATGGGATGATTAAAAATTAATTGATGTGCATGAAGCATCATTCCCTTCAGGTCATGATTCTCCAGCCATAACTTATTTTGTTTGTTACAACCATGCGGACGGCTCCCTAAAATGGGATGAAAAATATGTTTAAAATGTTTTCGTAATTGATGCATACGTCCCGTTTCAGGAATCGCTTCTACCAAACAATATCGCGATGTTGGTCTATTATTAAATTCTAGTTCAACTTCGGCATTTTGTAAACGATGAAAGTGGGTTATTGCATTTTGTGTAATATCATCATCATTAGTTAAATCATAATCAATCGTTAGTTCTTCAGGTGACCAGCCACGTAAAATGGCTAAATATTTTTTTTCGACTTCGCGTGTGGCAAAACGATCATTCATAATTTTCAAAGTCTCCTTATCCAAGGCAAATAACAAGACACCAGATGTTTTGCGATCCAGACGATGAATAGGATAAACATGTTGCCCTATTTGATTTCTCAGTTCCTGAATAGCATACACTTTTGCATCGCGCGCATAAAATGATTTGTGAACCAGCAGTCCACTTGGTTTATTAATTGCTATAATATATTCGTCCTGGTAAAGAATTTCTAACATTTGGCAAAAGTAGACGAGATTTCGATTAAAATCATTTTTATGACTTATTTATTCTATACTTTCTTTTTTTATTTTAGATCGAACAAAAAAAATGACTTTACGTGAAACCGTAAGGCTTCCTTGTTTTTTTTGAGTAGTATTGTAACCTTACATTATAAAAGAAAAGTTCGTACACAATGTAAAAAACGAATAAAAACTTATCTCTTTAATTGCAAACTGTGTAATACTAGTACGTTGTGTGTGACTTTCGAGCGATAGAAATAACTAATCAACATTTGGTAGAAATTTGGGATAATGACAACCATAAAAAATAATCTAAAAAAAATGACTTTCCTTAAAACACTTTCTACATTTTTAATTACGCTTTTAATTGTAACAACAACTTTTGGACAGCAATCTAAACAAAAAACTAAAATCTTATTAATAGGGACAATTCACTTCGAAACACCTCATTTAGATACGCATGAATTAAAGACAGATGATTTTTTAGCTCCTAAAAGACAGCAGGAACTGGAAGAATTGACCGAAACTTTAAAACGAACAAATGCTGATAAAGTGATGATAGAAAAACCATTTAAGCAGCAAAAGCAATTTGATAGTTTGTATAATGCATATTTAGAAAACAGGTATAAATTAACCGTTTCTGAACGAGAGCAAATTGGTTTTAGATTAGCTAAAAAATTAAATTTAAAACAGATTAATTGTGTTGATGTTTTGTATCTAATGAAACAGGACAGTTTACTAGGTGTAACGGCTAAAGAAAAAAATCAGTTGTATCTATTAAATGAATTAGGTACTACTGCTAAAAACTTTATGGCTGAAATAGATGGTGTCGTAAAACGAAATTCAATAACCGGAATACTAAAATATCTAAATACAAAAGAACTTTTGCAGAAAAATTTATCATTGTACTTAAAATATATGGTAAAAGTTGGAGCAGGAGAGAATTATATTGGTGCGGAAGCAGTTTCTGAGTGGTATTTAAGGAATTTAGCGATTTATGCTAATGTAATTACTCAAATAAATGCAAATGACAAATATGTTATACTAATATTTGGACAAGGACATATTCCTATATTAAAACACTTACTGCAAAATAATGATGATTTTGAAGTCGTTGAAGTAAATAGCGTACTAAAATAAACTTTCACCAATAGCCAGGTTAAAATTACAAAACCAAAACATGCAAGACGAAATAATAAAACACTCAAAAAAAATCTATTCAGAGATGAACAATAAAAACCATTCTTTTAAAGAAAAAGCAAAGGAAGTACTTGCTGAAATTTTAATCATCGTATTTGCAGTTTCACTTTCAATTTGGCTTCACTCCTGGAGCGAAGAAAGACATGAGCATAAAGATGCGCAAACATTTTTAATTGGGTTGAAAGAAGATTTGCAAAATGACATTTCAAACCTAGAAGAGACCAAAAAAAAATTAGATAAAACACAGCAACAAATATCATTTGCTTTGCATCTTACACCAAAAAAGATAGACAGTATTAAAGCGAATCATCAACAGATTCAATCCGGTACAAATCTCATTAATACAATAGTAAATAATGGGCGATATGAAGGCTTTAAATCTAGTGGGAAAATAAATACTATAGAAAATCAAAACGTAAGAAATCAGATTTTGAGTTATTATCAGCAAACTATTCCACAGATAGTGCATGTCGAAGCATCATACGACAAACTCACTTCAAAATATGTAGATTTATTACTAAGTGGAAAAGAAGATGAAGATATAAATACAACTGTGCTAAAACAGAAGACAAAGATAATTTTGTCAGGTATTAATGATTTTACCAAATACAATCAAAAACCTTATGAGGATGCTATTAAGCAAGCGAGGGAAATTATAAAAGAAATTGACAAGGAAGAGAATAAATAAAAAAAAGAACGCACAACCAGTGTTTGGTGAGCGTACAACTTTAACAGAATAACATTTTACAAAAAACAAAATGCAAGAAGAAATAACGGAACATTCAAAAAAAATTTACAAAACTGTGAAAAACACAGAACACACATTTGGAGAGAAAGTAAAGGAAATTATAGTAGAAATATGCATAATCGTTTTTGCTGTTACTATTTCTATTTGGTTTCATAGTATGAGTGAAAAAAGTCATCAAAGAGAAGAGGCAAAAGAATTTTTAACAGATTTGAATCAGGATTTGAGTCAGGATATTCTTCTTATGGAAACGTATTCAACAAGGCTGAAAAGTTTTAATAAAAATTTAGAAATAGTCAATCAGTATAAATCAAATTATGAAGAGTTAAAAAAGATAAAAATCAACCCTTTGCCTCCATTTATTAATAGAGAAACGTCCACTGGTGATTATGATGGTTTTAAGTCAAGCGGAAAAATAGGCTATATAGAAAATAAAAAATTGAAATCATCAATTCTTAAATACTATCAACAAAACATGCTTAGATTAGCTAATGCCGAAAAATTTTTCGGGAATTTATCTGTTGAAACATCGTTAAGAGTAACTGATAAGGGTATGGAATCTGTAATTGATGACTCAAATATTACCAGATTAAATATACTAGGAGGAATGTCAACCGAAATTGTACAAGTTTATGACCAACAGATAAAAGCGGCTAAAGAAATAATTAAAGAAATAGAAAAGGAAACTAAGTAAAAATAGTCGCTGTCAGCTCGAGCGTATCGCTCATGAAAGCAAAGTTGTTTTTAAAGTAATCCAAAAAAAAGCTCCAGATTTCTCTGAAGCTTTGTCTTAGTAGTTCGCCGCGGCGAAGACTCGAACCTGTGTCCGCCGCGGCTGATATGAGCCCAACAAGCTATTAGAATTTAAAATAAAAAAAAACCTCTGCTGGCGCGAGCGTCCCGCTCGTGAACGCAACGGATGTTGTCAAAGATAGTTGAAAACAAAAAAGCTCCAGATTTCTCTGAAGCTTTTGTCTTAGTAGCCCTAACAGGACAATTTTCGAACCATTTTCATGGGGATTTGGCAATGTTAAATATAACTTAATCAAGTGATGCATTTACTGTATAAGGAATAGAATACAAACACTTTACTTTTTGCCCATTTTTTATTGCGGGATTCCACTTTTTAGACAGTTTTAAAACTCTTATAAGTTCGTCTCCAGTTCCATATCCAATATCGCGAAGAATTCTTATTCCGGATAATACGCCATTTTTTTCAACTACAAATATAGCATATACTTTACCTTTAAGCCCTTCTTCGGTTGGTACGCGATATTCTTTTTGTACAAATTTATAAAATTCATCGATTCCACCAGGGTAGTCCGGTTTTGTATCTACATTTACTGAATTATATATATCATTATCAGTAATGTATTTGTTTTCTTCTCTAATTCTGTCCCATTTAGGATCATACATTTTTCCTAGAAAATTATATGATATAATAGTACTTGAACTTTTTATTACCCAATATCCTTTGTTATTTTTTAATATGTAATAATTTGAAGGTGAAAAGAAACGTTCTGTAGTATTTTTGACTGGAGGTTCTTCATATTGTATATTGTCCAATATTAATTTCAAATTCTGACTTCTAATTATTTTTAAGGTCTTTAAATACAAAAAGTTTTTATCTGCTAAAAAAGAACCTAAAATACGTAATGAATTTGGATCAACATTCGGAATCTTCTGCAACCCTAAATCTGTGCTGTAATAATAGACATTATTATTGTTTTTATAATAATTTAGTCCCAAACGCTGAAAACCGTTGGCATCAATATTTGTTAATTTGTTTTGACAATATATATGATTATCCTTTTTATAAAAATCATAATCGTAGTATTCTGCATGAGGTTCACTAAAATAACCCATAGCACAGATTCCGGAAATTTCTTTTGATTTATATCTATAATAGCCTTCAGGAATTTTTAAAGTAATATCTCTTACTGCGGTATTAGTTTTTTGATTTTGACCGTTTGCAATTGAAAAAAGACTTAAGAATGTTAAAATTATTGTTTTCATGAATTTCTTTTATTGTTTCAAATCAAGTAAATTGTTTTGTTTTTTTTTAATCAAACAATCATAAGAACTTTTTTCATCTAATTTAATTATTTTATGATGCCAATTTCTTATAATTCTATTATTGAATTTTCTGTCATTATTTTTTTAAAATTTTTGACCTAGACATTTACTAAGATTTTCATATTGATCTAGTATTCCTAAGCCAGTACTTGGTTCGACTTCAATTAATCCTTTTGCACACTTAAGACCTGACACATTCTTATTGTCAACATGATTTTGTTCATTTAGAATATTGGATTTATATTGTATCAGAAATTCGTTTGTAACGGGATAATATGATCCTAATCTCATACCGAAACGATCCTGAGTTGGAATCATCATTGCTTTCAGATTCAGGAAATTATTGTAAAAGAAAATTTTAGAAGAATCTATTCTAGTAAATTGATTTTGTTCGTCTAGTTTATTTGTGTATTTGTTTTTGTAATGTTTTTTTTTATTTGTGCTTTCATACATATACTTTAGATAAATTAATGAAGCTGTATTTATTCTTTTAATTAATCTTATTTTTTTTAAAATGGGATCATTGAAGCGCTTAAACTTTGCGCCATTTTTTTTTCTAAAATAAAAGGCTACTTCTTTTGCAGTAATTTTATATCTCCTATCGTCACCATAATAATATTCTTCAGTACTATAACCTCCAATTAAAGGTAGTATGAAATCATCTGTAGTCCTTAAGTTAAAGGTCTTAATTTTGGGATAAGGCTCTTTTTGCTCTAAAAAATGATTGTTTCCAAATGGATAGGGACTATTCTTATCTTTATCAGATTCTAAATACGGATTGACAACTTCTATATCTAATTTTAGTTTGTTTAATTCATTATAGAGATAATCTTTAAAAAGATTATAGTCTTCCTGATCATTTGAAAATATCGCAATTTTGTATGGATCTTCAACAAAAATATCTTGTTTGCTTTCTTCGTAAGTATTCGATTGATATTCATAAGAAACATTCAAAGGGTCATAAAGCCTCAATTTCAATTCTCCTGGCAATCCCTCTAAATTCTGAAATCCCTTTTCATTGTATTTTTTATGATAAGCCATGATAGTATTATACCCAGTAGGTATTTTATCAAAATAATAGAACTTACCTTTTTTGTCATATTGACCAATGATTACCGGAATTTCAAAACCTTCAAGAGTTACTTTTGCATCATCAATATTTCTCCCTCTTTCAGCATCTTCCAGATAAATTTTTATTGTATGGTTATTTTTTTGCTGAGCGCAGATACCTAATGATAGGAATGAAAAGACAAGCGTAAATAACCATTTCATAATAATGTGGTATTTATTAAATTGATTTGAGATAAATTCTGCTTTACCGGAGAACTAATCCGGGAGTAATAAAGGAATTGATTTCATCAAATTAACAATAAAAAAAAGTATTTTGATGAGTTAATTTCCGTTTATACTTTAGATGTAATAAAATCGAAAAAGGTTGGGATGGATTGATTTTTTTTTGAACTATTTGCTTTAATATAAAATATAATAGATTTCACCTTTTAGATATATCTAAGATAAACTTTCAATTTGATTTTTTTCAGTTAACTTAATGGGACTCGAACTAAATTCACCTGAAAATACAGGAGTTTTAAATTTTAAGAAATTGAAACAAGATTTTTCGAACCACTAAAAAAGCCGAGAAATCTAGATTTCTCGGCTTTTAATATTTACTAGTAGCGGGAACAGGACTCGAACCTGTGACCTTCGGGTTATGAGCCCGACGAGCTGCCTACTGCTCTATCCCGCGATGTTTCGGGTGCAAAGATACGTCGTTTTTTGAGAAATCCAACGAAAACTTTAAAAAATGTTTTATTTTCTGTATTGAGTTGATATGACTACCTTTGCACAATAAATATTTCACAAATGTCACATAAAGCAGGTTTTGTAAACATCATCGGGAATCCAAACGTTGGAAAATCAACATTGATGAACGCCTTTGTTGGAGAAAGATTATCGATCATTACATCAAAAGCACAAACAACTCGTCACCGTATTCTTGGAATCGTGAATGGCGAAGATTTTCAACTTATATTATCAGATACCCCAGGAATCATCAAACCGGCTTATGAAATGCAGGAGTCGATGATGAACTTCGTAAAATCGGCTTTTGAAGATGCTGATATTTTGGTTTACATGGTCGAAATAGGGGAGCAGGACTTAAAAGACGAAGCTTTCTTTAATAAAATCATCCATGCTAAAATACCGGTTTTATTATTGTTGAATAAAATTGACAATTCGAATCAGGAACAATTAGAGGAGCAAGTGGCGTTTTGGACGGCAAAAGTTCCAAATGCTGAAATTTTCCCAATCTCAGCTTTACAGAATTTTAATGTACCGGAAGTTTTCAGCAGAATTATTTCTTTATTGCCAGAATCTCCGGCATATTATCCTAAAGATCAATTAACAGACAAACCAGAACGTTTTTTCGTAAATGAAACAATTCGTGAGAAAATCTTGTTGAATTACAGCAAAGAGATTCCGTATGCAGTTGAAATCGTTACGGAAGAGTTTTTTGAAGACGAAAAAATCATCAGAATCCGTTCCATCATTATGGTAGAACGCGAAACTCAAAAAGGAATTATCATTGGACATAAAGGTGCCGCTCTTAAGAAAGTTGGAACCGATGCGCGTGCTGATTTAGAGAAGTTCTTCGGAAAACAAATTCACATTGAACTAGTCGTGAAAGTGAACAAAAACTGGAGAAGCAACGCGAATATGTTGAAACGATTTGGATATAATCAATAGTTTTAATGTTTCAGGTTTCAAGTTGAGCATAAGTGCTTAAAACTTAAAACTTGAAATCTGAAACCTGAAATTTGAAACAAAAATCTTAGGTACTTAGAAACTTAGTGGCTTAGCCACTTTTTTTACCTACCTTTGCAAAAAATTAAAATAAAGCATTTTGGATTATAAGTTATTGATTATAGGATACTAAAATCAAAAAATCTAAAGTCTAAAATCAAAAATTCAAAAAAATGAATAACATTGTTGCGATAGTAGGAAGACCTAATGTAGGGAAATCAACCCTTTTTAATAGGCTGATACAAAGAAGAGAAGCTATTGTAGATTCTGTATCTGGGGTTACCCGTGATAGAAACTATGGTAAAAGCGAGTGGAACGGAAAAGAGTTTTCTGTAATTGATACCGGCGGTTATATCCGTGGATCTGATGACGTATTTGAAGGTGAAATTCGTAAACAAGTAGAGCTTGCTATCGATGAGGCTGATGTTATTATTTTTGTGGTTGATGTAGAAGAAGGAATTACACCAATGGATGAAACGGTGGCAAAATTGTTGCGTAAAGTAACAAAACCAGTTTTATTGGCTGTAAATAAGGTTGATAACGCAATGCGTGAAAAAGATGCTGTTGAGTTTTATAACCTTGGTTTAGGGGAGTATTTCACATTTGCAAGTATCTCAGGAAGCGGAACAGGAGATTTATTAGACGCTTTGATTGACTCTTTCCCAGAGAAACCAGAGCCAGTTCAGGAAGAAGTGGTTTTACCTCGTTTTGCTGTTGTAGGTCGTCCAAATGCCGGTAAATCTAGTTTTATCAATGCTTTAATTGGTAAAGAGCGTTTCATGGTTACAGATATTGCTGGTACTACACGTGATGCAATTGATACAAAATTTGACCGTTTTGGTTTTGAATTTAACTTGGTTGATACTGCGGGAATCCGTCGTAAAGCTAAAGTGAAGGAAGATTTAGAATTTTATTCTGTAATGCGTTCTGTTAGAGCGATTGAACATGCAGATATTTGTATATTGGTTATCGACGCAACCCGTGGATTTGAAGGTCAGGATCAGAGTATTTTCTGGTTGGCCGAAAAAAACCGTAAAGGTGTTGTAATCTTGGTAAACAAATGGGATTTGGTTGAAAAAGATACCATGTCGACTCGTGATTACGAAGAGAAAATTAAAAAAGAATTAATGCCTTTTACTGATGTGCCAATTTTGTTCGTTTCGGCTTTAACGAAACAACGTTTATTGAAAGCATTGGAAGCTACGGTTCAGGTTTTTGAAAACAGAAAACAAAGAATTGCGACTTCAAAATTCAACGAATATATGTTGAAAGTAATTGAAGCTTACCCGCCACCAGCTACAAAAGGTAAATATGTGAAAATTAAATATTGTATGCAGTTGCCAACATTGACACCTCAGTTTGTGTTTTTTGCCAACATGCCACAATATGTTAAGGAACCATACAAAAGATATCTTGAAAATAAAATTAGAGAAAACTGGGACTTTGCAGGAGTGCCGATCGATATTTATATTAGAGAAAAATAAAAAAAAATCCCCGTTGAGACGGGGATTTTTTTTTGAGATAATAGAAGTTTTATAAATGTTTAAACTAAAAATTAAACCTTTGCGTTCTTTTTTGGTCTTATAATTATTAACCAGCTATTTATGACCAAATTTCTCTCTCTTTTATTGATTTTTCTTTTTTGCTACACGGCAAATGCTCAGAACGATATCATAATCAAAGGAACTGTTATTGACATTAATACACAGCTTCCTCTTGAAATGGCAACAATTTATTTTACAACCGTAAAAGATTCTACAGTAATTGAATATGCAACTACTGATAAAAATGGCGTTTTCCGAATCAATACAAAAAAAATCGACAAGCCTGTTTATTTGAAAATCAATTACATGGGTTATCAAACTTTGGTCGAGGAACAGAAATCACTTTTGGAAAGCAAAGATTTTGGAAAATTGTATTTGCTTGAGAATGTAAATGCTTTAGAAAATGTAATTATTAAAACGGAAGCTCCGCCAATTGCAGTTAAAAAAGATACATTAGAATTTAATGCTTCGGCATATAAAGTCCGCCCGGATGCCAATGTCGAAACTTTATTAAAGCAATTACCTGGGGTTGATGTTGATAACGACGGAAAAGTTACTGTAAACGGGAGGGAAGTGACGCAGTTTTTAGTCAATGGAAAAACTTTTTTTGATAAAGACGGCGCTATGATTTTAAAAAATTTGCCAGCTGAAATTATAAAAAAGGTTCAGGTTTCGGATTTCAAAACAAAAAAAGAAGAACTGGCGAAACAAGAATCGAGTTCAGATAATTCTACCATAAATTTTACAATAGACGAAAAGAAAAATAAAGGTTTCTTTGGGAAAATGCTTGGCGGTTATGGTTCAGATGATCGTTATGAAAGTAGTCTGATGCTGAATTTCTTCAATAATAAACAAAAAATAAGTGTTTTGGCTTCTTCAAATAATATCAATTCGACCGGTTTTTCAATGGACGATGTGTTTGATAATATGGGAGGCGGCAGAAATAATAACGCCAATAGAGAAAGTACAACGAGCGGAAAAGGAATTACGCAGTCTAATCTGGCTGGTATTAATTACTCAGACGATTGGTATAAAGATTTGGCAGTTTCAAGCAGTTATAATTTTTCGAACACAATCACTAATAATGATAGTAAAGCGAATCAGCTGAGTTTTTTGCCAACAGGAAATATTCTCACCGAATCTGATGCTAAAACAAGGAATGAGAATACGGGAAATAAGATTAATTTCGAGTTAGAATACAAACTCAATCCGACTACGCGAATTGCTATTACGCCAAAATTTAATCAAACCCGTGTCAATAGCGATTCGTCTTCGTCCAGTTTTTCTGAAGATGAAAATGGAGCTTCCTTAAACGAAAGTACGGCAGAATCGCACAGAGAAAATAATACTTTGAATTTCGCTAATACACTTAATTTTAATAAAGTTTTTGAGAAAAAAAATAGAAACTTAAGTTTTGTATTTGACAATAATAATACAAAAGCCGATACAGATGCGCTGAACATTTCGGAGACTATTTTTTATCAGGATAATAAACCAAATGATGAACGAAACCAGACAAGTAGTAATAGAAATACGAATGATGCTTATTCTTTAGATATTGAATATACAGAACCTATAACAGATTCACTCCGAATTCGATTTGGATCTGATTTTGATTGGAAAAACGAAATTAAAGATCAAAAAACCTTTGATTTTGATGCAGGTTCACAATCTTATTCTGATATAAATGAATCTTTGACGACTTATACCACTTCAAGACAAAATTCGGTTAGCCCAAAATTTGGGATTACGTTGCAGAAAAATAAGTTTACAGTTAATCTGGACACTAAAACTTCGATTATTGCTTATGATAATCATGGTTTGTATTTAGGCAAAGAAACGGATCTGAATAAGAAATATGCGTTGCCTTTTGGTACCGCTCAATTTAGGTACAAGTTTAGCCGTTCTAAAAATTTGGCTTTTAAATATGATTATTCAAATACACTTCCGGCATCCAGCTTTTTATTACCAATTGCCAATTTGAGTAATCCACTGAATACAATTATAGGAAATCCGAATTTGAAACCCGTCGAAAAGAGTACAGCCAATTTTAGTTTCAGAAATTTTGATTTCCGCACACGTTCAGGATATAGTTTAAATGCTAAAGGAGATTATTATAGTACAGATATTTACTCAACTTCTTTTTATGATGAGAGTGGAAAAAGAACAACAACGTATGTAAATACAAGCGGAACATATACGTTTTCTGTTGGTGGAAACTGGAACCAGTCTGTTAAAAAAGATGCTCATGTTTTACGATATGGCTTGGCGCTAAACGGAACGTATACATTTGATAAAGGTTTTACAAACGCGGTTATGTACAATGCTAAATCTACAGCAGTAACGCCAAAAGTTTATTTGTCTTATGAATATGGCGAGTTACTGGTTGTTTCACCTTCTTATAGTTTATCTTATAATGAAACAAAATATGAGAATTACACACGTGATGCAACCTCAAATGTAGTTCACAGAATTAATTTGCAAACAACATCTTATTGGCCGGCAAATTTGATTTTCGGAAATGATTTTGGATATACTTATAATTCTAATATTTCCGGCGATTTCAAAAAAGATTTTTTTCTCTGGAATACGAGTTTGTCTTATGGATTTTTAGATAAAAAACTGTACGCCAAAATAAAAGTTTATGATGTTTTAAATCAAAACCAAAGTGCAACCAGAACAATTTCTGCGACATCCATCCGTGACGAAGAAAATACGGTTTTAAAGCGTTATATTATGTTTTCAGTGGCGTATAAAATTGGAAATTTTGCAGCTGAAAAGGGGTCTAAAAGAAAACAAAGAGAAAGAGAAGAATAATTATTTGGGCGTTCCCTTCGGTCGGGCTTTCGGCTATATCTTTTATTCCGTTTCACTTCATAAAAGGATACCGCCTCAATCCCTAACGCAAAAGCACCTTAGGTTTTAGTAAAATATTTGAAGAGTTAGAATTTTAAAATTTATTTATTTTAGGCTTCCTATTTATCCGATGATAAACGGTAAAACGAATAATATCCCGATCATAAAAATCAACACCACTAGCGCGTCTTTGAAAACTTTTCAAATAACCAGCTTCTAAACCAACATTCGGATTGAAGTGATAACGTAAAGCAGCATAAAGTCGGTTTTGATCGAAAGTATTTCTCTTGTTGTCTTTTCCGAAATTAAGGAGAATTTCATCAGAAATAGTACCCTTTAAGCTTCGGTTTTCTTTTTTCCAAAGATCAAAAGTAGATTGTAATCGGTACCTAAATCGGAAAGCAAAAGAAAAATCATCCAATAATTCCGTTCTAGTTGCTTTCTGAATAAAACGCTCTTCTAATTGAAAACGATTATGAAATGTAATCTTAGCAATATCATTGATCAGTGTAATGTCTTGCTGGGCACGATATTCCGGAACTGAAAAATCAGGATCAAAATGCGGATCTTGAGTGTTGACATTAAAAAAGGCAAAGCCGCCACCTAAATCGACTAATTTAGTTGCTCTGTATCTTCCCTGAACTCTGATCACAAATAAGTTTTCATGAATAGGATTTAAAAAATTTCTATTATCAAATTCAGAGTGTAAAGCCCATTTTTCAGTTAAGGGTAAAATATTGTAATACCGAATCCAGGTCAGCGTTTGCTGGTCGATATTGCGTTTATTTTGCGCAATTCCCACTTGACTTAAGAGGCCAACAAAAAGAAATATTCTAAGAATTTTCATTTACATAAATTCAGGCTGCGAATATATACAAATCAAAATGTATTTCAGGAAGATTAAAATGGGTTTAAAATGCTTTTTTGTGATTATAAAAAAGCGAGGCAAGTTCTTAAACTTGCCTCGCTTTGTATTTTGGAATTTAAATAATTTCTTATAATGAATATTTCAATGTAACTCCATAAGTTCTTTGATCTCCAATTACTCCTGCATATTGTCCTGAGTTTCCTCCGGCCGGTAATAATTGCTCATAGTAATCTTTGTTTAAAAGGTTACGTCCCCAGAAGTGAACTGATAATCCCTGAGATGCACGGAAACCTAAACGAGCATTGAAAATCGCATAACCTGGAACTACTAAATATTTTGAAGCAGAAGGACTAGATGAGAATTCAGAACGAGCGTAGGAATCAAGTGCCAAGAAAATCTTTCCAGCATTACCAAAGAATCTTGCATTATCTGAAAGTTCACCTCCTAAAGATCCTGCCCATCTTGATACACCCGGTAAATCTGTTCCTGAAACATCTTTATAGGCAACCTGAACTCCTCCAACAGTAGTTCCTGTTTCTTCCAGAGGAAGTGGTGCATTTGTAAATTTCACATAAGTACCTTCGGTATAAGTTGCAGCACCATTAATTGTCAGGTGTTGATTCACTACAAAACTTGCATCTAGTTCAGCACCTCTTACACGTACTTTATCTGCATTAGCAAGATAACCACGGTTAACACCTAATTCAGCTGCCTGAACGTTTGTTTGGTAATCTTTAATTTCTGTATTAAATAAAGCTACGTTCAATATAGAATTTCTGAAAGGCGAAGTTTTTACTCCAACTTCATAATGATTTACTTTTTCAGGTTTGATAACCGCAAGATCGGTTAAAGGCTGTCCTTTTGAATCTGTTGGTAATCCGGCAACATTCACGCCAACTGGCTTGTAGCTTTTCGCATAAGTTGCATAAGCATTAATTTTGTCAGAAGCTTTATACGTTAGAGTTAAGTTTCCGGAAAAGTCAGTATTATCAGTACTAGAATCAAATGCCTGATCGGAGTAAACTGATTTTTTCAAAGCTAATAACGCAGGATCTGTTGTTTGCAGACCTCCATATGTTGTACGGGCATAATGCGCATCTTTTTTATCGAAGTTATATCTTAAACCGGGTAAAACGTGGAAGCGCTCTGTAATAGCCCAGTCTAATTGGCCAAATACTGCTGCACTCGATGCTCTGATGTTGGCATCTGTTTTGATTCCGTATCCTTCAAAAAGACCAGGAGTTTTCCATAATGGACTAGTTGAACTTTGTGCAAATCTCCATTGTGCATTACCGGATTCTTCTGTACCGTCTGTTTGAGAAGTTTGATCGATGAAGAATACACCTGCAACTCCGCTTAATTTTGATGTTAATTGACCAGCATAACGAACTTCCTGCGTAATCTGAGTTTGTCTTGTTGGATTTTGTGATTTTGCTAATACTTGTAATCCCGTAAAGTCTCTGTCATTTGATGGATCCCAGTTCCAAAAACGCCAAGCAGTTGTTGAGGTAAGTGTACCGCCACCAATTTTGGTGTCAATATTAAGGGAAATACCTCCCATATCCTGATTTGAACGCCATGGTGTATCGTGATCAATTTTGCGATCAAAAGCATTTAAACTTGGCAATTGATAATTTAAATCTTTAATAATTGCATCAAACTGGCGGTAAGCAGCTCTTTGAGTAGGAGCAACACCAGCAACAACCTGTGCATATCCGTCAGGACGCTGTGTTGTTATATCGGCTGCTAATATAATATTGGTATTTACTGTTGGTGTCCAAAGTAATTGACCTCTAATTCCCTGATTATTTAATGTGTTAGTTGGTCTTCCTGTAGCGACATTGTCAATTAAACCATCACGTTGTGTTCCTGAAAAAGAGATACGTCCTGCCACTTTTTTGCCTAAAGCTCCTGTTACAGATGCTTTAGCCTGCAAAAAGTTGTAATTTCCATAGCTTACTTCAAAGTCAGCACCAGTAGTAAAACTTGGTTTACGAGTTGTAATGTTAAAAGCTCCAGACGTTGTGTTTTTACCAAATAAAGATCCTTGTGGTCCACGTAATACTTCGATTTGTTCTACATCAATAAAGTCTAAAGTTGTAGCGGCCGGACGAGCGTAATAAACACCATCAACATAAAAACCAACTCCCGGATCGATTCCGTCATTTGTTAACCCGAATGGAGAACCAAGGCTACGAATGTTAATTCCTGTATTTCTTGGATTTGATGAATATAATTGCACAGATGGAACTAATTCTTTAATACGATTTACGTTAAAGGCACCAGTTTGTTCCGCTTGTTTTCCTGTTATAACAGAAATGGCAATTGGCACATCCTGAACTTTCTCGATTCTACGTCTTGAAGAAACCACAACTTCTACAAGTTCATTTTCTTCTTTTAAAGTTACTGATAATGGAGTTGCTGGTATAGCGTCCAATTCTATTTCTGTAGTTTTATAGCCAACGTATTGAACTAGTATTGTTACCGGAAGTTTTCCTTTGGTATCGATTGAGAATTTTCCGCCTGGATCAGTACTGGTACTGAAAGTTGTTCCTTTAATAACAACGTTAACAGCTTCTAATGGAATGTTTTCTGATGTTGTTACTACACCTTCGATATTTTGTGCGTACGATGTTGTAAAGGCTAGTAGTAAAAAGATACTTGTAAGTGATATTTTATATAGATTTTTCATTTTTATATTAAGTATATGTAATTAGTAGAATTTAAATTAAATTTTTTTTACCAACACATGCACATCATAAATGAATTGTTTTTCACAGTTGTGAATGGACTATAATTACTTTGCAAAAGATTTTTTGTTACACCTGATTTACTTGAATGTACTTTCATGGGTTAAAAATTTGTAAATGATTTGTTAATTATTTTTGGCAAATATATACAAATTCTATTAAATCGATAGGGTTTAGGGGATATTTTTTTATTTCTTTACCAATGAGGCGATTGTAATGCCTTCCATTGCCTTCAAAGTTTTGTCTCTAATAAGAAGCAAACCGTGTCGCAGACTGCATTCCGACTCGGTTTTACAATCAGAACAAGGTTCGTAGAAATTTAAAGAAGCACAAGGCAAAAGCGCAATTGCACCATCAAATAAACGGTGAATTTCGGCCAAAGTGATCTCATTTTTAGATTTTATCAGGTAATAACCGCCAAATTTTCCCTGCTTACTACTCACAAAACGTCCTCGTTTTAGATCCAATAAAATTTGTTCTAAAAACTTTTTAGGAATGTTAGCGCCATCAGCAATTTCGATCGTTCTCGAAATGTGATTTTCGTCTTGTTCCGCTAAATAAAGTAAGGCCTTAAGGGCGTATTTTGCTTTATGTGATAACATCTATCTTTAATTATGAATTATAAATTGTGAATTATGAATTTTAAAACTGAAAACTAATTTTCAGCATAAAACCTGAAACCTGAAACAAAAGAAACAAAAAGCGTTACCAGCCTCCGCTAGAGCCTCCACCTGAGAATCCGCCTCCGCCAAATCCTCCACCGAAGCCACCGCCTCCGCCACCAAAACCACCTCCTGATGATCCTCCACCGAAACCGCCAAATCCTCCGCCGCTTCTTCCAAGATTACTTAGAATAATAACGTCAAGGAGGCTAGGGCCGCCACCGCCGTTGTTGCCCGAATTTCCTCCACCGCCTCTTTTGTTTCGAGACAGTAAAATTAATACAATTACCACAATAACAATGAAAGGTAATATTGGGAAACTTTTCCCTTTGGTTTGTTGTTTTCTTTCACCTTTAAATTTTCCTTTAAAAACATCAATTATAGCGTCAGTTCCTTTGTCGAGTCCGTTATAAAAACTTCCTGCTTTGAATTCCGGAATAATGATATTTCTAATTATAGTTCCACCAATTCCGGCTGTTAAACGATCTTCAACTCCGTATCCTGGATTAATGGCAATTTTTTTCTCATTTTTCGCCAATAGAATTACAACACCGTTATCGTCTTTTGCCGTTCCGCCAATTCCCCAGGTTTGTCCCCATTTTGTAGCCAGTTGACTTACGTCTTCACCTTTTAAACTTTCGATGGTAATGATTACAATCTGAGTTGTAGTGGAATCTGAATAGCGAACTAGTTTTTCTTCTAATTGTGCTTTTTCAGTAGAACTTAAAATGTTGGCATAATCATAAACCGAAGTCTGGAAACTTGGTTTTTCAGGAATTGTAAACTGCGCAAAAATGCAATTGGTGGTAAAAAGGGCTATTAATAGAAAGGATAATGTAAAAATTCCTTTTGACTTAGATATTTTGTTTTTGGAAATTTTCATTATTTATCCTTTTGAGATTTCGTTAGATAATTCATTTGTGTCTTCTTCAGACCATGGAAAGTATTTTTTCAATTGTTCACCGGCGTTTAAAATCCCGTCAACAATCCCTTGCTTAAAGTTTCCTGCTTTAAATTGTGCTGTCATTGCGTCTTTGGTACAATCCCAAAAATCATCAGCAACAGCATCATTTATGCCTTTATCGCCACAAATAGCAAAGGCTTTATCTTCAACAGCAAAATAAAATAAAACACCATTTTGCAATTGGGTTTCATCCATTTTTAATTCATGAAAAAGTTCTAAAGCTCTATCAAAAGGAGCTTTAGAACTTGTTTTTTCTATATGTACTCTAATTTCGCCAGAAGTATTTTTTTCAGCCACGCGAATGGCTTCAACAATTGCTTGTTCATCTTCTTTGGATAAAAAATCTTCTACTTGTGACATTGGAGTTATTTTAGATATTAGATTTCAGATTTTAGATTCCAGACTAACTGAAATCTAAAATCATCAACCAAAAATATTATTTTTTAGAATTTTACTTCAACTGGTTTATCAGCGCCTTCAACCGCATTAAAGTATGCTTTTTCTTTGAAACCGAACATACCAGCAAATAAACTATTTGGGAATGTTTTGATGTGGTTGTTGTAAGGAGCCACAGCTTCGTTGAAACGTGTTCTTGCCGTCAAAATTTGATTTTCAGTACTTGCTAATTCATCTTGTAACTTCAGGAAATTCTCATTTGCTTTCAATGTTGGATATTGCTCAACTGAAACCAATAATCTTGATAAAGAAGAGGATACACCGCTTTGTGCTTTGTTGAACTCAGCAAGTTGTTCAGGTGTGATATTAGAAGGATCTACAGTTACACTTGTAGCTTTTGCACGAGCTTCGATTACAGCCGTTAAAGTTGATTTTTCGAAATCAGCAGCACCTTTTACAGTGTTTACTAAATTTCCGATAAGGTCATTACGTCTTTGGTAAGCAGTTTGAACATCTCCCCAAGATTGCTCTACAGTTTGATTTAATGTTACTGCAGTATTGTTAATTCCTTTAACCCAGCTGTAAATGATAATGATAAGGACAGCTCCAATAATCCAAGGCAAAAATCTTTTCATGTGTATTTAATTTAAGTTTGTTAGTTTTTGATTTATTATTATAATTCGTTCTTTATTTCGTTTAATTGTGTTTTTATGGTCTCTAATTTACGTATTATTTCGAATTTATCTAGTGTTTTCTTTTGTCCTTCTTTTAAATGTGTTTTCGCACCTTCTAACGTAAAACCTCTTTCTTTAACCAAATGATAGATCAATTGCAGGTTGGTTATGTCTTCCGGCGTAAACATTCTGTTGCCTTTGGCATTCTTTTTAGGTTTCAAAATATCAAATTCACTATCCCAAAACCTTATCAATGATGCATTGACATTAAAAGCTTTGGCTACTTCGCCAATGCTGTAATATCTTTTATCTTTTGAAAGCTCAATATGCATGTTTCTTAATTTTCTATTTTATTCCAAAAATACTACTTTTTAAAGTATTAATCTAATGACTGGTTTTCCTGGTTCGCCATTTGTGAAATTGTGACATATTCTACAGCCGAAATATTGCCGTAATAAAAGTTTAGCGGATTCACGACTTTTCCGTCTTTATGTACCTCATAATGACAATGCGGGCCTTCCGATCTTCCGGTACTTCCCACATAACCAATGACAGCACCTCTTTTTACTTTTTGTCCCGGTCGGCAGTTGTATTTGCTTAAATGAGCATACAAACTTTCATAGCCAAAACCATGCCTGATTACAACGTGATTTCCAAATCCCGAAGCCGAATTATCAGCTCTTGCCACAACGCCATCCCCTGTGGCATAAACGGGAGAACCGGTGTTGGCAGTAAAATCCATTCCGTTGTGCATTTTTCGCACTTTCGTAAAAGGATCAATTCGATATCCAAAACCTGAAGCAATACGTTTTAAATTCTCATTCTGAACGGGCTGAATCGCCGGAATGGCCAATAATAAACTGCCTTTTACGCTCGCCAATTTCAAAATTTCATCCAATGATTTCGATTGAATCGCCAATTGTTTCGAAAGTTTATCAATTCGTTTTGTAGTATTCAAAACCAATTGCGAATTGTTGTAACCTTCTAAATCTTTATATCTTTTTGGATCTCTGAATCCCGCTTTTCTAATCGAATCCGGAATTTCTGTTTTATTAAAATAAACTCTGTAAATATTATTGTCTCTGTTTTCTAAGGCTTCGGTTACATCGTCAATTTCATCCATTTTTTTATTTAAAATTGCATATTGCAATTTTAAATTCTCAATTTCACGTGCCTGCAAACGGTCTTTTGGTGTTTCAAAAAAAGGAGTGTTAATTAAAAGAACAAAAACTAGGAAACCAAACAGTGCCGAGGCTAATAAAAATAGCAATCCATAGCCAATTTTCGCCCTTTTTCTGGTTTTTATTTTTGTATAAGCCAGATTTTCTGAGTCGTAATAATATTTTACTTTCGCCATATTTTAAAATACCCTATTTTTGCAGCTTGTAAAATAAGTTAGTCGAACAAATTTAGTAAATGTTTCAGTTGTTCGCCTCTTTTTTTCAAGTTAAAAAAGCAATTAAATAATTAGATAATTGAGTCAATTAGATAATGTAGTAATAGGGTAATTTATTGTTGACGGAGATAAATTTTAAATAAGAATTATCTAATTGACACATTATCAAATTGGCACATTCATAAATTGACCCATTAATAAAAAAGATACATTTTCTTAATTTAAATATGAAATCACAAGACGTACGTAAACAATTTTTAGACTTTTTTAAAAGCAATGGACACTTAATTGTTCCATCTGCTCCAATCGTTCTTAAGGACGATCCAACACTTATGTTCAATAACTCGGGAATGGCCCAGTTTAAAGAATATTTTTTAGGAAACGGAACTCCAAAAAGCCCAAGAATAGCCGATACGCAAAAATGTCTTCGTGTTTCAGGAAAACATAATGATCTTGAAGATGTTGGTTTTGATACTTATCATCACACTATGTTCGAGATGTTGGGCAACTGGTCTTTTGGTGATTATTTCAAAAAAGAAGCAATCAACTGGGCTTGGCAATTATTGACAGAAGTTTATAAAATTCCAAAGGAAAATCTTTATGTTTCTGTTTTTGAAGGAAGCAAAGAAGATAATGTTCCTTTCGACCAGGAAGCCTGGGATATCTGGAAAACATTAATTGATGAAGACCGAATTATTCTTGGAAATAAAAAAGATAATTTCTGGGAAATGGGAGACCAGGGACCATGTGGACCATGTTCTGAAATTCACGTTGATTTACGTCCGGAATCTGAAAAAACTATTGTTTCCGGTAAAAGTTTAGTAAATAACGATCACCCGCAAGTAGTTGAAATCTGGAATAATGTATTCATGGAATTCAACCGTAAAGCAGATGGATCGTTAGAAAAACTTCCTGCACAACACGTTGATACCGGAATGGGATTTGAGCGTTTGTGTATGGCTTTGCAAGGAAAAACATCAAATTATGATACTGATGTTTTTACACCGCTTATCGAAAAAGTAGAGCAAATTACAGGATTAAAATATACTTCGGATGAGGTTAAAAACATCTCAGAAGAACAAAATAAAACCAATATTGCGATTCGTGTTGTGGTGGATCACGTTCGTGCCGTTGCTTTCGCAATCGCTGACGGTCAGTTGCCATCAAATACCGGAGCTGGTTATGTAATTCGTAGAATTTTACGTCGTGCGATTCGTTACGGATTTACTTTCTTGAATACAAAAGAACCTTTTATCAATAAACTGGTAGAAGTTTTGGCAAATCAAATGGGAGAATTTTTCCCTGAAATCAAATCGCAGCAACAATTGGTTACTAATGTAATTCGTGAAGAAGAAGCTTCTTTCTTAAGAACTTTGGATCAGGGATTACAATTGTTGGATAATGTAATTGCACAAACTTCTGGTTCAGAAGTTTCCGGTGCTAAGGTTTTCGAATTGTATGATACATTTGGTTTTCCAAAAGATTTGACAGCTCTAATTCTAAAAGAAAAAGGTTTCTCCTATAATGAAGAAGAATTTGAAGTTGAATTACAAAAACAAAAAACACGTTCACGTGCCGCTTCTGAAGTTTCTACAGAAGACTGGTCAGTTTTAATTCCAGGAAATGTTGAAACTTTCGTGGGCTATGATAAGACTGAAAACGAAGTGAAAATTACAAGAATCCGTAAAGTTGATTCTAAAAAGGATGGTATTTTGTATCAAATCGTTTTAGATAATACGCCATTTTATCCAGAAGGTGGAGGACAAGTTGGAGATAAAGGTACTCTAGTTTCAGCAAATGAAACGATTGAAATCATTGATACAAAAAAAGAGAACAATTTGATTTTGCATTTTGCAAAACAATTGCCGGAAAATATTGAAGCTGGTTTTGTAGCAAAAGTAAATAACGATTTAAGAGGTTCAACTTCTAAAAATCACTCTGCTACGCATTTAATGCATTTGGCTTTGAGAAACCTTCTTGGAACTCACGTAGAGCAAAAAGGTTCATTGGTAAATCCGAACTATTTGCGTTTTGACTTTTCGCATTTTTCTAAAGTTTCAGATGAAGAATTACGTCAGGTTGAAGCAAGTGTAAATGCACAAATTGAAGCACAACTACAATTGGTAGAGCACAGAAACATTCCGATTAAAGAGGCATTAGATAAAGGTGCAATGGCTTTATTTGGAGAGAAATATGGAGATAATGTTCGTATGATTGAATTTGGCGATAGCAAAGAACTTTGCGGTGGAATTCATGTGAAAAACACGGCAGAAATCTGGCATTTCAAAATCATTTCTGAAGGTGCGGTAGCGGCTGGAATTCGTCGTATTGAAGCAATTACAGGTGATGCTGTAAAAGATTTCTACCAAAATCAGGAGAATACTTTAGCTGAAATAAAAGAGACATTAAAAAACCCACAGGATATTTTAAAATCAGTAGCTTCTTTACAGGATGATAATGCAAAATTGAAAAAACAAATTGAGCAATTATTGAAAGAAAAAGTAGGCGCTTTAAAATCAGAATTAGAGAAAGATTTTCAAGAAATAAACGGCGTAAATTTCCTTGCAAAAAAAGTAGATTTGAGCATGGCATCAACTAAAGATTTGGCTTCTGCATTAGGAAGTTCAAAAGCTGATTCATTTGTGGTTTTGGCTTCTATTGAAGATGGTTTGCCAAATATTCATTGTTATATCGCTAAAGAATTGGTTGCTTCAAAAAGCTTAAATGCAAACGCAGTGATCAAAGAATTAGGAAAATATATTGAAGGAAATGGAGGAGGGCAGCCTTTCTTCGCTTCTGGGAAAGGTAAAAATACTGCTGGAATTGCGGAGGCTTTGGCTAAGGCTGTTGAGTTTGTTAAATAAGGTACTAAGATTCTAAGGAACTAAGGTTCTAAGTTTTTATAATATTCAAAAAGGAAAGCCGAGAGATTTTAAAAATCTCTCGGCTTTCTTATTTTTTTGCCACTGATTAGAAGGATTAAAATGATTTTTCTCATTTTATGTCATTTCGACAAAGGAGAAATCCTCGCGAGAAGCTCGACAAAGATTTGATTTTCGTTACGGAGTTACTTGCGAGGATTTCTCCTTCGTCGAAATGACAAATAGGGCGTTTAATTGATTGTTGAAAAAACTTAGAACCTTAGTTCCTTAGCATCTCAGAACCTTTATTTACGCTCCCCAATTTGCTGACGCCACATAGCATAATACAAACCTCGTTCAACGATTAAATCTTCGTGTTTTCCCTGCTCGATGATTTTACCTTGTTCCAATACAAATATCTTATCTGCGTGCATTACAGTTGATAATCTGTGCGCAATTAAAACTGTGATTCTGTTTTTATCTGATATATTTCTGATTGTCGCATTAATTTCTTCTTCCGTAATAGAATCTAATGCAGAAGTTGCTTCATCAAAAATTAATAAATTCGGGTTTCTTAAAATAGCTCTGGCAATAGATAAACGTTGTTTTTCTCCACCGGAAACTTTAATTCCACCTTCTCCGATAGTAGTGTTTAAACCGTCTTCGGCGCGTCTTAATAATTTTTCACAGCTTGCCCTTTTTAAGGCATCATATAAATCATCATCGGTTGCGTTTGGTTTTACAAACAATAAATTTTCTCGAATTGTTCCTGAGAACAACTGTGCATCCTGCGTTACAAAACCTAGTTGTTTTCTTAGATCCAATAAATCAATTTCAGTTGAATCGATATCATTATATAAAACCTGACCTTCAGCTGGCGTATATAATCCTACCAATAATTTTACTAAAGTTGTTTTTCCAGAACCAGATGGTCCTACAAAAGCAACGGTTTCGCCTTGTTTAATGTCGAAATTAATGTTTTCAACCGCTTTGAATTTAGCTGTTTTATGTTGGAAACTTACATTAGAAAAAAGCAATGACTGAATTGCTCCAACGTGTTTTGGATTTTTTGGGCGGAATTCCTTCGGTGCACTCAATAAAGTTTTGAAGTTTTCCATAGAAACTTTGGTCTCATTTAAAGCAATAATGAAATTCCCCAATTCCTGTAAAGGACCAAAAATGAAAAAAGTAAAAAATACCATCGTCAATAAATCTCCCACAATAATTTTATTTCCGAATAAGAAATAGTAAAGAGTAAAAACCACGCAGGTTCTTAAAAAGTGAACTGTAGTTCCCTGAATAAAACTTAAACTTCTGATAAAACGAATTTTCTCCAATTCCAAATGCAGAATTTTAAAGGTATTTAAGTTCAAACGTTTCTCTTCCTGATAAGTTAATCCCAAACTTTTTACAAGTTCGATATTTCGTAAACTTTCAGTTGTTGAACCCGCTAAAGCATTGGTTTGGTTAACGATTTTCTTAGAAACAACTTTAATCTTTTTTCCTAAATAAGAACTTACCAGAGCAATAATTGGAGCCGTAATTAAAAAGATAATTGAAATACGATAATCGATTCGGGCAACGTAAACGATAACGAATACAAATCCGATTACGGTTTGAAAGATTAAAGAAATAGAAAGGGTAATTAATTTTTCAGAATCAGAACGTACTTTGGTTAGTTTACTTAAAGTTTCGCCACTTCGTTGATCTTCAAATTCTGCAAAAGGCAAATCAAGCGATTTTTTAATACCGTCGGTATACATTTGAGCACCAGTTCGCTGTATAACGACATTGGTAAAATAATCCTGAAAGTTTTTGGTAATTCTGGAAACCATTGCAGCACCAAGTGAAAGCCCAAGCCAGAAAGATAAAGATTTGATAAAACCAGTTGGATTTCCAGCATATTTGTGTAATCCGACACCGCAATCCTGCATTAATTTACCGGTAATAATAGAGTCTGATAAACTGAAACAAATGTTTATGGAAGCCATAATCAACGCAAAAAACAAAAGCATTTTGTGTTTGATTATATAAGAATATAATAATTTCATATGATTTTTTAGAAAAGTGGAAGATGCAAAAGTAAGCAATTGTTTGGGTTTGTGAAGTTGATTTTTGTTATTAAAAATGTAATTTTTTTTAAAGGTGAAAATTATCAGTGTTTTTTTTAGTCTTGAAAGTTTTAATTCTTATGGCACATAATTTCAAATACTAAAGCAATTAATAACAAGAAAAAGACTATATTATTTGCGAAAATTATTTGCTTTGGTTATTTTTACTCAGCTACTTGTTTATTTATGTTGTTTATTTTCAATGTGTTAATAAGTATTTGAGTTATACTAAATATTTTGTTGTGGAATCCCGTAAGGTTTTGATTTTATGTTGTATTACTTTGCGGCATAACCAAATTTAACCTAAATTAAAATGAAAAAATTTTTATGCCTATTTAGTGCTTTGTCAATGATGCTTATTGCTTCTTGTTCAAGTGATAATTCTTCATCAGATTCTGGTATTGATACTACCATTAAACCAACAAAAATTATTCATCTTACTTCTGATAATTCTCCAATTTATACTAGAGAGGTGAAATATGTTGGGAACAAAATAGTAAGCGAGATTGATGATGATGGTTTTGAAATTAAATACACTTACACAGGAAATTTAATTACAAGAGTTGAAGTATTTCAATCACCTACAGTTCTCAAAAATACTATAGAATATACATATGTTAATGGGAAAGTTAGTGCTGAAATTTTAAGATGGCCGAATGTAACAAGTTATTCGGAAACAAAATATACACATAACACAGATAGTACAATTTCTTATGAAGAAAGACAAATTAATCCAACACTTGACGATATTGTTTTAGCATCTGGAAAACATACTTACAAAAATGGTAATTTAATAAAGACTGAAAGAAAAGATAATGAGGAGAATATTAAAACGGTATTGTATGAATATGATACAAAAAAAAATCCAAGGAGAAATATTTTAGGTATAAATCTTATAATGTATAGTGTATCTGATTCATCATTTAATAATTTAGTTAAATGGACTGATAGTTCATTTGGTGAATCAACATTTTCTTATTTATATGATAATAATGGTTTTCCGACTGAACATAAACATTATATAAATGGAGTTATTTATGAAATAGTGCAATATTTTTACTAATCATTAGTATTTTAAAATTTTTACTTAACCAAATCCTTCTGTATTTGGTTTTTTTATTGGTGAAAAATTCGTGATTCAATAAAAACCCATGCAATTCATAACCCAATCCCATTATCAAAATAAAATAATGTGATTGATTATAATTCGAAATTATTGTCTTTTAGTTATTTTTTGTAAGTAAATATTTAATTTTATTACCCATAATAATTTCAATTATATTTGCAAACCGAAAACAAATACCAAAATTAATGAAAAAACTTTTATTACTTTTTATTGCTTTAAATTTAGTATTTACATCATGTTCTAATGATGATAATTCTACTAATAGTGATAATTCTCCACAAGATGCCTTAATCTTACCTAAAACAATATCATATTCATATTCTAATTCACCAGAAAGGAATTATAAGTCAATAATGACTTATGATGGAAATAAGGTTGTAAGTATAGATGATGGAACTTCTAAAAGAAAATTTATTTATGATGGAAATTTCATTGTAAAACAATTGAAATTTAATGTAGATTCTCAAGGAAAAGAAACTAAAGTGAGAGAAACAACATATACTTATTCAAATGGGAGGTTAACGAGTAAAATTTCCAGAGTTTCCTTTTCTGAAAGCGAACCAAACGGAGCAGATTTTGTTAAATGCGATTATACTCATAATCCAGATGGGACAATTTCTTGTATTTCATATATGCCTAATTCTACTGAAATAGATTATACCGGAATTCTTATTTATAAAGAAAATAATTTGATTAAAAGAGACATCGATGTTGTTTCAATTCCTGATTATGGACATGAAGTTGATATTTATGAATATGATACGAGAAATAATCCTTTTAAAAATATTTTAGGTTTTAATCTAATCTTGCAGGAAATAAATGGGTATGGTAGTAACAATGTTATAAAGCTGACAAGAACTATTAAGAATACACCATTTTACATTGTACATAAGGCAAATTATTTATACAATGATAGTAATTATCCAATAAAAGACAACTCGGTAAGTAATATATCACAACAAGAAGGTGAGTACACATTAGATATAAAGTATACCTATTAGACTTAGACATAAATTTTAATTGTCTAAATACTTGTGTATTTGGTTTTTTTATTGGTAAAAATTGGTAAAATTCTTGTCTCAATTCAAAGCCATGCAATTCAGAACGCAAATCCCACTATTAAAATTCAATAATCCAATTGATTATAATTCGGAATTATTGTCTTTTACTTATTTTTTGTAAGTAAATGTTTGATTTTTATTACCCATAAAAATTTCAATTATATTTGCAAACCGAAAACAAATACCAAAATAAATGAAAAAACTTTTATTATTTTTTATTGCTTTAAATTTAGTGCTTACATCATGTTCTAATGATGATAATTCTCCTAATGGTGGTACTTCTACAGAAGATACCTCGATTTTGCCTAAAACCATTTCTTATATATATCCATCGGTCTATTTGGGTACAAATAGTAAAAGCACTTTAACTTATGATGGCAATAAATTACTAAGTAGTATTAAAGACGGTTCAAAAACGATTTTTACTTATAACGGAAATGTAATTGTAAAACAAGAAAAATTTAATATAGATACAAAAGGTGTTGAAACAAAAGATACCGAAGTTTTATATACTTATCAAAATAATAGATTAAAGACAAGAATCATTAGGGAAGAATTTAGCACTCAATTTCCAGATGGGCAGTTTATTGATAAAACAGTATATACTCATACTTCTCAGAATTTAAGCTCGTTTACAAGGTATTCAGTTGATCCTGGTACTAAGAAAGAAACAAAAGGGAGTGAAGGAAATTTGACTTATAAAGATGGAAATCTGGTGAAAATTGAACAAATTAACGATTCTTCAACTGCTACAAGAACTTATGAATATGATACTAAAAATAATCCGCTCAAAAATATTTTAGGATTTGATTTGTTATTAAATGAAATCAGTGAGTTTGGAAAAAATAATATTGTAAAAACAACTGCAGGAACTGTAGATACTACAAGTTACTTAACGACATATATTTATAATGATAAAAACTATCCAACTAAACATACTTCATTTGCAGGTGATGGTAAATCAATAGAATATGAAATTGAATACACTTATTAAGTAAATAAAATTTTGAAATAAATTAAAAACCAAATACTTCTGTATTTGGTTTTTTTATTGGTGAAAATTGGTGAAATTCGTGTCTCAATTCAAAGCCATGCAATTCAGAATCCAAATTCCGCTATCAAAATCCAATAATCCAATCGATTATAATTCGAAAGTGCTTTCATTTGGTTCGTGCTTTGCAGAAAACATGGCGGAGAAATTTGATTATTTTAAATTTCAGAATGAAACCAATCCGTTTGGGATAATCTTCAATCCGGTTTCGATAGAGAAAGTAATTGAAAGAACGGTTTCTGAACGCTGGTTTGCAGAAAAAGACGTTTTTTTTCATAACGAACGCTGGCATTCTTTTGAAGTACATTCGGATCTAAGCAATTCCGACAGACAGGAATTACTCGAAACTTTAAATAAAGCTATTTCAGAAACCAACAAGCAATTAAAAGAAGCGACACACATTATCATCACATACGGCACATCCTGGATCTACAGAAATCTGGAAAGCGATGAAATTGTTGCTAATTGCCATAAAGTCCCTCAAAAGCAATTCTCAAAAGAATTATTGCCGGTTGATGTGATTCAGAAAAGCATCGAAAACACAATCGATTTAATTCAGACTATAAACCCCAACATAAACTTCATTTTTACCATTTCGCCAGTACGACACATCAAAGACGGCTTCGCAGAAAATCAACTAAGTAAATCACATTTGTTTACAGCGTTGCATCAGGTTTTAAAAATTTACAATTCACAATTTACAATTCACAATTATTTCCCTTCGTACGAAATCATGATGGACGAACTTCGTGATTATCGTTTTTATGCGGAGGATATGTTGCACCCAAACCAAGTTGCAATTGATTTTATCTGGCATAAATTCAGTGAAAATTATATGGCAGAAGAAAGTATTTCTCTAATGCAGGAAGTCTCAGAAATTCAAAAAAGTCTCCGCCACAGAAGCTTCAATCCCGAATCAGAACAACATCAAAAATTCCTTGCCAATCTTCAGAAAAAAATAAATGCGTTAGGCGAAAAATGGCCCAACATTAAATTTTAAAAAAATCTTCGTGCCTTAGCACCTTCGTGGCAAATCTCAAAAAGTAGGAAAATAATTATTTGTTCGTAAAATTCTGGAATAATTGAGCGAAATTATGTAAATTGTTAAAGTTTAAATTTTTCAATTTTGTAAACTGTAGAAATACAGCCTTATAATAACGCAATTTTAATCTAACGTGTTTTATTGACGTATGAATACCAAAACAATTCATTTTCTAAAAAAAACACTACGTATACTGCTTTGGTGCGTGGGATCTATAATTGCACTTTTATTACTTCTCATTATTTTAATTCAGGTTCCTTCAGTACAGAATTTCGTTAAGGATAAAGCGATAACCTATCTGCACGATAAGATTAAAACCAAAGTTGCATTAGATCATATTTCAATTAAATTCCCAAAAGATGTAGTGCTGGAAGGTTTCTATTTTGAAGATCAAAAGAAGGATACTTTGCTTGCTGGTAAACGTTTAGTTGTAGATGTCGATTTGTTTAAATTAGTAAGCAGTGAATTGGAAATCAACTCGGTTTCCTTAGAAAATACGACAGCCAATATTTCCAGAAATAAAAACGGCGTTTTCAATTTCGATTATATCATAAAAGCTTTCGAATCAAAAGAACCAGAAGAACCAAAAGATCCGGATAGCAAGCCATTCAAGATATCGGTCGTAAAAGTAAATCTCGATAACATAAAATTCAATTTTAAAGACGATTATTCTAAAAATGATGTTCGTGTAAAACTGACGCATTTTGATACGAAATTCAATGAATTCGATTTGGATCAAATGAATTTCGATATTCCGAATATTGCTTTAAATGGATTACGGGTTGTTTTGAATCAGGATGTTGTAGAGAAGATCGCTGAGGTTTCAGTAAAAACAGTTGATACAATTTCAAAAAGAAAAGACTTTAGTTTAAAACTCGGAAAAATCAGTTTATCGCAAATTGATCTTTTATATGATAACAAAGATTCCAAATTAGACTCAGGGATTAAACTCGGTAATCTGGATTTATCAGTCAATAAAATTGATATGAACAATCAGTTTTTAGATTTTAATACTTTCGAAGTGAAAAATCTAAAAGGTAATTTGCGTTTAGGGGCAAAAGACAAACAAATTCAGGCGCCAAGTTTGGATACAACTTCAATCAAACAATCGGGCTGGAAAGTAAAACTGGCTGATGTTAATTTAGAAAATATCGCTTTCAAATTTGATGATATGCAATCTAAACCGCTTTCAAAAGGAATCGATTACAGCCATATGGATTTGGATAAATTCAATTTTAAAGCCGAGAAATTGTATTACGGAAATGATACGATTTTGGGAAATATAAAAGCACTTGCCGTAAATGATAAAAGCGGTTTGCAAGTTCAGGCTTTAAAAACCGATTTTTTCTATGGGCCTAAAAATGCTTCTTTAGAGAATTTGTATTTAAGAACACCACAAACCCTTCTTCAGAATAAAATTAAAGTTGCCTATCCTTCGCTTGAGGCTTTAAAAAAGGATATTGCGAATTTGAGCCTGGATGCAAATTTAAATCAATCGAAAATCGGATTTAAAGACATTTTATTATTTGCTCCGGATTTACAGAAAACAAATCCGTTTAAAAGTAATCCAAACGCAATTTTATATTTGAATACACGCTTGAGCGGAAAAGTAAAAGATTTGACTATTCCACAATTCGAAATGAGCGGAATCGGGACGACAAAAGTTTCCCTTTCGGGGAAAATAAAAGGTTTGCCTAATGCTCAAAAAGCGTATTACGATTTAGATATTAAGAAACTTTCAAGTACTTCAAAAGATATTTATGGATTTGTGCCGGCGGAAACCATTCCGAAAAATATTCAATTGCCTTCTCAGTTGAGTTTGCAGGGAAAATTCAAAGGTTCGGTGCAGAATTTCAAAACGAATCTGGCTTTAAACAGCAGTTTTGGAAATGCAAAAATTGATGCTTTATTTGACCAACGCGTTAAGAAAAGAGAGAAATACGATGCAACCGTTTATTTATTGGATTTCGATTTAGGCAGATTAATCAAAAACGATTCGATTGGAAAAATTACGCTTAAAGCGAAAGTAAAAGGCAAAGGTTTGGATCCGAAAACAGCTCAGGCTGATTTTGATGGTTTGGTTCAGAAAGCTGTTTTCAATAAATATACCTATAGAGATTTAGCTTTAAAAGGAAATATCGAAAACGGTTCATTCGCAGTTAAATCAGGAATGAAAGATCCGAATTTGAATTTTGATTTAGTTGCTAGTGGAAATACAAAAGATAAATATCCGGCCATTCAATTAAAATTAAACCTGGATATAGCCGATTTAGAAAAACTGCATCTGCATGCGGGCCCAATGAAACTGCGTGGAAATATCGATGCGGATATCGCCAATAGTAATCCTGATTTTTTAAACGGAAAAGTGTTTCTTTCCAACATTCAGGTTTTACAGGACAAAGAACCAATTGTTTTAGATTCCATTAGAGTAATTGCTTTTTCAGATGAAAGCAGAAATAACATTAAAATTTCTTCTCAATTTTTGAAAGCGGAAGTGGATGGAAAATACAAATTGACAACTTTAGCATCGGCCATAAAAAAATCATTGTCAAAATATATCGATTTAAAAAATCCGAAAGTAAATGGTGAATCAGATGAACAACGTTTGGCTTTCACATTGACCGTTGACAACGATCCAATTCTTTTTAAATTAGTTCCAAAATTAACAGGTTTAGAACCTCTTAAAATCGAAGGGAAATACAATAACGTAACTGATTCTTTAGAAATTAAAGGAACGATTCCGAGAATTGTTTATGCCGATAACACAATCGCAGACGGAAAAATAAATATCGAAGCAAAAGAAAATGCATTAGAATATCAAATTTCCGTAGCCACAATTGAAAGCGGTTCTTTGAAAATTCCGTTTACGAGTTTATCAGGAAAAATCGAAAATAATATTCTGGATTATGCATTAGAAGTAAAAGATGCAAAAGACAAACAACAGTATTTTATTGCCGGCGTTTTTAAAGCTGAAGATTCTAAAAACATCTTCAAAATCGATGCAGAGAATTTCGTACTGAATTATGACAAATGGAATATTGATCCTGAAAACGCTATTGAATTTGGCGGAAAAAGACTTTATGTCAATAAATTCTTTATAGCGAATTCAGGAAACGAACTTAAAATTCAATCACAGGGAACTCAGGATAACGCACCACTGCAAGTTGATTTTGTAAACTTTAAAATCGAGACGATTATGAATATCGTCAAAAAAGATAAATTGTTAATGCAAGGTTTGATTAATGGAAATGCTGTTGCCGAAAATGTAATGACAAAACCAACTTTTACTTCAGACATAAAAATTGATGATTTTGCTTTTAAAGGGGAACCGGTTGGTGATATTGCAGTTAAAGTCGATAATAAAACCAATAATGTACTGAACGCTAATGTCACACTGACCGGCGAAGATAACGACGTAAATCTAACAGGAACATACGCCATTGCCGATGGAAATTTGGATTTTAATCTCGATCTGAATAAACTCAACATTAAAAGTATTCAGGGTTTCAGTATGGACAATATTAAAGAAGGAACAGGTTATTTATCAGGAAATTTCAAAATTACAGGAAATGCCAGCGCACCAAAAGTTAATGGGGAATTGAATTTTAATGATGCCGGTTTCAGAGTGACGAAATTCGATTCGTATTTTAAAACAGGCAATGAAAAAATTACACTTCAAAATGATGTAATTACTTTTGACAGTTTTACCCTTAATGATGAAAATGATAATAAGCTGACAATCAACGGAACAATTAAATCAGCAGATTATACCAATTTTGATTTCGGATTAACCGTCGTTGCGGATGACTTTAGAGCGATACATTCTAAAGAAAAAGATAACGATTTGTTTTATGGAGATTTGATTTTAGATACCAAACTGAACATTAAAGGAACACTTGAAAATCCTGTTGTTGGCGGTAGTATCAAAATCAAGGATGAAACTAAATTTTCAGTTGTTTTGCCACAGTCAGATCCATCAATTGCAGATCGAGAAGGAATTGTTGAGTTTGTAGACGAAGATAATTTGTATCTAAAACAAACGGCTGCGATGAAAGAAAAACTGGATCAGTCAGAGTTATTAGGTATGGATGTGAATGTAGCAATCTCAATAGATAAAGAGGCTGATCTTACGTTAGTAATCGATAAAGGAAACGGTGATTATCTGAATTTAAAAGGGGAAGCGGAATTGACAGGTGGAATTGATCCGTCAGGAAAAACAACTTTAACGGGTAAATATGAATTTTCAGATGGTGCATATGAAATGAATTTCAATATGATCCGAAGAAAATTCAACATTCAGAAAGGAAGTTATATCATCTGGAATGGGGAACCAACAATGGCGAATGTAAATATTACAGCGATTTACAAAGTAGAAGCAGCGCCAATCGATTTACTCGGAAATCAGTTAGGGAATGACTCTCAAACTGTTAAAAACACCTATAAACAGAAAATACCGTTTCAGACTTTATTGAAAATGAATGGCGAACTAATGAAGCCGGAAATCACGTTTGATATTGTCCTGCCGGATGGAAATTATGATGTTTCATCTGCGATCGTAGAAACTACACAACAAAAATTGGAACAATTGCGACAAGAGCCAGCCGAATTAAACAAACAGGTTTTTGCCCTTTTATTGTTGAACAGATTTATTGGTGAAAATCCGTTTGCAAGCGAAAGCGGCGGAACGAGCGCCGAATCATTGGCCAGACAAAGTGTGAGTAAAATTCTGTCTCAACAGTTGAATGACCTTGCTGGAGAATTGATCTCCGGTGTTCAATTAGAATTTGATTTGGAATCTACAGATGATTATACAACAGGAACGAGAGAAAACAGAACAGATTTAAATGTTGGAGTTTCTAAAAAATTACTCGATGACCGTTTAAAAATTACGGTTGGAAGCAGTTTTGCCGTTGAAGGTCAGGAACGCGCCAATGAAGAAAGTACCAATATTGCCGGCGACGTGGCACTTGATTACCAATTAACAAAAGACGGTCGTTATATGCTTCGTGCTTATCGAAAAAACGAATATCAGGTTGCAGTTGAAGGTCAGGTTATTGAAACCGGAGTTGCTTTTATTATTACGATGAGTTACAATAGATTTAGAGAGCTCTTTCATAGAAGTTTGGCAGAAAAAGAAATGATTAAAGAAGAAAAACTGCGCAAGGAAAAGAGAAAACTCAAAGAAAAAGAAGAGAAAGAGAAAGACGAAAATCAATTAGAAGGAGATGAGCAAAAAACATAGCAATATAAAAACGAAATATATCAGGTATTTTATTGCGCTGTCCTTATTTTTTGTTTTTGGATGCAGTAATACAAAATATCTGCCAGAAGGCGAATTATTGTACACAGGCGGTTCTGTGACGGTAAAAGATTCGGTTATTAAAAAGAAGGACAGAAAAGAACTGGAGAAAGAACTGGAAGATTTGTTGCGTCCTAAACCAAACAAACAATTTTTAGGATTACGTCCTAAATTATGGATATATAACATTGCCGGCGAACCTAAAAAAGAAAAAGGCTTTCGATATTGGCTTCGAACAAAAGTGGGAGAACCTCCTGTGCTTTTTAGTAAAGTTGATTTAGATTATAATGCATCCGTTTTGCGAAATTTTACCGAAAATAGAGGGTACTTTAAAACACGTGTCAGCGCCGATTCAACAGCTAAAAATAAAAGAGCTACAGCAGAATATACGGTAACGCCAAAACAACAATACATCATTAAAAGTGTGACTTTTCCGGATGATTCTCTGGCCATGTCAAGAATAATTGGAAGATCAAGCCGAAGGAGTTTATTGAAAGTAGGTAAACCGTATGATTTAGATGTCATTAAAGCGGAAAGAGAAAGAATAGATGCCAGACTTAAGGAAAAGGGATACTATTACTTTAATCCGGATTATATTTTAGCTCAGGTAGACAGTACAAAAGGCGATCATGAAGTAAAAGTCAGACTGGTTATAAAACCTGATACACCGCCGAAAGCGCTTACAGCCTATAAGATTAATAAAATTATTGTGTATCCGAATTTTTCGATTTCGAAAGACAGTTTGAAATATACCAAAGAAGATGTAGTTCAATACAAAGATTTTACGATTATTGATACCGCAGATACTTTTAAACCAAGAGTTTTTGACCGCGCCATTTATTTCAAAAAGGGGGATTTATATAATAGAAAAGATCACAATTTAACGCTGAATCGTTTTGTGAATTTGGGAACTTTTAGTTTTGTGAAAAATGAATTTAAACCTTCTGACAGTTTGCCGAAAACTTTAGATTCTTATTATTATTTAACGCTATTACCGAAGAAATTTATTCGTGTTGAGGTTTTGGGAAAAACCAATTCGGCCAGTTATACAGGAACAGAAGTTAATGTCAATTGGAACAACAGAAACTTATTTCGTGGTGCCGAATTGTTGACAGTTTCTGTTTTTGGTGGAGCCGATTTTCAACTTTCCGGAACCAATAACGGTAAGAATATTTATAAAGTGGGAACAGAAACCAGTTTAACCTGGCCAAGATTTATTGTTCCGTTTTTTCATGTTGAAGGTTCGAGCGAATATGTCCCAAGAACCAAAGCAACAGTGAGGTATGAATATCAAAACAGAACACAATTATATGCTTTGAATTCATTTAAAGCGTCATACGGTTATTTATGGAAAGAGAATGTTCGAAAAGAGCATCAATTAAATATAATGGATGTTACCTATGTGAGTCCGAATAATGTAACACAGGAATATTTGGATGATATTAAAGACGATGCATCGCTGGGAAAAGTAATTGAAAAGCAATTGATTTTTGGTCCAACATATACTTATACGTACACCAATACAATGCAAAAGCGTAAAAAGAATACGTTTTATTTTAGCGGAGAAGCTGATTTGGCAGGAAATGTTACGGGTTTAATTACCGGAGCAAATGTCAAAAAGAACGATACAATCAAAATATTTGATGTTCCTTTTAGTCAATACGCAAAATTTAGAGGAGACTTCAGGCATTATTTAAAACTTGGAAAAGAAAGTCAGTTGGCTAGCAGAGTTATTCTTGGTGTTGGAATTCCGTACGGTAATTCAGGTGTGTTGCCAACATCGAAGCAATTTGTAGTAGGTGGAACCAATAGTATTCGAGCCTTTAGAGCAAGATCAATTGGACCCGGAAGTTATTTGAATACTGAAACTTCAAACAATTATTTGCCAGATCAGTCAGGAGATTTGAAGTTGGAATTCAGTACCGAATACAGAGCGAAGCTTTTTAGTATTGTAAAAGGTGCTGCATTTATTGATGCCGGAAATATTTGGTTGATGAATAAAGATCCGGATAAACCAGGAGCCGAAATATCTAAAGATTTTATGAAAGAAATCGCAGTAGGGGCAGGTGTAGGTTTACGATTTGATGTTTCTTTCTTTATTCTAAGAACCGATTTGGCTTTTCCACTAAGAAAACCTTATCTACCTGACGGCGAAAGATGGGTAATCAAAGACATTGATTTTGGAAGCGGACCCTGGCGAAAAGAAAACCTGATTTTGAATATTGCTATTGGATATCCTTTCTAGAAAATTTATAAAAATTAGCCACAAATTGAGCGATAGTGAACAGTCGAAGCAATTCGCGAATTTAATTTTTGTGTAATTTGACGTTAATTTATCCATTTTGCATTAAATAAAATTCGTGAATTCGTGGCGAACTTTTGATTTACATTATTAAAAAAAGAAGTAAATTAGTCTAATAAAATAAAGTAATGCAAAATACACTCAAAAGAATTTTAGTTTTAGCTTCAGTCGTTTTCTTAATCATTTTGGCTTTCAAATTTTGCCAATTTAAAAAAGATGATGATAAGGATATTGAGTACAATACCAATTTAATTCAACAACAAATTCTAAATGTGGGTAAATTAGTTGTTACCGAAGGGCATTTTTCAGAAGTAATCACGTATAAAAATCAGCAGAAATATTTTTTGGATATGGTTTCTTTTGAGAAGAAAGCATTAGTAGTTGTCAATGCAAATGTTACGGTTGCCTACGATTTGCACAAAATGAAATACGACATCGACGAAAAAAATAAAACAATCACGATTTTAAATATCCCAAAAGAAGAAATTACCATCAATCCTGATATTAAGTTTTATGATGTTGAGCAAAGTCAGCTGAATCCATTTACTGGAGACGATTATAATAAAATCAATAAATCAGTAAAAGCGAATCTGGCAAAGAAAATTGAAAAATCATCCCTAAAAATAAACGCTCAAAACAGATTAATAAGTGAATTGTCTAAGATTTTGATTTTGACGAATTCCATGGGTTGGAAATTGCAATACAACGGCAAAACGATAGAATCTGAAAAAGAATTTAATCAGGATTTGAAATTGTAAAAGGAGGTTCAAAGGGGCAGAGATCCAAAGGTTCAAAGGTATTTTTGCAATCTTGTCATTTCGATTTCTATGATAAAACCAAATCTTTTTGATAC
>NZ_JADKPT010000010.1 GCF_015351595.1 Flavobacterium sp. LC2016-12 | reverse complement strand
ATAAAGAATAAAGAATAAAGAATAAAGAATAAAGAATAAAGAATAAAGATTTCTTTTATAAACTTAGAATCGCAGTATCTTAGAACCTCAGTATCTCAGAACCTTAGAACCTCAAAAAAATGCAATTATCAAACTCAGAAGAGCAATTAATGGAACATCTTTGGAAGCTTGAAAAAGCTTTTATGAAAGATTTGCTTGAAGCGTATCCAGAGCCAAAGCCTGCAACTACAACCGTTGCAACGCTTTTGAAAAGAATGATCGACAAGAAATTTGTTGCCTATAATGAATTCGGAAATTCTCGTGAATATTATCCGCTGGTTAAAAAAACGGCTTATTTCTCCAAACACGTAAACGGATTAATTAGCAGTTTCTTTAATAACTCAGCGTCACAATTTGCTTCTTTTTTTACCACCGAAACCAATTTATCCACTTCGGAATTAGAAGAGCTCAAAAAAATAATCGATTCAGAAATTAAAAAGAAGAAAAAATGATAACGTATTTTTTAAAATCAGGTTTGCTGCTTGTTATTTTTTATGCAGTTTATAAATTGCTTTTAGAAAACGAAAAGATGTTTCGTTTTAATCGTATTTATCTTCTTGGAAGTATGATTTTTAGTTTGATCCTTCCGCTGCAATTGTTTTCAATCGAATCGATTTTTTTAAATAAAATTAAAGTCATTCAATTGAACGAAATCATGATTGTAACGAATAAGGCGATTTTGGATAAGGTAAATTATAACGAAATTCTAGCAGACTTTCTAACTATAAGTTATGCCGTTATTGCGGGAATTTTGGTTTTTCGTTTTGTACGGAATTTGTATTCCTTTTATAACCGAATAAAAAAATCTAAAGTGGAGATCATTGAAGGGCAAAAAATGGTTTTGACAAAAGAAAGTATTTTACCGCATTCTTTTTGGAACGCTGTTTTTGTTAATTATGAAGATTTTAAAAATGGCAAAATTCCATCAGAACTAATTGCGCATGAAAAAGCACATTTGGAGCAAAAACATACTTTAGACATTCTTTTTGTTGAGGTTTTGCAGATTTTATTTTGGTTTAATCCAATCTTTATTCAATACAAAAAAGCAATAAAACTCAATCACGAATTTTTGGCTGATGAAGCTGTCAATAAACAATTTGGAGAGGTTCGAAATTATCAAAACCTTTTACTTGGTTTTGCCTCACAAAAAGAGACAATTTCTTTGGCAAGTAACATTAATTATTTAATAACTAAAAAACGTTTACTGATGATGACAAAAAAAGAATCTCCAACAAAAATATTTTTAAAAATCGGTTCCGTAACTGCCGTATATCTTTTATCATTATTTGCTTTTAATACAGGAGCTTTAGCGCAGTCAGGCAATAATCTAATAAATCAAAATGATGATAAAATTAATTATGTTTCGGCAAATGTAAAAGAACCGCAATTTCCGGGCGGTATTGAAAAGTTTTATATGTTTGTGGGGCAGAATTTTAAAATTCCCCAAGAATTTTCAAAACAAAAAATTGATGGAAAATTGGCTCTGGAATTTATGGTTGAAAAAGATGGAAGTTTGTCTGAATTTAAAGTGGTGAAAGATTTGGGATATGGTTCAGCAGATGAAGCAATCAGGGTTTTAAAACTTTCTCCAAAATGGATGCCCGCATCAGAAAATGGAAAGCCAGTACGCGTTATGTACAGTTTGCCTATTACGATTCAGGCTGAAAAATAACAGAGGTTCAAAGGAACATAGGAGCAAAGGGACAAAGGTTTAGTTTAGGGGTAAATAATCTTCAAATGAAACCTTTGTCCCTTTGTCGATTTGAATCTTTGTGCTTTGAAAAAAAATCATACAAGCTGATGATAAGGTTCAAAGGAACATAGGAGCAAAGGGGCAAAGGTTTAAGTTGGAGTAAATAATCTTCAATGGAACCTTTGTCCCTTTATAGCTCTGAACCTTTGTACCTTGGGAAAAGGTTTACTTGGGATAAACCTTTGTGCCTTTGTGGCTCTGAACCTTTGCCCCTTCAAAAAAAAAATCCGCTTCTGGAACTTGAAGCGGATAAAATTAAAAACTAAAAAAAAAATTCTCAAAAAAAAGTAATCAGAACTAAAACAGGTCCGGATTATATCCAAAGTAAGGCATGGTTTGTTCATTAAAAACAACACCATACTCTTCTAATTCTTTTAAAATAGGGAGGTAAACTTCTTTTTTAATAGGAAGTTGTACACCGGGAGTTGTGATTTTTCCATTCAAAATCAATAAGGTCGCCATGGCAACCGGAAGTCCGACTGTTTTTGCCATTGCTGTATACGTTTGATCGTCTCCAATGCAAACCATTTTCGAATCGATTTGCGATTTCTCACCATACAATTCATAACCGAATTTATGGTACATCACAATCATATCTTTATCGTCTGACGCTAAAGTCCAGCTGTCTGATAATATTTTTTCTAATATTTGAGCAGGAGTGGCATTTGGTAAATTCACTTTTTTGTCCGGATTAAATAAATCCAGTTCCAAAAGTTTATCCCACATGATGTCGTCCTGATCAATTTTTAAGATCAATCGGGTTTTAATTTCAACAGAATCTGTTGGATGATACGGTAAGAATGAGTTTGTAAATTGACGGTAACTCATGTTTTCAGAATCTTCCATAATATAGCTGTCATCTGTCATTCCGAGTTGTACAAACATATTCCACGCTTTTGAAAAGCCAACTCTTCTAATCGTTCCGCGATACAAAGTCAGAATATCATCTAAACCATAAATAGAGCGATATTTAAGCGAATCACGGTTGGAATAGGCCTCAAATTTATCGTAGCCCTCTACTTCAAGAAATTCAGTTCTGCGAAATAAAGTTCCGTACGGAATGTATTTATAAGTACCTTCCTGAATAAATTTTGCTGCACCACCCTGACCCGCCAATACTACATTTCTTGGTGCCCAGGTAAATTTGTAATTCCACAAATTATTGTCTGATTCAGGAGCAACCAAGCCGCCACAAAACGATTCAAAAAGCAGCATATTACCACCTTTCGATCTAATTTCGTCAATAACTTTCATGGCGCTCATATGATCAATTCCGGGATCAAGGCCAATTTCATTCATGAAAATCAAATTGTTCTTTTTGGCTTCTTCATCAAGTGCCTGCATCGCGTCACTTATATAAGAAGCTGTGACAAGATGTTTTTTGAATTGAAGACAATCTTTTGCAATTTCTATATGTAAATGAGCCGGTAACATCGAAATTACGATAGACGCTTTTTCTATCGCAGCTTTTCTTTCATCGGCATCAAATATGTTTAAAGCAATTGGAGTAGCATTGGGATGTTTTTCTGTCTTTTTTTCGGCCAGGGCCAAAGAAAGGTCGGCTACAATAAGATGTAGGTTTTCACTTTCTGACTTTGATAGTAAATAACGTATCAAGGATGATGCTGATCTTCCAGCTCCGATAATTAAAATGCTTCTCATGTTTTAAATATGTAACACAAATATATTAATTTGTTACAAATATAACAATTGAATTGATTTAAAAAAATGAAATGTATTTTATTTCAGATAAAACTTTAAAGAATTCCTTTTCTCAAAAAAAGATTGCAGAAAGTAAAAAGCTTTTTGAATACTTTGAAGTATTTTTGCCTTAAAATTAAAAGTATTAGAATATTATGAAAAGAAGAATTATACTGACTGGTGCATTTATAGGTATGCTGGCTATTATTTTAGGGGCTTTTGGAGCACATCTTCTCAAAAAATACTTATCAGTAGAGCAGTTGGTTACCTTTGAGACCGGAGTTCGTTATCAGATGTATCATGCTTTCCTTTTGCTTTTTCTTTCAACGCGAAAAGAGTTTACTCCAAAAGCGTTAAAAACAATGTATAATTTAACGGTTGCGGGTGTAATTTTATTTAGTGGTTCGATCTATTTATTAGCTACAAAAAACCTTACGTTATTCGATTCTCAAATTATCGTATTCGCAACACCTTTGGGTGGATTTTTATTAATTCTCGCTTGGTTGGCATTATTTGTTAATATTTTTAAGCAAAAATCATAAAATACAGAATAAAAAATTCTATCTAAGAATTAATCTTTAATTTTGTCTCATAAATAACATAAAACTTTACTTCTGTGAATTTTTATTCTTTTTTGTTGGTATCAATAAAAAATATAACAATTCAATATCTTAAAATGTAAGTATTTAAAGATCAGAGTAAAAAATGTTTTCAGTTAAAAAATAAATATACACAACTACAAATTTATGGACACTAACACACTTTTCTCGCAATCGATTTCGTTAAAGGAATTAGGAATTGAAAATGCCAAAGTTCACTATCAATTATCTGCGGATGAACTGCATGCTATTACAGTGCAATCAGGACAAGGTGTCGAAAACTCTACAGGAGCATTGGCGATCAATACAGGCGAGTTTACAGGACGTTCTCCACAAGATCGTTTTATCGTAAAAGATAGTATTACTGAAGATAAGGTTTGGTGGGGAAATGTAAATATTCCGTTTTCATCAGAAGCTTTCGAAAAATTATATAATAAAGTAACACAGTTTTTATCAAATAAAGAAGTGTATGTGCGCGACTCATACGTTTGTGCAGATGCTAATTACAGATTAAATGTTCGTGTAGTAACAGAAACGGCTTGGTCTAATTTGTTCTGTTACAATATGTTTTTAAGACCGGAAGAGTCTGAATTAGCTAACTTTACTCCGGAATGGACAGTAATTTGTGCACCAAGTTTTATGGCAGATCCTGCTGTAGACGGAACACGTCAGTCTAATTTTGCAATTTTAGATTTTACTAAAAAAGTAGCTCTTATTGGTGGAACAGGTTATACAGGAGAAATGAAAAAGGGAATTTTCTCTGCTTTAAATTTCATTTTACCAGTTTTCAAAAATACATTACCAATGCACTGTAGTGCTAATGTTGGTGAAGGTGGAGATACTGCCATTTTCTTCGGATTATCAGGAACAGGAAAAACTACTTTATCTGCAGATCCTGCACGTAAATTAATTGGTGATGATGAGCACGGATGGACTGCTGAAAATACAGTTTTTAACTTTGAAGGTGGTTGTTATGCTAAAGTAATCAACTTGTCTGAAGAGAATGAACCGGACATTTTTAGAGCGATCAAAAAAGGAGCGCTTTTAGAAAATGTGGTTTTCAAAGCAGGAACAAATGAAGTGGATTATGATGATGTTTCTATCACTCAAAATACGCGTGTAAGTTACCCAATAACACATATTGATAATATTCAGCCAGGTTCTATTGGCCACAATCCAAAAAATATATTTTTCTTAACGGCAGATTCTTTCGGAATTTTGCCTCCAATCTCAAAATTGACTCCAGGTCAGGCTGCTTACCACTTTATTTCAGGATATACTGCAAAAGTTGCCGGAACTGAAGCGGGTGTAACAGAGCCACAACCTAATTTCTCAGCTTGTTTTGGAGCACCATTCATGCCTTTGCACCCAACACGTTATGCCGAAATGCTAACTAAAAAAATGAAAGATGCAGGCGTAAAAGTTTGGTTGATCAACACAGGATGGACAGGTGGACCTTACGGAACAGGAAGCCGTATGAAATTAAAATATACTCGTGCCATGATTACCGCTGCATTAAACGGTGAATTGGATAACGTAGAATATAAAGATCATGCCGTATTTGGAATTGCAAAACCACAATCTTGTCCTAATGTTCCAGAAGAGATTTTAAATCCTAGAAACACTTGGGAAGACAAAGATTTATATGATAAAAAAGCGTTAGAGTTAGCTGCGAAATTCAAAGCTAATTTTGCCAAATTTGAAGAATTTGCAAATGAAGAGATTTTGGCCGGTGCGCCAAAAACAGAATAAGGAAAATTACTAATTCAAACTAAAAAAAGCTGTTCGTTATGAACAGCTTTTTTGTTTGGTATTCAACCGCAGTAAAAAAAAATAAATAAAACACTGAAACCTGCGGCTGAAAAACCTAAAATATTATTTTTTAGCGGCATCAATACGTTGCTGCATCAAATCCCAGGCATAATAATGAAACGTCATTCCGTTGCTCATCGCTACAAAAAGCCCATTTTTATATTTTCCTCCTAAATTAATACTCGTAACATCAGCACCATCGCATTCAATTGTTGAAGTTGGAATTTCTGCCAATAAAGGATAATTATTCGGATTGCCTTTTGCGCCTTCTCTTGGATAAACCATAAAACTATTGGCTTGCTGGTTCGATACTAAAATGTAACCTGTAGAATCTGTTTTTTTGTAAATCGCAATTCCTTCATTGTCAGCTTTAAAACCCGTTTTTCCAAAAAGCGCCATTTCTTTATTGTCGTTTAATGCAGGATCAGCTTTGTATTTTCTAATTCCGAATTGCTCGTCGCAATATAAAATCGTTCCTAATTCATTATCAACAGCAATCGCTTCGATTTCTTTCTTTCCGCTGTAAGCGCCAAATTTGCGTACTACTTTTGCAGTGGCAAATTTCCCATTTCCGGAAAGTTCATATTGCCATAAATAACTTCCTGATGGTCCCGATTTTCTTCCTACCACGGCAAAAATTTTGTTATCACTTGGTCTCGTGTACAACGCAACTCCCATTGGGTCACGTAATTCTTCACCTTCAAAAACCGGAATTCCGCCGTTATCAATGGCTTTCAAATCGGGTAAACTGAAGATTCTTATTTTGTTGCTTTCGCGTTCTGTAGTTACGGCAACGTCAACTTTTTTTCCGTCGATTACTAATCCGTAAGCGATATCAACATTGTTAGGTCGTTTTAAAACTTCTGATTTACCTACAATTTTTCCATTTAAATCAAAGGCATACAAACCACCGTCTGTGTCTTTATCTGTTCCAACAATAATACTTTTTGTAGAATCGGTAGGATGAATCCAGATCGAAGGATCATCGGTATCGTGAGGCAAAGCTTCTGTAACTGCTGTGGGTTTAACTGCGTTTGCAGCAACGGGTGCTAATTTGTCATCTTTACAAGAAAGGAATAAAACACTTAAAAGTAAAAAAGCGATTATAGAATTATTTTTCATTCTGATTTTTATTTAATAAAATTAGACAGAACCGCAAAGTCCTGTCTAATTTAAGAATTTTATAAATGGTTATTACAAGTCAAATTTCAATCCCAAATTGTAACGGGCCTGATAGTATTCAGCTTGTTTGGTGTGCGCTTCAACTCCTTGGTAGTAACGCAGCGGTTGGTTTGTTAAATTATTGGCTTCAGCAAAAACGCGAAGTTGTTTAGTAATTTTGAAAGAAGCATTGGCATCTAAGAAAAACTGCTTGTCATAATAACTGTCTTTGTAAGACTCAGAACCCAATTCATCTAAATAATCTGATGTGAAATTTGTCGAAACTCTGGCTGAAAAACGTTTGTTTTCCCAAGATAATGATCCATTAAACATATGTGGAGTTGTTCCCGGAAGGCTGATGTCATTTCTTTCATTTCCATCTTCGTCAGCAATTCCTTTTGCTTTTGATTTTGTATACGTGTAGTTCAAATAGATACCAAATCCTTTTAAGAATTTACCTGGCAAGAAATCTAACTGACGTTGAAACGCCACTTCAAAACCGTAAACATCAACTTTATCTCCGTTTCTTGATTGTACAAATGACCAGTTTTCGCCAACCGGAATTGGGTTGATTTGATTTGGAAAATCAGTAGCAAATTTTACGCTGTCGTATTGATTATCACTGTAATTGTAAATGAAATCATTTAATCTTTTGTAGAAAACACCACCCGAAATCAAACCAACTGATTTGAAATAATTCTCAGCCATGAAATCATAGTTATAAGAATACGTTGCATCCAAATCTGGATTTCCAGCTGTAATTTCTTTGTCTGCAGCAATATTATTTACATAAGGAGCCAATGCATAGTAGTTTGGACGAGCCAAAGCTGTTGTAGCAGCCGCTCTTAAAACTAAATCTTTTGTTGCATTATATTGAAATGAAATACTTGGTAATAAATTAGTGTAAGAGTTTGTTGTGTTGATTTCACTTTCTAATTCCTCTTCATCCAAAACTCTGTTTCCTGTATAATCGATATGGGTGTTCTCTACACGGAAACCTAAAACCATAGAAAGTTTGTCGTTAAAATCCTGATCCCATCTTACGTATGCCGCATAGATATTTTCTTTAGCATTGTAGTTTACGGCTAAAAATTCTGCCGGATCTGCTTCTTTCTCAAATAACGCTGAATTGTTCAAATCTAAACTTCCTAAGAAATTGGCAGAAGCAAAAGTTCCCGGTACATATTTGCTTCCTGGATTAAATCCTTTTCCGTCATAATAACTTGTTGGGACTTCAGATAATAAATCCATTCCGTCGTTGATTGGTTCGTAAGAATAGAACATATTATTTCTTTCTTTTTCTTTTAAACGCAATCTAAGACCCGTTCTTAATCTACCTTTTTCTGAAGGAATAACGGTGAAAGGGAAACGAATGTTGATTTTCGCTCCAAATTCACTTTCGGTTGTCTCATCTGTGTTTTCTGTAACCGAATCAAATTCGAATTCATCTGTAGATTCACCAACAGTAGTCATTAAAGGAAATCTTGGATCAGATAAATTTTCGATCATTTGCAAACCTTCCTGACGGTATTCGATATAACGTTCCTGCGGACGATATTCTCTCGCTTTTGCATAATTCGCAGACCAGTCTAAATCTAATTTTGAGTGGATCAAATGCTCACCACGAATCGAATAATTCTGAACACGCTGATCTTCTAATCTTCTATTTTTGTTTCTGTCGCTATCAACTCCACCTTTTGTCTGGCGTTTTACACGACCTTCAAAACCTGTAATTTCTTCGCCATTGTATATTGGTTCAATATCATCATAAGTAGTTCTGAAACGGTTTTCTCTATCATCTCTCCAGTTATAAATAGCGTTGGCAAAAATGGTATTGTTTTCGTCAAATTTATAATCTAAAGCCACAGAACCGCTTCGGCGAATACGTTGTACATCGTATTTTCTAACTTCAGAAGCTTGCAAATATTCATTTCCGAAATCATCTTTTACCCATTCGTTTTCTATATTATCAGATCCGTAATCTACATTATTGTAAGATCCGCTAAAAACAGCTCCTAATTTATTGTCGAAAAAACGATTTCCATAAACTAATCCTGCAGTGTAAGAGGCATGTTCACGAATTGGTAAATAGCCTCCCGCAAGTGTTGCAGAAATTCTTTCGCCGTTTGGAGTTGCTCTTGTAATTAAATTTACAGAACCTCCAATGGCATCAGCATCCATATCTGAAGTTAAGGTTTTGTTTACTTCGATAGTCGAAATCATATCAGATGGAATCAAGTCCATTTGAACATTTCTGTTGTCTCCTTCTGCTGATGGAATTCGGTCGCCATTTAAAGTTACCGAGTTCAATGACGGAGCCAAACCTCTAATAATGATATTACGAGCCTCTCCCTGGTCATTTTGCATGGTGATACCCGGAACACGTTTTAATGCATCTCCAACATTCGCATCAGGAAAACGACCCATTTGGTCAGATGAAATTACGTTTCCGATGTTTTTATTATTTTTTTGTTGGTTCAGTGCTTTGGCCTGACCTTTTAAAATGTCTCCAACCACTACTTCGTTCAACTCAGTTCCTGAAGTTTTAAGTGCAAAATCAAGAACATTATTTTTGCCTGCCTCTACTTTGATTTCCTGAGTTGTTGTAGTATATCCTATATATTTTACTTGTACCTGATATGTTCCTTCATTAATATTAAGCAATTCAAAACGACCATTATAGTCTGAAACAGTGTACTTATTTTCACCCACAATTTGAATCATTGCTCCTGGTAAAGGAAGCTTGTCGTCTGCATCTAATGCTTTTCCTGAGATAATTGCTTTTTGAGCATACCCGGAAAAGGTTAATAATGCAAACATTAGTAATAAATAAAATTTTTTCATTAGTTTTTTAGTTTGATTTTGGTTGCGAAACTAGAACCTTAGTATTACTAAAAGCCTTTAAAAAAATTAACATACTGTTATGATTTTTGCGAAAAAGAGAAAGTTATTAATGTTTAAATAACATTTATTTAGAACAAATTTTTTATTGTCAAGTAAAAACAAATCAACTATTTACCTCAGAATTAATTTTTTGGCGTTAAATTTGCCCTATCAATCACAATCAAAAATCATCAATCATGTTAAAACAATTTTTCATCCTTTGTTCTGGAGCCGATCGAGATCTTCTCGAAGGCTGTTCAGAAGGCGAACAAACCAAATATGTTGGTATTGGGGCCACCGTTTTTTTTACCGCAGTTATGGCATTCCTTGCCAGTGCTTATGCGCTTTTCACTGTTTTTGATTCTATTTATCCCGCCTTAATTTTTGGATTTGTCTGGAGTTTATTGATCTTTAATTTAGATCGATTTATAGTTTCGACAATCAAAAAAAGAGATCGTTTTATGGATGAATTCCTGCAAGCGACTCCACGTATTGCATTGGCGATTATTATAGCCATTGTAATTTCGAAACCATTGGAAATTAAAATTTTCGAAAAAGAAATCAATACTGTTTTATTGAAAGAAAAAAACGAAATGGAATTGGCCAATAAAAAACAAATTGGAACCTATTTCAAATCAGATTTAGATAAAAATAAAGCTGAAATTGCTTCTTTAAAAGCAGATATCCTGAAAAAAGAAAAAGAAGTAAATGCTTTATATTCCACTTACATTACAGAAGCTGAAGGAACTGCCGGAACTAAAAAACTAGGAAAAGGTCCTGTTTATAAAGAAAAACGTGAGAAACACGATGCCATTTTAAAAGAATTCGAAATCTTAAAAACAACTAACGAAGCAAAAATTGCTGAGAAAGAAAAAGCAGGCAAACAATTGCAAGCCGACTTAGATAAAAAAGTTTCACAAACACAACCGATTATTGAAGGTTTTGATGGTTTAATGGCCAGAATTAATGCTTTGAATAAACTGCCGTGGATGCCGTCTTTCTTTATAATGTTATTGTTTCTGGCGATTGAAACTTCTCCTATTATAGCTAAATTATTAGCTCCAAAAGGGGAATTCGATTTTAAACAAGAGGAAGCTGAAACAGCTATGAAAGCAACATTGGAACAAAATAAATACCAACGCGAATTGCTTAAGAAAACTAGTGCTCAAATGCACGACAGGGTTTATGCTGATATTGGTGAAGATAAAAGCCTATACGATCTGCAACGTAAAAATGCAACCGAGTTATTAGAACTACAATCAAATAGTTTTGTCGAAAAACAAAAGGCTACGCTTTAGTCTGAAAGTCAAAAGTCGAAGCGAATACTTAAAAAAGATAAAGCCAGAAATAGAATTTTCTATTTCTGGCTTTTTTATTTAGACAAAGTCAAAAACTTTAAAACTTTCGACTTTTGACTTTAAGACTTACATATAACTTAATATCTCTTTTTTATAAGCATCATATTCACCTTGCATGATCAATCCGTTATCAAGAAGTTTTTTATAATTCTGTAATTTATCAAAAAGTTCTTCTTTAGATAATTCACTTAATTTACGTTCTCCTGTTGATGCTGGAGCAGGTTGAATTGGCTCATATGTTTCATAAGATGGAGAAGGGGTAACAGCTGGCATAATTTCAGCATAATTCGTTACTTCTTCTGTTTCAACTTCTTCAATTGCTTCTTCTTCCTCTTCCTCGTATTCTGGTTCAACAACTTCCTGAATAGAAGTTGCAGTTACAACCGGGTTTTTTAAAATATCCAATTGTTCTTTAGCATATGTATAGATTTTTCTTGCCTGAATTTTAGGAATATAATCTATTGAAACCTGAATGTCTGTTTTTGTAGAAAAAGAGAACTCCGAACCTAATATGTTTTCTTTTACAAAAGTTCCTACGATTTCATCCCAGGTATAATCTGTAAAGTCCATCGAAAGACCTAAATTTTTAGGTTTACAGATAATAATTCTTTTGTTTGTTAATACAATACTATCTGGAAAAACAGTAATTGCTGGTTTTTTTTGAACCGCGATATATCCAACTTCCTCACCTTTCATCAATAAATCATTGAGTTTTGAGGTGATTTTTTCAATCGCTTTTGGATCTTGTTCTTCGTTTAGAAATTTTTTAAATTGTTCTTTCATGTTTGATAAATTGCTAAGTAACTGAGTTGCTAAGTTTTTGACTGATGCTGCAAATGTAATGCCTAATTTTCTAATTGCTCCGCCTGTTCGGTAAAAAATTACCTCGGGTCGATAATTTCGTTCTGAATTTTCTTTGTCAAACTTTTGAAGACCAATTCATACGAATGATCAATAAGTTCTTTTATAAAAGCGGTCGACAAACTGCCATTCAGGGCGATAGTATTCCAGTGAACTTTGCTCATATGAAAGCCTGGTTTTATCTCATCATATTCGGCTCGCAGTTCCTGCGCGCGTTCCGGATCACATTTTAAATTGACAGAGGGTTCATTCTTTTCCCATTGCGATAAGGAAGATAAAGCAAACATTTTTCCGCCCACTTTAAAAACCAAAGTATCTTCATCAAAAGGAAAATGGTCGCTGACCCCTTTTTTCGAAAGACAATATTCGTAATACGTTTCTAGATTCATACTCTTTATTATTTACCAATTTCACCTAAATGTGTGTATTTAAAACCACTTTCATATTTTAAACCGTATCCAAAAAATCGATCCATTGATGAATGCGAAAATAAAATAATTCCTGTAAGTTGTAAAATTTCAATTTTGAAATAACAACCTATTATATACAACAAAACCGCAATTCCACGATGATGGAATATATTGTATAAAAAAGCGCCAATTTTAGTATCAAAAACATAACCAAGCATCGAAAAATCGGGTACTAAAATTAATGCCAAAAACCACCACCATTCATAATTTAAAAGACTAAACAAATAGATTCCGAGTATAAATAAACCTAATTCTTCAAGTTTTATTATTGTTTTCATAGTTTCTTTTCCATCATTTTTTCAGGATGTTCCAATGCTTTAAAACCGAATTTCTCATATAGAAAATGAGCATCGGTTGTGGCCAGTCTCCAAATTTGAATATTTTTTAAAATAGTTTCGTTCATCATATTTTCAATTAAAATAGACGAATAGCCTTTTCCGCGATGTTCTTCAGTAATGAAAACATCCATGACATATCCAAAAACTACATAATCTGTGATCACCCGCGCGAAACCAATTTGTTTATCGTTTAAGTAAACTCCAAAACAAACTGAAGCATCAATAGTAGTTTGAACTTCTTCAATAGTTCGGCCAGCAGCCCAATAAATGTCTTTTAGAAAGTTTTGTATGAAGGGAACATCGAGTTTGTTTTTATCGGTCGAAACGGTAATTTGATTCATTTTTTTTGAATAGGTTCTGAGGTACTAAGGTTCTGAGATTCTAAGGAAACTTAGCTTCTTAGTATCTCAGAACCTTAGCAACTTATTTTACTACATTTTAATTTTATCATCAATTTTTTCTACAGGTTTTGCAATAAAACCTGGTGCATTAAATCGGTAACCAAAATACAATAATCCGTAAATTTTATCATTACTAATAATGTTGTTTTTATCTTCATTATAAGAGCTAATGCTGAAATTTAAACTTGCACCAAAAAGTATACGGTCTGAATTATATCCCATTTTTAAACCGCCATCCAAATTTCTGGTGAAGTACGTTTCTTTCTCAATAGTTTCAACTCCCGAATCTATGCTTTTATCCTTCATGAACTTCACTCCTAAAGAAGGGGATAAATTTGGAGCAATATAAAATCGTTTATGAATGATAAAATTGTAATAGTAGCCAGCTGCAAGACGAATATCAAATTCTTTTTGCTTACCATCAAGATCATTTGATTTTGAGTGAATTGTATTGTAGCTATAAATTAAAGACGGAACAAAACTTCCTGCACTTTTTTTCTGCCATTCGGTAAATGAAGTAATACTTTTCAGAGAGAATTTTGGATTGAAAATATAGGAGGTTGACATTCCTAACTGCAAAGTTTTAAAATCAGGAAATTGAAGATATGGATCCTTTCCTTCAACCCAATCCGGTGCAAAATCTTTCATATTAGCAACATAATAGCCTTTTGTTTTGCTGTAATTGACCGTTTGAAGCCAGCGTCCTAAAAAGAAACGAAAGTTATAATCGGAAAAAGTAGATTTCCCTTTTAAATCTTCATCTTTATTTCCTCCAAAAAACTTTGGGTAAAAACCGTAACTGAAACCTATAAATTTATAATCGACACTTAGAAATAGCTTGTAGCTGTTATTGGTTTCCAGATCCAGATTTGATCCCTTTTTATTATTAAGAAGATAGTTGTCGCTCTGCGTGCTCAAATTTGCCCTGATCATTATTTTGTCAGGATAATAAATAAAATTAACAGTGTCTTGAGACTTCTCGTTTTGGCTATAAAGTGATGAGAAATTCAGAAAAAAAACCGCCAGAACAACACATAATCCAATTGTATTATGATTTGTTGGGTTTGCGTTTTTTTTCTTTAAAGCTTTCAATACAAGATTTTTATTTGTTTGTAATATAAAACTACTAATTTATTATCGAATAATTGAATATAAAATGGGCTTGCTCGGACTTGCGTCGTTTTCAAAAGAAGCAATCTGCAAGTTTAGTATATAATCGCCATCCGGAATTTCATCCGAAACAAAAATCATTTCTGTAATTGTGGCTTCAAAACGGGCGTCTTTATTTACATTATGCGTGTCTTTTACATTCCAAAATGCTTTATGCGCCAATAATTTTCCTTCGTCATGTTCTTTGTCAACGCTTGGCAAATCGATCAGTAAATGCTGAATTTCGCTTTCGCGGATGAAAATCGCCGCTTCCTCAGACAAATAAGGTGGATTTGTATTTGAATATTTTCTTGATTTTTTTGCTGCCTGATTTGGAAGTGTTCTGATGATTAAAGCTTCACTCTTTCTAACTGCAGTTGAAGCATTTGTCACATTGAGCGAAGTCGAAATGTGATCTTTTGTAATAACATAATCCTCTCCAATCTTTTCAGGTTCAACTGTAATCAATTTGGCAAAAAAGAAGAATTGTTTCAAAGCCTGATTGATACTGTAAAAATCATTCGTAATATGTCCCAGACACTCTGTATGGGTTCCATGCCCATGCGGGTTAAAGAAAATATTATTGAAATTCGTTGATGATTTTCCTTCTGAAACCTTCCCAATCCAATCACCAAAAACCACAGGTTCAATAACTGGTTTTTCGATATACCAGGCAATAGGGTTTTCGTCCGTATTGGTTAACGGAATAGAAATATCAATAGGTTTTGATAAGTCGATTTGATATTTGTTATTGAGAAGTGCTAGCATAATGGAACACGGATTTTACGGATGTTCTAACGCGGATTTTACGGATTTTCAATCAACGTTGCTTGCATCCGTTTTATCAGCGTTCTAATTTTTATTCTTCCAAATTTAGATAAAATAAATCTGAAGCAATTCCATCTGTCAGAAATTTTCCTTTTGAAGTTGGTTTGAGAATGTTATTTTCGATTGAAAGCAATTCATCGTTTAGGAATTTCTGACTTTGTTTTTGCAGATAATTTAAATATTCCAGACCAAATTCTTTTTCAATTCGTTCTAATGAAACGCCCCAAATCGTTCGCAATCCCGTCATAATATATTCGTTATATCGATCCGATTTTGATAGGATTTCAGTTTCAATCGGTAAAATATTTTCCTGAATCGATTTTAAATAAAGTGAATTATTCGAAATATTCCAGCCTCTTTTTTCGCCGTCATAACTGTGTGCCGAAGGGCCAATTCCAATATATTTTTTACCAAGCCAATAAGCTGAATTATTTCTCGAGAAATAATTCTCTTTCCCGAAATTGGATAATTCGTAATGTATAAAACCATTTTTTTGAAGAGTATCGACCAGGATCATAAAATGATTGGAAGCCACTTCGTCTTGTGGTTCAGCAATTTTTCTGGTATCGATTAATTTTCTCAAGGCCGTTTTGGGCTCAACTGTCAAAGCATAACTCGAAATGTGCGGAACACCAAAACTTAAGGCGGTCTCAATATTTTGTTTCCACATTTCGTCTGTCAATCCCGGAATTCCATAAATTAAATCCAAAGAAATATTGTCAAAATATTTGGTAGCTTCTTCCAAACATTTTTTGGCTTCCGCCGAATTGTGAGCCCGATTCATCATCTTTAAATCTTCTTCATAAAAAGACTGAATCCCAATGCTTAAACGGTTTATCGGACTTTTTGATAATGCTAAAATTCGCTCTGAAGATAAATCATCAGGATTCGCTTCAAGCGTAATTTCCGGATTTTCGGAGACTTTATAGTTTTTATAAACTTCGTCAATCAAAAAGTTTATTTCGTCATTTGTCAAGACAGATGGAGTTCCGCCGCCAAAATAAATGGTTTCTACAATTTCATTCGTGAATTCATTTTTGCGCATAACAATTTCTTTAGCCAAAGCCAAAACCATCTCCTCTTTCTTCTTCATCGAAGTCGAAAAATGGAAGTCGCAATAATGGCAAGCCTGCTTGCAAAAAGGAATATGGATGTAGATACCTGACATTTTTTTAATTAGATAATTTGTCAATTAGAAAATTAGATAATGTAATATTGGAATGTTGAAAATTATATAATTAGTTAATCTCAATTCAATTATCTAATTTTCTAATTGGCACATTATCTCATTTCCTCACTTTGTCTTCATTTTGTTTCACAAAAGCATCCCATCCCGAATAACTTTTCCCAGCTACTATTTTTCCGGAATTAAAGAAATGACAAACAGCCGCTGCCAAACCATCGGTTGAATCGAGGTTTTTTGGCAATTCTTTCAGTCCTAAAAGCTGTTGCAGCATTTTGGCAACTTGTTCTTTACTGGCGTTTCCGTTTCCGGTAATCGCCATTTTTATCTTTTTAGGTTCGTATTCCGTAATCGGAATATCTCTTGAAAGTCCCGCCGCCATGGCAACGCCTTGCGCGCGTCCAAGCTTTAACATCGACTGAACGTTCTTTCCGAAGAAAGGAGCTTCGATCGCAATTTCATCAGGATGATGCGTTTCTATAAGTTCAATAGTACGCTCAAAAATGATTTTTAGTTTTTGGTAATGATTGTCATATTTGGACAATTGCAGTTCGTTCAACTGCAAAAACTCCATTTTTTTGTTGATGACTTTAATCAGTCCAAAACCCATGATTGTGGTTCCGGGGTCGATTCCTAATATGATGCGTTCTTTTGTCAAGGAGTTTTTTGTTTCAAGTTTCAGGTTTCAAGTTTCCGCTCTAGAAAATTGACTCATTTTCTAATTGGCACATTCTCATTGTCACATTTTCAAATTGATTACTTTTGCGGCATGATTTCAATTCCTCACAAAGCTAAGCAATTCCTAGTTCTTCTGATCAAACTTTTGATTGTAGGCGGTGCATTTTATTTTATTTACAATCAGCTTGCAAACAACGATAAACTTGACTGGCAGAAGTTCCTTGTTTTATTTCGTAAAAATCAATCGGTTTTAGGAATCGGGTTTATATTGCTTTTGAGTGTTTTGAATCGCTATTTTGAGATTTTGAAATGGCAGAATCTGGCAAAAGTTATTCATGGAATTTCTCTAGGAGAAGCGACAAAACAAGTTTTAGCTGCACTAACAGCCGGAATTTTTACGCCAAATGGAGTAGGAGAGTACGCTGGAAAAGCATTGTATTACCCAAAATCAGAAGCTAAAAATGTCGTTTTTCTGAATCTAATCTGCAACGGAATCCAAATGATTTTGACAGTAATCTTTGGAACAATCGGTTTACTTTTTCTGGGATATTGGAAATGGGTTCTAACAATTATCGTAGTATCTTTCATCTTGCTTCTTGCCTCTTTCTTCTTAAAAAGTATAAAAATCAAAGGCTACTCAATTGAAAAACTGATTCAGAAAATCAATGAAATTCCGAAACCAATTCATCGCAAAAACATTGTATTAGGCATTTTGCGTTATTTGGTTTTCTCGCATCAATATTACTTTTTGTTTCTGGCTTTTGATGTCGACTTGCCTTATTGGACTTTGATTTCAACAATTGCGGTTGTTTACTTTTTGGCTTCGTCGTTACCCACTTTTCAGTTTTTAGATTTTGCTGTAAAAGGAAGTGTTGCGGTTTATTTCTTCGGAGTTTTACATGTAAACGAATGGATTGTTATTTTTATAAGTACCTTAATGTGGTTCTTAAATGTGGTTTTACCAGTGGTTTGGGGAAGTTATTATGTACTGAATTTTAAGACATCTCACGCTATACAAAATAAATAAAAGAATAGAATTCAATTAAAATTATATCGTCCCTACGGGACAAATTTCGACTATAATGTATGAACTACCAATATATAATCTCTCCGAGATACTCCGCTAGGAGTTAAACATTGGTAGAAATGTTGACCGGTATTTTTTAAAATGTCCCCGTAGGGACTACATTTATTGATTAAAAGTTTTTTATATTAAAGTTATGATGACCATTATTCTAAGTGTAATTTTAGTTATTTATATATCTAGTATTGGATTACTAACTTATGGTTTTTTACGAATCAAAAAATATCAGAAAACAGATTTAAAACCACAAACAAGTTTCACAATTATAGTTCCCTTCCGAAATGAAGAAGAGAATCTTCCAAATCTTTTAAATAGCTTTTCAAAATTAAATTACCCATCAGATTTATTCGAAGTAATTTTAGTTGATGATTCTTCTGAAGAAAAGTTTGACATCTCATCTTTCACATTTCACATTTCACAAATAGACAATATTCGCGTTTCAAATTCTCCTAAAAAGGACGCTATTACAACAGCAATGGAGCACGTAAAAACCAATTGGGTTATTACTACTGATGCCGATTGTATTGTGCATGCAAACTGGCTTTTAACCTTCGATAATTATATACAGGAAAATCAGGTTTCGATGTTGGCTGGAGCCGTCTCATATAAGTGCGAAAATTCATTTTTGCATCATTTTCAGCAATTGGATTTAACGAGTTTGCAGGGTGCCACAATTGGAAGCTTTGGACTTAACAAGGCTTTTATGTGTAATGGAGCCAATTTTGCCTACACAAAATCTTTGTTTGAAAAACTGAATGGATTTGAGGGGAACAACAAAATTGCCAGCGGCGATGATGTTTTTTTATTGCAAAAAGCGGTAGAGGAATTTCCAAAAGAAGTTCATTATTTAAAAGCGGAAGAAGCGATTGTAATAACCAAACCAACAGAAACCTGGAAAGCTTTATTTTACCAAAGAGTGCGCTGGGCGGCGAAAACAAGTTCGTACAAAAGTACTTTTGGAAAGTTTTTAGGATTGATTGTCTTCTTTGGAAATCTGAGTTTTGTAATCGGTTTTTTCTTTTTACTGTTCGGAATTTGGTCGTATCCAATATTTGTCTTGTTTGCCTTTTTTAAGTTTGGGATTGATTTTGTTTTGCTTTATATAACGAATCAATTTTTAACTAGAATCCGAATAAAAAGTTTATTTTTAAGTAGTTTGCTTTATCCTTTTTTTAGTTCGGCTGTAGCTTTGTATAGTTTATTTGGAAGTTATGAATGGAAAGGTAGAAGGTTTGGGAAATAAATTCCAATTTTTGCAAATTCCAAATTCCAAAATATGTAATCTCAATTTTGTGATCCCTCGTTCCTTGGAATGAAAATAGACAAAGCGTCTTTTGAAAATGAGTGCCCTAGCCCTGATGGGAGGGAAAATCCTTTTGTGCCGGGGTTCGGCGCAAAAGATTGGAAGGACAGCAGGAAATAGCTCCTTATAATTCTGATGATTTACTTCTGATCTTTAGCCTTAATAATAACAGGCAGAATGAACTGTGTTTTTACCGGAATGCCGCGTTTGATTGCAGGATTTACTTTTGGGAAATCGACTAAACGTGCATGCAGAATACTGTCGATTTTAATGGTATCGTAAGCGACAGTATCTTTAGGAAACTGTGGTTCAAATTTCATCGTTGCGTTCGGGAAAACGGTTACTTTGACTTCTATGGTGTCCAATTCCGGATAAAGAATTGATAACGTATCAATGTCTAGTTTTGCCTCAATAAGTTGTCCCATGACTTCAAAAAAACATTGCTGGCGCAGTTTTTTGTCGGCTATTTTTTCGCATTCAGCAACTGAAGGATACTCGTCAACTTCTTTCCAGTTAATTGCTTTTAACTCTTTTTGAAGTAATTCTTTTTCAGACGGAACCTGCTTGTCAAAATATTGACAAGAATTGAAAATAATAAAAACTAAAAAAATAGGAAACTGCTTCAAGGCTTTAATATTGATTGTAAACTAATTAGATTATAAAAATACGATTATTTTTTTTGAGAAGCTTTGTATTGCAAATATTCTTCGTAGCTTTCTGAAAGCCATTTTTCTTTGTTTGCTGCGGCAATTTCCTTTTGATCAGGATATAAATGTGCTAAACGATCTGAAAAAGTGGCAATTTGAACGGTGTAATTGTAAAACTCGGTTTTTGTTAAAGTAATATTTGGATCATTTTTTCGATTAAAATACTCAAAGAAAAGCTCGTCAAATTCCTTCATGGAAAAATTTAATACCTTTTTCTTATTACTTTTATAAATACTGTCCTGAAGTATTTGATCATCGACAGCTAGTTTTTTAACTTGTGCATATGCAATATTATTGATCGAAAAAATCAAAAAACAAATAAAAAATAATTTTAAAAGTCTAGGCATTGTCTAATTTTTCTGACGGTTGCTATACAAATTTACAAAAAAATATATGGATTTACTACTGTTCACGCTCGGATTTATATGCATTCTTATTGGGATTTTTGGTAGTTTTTTGCCTGTTTTACCTGGTTTGTCGAGTTGTTGGGTTGGATTGTTGTTATTGTATTTAACAAAAGCGGTCGAAAACAACTATTGGGTTCTTGGAATTACGCTTTTAATAACCATCATAATTACAATTTTGGATTACATAATTCCGGCAAAAGGAACCAAAAAGTTTGGCGGAAGTTCATACGGAATTTGGGGAACCAATATTGGTTTAGTTGCTGGAATTTTAGCTCCAATTCCGTTTGGCGTTATTATCGGACCTTTTGTTGGCGCTTTTATTGGAGAACTTATTTATGATTCTAAAAACCACAAAAGAGCATTAAAAGCCGCAACCGGATCTTTGCTTGGGTTTCTTGCTTCGAGTTTTATCAACTTTATGTTTTGTATTATTTTTCTAGGTATTTTTTTGCGTGTAACATGGGAATATCGAAACATATTGTTTTAATTATGTAACATTGGGTTAGGTTTTTTCTTATTTTTTGCGAATTTTTAAGGAAATATTTGATTTTTTTTAAAAATATTTTGTTTTTATTTTGATAACGAAAGGGTTATGTTTATTGGGTATGAGAAGTTTTTGACAAAAATAAATGTTAAATCCACGATTAAATTTTTAACTTAATCTTTGGAAATGTTAAAATATTTTATATTTTTATCCTGATAAACGATAAAAACGCCCCTTTTATCGATTATTTTGAATAAGTATAAATAATTTTTTAAATAAATTAAGTATGACTCCTAACCTACAAATTGAACTTAGACGTTTTATTTCTTCTAATGTTGTTTCCAAGTTGAACAAGTTTTATTTTGAAAATGATGCACTCTTAATCAAAGGAATCGATGTCTCGATCGGAACCGTTTTAATGGGATTGTATAACAGGGCCGGCGAATCGGGTTTCTACAAAGAATTGACCACCTTAATTGCAGACGATTCCACTTTTTACCAGGAAGTCGATTTTACATCAGGTAGAATCTTATCAGTTGATGATTGTTACCGAATAGAAGGAAACGCCTTATTGAAAGGAATCTTCACTGAAAAAAAAGGAAGAATTTCGGAGATGATTTCAAATGAAGTCGGAATCAAAAGCGAAACCGCAAGAGAAATACTTAACTTCTCAGCCTTATTAGTAGTTTCTTATCTTAAGAACAACATGCAATTACTAGACAGTTTAAAATTACTTCTTGAAGAACAAAAAAGAGAAATTTTAAACAGTATTCAACCCGGAATCAAAATTATCTTAGGATTTTCATGTCATGAAGCAGTTGAAGATAAAAACCAATCGATGGGAAGATCTATTTTTACCCTTTTTGGACACAACTTTTTCAGTTTCTAAATAAAAAAAAATCCCATCTTACAAAAGTAAAACAGGATTTATATTCTTGAATTTGAATCGTTTACTAAACGTTTTTCAAATTGATAATTTCTTGCTCAGTCAAAAAGCGCCAGTTACCTCTTGGTAAATTCTTTTTGGTTAAACCTGCAAATGATACACGATCTATACGTAAAACATCATATTCGAAGTTTTCGAAAATAGCGCGAACCACTTTTACATTCGATGAACGTAATTTAAGCCCAACTTCGCTCTTTGGTTCATTATCAATATAACTAACCTCTTCAACAAATACACGGTGTCCGTCAAGAACCAAACCTTTGCTGATTTTTTCTAAATCCTCAAATTTTAAGTTTTTGTCTAATGAAACCTGATAGATTTTAGATGATTTCTGACTCGGTAAAGTAAATTTACGAATCATATCTGTATCGTTGGTGAATAACAACAAACCAGTAGTGTTTTTGTCCATTCTTCCAATCGGAGCAATCTTTGCTGTTGTAGAACCGCGAACAAGTTCCAGTACGTTACGGTATTCCTGACCTTCGTCAAGTGCAGTCGTAAAGTTTTTAGGTTTGTTCAACAAGATGTATTCTTTCTTTTCAGGAGTCAAAGTAACACCGTCAAAATTGACAACATCGTTTAATTTTACTAAATAACCCATTTCAGTAACCGGAACGCCATTTACTTTTACGTTTCCAGACTGAATGTATATATCGGCATCACGACGCGAGCAAACACCTGAATTAGAGATGTATTTGTTCAAACGAATCTCGTCTGCAGCTTTTTGTCTTTTAGGCGCCTGATTCTGTTTTTTGATTTTTTCTGCTTTTTCTTCTTCAGCAGCTTTAACAGCCGGCTTCACTTTTTTTGGCCCTTGCGCACGTTTCGCCATAGGAGGTTTTGGCTTGCTAGAGTTTGATCTCGAGCTATTTGGTCTCGAACCACCTCTTTTATTATTGCCTTCCTTATTGTTCATAAATTCTGTAATTTGTGCAAAGATAGTTTATTCTTGCTAAATAATCTTAAGTTCATTGTTCTTAGATTAATAGCTATTGTTTTTTGGGGTTTGAGAGAGTTGTATTTAGACTTTTTGGCCACTTTGAATTGTTGTTATTCCACAGAGATTCACCGAGTTCACACAGAGATTCGCAAAGTTTTTAAAAGAGCTTTGTGAATCTTTGCGAAATCTTCGTGAATCTCTGTGAAATAACTTAAACTAGAATTTTGAAATTAAAGCTTTCCCGTGCCACAAAACACTTGGATTAATCAAAACAATGCAAAAAACGCCCGATACAATCAGGAATTTCAAAACATTATGCAGTAATAAATATTGTTCCTTCGAATTTGATTTCCATAAATAAAGCAGGAAAAACAACAAAACGCCAAAGCATACATAAAAGTAAATGTCCATATAACCAACATCATAAATGTTGATTAAAACATAAACCGGAAGTACGGTCAAAATAGTCAAAGCAGTAATAACTTGTTTTGAAACCGTTTCGTTATAAAGTATCGGAATTGTTCTGTAATCGTTGGCCAGGTCGCCCTTAAGGTTCTCTAAATCCTTTATCATTTCACGAATCAGCAACAATAAAAACAAGAAAACAGCATGTGCTGAAATTACCATAAAATGGCTCATATGATCTTCAATTTCCTCAAATGAAATCTTGTTGTAGAAATATAACAGAATCGCGAAAAATGGAATAACAGCCAAAAACGCTGCCATCAAATTACCAACAAGTGGATATTTTTTGACTTTGTGTGAATAAAACCAAATCAGGAAAATATAGGCGGAAAAGAATAAAAAAGCACGCCAGGAAACAATGAAGGCCATTAAAACAGCAACGAAATTCAAAGTAAAATAAACTGATAATTTTGTTTTCTGACTCACCAAACGATCGAGCATCGATTTGTTTGGTCGATTGATTAAATCTTTTTGGCTGTCGTAAAAATTATTGATAATATAACCCGAAGCGATTGTTATTGCCGAAGCAAAAACAATCAAAAATAAATTGAAATCAAGTAAAATATCTAACGCTCTTTTTTCTGGAGCCAATATAAAAATTGCTGATAGATATTGTGCTAAAACAATAATCGGAATGTTATAGCCTCTTACTACAGAGAACAAACTAACAATTTTCATTACTAAAAGTTTGTGCTGTCTGCTTAACATTTTTTGATTAAAGTTTTTAGATTGAGGTGTAATTTAAGATTTTTTAATGGAGAAACCGAATGATTAAAGTTTGTTTTTTAATAATGCTGCCGATCCGTAACCCAATTTTCGAATGCAAGCCAGCGCTTCTTTTTGAGAAACAGCAACTTCTGTAATGTCTTTTTTTTCTACAAAAACCACGGAACCACTCCACGGATTTGGAGCATCGGGAATAAAAACAGCAAATCTGTTTTCGTTTATTTCTTCTACTAAAAAGGCGAATTGTAAACCTGCATCGGTGGGAACCAGAATCACTTTTAAATCTTCGTTAGATTCAAAACCTAACATGCTTTCATTCATGTTTTTCATGAAAGAGTAGCCGGGAACGAAACTTAATATTCCGTCTTCTAATTTTTGTATCAGTTTTTGTGCTCCTTGAGTTTTCGCAATTAAACCAGCTGTGAAACAAATAAAAGCTATAATAAAAATGGCTACAATTTCCTCAATTGCTAATCCTAAAACCTTTACGTCCGGAAATTGATGTACTATTGGTTTTGTGATCTTTTGAATGATGCTAAATCCTTTCTCCAGAAGAACCAATAATAAAATTAATGGGGCTAAAAAGAGAACTCCTCCTAAAAAAGTCGCTTTGATAATCTTTAAAATACTTTTCATATTCAATAACTTTTTTAGGGTAAAATTTCAGGAAAATGTATTCAGATAAATCAGTGCTTTTGAAGATTAAACTTAAAACTGATAAACTACTTCTAGTTTATAGTCTTTTAAAGAAGCTTTAGCACGCTCTAAATCTTGTGTAAAACCAAGGATATAACCACCACCACCAGAACCACAAAGTTTTAAATAATAATCGTTTGTGTCAATTCCGTTTTGCCAGATTCCGTGAAATTGCTCCGGAATCATTGGTTTGAAGTTGTTCAAAACAACTTTTGAAAGTTTCTTGGTATTAGTAAACAAAGATTTCATGTCGCCGTGTAAAAAATTCTCTACACAAGCATCAGTATGTTTTACGAATTGGTTTTTAAGCATCGCACGGAAACCTTTGTCTTTTAGGTTTTCCATGAAAATGTTTACCATTGGAGCCGTTTCGCCTACAATTCCTGAATCTAATAAAAACACAGCGCCTTTTCCGTCAAAACTTTGAGTTGGAATTCCGGTTGCTTCAATATTATCTTTAGAATTGATTAAAATCGGAATGCTTAAATAACTGTTTAAAGGATCTAAACCAGAGCTTTTTCCATGGAAAAAACTCTCCATTTGAGAAAATATATTTTTCAATTGTAACAGTTTTTCACGAGTTAAATTCTCTAAAACTGTTATTTTGTGTGTAGCATATTTATCGTAAATCGCAGCAACAAGTGCACCACTGCTTCCAACGCCGTAACCTTGCGGAATACTAGAATCAAAATACATTCCAGTTTCAACATCATTTTTTAAAGCTGCCAAATCAAAAGCAACCAATTCAGGTTGTTCTGTTTGCAAAGTTTCAAGGTAAGATGTGAATCGTTTTAAACTTGCGTTTGATGCCAAAGCTTCTGCTGAAGGTTCTTCAGATTTCTTTAAAGCGCCGTTGTAAAAATTATAAGGAATAGAAAGTCCCTTAGAGTCACGAATGATTCCGTATTCTCCGAAGAGTAATATTTTTGAGTAAAATAATGGTCCTTTCATGTTTATTTTATGTCTTTCTTTATTTTATTTGGTTCTTGTCTTGTGTCGAAAATAGCATGAATTCTTACTTCATTTGAACCAAAACTATACAAGAGACTTGATTGTTTTGTTATAACACATTTTCGATATTTTTTATTTACTGATGATTTAGGAAAAATTTCAGGATTCATGCTAATTATTGAAATTGCTTTTTCAAATTTAACAATAAACATTTCTTTTGATTTTTTAGACCATCTTGCTTCAATAAAATTTAAAACAGCGTCTAAATTTTTCTCAGCTGTTTTTGAAATATTTACTCTAAGATTCACTACCTGTATTTTTTCATCACATCTTCAAAGCTTGTAAATTCTCCTCTTTCAAATTCTAATTCACTTTGAGCAACATCTTCTTTCTGGGTATCAGTCAAATCATCCCACCAATCTTTTTTCTCTTTTCTTAGCAATTTTGCAACAGCCATAATGATTGAAGGATCATTAGTTTCTTTCAACATATTCATTGCCTCGAGTTTTTCTAATTGAATGTCCATAATCAAAATTTTAATTAAAGATACGGAAAATTATAATGCAATTGATCCTTCTCCAATTTGATCGCAAATGTACTGACCATTCTGACAAAATACAACTAATTCGTCCTTAATAAATTGTAATACTTTAGCGCTAACGTTTTCGGGATAAAGTACATGCACATTTGCACCCGCATCAAGCGTAAAACAAACCGGAATCTGGGTTTCATTCCTAAATTTCCAGATCGCATTGATGATCTGCAAAGTGTTTGGTTTCATCAAAATAAAATACGGCATAGAGGTCATCATCATCGCATGCAAAGTCAAAGCTTCACTTTCAACAACTTTAATGAATTCTTCCAGATTTCCATTTTCAAAAATGGCAATCAACTGATCCAGATTTTCATGTGCCTGCGCAAAACGTCTTTCTGCATAAGGATGATTGTGCATTAAATCATGACCAACCGTGCTTGAAACCTGTTTTTCACCTTTATCAACCAATAAAATCGTATCCTGGTAATTCTTGAAATTTTCATGAATCGTATATGGAAATTCAACCCCAAACAAGTCCGAACTTCCTTCAATGTTTGCCTGATTTCCCCACACTACAACTTTTCCTTTTACACTTCGGCAGGCACTTCCAGAACCTAAACGCGCTAGAAAAGAAGCTTTTTGATAGAAATAATCTTCTGTCATTTCCGGATTTAGCACTTTTTCTAAACTCATGAAATTCATTGCCAAAGCCGCCATTCCAGATGCCGAAGAAGCGATTCCTGAACTATGAGGGAAAGTATTTTGAGTGTCAATCGTAAAATGATAATCTTTCAAAAAGGGAAGATACACTTCAATTCGCTCTAAAAACTTTTGAATTTTCGGTTTGAAATCTTCTTTTGGTTTTCCTTCAAATAATAAATCAAATGAAAATGTATCGTTTGTCACATTGAGCGAAGTCAAAATGTCTCTTTTTTCGAAACCTAATTTGGTAATTGTTTTACAGTTATTCAAAGTAAAACTCACTGAAGGATTTGCCGGAATCTGATTGTCTTTTTTCCCCCAATATTTTACTAATGCAATATTGCTGGGAGCGCTCCACTCAAAGTTTCCGTTTTCGATTGTAGAAGTATATTTTTTAGGAATAAAATCAGCTGCTGTAAACATGAAATATAAATTTTGGCAAAGATAGTTTTTAAATTTTTTTACCATATAAGTAATATAAGAAAATTAAAATCTGCTTTTCTAAAATGAACTTGTAATAGCGTACAATTTTTCTTTTGACTATTTTTGATTTAAAATTTAATAAAATGAATAAATACATAAAAATTGCAATAGCTTTATTGGTTTGTTTAGCAGTAGGATATTCTGCCAGTACAGTAACAAGGCCAAGTGTAGAAAGCTGGTATCCAACGCTTGTAAAACCAATTTTTAATCCGCCAAATTGGATTTTCATGCCAATGTGGACATTACTTTATATTTTAATGGCGGTCGCTGCCGGATTAGTATGGGATAAAATCAAAGAACAAAATGAAGTTGTAAAAAAAGCACTTCTCTTCTTTATTATTCAGTTAACACTGAATGCAATTTGGTCTTATTTATTCTTCGGATTAAAAAATCCGCTTTTGGCTTTAATCGAAATTGCGCTTTTATGGCTGATGATTTATGAAACGTATTTAAAATTTATCAAAATTAATAAAACTGCAGGTTATTTACTGATTCCATATATGGCTTGGGTTGCTTTTGCAGCGGTTTTGAATGCTAGTATTTGGTGGTTGAATAAATAGTTTAGTTTCAGGTTTTTTAGTTTCAGGTTTAAATCAATTACATTTTACTTTATGAATAAATTCAGGGCTTTTTTAGTTGTTTTGGTTTTAGTTTCCTTTAAGAGTTTTGCTTGTTTGAACTGGGAAATTAAAACGCTGAAGAATAAGATTGAAATTTACCGGGACCGCACATATCAGTATGTTCCACGCGGACATCAATTTAAAATTAAAGATTTTTCGAGCTTAATTTTAGATCTTGAAGCAGGATATAAAAAGACTAACGACGTGGATTATTTGTCTGATAAAGGTTATGTTTTAATTATTCAGGGAAAATATAAGGAAGCTTTAACATTATATCTGAGCATCGAGAAAATAAAACCAAACAGATATTCTACGGCATCAAATATAGGGACTCTTTATGAATTGATGGGAGAAAATGAAAAAGCATATGAATGGATTAAGAAATCAATCAAAATTAATCCCGAATCTCATGAGGGATCTGAGTGGCTTCATCTTAAAATTTTAGAAGCGAAAATTCAAAAATTGCAAAATTTATCTGGAGCATTTTTTATCAATACTAATTTTGGATCTGAAATTATTCCAAAAACGAATATGGGAGATGAAGCGTTGGCAAAATTGAAAGATGCTTTATACTTTCAGTTAAATGAAAGGATTACATTTATAAAACCCAAAGATAAAATTATTTCGATTTTGCTTTTTGAGTTAGGAAATATAGCAACCATGCAAGTCTATGATCCTCAAAGTGCAGCTGAAGTATATGAACTTTCAAAAAAATACGGATTTCAAAGTGATTTACTTTACGAAAGGCTGGTACTCAATTATAAAAAGATGAATGAGTTTTGGGTAGAAAACACCGATGATTTGCAGAAAATAGTTTTTAGAGAACAAAACACAAATACAATTAATGCAAGAGAATTAAGAAAAAATCATAATTTGACTAATATTTTGATTGGTATTTCCATTTTCTCTTTTGCTTTATTGGTTTGCTCAATAGTTTTTTTCTTAAAATGGAAAAACTTGAAAAAATCTATTTCAGCTTCTTAAATTCATCGTTTTTAGCAGTCAAAAAATCCATTGTTGCCAGAATATTTGGATGCTCTAACAGCATTTTAGATTTTAGATCGGCATCACAAAATTGAAGAAATAGCTCTTTTTCATCAGAAGTTAATTTTAGGTCTTTTGTAAAGAAAGTTTCAGGGACTGTATTTGCAATAAGTTTTTTAAAATCCATTTCTGGGATTTTCTTTTTAGGTTCTTCTTTATCCTTTTTTAATAAACCAAAAAGCCCACCACCAATTGCACCAAAATTCATTCCGTTTTGTATTGTACCATCATAAACCGGAATAAAGCGTTTTAAATCTCTGGCCTGTTTGTCAATATTTATTTCAGCAAACGCTTCTGCATCATACTCAATTTTTGGAAATTTAATTTTGGTTATAACAACTTCATCCAGTTCTTCGGGTTTTAAGACCATACTAACTACCAGATTATTGACTTCAATGTTCTGGGAGGTTACTTTTAATCTTGAAAAGAAATAGTCTTTAGAAAAGAAAATCAAACTGTCTTTGATGTTTACCAAAATAGAAAATTCTCCCCGAGCATTTGTAGTTGTGCTTGTTTTTGTTGTTTTATTGATAACCTCCACATTTTTTAGGACATTATTTTGAGATACAACTTTTCCATGCAATAATTTTTCCGTTTGAGAAAAGGAAAGCTGATAAGTGAAAAAGGAAATTGTGGTAAGTAATTTTGCTTTCATTTAATTAAGGTTTTTCGTTTCCAATTTCTTAAATTCCTCATTTTTAGCATACAAAAAATCCATTGTTGCCAAAACATTAGGATGTTCTAAAAGTATTTTAGATTTCGGATCGGCATCGCAAAATTTTATAAAAAGTTCTTTTTCTTGAGAGGTAATATTTAAGTTTTTAAGGAAAAACTCAGGTGGACAAGAAGCGATTATTAGTTTTTTGAAAAGGTCATCATGAGGCTCAATTTTTTTCTTCGGTTTGTCAAAAATTGGGTAACTAAAATTGAGAGCATTTTTAATTTTACCATCGTAAACAGTAACCTTTGTAGTAACATCATCAAATTGCTTTCGATTTTTGATTTTGTTTACTTCTTCTCTATTATTGGCGATTTCTTTAAGTTCAGTTTTATTAAAAACAGATCTTGAAACTACAACAGTCTCCAACTCTTCGGCTTTCGGATTCATCTCAACAATGAGATAGCTTTTTTCCAGATCTTTCAAAGTTAGCTTCAATCTTGTAAATAAGTAATCCTTTGAAAAAAACAATAAACTGTCCTGCTCTTTTGCTAAAATAGAAAACTCTCCCAATTCATTTGTTCTCGTACTAGTTTGGGCAGTTTTGTTTATGACTTCAATATTTTTAAGTACCAGTTCTTGAGAAGCAACTTTTCCGTGAAGTAGTTTCTCTGTTTGGGAAATAGAAAGCTGATAAGTGAAAAAAGAAATTGTGGTAAGTAATTTTACTTTCATTTAATTACTATTTTTCGTTTTTAATTTCTTAAACTCATCATTTTTAGCATACAAAAAATCCATTGTCGTTAAAATATTACTGTGGTCTAAAAGTGTTTTAGATCTTGGGTCAGCATCGCAGAATTCAAGGAATAACTCTTTTTCTTCAGGTTTTAAATTAAGTTCTTTTGTGAAAAAATCAAGAGGGACAGATATTCCAATGAGTTTTTTAAAATCAATTTCAGGACTTTTAGGTTTGATTTGTTTTTCTTTTGATAAGAGGGCGTATAGTTTTTTTCCAATGTAGACAAAGTCCATTCCGTTTTGGATTGTTCCAAATCCTGTTGGCCTGCCAGAACTGAGTTTAATTTCTTCAATTTCATTAGCTGTAAGCTGGATCGGTTTAAATTTTATATTTGAAACCACGACTTCATTTAATTCTTCAGGTTTAAGAATCATATTTATTACCAGATCACTGGTTTCAATATTTTGAGAGGTTACTTTTAATTTTGAAATGAAATAATCGTTAGAAATAAAAAATAAACTGTCTTTTACGTTTGCTGAAATTGAAAACGCTCCCAAATCATTAGTGGTCGTACTTGTCTTTGCTGTTTTATTAATGACGTCAGCGCCTTTAATAATGTTGTTTTGAGAAACAACTTTTCCGTGCAGTAATTTTTCCGTTTGAGAAATAGAAAGCTGGTAAGTGAAAAAAGAAATTGTGGTAAGTAATTTTACTTTCATCTAATGGTATTTAGTTGATAGTAAAATTATTAGAATTGTCTTAACGAAAACTTACAGAATCTGTAAATTCTTGTTAATTCGGTTTTTTAGTTTTCAGTCGCGGTCTCAGTTTTCAGTTGTATTGTCTGTGACTGAAAACTGCGACTGCAAACTTTTTACAATATTTCAATTAAATCTGAAGGATTATTGATTACCAATTTGGCACCACTGGCAAGCAGCTCCTCTTCCGTGCGATAACCCCATGAAACGCCAAGTGGAAACATCTTGGCATTTGTTGCTGTTTGCATATCAATATCAGAATCACCGATAAAAATGATTTCTTCTGTTTGTAAGTTCCAGTTTTTGCTTATTTCAATTGCTTCAAACGGATTTGGTTTTTTAAGTGCTTCAGTACTTAAACCAACAGCAGTATTAAAATATTCAGGGAATATTTCTGATGCTATCTTTTTCGTTAGCTCATCTGCTTTATTTGAGAAAACGGCTAATTTAATATCACGTGAAACTAAATTATCCAGCAATTCAACAATTCCTGCGTAAGGTTTTGTTTTCAGCGTGCAAATTTCACGATATTCTGAAATCATATTTTCGAAGCAAACTTCGATTTCATTTTCTGAATTGTTTGATGCCGGCAAAGCTTTACTAACCAAATTTCGCAACCCGCTTCCAATAAAATACTGGTAAGCATCGTAAGTATGTGTTGGATAATTTAGACTGTTAAGAACATTATTCATGGCATCTGAAATGTCTTCTAATGAGTTGACTAATGTTCCGTCTAAATCAAAAATAATTCCTTTGTATTTCATTCTATTAAATATTATTGGCTAAAATAAACCCACTTGTCCAGGCATTCTGAAAATTAAAACCTCCTGTTATAGCATCAATATTTACAATTTCGCCTGCAAAATAAAGATTTTGATGCAATTTGCTTTCCATAGTTTTAAAGTTGATTTCTTTTAAATCAATTCCGCCGGCAGTAACGAATTCTTCTTTAAAAGTGCTTTTTCCGTTGACCTGAAATTTTGCTTTTGTGAGTTGAGAAGCTAGATTTTGTAATTGTATTTTAGATAAATCGGCCCATTTTGTTTCCGCGTCAATTTCAGAAGCCAAAACCAAACTTTCCCATAAACGGTTCGGGAAGTCGAAAGGAGATTTTTTTGAAACGGCCTTTTTAGCATGTTCCTGTTTTAAGTCTTTTAGCATTTTCGCGGCATCTTCTGCATCCACATCATTTAACCAATTGACGAAAATAGTAAACTGATAATTCTTGTCGAATAAAATACGGGCTCCCCAGGCCGAAAGTTTCAGAATCGCTGGACCACTCATTCCCCAATGCGTAATTAATAAAGGTCCGGTGGATTCCAGTTTAGTATCTTTTACATTAACGGTAACTTGTGCCGCAACGCCGGGTAATTCTTTAATGCGTGGATCTTTGATATTGAAAGTAAATAGGGAAGGGACTGGGCTGATAATTGCATGTCCTTTCTCTTGAAGCATTTCCCAAATTTTAGGATTACTTCCTGTCGCTAGAACTAATTTTTCAGCAATAAATTTATCGCTTTGCGCATCAATTTTCCAATGATTTTCTGCTTTGTAAATCGATTGAACGCTTTGACCTGTCAAAACTTTTATGCCTAATTTTTCGGTTGCTTTTAAAAAACAATCGATTATGGTTTGAGACGAATTAGAAACGGGAAACATTCTTCCGTCATCTTCAATTTTTAGTTCCACACCATGTTTTTCGAACCATTCAATTGTATCTCCAGAACAAAACTGATGAAAAGGCCCACGAAGTTCTTTTTCGCCACGCGGGTAAAATTTGACCAATTCATTCGGTTCAAAACAAGCGTGTGTTACGTTGCATCTTCCGCCACCGGAAACGCGGACTTTAGAAAGTACTTCTTTTCCTCTTTCTAAAATGGCAATTTTCAGTTTCGGATTTTTCTCTGCAATATTAATAGCGGTAAAAAAACCTGCAGCGCCTCCGCCTACAATTAGGATGTCGAAATTTTGACTCATATTTTATCTGGAAAATCAGTGATGATTCCGTTTACTTTTAAATTTTTTATTTTTTGAATATCTTCCTCAATATTTACTGTCCAGGGTAAAACCAGAAATCCTTTTTCCTGAATTTCCTTAGTGTTTTCCTCATTCAATAAATGATAATAAGGATGAATGGCCTTTGCTTTTATGGTTTCGGCGAAAGCCAAAGCTAAATTCAGATCCGTTTCGGTTAATACGCCAATCGGGATATTTTGATTTAAATCATGAATATCTTTTAAAGCACTCCAATCAAAACTTGAAACAATAAAATGCTCGTATTTCCAATTTTTCTCTGAAACATATTCTTCAATTAATGCAGAGACGCACTGCAGTGCGTCTTTACTTTTCAATTCGATATTGATCAGGCATTTTTTGTCTACCAAATCAAAAACTTCATTTAAAGTTGGAATTTCATGCTTGTCAGCAATCAAAAACGATTTTAACTCCGGCAAAGATAAGGTATTTACAAAACCTTTTCCATTGGTCATTTTGTCGATCGTTTCGTCGTGAATTACGATTATGTGCCCGTCAACGCTTAAGTGAACATCGAGTTCGATTCCGTCAGCATTTAAGTCTAATGCTTTCTGAAAGGCTTGTAAAGTATTCTCGGGTTCGTAGCCTTTGGCACCGCGATGTGCAATCTTGAGCATGTCTAGAAAGTTTTACCGCAAAGGTCGCAAAGTTTTACGCAAAGGTCGCAAGGATTAGGTAAAAAAATTTGCCACAGATTCCACAGATTAAAAAGATTAGAAAAATCAATTTAATCCATTAATCTGTGGCAAAAAACTTTGCGAACCTAGCGTAAAGCTTTGCGGCCTTTGCGGTTAAGTACGTTCCAATAAAACGATGTCGAAATCACTATCAATGGTAACTTTTCCATCAATAACTTCGGCGTTTTGATCCGAATAAGTGTCTCTTAATTTTGTTCCGTTTTCGAAAATAGCATTTACCGAAATTTCTTTTTTGCCTTGTGGTAAATCCAAACCAATTACGACTTTATCTTCGAAAGCTCCTTTTGAGAAAGTTCTGGAAAAAACATAAGGTTCTGAACTAATTTGTTGATGAATTCCGGCGCCAATTGCAGGATGATTTCTTCTAAATTGTCCTAATTTTTGCCAATGTAAAAGTGTCTTTTTAGTTTCGGGATTATTCAAAATATCATCCCAATTCATGTTGGAACGAAGCGTTGCATCGCCGTTTGTACCTTCCACAACTAAAGATCTTCCAGACTCATCTCCGTAATAAACTTGCGACATTCCGGGAGATAATAATAATTTTGTACCAGCTTCGATGCTTTTTGTTCTGTTGGCGTCAAAAGGCTGGCCATCGTCGTGAGAAGACATATAGTTAAGAACAGAATATCCTTTTAATTCATTGTTTAATGAATTTGAATATTTAGAAAATAAACCTTCATAATTGTTTTGACCAGCATTCCATTTGAATTCAAAATTAATCATGCTATTGAAACCATTTTGGAAGTAATTTACTTTTCTATCTCCAAAATCATAATCCTGACCACCGCTGATTCCGTAACCGTAAACTTCGGCAATCGTATAAAACGGGTTTTGATCTAAAACTTGTAAAGGATGATGTTTTTTCCAGGTTTCGAAAGCGTAATCACATTCCTTTTTAAAATCGGCCCAAACGTCTTCGTTGGTATGTTTTACGGTATCGGCGCGGTAACCGTCAATTCCGAATTCAACGATATAATCTGTCAGCCATTTTATGATGTAATATTTTGGTGTTCTTGGATAGTTGGTTCTTTTGAAGAATTCATTCAAAGAGGCAATTTCTTTTTCATAACGGCCTTCTTTTTTCCATTTTTCAATCAAAAATGGAGGGAGCTGAACTTCCTGCGTACTTTCTGTTCTTACATCCGGAAGATTATCAACTAAAGTACACATAGTTGTATTTTCAAATGATTTGTAGTCGCAAACGACTCCGGTTCTAACCCAATCCGAAGGCCAAACGGGATCTTCAGGAGTTACTGGACCAGTATGATTGATTACACCATCCAGAATAATTCTGATGCCTTTTTCATGTGCTTTTTGAACCAGTTTTGCCAAATCTTCTTTAGTTCCAAAATTCGGATCTAAAGCGGTCCAGTCTTTTGCCCAATAACCGTGAAAGCCATAAGTCAAACCCGTTCCTTCATCAACGCCATCGTGAATTTGCTCTACAATCGGCGTAAGCCAAATAGCATTTATTCCCAGTTTTTCAAAATATCCTGATTCGATTTTTTTTGTAATTCCGATGATATCTCCGCCTTCAAATCCGCGCAGTTTTGCGGGAGTTTTGGTTCGGTTGAAATTTATATCGTTGGCAGTATTTCCATTATAAAAACGATCGGTAAGTAAAAAGTAAACATTTGCTCCTTCCCAAACGAAAGGTGTTTTCGAAGTATTTTCGTTATTCATTGAAACTGATTTTGAGCCAGAACAACTCGTGATTAAGAATACTAAAGGTAAAAAAAGGAAAGTGTATTTTTTCATTTATTTCAAATTTAACGTTGTAGAGACGCACTGCAGTGCGTCTTTACGATAGACATTGTGTTGTAAACCGTATTAATTAAAAAAAATAGCCACGAATTCACGAATTATTTTAATACTCTATGAAAAATATAAATTCGTGAATTCGTGGCGGAAAATAGTAACCTATAATTTTAAACACATAGAAACATAGATTTTCTTCCTTTCGAAAAGGATAAATAAATGACAAATCATTTACACATAGCTATGTGTTTTGATGCAAGTGAAATGCCTTTTTTTAGACTATCAAAAACTATGTCTCTATGTGTTTAAATAAAATATTTATTCCAATTCTAAAACCAAAGCTGATTTTGGTTCTAATGTAATTTCAGTAGCTAAATCAAATGTTTTTCCGGTTAAAACATCTTTTCCTGATTTAAAGTTTTTGATGTTTTCTTTAAAACGATTTGTTTTGATAGTTTGTGCTTTAGCGTTGTTATTGAAAACAACCATTACCGTTTTTGTATCATTATATCTGAAATAAACATAAGTGTTGTTTTCCGGAATATAATGCGTCATTTTCCCGGTATGAATCGCTTCATTTGATTTTCTCCAATTGAATAATTTGGATGTAAAATCAAAATATTGTGCTTGCTCGGCTGTTCTTCCTGTTGCAGTTAGTGCGTTGTTTTTGTCGCCCGCCCATCCGCCAGGAAAATCTCTCCGAATGTCTGCATCGCCTTTGCCTTTGTCGCCACCCATTCCAATTTCTGAACCGTAATAAACCTGTGGGATACCACGAATGGTTGCTATTAAAGTCATCGCCAGTTTGTATTTCGGGAAATCGTATTTAAACTTATCATTCATACGATCCGTGTCATGATTTTCGGCAAAAACCAAAATGTTATTTGTGTTTGGATATAAATAATCCATGGCAAAATTGTTGTAGAATTTAATCAACCCGTTGTCCCAGCTTGGTTCGTCTTCGTTGAAAGCAGAAGTAACCTGACTTTGCAATGTAAAATCCATTACACTTGGTAAATTCGAATTGTAGTTTTCAATTGCACCAATTTTACTGTCTTTTTGCCAAAACGCTAAATTCGCCTGATTGTGCATCCAGATTTCTCCAACGATATTAAAATTAGGATATTCATTCGTAATTGCTTTTGCCCAATTGGCCATTCCAGTTTTGTCAGAGTAATTATAAGTATCCACTCTAAATCCATCAAGATTAGCATATTCAATCCACCAGATTGCATTTTGAGTTAGGTATTTTGCTACTAACGGATTTCTTAAATTCAAGTCTGGCATAGACGGTACAAACCATCCATCAACACAAACTTCCTGATCTATTTTTGAAGCGTGAATATCTGTAATTACCTCACGTCTGTGATGTGTTTGTGTGAAGTTTTCAAATTGATTGAACCAGGTTTTAGTTGGCATGTCTTTCATCATCCAGTGGGTAATTCCCCAGTGATTCGTAACATAATCCATAACCAGTTTCATGTTTTTTTTGTGCATTTCTGATGACAAACGAACGTAATCTTCGTTCGTTCCATAACGCGGATCTATTTTGTAAACATCAGACTGCGCATATCCATGATAAGAATGCTGTTTGTCGTTGTCTTCGCATAAAGGCGTGTTCCAGATTGTAGTGGCACCCAAAGACGAAATATAATCTAAGTTTTTAATAATTCCTTCGATATCTCCGCCGTGACGTCCTGCAGGTTCTGCGCGATTTCCTTTTTCAGTTAAAGAAGTATTGGTGTCATTTTTCGGATTTCCGTTAGCAAAACGATCCGGCATGATCAGGTAAATCAAATCTGAAGAATCGTAACTTTTTCGGTCAGCCGAATTCGCTCTTCTTTCTTTAAGGGAATATTTTTGAGTAAAAGCAATTTTGTTATTGGCTTTAAAAGAGAAAACCAATTCTGAAGCTTTTAGGTTTTGTGTGTCAATCGTAACAAAAAGATAATTTGGATTTTCTGTTTTTTCGACATTTTTAATCGCCACATTGTTAGAAACCGAAGCTTCATATTGCGCGATATTTTTTCCGTAGAACATAATCTGCAACTCCGGATTTTTCATTCCCGCGTACCAAAATGGCGGTTCTACTTTCTGAATTTGCGCTTTCGCGGAAGCAGAAAATATTAGGATGAAAAGGAATATTTTGTAGAATGTGTGGTTGGTTTGAATTCTCATAATTAAAGTTTTTAGTTTTCCTGCAAGGTTCTTAAAACCTTGTAAGTATGTTTGAGAAAAGCTTAAACCTACAAGGTTTTGCAAAACTTGTAGGAAGCTGGAATTTAAACTATACAAGAAAATGTAAGAACATTTAAGATAAAAGCTGGGGAGATTTCTATTTAAATGGACTTACATTTCTCATATGGTTAATTAAAATTATTTAGTTTCAATAATGCTGATCGCATAACCTCCGCCCGGAGCAGATAACTGAGATAATTTTGATTTATTTGTTACAGCAATTTTCTTGATCGTATAAGCTTGCGGATTTGTTTTGTAATGCGCATCTTTTGCATCAGCATAGATTGTTGCGGTGTATTTTTTGCCTTTTTCAAGGAAACTGAAATCGATGTTTGAAGTACGGGAAGTTTCTCCGTTTACGTTTCCAACAAACCAGTTGTTAGTTCCTTTTGCTTTACGGGCAACTGTAATAAAATCACCTGGTTCAGCTTCAATATATTTGCTTTCAGACCAGTCAACAGCCACATCTTTAATAAATTGGAATGCATCTGGAAAACGGTTGTAGTTCTCTGGAGTATCAGCAGCCATTTGCAATGGGCTGTACATTGTAACATATAAAGCCAACTGATTACAGATTGTGCTGTTTACATGCGATTTGTTGTCAGGATTCATTTTGCTGATATCCATTTCGAAGATTCCAGGAGTGTAATCCATTGGACCTCCAATTAATCTTGTAAATGGTAAAACGGTAACGTGATTTGGTTTAGAACCTCCAAAAGCCTGATATTCTGTTCCTCTTGCGGCTTCGTTTCCAATTAAGTTCGGGTACGTTCTTGCAATTCCTGTTGGGCGAACCGCTTCGTGAGCATTCACCATAATTTTATAATCAGCTGCTTTTTCGATTGCGTATTGATAATGGTTTACAATCCATTGATCGTAATGGTTTTCACCGCGAGGCAAAATGTCTCCAACGTATCCGCTTTTTACAGCATCATATCCGTTGTCTTTCATGAATTGGTACGCTTTGTCCATATGACGCTCGTAATTACGAACTGAACCTGAAGTTTCATGGTGCATGATAATTTTGATTCCTTTAGATTTTGCGTATTCGTGCAAACCTTTTACATCAAAATCCGGGTAAGGCGTTACGAAATCAAAAACATAATCTTTTGAATGTCCAAACCAGTCTTCCCAACCTTCATTCCATCCTTCAACCAAAACAGCGTCGAAACCATTTGCAGCAGCGAAATCAATGTATTTTTTTACGTTAGCATTGTTCGCTCCGTGTGTTCCGCTTGGTTTTGCTTTTGAGAAATCAGAAACACCTAATTGAACTGTTGGAAAATCGTTTGTGTACGACCAAGAGCTTTTTCCTGTAATCATTTCCCACCAAACACCAATGTATTTTACAGGTTTAATCCAGGAAGTATTATCAATTTTTGATGGATCGTTTAAGTTATAAGTCATTTTTGAAGCTAAGATTTCTCTTGCGTCATCGCTCACCATAATTGTTCTCCAAGGAGAGTGGCTCGGTGCCTGCATATACCCTTTATCTCCTTTTGCATCTGGAGTTAACCAAGATTCAAAAATCATGTTTTTGTCATCTAAATTCAAATGCATACAAGAATAGTTGATCAAAGCCGCTTCGTGCAGGTTGATGTAAATTCCGTCATTTGTTTTTAACATCAAAGAAGTCTGAACTCCTGTTGGAGAAAAGTTCTTTTGAGAAACGTTTGCTGTGTATGCTTTTTGAGATAAACCTCTAATTTCAGATAATTTCGATTTTGTATAATCGTATTCCTGTGTATCATAATCCCCCGGAATCCAAAATGCCGTGTGGTCGCCCGCCATTGCAAATTGTGTTCTCTCTTCTTTAATTACAAAATATGTAAGATTCTTTTGAGCTGGGAATTCATATCTAAATCCAAGGCCGTCATTAAACAAACGAAAACGAATAACGATTTGTCTGTCCGTTCCTTTTTGATTTAAAGTAACAGCCAATTCATTATAGTGATTTCTAATGTTGTCCACTTCCCCCCAAACCGGTTTCCAGGTTTCGTCAAAAGTGGTTGTTTTTGTATCCACAACAGTAAAGTCATTCAATAAAGATTTTTTGTCATCTTTAAGTTCAAGACCTAGTTTACTTGTTTTTACTACCTCTTTGTTTTTGTATTTTAAGCTGTAAGTTGGTGTTCCGTCATTTTGAAGCGAAAATTCCATTACGAACTTTCCTTCGGGTGATTTTAATTGTTGTGCATTTGCAATCGAGCTAAATGCAAACAAGATTAAACTTGCGAAAAATAAGTTTTTCATGTTTTTTGATTTTAAGAGTATTAATTTATTTGTGCAAATTTACCTGCAATTTCAGGTTTCCCGTTAACTACAATAGTTAAATCCTGGTCTCCGTCTACGGTAAAAGTTGTTTCGTTGTGATTTACAGCTACTTTCAAAATTTGATTTCTGAAATTAATTTTAAACGAATAGCCTTTCCATTCTTTTGGAATTTTCGGAGAAAAATGAAGCTGGTCATTTTTAACACGCATTCCTCCAAAACCTTCTACAATGCTCATCCATGTTCCGGCCATTGATGTAATGTGACAGCCTTCTTCTACTTCTTTATTATAATCATCTAAATCCAGACGAGAAGTTCTTAAATAGAAAGTGTATGCCATATCCATTTTATCTAAATGTGCAGCCTGAATCGAGTGAACACAAGGCGAAAGTGAACTTTCATGAACCGTAAAAGACTCATAAAAATCAAAATTGCGTTCTAATTCTTCTTTAGAAAAATGATCTTCGAAGAAGTAGAAACATTGTAAAACATCGGCTTGTTTAATATAAGGAGAACGTAAAACACGATCCCATGACCACTTTTGATTGATTGGTCTTTGTGAACGATCTAAGTCTTTTACCGGAACTAAATCTTTGTCTAAGAAGCCGTCTTGCTGTAAATAAATACCCAGTTCTTTTGAAATAGGGAAGTACATATCGTCAGCTACTTTTTTCCATTCCTGAATTTCATTAGCAGATAACTTCACTTTTTCAAGAACACGTTTGTGATCCGCTGGATATTCTAAAGCTACTTTATTAATTTGTTCAGCTGCATAATCGATACACCATTTTGCAATATAATTGGTATAGAAATTATTGTTGATGTTATTCTCATATTCATTTGGACCCGTAACGCCCAAGATCACATATTGATTCTTTTCTTTAGAAAAAGAAGCTCTCTGATGCCAAAAACGTGCAATTCCGATTAATACTTCTAAACCTTTTTCAGGGATATAAGAGTAATCTCCGGTAAAACGGTAATAGTTATAAATCGCAAAAGCAATCGCACCATTTCTGTGAATTTCTTCGTGTGTGATTTCCCATTCGTTGTGGCATTCTTCTCCATTCATGGTAACCATTGGATACAGCGCTGCACCGTTTTTGAAACCTAAATTGTCTTTTGCATTTTCAATCGCTTTATCCAATTGATTGAAACGGTACGTCAATAAGTTACGAGCAACCTGCTGATCTTTTGTCGCCATGTAAAATGGAATACAATAAGCTTCAGTATCCCAATAAGTAGATCCACCGTATTTTTCTCCGGTAAAACCTTTTGGTCCAATATTCAAACGAGAATCTTTTCCTAAATAGGTTTGATTTAATTGGAAGATGTTGAAACGAATTCCCTGTTGTGCTTTTACGTCGCCATCAATTGTAATATCTGACATTTCCCATATTTTTGCCCAGGCATCAATTTGATTTTGAAGTAAAGCTTCATATCCTAAATTAACGGCAGCTTTTATTGTTTTTTCGGCTGCAGCCAAAGTGTTTTCGTGATTTAAAGAGACCGTATATCCACCAATTTTCTGAATGGATGAAGTTTGCCCTTTAGCAATAATAGTTCCGTAAGTAAACTGAACTTTATCTGTAGTTGAATCGATTGTTGAAGGCGAAATGTTTACGTTTTCTCCATTTGCAAAAATCGTATTGTGCATGAAAGTCGTGACTTTAAAATGCGTTTTAAAAGTCTGAGCTGTTACAAAAGCTTCGTTTGCACCTTTTTTTACTTCAAGAGGTTCCCAGAATTTTTCATCCCAATTGGCATCTTCATTGGTAACTCCGGCGTCGATATAAGGTTTGTAAACGATTTTTGCATCTTTGTTTAAAGGTGTGATGTCGTATTTAATGATTCCGGATTCGTCTAAATCTAATGAAAGAAAACGACGAACGTTTACAGCGATTTCAGTTCCGTTTTTAAGAACAGCTTCAAAAGAACGATTGTACCATCCTTCTCTCATATTCAATTCCCTGCGAAAGTTTCTAACTTCGGTGCAAGCATTTAAATCAAGATTTTCTTCGTTGATTTCTATGTCAATTCCAATCCAGTTTGGAGCGTTAAGAACTTTTGCAAAATACTTAGGATAACCGTTTTTCCACCAGCCCACTTTTGTTTTGTCTGGATAATAAATTCCGGCGATATAACTTCCCTGAAAAGTTTCGCCAGAGTATGTTTCTTCAAAATTGGCACGTTGCCCCATAGCACCGTTCCCAATACTAAAAAGACTTTCAGACGATTTTACTCTTTCTACATCAAATCCTTCTTCTATGATGGACCAATTGTCTGGTTTTATATAATCTTGATTCATTTTTTCTTTAATTAGATAATTGGGCAATTAGATAATTCTACAATTAGAAAATGTGTCAATTAGATAATTAGATAATTACCTCTTTGGCTCTCTTTTTCGATTTATCTGATTAATTGCTCGTTTGTACTATTTTACTTTTTTAATTAGTTGATTTATATTTTCAAACCAATTAGATAATTCGTCAATTAGATAATTAGAAAATTCACGTTCGGAAAATTATCTAATTATCTAATTCGCACATTTTCTAATTAATTAGTTTCTCAATAAACGTGGTGTTTATTTGGGTAAAATCTTTAAAAATATAATCAGCTTCATGTAAAATTGTTTCCTCACCAATTCCAACACTTACCATTTCTCCTATGTTTGCTGCCTGAATTCCGGCAACAGAATCTTCAAATACAATTGCATTTTTTGGATCAATATTTAATAATTGAGCCGCTTTTAAGAAAACTTCCGGATCTGGTTTGGCATTGGTAACGTCGTTTCCGTCAACAATAACATCGAAATACGAAAGGATTCCAGTTTTTTCAAGGATTGGTCGGGCATTTTTACTCGCAGAACCCAACGCAATTCCTTGGTTTTTATCTTTTAATAGTTTCAGAATTGTAAAAACTCCTGGAAGAATCTCGCTTTCGTCCATGTCAACTAAATAAGATAAGTAATCTTCATTTTTTTGAATCAGCCATTTGTCTTTGTCTTCCTGCGAAGCCTTAACATTTCCTAATCCAAGTATAATATCTAACGAACGTACACGGCTCACGCCTTTAAGCAGTTCGTTGTCTTCAAGCGTAAAATTTATATTTAAAGACTGAGCTATTTTTTGCCAGGCTAAAAAATGGTATTTGGCGGTATCAACGATCACGCCATCAAGATCGAATATGAATGCTTTTCTATTCATGAATTTCAATTTTAGTTCTGTTATTTACTCTCAGTGTAAGCAATCCGGCGAATATCATGGATACACCACCAATGATTAGAGCGTAAATAGGTTCATTATGAAAGAATTGTTTGATTACAAATCCTAAGATTGTTGCAGCTACAATTTGTGGTATTACTACGAAAAAGTTAAAAACACCCATGTAATAACCCATTTTAGCTGCTGGCAAAGCACCAGATAACATGGCGTATGGCATAGATAAAATACTTGCCCATGCAATACCAACGCCTAACATTGGAAGGATAAGCATTTGCTTGTCACCAATAAAATAAATAGAAATTAAACCAACACCTCCAGCACATAATGCTAGTAAATGGGTTGCTCTAACGCCTACTTTTTTAGCAATAATTGGTAATAAGAAAGCTACGGCAGCAGCGATTCCGTTATAAACAGTAAACAGAACCGAAACCCAGTCAGCAGCATCATTGTAAACTTTTGAAGTTGTATCTGTCGTTCCAAAAATGTGTTGTGTAACGGCTTGCGTAGTGTAAATCCACATAGAAAAAAGGGCAAACCAGGAGAAGAACTGAACCCAGGCCAATTTTTTCATTGTGGCAGGCATATTCAATAAATCAGTCATGATTATGGTGAAACCATTATTTACCTTAGAGCTTCTTAATTGAGAAGCTATCATAAATAAAATGCCCATAAAAACTAAACCAACAAAGAGAATATAGAGTTCTTTTGCTAAACTGTTTTCGAAAATTAAAAAGGAAACTAAAGATCCAATTGATGCTAATAATACTCCCAAAAACAATTGTCTTTTGATATTGCTTTTAGATTCTGTTTCGGGATTAATAATTTCTTCTCTGTCTTTTTTGCTTTGAAGTTCGAATGCATGAAGTTCTTCCGGTGTATATTCAGTTGTTTTAAAAACAGTCCATAAAACCGAAAGTAAAAATACGATACCTCCAATGTAGAAAGACCATTTAACCGAATCGGGGATAATTCCTTCAGGTGCAGTATTGCTTACTCCAAAGACATTTGTAAAAAGATACGGCAAAACAGAACCTACAACAGCACCAGTTCCGATAAAGAAACTCTGCATTGCAAAACCTAAGGTGCGTTGTTTTTCAGGTAAATTGTCACCTACAAAGGCACGAAAAGGTTCCATCGAAACATTTATCGACGCATCCATTATCCATAAAGTACCGGCAGCAATCCATAAAGTTGGAGAGTTGGGCATTATGAATAAAGCAACAGATGATAAAATGGCTCCAATTAAAAAATAGGGGCGACGTCTGCCTAAACGAGTCCAGGTTCTATCACTGAAATAACCAATTACAGGCTGAATTATTAAACCTGAAACAGGAGCAGCAATCCATAAAATTGGAATTTCATCAATTTTAGCACCAAGGGTTTCAAAAATTCTTGAAGTATTTGCGTTTTGCAGTGCAAAACCAAATTGTATTCCCAAGAAACCGAAACTCATGTTCCAAATTTCCCAGAAACTTAATTTACGCTTTTCCATTATCGTAATTAAAAAATTAATTAGACGATAAGCGCTTTGCTTATCAAAACTTACTATTTTTTCGAAGTAAAAGTAAAAGCTTTGACGGCCGTAAAAGTATAAATTATTTTTAGATATATGCTAACAAAAAAGCCATAAATACTCTTTATGGCTTTAGAAAAGGTTGATTTTAAGAATTTTAGTCAGTAGATTCTCTTTTTATTAAGTGCGTTTCTATAACTTCTGTAGTGTAATTTTCGTTTTCTTCATCGTCATCATCGTGTTCGGCTTCTAATCTTTCAATTAGCATTTTAGCTGCTTTATTTCCCATTTTTTCACCACTCTGACTTACGGTTGTAATACTTGGTGTGGAGTATTTAGAGATAATTCCATCTGTAAATGCAATGACAGCCAAATCTTCAGGAACTTTAAGCCCCATTTTATTGGCAGTTTTGATAATGGTTACGGCAAAAAGTTCATTTACAGCAAAAACAGCATCAAAGGCTCTATCATGCAAAAGCTGACTAATCGTTATTTCACAAGTATCTACATCTTCAATTTTAATGATTAAATCTTCATTGAAAGACAATCCGTTGTCTAAAAGTGCTTTTTCGTAACCATCCGTTCTTAATTTTCCAACACTTACATAATCAACAGTGGTAACTAAAGCGATCTTTTTTCTGCCATTATCAATCAAGCTCTGAACCGCTTCATAAGCAGCAGCTTTATCATCAATAATAACTTTATCGCATAAAATATCATTGGTTACACGATCGAACATTACAACCGGCATTCCTTGATTTATAACCTCGGTAATGTGGTGGAAGTCCCCTTTATACTGGGTTTCTTTAGAAAGAGACATGATAAATCCGTCGATGCTTCCGTTGGCCAACATCTCCATATTTAAGACTTCTTTATCAAAAGAATCATCAGATAAACAGATGACAACACTATAACCATTTTCGTTGGCTACCTGCTCAATTCCGTTGATTACAGTCGAGAAAAAATAATGTACAATTTCCGGAATGATAATGCCAATACTTTTGGTTTTTCGGTTTTTTAAACTAAGGGCAATATTGTTGGGTTTGTAGTTGTAAAACTTTGCAAAAGCCTGGACTTTTAAGCGTGTTTCTTCGCCTATTTCTAAGCTGTTTCTAAGTGATTTTGAGACAGTTGAAATAGATACGTCTAGTTCCTTTGCAATCTGTTTTAAAGTGATTTTGCGTTTCATATATAGTATTGAAAAAAATCTAATTAATAATAAAGGTATCTTTTATTTTCTGATTTAGCATTTTTTGACTTAAAAGATTACAAAAAATAGAAAGTTTTCAACACTATCACGTTTTCGTAAACCAATTAAAATGCCCTCTTGTTGAGCGTGTTAATTAATTCCTAATTTTGAAATTCGAAGTAAAATTAAAAACTTAACTAACAATCACAAACTCAAACTAATTTAAACAAAAAGTATGAAAACAATTTACAAAAAGTTGTTATTTTTATTCCTATTGTTGCCATTTACTGTGTTAGCTCAAAACACTTTAAGTGGGACTGTTGTCGATAAAGCAACGGGTCAGCCAATACCGGGAGTAAATGTAAATGTACAAGGTGCTCCAAGCGGTGCATCAACAGGATTTGATGGTAATTACCAACTGTCAAATGTTAAAAGCGGAAACAAAATTGTTGTTTCATTTATTGGATACAAAACACAAACCCTTGATTACAGTGGACAAAAAACGCTAAACGTTTCTTTAGAAGAAGATACGAATCAACTTAAAGAAGTTGTGGTGCAAGTAGGTTATGGAACTGTTAAGAAAAAAGACGCAACAGGTTCTGTATCACAAATCTCTGCAAAAGAATTTAATAAAGGTATTAATGTAACTCCAGAGAGTTTAATTAGTGGCCGTATTGCAGGTGTTAACGTTACAGGAGGCGGAGCACCAGGAGCAAAAGCGGATATTAGAATTCGTGGAGGATCATCATTGACTGCTTCAAATGAGCCATTAATCGTTTTGGACGGATTGCCTTTAAGTAATAGTGTTCCAAGTGGAGCGACAAGTATCTTATCTACAATTGATCCTAATGATATTGAGTCATTTACAGTTTTAAAAGATGCTTCTGCAGCAGCGATTTATGGATCAAGAGCTGCAAATGGTGTAATTGTAATTACAACTAAAAAAGGTACAAAAGGTGGCGTAAAAGTTAACTTTAGCTCTCAGGTTGGTATCAACACAGTAGCAAATCAGGTTGATGTATTAAGTGCTGATCAATTTCGTGAATTAGTAAATACTAAAGGTTCAGCGGCTCAACAAGCTTTAATGGGGACTGCAAATACAAACTGGCAGGATGAAATTTTCCATACTGCATTAACAACAAACAATAACATATCTGTTAGTGGTTCTTTATTTAATAAATTACCGGTACGTTTATCTGTAGGAAATGTTGATAATCCAGGAATCCTTAGAAACACTTCTTTTGAAAGAACTACGACATCGTTATCGTTAAATCCGGTTTTATTTGACAATCATTTAAAAATTGATATTAGCGGGAATTTATCTTTTGGAAAAAATCAATTTCAGGATGAAGGTGCAGTAATTGGAAGTGCTATTGGTTTTGATCCAACACAATCAGTTTACAGCGCTGGTTCTCGTTATGGAGGATATTTTGAATGGTTGGAAGCTAATGGAAACTTACCATTATTACCAGCAAGAAACCCAGTAGCAAGATTAAATCAAGACGAGAGAAGAGCAACTTCAACAAGAAAATGGGGAAATGTTAGATTAGACTATAAATTACATTTCTTTGAAGATTTAAGAGCTGTTGTAGAGGCAGGTATCGATAGATTCGATAGTAGTGGTTACACAGAAGTTAGTACTGAAAGTGCCTTAGGGTATCAGCCAAATGCTTTTAGTTCAGGGAATTGGACTAATGTTGGAAACTACTCAAGCTACACAGATATGTTGCAAAATAAAAACCTAAACGCCTACTTTAATTATACAAAAGATATTGGTAAAATTAAAATTGACGCAACAGCAGGTTATAACTATCAGTTATTCCAAAAAGAAAAATATCAATCGGGAGAAACTAGACAACCAAATCCTAATGAGGATGTTATTACTGATCCGGATATTAACTTACAATCTTACTTTGGACGTTTAACGTTGAATTATGATAGCCGCTATTTAGCGACAGTAAATTATAGAAGAGACGGAACTTCACGTTTCTCTGAAGATAACAGATGGGGTAATTTTGGAGGAGTTGCTTTAGCATGGAATGTTGCTGAAGAAGAGTTTTTAAAAGGTAACGAGACTTTGTCAAGTTTAAAATTAAGATTTGGATACGGTACAACAGGACAACAAGATATTCCTGCTCAGTATGATTATTTAAGACGTGTTACTTTAGGAACAATTAATACACAATATATTTTTGGTGGTCAGATATATTCTACTGCAAGACCAGAAGGATATAACGAAAATATTAAATGGGAAGAATTAGCTGAAACTAACGTTGGTATCGATTTTGGTTTCCTTAATGACAGAATTACAGGTACAGTAAACTACTTTGATAAAAAATCAAGTGACTTACTAGCTGATGTAGTAGTTCCTGACGGGGCAAACATTAGAAACCAAGGTACTTATAACATTGGTAGTGTAAGAACTAAAGGTATTGAGTTTAATATTCAGTCTGATATCGTTAAAAACGATAATTTAACTTGGAATGTTGCTTTTAATACAACTTATATTGATCAAAAAATTACAGATTTAGGAATTACTGTTCCTGGTTTCCAAGGTTACCTTTCGGGAGATAATATTGCAGGAGGTGCAGGAAATAAAATTCAGGTTAACTCAGTAGGGTATGCACCTAACTCATTCTTAGTTTACGAGCAATTATATGATGCTAATAAGAAACCAATTGCGGGTGCATATGTAGACAGAAACGGTGATGGAAAATTAGACGATGCAGATCGTTACAGATTTCACAAACCAACACCAGATTATACATTCGGTTTGTTCTCTACTTTAAACTACAAAAAGTTTGATTTTACAATGAACTGGAGAGCAAGTTTAGGAAATTACATTTTTGATAACGTAAGTTCTAATTTAGGTTATTCAGATGCAGGTTTAAGAAGACAAACAGATTTGTCTAATGTAAGCTCAGATTATCTTAATACTGGTTTCACTTTTGAAGATAATGGTACATCACGTTATTTGTCTAACTATTTTATTAAAGATGCTTCTTTTATCAAACTTGACAATGTAACTCTAGGGTACACTTTTGATAAGACATTACTTAAAGCGGCTTCTTTAAGATTCACAGCTGGAGTTCAAAATGTTTTTGTTCTTACAAAATATGACGGTTTAGATCCAGAGAAATTCAACGGAATCGATAACAATGTTTATCCAAGAGCCAGAACTTTCTTGTTTGGAGTAAATGCAAGTTTCTAATAGAATATTGAAAACAAATTTTAAAAACAAATAAAATGAAAATATCATTTAAATATATATCTTACTTTTTCCTATTCATTTTGGGATTAAGTATGACGCTTACTTCGTGTACAGACGATTTAAACGTGACACCGGGCGATGATGATGAGTTTCTATCTGAATCATTTTTTAAAGATCCGACATCATATAAACAAGTATTAGCAAAGTTATATGCGGGTTTGTATGTAGGAGGAAATGATGGAGACGGGCAAGCTGATATTGCGGGAATTGGAGGAGATTTTAGTAGCTACTTGAGATTACTTTTTGTAACTCAGGAATTGCCAACTGATGAAGCGGTTATTGCTTGGGCTGATGGTACTTTACCAACAATCAATACTCAAACATGGTCACCTGCAAACGAATTTTTAGCGGGAACATTTTCAAGAGCATTCTATGAAATTAGTGTTGCCAATGAATTTTTAAGACAAACAACAGATGAAAAATTGAATGAAAGAGGTGTTGATACTAATCTTAAAGCTGAAATTGCAACTTTTAGAGCTGAAGCTCGTTTCTTAAGAGCATTTTCGTATTATAACTTAATGGATTTGTTCGGAAATGTGCCGATTACTACAGAAAACGATCCAGTAGGTTTCTTTTATCCGGAACAAAAAACAAGAGCTGAAGTTTTTGCTTTTCTTGAAGCTGAATTGAAAGATTTAGATGGTAGCCTTGCTGCTCCAAAAACAAACGAATACGGAAGAATTGATAAAACAGCAGCTAAATTTTTATTAGCTCAAATGTATTTGAATTCTAAAGTTTATACAGGTACAGACAGAAATAATGATGCAGCTGTATTGTGTAATGAGATTATTACAAGTTCAGGATACGCATTTGCAGATGTTCCCTACAACTATTTGTTCTGTGCTGATAATGACAAAAATGGTGCGCAATCGGAATTTATTTTTCCTATTATAGGTGATGGAAATGCTATTAGAGCTATTGGTGGAGGAATGAGTTTTATTATACATGCTTCTATTGGAGGAACTATGGATGCTTCTACAAGAGGTATGGATGGTGGATGGTTCGGGACAAGAGCTCGTAAAGAGTTTGTTGCTCTTTTTCCTGATGCAACTGCTACCGGAGATAAAAGAGGAACGTTTTATACAGATGGTCAGTCTTTAGATATTAATAATATCGGAACTTTTACAGATGGTTATGCAGTTACAAAGTATAACAATACAAAATCTGATGGTTCTCCAGGTCAAAGAACAGATATGCCGGACACTGATTTCCCTATGTTTAGATTGTCTGATGCTTACTTAATGTACGCTGAGGCTACTGTGAGAGGTGCGTCTTCAGGGAATATTACAACTGCTGTAGGTTATATAAATAAAATCAGAACCAGAGCAAATGCTACACAAATTAGCGCAACAGATTTAACTCTTGATTTTATTTTGAATGAAAGAGGAAGAGAATTGTTCTGGGAATGCCACAGAAGAACTGATTTAATTCGTTTTGGAAAATTCACAGGTGGATCTAAAATCTGGCAATGGAAAGGTGGTTCTATGAATGGTACTGCAACAGAATCTTATAGAGATTTAATGCCTATTCCTTCAAGAATCATTCAGGCAAATCCAACTTTGAAACAAAATCCAGGATACTAACACCTTTATAAAACAGTAAAATGAAAAATATATATAAAATTTTAATCGCATTTATTGGTGTATTGGCGGTGTCATGTAATGCTGATGCTGTAGATGACAGGCCAATAGTTTCAGCTGTTTCAGTGCCAGAAATTACTGCACCGGCAACAGGAGCACAATTTGTTTTGGATGCTGATAAACCATCAGAAGTAGCTACAAAATTTACATGGTCACCTGCAGAATATTCAGCAGATGTCGTAGTGAAATATACTTTGTTAATTGATAAAAAAGGTGGAGATTTTAAATCTGCCAAAACACTAGCGACAACAAGTGGTGTAACTGAGGCTTCAATACTTGCTAAAGATTTAAATCAGGCAGCAATTGATCTTGGTGCAGCAACAGATGTTGTTTCTCAATTTGATGTAAAAATCACTTCAAGTGTTGCAGGTGCTATTCCTCAGGAAGGAAAAACATTAATTACAATAAGTGTAACGCCGTATACAGGTAGAGTTGATTATAACTTTACAGAATGGTATTTAGTTGGAGATGCAACTGTTTCAGGATGGGATAACAATAAAGGAAATCAAATCTTGTTTAGAAATCCAAAAAATTCAAACGAATATAAGTTTACTGGATTCTTTAAAAAAGGATATTTCAAAACAATTTCAAACTTAGGAAGCTGGGCTCCAATGTATGGTGGTTCTGGTGGAACTTTAGTGTACAGGGGAACAGAATCTGATCCGGATCCTGCAAGTATTGAAATAACTGCAGATGGATACTATACATTTGTTATGGATGTTGAGAAATTAACTTACAAACTTACTCCTTATGATGCTTCTGGTGCAACATTATATGCAACAGTGGGTATTATTGGAGACAGCACTCCTGGTGGCTGGGATTCTTCTACACCAATGATCAAATCTACTTTCAACGGACACATTTGGAGTCTTGGCGTAACTGCTTTGAAAGATGGTGGTCTTAAATTTAGAGCAAATGATAGCTGGGATGTTTCATGGGGTGGTAATACTGCTTTCTCAGGCGGCGGAACTGGTGATAATATACCAGTAGCTAAATCTAAATATCTAATTTATTTCAATGATTTAGACGGAAGTTATTTAATGATTCCAAATCAAGAGTAATATTTTTTGAAATATTTAAAAGGGCTATCGACAAGGTAGCCCTTTTTTAATCAAACTAACTAAATAACCACATTATGAAAAAAACTTTACTATTATTTTTCCTTTTGTTGTCAGCAATATCATTTGCACAACAGCAAACGGTAACTTACTCTGTAAGTCCAGCTACTTTTGAGGAAAACACCGCTGTTACCGTTACAATTAACGGAAGCAGTATTAACGAAAGTACCTGGGGAGTTACAGATCATTCTCTTTATATGTGGGCATGGGCTTTCGATACCAATGATACTACACAGAAAGGCACACCTAATAATGGAGCATGGGAGGCATCAAGTGATGCAAGTAAATTTACTTATAACTCCGTATCCGATACTTATACTAAGATCATTAGGCCAACAATATATTACAATGTAACCGGAATTGGTAAAATAGGTTTTTTGATTAAAGCAAAAAATGGTGCAGGGGATAAAAAATCACAAGATATTCTGGCCGAAGTAGGTTCTTTTCAGGTAACCTTAACAGCTCCTGTTGAAAATAGTACTACCATTATATCGTCAGGTTCAAATTTTAATATTACTGCAACAAACACAAATGGGGCGGCAAGCTATTCTTTAAAAGCGAATGGAACGGTAATTAATACGGTAGCAAGTGCATCAAGTTATACTTATTCCCACACTAATATTGTTAGCAATCAAAGTTATGAGTTGTTGGCAACTCAGGGAACGACTACTATTTCTAAAAAGTTTTCTGTTGTTGTAAATCCAAATACCGTTTCTGAAGCTATGCCTTCGGGATTAGTTGATGGAATTAATTACAATGCTACTGATGCTACAAAAGCAACTTTAGTTTTAGATGCACCTCTAAAAGATTTTGTTTATGTTGCCGGAAGTTTTAACAATTGGCAGCCTTCATCGGCCTATGCAATGAAGAAAGATCCTGTGTCAGGTAAGTTTTGGCTGGAATTGACAGGGTTAGTTTCTGGCGTAAACAATACCTATCAATATTGGGTGGTTGATGCAACTCCGCTGGCAAACTCCCCTTCAATGGTAAAGACCGCAGATCCTTATTCAACCTTGGTTTTGTCGCCTTATGATGATGGAGGAATTCCTGCGGCTTCATATCCAAATATGCCAGCTTATCCGACAGGGCAAACTTTTGAGGTTACAGTTCTTAAAACAGGTCAAACTGCATACAATTGGCAGGTAACGAATTTTACAAAACCAGAAAAAGATAAATTGGTTGTGTATGAAGTTTTAGTACGTGATTTTGATGCAGCAAGAAATTACCAAAGTTTAATTGATAAAATAGAATATTTTAAAACACTTAAAGTAAATGCAATCGAATTAATGCCGGTTATGGAATTTGAAGGCAATGAGAGCTGGGGGTATAATACTTCATTTCATATGGCTTTAGATAAATTTTATGGAACTTCAGATAAATTAAAAGAGCTAATTGATTTATGCCATCAAAACGGAATTGCAGTTATTCTTGACGTGGCTTTAAATCATGCTTTTGGAAGAAATCCTATGGTAAGAATGTGGATGAATGATGCTGATGGAGATGGTTTTGGTTCGCCAACAATCGAAAATCCTTATTTCAATACCGTAGCTAAACATAGTTATAGTGTTGGAGAGGATTTTAATCACCAGTCATTAAAAACACAGTATTATGTGGAGCGTGTGGTTAAACAATGGATTGAAGAATACAAAATTGATGGTTTCCGTTGGGATTTAACTAAAGGTTTTACTCAGGCTTGTACAGCCGCAGATGAGGCTTGTACAAACAGATACCAACAAGATAGGGTAGATATTTTGAAAAAATATGCTGATTATTCATGGGGTCTTGATCCTACACATTATGCTATTTTCGAACATTTAGGATCTGATGCTGAAGAACAGGAGTGGGCAAACTACAAAATCACTGAAACGCCGAGTAAAGGTATTATGATGTGGGGAAAAATGACAGATCAATACAATCAATTGTCAATGGGATACTCTACAGAGAATAATATTTCGAGAATGATGAGTTCAAGCCGTGGTTTTACAGCAAACCGTTTAATGGGTTATGCAGAAAGTCATGACGAAGAACGTGTGATGTATAAAAATGTACAATACGGAAATTCGTCAGGAAGTTATAATGTAAAAACATTAAATACAGCATTGTCAAGAATGTCGGCAATTGGAGCAGTTTCATTGTTGATTCCAGGGCCAAAAATGATTTGGCATTTTGGTGAATTAGGTTGGGATGATTCTATTTTTACTTGTAAAGACGGAAGCGTAAATGATGCTTCGGGAACTCTTTCCGGCGATTGTAAATTAGATACGAAACCACAGCCACAATGGGCAGAAAATTGGTTAGGAAATACGAATCGAAATAAAATTTATTACGATTGGGCAAAAATGATTAACCTGAAAGTAACGGAGCCAGTGTTTTCAGGTACAGCTACAATGGCAAATGCCAATACTTTGACGGTAAATGTAAAAATTACAAACAATAATCTTGCTGCAACACAATTAAAAGATGTATTGATTTTAGCCAATTTTGATGTGACAGCGAAAAATGTAGCCACTGGTTTTCAATACACTGGGACATGGTATAATTTAATGGATAATACTTCTATGAATGTAACTGATGTTAACGCTACGATAAATTTGGCACCTGGAGAATATAGAATTTATGGAAACAAAACAGCTAATCTGGCAATTCCTGAATTTGAAAAAGAGAACTCAGTTAATTTATATCCAAATCCGGTTTTAAATCATTTTACCTTAAATATTGCTCCGGCAAAAGTTCAGGTGTATGCAATATCTGGTCAATTGGTAAAAAGCTTTACTCCAAATGGTAATACCGATTTTCAATATGGCGTAAGCGATTTAAAAACAGGTTTATATGTCGTAAAAGCAATTGATGAAAATAATAAAGTTCAGGTGATGAAGTTTATTAAAAAATAAAATTTTAAAGTACAGTCATTATTTAAAATGATGAATGTTTGGTTAGTTTAGTAATGGGAAAGGGCTGTCATTTTTTTGACAGCCCTTTCAATTTTAAGTTGATTTGGTTTATTTTTTCTGATCATATTCTCCAATCATAGAAAAATAACCAAACGTTCCCAAGCCTAAAACGATTAATGGGGTAAGGATAAATAGGATAATAATTCCAAAGACTAAATCATCTTGTTTGTCTGATAAAAACTTAGGTAAGCCAAATTCAAACACACAAAAATAAGCAGCGGCAATGGAGAGTATAACCCACAAAACACCTAAAATTCTTTTAATTGTATTCATATTCTATGTAGGTATTAAAGGTGATTCGTTTTGTTTTTGTTGTCAATGTAAACCATTCCAATTACAAAGCAGACTGATGCAATAATAATAGGATACCAAAGTCCATCAAGATAAAATTCAGGTTTTCCATTCGCTTTCGCATGTGTTACAAAGTAGGTTGAAATCGCAGGAAGTAAACCTCCAAAAATTCCATTTCCAACATGGTAGGGCAGTGACATCGAAGTGTATCTGATTTTTGTTGGAAACATTTCTACTAAAAATGCAGCAATCGGGCCATAGACCATTGTTACAAATAATACCTGAATAAAAACCCAGAAAATTAACTTCCACTCATCTTCAGAATTTATTTTTATCGACATAGTGCTTTGAGATTCTTTTTTATTGGCAAAATCTGTTTTCTTTTCTGTATACGAAGTTCCGTCTGTAAAGGTTTTAGAAATTGTTGTTATTATGTCATTATTTTTAGTTGTTTCAATTTTTTGAGTTGTTTTTTCAACGATTTCGGTTTTGTAACTTACATTCGTGGTGTTGTACATTTCTTTGTAAATAGATCTGTAAGATAAAATGGCAAGTAACATTCCCAGCATCATAATATATTTTCGACCAACTTTGTCACTCAGCCATCCAAAAACAATAAAAAACGGAGTTCCTATTAAAAGAGCAATTCCTAAAAGTCCATCAACTTGTGAAGAGTCTACATTCATCACCATTTTCATAAAACTCATGGCGTAGAATTGGCCCGTATACCAAACAACGCCTTGTCCCATAGTAGCACCAAAAAGGGCCAATAAAACAAACTTTAGATTATATCGGTTTCCGAAACTTTCTTTAAGCGGATTCGTGCTTGTTGTACCTTCTTTTTTGGCTTTTGCAAATACAGGAGATTCATCCATGTTTTTTCGGATCAAATAAGAAACACCGACCATTACAATAGAAACCCAAAACGGGACACGCCATCCCCAGTTATCAAAGTCTTCTGCGGAAAGTATATTTTTAGTTACTAAGATAACCATCAATGAAATGAATAGCCCTACTGTTGCCGTAGTTTGAATCCAGGAAGTCCAATATCCTTTTTCACCAGCTGGGGCATGTTCGGCAACATAAGTCGCTGCGCCGCCATATTCGCCGCCAAGAGCAAGTCCTTGGAGTAAACGTAAAATTAAAACTAATAAAGGAGCTAAAAAACCTATAGTTTCATAACTTGGAATACAGCCTATTAAAAAGGTAGAACCACCCATTAATAATAAGGTAGCCATAAATGTATATTTTCGTCCAATAATATCTCCAAGTCTTCCAAAAAACAAAGCACCAAAAGGTCGAACTACAAATCCGGCAGCAAAAGTCGCTAAAGTCGATAAAAATGCAGCTGTAGGATTATCACTGGGAAAGAATTTGGTTGAAATAACAACAGCTAAACTACCAAAAATGTAAAAATCATACCACTCAATCATAGTTCCCATTGAAGAAGCCGAAATAACTTTCCAAATGCCTTTAGTAGAAGTTTTGCTCATAAAAACAATCTGTATTTTTAATAATGAATAAAATAGTATAGTATCGTTTTACGAATATATAAGATATTTATTTATATACTTAATACTTTTTTAACAAAAAGCGCTTAATTGTTGACATTGCGTTTTTTAGTAGTATTTAAGTTTCAAAGAGGGAGATTTTAGCAACAAAGGGCGCTAAGATTTACGCAAGCTTCGTAAAGAACGAGCGTCAAATTTAAAAAAAAATGGAAATAGGGTGTTGTAAAACATAGCCAACGGTTTCAACTGGTGACGGCTAATTTGTATAAATTAGATGTCTATCTTCAAGTTTGAAACTTTGGGCTATTGAAAATGATATAATGCAGGGTTATAATTTGGAGTTTCTTACGGTTAAAATTTATTGGAATTTGGACTCGAGCGACAGCGAATATCCGAGGCAATTTTAAAAATTGGAATTTAATTTTCCTCAAAAGTATTAAAAAAACAAAAAACCCGAATATTTCTATTCGGGTTTTAAACGTGGTACCTCCAGGGATCGAACCAGGGACACATGGATTTTCAGTCCATTGCTCTACCATCTGAGCTAAGGTACCGTGTTGTGCTCATTGCGGGTGCAAAGATAGAATCATTTTTCGTTTATCCAAAACATTTTTTTAAAAAAATCAATTCGTATCTTCGCATTGATAAAAAAACAAACATGGTTTTAACGGTTGATGTTGGAAACACTCGAATTAAAGCGGCTGTCTTTGAGGGGAGTACTGTTCTTGAAAATTTTGTTTTTGAGAAAAATGAACTCGAAAAAAAAATTAAAATAATTTTAGAAAAATTTCAAAATTGCTCCGATTTGGTTGTTGCTTCAGTCGGAAACGTCGAAAAACAATCTTTTTTGACATTCGAAAATCAGCTAAAAATCCATTTTTTAACACATGAAGATGTTTTTCCTTTTATAAATAAATACGCCACACCAAAAACATTAGGAATTGATCGAATGGTTTTGGCAGCCGGAGCTACTTTGCGATTCCCAAAACAAAATAGATTGGTTATTGATGCAGGAACTTGTATAACCTATGATTTTATCGACGAAAATGATAATTATCTGGGTGGAGCGATTTCGCCAGGCTTGAGATTGCGTTATGAAGCATTGCATAATTTCACAGCCAAGTTGCCTTTGCTGACTTTAGAGAGTCCTGAATCCTATATAGGAAACTCTACTAAAGAAGCGATTCATTCTGGAGTTGTCAACGGGTTCGTCTATGAGATTGATGGTTTTATCGATGAATATCGGGAGAACTTTTCAAATTTTATAATAATTTTAACGGGTGGCGATGCAGAATTTTTGGCTAAACGATTAAAAAATACCATATTTGCCAATTCAAATTTCCTACTGGAAAGTTTGAACCAAACATTTCAATATAAAATCGACAATGATTAAAAAAATTATAATAAGTGCTTGTTTACTTATCTCGTTCGTTTCATTTGCTCAGCAAGGTACAGCTTCTCCTTATTCTTTTTACGGAATTGGTGATGCAAGATTCAAAGGAACACTCGAAAACAGATCTATGGGTGGGGTATCGGTAGAACAGGATAGTATTCACTTGAATATTGATAATCCTTCAAGTTATGCTAGTTTAGGACAAACTACATTTACAGTTGGAGGAAGTTTTGGAACATCTACATTGAAAAATAGTAATGAATCTGCAAAAGCACAAAGAGCTACTTTTGATTATTTAGCAGTGGGAATTCCTATGGGTAAATTTGGAGCTGCTTTTGGTTTGGTACCATTGTCTTCTGTTGGATATAAAATTTTTAATAACAATACAGATGTTTCCGGTGCAACAAACAATCAGTTCGAAGGAAAAGGTGGTGTAAATAAAGTGTTTTTTGGTTTAGGGTATAAATTAATGCCAAATTGGAATATTGGAGCAGATGCACAATATAATTTTGGGCAAATAACAACTACAAGTGTTGAGGGTATTACAGATGTTGCAAGTGCAACACGTGAGACAAATCAATCTGAATTGTCTGGTGTAAATTTTAATCTAGGTACAATGTATCAAAGAAAGATTTATAAGAAAATGAGTTTGTTTACGAGTTTAAACTATACTTTCGCAAGTAATTTAAAGTCCAATAATGAAAGAATTATTTCGGTTTCCGGAGATCCGGATCCTTATGAGTATCCAAAAACGGAAACTGATTTGAAATTACCGAACAAATTAACAATTGGTATTGGTGTTGGAGAAGCAAGAAAATGGTTAGTTGGTACTACGTTAGCTTTTCAGGGCGATGGTAGATATGCTAACTACTACAACTCTAGTGACGATGTGCGCTATGAAAAATATTCAAAATATGCAGTTGGTGGATATTATATTCCGAATTACACCTCGTTTTCAAGTTATTTCAGCAGAATTACTTATAGAGCGGGTTTAAAATATGAAAAGATTGGTTTAGTGATTAACAATGAGTCTATTAATGATGTTGGAATGACTTTAGGAGCTGGATTCCCTATTACAGGATCTTTTTCAAATGTGAACTTAGGTCTTGAATTTGGTAAAAGAGGAACTACAGCTGCAGGTTTAATTCAGGAAAATTACTTCAACTTTAGTTTAAGTTTCTCTTTTAACGATAAATGGTTCGTAAAAAGTAAATTCAACTAAACATAAGATTTTATGTTTTTTTAAGCTCATTACAATTTACTACATTTGGCAAATGAATTTACCAAAGAAATATATTATAAACGCTGTCACAGTTCTTGCTGTGACACTGTTTTTTGGATGCGAAAGTAATTTTAAGGAAGTTCAAAAAATTAACTTTTCAGAATTTGTTCCAGGAAGTGATGTTGATACAGTTAACATAAAATATACAGATTCCGGACGTATTACAGGCGTGCTTAAAAGCAGGAAAATGTTGGATTATTCTAATCTTGAATTTCCATTTACTGAATTCCCAAAAGGAATCGATGTTACACTGTATGATAAAAAACAAAAGCGTACTTTTATAAAAGCAAATTATGCCGTTTCTTATAAGGAAACTGGTATTATAGATTTGCAGGGAAAAGTAAAAATCACATCAGAAACTGGTCAGATGCTTGAAACGGAACAGCTTTATTTTGATCAGAAAAACGAATGGTTTTACACCGAAAGAAAGTTCAAGCTTACAGATGCCAAAGGAGTTTCAAACGGTCAGGGAATCGATTTTAGTAAAGATTTTAAAGTGATAAATTCACAACGAATAACAGGCGAATTAGAAGCCAACGAATAAAACAATTATGGGTTACTTAAAATATACACAATACGTTTATATCGCATTTGCGGTTTACTTTATCTACGACGGGGTTATCAAGTTGAATGAAGGTAGTGAAAACTATGCTTTGAGCTTTATAATTGCCGGAATGGCAGTTTTTATGTTTTTCTTCAGAAGAAAATTTGTCAAGAAATTTGATGATCGTAATAAAAAACAGTAAAAATGGAAATTAGTATTATAATACTTTGTTTAATACTATCCGCCTTTTTTTCAGGAATGGAAATAGCCTTTATTTCCTCGAATAAAATTTATCTTGGAATCGAAAAGAAACAAGATAATTTTGCCTCCCAAATCTTAACTAAACTTACCGAAAATCCTTCAAAATTTATTGCTGCAATGTTAATTGGTAACAATGTTGCCTTGGTAATTTATGGGTTTTTCATGGGAGATTTGGTTTTAAGATGTATCACCAAGTTAGGATTTCATTTTTCAGATATCACTAGTTTATTGATTCAGACTGTCATTTCAACTTTTATAGTTTTAATTACGGCTGAATTTCTCCCAAAAGTTTTTTTTCAGATCTATGCCAATTCATTGATTAAGATTTTGGCTGTTCCTGCTTATTTGTTTTATCGATTATTCTATTATATATCTACTTTTTTTATCTGGATTTCAGATTTTGTTTTAAGGAAATTTCTCAAAACAGAAGGAGATCAGGTACAATTGTATTTTAGTAAAGTAGAGCTTGGGAATTACATAACCGAGCAAATGAATTCGGTTGAAGATGATGAAGAAGTAGATTCTGAAATTCAAATATTTCAAAATGCATTGGAATTTTCAGGTGTAAAAGCGCGTGATATTATGACGCCCCGTACTGAAATTGTTGATATTGATTTATTTGATAGTATTTCAGATCTTAAAGAACTTTTTATTGAGACAGGCTATTCTAAAATTGTAGTGAGCCAAAATTCACTTGACGATATCGTGGGTTATGTGCATTCATTTGATTTGTTTAAAAAGCCAAAAACAATAAAATCAGTTTTGATGACGGTAGAGTTTGTTCCGGAAACTATTTTGATAAAAGATGCTTTAAATCTTTTGATTAAAAAGAGAAAAAATGTCGCTGTTGTCTTAGATGAATACGGAGGTACTTCAGGGATTATTACAATAGAAGATATTGTTGAGGAGTTGTTTGGAGAAATTGAAGATGAACACGATTTAGATGAAGAACTAATTGAGCAGGAATTGGGAGAGGGTAAGTATTTGTTTTCTACAAGATTAGATGTGGAGTATTTGAATGAAACCTATAAGCTAATGATCCCTGAAGAAGATTCATACGGTACTCTGGGCGGGTTTATTGTCAACTTTACGAAGGAAATCCCTCAAAAAGGAGAAGAAATTGTAATAGATCACTATCATTTTGTGATAGAAGAAGCTACAAATAAGAAAATTGAATTGGTAAAAATGACAGTAAAAGAGTGATTTCTTTTATTAATTAAAAAAATTGTGCAAAATAAATTGCTAGTTGTATTGTTATTAACTAGATAATTGTATTTTCGCAAACTGAATATAAAATTAACGATAATAAAAATGGCAGTTTTAGCAAAAATTAGACAGCGTTCCGCTTTATTGATAGGAGTTATTGCACTTGCATTATTTGCATTTATAATACAAGATCTAATCGGTAAAGGGACATTTAGTCAAAGTTCAAAGGATGTGGGAAGCATCGACGGAAAAGATATTTCATTTGAAGACTTTAGAGTTAAAGTTAGTAATGTTGAAAAAAGTGGGCAAGGGATTACTTCCACTGAAGCTGCAAACAGAGTTTGGGACCAAGAGGTTTCAATCGCATTATTATCAGCTCAGTTTGATAAATTAGGATTGAGAGTTGGTGAAAAACACTTACTTGAAGTTTTGAAAGCAGATCCAAACATTGGAAAAAACCCAATGTTCCTAAATGCAGCAGGTATGTTTGACGTTGTGAAATTCAAAGAGTATTTCAAAACAAATCCTGAAGCAGCTCAATATATTTCTGCAAAAGAAAAAGATGCTGAATTGAATGCAAAATTTCAAATCTACAATACGTTAATCAAATCTGGACTTTACACAACTGCTAGTGAAGGAAAGTTGAAATACGAAATGGAAGCTAACAAAGTAAACTTTGCTTATGCAGGTGCATTATATTCTTCTATTAAAGACAGTGATGTAAAAGTTTCTGATGATGAAATTGTTGATTATATGAAGAAAAACGAGAAGAAATTCAAAGCGGATGAAACTCGTGAAATTCAATATGTTTTAGTAGAAGATAAAGCTTCAAAAGAAGATGAAGCTGAAATTAAAGCTAAAATCACAGGATTATTAAACGGAAGTGTTGTTTATAATGCTAAAACTGGTAAAAACGATACTTTGGCTGGTTTTAGAAATGCAACTAACATAGCTGAATTTGTAAATGCAAATTCTGATGTTCCTTATGATTCTACTTATGTAGCTAAAAATAGTTTACCTGCAGTAGATGCTGATAAATTATTCAGCTTACCTGCCGGAGCAATTTATGGGCCTTACGTATACGGAAGATATTACGCTATCTCTAAATCTTTAGGGTTTAAAGCTGGAGTGAATGCAAAAGCTAGTCATATCTTAATTGGTTACGAAGGATCTCAAACTCCAAACCAAAAAGAAAAAAGAACTAAGGAAGAAGCTAAAGCTAAAGCTGAAGAAATTTTAGCTCAGGTTCAGGCTAATCCGGATAGTTTCATGATGTTGGCTTTTACAAGTTCTGATGATTCATCTGCACAACAAGGTGGTGATTTAGGATATTTTGGTCCAAACCAAATGGTAAAACCATTCAATGATTTTGTATTCAGTAACGGAATAGGAAAAGTTGGTTTAGTAGAAACTCCTTTTGGTTTCCACATTATCAAAATTACTGATAAACAAGACGGAATTCGTTTAGCTACAATTGCTCAAAAAATTGAGCCATCTGAAGCTACTTCTGATAAAGTATTTACATTGGCAACTAAATTCGAAATGGATGCTGCTGATAAAGATTTTGCTGCTACAGCAAAAGGATTAGGCTTAAAAGTTGCTGCTCCGGTAACTGCAAAAGCTATGGACGAAGCATTTGGTCCATTAGGGAATCAACGTAACATTGTAAGATGGGCATTTGATAAAGAAACAAGTATTGGAGATGTTAAACGTTTTGAATTAGCAAATATTGGTCACGTAATTGCTCAATACAAAAGCGAAAACAAATCTGGTTTAGTATCTGTTACTATGGCTAGACCATATGTTGAGCCAATCTTGAAAAACAAGAAAAAAGCTGAAATGTTAAAAGCTAAAATGACAGGATCAAGCCTTGAAGCTATTGCTAAAAGTGCTGGTGTAGCTGTTCAACAAGCAACTAACGTAACTCTTGATAATCCGGTTTTACCTGGAGGAGTTGGACAAGAGCCAAAAGTTGTTGGAAATGCATTTGCATTAACTGCAAACAAAGTTTCTGCTCCAATCGAAGGAAATACTGGTGTATATGTTGTAAAAAACATCAGTACTGTAAAAGCTCCGGCAATTGCTAACCATGCAGAATATGTTGCTAAAGTAAAAGCTCAAAGCGCATCTGATGCAAGCAGAATTTTACCAGCGTTGAAAAACAATGCTAAAATAGAAGATAACAGATTGCAATTTAATTACTAATATTTAGTACTTAATTATCATATAAAACCCGAAACATTTTAAATGTTTCGGGTTTTTTGTTTTTAATGTCTTCTGTAGCAATTACCTGCGCTTTTTATTTAATTATATAGGAATAATCGAAATATAATTTAAAATATTTGTGGTTTTCAAAATTTAACAGTTAATTTGCTCGAATTTTCGTTTTAGGAAATTAGATTTGATTTAATGAATGTTAATTAAAATGTGTGGAAAAATGACAAAAAATTACCTTAATAATCAAGTGCTTAATGTTTTTTGTGTTTAACTTTTTTAAAAGAAAGCCTAGAGTATATTCCAAAATAGAAAACCATATTTATGGAATAATAACGGAACTTTTAAAAGTGAGCAGCACCGATATCAATGTCGATGAGCTAGGCGGTAAGTACTACTTAAGTAACGAAGAACAGCATTTTAAAGTTACTATTTTAAGTAATGATTATGTTATTAGGCTAACGAATACTCGTGATTCTGTTGCTGAAAAGTATGATAAGATTTTTGTAGAAGATGTCTTAAAAGCAGTAAAAGAAGAGAAACATCGGCGGATGGAATTAGTGTATGATTCTATTAATAATAGTATCGAAAAAATGGCAGAACGTTTGCATAATACACTGATAGAATCTAATGAACAGGAAAGTCAAAAGGTTCGTCGTTTAGAGACAAAAGATATTAAAAACAAAAAAGTGAATTATTAAATTCACTTTTTTGTTTTTAAATGGTATCTCGATTTACATCTGTAAAATCATTTCGTCATAAGAAAGGATTGTTTCATATCCTTTGCTTGTAAAATATTCTTTTGGATTTTCTTTTGAAATTGCCATTACAAAGTCGCCACCCCAAGCGCCAAGACTCTTGACTACCCCGTTAAAATCTGGAAATGCGATTTCTTTAATAGTTTCCAATTCAAGAATATTGCTCAAATGAATTTCGTGTTTTTCTACAAAATGAGCAAACTCATTAAGTGTTTTTGCTTCTAGAATAGCTTTTGTGATTTTATTGTTGTCCACAATATTTTCCGCTAAATTTTCATTTTTATTGTTGTAATAAGCAGTGATCGCTACTTTACTACTTTGTTTCTTATTTAGGTAAACAAAAAAAATGTTTTTACTGAATTCGGGATTAAATACTGTCTTTTCCACAATTGGTAAACTTTGTTCTAATCTATATACAATTGGTGTGTTGTTTTGCGCGCACGCGATATCATAGCCGCTACCTCCAAAACTGTTTTTAAGCAATGTAAAGGCATCAATTTTGGCCCACTGTGCTATATTGTTTAATAGCGTTGACGAAGTGCCTAATCCCCAGTTTTTAGGAAATGTCAAATGTGTGCTAATTTCATACCCTTCAGCTTTATTTATGAAATCAGCGTTTAAAAGGTAGGCTTCATGTAAAATAGTGATCAATGTAGTTTTTACGGTTTCTATTTTTGCTTCAACATTGTTTATGATTTCAGAAAATGAAATAACATCTTCAAACCAGAGTTGATCATCATAATTATAACTTTTCCATATTATTTCCTGATTTTGCCCCTTTTTTACGATCAAGTTTTGACCAAATTTGGTAGGTAAAGCAAATGCTTTAGCTCCGTCTAAAACTAGATATTCGCCCGTTATTAAAAGTTTTCCGTTACTGTAAAAGGTTGTTTTCATTCTCTTAATAAGGTCTGATTATTTTCTTAAATTCTCAATAAATTCAACAACGGCACTATGAGAAACTGCATTTTTCTTAAAATGTGATTTTATTAAATGACGTTCTTCTTCATTAGCTTCAAATTGATTGATAATATTGTTTAAGTGCATTTTCATATGTCCTTCCTGAATTCCTGTTGTAGTTAACGAACGTAATGCAGCAAAATTTTGCGCCAAACCTGCAACGGCAACAATTTCCATTAATTCTTGTGCCGAAGGTTTTTCAAGCATTTCCAAGCATAATTTTACTAATGGATGTAAAGAAGTAAGTCCGCCAACAGTTCCTAAGGCAAGCGGGATTTCCAGCCAAAAAGTAAATATTCCGTTTTCAATTTTTGCGTGTGATAAACTTGAATATTGTCCATTTCGGGAAGCATAAGCATGAATTCCGGCTTCAACAGCGCGAAAGTCATTTCCCGTAGCCAGAATTACAGCATCGACCCCGTTCATGATGCCTTTGTTATGTGTTACGGCTCTAAAAGGCTCAACTTCGGCAATTTGAACAGCCTGAACAAAACGCTCTGCGAAATCCTGTGGATTAGTAATATGCTTTTCGGCTAAATCCTCAATTGGGCAGGAAACTTCTGCTCTAACAAGGCAATTAGGGACATAATTAGACAAAATGCTCATAATTACTTTAATAGTTTCTTCATCTGAAAAGAGATCAGACTGCTGAAATTCGTCTTTTAAAGTTGTAGCAAATTGCTCCAGACACGAATTAATGAAATTTGCACCCATACTATCTTTCGTTTCGAAAGTGGCATGTAGTTGGTAGTAATTTTCAAGTAAACTTCTTTTGTCTTTGAGTTTAATGTCTAAAATTCCACCTCCCCGCTGCTGCATATTTTTGGTAATATTTTGCGTGTCAGAAAAGAATTTTGATTTTATTTCGTCAAAGAAAGATTGTAGTTTATCAGCGTCTCCATTGAATATAAAATGTACCTGGCCAATCTTTTCAGTGTTAATTATAGTTGTTTTGAATCCGCCACGAGTGGCCCAATATTTGGCTGATTTTGAAGCTGCTGCAACAACTGAACTTTCTTCAATTGCCATTGGAATCGTTTTGTATTTTCCGTTGATTAAAAAATTAGGAGCAACTCCAAGTGGAATATAGAAGTTTGTGATGGTGTTTTCGATGAATTCATCATGCAATTGTTGAAGCTTGTCGTCTGAATTCCAGTAATTTCTTATAATAGTTAGGGCATCTTCAGGAGTTGAAAAATACTCATTTGCAATCCATTGTATTTTTTCTTTTTTGGATAATTTCGAAAATCCGGCAACAGCGTTGTTCATTCTCAGTATATTAAATAATAATGTGCTGACAAAGATACCAATTTAAGGGTTTTGTTTGCAATCTATTTAAAGTTTGAAAAGTACGCAATCGTTATTTTTTTTAACATTTAACACTTAAAATGTGTATTATGTTTATTTTTTTTACTAAAATTGGGCTCTTTTTATATTTAAAATAATTCTAATGAATACAAGTAAAATAACGGTAGTACTTTTATTTTTAGTTGCTACTGTATTTGGTCAACAAAAAATTACGGTCGAAAACATTTATGGTGGAACATTCCGGGCAAAAGGAATGGACGAATTACAATCCTTAAAAAATACAGATCAATATACTGTTTTAAATGTTGATCAGGCGAGCAAGAGCATGCAGATCGATTTGTATGATTTTGCAACTTTAAAAAAAGTATCTAATTTAATAGATACAAAAAATCATAAAGAGCTTGCGAAAGGAATTGACAGTTATACTTTTGATGCTTCGGAAAAAAAGATTTTAATTGCTTGTAATTCTAAACAAATCTTCCGTCACTCTTTCATAGCAGATTATTTCTTGTACGATATCGCTACTAAATCTCTAACGAAACTTTTTGATTTTCAAGTTCAGGAACCTACTTTCTCACCTGACGGAGCTAAAATCGCTTATGCTAAAGAAAATAACCTGTATGTATATGATGTAGCTTCTAAAAAATCAACTGCTGTTACTACCGATGGAAAGAAAAATGCCGTTATTAATGGTATTACGGACTGGGTTTATGAAGAAGAGTTTGCATTTGTCCGTGCTTTTGACTGGAGTAAAGACAGTAAAAAACTAGCTTATATTCGTTTTGACGAAAGTGCAGTTCCTGAGTTTTCGATGTCAATCTTTAAAAAAGATTTGTATCCAACAGTTGAAACATTTAAATATCCAAAGGCAGGAGAAAAAAATTCAGTAGTTTCATTACATATATATGATGCGACTGCAAATGCAACTAAAAAAGTTGATTTAGGAAATTATAATGACTTCTATATTGCAAGATTAGAATGGACAAATGATAATAATGTACTGTCAGCTCAGGTTTTAAATCGCCACCAGGATAATCTTGATTTATTATTTGTAGACGGAACAACAGCTACTCCTAAGGTTGTTTTAAATGAAAAAGACAAAGCTTATGTCGATGTTACAGATAATTTGACGTTCTTAAAGGATAACAGCTTTATCTGGACAAGTGAAAAAGACGGTTTTAATCATATTTATGTTTATGATAAAACAGGAAAGCTTAAAAATCAGGTTACAAAAGGAAACTGGGAAGTTGTGTCATACTACGGTTTCGACGAAAAAACAAAAACTATTTTCTATCAATCTACAGAAAATGGTTCAATCAACAGAGATATTTACAGAATTGGTTTAGACGGAAAGAATAAATTGCGTTTAACATCAAAAGTTGGAACAAGTGCAGCGACTTTTAGTCCTAATTTCCAATTTTTTATTAATACTTTCTCAAGTAATTTACAGCCTACAACTTATACTTTAAACGAGGCAAAAACTGGAAAAGAAATTCAGGTAATCGAAAACAATCAGGCTCTTGCCGATAAATTGAAAGCTTATAATCTTCCTGCAAAAGAATTCTTTGTTTTAAAAACAGCTAAAGGGAACGAGCTTAATGCATGGATTTTAAAGCCAAAAGATTTTGATCCTTCTAAAAAATATCCTGTTTTCATGTACCAATATTCTGGTCCTGGATCTCAACAAGTAAACAACGATTGGAATAACAGTGATGATTACTGGTTTTTGTCGCTTACACAACAAGGTTATATTGTTGCTTGTGTAGATGGCAGAGGTACAGGTTTTAAAGGTGCTGATTTCAAAAAAGTAACTCAAAAGGAACTTGGAAAATATGAAGTTGAAGATCAAATCGATGCGGCAAAAGTAATTGGAGCTTATCCATATGTTGATGCTTCAAGAATTGGAATCTTTGGATGGAGTTATGGAGGTTTTATGTCTTCAAACTGTATTTTTCAAGGAAACGATGTTTTCAAAATGGCAATTGCTGTTGCTCCGGTAACGAACTGGCGTTTTTACGATAGTGTTTACACTGAAAGATACATGCAGACTCCACAGGAAAATGCAAGCGGTTACGACCAAAATTCTCCAATAAATCACGTTGATAAATTAAAAGGTAAGTTTTTATTGATTCATGGATCAGCAGATGATAATGTTCATGTACAAAATTCAATGCAAATGATGGAAGCATTAATTCAGGCTAATAAACAATTTGATTCTCAGATATATCCAGATAAAAATCACGGTATTTACGGTGGTAAGACGAGAATTCAGCTTTATAATAAAATGACTAACTTTATCAAAGAAAATTTATAATATAACTTTATTAACCTTAAAACAATAATGAATAATATGGGAGAAACTCAAGTAAAAACTGCGCATCCAAAAGGACTTTGGGTATTGTTTGGAACGGAGATGTGGGAGAGATTCAATTTTTATGGAATGCGAGCTTTATTGACTTTATTTCTTGTGAACTCATTATTAATGAAGGAGGAAGAAGCTTCATTGATTTATGGTGGTTTTCTTGGACTTTGTTATTTAACGCCAATGTTGGGTGGTTTTGTAGCAGACCGTTTTTTAGGAAATAGAAATTGTATATTATTGGGTGGATTATTAATGGCAACAGGACAAATGTTGTTATTTACCAGTGGAAGTATTTTTGAAAATAATTTGCCTTTAGCTAAAATTATTATGTACTCTGCCTTAGGAGTTATTGTTTTTGGTAACGGATTCTTCAAACCAAACATTTCGAGTATGGTAGGGAGTTTATATCCTAAACAAGAGAAAACAAAATTAGACAGTGCTTTTACTATTTTTTATATGGGAATTAATATCGGGGCTTTCTTAGGTCAGTCGATTTGTCCTTTATTGGGAGATGTAAAAGATGCTGGTGGAATTAGAGATATCCATGCTTTTAGATGGGGATTCATGGCAGCTTCTGTAGCAATGCTTTTAGGAACAATTCTCTTCTATTTCCTTAAGAATAAATATGTGGTTTCTCCTGAAGGAAGACCATTAGGAGGTTTGCCTTCTAAAAATGAGGCTTCAGACTTTGAAGAAGGAGAGGCACAAAAAGCTAATTTTTCGAATAAATCTTTGGCAATTGCAGGACTTGCGTTTATTGCATTAGGATTCTTTTTTCATTATGTAGTTGGTCAGAATTTGATTTATACTTTGATTTATTCTAGTGGATTGTCATTGGCAGGATTGATTATTTCTGATACTTCATTGACTAAAATTGAAAGAGACAGAATTATTGTAATTTATATCGTTTCGTTCTTTATTATTTTCTTCTGGGCAGCTTTTGAGCAAGCTGGTTCATCGTTAACTTTTATTGCAGATAACCAAACAGACAGAAACTTCTTTGGTTTTTTAATGCCTCCATCAATGGTTCAGATTTTTAATGGACTATTTGTTGTAATTATGGCAGTGCCGTTTAGTATTTTGTGGGATACCCTAAGAGCTAAAGACAGAGAGCCTATTTCTCCGGTAAAATTAGCTGCGGGACTTGTGATAATTTCAATTAGTTTCTTTATGATCGCAACTCAGGTTTCATATATTGGAACTTCTGGATTGCTATTAGTAAAATGGCTTATTTTATTATATTTCTTAAATACATGTGCTGAGTTATGTTTGTCTCCAATTGGTTTATCATTGGTAGGTAAATTGTCTCCAAAACGTTTCGCTTCATTATTATACGGAGTATTCTTTTTGTCAAATGCGTCTGGTTATGCTTTAGGTGGAACTTTAGGGTCTATCTTGCCTGCAACTGGAGATAAATTTGCAAAAGCAAAAGAATTAGGAATCGATCTTCAAGCGGTTTTAGATAACAAAATTACACCAACTCCTGAGCAGTTAGCTTTATTAGATAAGCACCAAATTAGTGCTCATAACCACTTTTTTGCAGGATTTGAAATTCATAATTTATATGAGTTTTTTATGGTATTTGTGGTTCTTACTGGTATCGCAGCAATTATTTTATTTGCTTTGACTCCGTTCTTGAAAAAAATGATGCACGGTGTTAGATAATATGGAAAACAATACAATTACTCTAGAACAAATACAAAATTTTGAAGGTAAGTATCCGAAACAACTTTGGTACTTATTTCTGGTTGAAATGTGGGAACGTTTTTGCTTCTACGGAATGAGAGGTGTTTTAGCATTTTTCATGGTAGATCAATTAGGTTTACTTGAAGGAAAGGCTAATCTTCAATATGGAGCTATTCAGGCTTTTGTTTATGCTTTTACTTTTATTGGTGGAATATTCGCAGATAAGGTTTTAGGTTTTAAAAAATCACTACTTTTTGGTGGTATTATTATGATTTTGGGGAATTTGCTAATAGCAGCTTCTCCTCATGATTTCTTTTACTACGGAATAACTTTATCCATCATTGGAACGGGTTTCTTTAAGCCAAATGTTTCTTCAATGGTTGGTGAGTTGTATCATGAAAGTGATGGACGTAGAGATGCTGGTTACGGACTTTTTTACGCCGGAATCAATATTGGTGGGATGCTTGGAGGTGCAATTCCAATTTATTTAGGGAAGAATTATTCCTGGAGTTTATGTTTTCTATCGTCAGCGGTAGTTATGATTATTGGAGTGGTGACATTTCTTTTAACTAAAAAATATTTGGCTCCAATTGGGAATTCTCCTTTAGAAAATCAAACTCCTAAAAAGAGAAGAATGAACGAAATTGCAGTTTATCTTGGTTCGATAATCGTAATTCCGTTTATATATATCATGGTAATTAATTCTGATTATACAGATTATTTCATGTATACGATTGGAGTAATTGCAATTGGTTATTTTTTGTTCGAATTAATACAAATTAAAGAAAGAAAACAGCAATACAAATTATTGGCAGCATTCATTTTTATCTTTGGATATTTTATGTTTATGGCTATTTCTGAGCAATCTGGAGGATCTTTATCATTGTTTGCAAAAGATAATTTATCAAGCAACTTGTTGTTCTTTAATATTGATCCAAACGTGGTTAATAACAGTATCAATTCGCTGTATGTTATTATTTTTAGTCCTCTGGTTGGTATTTTGTGGATTTCACTTTACAAAAGAAAAATTGAACCCAATACCGTAATCAAATTTGGACTTTCCTTTATATTATTAGCGGCTGGTTTCTTTATTTTTTACAGTGCCAGATTTTTTATTGATCCGAAAGGGTTGAGTTCTTTAAATGTTTTTGCTTTAGGTTACTTAATTTATACACTTGGAGAATTGTGTATTGGTCCAATCGGAATGTCTGTAATTACTAAATTATCACCTAAACGTTTGTTTGGAATGATGATGGGATTATGGTTTCTTTCTAGTGCTTTTGGACAATTAGCTGCAGGAAAGCTTGGCTCTGAAATGTCTAATGCAAATACAGGAACAACTTTAATGTCTAAACTTATTGCTTATACAGATGGGTATTATCAATTAGCGCTTTATTCTCTTATTGCGGGTATCGTCTTGATAGTAACAACACCATTAATTAAAAAATTAATGCAAGAAGTAAAATAGACTACATTTATCGATAGATATTTTGTTTAAATTTGTAGAAAATTAAAGCAGCATGAAAAAGATATTTTTGATTACTTTCTTTTTAACTAGTGTGTTTACAATGCAATCGCAAGAGTTAAAATGGTATACAGATGTAAGAGAAGCCATTACTGAAAGTAATAAGGTGCACAAGCCAATGTTGATGTTTTTTACAGGAAGCGACTGGTGCGGATGGTGTATTCGTTTACAAAATGAAGTTTTAAAAACGCCTGAATTTACAAAATGGGCAGCTGAGAATGTAGTTTTAGTTGAATTGGATTACCCAAGAAGAACGCCTCAGACTCCAGAAATCAAAAATCAGAATAACGAATTGCAACAAGCTTTTGGGATTCAAGGATTCCCTACGATCTATTTTACAAGTGCAGAAGCAATAGATGGAAAAGTTAATTTTAAAGGCCTCGGACAAACGGGTTATGTAGCTGGTGGTCCTACAGCATGGTTGGCAGTTGCTAACGGAATTGTAAATCCTAAAAAATCTTAATAGATAAAAATTTTTTAATAAAAGTATGCGAAATCCCTATACATTGTATAGGGATTTTTTTTGTTTAGTAAGAAAAGGCATCTTTAATTTTGTTTCAAATTGTCGATTTAATATTTATTTACAATATAAAAAACACATAATGTATTTTTTGTATTAATTAAAATTGGAAAATTAAAATATTATGTTAATTTCGTTATGCTAATCTAACCAAAACCAAAATAACATGAGCAAAAAATTACTTATCCTACTATTTTTTTTAGGTTCATTTTTTATGCATGCGCAGAATTTAGTTTGGAGAACTAATATGACTGATGCGATTGCTATTAGTAATGAACAAAGAAAACCAATGTTAATTTTATTCACTGCCTCAGGTGTACCAGAAAATCTTCAAAATGAAATCTTCAAAACTCCAGACTTTGCCGTTTGGTCACGTGATAATGTCATTTTAGTAAAGCTTGATTTGTCTGATTCATCTGCGTCTGATAGTGATAGAGAGCAGAACGTAAAACTTAAAAATGCTTTTGGTGTTGAAGAACTGCCTGAAGTTTGTTTTGCGCTGGCATCCATTCGCAAAAACAAAACTACTTTTAGTGCGTTAGGTAAAAATGCCTACAAACCAGGCGGAGCAAAAGCATGGATCGCAGAATCGAATGCACTTTTGCATCCAAGCGAATAATATTTTAATTATTTTTTTAGTTTAATCTAAAGAATCCCTTTTCATTTGTAGAGTGAAAAGGGACTCTTTTTTTATAGCAGGAAGTTTTCCAATATTCTTGAATTGAGTAAGAATTGGAGCCATCCGCTATAACTATTTTTGGATGTAAATCTTCCAAAGCACGATCTAAATTTATTTTTGGAGATGCGATCAACATAAGGATATCTGGTTTGCTCTTCTTTTCATAAATCCCGGAGCTATCTATCAATAAAATTTTCTTCCCATCAAAAAATAAGACATTTTTAATTTTTTTTATGGATTTTAAAACCCCAAAATTTGCAACGAAATAAGTTTCTAAAACGTTGTTTTTTGAGTCTTTTTCTGATAACGCATTATTTGTAAAAAGGCTTATGTCTCTGCCAATTCTTTCAGTAATAATGGTTTTTTTCTTCGTATGGAAAATAATAAATTCTTTTTTGCTTTCAATTTCTTTTTTGGTTTGTATGAAGGAAATCTGAACCAGAACTATAGTAACTAGTGTAATAAGAAGTTTGTTGTAACAAGGTTTTTTAAACCATTTGATACTTGCTATTAAAAACAAATAAAAAGAAATTAAATGATAGGAATTAAAGCTTATGTCTTTAATTACAAATGATTCGAAGGAAGCTACAAAATGAATAATCTGATTTAAAATAAAAATACTTTTTTCAAAAATTTGAATTATAATTATGTGACAGTTTGTAAAGACAGAAATAAGCATAACTACAATACCAACTATCATTATAAAAGATAAGACAGGAAGAATTAGAATATTGGTAACAAAAAATAGTGCTGGAAATTGATGAAAATAGTAAAGGCAAATAGGGAATGTGCCAATTTGAGCTGCGAATGAAACAGTCAGAGCTTCCCAGAGATATTTGACTATTTTCTTCTTTGGTAACCATATGTTTTTTAATAATGGCTGTAGCCAAAGGATAGAAAATAATGCAATGTAACTTAATTGGAAACCTGCATCAAATAAAAAATAAGGCTCAAAAAGTAATATCAAAAAAATAGAAACTAGTAAAGTATGATAAGTATTGCTATTTCTGTGCAAATGATTTGCTATTGCTAAAAACGAAAACATGACTACAGATCGTAATACAGGTGGTGACAGTCCTGAAACAATTGCAAATAGGGCCAATGAAAAAATAATGGTAGCTAATTTTATCAGTGAGCCCTTTTTAGTATTCGGAATAGGTTTTAGAATAAATAAAATAAGTAACATTATATAACCAACATGCAATCCAGAAACAGATAGTACGTGCGTAACTCCCGAAAATTGATAATCCTGTTTTATATCTGATGAAATTTCTTGTTTCTGGCCTAATATTAAAGCCAGTGCAACATTCATTTCGGTTTTATTAAATTTTGCTTTTTCCAGATTGTAAATAATCCTTGAATGCAAACGCGAAGTATAAAACCAGATATCTTTTTTGATCTTTTTATTAACCTCGATATTTAATTTTGAAATATAAATTTGAGCATAAATTTGTTTGTTATCGAGGTATTTGCTATAGTCAAATTGGTTGGGATTTTTTGGCAGACTATTGTGTTGTAAAATAGTTTTTACACGAATACTGTTTCCAACAAGTAAAGAATTGTTAATGCTGTCCTTTGTTACATTTACAATGATTCTGCCAGAGTAGTATTTATTATCAATGTGATTAATAAGACCAATATATTGATCATTGTAATCATTACCTTTTAATTTTTCTTTTATAGTCAGATTGATGTAATGCGGACTTTCAAAAGCATTTTTGTAATGGATGTAATTTGACTTTTGAAGAGAATCACTATTGATTGATAATGCGATAAAGCCAATGCAAAACGAAGTGTAATAAGAGCTTAATCCAAACAGTGTATTCAGTTTTTTATTCTTTTTTGAAAAAATATAAGAGAATGAAAAAAATAATAAACCGAAGGAAATTGATAATACTGAAATTATAATTGGAGGTACCCAATAATACGCTGCTAAAATGCCAAAAACGAAGCTAAAAGTTATTTTAGCCAATGGGAAATCTAATACTTTCATGTTATAAAAGTATTAAAAATTTGTAAGAAAAATAATATATTTAGTATTAATCGACGACTCTGTTAATCTGAGCAAAAGAATTTTTGTAATATGGCTCTTTTGTCGACGAAATTATAACACCTTTTGAAGTAGAAGAATGTACAAATTGTATCTCATCAGATTTTACTTCTGTAATTAATCCGACATGATTGATTTGTCTGCTTTTATTGGTTTTGAAGAAAATTAAATCGCCTTTTTTGGCATCATCAATATTGATTACTTTTCCAATTTTAGACTGCTCATAAGAACTTCTGGGAAGTTTTATATTTTCAGATTCAAAGGAAGTAAACACTAATCCGGAGCAATCAAAGCCACTTTTAGTAGTTCCGCCAGCTTTGTATTTGACTCCAATATTATCAGTTGCATTTTCAATTAAATGATTGACAATAGATCTATTTTCCCGTTTGGTTTCTTTTTTACTTACTGCATTTGAAGTTGATTTACAAGATGTAAAAGCAACGGTTAGTAGAAGAAAAACGAGTATTTTTTTCAAAATAAGAAATGTTTAAAGTTGCTTTAAATCGGCTACAATTAATTTAGCCGTTTTTTTACTGGCACCAACTCCTCCTAATTTTTGCTCTAAAATATCATAATTTTTAAGCAGTTTTTCACGATACTGAGGTTCAAGTAATTTTTGAAGTTCTTCTTTGATGCGTTTCGTGTTACAATCAGCCTGAATTAATTCGGTTACAACTTCCTTATCCATAATTAAATTGACCAAAGAAATGTATTTTAGCGTAATAATTCGTTTTGCAATTTGATAAGAGATATTGCTTCCTTTATAACAAACAACTTCTGGAACTTTAAAAAGAGCGGTTTCTAATGTTGCTGTTCCGGATGTTACTAATGCAGCGGTGGAAGAACGTAACAAATCATAAGTTTTATTTGAAACAAATGCGATATTTTCGTTAGAAATAAATTGCTTATAAAACTCATATTCCTGACTTGGTGCACCAGCAATTACAAATTCATAATCCTTAAAGTCGTCAACAACACTAAGCATCACACTAAGCATTTTGGTAATTTCCTGTTTGCGGCTTCCTGGTAAAAGTGCGATAATAGGCTTGTCTCCTAATTGATTTTCTTTTCTAAAAACTGCTTCGTCAAAAGGTGGCTGATTCTGAATAGCATCAATCAACGGATGTCCAACAAAATCTACCGGAAAATGATGTTTGTCTTCATAAAAGCTTTTTTCAAAAGGTAAAATCACAAACATTTTATCGACATCTTGTTTGATGGCTTTGATTCTATTTTCTTTCCATGCCCAGATTTGAGGTGAAATATAGTAATGTGTTTTGTAATTCAGTTCTTTAGCCCATTTTGCAATACGCATATTAAACCCAGGGTAATCAATAAATATCAGAACGTCCGGTTTGAACTCCAAAATATCTTTTTTGCAAAAAGTAATATTGCTTAAAATAGTTTTCAAATTAAAAATAACTTCAACGAAACCCATGAAAGCCAATTCGCGATAGTGTTTTACTAAAGTTCCTCCGGCTTTTTGCATCAAATCACCTCCCCAAAATCTAATTTCGGCCTGAGGATCTTCCTCATATAATGCTTTCATTAAATTAGAACCATGTAAATCTCCGGAAGCTTCACCAGCTATGATGTAATATTTCATATGAATTTTTTTGACAGTAGTTTCTGTTCTAAAGACAGAAATTATTTTTGCAATACAAAGATAAGATTTAAATAAACAAAGTCGAAATTGCCAGAACAATCACGGCCAAAACCACTCCGCGAGCCATCAATTCTTTGTCTCTTTTTAATAAAATTAAAAATACAGCAAGATCTAAAAGAGTACCCAGAGTAATTATTTTTCCTAAATAACCATAGTGCTTGATGGTTTGAATTCCTGATGAAATATCAAAAGTGGTAAAGAATGTGATAAACAAATAACTACCAAGAAGCGCCGTAAATATTCCGATAATAAAACCAATAAGGATGTCTGTTTTATTCATTTAATTTCCATGTATTAAGTTGTTGCATAGTATGATGTGCTGTTAAATCAAATTGTACAGGAACGACTGAGATGTAACCATTTTCCAAGGCCCATTCATCAGTGTCTTCGCCTTTATCTTCATTTGTGAATTTTCCTGTAAGCCAGTAATAGTCTTTTCCGTAAGGAGTTTGACGTTTGTCAAATTTTTGGGCATAATAAGCTTTTGCCTGACGACAAATTTTTATTCCTTTAATTTCTTTTTCTTTTAATTTTGGGAAATTAACATTTAAGACTACTCCGGCCGGTAGTTTGTTGGCAAGGGTTTCGAGTGCAATTTTTTTGACAAATGATTTAATGGGTTCAAAATCGGCATTCCAGTCAAAATCTAATAAAGAAAAACCAATAGCCTGAATACCTTCGATTCCCGCTTCAACAGCGGCACTCATTGTTCCCGAGTAAATTACATTTATAGAAGAATTTGAACCGTGATTGATTCCTGAAACGCACAGATCAGGTTTTCTATGCAGGATTTCGTTTACTGCTAATTTTACACAATCGACAGGTGTTCCGGAACAGCTGTATTCGGTAATAGTATCATTTTCTTTTGAAATTTTATCCAGAAATAATGTATTATTGATGGTTATAGCATGCCCCATTGCACTTTGAGGTTTGTCGGGAGCGACAACGATTACATCTCCAATAGTTTTCATAACACTTATCAAAGCCCTGATTCCGGGAGCTAAAATTCCATCATCATTAGTTACTAATATCAAAGGTTTTTCATTTTTCATTCGTGGATGTCATTTGTGAATTGTCAAAATTAAAGCTTGTTAAAGCAAATGTAGTAACAGATTTTGGTAGAATACTAACAAATAAATAAAAATTGTCAACTAAATTAAAGAACGTTTTCGTGCATTAAACATTTTTATATCTTTAACAAAAAATTATAGTGAACTTGGCTGTCTTGGCATAGTTTTTACCGTAACTTAGATTAAAAAATTGATGAATGCTATTATTAAATTTATGAAAAGAAATTATAAAATACTTATAGCCGTATTATGCTTGTCATTAACCTTATTTGCTTTTAAAATAAATGCAGATAAGTCAGAAGATCCGGACCCAAATAGAGATAAAACACTTTTAGAATTACTTGCATTTGTTATCGAAAAAGGACATTATAGTCCGGCAGAAATAAATGATGAGTTCTCTAAGGGAATTTTTAAAGATTATATTGATGCTTTAGATCCTTCAAAAAGGTTCTTTTTACAGTCTGATATTGATGAGTTTAAGCAATATGAGCTGCAATTAGATGATCAGTTTTTGAATAAAGATCTGACGTTTTTCAATTTGACTTATACCAGATTGATGAAGAGAATGGAAGAAAGCAAAAAACGTTATAAAACGATTTTGGCTCAACCTTTCAATTACAACGTTGACGAGACTTTTAATGCAGATTATGAGCATATTCCTTATGCTAAAAATGCAACGGAAATCAATGAAAGATGGAGAAAACAAATTAAATTATCTACACTTTCATCTCTTGTTACGAAGCAAAAATTAGAAGAAGATAAAAAGAAAACAGATCCTGCTTACAAAGTAAAATCTTTTGAAACTTTAGAAAAAGAAACTCGTGAGAGTTCTTTAAAATCTTTAGATGATAATTTCAGTTTAATTAAAGATTTGAACAAAGAAGACTGGTTTTCTGTGTATGTAAACTCGATCATGACACGTTTTGATCCGCATACAAGTTATTTTGCACCTGAAGAAAAAGACCGTTTTGATGTAAACATCAGCGGAAAATTAGAAGGAATCGGAGCAAGGTTAACAAAGAAAAATGATTTTACTCAAATTGATGAGTTGATTTCTGGTGGACCAGCATGGAAAGGAAAACAACTTGAAGCCGGAGATTTAATTTTGAAAGTAGCACAAGGAAATGAGGAGCCTGTAGATGTTGTAGGTATGCGTTTGGATGATGTTGTGAAGAAAATTAAAGGTCACAAAGGAACCGAGGTAAAACTTACAGTTAAAAAAGTTGATGGAAGTATTAAAGTGATTTCAATTATCAGAGATGTGGTTGAAATTGAAGAAACATACGCTAAATCAAGTATTGTAGAAAGAAACGGATTGAAATACGGTGTTATTTACTTGCCTAAATTCTATATTGATTTTGAAAATAAAGATGGCCGTGATGCCGGAAAAGATATTGCTCTTGAAGTAGAAAGATTGAAAAAAGAAGATATCAACGGAATCGTACTTGATGTTCGTGATGACGGTGGTGGATCTTTGTCTACAGTAGTTGATATTGCAGGTTTATTTATAGAAGAAGGGCCAATTGTTCAGGTAAAATCTGCAGGAAAAAAGAAAGAAGTTTTATACGATAAAGATAAAAAAATCGAATGGGACGGACCATTAGTAATTATGGTAAACAGTTTCTCAGCTTCGGCTTCAGAGATTTTGGCTGCTGCAATTCAGGATTACAAACGTGGAGTAATTATAGGAAGTAAGCAAACTTACGGAAAAGGTACCGTGCAAAACGTTTTAGATCTAAACCAATTTGTTCGTAATGCAAATTATGGAGATTTAGGTGCTTTGAAAATTACGGGACAAAAGTTTTACAGAATCAACGGTGGCTCAACTCAGTTAGAAGGTGTGCATAGTGACGTTGTAATGCCAGATCGTTACGCTTACTTAAAAATGGGTGAACGCGACATTGACAACGCAATGCCATGGGATAAAATTGATCCGGCTGATTACAATACCTGGACTTCAAATGAGAAATTTAATCAGGCGATTGCAAACAGTAGAAGTAGAATTGCAGGAAATGCTCAATTTAAATTAATTGAGGATAATGCGAAGTGGATTGATGTTAAAAACAAAGAAAACACTTATAGTTTAAATATCAATAGCTTTAAAGCGACTCAGGAACAAGTTGAAAATGAAGGTAAAAAATACAAACCAATTTCAGATTACAAAAACAATTTGGTTTTTAAATCTTTGCCTTACGAAGAGCTTGAAATGAATAACGATGCTACTTTAAAAGAAAAAAGAGAAGCTTGGCATCAGGCTTTAGCTAAAGACGTTTATGTTGAAGAAGCACTAAATGTTTTGGATGATTTACAAACTAAAGGTTTAGTGAAAAATAGTGTTACTCCTAAAATGAAAAAAGATAAATTAGTTAAATCTTAATTTTACAAAGATAATTTGTTATTAAACGCTCCGAAAAATAATTTTTTCGGAGCGTTTTTTTTGTAAGTTTAATGAATAAATATGGCTTATAAATGAGGAATTATATTTTATTAGGTTTGATGATTTTGATGTCAGTTTCATGTAAAAAAGAAATAACAGAAGACACTGTTGAAAATGATTTGAAAGACACTGAATCCAATTTTGTATCCAATCAGACTCGTTCAGATTCGATTTATACTTATTTATATTTACCAACTTCAACAACTAAACAAATTGTAAAGCATAAGTATTATACACTTTCGTATAATGAAAAATTCGAACAAGCCGAATGGGTTGCCTATGAATTGAAAAAAGAATATCTTAAAAATAATGATTTTAAAAGACCTTATTTTATAGAGGATCCAAAAGTAACAACTGGTTCTGCAGATTGGAGAAACTATAAAAAATCAGGTTATGACAAAGGGCATCTTTGCCCAGCAGGCGATATGGAGTTCGATAAAGAAGCTTACAATGATACATTTTACACTTCAAATATCTCGCCTCAAAAACATGATTTTAATAGGGGAATCTGGAATCGATTAGAACAGAAAACACGTTATTGGGCTGGAAAGTATAATGATATATATATCGTAACAGGAGGTGTTCTGAAAGATTCAGACAAAAAAATAGGAACAGAAAAAGTTGCTGTCCCTAAGTATTTTTATAAAATTATTTTGGCTAAATCAGGAAAGGAGCATAAGACAATCGCTTTCTTGGTTCCGAATGAAGATAGCGATAAGTCAATTTATGATTTCGTTGTTCCAATTGAAACTTTGGAAAAAATGACCGGAATTGATTTCTTTCCGAATTTAAAAAACTTAAAAAGTAGTAAGAGCTTTTAATTCAGCTATAGTATGTGTTGGGCTTTCGGCTTTAAATACAAAGCTTCCTGCGACTAAAACATCTGCTCCGGCTTCTACTAATTGTTTTGCGTTTTTGCTGGTTACACCGCCATCAATTTCAATAATAGTCGAGGCGTTTTTACGAGTAATCAAAGCTTTTAGTTTCTCTACTTTAGTATAAGTGTTTTCAATAAATGATTGTCCTCCAAAACCTGGATTTACACTCATAATAAGTACTAAGTCAATGTCGTTGATTACATCTTCTAATAAATCGATATTGGTATGTGGGTTTATTGCAACTCCCGCTTTCATTCCTTCAGCTTTAATAGCTTGTAGCGTTCTGTGTAAGTGCGTGCAGGCTTCATAATGTACAGTTAGGATATTTGCTCCTAAATCAGCAAAAGTTTTAATGTAACGATCTGGATCAATGATCATCAAATGTACGTCGATTGTTTTTTTAGCGTGTCTTGAAATCGCTTCCAAAACTGGCATTCCGAAAGAAATATTCGGAACAAAAACCCCGTCCATAATGTCAATATGAAACCAATCAGCCTGACTGTTATTGATCATTTCGATATCGCGTTGTAAATTGGCAAAATCGGCTGCCAGAACAGAAGGAGCAATAAGTGTATTCTTCATTTTTTGTAGTTGTGTGTTGTTTTTGCAAAGATAAATTTTTAACCGCAAAGTTCGCAAAGGTTTACGCAAAGTTTATTTAACAACAAAGCCGCAAAGATTACACAAAGGCCGCAAAGAATTTTGGTAAGTTTTGTTAAAAATGATAAGTTCACAAAGCTTTGTGAACTTTGTGTTTTCCACATTCCAACAGATAAAAAAAATTATGTGGTCGCTGTGGTAAAAAAAATATCTATAAAATAAAAAACTCCGGTAATCAGCCGGAGTTTCAATCATCAATCAAAAAACGAACAGTCAATCAAACTGTTGTTTGCTTTACGGTCCAATATAGGCAGTTTCGCAATAAATTCCAAATTCCAATAAAATAATTGGGATTTGGAATTTCTAATATTGGATTTTGTGGGGTTTTATCCCAAATAAGTTTTAAGAATTTTACTTCTTGAAGTATGTTTTAATCTACGGATTGCTTTTTCTTTAATCTGACGTACACGCTCACGAGTTAAGTCGAAAGTTTCTCCAATTTCTTCTAATGTCATTGGGTGTTGATCACCAAGACCAAAATACAAACGAACAACATCAGCTTCTCTAGGAGTTAATGTTTCTAATGAACGTTCAATTTCAGTACGTAATGATTCGTGAATTAATTCTCTGTCCGGGTTTGGAGATTCACCAGAACGTAAAACGTCATAAAGGTTAGAATCTTCTCCTTCAACAAGAGGTGCATCCATTGATAAGTGACGACCAGAGTTTTTCATAGACTCTTTTACGTCATTTACGGTCATGTCAAGTTCTTTTGCAATTTCTTCAGCAGAAGGCGGACGCTCATTAGATTGCTCTAATAACGCATACATTTTGTTGATTTTATTGATAGAACCAATTTTGTTTAATGGTAAACGAACGATACGAGATTGTTCTGCCAAAGCCTGAAGGATCGATTGACGAATCCACCAAACTGCGTAAGAGATAAATTTGAAACCACGCGTTTCATCAAAACGTTGAGCGGCTTTAATTAATCCTAAGTTTCCTTCGTTAATTAAATCAGGAAGCGTTAATCCTTGATTTTGATATTGTTTAGCAACCGATACTACGAAACGTAGGTTGGCTTTTGTAAGTTTTTCTAAAGCTCTTTGATCACCAGCCTTTATTCTTTGTGCTAATTCTACCTCTTCATCAGCGGTAATTAGGTCAACTTTTCCGATTTCTTGTAGATATTTATCTAACGATGCAGTTTCACGATTGGTTACCTGCTTGGTGATTTTAAGTTGTCTCATTTTCTTGTCTCCTTATTTTTAAAGTGTACGAATGGTTATACGTATGAAGTTTCAAAAAGGTTACAATTAAATGAAAAATATTTTTTAAAATTTATAAGTTATCCCAGATTGAATAGATAAACTATATGGTTTAGGCTCTTTATCATTTTTAAAAGTAGTAAGATAATATTTGAAAATTGGATTAAAATCTGCCTGAAGATGCTCTGTTAATTTATAGTTGAAGCCTATTCCTAAATTAAAAGATATATTCATTTTATTTAGGTTTTTGGTCGAGCCAATTCCTTCGCTTTCTAGATTATTAGAAGAAAGATACAATTGATTTGCATCTGAAATTAAAGTGCTGAACCCTGTAAAAGCTTCCATTCCAAAGGGGGTTTCATCTTTTTTTAAGGCATAATTAAACTCTAAAGGGATTTCATAGTATGATATTTTTTGGACCAAGCGAATATCTTCGTCATTTTGCATAACATTGTAAATGTTATTATTACTCAACACCATATTGTCGAAATTTATATTAGATTGATTATTTAAGTGGTTTGATATTTTTAAATTTATTTTAGCAAAACCGGCTTTAAATCCATATTTGCCCCACATTGATTTAAAATAAAATCCGTAATGGGAAGTTACCGGATGACTTTTTGAAACATTTGAAAAACTTTCATTTAAAGTAGATGCATTTGATAAAGATCCAAAAATTGCCGGACCGTAATAAACAGAAACAGAATATTCGGCATCATCTTCGTTTTCCTGTTCTGGATAGTCTTTTTTTATGTATTCTCTTTTTGGAGTTTGTTTCTTTTGTGGTTTTGGCGCGACGCTGTCTTTTTTGATTGTTTCTACTTCTGTTGCTGTTTTTTCTGTATTTGAAATAGGAGTCTGTGTTTCTGTATTTTTATTTACAGAAGTCTTTTTTTCTTTTGGCTCAGAAGTTTTTTTTACTGTCTTAATTGCTGACTTTTTTGTGCTTTTTACTGTTTTTTTCTTGTTTTTTGATGTCGTTTTTTTACCAGTTTTTGCAACATTCTCTTTAATGTTTGTTTTTACTGCTTTTGTAGTTGAATTTTTATGGGTTGTGGTAATGGTTTTATTCTTTTTTATAACCACTTTATACTTTTTTACCACTTCATATTCTTCATATTCATCTGTAGAAACAAGTAATTTTGAAGATTGTTTTATTAGTTTTTCTGTTCGGCTTTTTTTGATTGTTGTTTTTGTTTCGCTCGATTTTGCCGTAGTTGATTTTGCTGTTGGAGTGCTTTTCGAAATAGTTGTTTTTATTTCTTGAGATTGAACAGATTTATTATTATCCTGCGTTTGATTCGATGGAGAAGCAGAAACTTGTTTTTGCTCTAAACTTACTTCATTAGTATTACTCTGATTTATAAAAAACAAAGTTGCGATACCAACAAGTAATAAACTCGGAACAAGCCAAAATAAAATTCGTCTTTTTCTTTTTTTGTCCAAATCATTTTCGATTGATTCCCACAAGCGATCAGTCGGCTTCTTGTCCAGAAGTTCAAGTTTATCTTTGAATAATTTTCCTATTTCTTTTTTATTTTCCATGGTTTATTTGAGGATTATGGAATGTGTTTTTTGAAGTAATTTTTTCTTTTAAAATTAATTTTGCTCGATGTAGATTAGATTTAGAAGTGCTTTCGCTAATTGAAAGCATTGTTGCAATTTCTTTATGTGAGTATTCATCCAACTCATATAAGTTAAAAACTAACCGATACTGATGAGGAAGTTCCTGAACTAATGCTAGTAGATAATCGATTGAATAATCAATTTCATTATCATTAATAAGAACCTCTTCAGAAAAGTCATCTTTAATGGGAGTTAAAAAACTAGAATTCCGATATCTGTTAATCGCTTTATTTATGGTTATTCTTTTAATCCAGCCTTCAAAACTTCCCGTTCCTTTAAAGTTTTTGATATTGGTAAATATTTCAATAAACGCGTCATGAAGATTATCTTCAGCCTCAGAATCATTTTGGCAATACTTTAAACTTATTACAAAAAGGCTCTTGTAAAACTGTTTATAAAGTTCTTCCTGAGATTTCCGGTTTTGCTTTATGCAACCTTTTATGAGTTGATCTAAATTCAAAAAAGAGTTTTTTAAGGTTTTTAAATATAAGAAATTGAAGGCTTTAAATGCATTTGTTTTAAAAGTATCTTATCACCCTCGCCTGAGTGGTGCTTTTTTGAGGAATTTTTGGAGTTGCAATTTTTTCTCCCGTTTTAAAATCAATTGTTAAAACCGTTTTTTCGTCACTTTCGGTTGAACTCCAGTAATTTAAGTTCGAAAAACCTCCTATATTCTTTAAGTATAGGTTTTTATATATCAGCTCTAATTCATCAGTTGATGGTAAAAACCAGTCAGTATAAAAATATTGACTATATTTTACGGCATCTTTAGCTTGAACAGTTCCATTATTTCCATTATTGCAGATAGATGGATTTAGATAATAGTTGACCATATTATCGTGATGATTAACTATTTGTGCTGTATTAAAGTAACCATGTCCTAATTCAGTATTTCTTGCCGTTATTATTGATGATTTAGAGCAACCCCATTCGGAGTCTTTTAAATCTTTAGTAGCAACTTCCATATATCGCCATCCAAAACTATATTCGCCTTTGTCATAAAAAACAATTCCTTTTGCCGGACCGGTATCTCCAATTTTATAAGTTGCTGTGGATTCGAATATTATTTCGAGATTAATATTTTTTGGAAGTGCCTTTATACTAATTATAACACCATTCATTTCAATTTCTCTGTCAACGCTCCAGTATTTTGCAATAGCAGAATCTCCATCTAGTTTTATATTTAGATGTAGCTTATCATCGACAAAAAGAAAAAACCACGTTCCGGAATATTGTTTGTTATCGTAATAAAAAAGCATGGAACCACCTGGGTTTATTGAAAACTTTCCACTGAAATAAGTGTTATCTCCTGTTTCGGAATACTTCACTTTCCAAAAATATTTTTTAGGATTTTCTGCTGGAGGCGCAAACAAGTCATTACAATATTTTATAATATCTTCACGGGTACAGTTTTTTAGAGCTATATTTAATTCTTCATTGTTGTTGACAGAATAAGTTGTATTATCTGCCAAAGTGGTCGTAATGGGATAACTGATGCTTAACGATTGCCCATCTGAAAGATTTTCTAAAACTGCGCTAAAGTTAGCATCACTAATTATGTTTTTTATACCGATCGAATTTAAATTGCTATCGTACAAGCGTAAATTTAGAGGATAAATAAATTCAACGCACGGAGGTACTTCGCCTTCCTGAACTGCTTCATCAGAAGTTGTTTTCTGTAAAGTTTTATATAATTCAGAATCTTTTTGAATTACCTTTTCGGGATTACCTTTTTCAATGCTTACTAATTGATGTAGATTATCGTCAAAATCTGAACATCCAAATGCTACAAATAATAATAGTAAAGTTCCGGTAATATTTACTTTCGTTACAAAATTTTTCATCTTGATGACTTTTTAGTGTGGTTTATAATTAATAGTCTATAAATGTCAAAAAGGTTGCGTTGCAATTAGTGAAAAATTAAAAGTCCCAGCTCAATAATGAGTTGGGACTTAAATATCTTTGATTTTTAATCTAAAAAATAATGTTCTTTTTATTTTACGTTGATTGTTTTAGTAACATAAACCGGTTTTCCTTCTTCAGTAAATCCTTCCAGAACAACTTCGAAATCTCCTTTAATATCGGAAGTATAAAAAGAAACATTTTCTTCTTTTTCTTCTAATTTTAAATTTGGTTTCCATAGTAATTGATATCTGTAATCTGGAATTCGCTGTAAATTATTTCCGGCAATATAGGCTGGATTATTATATATTTTCTCTGGATTTGGACGTTGAATTTCCATCGTCTTCAAATATTTCTTTGCATAAGTAGAGGCGAAATCACTGTTTTTGGTTTCAAAACTGATCATTCCACCATATAAATTTGGTCCATAAACATAAGGTTCATTTATAAGGCTGACTTTGTCAACATTTCCCATATTGTAATCAAACAAATCACTTGGATCTTGTATAAGCAGTCCATCAACGATTACTAAAGGCGGTCCATACATTTCTAAATCTTTATGATCGTTACGAACACGTAGTTTGTATTTGCCATTTTCTCTGCGATAATAAAGCTCAACAATAACTTCGACCACATTTTCTTTCAAAGTTGGGAAACGAGTATAGTCATCTAGCACATATGTTTTTTCTATTGTATTAAAGAATGGGCTTATTACTGCTTCAGTTACCAGGCTATCTTTTTTAATTTGATAATAGGCATTTTGAATTTGACTTGCTGTTGATCGTTCTTCGATATCTTTTTTTAGATCGGGTGTTAGATTCAGTTTTGATGTAAATTGTAAAGATGAAGTGTCAAATTTAGGGAATGGATCAAAAACGATACTATAATCAGAACTTTTTTCATCGATGACCTGTATAATAGCATCTGAGAAATTTGGAAATTTATCTAATAAAAAAGCAAATTTTCCCTGATTATTTGTTTGAACTATTTTTAATACAAATTCTTTCCCTGGCAATGAAAGTGAAACGGATTTATCATTAATTGGAAGACCACTTTTAGAGACAATTGTTCCAGTAATTAATTCAGATCTTAATTCTGGCACATAATTAAAAAAAGTAGTTTCATAATTACTATAATTAGCAGCTGTTTTTTTTGCAAAGTCTTGTGGACTTAGTTGTTTTAAAGTTGGAATCTGATCTATTTTTCGAATAGAAAGAGAATAATTTCCTTTCTCGATCGATGCTGTAATCGATTTGATTTTTAAGTTTGCCTTTTCTCTAGTGTAATAGCTATTCTTATCTAATTCAAAATCAACTCTTTTTTCGTCAGTAAGATTTGAAGCAGATTCACTTTTAATGCCTGTGATCGTACTTTTTATAGTAGGATCAAAAGTAATATTGTCATTTGGTTCCTGAGTTTGAAATGGATTAATAATGAAAATTTCTATTTCATTTGTTTGGGATTTTGGATTATTTAGCATCCATTTTGTGTAAGCTATAATTTTATAACTGCCCGTTTTCAAAGTGGTGGGTATAAAATACTCACCGGCACCAATTCCTTTTTCAAGATAAACTTTGTTTTTCTGGAGCGAATTTTTATCATGGTCTATCAGTTCAACATATGCTATTTTGCTTATCAAACTTGGTGTATTGTTGATTGGGTTTAAAGAAAATAATTTATAATACAATGTTTCTCCTGTTAGGAAGGTTGTTGTATTAGAATGAAGAAAAATCGTTTCCTGCATTGAGGTGTTTAGATTTTGACTTTTGTTTTGAGAATTGCTGTTTTGTGCAGAAACACATAAATTGCTCAATGCTAAAAGAGTTAAAATCAAAAGATGTTTAATTCGATCCAAATTGTTGGTGTGATTGTATATTAAAAGTTGTTTCATAAATTTTTAAAAAAGGATTAATTTACCCAAAAAGGAGGAACGATATTAGATGAAAAAGTGGTGCAGTCTCCACACGGAGAATTTACCATGTAATATAAATTTAAAGCTTCATTTGCTGAAAAATGAACTAAAGTATAGGATCTAATACGCGAACGCAGAATTGCTCCTTTACATTCTGGATTTTCTGGGTCATCACAATTCTTAAATTCTTGTATTTCGCAGTTACTTTCATAATAAGGAGGAAGAGGTTCATTTGGAAATAAATCAGCATAATTGAAGTAAATTCTTTCCGATGAAACAGCAGAAACTTCAAAAAAACCAATCACTTTTTCTGAAGGATTTTCGACAGATTTTATGTTTCCGTAGAAGAAACCTGGTTGTTTTGGCGAAAGAATACTTTCAGATGATGATAAATCTCTTAAGGTCTTGTAGTAAGAATAAGCTGCTAAATTTTGAATATACTGTTTTACAAAAATTGTATAACGATGTGATATAATATAGTTCTGGTCGCTTATAAAACGTACTGGAAAATGTACACGGTCTTCACTACTGCTATTAGTGTTGTTTAAAATAATTGCCTCAGAATTTTTGGTCGAATAGCATGTTTTAGTTTCCATGGTTCTTGGGCTTATTAAGATACTGGTACCACTGGCTAAAGCGGTGGTCTGTCTGAAATCCCACATTGGTGCTATGATTTTATAAGTTTCCGCGTATTCGTATCTGTAATATTTCGATGTATTAGTCGGGTCATAACTATTTACATTTATTTGAACACCTCTTTGTCCACTAACGGTCTCTACCGTTGCGGTCACATTATCAATTTTAGTCTCTGTAGTTAATATTTGTTCGTCAGAAGTATAATTTTTGCCTTCTTTTGTTCTTATTTTTAATTGATATTTTCTTCCCGGCTCGGCTTTAAATTGATTTATAGAAACATAAAGAGTATCTTTTTGTTCAAATTGATACTCATTTCCCTGATCATCCGAAACAAAAACATTTGCCCCTGTTTCAAATTCAGGTCCGGTTTCATCAAGTTTATAAACTTGAGAAAGTTTAACGATTTGATTTTTAAACTCATTTGTAATTGTTCCCTCAACAACAAGTGCACTTTCAAAATCTGTGTTTTTAAAAGCGTATTGCTCTGTGCAGCCTGTTATAGCGAGTGCCAGAAAAAGAAAAATTAAGAATTTATATTTAATGCAATATTTCATAAAATTTTTTAAAAAAAAAGAAAATTATTCTACCCAAAAAGGCGGGACAATGTTGGATGAAAAAGTTGTGCAATCTCCACACGGAGCTTTTACCATAAAATAAACTTGGCCACTATTTGAAAAGTGCACTGCTGAATACGATCGGATTAGAGAACGCAAGATGGCTCCCTTACAAGGCGGATCGCCATCACAATTCTTGTATTCTTGTATTTCGCAATTACTTTCATAATAAGGAGGAAGCGGTTCATTTGGAAATAAATCTGCATAGTTAAAATAAATCCTTTCAGAAGAAACGGCAGAAACTTCGAAGAATCCGATAACTTTTTCCTCTGGGTTTTCTACTGATTTTATATTTCCATAAAAGAAACCTGGCTGCTTAGGTGAAAGAATGTTTTCAGAAGTTGATAAATCCCTTAAAGTTTTGTAATAACTATAAGCTGCTAAATTTTGAACAAATTGTTTTACAAAGATGGTATAGCGATGTGAGATAATATAGTTTTGATCACTAATAAAACGTACAGGGTAGTGAACACGATCTTCACTTAGACTATTAGTACTATTTAAAAGAATTTTATCTGATTTTTTAGTTGAAAAACAAGTTTTACTTTCATAAGTACGAGGTGTTACTACGATATCTTCTCTTGCTGGGGTACCAGGCAATCCATTTATGGGATCGGGTGGAATTGCTGGAACATTGACTACATTGGTTTCTCTGAAATCCCACATAGGAGCAATGATCTTATAAGTTTCGGTATACTCATATCTGTAATATTTAGAACTGTTTGCAGGGTCATAACTGTTTACATTGATTTGAACACCGCGCTCTCCATTAACGTTTTCTACAGTTGCAGTTACATTGTCTATCTTAGTTTCTGTGGTTAATATTTGTTCGTCAGAAGTATAGTTTTTACCTTCCTTGGTTCTTATTTTTAATTGATATTTTCTTCCTGGTTCAGCTTTGAATTCTGTAATAGAAGTGTAAACAGTATCCTTTTCTTCAAACTGGAATTCATTTCCCTGATCATCCGAAATAAAAACATTTGCTCCTTTTTCAAACTTTGGCCCAGTTTCATCAAGTTGATAAACCTGAGAAACTCTTATAACTTGATTTTTAAGTTCATTGGTAACCGTTCCTTCGACAACTAAAGCACTTTCAAAATCAGTATTTTTGAAAGCATATTGTTCTGTACAGCTAGTTATAGCAAGCGCCAGAAGAAGGAAAATAGAATATTTATATAGTAATGCTTTCATATTTAAAACTTGAAATTATAGCTAATACTAGGTATTGGAATTGAGAATATAGAAGTTTTGTAGGCCTTGATTTTTCCTTCATCTGTAACAAAAAAGACCGAATATGGATTGTTTCTTCCTAAAACGTTATAAACTGAAATGTTCCAAAAGCTATGTGCTAATTTTTTTATTTTGTGATTTCCTTCAATATTAAGACCAATGTCTAATCTAAAGTAGTCTGGGATTCTAAATTTATTACGATCGCTATAAACAGTATATTGTGCATTGCCATAATCATAAGTTCCAATAGGATAAGTTATAGGTCGTCCTGTTTGATAGATAAAGTTACTAGAAAAACTGTAACGTTTTGTAAATCTATAATTTAATACTGCACTGAAATCATGAGGTTTATCAAAGTTAGATGCAAAATATTTTCCATCATTTACTTTTTCTTCATTAAATTGACTATTAAGTTTTATTAGCGATCTAGAGTAGGTGTAACCTAACCATCCATTAAGTCTGCCTACCTGTTTTTTTAATAATACTTCTATACCATAAGCTTTTCCTTCGCCTTGTAAAAGTTCTGTTTCAATGTTTTCATTTAACAATAACTCAGCACCAACTTTATAATCTAAAATATTTTTAGATCTTTTGTAATATCCTTCAAGGCTAAGTTCCAGTTCGTCATCATTTAAATTTTTGTAAAGTCCTACTGAAAATTGATGAGCACTTTCTGGTTTTACATTTAAATCTGAAAGTTTCCAAATATCTGTTGGAGATTGAGTAGTATTGTTTGAAAGTAAATGAATGTATTGATAAGTTTTATCATAGCTCGCACGAACTGAAAAATCATCAGTTAAGAAGTATCGCGCCGCTATTCTAGGTTCAAATCCTCCATATCTTTTAATTACTTCATTGTTTTTGTATGTTTTTGTTTCGGTTACCGTAGCATCACTGATTGGAAGATTATCTTCGTAGATTCTTTGTTCAGATGGCCCTAATGCAGCAAATGATGAATATCTCAAACCAAAATCAAGTAAAAATTTATCGTTGATTTTGAAATTATCACCTATATATAATGCAGATTCCAGGCCTTTTTCTTTTTGTATATCAATTGGAATTAATGTCGATGCAGGATTCTTAGGTTCTAAATATCCAGGATTAATGCCGTATAGTTTGCTAGAAATACCATAGCTGATTTTATGCTTTTCGTTGTACAAATAAGTCATTTTTGCAGCCAATTGCGTTTCGTCTATTTTATAGCCAAAATCAAAAGAATTTATTCCTTCTGATTGATAATCAATGTTGAATTTATATTCGCTATTGGTTAAAATTAAGGATCCTTTATTTTTTTCATTAAAAGTATGATTCCATTTTAATGTAGCGAGTCTATTGCTGTATTTATATAGCGAATCCGATGAAACGCTAAATTTATCATGGCTATAATAAAATGTTGATTCAATATCATTCTTGACATTTATTTTATGATTATATCTTAAAATAAGATCATAGAAGGAAGCCTGGCTGTTTTTTAAGTTTTCATCATCCAGACTTTTTAAAATCCAATCAGAATAACTTGCTCTTCCTCCAACCATTAAACTCGATTTTCCTTTTACGACTGGGGTAGAAATCATTAAATTACTTGTTGCAGGTCCAATTCCTCCCTCTCCTTCAAATTTGTCATAACTACCAGTTTTAGATGTTATATCAAAAACAGAAGATAATCTTCCTCCAAATTCTGCTGGAATACTTCCTTTGTAGATATCAACTTTTTTAGTTGTATAAGGATTTAATGCTGTAAAAAAACCAAAAAAGTGAGAAGGATTATATAAAACAGCATGATCTAATAAAAATAAATTTTGATCTTCTTTTCCTCCTCTTACGTTATATCCTGAAGAGCCTTCACCCGCTGTTTTTATCCCTGGCAGAGTTAAAGCAACCTTTAGAATGTCACGTTCACCAAGTACAAGAGGAACGTTTTTAATTCCTTCCGAATCAATAGTAGTCACACCGGTAATCGCTGCTTTAGCATTTTTGCTTTTATTTGTTTTTACTAAAACTTCATCAAGTTGATTTATATTATCGACCACATTGAAATTTAATGTACCATCGTTATAGACCATTATATTCTTGGTTGCCTTATTATAGGAGAATGTTTCGGTTTCTACAGTACTCATACCGGCAGGCACTTGTAGCTTATAAAAACCATTTTTATCAGTTGTCGCCGTAAACTCTGTGTTTGGTATTTTTATTAATACATTGGCTATTCCCTGTCTGTTTTTTCCTCCTCTTACATATCCGGAAAGTGTGTACGTTTTCTTTTTCTGATTTTTAACTTCTTTACCAATAAGAACAACATCGCGAACATTTTTGTTCGGATTTCTGGTGTTTGTCTTTTTTACAGAATCATATTGTTGGTAAAAAATAGGATTTATTATTTCTCCATTTTCATCTTTTTCTAAAGAAATTCCAAAATAGTCATCTGGCAGCTGATTGTAAATGATGCTATTATTTGTTAAAATAATTTTGTTATCCGCAATAAAAAAGTTGATGCTGGTGTTTTGAAAAACATCTTCAAGAACTTCGCCTATGCGCACTTCTTTAAATTGTTTTGTTATTGCTGTGCTGTCATTGGCTAACCATTTTTCATCAAAATAGAATTTATAATAGGAAGCTTGTTCGATATTTTGAATGGCAGTTTTTAGATTCGCATTTTTAAATTCTACCGAAATTTTGTCACTTATTACCTGAGAGTATACAAATTGCTGAAAGGCTAATAATAGTAAGAGAGTAATTTTTTTCATTAATTAGAACTTTTTTTTACAAGACCATTTATTTGTTTCGTTAGATTTTCCATGAATTGCTTCTTGTCAGATCGTTCTAACTTTTTATCCGTGTTATAATAATTGTTTATTTCTTTTTTATAGGTCGGAAAGATTTTTTTAAAATCTTTTTCGGATTCTACCTTGTAAAAAAAGTTGCCGTATTTTATAAAGAAGTCGGTGTAGTAAATAAAATTATAGTAGACTCCATTTGTTTGAAAAACTTTTATTTTTTCTTTTCTATGTTTCGTATAAAGTGAGACTTCGCTACCGGTAAAGCTTTCTTCATATATGCCATTAATTAAGGTCGGGAATTTTACTGATTCAGCTTTTAGATTGACAAATTTTTTATTTTTGATAGTAAAAAAATCAATTTTGTCTTTAATCAGTGTAATAGGAAGGTTTTCTGTTACTCCGTTTTGTTTGTAGATAAGCTGATCGTCATAAATGTCGTACTTGAGACTGACATTAGAATAGATTTCGCCTTCAAAACTCAGATCGCCAATATTGAATTCATCAATGTAGTATCTGTTTTTATTCGGTATCGGGCGGAAAGGCTCGCTATGTACTATTCCATTATTGATGTTAAGGTTGTCTTTTCCTACTGCGTTATCAAAGTAATCGTACAATGATAATTTTTCAATAGATTGGCAGTGTATGTAGGATATGTTTAAGAAGATGCAAAAGATCAGGAGATAAATGTGTTTTTTTTGATAATTTTTCAAAGGAATTGCGGTTTTTATGTTTTTGGTTTGGACGATTCCAAAAGTATTAAAAAAATGTTTCAAAAATAACTTAAAAGTGTTAAATTGTAATAAAAAGTTTATGATTTAAAAACGAAAAACCCCAATTCAAATAATGAATTGGGGTTTTCTATGAATAAACCTTTAGTAAACTAAGATCTGATTACTCTTTTTTCTCCTCACGTGGAGGTCTTTGTAAAAGTGCTTTTCTTGACACTTTTTCTTTTTTAGTTTTAGGATCAACACCTAAGTATTTCACTTCAAATACATCACCCATGTTCACAACATCAGTAACATTCTCAGTGCGTTCCCAAGCTAGCTCAGATACGTGTAATAAAACTTCATTTCCTGGTGCAGCAGTATATTCTACTACAGCTCCAAAATCTAACATTTTAATTACTTTAACTTCGTAAGCTTCTCCCATTTGTGGTTTAAAAGTGATTGACTTAATTTTAGCCAATACTGCTTCAATTCCAGCAGGATCTGTACCTAAGATTTCGATGACACCTTGCTCGTCAACTTCGTTGATTACAATAGTTGTTCCAGTAGCTTTTTGTAATTCCTGAATTACTTTTCCACCAGGTCCAATTAATGCTCCAATAAAGTTTCCAGGAATAGTTCTGGTAATGATTTTTGGTGCATGAGCTTTTACATCGGCTCTTGGCGCAGCAATAGTCTCAGTTAATTTTCCTAAGATGTGTAAACGTCCTTCACGTGCTTGCCCTAAAGCTTGCTCCATAATGTCATAACGTAAACCATCAATTTTGATGTCCATTTGACAAGCTGTAATACCATCAGCAGTTCCGGTTACTTTAAAGTCCATATCTCCTAAGTGATCTTCATCACCTAAAATGTCTGACAATACAGCAAATTTCTCACCGTCAGTAATTAATCCCATAGCAATTCCAGAAACTGGTTTTACCATTTGAACTCCAGCATCCATCAAAGCCATTGTACCAGCACAAACTGTTGCCATAGAAGAAGAACCGTTAGATTCTAAAACTTCAGAAACAATACGAATTGTGTAAGGACAATCAGCAGGAATCATATTTTTCAAAGCTCTTTGAGCCAAGTTACCGTGACCAACTTCTCTTCTTGAAGTTCCTCTTAGTGGTTTTGCTTCACCAGTAGAGAAAGGAGGGAAGTTATAGTGTAAGTAGAATTTCTCTTCACCTTGTTCAGATGGAGAATCAATTTGGTTAGCTTCTCTGGAAGTTCCTAAAGTTACTGTCGCCAAAGCCTGAGTTTCTCCACGTGTAAATAAAGAAGAACCGTGAACTCTTGGTAAATAATCAGTTTCACACCAGATTGGTCTGATGTCTGTAGTTTTTCTACCATCTAAACGAACGCCTAATTCCAATACTACATTACGAACAGCTTCTTTGTTTGTTTTGTAGAAATATTTAGAAACTAAATCTCCATCAGCAGCTAATTCTTCTTCAGTAAATAAAGCTTTTACTTCTTCTTTTACTTCAGCAAATGCAGCGCCTCTTTCGTGTTTAGCTGAACCAACTTTTGCAATAGCATAAATTTTATCATATGCTGCAGCTTTTACTTTTTTGTAAATTTCTTCGTTTTCTTTCTCACCTTCGTAAGTACGAATTTCTTTTTTACCAAAAGCAGCTTGTAAACGCAATTGCGCCTGAATTTGAACTTTAATAGCTTCGTGAGCAAATTTAATTGCTTCAACCATTTCAGCTTCTGAAATTTCTTTCATCTCTCCTTCAACCATGGCAACAGAATCCATAGAAGCACCAATCATCATATCGATGTCAGATTTTTCTAATTCTACTCTGCTTGGGTTGATTACAAATTTTCCGTCGATACGTGCAACACGAACTTCTGAAATTAAGTTGTAAAAAGGAATATCTGAAACTGCTAATGCTGCAGATGCAGCTAAACCAGCTAAAGCGTCTGGCATAACTTCTTCGTCGTGAGACATTAACTGAATCATAACCTGAGTCTCAGCGTGGTAATCATCTGGAAAAAGTGGACGTAAAACACGGTCTACTAATCTCATTGTTAAAACTTCGCTATCACTAGGACGAGCCTCTCTTTTGAAGAAACCTCCTGGGAAACGACCTGCTGCTGCGAATTTTTCGCGGTAATCTACCGTTAATGGTAAAAAGTCAACCGCTGGGTTTGAAGTGCGAGCTGAAACTGCTGTTGCAAGAATCATCGTGTCGCCCATTCTTACTACTACCGAACCGTCAGCTTGTTTAGCTAAACGACCCGTCTCGATTGTGATGCTTCTGCCATCACCTAAATCGATCTTTTCTACAAATAATTGTGGAATCATAATTTTTCCTTATTGGTTATACAATGGGTTTTAGTTGTGTTGTAGTTGTTGTGTGTGTAGTTGTTGTTTCTAAAACCCAATGAAAAACCAAACTTTTTTTCTTAAAATGCTTGTAATGTAAAAACAAAAAGAGGCACTCTCGCACCTCTTTTCTATATTGATTATTTTCTGATATTCAATACTTTGATAATCTCACGATATCTGTTGATCTCTTTCTTTTTCAAGTAATCCAACAAAGCTCTTCTTTTACCTACTAATAGTACAAGTGAACGCTCAGTGTTATAATCGTGACGATTTTTTTTCAAGTGCTCAGTTAAGTGTGAAATTCTGTAAGTGAACAATGCAATTTGACCTTCTGCGCTTCCAGTGTTTGTTGCAGCACCGTGTTGAGCGAAAATCTCTTCTTTCTTTTCTTTAGTTAAATACATTCCAATATTATTTAATGATTTTTATGTATGTCTCTACAACTTTTGTAAGACGGGTGCAAAATTAGAACTTTTTTTTGAGAAAATAAATTTATAAACTGAAAATTTTAATGATTAGCGAATTTAAGGTGCGGAAAATCTTTTATTTGTTGATTTTGAGGTTGTTTATTTTTAAATGTCGCTATTTGAAAGTGCTTTTAACGGTTACAAACTACTTTTTCTTTTCTGCTTTTTTACCAGTCTGTTTTTCATTCAATGAAGAATAAGAGAGCTTCATATTATTTTCGTCTGTACTTACTCCCGAAATTAAAATACCTCGATCATAATTATCAATAAAAGTAGTCTTATGTAAAATGTCATTTCCCTGCCAGACACCTTGTTTCAATCCATCTTTAACAACTCCTTTTTGTGTTATAAATTTATCAGTTTCCTCATATTCTCCATTTCCATCAACTACGGTTTGATTTTTATCCGGATCCCAAAAATTAAGGATTAAAGTTTGAGATTTTTTAGTTTTTGTATCCCAAAAATTCTGCTTCTCCCATTTTTTAATTTGATTTTCATACCAAGTAATCTCTTTACCGTTTTTGTGATCTTCGGAATAATCTACAACAGCTTCTTTTACACCATTTTTATAATAGTAAATAAATTGGCCATCTTTTTTCAAAATGTCTTTATCTAATGTTGCGCCTGTCATTTTCTTTCTTCCATTTTTGTAAAAGTCAGTTACAACATAGCGGACACTTTTTTGAGAATAATTGGTAATTACTCTAGTGTAGCTATAATTTTCTGGTGTAGCTTCGCGATCTAATGAATCAAGAAAAATTTTCTTTGAGACTATATTAATTTGCGCTGATAGATTGACTGAAATTATAAGAAGAAATAAGATGAATCTGTTTTTTTTCATTCAAATCTTTTTTCTACTAAAAATAGTGCTTTTAAAACAGTTTTGCAACCTCTTGATTTACAAACTCCAAAAATCTTTCATCGGCTTCAGTAAAAGGATCAATAACATGACTGTCAATATCAATCTGACCAATGTTTGCTCCATTCACAAATAGAGGAACCACAATTTCTGATTTTACTGTAAAGCTACATGCAATATAATTGTCCTGAGCAGCTACGTCCGGAACTACAAAATTAGCATTGCTTTCTGCAACTTGTCCGCAAATGCCTTTTCCAAAAGGAATTACGGTATGATCTGTTTCTGCACCTACATAAGGACCGAGATGTAAGGTTTTATTCTCGTGATTCGCAAAATAAAAACCAACCCAGTTATAGTATTCTACATTTTCATTTAATAACTGACATATTGCCAATAATTTTTCGTCTCTTTCTGCGTTGTTATCAGTAACAATAGCGCTTATTTTTGGTTGTAATTCCTGAAATGTCATGATATAAAATTTTATACAAAAGTATTTAAAGCTAGTCTCAAAAAATACATAAATTTGAAAAAAAAATCTCTTGAAAAAATATTTAATACAATTTAAGCCTTTTCTTGTTTTTATAGGCACCTTCTTTTCAGCTTATATTGTATTGACTCTACTTTATAAGCTTTATTTAAATGGTTTCGCCGCCAATGATGTTGATGGAGCAACTACTATTGTTAGTCATAATGTAGAATGGCTAATGCAGTTGTTTAATTGTGATATCCTTATTCAGAAAAGTGTATTGCATCCTTATTTTGAAGTTTGGTATAATAAAAAATATACGATTAGAATTGTAGAAGGCTGTAATGCAATAAGTGTTATTATTTTGTTTATCTCTTTTATAATTGCTTTTTCCGGAAAACTTAAAACAACTTTACTGTTTATAATAACAGGAAGTATTTTGATATATCTTTTAAATGTGATTCGGATTGCAATTTTGACCGTTTTGTTATTTCGCTTCCCTGAAAAAGAACATATCTTGCACGGCGTTTTATTTCCTTTAATTATTTACGGGTTGGTTTTTATCTTATGGGTATTTTGGGTAAATAAATTTTCGAAATATGCGAAGTAATATAATGAAGTATGGGGTTGAAATTCTAACGGCAATATTTGTAGTACTATGTTTTGGGTTAATCAGAACGTTTGAAAGTGAATTGTTTTATGATCCGTTTTTAGAGTATTTTGAGCTGGATTTTAAAAATTTACCATTTCCTAAAGTTGATTCTTTTAAACTTTTTTGCGGGCTATTTTTGCGGTATTTTTTGAACACTATTTTATCACTAATACTTATTTATGCATTGTTTCGAGATAGAGAAATTTTAAAGTTCAGTACTTTTCTTTATTTATTTTTTTTAGTGGTGCTCTTTGTGTTATTTTTTGCTATTCTGAATTGTTTTCCTGACGCGAACTGGCTGCTTTTTTATGTACGACGATTTATCATTCAACCCATATTTGTTTTGCTTTTCATTCCAGCATTCTATTATCAGCAACTAAATTTTAAAAAATAACATTTCATTAAATCTTTTCTGCCGTTTTTTAAATAGTTTTGCAGTATGAATCTAAAGAAATGCACAGGATTATTTTTAGCGTTCCTATTGTTGGTTTCCAACATTGGGTTTGCTTTTGATGTGCATTATTGCGGAGGAGAAATTGCTTCTGTTTCCTTGAATACTTCAGCTGCGGCTGCTCCGGAAAAAAGCTGCTGTGGATCTGCTGAAAAAAAATCATCTTGTTGTAAAGATAAAGTGGTGCACATCGAAAAGAAATCGGATAATGCTACTTTCAAAATATTCTTTTTTCAAATTGCTTTTCAAGCAGTAATTCAGGAATATCAACCAGCTGCGTTTTTGTCAATTCCGAATTTTAAAAGCAATCAAATCATTTCGTATTATTCTGATGCGAATGCGCCCCCCTTATTCAAATTATACAATCAATATATTTTCTACTCCTGATTTTAATGTTTTTAGAATCAAGTCTTTCTGTGGCTTGTGACATGCTGTTTTAGTTTTTCTATTTGAAGAATTTGAAAAAAACAGTTTTCTAATTACTATTAAAATCATTTTTTATGCAAAAAAATATTATGCTGTTTGGTATGATTTTGCTTTCAGTATCTGTTTTTTCTCAAGAAGATTTACAGGAAGTAAAAATTACCAAAAAGCAAAAAGGAATAAAAAAATCCTATACACTTACATCCAATACAACCGTAATTACAAGTAAAGAGTTGCTAAAAGCCGCTTGTTGTAATCTGGCTGAAAGTTTCGAGACAAATCCATCAATCGATGTTAATTTTTCTGATGCTCTGACAGGAACCAAACAAATAAAAATGTTAGGTTTAACAAGTCCGTACTTGATGATTACGGAAGAAAATATCCCATCAGTTCGTGGAGCTTCACAGGCATATGGATTATCATTTACACCCGGAACCTGGATCGAAAGTGTTCAAATTACAAAAGGAGCGGGAAGTGTTATAAACGGTTATGAAAGTATTTCGGGACAAATAAATACCGAGCTTTTAAAGCCTTTGAGCGATATTCCGTTTTTCTTAAACGCTTACGGATCTACGGATGCCCGTTTTGAATTGAATACACACTTCAATAAAAAAATATCCGATAAATGGGCGACAAGTTTATTTGTTCATGGAAATACACGTGTGGCTAAAAACGATATGAATAATGACGGTTTTTTGGATAATCCATTAGGAAAACAAATCAATGTTTTAAACCGATACCAATATTATGATCCCGAAAGTGGGTTGGTGAGTTTTATCAATTTCAGATATATGAATGATAAAAAACAAACCGGTGAAGTTGATTTTGATAAAGACAGAGATCGCGGAACAACGAATAATTGGGGGTCAGAAATCAATACGGAACGTTTTGATGTGTCGACTAAAATTGGTTATGTTTTTAAAGATATGCCTTACCAGAGTATTGGTTTTCAAAATGCTTTTAACAGTCATAATCAAAATTCTTATTTTGGATTGAATCTTTATGATATTAAGCAGAATAGCTTTTATTCAAATTTGATCTTCAATTCGATTATTAATAATACGAAACACAAATTCTCAACAGGTTTAAATTTTACCTACGATCAATATCAGGAATTTGTGAACGTCACAGATTACAGCCGAATTGATAATTCGGTTGGCGCATTTTTTGAATACACCTATGATAATACAGATAATTTCAGTTTGATATTAGGTGGAAGAGTGGATAACCATAATCGATTAGGTTTTTTTGTAACGCCTCGTTTGCACATGCGCTATAATCCATGGGAAAATGGTGTAATTCGTTTTTCTGCGGGAAGAGGAAAGCGTTCAGCTAACATTTTTGCGGAGAATCAACAGTTGTTTGCAAGTTCCAGAACGTTTTCAATATTAGATAATAATGGAAAAATTTACGGTTTGAATCCCGAAATTGCCTGGAATTATGGCATTAGTTTTTCGCAGAAGTTTAAACTTTTTAATAAAAATGCAGAAGCTGGTTTTGATTTCTATAGAACTGATTTTCAAAATCAGGCTGTTGTCGATTTGATGCAAAGTCCACAGGATGTTTTGTTTTATAATTTAAAGGGAAGTTCCTTTGCAAATAGTTTTCAATTGGAATTCAATTACGAGTTAATTCATAATCTGAATTTGAGAACAGCATACAAATATTATGATATCAAGACAGATTATTTAAGAGGAACTTTTCAGCGTCCGCTTCAGGCCAAACATCGTTTTTTAGGAAATTTAGAATATGAGACTCCAATGAATGATGATAAACAATGGAAGTTTGATTATACTTTTAATTGGTCAGGCGAACAACAACTACCTTATACAGCATCGAACCCTGTTGAAGACCAATTTCCTGAGTTTTCACCTTCATATGCTGTTATGAATGTTCAGGTTACAAGAGTTTTTTCGCCAGTTTTTGAAGTCTATATTGGTGGAGAAAATATTGGAAATTATAAACAGGAGAAAGCAATTTTAGGTGCTAATGATCCATTTGGACCAAATTTTGATGCTTCTGTAGCGTATGCACCCATTTTTGGACAAATGTATTATGCGGGATTACGATTTAAAATAAAATAAACAATAACAATATCAATAACTTTAAATAATTAATACAATGAAGAATTTAATTTTAATTGCAATGATCACCTTTTTAGGGCTTTCGGCTCAGGCTCAAACTAAAAAGAACAAGAATTTAAAATATACGACTGAAGTTAACGGAAACTGTGAGCAATGTAAAAAACGTATTGAAAAAGCGGCTTTTAGTGTACCTGGAGTAAAAACGGCCAGCTGGGATATTAGCTCACATCAGTTAACAGTTATTTTGAATGAAGAGAAGAGTTCTCCTGAGGATTTAAACAAAGCAATTGCAAAAGTAGGTCACGATACTAAAGAAGTAAAAGCAACTCAGACAGATTACGATAATTTACACACATGTTGTAAGTACGAAAGAGATTAATATTTTTTAGAAAGCCAAGCCAATGCTTGGCTTTCTTTATCGTTAATTTATCTTTAAAATGCCGTAATTTATTGTGGTTAAACTAAATTATTCTTACTTTCACAAACTTATAAATGTAACCAAACTCATTTTATGAATAATTTTGATTGGACTCAATTAGTCAACCCTGAATTTTATATAACTTTAAGTATCGGCGGTTTTCAAATTGGTTTGTACATAGTGCTGTTTATCGTTTTTGCTGAAACAGGACTTTTTGCAGGTTTTTTTCTTCCCGGAGATAGTTTGCTTTTTTTATCAGGGATTTACAGCCGAGATTTGGTTCAAAATGTTGTTTATATTCCGAGTGATTTTATCAACGTATTTTTGCTTTCAACTTTAGTTGGAATAATGGGTGTTCTTGGAAATATGACCGGATATTGGTTTGGTGCTAAAAGTGGTTACTATCTGTTTAAAAAAGAAGATACATTTTGGTTCAAGAAAAAGTATTTATTGCAATCAAAAGACTTTTTTGAAAAGTATGGAGGAAAGGCAATTATCTACGCTCGTTTTCTTCCAATCTTCAGAACTTTCGCGCCAATTATCGCTGGAATAGTTTCAATGGATAAAAAGAAATTTATGTTCTTTAATATATTGAGTTCGTTTTTGTGGTCATTTATATTGATCTTTTCCGGGCATTATTTATATGGAGTTTTTCTTGAACACGGAATAGATTTAAAAGAACATATTGAAGTTATAGTAATTGGAATTATAATATTATCGACATTCCCGGTTTTCTTAAAGCTTATTAAAAAGAGAACCAGCACAAGTGAAAAGATATAATTAAATATAAAAAAGGTCCGAAGTTTAAACTTCGGACCTTTTTTATATTTATCAATAAGAACCTAAGTTCTTAAGTTGTAATAATTCTAAAACTCATCTATTGGAATTTGGCCCGAATGTTCGGGACTATAATTGAATTTTTAGGATTACCATTCATTTACCTTATTCGCATCCATTTTCAAGAATATAAACAATAGAATAGTGAATCCCCAGAGTCCGGAACCTCCATAAGAAAAGAAGGGTAGCGGTACTCCAATTGTTGGAAAAATCCCGATAACCATTGCTATGTTTACAAAGAAGTGTGTAAATAAAATGGCGGCAACACAATAGCCGTAAACCCTACTGAATTTTGTTTTCTGTCTTTCAGCTAAATAAATTACACGTAAAAATAGGCCAACGAAAAGTGCAATCACCACAAACGAACCAGCAAAGCCCCATTCTTCACCAACTGTTGTAAAAATATAATCGGTATGTTGTTCCGGTACAAATCCGCCTTTGGTTTGGGTTCCTTCTAAGAAACCTTTTCCAATCCAGCCGCCTGATCCAATTGCAATTTCTGATTGATTGGTGTTGTATCCAATACCTTTCATGTCAACACTTTTTCCTAACAAGATATTAAAACGATCTCTATGGTGTTGCTTAAAAACGTTATCAAAAACATAATCTACAGAAAAAACAAAAGCAGAGATACCAAGCAATATTATACCGCTTAAAATGATGTTTCGATCTACGACCCTTCCTTTGAAGTGAATGATCATAAGAACTGCCAAGGCTATTAAGATAACGACATAGGGTTCTAGAACGAGTGTAAGGACAAATAATAAAATGGTAATAAAACCCGTCCAGACATACCATGATGGTAAACCTTCTCTGTATAGTACAATAATAAAAATACTGTAAATTAAAGCGCTTCCAGGATCGGGTTGAGGTAAAATTAGTAATACCGGTAAAAAGACAATGGCTAATGCCTGAATTTGCCTGTTTACGTCCTTAAGATTTATTTGGGTGTCACTTAAATATTTGGCCAACGCCAATGAAGTTGCAGCTTTTGCAAACTCAGAGGGCTGTAAAGTAAAGCTTCCTATAGCGTACCAACATCTTTGACCAGCAATGGTTTTTCCAAAAATAAATAATCCTGCCAATGATAATAGAGAAACTCCAAAAATAATACTGGCGTATTTTTCATAGAATTTACCATCAACAAAAAGGACAACGAATATTAAAGGAATTGTACATCCAATAAAAATTAGTTGTTTTTGATAAGTTCCTTCTGTCGATAGTAATGATGAAGAATAAATGTTCAGCCACCCCAATATTACTAACGCAGTATAGATAAAAACACTTATCCAGTCGATGTTATTTTTTACACTTTGATTTTTCATTTGAAATAATCTTTGTTAGTTCTTTTTAGTGGTGTCTGTAGTTGTTTTTTTAATTTCTGTTTTCGGAACTACTGCCTTTGGAACAATAATTTTAGCTTTTAAAATCGAGTCTTTAGGTGTAGTTTCAATAGCGCTCGCTTCATTCATACCTCCTAATTTTGCATATTCAACAGCTAGACTTTTGTTTAAAACTCTTGTTTCTAAATCAGTTCTGGTGATCTTTTTTCTTAGATATTTTTCAATCATTAAACTGGCGATCGGACCTGCAACAGTTGCACCAAAACCTCCATTTTCAATCATAATAGCTATTGCAATTTTCGGGTTGTCTTTTGGAGCAAAAGCCACAAAAATAGAGTGATCTTTTAATTTTGTTCTTACGCCATCAATTTTTGCGTAGTTCTCAGCAGTACCTGTTTTTCCACAAATATCAATTCCTTCTACTTTAAGGGCATAAGCAGTTCCTTTATTGTATACATCAAATAAACCTGCTATAACCGGCGGGAAATACTTTTTGTCAATAGTAGTTTCGTGTTTGGTTGTAAATTTAGCATCAATTTTTTTGCCTTCAATCTTTTTAATGATATGAGGCGTATAATAATAACCCTGATTTGCAACTGTCGCCATCATATTGGCTAGCTGAATTGGTGTCATTAAAACCTCTCCCTGACCAATGGCGTTAGAAACAATTGTTGTGCTTCTCCATCCACCATTCGGATATATTTTTTTATAGGTTTTAGAAGTGGGAACGTTTCCTCTTTTACCTGTTGGTAGATCATATCCCATAAACTGACCTAATCCAAAACTCTTTACGTGATCACTCCAAATATCTACAGCCTGACCAGGATTTTTGTATTTGTTGATCGTTAGCATGTAAGATTGCGCAAAATAGGTATTACAAGAATTGTAAATTCCATTATTTAATTGATGCGGTCCAAAACCGTGACATTTCATAAATCGCCCTCTACCATAGCTAAAACCATGATGACACATAAAAGTGGTGTGTTCATCAATTACGCCTTCCTGAAGCGCTACCAAACCCGTTAAGATTTTAAATGGAGACCCTGGAGGATATTCCGCCAGAAGACCTCTGTCGTATAAAGGTTTTGCAATGGAATCGCGATATAAAAGTGTATAGTTTTTAGATTTTTGTCTTCCAACCATAATTCCCGGATCATAAGAGGGAGCTGTAACTAATGCTAAGATTTCACCTGTTTTTGGCTCAATAGCAACAATTCCACCTCTTTTGTTGATCATTAATTCTTCGCCGTACTTTTGAAGTTCAGCGTCAATAGTTATATTGATATCTTCTCCGGCGACAGCGATCGTATCATACTTTCCATTTTTATAGGAACCTATTTCTCGGTTGTACTTATCTTTTTGAATGTATTTTACACCTTTTATACCGCGTAAAATTTCTTCGTAACTTTGCTCAACTCCTTGCTGTCCTATTAAATCGCCACTATTGTAGTAAGGGTTTTTGGCAATTAACTTTTCGTTTACCTGAGTAATGAAACCAAAAATGTTAGCACCATAATCTACTTCGTAATCACGAAGCGATCTTTTTTGGAAATAAAATCCTTCGAACTTTCTGATTTTCTCCTGAAAGGCAGCAAATTCACTTTTGTTTAATTGAGATAAAAATACAGAAGGTAATCGCGGACTATAAACTCTTGCTTTCGCAACTCTTTTTTCGTACTCTTCTTTCGTAATATTTAATAAAGAACAAAATTCATCAACATTAAGATCTTCTTTAATGTCGCGAGGAATAACCATAATATCATAAGAAGCCTGATTGGCAACTAATAACTTACCATATCTGTCGTAGATATAACCTCTTTCAGGATAGTCATACTGTTTTTTTATCGCGTTATTTTCTGATTTTAATTTGAATGAATCATCAATAATTTGCAGATAAAATACCCTGATCAACAGCAAAGATGCTGCGATAATAATTAAGGAGGGCAGCAAAACTTTTCTCATCGTTTATTGGGCTTAATAAGATATATTATTATGATTGAAATAATTATTGTAAAAATGGTGCTAAACAGAGTTCGGAGTAAAATATCCCAAATAAATTTAAACTGAAAAGCTTCGAGTGTAAATAATATTATGTGATGTAATAAAACGGAAACCAATATGAACGAAAAACGTTCAGGTGTTAGAGATTCGTTTAGTTTTATCGTTTGATACTCGTAACTCAGTCCAAATGAAAATTTAAAAATATAAGGCCTATAATAAGCGAGAATAACACATGCAGTAGCATGAATTCCTCCTGAATTACAAAACATATCCATCGTAAGACCAAGTAAAAAACTTGAAATTATTAAACCTGATCTGTTGCTGTTTACAGGATAAAGAATAATATATAAAATGTACGGAAAAGGACTTATGTATCCTAAGAAATTCATGTTGTTAAAAATAACAATCTGAATTGCAAGTAACATAATGAATCGAAAAATATTGACTAACAATGCGCTATTCATCTTTTTCCTTGTTTTCTAAATTAATAAGTTCTTCTCTGTCTTTACTCTTGATAACATATACATGGCCTAAGTTCGTCATATCATTAAATAATTTAACTTTTATGACATAATAACTTGTACCTTCTTTTTTGTAAACAATATCCACTGTACCAATATTAATTCCTTCAGGAAAAATTACAGATTGTCCACCTGTTACAATGGTGTCTCCTTTTTTTACAGACGCTAGTCTTGGAACATCTTCTAATTGAACAAATCCTGTGCTTTTTCCATTCCAGGTCAACGAACCAAAGTGATTGGATTTTTTTAGCTTAGCATTGATCTGTGATTTCATATTCAAAATACTTATCACTGTTGAATATCTTGGTGAAGTATTGTCTACCACTCCAATAATTCCTAAACTATTGATTACTCCCATATCTGGTTTAATTCCTTCATTTGCTCCGGAATTTAACGTAATGTAGTTTTCGTGTCTGTTATAAGAGTTGTGAATTACTTTTGAAACAATAATATCTGCAGGTTTTACACCTTTTATACTATCTGGTAACGGTAATTTGGTAGTGTCCTCTTTATTAAAAAGGAGACTTTTTAATCTTGCGTTTTCAAGTACAAGTTCGTCATTTTCGGTTCTTAAATTCAAATATTCATTCACATGATTGATTCTTTCGTAAACACCTCCGCTTAAAAAATTAGCCGAGCTGATTACTTTGCTTCTGTGATAGGAATGCGATTGAATTGAGAGAGCCAACGAAATACCTAAAAGCAGCAAAAACAGCAATCGATTACTGTTTCTTATAATAAAATTAAAAATTTGCTGCATTTCTTGTTTGGTTATTTTGTTTCAGGATATGCTTTTGGTTTCCAATTTTATTAGAGTCAAATCTGAAAATTTTGACTCTAATAAAAAAAATATTGGTTATTATTTTGAATCTTATTTAATTAAGATGCTTTTAAATTTTGCAATGTTTTTCAATGCCATTCCAGTTCCACGAACAACTGCTCTTAAAGGATCTTCAGCAATGTAAACAGGTAAGTCTGTTTTTAATGAAATACGTTTGTCAAGACCTCTCAACATAGATCCACCACCAGCTAAGTAAATACCTGTATTGTAGATATCGGCAGCTAATTCAGGAGGTGTTTGCGATAAAGTCTCCATTACAGCATCTTCGATACGTTGAATTGATTTGTCTAATGCTTTTGCAATTTCACGGTATGATACATCAACTTGTTTTGGTTTACCAGTAAGTAAATCTCTACCTTGAACAGACATATCTTCTGGAGGACCATCTAAATCTTCGATAGCAGCTCCAATTTGAATTTTAATTTTCTCAGCAGTACTTTCTCCAACAAAAAGGTTGTGTTGCGTGCGCATATAATACACGATATCATTTGTGAAAACGTCACCCGCAATTTTTACAGATTTATCACATACGATTCCGCCTAATGCAATTACAGCAATTTCAGTTGTACCACCTCCAATATCAACAATCATATTTCCTTTTGGCTGCATGATATCGATTCCAATACCAATTGCTGCTGCCATTGGCTCATGAATCAAATAAACTTCTTTTCCGTTTACTCTTTCACAAGATTCTTTTACAGCTCTCATTTCAACCTCAGTAATTCCAGACGGAATACATACTACCATTCTTAAAGCTGGAGTAAACATTCTTTTTTTCAATGCCGGAATGCTCTTAATGAACATATTGATCATTTTTTCTGAAGCATCAAAATCGGCAATTACACCATCCTTCAAAGGCCTTATGGTCTTGATGTTTTCATGCGTTTTACCTTGCATCATGTTGGCTTCCTTACCAACAGCAATGATTTTGCCTGATATTCTATCACGTGCAACGATTGACGGACTATCAATAACAACTTTATCATTATGAATGATTAAAGTGTTTGCGGTACCAAGGTCTATCGCAATATCCTCGGTCATGAAATCAAAAAATCCCATAAGTTTTTTAGGGGTTTAAAATGTTATAAATAATTATCGAACAAAGTTAAACAAATTAATGTTTAAAATGACGTGTTCCTGTAAATACCATTGCAAGATTATTTTCATTGCAATAATTGATGCTTAATTCATCTTTTATCGATCCTCCTGGTTGAATTACAGCTGTAATTCCCGCATTTTTAGCTAATTCCACACAATCCGGAAAAGGGAAAAATGCATCACTTGCCATTGAAGCTCCTGTCAAATCAAATCCGAAAGCTTTAGCTTTATCAACAGCCTGCATCAAAGCATCAACTCTTGAGGTTTGACCTGTTCCTGATGAAATTAAAGTTCCGTTTTTAGCAAATACGATTGTATTTGATTTTGTGTTTTTACAAATTTTAGAAGCAAAAATTAAATCTTCTATCTCTTGTGCAGTTGGCTCTGTAATGGTAACGGTTTTTAAATGCTCTTTAGTATCTGTAATATTATTTCTGTCCTGAATTAACAAACCATTAAGACATGTTCTTACTTGTCTTGTAGGTAATTCAACTTCATTTTGAACTAAAATAATTCTATTTTTCTTTTCTTGTAAAACTGCAATTGCATCATCATCATAACTTGGCGCAATTACAACCTCGCAGAATAATTTGTTGATTTCTTGTGCAGTAGCCAAATCAATTTTAGTGTTTGCTATCAAAACTCCGCCAAAAGCAGATGTAGGATCACAAGCCAAAGCTGCTAAATAAGCTTCGCTAATTGTTTTTCTTGAAGCTAAACCACAAGCATTATTGTGTTTTAAAATGGCGAATGTTGGTCCGTCAGTTTTAAATTCATTAATTAAATTTACTGCAGCGTCAACATCTAGTAAGTTGTTGTAAGACAGTTCTTTTCCGTGAACTTTTTTGAACATAGCGTCAAAATCTCCAAAGAAAAATCCTTTTTGGTGTGGATTTTCTCCGTATCTTAAAACTTGTCCACCTGCAATGCTTTCTTTATAGATGGTTTCATCTGTATTGAAATAATTAAAAATAGCACCATCATAGTGAGAAGAAACGTGGAATGCTTTTGTAGCCAATAATCTTCTGTTTTCTAATGTTGTTGCTCCGTTTTGTTCTGTGATCAAATCTAAAAGCAAACTGTATTCATTTACTGAAGCTACAATTACAGTGTCCTTGAAGTTTTTTGCACCGGCACGAATTAATGAAATTCCACCAATATCAATTTTTTCAATAATATCTTGTTCACTTGCACCTGAAGCAACCGTTTTTTCAAAAGGGTATAAATCAACAATTACTAAATCAATCTGCGGAATATCAAATTCCTTCATTTGCTGAACATCGCTTTCGTTATCTTGACGATTTAAGATTCCACCAAAAATTTTTGGGTGCAAAGTTTTTACTCTTCCCCCAAGAATTTCAGGAAATGAAGTTATATCTTCTACCGGAACTACAGGAATTCCAAGATTTTTTATGAAATCTTCAGTTCCTCCAGTTGAATAAAGTGTTACGTTTTGCTCGTGCAATTTTCTAACGATTGGCTCTAGTCCATCTTTCGAAAAAACAGATATTAATGCTGATTGTATTGTTTTAGTTGTGCTCATTGTGTAGTTATGATTTTCAGACTGCAAAAGTAGTTTTTTTAAATATTATTTTAAAGAAAATTAATGTAACATTATCTTAAAAAAAACTACTGATGAGTAAGTTAACTTTTATTAGGTTTTTGAATTTAATTTATTGAATTTTACTTTATTGAAAAATACGAAAATATGCTGCTTTATTTAAGATTATTAAAGGAAAGTCTGAGCTTTGCCATAAATGCTTTGCGAAATAACAAATTGCGTACATTATTGTCGTTGTTGGGTGTTACAATTGGTATTTTTTCGATTATCGCTGTTTTGGCTGCTGTCGATTCTCTGGATCGTAAAATTTCTAAAGATTTGAGCAGCTTAGATAAAAATACAATTTATTTAATGAAATTTTGCTTTGGACCTTCTGAAATTCCACAATGGAAAAGAGAGCAGTTTCCAAATGTAAAATATGATGAATATATCGCTTTAAAAAATTCCCTGAATAATACAGAACAAGTAGGTTATCAACTTTTTGTAAATCATGAAAGTTTAAAGTATGATTCGAAAACAGTTGCCGATGTAAACATGGTTCCTTCTTCTTATGAAATGGTTGATATTGACGGATTGACTTTTGATAAGGGAAGATTTTATACCGAATCTGAATCTAATTCCGGATCGCCGGTAATTGTCTTAGGATATGAAATTGCCAGTGGACTTTTTGGTACTGATGATCCTATCGGAAAAAGTATTCGTTTGTATGGACAACGTTTTACCGTTATTGGCGTTATGACAAAAATGGGTGCGGGATTTTTTGGAGATAGTAATGATACATCAGTTTACTTTCCGGCTAATTTTTTACGAAGAATGTATGGTGATAGTGATGCCATGACACCAGTAATTGTTTTAAAACCTGTTAAAGGTATTGATATGGAAGCTTATAAAGCTGAAGTCGCTCAGAAGCTAAGAGCTATTCGCGGAATGAAAGCAGGTGAGATAGATAATTTTTTCATCAATGTCCTTTCTGGATTCACTGATTTTATTGATGGAATTCTAGGTCAGATGAATGTTGTGGGATGGATTATTAGTGGATTTTCTCTTTTAGTAGGAGGGTTCGGAATTGCTAATATTATGTTTGTTTCGGTTAAAGAGAGAACTAATTTAATTGGAATTCAAAAGTCATTGGGTGCAAAAAATCGATTTATATTATTTCAATTTTTATTTGAAGCCATAATTCTTTCTGTTATTGGAGGAATAATTGGTCTTTTAATGGTTTGGGGAATTGCACTTGTTTTGACAAAAGTGCTTGACTTCGAATTTGTTTTAAGTTTTGGAAATATAATTTTAGGTACTACGTTAGCGGCCATCATTGGGCTAATATCTGGAATTCTTCCGGCAATTTCTGCGGCGAATTTGGATCCTGTTGAAGCTATTCGAACAGGGATGTAGTATGTTTCTTTTGCGATATTAGTTGTGATTTTTTTAAAGGAGTAGATAATTAGATACTTACTTGGTAGGTAGCAATTTAAATCAATAAATAAATGAGCTTTAACTTAAAACCTGTCGATACCGTTGAGTCTATTTCTAGAGAAGATTTTAAAAAGAACTATTTAGATAAAAGAAAACCTTTAATTATAAAAGGACTAACAAAAGAGTGGCCCGCCAGAGAAAAATGGACAACGGATTATTTTAAAGAAATCGCAGGGGATATTGAGGTAAAACTGGTTGATAATTCTAAAGCAGATCCCACAAAAATAATTAATGCTTCTATTGCCACTATGAAATTTGGTGAATATCTGGATTTGATAAAAAGAGAGCCAACACAGCTGCGTATTTTTTTCTTCAATCTTTTCAAACACAGACCTGAATTAATAAATGATGTGAAAATCCCGAAGGAATTAATGGGAGGTTTTATAGAAAGTATGCCTGCCATGTTTTTTGGAGGTTCAAGTGCTTTCACCTTTTTACATTATGATATCGATTTACCGCATCTTTTTCATACTCATTTTGGAGGAAGGAAACATATTATATTGTTTGACTACAAATGGAAGAAAAGGCTTTATTGCGTTCCAAATACCACATATGCTTTAGAAGATTATGATGTTGCCAATCCGGATTTTGAAAAATTTCCAGCTCTAAAAGGTGTTGAAGGCTATGAAGTCTTTCTCGAACACGGAGATACTTTGTTTATGCCAACCGGAATGTGGCATTGGATGCGTTACGTAGACGGTTCTTTTTCGCTAAGCCTTAGAGCATGGGATCAATCTATAACCCGGAAAATTCAGAGCGTTTGGAGTTTATTTATGCATGGCGCAGTTGATAGTGCTATAAAAATAGTTTTTAGAGAACGTTACGCGATATGGCGCGAGAAACTAGCTTTTAAAATTGCTGAAAAAGAATTGAAAAAGGGTAGGCCAAAAAATAGTCCAATTTAGTTTTCAACTGGAAATTTGATTTTAGTTCGGTCCCATTTGATTGAATCGGGATAATAATAAATATGTTTACTGTCATTGTTTTTATATCGCAAAACGGTATCCTCTTCCTGAGTAGTTCTTCGGATAATATAATTGCCAATATTTTTCTTTTTTAAAAACTCAAAAAAGGAGATGTTTTTTATAGTGTCTTTTTGAGAAGCAATAATTAAAGTCTGTCTGTCTTTTTCTTTTATTAAGATGTTTTCAGAAAGAAAATCAGTCAGGTTTTTTTGAGGGATTCTAACAATGTCTTTTGGCTGTAAACGTAAAAAATGTGGAATAGTATCGTTTTCACTGCCATAACTGCACAATTGCATAAAGTACTCTTTTTGATAAAAATATAGATTACCTTTTTTATCAATAATCAATTGATGTTCTCCATAGAAGCCTTTTCTAGGAAATGCAACAAAATTACTTTTACTTTCTTTTAAAGAATCAATATAATTTTGAAGTTTTCTGTCTTCATAAGAAATAATATAAGGTTTGTTTTTGATTACAATCTTTTCTTTTAGCTTAGTGCAATTCAAAAGAAATAAACAAACCATAAAACCAATAAAAACTCTCATCATATAAATTAGATTTAAAATAAAGATATAAAAAAATCCCACTTGCCGTAGCCAATGGGATTTATATGATTTAGTAGCTTAAAAACTATCTAATTGTATTATTTTGAATCAAATCAATATACAAGTTAATCTTGTCTTTCAATTCTTTTCTAGGCGTGATAAAGTCCAGAAAACCATGTTCTAAAAGAAACTCTGCAGTTTGGAAACCTTCTGGTAAATCTTTACCGGTAGTGTCACGAACAACACGAGGACCAGCGAAACCAATCAAAGCACCTGGCTCAGAGATGTTGATGTCTCCTAACATTGCATATGATGCAGTTGTTCCTCCGGTTGTTGGATCTGTACAAAGTGAAATGTAAGGTAATTTAGCTTCAGCTAACTGAGCTAGTTTTACTGATGTTTTAGCTAATTGCATTAAAGAATAAGCAGCTTCCATCATACGAGCTCCTCCTGATTTAGAAATCATTACAAAAGGTAATTTATTTTTGATAGCATGATCAATACCTCTTGCAATTTTTTCACCTACAACAGCCCCCATAGAACCGCCAATAAAGGCAAAATCCATACAGCAAATTACAAGTTCTTTTCCTTTAGATTTTCCAACTCCTGTACGAACAGCGTCTTTAAGATGTGTTTTTTCCATTACATCTTTCAATCTTTCTGCATATTTTTTTGTATCCACAAAATGCAGAGGATCTTTTGATGTCATGTTTTTATCTAATTCAACAAATTCGTTGTTGTCGAATAAAATTTCAAAATAGGTTGCGCTTCCAATTCGAACGTGAAAATCATCTTCAGGGCTAACAAATAAGTTTCTGGCTAATTCGTCAGCATCAATAATTTTTCCAGTAGGAGATTTGTACCACAATCCTTTCGGAACGTCCATCTTATCTTCAGTCGCGGTCGTAATTCCTTTTTCGTGTCTTTTAAACCAAGCCATTTTTTTTAATTTAGAATGTAGATTTTAAAGTTTAGATTTTCAATCTGATTCAAAATTTAAATTCCAGGCTTTTTTAGAAGTCCGGAATCTAAATTCAGAAATCTAAAATTTAAAGTGTATTTACGTTATTCAAGTCTGCAAAAGCTTGCTCAAGTCTTGTGTTGAATGTCACTTCGCTTTCACGTACCCATCTTCTTGGGTCATAATATTTTTTGTTAGGAACATCAGCACCTTCTGGGTTACCAATTTGAGATTTCAAATAGTCAAGGTTTTTAACCATATAATCACGAATTCCTTCTGTATATGCAAATTGTAAATCTGTATCAATGTTCATTTTGATAACTCCGTAGCTAATTCCTTCTCTGATTTCTTCAAGTGTAGATCCTGAACCTCCGTGGAAAACGAAATCTACTGGGTTATGTCCAGTGTTGAATTTGTTTTGAACGAAATCCTGAGAATTTTTTAAGATTTTTGGAGTTAATTTTACGTTTCCTGGTTTGTAAACACCGTGAACGTTTCCAAAAGCTGCAGCAATTGTAAATTTAGGGCTTACTTTAGATAATTCTTCGTAAGCATAAGCTACTTCTTCTGGTTGTGTGTATAATTTTGAACTGTCAACGTCAGAGTTGTCAACACCATCTTCTTCACCACCTGTAATACCTAGCTCGATTTCTAATGTCATACCCATTTTGCTCATTCTGGCTAAATACTCTTTACAGATCTCGATATTTTCTTCGATTGGCTCCTCAGACAAATCGATCATATGTGAACTGAATAATGGTTTTCCTGTTTCTGCGAAATGTTTTTCAGATGCATCTAACAAACCATCAATCCAAGGTAATAATTTTTTTGCACAGTGGTCAGTATGTAAGATTACAGTTGCTCCGTAAGCTTCTGCCAAAGCGTGAATATGTTTTGCTCCTGCGATTCCACCAGCGATTGCTGCTTTTTCGCCTGCGTTAGACAATCCTTTTCCTGCGTTAAATTGTGCTCCTCCGTTTGAAAATTGAATGATAACTGGCGCATTAAGTTTTGCTGCAGTTTCAAGAACTCCATTGATTGTGCTAGAACCAGTAACGTTTACTGCTGGTAAAGCAAAACCTTTTTCTTTTGCATAATTAAAAATCTCCTGAACTTGATCTCCTGTAGCTACTCCTGGTTTAATATTGTGTGCCATTGTAATTTTTTTTATAGTTGTTTTTAGTTTTTAGGTTGCAAAAATAAGAATTAATTAGCATTAGAAAGGATAATTTATTCCAAAATTTAAAACCGAGTGCCCAAAATTATATTCTTTAAACCAGCGATCTCCCTTCTCATGCGCCGGATTATAAGTCTTGAAGCCTAAATCTAATCGAACAACAAAGAAGCTTAAATCGTATCGTAATCCGAATCCTGTGCCTAAAGCAATCTCAGCTAAATCGTTTACGTTGTTAAATGTCGCCTTCTCATCGGTGACATTATCGAGCACATTCCAGATATTTCCGGCGTCTGCAAAGACTGCTCCTTTGACATCTCCAAAAACTTTAAATCGTAATTCGGCACTTAATGCAATTTTCATATTTGCCTCATTAAAATCGTCTAAGGCATCTGTGCTTCCCGGACCTAATGAGTAAGGTTGCCACGCACGATTATCATTTGAACCTCCAGAATAATAACTTCGTGAAAATGGAATATAATCTGAATTACCAAAAGGAATCGCAATTCCGAAAAAGCTTCGAACGGCCAAAACTTTTTCTTTCCCAAAGTCCCAGTGTTTAATATAATCGAACTCTGTTTTAAGATATTCTGAATATTCTAAATTGAATATTTCATAATTGCCATTTATATTTTTTTGAAGATTTGCTATATTCGAAACAGCAGACAATAAGGTTCCGGCTGATTCTATTTTTGCCTTAAACTGATAAAAGGTATTATCTGCAAGATCCTTTTTTGTTGTTTTGGTAAAAGTGTAGCTTGAAGCTAATATAAAGTCATTTTCAGTAAGACGAACTCTTCTTTCTTCGATACTCTCAACATCTTGATATTGTTCATCTGCAGGTGTTAAAGCTGTGTTTCCTGTTAAAACATCATTAGTAAAACCGGTAGTTCCTGATGAAATAATTAGATTTCCATTATCATCAACATTTCCTGGCGTTGTATTGTAAACATTTGCAATACCATTTAATTCGTCATAAGAAGAGGTATAGACATTAAAATAATTATCAGGATTTAAGTTACGAACAAATTGGGCATTCAGTACCTCAAGTTTAGCGGTGTTGAGGCGTTTTGGAGACCAGTTGTAAGATAGTCCTCCGGTGAAATTTTCTTTGTCAAGACCAATATTTCGCTGCTTTGAGAAACCTGCAGCAATAGTAGTAGAGGGAATCATTCTTTTCGGAATAATTTTTTCGGTTCCAAAAGGCATTAAAATCCTTGGGAAATTAAGCTTAGTGTCAATTCCGTATTCCGAAACATTAAAGAAATTATCATTCGGATTGGCCATATCTTTTGAAGATCCAACATTTACTCGGGCAGATATTTCTAATGTTTCAGCTCTGTTAAATACATTTCGAATTGTTTCTGAAACACTCGCTCCGATCCCGAAATCCTGAATATTAGAATGTGTTACATCCAGAGTAGCTCCAAAACTATATTTTTTTCTTGGTGTCAGATAAACATTCGCAATTAATGACTGCGCAGTAGAATCTCTTTTATCAACCTCATATTGAATAGAAGGATAATTAAAAATTTTCAGATTGTTTAAATAACGTGATGAAAGAGTTGTTCTTGTGTCAGAATAGGTACTTCCCTTATTAATAAAAATGGCGTCAGTAATGGCACGTGGTTTGTATTTTAACTTCTTGTAACTGTATAGATTAAAGTTTTTATAAGTTGTACTGTCGGTTATTTTATTTTTTGAGTTGGCTGCAGAATAATCGGTGTAAATATTTACATCGCTTATTTTATACAATTTAAAAGGTTCAGTTCTGCTTGAATCTCTTTCCTGAATATTATTGTTATTAATTTTTAAATTAATGTCTGCTTTGTTTTTTTTGCCAATAGTATCTATATCAAAAGTAACATAGGTTGGTTGGAAGAAATAAGCACCGTGATTTCTGAAATAAGTGGTTATACGATTTTTTTCTTCTTCAAAATCTGAAGTTTTATATTGATTTCCTGATTTTAAAACAGAAGGTTCCGGATTTGTTTTGTACAATGAATCCAAGGCGGGAGTTAAAATAGTTGTTCGTATAGAATCTAAAGTATAACCTGGCCCGGTAAGAATATTATAATTTATTTTTGCTTTTTTTGGAGAAATGCTATCAATTGTATAATCTGTTTTTACATTGAAATAACCATTGTTGAAATAGTAAAATTTCAAACGTAATAATGTTTTTTTTGTTTTTGTAGTGTCAATAATTACAGGTGGTTCGCCAGTGCTTTTTAAGAATTCATGAATTCCTTTATATAAAAAAGATTGCCCAAGACGATCTACTTGTTTTGCAGATAAAAATTTTGCCTGACGCTCATATAAGCCCGGATTATTTTTAAATTTAGCCTGATATGTAGAATCCGGATTTAAATTAGCTAAATTGTATAAATTTAAACGCAATTTATAACCTAGTAAAGTACCATTTGGTTTTTGATACATCTGATTTGATGCCGTTTCATCATTGCTATTCTTTCCGTTAACAACAATATTATTTTTTACGAGAAGTTTTTTTCCATCAGGAACTCTTTTTACAGCATCACAAGCGCAAATAAATATTGCTATTAGAATAAATGCTATTATTTTTGTGGAATTATTTTTCAAGTGTTCTAAAATATTTAATTCAAAAGTACATTATTTTATGGTTAGTAAAAACCAAATAAAACTTATAACAGGTTTACATCAAAAAAAGCAGCGTTTTGCCAATCAATTATTTTTTGCCGAAGGAGTAAAAGTAATTCAGGAATTGTTGCAATCCAATTTTGAATTAGAGCATTTATACACGACTTTAAATGATTTTGAAACTGTTCAGCCTTCAAAGCGCACTTTTATTAATGAGCAGGAACTTAAAAAAATAAGTGCTTTGGCAACTCCAAATTCTTGTTTGGCTGTATTCAAAATCCCTGCCGAAAATAAAATAATCGACTCTGGATTAATTATCGCGTTAGACGATATTAGAGATCCCGGAAATCTTGGTACAATTTTACGTCTTTGCGATTGGTTTGGTATCAAACAAATCATTTGCTCTAAAGAAACAGTAGATATTTACAATCCAAAGGTCGTGCAGGCTACAATGGGTTCTATTGCCAGAGTAAATGTCAACTACATTGATTTGAAAACTTTTATCACACAAACAAAATTACCGGTTTTTGGAACTTTTATGGATGGTGATAATATCTATAAATCCAATCTGCCTCAAAATGGAATCATTATTATGGGTAATGAAGCCAATGGTATTTCAGCAGAAATTGAAAAAATAGTAACCAGCCGAATCTCAATTCCAAGGTTTGGAGAACTACAAAAAACGGAAAGTTTAAATGTAGCAACTGCCACAGCAATTATTCTTAGTGAATTTAAACGAAATAGTTAAGAATTTGTTTTAATGAAAAGTGAAATTTATTAAAATTGCTCTAGATTTCATCGAGTCAATATTATCTGTCCATGGACTTGGTCCTTTGGCAGGATTGTCGCGAATTAATTCATTGGTTATTCCAAACATACCTCTGATTGAAGGGGAGAAAATAAAATATTCAGAGAAAATATCAATTCCAAAACCTAGTTCATATGCTGCTGTCCAGGGTTTAACTCTAAATTTTCCTTCAAAGTTATCATCCTGCGATTTTGAATTACTTGATAAATTTAGTGTGGTCGACATTCCACCAACTATATATGGGCGAATATTTCCTGTGCGTAACGAAGAGAATTTTAGTAACAGCGGAAAGTGAATATAAGTACTGTTTACTTCTCTTAAATAATCTTTTTCCAAAGCCATATTAGGGAAATATAAATCACGTTTTGTGTAATACAAACCTGGTTCAAAACGTAAGTTAATATATTCCTGTAGTCTTAAATCTGCAACAACACCAACATTAAAACCAGTAGTCTTTTTTACCTGGATATCCGGACCGGGATTTTTGTAGTCAAATTTAAAATCAAAACTATTAAAACCCAGATAATAACCAAAATACAGGCGTTGTTTTTGCCAGTTTTCAAGATTGATTATAGGGTCTTTGCTAAACATGCTTTTAGCAAATTGCGAATATCCTTTTGTCGATAAGACTAATAAAAGTAAGATTACTGTTTTTTTCATACTATTTTTTAGAAGCAGAATAAATGGTTGCAACTCCAAAAGTTTGAGGCATTGCCACAACATCTATAAACCCAATTTTTCTCAAAATATTGTTTAAAGCTTCTCCGTAAGGAAAAACAGCTGCAGATTCTGACAAATAGCCATATGCTGAATTATCTTTTGAAAATAATTTTCCAATTATAGGAAGTATATTTCTGCTGTAAAATCTATAACCTTGTTTATATGGAGTTTTATCAGGAACTGAAGTTTCTAAAATGACAAATACACCACCTGGCTTTAAAACTCTTAGGATTTCAGAAAAACCTTTTTCTAAGTTTTCAAAATTTCTAACCCCAAAACCAACTGTAATAGCATCAAAATAATGGTCTTCAAATGGAATGTTTTCGGAGTCACCTAAAACTAAATCAATAATAGTAGAAAGGTTTTTATCTGCAACTTTCTTTTTTCCCACTTCAAGCATTCCTGCAGAAATATCTAGTCCAATGATTTTCTCGGCTTTTGTCTGCGCCATTAAAATGGCTAAATCGCCGGTTCCTGTTGCAATATCAAGAATGATTTTCGGATTAGTGTCCGATACAATTTTTAATACTTTTTTTCGCCACTTAATATCAATTCCAAATGAAATTACGCGATTCAAATTGTCGTAGTTTCCAGAGATGTTATCAAACATTTGGGCAACCTGTTCTTTTTTACCTAAAGAAGAGTCTTTATATGGGGTTATTTTTTCAGACATTTTTTTTATTTACGCAAATATAATACAAACTGTGTTAACTGTAATTGCGTTTTTTAATTTGTAAATCAAATGTTTTAGAATAAGCTTTTTAGAAAACACCTGGGCTGGGTTTTAGACTCTAACCAAATGCAGGTATTTTTATAAAATCACTAAAAGTGGGTATTGTGCAACGCTTGATTTATAGCCACTTTTGCTAAAGATAAAATGATGAAATTTTAATGATTGATAGAATAAAATGACTTAAATCAAATGAATACTTCTTTGCACTGGTAATCTCATTTGTTCTTGTAAGTAGTTTAAAAGTGTTGTTTTTAAACCGCAATACTATTTAAATAGGTGCAAAATACGTTCTTAGGATTAAATTTGTTTTTGGAAATTTTAATTTTCTTGCCTTTAATATCTTAGTGGTATTTGTTATTAAGGGCTCTTTTTGGGATTTATTCTCAAATAACTTTAATGTTATTCAGTTAATTCAAATGTTTTAAACATTTGTGATTTTTACAAAAACTACTTCCTGAAAGAGTCAGATCGAAAAAAATCAATCGTTTTAAAAAACATCCTTCAAAAGAGGATGTTTTTTTATTTAACGTCTAATGTAAGTTTCATAAGTATAATCGTAAAGATGTTTTTCGTCTCTAAAATTTTCTTCAGATTCAACTAGCTGCCAGTCGGTTTTATCAATTTCAGGGAAATACGCATCAGCATCAAAGCTGTGGTGGACTTTGGTGATCTCAAGTATATCAGCATACTCCATTCCTAAATTATAAATCTCGCCTCCCCCAATGATGTAAGAATCTTCATTTTCTGGGCAAGCAGCAATCGCTTTTTCAATACTGTCTACGACAATGCAGCCTTCAGGATTATAATCCTTTTGACGTGTTATTACAACATGAACTCTGTTTGGTAAGGGTTTCGGGAAGCTTTCAAAAGTTTTTCTTCCCATAATAATGTGATGATTGGTTGTGAGCGATTTGAATCTTTTGAAATCATTTGGCAAATGCCATACTAACTCATTATTTTTTCCAAGAGCATTATTTTCGGCAACAGCCGCTATCATTATAATCATGGTATTCTAAAACTAAATTTTATTATCGGTATCCTCATTTATTTTGGACTCTAATTGACTAATTCTTTTTTGCTGTAAAGCAACAAGTCTGTCAATTTGTTCTCTTTCCCATTTTTTATTCATAAATCTGTCCGTAATATAGACTTTGATAAAGTGTAAAATGAAGATGAAAAACCATATTGTAATGCCCCAAATACACCAATTTTGATCTGTGTTAGCGCCAAAACCAAAAAATCTGTTTGCAATAAATAAAAATAAACTGCCTAAGAGAAAAAGGACAAAGTGAAAATATAGTATTTTCTTTTGCCTAAGCCTTCTTCTGGCATATTCGTATTGTTCGTGCACTTCTTTTTCCATAAGACAAAATGAATAATGAGGTTATAAAGTTAAAATTTATTTTGAAATCATGGTGTTTTTGATCGTATAATATTTATGTTCAAAGGAATGCTAAATGAGAAACACGAAATTATTTGCACTTTAAATTATTAATGTAGTTAAAAAAATATGCCGTTTTTGATATTATCATAAATCGGTAAGGAGGTTGTTGAATGTTCAGCTGAATTTCTGTAATTTAGATGTATAAATCTAAAAACTAAATAGTTATGTCTTTAAAGAAACAATTTATCAAAACAAAACCAGTGTGTAAAGTTACTTTTTCTGTAGAGGCTAAAGATGCAAATTCAGCTGCTGTAGTGGGAGATTTTAATAATTGGAATCCGGAAGAAGGTACTTTAAGCAAGTTAAAAAACGGAACTTTTAAAGCAACTTATGACTTAGTAAAGGATGCTATTTACGAGTTTAAATATGTAATTGACGGATTGTATGTAAATGATCCTGAAGCTGATTCTTATAAATGGAATGATTTTGCAGGAAGTGAAAATAGTGTTTTAGTTGTATAAAAAAATCCGCTCAGTTACAAGCGGATTTTTTTTATTTATACAGCAACACTTCCTTTTATGCCAGCATGTGGTTCATAATCTAAAAGTGTGAAGTCGTTATAATCAAAATCAAAAATATTTTTGATATCCGGATTTAAAATCATTTTTGGCAATGGCTTTGGCTCGCGGCTTAATTGCAACTCCAATTGTTCAATATGATTGTTATAAATGTGTGCGTCACCAAAAGTGTGAATAAATTCGCCTGCGTCTAAATCACAAACCTGAGCGATCATCATAGTTAACAATGCATAAGAAGCAATATTAAAAGGAACTCCTAAAAATATATCAGCACTTCGTTGATACAATTGACAAGAAAGTTTGCCTTTTGTCTCGCCTTTTTCAATATCGGGACTCGAAACATAAAATTGAAAAAAGGCATGGCAAGGAGGTAAAGCTGCCTTGTTGTTTGCTACGTTTTCTTCGAATGATTTTTTTGTATCCGGCAGAACAGATGGGTTCCATGCAGAAACCAGCATTCTTCGGCTATTTGGATTTGTTTTTAGTTCGGTAATCAATTCAGAGATCTGATCAATTTCTTCGCTATTCCAATTACGCCATTGGTGTCCGTAAACAGGGCCAAGGTCTCCATTTGAATCTGCCCAGGCATCCCAAATTTTTACTCCATTATCCTGTAGGTATTTAATATTGGTATCACCTTTTAAAAACCAAAGCAATTCGTAAATGATAGATTTTAAGTGTAGTTTTTTGGTAGTAACCATTGGGAAACCTTCACTTAAATCAAAACGCATTTGGTAACCAAAAACACTTTTTGTTCCTGTTCCTGTTCGGTCTCCTTTTTGGCAACCGGTTTCTAAAACATGTTTGACTAAATCTAAGTATTGCTTCATCTTTGCTTTAAGCTTTAGGCTTTAAGCTTTAGGCTTTTGCCCAATGCTTATAGTTTGTTTTTATATTTTTGCTTTAAGCTTATAGCCTAGAGCTTATGGCTTATAGCCTTAAAATTATCTTTTCGAGATTTCGTCTCTAATTTTAGCAGCTTTCTCATAATCTTCCTGAGAAACGGCCTGATCTAAAAGTTCATTTAATTCCTGTAATGTATGTTTCGCATATACATCGCCAGATTGATTGCTTTCTTCTTCGCGGCCAAAAGTTTCCGGATTAGAAAGAACATCGTCAATTTCCTGAGCGCCAGAATCGGTATCGGCAGTATTTGATTTTAAATAAATTCCGGCTTTATCCAGTATGTTTTTATAAGTAAAAATCGGAGCATTAAAACGCAAAGCAAGTGCAATCGCGTCAGAAGTTCTGGCATCTATTATTTCTTCGATTTTATCTCTTTCACAGATTAAACTTGAATAGAAAACTCCATCAACCAATTTATGGATGATTACCTGTTTTACAACAATATCAAACCTTTCTGCAAAGTTTTTGAATAGATCGTGTGTTAATGGGCGAGGAGGTTTAATTTCTTTTTCTAAGGCAATAGCAATCGATTGGGCTTCAAAAGCACCAATAACAATTGGTAGTTTTCTTTCACCGTCAACTTCATTCAAAATTAAGGCATAAGCGCCATTTTGAGTTTGACTGTATGAAATTCCTTTTATGGACAATTTTACTAGACTCATATATGTGGGTAAAAAAGGGCAATTAATGCCGCATTTTAATACTTTTTTTGATTGAAAAATAAAGGTGCAATTTTAATCAAAAAATATGGAACAAAAAAGCTACCTAAAACAAAGATACGATTATCTTGTTTTTAGGCAGCTATATTTTGATAGAGAATTTTAAATTAAGAATGTTGCGCTTTAAAAGCTTTTAATTTCTCTGTTAATTTAGGAACGATTTCAAACGCATCACCAACAATACCATAATCAGCCACTTTAAAGAAAGGTGCTTCAGGATCACTGTTGATTACTACTTTTACCTTTGAAGAGTTGATTCCGGCAATGTGTTGGATTGCTCCAGAAATTCCGATTGCAATATATAAGTTTGTTGCTACCGGTTTTCCAGTTTGTCCAACGTGTTCGCTGTGAGGTCTCCATCCTAAATCTGAAACTGGTTTAGAACATGCTGTTGCAGCACCTAAAACAGCTGCTAAATCTTCAACTAATCCCCAGTTTTCGGGTCCTTTCAAACCACGTCCACCAGAAACTACGATATCAGCATCAGCAATAGAAACTTTTCCTGTTACTTTTTCTACAGATTCTACTTTTACTCCAAAATCATTTTCTCCAATTGATGGATTGAAATCTTCTTCAGTAGCAGATCCTGCACTTTCGAATATTCCATAAGAGTTTTTAGCTAAACCAAGAACTTTTACATCTGTGCTAATTTCTGTAATATTGAAAGCTTTGTTAGAGAAAGCATTTCTTTTTACCTGAAAAGGCGAAGTGCTTACTGGTAATCCAACAACATTGGAAGCAAAACCCGCATTTAGCACCACAGCAACTAATGATGAAAGATAAATACTGTCTGTTGTAGAAGAAAGTAATACTAATTTAGTTCCTTCTTTTTCAGCAGCTTGTTTGATAACATCGGCGTAAGCCTTAGCTGTAAAACCTGCTAATTTATCGTTGTTTACTTTTAGAACTTTATCAACTCCGTATTTTGACAATTCGCTTACATCAGAGATGTTTACAGTCAAAGCGGTTACAGTAGTTCCTAATGATTCTGCTACTTTTTTAGCATAAGAAGCTAATTCAAAAGCTACTTTTTTAAATTTTCCTTCTGCAGATTCTGCATATATTAATATTGACATGATAATTTTAGATTTTAGATTTTAGATTTCAGATTTTAGAAAATGAAACCTAAAAAGATTATTGATTAGATTTGAAGTGAATCAAATGTTTAATTTAGATTTTAATCTTGCGTGAAGCAATCTAAAATCTAAACTCTACAATCTTAAATCACTTTAGCCTCGTTGTGTAATAAATTGATTAACTCATCTAAGTTATCAGGAGAAACTAATTTTACCGCTGATTTAGGAGCTGGTTTTTCAAATTTTACTGCTTTTGTATTTACAGGAGCATCAACTGGCTCAAGAATAGTTAAAGCTTTTGTTCTTGCTGTCATAATTCCTCTCATGTTTGGAATACGCAAATCTTTTTCTTCAACAAGACCTTTTTGTCCACCGATAATTAAAGGTAAAGTAGTACTTACAGTTTCTTTTCCACCATCAATTTCACGAACTGCTTTTACATTGTTTCCATCAACGGTTACGTTTGTACAAGAGTTTAAGAAGTTAGAACCTAAAATTCCAGCAATCATTCCAGGAACCATTCCGCCATTATAATCTAAAGATTCTTTCCCTGCAATTACAAGATCATAGCCACCATTTTTAATAACTTCAGCTAATTGTTTTGCAACAAAAAAACCGTCAGTTGGATTAGCGTTTACACGAATCGCTTCGTTTGCACCAATTGCCAATGCTTTACGTAAAGTTGGCTCAGTATCCGGACCTCCAACATTAACAACAGTTACAGTTGCTCCTTGTTGCTCCTGAAACCAGATTGCACGCGTTAAACCAAACTCGTCATTAGGATTAATTACATATTGTACACCGTTGGTATCGAATTCTGAATCACCATTGGAGAAGTTAATTTTTGAAGTAGTATCAGGCACATGGCTGATGCAAACTAATATTTTCATAAGTATATATTTTGATATTTATAATATGGTTTGACAAATTTAGAAATTAAAATCGGAATAATATACTATGCATGCATAATATTTTTTAAAAACTATTACGTTTTCGCAGATTATGGAATTTGAACCGCTTTTCATCTCAATTCAGAAATGAAAGTGCAGTCATTTGATCTGATTCTTAGGAATTTTGCAAAGCTTATAATCATGAACAACTGTTAAACTTGAGGCCTTTTTATACTAGTTTTCGATTTGTTTCGTTTTAACGATAAAATTTACTGAATCAGATTAAACAAATAGTATTGAATTTGTCTAAAAAATGTTTTTACGATGAGAATAGTGGTAATTATATCGATTTCGTAAATATCACAATAATTTTTTAAAAGTTAAAAGCAGAGAGCAGAAGGAAGTTCATGCGATTTTAAATTCAATTTATGCTTTTAAGTTATTTAAAATATTTATTTTTGCTCTTCAGAAAATTCAACATACAATATAAATATGAGAACAATACAATTTAGAGAGGCCATTTGTGAAGCGATGAGCGAAGAAATGCGTCACGATGAATCCATATATTTAATGGGCGAAGAAGTTGCAGAATATAACGGAGCTTACAAAGCTTCAAAAGGAATGCTTGCTGAGTTTGGTGAAAAAAGAGTAATCGATACTCCAATTGCTGAGCTTGGTTTTACAGGAATTGCAGTAGGATCAGCTATGAACGGTTGTCGTCCTATCGTAGAGTACATGACTTTCAACTTCTGTTTAGTTGGTATTGATCAAATTATAAATAATGCTGCTAAAATGCGTCAAATGACGGGTGGACAATTTAATGTGCCAATCGTTTTTCGTGGACCAACTGCTTCTGCAGGTCAATTAGGAGCAACTCACTCTCAAGCTTTAGAAAACTGGTTTGCTAATACTCCTGGTCTTAAAGTTGTAGTTCCTTCTACACCTTATGACGCAAAAGGACTTTTGAAATCTGCAATTCGTGATAATGATCCTGTAATTTTTATGGAATCTGAGCAAATGTATGGTGATAAAGGCGAAGTGCCAGACGGAGAATATACAATTCCATTAGGAGTTGCTGATGTTAAACGTGAAGGAACAGATGTTACTATCGTTTCTTTTGGAAAAATTATCAAAGAGGCTTTTATTGCTGCTGATGAATTAGCTAAAGAAGGAATTTCATGTGAGATTATCGATTTAAGAACAGTTCGTCCAATGGATAACGAAGCGATCTTGAAATCAGTTAAGAAAACAAATCGTTTGGTAATTTTAGAAGAAGCTTGGCCATTTGCAAGTATTTCATCTGAAATCACTTACATCGTTCAGGAACAAGCTTTTGATTTTCTTGATGCGCCAATTCAACGTATTACAACTGCAGATACTCCTGCGCCTTACTCTCCTGTTTTACTAAAAGACTGGTTGCCAAACGCAACTGATGTAGTAAAAGCAGTAAAGAAAGTAATGTACAAATAGTCAAACAAACAATACTTATAAAACTTCATCAGTCATATTAATTGATGAAGTTTTTTTTTGCCACATGATAAAGAAAATAATTTTACTCAGCCTGTTTTTTGTATTTGCACTTGCGAATATTGCTACTGCACAAACTAAAGTGAGCGGAATTGTTTTGGATAAATTGAATCAGCCTGTTCCGTTTGCTAATATTGTTTTCAAGGGTTCAAATACCGGAATAGTTTCAAATGAAGATGGTCGTTTTTATTTAGAGTCACCAAAAACATATACGGCATTATTAGTGACTTCTGCAGGATTTTCAGATAAAGAAATTCCTTTAGAAAAAGCAGTTAATTATAATTTTAAAATTGTTTTAGGCGAGGCCGAAGCTTTAAATGAAGTTGTAATTTTTACAGGAAAAACATCTAAAAAGAATAATCCTGCCTTAGATATTTTGAGAAAAATTTGGGAACGAAAACGTAAAAACGGTTTGTACCAATTCAATCAATATCAAATGCAGAAGTATGAAAAAGTGGAGTTTGATATGAACACTATCGATAGTGCTTTTATGAAAAATAAACTTTTCAAAGGAATGGAGTTTGTCTTTAATCATGTGGACACTTCTGATGTTACCGGAAAAACGTATCTGCCCATTTTTATAAATGAATCGGTGTACGATGTTTACGGAGATAACAAATTAAAGAAAGTAAAAGAGAATATTACCGGAAGTAAAACTTCTGGTTTTAATGGAAACCAACAGATTTTATCTTTTGTAAAAGACCTTTATTCAGATTATAATATTTACGATAATCACCTTACTTTTTTTGATAAAAGTTTTACAAGTCCACTTTCAAAAACAGGAATTGACGTTTACAATTATGTCTTAAAAGACAGTGCTTATATCGACAAAAAATGGTGTTATAATATTGTTTTTTATCCAAGACGTAAAAACGAATTGACATTTAAAGGAGATTTCTGGGTAAACGATACTACTTTTGCAATCAAGAAAATTAATATGGGCGTTACCAAAAGTGCCAATATTAACTGGGTAAAAGATATTTATATAGAACAGGAATTTGATGTAGAAAACGATTCTGTTTTCCTTTTGACACGCGATTATATGATGTCTGATTTTGCCCTGAACAAAAAGGAAAAATCCAAAGGGGTTTATGGAAAACGAACAACCTTATATCGAAATCATAAATTCAATATTCAAAAGCCCGAGAAGTTTTATAAAGAAGAAGTCAATTATATTGACAATGCTGTTTATGATAGACCTGATGAATTTTGGGATGAGAATCGTTTTGAGAAATTAAATAAAGATGAGTTGGGTATTTATAAAATGCTCGATACATTGCAGACCGTCAAGAGATTCAAGCAAATATATAATCTGGTTTCTATTTTAGGAAGCGGATATGTAGAGTTCAAAAACTTTGATTACGGACCAATTTTCTCCACATTTGGATATAACGAAGTCGAAGGTCTGAGAATTAGAGTTGGTGGAAGAACATATTTTGGCCCCAACGATCCATGGCGTATACAAGCCTATACAGCGTACGGTTTTGATGATAGTAAATTCAAATATGGAGTTTCAGGAAAATGGATGGTTGACAAGAAAAAAAGAGTCATCATTTCTGGAGGAAACAGGCGCGATATAGAACAAATTGGAGCCAGTTTAACCACAACAAATGATATTTTAGGACGAAGTTTTGCTTCTTCTGCATTGTTTACAACAGGAAGTAACGGAAAATTAACCAATATTAATTTGAGTAATATTTCTGTTGAAATGGAGCCTAAGAAAAATTTTGTTGTTCAGGCGGGACTTTCTTATAGAACTTTGGAATCGGCTTCTCCTACTTTTAGTTTAGATTATTATACGACTTTGCCAAGTCCTTCAAATCCTGCTGGTGTTGTTGCAAGTGCGGTAACACAATCTGAAGCTAATATTCAGTTTGAGTTTATGCCAAACCGAAAAACGATTGGTTTTGGGGTAGAGCGTGATCTTGTAGATAGTCCGTTCAGTCATTTCTTTGTGAACTTTAGTTATGGTTTAAAAGGTGTTTTTAATAGTGATTTTGCTTATGAAAAAATACAGATTTATTATAAACAACCTATTATAATAGGACCTTTAGGAAGATCTAATATTATTTTGGAAACAGGTAAGACTTTTGGAACAATTCCGTTAGGATTAATGAGTGTTATACCGGGAAATCAGACTTATTTCACCATTGAAAATACGTTTAGTAACCTGAATTTCTACGAATTCATAACAGACCAATATACGACCTTGCAATGGAATCATGATTTTGGAGGAAGGCTATTTGCCAGAATTCCGTTTATGAGAAAATTAAACTGGAGAGAATTTGTTGGCGTAAAAGGGGTTTATGGAACTATTTCTGATGCTAACAGAGCGATCAATGCTTCGGATCAACCTTATAATGCACCGGAAAATGTGTATTGGGAATACAATGCCGGAATTGGAAATATCTTCAAAGTGTTTCGTATCGATTTCTCTTGGAGAGGAAGTTATTTAAACGCTCCTGATGCTAATAAATTTGCAGTAAAAGGATCTTTCGGATTCTATTTTTAAAGATTTTTATAAGATTAAGTAAAGTTTAAACTTTTAATAATCTCGCAAAGACGACAAGTCGCTAAGTTTTTCAAACTCTTTGCGCCTCTGCGCCTTTGCGAGATTCTTTTTTTATTTAATTTTGAAGTGGACTTAAAATCAAGTTATGCAAGAAGCCATCGATTTTCTATCAACCAAAAATCCAATATTTCAGGAAATCATTGAGAAATATGGTTTACCGCCAATTCCAAAACGTCCTCAGGGTTTTGAAACTTTTGTATTGCTTATACTCGAACAACAAGTTTCTATTGATTCGGCGAAAGCCACATTTTTAAAAATCAAATCGTTTACAACCTGTAATCCTGAAAACATGTTTGTTTTATCTGATGAAGAATTTCGTGCATTAGGAGTAAGCCGTCAAAAAACAAAATATATTAAAATTCTTGCTGAAGCAGTTTTAAATAAAGAATTAGATATCGAAAGCCTGGCTTCAAAATCAGCAAAACAAGTTCGGGAAGAACTTATAAAGTTGAAAGGGATCGGAAATTGGACTATTGATATTTATCTGATGTTCTGTCTTCAGGAACCAGATTTAATTCCGCTAGGAGATATTGCAGTGGTTAATACGATCAAAGAATTGTTAGATATTCATGACAAAAACGAAATGGAAATCCATGCCGAACAATGGAGTCCGTATCGTTCTTATGCGACCTATTTATTGTGGCATTATTACTTAAATAAACGAAATCGCAAGATTACTTATTAACTATCTGTTATATAAATGGAAAGTATATTAATTAATGTGTAAAAAGCATAGATTAATGTACTTTTTTCATTGTAAAAAAGGATTGTTTAGTTACTTTTGCAATCGAATTTATAGAAATAATAAAAAACGAAAATGACCGCAGACAAACTAACGACTTTCGATGTATTAATCGAAATACCAAGAGGAAGCAGAAATAAATACGAATACGATTTTGAAATCAAAAGAATGCGTTTTGACAGAATGTTGTTCTCGTCAATGATGTACCCAGCTGATTACGGATTTATTCCGGAAACTTTAGCTCTTGATGGTGACCCTCTTGATGTATTGGTTTTGATAAATGAGCCTACTTTCCCTGGATGTGTTATAGAAGTAAAACCAATTGGAGTTTTCCACATGGCAGATGATAAAGGACCAGACGAAAAAATTATTTGTGTACCAGTTTCAGATCCAATCTGGAATTCATTAAATGACCTTTCGGATATTAACGGACACTTATTAAAAGAAATCGAGCATTTCTTCCAGGTTTACAAAGATCTTGAAAACAAACAAGTAGATGTAGAAGGTTGGGGAGATGTAAACGAAGCATTTGCAATTATTGCTGAGTGTACAAAGCGTTTTAACGATATCGAAAACAAACCAGAGGGATTATTTAGTATTAAATAATTTTTACCCTATTCTATTATAAAAAAAGCAATACTCCGTTAGGAGTATTGCTTTTTTGTTTAAATTCGTTTTAGTTAGTTTGTTGACTATTAACCAAAACCACTAAAACATTATGAATGCATTTATGATTTACTTGCCAATTGTTATGGCAATTTTAGGATTACTTTTCATGGGAATAAAAAGAGCTTGGGTTTTAAAACAAGATGCAGGCGACGGAAAAATGAAAGAGATTTCAGATTATATTTATGAAGGTGCCCTCGCTTTTTTAAAAGCTGAATATAAATTATTAACCATTTTTGTAATTATCGCCAGTATTGCTTTAGCTGGTATTACTTTTATTCCTGGAGTTAAAACGCATTTATTAATAGTAGTTGCATTCATATTTGGAGCATTATTTTCAGCTTACGCTGGTAATATAGGTATGAAAATAGCAACTAAAACAAACGTAAGAACCACACAAGCCGCTCGTACGAGTTTGCCGCAAGCCTTGAAAGTATCTTTTGGCGGGGGAACTGTAATGGGACTTGGCGTTGCAGGTTTAGCAGTTTTAGGCTTAACAGGTTTCTTTATAATTTTCTTTAATATTTTATCAGGCGGGGTTTGGAAGGATACTGAAACGATGACAATTGTTTTGGAAACCTTAGCAGGATTTTCACTTGGAGCAGAATCAATCGCATTATTCGCCAGAGTTGGTGGGGGAATCTACACGAAAGCAGCCGACGTGGGTGCCGATTTAGTAGGTAAAGTAGAAGCTGGAATTCCAGAAGATGATCCTCGTAATCCAGCAACAATTGCTGATAATGTTGGAGATAATGTGGGAGACGTTGCCGGAATGGGAGCTGATTTATTTGGTTCGTATGTGGCAACAGTTTTGGCAGCGATGGTTTTAGGAAATTACGTTATCAAAGATATGGGCGGTTCTATTCAGGATGCCTTTGGAGGAATCGGGCCAATTTTACTTCCGATGGCAATTGCCGGTTTCGGAATCTTATTTTCGATTATTGGAACTCTAGTTGTAAGAATATCTGATGATAATGCTAAAGAAGCACAAGTGCAAAAAGCATTGAACATAGGAAACTGGCTTTCAATTGCTCTAACCGCAATAGCTTGCTTCTTCTTAGTACAACATATGTTACCAGAAACTATGCAAATGAGTTTCTTCGGAGAAGGATCTAAAGATATTTCATCAATGCGTGTTTTCTATGCCACATTAGTTGGATTAGTAGTTGGTGGAGCTATTTCATCAGTAACGGAATATTATACAGGTTTAGGTACAAAACCGGTTATGGCCATTGTACAAAAATCATCAACCGGAGCAGGAACAAATGTAATAGCCGGTTTAGCAACGGGAATGATTTCAACTTTTCCGACCGTTTTATTATTTGCAGCAGCAATCTGGATTTCGTATGCTTTAGCTGGTTTTTACGGAGTTGCTTTAGCAGCTTCTGCAATGATGGCTACTACAGCAATGCAGCTAGCAATTGATGCTTTCGGACCAATCTCAGATAATGCCGGAGGAATTGCCGAAATGAGTGAATTGCCAAAAGAGGTTCGTACAAGAACAGATATTTTAGATTCAGTAGGAAATACAACTGCTGCAACCGGAAAAGGTTTTGCAATTGCATCTGCTGCTTTAACTTCATTGGCTTTATTTGCTGCCTATGTAACGTTTACAGGAATTGACGGAATCAATATTTTTAAAGCACCAGTTTTGGCCATGTTATTTGTCGGTGGAATGATTCCGGTAGTATTCTCAGCTCTGGCTATGAATTCTGTTGGAAAAGCTGCAATGGATATGGTGTATGAAGTACGTCGTCAGTTTAAGGAAATTCCTGGAATTATGGAAGGAACCGGAAAACCTGAATATGGAAAATGTGTTGAGATTTCTACTAAAGCCGCTTTACGCGAAATGATGCTACCTGGAATTTTGACAATTGGGTTCCCAATTGCCATTGTATTATTAGGTAAATTAGTTTATGCAGATAACAATCAGTTAATTGCTGAAATGTTAGGAGGATATATGGCAGGAGTTACTGTATCTGGAGTGCTTTGGGCTGTTTTCCAAAACAATGCCGGAGGTGCCTGGGATAATGCTAAAAAATCTTTTGAAGCCGGAGTTATGATCAACGGCGAAATGACATACAAAGGTTCTGATGCTCATAAAGCTGCAGTAACAGGAGATACTGTTGGAGATCCTTTTAAAGATACTTCCGGACCATCAATGAACATTTTAATAAAATTGACTTGTTTAATAGGATTAGTAATTGCTCCAATATTAGGAGAAGGGCACTCGTCTTCAAATATTGCTGAAAAAGATTCTTGTTGCAAAATGGAAATGCATGCAAGCGGTATGTCTAAATGCGGAGATTTGTCAGGGATGACAAAAGAGGAATGCATTAAAATGTGCAAAGAAAAAGGATGTACAGCCGAAGAAACTGCAAAATGTTTAGCACATTATGATGCAAATGGAAAATATGCTAATCAAAGAACAGATTGTTTCGATACAACTAAATACAGCAAAAATAAAGTTGAAGTTAATTTGTCAACTACGAATGGCGTTACAGTTGGAACGGTAACAAAAACCGTAAATGGTAAAACTACTACAGAAGTTTTTGAAGGAACTGAAGAAGAGGTGAAAGCAAAAATTGAAGCTGCGAAATAATATAGACTGATGACCTTTGAAAAAGGTTTTGAAACAAAAAATGCCTCTAAAAATTCTAGAGGCATTTTTTATTAGTGTAAATTATTGAAATCTGTGTTTAAAACAATCCGTTTAATTCAGCATCAATACGGTTTATGATGTTTCCTAAATCTTCCGGATTATCGACGAAATTAATATTGTCAACATCTATAATCAAAAGTTTTCCTTTGTTATAAGTCTGAATCCACGCTTCATATCTTTCATTCAATCGGCTTAAATAATCAATTGAAATTGAATTCTCGTACTCCCGTCCGCGTTTGTGAATTTGTCCTACTAAATTAGGAATAGAACTTCTTAGGTAAATTAATAAATCTGGAGCTTTTACTAACGATTCCATTAATTCGAACAAAGAAGTGTAATTTTCGAAATCGCGACTTGTCATTAATCCCATAGAATACAAGTTGGGAGCAAAAATATAGGCATCTTCATAAATCGTTCTGTCCTGAATGATTTTTTTTCCACTTTCGCGAATTTGCTGCACCTGACGAAACCTGCTGTTTAAGAAATAAATCTGCAAATTAAATGACCAACGCTCCATTTGGTGATAAAAATCATCTAGATAAGGATTGTCAACAACATCTTCATAATGGGGTTCCCATTTAAAATGTTTGGCCAATAATTTAGTCAAAGTTGTTTTTCCAGCGCCTATGTTTCCTGCTATTGCTATGTGCATTACGGTGTTACGATTTTATAATTGGTGATTTCTTTAGCTGTAAAAATAGATAAAATTTGGTCTTTGTAGCAGAATTTATCAAAGCTTTTTTGTAAAATTTCAATTTCATAAACGGTATCTGAATTTGTGCTGCTAATGTCTTTAAAATACAACAAATTAGCTTTGCTGAAAATATACTGATGATCGTTTAAAATTTCAATTTTATCAAAGTCAGGAATTTTTCCCATAACAGTTGTTTTTCCGAAAATATCACAAGAGAACCAATTGTTTTTTTTATCAATCCAAAAAAAGGTATTAAAGTCGGTTTGATAATATTTTATAGCTTCTGTTAAAGGTGTGGAAACTGTTTTATATTCATTTTTTAAATAGTCAAAAAGGCCAATTTGCTGATTTAAGGTATTAAAAATCCACAATTGATTTTGGGTAGACATGCCAATAGCAGGAACAACAATTGGAGTATTATTTTGAGAAAAATTAATTTCTGTCATTTTGTTTAATTGATTGTCTAACAAAACAACGGTATTAAAATCTTCATAGAATATAACTATTTTAAGAGGATTAAGGATATCGACTTTGGTAATATTTCCCAATGAAACATTTTTGTACTCAAAGATCTCATTTCCTTTAAATTTTTTAAAGACATTATTTTTAATATGATAAGAAAAACCAAAGGAATCATAACCTAGAAAGTCATCAATATCAGCTGTAAAGCTGGAAATTAAAGAAGCCTTTATTTTTTGATTTTGCGCAGAAACAGTAGAAAATGAACAAGCGATAAAAAGTAGTATTAAAATTTTGCGCACAGTCTTGTTCATAAGAAATGGGTTTCAAAGAAGCCAAATTACAAAAAAGTATAGTATGAAATAGAGTAAATAGCATTTTTAGTTTGATTTAGTCTTTAAACCTTTCATAATTACAACAATCTAATTAACAGCTGATTTCGTCGATAGGTTATACGTATTGATATATTTAATTTTTAGTATTTTAAAATTAGTAATACATTTGAAAGTAAGTTCTTATAATGAACTCAATTTAAAAGAATAATGAAATGAAAAAAATATTTATATATATGCCTTTAATGCTCGTATTTACTCAAATGCGTGCGCAAAAGGACTTTCAGGGAATGGCTGTTTACGAGTCAAAAACGCAGGCTCCTAAAATGGACGGAATGCGTGCTAATAGGGATATTACTCCTGAAATGCAGAAAAACATGGAGGAGCGCATGAAAAAAATGCTGGAGAAAACCTTTATTTTAAATTTCGATAAATCGACCTCCATTTACAAAGAAGAAGAGAAGCTAGAAACCCCGGGGCAACAAGGTGGTGGAATGCGTATCATGATGAATTCTTTTATGGGCGGTGGAGGCACTTTTTATAAAGATGTAAAAAGCAAATCATATACCGTAGATAAAGAGTTTATGGGAAAAGAGTTTCTGGTTATAGATTCTCTTCCAAAATTAAATTGGAAAATGGAATCGGAAACCAAACAAATTGGAGGTTATACTTGTTATAAAGCAACAGCTGTAAAAGAAGCCAGTAAAACCGACTTTAGAAATTTCAGACCTAAAAATGATAACGACAAAAAGCCTGAAGATAAAAAAGAAGATGCCAAGAAAACTTCAGGAGAAACAAAAACTAATTTTGCAGACAATTTTGAAATTCCAAAAGAGATTATCATAACCGCGTGGTATTCTCCGGAAATTCCAGTTAATCAAGGTCCTGAAAACTATTGGGGTTTGCCGGGTTTGATTTTAGAGGTGAACGATGGAAGAACAACAATTTTATGTTCGAAGATTGTTTTAAATGCTAAAGACAAAGTCGAAATAAAAGCGCCTACAAAAGGTAAAGTGATTTCTCAGAAAGATTACGATGAAACTGTAATTAAAAAGATGGAAGAATTTAGAGAAATGAATCGTGGTCGCGAAGGTGGCCCCGGTGGTGGTCCAGTAATGATCAGACGATAACTAAGCAAATCATCTTTAGATTTTCCTCATGAAAAATATACTTTTCTCCGTTATTTTATTAATGACATCTATAACCTTTGCCCAAACGGTACGTTTCGATGGTTTTATTCAGGACGAACAGAAAAACCCTTTGGAAATGGCCAATATAATGGCCGTAAACAACGGAACAAAAGCAATGGATTCGTACGGAATTACCAACGATAAAGGAAAGTTTCAGCTTAGTTTAAAACCAAATACTGCATACACGGTTAAAGTAAGTTATCTGGGAATGAAATCGAAAGAAATTCCAATCTCAACTAATACAGGAAACATCGTTCAGAATATTGTCATGGATGGTTCGGGTATTGAACTTGAAGGTGTCGAAATTGTTCGAGAAATGCCCGTTTCAATAAAAGGTGATACGATTGTTTACAATGCTGATTCTTTCAAATCAGGAACAGAAAAAAAGCTGGAAGATGTGTTGAAAAAATTACCGGGAGTTGAGGTAAATGCCGACGGTGAAATTGAAGTTGAAGGGAAAAAAGTCAGCAAATTAATGGTCGAAGGCAAGGATTTTTTTGATGGAGATACCAAACTCGGTGTTAAAAATATTCCCGCAGATGCAATCGATAAAATTCAGGTTTTGCGAAATTATAATGAAGTTGGTGCTTTAAAAGGTCTGGAAAACGATCAGGATAATGTGGCCATGAATATTAAACTGAAAGAAGGTAAAAAGAACTTTTGGTTTGGTGATGTAACGGCTGGAATTGGGGTTGCAGAGCTTGATAGTCGTTATATTATTAATCCGAAATTGTTTTATTACAGCCCAAAATACTCCATTAATTTAATTACCAATTTTAACAATATTGGAGAATTACCCCTGACGGCTCAGGATTATTTTAAGTTTACAGGTGGATTTAAAAATATGATGAAAAAGGGCGGAAGCAATTTTAATGTTTCATCAAATGATTTGGGAATTTCAATTTTAAGAAATAATCGGGCTAAAGAAATTGAAACGAAATTTGGCGCAACCAATTTTGCTTATTCAGTGACAAAGGCCTGGAATATTAGCGGTTTCGGAATACTTTCTGCATCAAAAACAGATTTAGAAACCAAATCTCAAACTACGATTTTAGATTCGGGTGATCAGCAAAAACGTGATGAACTAACGCATCAGAAAAATAATTTGGGTCTTTTTAAATTGAGTTCAACGTATAAACCCAATGATAAGTTTCAGTTTGATTATGACATCTTAACTAAATTATCTAAACAGGATGAAGACACTGATTTGTTGCGTGAATCAGTAGTAAATGATATTTCTTCTGTTGAAACGATTTTGACAAATAAAAAGCAAAATCCAACATCGATAAATCAGAATTTGAGTTTGTATTATACACAAAGCGATAAAAATATTTTTGCTTTTGAAATGCAGCATTTATATCAGGACGAAAATCCGTTTTATAATGCCAATTTACGTTCACAGCCTTTTGATTTATCAGGATATATTACAGATCAGCAACGAAATGATTTGAATCAGGATCGTTTTGTAAAAACTAATAAACTCGATGCGAAACTGGATTACTATTATATGGTGACGCCAAAAAGCAACATCAATATTACTTTAGGAAATACCTATTCATATCAGGATTTCAACTCTCATATTTTTCAGATGCTGGATAATGGTGATCGAAATGATTTAAATGATTCTCAAAATAATAATCAGGTAAAGTATAATTTTAATGATACTTTTTTAGGTTTTCACTATAAGATCTTGTCAGGGAAATTTACATTGACGCCTGGTGTTAGCTTGCATTCTTATTCGATGACAAACACGCAATTAGGAACAGATTATTCTCAGAGCTTTACGAAAGTATTGCCTGATTTTTTTGCCTTATATCAAATCAAAAAATCAGAAACACTGACCTATAATTTCTCTTTGTCAAATGATTTTACAGATATAAATCAATTGGCAGCAGGTTATGTTTTATCAGATTACAGCAGCTTGTTTAGAGGAAATCGATTTTTAGAAAATGCTACTTCACAAGTGCATTCATTGCGTTACTTTAAATATAATATGTTCAATTTTGAGAATATTTTTGCTAATGCAACCTATACTAAAAAAGTAGATGCAATTAAAACTAAAGCTGATTTTGATGGAATTAATCAATCTTCAGTGCCTTACAATTCAAATTTGGCAGATGAAACTTTTTCCGGAATGGGAAGTTACGGGCGCTCTTTTTTAAAGAATTATAAGGCATCAGCAGTTGCAAGTTTCAATTGGTCGAAATTCAATAATATTCAGAATAATATATTGGCTACTACAGAAAGTTTTACTCAAAGTTATACCGTTAGAGCTTCAACAAATTATAAAAACTTTCCGAATTTAGAACTAGGTTACAATGCTTTGATCAATCAATATAGCGGGTCAACGTATTATACAGACAAACCTTTTGCACGATTGGATTATTATTTCTGGAATAGCTTCTCGTTTGTTTCGGAGTATGAGTTTTACCATTATTATAATTCCGATAAAACAGTTGATAATGAATATGATTTTTTAAGTGCCAGTTTAATCTATCAAAAAAAGGACAGTAAATGGGAGTATAAACTTTCGGCGACCAACTTATTAAATACTAAATATCTGAACGATGACAGCTTCTCACAGTTCTCCACACGTGTTTCGCAATACACAGTACAACCGCGTTATATCATCTTTTCAATGAAATATAATTTATAGTATTTTAAGTACAAATACTGCTTTTTTGTGATTTGTTTAATCAGGAATGCAATATCTTTACGCATGATATTAACAGCCAAAAATTTTAAATATGCGTAGTTTTAAATGGAGTTTCTTTTTGCTTTTTTGTGTGACATTTGTTTCTTTTTCTCAAACAAAAGGCATTCAGAAAGGAACCTATCTTTCTGCAAATAAAGGAGAAAAAATTAAATTAAATTTATTAGAAGATAATAAATACGAACTGGTTTTTTATTCCGGAGAGTATGAAATAAAAGGCGATTCTCTTTTATTTACACAGAAGTTAAAGTCGGAAAATACTTTTGATGTTGCTTTTGCAACTGATAAAAAAGCGCAAAAAATTAAAATTAAATTTTTAGAACCTTCCTATTATTCGTTCTACATCGGAACACAAAATTCAAATGGTCCCGTTCAGTATCAAAAAATAACGGATATCAGAACTAAAGTTGATCCGGAATGGATCCAGACCAATCTAGAGTTTGAAATAGATAAAGCAGATTATTTATATTTGGTTTATGAAGACTACAATGGTGAAAGTAAATTGTCAAAATTTGGCTTACCAAAAGATGTTTCTGAAGTGACTATTAATTATCAATTGGCCGCTGTAAACGATTTAAATATTTCCGGTTTTTTTGATCAAAAAACAAATGAGTTGAGAATTTCTGAGCAAAAAGGAAAGAATCCATTAGTTTTCATAAATGAAAAAGAGCTACCACAAGCTGCGGTTTCAAAAGTTATTCCCGTGGAAAGCCAGACTATTTCAAACTGGACTTATCCTGGAAAAGAAGCATTAATAAGTGATGATTTTGGTTCGGAAGGTGTAGTAGTTGATAGTGCTGCTGTTGTTGTGGAATCCTATCCTTCAACTAAATTTGATTTTAAATTTAAGATTGAAAGCAATTTAAAAAATGCTATTTCATCGAGTAAAAACAAACTTTTGGTAGTTTATTTTGATAGTAAAAAACCATCTGCGAAAACTGATTTTGAAACTTTTATTAAAGATCAGGAGGCGCAGGTTAGTTATACGATGTATGATGGATATCATGCTGAGTATGATCTTTTTAATTATTATTTGGCTTCCGCCGAAGATAAAAAATGGCTGAAAGCCAATAAAATAATAGATAATTCAGGTATAATTGTATTAAATGAAAATGGAGATATTTTAGCAACTTCAAAATCTAAGTTGTCAGAGAAACAAGCTCAGTTTAATTATTATGACGGATTTTATAAAAAAGCCCAGCGAGCAAATGCATTGCTTTCTTTTGATAAAGTAATTAAAAATAAAAAGGCAACGGATGCCGATTTGATTATGGCTTTTAATAAAGCAGCCGTTCTCGAAATGCCTTACGATTATGATTATGCTGAAACAGGGACGGAAAATCCTGAAGATTTTAAACTTGTCAAAGTGATGCTAGACAAAAAAACAGTTTCTCAAAACTGGAAAAAAGTAATAGAAGCGCATCAAAAAGATACAAAACCAAACCTGTATTTGGTAGAAACAATTCTGAAAGAAATTAAAAATCAAGGATTTTACAAGCAATTTTTTAATGAAGATAAAGTATTGACAGATACTGATTTTTTAGCTATTGATTATTTGATAAAACACGCCGATGTTATAGAAACTGAAAGAGTAGTTTTTAATGACAAAGAAGGAGAAAAACATTTAGTGGGTAATGTGATTGCTGAGATTACTTCGGCATTACAGCAAAATACCTATATAGAAGCTGATGGAGTTTCTGGGGAAGCAAATAAAGACAAAACAATTTCAGTTTATAAAAAACTAATTGCTGCCGGAAAAGGAAATTTTGAATGTTATCGAAACTATTTTGCCTATTTAGGTGAAACAGAAGATAAGGATGGTTCGAATACAAATTACTTAAAAGAGTTTAGTAGTTATTTCAATGCCAATTTAGCAACGGATAAAGGAAGTGCGATTGAACGATTAGATGAAATGTATGCGACTTTAGATCCAATTTCTGATTACTCTTATAATGGATGGAATGCTTTTAAAGAATATCATTCCAACTTATGTAATGAAGCTGCATGGACAGTAGTTTTAAAACCTGGTAACGCTAACTTTTTAAAATCTGCAATCAGTTGGTCTGAATATAGTTTGGCGGTAACTAAGAACAATCCTTATTATTTGGATACTTTAGCGCAATTGTATTATAAAGACGGACAAAAACAAAAAGCTGTCGAAACTCAAACATTAGCTGTGAAATATTTAAGTGTTGAGGTAGAAGCGGAAACTGCAGATGAAATACGTGAGACGTTAGCAAAGATGCAAGACGGAACATATTAATAAAGTATTCTGAATCAAAAAAAAGAGGCTGTCTAAATAAATAGACAGCCTCTTTTTGTATATAAAGTTTCAGATTAAATTACAATCCAAAAGCAGATTTTACTTTGTCAACAAAATCAAGTTTTTCCCAAGTAAACAACTCAACAGTAACTGTTTTTGAATGTCCTCCCGGAGCAGAAAAAGTTTTAGTTACGACTTCTGGTTTACGTCCCATGTGTCCGTAAGCAGCAGTTTCGCTATAAATAGGATTTCTTAATTTCAAACGTTGCTCGATAAAGTAAGGACGCATATCAAAAATAGCTTCTACTTTTTTAGCGATTTCGCCGTTTGTTAAATTTACTTTTGAAGTTCCGTAAGTATCAATAAAAATACCCATTGGCTCAGCAACTCCAATTGCATAAGAAACCTGAACTAAGATTTCGTCAGCAACACCTGCAGCAACTAAGTTTTTAGCGATATGACGTGTAGCATAAGCAGCACTTCTATCTACTTTACTTGGATCTTTTCCAGAGAAAGCACCACCACCGTGAGCTCCTTTTCCACCGTAAGTATCAACAATGATTTTTCTTCCTGTTAAACCAGTATCTCCGTGAGGTCCTCCAATAACGAATTTTCCTGTTGGGTTAATGTGGTAGTTAATTTTATCATTAAATAAATGCGCGTGAGCTGGATTTTTAGCGATAATTCTTGGAATCAAAATTTCGATAATATCTTTTTTGATTTTAGCCAACATTGTAGCCTCTTCATCAAAATCATCGTGTTGAGTTGAGATTACAATCGCATCAATACGAGTTGGTTTGTTATCGTCGCTATATTCTAAAGTTACCTGAGATTTAGCATCGGGACGTAAATAAGTGATTTCTTTGTTTTCACGTCGTAAAATAGCTAACTCCTGTAATAATTTATGAGATAAATCAAGTGCCAATGGCATGAAGTTTTCAGTTTCGTTAGTTGCGTAACCAAACATCATTCCCTGGTCACCCGCACCTTGTTCTTCTGGCTTAGCTCTGTCTACACCTTGATTGATATCAGCAGATTGTTCGTGAATTGCTGATAGAATTCCACAAGAATTTGCTTCAAACATGTATTCGCTTTTTGTATATCCAATTTTACGGATTACTTCACGAGCAATTTGTTGCACATCAAGATAAGTATTCGATTTTACTTCACCAGCCAAAATTACCTGACCAGTTGTAACTAAAGTTTCACATGCTACTTTTGAGTCAGCATCGAATGCCAAGAAGTTATCAATTAATGCATCCGAAATTTGATCTGCAACTTTGTCTGGATGCCCTTCACTAACAGATTCTGACGTAAATAAATAAGCCATAATAATTTATTAAATTAAAATTAAGTGAGGAAAAAAATTGCTAAAAAGCGCTAAAGGAGAAAGTCTGCTTTAGCATTTTTTACTGCCGAAATTTATCTTTCAGCATTCATAACGAACCGTTTCATTATGAAGAGGTTGCAATCAGTTCAAATTTTTCCTCTGTATTCGGGTGCAAAAGTACAAAACCATTTTGATTTGCAAATTAAAGTTCAACTTTTTTTATTTTTATAAACAGAAATTTAACATAAACATACTAATCTGATAGGGTAATGGAAATTATTTTGCAATTTGTTTGGCTGATTAAAAAATAGTTCGCACTTTTGCATTATCAAAATAAAAGAAAAATGAAATTAATAGTTTGCAATATGTCTTGTATGATGCCGGAGCCTTCCGCAGAGACACTATTGTAGTTTATTTCAAACTTATATATAGAACCTCTGCGTAACTGCAGAGGTTTTTTTTTGGTCGAAAGTGAAATGAAACTAAAATTTTATTACATCTAGTGGATTGATATTATTGGGAATGATAAAATTTTAATGTTAAATATCAAGATTTAGTTTGGTGGTTCAATAAATACTTGTTACATTTACTCTATCGAATTAGTCGAGTTTAAAAAAGGAATTAATTTTAAATAAAAAGAAAATGAAAACAATAGCAAAAACAAATATGATGTGTTGTAGTATGATGCAAATGTGCATCCAACCTTGCTATTGCCAAAAGTAAAAGATTCAATCTTTGTTATAGTTAAACTATAAGCCCTTTTGGTCGCCATCCGGAAGGGCTTTTTTCATTTCAACATTTAAAATTTTAAACCATGAACACATTAGATATAAATACAATCGCATTTCAATACTTATTGAGAACTAATTCTCAAAAAACGAATAAATCTGAAGAACCAACAAGCGAACCTATAAAATATGATCCTGAACAATATATAAAAGCTCAAAAATCATTACTCTTTCAAATGTATGATGTTGAAGAGGAGGATCTCTATGTTTAAATAATATCAAATTTCAATTTCAACGAAACAATTTCAACGAAACAATTTCAATAACAATATATAACAGTACTAACAATACCTAAAATTAAGAAATCATGAGCACACAAAAATTTGCCACAAACGCACTACACGCAGGACACGACGTAACAAAAAATGCAGGAACCAGAGCGGTCCCAATTTACCAGACATCTTCGTATGTTTTTAATAATGCTGATCATGCAGCCAATTTATTTGGTCTTGCTGAGGCCGGATTTATCTACACCAGATTAAACAACCCAACAAATGATGTTCTAGAACAACGACTTGCAGCGCTTGAAGGAGGAATTGCAGCGGTTGTGACAGCTTCTGGAGCATCGGCAATTGCGACAACCTTTTTGACTTTGCTAAAAGCAGGTGATCATATCGTAGCGTCAAATAGTTTATATGGAGGGACTTATAATCTTCTAAAAGTAACTTTGCCAAGATTAGGAATTACGACCACCTTTGTAGATCCTTCAAAACCAGAAAACTTTACCAAAGCGGCAAAGGAAAATACCAGAGCTTTCTTTGTAGAATCTTTAGGGAATCCAAAATTAGATGTATTGGATTTGAAAGCGATTTCGGCGGAAGCCAAAAACTTCAAAGTGCCTTTTATTGTAGATAATACGGTTGCAACTTCTTATCTGCTAAAACCAATTGAGCATGGAGCCAACATTGTTATCCATTCTCTGACTAAATATATTGCCGGAAACGGAACTTCGTTAGGAGGTGCCATTATCGATGCCGGAACTTTTGACTGGTCTAACGGAAAATTTCCTGAATTCACAGAACCTTCTGCAGGTTATCATGGTTTAGTATACCACGAAGCTTTAGGAAATGCAGCTTTTATTGCAAAAGCAAGAATTGAAGGATTGCGCGATTTTGGTTCGGCTTTGAGTCCGTTTAATGCTTTCCAGATCATTCAGGGATTAGAGACATTGCCAATACGAATTAAAAAACACAGCGAAAATGCTTTGGCTTTGGCCGAATGGTTAGAGAAACAAGATGAGGTCGTTTGGGTAAATTATCCAGGTTTAAAATCGAATAAATATTATGATCTGGCGCAACAATATTTACCTGAAGGACAAAGTGGAATTATTACGTTTGGATTAAAAGGTGGTTTTGATGCGGCTAAAAAAGTAGTTGATGAAACTAAATTGTTCTCATTGCTTGCTAATATTGGCGATACAAAATCATTAATTATTCATCCGGCAAGTACAACGCATCAGCAATTGTCTGATGACGAACAATTAGAAACAGGAGTTTCGAAAGATTTGGTTCGACTTTCTGTTGGAATTGAAGATATCGAAGATTTGATTGCAGATTTACAAACCGTTTTTGCCAGCGTAACGCAATCACAATACAGTATTAATAAAAATTAGAATTAGGTTTTTTTGTTTTTTGTTTGAAAAATTGCCTTTAGCAATGTGGTGTTGCTAGAGGTGATTTTTTATAAAAAGAAATTCAAGATAAATTTTCACCATATAAGTCATGTAAGTTCAATTTAGAAGGTACGCATACAAGCGTATCTAAAATCATAGAAGTTGTTAAATAAAATAAACTTAGATGACTTATATGGTTTAAATTAACTCAACAAATAAAATTATGTCAAAGCTTAAAATAAATATTATCCTTTTTGGAATTGGGAATATCGGAAGTACTTTGATCAATCAGATTATAGAAAGTCAGGAATTTTTTCTTCAGAGTAAAAATATTGACTTTCATTTTCCGATTATCACCAATTCTACTGTTGCTTTTTTCGAGAAAGAAGGCGTTGGATATGCCTGGGAAACCAATTTTAGAGAATTGGCTGTGCCTTTTAAAGTAAAAGATATCGTCGAATTTGCGAAAGAAAATGAATTCGAAAATTTGATTGCCGTTGATGCAACGGCCAGCGACGAATTGATTGGTCATTATAATACGTTGATTGAAAACGGATTTAATATTGTAGCGGTAAATAAAAAAGCCAATACATTACCAATTGACCTTTACAAAGAGATTCGTGAAAATCTTAAAAAGTATGATAAAGAGTTTCTGTATGAAACTTCAGTCGATACTGGTTTTCCGGTTTTGCAGACTTTGAGAGATTTGTATTATTCAGGAGAAAAAATAACAAAGATTCGTGGCGTTTTTTCTGATAATCTGAGCTATGTTTTTAATCGATTTTCTGCAGAAGAAGCTTCTTTCTCCTCTATATTGAAAGATGCCAGTTTGTTAGGATTAATGCGTTCTACTTTTAGGGAAGATTTGTCAGGAAATGATACTGCTAGAAAATTACTGATTTTGACAAGAGAAATAGGAAAAGATTTTGAGTTATCAGATATAAAAATTAATTCTATTATTAGGGAAGAACATTTAGAGAAAAACGGAATCCTTAATAAAGAAGCAATTGACAGATCCTTTAAAATTGCAAAAATCACTCAGGCAGACAATCATGTATTAAGATATGTGGGCGAATTTGATGTGGAGCGAAATTCATTAGAAGTTAAATTAGTTTCAGAACCTGTTTCATCTGCCATTGGTCAATTAAAAGGTTCAGATTCAATTTTTGAAATTTATACACAATCTTATGCTAAAGTTCCAATTGTTATTCAGAGCGCGTCTCCATGTAAACAGGCAATTTCAAGAGGAATTATTACGGATATATTAAAAGTGTCAGAGAAAATTAAAAATAAAGAAGCAGTCTGGCTTTAAGAACTGGGCACCTGAATTGTTTTTTTAAAGTTCTTTGATAAACTGATTTGTGGAGATATTAAAAATAAAAGCGTGTTTTTGTAAGTTTTTACTTTGTTTTTATGAAACAAAACTTTTGTAAGATGTTTTATATCGCTAAAATGTGTTTTTTTGTCGATTATTTGTCATAATTTCCTTAAAATAATTTGTGTAATTAAAATAATATTTGCATATTTGTTAAACCCAAAAGCTACTAAATCAATGAACTTAAATGTCTATAAAATGTTTTGCGCCATTTCGGTTAATACCGTTGGGAAGTCTTTTGCTTAAATTGTAAGAAAACAACAATATTATATGCAAAGCCTCCCAATAATTTTAGGAGGCTTTTTAATTTTATATGAAAATGCAAGAATTTAAAATAACAAATAAATCACAGATGAATAAATCCCTACAGATGAACAAGATGTTCACTGTCGCATTTATTTGCGTATGCGTCTGTTGATTCCAAAAGAATATATGAGTTTGAAAAACTTAAACCCTTTTGGTACACTAATCCAAAAGGGTTTTTTTATTTCATCCTGCTGGTTAACACAATAGTAAACGAATAATAAAGATAATAATACACAACTAAACTAAACTTAAATATCATGAGCACATTAAACTACTTATCAAAGACATTTTCAACATTGAAAAACAGAAGTAAAAGGAACAATCCTCCGCCAAAAAATGAATTAATCCATCCAAGATTCGGAATGACTGAAACAACGGATAAAAAGACAGATAAAAAAGAACCAAACTCTTTATTGTTTTTGATGTATTCAAAAGAAAATGAAACGCTTTTTATCTAAATCGAAAAGTATCATAAAATAGGGGAATACCTGCTTAATTTTACTGGGCTTTTAGTTCGGTAAATTTTTGCGTATAATAGTTTTAGTTTGAATTATATTTATGAAATTGAGGAATCAGTTCGATAAAATTTGTTTGTTTAAGAAAATAGTAGTTAATTTGCACCTTTAAGTTCAAAAACGTATTGAAATGTTATAAAGAAAGGACGAGGGATTAGACCCGATGAATCCTTAGCAACCCTTCGGTAAAGCGAAGAAGGTGCTGCATTCTACCACGCCCAAACGTGGAAAGATAACAACAAGAATTTTTCTAGTTTCACTCTAGACTTTTCTTTCTAATATTTCCAGATACAAATCAATAATACAACAGATTTGAAAATTGGAAAATATACCAAACCCCATTAGCATACAAAATTTCACCACCGAAAATGGTGCACTATATCGTTCGTTACCTTTAAGTTTTACTGTTGCCGGTTTGCCTATACATAGCGCGCCTATTGTTTTGGTCAATCATGCTTTGACAGGAAATGCTCAGGTTACCGGCGAAAGTGGCTGGTGGAATGACTTAATTGGAGAAGGGAAAACTATTGATACTAACAGATATACCGTATTGGCATTTAATGTTCCGGGTAACGGAACAGATTCTTTTTTAATTGAAAAGTACCAGGATTTTACTACCAGAGATATTGCGCGAATATTTATTAAAGGACTTGAAAGCTTATCTATAGATCAGGTTCATACGATTATTGGCGGTTCTGTTGGTGGAGGAGTTGCCTGGGAAATGCTGGCTTTAGAACCGAACATCACTCAAAATTTGATACCAATTGCAACCGACTGGAAATCGACCGACTGGATGATTGCTAATTGTTTTTTACAGGAGCAAATCCTGAACAATTCATCAAAACCAATTGAAGATGCCAGGATTCATGCCATGTTGTGTTACAGATCTCCTGAATCATTCAAAGAAAAATTTCAACGTACGGTCAACGAAAATCTTTCCATTTTTAATATAGAAAGCTGGTTGGCACATCACGGAGATAAATTGCAAAAGAGATATCAATTAGCATCTTATAAATTGATGAATCAATTGCTTAAAACCATAGATATTACAAGAAATAGTGCCGATTTTGAAACTTTAATGTCTAAAACAAATGCAGCGATTCATATTATCGGAATCAATTCGGATTTGTTTTTTACTGCCAGAGAAAATAAAGAAACCTATGAAGAATTAAAAAAGTTCAAAGAAAATGTTTTTTACAGCGAAATAGATTCGGTACACGGACATGACGCTTTTTTAATAGAGTACAAACAATTAGATCATTTACTTGCCGATATTTTTAAGGCAAAAACAATAGCAAAATAAAATGAAAATATTAAAATTTGGAGGTAAATCATTATCAAACGGGGAAGGACTTAATAAAGTTGTTTCCATAATTTCAGATAAAGTAAATCAGGGCGAAAATATCGCCGTTGTAGTTTCGGCTCGAGGAGATGCTACGGATGAATTAGAATATATTTTAAAAATTGCTGCTAAAAACGGTAATTATAAAATCTTGTTAGAAAACTTTAAAACCTATCAAATTTCAGATTATCCTCAGGTAGATTTTTCTGAAGAGTTCAATATTTTAGATAAACTGTTTGAAGGAGTAAGCTTAATTGGTGATTACAGCAACAAAATTAAAGATCAGATTTTAGCTAAAGGTGAATTGCTTTCGGCTAAATTATTGACAGCCATTTTAAAAGAAAAAGGAATCCCTGCGAATTTTGTTGATTCAAGAGATTTATTAAAAACCGATTCTAAATTCGGAGATGCACAGCCTTTAGAGCAACTTTCCAAGAAAAATGTTATCAATTATTTTAAAGAACATAATGGATCAACAGTGAATATTGTAACCGGTTTTATTGGTTCAAATAACAATAACGATACGACAACTTTAGGAAGAAACGGTAGCAATTATACAGCTTCGTTAATCGCAAATTATTTAAACGCTGAAGAACTTCAAAACTTTACACACGTTGACGGAATTTACACAGCAAATCCTGATTTGGTTGCTGATGCTAAAAAAATCGAATTTCTTTCGTTTAACGAAGCGAATGAATTAGCGAATTTTGGCGCAACAATTCTTCACGCTAAAACAATTATTCCTTTATTGGAAAAAAATATTCCGCTTCGTATTTTAAATACATTCAATCATGAAAACCGCGGAACTTTAATTACTTCTGATTCAACTAAAGAAGGAATCAAAACGCTTTCTGTTTTAGAAAATGTTTCCTTAGTAAATCTTGAAGGTCGCGGATTACTTGGAAAAGCTGGTGTGGATGCCAGGATTTTTAAAGTAATGGGCGATAATAATATCAGTGTGAGTATTATTTCACAAGGTTCATCAGAAAGAGGAATTGGATTGGTTGTAGCTACAGAAAAAGCAACAACGGCAATGGTTGAATTAGAAAAAGAATTTGAAAATGACTTTTATTCTAAAGATGTAAACCAAATTACAGTAACAGATAACGTATCAGTAATTTCGATTATTGGTCAGGATTTGAGTACTTTCCATAAGCCTTACACTGCTTTAATTAAAAATAAAATTGTTCCAATCTTGTTTAACAACACTGTTACGGGTAAAAACGTGAGTTTGGTGGTTAAAAAATCGGAACTAAATAAAGCTTTAAACGTAATTCACGGTGAAATTTTTGGAGTTTCTAAAAAAATCAACATTGCGATTATTGGTCACGGTTTAGTGGGCGGAACTTTAATCAATCAGATTTTAGAATCGGCTGCAGCTATCGAAAAAAGAAAAGATGTTAAGCTAAATGTTTTTGCAATTGCTAATTCTAAAAAATTACTTTTAAATAAAAACGGCGTAACTTCAAACTGGAAAACAGAGATTGAAAAAGAAGGTCTTGCTTATACTATCCAGGACATTATTGCGTATGCAAACCAACATCATTTAGAGAACTTAATTGCCATTGATAATACAGCAAGTGCTTCTTTTGTAGAAAATTATATTCCGCTTGTAGAAGGCAGTTTTGATTTGATTTCTTCTAATAAAGTAGCCAATACATTGAGCTATGGTTTTTATAAAGAATTGAGAAAATCTCTTGCTGAAAACCAGAAGAATTATTTATATGAAACCAATGTTGGTGCAGGTTTGCCATTAATTGATACTATAAAATTATTACACCTTTCAGGTGAAAATATCACCAAAATTAAAGGAGTTTTCTCTGGAACATTGAGTTATTTATTTAATAATTTCTCTGCAAAAGATGTTCCGTTTAGCGAAATTTTAAAGGAGGCAATTGATAACGGATATACAGAGCCAGACCCGCGTGAGGATTTATGCGGAAATGATGTGGGAAGAAAATTATTGATTTTAGCAAGAGAATTGGATCTGCAAAATGAATTTGAAGAAATTTCCATTCAGAATTTAATTCCGGAACATTTAAGAGAAGGAAATGTTTCTGATTTCTTAACTAAATTAAAAGAATTCGATCCAATTTATGATAAAATAAAAGCAGATCAAAAGCCAAATCACGTACTAAGATACATTGGTGAACTGTCTGGAGATTTGCAAAATGATAAAGGAAATTTAGAAGTGAAATTAGTTTCAGTTCCTTCTGATACTGCGCTAGGCGGATTGAAAGGTTCAGATTCTTTCTTCGAAATTTATACAGAATCTTACGGAGATCGTCCAATTGTAATTCAGGGAGCCGGTGCAGGTTCTGCGGTTACAGCGAGAGGAGTTTTTGGAGATATTTTGAGATTATCTGATAAAGGATAATATTGATTTTAGATTTTAGATCATAATTAGAAAAAATAAGTATGAATGTCATTTTTATTTTGATCGGAATGAATGTGACAATTATATTTTTATTTGATAAAAGTAAATTGGATACTAAGAAATGGTTTCTTAGAATATTGATTTTAAACATAATTTTATTCATAATTGCATCAGTTTGCACTATAAATAATATTGTGAAAAATACCGCTATCAATTCTCTATTTGTTCCATTGATTGCTCAAGGAATCTATTATGGGTTAAGTAGGTTGTTTTATATGGAATTTGAACGAAATGGTATGGATACTTTTTGGACAATGGATAAAACATTATTTAAAGATGGGTGGTTTAATTATATATTTTGGCTTATTTCGATATTACTTTTCTTATTTGTATTGAAATAGCGAGAATAAACAAAAACAAAAAACAAAAAAAATGAAAGTAACCTTAAACAGAGTAAACGACGCGTTTCATTTCAAACTAAAAAATGAAAGAGGTCATGTAGTTGATGTTGATAGCAGAGCTGAATTTGGCGGAAGCGATTTAGGTGCAAGTCCAATGGAATTAGTATTGATGGGCGTTGCAGGATGCAGCGCGATTGATATGATTTCGATTTTAAAGAAGCAACGTCAGGAAATCACTTCTTTTAACGCTGAGGTTGAAGGAACGCGTGTGCAGATTGACGAAGCAAAACCTTTTAAAGAAATTGATGTGGTTTTTTATTTAGAAGGTGATATCAATCCTGAAAAAGCACAGCGCGCCGCGCAGCTTTCTTTTGAGAAATATTGTTCAGTTGCCAAAACAGTTGAGCCAACAGCAACCATCAAATACAAAGTTGTCCTGAACAACGAAATACTATAAATTAGAAAATGAGTCAATTAGAGAATTAGATAATTTTTAGATTGGCGAATAAATAACTACTTAATTTAGTTTGTGTTTTAAATCAAGCTTTATGCGCATCGCAGGAACTTGAAACTTGAAACATGACACGAGGCTTTAGCCGAACTGGCGAAGCAAACAAAAAAACAAACATAATGAACGAACAAGAATTTGGTTTTGAAACCCAAGCCATCCGTACACATTTAGAAAAAACACAATTTCAGGAACATTCAACTCCTTTGTATTTATCATCAAGTTTTGTATTTGAGGATGCAGAAGATATGAGAGCGTCTTTCACAGAGGAAAAAGTACGTAATATTTACTCTCGTTTTAGCAACCCAAATACAACAGAATTTGTTGACAAAGTTTGCGCAATGGAAGGTGCAGAAGCTGGTTATGCTTTTGCAACCGGAATGGCTGCAATATATTCTACGTTTGCAGGATTGTTAGAATCTGGTGACCACATTGTTTCTGCGGGAAGCGTCTTTGGATCAACTCACGCTTTATTCATGACTTATTTTCCAAAATGGAAAATCGAAACTTCTTATTTTGATATCAATCAGCCGGAAACGATTGAAAGTTTTATTAAACCAAACACTAAAATTTTATATGCTGAAACACCAACAAATCCTGGTGTAGATGTAATTGATTTGGAATTGTTGGGTCAAATTGCGAAAAAGCACAATCTGATTTTAATAATTGATAACTGTTTTGCTACTCCATACATTCAACAGCCTATTAAATACGGTGCTCATATCGTAATTCACTCGGCAACAAAATTAATAGACGGACAAGGTCGTGTATTAGGAGGGGTTGCAGTTGGAGATGCTGAATTGATTCGTAAGATATACTTGTTTTCAAGAAATACCGGACCGGCAATGTCACCTTTTAATGCGTGGGTTTTGTCAAAAAGTTTAGAAACTTTGGCTGTTCGCGTTGACAAACATTGCGAAAATGCTTTAAAAGTGGCTGAGTTTTTAGAAGCACATCCAAATGTAGCAAGTGTGAAATATCCTTTCTTAAAGTCACATCCAAAATATGAGATTGCTAAAAAACAAATGCTTTTAGGAGGTAATATTATTGCGATTGAAATTAAAGGTGGCCTTGAAGCAGGTAGAAAATTTTTGGACAAAATTAAATTATGTTCACTTTCTGCAAATATTGGAGACGTAAAAACAATTGTAACACATCCAGCATCAACCACACACAGTAAATTGTCTGTTGAAGAAAAGTTAGCAGTTGGAATTACAGAAGGTTTAGTACGTGTTTCTGTAGGTTTAGAAACGGTAAAAGATGTTATAGCCGATTTAGATCAGGCACTTTCTTAAGGAATTTAGATTTATGATTTTAGATATTGGATTTTGAATCTGATATCTAAAATCATATTTTTATAGTATGGCTAAACCAAAACTACTCATCCTGTCCGATTTATTTGGAGGGCAACATCCGGAATGGATAAACTACTATAGAAATGCATTGCGGTCTAAATTTGAGATTCAGTATTATGATGTTCTTGAATTAGCCAATATTGATGCTTCCAATCTTACGGAAGCCGATATTCATAAACAATTTCTCAATGAAGGAATTGATAAAGCAGTTGAAACTTTATTAAAATTAGAAACTGATAAAGTAACAGTTTTGGGATTTAGCATTGGAGGTACAATTGCCTGGAAAGCTTCTTTAAAAGGATTAAAAGCTACTTATTTATTTGCCGTTTCATCAACCCGATTACGATATGAAACGGAAGTTCCAAATTGCGAAATTAAATTGTACTTTGGAGAAAATGACCCAAATAAACCAATTGATAAATGGTTCATTGATTTAAAAATAACGAATACTATTCTTCAGAGGCAAAATCACAATTTTTATAAGAAAGCAGAAAATGCTTTTTTAATCTCTGCAGAAGTTTAAAACAAAAAAACGATTTTTTGACTGTAAATTTATTACTGTTAAAAAATCGTTTTTTGTTTTTATAATTGTTTCAGTAAAAAGTATATTTTTGTTTATAACGAAATCAAAAAGATATATTTAACCTTAAATCAAACTTTATCGCTTATGAGTAATTCTACTTACATTTTAGATGATACATTATTGGTGTCCAGCGGGACTCGTTTTTTGAATTACATTATTGATCTTGTCTCTTTTTTTGTTGTTTTATTTGCAATTGGTATTGTATTAGGAATTTTGACCAATTTATTAGGAATGACTGCACTTGGTCTTTGGGTTGACAGTTTGGGCGACTTGGGATGGAATTTAGTAGCTATTACGGTGTCCATAATTTATTACACTGTCATGGAAGGATTGTTTGGACGATCTGTAGGTAAATTTATTACAGGTTCTGTTGTTGTAGATGAAAATGGAGAAAAACCAAGCTTTGGAACAATTTTTAAAAGAAGTTTATGCCGGTACATTCCTTTTGATGCCTTTACTTTCTTAGGAGGCTCAAGAGGATGGCACGATTCTATTTCTGATACCTATGTTGTTAGTAAAAAAGGGTTGGATGAAAGTGTAAAATCTTTTCATGATTTTAACTTAATTGGTATTCCTGAAACCGAATTAATTTAAACTATACCAATTTGGTAGAATTTAGTTGCTCATTATATTATTATTCTCGTCCAAAAAGTATATTTTTGTACTAGAAAATATGTTGATTTTTTAGATGTAAGCAATCAATCTAAAATCTAAACTCAACAATCTAAAATTATACACGTGCTTTCAAAGAAAACAAAATACGGAATTAAAGCTTTAACTTATTTAGCCAGACGCGAGAACAACGAACCGGTACAAATTGCTGAAATTGCCAAAAGCGAACATATTTCGATTAAATTTTTGGAGAGTATTTTATTACTGCTTCGGAACTCCGGTTTTCTTGGAGCAAAAAAAGGAAAAGGCGGTGGATATTATCTGATCAAAGATCCAAAAGATATTAGTATGGCCAAAGTGTACCGAATTCTTGAAGGACCAATTGCACTGTTACCTTGCGCCAGTCATAATTTTTATGAAAAATGTGATGATTGTGACGACGAATCAACTTGTGCAGCCAGACGTTTAATGACTGAGGTTAGAGATAACACGCTTAAAATTCTTGAAAGTAATTCATTGGCAGATATTGCTTTTTAAGCGTTTCTGTTCACAACAAATCATAATAAAAAAGACCTTTTCAAATTAATGAAAAGGTCTTTTTTATATTTTAAGGATTCCTTCTTTTAGAAAACTAATTTATAGCCTGCCATAAAAAGCATTACTGCAATAGCGTTTCTCAGAAATAAATCGGGTACTTTTCCGCTTAACATACTTCCCATAAAAATCCCGGGAAGTGATCCCATTAATAATTGACCTAATAATCCTAAATCTAAGTTCCCCATTGAGGCATGTCCAATTCCGGCAACAAGCGTTAAAGGAACGGCATGGGCAATCTCGGTTCCAACCAAACGAGGCGTTGGCAAAAGTGGATAAAGGAAAAATAAAGTAACGGTTCCTAACGCTCCCGCTCCAATAGAAGTAAGTGTTACGGTTGCACCCAATAATACACCAATTCCAATAGTCAGCATATTTTGAGTATGACTTTCGCTATGAAATTTGTCTCCGGCATGTTTTTGAGAAAAAACTAACAATTTCTTTTTGAATAAAATCGCTATTGATGTAAAAAGAAGTGCCCAGCCTAAACTGTATTTGATTACAGCATTTATAGTAGAAATATCGGTTTTAATGCTATGTAAAATCCATAAAGTAAGTAAGGCGGCAGGAACACTGCCTAAAGTAAGCCAGCCCGTTATCTGCCAATTGATATTGCTTTTTTTATGATGCACAAATACGCCTCCCATTTTGGTAAATGCCGCATATAATAAATCGGTACCTACGGCTGTTGTTGGAGGAATTCCAAACCACAATAAAATAGGAGTCATTAAAGAACCGCCGCCAACACCTGTCAACCCCACTACGAAACCAACGAGTAAACCCGCAATTACAAGACCGATTTGAAAATCCATATTAAAAATTTGCCGTAAAAATAATAACAATTTTACAATTATCCTATAGAAATGGTAGGCTTTAAAATGTTATATTTGTAAACGCATATTATCAATAGTTTATTTGGTTGTAATACAGTGTGATACAGTTTCTTAGTTAATAAGTTGTTTTAGAAAGTAGACAAAAAAGCTTCTTGCTTAACATAAAGTGAGTTAGTGATGTAAAAAAATTAAATAAAGTTTTGATATTTAGAAATAAGTATTAATTTTGCATAGTAATCTATTAAGCCGATAGGGTAATAGATTTTGCGGTAAAAGCCAACCTGGGAGTATGGAAAAAGAATTGAAAATCAATAGTTATGAGGTTAGATCTGAAGGATCAGTAAAAGAAAAGTTATGGGTTATAATTCCTGTTGTTTTATTAATAGGTTTGTTATCTACACTGATATACAATCACCACGCTGAGTTTTCAGTAGATGGACTAATTGCAGGATTTAATCAGGAGTTTTTAATATTTTTTGCGATCGGAGTTTTTGCTCAATTGGTAGATGGGACATTAGGAATGGGTTATGGAGCAACTTCGACGTCTTTTTTATTGGCTTATGGAGTTCCGCCGGTTATTAGTAGTACAGGAGTTCACGTGGCAGAAATGTTTACAACTGGAGCGTCGGCAATTTCACATCATAAATTCGGAAATATCAATAAAAAGTTAGTAAAACATTTGTTGATTCCAGGTGTTTTGGGTTCTATTACAGGGGCTTATTTATTGTCTGATGTGATTAATGGAGATGTTATAAAACCGTTCATAGCTGTTTATATGATTGTTTTGGCAATCATCATTATCAGAAAAGCTTTAGCCAAAAGCATTGCTAAAAAGAAAACTAAAAAATTAGGATATTTAGCCACCTTTGGAGGTTTTATGGATGCTGTAGGTGGCGGAGGCTGGGGTCCAATTGTAACTTCTACATTGTTAGGAAGAGGAAGAAATCCAAGATATACAATAGGTTCAGTAAATGCTGCGGAATTTGCAATTTCATTTGCAAGCGGAATTACGTTCATGCTTTTTGGAGGAATCCACGGATGGCAGGTTATTATAGGTTTGATTTTAGGAGGTGTAATTGCAGCGCCATTAGGAGCTTATCTGGTAAATAAAATCAAAAGAAAACCAATGATGATTGCAGTTGGAATTTTAATAATACTATTGAGTTTAAAAACATTATCTAAATTATTGTAAGCAGTTTTTTAGAAAGGAAAAAGATTATGAGTGCACCAATTATAGAATCATTATTAGATATAACAAAGGATTTTTCACTTGACGAAACTTTAGTTTTTTTAGCTAAAGAATTTCCGGGGAAAGTAATTTTTTCGACTTCTTTTGGTCAGGAGGATCAGGTAATTACAGATTTCATTGCAAAAAGTAATACTGATATTACCGTTTTTACTCTGGATACCGGAAGATTGTTTCAGGAAACTTACGATGTTTTTCATAAAACATTAAAAAAGTATAAAAGACCAATTGAGGTTTATTTTCCGGAAGCAACAGCAGTGGAAAATTTATTAAAACAAAAAGGCCCGAATAGTTTTTATGATTCGGTTGAGAATAGAAAAGAATGTTGTTTCATCCGAAAAGTCGTTCCTTTAAGAAAAGCTTTAGCAGGAAATTCTGTTTGGATCACTGGTTTAAGAGCGGAGCAATCGGAAAACAGACAAGATTTAAATCTATTTGAATACGACGGAGGTTTCGAAATCATTAAATTCAATCCATTATTAAAATGGTCTTTAGAGGAAGTTGAAACGTATTTGTCAGAAAACAATGTTCCTCAAAATACCTTACACAAACAAGGTTTCGTAAGTATAGGATGCGCACCATGTACAAGAGCCATTTTTCCGGGAGAAGATATCAGAGCCGGAAGATGGTGGTGGGAATCAAGTCATAAAGAATGTGGATTGCATAGCGCTAAGAAAGAGTAAAGAGAATAGAATAAAGAAAATAGAACAAAGAGCAAAGAATTAAGATTTTTGATTAAGTTCCGGAGGAACGTTTCATATTGTAACGTCGGGTTTCAACCCGATGGAGATGCGAAAAAGAATAAAGAAATTAGAATAAAACAATAGTTGAAATTTTCAGGGTACACCACAAAACTTGCAACCTGAAACTTGCAACTTGAAACAAAAAAACAAAATGAGTTCAGTATTAAAAACAAACGCTTTAGAGAGTGAAGCAATATACATTTTCAGAGAAGTAATTTCACAGTTTGACAAACCGGTTTTACTTTTCTCTGGAGGAAAAGATTCTATAACATTAGTGCGTTTGGCGCAAAAAGCCTTTTTCCCTGCAAAGATTCCGTTTCCTCTTTTGCATGTTGATACGGGACATAATTTTCCTGAAACAATTGCTTTCAGAGACAAATTAGTAGAAGAATTAGGTTTGGAGTTGATTGTTCGTAATGTTCAGGATGCTATTGATGAAGGAAAAGTGGTTGAAGAAACTGGAAAATATTCTAGTAGAAACAGCTTGCAGACGATCACACTTTTAGATGCAATTGAAGAATTTAAGTTTGATGCTTGTATTGGTGGTGCGCGTCGTGATGAAGAAAAAGCAAGAGCTAAAGAACGTATTTTTTCAGTTCGTGACGATTTTGGTCAATGGGATGAAAAAAATCAACGCCCGGAATTGTTTGATATTTTGAATGGAAAAATAGAAAATGGTCAAAACGTTCGTGTTTTCCCAATTTCAAACTGGACAGAATTAGATGTTTGGAGTTATATCGAAAAAGAACACATCGAGATTCCATCAATCTATTTTTCACATAAAAGAAAAGTTTTTTTGAGAGACGGTTTAATCTGGTCGCATTCTCCTTTTGTGTACCAGGAAGAAGACGAACAAATCGAAGAACGAATTGTTCGCTTCAGAACCGTTGGAGATATGAGTTGTACAGCCGCTGTTGAATCTTACGCCGCAACCATTCAGGAAGTTGTTGGAGAAATCAGAACTTCAACTATTTCTGAAAGAGGAGCCAGAATTGATGACAAACGTTCTGAAGCTGCAATGGAGAAAAGAAAACAACAAGGGTACTTTTAATTAATTATTAATTGTGAATTGTAAATTATTAATGCAATTCGGAACGTAATTAAAGTCAAAATCAGAAAAACAAAAACATACAGTTTTAAATTTTAGTTCAAAGGGAAACAACCTGAAACTTGAAACAAATTTAAACCTGAAACAAAATTACAAGAATGGAAGTTTTAAAAATAGCAACAGCAGGAAGTGTAGATGACGGAAAAAGTACTTTGATTGGAAGATTATTATACGATACAAAATCCTTGACTACAGATAAAATCGAAGCAATCGAAAAAAGCAGTAAACAAAAAGGGTACGATTATCTTGATTTTTCTTTGGCAACTGACGGATTAGTAGCAGAGAGAGAACAAGGGATTACAATTGACGTTGCACACATTTATTTTTCGACTGCAAAGAAAAGTTACATTATTGCCGATACTCCGGGTCACGTAGAATATACCAGAAACATGGTTACAGGAGCTTCTACTTCTCAGGTTTCTATCATTTTAATTGATGCCAGAAAAGGCGTAATTGAGCAAACGTACCGTCACTTTTTTATCAATAATTTATTGAGAGTAAAAGAAGTAATTGTTGCGATTAATAAAATGGATTTAGTTGATTATTCTGAAGAAGTTTACAATAAAATCAAAGCCGATTTTCAGGCATTAAATGCAAAAAGTACTTTCAAAGAACAAAATGTAAGTTACATTCCGTTAAGCGCAATCAACGGTGGAAACGTAGTGGATCAATCTAAAGATATGCCTTGGTATACAGGTCAAACGGTTTTAGAACATTTAGAAGGATTGCATTCTTCAGATGTTTTTGAAGCAGGAAAAGCGCGTTTTCCGGTTCAAACGGTTATTCGTCCAAAAACAGAAGAATATCACGATTTTAGAGGTTACGCTGGAAAATTATACGGAAACTCTATTAAAGTTGGAGATGCTGTCACAGTTCTTCCTTCTTTAACCGAATCAAAAGTTACTAAAATACATTTTTTCGATAAAACATTTGATGAAGCCGTTGCAGGTTCATCTATCACAATCGAATTAGAAAATGATATCAATGTGACAAGAGGCGATATGATTGTAAAGTCATCAGAGCTTCCAAAAATTGAAAAAGAAATCAATACAACGGTTTGTTGGATGGACAGCAAAAAATTGGTTGCAGGTACAAAATATATCGTACAACACAACACAAATTCAGTTTTAGCAAAAGTAGAAAGTATTAAAAATACAATCTCAACTGACTATTCAGGAACCAAAGAAGCATCGCAATTGGCGATCAACGAAATTGGAGAAGTAACCATCAAATTAAGCAAGCCTTTATATTTTGATGCCTATAACGATAATAAATCAAACGGAGCCTTCATCTTAATTGATACGGCAACAAACACAACAGCAGGAGTAGGATTCATTCGCTAGTTGATAGTTGATGGTTTTTAGTTGATAGTTATTCTGCCAGCAAACCAACAACCAACAACTGACAACCAACAACTAAAGAGAAATGGAAAGTTTTAGAACAGAAATAGAAAATCCGATAGTTCAGAAAGAGATTATCGATTTAGAAAAAAAGATTCATTTATTCCGTGGAGGAAAAATTGATGATGAGCGTTTTCGTAGTCTTCGTTTAGCACGTGGAATTTACGGACAACGCCAGGAAGGCGTTCAAATGATTCGTATTAAATTACCTTACGGTAAAGTAACCAGCGAACAATTGGTACGTATTACTAAAGTTTCTGATGAATATTCTACAGGACGTTTGCACATTACAACGCGTCAGGATATTCAGATTCACTATGTGAGTTTAGACAGAACTCCGGAACTTTGGGCAAATTTGGCTAAAGATGATGTGACCTTGCGTGAAGCTTGTGGAAACACTGTCCGTAATATTACAGGAAGTGAATTAGCTGGTGTAGACGTAAACGAACCATTTGATGTTTCGCCTTACGCACACGCTTTGTTTCAATATTTATTAAGAAACCCGATTTGTCAGGAAATGGGACGTAAATTCAAAATTTCGTTCTCATCATCTGATGAAGATACCGCTTTGAGTTATTTACACGATTTAGGATTTATTCCAAAAATCGTTGACGGACAACGTGGATTCAAAATCATGTTTGGTGGAGGTTTAGGATCTCAGCCAGCACATGCTGAATTACTTTCAGAATTTGTACCGGCAAACGAAATCATCCCGACAGCAGAAGGAATCATCCGTATTTTTGACAGATACGGAGAACGTGCAAAAAGAATGAAAGCGCGTATGAAATTCTTAATCAAAGAAATGGGAAGAGATGTTTTTCTTGATTTGGTTGAAAAAGAGAAAAAAGCAATCGCTTTTGAAACATACGAAATTGATACAACCGCTTTTGACGGACCAATTGCAGAGCCTTTATTAGAGGTTCCGCAAGTTACAATTGAAGATACCAAAGCTTATGAAGCGTGGAAAAAATCAAATGTAATTGCTCAAAAACAAGCCGGTTATTACGCGATTGGAATCAAAGTTTTATTGGGAGATTTTTATACTGATAAAGCCAGATTATTAGCCGCTTTAATTAAAAATTACGCTGCAAATGAATTACGTTTTTCATTGCGTCAAAATATTGTAATACGTCACGTAAAAGAAGAGAATCTTCCTTTCTTTTATCAGGAATTAGCCAAATTAGACTTTGTTCATTTGGGTTATAATTCTACTGTAGATATTACGGCATGTCCTGGTACTGATACTTGCAACTTGGGGATTGCAAGTAGTACCGGTATTGCAGAAGAATTAGAAAGAGTAATAAATGCTGAATATCCGCAGTATTTAAATAACCGTGAAATCGAAATTAAAATTTCTGGTTGTATGAATGCTTGTGGCCAACACAATATGTCGGCAATTGGTTTTCAGGGAATGTCTATTAATTCTGGAAAATTAGTAGCTCCGGCTTTGCAGGTATTATTAGGTGGAGGAAGATTAGGAAACGGAGAAGGACGTTTTGCTGATAAAGTAATCAAAATTCCAAGTAGAAGAGGTCCGGATGCATTGCGTACGATCTTAAATGATTTTGACAAAAATGCAAATGGAGAAAAATTCCTAAACTATTACGATCAAAAAGGAGAAAAATATTTCTATGAAATTTTGAAACCTTTCGCAGATGTAACCAATTTAACAGAAGCTGATTTTGTGGACTGGGGTAACGCTGACAACTATGTAAAAGCAGTTGGAGTTGGAGAATGTGCTGGTGTTGTGATCGATTTAGTGGCGACTTTATTATTAGAAGCAAAAGATAAATTGACTTTCGCACAAGAATCTTTCGACGAAGGAAAATGGTCAGATGCTATTTATCACGCTTACGCAGGATTTGTAAATGGAGCTAAAGCTTTATTGCTTTCAGAAAATGAGAAAACAAACAATCATGCAGGAATTGTTGATTTGTTTGATAACGTTTTCATCGTAACAGGTAAAATCGAATTGGCAACATCATTCAAAGAATTAGTGTATCAAATCAATCAAAATGATCCTTCAGAAGCTTTTGCAAAACAATACATTCAGGAAGGAATTGCATTTTTTGATACAATTGAAAAATACAGAGCTCAGGAATTAGCAAATGCTTAATACAATGAAACCCAAAGTAACTTTAGTCGGTGCAGGTCCCGGCGATCCGGATTTGCTTACGCTGAAAGGCGCAAAAGCATTGGCTGAAGCGAATGTGGTTTTGTATGATGCATTGGCCAATGTAGAAATACTAGCTTACGCACCCAAAAATGCAATTAGAATTTTTGTTGGTAAAAAAATTGGGAATCACGCTTATACGCAAGATCAGATCAATCAATTAATTGTTGACAATGCTTTGACTTACGGACATGTAGTTCGGTTAAAAGGCGGGGATCCGTTTATTTTTGGGCGTGGAAGCGAAGAAGTAGAATTTATTGAAAGCTTCGGAATCGAGACGGCTGTCGTTCCTGGAATTTCTTCGGTAGTAGCAGTTCCTGCAAGTCTGGGAATTTCGATTACAAAAAGAGGTGTTTCAGAAAGTTTCTGGGCGATTACAGGCACAACTTCTGACAGAAAATTATCTGCAGATGTAGCTTTGGCCGCACAGTCATCCGCAACAGTTGTAATTTTGATGGGAATGCACAAATTGCCTCAAATTATCGATTTGTTTCAAAAAGAAGCCAAAGGAGATTTGCCCGTAGCGATCATTCAAAACGGAACAACTTCAGAAGAAAAAGTAGGAGTTGGAACAGTAAATTCAATTTTAGAAATTGTAAAAGAGAAGCAACTGAGTTCGCCAGCAATTATTGTTCTCGGAGAAGTTGTCAGAGAAAGTAACAAATTAAAAGGCTTTTACGAAGAATTTTTGTCGAAAGAAATTACAAGATAAAGTTCCGAAGAGAAACATAGCGTCAGGTTTCAACCTGATGGACACAATGTGAACACGTGACATAATAAAATCCCGGAGGGATGAACAATATTGTAGCGTCGGGTTTCAACCCGATGTACGCCCGGCAAATAAACGTTCAAATTTCAATCTGGTGTACACATGGTTATAACATTGGATTTTAAAACCAATGCTGTTAAAAATAAATCATCTAATTTTGATTAGTTGAAAATAAATTAAAATGGAACAGAATGAATTATATCCAATATTCCTAAAGCTTCACAATCTGAATGTGTTGATTGTGGGTGGAGGAAATGTCGGATTAGAGAAGCTTTCTTTTTTGCTAAAGTCAAGTCCAAATGCAAATGTTGAGGTCGTAGCGCCCGACTTTCATTTAGAAATTAAAGTTTTAGCCGAAAATCATCCTTCAATTAAATTGACGGAAGCGAAGTTCAAAAAGAAAATGCTCAAAAAACGCCATATGGTAATCGCTTGTACGGATGATTTAAAAGTCAACAAAAGAGTATACGATTTGTCCCGAAAGCGTTATTTGATTTGCAATATCGCCGATACGCCAGATTTATGTGATTATTATTTAGGAGGAATCGTGACAAAAGGAAATGTAAAAATCGCCATTTCGACTAACGGAAAATCGCCAACAACAGCTAAAAGATTGCGTGAGTTTTTCGAAGAGGTAATTCCCGAAGACATAAACCAAATGGTAGAAAATCTGAACGAATACAGGAAAACTTTAAAAGGCGATTTTGAAGAAAAGGTTAAAAGAATGAACGAAATTACATCTTCCCTTAAAAATAAAGAGTAGCACACAAGAGAAATGAATAATGATAAAAATCATTGATTAAAGAATAATTTATTCGTTTCTTTGTATTATTAAGAATGATTATAAACAACAACCATAATGATTAAAACAGATATACTTATAATTGGAGCAGGCCCTACAGGTTTATTTGCCGTTTTCGAGGCAGGACTATTGAAATTAAAATGTCATATTTTAGATGCTTTACCACAAGCAGGAGGACAACTTTCAGAATTGTATCCAAAGAAGCCTATTTATGATATCCCTGGTTTCCCGGAAGTTTTAGCAGGAGATTTAATTGATAACTTACAAGAACAAATTAAGCAGTTTGAGCCAGGTTATACATTAGGAGAAAGAGCTGAAACAATCGACAAGCAAGAAGACGGAAGTTTCATTGTAACCTCAAATAAAGGAACTAAATTTCACGCGCCGGTTATCGCTATCGCAGGAGGTTTAGGAAGTTTTGAGCCACGCAAGCCACTTATTGAAGATATCGAGTTTTACGAAGATAAAGGAGTAAAATACTTCATCAAAAATCCAGAGAAATTCAGAGATAAAAGAGTTGTAATTGCAGGAGGAGGAGATTCAGCTTTAGACTGGAGTATTTTCTTGGCAAACGTAGCTTCAGAAGTAACTTTAATTCACAGAAGAAACGAATTTAGAGGAGCTTTAGATTCTGTAGAGAAAGTACAGGAACTAAAAACAGCTGGAAAAATCAAATTAATTACACCTGCAGAAGTTATCGGAATCAACGGTGCTGAGCATGTTGAATCGTTAGATATCGAAGAAAACGGTGCACACCGTAAAATCGAATGTGACTATTTCATACCGCTTTTTGGATTAACACCAAAATTAGGTCCAATTGGAGACTGGGGATTAGATATCGAGAAAAATGCAATTAAAGTAAACAACGCCTTAGATTACCAGACCAATATTCCGGGAATCTTTGCCATTGGAGACGTAAACACATATCCAGGAAAATTAAAATTGATTCTTTGTGGTTTCCACGAAGCAACTTTAATGTGCCAGGCCGCATACCAAATTATTAATCCAGGTAAAAAATACGTATTGAAATATACCACAGTTTCTGGAGTAGACGGTTTTGACGGAACACGTAAAGAAGCACCGAAAGCAGTTGTGAAGGCGATAGTCTAAGTTACTAAGATTCTGAGATGCTAGACTCTAAGATTTTATATAAAAAGCTCAAACTAAAAGTTTGAGTTTTTTTTTATAAAGCATATAAAACATAGCCAGTGGTTTCAACCACTGGAACGCAATGCATACACACATCGCATTACCGCAACATATAGACACAACGTATAATCAATGTACATGATCACAACACAAACGAATTATCACAATACGTTCCCCGTGGTTGAAACCGCGGGCTATATTTGAAAAACAAAAGCCAAACTTAGCACCTTATTATCTTAGCATCTCAGTACCTTCAAAAAAAACCTTAGAACCTCAGAATCTTAGCCCCTCAGAACCTTCAAAAAAAAACTTGCAATTCGCAACCCTATTTCATACCTTTGCACCGTTCCTAAATTTATTGAAAGTTATCACGAAAGGCGGAGGGATAGACCCGATGAAACCTTAGCAACCCTTTATCATAAAGAAGGTGCTAAATTCTACTTTACACTAGTTCATAGTATTAAAGATAGATAACACAAATACATAAAGTATTTCCTCAACTTTTCCTGACAACCTTACAATATTATTTTACTGAATTCACAGTTTAATGAGCGAATTATTGGCGCATTTATGCCAACATCGTTCCCGCTGTCCACAATATCTTTTATCCGCCGCGGCGGATAAAAGGATATTTGCTCCCATCGGGGCTAATTAGATAGCAGTAGTGAATTCTTGGGATCAATGTGAATCAAACCACGTATCCTAACAGGTTTTCAAAACCTGTTAGGTATGAAGATAATAAAAATTAAAAAAAGCTTAGTGTCTTAGCGCCTTCGTGGCAAAAGACAAAAAAAATGGCAATAACAATTCAGGAAGCAATTAAAAAAAATATCCTAATCCTTGATGGAGCAATGGGAACAATGTTGCAACGCTATAATTTCTCAGAAGAAGATTTCAGAGGAGAGCGTTTCAAAGATTTTCCGCATCCGTTAAAAGGAAACAACGATTTACTATCCATAACACAACCACAAGCGATCCGCGATGTTCACGCCGCGTATTTTGATGCAGGCGCAGACATTGTAGAAACCAATACTTTTTCAGGAACTACAATCGGTATGGCCGACTATTTCCTGGAAGATTTAGTTTACGAATTAAACTACGAATCGGCTAAAATTGCGCGTCAGGTAGCAGATGAATTCACAGCTAAAAACCCAGACAAACCACGTTTCGTTGCCGGTTCAATCGGACCGACAAACAGAACGGCAAGTATGTCTCCAGACGTAAACGATCCGGGTTACAGAGCCGTAACATTTGATGATTTGCGTATCGCATATAAACAACAAGTGGAAGCTTTAATGGATGGCGGATGTGATTTACTTTTGGTAGAAACTATTTTCGATACTTTAAATGCAAAAGCAGCACTTTTCGCAATCGAAGAAGTAAAAGACGAACGTAATCTTGATATTCCAATCATGGTTTCAGGAACGATTACCGATGCTTCAGGAAGAACACTTTCTGGACAAACCGTTGAAGCTTTCCTTATTTCAGTGTCACATATTCCGTTATTAAGTGTTGGATTCAATTGCGCTCTTGGAGCCGATTTATTAAAACCGTATTTAAAAACATTATCACAGCATACACAGTTCAACGTTTCAGCACATCCAAATGCGGGATTACCAAACGCATTCGGACAATATGATGAAACACCAGAACAAACTCAGGCCTTAATCAAAGAATATTTAGACGATAATTTAATCAACATCATCGGCGGTTGTTGCGGAACAACTCCGGATCATATTCGATTAATTGCTGAGGTGGCGAAGGATTATAAGCCTAGAGTGGCGCCGGTATTGGCATAATAATTTTCATTTTCTACAAGGTTTCTAAAACCATGTAGGTATAAATTTAGTAGTTGGTTCTAAAGTTTAAACTATTTAATGGAAAAAGCAGAGCATATAGTGTATTCAGAAAACGGAGAAGTTTTTAACGCATTTTTAAACTCTAATTGGTATGATACCATGAGTCCCTATATGTATTGTGTTTCAGAATTAAAAAGTATTAAAAGCAAGATTGATAATAACGAAAAATTCAAAATAGAAAGTAATGGTAAAATATATCATATTACGACCAATTTAGAATTTAAGAACTGGATAGAAAAGGTGTTTTATGGAGGGTTTGAGAAACATGTTTTTACTGATTAAAAGTTAATAACAAACTTGTAAGGTTTTGAAAACTTTAAAGGAAGTATAGAGTGAAAATCTCTTTAAAAAAGTTCCGGAGGAACGAAATGTTGGTAGCAACGGAATTTATTCCGTTGAAAATGATAAACGACACAAAACAAGAGTTCCGTAGGAACGAAATATAAAAATTGGTTCAAAGATTTGAAAAATTTATTTCAAAAACGGCAATTGAAATCGTGAAAATATAAATCATCTTTTGAAACTGAGTTTGCGTGAGGGATAGAAGTGGATAGCCCACAGCCTGACGAAGGAAGTGCGAGGACTAGGAACGGATAGCCCGGCCCTTGGGACACGCCCAAAATAAGATTATTAAAAACGAATATACCTACAAGGTTTTGTCCCGAAGCTTCGGGATTGCAGGAAAGAAAACAAAGAATAAAAAAACTCAGAATCTAAGCAACTTAGAATCTTAGTAACTTAAAAAGAAAATGGCAGAAAAAAGAAGAGACCTTGTATTAGCAGGATTAGAACCGTTGATTATTACGCCCGAAAGTGTTTTTGTAAACGTTGGGGAGCGTACGAATGTAACGGGTTCACGAAAATTCCTTCGCTTAATCAAGGAAGAGAAATATGACGAGGCGCTTGATATTGCAAGACAACAAGTAGAAGGTGGAGCACAAATCATCGATATTAATATGGATGAAGGAATGCTTGATGGTGTTCAGGCGATGACAAAATTCCTGAATTTAATTGCATCAGAACCGGATATTTCGAGAGTGCCGATTATGATTGACAGTTCGAAATGGGAAATCATCGAAGCGGGTCTTAAAGTAGTACAGGGAAAAAGTGTTGTCAACTCGATTTCGTTGAAAGAAGGCGAAGAAGCCTTTATTCATCACGCCAAATTAATTAAACGTTACGGAGCTGCGGCTATTATTATGGCTTTTGACGAAGTAGGTCAGGCCGATAATTACGATCGACGAGTTGAAATTTGTCAGCGTTCGTATGATATTTTGGTTAACAAAGTTGGTTTTCCTCCACAGGATATCATTTTCGATTTAAATATTTTTCCCGTTGCAACCGGAATGGAAGAACATCGCTTGAATGCTTTGGACTTTTTTAGAGGTACAAAATGGGTTCGAGATAACTTGCCTCATGCGCATATCAGTGGTGGAGTAAGTAACGTTTCGTTTTCTTTTAGAGGAAATGACACGGTTCGTGAAGCGATGCACTCGGTGTTTTTATACCATGCGATCAAGAACGGAATGACAATGGGAATTGTGAATCCGGAGATGCTTTCGATTTATGATGATATCCCGAAAGACTTATTAGAACACGTTGAAGACGTAATCTTGAACAGACGTGATGATGCAACTGAAAGACTTTTGGATTTTGCTGAGAACGTAAAAGGCGAAGTAAAATCAGATGAAAAAGCGATTCAGGAATGGCGTTTAGGAACGGTTCAGGAAAGAATTACGCATTCATTGGTAAAAGGAGTTGATGCTTTTATTGAAGAAGATGTTGAAGAAGCTCGTTTGGCAGCAACTAAACCAATTGAAGTTATCGAAATCAATTTGATGACCGGAATGAATGTGGTTGGAGATTTATTCGGAAGCGGAAAAATGTTCTTGCCTCAGGTGGTAAAATCAGCGCGTGTAATGAAAAAAGCCGTTGCTTATTTATTGCCTTATATCGAAGCAAGCAAACAAGCCGGAGACAAACAAGGAAATGGAAAAATATTGATGGCGACCGTAAAAGGGGACGTTCACGATATTGGTAAAAATATTGTTTCGGTGGTTTTGGCTTGTAACAATTACGAGATTGTAGATCTTGGTGTTATGGTGCCTCCGGAAAAAATTATTGCGGCTGCGATTGAACATAATGTTGATATTATTGGACTAAGCGGACTGATCACACCTTCGCTTGACGAAATGGTTTATCTGGCCAAAGAATTAGACAAACAAGGAATTAAAATTCCGATTATGATTGGTGGTGCAACCACTTCGCGCGCGCATACCGCCGTGAAAATCGCGCCACAATATAGAGAAACTGTAATTCACGTAAACGATGCTTCGCGCGCCGTGACTGTTGCAGGAAATTTATTGGATCATAACCGTAAAATATATGCGAGCGATATTCGTGCAGAATACGATTCGTTTAGAGAAACGTTTTTGAATCGTTCGAGAGATAAAAACTTCTTAAGCATTGAAGATGCGCGTAAAAATAAAATGCAGTTAGACTGGAGCGAATACACTCCAACAAAACCAAAATTTATTGGTAAACAGACAGTTGAAGTTGATCTGGATGTTTTGGTTCCGTATATCGACTGGACGCCATTTTTTCAAACTTGGGAATTGCACGGAAAATATCCTGCGATTTTAACGGATGAGGTTGTGGGTAAAGAAGCAACTTCTCTTTTTGCAGATGCTCAGGCGATGTTGAAAGTAATTTTGGCTGAGAAAAAACTACAAGCAAAAGGTATTTACGGCATTTTTCCTGCGAATCAGGTTGATGATGACGATATCGAATTGCGTGATGAAAACGGAAAAGTTTTGGAGAAATTCTTAACGCTTCGTCAGCAATCACAAAAGACAAAAGGCGCGCCGAATATTGCATTGTCTGATTTTATTCTGCCAAAAGAAAGCGGAATAGAGGATTATATTGGAGCTTTTTGTGTGACAACCGGTTTTGGTGTAGACGAATGGGCAGCTGAATTTGAGAAGGATTTGGATGATTATAATTCGATTATGGTTAAGGCATTAGCAGATCGTTTTGCTGAGGCTTTCGCCGAATATCTTCACGAAAGAGTTCGTAAAGATTTCTGGGGTTATGATGCAGAAGAATCTTTAACAAACGAAGAGTTGATTAAAGAAAATTATAAAGGAATTCGTCCAGCTCCGGGTTATCCGGCTTGTCCGGATCACTTGGAAAAACCGACAATTTGGAAGCTTTTAAATGTAGCCGAAGAAATTGGAGTAACACTGACCGAAAGCATGGCGATGTGGCCAGCCTCATCGGTTTCCGGATATTATTTCGGAAATCCAAAAAGCAGGTATTTCGGACTTGGAAAAATAAAAGAAGATCAGGTGGTCGATTACGCGAAGCGACGCAGCGTCTCAACTGAATATGCAAGCAAATGGTTAAACCCTAATATAGCAGATTAAGAAAGTTTTATTTGTTTCAGGTTTCAAGTTTCAGGTTCTCTAAAGCAACGTGAAACTTGAAACCTGAAACTTGAAACAAAATAAGATTATTTGATTATGTTTTTTGATTCAGATTTTTTACACAAATAACTCAAAACTCATAATTCATAACTCATAACTTAAATAATGAAAGTAACAGAACATATAGAAAACGCCAAAGGAAATACCTTATTCTCATTTGAACTTATTCCGCCTCAAAAAGGGAAAAGTATTCAGGAATTATACGATAATATTGATCCGTTAATGGAGTTTAAGCCACCGTTTATTGATGTAACGACTTCTCGTGAAGAGTATATTTATATTGATAAAGGAAACGGACTTTTAGATAAAAAATTGACTCGTATGCGTCCGGGAACACTTGGAATTTGCGCTTCTATAAAACACAAATACAATGTTGATACTGTTCCGCATTTGCTTTGCGGAGGTTTCACTCAGGAAGAAACAGAATACATGTTGGTTGATTGTCAATATTTGGGAATCAACAATGTAATGGCACTTCGTGGAGACGCGATGAAAGACGAACAATCTTTTGTTCCTAAAGCTGGAGGGAACAGCTTTGCTATAGATTTAGTTCGCCAAATCAACGATTTAAATTGCGGAAAATACCTTCATGAAGTTATGGATGCCGACAATAAAGCTGATTTTTGTATTGGTGTTGCGGGATATCCGGAGAAACATTTAGAATCCCCATCTTTACAATCAGATTTAAAGCGATTGAAAGAAAAAGTAGATGCAGGTGCTGATTATGTGGTGACACAAATGTTTTTTGACAATGCTAAATATTTTGAATTTGTAGCAAAAGCAAGAGAAATAGGTATCACAATTCCGATTATCCCTGGAATTAAGCCAATTGCAGTTCAAAGACATTTACAGATTTTGCCACAGATTTTCAGAATCGATTTACCAGAAGATTTAATCGATGCTGTCGATAAATGTAAAAATAATGGTGAAATCAAACAAGTCGGAATCGAGTGGGCTATTCAGCAATCTCTTGAACTAAAAGCGGCGGGAGTTCCGGTTTTGCACTATTATTCAATGGGTAAATCTGAGAATATTCGCCAGATCGCGAGTCAGATTTTTTAAGAGTTTTTTTGCTTAAATATACTGTAATAACTCACAGTATGTCATTCCGAGGGACGAGGAATCCCCGTAAGTAGCTCGACAATGATTGTCGAATTGCTTTGTAGAGTTTCTCGCGGGGATTGCTTCGCCAATTCGCTATCGCTCGGGTCCTCGTC
>NZ_JADKPT010000009.1 GCF_015351595.1 Flavobacterium sp. LC2016-12 | reverse complement strand
AGAATGACAAAAAACAATACATAAATATTCATTTTCAAATACTTACAAAATAATCTCTTAACTTTATCTTTCTAAAAAACCAAATAGATTGGCTATGAAGATAAACAACAAAGAAGTTAAAATCGAAAGCTTTGATATTTTTACTTATCGAAGAATCAGGCGTGCTATTGGGTATTTAGGCATTAGTCTGCCGATACTTTTAGTTGGACTATCTTATATCTCTTTTTTTAAAACGCCACTTCAGCCTTCTATTAGCAATTATTATTATACCAATCTCAGGGAAATCTTTACCGGAACTTTGGCTGCTGTGGGATTATTTTTAATTCGGTACAAAGGTCACGGTAATGCTTCTATTTGGAAAAATAACAATCTGCTAACCAATATTGCCGGGATTATGGCGATTGGCGTGGCGCTGTTTCCTATGAACCCGGAAGATCCTTTCAATAAATTTTATACGTTGATTCCATACGCTGAAAAGTGGCTGGGCTGGCTTCATTATGGTTTTGCTGCGCTACTTTTTCTTATTATGGCTTTACTGGCTATTAATGTTTTTACGATTGGTCAGGAAAATGAAACACGAGATCCGAAAAGCATGTTAAACGAAAATAACATTTATCGCTTTTGCGGTTATTCGATTATCTTTTTTGTTATTTTGGTTCCCATTTCTGAGACTTTTAAGCTGTTCCGATATTCCACTTTAATTCTCGAGGCTCTTGCCCTATTTGCTTTTGGAAGCGCCTGGCTGATTAAAGGCCGTGCTTTAGGCGACAGTGGTGAAATTGGTAAAAAACTATATCAGGAAAATAATCCTGTCGATACTGAAAAGGTTTTTGAAGAATAGTTGCTTGGTTGTTTAGGCAACTGAAAGTAAATTTCAATGGTACATTTTTTGGATAAAAGAAGACAACTATTTCGATTATAAGTCATTATTAATTTATAAATCTATTTTTATCATGAAAGTAACGTATTACGGGCATTCTTGTTTCTCCGTTTATGCCAATGGGAAAAATATTCTTTTTGATCCCTTTATTACACCAAACGAACTGGCAAAAGATGTTGATGTTGACGCCATAAAAGCAGATTATATTTTTATTTCGCACGCGCATTACGACCATATTCAGGATGTGGAGAGAATCGCCAAAAACACCGGAGCGAAGGTTTTGGGGAATTTTGAAATCTATGGCTGGCTTTTAAAAAACGGAATCGAAAATGCGCACCCTATCAATCCGGGTGGAAAATTTGATTTTGATTTTGGACGCGTAAAATGCGTGATTGCGCAACATCCCAGCAGTTTTATGGATGGAAGTTATGGGGGAATCGCCTGCGGTTTCGTACTCACTACTTCAGACGGAAATTTCTATTATAGCGGCGATACAGCTCTGACTTTGGACATGCAAATCATTCCGAAATTTACCAAACTTGATTTTGCTGTTTTCCCAATTGGAGATGGATTGACAATGGGAGTTGAAGAAGCGATCGAAGCTTCAAAAATGGTTGGTGTCAATAAAATTTTGGGCGTGCATTACGACACTTTTGGTTTCATTGTAATGGATCATGAAAAAGCAATGACAAATTTTACAAATGCCAATCTACAGCTTTTTTTACCAAAAATAGGCAGTACAATAGAGATCTAATTTTTCTAAATATCGCTAAAGTACTTTTCCCTTAGCGAAATAAAACAGAAACCAAAACTATTAAACAGCTCCATATCTCAAAAAATAAAGGATTATAAATATTTTAACCAAGGCATTAAAATTGTTTCTGGATTTGTCGTGAACCAAAATTCAAAGACAATGAAAACATTAAAAATCTCATTTGTTTTTTTGATGCTTATAACAAATTTATATACTATGAATGCACAAAAAATTAGCGCGCTGAATTCAACCACCGAATTTGCCGATGTTCCGGGCCGAAAAATTGCGTATCGCTCGATAGGACAAGGAACGCCCATTATTTTAGTAAACAGGTTTAGAGGTACGCTTGATACCTGGGATCCTTTATTTTTAGACCAATTGGCCGAAAATTATCGTGTCATCACTTTTGATTACAGCGGAATTGGTTATTCAACCGGAACTTTACCAACCGATTTAAAAGAGGTTGCCCAAGATGTAAAGGATCTGGCTGACTTCCTGAAAATTAAAAAAACGATTATCATGGGTTGGTCTTACGGAGGATTGGTAACTCAGGTAGCCACGCTCCTATTTGATGATCTTATTACCCAAACGGTTTTATTAGGAACAGGTCCTCCGGGCGAAAGAGTCGTTCCATTAGGACAAGCATTTCTGGATGCCGCCCTAAAACCTGTAAACGATTTTGATGATGAAATTGTACTCTTTTTTGAACCTTCGTCAGAAGCTAGTAAAGTAGAAGCCAAAGCATCGCACGACAGAATTGCCAAGCGAATCGATGTTTCTAAAATTCCGTCAACGATGGCTGTTTTTCAGCTTTACTTTCAAGGCAGTGCCGGTTTAGCCGAAGATAAAGATGATTTTAAAGGAAAACTAAAAACTACCAAAACACCAATTTTAATCATTTGTGGAGATAATGACATTAGTTTTGCAGTCGAAAACTGGTATCCTTTAACACAACAATTGCCAACAGCACAACTTATTGTTTTACCACAAACCGGACATGCACCGCATCATCAGCATGCGAATTTGGTGGTAAATTATATTCATGCTTTTCTGGAAAACTCGAAATAAATCGAAATAGTCTAAAATAATAATATGATATTTCTTTTGAAAAAGAGTGCCCTAGCCCTGATGGGAGGGAAAATCCTTTTGTGCCGGGGTTCGGCACAAAAGATTTGGAAGGACAGCAGGAAATAGCTCCTAAAAAAACTACTAAAAATTGAAAAACTTCTTTATAAGACTTTTTATGAAGAAGTTTTTTTTATTCGTCCCAACCTTTTTATAAAAATAGTACTCTATAGTAATAGAGAAGTTTCTTCTGGAAAACTTAAAACTATATTTTATGAAAAACATACTTCTAATTTCGCTATTATTCTTCGGATTATTTACTCAGGCGCAAAGTCCGCAATTGAATGTAAAAGGAAAAGATTCTTCTTTAGTCCGATTAAACCAACTTAAAGTTGCTGTAAAAATCGTGGGCAATATTGCGTACACGACCACTGAAATGCATTTTTATAACGGAACCAATCGCCAGATGGAAGCCGAACTTATGTTTCCGTTACCGGAAGGGGTTTCGGTTTCAAGATATGCGATTGACATCAATGGAAAAATGCGTGAAGCGGTTCCGGTAAACAAGAACAAAGGAAAACAGGTTTTTGAAGCCGTTGAACATCGTCGTGTCGATCCGGGATTACTCGAAAAAGTGGAAGGAAATAATTTCAGAACCCGCATTTATCCTTTAATGCCGGGCAAGGAACGCATTGTAATTATTGGCTACGAACAGGAATTAAGCAGTTTTGATGCAACACATTTGTCTTATCAAATGCTGAGCAGTTATTCCGGGAAACTGGATGCTTTTGAGTTGAATGTCGCGGTTGTGGGGGCAACCGCGGCACCAACAATTGTAAATGATGAAGGGATCTTGGCGTTAGAAAATCAGAATCAGTCTTATGTGACTTCGGTTAAAAAAGTGAATTATCAGCTTAAGGATAAATTAGTCATTACGATTCCGATTCGTGCTGAAATTCCGAGTGTCGTGGCGCAGAGCGTTAATGATCAGCATTATTTTTATGCCAATACTATTTTGGATAATCCTAAAATGCTAAAGAAAAACCCAGCTAATATTGGTTTAATCTGGGATGTTTCGCTAAGCTGCAAAAACCGAAACGTTAAGAAAGAACTGCAATTGCTTGCAGCCTATTTTAATCAATTAAAAAACGTATCAGTGACTTTGTATTTTGCCGGTTTTAATTTTGATAAAAAGAATACTTATGTTATTCAAAATGGCGATTGGTCTGCCTTGAAATCAGTTTTAGAAAACGTGGTTTATGATGGCGGTACCCGATTCTCAAAAATCAAATTGCCGGTTCATGACGAGTATTTATTCTTTACAGACGGATTATCTTCTTTGAGTGCAAACGTATTGACTACGACCAAAAAACCAATTTATACTATTAGCTCGCTTGGTTCCTCAGATTATGCTTTTCTGAATTATAATGCGATAAAAACAGGTGGGAATTTCATCAACCTAAATGAATTAAAAATTGATGAAGCTTATGATAAACTGATGTACCAAAGTTTAAAATTCCTGGGAATCAAAGAAAATTACCTGGTTACCGATTTATACCCAATGGCCGGAACACCGGTTTCAGGAAGTTTTAGCGTAGCCGGAATTTCATTGAAAAGTAAAAATGATGTGGTATTGCTTTTTGGCTATGATGACAAACCAGTTTTGGAAAAAACAATTCATATTGATGCTACAATTCCGGTTTCGGGCGAAATTAATATCGAAAAATTGTGGGCGCAAAAGAAAATTGCCAATCTCGAAATTCAGTACAAAACAAACGCTGACGAAATTGAAACGCTGGGAAAACGCTACGGAATTGTAACGCAAAATACTTCGCTTATTGTTCTTGAAAGTCTGCACGATTATATACAATATGATATTGTTCCGCCAGCCGAATTGAGAGCGGAGTTTGATAACGTCATGAAGCAGCAGATGGCAAGTGCACAGGCAAAAAAATTCAGCAACTGGGAAAATGTAGCCAGTTATTACGAACAGCTTAAAATGTGGTGGGATAAGAACACTAAATACAATATTCCGAAACCGGTACCTGTACCAAAGAATCCAAAAACCGGCGCTAATGTAAATGGGAACGTGAGAGGTATCGTCTTAGATCAAAGTGGTATTCCGCTGCCTGGTGTTAATGTTACTATAAAAGGCACTCAACTTGGTACAGCTACAGATTTTGATGGAAAATTTAGTCTTAACGCAGCTTCCGGGCAAATTCTTGTCTTTTCTTATATCGGAATGAATACTCAGGAAGTTACAGCCGGAAGAACCCGAAATTATAGAATAACCATGACGGATAATTCAGGGGCTCAATTAGAATCTGTTGTTGTTACTGCAATGGGAATAAGCCGTAGTCAACGAGAGGATGTTGAAGAAGACGAAGAATCAGATAAAAAAGAAAAAAGAAGTTACACTACTTCTTCTGCCATGATGGTGCGCTCTGAGAGTAGTACACGTCCAGCTCCAAACGTTCAAAAAGCATTGGCTGGGCAAGTTGCAGGAGTTGCTGTTGGTAACGGTACCGTAATTGCTGCTGATAATGCTATTCAGAATCAAAATGTGGTAGACTCCAATCTGGACGTTACTGTTGGTTATTCGAGTTTTAATCAAACAAAAACAAATACCTGGAATCCGGACAGAATTTATTTGAAAGCATTAGCCAATGCTCCGGCAGAAAAAAGATACAGTGTATATCTTGAATTGCGTGCCGACCAAATCAACAATCCGAATTTCTATTTTGATGTAGCCAATTATTTTTATGACAATGGCGACAAAGAAAAAGCCTTATTAGTATTGAGCAACATTGCCGATTTAGGATTAGAGAATCACCAATTATACAAATCCCTGACTTATGTATTACGTCAGTGGGGAACGTACGAAGATGCTTTATTTACCGCCAGCCAGGTTGCAAAATGGAGAGAACAGGAACCACAGGCGCATCGCGATTTGGCATTGACTCTTGAAGACAACAAACAATATCAGGCCGCTTTTGATGAATTGATCAAGGCCCTAGAAGTAAATTATTTCGGTGAAATGAGCGGACAATATTCTGGTGTTGAAGACATTATTTTAATGGATTTAAACAGAATGATTCAGGAACACAGCGGTATTAAAACCGACAAATTGGACAAAAAATATTTAAACAAAATGCCTGTTGCGATCCGTATTATCCTAAATTGGAATCAGATGGACACGGATATCGATCTTCACATTATAGAACCAACCAACGAAGAATGTTATTACGGCCATCGTGACACCGAAATTGGTGCCCGTTTCTCTAAAGATTTCACAGAAGGCTACGGTCCGGAACAATATTTATTGAGAAATGCTGTTAAAGGAAAATACATCATCAAATCGAATTATTTTGGCGAAAGAACTCTAACCGAAAACGGTCCAACAACCGTTATGGTTGAAGTGTATACTTCTAAAAACGGTGTTACAGAACGAAAATTACAAACGATTCAGCTTGGTAAAATCAAAGAAAATCAAAACTTAGCAGAGGTTGTGATCGATTAATTATATAATTCATTTTACTGAAAAAAGGTTTTAATTGACGTATGAAAGTATGTTTATTAAGACCTTTTTTCTTGTCTTTGTTTTTTATTTGGAGCAGAAGAATTTCGTTTTCAAAACACGTTTTGTCCCGCTATCCCTTTCAATCTTTTGTCCCGAACACCGGGACAAAAGGATTTCCAGTCCTATCGGGGCTAGATTAGAGGGTTTTGTTTTTTCGAGAAATGCATATCCAAAAAAAAACATAAATAATTTCTTATTCTTTCCTATCTTCGTTATTAATTATTTTTTGAAATTGTAATAAAAACGATAATTCACACACTTATAAAACACTGAAAATCATGGAAAATAAAAAAGTAGTCAACTTTATCTTTTGGATTTGTGCAATCATCTTAGGCGTAACATTATTCAAGCAATTTGATTTTGAAACTTTTAAATTTGAGAAGCCGGCACTGGCAGTTATTTACTTCTTGTGTTTTGCGTTTTCAGTTTTTATTTTAGTGAAGAATTCTAAGAAGGGATCTGAGAAATAGGAAAAACTAGTCCTAAAAAATATAAATACAATTGAATCAGGAGCTCCAAATTAACAAAAAGGCAGTTGGATAGCCTTCTAACGAGAATATGAAAAAGCTTATATGCCTATTATTGTTATTTGTATCTTTTTTTAGCAAGCTATCCTATGCTCAAGACAAAAAAGAAGCTATAAATGACTTTTTACAAACAATCGTTCCCGATTATAATCAAAAAATATTTCTCATTCAAGAGAAGACCAGTACAAATCATGTAATTGATATTTTTAAAGGAAAAACGTCTAAAGATTCAATAACCAATGAATATAAAAGAGAAGAAAGAGAAGAAATCAAACCACCTCTCTACAATGAAGAAGATTGGGCAGAAATGAAAAAAAAATATTATCACAAAATCGAAAAACACAATTCATGGGTTTCAAATGATTTTAATTATAAAAATGTTGAATTCTTCTCTTCTCATTTATTTATAGAATTTATTGTCAATCATTTCGAAAAACATCTTCCAATCACAAATGTTTTTTCTTTTTCAGAGCCTATCTATTATAGTGCTAATAAGTATTTAGTTTTTAAAGTTGGTCAGGGAACCACTGAATCAATTAATGGCCTAACTGACAATTATTTAATAATCATGAAAAAAGAAAATGGAAAATGGATCGTAATTAGTAAATCTTACCAACTTGATCTATTTTATTAGACGTTACAAAATTTTATGTTTTAACTTTAAACTTATAAAAAACAGATAATAGCAATTTAAAGATTAATCCAACCAAATAGTAAACATTATGAAAAAGTTACAATTCAAAGTAAGCATCAATGCACCTGTAACCAAGATATATGATTTTATGCTTGGCATTACCAATAAATCAACTTATGAACAATGGACTGCCTTGTTCAACCCCACCTCTACCTTTGAAGGGAATTGGGAAAAGGGAAGTAAAATGCTGTTTATTGGTGTAGATGAAAAAGGAGAAAAAGGCGGTATGGTTTCCAGGATAGCTATAAACGTTCCCAACCAATTTGTTTCTATTCAACACTATGGGCTTTTAAAAGCCGATAAGGAAATAACTGAAGGACCAGATGTAGAAAAATGGGCAAACGGATTTGAAAACTACACCTTCGAAGAAAACAATGGCACGACAACCGTTACTGTTGACTTAGACACGGTAGAAGAATTTTTAGATTACATGAACGACCACTATCCAAAGGCTCTTGAGAAGCTGAAAGAAATTTGTGAAAAGTAGTAATTAAAAAAATATGCGAGATAACAACAGAATAAAACCAATTGTAGAAAAACTTGAAAAACTTTGGCTTTCAAATCCTGATTTTAGATTAGGACAACTTATTATGTGCATAATAAAACCTGAGGAAGCTAATCCCAAAATATTCTATCTTGAAGACGAGGATTTTTTAACGAAATTGAATGAACTTGAAAAACGATGGAACGAAATTAAAAAACAATAAGTGAGAGACTTTATGAAGGGCACATTTTTTGAATATGTTTTTTGGAAAAGCCCAAGGCGGGAGACATTTGCTTTGCCTCTTTTTTAAAAAGCATTCTATCAAGCAAATTATATAAGTATTAAGTCACATGAGAAAAATTATCCCAATTTTAATATTATTGACATCGATTCTATCTTTTGCACAAAAAAAAGAGAATTGGAATAAAATTACAATTAAAACTTTAGACTCAATAAAGAGCGAACTAAAAACAGAGCAAATCAAGTGTTTTAATTTGTTGATTTCAAAAAGAGAAGATTACCAAACTCAAAAGCGAATTGATACAACTAGTTCGACAATTTTAATAGTTGAGGGATATAATTTTTCGGAGAGAAAATATGGAATTTATGAAGATTTTCTTCTCGATAATAATCATATATTTTCTTATGAAAATGACGCTCAAGAAATTGGGGTAAGTTTCAACGATTATGAAGATTTTATAGAATCTGCTCTCAATAAAAAGACTTTGGACTCCATTAAACCACGAAAATATAAAGCGGTATTTGGTTGTTCGACTACCAAAAGAACAATAAGAAAATCAAGGGAAATAGTGGACATGGCTCAAAAAGAAGGTGTGATATCCGAAGAATATGTAAAAATCTTGACCTTAATTGATAATAGAACTAGAAAAATAAAAGTCTCATTTTTGATTCCCAAAGCAGGAAATAGAGAAGTCCAAATTTCTTATGGACCTTATTACTCAGAAATGAAATTGGAATATTGGCTAAATTGAATTATAGCTTTGATCTCCCCTTGCTAGTGCGAACATCCCGCTAGTTAACATAAAGAAAATTAAAAATCACTTAAACAAAAAAGCTCCAGATTTCTCTGAAGCTTTACTTAGTGACCGCGGAGGGGTTCGAACCCCCAACCCTCAGAGCCGAAATCTGATATTCTATCCAGTTGAACTACGCGGTCAAATAATAAATTCCAATTTTTTTAAATTCCAAATTCCAATTTAAGCATTGGAATTTGGAATTTTTTTATTGGAATTTTAAACTAATAGTTTTTTAACAATTGCAGAAATGGTTTTTCCTTCAGCAGTTCCGCCTAATTGAGCAGAGGCTAATCCCATAACTTTACCCATTGAAGCAATTCCAGAAGCTCCAGTTTCAGCAATTATTTTTGCTACAACGGCTTCTACTTCTTCCTCACTTAATTGAGCTGGCAAAAATTTCTCGATTACAGCAACCTGAGCCAATTCTGGTTCAGCTAAATCAGGACGATTTTGTTCTGTAAAAATTCTTGCGCTTTCTTTACGGGTTTTAACCAGTCTTTGAAGTAATTTAACTTCATCGTCTTCTGTTAATTCTTCTTTTGATCCTGAAGCGGTTGCAGCCAATAACATTTCAGATTTAATAGCTCTTAATGCTTCTAATGCAACTGTATCTTTTGCTCTCATGGCCGTTTTAATTTCGTCCATGATTAATGTTTGTAAACTCATCGTTTTATTTTATTTAAATAAGCTCAAAGCTTATATATTGTTATGATTATTTGAATTATCCGCGACTTCACTCCAAATGACAATAAGATTCACTTTAAAAGTGTACTAAAGAAGTCAAATTTTAAAATTCTGTGCGAAGATAAAAAAAATAACCCGAAAATTAAATCCAATTTTCGGGTTATCCTAATATTATGAATGTAAAATTAATCTACGTTGTCGTGCAAAAATGAATTGTTTGAACGCAATTGCAAATCGTTGTTACTATCAGTACCAACAGATATTCTTGAATTGGTTGAATTCGACTGATTATTTGAAAGATCGATACCTAATCTTTTGTAAGCAGGCTCTTTTTCAAGTTCATCAATTCTCGAAACATTATTATGGAATTTATAGTTAAACTCCTTTAGTTTCTTTCTTCTTTCTTCTGCTCTTAAACGTAATGTTTCTTCGATTGTCAATTCCATTGGAGACACATTTGAAGTTGTTGCGAAATCAGCTTCCTGAGCAAAATCGACCTTTTGTTTTAATTGAATATTCAATTCAGCAGGAACAACATCTTCTACTACTTTTTCAACTGGTTTTGATGACATTAAATTGTCCTCAACCTCCATATATTCTTCTAAAGAATATTTGATAACTCCGTTTTCAGCAACTTCTGTTACCGGTACAAATTGTACTGGATCGTTAACTTTGATATTACGAGTTTCGTTTGATAATTCGAATAAAATTTTAGTCTCCTCAACAACCGGTTCTTTTTTCACTTCTGGTTCAGATCTGAAAAGAGGTAAATCAAAAGAGAAAGTCGTTTGTTCTTCTCTTTCAAAAGTTCTTTGCTGAACTGGCTTTACTTCCTGAACAAATTCTGCTGCCGGAGCTGAAATCGTAAAATCGATATCTGTAATTGGCGAAACGATTTCAAAAGTTACATCAAGATTTTTGATAAACTCTGACATCACCACTAATTCTTCCTGATTGATAGTTGGAGCAACTGCAACTGGAGCAACAGGAGTTGGAACTACAGGATTATGAGTATTTGCAAAAGGCTCATCTTCCATTAATTCAAAAACAACTTTTTCTTCTGATTTCGCAGTAGGTGTTTCAGCATTTAAGTCAAAAGAAGTAACCGTTTTGTTCGTTAAATTATGAACACTTCTTTGCTCATCTTCTAACGTATGAATGATTTTTTTAGGTTCTGTATTTACGATTTCATTTTGTTGTTCAACATCAAAACCAGTAGCAATGATAGTTACCGCAATAGCCTCACCAAGAGTTTCGTCTTCACCAACTCCCATGATAATATTAGCGTTGTAACCTGCTTCTGCCTGAATATGATCATTGATTTCTCCAATTTCATCAAGCGTGATTTCATTAGATCCAGAAACGATAAGCAACAATACGTTTTTGGCTCCTGTAATTTTGTTGTCGTTTAGTAACGGAGAATCCAAAGCTGAAACAATTGCTTCTTTCGCTCTGTTTTCGCCTGTAGCAACAGAAGATCCCATGATCGCAGTTCCACTGTTTGACAAAACAGTTTTGGCATCACGTAAATCGATATTTTGAGTATAGTGGTGCGTAATTACTTCAGCAATACCTCTTGAGGCTGTTGCTAATACTTCATCCGCTTTAGAGAATCCAGCTTTAAAACCAAGATTTCCGTATACTTCTCTTAACTTATTATTATTGATAACGATTAACGAATCGACTTGTTTACGTAATTTTTCGATTCCTAAAAGCGCTTGTTCCTGACGAACTTTACCCTCAAACTGAAACGGAATTGTTACGATACCGACCGTTAAAATTTCTCTTTCTTTTGCTAATTGTGCAATTACCGGAGCAGCACCTGTACCAGTTCCACCACCCATACCAGCGGTAATAAATACCATCTTAGTACCACGGTCTAACATTTTTTCGATATCAGCGATACTTTCAATAGCAGATTGTTGTCCTACATCAGGATTTGCTCCTGCTCCAAGACCCTCTGTTAGGTTCATACCTAACTGAATTTTATTTGGTACAGCACTATTCTGAAGCGCTTGCGAGTCTGTATTACAAACGATAAAATCTACCCCTTTAATACCTTGTTTAAACATGTGGTTGATTGCGTTACTTCCGCCTCCACCTACACCTATTACCTTGATTACATTTGATTGGTTTTTTGGTAAATCAAATGAAATACTTCCAAATTCTGAGTTGCTCATCATCTTTTTGGTTTTGAAATTCTTATTAAATACATTTTTTACTTCTTGACTTGGGGCCAATAGTAATCCTTTTCGTCTATTATTAATTTATTCTGCGTTGTCTAAAAAATCTTTGATTTTATCGACATAGCGATCAAAAAATGATCTTCTTATTTTTGTTTCGGTAGATTCTGCTTCAACAGTATTTCTAACTTCTCTTGACTGCTCTACAGTTTCTACTCTTTCAACGTAGTTTTCTTCAACTTCGTATCGTTGCTGTACTGGTTGTTGCTGCTGCGGTGGCACATTTCTGTAAACCACTTTTGGCTGTTCGTTAACCAACTCCATTCTAACAGCACTTTGTGTACTGTTTTCAATGCTATTCATTACCAAACCAACTGCAGTTGCAAACAATGGGCTAGAAATTTCTTCGCTTGAATTTCCTGCTAAATGCTCATTTGGATATCCAATTCTGGTATCCATTCCGGTAATGTACTCTACTAATTGTTTAATGTGTTTTAGTTGAGCTCCACCACCCGTAAGAACGATTCCGGCAATTAATTTTTTACGAGGATCTTCGTGTCCGTATGCTTTAATTTCTGCAAAAACCTGCTCCACAATTTCCACCACACGGGCGTGGATAATTTTAGACAAGTTTTTAAGCGAAATCTCTTTTGGCTCTCTGCCTCTTAATCCAGGAATAGAAACAATCTCGTTGTCTTTATTTTCTCCCGGCCAGGCTGATCCGAATTTTATTTTTAAAAGCTCTGCTTGTTTTTCAATAATTGAACAGCCTTCTTTAATATCATCCGTAATTACATTTCCTCCAAAAGGAATTACAGCAGTGTGACGAATGATTCCATCTTTAAAAATGGCTAAATCTGTTGTTCCACCACCAATATCGATCAATGCAACACCCGCTTCTTTTTCTTCCTGACTCAAAACTGCATCTGCCGAAGCCAAAGGCTCTAATGTCAATCCAGACAATTCGATTCCTGAACTCTGAATACATCTTCCCACATTTCTGATAGAAGAAGCTTGTCCAACTACAACGTGAAAACTAGATTCCAGTCTTCCACCGTACATTCCGATTGGCTCTTTGATTTCAGACTGTCCGTCGATTTTAAATTCCTGTGGCAAAACGTGAATGATTTCTTCTCCCGGTAACATGGCCAGTTTATTAACCTGGTCAATCAAAAGCTGAATATCTTTCTCGCCAATTACTTCCTCCGGATTACTACGGCTGATGTAATCTGTATGCTGTATACTTCTGATGTGTTGTCCGGCAATACCCACAACCACATCTTTTATTTTGTAACCTGAATTATTTTCTGCTTCTAAAATAGCTTGTTGAATTGATTGGATAGTTTGCGTAATGTTGTTTACAACACCTCTCGCAACACCCAAACTTTTGGATTTCCCAATACCCAAAATTTCCAACTTTCCATACTCGTTCTTCTTGCCTATCATGGCAACGATTTTGGTTGTTCCAATATCTAGACCTACTGCAATGTTATCTTTTTCCATTTTCTATTATTTTGTGCAAACTACTTGTTCCGTAAACCTAAGGTCAATCTTTTTGTATTTGTATAACGAACTATCTAAAACTGCTTTTTGAAAAAAGGCTTTATAGTTATTAAATTTCTTATCAACATTCATCGTTCTGCCAAAATCGATGAAGTAATCATAATTTCTATTAAACATTTTTAGGCTGCCATTAGGCATAATTTGTATTGCAATGATGTTTTTTTTCAAAAACGCATCGTCATAAATTGTGCGAAATAAAGCAGCTAAATCTTCGTTATTTTTTTCATTTATTGCCCCCGAAACAAGAGGAACCCGCGCTGTAAAATTGTCTGATAAAGGCATTTTATTACCCTCATAGTCAATATAAAAAGAGTTATCACCATCATAAACTCTCGCTATTGGTGTCTTCTGTTTTACTATCGCTTTTAGAACTCCATCGATACTTACAAAAACATCTGACTTCTCAATCATGTCTTGCGTATCAAGGGTTTTTTCTATGTTATTCAAATCTAACTCATCTTTTCGGATACTGGAAGCGTCTCTTTTATTTTCTATTAACAATTTATTAACCGATTCCGGCTTAACAAACAGCGTGTTTTCTCCTACAAAAACTACCATAGATTTCTTCAGTTTTCGATCACCATTTCGATGTTGTGCGAACGAATACAAAAAAAGTACAAGCCCAAAAATGAGAATCAATCGAATATTTGTCCAATTAAATATTTTCATTTAGCATTTTTTTAATTGATGGAACCATTTCACCAATATCTCCAGCTCCTATCGTTACAATTATTGGCGCATCACTGGCTTTGATTTCCGCTAATAAATCATTTTTTGCAACAATTTTTTTGTTCGAACTTGTCATTTTCCCTAGCAGCCAATCCGATGTAATCCCTTCCATCGGTAATTCTCGTGCCGGATAAATATCCATTAAAAACACTTCATCAAATTGCGATAAACTCTCTGCAAATCCATCAGCAAAATCTCTTGTTCTGCTGAATAAATGTGGTTGAAAGATCGCCAATACTTTACGCCCCGGATACAATTCCGTAACAGCCTGATGTACAGCATTTATTTCTGTTGGATGATGCGCGTAATCATCTATATAAACTAATTTCTCAGATTTAATCTGATAAGAAAAACGTCTTCTGATTCCGTTGAATGAAGCAATGGCTTTTGCAATGGAGTCGGTCGGGGTGCCAAACGTTTTGGCCATTGCAATAGCCATTAATCCATTCATTAAATTGTGTTTCCCAGGCAATCCGAAATGCAAATCTTTCATAATTTCTGATGGCGTCTGCACATCAAAAACATAACTTCCATTTTCTATTCGAACATTGAAAGCCTTATATACAGCATCTTCATTTATAGCACATTGCACTCCTTCAAGAGGTAATTCCTTAGTTATAAACAACTTGCTCTTATCTTCAACTTTCGAAGCAAATTCTACGAACGAAGCCTCAATAGCATCGCTGGTTCCGTAAATATCTAAATGGTCAGCATCCATAGAGGTGATACAGGCAATATTTGGATGTAAGTGTAAAAATGAACGATCAAATTCATCAGCCTCTACAACTGTTACCGTTTTTCCTGTTCCAATTAAATTCGAATTGTAATTCTCAACTATTCCACCCACAAATGCAGTTACATCTGCTCCACTCTCATATAAGATATGTCCTAAAATACTTGAGGTTGTTGTTTTTCCATGTGTACCGGCAACTGCAAAACTAAAAGTGTCCTTCGTAATAATTCCTAAAACTTCAGCACGCTTTTTAATTTCATAATTTCTTTCGATAAAGTAATTCCACTCTGAATGCGATTTTGGAACAGCTGGCGTAAAAATCACCAACGTATTCTCCACGAAATAATCACTTGGAATCAAATTAATATTATCTTCAAAATGAATATCAATTCCACTTTCAATCAATTCATTAGTTAACATTGACGGTGTTTTATCGTAACCTGAAACCTGTTTCCCGATATATTTGAAATAACGGGCCAGAGCACTCATTCCGATGCCTCCAATGCCAATAAAATAAACGTTCTGTATTTGATTTAAATTCATTTTAATTTTATTTTTTGGGCTATTTATTTCTAGTTCTATTTTATAAAAAACTAGTAATTAAGCCTTTGTATTTTTTCTTCTTTAATAACCCAAAATGCCTAAAATAGCATTCTGTTTTCTTTTTTGCGTTGTATAATTTTAGACAAACTTTATATTATAACAACTTTTTAATCTCCTCAACAATAACTTTTGTTGCATTCGGCATTGCCAATTTTTTAATGTTGGCACTCAACTGCTTTTGCTTTCCGTCATCTTTCATTAAAGCTTCAAAAACAATACTAAACTGACTGTCTAAATCTGATTCTTTTAATAAAATAGCACCCTTCGCATCCACAATTGCCTGAGCGTTTTTTGTCTGATGGTCTTCGGCAACATTTGGTGATGGAATAAAAATCACTGGTTTCCCAACAATACATAATTCCGAAACTGATGATGCTCCGGCACGTGAAATGATCACATCTGCTGCAGCGTAAACAAAATCCATTCTTTCAATAAAATCAACTACCCTCACGTGTTGTTGTTGATGTTTTTTATAATCTTCAAAATATAATTTTCCGCATTGCCAGATAATCTGAACATTTTGCGAAAGCATATTCTGCAATTCTTTTTCGATTAACTGATTGACTCTTCTCGCACCTAAACTTCCTCCTAAAACTAATAATGTTTTTTTATTCGGATCTAAACCATAGAAAGTGATTGCTTCATCACGTTTACTTTCAATGTCAATCAAATCCTGACGAACCGGATTTCCTGTTAAAACAATTTTTTCTTTTGGAAAAAAGCGCTCTAAATTTTCATAAGCCACACAAATTGCATTGGCTCTTTTACTCAATAATTTGTTTGTAATTCCCGGAAATGAATTTTGTTCCTGAATCACTGTCGGAATTCCTGACTGCCCTGCAGCTTGTAATAAAGGTCCGCTGGCGAAACCACCTGTTCCTATCACTACGTTTGGTTTGAATTGTCTGATGATTCTTCTTGACTCTAATAAACTTGTTGCCAGTTTCAATGGAAACATCAAATTCTGCAATGTCAATTTTCTTTGTAAACCTGCAATCCAAAGTCCTTTTATCTCATAACCTGCCTGAGGCACTTTTTGCATTTCCATCTTATCCTGTGCCCCTACGAAAAGGAATTCAGCATCAGGAAACTGTAATTTTAATTCATTTGCAATCGCAATCGCAGGATAGATATGCCCTCCTGTACCACCACCACTTAATATGAATTTATAATTTGTCATCTTTAAAAAATTTTACTCTTTAAAAACTATACTGTTCTTAACTTATTTATTTAAAACCGCATTCATAGGATTTCTCGAATTGTCCTCAATTGAATACATCATTCCTTCTTCTTCTTCTTCGTGATTTTTTTCATCAGCAGGCAAATCTTCTTCTGCCAGTTCTTTATCAATTAATCTTTGAAGCGCTTCTTTTCGTCTTTCTTTCTCTTCTTTTTCCTCCGCAATTTCTTCGTCTTTTTTAGTTACACTGATGATAATTCCAAGAGAGAAACAAGTCATCCAGATAGAACTACCTCCACTACTAATCAGCGGAAGGGTCTGCCCCGTTACTGGCAATAATTCCACTGCAACCGCCATATTGATCATCGCCTGAAAAATCATTGGAAAACCGAGCCCGACGACGACTAACTTTCCAAATAACGTAGTCGCTTTATGTGATGCTATTACAAATCGGAACAATAAGAGTAAATACAAAAGCAATATCGAAACTCCTCCAACCAGACCATATTCTTCCACTACAATGGCATAAATAAAATCGGAAGAAGATTGTGGTAAAAAGTTCTTCTGAACGCTTTTCCCTGGACCTAAACCTCCTAATCTTCCAGATGCTATTGCGATTTTTGCTTTTTCGATCTGGTAATCATCTTCATCAGGTTTATCTGTGGTAAAGTTCGTAATACGGCTTTCCCAGGTTGATACCCTGCTAAAGAATCTTGAATCCGGAAAAGCTTTGGCCACCAAAAGGAAAAACGCCAACATTGCAACTCCTGAACCGATAATAAAACCAATATACTTTAATGGATATTTTCCAATGAACGTTAACATCATAACCATAGCAAAAATCAACGCTGTGGTCGAAAAGTTCGCTGGTAAAATAAGTGCCAATGTGATAAAAACCGGCAACCAAAGCTGTATCAGTGAAACCTGAAAAGGTTCGTTTTCTTCTTTGGTTTTAGACAAATAACGCGCCACAAAAATAAACAGTACTATAGAAGCTAATGTTGAAGTCTGAAACGTGATCCCAATAAAAGGAACCTGAATCCATCGACTTGCATTTGCTCCGGCAATTACAGTTCCTTTCAGCAATGTGTAAAGCAATAAGAACCATACAATTGGCAAAGCAATTTTTGAAATCGCCCTGAAATAATGATACGGTACTCTATGAACCCAATAAATAATTAAGAAACCGATACAAATGTGAGCCAGGTGTTTCACCAAATAACCCAAAGTATTTCCTGTTCCGTGTCCAATGTATGCCAAATTACTACTCGCACTAAAAACAGGCATAAACGAAAACAGCGCCAATAAAGCCACGAATGACCATATTACTCTATCTCCTTTTAATTTGTTTACTAGCTCTTTCATAATTTTTAATTTGTTTCAAGTTTCTTTTGTTTCAGGTTTCAGGTTCCCAAATAACGTGAAACCTGAAACTTGAAACTTTTTTTCTACAAGTTATGGACTGCTTGCTTAAACTGCTTCCCTCTGTCTTCGTAGTTTTCGAATAAATCGAAACTTGCACAGGCTGGAGACAATAAAACCGCATCGCCCTTTTCTGTTAATCTCTGTGCTGTTTTTACAGCGTCGCTCATGTTGTTTACTTCAACCATGATATCAACTACGTTGCCAAAAGCTTCAATAATTTTATGATTATCGATCCCTAAACAAATAATTGCTTTTACTTTTTCACGAACTAATGACATCAATTCATTATAATCGTTTCCTTTATCAACACCACCAACAATCCAAACAGTTGGAACATTCATACTGTCTAAAGCAAAGAAAGTAGCGTTTACATTTGTTGCTTTTGAATCATTGATATATTGAACATTCTGAATTTTTAATACTTTCTCTAAGCGGTGTTCTACACCTTGAAAATTAGATAAACTTTCGCGAATTGTTGCATTTCTAATTTGCATCAATTTCGCTACAGAGCTTGCTGCCATTGCGTTTTTCATGTTATGTTTCCCTTCTAACGCAATGTATTCTGTTTCCATTGTAAACTCTTCTTGGTTGATCTTTATTTCCATTTTGTTGTTATTTATAGAAGCCCCTTCATCGAATTTTTTAGTCAGCGAGAAAGGAATTAATTTTGCTTTTGTTGTGTTATTTTTTAACCATTCTGCGCTTGCCTCATCGTCAGCATCGTAAATAAGATAATCGCTTTCGGTCTGATTCATTGTTATTCTGAATTTCGAATCGATATACTTGTGATATTTATACTCATATCGGTCTAAATGATCCGGACTAATATTCGTAATTATGGCAATATCCGGCCGGTAATCTATAATTCCATCAAGCTGAAAACTGCTTAATTCCAGAACGTACGCATCGTACTTATTCTCAGCAACCTGCCAGGCAAAACTTTTTCCGATGTTTCCTCCCAAACCTACATTCAAACCTGCTGATTTCAATAAATGATACGTCAGCATTGTTGTTGTTGTCTTACCATTACTTCCGGTAATTCCAACTGTAAGTGCTTCTGTAAAAGGTTTTGCAAATTCAATTTCCGAAATCACTTTTATGCCCGCTTCAATCAGCTTTTTTACGATGGGAGATTTTTCTGGAATCCCCGGACTTTTCATGACCACATCGGCATTCAAAATCAGGTCTTCGGTATGTTTCTCTTCTTCCCAGGCAATTTTATTAATGATAAGAACTTCTTTGTAACTCTCTTTTATCTTTCCAAAATCCGATACAAAAACATCGTATCCTTTTTTCTTCCCGAGAATAGCAGTACCTACACCGCTTTCTCCTCCTCCCAACACTACTAGCCTCATCTATCTTAATTTTAAAGTAACGATTGATAATATGGCTAACATGATGGCAACAATCCAGAAACGGGTTACGATTTTACTTTCATGATATCCTTTTTTCTGATAATGGTGATGCAGTGGCGACATCAGGAAAATCCTTCGTCCTTCGCCGTATCTCTTTTTAGTAAATTTGAAATAACTCACTTGCAAAACCACAGAGAAATTTTCTACTAAAAAGATTCCACACAATAAGGGAATCAATAATTCTTTACGAACTGCAATCGCTAAAACCGCTATGATTCCACCAATAGTTAAACTTCCGGTATCTCCCATAAAAACAGATGCCGGATAAGAATTATACCAAAGAAATCCTATTAAGGATCCCACGAATGCAGATATAAAAACCGTCATTTCTCCCGAATTTGGGATGTACATTATATTCAGATAATTTGAGAAAATAATATTCCCCGAAACGAACGTAAATATTCCGAGTGCGAGCACTGATATCGCAGAAGTTCCGGCCGCGAGACCATCAATTCCGTCTGTTAAATTGGCTCCATTTGAAACTGCAGTTATAATAAAAATCACCACTGGAATAAAAATCAACCAAGCCCATTTTTCATAACCTTCACCTGTAAAAGCTAAAATTTCGGCATAGTCAAATTCGTTGTTTTTTACGAAAGGAATTGTCGTAGCCGTCGACTTCTCTTCCATTGGAGCAGGTAGAACTACTGTGGTATTAGTCGAAGCTTTAAATATATCTGTTCTTCCTGTATCAGTTCTAACCGTTACAGCCGGATTAAAATAGAGAACAGCTCCAACAATAATTCCTAAACCAACTTGTCCTATTACTTTAAAAATACCTTTAAGTCCTTGTTTGTCTTTCTTGAATATTTTAATATAATCATCTACAAAACCAATTGACCCCATCCAAAGAGTAGTTACAATAAGCAATACGATATAAATATTATGCAAACGAGCAAATAACAAAACAGGCACAAGAGTTGCAAAAATGATAATCAATCCCCCCATTGTTGGAGTTCCTGCTTTTTCATTTTGCCCTTGAAGACCAAGCTCGCGAACGGTTTCACCTACTTGTTGATTTCTCAAAAAGTTAATGATTCTCTTTCCATAAATCGTTGACAAAAGCAACGACAGCATTAATGCTAAAGCCGATCTGAAAGTGATATACTGGAAAACTCCTGTTCCCGGTATATCTAATGTTTTGTCTAAATATTCAAATAAATAGTATAGCATATATCTTGGTTTATTTGGTTAATCGTTGATTTGTTTATTCGTTACTTTTTGATTCAAATAATTATTCGATTAAACGAATAATCAATTCACCGGTTAAACTTTATTTCTTTAATTGTTCTAAAATTTCTTTTACTGTTTCCATATCATCAAAATGATGACGAACACCCTTTATTTCCTGATACGTTTCATGACCTTTTCCGGCGATTAAAATAATATCATTTGGCTGAGCCAATTGGCAGGCTGTTTTTATAGCTTGTTTTCTGTCGGTAATTCTCAATATCTTTTTATAATTATGAGCTTCCACTCCTTTTTCCATTTCATCTAAAATCACTTCAGGATCTTCGTTTCTTGGATTATCAGAAGTTAAGATTGCTTTATCACTAAGATCTGAAGCAATTTTAGCCATAATTGGTCTTTTTGTTTTATCTCTGTTTCCGCCACAACCCACAACTATAATCAATTGTTCGTTTTTGGTACGGATATCATTAATTGTCTTTAATACGTTATCCAATGCATCCGGCGTATGTGCATAATCAACAATTGCAGTAATATTCCCTTCTGAAACAATATATTGAAAACGACCCGAAACACTTTCTAAATCAGACAGTAAGCGTAACGCTTCCAGACTATCTATTCCTAGTTCAATTGCAGTTCCGTAAATGGCCAAAACGTTGTAAGCATTAAAAGTTCCGATCAGTTTTACCCAAACTTCATTTTCATTTACTTTCAACAGTAAACCAGACAATTGGCTTTCTAATATTATTGCTTTAAAATCAGCATAAGACTTTAAGGCATAGGTAAATTTTCTGGCAACTGTGTTCTGAAGCATTACAGTTCCGTTTTTATCATCGATGTTTGATAACGCGAAAGCTGTTTTTGGCAATGAATCAAAGAATGATTTTTTTACATCTCTGTACTCTGCAAAAGTTGGATGATAATCTAAATGATCATGAGAAAGATTTGTGAAAACTCCACCAACAAAGTGCAATGCTTCTGTTCTCTTTTGATGAATTCCGTGCGAACTCACTTCCATAAAACAATGTGTCACACCAGCCTCGATCATCTCATTTAAATAATGATTGATCGTAATAGAATCCGGTGTTGTGTGCGTCGCTTTATATTCGGTTTCATCAACCATAATTTTCACAGTTGACAATAAACCAACTTTAAAACCTGCTTTTTGAAACAATTGAAATAATAGCGAAGCAATTGTTGTTTTCCCGTTTGTCCCCGTAACGCCAACTAATTTTAATTTTTCAGAAGGATTTCCGAAAAAATTAGCTGCCATAAAAGCCAATGCGGTATTGGTATCTTTTACTTTTATATAGGTAATTCCTTTTTCAATATTTTCTGGTAAAGTATCGCAAATAACAGCAGTCGCACCTAATTGAATTGCTTTTTCGATATAATCATGCCCATCAGAAAGGGAACCGCGAATAGCTACAAAAACATCATTTGCTTCAATCTTTCTTGAATCAAAGTCAATTTTGTGTACGTCGATTTCTGTCGAACCTGTTACAGATTCAATCGCTACCTTATATAATATGTCTTTCAGTATTTTCACGATAATTCTAATACTATTGTTGTGTTTTTACTAATATTTTGTCCAGCTTGCAAAGACTGTTTTTTTACTTTCCCTACTCCATTAACCTTCACTTTTAAACCTAAGTTTTCAAGTAAGGCAATCGCATCCATTCCCGGCATTCCCTTTAAATTCGGAATCTGATTTGTCTTTTTATTTGATTCTTTATCAAACTTATCATAACTGATTTCCTGTTTTGGAATTTTAGAATCCAGTGTTTTAATTTTATTTGTTGAAGGTGCATCTGTAAAAATCTTTTGAGCGATTCTTTTAAAAACCGGTCCTGCAACGTCTGCTCCGTAATAATTATTTTTTGATGTATTTGGCTTATGAACTACCACAATACAAGAATATTTTGGATGATCTGCCGGAAAATATCCAACAAAAGAAGAAGCATAATACATTCCTTCTCTTCCTGCCTTACTATAATTTACCATGGCCGTTCCTGTTTTTCCTGCCATTGGAAAATCTTTTGAATACAACTTAGAACCTGTTCCTTTTTTAACCACGTTTTGCAAAACTGCTTTTACTTTTTTAAGCGTTTCAGGCGAACAAATCTTTGAATTGATTACCTCTGTATCAAACTTTTTAATGGTGTTATTCCATTCTTTAATTTCTGATACAAATTGTGGTTTTACCATTACACCATTATTTGCAACTGCATTATATAATGTTAAAGTCTGCATTGGTGTAACCGAAACATTATATCCAAAAGCCATCCACGGAAGTGTAGTTCCTGACCAGTGTTTGTCTCCAGGCTGCGGAATATACGGCCTTCCTTCTCCTTTAAAATGCAATCCTAATGTCTTATTTAATCCGTAACTATTAATATGATTTACAAACTTAGCGGGGTTACTTTTGTAATTTTCATAAACCGCCTGAACCATTACTGTATTTGACGAAAGTTCGAATCCGCGGGCTAGTGAAACTTTTCCATAACCACCTTTATGCGAGTCACGAACTGCACGTCCGTAGTATCTGATTTCTCCACCATGACTATCATAAACTGTGCTCGTATCTGCTACTTTATCTTCTAAAATCGCCATTAAATCGACTAATTTAAAAGTCGATCCTGGCTCGTGAGATTCAGCAACTGCATAATTTGTGGTTTCATAATACGATCCGTCTTCTGCTCTTCCTAAATTTGAAATCGCTTTTACATGACCTGTTTCAGTTTCCATAACTACTACGCAACCATGATCTGCTTCATAATCCTGAAGTTGTTTTAATAAAGCGTGATGTGCGATATCCTGAATAAATACATCAATTGTCGAAATCACATCATAACCATCAATCGGGTCAACTTCGTTTACATCACGAATAGGTTTCCATTGTCCTTTTGCAATTTTTTGCTTTAGAATTTTACCATCTTTTCCGTTCAGATAACTTTTAAAAGCCCATTCAATTCCTTTACCAACCTCAATTCCGGTAGCAGGATCGATTCGGTCGTAACCGATTGTTCTTTCAGCGATTTTTCCAATTGGATGTTTCCTAACTGTTTCTTGCTCAATGATAATCCCACCTTTGAAGGCTCCTAAATTGAATAATGGAAAACCTTTAATTTTTACATATTCTGTATAACTCAAATTACGGGCGATCAAGTAATAACGGTTTTTGTTCGCTCTGGCTTTTCTTAATTCCTGTTCGTAATAACCTCCTGGTCTGTCTAAAATAGTGGCTAATGAGTCTGACAATGCTTTTACGTGTTTCTCGAAAGTTTCTGTTTTTGGCGCTTTTGCATCAAATCTAATTTCATAATTAGGAATTGAGGTTGCCAATAAACTTCCGTCTGCCGAATAAATATTTCCTTTGTTTGCCGGAATCACAAAATTTCTAACTGTACGTTGTTTCGCCAGTTTTCTATAATAATCTCCTTCAACCCATTGAATATTGGTTAATTTAACGACAATAGCAATTGCCATCACGAAGATGAAAACTGCTACGAGGTAAATTCTGTAGGATATATGTTTATCGTCTACTGCCATATTCTTTTAAAGAAACTTTTTTCTTCTTCTTTTTTAACTTCTATTTTTACTGGAGGAACTGTAGATGGAAAAATCTGTTTTTCTAACATTTTATCCGATATCGTCGATTCCATTTTTAATTTCATTAATTCCGAACGTCGGTCTACAAATTCAGATCGCAATTCTTTTACTTCATTGTTCAGCTTTGCAATTTCGAAAACCTTTTGTTCGTATCGTTGTGTATTGGCAATCATTATTATGGCAAGCAAAATGATAAAAACAATGAATCGCCAGTTTTTGACTGCATCATCATTTATAAGAAACCTTGCTTTTAATATGCCAAATACTCCACCTTTCATTTTTATACCTTTATATTATATCTTTTCAGCAATTCTTAATTTTGCACTTCTTGCTCTGTTGTTGATTTTAATTTCAGCATCATCAGGAACAATCAATTTTCCGATGGTTTTAAACGGAACGGAAAAGTTTCCATAAAAATCACGTTCCGGTTCTCCTTCAAACATTCCGTTTTTGATAAATCTTTTTACCAATCTGTCTTCTAAAGAATGATAAGAGATTACTGAAAACCTTCCTCCCGGATTTAGAATTTCTAATGACTGCTCAATAAACTCTTTCAAAACATCCATTTCCTGATTTACCTCAATTCGAATCGCCTGATAAATCTGGGCTAATATTTTATTCTTAACTCTTTCAGGTAAATATTTTGCCAAAACCACTTTTAATTCGTCTGTTGTTTTGATTGGATATTTCTCTCTGGCTTCTACAATTGTTCTTGCCAAAGCCGGTGCGTTTTTCAACTCCCCATAATCAAAAAAAACACGACGCAAATCCTGTTCTTCATATTCGTTAACCACCCGATAAGCATTTAAATCATTTTTTTGACTCATCCGCATATCCAGTTCAGCATCAAATCTTGTAGAGAATCCTCTTTCCGGAACATCAAACTGATGGGATGAAACTCCTAAATCAGCCAGGATTCCGTCTACTCCTTTAACACCATGAAAACGCAAAAACCTTTTTATAAATCTAAAGTTCTCATTAATTAAGGTAAACCTTTCATCCGGTAATGCATTTGCAAGTGCATCTTCATCCTGATCAAAAGCAAATAATTTACCGTTTGGCCCTAAACGTCTCAAAATTTCTTTTGAATGCCCACCACCTCCAAACGTAACATCTACATAAATGCCATCAGGTTTAATATTTAAACCATCAACTGTAGGATGAAGTAAAACCGGATTATGATATTCCATTGTCGTCGTCATTAATATTTCCCATTACTTCTTCGGCTAAATCTGCAAAATCCATATCTTCGCCGCTTATTGATTTTTCATATAAATCCTTATCCCAAATTTCCACAATATTAACCGCAGATGAAAAAACCACATCTTTAGCAATACCTGAAAAAGCTACCAAATCTTTTGGCACCAACAATCTTCCTAATGCATCAATTTCCACCATTTTAACTCCGGCAGTAAATCTTCGAATGAAATCATTGTTCTTTTTTACAAAACGATTCAGCTTGTTGATTTTTTGCATCATCAGGTTCCATTCTTCCATCGGATACAATTCTAAACATGGTTGAAAAACCGAGCGCTTCAAAACGAATCCGTCCTGAAGAGAAGAAGCCAATTGCTTTTTCAAAGGCGCAGGCATCATTAGCCTTCCTTTAGCATCAACTTTACACTCATATGTTCCAACAATTGTGTTCAAGAAAAATCAATTAATATGTTATAGGACAAAAATATAAAAAATATTACCACATTTTACCACAATATACCACTTTGTTAATAAGTTTAACCACTTTCCTCCCACTACATCTAATTTACAACGAATCAATACATTAGCTAATTATTACTGAATTTCCAATTACGCTAATCAATCAAAAAAATTATGCACCATTTTTCTTAAAAAAATGCCTATTATGCAGATTTCTTAACATTTGGCAATTCCACTAAAATCACCTCTAAAATCTGATTTCTAACCACTTAGATATTCTACAAAAATTATCTAGTTAAAAAACGGTAGCAAAAATTCATTTTTATTTATTAAACCCTATATTTGTCCAAATTGAAATTGGCATTAAATTAGATGGACAAACACTACAAAAAAGAAGGCAAATACAGCTATTATGAAGCTGGAGAAGGTACTCCTATCGTTATTTTACATGGCTTAATGGGAGGCCTTAGCAACTTTGATGCTGTAGCCGAATATTTCCCAACAAAAGGATACAAAGTTGTCATCCCTGATTTGCCAATATATACGCAAAGCATTTTAAAAACGAACGTAAAAAGCTTTGCAAAATATGTAAAAGACTTCATTACTTTCAAAGGTTTTGATCAGGTAATTTTATTAGGTAACTCACTAGGAGGACATATTGCACTTTATCACACAAAATTATATCCTGAAAAAGTAGCAGGACTTGTAATAACCGGAAGTTCTGGTCTTTACGAAAGCGCTATGGGAGATAGTTACCCAAAAAGAGGTGATTATGAATACATCAAAAAGAAAGCTGAAGATGTATTTTATGATCCTGCTATTGCCACTCCGGAACTTATTGATGAAGTTTATGCAACGGTTAATGACCGCATCAAATTAATCAAAACCTTAACGATTGCCAAGAGTGCAATTCGTCACAATATGGCTAAAGATTTACCAAAAATGACAGTGGAAACCTGTATTATTTGGGGTAAAAATGACGCCGTTACGCCACCAAATGTTGCCGAAGAATTTGATAAATTATTGCCTAATTCAACTTTGTATTGGATAGACAAATGTGGACACGCTGCTATGATGGAACATCCTCAGGAATTCAACAAAATTCTTGAAGAATGGCTCGTTAAAAAGAATTTATAGCATCTAACTTTCGACTTTTAGGAGGTTTTAAAAACAAAAAACATGAAAATTACAACCGCCGAATTTATTGTCAGCAATTCTGAAGTTGCAAAATGCCCTGCGGAATTTTTGCCGGAATATGCTTTTATCGGAAGATCAAACGTTGGTAAATCTTCGTTGATCAATATGCTTACCAATCACAAAAATTTAGCAAAAACTTCAGGAAGACCTGGGAAAACACAATTAATAAATCACTTTAAAATCAATAATAATTGGTTCTTAGTAGATTTACCTGGTTATGGTTATGCAAAGGTATCCAAAAAAACAAAATCAGTTTTCCAGCAATTTATTACTGATTATTTTGAAACCAGAGAGCAACTAGTTTGTGCTTTTGTTTTGATTGATATTCGTCATGAAGCTCAAAATATAGATATTGAATTTATGTCGTATATGGGTGAAAGCGAAATTCCGTTCTGTATTATTTTTACGAAAGCAGATAAAATCAGTAAAACAAAAATTGATTCTCATATTGCAGCATACAAAAAACAAATGTTTGCTAACAACTGGGAAGAAATGCCTCAATATTTTGTAACCTCATCAACAGAATCAACAGGAAAAGAAGATCTTTTATCTTATATCGATGAAGTAAATCAGGAAGTTTTTAAAAACAACTCGCAGTTTTAAATTCCAAAAAAAGAAATAAAAAAAATCCCAAATTCCAAGTATAAATTGGAATTTGGGATTTTTTTTATTTGAAATCTTTTATCGATCTGACCTTCTCAGAATATTTAAAAACATGGTCAACGTAGAATTTTTTAATCGATCTTTTACGGTTAAATTTTTCCACTCTTTAAATATTAAAAATTGATATAAGATATAAAACAAGGAATTAAAAAACCAAAAATCAAGCAAAAATGGCTCAGTTAAAATTACTGAATCTGTATTTCCAGTCAAAAAAATACTCAAACTACTTATTAGATATATCACCAATCCATTAGTGAAATACAAATAATTCAATTTAGTTTTTCTAAGATTTTGTATTAAAAAAATTAACCCATATGAAATTAACAATACTGAGGTAACTCCAATTTCAAACAAATTAAAACTCCAGTAGAGATCCGGTTCTCTATAATATTGTATCGCTAATAGAATTAAAACCAGTATGAGAAAAAGAAGTATTATGCGTTTTAAAATAATATTTGAAAATAAATTTCTGAAAAATATACTTAAAGCAATGAATTGAAAAATGAAATAGTAATGCGAAAGAAAAAAGTTAGATCCTGGATGGTAGAACCCAATAATATTGCAAAGCAATTCCTCCACAAATAAACAAATCAAATAAGCCGTAATTATAAAATACTGACCTCCTTTGTTATTACGAGTCATATAAAACAGAATACTGTTTACCAGTAAAAAAAACAATCCTACAAGACTAACAAGAAATGGAAATAGCATAAGGTCAAGTTTTACTTCACTAAAATAATCTATAAAAATAAATCCCCGATAAAATTTAAGATTAAATTTAAGATAAAACCAGAATTTAATTCCAAATTCCACTTTTTTAATTTCATTTAAACACTAAAACATATAAACAGAAAATTCCAAATTCCAATCGTAATGTTTGGAATTTGGAATTCTTCTAATTGGAATCTATTATTTTGTCAACTCTAATTTTTCTGCAAAATAATCACAGAAATCTTTCATTGTGTCTGACATTTTCTCATCGTCAGTTGCACGCTTAAAAGTATCTGACATTGCCACTAAAGTTTGGTGAAAGAAAATTTTCATTTCATCAACTGGCATATCTTTTGTCCATAAGTCAATACGCATAGTTTCTTTCGCTTTACTATCCCAAATAGACAACATAATTGCTTTTGCTTCTTCGGCCTGCACGCCGCCATCTTGTGCGCTCCAGGTTAATTTTTCCGGAACACGGTTTTCATCTAATTCTATATTGAATTTAATCTCTGAATTTATTGTATCTGACATTATTTCTTAGGTTTATATTTTGACTTTTCGAAAATCTCTTTATTATCTGTTTTTAATAATTCCGGCAACGTAACATTGTTATTCTTCATATACGATCGCACTATTTGCCATCCAATCCACGCGCCAACTCTTCCTGGTGTATCATTATCTATTTCCAGATAAAATTTAGAAAACGGTCCAGGTGTCATAAATCGGGTTGTTAATTTAGGGTCATCACTGTAGAGCATTTCTTTTTCAAGAAAATAACGCCACATATACGCTTCATTTTCTTCGCACCATTTTATTTGCTCAGGCATATAACCAATTTTATCGGCATCTGTATATTCTGGCAACAATAAATCTTTTGCGTACAATTGTTTACCTTCAAAAATCATTTGAGAAACTAAATTCCTATCCGGAAACGCCGGAATATTTCTGTAAGCAAAACTTGAAACTACATCAGGCATAATTTGTTTTTCCTCAAAATTCTGCTTCAAATAATTCGGAAACTCATAAAATTTATGATCCTTCCCTAAGTACAATTCCAAAGCTACAATTACCAGACTATCAGCATAAATTGCTTTGGCATTATAATCCATTTCACCAATCACAGTAATTACTTTTGGAGTTTTAGTTTTAGGGAAATAATATTTAACATGTTGAAAAAGCGAATTAAACTCCTGACGTACAGGCTCAAAATTTGCATACTTTTTCTGCACTTCTTCATACACTTCTCTCCAAATTGGCTCCTGCATTTTCTGCAGCCAAACTGAATCATCATTGCCAGCCGGAAAAAAGAAAGGATATTGTCTTTTTACTTTGGCTAAATCCTCAGGTTTTGTTTCAAAAAAAACTTTATCAAAACGTTCTACTTTAATATCAACCGGAATTTCTTCCACTTCTTTTTCGACCTTGCTTTTTTGATCACAAGACAAAAAAAACAGAGACAGAACCACTATAAAGCGATATATTTTCATTTTATTTTAATTAGATTTGTGTTGCATAAATTTAAATAAAGACATACTTAAAAATATTTGTGCAAATATACATCCCTGTATCTTAAAACTTGAACTATTATGGCTAAAAAAAGTACAATTCAAACAGAAAAAGTAAATACCCACATTGTAGATTGGTTAAAAAATTATGCTAACAGTGCAAAAGTAAATGGTTTTGTAATTGGAATTTCCGGCGGAGTTGATTCTGCTGTAACTTCTACATTATGTGCTCAAACCGGTTTACAGGTTTTATGTGTTGAAATGCCAATTCACCAGGCCGCAAGTCAAGTTTCAAGGGGAAGAGAACATATCGACCAATTAAAGAAACGTTTCCCAAATGTATCAAGCATAGAAACTGATTTAACAGCCACTTTTGAAGCTTTTAAAAGCTCTGTTCCAAAAACAGATGACGAAGCCAAGGTAAGCTTGTCTTTAGCCAATACACGTGCTCGCATCAGAATGACATCCCTGTATTATTTAGCAGGTATTCACGGACTTTTAGTAGCTGGAACAGGGAATAAAGTTGAAGATTTTGGAGTAGGATTTTATACTAAATATGGAGATGGCGGAGTTGATTTAAGTCCGATTGCTGATTTAATGAAATCTGATGTTTATGCTCTGGGAGAATTTTTAGCAATTCCACATTCAATTTTAACAGCAGCTCCTACAGATGGCCTTTTTGGTGATAACAGAACCGATGAAGATCAATTAGGAGCAAGTTATGACGAACTTGAATGGGCCATGTTAGCGGCGGAGTCAGGAAAAACGGCAGATGACTTTAATGGGAGAGAAAAATCTGTCTTTGAAATTTATAAACGATTAAACACCAGCAACAAGCATAAAATGGATGCTATACCGGTCTGCATAATACCAAAAACGTTAAAATAAAACTTTTTAACATTTACCTTCGATTAATTACAGAATTTATTTATTAATTTTACAGCTCCAAAAACATGATAAAACAATTCTAAAAAGGTAAAAATTATGATTAAAGTATGTCTTGCAGACAATCATCCTGTGACTCACTTTGGCGTTAAGTCTTATTTTAAAGACCACGATCAAATTTCAATTGTTGCCAATGTGGGCAATTTTTCAATGGTTAGAGATATTCTTCAAACGAAGGAAATTGACATTCTAATTCTGGATTTAGAGTTAGAAGGTCTTTCTAGTATCTTTGAAGTTAAATCAATCCTGAAAAACTTCCCAAAAACAAAAATTGTAATTTTTAGTGACCTCGCTGAACAAATGTATGCTCCAAATGCAATTAAAGCAGGAGTTTCCGGGTATGTACACAAAACAGAAAAACTTGAAACTTTAGGTCTTTCTATTATCAAAGTACACGAAGGAAAAATTATCATCAACGAGACTGTACGTAAAAACATGGCTCTAATTGCTAAACAAAGCAAAAGCGAACGTTTGTACAGAAAACTGTCAAATCGCGAGATTGAAGTTTTACGTTATTTAAGTGATGGTAAGAAAAACAATGAAATCTCTAAAATCTTAAATCTGAACGAAAAAACGATCAGTACTTACAAATTAAGATTATTGACTAAATTGAATGTTACTAATTTAGTTGACTTAGTTAACAAAGCGAAGACTTTAGAAATTATTTAATGGTACCTCGACATTACTCTTCCGAGTTTTTTCGAGAATGAATTAACCAATTTTGAGTAATCGACAACCATAGACAAAAGCTCTGTATTATCTGAATTATCAGGTTGTATAGAGCTTTTTAATTCTTCGATAATTTTATCTACCAAAAACCAACGCATAGACATAATCGTTTCCGTAACGTATTGCGCAATCGTTTCGTGTTTCATTTTCGAAAAAATATTCTGTCCTTCCCAATTGTGAAGAGCTAATCGCTCATCTTCCATTAAAATATCTGTAACTTCCTGAGCAAAATCAGGCTGTAAACGCATTAAATATTGTTCAAGATTAAATTTTTCATTTTGATGATAGAAAGCAATTATATCGGTAAAAATATCTCTAAATAAATTATTCGAAAGTTCTACTTCGTCTTCCTGTAAACTCAGATAAATTCGCTGAAAAACTTTATATTCTCTCTTTTCAGAGACCATTACAATTTCACCTTCTTCATTATTTTTTAAAAGTACATCTTCAAATTCTTCTGTTTTATCGCCATAAAGCAATAAAATTTCAATTACTTTTCGTTCCAGACGATATAATATATCAACCTTTTCATTTTGTTGTTGTTGCTGAGGATATCCTGGTTCTTCAAAATAACCCTCAGGCGGTCCATTTCTTGGATCTTCCGGGTCTCCTCCTGAAAAACCAGTGTTTTTAGGATTTTGGTTTCTAACAACTTCAAAAGGTTTTTGTTCCTGTTTTTGCTTTTTATTAGCTTCTGTCAGGTCTTTTTGAATCAACTGAGCTAACGTACTTACCAAAACCTGCTCCGAGATATCCATTATTCGGGCACATTCCTGAGTATAAACTTCACGCTGAATACGATCCGGAATTTTCGAAATACTTACAACCATATCGCGAATCAAATCGGCTTTTTTTATAGGATCGTTTTTAGCCTCTTTCATTAGAAGAGAAGCTTTAAACTGTATAAAATCTTTACTGTTTTCCTCTAAATAAGCTACTAAATCATCATGAGAATTTTTTCGGGCAAAACTGTCCGGATCTTCTCCGTCAGGAAAAGCGCAAACTCTTACATTCATTCCTTCTTCCAGAATCAAATCGATTCCGCGAATAGAAGCACGAAGCCCTGCTGCGTCGCCATCAAAAAGTACGGTAATATTTCTGGTCAGACGATTTACTAATCGAATCTGATCCGGCGTTAATGCCGTTCCTGAAGACGCCACAACATTCTCAATTCCGGCTTGGTGAAACTGAATTACATCAGTATACCCTTCAACCAAATAACAATTATTTTGTTTGGCTATTGATTGCTTAGCCTGATAAATCCCGTAAAGCACTTTACTTTTATGGTAAATATCACTTTCTGGCGAGTTTAAGTATTTCGCCGCTTTTTTATCATTCGTTAAAATACGTCCTCCAAAACCCAAAACACGTCCCGACATACTTTCAATCGGAAACATTACACGACCTTTAAAACGGTCAAAAGGACGATCTTCTCGAGGAATTGTCAAACCGGTACTTTCTAAAAATTCCAATTTATATCCTTTTCCTAAAGCTTCTTTGGTTAAAGCATCCCAGGTTTCCGGAGAATATCCTAAACTAAACTTTTTGATTGTTTCATTTGTAAAACCTCTTTCCTTAAAATAAGAAAGCCCAATTGCTTTTCCTTCCTCTGAATTTAAAAGTGTTTTATTAAAATAATCTTTTGCAAATTCTGAAACCAAATACATACTTTCACGAACATCAGTTATCGCTTTTTCTGCGTCTGTTTGTTCGGTCTCTTCAATCTCGATATTGTATTTTTTGGCCAAATATCGAATGGCTTCCGGATAGGTAAATTGCGAGTGCTCCATCAGGAATTTAACAGAGTTCCCTCCTTTTCCAGTACTAAAATCTTTCCAGATTCCTTTTGCAGGCGATACCATGAACGACGGAGAGCGCTCATCTGAGAAGGGACTCAATCCTTTAAAATTACTTCCGGCACGTTTTAAATTAACAAAATCACCAATAACCTCCTCTACACGAGCAGTTTCAAAAACAGAATCAATTGTACTTTGTGAGATCAAAACGTAAAATATTTTTAAAGTTGAGAGCTTGTAAAAATACATAAATCCATCTTGAAATTTGCCGATTTTTTACATAAAAAAAGCGCCTCTTTCAAAGCGCTTTCCTTACTAACTAATTTAATTTTTATTTAATTAAAATCGAAACGTATACCTAATGAAATATTATTCTCCTTCACTGGATTATCTTGAAATATCGGGTTCAAATCATATTTCAAATACAAACTTGTTTCCTTATAACCTATATAGGCACTTAACCCGTAAATAAAGTTATTTGTATTAAAATCTCCTTTTGTTTTTTGAGTCGTTTTGTAATCATTGTCTTCATACTTTAAAATCTGTTTCGATTTTACATTAATTCCTGTATATCCTCCAACTCCCAAACGAAAACCTTTATGGGTTCTAAAATAGCTTTTACCTTCATAATTGCCATCTTTTGAAAAATCAAATTCTAAATGCACAGGAACTACCAAATAAACATTTCTAAAGCGCGATTCTTTTAAATTTATTGGGTTGGTCACTAATTCTGTTACCTCATTATTGACCACAAAACTGCGATTATCTGTTGGTCGAAGATTATTATACATTAACGAAAGTCCGTATTTAGCATGCAATAAATTATTATCAGCCATTATTCTTGAGTTAAATGTAAAACCCCACTCGTAGAAATGTGATCCTATAAAACTATAATTTGAATCCTGAAGTTTTCCATCCACCATCGTGCTATTTAACCCGGCAGCAAACACAAATTGAGATGTTGTTCTTTTAGATTCTCTTTTAACTTTTGCTTCTCTGCCCTCATAAACTTTCATGGAGGGAATATTAATCTCTGTTTGATTCGGTTTAATAGAATCATTGCTTCCGCCAAGTAAAATAATTGTTCCTCCTCGTTCTTTTTTATAATCTATTTTACCATCTACCTTTTCCTGAACTAATTCTTGCAATTTATCCTGTTCTACTGCAGTTCTGTTTTCGATGTTACGTGCTCTGATTTCGGCCAAAGATTTCTTTTTCTTTTCAGCTTCTTCCTTAGAAATTGTTCCTTCAATTAATTGACTGTTTACCTCGTCAATTTCTTTTTTTAAAGCTGCTTTTTCCTCAGTAGTAATTTTTTCAATACTTACAGCAATTGCTTTTGCTTTGTTCTCAAAAGTTTCTTGCCCTATCATTTTATTGACTAATAAGAAGAATAAAATAAATAAATAAATGGTAAAATTTTTCATGATTGTTTTTTTTGATTGATGATTTGATTGACGATCTTAATAATTAATTTTTAACATTTCTATTAGCAACGGCCACTTTGACCGTTTGATAATTTCTATTGATTTTAGAAATAAGTTTTTCTCTGAAAGAGAGTTCTAATTCTCCATCGACTTGATTAAGTAAATCATTAGCATTTATTTTTACTCTTGATTTTGGCTTAGTCGAATTTTCAGCAATTATTGTTTTTTCGGCCGAATCCAATAATTGATCTACTGTTTCGCTTTTAGAAGTTTCGACAACTGAAGTTTGATTGTTGATGGATTGTTTTTCCTGATTGTTTTTGATGATGACTGAAGACTCCGCTATTTGATTTGATTCATTTTTAATGGTTTTATTTGTGTTTTTATTATGATTTATTTTTTCTGCAATTGATTTTTTTGCTGAAGTTTGGGTTCCATCTTTTTCAGAAACGGCAATTTCCGTTTTAACCGAATCAATTATGTTTAGAGTTGGTTTTACTACTGAATCTCTCTTTTGATCTTCTTTAATTACAATAGTGTTTTTTGGAATTTCAACTTCGTTTTTCTTCTGATTAAAGAAGAAAGTTCCAACCAATAAAAACCCAACAAGGCTTGCTGCGATATACAACCATTTGTTTTTCTTTTTTGGCTGTTTCTTTTCTTCAGCAACACTCAGCATCGCATCCAATCGACCCCACGCTTTATCGCTTGGTTCAATTTTGCGCTCGTTTAGTTTTTCACGGAAATCCTTTTCAAAATTATTCGGTTCCATTATCTTGTTTTTTTAAAATAGTAATTTGTGTTTGCAGCATTTTTCTGGCGTGCGATAATTGCGATTTAGATGTTCCTTCATTAATACCTAACATCTTGGCAATTTCATTGTGTTTGTATCCTTCAATGGCGTATAAATTGAAAACCATTTTATAACCGTCCGGTAAAGCATCAATTAAAAACTGAATCTGATCTATTGAAAACTGACTGTCAATTGCATTGAAACTTTCTTCTACATAAATTTCATCTTCAGTAAATTTCACTTTCTTCTGAACTCTTAAATACGAAATGCATTCGTTTACCATTATCCGACGAATCCAGCCTTCAAAACTTCCTTTATGTTCAAATTTGTTCAAGTTGGCAAACACTTTCATATAAGCCGTGATCATTACATCTTCTGCCAGCTGAATGTCTTTTATATATTGTCGACAAACACTTAACATTTTTGAAGAAAACCGGCTGTATATCTGTTGTTGTGCTTGCCGATTATTTTCGACAGCCAACTTTATAAGTTCGGTTTCTTCTTGATGTAAATGAATAATTTTCATTTATAAGCTTTCGGTTTTTGGTTTACTAACAGACTTCTATTAGCATAGACGAGTTAGGTTGAGAAATGGTTGCATGAGGTTGGAAAAAAATCAATAAAAAAAATCCAAATTCCAAACAAGTAAAAACAAACAACTGATTTACAACAAAGTACAACCAATTATCTAATTGACAAATTTTCTAATTATCTAATTATTTTTTTCTCTCAATAACGTAGTTCACCATCAAAGTAAGAGCATCTTTAAACTCAGAATCAGGGTAATTCTCTAAAAGTAAAAGTGCTTCGTGCTGGAATTGCACCATTTTATTTTCGGCGTACGCCAAACCATTATTGTCTTTTACAAAAGCAATAACTTCTTTAACGCGTTTTTTGTCTTTATTGTGATTTTTGATGGAGTTGATCAGCCACTTTTTTTCTTGCGGAGTACAAGTATTTAAAACATGAATTAAAGGCAAAGTCATTTTTTGCTCTTTAATATCAATTCCGGTTGGTTTACCGATGGCTTCTTCACTATAATCGAACAAGTCATCCTTGATTTGAAAAGCCATTCCGATAAGCTCACCGAATTTGCGCATATTCTCGACCTGAATATCATCTTCAATTACCGATTTTGCGCCAAGTGCACAACAAGCCGCGATAAGTGTGGCGGTCTTTTTTCGGATAATTTCATAATAAATATCTTCAGTAATATCAAGTCTTCTGGCTTTCTCTATTTGAAGTAATTCTCCTTCGCTCATTTCGCGAACGGCAACAGAAATAATTCGGAGTAAATCAAAATCACCATTATCTATCGAAAGCAATAATCCTTTCGATAATAAATAATCTCCAACCAAAACAGCAATTTTATTTTTCCAAAGTGCATTAATCGAAAAAAATCCACGACGGCGATTGCTATCATCAACCACATCATCATGAACTAAAGTTGCTGTATGAATCAACTCAATTACAGAAGCTCCGCGATACGTTCTTTCGTTTACAATACCTTCAGAAACCATTTTTGCTGTCAGAAAAACAAACATAGGACGCATTTGTTTTCCTTTTCGATTTACAATGTAATACGTAATACGGTTCAGTAATGCAACCTTTGAAGTCATCGATTCATGGAACTTTTTTTCAAAAAGTTCCATCTCGTTAAAAATGGGCTGTTTTATTTGAGAAGTAATATTCATTTCGATTCCAAATATACTATTTTAAATAAAAAAACGTTGTGTATTTTACGTTAGTATATCAACAATTTGTACACTAATGTAAATTCACCACCCAAAACATAATCTGGTTAAAGCCTAATTTGAGTTCATTAATTAAAATCACGTAAAACTAATTTATTATGAAAACAAAATTTTTATTTATTGGAACATTAGTCGCTTTATCTTTTTTTATCAGCTGTAATTCTGATGAAAAAACAAATGACGGATCATCTGCAGCAATAACAAAAGATGAAATAGTTACAAATTCTAAAATTGACGCCTCAATAGATGATGTAACCAATATTGCTGAAGATCAATTTAGCGCACAACAAAATGTGACAAGTAAACCAAGCGGACCGGTAAAAAATTTCCTTCCGAGTTGTGCTGTTATCACAACCGTATTAACTAATAGTACCTGGACCAGAACCGTAGATTTTGGTGTTGAAGGCTGTACGTTAGAAAACGGAAATACCGTAAAAGGAAAAATGGTTATTTCATTCTCTAATGATTTTTCGGCTTCAACTCAGACCATTAGTTATACTTTTGATGGATTTTATCACAATGGCAAAAAACTTCAGGGTAGTAAAAGCATCGTACGAACTGTAAAAACAACCGATTTACTAGCAACAGCACATCCTGTATTTACGGCTGCAATCGACCTGACCATTACTTTTGATGATGGTGGCGTTTACGTTAGAAAAGGTTCTTTGGTTAAAGAAATGGTAGAAGGTTATGATACCTGGTTCAATTGGGAAGATAATGCTTATTTGGTAACCGGTAGCGGTACAACTACTTTTCCAAATGGAGATACCTTTTCAGCTGAAATCACAACACCTTTACAATTTAAAGCAATATGTAAAAAATCATTTGCTGTAAAAGGAATTGTTTCTGTAACTAAAAATGGTGCTTCGGCAGTTATTGATTACGGAGACGGAAGTTGCGACACACTTGCTAAAATCACAAAAGACGGCGTGACGGAAGAAATCGATTTGAAAAAATAAGAATCCTTTTTGCCCAGAAAAAAAGCATTAAGAACAAGAAGATCTCTCGTTTTTAATGCTTTTTTGTTTATTTATAATAATCGAAATTTATCCTTCTTTATTTGCCAATTGTCCGCAGGCAGCGTCAATATCTTTTCCGCGACTGCGACGTACTTTAACCACTACTCCAATATTTTCCAAAGCTTTTATGTAAGCCATAATAGATTCTTCTGAGGCTTGTTGAAACTCACCGTCATCAATTGGATTATATTCAATTAAATTAACCTTACAAGGAACATATTTACAGAATTTTACCAAAGCATCAATTGAGGCTTTGTCATCGTTAATTCCCTTCCAAACTACATATTCGTATGATATTTTGCTTTTTGTCTTTCTGTACCAATATTCTAAGGCTTCACGTAAATCTTTTAAAGGAAAATTTACACTGAAAGGCATGATTCGTCCGCGAATTTCGTCGATTGCCGAATGTAATGAAACTGCCAATTTGAATTTCACATCATCATCAGCCATTTTCTTAATCATTTTCGGAATTCCGGAAGTTGACACCATAATACGTTTTGGCGACATTCCTAAACCTTCTGATGAAGTTACCATATCAATTGCTTTAATGACATTATTGTAGTTCATTAAAGGCTCTCCCATTCCCATAAAAACAATGTTTGAAAGCGGATGATTGTGATACAAACGACTTTCTTTATCAATTGCCAGAATCTGATCGTATATTTCTCCAGGCTCCAGATTACGCATTCTTTTCAATCTTGATGTAGCACAGAAATTACAATCTAAACTACACCCAACCTGACTTGACACACAAGCTGTTGTTCTGGTGTCTGTCGGAATCAAAACGGATTCTACCACTAAACCGTCATGAAGGCGTACTGCATTTTTTACTGTGCCGTCACTACTGCGCTGCATGGTATCAACCTTAATATGGTTGATTACAAAATTGTCCTCAAGCATAGAACGTGTTGTTTTGGCAACGTTCGTCATATCCTCAAAGCTATGTGCTCCTTTGCTCCACAACCATTCATAGACTTGATTTCCACGAAAAGCTTTGTCATTATTTGCGACAAAAAACTCTCGTAATTGATCTTTTGATAAGGCTCTTATGTCTTTTTTCTCGATTTGCATGGTGCAAATTTAAGGATTTGTTCATTTCTAATGGTATAAACTACGATACAATCTTAAAAATTGATACGGGAGCAATTTTAAAAAACTTCTATTTCTACAATTTTAACATTCATTTTTCCATCTATAACCTGCGAAACAATTACTGAAATCGATGTAGTCATAAATATCATTTTAATAAAATTTTAACAATGATTTTTATCAGTAAAATCTTATAACATACTAGATAAATTTGGTTCAAGTTAACAAAGGATGCTATTAGTACTAAGGCAGAATAGGCAAAAGCCATAAACATTTCAAAAAAATTATTAAAATGAAATCAAGAAAAATAAAACTACTCGTAATTCTAATTTCCTTTCTGGGAATCTCAACACTTGCATCTGCACAAAAAAACTACACCTTAGATAACAAATCGACCTTTTCTGTTTCAGGCACTTCAACGCTGCATGATTGGGAAATGAAATCCAGCTCAGGTACCGGAACAGGCAATTTAGAAATTACTAATTCTAAACTAACTGCTATCGAATCACTTTCGGTTATTCTTTTGTCAGAAAGCATTAAAAGTGAGAAAAAAAGCATGGATAAGGTCGCATATGAAACTTTGAAAACAGATAAACAAAAGAACATAAAATATGTTTTAAAATCCGCTGAAAAACTAAACGAAACTACGTGGGAACTCACCGGAACTTACACTATTGCAGGAGTTAGCAAAATTCTGAAAACAACTTTAAAAACAATTATTACCAAAGATGGAGTAAACATGCAGGGAAGCAACAAAATCACTTTTGCAGATTTCGGAATGAAATCCCCAACGGCTTTACTCGGCACCATCAAAACTGGTCAGGATCTGACCTTAAAATTTAATCTAAACTTTAATTTATAATCGCCATGAAAAAAATCTATATTCTATTTATTGCTTTAGCCAGTACGTTTGCTGCAAATGCGCAAGTCAGTTTTGGACACATTCAGAACCAAATTCCACGAAGTCAAAAAGGGATCAATCAATTTGATGTTAAAAAAGACACTGTTGCTTTTAAAGGACTTAGTGTCGATATGGGAGCTGCATTTGCTCTTCAATTTCAAGCCTTAAACTCCTTTAATGATCAAAAAAACCTACCGACTGCTCCAGGTTACAGACTAAATAATCTTGAAAATAATTTCAATTTGCCAAATGCAAATTTTACCATTGGAGCTCAACTATATGATGGTGTGCGCGTAAACTTAGATGTATATCTGGCTTCAAGACATCACAATGAAACCTGGGTAAAAGGTGGTTACCTGCAAATTGATAAACTAGACTTTATTAAAAAAGATTTCTTAGCTGATTTTATGCAGTATACTACGATCAAAATTGGTCAGATGGAGAATAATTATGGCGATGCCCATTTTAGAAGATCAGACAACGGAAATGCTTTTATGAATCCGTTCGTAGGTAATAATATTATGGATGCATTTATTACCGAAATGGGAGCTGAACTTTACTACAACAGATCTGGATTTGTCAGTATGATTGGTGTTACAAATTCTAAATTAAATCAAAGTGTAGCTGAAATCGTCCCAGCTCCAACAACACCCGTAAAACCAAATGCAAACACCACAATTAGCCCATCAATCCTTGCGAAATTAGGCTGGGATAAGCAAATTAATCAGGATTTGAGAATCAGACTTACCGGATCTTATTATCATACAGCAAATTCTAGTGGAAATTTATATGCTTCAGACAGAGCAGGAAGCCGTTTTTATGGCGTAATGAGTCATGCTGATTATAATGTAATAAATCCGACTACTGGAAATGTAATTACAGCTGTCGCTAATAATTTCGATCCAACGGCAAATAAAGATACGGGAAGATTTAATCCCGCATACGGAAACTGGGCAACATCTTATATGATTAATCCATTTATTAAATACAAAGGCCTTGAGTTTTTTGGAACTTTAGAATTTACCTCTGGCGGCGACTTCAAAGGTACTGATGACACTCGTAAAGTAAATCAATATGTTGGGGATTTGGTATATCGTTTTGGAGAAGGAGAAAGATTTTATGTAGGTGGAAAATACAATTTAGTTGATGGAAAACTTTCAAATGCAAGCGCTGAAGCTATCCAAATAAATAGATTTGAAGGCGCTGCCGGCTGGTTTATGACAAAAAATGTTTTGGCTAAATTAGAATATGTGAATCAGAATTATAAAAACTTCGCCCAATTTAATGGTGCAACTCCAAATGACCTTTTCGGAGGCAGCTTTCAGGGAATAATGTTTGAAGCAGTTATTTCATTCTGATAAAATGAAACGTTTGTTTTTAAATTTAATTTTGGGTTTAGTAATTTTCTTTTTCTTAGGAAGTGCTAAACCCACTTTTTTACCAAATGATTCTATTTTAGTAATTAATAAAATCAAAATTGAAATTACCGGAAACTCAACCGTTGGTAAGTATAACTGCTCTAATTATTTCACTAAAAAAGATACCATTTATTTAAATTCAATCAAAAAAAACATTTTTAATACAGAAATCAAGATGTCGAATTTTGATTGTGGAAACAAAATAATGACAAAAGACCTACAAGGAACAGTAAAAATAAAACAGTTCCCAAATAGTACCGTTTGCATTAAAGATATCAGCTCAGTTGGGAAAAATTACAAATGCAATCTGATCTTTTTGATAACCAATAAAACACTCCAATACAAAGATTTTATATTATATTCGGACAACAATAAAATTCAAGGCTCTCTTAATCTAAAATTTTCTGACATAGAGTTAGAACCACCAACAAAAATGGCGGGTTTAATTAAAGTAAAAGACGAAATTGCGATCAATTTCAGTTTGTACAAAAACTAAAAAAAATAGAGTATCTTTCTTCATTAAAGAATATAAAAAAATTTAGAAGCAAACTTTCAAAATCAAAAAAATTGGCACGGGAATTGTCTTGCTCTTCACAGGAAAATAATCTTACAAAGAGCGCTTAATTTTAAAATTTGTATTTTTATTTTTTCAGCTTTATAACCTTTATATTTTATCAACTTTTAAAAAGAATTTAATCATGAAAAAACAAATTTTAAGCTTAGCTGTTGTAGCTTTATTAGCATTCGCTGTTCAATCTTGTGAGAAGAAAGAACCAAAACCGGGAGAAGACGAATTAACTCTTGGAAACAAAGTTGATACACTGACTACAGATATTGAACAGGCAAAGGATAGTGCTGTAATTAAAGCTGAAAATGCCGCCGCAACTGCAAAAGAAGCTTCTGAAAATGCTGCTCAGGATGTAAAAGACGCCACAACCAAAGCTGCACAAGATGTAAAAGAAGCCGCTAAAAAAGCTGCAGAAAAAACAGAAGCCGCTGCAAAAGCTGCAAAAGACGGAACAGTAAAAACTGCCAAAGACGTTAATGAAGCATTGAAAAAATAATTTCTTTTGAATTTACAAAACTGAAACCATCCTCCTACGGCGGATGGTTTTTTTTATGCAAAAAAGCGAGCCAATATTTTTTGTATTTTTGCTCTCAAATTAGAAGATACTACAAGATGCATTTTATTTCACAAGACTTAGAAGATTATATCGAACAACATTCTGAAAACGAACCAGAATTATTAGCAAAACTTAATAAAGAAACGTACCAGAAAATTCTTTTACCAAGAATGCTAAGCGGACACTTTCAAGGTCGTGTTTTGAGCATGTTATCTAAATTGATCCGTCCGGTAAATATTCTGGAAATCGGAACGTATACCGGTTACGCTGCTTTATGCTTGTGTGAAGGCATGCAGGAAAACGGTCAATTGCATACTATTGATATCAAAGAAGAATTAATTGATTTTCAACGTAAATATTTTGATGCCTCGTCTTGGGGAAATCAAATTTTTCAGCATTTAGGAGAAGCAATTGATATTATCCCGACTTTGGATGTAAAGTTTGATTTGGTTTTTATTGATGCTGACAAAGAAAACTACCTAAATTATTGGGAAATGATTGTTCCGAAAATGAATAAAGGCGGCATTATTTTATCTGATAATGTTTTGTGGAGTGGAAAAATCCTCGAACCAGTTCATCCGAATGATGTTAGTACAAAAGTACTCTTAGAATATAATTTACTTTTAAAAAATGATCCGAGAGTCGAAACGGTTTTGTTGCCAATTCGTGATGGATTGACAGTGAGTCGGGTTTTGTAGAAAAAGGTTCTGAGATTCTAAGATCCTGAGGGACTAAGTTTTTTTTTTAGAATCTGTAATTATATAAAATTTGATTTGAAAATGAATTCTCTAAACGAAATAGACACTGAAGGTTTTACAATAATAAATGCTGTTTATACTAAAAATGAAATCGAGAAACTGATTTCGTTAATTGAGAATAATACGGAAAACAAATCGGATACTGCTACTTTTAGAAAATCCCAGGATTTATTTGCTATTAGACAATTTCATAAAGAAATCCCTGAAACTTTACCTTATATCTTCAATCAAAATTTAAAAGATGTTATTGAAGCTACTTTTGGAGAAGGTTACTTTATAACCAAATCCATCTATTTTGATAAACCTGAAAAATCTAATTGGTTTGTGGCTTATCATCAGGATTTAACGATTTCGGTTGACAAGAAAATCGAAATCGAAAACTTTGAAAACTGGACCATAAAACAAAATCAGTTTGCGGTTCAGCCTCCAAAGGAAATTCTGGAAAACAATTTCACTATCAGAATTCATCTTGATACTACCACAAAAGATAACGGTGCTTTAAAAGTGATCAACAATTCGCATTCAAAAGGAATTTTCAGAGTTGAAAACCTGGAAATTGAAAATGAAAGCATTTGCGAAGTTGAGAAAGGTGGAATTATGATAATGAAACCTTTACTAGTTCACGCTTCGAACAAAACTACTAATAATCAAAGACGAAGAGTTATTCATATTGAATTTAGCAACCAAGTTCTTCCAGATGGATTGGAATGGAGTGAGAAAATGATTCTTAATAACTGAAACATCTTTTGAAAATGAGTGCCCTAGCCCGGATGGAAGCGGTATCCTTTTTCTGGCTCCTTTAGCCAGGAAAAGATATAGCGGACAGCCGGAATAGCTCCTAAAAATTATTCTGGAAAATATAAAGGTTTTAGTTTTCGATAAACCAAAAACAGCAGTGATCCAAAAACAGCCCCGAAGAAGTAACCGGTAAGAATATCTCCAGGGTAATGCAACCCTAAATAAATTCGGCTATAAGCGAAGATTAATGGCCATAAAAACAAGAATCCCAAATACTTGAATTTACTTCTTAGTACTAAGAATAAAAATGTTGCTACTGCCATCGTATTTGCTGCATGACCAGAGAAAAAACTATACGAAGTTCTAACCTGAACAATTCGTATAATTGATTTAAAATCAGGATTATTACAAGGACGCAAACGTTGAAAAGTATGTTTGAATAAATTACAAGTCTGATCTGTAAAAGCGATTAATACCGCAATGAAGAGAAGTACATACAAGGTTTGTTTTATACCTATCTTTTTATAGATAAGATAAAACAGGAATAGAAAAAATGGTGTCCAATACAATTGATTGGTGATAATCAGCCAAAGGTTATCATAAGTTTCAGAACCTAATCCATTAAGATACACTAAGAGATTGGTATCTAATTCTTGTATTTTTTCAAGCATAATTACATTTGGCGTTTTACAGGTCCGGAGATTGTGTCGATATCTTCTTTTACTTTGTCGATTTCTGTAGCGGTATCGCCTAACAGATTACCGGTCAAGTTAGTGGTATCGCCTAATAAATTAGTTTTTGCATCGTTAATCTGGGCGTTGATATTACCGGTGATATCCGTAAGAGCTTTTGTATCAAGGCCATTAGCCTCTGCTCCTTTTTGAATTTCGCTTTTAATATCGTTGGTCGCGTTTTTTAATTGCGCCATAGCTTTTCCCATTGTACGAGCGATTTCAGGCACTTTGTCAGAACCAAAAAGCATAAGTACTATAAACAGTATGAAAACTAATTCTCCTCCTCCTATACCAAACATATCTTATATTTTTATGTGCCACAAAGATATTAAATTTTGTAGCCGACTGTTTTAAAATTTACTTAAAAAAAAAGACTCTTTTCAGAGTCTTTTTTAGTTTTATTCTTAATCAAATTTTGACTTTTCTTCTACTTTTGGCCAAGAGTTGTTGGTCACATCAATATCAGCTGTCATTAATTTTGGATCTATCTGTATGCTTTTGATTGCTTTTTCAGTTGCGTAAACTTTCTTAGCTGTTTCATTATTTTTTCTCCAAATTTGAGCCGGATACTGGAAGTTTTGTTTAGAACCATCTTCGTAAGTGATCTCAACCAAAATTGGCATAATCATTCCGCCTGGTTTATTAAACTCTACTTCGTAGAAATATTTAGGTGATTTTAAACCTGCTTTTTCTTCAGCAGTAAAGCTTTGGTTTACGTAATCAGCCAATAATTTTACATCATCAACTTTCAAAGCTTTTTTCTTTGAAGCATTAACTTCTGCATTATCGCTTGCAACCAAATAAACGAATGGGCCTTTATCTAATCCAAAACGTCCTTTCCTAACTTTGACATCTTTTAAATCGGCTGTTGGAGTATCAGAAACATAATATTGTTTTACATCTTTGATTCCGATATCTACGAAATCAGTTGAATAAAACCATCCTCTGAAAAACCAATCTAAATCTACTGCAGAAGCATCTTCCATAGTTCTGAAGAAATCTTCCGGAGTTGGATGTTTGAACTTCCATCTGTTTGCATAAGTTCTGAATGCATAATCAAATAATTCTTTCCCCATTACTACTTCTCTTAAAATATTAAGACCTGTAGCTGGTTTTCCGTAAGCATTATTTCCAAACTGCGCGATTGTTTCAGAGTTCGACATAATTGGCTCTAAAAACTTTTGATCGCCACTCATATAAGGAACAATGTTTTTTGCAGGCCCACGTCTTGACGGGAAAGTTGGATCTAACTCTTGTTCTGCCAAATATTCTAAAAATGAATTTAAACCTTCATCCATCCAAGTCCATTGACGTTCGTCAGAGTTTACAATCATCGGGAAGAAAGTGTGTCCTACTTCATGAATTACAACACCAATCATTCCGTTTTTAACTTCTTTGCTTGTAACTCCATTTTCATCAGGACGACCAAAATTCCAGCAAATCATTGGATATTCCATTCCCTGATCTTCAGCTGAAACTGAAACCGCTTTTGGATATGGATAATCAAATGTATGAGAAGAATAACTTTTTAAAGTATGAGCCACTGTCATCGTAGACGTTTCTCCCCAAAGCGGATTTGCTTCTTTAGGATAAACAGATTCTGCCATAACAATTTTACCACCCAATTTTACAGCCATTGCATCGTAAATGAATTTTCTAGAAGAAGCAATACCGAAATCACGTACATTTTTAGCACTAAATTTCCATGTTTTTTTCTTTTCAGAAAACCCTTTTTCAGCCGCTTCTGCTTCAGCCTGTGTAACAATTACCACAGGTTTATCAAATGATTTCTGAGCCTGTTCGTAACGTTTTACCTGTTCTGCAGTAAAAACTTCACTTCTGTTTGTTAATTCTCCTGTTGCATCAATAACATGATCGGCAGGAACCGTAATATTTACATCGAAGTTTCCGAAAGGAAGAGCAAACTCTCCACTTCCCCAGAATTGCATATTTTGCCATCCTTCAACATCGTTGTAAACTGCCATTCTTGGGTAGAATTGCGCGATTACATATAATTTATTTCCGTCTTTTTCGAAAAATTCATAACCAGAACGTCCGCCTTCTTTTCTATAGTTATTGATGTTGTACCACCATTTAATAGCTAAAGAAATTTTTTCACCTGGTTTTAAAGGAGTGGCTAAATTAATACGCATCATCGTTTCGTTGATCGTATATGACATTGGATTTCCTTTTGCGTCTTTTACCTGTTCGATGTTGAAACCGCGCTCTAAATCTTTTTTCAAATATTTACTAGAAAAACCATCAAGCGGTAAAACCTGATTAATTTTTTCGCTCTCCGCCAATGGCGCCTGAGTATTTGCTTTAGCCTGATTTTGATCTAACTGGATCCACAAATATTCTAAACTATCCGGTGAATTGTTTGAATATGTAATAACTTCAGAACCTGTTAATTTTGAATTTTTATCGTCTAATTCGATATCAATTTTATAATCTGCCTGTTGTTGGTAATAGGCAGGACCTGGTGCTCCTGAAGCAGTACGAAACATGTTTGGTGTTGCCAGCAAATCATACATTTGACTGAATTTGTTGGTATCGTACTTACCTTGTTGTTTTGGGGCAACTGTGGTATTTTTTTCCTGAGCCATTAATAAGGCAGGGAAAATTAATAATAATGAAAGTTTTTTCATAAAATGTAATAGGTAATTTTATCAGGGTGTGAAAATAACAATTAAAATGATAATTTTATCCATTTCATTAATACTTTAACACTTCTTTCCTTGAAGATTCTGTAAAAAGAACACTCTTTTTAGTGCCGAATGCTGAAATATGTGTAATGTTTTGCTGTTCAGCATTCCAATCTACTAAAATGGTGTTTAAAATTTCCAGTGTCTTAAATTTTTCAACATCCTTAATTCGCGAATAACAAACTAATACATCACCAGCCTCAATTTCTTTTGACAAAAAAGTAATTGCTTTTGACTGACCATTTACTTTTATTACAAAATTTTCTGAAAGGTATTTTTTAAACAACTCTAAATCTTCAGGTGTTTCCTTTTCTGTCCCTACAAAGGTCTTTTTATGGTATTTTTTCTCCATTCCGTTATTCAGGTCATCGATAAAAATACGGGATGTAATTTGAATCATTTTCTTTTCAGAAGCGTAATTCACCTGAAATACACCCATGTAAAATTTATGAAAAGCAAATGAGGATAACGATAAAAATAATACCCCTATTAAGGGGTAAATCAATTTATTTTTCATTTTTAGAAACAGTAATATTCTTAAAATCTTTATTCTTGTTAATCATAAAATCGATTAACTGAAATTTATCATCGGGTTTTAAATATCGCTTTGATTCAGGGTCATTTGAACAATACATTAAAAACAACTCTACTTCATCATCTTTTAGATTCAATGTTTTATTGAAAAAATCGGGAGTAAAATTATCTTTCGCATAAGCTGTGAAGGCAATATCACTAATAACTTCTTCCTGAACCTCATCATTTTTACGCAAAAGCTTCTTAACATCCTTAAAAATTCGAACAAAATCAGTTCCGTATTTAATTGTCTGATCAGAATACATTACGTTATTTTTTGCTGTCGATTGCTTGTCATCTTCAAACTGCATATCAACTATTTTCTGAGAACTGCCTTCAAGTGTTTTATCCTGAAAATCTTTATGCACCAAAACCTCTTTAAGCTGATTATTTACTAAATCCAGAGGAACTGTAAAAAGAATTTGGGCACAATCTTTTTCAGTTAAAACAATCTTTTTAGATTGAAATGCCATTCCGGTAAACAGCAAAGTATCTTTTGGCTTTGCCATGATATCAAACAATCCGCCAGAACCAATAAAAGTTCTAACATTGGCATTTATGTTCATTACATATCCGCTTTCGATTGCAAGTGATGTGTTGGTCACTTGTCCGTGTAACGACTTCCTTGTTGCATTCTGTCCGAATGAGATTTGACAAAACAGGCACAAAACGAGTACTCTTAGGCTATTTTTCATTTTCGAGGATTTTAAGATATTTTCTGGCTAATTCAGTTATTAAAAACATACTCATTGTTTTGTTTTTACTATTCAAAGATACGGCAAATTCAGAATCCTCTACACAATATAATTGAAATCCTTTAATATCTTCCAACGAAATCCTTAATCTTTCTGTATAATAATTGTCATCAAAAAGATATTCCAGCTTTCTAAAAAGCATCTCTTTCTTCTCTACTTTTACTTCTTTTTTCAGCATCGCCGTGCGCCCGGAAATTCCATTTATTATTTTATCAATGGAAGTAGATTTGGCTGTATATAATTTTCTTTCGGCAGGTGTATATGTCTTTTGACCATGTGGAACAATTCCGAGATTTTCGGCTGTAATACCTGCGTTGTCATTTACAACAACCTCTTTCAGCTCTATCTGTTTTGCAGTCATCTTTATTTGAATTACAGAAGAAGTCAAATTTTCTGCCGTAATTCTAAGTTTTAAAGGCTCCAGGTTAACAGAAGAGAAAACCAAAACATCGCCTTCTTTCACAACAATGGAAAACATTCCGTTTTCATCTGTAACAGCTGTAATTTGTGTATTATTATTGATGATATTAACGCCTTCAACTGAAGAGGACTGCTCAAATACCTGCCCTAAAATTTCTTTGACCCCAGAAGTTTGTCCAAATGAAATTTGAGCCATTATTAAAAATAGAATTAATAAAATTTTACTTGTTTTCATTAGCCAATATTTCCTTGTATTTAACTGCCAATTCAGCTAATAAGAATTCTGTTGAAGTTTTATTTTTGGAATTTAAAATGACCGTAAACCTATCATTTTCTACAGCATAATATTCAAATCCTTTCACATACTCACTCGGAATTTTCAATCGGTTCACAAAATGATCCAGACTAAACATATTCTCTAAAAGTTTCATGAAAAATTCCTTTTTTTCAACAGCCACTTCTTTTTTAAGCATTGCAGAACGTCCAGAAAAAACATTTAATATAGGATCTAAAGAAATAGATCCTCCCAATCCAACATGAGCATCTAAATCTGTAGCAGTTCTTAACTTTCTTTCTGCTTCCGTATATGTTTTTTGATTTGAAGGAACAATTCCTAAAGACACAGCATTAATATTATCATATCGTCTTACGATAACTTCCTGCAATTGATGCATTACCAAACTTAGCTTTACAATAAAATTAAGATCCGTAAAGTTTTCATTGGTTAGCAAAACCCGATTTTCTTTAAATTGAATAGAAGAAAAAACAAGTGTGTCGCCCGGTTTAGCCATTATCGAAAAAGATCCATCAGCAGCCGTTGTCACCATAACTTCAGTTTGTGCATTTACCACATAAACACCTTCCAAATCATTTGTATTCGAAACGATTTTACCATTGACAGCAGCACGATCTTCATCCTGAGACCATGCAGTGTGACTCAAAACAACAACCAAAATGCATAAAACTTTGTTGATCAAAATGAAAAAATTAAAATTATTCCTAAAAGTGTAAAAATATCTTAATGTGTTCCAAAATTAGTATTAACGGCTTGGTAAAAATATGTTAATTAAACTCTGATTTTCTAGTCTCAAAAAAGAGTTTTTAATACCTTTAACCTAAACAATTTGAGTACAAAATTTATGAAAAGCATCATTATTGCAAGCACCTCTACCCTTCACGAAGGCAGTTATTTAGAGTATTTATTACCTACTTTAAAAGAGCATTTTAAAAATTGTAAAAGCATCTTATTTATTCCTTTCGCACGTCCCGGAGGAATCTCACATAACGAGTATACTGAAAAAGCAGCATATGCATTTGCAACAATTAACATTTCAGTAAAAGGAATTCATGAGTTCGAAAATTCTGCTGAAGCGATAAAAAATGCAGAAGGAATATTTACAGGCGGCGGAAATACTTTTTTATTGGTCACTCAACTATATAAACACAATGTTATGCAGCTTCTTTCTGAAACTGTAAAAAACGGGACACCTTATTTAGGAACCAGTGCAGGAAGCAATATTTGCGGTTTATCAATGCAAACAACCAATGACATGCCAATTGTTTATCCGCCAAGTTTTCAAACTTTAGGATTAATTCCTTTTAATTTGAATCCACATTATTTAGATCCGGATTTACAATCAAAACATATGGGAGAAACACGCGAAACAAGAATCAAGGAGTTTCATGCTTTTAATGCAATTCCGGTTTTAGGTTTGAGAGAAGGAAACTGGCTAGACGTAAAAGGCGATAAAATCACCTTAAGAGGAAGTTTGACGGCCCGTTTGTTCAAACAAAACCAAGATCCGACAGAATTAGAAACAGAAAGTGATCTTAGCTTCTTAAAATAAAATCCCAATATTTTAAATTCCAATTTCCAATTTTAAAAATATTTCAGAAAGATTGGAATTTGGAATTTACACTATTAGTCTAAAGCAAAAATCCCCAAACAAATTGTTTGAGGATTTTGAAGAGCGAAAGACGAGGCTCGAACTCGCGACAACCAGCTTGGAAGGCTGGAGCTCTACCAACTGAGCTACTTTCGCATTAACAGGGTGCAAATATAAATAATTAAATCATTTAAAAAAATAAAAATCAATAATTATTTAACTTTGATAAAAAAACCGAAACACTGAAGTTCCGGTTTTTTTAGAGCGAAAGACGAGGCTCGAACTCGCGACAACCAGCTTGGAAGGCTGGAGCTCTACCAACTGAGCTACTTTCGCATTACTGGTGCAAATATAAAAAATAAGTTCAGTTCAAAACAAGCTTTTTTTCAAAAAAAATGAATAAAAAACAACATTTTCTTATAACCTATTTAAAACTAAAAAGTTATACACGTAATTATTTTTCATAAATTATGATTCAAATTAAAGAAATGTCTTCAAAAGAAACTTATAGGGTTCTTCATCCTGTTCTCAGAAAACAAAAACCCATAAAAAGTTATACCTTCGAAGGTAATAATTCAGAACAACACATAATTTCAATATTTATAATAGCAAAAAATTAACAGGAATTATTTCATAATTTATCACAAGCAATCCTATATTTGCGATCCAAAAATCTAAGAAACGGCCATTTTAGAAACACGCCAAAAAAAGATCAGCTTAAACTTTAATACAGGACCAAGGTTAAACCATTTGATATGAAAGATGTTAGCAAACACTATTTAATGTATATAAAATATAAAATGAGAAATATTTACTTTCTTATCATCTTATCTATTTTTGTTAGTTGCAAAAAAGAGGAAACAAAAGTTATTCCTGTAAAAAAAACAACTCCACCTCCTGCAATTATACTTACTGATGAAAGAACAGTTTCTATTGATACTGCCCTGATTGGGGTTTTTAAGAGTAAAACGCTTCAGGAATTTTACAATTCTTCCAATAACAAAACCGTTTGGGGAAATCTCAAAAAAAGAACTTATGTTTTATCTCAGTTAAAAAATTGTTCAGCGCTAGGTTTAGATCCAAATGATTACAAATCTGTTACACTTGAAAAATACGAGAAAAGAATCAGCAAACTTAACGATAGAGAGCTGGCAACATATGATATTTTACTAACCTATAATTTTGAATTGTACTTAAATCATTTGCACAAAGGAAAACTCGATCCTAAAAAATTATATACAGATTGGGACCTCAAAGAAAAAAACCTGGATGTTAATAGTGTCTTGATAAAAGCCTTTAACAAAAACAAACTAGACAGCATTGTTGAAAATATCCAACCAAAATCAGAAACTTACAGAGAGCTTTTAAAAGCACTTGAAATTATTGATACATTTCCAGAAGACGATATTGGAATGATTGCTATTGACTCTTTGACAAAGAAAATATCTTTAAATGACACCAATGCCGCTTTAATCAATATTAAAAAAAGGCTTTTGTTTTGGGGAGATATGTCCGGAAAAGATAGTTTAAGCACTATTTATAATAAAAAGACATATGAATCAATAAAAAGATTCCAGGAAAGACATGGCCTAGCTTCTGACGGTGTTATCGGACAAGGCACAATAAGCGCCTTAAATTATTCTAAAGAAAAAAGAAAACAGCAAATTATTGCTAATTTAGAGCGTTGGCGTTGGTATAACAATGATTTTGCTGAGAACTATTTTATCATCAATATTCCTAATTACAGCCTGAACGTGGTCGAAAGTCAAGATACTACTTTAGTACGTAATATTGTTGTTGGAACAAGCAAAAGAAAAACTCCCATTATCACTTCGGTCTTAAAAACGGTGGTTTTTAACCCAACATGGACCGTTCCGCCAACTATTTTAAAAGAAGATGTGGTTCCGGCTATGAAACGTAATCGTAATTATCTAAAAAATAAAAACATTACTATATATGATACTACGGGCCATGAAGTTGATCCAAGTAAGTGGAATGAAAATAAACCTGGTAATTATAAATATGTGCAAAGTCCGGGTTATAATAATTCTTTAGGATTGATGAAAATACTATTCCCAAATCACCATAGCGTTTATCTACATGATACCAATCATCGTAATATTTTTGGACGAAATAATCGTTCGTTAAGTTCCGGTTGTGTTCGTATTGAAAATCCGCTAGAACTTGCAGAACATATTTTGAATGATAGCATTTCGACAAATTGGCCGAAAGAAAAAATCGATTCAATTATTGAAACCAAAACCACGACTAATATCAGAATAACAAAAAAGTACGCCTTATATCAATGGTACTGGACGGCGTGGAGCAAAAAAAATCAGCTCATTTTCAGAGCTGATATTTATAATTTAGATTCGGATTTGTATACCCAACTAAGAAATTAGCCTTTCTTCCATCGCAAAACTTCTTGACGGATGGTAGATATACAAGCACGATTTGTTTTTTATAGTTTCTATTATTTTATCTCTCAATTCAAACGGAATTGCAGGACAACCCTGGCTTCTGCCTAATCTTTTATTATTTCTGATGAAGGATTCTGAAACATAATCTGCTGCGTGCATTACAACTCCTCTTTCGCGAGCATTGTCATTTACACCATTTTCTAAACCATCTAATCGAAGAGAAACACCGTGTTTTCCCTGATAAATTTCGCCTGTAGCATAAAAACCAAGACTACTTTTATTAGAGGAATTATTGTTTGAAAAATTAGAAGCATACTCTTCACCTGTATTTCTTCCGTGAGCAACCAAAGATTGAAATAAAACAGTATTTGTAGCCAAATCAATTACCCAAAGACGTTTGGTATTTGATGACAAGCTGAAATCAATCAATGTTAGGATGTCTTTTTGAATAACTCCTTTTTCCTTTAATAAATAAAATCCTTTTAAGGCTTCAGAGAAAGTTCTAAGTTCAGGCAACTGATAATTGTTAGGATTCAAAGCGTGATAGACACCTTCAATTTTAGCTTCGACAGTAAGTTTTTCAACTTTAGCGATACTTTTAGTTGCTACTTTTTTAGTTTCGGGAGTGCTTTTTGAATCTTTACCAAAAGATAATAACAAAAACACTAGCAGTGGATAAATTTTGTAAATCATTGAATTTCTTTAGGTTAATAACAAATTTGGGTTTAACAAAAGTATAAAAAAAATATCCCACACAAAATAAATCCCTGTGAATCAAGGCTGTTTTGTTTAAAATTTAACAGATCAAAAACAAAAAATTAGCAACTTGACGTAAAAATCTTATTTTTACATATTATTTTAACTTTTATTACGTAGCTGTATACTTACAATATTAAAAAGATATAATTTTCAGCTTTTAAAGTGTAACATTTAACAATATAAAATGTCTATATTATTTCAAGAATCCTTCCCAACCCAAAATGAAAAAAGTAGTTTTCCTTTGTTTTTTGTTCTGTGTATCTTTCGGCTACAGCCAAAAGAAAACCCTGCAAGCACAATCTACCTTGCAGTACATTACTATTGATGGAAAACTAGATGAAACAGCTTGGGAAAATACCCCAATAGCTTCTGATTTTATCATGTTTGAACCTGATAACGGAAAACCAATTCCCGAATCCCAAAAAACAGAAATTAAGGTTATCTACAACAATGACGCTATTTACATCGGTGCCACAATGTATGACAATGAACCGAACAGGATTTTAAAAGAAATTTCGCAACGTGATAATTTTGGAACCGCTGATATTTTTGGTGTTTTTATTAATGGCTTTAATGACGGACAACAAAATTTTGAGTTTTTTGTTTCTGCAGCTGACGTTCAGGGCGATTGTATAATGACAGATGCCATTGGCGAGGATTATTCCTGGGACGCAGTTTGGATTAGCAAAGCAAGAATAACGGATAAAGGCTGGATTGTAGAGATTAAAATCCCATACGCCGCTCTACGTTTTTCAGCAGAGAATAAACAAACTTGGGGAATTAACTTTTTTAGAGAAATAAAAAGAGATCGAAGGAAGTATACATGGAATTTGATTGATACCAAAATTGGAACATTTACCCAGCAAAACGGGGAATTAACCGGCATTGAAAATATTAAACCTCCTACCCGATTATTCTTTATGCCATATGCATCATACTATTTAAACGCTTCAGATAGCCAAAAAACGTACGGAACTATAAAAGGCGGAATGGATATTAAATACGGAATTAATGACGCCTTTACTCTTGATGCTATTCTGGTTCCGGATTTTGGACAAACAAAATACGATGATCAGATTTTAAATTTGAGTCCGTTTGAGCAGCAATTCAATGAAAACCGAGCCTTTTTTACTGAAGGAACCGACTTATTTAATAAAGGAAACATCTTTTACTCCAGAAGAATTGGAAGCGCACCTTCTATAGATCCTGAATTAAATGATAACGAAGAGATCTATGAAACCGTTCAGAATGTGAACCTAATAAATGCTTTGAAAGTTTCAGGAAGAACCAAAAACGGATTGGGAATTGGTATTTTAAATGCAGTTACTGAAAAAACTTTCGCCACTATAAAAGATACTATTTCAGGTGATACAAGAAAAGTAGTGGTCGAACCGCTAACTAATTACAATGTATTGGTTTTAGATCAGCGTTTCCGAAAAAATTCTTCAGTAACTTTTATAAATACAAACGTTACAAGAAACGGACATTATAGAGACGCCAATGTTTCCGGTCTCGCCTGGGACTTAAACACAAAAGCAAATACCTATAATTTATCCGGAAATGTAAAATATAGCACTATCAATCTGGATGAAGATAAAACCGGAGTTTTCTCTACAATTGGTTTTGCCGAAACTACTGGAAAATATCGCTATAGTGTAGGATCTGATTTCGTTACAAAAGGTTATGATCCAAACGATCTCGGAATTAACTTTTACACCAACTATTACAATTTCTATGGAAATGCCAATTATAGAATCCTAAACCCAACAAAGCTCTTTAATAGTTTTAGGATTAATTATAATATGTATAGCGAATTCAACAAAGAATCTGGAAAAGTACAAGACAATAATATTGATGTAAATGTAAACCTGAGTACGGTAAAAAATAATTATTACGGTGGCGGAATTACCCTTTTCCCTTTGGTATCACATGATTATTATGAACCAAGAGCAGCAAATCGATATGTTCTTATTCCGCGAAGATTAGAGGCTTGGGGAAGTATTTCTACAAATTACAACCATAAATTTGCTATTGATATTAATCCGTCCATCGGTATTGCCGATGAAACTAGCCGAATAGCATACGGTTTTGACATTGGGCCAAGATATCGCTTTAGTGATAAACTTTTAATGATATATACTTTTAGCTTTTCCAGAAAAAACAACAACAAAGGATATATTGACAGCGTTGATGAGGATGACAATGAAAGCACCCCGGAAACTGTTGTTTTTGCTAATCGTAATGTGATTACTTATTCAAATACAATTACAGGAAAATATGCTTTGAACAGTGCCATGACACTTAATTTAGCACTTCGCCAATACTGGTCGTATGCTGAAAACAAAGATATTCTTGAATTGCAACAAGATGGAACTTTAACGCCTTATCCTCAATATACAGACAACAAAAACTCGAGTTTTTATTCATGGAATGCAGATTTATCCTATTCATGGTGGTTTGCACCGGGAAGTCAGGTTTCGGTTTTATACCGTAATAGTGCCTCTAATTTCGAACGCATTATCGACAAACAATATAGAGACAATGTAACCGCCTTACTTAATAACGATGCCTTAAAACATGTTTTTTCAATAAGTGTTAAATATTTTATTGACTATAACGCTGTCAAAAATAAGCTCAGAAAGAGAGCTTAGCGTGAATTAATTTTAAAAAATAAGTCCTTCTTTAATTAAATTATTATTTTTTCACATACTTCATTTTATTAAACATAAATGTAACATTGCTTTCTTTGCACATTTTAGAAATGGCTTATCTTTGTACAAAACAAAAAGTAATGAACAAAAAAGTTATCCTTATGATTTTAGACGGTTGGGGAAAATCTCCTGACCCTAAAGTATCCGCAATAGACAATGCAAATGTTCCTTTTATAAATAGTCTTTACAAAAATTACCCAAGCGCTCAACTTCGTACCGATGGATTAAACGTAGGTTTACCTGAAGGCCAGATGGGAAACAGCGAAGTAGGGCATATGAATCTTGGTGCCGGAAGAATTGTGTATCAGGATTTAGCCAAAATTAACCTGGCCGTAGCACATCAAACATTAGCCAAAGAACAAGTTTTGGTTGATGCTTTTACATACGCTAAAGAAAATAATAAAAAAGTACACTTTTTAGGATTAGTTTCTGACGGAGGTGTTCACTCTCATACTTCTCATTTACGTGGATTAATTGATGCTTCTCAGGAATATGGTCTAGATCAGGTTTACGTTCACGCTTTTACAGACGGACGTGATGTTGACCCAAAATCTGGAGCAAAATACATTCATGATTTAGAAGAACATATTAAAGATACTCCGGTAAGAATTGCTTCGATTGTTGGTCGTTATTACGCAATGGACCGCGACAAACGCTGGGAACGTGTAAAATTAGCTTACGATTTAGTAGTTAATGGTACCGGAATTCCTTCTAAAAATGCAGTTGCAAGTGTTCTTGACAGTTATGCACACGATGTTACTGACGAATTTATTGCACCTATTGTAATGGTTGACGAAGAGCAAAAACCTTTGGCAACAATTATTGAAGGCGATGTTGTAATCTTCTTTAATTTCAGAACTGACAGAGGTCGCGAACTTACAGAAGCACTTTCACAGCACGATTTCCACGAGCAAAACATGCACAAACTAAACTTGTATTATGTAACGCTTACCAACTACGATGAAACGTATCAAAACGTAAAAGTGGTTTACAATAAAGACAATATTACGGAGACTCTTGGTGAAGTTTTAGAAAAAGCGGGCAAAACACAAATCCGAATTGCTGAAACAGAGAAATATCCACACGTTACCTTTTTCTTTTCTGGCGGAAGGGAAACTCCTTTTGAAGGTGAATCAAGAATTTTGAGAAACTCTCCGAAAGTGGCTACTTACGATTTACAGCCAGAAATGAGTGCTTATGAATTGACTTCTGCTCTTGTTCCTGAATTGAATAAAGGCGAAGTAGATTTCGTTTGTCTGAATTTTGCAAACGGAGACATGGTGGGGCACACTGGAATTATGAGTGCTGCAATCCTGGCATGCGAAGCTGTTGATGCTTGTGTAAAACAAGTTATTGAAGTGGCTCTTGCTAACGATTACACTACAATTGTAATTGCTGATCACGGAAACTGTGAAACAATGATCAATCCTGACGGAAGTCCAAATACAGCGCATACAACGAATCCTGTGCCGATTATTTTAGTTGACAAAGATCTTAAAAACATTCAAAATGGAGTTTTAGGAGATATTGCCCCAACTATTTTAGAATTAATGGGAGTTCCACAACCAAATGCAATGACTTGTCATTCATTATTATAGAAATAGTTTACTTCAATAAAAAAGAGACAAGTTTTAGAATTTGTCTCTTTTTTGTTTTATACCAAGTGTCATCCTGAGCGGAGTCGAAGGCTTAAGAGTTAGAAAGGGCTTCGAATCCGCTCAGCCTGACATTACATTACAAAATAATGATACGTCCATTCTACTCCATAAATCACAAGTCCTATTAAGCCTCCTACTAAAGTTCCGTTTATTCTAATGTATTGAAGATCCTTTCCTATTTCTAATTCTAATTTTTCCGAAACTTCTTTTCCATCCCAGCTTTTTACGGTTGAGGAAATTAAATCTCCTATTACTTTTTTGTTATTCAGAAGCACTGATAATAAATCATTTTTGATAAAATTATTAATTTTGTCTATCATTACAGGGTCTTCTTTGATTCCGTTTCCGAAGCCTTGTATTAAACTTGAAATATTCTTTTTGATGGAAGATTCATCACCTTTTTCTAAATCATTAGAAATTGACAATTTTATTTCATCCCAAATTCCGTTAATGTAATCCTGGACTTCTTTTTTACCTGCAAAACCTAAAATCAAATTATTGATCTTGATTCTCATTTCTTCAGAGTTTTTTACTTTTTCCAGAAAATCAGCAATGTATTCATCTATCTTAATTCTAATTTCGCTTTCTGGTTTTTTAGCTTCGTCCAAAAATTCTTGGAGTCCATTGAAAATACCTTCTGAAATGCTTTTATCAGCCAAACCGAAACTCAAAAAAGGCGTTGATGCTTTTACTTTTTTCCGAATTAAATCTTTATTGTTACTCAATTCGGCACTCATTACCTCCAAAAGATTCGTCAGTAATTGATCTTTTACATTTCCTTTCTGTAAGGGTTCTAAAGCCAATGCTACCCAATCTCCAAAATTAATTGCTTCCAGTTTTTCTTTGAATTGAACCTGAATAAAGCGTTTTATATCTTCATCCTTAATTGTATTTAAAACGCCAGGAATAATATTAACCGCAACCAACTTAGCAATTTTATTGGCATTTTCTTCCTGCGAAAGCCAATCTGATGCTTTTGTGGCGAAATTGAATTCTTCTAATTTAATTTCGAGTTTTTCACGATTCAGAAATTCTTCCGAAACAAAATTCCCCAAGTTCTCTCCTATTTCATTCTTTTTCGTCGGAATAATTGCGGTATGCCAAATCGGGATTCCAAGTGGATGACGAAATAAGGCTACAACTGCAAACCAATCGGCAATTCCACCTACCATTGCGGCTTCGCTAAAAGCCTGCAACATTGGGATCTTAAAATAAATTGCTATTATAAAAAGCAGCACCGCCACGCCTAAAAGTGACAAAGCGTTTCTTTTCATTTTCTTCAATGCTTTTACTTTAGATATATTTTCCTGGTCTATAGCAGATTCCATAAGTTCAATAGTTTTAACTACTACTAATTTACGTTTTTTCTGTCAAATATTTATTCAAAATAGATTTGACTTAACAGAAGTTCGATATTCAATAGAATTTGAAAATTAAGACTCCGAATTAAATTCAAAATCAACATTAAAAAAATAATATTTAAATTGTACTTTTGCGAACTGAAAATCTGAAAAATATGATTATCCAAAAAAGTAGAGAAGAAATCGAATTAATGCGCGAAAGTGCTTTGATCGTATCTAAAACATTAGGAATGATTGCTTATGAAATTAAAGAAGGAGTTACCACATTATATCTTGACAAATTAGCCGAGGAATTTATTCGTGATCACGGTGCAGTTCCAAGTTTCCTTGGATTGTATGATTTCCCGAATTCTCTTTGTATGAGTCCGAATGCACAAGTTGTACACGGAATTCCTAACAATACACCTTTGAAAAGCGGCGACGTAATTTCAGTAGATTGTGGCGCATTCAAAAATGGATATCACGGTGATCACGCTTATAGTTTCGAAATTGGAGAGGTTGCTCCGGAAGTTAAAAAACTTTTGCAGGTTACTAAAGAATCTCTTTATGTTGGAATCAGAGAATTTAAAGCTGGAAATCGCGTTGAAGATGTTGGAAATGCGATTCAAAAATATACAGAATCTCACGGTTACGGAGTGGTTCGCGAATTGGTAGGGCACGGTTTAGGTCAAAAAATGCATGAAGAGCCAGAAATGCCAAACTACGGAAAACGTGGTCGTGGAAAACTTTTTGTCGAAGGGATGGTTGTTGCGATCGAACCTATGATCAATATGGGAACCAGAAACATCAAACAATTAAAAGACGGCTGGACAATTTTAACTGCTGACGGAAAACCAAGTGCGCATTTCGAACACGATGTAGCGCTAATCGATGGAAAACCAGAATTATTATCGACTTTTCAATACATCTACAAAGCTTTAGGAATTGAGAGTAATGAAGAAGACGAATTCAGAAAAGTACCTTTAGTACTATAATTACAACCCGAATCTAGCCCTGTGAAAAAACTATTCAAATTAGTACTTAATACAATACCACGTCCATTATTAATTCGTTTGAGTTATGTGGCTCGTCCAATTTTGGCTTTATCTTTAAAAGGAGACAAATTTACTGATCCTATCGACGGAAAAAGTTTTCGATCGTTTTTGCCTTACGGCTACGGAAAACAGCGTAACAATGTCCTTTCACCAAGTACACTTTCTTTAGAAAGACACCGTTTACTTTGGTTGTATTTAAACGATCAGACTGATTTTTTTACAGCGCCAAAAAAAGTGCTTCACTTCGCTCCGGAACAAGCTTTTTATAAATTATTCCGCAAGCAAAAAAATCTGGATTACACCACAACCGATTTGTTTTCGCCTTTGGCAGATGTAAAAGCAGATATCTGCAATTTACCTTTTAAAGACAACGAATATGATGTGATTTTGTGTAATCACGTTTTAGAACATATTCCGGATGACACAAAAGCAATGCAGGAATTGTTCAGAGTTTTAAAACCAGGCGGAATGGCCGTTTTGCAAATTCCACAGGATTTATCGAGAGAAGTTACTTTTGCTGATGATTCGATAACAGACCAGAAAGAACGTGCTAAAATATTTGGACAATACGATCACGTTCGTATTTACGGTCGCGATTATTTTGACAAATTAAGAAGCATTGGCTTCATCGTAATCGAAGAAGATTACACCAATAAAATTGCACCAGAATTGGTAGAGAAATATTGTTTAGCAAAAGGAGAAATAATCCCACTTTGTTTTAAACAGGAAAACTAATTTTTTCCACCACATAAGTTATATAAGTTCATTTAAAAAGTTTTCAAAATAGCAATAATTTGAAAACTTTTTAAGTTTTGGACCACTTCCCAAATCACAACCAACCAAACCACAGCCCTACTCTTGGAACCAAAATCATTTCAATTTTGTTTTGACGTCAGCTTTGAAAAAAATCTGAATACTTATATTCCAACATCCTATATCGTTGAGAATACTACTGATATTAAATATTTAGACAAAAAAGCAAGTAAGAATGTACTTGAGAGTTTTGGAATTGTTTTCGAGAATTTAGATTCCAATACTAAAAAAATACTGACAGCTTGCGAATCTTTAAAGCCTGACTTTGTTTTCAAAAAATTCAGTGCCAAAATCAAATCGGCCAAAACAATTGCTGATTTGCAAAAAGATTCTAAAATTGATTTTGCCATTCGTCAGCACTTAAAATTTAACTTAGAATCCTTTTACAATTTAATTGTTCAGGAACAATTTCCGTTATCCATTAATATCGGACCTGAAAAAGATTTTTATCGGTCAAGAGTCAATATTGATTCATTATATTTTGAGCCTCAAATTCAATTTGACAAACATGCCGAAGGAATTACTTACACTCTTTCTTTAAAGGAAAATGAAACTATATTTTTACCCATGAATCGTAGTGTTGATGTTCTTTTGGATGAGCCAGGCTGGTTAATTATCGATAAAAAATTAGGGAAGTTAAAAGACCTTAATTCTAAAAAACTTTCTCCTTTTTTAAAGAAAAAATCAATTGAAATACCTTCAAAATTAGTTGATGATTACTTTAAAAGTTTTATTCCTGAAATAGCTAAAAAAATCGACATCGAAGCTACGGGCTTTGAGATTGAACTTCGTGACAAAATTGTTTCTTGCACGATTCAGCCTGTTTATGATTTCTTTAAAAACTGTTATTATCTTAATCTTTATTTTGATTATAATGGCTATTCATTTGATGCCAGTAAAACGAAAAAAACACATTCGTTTGTGGATTTCAGCATTGCCAATGAACCTAAAATAATTCAGTTTAAACGAAGTTCTGATGAAACCTTATATACAGACAAATTATCTGAACTTGGCTTAATAAAAATCAAAAATGAATTATTTGGATCTAATTCAGAGGCAGAAATTCACGATCCTTACGCTAATATTCAATTCGTTATTGATCATAAAGAAGAATTGGAAAACTTAGGTTTTACCATTCAAAACCTGAAACTCGAAAGCAAGGAAATTATTACCGAAAGTCATACTGTTTTAGCTTCAAAAGAAGAAACAAAAGAGGATTGGTTTGACATTAAAATAATGATTACAATTGGAGTTTTTACGATCAATTTCAGTGAAATTATTCCGAATATAAAAAGCAAAGAAAGACTCTTTTTATTACCTGACGGAAACTATTTCCTAATTCCTTTAGAATGGCTCAGTAAATACAGTTCGCTGGCTAAGTTGGCTAAAACCGAAAATGAAACTCTTCTTTTACGTAAAAGTAATTTTACTGCTTTGGATACGATTCCGGAAATTAAAAATGATGTCATTCAAAAAGCAGAATATACCGCTTCCGATTTACTGAAAGCAACTTTAAGACCTTATCAAATTGAAGGTGTAAAATGGCTTTTAGGTCATTTTAACTCCAATTTAGGAGCGTGTCTGGCTGATGATATGGGACTTGGTAAGACATTACAAACCCTGGCCGTTCTGGTTGCTGTACAAGAACAATTAGGTTTTACAACTAAAACCACAAATTTTGATTTGTTTGCAAACGAAACTACCATTGAAAGAGAACCTTTAAAAACCCTAATTGTTTTGCCTTCTTCGTTGGTTTTTAACTGGTATAACGAGTCTTCAAAATTTACACCGCATTTTTCGAAAATGCAATATGTTGGTAATGACAGAAAGTTGTTAGCGAATAGATTAGCATCAACAGATTTAATTTTTACGAGTTACAGTATTGTACCTCGTGATATTTCAATCTTAGAAAAATATAATTTCCGTTATTTAATTTTAGACGAAAGTCAATATATTAAAAATAAAAACTCTAAGATTTTTAAAGCCATCAATAAAATAAATACGGCTCATAAAATTGCCTTAAGTGGTACGCCTATCGAAAACTCATTGGACGATTTATGGTCGCAAATGCAGTTTATAAACCCTGATATTCTAGGGACTTATAATTTCTTCGCAGAAAACTTTAAAATTCCGATTGAGAAAAAGCAGGACGAAAACAGTTTAGCTGAATTAAAAAATTTGGTTCAGCCTTATATTTTACGACGAACCAAAGAACAGGTTTTGAAAGATTTACCAGAATTAACGGAACAGATTTATTATTGCGATATGGATCCTGAACAGGAAAAATTATACGAGAAAGAAAAATCAAAAGCTCGTAATTTTCTATTGAAAATGGATGGTTCCAGCCCGGATAAAATCAGCATTATCAACACTTTGATGAAATTAAGACAATTGAGTAATCATCCGAAAATGGTAGATCAGGATTCGGAAATTGATTCGGGGAAATATATTGCTGTCACTAATTATCTGGAAAATTTAGTCAAAGGAAAACAAAAGACTATTATTTTCAGCTCCTTTGTTACTAATTTGAATTTTTACACAGATTGGTGCAAGGAAAACAAAATACAGTATTGCGAAATTACAGGTGAAACTCCGGCCAGTAAAAGACAACAACAGGTAAAACAATTTCAGGAAAAAGAAGAGCCTCTGTTATTTTTTATTTCGCTTAAAGCCGGTGGCGTTGGTTTGAATATTACTAAAGCTTCTTATGTTTTATTTTTAGATCCGTGGTGGAATCCTTTTGCAGAAAAACAAGGAGTTGGAAGAGCACATCGAATTGGACAATTAAACAAAGTAAATGTTATCCGCTTTATTTCGAAAAATACGGTAGAAGAAAAAATAATCAAACTTCAGGAGAATAAAAAGTTGTTATCTGACTCACTTTTAGAAGAAAGTTATATCAACGATGAAATAGAAGTTAATTTGAAATACATACTTGGTTCATAACAAATTGTTCTTAAAACCAATAAAACGTCTTATTTTTCGTTGTATAAATTGTTATATTTACAATCTTACAACGTAATAAGATGCCAAAATTTTTGTTTCAAAGTCTACTTTTACTTTTCATTTTTACTTCGGCGAAAGCCCAGGAAGTACAAACCGAAGTTACTCCGCCATACAATATCAAAACCGTTTCATTTATTCAGAATGGAAGCAATGTAGTGCCGATTTTCGAATTGGGTTCGACATTTGAAGTACAATTTGATGATTTATTTGGCAATGAAGCCAATTATTATTTTGATGTAATTCATTGTGATTATAACTGGATTCCGACTGATATTCCGAAAACAGATTATGTTCGTGGTTTTGACAATCAAAGAATTACAGATTACTCTAATTCCTTCAATACACTTCAGGCTTTTTCGCATTATCGTCTTTCTTTCCCGAACCAATTTACTACACAGCTAAGAATTTCAGGAAATTATATGTTGCGAATTTTGAATGAAGACAGAGAAGTTGTTTTCTCCAGAAAATTCATTTTATTCGAAAATCACTCAACCGTTGGCGCCGTAGTGAAACGAAGCCGCAACCTCAGCAATATTGATTATAAGCAAAATCTTGAATTTACGGTACTCTCCAATGACATTGTTTTTCAGACCCCTTTGCAAAACGTAAAAGTGTTACTAATACAAAATGGAGATTTTAATACCACTATTAAAAATGTTCCTCCGCAATACACTATCGGGAACCAAATGGTTTATAAATACGATAAAGAGACCCAATTTTGGGCAGGAAATGAGTTTTTATATTTTGAAAATAAAGACATTCGTGCCGCAAGTAATAATGTTGCAAAAGTAGGCTCGGCTAATGATATTTACAGTTCCTTTTTATACACCAGCCAGGCGAGGGCAAACCAGATTTATACTTTATATGAAGATGTAGACGGAAATTTTGTAGTTAAAAACATAAATGGTTCCAACCAGGAAATCGAAGCAGATTATGCGTGGGTTTATTTTAGCCTGTCGGCTCCGGCATTTCGTTTAAACAAAGACATTTATATTGTTGGAATGTTCAATAATTACAGCTTATCTCCAGAATACAAAATGGACTACGATGAAAAAAAAGGAGTTTACGAAAAAGCAGTAATGATCAAGCAAGGTTTCACTAATTTTGAGTATCGTGTAGCCGATAAAAAGGGTGTGATTGACTACGAAAATGCTATTGATGGTAATTTCTATCAAACAGAAAACGAGTACACTATCCTGGTTTATTACAAACATAGTTCAGATCGATATGAAAGAGTAATTGGAAAAGGAAACGCAAACTCCATAAACATCACCAATTAAAACATTGTTAAAGGATTTCTTTGAACGATTTTTTTTCGTAAGTTTGCACATATAACACACACATATATACTACGTTAGTATGGTTTCTCAGATTACACGAGGCATAAAAATATCTGTTTTGACTAGTTTTGAAGGTACTTACTTCAAGAACTATAAGATTCACTTTGCCTTTAGTTATGTAGTTACAATTGAAAACCACAGCAAAGATTCAGTACAATTAACTTCTCGTCACTGGGAAATATTTGACTCTCTTAACGACTTAGAAGTTGTTGACGGAGAAGGTGTTATTGGGAAAAAACCAGTTTTAAAACCTGGAGAAAATCACACTTATAGCTCAGGTTGTTTACTTTCATCTCCTTACGGAGCGATGAAAGGTCATTTCAACATGATCAACTTTACTACTACCAAAACATTCAAAGTAATTGTTCCGACCTTTAGAATGTGTGCTCCTTTTGCTTTAAATTAATTTATCGAAATTTCTATTACTCCTTCTTTTGTGATGGCGTATGCTTTGTCGTTTTCTGTTGGAGTCATATAAGAAGTTCCAGTAAACTCACCAAAAGCCGGAAAAATCAATTGATTTGATTTTCTAAAAAAACAGGGTAAATTCAAAAATTGTCTTCCCAATCCTCTTAATTGTATGGCAGGATGAATGTGACCACAAAAATTAAAAAAGCTTTCTTTTTCTGTAGGGTGATGTGTCAACAAGAAATCATCAATAATTAATTCATTGTAAATTTCAATATTCAACTCTTCATAATTACTTTTTGAAATGATATCATGATTCCCTTCCACTAAAATTATTTTCTGCGAATACTCTTTTATCCATTCCGCGAAAAAATCCCATTCAGTATTAATTTTACTATGAAATAAATCTCCCAAAAAAATAATGGTTTCTGCATCAAATAGCTCTAAAACCGTTTTCAACCGATTAAAATTTTCAAAAATGGCTTGTTTCGGAATTCCGATCCCGTGCTTTCTAAAATGTGTCACTTTTCCCAAATGAACATCAGAAATCAAAAGCATCTTTTTTTCTTCCCAAAAAACAGCACCAGACTGATGCAAAATAAAATTCTGATTATTAATTAGTATTCTCATAAACGATTATTTCATGTAACTGGCTGTCATTTTTTTGATTCTTTCTGCTAAAGTTTCACTTGATAATTTTTCGCGGAGTCGGTCTGTAATTATCGGAAAACTAAAAGGTGTTGGCTTAATGCATTGTTTCCAGACAATCGTTTGTCGATTAATTCTTTCCAATGCCTGAATCAAACGTCCTTCTTCTAACTGATGTTCGAAGGTTTCTATAAACGCCTGATGCAGCAATAAATTGTCGGGTTCAAAATCCCGAAAAACTTCAAAAAGCAATTGAGAGCCACTTTGCAAATGTTTGGTTTTAATGGGTCGCCCCGGCATTCCTGTAAAAACTAAACCGGCGATTACAGCAATATCCCTGAATTTTCTTCTTGCCATTTCGGTCGAGTTCAGGCTTTTTTGCAAATCGTGATGCACATATTCTGTCGAAAATAAATCGTTATCAAAAACAGCTTCCATATCAATTTCCTGATCAGAAAGCAGTTCAAATCCGTAATCATTGTAGGCTAATGAAAACGTAATGGAGAACAACAAACTAATTCGGTACGACAAAATACTTGCCAAAGCTTCGTGTACAAAACGGCCTTCAAAAGGATAAAAAATCGCATGAAATCCTTCTCTGGTTTTAAAAGTTTCAATTAAAAATTCATTTGCATCCGGAACAATACTTTCCTTTCGCTGTCTGTCAAAAATAGGTTTTAGTGCTTTTAATTCGGGAGTTAAATTTTCAGTATTTGCAGCATATAATTCTTCTCTTAATAATTCACTCATTTGTACAGATAAGGCCATACGCCCGCCCATCCAGCTAACTGTTTTAGAACTTTTTTTAGGATCTGCCTTCCGCACCAAAACCTGCATATTTTTAACACGGAATAATTCGAGTCGTTTTCCGGCAAACGTAAAAACATCTTCTGGTTTCAATTTAGAAGCAAACCATTCTTCAATGGTTCCAATATAACCTCCGCTTAAATATTTTACGTTAAGAACTGCATCTCCAACGATAGTTCCAATTTGCATTCTATGATGCATCGCAATTAATCTACTATTGATTTTGAAACGTCCATCTTCTTCTACCTCTACTTTTTTAAATTCATCATAAGCCTGTAAACTCTGACTTCCGTTAGTGATAAAATTAAGAATCCAGTTCCAGTTTTCTTTAGTTATATTTTGATAACAAAAGGTTTGTGTTACTTCTTTGTAGATTTCATCAGGAAAAAAACCATCAGAAACAGCAAGTGTATTTAGATATTGAATCAAAACATCCCAACTGTTCAAATACGGAATTCGGTCTTCAACAATTGTTCTTGCTGCCGCTTTTTTTAGTGCTGATGCTTCAATTAGTTCAATTGCATGTGTCGCAAGAAAATAAATAACACTTTCCTTTCCTGGTTGATGTCCACTTCTACCCGCTCTCTGCAAAAAACGTGCAACGCCTTTTGGACCACCAATCTGAATAATACTTTCAACGGGGGCAAAATCAACACCTAAATCTAAACTCGAAGTACAAACGACCACTTTCAATTCTTCATTCCGAATCGCGTTTTCAACCCATTGCCGAACTTCTCTACTAATACTTCCGTGATGCATCGCCATTTCCCCTGCAAATTCGGGATATTTCTCCAGAATTGCCTGATACCACATTTCGCAAACGGAACGCACATTCGTAAAAATTAAAGTTGTTTTGCTTTTTCTGATGATTTTGGCAACCTCATCAATTAAATGCAAGCCTAAATGCCCACGCCAGGGATAACTTTCCATTTTCTCCGGAAGAATTGAAATCACTTTTATTTTCTTGTTGATATTCGCTTTTATTAAAACAGAATTTTCATAAGCTTCTGAATTGACACCTAACAGAACTTGTTGTGCCAGTTCCAGATTTCCGATTGTTGCTGAAATTCCCCAAATTTTCATTTTTGGCGCCACTGTTTTTAATCGCGACAAAGCCAATTCCATTTGAACGCCTCGTTTTGTACCTAATAATTCATGCCATTCATCTATTACAATAGCGCCACAATTGGCAAAAGTTTTAGCAAATTCTTTGGAGGCTAAAAGCAGTTGCAAACTTTCAGGAGTTGTTATCAGCAAATCAGGCATTTTTTTGCTTTGCTTAGCTCTTTCGCTTTGCGAAGTATCTCCGGAACGAATTCCAACAGTCAATGGCAAATCCAAATCGGTAATAATTCGTTCAGCTGCTTGTTTTATTTCGACAGAAAGCGCTCGCAAAGGTGTAATCCAGATTGCTTTTAATCCGGGTTTATGTTTAGTTTTAAAGTCAGGATTTTTATTAATGTAATCGAGAACTATTGGAAACCATAAAGCATAGGTTTTTCCGCTTCCGGTTGGAGCGTTCAATAAACCGTTTTTGCCTTGCAGAAATGCAGTCCAGGTTTGGGTTTGAAAAGGAAAAGACTTCCATCCCTGATCCTGAAACCATTTTTCGGCAATTGTATATAGTTCTTCTCTTTTCATTTTTTTTTATAAGGTTCAAAGTTGCAAAGCCTGAAAGGGACAAAGTTTAGCTGTTTCCTAAAGTTTTTTTCTTTGAAACTTTGTCCCTTTGAACCTTTTACGAAATCATACTTTTTAAATCTTCAATCGAATTGGCATCTTCAATTTTTTTGTCGTGCCGCCATCTCAAGATTCTTGGGAATCTCGTAGCAACACCACTTTTATGTCTTTTTGAAAGTGCAATTCCTTCAAAACCAATTTCAAAAACCAATTTTGGAGTAACACTTCGAACCGGACCAAATCTTTCTAAAGTATTTTTTTTGATGAAATCATCTACTTGTCGGAATTCGGCATCGGTTAAACCGGAATATGCTTTTGCGAAAGTGACCAATTCTTTTTCCTCTTTCTCATTCGTTTGCCAAAGCGCAAAAGTATAATCTGTAAATAGATTTGATCTTCGTCCGTGGCCTCGCATCGCGTAGGTTAAAACAGCATCAATTACCAAAGGTTCAATTTTCCATTTCCACCAATCGCCTTTTTTTCTTCCAACCTGATAAGTCGAATCGTTGCGTTTTATCATCAAACCTTCGCTTTTCATTTCGCGGGCACGCATTCTTTCAGTAGCTACATCTTCCCAGGAATGGAGCAAAACTCTTTCTGATAATTGAAAAGAGGTTGTTTTATTTTTTATGGAATCGTATAATTGTTCTAATAATAATCTTCTTTCTAAATAAGGTAAATTCCGAATATCCTGACCTTCCCATTCTAAAATATCATAGGCTTTTAATATTACAGGAACTTTCTCGAGTAAACTTGCTGAAATTGTTTTTCGTCCAATTCGGGTTTGCAAATCATTGAAAGTTCCGATTTCACCTTCTGGGAAAGCTAAAATTTCAGCATCAATAACAGTTCCATTTGGAATCAAACCAACAAAAGATTGAAACTCCGGATATTTATCCGTTACTAACTCCTCACCTCTTGACCAGACATAAATTTCGCTTTCGCGGATAATCGTCTGTGATCGAATTCCATCCCATTTATGTTCGATGGACCAATCTTCCGGATTTCCTAAATTATCCACTTCGCCTTCAATTGGATAAGCCAGATAAAACGGATAAGGTTTCGATAAATAATCACTGCTTTTTTCATCCAAAATCAATTCCTGAAAAGTGATCCTATTTGGGTCCCAATTTCCCATTAATTTATATGCCAAAGCATCTTCATCAACATCTTCTGCTTTGGATAAAGCTCTCGTCATTAATTTTTGGCTTACGCCGATTCTTAAACTTCCGGTAATTAATTTTGTAAAAACAAAGCGTTCGTAATAATTTAAAGCCAACCAATTTTCATGTAAATATTCTTTTTTTTCTATATCCGATTTCTTTTTTAAAGCGATGATTTCCTGAAGATATTCGGTTAAACTTTTATCAGAATGTTCTTTTGTAGTGGGAATAATCAAAGCAATTGTTTCGGCCAAATCGCCCACAATATGATAACTTTCCTCAAAAAGCCATAGTGGAATATTAGCCAGTTCGTTTGCCCAAATTCGCAATAAAGTTGTATTAACCGGTCTTGGAGGACGACGGTGCGAAAGAATCGCAATGGTCCACACTTTATCTTCCGGCGATGCATTTTTAAAATACGTCGTCAGAGCGTCGACTTTTACGTTCGTTTTATTAGAACTGTCAAGCGTCTTTATCAGTTGTGCGAAATTTTTCATTCTTGGATTTCTTTCTCAGTTTCAACTTCCTTTTCCATTTCTGCCGCCTCGCCTTCATATTGTGTTTTCTCCGTTCTGGCATCGTAGCCCAATTCCCTTAAATATTTAGAAAAAATATCGGTATAACCGTGTGTGCAAATTATCTTTTCTGCTCCAGTTGCTTTTATGCTGTCTAATAAGGAAAACCAATCGCAATGGTCGCTCAAAACAAAACCTTTGTCAATCGCGCGTCTGCGTCTGGCTCCACGAAATGCCATCCAACCACTTGCAGAACCAGTCACAAAAGGCGTCATTTTTCTGATCCAGACACTTCCGTGCGCGCTTGGCGGTGCGAGAACAATATTCCCCAATAAATCTTCTTTTTTGGTTTCACGCGTCACTAATGTTGTGGGTGAAAAATCAACCATCGGACGTAAAACATTTGTCATATTTTCGATAGCGCCGTGTGTAAAAATCGTTCCGATATCAGTATCCAGATATTTTAAAAGTCTTTGTGCTTTACCGAGAGAATATCCAAAAAGAATAGAGGTTTTTCCCTCTGCTTTATTTTCTGCCCACCAATTATTGATTTCTGTAATTACTTCGGCTTGCGGCGTCCAGTTAAAAGCTGGTAAACCAAAAGTACATTCGGTTATAAAAGTGTCACATTTTACCACTTCATAGGGAACCGAGATTCCGTCATTTTCTGTTTTATAATCGCCTGTAAAAACCCACACTTCTCCTTTATGTTCCACTCTAATTTGAGAACTCCCAATAATATGTCCGGCAGGATGCAACGAAAATTTCACATTGTTAATCACGAACGTTTCACCCCATTCTTTTCCCGTAACATTTATTTCTCCTAACCGATGACGAATAATAGGAATATTAGTGTGATGCGTAATATAATTTTGATTTCCCCAACGTGAATGATCAGCATGTCCGTGCGTAATGATAGCGTTTTTCACAGGTTTCCACGGATCAAGATATACGTCGGCCTGTTGGCAGTAAATACCTTTATCATTAAAAGCTAAGAGTGGGATTTTCATATTGTTATCATTTTTACTATTGATAAACCTTTGTGGCACATTTTGGCACATTCTATCAAATTTAACTAATTACCATTCAAACCGTTTTATAGTTTTGCTCTATTAGTTTATTAAATTTCAACTTTTTAATATTGTATTGTGATATATTCAAATTATCATTTGTACTTTTGTAAAAAATTAGACAATTCGTAATTTTAAAAATAATTTATCCCATGTTAAAAGGATTCTTTCATGTACCAAAAGCGGTAAACGAACCTGTAAAAGGTTACGCGCCAAACTCGCCAGAAAAAGCGGCTGTACAAGCAGCTTACACTACAATGTGGAACTCAAAAATTGATGTACCATTATACATTGGAAGTGAAGAAATCAAAACTGGAAATACAAAAACAATTTCAGCTCCACACGATCACAAACATATCGTTGGAACGTATCATTTAGCTGAAAAACAACATATCGAAAAAGCGATTGCAAATGCTCTTGAATCAAGAAAAGCATGGGCAAACATGGCATGGGAACAACGTGCTGCTATTTTCTTAAAAGCTGCTGAACTTATTGCAGGTCCATACAGAGCACGTATCAACGCTGCAACTATGATTGGACAATCTAAAAATATTCACCAGGCAGAAATTGACGCATCTTGTGAATTAATTGACTTTTTACGCTACAACGTAGAGTTCATGACTCAAATTTACGGAGATCAGCCAAAATCTGATTCTACAACCTGGAATCGTTTAGAATACAGACCTCTTGAAGGTTTTGTTTACGCGATTACTCCTTTCAACTTTACTGCTATTGCTGCAAACCTTCCTGCAAGTGCTGCTATGATGGGTAACGTTGTGATCTGGAAACCAAGTGATAGCCAGGTTTTCTCTACAAAAATTATCATCGAAGTTTTCAAAGAAGCGGGTGTTCCTGATGGCGTTATCAACGTTGTTTTTGGAGATGCTTTAATGATTACGGATACTGTTTTGGCAAGCCGCGATTTCGCCGGAGTTCACTTTACAGGATCAACTCACGTATTTAAAGATATCTGGGCTAAAATTGGTGCTAATATCAACAACTATAAAACTTATCCAAGAATCGTTGGAGAAACTGGTGGTAAAGATTTTATTATTGCACACCCAAGTGCTAATGTAAAACAAGTTGCAACAGGAATTTCTCGTGGTGCATTTGAATTTCAAGGACAAAAATGTTCTGCAGCTTCAAGAGCTTATATTCCACAAAGTTTATGGCCAGCTGTAAAAGAACAATTAATTGCTGACGTAAAATCTATGAAAATGGGTTCTCCGGAAGATTTTGGAAACTTTATCACAGCAGTTATTCACGAAGGTTCTTTTGATAAATTGGCTAGCTATATTGATCAGGCTAAAAAAGATGCTGACGCAGAAATTATTGTTGGTGGAAATTACGATAAATCTGTAGGTTACTTTATTGAGCCAACAGTTATTGTAACTACAAACCCAAAATATACTACAATGGAAACCGAATTATTCGGACCAGTTATCACTATCTACGTTTACGAAGATGCAAAATGGGAAGAGACTTTAGAATTAGTTGATACTACTTCTGAGTATGCTTTAACTGGAGCTGTATTTAGCCAGGATCGTTATGCTATTGAAGTAGCTACTACGAAATTGCAAAATGCTGCTGGTAACTTCTACATCAATGATAAACCAACAGGAGCTGTTGTAGGAATGCAGCCTTTTGGTGGAGCAAGAGCTTCAGGAACGAACGACAAAGCAGGTTCTGCATTGAACTTATTACGTTGGGCTTCTCCAAGAACAATCAAAGAAACTTTTGTAACTCCGGAAGATTACAGATATCCTTTCTTAGGTTAATAATTTGTTTCAAGTTTCAGGTTTCAAGTTTCAAGTTTGAAACTTTGTCTATATAAAAAGCCGAATCTAAATTTAGATTCGGCTTTTGCTTTTTTATTTATTGCCTCTATTTGACTTCTTCAAGATATAAATTGGTTATTTTTTCTAAATAATCTTCTGAGCGAAAGCCTTTTGAGTTAGTCACAATAATTGCTGTAACATCATCTTTATGATAAATAATTAACCCCGATTTTACATCAGTTTGCGCAGTAATGATTTCACATGAATCCTTTTGAGGTACCATTAATTTTATCAATTTACTAATTAATACACTATTACTTTCTTCTTTTTGAAACGAGCTTAGGTCGATATTACGAAGAAACGAATTCCGATTTTTATTTGGAATTCGTTTATCATGAACTTGAGAAGTTTCGGCTTTGCCAACAGCTAAAGGCGATTGTATAAATCTTGAAGGTTCTTCATAAACAATATCTTGTTTTCTTTTTTGTGAAAATAGATTGATCGTGTTCATTAAAATCAGGATGACCATTACATTTTTAATTGTTGTTTTCATTTCGGTTATTTTAGTTTATTATAAGAAGATTTCACTTTAGTAGATTCATTAGAAATGCAATTAATACAAGAATAAGTTTGACCATAAAATATTTTTAAGCGAATGTAATCCTGGAATGATTTGACAATTGCAACCGCATATAAAAAGTCCGTTTCAGCATTCAAATAATAAAAATCGGATCAAAAATAAATTCGTATGCCGAAACGCTGTTTTTGAAAGCGAAAACTCATTATTCATAGCAACAAACAAAGCTTACTTCTTTATTTTATTATCTTGCTCCTAATTAAAACACCTTATGAATTTTTTAAAAAATATTGATTTAAAAAGAATAGGACTTCACTTCTTATATTGGACATTTTTTTTATTCTTTTACGTTTCGAATAAATCTGACAATGAAGGTTATTACGAATACATTGTGACTTATTTTTGGAAAATTTCAGCGCAGGCAACATTTGGATATGGTCTGATTTATTGGATTATTCCTGAAACATTAAATAAAAAAAGATCTTTACTTTTTATAATCTCCTCCTTTATTTGGTTTTATCTGGTATTTGCTCTTTTAATGATCTTTAAATATTTTTATCTTGAACCAAAATTCCCTGGCTTCTTTGATGATTGGCTCGGAAATAAAATGACTGTTCCCGAAAGACTGACTTCGGGTAAACTGATTTTAAGAGAATTCTCTTTTCTTACTTATCCGGTTATTATCTTAGGTTTTATAAGTTTTAATCGCAAACAGCAGCGACTTTTAAAACTTGAGGAAGAAAAAAAATCAATGGAATTGAAAGTTTTAAAAAATCAACTGAATCCACATTTTCTATTTAATACTTTAAATAATCTGTACACTTTAACTCTTAAAAAAGATGACAAAGCACCCGAAGTAATTGCAAAGTTATCTGAGATCCTTGATTTTGTTTTATACCGATGCAACGAAGATTATGTTTCAATTGAAAAAGAAATCGCCTTAATCGAAAATTATATTGCTCTGGAAAAACTCCGCTATAGCGAAAGCAGGTTAGATATTTTGTTCACCATAAACATTACCGAAAATGCCAAAATTTCGCCTTTAATTATTCTGACATTTATAGAAAATGCTTTTAAACATGGCGTAATTAATGAAACTGAAAAAGCAACAATTCGACTGAATTTGGAAAGCAACAAGCAGCAAATCATTTTTAGTATTGAGAACACAAAACCTAAAAATGAACTTTCAAGAATTTCGGACAAATCAAAAATTGGATTAATAAATGTTCAAAAACAGCTTAACTTATTATATCCTAAGAAGCATCAATTAGAAATTAACGACACGCAAACTAATTATACAGTCAAACTCTATCTTACCCTTTAATCGAAAAATTATCTCCCTACTTTATGAAAAAACAATTATTTAACCTCTTTTTACTTTGTTCTTTTATTACCGCAAACAGTCAATCTAAATCCATAGATACTTTGGTTGATGTTGGGAATCATAAATTGCACTTCAAGATTGTAAAAGGCACAGGAATGCCAATACTTTTTGATTCCGGAGGAGGAAATGACGGATCAGTTTGGAATTCTATTTTAGAGAAAACGGCAGCCATTACAAATGCTACCCTAATTACCTACGACCGTGCTGGTTTTGGACAAAGTACAATTGATACATTGGAAACTGATGAATCTAAACACGGAATTATGAGCAGTATCCAAGATTTAGAAATTGGTTTAAAAAAATTGGGATACGATAAAGATATCTTATTGGTTTCGCATTCTTACGGAGGTTACCTTTCAACACTTTATGCTTCAAGACATCCTAAATTGGTAAAAGGAATTGTTCTGATTGACGTGAATCATAATTATTTTGAAGATGGTGTGATCGAAAAAGAAGTCGCTACGCAAGACCAATTGATCACGCAATGGAAGATAAACAACAAGGGCACTTATTTTATGGCAAAAACAATTCTTGAGACTGTCAAAATCATGAGTAAAATTTCAATCCCGCAGAGTATCCCGGTTGTGGATTTTGTAAACGGAATTCCTTTCTTAAAAAAACCTGAAGAAATCGAGCGTTGGAAAGAGTGTCATAGAATTTTTGTAGCAAACAATCCAAACGTAACTGGCATCATTGCACATGATTGCGGTCATGGCATCTGGATGGGAAATCCACCTTTGGTAATAAATACAATAGCAAAACTATACGCCAATAGTTCTAAACAAAAAGCAGAAATTCTGGATCGTGCTTTACAATATTCTATAACGGCTTGTAATGAAGAAAAAGCGGAGGTTTTAGCTTTCAATAATTCTGAAGACGATTTGAACACCTGGGGATATCAATTATTAAGAAAGAATGAAAACCAAAAAGCAGCCGAAATCTTTAAACTTAATTTGCTCCTTAATCCTTCAAGCGCAAATGCTTATGACAGCTACGGCGAAGCTTTACTAAAAACAGATCAAAAAGAAGAAGCAATTAAAATGTATAAAAAATCGATCGAACTAAATCCTGAAAATAAAAATGGCAAGGAAGTTTTAGAAAAAATAGCCAAAGACAATACAAAACCGCTAAATTAGATTTTTAAATATTTATTCTTTTTGAATGAAATACAAATGCATTATTGTTGACGACGAGCCTTTGGCAAGAGAATTAATTACTTCACATTTAAGCCATTTCGAAAATTTTGATTTAATCGATTCTTTTGACAATGCGCTTAAGGCTTATGCTTTTCTGGAAACAAACACTGTCGATTTAATTTTTCTGGATATTGAAATGCCTTTATTGAAGGGAAATGATTTTTTGAAAAAACTAAAAAATCCGCCTAAAGTAATTTTTACAACGGCCTACAGAGAATATGCAATCGAAGGATATGAACTTAATGTGATTGATTATCTTTTGAAGCCCATTACTTTTGATCGTTTTTTTGTTTCAGTCGAAAAATTCAAACAGATGCAACTTCCAAAAAAGGAAATTACTTCAACAACTGAAGATCACATTTTTGTGACAAGCGGCAGTAAAAACATTAAAATAATTTTTGATGAGATTTTATATATCGAAAGTTTGAAAGATTACATTACGATTCATCTCGAAAACAGTAAATCCCATCATATAAAACAGAATATTTCGATTTTTGAAAAATTATTAAACTCCAATTTTATCCGCATTCACCGGTCTTTTATTATTCAGACAAAAAAACTAACGGCCTACTCTAAAAATGATGTAGAAATAAATGATGTAGAAATTCCAATTGGTAATAGTTATAAAGAAAACTGGCTTGATTATTTAAACACGGCAGTTTTAAAATAAAAAATAAGAAAGCCGAATCTAAATTTAGATTCGGCTTTCTTATTTTTTATAAGTCCCAACAACCTGAAACTTGAAACCTGAAACAAAAAAACTTTTTCTATGGTTGAAATTTCAAAGGCAAATGCACCACTTTTTTAGTTTCAAAAAACTCATCTTCAAAAATATCAGCCAAATCATATAACGTAGCTTTAGGGAAAGCTGCTAATTCTTCTGTTAAATCGCCACCTTTAAGGTAAAGAATTCCATTTTTCAAGGTGTGCTTATGCTGTTTTTTGATTTTATCTTTTATCCACGAAACAAAATCAGGCATATTGGTCACGGCGCGGCTTACGATAAAATCGAAATCACCTTTTACCAATTCAGCACGTTTTTGTTCTGCTTTTACATTTTTTAATTCTAAGGCATCAACAACACCCTGAACCACTTTTATTTTTTTTGCAATAACATCAATTAGATAAAAACGTGTTTCCGGAAAAAGAATAGCTAACGGAATTCCAGGAAATCCTCCGCCTGTTCCAACATCCAAAACAGTTGCTCCTGGTTCAAACTTCATGATTTTTGCAATTCCAAGCGAATGCAAAATGTGTTTTGTATATAATGCATCAATGTCTTTTCTAGAAATTACATTGATTTTTTCATTCCAATCGTGGTATAAAAAGTCTAATTTTTGAAATTGTTCGATTTGAAGATCGGTCAAATCCGGAAAATATTTCAATATCTCATCCATTGCTCTAAATTTTTAACAAAAGTACTACTTTACGATTGAAATATTTAACTCAATTTTGCAAATTGAGAATTTATAATAATTACCTTTGAAACCTATTTAAAATAGTTATGAATAACACCGCACCTACATTTGCAAGGCAAGACAATCTGAAATTTTTCAGAACACTTAACTCTCGGGTAAACAATTACTTCAAAGAGAATAATATTCAGAAAACTGGAAATTGGAAATTACACTTAAAAGCGGTTATTCTATTCGCTGTTTTTTTAACACCTTATTTTTTAATCCTTACGCTTGACATGCCGTTTTGGGTAATGTTACTTTTGTCAATCGTTATCGGAATTGGAATGGCCGGAGTTGGAATGAACGTAATGCATGACGGAAATCACGGTTCATTTTCAACTAAAAACTGGATCAACAAATTTATGGGCGGAACGATTTATGTTCTCGCAGGAAACGTTTACAACTGGCAGGTACAACACAATGTATTACACCATACTTATACTAATATTCCCGGACACGACGAAGATTTAGATGCAGGAAGAATTATCCGTTTTACAAAAGATGCAAAATGGCATAGTTTTCACCGTTTTCAACATTACTATTCTGTTTTCTTATATGGATTATTGACTTTCAATTGGGCTATTACAACCGATTTTAAGCAAATGAGAAGTTACCTAAAAAGAAAATTATCTTACGGAGAACCAAAAAGTCCAAAAATTCTTTGGACAACTTTAATTATCACTAAAGTAATTTATGTTTCTATCTGGATTGTTCTTCCAATGGTTATCGGAATTACATGGTGGAAAGTTTTAATTGGATTCTTCCTAATGCATTATACTGCAGGATTAATTTTAAGTGTTGTTTTTCAATTAGCACACGTTGTAGAAGAAACTACAAATCCATCTCCAAACGAATTAGGGGAAATGGACAATACCTGGGCAATTCACCAATTGTTTACTACTACTAATTTTGCACCCAAAAATGCAATCGTAAACTGGTATACTGGCGGATTGAACCACCAAATCGAACACCATATTTTTCCAAATATCAGTCATATTCATTATGGTAAAATCGCAAAAATTGTAAAAGAAACTGCAAAAGAATGCAACTTACCTTATTACGAATACAGAACCATGACAGATGCCGTAATTGCTCACTTTAAGCATTTGCGTGATCTTGGAATGAAACCTGAACTAGCATAAAAAATCTATTAATAATTAACCTTCCTTAATTAAAGTTGAAATTAAGGACATTCAAAATTTTTATAATGAATCATATTCTTTCGGACAGAATCAACAACTTAGCGACCTCACAAACTTTGGCTATGGCCGCTTTAGCACGCGAATTAAAAGCACAAGGAAAAGACATTATCAGTTTAAGTTTAGGTGAGCCTGACTTCAATACACCAGACTTTATTAAAGAAGCTGTTAAGAAAGCAGTTGACGAAAATTATAGCACATATTCTCCAGTAGAAGGTTATTTAGAGTTGAGAGAAGCTATCTCAAGAAAATTTAAAAGAGACAACGGATTAGAGTACAAACCAACTCAAATCGTAGTTTCTACAGGAGCAAAACAATCTTTATACAACATTGCACAAGTAATGTTAAACGATGGTGATGAGGTTATTTTACCAGCACCGTACTGGGTATCTTATTTCGAAATTGTAAAACTTTCAGGGGGAGTTCCGGTTGAAGTTCCAACTTCTGTAGAAACTGATTTCAAAATCACTCCAGAACAATTAGAAGCTGCTATCACACCAAAAACAAAAATGATGTGGTTCAGTTCACCTTGTAACCCTTCAGGTTCTGTTTACAGCAGAGAAGAGTTAACAGCACTTGCAAAAGTGTTGGAAAAACACCCAAATATCTATGTAGTTGCTGACGAAATTTATGAGCATATCAATTTCTCAGGGACTTTCTGCAGTATCGGTTCAATTCCTGGAATGTTAGAAAAAACAATCACTGTAAACGGAGTTGCAAAAGCATTCGCCATGACAGGATACAGAATTGGTTACATTGGAGCACCGGAATTCATTGCAAAAGCATGTACAAAAATTCAGGGACAAGTAACTTCAGGAGCAAATTCTGTAGCACAACGCGCTACAATTACTGCTGTAGATGCTGATCCAAGCGTATTAAACCACATGGTTCAGGCTTTCCACACTCGTAGAGATTTAGTAGTTGGATTATTAAAAGAAATTCCAGGAGTAAAAATCAACGTTCCTGAAGGAGCTTTTTATGTATTCCCAGACGTTTCTTCTTTCTTCGGAAAAACATTAAGAGGAACTGAAATTAAAGATGCAAACGACGTTTCAATGTATCTTTTAGCTGAAGCTAATGTAGCAACTGTAACAGGTGACGCTTTCGGAAACCCAAATTGTATTCGTTTTTCTTACGCTACAAGCGACGATATTTTAAAAGAAGCATTACGCAGAATCAAAGAAGCTTTGACTGTATAGAAATATAAAGAGTTTTATTAAAACGGCTTAAGGTTCAAAGTTTCATCACTTTATACTTTAAGCTGTTTTTTTTATGTGATTATTTTGGGCGTGTTTCGCCGCGGCGAATCGGGCTATCCGTTACAAGTCCTCGCCTGTTCGTTCCTCACGGCTGTGGGCTTTTCACTTCTATCCCTCACGCAAAACGGTTAACGAGAAGATTCAATTTTAAAATAAAGCCTCAAGATCGACGCAAAATAAGTTTTCTCTTTCAAAATTCCCATTCCACAATCTTATAAAATGACACTATAATTCTATAAGGTATAAGGCTTATTAAAATCCCAACTTTGTATTATACATTAATTTAAAATTAAAAGTTATGATACATACAGATGAAACCACAACAGAAGCAGTTAATACTTTAGAAGGATTAATTTCTATTTTGGAAGACGGAAAACTAGGATATACCAATGCAGCTGAACACGCAGATGACCTTATCATTAAGGCTGACTTTTTAGAGTATGCCCGAGAAAGAGCTTTATTCATAGTTGAATTACAAGATCAAATCAACAAACTAGGAAAATCAACAGATACTTCCGGCGGAGGTCCGTTAGGAGCTTTACACCGTACCTGGATCGATATCAAATCATCGTTTACTGGCGGCGATACAGAAGCAATCATTAATGCTTGTATTACTGGAGAAGAAGCTGCCATTGAAAAATACAAAATGGCACTTGAAAAAAACGAATTGGACGGAAGTCAAATCGCCATTGTTTCAAAACAATTAAACATTATCCAAAGTACATTGGATAAAATTAAAACGAAAAGATCGTCATAATAATTGATGCTATTTTTTTTGAGATGAAAACTACTTGGTTGTAAAACTGGGTAGTTTTTTTTTATAATAAAATTTAAAAATAAATCTTACATTCGCCGCAACCAAAATTTTACATCTTAACCAAAATTATTTTATGAATCTAAGTTTACGCAATTTCTTTTTTATTATAATCTTTACTTTATTTTTTTCAAATTTATCAAAAGCTCAAACTGAAGGCAATGCTATAAAAGCCTCAATAGGCTTAGCGAGCAGTGGCTCTTATTATATTGAAAACTACGGAGCTCAAGATGAATTAGATGTCATGGGAGACGGCCTCTATTTGCAAGGAGAATATATTTTTGGAGTAACTTCATGGTTTAGTGTAAGACCTTATATTGGCGGAATTTTCACATCAGTTGATGAAAATCCTGACTTACAAAATCAACCCCAATACAAAGTAACAACCAATGCTGTTATACTTGGAGGAAAAGTTCGCTTTTTTGCCCCAATTCCTTGGGTAGCACCATTTATTGAAGGAGGTATTGGTACCTCAATAGGTAAGTTCCAAACTCTGACACCTAATGTTAATTTCGACAAAAGTGATGTATTACTGCATATTCCATTTAGTTTAGGATTAGCTATTGGCCGAAAACATAGTTTCGAATTCGGCATTTCCGGCTACTTCCATCCCGCAGCTAAACAATCAAATGGAGTATTTGCTGTAGGATATACTTTTCCTTTAGATTAATTAGTACATACAAACCTTAACCAGCATATTCCATATTAGGTTAACAATTTCAAAAAAATCGCTTCAGCATTAGCAAACTCGAAATATTTATAAGAACTTTGCAGACTTTTTTGCGTGAATACCACAAAAGCCTAAAGTACTAGAAATGAAGAAGAAGATTGAAATATTAGCTCCAGCAAAAGATTTAATTGGGGGAATGGCTGCCATAAACAGTGGCGCCGATGCCGTTTATATTGGTGCGCCACAATTTGGTGCCCGTTCAAATGCCAACAACTCTATTGAAGATGTTGCCGCTTTAGTGCAATACGCGCATTTATTTAACGCTCAGGTTTTTGTCGTTATGAATACCATTTTGTACGATAACGAATTAGAAACGTGTCGCTCAATGATTTGGGAATTGTACGATATTGGTGTCGATGCCCTGATCATTCAGGATATGGCGATTATGGAAATGGACTTACCTCCTATCGTACTTCACGCCAGTACACAAGCCAATAATCGTGATGCAGATAAAATTAAATTCCTTAAAGATGCCGGAATCAAACGTGTGGTTTTAGCCCGCGAATTGAACCTGCATCAAATTAAAACAATATACGACGAGGCTGATGTTGAGTTAGAATTTTTCGTAACCGGAGCTTTATGTGTTTCTTTTAGCGGAAACTGTTATATGAGTGTGGCCAACGGAGAACGCAGTGCCAACCGAGGTTCTTGTGCACAAAACTGTCGTTTACCTTATAACTTAATCGATGGAAATGGAGAAACTTTAATCAAAAACAGTCACTTACTTTCTATTAAAGATTTAGATATTTCAGAGCAGATTCCAAATTTAATTGAAGCTGGAATTGTTTCTTTTAAAATCGAAGGAAGATTGAAAGATGTAGTTTATGTAAAAAATAACGTTTCGTATTTACGTCAAAAATTAGACAGCTATTTAGAAGGCGAAGGAGGAGATAAATACATGAAAGCTTCATCAGGAACATGTACCTATACTTTTGATTCTTCTTTAAACAGAACTTTCAACCGCGGTTATACCGATTATTTTGTAAACGAAAGACACAGCTCTATTGGTTCTTGGGAAAGTCCAAAATCAAAAGGTCAATATATTGGTAAATTAATCAGAACTGTTGGAAACGCTTACGAAATCGAAAACGGCGAATTCTTAAACAACGGTGACGGACTTTGTTTCATCAACGAAAACAACGAAGCTGACGGAATTTATGTTAACAAAGCAGAAAACGGTAAAATATATCCGAACGTTCTAAAAGAAATAAAAGACGGAACTTTTATCTATAGAAATAACGATGCAGCTTTCATTAAAATTGTAGAAAGAGAAGATAGTGCCGTTCGTAAATTAAGTACAACTTTATTACTTACAGAAACAGAAACTGGTTTCGAATTAATCGCTACCGATGAAGACGGAAATGTAAGCATCGTAAATTTAGAACACGCAAAAGAGCAGACTAAAACTGGCGAATCAATAGAAGAAAACATCAAAACACAATTGGCAAAAACAGGTTTTACACCTTATACTGCTAATGAAATCGATATTATGTTCTCTCAAAACTGGTTCCTTCCTATTTCAAAAATCAACGAAATGAGAAGAACGGTTTACGATCAATTGACCAAAATTCGTTTGAAAAACTACAAACGCGAAGAACACCAAATAGTAAAAACGTCACATCCGTATCCTGAAACCAAATTAGATTTCATGTACAATGTTTCGAATAAAACCGCTCGTAAATTCTACGAACGCCACGGTGTTACCGAAATCGAAAAAGCATTCGAATTACAGTGGGATCCGGGAAAATCGCGTGTAATGACGACCAAATATTGCATCAAATACGAATTAAAAAAATGCCCGATACACCAAAAAGACATTGTTGGAGTGAAGGTAAAAGAACCACTGGTATTAAAACAAGGTGAATTAGAATACAAACTAAAATTCAACTGTAAGCCTTGTGAAATGGAAATTTGGGAAAAAGATGCCGAATTCGAAATCGAAGAAGATCATTTTCATTAGAATTTAACCGCAAAAGTTCGCAAAGGGATTACGCAAGGTTCGCAAAGATTTTAATAATCTTTGCGAACCTTTTTTTTGCTATTTCCCCAATCTTGTCATTTCGACGAAGGAGACTCGAGCGATAGCGACTGGCGAAGCAAATCCCCGCAAGTAACTCCGGTCCAATAAGTCAATCTTTGTCGAGCTTCTCGCGGGGATTTCTCCTTCGTCGAAATTGACAAACTTAAAGGTTACTTTATTTTTAAAAATTAAATTTCCATTTAAATTAAATCTGCCGAATCTGTAAAATCTGCGTGAAAACATTTGCGCCCTTTTTTAAATCTACAACAACAACTTTGCGTTCTTCGCGTAAACTCTTAGCGTACTTTGCGGTTAAAAACATTTTTCCCTACTTTTACTATTCCAAAATTTCAAACTTCCCCCTATGAAAATACTACTCCTTGGTTCAGGCGAATTAGGCAAAGAATTTGCCATTGCCGCCCAACGAATCGGACAAACTATAATTGCTGTTGATAGTTACGAAAATGCTCCGGCAATGCAGGTTGCTCACGGATTTGAGGTAATAAACATGCTTGATGGCGAAGCACTGGACCGAATCGTAGCCAAACACAAACCTGACTTTATAGTTCCCGAAATAGAAGCCATACGTACAGAACGATTTTACGATTACGAAAAACAAGGAATTACCGTTGTTCCTTCTGCGAAAGCAGCCAACTTCACTATGAATCGTAAAGCCATTCGTGATTTAGCTTCAAAAGAATTAGGTTTAAAAACAGCTAAATATCAATATGCCACATCAGCAGAAGAACTGCAAAAAGCAGTTCAGGAAGTCGGGATTCCATGTGTAGTAAAACCTTTAATGTCTTCTTCCGGAAAAGGACAATCGACTATTAAAACCGAAAGCGATATCGAAAAAGCATGGCAATATGCTGTTGCAGGTTCGCGTGGTGATGTAATCGAAGTGATCGTAGAAGCATTTGTCGATTTCAATTCAGAAATCACACTTTTAACTATTACGCAGAATAATAATCCAACCTTATTTTGCGCTCCAATTGGTCACAGACAAGAACGAGGCGACTATCAGGAAAGTTGGCAACCAGCTTTAGTTTCAGAAAAAGATTTATACGAAGCTCAGGATATGGCTGAAAAAATCACGGAAGCTCTTGGTGGCGCAGGACTTTTTGGTGTTGAATTTTTCTTAACCAATGAAGGCGTTTATTTCTCTGAACTTTCTCCTCGCCCACACGATACCGGAATGGTAACGTTGGCCGGAACACAAAACTTCAACGAATTCGAATTGCATTTACGTGCGATTTTAAGTCTTCCTATTTTCGAAATTACTTTAGAAAAAGCCGGAGCAAGTGCCGTAATTTTAGCTTCTGAAGATTCAACAAATCCTACTTTTACCGGAATTGAAAAAGTAGCAGCCTTGCCAAAAACTGATTTCAGAATATTCGGAAAACCTACTTCAAGACCGTATCGACGAATGGGAATTGTTTTAAGTCATGATTCATTAGCAACACCAATCGAAGAAATAGTAGAACGTGCCAAAACCACTTCTAAATTAATAACTGTAAACTCTTAAAAAATGAAAAAACTTATATTCATGTTTTTCCTCTTTATGGGAATTGCTGCACAAGCCCAAACTAAAAAAGTAATTGACAAACCAACAATTGTAGAAGCTTCATGCGGAGAATGCCAATTCGGAATGAAGGGTAACAGTTGTGATCTGGCCGTTCGAATTGATGGAAAAAGTTATTTTGTTGATGGAACGACAATTCATGATCATGGAGATGCTCACTCTGATAAAGGTTTTTGCAATGCGATCAGAAAAGCATCTGTTACAGGAGAAATTGTGGACAATAGATTTAAAGCAACTTCATTCACCTTAATAGACGACAAAAAATAATGGAGTTAATTCTTGAAAATATTGCCAAACACGTTTCGTTAACACCTGAAGAACAGGCTCATTTTTTATCTAAATTAGAAACCAACACTTACAAAACCAAAACCATTTTATTAAATGCGGGAGAAGTTTGCAAACATTCTTATTTTGTAAATTCCGGAATTTTAAGAAGCTTCAATATCAACGATAATATTGTCGAGCATGTTTTATCCTTTGCCTGCCAAGGCTGGTGGATGAGCGATATGTACAGTTTCTTTTCGCAAAAACCGGGACAGCTTTTTATTGAAGTTTTAGAAGATGCTGAAGTGGTTTCACTTTCAAAAGAAAATCAGGAACAATTGTATCATGATATTCCAAAATTAGAGCGTTTCTTCAGAATTTTAATTGAGAATTCATTAGTTGCCAATCAGCAAAGATTAATGGATAATTTGAGTCTAACTGCCGAAGAACGCTTTGAAAAATTTACGACCAAATACGGAACACTAGTTCATAAAGTTCCTCAAAAACAAATCGCTTCTTTCATTGGTGTTACACCAGAATTTTTCAGCAAAATGAAAGCAAGACTTTTGAAGAAATAAAGTTTTTAAACCATTAAGATATTAAGAGAATTAAGCTGTAGCGCTAATTAAGAAGATTAAGCTTTGCCCTTAATTCTCTTAATATCTTAATGGTAAAAAAACAAAAAAACCAGTTCAATGAACTGGTTTTTATTTTGAATTAAAATTGCTCAACCTCCGTAGAATGTTTCATCGCTGTAGTTGAAGACCTTCCTATTGTTACCGTATTTTGAACTGCATCAAAATAAGAAGTTCCAACAAAAGCCTGGTGTTTTACCGCTCTGAATCCGTTTTTCTGTAACGCAAATTCTCTTTCCTGCAATTCAGAATAACCTGCCATACCACGTTCTTTGTACGCTTTAGACAATTCAAACATACTGGTATTCAAAGCATGGAATCCTGCCAAAGTGATGAACTGGAACTTATACCCCATTGCAGCCAAATCTTCCCTGAACGTTTCCATTTCAGCAACTGATAATTTTGCTGCCCAATTGAAAGACGGAGAACAATTATAAGCCAACATTTTATCCGGGAATTCTTTTCGCATGGCATCAGCGAATTTTTTAGCATAAACCAAATCCGGATTACTGGTTTCCATCCAAATTAAATCGGCATAAGGCGCATAACTCAAACCTCTTGCAATTCCCTGATCGATACCGCTGTTTACATAGAAAAAACCTTCGTTCGTTTTTTCTCCCGTAATAAATTTATGATCTCTCGGGTCGGCATCGCTGGTTAATAAATTAGCAGCATCCGCATCTGTTCTTGCCACAATCAAAGTCGAAACTCCCATAACATCTGCAGCCAAACGAGCTGCAATTAGTTTATTAATCGCTTCTTGAGTTGGTACCAAAACTTTTCCGCCCAGATGCCCGCATTTTTTAGCAGAACTCAATTGATCTTCAAAGTGAACTCCGGAAGCTCCAGCTTCAATCATAGATTTCATTAGTTCAAAAGCATTTAGATTTCCCCCAAAACCAGCTTCGGCATCAGCCACAATCGGAACCAAATAATCTTTTTTATCTTCCACTTCATTTACTACCTGAATCTGATCAGCTCTCAATAAAGCACTATTAATCTTTTTTACCACCATTGGCACACTATTTACCGGATAAAGCGATTGGTCCGGGTACATTTCTCCCGCCAAATTTGCGTCGGCCGCAACTTGCCAGCCACTTAAATAAATCGCTTCTAAACCAGCATCGACTTCCTGAATCGCCTGATTTCCTGTCAATGCGCCCAAACCAGCAACATAATCCTGACTTTTTAACTTTTTCCATAATTTTTGCGCTCCCATTTTTGCAATAGAATGCTCAATTTGATAAGAACCCTGAAGAGTAACTACTTCTGTAGCCGTGTAAGGACGTTCAACACCTTTCCATCTTGGGTTCGTAATCCAATCGTTAATCAATTCCTGAATTCTGTCTTCTGTTGTTTTCATAAATAATATAGTTAAGTTGGTTAGTAAAGCGTTTTCTTTTGTTTGAGTTTAAATTTTAAACACATAGAGACATAGTTTTTCTTTGTGGTTAAAGGCGTTTCAATTGTCTAAAAACGCATAGCTATGTGTGAAATCTAGATTTTTTAAAACATCTTTTTTTTAATTATAAACCTATGTTTTCTATCTGTTAAAAAAATAAACACAAAGTTTGTTTATAAATATTTGTAGCACGGAATAGTCAAAAAGTCAACAAATTCAGTATTTACTACTAATCTTTCCAGTACTTTTTCAGCTAAAGGAAATTGACGTTTTTCGTAATTTTCTTCTCCTAATTCCACTTTGATCTTTTGATATTCGTCTAAAGCCAATTCGTGATAATAAGCCAAATCTAATTTTCGGTCATTATCCAGAGTCACTTTATTCTGAAGCCACTGCCACAATTGTGATCTCGAAATTTCGGCCGTTGCAGCATCTTCCATCAAATTATGTAATGCTGCAGCACCTTGCCCGTTCAGCCATGATGCCAAATACAAAACGCCTACGTTGATATTTTTTCGAACACCATTTTCTGTTATGATTCCGATTGGCGGTTCAAGCAAATCTTCTTCTGTTATTTTGCGATGTTCTCTTTTAATATGAATTTGATTTGGAGTTGGCATTCCTTCATCAAATACTTTTTTTGCAAGAGCTACCAAATCCGGATGCGCCACCCAGGTTCCGTCATGACCGTTGCGAACTTCTCGTTCTTTATCGGTTTTTACTTTTGCGAAAGCTAGTGCATTGGCTTCTTCATTATTTTTAATCGGAATTTGCGCGGCCATTCCGCCAATCGCGTGAATCCCTCTTTTATGACATCTCTGAATTACCAAATTTGAGTAGGCATTCATAAAAGGCGACGTCATATTTACCTGATCACGATCCGGAACGATGAACTTTGGATTCTTACCGAATTTCTTGATGTAAGAGAAAATATAATCCCAACGCCCACAATTCAAGCCAACGATATGCTCTTTCAATTCGTAGATAATTTCATCCAACTGAAAACTTGCCGTTATCGTTTCAATTAAAACCGTCACTTTTATAGTGCCTCTTTTCAATTTTAGATAATTCTCCGTAAAATCAAGTACGGTATTCCACCAGCGCGCTTCCAGATAATGTTCCAATTTTGGAATATAGAAATACGGTCCTGAATTGTTTTCTAAAAGTTTTTTATGATTGTGAAAAACATACAATCCAAAATCTACCAAAGAACCTGAAACTTCCTTTCCATCAATTAAAAGATGTTTTTCAGGCAAATGCAATCCTCTTGGGCGAACAATCAGCGTTGCTATTTTTTCATTTAACTGATAACTTTTGTTTTTAACCGAATCGGTGTAAGAAATCGTTTTGTTTACAGCATCAATTAGGTTCATTTGCCCTTCCATCAAATTTTGCCAGGTTGGAGAAGTACTGTCTTCAAAATCGGCCATGAAAGTTTTGGCTCCCGAATTCAATGCGTTGATAATCATCTTACGATCAACTGGTCCGGTAATCTCTACTCTTCGATCCAATAAATCTTTCGGAATTTCTCCTGCAGTCCAATTACTTTCTCTGACGGTTTTGGTATCTGAAGGAAAAGAAGGCATAATACCCAGATTCAAAGCGACTTGTTTTTGGTCACGCTGTAACAACAACAATTTACGTTGCGCTTCGAATTTTCGATGCAATTCGGTTATAAAAACAATTGCTTCTTCTGTCCAAATACTTGGATAAGAAAAGTTCTTTTCGGCTAAAAATTCCATTGCCGTCTCGGTAATCTCTAATTGGTTTTTCATAGCTGTGGTTTTTATTTTCTATTAGAATAAATCTTTTCGTTAAATCAACTCCCATCCATTTTCAGGAATTTCAATCCTAACGTTTTGATATCTAATAATTTCTACACCACAATATTAGAAAAAAGTTTTTTACAAAACAAGCGAACGTTCGCTAAATATTAAAAATAATTTTTTGGCGATTATTTTTAAAATGGCTATATTTGATTTATGGATATCGAAAAAGACTATATAAAGCTGATATTTGGGCTAAAACTGAAGCAGGTTCGAACTCAAAAAAATCTCTCCCTTTTTGGCTTAGCCAAATTGACAAATCTTTCAAAATCGTACTTAAACGAAATTGAAAAGGGAAAAAAATATCCAAAAACTGATAAAATTTTGCTTTTGTGTGAACATTTGGACGTGTCTTACGACCAAATGGTATCATTAAAACTCGATAACAACCTCGCTCCGATTGGCGAAATCTTAAAATCCGGAATTTTAAAAGAGATTCCACTTGAGCTTTTTGGCATTCAAGAAGCTGACTTAATCGATATTATTGCCAATGCTCCAGCCAAAGTCAATGCCTTTATCAGTACCATTATTGAAATTGCCCAACATTATAATTTAAGTCGCGAAAGTTTCTTTTTAGCAGCATTGCGTTCTTATCAGGAAGCACATAGTAATTATTTTGAAGATTTAGAAGAGAAGGTAATTGCCTTTTCGAAATCCTTTCAGATCAATTTAGATTCAAAAATTACAATTGAAGAATTAGAAGCGATTCTAAAAGAAGAATACGATTATACTATAACAGAAATTGCTTTTACAGATCAGGAAGCTTTGGGCGATTTGCGTTCGATTTATGTTCCGAAAAGCAAAACTTTACTACTTTCAACAGAAATTGATGATCCGCAAAGAGCTTTTATTTTAGCCAAAGAAATTGCTTATAATTATCTTAAAATATCTGATCGCTTGCTGACTTTTAGCTGGATCAAATTTGACAATTTCGATCAGGTTTTGCATAATTTTTATGCTTCTTATTTTGCGGGAGCTTTATTGTTACCAAGACAATTGGTAGTCGATAAAATCAATAACTTCTTAATTAACGAAAAACCAAATCCGGAAGAATTTGTGGCTTTGATCGAAAGTTTCGAAGTTTCTCCGGAATCATTTTACCAAAGATTAACCAATTTATTACCGAAGGATTTTCATCTGAAGAACTTATTCTTCTTAAGAATGTCGCACAGAATTGGTTCTGATGTTTATCAGATTAAAAAAGAATTACATATTACGAACCAGCAAGAACCACACGCCAACGAAACCAACGAGCATTATTGCAGAAGATGGGTTTCGGTAAAAACCATAGACGAAGCCATCAGACAAAATAAGCCTCATTTTTTTGACGCTCAAATTTCGAGTTACGTTCATAGCGGAAATGAGTATTTGGTTTTTTCATCGGCTACAAAAGATCCTTTTATGCAGGATACTATTCGAAGTATTTCAGTTGGAATTTTAATCAATCCGACCATGAAAAAGAAATTCAAATTCATCGAAGGAAAACCGCTTGTAAAAAGAATTGTAGGCGTAACGTGTGAAACATGTGACGTGAAAAATTGTTTAGAAAGAGCTGCTCCGCCGATTGCTTTAGAACAGAAAAAACGCCATGATAATACGGATGCGGTTGTTCAGCAGTTTATTAACCAATATAGTTAGAAAATCATGAGATATCTTATTTTAATAATAACGCTCCTTTCTATTAACTTAAATCAGGAAACGGATAAACTTAATGGCCGTTATAATTATTTAATAGAAGAAGACAATTCATATATCCAAAAAGATAAAATTACTTTTAAGGATAGTGTTTTTGTGTTTGATAGCAAGTATATGCCAAAAGGAAAAATATCTTATGGGAATTTAATTCTATTGGAAAATTTTATGAATACCGATTTAATTATAAGTATTTCAAAAGATCAAATTAAAAAAGATACTATTCCATTTTCCATGCATGATAAGCAAAGTTCGGCCACGAATTATCTTGATGAAGTAGTTGGAAAAGGAAAATTAATTAGGATTAAATAATACGAGTTTCTTTTAATCTCGCAATACCGATAAGTATCGGGAGCGAAGTCGCAAAATTTTATTTGACTTTGAATATAATTCTCTAAACACAATCTTGTCATCTCGACGAAGGAGAGATCACACAAGCAGCTCGCCAAAGATTGTCGAATTCTGAAAACAAAATTTCTCATTTAGCCCCGATAGAACTGGAAATCCTTTTATGCTGGGGTTCAGCATAAAAGATTGGAAGGGATAGCGGGACTAGACGTCTTTTGAAAACCAAAATTTCTGCTTCAAAAAAAACTTAGAATCTTAGTGCCTCAGAACCTCAGCATCTTTTCTTAATCTACATTAAGTGCTTTTCTTCCATGTTGATCGTAAATTTGTACTATAAAATAACAAAACATACAGATCATGGAAAATATAGTATTGCACAAAGCAGAAACAAGAGGAAATGCAAATCACGGATGGCTTAACGCTTATCACAGTTTTAGTTTTGCGAGCTGGTATAATCCGGATAGAATTCAGTTTGGAGCGCTTCGTGTTTTAAATGACGACACGATTGCAGGCGGAATGGGTTTTGGAACGCATCCGCATGATAATATGGAAATCATAACCATTCCGTTAGAAGGCGATTTAGCACATAAAGACAGTATGGGAAATACGGAGATCATCAAGAATGGTGATATTCAGGTTATGAGTGCCGGAACTGGAGTGCAACACAGTGAGTTTAACCCGAATGCAGATCAGCAAACAAAATTGCTTCAAATCTGGTTGTTTCCTAACAAAAGAAATGTCGCTCCTCGTTACCAGCAAATTACATTAGATGTTGCTGACAGACACAATAAATTAGCACAAATTTTGTCTCCAAATGCAGATGACGAAGGTGTTTGGATTCATCAGGATGCCTGGTTTAATATGGGTAGTTTTGATGCCGGAATTGCGACCGAATATAAAATTAAAAAAGAAGGAAACGGAGTTTACGCTTTCATTTTAAAAGGAAACGTAACGATCAATGGTCAGGAATTAAACACTCGTGATGCTGTTGGAATTTCAGGAACTGATCTTTTAACTATAAAAGCAAATACGGATGCAGAATTCTTATTGATGGACATTCCGATGAACTATTAATTCACACAACACAACTAATACTTTTTTTTTAAGAAACGGTAATTAATCTGAATTTCAGATTATTATCGTTTCTTTTTTTTACTAAACTTTTCCTAAAGGATAATTTTAATCTACATGAGAATTGTATTTTTAAGATAATCAATCTAAAAAGAAAAAGACACCTTTTTCATTTCTTAATCTAGGTTAAGTGCGTTACGCTCACTACCACCGTAACTTTGTCCTATCAAAATGAAATTAATTATTTAAAAAATAAAAATTATGGCAACTACAAAATGGTCAATTGACCCAACACATTCAGAAATTGGTTTTAAAGTTAAACACATGATGTTTACAAATGTTTCAGGTAAATTTGGAACTTACGACGCAACAATTACTACAGACGGAGACAACTTCGAAAATGCTGATATCCAATTTTCTGGTGATATCGCTTCTATCGACACTGCAAACGCAGACAGAGATGGTCACTTAAGAAGTGGAGATTTCTTTGATGCTGAAAATCATCCAAAATTATCTTTTAAAGGATCTTCATTCAAAAAAATCAATGATGGAGAATACGAACTAACTGGAGACTTAAACATTAAAGGTGTTTCTAAAACAGTAAAATTTCCTGTAGAATTTAGCGGAACCATGACTGATCCTTGGGGAAATACTAAAGTAGGTTTAAATATTGAAGGTAAAATCAATCGTAAAGATTGGGGATTAAACTGGAATTCAGCTCTTGAAACTGGTGGAGTTTTAGTAGGAGAAGAAGTTCGTTTGAACATCGAATTACAATTTGCAAAACAAGCTTAATCTTATACAATAGGTTTTAATTTGGTTGGTTAAAAACCCTGTACTTTTTAGGAAGTGCAGGGTTTTTTCTTTTAGGAACGGGCTTCGACTCCGCTCAGCCTGACATGCGATAACTTTAGAATAGGATTGTCAGGCTGAGCGGAGTCGAAGCCCTTATTTTAAATTTCGAAATTCTGTTGGCGACATTCCGGTTTGTTTTTTGAAGAATCTGGAAAAATAAGAGTAATCTTCGTAGCCGACTGCAAATGCGACTTCGTTTACCGTTAATTGTTTGTCGATTAACATACGTTTTATTTCCAGAATTACGCGATCCATGATAACTTCTGTGGCTGTTTTTTGCAGAATTTCATTGCAGATTCTGTTTAAATGTTTTAATGTGATATTTAATTTTTCAGCATAAAAGGAAGGTAATTTTTCTTGTTTGAAATATTGTTCTAAAAGCAATTCAAATTTGTCGATTTTGATATTATAAGAATGCGCTTGATGCGAATAAGTTTCACTGTATTTTCTTGAAATTTCAATGTGAATACAATCTAATAAATTCAACATCTTATCCAATTGCAATTTATTATTCTGGTTGTTCTCCTGAATAAGCAAATCAAAATAAGGCTGAATTTTAGGAATTTCATTTTCTTCAAAAACCATTTCAGGCCGATTGTGAATAGAGTGGTAAAAGTTATAATCATTAATCGTTTTCTGTCCGAAATATAAATTATACAGTTCCTGCGAAAAGATGATCACAAAACCCTCGATATCTTCAGACAAACTCCAATGGTGCATTTGTCCGGGTTGCAGAACGAATAAGCTTCCTTTTTTTATGTCAAATTGATCAAAATCGACTTCATGCAATCCTGAACCATTTGTAAAAAATACCATTAAATAGGAATCATGCCGATGCGGTTCTTCGACAAAACTGTGGCTTTTTAGATGTTCTGCGAAAGTATTGACATAAAAATCGCGATACACATCATTACAACTGAAATTTTGAACACTATAAATGGGATATTTTTTCATAACAAATGTCTTTATTGTGCTATAAGTAGCGAAGATATAAAAAAGACTTTTATTCTTCTCTGAATTACCTTTGTATAAATAAAAAATAACAAAGTCATGTCAAATACATTAACTCATATTTTAAGCAACGAATGTCCGGTTTGTCATAAAGGAAAAGTTTTTAAAGACAATAATATTTTTTTAACTTTTGGTTTACCGAAAATGAATGAATACTGCAGTCATTGCAATTACAAATTTCAGAAAGAACCAGGCTATTTCTTTGGAGCAATGTATGTAAATTACGGATTGACCGTTGCACAAGGTATTGCTACGTATTGCATTGCTCAATTTTTCTTTGATCAAACATTCGATTTACGAATCATTCCGATTATTGCTGTTGTTATTACTTTACTTACTTCTTTCAATCTCCGATTTTCAAGATTAGCATGGATTTATATGTTTAAGGATTATACGAGCTAAAAAAATACTATTTTTGCCTTTCAATTGAAACTAATTTTCAATTTCAAAAAAAATAAAAAAATAAATTAGACAAATGAAAGCATACGTATTTCCAGGTCAGGGCGCACAGTTTACAGGAATGGGCAAAGACTTATATGAAACATCGGCTTTAGCCAAAGAATTATTCGAAAAAGCTAACGAAATTTTAGGTTTTAGAATTACAGATATCATGTTTGGAGGCACTGCCGAAGAACTAAAAGAAACTAAAGTGACTCAGCCAGCAGTATTTTTACATTCTGTTATTTTAGCTAAAACTTTAGGGGAAGATTTCAAACCAGAAATGGTTGCAGGACATTCTTTAGGCGAATTTTCTGCTTTAGTGGCAAACGGAACTTTATCTTTTGAAGATGGTTTGAAATTAGTTTCACAACGTGCTTTGGCAATGCAAAAAGCCTGCGAAATTACGCCATCGACAATGGCTGCGGTTTTAGGATTAGCAGATAATATTGTGGAAGAAGTTTGCGCTTCTATCGATGGAATTGTGGTTGCTGCAAATTACAACTGTCCTGGACAATTAGTAATTTCAGGAGAAACTACAGCAGTTGAAAAAGCTTGCGAGGCAATGAAAGCTGCCGGAGCAAAACGCGCTTTAATTTTACCTGTTGGAGGAGCATTTCACTCGCCAATGATGGAACCAGCAAGAGAAGAATTAGCAGCTGCAATTGAAGCAACTACGTTCTCTACTCCTATTTGCCCGGTTTATCAAAACGTTACTGCTAGCGCAGTTTCTGATGCAAACGAAATCAAAAAGAACTTAATTATACAATTGACTGCTCCCGTAAAATGGACGCAATCTGTACAGCAAATGATCGCTGACGGCGCTACTTTATTTACTGAAGTGGGTCCTGGAAAAGTATTAGCTGGTTTGATTAATAAAATTGATAAAGAAGCGGTTACGGCAAATGCTTAAATTTTAGTATTCAGTCTCTGTCGCAGTTTTCAGTTACTGACATATAAGTAAAAATCCTCATGAACAGATGTTTATGAGGATTTTGTTTTTAAAACTCTTTTACTTCTGAGCAATAATTATTTATAATTCCCGTAATTAAATAATTTTGATTTCTTTTGAACCCAAATATTGAAGTGTAAGTGGAATTTTCTTATGAGGAAATGTAGAAATACTCGAAATTATAAAAGCAACAACTTTATCAGTATATTTCTGTGCTGATTCAGCATAACTAAAATATTCTTCCTTAAAAAGTGTAAAAACTAAATCATCAAAATATTCCAGAACATCATTTTCAAAAATTTTTTTTTCCAAGGATATGCTTTTATTCTTTTAGACATTTCCGCTTTAAATTCCTCTGGAGTTAATCCTTTTGCAAACTCAGCATCAAAATCAAAAGTCTCACGATCTATTCCTTTAAATTTAGGTTTTTGAACTTCGTATTCCGCCCTAGGCTCTTCAACCTTATCATTCTTTTTATTTTCTTTTTCCGGCTCCATAATTCTTACATTTTAATCTTACAAAATTATAAAATAAATCGAGTCAAAATAAAAATCCCAAATAATCATTTAAATTATTTGGGATTTTATTTTAATAGCCAGTACCTGAAAACTGCGACTGCGACTGAATACTAAACTAAGAACGAACTTTCTGTTCCCACTTCCAGGCACTTGCCATCGCTTCGTCTAAACTCAATTCTGCTTTCCAGCCTAAAACATTATTTGCTTTATCTGTATTCGCATATGCTTCAGTAATATCACCTTCACGACGAGGCATAATTTTATATGGTAATTTTTTATCGCTTACTTTTTCAAAACTATTGATTACTTCCAGAACTGAACTTCCTTTTCCAGTTCCCAAATTAAAGGTTTCTACTTTTTGTAAATTCTTTTTATTGAACAAACGCTGTAATGCAATTACGTGCGCTTTTGCCAAATCTACAACGTGAATATAATCACGAACTGCAGTTCCATCCGGCGTTGGGTAATCATCTCCAAAAACAGATAATTCTTTACGTAATCCTACACCCGTTTGTGTAATAAAAGGAACTAAATTTTGAGGAACACCTAATGGTAATTCTCCAATTTCATTAGATGAATGCGCTCCAACCGGATTAAAATAACGTAATAAAATAGCGCTGATATTTGTAACTTTAGCTGTATCAATTATAACTTCTTCTCCTATTTTCTTTGTATTTCCATAAGGAGACATTGGAGCCTGAACTGGAGCATCTTCCGTAATTGGCATTTTTTCTGCCTGACCGTAAACTGTACAAGACGAACTAAAAATAAAACTTGCTTCAGGCTTTTGTTGTAATTCCTGTAAAAGATATACTAAACTGCTGATGTTATTTTCATAATACAATAACGGATTTTCAACACTTTCTCCAACCGCTTTTGAAGCTGCAAAATGAATTACTCCTGTAACATCGTTGTGTTTTTTAAAGAAATCCTGAACTGATGCTTTTTCTCTTAAATCTAACTTTTCGAATAAAGGTTTCTTTCCTGTAATGTTTGTAATTCCTTTTAAAACATCTTCTGAAGAATTCGAAAGATTATCAATTATCACAACTTCAAAGCCTTCATTTTGCAATTCGACTACCGTGTGAGAACCAATAAATCCTAATCCTCCTGTTACTAATACTTTCATTTTTTTGGTTGTTTTTTGTGTTGTTTTTTTTATGTAGTTAATTTATAAGCCTGCCTTGCAATCAAAATCCAGTTATTCTTTTGTTTTTGCCACACAAGCATTATTCCGATTTTAATATCCTTATCAACACCACCGTCTTTGGTATGTGCTGCCAAAACATGTCTCACGATTGCGACATCATTCTGAATTGCTATGGTCTGATCCTGAAATTCAATAGTTACAAAATCTGATTTTCCGCTAACAATTCCATCTATAAATTCTGCCTGATTTTGAAAATTACCATTCGAATGAACGTAATTTAACTTTTCAGAAGTCAGTGCTTTTAATTTAGATCCATCAGCATCAATCATTGCGTTACGCAAAATTTCTACCTGATTACTGACAGCTGTTTCTTCTTTAGTATTTGATTTTTGTGCAAAACCAGAAAACTGAATAAGAATCATCAAAATTAAAATACCTACTTTCTTCATGATTTATTTGTTTAAAAATTCTAAAACAGAATCTGTAATAAATTTAATCTGCTCATCATCAAGCTCAGTGTGCATTGGTAAAGCAATAACTTCTTTTACTAATTGATTGGTTACCGGAAATTGCTCTTCTTTATAACGAGTATCAACGTAAGCTTTTTGAGAATGCAACGGAATTGGATAGTAAATTGCACAAGGAATTGCTTTGTCTAATAAATGCTGCATCAAAGCATTTCTGTCTGCATCAACAATTCTCAATACATATTGGTGAAAAACGTGATCATTCTCGTTTGCATCAAATTCTGGCGTAATGATGTGTGCATTGCCAGCAAAAGCTGCGTTGTATTTTGAAGCTGCCAAACGACGTGCTGCATTATATTCATCTAACAAAGGCAATTTTGCATTTAAAACTCCTGCCTGAATACTGTCTAAACGAGAATTTACACCTACAACATCATGATGGTAACGCTCATACATTCCGTGATTTACAATTCCGCGGATAATGTGGGCCAATTTATCATCATTTGTAAAAATCGCTCCACCATCTCCATAACAACCTAAGTTTTTAGAAGGGAAAAATGAAGTTGCCGCAACGTGACCAATTACACCTACTTTACTTTTGGTACCTGATTTAGAAATATAATCAGCTCCAATTGCCTGCGCATTATCTTCGATTACGTATAAATTATGTTCGGCAGCAATTTCCATAATCGCATCCATATTCGCCGCACGGCCAAATAAATGTACCGGAACAATTGCTTTTGTTTTTGGTGTGATCGCTTTTTTAATTGCCTCAATATCAATATTCATATTCGTCATATCAACATCAACTAAAACAGGGGTTAATTGCAACAAAGCAATTACCTCAACAGTAGCTGCAAAAGTAAAATCGGCAGTAATTACCTCATCTCCTGGTTTTAAATCCAGACCCATCATGGCAATTTGCAAAGCATCAGTACCATTTGCACACGGAATTACGTGTTTTGCTCCCAAATAATCTTCAAGATTTTTTTGAAATTGATGAACCAAAGGTCCATTTATATAAGTATTTGTATCTAAAACTTCCTGAATTGAAGCATCAACGGTAGATTTTATTTTCTCGTATTGACTCTTTAAGTCAACCATTTGAATTTTTTTCATTTGTCTTTATTTATTTAAAACTTTGAGATTAGATTTTTAAAACCAATCTCGAAAACGAAGAACAAAAATAGTTATTTAATACCTTTGGACAATGAAAATAATTGAAAGAAGCGTAATTTAGCAGCAAAATTACACATATGCTTTTTCTATACAATTTAGTTGTTTCTATTGCGGGGTTTTTTCTGAAAATCATAGCACTTTTTAGTCCGAAAATCAAGCTATTTATTGAAGGAAGAAAAAATGTTTTTACTATTCTAGAAGAAAAAATAAAACCAACAGATAAGACTATTTGGTTTCATTCTGCTTCACTTGGCGAATATGAACAAGGCTTACCTGTTATCGAAAAAATCAAAGAAAAATACCCTTCGCATAAAATCATTGTTACTTTTTTCTCTCCTTCCGGCTATGAAGTCCGCAAGAACAATAATATTGCCGATGTCACTATTTATCTGCCTTTAGACACCAAAACCAATGCGAAGAAATTCCTAAAATTAGTCCATCCTGAATTAGTCTTTTTTATTAAATATGAATTTTGGCTGAACTACTTAAAGGAGCTAGAAAAAACAAAAACTCCTACTTATTTAATTTCCGGAATTTTCAGAGACAATCAGATGTTTTTTAAATGGTACGGCGGTTTCTACAGAAAAGCATTAAAAGCCTTCACTTATTTTTTTGTTCAGAATGAAAGTTCAAAAGAAAAAATCAACGCTATCGGATTTAAAAACGTTATCGTTTCAGGAGATACTCGTTTTGACCGGGTTGCAGCAATTTTAGAAAGAGACAATTCAGTCGATTTTATTGAACAATTTAAAAACAACGCCCCCACTATAGTAATCGGGAGTTCGTGGCCAAAGGACGAAGCTTTATTAACTGAATATATTAATCAGGCTCCTTCAACTGTAAAATTCATTATTGCACCACATAATATCAAGCAAGACCAGATCTCCAATTTAAAATCTCAAATTACAAAATCAACGGTTTTATTTTCTGAAAAAGACAACATCAAAGACTTATCAAATTATGACGTCTTTATTATAGACACCATAGGTTTATTGACTAAAATATATAGTTATGGAACTATTGCTTATGTTGGCGGAGGATTTGGAAACCCGGGAATTCATAACATCCTTGAACCTTCAACCTTTGGTGTCCCGATAGTTATTGGTCCTAATTATTCGAATTTTGCAGAAGCAGTTGAATTGGTCAAAATCGGAGGGTGTATTGTAATTTCAGATGCTACTGAATTAAAACAAAATTTTGATCGCTTACTTTTGGATGAAAAATACTTAAAAGAAAAGAGTCAAATCTGTAAGTCCTACATTCAAGAGAATAAAGGTGCTACCGAAAGCATAATGAAAATCGTTTTGTAAGGCCTCAAAAACAGTAAAAATAGATTTCCATACCGCGTTCAATATAAAAATCGCTTAAATCGCATTATTTTACGCTTATAAATTTGCGTAATAATCACTCAAAAGCAAAACAAAGTGCAAATAAGAGAATCAAAACAGCCAATTCTCTTATATAATATTCAATAAAAAATAATTTAGACGAAAAAATCAATAATATAACATTTTTTTAGTATTTTGGCATATTATTTGATAAATAAGATAATCGTGAGCAAGGAAAATATTTTAAAAAAAAAGTGAAAAAATATTTTACATATTAAAAAATTTATATCTTTGCCACGAATTAATAATTAACCTTTTATAATAAAGTAAGATGAAAAAAGTATTTTTAAGTTTAGCTGTTGTTGCTGTTTTAACTGTTGTTTCTTGTAAAAAAGCTGATGCTGCTGCTGAGCCAGCTGTAGATTCTACTGCTGTTGCTGTTGATTCTGCTGCTGCTGTAGTTGATTCTGCTGCTGCAACTGTTGATTCTGCTGCTGCTAAAGTTGACTCTGCTGCTGCTAAAGTAGAAGAAGTAAAAAAATAATTAGAACCTAAGTTCTAAAAATTTTAAAACCATCCTTGAGATGGTTTTTTTTTGTTCAAAATCGAACAAATCCTAATATAAAAAAATTCCAAATCCCAACTACACACATTGTGCTATTGGAATTTGGAATTTTTCTATATTGGAATTTCTTTTTTTTATTCCATTTCATCTTCAACCATTTCTTCATCCTCAAAAATAGATTCATTTGACGAGAAATCTAAAATTTCTGATTTTGAAGCATAGTTCACAATTTCTTTTATCCCTTTCTGCAAAAGCAATTCTGTAGTGTATTTTCGACTTGTAGCAAAGTGAAGCTCACCCAACATCAATTTAAAAAAATACTTCCCTCCCGAGCCTTTAAATTTTAAAAATTTAGCCTGCTCAATATTTACTTTAAATTTCTCAATATCCTCCTCACATTCAAATTTCAACTCATAACTCAAACTAGTAAAAATCACTTTCCCTTTCCTGGAAGTAAACACAAATTTATACTCATCATTAAATCGTCTACTAATTACGAAAGCACCCATTTATTAATTTTAGATTGTTGATTTTAGATTCTTAGATTCTTAGATTCTTAGATTCTTAGATTCTTAGATTCTTAGATTCTTAGATTCTTAGATTCTTAGATTCTTAGATTCTTTAAAATAAATTTACTTCGCAAATTTATTTTCAGTGCGTGAATTTACACAATAAAAAAAGCCTCTTCAAAAGAAGAGGCTTTAGTACTCAGAGCGGGACTTGAACCCGCACGAACATTGCTGTTCACTGGATTTTAAGTCCAGCGTGTCTACCAATTTCACCATCCGAGCATTATATGGTTTTGAGCGAAAAACGGGGCTCGAACCCGCGACCTCGACCTTGGCAAGGTCGCGCTCTACCAACTGAGCTATTTTCGCGTTTCAAATTCTTGTAAGAACTACAATACTTGACTTGTTCTGTATTGCGAGTGCAAATTTAGGACATTTATTCAATTATACAAGACTTTTTTGAAAAAAAATAATACTTATTTTATAACCTTCTGATAACCTAAACTTTAAATCTGAAATTTATTTCTTAACAATCATCCTTTTAATCTCATTGAGTTTCATCAAGGCTTCAACCGGTGTGATCGAGTTTATATCAAGACTTAAGATCTCTTCTTTTATCTCTTCCAACAAGGGGTCATCTAAGTTAAAGAAGCTCATCTGCATTTCATCATTGGCCGATTTGATTCCGTTTAACGCATCGCTGGAATGATTCTTTTCTAATTTCTTTAAAAGCTTTTGCGCTTTCAAAATTACAGTTTGCGGCATTCCGGCCATTTTAGCGACATGAATTCCGAAACTGTGCGCACTTCCACCCTTTACCAGTTTTCTAACAAAAAGAACAGTATCTTTTAATTCTTTTACCGCAACATTATAATTCTGAATTCTAGGAAGCGATTCTGTCATTTCATTCAATTCATGATAATGCGTTGCAAACAATGTTTTGGCTCTTCCCGGGTGTTCGTGCAAAAACTCAGCAATAGCCCAGGCAATCGAGATTCCGTCATAAGTACTCGTTCCTCTTCCAATCTCATCTAATAAAACCAAACTTCTGTCTGAAATATTATTCAAAATAGAAGCGGTTTCATTCATCTCTACCATAAAAGTAGATTCACCCATCGAAATATTATCCGACGCTCCTACTCTTGTAAAGATTTTGTCCACAATTCCCATTCGAACGCTGTCCGCCGGAACAAAACTTCCCATTTGAGCCAACAATACAATTAAGGCCGTTTGTCTCAAAATAGCTGACTTACCAGACATATTCGGACCTGTAATCATAATAAGCTGTTGGGTTTCTCTATCTAAATAAACATCATTAGCAATATAAGGTGTACCAACCGGCAATTGTTTTTCAATTACAGGATGTCTTCCATTCTTAATATCCAATTCAAAAGTTTCATCAATTTCCGGACATACATATTTATTCTCGACCGCTAATTGTGTAAACGAACACAAACAATCTAATTGGGCTACTAAATTAGCATTCATTTGAACCGGCTTAATATAAGTCGCAATCCAGGCTACTAATTGCTCAAAAAGATCGGTTTCAATTTTATGGATTCTCTCTTCTGCACCTAAAATTTTGGTTTCGTATTCTTTTAATTCTTCGGTAATATAACGTTCCGCATTTACTAAAGTCTGTTTACGAATCCATTCTGCAGGGACTTTATCTTTATGTGTATTTCGAACTTCGATATAATATCCAAAAACATTATTAAACGAGATTTTTAAAGACGAAATTCCAGTTCGCTCTGATTCCCTTTTCTCAATTCCTTCTAAATATTCTTTACCGGAAGTCGAGATGGCACGCAGTTCATCTAATTCTTCACTAATTCCTTTTGCAATAGCATTTCCTTTTACAATAGCAACCGGCGCATCCTGATTTAAAGTTACTTTGATCTTTTCTCTCAATAAATCACAGGCATGCAAACTGTCTCCAATTACTTTCACTGCTTCCTGCGGACTTTGCAATGCTAAAGTTTTAATTGGAATAATAGCATCCAGAGATTCTTTTAAATAAACAATTTCTCGCGGTGAAACTTTCCCAGCTGCGATTTTAGAAATCAAACGCTCTAAATCTGAAATTTGTTTTATTTGATATTGAATATTATGCAAAACCTCAGGATTTGATTTCAAATACGAAACCACATCATGACGCCCTTTTATTTTATTACTGTCTTTTAAAGGAAGCGCCAGCCATCGTTTCAACAAACGCCCACCCATTGGCGAGAGCGTTCTGTCAATTACCTCTAAAAGCGTTACAGCATTTGGATTATAACTGTGGTATAATTCTAAGTTTCTAATCGTGAAACGGTCCATCCAAACATAGGCATCTTCAGCAATACGTTGGATTGCTGTAATATGTTGCACGCGATTATGCTGTGTTTCGGATAAATAATACAAAATCGCTCCGGAAGCAATAATTCCTTCTTTTAATTCTTCAACACCAAAACCTTTTAAGGAAACGGTTTCAAAATGCTTTGTAAGTATCTCTAATGCGTAATCCTCTTTATAAATCCAGTCTTCTAAATAAAAACTATGAAAATCTTCTCCAAAAGCAGCTTTAAAATCCCCTTTGTTATTCTTCGGAACTAAAACTTCGCTCGGATTAAAATTCTGCAAAAGTTTATCAATATATTCCGCATTTCCCTGAGCCGTTAAAAATTCTCCTGTTGAAACATCCAAAAAGGAAATTCCGATATTTTTATTAGCAAAATAAACTGATGCTAAAAAGTTATTCGATTTAGATTGTAAAACCTCATCATTTAAAGAAACTCCTGGAGTTACCAATTCTGTAACACCACGTTTCACGATGGTTTTAGTCATTTTTGGATCTTCAAGCTGATCGCAAATGGCAACACGAAGACCGGCTTTGACTAATTTTGGCAAGTAAGTATTAATAGAATGATGCGGAAAACCAGCTAAAGCTGTTTCAGTTTCAGAACCCGCACCTCTTTTAGTTAATGTTATTCCAAGAATTTTAGAAGCTCTAATGGCGTCTTCTCCAAAGGTTTCGTAAAAATCACCTACTCTGAAAAGCAGACATGCATCAGGATATTTTCTCTTGATTTCGTTGTACTGTTTCATTAAAGGTGTTTCTTTCACCACTTTCTCTTTCGCTGCCAAATTGTAATGTTTTAAATGAAAATTTATGACAGCGAATTTATAATATTTTGGTGGCATATAGAAGAGCTTCAAAAATTAAAATATTTTTAAGATTTTTTTGAGTTGACATATTAGAATTTTCTATAGATTTGTTCATAATTAAAACAAAGACTCTTAAAGATGAAAAAAATAATCTTAATCGCTATGTTAGCTGTAGTTGGAATTACAGCTTCTAATGCTCAAACTACTAAAAAAGCTAAGGTTGCTAAAGTTGAAGGAGCCGGAATGGTTTTTGAAAACGAAACTATTGATTACGGAACTATCGCGCACAATGCTGATGGTAACCGTCAGTTTGTTTTTGTAAACAACGGAACAAAACCATTAATCATTACAAACACACAAGGATCTTGTGGTTGTACTGTACCTACAACACCAAAAGAGCCAATCGCACCAGGTGCTAAAGGAATTATTGGTGTAAAATATGCTACTGACAGAGTTGGTGCTTTTACAAAAACAGTAACTGTTACTTCTAATGCTGAAGGACAACCTACAAAAGTACTTACTATTAAAGGTACTGTTTTACCAGATCCGGTAAAAAGCTAATCTGAAAAGAAAATAAAATAATCGAAAAAGCTTCCTTATCTTTGGAAGCTTTTTTTATGACCTGAATACAACACCAATGAGAAAACTTGAAAACAGCGAACTGGATCGCAAATCAATTGAAGATTTTAAAAAATCAGACAAAACTCCCCTAATCTTGGTTTTGGATGATATTCGCAGTTTGCACAATATTGGTTCTGTCTTTAGAACTTCTGATGCTTTTTTGGTTGAAAAAATCATTTTATGCGGTATTACAGCGACTCCTCCAAACAAAGAGATTCACAAAACCGCTCTTGGAGCTACAGAAACAGTAGCCTGGGAACATCATGAAAATGTTTTGGAAGTTATTGAAAATCTTAAAAAAGAAAATGTGTTGACACTTGCTATTGAACAGGTGGAAAGCTCGATTTTTCTTCAGGATTTTAAAGTGGTAAAAAATCAAAAGTATGCTTTAGTTTTCGGTAATGAAGTGTACGGTGTTGCACAGGAAGCTGTTGTCCTTTGTGATGGCTGTATTGAAATTCCGCAATTAGGCACCAAACACTCCTTAAACATTGCTGTTAGTGCCGGAATTGTAGTTTGGGATCTATTCCAGAAATTAAACTGGCCAAGTGCTGATTAAATTGTTAATTTTTCAGTACATCTTGCCTTTAAATGTTAGAAATTGAAATATATTTTTTTATTATTATAAAATTGATACTTTTATAAAATGAAAACTATCAATTTCTTTAAAATAGCTATTATATCTTTTGCTTTATGTTTTTATCAATCTCATGCAAGTGAAAAAGTTAAAACATTGGATAAGGCCAAAATAAAACCTGCCAACGATACCCTTAAATCAAATAAAAGAAAAAATACAAAAACTACATTTGCAATTACTCCTCCTGTACTTAAAGCAACCGGAGATCAATTATATTGCCCTTTAAGCTCTATAAATATTGTAACCTCGATTACTATTTCTCATGATCCAGCAGAACTTGGAACAAAAGCTGTTTATATTCAGATTTCTTCAGGTTACTCTAGCGGTCTTGATAAAATAGAAATTCAAAATCCTGCCGCACACCCATCGATTGTACAAGGCTGGTATCCTAATGAAGGAAAACTAGTATTATCAAGTCCAACCGGAGGAGATGTTTTATATTCTGATTTGGAAGCTGCAATTAAAGATGTGGTCTTCTCTAATTCTTCTCCTACAGCCTCGGGAACCAGAACCTTTTCCATAACAGTTGGTCAAGCCAATTATCTGCCTTCTACAGGGCATTATTATTTATACGTACCTAGTATTGGTATCTCCTGGACCACAGCAAAAGCAGCAGCTGAAACAAGTACTTATTATGGATTAAAAGGTTATCTGGCAACTCTTTTATCAGCTGATGAAGCCAAGTTAAGCGGAGAACAAGCCTCAGGAACAGGCTGGATTGGAGGAAGTGACCAAGAAACAGAAGGAACCTGGAAATGGGTTACAGGCCCTGAAGCGGGAACTATAATGTCTTACACTTTCTGGAATAATGGCGAACCAAATAATCTAGGAGACGAAGATTATGCTCATATTACACAGCCTGGAGTCGGCATAAGAGGTTCCTGGAACGACTTATCAAATACTGGATCACTAACTCCCGGAGACAACTACCAACCAAAAGGTTATGTTGTTGAATATGGTGGATCCGCCGGCGAACTTCCTTTAGAAATAGCAGCAAGTACTAAAATTACAATTCCTATAGCAACACCAGATCCAAATCCTGCTCCAATGTGTGACTCAGGAAGTTTCAACTTTACTGCGACAGCAACAGCAGGAGCAACAATTAGCTGGTATAGTGACGCAACAGGAGATAGTGCAATTCATACTGGCCCTTCTTTTACAACATCAATAATAAGCACAACTACAACTTATTATGTAGATGCAGGATGTAAATCTAACAGAAAGCCTGTTGTTGCAACAATCAATCATACACCAACTGCACCGATCCCAGGTAAATTAACCTATAGCAATTGCGGGCCCGGGCCAGTAACTATTGAAGCCAGTGCGAACATTGGTCAAATAAACTGGTTTGCTGAAGCTATTGGAGGCACAAGTTTACATTCAGGTCAAAGCTACACTCCAACCGTTTCTTCAAATACAACCTATTATGCCGAGGCTTCAAATGGCCTTTGTACTTACGATACCCGAACACCGGTAAATATCGAAATTTATCCTCTTCCTGTTGTTACTGATGAAACACTTCCTTTGTGTCAGGGACAAACAATTATATTAGATGCCGGAATAGCGGGAATGACTTATTTGTGGTCAACCGGAGAAGCTACTCAAACAATTCCTGTAGATAAAGGAGGAACTTATACTGTTCTTGTTAGGAATTCTGATAACTGCTCCAGTACAAAAACCATTATTGTTGATGAACATCTGGTTCCTCAAATAAATGATGTAGTTGTAAACGGAACAACAGTGACTATTAACCTTGTGAAAGACGAAGACTATTTTGAATATTCTGTTAATGGAAGTGATTTTCAAGCTTCTAATGTGTTTTATGATGTTCCAGGTGGCTTACATAACGCTTATGCAAGAGATAAAACGGGTTGTCCCGGAGGAAATCCAAAATCTTTCGTTGTACTTGTTTTTCCAGCCTACTTTACTCCAAATAACGATACTTTTCATGATGTCTGGGAGGTAACCGGAATGGAAAATTACCCGCAGGCACAAGTCACCATTTTTGACCGATACGGGAAATTGTTAGCACAATTAACTACTTCTAAAATGAGTTGGGATGGTACTTTTAATCAAGCACTTCTACCCGCTTCTGATTATTGGTACGTCTTAAAAATAGACGATACACAACCTGTTTTGAGAGGACATTTTTCTTTAAAAAGATAATACTAATTAGATAATGTGTCAATTTGATAATTAGATAATGACCTGGAATGCTATAAAAACAATTATCTAATTTTCTAATTGGCACATTATCCTATTTTCTTCTGAATTTCATTCAATATAAAAAGATAATCTTCGTGTCTTCTTACAAAATCACGATCAGAAACATCAATGATTAAAACATTTAAATCAGTCTGCGATTTGATATAATCAAAATATCCGGTATTGATTTTATCCAAATAACTTGCTTCGATATTCTGTTCGTAATTTCTGCCGCGCTTTTTGATGTTTTGAAGTAAACGTTCTGTATTTTGATATAAATAAATATATAAATCCGGCTTTGGCATTTCTTTATAAATAATATCGAACAGGTTTCGGTACAAACGATATTCATCTTCTGCCAGCGTAATTTTAGCAAAAATCAACGATTTAAAAATATGATAATCGGCTACGACAAAATCTTTAAACAAATCAAACTGCGCTAAATCATCTGATAATTGCTGATAGCGATCAGCCAAAAAAGACATTTCAAGCGGAAAAGCATATCGATTTTGATCTTTGTAAAATTTAGGTAAAAAAGGATTATCAGCAAAACGTTCCAAAACTGTTTTAGCATTAAAATCGTCAGCAATTTTATTTACCAAAGTTGTTTTTCCAGCACCAATATTTCCTTCAAAAGCAATATAATTAAACTTTTCTAACGGAATTTCCTGCAAAGGATTTTTCAAATCCTGAACAACCGTACAAATACTATCATCTGGTGTAATAGTAATTAACTCCGAAACAGATTTTTGAAAAACAGGATGTTTCCAGTTTAATTTTAAATCCTGCATGGGCATTAATACAAATTTTCTGTTCTGCATTAATGGGTGCGGAACCTGGAGTTTCTCGGAATCAATAATTTCATCGTCAAAAACAATTAAATCAACATCTATAATTCGGGATTGATAGCCTTGCTGATTAGAACGAATACGGCCTAACTGTTTTTCTACTTTTAAAATCTGATTTAATATCTTATGTGCAGATGAAGTGCTATGCAGCAACAAGGCACAATTATAGAAAGCATCACTTTCAAATCCCCAGGCAGGGGTTTCATATAGCTTTGAAACCTGAATAACCGTTCCTACTTCCTGATGTATCAGAGCGATACAACTTTCAATATTTTCTAACCGATTTCCCTGGTTACTGCCGATAGATAAAACGATTTGATGCTGTGACTTCATAATGCAAATTAACTAAAACTATTTCAGAATTACTCACATTATTTACTTCAAGAATCAGAAGTTTGTAATTATTTCAAACTCTTTTTTTATCCTTTTTCTACAGAAACCTTTCTTAAAAAAACGTACTTAATCTAAAAATAACATATCTTTATTTTAGAGAATTTAAAAATGTATGATCTACAACTATTTTATAAATCATGTAAGAGCGTTACCTGTGATTTAGATTATATTTGTAACAAACCAACCTTTTTTGCGACTTATTAAAAAAATATAATTATGAAGTTTTTAGGAAATGTAATTGCCACAGTGATTGGTATTTTTGTATTCATTATGTTATTCTTCTTCGGAGTAATCCTTATTGGAGCTATTTTTGGCGGAGATGATAAGGTTTCCGTTAAAAATGATTCGGTTATCGAATTGGACCTAAAAAAAATACAAAACGATTACGCCGGAAAATATAAAGACCCTTGGGTAACTGTTTTTTCTGATCAGGAGGGAGTTGGTTTGAGCGATGTTATCAACGCTATCGAAGCTGCAAAGACAGACGACAATATTAAGGGAATTTCGATCTTAAACGACGAATCTTCATTAGGATTAGCGCAATATAAAGATTTGAGAAACGCACTTGAAAGTTTCAAGAAATCAGGAAAATTTGTGTGGGCTTACGCCAATACTTATTCTCAAAAAGAATATTACCTGAACTCCGTTGCCAATACTATTTATTTGAATCCGGCTGGAGATTTAGATTTTAAAGGACTTTCTTCAGAGGTAATGTTCTTTAAAGATTTTCAGGACAAATCAGGTATTCATATGGAAGTGATTCGTCATGGAAAATATAAAAGTGCTGTCGAACCGTTTTTAGAAAATAAAATGAGTGATGCCAACAGAGAACAGGTTACAGCTCTTTTAAACTCTATCTGGACAACTGTTTCTACTGATATATCAAAAAGCCGAAATATTCCGCTTCCAAAATTAAATGAAATAGCGAATGGTTTATTGGCAAGAACACCGGAAATGGCTAAAAAACAAGGTTTAGTTGACATTGTTGCGTACGAGGATGTTTATCACAATGCTATCAAAAAAGCGTTAAAAGTAACAGGTGATGATGACTACAACAAAATTTCGATTTTAGATTATACTCAAAATAATGTTACTACTGCATTGACCAATACAGCAAGCGACAAAATCGCAATTATTTATGCACAAGGTGAAATTACAGGCGGAGAAGGTGATGTTAATGTAATTGGAGAAGGTGCAATGCGTCGTTCTCTACAAGAAGCCAGAAAAGATGATGATGTAAAAGCAATTGTACTACGAATTGACAGTCCTGGAGGAAGTGCTTTAACTTCTGACCTGATCTGGAGAGAAATTGAAGTAACGAAAAAAGTAAAACCTGTTGTCGTTTCTATGGGTAATTATGCTGCATCTGGCGGTTATTATATTGCTTGTAATGCCAATAAAATTTTTGCTGAAAGCAACACCATTACAGGTTCAATTGGAGTTTTTGGAATTTTACCAAACTTTTCCCCGTTAGCAACAAAATTAGGAATTAACACCGAGCAAGTAAAAACACACGAGAATTCGGCAAATTATAGTCCGTTTGTTCCTGTTGATGAAAAGTTTAAAGCTTTTACCCTTGAAGGTGTTGAACACATTTACAACACTTTTGTAACACATGTTGCCGAAGGCCGAAAAATGACATTTGCACAAGTAGATGCTATTGCCCAAGGAAGAGTGTGGTCTGGAAGCGAAGCTGTAAAGATTGGTTTAGTTGATAAAATTGGAGGACTGAAGGACGCTATTGCAGAAGCGGCAAGAATTGCAAAAATAAAATCATACAGCACACAGAATTATCCTGAATATGAAAAAACATTTGGTGATCTTTTAGCAAATCTACCTTTTGCACAATCTAAAGAAGCCTTCATAAAAGAAGAAATCGGCGAAGAAAACTATCTTTTAATTGAACAGGTGAAAAGATTTCAGAGACAACAAGGCGTTCAGGCAATGCTTCCTTTCGGAATAAACATTAAGTAATTCGATTCACAAAAAAAATGAAAAAGATATTTCTGTTTATCAGTGTTTTATTTTTGAGTATTGTAAATGCTCAGGATAAAAATGAAGTTACTTTTAAAGAGTCTCCGATAGTTTTAAAGATTAATACAGACCAACTTTTTGGAACCTTAACAACTCCGATTTCAACAAAGAAATATCCCGTTGCCTTAATTATTGCTGGCTCTGGGCCTACTGACCGAAACGGTAATAACCCAATGATGAAAAACAATTCATTGAAAATGCTGGCTGAAATTTTGGCAAAAAACGGAATTGCATCCTTACGATACGACAAAAGAGGAATTGGCGAAAGCAAAGCTTCTGCCATTTCAGAGCAAAGTCTGGTTTTTGAAAATTATACAGAAGATGCCAAAAGCTGGATTAATTTATTGAAACAAGACAAACGTTTTTCAGAAGTTGTGATTATTGGTCATAGTGAAGGTTCTTTAATTGGAATGATTGCCGGAGCAAAAGCAAACAAATTCATTTCTATTGCGGGCCCGGGAGAATCTGCGGATAAACTTATCAAAACGCAAATCACATCAAAATCTAATAAACAAATCGAGGATATGACTTTCCCGATTATTGATAGTTTAAAAAGTGGAAATCAGGTCAAAAAAATAGATCCAATGCTTAACTCTCTTTTTAGACCCAGTATTCAACCTTATTTAATTTCATGGTTTAAATATAATCCGCAAGTGGAAATTAAAAAATTAAACGTACCGATTTTAATTGTTCAGGGAAACAACGATTTGCAAGTAACGGTAAAAGATGCTGAAACTTTATCTCAGGCAAATAAAAATGCAGAACTACTAATTGTAGATAAAATGAATCATGTGATGAAAGTTGTTGAAGGTGATAAACAAGCCAATTTAGACAGTTATAACAACGAAACTTTACCTCTTTCTGAAGTCATGACCAGTAAGATTGTTTCATTCATTAAAAAATAATTGAAAATCATAAAACCATTAAAAATCCGTTTGATATATATAGTCAAACGGATTTTTTAATTTTAACAACTATTAAATATATTCTTACATTATTGTGAAAAAATTATTACTAAACTCATGTAAAAAAAATTATTTTTGCAACCAGTTAACAGCAACGTAAACCCTCAAATCTATAAATAATTATGCTTAAGAAAATTTTAAAGATTACCGCCATTGTTCTTGTGGTATTTGTTGCGGCATTATTTGCCATCCCTTATTTTTTTAAAGATCAGATAAAAGCAAAAATTGCAGAAGCTATCAACGAAAGTGTCGATGCTAAAGTGAGTTTTGCTGATGCCGATTTAAGTTTGTTTAAAAATTTCCCGAATGCAACAGTTGGAATTGAAAAATTAGTCATTATCAACAAAGCTCCTTTTGAAGGAGACACTTTGGTTTCATTAGGCGAATTGAACCTTAAAATGAGTATCAAAGAAATCTTTAAAGGAAAAGAAGAACCTTTGAACATTCAGGGAATAACTTCTGAGAATGGATTAATCAATATTATCTTTAATAAAGATGGCGTTGGGAATTTTGACATTGCTTTGAAAGATAAAAAAGAAGATACTAAAGATGAAAAAAGCAAGCCACTTTCTTTGAAAATTCAGAACTACAAAATTGAGAATTTCACTTTCAGATACATTGATCAGGGTTCTAAAATTAAAATGGTAATTGACAGTTTAAATCACGAAGGAACTGGAGATTTTACCAATTCAAAATTAGATTTAACTACAAAATCTACAGCAAAAGTATCTTTGGATATGGATAAGATCAATTACATGAAAAATGTAAAACTGACTTTAGACGCCGTTCTTGGAATTGATTTAGAGCAAAGCAAATATACTTTTAAAGAGAATAAAGCTTTAATCAATCAGCTGCCTTTAGAATTTGACGGGTTTATTCAAATGGTTGATGCCGGTCAGGTTTATGATTTGAAATTTAAAACTCCAACCTCATCTTTTACTAACTTCTTAGGTTTGATTCCATCAGCTTATGCAGCTGGTTTAGATGGTGTAAAAACAACAGGAGACTTTACTGTTGTTGGTTTTGCAAAAGGACAATTAACCGACACAACGGTTCCAAAATTCAATATTGCTATTGCTTCTAATAATGCTTCTTTCCAATATCCGAACTTACCAAAATCAGTTCAAAATATTGTAATTGATACAAAAATCATCAATGAAACCGGAATTCTAAATGATACCTACGTCAATTTAGATAAACTTTCATTCCGTATTGATCAGGATGTTTTTAATGCAAAAGCGAATATTAAAAATATTACTGTAAATCCATATGTAAATGCAGCTTTAAAAGGAACTATCAATTTAGCCAATCTTTCAAAAGCGTATCCAATCAAAATGGACAAACCTTTGGCAGGTATTTTAAAAGCGGATGTTACTACAGAATTTGATATGGCTTCAGTAGAAAAAAGCCAATATCAAAATATCAAAAATGCAGGAACTATGAGTTTATCAGGATTTAAATATACTGATGAAAACAATAAATCAATGAACATTAGTACAGCTTTAGTTGAATTCAATCCGAGTAAAATTAACTTGAAACAATTTAATGCCACTACCGGAAAATCTGATATTGCTATTAATGGAGTTTTGGAGAATTTCTACGGTTTTATGTTTAAAAAACAAGAATTGAGAGGTAATTTCAATATGAGTTCAAATCAATTAGCAGTTGATGATTTCATGACTGAAGGTGAACCTGCAACAGAAAAAACTGCAGCAAAGCCAACTGAAGCTATGAAGATTCCTGCTTTCTTAAATTGTACTCTAAATGCAAAAGCAAACACTGTTTTATATGACAATTTAAAACTAAAAGATGTTTCCGGAAAATTGATTATTAAAGATGAAAAAGCACTTTTAGAAAACTTTAAAACATCTATTTTCGGAGGGACGATTGGTTTAACCGGAGCGGTTTCGACTAAGGAAAAAGTACCAACTTTTGACATGAACTTAGGTTTTAATCAGGTTGATATTGCTCAGACATTTACGCAATTAGAAATGATGAAAAAAATTGCTCCTATTGCAGGAATCATCAATGGAAAATTGAATTCAACTATTAAATTAAATGGAAATCTGGATGCTAAAGAATTAACTCCGGACCTGAAATCAATTTCAGGAGATTTATTAGGGCAGTTACTTTCTACTACCATAAATTCTAAAAATTCAACTTTACTGAATGCTTTAGGTTCTAACATTAAATTCATTGATATGAATAAAGTGAATTTGAATGACATAAAAGCAGCGTTGACTTTTGAGAACGGAAAAGTAAATGTAAAACCATTTGACATCAAATACCAGGATATTAAAATTACGGTTGGTGGAACTCACGGTTTTGACCAAACGATGAATTACAACTTAAAATTAGATGTTCCTGCGAAATATTTAGGAAGCGAAGCCAATGCATTTATCGCAAAAATGTCTCCGGCAGATCAGGCAAAATTGCAAAATATTCCAATTAACGCTATGCTTACAGGGAACTTTTCTAATCCAAAAGTTTCAACTGATATGAAAAGCGCCGTTAGCAGTTTAGCTTCTCAGGTTGCGAATCAACAAAAGGAAAAATTAACTCAAAAAGGAACATCAGCCCTTAACGATTTGATTAATAAAAACACAAAACCAAAAGACACAACCCAAGCTGCAAAGACAGAAAAAGAGCAAAAGACTCAGGAAACGACTAAAAAAGCAACCGATTTGATAAATGGTTTGTTTAAGAAGAAAAACTAATCTTTTAATTCGATAAAAAAATCCTGCCTTTGAAATAACTTTCAAGGGCAGGATTTTTATTTATAATACAATCTGATTTGCTTATTTCTATTTATTCAAAACATCATTTATTGTTTGAATAAATTCAGAATAACCGTTTACATTGGTATCAACAGCAACACTATTATTACCATAAGGTTCATATTTTTTTAAATTAGAACCTGAAAACAAACCAATCGTTGGTGCCATTGAAGCACTTGACAAATGCATAATTCCACTGTCTGCCCCAATAAAAACATCTACATTAGCTAAAACAGAACCAATTTCGCGAACATCCTTACTATAAAATGTAGGAGCCTGAAAATTTATTTGAGATACGTTTTCTACAGGTAAAACTTCAAATATATTATAATCAGGATATTCTTTTTTCAAAATTCGATAAAACTCTTCCCACCATTCTATGCAATAACATTTTTCGCCTGTTGCAAAAGTAAAAATGGCAATCGTTTTCTTATTCTGATCAATTATATCGTTTAAAATCTTTTTCCCGTTTGCAATTTCTTGTTCAGATAATTTTAAATCAATCAATGCAACTGGTTCTTCTTTATTTTGTATTCCAACCTGGGCTAAAGTGTATCGTAAATTATATACAGGATATTTTGCAATATGCTCATAATCTTCATAAGGCAATCGAACGTTTTCGGGTAGATCTCCAAAAATCTTATATTTTGCATTTGAAAATTTTACCGCCAAACGACCAGACGATGAGTTTTGATCGACATTAATTACAATATCATAATTCTGCTTTCGAATTAATGTCCAGACTTTTAAATATTTCACTAATTCCTTAAAGGGCTTTTTAGGTAAAGGAATTATTTTATCGATATTGTCATAATTTTCAAAAACAATTGGTGCTAAAGTTCCTTTAACAAATAAATCGATTTTACAATTCGGAAATGTTTCGGTAACTTCCTGAATTAAGGGTGTTATTAAAAGTAAATTCCCTAATCGCTTATTAGGTCTACAGATTAGTACCTTCTTGATTTTGCTTGTATCAATTGGTCCATTTTTACTTATACTTGAGTCACCAATATTCTTGGTCAGGTTCCGCATCAGACTTCTTCTGAATACATTAACTTTTTTTAAGTTACTCATTTTTGGTATTTGTTTTCTTTGACATAATTTTTGTATAAAAAAATAGACATCCTTGCTTCAAAAGCTCAAAGCTAGGCTCTTTTTTTTTCTAAAAATATATTCTTTCAACAAGTAAATATTACAAAATTGTAATCAAATGTATCAACATTTACATCTCAAAAGAAACTTAAAAATACAAAAATTATCACTCAAACACCAATATACTAGACAGTTAATCAATAACAACCGACGGATACCTAATAAAACTAGACGTTTATATCAACGACATAACCTTCTGAACCACGAACATTAAAAACAGTTCCGTCCTCGAAAATTAAATATTGACCTTTAATTCCAACAAGCTTTCCTCTAAATGTTGGTGTCTTATCCAGATTTAAACTGGCAATTTTTGAAGGGTAATTTACAACCGGATAATTTAACTCATATAGATCATCACTCTTGGTATAAAAATATTCCTGAACTTCTAATGGCAGTAAACTTTCTACTTTTGCTTTTTCAGCAATCAGGTCAAAAGCGATTTCAGTGTCCTGAAGCATTTTTCGCCAATTGGTTTTATCTGTATAATGATTTTTTAGCGCAACCTCGGTAATTCCTGCCAAATATCGATTTGGGACCTCAACAATGGCAATGGCACGCGTTGCCCCCTGGTCAATCCAACGCGTTGGAACCTGCGTTTTGCGTGTTACACCAACCTTAATTTCAGTCGACAAAGCCAAATAAACGATATGTGGTTGCAATTGTACTTTTTCTTCATACGCCAAATCACGATCTGCAATTCCTAAGTGAGCGGTACTTAATTCCGGTCTCATTATCCAATCCCCTACAGCAGGACTTGAATAAAAGCAATCATAACAAAAACCTTGTCTGTATATCTTTTTCTTTTTATTACAATTCAAACATTGAAAACCGGTACAATTAATTTCAATTTCCTTATTCAATAACTGATTCATACTAAGAAAACTATCTTCAAAAACCAGATAATATTGAATAGGATTTCCGATTTCTGTCTGCATTTTTGTAAGTACGCCTTGATATTGCATAGTGTTTTAGATTGCTGATTTTAGATTTTAGATTTGCTCAAGATAGTGAACTTTTATTGTTAAAATTCCACTTTAGAACTGGAATCTTTACTTCAAATAGAATTGTTTTTTACAAAAAAACACTATTTTTGATACAAAGGCAAAGTTAATCTTTGTCTAATGATATTCAAATTTTAAATTATTGATTTTTACACTAACACAAAATCAGCAATATAAAATCAACAAGCTAAAATCTAAAATTATTCATGCCCGTATCAATCATTAACTCTTTCGCATCCTGGGTCCTGAAACAAAGGATTCATCAAATAGAACTTTTTCTAAAATACCCGAATGAAGTTCAAGAAGAGCTATTGCATAATTTATTGACCTCCTCTGAAAATACTGTTATTGGAAGAAAATACGATTTTGCCTCTATAAATTCGTACCAGACATTTGCTGAAAGAGTACCAATTGCTACGTATGAAGAATTACAGCCTTTAATTGAACGCACGCGCCAGGGTGAACAAGGTGTTTTTTGGGAAACACCAATAAAGTGGTTTGCCAAATCGAGCGGGACTACCAATGCTAAAAGTAAATTTATTCCGGTAAGCAGCGAAGCCCTAGAAGATTGTCATTATAAGGGAAGTAAAGATTTACTTTGTTTGTATTTGAATAATAATGAAGATTCTGAGTTATTTTTAGGGAAAAGTCTGCGTTTAGGCGGAAGCTCTCAGATTTACGAAAACAACAATACTTTTTTTGGAGATTTATCAGCGATTTTGATTGAAAACATGCCTATTTGGGCTGAATTCAGCAGTACGCCAAGCAGCAAAACTTCATTAATGAGCGAATGGGAAACCAAAATTGCTGCCATTATCAATGAGACTAAGAATGAAAATGTAACTAGTTTTGCCGGCGTTCCTTCCTGGATGTTGGTTTTAATGAATAAAGTTCTGGAAGATACCGGAAAAGGAAACCTGTTGGAGCTTTGGCCAAATCTGGAAGTTTACTTTCATGGTGGCGTAAGCTTCTCTCCTTATAAAGAACAGTACAAGAAAATCTTACCCAGCAAAGATTTTAAATACTACGAAATATACAATGCGTCCGAAGGTTTTTTTGCCATTCAGGATTTAAATAATTCCAGTGATTTATTGTTGATGCTGGATTACGGTATTTTCTACGAATTTATCCCGATGGATACTTTTGATACTCCAAACCAGAAAGTAATTCGTTTGGCCGATGTTGAACTGAATAAAAACTACGCCATTGTTATTACAACCAATTCTGGTTTATGGCGTTATTTGATTGGCGATACGGTCCGTTTTACTTCATTAAATCCATATAGAATTAGAGTTACAGGCAGAACCAAACATCATATAAATGTTTTTGGTGAAGAATTAATGGTCGAAAACACGGATGAAGCCATTGCCAAAGCATGTCAGGTTACTCAAACCGAAGTTATTGATTATACCGTTGCTCCTATTTTTATGCAGGACAAAGAAAAAGGCGCACACGAATGGATGATCGAATTCAAGAAAAAACCAGCTGATGTTGGTCTTTTCCAAAAAGTTCTGGATGAAACTTTACAGACTTTAAACTCTGATTACGAAGCCAAACGCTACAACAACATGACATTAAATCCTTTGGTGATTAATGTGGCGCGTGAAAACTTATTTTATGATTGGCTGAAGGAGCGAGATAAATTAGGTGGACAACATAAGATTCCGAGACTTTCGAATCAGAGAGATTATTTGGAGCAGTTGAAGGAGATGTAGCTATTAATACTTGAATTTATGAATAAGCTCTTTATTCTTTTTTTCTTTATTTCTTTTCAGGTATTTTGTCAAACAAAAAATGAATGCATTAAGGTTTTGTTAGATTATAGTACGAATTATGGCAAACCTGAATATACATTTGATTATGTCGATACAAAATTAAATCCTACATTAACTAAAGTTCAAACCATCATATGTGAAACCAATGACAAAGAGCTTCTAGAAAAATTTTTCGAAATGATAATAAAATCTTCTGGCTCGGCAAACGAATATCCTGCGGATGTCTTAGGAAACATTTTTATCTGCAATCCAGAAATCGTAGAAGAACAATTAAAGGGAAAATTTAAAAACGAAATGGTTTTTGAATATCTGGAGTTTGGTTTTTTGAATGTAACAGCAGATTGGCCTCTTAATGAAAAGAAGAAAAATTTACAAAATAGAATGAATAAAGTAATAAAGTAATTTTCAAAATAAACAACCAAATCAATATGAAAAAGAAGTTTAGCGAAATGACTAGTGAAGAATTAATTAAAACACAGAAATCATTAAAAACGGTAACTTATCTGTTTGGTGTGGTATTACTTCTTTTATTTTGTCTTAATATTTTTCTTATTGCTAATAAAGGTTTTAGCGCTTCTAATGTTATTCCTATTGCATTGCTGCCTATTTTCATATTGAATATGAATACCTTAAAAGAAATCAAAAAAGAATTACAATCTCGCGAACAACTGTAAAAGTAATTCCACTAAACTGCATGAGGGATAGCAGTGGAAATCCTTTTGTGCCGTTGTTCGGCACAAAAGATTGGAACGGATAGACCGACCCGGAGGGACATGCCCATAAAAAAAACCTTAGCTCGAATTGTGAGCTAAGGTTTTGTTTTTTTATTATGTTTTTGTCAGGCTGAGCGAAGTCGAAGCCCCGTGTCAATTAGCACGCCCTTCGACTTCGCTCAGCGTGACAAAACAAACTACATCATATCAATATACCTGTCGTGATATCCTAAAAGATATAAAACACCATCCAGACCTAAACTTGAAATTGAAGTCGAAGCACTTTCTTTTACTTTTGGTTTGGCGTGGAAAGCGATTCCCAAACCAGCTAAATTTAGCATTGGTAAATCATTGGCACCATCTCCAACCGCAATGGTTTGGTTGATGTGGATTCCTTCTTTTTCGGCAATGGCTTTTAGGTGTTCGGCTTTCTTTAAACCGTCTACGATATCGCCTATATATTTTCCGGTTAGTTTACCGTCTTTAATTTCCAATTGATTGGCATGAACGTAATCGATACCCAATTCTTTTTGCAGGTATTCTCCAAAATAGGTAAATCCTCCTGAAAGAATTGCGGTTTTATATCCGTAATATTTTAAGGCTTTCATTAAACGATGTGCACCTTGTGTGATTGGCAAATTTTCAGCTACTTTTTGCAGAACGTCTTCGCTCAAACCTTCTAACAATGCCATACGCTGTTTGAAACTTTCGTTGAAATCGATTTCACCATTCATTGCTGATTCTGTAATCGCTCTTACCTGATCTCCTACTCCATTCAATTCTGCCAATTCGTCAATAACTTCAGTCTGGATTAAAGTGGAGTCCATATCGAAGCAAACCAAACGACGGTTTCTTCTGTAAATATTATCTTCCTGGAATGAAATATCGACATTTAAAGTTCTTGAAATCTCCATAAAACTGGCCGTCATCAGGATCTTATTTACAATTTCACCAGTTACAGATAATTGGATACAAGAACGTGGAAATTCTTCTTTTTCAACAATTGAAGTTCTTCCTGTTAATCGAATAATAGAATCGATATTCAGGTTTTGATCTGACATTATTTTAGTCACTGCAGCCAATTGAGAAGCAGCTAGTTTCTCGCCTAAAATATTAATGATGTATCGTTGTTTTGATTGTGATTTTACCCAGGTTTCATAATCTTCAATCGAAATTGGAATAAACTTAACCTTAATTTCCAGTTCATAAGCTTTAAACAATAAGTCTTTTAAAACTGGGGCTGAAGAAGATCCGGCTTCAATTTCGAATAAGATTCCTAAGGAAAGCGTATCATGAATATCGGCCTGACCGATATCTAAAATATTAGCATCATACGTTGCCAACACAGCTGTCAAACCTGCCGTAACCCCTATTTTATCATGTCCTGAAACTTTTAATAAAATAATTTCTTTATCTTCTATTGCCATTTTATGCTTATTGTTTTAGAAGCGACAAAAATCGGCAATCTATCTTTGATAAAAAAGGATATTGTTTGTTTTTTTACATACAAAAAGCACATAATCATGTGCTTTTTGAATTAATTTAACAATTATGTTCCTGTATTAAAATAACATAACTTTACTTATTTGTTTGGTTCTGATTCATCAAAATTAACCATCCAGCTCACGCCGAATTTATCTTTGAACATTCCGAAATAGGCTCCCCAGAAAGTTTTACCCATAGGCATATAAATTGTCCCACCAGCTGAAAGTCCGTTGAAAATTCTGTCTCCTTCTGCTGCGCTTTCTACATTGATTGAAACTGAAAAATTCCCTCCAAAAACTACATCGCCAGATTGGTCATTACTGTCACTTCCCATTAAAATGGTATTTCCGATTGGCAATGAAACGTGCATTACTCTGTTTGCATCTTTCTCTGATATTTCGGCACAACCTCCGTCTTCATTTGCAGGCATGTCTTTAAATTTTCCGATATACGGAAATTCTCCTCCAAAAACTGATTTGTACAACAGAAAAGCTTCTTCGCAATTTCCGTTAAAAATTAAATAAGGGTTTACTGATGTTGCCATGATATTTTTTGTTTTTTGTTATAGTCTGTATTCTATTTTCTTTAATCTATTCTCTTTTCTCTATTCTCTATTTCTCAGAAAGTTCTTTTACTGTTTCCAATCCTTTTGGAAAAGCTTCTTTAAAATAATCAATATACTTTTCAACCACATCAACCTGAGCGACCAAATCAGTAAATTCATCATCCGATGTTAATCTATAAGTTTCCATCGCACCACTCCACTTTTTTGTTTCCTCGTCGATAGGTAATTCCTTGAAATCTTTTATTTCTCCTATATGCTTAAAAGCCATATACTCATTTGGGATTTTCTTTTCGATAATACTATTCATTCCTTCTCCGTTTGGAGACATGAAATGAATTTTATCGCCTTCATTCCAATCACTTACTGCATACGATCCTTCACAAAAAGCTCCTGTCCATTTTTTATATGTTTTATCATTCCATAAAACCGACCAAACTTTTTCTGCCGAAGCTTTGATTCTAATTTTAAATTCTAATGTTTCAATTGTTTCCATGACTATGATAATTTACTAAAATCCATATATAGAACATTCCAGCGATGACCGTCTAAATCGGCAAAGGCACAACCGTACATCCAGCCTTGACTTTCGGCTGGTAGGGCAAAAACGTTTCCGCCCGCTTCTTCCGCTTTTTTTGCCAGGTCGTCAACTTCTTCTTTGCTTTCCGCATCAATCGAAATCAAAATTTCTGAGCTAGTTTTTGTATCTGTCAATTTGTTTTGAGAAAAACTGGCAAATAATGATTCTTCAAAAAGCATTACCACAAATTTTCCTTCGCCAACAACCATACAAGTCGAGCTTGGCGTGTCATGTTCTTCATTAAAAGAGAAACCTATTTTCGAGAAAAAAGCTTTTGATTTTGCCACCTCTTTTACCGGCAAATTCAGCCATATTTGTTTTGTCATCTTTTAAATTTTTATGTTAAACATTTTTTGCCACGAAGGCACTAAAACACAAAGTTTTTTTTAAGCCTTTGAACCTTTGCTCCTATGCCTCTTTGAACCTGAGAAGCTAATTAGCTTCTGTGTAACTTTTAAAATTATCCAGGATTGCCTGCCAGCCTCCGCGCTGCATTTCTTCAGGATTTTGCGTTTCAGGGTCAAAGCTTTCGATTACTTCAACTCCACTTGGCGTTTCTTTGAAGGTAATTTCAACCTTTCTTCCATCTCCCATTACATATTCAAGAGCTTCATTTTGTTTTACCAAAGTATATTCTCCTTCAAAATCAAAACTCATGCTGCCATCTTTTGCAGCCATAGTCGATTTGAATTTACCGCCTTCTTTCAAATCATTTTCTGCGTAAGGCGTGTGCCAATCCGGAGATGCAAAACTCCATTTTGTAATATGTTCCGGTAATGTCCAGAAATTCCAAACTTTCTCTAGTGATGCATTGATTGTGTTTTGTACTGTGATCATTATATTTTTATTATTTATTTTTTAATTGAATTACTCTTTAAAATTTTCAACGTAGCTTTTAAAATTCTGGATAACGGCACTACAAAATTGTTCTTGCATTTCTTCAGAAATCTTTGCTTCCGGTTCAAATGTTTCCGTAAGTTTTACTTCAAAACCATTACTTTCAAAACTTACATTTGCTATCCTATTGTCTGTGAGCTGATATTCTATAATTGAAAATTTTTCAATTTTAGTATAAGTGCCGTCAAAATCGAATCCGTCACTTCCATCTTTTGCAGCCATCGTAAATTTGAATTTACCTCCCGCTTTTAAATTATTTTCTACATATGGTGCATGCCAATTTTCAAAAGGAATATTCCACTTCATAATATGTTCTGGTGATGTCCATAAATCCCAAACTTTATCTATTGATGCTTTGATGCTATTTTGTACCACTATCATCTTTACATATTATCTGGAATCTGACTTTCATCCATATAGAAAATTTCCCAATGATGCCCGTCCAAATCAAAAAAATCTCTTTGGTACATCCAGCCATAATCTTTAGCTTCATTGTGTAGTTTACCACCAGCCTGAACAACCGCTGAAATTATTTCGTCAACCTTGTTTCTACTTTCAACAGAAATAGCAGCAATCATTTCTGTGCTTATCGTTGTATTGCAAATTTCTTTTTGCATAAATGTTTTAAAAAATTCTTCTACCAAAAGCATTGCAAATATATTTTCACCAATTATTAGACATGTTCCTTTTTCATTTGTAAACTTTGAATCAAACGAAAAACCTAACTGCTTAAAAAATGATATCGACTTATTTAAATCTTTTACAGGAAGATTTAAGAAAATTTTTGTTTTCATATTTATAAAATTACAAATTATCTGACACAAATTTAGAGTTTTAGAACAGGCTTTAAATTACAATAAAAGTCAACTTTAGGGTCATTTAAGACAAATTACTTATTTTTGTAAAGATGTTAACTTTCTAAAAAGAGAAAAACCATGAGTAAGAAGATAGCTTTAATTGTACCGCATGATTATAAATTATTAAGTATAGCAGCGATTTTGGAAGTTTTTGAAACTGCTAATAAATTACATAAAGGACCTGAAAAGCCTTTTGAAATTATGGTTTTTCAATCGGCAGAACAAATCGAACAAAAACATTTATTTGGTTATGAAGTGAATGCGATTGAAAATTCTAATGAAGACCTGGAACTGATTTTAATTCCTGCTTTTACAACTGATGATATGAGCAAAATGATCGCGAAGAATAAAAAATTTATCCCCTGGTTGCAGAAACAACATCAATCCGGAGCGGAATTGGCAAGCTTCTGCACAGGTGCTTTTTTGTTTGCTGCTTCAGGTTTGTTAAACGAAAAACTCGCTACTACACATGTTGATGCCTGCAGTGCTTTTACAAAAGCTTTTCCCTTAGTAAAATTAAAATCAGAAGAAACCCTGACAGCAGATGGGAGTTTATACACAAGTGGCGGATCAACCTCAACTTTTCATTTATTAATTCTTTTGGTTCAGAAATATTGTGGAAATGAAATCGCCGTTCAGATTGCCAAAATATTTTCTATTGATTTAAACCGATACAAACAAAGTTACTTTAGCACTTTCAGACCAAATCATTTACATAATGATACTTTGGTTGCAATGCTTCAACAAAAAATAGAGAGTAATTACAATACAATTGAAAAACTGGAAGAAATCACGAAAGACATTCCGACAAGCGCAAGAAACATGACACGAAGGTTCAAGCAAGTTACCGGAATCCCGCCAATTGAATATTTACAGAATATTAGAGTGGAGAGTTCAAAGAAATATTTAGAACAAACGCAGCTTTCAATTTCCGAAATTATAGAAAAAACAGGCTATAATGACCCAAAAGCTTTTAGAAAAGTATTTTATAAAATGGTCGGCATGAAACCGATTGAATATCGCGAGAAATTTAGAGTGCAGTAAAAAAGTCCCGATTTAAAATCGGGACTTTTTGGTTTTATTTTTTAGTGGATCTTACTTTCGATACTTATTTCGTAAAAACTTAATGAGCAAATACAATACATATACTATGATTATTAGTCCGATGATATTTATAATTTGCCAAAGAAGTATATGTCCTTCAGAATCTTCAATAGCCTCATTCATAATACAATAATTTAATAGTTATAATATAAAGATACGAATACTTAAAAAGATAAAAATTACAACTAATTGCTGTCAGATTTTATAATCCACATCAGAACATTTTTATTTTGTTTTAAAATCTCATCTATTTCTGTCATGCTTTCATTAGAAACTGCCGGACATCCCCAGCCTTCAGGAGTTCCTTCCGGATAAACTTCATCGTTTGGAACTGCTTCCCAAGAATGTAAAACGATCGCTCTGTTAACAGCATTTGAATTTGTCTTTTCCTTTCCACGTAAGAGGTAATTCACTTTAATTCCCCATTGACTTACACCTCTGTCTGAAATAACATATTTACCTAAAGAAGAAGAATGCGAATCGAATTCATTACTTATTGGAGCATCTTCTTTTGAAGAAGTTCTTCCCCATTGATTATCTCCACAACCATGACTTACTATGTATGAGTTTAAAATTTTCTTTTGATTAAAGTCATAAACAAAAAATCTTTTTAGACCGGAATGTAATCCTAAATCAATCAGAATAAATTTATCCCGATTTAGGTTATTGCTTTTACAATATTCCTTTGCTTCCTTAAAATATTGACTGTAATCAAGATTTTTAATTTCACTTCGCGATTTCTTAATTGAAATGGAATCTGTTTTATATTTTGCTTTCGAAACACTCGTTTGCTGAACATCCTTTCTCTTATTACAAGAAAACAAAAGAATACAAACTACCCCAAAGATTATTTTTTTCATGCCTACAATTTACATAAAAATAGAACTGAAAAACAGATTCAAAATGACATAAAAAAAACCTGTCCAAATAAATGAACAGGTTTATTATGTAAACTTTGTCAAAGTTTGAAACTTTGACAAAGATATTTTAAGATTTAGGAAGCAATTTCCATTCTTTTCAATAAATTTTTACTCAAAGTATGTCTTGCATAATCTTCATCGATTGTCAGCACTTTATCATCTGAACTTGGCAATTCATACATGGCGTCTGTCAAAATTGCTTCACATAATGAACGCAATCCACGGGCACCCAATTTGTATTCAAGAGCTTTATCAACGATAAAATCTAATGCTTCATCTGTAATCGTAAATTCAACATCATCCATTAAAAATAATTTTTGATATTGTTTTACCAAAGCATTTTTCGGCTGAGTCAAAATGGCACGCAAAGTTTCTTTATCTAAAGGATCCATGTGTGTCAAAACTGGCAAACGACCGATAATCTCAGGAATCAAACCAAAATCTTTGATATCTTTTGGAATAATATATTGCAACAAATTGTCTTTGTCGATGTTATCTACGTTTTTAGAAGTAGAATAACCAACTGCCTGACGGTTTAAACGTTTCGAAATAATACGTTCTACTCCATCAAAAGCTCCACCGGCAATAAACAAGATGTTTTGCGTATTTACCTCAACAAATTTTTGATCCGGATGTTTACGTCCTCCTTTTGGTGGCACGTTAACAACAGTTCCTTCTAATAATTTCAATAAAGCTTGTTGTACACCTTCACCAGAAACGTCACGAGTTATTGATGGATTATCGCTCTTACGGGCAATTTTATCAATTTCATCAATAAATACGATTCCTCTTTCTGCTTTGGTTACATCGTAATCAGCAGCTTGTAGTAAACGTGTCAAAATGCTTTCGACATCTTCTCCTACATAACCCGCTTCTGTTAATACAGTTGCATCAACAATAGCCAAAGGAACGTCTAACATTTTTGCGATAGTTTTGGCTACCAATGTTTTTCCGGTTCCGGTTTGACCTACCATAATGATGTTACTTTTTTCGATCTCTACTTCATCGTCTAATTGCTGTTGCATTAAACGTTTGTAGTGGTTGTAAACCGCAACTGACATTACTTTTTTTGTCTGATCCTGACCAATAACATACTGATCTAAGAAAGCTCTGATTTCTTTTGGTTTCTTTAAAATTAAGTCACCAACTAATTTTGCGCTTCCGCTTGATTTTAATTCTTCTAATACAATTCCATGTGCCTGTTCAATACACTTATCACAGATATGCGCATTAATACCAGCAATCAATAAATTAGTTTCTGGCTTTTTTCTTCCACAAAACGAACATTCTAATACTACTTTTGCCATTCTTTATTTAAGTTACTAAGCTGCAAAGATACTAAGTTTCTAAGCTTTTTAATTAAAACTTTAAAACTTAACTCCTTACAGCTTAATATTTTTATTTTTTATTTAAAATTTAAATCACAAAGAACACTTAGAATCTTAGCGTCTTAGCAATTTAGAAGCTTAAAAAATTATCCTCTTCTCAAAACTTCATCAATCATTCCGTATTCTTTCGCTTCGTCAGCTTTCATCCAGTAATCGCGCTCACTGTCTTTGTGCACTCTTTCGAAAGTTTGTCCTGAATGGTGTGAAATAATGTTGTATAATTCATCTTTCAGTTTCAACATTTCGCGTAAATTGATTTCCATATCAGTTGCAACACCTTGTGCTCCTCCTGATGGCTGGTGAATCATTACTCTTGAATGAGGCAAAGCCGAACGTTTTCCTGCTGCTCCTGCACATAATAATACAGCTCCCATTGAGGCTGCCATACCTGTACAAATTGTTGCTACGTCTGGTTTGATGTATTGCATTGTATCATAAATTCCTAATCCTGCGTAAACACTTCCTCCAGGAGAATTTAGATAAATTTGAATATCTTTTGATGCATCAGCACTTTCTAAAAATAATAACTGAGCCTGAACGATATTAGCGATTTGGTCGTCGATACCAGTTCCTAAAAAGATAATTCTGTCCATCATTAATCTTGAAAACACGTCTAATTGAGAAACATTCAGCTGACGCTCTTCGATAATGTATGGAGTCATGTTTGTTGGGTTCATCGCTGCTACGATTTTATCGTAATACATTGCGTTTACTCCTTGGTGCTTTGTAGCAAATTTTTTGAATTCTTTACCGTAGTTCATATTTTAAGTGTTCTAAGTTTTACGTAATATCTGTTTATACTTCCATCAAAGGTTATACCTCTTTATAAAGAATGTCAATTTGTCTTATTTTAAAATTGTTTTAGGTTTCAAGTTTCAAGTTTTTGAAGTTCGAAAACTTGAAACTTGAAACAAAATAAAACTTGAAACAAAAAAATAAGCGCCAAGAAAAATCTCTTGACGCTCAAATATAACTATTTTTTATCTTTCAATATCTGTAATAAAATCTTAAAATTTGAAATAAAACCAATTGGTTGTAGCCCTAACTTTTGACTTTATAACTTTTGACTTTTTGACTGAATTTATTCTCCGTAAGACGCAGCGATAAATTCTTCGTAAGTTACTTCTTTAGTTGTTGGATTTGCTTTTTCTTTAAACACTTCCAATAATTTTTCAGCAACTACTTGCTCAGATAATCTTTTTACCTCTTCCTGGTTAGATAAAACTCTTGCTACAATTCCCTGAACTTCTTCGTCAGTTGGATTTGTTTGACCAAATTGAGCCATTTGTTGTCTGATCGCGTTTGTTGTAAAAGCTTTCAAATCTTCAAATGTAATTTGAATGTTGCTTTGAGCCATTGCTTTTCCTTCGATTAATTGAAAACGTAAACCTTTTTCAGATCTTGCGTATTCAACTTCAGCTTCTTCTGCAGAAAGTTTTTTCTCTCCAACAGTTTGTAACCATTTTTTAAGGAATTCAGCTGGTAAATCAAATTTTGTATTTTCGATCAGGAAATCCTGAACGTCTAATAATAATTTTTGATCTGCTTGTTGCGCGAATTGAGCTTCAGCATCTTCTTTAATTTTAGATTTCAAATCTTCTAAAGAAGCTACTTTTCCTTCACCAAAAAGCTTATCAAATAACTCTTGGTTTAATTCAGCCAATTCAGCTCCGTTGATAGCCTCGATAGTAAAGTTTACTTCGATATCTAAACCGTGAACATCATCATGAGCTACTTTTAAGTAATCCATTAATTGGTGATCATCTTCGAATAAACCTTTTGTGCTTACTGTTACAACATCACCAACTTTTTTACCGATGAATTTATCACCCGCTTTTTTGTTGAATGTAGATACAGAAATTGTAGTTGTATTGTTGATACCTTTTTCTTCGTTAGAGAAAGTTCCAGTTAAATCAGAATCAGCTTCAACTTTATCTTGTGGAATTGCTTTTCCGAATTGTTTTTGGATACGTTCTACTTGTCCGTCGATTAATTTATCATCAGCAGTAACGATATATTTTACGATATTATTTTTTGCTTCTAAATCAATTTCGAAGTTAGGAACCAAACCAATTTCGTATTCGAAAGTTAGTTCTTCAGCATCCCAATCAAAATTTTCATTTACTTTAGCAAGAGGAGTTCCTAAAAGATTTAATCTTTCAGATTGCACGAAACGCTCTAAAGCCAAATCAACTACTTTTTGAACTTCTTCCTGCTTAATTGCTTTTCCGTATTGTTTTTCAACAAGGTCTTTAGGAACTTGTCCTTTTCTAAAACCTTTAACAGTAGCCAATGGCATTTTTTCGTTTATTCTTTTTGCTACTTGACCTTTATAATCCATGTGAACAACTGTCATTACAATCGTTTCATTCACAGCGTCTGTTGCTACTCTTTTAATATCCATCTTCTTCTTTAATTTACATAATAAAATTGGGTTGCAAAATTATAAAATTTTTGCAACCCAACCAAGTTTTTAATGTATTGTATTTGAAGCTGTTTTTGAGCTCCTTTTATTTCAATTTATTATCGTCTCCTAATATTTTATAAGTGATAGACTGAAGGATAGATAAGATGATACTAAAGAATAAAGCTGTCCAGAATGTATCAACTGCAAAACCTCCTACTATATTAGTACACAGCAGAATAATAATGGCGTTAATTACCAATAAAAACAATCCTAAAGTAACGAATGTAACTGGCAAAGTAAGGATTACCAAAATTGGTTTTATAAAAAGATTTAATAATCCCAGAACTACTGCAACGATTACAGCTGTAGCAAAACTGGCAACATGAACTCCTGGCAGAAAATTGGCAATTAGTAAAACCAACGCTGCGGTAACAAGAAGTCTGAGTATTAATTTCATAGTTTATGATTTAAAGTTTTAATAAAAGTACTAAAATTTTTATCAAAAAGATTATTCTTTTAAAAACTCCGTTGTCATCTCAAAAAACATTTTAGGATTTTCTGCATGAAGCCAATGTCCGGCATTTGGAATGGTTGCGAATTTTACATTTGGAAAATGCTGACGAATCGAATCAAAATCAGAATCTAAAATATAGCCTGAATCTCCTCCTCTAATAAATAAGGTAGGATTATTAAAAACTAAATCGTCTGCCAAAGCCTTCCCAATGGCATCCAGATTATTATTGAAAACTTCCAGATTGAATCTAAAAGACAATTGTCCCGGTTCTTTCCAATATAGATTCTTTAATAAAAATTGTCGTGTTCCAAAATCAGGAACATATTGAGCTACGATCGCTTCAACATCATTTCGGCTTGGTTTTACAGAAAAGTCAACGGCGTTTAATCCTGCCAAAATATCCTGATGGTGTTGTTTATAAAATCTCGGACCAATATCTGCCACAATCAATTTATCTACAATTTCAGGATGCGTTGTTGCAAAAAGCATCGCTACTTTTCCGCCCATTGAATGTCCTAAAATATCAATTCTCGTTAATTGATTTGTCTGACAATATTCGAAAACATCCTTAACCATTGCTTCATAACTCCATTCATCTGAATGAAAACTGCGACCATGATTTCTTAAATCTAAAATATGAACCTGAAATCCGGCTTCTACATATTGTCCGGCAAGTGTTTTCCAGTTATCAGACATTCCAAGAAAACCGTGCATGATGATAAATGGTTTTCCTTCGCCTTCTATTTTTGAGTATAACATTTGTATTTTGATTTTAAAAACAGAACACAAAGGTAGAAAACTTATCTATTAATCTCTAACAGAACGCTTTCTATAAAAATTACTTTTGACTTAATTTTATTAAAAAAAAGTTTACAGCTTTACGGTTTCCCGTAACACCATTTCGATATTAAAATGTACATTGCGCTCGAAAAATTAAGTCAGAAAAATCCTGATTACTCATTTAATTAAAACACAAACCATGATTAAAAAAATCCTATTATTATCATTAGTTGCATCTCAACTAACAATCTCATGTTCTAGTGAAGACAGCCCTGAAACTACCCCAACAACAGAGCAAACATTAGCAGAACAAATCGCGGAAATTGTAAAACAACCGTACTCTAAATTAACTCCGGCTCAACAGAAAACAAAATTGGAAGTTGAAGCTAATGAAATGTTGGTTCAATTAGACAAATCTAAATCTTCTAGTGCTATTGAAGCAATGGAAAACCTAAACAGATTATTAGATATTAATTCTGTTGATATTTTTAACGGACAAAATGATAACCAGGTTGAAGACATTATTAATGTTGCTGGTGTTTACGGAATTTACACTTGGAACAATGCAGATCAAAAATGGGAAAAAACTGCTTCAACTACAGAATTGAAATTTGTTTTTCCTGCTAAAGAATCTCAAACTGCAAACAACACAACATTTTCTACAAAAGGTGTTGCTTCTGATAAAAAAATTGAAATCGAAGACAGTTACGATTGGGAATCTGATGTAACAACAAACGATTTTATCTTTTTACCAACTTCTGCAGATGCGGTTTTGACAATAGAGAATACTCAGGTAGCAACGTTTGCACAAACTGCAAAATATTCCAGCAAAAATGATTCTCCTGATGAATTTGCATACAAAATGACATTAAACGATGGCTACACATGGGAGATGAGCGGTAAAAAAGGTACTGAAACTACTGCAAAAGCAACTCTTACTTATAACGGAAAAACTTTACTTGACTTTAATTCAGGCAGTACAGCAAACATTGATGGTTTAATTGATAATGATGAGCTTGTTCAATATAGAGGCAAAGCAAACGGATTGGTTAAATTAATGGACAATTTTGTTATTGTTGCGGATACTGACTTAGCAACTGCAGCCGCAGACGATGCTACATTAGAAAACACAGCTGTTCGTCCTACTTCTCCTGATTACACCAATGCTAACAGCGATTTCAAAGCATACAATATTGCTTTGAATGCATATAACAAAAAGTATTCTGAAGGTACTGTGGCTAATTTCAATAAAAACATGAAACTAATTTTAGTTTCTAAAAAAGATGGAACTAAAATAGCTGATCTTGTTCAGCATTCAGAAAAATCTAGTGATGAATACGCTTTTAACCTGCCTGTATGGAGCGCTGAAGATAGCTACTGGTATAATAATGGTGAAGGAGAATTGTTCACAAGAACTTATTATGATGAAGTAATCTATTTAAAATTCAGTGATAATACTGAAGTTGAAATGGGCGCTTATTTCTCAGAAGGATTTGACGCTCTTGAAGCTAAATTTGAAGATTTCTTAAAAGCTTTCGAAAAATAGCATTCTTAAAAAATAGATTTAAAGCCGATTTGAAACCATTCAAATCGGCTTTATTTTTTTGGTGGCGTTTTTACAATCAATGTGCTTTGACCATATCCAGCCCAAATTCCTATTCCTCCTTTTATATTTGATTTCAAACTTGTATTAGCAGGATAAATAGGATTTCTACTGTTTACAATTTCGTTTTGCCAGCTGTTCCAAAAATCTAGAGCATCTTTATTTTGCGTTCTTAGTTTCACATAAATTAAATCTCCATCAGCAAAATACGGTGTAAATTTTGTTTTCGGAAAAAGCAAAACACCTCTATTTATTTGAACTGATATCGAACTTGCTTCAAAGTTTTTATCATCTAAATTTCCATAAAAAGAAGGAACAAAAATAGGCTCCTCCCCATCAATTTTTGTGGCAATCTGATAATAATTCTTTTCATTTAAGGGGTCATCAAATTTTACAAAAACATAGCCAGTTGTATCTGTATCAAGCTTCTTAATATATTCGGCGCTTTGGAGCCGCACCGTTTTCGGAATTATTGTTGTCGCTTCAACAATACGATTAAGAAATTCTATTTTGAGCGAATACTCTTTTCCAGCTTCACCTTTTAATGTTGATCCATAATACACAAAAGGCGGCACTCTGTTTTTATCCGTTTTTACTCTTAAAACTTCTGAATTTACTCCGTCAGAAATCGTGATTTTTGCAGCTCTGATGGCATGATTTAAAACATTGGTTGAATCAATAACATCTGTAACCGGAATACTGCTTGATAATAAAACCTGTGCATAATCTCCTTCTTCAATCCATCCTTCGACCACAAGCTTAGATTCCAGACTTTTCTGCTCACTAACATTATCATTAGAACAACCTGTTATTATTATCGCGAAAATAAATAATAAATATTTTTTCATCTTTTAAAATTTAAATCTCCAACTTATTGAAGGCAAAATTCGGTATAAAACTTTCTCTTCCTGTTTTACAATTACACTATCTTTATTCTCACTTACCTGAACATTCAACACGACATAAATTGGATTTGCAATATTGAATGTATTATAAATTGAAAAGTTTAGCGCACTTTCCTTTTTATTGGTTTTCACGAAAAAATAATTTACAGAAAGATCGGTTCTAATATAATTCGGCATTTGCGCATTGTTATATCCTGAATATTCTTTGACCGGATTATTATTGATGAAATACCAGGAAGTTGGCATTGTAAATCGGTTTCCTGAACTAAAAATCTGAGTTATACCGAAATTCCATTTAGAATTAAGATCGTACATTCCGACAACTGAAAGATTATGACGGCGATCGTATTTGGCAAAATAAGTATTCCCATTATTGAGTTCATCAAAATTTCGATCAGACCAACTTAAGGTATAACTCAGCCAGCCTGTGAATTTCCCGTTGCTTTTTCGTAGCATCATTTCTAACCCGTATGCTTTTCCTTTTCCAACCAGCAAATCATTTTTTAAGGTTGTAGTTTCATTAAACTGAGTTACTCCGTAAGGATATTCGAGTAAATCTTTCATAGAACGATAAAATCCTCCAAAAGAAGAAGTCCAGTTTCTGGAAATATTCTGATTCGAACCAATAGAAAATTCATCTGAAGATTGCGGTTTTATTCCATCAGAACTGGCGATCCAAAAATCGGTCGGAATTCCAACACTCGAAGTTGTGATCAAACTCAAATACTGATATTGCTTATTATAAGATCCGTAAAAAGAATACTTTTCATTCGCCAAATAATTTAACAGAACCCGAGGCTGAAAATGCAAATAAGAATCATAAGAACCTGAAGTGTAATAATTAATTCTAAGTCCTAATTCAGCGATGATTTTATTAGATAACTTTGGTTTTATGGTAGTGAAAATTGACGCCTCATTAGCATTAATCAAACTATTTTGAGATGCATTATTAGTTGTTGTCAAATTTTCTACGTTTACCTTTTGAGGTTGTAAATCGTGGTAAACATATTGAAATCCTGATTCAAAAGGAATGTTTTTAATTGAATATTGAACCGCATTAGTAAAACCAAAATCTTTTACATAAGACGAAACTTCGAACTGAATTGTCGCCTGTTCCATATTCAAATCGTTTGAATATTGACTAAAATAAACTGAATTGGACATGCTTACTTTAGAAGAAAACATAGTAGTTAAAGTTGGTGAAACTGTGAAATTACTCCATTTTAAACTAGTCCTAAGTGCAAGATTATTATCTCTGATTTTCAACTCGTCACCGCTGGCAAAAGCATCTATAGAAAAGAGATTCTTTTTTGAAATTTGAGAAACGAAAGTAAAATTTCCATCTGAAAAACCATATTTCATATCCTGAACATCATTGTTTTTTGATCCAGATTTCAATAACGGCGCAACAATTTCGTCAATATACGTTTTCCTTCCAGAAATATAAATTCCCGTCTTTTCAGTTACTGGAATGGCAAAATTCAATTGTGAAGCCAAAATACCAACATTACCCTGAACAGCAAATTCAGAAGGTATTTTTTTGTTCGGAATCAAAAGTGTCGTCGAACTTAATCGTCCTCCATATTTTGCATTCGAACTAGATTTGTCGAACTCAACCTGCTGTATGTGATCCGTATTATAAAAAGGAAAAATACCTAGCAAATGTGACATTCCATAAACAGGAGTCCCACTGTACAAAATAGCATTATGCCCTGGATCGCCACCCCGAACATACAAATAACCATTTGCATCACCTGAATTTTGAACGCCGGGTGTCAATTGCAAAAGTTTGATAATATCTGTAGTCCCCAAAACAGTTGGAACTGACGACAACTCTTTTAAATTAAAAGACAACTTGCCGCCTGACAGCGTTGTTATACCACTTTTCTTAGTATTAGCCACAACAACTTCATTCAATATAGAAGTATCTTTTTCTAAAATTATTGAAAGTAAAGTATCTTTTTTCAGTTCAAAACTGATGTTTTTTTCTAAATAACCCAAGGCGTTTATCTGAACATGTATAGTTCCAAGATCTGCTCTTGAAGAAAAACGACCTAAGGAATCAGCTACACTATAAAAATTTTGATTTTTGGATTGAATTAAAATACTGGATCCAACCAGACTTTCTTTTTCAGAAGATTTTATCTCCCCCTGTATAGTGGCTTTAGACTGCGCAAATACATTGAAAAAAGAGAGAGAAAAAAGGAAAATTATAATTTTTGACACTAGACTTTTAATAAGAAAAGTGCGAAAATACACAATTATAACCCAATTATATCAGGTTATAATTGTTTAATTTTTAATATTATTTTAGTTTATTCAAATACATATTTACCACATTATCCAAACCAAGATAAATTGCCTCAGAAATTAAAGCGTGTCCAATAGAAACCTCCAATAATCCCGGGATATTTTGTTTAAAAAACTGAATATTATCTAAACTTAAATCGTGACCTGCATTTATGCCCAAATCTAATTTGTTTGCCAATTCTGCAGCTTTGACGTAAGGATCAATTCCATTTTTATTCCCTAAAGCATATTCATGAGCAAATGCTTCAGTATATAATTCAATTCTGTCAGTCCCTGTTTTTTTAGCACCTTCGATCATTTCCAAAATCGGGTCAACAAAAATCGAAGTTCTGATTCCATTGCGTTGAAATTCCTGAATAACTTCAGTTAAATAATCTTGATTTTTTATCGTGTCCCAACCTGCCGAAGAAGTAATTGCTCCAATTGCATCCGGAACCAATGTAACCTGAGTTGGCTTGCATTCTAAAACCAAATCGATAAAATTATGCTGCGGATTTCCTTCAATATTATACTCTGTATGAACAATTGCTTTTAAGTCACGTGCATCCTGATAACGTATATGACGCTCATCTGGACGTGGATGAATTGTAATTCCCTGGCCTCCGAAATTTTGAATATCAGCAGCTACTTTTAATAAATCAGGAACATTTCCGCCACGTGCGTTTCTTAAGGTTGCAATTTTATTGATATTTACACTTAACTTTGTCATATAAATAGATAATTAATTCTAGTAACACTATATTTGTTACGACAAAAATACAAAGTAAAACGTAGCAGTTTTTGCTATTTTTTGATTATTTTGCATCAAATATCTCCAACTGATTTATGACAGAAATTACTAACTATATCACAAACGATTTTCGAGCGATTGATAGTCAGGAAACGATAGCCTCGGTTCAGGACTTTTTTGCCGATGTTAATTTTTCGCATTTTCCGGTTTTGGAAAACAATATTTTCATTGGAAGCATTGCTTCTGATGATGTTGAAACTTTTGATACTGATAAAAAAGCGATTGACTACAAATATACTTTAGAACGTTTTTTTGCCAGAAAATCGATGTTGTGGCTTGATGTTTTAGAGGTTTTTGCTAAAAATCACACCAATACGGTTCCGGTTATTGATGAAAACAATACCTATATAGGTTATTATGAAATGGAAGACATCATGAAGTTTTTTCAGGAAACTCCATTTTTAAAGGAACAAGGCGGTATTATAATTGTTCAAAAAGGGCTTTTGGATTATTCCATGGGTCAGGTAACTCAAATCGTAGAAAGCAATAATGGTAAAATCTTGGGTTGTTTTATATCTGAAGCTGATTTAGAAAATGTTCAGATAACATTAAAAATTGGTATTGGACCAATGAATGAAATTATTCAGACTTTTAGACGATACAACTATGAAATCATTTCAGAACATCAGGAAGATGCTTATATTAACAGTTTAAAAGAACGTTCTGATTATTTAGACAAATATCTTAATATATAAAATTAGATAATTAGATAATGTGTCAATTAGATAATTCCTGAACGACTCAACCCATTATCTAATTATCTAATTGACACATTATCTAATTAAAAAAAATGAAAGTAGCCATATACGGACAGTATTACCAAAACAGTACAGAACCTATTATTAAAGATATTTTTCAGTTTTTCAAGTCCAATAATGTAGAAATGGTAATTGAAGAAACTTTCCTGAAAATGCTTTATGAAAAAGAGCTGATAAAAAAAGAATATAAAACTTTTTCATCTAGTACATCGTTAGATAGCAGTTTTGAAATGCTGATTAGTATTGGTGGTGACGGAACTATTTTGAGAGCAGCAACTTTAGTCCGCAACTCCGGTGTTCCAATTTTAGGAATCAATGCAGGAAGATTAGGTTTTTTAGCTACCGTCCAAAAAGAAAAAATCGACAGTTTTTTACAATTTGTAATAGACAAAAAATACACTACCACAGAAAGAACATTATTGAGTCTGACTTGTGAGCCTGAAAATGATGCAATTGCGGAAATGAATTTTGCCATGAATGAAGTAACTGTCAGCCGAAAAGACACTACTTCTATGATTACTGTTGAGACTTACCTGAATAATGAATATTTAAATTCATACTGGGCAGATGGATTAATAATCTCAACCCCGACAGGATCCACCGGATATTCATTAAGTTGTGGCGGTCCAATTTTAACTCCTAATGTAGCAAGTTTAGTAATTACGCCGATTGCACCACATAACTTAACCGCAAGGCCATTAGTAATTCCTGATGATACCGAAATCAAACTTCGTGTTTCCGGAAGAGAAGATCAATATTTAATTTCCCTGGACTCTAGAATTTCATCTGTAAAAAATGAATCTGTTTTAACTATCAAAAAAACAGATTACAAAATAAAAATGGTCGAAATTCCAGGTGAAACTTTCTTAAAAACCCTGAGAAACAAATTGCTTTGGGGAGAAGACAAAAGAAATTAAGCCTTTTTCTGATTCCCCACTATACGATAATACCACATTTTCCCGTTCTGCATGTAGTGAATCATCATTAAATGTCTCAAAATCATATCGTAAATTGAAAAAAAAGCACATTTAACTAAAGGAACGTTGATTCGTATCGATAATTATTATATTTGCACGCAATTTTGAATTAAATGAAGAAAATTTTTAATTTATTGTTATGTTTTTTCCCCTTTATCACACTAAATGCTCAAATCAATGAGATAGGTGTTTTTCTTGGTGGAAGCAACTTTGTAGGTGATGTAGGAAGTACAACTTATATTGCTCCCGAAAAATTAGCTTTTGGTGTTTTGTACAAATGGAATAAAAGCCCACGTCATGCGTATCGCTTCTCCTACACACAATCTACAATTGCAGGAAACGACAAAGATTCGGACGAAACAGGAAGAAGTAATAGAGGTTACAGCTTTGAAAATACTGTAAAAGAACTTTCTGCCGGATTAGAATTCAATTTCTTCGATTTTAATCTTCATGATTATCATACAAAAGTTACTCCTTATATATATTCAGGATTAAGTTACTTTTTATTTGATGAATTGCACATTGAAGGAGGACAAACGAGAAAAGATAAAAATTCAAGTTCAATTGCTATCCCAATGACCTTAGGTATAAAATCTAACATCACACCACACTTTGTTATCGGAGCCGAAGTTGGTGCACGCTATACCTTTACTGATAATTTGGACGGAAGTAATCCGACCAATGATAATTTAAAAGCATTTCGTTTCGGAAATTTAAATAATAATGACTGGTATGTCTTTTCAGGTATCACTTTAACCTATACCTTTGGACAAAAACCTTGCTATTGCGCAGAATAATACAATGAACCTAATAGACTCTATAGACAAAACAAACTTACCTAAACACCTGGCCATTATTATGGACGGAAATGGACGTTGGGCCAAACAACAAGGCTTTTTACGTGCTTTCGGTCATGAAAACGGAACCAAATCGGTAAAAAAAACAATTACTACTTGTGCTAAACTTGGTATTGAGTATTTAACCCTTTATGCTTTTTCAACAGAAAACTGGAATCGTCCGAAACTGGAAGTTGAAGCTTTAATGAAAATATTAATCAATTCATTAAAAAAAGAACTTGTTACGCTGCAGGAAAACAACATCAGACTTAACGCTATTGGAAATCTTGAAAAGTTACCAAAGTCAGCTCAAAAAGAACTTTTAGACGTTATTGATAAGACCAAAAATAATACGCGCCTCACTCTAACTCTGGCCTTAAGCTACGGATCACGGGAAGAATTGGTAAATGCAGTGAGAATCATCAGTGATAAAGTTAAAAATAATATAATTTCATTAGACACTATTGACGATTCAATTATAAATGAGCATCTTTACACGCAAAATTTACCTGACGTAGATTTATTAATACGAACAAGTGGAGAACATAGAATAAGTAATTTTTTGCTATGGCAGATAGCCTATGCAGAATTATATTTTACTAATGTCTTGTGGCCAGACTTTAAAGATCAAGATTTATATGAGGCTATTATTAGTTATCAAAAAAGAGAACGTAGATTTGGAAAAACCAGTGAACAAATTAAATAATTTTTTAGTGTTACAAAAAAGAATACAAATAGTCCTTACCCTAATTCTTATGGGTAGTTTTTCACAAATAAAAGCACAAGAAAGAGTTCCTTTTGATCAAGGAAAAAAATATATTCTTGCTAAAGTTTCTGTTGTTGGTAAAATAAGCTTCAATGAACAAACTGTTGTTACTTTCTCTGGTCTTCAAAAAGGGCAGGAAATAACTGTACCTGGTGAAGAAATCAGTGGTGCTATTAAAAAATTAGGTAAACTTGGCCTATTTGATGAAATTTCCTTTTATGTAAATAAAATTGAAAATGATAGTATTTATTTAGATTTAGATATCGTTGAACTTCCTAAACTAAATGAAGTTAAAATTGTTGGTGTTAAAAAGAGTAAGGTAGAGGGTTTAATTAAGGATAACAATCTGACAAAGAACAAAATTGTCAACGAAAATTTAATTACAACTACCAAAAATTACATCGAAAACAAATACAAAAAAGAAGGTTTTTATAACACTAAAGTTACTATAACAAATACTCCAGATACTACTGCCGGAAATCAGGTAAATATGCTTGTTCGGATAGATAAGGGTGATAAGGTAAAAATAAGCAGTATAGATTTCATAGGAAATAAACAACTTACTGACTCTCAATTAAGAGGAGCGATGAAGGACACAAAACAAAAAAATGTTTTCCGTGTATTAAAAGCTTCGAAATTTATTCCTGAAAAATATAAAACCGATTTAGAAAAGGTAATTGCTGCCTATAAAGAAAAAGGATATCGTGATGCTCGTATTATCTATGACTCTGTTACTTACAACAAAGAGAAAAATATGCTGGCAATCAAAATTAATATGGAAGAAGGAAACAAATACTACTTCGGAAATATTAAATTTTTAGGAAACACCGTTTATTCTGACCGTACTTTAAACAGTTATTTAGGAATTAAAAAAGGAGAAGTTTATAACGGAGTATTGTTAGAAAAAAGAATTGCAGATAACACAAAACCAGACGCAGAGGATATAACAAATTTATATCAAAATAACGGTTATTTATTCTCAAAAATTAACTCTGTAGAGGTAAGAACTGTTAACGATACAATTGATTTTGAAATCAGAGTTACTGAAGGACCAATTGCATATTTCAATAAAATATATGTAACTGGAAACGACAAAACTAATGACCATGTTATTTACCGAGAATTAAGAACCAAACCAGGTGAAAAATACAGTAAAGAACAATTAGTAAGAACAATTCGTGAAATTGGTCAATTAGGATTCTTTGATCCTGAAGCAATTAAACCTGAATTTAGAAATGTTGATGCAGGAGCAGGAACAGTAGATATCGAATATCAAGTAGTTGAAAAAGGATCCAGTCAGGTTGAACTTCAGGGAGGTTACGGTGGAGGTGGCTTCATCGGAACGTTAGGACTTTCTTTCAATAACTTTTCTGCACGAAATATGTTCAAAAAAGAAGCGTACAAACCACTACCTATGGGAGACGGACAAAAAGTAGCGCTTCGTTTACAAGGAAGTACGTATTTCCAGACCTATAGTTTATCATTTTCTGAGCCATGGTTTGGAGGTAAAAAACCAGTACAATTTAGTTCATCTATATCTTATAGTACACAATACTTAAATAATTATATTACAAGAGATGTAGACAAAAGCAAAAGTTTTAATATTTTTACTGTACAAGTTGGTTTAGCAAAAAGATTAACTGTGCCGGATGATTATTTTGTTTTATCACAATCGGTAAGTTACCAACATTATGATCTGAACAATTATAACACAGGTTTATTTACCTTTGGTAACGGAGCGTCAAGAAACTTAGCTTATACTATTGGACTTTCAAGAAGTAATAAAGGGGTAAATCCAATTTTCCCAATGTATGGTTCTGAGTTTAGTATTTCCGCAAAAGTAACCCCTCCATATTCATTATTTAATGGGATTGACTATGCTGATTTACCAAATCAAAAAGAATACAAAACACAATATACAGGAACACCAACATCAGGAATAGATGGACAACCATTGAACACAGGTGATTATGTAAAGACAGAAACTATAAACGGGACATCAGGATATGTAAGTGTTGGATCTGATTTTGCAAGTGCTGATACAGATCAGGGGAAAGTTGACCAAAAAAGATACAACTGGCTAGAATATTATAAAGTAAAATTCAAAGCTGACTGGTATACTAAAGTTTATGGTAAATTGGTATTAAGAACCTTAACAGAATTTGGTTTCTTAGGAGCTTACGATCAGGCAAGAGGAGTTGTGCCTTTTGAACGTTTTTATTTAGGTGGAGATGGAATGGCAAATTACTCAATGGATGGTAGAGAAACAATCCAGTTGAGAGGTTATCCTAACAACTCGTTAACTCCGGTAAATGCCGCAGGTGAACAAATTGGAGCAACAATTTATAACAAATTCTCAATGGAATTGCGTTATCCGATTACATTAAAAGCGTCTGCATCTATTTATGCCTTAACGTTCTTAGAAGCAGGTTCATCATATCCAACGTTTAAAGATTATAATCCGTTTGACTTAAGTCGTTCGGCAGGTTTTGGTTTACGTGTATTTATGCCGGCGTTTGGATTACTAGGAATTGATTTAGGATATGGCTTTGATGCTCTTCCTGGATCTGTTACAAATAAAGCAAATGGCTGGGAAACGCACTTTATCATTGGTCAACAGTTTTAGTCCAATTTTTAGTACATTTGGCTAAAAATTCGAAAATAAAGTAATGTTATGAGAAAACAATTTTTATTTATATTTTTAGCCCTGATTGTAGCAAATGCAAGTCAGGCTCAGACAAGAACAACTCGAATTGGCTATATCGACATGGAATACATTTTGGAAAATGTTTCTGATTACAAAGAGGCCACAGCTCAATTAGAATTAAAGGCTCAAAAATGGAAACAGGAAATTGAAGCCAAAAAATTAGATATAAATACGCTTAAGGAAAGTCTTAAAGCTGAAAAAGCCTTATTGACCAAAGAGCTTATAGATGAAAGAGAAACAGAAATTAAATTTCTTGAAGATGAAATGCTGGATTATCAGCAAAAGCAATTTGGGTCAAATGGAAATTTAATTCATCAAAAAGCAGCATTGGCTAAACCGATACAAGATCAGGTTTTTACGGCCGTTCAGGATATTGCTGAAGCTAAGAACTATGATTTCATTTTTGACAAATCATCAGATTTAACAATGCTTTTCAGCAATAAGAAATTTGATATCAGCGATCAGGTAATTCGTGTTTTAAATCGAACTGACAAACGCGAGCAATTGACTAAAAAGCAATTGAAAGATCAGGAGGCTAAAGAAAGTAAAGAAAATGCAATTGACGAAAATCCGGCAATGGCAGACAGACAGAAAGCACTTGATGAGAAAAAGGCAGCCAGAGAAAAACTAATTGAAGACAGAAGATTAGAACAGGAAGCAAAGAAAAAAGAATACGACGATAGAAGAAAAGCAATATTAGCAGAAAGAGAAGCGAAAAAAAATGGCACGGTTTCTGAACCTGCAAAAACAACCGAAGCCTCAAAAACAATTGAAACAGGTAAGACAGACGAAACTGCTAAACCTGCTACAACAGGTGAAACACCGACTGCTGATCCAGCGGTAAATAAGGCCGAAGAAAGACAAAAACTTTACGAGCAACGTAAAAAAGAATTAGAAGAGAGAAGAAAGAAAATACTAGAAGAAAGAGAAGCGGCTAAGAAAGCAAAAGAAGCCGAAACACAAAAATCAAATACGACCAATAATTAATTAATATTTTTAAAAATGATGAAACAAATCAAAACTTTACTAATTGCTGCCATACTAATTTTAGGAGCAAGTAACACAATGAATGCACAGGCTAAGGTAGCCCATGTTGATGTTAGCGAGATTATGTCGAAAATGCCTGCAATGCTTGATGCTCAAAATCAACTACAAAAATTAAGTGCTACATATGATGCTGAATACAAAAAAATGATTGAAGAATATCAAACTAAAATCAAAAAGTATGAGCAAGAAGTTACTACAGTAACTGAAGCTGTAAACGGAGAACGTTCTAAAGAAGTTCAGGACATGCAGGGTAGAATTACCGCTTACAGAGACAATGCTCAAAAAGAATTGCAACAAAAAGATTCTGATATCGTAAAACCAATCATGGAAAAAGTAAAAGCTTCTATCCAAAAAGTTGGAAAAGCTAAAGGATACCAATATGTATTAGATGGTTCTACTCTAATCTTAGCTGATGGTCCAAACATTACTGCTGATGTAAAAAAAGATTTAGGATTCTAAAAAACGGATCTTCTTACTATAAACTGCCCAAATTTTTTAAAAAAGTTTGGGCAGTTTTTTTTGTACATCAAATTATGATTAAAAAACAATAGTATTATATAATTTCAGTTTACTAAGGATATAAATCTATTTCAAAAAAATACTAAATTTGTAGTATGACGAACAACAATCCTATAGGCGTTTTTGATTCCGGTATTGGAGGAACTTCCATTTGGAGCGCCATTCACGATCTACTCCCAAACGAAAAAACTATATATTTAGCTGATAGCAAAAATGCTCCGTATGGTCAAAGAACCAAGGAAGAGATTGTCGCTCTAAGCAAAAAGAATGTTGATTTTTTACTTGAAATGAACTGTAAGTTAATTGTTGTAGCCTGTAATACGGCAACAACAAATGCAATTCGCGAACTTCGAGCAACTTATGATATTCCATTTATAGGAATTGAACCGGCAATAAAACCAGCGGCTAATAATTCTAAAACACAAGTAATCGGAATCTTAGCTACCAAAGGAACATTAAATAGCGAACTGTTCAATAAAACTGCTGAAATGTTTCAGCATACTACAATTATTGAACAAGTTGGTCACGGCCTTGTTCAGCTTATTGAAGACGGGAACCTGAATTCACCTGAAATGACTCAACTACTAGAATCATATTTACAGCCAATGATCGATGCTAATATCGATTATCTGGTATTAGGATGTAGTCATTATCCTTATTTGATTCCACAGATCAAAAAAATACTTCCAGACCATATTCAGATTATTGATTCCGGAGAAGCCGTAGCTCGTCAGACCCAAAATATTTTGCGTGAAAAGGTTGGTTTCTCAGATAACAAAAAAAGCGAGCCTGAATTTTATGTCAATTCAGATCCCGCTGTTTTAGAGTCAATATTAAATTATAAATATCCAGTGGTAAAAAAGGATTTCTAGCTCCCCTATTCTATTTTTCGTTTAACAAACCAAATCCCATCAAGCGATAAATTAAGGGATACTTTATGGTAATTTTCTTTTATTAGATTATCTGAAATTTTTCCCTTTTGACCATAAGAGTAGGAAATATTTAAAGCTGAATAAGTGTTATCTATTGGAAGAGAAAGTCCAATAGAAATAGCTGCGTTATTAATACGTTTGCCATCAACCTCAAGATAACCTGTATCAAAATTTGCTCCGGCTGCATACTGAACGCTATCCCAATATTTCCGAATATTTTTTTTAGCTCTATAGGTAAATCCAAGTGCAAATCGATCCTGATTTACAAAATCTCCATACAATTCAGACTGATTCGAATCATTCCATAAACTTTTTTCATAATCTAATGTCATATTCAAATTATTCTTAAAGCGCTTACTAACCCCAACCCCAATTTCCAAAGGCATATAATAATCATCTATATTAGAAGCAACATCTGATTCTACAGTGGTTACAACATCATCTGTAACAGTTTGAACCGTCTGAACTTTAGAAGCCCTAATTTGGGCTGGTAATTTAAATGTTGAACCAATTGTTAAAGTAGAATCAATTTTATATTGCCCTCCTAAAGTAGCACGCAAACCACTATAATCTGTTTTTTTGTGAATGTTTGTAATTGAACTTATTATTAAAGAACTCCGATCATCAGTTGTATTTCCAAATAATACTGCAGCTGAGACTCCAACTGATAATTTTTTCCCTAATCGATAGCCATACGAAAAATCAAAATTATTTAATCCTCCAGAACCTGCTGCTGTCAAATAATAGTATTCCTGGCTGTTTTCTATCGGTAATTTTAAATTAGAAATTTTGAATGTTGCACTCGAATAAGGTCTCAAAGCTACACTAAAGCCAGAGTTCTTCGTAACCGGAAAAGCAAATGCAATATGCGAAAATTGAAAGTTATTACGATTCTCCGTTCTTGAACCACTCTGATAGGTTGTTGCTATAGCTTTCCCTCCAATATCAAACATAAAATGATTTTGAGGCAAATAACCTAATGACGATGGATTCAGATTATTAATAAATGTATCCGATGGCAATGCAATTCCAGAAGATCCAATAGATGGAATTACACCAAAATCAGAATCGTACAAACTTCCTACTCCATATAACGAATAAGGTGAACTTGAAATACTTTGCGAAAATGAAGTCAGCGACATCAATATGGCGCCACTTAAATAAACTATTCTGTTTTTCATTTAATAAGAGGTGTAATAAATTTTCAATTGAATTTTATTATTAGGATGTTTTTGATCTCCCAAAACAATTCTGTTTACCGCTTTAGATATAACAGGTAATGTCAAAATCAAAGAGGATCTGGAATCAGATTGTTTCCACATTTCTTTCTGTAGAAAACTACCAATAGGAATTACATATCCAAGATTCTCATTAAATTCGTCACTTTTTTTATTTAAAGCACCATAAACATATGCTCCTGCACCATTTTCCAACGAACCACTTATTCTGTTTAAATTATCAGCAACATAAACTTTCAGGGAATCTGCCAGAGGATATTGCTCTGAGAAGGAATTATTAATAGGTTTTAAAAGCAACTCAGCACTAACAATAGCACCTTTGTCCGAAATGTATTTAAGTTGCTTAATATTAGGAAAATCTATCCTGCAGGCTACTCCGGTTCCCGACTGAATAAAACCTTGTCGATTTGTGAGTGAACTTGATAATTTACTACTCGCAATGGGCAAATTTTGTAGCAAGGTTCCGGTTTTATCTAAAGAAATAGAATTAAACTGTTTTGTTGCCTCCGAAATTGTGAAATCGATTATATAAGGTGTCTCTTCAGTATCTGCCTGATATTTTGAATAGTACAATCTAATTTTACTTGTAGCTGCATGAAAACCGATGACACTTGAGGAATTTTCCGTTGAAGAAACCAATGCCAATCCTTTCAAATATTCTGAAAAACTGTCAAAATCAGTAATTTCCCTTGTCTTTAATTTTTGAAAAAGTGCTGCACCAAAGGCATCATTCATTTTTATTGTGATAGAATCCTTTTCAATAGGTCTTGGTTTGTACGAAATTGTTCCGATACTTTCATCACTATAACTCAAAACAGAGTTATTATAAAAACTATCATCCTCACTATTTGGCTTTACTTTTTGAGTCAGACGATGAATATCAAAAGTTTGCACTTTTGTAGTATCACCATAGTAATAATTATCATATTTAAGAATCATTGCAATAGAATCAAATACATAATTTGTTGTTTCCGTATCTGAACCTCCATTATTTAATGTATAAGAACTCGAAGCCAGCTGGAAATAACTATTCGACTTTACTTTTCCAAAAACCGGGTCGTCATAATTTCCGATTAATATTCGGCTCTGACTTGAAGTCACAAGAGAATCGAAATTAATAGTTGACATTTCTACCGTTACAGTATCAATTAAAACAACTTTGTTATCTAAAGCTAAATAATCCGAACCTACAACAAATTCGCCGGCATCTGTATCTGTACCACATGAAAGTATTGTGATAAGAAAAAACAACATTAATATAAACTTGTGCATAATAATTTTTTTGAACAAATATAAAATGCACTCCTCTGCACCGCACTATAACATATACAGCCTCGCTTTTTTATACTATAAACAGCAATAAATCATCTACAATAGCATTTAGACATCAAATACTTGATTCGGCTGTAAAAAGAGCTCTTTTGTCTATCAAAACACACCATACATATATCTTCTTTTTTTAAAATACATTAGGCACCTACTTTTGGACCAATAAATAAGTAATGAAAATACGGTTTTTAATATGTTCGATTTTTACAATTTCATTTTATAGTATGAAAGCGCAGGATAATTTTTCAGTAAATATGAATTTAAAAACAGAACCTACTGATAAAATTAATTTTAACGAGACGAACATTAGTATCGAAGCCAGTAAAAAAATAAACGGCAAAAGTAAAGTATCGAACACGTTAGAATACTCACATTTGAAAGTCAATTATGAAACAGAAGATTTTGAATCGCTTGAAAACCCGACTCAATTTAATCAATTACAAAATCAATTTAAGTTTACACAAAACGTTACAAAAACAACAGAGTTGAATTTTATCATAACGCCTACAGCCAATTTTGAACAAAATTTTGATATTTCTGATGTAACATTTTTAGGAAGTTTTGAAATTAATCAGCATTTGAATTTTAATACAGATTTAAGCATTGGTGTTTCAAGAGCAACGGTTTTTGGTTATCCTAAGTTCATGCCTTTTCTGGCTTTAAATTATAAAATAAATAATGAAAGCAGTTTATCAATAGGGTTTCCTGATTCTAAAATATCATATTCAAATAATATCCGGAACAAGCTCAGCATAACCAATAGTTTTAATGGTAATTTTTACAATTTAGATTCACAAATTAATTTAAATAAAGAGGCTACAAAAGTGAGTTTATCTCAAATGACTACAGCTTTAGAGTATGAAAGAAATGTAGATCGCAACTGGTTTTTAAATTTTAAAGCTGGTTATAATTTTAATAAAAAGTACATACTTATTGACAATGACAATCATGAAGTATATGATTTTAACACCGGTAACGGATACATTTTAGGCATTGGGATCAAATACAAACAATAAATAAATTTAATACACTATGAATAATTTAAAAAAAGGAATATTATTCGCTACACTGCTTTCGAGTCTCTTTTTCATAGGCTGCAGCAATGATGACGATGATGATGATTTAATAGGAAACTGGGTTAAAAAATCAGCATTTGACGGACCCGCAAGATCTAGTGCCACAAGCTTTATTATTGGAGATTATGCCTATATAGCAACAGGATATACTGGAGATGTTTACTTAAAAGATTTATGGGCATACAATTCTACAGGGGATTATTGGGAACAAAAAGCCGATTTCACAGGAGTTGGGAGAAGTTCAGCATCAAGTTTTGCATTAAATGAAAAAGGATATGTTGGTCTTGGTTATGATGGGACTAATAAATTAAAAGACTTTTATCAATATGATCCAACAAGTAATAGCTGGACTCAAAAAACAGATTTTGCAGGAACTGGCCGTTACGGAGCATTAGGATTTCAGGTTGGCGGAAAAGCCTATTTTGGAACTGGTTATGATGGAAATTATCTTAAAGATTTTTACCAGTATAATGATCAGACAAATACCTGGAACATTGTAAATGGATTTAGCGGAAACAAAAGACGTAATGCAACTGTTTTCATAATTGCTGATAAAGCTTATTTAGGAACCGGAATTAACAATGGTGTTTATCAGGAAGATTTCTGGGAATTTGATCCAGCAACAGATGTTTGGACAAGAAAACGTGACATTGATAAAGACGTAGATGATGATGACTCATACAATGATGATTATGCAATTGTTCGTTCCAATGCCTCAAGCTTTGCTATGAACGGATTGGGTTATATTGTTGGTGGGGAAAATGTGAGAACGATTTGGGAATACAATCCATCGACAGATTTATGGGTTGAAAGAACACCAATGGAGGGAGCTGCCAGAACAGACGCTGTTGGTTTCGCAGTAAACAATCATGGCTTTTACATGCTAGGAAGAGTTGGTTCAAGTTATTTCGATGATGCTTGGGAATTTAAACCTACTGAAGAACAAAACGATGATGATAATTAATATTAAAAAGCAAGTCTTCTGGAACAACATCCAGAAGAATTTGCTGTTTTTTATACTTGTTTTGTTATTGGCGGCCTGTACTAGAAAAGAATCATTTAAAATGGCAACATTTAAAACAAAATCCGGATGGGGCTATTCGATCGCTAATAATGACAGGATTTTAATCAAGCAATCAGTCATACCAGTAATAAACGAAACAAAAAGCTTTTTTACAGAAAAAGATGCATTAAAAGTAGGCAGCTTGGTTGTCGATAAACTCTATAAAGGCTTATCGCCAACGGTAACAAAAAATGATTTAATTTTATTAAAAATAAAATTATAAATGAACCTAGATACCATCAAAAATACCAGCTCAAACAAAATTTTGTTCCATAGTATTATATGGACTTTCTTTATTTTGACTTCATTAATTCAATTTTACGAAAGTCCGTTTAGAATCAACAATGATTTTTATGTACAATGGCTTACCGGAATTATTCTGTTTTATCTGAATTATTTTTATTTGGTACCAGCCTTGCTTTTAGAAAAAAGATACTGGCTCTATTTTACTTTTATTTTTGCGCTTGTTCTCCTTTTCATGATAATCAGGATTAATTATTTCATTCCTGAATTTAATCATGTCAGACCTGCAAACATGTTACCTCCCAAAATAATGCCTGAAGGTTCAGCTGACTTTGTGAGAGGAGAAAGACGCATCATAATGGCAAGAAGACAACCTTTGTTTTTTAAAATTGGCCCTTCGTTATTTTACATTTTAATTTTAACCATAAGTGCCATAATTAGAACACTAACAGAATTCTACAACAATCAACAAAACAAATTAATTGCCGAAACACACCGAACAAATACCGAATTAATTTATCTGCGTAAACAAACTAATCCGCATTTTTTATTTAATTCTTTAAACAGTATTTATTCGTTGGCACACAAAAAATCTGATTTGGTCCCTGATGCCATCGTAACATTATCTGAGTTAATGCGCTATATGCTGTATGAAACCGATAACAAAACGGTGGCTTTAGAAAAAGAGATTAATTATATCCAAAATTATATTGAGCTACAAAAACTTAGACTAAATGACATTGAAGACATCGTTATAAATGTTCATGGTGATACCAGAAATAAATTCATAGAACCTTTGTTATTGATTTCGTTTGTTGAAAATGCTTTTAAATACGGGACCGATTATAAAGGTGCGGCTCACGTAAAAATTAAAATTTTCATACATGAAAACAGCATTGATTTTTGGATAGAAAATACCATTGAAGATTATACTAAAGATCCTGAAAACTCAGGAATAGGGTTAGCTAATATAAAAAATCGTCTGGATTTGCTATATCCAAACGCTCATCAATTAGATATAACGCAGGACAATCAGTACTACCGTGTGCATTTAAATTTAAAATTAGATGAAATTCAAACACCAATAAATTAAAAACAACTGATTATGGACAGAAAAAAATTCATCCGAAACGGTATTTTAGGAATCGCTTCTCTTGCAACAGCTTCTAAATTATTGGAATCCTGCTCAAAAAACGATAATGACGACTCGGGTTCTAATTCCTCGACAGATGGAAGCTGCTCAGTTTCACCTGCTGAAACAAAAGGTCCTTTTCCTATAAAAACACCAAGCCAATTGGTTTTAGAAAATATAAAATCAGACAGAATTGGAGTTGCCTTACTTATTAATCTGACGATTGAAAATAAAAGCAATAATTGTACTCCGTTAGAAGGGGTTTTGGTAGATGTATGGCATTGTGATAAAGACGGAAACTATTCAGAGTATGGTGGAACTTCTATGCAACAAACCAATTATACAGAATTTCATTTTTTAAGGGGAAGACAAACAACCAATGCAAAGGGAGAAGTTTCGTTTATTTCAATTTTTCCAGGCTGGTACCAGGGAAGAGCACCCCATGTTCATGTTGAAGTCTTAACAGCAACTGGTTCTTCATTATTGGTAACACAAATTGCTTTTCCTGAAAATGTTTCAAGCGAAGTATATTCAAGCGCAAATTATGTCGCACACGGTCAAGCCGACACTTCAAATACAAGAGATAATGTTTTCTCCGATAGTTTAGATGCTGAACTTGCCACATTAACCGGAAATCTAACGGATGGTTACACCTTAAGCAAAACTATAACAGTAAATGCTTAATTTAAATTCAAACCAGTAATTTATGAAAACTTTAAAACTTAATTTACGGGTTTAAAACTACTTTTGAAGACCAAAACAAATTTAACGATCTAATACTGAAACAGATGAAATGTGTAATTATAGATGATGAACCTCTAGCGGTAGAATTATTAGAAGATTTTGTCCGAAAAGTAGATTCCTTAGAATTGGTTCGCACTTTTAATAACGCGATCGATGCCGTTTCATTTATCAATCAGACGAATATCGATTTGATATTTTTGGACATTCAAATGCCTCATTTTTCTGGAATAGAATTTCTAAATACTATAGAAAAAAAACCATTGATTATTTTCACAACTGCCTATTCTGATTATGCGGTTGAAGGATTTAATCTTGGTGCCGTAGATTATTTGGTAAAACCAATTCCGTTTCATCGTTTTTTAAAATCTGTAGTTCGTGCCCAGCAAATTTTCAATCCCACAGCTGCGACTCAGGCTATTTCTGAAAACACTACAGCTCCTGAATTAGAACAGGATTTTATGTTTGTAAGAGCTGAATATGAAAACGTAAAAATGAATTTTGCCGATATTTTATTTATTGAAGGCCTAAAAGATTATGTAAAAATCTACACAACCGATAATAAATTTACGCTCACCTTAATTAGCTTGATTAAATTAGAGAATTTACTTTCCAGCAAAGGATTTTCAAGAATTCACAGGTCTTATATTATCAATATAAAACATGTAAAATCGATCCAGAAAAATAAAGTTTTAATAAGTGATAAAAGAATTCCAATTAGTGAGAGCTACAAAAATACCTTTTTCGAAAAGATCAACTTATAAGTTTTAAATTCCAAAAAACACAAATTCCAAATTCCAAGAATGTCTGACAACGATTGGAATTTGGAATTTCTATTTTGATTTTTTTTATAATTTATTCTTCGTTTTTAAACCAGCCTGAATACATTACATAATTGTTCGATATACGCTCAATTTCGCCTGCAAAATCAGATTGGTCAATATCTTTTACTTTTTTGGCAGGAACTCCCGCATAGATACTTCCTGAAGTCACCACAGTATTTTGCGTTACAACAGCACCAGCGGCAACAATTGCATTACTTTCAACTACACAATTATCCATTACAATTGCGCCCATTCCTATCAAAACATTATCATGAATAGTACAACCGTGCACAATGGCATTATGACCAATTGAAACATTGTTTCCTATAATAGTTGGATGTTTTTGATACGTACAATGAATAATTGCTCCATCCTGAATATTAACCTTGTTTCCAATTTTAATGAAGTGAACATCACCACGAATTACAGCATTAAACCAAACACTGCAAGATTCGCCAAATGTAACATCGCCAACAATGGTAGCGTTTTCGGCAACATAACAATCCTCTGGAATTGAAGGTGATTTTCCGTTTACAGACTTAATTAGCATAAAAAAATTAATTAATTGCCGGACAATTACAATCGTAACGTTCCTTTTTACAAAATAAGTTGATACCTAAAGTAATTTGATGATACCCGCCAGTATCAAATTTTACATCACCCATCACTTGTGAGTAAGTGTAAGCGAACATAAAGTTCTTATAATTTATACCAATAATAGGCGTAAAATATTGCAATTTTTGAGACGAAACACCGTTTCCAGAAACATATTGTGCACCATCAAAACTTCTTCTATAGGATAATGCTGCCCATAAACTTCCAAAATCCATGTTCTTGTACGCTTTCATATTTAAATCAATTGATTTCTCTTTAGTCTGATCAAATACTTGAAGCAATACTGAAGGTTCCCAAGTGATTTTATCACTTTTGCCAAAAACATATCCGGCACTCAAAAGGTATTTTCTAACATTGTCACTTTCTAAATCGCTGTACAATTCTTTTCTGGTTTCAATTAAACCCTGAACAGTAGCATGGGCGTAAAAATTTAAATAATTATATGAAGCACCAATATCTAAATTAAAATAAGAATCTTTTTGAATTTGTCCTGAAATAAGTGGGTCATATTCTGTTCCAAATGTTGTCTCATCTAATTGATTTTGGATTACTCCTCCACTAATACCAAAAGAAAGCTGATTTAGATCAATTTCATCTCTGGAAAACATAATATGATGTGCATAAGTAAGCTTTACACCTTTTTGAGAATGATATCCGTTTTTATCATTAAAAACAATAATTCCCGCTCCTGATCTCTCGCCTATTCTACCATTAAAACTTAATGTTTGAAGTTCTGGCGCATCATCCTGACCAAACCATTGTTTTCTGGCGGTTAGTCTTATTTTAGCACAATTTGCTGCTCCGGCCATAGAGGGATGAATCAAATAATAATTATCTGATAAATAGTCTGAATAAACAGGAATGCCTTCTTGCGAAAAAGAGTAAAATGAAGCTAATAAAAAAATAAATAAAACCCTGATTCTAAATTTCATAAAGGCATTTTTGTTTGAATAAATTATAGACTCCTAATTTAATCCGATTAGTTATAATAAGAATCTTAATTATTTTATTAAAAAATCAAATATAGCTATTAGTAGAAAATAACTTTAGTAAATTTGTAAAAAATTACAAATCATGACAAAAATCACCATAAAAGAAACTCAAAATCCAACTATATTAAAGTTTGAATTTGAAGATTTCATTACTCAAAACCAAAACTTTGAGTTTAAAAATATTGATGAGGCACAGGAATCACCTTTAGCGCAACAATTATTTTACCTTCCGTTTGTAAAAACAGTTTATATTTCAGGAAATTTCATCGCAATCGAAAGATACAGCATTGTAGAATGGGAAGACGTACAAGATGCTGTTGCAGAACAAATTGCAGCATTTGTTGACAAAGGTGGTGTAATTATTAAAATCGACGAAAACAAGGCAAAAAAACAACCTATTACCGTTTATGGAGAAACAACTCCAAATCCGGCGGCATTAAAATTTGTTGTAAGCAGAATGTTAACCAGAAACCCGGTAGAATATAAAAATATTGACCAAACGGCTTCTTCACCATTGGCAAAAGAATTATTTAAGTTCCCTTATGTAAAAGAAGTTTTTATTGATGAAAATTACATTTCGGTAACTAAATATGACATTAACGACTGGGATGAAATCACTTTGGAAGTCAGAACATATATCAAACAATTTATCGAAAATGGAGGAACTGTTTTAGATGAAACTTTAATTGAAGTTGCTACAAAAAATGACATCACTAAAGATGAAGCTTTTGATAAACTGGATGTAACTTCACAACAAATCATCAATATCTTAGAAGAATATGTAAAACCGGCAGTTGCTGCTGACGGAGGAAATATCGCATTCGATTCTTACAATGAGGATGATAAAACAGTAAAAGTTATTTTACAAGGAGCGTGCAGCGGATGCCCATCTTCTACTTTTACTTTAAAAAGTGGTATTGAAAACATGTTGAAAAGCATGTTAAATGATGAAGCGATTAAAGTTGAGGCTATAAATGCATAAAAAATAATTTCAGAAAAATACCAAAAGCGTTCGCCCATAGCGAGCGCTTTTTTATTACTTCCCATCTTCTTACTTTTCAATAAATTATTCCAACAATAACACTATAATTCTGTAAAAAAGTTTAATATTGTATTCTTAACCAATCAATTATAAAACCATGGGATTATCTTCATTTTTCAAGAATTTATTTGGCACGGCCAAAGAATCTGCAACAGATCTAGCCAATCAGGCTGAAAGTACTTTTGAGCAAGCAAAAGAAGCTGCCGCTCCTTATATTGAAAAAGCAGAGGCTTTTACCGAAGAAACTATCGCAAAAGCTAAAGAAGCCTCAGAGCCAATTCTGGAAAGTGCCGCAGAATATGCACATCAGGCGAAAGATATTGTAAGTGAATATGTAGAAAAAGCAACAGATTCTATAAGCGATGTAATTGATTCTGTAAAAGAAAAAGCAAGCGATATCAGTACGGACACAAAGACAATTGCTTCGGAAACTGTAGTTGATGCCAGTGAAACGGCAGCAACTGTTGAAGATAAAATTATTGACGAAACTAAAACTAAGGAATAGATACTTATTTTTCTTATAAAAGAAATATCTTATATTTGCACCACTAATATACCTTCTCGTTTTGAGAAGGTTTTTTTATTCAATAAACATGATGAGTCCAGAACAAATTAGTATTTATGTCACTAAATTTATTGACGTACTAGTTGATTACGCGCCAAAATTAGTTTCGGCATTTCTAATTTTATTTGTTGGTATTTATGCTATCCGATTAATAAATAGAATTATTACAAAAGTAATGGTTCAAAGAAATTTAGATCCTACATTAACAAAATTCCTTTCTGATATCTTGATATGGGCACTAAGAATTTTGTTGTTTGTAACCTTTATTTCAAAATTGGGTATCGAAACCTCTTCCTTTGTTGCTATTTTAGGTGCAATGGGACTTGCGGTTGGTTTGTCATTACAAGGTTCACTTTCTAACTTTGCAGGCGGAATGTTAATTATCGTTTTCAAGCCTTTTAAAGTTGGGGATACGATCGAGGCACAAGGCGTTATAGCAACAGTAAGCGAAATACAGATTTTTGTTACCAAAATGCTTACCGCTAATAATCAGACTGTTTTTGTACCAAATGGTGCATTATCTAACGGAACGATTATTAATTATTCTATGCAGGGGGAAAGAAGAGCGGATTTGACTTTTGCAGTTTCATATGATTCAGATATCAAAAAAGCGAAAGAAGTTCTTTTAGATGTTTTAAATAAAAATCCTAAGGTACTTAAGAAACCTGCTCCCGAAGTTTTTGTAAAAAACCTAACCACTAGTGCTGTAGAGTTTTCAGTACGCCCATGGGCTAAAAATGTAAACTACGGTGTCGTTTTCTCTGAAACTCTGGAGAATTGCAAGACAGCTTTAGATGAAGCTGGAATTTCAGTTCAACCGTATACACTTCAAAAATAAAATAAATTTTATTGTTTTTTTGATGGAGGTGCCATCATAAAATCTTTTAAATAATAAGGCTCAAAATAAGCGACATCTACAGTGTCGCTTTTTTGATATTTATCAAAACTGATTTTACTCATTGCTGAAGCTGAAGGGTACTTTATATCTTCCAGAAAAACAAAATTATCTTTTGTCAAAACTGGTTTACATTTTTCTGTGCAATCACCAACAAAGTAAAGTACATCCTTATATTCCGCAAAAGAATCTTCTGTAATCACTTCTGCCTGAATTTCTCTTTCAACTTCCAGGTTTGCATTAAAAATTTCACTGTAAACTTCCATTCTTCTGGCATCCAGCATCGGAATTATTTTTCCGTCAGTAACTTTTGCCTGAGAAGCCAAAGTTTGTAATGTATCAACAGCAATCAGTGGGATATTTAATGCAAAACACAATCCTTTTGCCGCCGAAACTCCAATGCGTAAACCTGTATAAGAACCTGGTCCCTGACTTACTGCAATTGCAACTAAATCCTGAACTGTGATTCCGGCTTCAGAAATTACTTCTTCAATAAAAACATGGAGCTTTTCGGCATGCGAATATCCTTCTTCTGCAATTTCCTTACATAAAACTGTTTCACCATTTTTTGCAATTGCTACAGAACAATTTTTTGTAGCGGTTTCGATATTGAGAATAAAAGACAAAATTGTTTGTTATTAAAAATTATACAAAAATTAAAGCAGCAAAAATAAGGGTTAATAACCAGAATAATAGAAATGCCACACACAAATTTGCCAATAAAAAGCCTATGTATATGATCAACCTTTTTTCTACTGCAAAATATTTAAATTCATCATTATAATATTTTGTTTTATAGACACTATAATGCACCCATATCAAATATGCAATCACACTAATGAAGCCGCCAACACCACTAAAAATGATTTCTGACGGAACTCCATGCAAAGCAATTATCATACTACAACCTACTTTTTAGGAGCTTCTGCTTTTTTAAGCTTCACTTTGTCACCAGAATTTAATTCTTTTGAAACCGTAGTATAAGGACCCGTTATCACAACATCTCCAGATTTTAATCCAGACATTACTTCGATATTAGTATCGTCCTGAATACCTGTTTTAATAATTCTGATCTTAGCTTTATCTCCAACTTTCACAAAAACACACTCGAATTTTTTATCGCTTTTTGGCACTACCTTTTTCTCATTAGGATCTTCCACTGTAAAATCCTTAACAGCTGCAGTATCTGATTTTACAACCACTGAACTAATAGGCACAGCTAATACATTTGTTTTTGTTTTTGTCAAAATATCAACTGTTGCTGTCATTCCTGGTCTAAACGGAGAGTAAGAGCTTGGTTGTCCTTCTAATAAATCCTGATAAGACTCTTTTAGAATACGAACTTTAACCTTAAAATTAGTAACCTGATCTGAAGTCAGTGTTGTACTTGCTGAATTTGAGATACTCGTTACAGTACCTTTAAATTTCTTTTTTAAATAAGCATCAACTTCAACATTAGCTTCATCTCCAATTTTCACTTTAACAATGTCATTTTCATTAACATCAACTTCAACTTCCATGTTGTTTAGGTTTGCCACTCTCAAAAGCTCTGTTCCTGCCATTTGTTGCGTTCCTAAAACGCGCTCTCCTAATTCAACATTTAAAACCGAAATAGTTCCATCTGCAGGGGCATAAATTAAAGTACGGCCTAAATTATCTTTTGCCTCCGTTACCGATGCTGAAGCGCTCTGAACATTGTAATAAGAACTTTGTTTTGTTGCTTTAGCAACTTCAAAAGTCGCAATTGATTTATCCCAATCAGACTTTGAAATTACTCCTTTATCATATAACGTTTTATTACGCTCGTAACTTGCTTTTGCTTCTTTAAAATTTGCTTCAGACTGCGATAAGCTGGCTTTCGTTCCTGATAAATTAGCAACAGACCTATCTAATCCGGAGGTATACAAATCCGGATTTATTTTTACCAATAAATCTCCCTTTTTAACAACCTGGCCTTCCTTTACATTTAGTGCAATAATTTCACCTGAAACCATTGATGAAAGTTTAACTTCAATTTCCGGTTGAATCTTACCTGTTGCCGAAACTGTTTCGACAATAGTTGAAGCCATTACTTTTGAGATTTCTACTTCTTTTCCTTCATCCTTATTTCCTATTGCTCCCGATTTTGAAAGACCTACTAAAACTGCAATAATAACTACTGCACCACCTATTAAGAAATAAACTGTTTTTTTTGACATAATAAATTATTTTGTAATAATTGGGACAATTGGAATTCCAAAGTAGAATTCAAGTATTTTTATTTTAAACATGTAATCGTATTTCGTTCTAATCACATCAGACTGAGCATTAGTCAACAATGTCTGAGCCTGTGTAAAATCAAATGAATTCATTAAACCTACATCATATTTTTCTTTAGCATAATTGTAAGCTTGTTGTCTCGCCTCTAAAGTTACAGTTGATGACTCATAAGTATTTAAAGCTCCTTTTGCATTTGTAAAGGCAGTATAAACGTTACGTTGCAAATCTAAACTTTTTTGCTCTAAATCTATTTTAGATTTTTCTAAATTAACTTTATTTCGTTCTACATTATTTCGAACTGAGAAACCATTAAAAATTGGAACAGTAAGCTGAAAACCAAACGACTGTCCTTTATTATCACTAAATTGGTCCATAATAGGTTGAGGACCACCTAAAACAGGAGTGAAATTATTTTGTAATACTGCCTGATTTGTCCCTTCAACAAAACCAATCTGAGAAGTTGGATTTGCTGTATTTGGAGTCGCGCCAGTGATGATATCTGAATAACTGGCTCTTGTATTAAAATTATAAAAGGCACTTAAGGTTGGTTGATAAGCACCTTTTGCAATAGCTACATTTTTCTCAGCAATTTCAAGATTAGTTTGAGCCAATTTTAATTCTGTTCTTGTTTCTTTTGCCTTATTGTAAATATCAATTGGACTTTGGGCCATGATATTATTTTCATCTTTTGCATTTGTATCATCAATAACATCAAAATCTGCAAATTCTTTTAATTGTAAAAGTTGTGCCAGACTTAATTTTGAAATCAACAAATTATTTTCGGCAATAATTATGGCTTGTTGATCTGTTGCCAATGTCGCTTTCAAATCATATAAATCTCCACGCGGAATTGTTCCGGCATTTACCATCTCTTCTGAACGTTTGAATCTTTTATCATCAATAGAAAGTTGTTCTTTTTTTACTTTTAACTCTTCTTTATAAGACAAAATTTGAAGAAAAGCATTAGCTACATTGAGCGAGATATCTTCTTGCATTTTCAGCAATTGATATTGTGAAGCTATAATAGAAAGTTTCGTTCTACGATAAGTGTTCTGAATTTGTAAACCTTTGTAAATATCAACTCCGGCACTTAAACCAACAGATGAATATTGAGTTGTCTGATTACGCAAAAGACCTGTCGTAACATCCTGATTCAACCCTATATTCCAAGAATGGGAAGCATTTCCGTTTACTGACGGAAGGTAATTACCAAACGCATCTTTCTTATCAATATCAGCATTTTTTACATCTAGTTCTGATAATTTTATTGTGATATTATTATCTAATGCATATTTTACACATTCTTCAAGTGTCCATTGTTTTGTTTGTGCCTGGGCCGTTAGTCCGAACCCGAAAAGTATAGCAAAAACGAGACTATTATATTTATTTATTTTCATATATTTTGAATGAAAGCATAGTATAAACACTACGCAAATTTAACATTTTTTAAAACCAAAAAACTCTTTATACTTTCAATTATTTTTTCTCTTCTCCCTCACTGATCAAACCTTGATTCCAGATTTTAATTTTATCAGAATCTTTAATACCGCTTTTAACCTGAACATATATTCCGTCGCTCACACCAAGGATTAAATCTTTTCTTTGAAACTTCTGAGGAGCAGTCTCTATTTCAACATATGGTTTTTGTGTTTTTTTGTCAAATTGAACCAGTGATTCTTTTATAGCCATAACTTTGTCTGCTTTTTCTAAAATAATAGAAGCATTTGCACTTAAACCAGCTCTGATAAAAGTAGCATCTCTGTTTTCTAAAGAAGCTTTTATTTCAAATTGAATTGCACCATTTTCTACTACCCCTTTAGGAGCAATATCAGTCAAAACAGCATCAAACTTTTTATTTTCGATCGCTCCAACAGTAATTTCAATTGGCATTTGAACTTTAATTTTTCCTACTTCAGATTCATCGATTTTTCCAATAAAGATCATCCTGCCAACATCTGCAACACTGGCAATTGTAGTTCCTTCATTAAAATTATTACTTTCAATAACCTGATTTCCAACTTTTACAGGAACGGCCAAAACCATTCCGTTTACTGTTGAGCGAATTAACGTATTAGCATAACTTCCTAATGACGTTGTTGTTCCGGTTTTTACAATATCCAAACTTTGTCTGGCCGCCAAATAATTTTGCTTTGCCTGTGTATAAGCTAATTGAGCTGCATCAAAATCATTAGCAGAAATTACTTCTTTTTCAAATAAGGTTTTCTGTCTTTTATAAATTTTCTCCTGATTATCTAAGGCTATTTTAGCTGTTTGCACCTGATTTTGGGTACTACTTACATTAGACACATTAGCAACAACTCTAATTTTAGCAATCATGTCGCCCGCTTTAATTTTCTCACCAGCTTTGATATATACTTCTTCAATAATACCCGAAATATTTGGTTTGATTAGGACCTCTTCGTCAGGCTGAATGTTACCTGTTGCAATGGTGGTTTTTACGATCGTTTTAACCTCTGCTTTCTCCGTTTTAAAAACAATTGGTGACTCCTGATTTTTAGCATACAAATAGTAAAGTGCGCCAAAGAAAACTAAAGCAATAAAGATTAAAATGGTTACGGTTACTCCTTTTTTCATTTTGTTTTTGGTTTAATCGATTATATTTTGATTGATAATTTATTCTGTTCGCAAAGCATCTACCGGCTTTACATTAATTGCGGTCTGCGCCGGAATAAATCCTGCCAACAAACCAGATCCTACTAATATTAATAATGCTACAAATACTACTCCTAAATCTACGGTTGGGTTTGCAAACATAGTATTGCTTCCCGGCGGCATAGAGTCCAGTACCATATTTAAAATAGCAATAATCCCCGTTGCGACGGCTATTCCAAGCATTCCGGAAATAATAGTTAAAAATATAGATTCAGATAAAATTTGGCCACGAATAGCGCCAGGTGTTGCACCTAAAGCCCTGCGAATCCCAATTTCTTTTGTACGTTCTTTAACTACAATTAGCATAATATTCGAAATTCCGATAACACCTGAAATTAAAACCAGTGTACCTACGAAATAAGCAATGATTTTTAAGATATCAAATAAACTCTGTACTTTATTATACTGTTCATATAAATCGAAATTACCTACAGCTCTTTCATCTTGTGGATTTATTGAATGCAGTCCTTTGATTAATTCCAGAATTTTTGGTTTTAAATCTGTGATTGAAGTTTCATCTTTTGCTGTAAGTGCCATCCATCCTACTTTATCTCCATAATTAAACGCTTGCTGAAAAGTAGTAAACGGAACGAAAATATTTTTTTGTTCCTGTTCCGCATTTCCACCTTGCTGTTTAGAATGGTAAACACCAACTACCATAAAATTAACTCCGTTTACTTTTATATAAGTTCCAATGGCTTCTTCTTCCTTTTCATAAAGTTCGCTAATAACTCCTTTTCCAATCACAGCAATTTTTCTTCTTTCTAAAATATCTTGCTGATTAATAAAACGTCCTTTTAAGATATCCATTGGCTGTTGCTTAATCAACTCCGGATAATCTCCATAAATAGTAAAAGCCGCAGTTTTAGTACCACGAACAACGTTATTTGTTCCATTAAAATCTCCTAATTGATTTCTTGGCGAAACATATAATAAATCAGGCAAAGCTGCTTTTAAAGCTGCCACATCACTGTTTCTAAAGTCGTAACGACGAACTTTTGGCAATCCTTTATATGCTTTTGAAGTTGTCTGGCTCCACATAAACATAGTATTGGTAGCGATTCCGTCAAAACCTTTCTTGATACCGTTTTCTAAACCATTACCGGCTGCTAATAATATTACCAAAATAAATATACCCCAAAACACACCAAATGCAGTCAGCGTTGTTCTAAAAACATTTGCCGTTAGAGCCTGTAAAATTTCATCCCAATTATCTTTCTTAAACATAATTATTCGTCTCTAAGTGCTACAATAGGTTTTATTTTGGCTGCTCTATAGGCTGGAAAAAATCCCGCCACCGCTCCTGCAAATACAAGTAAAGCAAGTGTGGTTAAAGCTACATTAAAATCAACTTCCGGATTTCTGAAATATTCACTCTGAACCATTGGACCAACAAATTCTAGTAACAACAAACTAGCCAGCAACCCAACAAAACCAGCAATTGTGGTAATAAATATAGATTCATGAAGTATCATTGAGATTATAGAAAATGGCGATGCACCTAATGCCTTTCTGATTCCAATTTCCTTAGTTCTTTCTTTTACAATGATCAGCATAATATTACTTACACCAACAACTCCAGCGATAATAGTACAAATACCTACCCACCAAAAGAATAATCTGATATAAAGATTTAGGTCGTAAAACTGTTTTGCTTCTTCAACCGAATTATAAACTCCAATTGCACTTTCATCATCTGGCGCCACAATATTTTTACTCTTCAACAGCGTTTTTACATCTTCTGTAAATTTTTTTGATTGTGCTAAGGCTTCATCATAATCTGCTTTTTTATTTAAAACAAACTGCATCCCATTTATTTTATCACCTGCTCCAAAAGCGCGTTGATTAGTCGTCACAGGCATATAAACCCTTGATTCTTCTCTTTCACCAGAAGGATCTGTAAAAACCCCAACTACTTTAAAATTGATATTATTAACCAAAATTTCTTTTCCTATTGGATCCTGCTCTTTAAATAAATCCTGCTTAACCTTCAGACCAATAGCCACAACTTTTTCGTTATTTACTAAATCATTATTGTTTATGAAGCGTCCTTTAATAATAGTTGCATTTTCAAGAGACAAATAATCCGGTGTAATTCCTCTAAATTGATAATTTCCCGATTCTTTTCCATAACTCACAATTCCTCCCCAAGTAGTACGAATAGACGATTTTTTATCTATTTTATCATTAAACTTTGTAACTGGAAGCTCATAATCACTATTTCTGAACTGAATTTCTCTTCCTGGATTTAATCCTTTATATTCTTTGGTTGTTACATTTGACCAAACTTCAATAATTCCGACAGCATCGTTTTCAAATTGTTTTTCGATTCCGTTCTGAAGCCCTTTTCCAGCACCAAGCAAAATAACTAAAATAAAAATACCTGAAGCCACAGAAATCCCGGTTAACAATGTTCTCAGCCTGTTTTTGGAGATTGCTTCAAATATTTCCTGCCAACGCTCAATATTAAACATAAGATGAAGCTCTAACTTGTTCTACCTTTTTATCATCGATAATTAATCCATCTTTAAGGACTACATTTCTTTTGCACATTGCGGCAATATCAGGTTCGTGTGTAACGATTAAAATGGTTTTCCCTTCATCGTTAATTCCTTGAATAAGTTCCATAACTTCATATGATGTTTTGGTATCTAAAGCTCCTGTAGGCTCATCAGCCAATAAAACTTTTGGATTTGAAGCTAATGCTCTCGCTATAGCGACACGCTGCTTTTGACCTCCTGAAAGCTCGTTAGGCAAGTGGTGTGAATGTGAACCCAAACCAACTTTCTCCAAATATCTCATCGCAATTTCGTAACGCTCTTTTCTTTTTATTCCCTGATAATATAATGGCATTGCCACGTTATCAAGCGCTGTCTTATAATTGATCAAATTGAAAGATTGAAATACAAATCCTAAAAACTTATTTCTGTATCTAGAAGCTATCGTCTCATTTAATTTTTTAATTGGAGTTTTGTCTAAAATATAACTACCCGAATCTGCCTCATCTAAGATTCCTAAAATATTAAGAAGAGTAGATTTTCCTGATCCAGAAGATCCCATGATAGCAACTAACTCACCTTCTTCAATATTAAAATTTATTCCTTTTAACACATGCAATTCAGAACTTCCCATTTTATAGGACTTGTGTAAATCTTTGATTTCGATCATGGTATTGTTAAATTTTAAAACAATAATAACATTTTTATTAAGTAATTTATGGTAAGAAAACGTTAATAATTTCGTTTTGATATTAGAATAAGACTCTATTCTTTATCAAATGTTACACATTTTTAAGATAATATAATTGTTTTCTTAATTTTGCATCACTCAAAAAATTCTTAACAATGAAGTTTTTTTCAATTTTCTCTTTATTAGCGGCACTTACACTGCTTTCAGGATGTTCAACATCGCAAAAATTAGAAACCTTAAAACCCGAACCCGATGATGCAAGTCCGTTAGTTTATGACGTGAATCCTTCCTTTATCAACCTGCCTATAACGGTAAAATTGAGCGATATTGAGCATCAGACAAACTCAATTTTGAACGGATTAATTTATGAAGACAATAACATCGACGATGATGATATTGAAATGAAAATCTGGAAACAAGCTCCAATAAAAATCCAAAATGATCCTGCAAATCCCGATAAAAAAATAAAAACTATCCTGCCATTAAAAGCAACTATTAAATATCGAATTGGAACAAAAAAACTCGGCGTTGAACTTTACGATACTCGTGAATTTAATTTAAATGGAGTCATTACTTTATCAAGCGAAGTTGCATTAACAAATTGGAAATTAAACACCAAAACCGAATTCAAATCTTTAGATTGGAATGAAAGTCCAACAATGCAGGTTTTTGGAAAAAGTATGCCAATAACATATTTAGTAAATCCTGCAATTTCTATTTTTAAATCTAAAATTGAAAAAAAAATAGATGAAGCAATTGAAAAATCAATGGATTTTAAACCGAATGTTTTGTCTGCTTTAGAAAAAATATGTACACCATTTCAAATGAGTGACACTTATGAAAGCTGGCTTCGAATTACTCCCGTTGAAATCTATTCGACAAACGCAAAACTTAAAAATGATTTGTTTTTATTAGACATGGGAATAAAGTGTAATATGGAAACTATCGTTGGAAAACAACCTGAATCCAAATTCAACGCAAATAAAATTGTTCTAAAACCTGTTGCTAAAATTCCAAATCAGATTGCAGCTAATATTGCCGCAATTTCAACCTATATTGACGCTTCAAAAATAATGACTAAAAATTTTGCAGGTCAGGAATTTGGTTCAGGCAGCAAAAAAATAACGGTAAAAAATGTCAACATCTGGCACAAAGATGGAAAAATGGTTATTGCGTTGGATGTTTTAGGATCCATAAACGGAACCCTTTATTTAAATGGGTTTCCGCAGTACAATGCACAAACAAAAGAAATCTATTTTGAAAAACTCGATTATGTTTTAGACACAAAAAGTAAATTAATGCGTACTGCAAGTTGGTTAGGACAGGGCTATATTTTAAGAAAAATGGAAGAAAGCTGCCGTTATTCTATTCAACCCAATTTAGAAGAAGCCAAAAAAAGCATGGCTACGTATCTTAAAAACTACTCTCCTATGCCAGGTGTATTTGTAAATGGGAAAATAGAAGACATTCAGTTTGATAAAATTCAGTTGACGAATCAGGCTATTATTGCTTTTATAAAAATAAACGGAACAGTCAATGTTTCTGTTGATGGATTGAAATAAAATATATAAAACAAAAAAAGAAAAAAGCAGTATAAAAATTATACTGCTTTTTTCTTTTTTGATTGGTACATTCTATAAATCAGAACACCAATAATCCCCACAAGTAAGTAAGGAATTACCATTAAATAGACGATTCCATCATTTACGGCTTCTGCTTTTTTCACATTAGAGTCTCCAGCAAGTGCAGCTCGGCACATAGCGCATTGAGCATTTGCAGTGAGAGAAAAGAATATAGAGAAAAGAATATAGAAGTATTTCTTTGTGATTAAATTCTCCAATCTACTTCTACTTTCAATTCTATTTTCTTTATTCTTTATTCTATTTTCTATTTTATGCATAATAAGGAGAAATCATTAAGTAAACCACTACACCTGTTACTGCTACATACAACCAAAGTGGAAAAGTTATTTTAGCTATTTTTCTATGTCTGTCAAAACGTTGTGCCAAGGCTCTTACGTAAGTAATTAATACTAGAGGAATAATAGCGATAGACAATAAAATATGACTAATTAAAATCACAAAATAGACGTAACGTACTGATCCAATTTTAGCTGTTTCAGCTAAATCAAGAATTCCATCGTGATTCAAATCTCCAAATTTAGTAGAATCAGCTGTCATGTGATACGCAACATACATTACTAAAAAAGCAACCGATAATATAATAGCAAAAGTCATTAATTGTTCGTGCAATTTACGTTTACCATTTTTGATAGAAATAACCGCCCACACTAAAACAACGGCTGTAATACCATTTGTAGTCGCATAAATTGGAGGTAAAAATGAAAGCGGCTCAACATCAATTCCAAAATCTTTTAATTTGACTCCAAATAAAATTCCAACCACAACCGGAATTACAATTGAAACAGCAACGATAAACTTGCTGAATTTTTTTTCTAATGAATTATCTTCCATTTTATTCTTCTAATAATATTTTAATATCTTCCTGTATATCTCTTACTCCCTTTTTATCTAGTCCGTCGTAGTACAAAATTGGGTTTCCAAATTCATCTTTTCTACAACGAATATTTCCATCCTTATCAATTAAAGCAAATAAACCTGAATGCTCAAAACCACCATTTACCTTTGCATTTTCACCTGCATATAAATTGAATCCTTTGTTTGATAAATCCATTATTGTTGCTTTATCACCCGTTAAAAAATTCCAGTTCGACGATTTTACTCCTAACAACTTTGCATGGTCTTTTAAAACTTGCGGTGTATCATGAGCCGGATCAATTGTAATGGATACAATTCCGAAGTTAGGATTTCCAAAAAAAGTTTTCTCAATCTCTAACATGCTTAAATTCATCTTTGGGCAAATAGAAGGACAGGTGGTAAAGAAAAACTCTAAAACATAAACTTTTCCTTTATAAGTTTGATTTGATACTTTAGCGTTATCCTGATTGGTTAATTCAAATTTGGGAGCCGGACCAATAGTCAATAATTTAGCATCTGATTTCGAAGTTTTCAATCCTACATTATCCAAACGATTTCCTTTTACAACGTCACCATTTTTTATTCTGTCCACGATTTTTGGCACTGCATAAATTCCGAAAATTAAAACAATAAACGAAATTCCGATATATGATTTGTTTTTAAACATATTTTAAAGATTAAAGTTCTTTTGTGGCATTGTGATTCTTTTTTAAAGCAGCGCGATATTCATATAATATGATTTTAAAATCATCAAGCATTTCATTGCTTAACTCAGATGGATGAAAAGTATCATAACCTTCTTTATATTCGTCTTTCTTATCTTTTGAAGCTCCTTTTCTACCTCTTAAATTTCTTGCTTTGTCTACGATATAAACGTTTGATGTCCCTAGATTCTGATCCAGTTTTCCTTTTAAATGTAATTGATCGTAGAAGGTTTTAATTTCCTGAGGAGAAGCAAAAACAAAATGCCAACCAGATACATCTGTAAAAGCACCTAAAGATTCTTCTATTTTCTGTGCGTCGTTTTCTGTTCCTAACGGACAAACAACTACAAACTGCAAATCTTTAAAGCCATTATAACGTTGGTAGATTTTCTCATTCAGATTGAAAAAGTTTCCTCTGTTTTTTAGAATTTCAGAACCTGAAAAACCAAGAATAGTTATTTTGTTATTTAGGGTTACTTTTTCACCTTTTAGTGATTTCCAATTACCAAAGTCGGCAATTTTAGGAGTTATTGTCGGAAGTTTAGTAAAACTGTTTACTCCTGAAGCAAAAAATAAATAGGCTACAATCGGCAGAACAAAAAGTACAAAGAGAACTATATTTTTTTTCATTGTATTAACGGAAGTTATTGAGGTACAAAAATAAAAAAAGCTCCGTTAAACGGAGCTTCTTTTCGAATTAATATCATGTTAAAAATTCCATTTAATAGTAGAATCTTTAAAAACCCCATAAATATAATGTCCTTCTGTCAATAGAATAAACAATAAATATAAAACTAGGAAAATAACTGGTGATACAACAGACCATCTAAGGCTGCTTTTTTCACCTTCCATGTGCATAAATGCCCATACTATATAATAAGCTTTGAAAATTGTAAGGATATAGAAAATCCAGTTCAACAAATTCAAACCTACAAAATGATTAAATTCTAATGCTTCTGGTTTTAAAATACCCAGAATAACTTCTACTGTAGTTACTACTGAAAGTAATGCAAAAACAAACCAGATTCTTTTTGTATTTGATACGTGTTCGTGTGACATAATAATTAAAATCTAAAATTAAACTAAGTAGAAAACTGTAAATACAAATACCCAAACTAAATCGACAAAGTGCCAGTATAAACCAACTTTCTCTACCATTTCGTAGCTTCTTCTTTTCTCGTAAGTTCCCAATAATACATTAAAGAAAATGATGATATTGATAATAACTCCAGAAAATACGTGGAATCCGTGGAATCCTGTAATGAAGAAGAAGAAATCAGCAAATAGTTTACTTCCGTACTCGTTTCTTGTTAAGTTAGCTCCTTCTACTACATATTTTGCAGTACCTAGACGAGACTCAGATTCTGCTCTTGTCAATACTGTTTTTTTCTTTTTATCTGTAAGTTGCTCCGTTCTGATCAATAATTCAGGATGTGCTTTAAAACCAGCCTGTACTTCAGCAACAGTATAAGTCGGCTGCGTTTCCGCATCTTCCACAAACCAAGTACCATGTGATCTTGTAAGCGCTTCTCTTTGCTCCGGCAATTTTACCGCAAATTTTTCAAGAGCTACTCTGTTACCTTGTGCATCAACAAACTGTAATAAACTTCCACCAGCTGTTTCTACTGCACCATATTCTCCTTTAATGAAGTTTTTCCACTCCCAGGCTTGTGAGCCAACGAAGATTAGACCTCCAATAATAGTTAAGAACATATAAACCGCAACCTTTGTCTTTTTTAATTGGTGACCTGCATCAACAGCCAAAACCATTGTTACAGATGAGAAAATCAAAATAAAAGTCATTAAGGCTACATAATACATTGGAGCCGAAACGCCATGCATAAATGGGAAGTGAGTAAACACTTCATCAGCCAAAGGCCATGTTTCAATAAATTTAAATCTAGAAAAACCATAAGCAGCAAGGAATCCAGAGAATGTCAAGGCATCTGATACGATAAAAAACCACATCATCATTTTACCATAACTTGCTCCTAATGGCTGAATGTCTCCGCCTCCCCAAGTTTTTTCGTCGTTATTTGCAGTAGTAACTGTCGCTTCCATAAAAGATATTCGTTAAAAAGTTCCCAAATTTACGTTTTTTTCTTATTTAAAGAAATATAAAAATAAAAATAAATATACCCATAATAAATCCAAAAAGTGCCAATACATCGCACCTAGTTCTATACCAAGAGTTTGAGTCGAATTGTATTTTTGTTTAAAATGATTATAAATTATAATTAAAAGTGAAATTAGCCCACCAGCCAAGTGTAATAAGTGCGTAACGGTAACTACGTAAAGAAAAGTTGTAGTAATTGAACTACCTTCTCCGGTAAAATAATAACCACTTTCTACGATTTGTCCAAAACCAACAAATTGCAAAACCACAAATAAAACTCCTAATGCTAATGTTCCCAAAAGCAAAGCTGTTGTTGCGCTCCTGTTATCTTTCTGAATGGCTTTTTTCGCCAGATAAAAAGTAACACTGCAACCAATAATAACAGCTGTACTGTAATAAAATGCTGTTGGCAATTCAAAATTCTTCAACCAGTCAGCTCTTGATTTACTTACTACAAATGCACTTGTAAGTCCGGCGAACATCATAGTCATACTTACCATAGCGAATAACAAAATCAGTTTTGCCGATTTTGATTTCCTTAATTGTTCCTCACCTGTTGTCATTGTCATTTCCATAACTATCTTAAAAATTTATCTACTATATATACTATTTGTAATAATGAAATATACGAAACACTCACTAGCATTAACGTCCTAGCTGACTTTGCAGTTCGCAATTGATACAATTTCACAGCATAAAACAACATCCACAAACCTAATAAGAATATAATAATTGCGGCAATTGGACTAATAAACAATTGACCCGTAAAACCTAAAACTGGCAATAACGAAGCTATTATTAACCAAACTGTATATAAAATAATCTGCAATGCTGTGCCTTTATCTTTTTTACCTGTTGGAAGCATAAAGATTCCAGCTTTCTCATAATCTTCATACAAAAACCATCCAATAGCCCAAAAATGAGGAAATTGCCAAAAAAACTGAATCAAAAACAAAGTTCCTGCCTCAATACCAAACTCTCCCGAAGCAGCAACCCATCCTAACATAAACGGAATTGCACCAGGAAAAGCACCAACAAAAACTGATAACGAAGTTACCGTTTTTAATGGCGTATAGATACTGGTATATAAAAATATTGAAATCGCAGCAAACATAGCCGACTTTGCATTTATTGAATACAACAGACTAATCCCTAAAATAGTTAGCAGACTTGCAACAAACAAAGCCAATTTTGGAGACATTCTTCCAGATGGAACCGGACGATTTTTTGTACGATCCATTAATGAATCAATATCTTTTTCAATAACCTGATTAAAAGCATTCGATGCTCCAACCATACAATATCCTCCAATAGATAAAATGACCAAAACACTCCATTTAAAAGGGTGTTCATCATTTACACCCAATAAATATCCCGCAATTGAGGAAAACAAAACACTAATAGCTAATCCAGCTTTAGTTATTTCTTTGAAATCTTGAAATATTGATTTTAATGAAAATGTGTTTTTTGTAGTATTCAAACCGTTATTGTTTGTATGTTTTTTTTGAGTGGTGCAAATGTACAAATTAGATTGTAGAATTCCTGACTATAAAATTAGATTTTTTTCAATAAAACCTTTATAAAATAAGGACTTGTAAATCTTTAACACAATTATTTCGAAAAATCTTATTAAATACTAGTAATCAAAATACCAATTGAAGACATCCGTACGCAGTCCGATGGTAAACCATGTTGTACTTTGTTTGAAAGTTGCAGCCGTTTCTTGTGTTGGATCAAAATTTCTATAAATAAAGCTTCCAAACAATTTCAGATTTGTCATTGGATTTATTAAATAACCCCCCTGAATATCTGCAATAAAAACACTTGTTTTATTTCCCTGCCCTACTTTTACACCAGTATCGTATGGTCGTTTTTCATCGTAACTCTTATAAATATTTCCACCGTAATTATAACTATCCTCAGCGGTATCAAAATCCAAACCTCTCGTACCCATTGTAAACTTAGCATCACCAAAATAACGTCCTTTATGATATCGGCCAATCACCAGAAGCTCATTGAAATTCCCTCCCCATTGATGTCCCACACTTTGATTATTATGACCGTAGTTTGTTATTACAGCGCTATGTGAGTACACATAAGGACGAACATGATTATATTCCAATTGCAACAATAAATCTTTCACTTTAAAAGCATTGAAATATTTTGCTCCTAATTGATAACCAAACTTATTAGCCCAACTCTGCTCGCCTCCTGTCATATCTCCAACCGAAAATTCATCCAGCAAAAATTGGCCATACAAATTAACCGTATTGTTCCACTTATATTTAGCAGTAAATCCCAAAAGCGCATTACCACTTTTAGAAGAAGACGCAAACTCAACAGTACGATAAAAAATAATTGGGTTTACAAAATTAACATCAAAACCTCGATTATTACTATCTGTCCAAACTACAGATTCAAAAAAACCTAAATTTAATTTATTCGAAACATTCCAGCTTAAATAATGATTTGCCATGAATTTTGTCGCGTATGTTTTTTCAACCGTAACATCAGGACGAACATCTTTTAACCACATATACGTGTTTGTATATTTTATTTTCCAAAAAGTTGTGTTGATTTTAAAATACGGATATGGACTGGCTCCATCACTTTCTAACAAAGAACGATAACCGTCTCCTATAAAATTCCTACCGTAACCTAACTGAAAATCAAAAAACTTGCTTGGCGTATAGGTAATATTAGCTTCTGCCAAAGGAAAATCATATGCATCTGTTTTAAATCTTTTTGCAATACCAACTCCTGGAATAATTGCAGGATTTCCTCCCGAAGGCTTTAGTGTCTCGGCATAATCATTAAAATAACCTGCAAACCTACCCTGGCTTTCGAAAACCGTAGTTGTAAAATTAATCTGCTTTCCTAAACCTCCTCTAAAATTAAGCCCCCTCGTGTTTACATAGGTATATGATGCATCAAGATCTGACGCTTTACCCATTTGCAAATCGACAATAGGATTTAATGACAACCAATAATCTTCACCTTGAATCTGAACCAAATTTTCATTCCACCATTTTCTTCCCAACCAGGTTGAAACCTTTTTTTGAAGTGATTCAGTAACAGCTTTTAAATTATAATATTTTGAAACTTCTGCATATGTATATGGCTTTGAAGCGGTATGATTATTACTTCCAACCTGGTTCAGTGCGCCATCAAATTGTGCGTAATAACTATGCGAAAACGGAATATTTAAATGACTTTCGAATTCGGGATTATTGTATTTTTTATAAACTATACTATCAAGCTCCGTCATTGGCTTTTCCACCGGTTTTAAAATCTCCGCAGCCGCTAATGCTTCAGAAGCAATTTGCTCAGCACTTTTTAAAGGAATACCAATTGAAATCGTATATTTTGAGTAAGTTGGCTTCCCATTATAAGTTGATGGTTTAATCTGAGGAAACTGAACAAAAACCCTTTTTGCTTCTTCCGCCAGTGCATCATTTGCAGCATTTACATAAATTACTTTAAACACACCCGTAGCATCAACTTCAAAAAGCACTTTTACTTCACCTTTATAATTGGTTTGTTTTAAATTGTCAGGAACCTGAAAGTTTTGAAACACAAAATCCTGAACTTCTTTATAAAAACAATTTTCCAGTTTTTTAGATTCTAAATTCTCGCAATTTGGAAAAACAGGAAACTGTTCTGTTGTGAAACCTGGTTTTACGGAAGAATTATTAATTTCCTGCGAAAAAACAAGTATGGTAGTTAATGTAAAAATAAAGGATAAAAAAATCTTATTCACGTAAATTTGGGTTTTCATTTAATAATCATTTGGGGCATTCTCTCCGTTTGCAATTTCTTTTGCTGCCGAAGTTCCGATTCGTTTAACTCCTAAGCGAATCATTTCAATTGCATCTTTATAAGATCTTACTCCTCCAGCTGCTTTAATTGGCAACGGCGACGCATTTTCTAACATCATTATAATAGATGCCATTGTTGCGCCGTTTGGTAAATCATTTTCAGTTTTATAAAAACCTGTAGATGATTTTACAAATACTGAAGCATAGTCTTCTTCTTTAAAATTTGATATAACTACATTTTTTATCAATGCAGAAAGTTGCATAATTTCTTTATCTGTTAAAGCTGCAACTTCAATTATCCATTTTACCGTTTTATTATGTGCTAATCCAATTTGTGTACCGTAAACAATTTCTTGTTTCACTATAGCAATTTCACCATTTTTAAAAGCATCATAATTGCAAACAAAATCTAAATCATCTGCTCCATTCTCAATTGCCTGATTTGCTTCTTTAATTTTATCTTCAATCGACGATTTACCTTCAGGAAAATCTATCACAGTACCAACAAGTAAATTCGAATTAGCTTTTAAAATCATTTGTTTAGCTAAACTTACATATGTGGGCCTGATCATAATCAATTTAAACCCTTCGGTAATTGCCTCTTTAATGGCATCTTTAACAATATCAATGTTTTCTTCTTCCGAAAGCCCGGCTTGGGAAGCCGTTTTCAAGTATGTTGAATCTAAATATTGCTTTATATTCATGACTTTGATATTACATTGAATTTTGACAAAAATACATTTTAATTCTAAATAAAATCATTGCTATTTAACCTTGATTTTTCTGTAATAAAAAACCCACCGAAGTGGGTTTTTATAAAATTATATTTTATCTAGTTGCCTTTTGAAAGCGATTGCTGTAAAAACTGCGATGGTTGCCCCAATTGTATTTGCTAAAATATCTATTACATCTGCGGCTCTTGTTACCGTAAAAATGCCTTGCAATATTTCGATTGTAATTCCAAAAAAAACAGAAAATATAAACGAAACCAGATAAGCTTTATAATCGTTAGCTTCCCTTCCCTTAAGCTCTTTTTTGAAAAACAAAATCCAGGAAATTGTAAATCCAAAATGAAAACAAAAGTGTACAATTTTATCTATACTTGGAAAATTAACAGCAGGAATATTACTTGAGTCTGTCAAACAAAAATAAGAAATAATTCCCGAGCAAATAATTGCCCAAATAAGCAATAATTGTTTAGGCACCGATAAGTTGTTTATAAGCTTCATCAGATAATAAAGAATCTATTTCTGATGCATCAGCAATTTTAATTTTAATCATCCATCCAGCTCCGTAAGGATCAGAGTTAACTGTTTCTGGTGCGCTTTCCAGGCTATCATTAAAAGCAATAATCTCTCCTGTTAAAGGCAAGAATAAATCAGAAACTGTTTTTACAGCTTCCACTGTCCCAAAAACCTCATCTTTATCTAATGTCTGATCTAAAGTTTCTACTTCAACATACACTATATCTCCAAGCTCTTTTTGAGCGAAATGAGTAATTCCTACAGTTGCAACATCTCCTTCGATGCTAACCCATTCGTGATCTTTTGTGTACTTTAAATTTGCTGGTATGCTCATAATACTATGTTTGAAATTGATAATTTAATTTTTAAGCCACAAATGTAATAATCTTCTAATGAAATCCCGTTTAGAAAACGAAAAAATTAATTCCCAAAATTATATCGTAGTGTAAAACCTGAACGAATGTTAGTTAATGGAAATGAAGTTGATATCACAGCTTTTGAGAACGAGTGATCATAATAAAATATTGCCGTCAGGTTTTTACTAAAGGCGTAATCAGCTGTAAGTTTTAATGACCAAATATTTTGACCAGCTGCAAGCTGATTGTTATCATAATCCAGATAACGTACTAAAGTTTGATTATTTCTATAGGAGAAATCAGCCTTTATATTAATATCACTTTTTATAATTCCAGTTGGGCTATCTGCAAGTCTTGAAGAAAAAATAACATCTTTAAAACGATATCCTAAACCTACAATATACTCCAGCCCCTTAACCTCCGTCAATAAATTATTATCAAAACTCATCGATAATGCTCTGTCCTTTTTAATCTCTGTCAATACTCTTAGTGAGCTCTTCAATTCAAAATCCACACGAATAAGCGGACTAAATTGCTCCACTAAATTGACGTTAGACATAATGGTTTGGTTATAGAAATTGGTATTTATATCCTGCCCACCCGGCTTCTCATTATAATCAAAGTTAGACCTAAACTGATTTATAGTGTAAGATGCTCTGTAATTATGCTGCAAAGAAAAACGTCTAAATTTATCTTTAAAATATTTATATCGCATTAAACCGTTGTATTTAACACTCCAGTTCGGAATAGGAAAACTTCTAAAAATATCAGTAGAACTACTCGAAGCATTCCCTCCTGAATAGGCTGCCAAAAATGACGGTAACAAAACCGCCTGGTTACTTTTTGTAAAGCCTATTGGATATCCCTGATTAGAAGTATAAATCTCCCTCTTCTGTTTATCAGGATCGTTATTAGGATCTGTCGGAGGTGGCGGAATTGGATTAGCTGCATCTCCATATCTAGGAATTACGGCTCCTGTACCATAATGTTCTTCTGCAAGACGATTTGCAATAACTAAACGATTATTTCTGAAATCATCAAAAGCCGCTGATTCAATTTCATTACTGGTTGAAAAAGATGTTTTTATTAGTACCGTTGAAATAGAAAACATTCCATAAGTATAAGGTGATAAAGGCTTATATTCTTTACCATAAATTGTATCGGCAACTCTATATTGCTCTGACGTATTTTCAGAATAGGCACGATCCATTGCCAAATCAATCTTTAAATCAGGCAACAAATCGATATTGGCTGTGATTTTCAAAAGTTTGTTTGTTACTTGCGTAAAGTTCTGATTGAAGTTATCATAATCTGTCAACCAGCCATTTTTAGCAGCTTCATAACGCACATCATCCTGGCTTCCAAAAACGAATCCCAAGGTAGGTTTTGCTGTTCCAAAGAAACCAACTCCAGGTGTATAACCCGGTAATACTGTTCCACTATTCTTAGTATAGTTAACCTGAATATTTTTTACGCTCGTCAAAATTCCAATCATTCCATCATAAAACGGACTGCTATTAGTTACTGGCTTAGGTGTATTAACAATCTTCTCTCCCGGTTTTGGAGGAGCTGTTGCTTTAGGTTTTGCAGTTTTTTTTGCACCTGGAGTCAAGCCTAAATACTTATACAGCATATTCATATTTAGGGTTGTTGTCAACGTATTCGAATTAGCATTTTGAATCGTATTTCCTAAATCATATAAAGTACCAGTATCCGGATCAACATATTCAGACAATGCTGTTGAAGATCGTTGCCAACTGTAATCAGCAGTATAGGAATAATTTGCTTTCACAAAACTTAAAAGTGGAATCTTATTAATCGGAATATCGTAGTTTAATACTAATTGCTGTAAGTGTTGATTTGGCGTTCCCACATCCCAATAACTATCCCAAATATTAAAATCTTCTTTAGGAGTGTTATCTTCATTCATATAATTTTTTACAATATTATTTGAAGCGGCATTGTAATTTAATTTCAATGATTTTGTAAGATTATAACCAAAACCGTATTGATAATTAAAAGCAAAATTTCGTCTATAAAGCGGCTCAAGTCCAATTCCCTGCGTCTCCACATCTCTATATTGTTGACGATTGCTTTGTCTTAAAACATTTGTATTAAATGTGATATTTGATGGTAAGTAATTAAAATTAAAATCGCTCAACATTTTCCAGTAATCACTTTTCTTCATGAACTTAGTATCCTTGAAAGGAACTACTTCTTTTGGCTGAAAAGTATAGGCATAATTTACAGCTGTGTTTGACTGTTCATCTTCATAATCTTCAACTTCATAATCATGACGCTCCACCTGATTGTACGATTGCGAAAATGTTAGATTTTCTACATCATAAACATGAGGTTTTTGTTCTGGCGCACGATCTTTTCTGACACCAATGAAGTTGATACTTTTTCTCTTTGTATAGTCTACGGCACGAGTTCTTATGTTATCTTTTTCATCCTGATCAGTTGTCTCTCTCAATAATTGATCTAGTTTTATATCCTGATTAAAAGGATCATATTCCGGCGTAATTACTTCTTCGCCAATAGCATAATTAAAAGGCAAGTTTATACCCCATCTTTGAGGTAATAATTTTCCTAAATTTAAATTTGTTACAATGTTATATTGCTGAATATCTTCACGGTCTCTTTCATTAGCACCTTGTTCTAAAGATCCAAAACCGATCGTGCTTTTTCTACCGACAGCAGAAAGTGTCGCAAAATCAGCCATATTGGTGTCGACATTTAATAAAGCAGCCATCCCGCCCTTATTATCCAAATCAGACATACGAAGTTCATTAAACCAAACTTCACCTTTTATATCTTTATGATCTGCTCTACTTTTTACCCCCACCATTAAATTCCTAACTAAACCAAAATTAGGATTACCCTTAATCCCTAATTTCAATCTACCATCACCATCTCCTCCACTTAAACTCAAATCATCGTCTGGGTAGTAAACCCCATTTATATCTCGTTTAGTAGAATTAATATCAATACTCATTGCCTGAATTTTCATCTTGGTCAATAGCTCCATTGCCAAATCAATATTATTCTCATCTAGCCAAACCTGATCAGGACTTATTGTACACGAACCTCCGGATCTTGTCACCTTTAAAGGAATTTCAACCTGATAATAGTTTTGCGTAAAATCGTTTCCAAAACGTATAAATCCCACCATTTCATCATCTAACAATGTGTTCTCGTCCGGCAACTGCTCCGCATGTAGGAACATTTTAAGTTTTTTGTATTGACGCATATCAACACTCACATTCTTAAATACTGCTCTGGAATCCTGATATTGTAAACCTGTTCCACCCACTCTCAACGACAATGATTGCTCATTTTGATTGATAATTGTATTGTTATTATACAATTGTTCTCTCTGTACTCCTGGCGGGATAACATAATTTACAGGACATTTTGTACCATTTTCCTGAATGTTAACTGCTGCAACATCAAATTCGGTACCATCATCGTCAGGGTTTGTATCGTTGGCATCAAGTGTTCCTGTATATCTTCTCCACTCTCCTCTTACTAAATCCAATGCTCCAAAACGCATCGTCATCTGGTTGTTAAAACCAGTCATAAACATACGCATGAAACGAATAGATCTAAAATCGGTAATATTTCCAATTGTATTTTGAGGCTGAGCAACAGGGATTTTAAACTGAATCCATCTTGCGTTTGTTGTACCTCCATTTGGTAACTCTATATTACTTACTTCACGGATGTCTGTAATATAATTTTGACCTACCTGCATTCCCGGTTTTACATCAATACTGTATTCATAATAGGCATTAATCGTACTCATTGTATTATCACGATTGATATCTTCAACGTCAGGTAAAGTAGTTGATCCACGATTAGGATCATCAATGCTTACCGCAGAGTTGTTTTCCGTACCATTATATTTTTTATAACGATCTAAAACGCCTCCCTCTGTATTTAAATAATATGTATAGTTATCCGCCGCCGGATCTTCTTCTCCTGCATAATTAGTGTAAACACTACCTTCTTGCGAATTTGGAAGACCATCCAAACCAACATCCTGATTTTTACGATTATCCGGATTTGTATCAAATGCATAGATTAAGGATTGAGAGGCAGGAACGTCTCCCCAAATTGGTCGAGGATTTACCATTACCTGATCCGGACCTAATCCGTTTTCATATTGTTTTCTTTGGTCTTTTAAAACATCTTCAGAGATTTCACCTAAATTGAAATAGATTTTACCTGTATTGTTTGGTTGCGCTTCAGCATTTCCAACATAAGGATCAAGTACCCAAAACTGAATGTATTCTACATTTCCCTGCTCAAAATTGGTTGAATTCAGAGAACGCATAATTCCACCAAAATTCGACGTTGCAGGATCGTTACTAAAATTAGGATTATTATTATATGGTCCGCGCTCAGAAGGGAAATAAGTTAAATCAAGTGTATTAATAACCTGTATCTGGCCCTGAGCAATATCAGTATTTGGATATAGCTCTTTACTATAAATCCTTCTCGTTGTATTTAGAGACAAATCGTCATTTGAAATTCCGGATGGTTTGGAAGAATAAAAAATAGGGTCAATTGTATACCAAGCTAATTTTGAACGTTTATAACCATATTCTAATGTATTAGAATTGGCATTAAAAGTATTGTCATTTATAGAATTCAAATAAGGTGTTGATGCCAGACTCCAGGCATATGCTGAACGCATATCTATTGTAGATTGTGAACCTTCAAAATCATCAACATAAATTGTTGCTTCACCCTCAAAATCACTTGCTTTTGGAGCATCAGGTTTTAAGAAAGCAACTTCACCACGTATTGAAAGGTTCGATGGAACATCTGTATCAATATTTGGTAGTTTATTAGCTAATCTGGTTAAAAAAGGAACTTCAGTCGCATAATTCCCATTAAACCCAAAAATAGTATTATTTACAGATTCCTGACCGTAACTTGATTTTTGTGTAAAAGGTTTTTCAGTCATTTTAAGATAAGTCCCTCCTACAACAAAATTATCCGAAATTTTATGCTCAACATTGAAACCCATAAATCTACGGGTCTGCTGTCCGAAAATAGAATTGTTTTCTAACGAAACCTCGATTGGTGTATTGGATGACTGAAGAGAAGGATCAAGAATCTGAACTCTCCCCAATTGATAATCGACACTGTAATCGACACCTTCGACAAGTCTTCTTCCTGCTGCCATAACAACAACAGAACCTTGTGGTACATTAAATGCCCCAATTGGAATACCATTACTTCCAGATGATTTATACTTTCCTCTTAATAAGAATTTATTTTTATCACTATCCTGCAAAGCACCGGATTGTGTATTTTTATACATGTTTCTAAAAACATATTTCTTCTGATTATCATTGTATGTTGTTGGATCGTTATAGTTTTCGCCAGCGCTATTCTGCAATTTCTTAAATATAAGTTCTCCAAAAGGTTCTTTTGTGGAAAAAATAATACGTCCGTTTTGAACGTCAACCGTTATACCAGGAAGGTAATCAAAGAAACCATCACCACCTGTTTGCGGATCATTGTTATAATTTAATCTATCTAAATTAAAAACATTCAATAATGGTGTTTGATCAACTTTATTATCTGGTGTAGGATTAGCAGGAAAACTTGAACCCTGAACAGGCGTTATATAATTTATTGGAGAAGGATCCGTATAAAGGATATTCAATCTGAAATCATCTTGTTTTATTTGATAAGCCTGTGGAATTTGATATACGTTTTTCATCATCAAGTCCCAAACCGGATTTTGAACGTTAGTCAAATTACTTTTCAGCATTTTTAAAATCAGACTTTGCGAAATAATAGCCTGATTCGAATTATTATTTCCCGTAACAACAGTTGCATCAACACCATCACTACCAAATTCTCCTACCTGATAAACTTTACCCCCAGCTGTATATTCAAAAGCAACCGCTAAAATCTCATCATTTGCCAAACGTTGTTGTAAAGAAATATACCCTAATTGCGGATTGAAAGTAAATTCATTAGCAGTTAATTTTCTGGCATTTTCTAATATCGAATAATCAGTTCCTTCGTTAACTCCTATTCCCGTAATGCTTTGATTATTAAATCCTGATTTTGCTGTTACAATTTCTCTAATATTTGAATTTAAAAATGATCCGGCCTGACCAATTGCAGTTGGATCGTATCTGTTATTCTTGTTTGCTGTTGGAGAATCAATAGGTACCTGAGGATTAAAAAATCCTGTGGTAGAACCTATAACAACAACTTCATTATCCGGAATTCCAGTAATTTGCCCTTCACCTAAATCCTGAAGTGCAATAACATTTCTTAAATTATTACTGGTTGTACTGACACGATTTTGTTTATTGGTAACCCAAACCTCTATTCTGGTTATCTGTACACGGCTATCAATAAATGGATATCCTTTTAAAGAAGCATCATATTTATTTCTAAAATATTGAGATAAGAAAAAGTGTCTGTCATTATCATAATCTAAAGCATATAAATCAAAATTCTGAACTGTACCACCTCCTTCGGCTACAACACTCTTTGTTTGCGATTTTTGTTCTGAGAAAACACCGGTAATCGTAGTTTTTCCAAATTGCAATTGTGTCTTAACCCCAAATAAACTTTGCGCTCCACGAATTAACGTACTATTCAGTGGCATGCTAACATTACCAACTTCTACTTTTTGAATAATATCATCCTCGGAAGGGGTATAAGCTAATTTAAATAGGTTTTGAAAAGCAAATGTAGATTGTGTATCGTAATTTGCATTTACCTCAAGACGTGTCCCTACCTTCCCCATTAAACTCATACTGATTCGCTGATCAAAATCAAACGTAAGGCTGGATCTGTTTCTTGGTGAAAATGAAGGATTGTCTTGTTTGGTATAGCGAATTCCCAAATCCATTTCAACTGAACCTGTGGGTTTTACATCAATGGTATTACTACCAAAAATACTTTCAAAAAGACTTGAATTGATATAGTATCGAGGTAACAAATCTTTTTTGGCCGCTTCACTTCCTGTTTTTTTACCGTCGATAGCGTCCATTTTCTTTCTGAAATAATCCCTTCTGGATTCTTTCAAAACTAAATCTTCGTATTCTTTGGGTGTTAAAATAATTGGATAATCGATTGAAAAGCCATCAACAGAATTGGTATAAATATAGCGATCCGTAACCGGATCATACTTATAAGCTGATAATATACTTGGAGGATTTTGAAGTTCTACCTTACCAACTGAAAACTGCGTTTTGGTTGTATCTTGAGTTGACTGATTTACTTGCGCACGCAAAACATTACCGCAAAGTAAAAACAGTAACAAAATACAAATTTTACGCATATAATTAGTGTGTCTTAATTAGGTTTATAGACTTTTCAAGGCTCTTTTGATAATGGTTTCAACGGTGGCTTCGGGATCTTCTTTTACGATCTTTTCAACTACTTTTTCTGAAGTTTTTCGAACAAAACCCAGAACTTCCAAAGCAGATAACGCTTCATCTCGGTTTGTATTGTTTTGAACAACCGAAACTTCATCCAAATCGTACAACTTTAACACTTTTTCTTTTAAATCAAGTATAACGCGCTGTGCAGTTTTATTTCCAATCCCTTTAATTGACTGGATTAAACCAACATCTCCTGAAGCAATTGCATTTATTATTTGTCTGGGTTCAATTGAAGATAACATTGTTCTCGCAATATTAGCTCCGATGCCCGAAACAGATAACAACATTCTAAATATTTCACGCTCTGATTTTTCAACAAAACCAAATAATGTATGCGCATCTTCTTTGATTTGAAGATGCGTATACAATTTTATAAAATCAGCATTAGGGATTAATGAAAAGGTGTGTAAAGAAATATTTACATGGTATCCCACTCCACCACAATCAATTACAACTTCTGTGGGATTTTTTTCAACTAACTTTCCCTGCAAATGTGCTATCATAGTATAATTTATAGTATCAAATATAATAAAAATGCAATAAAAATAAGACAATATTATTTGATCCTTATTATATTGACTATTTAGCTAATTTATTTTTTTTATTGGCTTTTTCCTGAGCGTCAATAACTGCAATTGCAGCCATATTAACCATTTCTTCAACACTTGCTCCTAATTGGAAAATGTGAACCGGTTTACCCATACCCATCATGATTGGGCCAATTGAATTTACTTTATATAATTCTTTCAATAATTTATAAGTAATATTAGCCGACTCTAAGTTAGGAAAAATTAAGGTATTTACCTTTTTTCCAGCTAATTTAGAAAATGGAAATTTCTCTGCAAGCATTTCCTGATTTAAAGCAAAATCTGCCTGAATTTCTCCATCAACAATTAAGTCCGGATGATTTTTATGCAAATAAGCTACTGCTTCTCTGACTTTTGAAGCGCTCTGACTTGTTGAAGATCCAAAATTAGAATACGAAACCATTGCTATAACTGGCTCAACTCCAAACATTTTTGCAGTTTTAGCTGTCATAATTGCAATATTAATCAAATCTTCAGCAGAAGGATTTATATTAATTGCAGTATCTGACAAGAACATTGGTCCACGAGACGTCAACATCATATTTGCAGTCGCAACTAATGAAGCATTATGAGCTTTTTCAATTAATTGTAACATTGGTTTTACAACGCTTGGATAACTTCTTGTATGCCCGGTCACTAAAGCATCAGCTTCACCTTCATTAACCATCATGGCAGCGAAATAATTTCTTTCGCGCATGAATTTTTGAGCATCCAATAACGAAACACCTCTTCTCTCTCTTGTTTCCCAATATGATTTAGCAAATCTATTTCTTCTTGGTTCTTCTTCGTTAGTTTTAGGATCAATGATTTCAAGTTCAGCATCAAAACCTAACTCCGCTTTAAGCTCTAAAATAACTTCTTTATTTCCTAATAAAATTGGGAAACCAATTCCGTCCTCATGAACAATTTGTGCTGCTTTTAAAACGTTTAACTGATCTGCTTCTGCAAAAACAATTCGTTTTGGATCCATTTTAGCACGGTTTGTCATCAAACGAACCATTTTATTATCATTCCCCATACGTTCACGAAGCACATCTTCATACGCTGCCCAGTCTGTAATAGGATTTTTGGCAACTCCTGATTCCATTGCTGCTTTTGCAACAGCGGGAGCCACGATAGTAATTAACCTTGGATCAAATGGTTTAGGAATAATGTAGTCCTGACCAAAACCTAATTTTGTTGCGCCATAAGCCACGTTAACCTGTTCTGGAACTGGTTCTTTAGCTAAGATTGCCAATGCTTTTACAGCAGCCATTTTCATAGCTTCGTTAATTTTAGTCGCTCTTACATCTAAGGCTCCTCTAAAAATATATGGAAAACCTAAAACGTTATTAACCTGATTAGGAAAATCTGAACGTCCTGTAGCCATAATAACATCTTTTCGTGTTTCTACAGCTAAATTATAATCGATCTCCGGATTTGGATTTGCCATCGCAAAAACAATCGGATTATCCTTCATAGTCAATAACATTGAAGGCGAAAGAATGTCTCCTGAAGACAAACCTATGAAAACGTCAGCTCCGTTTACAGCCTCGGCTAATTCTATTTTAGGGCCATCAACAGCATATTTTAATTGCAAGTCTGATAATGAAGGATTATCCTTTGTTAAAAGTCCTTTACTATTAAACATTTGTATATTTTCGACTTTCACGCCTAATAGAACATATAAATCTGTACAAGCTATCGCAGCCGAACCTGCTCCAGAAACTACTACTTTTACATCTTCTGCTTTTTTTCCAGCCAATTCAAGCGCATTGATTAAAGCCGCTGAAGAGATAATTGCTGTTCCGTGCTGATCATCATGCATTACCGGAATATCCAATTCTTCAACCAGTCTTCTTTCGATTTCAAAAGATTCCGGTGCTTTAATATCTTCCAGATTAATTCCTCCAAAAGTTGGAGCAATATTTTTTACTGTCTGAATAAATTCTTCAACATTTTCTGTATTAACTTCAATATCAAAAACGTCAATATCTGAGAATATTTTAAAGAGCAATCCTTTTCCTTCCATAACTGGTTTAGAGGCTTCCGGACCAATATTTCCTAAACCTAAAACAGCTGTACCGTTTGAGATAACGGCAACTAAATTTCCTTTTGCTGTATATTTATAAACGTCATCTACGTTTGCTGCAATTTCTAAACACGGCTCTGCAACACCTGGCGAATAAGCCAAAGACAAATCTCTTTGGGTTGCATATTTTTTTGTTGGAACTACCTGAATTTTTCCTGGAGTTGGTTCTGAATGGTACAGTAACGCTTCTCTTCTTTTACTCTCTTTGTTCATTATTTTTAGCTTTTATTCTAGCTTACAAAGATATAAGTCTTGTTTTAAAATGGCGTCTTTTTATAGCTTTCTTTTGTTAAAATAACATTTTTGAAAGGTCAAAAAAAATAGTCCAAAACAATTTGGACTATTTAATAAACTTTATTTTTAAACTTTAATTACTGTGAAATATAAGAGTTTAAATGATTAATTGTGTCTTTTTGAATTTCTATAATAGCTTTTACAACATCGCTAATTGAGATAATTCCCACCACAATTTCGTCTTCTAAAACTGGTAAATGTCTGATTCTTTTTGTGCTCATCAGCTCCATACAATCCTCAATATTGTTTGAAAGATTTACTGAAAAAACGTTGCTTTCCATAATTTCATGCACAAAGGTTTCTTTTGAGGATTTGTCTTTTAGAACAATTTTTCGCGCATAATCTCTTTCAGAAAGTATTCCTTTTAAGTCGGTTCCATCAATCACAAGGATAGCTCCTATGTTTTTTTCTCCCATTACTTTTAATGCTTCGTACACCGTAGTTGTTGAAAGTACGGAATAAACATTTTTACCTTTCGCGTTTAGTATTTGATTTACAGTCATATCTGAAAAATTTTAGGACTATAAAGTTAAAAAAAAATACACGTAAATAACAGGCAATGCCGTTTTTTAAGAGTTAACTTATTCATTTTAAATATAATACACCAAATTTTACATTTTCAAAACTTTCCAACAAAGAAAAGACCAAATTCCAAAGTTTTTTTGCAAAAAACACAACATATTTGATTTCCAGCTTTTTACTAAAAAAAGAAAAAACCTTTCTTAAGTTTAGAAAGGTTTCTTTTATTCATTAAAAAAATAATTTACAAATTCGTAATTATAAATTCGCTTCGTCTGTTTTGTTCATGTTGTTTTTCTGTACATTTTACGCCATCAGCACATTGGTTAACTAACTTCGTTTCTCCATATCCTTTTGCGGTTAATCTACTTTCATTAATTCCTTTTTGAATCAACCAGTTTTTAGTAGACTGCGCTCTTTTCTCAGACAAAATCATGTTATTTGCATCTGATTGTCTGCTGTCTGTATGAGAACGAATATCGAGTTTTATAGCTGGATATTGGTTTAACATATCTACTATTTTTTGCAATTGAGGTTCTGACGTTTTTTTAATAGTCGCTTTACCCAAATCAAAAAAGTTCATCGGAATGTGAAGTAATTTTGCTAAATCTGTCCCCACTTTTATTGCTCCAATCTTGACTGGACTAACAGAGACTTTCCTTACTTCAATCGCTTTTGCCGTCATTGGCTTAAAGGTTTTATCCATTACAATCTCCATGGTTGTTGATCCGTTTACCTTCTTTATTGTAACTGGAATTTCTTTTATTCCGTAATCACTTTTAGAAGCTCTTATACTATATTTTTTACCGCATTTTATTTTCGGAAAAACATACTTCCCTTTTTCATCAGAAACAATAGTCGAAATAGCATTAAAATTGTCATCAAATAAAGTCAGAGAAGCATTAGATAACAATTCATTTGATTCGGCATCAGCTACTGATCCTGTTAAATCTTGTTCACATATTAGTTTTCTAGTTTCTGTAAATCGATAAACATCATCCAAACCATGTCCGCTAATTCTATTTGAAGAGAAATAACCATTTCTGTTTTTACTATTGATTACAAAAGCAAAATCATCGTGCTTGCTGTTTATAGGTTCTCCAACGTTTTGAACTTCATCAAAAGTTCTATCCTCCTTTATTTTCGAAACAAAAATATCAAGTCCTCCTAAGCCCGGTCGTCCGTCAGAAGCAAAATAGAGTTCATTCTCTTGAGAGATAAAGGGAAAAGTTTCTCTCGCTTCAGTATTGATTGAAGGACCTAAATTTTCCGGGGTTCCATAAATTCCATTTGCGTTAATACTTACTTTATATAAGTCTGATTGCCCTAATGTTCCCGGCATATCTGAAGCAAAATATAGCGTTTTTTCATCAACACTTAAAGCAGGATGTGCTGTACTATATTGATCGCTATTAAAAGGAAGTTCTTTTACGTTTTCCCAATTTCCATTTACTAAATTAGCGCTGAACAATTTTAATAATGTTACTTGTTCTTTATTTTTTCCTCTCTTCCCATCTACAAAATTATTTCGGGTAAAATACATCGTTCTGCCATCTTTTGTAAAAATAGGAGTTGACTCATTGTATTTTACATTTCTCTTTTTGATAAAAATTTCTGGTTCGCCTACATTTCCGTCAGGCATTAATTCGGCCACATATAATCTGGAAAATGCTTTGTTTGTCCACTTGAAACTATTTTTTGCAACACCGCCAGTATCTCTGGCAGAAGTAAAGATGATTTTATTATCATAAACAGCACTTCCGTAATCAGAATAGGAAGAATTCATTCCGGCATCGGCAATTTCGTATCGGCCTGAATTCGATTTTATATCTTCTAAGTAATTTTTCTCATTTCTTATTAAATCTGCTCTTCTGTCTGAGACCGATTTTTCATTAAATTTTGCTAAAACTTCATCTGCTTTACGATAATTCCCATCAGATTTAAGACATTGTGAATATCGATATAAATATTCAGCTTCTTGTTTTTCATTCATTTTAAACAACTCTTCATACCACTTTAAGGCTTCTTGCAATTCGCCAATAAAATAGTAAGAATTACCCAATCGCTGTACAATTTTTTCATCCATTGTACCTTTGTTTAGAATATTTTCATATCCTTTTATTGCATCTGCATAAGCATAATCGTCATATTGCTTATCAGCAAATTTTGTATTTATTGTCTGAGCATTTATTTTGAAAAAAAAGCATAAAAAGAAAATCGTATAACTTAAATTTTTAATTCTCATTGTAGGTATAAATTAAAAGAATCTTGGAGATGTCATTTTACTATAATTATTAAAAAACTCAAAACGAAGGAAAATTTCATGTGATCCTGAATTGTATTTTCTAAGATTAGTGGTTTCATGGTCATATCCGTAACCTATATATAAACCATCTGAAACCTGAAAACCAGCCATAGCACTTACTGATGCACTCCAACGATAAGCAAGGCCAATTACGAATTTGTCATAGAACATAAAATTACCCGAAGCGTCAACTTGTAAAGGGGCCCCCTGAACCATTTTAGTAAGTAATGCCGGTTTGAATTTGATATCATAATTAAGATCAAAAACATAACCTGCCATGAAATAATAGTTGATCTTTTCTTTGAAAATAGCCGTATCATTATCTTCATAACGATTTGTTTCTATAAAATTCGGAATAGAAAATCCTAAATAAGCTTTATCAGAATGCCAATAAACACCCGCTCCAATATTGGGTGTAAATTTATTATCCAAACCTTGAAACTGAGGATCGTCCTGATCTTCGAAGCTTAATTTACTTACATCAAGATTAAAGAGATTTGCGGTGGCTTTTATTCCGAAAGAAAGTTTAAACGTTTCAGAAGTAGGGACACTATAAGACAAATCAGCTGAAAGTGTATTTTCATTTGTTGGCCCTATTTTATCATTTACTAACGAAACCCCCAATCCTAACTTACTGTTATTTAAAGGTGTATTTATTGAAAAAGTACTGGTTTCAGGTGCACCGTCAAGTCCTATCCATTGCGTACGATATAAACCAAAAACACTTAATGCACCACGTGATCCTGCATAGGCAGGATTAACCGAAATAGTGTTATACATGTATTGTGTAAACTGAGCATCCTGCTGCGCCGCGCATAAAACTGAAAAAAACACAAACACTAATAAAATTAATCTTTTCATTTAATAAGCTTTAAAAACGGCTTAGTTACAAACCAAACCGTTTATCATTTTTTTATTTATTAATATATAAGTAACCCGATAATTCATGAGGTTTTGATTCGCTGTCTTTATATTTCAAAATATAAAAATAGGTGCCGACAGGAAGGCCATCCGTCTCTTTTATGGTTGCACGTCCAGCTGAGATTCCAATAAAAGCTCTGTCTTCATTATTATAATGATCAATGTCATATACCAAGACACCCCAACGGTTATAGATTTCAACCGTATTGTCAGGGTAACATTCCAATCCCTGAATATAGAATCTGCTGTTTTTCGAATCTCCATTTGGAGAAAAAGCATTATTAACTTTGATTAGACAGCCATTTAAAGGTAAAACTGTAGGCTTATCTTCTAAATTACTTGAATCATCCGACTTATCTTCGACAACTACTCCTCTTCCACTTTGTCCCTTAACAGTTGCCTGATTACTTACGCTTCCACGGTTAATATCATCTTGTGTAATTTTATATTGAGCTGAAAAATTAGTTTCATCAGATTCATTTACAGCTAAATTAATTGCCTGCCCAGAAAGCATAATACCCGGTAAAGCATCTGTAATTACAATTCCAACCAAAGGAACGTTACCTGTATTTGTCACTTTAAATTTATACGAGATGGTTTCACTTGCATTTGCAACTCCATTTCCATTCTCATCATTGAATATTGCTGTTTTAATAATTGCAATGGCCGGAACTTCAACAAAAACATTTAATGCTGCAGTAACACAGTTAGACAAATTCGTTTTTTCACAAATTCTATATATCAAAATATAACTTCCCCCTGGAGTATTTGGTTTCACATTTACAGTTCCATCTGAATTAAATTCAAAATAAGCACTTTGCGGAATGTTAGAAATTACAATATCATCCGGATTAATTTTGATGCCATTTAACAAATCGTTATCCAGAACATTTATAAATTCAAGTTCTCCATTTATACCGTCAACACTTGTTGCTGTATCATTCGTAGCGACAATTTGTTTTACTGGTGTTGGAGGATCAGGATCTGTTACATTTACTACTGAAACGGTTACAATTGCCTGACTACAATTAGATAAATTTAAAGCATCACAAATTTGATAGGTTAGTTGATAATTTCCAGTAGGAGTTCCGGGTTTTATCTCAATTGAGCCATCAGCTTTCAAATCCAAATTAGGGCTTGCAACCACGGTACTTAAAACAACATTAGCTGGATTTACAACAGAACCATTTAATGTATCGTTGTCAAATATATCTATAGTGGCACTTTGCCCTTTATCACTATCAATTGGTCCGGCAGTATCATTGTTTGCTTTTATTACAAATGTTGGCCTTGCATTACACTGTGGTGTTGCAGGAGGATAATTTACAACTACATTTACTGTAGGATTTAATGAAAACTGCATTGTTACTCCGGTTCTGGTATTTTCAAATCCATCTGCACCTTCAACCCATTGACCATTTGTCAACAACCATCCTGGCCAATCAATTCCAATTCCGTTATTGTCAACAATTGCACCTGGCCATAAAACATTTCCTGTCAATGGTAAATTTGTTTGTGTAGCCACAACATTGTTTTCACTATCGATCCAATTTATTGTCAATAAACTATTAGGAGTAAAATTATCAGCCGCTACAGTATAAGACACATAAGGAACATCATTAGAACAATAACTATTAGCTGTTACTGTCATTGTTGGCGCTATAACCGTTACTTTAATAGAGGCTGAACTACAATTTGTCGGATTTAACTTTTCACAGATCTGATATATCAATTCATAAGTTCCAGCGGGTGCGTTGGCTCCTAATATTGCTGTTCCGTCTGAATTTAATGTAATAAACCCTGTTGGATCTTCTGTTATTACAGAAAGAATCATATCTGAAGCTACAACCGGTAAGCTATTGTTAGTGTCATTTGCAAAAACATTTACAAGTGTTATTGGCTGATTGACACCAACTACCGATCCTATTATATCATTATTAGCCTGTAAAACACCTGCTGTTACTATAACTTCTGAAATTACGCTATCGCAATTTGTCGGGTTATTTACTTCGCAGATTTTATATTCTACATGGTAGGTCCCTGCCGGAGTTCCTGCATCTATTTTTATACTACCATCTGCATTTAGCGTAAGTCCATTCGGAACTGACACTGGGCTAAGACTAACTTGTCCCGGATTTATTCCGATAACAACTGCAATTCCATTTAAAGTATCATTTGATACTAATGAAGTTGTTGTTCCTCCGATAGTTCCATTTATTGGAGCGGTTGTTTCTTTTACCGCATCGATAACTGGTGCAATAACTGATATTGTTACTGTTGCAGTTGCACAATTTGTTGTATTTAATTCACATACCTGATAGGTCAAATTATAAGTTCCTGCCGGAGCATTGGCTTTTAAAACAATTGTACCATCTGAGTTCAGTTTTATAAATCCTGTTGGATCTACAACTGTTTCTGTGATTGTTACTTCTGATATTACTATTGGTAATCCTCCTTTGGTATCGTTTCCAAGAACATTCAATATAGTAGTTGCTTGATTTGATCCCACAATTGAACTTGCAGTATCATCATTTATTATAAGCAATTCATTAACCGGATTTACTGTAATAAATAAATTTGCTGTCATAGAATTGGTTCCATCTGTAATAGTATATATCACTTTTGGTACTGATCCATTATAATCTGGTTTTGGAACAAAAACATAACTGCCATTCGCATTTATAGTAAGAGCTCCCTCAATTAAATTAGCTGTACTACCAATTGTATAAATTGTTGATCCAATAGCAAATTGACTTACTGTCAATATATCGCCGTCAGCATCTGTATCATTAGCCAATAAATTATGTGGTGAATTTACTGCAACTGTTAAAGTTATGTCTTCATCTGTTGAATTGGTATCATCAACCGCTAGAGGAGCATCGTTTACAGGCGTTACCGTTATAGTAAGAGTTCCGATATCCGTAAGGATACCATCACTTACCGTGTAGTTTACCGTATCGATGCCATGAAAGTTTACAGCAGGCATATAGGTATAAGAACCGTCAGCTGCCAGTGTAAAGGTTCCGCCCTGCGTTGTGGTAAATGTTCCTGCAACTACAGTGAGCGCTTCCAAGTCAATATCGGTATCATTGGCCGTAAGGTTTATTGTTGAAGTAAACAAAGTATCTTCAATAGCCGTGATAATATCATCAACAGCCACCGGAGCATCGTTTGCTTTTGTCACCGTGATGGTAAGGGTTCCAACATCCGTAAGGGTACCATCACTTACCGTATAGTTTAGCGTATCGATACCATTAAAGTTTGCAGCAGGCATGTAGGTATAAGAACCGTCAGCTGCCAGTGTAAGGGTTCCGCCCTGCGTTGTGGTAAATGTTCCTGCAACTACAGTGAGCGCATCCAAATCAACATCAGTATCATTA
>NZ_JADKPT010000008.1 GCF_015351595.1 Flavobacterium sp. LC2016-12 | reverse complement strand
ATTCCCATCATTATCAATATAACTGAACTGATTTGTGGTTGAATTGAAAATAACAATTCCCCTTGTCTTATCTACAATTTGCTGAATGATATTGGTAACCGCGGGATTATTGACAATAGTACTAAAATTAGTTGTGACATCACCAACTACATCAATAGTTACAGCCGTTCCTGCTTCGTTGGTATAGGTATAGGAACCGTCTGGACTTCCAATAAGTGTCGTTAATGTTTCATTAGATTTCACAATAGTACCTATATCAATCACTTGGGTAACACCTGTATTATCAATATAACTAAATACATTAGTAGTTGGATTATAAATAACTGTTCCCGGATTAGAACTGACTTCAGTAGAGATAACAATTCTATTCCATTTATTGTTGTACCAATAGTAATAGCCGGGAGTTACATCTGAAATACTTGCGGTATTAAAAACTAATAAGCTGCTTATATTACCACTTGAAATGGTAACAGCATCTGTTGAACCTGTTAAACTAATTCTAGGAATTAATACACCTCTATCACTCGCAACAACTTCTAACTGAGCAGAAGAATTTGGCATTGGCGTCCCAATACCAACCTGAGAGTAAGCTGCATAACTGCCTAAAAATATAAATACTGAGAGTAATTTATTCTTCATAAAATTTAATTTATTAAGGTTGTAAAACAATCTAACTATAAAAAATTCAAAATATAAAGAGGCGGAAAAGTTAAGAGATCAAAATAATTTTATTTATCAATCTCAAAAAAGTAATAGTAAAATAGAGAAACGGCTTAGATAATAAAAAAGCGAAAACAAACTTGTATTAACTTGTAATAATTGCAGGTTATTCAAAAATAAACTGGCTTAAACTGACATTCCATTTGGGGAATGAATGCCTGAAAAATATTTATTTGTTGGCTTGAAGAAGTAAAGGAATATTATCCTTTAATTATTAATTACCTCAAAAGTAACAATTTTCAAAATACTAATAATCAAATATTTAATTTTTTATTATTAATAAAATACTTATTTTATTAATAATAAAAAATTCATTCTTACCACTAGTTATTTTTTAAAAAAAAATCGATGTCTTTATTTGTCATTTTAGTTAATAAAAAAAGCTGTTTCTTAAATTGAAACAGCTTTTTGTTTTTTTCTAAAACTAAACTTCTAAATTATTTTATTGCATTAATCCCAGTATGTGTTGGAGTTACCTGTTTGATACTTCCATCGGCATTAAACTCTAGTTTATCGATACAGACTTCACGGTGAAAACCACCTGCATCACCCATTCTTATTCCGGTTGGATAAGAGAAACGATGGTAAGTAATATACCATTCATCCTTATTCGGAATTTGTAAAACCGAATTATGCCCCGTAGCATAGATACCCTGATCCGGAATTCCCTGAATTACAATATTGTTTTTTGGAATTTCAATTGGGCCTAACGGCGATTTTGAGGTTCCGTATCTTACTTTATAATTTGGACTTCTTGTGTCGTCTTCACTCCATAAAAAATAATAGATTCCTTTTCTGTGAATAACATAAGTTCCTTCTCTAAAAGTAGCATCCACCTGAATTATTTTGGTGCTTCCTTCTTTTATCGAAATCATGTCGGCATTTAATTCGGCTACAGCCATATAACCATTGCCCCAATATAAATAGCTTTTTCCTGTTTTTGGATCTGTAAAAACATCCGGATCAATTTCCTGACCATCTTTTACACCTTCCGGTCTTGTGCTAACCAACGCTTTTCCACTATCCGTGAAAGGTCCGTTTGGATTATCTGATGAGGCTACACCAATTTTTTGAGCGGCCGTGAAATAATAAAAATACTTGTATTTTCCTTTGATTTTTTTCTCCACGATACAAGGCGCCCAGGCATTTCTGTTGGCCCAGCTTACATCTTTTCGAAGATCAACTATAATTCCTTCATCTTTCCAATCTGTCAGATTATCTGAAGAAAAAGTCTTGAAATAATTTCCTGACCAGCCATCAAAACCATCGCTTGTTGGATAGATATAATACTTTTTCGTTTTATTGGAATATAAGATTTCAGGATCTGCGTAATACCCTTCTAAAACCGGGTTATTATTTATTTTTGGAAATTGCTCCGGCATTCCCCATTTTGCTGTTACTCTTTTCAACTCAGATCGTGTGATAGGTAAAATAGTTCCGTGGCGCGGATTAAAATCCATTGAAATATCATTGTCTATAACCGTGAAATTTTCTAAATCTTTACTTTTTGTAAACTGATATCTTCCTTTTGTATAGACATCATACATTAAGATATAATCATCGGAATTATTCAATTTAAAAACGCTTGAGCCTTCTACACCATCTTTTGTCTGTTGCAGATAGTTGTCATTTTCCGTCCATTTTCCAGAAGTCAAATCGGTTGTTGTGGCTACTTTTATTCCCGCTTTTTCTGTTTCTGTTTTATAAAAAAGATGATAAACGCCGTCTTTTTCAATAATGTCGCCGTCAATGCAAGCTCTCTCTGATTTTGGAACAAACAATAATTTCGGAGCGCTTTCTAAACCTGTAAAATCTTTGTTCGCGTAAGCATAATAAATTTTATCCGGACCGCCAGCGTATTGCAAACTAAAGTAAATTAAATACTTTCCTGCTTTCGCATCGTAAATGGTCTGAGGTGCCCAAACTCTTTTTAAGTTTTCGTTTCCGGGAAAAGTAGTTTGAATATTTACAATGCTGCTTTTCCAATTAACTAAATCAGTACTTTTTAGTAAAACCATGGCACGATTACTATCCCAGCCTTTTGAAGAGGTCATATCCGTCAAAACCATATAAAAAGTTTTGCCATCGTCACCACGCAAAATATGCGGATCACGAACACCTCCAGTTGAACTGATTGCTTTACTGTCAATAACTGGTTTGTTATTATTTAGATGAAAATAATGATAACCATCAGCGCTAATGGCATATCTTACCGCTTCTTCTTCAACAGAATTTCCTGTGAAGTAAACAAACAAATATGTCGTTAAATCCTTCTCTGCAATTACAGGTGGAATTCCTTTTGAATTATTGTTTTGAGCTTGTATTACATTAAAAAACATTAAAAATAATACAAAACTAAAATGTGTTTTCTTCATTATTTTTTCACTTTTAATTGATACAGAACTGAACTATGAGGTTTTAATTCTGCGGAGATTGCTGCAGAAGAAACTTTTGATTTCTCACCGGTCCACATATTCAAAACTTCTATATTTCCTGAAATTCCCAAATCAGAAAGATTAACCGAAATATTTTCTGAAGCGGTATCTGAAATATTAATCAAAGCCAGATAAACACTTCCGTCTTTAGGATTCTTTGAAGTCACGGCAATTTTTCCGTCTTTCTGAAAAAGCTGTTTTACATCCGTACTTTCATTGTGCATTTTTATAACCTCTTTATTCGTTAATAAGGATAAAGTAAAAGCGTCGTTGCTTGGTAAATCTCCACCAAAAAACAAGGGAGATTTAAAAATATTAAAGAAAGTAATTAAAGTATATTGCTCGTCTTTTGTTAAGCGCGTCATTCGGTCTTCGCCACGTTCTCCCCTAACCGAAATGCGCCCTAATGGAATCATATCGCAGTCTGGCCATGTTCCTGGTGCAATATGTGGGTACCATTGTTCGCTTACCTTCATTAAATGGGTAATATGAGGCCAGGTATCCCAAACATCATCGACCATACGCCACATATTAGCGTGTTCTTTTACGTGCGCTGCTGCTGTAATTGGTGTTTCTCCTGGTGAAGTACTTAATACAATTTTGCGTCCACATTTGTCAATCGCGTTTCTAATTAAATTGATTTCGCCTTCATGATAAGGTCTTGACAAATCATCAATTTTAATAAAATCGACTCCCCAACTGGCATAAAGCTCGAATATAGAATCATAATATTCCTGTGCTCCGGGCTTGTCTGACAAAATGGTATAATTGTCTTTTAACCATTCGCATTGCAAAGCTGTAGTATAAATTTGATCAGCCGTGATTCCGTTAGCTCCTTTAATTGGCATTTTGTCTTCGACTGCTTTTTTCGGAATTCCGCGCATAATATGGATTCCAAATTTCAATCCTTTTTTATGAACATAATCTGCTAAAGGTTTGAATCCTTGTCCGTCTTTTGCAGAAGGAAAACGATTTACCGCTGGCAAATATCTTCCATATTGATCGATTACATACCGTGGATCTGTCTGGTTGTAACCTCCTGCCTTGTCATTTTCGACAAACCATCTGATGTCGACCACAATATATTCCCAACCAAATTTCTTAAGGTTTTTTGCCATATAATCGGCATTGGCTTTTACTTCGTGTTCTTCTACTGTTGGTCCGTAGCAATCCCAACTATTCCAACCCATCGGGGGTGTTTGTGCCCATTGTTTGAACTCTTCTTTTTTGAATGATTTTGTTTGAGCCTGAGAAGAAGCTGCAACAAAAGTTACTGCCAAAATCAACGGAACTATATATTTTATTTTCATTTTGCTTTTAATAAGTGTTAATACTACACTTCAAATATAATAAACTTTTCGTCATTACATACAATTAACCTGTCGGCTAACCAAAACGCTGACAGGTTAATTGAGAATTTAAAAAAACTAACTAATATTTTAAGTTTGGATCAGCTCCAGCGGAGCAACATATTTATAGCCAATAATCACCCGTTACGGGATAAAGCTCCAACGGAGCGATATGTAAAACGCAATTCAGATTTCACCCTGATGGGGTTCTTTCGCATAATTTTCTATTTTTCTATAAACATGTCGTTCCGCTGGAACTTCAAACTAATTAGATCTTACTTCTTTCTTCTAACATCTTACTTCTTACTTTACGTTCACGGTAACCTCAACTGGTTTTAACCATTGACTTGTAAATGTAACTTTAATAGGCTGAGACGATTCTCCAGTTGCCTGTACATAAGCCGCTATATGTCCGTGAAATACACGCTGAACATTGTCAGTATAATCTGTCATGTCACTGTTGTTTCCCGCTTCAAGTCCTAATAAAGTTCCAGGACCAGTGATTGTACACGTAACTTCGTTATCAGAAAGCATTACTGGAAGACCGTTTTGATCTTTAACCTGAACCATTATTTTGGCCACACCTTTCTCTTTTGCAATTGTGATGTTAGTGTCTGCAATAGTCAATTCAACTGGCTGTTGTGTTGAAGTAATAGCATATCGGCTTATTTCCTTATCTTCTTTGTCTAAACCAACTGCTTCTAATTTTCCTGAAGCAAATGGAATATCCCAATAAATAATTCCTGTTTTTTCGTCGTAAGCTTTTGCTTCACCAACCACTTTTCCGTTTAATTCTAAACGTGCTTTTGCTGCATTTGTATAACACACAACGCGAATCTTTTCACCTTGAGTGTAATTCCAAATTGCCCATGCATCTTTAGAAATATCTTTGCCATTTTTCAATGGATAAGTTCCGATGTAAGTCATTGGTTTATCAGACCATAATGACTGACGGAAATAACCTCTAGGTTTGATAACTCCTGCAAAATCAACTAAACCAGAGTAAAATCCTCTTGAAGGCCATCTTCCTGATTCTCCTAAATAATCAATACCCGTCCAAAGGAATTGTCCAAAAATATGCTTGTTGTTTTTTACTGCAAGCCAAGGCTCCATATCGTGAACGTTCTCACTTCCGTAGATAACTCTGTTTGGATATTTTTCATGATCCGATTGATATTTGCTTTCTGTATAATTGTATCCTGTAATATCTAGAGAACCTGGATATTCAGTTTCGTTAGACATCGCAACACCTGCTAAACCTGCAGTTGTCGGACGGGATTTGTCGTATTTTTTTACGGCAGCAACCAAACGTTTTGCAATTACGCCAAGACGCATTGCATCTGGAGCATCTTTTTTATAACCTCCGTAAGCAGCTTGTCCAAAACCTTCTTTTCCTTTATCTAAAACCGGATGAGAATAAGGATCATTTGGATAATCAACCTCGTTACCGATACTCCATGCAAAAACGGAAAGATGATTTCTGTCACGACGTACAAAATCTTCTAAATCTTTTTCTCCATAATCAGCAAAAATATCAAACGAGCCTTCGAATCCTGGAGTTCCGTAATTCCATCCTTCTAACCATTTACGTTTTGGGAATTCCCATTCGTCATAAGCTTCATTCAATACTAAAAACCCTAATTCATCACACAATTCATAAAAAACCGGAGCTTGTGGATTGTGACTTGTACGGATAGCATTTACACCAATTTCTTTTAATGTTTTTAATCTGGTTTCCCAAACTTCGCGAGGCACTGCAGAACCTAAAACTCCTGCATCATGATGCAAACAAACGCCTTTCATTTTCATCCATGTTCCGTTTAATGCAAAACCATTATTTGAATCGAAAGTGAAAGTTCTGAAACCTGTTTTTGTAACGGCTTGATCTATTTGTTTTCCATCTTTTAAAACCGTTGTTTTAAGCTGATATAAATTCGGGTTTTGTAAATCCCATAGTTGTGGATTTTTCACATTCATTTTAGCCGAAATTTTTCCGCTTTTGTTTGCTTCAACATCAATTTTTGCAGATGCTTTGGCTACTGATTTTCCGTCTTTTGAAATTAATTCGTTAACAACAGTTAAAGTTGATTTTGCAGAAGATCCATTCTCAACATCTACCTCAACATTCAAAGTTCCAGTTCCTTTCTTTACTTCTGGATAAGCGTAAACGCCCCATTGTGCAATATGAACAGGGTTTGCATATACTACCCAAACATTTCTGTAAATTCCTGAACCGGTATACCATCTTGAATCAGCACTCTGACTGTGATCTACGCGAACTGAAATCGTATTCTCTCCGCCGTATTTCACAAACTGAGTTGCATCATATGCAAACGAAATATATCCGTTTGGACGTTTTCCTAAAGAATGTCCGTTGATGAAAACTTCGCTTCTGTTGTAAACTCCTTCAAAATACAAATACACTTTTTCGCCTGATTTGCTCTGCGGAATATTAATTGATTTTCTATACCAGGCAATTCCACCAGGCAAATAACCTGTACAGCTTGCCAGCGTTGGACTTAACTGCCCTTTTACACTCCAGTCATGAGGTACATTTACAGACTGCCATTTGCTGTCGTCAAAAGTGGTATTTTTTGCATCTGAAATATCCTGAAGATTAAACTTCCAGTTGTCATTAATTTTATTCAAATCTCCAAACGATATCTGGCTGAACGCCGAGACGCACGAAAAGAGTAAAACAGGTAATAAGCTCTTTTTTGTAAACACTATTCTTTAGTTTTTAATTGTTGTTTTTTAGTTTTCTTTGTTTCAAGTTTCAGGTTCTTTGCGGTAACTTGAAACCTGAGACTTCCTTAATATTCTAATTCCCCTACAAACGTTACGACTGATTTTGCAGGGATTTCCAGATCATCAGTTTTCTGCGTATAGGCTCTTTTTAAATTTGAATTCTCTGAAGTTACATAAGGTATAAATTCATTGTTTTTGATTGTTCCTTTTGACAAATCAAACTTGTATTTTTGAGATGATTTTCCGCAGTTTACTGCTACGACAATCAGTTTTTGGTTTGCTGCATCTTTGTAAGCGGTCAACATAACATCATTTGCTGCGTCGAGTTCATTTTGATTTGGAACATCAATTCTCAGCATTCCCGGACGCACGAACAAAGAGTAATTTCCTAAGGCCCAAAGCAATTTTGAATCATGAAATTCACCATCATTTCTCACGTAATCCGGGGCTGTTCCTCCGTTGCTTTTTCCATCATCCAAATAGATTAATCCATCTTTGTAATCCACACGGGTTATAGAGGTCCACCATTGCCATGAAGCCGCATTTGCAACAGCAATATCATTATGAATTAATCGTGCTACGAACAGAGCTGTTTGCATTCCTAAATCTCTGCCTCCTCCTGAACCTCCAGGGATTTCAGCTTCACCTGGATTTTCTAAAATACAGTATTCAGACTGCCAATATTTCAAACCGGGATTTTGTTTCACATTTGCAGCGATCAATTTTCGACTTAAAACTTGTTTGTCAATTGGCCAGGTTGTAAAATAACTGTGACCTAATATTACATGTTTAACATTTGGAAGTTTCGCAATGTTTGTTTTTGTTTTTCCGAAAAAATAATCAATCTGATTGTCACGATTTTCACCATTTACATTTTCATATAAATAATTGATTTGTGCGGCTTCAGCAATTACAATCTCGGTACTCATTTTTTGAGCTTTTAATTTTTCTGAAAGTGATTTGGTCAAATCATAAATTTCCTGATTGGTTGCTGGAGTTCCTTCCTGACTGTTGGTGTCGCCATGTTTGGGCATCCACTCCCATTGCGGCTCGTTTATCGGACTAACATAGTCGAATTTTATTCCTTCTTTTTTCTCTAATCCCTGAATACTTTGAACTAAGAAATCGGCAAATTTTGGAATTGCACCATCTTTTAGATTCAGTTTATTCTTTTGAGAGGCAAAAGATAATCCGTTGCTGGTCATATAAACTGGAGGACTGTTGGTGAAGATCAGGAATTTTTCAACGCCTCGTTTTTTAGCCGCCTGCAAAAACCATCTTTGACCTTCTTGCTTTGAGAAATCATAAGTGCCATCGGCCTGCAAAAAAGATTCACTTCTTCTCCATTCGTCTGAAACTTTACTTTTTTCTCCCTGTTCTGTGCTTCCCGCTCCCAGATTAAATCTCCAGATCGAAAGACCAATTCCTTTTGGATTTCCCTGCGCATCGAATTCTTTGCTAAAAAGTAAGTCGGCAATGGCATTTTTTTTCTGTTCTGGCCATTTCCCCACAAATTGGCATCTCCAGGCATCAGAGCCTCCAAAACCATCCATGGTTTGTACAACATTATCAGTGCTTATGGTTGCCGTTCGTTGTCCAAAAGACAACGAACTGGTAACCAATAAAAGCGAGATATATATTTTTCTCATTTCTTATTCTTTGTAATTTTTATTCACGAACTGTCGTTGTTCGCCTTTGACAGAGGTTTGCATAATCAAGTTAAAAACCTTTGCAACTTTGAACCTCTGTACCTCTGCACCTTCCTATTTATATGTTCCCACATAAGTCACAATTGACTTTGCAGGGATTACAAAATTTGAAGCATCCACAGCTACACCTTTTTTCAAGCTAAAAGTTTCAGAAGTCGTATAAGGCGTAAATTTATTGTCTGCCAAAGCTCCTCCTGCAAGATTTAATTTGTAGGCTTTCGCCGATTTGCCAATGTTAACTGCTACAACAACTAATTTCTTTGTTGCTGCATCTTTGTACGCTGTTACCATTACACCATTCACGGAAGTGGCATTATCTACACTTGGAATTTGAACTCTTACCATTCCCGGTTTTACGAAAAAGGAGAAATTTCCTAATGCCCAAAGTGTTTTTGAATCTCTAATGTATCCGTCATTTTTACAATAGTTTGCATCTCCGGCTCCATTGCTTGCATTATCATCCACGTGAATTAATCCGTCTTTGTAATCGCCACGGCTAATTGCTGTCCACCATTGCCATGATGTAACGCCTCCAACAGCGATATCTGTACTGATAATACGGGCAGTCCAAAGTGCCAATGACATTCCTAAATCTCTTCCTGCACCTCCGCCTCCTGGCAATTCTGATGTTCCCGGGTTTTCTAAAACACAATATTCTGAAGACCATAAACTAACTCCGCCAGTTGACTGAATTCTTGAAGCGGCCTGTTGTCTTGATGAAACCAGTTCGCTCAAAGGCCATGCCTGCCAGTAACTGTGTCCGGAAATGGTTTTCTTTACATTCGATAATCCTGATATTTTTTTAGCAGAATTTACTCCAAAGAAATAATCAATCTGATTGGATCTGCTTTCTTTTCCTGAAACTGTTTTGTATAAAGCTTCATAAGCTCCTGCTTCTCCAACAACAATTTGAGCCGTAAGTCCTTTAGACTCTAATTTTGGAGACAATACATTTACAAAACTGTAAATATTTGTATTGGTTGCTGGCGAACCTTCTTGTCCTGAACCGTCCCACTCGTATTGCGGCTCGTTAAACGGACTCACATAATCGATTGTTAAACCGTGTTCCGTTTTTAATTTATCTAAAGATGTAGCCCAAAAATCAGCCAACTCTGGCATTTTTCCTTCTTTCAAATTATAAAATTCTTTGATGCTGGCATGCGCTTTTCCATTTTGAGTCAGGTAAACTGGTGCACTATTGGTAAAAGCTAATAATTTTTCGACACCACGTTCTTTTGCCGCTTTCATAAACCAAACCTGTCCGGCTTGTTTGTTCATGTCATAAGCAACTCCGTTTGTTGTAAAACATTCGGTACGTCTCCATTCGTCACCAATATCACTGGCATCGCCTTGTTCTGTGCTTCCTGCTCCCAGATTAAAACGCCATAATGATAATCCGATTCCTTTTGGATTTCCGTTAGCATCTAATTCTCTACTGAAAAGCAAATCGGCCATTTTGTTTCTTTTATCAGAAGGCCAATTTTTCCCAATGAAATTACATTGCCAGGCATCAGAAGCTCCAAAACTTTCCATTGTCTGAAGGTTCATATCCAGATTTACACTTAATTCAGCAATTGCATTTTCAGCACCTGAATCATCTGATTTTTCAGAGTCGCAACTAACGAACAAAGCATTAGCGAAAAGCAAGCCTGCACATAGCAGACTTACTTTTTTGTTATTTATAATTCTCATTAGTATCCAGGATTTTGTTTGATTAATCCTCCACTTAAATCAATTTCCATTTGAGGAATTGGCCATAATAAATTTTTAGCCGGATTAAAGTTGATTCCTTTATCCTGCGGTTCTCTCAAGTTTGTAGTTTCATAAGGATCTGTAGAATTTAAGTTGTATTGAACGAAAGTTCCGTTTGGTCCCATCAGGGTTTCGATAACTCGTTTTCCTGTAGTTGGATCTTTTTCACGACGAATATCAAACAAACGTAATCCTTCAAAAGCCAACTCCAAACGACGCTCTTTGTAGATTTGTTTCAACAAAGCTGGACCAGCCAGACCCGTTTTTGGTTCTAATTTTACACGCGCTCTAATAATGTTAATATCTCCTAATGCATCTCCGGTTGTATGGAAGCTTGCTTCAGCTCTTGTCAGATACATTTCAGCCAGACGAATCAATGGAACATTCAATGGCAAGTGTCCATCTTTGTTATCTAAAGCACGGCGTGTTGCTATCGGAATATAATATTTACGGCAGATACGTCCTGATTTATTATCATTAAGACTGAATTTATGTGTTGGATTTAAAACCTCATCTCCATAAGCTGCTTCTCCCCATTTTGTAATGGTACTTCTACGACGAATAACATCATTTTCAGACAGGTAAGCATTCTCTAAATCGCTGGTTGGCATACACCATCCCCAACCGTCCAAAACATCCTGAGCATCATTACTTGGGAAATATTTTTTGTCTTCACCTCTCGCTCCCGCCAATGTTGGTAATGCAGAACCTAAACTTTTGTTTTGTACATCAGAAGATTGAGCTTCCAAAATGGACTCAACACCATTGTGATTATTTACATTCCAAATGTTTAGAAAATCACTTTCTAATGAATAAGGACCTTCTGTAATTACTTTGTTTGAATATTGTTTCGCTTCTGCCCATTTTTCCTGAAATAAAGAAACACGAGCCAATAAAGCATAAGCAGCCCATTTGTTTATTCTTCCGCTTCTATTAACCGGAATAGTTTCTAATTTTGCAGCAGACTCTTTAAGATCAGCTTCAATTTGCGCATAAACAGCTTCTGCAGAACTGCGCTCTAACTTTAAATCATTGGTTCCTAATACTGATGTATATAAAGGAACGCCTCCAAAAAGGTTTACTAATTCATAATAGCAATACGCACGAACAAATAATGATTCTCCCATATATTGATTCTTCTGCGACTCAGAAATTGGAGCCAAAGCCATTTTCTCCAGACCAATATTTGCCGACTGAATTGTATAGAAATGAGCGGTATAACTACTATTCATATCCCCCATATTATCCGGCGAAATAATATATTGCGAGCTTGGTCTGTGCGCACTATTGTCCTGACCAGTGTTACCCATCCAGGCGTCATCAGTCGACATTTCGTTGGTAACTCTTGGCGCAACCAATACCCACCAATCGTTAGTGATTAACAATCTGCGTGTTAATTCGTTTGCATAATTCTCGCATTCCTGTGCTGTTTGAAAATAGTTCTCCAGGGTTTGTTTTCCTCTTTCGTCTTTTTCAATAAAATCAGAGCAGGAAACTGCAACTGCAGCTAAAGCTATTATTGATAAAATTATTTTTTTCATGTTCGTTTTTTATTAAAATGCTACATTAAGACCCATCAAAATTGTTGGCTGTACCGGATAATTCCATCCTCCAAATCCTGATCCTTTTACTGCGTCACCCTGATTAGGATCTCCTCCAGCAACTTCCGGATCAACTCCTGTGTACTTCGTCCATGTCCATAAATTTTGACCTGATAGAGAAATTCTAAGTTTATCTAAGCCAAATTTATTATAGAATGAAAATCCTAATTGTAAGTTTTTCATACGTACATAAGAACCATCTTCTACGTATAAAGAAGAGAATTTAGTGTAGTTCTCATTGTTGTCATCTTTAGACAAACGAGGAACAGAATTCGAAGTTCCTTCTCCGTGCCAGGCCATTTGGTCTAATCCGTTTACTTTGTTGGTTAAACTTGCACCATTGTATAAATCTGAAATGTTTGTATTTACGATATCATTTCCAATACTAGAATAAAAATTAGCAACCAAATCAAATTGTTTGTAGGCAAAATTCAAATTCAATCCGATGTTGTAATCCGCCCAGGGAGAACCAATTTTTGTACGGTCTTTATCGTCTAATTTTCCGTCACCGTTTACATCTTTAAAACGAACATCTCCTTCTTTTGCATAAGGCTGTAATTTTGTTCCGTGCTCATCTGTATGAGAATTTAATTCAGTTTGATTTTGGAATAAACCATCGGCTACATATCCGTAGAAATATCCTGGCTCCTCACCTTTAACAGTCAAAGTTCTGTTAGCAGCTCCGTACAATTTTTCGCTATCAGAAGATAAAGACAACATTTCAACATCTACCGTTGTAAAAGTTACATCTGCACCATAAGTAAAATCGCCTTTTTTATCTTTATAAGAAATCAATAAATCAATACCGCTGGATTGCATAGAACCTACGTTTGTCCAGATTGTTGCATTACTAGGGAATCCGCTGTAAGCTGGAAATTGCTTCAGGAATAACATATCATGTGTCTTCTTTTGATAATATTCTAATGATCCTGAAAGCTTATTTTTCCATAATCCGAAATCAATTCCAAAACTCATATCTTCAACAGTTTCCCATTTAATATCTTTGTTTGCCATAGAAGAAGGAAATGAAGTATCTGCAACAACATCTCCAATAGGATAAAATCCTTGCCCGATGTTGGACTGATAAACTGCTGTTGGTAAACCCTGGTTACCCACTTTACCCCAACCAGCTCTAAATCTAAGATCACTTAAAACATCTTTGGTAGATTCCATAAATCCTTCATTCAGAATTCTCCATGAAACAGAAGCTGATGGGAAATTTGCCCATTTGTTGTTCGTCATAAATTTAGAAGAACCATCACGTCTGAACGTTCCTGTGAAGTAATATTTACTGTCGTAGTTATAAGAAAAACGAGAAATGTAAGACATTAATGAACTTGACCAGCTGTTACCGCCACTATCACGGTTTTTGGTAGAAGCATTTACTTCTCTCATTAAATCAGAGTTATTAGGCACTCCCTCTCCATAACCCCAGACATCACTACCATTGTATTCCTCCATTGTATTACCAACCATTAAGGACGCATTGTGTTTTTCTGCAAACGTTCTGGAATAGGTAACTGTATTTTGCCATGTCCAGTCTACATTTGTTGTAGCCCATCTTTCGACTTTATTGATCTCTTCTTTTTCGTGTGCTGCATCAATGATGAAATCGGGTCTGAACCTGCTTCTTACTTTGTCACCCACTTCTATAGAAGCCTGTGTACGAATTACTAAACCTTTGATTGGTGCGTATTGTAAATACCCATTTGTATTTAAGTTATACTGATCAGTAAAATCATCATATCTTTTTACAGATGCCACTGGATTCCATATATACGAAGGTGAACGCGCATAGATGCTGTATTCGTTTTCATCACCTGTTAATTGGTCTGCTGGCTTGTAAATTGGCGTAATTGGGTCAATTTTATCAAAATCTGCCCAGTTTCCAGGCTGTCCATAAGTTTCATAACGTGGATTTAAAGTGATTCCAGCAGAAAATTTATCTGAGAATTTAAAATCATTGGCAATTCTCAAAGTAATTCTTTCCCAACCTCCCACTTCATAGATAGACTCTGCATCGTAATAGTTCATGCTAATTGCATAAGTATGTTTTTCAGAACCTCCGCTAACTCCTAAAGAAGCATTGACTACAGGTGCTCCGCCTCTAATTCCGGCTTTCCACCAATCTGTTGTTTTTCCTCTGTATTGAGAAGGATTTGGCAAATAATCTGCATATCCCGAATTGTTGTATGCTTTATTCATAATCGTTGCATAACCTTCGGCATTGGCCATATTATAAGGGTTGTTCATGATTTGCATTCCTGAACTTGTATCAAAGTTGAATCTTGTTTTACCTACTTTTCCTTTTTTAGTTGTAATCAGGATAACTCCGTTTGATGCACGAGAACCGTAAATTGCACTTGCGGAAGCATCTTTTAAAACCTCCATAGATTCAATTTCATTATTACTTAAGAAATTGATGCTTGTTCCCATCGGAATACCATCTACCACATAAAGCGGATCTGTACTTAAATTTACTGTAGAAATACCACGAATCAATACTCTTGGCTGTGCGCCCGGACCTCCTTGTCCTGTAACCTGAACTCCGGAAACTTTTCCTTGTAAAGATTCTGCAACGTTACCAACCGTCATTGTTTGAAGTTCTTTTCCTTTAATAGAAGAAATCGAACTCGTTACATCGCTCTTTTTTACAGCGGCGTAACCTACAACAACAATTTCATCTAATGCCTGGCTTGATTCTTCCAGTACAACATCAAAAGATGTTTTATCGCCAACCTGAACTGTTTTGTTAGAAAAACCAACAAATGAGAATTCGATTTGAGCATTTTTATTAGGAACAGTGATGGTAAATTTTCCATCAAAATCTGTTGCCGCAGTAGTAGCTGTTCCTTTTACAACTATATTCACTCCCGGAATTGGTACGGCGCCCTTGTCCGTAACGCTACCTGTTACTTTTATTTGCCCAAATGATGCAGCTGTGCACATAAGGGCTATAAAAAACCATATATATTTAAATTTCATAGTAAGCTGTTTTATTAATTAAATGTTATAACAAAGTCATAACAACTTATTTTTTTGTTATAAATATTCTTTCTAACTCTGTATCAAGAACTACTTTATAAACTCCGGGAGCTGCTGGATATTTAGCATTTCCGTTTTCTCCAGGCGACATGGTACAGATACCATTTTTAATTAATCTCCATGACGGACTCCACCACTGACCCGTAAAAGTCGCTTCCATTTGTCCTGTTAAAGTATATTCTCCAACTAATTGATAAGGGTTTGCAGCATTATTCGCCAGGTGAAGTTTTGTCGTTACCCATGCGTTCCAGGTATCCCAGTTTGCACCGTCAATTCCGCCACCGCAAACACTCACAAATGGTCTTCTTAGTGCTTCATCATCATGCCATAATCCGTTGGCAACATCAGCCCAAACTTTGCTTGAAGGTGTGTATTTTGTCACAGTATATGCCAATGTATTTGGATTTACTTTTATGTTATAATATCCTTTTGTCGGCAAAATAATTGGCGTTGAAGCCACATCATCTACTAATCCTCCAGCGGCATTTAAACCGAAACAATGTGGGGCAAAGTCCGCTTCCTGACCTAAGAAATAAATCTCTTTATTGTCTTTATCAGCATAATATTTAAATTCGAAATCCTGTCCGTTTTTCTCGTGGAAATACATTGGCACACCCACAGCATCAGTAGTCAGGTTCGTACCTTTTGGCTGATCGCATAAATAGATTGCCGGATATTCGTTTGTCGCTACTATATTGATATTTAAAGATCCTGTATTCGGAATCGTAAATTTATCTTTAGCCGTAATAGTTAAAACATAATTTGCAGCTGTTACAGGTAATGTGTACGTTTTGTTGAAAGTATAAGATTGAGGCGCTCCAGTTAATTGAACCATTTCGTCAATACCTAAAGCCTCACATTTTACCTGAACATAATCGATTCCTGAATCATCATTTACTACAAAATTTACCGGCATTTCATTACTTGTTGACAATAAAATAACAGCTCCTTCTTTTGGAGTAACCATACTTATAGATGGCGCAGCAAATTCTCCGTCTAAACGAAGGTTGATTTCTTCATTAACGACATTTCCGGAAACATCGGTTATAATCAATTTTATTTTGAAAGCTTCAGAAGTTCCGCGGTTTGCAGGAATTTCGAAGAAGTAACTTAAGTCGTAAGTTTCAAGCAACGGACTTGTTGCAAACGTGATCACTTTATCAAGTGATAATTCAGGAATTTGAATTTGAACACTTTTTAATCCTAAATCATCTGCCAGAGCAGCTTTAATTTCGAATTTTCGGCTTGGTGCTCCATAAATCTCTTTGGTCGAAACTACAACTGTAGGATCATCAGAGCTAGGAAAACCAGATTCATTATTTTGACATCCGGTAAAAAGGACGGCAAAAAGGGCAAGAAAAAATAAAAATATATTTTTTTTCATCTCTCAAATTTTAGGGTTAGGTTAGTTTAGTTTGTTTTATGCTAGTAAAGTTTGTTGTTGAAAATGAGGTAAACTCATTTTTGAAGAGAATCTGGATTGTCTTTCTATTTTTGATAAAGAAAAAGGACAATCAAAAGGCAATGGTTTGGTTTTTGTCATTTTAGTAAAGTTTGGTTAATATTCTTTTTTTTATTTTTTTCCTCTAAACGAATTGCTAATTCACAATACAAAAAGTCTTTATTTTTATTTTTTAAACCCGCAATTTTTTAATTGCGGGTCGATAAGTAATACGTAAAACCAACTCTTACAATCTTATCTTAAAGAAGGCCCATTCTTTAAGCGGATTAAAAACTTACCAAAAAAAATAAACACTTATTTATCACACAGTAACTAGTTAAATAGATTACTATAAGTGCAAAGAAATATGTAATACGCGCTTCTAAGGAGGGGTAAAATGGAAAAAAAAGGAGGTCAAAATGGAAATTAACCATTATTTTAGATTTAAAATTAACAAGTACAAAAAAATAATCATGTATTTTTACAAAATTCGTAATTATTGAAAAATATTCGATTTATAACTAAAACGTTTGAATTTTTTCAAAGATTCTTGCCCTCTTCTGCAAAAAACAAAAGAGTATTCAAAGAACAAAAATTCTAAAAGATACTTATTTAATGATATTCAAGTCAGAATTAAAAGAATTCTTATACTTTTTGATGTATTCTGAAGGTGTCATCCCGAAGAGTTTTACAAACTGCTGTCTGAAATATTTCGAGTCTTCAAAACCAACTTCGGCACTTGCCTGTGCGATATTCATATCTTCTGTCAGCATCAACATTGCGGCTCTTCGAATTCGAACTGAACGGATAAACGCATTTAAGGTCTGACCAGAAATAATCTTGATTTTAGTATAAAGTGTTCTGTGGCTCATTCCCATTTCGAGTGCAAAGTTTTTAATTGTAAAATCTCTTTTGTGAATATTGGCTTCAACAATATCAATGCACTTTTTCAAAATTTCCTGATATTCAACCGGAACTTTCTGAGTATTTTCTTTTAGCGTTATACTGTCTAAGAAATAAGTGCGCAAATTACTTCGGTTACGCAACAACGATTCTACGCGGGCAACTAAAATATCATCATCAAAAGGTTTTGTAATATAATCATCGGCACCATCTGTAATTCCCTGCAAGTGCGTTTCCGGATTCTTAGATGCTGTCAATAAAATAACCGGGATATGAGATAAACTATCACTTTCCTTTATTTTACGGCATAACTCTAAACCGTCCATTTGTTCCATCGTGATATCGCTGATCACCAGATCCGGCATGCGTTTTTTGGTAAGTTTCAATCCTTCTTCACCGTTTTCAGCACTGTAAACCATGTAATTTTCTGAGAACAGTTTAATCAGATAGGCTCTGATTTCGGCATTGTCGTCAATAATTAAAACGGTACGTTTATCAGTCAGCATGATTGTTTGAAAATCATTTTCTGCAGAAGTTGGATTTAGCATAGTCACATTTTCTTCTAAATCATCTTCGCTTAATTCATCAAACAACTGACTTCTTTGTGGTGCATTATTAGTAATCTCGGCATTTTCAAAATGACTATTTCCTTTTAGAAATGTTAGCTTAAATGTACTGCCTTTTCCAACTTCACTGCTGCAGCTTACGATTCCCTTATGTTTTTCTACAAAATATTTTACAATATAAAGCCCAATTCCGAAACCAGTTCCTACCGAAACTTTCGAATTGATTTGTTTGAATTTCTCAAAAATAACCTCAATATCCTTTTTCTCAATTCCATCGCCATTATCAGAGATTTCCAATATTACTTCATTAGTTGTTTCTGTCAGTTTAAGATTAATTTCACCACCAATGTGCGTGTATTTAAAAGCATTAGACATTAAATTGAATAATGAAATTTCAATTTTTTCATAGTCGCCGATAATTATAATTTCGTGATCCGGAATATGAAAGTTGTATTGAATATTTTTATCCTTTGCCTGATTGACAAAACATTGATATACCTCGTTGCATAAACTATTTACATTTATGGACGATAATCTAAGCGAGTCAGCATCATTTTCGGCTTTTCTAAAAAGCAAAAGCTGATCTACGAGACTCAAAAGTCTGCGGGCATTTCGATGGGCAATTGCCAGGTCACTTCCCGAAGATCCGTTTTGAACACTTTCTTTCTGAACTGCTTTTTTCAGCGGATTTATAATCAGCGAAAGCGGCGTTCTAAACTCATGCGAGATATAAGTAAACATTGACGATTGTTTTTCGGCAACTTCTTTTTCTTTCTTGCTTTCCAGTTCTGCAATTTTTACTTTGTATTTTAGTTTTTCTTTATTTTTATGATATTCCAAATACGCAAAAAGAATTCCGGCCAGCGCTAATAAATACAAAGAATATGCCCACCATGTTCTGTACCAGGGTGGTAAAATTTCTATTCTTACAAGACTTATTTCTTTATTCCATCCACCTTTAAAATTGGTAGTTTTTACTTTAAAAGTATATTTCCCTTCGGTTAATCTCGCATAATTTGCTTTTCGGGCCTGCCCCACATAATTCCATTGCGCATCCCAGCCTTCTAAATAATACGCATAATTTATTTTGTCGGCATTGTTATAATCTAATGCAACAAATTCAAGTGATAAAGTAGTCTGATCGTACGGCAGGCTCACTTCTTTTATTTTACCCGATTCCCATTTAGAAACCAAATCATTTTTGCTTTCTTCAATGGGCTGATTGTTTACATAGAAATCTGTCAGCAGCAAATTATTCTGCTGATTGAATCCTTTGATTGCTTCCGGAAAAAAGATATTGAAACCGTTAATTCCTCCAAACAAAAATTCTCCTGTCGATAATTTAATTCCCGCATTAAAACTAAACTGATTGCTTTGCAGACCATCATTTACAGAAAAATTACGGAAGGTTTTTTGTTTCTTGTCAAATCGGCAAACTCCATTATAAGTACTCATCCAAAGATTCCCTTCTTTGTCTTCAAGTAATCGCAAAATCGTATTTGATGGCAAACCGTCGTCTGTAGTTAATCTTTTGAAGGTATTTGTTTTTCGGTCAAATAGTAATAAGCCACCTTCCTGAGTACCCAACCACAGATTTTTGTCTTTGTCTTCATGAATGCATCTTATTGGGTTTCCTATAACTGTTTTAGAAATTTTTCTGCTATTTTTTTCGAAAGAGAATAAAGTCGTATAATTTCCTCCCCAAAGTTTTCCGTCACTGGTTTCCGTTAAAGATTGCAGATTCGTAATCGATTTATCAAAAAGAACGAAACCATTTTTGGATCTGTCAAACCAATACAAACAACCTTCATTTGTTGCGCTCGCCCAAATGTTAGATTTTGAATCTTTATATACCAGCCAAATTTTCTTTTCAATTTGTTTGGTAAAAGGATTTAAACAAGAATATTGGGTAACGGTATTATTGTTCGCATTAATCTTATTTACCCCGCCGTTCCAGGTTGACAACCAAATATCGTTATTATTATCCCTGACAATTCCGGTAATAAAGGGACTCGATAATTTATTGCTGTAATTACTATAGGTATTTGTTTTTCGGTTCCAATATTTCAATCCTGCACCATCTGTACCTACCCACAAATTTTTCTTTTCATCTTCACAAAAAGATAAAATAAAGTTTTCGGCAGGATTCGCCGCATTATAACGAACGCTTTTAAAATATTTAGGCGTATTACTCAGCATACTTATACCACCACGTAAGGAACCAAACCATTTATTTCCGGACTTATCTTCGTACAAACTCCAAACCGAGTTACTTTTTGCCAATTGTACATCGTTTACAACATTGTATGAACTGGCTTTTTTATTTGTTCCGATAATTTTGTAAATACCACAGCCGTCTGTTGTGATCCAGATTTCATTTTTCTTGTCCAAAAGAATATCCGTAACACTGCATTTATTCGAAAAATAATTCTCTGAAAGCGCACCGGACTTTGTATTGAACATAAAAATTCCTTCATCGGTTCCAAGCCAAAGATTTCCATCAGAGGCCAATTTCATTGCTTTCACTTCTTTTGAAAAGGAGAAAACTGACTTTAGACTTTTTGATTGATAATTGTAACTGCAAATTCCAACATTACGAACATATATCCAGGAATGGCCTTTTTTCTTGTCGTCCTGAATAGCAATGGCATCATAATTATTAATGCTGATATTGTTTCCTAAAACTTTTAGCGGAATTTGTTTCCCGACAAAAGAACCGTTCTCAAAAGCAATTAAACCTAAATTCTGAGAAGCGACCAAAACAAGCTCAGTAGAAACTGATCGCATCTGATGAATAATATCTTTTAAAACTTTAGGCTTTTTGTTGGACAAAACATATTCTACCGGATGAAATGTTGCTGTTCTTTTATTGTAAATACAGATACCATTTGAACCTCCAACCCAAATGTTTTTTCTGGAATCGCCTTCAATATTATAAATGGTATTAAAAAGGAGTGATTTTTCGTCATTGATTCTGTTTCGGAAAACTTTGAAATTATAACCATCATAACGATTTAATCCATCATAAGTTCCAAACCAAAGATAACCATCACTATCCTGAAAAATGGTGGTTACAGAATTGTTAGACAAACCATCAGAAATATCAAGAAATTTTATAGGATTATCCTGTGCAAAGCATACAGAAGAAAAACCAATTAAAAAAAGAAGATGTAAAACAAAATACTTCAAAATAATTTTTTTTTGCCTGAGTGTAAAAAGTACAATTATAAGTTAATTTTATAGATATTTCATAAAAACAAACAGATAAAAATCGCATTACTTCTTATCTTATAAGATTTTATACTTCGCCTATCTTTTTAACAAATCTATACCTATAAAAAAATAGGCCCATAAAGCTTTATAAATCAAGAAATGCAAATACAGTCAATTTTTACTTTAGAAAGTCTTTTTGCTATTATAATCTAAAAAAAATATTGTGTAATCCTGTTCTCATACCTTCAACGCATTAAAATGAAATTTCAGGATTTATTCTTGTACTTTGGAAACTGAAGTAGCAACAATGCAGTAAAAATCAACTGTTAATTTACTAAAGCAGTATAATAGAAAAGTTAAAACAAAACAATAACTTTGCTAATACCAAGACAAACAGAATTTAAAAAAAAGAAAGTATGAATGTAACAGGACTTAATAACCTTATCATAATTCTAATTTTTGGTTCTCTTATTTTGCTCTCTTTTCTTAAAATCACCAATCCGTTAAATGTAAACAAGAAAGCTAATTTTTGCTTTGGAGTCTTTTTACTTTTATGGGCTACTTTTTGGATGGATGAATTGGCTTTACTAATAGGGTTTTCTAAAATAAATGTATACCTGAATGTCATAATCCATTTTATACAATTTTTTACTCCGCTGGTATTGTATTTCAGTATTGTATTTTTTACAAATCCAAATTACAAATTCAGTAAGTACGATCTAAAATACCTCATTCTTCCCTTTATTTTTTTAGCTTTATTGGTTATCCTTTCGATAAAAAGCTCCGCATTTGTGCATTTGTTTTCTATTGTATTAATGTTGATTCAATCACTTTTTTATGTCCTCGCTTCTTATTTAAAAATTCGAAAACACAAGAAAAACACCTTAGTTTTTTCTTCCAACGCTAATGAAATAGATCTTAGCTGGCTAGAATACATAATTTTATCATTATTTTTAATGAGCATAATTATTACTATTTACAATATGTTTTTCTTTTTGTCAACATTAAACATATTTTTAAATGGAATTTCATTCATCATTATTTTAATTATTTCCCATTATTCTTTAAAACAAAAAGAAATTTTCCCATTAGACGAAAAACAACGTTCTCAGATTATTTTAATTAATGAACAAGAAGACTTAATTGAAGCAAAACGAAAGGTTGTTTCTGATGAGGAACTAGTTGCGCTTAAAATAAAACTACATCAGGTAATGCTGGAGCAACAGCCTTATCTGGACAGCGAGTTAAATCTAATTAAATTATCAGAATTGGTTAAGAGCACGCCTCATCAGGTATCTTATGCTATTAATTCCGGTTTTAACGAAAATTTCTTTCATTTCATAAATAAGTATCGCGTAGAAAGAGCAAAAAAATTGTTAGTAAATGATAAAATGAAGCATTTCTCTATTTTAGGTATTGCTTATGAATCTGGTTTTAATTCAAAGACATCATTTAATAGCACATTTAAAAAAATTACCAATCAAACTCCTTCCGAATTCAAAAAAAAGAGAACGGATTTATAACTTCGACCTTAAAACAAAATAACCCCTTATAAATAAACCTTTTAGAAACAACCTTAAAATAGTTTCTGTTTATAAACACGCACATTTACGGCTATAATCAAATCTACCTTTGCTTTTATAAATTTGATATCATGCCATTCGAAAAAAAATCAGAAGAACAATTTGTAGTAATAACTGGCGCAAGTCAGGGATTAGGAAAAGAGTTTGCATTGGAATTTGCCAAAAGAAAAATGAATCTTGTACTGGTTAGTTTACCTGATCAGGGGCTACTAAATCTTTCAAAAGAAATAGAGCTTAAATACGAGGTTAAAACAGCTCCATTTGAAATTGATTTATCAGTTTGTGCTAATGTCATATCACTAGCTAATTGGATCAATAATAATTTCAACATTTCTATATTAATCAACAATGCCGGAACTGGCGGAACGAAAAAATTTGTCGATGCCAAAGTTGACTATATCAATACCATAATGCAGGTAAATGTTGTGGCAACATCAATATTAACACATCAGTTATTACCTAATTTATTAAGACAAAAACAAGCCTACATACTCAATGTATCAAGTATGGCGGCTTTCTCCCCTATTGGATATAAAACTGTTTACCCGGCTTCTAAAACCTTTATTCATTCTTTCTCAAGAGGATTGAATGAGGAATTAAAAGACACCAATGTTTTTGTTAGTGTTGTAAATCCTGGCGCTATGAAAACTAGCGCCGAGATTACAGCAAGAATTGAAAAACAAGGCTTACTGGGAAAACTAACATTACTGGATCCTGAAAAAGTAGCGCAGTATTGTATCCAACAATTATTCAAGAAAGATTCTGTAATCATGGTAAATCCCATAAGTTGGGCGTTATTAAAAATTTTGCCAATTGCAATAAGGTTACCCTTAATGACAAGAGCTATAAAAAGAGAAATCGAATAATGAAAAAAGTCTTTGTTACAGGAATTAACGGTTTACTTGGCTCAAATCTAGTAGAAGATCTTTTGCTTAAGAATTTTATTGTAAAAGGATTAATACGTGATAAGGCAAAATTTATAGGGCCAAATCATCAAAATCTTGAACTCATTCAGGGAAACTTATTTGATGATCTAACACCATTCTTAAAGGATATTGATATTGTAATTCATGTTGCTGCCGAAACGAGTCAAAGCCTAACTACTTATGATAGATATAGAAAAATTAATTACGAGACTACAAAACAATTGTTTAATGCTGCTGTTTGTTGTGGTGTTAAAAAGTTTGTTTTTGTTAGCACTGCAAATACACTGGGTTTTGGATCTCTAGCCGTTTTAGGGAATGAACTAAAAGCAATGAAAAAGCCTTTTACTGATTCATTCTATGCAATTAGTAAGTTTGAAGCGGAACAATTTTTGCTTGAAAATATTCATAAAACTGATGTCATTCTGCTGCAGCCCACTTTTATGATTGGTGCTTATGATTCAAAGCCAAGTTCCGGAAAAATTATTTTAATGGGATGGAAAAAAAAGATTGTTTTCTATCCTCCGGGAGGAAAAAATTTCGTTCACGTAAAAGACGTTTCAAATGCCGTTATTAAGAGTTTTACAGCTGCTGAAAATGGTCAAAAATATCTTATTGCAAATGAAAATTTAAGTTATTTTCAATTTTTCAAAAAGCTAAATAATATCACCAACCAAAAACCTGTAATGATTAAAATTCCAAAATGTGGTTTAACTTTACTAGGGTATTTTGGCGATCTAATGCGGCTTTTCAAAATAAAAACTAATCTTAGTTCTACCAATATGAAGGCTCTTTGTATTGATAATTTTTATTGTAATGAAAAGTCCATTCATTCATTTAAAATGAAATACCAAACTATAGATTCAGCTATTAATGATGCTGTAGATTACTTTTCGGCACAAAAAAGCAAATAACATTTCGAAATCCAATTACAAACATTTTTGTATTTTGTGTTTAAAGCCAAATGCTAGTGCGAGCCTGTGTAACTTACTCCATCAAAAAAACAACTAATCCCCTAGCTCCATGAGCACCCAAAACCAATGACTGTTCAATATCAGCAGTTTTAGAAGGCCCGGCGATAAAAGTTCCGAAACCATATTCCTGATTTCCAATTCTGTCGTAAGCCTGATGCATTGTTGGAATAAGGTCTTTTTTATTTACGATAATCGCTAAATATTGTGTTATAAAAGGAGCGACACGTTGTCCTAAAATAGCATCTGTTACCCAAAGTGCACTGTTTTCAGCTACTCCAAAATCCGCTTTTATAATCGTTAATTCCACATCTTTAAGCGAATGCGGATCATCATTTGTCCAGCCCAAAAGTGCAATTTCAGAAAGTTCCGGAAGTGTAGTTATAATTCGTTTTTCAAGTGGATAATTATTCTTGATATACGTTAGTACTTCATTATAATCAACAACTTCTATCGGATTTCCTCCAATGTTTTTCAATACTGTTTTATACATTTCAAAAACATCAAACTGATCAGAACCTAAAACATTTAAATTAGGTAAATCAGCAATTCCACTCGGTTGACTGTTTTTTATTTTTTGTAAAATTTCAGCTTTACTACTCATTTTTATTTGCTTTAGATTCTCTTGAATTTTTCTTGTACCATTCTCTAAAAGATTCCTCTGGAACTTCTGGCATTTCGCGCTGGTCGTACCATTTGTTCATTTTATTATTCACTAATCCCGGAATATTTTTCATTACAAATCTTCCCGATTTTCCAGCCAAATTAAATACCGTTGGATTCGCTAAAACGGTTGCCATCGTTTTCATTGCCATCGTTTTTGAAGTGGGCGTATGCCCTTCCTTTACCAAAACCTGACGCCATTTGTATAACTGGTCGTGAATATCAATTTTAACCGGACAAACATTAGTACAAGAACCACAAAGAGTACTTGCAAAAGGTAAATCGGCATTTTTGCTCATGTCTAAATTAGGCGCTAAAATCGACCCAATTGGTCCCGCAACGGCATTATGATAACTATGTCCGCCACTTCTTCTGTACACCGGACAAGTGTTCATACAAGCACCACAACGAATACATTTTAAAGAGTTTCTGAAATCTGCTCTGCCTAATTGTGTGCTTCTTCCATTATCGACAATTACAATATGAATTTCTTTTCCGTCTCTTGGTTTCTTAAAATGACTTGAAAAAGTAGTGATCGGTTGTCCCGTTGCGCTTCTGGCCAATAATCTTAGGAAAACGCCTAAATGTTTACGCTCAGGAATCAGTTTTTCAAATCCCATACAGGCAATGTGAACATCGGCTAAATGCGCTCCCATATCTGCATTTCCTTCGTTGGTACAAACTACAAACTCACCTGTTTCGGCAATGGCAAAATTTACTCCTGTTAAAGCGGCTTTGCGCGTTAAAAACGTATCACGAAGTTCTCGTCTTGCTGATTCTGTTAAATATTGAGGATCAAAATTTCCTTTTTCAGTTCCCAGATGTTCGTGGAAAGTTTCACTGACATCTTCTTTTTTAAGGTGAATGGCTGGCAACACAATATGACTTGGCGGTTCTTTACGAAGCTGCACAATATATTCTCCTAAATCTGAATCGATTACCTCGATCCCTTTATCCGCTAAATAATCATTCAGATGACATTCCTCTGTAAGCATTGATTTTGATTTCACCATTTGCTTTACATCGTGCTTTTGTAAAATCGAATGTACAATTTCATTATGTTCTTTTGCATCTGCAGCCCAATGCACAATGATTCCGTTTTTCTGGGCATTGGCTTCAAAATCAATTAAATAATCGTGCATATTGGCCAGCACATTATTTTTGATTTGAGAAGCCGTTTCACAAAGCAATTCCCAGTCCGGAATTTGATGTGCCGATTTATCTCGTTTTTCACGGACAAACCAAAGCGTTTCATCATGCCAGTTTACGCGCTCTACATCTTTATTAAAACGTGTTGCGGCTTCGCTGTGTTCTATTATTTTTTCTGAAGACATCTTTTGTGAGTTAAAAGGAATCTTTTAATTTTCCAATGAATTTAATATCTCGGCTATATGAATCGTTTTGATGTTGCTTTTTTGTCTTTTCAGAATTCCTTCCAAATGCATCAGGCACGACATATCACCTCCTGTTATATAATCAACATTGTGGCTTTCATGATCTTTAATTCGATCTTGTCCCATCTTAACTGAAACTGCTTCCTCGGTCACACAAAAAGTACCTCCAAAACCACAACATTCATCTTTTCTGGTCAAAGAAACCAAATCGAGTCCTTTTATATTGTGTAATAATTGTTCCGGTTTAGAGAAAAACGGAGCGTTTAATTCGGTCATCTGCGAAAGCTTTAAACCGCGCTGTCCGTGACAGCTTGTATGCATTCCGACCCTAAAGGGAAAGCTCCCGTCTATATGATCAACTTTCAGAATATCAGTAATAAACTCTGTCAATTCAAAAACCTTCTTGCGCATTTCAGTCGCTAAATCTTCTTGTTTTTCATCATGCAAATGATCTTTTACATGCAAAACACAACTTCCTGACGGGCAAACGATATAATCAAAACCAGAAAAATTGGCGATAAAATTGGCATCGCATCCTTTGGTTAAATATTGATATCCGCTATTTGCCATCGGTTGTCCACAACAGGTTTGTCCCATTGGAAAATGAACATCACAACCTAATTTTTGTAAAAGCTCATACGTTGCAATACCTACTTTTGGATAAAATTGGTCGACATAGCAGGGTATAAAAAGTCCAACTTTCATATTCTTGTAATTTTCTTAACACATGAAATAAATAGTTTTATGTGTTATTTCTTGTTCACACAGATCGTGTAGATTGACTAGATTTTAATTTAATCTTTCTAATCCTTTAATCTGTCGCTAATATAATATATACAAACCAGCTATTATATTAATGTTTGTAAAATTTCAAATCGATCGACAAATCTTATGAAACAAAGAGAAAACAAAGAAGATTAATTAAGAAATAATACTATAATAACTCTTATAATTACATAGTAATAAAAGAAATTCTTGATATTACTGTAATGGCTATCGCTTTTAATTTCTTGGAGAGATTGGAGAAAAAAAGATTTTGAATAAAAAAGGATCTGCAAAAGTACCTTCAAATTTTATTGATGGGAATTCAATATGAGTAGCTAAAAATCGATTATATCAAAATACAAAGTGAAATATCGAATAATACTTTATATTTATTCTTATTTTCAAATCATTGCCTATGAAAACAAAATTTTATGCATTAGCCCTTACATTTGTTTTTATAAGCTGTAGTGATCTAAATCCTATTGAAGAAAGCCTTATAACAAAACCTGATGAACATTGGGTATATTATAATTCAAACTCTTCACATTTTACTCATTTTAAATTTAGCAAAGATAAATTGAGTCACAGATATGAGAGAAATAGTAAAGGAAAATTTCAAGAATATTTAGGAGAAAAAGATGTTGTGGAAGTTCCTCTAAAATGGTCTGTAACTAAAGACAGTATTTTTTCCTGGGGGAATTTTAAATATGATGTAGTGAGTTTTACAGACGATTGTATTGTTCTAAACTATCTTATAAAAACAAAACCGTTTGTTGGTTATATATTTTTAGTGAAACAAAAAGATAATGAAACTACAGTGGGACCAGGTACCATAGAACAAAAAAGAATCAATCATTCTGAAAAAAATAATTTATGATTACTATAAAAAACCCTCGTTTAATTCCTTAAACGAGGGTTTATCTTTTTAATTCAAAAAGATTATTTTTTTGATTCTTCGATAGAAACTTTTCTGAATTCTTTTAAAAGTTTTTCAATTTCTAAAGTTGATTTACGTGCTCTTGGTCCAGCAGCTTTAATACCTTTTTCAGTTAAAGATTCAGCTTCTGCTTTGAATGTGTCAATTTCGGCGTTGATTTTTACTAATAGATCTTTCATGCTTATACGTGTTAAATTAAGGCGCAAAAATAAAAGTTTGCATGATAGATAACGCATCTTTAATGTTAAAATTGTAACTCTTTTCACCCTTTGAGTTAATAATAATTTAACCTCATTGCTTTATGCTTTATTATCAATTACTTATAAAACCTACTAATAAAAATTATTTTTGATTAGTAGGTTTATGACATTTCAAATATCCTTAAAACTTGCCTTTTAATTAAAAAGTATCAATCATCAAATATCAATCTCAATAAAGTTTTAGAAAAAACAAAACAAAGCTTATAGTTGTTAGCTATTTATCTTGACAACTACATAGGAAAAAATGTAATGAAGTAAAACAAATCTATTAGGATTATAAAACTAAATTAGAACAAATTAACTTTGTGCAAATAACTTGTAATGGTGGAATTTAAGTCATTGCAGATGAAATTAAATAACTTAAAAAAGAATATGTGAAGTAATATTACTTCCAATGTTAAGTAAAAATGTAGGATATTGAGCAACCTAATATCCTACATTTTGAAGTGAATTAATATAAAATAACTTTTAATTTACAAAAGTCCTTAAATACAAGCTACAGCAAAAAAAATAACGCGCTATATAAATTATGGAATTGCGTTTGAAAAATTGCTGAGCTTCCAAATAAAGATTTACTTATTTGCTCATCAGATTTTGGAGTATTATTAAAATGCGCTTTTAAATCTTTTACTATCTCAGGTTTTGTTTTGGATTCATCTAATAAAATCAGATTATTAATTTCTTGCAGGAAAGCCAAACTACCATATAGCTGTCTATTGAATAAACAAACTAAAACATTTGCCCCTTTCTTTTCTAATTTAAGATAGTCAATCATTTCAGATTTATCATAAACCACAAATATAGAACGATCAAAATTTTTAAAATCGTTTTCGTTTTCAATCAGAAATGAATTTTCAGAAAAATCAAACTCATTTTTAAATTTTCTTTTAAACATTTTTAAGAAAACACCTTTATTATCAAGAAGGTTTCGGATTTAATGTTCCGATACCAACCTGCGAATAGGCAGAAATTGTTCCTAAAACAACAAATAAAGGGAGTAATCTATTCTTCATAACATCTTAATTATTATGTGTTTATTTTTTTTCTTAAGTACTTATAATTCAAACATCCAAGTTTGAAAGCGCAAAGTTCTCCCTAAATACCTTTTTCTTTTACCTCCATAAGTTTTTAAAATTATAGATTAAGGTTTTTGAAGTATACCTCGTAAATCCATAACAAATGATTTTTTTTAGAATCTAAAAATCAGTCAATTTTAAAAAAGTTCTATATAGTTTGAATTTTCATAAATGATCAACATTCATAAAAAGAATTAAAACAAAAAAATGGGAGAGTATTAGCTCCCCCATTCCTACTAAAAAAACATCAAAATATTTAAGCGGTTAAAAATATTAAGAATAAAAAAACAATAAACATTCTATCAAGAGATAATCTCTTAACAAGGTGATACAAATTTGAGATTAACTAGAAATTAAATTTACCTCTGTAAGTCATCATTCTACTAGATTAAGGTATCTATTTTGATTGTTAACAGTTGTAAAAAACTATAACGTAAATATTTTTTTTACATGTTGTAGTTTTAAAAGTAGTAAAATGGACACAAAACTATTTAATAGCTTTTTTAAGTTTTTCCAGAGCAGGATCGTCTAAAATCCTAAGCTGCTTAATAACAATTGTAGCAATTTTTGTAGCACCTATCACAGACAAATGCGTATCATCGGCTTTATCTTTATCATAATAAGCATTCTCTCCTGCTTTAAAATGCAAATGTAGTTGTTTCGATTTTTCCGGTCCATAAGATTGTTCCAGTAATTCTGTGTAATACTCTAAATCAATAAATGGTACTTTATATTCCTGTGCTACTAATCTCGTTTCTAACGGATAATCTCCATGTGTTGGCACTAATACTCCTTTTTCGTTAAAATTTCGTCTCGCAATTGATGTAAGTAATATTGGAGTTGCTCCTGTAGCTCTGGTTTCTTTTACAAACCGAATTAAATTGTATCTGTAACTTGTATGTGGATTTGTATATCTCGCAGAATCTTCTATTTTTTCATCGTTATGACCAAACTCTATTAATACATAATCTCCCTTTTTTAGTTTTCTATATACCGAATCCCATCTTTTTTCATTGATAAAGCTTTTGGTGCTCCTGCCATTTACTGCCATATTTTCTACGACAATATTGTCATTGAAAAAAGGCTGAAGTACTTGTGCCCATCCATGCTCAGGATTGCTTTCCGGATCTTTTTTGTTTGCCATTGTTGAATCACCAATACAATAGACTATTGTTTTTTGAGCGAAACTGGTTGTTGTTATAAGGAAGAGGATTAGTATATATTCTTTCATTTTTTAGACTTCTTAGATTTATTGAAAACTTTATTGTTTATGTTTTTTTCTATTCTTTGTCGAATTAGTTTCTGAAAACTTTGCCGAGTTTCTTGAGTGATCCTTCCTTCAAAAGGATAACAAAACTGAGTAGAGTTTCTTGCGGGGATTCCTCGCTTCTTGGAACAAATAGATTGGGAAAAACCTTTGCTCCTTTGAACCTTAAAAAAAACTATTTGGCCGCTGTAGGAACGGTTACTCTTTTTCCAATAAAAACATCGGTCATTAATACATTTTCTGCATTTTCGTTTGAAATGGCGTTTTTAGCTGACTTTATTTCAATATTAATTAAAGAAATATTCTTGATTTTTTTGTCTGGAAACCCCTGGATCACAATTCCTGATTCTGATGCTTTATTGCAGGTAATATTTGAAAAATGGATATTTGAAATTTCTGATTGAAATCCTCTACCTTCTCCATGATAATTCGCGGTCATATATAAACAATCTTCGACTTCATCTAACTGGATGTTTCGGACAAAAATATTTTTTATAAAACCTCCACGATCTGCATTGGTTTTTAAATAAATTCCTCTTTTTAAGTAACCAACCGTTTTACAATTCTCTACATATACATTTTGGACTCCCGCAGACATTTCACTACCAATAACTACTCCATGCAAGCCTTTAAAATTACAATTTCTAATTACAATATTTTCACTGGGCGTTGCTGTATTGGCTCTTCCTTCATGATCTCTTCCCGCTTTAATAGCTACATTGTCGTCCCCATTATCAAAGGTTACTTTTTCAATTAAAACATCTTTCGCATATTCTGGATCAATACCATCATTGTTATAATTTAACGATTTATAGCTAACACCACGCACAGTGATGCTTTGTGATTTCAATAAATGTAGACACCAAAAAGGCGAATTTTCTATACGAATGTTTTCAACCAAAATGTTTTTACAATTAAAAAACTGAATCATTTGTGGACGTAAAAAATACCCTTCCCCAAAAGTTCTTTCTTTCAAAGGAACATTAGTATGATTCATCTCACGACTTCTATTTTTACCGGCTTCCTCTTTTGCTTTAAAGCTCTTCCATGTCTTACCTCCTTCTCCATCGATAGTACCTTCACCCGTTATGGCAATATTAGAGCATTCGTATGCATAAATTAGCGGACTGTAATTGTATAACATTGTGCCTTCCCAACTTGTTAAAACCATTGGCAAATAATCCTGGGGGCTATCGCTGAATTTGATTTTCGCGCCTTTTTCAATCTTAAGATTTACATTGCTTACAAAATGTATGGGGCCGTTTACTTTATAGATTCCTTTAGGAACAATAATCGTCCCTCCTTTATTCTTTTTACACAACGCCATTGCCTTGTCAAAAGCTGTTTTATTATTGGTTACAGAATCTCCCTTAGCCCCTAATTTTTGGATATTTATTTGGTAAGAAGGAATAGTTGGCAATTGAATTCTGTTCACAATTGAATCGACTTTTGCTGTTGGAAATTCGCTATTCTGAGCAAAAGAAAAGCAAGAAAGTAATAAAAAAAAGAGACATTTAACATTCATAATATTTTTTTTAAAGCCAAAATTTATCTGGAATACCACTTTTGATCTGAATCTTTAAGAATGTTTTCTATAGTATATTTGTCCGCTTCTGATTTTTTAAGCTGATGTGACCATGAAACTCTTTTAGCTGGCTGAAAACCTTCTCCTTTGCAATTATACTCGGCATATAAACTGTTTTTCTCAGCATCTGGCTTAGACCAATTTTCCCAACCTTCAACTCTGATTTGTTTTCCCATGTCGCAATTCAGAAAAACTGTTTTGGCATAAATTCTCCAGGGTCTTCCTAAATAAACTGCTGTCGCTTCAGGATTTGCAGTAAGCTTACAATTTTTAAAAACAAAACCAAACAAAACTCCTTCAGATGTTGAAGCTGCCGTTATATAAGAACTTTTAATACTGTTGATTGTGCAGTTTTCAAATAAGGCTGTTGCTCCTCCAAAAATAAAATCGGTTGTTCCTTCAATATAGCAATCCTTAAAATATTGTTTTGCATTATTACCTGAAAGGTATAAAGTATCCTGATTGCCTAAAATAACGCAATTTGAAATCTTTACACGATTGGCTATTAAAGATAATGCAATTCCCTGACCATTATCTCCCGAAGTATTTTTAATTGTTAAGTTTGATGCTGAAAAATCATTTCCTTCAACTAAGACCGTGTAAGTATAAAAAGTACTATTTCGCCCTAAATTTATTTTCTTAAAATTATCATCAAAAGCTATTATTGTATTTTCTTCACTTTCTCCAATCAAGGTTAAATTCGTATTCCATTCCGGGATTCTCACTTTCTCATTATAAACACCATTTTTGATATTTATGGTCACTTTTTCATATGGAAAAGCCGGAGATGCATATATCGCATCCTGAATTTTAGTAAAATCTCCAGATCCATCTTGTGCAACAGTTAAAACGACATTATCATTTTTTTTTGCCGGAGTATCTTTAGAACTAATTTTTACATCATTTTTACGAATAATAGCACGCCGGTTTTTATCAGTGTTTTGCGCGTGCAGACCAAAACTTAAAACTGACAAAAGAAGTATTACTGTCTTGTTAAATTGAATCATTTTCATCTTATTTAGTCATTCTAAACCAATCTACGGCAACATTTCCTGAATCATTTGTTACTTTCTCGCTCAAGGCAAAAAGTCCAACTTTAGCACCAATCCATTTTCCTTCTTTTGAGGTAAAATCATTTCCAATTGGGGAATATTTTTTATCATCTAAACTGTAATAAAAGCTACAGATTCCTCCTTTTTTAATTTTAACTCTCAAGTAAATTGTATTCTTTGAAATTAGAATCGGAGTTGTTTCGGTTTCAGAAATTTTCTTGTCAAAAGTTCCTGTTTTTTGATTTAAATATATTTTTCCGTTATCATTTCTAAGACACAAATAACTGTAATCCAGTCCCATTATTAAAAGTCCTGTAGACTCACCATTTAATCTAGAATTAAAAGTTAGTTTGGTTGTAGTTACAAATTCTTCAGCAGGAAATTTTTGCAATAGCAAATTTGGCGCTTCGAAGATTTTGTTACTCTCTTTTATAGTTGGCAAACAAAATAAATTCAGATATCCTAAACTCGTCGGAAACCCCCATTGAATTTGTGCATTAGCCTGCCATTGCCATTGTAATCCTAATTTTGGGTCATTAAACTCATCTGATTCGGCTGGAGTTTCAATTGAGTATTTCTTGCCTACATTTGGCTTTTTAAAAGTCGTTACTGGTTCTCCAATTCCGTTTTTATCAAAATCCTGTCCCATTACAGGCCAGTCGTTTTCCCATTTCATTGGTTGAAGATGAAGAATTCTTCCATATGCTCCTTTATCCTGAAAATGTAAAAACCAATCTTCTCCCGTTTGCGTTTGAACCCATGCTCCCTGATGTGGACCATTAATCAAGGTTTGCCCTTGTTCTAAAACTTTCTTTTTCTCATATGGTCCAAAGACATTTTTTGATCTTAAAACGGTCTGCCAGCCTGTAGAAACTCCACCAGCGGGGGCAAAAATGTAATAGTATTTATTTCGTTTGTAAAATTTTGGCCCTTCAATTGTACCTTCGCTTTCATGACCATCAATCACCATTACTTCATCATTATTAGCAATAGTTCCCTCTTCATTCATGGTACAAACCGTGATTAAACTTTTAATTTTGGCGCGACTTCCTGCATAAGCATGAACTAGATAAACTTTTCCATCATCGTCCCATAATGGACTAGGATCAATCAATCCTGATCCGGCTTTTACTAAAACAGGTTCTGACCAAGGCCCTTCCGCATTTTTGGCTTTAATCATATAAATTCCAAAATCAGGATCTGGATAATAAATATAAAATTCATTGTTATGAAAAGTTATACTTGGGGCCCAAACACCATTACCATGCTGCACTTTATCAAAAGTTTCTGTTGGTATTTGTTTAGAAAGTGCATATCCGATAATTTTCCAGTTGACCAAATCTTTAGAATGCAAAATAGGTAAACCGGGAATGCAGTTAAAAGACGATGCAGTCATATAAAAATCATCCCCTACTCTAACGGCATCCGGATCTGAATAATCAGCATGAATTATCGGATTTGTATACGTTCCATCTCCATTATCAGGTACCCAAACCTGTGCAAAATTTTGCTGCATGGAAAAGGCTGATAATACCAGGAAAATGATTTTTATATTTTTCATACTTTGATAATTAGAAATAACTCAACATTTAGTTTCCTAAAAATTATCTATTCAATTCTAAAGCAGCCAAAATAAAAGGACCTGTTGCCTTAGGATCATTATCTTTTCTTCTTTCGTTTACATAGTATTCATATGAACCATCTCTATATGGATTGCCACCTAAACCCGCAACCTGACAACAATTTGTCAATGTGATACCACCGTCTTCATCTACCTTTTTGATTAAAACTTTAGTCAAACCATCAAAAGCTTTATTAGCAAGTTTTTTATATTTTGCAGGTAAATAGCCTTTATTAGCTCCTTTTGCAAAAGCATATGCAAACATTGAAGATCCCGATGCTTCTAAATAATTTCCTTTTTCACCACCTTTATCCGTAACCTGATACCACAAACCTGATTTATCCTGGTATTTTGCTAAAGCAGCAGAAACATTGTTTAAATACTTTACCAATTCTTTTTGTTTTGGATGATCTTTTGGCATATAATCCAGTACATCAACCAAAGCCATAATGTACCATCCTAAAGCTCTTGACCAAAAATTTGGCGAATTCCCGGTTTCTTTATTTGCCCATGGCATTTGCTTGCTTTCATCCCAACCATGATACAATAATCCAGTTTTTGGATCTGTCGCGTGTAACTGAATTAACTCAAATTGTTTTGCTACATCGTCAAAACTTTTTCCTCCTTCAAAAGTAGCTGTGTATTGTGCATAAAATGGTTCACCCATATACAAACCATCAAGCCACATTTGGTTTGGATAGATTTGTTTGTGCCAAAATCCTCCACTTACCGTTCTAGGCTGCTCTGCCAATTGCTTACGAACTAATTGCATTGCTTTCAAATATTTATCTTCTTTTGATTCGGCATAAACATCAAAAAGCAAACGCCCAGGCACAACCAAATCAATATTGTATTTTTCGAATTCGTAGGTTTTAATAGTTCCATCTGCCTGAACAAAATTATCTACATAACTTCTGATATAAGCCTTATATCTCGGATCTGGATTTTTCTTGTATAATTCTTCGAATGAATGTAAAACTAAAGCATGTACGTAATCCCATTTTGGAGTTTTAGAATCATCTATCATATAACTTTCAGGATGGCGTTTCATCAAGGTTAAAGCCATTTTATCAGACCATTTTAAATCTTTAGAAATAACGATGCCCTTATTTGCAGGTTCTTGTGAAATCACTTTACAACTTGTAAAAACCATAACACAAAATAGCAAAGCCGATACAAAATAACCTTGTTTTCTACAATTCTTCATTTTTAAATATATTTAAATTCTACTACTTTTCTAATTCTAATGCTGCTAAAATGAAAGGGCCTAATCCATGAGAATTATCGACCTTTATTTTTTCTTTAATATAATACTCAAAAGAGCCATTACGATACGGAGTACCGCCTAATCCTGCACTTGCACAGACTTGTGTAATATGTATTTCGCCATCAGGATCGACAGTGATTAACTTCTTTATAATACCTTCAAAACCTTTTGCCGCGAGATCTTTATATTTTTTTGGTAAGTATCCTTTATTTGCTCCTTTTGCAAACGCATAAACAAACATTTCTGAACCAGATGCTTCCAGATAATTACCATCTTTTGAGCCTGCATCCGTAACCTGATACCATAGTCCTGTCGGGTCTTGATATTTTGCAACGGCTATTGAAATTTCATTCAGAAATTGAATTAGTTCTTTTCTTTTAGGATGATCTTCTGGCATATAATCCAATACATCAACAAGAGCCATCATATACCAGCCAATAGAACGCGACCAAAAATTAGGTGAAGTTCCCGTTTCTTTATTGGTCCATGGCATTTGTTTGCTCTCATCCCAGGCGTGAAATAATAAACCTGTTTTTTTATCAATAGTATGCAAATGGATCTCTTCAAATTGTTTTGCGATATCATTAAATTCTTTTCCATCATCAAAATCTAAAGTGTAATGTGCATAAAATGGTGTTCCCATGTACAAACCGTCAAGCCACATTTGATAGGGATAGATTTTTTTATGCCAAAATCCACCAGATTTTGTTCTTGGATGCGTTTCTAACTGCTTTCTTAAAGTTTGCATTGCAATTAGATATCGATTGTCTTTTGTTCTTTTATAAAGATCAAAAAGCATTTTTCCGGCATTGATATTATCTATATTATAATCTTCTAATTTGTAATTCAGAATCTCTCCTGAAGGATTTATTACCGTTTCACCATATTCTTTAATGTAATCTCCATAAACAGGATTGTTTGTTTTATGAAAAAGTTTTTCAAATGAAGTCATAGCTAAACCCAATTTATAATCCCATTTTGGCTTTTCATTATTATCTATCTGCCAGGCTTTTGGGTCGCGTTTTATTATTGAAAGCGCCATTCTCTCTGACCACTTCAAATCTTTATCGATTACCATTTCATTCTTTAATGACCCCTGAGCTATTATTTTACAACAAAAAAATAACATCATAAACCCCAAGACAATTGAAGCGGCATAATTTATATTTCTATTATCTATCATTGTAAATGTGTTTACTCGTCCTTATTTAATTCTATTGTGCTTAACTAAAAGTGTTGCCTTAGCTCTCTTCCCCCTATCTATAATTCCATTCCTTTTTATCCTTTCACCTCAATTACATTTTTCCTTTTTTATTTAGAATTTCTAATTTCTCATCTAAATATTTAATGAATTCTTCCTTAGATTTTATTCCATTTACCTCTTGTTCCCAAGCACCTACAAGATAAAATGTATTTGCTTTTGTAGTTGGTTTAAAGACTAAAAGGTAATCTAAATCGGTTTCAACATTATTTTCAATTGTTCCCGTTTGATAAAAAATAGCCATTCCCAATTTATCAGGAACTAATGACTGTTCACCGTAAGTAGCGATATAAGCCCACTTTTTATTTTTGCTTTCTTTTTTAAATAACTCCGTATTTTTTTGCTTTGCAATTCCGGTGCAAATTCCCTTAATTTCTTTTGAAGCCTTGATCGTATGCTGTGTATACAGTTGATCTGGTTTAATAGTTAATTCTGAAGTAAAGTCAATTTTATCCGATGCTGTCTTCCAGCCGTAATAATTTACTTTTACACCAGATTCTGTCGTTTTATTTACTACTGTTGCAATAGTTGAATCTACTTCACGAAAGTGTAATTTTTCGTTGTTTAAATAACGATCAATAGAACCAATACCAATTGCTTTTCCCGCTTTTAAGATATCAGCTCCCCAATCACTCATTTCATGATACGAATCAAAATTATCTTGTCCTACTTTTGGCAAAATCATTTCCGATGTCTTTTTTCCAAAAATATCAATCGCATTTCTCCAGTCTAAATACAAACGATATCCAATTCTGTTACTTTCCCAACCTGGTCCTTCATAACGAATATCAAAAGAATGATCTGTATGTTCAGGAGCCAATTTTAGTCTGTCAACATTTTTAAAAGTTGTTCCGCCAATATATTTTCTTCCTTCCCATTTTCCATCTGTTTTAGAAGATATCTCAGCGTATGTTTTTGCTTTTTTTATATCATATTTTTGAGCGCTTACTAGTATTGAACTTAATAAAAGTAAGCTTGTTATTGTGATTTTTGTCTTCATCTTGTATGCAAATTATTTAAAAATTTTATCTAAAAATTGTGTGGTGTAGACAATTGTTTCACTAAACCAAGGTTCAAAAAACCAAAAAGAATGAGGTGAATTCTCAATTGTTTTAACTTCATTATAAATTTTATATTGATTTAAAATAGCTATCATATCATCTCTCCCTGCATGAAATCTGGGAAAACTGCTGTTTATAAAAAGTATTGGAGGCGAATCCTTGTTGGTATGATTTAAAGCCGATGCGTTCTTCCAATTTACAGGATTTTCATTGTAAGTGCCTCCTAGCCAAATAGAAGCCATTTCTCCCTCTGAAGATTCCGGATGTTTAAATGCTAAAACTCCATCAACATCAATAATGGCTTGCACTTTTGAAGAAGATTTACTCTTAAACGATTTATCTTCAAAATCTAAAATTTCATTTGTTGTACCAATCAAAGCTGCCATTTGTCCTCCTGATGAGCAACCTAAAACGGCAATTTTGTCTGGATCTACATTAAATTTTATAGCGTTATCTTTTATAAATTTTATGGCATTTTTTACATCATAAATTCCTTCCGGATATTTTGCTTCTAATGACAATCTGTATTCAATTGCAAAACAAGAATAACCTTTTGAAGCAATCTCTCTGGCCATGTCCTGCATTTGATCCTTATTCCCTGATCTCCAGCCACCACCATGAATCATGATTACTATGGGATTGTTTTGTTCCTTATTAAAGAAAAAAGCATCCAAATGCAACATCCTGTCTTTATGCTTTTGATAAATGACCTCTTTAATTTCAGTAACTGCAATATTACTCTGACTTTGCGAGACGGTTATAAAGGGGTATTTTTTGATTAATTTATTATAAGTACTTTTTATAGTATAGGAAGTATCTACACTATAATTGCTTTGAGCAAAAGTAGCAGCAGAGATCAGCAGTACTATAAAAAATATCTTTTTCATCTTAAAATGAAATTAGTTAAGTAAGGAGTCTGGTACTTTTCCAAACTCCTTCTTAACTTCTTCAAAAAGCAATTTCTCAAAAAAATATCAAATTACTAATAACCAGGATTCTGAGGAAAATCCTTATTTGGATTTAAATCAAGTGCTGATTGAGGAATTGGTCTTAAAATTTTATTTTCTCCATCGTTACCATTAAAATTGGCAGCTTTGATAGTATAATTGTATTGAGAGGCTCTTGCTATAAGAGTACCAGTACGTTTCAAATCAAACCATCTTTTATATTCGCCTAACAATTCTCTTCCTCTTTCGTCTAATACATAATCAATATTAAACTGAGCAGCAGTTGCATTAGCTACACCAGCTCTTCTTCTTACCTCATTTAAACGAGCTAAACCGGTTGCCGGCTGGCCTGCTTTTAAATAAGCCTCTGCAGCAATTAAATAGGTTTCTCCTAACCTTGACACAATAAAATCACGTGTACTTGCTGGTCCAGTACTTGCAGGTGTTAATGGATCTGGGTCATCAAACTTTTTAACAGGAATGGTTTGGTAATCTATATTTTTAGTTAAAGTATATTCTGCTGAATATTCACCCCAAGGATGGTAAATAAATCCAGTTGCTAATTTACCCTCTTTTGAAGCTAAATAATCAGCTTTATCTTGTGCCGTAAACCATTTTGGCTCATAGAAATGCTTTAACTTTAAAGTCGTTTTATCAGCTACTCTAAAGAAATCATAATAATTTTCATATACTTCATTCATAAAAGTTGCAGCCCAACGCTGATCTCCTTTTTCGTATAACCCTAATGCATATCCGGTTGGACATAAGTTATAACTTCTTAATGGAGCACCACCTTTTGTTTCGCTACCACCTAAATATGAACTGAAATAGTAAAACTGATTATTTCCTAAAGTTGCTGGAGAAGTACTAGTTGAATTTTTATCAAATTGTACTGAAAAAACAACTTCAGCATTTAAATCGTTAGCTGGTAAAAATAGCTGGCTCCATGCAACTGTTAGTGTTTGGCCCGCAATAGCTGCATCAGCATATGTTGCTGCTTTAGTAAAATCTGCAGCAGTACCAAAGGATTCATAACCTCGTGTTAAATAAACTTTAGCTAACAAATCCTGAACAGCTCTTTTATTCACTTTACCTGAAGCAGCATATGGATCAGTTCCAACTGCTGCTAAAGATTCATCTAAATCCTTAATTATAAAAGTGTAAACTTCCTCTGCTGTATTTCTAGTAAAAGATTCATTATCTGCTGTAAAATTTTTATCAACAATAGGCACCCCTCCATAAGTTTGTACTAGTAAAAAATAAGACATTGCTCTAATAAATTTAGCTTCACCTACTAATACAGGTATCTTGGAAGTTTGTTCTGTAATTGTAGAGTAATAAACAGTTTTATTTACAGATTGAATAGCTTTATAACATTCCTTATATAAATAATCTACATTATTTGATGTTGGAATCAATTGAGTATATTGACTTAAACCAGCTGGCTCAGGGGTTCTTCCTTCTGCATACATATCTGTACCTGCACAAAATAACCAAGGTTCTCCACCATAAACCGTTTTTAATCTTGCGTATGTACTGTTTACTAAAAACTGAAATCCGGCAGCTGTTTTGTAGGTCTCATCTGCAGAGGCATTTGAACGTATATCTTCTTCAATAAAATCGTTACAAGAACTAAAAATAGTAACGATAAGTCCTAATAATATTATTGTTTTTTTCATTTTTTCTTTAATTAAAATTTAAGACTTAATCCCAATTGTGTTGTTATAGAAGCAGGACGGTTAACTCCTAATGAAGATGCTGCCCACTCTGGATCATATCCTTCATAATCCGTGAATACAAATGGATCTAATACGTTAGCATAAATTCGCAAACTAGTAATATTCAACTTTTTACTTAAATCTGAAGAAAATGTATAACCTACAGAAATATTTTTGATTTTCACATAAGAAACATCTTGATAATAGGCAAAATTACTTCCCCAAAAAGCTCCTGCTCCAGTTGCTACAGGTCCTGGACGAGGATATGCATTTGATGCATTTGATTCAATACCCCCACCGTTTGTTGGGATAAAATAGTCCATAGCCATTTTTTGACGACCACGGTCACTTACGTTTGCAAAGTTTTGATGAAAAGTACTCAATACTGTTTGGCCTTCACTACAAAGAACAGAGAAATTAAAGTCGAAATCACCAACAGTTAGTTTTGAATATACACTTCCTTGCCATTCTGGATTTGGATTTCCAATTGTAGTACGGTCTAAATTATCAAATTTGCCATCATTATTTAAATCTTTTAATTTAGCCTGACCTGGCAACATTTTATATGTTGCAGCTTCTGCAGCCTGACTTTCTTGCCAAACACCATCATATATATAATTGTAATTTGAGTTCAATGGTTTACCAATAAATAAATTATTACCTATATCATCTACTTGGTCCTGACCGTTAATAGACTCCAGTTTATTTTCATTTTTAGTGAAAGTAAATGTAGTTTCCCACTTCACTTTTTGTGTTTGAATATTTTTTGTAGTCAAAAGTATTTCAACTCCCTTATTACTTATTGATCCAACATTAGAAATTGTAGTACCACTAGGTATACCATATTCAAAAGGTAATGCTCTATTGTATATTAACTCATCAGATAAACGATCGTATACATCAACAGTACCTGAAATACGATTAGAGAAAAATCCGAAATCAAGACCGAAGTTTAACTCGCGTGTTTTCTCCCAGGTTAAACCTGTATTGGCTAAATTCTTAGATTCCCAACCTGTAACTAAATTACTACCATTAGCATAAAAAGTTTGTTGATCTAATAATTGTTGCGTAGAATAAGGCTGTACATTGTTATTACCTGTATATCCTAAGCTAGCTCTCAATTTAAGGTCCGAAACCACATTGTTGTTTTGTAAAAAGGCCTCTTTACTAATTTTCCAACCCAATGCTACCGATGGAAAGCTTTGCCATTTTACACCTTCCGCAAGCACTGAAGCACCATCCCAACGATTTGTAGCTGTTAACAAGTATTTGTTTTTATAAGCATAATTTAAACGTACTGCATAAGAACTTAATGTTCTTTTTTCGTAATAAGAGTCCATATTATAACTTGTTTGTACACCTGCTCCTAAATCATAATATCCTGTATCGAAAGGCATACCATTTGCCGATGCAAATGCTGTTTTATCAACATTAGAAAATAAACTTTGCAGTAATAATGCACTAAATTCGTGTACTTCATTAAATGTTTTTTTAATATCTACTTGATTATCCCATGTATAATTAAAATTTTCACTTTGGTTTAATGATGCTGATCTTTTCCCATTTAATCCAACACCTGCATTTGATTCTGCACCGAATGATTTACCAATTTCTTCGTTTTCAAAACCTGCTGCAAAAGTAGTCTTGAAAGATAACCAATCAATAGGTTGGTATTGAAAGTAAACATTTCCAATGGTTTGCCATTTATTTCTATTTTGAACAGAATTTGCAATTTCCACCAATGGATTTACTGTACTCGTTTTATCAATTACGAAAGCGGTACTGTTGGGTAACGTTAATTTTCCTGGTAAGAAAAATAGTTGTCCTACTATATCTTTACCATCTTCATCTACAGCCCATGGAGATAATAATGGACTTAAACGAAAAGCCTCCTGCATGGCCAAATCACTACCTAATTCTGTTTCTACCCTTGCAACTGTAAGATTTGCTCCAGTTGAGAACTTGTTATTGATTTTATGGTTCACACCCAACTTGAAACTATATTTGTCATTTGAGTCCTTATCTATCAATCCCTGATCTTGTTGAAAACCAAGAGCAAGGTTATAAGATAATCCATTTTCAGCTCTACCTGATAAATTTAGATAATTATTTGATGTCATTCCTGTTTGTAAAACAGCATCGTACCAATCAAAGTTGTATCCGTTATTTGCTCTTTCAACCATCAAAGGACTTCTAACAGATGAAGCTGCCAAAAGTTGATCTTCTGTTTGGGTTGCGGGATTAGCCGTCATATATGCAGTACGGTGAAATTTCCACCACTCTTCAGCATTCATCATTTTAGGTAAACGTGTAGGGACTTTACTTCCGTAAGAAGACTCAAAAGATATATTGAAACCTGATTTAGCAGTTGTTCCACTTTTAGTAGTTACAATAACAACTCCATTAGACCCTCTTGATCCGTAAATAGCAGCTGATGAAGCATCTTTTAATATATCCATACGAGCGATATCCTGAGGATTTAAAAAGTCAATATTGTCCGTCGGTACCCCATCTACAACATATAACGGACTTGATCCGCCTAATGAGTTATTACCACGGATAACCATTTTATAACCATCTCCTGAACGTCCTGAATTAGATGAAATTTGTACCCCTGGCGTACTACCCTGAATAGCCTCAAGAGGACTAGAAACATTTCTCTCTGTAATTGTCTCAGGTTTGATAGTGTTAATTGCTCCTGTAACATCAGATTTTTTAGCAGTACCATATCCCACTACAACAACCTCAGTTAGAGAATTAGATTGTTCAGCAAGACTAACATTTACTTTAGATTTTCCTGCAACACTAACCTCTTGTGTCTGGAAACCTAAATAGGAAATAACTAAAATAGCTTTAGTACTTGTTACATTTAATTTGAAACTTCCCTCAAAATCTGTTGAAGTTCCATTTTTTGTTCCCTTCTCGAGAATGTTCACACCCGGCAACGATAATCCGGCGGCATCAGTAATTTTTCCCTCTACAACACTCGACTGAGCATTTATTGCATTACTACAAAGCAAATTCAGGAAAAACAAAAACACAAGATTGTATTTTATTTTTTTCTTTGATAATGTTCTAATTTTCATAGTTTGGTTAATTGTGGTTAAGTGATAGTTTTTTCTTTTAATTTTTAATTGGTTCTACTTTTTTGTGATTGATATAAGTGTTAATAAAATTGATATTTTTCACATTCTTCAATTTATAAATGGAATCTACTTTGTGAATTACCACATTTTTAAGTGTGATATTTTCCACTGGAGATACTTCATAACCTTCAGCCCAAACGCTATACTTTCCTCCGTTTTTTACATTTATATTTTCAAGATTAATATTTCTGATAACCGGTATAAAATTTCCGGTTTGCGATCCGTATACATTATAAAACATGTTTAATTTTAAAACACATTCCTTTACTGTGCCTACTTCAATATTTCGGACAAAAACATCCTCAATAACTCCACCTCTTTTTGAATTTGTTTTAATTCGAATTGCTCTGTCCAGATTCGGACTATCCATTACACAGTCTTCAACAAAAACGTTGTTTACTCCTGCAGAAATTTCGCTGCCAATAACAACACCGCCGTGTCCATCAATCATTTTACAATTTTGTACGATAATATTTTTACTCGGTATTGCCACTCTTCTACCGTCTGCATCTCTACCAGATTTAATAGCGATACAATCATCACCTGTATTAAAAGTGCAGTTTTTAATTATTATGTTCTGAGAATATTCAGGATCGCAGCCGTCATTATTTGGTCCGTGACTATTTACGGTTACACCATCAATAATAATATTGTTTGATTTTAAAGGATGGAGAATCCAAAACGGAGCATTTATTATGGTTATATCCTTAATTAAAACCGTATTACATTCAAAGAACTCAACAAAGCTTGGTCGTAAATAACGTCCATCTCCAAAAACCCTTTCTGAAACCGGCACACCTTTTTCTGCCATATCAACTAAAACCTCTCTGTTGTTTGGATCATTTTGTGAAGGAATACCTTTTTGCCAGCCATAATTTTTACCTCCTGACCAAACCCACCAGTTTGTATTGTTAGCCTGTCCATTAAGAGTTCCTTTTCCGGTTATAGCAACATTAGTTTTATTTTTAGCAAATATAAGAGGAGAATAATTCATCAATTCAGTTCCTTCCCATGAAGTATGAACTATAGGATAATCTTTTGGGTTTATACTAAAAAGAATCTCTGCTTTATCTTCTAAATGTAAATTCACATTGCTTTCTAAATGAATAGCGCCGGTAAGAAATTTTCCGTTTGGAACAATTACTTTTCCACCTCCATTTTCTGAACATGCTTTAATAGCCTTTCCAAAAGCGGCAGTATTAATTGTTTTTCCGTCAGATACAGCACCAAAGTCAGTTACATTATAATCTTTATCCAAAAAGTGTGTTTTAGGCATACTTTTTATGATCAAATCCTTTTTTTTCCACGGATCAGTCTCAGAAACAGCAGAAATCTGCTTTCCACAAGATAAAACCAATACAATAACAGTGCTAAAAAGCACGCTTGTTTTCAATAGTAAAGGCTTAGCTGTAATCATTTAGTTATATTTATTATCATTTTCCGAATAAAAAGCAACAATTATGTAATCGATTACACGAAAGTAGAAAAATACATTGAATGCACCAAATTAATTTGGAAAAAATTTATATATTTAATTTTTATTACTAATTTTATTTACACTTTGTGTAAAAAAAGACATAATTTATTATCATTGTGAAATTGAAAACGATATAGCTCTTATATTATGGTAATCGATAACATAATGCGCTAGATTATATAAAAAAAATGTACTTTTGTCTAAAATAAATCAAAAAATATTTTTGAATGAGCGAGAAAATAACCATTTATGATATTGCCAAAAAATTAAATATCACTGCTGCTACTGTTTCGAGGGCATTGAACAATAATCCTAAAATAAAAGAAAGCACACGTGACTTGGTAATTAAAACCGCTGCATCGATGAACTATAAGCAAAACAAACTTGCTTTAGCATTAAAAAGTGGCCGAAGTAATAATATAGGTGTTATTGTTCCTCGTATTGACAGTAACTTTTTCGCTTCGGTAATCCGGGGCATAGAAGAAGAACTACATCCTCATGGATATCAGGTTATTATATGTCAAACTCATGAAGATCTGAAAAGAGAAAGTGAAAATCTATACACCTTAATAGATGCTCAGGTTGACGGAATCCTAATGTCTGTAACGGCTGTAAGCACTGAGAATGACGCCGCTTTTCGTAATGTTTTAGAGAAAAATGTTCCACTTATCTTTTTTGACCGTAGCAAACATATTGACGGTGTAAGCTCTGTAACTATCAATGACTTTAAAGGTGGTTATATTGCTACAAAACACTTAATAAGTGAAGGCTGCAGATGTATTGCTCATTTATCAGGAGATCAATCTCTTGAAATTTTCAAAAACAGGTTTTTGGGTTACAAACAAGCATTGTTAGATAACGGGATGATATTTAAAGAAGAATATGTTGTTCCTGTAAAAAGTAGTGTAGAAGCCGGAAAAAATGCAGTTGACACGTTACTAGAACTGGAAACTCCGCCAGATGCGATATTCTCTTCGAGTGATTTTGCCGCTCTTGGGGCTATTCAGGAATTGAAAGAAAGAAATATCAGTATTCCTAATGAATTTTGTGTAGCAGGATTTAGTAATGAGCCTTTTACCAAATTCATGGAATTATCGATTACATCTGTAGACCAGTCTCCACTTGAAATGGGAAAAATGTCAGCACGCGTTTTTCTTGAACAAGTAGACAAAACAGATACTATTAAAATTGAAAAAAAGGTAGTACTTGCTCCGGAATTACACATTCGTAAGTCTTCGTCCAGAACAACATCGTAATTTTTTTTTCCACCATATAAGTTATATAAGTTCATCTTACTTTGCGCACAATTTATAATGCCGCATATAAATAGTTCACTATAATAAGTTCATATAAGCAAATTAAACTTCACTTTGAAATATACGAAAACGCAGCCCTTAAATGAGCTGCCTTTTAATATTGAATAATATGACCTTATATCACTTGAACGGTAAAAAAACCTATAAAGAAACTCCTCTTTTCCAAGGAATAAATACATCTTGTTTCAACTGGTCTGCTTTTGTTTCCACGTTTCCGCTAGCCAATTCTATAATGTAATCTACGATTTCTGCTCCAACTTCGGTAATTGTTTTTTCACCAGTAATCACAGTTCCAGCATTTACATCGATAATATCAGACATTCTATTAATTAATGCCGTGTTCGAAGAAATTTTCACAACGGGTGCAATCGGATTTCCCATCGGATTTCCTAAACCTGTTGTAAATAAAACAACTGTTGCTCCCGCTCCAACCAATCCTGTGGTACATTCGGCGTCATTTCCTGGCGTATTTAGAAGATTTAAACCTGGTTTTGAAATATATTCGCCGTAGTCTAAAACATCTACAATAGGTGAAGTTCCTCCTTTTTTAGCTGCGCCAGCAGATTTCATGGCATCTGTAATTAATCCGTCTTTGATGTTTCCTGGAGATGGGTTCATATCAAACCCTGAACCTGCATCTACAACTGATTTTTCAAAAGCTTTCATTAAAGTTAAAAACTTATCTGCTTTTTCTTCGTCCACACATCGGTTCATCAATTCTTGCTCAACACCACATAATTCTGGAAACTCTGCCAAAATTGTTTTCCCTCCCAAAGCTGCAAAAATATCTGAAACAATTCCTAATGCTGGATTAGCAGAAATTCCTGAAAATCCGTCGGACCCTCCACATTCTAAACCAATACTTAGCTTTGAAAGAGGAGCAGGTTTGCGTTCAATTTTGTTTGCTCTTTTAATGGCTTCATAAGAATCTTTAATCACCATTTGAAACATTTGATCAGTAGTTCCAATTTGTTGTTGTTCATAGATCAAAATTTCTTTATCACTATTCGGACTCATTTCATTCAATGCCTTCTTTAAAATATCTACTTGCAAATTTTGGCAACCCAAACTTAAAACAGTAGCACCTGCAACATTTGGGTTATTCACATATCCTGCAAGCAGTTTTGCCAACAATTCAGAATCTTGTCGAATCCCACCACAACCACCTTGATGATTGATGAATTTTACTTCGATATTATCTAAAAGATTTTCATTTAAATTTTTATCAGAAACTTCTTCTATGCTTTTTTCTTCAATTAAAGAGCGTAACAAATTTTTATAAGAAACTTCTTTTTTGGGCATTAATTCGTTTTCGAAAATATCTTTAAGTTTTTCGATATTTTTGTTTTCACAAAAAACCAATGGAAAAAATAACCAAACGTTTTTGGTCCCAACTTGTCCATCAGTACGGTGGTATCCGTTAAAAGTTTTATCTTTCCAACGATCTACATTTGGTGGAGTCCAACCTAAATTTCCGTTTTTACCAAAAACTTTTTCACTTTGATGTTTTACATTTTCGGTAGTAATTACTTCTCCTTTTTTTATAGGTTTAGCAGCTTTTCCTACCAAAACGCCATACATTATAATATCATTACCAATTGTAAAATCTTTCTCTGCGATTTTATGTTTTGCTTTAACATCAGTTGTTGGTGAGACGGTAGTTCCTTCAAATATAATTTGTTCGTTTTGTACCAAATCGGTTAAAGCAACAATTACGTTATCTGCTGAGTTTACTTTTATTAATTTTTTTTGCATGATCGTTTTTTTTTTAAGTTTCTAAGATGCTAAGTTGCTACGATGTGTCCCAAAAACTTAGAAATTAGAATATTAGAAAGTATTCCAATTAATATTGTTTGCTGAAATTCGCAAATCCTTGTTCTATTCCGTTTTCTTCAATTTCATTTAAGGCCAATACTAAAGCTTCTGATAAACCTTCTACTTTAGTTAAATCTTCACCCCAGAAATCAGTATTAGCTAATACTTTAGCTACAACTAAATCTACAGATCCTAGTTGCCACGCATCTTTAAATGCTTCAACTATCTCTGGAGAATCTTTTACAGGTAAAGTTTCGTTATTCCAGGTTCCTTTGTAGAATTGAATTAAACTCGCTAATGAAAAAGTCAAATTAACAGGCAATTTTTTGTTCGTATTATAATATCCTAATAAACTAGGTAAAACTCTCACTTTGAATTTTGAGATAGAATTTAATGCAATATCAGCAAGTGCATGTTTGATAAACGGATTTTTAAATCGGTCCATTACTTCCTCAGAATAGGCCGTAATTTCATTTTTGTCCATATCAAGCGTTTCACTAATTTCACTAATAACGCTGTTTACGAATTTTCCCGTAAAATCTCCGTTAACAGTTTCCATTACTAATTTGTTACCGTACAAAAGTGAAAAAGGAACCATTGCTGTGTGTGCACCATTTAGAATGCGAACTTTAATCATTTTAAAAGGGCGTATATCGTCAACGATTTTTACATTCAAATCTGTTTTATCAAAAGGTAATTTTGCTTTTAAATCATCACCACCTTCAATAGCCCAAAGGAAGAAAGGTTCAGCAGCAACAATTAAATTATCCTGATAATCTAATTTGTTGTTGTATTCTTCAATTTCAGCTCTTGGATATCCAGGAACAATTCGATCAACCAAAGTACTGTGATACGTACATGCATCTGATACCCAAGTTTTAAATGCATCCTCTAATTTCCATAAATCAACATATTGTAAAATATATTTTTTCAGCGTCTCTGAGTTGTAATCAATCAATTCACAAGGAATGATTGTTACTGCTTTAGAAGCATCTCCATTGAAATGTTTGAATCTTTCATATAATAAAACAGTCAGCTTTGCAGGAAATGAAACTGGCGGTTGCATATCCGAAGTATCACTTTCAATGAATTCAATTCCAGCTTCAGTAGTATTTGAAACAATAAACTGAAGTTCTTCTTCTTTGGCTAAAGCTAAATAATCTGCAAATTCAGTATATGGATTTATAGCTTTTACAATGTTCGTAATTAACTCAATATCTTGTATTTTTTCACCTTTTTTAATACCGTTCATGAACAAAGTATAAAGACCATCCTGATCATTAATCAGGTGTACCATTCCGTCTTTCAAAGGTTGAACCATTGCAATACCGGCATTAAAATCAACATCTTTATTTAGTTTGTGAAAAGCGTAATCAACAAAAGCTCTCAAGAAATTCCCTTCTCCAAACTGAACTACTTTAATTGGCTGTAATTTTTCTAATCCTGTATTTTTTCTGTTTAACTGTTTCATTTTAATTCATTAAAGTGTTATAAATAACCACGATAAATACCTTATTGCTTTATAAGAAGTGCTTTTTAATTGTAAAAGAAACATTACACTTGTAAGAGTAAAATACAATTTGCTGTGAGGAGTGACAAGTTGTATTTAGCAAGCGTAATGCTCAATTACAAAACGTTAAAATCTAAAAAAAACTGCAATCTAAATAAGGAATCGGTATGATTACTCCTTATTTATTTTCTAATATTTTTGATGATATCCAAAACCTGACTTACTTTATTTTTCAAGCCTTCAAAATCATTTTTATCTAATATATCTTTCGAAATTAATTGTGAACCAAGACCCACACAAGTTGCGCCTGCATTCAACCATGAAGACAAACTTTCTACTGTTGGATAAACACCTCCAGTTGGCATAATATTCGTCCACGGACATGGTCCTTTTATTGCTTTTATGAACTCTGGTCCGTAAATATCAGCAGGAAATAATTTGACTATTTCGCAGCCTAATTCTTCAGCTCTTGCAATCTCGGTAAGTGTTCCGCAACCTGGCGACCATAATACTTTACGACGATTACAGGCAATTGCAATATCTTCCCTAAAAACCGGTGTCACAATAAAATTAGCACCTAAACTCATATATAAAGAAGCCGAAGCGGCGTCCGTAATCGAACCAACACCTAACATCATCCCCGGCAATTCAGCCAATGCATATTTGTTCAAAGCTCCAAAAACTTCATTAGCAAAATCCCCTCTGCTGGTAAACTCCATTAATCGAGAACCTCCATCATAACAGGCTTTTAAAACTTTCTTGCTCACTTCGATATCTGAATGAAAAAACAACGGAACCATTCCATTATCTTTCATTTGCTGTGCTACTTCAATTCTTGAATATTTTGCCATTTTTTTATTTTTTATCTTGATACTAATCCTGCTGAATCACCACCAAGCATATTTTCAACTTCTTTTAAGGTCACCAAATTATAATCTCCTGCAATGGTATGTTTTAAACAACAAGCTGCCACTGCAAAATCTAGTACTTTTTGATTATCATTTTCGTATTGTGATAATCCGTAAATTAATCCTCCCATAAAGGCATCTCCACTTCCAACTCTGTCAACCACGGGCGTTACTTCTTTAACGGCTGCATGATAAATTGCTTTTCCGTTAAACAAAACCCCTCCAATTCTTTGATGCGAAGCACTTACAGAATAACGTAAAGTTGTTGCAACTGTTTTTAAATTCGGAATCAAATCAAACAGCTTCGTGTACAAAACAGGAAGCGATTTTTCATCCTGATAATTTGGATTCACTTTTGGAATTCCCAACATAAAATAAGCAGTATCAATATCACCTAAAATAACGTTGCTATATTGCAGCATTTCCGGCATTACCTCGCTTGGCGTTTTACCATATTGCCATAATTTCGATCTGTAATTTAAGTCGCAGGAAATCGTAATTCCCTTTTTGTGCGCCACTTTAATAGCTTCTAAACAAGCCTCGGCAGCACTTTGAGAAATCGCAGGTGTAATTCCACTCCAGTGAAACCACGTAGCACCTTCTAATACTTTTTCCCAGTCAATAAGTCCTCTTTCAATAGTTGCCATTGAGCTGTGCGCGCGATCGTATACTACATTACTTCCTCTGGTTCCGGCTCCTGTTTCAAGAAAATAGATTCCTAAACGTTCTCCTCCAAAAATGATGTTTTTAGATTCTACGTTCATTTTTCTTATCTCTTTCAACGCAGATCCCCCAATTTCGTTTTCAGGCAATCTTGTTACAAACTCTGCATTTAAGCCATAATTTGCCAAAGACACACAAACATTAAACTCACCACCTCCATAAGTAGCTCCAAATGCTGTAGATTGTGCAAAACGAAGGTGTCGCTCTGTAGAAAGACGTAACATAATTTCACCGAATGCAACTATTTTACTCATATTGTTTTATTGTTTTACCAGTAAAAGGTCTTCTTTTTACCATTACAGCCATTAAGAAAATAAAGTTTTGAAATTAATCAAACCTATAACACCGTATAGTATAAACTCTTTCCTCTTGCTTCTTTATTCTATTCTCTATATTCTATTCTCTATATTCTATCTTCTCAATTAAAACTTGAAATATTCCTTTGCATTGTTATACGAAATATCAGAAACCAATTTTCCAATCCATTCCATATCAGCAGGAAGTTCTCCTCTTTGAATTTCATCTCCTAAAAGATTACAAAGAATACGTCTGAAATATTCATGTCTTGGAAAAGACAAGAAGCTTCTTGAATCTGTCAGCATTCCCACAAAACAGCTAATTAATCCCATATTTGAAAGGGCATTTAATTGTTTTGTCATTCCGTCTTTCTGATCTAAAAACCACCATCCTGAACCAAATTGTACTTTTCCTCTAACGCTTCCGTCATTAAAATTTCCTATCATCGTAGCCATAACTTCATTATCAGCCGGATTCAGGTTATAAATAATTGTTTTTGTCAATTTATCTTTGCTATCTAATGCATTTAAGAAAGAGGATAGTTTTTGTGCCTGCGGATAATCACCAATAGAATCCCAACCTGTATCAGGACCTAAAATTCTATGCATACGGGCATTGTTGTTTCTTAATGCTCCTAAGTGAAATTGCTGCACCCAACCAAATTCATGGTATGTTTCTGAAAGGAACAATAAGATTGCACTTTGGAATTTCAATGCCTCTTCAGGAGTTATGATTCTGTTCTCTCTTTTCTTTTTGAAGATAGAAGCCACTTCAGCTTCTGTAAACTCTTCAAAATAAATTTGATCCAAACCGTGATCACTTAACTTGCATCCGTTTTGATTAAAGAATTCAATTCTTTTTCTCAAAGCATCACGCAAATCAGCGTAAGTATTAATTGCAATTCCCGACACATCCCCCAATGTATCCAGATATGCGTTATAGCCATCATTAGAAATTAAGATTGCTTTATCTGGTCTGAAAGCCGTACTCATTTTTGTACCAATTGGATTTTTAGTCAGTTTCTGGTGAAACTCTAAAGTATCAATTGGATCTTCTGTAGTACAAACTAATTCAGCATTTACTTTTTTAAGCAAGTTTTGCGTGCTGTACGCTTCTGATTTTATTTTCTCAGAAGTTTCGATATATATTTTCTCAGCTGATTTCTCATTCAATAAATCATAGATATCAAAATAACGTGCCAATTCTAAGTGCGTCCAGTGATATAAAGGATTACGCATTGTATACGGAACCGTTTTTCCCCAGTTTAAGAACTTATCTTTATCTGAACCATTTCCGGTTACAAATTGTTCGTTGATTCCCAATGTACGCATTGCGCGCCATTTGTAGTGATCACCGTTAATCCAAACCTGCGTGATATTGTCAAAAATTTTATCTTCAGCAATAAACTGTGGATTTAGGTGATTGTGGTAATCTATAATTGGCTGATTTTTTGAGTAATTGTGATATAACTCTTCAGCGTATTTATTTTCAAGTAAAAAATTGTCGTTTATGAATGTCTTATTTGAACTCATTTCTTTTATAATTGAGAATTATTCTTCATTTGATGGTTTACCGATAGTTGCCAAAATTCCGCCATCAACATATAAAATATGACCATTGACAAAATCACTTGCCTTAGAAGACAAAAAGATAGCAGCTCCTGCTAAATCGCTTGGATCTCCCCATTTTGCAGCCGGAGTTCTACTAATGATAAAATCATTAAATGGATGCCCATCAACTCTGATTGGTTTTGTTTGTTCAGTAGCAAAATAACCAGGTCCAATTCCGTTGATTTGAACATTATATTTTGCCCATTCTGTTGCCATGTTTTTAGTCAGCATTTTCAACCCGCCTTTAGCAGCAGCATAAGCACCAACTGTCTTACGTCCCAATTCGCTCATCATTGAGCAAATGTTGATTATTTTTCCTTGTCTTCTTTCGATCATTCCTTTGGCAACATGCTTAGAAACGATAAATGGAGAAACCAAATCAATATCAATCACTTCTTTAAAATCGGCAACTTCCATATCGATCAATGGAATTCTTTTGATGATTCCCGCATTATTAATCAGGATAGCAATTGGTCCTACTTCACTTTCTATTTTTGCAACAGCAGTTTTAACTTCCTGCTCATCGGTTACATTAAATTTATAACCTACTGCATTTATTCCTTCACTTTTAAGTTCCTTTACTGCAGCATCAATTTTTTCCTGAGAAGAGTTTCCGTTCACCACAATTGTAGCTCCTGCTTCACCTAATCCTTTTGCCATTGCCATTCCCAGTCCGTGTGTACTTCCTGTGATCAAAGCAACTTTTCCTTTTATATCAAATAAGTTTGTCATGATTCTTATCTTAAATCTGTTATTTTGCAAACATCCATATCTCCATAATCTAAATTTTCACCGGCCATTCCCCAGATAAAAGTATAATTACTAGTTCCTGAACCAGAGTGTATAGACCATGGCGGAGAAATTACTGCCTGATGATTGTTCATCCAGATATGTCTTGTTTCCTGTGGTTGTCCCATAAAATGACAAACAGCTTGATTTTCTGGTATATCTAAGTAGAAATAAACTTCCATTCTACGATCGTGTACGTGTGCCGGCATTGTATTCCAAACACTTCCTGGTCGCAATTCTGTCATTCCCATTTGTAATTGGCAAGTTGTAACCACACTACCAATAATCATTTGATTTACCGTACGGTGATTTGCGGTTTCCATTGTACCTAACTGTAATTTATTAGCTTGCTCTAAACTTACTTTTACTGTCGGATAATGTGTATGAGCTGGTGCAGAGTTTATGTAAAATTTAGCCGGATTTTTGCTGTCATCACTTTTAAAAATTACTTCTTTATTTCCGCTTCCGATATACAAAGCATCTTTAAAACCCAACTCATAAGATGTTCCTTCAACAACAACAGAACCACTTCCACCAACATTGATAATTCCCATCTCTCTTCTTTCTAAGAAATAACCCGCTTTAAGAGGATCAATAGTTTCGAGAGTAAGATTTTTTACCGGAACAGCAGAACCTGCAATGTATCGATCATAATGAGAATATGTCAATACGATTTCATTCTCCTGCATTAAGTCATCGATTAAGAATTCATTTCTTAGCTGTTGTGTGTCATATTGTTTTACTGCTTCAGGGCTTGACGCGTATCTCGAACTGTATTTTGTCATAATTTTTAATTTAATGTAATCGATTGCACAAAATTATATTTTTATCTTTAAATATCATAATCCAAATGAAAATTTACTTGTTTTGATTTTACACTTCTACTTTTTTCATTCGGGGAACTAAAATATGCATAATAAGCCAAGCCAATAAATAGGAGCCTCCACAGATGCAAAACATGATAAAGTACCCTGTTTCAATTTTGCCTATTTTAGTATAATAAACAAACATGTTTTTTTGAACCACTAAAGTTAGTAAAATTCCTCCAAGCGCTCCGAACATCCCTCCAATTCCTGTTACTGAGGCAGTTGTCTTTTTTGGAAACATATCAGAAACCGTTGTGAAAATATTGGCACTCCAGGCCTGATGCGCCGAAACTGCAAAACCAATTACCAAAATGGCCCACCACATGTTTATTGATCCTAAGTATTGAGAAAATAATACCGGTAAAACCGCAAAAGCATAAATCAACATACTAGTTTTACGGGCTTTATAAGCCGGCCAGTTTTTCTCAATCAATTTTAATGGCAACCATCCTCCGCCTATACTTCCAACACTTCCAATGACATATACCAAAGCACAAGGCCAGATAATTTCTGTAGCCGAAAGTTTGTATTGTTTCATTAAGAAATCAGGCAACCAGAATAAATAAAACCACCAAACGGGATCCGTAAGTAATTTTCCGATGGCAAAAGCCCATGTCTGACGGAAAGTAAGCAACTTAAACCACGAAACTTTTTCAGTATCTTCAACTTCAGTTGTTACTATTTTATCTGAATTGATATACTCTAATTCAGCCTGCGATAAACGTTTTTGTTTCTCTGGCACTTCATATAAAACAAACCATAAGGCAAGCCAGACAAAACCAACAATTCCTGTTAAGATGAAAGCCCATTGCCAGCCATAATTTTCCGCAATAAAAGGTACAGATAATGGTACTATAATAGCTCCAATATTACTTCCTGAATTAAAGATACCAGTTGCTAACGCTCTTTCTTTTTGTGGAAACCATTCGGCCGTAGCTTTTATAGCAGCAGGAAAATTTCCTGCTTCTGTAATTCCTAAAAATACACGAGCTATTAAAAAACCCGGTGTTCCTGTTGCCAATGCATGACCAATTGCGGCCAGACTCCACAAACCGGTTGCAATAGCATAACCAATTTTAGTTCCCAATTTATCAATAATACCTCCAGCAACCAGCATTCCTAGTGCATAGGCAATTTTGAAAGCCAATTCAATATTAGAATAATCAATAACTTCCTGCTCTGGTGTCCAATTAAAAGCCTCTGCCATAAAAGGCCGAAGGTAACTTATTACATTTCGATCCAGATAATTTACTGTTGTGGCAAAAAATACTAAACCGCATATTGTCCACCGGTACTTTCCGATTGCTGCATTAGCCTGATTCATAATTTGACTTGGTTTGGTTGGTTAGTTAGCTTGGATTGGACTTTATTATAAATCCGTAATTGGTCTGTATTTAGGAACCAAAGTTTTCATCACAACCCACCCAATTAAATAACAAACTGCGCAGATTGAGAAAATAATCATATATCCTGAATTAATACCATTAACAACAGTATCTCCCGATTCTGATAATGATTTTAAAAAGTCTCCTAAATGAGCAACACCTCTTTCTTTTAAAAATATTTTTTCCGTTTCCGCATTCAAAAATTGAGGGTATTTTTCCAATAAAGATTGCCCATTTATTAAACTCCAGTTTCTTTGTGTAAAATCAAATAAAACTCCTGATCCTTTATTAATTAAAGTTGACCCTAAACCTCCTGCTAAACCTCCAATTCCTGTAATGGTTGCAATGGCTTTTTTAGGAAACATATCTCCAACCGTTGTAAAAATATTAGCCGACCACGATTGATGTGCCGCTCCTGCTATACCAATGATAATTACTGGTACCCAGTAACTAATATATCCTAAAGGTTGTGCTACTAATGCTAATAATGGAAAAAATGCAAAAATCAACATCGCTCTCATTCTTCCTTCATATGGGTTCATTCCTTTCTTTTCTACAAAGTAAGTTGGCAACCAGCCCCCGATAATAGAAAGTAAAGTAATTATGTATAAAACAAACAATGGCAAAGCCGCTTCTGTAGAATCCATTCCGTAAACAGAACTTAAATAAGCCGGTGTCCAGAATAAAAAGAACCACCACACACCATCAGTCATGAATTTTCCAAAAGCAAAAGCCCATGTTTGTTTGTATTTAAAACAATCTACAAAAGAAACTTTTGTACTTGTATCAGGAATATATCCTACTATTTTACTGTCTGCAATATCATCCTGTTGAATATAAGCCAATTCTTCCGGACTTACTTTTGGGTGTCTTTCTGGTTTATCATACATAAACATCCAAAATCCCATCCATACAAAACCTAAGGCACCAATGATTATAAATGCCATTTCCCATCCAAAAGATTTGGCAATAAACGGAATAGAAATTGGAGCTGCCAATGCACCAACTGTTGCACCTGCATTAAAGATACTAGTAGAGAAAGCCCTGTCTTTTTTAGGAAAATATTCAGCAGTAGTTTTGATCGCCGCAGGAAAATTCCCAGCCTCACCTACCGCCAAAACAAAACGGGCAAAAATGAACAAACTCACACTGACATTAATCACCATTCCGGTATCGTTAACAGTCCGAATAACCTCTTTTGCACCTTCAAACCCTACAAACCAGTTTCCAGTAATAATTCCAGATGTTGCAATTCCACAAAAGGCATGCAAACAAGCACCAACAGACCATATTCCAATGGCCCATAAAAATCCTTTTTTCGTATCTAACCAATCCACAAATCTTCCGGCAAAAAGTAAGGATACTGCGTAAAAAATCGAGAACAAAGCCGTTATATTTCCATAATCGTTATTTGTCCAATGAAATTCAGGAGCTATAAAATCATTCCATGTCAAAGAAAGAACCTGCCTGTCTAAATAGTTAATGGTAGTAGCAAAAAACAAAAGTCCACATATACTCCAACGATATCTTCCAGTTGATTTACTCGTTTGGCTAATAGAAATTTCATTTGTTTGATTCATGGTTATGGTTTTATTCTAATTTATAATTTGTGGTGTTTTTGGTCAATCGATATATTTTTAAGTCGTAACTTCAAAATCAATCCCTTAGTGCAATAAAAAACAAATAATGTAATCGATTGCACAAATATACTTTTAAATCTTAATAATACAAATAAATTATACAAAAAATTATTTTAGTGCTATAAATTAACATTACACGTAAAAAAAAGAACTCAAAATTACACATTAAACAATATATATGTTAAATAAGGATATGCGAAATTTGTCCGTTTTACAGGTACCAATTGTCCTGAAATCAATCTTTTTAAACTCATTTACAAACGTATTTTTATCCATAAAAAAAGACACATGTTTATTGATCCAGGTTGAGGATTCAATAAAAAAATATAAATTTGAATATCTTCCTTATAAATTAATTAAAAACTAAATGCATCAAAAATTGAAAAATTCAAAACAACTCATAACCGTAAAATCTTTTTTAAGTATGATTTTATTCTTCGGAATCGCAAATCAATTACAAGCTCAAAACCAAGTAATTCCGCTCTGGAAAACGATTCCACAAGAAATTAAGGCTCCTGATTATCAGGAAAAAGAAAGCTTAAAAGATGGAAAAATGGAAAGTACAAGTCAGGTTTCAATACCTACTTTAAGTATTTTTTTCACAAAAGAAGTTAAGCAAAATCAAACGGCCGTAATTATTCTTCCTGGCGGTGGATATTCTCATTTAGCCTTTGATAAAGAAGGAACTAAGGTTGCAGAATGGCTAAATAAACAAGGAATTGTAGCTTTTGTTTTAAAATACAGATTACCAAGCGATTTAATCATGACAAACAAAACTGTAGGTCCGTTACAGGACGCACAGGAAGCTATGCGTATTGTACGTTTAAACGCTGCCAAATGGAATATTGATCCGAATAAAATTGGTATTATGGGATTTTCTGCAGGCGGACATTTAGCATCGACGCTATCTACTCATTATGATGAAAGAGTATATGAGACTTCATCAAAAATAAGCGCTCGTCCTGATTTTTCACTTCTAATTTACCCTGTTATTTCGATGCAAAATGATATAACACACAAAGGATCGCAAACGAATTTATTAGGCAATAATCCGTCGCAGGATTTAATCGATTTCTTTTCGAATGAAAAAAAGGTAACCGCTCAAACTCCACCCGCTTTTATCATTCATGCGACAGATGACACTGTTGTATTATCTGAAAATAGTGTCAATTATTATTTAGCACTTAAAAAAAACGGAGTTACATCGGAATTACATTTATATGAAAAAGGAGGTCACGGTTTTGGTCTTGGCGTAGAAGGTACCAGTAAATTCTGGACCAGAGATTGTGAAGAATGGCTTAAAGCTCATGGATTGTAATCTTGATTCTTTTGTAATTATTCTTTTTAGACATAGCGCAGAGTCTCAACCGCGGGAAACGAATCTGAATATGTATATATACGTTCTCAAAATTTAAAATTAAAAAGGGTTTTTAAATCTGGCTAACGTGTAACCAAATCTAAAAACCCTATAAAAATTTTGACTTTATTGTATGTCTTGCAAATTTACACAATGAATTCACGTAAAGTAAATCGTCAAATTTTCATTTAAAAAAATGTTTCTCCAAAAACAGTTTTAAGAAGATCCTTATACTATTAAAAAAGGCAAAATAGCATAACTTTCTGATCTTCTACAGCGCAAAACTACAAGCAACTTTCAAGAAAAACTTACGGTTTTCCTCATTTTTGCGCTTTTTTTTCACTTTTAACATTTTCTGTTTTTTCAATTTACTGTGTTCGTTTAAGTTACGTAATTACTGTATTGAGAGTTTCTAAGATGCTAAGGAACTGAGATGCTAAGATTTAGAAATTTTATTATAAAAAAAACTTAAGAACTTACAACCTCAAAATCTTTCTTATTGTAGATTAAGTTAAAAAGAGATTTTACATGATAAATTTGTAAAATAAATTTGAAACGCTGTTTAAAGCTAAGATAAAAGCTTAGAATCTTAGAACCTTTCATATTCTAGATTAAGTTCAACTTGAAAATTATGAAATACATTTGTAAAGTAAACTAGAAGTTCTATTAACAACTGAAAAGAAAAACTTAGTTGCTCAGAGCCTTAGAAAGTTAGAACCTTTCTTATTCTAGATTAAGTTCAATTTAGGAATTAAGAAATACATTTGTGAAGGAAATTAGTTCTTAAAGTTGCTAAACTAAGTCACTAAGACAATAAGTTTTTTTCTTGTCCTAGATTAAGTTGAAACAGGAATTTATGAAATAAATTTGTAAAGTAAATTAGACACTTTATCAACAGATGAAAAGAAAACCTAGTGCCTCAGAACCTTAGTATCTTAGAACCTTTAAAATGAAAAAAATGAAAATATTTGAATTCTTAATACTCGGAAAAAACGAACCAATACTGGAGATTTTACTTCGCTTGGTCAATGCTTACGAAGACTGGAATGCAGTAGGTTTCAGCGATGAAAATGCTGCTCAGGAATATTTTCTAAACAACAAAATAGACATTGTTCTGCTGAGTTCCGGAATCGAAGATCATGTCGAAAAAGAGTTTACTTCTTTTTGTTTAAAACAACAGCCCGATGTCGAAGTAATTGAGCATTTTGGCGGAGGAAGCGGTTTATTAAAATCAGAAATACAACACAGATTACATCTTAAAGGAAAAATTTAGGTACCCAAATTTTTCACACCAATACTTTTTTATTGAAACATTTACGAAGATCGCCTAACCATTGACGATATATCGTTAAAATCATTATTGCCTTTTTTTAAAAATTCGTTACAAATCAACGCCTTACAAACAAGGCACTGCTTTTGAACGCGATAAACCGAAAATCGAAATGAATATAAATTTAAAAAACCTTTTATTAACACACAAAATTACATTACCATGAAAAAATTAATCCTTACAGCAGTTTTAGTATTAGTAGCATTTATTGGATTCGCTCAAAAACCAAGTCCAGCGTTATTAGACCCAACAAATCATACTTTAGTTTTAATAGATTACGAAAGCCAAATGGCCTTTGCAGTAAGCAACATTCCAATCGATCAGCTTAGAAACAATACCGCTCTTGTAGCCGGAGCATCAAAAATATTCAAAGTTCCAACTGTCGTAACAACTGTTGCAGAAAAATCATTCAGCGGACCTGTTTTCAGAGAAATTGAGGAATTCTACCCACAAAAAACGTCTAATTATATTGACCGTACCACAATGAATACTTGGGAAGATGCTCCAGCACGCAAAGCGATTATTGCAGCAGGTAAAAAGAAAATCGTTTTTGGCGGTTTATGGACAAGCGTTTGTATTGTTGGACCTGCTCTATCTGCAATTAACGAAGGTTATGATGTTTACGTAATTACAGATGCAAGCGGTGACGTTTCTAAAGAAGCACACGAAATGGCCGTAACCCGTATGGTTCAGGCTGGCGCTCACCCAATCACTTCATTACAATATTTATTAGAATTACAACGTGACTGGGCACGTCAGGAAACTTATGTAGCCGTTACCGATTTAGTTAAAAAATATGGTGGAGCTTACGGTGTTGGTGTTCAATATGCACACGAAATGCTTAAACATTAATTCATAGAATTGTTCTTGGTTGGTTACCTAAAAAAGGCTGTTTTAAGTTACAGCCTTTTTTCTCCAAAACTTAAATATAAAACCACTATTATGAAACCAAATGCCTTACTATCAGCATTACTTATAATTCTTTACCTGCCTATTTTCGCTCAAGGCAAAAGTGCCACACTTATCGTTCATCATGCCGTTATTCATACATTAGATGATAAAAATACTATTGTGGAAGCTATGGCTGTTGCCGATGGAAAAATCCTGAAAACAGGAAAAAACAATGAAATCTTAAAATTAAAAAACAAAAAAACCACGATAATTGATGCAAAAGGAAAAGTAATTATTCCAGGGATATTTGATTCTCACATGCACATTATTCGAGGAGGAAGATTTTTTAATACCGAATTACGCTGGGACGGCGTTCGTTCCCTTAAAAGAGCTCTGGCAATGCTAAAAGAACAGGCTCAAAGAACACCAAAAGGACAATGGGTTCGTGTTGTTGGAGGTTGGAATGCTTATCAGTTTGAAGAAAAAAGGTTGCCGACATTAGAAGAAATAAATGAAGCCACAGGCGACGTTCCTACTTTTGTTTTGCATTTATACGGACATGCTTATTTGAATAAAGCAGGTTTGGAAGCCCTAAAAATTGATGCCAATACACCAAATCCAAATGGTGGACTGGTTGAAAAAGATGCTGCCGGAAATCCAACCGGATTATTAGTGGCAGAACCAAATGCCTTCATCTTATACTCTACCCTTTCTAAACTTCCGGAATTAACTTCTGACGAAAAAATAAATTCAACCAAACAATTTATGTCCGAAATGAATCGTCTTGGTGTAACAGCAATTATCGATGCCGGAGGCGGATTCCAAAATTTTCCTGACGATTATGGTGTAACAAATGGTTTATGCAAAGAAAGTGATCTAACAGTAAGAATGCCTTATTATTTATTTGCTCAAAAAGCTGGAAGCGAATTAAACGATTATACCAAATGGGTCAGCACTGTTGAAATTGGCGAAGGTTGCGATGACCATGACGACGATAAAGTAGAATATCATGCACAAGGCGCCGGAGAAAACCTGGTAATGAGTGCCGGAGATTTTGAAAATTTCGATAAACCAAGACCAGAATTAAGTCCGGCAATGGAAGGACAATTAAAATCCGTTTTATCATTATTGGTCAAAAACAGATGGCCGTTTAGAATTCACGCCACTTATAACGAAAGCATTACCCGATTTTTAAATGTAATTGAAGACATTAATAAAGAAACCCCTTTAAACGGACTCTTATGGTTTTTTGATCACGGAGAAACGGTTTCCGTTGAAAATTTAAAAAGAATCAAAGCTTTAAACGGAGGTTTGGCGATTCAGCATAGAATGGCGTATCAAGGTGAAAGTTTTATAAAAAGATATGGAAAAACGGCTGCAGCAAACACGGTTCCGCTTAAAAAGATACTCGAAATGGGAATTAAAGTCGGAATGGGGACCGACGGAACCCGTGTTGCCAGCTACAATCCGTGGGTAGGTTTATATTGGCTGACAACAGGAAAAACTTTAGGCGGTACAAAATATATGCTGGATGAAAATATTCAGGACAGAACCGCAGCTTTAAAATTATTCACTTACGGAAGTGCACAATTGATCAATTTAGAAAAAGATCGTGGTATGCTTAAAGCCAATAATTTGGCCGATTTTGTAATCCTTTCGGATGATTATTTCAATACTTCTGAAGAGAAAATCTTAAACATAGAATCAAAACTGACTGTCGTAAACGGTAAAGTAGTTTATGCTGATAATGACTTTAGAACATTTGCGAATCCGATTCCTAAAGCAATTCCAGAATGGAGTCCGGTAAATTATTTTGGAGGTTATCAAAAAAATTAAATCACATGAAAATTATATTCCGATTATTGCTGCTTTTGGGATTCTTTTATTCCGCAAATGCACAGCAGAAAATGGCATTCCAAAAGCTGCGATATGACGATGATTTGACTTATCTGAAAGATTCTACCAGAAATTGGTACGAAAAAATCAAATACATTCCGCTTGGCCAAAACAGTAAATATTACGCTACTATTGGCGGTGAAGCAAGACTGCAATATACTTACACCGTAAACGACAAATGGGGTGATGAATCCGATGAAGGCGATGGCTATTTACTTTCCAGATACCTGCTTCATGCTGATGTTCATTTAGGCGCTTTCAGAACTTTTGTGGAGCTACAAAGTAGTTTAGCGAACAGTAAAATTGATCCAAGTCCTGTTGATGAAAATGAATTAGATATCCATCAGGCTTTTCTCGATATTGATTTTATTCACAATGAAAACGAACGATTGACCTTGCGTTCAGGAAGACAGGAAATGTCATATGGCTCTCAGCGTTTAATTGCCGTTCGCGAAGGCCCAAACAGTCGTCTTGCTTTTGATGCGGTCAAATTATTTTATAACAAAAACAATTGGCAAACCGATGCATTTTACACGCATCCAGTCGCCAATAAAACCGGAACTTTTAATGACGGTTTTAATGAAAATGCACAATTCTGGGGAAGTTATACGGTAATCCATAAAGTGCCATTTATCCAGAACATTGATTTCTATTATTTGGGATTATGGAAAAAAAGAGCCGTTTTTGATAATGCCATCGGAGAAGAAAACCGTCAGTCTATCGGAACCCGAATTTGGAAAAATAAAGGAAACTGGAAATATGATTTAGAAGGATTATATCAATTCGGAAACATAGATCAGCAATCCATCTCCGCCTGGACGATCTCTTCTTTTGCCTGTTATACTTTTTCAGAAATAAAATTCAAACCTGAAATTGGTTTGAAAACAGAGATTATTTCCGGAGATAAACATTCAGATGACAATCATTTGCAAACTTTCAATCCGTTATATCCAAGAGGTGCTTATTTTGGATTGGTTGCATTAATTGGCCCTTCGAATTTAATTGACATCCACCCTTCCATCAGTTTGGAATTAAGCCAAAAATTCAGCCTCGGTTTTGATTATGATATATTTTGGAGGGAGACTTTAAGTGATGGTTTATATGCACCTAATATGCAGCTTTTATATTCTGGAAAAGATACTACAGAGCGTTTTATAGGTTCTCAATTGATTACTAATTTGGATTATACTGCGAATGATTTCCTGGGTTTTACATTAGAATCGGGTTGGTTTAATGCTGGTTCCTTTTTAAAAGAGGTTGGAACTGGAAAAGATTATTTTTATGCAGCTTTGACTGCTCAGTTTAAATTCTGATGTTAAAGAATCGTAGATTCTATATATTTTGTAGGGATGGATTTCAATCCATCCTATAGGCGAAAGATTATTTTTATGCAGCGTTGACGGCGCAGTTTAAATTCTGATGTTAAAGAATCGTAGATTCTATATATTTTGTAGGGATGGATTCCAATCCATCCTAGACGTAAAGATTATTTTTATGCAGCGTTGACGGCACAATTTAAATTTTAAATACAATTAAAACCTTTACCCGTTTTATAAGAAATTTAAACTATTTTTGAGAAGACAAATTTAAACCAAAACCTCAAAAATAATTTCCAGGCATGACGAAAAATATCCTAATACTACTGATTTGTTTCTCCTTTCAAATAGCAACTTCACAAAAAATATATTTCGATAAAACTCAATTCAGCGATAGTATTAGTATTAGTAAAAATATGCCTCTCCTGGCAAAAAAAATATTACCGATCTATAAAAACACAGGCAAAGGAACATTTTTAGACAGCTATGCCAGAATACAATTTGTTGCTGGAGATTACAAAGATATGGAGCAAAATTTTGTTACCTACTCACAAGAAATACTAGGTGACAGCATCGTAAATAGACCTATGGGATTTATTTATAAAACGTATGCCAGAACCATTTCAAAAGCACCTAAATCAAATTCAGATTTTGAAAATACTTACACGGCTGAATTTTACAAGTTATACAACAGCTTTGATAAGGATGGAAAAACTTGGGCAGAGAGTTATTACGAAATAAAATTGGACGAAATGAAAACCAATTTTGAATCACAGCTACAATCCGCTCAAAAAAGTGATAGTATTAGCATAGAAGATGCAGCAGTATTATGCCGTCATTATTCACGTTATTTTATTTACAGCAAAACGCTTTCTATTGCAAGTAAAATAATTCAAAAAATAGAAGCAGACACTTATATAATCGATAAAAACATCATTATTACATTACCAAACAAAAGCACAATTTCTGGTACTATGGTCAGATATAGAAATATATCCGAGCCACAACCAGTGGTAATGAAATATAACATCTATGCTGGAAATGAGCTAAGTCAATGCAAAGAGATAGCCAATATGGGCTATGTAGGTTTTATTGCTAATACAAGAGGTAAAAATTTAAGTAATGATCCTATTGAGCCTTACGAACACGACGGCGATGATGCTTATTACATTCTGGAGTGGGTTAGCAAACAACCCTGGTGCAATGGAAAAATTGGATTATATGGCGGAAGTTATCTGGGATTCGCACAATGGAGTGCTATGAAAAAAGTGCATCCAGCCTTAAAAACAATTGTTCCTTTAGTATCTGTTGGTGCAGGAGTTGACTTTCCTATGCAAAATGGTATTTTTATGAGTTACGCTTTAAGATGGATTCACCTCGTTGCCAATAATAAATTAACCGATCTCGGTGATTTTCAAAACAATAAAAAATGGGATGAAGTTTTTTCTCAATATTATAAAAATGGCAGCAGTTTTAGAACGTTAGATCAAGTCGAAGGTAATCCTTCTCCGTTGTTTCATAGATGGTTAGATCATCCAACATATGATGCTTACTGGCAAAATATGACTCCTCAAAAAGAAGCTTTTGCCAACATCAATATTCCTATTTTAAGCACTACAGGATATTATGATGACGATCAGCTTGGCGCTATGTACTATTACAATCAATATCAGAAATACAATAAAACGAACAATTATTATTTAATAATTGGACCTTATGATCATGGAGGTTCGCAAGGATATCCAAAAAAAGAATTAGGAGGCTATGTGATAGATGAAGCAGCAAATATTCCAATTAATGCTATTATTTTCCAGTGGTTTGATTATATCCTAAAAGGTGCAAAACGTCCGGATATTTTAAAAGATAAAGTAAACTTTGAAATCATGGGTAAAAACGAATGGAAAAGCGTTCCGTCGTTAGATAAAATGCACAATCAGAATCTTACTTTTTATCTTAGCGGCAAAGACACTAAATATTCTTTGCAAAAAATAGTTCCCAAAAAAACAACCTCTATTAATCAGATTGTTGACTTTAAAGATCGTTCAGAAATTAATATTTACAACGACAATTACGTAAATGGATTTCCTAATGTTAGTGATTCTATTTTTAAGCCTGAAAAACACTTATTAGTTTTTGAAAGTGATCCGGTTTCCGAACCTGTAATTATAAGTGGCTCATTAAAAGCTTCCTTAAAAATAAGCAGTAATAAAAAAGACATTGATGTTGAGTTACAACTTTATGAAAAAACGGCGAAAGGCCAATATTTTGCTTTAAGCAACAACATACAAAGAGCCAGTTTAGCAAAAGACAGAACAAAAAGACAACTATTAGTACCAAACAAAATAGAGACTATCGATATTAATCACACTTTTATAACTTCGAAAGAATTACAAAAAGGAAGTTCAATTGTTATCGTTTTGGGCGTTAATAAAAATCCAAATTGGGAAGTGAATTACGGTTCAGGTAAAGATGTAAGTTTTGAAGACATGACCGATGCTAAAGATCCATTAGAAATAAAATGGTATAGTAACAGCACAATTACGCTCCCGATCCTGAAATTATAAAGTCGTTTTTTATATAATGGAAAAGAAATATTCAGTTGTTTTTCATCCTTCAGAAGATGGAATTGAGATAATCAAAAAACTAAAACTAGAATTATTCAATATAATTGAATGGTACGGCAGCTGCAATTCTGTTGCGCATATTACAATTGGCGGGTTTAAAGCAGATGAAAATCAGCTTGAAAAATATAGACAAAAGCTTTCTAAAATTGCTGATACTTTAACACCTGTTCAAATTTATTTAGATCATTTTGATGCTTATGAGGAAAGTCGGGCTTTCTTCATATCTCCAAGTGAAGACTCTAAAATAAATTTAAAGCCTATGATGAAAAAAATTCAGGAAGCACTTCTTATTCCCAGTAAAGACAGAAGCGACGATCCGCATATTTCAATAGGAAGAAACCTAACACCCGAAAACATCCAAATTGCTCGTGATTTATTCACTAAAATTAATATGGAATTTTTATGTGATGCCATTATCTTAAGAGAATTTGATCCGCTCAAAAAACAATATTTTGTCTTAGAAACGTTCCCTTTTGGTAATAATCCTCAGCCGGAATTAATTCAGGGTAGCCTTTTCTAACCGCAATCCCGATAGCTATCGGGATTGCGGTTTAATAACGACAAAGTAAAGCAACCTGAAACAAGAAAAACCTGAAACCTGAAACTAAAATCTATTTTTCGTATATTTGAATTTTACAATTCACACCTATGAAATCCTTAGATTCATTTTACCAGGATATTAGCGAAGGTTCTTCAGTCGAACCAAGTTCATTATTACCCAACGACATCAAAAAAGAAATTGGTCATTTTAATGTATTTGACATCAAAGAACTTTATGAAAGACTCAAAGACAAGCCAGGTATGCCTTATGACAGAAGGGCTTATTATAAAATCAGTTTAATTAGAGGAAAGAATCGCGCGGAATACGCTGATAAGATAATCGACATCGAAAAGCAGGGACTTTTATTTGCAACGCCAAAAATTCCATATAATTATTTACCGCAAGACACCAATCAATCGGGTCAGTTTTGTGTTTTTACAAGTGAATTTTTATCCAAAAACAAAAGCGGAATCGATTTGGACGATCTTCCAATATTTGCCTCTGACGGTTATCCGATTTTTCAATTGACTGATGAAGAAGTAACCGAAGTAGAATTGATTTTCAATAAAATACAAAAAGAAATCAACTCTGATTATATCTATAAATATGATTTGATTCGGAATTATGTGGCAGAGTTAATTCACTTTGGGCAAAAATTACAGCCTATAACCGCACTTTATTCTAAACATAATTCGGCAGCAAGAGTTTCTTCTTTATTTGCAGAATTATTAGAAAGACAATTTCCAATTGAATCGCCACATCAACGATTAGAACTTAGAACTGCAAAGGATTTCGCTGAAAGATTATCGGTTCACGTCAATCATTTAAATAAGGTTTTAAAAGAAAATACTGGAAAAACCACAACCGAATTAATCAGCACACGTCTAATAAACGAAGCCAAAATCCTTTTAAAACAAACGGATTGGAACATTTCTGAAATCGCTTTTTCTTTAGGTTTTGAAGAACTGGCACATTTTTCTAACTTCTTTAAAAAACAAACTTCGTTCACGCCTTTAGCTTTTAGAAGTTGATTTTTGTTTCAAGTTTCAAGTTTCAGGTTTTGAAAATTGGGAATTTTAGATTAGTATGCATTAGTTCCTAAAAAAATCCGCGACAATCTGCGTCTTCGCAAAGCGAACCCGCGTCATCAGCGTTCAATTACACGCCGGCAAACTTTATAGCTGATATAGCAAGTGAGATTGCTTCGTTCCTCGCAATGACTTAACTTTGCTTTTGGAATTTGGAATTTTTAAATTGAAATTTAAACCTTCCCTGATTTGAATTTTGCAAACTTCTATTTGAAATTTACAATTCCCCAGCTCTGCTTTGCTCCTACCTTTGTCTTATCAATTTAAAAGATCAAAAAGATGAACTTAGCAAACAACAAAATTTTAATAACAGGCGGCGCAAGCGGAATTGGACTTGGCCTGACCGAGCGTTTTATTCATGAAAATAATACTGTAATTATCTGCGGAAGAAGAGAATCTGTTTTAAATGAAGTTAAAGCAAAATTTCCAACCGTAATTACAAAAGTATGTGACTTATCAGATGAAAAAGAGCGCATCGCACTTTACGAATGGATTGCCCAAAATTACCCGGATTTAAATGTACTAATCAACAATGCCGGAATTCAAAAATGGGTTTCTGTTACCGATGCTGATTTTTATGAAAGCATGAAAACAGAGATTAGCACTAATATCGAAGCTCCACTTCATTTAACTTCTTTATTTATTCAGTTAAAATCGCTTACAACTGTAATGAATGTAACTTCAGGATTGGCTTTTTCGCCATTTGCAAAAGTTCCGGTTTATTCGGCTACAAAAGCTTTTTTCCGTTCGTTTACACTTTCGCTTCGTCATATTTTAAAAGCAAAAAATATTGAAGTGATTGAAATTATTCCGCCAGCATTGAATACCGATTTGGGTGGAGTTGGACTTCATAATGCACATCCAAGCGTGGCTGATTTTATTGTTTCGATTTTCGAACAATTAAAAAACGGAAAAAACGAACTGACTTTCGGCACCAGTGAAACTAGACTAAATGCAAGTATTCCGGAATTAAAAGCATCATTTGAGGCGTTACACGGGAATTAACTAAAAATTGAGAATTAAAAATTAAAAATCTATGGCTATATTTTTAAACACATAGAAACATAGATAATTACCTCCCGCAGATCAGACAGATTGACCAGATTTTTTAAATCCATTTAATCCTTTAATCTGTGGCAATATTTTAAATCATCAACAATCTATATTCTATATTCTATATTCTATATTCTAAAATCAACAATCTAAAATCTAAAACAAAATGGCAATAAATACAAAAATCGCTTTAGTAACAGGCGGCAGCAGAGGTTTAGGAAAAAACATGGCAATTGCAATTGCAAAAAAAGGAATTGATGTCATCATTACCTACAACAGCAAAAAAGAAGAAGCTGATTCAGTGGTAAAAGAAATCGAAAACTTAGGTCAAAAGGCAGCTTCGCTTCAATTAAATGTTGCAGATTCAGGTACTTTTGATTCTTTCTTCGGAAGTGTTTCTGAAGTATTGAAAAGCACTTTTAAAACTGATAAATTCGATTTTCTAGTAAACAACGCCGGAATCGGAATTCATAATTCATTTATTGGAACAACAGAAGCCGAATTTGATCAATTGACAAATATTCAGTTTAAAGGTCCATTTTTCTTAACGCAGAAAGCATTGAACGTAATGAATGACGGAGGTGGAATCGTAAATATTTCTACAGGATTGGCAAGATTCTCTTTCCCGGGTTATGCGGCTTATGCTTCAATGAAAGGCGCTATCGAAACTTTAACCAAATATCAGGCAAAAGAATTAGGTGAAAGAAAAATCAGAGCCAATGTTGTAGCTCCAGGTGCCATCGAAACTGATTTTGGCGGAGGAGTTGTTCGTGACAATGAGCAAATGAACCAACAAATTGCTTCAGTAACCGCATTAGGAAGAGTTGGTTTACCAGACGATATTGGCGGTGTTGTCGCTTTTTTATGTACCGAAGAGGCACGTTGGGTAAACGCACAGCGTATTGAGGTTTCTGGGGGAATGATGTTGTAATTTTCAGTGGCAAACCTAACAGGTTTTAAAAACCTGTTAGGTTTCGTTATAGTTATAAAAAACAAAACCCGATAGATTTTTTAATCTCTATCAGGTTTGTCTTTTAAAATATAATTGAATTAGTAAGCAAACGTATTTTAATTCTTCTCGATGGTAACATCAAAACCTCCATTTTTATCGAAAACAACATCATAAAATTTTCCAGTTTTCTCGACTCCTACTTCATAAGTCGTTTTGCTTTTATAATCTACCACAACGGCAATTTCGCGAATAGCATTTGGTGCATAATTTTTCTTTAAGTAAGCTTGTGCTTTTGGCGGCAATTGACTTAAAGGAATTTGCAATTCATATGCTTTTAAAACACCTAAATTGTCGTAAACGGCAAGCGCTTCCTGATTGGTATCGGTTTTGAATTTCGCTTCGTAACGAACTTCATCATTATCATCTCCAACATATTCCATTGCCCAAACAGGTACTTTATTCGGATATTCTTTCTGAAAAGTAAATAAAACTTTCTCCGGTGGCGTTATTTTCTCTTTCATATTAGTTCCTTCCTGCGCCATCAAAAAACCGCTGCATAAAAAGAAAACAGCAATAAGTACATTTTTCATGATTTCAACTTTTAAATTAATCACGCTCAATTTAGCGTATTAAAAGTACTACTTTTTAGGCAAGAAAAAATAGATTTTAAAGATATTTTTCAGACAAAACTTTATTTTAAAAAAGCATAAATACACCTTTAAATAAACATTAAAAAATGGCCATCACATCAATCAAAAAAGCCTGCAAAGAAATTAATCTTCTACAGGCTTTTTCTTAAATAACTGAATTAGTAAGCAATCTTTTTTTGAATTGTGAATTGTGAATTATGAGTTGTGAATTTTAAATCTTACATTTTACGTCATCCATCTTGCATCTTGCTTCTTGCATCTAAAATCTTGTCTCTTGCTTCTTGCATCTAACAGCTGGCATTTCACTACTTTTTAATTCGATCAGACAATTCCCTTTTATATGTAATCCCAATTGGGAGTTTTTCGTTTTTAATAATTACAAAATCTTTTTCCGTTGCATCAATTTTATCCAAAGCCACGATATACGATTTATGAATGCGCATAAAGCTTTTTTCCGGAAGGCATTTTTCTAATTCGCTTGTGGTTATGGAGGCCAGATACGTTCTTTTGATCGTGTGCAGTTTCACATAATTTCCAAAACTCTGTGCGAATAAAAGCTGGTCCAATTCTATATTCATAAAATAACCATCCACTTTTACGCTGATCGAATTTACAGCTACTTCCTCTTCCTTGGCTTTTGCATTTTCTGTTGAAAAAAATCGGTCAACTGCTTTCAGGAATCTCGGAAAATAAATGGGTTTCAGCAAATAATCAATTACACCGTAATCATAACTTTCCAAAGCAAATTCAGAATAGGCTGTGGTTAAAATAGTTTTAGGATGCGTTGGAATAATCTTCAATAATTCCATACCTGAAATCTCCGGCATATTAATATCCAAAAACATTAAATCAACGTGATTTTCACGCAAATAATCCATCGCCTCAATTCCATTATAGCCCTGAAAAACCAATTCTAATTGCGGGTTTTGTTTGATGTAGTTCGCCAGCACATAATGCGCTGCCCGCTCATCATCCACAATTATACATTTCTTTGGGTCTTTCATTAAAGAAACTTTTTGAGTTGCAATTTCAAATCAACGATATAGGTATTTTTATCATCCTGAATATCTAATTTATAGTCTTTCCCATAAATTAAATTCAAACGTTCAATCGTATTTTTTAAACCAATTTTAGTCGAAACTACATCGGTCTTTTTCGTCGGAATGGAGTTCACCACATGCAAATGCAACAAACCGTTTTCTACTGTAACAATGATTCTCACAAAACATTTTTCAATAGCGCAGGTTCCGTGTTTAAAGGCATTTTCTATAAAAGCAATCAACAACATTGGCGACACTTTATAAGCATTTTCATTGTCAATTTTACAATCGTATGTAATCTCGCAACGGTACCCTACTCTTTCTTTTTCAAGCTGTACGTAACTGTTTATAAATTGCAGTTCCTCTTCTAAAGATACGCATTGTTTGTTATTGCTTTCCAGCTGATAACGCATTAATTGCGACACTTTCATAATCAAATCCGGTGTTCTTTCCGGAAATTCTAAACTGATTCCGTAAAGTGTATTGAAAGTATTGAATAAAAAATGCGGGTTCAATTGTCCTTTTAAAGAATTCAATTGCATTTGGTTGAACAACAACGTTTCATCGGTTTGTTTTCTGTGAATTCTGTAGAATTTAAAAACAATAATCGGACTCAAAATACAAACCAAAGTCCCTAAAACACTCGCCAATTGGTACACATAACTTCTTTGATGCGAGTTCTGATACAAGCGGCAATTGCTGAACATATCAAGCATTGTGATCTCATACAAAATGACCGAAAACACGAACACTCCAAAAAGCGTTAAAAAAATATAAGTTAAAGGACGACGGGTTTTGAATAATATCGGCAGCAAAAAAAAACGATTGAACTGGGCGTGCATGTATAATATGCAATAGAAAAATATGCCCATTAAGACTGATGTAAGTGAACTAAATAACATCCAGTCGTTTTTTAAAGTATATATGGTAAAGGAAAACGCGACGACGGCAATTTCCTGCCACCATTTGTTATCCAAGATGTTATCAAACTTTTTATTCATTTTAATTTTCAAATAGTTTACAAATTAACCACAAATATTTAATTATTATTCCCAATAAATGACAAATTCAATTGGTCATTTTTAATCGCATTACATCATTTAAGAACGCTTATATCCGCATAAGAGAAATAATTTTGGGACATAATTTCACACTTTGAGTTTTATGTATTTCAAAAAAATTACTTTATTATTTTTCTTGATTTTTGCCTCAATTGGTTATTCACAAACCTTGTCTTTAAAAGAAGCAGTAAAAACAGGTCTTGAAAACTACGGTTCTATCCGGGCAAAAAGCAATTACACCAATGCCTCGCGCGAGACGCTGAAACAATCCAAACGCGATTACTTACCGAATCTGAACTTATCTGCTCAACAAGATTACGGAACCATCAATGGGCAAAATGGTGCTCTTTACGGATTAAATGGTTTGGCCGCCGCTTCTTCAGGTCCCGCTTTACCTAATCAAAATTGGAACTCTGCTTTTGGAGCTCTTTACTTAGTCAATATGAACTGGGACTTTTTCACTTTCGGAAAAGCAAAAGAAAAAATCAATTTGGCTAAAGTCGATGTTCAGGCCAAAGAACGCGATTTGCAACAGGAAATGTTTCAACAGGAAATCAAAATTTCTGCTGCTTATTTGAATTTACTGGCAAGCCAAAGATTACTGATCTCTCAGCAAAAGAATTTAAGCCGCGCAGAAGTTTTCAAGAAGACAGCTGTTGCGCGTGTTAAAAACGGATTATTGGCGGGAGTCGATTCTACATTGGCTACAGCCGAAGTTTCAAAAGCTAAAATTGCTTTGAATCTGGCTCGTAATTTCGTTAAGGAACAAAACAATAAACTGGTTGATTTAATGGGCGTTGCGCCACAGGATTTCAAAACAGATACTTTGTTTGTGAATCAGATTCCGAAAGCGATTTTGACAGCCGAAAAAACAACTGATAGTCTTCATCCGTTACTTCAATATTACAAAACAAGAATCGATTACAGCGATCAGCAAACGAAACTATACAAGCGTTTTTATTATCCCACGATGAGTGCATTTGGCGTTTTACAAACCCGTGCTTCTGGTTTTGATACGAATTATGTTCAGGACCAGACGGCTTTCACCAGAAATTACTGGGATGGTGTAAATCCGGATCGTTCTAATTATTTGGTTGGAGTTGGGATTAGCTGGAACTTGACTACTCCATTCAGAATGAGCAGACAAGTAAGCGCTCAAAAATTCGTTTCTCAGGCTTTGAAAGAAGAATACAATCAGGCGGACAGAGAATTAAAATCGCAAATGAGTTTTGCAGAAGATAAAATAAAAATCACGCTCGAGAATTTTGCCGAAGCTCCTATTCAGGTCAACGCAGCTCAAAAAGCGTATCTGCAAAAATCGACTTTATACAAAAACGGCTTAACCGATTTAACGGATTTGACACAAACGATGTTTACGTTAAACCGTGCCGAAATTGACCGTGATATCGTCAACAACAATGTGTGGCAATCGTATTTGCTAAAAGTAGCCGCATCAGGCAATTTTGACTTATTTATAAATGAATTTTAATTATAGATCCTAATGAATTTAATACGTTTTGCACTCCGCAAACCCATCTCCATATTAGTTATGGTGGCTGGTTTATTTTTCTTCGGAATTGGTGCCATCAAGGACATTAAGGTAGATATTTTACCAAAAATGAATTTGCCGGTAATTTATATTGCGCACCCTTTTGGAGGTTACACACCAGACCAAATGGAGGCTTATTTCGCTAAGACTTATGTCAACATTTTACCCTTTGCAAACGGTGTAAAATCGGTTGAAACCAAAAATATTCAGGGGTTAATGATTATGAAATTAACCTATTATGAAAACACGAATATGGCTCAGGCAGCTGCCGAGCTGAGTTCACTTTCCAACAGAATCCAGGCGGCTTTTCCTCCGGGCACACAGCCTCCGTTTATTATTCGTTTTGATGCTTCTTCGTTGCCAATTGGGCAATTGGTTTTGAGCAGTAAAATCAGATCAAACAATGAATTACAGGATTTAGCCAACGTTTATGTTCGTGCTTCGTTTACTTCAATTCCCGGTTTATTATCGCCGGCACCTTTCGGCGGAAGCCCAAGAACAATCGAGGTTAACGTAGATCCGGATTTGTTGCGTTCGCACAATATGACGCCGGATCAAATTGTTGAAGCAATTCGTATCAACAACCAGACGGCTCCATCCGGAAACGTTAGAATGGGCGATATCAATTATATTACACCAACAAATAATACAATTAAAGAAGTTAAAGATTTTGAAAACATTCCGTTGTTTAAAGGAAGCGTTCAAAACTTAAAGTTAGGCGATGTGGCAACTGTAAAAGATGGTGCCGATATTACAGCAGGTTATGCATTGGTAAACGGAAAACGTTCGGTTTACATCAGTATTGCAAAAGCCGGAGACGCTTCGACCTGGGATGTGGTTCAGAAATTAAAGTCTGAATTGCCTAAAATCCAAAGTACACTTCCGGAAGATGTAAAATTATCATACGAATTTGACCAGTCGGTTTATGTAATCAACTCGGTTAAAAGTTTAATTACAGAAGGAATTATTGGTGCGGTTTTAACCGGATTAATGGTTTTACTTTTCCTTGGAGACAGACGTGCGGCTTTGATCGTAATCTTAACCATTCCAATTTCGATTATTTCCGGAGTTTTATTCCTGAAATTATTCGGGCAAACCATCAATTTAATGTCTTTAAGCGGATTGGCTTTGGCAATTGGAATTTTGGTGGATGAAAGTACCGTAACCATTGAAAATATTCACCAGCATCTCGACATGGGAAAACCCAAGGCACTCGCTATCTGGGACGCCTGTCAGGAAATTGCGTTGCCTAAATTATTGATCTTACTTTGTATTTTGGCCGTATTTGCGCCAGCATTTACGATGGTTGGTATTCCCGGAGCGTTGTTCCTGCCGTTGGCATTGGCAATTGGATTCTCAATGGTAATTTCATTTTTACTTTCACAAACCTTTGTTCCCGTAATGGCGAACTGGTTGATGAAAGACCATGCCAAACACGAACACGATCCGAATATTACAGATGATGAAGCGGAATTTAATAAATGTGGATTAACTCCTGAATCTGAGAAACAATTGATCACTCAGAAAAAAGATTACGTTGAAAGAACTGATACAGATGGAAACGGAAAAATAGGCGCTTTCGAGCGCTTCAGAATCCGATTCATGAGAACTTTAGATCGCTTGTTTCCATTCAAAAAAGCAGCTGCTTTGATCTATCTTGTTTCTGCAACAATTTTAGCTGTTACCTTTATTACATTTATCGGAAAAGATGTTTTCCCTAAAGTAAATTCAAGTCAGTTTCAGCTAAGAATGCGTGCTCCCGACGGAACCCGTTTAGAACGTACCGAAGAAAAAGCAGTTATCGTTTTGAAAGAATTGCAAAAAATGGTTGGTAAAGAACATATCGGAATATCTTCTGTATACGTAGGTCAGCACCCGTCGTTGTTCTCGATTAACCCAATTTATTTGTTCATGGCCGGTTCGCACGAAGCGGTATTTCAGGTGAGTTTGAAAGAATATCACACGGATATGGATGAGTTCAAAGACGATTTCAGAGCCCGAATCAAAAAAGTATTACCAGATGTGAAACTATCATTTGAGCCAATCGAATTAACGGACAAAGTTTTGAGCCAGGGCTCTCCTACTCCAATTGAAGTTCGTATTGCCGGAAAAGACAAAAAACGAAATGAGTTGTACGCCAACAAAATTGTAGAAAAACTTCAGAAAATAGCCTATTTCAGAGACGTGCAAATTGGTCAGCCAATTCATTATCCAGCGATGAATATTGATATTGACAGAACCCGTGCTGCCGAATTAGGAGTTGATATGAATGATATTTCGAGATCGCTTGTGGCTTCGACCTCATCTTCCAGATATACAGAGAAAAATACATGGGTCGACGAAAGAGCCGGATTGTCGTACAACGTTCAGGTTCAGGTTCCGTTAAACCAAATGAAAAGTAAAACAGATATTGGAGAAATTCCGGTATTGAAAAACTCGCTTCGTCCTGTTTTAAGTGACGTTGCCAAAATTACACCCGGCTTTGTAAGCGGTGAAAATGACAATTTAGGGGCTATGCCATACATTACCGTTACAGCAAACATCTACCAGACCGATTTGGGGACGGCTAGTAAGGATGTAGCTGCAACAATAAGCTCATTAGGAGAACTGCCACGTGGTTTGTTCATTTCTCCTATCGGTTTAAGTAAAGTATTGGAAGAAACATTAAGTAGTTTACAAGTAGGATTATTGGTTGCCATTTTTGTAATCTTCTTAATGTTAGCCGCTAATTTCCAGTCGTTCAAGGTTTCGCTGGTTATTTTAACAACCGTTCCGGCGGTGGTTTTAGGAGCGTTATTAATGCTGACCATTACAGGTTCAACCCTAAACTTACAATCGTATATGGGAATCATTATGTCGGTTGGAGTTTCGATCGCGAATGCCGTTTTATTGGTTACCAATGCCGAGCAATTGCGCAAAATAAACGGAAACGCTTTAGAGTCGGCTCGTGAAGCTGCGGCGTTGCGTCTTCGTCCGATTATCATGACTTCGGTAGCGATGATTGCCGGAATGTTGCCAATGGCAATTGGTCACGGCGAAGGTGGCGATCAAGTTTCTCCGTTAGGAAGAGCGGTTATTGGCGGATTAATGTTCTCAACGTTTGCAGTTTTATTAATTTTACCGTTAATTTTTGCGTGGGCACAAGAACATACAACGACACAATCGGTTTCTTTAGATCCTGAAGACGAAGAAAGCATCCATTATATCTCATCATTAAATCAAAAAAATGAAAAATAAAATTATACAATCGACCGCATTATTTTTTGTAGCCGTATTTCTTCTAACTAGCTGTAATTCTAAGAAAGAAGAAGCGCCTGTTGCAGAATTGGAACCTAAAACAGAAACGTTTCTGTTAGAAAAAGAAAAACTAACAACCGAATTGCGTTTACCAGCCGAATTAACCGGTTTTCAACAAGTAGATTTGTATGCTAAAGTGAGCAGTTTCGTGAAATTACTTAAAGTTGATATTGGTACAAAAGTAAAAAAAGGACAACTTTTGATCGTTTTAGAAGCACCTGAAATCAGTTCGCAACTGGCTGCAGCCGAATCAAGACTGAAATCGATGGAAGCTATTTACGCGACCAGCAAAAGTACCTACAACCGTTTGTACGAAACCAGCAAAGTAGAAGGAACAATTTCTAAAAATGATTTAGAAATGGCCAGCGGAAAGAAAAATTCTGATTACGCACAATATCAGGCTGCGGTTGCAGGACACAAAGAAGTTTCGATTATGAGAGGTTATTTGGAGATTCGTGCTCCGTTTGATGGTGTTGTAGCAGCAAGAAACGTGAATTTAGGAACATTTGTTGGTCCGGCAGGAAAAGGTTCAGACTTGCCTTTACTGACGATTCAGCAACAGGATAAATTGCGTTTGGCGGTTTCTGTTCCGGAATTGTACACCGGATATTTACACACCGGCGACGAAATGACTTTTAACGTAAAATCATTACCTGAACCTTTTACAGCAAAAATCACCAGAATGTCTGGTGCTTTAGATTTAAAACTGCGTTCAGAACGTGTAGAAATGGATGTTCACAACACTAAAAAAGATTTATTACCCGGAATGGTAGCCGAAGTTTTGTTACCGCTTAACGCGAAAGACAGCACGTTCGTAATTCCGAAAACGGCTTTGGTGAGTTCTGCTGAAGGTACTTTTGTAATAAAAGTAATCGATCACAAAGCCACAAGAGTCAATGTAAAAAGAGGAAGAGAAATAGACGATAAAATCGAAATATTTGGCGACTTAAATCGCAAAGACAAACTGGTAAAAATTGCCAGCGAAGAAACTAAGGAAGGCGATATCATAAACGAATAACCTGCGTTTTGCTTTCTGTTTAGTGATTACCAAAAACTGTACGCAATTCATTGCGGCATTTTAAAATTAGATTTGGTTTTAAAATGTAAATTAAAATTTGCCTAAGAGGGCGGTGCTATCGGTACCGCCCTCTTTTTGTTTTCGTAAGGTTGGGAGGTTTTGGAAGGTTTTGGAAGTTTCACAGAGATTCGCTAAGATAGCGCGGAGGTTCGCAAAGGTTTTTATTTTTTTGTCTTTCGATACCTAGTATTCTGAATGTACACGTACAGTTTGTCATTTCGGCGAAGGAAAAATCCCTGCAAGTAGCTCTACAAAGATTGGCTAAGTTTTTTATTTAATGCCGCAGAAATATTCGCGCAATCCCGATAGCTATCGGGAGCAAAGTCGCAAAGTTTTTCACTTCAAACTGTGAATTAAGCGTGCAAATTTTTCTCATTTTATGTCATTTCGAGTCATGCGAAATCACACTAGAAGCTCTACAAAGATTGGCTGTTTTAAATAAAAAGAAAATTCGATTACATTCAAAAACAATCCGATTCGTAAGTTTTTACTAATTCAATTACTCCTTCTTCACCATTAATTTTTAAAGTCTTATTTTCTACTTTTTCAAGTATGACTGGACAATCGGAAATCTCACGAGTAATAACTTTTTTCGAAATAAGTCTACTCAACCCCATTGCTTCCATGTATGATATTTTACCATTGTTGGGTCTTATAACTACATAAAAATTCACTTTGGTATAACCTGGTTTTATTACTTTCAGCAATTTAAGCTTATTTGAGTACATCAATAATCCAAATACTTTATCTTCAATACTAATAAATTCAACATGTTTATCGGCATTCATAAAATTAAACGATTTAAGCTCGTTTGGGAGAAATTCCTTCTTTTTATCATTCGTATCGTAAACTTTCAATTTATTTTCTAAGTCGAGAACCATCGTATTTTCAAATGAATAATTAGCATCAATTTTATAGTCTTTTATTGTATCATTATTCTTCGTAATAATTTGAATATTAACTTTTTGAGCAATTGATTTAAATGCTGAAAGAAAAATGAAAAATAGTATACAAAAATGTCTCATAGAATTAGGTATTTATTAGATTAAAAACTATTGTCTCGTTCGTGCTCGCAAAGAAAGAAAATATTTAATAAAAAACAATATTCTTATAAAAACTAAATTCTGTAATGTAGGATTGGGTCGATTCAAAAGAAATTTTCATTTTAAGGTTGTGAATTAATCTCTCAGAGTCGCAAAGTCGCAAAGTATTTTGTTCCAAGCTTTGGAATTAAGCGTGCAAAGTTTTCTCATTTTTGTCATTTCGACGAAGGAGACTCGAGCGATAGCGACTGGCGAAGCAAATCCCCGCAAGTAGCTCGACAAAGATTGGCAGTTTCCAATAAAAAGTTGGAATTTGGAATTTTAAAGCTTGGAATTTTAATTAGAAGCTATTTCCCGCTGTTCCTTCCAATCTTTTGTGCCGAACCCCGGCACAAAAGGATTTTCCCTCCCATCGGGGCTAGGGATTAGTTTTTATAAGAATGAAATCAGGTATAAGTAAAGTGATTGTTTAGATTTATAAATGGATATTTTAGATTGAAATATTGACATCAAGTTGGTATCGAATTAATTGATATTAAATGACACGAGCCACAAGTTCGGCCCAGCAGGAGAATATTTCAATATTTAATATTTCTTAAAGAGCATATAAATGTATACTTCTTGTCCTAAATCGGTAAGGATCCACTTAGTTTTAGTAATATCACCTTCAATTAAAAGTAGATCAGCTAATTCTTTTGTGTCTTCGGCATCCAAAACTAACGTATCCACTTCACCTTTTTGATTGATGACAGCTTCAAAATTTTGACGTTGTCTTGGAGCCATCTCTTTATACAACTGGCGACCTTTATCCTCTAGTTCTTTCTTTCTACCATTTGCTATAACAACTGTTGCTCTTAAATCATTGAGCACTTTTAAATTTTGTTCATTCTCTCGTACTGACATATGCAATGAATCATTCGCTTGTTGTAAAGACAAATTGATTTGATCAATTTCATTTTTGTGTAATGTTTTCAATTGATTTTGTGAGGACTCCAAATAATTTATCTGATCTAAAAGATCTTGTTTCTCCTTATTACCCGATTCGGCATTTTTTAACTCTAAAACTTTGGTAGCAATTTTAATTTTTTCCGCAAGAACATTAGTTCTATTTTCATAATTCTTTTCAAGCCTTTTTTTCTTTGCATAAATTAGAATCGAATCAATACCCCACATGAAAAAAGGAACTATAATTGTAATTACAAGAGCCATCAATATTGGATATACTAGTGACCATACATCAAGATAACCATCTATAAGTTCAATTCTTTCTTGAATCTTTAAGTCTGAAAACAAAATAGATATTGGTCGCCAATTATAAATGATAAAAGAGAAAACGAAGGCACCTGTAATCGGCGTTTTGATTCGCTCCTTTGAAGTATCAATTATGCTTTTTATTAGATCTGCTACAGTCATGTATTTGTTTTCATCATTTATAAATTGTTGTTTCTTATTATTTTCATTTTGTTTCAAGTCTTGTAAAGTCTGTGCTAAAATGCGTTAATAGAGCGGCAGTAATCATTCCTAGTACAATAGCGATCAATGCATCCGAAGATTGTTCTTGTGTTCTCCAGTGTGTTGGATGTATTGTTAGATTTTTACTAAAAGGTAATACCTCAAATCTGAGAAGAATGTTATTATAAAATTGTGCGCCAACTGGTGTCAATAAATATTTATCATCTTCTGATTGTGCAATCTTCCAAGTTTCTAAACTACCATTTTTAACAGCTTTAAAAATTTGTTCTCTTAGTTGCGTTGCATTTGGAGTAATTATTTCAATTTGCATAGTTATTATTTTTAGAGGTTGTGTTTAAATCTAAAATTCTGATAATATTTTGAATTTTTCTTTTTTACATACTCGATAAAATCTTCTCCGTGGTCTGAAATTTGATAAATCCCTTTATCGTTTTTGCTAAGAATTTGTAGCTCTATTAAATCTTTTAAGAATGCGTCATCAATCCAAGTTGAGTCGATTATATTATTTTCAGTCTTGTTTAAATCAGATATTGAGAAAAGTTGATCTAACTGCCAATTTGCGAAGATTCCTTCTGACATTGCTTTTAGGATTGTTTCATTTGAATATTTATGAAATTCTTTTCCAATTCCTAAGCTTTCTCGAATTTTTTCAGGATCAATATATTTATATTCCTGAATATTAGACACTAGATTTTCATTATTTATATTTGCTTCTTTTAATTTTGCGTTTAGTTGATCAATTGAATTTTTATTAGCAATTTCCATTTGTCTTTTCGATTCCTCTAGTTGTTCTTTTGAATCTTCCAAAAATTTTATCCTATCGATGAAGTCTTGTTTTTCTCTATTACCAGACTCCGCGTTTTTTAAATCTAGTTCAACTATTGCGAGAGTGATTTTTTCTTTTATAACAAATTGCTTTGATTTATATACCCGCTTAATTCTTTTTTCTTTTGTCGGTTCAAGCTTTTCGTCAACCCACACCATCAGCATTGGAATTAAAAAAGTGTATACACCAACCATTAGAATAGGAACTGTTATTGCTAGTACTGTCCAGTACCATGTGTTAAAGTAAAAATCAACACCTTTTAATCTATTTTCAATTTTTTCATCCGAAAATATTAGTATTACTATTGGTCTCCAATTAAAAATGATAAAAGAACAGATGAAAGATCCAACAATAGGCGTCTTTAAGCGTTCTTTGGATGAATCAATTGTACTTTGTATTAATTCTGTTATAGTCATTGGTTAGTTTTAGTTGAAACAAACATAATAAAAATAAGTAAATACTGCTAAAAATAACCAATGCTAAGTGCAAAACATAAATTTTACTTTTATATTTTCGATCAATTTCTCTGTGTTTTAAATCCATTTCAAGATCGTACTTACTAACTTATTTTGATATTTAATGATCATTATTTTCAACGATAAAGGTATATAGTTGTTTTTATTTTCGTTTACGGATTTCCATACATTTATTTTTCTATATTTTTGTTACACAATAACATTAAAAAAAAATATGATAACTAAACAAGATTTAATAAAGCTGGGATATAATAAGAAACAAGACCGAAACCTAGGTAGATCTATTTCAGAAGATTTTCGATTCGGTGAGGCAGGAGAGAGAGAGTATCTTGTTAATTTAACTGACGATGGTGTTCTTAGTGTAGATTATGGAATAAAAAAGGGACAAGGCTCCTCAAAAAGAAAACCAAATCTTGGAAACATTACTAGCCTCGATGAATTTATAGCTTGGCATAATGCTTATGAAATTTAAAATTATTTACTAAGATTATATCAATATAAATTCTTTCTATAATGATATATTGATTTAATTTTAACATTAGCGTACCTTTGTACCATACCACTTCCAAGAAAGGAACTTGTTGTTTTTTTGGAGTTGGCTCGAGTGGCTTAAGGCACCTGATTGATAATCAGGAGGGGGTTTTATATCTTCCGCAGGTTCGAATCCTGTACTCTCCGCAAAAGCGGCTCGTATATGAGCCGCTTCCATTTCGGGATATTAACTACTGATCTCACGATTTATATAAACTTCTGCATAAGGAAAAGGCCAGTTTTGTTTATTCGTTTCTTTATAAATTCCGGAGTTTCAAAAAGATCTTAATACGATCTATTTCTTCTAATCTATTAAATCTTTCCATAGCGAACTTTTCTTTGATAGTGGACTAGGGAGAATACATTTTCCAAAATGCAGTGAATGAAAGATCCAGTTCGCGCTAGCGCGAGCATTCCTATCGTGAACACAACAAACAAAACCTAAAACAAAAAGACCTCGATTTTAAAATCGAGGTTTTTTATTTTATTCAAATTCTAAAGAAAATTCTATTCCTTATCCAAATAAGGATTTAAAATTTCGGCTAATTCATTGAGCCAATAATAGCCGTTTTCTAAATTGCCAATTTCGTTTTGAAGCGTTTCATGTTCTCTCATAATGCCTAAAGCGAGTATGTAATTTACTTGTCGTAATGTCTTAGCCATAGTTTCTGGCTCTATTGTTTTGTTGAAAAAATTCATCAGCCTGGTTTCGGCTTCTTTCGAAAGTGTGTTTGTACTCATAATATCTTTAAATTAGGAATAATAAAACCCTTGCATGTTAGTGTTCCTAACACCTACGACAGCGTTTACGGTCGTTTCCGATACCGCACACATAATACAAAGGTAATTTCATTTAGTTCTTAATGTGAAGATTTAAGAGCAGCAAATATAAGAAAAACCATTAAAATATATTCTTTTTCTTACAATATTATTTACCCTAATAGAATAAATCCTCTTATGAAACCAACTCCCCTAGCCCCGATAGAAGTGGAAATCCTTTTGTGTCCGCCGCGGCGGACACAAAAGATTGTAGCGTATAGCGGGATTAGCTCCTAATTAAAATTGAAATTACAAAAAATCTAATCAAAGTTTACTGAAAAAGTGTTTTCTTTGATTGTGTGAGACAGTGAAACACTAGCTGACTTTAAATAAAAATCCTGTACAAATGAAATGTATAAAAATTTTAATACTATTCTGTTTTTTTATTTCTTCCAAAATTTGTTTTGCAGAAACCAAAACTGATACCATTACGAACTGGCAGATTTATAACGGTTCTGAATTATTGTTTCGTAGCAATCAATTTGATTGTTATAAACCAACTGGCATTATAAAGAAAATGGATAATTTTAAAGATTTGAGAATTATTTTTTTTCGAGATACTCAATCGTATGGAAAGCAAAAAATACAATTCTTTAATGGAAAAAATTTAATCTCAGAATATAACATTGAAAATAACGAAGAATTAATAATACCAAAAAGTGACATTCAAAAATTGTTCTCAAAAAGCGAAATAGATTTAGCAATTAAATATTTTGACGAAAAGGAGCCAAAAGGAATTTTGTTAGGCTTTTTATTGTTAGAAAATTAGTAATATCCCGCCCCCGCTCCCCGAAGTGTCGGAATCCTTTTGTGTCCGCCACGGCGGACACAAAAGATTGGAAGGACAGCAGGAAATAGCTCTAATTAAAAAATCTAATCAAAGTTTACTGAAATAGTGTTTTCTTTGAAATAGACCAGTGAGAAACTCATACCAACAGGATAACGTTATACGACACTTTATGAAGACCTATCTTATACTAATATTTCTCTTAACATGTTTGCACATCAGTGCTCAGGAAGATACAACAGGTATTAAGATTGACACTGTTTATAACAATCTACTCAATAGAACACCAAAAGGCTTTGCAATTAATGAAGCTACTAAACCCAAAAATAACTACTTCAACTCCACCATAAATCTAAATTCAATTGGTGGATTAGAAATTATCTACGGTTTTAAAGAACAAATAAAGTTGAATGCGATAGAGATAAAATGGCTGAACGAGCAAATTGATCAAATTGCTTTAGCCTTCTATTTGGAGGGAAAACCTATTTTAATTAGAAAAGTTGGAGGTTATGATGGTTGTCCGGATAAAAACATTTATACGGAGAAAATCAAAGATAACAACGTAACCATATTAAACTTTTGTTTTACTTGTACAGATTCAAGAAAATTAGATGATTTTATTAGTGTTTTTAATAACAGAACTAATTCGTTATTGAGATAAAACAGCTAACGGAAAAAACAAACAAAAAACATGAAGAAAATAAATCAAATCATTCTAATTGTAATTATAATAATTGTTTGCGGTTTTGGGCTACGCGGAAAAATATCTGGTGAAAAATTCGATTCTGAAAAATGGAAAACTGCTGATTTAGAATTAGAAGATAATTGGTCATTACGCTGGGATATGATGAATAGTTTGCGAAACAATAATAACTTAATTGGAATGTCTAAAAGTGAAATCATTATTTTGTTAGGAAAACCGGATGAAAGTTTTTCAACAAAAAATACTTTTAGATATTATCTGGGTTACACTCATACTGGAATAAATACGGGCTCACTAATTTTAATGTTCAATAATGGAATTGTTTCTGAGGTAAGCGTGTGGCAAGGGTAATTTAGATAGTAAAGTAATATAGATAACCAGATCTACAATTTCTAATATCTTATACGATAAATAAAAACTTATATGTAGAATTAACGATTGATTATTAATTCAACTACCAAAGAAAAAAAATGCAAGACCAAAATTGATCCTGCATTTTTTGTAACATAAAACATCTTTTTACACTGTCTGACGCTCGTGTTTTCCTTCTTTAATTTCTTCCACCATTTTTTTATTAAAAGCGGGCAAATCATTCGGGTTTCGGCTGGTCACCAATCCATTGTCTACGACTACTTCTGAGTCTTCCCATTGTGCTCCGGCATTTATCAAATCGTTTTTAATAGAGAAGAACGAAGTTACTTTTCGACCTTCTAAAACATCAGCATCTACCAGAATTTGAGGGCCATGACAAATAGCCGCTACTGGTTTTTTACTTTCAAAAAAGGAACGTACAAAATTTACTGCAGCTTCTTCTCTTCTCAATAAATCAGGGTTTATAACGCCTCCCGGAAGAACCAAAGCATCATAATCTGCTTCATTGGCCTGATCTAATACTACATCAACATTATATTCCTTGCTCCAATTTCCGTCTTTCCAGGATTTGATTGTTCCTGATTTCAAACTAATGATATCTGCATTCCAGCCTTGCTCTTCCAGATAGGCTTTAGGCGATAATAATTCTGATTCTTCAAAACCGTTTGTTGCTAATATGGCTATATTCTTTTTCATAATTTTAAATATTTAATCGTTATTAATTTTGATTTAGTTAAAATTAGTTATTTCAGACAGCCAGCGAAAACAGACGATGTTAAACCTTTCTTTATTAAAAGTTAATTAATTGTAATTCAGATCATTATTAAAAATTTAATTGGAATTATATAAGATTGGTGTGAATTTAGTCCACTATTTTATAGGATGAAAACCGGGGAAATAATTGTATAAAATTCATAACCTAACAGCTTCCAAAAATGCTAATCAAAATCGCAAATCTTTATAGAGACTTGCGGGGATTTGCTTCGCCAGTCGCTATCGCTCGAGTCTCCTTCGTCGGAATGACATACTATACTTAAAAGCATCCTGATTCGCAATCTTTGTCGAGCTTCTAGTGTGATCCTTCTCCCGAAGCCTCGGGATCAGGATGACAAGATTGGGGCTACTGTGCGAAATAATTCTTATTTTTGATATACAATTATTCTCAATATGGTTTCAATAAAAACATTTGATCAGGCGGCAGATTTAGAAAATCCGAGACGTGTATTGAAATACGTTTTAGTTTTTTGTACTTCGGGTACAACGACTATTTCTGTCGATGAAAATGAATTTGTATTGACCGAAAACTCCGTTATTACGGTTACTTCCGGACAAATTCATTATTTCAAAAACATCCAGAATGCCACCGGATTTGTTTTGGAATTTACCTACGCTTTCTTTTGTAAAGATGATAATGACATGGAATTGATTTTCCACAACGGTTTGTTTTGCCATTTTGCAATGAACGAAATGATTACGGTGGATCATCCTGAAATTATTGTTAGGGAATTAGAGGAAATCAGCAAAGAAGTAGCCGAAACGCCATATCAATATTTGATTTCCATTCACAGCCGAATCGAATTGATTTTGATTGAAATTAATCGCACCAAAATTAATCGCGGCGACGAAATCTACAAACCGGATGCGCTTTTTCTGCATTTTCTGGAAACCACTTTGCAGAATTTCGAAAAAAATTTGTCGGTAAACGAAATCGCAGCTTTAATTGGTACTACCGAATCCAAACTAAACGAACTTTCGAAACTCCACACCAACAAAACGGCTCAAAATGTCATCTTCGGATTGGTTATTTCTGAAGCCAAAAGACTTTTTACTTATGAAAAACTTTCGGTGAAAGAAGTCGCGTATGCTTTGGGTTTTAATGATCCTTTTTATTTTTCTAATTTCTTCAAAAAACACACGGAGATTTCTCCAAAATTATTCAAAGAGAGAGCGGTTAATTCGTAATTACATGCTTTTTCCGGAATTCTCTATTCTTTAGCAATTGTACTTGCGACATCTTTGTATCTCAATAATTACTAACAAATTAGTGTATGAAAAGATATCAGGATTATGCGGCTTTTCTTTTGCGCATCGCATTAGCAGCTGGATTTATTTCCGCCGTTTCGAGTCGGTTAGGATTTTGGGGAAGTTATTCTTCGGGCTGGGAAAGTTTTTTGGTTTACGCTGAAAAAGTAAATTCTTTTGCCCCAAAAAATTGTATTCCCACAATCGCCATCACCGCCACCATTGCCGAATCGGTTTTTGGTTTGCTCCTACTCATTGGTTATCAAACCCAATTGGCTTCGATTGGCGCTGCAATTTTGAGTTTGCTGTTTGCGCTTGCTATGACATATTCTTTTGGTGTAAAAGATCCGCTTGATTATTCGGTATTTGTATTTGCTATGGGCGCTTTTCTTTTGGCAACTATGGAAAATTACAAATGGAGTTTAGATGAAATTAGTATGAAAAATAAAAACAATAAAAACTGAATTACAATGGAAAAACAAATCACAAGAAGCAGTGAAATAGACTGGAAACCTCTTATTGAAGAAGGTGTAAATACGGATGGAATTTATTCAAAAGCCTTATCTTTTGATACAACTTCAAAAAGACCTAATGCCTTTTTATTAAAATTTGAAGCCGGCGCATCATACCCAAATCACATTCACCCTGCCGGAGAAGAAATTTATGTTGTCGAAGGTGAAGTTCGGTCTGGAAAAGACGAACTTAAAAAAGGAGATTATATGTACCTGCCACCCGGAAGTACACATTCGGTATTTTCTAAAAACGGTTGTGTATTGTTGTTTAAAGTTCCTGAGGAAGTGGTTATTCTGAAGTGATAAAAAAATTTTCCACCATACAAGTAATATAAGAAAATTTAAGCTTTGGGTTAAGTTTGAAATTTTAGAAATATAAGTTTGTTTTCATTCCTTTACGTCTTCACTCCTGATCACTATCGGGACTGCGAGAGTTTTATCACAATGCTTAATATCGCCTTAATTACTTATATGGTGGAAATTTTATCATTAATCTACCCGATCATAAACAATAGATCCTACATTGCCAGAAACTGGTCCGGTGGACGTGGCCGTGATAGATTTACCATCTAAACTCATGGTAATTGTACCATCGAAAGACCAGGTTACACCATCAATTTGGCCATTGGTAGAGGTTAAATACAAGTCTCTGCAATTCCATTTAGTATTATTTACTTTTGTTATGTCTTTCATTTTTACACTTCCAACATCGACATAACCTTTGTTTTTCGCAATTTCCCAGTTAGGACTAAACGCATATAAAGTTGCGCTATTACCGGAAATAATTATCCCGACACCTGCAGAACTTAACCATTTACCATCAAGGCTGAAACCTACAACTACCGGAGGACTTGTCGTAAATGAAATTTCATTTCCATAAAACGTACCATCGCTGTTCACGGCATAAGCTCTTACATAATAAGTCGTATTAGACAGTAAGTTGCTTAAATTACTAGAAAAAGTATCATTACCATTAGCCTCAATTACTTTTGTGCTTAAATTAGTCGTTGGATTTGAATATACATCCCAAACTAAGCCACGCTCTGTAATAGCCGAGCCTCCGTTAAGATCTATAATACCTCCTGTTGTGGCAGAATTAGGCGTAATTAAACTGGCAGCAGATGTTGTAACTATTGGAAATTTAACTTCAGGCGTAAAATCTCCCGGACAAGAAAATTCATACTCCCATTTCGTTCCACCCATTTCACAACCTGACACAACGACTTCAATTTCTTTTCCTAAACTTGGATTATAATCAAAAAGAAATTCACCTTTTTCACCTACATAACCCAATTCTTCCGTAGCGGCCGAGCAATTTAAAGCTCTTCTTAATGTAGTTCTTTCCGTATAAGAACCTGTTCCTCCTATCCAGATACCATTTTGGAAAACATCGATTTTATCTTTTACGGTATACGTTTCGTAGCTTATTTTTACCTGACCGGATGTTTCTGGTAATGTAAATATGTTACTTGTTATTCCGTGACCCCCAGACACTTTTGTTGTATCGCAATTGTCTGGTTTCGTAATTGTTATGTTAATTTCTGTAATAGCGCTTATTTTTCCACTTTTGTCATAGAACTTCAATACTAAAATTAAATTGTCTACCTCAACTACAGAAGGCAAACCAATAGGCAGGGAAATTAATCCATTATTAACATCTGAATCAATACTTACATCATAATAACTGTTAGAATCTTTTACCTGTACATATGCACCTTTTAGATTTGCTTTTGAAGGCGAATAAAAATCTCCTGCTAAAATGATCTTACTTCCGGAAGAATAAGAAAGATTTGTATCTATATTACTGATTACAGGTGCTTCCTCACTTGGTGAAGATGCAGGAATATCGGGTGATTTGACTAAAGTTCCATTCGGAATAACCAATATTTCAGTTAGGTTATTATCGTTTGGTGGTACTACTTCAATAGGAATAGGCTCTTCTTCAGGCGCACCATCGTTAGAACAGGAGCCTAAAAACAGTATCAATATGGCAATAAAGCTGACAAGTAGATTTTTTTTCATTTTTCAGATTTTTAGATTTAGTTTATTATGAACATTTAATTGTCCACTTATTTACTCAAATATGCTTGCAAGTATATTATTGAATAAACAAAACTAACCTTAATCCCATGCTTAAAAAATACACCTAAAGGAGTATTTTACAACAAATACTCCTTGCCCGGCTTTCGCTTTAAAACTTAAATTACCATATAAGTCATATAAGAAAATTTAAGTTTTGGGGTAAGATTAAAATTTTAGAAATATAAGCTTTGTATTTTTCTCATTTTTTTGTCATCCTAAGGAACGAAGGATCACACTAGAAGCTCCGCACAGAAATTCCCCAATCTTTGTGGAGTTCCTTGTGTGATCCTTCGTTCCTTAGGATGACAAGATTGTGCACCAACTCCGCGCAACTCTGTGAAATAATCTTTACTACGCTCTAAAAAAAACTTATAAGATCTATGGTTCCAGCCTCCACACCAATACTTAAATGGCCTTATATCAATTATATGGTAAAAAAAAAAGTTACTAAAAATTTGCGAAACCGAATAGTTGCACTTATATTTGCAACTGATTGGCTTCCTAATTAAATTTTAATAGTATGAGACGAGACATTTTTCAGGCAATAGCCGATCCGACAAGAAGGTCTATTCTAACCTTGATTGCACTACAGGCAATGACACCCAATGCTATTGCGGAGAACTTTAATACGACACGCCAGTCTGTTTCGAAACATCTTCGCATCCTTACGGAATGTGATTTAGTAAAACAGGAACAACGGGGCAGGGAAATTTACTATTCACTTGAAATAGAAAAAATGAAAGAGATTGATAAATGGATCAAACAATTCAGAGACATTTGGGAAACCAAGTTTAATCAGCTAGACGAACTATTAGTAACACTAAAAAACCAAAAAAGATGAGAACAGATTTGCTATTTGATTTTACCGTTGATAAACCATCCAAAACGGTGTACATAACCAGAGAATTTGATGCAGAATTGCCGATAGTTTGGGATGCTTTTACAAAAGCCGAACTTTTAGACCAATGGGTTGCACCAAAACCGTGGTCAGCCAGAACAAAATATATGAATTTTGAAGTTGGCGGGCGACGATTTTACGCGATGGTAAGTCCAGAAGGTCAGGAACGCTGGGCGGTTCAGGAATTTACTGCTATTAGTCCGAAAACCAATTTTAAAATGTACAACGCGTTTTCAGACGAAAATGAAAACCGCGTATTACCCGGTTCTGATTGGAATTATAATTTCAGCGAAGAAAACGGTATCACAAAAGTGAATATCAGTATTTATAACGAATCACTGGAACGTTTAGAGATGATGATTGAAATGGGCTTTACAGAAGGCTTTAAAATGTCTGTTGATAACTTAGAAAAGTTATTGGAATCTTTAAAGAAATAGAAATCATGGCAGCTATTAATCCATATATACATTTCAACGGCAATGCTGAACAAGTATTTACCTTTTATAAATCGGTTTTTGGTGGTGAATTTACAACGATTAAGCGTTATAAAGACATCTCAAGTGAACAATATCCAATACCGGAAAAAGAGCTAAACAAAATCATGCATATTGCATTGCCAATAAGCCAAGGCAGCACTTTAATGGCCAGCGACGTTATGGAAGTCATGGGAAAAGTAAACGAAAACGACAACCGAAATACCATTATGATCACCGCAGAAAGTCAGCAAGAAGCTGATACACTTTTTAACGGACTTTCAGCAGGCGGTAAAATTGAAATGCCCATAAGCTTTGGTCCGTGGGGTAATTACTTTGGAATGTTTACGGATAAATTTGGCGTGCAATGGATGGTTGATTTTGATTCGAAAGGTTAAAAAGAATCTCGCAATCCCGATAGCTATCGGGAGTAAAGTTTTTTTCTAATTTTAATCATAGCCCACGGTTTCAACCGTGGGATACGGATTGCGAAATGTATTGTAAAAATATATTGCGTCCCAACGATTGAAACCGTTGGCTATGTCTTAAGTACGTTCTTCGCAAAGAAATTAAAAAACCTTACATGCCCTAAACTTCCAGCATTCGCAACAATGCTTAAATTTCCTTACTTGACTTATATGGTGGAAAAAATTTTACGATAAATCTTTCAATACCGGATACACTTTTTTGAACTTATTAAAAGCAGCGTCATAAACACTTTTATGAGCTTTATTAGGATAAAAAGTCTTTCCGGTTTTGTTTTGATAGGTGATATCCTTGCCTATCGACTTCATGCCTATGAGGACAGCGCCCCAGGCAGAACCTTCAATAGTTTGGGAGGTTTCTACTTCCATCTGAAAAATATCGGCGACCATTTGGAGCCAAAGGTCACTTTTACCAAATCCACCGCTAGCCATTACTTTGGTTTGCTTTCTTTTTTCAGGATCTGGAAGCAAAATTTCAGTTATCTGAAATAATCCATACAAAATGCCTTCTAAAGTGGCTCTGACCAAATGTGCCTGTGTATGCGTAATCTGCATTCCTAAAATGGATCCCTGTGCCGCTGCATCCCAAATTGGCGCTCTTTCGCCTAGCAAATAAGGCACAAAAAGCAAACCTTCAGAACCGGCCGGTATTTTTTCTTCTTCTTCAAAAAGAACTTCAAAAGACTGATCGGTTTTCAATAAGGTTTCCCTGAGCCATTGCAAAATAATAGCGCCATTATTTACAGCTCCTAAAACCAGGTATTGGTCGTCGATTAAATGGTAACACTGGGTACGCATTTGCTCGTCGAGATACGGTTTATCTATTGGTAAGCGCACCGCTCCACTGGTACCAATGGTTAGAGCAATACAGCCTTTATTCATCGCCCCTGTTCCCAGATTGGCCAAAGCGCCGTCTCCACCACCAATTACATACAAAAAATCATCTGCAACGCCTTTGCACTGATGTGTTACCTCACAAATTGTAGAAAATTGCTCCGGTTTCAGGTTTAAAAATTCTAAAATTTCATGATCCCATTGCAAAGTATGAATGTTTAGCAATCCCGTTCCGGATGCCATCGAAGTGTCTGTACAATATTCATTCGTAAGATGATGCCATACATATTCTTTAATACTTATAAATTTATAGGTTTGAGAAAATGTATCAGAATCAAACTCTTTAAACCAGGCAATTTTGGTCATGGGTGAAAAAGGATGAATTGGGATTCCGGTTTTCTGATAAAAATGTTTTCCTTTTTCAGAATTTTTAAGTTCTTCTGCAATCGAATTAGCTCTGTTATCAGCCCATAAAATGGCATCTGTTAAGGGTTTACCGGTTTCATCAATGGCAATAATACTTTGCATGGCAGAGCTGAAACTTATAAATTCCGGTTGAGTGTTTTTTGTAATTTCTGCAATACAATCTATAACGGTCTGTAAAATCTCTTGCGGATTTTGCACACTCCAATCCGGTTTTGGATGATACATCGGATAGGCATTTGAAACCTGTTTAATTACATTCCCATTTATGTCAAAACAAATAGCTTTTGTAGCCGTAGTTCCAATGTCGATTCCTATATAAAATGATTCCATGTTTTTTTACTATTTCAAATCTTTCTTAATCACCAAATATTTCAAATCTGTTGTTCCAACATTGCTAATACCGTGTTCCATATTGGATGGGCAATAAAAACTCGTATTTGGACCAGCGGTAATGGTTTTTCCGTCAAGGTAGAATTGCGCTGTGCCTTCAAGAATATAAAAGAATTCTTCTTCGACGTGGTGATGGGGTGCGTGTGTTGATTTTCCGGGCTCAACAATACTCATTTTAAGCGTGTTTTCCTGATTGAAGTTTTTATCGCCAAACCAATATTGATAGCCCACTTTTGTTTTAGTGGCTTTATCCAACTCAAAGTGATTGACACAGTTTTCAATTGTATATTTTGGCTCGGCTGAAGTTGTTTCTTTCTTTACTTCTTGCGCCTGTACAGTATGATGAGCAAATAAAACAAGAAATATAATTCTTATGACTGAAATTAGTTTCATTTTCTTTTTTATTGTAATAATACAAAAAATGCTTATATCTAACTCTTAAAAACAAAAAGCAAGCGTATTCACTTGCTTTTGTTTTATAATTTTCTTTAAAATTTAATTGCAATTTTTCCGATCGTAGCCCCTGATTCTAATAACTCGTGTGCTTTTTTGAAGTTGGATACGGTTAAACCATTTAATGTCGTTTTTAAAGTAGACTGAATCGTACCATTATCTAATAAATTGGATAATTCATTTAAGATATTATGTTGTTCGATCATATCTTCAGTTTGGAACATAGAACGTGTAAACATTAGTTCCCAATGAAAACTAGCACTTTTTCCTTTTAATTGACGAAGATTTACATTTTCGACAGGATCACTGATTGAACCAATATGTCCCTGAGGTTTTATAAGTTCTACGAATGCATTCCAATATTGGTTCACATCCACAAAATCTAAAATAAAATCGACTTGCTGAAAACCTGCATGGCGAACTTCTTCGATCAAATTTTTGTGATTTACTACAAAGTCGGCGCCTTGTTGTTTACACCATTCGATAGATTCAGGACGCGACGCTGTCGCTATTACGGTTAATTCTGCCACTTTTTTAGCCAATTGAATAGCAACTGATCCTACTCCACCAGCTCCGCCAATGATTAAAATGCTTTTTCCTTTATCTTTTTCCGGATTGATTCTAATCCTGTCGAATAATATTTCCCAGGCTGTTAAACCGGTTAGCGGCATTGCTACAGCTTGTTCAATGGAAAGAGATTTTGGTTTTCTACCCACTATACGTTCGTCAACAACTTGATATTCGGCGTTGCTGCCTTGTTTGGTAAGATCGCCCGCATAGTAAACTTCATCTCCCACTTTAAACAAACTTACCTGATCACCAACGGCTTCTACAATTCCGACAGCATCCCAGCCTATGATTTTTGGGTTTTCTAAAACCGTTTCTTTGGCACTATTCTGACGAATTTTAAAATCTACCGGATTAACAGAAACAACTTGAATTTTAACTAACAAATCATGCGCTCCCGGAACTGGTTTTGGTGTCTCAAATTCTATGAAACTATCTTCCTTATCTATTGGTAATGAGGTTTTAAATCCTATTGCTTTCATCTTTTTATCTTTTGATTTAAACTAATAACACAAAGATAGTCACAAAGAAGGATTTGGGAATTGTACAAATTCGTTATGAATTTGTATATGTTTATCGTTTGGAATTATTAATGTTGGATCCAAACTGGACTGAAGTCCAGCTCTACAATATTTGACATTCCTTCGGAATTTTTTTCTGCTTTTTTATCTTATGGAAACTAGGCCTTTTAATGGGCACATTAAAAGGTTTAAAAGAGCCAGAGGCGCTACCAATATTGTAGGGCCGGACTTTAGTCCGGTCTAATGTATGTTTGCAGTTTTTTAATAATCTTATAAAAACTAAACCTCTCGTCTAGCCCCGATAGAAGTGTAAATCCTTTTGTGGCGGGGTTCGCCAAAAAGATTGAAACGGAAAGCGGGACAAGTCGTCTTAAAAAAATAACTCTTCTGCTCCTAAAAAAGAATATCCCAATGCTAACAATGGAATCTTATTTATGACTACAAAGAAATTAACATGAGAATCGTACAAAACATCCTATATTAGCCTTTCATTTTTTTCAAAGTAATCTATACTCCTTTTCATTATGAACCTCCTTCGCCTTAAAATAAAATCAAACCTTCTATTTTTTATTGCTTTTGCTTTTACAAATTTTATATCCGCTCAGAAATCAGAAGACAGCAACCATAACCTAATAGCAAAAGGCGCAGTTCTGATAAAATTATCTGATCAATACAGTTTTACAGAAGGACCTGCCGTAGATAAAAAAGGAGATATTTATTTTACCGATCAGCCTAATAACAGAATCATGAAATGGTCGGTTGATGGCGAACTTTCTGTTTTTATGGAAAATGCAGGAAGAGCTAACGGTTTGTATTTTGATCACGAAGGCAATCTTTTGGCTTGTGCCGATGAAAAAAATGAAATTTGGAAAATAGACCAAAACAAAAATACTACTGTTTTAGTAAACAATTTCGAAGGAAAAAGGCTGAATGGTCCCAATGATCTTTGGGTGGATGCAAAAGGCGGTATCTATTTTACAGATCCTTTTTACAAAAGAGATTACTGGATGCATACCACCAAAGAAATAGAAAAAGAATGTGTTTACTATTTATCTCCGGATAAATCTAAAATTATCAACGTTGACAATGACCTTGTAAAACCCAATGGCATTATTGGAACTTCGGATGGAAAAACGTTATTCGTAGCGGATATAGGGGCAAACAAAACGTACTCTTACACCATCAACAGTGATGGTTCTTTGGACAAAAAAATGCTGTTTACTGAATCAGGTTCAGATGGAATGACAAGAGATGAGGCCGGCAACATTTACTTAACCGGAAAAGGAGTTACCGTATTTAATCCAAAGGGAGAAAAAATAGCTCATATTGATGTTCCTGAACCGTGGACAGCCAATGTTTGTTTTGGAGGAAAAAAACGTAAGACATTGTTTATTACTGCCAGTAAAAGTGTTTATACGATGGAAATGAATGTTCGGGGAATGAAATAATCAATGAAATCGTTCTGATTTCTAAAAATTACGAAGGAATGACAAATATTGTAGGGCTGGACTTCAGTCCAGTCTAACGTATGATTTGCATTTTTTAATAGCATCTTATGAAAACTAAACCTCTAGCCTAGCCCCGATAGAAGCCGTATCTCCCGATTTAGAAAAACAAGGCTTTTTAGCCGTAGTTTTTGTTAATCGGGAATATAGCGGATAGCGGGACAAGTCGTCTTAAAAGCATAGTTCCTCTGCTCCTAAAAGCTAAAACCCAGATTAAATCCTAAACTTTATAAATAAAACTTAAAATTTCTTTTTCCATTTTGAATATATGTAGTTAACTACGTAAATTCGCATACAAATTATTTGTTATGGTATTAGAAAAATCACAATCATTAGTATTAGGCAACCTTTTGCAGCGTTTGACGGAGAACTTGCGAAAAGAGGCACAGCTATTTTACAGAAGTCAGAATATTGATTTTGAACCAAAATGGTTTCCGGTTATCTATGTGCTTTCGCAGAAAAAGGCCATTAGTGTGGTGGAGCTTTCCCACGAAATTGGATACTCGCATCCTACTACAATTTCTCTTTTGAAAGAATTAGAAAAGAAAGAACTAATTGGTTCTGCCAAAGATGCCAAAGACGAACGAAAACGTCTGATCACGCTTACTGAAAAAGCAAATGAACTTATACAACAACTACAACCTTTGTGGGCTGTTATGACGCAGGCTCTAATGGAATTGACTGATACAGAAAACAATTTGTACAAAGCCATAAACGAAGTAAATCAAAACTTAAAAACGAAAAATCTTTTTGACCGAATGACAACTATTAAAGAAATGAATCTACATAATCCTCTTAAAGAAGTAGAAAACGATATTAAAGTGGAAAAAATTAAAGATGCAAAATTAGAATCGATCTCATTTGCTATTAGAAGACAAGTATTTGTTGAAGAGCAAAATGTCTCACAGGAACGAGAATCTATGGATGATGCCGAGGCGATTCATTATCTGGCAACGGTAAACGGTTTACCTGCCGGAGCAGCTCGCTACAGGTTAATGGAGAAAGGAGCAAAAATCGAACGCATTGCGGTTCTGAATTCGTATCGTGGGAAGAAAGTTGGAGAGGCTATTCTGAAAAAAATACTTGGCGATTTGAAGAGCGAAAACAACATTTATTTGTACGCTCAGGTAAATGCCAGCGCTTTTTACATCAAAAATGGATTCGAAACCACTCAAAATTATTTCCTGGATGCGGGAATTGAGCATGTCGAAATGGTTTTCGTAAAATAATAACAACTTTAAAAAAGCCTTTAAAACACTTGTTTTTAAAGGCTTTCTTGAATTATCTATACAACGATAAGAAAATATTATGATAATATTATTTCATAATCAGAAAATCGGTATTACATTTGCCTAACAGTGTTAGATTATTTAATACTCATCAAAATGGCAAGTAAAGATCGTATATTAAGACAAAAAGAAGAGACAAGAAATAACATTCTTGAAGCTGCTTATGCTATCGTCAAAGAAGAAGGATGGCAAGGTCTGAGTATGCGAAAGATTGCTGACAAAATTGAATACACTGCTCCCATTATCTACGAATACTTCTCGAATAAAGAAGCTATTTTAACGGAATTAACCGGTAAAGGTTTTATTAAATTATCGAAAGAGTTACAAAACGCCAGAGCTAAATTTGATAAACCAGAAGACCAATTAGAAGCCATGTGGATGGCGTATTGGGATTTTGCCTTTACAGATACCGAAATGTATCAGGTAATGTTTGGTGTGCAAATGAATTGTTGTTCCCAACAATGTTCGGCTGCAGAAGCACCCTATAAATTATTCACCGCGGTGATTGCTGAAATTATGAAAAACAGTAATCCGGGCCCTGAAGTTATCAAACAAAAATATTTTACTTTCTTTTCTGTTATTCACGGTTTAATTGCGATTAACATTATCAACAAAAGCGAAGTAATGGAAACAATCAACAATCAAATCCTGAAAGATGCGATTGGTGGTATCATCAAATCAATACAGTAAAAAAATTTTCCATTGCACTTAACAGTGTTAGGAAATTTAACCAGAGTAATTTAGTAACCTTTTTTTACTATTTACTTAACAGTGATAAATAATTTAATACCGATTTCTCAAGGAATCGTAATGGGCTCACTATATGGAATTTTGCGCCTTTTAACTTAACAACGTTAGATAATTTAATTCAATTAAACATGAATACCCAGAATGCCAGATTACAAAAGATTTTAACTCAAATGAATGTCCAACAAATTAAAACCAATATGAAAATGAAAAATGTAATTATAACCAGTTTTATTCTGGCACTTGTACTAAGTAGTTGTGCAGATAAAGCGCAGGCTCCTGCTCCGGCAGCTCCACTCCTGCCAGTTTTAGCAATTCAAAACTCTGATGCTGTTACGGATGCTGAATATCCAGCTTCAATACAAGGAACTGTAGACGTGGAGATTCGCCCACAAGTAAGCGGAAACCTTGATCGCGTTTTAGTAGATGAAGGTGCTTATGTAAATAAAGGTCAAACTTTATTCAAAATAAACGAACGTCCTTTCCGTGAGCAATTAAACAATGCTTTGGCTAGCCTTCATGCTTCTGAAGCGGCTTTAATAAACGCTCAGTTAGAAGTAGACAAATTAACGCCTTTAGTTCAAAACAAAGTAGTTTCTGATTATCAGTTGAAAACGGCTAAAGCTTCTCAAAAAATTGCTGCTGCTAATATCGAGCAGGCAAGAGCAATGGTCGCATCGGCTAAAATTAATTTAGGATATACTAATGTGACAGCCCCTGTTAGTGGTTACATAGGAAGATTGCCTAAAAAACAAGGAAGTTTAGTTTCGGCTACTGATATTGAACCGTTAACCAAACTTTCTGATGTACATGAAGTTTTTGTTTACTTCTCTCTTGGTGAAACTGATTTCATCAAATTCAAAACACAATATGCAGGAAATACATTGGGTGATAAAATCAAAAAATTACCTCCTGTAACTTTGATTTTGGCTGATAATAATGCTTATGCACAATCAGGAAAAATTGATATGGTAGATGGTCAATTTGATAAAAACACCGGTGCAATTACTTTAAGAGCAACTTTCCCAAATGCTAACGGAACGCTACGTTCTGGAAACACAGGAAAAATTCGTTTAGGAATCAATCACGACGATGCGATTCTGGTACCACAATCGGCTACTATCGAGATGCAGGATAAGGTGTTTGTTTATACCCTGAACAAAGGAAATAAAGTAAACAAAATGCCTATCACGATTATCGGTAAAAGCGGAACTAACTATCTTATTGGTGAAGGTGTAAAATCTGGCGACCAAATTGTTTTAAGCGGAATCGACAAACTTCAGGAAGGACAAGTGATCCAACCTCAAAAATCGACTGCTGAAGTTGCCCAAATAATTAACAAAAAATAATTTTTACGACAATGTTCAAAATATTTATACAAAGACCTGTACTGGCAACCGTAATCTCCATTTTATTGGTGATCCTGGGTGTACTTGGACTTACAAAATTGCCTTTACAACAGTTTCCTGATATTGCGCCTCCCTCGGTTTTGGTTACGGCGGTTTATCCGGGAGCGAATGCCGAAACGGTTTTACGTTCGGTTGCACCATCTCTGGAAGAATCTATAAATGGTGTTGAAAACATGACATACATGAGTTCAACAGCGAGTAACGATGGTACACTTGCGATTACTGTTTTCTTTAAATTAGGTACAGATGCTGATCAGGCCGCAGTTAACGTTCAGAACAGAGTTGCTCAGGCTACAAGTCAGTTGCCTGCAGAGGTTGTTCAGCAAGGTGTAATCACAGCGAAACAACAAAACAGTTTCATCATGGCGATTGGTATGTACACAGAAGACGAATCGAAATACGATCAGACTTTTGTTGCCAATTATGCTCAAATTAATATTATTCCGGAGATTAAACGAATTCCGGGTGTAGGTTCTGCCAGTATTTTTGGTGGAGTTAAAGATTATTCGATGAGAGTTTGGTTAAACCCAACTCAAATGTCGACTTACAATGTTACGCCAAATGAAGTTATGGCAGCGATTCAGGACAAAAGTTTAGAAGCTGCTCCGGGTAAATTTGGAGAAAGAAGTAAAGAAGTTTTTGAATACGTAATTAAATACAAAGGGAAACTTACTAAACCGGAGGATTATCAAAACATTGCCATTCGTTCGAATGCAGATGGTTCAATCCTTCGCTTAAAAGATGTTGCCAGAGTGGAGCTTGGTGCTTACTCTTATAACAGTTTAACTCGTTTGAACGGTAAAAAAGGAGTTGTAATTGGTGTTATTCAGTTAGCAGGTTCTAACTCAAATGAAATTCAGATTGCCATTAATAAATTGATGGTGAAAGCCTCTAAAGATTTCCCACAAGGAATAAAACACAATATTTTCTACAGTACAAAAGTATCTCTTGACCAATCGATCGAACAGGTTGAACACACTTTGATTGAAGCTTTTATACTGGTATTTATAGTTGTTTTCATCTTCTTGCAGGATTTCAGATCAACATTAATTCCGGCTATTGCTGTACCTGTAGCAATTTTAGGAACGTTCTTCTTCATGCAGTTATTCGGCTTTTCGATCAACCTTTTAACGCTTTTCGCTTTAATTCTGGCGATTGGTATTGTGGTGGATGATGCGATTGTCGTCGTCGAAGCCGTGCATGCGAAAATGGAGCACAAACATCTGTCTCCAAAAGTAGCCACACATGAAGCAATGCACGAAATAACGGGTGCTATTATCTCGATTACGCTGGTAATGGCTGCTGTATTCCTGCCGGTCGGTTTTATGGAAGGTTCAACCGGGGTTTTCTATCGTCAGTTTGCCTTTACAATGGCGATTGCAATTGTAATTTCAGCCGTAAACGCTTTGACATTATCCCCTGCCCTTGCTGCTTTATTCTTAAAAGATAATCACGCTGCACACGAAGGAGATGCTCCATACAAAAAACAAGGATTTAAAGAGAAATTCTTTACCGGATTCAACAATAGTTTTGAAGCATTGACCAACCGTTATGTTGGCGGATTAAAATTCTTAATTCGTAACAAATGGGTTAGTTTAGGTGGATTGGCCTTAATTACTTTCGCTACGATTGTAATGGTGAAAACTACTCCTGCCGGATTTATCCCAACAGAAGATCAAGGTTTTATTGCTATTGCTGTTAATACGCCTTCCGGAACATCATTAGATGGAACTCAGAAAGTAATGACTGAAGCAGAAAACACTTTGAAAAAATTGGATGCATCACGATTTGTAACTGCTATTTCTGGTTTCAACTTATTGACGAATTCTACAAGCCCATCATCAGCCGTTGTTTTCGTATTGCTTAAACCAAATGAAGAACGTGGCGAGGTTAAAAATATTGACGAAATCATGAATCAGGTTCGTGGCCAATTGGGTGCGATTTCAGGAGGAAGCTTCTTCGTATTTAGTTTCCCAACTGTTCCCGGATTTAGTAACGTTGAGGCTTTAGATTTAGTGCTTCAGGATAAAACCGGAGGTAAACTGGATAAGTTTAGTGGAATCTCACAAAACTTTATTGGAGAAGTGATGAAACGCCCTGAAATTGCTGTAGCCTTTACCAGTTTCAAAGCAGATTATCCTCAATTACAATTGGATATCAACGATGAAAAAGCCGATCAGTTAGGTGTTAAAGTAAAAGATATCCTTCAAACAATGCAGGCTTATTTTGGTAGCGCACAAGCCTCTGACTTCAATAGATTTGGTAAATATTACAGAGTTGTAGTTCAGGCCGATATTGCCGACAGAGCAGATCCGTCAGCTATTGACAGAGTTTTTGTGAAAAACAAAAATGGCGAAATGGTTCCGATAAATACTTTAGTTAAACTAAGCCGTATTTATGGTTCTGAAACCGCTTCGAGATACAACTTGTTTAATTCGATTTCGATTAATGCGATTCCGAAACCAGGATTTAGTTCCGGAGATGCGATTAAAGCAATTGAAGAAGTAGCAGCTCAACAATTACCTGCAGGATATAGTTATGAATGGTCAGGACAAACTCGTGAAGAAATTTCTTCCGGAGGTCAATCGGCAACTATTTTCTTACTGTGTTTGATATTCATCTATTTCTTACTTGCCGCACAGTACGAAAGTTACATTTTGCCTTTAGCAGTAATCCTATCTATACCTGCAGGAATTTTTGGAGTATTCGTAGCCATTGGTTTAACAGGAATTGAAAATAACATTTATGTACAAGTTGCATTGGTAATGTTAATTGGATTGCTCGCCAAGAATGCGATTTTGATTGTCGAGTTCGCCGTCCAAAAACGAAAATCCGGACAGGCCTTGGTTAAAGCTTCTATAGATGCAGCCAAATTACGTTTACGTCCAATTATCATGACGTCACTGGCTTTCGTAGTAGGATTAATTCCGATGATGAGTGCCAAAGGACCATCGGCACAAGGTAACCACTCGATTAGTATTGGTGCCGCCGGGGGTATGATTTCAGGAGTAATTCTAGGGTTGTTGATCATCCCGGTATTATTCATCGTATTCCAACATTTACAAGAAAAAGTTAGCGGAAAACCGGTAGCCGTAGTTCATAACGAAGAAGAAAAATAAATATGGAAAATTATATAACGACAATTCTGGTGGCCATAATATTTGGCATCGGCTATATATCGTACAGAATCTCAAAAGATCTTGAAACTAAAAAAGATACTTGTACAGAAATTTAATGACAAAATATAAAATGAAAAAGTATATAACCAAAATCGTGATGGTCGCTATTTTGATCACCACATTGATATCCTGTTCTGTTTCGAAGGATATTGAAACTCCAAAAGATGCACTTCCTGAGAATTTCAGGAATGCATCGGTTTCAAAAGATACGACGAGTATTGCCGATTTGGAGTGGAAAAACTTCTTTACAGAAAAAGATATTATCAAGCTAATCGATGAAGCAGTGATCAGAAATAACGATTTACAAATCGCTACTAAAAACATCGAAATTGCACAATACCGATTTACACAATCAAAATGGAACAATGTTCCTCAGATTAATTTGGGTGTTAATGCCAGCACAAGCAATCCGTCAGACAATAGTTTTACAGGAAAAAACCTTGGACAGGCTTTGGGTCAAAACCATATTAATGATTTCACAGCCGGAGCAACACTTTCATGGGAAGCTGATATTTGGGGTAAAATCAAAAATCAGAAAAAAGGGGCTTATGCTGAATATCTTCAGTCTGAAGAAGTAAAAAAAGCGTTGCAGACCACTATTGTTGCCGATGTCTCTAAAGGATATTACAATCTTTTGATGTTGGATGCACAATTGGAAATTGCCAAACAAACCCTGAAACTAAATGACAGTACAACTAGTATCATCAAACTAAAATATGATGCTGGTCAGGTAACTTCATTAGCAATTCAGCAATCGGAAGCGCAGAAATTAAACTCAGCGCAATTGATTCCGTTATTGGAGCAAAACATTGCGATCCAGGAAAATGCTTTGAGCGTACTGACAGGATCTTTTCCGGATTCAAAAGAAAGAACGATTCGTTTGAGTACTATTGCTGTAAAAAACAACGCTGCTGTCGGAATTCCGTCTTCATTAGTAAGTAGAAGACCTGATGTAAAAAGCGCCGAATTGGCTTTAAAAGTAGCTAACGCGAATGTTGGAATCACAAAAGCAGATTTCTATCCAGCCTTGAGAATTACGGCGCAAGGTGGTGTGAATTCATTCGAAACGAGTAACTGGTTTACTATTCCGGCTTCTTTATTCGGTACTGTTGCAGGAGGTTTAACACAACCTTTATTCAACAATAAAAGAGTAAAAACAGAATATAATATCGCTGTTGTTGAAAGAGAAAAAGCTGTGATTAATTTCAGACAGTCTGTTTTGGTAGCTGTTAGTGAAGTTGCTGATGCTTTGGTTGCTGTTGAAAAATTACAACAACAAGAAGCTTTCTTGCAAGAACGTGTAAAAACGTTGCAACAAGCGATTAAAAATGCCAATTTGTTATTCAAAAACGGAATGGCCGAATACCTTGAAGTACTTTCTGCGCAAGCAAGTTTATTGCAAAGCGAATTGGAATTAGCTGATATAAAAAGAGCACAACTTTCTGCCAATACCGAGTTATATCGTGCATTGGGCGGTGGTTGGAGATAATACCCGTTTTAATTATTTATTTGAGATGACGCTGTGAGACTTAGGTTTTGCAGCGTTTTTTTTTGCCACGAAGGCACTAAGGCACGAAGCTTTTTGAACGCAGATGACGCGGATTCGCAAGCGAAAACACGGATTGTTGCGGATTTTTTTTATATATTTCATTATGCTCATTTTTGTCATCCCGAGGTACGAGGGATCCCCGCGAGTAGCTCGACAAAGATTGGCGATTTTGATTGTGGAGTTTCTTTTGTGACCCTTCGTTCCTCAGGGTGACAAATCTTTGTGGTTACTTTATTTAAAAAACCTCTCGCAGATTCTGCAGATTTAGCAGATTTCTTGCTTCTTTCCTCTATATTCTATTTTCTATGTTCTATGTTCGATTCTCTTGCTTCTTTCCTCTATCCTCTCCTTCTCAAAATCTAAAATCAACACTCTAAAATCTAAAATCCCAAATTCTGTCCCAAATGCCCCTAAAATAGTCGTAAATAACTATTCCGTAAGAAAAATAACATTAGTAGATTTGTATAAATAATTAACTGATAACTATTTAAAACAAAAACAACATGAAAAAAGCAAAGATTATTTTCTGGATTACTACAACTATTATTTTCTTGTTTGAAGGTGTTATGCCTGCACTAACTTCTCAGACTGAATTGGCTAAAGAAGGAATCAGACATTTAGGCTATCCTGAATATTTTGGAAATGCTTTAGTTGTATTTAAAATACTAGGAGTTTTAATTTTGGTGATTCCTTCAATTCCTAAGAATGTAAAAGAATGGGCTTATGCCGGATTTGGTTTTGACTTTATATTTGCTTCTATAAGCCATTTCGCTGTAGACGGAGTTAATTTTCAGTCTTTCTTCCCGCTAATCTTTTTAGTGATTTTGGCTATTTCATATCATTATTATCATAAAATCGAGCGCTATAAAAATATTGCGTTATAAACTTTTAAGCAATGATAGAAGTTTTCAAAACAAATGTTCATGAAGTCGAGCAATCTATTTTGATTGTGGGGAAACTTCTTGAGGATTTTCCAAACAGTGCTATCAATTTTGATCTGGAAGATTGTGATAAAATCCTGCGTATTCATGGTGCTTCCATTTCACATAAAAAAATCATCGAACTTCTTGATTCGTACGGTTATCACTGTGAAGTGCTTTTGTAATAAAAACATAATCATTTGGTTTTTAATTATTTAATTTAAAATTGTAAATTTGGGTAATCACTAATCATCAAATCATACCAAATGAATATTCCTAAAAATCATCAAACCGTAATGCCGTATTTAATTTTAGCTGGCGCATTAAAGTTTATCGACTTCACAAAAAACGTTTTTAATGCTACTGTTTTACACGCTCCTCAATTACGTGACGACGGAACTGCATTGCATGCTGAAATTAGCATTCACGGTAGTACTATTATGTTTGCGGACACCACTAGTGACTGGAAACCACAAACGGCAAATTTATTTGTTTATGTACCTAATGCTGATGAAAGTTTCAAAAAAGCACTTGAAGAAGGCGCAACAGAATTGATGGGATTAAGTGATCAGGAATATGGCCGAACTTGTGGCGTAACAGATCCTTTCGGAAATGTCTGGTGGATCACATCAGTAAATGAATTCACAATTTAAATCAAAAAGATGAAAACAACTCTTCAAACCAACATTGTCGAAACATTCAAAAATTTAAGCGAAATCCATTCTAAGTTTTCTGAAACCGACCTAAATAAGGTTCCATATGAAGGAAGCTGGACAGCCGGACAAACCACGCAACATATTCTAAAGGCCAGTTCTGGTTATGCCGCCTTATTTTTAGGGAAAACAGAAAAAACGAATAGAGAACCTGATTTATACATCAAAGATTTGAAAGCACTATTTTTGAACTATGATATAAAAATGGAATCTCCGGATTTTCTACTACCTGAAATCATCGATTATGATAAAAAGGAGCAAACTTTAGCACTGCTCAATAGAGAAGCTGATTTATTGACATTATCAGCAATCCATGATTTAACATTGACTTGTCTTGATTCTAAACTTCCAGGTTATGAATATTTTACTATTCTGGAATGGATTTCCTTTGCGCTAATTCATACACAAAGACATACTCATCAATTGAATGAAATTTATAAAATATTGAACAAAGCTTAAAACCAAAACTTTCCAAACCAAACCACAAAATTATTATATGAGATCAAAAAGCGGAACAATATTTTTATCTGGTTTAATTGCCGGCACTCTAGACATGCTTGCAGCTATTATAGTTTATGCCGTTGTCCTGCAAAAAACAACTGCCATTAAAATCCTGCAATCTATTGCTTCGGGAATATTTAAAAAAGATGCTTATTCCGGTGGTTCACAAATGGCCTTATATGGTTTATTATTACATTATTTTATAGCCTTGACTTTTGCCTGGTTTTATTTCACCATTTATCCCTATTTCACTTTTATTAAAAAGAATACTTTATTATCGGGTATTTTCTATGGAATTTTTGTCTGGATCATAATGAATCTCGTGGTTTTGCCAACAGTATTTCCAGTCCTTCCGGAAAAACATCTGGATTTCCCTTTGATTTTATCCATTCTGATTTTAATATTCTTCATCGGAATTCCGATTGCCTTTATTACTAAAAAACATTACTCTTACCATCGTTAGAAGTTTTCAGTCGGATTAACAGATTCAACTTGAAACTTGAAAACCTGAAACTTTCAAACCTGAAACTTAAAACTTACATAAATAGAACTTTTAATGCCTAAAAAAAGCGAAACTAATAATCTGGTTTCGCTTTTTTGTTAATAGCATAAAATGATTCAACGTTAACGTTAATTTATCACGTCAACACCTTATAAACCAGTTTTTTACATTAATTTTATAATCCCCCTCTTCTTATTACATAATTCCCACATCAATCCTTTTGAGTCAATTTTTTGATCGATTGGATTAATTATGCCTCTATTCGTAAAGTAATTTTATCAAATAAATGGAAACATATGGAATTAGCAGCAACGGAAACTTTAATGGCTACAAAACACGGCGTGATCTTAGAAAAGACAGATCGTGCTTTTGAAGAATTAGGGGTTTTAAATCCTGCTATTTATCAGGATGGAAATACCGTTCACATGTTTTACAGAGCTGCTAAGAAAGGTAATTTTTCAACTATTGGGTATTGTCGTTTTGAAGGTCCTACAACTTTAGCAGAAAGACATAAAGAGCCCATTTTTGAACCTGAATATATTTATGAAATTCACGGTGTCGAAGATCCGCGAATTACTAAAATTGATGATAAATTTTATATGACATATGTTACCTATGATGGTATCAATACTAGTGGGGCTCTGGCGACTTCAAAGGATTTGACAAAATTTAAAAAGAAAGGAATTATTACGCCTAAGTTCATTTTGCATGATTTCAGTAATCTGATAAAAAATCATTTACAAAATCCAAGTATTGCAAAAATATTGGCTGTTAATACTGCTAGAAATTATCCGTTAACAGTAACAATGAAAGAACATTTATTGGTTTGGGATAAAAATGTAGTGCTGTTTCCAAAGAAAATAAATGGAAAATTTGTGGGTTTACATCGCTTATTTCCATCGATTCAAATTTTCGCTTATGAGAAAAAACGAGACTTGACTCCGGAATATTGGAAAGATTATTTAAAAAACCTGCCTGACCATATTGTGATGGAACCAGAATACGATCATGAAACAAGTCATATTGGGCCGGGTGCACCACCTATCGAAACCAAAGACGGATGGTTATTGATTTATCATTCAGCAGAAAAAAGAGAAAAAGGATTGGTTTATCATGCTTCTGCAGCATTATTAGACCTTGAAAATCCACAGAAAGTTATAGGCAGATTGTCAAAACCAATTATTACGCCTGCAGAACATTACGAACGACATGGTTATGTAAATTATGTGGTTTTCCCAACAGGAACAGCCATTTTTGATGACCTTTTATATATTTATTACGGTGCCGCCGATGACAAGATTGCGGTGGCTTCTTTGAACCTAAACGACTTATTAACGGAACTAAAACAGAATCTCCATGAAAACGATATCAAATAAATCGAAAATAGTCTTCCTATCAACATTTCCACCAACGCAATGTGGAATAGCTACTTACACGCAGGATACCATTAAAGGAATTACAGATGTTTTTGGCAAATCAGTAACTTGTGAAATTTGCGAATTGGTCAATGAGCCAAAAGCAAAACCAACACAGGCTTTTACCTTAAACACAAAAGATAAAGCCGAATATGCTAAAGTTGCCGAACAAATCAATAATGACAAATCGGTAAAATTGGTTCATATTCAACATGAATTTGGCTTGTTTGGAGGAAATTATGGCGATTATTTGCTAGACTTTTTAAACGTAATTAAAAAACCGCTTACTTATACTTTTCATTCTGTTATTCAAAATCCGAATAACGAATTGAAAACCTTTGTAAAATTATTGTTGAGTTACAGCAACTCAGTTTTCGTAATGACCAATCAATCAAAAGAAATTTTGATGAGAGATTACGATATAGCTGACGAAATAATTAGTTTGGTACCACACGGAACGCACATTGTGATATATGAAGCACCGCATCAGGCAAAAGAGAAATTTGGATTTCAAGACAGAAAAGTGCTTTCTACTTTTGGACTATTGGGTGAAGGAAAAAACATTGAAACCGGACTTCAGGCTTTGCCAAAAATTATAGAAAAAGAACCAAACGTTCTATATTTAATTATTGGAAAAACACATCCAAATTTAATTAAGGATGGCGTTGATGCATACCGCGATAAATTGGAAGGTATTGTTGAAGATTTAAATTTAAAAGATAATGTACGTTTTATAAATCAATATCTTGATACTAATGAACTGTTGGATTATCTGAAAGCAACTGATGTTTATTTGTTTACTTCAAAAGACCCTAATCAGGCAGTAAGTGGCACTTTCTCTTACGCAATGAGTTGTGCTTGTCCTATGGTGGCTTCCAAAATCCCGCATACTTTAGAAGTTTTAACTTCTGACTGTGGAATTCTGGTTGATATCGGAGATGTGAATCAATTTGCCGAGCAAACAATAAAGTTACTTGCTGACGATAAATTAAGAGAAGAGATGGGAATTAATGCGTTTACAAAAATGCGTGCCTCATCTTGGGAAAATGTAGCGATCACGCACATGAACACCTATAAAACCCTAATGGATAATACAGATGAAATTAAATTCACTTATCCTTCAATTCAGTTAAGACACATTAAAAAACTGACTACTGATTTAGGAATTATACAATTCAGTAAAATCTCGATTCCGGATCTTGAATCAGGTTATACATTAGATGATAATGCACGTGCGCTTATTGCTTTTTGTATGCATTACAAATTGACAAAAGACAAAGATGATTTACCCTATATTTTAATTTATTTGGATTTCATTGAGCGTTGTCAAAAACCAAAAGGGAATTTTATCAATTATGTCGATCAGGAAAACAGAGAACATATTGAGCAAAATGCCGAAGTTAACCTGGAAGATTCAAATGCAAGAGGTTTATGGGCATTAGGAACTGTGGTTTCAATGAGTGATATTTTACCAGAATCAATTTCTAAAAAAGCATCAAAAGTTTTATTGAATTCTTTAAAATGGGCAGAAACTATTCAGTCACCACGTTCTATTGGTTTTGCAACAAAAGGACTTTATTTATATCATACCGCTGTTCCAAATTTATATGTTGCAGCAATTATCAATAAACTGAATGCAAAATTACTTTCTAACTACGAAATTCACGCTTCAAGTGATTGGAAATGGTTTGAAAATTATATGACGTACGGAAATGGTATTTTACCAGAATCTATGTTGTTTGCTTATCTGGTAACCAACAAACCAATCTACAAAAAAGTAGCCATGGATTCACTGGATTTCTTAATGTCGAAAATGTTCGTAGATAAAAATTTCAAAGTAATATCTAACAATGGATGGCTGCACAGAGGTGAAGAACCAAAAGAATATGGAGAACAACCTATTGATGTTGCTTATACAATTCATACGCTTAATTCGTTTTACGATGCTTTTGGAACACCAGAATACAAACATAAAATGAAGATGGCCTTTAACTGGTTCTTAGGAAAAAATCACCTGAATCAAATTATGTATAATCCGGTAAGTGGCGGAGGTTATGACGGATTGGAAAAAGAAAACGTAAATCTAAATCAGGGTGCAGAATCAACAGTGTGTTACTTAACATCCCGCTTAATAATGGAAAACCTTAAATCATCTGACACTAAAGTTATTCCATTAATGAAATCAAATTCAGGTGTAGCAATTAACTCTTAACTATAATAGCGATAATAAAACTGGCCAAAACGCTATAACCCAGGAAATCCCTTTTTTTCGAAAGAGGGATTTTTTGTTTTTATAATGATCCGCTAACGTCGTTTCTTTTTAATTATTGTGCTGCTCAATGTTAATTATATAAAGTTCCTACAAAGTTGTGTAATGTATTTTGTTTGGTTATAAAATAACTTTATTACTTGAAAATCAAGACATAGTCAATTTTACAAAAAGCTGATTTATAAAGGGTTTCAAACAAAAACTAGAACATTTATGATTCTCACTTTACGAAATACATTCACCGAAATAGGAAATGCAACCTTGTTTGCAAAGCAGTTTTTTAAGGAAGTTTTTGTCCCTCCTTATGAGGCCAAAGAGCTCTTGAAACAATGTTATATCATTGGTTATAAATCACTACCCTTGGTTGCCATAACAGGATTTATAATGGGATTGGTACTAACACTGCAATCTAGACCAACATTAGTCAAATTTGGAGCTGAATCCTGGTTACCGGGAATGGTTGCGCTTTCGCTGATAAGAGAAATTGCGCCGGTAATTACTGCATTGATCTGCGCGGGGAAAATCTCGTCTGGAATTGGAGCCGAATTAGGTTCAATGAAGGTAACAGAGCAAATCGATGCGATGGAAGTTTCGGCAATTAATCCATACAATTATTTGGTAGTAACAAGAATATTAGCCTGTACGTTAATGGTTCCGTTATTAGTTTTTTTTGCTGATGCAATCGGAATTCTGGGCGGTTATATTGGTGTTAATATTCATGGTGATGTAAATCTTTACCGTTATATGACGCAAATCTTTCAGTCACTTGAGTTTTTAGATTTATTTCCAGCCACAATCAAAACATTTTTCTTCGGATTTTTTATCGGAATGATTGGATGTTATAAAGGATTTAATGCTGCAAACGGAACAGAAAGTGTTGGTAGAGCCGCAAATTCAGCAGTAGTTACGGCATCTTTAGCCATTTTTATTTTAGATATGGTCGCAGTTCAAATAACCGATTTATTTTTTGTACAATGATTAAAGAGAAAGAAAATATAGAACCAAAAACCAAGGCAACAAAAGAAAAAAGCAAAACCCCTATGATTGAAATCAAGGATTTGCATAAGACTTTTGGTAAAGACAATAAGGTCCTGCAAGGCGTGAATCTGACCGTAAACAAAGGTGAGGATTTAGTGATTCTGGGACGTTCCGGTTCAGGAAAATCAGTTACGATCAAATGTATCGTAGGTTTGATTGAGCCTGATAAAGGGGAAATTAAAGTCTTTAATGAAAATGTATTAAACCTGAGTAAAAAAGATTTAAATGAAATCAGAGTCCGCATTGGGTTTTTATTCCAAAGCGGCGCTTTATACGATTCGATGTCGGTTAGGGAAAATCTGGCCTTTACTTTAAGAAAACACAAAAGTGAATTGACTGCTGAAGAAATCGAAAGTGAAGTAATAGAAGCTTTGGATAATGTAGGATTGGCCGATGCCATAGATAAAATGCCATCAGAATTATCAGGAGGAATGCAGAAAAGGATTGGCCTTGCCAGAACCTTAATCTTAAAGCCTGAAATTATCTTATACGATGAGCCTACAACAGGTCTGGATACGATTACATCAAGAGAAATCAGCGAATTAATATTAGACATCAAACACAAGCAAAAAACGACATCTATCATTATTACACACGATATGGCTTGTGCAAAACTTACCGCCGACCGCATTATGGTTTTGAAAGACGGAAAGATACACGCTGAAGGAACATACGAAGAACTAGAAAAAGACGAGGACGAATGGGTTCGTTCTTTTTTCGAATAACCAAAAAAATAAACTATTAGAAATCATGGAGAAGCAATCTGGATATACTTGGAAATTAGGAATGTTTGTAACAATAGGCTCGCTGCTTTTTATATTGGCAGTTTACTTTATTGGAAAACAAAAAAACCTTTTTGGTTCAACATTCAACATTACCTCACAATTTAAAAACGTGAGTGGTCTGGAGGTTGGAAACAATGTACGTTTTTCAGGAATTAATATCGGAACGGTCGAAGAAATCAGGTTGATAAACGATTCATCCGTTGTCGTTTCAATGGTCATAAAAGATGAAGTCCGCGAATTTATCAAAACAGATGCCCGTACCAGTATTGGTTCTGATGGATTAATGGGCGATAAAGTCTTAACCATTTCTCCCGGAGTAAAATCTACAAAAGAGGTTGAAAATGGAGGGCAGTTGGCTTCTATGCAGGGTATCGAGATGAATGACATTATGAAAAGTGTTAAAAAAAGTATGGATAACGTAGGCGTTATTTCTGAAGAGTTAGCCATTTTCAGTCACAGTATGAATAACGGAAACGGTGCTTTGGCAAGATTGGTCCGTGACGATAAAATGGCAGCCAGTGTTTCAAATACGCTGTCTAACTTAGAATCCGGTACAAAAGGATTTAGTGAAAATATGGAAGCGGCAAAAAGCAATTTCTTATTTAAAGGCTACTTCAAGAAAAAAGAGAAACAAAAAGAAAAACAAGCCGAAGAAGCGAAAGAAAAAAAAGAAGAGCAAGCTGAAAAAGCCGCTAAAGAAAAAGAAGCAAAAGAGAAAGAAGCAAAAGAAAAAGAGGAAAAAGCTAAGGAAGAAAAAGCTAAAGAAGAAAAGCAAAAAGAAGAAGACGCTAAAAAAGCGGCCGAAAAAGCTAAATCATAAACTTTGAATAAAATGTCATGAAAGCCTCCTATAAAAATATAAGCCTGAAAATCCTGAAAATAACGGGAATAGTAATAGCAAGTATCTTGCTATTATTGTTTTTAATTCCGTTACTATTTCCAGGACAAGTCGCAGCCGAAGTAAAGAAAATTGCCAACGAACGTCTGGATACTAAAATGGATTTTTCGAAATCCAGATTGTCATTTTTTACGCATTTTCCGTCATTAACTGTTTCACTGGATGATTTGTCGATGACAGGCTCAGCGCCCTTTAGAAATGATACTTTAATTAAAGCAGAACAAGTTGCATTTGGTATTAATTTGAAAAGATTGATTTTTGACAATGAAGTAAAAATCAATAAACTGTACGTTTCTAAAGCGATGATTAATGTGATGGTCAATCAAAAAGGACAAGCCAACTATAACATTTATATTTCTGATCCTAAAAACATAAAAAAAGAAGATCAACCGGAAGAAGGAACTGCAATTCGATTAGAACGAATTGATCTTAAAGATTGCCACGTAAAATACAATGATCGTTCGGCTAAAATTCTGGTAGATGCCAATGGTTTCAATTATGTCGGAAAAGGAAATCTGAGCGAAGATATTTTCGACTTAAGCACCGATGCTGACATTGATAAACTAGATTTTTATTACGACCGAACCGGTTATGTGAGAAGAAAAAAAGTCCACGCCGATTTAATTACCAGAATTAATACCAATGCGCTTTCGTTTATTCTTCAAAAAAACGAATTGCAAATCAACAAATTACCTTTAAAATTTACCGGTTTATTTACCATTTTGAGAGATGGTTATAAAATTAATATCAAAGCCGCTTCGGAAAATACTACCGTAAAAGATTTGCTGTCTGTTATGCCACCGGAATATTTGACCTGGTTAGACGAAACAGAGATTTCAGGCCGAAGCGATTTACTTTTTACTTTTAAAGGAAATTATAATGTCGCTAGGAAACAAAAACCAAATTTAGCCTTCAATCTTAAAATTGATCAAGGTGCCATCAATTACCAAAATGCACCGGTTCCGTTGACGGATTTTAATATGGATTTGAATGCGCTGTTGCCAGAGCTTGATCCTGAAAAATTGATAATCAATTTGAGAACTTTAAAATTTAAAGTGGGCGAAAAAGATTATTTCAATGCTTATTTACGCAGCAAAGGACTTAGTGAAATGACGGTCGACGCCAGCGTAAAAGGAGCATTAGATTTAGCAGTTGTTGATGCTGCAATTGGTTTAAACACAATTGATTTAAGAGGGATTTTAAAAACAGACATTAAAGCCAGAGGCCTTTTTAGTATGTCAAAAAAATTATTTCCAAAAACAATCGGAGGAATTTCTTTGCGTGAGGGCTGGCTAAAAACCGACTCCTATCCTAACCCTATTACTGATATTACGTTTGTCGCGAATGTACTAAACAAAGCCGGAACTTTTCAGGATTTAATTGTAGCCGTGGCGCCAGCATCTTTTGTTTTTGAAGGCAATCCGATGTATGTAAATGCTACTCTTTCTGATTATGGTGATCTTGCTTATAATGCCAAAATAAAAGGCGAATTGAATGTTGGCCGAATCTATCAGGTATTTTCTCAGAAAGGTCTCGATGTAACGGGTTATGCAAAAGCAGATCTTTCCTTGAAAGGAAGACAAAGTTATGCAACTACGGGGCAATACGATAAACTTGATAATCGAGGAACTCTCTTGTTGAGAAATATCAAAGCAACGTCAGAATTATTTCCAAAAGCTTTCTTTATCAAACAAGGAAATTTCCGTTTTCAGAACGAGAAAATGTGGTTTGAAAAATTCTATGCTTCTTATGGAAAATCTGATTTTGATATTAACGGATATCTTCTGAATACCATAAATTACTTTTTAGAATCGCATGGAACTTTAAACGGGAATTTCAACATGAGATCAAAACTGATTAATGTTGATGAATTTATGGCGCTTGAAAAAGGCGAAAATACAGACCGAAATCTTGAAGTGGAATATGCCAAGGAAGATCATCCAAAAATGAGCGGAGTTGTTATTATTCCGAAAAACTTGAATGTGGCACTTACTGCAAATGCAGATAAGGTCGAATATAACGGATTGGTTTTAAATAAGCTTTCAGGTAAAGTTGGAATTGCAAAAGGAGGTTTCTTTTTAGAAAATACCACTTTTAATATTATCGATTGCATTTTAGGAGTTGACGCTACTTATAAAGACGAAACACCAACTTCGGCGCACTTTGATGCACATTTCACAGCCAAAGATTTTAGCGTACAAAGAGCCTACAAAGAAATTCCGATGTTTCATGATATGGTAACGGCTGCCGAAAAAGCGGAGGGAATTATTTCTGTTGATTATACTGTTAAAGGAGATTTAGACGGAAATATGAGCCCGATTTATGCATCGCTCGAAGGAGGCGGAACTATAAATTTGCGTGATGTTCAGGTTAAGGGATTAAAATTATTTGACGGAATTAGTTCGCAAACAGGACAAAAAGGTTTAAATAATCCGGATATGAAAGGAATTGAAATCAAGTCGACCATCGATAATAATTTAATTCATATTGAGCCTTTTACCTTTAGCGTATCGAGTTTTAGACCGACTATAAAAGGTACAACAAGTTTTGACGGACTATTAGATTTGAGAATGCGATTAGGATTACCACCGGGTGGCCTTATTGGTTTTCCGATAGTTATTACCGGAACACATGAAGATCCTAAAATAAAAATTTTCAGTAAAACCGGTCAAAAAATATACGATGCTATTTACGACGAAAAAAATAATAAAGTCGTTCGGGAAGAAAAAGTAAGCAAACGAAAAAGTTAAACCAAAATGGAAAATAAAAAACCTAAGGGCAATAGTGCCTTCGAAAAATTTGCAACCCGTGTTTCAAAAGCAGCGGGAAGTACTCCAGCATTTATAGGTGCCTTTATAATAGTTGTTGTCTGGGCAGTATCAGGTCCAATTTTCGATTATTCTGAAACCTGGCAATTGGTAATTAATACCGGAACAACGATTATTACCTTTCTTATGGTTTTTTTAATTCAGAAAGCGCAAAATAAAGATTCGCTTGCCATTCAATTAAAATTAAATGAATTGATTGCTTCAAATGAATATTCAAGCAATAGTTTAGTTGATATAGAAAGTATGACCGAAGAAGAAATGATTATCGTTCAGAAATATTATCAAAGACTAAGCGAATTGGCTAAGAAAGATGAGAGTATCAGAACTTCACATTCTATCGCAGAGGCACATGAACAACACGAGCGTAAAGACAAAAACAGAAGCCAACAAAAATCCACCAGAAAAACTGTTTCACCTACAAAATCTGCTAAAGCTGCAAAAAAAACCTCTAAGAAATGAAACTTCGATCAACAGAAACGTTCTGGCCTTTAAAAAGCGCTATGAGATACAGTTATCCGTCGATTGATGATGATTTAAATACTGAAATTTTAATTATTGGTGGCGGAATAACAGGCGCCCTTATTGCCTATAAATTAATAAATGAAGGTAAAAAAGTTATCCTTGTAGATCGTCGTGACATCTGTAACGGAAGTACGGCTGCGAGTACCGCATTATTACAATACGAAATCGATGTTTCGTTGCATGAACTTATCAAATTAAGAGGTTTAGATTGCGCTGTTGACAGTTATAAAAATGGTAAACAAGCTATTTTTGATTTGAGAACTATCATAGAAACAATAAAAAGCGATTGCCAATTTGAATTCAAAAAGAGCATTTATTATTGCTCCTTCAAAAAAGATATTCCCTTTTTAAAGCATGAATTCAAAACCAGAAAACAGCACGGCTTTAATGTTAACTGGCTCGAAAAATCAGATTTAAAAAAAATGGGGTTAAACGCCATGGCCGCGATAGAATCCAATACCGCTGCCGTTATGGATCCGTACCGTTTGGCAAATGATTTGCTTCATTATTGTGTTCAAAAAGGCATGCAGATTTTTGACCGAACGAATATTACTTCTATACAAAATCAAAAGAGAAAGCTAATTGCCCATACAGAAAACAGACATCTTATTACCGCAAATCACATTATACATTGCAGCGGTTATGAAAGTACCGAAACGCTTACCGAAAAGGTGGTAGATCTTAAAAGTACATACGTCATTGCTTCCGAAGCTTTGCCTGAAGTACCAAACTCTTTTAAAAACGTTATTTTCTGGGATACAGCTGAACCTTATTTTTATTTTCGTATTACCGAAGATAACCGCATTATTATGGGAGGCGGCGACGAGGAATTTAAGGATCCAAAAAGAAGAGATAAATTATTGCCGAAAAAAGAGCAAATGCTTTTAAGACAATTCCAGAAAAAATTTCCCGATATTAATTTCAAAATTGATTATTCCTGGGCTGGAACTTTTGGAGAAACAAAGGACGGGCTTCCTTATTTCGGAAAACCAAATCCGGATAAAAACGAACATTATGTTTTAGGCTTTGGTGGCAACGGAATCACCTTTAGTGTTTTAGGAATGAACTCTATTTTGGATTCAATTAATAATAAGAAAAATAAGGATTTGGAGTATTACAGGTTTGGGAGGTGAATTAGGTTCAAAGTGGCAGAGGTTCAAAGGAACAAAGGTCTTTTTTTCGCTTTGCTCATTCTTATGAAAATGAGTGCCTAGCCCTGATGGGAGGGAAAATCCTTTTGTGCCGGGGTTCGGCACAAAAGATTTGGAAGGACAGCAGGAAATAGCTCCTAAATAAAACTAAAAACCTATAAACAAAACCTCTGCAACTTTGAACCTGCAATTACGCAGTAATAGCTAAAGGATTCAAATTAAATTTATATTCCTTAGGACTACAATTAAATTTTTGTTTAAAGATTTTTGAAAAGTAACTTCTGCTTGTAAAACCAATGCAGTATACTATTTCTGAGATATTTAGGTCTGAAGTTCTAATTAAAAGCTCAGCTTTTAGAACTCTCATATGCGTGATATAATCGTTAACCGTGCGGTTGTGAATCATTTTGAAACCTTCCTGTAATTTATTTGGAGACAAACCTGATTTCTTGCTCAATGATTTAATGGTAAAAGGCTCTTCAGGAGAATTTTTTATGAATTCTGAAAGTTCTTTTATTTCTTCCATTTCTCTTAAAGTCAAGCAATTTGTATCTTTAGAGAAAGCATTCAAATCGTCTGTATGTTGTTGAATTTCCATTGCCAAAATAATTCTCAAGATACCTTCTTTCAGTAATTTTCTAACAATTCCGGTTTGAGTTACGGCATTTAGCTGTTCAATTTTTTCAGCAATCTGAAGGTTGTAAGAACCCAGATAAAAGAAATCTTCATCGTTACTACTTTCGAAAAACGTTTCTTTTACTTTATCACTCAAAGAATTGTCCAAAGCATAAAGTTGATTATCAGCTTCAGTTCCTACAATAATCAAGGTAAACTTCGTGTTCTTTTCTTTCTCAAAAAACAAAACATTATCCTGGCTTACTTTTGAGGTAGCAATGGCGGTTTGAAAAGTTTTAAATCTTCTCTCCTCTCCCGAAACGCCAAAACTATGCGATAAACTTCCTTGCGAGCAATAGGCAAAATATATTGGTGATGTTTGTACATTCGTAATATCGATTCGAACATCAACAGCAAAATTCATGTCAAATTGTACATATGAAATATTGTCATTGAAAGAAGCCCCAATAATAGATCCTCTTGCAGTACTATTATTAACTTCTAAAGTAAATTCATCTAAATCAGACGTTACCTTTCCTCCAAAATTAGAGTGTAACTGTTCAAAAATAGCGTCAATTTTTTCTGTATTAATAGTAACTGTTTTCATTTTGCGTGTAATTAAAATTGAGATTCAACATTATAGCTTTCAATAAAGAAGGAATTCATAAAGTGGCTGAATACCAGGAAATCTATAACGCCAAAGTTCGTTTACCAAACCCCTAAACTTGTTATATAATTTTTCTAAATTGTTTTATAATTACTTATAAATGATTATTTTAACATTTATAATTTCCGATAACATCTAAATAAGAACATGAAAAGTTTTTCATTCGCCCCCATCACTTCGCAAGACGCTAACATTTTGATTTTAGGCACAATGCCCGGAACAAAATCGTTAGAACTGAATCAGTATTACGGACATAATCAGAATAATTTCTGGAAGTTTATGTTTAATATTCTAAAAGAAGATTTCTCAAACGACTATCAAACCAGAAAAGCACTTTTACAAAAAAACAACATTGCCTTATGGGATGTACTGCAATTCTGTGATCGCATAGGGAGTCTCGACAGCGCCATAAAAAATGAAATAGCCAATGATTTCGAAACATTCCTGGCAGAACATCCAAACATCAAAACGATCCTCTTCAACGGCCAAAAAGCTGCAGCATTTTTCAAAAAATACGTCCACCTAAAAAAAGACTATCACTTAATTACATTACCCTCAACAAGCCCCGCCAACGCAGGAAAATCATTCAATTCAAAACTAGAAGAATGGGAAAAAGCATTAAGCATTAAGCAATAAGCTTTAAGCTTTAAGCAGTAACCACAAAGTCTTGCATCTTCCTTCTTGCTTCTTGCTTCTTTTTAAAAATTCACAATTAACCATTAAGTTGAAATCATATAACAATATCCTCTTAAAATATAACAAGAAACGTTTACAATTAACCTAATTTTACCTCAACGAAATAAAGCCATTGAAACTGATTTACATGAAATTGCGGCTTTTTGAGAAATACAGATAACACTAAGAAAACCCCAAAGCAAATCTTTCGGGTTTAAATATAAGAAACATTGGTTATGTTAGTTTATTTTGAAAAAAAAGCTATTCTATTCATAGGATAGCTTTTCTTTTTTTAACTTTAAACCTAAATCCAAAAAACTATGAAGATTCAAACCTATTACAACCACATACGTTTTTACACTCCCCATCATTTTGTTTATTATCCCATTTTAACAATCTTTCTCATTGCTAGCATTTACTTTGCATGCACGACAGATCAGGCGTTAATTTGGTCCTTTATAAGCGTCGGTTTTATATTCCTGTTTTGTCTTGCCTTTATGTTGCGACAACATTACGCCTTAATTTTGCAAAACCGAATCGTAAGACTAGAGCTTCGCTATCGTTATTTCACCTTAACCGGAAAAAGACTAGAAGAATTCGAATACAAATTAACCGACGATCAATTATTCGCCCTAAGATTCGCACCCGATGATGAATTCCTTCCCCTTCTGGAAGATGCCATAAAAAACAGCCTTCCAGGAGACTCCATAAAAAAAGCCATAGTACACTGGAAAGCCGATTATAATAGAGTTTAAACAATTGCAAAAATCAATGACAATTGCAAAAATCAATTTCAATAAAAAGTAACTCAGGAGTAATTTGAATATTAGCTATTGTCATTATTAATTTTCCTAATTGAAATTTGATATTGAAATTTGATATTGACATTGATATTGACATTGATATTGATATTGATATTTTTGACGTGCCACCTTTTAAGAAAAGGCCCAATCAACTTTGCGTTCATTGGGCCTTTTCTTAAAAGCTGTCGGGCTATCCACGCTACTTCGGTAGCTTCCTCCTATCCCTCACGCAATCCGGTTTTAATAAGAACAATTATAGATTTATAAATTTCGAGGCATTTTTAAATAATAAATAAGAGACGCACTGCTGTGCGCCTCTACGTTAATATCTTATAATTAATTTGGCTAAAGCCCTTCACTACCATCTATTACAAACTCCAGCTAAAGCTGGAGCCTATTCAAAAAACTTAGAACCTCAGCAGCTCAGAACCTCAGAACCTTCACAAAAAAACCTCTGAACCTATGCCCCTTTGTTCCTTTGAACCTCTCAAAAAAAACCTCAGAATCTTAGCATCTTAGAACCTTTTTCACTTCACACTCTCAAATCCTTCCTTCACAATCTCTTTCTCCACCTTATCAATCAACTTATTCGTTTTTCCGGTTAAGCGTTCTTTTTTCCAATCTCCTTTAGCATAAATAACTAACGTGATTAATCCCGTAACAACAGATGAAATAGGAAAAGCCCACCAAATTCCGACTTTACCAAGTGAAGTATTATGCGATAAAATATAAGCTAACGGAAACTGAATCACCCACTGCGAAACCAGAGTCAAAATCATTGGCAGCGTTGTATTTCCAACCGCTCTGAAAACGCCCATTAAACAAAGCTGCAAACCAAGAAATCCCCATGAAAGACACGTAATTCTTAATAATTGAGTTCCTCCTTCGATCACTGCGGAATCATTTGGAACAAAAAAGGCAATTAAATAGGGAGCAAAAGCGTAGGCTATAACCCCAAGTCCGCTAAGCAAACCAAAACCTAGATAACCACCTAATTTTCCAATTTGAGCAGCGCGGGCAATATTTCCAGCACCAATATTTTGACCTACCAAGGTTGCGATAGCCATAGAAAGTCCTAACGCCGGAATCAAAATCAGCTGAATTAAATTAGAACCTGCTCCGTACGAAGCAACCGTTGTTGTACCAAAATGTACAATCAAAAAAGTAATTGCCATCATACCAATAGCACGCATAGATTGCTCTATTGAAGATGGAAAACCTATTTTAAAAGCTTTTTTGATGTGTTTATAATCCGGTTTAAAGTCTTTTAGTTGCAAGTGAATTCCATGTTTTCCTCTAAATAAAATGAAAAAACCAATGACAATTGCTAAACTTTGAGTTGATAAAGTTGCTAAAGCAGCACCTTTTACACCCATTGCCGGAATAAAATTCCATCCAAAAATAAACAACGGATCCAGTGCAAAATTCAGAATAACAGTTCCCAAAACAATATAAACCGGTAAAGTTACACGACCAACCCCACGCATCACCGATTGAAAAATCATAAAACTAAAACTAAAAACCAAGCCAATAAAAGCGACACGCATAAAACCTAATGCGTCACTATAAACTTGCGGTGTAACATTCAGTACCTTCAAAAAGTAAGGACTCAGCCAATAGCCAACAATCGATAAAACAACCGAAACTGTAATAACCATCAGCAAGGTTTGCGCGGCCACATGATTGACCATTTCCTGTTGTCCAGCTCCAAAATATTGCGCAATCAAAATCGAACCTGCAATGGCAAGACCTGTTCCTAAAGCAATCGTTAAAAATATAACCGGCGTACTTACCGACACCGCCGCAACAGCATCTCCACCCAAACGCCCCACCCAAAAAGCATCAACCAATTGATAAGCAGCCTGTAAAAGATTGGCAATCATAATAGGCACCGCTAATTTTAATAATGAAGACAATATCGGTCCTTCTAATAATTCTTTTTTATTCATTTTCTATTTTATAATTTGTTTTCTCTGCCACTGATTACACAGATCAAAAAGATTTTTTATTTAAGAAATCTCTAAAAATCTATAGAATAAACGACATCCTTTTCTTTCTTCTTTACTCTTTATTCTATACTCACCAAAAGTTGACATATCAACCTTTATTCTTCAAAAAAAATTAAGTCTGATCTAATCTATCCGCATAATTTCTAATGGTTTCCAAAGCTTCAACTCTTTCTTTTGCTGTAAAGACAGAAAGTACCTCATCTTCTGATTTTTTCATTAATGTTCGAATAGTTTTAGCCAGTACAATTCCTTCTTCTGTAAGGCTTACTACATTTTTTCGTTTGTCAGTTTTATCTTTTCGCACCTCCAGCAAACTCTTTTTTTCTAAAGCATTAATACTTCTTAAAATCGAGGATTTATCACGCATAGTCTTATCTGAAAGTTCTCTTTGAGACAAATCTTTATGCTGTAAAATCATGATTAGCGGCAATTGTTCTAACTGCAACGTAATTCCGGCTTCGCTCATTAAAGCATTTGTACGACGAAAAAGAGCCTTTTTTATTCGGTGAATCTGAAATAAAAAACTGTCCGCAATTTCAGCACTAAAAGCTTTACCAAATGGTTCTGAATTTGAATTTTTGTCTATCATGATGCAAAATTACAAAAAAGAGTGACATGTCAACTAATTTTAACAAAACCTATAGTTAACTGACTATCAAAGGAATTAATCAAATAATAAAAGCAAAAAAACGAATTGCATGATTTTTTTTGTTAACTTTAATTGTTAAAACTATCCACCAAAACTTAAAAATAAATCTCATGAAAAAATTATTTTCTTTATTGATTATTTCCCTTTTTTGGTTTTCAGCAAATGCTCAAACTACTGCTGAAATCGCTACCGAGAATACTTTATCTGCCGTACAAAATGATTCTGACAAACCTCAGGATTACGATCCTGAAGATCTGCCATGGCATGCAAGACGTTTTAAATTTAACGCTGGTGTTTTTTTTCCCACAAATAGTGCAGAGGTACAAGTAGGTACAAACAATGGTAACTCTGGAAGCCTTATTGATTTTGAAAAAGATTTGGGATTTAATAAAACTACTACATCATTTGCTGGTAGTTTTGAGTGGAGAATCTCCAGAAGATCACGACTTGGAAGTGAGTTTTTCTATCTAAAAAGAACCTCAACTAAGAAACTGGAAAGAGATATCCAATTTGGTGATAATACATACAATGTAAACACAACTATTTCTGCATTTCAGGACAGTCAAATCGCTCGTATATATTATGGATATGCCTTTATATCAAAGCCAAAATATGAAATTGGAGCCCTTATTGGAGCGCATGTTTTATTTGGCGATGTTGGTTTAAAAGTTGAAGGAGAAAATTTACAAGCTGAATATAAAGATAATTTTGACTTTACAGCACCACTGCCTGACCTTGGACTTTGGGCAGAAGTTGTTTTAGCAAAAAAATGGGGACTTTATGTAAATACAAATTATTTCGCCCTAAAAATTAACGATATCGACGGTAGAATATTAAGTTATAACATATCTGTTTTATATAATGTCTACAAAAATTTTAGTTTGACTGCCGGTTATACTGGTTTAAATATTAGAGTTGATGTCGAAAAAGAAAGACTTAACGGATACTTTAAATGGGGATACAACGGTCCAACTTTAACCGCTACCTACTCTTTTGGAAATCATGTTAAACTTTATAAACACTAATTTTTTTGTTTCAAGTTTCAGGTTTCAAGTTTCAGGTTGCTTGACTTTGAGCATAAATTTTACCGCAAAGTTCGCTAAGTTTTTTTTACTGTGTGATTTTATAAAAGCGAAAAGTTCGCAAAGCGTTGAGTTGATCTAGCTTTGCGAACTTTTTGTTTTCTGAGCATACTGTTGATAAAAAACTTAGCGAACTTTGCGGTATAATCACCCGTCTAGCCTGCAACCTGAAACCTGAAACCTGAAACCTGAAACCTGAAACTTGAAACTTGAAACTTGAAACTTGAAACTTGAAACAAATAACAAACCCGACATCTTCTAAAAAGATATCGGGTTCATTGCCAAACTTAAACTTAACTTAAACTAACTCAATTATTTCTGTATTGGAGAGAATTTTATAGCTGTTCCTCCGCCAGCTGCGAGTTTAATATCTAATACTGTTTTACTATTTACTTTTTGCTTAGAAATCGTCACCGGATACGGATTGGTTTTGTAATTCGCTCCCGCTCCATCGGCATAAATTTCAGCTTCGTATTCTTTACCTGCATCTAAAAATGACAATTGCACTTTAAGCTCTCTTGCATCTTTGTTTGTAATCGATCCTAAATACCAGTTTTTCTCATCCCAGTCTTTACGAGCAATGGTTGTGTATTCTCCAATTTTAGAATCTAAAACTTTAGTATACGACCAGGTACACGGAACGTCTTTTATGAATTGAAATTCCGGTTTTCCAACATAATTTTCAGGTAAATCTGAAGCCATTTGTAACGGACTGAAAATAATAACATACAATGCCAATTGATTTGCCAAAGTCGTTTGTACTCTTGCTCCAGATGGCGTTTTATAATCAAAATTGAAATTCCCAGGTGTATAATCAAACGGTCCTGATAACATTCTTGTAAAAGGTAAAGTCGTTAAATGTTCCGGCGTATTTCCGCCATCTACAGACCATGCGTTGTATTCCTGACCTCTTCCGCCCTCCTGAGACATAAAATTTGGATACGTACGTTGAATTCCGGTTCCTTTCATTGGCTCGTGGTTGTCAATCATAATATGATACTTCGCCGCCGTTTCGATTACTTTTCTGTAATGGCGCGCTCCGTATTGGCTATCGTGCCATTCTTTTTTATCTAAATATTTGTTGACATAACCTGTTTTAACCGAATTCACACCCATTTTCTGATACAATTTAAAAGCATCTTCCAATTGACTTTCATAGTTTTTGGTAGCTCCTGCCGTTTCGTGATGCCCGATTAAACGAACATTTTTGATAGCAGCATATTTAGTTATTTCTTCCAAATTAAAATCAGGATACGCTTTTACAAAACTAAAGGCAGAACCATCGGCTGTCCAGTCGCCATCCCAGCCCTCGTTCCAGCCTTCTACCAGAACGCCGTCAAAATCGTTTTTCGCAGCAAAATCAATATATTCTTTTGTATTCTTAGTTGTGGCTCCGTGTTTTGGCCCTTGTCCCCAAGTGAATTTTTCCAAATGCATTCCCCACCAAATTCCAATGTATTTTGAAGGCGTAATCCAGGAAAGATCTTCAATTTTTGAAGGTTCATTCAGATTCAGCATAATGGTTGATGTTGCAACATCACCTGGTGTGTTTCCAACTACAATAGTTCTCCAAGGCGTTTGAAAAGGCGTTTCAGCATATACTTTTACGCCATCTGCCCACGGCACCAAATCACTTTTGTATTGTTTGTCGCTTGTTTTTAAAAGTGTCATTGATGCAAAATCAGTCAAATTGGCTTCATGAATCGCTACATACAATTTCTCTTTGGTTTCAAAAGTAGCCGGAGTATTAATTGTATCCGTTTTACTTATTGGCGTTTTGCGATACGTGCTTTCGTAATAGCTATTTTCGCGATGCACCGGAATCCACCAAACATCATTATCAGACTTAAAAGTGAACTCAGTAACTTCATTCGAAATTTTCACTTTTCCTAAATGAGGCTGTTTCGGAAAAAAATATCTGAAACCTACTCCATCATCAAAAACCCTGAAAATGATATCAACCAAACGCTCTTCCCCTTTTGATTCTTTTAAATGAACAATCAATTCATTGTGATGATCTCTCACTTTTTTGAATTCTCCCCAAGGCTGTTCCCAAGTTTCATCTGAAGTTTTTTCTTCGGTGGAAACTACTTCAAAACCTTCTGTCATTTTTTGGATTCCCTGAAATTCAAATCCCATTAAAGAAGGCTCAATAATCGATTTACCATTAGCCGTAAAACTGTATTGAGGCTGACCTGAAGCAGTTAATTCAAAAACTAAATCGGTATTTTTCCCCGGAGAGCTGATTTTGTATGTTTTTTTAGTACTGGCACTGCAGGCGTAAATCAATATTGACGCAAAAAGGATCAGACAGTAGCTATATTTTATGTTTTTCATTATTTAATTGTATTAATTACAACTCTTATTTTATTTCACTAATTAATTGTTTCGCTTTTGCAGGCTGCATCGAAACAAAATAATTAAAGGCCCGATCTAGTTTTTTCTGGACATCGGTATTGCCTTTCTTTTCTACTCGCAGATTGTACATTTTGCTAATATCCGGAAAAACAGATTCGGTATTTTTGACACCTGCGAAGGTTTTCACTTTTTCAATGTAAGTATATCCAAATTCTACTGTCGGTTCGAACATCGTTCCTTCTCCAAAGTCATTCCATGTGATCAGTTGCAGGTAATTTAAATTGGCATTTTTAGCTAATGCAAGCGTCTCGTCCAAAGTAGCTCCATTATTGTGTTCAATTGTCCAACCGATAGCAGCACCCCCCCCACCTTCGGCGTAAAAATCTTTAAAACCAGGATAAGCTCCTCCCATCGCCACAGAAAGTTTTGGTTTTGTGTTGGTATAAAAATTAGTCAAATAGGTACTATTTTTATATACCCAGGCATATTCACCGGATGCATTCGCACCAGCTTCAACAGATTGATCCCACAGCGTTAAAAAAGTAGGTTTTGTAGTCAGTGTACCAAAAATATTGGTCCATTCTGCAGGCGTTTGCAATACAATTGGTCCAAAGTTCAATAACAATGGCTTCCCGTTTACTTTGATGTAATTGGCATCAGAAAAATAATTTTTCTCCATATAAGCTAAATCGGTTTTGGCTGCGCTCGTAACAGAAATTGCTTTTCCGGCATTAACAACATTTGTAGTTACTCTGTCTTCGTAAACAATTGCATATTCCAGCCCTACTTTGTCTAAAATGGCAATTAGCTGTTCTGTATTTTCTTTTACCATTCTGTAATCATTAACATCATAAGTGCCATACCAATCGATCAAAACACCATCAATTCCTGAATATTTCATCAATAATAAATGATTTTCAATCACATTTTTATCACCTGAATGATACGGGCCAATTAAAGGATAATAATAAGATGCAATTTCCCGACGATTGTTTGCTCCTATCGTATTCGGATTTTTGTTTGCCATTGTCCAGTGATATCCCCATTTTTTATCGGCACTACTTTCATTGGTTTCAAACCAGGGCATGTAATGCACATAAATTTTGGTACTATTTGTTTTTTCAATCGCAACAGGCTGAATTGTTTCTGGTTCTGTCGGTTTATCCGAACCTTTGTCATCGCTGCTGCATCCGGCGGCGACTAAAATGTTCATGACACCAAAAAACAATAATGTGATATATCTTTTCATATAGATTTATTTATTTTTTTATAGAATATGGAATGCTTACCAATTCACTTTGTGCAATTATTTAAACACATAGAAACATAGTTTTCATAGCTTAAAGAAGGCGTTTCACTTGCATCAAAACACATAGCTATGTGTTAGAAACTAGTTTCTTTCTATTCTCTTTTTTATTAATTTTTAAATACAAAATCTATGTTTTCTATGTGTTTAAAAAAACATTAAAAATATGTCAGCCTTCCACGACTAACCAACATGGAAGACTGACATTTAATAACCTAATTCAGAGGATAACCAGGATTCTGTTTCAGGTTTTTATTTGTAGTTAAAACAGTGCTTGGAATAGGGAAAATTGCTCTGTATTTTTCTGTTGTCCCTTTTTCCCACCATTCCAGAAAGAATGTTCCAAAACGAATATTATCCGTTCTTCTTCTTCCTTCAAAAGTAAATTCCTTAAGCAATTCCTGATCAATAAAATGAAGATCTATTGTTGCTGGCATTTCTTCTCCGGCACGCGCTGTAACTTGTTGTAGAAATGGTTTTGCCAAATCAGCAGATCCTAAACGAACGTAACATTCTGCCTGCATCATCAAGATTTCGGCATAACGAATTACAACTAAATCATGATCACGTTCCCATTGTTCTCCCGCTTTCATTTCGTATTTACCCAAACGAACACCTTCATTTTCTTTAGCATCAGCAACACTTGTTACTTCTTCTGTATACGTTAAAGGTTCTCCGTTATCCATAACGATAACCTGCCCGTTTGCTAAATTGATCTGATCTCCGGCAACCATACATTTTTTTCTTTTGTCTGTGTCAGCAAAAGCAGAATACACTCCTGGCTGTGCACACATTCCGTTCGCGCTCCAAGGATAATCTCCAATTGGAGAAAGTGTCAGTTTATGCAAGTAATGACAAGACATTGATGACATATAGTTTCCAACTGTTCCTGCTTTTGAATCATAAGGAATAGCAAAAATAATTTCAGGTGACTTTTGATTTTCAGTTGCAAAATTCGCAAAGAAATCAGGTGCCAAAGTATATCCTGTAACTTTCTGACACATATCGATACAATCCTGCCAACGAGCCGTTCCAATAAAAGCTTCTGAATTTAAATACAATCTCGCCAAAAGAGAATAGGCAACATTTTTTGTAAATTTAGAATAGACCACGTTTGCCGTTAAATGCGGAATAGCATCCAACAATTCTTTTTCCACAAAATCATACACTTGTTTACGGGTAGAATTTGATGGTAAAGCTGTATCTTCAAAATTGGTTACAATTGGCACATTTCCGAATAAATCTAAAAGATTATAATAGTAATATGCTCTTAAGGCTTTTAATTCAGCATAAATGGGAGCTTTTGCTGCATCTGTCAATGATGATTTATCTATTTGATAAATGATTGAATTGATTTTTGCAATTCCCGTATAATTATAACGCCAAGCTGAAAGAATCATACGATTGTCTGCTTTCCAGGTGTGTCTTTGTGCATCCTGATATTGTCCGCCATCGTACCAGTTTGTTCCTCTGGTAGGAATAGTAGCTTCATCAGAAACCGTTTCATTTAAAAAGAATACATACTCGCACGTTGGATAATTATTTGATATCCCATCTGCAAATCCTCTTAATGAAGAATACGCACCTCCAACTAATGCATCAATTTCTTTGGGAGTATTTCCAAAATTCCCATCTTCTACTCTATCATATAGTTGTTCATCTAAATCGGTACATGATGATATCGTAAAGAGCATGCTTATTAATAATGCTGCTGTTATTTTGATTTTCATTTGTTCTATTTTTGAGTTAATCGCTTAATTATTAAACGTAAAATTTAAACCAACAGAAATCGTAGTTGGTCGCGGGTAATTATTGTACTTATCGATTCCAGGTGCTGCCAATCCTGTTTGATCTTGACCATCTTGTGCATTTAAACCAATCTCCGGATCTACACCTTTATAACCTGTAATTACAAACAGATTCTCTCCCATAGCATAAACTCTGAACTTTGATGATTTCGATTTCAAAGGCAAAGTATAACCCACTGAAAGTGTTTGAAGTCTGAAGAAAGACGCATCTTCTATCCAATAATCTGAATATTTTGGAGATGAAGTAAGACCGCTGTTTAAGAAATCATCCGGAACATTGTACGCTGGTAATCTGTTAGGATCATTCAACATCATATTGGTTGCATTTAATGCTTTTTGGCCAAACATTCCATAACCCGAAACACCCAAATCAAAATTTCCATAAGTAAAATTCATTCCAATTCCTAAACTCAAATCTGGCTGAATATTTCCTAAATCTGTTTTATCATCATCTGTTAAAGCACTTTCTGCCACTACAGCTCCGGCTGCATTGTAGTACTGAATTTTACCATCAGCATCAAGTCCTGCATTTTTGAATCCCCAGAAAGTTCCAACTGGATATCCTTCAGCAATAATTTGAGAATATTGTCCTGACATACCAGATAATCCGTGTAAAGATCCGCTGTAAATAACATCAGTTTCATAAGTTGTATTCGATAGTTTTTCAATTTTCTGAACGTTATGCCCTAAAGTTAGATTGGCGTTCCATGAAAATTTATCTCCTTTAATGATGTCTGCATTCAGTGTAAGCTCAACTCCTTTATTTGACATTTCACCAACGTTTGCCAACATTGTTCCTACTAAATAAGGAGGCTGAGGCACTTCATAAGTGTATAACAAATCGTCTGTTGTTTTTGAATAATACTCGAATGATCCTGTTACTCGGTCAAATAAGGTAAAATCAACACCAATATTTAATTGTTTAGTAGATTCCCATTTTAAGTCAGGATTCGGGTTTTGTTTTGGAGAATAAGCTAAACTCCAGGTTTGCGTAACCGGATCGTAATAACTATCATTTCCAACTCCTAAGATTGAAAGCGATTTATATTCACCAATTCCATCCTGATTTCCTGTAACTCCGTAACCTACTCTTAATTTTAAATTGCCCAACCACTCTTTTGTAGAACTCATAAATTCTTCGTTAGAAATTCTCCATGCTGCAGAAGCTGATGGAAAAGTTCCCCATTTATTGTTTTCTCCAAAACGGCTGGAACCATCTCTTCTTACTGTTGCAGTAAACAAATATTTGCTGTCAAAACTATAATTAGCACGAGCATAAAAAGATACCAGATTCGATTTTCCTTTATAAGAATACACATCGCCCAAACGATAATTATATCCTGCTCCTAAATTGTTATAACTAAAAGCATCTGAAACAAAACCACTTCTTTGCGCTCCAAAACCTTCATAAATATTCTCCAAATAAGAATATCCGCCTAAAGCACTAACGGTATGTTTTCCAAAAGTTTTATTGTAATTCACATACAATTCTCCTTGTGCGTTAGTATATTCTGCATACGTTTTTTGAGCGTAACCATCTTCAGTTCTTCCTTCCATAACAGCATAAGTTGGCTTGTATTGGCTTCCCTGAACTGCATTATGTTCTAATGAAATATTAGCAACAGCCGTGAAATCATTTAAAAACTTAACTTCAGTTTTAAAATATCCTAAAAGCCTGTGTCTTTCATTATCAACAGTTCTGTTGGTTAAAATTTCAACCGGATTTTCATAAATTGTTCCTCCCACCGATGTAAATTCGCCATTGGCATCATAAACCGGAATCGTTGGATTTAAATTATAAGCACGCTCAAAAATTCTGTAATCTAATGGATGCCATTTGTCGATATTGGCAAATAAGCCCATATCAAACTTTACATCTTTATTATCTCCAAGATATTGGTATCCACTAACGTTTCCGCTTAATCTTTCTAAACCTGTCGTTTTAATAACACCTTCATTATTTAAGTATGAAAGTGACATTCTGAAACCACTGTCTGCTTTACCAGAATTTATACTTAAAGTGTGCGATTGTGAAATAGCCGTTTGTTCGATTGCTTTTTGCCAATCTGTATTTCCTCCGTAATCAATTGCATCCTGATTTCCGGTTTGACGTACATAACCTCTCCATTGGTTTGCTGATAAAAGATCTAAGTTATCATTCACATAACCAAAACTTGATAATCCGCTGTAGGTAACCGAAACTCCTTTTGTACCCGATTTTGTTGTAATAATGATAACTCCATTTGCTCCTCTTGATCCATATATGGCTGTCGCCGAAGCATCTTTTAAAACGTCTACCGATTTAATATCAGAAGGCTGTACCACATTGATATCAACGCCTGCAATTCCATCAACAACGATTAACGGACTGTTACTAGCTGTTAAGGAAGTTCCTCCACGTAAACGTAAAGTAGAACCAGCTGCAGGATCTCCCGAAGGACGAATAACATTTAAACCTGCTACTTTTCCTTGCAAAACCTGCTCTGTAGAAGAAATTGTTCCTTTTACTAAATCGTCTGCTTTAACGGTTGAAATAGCTCCCGTTAAATCTGATTTCTTTTGTGTTCCATATCCAACAGAAACAACCTGTACTTCTGCCAACTGATAACCATCGTTTGGTAAACGAACATCAATATTAGCCTTTGTTGCCGATGTAATTTGTACTTTCTGAGTTGTTGTTCCTATAAACGAAACTTCAATCGAACCTCCTACGGCTACAGACAAAGTAAATCTTCCGTCAAAATCTGTTGTGGTGGCATTTTTAGTGCCCACCTCGATTATAGAAGCGCCCGGCAATACAGTTCCTGTATTGTCATAAACGGTACCTGAAACCTGCTTTTTTTCCTGAGCAAACATTCCTGCCGAAAGAAAAAGCATGAAAATCATGAATACCACAGTTTTAGTAGTCCACAGATGCTGCAGGACTATTTTTTTATTTTTACTATTCATTATAATGATGTTTTAATTTGATAGTGAATTATTTGTCTAAAGTTTTAAGAGGAATCGTGGTATCCGAAATTGTTTTGTCCTTATTGTCTTTTACCAAAACATGAATTTCAGTTAGGCCAGGAATTCCGTTAAGCTCAGAAACCAAATTGACAAATCCTTTTATCTCGGCAGTTCCTCCGGAAAATTCACCTGAAATTACTTTACTGCCTGCGTTAATCGTGTAAATTAATTTGTTTACGCCCGACTCGTTATTTTTACGTGACATTCCAAGGAAATCTTTTTGACTGATTTGTAAAGGAAAGAATCTAAATACTGGTGGCGGTGGCGGAGTATATTCTCCAGCGTAAATTATCTGATCGCCAGAATTAGTAGTCCAGTCTTTTGCCACGAACAGAAAAGTAATGTTTTCCATAACAAAACCTGGTTCAGTATTATAATATTCCTGTGGAATCAAATCCATTCTGTAAAAACCATTTCCAAGATCTTTCAATTTTGTTTTTTCAGATACTTCCGGAATCCATGCCTGATATTCCTGCAAAACGGCCCAATTATTTAAACCACTATGAAAATGCACACTGGGTACTCCGCTAAAACCGTCTTTTAAGTTTGAATTAAATAAAATACTAACTGGTTTGTCAATGGTTGGTTTTGTTGGATAAGATCTAATTAACTCATTAGCCGTATAAAATGACGAAAAATCAGTATAAGCTACATTAGCAACATCACTTTGCTTTGATCCGTTTTTGTTTTTTAAACGAAACCAAAATCCCGCGCTTGCCGCAATTTGATCTGGGGTTTGAGAAAAATAAACAGTTGGCGTTAATGTAAAACTCCATATTTTATCTCCTTCATATTTCAGTTTTGCAAAATCTGATGAATTTTCCCAGTTTCCTGCATCCGGTTCTGATGGAGACCACATCCATAGATATAGATCTTCGTTTTCTGCAAAAGTGGATCCTGACATATCAAAATACCACGTCACCTGTTCATCGTATTTATAAACTACCGGAAATGATGATATAGGCCCTACAGCTCCGGCGGCTTCTTGTGCCTGAATAAAATTAGGCGCCATCAAAAGGGCAAGTAAAATTGTATATATAAACTTTTTCATATTACTTTTAATTAATAGCATTTAATTTAAATACATAAGACACAAAAGGAGTTCCGCTAGAAGAATGCACCAACTGAAATTCCATTTCGTCGTTGCTTCCCGGAACTGATGTTAATCTAAGTTCATCTGTTTTTTGTGTTTTTTGAGCATCGCTGTACAGGTAAATTCTTACTGCACTGGCATTTGTCTGTTGAAAATCAGAGCTTAATCTCCAATATCCTTTTGGTGCAAATAAAGAAGGTACATTGCCCATAACCTCGTAACTTGTTGGGTGGTTCTTTTCGTCTACGCTGAATCTGATTTTAAAATCCTCGTAGTTAAAGTACGTACTCAAGTTTTCTTCACTTGGCTCGATGGCATTTGCTTTCGCAGATTCATCAACCATTTTCAAATTTGTTAATCCCCAATCTCCGTTTACTTTCTCATAAATGGTAATCGGATCAACATAGCTTCCGTCATCAATACTGTCACAGCCAATGGCAAATAGACACATTATAACAGCTAACCAATAAATACTTTTACATCTCATAAATTTGTGGTTTGTTTGTTAGTTTTTTTATCCCTTAAAAGGACACAACGAAGCTAGATGTTAAAAAAACCTAAAAAAAAATATCTGATAAAAATCAAGATGGAATTGAAATAAATTTCAACCTAATTCATTATAAATCAATATTTTAAAATATTTTTGTATTTACAAAAATCAAGATGCTGTTGAGATAAAAAATAGCATATAAATAATGGTATTTATGACAATATGCAAATTAAAGTCTATATTTTTTTCACTATACATATATATTATTGCTTTTTATTGTATAATTGCAAATTATTAGACTACTTTTAACATTTAGATCTTATTTTTGTTCAATGATCTAAATTTTATAGCTTTGTTATTAAGAGAATTACCATCTTCTAAAAGCTATTAGATCATCAACTGTCAATTATTTATCCTGAATTAAAAAACGAATTAACTCAACAAACCAAAAAGAATTTTACCCTTAACCAAAACTAACTATGCAAAGAATATTCATTCTATTTTTTTTCATTGCCGGTTTTTCTCTAACTGCGAAAGAGACAAATCCCGTTCTGGAAGAATTAGATAAAGTGCTTCTTAAAAAAGATATTTACTTAAAACAGAAGTACCGTAAAATTGAAGCTCTAAAAAAAGACGTCTCAAAATTTATTGTAAGTCAAAACAATGAGCAGCTTTATAATACCTATATGTCATTGTTTGACGAGTATAAATCATTCAAATATGACTCAGCTTATTATTATTTAGAAGAAGCAAAAGTCAAGGCTATTGTTTTAAAAGATCCTAAATATTTGGCTAAAAGCCGAATTAAGGAAGGTTTCGTATTACTCTCTTCTGGACTTTTTAAAGAAGCCATTGATACTCTGAACGTAATTGATGACCAGAAACTTGATCAAAAAAATAAATTCGAATATTATTCTATAAAAGCCCGCGCCTATTATGATCTAGCCGATTATAATAAAGATCAGCGTTTTAATATTCATTATGTACAACAAGGAAATCATTTCCTGAAAAAGGCTTTAGAACTTATAGGAACCAATACCAATGAATATTGGGCTGCCGAAAGTTTAAAAAGATTAAAACAACAGGATTGGCGTGGTGCAGAATTTGCCTTTAGCTACTGGATCAACAATTACAAATTACCATCTGATTATTACGGAATTGCAACTTCAAGCCTCGGCTATATTTATTCGGAAAGAGGTTATACTAAAAAAGCCATTTATTATCTGGCACTTGCCGCTATTGCTGATGTTAAAAATGCGACCAAAGAAACGGTTGCACTTCGGAATTTAGCCAATGAACTCTTTAAAATGGGTTATCTGGATAAAGCCAACGAATACATCAATATCGCGATGGATGATGCTACTTTCTATAATGCCAGACATCGAAAAATTGAGATTTCCACGATTTTACCGATTATTGAGAAAGCACAATTGAATAACGTAAAAGATAAAAATGATAAACTCGAGAGAATCATTATTTTATTGACGATTCTTACCTTAATTATTGTTTTGTTTCTGATTATCATTTTTAAACAATTAAAGGAAAGAAATAAAGCCCGAAAAATAATGGCTTCGTCGTATGCACAACTTCAGGAAATGAATATTAGCCTGAGTGAAGCCAATGCTATCAAAGAAGAATATATTACCTATTTTATTAAGGCAACATCGGCGTTCATTAATAAAATAGATCATATTCAGAAAAGTACGCTTCATAAAATCATTACCAAAAAAACAGATGAAGTTATTGCGAGTTTGAAACGCTACAATGTAAAGGAAGAACGCGAAAATCTGTTTCATCAATTTGATGAAATCTTCCTGAAATTGTTCCCTACTTTCGTGACCGATTTTAATAATTTATTTCCAAATGATCACAAATGCATCGTTAAAAAAGGAGAACTTTTAAATACAGAGCTCAGAATTTTTGCCTTGTATCGATTGGGAATTCAGGACAGCAATCAAATGGCAGAATTCCTGGAACTTTCTGTAGCTACCATTTACACCTATAAAACAAGAATCAAAAGTAAATCAGATTTTAAAGATACTTTTGAGGAGAAGATTATGGCGATTAAGACGATTTAAAATCCGAAAAAAAATAGCCACGAATTCACTAATTATTTAAATATAAATTCATGAATTCGTGGCTATTTTTTTATTTCACTAATAAACAATTAGTAAAAATTTGTGCAATTCTTAGTAGCCAAAACCTAATTCAATATATTTTAATTCGTGAATTCGTGGCTAATAATTTATTCCGAAGTTTCTAACTGCAAAATTATATTTTGATAGCGTTTACTTAACGAAAACAACTGCTCAGCAAAAATCATAATTGCTAACGGAACAAAGAAAAATGCCGTTAAATTTTCCTCATATAAAAAGTAAGTTGAAATCATAAAAAGACGTGCATATTCCAGATAATATATCCATTTTCGTTGTTCTAATAAAGCACCGCAATTAACCAGTGTAATAAGAATAAATAACAATACAAAAGCTTTATCGAAGCCATTTAAATACTCGAAATAATAAGTAAAAACAGTTAAAAACAAAGTACAAACTCCTAATTGAATATAGAGATAATTTCGAAATTTCAATCGTTGGTGCGGATTCTCTTTGTCTTGTAAAAAACGCTTTTCCAACGCTGGCCGAATATCCTGATCCATATGTGCGGGACTTCCAAAAACGGCTTTCCATCTGGCTTTAAAACCTTTGGAACGTTTCCATAATTCATAAATTTCGAAATAATAATGAAAGTGCTGCCATAAAAAGCTATAACTCTTTAACGGATGCGTCAATCCGTATTTTGGCTTTTCTTCTTCTTCCTGGAAAGTTCCAAAAAGACGATCCCAAAAAGTAAACATATCTCCGTAATTTTTATCCAGATATTTTTCGTCAGAAGCATGATGAATACCATGGACAGAAGGAGTTACAAAAACATACTCCAGCCATTTTATGCTGCCAATAAGCTGCGTGTGCGTAAAAAAAGAATACGCTCCGTGAACAATCAACATCGTAATTACCATTGTTGGATGAAAACCAACAAAAGGCAAAACACACCAAAATCCCGTTCGGATAACAGCCTGAAAAGTGGTAATTCTGGCTGCAGCCGTAAAATTAAATTCTTCGCTATGATGATGCACAATATGTGCGGCCCAGAAAAAATTGACTTCATGACCTAATCTATGGTACCAATACCAAACAAAATCGGTAGCGAGAATTAAGGCAAACCAAACAAAAATGTTAGCCGGAATATCTAAAAGTCTGTAATTATCATAAATCAGATAATACAACTGATAAAAACTGGCGGAGATAAAAAGATTAATTAACCTCTCGGCTATACCAATACTAATATTTGAAACAGAACTTTCATAATTGAAAATCTCAGGTCTCTTTTTTCGTTGTGCCAGCTTATATTCCAAAAACAAAAAAAGGAAAAAAGCAGGCATTGCAAAGGCAAGAAAATTAATATGTTTCATTTTTAAAAAGTACTTTTTAATAAAGAAGAAAGTCATTTATAAACCAAGAGAAAAAGATATTTTTACTTAATTAATTTCGTTTACTAACCAAAAACGATCTCAATACATAAAAAATCTTTCTCCCAAACCAATATTTAATTCTGCTTGAATTTCGGAGCATCTAATGCTACCTCTTTCACGGATTGTGTATCTGCCACTTTTTGCAAAGCAATAATGTATGCTGCAATTCTTGGCGTCACATTATGTTTTAAAGCGATTCTAAAAACTGTTTCAAAACCTTTTTCCAAAATATCTTCTAAGCGGGTATTAATCTGATGAATTCTCCACGATTCTAAAAGTGAATTCTGAAGCCATTCAAAGTAAGAAACCGTAACTCCACCGGCATTCGCTAAAATATCAGGAACAACCAAAACGTTATTATCATGCAATATTTTATCTGCATCAGAGGAAACAGGTCCGTTCGCTCCTTCAACAATGATTTTAGCTTTAATATCAGCGGCGTTTTTCTGTGTAATAACATCTTCTTTCGCTGCCGGAATTAATACATCAACATCTAATAATAACAAATCTTCATGTTTAATGGCAACCGAATTCGGATAACCTTTAATATTCTTATTGTTTAGATTGTAATACAAAATTAACTCTGGAATATTAAGTCCTTCTGGATTATAAAAAGCTTCTGAAACATCACTAACCGCAACAATTTTCAATCCTTTTTCGTATAAAAACAAAGCCGAATGCAATCCTACGTTTCCAAAGCCCTGAATAGCGACAGTAGATCTTGCCGGTCTTAATTTTAATTTTTGAAGGGCTAATAATGTAATAATACTCACACCTCTACCTGTTGCTTCTACCCTTCCTAATGATCCTCCGGAATGTAAATGTTTACCAGTTACTACAGCATGAATTGGTTTGCCATGAACTAATGAAAATTCATCCATTAACCAGCCCATTTCGTCTGGACCAGTTCCCATATCTGGCGCAGGAACATCTTTTTCAGGGCCAAAAATATCAGCTAATGCTTTCGTATATCCTCTTGTAATTTTCTCTAATTCTGCTTTAGAATGTTTTCTGGGATCACAGATAATTCCGCCTTTTGCTCCGCCAAAAGGAATTCCGGTAACAGCCGATTTCCAGGTCATCCAGGCTGCCAATGCTTTTACTTCATCCAGATTTACACCAGTATCATAACGAATTCCGCCTTTTGATGGCCCTAAAGCTGTATTGTGAATAACACGATATCCTTCAAAATTTTGAACGTTTCCGTTATCTAACACAATCGAGAAATTAACCACGATTTGTTTTTCCGGACGTTGCAGTTTTTGCCTGATTGATTCGTCCAGCTTAAGAATATCGGCTGCGATATTAAAACGATCAATCATCGATTGAAAGGGGTTCTGTTTAATTATTTCTGTGCTCATAGTGTATATCTTTTAAATTTGAATATTTGATTTGTATTTTTCTGTTTTTCAAGACGCTCTTACTTACAGCAAGAAAAACGTCAATTTTATCTCCAACATCGCATTCGACAACATGGAATTTTTATCAGACAACACTGCATCATAATATTCGTATTTCTATTTGGTCTCATTTCTTTATTTTTTAATAGTTCTAAAAAAAGCCTTTCATTGGTGCATGAAAGGCTAAAAAAAAAAATAACTAACAAGTGATTTTCTATTAACGCCATTTCATTGCATAGGTTTTCATGCAACACAACGTGATGCTACACATGACCTGAATGATATTTTGACTAGAGTATTTCATTGTTGGGACAAATTTATAAATATATTTCTTAAATTCTATAGAATTAGTAGAGTTTATTTTGAATAAATTGAAACTTAATTTTAAAAGAGCTGTAAATAAAGGAATTAGGCTACAGAAAAAATTTACTAAAATTGCGAAATAACGATAAAAATTATCGCAATTAAGGCTAAAAAGATACCAATGAAGTTAATTTTAGATAATTTTTCCCTGAAAAAAAACAGACCAACTAGGCTCCCTAAAATAATAACACCCATATTCATTCCGGCAAAAACAGTTGACGGATTTTCTGAAAATGCTTTATGTGCTTTTAGGTAAAATAATATATTTCCGAAATTAAACAGTCCTACAAAACCTCCGAAAAGAATGTTTCTTAGGGTGAGTTTTTCTTTTTTGACGATCACTCCAAAAAGTACAATTCCAATAGCGATTATTAAGGAGATCGCAAAAACAACAAATAAGGATGTCGGATAAGGTAATGTCGTGTATAGTGCAATTTGTTTGAAAAGAATGTCTATTATTCCAAAACCTATTAAAACTGCGGCTGGATAAATCCACTTATTTTCTGCATTTTCAGATTGTTTTCTTAGGATAAACAAAAGTGCCAAAAAGCCAATCACAAGTCCGATTACTTTATAGGAATTAAATTCTTCTTTAAAAATAAACCAAGCTGCAAGTATTGGAATAAAAAGAGATAAACGCTGTGCTGCATCTGTTTTTACGATTCCCATATGTTTTATAGAAGCTATTAAAAACAGAAAAACGACTGGTAATAATATTCCAATGGCTATGTAAATGTTCCATGGTGCTGTTACATCAACTTCGTTTAATTTGGGACTGAAAGTAAAATAGCAAAGTGCCAATGCTGTCACGTAATTGAATGCTACAATCTGAACTGGATTAGTATCAAACTTTCGGCTCATTTTAAAAATAACCCCAACAATTACACTGCAAAGAATACTAAGAATAAGGAATAACATAGACTAAATTTTGAATGCAAAAATAGCACTTCTCTAGCTTATAATTTCCAAATTAATCACTTTTCAGCCAACCTGTAATACTCATTCGGGTATTTTGAGTAACCAAAACTTCATGAACCAATTCATTACTTTTAAAGAAAACGGTTTTGCCCTGAGTAGGCGAAATTTTTTGATTATTATTTTCCTGATGAATCATCAATTCTCCGCCATCGCTTTCCAGCCAATTACTATTGAGATAACTGATCATAGAATATTTCCGACTAGGATTATTTTTGAATTGATCTAAATGTTTTAGGTAAAAATCACCTTTTTCATATAATGAATAATGAAATTCATAACCCGTGATTCCGGCGTAACAGCTTTCATTCAAATAAATAATGAAAGCATCAATTTGTGCAAAGAATTCATTTTCGAAAACATTATTATGTTTTTTATCTAACCAATAAATCGAATCACTTCTAATGGCGCCGTCGTATGACAGCTTCTCAGAATTACCTATCCCAGCTTCAGACAACAAACTTCTCTGGTTTAAATCGAGTAGATTTTGTTTAAGATTATCTGCTAATTCCCTGCTTAAAAAATGCTCCGAAATACCTACTTTATTTTCGATATAACTTGCAATCAAATCTTCAAAACCTTCTTCCATTTTGTTTTTGGGAAAGACTGCAAATACAGTCAACGGAGCAAGGTAGAAGAAATAAAACTGGTAACGGGTTTATTTTCAATAAATAAAAAACCCGACAGCTTTTCAAAAGCTATCGGGTTTATTTCTACGCAAAGTTATAATTCATAATTAACAATTCACAACTTATAATTTACTTATATAACTTCCGTACATATCTTTAAACTGATGTCCTTGCGCAAAACGATCTTTGCTTAGTTTTTTATATTCAACCAAAGCCCATAATATAAATTCTTTCATGAAATATTGGTCTTTTTTATCTAACTGAGGCTGATATTTCTTCAATAAAGTCTCTAACGGTGTTACTTCATCCAAGATACTTTTATATTCAGCATCTGAAGCATCGTCTAATAATTCAAAACCACTTTCTGCAAAAAACCATTCTATTAAATCTGAGTATGGTGTTTTTTCGCCTGGTTTTTCTAATTTTTCAATTTTCGGAAAAAAATCAGAAAACAAAGTTCGGATAGCAGATCCTATTAAATTCTGGGCCACCGCAGCTGCTCCCTCCTGCTCTCCTTCATAAACTAATTCTACTTTTCCAGTAATTGCCGGGATAATTCCGATGAAATCAGACAGACGTAAAATGGTGTGATCAACTCCGGCTTTTAAGGCACGGCGTTCTGCTGTACTGATTAAATTCTCGTAAGCCGTAATACTCATCCTCGCACTTACACCGCTCTTATTATCAATGTATTCGCTATCACGCGCTTCAAAACTAATTTGCTCTAAAATATCTTTCGCCAAACTTGGTACATAAACGATTTCACTTTGTGTGTCGTCTAATTTAGCTTCTTGTTCTGTGATTGTTCTGGCGATGGCAACGCTCTCCGGATAATGTGTCAAGATTTGAGAACCGATTCTGTCTTTAAGAGGCGTTACAATACTTCCTCTATTGGTATAATCTTCCGGATTTGCTGTAAACACAAACTGCATATCCAACGGCATTCTCAATTTAAAACCTCTAATTTGAATATCGCCTTCCTGCAAAATATTAAATAATGCTACCTGAATTCTAGCTTGTAAATCGGGTAATTCGTTGATTACAAAAATAGAACGATTCGCTCTCGGAATCATTCCAAAGTGAATTACGCGATCATCTGCATAAGATAATTTCAAATTTGCTGCTTTTATCGGATCAACGTCTCCAATTAAATCGGCAACTGTTACATCTGGTGTAGCCAATTTTTCGAAGAAACGTTCGCTTCTGTGTAACCATGAAACTGGAGTTTCATCTCCTTTTTCAGTAATTAAATCTTTTGCAAAACGCGAAATTGGGTTTAACGGATCGTCATTAATTTCAGACCCTGTAACAAACGGAATATATTCATCTAGTAATTCGATCATTTTACGAGCCAATCTGGTTTTAGCCTGACCTCGAAGTCCTAATAAATTGATGTTGTGACGCGATAAAATAGCGCGTTCCAATTCCGGAATCACCGTATTTTCAAAACCATGAACACCTTCAAAAACAGGTGTTCCCGATTTGATTTTCTCACGAAGATTATTTCGCAATTCATCTTTAATGCTAATGCTCTTATATCCTGCAGCCTTTAATTGACCGAGTGTTTTTATAGTATTTATTTCCATTTTATGAAATATCAGTTATTGTTTTTTAGTATTTTGTAAAAATGCATAGCTGTGCGTCTCTACGATATTCGTTGTATGTAAATCTTAGCACCTTAAAATCTTAGTATCTTAGAACCTAAAATTAGCGAACGCGTTTTTTCCTATTCGTTTCATAATCTTCAAAAATCATTTCGCCCAAACCTTTCAATCCGGTATAAAATGCTTTTCCCTGATTGGCTTCTGTAAAATGATTCACAAAACGCTGTAAATACGGATCATTTGCAATCATAAAAGTCGTAATCGGAATGTGTAATTTTCTGGCTTGCTGTGCCTGGGTATAACATTTGTCCACGATGTATTCGTCAAGTCCGTTACTGTTCATATAATAGGACCCGTCGCGTTCACGAACGCAGCTTGGTTTTCCATCGGTAATCATAAAAATCTGTTTGTTGGTATTTCGTTTTCTTCGCAAAATATCCATTGCCAATTGAAGCCCAGCAACCGTATTGGTGTGATATGGCCCAACTTGCAAATAAGGCAAATCCTTAATAGGAATCGTCCAGGCATCATTTCCGAAAACTAAAATATCAAGCGTGTCTTTAGGATAACGTGTTGTGATTAATTCCGCCAACGCCATTGCCACTTTTTTCGCAGGCGTAATTCGGTCTTCACCGTACAAAATCATACTGTGACTGATGTCAATCATCAAAACCGTACTCATTTGAGCTTTGTATTGCGTTTCTTCGACAACCAAATCATTTTCGGTCAGCATGAAACTTTCTACACCATTATTGATTTGTGCGTTACGCAAACTTTCAGTTAAAGCGATTCGCTCTAAACCATCTCCAAAATTAAATTCACGGAATTCGCCAGTATGTTCATCTCCGTTTCCGGCATGTTTCGTTTTATGATTTCCGTTTCCGGAGCGCTTTAAGTTACCAAAAATCTGATCTAAGGCTTGTTGTCTGATGGCGCGTTCTGTTTTAGCAGTAATTCCAAAACCAGCTGTGCCATCAGGTTTAGCTTCGTCTTTTATGTAACCTTTCTTTTTTAAATCTTCAATAAAATCATCGATCGTGTAGTTCTCGTCCGTCAGTTTATATTCCTTATCTAGTTCCCGAAGCCAGTCTACAGCTTCATCAAAATCGCCCGAAGTATGGGTGATAAGCTCTTTGAAAATACCAAAAAGTTTTTCAAACGGAGACTGAAATGGGGCTTCGTACGACTTAAAATAAAAACCTTTTTTAAATTCGTTTTTCATAGTTCTAAAATTACAGCTTTTTAGAATTACGAAAAAAGAAACGTTTATTAATTTTTAGTTAAAATATCGAGGTGAAAGCAGTTGAAATCGAGACAAATTCTGTCAATTATTCAAACTTTCCGTCAACATAATACCAGGAACCCTTTTCAAATTTGAATGTAGAAAATTCATAATGAATTTGAGGTTTACTATTTAAATCCATAAAATAGGCTTTAAACTCCACTGTTTCATCTGAAGAACTTAAAATCTCTAATTTTTGCCATTTATTTGAAGTCGCCCATTTTAAAATTTCAGCTTTTGAATAATAAGCTCTTTCTGAAATATGAGTTGTTTGCATAAGATAATCGGCATTATGAGTTGCATAAGCCGAATATCTTGAACGCATTAAAGCCAATGCAGTTGATGCTTTCTGATTTTTTTGAAGATATAATCCACAACAATCATCAAACCATAAACCAGTATCGCAAAAACACTTTTTATTCTCCATCAACTGCTTCTTCTCCATTTATCTTCACATGCAACTGATTCAATAAAACCTGATATCTGCTGATTTCTCTTAATTCTTCATCTTCTTCAGCATGATCCAGCATTTCATCTAAAACATCACTTACATCAAGTAATTTGTTGTTGGCTTCTCTGTCTTGTTTTGCAGCGATCAAATCAATTATTTCCTGCACACTTACTTTTAAATCGTCGAATTTACTATTCATATTTTGTTTGTTTCAGGTTTAAAGTTTTAAGTTTTTTTTTAGTTTGTTTACAACTTAAACTCTTTACTCTTATTATCTTCGTTAAACTTTTTTACAATTTCTTTCAGCTTTTCCTTGCGTGCAACTTCAGCCTGTTTCTTTTTATTCTGGGCTTTGTGCAATTTGTCATTGTGTGCTTTGATGTTCTTTTCGTTGTTGCGTCCCATTATATTTCTCTTTTAATTTCTTCTAAAGTTTTCTCGGTATAAATCAATTCTGTTATAATCCTTTCTCTCAAAATATCAATATCTTCATCAAAATGTTTTGCCCAGGAAGTCAGCTGCTGCAGGTTTCTGATTTGTTTGATCCGCTTTGTTGTTTCAAAACTCGTTCTCAGAATCGCTTTTTTATCATAGTCCAAATTATTTTTATGCTGATAGAGTACTGTGTTCTTTTCAAAATCAGCTTCAATATAATATAGTTTTTCTTCGGCATTATCCGGATGGAATTCGCTCCAGGCGGCAAAACCAATTTTTGTTTTCGAAGGCGTTTCCGGTTCCCTTGCAATCAAACGCCATTTACTATTGGCTAATCTTCCCCAATGATTCGAAACTCTGTACATTCCCGCTTCACTATAATAATAGGTACTTCCAGCTTTACTTTCGAATTGTTTTTTTAAGCCTTCAATTGCATCTGGAAGCACTTCATGAAAAACACAAAAAGTATTTTTAAATGAATTTGGATGTGGCTTAAAGTTTTTTTGCATATGCAAATATACTCAGATTGTCGCGAACTCCCTAAAACAAACATTAAATGCTTAACTTTGCTGCATCAATTTTAAATTTAAAAGTTATGTCTAAGGATTCACAAGAAAAAATGCCCCAAAAAGGAGTTTATACCGGTATCATCGAAAAAGATGAAAACAACAATTATTTTTGTGGGGAATATCTTTTAGATTACAAAATAGCACATTCAAATTTTAATCTTGGAGACTGGGTTACCATTAAATCTGTAATCGAGAACCCAAGCGATATTAGTTATGATAAATATCCAAAGAAATCTAAAAACTTTGATAAGGCAAATCATAAATCGGAGAATAAATAAAAATTGTTTCAGGTTTCAGGTTTCAGGTTTGAAATAAGAATAGAGCAGCTTTGACATTTTACCGCAAAGTTCCCGAAGGTTTACACAAAGTTCGCAAAGCTTATAGCCATAGCTTTGCGAACTTTGCGGTTTACTAAAGACTGTATGATTAAAAAAACTTTGCGCACTTGCGGAATTATCCTTTATCAATTCACCATAACATTCTAACGTTTAACATCTAACTTCTAACATTTTACATATTTTCATAATATTTTTTGCCTTAAAACTAAAAAGTTAAAAAAAAGTGTACCTTTGCAAAAAATTTGTCGTTTTGAAGTAAAAAACACTCATTTCAAACTAATAGACAATAAGTTACCTTTTATTTATGAAAAAAATAGTTGAATACCGCAAGTTACTAAACGTAGACAAAACTGCTGAGTTAAAAGATTTGAAAACCATTTATCGTAATGCGATGAAAGAAGCTCATCCTGATAAATTTCAAGGTGATGATGCTGGTTTAAAAGCAGCCGAAGAAAAAAGTAAAGCGATTATTGAGGCTTATCACTTTTTGGTAAGTATTAATCCTGAAACGATTAAAGCAAATTTACCAGAATATACTGAAACGATTTCAACTTGTTCAATTACAGATTATAAATTTGTTGAAGGTCGTTTAATTATCGATTTCTCTAATGGAAGTGTTTACGAATACATTAGTGTTCCTAAAGCAACTTACGTGAAAATGGTTAACGCTGATTCTCCTGGAAGATTCGCAAAAAGACACATTTTGAACTCTTTCACATGGAGAAAGAAAACAAATCAAGAATAGTTTTACGCTAAAATACACCTAAAAGCACTCTGTCTACAGAGTGCTTTTTTTATGCTTAAAAATCAGAAAATTGCTTAGTTTGAGTTTAAATAAGCATAAAATTAAGAGTTTTAAATCAATTAAATCCAGTAAACATCCTGAAAACATGACAGTTGAAGCTAAAAAAACTATAACAAAATTTTAGGTTACAAAATTCTTTATGTTTTATATTTTTAGATACTTTTGTTGCACAAATCAATTAACTAATTAATTTTATAATGAAAAAAATATTTTTTTTACTTACCGCTTCAGTTGCGATAATGTCATGCAGCAAAGTTAAAGACGGAGAATACCTTATTACAGGAACTGCAAAAGGAATCGCAAACGGAAAAACAATCATTCTTCAAGGACAGGATCCAACAACAAAAATGAATGTTGCTCTTGATACAGTAAAAGTTGAAAACGAAAAATTTGAAATAAAAGGAAAAGTAACTGAACCAGCTTTTCATACTTTAATTCTTCAGGATGCAAATGGACCAATTCCTTTCATCTTAGAAACTGGTGAAATTACAGTTGCAATTGATAAAGACAGTATTCACAAAACTAAAATTGCAGGTACTTACAGCAATGATGAGTATGTAAAATTTAATGATGAGCTACAAAAAACTCAAAAGAGATTAATCGATTTTCAGAAAAATAACACTCAGAAAATGCAACAAGCTCAACAAGCTCAAGATACAGCAACTATCAATGGTTTGATGAAACAATACATGACTATTCAAACTGAAGTTCAGGCAGATTCTAAAAAGAAATATGTTGCTTACGCTGAAAGTCACCCAAAATCTTTTATCTCTGTATTGATCGTTAAGGGAATGTCTGAAGATCCTACAGCAGATACTAAGAAAATTGAAAGCTTATACAACTCATTAGATGAGTCGTTAAAAAATACTACTCCTGGAAAAGAAGCAAAATCTAAAATAGGTCAAGCAAAAATGCCTGCGGTTGGTGCAACAGCTCCTCCAGTTGGCAGCGCTAAATGAAGATCAGACTTTTCTGCTCCAAATCCTGAAGGCAAAGTAGTTTCACTTAAGGAAAGCTTAGGAAAAGTAACTATTGTTGATTTTTGGGCTTCATGGTGTGGACCATGCAGAAAAGAAAATCCGAATGTTGTAGCTATTTATAAAGAATTACACGCTAAAGGATTAAATATAATTGGAGTTTCTTTAGACAAAGAAGCTGGCAAGTGGAAAGAAGCAATCAAAAAAGATGGTTTAACCTGGACACATGTTTCGAACCTAAAATTTTGGGACGAACCAATTGCTGCACAATATGGAGTTCAATCAATACCGGCAACTTTTATTCTTGATGCATCAGGAAAAGTAGTTGCTCAGGACTTAAGAGGTCCTGAATTAAGAGCGAAAATTTTAGAGCTTTTAGCCAAATAAGAACATATACTCAGCATAATAAAAAAATCTCCCTGGTGGAGATTTTTTTGTTTTTATTAATACCTGCCTATGAATTGTAAATTAATTAAAACAACTTAAATGAATGTTGTTACTTCTTAAAAGAAATTCACTCTAAAGGATTAAATAACGTCCGCCTACAGCAAGATAAACAAACTAGCACAAAGAAATCACTATTAAAAAAGATTGTTTAATCTGGACGTGCATTTTTAGAATCTATATTTTTTAGAAGAACAAATTACTACTAAATTTCAAATTGAATTAATTTCTGGTAATTTTTGTACGGGATACATCAGGAAAAAAACACTAATTTGAGACTTATGAATTCGTAAATTATGAGCAAAAACAGTCCTCCTTTTCGACAAATAAGGAGAACATTCCGTTTGAATCAAAAAAAAATCTCTAATTGAGACTTTTTTATTTTATTCAATACCAACAACTTAAAAATTAATTGAAAAATAACTTAAAATTAAGTGCGATTTTAGTTTGTAAACATCAAAAACGTTTATATATTTGCAACCGCTTAGAACAACAAAGCGCATCAATGCTGAGATCGGGGAGATACTCAAGCGGCCAACGAGGGCAGACTGTAAATCTGCTGTGTGAACTTCGCAGGTTCGAATCCTGCTCTCCCCACGGAAAGGCCAAAAAGGCGAAAAACTTAAAGTTTTCAATCTTTTCAAAAAGCCTCAAAAAACGTGGTAAAGCCTGCAAATCGTAAGATTCGCAGGTTTTTTTCTTTTATACTGCTTTTCAAATTTTTTAAAACCGCTCAAAAGTTTTGTGGCACATTCGGTGCACAATTCGATGTGGAGTGGATACCTTTTTTGCCACAAAAACTTAAGGCTGCTTTAAGAAGGTGAGAAAGAAAAGATTAACAACTTGATTGGAATCCTGAAATTTTATCACTAAATTGGTGATATGGAAACAAATTCAGATGTCTTGATTATTGGTGGCGGACTTGCTGGTTTGACAGCGGCTATTCATCTATCCCAAAAGAATTTGAAAGTAACCCTAATCGAAAAATCTTCTTATCCGCGACATAAAGTTTGTGGAGAATATATTTCGAATGAGATTTTACCTTATCTCAGATCGCTTGGCATCAATGTTTCTGAACTTAATCCCACAAAAATCTCTAAGTTTGAATTTAGCACCAATAGCGGAAAAACGGCAAAGGCACAACTTCCGCTCGGCGGATTTGGTATCAGTCGATATGCACTTGATGATTTTTTGTATCAAAAGGCAATATCATCGGTCAATTGTACCATAATTAAAGAAAATGTTACTGATGTATCTTTCAACAATGATATCTTCAATGTTACGACTGTAAATCAAATTGTAACGGCTAAAATAGTACTGGGTGCTTTTGGGAAACGCTCCAATGTCGATCAACTTTTAGATCGTAATTTCTTCCATAAAAAATCGCCATGGCTGGCAGTTAAAGCCCATTATTCTGGTAATTTAGATACTAATCTTGTAGCACTGCACAATTTTAACGGAGGTTATTGTGGCGTTTCCAAGGTTGAAAATAACATTATAAATATTTGTTATCTGGCCGATTACGCTACTTTCAAGCAATATAAAAATATTGAGGATTATCAGCAGAATGTGCTTTATAAAAACAAACATCTTAAATCTGTTTTTGAAAACAGTACACTTCTTTTTGATAAACCACTTACCATAAGTCAGATTTCGTTTGAAAAAAAACAACCTGTAGAAAATCATATGATAATGATTGGCGATACAGCCGGTCTTATACACCCGCTTTGTGGCAACGGAATGGCGATGGCAATACATAGTGCGAAAATAGCATCAGAATTAATCTTAGCGTTTTATGTTGATAAAAGTATTTCCAGAGATCAATTAGAAAGAAATTATAAAAAAGAATGGAATAAACATTTTGGAAAAAGAATATTTATGGGCAGAATTCTGGCTCGAATCTTAACCAACAAAACAATAACCAATATGCTCATTTCAGTAGTAGTATCATTTCCTAAAATGCTTCCTGAGATAATTAAAAAAACTCACGGTAAACCTATAGCAATCACTTAAATGGCCGTAAAAACCAAATACAGAACACAGGAAGCCGAGATAATGGACGATTTTTCGCTGCAGGGAGAAGAACTCAGAGAGGCACTCGATCAAATTGCCCGTATCAATCAATTGCTTGGTGGTAATAAGGTAATTCTGCAGGGAATAAAACAATTACTAAAACATGCTCATCCTGCGAAAGCTATTTCTATAGTCGATATAGGCTGCGGTAATGGAGATATGCTTCGTATGCTGGCAAAATTTGGCAAAAAAAACAAACTTACTTTTCAGCTTACCGGTATTGATGCCAATGAGTTTACTATCAATTATGCCAAAAAATTATCACAAGAATACTCCAATATCGAATATAGATGTGTGGATATTTTTAGCGAAGATTTTACAGCTATGAAATATGATATTATTTTATGTACCCTGACGCTTCACCATTTTAGCAACGAGCAGATATTAAAAATAATTAGTATCTTTAGTAATAATGCTGAAACCGGCGTCATTATCAACGATTTGCATCGAAGTAAAACTGCCTACAGGCTTTTTAAACTGATCTGTATTGTTTTTAATCTGAACACCATGTCACGGGAAGATGGGCTGATTTCTATCCTGAGAGGATTTAGAAAAAAAGAACTCGTTGAATTCTCTAAAAAACTAAATTTTAAAAACTATACCATAAGCTGGAAATGGGCTTTTCGCTACCAGTGGATAATTACAAAAAAATGAGTGTAAAAATAATAACGGTTGCCAGGCAACTTCCAAAATATTCACGTGCAACGGCTGATATACTTCCAATGCTGGATGGATGGCTGCATGAACAAGATGATCGTTTTATAAAAAAAGTTAAAAAGATTTTTGAAGGCGCTGCAGTAGACAAACGGTATTCAATAATGGATCCGGAACAAGTTTTTACCGCAACATCATTTGAAGAGAAAAACGATATTTATACGCGTGAAGTCATTATTTTAGGCGAACAGGTGCTACAAAAAGCACTCGAAAAAGCAGATTGGGATCCGCTGACTTTGGATTATATCATTACGGTGAGCTGTACCGGAATTATGATTCCTTCCCTGGACGCTTACCTCATCAATAAAATGAAATTGAGACAGGACATTGTACGTCTTCCGGTTACCGAAATGGGCTGCGCAGCTGGAATATCGGGTATTATATACGCGAAGAACTTTCTGAAAGCGAATCCCGGAAAACGTGCAGCGGTTATCGCTGTGGAGTCTCCAACGGCGACATTTCAGCTTGATGATTTTTCGATGCCTAATATTGTAAGCGCCGCCATTTTTGGAGATGGAGCCGCCTGTTGTTTATTATCTTCCCACAAAGAAGATCAAGGCCCCGAAATAGTGAATGAAGAAATGTATCATTTTTATGAGGCAGAACACATGATGGGTTTTAAACTCACCAACAGCGGACTGCAAATGGTATTGGATATAGAAGTTCCGGACACGATCGCCTCTCATTTTGGAGATATTATACATCCATTTCTACAAAAAAACAAATTAGAAATAAAAGACATTGACTACATGATTTTTCATCCGGGTGGAAAAAAGATCATTACTACCGTTGAAGCACTTTTTTCAGGATTAGGAAAAAATATTGATGATACCAAAGAAGTGCTGAAACAATACGGCAATATGTCGAGTGCTACGGTATTGTATGTTTTAGAACAAATTATGGATAGAAATCCGAAAGTGGGAGAAAAAGGTTTAATGCTGAGTTTTGGTCCTGGATTTTCAGCACAAAGAGTTTTATTACAATGGTAATTATTTAGAAAAAAAAACATGGAACTGACTAATATTTTAACAAAACTGCCTTATAGCAAACCTTTTTTGTTTGTAAATGAATTACTTCACGTAGACGAAAATAGTATTAGCGGCACCTATACGTATAGCGAAGAGCTGGATTTTTACAAAGGTCATTTTAAAGATAATCCGGTAACTCCGGGCGTAATCCTGACCGAAACGATGGCTCAGATTGGCTTGGTTTGTCTCGGCATCCATCTTCTGGGCGATACTTTTACTAAAGATACTGTAATCGCTTTTACCTCTGCCGATGTGCAGTTTTTAAAACCCGTTTATCCTAACGAAAAAATAACCGTTAATTCTCAAAAAACATTTTTCAGGTTTGGAAAATTGAAGTGTGATGTAATTATGAAAAACGAAGCCGGACAAGAAGTTTGCAAAGGTATTTTGGCTGGCATGATGACCAATAAATTATGAGTAAGCGAGTTGTAATAACAGGATTGGGCGTCGTCGCTCCAAACGGAGTTGGTATTGCAGCCTTTAGTCACGCCATAAAAAACGGAATATCAGGAATTCGGCATAATGAACAACTACAGGAATTACAGTTTTCCTGCCAGATAGCGGGTAAACCTCAAATTTCTGAAGAACTTAAAGCTGAGTATTTTACTGAGCTGGAACTTCGCGGTTTTAACAGCACCGGTATTTTGTATGGCGTTATTGCAGGAATAGAAGCCTGGAGAAATGCCGCGTTACCAATCGAAATAAACGACGAACCAGACTGGGACAGCGGAACTATTTTTGGATCCGGAACATCCGGCATAGATAAATTCCGCGAAAGCATTTATAAAATTGACGAATTACAAACTCGCAGATTAGGCAGTACCGTTGTGGCACAAACGATGAATAGCGGTGTCAGCGCTTATCTGGGAGGAAAATTGGGCCTCGGTAATCAGGTTACCACCAATTCGTCTGCCTGCGCAACAGGAACCGAAGCTATTATGATGGCTTATGATCGCATACAGGCTGGACAGGCAAAACGAATATTAGCAGGAAGTACAGGCGACAGCGGCCCTTACATTTGGGCAGGATTTGATGCGCTTCGTGTCTGCAGTTCAAAATACAACGATAATCCGGAGCAAGGTTCAAGACCTATGAGTGCTTCAGCTGCAGGCTTCGTGCCAGGAAGTGGTGCCGGGGCTTTGGTTATAGAAGATTTAGAAAGTGCTATAGAACGTGGCGCAACGATTTATGCTGAAATCTTAGGAGGAAGTGTTAACTCGGGCGGACAACGTGGTAATGGCAGTATGACGGCACCCAACAGCACAGCCGTGCAACGCTGTATTACAAACGCAATTTCTAATTCGGGTATTTCAGCTGATCAAATTGATGCTATAAATGGACATCTAACAGCAACCATAAAAGACAGCCTTGAAATTGAAAACTGGACAAAAGCACTTAATAGAAGGGAAAATAATTTTCCATATATCAATTCTTTAAAAAACATGACCGGTCATTGCTTAAGCGCTGCCGGAAGTATCGAAAGCGTAGCAACCGTTTTGCAGCTTCATGAAGGTTTCATATTTGGAAATACAAATTGTGAGGATCTTCATCCCGAAATTAGCATTCTTATAGATCCTTCAAAAGTACCTTTAAAAACAATTGATAGTAACCCCAATATTATTGCCAAAGCAAGTTTTGGTTTTGGTGATGTAAATGCCTGCATAATTTTTAAAAAATTTCAAAAATAATAGTATGAACAAAGAAGAACTTATTGCCAAATTAAAACTGATCATAAAGCCTTACACTACTAATACAGAAGCATATGACAACCTTACCGAGGATACTGATTTTATTAACGATCTAAGTATTAATTCGGCTAACCTAGTAGACATTGTTCTTGATATTGAAGAAGCTTTTGATGTTGTAATTGACAATAGTGATATGGAACGCATGCTTGATGTTAAAACGGCTGTCGAAATTATTGAAACTAAACTAGCTCAAAAATGATTGGCAATGACGTGATTGATATTCTGCAATCCCGCAAAGAAAGTAATTGGCGGCGTAAGGGGCTTATCGAAAAAATATTCACCCTTGACGAGCAATTGCTTATTGCAAGCGCTACAGATCCCGAAATCATGGTTTGGATACTATGGAGCATGAAAGAAGCTGCATATAAAGTGTACAACCGTCAGACAAAAATAAGGGAATATATACCCCTAAAGCTGGTTTGCTCTTTAGTATCGCAAAACAACAATAGCATTAAAGGAAGTGTCATTTGTTCCGGTAAAACCTTCCACACTAGCACTATTCTATCTCAGGATTATATTCATACTATTGCGGTTAGTCATTTTGAGGATTTGAATAAAATAATAGAAATTGAAGAAGAAGTTACCTCAAAAGACAAGAATGGCCATCCGTATTTATTCAATCCTTTTCAAAATAGGATTCAGTATGTTTCTGTGAGCAATCACGGCCGGTTTCAAAAAGTGGTAACCATTAGCAACTCTCCTACCTGCAATTAAGAAATTCTCCTCCTATTATTACAGACTTTATTTACTCTGAATATTTTATTTGGAGCGATTCATCATTTGTTTTCCTTTCTATATTTTAAAATCGGCTTAACATTGAAAGATACTTAAAAAAAAAACATGCTTGTTAATGTAAATAATTAATCATGACAATAAAAGTAAAGTCTTTTTTAATATTGTAGTATTTTTATTTACTTTTGACCTATATTCACATTTAACTGTTATAGTAAAGATCACTAAATAAAATCGTTAAAATTTACACCGCTAACAACCAAAACCTCACAAAAAAAATATGAATTTCATAAAATCAAGTCACTCTACTTCAGTAAATCTGTATCAAAAGCTACTATTTCAATTACTATAGAATCTACAACCTTAACTTCCTCAAAAAACAAATCACACAACAAATGCATTTTATTTCTATTACTCAAAAAATAGAATAGAACAATAATGCCTTTTTTCAAAAAACCACAAACAATTAATGAGACAAACAATTCTAGTGTTATGTTGCTTTCTTTTTTTATCAAATACTTTACAGGCACAAATATCAGGCACAGTTAAAGGATATGTAACAGATACCATAAACAATTCTACTTTAACGAAAGCATCAGTCTCTTTGTTAAGAGCACAAGATTCCATTTTAGTAAAATTTACGCGAGCCAAAGAAAATGGTTATTTTGAGTTTAATAATATTAAATCCGGTAAATTTATTTTACTAGTTTCTTATCCCAAATATGCTGATTTTGTAGATCAATTTTCTGTTGATTCCACAAAGTTAATCAAAGATTATGGTAAAATTAATTTGGCTGATAAAGGAAGATTACTATCCGAAATAATTATAAAAGGCAATAGAGCCTCCATGAAAATCAAAGGAGATACGTTAGAATTTGATCCAAAAGCATTTAAAATAGAACCTAATGCAAAAGTGGAAGATCTGATAAAACAATTCCCGGGAATACAAATTGATAAAGATGGAAAAATTACCGCTCAAGGCGAAGCCGTAACCAAAGTTTTGGTTGATGGTGAAGAATTTTTTGGTGATGATCCTACTTTAGTTACAAAAAATCTGCGTGCAGACATGGTCGATAAAGTACAATTGTACGACAAAAAAAGTGATCAGGCCGCTTTTACAGGAATTGATGATGGTCAGAAAACCAAAACACTAAATGTTAAACTTAAAGAAGACAAAAAAAATGGTCATTTCGGTAAAGTAGAACTCGGAGGAGGAACTGATAATTTTTACAAAGGTCAAGCCATGTTTAATAAGTTTTGGGATAAGAAAAAATTAGCAGCTTACGGCATTTTAGGTAATACCGGACAAGTAGGATTAGGATGGGGAGATAAAGATAAATATGGCCAAAGCAGTTATCAGGTAACTGATGACGGCGGTATTAATTTTTCAAACAATGGAAATGATGAATTTGAAAGTTGGGATGGACAATTTAATGGTGAAGGAATTCCAGTAGCTCAAACTGGCGGAATACATTTTGACAATAAATGGAACAACGATAAAGAATCTATCAATGCAAATTATAAAATTGGTGATATCAAACTTTCAGGAAGTCGTAATGATATTAACCAGCAAAATTTAAGTTCAAGCAGCATTTATAATACTTCAGACAAGAGTTTTGAAAAAAACATGACTAAAAATAAACTTGATCTGGCATATGAAATTAAAATTGACACTACTTTAACTTTAAAATTAAATGTAGATGCATTATTTAAAAACAGTAATTCAAGTGAAGCAGAAATGCGAAAAGGTACTGACGAACAAGGTAACCAATTGAATAATTTGAAACAGACCACTACAAACGATGTTGATGATAAAGCATTTAATATAAATACTTTATTAACCAAAAGACTTAAAAAAACGGGTCGAACAATATCACTAAATCTAAACCAATCAAGTACAGATAGTAAAAGTGACGGTTATTTAAATTCTAGAGCTGAATTTTTTACAGCATCCGTAATTAGTCCGGATAGCACCAAAGTAGTCGATCAAAACAAGGTCAATAATATTAGCAATACAGCTTTTAAATCAAATTTAATCTATACCGAACCCTTATCCAAAAGTCTATCTGTAATTCTTAATTATGGCTTCAACCTAAGTAACGGAAAAGCTGATCGTAAATCTTTTAATCAATCTCCAAACGGCGATTATACTGTTTTGGATTCTATCTTTAGTAATAATTATGAATTAGACCAAACGATAAACCAACTTGGAGCGATTTTTAATTACAAAAAAAATAAAACTGTTTTTTCTTTTGGTTCTAAATTTAGCGGTGTAAACTTTAAACAATATGATGTTTATACAGATAGTACTTTTAAGCAAAAATTTATCAACTACATGCCTCAGATAAACTATCAATATAATTTTAAACAAAGAGAATCATTGCGTTTGTCGTATAACGGAAACACTGATCAGCCGACACTAGATCAAATACAACCGATACGAAATAATCAAAATCAATTGAATACAGTTGTGGGTAATCCAAATTTAGATCCTTCTTTTAGAAATAATTTTAGAGGAAATTATTATTCGTATAAAGTACTTACCAATCAATATTTTTCGGTTAATGGATCGTATAATTTTACGCTAAATCCAATAATAAGTAATGTGGTTACAAATGACAGAGGAGAAAGTATATCAAAATTTGTAAACCTAAAAGACAAAGCTACAACAAGTTATTACTTGAATGGTAATTTTGGCAAAACAATCAAAGCCATAGACATGACAGCAGGAATTGGTTTAAGCGCCAACAAAAATGTAAACTATAATTACATCAATACAAAACTGAATCAAACTAAAAATTCAAGTTATTCTTTGAATTTAAACTTATCAAAGTATAAAGAAAAAAAATACAATTTTAATACCAGCTTCGGACCTGTTTACAACGTTGCTGATGCAAGCATCAACGAAAATAGTGATAGTAATGGTTGGGGTTTTAATGGAAATTTCTGGACCAGTGTAGAATTACCTTTCAAACTAGAAATTAGCACAGATGGTAATTATCAATATAATGGAAAAACGCAAGTGATTCAGGAAACTTTTGAACGTTTTATTTGGAATGCATCTATCACCAAAAAATTCTTCAAAACCGATAATTTAAGAGTTTCTATAACGGGAAGAGATCTTTTGAACCAAAATGTAGGATTTAATCGTTCGGCGTATAATGGAAATATCAACCAAAGTACTTATACCACTATCCAAAGATACTTTATGTTCTCTGTAAGCTGGGATTTCAGCAAAATGGGCGGAGGAGAAATTAAACAAAACTAACACCATGAAAACAATAATAAATCGCATCCTAATTTTAATAATTGTATTGACAAGCTGCAATACTTTTGCACAAAATGAACACTTTGTACAAAATGGCGTAATCGAATTTGAGAAAAAATCGAATATGTATGCTTTGATTACAAAAAAAATAAAAGGAGAAACTGATAGTTATTATCAAGCTGCTTTTGAAAGTTATAAAAAAAACAATCCACAATTTAAAACTACAAAAAGTATTCTCAGTTTCTCAAAAAACAAGAGTTTATACAAATGGGATGAAACAAATCAATCAGCAAGCAATAATTGGATTGCTGACGATGCAATGGCTAATTTAAAAAATGTTATCGCCACAGATCTTGATACTCAAACCAGTATTACACAAAAAAATGTTTATGATGATTTATACTTAGTTAAAGACAGTTTACGCAAAATTGATTGGAAAATTACCGATGAAACCAGAGAAATTGCGGGTTATGAATGCCGCAGAGCAAATGCTATAATTATCGATTCTGTTTATGTTGTTGCTTATTACACAATTCAAATTCCATTCTCAGGAGGCCCTGAATCTTTTACAGGCTTACCCGGAACAATTTTAGGATTGGCCATGCCACACGAAAATATGACATGGTTTGCTACAAAAGTTACAGAAATTCCAGTTTCTGACAAAGATTTAGCTCCACCAATTAAAGGCAAACCAACTGACAATAAAGGACTAAACAAAATACTTTTGGATGCTTTGAAAGATTGGGGAAAATGGGCAAAAAAAACATTACAAGCCTACTCTTTATAACTTGCTCTTAAAACTTATTCCTTACTCAAAGACTAATATAAATGGCTCCTGAGATTTCCAAAATATATCAATGAAGCCAGTAGCAATATAAAAATCAAATAATTGCATTTATCAAAATAAATATAAAACAAGAGAGCAGACAAAAAAATCAACTTTTGAGTACATCGAAAATTTTTATTATTCTCAGAGAAAGGCATTTACCCCTTGGGAATTTAAAAAAAGAAAAAAAACAACCATAAGGTTGTTTTTTTTTTATACGATACTTACTATAAATATAAATCATCTGTAAATGTGAGGTGGAATTAATAACCGCCAACAGGTCTGATACAGCATTAATATTTATTCTATTTTATTTTTTTTATAAGTTCAAAATCTAAGATCCGTAAATATGAAACATTATCTTATTTCTGATCCTAATCTAATTCTTCCTTAAATGGGCCTTATTAAGAATAAAACACCTTAAAAAAATGAGTTCGTTAAAGCTATCAGCTTCCTTAATCTAATGATTATTTTAGTTAAAAAATGATATTTTTATAAGTTTTTTCCAGTACCAAGCGAGATAGTTTTATATGAAAAATCCGTAAAAAAGTTCCATAAACTTATAAATTTTATAATAATAGCTTAACTTTAAAGGCTTTAAATTTGATTTCTAACAACCTTATTTCTTAACAAATGAAACACTTCTACCAAACTCGCCACCTCATGGCTTTTGTAAGTCTTTTTTGTTGCTTTTCCCTGTCCTTATTTGCACAGGGAACATCTCCGGCACCTCAAAATTTGCCTTATGTACAAGATTTTTCTTTATTAGAACCTACCTCAACCTCATATCCTTCAGGGTTACAGGGTTGGACAGCAAGTGCAATTCCCGGAAGTTCATACAATACGAACGCCATCTTAGTAGGAGACCGAACCTTAACCGCAAGCAGCTCTGCTTCTACTACAAGCGGTAATATTCATAATTATAATGGAAAAATTGGATTTTTAAACTCCGGTTCATTAGACTTAACGATTGGTTTAGCAATTAACACATTGACAAAGTCAGGCATTGTAGTACAATATGATGCTATGGTAATTCGCAATCCTTATGATGGAACTGCGAACACTCGTATTAATGAAATGGTTTTGCAATATCGAATAGGTGATTCTTCTATTTTTAATACTTTGCCTACAACCTCGTATTTAAGTAATACAGTTAAACAAACGACTTCTGGGGTTATTTCTCCTTTAAATCCTGTTACTATTACTGTAGTTTTACCAGCTGAATGTGACAATCAGGAGGTTGTACAGTTAAGATGGATTTCTAAACAAAATTCAGGAGCAGGCTCACGTCCTTCGTTTGCTATTGATAATATTAATATTCAAAATGACCTTACGCCGCCTGCATACGCTGATGGATATCCTAAAATAGAAAATATCCTATCTAATGGTTTTGATTTTTCTATTCAACTGAATGAAACTGGAAAAACGTATTTTGTATTATTGGCCTCAGCAAGTTCAAAACCAAGTGCTATTCAATTAAAATTAGGTTTAGATGCTAATGGAAACACCGCTTTACAATCTGGTATATTTGATGTTACGGACAAAACTTTGATTTATACTAAAAGTATTTCTAATTTAACTCTTGGTACTGATTATGTTATTTATGCTATATCAGAAGATTCTTATGGTAATCTTCAAACTGACAGTAATCAGCTAAATATTAAAACCTCAAATGTTTTAGTTCCTTCACTATCAACAACAAAAACTGCATTGGATTTTGGCTTTTCAGAACAAAATTTCGCATCAAAAACAAGCAGTTATCAAATTCAGGCACAGCATCTTAATGATGTAGTTACTGTTAGTGCTTCAAATAATTTTACAATTTCAAAAAATCCAAATGATAACTTTCAATCTTCTTTGGTCTTTGACATGCACGATTTTGATACTAATAACACTCCTACAGTTTATGTACGATTTACGCCTAATGCAACGGGTAACTTTTCAGGACAAATCGACCACCAAACTTTAGGAGCAAGTACTAAAATGATACTATTATCCGGTATAGGAATCAATCCTTATTCTCAAAATTTTAATGATGTAAATGTACTTACAAACAGTGGCTGGACTGCTTATAGTGTGGCAGGTGATAAAATTAAATGGGCTAGTACAAGCAGCCGTTTTAATAGTTCACCAGCAGCAGTATCGATAAATGGCTATGCTGAAAACGGAGCAAGTAAGGATTGGTTAATTTCACCTAAATTACATTTAGATAGTTTCGATAAATTCCCATTATTATCATTTTATTCCCGTAAATTTTATTCGGGTCCAAACTTAAAATTAATGATTTCTGTTAATTACGACGGAACAAGCAGCCCAGAAACTGCTACGTGGACAGAAATTGAAGGTGATTTCCCTTCAACTACCGGAGTATTTAAGGTTTCTCAGTTCATCAATTTAAGTGCTTATAAAACCGATAATACTTATGTAGCATGGGTATATGAAACTACCGCTTCAGGTGGAGATAATGCAGCCGAATGGACAATAGATGACGTAAGTATTACGAATGAAGCAACATTTTTAGCTTCTAACCCTAATTTAAATTTTAGTGAAACAAACGCAAATTCAACTTCAGATAGTCAATCCTTTGTTTTCATGGCTGGGGGTTATGGTGATTTTACGATCACAGCTCCTTCTAACTATCAATTAGCTCTTAATAATACCAATTTTCAATCCAGTCTTGTTATTTCTGCAAACGATGCATTAGCTGGTAAAACTATTTATGCGCGTTTTGCCCCTTCGGTAAAAGCATTAAATTTAGAAGGCTCCTTGACGGTTACCTCTACTGGACTAAATCAGCAAATAGGTCATTTTACCGGTTCCTCTTTTCCAAAAGCTGAAACCTTCGATATTGTAAGTTACAACTTAGAGTTTTTTGGAAGTGATGTAGTTGGAACAAGTGGGGAATTTGGTCCAATTGACGATGCTTTGCAAGTTGATAATGTAGCCAAAGTAATGAATAAATTAAATGCCGATGTTTACGTAGTTCAGGAAGTGTCTGATGACGCTGCTCTGGAAACTTTGATTCAAAAAATAAGCATCAATGGCAAAACATTTGACAAAAGCATTTCTCCAGCGTGGTCGTATTCATTTTCGCCACCAGATCCTCTATTCCCTCCTCAAAAATTAGTGGTTATTTACAATACGCAAACTACCAAAGTAAACAAAACCCGCGTTATGTTTACCGAATTGTATGATAATATTCGTGCCGGAAATGCCAGTTTACCTAATTATCCAGGAGGTAACAGTTCTAGTTTCTTTGCCTCAGGACGTTTGCCTTATTTAGTGAATATTGAAACCAACATTAACGGGGTTAAAAAAGAAATGAACATTATTGATCTTCATGGTCGTGCCAATAGTGGAACTGATATTTCTAAATACAATATGCGTAAATACGACGCTGAACTTTTAAAGGACAGTTTAGATGCAGAATATCCAAATGCAAATTTTATGATTCTTGGAGATTATAATGATGATGTCGATGTATCTGTTATTACTCCTAATCCTTCTTCTTATCAAAAAATAGTAGAAGACACTGATCGTTATAATGCTTTAACTTTAGAGATCAGTAAAGCAGGAGCCTATAGTTACTTAGCTTCTGGAGGGTTTTTAGATCACATTATTATTTCTAATGAACTTACAAGCGAGTACATTCCAAATTCTATTGCGGTTTATGATCCACGTCCAGATATTGCAAATTATGTAAATACAACCTCCGATCACGGACCTGTTATTGCGCGTTTTGATCTTAAAAAAGCAGCACAAAGCATCAACTTCCCAACTATTACTATTACAGATGCTACCTCTTATGATCTAAATGCTACAGCCACATCTGGTTTGGCGGTTACCTATGCAAGTTCTAATGAAGCTATTGCCAAAATTAGTAACGGAAAAATCCAAATCTTTAGCGCAGGAACGGTAACCATTACGGCTTCTCAAGTAGGAGACGAATATTATTTAGCTGCTACTAATGTTGATCAGTCTCTAAACATTACTGACACAAAATTACCTGTTATTGTAGCACCGGCAACAATAACACAAAGTAATGATACAGGAATATGCGGAGCAAAAATCACTTACATCACCCCTATAGGAACCGACAATTTTCCGGGAGCAACTACTGTTCAGACAGCAGGATTAGCTTCAGGTGCTGTATTCCCAGTTGGAACAACAACCAATACCTTTAAAGTAACCGATGCGTCTGGCAATACAGCAACATCTTCATTTAATGTAATTGTAAATGACACTGAGCTACCAATAATAATTTGTCCGGAAAATATTATCCAGAAAAAAGATGGTAGATTACATGGAGCGATAGTAACTTATTCTACTCCTGTAGCAACTGATAATTGCTCAGGAATTACTATTACACAAACATCAGGATTGGCATCAGGAAGTGTTTTTCCATTGGGTATTACTACAAACATTTTCAAAGTAGTTGATGCAGCAGGAAATACAACCAATTGTTCTTTTACCATAAACATTGTAAAAGCTTTGCCACCAGATCATGGAAACGGAGGATGTTCAATAAAAGCATATCCTAATCCTGCAACTGATTTTGTCAATTTTACCATAAAAATGGATAACCCAAAAAATCTGACGTTAAAATTGTATGATCTCTTTGGCTTTTTAGTTACAGCACCAGTAGAAATAACAGGAAACTCAACTGAAAACACAGTTCAAATAGATGTTAGCCGTCTTAGAAGAAGCATTTATATTTACACTTTAAGTACTGGAAACAAAATATTATTTATTGATAAAATAATCAAAAAATAAAAGAAATTACTTGTCTTAAAAATGCCAGATTCCTTTACAAGAGTCTGGCATTTTTTGTATACTATAATTTGAACTTACTTTCTAGTTTACCACAAAAACTTAAGGCCGTTTTTTGAGATTTTCCGTAAAACAAAAATTCTATAGATTTCCAACCTCTAATTTGAAATATATCAATTCCAAAACAATTTAATTTTCATTAATTCTTTTTTAGGTTTAAAATTAAAATTTGTCGAATCTCTTAAGAGAATCCCATTTTTAAGTTTTCCCCCTAGTAGGATTGAAGCTAAAAAGTTTAGTAGAAATCTCTCTATTTTATTAGCATTGACTCTGCGTATTGCATCATTTGTTTTAGAGAATGCTTCAAATGTATTACTATCGGTACTACTGTAAAACTACATTTACAATCCAAAAAATTGATCAGATTTGAATACACACAAATTTGTGAATTTTATAAGCGATAATAAAATCGGCAAAAATAATGCTTTACATAATTTAATAACTTCTATAAAAACCAAAACCACAATGATGAAAAAACAAATTAAAAAATATGTCTTTCTATTTCTAATTATTTTCGGAAACGGGTATGCTCAAACAAAAAAGCATATGGACACCAGTAAGACTACTGAGGACCGAATTTCGCTTTTGATGAAAGAAATGACTTTAGAAGAAAAAGTAGGGCAAATGAATCAATACAATGGCTTTTGGGATGTAACGGGACCCGCACCGAAAGGCGGAAGTGCTGAATTAAAATACGAACACTTACGAAAAGGCCTTGTGGGATCAATGCTTACTGTTCGAGGTGTAAAAGAAGTTCGTGCCGTACAGAAAATCGCTGTAGAAGAAACTCGTTTAGGAATTCCGCTAATTATTGGTTTTGATGTTATTCACGGTTATAAGACGTTAAGCCCTATTCCACTGGCAGAAGCAGCAAGCTGGGATTTGGAAGCTATTAAAAAGTCGGCGGCAATTGCAGCAACTGAGGCTTCAGCGTCTGGTATTAACTGGACTTTTGCACCCAATGTCGATGTTTCAAATGATGCGCGCTGGGGACGTGTAATGGAAGGCGCCGGTGAAGATCCTTATTTGGGAAGTAAAATAGGCTATGCAAGAGTAAAAGGTTTTCAGGGAGAAACTGTTGCTGATTTGGCTAAAGTAAATACGATTGCGGCTTGTGCAAAACACTTTGCAGCATACGGTTTTGTTGAAGCAGGATTAGAATATAATAGTGTAGACATTAGTACTTCGAAATTATACAACTCGGTTTTGCCTCCTTTCGAAGCTACTATACAAGCAGGAATTCGTACGTTTATGAATTCGTTTAATACCTTGAATGGAATTCCGGCAACAGGAAATGCCTTTTTGCAAAGAGATATTTTAAAAGGAAAATGGAAATTTGACGGATTTGTCATTTCGGATTATGCTTCTATTCGCGAGATGATTGCACACGGTTATGCAAAGGACGAAGCCGATGCAACGGCAAAAGCAGTCATTGCAGGTTCTGATATGGATATGGAATCCTATTTGTATGTAGCAAAATTAGTTGAACTTGTAAAAGAAGGAAAAGTAAAAGAAGCTTTGGTTAACGATGCAGTTCGCAGAATTTTACGTGTAAAATTTGAATTGGGTTTATTTGATGATCCTTACAGATATTGCGACGAAAAGCGTGAAGAAGAAGTTATTGGAAGCAAAGCCAATAATGACGGCGTTTTAGATATGGCTAAGAAGTCAATTGTTTTATTGAAGAATGATAAAAAATTGCTTCCACTGAAGAAATCCGGGCAAAAAATTGCTTTGATCGGTGCTTTGGCAAATGATAAAAACAGTCCGTTGGGAAGCTGGAGAATTGCTGCGGATGATAATACTGCTGTTTCGGTTTTAGAAGGAATGCAGCAATACAAAGACAATCAGCTGACTTTTGAAAAAGGTACCGATTTGCTTTCGCAAAAAGCTACTTTCCTTACAGAAACCGTTTTCAATACAACAGATAAAAGTGGTTTTGAAGCAGCAAAAACAACCGCAAAAAATGCCGACGTTGTCGTAATGGTTTTAGGCGAATACGGTTTTCAAAGCGGAGAAGCCCGAAGCAGAACCGATTTAAATTTGCCTGGAGTTCAACAGGAATTATTAGAAGAAATTTACAACGTAAATCCGAATATAGTTTTAGTTTTAAATAATGGTCGTCCGCTTTCTATTCCTTGGGCGGCAGAACACATACCTTCAATCGTAGAAGCCTGGCATTTAGGAACCCAAACAGGAAATGCAGTGGCACAGGTTTTATATGGAGATTACAACCCAAGCGGAAAATTGCCAATGTCGTTTCCTAGAAATGTAGGTCAGGTTCCAATTTATTACAACAAATACAGTACAGGAAGACCAATTGACAGTGATAAAAATGTTTTTTGGTCACATTATATGGATGTAGAAAAAACACCTCAATTCCCTTTTGGTTTCGGATTGAGTTATACCACATTCGATTATAAAAATCTTAAAATAAATAAAACATCTTTTGCAAAAGGAGAAAAAATCCAAGTAAGTGTTGACGTTACAAATTCAGGAAATTATGATGGAAAAGAAGTGGTTCAATTGTATATAAATGATCCTGTTGCAAGTATAGTGAGACCCCTTAAAGAATTAAAAGGTTTTGAGCTTATTTCACTAAAAAAGGGAGAAACTAAAACTGTCCAATTTACATTGACAGAGAAGGAACTTGGTTTTTATGATAATGAAGGTCAATTTTTAGTAGAATCCGGACAATTTAATATAATGATTGGGTGGAATTCTAACGACGGACTTACCAGTAAGTTTGAACTAAAATAAACATTCAAAAAAGCACAAATGAAAAAATAATCTTTCAAGATATTGCTTATTTAAACAATTTATAACCTGAGTACGATTAATCCTTTTTAAGGTAATTAATCGGACTCAGGTTTTCAGCAATATGGTAAATCTGGATGAAAAAGCTAAGTGTTCTGTTTAGTTTTATTAATATTGTTTCACAAATGCATAAAACAAAATCAGTTATAAATTTTATTTTCAATAAAGTTGATCAATAATCGTACAATGAAAAATATCCTATATATTCTTTTAAGCTTCTTTGCGCTTGTAAATTGTCTATTTTCTCAGGATAAATTTGACAACTACCAATTTAGAAGCATACAGGAAACCACTTCAAAAAGAGCTATTTCTTCTATTATTCAGGATAAGAATGGTTTTATGTGGATAGGAACAAATGGTGCCGGTTTATATCGATATGACGGGGTAAATTATTTTGGATATAAATATGACACAAAACCAGGATCTGTAAACAGCAATTTCATTTATAACACTTTTATTGATACTCATAATAACTTATGGATTGGTACCGACGAAGGCTTGTGTTTATACAATAGGGATCTTGATAATTTTACCAAAGTCAATATACAGGATGCGATCGAAAAAGGTTATGACGAGCCTATTACCATAAAAACAATTATTGAGGATAATAATGGTAACCTGATCTTAGGAGCTTATGGTTTTGGGCTATTCAAACTTAATATTAAAACTTTAAAGGTTTCTTTAGTTCAGTCAAAAGTATTACAAAGACCCAATTTTTTAATAAAATGTTCGGCAAAAAACAAACAGGGAATTATATATTTAGGAACCAGTTATGGCCTTTTAGAGATTGATTTAAATGGAAAAGTTAAGCAGGTTTATAAGGATAAATTTAAAAGAGAACCTTTATTAGATGATATAGAAAATCTGGTTATTGATAAATTTGGTTTTTTATGGCTTGGAACAACTGAAAATGGGCTGATTAAAATTAAACCTGAAACTGATAATTATCAATTTGAAAATTTTTCCATTACCAAAAATAAAATTTTATCTATTGTACAAAGCAGCCTGGATTACATAATTTGTGGCACCGAAAATGATGGGTTACTAGTTGTAAATTATAAAGGTCAGGTACTCCAAAAATATTTACACACTAAGTATAACAATTTCAGTCTAAAATCTAATTCCGTCTGGTCTCTATACGAAGACAAAGAAAAACGGGTATGGCTGGGATATTTTAATAAAGGACTTGGTGTATTTGATAAGCCCAACAACAAATTTAATGCACTTGAGTCACTTGTAAATAACGATAACTCTTTACAAACCAGCTACGTTACTTCAGTAATAAAAGATAAAAAAGGAAATCTTTTAATAAGCAATGAAGGCGGAGGACTTGATATCTACAATCTCAACACTAAGCAATATATTCATGTAAATAAAAACAATCAATCTTATTATTCAGGCCTTGACGCCACTGACATTCAGACCATATTTATAGACAGCAAACAAAATATCTGGATAGGGAGCTGGGATCGTGGCATCTACTTTTTGAAAAATGGCACTACCCGATTTATAAATTACAATACAGCAAATACGGCAGGATTAAAATCAAATCGAATTTTTAGTTTTTCGGAAGATTCAAAAGGCCGAATTTGGATTGGAACTTTTATAAGCGGACTTCATTATTATGATAATAGGAGTAACACGTTTGTTCATTGCGACACCAGACCATTTGCAGAAAATGAGCTTAATAAAGCTTTTATTCGTAAAGTATTTGTAGATTCTGATGATATTTTATGGGTCGGAACTATCTTAGGACTATATCAGGTCAGCTTAAAAGATGACTCCGGTTTTAGAGTGACAAAAATGCGGGATGAAATGTTTAAGGATAAGATCAAATACAATAGTATTCAGACTATTTTATCAATTTATGAATCTAACGATAAACGAATATGGATAGGAACAGATGGTGAAGGATTGTTTAGTTATAATAAAAAAACCAAACTATTTTCTAATTACGATAATTTTCCTGGCTTGGAGGAGAAATCGGTGCGTGCTATAATATCTGATAATAATGGATCTTTATGGATAAGCGGCGGAGCCGGATTAACAAAGCTTGATTTTAAAAATAAAAAAAGCACCAATTTTAATAAGGATGATGGTCTTATCGACAACGATTTTAATAATAATGCCGTCTTTAAAGATGCTAACGGAGAACTGTATTTTGGTGGTTACGAAGGCGTAAATTATTTCAATCCTAACGAAATCAAAAAAGTGGAAAAAGCGCCAAGGCTTTATTTCAGTGATTTCAAATTATTTAATCGATCCATAAAGCCAAATGAAGATTCTTCTCCTTTAACAAAAGTAATTTCTCAAACTAAAGAAATTGTTCTCAACCATGCACAATCCGTTTTTACGATTGAATATGTGGGAATTAACTATAACTATTCCAAAAAAAACCAATATGCCTATTATCTTGAAGGATTTGAAAAGGATTGGAATTATGTGGGAAATAAACGCTCGGCAACCTATACAAATCTGGAAGCCGGTGACTATGTTTTTAAAGTGAAATCTGCTAACGCCGATGGTTCCTGGAGTGATGTTCAACTAGAACTAAAAATCACTGTACTTCCGCCCTGGTGGAAAACCTTCTGGGCTTATTTAATCTACGTATCTATTTTAGTTTTCCTGATTATATATTTCAACAAAATTTATCAGAATCGCTTTAAAGCCAGACAGGCCATCATTTTACAAAGAGAAAAAACGATTCAATTAGAAAAGCTAAACAATAATAAACTACAGTTTTTTACTAATATTTCGCATGAATTTAGAACTCCTTTAACCTTAATTATTAATCCGCTGGAAGATATTTTAAGGAGTAAGAATCTATCTCGCGAATTACATAATAAATTAAAAATCGTACACAAAAGTTCAGACAGGTTGTCCAGGCTTATCAATGAGCTAATGGATTTTAATAAATTAGAGTTTAACAAAATTTCCCTTCAGGCTAAGAAAATAGAAGTACTCACCTTTACACAGGGAATTATAGGCTATTTTGATGAAGAAGCAGCAGCGAGAAATATTACGATTAATTTTGATTCATCACTTGAAGAACTAGAAGATTGGCTAGACCCAAAAATGCTTGAAAAAATACTATTTAACATTATTTCAAATGCATTTAAATTTACTCCCGATAATGGTTTTATTACCATTGCTGTAGAAAAATCAGAAATTGATAATGAATTGTTAATCAATGGAAATAAAGTTCCGTCATTTTCAATAACAATTACGGATACCGGCTCCGGGATTCATAAAAAAGATCTAAAAAGAATTTTTGACAGATTTTATCAAGTCAATAATGTCAATAAAGACTACTACGGAAGCACCGGAATTGGCTTAGAGGTTGTAAAAGAATTTGTTGAGCTCCATAAAGGAAAAATTGACGTTGAAAGTACACCGGGAGAGGGTACAAAATTTACTGTTACATTTCCTTTAGGCAAATCTTTTTATAAGGAAAATGAAATAATTGATGAAGTTTTTGAGGTAGAAAAAAACAAAAATAAATTCTTATTTGAACCGGATACAGATCAAACGGATGAAGAAGAAATTACGACCACAAATGAAGAAATTATAGCAGATACTGCAAAAGCCTATACCGTTTTGATTGTTGAAGATAATCTTGAATTAAGAAATTATTTAAAACAGGAACTAAGTAAATTATATAAAGTTATTACAGCCGAAAACGGTAAAAAAGGTTACGAACTTGCCGTTCAGAAATTGCCGGATATCATCATCACAGATGTTATCATGCCCGTAATGGACGGTTTGCAATTGTGCAAAAACATAAAAGGTGATTTAAAAACAAGTCATATTCCTTTATTAATGCTTTCTGCAAAAGCCATGGTAAATGACAGGCTCGAAGGTATCGATTCTGGTGCTGATATGTATTTGAGTAAACCTTTTGAATTAGATATTTTAAAATCCAGTCTGGCGCAGCTTATTACAAGCAGGCAAATTATGTTTAAGAAATTTTATACGGGAATCACAAAAGACGGAAAAGAAAAAACGACTTCACTCGATAATGATTTCATTCAAAAAATTCTGCATTTTATCAATGAAAACATTAGTGAACCTGAACTGACAGTCGAACTTTTATCTGCTAAAATCTTCCTGAGCAGAAGTCAGTTGTATAGAAAAATAAAAACATTAACAGGGGTTTCTGTTAACGAGTTTATTAGAAATGTCCGCTTAGAAAAAGCAAAACAGCTAATTGAAAAAGGAAACAATAATATTAATGAAATAAGTTATAAAGTAGGTTTTACCTCTCCCTCCTACTTTGCTAAATGTTATAAAATTAAATACGGATATCTTCCAACGCAAGAAAAAAAGAATTAAAAAAAAGTACAGGCATTAAAAAAAAAGCAAGTTAAAAAGAGCTTCTGTTTTATAAACGGAAGCTCTTTTTTTTGTAAGTCAATTTTTTCAAAAAGACCCTTATTTGAATTATAATAAAAATCACATAAACAAAATATTTTAGCCTTTTTTCTAAACAAACAATATTTTTTAAGTCTTTTTTTTAGCAATACCTCAGCTGCGCTTTTACTACCGTAATTGGCTTTTTTAGCCATAACATCGTTTTCGTTCTGTTTTTTTGCATCATTTGTTGCACAATATGCTTCATCTGTTCTACAATAGCATAGCGCTACATTTTATTTTCGTTAAGAAATATTTAAGAAATAGTCTTCTTGTTTTAACTCAGGTGTTTGGCATATAAAGACCATCGTATTAGATGTTTTACAAACCAAAAAAAACTAATTATTTAAACTAAACTCTAACAACCAATTTTATGCAGAAAAGAACATTAAAAAAACTATTGTGTTTAATAGTATTTATGTGGGGGAATTTTTTCTTCGCTCAAACTATTAAAGGTAAAGTAACATCCGGGGGAATCAACTTGCCCGGTGTAAGTGTACTGGTACAAGGAACAAAAAACGCAACAATCACAGATTTTGATGGTGGATTTGTTTTAAACAATGTAGAGCCACGAGCTACATTACTTTTTACTTATATAGGATATAAAAATTTAGTATTGCCAGCAGATCCAAAATCGGTGATGCAGGTAGTTATGACTAATGACCTGGAAAAATTAAATGAAGTAGTCGTAATCGGATATGGAACTTCCAAAAGGAAAGATATAAATGGTGCCGTTTCATCCATTAAAGCTTCAGAAATTCAGGACAAGCCTTTTATTTCTATTGACCAGGCTCTTGTAGGTAAAGCTGCGGGTGTAAACGTTACTCAAAATTCAGGAACACCCGGAGGAGGAATTTCTGTTCAGATTAGAGGAATTACTTCTATCAATGGTAATGAACCTTTATATGTTATTGACGGAACACCAGTTTTTGCAGATAAAAACAACGACTCGTTTGCATTTAGTGCATTAGGCGGAGGAAGCGGACAAACGAAAAACTCGGCTTTATCTGGTTTGAATATTTCGGATATCGAAACTATTGATATTTTAAAAGACGCATCAGCAACGGCAATATATGGTGCAAATGGTGCAAACGGTGTCGTTTTGATCACAACCAAAAAAGGAAAAAAAGGAAAATCAAAGCTAACCTATGAAACCTATTTGGCTACTCAGGAAGTAAATAATACTGTTGATGTTTTAAACTTACCACAATACGCTGCTTATCAGTCTAAAATTTTCAAATTAAACGGTGAGCCTGTTCCGTACCAATATCAAAAACCTGATTTATTAGGAAAGGGAACAAACTGGCAAGATGAACTTTTTAGAACAGCTACTATGTATAATCATCAGCTGTCATTCTCAGGTGAAAAAGAAGGAACACGTTACTATACCTCTTTAAATTATTTAGATCAGGAAGGAATTGTTTTGAATTCAGATTTTAACAGATTATCTATGCGATTAAATGTAGATTCTAATGTGAAATCATGGCTAAAGATTGGTAATAACTTATCCGTAAGCAAATCATCGCAGCAGGTAGTCCGAAATGATGACAGAGGTGGTTTGGTGATGAACACCTTAAGACAATCGCCAGAATTACCGGTTAGAGCAGCCGATGGTTCTTATGCAGGACCAACTACTGGTTTAGGGTCTTCTGCAAATGAAGCTACTAATCCAATTGCTTTGTCGGAATACAACAATTCTACTACAGAAAGATTTAAAATTAATGGTAATTTATTTGCAGATTTTACGATTATCAAGGGGTTGGTTTTTAGATCTGAGTTAGGCTATGACCTGAATTTTGCAAAAAGCAGAACTTTCGTACCAAAATATACTTTAGGAACTGTGTCCGAACTTTTGAACAAATCATTTAAGCAGCAGGATCAAAGCTATTACTGGAATATTAAAAACTACCTGACTTACAATAAAACGATAAACGACAATCATAATTTTACCTTTTTACTAGGTCAGGAAGCACAAGAAAGCCGTTACGAATATTTAAGCGGTTACAGAACAGGCGAATTTTTAAATAAAGATTTTACTAATTTAAACATTGGTGATATCGATACTGCTCTTAACGGAAATGGTTCTGGAAGATGGTCTATGGCCTCTTATATTTCGAGATTAAACTATAGCTTTTCTGATCGATATTCTTTTTCTGCTTCTTTAAGAGCAGATGCTTCGTCAAATTTTGGTCCTAATAACAAATGGGGTTATTTCCCTTCATTTTCAGGAGGATGGACAGCAAGTAACGAAAAGTTCTTTGAGCCTTTATCAAAGACTATAAATTATTTAAAATTTAGAGCTGGTTACGGTTCGGTTGGAAATCAAAATATTCCGCCTAATAGATATGACACCATGTTAACATTAACTGCATCTCCATTTGGAGGTGTCTCTCCAACAATTGATAATTTAGGTAATCCTGATGTTAAATGGGAATCACTTAAGTCTTTCAATGCCGGTTTTGAATTAGCATTATTTAACAACAGAGTAAAAGTAGATTTTGATTATTATATTAAAAATTCTTCAGATTTCCTTACCAAGCAAATCAATGACGAATCCAATCAAAGTGCGCTTAACTTGTACTTTAATACAGGTGAAATTGTAACTAAAGGAGTGGAATTTACATTGAACACAAGAAACATTGTAACAGAAAATTTCACTTGGGACAGTACGCTTATTATATCAAAATACAACAATGAATTAACTTCTTTTCAAAATGAAGGCCAATATTTACTAGGAAAAGTACAGTTCGATGCCTATACCGTTACTAAAACAACAGCAGGACAGCCAGTAGGCCAATTTTATGGATATATTACTGACGGACTGTTTAAAAATGCTGCCGACTTAGCTGCAGGGCCAACTCAGGAAACAGGAACCGGAATTGGGGATATTCGTTTTAAAGATCTTAATCAGGATGGAAAAATTGATGCTAAAGATCAAACTGCTATCGGAAGCGCAATTCCTGATTTTACGTATTCGTTCACCAATAATTTGAGATACAAAAACTTTAATTTTTCAGTTGTAGTAACAGGAAGCGAGGGTAACGAAATTTATAATTTTACCCGCCATTATACTGATGGTGTTTACCCTGGATTTGGAGACCGTTTTGGAAATGTTACTACGCAGGCACTACAGGCTTTTGAACCTGGAGTAAATGAAAATACTGATGTTCCTAGAATCACACTTAATGATCCAAATGGGAATGGCAGAATTTCGAATCGATTTGTAGAAGATGGTTCTTATTTAAGAATTCAGAATGTTTCTTTGAGCTATGATTTACCAGAAAAGATATTCGAAAAATCTATTTTCTCTAAAATTAGATTGTATGCCAATGTCCAAAATCTATACACGTTTACAAAATACTCCGGTTTTGATCCTGCCCTTGGAAATCTAGATCAAAATATAACCTTGAGTGGTATTGATTTAGGTAGATATCCTGTGCCAAGAACGACTTCTATTGGAATGAATTTAGAATTCTAAGATTTATAAAAAAAACAAATTTAACTTAATGATTCATAATCGTTAACATAAAAAAAATAGTTATGAAAAAACTTTTTAAACTTTTTCTGATGGGAATGCTAATACCATTGCTGTCTTTATTTTCCTGTTCAGATGATTTTTTGGATGCACCATCTGAAAACCAATTGACCCCGGCTGACTTACCCGAAGGCGTTACCGCTTTTGACGGGATAGCGGAGAGTTTGTACTTCAAGCCGTGGTTTACTTTTAATGATAAATTCCTGATTGCTGTAGGAGATATGTATGCAGGAAATGCTTTTTCATTTGATGGTGCGTACGCGCAATTTAAAGATGCACAGGTAACCTCGCAAAACCCAATCCTGGCAGAAGGATATGTTTCGCTATTTTCGGTTGTCGATCAGTCCAATAACCTAATGAAATTGGTTGAAGACAGAAAAAGCGAATTGCCTGAAGCATCTTATAAAAATGCTATAGCAATATCAAGATTTATGAGAGCAAATGCCTATTTCTATTTAGTTAGAACATTTGGCGCAGTTCCAATTATTAGTAAAGCAGGGTCTGCAAAACAGCCAAAAAGGAATCTCATTTCAGATATTTATAAATTCATAAAGCAGGATTTGGAATATGCCGTTCAAAATTTGCCTGAAAGATCAGTAAAAAAAGGGTATGTTACTAAATATGCCGCTATGGGTATTCTTGCAAAAGTGCATTTAACTTTAAATGAATATACAGAAAGTGCCGCTTTAACCCAGCAAATTATTGGAAACCAATATACCTTAATTCAGGATTACGGAAACTTATTTAGCAGTCCGGAAAATAATAATAGTGCAGAGAGTATGTTTGCCCTGCAATGGAAAGCTATTGCTACAGAATGGGGAACACAAAATACCAACCAGGCCTATATCGTTCCGGGAGACACAGGAATAACCGGTGGCGGCGACGGCTGGGGAGTTTACCTGCCTTCTATCTCATTACAAGACGGATTTGAGCCAAAGGATACAAGAAAAAAGAACACGATTATGACAGATGGTGATTTTTATCCTGAATTATTAAAAAATCAAGGTGGTTTCACATACAAAAAAATCCTCTCTTCTACAGGAGCTAATTTCAGAAAATACATTGTAGGCTCTGCAGCAGAAAGAAACGATGTGTTTTTTATGAGAACGTCACAAAACACCATTATTTTAAGATATTCTGACATTCTATTAATGAATTCTGAAGCGATTTTGGCAGGAGCGAATTCAACAACTTCTCCAGCAGCTTTAAGTTCTTTTAATGAAGTGAGATTAAGAGCCGGATTACCAGTAAAAACAGTACTTACAAGAGATGAATTGTTTAACGAAAGAAGAATTGAATTTGCACTTGAAGGACAATATTTCTTTGATTTAAAACGTCGTGGCCTTGCCGAGGCAACAGCAATTATTTCACAGCAGGAAGTCGGTTTTTATTCTGACCCTGCCAGAACAGAATTAGTTTCCAGAAAGATAACTCCTGGAACTACTTATTTTGAATTGCCGTTACCACAATCTGCAATTGATACCAATCCATCATTATTAGAAACGCCAGTTCCTTTTAACTTCAATTAATTTTTATACTATGATCAATAAAATAAAATATAGCATTATAATTCTTTTGGCATTAGTATCATTTACAGCTTGCCAAAATGATGACATGGCCACTGCAAATATAGACGCAATGGTTGCTGAACCGGGAGATTTACTAAACCAGGCCTTTCCACTTAATAAAGTCAGAGTCGAAGGTGAAGGTTTAACAGGATTAAAGAAGATCACACTGGACAATAAGATTGATATTAGTTTCAATCCAAATCATAATTCAGATAAAGCGTTTATTTTTACTATTCCCTTTGATGAAAAACTAGGAAGTAGATTTGGTGTACAACCTATAACATTTGTAACTGCTACTGGTTCAGTTACCAAAAACATTGAGATTTTACAGCCTGTTCCAACTATCACAAAAACGACACCTGCAGTAGCAACTCCAGGATTTTCGCTAGAAATTGAAGGTACGTGGTTTTATAATATTTCTTCTGTTACATTAGGAGGAAAAACACTGAGTTATACGCTTAAATCTTCTTCTTCCCTGATTATTGGCTTACCTGCAAATGCCGTTTCGGGATCAGAGCTGGTAATTACTACACCAGGAGGTACTGCAAAAAAAACAATAGAATTTGCTACACTAATTCTCGTATCTGATTTTGACGGGAATGGCACCAGAACCAGTTGGAGCGCTTATGGCGATATTGATAGTTTTAACGCAAATACTACAGGTGGCCCAACAGGAAGTTATGCTACACTTACATGGGCTGGCTCAACGGCCAATGGTTATAACGGAAGCAGCGCCGGAGGTGGAACTAATTTCTTAAGTGCAACTAACAATGATGCTACAAAAACTTTCATAGATATTGATGTAAGTGCCAACGTAGTCGGTGCTCAATTTGCAATACAATTAAATACTATTGATGGTGTAAATTATGGTTATAATTTTAAAGTAACCGATGTCAATTGGACAACCAAAACGATAACATTAGCTGATTTTAAAGACAATTACGGTTTTGGTACCAATACTGCCGCAACATTGGATGCTTCTAAAGTTAATGAAATCAAAGTAGGAATCGCTCAGGGTGACACGCCTAATCCTAGTGCAATTAAATTTGATAATATCAAAATTCGTTACCAATAATTGATAGTTGTACATTAAAAAAAAGAGGCTGTCGTATAGCAGCCTCTTTACTAACGTAAATCATACAATAGATAATAAAACAGAAACCATAAATAAGCGTATTCTCTCCAAGTAGAAGAATATTCTATAATACAAAACAGTATGAAAATTAAATTTTTACTAGTACTAACCAGCCTCTTCTTTTTTTTAAGTGCCTGCTCTAAAGATGACAGCGAAGTAGCTGATACTTTAGAAACTCCCGTAGCCAACCCGGCAAAAGACGTGAATGATGGCGGTTTTAAAGCTAAATGGAATTACGTTTCCAATTCTAAAAGTTATCTTTTGGATGTTTCAACCAGCGAAAATTTTGCGACACTTATACCTAATTACAATTCAAAAGAAGTTACGGACTTAAACGAAGTTGTAGTGGGTTTAACAGGAGGCACGCAGTATTATTACAGAGTGAGAGCAAAAAATGAAACACAAATTTCAGATTATTCAAATGTTATTAGTGTTGTAACTACAGGTTCCAGCAATATCCCTGAAGATCCAACTTTCCTAAAAGTAAAAGCTAATAAACTGACTAATCCCTTTTTTATTGGTATGGCAATAAAGGCATCGCAATTAACCAGCGGAAGCCCTTATGATATTATTTTAAAAAATGAATTCAGCAGTATTTCTGCCGAATACGAAATGAAAATGGATCAAATTTCTACCGCAAGTGGTGTTTACAACTGGACTGTGGCAGATAAAATTGTTGCTTACGGAAATGCCAATGGCATCAATGTTCACGGTCATGCTTTGGTATGGCATAATTCTGTGCCACAATGGCTAAAAGATTTTTCCGGTACTGATGCCGAATTTAAAGCAGAAGTAAAAAAATACATTACAGCTTTAGTTACTCATTATGCAGGAAAAGTAAAATCATGGGATGTAGTTAATGAAGCAGTTGATGACAATGGTGGTACTATGAGAAATACAATTTTTCTTCAACGAATGGGTGCTAACTATGTAAAAGATTGTTTTCAATGGGCAAAAGATGCAGCAATTGCAGCTGGTGATAACACTTTACTTTTGTTTTATAATGATTATGCAACCTCAACTAATATTCCAAAACAAGATAAAGTTTTTAGCATTGTTGACGATTTAAAAGCAAGCAATCTTATTGATGGTATTGGTTTTCAAATGCATAATACCTATTTAAGTCCAACCAAAGCGCAGATAGAAACTGATCTAAACAAAGCTGTAGCAAAAGGCTTGAAAATTCATGTTTCGGAATTGGATATACAAGTGAATCAGTCTAATGACATTTCTACTTTTACTAATGAAAGAAGGTTAGCCCAAAAGGAAAAATACAAAGAAATCGTAAAAATCTACAACGCTCTTCCTGCAGCAAATAAATATGCCTTAACCGTTTGGGGAATGAAAGATAATGAATCATGGATTCCATTTAGTACAGAATTGAACCACCCAGGAAATGACTGGCCTTTATTGTACGATTCAAATTTTGCAATTAAAAGCTCGCATACTGGATTTCTGGAAGGTTTAGATTAAATTTTTGAACATAATACTTTACTTCAACTATTAATTAACCAAAAAATTAAATTATGAAAAAATTAAATTTGTTCGCATTAACAGTGACATGTGTATTAGGTTTAGGATTTACATCCTGCGCAGATGACGCTAGTCCAATAACAAAAGACCAATCAGCAAGTGCAAGTACAAAAAATAGTACAGGCAAAGTAGCTGCTGCACCATGGGTTAAACAATTTGAAGATACATTCGATGTAGGTTCCAATCTGTCACAATGGACAAAAGAGCAACGAGCGGATTATAACTCATGGTATTGTGATTATTACAGCTCAGTGCCAACTACACAATGGCGAGATGGAAGACAATGTTTAGAAATCAAGACTACAAAATTGAGTACATATAAATATCAGTCTGGCTTCATAACTTCCAATTACCAATACAAACCGGAAAACAATACAGAGTATATGCTTTCTGCAAATATTAAATTAATAGCCATGGATGGCGCAACTTACAAATCTTTCACAGATACTTATGGTGCCTGGCCTGCCTTTTGGTCTGTACAAGGAAATGCCTGGCCAACCAAAGGAGAAATTGATATCATGGAAGGTTACTCTTTTGCACCTAATACAAGTCGTTTTACTTCAAATCTTTTTTATGGAACTTCGAGCGGAGCAAATCAATTAGGAAATTCTGCAGAGAGAAACTATCCGGGTAATTTTGATATAAACGGAAATGGCGGATGGCATTTATATGAATCTTTTTGGAAGATGAAAAACAATGTCGTAACAGTTACTATTATGGTAGATAATGTAACAGTTGCAACCTATACCAATAGTAGCGTAGCTAATCTTAATTTAAATAATTTCGGACCACACTCGATTATGTTAAATATGAACGTTGGATCTAAAGACTCTAATTTCATTGATCCTAATAAAATTAACTTATTTACAAGCGCAATGATGTGGGTAGATGATGTAACTGTCTACAAAAGACCAATCTAATTTACACATCGTTGGTTTTATTTAAAAAAGTCCTAATTTTCATTAGGACTTTTTTTATGGGTAAATTTCGATTTAAAAGTCCAAACGGATCTACTCCTCCTCTTTAGATTTAAAACTACCGTCACCAGGGTACTTTATACTATTCTTTAATTCTTCAATGCGTTTCGGATCAAATTGAGGTAGCTGCAATTCGTTATTTTCTTTCCAATTTTTAACAGTTTCTGAAACTGCCACCTTTTTTTCATCTGATAGCGAAGTATCCCGTGCCATATAAAGTGTTTGAGAAGGATAAGCCAAAGATGTTCCGCTGTTTTCTATTATATCCATCATTCGTAACAAAATATCTTCCTGTACTTCCTGAGAAATTTCAAAAGTTACGGCTTCAATATAGGCGGTTACCTCAACTTTTAAGGCATCAGCTGTGATTCCGGTAAAACGCACGATCGGTGGTGAATTTAATATGGCCGGATGCGAATACAATAATGATTTAAGTTCTACCAATAGATAACGCATTTGATCCGGAGTCGTTTCCATCCTAAAATTAAATATCGGATTAAAGATAAAGCGGTCACGATGGGCATAATTTTCTATTTTACTGGCAGATAATTGACCATTAGGAATAGTCACTATAGTACGTGCAGAGGTGCGAAGTGTGGTTGAACGCATTCCGATAGCTTCTACCGTACCTTTAATCTCATCTACGCGGCAATAATCTCCCACTCTTAGTGGTTGGTCAGCAATAAGACTCACACTTCCTACAAAGTTTTCTATGGTTTTTTGTGCTCCTAACGCCAATGCGATACCTCCGATACCTAAAGCTGCAATTCCGGCTGTTACATCTACCCCGATAATTCCGAGTAGGGCAATAATACCAATGAAAACAATGGCCGCCTTAGTGGTTCGGCTTAAAAATAGTATAGCCGATACCGCAGATATGCGCCCGCGACTGTTCATTCTGCTGCGCGTATACCCACTTACAAAGTCGGTCATTCTCCAGAGGAGTATTAAAAAAGCTACGATACCAATAGTGAGTATGATAATACTAAAGCGCTGTCGAACTACGATAGAAATTCCCATATTCTTCGTTAGTGCTACAAATAAAATTACAGTAAGATACAAATGGACCGGCAGCGTAAATGCATCAATAATTGCCTGCCCCTCTTCAGTTGCTGCTTTTTTCCACAGTTTTTGTATGATGAAAGCAATTATAAAAATTAACAGCCTTGAAAGTAAATAAGACACAACCGTCATGACCACCACCACAGCCCAATGACCTATAGGAACATTTCCTAGTTTTCGTTCTATTAAAGCGGCTGGCAGTACCCTGTCCAAAAATGTTTTTTCGCCTGAAAGATCAGTTAACGCAATTGACTCTACGGTTTCAGCAGAAAAAAGCCATAATGCAGGCTCATTGTCATCTGACTGATTTTCTACATAAATCTGGAGGTTCGTTTTACCATCAGTAATATTTCCTACAATGTCTTCGCCTGCTTGTAGGTCATCATCTGTTTTTCCGGATTCTTTATTACTTATAATAGAAGATGGTGAGAAATTACCTCCCTGGTCCAACAATTGTTGAAAAGTCTTGGCAATTCTTATCCTTTGTGCTGATTTGCGATAGGAGCGTTTACTTAGAACAAAATACTGGCTGGCGCGAAGATAATTTTGATCGCCTAGGGCTTTAATAAAACCATTAACAGTTCCCTGAGGTGTTCTTCTTCCCAAAGAATCTTCTGGAGTTTTTGCAGGTTCTTCAATTGTGGGTTTACCCGAACCTAGAAGCTGGGCTTCTACTCTATTGGGCATAAGAAATAGGAGCAACAACAAATAAAACAGTAAACGTCTAAGATCTATATTCATGGTTTTATTTCTTTTTAAGCAGTTATTACATTAAAAGTAAGAAATAATAAAAGAAGAAGTACCGCCTTTAACCAGAAAAAATGTCTTCAAAGTATACAGAAAATTGGAAATAGTAACGTGATGTCTCTTTGATAACCAACAACTTCAATCTCCGGAATTATACGTTAAAATAATAATGCATTAATAAATTCACGAAATATCGTAACAAAAAATACTGCCTTATATACTTAACCCCCTGACTTAATTGACCTTTTAATTTGAGGCATATTATTTGGCTACCGTTTGGAATCTATTATAATTAAAAGAGGCGCAATATGAAAACTACACTTCTAAAAAAATAACAGATTGTTTTTTTTCTTAATCTACATTAATCAACAGACTTTCGAACCTTCAGTAAGTTTGTAAAAGAAATTTAACAACTAAAAAATTAATAATTTAAAACCATAAAACAATGAGCACATTTACAGTAAAAGACGGAACAGAGATTTATTATAAAGATTGGGGAAATGGTCAGCCAATTGTTTTTCACCATGGATGGCCTTTATCTAGTGATGACTGGGATGCACAAATGATGTTTTTCCTTAAACAGGGATTCAGAGTTATTGCACATGATCGTCGCGGACACGGACGTTCTGGCCAAAGCGCTGAAGGAAACAATATGGAAACCTATGCATCAGACATTGCTGAATTAACAGCAGCTCTTGATTTAAAAAATGCGATTCATGTTGGTCACTCAACCGGAGGTGGTGAAGTGATTCGTTATGCTGCAAAATACGGAAAAGAACGCGTTGCAAAAGCGATAATAATTAGTGCCGTAACACCAATCATGATAAAAAATGAATCAAATCCTGAAGGTGTGCCATTATCTATTTTTGATGAAATAAGACAAGGAACCGGATTTAACAGAGCGCAGTATTTTTATGATTTTCCAATACCATTCTACGGATGGAACCGCGAAGGACAAACCGTTCAGGAAGGAATTAAACACAATTGGTGGCGTCAGGGAATGATGGGGTCTGTTTTGGCTCATTATGAAGGGATTAAAGCTTTCTCGGAATCAGATTTCACGGAAGATCTTAAGAGTTTAGACATTCCTGTTTTAGTTCTTCACGGAGAAGATGATCAGATTGTACCTTTTGATCAGGCACCAAGAGCAGCAAAACTTTTGAAAAACGGAAAACTGATTTCATATCCAGGATTTCCACATGGTATGCCAACTACAGAGGCTGAAACAATCAATAACGATATTTTGGCTTTCATTAAAGCATAAGTAGGCAACCTTTTCTTAAAAGTAACCAAAACTGCCAATGACTTATTTGTTGGCAGTTAATACCTTCCCAATATGAGTTTACTTCAACAACCCTCTTTTGACACCGTTACAGAAGCGCTACAATGGCTCGGTCAGCAAGGTTTTACAGAAAATTTTAATCTTGATGAAAACTGTATACGTTACAATAATAACACACAAACCATGTCTCCGGAAGAATTCAAAATTGAATATTTATTCCGTTTTGAAGGCGATACAGATCCTGGTGATGAAGATATAGTCTACGGCATTATATCTGAGATTTATAATATAAAAGGTGTTTTAACAAGCGCTTTTGGAATCTATGCCGATTCAGTTTCTGCCGAAATGATTCGAAAACTTTCAACCCACTAAAACTTAATTTAATGAAAGCAGATCTAATTTTATTCAACGGCAAAATTCATAGTTTCAATGCTGAAACACCAAATGTAACTGCCGTAGCAATCAAAGACGGAAAGTTTATTGCTGTTGGAAGTGATAGCAATGTAATGGAATTTGCATCTGAAGAAACAAAAATAATCGACCTCCACAACAGAAGAGTTGTACCCGGAATTAACGATTCACACATTCATCTTATTCGCGGTGGATTGAATTATAATTTAGAATTACGCTGGGACGGTGTTCCTTCTCTCGCAGACGCACTCAGAATGCTAAAAGAACAAGTGGATCGCACACCAAATCCGCAATGGGTTCGTGTGGTTGGGGGCTGGTCAGAATTTCAATTTGCAGAACGCAGAATGCCAACTCTGGAAGAAATTAATACTATTGCGCCAGAAACTCCTGTTTTTATTCTGCATTTATATGACAGAGCAATAATGAACAGAGCAGCGTTAAAAGCTATTGGTTATACCAAAAATACACCGGCACCTCCTGGAGGGCAAATTGAGCGTGATTCCAATGGTGAACCAACCGGGCTTATTATTGCTACTCCGAACGCTATGATTTTGTATTCGACTTTAGCAAAAGGTCCAACGCTTTCCTACGAACACCAGATCAATTCGACACGTCATTTTATGAAAGAATTGAACCGTTTCGGAATTACAAGTGTTATTGATGCCGGAGGAGGTTTTCAGAATTTTCCGGACGATTATAAAGTAGTTAATGAATTGAATGAAAAGAAACAATTAACCGTTAGAATTGCCTATAATCTTTTTACTCAAAAACCAAAACACGAATTTGAAGATTTTGAAGATTGGATTGATACTGTAAAATTATATCAGGGAGATGATATGTACCGTCATAATGGTGCTGGTGAAATGTTAGTTTTTTCTGCAGCTGATTTTGAAGATTTCCTTCAACCAAGACCTGACCTTCCTGAAACTATGGAAGCAGAATTGGAAAAAGTAGTCCGTCTTTTAGTCGAAAACCGTTGGCCGTTTAGGCTTCATGCGACTTACAACGAAAGTATTACGAGATTTTTGAATGTATTTGAAAAGATCAATCAGGAAATTCCGTTTAACGGATTGCCCTGGATATTTGATCATGCTGAAACAATCGATGAACGTAATAGTGAGCGAGTTAAAAATTTAGGTGGCGGTATTGCCATACAAAGCAGAATGGCGTATCAGGGAGAATATTTCACAGACCGATACGGAGCAAAGGCAGCCGAAAGCACACCACCAATCAAAAAAATGATTGAAATGGAAGTTCCCGTTGGTGGAGGTTCTGATGCTACAAGAGTAAGCAGTTATAATCCATGGGTTTCAATGTATTGGATGACGGTTGGAAAAACGGTTGGTGGTCTTCAATTATACAATGAAAGCAGATTAAGCAGGGAAATCGCCTTAGAATTGTACACAAGAGGAAGCGCCTGGTTTTCTCAGGAACAAGCTAAAAAGGGAGATATTAAAACCGGAATGTTTGCTGATTTGGTGGTTTTGGATCGTGATTATTTTACTATTAAAGATGAAGACATCAAAAAAATTGAAGCTGATTTGACTATTGTCGATGGAAAAATTGTGTATGCTAATGGCGATTTTTCATCCTTTTCGCTGCCACATATTCCAATTTTGCCAGACTGGTCTCCAACTAATATTTACAATGGCTATCCTGTGAGAAATAATTTGCAGAGTGCGATTGAGAAAAATTCAAAAGCAGATGCAAAACCGGGTCTGACTTCTCAAATACACAGCTGTAGCGGAAGCTGCGATGTTCATGCTCACAGTCATGATGTTGCCAGATTAAGCAACGTACCAATAAACAACTATAACGCATTTTGGGGCGCACTAGGCTGTTCCTGCTTTGCCTTTTAAACTTAAAGTAATGACTGAAATTATTAAACAAATCCTTTATTCTGATTTAGGAACATCCTTCAATAATGCTGCGTTTTTAGTTTTTAGAGTATTATTGGCTATTGAACTTTTTCGGGTACATGGAATGAAAAAATTCAGAGTTGAAAACGGTCAGAGAGAACATGTTCCGAATCCGCTGCATTTGCCTGAAAAACTAAACGGATTGGTAGCTACTTTTTCTGATACTGTAGTGCCATTTTTAATTATTTTAGGAATTGGAACCCGACTTGTTGTCTTGCCAACCATTGGCGTTACAGCCGTAGGATATTTTGTGGTACACAGAAAAGATTCACTCGAAGTGCGAGACGTTCCATATATGTACACCTTATCTCTATTATTAATTCTGGCACTTGGCGCCGGAAAATATTCACTTGATTATTATTTATTAAACCTTATATAAAAATGAAAGCAAACATCGGAATTAAACAAGAAAGCATCACAAAAGTAGTCGACGTATTAACTAAAGTTCTGGCTGACGAATTTGTACTTTATACCAAAACAAAAAAAGCACATTGGAATGTTGAAGGTCCTGATTTCTATAACAAACACATTTTCTTCGAACAGCAATATGAAGCGTTGGATGAAATTGTAGATAACGTTGCAGAAAGAATTAGAACTTTGGGTCATTATGCACCGGCAACTCTAAAAGAATATCTGGCATTGACTCATCTTACAGAAGAATCAAGAGAAAAAAATGACAGTACAGGTTACATCAAAGAGCTACTTGCTGACCATGAAAGTATTTTAATACACTTACGTGAAAACATCAACAATTTTTCTACTGAACTTCACGATGCCGGAACCAGTGATTATATTACCGGTCTTTTAGAAAACCACGAAAAAATGGCCTGGATGCTTCGCGCACACCTGAAATAATCAAATTATGGAAATTCAAAAAAACATTTGGTACGTAACCCTGCTTCTAACCATGATAGCAGGGTATTGCGATACCGTAACTTTTGTCGCTGCAGATTCTATATTTTCGGCACACGTTACGGGTAACTTTATTGTCTTTGCCTATCAGATTATCAAAGGTTCTGATATACATGCATGGGTAAAACTACTTACATTTCCCGTATTTATTGTAGCCGTTATTGTGGGAGGAAGAATTGCCTTAAAAAATACCAATCATTACACCATCTTATTTTGGGAAGGTATTATACTGGTTTTAAGTGGTATTGCTGCTTATGCTTTTGGTTTTCTGGAAATATTTTCAGAATGGACAATATACGGAATTGCGATGGCAACTGTTTTTGCAATGGGACTACAGAATGCTTTTGGAAAATTATATGCCAAAGAAACACACGGCCCTACAACCATGATGACCGGAAATGTAACTCAGGCATCACTGGATTTAGGAAATTTATTAAAAAATGGAACAAAAGATCCTGAAATTCTATTAAGTTTTAAGAAACAATTAGTTACTATTATGGGATTTCTTGTGGGCTGTTTTTTAGGAGCCGTTGCCGGAAAATTTTTGGGATTAGGAACTTTGGTTCTGCCGGGAACTGCTATGATAATTTGTTATCTCTACCACCGTGAAAACTAAGCAATCACAGATTTAAAATTGTAGATTTCTGATAATCATACTATCTTTAAGAAAAGAAAAATAGTTCACTTTTATCTGCTAAAAAGCATAATATAATTTAAAAATATATGGAAACTATCAAACTGGAATTAAACGAAAAAAAACATGGCGCTTTTAATCTTTATGTGGATGATAAAAAATTAGGCGAAATGACGGTAAGCATCAAAGATGATTTATTGACTGTTTACCACACCGGAGTTGAACCGGAAGCCGAAGGAAAAGGTTATGCGAAGAAACTTTTGGAAGAAATGACAACATACGTACGTGCTAATCATATGATGGTTTTACCGCTTTGCCCATACGTGCATGCACAATTCAAAAGACATCCGGATGAGTATCAGGATATTTGGAAAAAACAATCTTAAAAAAATACTACTATGAATATAGAAACCCTAACAGACGGTTTGCCTTTAAACGAAGCAAAAAAGGCCTTAATTATGATACACGGACGTGGTGCAGGTGCCCATGATATTCTTTCTATTGCAAAACATCTTAAGGTCGCTGATTTTGCATTGGTTGCGCCTCAGGCAGAAAATAGAACGTGGTATCCGTATTCGTTTTTAGTGCCGATTAACGAAAACGAACCTTCTTTTTCAAAATCCTTAGAAGCAATTCATCAGGTTGTTGTCGCAGTTCAGCAAAACGGAATTGAAAAAGAAAATATCTATTTCCTTGGATTTTCACAGGGAGCCTGTCTTGCCTTAGAATTTACAGCCAGAAATGCTGCAAAATATGGAGGCGTTGTCGCTTTTACAGGCGGGCTTATCGGTGATAAAGTTTATGAAAACCATTATACAGGAAATTTCGAAAACACTCCAATTTTCATAGGAACAAGCGATCCTGATTTTCATGTTCCGGTTGAAAGAGTAAATGAGACTGAAACACTTCTTCAAAAAATGGGCGCAGATGTAACCAAGAAAATCTACCCAAATATGGGACATACTATAAGTCAGGACGAGGTAGATTGTGCAAATGCATTGATTTTCAATAAAAAATAATGATTACGATTACTCGAGTTTATAGCGATGCAAATGGCGAAAGTCATTTTGAGGATTTTGAAGTTCCGTTGAAAAACTATGGTGATATTGGTTTTTTATCTGATGATGAACCGGTAAAGTCAATTGTTTTTAGAGAAGTCAGTCCTTCTTATGATTATGATTTTCATAATGCCCCAGACCGACAATATATTGTTTTATTGGAGGGGGGAGTCGAAATCGAAACTTCATTAGGAGAAAAAAGAACATTTGAAACAGGGTCGATTCTATTGGTTGAAGACAAAACAGGAAAAGGACACAAAACAAAGAATATTGAACCAAAACTTAGAAAATCAATATTTATAAAATTATAAAATTGGAAAAAGAAACGGTAGTACCAGAAATGGGTCTTTTAAATTACTATAGCTTTTCTAAATATAGGGAATGCAATTCTTAAAATTACGATATATCGTGGGATTAGAAACTCTAAACAACAACTAAACACATAATAAACAAGGATAAAGCCCAATTGAAATATTATTTGGTTGTTAATTGACAAATGAAAATTGAACGGCTTTTTATTTCTTAATCTAGATTAATCGATGCAGCAGTATAACAGACGTAAATTTGTATAAGAAAATCAATAACAATATAATAAATATAGAAACCATGGAAAATAAAATTTTAGGCTTACACCATATTACTGCAATTGCAGGTGACGCTAAACGCAATTTCAACTTTTACTCTAATATATTAGGATTACGTTTCATAAAAAAAACGGTGAATTTTGATGATCCGGGAACCTACCACTTTTACTTTGGAGATGAAGTTGGAAGTGCCGGAACCATCTTAACTTTTTTCCCTTGGGGAGAAGGAATTCAACAAGGAAGAAAAGGTTCTGGAATGGCAACAGAAATTGGATATTCTGTTCCAAAAGGAAGTTTAGATTTCTGGCAAAAACGTTTTGAGCAATACAATGTTATTTACAATAAACCTGCTGAAAAGTTTGGAGAAAAATATCTTACTTTCTTAGATCCTGATGGATTAAAATTAGAATTAATCGAATCTAAAACTGGTGATGACAGAAAACCCTGGGAAACTGATGAAGTAAAAGCCGATGTAGCAACAAGAGGTTTTCATAACATTACTTTGACTTTAAACAACATCAAACCTACTGCTGCCATCTTAACTGATATTTTTGGTTACAAATTGATCGAACAAGATGTCAACCGCTACCGCTACGCAACTGATGCTGTAGAGAATGCAGCCATTGTTGACTTAGTGGAATTGGCTGAAGAAAAACGTGGCCATCTAGCAAACGGATCTGTTCATCACGTGGCTTTCCGTGTACAAAATGATGAAATTTTAATGCATTTCCGTGAAAAAATTGAGGAATACGGATTGTCTATTACACCACAGATTGACAGAAATTATTTCCACTCTCTTTATTTTAGAGAGCCAGGAGGAGTTTTGTTTGAAATTGCCACAGAAAATCCTGGATTTACTGTTGATGAAAGTTTAGAAGAATTAGGTAAAAACTTAAAACTTCCTGAACAATATGAATCAGACAGAGCTGCTATTGAAGCGCATTTGGTTAAAATTAATTAAATTACCATTCTACCTATAATGCTGATTACTCTATAAAAAAGTCCTAATTTACATTAGGATTTTTTTTTACAACATTGTCAACTAATCGCACGATTGCAAAAGTGAAAATAAAAAAACCCAACTTGTCACGTCGACAAGTTGGGTTTCTACCATAAACCGTAATAAATCTCTCTATTACAAATATAATGGTATAAAGTAAAAATTGAATTCAAAAGCTTGTAGTAACATAACTACAAATGTGCAGAATTTATATGACAACAATCAAAAAAAGATTAGTAAAATTTAAGAGTCAAAGGATACCTAAAACCTTTCAATATAAAGGTTCCTTGTTTTTTTTCATTTAAAGTACTTTGCAAATATTTATACAAACCCCAAAGTCATCGTGGCAAAATTATGGCACGCGAAGTTTATGATAATTATTCTTTTTCAGGATAGAAACATTGATTTCCTTTTTATCACAAGCTTTTTGAATTATTTTTTCTCTCTGCGAGGGAATCAATTTTATTAAAATCAAACCCAAAATTTATGTCCCTTTTTACATAAAATCATTCAGAAAATAACGTTTTTACTTTCATCCTATAATTTGTAAGAATAAAAAAGTTTTTTTTAACAAAATAAAACCATTAAAGGGGTAAAAAACAACAAAACAAAACACAACTAACAGAATATAAACAGCTTAAACAAAACATAATTAATAAATATATAAAATTATAGCACCATTGTATGGTAAAAAAAATAAAACATAAACAATTGATTACAAACAAATTAGATCAAAAAAGCAAATAATTCAAATATATCTAAAAACAACCACTTAATGGTTACAAAATAACAAAACTCAAATACCTCATTATCAACGTTTTTCAAAAAAAAGTTTTAAAAACAAAATGTTTTTACAAAAAAAATGTAAAAAAAGTAAGAAATCAATTCAAACATAAAAGAATTCAAAATGTTTTTCAAAATATATTTGTAAAGTCAAAACTGCAGTTGAAAACAAAATGAAAAAAATTAAAAAAAACCAATTAAATACTAAAACTATGTCAGACTTTTTAAACCAATTCGGAGAAGATCTTCAAAAAAATGTACCAGGATTTATCGCAGTTTCAGTTGCTGAAATTCAAAGTGGAATGTCTTACTTTTCACTTTCTGACGTTGCAGATTTTGATCCTGAATTAGCATCTGCTTTCAACCTTGAAGTTGTAAAAGCAAAAATGAATGCAATTAGTGCTTTAGGGCTAAAAAATCAGATTGTATCAGATATCATGATTACCTTAACATCTCAAATTCATATTATTGATATTTCTGATAACAACATGTATATGATTTATCTGGCAGTTGACTCAACGAAAGCTAACTTAGGGATGACGAAATCAATTCTTAACAAGTATAAAAAAGAAATTGCTTCTAAATTATAATGGCTTTGAAATCGTAAAATGGCTGGCTTTTAGTGGCTGGCCTTTTTTTTTAAATAAATTTTAAAAAAAGAAGTTATGAAAAAGAAATTACTATTACTTGTATTTTTTACTTTCACACTATTAATTAAAGCACAGAATACTAAAGGTATTAATGGTGATACCAATTGGTTGAACATGTGGACAAATTTCAATCCCAAAACGACTAGCTATAACGAAGCCTCTATAATATTAACGGGAACAATCAGTTCAAACATGACATTAAAAAAAGAAAATGTTTATGTTTTGGTTGGTACCGTTTATGTTGCCCCAAATGTAACTTTGACCATTCAGCCAGGTACATTGATAAGGTGTGACACTCAGATTTTGACCACATTAGTAATTACAAAAGGCGCCAAAATCATCGCGGATGGTACTGAAACTGACCCAATCGTTTTTACCTCCAACAAAAACTCCGGAGATAGAAATCCTGGAGACTGGGGAGGTATTATTATTTTAGGGGATGCTCCAATAAATAAAACTGGAGGAATTGGTACTTTGGATTTTGAGCTTGACCAACAAAAAGCACTTTATGGTGGAAATAACAAAGACAGTGACTCTGGTATTTTAAAATATATCAGAATTGAATTTTCAGGAAAAAAAACAAGTCATAATAAGCCTATAAACGGATTATCATTAGCAGGGGTTGGAGCAAAAACAAAAATAGAATATATACAGGTTACCTCATCTGATGAGGATTCCTTTCAGTTCTATGGAGGCTATATAAATACCAGTCATTTAGTATCTCTGCGATCAGCCGATGATGACTTTGATTTTACTCAGGGTGTTCAATGCAATATCTCTAACAGTATTGCAATTAGGAGCCCATTCTTGTCAGATAGCTATGGATCCCGATGTTTTGAAATGGAAACTGTCGACACAAGAAAAGGAGAGGTTTTAGACAGCAAAAAAGAAATGACAAGGGTAAATGCTACGAATTTCACCATGATGCATACGGAAGATATTGGAACTGAAATTGAAGGACTTAAGCACGAAGCAATATTAATTAGGGAGAATACCTTTCTTACATTAACCAATTCGGTAATATCAGGATTTAGTCACCTTATTGTATTTGCTGATGCAATTTCAATTTCCGATGAATATTTAGATCAAATAATTTTAAAAGATCTCCTCATTAATGACACCAAGGTTATTGGAATAACTCAAAATAAAGACTTCAATTCCCTTATCAGTAATTGGTATCAGGACAAGCAATTCGGAATAGACTTTATAAAACTTAAAAATGATCAGCTTTTTGCCAGCACATCTATGAGAAAAAAGCCCGATTTTAGAATTAAAAATTAAACTATCTGCTTACCTAGAATTATATGTTTGATGCGAATAGAGAGCGTTGTTTACCAGATTGCTCTTTACAAATAATCAATAAAAAACCAGTAATCGATGAGATTACTGGTTTTTTATTGATTATTTGATTCATTTATTTCCCACATACATTGAAGCCCTTCTTGTTGTCAAAATCAGCAATTACAACACTTTAAATCGCTTATTTCGGCGTATTCAAGAACAAATTATTACTTAAAAAATAAGTTAATCCTAATGGATGTTTTTTGCTCTTCTTGCAGAATCAGCAATATAAGAAAGCAGCCAGGCCATTTGTCCTTGTTTTGTGAAATAGATCTTTTTAGATTTGATGTCAGGCATTTTCTCTAATAAGGTCAGTAATAGTGAATTGGCCGCAATTAAGTATTTTTGAGAATAGGTTTTCAATACCTTTTCAACATCCTTGTTTTGTGTTGCTAAGGCTTCAAATTTTGCATAATCCGTTTTTATCATTGTATTATAAGCTTCAACATCCTTAACTTCAAATGGACTAAAATTTTCTATTGCACTATTTCCTTTATACAACGTATAGAATGCCCAAACTGCACCTCCGGACATGTATATTTTATCTTTGTTGAAAATTTTTGGACTTTTCTCATACAAACGATCTGTCTGCTCTTTTAACTCAGGTAAAGCTGTCAACAACAATTCATTAAACTCATCAATTGAATTGGTTTTCGCTTTCTTGCTTATTTTCTCTGTAAAAGTTACTGTCCCTAAATCTAAAGTTACAGGGTAAAATACCAAAATATCATCTTCATTAAATTTCTCCACATATCCGCCTTTAGTATTTCCTCCGCCAATATCAAGAATCAAGGAATCAGAATACTCTTTTGGCGGAATACATCCTTTTAACAATAGCTTTGCTTCTGTATCTGCAGTAATTATCCCTACATTAATATTAGTAAAAACATACAATCTCTGAAGTAAAATATCTACATTTTGAGCCATTCCAACTCCGGAAGAGACCACAATAAAGATGTTTTTCTCTTCAATTTTGTATTCCTTAACAAGTTTCGTATAATTTTTCACCACTACATCAAAGGCAGTATCAATATCATTTGCGGCTAATTTTCCATCTACGGCTATCCCTTTTGCGATGGCGACATTTTCTGTCCAAAAATCAACTACTTCATATTTTCCTTTTTTAATGTTTTGGACATTTATTACAGACATTTTTACTCCCTTACTTCCTACCTCAATTCCGGCATAGAGTTCTTGCGAAATCAAACTCGACGGAACTAAAAAAATAAAAATAATTATGACTTTTAGTGCAATATATTTTTTCATCTTAAGGTGTTTTTTTAATAATTATGAGAAGCTCATTTTTATTCAAACATTGAAAAAAAATTAAATAAATTCATTCTCGTATCAAAGCAGATTATCTCTTCTTGCTTTTATCGACAAAAATGGATTGCACTATTTTTATTTTAGTTTCTATTGTTTCTTTTTCAACCGCCCTCACCAGCCAATAGCAAAGCGTAATAGCCAATAAACCAATTAAACTCATAAATATAAAGTCAGCTCTGTAACTTGCGTACGCGACAATTTCCATACCTGTTTTAGCACTTAGTATATGTGCAAGACTGAAACTCATGGTAAAAACTGACATGTACCTACCCTCTTGATTATTATGTGATCTGGTCATAGCAAATGAGTTTGAAAAGGGAAAAGTTAACATTACTCCAAGAGTCATAAAAAACATCATCACATACAATATTCCATACCACTTATCATTCAAGAGCAGAAGAACATAACTAAGCACCATAAATGACAAACCAACCATTATAACATTCAACTTATTCATTTTGTTCTTTTCTACATAATTAACAATTGGTAACTCAAACAGTAACGTTAATATACCGCTAAAACTTAAAAGCAAACCACTGTTTATTTCTGATAAATTAAATTGTTCTTTATGATATAGTGTCAATGTTGTAAATACCTGAAAATACATAATCCCTGTTATGAGCGAAATGAACATATGCATTATAAAAGTTCTATCTTTTAATATTGCATATTTGTCTACTCCAATATTGTGTGTTTTGAGTTTAAAAGGTAGTTTTCTTTCTTTAACTAAAAGAACAAAAACTAAAACTGCCAGAATACAGGTGGCCGCATCTACATAAAAAAGATATTTATAACCAATTAGTATAATTATAAGACCACCCAAAGGAGGGCCAAATAAAAATCCCAGGCTTGTTGCCGCCCTTACCAAAGCCAGTGCTCTGGTTTTATTTTCTTTTCGGGTATAGGTATTTAAAGAAACCAACATTGCCGGTCTGAACATATCTGCAATAGTTGTTAAAAGAAGAATTGCAATACAAAACCCTTCAAATGATGTTGTATACTGTAAAGCAAAGAATATTAGTCCGCTTCCAAAAAGGCTTCCTATCATTACTTTATAAAATCCAATTTTATCAGACAACACCCCACTTAACCACGTGCCTATAAAAGAACCGACACCAAAGCAAACCATAACCCAACCAATCTGATTATATTCAAAGTGCAGGTTCTCTCTCATATACTTTGAGAGAAATGGAATAACCATTGTCCCGGTTCTGTTTATGAAGGTTATTAATGCCAGAATCCAAATTTCTTTTGGAAAACCACTATAATTTTCTATATATTTTTTTCTTAAGTCGCTAAACATTTTTTCTTTTTTTTTGATGATTTTTTTTCAATATTTGATACCACTTTAAATAAATCAAAAAGACAGCTTTTTTAAATCGTTATTGCATTTTATATTTTATAATCCTGAATAATTGATCTGAAAAATGTCTTATAATCTAAATACAGAAAAGCCTAAAAAACTGTAATTTCTATCTATGGCTAAAAATTACTTTTGAGTACAAATGGCTTTTTTCTAAATAGCTTGATTTATTATTTGCGGGATTTTTTCGATTTTTAGAACGTAATATTTTCGTTCAAAATATCCGTTTAAGTAATCCTTAACCCATTTTAAACCTTTAATTAGATGAATCCTTGTTGAAAATAATGGTATTTACCACCACTTCTTTCATCCATTTAATAGTTTCGATTACACCAGTTTCTTTACAAATCATATTGCAGTTCTGATGTCCCCACGCCAAATTATAAGGGACATGATTGAATTCTCCAGTCTTCAGCTGATTAATGTAAAAAAGGTTTATAGGACTAATCTCTTTATCCATATCTGACTTTTCAGCAGATTCAAAAAAATTAAGTAGAAAAGCCTCTGCACTTAATTTTTTTAAACAAAGCGGACAAATCGTGTTTTTAGAATTATCAATAATTCGGGTCTTGTAAAGTCGGTCCGTATTAGATAATTTTTGATTACTACAAGCAGTATTTATAGCTGCCATTCGATTTTCTATCTCACTTTCTGTCATTCCGGCACCAAGTGCTACTTCTTTGGAATTGTAACAGAGCCAGAATAAATATTCTAATTGTAAGTGAGAAGATTTTATCGTTAAAAGAGAGGCATATTCTGCGACTCTGATTCCGGCACCTTTGCAACTGCTGGTATTAAAACCAAGAACAATCTTTTCTTCGTCTTTTGAAGTTGACGATAGAATTCTTGCAACAAAATGACCATCTATAGGAGATGTTCTTTTTTCGGCTATAGCAAGCTTATTTTTATAAGGATTAAATTCATTCCATTGTGCCCTTGTCTCATAAAGCAAGATGGCATTGACGCCAAGTTTTAACTTCCTGGCTTTCATTAAAACTAATGTTTCAGGATTTGTGTAGTACTCTTCAGGGCTGAGGACAACAATAAAACCACTTTCAAATCTGTCAGAAGTGAAAACGGAAATATCGAACAAATGAATTGACTCGAAAGGTATCAAAACAGTACCATTTCTATTGGCCCTGTTTTGAAAAATCACATCATCATTTGCGCTTCTGGTTTGTCCGGTTTTGTAGATTTTACTTTGTAGTAAAGGAGGTAGTTTGGGTAGTCGTTTTGCCATAGGTTATTAGTTTGGTTGTTGTTTTGGTTTGTGATAGATTAGCAGATATAGAAATACATTTTACAAACTTTATTGAAAAGAATAAATCCATAATCTGAGGGGCTTTAGCAATTTAACTAACTTGAATACACTGAGCTTAAATCATAGACATATAGTGAATTTGTGAACGCATAATAAAATCAAATTTAGACTCAAAAAAATAATCCTGAGCATCTCACAGGCTTTTTCTTTGTAACAATATTAACAATTATTATCAAATTTGTGGAACTTTTTTTAGTTAAATTTTTATGCATTTATTTTTTTTATTTATAGTTGTTTTTTAAAATTAATTTACACATGTTACATAAATCACTTAAAAAATAGCACTTTACAAAATTAATGCCAAATTATTTCTTACAAAAAACAAATCTGCTTTAATAGGGCTTTTAGAATTTTAAAAACTTAAATGTATTAAACATTTGTTAAAGCAAAACAACCTGTTTTATTTACCTTTTTACCTCTTTTTAAAATTACTTTTTATATAGGCTTAAGAAATTACATTCCGATAACTTAATTTTAAAATTTGCGTATTTATACGTAAGATTTATACCCCAAAAAAAACAATAATCAGTACAATTAAAAACCTAAAAAACAAGTTACACTACCTACATTATTATTTTCTACTACACAAAAAAGACTTTTTTAAACCGATTATCTTTAGTTCTGTCAAAAATTAATTTTTGCTTAAGATATCGCATAGGCAATATTTTGTGCACACTTTTTCTCTATTTTAGTATTTATAATCCCCTTATACTTACCGCAAAAGCAAAATAATCTCCAATAATTACGGATCGTATTACTAATCTAAATTATAATTCATTTTAAAAATTGAAAAAGATCAAATTACAAGAAATGCGTTTAAAGCGAGAAATAACGCAGGATGTAATGGCTAATCTGCTCGATATGACCCAAGCCACTTACAGCCGAAAAGAGCGTGGTTTAACGCAAATTAATATAGACGAATGGAATAAAATAGCAAAAGTATTAGGTGTGGACAGAAGCGAAGTTTTTGAAGATAATTCCAAAAAGGATTACATATCCACAAATTTTACAAAACAACTTTTAACAGTTCCAACTGGACTATTGGATCAAATTGATTTCTTAACCAAAGAAAATTTAGAACTTAAGGAGAAAATAAAGAAGTTCGAAAGCCAAAGCAAGTAGCAAATTAGCATCTTTATTCTATTAAAAAATAAATCACTCCACAGAAAACGTTTGTTTATAAAGTTTTAGATCAAATTCCATCATCATATAATAATTTATAAATGAGAAAAATTAGTCTTCTTATACTTTTACCACTGATATCTTATAATGCTTTCTCACAAAACACAAAGATAACAGACAGTATTCAGACTGATACTGTTAGAAATATACGTTTCAATTATAAACAACTTATTATACCCGGTCTTTTAATTGGATATGGATTTTGGGGAATCGAAAGTGGACAGATAAAAAGTTTTAATTTTCAGATTCGTGACGAGATTACCGAAAACATAGATACCAAGGTAACAATAGACGATTTTACAAGATATGTTCCCGCTGTTTCTGTATATGCTCTTAACGTTTTTGGTGTAAAAGGAAAAAATAATATAAGAGATCGTTCTGTTATTTTAGCTACCTCCACTATTCTAACTGTCGGAACTGTTTTCGGATTAAAATCGATCACCAATGTTGAAAGACCCGATGGAACTTCAAATGATTCTTTTCCTTCGGGACATACAGCAATTGCCTTTGCAGGTGCCGAATTTTTATATCAGGAATATAAAGACAAATCGATATGGTATGGTGTAGCTGGTTATGCCATTGCGGCCGGAACAGGAATATTCAGAATGTATAATAACAGACATTGGCTAACCGATGTAGCGGCCGGAGCCGGAATTGGAATACTATGTACCAAAGCAGCATATTGGATGAATCCTTATTTGACACGCAAACTATTTGGCAAAAAAGAGGATAAATCGACCTCTTTTATTTCGCCTTCATATGATGGAAAAAGTTTTGCGATTAATTACATCAAAACATTCTAACCCCTTCTCCAGCCCTCCTTCTTACTAGTTCAAATTAATCCTAACACTAACTGTAACATTATCAACGCCTAATCGTCTTACTAAAAGTTTAAAACAAGCTAAACCTCAAAAAGATGAAAAAAGCTGTTCTTGAAGATTTCAAAATCAATATTAAAATTAAACTGGCATTTTTATGGGCGTCTGTAACTTTTTTTTATCTGTATGGTGACTATTTTGAGCTTTATATACCTGGAAAAACAGCGGGCTTAATTGATGGAAACAATTTACTAAACAGCCCTGTAAAACTATTTCTAGCTTCTTTATTACTGGCAATTCCGGCACTTATGGTTTGTTTTTCTATTCTTGCAAAACCTCGATTAAACAAGTTGCTGAACATTTTAGTTGGTTTGTTTTTCACCGCTATTATGTTATTAATAGCAATCACATCAATCTCTGAATGGCGGGCATTTTATGTTTTTTATGCGATCTTAGAAAGTGTATTAACTTTTGTAATTGTCTGGACAGCTATTAAATGGCCAAAAAAAACCGACTTAACATAATCATCTAAAGAAATGACATCAAATAAAAAAAAGGCGAGAATTGCAGGATTATTATATCTTGTTGTAGTGCTTACAGGAGTTTTCAGTTTGGCGTACGTACCTTCTAAAGTTATCTTTTGGGATAATCCAACAGCTACTTTTAATGCTATAAAAGAATCTGAAACCCTTTTTCGATTTGGAATTGTAAGCGGGTTAGTCTGTTATAGTTTCTTTTTGATATTGCCGATTGCACTTTATAAACTCCTAAACCCAGTAAACGAATTCTACGCAAAGTTGATGGTACTTTTAGCTGTAATTAGCGTTCCGATTTCATTCATTAACATCCAAAATAAATTTGCCGTTCTTTCTCTTATTAATAATAGTCCGATTTCTAATGCAAATGAGCAGCTCCAAAATCAAGTGATGTTTTATCTTAACCAATATGACAATGGAATTCTAATGGTTTCGATATTTTGGGGACTATGGTTGTTTCCTTTTGGTTATTTGGTTTATAAATCTGGTATCTTACCGAAATTCTTTGGCATTTTATTGATGCTTGGCTGTATTGGTTATCTAATCAATTTTATTGGCAATACTTTAATTTCCAACTATTCAACTTTTGGTATTTCACAATATGTAAGTATGCCATCAGCATTAGGGGAAATTGGAATCTGCTTATGGCTTCTTATTATGGGCGCAAAAGAAAAACCAACGTTCATATAAAAACAAAAAAAGCACCTTTTATATTTTAAAAGGTGCTTTTAGTATTTTAATGGATCTATTAAAATTTGTATGCCAAAGATCCCATAAACGTTCTAGGTGTTTGTACGTTTATTGTTGTGTAACCATTAAAGTACAATTCGTCAGTAAGATTATTAACTTTTAATGACACTCTGTATTTAGGCTGATCATAGTATAATGCGGCATTTACTACTGTATATGATGGAAGTTCAAAAGTTTCACCTGGTCCATTGTTGTAAATATAAGTTGCATCTCCATAATTACCTCCAAAACCTAATCCTAATCCTTTAAGTTTACTTGTTTGCAAGTTATAGCTAAACCAATAGTTGATTAGATTCTCAGGTCCTGCTGTTACTGGTCTCAAACCGTTTAATTTAGAATTATTATTTGAGTATCCCACAAGAAGATTTAATCCAGGAATTGGATTAGCTGTAAGCTCTAATTCAAAACCTTTGCTATATTGTGTGCCATTTTGAATACTTGCATTTGGTAAATTTGGATCAGCGATTACGATATCTTTAACTTTAATATCATAGTAGCTAATTGTAGCACTTACTTTATTTTGGAATGCATTTACTTTTACTCCTCCTTCAAACTGATTCGCTTTTTCCGGATCAAATTGTTTCATTTGAAGAGCACCGTCAACATTTGCATTCAAGAATCCTTTGTTAGTGAAACTATTTTGGTAATTACCAAATACAGAAACCTGATCTTTTACGATTTGATAAACAACACCAAATTTTGGAGAAAATGCAGTTTGAGAGAATGTATCTGCTTTTGTGTTTGTTACAGCGTCATATGATCCTTGGTTTTCAAAATAATCAAAACGTACTGCTGCAGAAAGGATTAATTTTTCTGTTACGTTAATTGCATCTGCAACATATGCGCTATATGTTGATATAGAGCTGTTAGTAGTATATGGAGAATTACCCTTTCCAACAAGTGCATTCTTTACATTGGTTGGGTTAAAATCATAATAATTTACTGCTGTTCCAGTATAATTTACATCATCAAAAGCAGCATAACCTGGTAAACTTTGGTATCCTAATTTATTTGAACCGTAATATAAATCACCACCTACTAAAAAGCGGTTTCTCATTGATCCAATCATGAAATCACCATTAAAATTTTGTTGGAATTCAATAGCATTATCTTTTCCATTTGCATCCCATGCATTTCTTGATAATTTTTGATTTGGCATTAGGTAAAACCATGTTTGTAAACCAGCAGCTTTATTAGAACTGCTGCTAAATACAGACTGTGAAGTCCATTCCTCAGAGATTTGATAGTTAGCCTGTGCAAACACATTCAATGTTTTAGTATTTGTCAGAAATTCATCTCCTAAGAATGATCTTTTGAAGTTAATATCAAGATCTTTAGCATTATTAACTCCTAAATCAGCGATTGAAACTCCGTAAGGAAGATAAATCAAAGACATACCTGAATTGTCCTGATTTCCTATTTCGGCATCAATAGAGATTGTAAGTTTATCGTTCACTTTATAAGAGAAAGATGGTGCTATAAAAAAGCTTCTTGAAGAACCGAAATCCTGAAAAGTATTTGCATTACCGAAAGCAGCATTTAATCTAAACAATGCTGTATTGTCGTCATTAACTGCTGTATTGATATCAGCTGTTAAACGGTTAAAGCCATAACTTCCATTTTGGTATGAGATTTCTCCACCAAAATTTTCATAAGGCTTTTTAGTTACACGGTTGATTAATCCTCCGTATGAAGAAACTACATTTCCAAAAAGTGTAGCAGATGGTCCTTTTATAACTTCAATTCTTTCAAGATTGACAGCATCAGTATTACTGTTTACTTTTCCGGCAAGACCATTTCTCACTAAACTTTGAGTAGTAAATCCACGTAATGAATACCAGGAAGCACCATCACCCGCGCGATTTGTAGCACCCCATAACTGGTATAAACCTGGAACATTTTTCAATGCTTCATCCTGGTTTGTAACTAACTGATCTTTGATCAATTCCTTAGTTACAACATTGTATACTTGTGAGTTTTCAAGGTTTTTAACAGACATTCTTGATACATACTGACTTTCTGATTTGGTATACTTATTCGCATTTCCTTTCACAAAAACTTCAGTAAGAGCTTCAGATGTCGTTATTAATGTAAAATTTTCTACAACTTCACTACCTGCCGTTATGGTAATGTTTTTTTCTTTTGATGAAAATCCAACTACAGAAGCTTTTACAGTATAATTACCTGGCTTGATGTTTTTGATTTCATAATTTCCCTGAGCATCTGTAGTCGTCCCGATGTGAGTCCCTCTAAGAATTATTGTCACATTGTCTGCAGCTTCATTATTAGACAACGAAACTGTACCTCTTAAAGTACCTGTCTGTGCGAAGGAACTTACTGCAGTAAGCAATATTAAGCAACAGCTCAATAGCGGGAGTAAAAATTTTACTTTCATTTTTATTTAGAATTGATTTTAATTGTGCAAATGTAAGTGTTGAACACCTACAAAACAAAACTATTTTTATCTATTCTAAATAATAATATTTTTGAATAAGAAAATTATATATTCTTTAATAAATTAACATTTTAAATACTTACAATAGAGTCTCAAATAAAATAAACGCATACTGCTTTAATCATTATTTTTTTGATTGGTTAATTATTTTGATAATCATTTGTATAGTGAAATTGTATCCATCAGATTTTCTCTTGTTATGAATGCTTTAATATATTCTTGCACTTCATTAGTAGTTTCAACCGGAGTTTCAAATGAATTGATATGAAATTCATCATCCTGATCCAGAATATGTATAATTTCTGTATAACCTTTGGAAATTAAGCTCCCTTTCAATCTAATTATATTCAATTGCTGCTGTCCATTTAACTCCTTGCGTACTTTTAATTGTATAGCTTTTTCCATAATAAATATTTTAAATTAATAAGCCGTTAATTAATTTCAAATATAAATATTTATTACTTTGAATCCTTCATCAAAATAAACTATAAACCATTATTTATCAACATATTAATAACAATTTAAAAAAATATATAACTACTATTTTTTTAACTAAAATTCCTGATTTTATTTATTTTTCAGACCCTCCTTATAGATACGATTATCTAAGATTCAAAAATTCGGAGCATCTTAATTAAAAAGTACAATACTTTTTTAACTAAGTTTTAAAAATCTCTCATTTGATCAACAAGATTTAAAAAATTCATAAGCTCTTTTCTCAGCATACGAATACTCTGAATCACGCAATGGAAACGCGCAGTGTCCACCATATTTTGGAGTTTCAAGATAAACATAGGCACTATCTTGCGCTATAGCTCTGGGGTAACATCTTTCGCCTAAAAAAGGGTCGTCAAGAGAATTAATAATTAAAACCGGAGTTGTAATGTTTTTAAGGGAAAATTCCGGAGAGACACGCTGATAATAATCATCACGACTTGCGAAACCATGCAACGGCGCAGTGAAATAATGATCAACTTCATCAAAAGAAGAAATTTTATCAATTTGATCGCTGTTTATAAAATCAGGAAACTGTTCTGCCTTGTATTTGAGTTTTCTCTTAATATCAATTGTAAAGTTCTTTAAATAGACTCTGTTAAAGCCTTGCTTAAGTACTTCTGCACTTGTAGCGATATGAGTTGGCACTGAAATCGAAACTGCTGCTTTTATACGCGTATCGATTTTTGTCCATCCCAAATAATTCAGAAGCTGCACACCTCCCATTGAATATCCGATCAAATAAACATCTTCAAATCCTTTTTTCAAAACAAACTGAACCACTTCATCAAGATCATCGACAGCTCCATGATGATAAAGTCTCGGCAGACGATTCATTTCTCCGCCGCAGGTACGATTGTTCCATGCGAAAACTGAAAAACCTTTTTGTTGAAAATAAACCGCACAGCTATTATTATAAGTTCGACGAGAATCTCCTTCTAAACCATGACATAAAATCACTGCTTTTTTAGGATCGTTTATAATAAAATCGATATTGATAAAATCTCCATCATTCAACTCATGTTTTTTCCTAATATATCCCGGAGCGTCAAACTTTTTAAACAAAGCAGCATAAATAGTAGAAATATGCCTGTTACGATGCATAATAGAAGGAGAATCATATTCTGATTGTTCAATTATTGGCATGATAAAAAGAGTTTTTGGTGCATACTACAAATCTAAGAAATCAATCACTTACAAAAATTAATTTCGATGAGAAATTAATTTATATTGTTAATTCGATATTATCAAAGGAGATCGAGAGGTTCTATCTTTTCGAATCCAGATTAAACTGACCGATTTCTGTTCCATCATCTTTAAACATGGTTAAATTCAATTTTTTTGAAGTAGCCTCAATTCTGGTCAATGTTCTTGTTCCGGTTTCAGGACCTCCTCCAATAGCAAAATGGTACGAATGCTCCTTGTTGGGGGCATACAATCCATATTCGTGTGTATGTCCCGCTATAAATAAATCTATTTTATACTTTTCGAATAAAGGCTGAAAAAGTTGTCTGCAATGCACAGTACCGTGCGCATCATCAGAATGAAAATGCGGGATATGCATCATCACTACCCGAAAAGGTGCTTTTTTAAAAGCTTTCATTTTCATTTGGCTCTCTAACCAAATCGCTTGTTCTTCCCTATAGTGATCAAAATCAACTGCCCCACCATAAACAGGATGTGAATCTTCTTTGTCTTCACCAGTATCTAAAACCATTGCAAAGACGGGTCCTATTTGAAAAGAATAATATTCCCTGTCATCATAATTATAGTAATAATCATAAAGATTCCTGGAGAATTCTCCTCGGGTTTCATGGTTACCTCTAACATATAAAAATGGTTTTTCAGTTGAAAACAAACTGCAAGGGTTCAGCAAATGATTGATAACCTGAGTTTCATCAATTTGATAATCAAACATATCTCCGTTTAAAAAAACAAAGTCATACGGTTTGTTCTGATTGATTGCCATCAATTCTCCAAATGATTCCGGTCGGTCGTGCAAATCATTTAAAATCAGCCAGGTTACTTTCTCGGCCTTAGGATCCAACGTTGTAAAAGAATAAGTTTCACTTGTGATAATTTCTCCAAAAGTCATTTTATAAGGTTGAAACTTTATAATTTGTTTTGAAAAAACTTTATAAAAATATTGTGTATTAGGTTTAAGATCTTTTAATTCTACACAATTTATCTTAGAATGGGTATTAAGCATTCCGTTTATAACTTGTTGTGCTTTTTGGCCTAACTTTTCAGTTTCACCAAACTCTACCCAATTCAGGCATTTTAAATTGGTGAGCCACATAATCGTCATGCTGTCAACTCCTGGCGCCTGTAAATAAGGTTTAGTCAAAAAAGTATGAGATCCTTCTATAGAGGAAAAATCTACCTCTGTCTCATTTGCAAAAGCAGATAAAGGCAATGCACTTGCCGCCATAGCTCCGGTTACACCCACAATAGATTTTGTTAGAAAAGAACGACGTGTATTTGCTTTCATAGATTTATATGGTTTCGATTAAGTTGAATTTTCTTCAGATTTAAGAGCTTTACAGGAGGCCACTTTTTAATATATATCTAATAAACAGTAAAAAAGATATTCAATACAAATAAATAGTACGCGATTTTAAGCATAATGCCTTTTAATTTTTATAATTAAATATTCTCACACTTATATTCCTGGACAAAGATTATTGCTCATAAAGACCTAGTAATCTTTAATTCGTCCATTAGGGGAATCTTGCCGGTGAAGGAATTTCATTCCGCTATATTTTTAATACTTCCCAAATCAATTAAGATCTGATGGGGATAAGTCGATACATCTCAATTCATGAGCCATTTATCTTTTAATAAAAGAGTAGATTCATTTAATAAAATTAACTACGAGTATATTTTTTTACGAAATATGCGCAAACATAATTAAAATAATCACACTTCATAACAAAAAAACAAAAAAAATGTGCTCGAACACATTTTTACATGATACAAAAACTAGCTTTTCGAAAAATTAAAAAAAGCTAATGATCCGATAAGCATTAATTTCACTTTTTTTATGGAAATCAATTCAATAATATTACCTTCTTTTTTTTTGTAAATTGGTTATGCAAAACTGGTTACCATAGATAATTGAATAATTATAAAATGAATTTAAAAAATATAGTAGATTTCTCTCGTAATATTTACGAGATAAAGAATACAGCTAAGCTTATAATATTGAAAAGTAAAATTACCAGTATCACAAGAAGATATCTTATGTATACTATTCCAGAAAATGTAGAAGCATATATACAAATATTGGAACGATTTTATAGC
>NZ_JADKPT010000007.1 GCF_015351595.1 Flavobacterium sp. LC2016-12 | reverse complement strand
AAAAACCCTGTTCTAACGAACGGGGTTTTTTGTTTTATATTACTTCGTGTTTTTTTACCGAAAAGTGCACTGAAATTTTACCGCAAAGGGCGCAAAGGTTTTTTTACTGTCTGTTTGCTGCTGTCATGTTAAGGTCGCAAAGCTTATTGTGGCGAACTTTGCGTAATCCCTTTGTGTTCTTTGCGGTCACATGACAGTTGCTGAGTCAAATTTCTTCTGAAAAATAAAAGTATGCAGTACTCCGGATTGGAATTTGGGATTTAAAAGTTGGAATTTCTTCTGAAAACCGGACTTCTTGATGATTGTAAACCGCGTTAGGGATGGGAGCGGTATCCTTTTGCGACAACCTAAACTTCTTTTTAAACCCAAAACGTCTATCGCAAAAGATAGAGCGGACAGCCCGGCCCGGAGGGAAACGCCAAGATTATTCTTTTGATAAACGATATTTTTATTATATTTTATTTTTATAAAGTGGTTGCTGTCGGTGATTAGGGGATTTTGTAAAAATGTCTTTTTAAATAAGCATTTTTAAAATTTATTAGTATCAACATCTTTAATAAATTTTATTACCCCTTTCATAAATACCTGCTGATCATCCCACATTGCTAAGTGGCTTCCGTTTGGGCAATATAAAAAGCGTCCTTTTTGAACTAATTTACTTTGTTCTTCCATGGCTTTGGGATCCATAGTATCATATTTGGCACCTATCATTAAAGTTGGAATCTCGATTTCTTTTAAGCGATTTTTTATATCCCATTTCGCTAAACGTCCACTAATTCCGAACTCGCTTGGCCCTTGCATCATAGTGTAAATCTCTCCATTTGTATGTTTAACGGCTCTATTTAAGCCATCTGGCCATTCTGCTAATCTGCATAAATGCTCTTTGTAAAAATTAGGAATCAATAGTTCCATGTAACGAGGATTAGCAAATTTTTTTTTAGCTTCCAATGCTCTGATTTCTTCAAGAATTTCTGGTTTCATTTGCTTTGCGAGCACTTCATCGGCATATTTTCCGTATTCAGGTGCGCTTGCTACCATATTTGAAACCAATAACCCTTTAAGATTCTTTTGATATTTTAATGCATATTCCATAGCCAGAATTCCACCCCATGAATTTCCTAAGACGTAAAAATTATTGTTGTCAGCTCCAATGGCTTTGCGAACTTGTTCTACCTCCTCTACAAATCGTTCAGTTATCCATAAACTACTATCTTTTGGCTGATCACTGTAGTAAGAACCTAGTTGATCATATTCGTAGAACTCAAATCCTTCACGTTGAAAGAAAGTTTCGAAACACTCCATGTATTCATGTGTCATTGCTGGACCACCATGTAACAATAGTATTTTTATTTTGGGATTATTTCCAAATCTTTTTGTCCATACCTTGAATTCTCCGACAGGCGTTTTGATAGGAATCATTTGGACACCTGCAGATTCAATGGTATTTTTTTGATTGTAAGTAAAATAATTCTGAAGAGTTTGTGATTTATTTTCTTTTTTACATGATGTAGTCAAAAGCAATATTGACAGTAGAAGGATATAACGCATATTATTAGGTTTAAGAGTGATTCGTTTTAGTTTGATTATAAACTAAATTACGAATTAAATTTAAACTATAAATTATTACTATTTTATAGTAACCCCTTTCGCTTAAAAAAAAACAGGCCCCAAATATATTTATATATTTGGGGCCTGTTTTTAAAATTTGATATTTTTGAAATAATCTATTTTTGTTCGGTAATTGTGGAGTGATTAAGTTTTATAACTCTGATTTTTTTATTTGTATTATCCGATAAAAAAATACGATCATTCATTTCTGCTACGCTAACAATACTTCCAAAAGGATTTACTCCCATAATGTCATTAGCATTAATTCTTGCAGTATAATTTTTATTCATAAACTCTTCTTTTGGATACATGCGCAGATAGTTCAAACTTCCAATATTTTCTGTTGCAATAGCCCAATTTTCACTAAAAGAAATTGCAATAGGTTTTGCATCAGAAAAAGGTGCAGTTGTCGGTTTGATTGGTTCGTCTAATGAATTTGCCGCATTAGCCTTAATATTTGCAATGTTGTAATACAAATAGCTTTTTGCATCTCTTCCTGCTACGACTAGATTTCCTGAGACTACGTCTAATGAATAGATTTGATCAAAACCGTTTAAGGTATTTAATTTGGCTATTGGTTTTAGATCCCAGTTACTATTTTCTGTTATTTGTGATGTTTCAAAAACTTTAATAGAGGTTTCCTTTTCTTTAACAAAAATTAGCCCGTCTTTTACCACAACACCAAAAACGTGTACGAAGGTATTCCACCATTGTCCATCTCCTACCGTACTAATTCCTGCATTTGTATTTTCATCAAATACAAAAAGTCTTGAATCACGACTTCCTACGTAGATTCTACCCTTATCAATAGATACAGAGGAAATTTTAGTAAGCGCAATCGTTGTTGTGCCTTTTGTGTAGTTTGAAATTGTTTTGATGTATTTTAAAGTGGTGGCATCAAAAATTTCTAATACATCACCATTACATATGTATAATTTATTGTTTGCTACAGCAATACCTTTTGGATCAAAAGCTCCAGTTCCGGTACCAATTTCGCTTGCTGTGATTGCTGTTTCATCAGTAGGATAATAATAGCTATATGTTGTACCGCTATTTTCTCCGTCAGTATCTTTACTGCAGTTGGTAAAAAGGCAAAGTAATAGTAGGATAAAAGGTACTTTATTCATACTGATTTTATTTATTAGTTCCATTTTCCTTCTCCTTTATATTTTATTAAAAATGGATTTTTTGGATCGATTGTAAAAACTGGTTTTTTATAGGTACCGGTCACATAGTTTATTTTTGTATACGTTTTGAGTATCTCAGGATCTGTAAATGGAAGATCGTTTAGATAGATCAAATACTTATAAAAGTGAGTTAACATTTCCTGTTGGCCGCCACCTTCGCCACTATTGGCTAAATTACTACTATGGCTGTAACCACTGTGATGTGAATATTCATGTGACCAAACTGACATTTCTCCCTTCCAATGCCCAGTGACGTAACCGGATTCCCATTGAGAAGCTAACGCACCGCCTCCCCAGGCAGAACCTCCACCAACCATGGCCATATTAAGTTGTCGTTTATCAATATAGGTCGTATAAGCTTGTTCAATTTGGGTTTTAGTTAAATAATCATAAACCCCATCTACATCTTCTGTATTGCCGTGCCAATTAAGTGCACCATTTATTGCAGTTCCTGCTGTTGCGGCTTGTTCTTTTTTATATCGGTCAAAATTCATAAAGGTGTCATAGTACAACGGATGACTAATGGCATATGAAAAATTAATAATCATAGTGATGGCTTCTTTCGCCAAAACCGGATTCATCGGCAAATACTTGTTTGGATCATCTGCAGGATTATTTAAATGATAGGAATCACTAAACTTAACCAAACGTGAAGATTTTATTTTTTTGAATTTTGCAAATAAGGGATCAGTTGATTCAACTGAAAATTCGATACCTCCTGAAGAAAATCCTTCAATTTTATCTATTGTAACAGGCTCTCCTGTTTCAGATAAATAATCATTTTTGTCCGTAGTTAAGGGAATTTTATGAAAAGAACGATGAAAAGCCGGGATTTTTGTAAAGGTATAAATTACAAATCGCTTATTGTAGTTAGGTAATTTAGCATAAATTTTTACATCGCTAAGTCCAACTGGAGAGTACAATGATATTTGTACTGAATCTTTTCCTTTCTGTATAACTTGTAATGGTTCATTTACTCTAAACCAGCGATCATTATTATCGTACATTTTTGAAGAACTTTCTGTATCTTCAAACATTGTCATCGGTTTATTTTCTGCAGGCAAATTTGTAGCATCAATACTCGCGGCGTAATTTGGTTTGTAGTTTACTTCATCATCTCCATCTTCGCAGCTCGTGACAAAAAAGAGGTTTGTTAATAGCAAAATGCTAACAAGCCATTTTTGGGCGTTCTTAATCATGTAGGTTAGTTTAAAATTGTTTTTTTTACTTTTTTGGGAATTATTTTCAAAAAACAAATGTCATAAAAATTCTATTAAATAAAAAATAGGCTAAAAGTTTAAAAAGACATATATTATTTATTTATGAATATTTAGATATGATAATCAAACAGATTGATTCTTGAGAATCGATACAAGGAAGTTATTCTAGGCTGAATAATTTGAGGATTTGTTTGTAAATAAACGTTTCTTATAAATAACATTTATTTAAATATTTTCTAAAAAAGTTACCAAATTTATATCCTCATTTTGAATATTAAGTTTTTTTCGTAGTCTGGCTCTGGCAACGTTCAGACTGTTATAGGATTGACGTGTAAGTGCACAAATTTCTTTAGTGGTCATATTTAATCGTAAAAAGGCGCAAATTCTCTTTTCATTTAGGGTTAAATCGGGATATTTAGTATTTAAGCGCTCATAAAAGTCGTTATAAACCTGGCTGAAACGAACTTCAAATTCTTTCCAAATATCGTCGTCCTGAGCATTTTTAATGTCAACAATTATTTTTTGGATGATGTCCTGATCGGTTCTTTTCATTTGTTTTTTCAATTCCATCAAACGGCTTGAAATTTCAGAATTGAATTCGTTCTTTTTTAAGAGATACATGATATTGGTTGTTAGCTCTTTATTTTTAAATTCTAATTCTCTTTTTAAGTTGTCTTCTCTTAAAGAAAGATCTTTATTGCTCAGCTCAGCGCTTTCTTTGGCTAATTGTTGAATTTTTGCCTTCGATTCCTGCAGTCGATACATAATGATTGCAATGATAATTCCTAAAATCAAAACGATTGCAATAATCGAATAAACTAGTTCTCTATGATTTTGAGCAATTTTTGCAGATTGGCTTTCTTTATCAAACTTATATTGCATTTCGGCTCGAGTAATTTTTTTCTGGTTTTCTTTATTAAAAAGACTGTCGTTTAAAGATTTGAAGGCAACATGATAGTTGTAAGCACTTTTGTAATCTCCTTTTCCGGCCATTACAAGGCTGAGTTCATCTAAAACAGATGCCCTTGAAGAAGATGAATTAGCCTGTCGGCAGTATTTAAGACTTGTAAGCAGATATTCTGTTGCTTTATCAAATTGTTTTTTTTCTTTATAAAGCCTTCCCAAATGATAATTAGATTTACATAGTCCAAATATATTGTTCTCTTTTTTTCTTAAATTAAGAGCTTCTATAAAAATAGCTTCAGCAAGATCATAGCGTTTTCCTTTGAGATATATGATTCCCATATTAGAATAAACAGAAGAGAGATTTTCATTATCCTTTGCCTTTTTACTGTGGGTTGAAGCCTGCATGAAATATTCAAGAGCAAGATCTTCTTTATGCTGATTGTCATAAATGATACCAATATTATTAAGTATCTTACCTTTAATCAGGTTGACTTTTATGGAATCCTTTATAATGTTTTGATCTAATAAACTTTTGACTTGATTGAATCTTACAAGTGCTTTATCAAAGTCTCCCTGAAAAAAATAAACTAAAGCGATGCTATTATAGACTCTAACGATATCTTGTTGTGGCGGATAGAGTTCATAAAATTTGAGCGCTTTTAGTTGGTATTCGAGGCATACATCAATATTACCTTTTAGAAGGTTTGCATTTCCTATATTGGAGTATACCCGGGCTAATAGAGTATCTGTAATTTTTTTTTCAAAAGTTAATGCCTTTTTATAATAGAACAAGGCAGAATCTAAATCTCTTTTTTCAAATAAATGCCCGGTTTTAATAAGTAAGGCAACTTTTTTATCAGGATCAGAAGTTTTTTGATATTGAAGTTTTAAACGATCGGTATTTTGTGAAAATACTATCTCACAAAAAAATATAAAAAAACCGATATAGATATGTAAATACTTCAATTCAAAATAATTTTGTCGCTAAACTATGAATAATTTTTGAGTTTTAACCGTGTCAGTTCAGTGATTTATAAAATTCATATTAGAAAAACTTAACGGTTGTAAATTCAGGTTACAAAGAAGTTAAGCAAGTCAGTTTAAAAATTATCAAGAGCTAAAACTGAGAAAACAGATAGTTTAAAAATGTTATTGTTTTTTGATTTTAAAAAGCCTCTTTTTTATTAAATATTTCAATTCCAATATTAAATTTCAACAGTATTTAAGTCCAGTTTTAGAATTAAATATGCGAATAATTTAAGCTTGTAATGTTTTGAAAATAAAGCATTTGTTGTTTTTTGTTATATAAATGTAATCATCATTTCTGCACTATATATATAATGTAACTATTCTTTCAAACCTATCTAATCGAATTTTCCATATTCTTGCTCAGAGACCAGTTAATCCTTTGTCTTAATTACACTATTTATATGCTTTAAGATTAAGAAGAAAGCTATAGATAATTATTGGCAATTGCATTATACAATTATTAATTAACCCAAAAAACAACTTAATGACAAATTATTACAAAAGAGGAAATCGATTATTATGGTTTTTTATTTTTTCGCTTTGGTCAGTTTTTTCCTTCGGTCAGCAAGCGACTTTTAAGGAAGGCGTCAAACAAGGTTCTGTGAAAATTAAATTCTCAGAACAGTTAGCCCCGACTTTGAAGAAAATGAATGTTAGTACAGGGAAAAAACTTTCTACAGGAATTCAGGCTTTTGATAAAGTTTCTGCAAATGTAGGGGCAAAAAAAATGCGTAGGCTATTTCCGGAAAATCCTAATCCGAGATTAGAAGCAAAATTACGTAAACACAAACTTGATTTGTGGTATATTGTTGATATTGACGTTAACCAAAGCGTTAAAGATGCAGTTCAAAAATATAAAGGACTTGCTGAAATTGAGACAGCTGAAACAGAGAAACAAAAAGTACTGTCGGATTATAATTTTACATCAATTAAAATTATTCCTAAGAAGAAAACAGCGGCTGCGGCCTCTTATTTTAATGACCCAAGTTTGCCAGATCAATGGCACTATAACAATACGGGACAAAGTGGATATCCAGATGGTTCTGATATTAATTTATTTAAAGCTTGGGATGTTGTTAAAGGAAATCCAAATATTATTGTTTCGATTCACGATCAAGGAGTTGATATTGAACATCCTGATTTAAAGGCAAACATTTGGACCAATTTAGCAGAGCTGAATGGAGTTGCTGGTGTTGATGATGATGGTAATGGTTATACAGATGATATTCATGGATGGAATTTTGATAAAAATAGTGGAGCTATTGAAGCGCAGCCACACGGAACTCACGTAGCTGGTACAATTGCCGCTGTAAACAACAATGGTATTGGTGTTTGTGGAGTTGCTGGAGGTAGCGGTAATAATGACGGTACTAGAGTAATGTCAACTCAAACTTTAGGAGGTGGAAGCTTTGAAGAGAGTTATGTTTATGCAGCAAATAACGGTTCTGTTATTTCTCAAAACAGTTGGGGATATACAAGTCCAGGAAATTTTGATGAATCAATAAAAGATGCAATAGATTATTTTATTGCAGAGGCTGGAGATTTTCCAAATAGCCCAATGAAAGGGGGTATTGTAATTTTTGCCGCAGGAAATAGCAACTCAGATGGAGATTGGTATCCTGGCCATTATGAAAATACTCTGTGTGTAAGTTCTATTGGACCTAACTGGGAAAGAGCAAGTTATTCCAATTATGGTACTTGGGTTGATATTGCGGCTCCGGGAGGAGAGACTGATCTTGGTGCTAAAAATGGAGTTTTAAGTACGTTGCCAAAGAATCAATACGGTTTTTATCAGGGAACGTCGATGGCTTGTCCGCACGTTTCTGGTATTGCGGCATTGGCTTTAGCCAATAGAAAAAGCCAATTAACCCCAGAAGTTTTAAGAACGAAACTTATAACCGGTGTGGTTGATATTGACAGTCATAATCCAGACTATGCAGGAAAATTAGGTTCTGGTCATATTGATGCATTTTTGGCAATTCAAAATAATGCAGGTGTTGCTCCAAATGCTATTACAGATTTGGCCTTAAAAGGAATTGCGCAGGAATTTGCCAATTTATCATGGACTGTTCCAGCAGACACAGATGATAAGCAACCTGTTGATTTTCGTATTTATTACAGTACTTCGCCTATAACAAAAAGTAATATTGGGTCGGCGCAATATGATATTATTAAAAATACGGCTCTACCGGGAGAAACAATAACACATTCTGTTAACGGACTTTTGGGACTTACTCACTATTATTTTACCGTGATTTCTGGAGACAGATGGAATAATTTATCTGAATTTTCGAATACTATTGAAGGAACAACAAATGATGGCCCAAAAATAAATGTTGATGATAACAGTAAAGACATCGTAATTGATGTTGATGCCAGTACTTCTTTTAAAGGGGCTCATGAAATGACAATCTTAAACAATGGAGAAGGTGTATTGAGATGGGAGTTTTCAGCTCGTCATAAAGAAACCTCGCTTTCATACTCTGCAAAAAATATAAAATATCCTTCTGCGAAAGCAACAAAAACGGTAGCTGCAGGTAAAGTAGGTAGAAAAAAGTTGCATGCTGCTGCATCATCTAAAGATGCAACTGCTAAAGCATCTGAATTTACTCCGCAGGATAAAGGTTATTGTGATTGGCCTACAGATCTTATTGGAGATACGGATGTTAGTATACCAAACTCCGCTGCTACAAAATATGTTGTCAGCGAAACGGATGGTTTCAACCTGACACAAATTGTGACTTACTTACAAGTTGATCCGGCATTAGGACCTGTGGTTTTTGAAGTTTATAAAGGAACTCAACTTAAGAAAGAAAATCTGATTTATGCGCAGGAATATACACCGTGGAGTGCCGGTCAAAGTTCTGTTTATTTGAAATTAGACGAACAATTGTATTTTCAGCAGGGAGAAACTTTTTGGGTGGTGATGCATGTTCCTGCAGGAAATCTATATCCTTTAGCTATTGGTTATGAAACTGCGGCAGAAGGATCTGATAATTGCTTCATATCGTTTGATGTTGGACAAACTTGGGGACCTCTAAGTGTAGCTCTTGATAGTAATGATTTTGCCTGGTTCAGCATTGCGAGTAGCCAAAATAAATACTTAGGAGAATATTTGTCTTTAGATCCTACAAGTGGAGAATTAAACGGAAATACTACGCAAAAAGCAAATCTTTCAGCAGATGCATCAAATTTGATAAATGGTACTTATCATGCAAATGCTATTTTAAAATCTAATGATGGAACCAATAGAGAGTTAAGAGTTCCGGTAACTGTTAATGTGTCTGGTCAGCAGGCAGCTCTTAAATCGGTTGAAAAACTGGACTTTGCAAGTGTTTTTAAAGGGACTTCTAAAGAAATGGAATTCGCAGTAAAAAACATAGGACTAGGTAATTTCAATGATATTGCTGTAAATATCTCTAATCCAAATTTTGAGCTTATCAGTTCAGCTCCATATCAAATTGCTGCAGATAGTGAAGTGCTGTTGAAAGTAAAATATACACCAAATGCTATTGGAAACGATAATGGATTTTTAACGTTGAGTTCAACTAGCAGTGCTAAAACATTAAGAGTTATTTTATTCGGAGTTAGTTCTGAACCTGCAAAAATTGTAGTTGAACCAATGACGCAATTAATTGATAATGTTGCATTAGGAGATCAGGTTACGGCTTCGGTTACCGTTAAAAACGAAGGTCAGGCGGCATTGAAATACTTTATTCCAACTTATGATCAATCTGGAACAAGCGATACTTGGGAAGGCGGTTACCATAAATACGGATATAAATACCGTACAAATTATGCTTCAGAAACGACTCCATTAACTTATGAATATCAAGATATTTCTGGATCGGGAACTGATATCACAAATTATTTCAAGGCAGAGGCTGACAGGTATTATCCTGTTGAAATGGGATTTGATTTTCCTTACTATGCTGAAAAAATGAAAAAACTTTTTATCAGTTATAGAGGTTTTACAACATTTGATGATTCCGTTAGACCAGTAAATGCTCCGGATTTAGATGGTGCGCCTTATTCGCCAAAAGGATATATTTCTCCTTTAGGAACTTTTGTTGAATTGGCTGCTGGAGGTGCTGTTTATTATAAAGTAGACCCAGATAAAGTGATTGTTCAATATACCAATCTTTCTGATGGATATTCTGGAACACTAACTGCGCAAATGGTTTTATTTGCAGATGGTAATATTCGTTTTTATTACGACAATATTACTCTTTCTGAGCAAGATATTGCTTACTTAAATATCTTGATCGAAGATTATGCACAGACTGATGGTATTTTAATTAACAATTATTCGCATCCAACAAAAATTTATAGTGGATTGGCTTTAGGTTTTGATTATCCTGGTCCAAACATGATTACATCTATCAGTAATGCTGGCGGAATTTTATTGCCTGGGGAATCGGCTAAAATGGATGTTGTTATGGAAACGGCTGCTTTGCACGAAGGGACCATCAACAGATATTTGAATATTGTATCTACAGATCCATTAAATGCACAAATAAATCCTTTAATTCAGATTAATATCACAAGTGGTGGTAAAGCTGAATTGGCTGTGTCTCACACAGAGATTAATTATGGCGATGTATTTCAAGGTGCTATTGCATTAAGAAAATTCAGCATTAAAAATAATGGTACAGCAGCTGTAACTTTAACAGGTTTTGCTTTAGACAATAATAAGTTTCAGGTAACAGGAGAAACAACTGCAACAATTGCGCCTGGACTTAGTAAAGTATACGAAGTCACTATGCCGACAGACGTTGTTGCTGATTTAGCAGATGTACTACGTATTACAGATAGTAAAGGAGAAACTTATACTATTACACTTTCTGGAAAAGTATTAGATCCTCCTGGGATTAATGTTACGGATTTAGATCCACTAACCACGACTTTACAACACGGTCAAACTGCCAAATTTCCTTTAAAAATAGAAAATACAGGTATAGCTGATCTTGAAGTAGTAGCAACGGGCACAAATTGGCTTACTGCATCAGTACCAGTAACTACTTCATCGACTATTCCGAATTATACTTATAATTATGAAATGTTTAATGACGGAACAAACTATCAATGGATTGATATCCGTAAAACAGGAACTCAGCTTCCGTTAGCTGATGATATATTTGATGCTGAACAATATTGGCATAAAATGACGTTGCCTTGGCCAATTAATTTTTATGGAAAAGATTATACGGATATTCAAATTGGGACTACCGGATTGTTAACATTTGATACACCAGATGCTAGTGCTGCAATGAATGATATGATTCCGACAGATTTGTTTAAAACTCTTATCGCTCCATATTGGACGTTTGGTGCATTTGATACAACAACATATCCGGCAGATGAAGTAGGTGTTTTCTATTACAGCGATGCTGAAAAGATTATTATTTCATGGGAGTATTTTTCAAATTTCTTTGGAGGATTGGGAGATCCAACTTCAGCTGAAGTTATCTTTTACAAAAATGGAACGATGAAGTTTCAATATAAAGTAAATGGAACTTTAGATCAAACTACTAATCTTACTGCTATTGGACTTCAAAATGGTGATCATTCCGATTTTGTAGCCATATCAAATTATGCAAATGTAAATCACGGAACAGGTCTAGCTTATGTAATTAACCCAGCAGAAAAACTAGTAATTCCGGCAGGAACTACTTTAAATGCTCAGATTGATATTGACGCTCGTAATATATATAGTGGAGAATATTCATCTAAATTTAAATTACGCACTAATGTTCCAGGCAAGGAATGGCTTGAAAAACCAATTAACTTAACTGTTACTGGAGCACCAATTATTACTTCAAATATAGAAGAAATAAATTATGGCGAAATAATGGTTAATACTGCTGCGAGCTATACTAAAGAATTTTTAGTTCAAAATACAGGTGCTGAAAAACTTACTATATCTAATATTTCTATAGAAAGTGGTTCTACTGAATATACAGTTGAAACCTATGCATTTTTTGAAGATTGGTTTGGTGGAGGTTACTGGAGCTGGGCAAATATAAATGACCTTGCTGGGAATTACCCTTCAATATTACCAGGCGAAAATTCTAAATTCAGAATTACGTATGCTCCAACGGCAGCTGGTTCTGTAAGTGATAATGTTGTAATTGAAAGCAATGCAACAGTAGCACAAATGAAACTTCCAATAAAAGCAGAGGTCATATTACCTCCGGCTTTAGCGGTGCAAAGTGAGGCAGTTAACAGTGTGGTTAATTATTTGACAGACACAGATACACAATTTGCAACTTTCGATAATAGCAATGGTGGTGGTACTTTAAAATATGAATTGAGTATTGACTATTTAAGAAAAGCTGCAACTGGAGTTACTTCACGTTCGGAAGTAATGGTAAAAAAAGCAAAAACAGCCAAAGTATCTTCTATAGTAAGATCTTCTCCTGCTCCTAAAGGAGGAACTGTAGCATACGCCGATCCTAGTTTTAATAGAGTTTTAGCTCACGAAGAAAACACGGCTGCAGATACCCATTTTGGTTATGATGGTGCAGAACCTTTCACAGCAGCAACGCGATTTAATGCTGGGAAAGATGGATTTACATTGTCGCATTTTCAAACCTTTATGTTTGGTATGGATAAACCATCAGGAACTCTTACTTATGAAATACGTGCAGGTGGTTCTTCTGTTGCAGAAGCAACAATAATAGCTCAGGGTTCTGTTGATTATGTCTATGAAGGTGGAAAAACGGGAGCGTGGGTAACATTACCTATTAAAGAGCCTAAAGGACTTTATCCAAATGAAGATTTTTATGTTGTAATCACTTATCCTTATGAATTGCCTTTTGTACAAGGTGCAGTTGCCAATATTACAAACACGCCTGGTAGATATACACTAGTTGATGGTGAAGGTAATTGGTATGATTTGCAAGATGCTGATTTATATCCTGGTTACGGCTGGATGGTTAGAGCAGGAGAAGAGAAATATACTTCAAATGCCTGGGTTGCCATGAATGGAATTGCAAGTGGAGAAGTTGCTCCTGGCGGAAAAAAAGAAGTTCAATTAGACTTTACAGCTGCCAATGGAGTTCGCGGAGATCAACATGCGGTTTTAAAAGTTAGAACCAATGATCCTGTAAATACAGTGGGCCAGATTCCGGTTAACCTACATATTAATGAAGCTCCTGTTTTCTCTAATGTTCCTGTAGAAGTTACTGTTGTAAACGAAGCTTCTGAAGTCGTGGTGAACATTGGCTTGACCGATAAAGAAAACAATGTAATTACAGTTGTATCTCCAAATGCGCCAACATGGGCAACATTTGAAGTGATTGCAGGAGAAATTGCAATAAAATTGGCTCCGGGTTACGAAACTGCAGGAACATACACATTGAATTATGCTGCTACTGATGAACTTGGTGCAGCAACAGAAATGTCTTTAGAAGTTAAGGTTTTGAAAACCAATAGAGCTCCAGTAGCTATTAATGCAGAAGATTTAGTGTACTCTAAATTGAACTATTTTGATGTGAGACAATTTGCTGATTACTTTACTGATCCAGATAATGATAAAATGACATTTAATGCAACCGTAGCAAACGAAAGCATTGTATCTGTAACAATAGGTCAGGAATTGGGTCAATTCGTAATTGAAACACATACTGCGGGTGAAACAATATTAACCTTGACAGCGACAGACATTTTTGGATTAAGTACTGTACAGCAAATAAAAGTTACAGTTGTAAATAATAAAGCTCCTTTAGCACTTGGTGCACAATCAATTATATTTAACAGATTGTCTGTTCAGGAAGCCTTTACTTTTGATAAATACTTCAAAGATCCAGATGGAGATGCGTTGACTTTTCAAGCAAGTATGGTAGATTCTTCAGTTGCATCAGTAGTAATGACTGCGGATGGATTTACAGTTGAAAGTCTTTCTAACGGAGAAACAGAATTAATATTGACAGCAACAGATGTTTATGGAGCTAGTGTTGAGCAACGTGTAACGGTTATTGTAAATCAATCAGAAGTTATGGAGCTTAACATATTTCCTAATCCGGTTGTAAATGCAATAAATATCAAATGGACAAGCCGCTGGGCAGGAGATGTTGTTGTAGAAGTAGTAGCCTTCAACGGTTCAACGGTTCGCAAGTTTACTGTTGCGGATGTACAGCTTCAAACCTATAGTCAGTTTGACTTGAGTGCGTTACCACCAGGAGCTTATTTCTTAAATGTGAGCGGAAAGGAAGGTACATCTTCAGTATTCAAATTTATAAAGAGGTAAAGGAGTAAAAATAAGATGAATTGAAAAATGCTTAGCGGTACAATCTTAAGTTTTAGAGATTCTACATCATTACAAACAATCAGGATTGTATCGCAAGCATATTGTAGTTTCAATCAAAAAAATAATCAACAGATACACATGAAAAAAATAATTCTTTTATTTTCACTTCTCTTTGGAGTTGGAAATTTACTCGCACAAGAACAAATCAGGCCTATTGTTACCGGAGTTCCTTTTTTGCAAATCTCTGCAGATGCAAGAGCATCTGGTATGGGAGATATGGGAGTGGCAACATCAGCAGATGTTTATTCACAGCAATGGAATGCCGCGAAATATCCTTTTTCTGAAAGTAAACTAGGTATAGGAATGAGTTATACGCCCTACATGACATCATTGTCGAACGATATTGGTTTATTAAATTTAAATTTCTTTAATAAAATCAACGAAAGAAGTGCTTATGCATTCAGTTTAAGATATTTTGGACTAGGAGAAACCGTATTCAAGCAAAATGAAGATGACCCAGGTCAAATTGTGAAACCAAATGAATTTTCGCTTGATGGGTCTTATTCCTTAAAATTAAGTGAAACATTCGCGATGTCCGTTGCAGGAAGATATATTCACTCTAATTTAGAAATTCAGGATGCTGATCCGGATGCTCGTGCTGCAAGTTCATTTGCTGTAGATATTTCAGGATTCTACCAATCACCGGAAATGGCTTTTAAAAAATTTAACGGTATTTGGAGAGGTGGATTTAATGTTTCGAATCTTGGCCCGAAATTAAAATACAATGGAGATGCATCTACTGAAAGTTTTTTACCTGCTAATTTGAAATGGGGTGGAGGATTTGACTTTATCTTTGATCAGGATAATACATTGGCAACTTCGATAGAGTTTAATAAGTTGCTGGTTCCGTCGCCACAGGATAATCAAACGAATGTTCAATATCAGGAAGCCAGTTTTGTAAAGGGAATATTTAGTTCTTTTACCGATGCGCAAGATGGTTTAAGTGAAGAATTTAAAGAAGTTACGTGGGCACTCGGAATGGAATATTCATATCAAAAAAGATTTGCATTTAGAACAGGATATTTTAATGAAAATAACGAAAAGGGAAATCGTAAATACCTTACTCTTGGCGCTGGATTTAAATACAAGAAAGCCAATTTTGATTTTTCATATCTAAGCTCTACATCTAAGCAAAATGGTCCATTAGATAATGTAATGCGATTTTCACTATCTTTTAACATCGATGAAAAAGTTGCAGATCCTATAGAAGAAAAGGAAAAAAGCGCAAATAATTAAAGCAATTGTTTTTTTCTTCTTATTTGAAATTATAACATAGAATCTCTAAAGAGATTCATATAATGAATTACCCCCAAAAAGCTAAAGACTATTTGGGGGTATTTTTTTTAAAATTGATGAACAACCCTGTAAACTGTTGTCGCAAAAGCAACCAACTCCATTATTTTTTTTATAAAATTAATTAATCATTTTAGTTAATCATTTCTTAATCCCCTAAGAAAGTCATCAGCATTAATATAAATTCGCCTTGTAAATTAGTATGAAATAAGCTATGTTTTAAAAACAGCTGATTATCGTTATATCCCAAAGTAAATCTTAAAAACAACTCTTATATTAAAAAATTGATATATACAACACTTTTAAATATTGCGGTTTTTCAGGGAATAGTCTTAGGCTTAATTATTTTAAAGTCTTCTTTATTCAATAGTAGTTCAAATAAATATCTGGCATACCTACTATTTACACTTTCAATTATTTTACTGAATCATGTTTTTGAAATTGAAAACGCCTTTACTCCATATCCTTTTCTTCGGTTTATTGATCACATCGAGTGGGTATTTCTAATTCCTGCTTTCATATTCCTGTTTGTCATAAACCGGATTGATGATATGGTAAAAAGCAAACAAAAATTGTATTTGTATTTTATTCCATTTGCCTATTCCGCTGTTCTTAATATTGTACAAGATCTTGATCATGTTGCAGGAATTTATACTATTTCTGATTCAGGCATTGGTCTCATCGAAATACTTGGTTTGATACATCTTGCTTTAGCCGTTACCTTCATTCCATTCCTGCTTATTTACTCTTATTTTATGATAAGGCATTTAAAAGATTCACAGGAAAAAAAATGGATAATTACCTTATTGACAATTGTTTCTTCATTGGTATTCGCTTTTCTTATTACCGCTCTAGCTGGCTTATTTCTTCAATATGACATTTCTTCTGCTATGAGCATTCTGGCTTTATCTGCAACATTCATAATTCACTGGACAGCTTATATAGGCATTTACAAATACAAACTTGCCAAAAACAAGGATGCTGTTTATAATTTTCTAAATACAGATTTAACTCTTTCATATAGCAATCTTCAAATTGTAGACAATAGTACGTTACAAGAATATAGGGAATCTATAACGGCAGACAATCTTTATTTTCAAAAACTGGAACTTCTTTGCAAAGAGCAGCACATTTATACTGACAGTGACTTAAACAGAGAAAAGGTTGCAGAAAAACTAGGTATAAGCGCAGGATATGTGTCGCAAATTATAAACATTATAACAGGAGACAATTTTGCCAATTACATTAATCAATACCGGGTTGAAGCTGTTAAGGGAATGATCTTAAATTCTGAATATGATAACTATAATTTGCTCGCGATGGGACTAGAATCTGGGTTTACTTCAAAAGCAACTTTTTACAAAGCCTTTAAAAAACATACAGGACAGACACCTAATGAGTATAAAAACACCAGTAAATAATAAATAAGTATTAATTTATCGATTTTTAAGCTTTTGAGACCTTTTCTAATTTTTCTTACATGAATTTTGGATTTAAATAATTCAAATCATTTTTTATGAGAAAAACCTTTTTACTACTCATCATTTTGTTTACTTTTTATTCTGTCAATGCTCAAAATGAAACTGATCCTTATCAGAAAAATAATGAAATTAAGTTAAATGCAATTGCTCCCTTATGGCAATCTTTTCAGGTTGGTTACGAAAGGCATTTAAATCATAATTCGTCATTAGGGCTTTCTTTTTATTATGTGTTTGACAATACAAAGAGTGAAAAAGATTTGAATTATTCAATATCTCCGTATTACAGAAGATATTTTGGTGAAAAATACGCATCAGGCTGGTTTGTTGAAGGATTTTTAATGCTGGCTTCAACAGATGGCAAAAAAATATACGCTTCAGAAGATCATTCAATATATACCGAAAATCCTGACGTTATTAATTTTGCTCTCGGTGCCGGCGGAGGCTGGAAATGGGTCAGTAAAAGCGGATTCCTTTTTGAAGCAAATGTTGGTTATGGCGGTATATTAATCAATGCAGATAAAACCGATCATACTATTGTTACAAAATTTGGACTAAGTGCCGGATATCGATTTTAGCAGAACTTATTATTCAATCAAAAAAAAATCGAATTCTTACTACAACATTATAAAAATCAGGCATAAAGTGGTTAGCTATTTTAATGCTTTCCGCTACTAAGATAAAGCTTCGGAGAAATCTGAAGCTTTTTTATTTTGGATAAATACCCCTCAAACAAATTCAACGGAACATTGCACCATTCGACGGATTAGAATGTGGGTTTACTTCAAAAATAATTTTTTATAAAACCTTTAAAAAAGTGATTGACAGACACTGAACTAATATAAAAACACCAATAAATAGGTACCGATTTATACAATTTTAAGCTTTTGAGACCTTTTGTAGTTTTTCTTAAACGAATTTTGGATTCAAATAATTCAAATCACTTTTTATGAAAAAAATTTTATTAATAGCTGTTGTTACAGTTTTAGGATTTGCAAATGTTACTGCCCAAGAGATTAAATTTGGTGCTAAAGGAGGTTTAAACTTTGCAACTATTAACGGAGATAATACCGAAGACATTGATATGGTAACATCTTTTAATTTTGGTGTTTTATCAGAAATTCCCATTTCAGACAAATTTTCTTTTCAACCTGAAATAATGTATTCCGGGCAGGGTTATAGTTTTAATGATAATACAATCGCTTTAAGTTATCTGAATGTTCCTTTAATGGGGAAATACTATGTAACTAAAGGCTTGAGTGTTGAAGCCGGACCACAAATAGGTTTTTTACTTGCTGCTAAAAATGAAAAGATAGATGTAAAAGATTCCTTTAATACTGTTGATTTTGGTGTTAATTTTGGCTTAGGTTATAAACTTGACAACGGAGTTAATTTCGGTGTACGATATAATGTGGGATTAACGGATATTAATAATGTCGAGGGTTATTTCGTTAAAAATAAAAATGGCGTACTTCAATTATCTGTTGGTTACTTCTTTTTCTAAATCATAATAATCTCATCGCTTAAAAAAATGTAAATATTTAAACTAAAAAAAAACTTATTCAAAAAAGAATAAGGTTTTTTTATGATCCATATTGGTTCTGTGATTAGATCATAAATTTTGTTATAAATACAAAAAAACACCTTAGCCTTTTTATGACAGAAAAGGAAGCAACTCCAAAAGTTTAAAGTCATAAAAATGCCGTAACTGGGTACTATTATATATTTTTGTAATACATTAATTAACTTGTCTCTTAATATTATACAATGAGTACTATATTTTCTGTCAGTAGCCAAATTAGCTCGGTGTCTACTTTTTCTGACCTTGTGAATACCGATTTCAGGGGAGAAATAAATGCGCTATGCTGGTACAGAGATTTAGATGGTGATTTTAACGAGATCGTAGGCAAACTGTATATAAAGGAAAATATAACGGAAGTTTATCCTGAAGATCTAATCGCACTCCAACTATCCGAAAAAGGAAATATAGCGAGGGATATAATCTTAAACGATATACAATTACTAGCTGATTTTGGTGCTTCACCCTCTCTTAATTTACTAAAGTGTTATGAGCGTGATGATGAATTTGATTTCATATCCACTGATGTATATTCTTTTCATGTTGACCGTTCGCCTATTGCAACAGATACTTTTTTATGTACCTATCACGGAGCGGCAAGTGATATTATTTCTAATTCGCAGGCGGAGCAAAAGATATTAATTCCAGAAATCCGGGCAAAGCTAAAAGAACTGCATAATGGAACAGAACAAGAATTCGAAAACTTTTTGAAGGAAAATTACTTTGATTTGCATTATCAGGCACATGCAGATGTAGAACCTATTAATTTAGGTTTAGGGCATCTTTGGCGACTGGCCGTCGATCACCCAAAACAACAAGTATTACCATGTATTCATAGAGCGCCATTAGAAAATGAAGGCGAATATCGGTTATTGTTGATTTGTTAAAGAAATTGTTGGGGCAATTCCGTAAGGGGAAACTTTTTTAAATCCCTGAAAACTGAATTGATTTGGTAATAAACCAATATTTAAAAACCTAAAGAAACTCGAAACACCGTCCTTCGAAGTATTGTTATGAAAAGCTATGCTTGCTCGTCTGATTGTGCATAATTTTTTTGCTTTTTAGAAATTGTAAACTTGATCCGTTACCTTTTAAAAGGATTCCCTTGGAATGCAATTCGATAAGTTATAAAAAGACAAAACCCTTAACTTTGTTAAGGGCTTAGAGTTTCGCGGAGAAAGAGGGATTCGAACTGTAAATCCAAGACCTCCCTTATATACCACATTTTAATATTTTACTCGAGTTCGAAATGTACTGCCCCACGATTCTGCCACGAAAATAAAAATAATTATCTTTTTATGTTAACTTGTTTAAAATGAGCGTTTTAGTTTAAAACGAATGAATTGCAAAAATAAAATATTTTAATATTTTTTAAATTGAAAATTTCGAAAAAACCGCCTTAAGTTTTTGTGGCAAATTAGAAGGCAACTCCAAACCTTCAGTATAGAAAAGTTTTGGGCGTTTTTTGTAAACCTTAATTAATGTTTTAGGAGCAGAAACCATAAGTTTTATAATAACCTTTAGTCCCGCTGCTCACTAAATCGGGAGATATCGCTCCCATCGCGGCTAGTGTAGAAACTCTATCATTTATGACAAATCCAATGCCCAGTTTGGTAGGGGATAGAACAGGAATTTTACATTAAACTGTCAAAACACTCCCTCATTCAAAATTTACTCTTCGTATTTTTACTCCAGCCAAATCATCTGTGTAAAAGCACCATTGGTGGCAATATCCCAAGCTTCTACTCTTACCCATTTTTTGCCTTTTAAATTTACAGACCAGCTAAAATTCTGCTTACCAAAGGCTAATGTATTATTTAGATTTATGTGTTCGCGATAAACTTTATTGCCATCACCAGAAATAATTTCGGCTAAACTTAAGGGGAAAGTCCAGTTAAGAGATATTTTAATTTTAGCATCGCCTTTTTCTGTAAGTTTTAATGTTTCGCCAGCTCCTTTTCCATTGATAGTAAATGCTGGAATTAGAATTTCTCCGGTACTTACAAAAAATTTACCGTTGCTTATAGCATCTAAAACGGGCTGCCAGCCATCTTCGTAATTAGGCAATTTATCTAACTGGAGATAGTTTACATTTAGATGAGCATACATTTCGTTTTGATGAGTAATGGTAAAAATATCGGCCTCAGAAATTACATGCTTTTTATAACCCCAATTGGCCATATCATCCATTAAATTAAGCACCCGCTTGCTCAAAGTTGGTAATGCCAAATCGCCGGGAATAGCTTTCCATGCCGCACCCATGTAGGTGTCAGATTTAAAAAAAGCTTCGTCTTTGTATTTATCAGGGTAACCTGTTGATGCTTTTGTACGGGCATGCGCTACCCAGGCTAAACCCTTCTCGGTTTCCAGGAGTTTAAGCATTTCGTTTTTATCGCCTACATGGTAAACTTTACCATATATAGGATCGTAGGTCATAAAAGGCATTTCGGCTTTTCGATCCATTATCCAATACACTGGTTTTGGAAAAAAGGCCAGCCAATGGCCACCATAAAAGTTATTGGCCTCTTCGCCCGGGAGTAATAAAAAATTAGAATCGGATAGGCGTTTAGTTTGCTCGAATAAAGAATTAAGTTCTTTTAGTCTGGTGGTATCCGGACCTTTCGGATGACCTGGGCCATGAAACTCTGCAAGTTTTACGATGTCAAGTCCCGCAGTTTTTAAAACATCTACAAATTCTGGTTTTTCTGGCACGGGTTTACCGCTCAGGACAACATCAGAAATAAACTCGTTATGAAAATGGGTAGCCATCGTTTTGTACCCAGGTATAGGCAAGTAAGAATCATCATGGGTGAATTTTTTTACTTCTGCCAAGGCCACTGCAGCATTATCGGTACTTAATAAACAGAAAAAATTAAGTCGCTGTTCTGTATTTGGTGGCGAATTAAACCATGGCACATATCGGTTATCTCCTTTTGGATCTTGACGAATACCTATTCCATATTCTGGAAACATGTCTAAATAATTACTTCCACACCAGGTAAATTTCAAATTAAAAGCCTCGTCTAAAGGATAAAAATATTGATGAGGTGCAGGAAAAACTGCCAAACTGCCCGATTTATTCTCTCCAATTACACTACGGTATTTCACTTCTAAATTTTTAGCCAAATTGGTTTTAGCAGGTTTTATGTATTGTATATTTTTTTGCACATCAGAAAATGCAATGTTTTGCCATAGTTCCTTTTTGTTTAGTAAGCCAGCATCGTATAAAATGGCGGTAGAATCTGTTTTTGTACTAAGCACCGATGCAACATTAAATAAAGGACTGCCATTATAAAGCGTGATTTCTAAAACTCCGCTAAAATTCGCTGCATTCATTTCTGAGATTCGAATTATTGTTTGGGCACCTGACGTACTTACACTTGTTTTACGCTTATCAAATGCTACTTTATAAGTTTGGTACGGGCTATTGGGTACTTTATCAAAAAAGACATCCCAACCGCCGCTATTTGGACTTAAAGTTCTCTTACCTATCCTAAGGATAAATGCTGGATCTAAATTATTGGCAATTTCTTTAAAACCATTTGCATTGCTTAATTGAATACTGTTGAATAATGGTTTCTGATTATCTAAATCTAAAATTAATTTACCAGTACTCGCTTTACCTGTAGGCCAGGTCGCGGTGAGGATTTTCGCTTTTACAGAAACTTTGGCGCCATTATTTTTAAAAGCTGATAAATTAACTGGCACTTGTGCCTTGAGCACCAGAAAGGATAAAATACAAAGGACGAGAATGATTTTTTTCATTTGGTTTGATTAGAAGTTTGAAAATGCAATATAGCAAATCTATTTAGTAAAACGATTTAGTAACACGATTTAGTTTAAAAAAAGATGTTCGTCAAAATAATATTTCTGCGATTTTGATATTTATTTAATAATGTATTCTGTCTTAAATTATCGATAGATAAATAATGTTTTATCAAGTAATTGCCAATAAACAAATGATAAATCATTTTAGTAATATTTTTACTATAAATTTTTATTTTTTTATAAATTTAAGACTTGTTTTTTTGTATTAAAAATCCTCTTTTTGGCTGTTAGTAAAACGATTTAGTAAATAATTATCATTAAAATAATGATTTATTTAAAAAATATAGAAAAAAACAGCATTATATGAAATTATATTTTTTTTACTAAAACGTTTTAGTATGTTTGCAATGTTAACGAAACTTTAACCTAGCTATAAACCAAAAAAATTAATAACACAAACATTTATGAAAACGAAAGATTTCTTGGAGACTGTTTTTAAAATGACATGTCATGTTCTTTTTAAGGTCAATTGTAAATTGAAATTGAATAAGATCGCGTTAATGTGTCTGCTCATTTCCTCTTGTATGATAAATACAGTTTCTGCTGCAAAATTATCCTTTCAACAGGATCCGATAACTATTACCGGAACAGTTACAGATTCTGATAAATTAACATTACCCTTAGTTTCTATTTTAGAAAAGGGAACAAAAAACGGAACTCAAACTGATATGGATGGAAATTATTCTATAAAAGTGAGTTCAAAAAATGCAATTTTAGTTTTTACTTATCAGGGATTAAAAACAGTTGAAGTTGAAGTTGGAAATAAACAAAATATAGACGTTCAATTACTTTCAGATTTAAATTCACTTAATGAGGTTGTAGTAGTTGGATACGGAAAACAGAAAAAAGTAAGTGTTGTTGGCGCTCAATCTTCCGTTGATGTAGACGAATTAAAACAGCCGGTGGCAAATGTAAGTACGATGTTGGCGGGAAGAATATCTGGTTTGACAGGCGTACAGCGTTCAGGTCTTCCGGGTGGAAACAGCGCTGATTTATGGATTCGCGGTCTTTCGACTTTTGGAAGTTCAAGCCCGCTTATTTTAGTAGATGGAGTTGAACGTACCATTGACGATTTGAATCCAATTGATATTGCTTCGTTTTCTATTTTAAAAGATGCTTCGGCAACTGCGGTATATGGTATTCGTGGTGCAAATGGAGTAATTCTTATTGAAACTAGAAAAGGAAAGGTTGGAAAACCACAAGTTATGGTTGATTACAATCAAGGAATTACCACGTTTACAAAAGTACCAGATCTCGTAAATGGTGTTACTTATATGCGTTTGGCAAATGAGGCTTTGGTTACCAGAGGACAACAACCTAAATATTCTGAAGAAACAATAAACCGTACAGAAACGAAATATGACCCGTTATTGTATCCAGATGTAGACTGGCTGGATTCAGTTTACGACAAATATGGGCAAAATCGTCAGGCAACTGTAAACGTAAGTGGTGGAGCTGAAGCTGCTAAATATTATGTTTCGTTAGGCTATTATGATGAAAAAGGATTATTCAAAACAAGTGATACTCAGAGTTACGATTCTGATACACGTTTCAAAAGATATAATTTCACAACAAATTTAAATGTAGATATTACCAAAACAACAAGTATGGTTCTTGGAGTTCGTGGTTATCTTTCTGAAGGAAATTATCCAGAAGTTGGAGCAGATGCTGTATATAGTGCGGCACTTGAAGCTTCTCCTGTTGATTTTCCAGTAATGTATCCAGGTGGATTTATTCCGGGAAAAGGACCGACTTCAGTATTTAACCCTTACGCACAAGTTGCTTTAAGAGGATATAAAACAAATACTAAAAACCAAATAAACTCGAACTTAAGAGTAACACAAAATTTAGATGTCTTGACAAAAGGCTTGACTTGGACAGGAATGTTTGCTTTTGATGCTTACAATGAGCAAAATGTGAACAGAGGAAAAAGACCAAGTACTTATTTTGTAGATCAAAATACGCCTTATACACAAGATGGTCAGCTGATTTTAAATCAAACATATGCTGGAACTGATTATTTAGGATACAGCAGATCAAACGGAGGTAATAGAAGAATTTATTTAGAAACTTCTTTCAATTACGATCAAACTTTTGGCAAACACACTTTTGGTGGATTATTATTGTTCAACAGATCTGATTTTGTTGATGCTTTTGCCAATGATTTTACAGCTTCTATTCCGTATAGAAATCAAGGACTTGCAGGTCGTATTACTTACGGTTATAATAATCGCTATTTTCTTGAGGTTAACGGTGGTTACAATGGTTCTGAGAACTTTGCTCCTGACAACAGATACGGATTCTTCCCTTCTTTTGCTGCTGGTTGGATCGTTTCAAACGAAGAGTTTTTTGCACCTCTTGCCTCAACAATCAATTATTTGAAATTTAGATATTCTGATGGTAAAGTTGGAGCTTCATCAGGTGCAGGGCGTTTTGCTTACTTAAGCCGTGTAGAAGATGGTCAGCCAGGATATGATTTTGGAGAAGATCCACAATATACTCCAGGTATTCGCGAAACATATTACGGTTCAGATGTGACTTGGGCTACTTCAAGAAAACGTGACTTAGGTATTGAGGTTAATGCTTTCAATAATAGTCTTAAAGTAATTTTTGATTTATTTAAGGATCGTTCTTCTGGAGCATTTTTACCAAGAGGAGATGTGCCTATTTATATTGGTCTTGCTGCTTCTCCTTACGGAAATATTGGAATTGTTGATAATAAAGGTTTTGACGGAAGTGTAAATTATACTCAAAACATTAGTGATTTAAAACTTTCGTTTAGAGGAACATTTACATATAATGAAAATAAAATTGTTGAAAACGGAGAGCCGGAACAACTTTACCCTTGGCAGGATAAAAGAGGTACACCTTTAAATTCTCGTTTTGGATATGTGGCAGAACGTTTATACACACTTGCGGATGATGTTAATAAAGATGGATTTATTTCGCCTGCAGATGGAAGCCAATATCCATCTCAATTTGGACAAATCATGCCTGGAGATATTAAATATACAGATTTAAATGGTGACGGTAAAATTGATTCTTATGATCAAAAATTAATTGGTAGAGGAGATGTTCCATCCTTTACATATGGTTTTGGTCTAACAGCAGAATACAAAGGTTTTGATTTGAGTATGTTTTTCCAAGGGCAGTCTGATGCTGACATTATGCTTAACGGACAATCTGTACAGCCTTTTGTAGGTGGTGGAGGTATTGGTAATTTATATACTTCGGCTATTGATCGTTGGACTCCGGATAGTGATGATCCTTATGCAATGTACCCTAGATTATCTTATGGAGATTCAGGAATTGGACAAAATAACAACACACAAATAAGTTCTTGGTGGTTAAGAGATGTTAGTTTCTTACGATTGAAAACAGCAGAGTTAGGATATAATCTTCCTTCTAGTATTTCAGATAAGGCAAGTATAAAAAATACCAGATTTTATATTAGAGGGGTTAACTTATTGACATTCTCAAAATTCAAATTGTGGGACCCTGAATTAAATACCAGCAATGGTAGAGCATATCCAAACATTACAACAGTAGCTGTTGGTGTTAACGTACAATTCTAATAAAAATAAATAGTATAATATTTAAATAATCAAGTGATGAAAAAATTAATATTAATATTTGCGGGACTTTTATTCTTTTCCTGTAATGATGATTTTTTAGATCAAGTACCAGACGATCGTTTGACTTTCGACGAAACTTTTTCTCAAAGAAGCACTGTAGAAAAATACCTTGCAAACATTTATTCACGTGTACCAAGTGAATTAGATCAGAGAGATACTAACTCTCATTCTGGTCCTTGGCTTGGTGCTTCTGATGAGGCAGAATATTGGGTATCCTTCCATTTTGGTAACTTTATGGACATAGGTGACTGGAATGCTGATAGCGGCGAAACGTATGATCAATGGTCTAACTTTTACGGAGGTATCAGAGATTGTTCGACTTTAATTCAAAATATAGGAAAATGTGCTGACTGTTCAGACGACAGAACCAATCAATATATTGCTGAAGCGAGAGTTTTAAGAGCATATTGGTACTATAATTTAATTAGAATTTACGGTCCGGTTATCCTTATGGGAGAAAAACCAGTTCCAGTTGATGCTGATTTAGTTGCACTGAATTTACGCAGAAACAGTATGCAGGAATGTGTGGATTATATTGTAAGTGAATTGAATATTGGAGCAGAAGCTTTGAAAACAGTTTCGTTTACAGATGACAATGCCGGTAGAATGAGCAGACCTTTTGCTTTAGCAATTAAAGAAAAAGCATTGTTGTTAAATGCAAGTCCGCTTTTTAACGGAAATACTGATTATTCAGGATTTGTTGATGAGGAAGGTAAACAATATATTTCGCAATCAGTTGATGTAAACAGATGGAAATTAGCTGCTGACGCTTCAAAAGCATTCATCGATGAATACGTTCCTACAACCTATGATTTGTTTAAAGAATACAATTCTGATGGATCTTACAATCCTTATTTATCAACGCGTGATGTAATGTTGAAAGATTGGAATAAAGAAATGATTTATGCACGACCTCGTGGTGGAATTTCATACCATTATGATGTAACGCCTTATCATTCAGGCTATCCAGATGAAGTGCATGGAGCAGGCGGACTAGCGGTAACGCAGGAAATGGTTGATGCTTATTTTACCGCAAACGGCCGTTCTATTGATGATCCGGCTTCAGGTTACCAAACAACAGGTTTCTCAAATTTTCAAGCACCGTTTGATTATCAGCAAAGACAAACTTACAACCAATGGGCAAACAGAGAACCTAGATTTTATGTTGGTGTTACTTATAATGAAAGCCTTTGGTTAAACCGTGATTTCGGAAATATTATTACAGCAACTTGGTACGGAGGTAACTCGGGACGTAAAGTTGGTGCAAACGATTATACGCCAACAGGATATATGGTTAGGAAAACCATGATTACGGGTAATAAGAACAATACAAACAGAAGTATTCCAATGTTGCGTCTTGCTGAGATTTACTTGGATTATGTTGAAGCCTTGAATGAATACGACGCATCAAATCCTGATATTTTGATTTATTTGAACAAAATCAGAGAGCGTGCTGGAATTCCGCAATACGGAGATGCTGGCTTGCCAGTTCCTGCTAGTCAATCGCAAATGCGTGATGCTATTCACAAGGAGCGTAGAGTAGAGCTTGCTTTTGAAAATGTACGTTATTTTGACGTTCGCAGATGGAAAGAAGCAGAGCAAAAATTTGGTGGGCCTTTCCACGGTATGGATATCAATGCAGTTGAAGAAGTTAACTTTTACAAACAAATAATTTTTGAACAAAGGGTTTTCAATCAAAGACATTATTTATGGCCAATACCACAAAAAGAATTGAACACTAATACTAAGTTGATTCAAAATCCTGGATGGTAATTTAAGTCTGGAACTATTTTACAGCGCTGTTTTTTACTAAAAAACGGCGCTTAAATAACCTTTAAAACGTAAACCTATGAATAAAAATATCGTAAAAATTATTTCATTAATTTTTGTTACAAGCTTACTTTGCTCTTGCAACGATGATGAGACTTCGCTTATTGAAGGACTTCCGGATGCAATTGTAAATACTGATCCTGCGGGAGCGCCTCCAAGAGAAATAAATGAAAACTGGGGCGATCATAAGGACAAATTATACCGTCAATTTTTTGATAAAAATGTCGCTGTATATTATGATAATGACGTAAAAAGACCTTTAGACTGGCCAAATGATTTTTTCAAAAATACATGGAAACAAGTAACGAATACTTACGGAGACTTTGGCGGAGACAACAGATTATATGTTGTTTTTCATGACAAAAGCAAAGGTACCACTTATGTAGGAACTACTTTTAACGACGAAAGCGGAAACAGAAGTATTTTTGACCTTGCGTTTGAAGGTTATGAAATGAAAGGAAACAATATTGACAATCCGCTTTTAGCAATCAGTCAAATTGTTGAGACTTCTTCTAGAGGAATAAACGGTTCTCCTGCACAAGCAGTTTGGGGAAATACTTTTGGAGAAATTTTTACTTATGACATTTACACGACATTGCAAATGCAGGCTGATGCTGATCGTATTGCTGCTGTTTACAATGCAAAAACAGAAAACTTTCCTAAAGAAAATACCTATTGGTTTAAAGATTGGTATTTGCCAATATACAAAGATCACGGTGGAAGTTTAGTACTTGGAAACTTCTTTAAACTAGCTGGTCAATTTTTTCCAACAAATGGGAACTCTTATGATCATCAAATGAATATGGGAGAGTTTGTACACTTTTTTAGCGGTGCAACTGGAGACGATTTACAACCGCTTGCAGAAGCTGCTTTTGGATGGAGCGATGAGTGGCAAGAACAATTATTAGATGCTCGAGCTGATTTCCCAACTTTAAATTACCCTTTTGAACCTGTTGTAAATATAACAGATCTAACTACAGGTGCTAAATTAACAGTAAGTAAAGACAACGGAAACGGAGCTGAAGGAGGAGAAGGATCTTTGAAATTAATTGATAATGACCTAAATACTAAGTTTTTAGTTGGTGGTTTAGATACTAATAATATCAATTTCTGGATGCAGCAAGAACTTACAGAAGCTGCCGTAGTAAATAAATATAATTTCACTTCAGGTAATGATGCGCCGGATCGTGACGCTAAAAATTGGGAATTGCTAGGTTCAAATGATGGTTCTGCATGGACTTCTTTGGACAAAAGAACTAATCAGGTTTTCAGCGGAAGAAATCAAACCAGAGAGTTTGTCGTAGAAAATGAAACTGCTTACAAATATTACAGAATTAACATCACAGCCAACTATGGTAGTGATGCAATTCAAATAAGTGAATGGAGACAGTATTACGTAAGAAAATAAAAGTTTGGATTAATTAAGCTTAGTAGTGATAATGGGGGCATTCTGAAATTGGTTAGTCAGAATGCTCCATTATTTAAAACTCGCAGAATTAATCTTCTGAATAATAATATTTCTTTTTTAAGTAAAATTTGAATAAACGAATAATGATAAAAAAATATCTATCGATCATGGCCCTTACTTTGGCCGTTGTCAATACAAGCAAAGCACAAGAATTAAGAGCACCATCTTACCCATTAATCACACATACGCCTTACCAAAGTGTTTGGTCTGCAGGAAATGAACTGAATACCGTAGCAACGCAACACTGGACAGGGGCAGAACAGTCTCTAACGGGATTAATAAAAATTGACGGCGAAGTGTATCGTTTTCTTGGAGTTGAATCAACAGCTTACAAAACAGTTTTGCCTACTGCTGATGAAGAAAATTATGCTGTAAAATATACAGAAGAATCTCCTTCATCAAATTGGAATAATGCTGATTTTAATGATGCTGCATGGAAAACCGGAAAAGCACCTTTTACTGATGACGATTCAAAAGCAAAAACAAGCTGGAAATCTAAAAATCTTTGGACAAGAAGAACATTCGATTTGAGCGATAAAAAATTCGATAAATTATTTTTAAAATTACGTCATGACGATAATATTCAGGTGTATTTAAATGGAGAGAAAATTTATGACGTAAGCGGTTGGAAACACCAATACAAATATATCGCAATTGACAAGTCAGTTATTAAAAAACTAAAGGCAAAAAATAATGTATTGGCTGTTCATATTGAAAACTCAGCGGGAGGACAATGGCTTGACGCAGGTTTAGTTACTGAAGATGTTTCAATGAAAAATGTTACTGTTCATCAAGCAGTTCAAACAAATGTAACGTTGGAAGCAACGAATACAAAATATGTTTTTGATTGTGGAAAAGCAGAGCTTAAAGTAACTTTTACTTCTCCTCTTTTACTGGATAATTTAAAAGTATTAAGCCGCCCGGTAACTTATATTTCATTGGCAGTAAATTCTAAAGATGGCAATAAACATGATGTTCAGGTTTATTTAGGTGCATCTAGTTCTTTAGCAGTTGATTCTCCTGCTCAGGAAGTTGAAGCATGGCATTATAACCAAAACGAATTGGCAATTTTAAAAGCAGGTACGACTGAGCAGCCAGTTCTTCAAAAGAAAGGTGATGATGTTCGTATTGACTGGGGATATGCTTATGTAGCAACTCCATCTTCTAAAAATGTAAAACAGTACATTTCTTCTGCCAATACTGGTTTTGAACCTTTTTTAACCAATAAACCCGCATCAGAAGCTGTAAATCAAAAAGGGAATAATTTAAATCTAAATACTATTGTTGATCTTGGTTCTGTAGGTAAAAAAGAAGCTAAACAGGTATTTATGATGGGTTATGACGAATTATTTGCCGTAAATTATTTTGACACTAATTTAAAACCTTGGTGGAAAAAAGACGGAAATACGATGGAAAATGCACTTTCAGAAGCAAAATCTGAGTATGAAAAATTAATGACAAAAACTGCTGCTTTTGATGAAAAATTAAAATCAGACGCAACAAAAGCAGGCGGAAAAAAATATGCTGATTTATGTATTTTAGCTTACAGACAAGCTATTGCAGCACATTCTATTACACAAGCTCCAAACGGTGATATTCTTTTCCTTTCTAAAGAAAACCACAGTAACGGATCTATAAATACAGTTGATTTAACGTATCCATCTGCGCCATTATTCTTGATTTACAATCCAAAATTAATGGAAGGAATGCTAAACGGAATCTTTTACTACAGTGAAAGCGGAAAGTGGAAAAAACCTTTCCCATCACACGATTTAGGAACTTATCCAATTGCAACTGGGCAAACTTACGGAGAAGATATGCCGGTTGAAGAGGCTGGAAATGCAATTGTTGTTGTAGCGGCAATAGCACAACAAGAAGGCAACGCAGATTATGCTAAAAAACACTGGGCAACTTTAACAGAATGGGCCAACTATTTGAAGAAAAGCGGATTTGATCCTGAAAACCAACTGTCAACAGATGATTTTGCCGGGCATTTAGCTAGAAATTCAAATCTTTCAATAAAAGCAATTGAAGCTTTGGCAGCATACGGAAAACTTGCAGGAATGTTAGGCGATAAAAAAACAGAGCAGGAATTTTCCTCTTCCGCAAAAGAAATGGCTTTGAAATGGATGGATTTAGCGAAAGATAAAGATCATTATAGTTTAGCTTTTGGAAAACCAGGAACTTGGAGTCAAAAATACAATTTGGCTTGGGATACAATTTTAGATTTGAATGCGTTCCCTGAAAGTGTGAGAAAAACAGAGGTTGCATATTACTTGACCAAACAAAATAAATACGGTATGCCACTAGACAGCCGCGAAAATTATACTAAATCAGATTGGATTATCTGGTCGGCGACTTTAACAGATAATCAAAAAGATTTTGAGTCAATTATTGACCCAGTTTGGTTGTATGCAAATGAAACACCAGATAGAGTTCCTTTAAGTGACTGGCACCAGACTGTAGATGGACACATGGTGAATTTTAAAGCAAGATCTGTCGTTGGAGGATATTATATGCAACTTTTAAAGTGGAAAACAACAAAAAAATAAAATACGATTAGTATGAAAAAATTTAAAATAATTTACCTGGTTTTAGCAAGTGTTCTTTTTTCATTCTGTAGCAATGACGAGCCTACAGGACCGCCTTTATGGACACCGGACACCTCTAATGTTGTTCCTTATACATCTGAAGATGCAACTGTTGCCTATGAAGCGTTTAACATGCAATTTTATAATAAAGATGCTAAATTATATTACAGTACTACTGAAAAAAGCGGGCTGGGATCTATTTGGACTCAGGCTATTTTTTGGGACATTTCAATGGATGCCTACAAGCGTACCAACGATGCAAAATACCTGACTTTGATCAATGATATTTACCAAGGTGCTTATAAAGAGTATGATGGCTTTAATTATAGCAACAAGGTAAAATGGTTCATTTATGATGATATGATGTGGTGGGTAATTTCACTAAGCAGAGCATATGAAATAACTAAAAATGACGAATATCTACAAAACTCGATAAAAGGTTTTGAATATGTTTGGAATGGTTCATACGATCCAATCAACGGCGGAATGTTCTGGGATTTTCAGCATTCGGGTAAAAATTCATGCATCAATTATCCAACCGTAATTGCAGCTATGGAATTGTATAAAATTACCGGCGATGCTGCTTATTTGGAAAAAGCAAAAAGTATTTATGACTGGTCTAAAAATAATTTATTTCAAAAAACAACAGGCCGTGTAGCAGATAATAAAATTGGAAATAATCCGGGCTGGTCCGATTATACTTATAATCAAGGAACTTGTATTGGCGCTGCAGTGGCACTTTACAAAGTAACAAAAGATGAATCATATCTAAATGACGCAAAATTAGCAGCTGATTATACTAAAAATGTAATGTCAAGCACTGAGGGAATTCTTCCTGCTGAAGGAGATTGGAATGAGCAAGGTGTTCTAAAAGCCATTTTTGCAAGATATACAATGGCATTGGTAAACGACGGAGGACAAGACCAATACCTGACATGGCTTCGTAAAAACGGAGATGTTGCATGGAGAAACAGGGATAAAAACAGAAACATCATGTTCCGTGACTATGATATTCCATGTCCGGTTTTAACAGTTCAGTCATTTGAGGCTTGTAGTGCGGTAGGTATTATGCAGATTGCACCTCCAGCTCAAAAATAAAAAACAAAGCATGAAAAGTTATTCTAAATTGATAATCCTTTCTGGTCTTTTTATTTTGCCAACGCAATTTTTCGCTCAGCAAAAAGAACCAAAAACAGTATTCCAGGTATCAGATGCCTGGAGCCCTGCTTATGATGTAAGAGCAGATGCCGCCATTGTTTATGGTATAAATGATGCCGGCGGAAACTTTAAGGAAAGGGCAAAAAGCTGGAAAGACAACGGATATACCATTCAGTTCATGACCGGTATTGCCTGGGGACAATACAAAGATTATTTTAAAGGAAAATACGACGGCAAACAACATTTTGACGAAGGGCAGAAAATGAAAAACGGAGACATTATCTGGCACGGTGAAGACGTGCCTTATACTGTTCCGACTGCCGGATATATTGAGTATATTAAAGGATTGGTCAAACAGGCAATTGATGCCGGATCAACTGCTATTTATCTTGAAGAACCTGAATTTTGGGCAAGAGCCGGTTATAGTGATGCCTTCAAAAAAGAGTGGCAAAAGTTTTATGGTTCGCCGTGGCAAGCTCAGGATGAATCTCCTGAAGCGACCTATTTGTCTTCAAAACTAAAGTATGATTTGTATTTCAATGCCTTGAAAAATGTATTTGAATATGTGCACACCTATAGTAAGAGTGTTGACAAAAAAGTAAAATGTTATGTACCAACACACTCGTTAATTAATTACGCTTCTTGGGAAATTGTTAGCCCTGAAGCAAGTCTGGCACAACTTCCACACATGGACGGCTATATTGCACAGGTTTGGACAGGAACTTCTAGAGAACGAGTTTATTTTAATGGAGAATTTAGAGAGAGAACTTTTGAGAATGCCTTTCTAGAATACGGTTCTATGGTTTCAATGACGGCACCTACAGGGCGCGAAATGTTTTTTCTGACAGATCCAATTGAGGATAGAAGCCAGACTTGGGCAGATTATAAAAAAAATTACCAAGCCACTTTTACCGCACAATTACTGTATCCAACAGTTGCAAATTATGAAGTGATGCCTTGGCCGCCACGAATTTATTTAGGTAAGTTTAAAATGGAAGAAGGGCAGGAAAGACAACCACTTTCTAAAGCTTACGGAACGCAAATGCAGGTTATGATTAATTCATTGAACAACATGCCGCTTTCAAAAAATGAAATCAATGGAACAAAAGGAATTAATGTCTTGCTTGCCAACTCTATTATGTTTCAGCGTTTTCCAATTCATGATGGCTATACAGATCCTTCGCTTTCTAATTTTTACGGGATGGCGTTGCCTTTGTTAAAAAGAGGAGTTCCCGTTGGAACCGTTCACATGGAGAATCTGGATCTAGTTTCCGGTTTAAAAGATACCAAAGTCCTGATCATGTCGTATGCGAATATGAAACCGCTTTCGCCTGAAAATCATGAGGTTTTGGCAAAATGGGTTAAAGAAGGCGGAATGCTGATTTATTACGGAAGAGATGATGATCCATTTCAAAAAGTAAGCGAATGGTGGAATAAGGACGGTAATAATTATGCAGCTCCATCAGCGCATCTTTTTGAATTGATGAACATTAAAGTGGAGAATTCAAAAACAAGCTATACGTACGGAAAAGGTAATGTATTTGTAGTTCGTGAAAATCCAAAAGAATTGGTTTTGAAAAAAGACAACGATAATTTCTTTTTGGATATGGTAGCAACAGCGTATCACAATATTGCTCCAAAAGAAGAATTGGAACTTAAAAATTACTATTATTTAGAAAGGGGACCCTATGATATTGTGGCAGTTTTAGATGAAAGTACAAGTAAAGAACCACTTCATATCAGTCGTGATGTAATTGATCTTTTTGATCCTGAATTGCCTGTTTTACATGAAAAAATAGTGTATCCGGGAGAACAAGCCTACTTGTACGATTTAGACCGAATTGAAAATAAAAATCAACCTCAGGTTTTATGTGCCGCTTCAAGGGTTTATAAAGAGAAAACGAGCAGAAAAAGTTATTCTTTTTTAACAAAAAGCCCTTCAAATACAAAAAATGCAATGCGTGTTCTTTTGCCTTCAAAACCAATTGAAATCGTATTAAAAAACGATGCAAATCAAATTATTAAAGAATTTACCAGCAGCTGGGACGAAGGAAGCAGAACCTGTCTTTTACAGTTTGAAAACAGCAGTAAAGGCGTTCAGGTAGAACTGAAATGGTAAATTAAAATAGGAATAAAACAAAAATCATGAAGTATAATAAGTATCTAATCTTTTTTCTTTTTGCGCAATTTTTCAGTCATGCTCAGGCACCAGGCACAAATGCCGATTTGGTGGAGTATGTCAACACATTACAGGGAACAAATTCAAAACATGAACTGACAAAAGGAAACACCTATCCAACAACTGCCTTGCCTTTTGGAATGAATACCTGGTCTCCTCAAACAGGAAATAATGGCGACGGCTGGAAGTATCAATATTTTAAGGAAACAATAAGAGGTTTTCAACAAGCACACCAATGTAGTTCATGGTCAAATGATTATGCTGTATTTTCTTTAATGCCAGTAACGGGAACATTAGAATTAAACGAAGATAAAAGACAGGCAAAATTCAGTCATGCTAATGAAATTGCAAAACCACACTATTATAAAGTGCAGTTTGAAAACAACATAACAACTGAAATGTCTCCAACAGAAAGAGGTGTTCACATGCGTTTTTCGTTCCCAAAAAATCAATCTTCCTTTATAGTATTGGATGGATATACCGGAATGAGTGGTGTAAAAATCGATATCAAAAACAAAAGAATAACCGGTTTTGTTCAAAACGGAAAAGGTTTTGATCAGGTAAAAGAATTGAAAAACTATTTTGTAATTCAATTTGATAAACCTTTTAAAACTCAGGGAACCTGGGAAAACAGAAATAACGAAAAATGGGACAATAAACTTTCTGCTGAAGGTAAAGGTGTAGGAGCATACCTTGAATTTAAAGCTGGAGAAACGGTCAACGTTAAAATTGCCTCTTCTTATATAAGTGATGAACAAGCTCAACTTACTTTAGATAAAGAATTAGGAAACTTCAAAAAGTTAGAAGATACAAAAGAAGCTGCCAGAAAAGTCTGGAACAAACAATTAGGAAAAGTGGTGGTTGAAGGTGGTACTGAAGAGCAGATGAAAACATTTTACTCTTGTTTGTTCAGAGCAAGTCTTTTTTCAAGAAAATTTTATGAAGAAAAGAAAGATGGAAGCCCAATTTATTTCAGCCCTTATGATGTAAAAGTACATGACGGATACATGTACACAGACACTGGTTTTTGGGATACTTTTAGAGCACAATTTCCTTTAAACGCATTATTGTCTCCGCAAATGCACGGCCGTTATGTTGGTGCTTTGGTTGATGCCTACGATCAAATGGGATGGCTGCCTTCATGGTCATTTCCTGCAGAAGCCGGAAGTATGATTGGAAATCATGGAATTTCACTTTTGACAGATGCCTGGGCAAAAGGTTTTAGAACTTTTGATCCTAAAAAAGCATTAAAAGCATATTATCACGAAGCAACTAATAAAGGTCCGCAAGGTCCATCAAACGGAAGACATGGCTGGAAAGAATATTTTACTTTGGGCTATGTGCCTTATCCTGAATATGGAGAAGCTACCGCCAAAACATTAGAATATGCATATGATGATTTCTGTGGATATCAATTGGCAAAAATGACCGATAATCAATTTTATCAGGACGTTTTTTCGAGACAAATGTACAATTACAAGAATGTGTACAATGCCAAAGATGGTTTCATGGAAGGACGAAATATCAATGGCGACTGGAAAACAAATTTTGATCCTTACGAATGGGGAGGTCCATTTACAGAAGGAAACGCTTGGCATTATCTATGGTCTGTTTTTCAGGACCCACAAGGTTTGATCAATTTATTGGGTGGAGAAGATAATTTTACTAAAAAATTAGATGCTGTTTTTTCAAGTCCAAATACGGTAAATGTTGGAACTTATGGTGGAAAAATTCACGAAATGACAGAAATGGAAGTAGGGAATATGGGACAATACGCTCACGGGAATCAGCCAATTCAGCACATGATTTACATGTACGATTATGCTGGACAACCTTGGAAAGCGCAATATCATGTACGTGATGTCATGGAAAAATTATACAACTCGACAGAAAATGGTTATCCAGGTGATGAAGATCAGGGTCAAACTTCTTCTTGGTATGTTTTAAGCGCACTTGGTTTTTACAGCGTTTGCCCAGGAACAGATCAATATGTTTTGGGAAGTCCGGTTTTTGCAAAGACAACCATCAATTTAGAAAACGGTAAAAAGTTTGTAATTGAAGCGAAGAACAACGACAAAAACAATGTTTATATTCAGTCGGCTACGTTGAACGGAAAAGAATATACACAAAACTTTTTGACGTACGGAGATTTAGTCAATGGGGGCGTTTTTAAGCTGGAGATGAAAAACACACCAAACGAAAAAAGAGGGATAAAAGATTCAGATCGCCCATTTTCGCTAACAAAAAAATAAATTTAAAAGATTATTTAATTCAATTTGCCAGTTGGAATACCCTAAAAAATATAGATTTAAGAAATGTGGATTTTGAAAAAAAATACAGCTTGAATTAACTAAAAAATGTAGCCAAAATATTTAAAATATAAATAATTTAAAAATGCCAATAATAATAGGAGTCGATATAGGCGGAAGTCATATAAGCAGTGCGGCAGTAAATCAGGAAAATCTGGAAATAGTTAACAAAAGTTATTTTAGAGGATTTGTTGACAGTAAAGCATCTAAAGAAATAATTTTACAAAAATGGGCAGAAATCATTAATAAAACTCTAGCCGAAATTGATGTTGATACCACAGTTGGAATTGCTTTTTCTATGCCTGGACCATTTCATTATGAAACTGGAATTGCTATGTTTGAAGGCAATGACAAATACGAATCGCTTTATAATGTAAATATCCCTTTGGAATTAGCACGTTATCTAAACAATGAAAATGTTGCCTTTCGTTTTTTAAACGATGCTACTTCGTTTGGGATTGGAAGTGCCTTGCATCAAAAAGATGGCGGAGTAGATCAAAAAGTAATTGCTATTACTCTTGGAACAGGTTTTGGAGCTTCATTTCTGAATGATATTATTCCAGTAATAAACGGCGATGATGTTCCGCAAAACGGCTGTCTTTGGGATAAACCTTTTAAAAGTAATATTGCTGATGATTACTTTTCGACAAGATGGTTTTTGAGAAAATATGAAGAGTACAGCGGTAAAAAAAGTTCTGATGGGGTAAAAGAGATTGCCAGTATCAAAAATGAATATTCTACTAAAATATTTGATGAATTCGCTGCAAATCTCAGTGAATTTCTGCTGCCTTATATTTTAGAATTTAAAGCTGATTCATTAGTTATAGGTGGTAATATAGCCAAATGCAGCGAACTCTTTTTACCAAAAGTACTTCAGAAATGGAAAGAAAACGGTGTGGAGCTTTCAGTAATAATTCTTGAAAACACAGAGGAATCAAGCATTATTGGTTCAAGCTACATGTTTAATGAAGTTTTTTGGAATAAAATAAAAGAACAGCTCCCTAATTTTTAAGAAGATAAAGAAAGATGTATAATCATGAAATTATACTCAAGAAGAGCAAATTATGCAAATAATCTGAGATTAAACCATTTGGTTTTTAGGGAATTACTCAGTTTGATAAGCAAAATTTCTTAATAATTACATTAGCCGAAACAAGACCTTAAGAAAGTGTTTTAATATGTCTGTTTTGCCTTTAATTTCAAAAAAATAAAAACATGAAACGATTTTTAATATGTCTATCTATTATTTTCTGCTCAAAAACCATTGCTCAAAATATTATTTCAGATCAGCAAAAAAATAATAACCCTATTTTTAAAGGTTGGTATGCCGATCCTGAAGCAATTGTTTTTGATAAAACCTATTGGGTGTATCCCACTTTTTCTGCTCCTTATGAAGATCAGGTTTTTTTTGATGCCTTTTCTTCTCCCGATTTAGTACATTGGACAAAACATGCCAAAATTTTAGATACTACAGCTGTAAAATGGGCTAAAATAGCGATGTGGGCGCCCTCAATTGTCAAAAATAAAAACAAATATTTCTTGTTTTTTGGAGCAAATGATATTCAGAATGACAATCAAGTTGGCGGAATTGGTGTTGCTATCGCATCAAAACCTGAAGGCCCGTACAAAGATTATTTAGGAAAACCATTAGTGGATAAATTTCATAATGGAGCACAACCCATCGATCAATTTGTTTTTAAAGATAAAAATGGAGAATACTACTTAATTTATGGTGGTTGGAGACATTGTAATATAGCAAAATTAAAACCGGATTTTACAGGTTTTATTCCTTTTAAAGATCAAACAGTATTCAAGGAAATTACTCCCGAAAATTATGTTGAAGGCCCTTTTATGTTTATCAGAAATGGCAAATATTATTTTATGTGGTCTGAAGGAGGCTGGACCGGACCCGACTATTGCGTAGCATATGGAATTGCAGATTCTCCGATGGGACCTTTCAAACGAATTGGAAAAATTTTACAACAAGATCCAAAAATTGCTACTGGAGCAGGTCATCATTCAGTTATAAAAACACCAAATTCTGAAAAGTATTACATTGTTTATCATAGAAGACCCATTACAGAAAACAAACGGGATTCTAGAGAAACTTGTATTGAAGAAATGCATTTTGACGAGAACGGTTTTATAAAGCCGGTTACCATAACAAATGAAGGTGTAAAAGCACATTTGCTTAAGTAATTAGAACGGAATCCGATGAATACATAACTTTGGTTCCGTTTGTTTCCGGAAGAATCCGATTGACTTATTTTTCTGGTTATTGGAAAACCAAAAGTTCAGAAACCAGTTATTTTTAAAAACGATTTTGTAACAAATGGTATGAATAATTGGGTTAAACTAGTTGGAAGCTGGCAACAGCAAAATGGAAAATATTAAGGGCATTCCACAGGAATTTAAAATAAAAATGAGTTGTAATGGCTACTGATTGTTCTAACCTGACTTTTGATGCAACTGTCAGAATTAAAAAAGCTGTTGCCTATCATTTGCCCGTTACTTTAAAAATATCAAAAATGCAGATTTTTGCTGATGACATGATTAATCCAAAATTAGAAACAACAGATAGAGCTTTAAAAAGCGGTTCGATAGGTTTGAGGTTATGGTGGAGACCGCATTATTTTTAAAAATGGTGCTATGCAGCCGTAATTTATTTAAATTTTTAATTATTGTTTTTTATGAGAATGGAAAGTCAAAATTATTATGGCAGCACTAAACGTTTTAGTTTGTTTACTTGGATTTATTTACATCAATATAAAATCATATCTAATTTAAAATACTAATTATCCACTTTAAGAGCTATTTGTGAGACAAAAGAGTTCTTAATTTTTTTATCAAAAAATAATTTATGAAAAATTTCTTTATTAATTCAATTGCATTTTTTTTGGTCTTTCAATGCTTATCGGCACAAGAAGGCATCATAAACAATATTGAAAACCCTATTGACTGGGTGAATCCTTTAATTGGCAGTGATTCCGATCATACACTTTCTAACGGGAATACATATCCTGCAATTGCTATGCCTTGGGCCATGAATTTCTGGACACCGCAAACCGGAAAAATGGGAGACGGGTGGGCATATACTTATTCCGCTAAAAAAATAAAAGGATTCAAAGAAACGCATCAGCCATCACCATGGATTAATGACTACGGACAATTCTCGATTATGCCTGTTACGGGTAAATTACGTTTTAAAGAAGCGGAAAGAGAAAGCTGGTTTTCACATAAATCAGAAACTGTGACGCCTTATTATTACAGTGTTTATTTAGCCGATCATGATGTAACTACTGAAATAGCTCCAACAGAAAGGGCTGCAAGATTTAGATTTACTTTCCCTGAGACAAATGATGCCTATATTGTAGTTGATGCTTTTGATAAAGGTTCATACGTGAAAATAATTCCTAGCGAAAATAAAATTATTGGTTACACCACTAAAAACAGTGGTGGTGTTCCTGAAAATTTCAAGAACTATTTTGTAATTGTTTTTGATAAAGGTTTTACAGTTACAAAAACTTTTGACGGAGATAAACTTTTGGATGTTATAGAAACTCAGGCTGATCATTCAGGAGCAGTAATTGGATTTAAAACATCTAAAGGAGAAAAAGTAAATGCAAAAGTAGCGTCCTCATTTATCAGTTATGAACAAGCTGAAAGAAACCTTAATGAACTTGGTAAAGATAATTTTGATCAAGTAAAAGAAAAAGGCAGAAATGTATGGAATACTGAATTAAGCCGAATCAAAGTAGGTGGAGGAACAGCAGGACAATTCACGACTTTTTATTCAAGCTTGTATCGTTCGCTTCTATTTCCAAGAAAATTTTATGAATTTGACGCCAAAGGAAAAGCAGTTCATTATAGTCCTTATAACGGAAAAGTTTTGCCGGGATATATGTTTACCGACACTGGTTTCTGGGATACTTTTAGAGCATTATATCCCTTCTTAAACTTAATGTATCCCGAATTAAATCAGCAAATGCAGGAAGGTTTATCAAATGCATATAACGAAAGTGGCTGGCTTCCTGAATGGGCAAGTCCGGGTTTAAGAGATTGTATGGTAGGAAATAATTCGGCATCAATTGTGGCAGAAGCTTATTTAAAAAGCGAAACTAAAAACAATAAGGAAATAGAAAACTTATATAAAGCTTTGATTCATGGTGCTAATAATGCAGGACCATTCGGGTCTATTGGGCGCTCAGGAGTTGATTATTATAATTCTTTAGGATATGTCCCTTATGATGCTGGCATCAATGAAAATGCTGCCAGAACATTAGAATACGCGTATGATGATTTTGCTATTTATAAATTAGGATTAGCCTTAAATAAGCCAAAAGCAGAAACCGATTTATACAAAAAACGCAGTTTAAATTATAAAAATCTTTTTGACCCAGAAAATAACTTAATGAGAGGGAAGAATAAAGATGGAAAATTTCAGACACCTTTTAGTCCTTTTAAATGGGGAGATGCTTTTACAGAAGGAAACAGCTGGCATTATTCATGGTCTGTTTTTCATGACATGCAAGGTTTGATTGATCTTATGGGCGGTAAGGATGTTTTTGTAAATCAATTAGATAAAGTATTTGCGTTAGCGCCAGTTTTTGACGAAAGTTATTACGGAAGCGTGATTCACGAAATCAGAGAAATGCAAATTGCCAACATGGGACAGTATGCACATGGAAATCAGCCTATTCAGCACATGACGTATTTATACGATTATGCCGGAGAACCTTGGAAAACGCAATATTGGGTAAGAGAAACAATGAACAGAATGTACAAGCCAACTCCGGATGGTTATTGTGGAGATGAGGATAACGGACAAACTTCTGCTTGGTATGTATTCTCTGCAATTGGGTTTTATCCTGTAACTCCTGCAAGTGATCAATACGTTATTGGTTCGCCATTATTCAAAACTGTGAAATTAAAATTGCAAAACGGAAAAGAAGTTTCTATCAATGCACCTCAAAATAATGCTGAAAATAAATATATCAAAAGCATGAAATTCAATGGAAAAGCAGATACCAATAACTGGTTAAGCCATTCAGAATTATTAAAAGGTGCTACAATTGATTTTGAAATGAGTAATACAGCAAATAAAAATCGAGGAACAGAAAAAAAAGATTTTCCATATTCACTTTCAAACGAAAAATAAAAATAAACTTGTTTTTCTTCAAATTATTTTATCAATCTAAAATTGTGATTCCATATAAAGATATTCCTTTCAAAGTTGAACAGAGTATGAAGAAAATTTAAAAACAGCAAGACCTGAATATAATAAATTAAAATAATGGACGATAATAAACTTTCCACAAAGCCGCATTATCAAATTTTAGATGGACTTCGGGGCGTAGCAGCTATTATCGTGGTATTTTTTCATCTGGCTGAGCCGCTTGCCAGCGGCCACTTTGACAATGTTGTAAACCATGGTTATCTGGCAGTTGATTTTTTCTTCCTGCTTTCTGGTTATGTAATTGGTTATGCGTATGACGACAGATGGAGCAAATTAACTATCGGCAGTTTTCTTAGGCGCCGGTTCGAGCGCTTACAGCCACTTGTAGTATTAGGCATGACGCTTGGCGCCATCGGTTTTTACTTTACCGACTCCACCATATGGCCGCTTATTCATACAGTTCCTGTATGGAAGTTGATTGTGGTGATGCTAATAGGTTATACGATTTTGCCCATACCACTTTCTATGGATATACGTGGTTGGGAAGAAATGCACCCGCTCAATAGTGTTGGCTGGTCGTTATTTTTCGAGTACATCGCCAATATTCTTTATGTACTTGGAATAAGGAAATTATCTAATAAAGGATTAACTTGTTTTGTAGTAGTGGCTGGTGCAGTGCTTTTGCATTTTGCTGTTACCAACCCTAACGGAGATGTGACAGGTGGCTGGACGCTGAATGCTGTACATATGCGCGTGGGGATCACGCGTACAATATTTCCATTTTTTGCTGGTTTGCTTTTATTGCGAATTGCACGGCCAACTTATATAAAAAAAGCTTTTTTATGGTGTAGCCTACTGGTTGCGGTGGTGTTGTTTATGCCAAGAATTGGTGGTGCAGAACATCTTTGGATGAATGGTTTGTACGAAGCTTTTTGTATTATCATTGTGTTTCCCCTAATTGTATATATTGGTGCTAGCGGTGTAGTGCATGACCAAATGGAAGATAAAATTTGTAAATTCCTGGGCAACATCTCCTATCCACTTTATATGACTCATTATGTGTTGGTCTATTTTTATGTGGCATGGGTAAGCAATCACAAGGGCATTACATTAGCACAGACTTGGCCTTATGCGCTGCTCACATTTTCAGGAGCCATCGTTTTAGCTTATGCAAGTTTGAAGTTGTACGACGAACCGGTAAGAGCTTGGTTGCGAAAAAAGCTGAAGTAGTGAAAAGTAAAATAATTATACACTGTCTCGTGTGACTATCGTCAGCATCCTGTTATTTGCAGGATGTGCTGAACGACAATCTACGCAACTACTGCTAGGCGCTTCATCGTGAAAAGTTTATGGAAATGCCTGCGCTAAGTGCACTTTCACCGGAAAATCAAAAAGCTACGTTTAGTAGGACTTTAGATAGCAGCAATTTTACGATCAAACTAAAAGGCATTAAATAATCTTTTTCCAATGATTTTTTAAATAGAAAATAAGTAAACTAACTGTAAGAGGTTTATTTTAAAAAATATTGAAATGACTACGTTTAATACACATTCGAATCTAAATTCGATAGGTATTGATTTTACTTGATTTATAGTTGTCAATAACGCCATGTGCCACAATTCTGGCACGAAAATTTTGTTCGATTTTATAAATATTGAAAAGCGGTATAAAAGAAAAAACCCTGAAAATCGTTTGATTTGCAGGGTTTACCGCTCTTTTTGGCCTTTTTTGAAAACTTTGAAAAGTCTCTTTTTTTAGCCTTCAGCGGAGAAAGAGGGATTCGAACCCCCGGACCTGTTACAGTCAACAGTTTTCAAGACTGCCGCATTCGACCGCTCTGCCATTTCTCCAGTATGTCGCTATCATTGGCTGATTGCGAGTGCAAATATAAGGGGTTTTTTCGATTGTGAAAATTTTTTTGGAACTATTTTACAAAGAAAATAATATAGTAAAAAAAAGAAACCCTTAACAAAAGTTAAGGGTTTCAAGTTAAGCGGAGAAAGAGGGATTCGAACCCCCGGACCTGTTACAGTCAACAGTTTTCAAGACTGCCGCATTCGACCGCTCTGCCATTTCTCCAGTATGTCGCCATCATTTGCTGATTGCGAGTGCAAATATAGTGCGCTTTTCCGATTATAAAAACTTTTTCCTTGATTTTTTTAACTTAATTTTCAAGTGTCTAATAATCAGTATTTACTAAAAGGATATTTTTGTGTTAAATAATATAATTAATCCAAAATAGGCATTGGTTTCTTGTTTTCATCGACTGCAACAAACGAAAAAGTTCCCGAAACTACGGTTTCGCGAAGTTCTGAATACATTTGTTCCATGAAAATATCAACGTGAATTTTACAACTTGTTCTTCCAACGCTAATCACTTTTGCAACTAATTCTATTAAAGTTCCAGCCGGAATTGCTTTTTTAAAATCAATTTGGCCTGTAGAAATGGTTACCACTTTCTTTCGGCTGAATCTTGTAGCACAAATAAAAGCGACTTCATCCATTAAATGAAGCGCAGTCCCTCCAAATAAGGTATCATAATGATTCGTTGTGCTTGGAAAAACTGCTTTAAATATATGAGTTTCGGATTTTGAAATTCGCTCTTCTAATGTACCCATATTAGTAGTTTACATATTCAGTTATTTCAAGCCCGTAGCCGATCATTCCGACACGCTTTGTTTGTTCTGTATTCGAAACTAACCTAATTTTTGAAATATCGATATCATGTAAGATTTGAGCACCAATTCCGTAGTCTTTACTGTCAATAATTACTTTTGGAGCTTTCATTGTTCCTTCTGACTGTAATGATTTAAGCTCAGAGATACGACTTAATAGATTTACTGCCTGCATATCCTGATTGATAAAAACTACAGCACCTTTTCCATTTTCATTAATAACTTTAAACATACCGTCCAATTGCTGTTCGGCATTGTTGGTTAGAGTTCCTAATAAATCATTATTTACCTGAGAAGAGTGAATTCTGGTTAAGATTGGCTCTCCAAGATTCCACGTTCCTTTGGTTAAAGCAATATGAATTTGTTTATTGGTAGTTTGCTCGTAAGCTCTTAATCTGAAAGTTCCAAAACGGGTTTCGATATCAAAATCTTCTTTTTTAACAATCAAACTATCGTGCTGCATTCTGTAGGCAACTAAGTCTTCAATTGAAACTAATTTTAAATTGAATTTCTTCGCCACTTTTACCAATTCAGGTAAACGAGACATAGTTCCGTCTTCATTTAAAATTTCGCAGATTACACCGGCAGATTTAAATCCTGCTAATCTCGCGAAATCAATTGCAGCTTCTGTATGACCAGTTCTTCTTAAAACACCACCTTGTTTTGCGATTAAAGGGAAAATGTGTCCTGGGCGTGCTAAATCATGTGGTTTTGTATTGCCATCAACTAAAGCCTGTACTGTTTTAGATCGGTCAGCTGCTGAGATTCCTGTTGTAACACCATGGCCTTTTAAATCTACAGAAACAGTAAAAGCGGTTTCCATATGATCGGTGTTATTGCTCACCATAGCGCGTAAATCAAGTTCCTTACAACGGCTTTCAGTAAGTGGTGTACAGATTAATCCGCGTCCGTGAGTAGCCATAAAATTGATCATTTCCGGAGTTACTTTTTCGGCTGCAGCCAAAAAATCACCTTCGTTTTCGCGATCTTCATCATCGACTACAATGATTACTTTACCTTGACGAATATCTTCTATAGCTTCTTCAATGGTATTCAGTTGTATTTTTGTTGACATAATTATTATTGTTTTTGAGCAGGAGTAAACCGCTCAGAAATTTTTTGAAATAGTTGTGAAATCGGAGTTGTAATTGCATCAAAGTTTATTAATCCGTTGTCGTTTGTAGCACGATACGTTAATAATACTGCTAATGGAAGTAATATAAAGGAGGACATCCATGATCCCATAAACGGAGTCATTCCGCCTTCCTGCGAAAGTCTTTTTCCAAAAGTATTGATGAAATGAAAAGTAATAAAAATTAATACCGCAAAGACAATAGGTAAGCCCAGTCCGCCTTTACGAATGATGGCACCTAATGGAGCACCAATGAAAAACATTAAAAAGCAGGCAAAAGCAATCACAAACTTTTCGTATAAAGCAGTTAAGTGTTTGTTGATATCTCTTTGTTTGTCTTTTAATTCTTTTTGAGTAGCTTCTATGGAATAAATGTTACTGGTAACGTTGCTGGTTGCCATTTTAAGTATGTCCAGCTTTTGTTTATTATCATAAAGAGATAAAAGATTGTTAGGTAAAGATTTTTTCTTTTTAAGGTTTTTGATTACTACCGGAGGTTGTTTTTTAAATCCAACACGCTGATTTATATTTTCTGAAAAGGATAAGATTTCATTATCCAAATTTTTATTTAAAGAGTCTAATGTATAACGAAGTTCGTTTACGTTCAGCATTCCGTTAGTACTGCTGATTTCCTGATTATCATCAACCTTATTAAGTTCAGATAAATCAATATTAATGATTTGTTTTTTGAAAGAGGCTTTTACAAATGGCAATTTAGCACGATCCTCATATTTTTTTGGTGTGACATCCTGATAATAATATCCGTCATTTAAAACGAGTTTTAAAATACTGGATTTCTCATTACTGATTAATTTACCGTTTTTAGCTTTAATTACCGTTTTATTTTCGCCAACGTTAGTAGCTTTTTCGTGAATCGTAACTCCGGTTAAGATATTGCCGTTTTCTCCCGATTTTTTATTTACTTTAATGTTGTAAGTTCCGACATCGTTAAACTGACCCTCAGCAATAGCCATGGCGGGTTTTGCCTGAGCGATGTTTTTTCGGAAATTAACAAACTTATATTCAGCGAACGGAATCACGTTATTGGCGAACCAAAAAGCTACAATACTCAAAACAAAAATAAATGCGATTAAAACACGCATTGCTCTTTGCAGTGATATTCCGGAAGATTTCATAGCTGCGAATTCATAATTCTCGGCCAAATTTCCGAAAGTCATAATGGAGGCCAATAAAACCGATAGTGGTAAAACCAACGGAATAATTCTCGGCATGGAGAAAAGAAGGAATTTTACAACCAATATCAAATCAAGGTCTTTACCTGCTAATTCAGAGATAAAAAGCCATACGGTTTGAAGTATGAATATAAAAAAAAGGATTACGAATACCGTAGTAAACGTAATCAGAAATGTTTTTAGTAAGTATTTGTCTAAAATTTTCAACCTTGGTTTAATCTAATTTGTTGATGTAGTATTTTGGATATTTGCTCGCTACAAAGGTAAATTGATTTTTTGATAAAGGCTGATTGGTTTTAAAAGAATTAACGGTTAAAGTGGTTTTTGTTCCATTTTTTCCAGTTTCAATCAAATTATAGATGTGTTTTGTTTGTACATCAATTCCTAAAAGAATCTCTTTTCTTTGATCCTTAGTGTTTGTTGGCGCTAATTTGATGTATTGAATTTTTCTTCCTTTAATATTTTGAACGATGTCCATATTATATTTGTATCCGGAATTGAAAAAAGTCAACATTTTTGAAGGGGTAATGGCATTGTCATCTTTCTCATTAACTTTAGAGATAGTAACTTCTTCGTCTTCAGGATTGATAGTGTAGCTTTTTTGCCCGTCAAATATTTTAGTAACACCCATGAAATTCAAAACATATTGATTGCCTTTCATGATCACGTTTCCTTTGCTGTCCTGATTAATGTTTTCTTTAGCGTTATTTAAAGAGTATTTAAAATCAATAGAAATATTATCGTAGCTTTTTATTTTTGCTGTTACCTGGTTCAATAAATCTTTGGCTTTTTTATCCTGTGCCTGAATAGAAGTAAAGCTCAAAAGCAATAAAATTGCCATTTGAAAACACTTTTTAGTCATGTTAGTGATAGAATTGTTGTTGATTTCCTGAATTTTCGTTTTCATGATGGGATTAATTTTGTTCATTGTTAAAAAATTGATCAAGAGCACTTAAGTCAGAAATGTTTACGCTTCTTGCCTTACTGCCTTCAAACGGACCAACAATTCCAGCTGCTTCCAGCTGATCGATCAAACGACCGGCTCTGTTGTAACCCAATTTTAATTTTCTTTGCAGTAATGAAGCGGAACCTTGTTGTGCATTAACAATAATCTCTGCAGCTTCTCTAAATAAAGTATCTCTTTCGGAAATATCCATATCAAGATTGATGCCAGTTTCTTCTCCAACGAACTCTGGAAGCAAATAAGCCGTGGCATATGCTTTTTGTGAACCAATAAAATCTGTAATTTTTTCAACCTCAGGAGTGTCAATGAAAGCACACTGAACACGAACGACATCATTTCCGTTTGTGTACAATAAATCTCCACGACCAATTAACTGATCAGCTCCTTGTGTATCTAAAATTGTTCTCGAGTCAATTTTTGAAGTAACTCTAAAAGCAATTCTCGCAGGGAAATTCGCTTTAATCAAACCTGTAATTACGTTAACAGATGGTCTCTGAGTCGCGATAATTAGGTGAATACCAATAGCACGGGCTAATTGTGCCAAACGCGCAATCGGAATCTCAACTTCTTTACCAGCCGTCATAATCAAATCGGCAAACTCATCGACAACCAGGATAATGTATGGTAAAAATCGGTGTCCGGCTTCGGGGTTTAATTTTCTTGCTCTGAACTTTTCGTTGTATTCTTTAATATTACGAACCATCGCGTCCTTCAATAAGGAATAACGATTGTCCATTTCGACACAAAGGGAGTTTAATGTATTAACTACTTTGGCATTGTCTGTAATAATGGCATCTTCAGTATCAGGAAGTTTGGCTAAATAATGTCTTTCGATTTTATTGAATAAAGTTAACTCTACTTTTTTAGGATCCACCAAAACGAATTTTACTTCGGCCGGATGTTTTTTGTATAAAAGCGAAGTTAAAACCGCATTCAAACCAACCGATTTTCCTTGTCCGGTAGCACCCGCCATCAAAAGGTGAGGCATTTTGGCTAAATCGACAACGAAAGTTTCGTTCGAAATGGTTTTTCCCAGAGCGATTGGCAGTTCCATTTCAGCTTCCTGAAACTTAGCGGATCCAATAACACTTTTCATAGAAACCATAGTTGGGTTCTTATTCGGAACCTCAATACCAATTGTTCCTTTACCAGGAATTGGCGCAATAATACGAATTCCTAAAGCGGATAATGACAATGCGATATCATCTTCTAAACTCTTAATTTTAGAGATTCTGATTCCGGCTTCCGGTACAATTTCGTATAAAGTTACCGACGGACCAACCGTTGCTTTAATCTGTGCAATTTCAATTTTGTAGTTACGAAGTGTGTCTACAATTTTGTTTTTATTTTCTTCTAATTCTTCCTGATTGATTGTAATTCCACCCGTCGAATATTCTTTTAATAAATCAATGGTTGGGAATTTATAATTCGATAAATCTAAAGTTGGGTCGAATAAACCAAAATCAGCAACAAGGCGAGAAGCCAGGTTTTCTTCGATGATATCTTCTTCTTCAGGTTTTTCAACAACAAATTCTTCGGTATGAACCGGAGCAGTTACTGTTGCAGGCTTGATATCCATTTGAACAGGTTTCAAAATCGGATTCAAATCAATTTCTGATGAATTTGAAATGGTTGGTTTTAAAGCCTCTTTGTTGATTTCGAATTGCGTGTCTTCTGTTTTTAAATGAATGTTGTCTAATTCAGGATCTTCTTCCTCAATAGCAAATTCTTCTAAATTGTAAGCACTTTCAGGTTGTTGCGGCGTTTTTAGAGCATCCAGTTCAGATTTGAATTCATTTTTGGTTGAATCAAAATAAGATTGAATTTTCTCCGGCGATAGTTTTATTTTGAAAATTAAATACACAATTAATCCAAAAAGCAAGGCCAGTAAAGTTCCTGTTTTTCCGATATAATCTTGTGAAAATAAATTCAGTTCGTACCCAATAGTTCCACCTAATTCTGGTGCTGAAGTGGCGAAAAAACCAAATAAGACAGAAACAATAATAATCGCAAATAAATCCCAGAACCAAATGCTTTTTAGTCTTTTGGTTGACATTTCTAAAGCCAGAAATAATCCGGTTAAGAAAAACAAACGAACTAAGATAAAAGAAGCAAGACCGAAACCTCTGTATACAAGCAGATCGGCAAGAAAAGCTCCGAATTTTCCGAGCCAGTTTTGCACTTCTTCAGAGCGATCGCCAAGATGGCTTACCGCGCTTTGATCTGTTTGCCATTGTCCGTTGACATAAAATGAAATAAATGCCACTAATAATGCAATAGAAAAGAGTACCAAAAGACAGCCTAAAACAAATTTTTGTTGTTTGGTTATCTTCCAAGATCTTTTATTCTCGGTGTTTGGTTCGTTTTTTTTATTTACAGTTTCTTTTTTGGTTGTTTTTGCCATTCTTGCGTTCCTTGCCTATATAAATTTGGGTAAATAAATAATCAAGCCTATTGCTATCGCTGTCATTGCAGCAAAAAATACTGCACCAGCTGCAATATCTTTAATAAATCCGATTCGTTTGCTGTAATCAGGATGAATAAAATCGGCAATTTTTTCAACTGCCGTATTCAATCCTTCAATACCTAAAACTAAACCGATTGCCAATGTTTGACAAAGCCATTCGGTTTGTGAAATATGAAAATAAAACCCAGCAATAGTCATTATGATTCCCAATGAGAACTGAACCATAATGCTATGCTCTGTTTTTATAAGTTTAACAGCTCCGTTAAAAGCATATGTCATGCTTTTTAACCGACCTGTTACAAAAGTATTATCTTTTTGAAATGCCATTTAATGGATATTATAGTGCTGCTAAAGCTGCTTCGTAATTTGGTTCGTTTGCAATTTCAGCAACTTGTTCTGTGTGTAAAACTTTACCGTCAGCATCAACAACAATGATTGCTCTTGAATGTAAACCTGCTAAAGGTCCGTCAACGATTTCTAAACCGTTTGTTTTACCAAAATCTCCAGCCTGGAAATCAGATAAGTTTACGACATTTTCTAATCCTTCAGCGCCACAAAAACGTTTTTGAGCAAATGGTAAATCTCTTGAAATACAAAGTACAGTAGTGTTTTCTAAGTTGCTTGCACTTTCGTTGAATTTTCTAACAGAAGTTGCACAAGTTCCTGTATCGATACTTGGGAAAATATTTAAAACTAATTTTTTACCAGCAAAATTACTTAATGAAGCAACTGATAAATCATTTTGTACTAATTTGAAATCAGCTAGTTGTGATCCAACTGTTGGTAATTCTCCTGAAGTATGAATAGGATTTCCTCCTAATGTTATTGAAGCCATGATATTTGTTTAAATTATGAGGTTCAAAAGTAAGGATTAATATTTGAATCTAAAAGTATTTGTTGTGGGTTGTAAGCACAATTAGGCGAGTTTTAAGAGTAACGGGAAATCCTATATTTTATTATTTGATTGGAGTACAATGGCACGCGGATGACACGGATTTTGGGGGGGTTTTTGTCATCCTGACGAAGGAAGGATCACACTAGGAGATCGACAAAGATTGGCAAATACTGTGCGGAGTTTCGAGTGTGGTCCTTCGTTTCTCAGGATGACAAGTTTGTGGTGATTACGTTATGCATAAAAGTTGAACTGAAATCGGGTCGCCGCGAGAGGGATAGGAGTTAACTGCCGAAGCAGTACGGATAGCCCGACAGCATTAGGGAAAGGGGCGAATAAGCGCAAAGTGAAGTAGCCCCTTTTTCTAATGCTGTCTCGCCCTAATAATTTTAGATTTTAGAGTAGAGATTTTAGATTTACTTTGCGGAAGAAAAAATTGTACAAAAATCTTAATACTTAATACATTGCGCATAAAAAAGCGTCTCTAAATATAGAAACGCTTCCTCTGTCTTTGTTTTTTGTTTGCTTTTGAAAATATAGTGGTATTCTTATTTATCAATTGAACCTAAAACACGTTTCATGAACGCATTCAAAGCTTCTTTTTTATCTGTGCCCTGAACTACCATTTTGTGTACTTCAAGCGCACCATACATGTTGGATATCAATTCGCCAATTACATCTAACTCCTCATCTTTTAGAGACGGAATTTCAGTCATCGCTTCCAGAACTTCAATCGTTTCAATGATATAATCCTGATCGTTTTCTTCGATAAATTGGGTCAATTGCTTTATTACGGGTAATTTCATTTTGTTGATTATTAGATTGTTGGATGATTGGATTTTTAGATAAAGATTCGAAAAATCTAACAGTCTAAAAATCTAAAATCTATTTACGCAATTGCGTTTACCAGGTCGATTAAAACTTCTTGTTTGTTGGTTTGAGTTTCACCAACCAATTGTCCGTTTACGAAAGTCGCGAAAGTAGGCAAGTTGCTTACATTGGCTAATTTTCTTGATTCCGGAGAATTTTCAGCATCAACCAAAACAAAAGTGATAGCTTCATTTTCTGTTGCTAATTTTTTGAATTTTGGTTTCATAATACGGCAATTTCCACACCATGAAGCTGAATATTGTACTACTACTTTTTCGTTTTTAGCAACTAAATCTGCTAACGTATCTTCGTTTAAGTCGATTAACATTTGTTTTGTTTTTAAGGTTCAAAGGGACAGAGGTTCAAAGGAACAAAGGTTTTGAAACTTCGTTTATTTTTTTCGCTCTTTCGCTTTGTATGTTTTTGAAAAATTTTAAAGTAGCAAAGGTTCAAAGGAACAAAGGTTTTAAAACCTTTGTAAAACATTCGCAGCAAAAACCTTTGCTACTCTGTACCTATGAACCTTTGTACCTTTATAAAAAATTAGTTTGCGCTCAAGTACTCAGCTGTACTTAATCTGTCTGCAGACATAGCTTCTTTACCAGCTTCCCAGTTTGCAGGACAAACTTCACCTTTAGTTTGAATGTGTGTGTAAGCGTCAACCATACGTAAGTACTCGTTTACGTTACGTCCTAATGGCATATCGTTAACACTTTCGTGGAAGATTTTTCCAGTTTCGTCAATTAAGTAAGTAGCTCTGTAAGTTACGTTTGAACCTTCGATGATAACTGAATCAGTTTCTTCGCTGTATTCTGTAGAATCAATATCTAAAATTCCTAAAATGTTAGATAAGTTACGGTTTGTATCCGCTAGGATTGGGTACGTTACACCTTCGATTCCACCGTTGTTTTTTGGAGTATTTAACCAGGCAAAGTGAACTTCGTTTGTGTCGCATGAAGCTCCAATTACGATAGTATTTCTTTTTTCAAATTCTGGTAATGCAGCTTGAAAGGCGTGTAATTCAGTTGGGCATACAAAAGTGAAATCTTTTGGGTACCAAAACAATAATACTTTTTTGTTGTTGTTTACTGCTTCTTCAAAAATGTTGATTTTTAAGTTATCACCCATTTCTGAGATAGCATCTACTGCAATACTTGGGAATTTTTTTCCTACTAAAGACATCTTATTCGTTTTAAAGTTAAAAATTTATTTGTGGTGCAAAAGTAGGGTATAAGTAGAGTTACTTACAATAAGATGTAATTATAAATATTTATTAAGTAATAGTATTTAGTTATAGTTATGAATTGTGTTTTTGTAAGTTATTGAAGGTCAATATTTACAGGAAGAATTCCGTTGCAGATTTTATTTTCTAAAAATTGAATTCCTGCATTTTTTTGAAATTCTTCAAAATCCTGATACACCTGAATTAGTCCTGAAGCCTTAGAAAGATTCGGAATAATAGGTAAAACATACGGATTTCCGAAAACGTAAACAATACATTTTTTGGTTTGAAGCAATTCTGAAAGCAATGCTAAAACTTCGTCATTTATTTCGAAATTGTTCATTGGTTTTGCCTTTGGTACGAATAAGGAAATCAAAATGGTTTCGAAATTTTCCAGCTCTTTTTTGATTTTGGAAATATCAGAAACTTCTAAATTTTCAAAAGCAAATTCCGGCGATTCTAATTTTGAATTTATAGTTTGGAAGAAAGTATTTTCGACATTTTTGTACAAACTTAATTTTGCTAACTGATTGTTTTTCTGCGCTTCAAAAGCCAATTCTGTATTTGAATTGTCAATGATTTTTGTGATGGAATCCTGAGCGATTTCTAAATTTAGTTCGGCTGCTTTTTTGAAGTTTAATTCTCCCGAAGTAAAGTTGTTTTCAGATAAGATTCCAACTTTTTTCTTGGCTTTCATGATTCTGTTGAAGCTTTCTTCAATTCTTTCCGGTGAAGCATTTTTAAGAATCGCCTCAATTCCTTCGGGAACATTTTCGGCGAAACACAAAACATCGTTTCCGGCGTTGAACGCTTCCCATTCTAAATCGCCTTTTGTTTCGTACAATTTAGAAACGCTGTGCATGTTCAAGGCATCAGAAATAACCAAACCATCATAACCCAATTTCTCACGCAAAAGATCCTGAATAACCGCTTTTGATAAAGTTGCCGAAGTATCTTTTCCGTCATTTAAACTCGGAACGGCCAAATGTCCAATCATAATCGAATCAACATTATTTTCGATTCCTTTGATGAACGGATATAACTCGTTTTCTAATAATTCTTCTAAAGTTTCTTTTAAAACCGGTAGTCCTAAATGCGAATCGACACTGGTATTTCCGTGTCCGGGAAAATGTTTCAGACAGCCTAAAACACCAACTTCTGACATTCCGTTTAAATATTCAACAGCAAAATTGGCTACTTTTTCTTTGTTTTCACCAAAAGAACGATAACCAATAACCGGATTATTCGGATTGTTGTTGATGTCTGCCAAAGGCGATAAATTATAATGAATTCCGGCTGCTTTTAAGTCTAAACCAATTTGTTTTCCAACTTCGTAAACCAACTCCGATTTACTTTCCGGCAAAGCGCCAAGTGTAATGGCGTACGGATATTGCGGTGTTTTTTCGATGCGCATGGCTAAACCCCATTCGGCATCAATGCTGATTAAAAGGGGAGTAGAAGCAGACTTTTGGTAACGAACAATAAGTTCTTTTATTTTTTGATAACTGTCATCATTAAAAACAACCTTTTTCTTGCTTTCATAATTTGTTGCCGCGCTCGCACGGCTGTGAAAAAAAGTCAGTCCGCCAATATTGTGTTCTTTTATTAAACGTTCGGTTTCCTGAATATTTTCTTCGGTATCGTTGATGAAAACTGCGGGAAAAAAGAATTGTCCCACTTTTTGTCTTAATGCTTCAGCTGTCATTTTCATTATTATAAAGTCTTTTTCATGCACACACTATTCTCCATTGCTTCGTACGGCGGATAATTTGGAATGATAGTATATTCTTGTTTTTGGTAGAGATTAATAGCTTCCGGCTGATTTTTCCCGGTTTCTAAAATCGTGTACGCGTAACCTATTTCTTTCGCCCAAATTTCTAATTCTTTTAGAATGGCGGATGCAAATCCCTTTTTTCGATGATCAGGATGAACGAACATACGTTTGATTTCGACTGTATCAATTTCTTTTTCTCTAAAAGCGCCACAGCCTACAGCGGTATCATTTTCATAAAAAACAATAACGTGTTTTATTTTATCGGTTTTATTAAACTGATTGTAAAAGGCGTGATCTTCTCCGTCTGTGATCGCTAAATCCTTGTCTAATAAAACCACCAGATTTTTGAAATCAGTATTGTCAGAGTTTGTTCTTTTTAGCGTAATCATGATAAAATGCGTAAAAGTTTAGGCTTTATTTCAACTTTGCTTTCTTTAGCTTAGCCAGTTGTTTTTTGGTTTCAATTGCTTTTTCTAAACGGTTTTTGAAACGGAAAAGTTTCGGTAAACCTTCTAGTCGGTCTTCGAGTGTGATTTCTTCAAAAACAATAATTGCTTTTTCGAGTACCCTAATTTCGTTGTCAATATCATTTTGGTTTTTGTAGATCGTAGCTAACCGATCATAAGGATGATTTCCTTTAAAGCTTTCCGCGACATTTTCTTCATATACTTCAATTGCTTTTTCAAAATCTCCTGTTTTCTCGAACTCAGCTCCTTTTAGGTTGCGTTCGGCTTGCAGATTTTCGTTGAATTCCATATTTAAGATGTTTGATTTGGGGTTAAACTTCTTCAGATTTTTTCCCAAAATCTTTCGGGAAAATTAAAAAACGTGATACAATAAGACCTGGAATTGTAGCTATGAGAACCCAGATAAAAAAGTTCTGATAGCCTAAAAATTGTTGTATATAACCACTTAACATTCCCGGCAGCATCATTCCTAAAGCCATGAATCCGGTTGCCAATGCGTAATGTGCTGTTTTTGATTCTCCTTCGGCAACATGAATTAAAAACATCATAAAGCCGGTAAATCCAAAACCGTATCCAAACTGTTCCAATATAACAGTGATACAGGTATAAAGGTTAAGCGGTGAATTTATTTCGAAAAAATAAAAGTTTAAATGCAGATGGAAAAGCTCTTCCGGCTGAAAATGAGCCAACCCAATAAAACCAATAATTGGTAAATGCATAGCCAAAAACATCGGAAACATCCATTTGGTAAGTCCTTGTTTAGAGATTGCAATACCTCCCAAAATGCCTCCAACGGTTAAAGCGAAAATCCCTAAAGTTCCATAAATGATTCCAACAGCTTCAGTGTCCAGTCCCATTCCGCCTATTTCTTTTTTGTCTAATAAAAACGGACTAAGCATTTTAAGCAATTGCGATTCGCCTAAACGAAATAACAAAATAAAAGCCAATACTAAACCGATTTGTTTTTTCTTAAAGAAACTGATAAAGATCGTGGCAAAATTTTGATGATGAATTTCTGCAGTATTTTCACCGGCATTGATTTCATTTTTTGGTGTAAAAACGAAATTATAAATGGTAATGAAAGTCATTAACAAACCAACAGCAATCATCGTGTATGACCAGGCTTTGGTATTGTCGCCATATTTATGTTCCAGATATCCCGCAAACAAAACAATTAATCCGTTTCCGGCTAAAAGTGAAAGTCGATAAAAAGTACTTCTGATTCCGAGGAAAAACGATTGTTGCTCTTTTGGCAAAACCAGCAAATAAAAACCATCGCTGGCAATATCGTTAGAAGCCGAAGCAAAAGCCGCAACCCAAAAGATCGCCAATGTCATAATGAAAAAGCCACTAGCCGGAATCGTGAAACCGACTAACAAAAATGCAATTGAAATAAGTAATTGCATCGATAAAAACCATTTTCTTTTGGTTCCGTTTAATTCAATAAATGGGCTCCAAAGTGGTTTGATAACCCAGGGCAGATATAATAAACTGGTGTAAACTCCAATGTCTTCATTAGAGATTCCGAGATTTTTGTACATGATAACCGAAACGGAAATGATGACAGCGTAAGGTAGTCCAGACGCAAAATTTAAAAGCGGAATCCAATACCAGGGTTTATTATCTGTTTTCATTTGGTTGATTAGGGTAAGCTATTTTAAATGGCTTTTTTAAGTCAATAATAGTAGGTGTACTTTCGTTTGCAAAATAATCAATAAATGTTACAGCGCAAGCTTTATAAGGATTCATTTTTGCAGCAGTAGCCGAAATTAAAATATCCCCGGTGTCCTGGCGTACTACCACTTTGTCTATGATTTGGCGGGCATCATTAATATCGATTTTCGAAATATGATCGGCACCATAAAGTACCATATAGCGCACTTTGGTATTCAACGGATCCTTAATAGTGAACCTGTATTTCAAACTGTCCTGTGCAAATTCTGTGACTACCGGAGTATCAATAATAACATGTTTTAAATTCGGAACCGGAGACGGAAGCGCAGGATATTTATATTGATTTTCTTCTAAAAGACGAACAATATCAAAGTTTTTGTCTGTAAACCATTTGGCACTGAAGTACGCACTTCCGCCTACTTTTTTGAAACTTCTGGCATAATCAATCTGGGTTGGAATTTCAGTCAAATAATTCCAGCTTTTATCAGCATCGCCTCTGATTTTGTAGGATGCGTGACCAATATAAAGAGCCGTGTTATTGGAGTTTTCAGACCACCATTTTACCAATTTAGAGTAAGAAGCTCTCGGATTATTCATACTCCAGTACAATTGCGGCATAATATAATCGATCCATTTTTGGTCCATCCATAAGACAGGATCTGCGTATAAATCGTCGTAGTTGGATGTCGATTGTGTTTCAGAACCTTTTGGATCCTGTGATTTGTTTCTCCAAACCCCAAACGGACTGATTCCGAATTGCACCCACGGTTTGCTTGCTTTTATAGTCGTAGAAATAGTATGTACAAAGTTGCTCACATTCGCACGACGCCAATCGGCAAGGCTTAAACCTGACCCGTATTTTTTGTATGAGGCGTTGTCGTTAAATGTTTTTCCCGGAACCGTATAAGGGTAGAAATAATCATCAAAATGAATCGCGTCGATATCATATTTATCCACGACTTCTTTTACGACTTTCGTTAAATGTTCCTGAACTTCAGGCAACGCAGGATCGTAATATATTTTTCCGGCGTATTCAATCATCCATTCCGGATGTTTGAAAATGTCGTGAGTTGGACTCAATTGTTGTTTGTTTAAATCGAAAGTGGCACGATATGGATTCAGCCAGGCGTGAAATTCGAAACCTCTGGTATGTGCTTCCTCAATCATCCAGGCTAATGCATCGTAATACGGATTTGGAGCCTGACCTTCTTTACCCGTTAAAAAACGCGACCAAGGAGCTAATTCTGAAGGATAAAAAGCATCTCCAACACTTCGAATCTGAACGATTACGGCGTTATAATTTAGTTTTTTATACGCTTCTAAAGTGGCAATGTAGTCTGCTTTTTCTTTGTTAACACCGTCTTGCGCTGTTTTTGGCCAGTCGATATTGACGACGGTAGCGATCCACACCCCTCTAAATTCGTTTTTAGGATGTAGTAGTTTTTCCTGCGCGTTGGATGTCAATCCTAAGAAAAGTAAGAATATGATAGAGAATAGTAGTGGCTGATTTTTATGCATTGCAATCTTTTTTAACAGAAACCAAAAATAGTTTTTTTAGCTGATTATAGTAAATAATTAATAGATTATAATTTTAACGGTATTTATTTGAATTTCATATGTGTGATTCAGGTTTTTGTTGAATAGTTTTTCCGCCACGAATTCACGAATTATTTTTTTTAAATACTTGCACATAATAAAATTGCTGACGATTTTTTTAAATCTTTTTTTTCCGCCACGAATTCACGAATTTTTTTTAAAATACTTTGCGAAAAAATAATTCGTGAATTCGTGGCTATTTTTTTCTCTCAATCTGGAAATGAAATTTTTCCCATTGTGACGGAGGGAATTCCTTTTTTTGTGCCGAAATTATAATCGCCGCCGGCAACCGTTTCGTTTGCTAAAACGGCAAATAAAACTGCTTCTTTGGCGTCGCCTGAAATGCCGATATCGTCACTTTTTTTGAACGGGCACGACAATAATTCCTTTAATCCCTTTACCAATAACGGATTACTTGCGCCTCCGCCCGACATATAAACCGTGAAATTTTCGATTGGCGTTCCTGTGTTTTTTACGACAAACAGAATCGCTTCGGCAATCGTTTCGGCGCTTAGTCTTGTTAAAGTGGCAAGCAAATCTGGTGCCGAAATGTTCTCGAGTTTGGTTTTTGCCAAAGCCGAATCGACAAAAGCTTTATTGAATAATTCCTGACCGATGGTTTTTGGGAAGCTTTTCTGGAAGAAAGCATTGCTTTTTAATTCCGTTAAAAGGGTTTGGTTTACGGTTCCGGTTTGGGCGATTTCGGCATCTTTATCGTAACTTTTTTCAGGAAAAAAGTGTTTCGTGAAAATGTCGATTAAGGTATTTGCAGTTCCGGTATCGGTTACAAAAACTTCCTCGGCGTTTTGAGAAGCGGGTAAATAAGTAAAATTCGCGATGCCGCCCATGTTGAGCATAATTCGGTTTTCGCCTTTTTTGCTGAACAATAAATAATCGCCATAAACCGCCAAAGGTGCGCCTTCGCCACCGCCAGCCACATGTTTTTGCCTGAAGTCTGATAACGTTATAATTCCGGTTTTTACCGCAATATGATCGCCATCGCCAATTTGTAAAGTCGCATTGGGGAATTTTTCCTGCTGATGCAAAAACTTCGGAGCGTGCAAAACTGTTTGTCCGTGCGAGGCAATTAAGTCGACTTCATGCGCGGGAATATTCCATTTTTGAAGACAATCGTTGACCATGCCGGCGTGCAAAAGACCGATCCATTCGTTTAATAAGGCCAAATGCTGAAAATCGATCGTTTTCTGGGCAAACACTTTACGGATTTCGGTTTTAATGTCTTCGGTATAATTGATAGTTTCGAATTCCAGAATTTTTACAGCGGTATTTTCGCCCGCGCCAGAAATAGCACAAAGCGCAATATCCAATCCGTCAAGCGAAGTTCCGGACATTAAACCTATTATTTTTCGGGTCTCTTTTTGAGCGATTTCAAAAAGGGCACTTATATTTTTATTCATTAAAATGCTGTTTTAAGGAAGTGTTGTATTTGGTAATGCTAAAATGAGATTTATTTGGGGATACTGCATCTGATGATTTATTAGTAAACTAAATAAGTTAAATTGTTTTTTTTATTAATATTTTATTTTCTATATATAATACAAAACACTCTAAAATTTGATAGTTAGTTTTGCTTTTTAGTAATTGTATAATTTCAGATAAATGGTCTTCTTTGAGAGATAGTTTGCCAATTGCAATGGCATATAAAAACTCGAGTATTGCTTCTCCTTGGTCTTCATCGTAGTATTTTATTATCGTTTCCAATAAATTTTTCATTTCTAATGATAAACCAAAATCTATAGAATAACTGAGTTCCCCGGGAAAAGCACTTCTAAGTATTGAAGCTTGAATAATCCCATCATTAAAGCGATTAAAATTATTTGGGGATAATAGATTACGAACAAACGATGTCTGAATTAATGATTTTTCAATTTTTTTAGAATTTCTTAAACTATTTATTACATTATTAAAGGTAAAATAGATATCCGATTGTGTTAACTCTTCAACATATTTGTCAAAATCAAAAAAAGCAAAATTATTTCTAATATGCATTTCCTCATTTAAATTAGTTTTTAATTTTGGGAAAAATAAATTAGTTGAAAGGCCCTTAACACTATCAGAATAACTGTGTTCTATATCTTTTTTTCTGGTTTTAAAAAAAATTATTGATTTGGAATATTTAGTATTATAATTATTAAGAAGATCGATCATTACATTAAGAAATTCTAATTCCTGTTGCCAGTTGTTATTTTTTGAAATACTTGTACAAAATATTTTATCAACTTCAATATAGGTGCTGGTTTCGGCACCAAAATTTCCTTGTTTTAAATTCGTTTTCAATCCTATAAGTGAATCTGAATTGCACATTCTCGAAATGCCGACAAAATAAATAATCCTCAATCCTTCGTAATTACGTAGTGCTCTGCTTAAATATAATAAATTTTTACCGTTTGAAATGCAAGATCCAACAACTAGTGTTGAACCTATAGTATCTTTGGGTATCTCTTTTGTAATTTCGTCTTGACTGATTTTTTTGGGTTCAAATCCAGAAGCATAATTGCTTATTATTTTTTCCATTATATAGTCAGCTAATTCAGAAGAAGATTGATCATTTAAATGGATTATAAATTTTAAGTTGCTTGGGACAAATTGATTAATATACGCATCTAACTTCTTTTTATAATCTTCAAATCTTCCTTCCGATAGACCTTTTAATAGTTCAGAATAATCAATATAAATGTCATATTTTGAATTTAAGGAATTTGACTCTTTATAGTTTGTTTTAAGAATGGATTTAGTTCTTTTTTGAGATTTGAACTGTTTAACGAATTTGGATAAGTTTTCGTCAGCATCTTTTATACCAATCAAAACAGAATTAATTTTAGGCTTTTCTAATAAAAACACATCCCCAGAAACTTCAACAGGATGAGAGCCTTTTTTACATAATTTACAATTTCTATCATCATAGGAATCGTATGGAATTATACCTTTCGGATTATCAGCTGTATAAGTTAAATTACACAGAACGTTATCTTTAATGTCATTATAATTATTTTTGATGTCTAAAAAATATAGAACTAAAATATTAGATCTACTAATTTGAGTATGTTTTGCGGTTATATAATTTAAAATATTACCTGAAGTGGATGCCGAAATTAATAAAAGAGCATTATTTTTATAACTAAGTTCATTGTTGTATAAACCATTATAAGAGCTAAAGCTTTCAATTGGAATAGCAATTTTTGTTTCCAGAAAACGGTTTTTGAGTTCGGACAATGCTATTGCAATTGAATTTATTGATGAGGTATCACAATAAATTTGATTGTGTCTTTCATTATCGTAATGTTTCATTAAAGTAAAAGCAATGAAATAAATTTCACTACTAAATAACAAAATGTTTCCAGTTCTTAAAAATTTATCACAATGCTTTCCGGATGGAAAGACATAATGATGTGATCCTTCAGTTTCAACTAATCCTCCTCTTAAAATAAAAATATTTTGCAACCCATGATTGAGAAAACTTTTAAAAAAGGAAGAAGAAATCTCTTTTGTATTACCATATAGAATATCCAATTCTCCTGAAATTCCAAACGTATAAATGTAAATGTTTTTAGAAAGCGAAGTCTCTTGACGTTTTGGGATTTTTTTGAATGTTGATTCAATGTTCGTTACAAAAATCTCAATCATCCTATCTTTCAAGTATAATCCACCAATTATAATTATTTTATCAGTTTGAGAGTGATTCTCGTAAAAAGAACCTATTTCACTAATTAAAGCATTCTCATTTATTATTGTATTGTCACAAAATATAATTGTCGATGAAATGTTTTTTGTTCTTTCTTTATATTCGAATTTGTATATGTAGAAGTTTCTCATAAACTTTGATTTATTGACAATGGATAAATAATTGTAATAACGGAACCTGAAACATTAGAAATATCTGAATATTTATTGTTGTCATTGAGGATCCAGTCGAATAATATCATTTGTTCAGTACTGTTTGATTCTACATTTTTATATTGATCATTAATTAAATTTCTATATAAAGATTTTGTTCCTGTTCTTATTCTTAAAAATCCTTTTCCATTTAATATTTTTAATATTCTATCCAATCCTAACCCTTTTTCATCTTTATCTAAACTTTTTGCTATAGTATTATGCTTAATCAAGCATCTTTTAATTATATCTACATCATTTGAATTTTCATAATTTTTATTAGAAGACCTAAATTTATTGACAAATCCAGCACCACTATCAAATACTGATATTTCTAAAAAACGAATTTGTTGTAGATTATTTTCTTTAAATAGACTTGAATTGAAATATTCAATAATTGCCTTAATATCTTTGTTCTCCTTAATTAATGCTGACCTTGTTTTTTTGTTATGCTTTACTAATAACCCCCTAATATTTGTTTCAAAAGGAACACCGTTTTGATCATCTCTTGCCCATTCAAAAGTATTCTTCATTAATTCATGTATAATTCCAATTAATTCGATTTCGATTTTTTTAAATTCTAATCGGCTTTCAAAATAATTACGAAATACCTCATTTTCGAGCGTGTCCTTTAAACTTTCCATCAGATCGGACTCATTTGAGACAAAAAGTCCATTTTTTTCGAAGCAAGGTAAGATGCCATTTTCTTTGGGCAAGTGATCTAGATTTGTTAATAATAATTTCTCTCCTCTGTAGGCTTCAACACGTTTCATTTTCGCAAAAACTTTATTTTGAGATTCAGATAATAAATTTCTCAAATTATTTCCTTCTCGATCAAAAATTCCGTTATGATTCCATACTAGTCCCGCAATAGGGAAAATAAATTCATTTTTATATAAATTAATAATTTTCTCAGAATCAGGTTTTACGAGATCTAACATTAACTTGCCAGATTTATTATATCGAATCCATGTAGATATAAATTGAATTAGTGCCGGAGTGATTCCTAAGTAATTAACAGTTAGCTCTATTGGAAATAATATGTCAATTTTTGCTTTTATAGAAATCCCGATTTCTAGTTGCTTATATAAATTTTCAACTCTAGTTAAATTGATGTTTTTGTGAATTTTTATTATCATGACTGAATTAATTTTTGTCGTCTATCAACTATTGTAGTTATACTAAAGATATTTAGAAATGAAATTTTTACTCGTAAGTAATTATAAAGATGTAAAATAACCGCGAAAATTTAAAAAATCTCAAATCTCAAATCTCAAATCTCAAATATACAAAACTAAAAACCTAAAAAAACGAGGACAATTCTAAAGAGATTAATTAATATCATAATTTTTAAATTATATATGAAAGAAATTTTAGCCAACTACGTCAATTTTATAACACATTTTGTAACTTTATTAGAAGCTAAATATAGACAGGATATAAATCCGTGTTCATTCACGCCCTGTATTGGCGCGAGCGTCTCAGTCGTGCCACCAAACTTTTAAACAAAAGACTTGAAGTGTTCACAAGAGAGATGCTATGGCTAGCTGTGTTATGTTTGCATTAAGAACTAAAATGCTTAAATTGCTAAATAATTTCATATTACAATGTTGATAAATTATATAGATTTTGAAACAGATATGAATAAAACACCTCATTTTAGGGAACAATATGCTACAAAGTATTACTGCTTTTGCCGATGAATTTGGAAATAATTCTTTTGAGTTTAAAACACAAGGGAGTCATTTTATAGTGGCAACAGTTATTTGCAAAAATGAGAATTTAGAAAAGCTTCATGATGGTATTGATTTTATAAGAAAGAAACATGGTTTTCAAACCGGCGAAATGAAATCAAGTGGCGTTGCTCAAAATCATTCAAGAAGAAAGAGGATTCTGGAAGATATTGCAAAACTCGATATTTCAATCTATGCAGTAATTGTAGATAAAACAAAACTAGCTGGAAAAGGATTTGCAATCAAAAAGTCTTTTTATAAATACTTGAATAACTTAGTTTATAAAGAACTCTATAGAACATTTCCAAGACTAGAACTTTATGTTGATGAACATGGGGGAAATGATTTTATGAGGGAATTCAAAAAATATGTTGAAAAGAATCATGAAATGAATTTATTTTCAGGTTCAGAGTTTAATATTCAAAATAGTCAACAAAGTTTTTATATACAATTAGCTGATTTTGTGGCTGGAACGTTAGGATATATTTTTGATGAAACAAAAAAATCAGAACACAGTGACGACTTTCAAAGATTGCTTGCACCAAAAATTGCAAGCTTAGACTTTTTTCCTAATAATTATTCTTTCGAAGAACTAGTTGCTACAAATTTAGATGAGAACTTTGATCCACAAATTGCTTCAGTTTGCCATCAAAGGATAAAAACATTTATTGAAACAGAAAAAGGAACTGATCAACAAAAAATTGATCAGATTAACTTGCTCAAATTACTTTTATTATTTCAACGTGCAAATATTAAAAATAGATATATAACGACTAAAGAAATCTTCAGCCACTTAAATCCAAGTCGTCATGAAATTTTGAGGCCAGAATATTTCCGTAGTAAAGTTATTGGGAATCTTCGAGACCAAGGAATCTTAATTGCTTCTGGTAGAGATGGATATAAAATCCCTTCCAGTTCTAAAGATCTTGATAGTTTTATAAACCATGGGAAAAGAATTGTTTTGCCGATGCTTAATAGAATAAGGGAGGCTAGAGAGGCTATTAAACTTGCTACTGGTAATGAATTAGACATATTAGAAAAAGAAGTATTTATAGAATTTAAAAAGTTATTGGATAAGTAAAGCTAGATATGATCTCTTGCTGTGTTCTACTTGATCAAGTGTATGGGTCGTACTGAAATCAAACAAAAAAACCTCGATCTTTTTAAAATCGAGGTTTTCTATTTATTATAAAATCATAATCTTATTCCAAACTCAAATTAAGGATTTAAAACTTCGGCTAATTCATTCAACCAAAAAAAGCTATTTTCCAAAGTGTTTATTTGGGATTGAAGGGTTTCATGTTCCCTCATCAATTAGGATAAAATGAATATTATCATCTGATTGAAAAATATTTTTCTTAAATTAGAGAAACAATTAAATTCAAAAACATGAATCCATCAAAAATAATAGGAATAATTCTAATCGTTATTAGTCTCGGTGTGGGATATATAGGTATCAACAAAATAGCTGATAATACAAAAGAAATTAATTTTTTGGGACTAAAAATTAATGCGTCCAACGAATCAGGTAAACAACAGGGATACCTTTATTTAGGGCTGGGCGTCATTTTACTTGTGGGAGGAATTTACACTGTCAACAAATCAAAGTAAAGTGCTGTAAGTAGGGAATGTAAATATTGCATGAGGGCTCCTGCTGGCGCGAGCGTCTCGCGCCAGTAGAGGGTTTAATAATTTTAATTTTTTAAAATCTCATAACCTAATTCTTTTGGTTTTGTTATGATATCACTGTCAATCCATTTTGTTTTAATAAAGTATTTTCCTTTATTTTCAATTAGTACAAATTCAGGATTCATTTTTGATCCTAAATTATAACCATTTAAGTTTTTGAAATGATTTAATAATAATTCATTCCCATTTTCTTTAGCAATTAATAAATCTGTAAAACCTATTTGATATCCATCTCCAGAAGCTATAATGCTATCATTTGAGATTTTTATATCTAAAGTCCAACCTGCATTTTCTCCTCCAATTTTTCCATAACTATAATAAGCACTATACGTTCCAAACCATTTATTTGAAGGTGTTACTTTTTGAAGAGATGAAAAATCTTTATTTTCATCTTTCTTGATATTGGATTGATCAATTATATCCTGAAGTTTTGTTTGTTTCCATGTGAAAGATTTAATTCTATCATCATCATCATTTTTTAGCGAATAACTGTCAATTTTTTGCCAAGTCTTTTCTCCCGATTTTAAATAGTATAATTCGATTATTCCTGGGATTTTAGGACCAAGACTTCCGTCTTCAAGTTCTGTTAAATAATTTTTGTCGGTATAAAATATCCAAATGTCAAAATCAGAACTAATTTTTTGAGGAGATAATTGATTAATTGCTTTCAAAGCAGAATCATAACTTTGTTTTTTAATTACGTTATTGTACCAATTTTTAGCACCAATTTTAGAAACTAAATATATTTCAAATCCTCCTTTTTTTAGATCTGAATTTCCAGTTTCTAATAATCCATCGTCGCCATATATTTTGGTAAATTGCTTAAAGAAATTGTTTGTAACTGATTTATCATCAATATTTATTGCCTGATTTTTTTCAGGGGTTTGTTGGCAACTTACAAGTTGTAGAGAAAATAAAAATATTACAAAGAGGGTTATTTTATTCATTTTTAATTTATTTTTTATAGAATAAAGTCAGGAGCGTATCTTCAAAAACAAATATTTATTATTAAAATTTAATTTTTACATTTTTCTAATAAAATAGGATTGTAATCACTAATAATTGGGTCTGTATATTGCCTTTCTTTGTTAACCTTATTATAAAAACCGAGCCAATTAAATTCTATTTTATCATTCTCCAAAATTTTGATAGTTGCAATTTCATTATCATTTAAATAGCTTTCTGAGTAAACATCCTTTGAGCTAACACCTTCAAGTCTATTCAATTTATATTTTAGGGTTTTGTCTCCTGTTTTTTCATTAACCTTAGTTAAATGAATATAATAGTTATTTGGTTCAACGCATATTATTAATTCATTTTCTTTTACTGTTATCCCTATTGGATTATTACAATTTGTTCCCCATTTTCCATTAATAGAACTAACTTTTGTCTCTTTTTCTTTACCCTCACAACCCTCATAACATTCTTTACACGACTGTTGCTTATGTATAATCGTATTAGCGTAAAGGCTGTCTATGAATAATTCATTGTTAATTTTCCAATATTTTTTGTTATTATCAATTGCTTCAAAAGTTATACTTTCTTTGCTGATTGCAGTCTTACCAAAAATATACTCGCCAGAATATTTGTATTTATTATTTTCATTCTTCTGTGATAAGACTTTAAACGTATAAAATTCTTGCCCTAAATCATGAAAGATACTATCATGATAAACTATATATTTTTCAATATTTGCATCACAAGGTTGATAAATTACCCTTTCTTTTCCATTTTGAGTTACACGATAGAATGTATGCTTTTCAATATTTGACAAAATCTGACTGTCGTTAATATTGTTTTTATTTGTTTGTTTTTTATCTTGACATGAGGATGCCAATAATATTAATATAAAATATAAAATTGTTGTTTTTCTCATTTTAATTGTTTCTTCTGACTTCTGTTACTGTATAATTATGGGTGTTTCCGTAGCTTTTGCCTACTAACATTAAATTATCTTGTAAGTATAATTTATTCTTTTCAGCTGTTCCTTCTTCACTAATTTTTGAACCTACATCAAAAAAGCGATAATATATATTCCCATCTTCACAACCTTTACCCACGATTACAAAAAAATGATCCGTGGCTTTATGAGTATTGTAAGTGCTCTTTCTTAAGTTATCATCTAGTCCAACAATTACAGGTTTACCAAGTTTAAGTTGAGAATCAATATAATCTAAACCAGCTTGAGCATTTTGTACGTTTAATTTATTTCCTTTTTGGTCAACAGTATAAATAGGATTAATATTAGTTCCTCCAATTATGCCATAATTTTTAAGTATTTTAACGCTTGCTGCCCAACATTCGTGAGGCTTCTGAGTAATCCAATGTTCAGTTTTTGCTACATCATAATGATTTTCATTGCACTTATCACAAGAACCGGATTGAAATTCTGTCTGTTCTGCACAGCAGCTATATCCAAATTCTTTTAAAAAACCTTCTTTTAAGTGTAATTTCCATGTTTGTTGATTGGTAAGTTCTTCTTTTAAAAATTTCTCATAATTTGCTTTACATTCCTGTATTGTTTTTGTAGGTTGACCATATGGAGAATCTGGTAAGCTAGCCCAACATAGACTTGATAGTAAGGTTGCTTTTTTGATATCGTTATCAATTATTAATTTAATGATATCAGCTTGTTGACCTTTAAATTTTTTTCTCCTATCTTTTATTTTAGTTTCCTTTTCTACATCCCGAATTGTTTTATCCTTATTTTTCCAATAAATAGGATTATAAAAACTATTTGGCCTATCAGTAGTATAATTATGTTTTAAAATTACAATGCATAATCTATCCTGTGATTCCTGATTAAAATTTAAAATATTATATTTAGTTCTGTATGTTTCCAATCCGTCATAAGTATCTGACATAATTTGATATGCTCCAGCAGCTGAAGAGAAATATCCATTTGCCGATATAATTTCATGAGGATGGTTGCTCATATTTGAAAATTGCTTTCCACTAAATTGTGTAGTGTAACCTCTTTCAGAATCTGTTCCTTCGCCAACACGTAACATTCTGAGAAATGCTTTTACTCTGGCTTCATATTCACAAATTTGATGTTTTTTTTCCTCTTTCGTTTTCCACCAATCAGGATCCACACTAACCGTCATCAAACTATTAATGGGATCCATATGATTAAATACAACTTTATTTTGCACAGTTACCTTCTGCTCATGATAGTCATGAACTTTTTGCTCAGATTTATTTATTCCTTTTTGCTCTTTTTTTGAAGGTTCTTTATTAGAGGCGGGAATTTGAGGTTTTGGTTTTTCAATTTCAGGTTTATAGTCGGGGTTGGGCACATTTGTATTCATGCTGGCAACTCTTTTTGGGATTTTTTCAAGAAATTCTGCCGTTACGTAATATTCATGAGTTGCACCTTCGTTTTTATCTCCGGGCGCTAATTTTGCATTGGCAAGCCAGACATGACTTGGGTTTAAATAAAATGAAACTTCAGCGGTTCCATTTAAAACATTGCCTTTTTTTACTTCTATTTTTACGTTGGTGGTATCTTGCTTAGCCTTATCTCCATCGTCTTCCCATAAAGTAACCGTAATGGGATATCTTTCCATCGCTACACAATGTACACGTGCAATAATCCAATCGCCATAGGCAAATGGTTTGTCAGGTGTTCTTTTATCATAATTTGAATCTAAGAGATCAATCTTTATTATTTTGGATTGTGATGTTTTTTGTGTTGTAATATCAAGAACAGCTTTTTCGCCATTAGCGTCCACCAGCATTCTTATACCTTTTCTATTGAGACTTTTTTGAGAAAAAGTATAATGTACAGTCTTTCCTGTCTTATTGTTTTCTGTTATTTTTAGCCATGAAACTCCATCTAAAATCCAAATGGACCATTTAATTTGCTCATCAGATAAACTTTGAAAGTGTGATGGATCCAATGAAGCAGGGTCGGAGCTACCAAAAAAATCATGAATTGAATAATATTCTTTTATACCGACTACAGGATTGGCTTTTCCAAATATTTTTAATTTCGACATATTGTATTTATTTGTAAATAAAATCTTATAATCAACGAATATAATATTTTTCTTAAAATAAAATAATTTTCTTACAAATTTTAACTTTAGATAAACTTTCTTATGAAAAAGAATGCCCTAGCCCTGATAGCAGTGGAAATCCTTTTTTGCCGGGGTTCGGTACAAAAGATTGAAACGGATAGCAGGAAATAGCTTCTAAAACTTCCAATAAAAAAAGTGCTGTGCCTGTTCGCTAGGGCTCAAGTCCAAATTCCAAACTTTTTCACGTATTAGTTAATATGAAGTGTAGTTTTCATAAGCCTTCGACTCCGTTCAGGGTGACATTTGGGGTAAATACCAATAAAAAAAATCCCAAATTCCAATTTTCAAAAGCCTTCGACTCCGCTCAGGATGACAATCGTGGAAAAAACCTCTGAACCTTTGTCCCTTTGCACCTCTGAACCTAAAAAAAAACTTATTTTTGTCAAATCATATTCAGCAAAAATGTCACTACTTAAGGATTTAGAACAATTATCAGCATCGTTGGAAGGAACACTTTTATACGATGATCTTCATAAAACACTTTATTCGACCGATGCTTCGGTGTACCGGATTAAACCAAAAGCGGTTGCCGTGCCTAAAACGATCGCAGATATTAGTAAACTGATTCGGTTTGCGGGGGAGCATCAAATTTCGATTACGCCAAGAACAGCGGGAACTTCGCTGGCCGGACAAACCGTGGGTGACGGAATTGTAGTCGATGTTTCGAAGAATTTTACCAAAATCCTGAATTTCGATCCGATTAAAAAAACAGTTACGGTCGAGCCCGGCGTGATTCGCGATGAACTGAATTTGTTTCTGAAACCACATGGCGTGTTTTTCGGCCCGAATACTTCTACATCCAACCGCTGTATGATTGGCGGAATGGTGGGGAATAATTCTTCGGGAACGACCTCGATTCGCTATGGCGTGACGCGCGATAAAATTGTGGAGATCAAAGCGATTTTGAGCGATGGATCGGAAGTGGTTTTTAAGGAACTGACTTCGGCGGAATTCATCGAGAAAACCAAAGGCGATACCTTAGAAAATAAAATATACAAAAGCGTTTACGACGAACTTTCGGTAAAAGCAACGCAGGATGAAATTGTAAAAGAGTTTCCGAAACCGGAGATTCACAGACGAAATACGGGTTATGCGGTTGATATTTTACTGAAATCGGATTTGTTTGGCGGAACGGAACCAACAATCAATCTAGGAAAATTACTTTGCGGAAGCGAAGGAACTTTGGCCTTTACTTATGAAATCACTTTAAAAGTAGACGATTTACCGCCGGCTAATAATATTATGGTGGTGGCGCATTATCATAGCATTCAGGAATCGCTGGAATCTGTTGTGGTAGCGATGAAACATCATTTGTACACCGCAGAAATGATCGATGACACGATTCTGGATTGTACGAAAACGAATCGCGAACACATTAAAAACCGTTTCTTTTTGGTTGGAGAACCGAAAGCGATTATGATGTTTGAAGTAGCTTCGCACGACGCGCAAGATGCGGAAAATCAGGCGAATGCTTTAGTTTCCGATTTAGAAAAAAATAACTTTGGCTACGCACTTGTAAAAATTTACGGAGCGGATATTGAAAAAGTAAACGAACTTAGAAAAGCCGGCCTTGGACTTTTAGGAAGTATAGTAGGAGACGACAAAGCAGCCGATTCTATTGAAGATACAGCGGTTGAATTGAGCGATTTACCAGCTTATATTGCGGAGTTTTCGGCGATGATGCTGCGTCACGGACAAGGTGCGATTTATTATGCACATGCGGGTGCGGGCGAACTGCATTTGCGTCCGGTTTTGAATTTGAAGAAAACATCTGACTTAAAACTCTTTAGAACCATCGCGACCGATGTGGCGATTTTGGTGAAGAAATATAGAGGTTCGTTAAGCGGGGAACACGGCGACGGAATTGTGCGCGGTGAATTTATTCCGTTTATGATTGGCGAAATGAATTATGAATTACTGAAACGTATTAAATTGGCTTTTGACCCGAATTCGGTTTTGAATATCGGTAAGATTGTGAACGCTTTAAAGATGGATGAAAACCATCGTGTGGTTTCGGGCAGGGTAGAACCGGATATTAAAACGTTTCAGGATTTCTCAGACAGTTTAGGGATTTTGCGTGCGGCCGAAAAATGCAACGGTTCCGGAGATTGCAGAAAATTGCCATCGGCTGGAGGAGCGATGTGTCCGAGTTATCGTGCGACCAAAAATGAAAAAGAAACCACGCGTGCAAGAGCGAATGCGCTACGTGAATATTTGACGTATTCTGAGAAAGAAAATAAATTCGACCAGAAAGAATTATACGAAGTTTTTGAGTTGTGTGTGAGCTGTAAAGCCTGCGCCAGCGAATGTCCGAGTAATGTGGATGTTGCTACTTTAAAAGCCGAATTTTTATACCAATACCAAAAAGCAAACGGTTTCTCAACCCGAAACAAAATTTTTGCACACAACGCAAAACTTAATAAGATGGGAAGTTTGTTTCCGTCGATCACCAACTTTATTTCGAATCAGTCGCTGGTTAAAAAAAGTATGGGAATTGCGCCGGAAAGACAAGTGCCGCTTTTGGCAAAAAAAACTTTCAGAAAATGGCACGAAAATCATAAACCTACAAGTATGAATTTTCCGAACGGAAGATTGTATTTGTTTGTAGATGAATTTACCAATTATTATGATGTAAATATCGGAATCGATGCTTTCGAATTATTAACCAAATTAGGTTATCAGGTTCTGGTTATCGACCACGAAGAAAGCGGAAGAGCTTATTTATCTAAAGGTTTTTTAGAAGAAGCAAAAAAAATAGCCAATCACAATGTCAACATTTTTAAAGATTTGGTTTTAGGCAATGCGCCTTTGGTTGGTATTGAACCTTCTGCTATTTTAACTTTCAGGGATGAATATCTTCGCCTGGTTGATGATAAGGAAGAAGCTGAGAAGTTATCCCGAAATGCTTTTACGATCGAAGAATTCTTTAAAAAGGAAATTATAGATGGTAAAATTAAACCGGATTCATTTTCGGATGAAAAGAAAGAAATCAAAATTCACGGACATTGTCATCAGAAATCATTGAGTTCTGTTGAAGCGACTTTCGCGATGCTGAATTTGCCAACCAATACTACGGTTACGATTTACAATTCGGGCTGTTGCGGAATGGCAGGATCTTTCGGTTACGAAAAAGAACATTATCAGGTAAGTATGCAAATGGGAGAAGATACTTTATTCCCAAAAGTGCGAGCTACGGCTGAAAATGTAAAAATCGCCGCTGCAGGAACCAGCTGTCGTCATCAAATTTATGATGGAACGAGTAGGGAAGCACAGCACCCGGTTAGTATTTTAAGAAGCTGTCTTAAATAATTTTAGATTTTAGAATGTAGATTTTAGATTTTTGTCTAGCCACAGATTAAAGGATTAAAAGGATTTTTTCACGCAGTCCCGATAGCCATCGGGAGGCATTTTAGCAGATTTTTTTAAGTTTAGCAAATAAATAATCTGCGCTCATCTGCTAAAATCTTTTTAAAATCTGCGTGAAACAAAAACTCGTGTCTTAGCGCCTTAGTGGCAAAAAATAATTCCCATTAAAACAAAATCGTTTTATATATTTGAAATCAGGATAATTTTTGCATTATTTGCAAAATAAAACCACAAAGACCGACATAAATTAATTTTAAAAGCAAAACCACATATGGCATTATCAGGTTTATTCCGAAAAAAAACGGTACAAGATATTCTCAAGCAAGTTGCAAAGAACGAAGCAGATGGTCATAATGCATTAGGAAAACATTTAACGACCAGAGATTTAACTGCATTTGGAATCGCAGCAATTGTTGGTGCGGGAATTTTTAGTACTATCGGAAAAGCAAGTGCCGATGGTGGACCAGCTGTTATTTTCTTGTTTTTATTTACCGCATTGGCCTGTAGTTTTGCTGCTTTTGCTTACGCCGAATTTGCGTCAATGGTTCCGGTTTCAGGAAGTGCTTATACCTACTCTTATGTAGCTTTTGGAGAAATTATTGCCTGGATTATTGGTTGGGCTTTAATCATGGAATATGCCGTCGGAAACATAACCGTGGCGATATCGTGGAGTGATTATTTTACAGGACTGCTCCAGAGTGGCGGAATACATCTTCCGCAATGGGTTCAGATGGATTATCTAACCGCTTCAAACGGATTTAATGATGCCACAGCTTTAATGCAAGGCGGAAAAACATACGAAAACTTAGGTGCAGGATTACAGGCCTCTTTTACCGCCTGGACAACAGCGCCAACCATTGGTTCTTTTCATTTTGTGGCAGATTTACCGGCATTATTCATCATTGTTTTGATTACAGCTTTGGTTTACAGAGGAATGAAAGAATCTCGTAACGCGAGTAATGCAATGGTTGTTGTAAAACTTTGCATCGTACTTTTAGTTATTGCAGTGGGTGTATTTTATGTAGATACAGCCAACTGGGATCCGTTTGCTCCAAATGGCGTTAGCGGTGTTTTAAAAGGAGTATCAGCCGTTTTCTTTGCTTATATTGGTTTTGACGCGATTTCTACCACGGCGGAAGAATGTAAAAATCCACAACGTGATTTACCTCGCGGAATGATGTGGGCGATTATTATCTGTACGATTTTATATATTGCCATTGCCTTGGTTTTAACCGGAATGGTGCGTTATAACGAATTAAATGTTGGAGATCCTCTTGCATTTGTTTTCGATAAATTAAATTTAAAATGGATGTCGGGAATTATTGCCGTTAGTGCAGTAGTTGCGATGGCGAGCGTTCTTTTGGTTTTCCAAATGGGACAGCCTCGTATCTGGATGAGTATGAGCCGTGACGGTTTGTTGCCAAAGAAATTTTCTACAGTGCATCCAAAATTCAAAACACCCTCTTTTGCAACTATTGTAACTGGTTTTGTCGTTGCCGTGCCTGCTTTGTTTTTAAACTTAACAATGGTTACGGATTTATGTAGTATCGGAACCTTATTTGCCTTTGTATTGGTTTGTGCAGGAGTTTTGGTTTTGCAAAATAAAACGGATATCCCAAGAGGAAAATTTAAAACACCTTATGTGAATTCGAAGTATATTTTACCGGTTTTAATGATTGCCGGAATCTATTATGCTTTTGCTTTTAACAACAAAGCGACAATGGCTTTTATTAATAATGAAGCACAAACAAACGACGCAACAACAATTATTACCTCTTTAGATAAAGAAGAATCGGCGAAAGTTTTCAATTATTTAGAAAGCCTCGATGTTAAAAATAAAACTGCCGAATCCTCAGATTTAGAACATTTATTAAGCCAATACCAGGACGACGACGCTAAATATGCCGAAGTTGTAAAAGGTTTACCAATTAATGATTCCCTAAAATACGAGTCAGGTTTCAGTTTATTCAAACACAAAATTCCAATGTGGATTTTCCTTTTTGTTTTAGTTGGATTAGCCGTTTGGTCATTCATACAAAATCTGTCCTTAATTCCGCTTTTGGGATTAATCTGCTGTCTGTACATGATGGCCGAATTAAGCGTTTGGAACTGGATTTACTTTACGATCTGGTTGTTAATCGGGTTGTTTATTTACTTTACTTATAGTAGAAAGAATAGTAAGCTAAACTTCGTTGAGAAAGCGTAGATAATTATTAATTGTGAATTATAAATTATAAATTATAAATTGGAAAGCCGTTCTGATCTCAGAACGGCTTTTTGTTTTTTTATCGCATTTTGTGTCATTTGACAAACTGGTGTGTATCGTAAAAAAAATCGCCACGAATTCACGAATTTTAAAACAAATTAATTCGTGAATTCGTGGCGAAAAAAAAATCTTTTTAATCTTTTAATCTGTGGCTAAAGAATCCCAAGCTCCATCATACAAGTCTTCATCATCTCATAAGTACGCTGAATATCATTATCCAAACCAATAGAAAAACGAATTAAACCGTCTGTCAATCCCATTTCAACTTGTTCCTCTAACGGAATTTCACTTGAAGTTGAGGTACCTGGTGCACTGAAAAGTGTTTTGTAAAAACCTAAACTTACCGCCAAATAACCTAAGTTTCTTGCCTGCATTAATTCCATTAATTCATTCGCCTTCTCTAAAGTTCCAACATCAATGGTCATCATTCCACCAAAACCATATTCCGGATTAATCATCGTTTTATAAAGCTCATGACTCGGATGGCTTTTCAATCCTGGATAAACGGTTTTCAAACCATCCGCTTCAAATTGATCTGCAAGAAAATGTGCATTATGGCTGTGTTGTTTGATACGAATATGAAGCGTACGAAGATTTTTCATTACCGAAGCCGAACGTAAACTGTCCATTGTTGGTCCCAAAAGCATGCTCGCGCCGGAGTTTACATTTTTCAGTGAATTGATAAATTCTTTAGAGGCACAAGTTACACCACCAACGGTATCACTGCTTCCGTTAATGTATTTTGTCAAACTGTGAATCACAATATCAGCACCTAATTTTGCAGGAGAAACAGATAAAGGCGAGAAGGTATTATCAACCACCAATTTCAAATTATGCTTTTTAGCAATTTTCGCCAAGCCGGCAATATCAGCAACTTCTAATAATGGATTACTTACTGTTTCACAATAAATAACTTTAGTATTTGGTGTAATCGCGGCTTCTACAATATCCAATTTTGTGATGTCTACAAAGCTCGTTTCAATTCCGAATCGAGGGGTGAAATTCTTCAAAAAAGCATACGTTCCGCCATAAATAGTTCGGCTTGACACAATATGATCGCCCGCACCACACAACTGCAATAGGGTAGGCGTAATGGCTCCCATTCCAGAAGCTGATACGTTTGCCGTTTCCGTTCCTTCCATTGCCGCCAAAGCCTGATCCAAATACAGGTTACTTGGAGAAGAATGGCGCGAATACAAATAACAACCTTCCATATTCCCTTCAAAAGTATCGAACATCGTTTTAGCCGAAAGGAACGTATAAGTAGAAGAGTCAGAAATCGAAGGATTCACACCTCCAAATTCCCCAAAGTATTGCAAATCCTGAATTTTATCTGCTGGATTAAAGTCTTTCATATGTTTTTTTGTTTCAAGTTTTTATTTGTTTCAAGTTTCAAGTTCTAGCGCGTATAATTTAAACCTTGATTTTGAGAAGCTATTCCAGCTTTCCGTTTCAAGTCCTCATAAAAAAGGCAAAGTTTCTAATGGTCTAAAAAGAGCTTCCGCTGGTCGCTTTTTTAGACCAGGAAACTTTTGCCTTTTTTACTCCGGGCTTTACTCTTCAATCTGGGCTAGGGCACTCGTTTTCAAAAGAAAATCAGTTCAAAATAACATATATTTAGAAAATTAATCAATGATTGTTTTAATAATTAGATTTTAAAACTATAAAGCATTCTTATGATAGATTTTTAATTTAAATTTGTTTGATAAAACCTAAATCACTAGATTTTTTTTCGTTACAACAACAAACAACAAACAACAAATAACAATCAACAATCAACAATCATGACCTTAGACGCCACTGATAAAAAACTCCTGGTTCTATTACAAACCGACAGTAAAAAAACAACCAAAGAATTATCTTTAAAACTGAATCTTTCGGTAACAGCAGTTTATGAAAGAATCAAAAAGCTAGAACGCGAAGGAATTATCAAAAACTACGTTGCACTTGTAGACAAAACCAAAATTGAAAAAGGCTTTGTGGTTTTCTGTCATTTAAAACTCATCCAACACACCAAAGAATTCCTAACCAAATTCGAAAGCGAAGTCATTAAACTAAACGAAGTTTTAGAATGCCACCACGTAAGCGGAGATTACGACTACATATTAAAAGTATTAGTAAAAGACATGGAAGCATACAGGGAATTTCTAGTAACCAAACTGACAACCTTACAGCATATTGGAAGCACGCAAAGCACTTTTATGATTAGTGAAGTGAAGAATTCGACAGTAATTTTTTAAAGGTTCTGAGGTACTAAGTTGCTGAGGTTCTAAGTTTAGGTTCAAAGGCTCAGAGGAGCAAAGGGACAAAGTTTTTTTTGTTTCAGGTTTCAAGTTTCAGGTTGCTCCGCCTTGTGGACTTAACTTTGCTTATCAAAAATCAAAAAAAAAACTTTGCGACTTCGCGAGATTAAAAAACAAAAAACTTAGCGAACCTTGCGTAAATCTTAGCGCTCTTTGCGGTTAAGCCCTCCCCGCAAATTTCACACAAAAAACATTGAAATTTAAACTTTAAACAAAACTTTATTCCTTAATTTTGTATCGCTAAAAATAAAATAGACAAACTATGAGTTCATTTGACGTAGTCATTATAGGTTCAGGTCCTGGCGGATATGTATCAGCAATTCGTTGCGCACAATTAGGTTTCAAAACAGCAATTGTAGAAAAGTATAACTCTTTGGGCGGAACTTGCCTTAACGTAGGTTGTATTCCTTCAAAAGCATTACTTTCTTCTTCTCATCATTATGCAGAAATTGCTCATTTCGCAGATCACGGAATCGAAGTTTCTGGTGATGTGAAAATCAATTTAGAGAAAATGATCGCGCGCAAACAAGCAGTTGTAGATCAAACCGTAGGTGGAATCAACTACTTAATGGATAAAAATAAAATCACTGTATTCAATGGTTTAGGTTCTTTCGTAGACGCAACGCACATTGTAGTTGCAAAAGCTGATGGAACTTCTGAAACTATCGAAGCAAAATATACTGTAATCGCTACAGGTTCAAAACCATCTTCTTTACCTTTCATTAAAATTGATAAAGAAAGAATCATCACTTCTACTGAAGCGTTGGCTTTAAAAGAAGTTCCAAAACACTTAGTAATTATTGGTGGGGGCGTTATCGGAATCGAGCTTGGACAAGTTTACCTTCGTTTAGGAGCGCAGGTTTCTGTAGTAGAATTCATGGACAGAATCATTCCTGGAATGGACGGAGCTTTGTCTAAAGAATTGACTAAAGTATTGAAAAAACAAGGAATGAAATTCTACGTTTCTCACAAAGTAAAATCAGTTGAAAGAAACGGTGATGCTGTTGTTGTTCAGGCTGAAAATGCAAAAGGAGAAACGATCACTTTAGAAGGAGATTATTCATTAGTTTCTGTTGGTCGTCGTCCTTACACAGACGGATTAAACGCTGACAAAGCAGGAGTAAAAATCTCAGACAGAGGACAAGTAGAAGTAAACGATCATTTACAAACTAACGTTCCAAACATTTACGCAATTGGAGATGTTGTTCGTGGAGCAATGTTGGCGCACAAAGCAGAGGAAGAAGGAACTATGGTTGCTGAAATCTTAGCAGGTCAAAAACCACATATCGATTATAACTTAATTCCTGGTGTAGTTTACACCTGGCCAGAAGTTGCTGCTGTTGGACAAACTGAAGAGCAGGTTAAAGCTTCAGGAACTGAATATAAAGTAGGAAGTTTTCCATTCAAAGCTTTAGGCCGTGCAAGAGCAAGTGGAGATTTAGACGGATTCGTAAAAATCATTGCTGATGCTAAAACGGATGAAGTTTTAGGAGTTCACATGATTGGAGCACGTACAGCTGATTTAATTGCTGAGGCGGTTACGGCAATGGAATTCAAAGCTTCTGCTGAGGATATTTCAAGAATGAGCCACGCGCATCCAACTTTCGCGGAAGCGGTAAAAGAAGCAGCTTTGGCAGCAACAGAAAATAGAGCTATACACGTATAATATACGTACAATCATAATTTTTAAACCCTTCAAAATTAGATTTTTGAAGGGTTTTTCTTTGCTGTAATTTTTTGGTTCATATAATATAAAATTCAAAAATAATTTTGTAAATTAGATGTGTAATTCAGATGTTACCTTTACAGTAATAAAAAGATAACATTATGAAAAGTAAATATATAGCTCCAATTCTAATAGGAGCAGGAATTGCATTTGTACTTACTTCGTGCAAATCAACTATTCCAAAAAAAGCGGTTGCAGTCACTAATTTTGACAAAGCAAAGTATCTTGGAAAATGGTTTGAAATTGCAAGATTAGATTATAAATGGGAGAAAAATTTAAACAACGTAACGGCCGAATATTCTCTTAAGGATGATGGCACGATTAAAGTTGATAACAGGGGCTATAATGTCAAAAAAGACAAGTGGGAAGAAAGCATCGGGAAAGCCAAGTTCGTCAAAAAGGACAATGTTGGTATGCTTAAGGTCTCATTTTTTGGTCCTTTTTATTCCGGTTATAACGTAATTGCCGTTGATCCGGATTATAAATATGCACTTGTAGCGGGAGAAAGTTTAAAATACATGTGGATTCTTTCCAGAGAAACTGCAATCCCTGAAAGTGTAAAAGCAGATTATCTTATAAAAGCACAGGAAATTGGCTATAATGTTACAGATCTAGTTTGGGTCGAACATAATAAAGCCAATTAAAAGCAAACCCGGCAAGTTTTTAATTTGCCGGGTTTGTTATTTACAGTTCTAAGGTGAAATTTTTTATGCTGTGAAGATACTTTTATAATTATCCCAATATCTGTAAATCAAAAATAAGTTAGCCAGGAATAATAATGCTGCAATTGGCAAACCTTCCGGCGCTAAGAAATAATTGATAAACAAAATGTTTACCGTAATGGGTAAGATCAAAATATTAGCCAATGTTACATAACGTCCTGTTACAAATGCAATTCCGCAAAGTAGTTCGATAGATTTAGCTAAAGGCATTAAATACGTCGAAGCCATTAAACCTACATTAAAGGCTTTGAAATTCCCTGTAGTTTCTGGTTCAGGCATTAGGTGGAAAAAATAACTGATCGAAGCAAAAAGCAGCAAAAGACCAATTAACACACGGACAATAATTGTAGCAATTTTCATAATACTTAGGATTTTTAAGAGGTTAAAAAATATAATTATCTGCTGGAAATCGTATCTATTGCATGTCCTTATAAAAATGAAATTCAATTTTAAAGATCATTTTATTGAGGATTTTGTAAACAAAACAATCCTATTTTAGGATTAATTGAATGCTATATCAAAGATAACGCTTTTTTCATTATGATATTGCTATTTTATTAACACTTTTCTTATTTCTTAAGGTATCTTTTATAAAGAAAAAATCCACCTAAACTAAGTAATATAAAAGGCCATAGATTAATAAAGAACACTAATATCGACTGTAGAATGTACCAGCCACTTTTTAGAGAATCAATAATTTGAATTCCTAAATTAGGTTTGTAATAAGCAGCATCTTTTTCGCCTGCTGTTATTTCCTGTTTGATCGTTTCGTTTTGATAAAGCTGTAAAGTAACGGTGCTGAAATTAACTTGATCCTGCATCGATAAATGCTCGATGGTTTTGTTGTCATTCGCTTCTTTTTGGCTTGCCAAAGCATTTTCGGCTTCCATAATGTCATTTATTTTTTTGCCTTTAGTATCGATTGCTTTTTCAACTCTTTTTTCATTTGTAGTACTTCTTTTTTGTGAAAGCTGATTGGCTAATAACTTTAAAGAAACATCATCAGCTTTGATCACTCTGAAATCCAGGAAGTCGATTTGTCTGGCAATGCTTTTAATTACGGTATCAAGCTGCGTGTTGGGAACGCGAATCGTAATGTTATTTTCTACTGAAAATTTAGTGGTTTCCAGTGTGCTGTCCTGGCTGATTTTAGTTTTAATCTGATCGTGAATGTTACTTTGAAGATTGGTGTACGTAACAAAACCTCCAAACTTTGCTACGGCGTTTTCAATTGCATAAGTAGATTTGACGACATTTTTAACCTTGAATTTAATATCAGCGGTTCGAATAAATTTCTGTTTGCTGTCTTTCTTTTCGACTGCTGCCGATGAGGAAACAGCCGTGCTGTCTGCCGTAGATTCGTAATTTGCAACATCTGCCGTACTGGTAGAATCTGCTTTTTTACAAGAAAATAGTAATGCGATAATCACCAAGGTAGTCAAACCTAATTGTGCAATTGTTTTCATAAAGGTTATAAAATTTGATTAATAAATAGACTATTTACGCGATGCAAATAGGATTTTGTACGTAATAAAAGCGCGAGTAATTTTTTAATCAAATGGCAAGAAAAGTTTTAATAATTAGCACTAATTCGATGTACTAAAAAGTGTGCCAATAATTTTTCGGGATAATTTTATTGAAGGATTTTTTTTGTCGTAATTTTGAAGTCTAAAATTTATACTTTTTTGAGAGTTTCCATTCATAAACCTATTTCAAACCCAAAGCAGTTTAAACAGCAGCTTTTAACCTGGTCACAGCAATTTCGTGAGGTTGTTTTTTTAGACAGCAATTCGCATACGCAGCAATATTCGAGTTTTGATTGTGTACTGGCGGTAGACGCTTTTACTTCTTTAAAAACCGATTACCAGAATGCTTTTGATGATTTAAAACAATACCAACAAACTACAAAAGACTGGCTTTTCGGTTATTTGACGTATGATTTAAAAAATGATGTTGAAGAGTTAAAATCAGCTAATTTTGATGGATTGAATTTTCCGGATTTGTTTTTCTTTCAGCCAAAAAAAATATTTTTATTGAAAGGAAATCAACTTGAAATTCGATATTTATTGCTGTGTGATGATGAGGTTGAAGAGGATTTTAATGAGATAGCCAAAAGTCAAAAGTCAAAAGTCGAAAGTGCGGCAGCTTTAAAGATTGAACAGCGTATTTCTAAAGAATTTTATATTGAAAAAGTAAATAAAATGCTTCATCATATTCAAGTTGGTGATATGTATGAAGCGAATTTCTGTATGGAATTTTATGCTGAAAATGCGGTTATTAATCCACTGGAAAAATTTCTGAAATTAAATGAAATTTCAAAAGCACCATTTTCGGTTTTCTTTAAAAATCGCAAACAATATTTACTTTCTGCTTCTCCGGAACGTTATCTGAAAAAAGTGGGTGAAATGATTATTTCCCAACCAATAAAAGGAACTTCAAAACGATCTTCTGATCCAATTGAAGACGAACAATCAAAGCAATTTCTGGAATCAGATTCAAAAGAACGCGCTGAGAATATCATGATAACCGACTTAGTCAGAAATGATTTGTCTCATACTGCACAAAAAGGTTCTGTAGAAGTTGAAGAGCTTTGCAAAATTTATTCGTTTCTGCAGGTGCACCAAATGATTTCGACTATAACATCAAAACTAGATCCACAATATGCTCCGGTTGATGTTTTAAAAACGACTTTCCCAATGGGAAGTATGACGGGAGCTCCGAAGGTTTCAGTAATGAAAATTATTGAAAACCTCGAGGAAACAAAACGTGGTTTATACAGTGGAGCAGTTGGTTATTTTACTCCTGAAGGCGATTTTGATTTTAATGTTGTCATCAGAAGTATTTTGTACAATCAGGAAAATCAATACGTTTCATTTTCAGTAGGAAGCGCCATTACAGCACAATCTGATCCTGAAAAAGAATATGAAGAATGTTTGTTGAAGGCGAAGGCAATGCATGAGGTTTTGCAGTAATTTTTTCCGCCACGAATTCACGAATTAATCTCCGGGACATATTAAAAATAATTCGTGAATTCGTGGCGGAAAAAAAATATCCACTTAACATTTCATTTAAAAATTGATAGAATTTAATTCTTTACATTTATCAAATGTTTTCAAAATTTCAAAATCACATCATTTCGAGGTTTCCATTTCTGGAAGATAAAAAACTATTTCTGGCGGTTAGCGGAGGTTTGGACAGTATGGTTTTATTGCATTTGCTGCAGCAGTTACCATATGAAATTGCTGTTTTGCATTGTAATTTCCAACTACGCGGATTAGAAAGTTTTGGTGATCAGAGTTTTATTCAAAACTATTGCGATCAGAATAATATTCAAATTTTTACTACTCAATTTGATACCGAAGCTTTTGCAAAAGATTATAAATTATCAACTCAAGTTGCGGCACGCGAGCTACGTTACAGTTGGTTTTATGAGCTTTTGGAAGCCGAAAATTTCGATTACATTCTAACAGCTCATCATGCTGATGATAATTTGGAAACTTTCATTATCAATTTAACCCGTGGAACAGGTTTGGATGGTTTAACTGGAATTCCAGAACAAAATGATAAAATTATCCGCCCACTTTTGCCTTTTTCAAGAGATGAAATCCTGAAATATGCAGAAGAACATAATATTGAATGGCGTGAAGACAGCAGTAATGGATCCAATAAATACCTGCGAAATAAAATTCGTCATGATTTAGTTCCGATGTTGAAGGAAATCAAACCTAACTTTTTGACTGCTTTTCAGAAAACGCAATCGTATTTACAGGAATCAAAAGAGATGGTTGAAGATGCTTCTATTATGATTTATCAGCAGGTTGCGAAAGAGGTCGGTGATGATATTCATTTTGATTTAAATCAGCTTCAAAAATTACCCAATTATAAATCGTATTTGTATCAATGGTTAAATGAATTTGGCTTTTTGGCATGGAATGATATTTATGATTTGGTTGATGGGCAATCCGGAAAACAAGTGTTTTCTGAGGTATTTAGATTGCTGAAAAACAGAAATACACTGATTTTAAGTCCACTTTCAGAAGAGGATGAGCAAGACGAATATCACATCAATAAAGAAGATCAAGACGTTAATTTTCCCTTAAAATTGAGGCTTTGTCAGGTAGACGACATTACAATAGATTCAAATAAAGCTATCTTTGTTGACGCTGAAAAAATCCAGTTTCCTTTGGTTTTGCGTAAATGGAATGAAGGTGATGTTTTTCATCCGTTTGGGATGAATGGGAAATCAAAAAAGGTCAGCAAGCTTTTTAAAGATGAAAAATTATCACTGATTGAAAAGGAAAAAACATGGATTTTGTGCTCTGATAATCAGATTGTCTGGGTTATCGGAATCAGGCAAGATGAACGTTTTAAAATAGAAAATACCACAAATAAAATACTTAAAATAGAACTACAATAATGAACTTTACTCAATCTTATCAAACGATAACTTCCAAAAGTATCTGGAATAAAACCATTGTTTTTTTGTTATTTTTCATTTTTGCTTTTGCAAAAGGTAATGCGCAGATTTTAGAGCCGGTAAAATGGACAGCTAAAATTGAAAAGAAATCAGGAACAAATGCTGTTTTAATTTTTGATGGAACAATTGAAAAAGACTGGCATATGTATTCACAATTTACGCCGGACGGAGGACCACTTCCGTTGGAAATTGTGTTTAAAAATCAAAAAGGAAATTACAATTTGGTTGGTAAAGCCAAAGAAGGAAAAACTAAAACAGCCTTTAACGATGTTTTTGGTGTAAACGAAACTTTCTTTGAAGGAAAAGCCCATATTGAACAGGAAATCACGATTACAAATCCGGATTTGAAAACGGTTGATGTCGATTTTGACTTTCAGGTATGTAAAGAGGTGTGTATCAATTCGAATAAAAAATTCTCTATTGTAATTCCGGCATCTTTCAAAATGGAAGCTGTTGCAACTGTTTCTGAGGCAAAAAAAGATGAAACAAAAGTAACGGGAATAGCTATTGATACTTTATCAACTGTAACAAATGAAGTTAAAAAAGAAACAGCAAAAGCTGAAGTTGCTGCGGTATCAGAAAATGATGAAATTCCGGCACCAGCACCAACAAGAAGTTTATGGTCGATCTTTTTTATTGCTTTTATTTCAGGATTCGCTGCTTTGTTAACACCTTGTGTTTTCCCAATGATCCCAATGACGGTAAGTTTCTTTACCAAACAAAGTAAAAGCAGAGCAAAAGGAATTCGTAATGCGGTTATTTACGGATTAGCAATTATCGCCATTTATGTAATTTTAGGTTTGATCGTAACAAAAATATTTGGGGCAGACGCATTGAATGCTTTGTCTACAGATGTTTGGTTTAATTTGATATTCTTCGTTTTATTGATTGTATTTGCTGTATCCTTTTTAGGAGCGTTCGAAATTATGCTTCCAAATTCATGGGCAAACAAAGCAGATCAACAAGCAGACAGAGGAGGGATAGTTGGGATATTGTTCATGGCATTAGCTTTGGCAATTGTATCGTTTTCTTGTACAGGACCAATTGTTGGAACCTTATTAGTTGAAGCCGCTTCAAATGGTGGAATCGCTCCGGTTATTGGAATGTTAGGATTTTCATCTGCTATGGCATTGCCGTTTATGTTGTTTGCTATGTTCCCGGGTTGGTTGAATTCTTTACCAAAATCAGGTGGCTGGTTGAATACGGTAAAAGTGGTTTTAGGATTTTTAGAACTGGCTTTGGCTTTCAAATTCTTATCAAATGCTGACTTGGTTTTACAATTGCATTTATTAGAAAGAGAAGTATTTTTAGCGATCTGGATTGCAATTTTCGGAACTTTAGCATTGTATTTATTTGGAAAAATTACATTGCCACACGATAGTCCGACGAATCATATTTCAGTTGGAAGATTATCATTTGGATTATTGGTTTTAAGTTTTACGGTTTATTTAATTCCGGGACTTTGGGGAGCGCCATTAAAATTAATTAGTGCTTTTCCGCCACCACCAACCTATAGCGAAAGTCCTTTAGGAGTTGGAGGTTCGACAAACTCAAATGTTGGAACAGGTGAAATAGAAGGCTTGCCAGAAGGAGCAGAATTAGGTCCTCATGGGATTATGATTTTTACTGATTACGAAGATGGACTAGCCTATGCGAAATCAATCAATAAGCCAATAATGCTTGATTTTACAGGTTATGCTTGTGTAAACTGTAGAAAGATGGAAAACAATGTTTGGTCTGATGAAAAAGTTTTGCCAATCTTAAAAAATGAAGTTGTTTTGATTTCGCTTTATGTAGATGACAAACGTGAATTACCAAAAAAAGAACAATTTGTTACCGCAAAAGGAGATAAAATTGAAACAGTTGGTGATAAATGGACAGACTTTATGATCTCAAAATACAAAACAAATACACAGCCTTTATATGTTATTACTGACTTGGAAGGAAAGAATTTAAACAGTTCAAAACCAACAATCAGTTATGTAGATGTGGAAGAGTATTTGACTTGGTTAAAAACCGGGATTTCGAATTTTAAGTAGATTCTTGAGAAAATAGAAAATAGAAAATAGAAAATAGAACATAGAAAATAGAACATAGAATAAGGAGGGTAGAAATCTAAAACCTACAGTCTAAAAATCTAAAATAATTCAGGGGAAAGTTAATTCAAAACAAAAAGCACTCTAAGTAAAACCTAGAGTGCTTTTTTATTGATTGAGCAAATCGGAATTAAATTCTTAAAGGTATTCTTCGTATTGAGAGATATCTAATCCTAATTCTTCTTTTCTTGATTGACTCTTGGAGAAGTAATTTTACCTACAACAAAGTGTTAGAGTAAAATCTATTCTCTTTGCTCTTTACTCTATATTCTTGATGAAAAATCCCTCTAAGTGTGAGCTTCTTAGAGGGATTTTTTTATTAAGGCAAAAGGGGGGTAAATTCTTATAGGTATTCTCCGTGTTGAGAGATATCTAATCCTAATTCTTCTTTTTCTTCAGTAACTCTTAGAGGAGTAATTTTATTTACAACGAAGAATAAAATATATGAAGCAACAAATGCGAAGATAGATACGATTACTAAGGCAATTAATTGGTTAATGAATAAAGTTGGAGTTCCGAAGATCAAACCTTGATTGTCACCAACTACAGGATTAACAGCTTTTGAAGCAAAAACTCCGGTTAACAACATACCTACCATACCACCAACACCGTGACAAGCAAAAACATCCAAAGCATCATCGATTTTTCCTTTAGGGAATTTACTTACTACTAAGTTACTTACGATAGCGGCAAAAGCTCCAATGAAAATTCCGTGAGGAATGCTTACGAAACCAGCAGCAGGAGTAATAGCAACAAGACCTACAACAGCTCCAATACAAGCTCCAAGTGCAGATAATTTGTGACCTAATATTTTGTCAAGGAAAACCCATGCCATTGCAGCAGCTGCAGCAGCTACAGTAGTAGTTCCTAAAGCTTGTACAGCTAAACCATTTGATCCTAAAGCAGAACCTGCATTGAAACCAAACCATCCGAACCATAATAAACCAGTTCCTAATAATACATAAGTAATTCTTGCAGGATTAACTTTTTGAATTTTTCTTTTTCCTAAGAAGATTGCTCCAGCCAATGCAGCCCACCCAGCACTCATGTGTACTACAGTTCCTCCAGCGAAGTCTAATACTCCCATTTTGAAGAAAACTCCATCAGGATGCCATGTCATGTGACATAACGGTGCGTATATTAATAATATAAATAAAACCATGAATAATAAATATGCCCAGAAACGTACACGCTCTGCAAAAGCACCTGTAATTAATGCCGGTGTAATGATGGCAAATTTTGCTTGAAATAATGCGAATAACATAAAAGGAATTGTAGGGGCAAGACTCCAGGCAGTATTTGTACCAACACCCTGAAAGAATAAATTAGAAGTTGGATCTCCAATGATTCCTCCAATAGTAGGGCCAAAAGCTAGACCAAAAGCAACAACAACCCATAAAATAGTAACAATTACCATTGCCATAAAACTTTGCAGCATGGTACTGATAACGTTTTTCTTACCTACCATACCTCCGTAGAAAAATCCTAAACCAGGTGTCATTAGCAATACAAATGCAGTTGCTACGATCATCCAAGCGGTATCTCCGGTATCAAACTTTACAGCTTCTGCTGGAATTGGGTTGTCTGATAAGATGAAATTTGATACAAAAGTCAGTACCAAAATAGTGATAAGAATCACACTTAAAATAATTTTTCGCATAGTTATTTAGTTTTTAAAATTTTTATAAAAATATAAAATCATTCGACACCCCTATTAAAAATAGAGTGTAATGTTTAATTTTTGTTAATTTTTAAATTTAACCCCCTATATTTTACGTGTATTTGTTAAAAAGAACTTAAATTTTACAATTTATTAAACTGAAATCAGAAATGTGTAGGTTTTTTCGGCTGTGTTATCAGAAAACAATGAAAATAATTCTAATTTTAAGAGTAATTATGGTCAGATATTTATAAAAATAGTCAAATCGCTTCATTTTTAATCTTTTTTTTTATTTTTAATTGATAGAAGTTTAAAAACAACATTATGAAAAATAAGGACAGAATAAATTGGGGAATTATTGGTTTAGGAAACATTGCAAATCAATTTGCAACCGATTTATTATTGATAGAAGAGGCTAATTTGATAGCCGTTGCTTCCAGAGATTTTGATAAGGCAAATGATTTTGCAAAACAATATAAATGTCCAAATGTATATGATTCGTATGAAGCACTTTTTGCCGATGATCAGGTGGATATTGTTTATATAGCAACTCTGCACGATTCGCATGCTGAATTATCAATTAAAGCATTAGAAAACGGTAAACATGTTTTATGCGAAAAACCCCTTTCACTTTCTTATAAAGATGCGGTTAGAATGACTGAAGCTTCTAAAAAATATAATAGATTTTTTATGGAAGCTTTCTGGACGCGTTTTATTCCGTCTGTGAAAGAAGTTTTAGAAAAAGTAAATCAAGGAATAATTGGCGATGTAAATTATGTAAAAGCTGATTTTGCTTTTTATGCAAATGAAACAGCAGGAGGAAGGCTTTTTGATAAAAAATTGGGTGGAGGAGCACTGTATGATATTGGCGTTTATCCCTTATTTCTCTCCTATATAATGCTCGGAATTCCAAAGGAAATTATAGCAAAATCGGTTTGTAATGAAAATGGAATTGATTTGCAGACTTCCATGATTTTAAATTACGAAAAAGCACAGGCAATTTTGAATGCTTCAATAGTTTCGGAGTCTGATATGAAAGCGGTGATCGGTGGAACTCAAGGACATATTCAATTGAGCGCTCCTTGGTTTATGGCTGATGGCTATTCGATTGTAAAAGATAATCAGGATGAAACATTTAATCTTCCAAATCTTGGAAAAGGCTATGCACATGAAGCAATTGAATGTCATCAATGTATTCGAAACAATCAGATTGAAAGTGAGCTTTGGTCACATCAAAATAGTTTAGACTTGAGTAAAATAACAGAAGAAATCAAGATCCAGATTAATTTATTTTTTTAAAAATATTTTTTTGTAGTAAAATAATTACAATATAATTATTTTCATTAGATTTAGAAACATTTAATGAAATTGAAATTATGTTAGTAAAAGTTTACGGAAGTGCCGTATTTGGAGTTGAAGCAACCACCATTACCATTGAAGTTCATATGGACAAAGGTATTGGTTTGCACTTAGTTGGTTTGCCGGATAGTGCGATTAAAGAAAGTAGTTTCAGGATTGCGGCCGCTCTTAAAAATAATGGATTAAATTTTCCCGGAAAAAAAATAACCATCAATATGGCACCGGCAGACCTTCGAAAAGAAGGTTCTGCCTACGATTTGCCTCTCGCTATGGGAATATTAGTAGGTTCGGATCAAATTAAAGCTCCGGAAATTGAACAATATATTATAATGGGTGAGCTTTCTTTAGATGGAAGTTTACAGCCTATTCGCGGTGCGTTACCAATTGCTATAAAAGCAAAAGAAGAAGGATATAAAGGTTTCTTTCTTCCGATTCAAAATGTAAAAGAAGCGGCAATTGTAACAGGTTTGGATGTTTATGGCGTAACTAATTTACAAGAAGTAATTAACTTTTTTAACGGAAAAGGAGAACTCCAACCGACCGTTATTGATACAAGAACAGAGTTTTATAAAACCTTAGATTTTCCTGAATTTGATTTTTCCGATGTTCGCGGACAGGAAAGTATTAAGCGTTGCATGGAAATCGCTGCGGCCGGAGGCCATAATATCATTTTAATTGGTCCGCCGGGAGCCGGAAAAACAATGTTAGCCAAAAGGGTTCCGAGTATTTTACCACCAATGACATTACGTGAAGCTCTTGAAACTACTAAAATTCATAGTGTTGCCGGGAAATTAAAAGAAGTTGGTTTAATGAATCAAAGACCGTTTCGCAGTCCGCATCATACGATTTCGAATGTTGTAGTTGTATAATTGGTGGTGCTTTAAATGAATTTTAATTGGCTAGTGTTTAATGTTTTAATACTATTTTTTAATCAATATTACCACCGTTCTTCGAACTACTATAAGGATTACAATCAGTTGTCGGATTCCACGAAACGTGCGTCCGCTCTATATTTTATTCAGTCATGATTTTATATTTTTTTTTCAAATATAAAATCATAATTCTTACTGAATTAATTTTGAATCTAAATCTTCAATTCAAGTTTGAAGCTTTGGCCAAATAGTCAAAGGTTATATTTGGTTTGTAAATTTACTTGATCCTTATTTTTTATTATTCATCAACAACATAAATTCTGGTGTTAATTCGGTTGTTCTTGAATAACATTCTGAAACTACTTTGCTTTTAATATATCCAACTACAAGTAAGTTATTTATCGCTTCAAGGATTATTTTTCTGTTACTTCCAAGCTCTTTTGCCACGTCTCCAGCTCTTAGATTGAATATTCCAATGGAAGGATAATCCATTATAAGCATGAGTATTAATTTTTCAGTACTTCCAATAGTTTTAAGTTTTAATAATTTTGAGTTCATTTTTTTCATCTTTAATTTATTATTTTAATAGTTGTAATTTTATGTAAGAACCATCTTCATTTGAATAGTCAATTTGTGAGTTGATAAAGCTTCTGATTTCTTCAGTAACATCACTCATGAATTTCAGGTTCCAAATTTCTTCTAGGTCTTTTTTAAGTGTATCAAATCTTCTATCTGCAACATAACTACCAAATTTGTACTTGCAATTGTATATGAATCTTTCAACACTTATTGTTGAGTTTACTACTCTTGGTACATCTTCGTTTATTGGTTCTTTATGATTAGGGGCCAATTACTGAATATTTTGAATTTGGTTGTCTATTGCTATTTTAGAATCGATTTTAAGCACTTCTAAAGAATCTCTTTTTGTTGGTATTATTAGTTTATCCATAATTACCAAGTCTTCTTTAGAACTATTATTTAGTTCTGAAACTAATTCTTTAAATGGGGACCAGTTACGTTTAATAGTAGCTAGACTTTTGTTAAGCTTTTTAGTGATTTTTTCTTGGGTTATTTTTCCATCCCTTTGAAAATTCCAATCGTCAATAATGTCATTGATGGACTTTTGTGTCATATCTGTTTTAATTTTTCCCATTAATACAGCAGTAGTTTTTTGTTTTTCCTCTTTTGTTATTTTTTTATCTGGATTGAAGATGATTCTTCTTTCCTTGTTCAAGTATGGTTCCAGTGTTCCTTCGTTACGTTTTTTAATAACCCCAGCTACTATTGATTTGATTTTATCTTCCTCATATTTTTGAGTAAAATGTCTATTGATTTCGTTGGCACATGCTGTTAGGAAACCATTTTCCATAGTTGGGTTCAATAGTGCATATTGAGACAATACACCAAACATGGTTCTGTTCCGTTGGCCGACTTCAATTCTTTTTGGTATAAATGGGATGCATAATTTTTTCTTATTATTAAATACAATACAATCATCATCACTACCATTAAAGTAATCATGAATGTTATTGAATCTTACTTTATCTGATGGTAAAAAGGTGTCATCTACTGTTATAAGTCTTTCTCTCTTCTCTCCCTCCTGTATAGGAGTAAATGATACCTTTTTATTAATTGCTTGAAATGTAAGTGAACCTTTGTTCTGGTAGAGATTAGCATCATAAGACAATATGTTCTGTTGTGTAGCTTTGCGTGCACCTACATCAGTCTGAACTCCTAGTAAGTCACCAATGGCTTGATATGTGTCTTTAAAGTTAGTAAGTGACAGACCATCGATTTTAACTAAGATGCCTAATCCTGTTTCTGAAAGTGATTTCCAACATGCAAATATGTAAGGATTGGTTAAATCAATATCAGTAGTATCGTCAACGTCAATGTATATTAAACCAGTAGGCATATCTATTGTTTCGTTTGAAGCTTTACCGCTGAATTTGAAGTTAAATCGGAAAGTTGGGAGCTTACTTGTTTTTATGTTTTGGTAAACTGGAGATGTTTTACCAAGTTTTCTGATGTCTAAAATTGCTTGCAAATTAGAGTCACCATGTTTGATTGTTGAAAGGGCCTCATCAATCGTTACGTTTTTGTCTATTAAAGGGTTTTTACCATTTTTAAACTTGTTAATAGTTAGCATTAAAAGTTAATATTATTCTCTCGTTATTGTTCTCTCATTTTTACTTGGTGAGAGAAGCTGGGAGATATGCCTATCTTTATCCCAGCACCCAAGGCAATCATTTCTGACTACTTTTATAAATATCTGAAGATTTATCCAAATCCAATTTTTTCTAATTTTTGATAAAAATTGGGATCTAAATGAGACAAAATCAAATATACCCTAATATACGAATAATTGCTAATCTTATCAAGTGTTAACTAATAAAAATCATTACTTTTTGTAATAAATTTTAACTTTTTGGCTATTTTATTTGTACCATTTTGCACTAGATGCTCCTGTATTTACTAGGTAACGAAAAGGGAAATTAGCTATTTATAGCTATCTAAAGATGGTTTATTTCAATGATCACCCAATTACATAGTACTGTGTTCAAACTATCTCCTATTTTGGTTTCATTTTTTGAGTAAATGACTTTCTTTGGACTTCGATGATCTGTTTTAATTAAAAATATCTGAAAGTGGCAAATGAAATTGACACTTAAATATTCCCTTTTAAAATATGAAGGCTTTTCTCTAATAAAGCTTTAGCTTCTTCTACTTCACTTTCTGTAATTATACTTCCTTTTGTTGGAATAAACATTTCCCTTATATCAACATCCAGCGCCTCTGCCAACTGAATCAGTAGACTTATAGTTGGCAGATTTTTCTCTGATGAAATATTGGATATTGTGGTCACGCTAACACCAACCTTATTAGAAAGCTCTTCTCTTGAAATTCCTTTCAAATTCATCAATTGTTTTAGTCTTAATATTTCCATTTTAGTTTTTTTTATTATCCAAAGATACATAAAAAGTAAGTTATACTTGCTTTTTTTAAATAATAAATCAAGTATTACTTGCTTGTTAATAAAATATAGCTTTACTTTGCAATGTAATAATAAAGCAATACTTGATTATATGACTGCAACAGACTTTAAAAAAGAATTAAAAGAAATCAAAGAAAACTTGAAAGGTCTAACACTTCAATTGGTCACCAACAATGGTTACAGACCGTATTTTAACTTGAAAGATTTTGGCACTGCTATTTTAAATGAAGAGTCAAAGGGAAATGATTTCAGAATAAATCAAATTTGGACAATTGGAGGAACTCGATCAGTAAAATCAATTAAGAACCTTGCGGAGCTAATCAAAACTGAAACTGTTACTGCGATTCAATTTGAGAGCTTTTACAATTATAAAACAACAGAAGGATTCATCAAAAGCTTTGGGGCATTGGACTAATACTTAATCATAAACAAAATGGAAACAACATCAAGATCAATGGAAATAGCTCAAATAATTTTAGACCAAATAAAATATGCTGACAGAAGCGCTTTAATGTCTTGGGGGGCTAATAACTTTTGTGCGTTAAGTGAAACTAAAGAATTTCAAGGTGGCTTATCATTCAAAGTTAATGGGCTTACTCACAAGGGGTGGGTAAAGGTTTGTCTAAGATGGGTTGATGACTATACAATAATATTCATCAACAAAAATCGTGAAGTAGTTAAAATTTCGGAAGGAGCTTATTGTGATATGCTAGTAGATGTCATAGATTGGATCGAAAAGAAGTAATCTCAATCCTGTGCAAAAAGTGTTATAAATAAAGGTTTACCTTTTTGTATAACAGCAAATGAACAACAAATAACCTTTGAGACCAGTAAAATGACCCCAAAATCCAGCAACCCTTTTTTTATAACAGTAAACCATGAAAACACCAGTAGCAATTTTCGGAAGAGTAAGTTTAGACTCTATGGATTTCCAAAGACAAATTAATGATTTAGAAAAAGTGGCCAATAAATTCGATTATGAAGTTGTAAGCATAATTACAGAAAAAATATCAGGAGTCAAATCAAATCAAGAACGATTGGGCATCCAACAATTATTAGAAGAAGCCAAGCAAGGAAAATTCAAAAAGGTGCTATGTACTGAGATTTCGAGATTAGGAAGGTCGAATATCCAAACATTAAGTCTTTTAGAGGAACTACATCAGCTAGGAATCAGTGTTTATTTTCAAGACTTAAATTCTGAAACTTTAAATGAAAAAGGAGAAGTGTCCTTTCAAACTGAAATATTAACAAATCTATTAAGTCTTTTTGCTAAAAATGAAAGACAAACTTTAATAACGAGGATCCGTTCAGGGATGCAACAAGCCAAAGCAAATAATATCCATTGCGGAAGGCCAAAGGGCCTCGAAGAGAAAGTTAACTTCTTATCAAAATACCCAAAAGTTGTTACTGGCCTAAAAAAAGGATACAGTGTAAGAGAATGTGTTAAACTGTATGATGTGTCACTGGGGACTGTTGCTAAGGTGAAGAAAATGGTAGATTTATAACAGGATTTTTATTTGTTTATTTTTCTTGTGATCTATGTTGAAATTTAAAAAAAAGGGGCTTTTAGCCCCCATTTTTATTCTACTATACTTTTAAATTGTCCCTGAGTATATTTAAACACTGTATCCTCCAATGAAAAATCAGGAATATATTTTGCTATTTCTTTGCCATCTTGCATAGCCCAAGTATAATCAATTTCATTTCCCCATTTATGAGTAATTGCTAACCATTCGTAATATTGTTCAATAAGTTTTAAATCAACTTGGTCAACAGAGTTTAAAAATGGTTTAGATTCAAAAATATGTGGAAAATTATTCTTTTCACGCACATACATTTCTAATCTAAGCTTAAATTTTTCTTCAAAATTGATACAGCTTGCATATACTTCATAAGGCTGAAGATTTGATACAATGCCTAATTTATTTACAAATTCCAGAAGTAGCTCCCTTAAAGGCTCTCTAATTTCATCGAATTCTTGTTGGTAATAAAAGTATTGTAAAGGGCCTTTAAAGTTTGTCCCATAAACCTTGTTTTTACGAGTTAAATCAATAACTCCAGCCTTTGGAAAATCTATTTGAAATTCATCATGTAATGAAAAGCATGCTCTTCGAAATTCTTTCGGGAACTCATTTAAGGTTTTTCCAAATTCATTATTTAAGAAGTTAAAATCAGATTGAAGTAAAATGTCTTCAAGCATGTTGTGGTCGATAATGCAATCTTTTAATTCATCAGGAAAGTTATTATTCGCAATAATAACATCTAAGATTAATGGTGCATATTTACTTTTTATCCCATCATAGGTGCGGTTTTTTAATTCTTTTAATATAACTGGGTTTAGATTTATTTTGTTTTTCATGTTTGCTTTTTTTATGTAATTGTTATGTGCAAGTAGTCAACTATTTGCAACCAATTTCAAAAAGACATAAATAGTTATTGCCAAATTCAAAATTGGATTTTTTAGACAATGGTAAATTGTCAGTTTAGGAACTAATGTTCCAACGATAAAATTTAATGTGTTGTTGACCTATTCTTTAAGACAGAATAGAAGGGTTTGTTATCTCAAATAGCAAATAGCCATCCCCCATGAAGTTCGGGGTATAATTATTAATGGAGCTGTTTTTAAGCAGTTTTTTCCAAAAAATAATTACTTAAAGCAAAGGTACTATTTTTTCATGAATTATACAAGTCCTCTGATGTAAAAAATTGGAAGAAAACCTGTTACAGTGCATTGGCTATTTCAAAGTTGTGCTATACATTTTTCAGAAATCTTAACAGATTTAAGGTACATTTAAGATTAGAACATAAGAGTAGCAAGATCACCGAAATTTTCACCAGAGTTAGTATGAAAAGCTTACAACAGATAAAGAATACTTTTGATGATTTGTAAGAAAAAAAAGAATATATTTGATAATATAAAAGCGAAACAAAACTTCGCCAATCTACCCATATTTGAGTCTGTAAGCGAAGCTTTGTTTCGCCTATATATGATATGTTATGAACTACGACCAAGAAATACAAAATTCCACAACAATTAAGCCTGCAGAACTTGCAGCAGTTTTCGATTACAGAGATACGCCTATGGAGGATATTTTCCATAATTATTATCTTTTCTGTCGAGAAAATTTAGATTTACATTCAACAAGGGAAAATATTAAGCCTAACGTATTTGCCTTTATAAGCGGACTTTCTTCAAATGCTGCCGCAGTGAGAACGTCTGAAAATGAATTCGGAATCTTTGTTAATACTGGACTAATCAAATATTGTTTAGACAACTTTTCAAATAACCCTGATTTAGATGATTATTTATTTGAAAGATTTCCAGAAACTGTAATTTTTTTTGACTTACCAGTCAGTGACTTGGCATTTCAACTTGCAACACAATTCACGTATTACCACGAACTTGCACATCTTGTACAGTATAGCAAAAAGGCTGAGAAACTAACACTACAAGAACGAAATGAGGATTGCAATACGTATAATGAATTAAAACACATTCTTGAAATCAATGCGGACACTTACGCATCAATTGCAATTACTAGTCACATACAACAATATATAGCGAATAGCTTTAAGGAGAATATTACTCAAGAACATGTTGAAAAAACGATAATTATAATGTGTTCTTGCTTATTAAATTATATTACTAGCTTTTACCACGACTTAACTAAGGTGTATTTTAAAGAATACTGTCATCCACATCCTGTTATTCGTTTGTTTAATGTTGTTCTTAACATTACCTACAATTTAAATCGATCTACTTTTTTCAAACAAAAAAATATTAAAGTAGATTCAAAAAATCTTTCAAAACAAATTATTGAATTCTATATAGAACTAGAACAACAAGTAATTTTCCATACCAAGTTCCAAACGGCTTTAGAATCATCATTCGATTTGAGAGATCAAATTGTAGCATATTTAGGAGAATTAATTCAGTTCAAAACGGAAGAATATTATAATGCAATGGATCGTTGGAATAATCAACACATCACATAACAGCCGTTTGGTGCGATTGGGGTTTTAGACTTAATTTAATGATGGTTTTGTATTTGGAAAAATGTGCTTAACCGAAAGATAAATCTTAATTCAGTTCCCAACCTCGCCAAGCATCAGGACGTTATACCTCACAAATTCAGAAACTGGGAGATTAAAATAGAATTCAACAAATTAGAAAATATTAAACTAAATTTGCGACACAACTCTTAATACAATGCAATGAATTATGATATAAAAATAATTGGTGAAGATGACGACAATGGCTTGTTAGAATTTGATAGGCTCGCAACTTTAACAAAGTCCACTAAAGACATTGCAATTAAGGCATTAATGTTAAAACTTCGAGGCTTTAGCGACATCACTCCTGATAAAAATTTAAAAAAAACCTTAGAATTAAGATTACAAAGTATAACAGGGAATAAATCAGAGGGAACTTCGTTGACGATTGATTGCGATTATTTTGGGGATACACTTAAAGGTCTGCAGTATGAATTATTTAAACCAAAAGAGGAAGTTTTGGCAATGACACCAATGGCACTTGTTATTGACTCTTTTCATAATGCTTTAGGAGAAGGTAGTGAAGCTGATTTAGACAAACCATTGCTAAAATCATTAATGGGGTTTAAAAAAAATTTTATAAGTAATAATGAAATTTTTTATTTAGCAAATCGCGGAAGTATACCAGAGGTAAAATTAACAAAAGATGTTTTCCATAAAATTAGTTTGCTTGAAGACAGCATTCCAGAATCGAAGAAAGTAATTGTGAATGGACAATTAGATGAAATGAAAGTTTCGAAAGGAAAGTTGGGTCTACAAACAGATCATGGATTTGTAAATGTTATTGCGCATGATGTTAACGTAATTAATGGTATTTTAGAATTTATGGGAAAAGAAGTGACTATTTCTGGAATGGCACATTTCAAACCTAACGGACAATTAAGTTTTATAGATATTCATGAATTTGGACCACCTAATTCGACTGACAAGTTCTTTTCAAAACAACCTAATGCAATGACAGCAAATCAACAATTAATGTTTGAGATAAAAGCTAGTAAAAAAAGAACTTCACTTAGAGAAATCTTAGGAAAATGGCCTGGTGACGAAACTGATGAAGAATTCAAAGAACTTTTAAAAGGAGTCAAATAATGAAACATATTGTACTTGACACCTGCATAATTTTACACATTTTGCGTGCAAATGAACTTGGAAAAAAATCTTTAGATATAATTGAAAACTTAGGAGATGATGTAATTATAATAATTTCTGTAGTTACTAAAGCAGAACTTGAATCTTTAAAAATTCAACAAGCTTGGGGAGCTAACAGAGTTCAAAAATTAAATGCATTTTTAGCAACAGCAATTTATATAGATATAAGCAGTTCAGATTCTATCTTGTTAGAATGTTATGCTAAAATAGATGCTTATTCAAAAAGAAAGGGAACAGATAAAAATGGTAATATATTGCATGGTTCTGCTCGTACCATGGGTAAAAACGATTTATGGATTGTTGCAACTGCATATTCTTTAAATCTAACTCTATTGACAGCCGATGGAGATTTTGATCACTTACACAATACTTTCTTAAACATTATAAAAATCGCATGATAAATATGTGGGCGAAGGCATAACACACACTACAAGCAATTTTGGTATTAGGCTTAATTTAAAAGTTAGTCTTATATCAAATAAATTTGTGCTTATCCGAAGATTAGTCTTCTTTAATCTCAAACCGCTTGTAGCGACAAAACGTAGGCAGGCAGTGTTAAAAGACAGCGACATCCTGATACGAAAATTATAAAATTGAATTGAAAAATTAAATATGGCCAAGAAACAAAAAACGACAGACACACTAAACTTAGAATCCATACTATTTAATTGCCGAGAGTATTTAAGAAGTAATGCATCACTAAACGATAAAAGAGACTTGCTTTTAACGCTGGTTTTTTTGCGATTTATAGGCGAGAAGTTTGAAAATACGCAAAATGATATGAGGCAAGAATGTCTCAATAATGGAATTACAGATGAGGAAGTAATAAGTTCGTTTCTTAATAGCCCAAGTCGTTACAAAGGGATAGCTTTTGTGCCAGAAAAAGCACTTTGGTCGATGATTATAGATCAGCCAGCTTCTAAATTAAATGCCACACTTGATGATGCAATTCAAGAGCTTGAAAACAGTGGAGATGAGTTAAAAGGTTGTATTCGTATAGGATTGTTTACCTCAATTAATCTCGAAGCTAACGTTATTAAGAAGGTTGTTGACGAGGTGAATAAGATATCGCACAAGACTTTTGGTGAGGAGAAAGATTTAATTGGTCGTGTGTATGAGTATTTCCTTAAGTCTTTTGCGGTAAATGCAACTAAGGAAGAAGGCGAGTTTTATACGCCACATGATGTAGTTGAGTTGATAGCTGCTTTTGTTGAGCCGTTTGATGGAACTCTTTATGACCCTTGTTGTGGTTCGGGAGGTATGTTTATTCAGTGTGCAAAGTATGTAGAAGCAAAGCAAGGTGATATCAAAATGGTAAATGTTTATGGCCAAGAGAGAGACCCTGCTACTTATCGTCTTGCAAAAATGAATCTTGCTATGCGAGGCATCTCACATCATTTAGGCGAAAAGAATGCCGATACATTTTCAAATGACTTGCATAAAGGTTTGACCTTCGATTACATTATGGCAAATCCGCCATTTAATCTTAAGAAATGGTATGATATTACACTAAGCAAGGATGCACGTTGGGCGGACTACTCCGTGCCACCCGAGGGCAACGCCAATTATGCATGGATATTACATATGCTTTCCAAGTTGAAGGCAGGTAAAGGCATAGCAGGATTTCTACTTGCTAATGGTGCTTTGGGCGATAGTGATGCCGTGGCAATTCGCAAAAAGTTAATTGAAAATGATAAAGTAGATGCAATTATAGTACTACCTCGCGAACTATTCTATACTACTGATATATCTGTAACTCTTTGGATATTGAACGAGAATAAAAAGGGCGGTATGTGGCACGGTCGAAAACTGCGTAATAGACAAAAAGAAATTCTGTTTATGGATCTACGCCAGTGGACTGAAAACCCAATTAAACCAGAGCAGAAAAAGAAAGTGGAATTGAAAGCTGATCAAATAAAGCGAGCTTCGGAAATATACTTCAAGTGGCAAAGTGAGGGAACGGATGGTGCAAAATATGCTAAACCTGAACTATATCGTTCTGTTGGCTTTGAAGAGTTAGATAAAAATGAATATACCTTTATACCAAGCCAATATATTGAGTTTGTTGACCGTGACTCAACAATCGATTATAATCAAGTATTGACCGAAACAGCAACAACCGTTTCGGAACTGTTGAATCGCCAACAACAAAATAACAAAACATTGCGTAACGCCCTAAAGAAACTTGGTTATGAGTGCAAATAGCAACACGACTAAATGGGTTCGATTGGGAGATTATATTCAACGTAGTATGGCGAATAATAATAATCTTGAATATGGAATTGAACTGATAGAAGGTGTTAACAATAAAGGCGAATTTTGCGCCCCAAAATCTGCTCTTAAAGGTATCAATTTAAAACCATACAAAATTGTGCAAAATGGTGATTTTGTCTATAACCCTTCACGTTTAAATATTGGGTCATTAGCTTATAGGCAAAAGGGGATGTGCATTGTTTCTCATCTATATGTCGTCTTTAGATTAAATGATATTGGCAAAAAGTTATTTATACCCGAATTTTTGTATTTATTTTTTAATAGAAATGACTTTTTAAGGCTAGTTACTTATCTCAACTTTGGTAGTCAGCGGCCTGAATTTAATTTCTATGATATGAGCGAGATCCAAATTCCACTTCCCGATATTAATATTCAGCAGGAATTAGTTGATACTTATAATGGACTCAAAGCATTAGCTGAACAGAACGAAGTTTTAATAAAACCTCTTTCTGAAGCTTGTCAAGCCTATATGGTAGATTGCAAAAAGAAGTATCCCGAAGTTGAACTAGGTGAATATATAGATGAATACGATAAAAGAAACTCTGACAAAAAAATAAAAGCAGTAAAAAGCGTATCGGTAACTAAGGAATTTAAAGAAACAAATGCAAAAGTGAACAAAGATGAATTGGGGGGATACAAATTAGTACCACCAAACCATTTATCGTATGTTCAAACCACTAAGAATGAAAAATGTTTTGCAAATGCACTTAACACTACTAACGAAACTTATGTAGTTACTCAGGTTAATAGAGTTATTCGTTCTAAAGATGAGTCTGTATTAAATATTGGTTTTTTACATCTGATTTTCAGAGGGGTTGAGTTTGATAGATATGCAATTTTTAACTCTTGGGGGAGTGCACGAGAAACTTTTGATTGGAGTGAACTACGTAGAGTTCGTATACCACTCCCTCCACCTGAAGTCCAGCAAGCGATAGTAAACATATACAACTGTGCCGAAGAGGCAAAAAATATTGCAAAAGAAGCTCGTGAAAAAATTAAAACACTGTGTCCTGCACTAGTGCAAAGAGCAATAAATGGATAAATGATGACAATTATAGAACAATTCAAAAATGATGTTACTTTTAATGCGAATAAAATTCTGTTCTCAATGACAGATGATCAGGTCATGGGAAAACGAGAGCAAGGATATTACATAAAAGACATTATTGATAATGGTCGCGATTGTCTTAACTACATCTTCGACAATGGTCATCACTATGTGCTTGATATAGAAGAACAGATACTATATATTTGTGAACCAATTCCAACTGAGTACTTTATCCATAAATATCTTGAAAAAATAGTGCGTGATTTTATAGATAAATGGTTAATTGATGAGTCAGATGACGAAGCATTCATTTTCTGCTCAAATGACGAAGTTGAAGTAGGTTCATTAATCAGATTGCTTCCTTATCGAGAAGATAGGATTGTTTACATCACTAATATTATGATACCGAAGAATCTTAAGCATAAAGGACTTGGGAAGTTACTAATTAAGCAGATTTTTGATATTTGTCAACGCTTAAAATACCGCCTGATCCTTCTTGATGTAATGGATTCTTTTAGCAAATCGTTAGAAAAAAGGAATGCAAAGTTCTTAGACTTCGACAAGATAGAAATAACTAAAGAAACTAATTTGACTTGATACAGATATGAATGGTAAGTATTATGAGAGTGACTATGAAAAATCCCTAGTCGAACTGCTTGTTCAGCAGGGCTGGGAGTATAAATATGGTGGTAGTATATCACGCAATAATAGAGAGGTGCTACTTACAGAAGATATAACACTATATCTTCAGCAGCGATATACCGATTTACAGCTCAGTGACATAGAAGAGGTTATCAACCGTTTGCGCCATATGAGCGGTCAAACCCATTTCGAACTCCTTCGCAATACCTATTATCTTTTACGTGATGGTTTTCGTTATACACGAAACCAAGATGGAAAAACATTTGATATAGAATTTATTGATTTTGAGGCGCAAAATAAAAATAATATTTATCGCTGTGTAAATCAGTTTGAAGTAGGATATGGACTAAAAGATGACATTCGCATACCTGACGTGTTACTCTTCGTCAATGGTGTTCCACTATGTATCTTCGAACTAAAAAACCCAACAGACTTCAATGCCACTATCGCAGATGCTTACGACCAAATTCATATTCGATACAAAAGAGATATTCCACATCTTTTGCGTTACTCTCCGCTCTCTTGCATTAGCGATGCCTCGATAAATAATACAAAACTTGGTACAACCTACACACCATACAATCATTACTATGTATGGAAAAAGGTTAATAATGAGGACGAATCTGCTAAGCGAGGTGCCGACCAGGTGAAAACCATAGTTGCAGGCGTGTATGAGCCTAACCGCTTTCTAGAGATTATTCGTGACTTCGTTTACTTCCCCGACAAAAAACACGACAAAGACGAAGAGGTGGTGTGTCGATATCCTCAATTTTTTGCTACCCGAATGCTTAGAGAAAGCATACTAAAGGCACACGCTACAAACAGTAGTAAGGGTGGTACTTACTTTGGCGCAACGGGTTGTGGTAAAACATATACTATGATGTTTTTGGCACGTCAACTATCATTGCGTTGCAAGGAGCTTGGCTCACCTACTATTGTGATGATTGTAGATAGAGATGATCTACAAACTCAAGCAGGCAAATTATTTCTTCGTTCAGAGGAGTTTTTATCATTGGGTATTTCAAAAATAATTGCTGATAGAGAAAATCTTAAAACAGAACTATCCATCAGAGAGTCTGGCGGATTTTTTATTTGTACTATCCAAAAATTCTGCGAAGCTATAGGCGAACTTAATACCCGTAAAAACATTATATGTTTCTCTGACGAGGCACATCGCAGTCAGATACGATTGAATACGCAGTTGAAAGTAAAGGATCAAAAAGCAGATAGTCAAGGCAAAAAAGAGACTTCTATCGGAGCTTTTATAACAAAGCCTTATGCTGAGCATCTGCGTAGCGCATTCCCCAATGCTACATTTGTTGGTTTTACAGGCACTCCTATCGAAGAGACTATTCAGGTCTTTGGTGAGGTAGTGGATAAATATACGATGCAACAATCTGTTGAAGATGATATCACAGTTGAACTAAAATATATACCTCGTATAGCAAATGTTACTCTCGATAGTGAGAAAGTAAAAGAGATAGACACCTACTACAAGCAATGTGCAGATGAGGGTGCAACGGAAGATGATGTGGCTACTAGCAAAAAAGCAATGAGTGCAATGGAGGTGATTCTTGGTGATGACGAACGTTTAGATCGCCTTGCCAAGGATATTATAGTACACTATACTAATGCTTGTGAAAACAAACCTGATATAGTACAAAAAGCAATGATTGTATGCAGCAAGCGTAAAATTGCATACAGATTACTCCAAAAGTTCAGAGAACAAAAGCCTGAATGGTTCGAAGAAAAGAAGTCACCTGACGATAGTGAATTAACTTCTGAAGAGTTAAAGAAACTATCTCCCTTGCCGACTATAGCAATGGTTGCTACACGTGGTCCAAATGATCTAGAAGAAATGTATAACTACATAGGCGATAAAGCTCGAAGTAAAAAGCTTGATGATGCGTTCAAAATGGAGTATTCAAATTTCCGCATAGTTATAGTTGTTGATATGTGGATTACGGGCTTTGACGTTCCTTGTCTATCATTCCTCTATAACGACAAACCACTGCAAAAACAAACGCTTATTCAAACAATTAGCCGTGTCAACAGGAAGTACGAGGGCAAAGAGTTCGGTTATATTATTGACTATATCGGTATTCGAAGTAATATGATGGAGGCAATGCGTAAATTTGGAGGTGATTCATTTGGTCCAAGTGAGGATGATGTTCAACAAGCATTAGAAGCTCTAATTATTGAGTTAAAATTACTCAATGATGTATTTGTCGATTTTGATATAATTCCATTCACTGATTCCAAAACAACTCCATTAGAAAGATTAGAGTGCTTGTCTTCGGCAGCCGATTATATAATCACATTGACTGAGAAACTGAATCTCAGCAATGAAAAATATAAGCCAAAAAACGTTAGTGCAAAAACATTTTTCTTGGCTCACGTTAAGCGAATGAGGACTGCTTATGACATTTGCCAGCCATCAAATGTGCTTACTAATGAGCAACTTTCCTTGTCGCAGTGCCTAATGGCGGTAGCATCTTACATAAGAAAAACTTCTGGTGAGAAACACGATGCAGAAAGTATGAATCGTGCGGTTGAAAAAATGGTTGCTGAAGCCTTGAAATGCAATTCTGTGGTAAGTATTCTACAAACCGATATAGAAGAGAGTATATTTAGTCCCGAGTTTGTTGCTCAGTTGGATAACATTAAATTACCAGCGACCAAACTCGAAGTCTTGATTAAGATGCTTCGTAAATCGATCATAGAGTACAAGGATACAAATAAAATAGCAGCTGAAAAATACGAAGAGTTGCTTAATAAAACACTTGAAGAATATCATAGTAGAAGAGAGAGTTTATCATCTGCAGAAGCCACTGCAACACAAGCAGAGGCAGTAAATGCAATTATCAGAAATGCGACTCAACAGGCATTGGATATACTGTCAAAATTAGGGGAAGACAAAGATAGTTTCAGAAAACTGGGGTTGACTTTTGAGGAAAAAGCTTTCTATGATATTCTTATGCATCTACGAGACAAGTATAACTTTGAGTTTGGTGAAGATAAAAGGGTGGGTAGTCTAATTATAAATGATAAATGTAAACTCTTAGCTCAGAAAATTAAAAAGCTAATAGATCTGCAATCGTCGTTTACGGATTGGCTCAACAATACAAATGTTAAAGCAGACCTGAATCAAAAAATATTCTTCTGTTTGATAAAAAACGGTTACCCACCACAACATAATGACGAAGTGTTCGATCAAGTAATGGAACAGGTAGAAAATTTCAAACACAAAAAATTAAAAACACACCACACAATCTGAAACAGACAGAAAATAAATAAACAATGGCACTAAAACCCAATACTGACAATGTTTTAGAAGAACGAACAACAGAATACCAGCTGCCAACAGCAGTTTGGCGTAATGGTGGGTTCAGTGCTTCGTATAAACATTTGTGGTGGAAATCTACTACTACGCCAAGTCGCAAGACGTTAGGCGATATTTGAAGCAAAATCATGACATTAGACGAACTGTTGCAAATTACAAATAATCATCAAGCAGAAGTTAGAGAATTAACTTGGCATGAAGATGACGTCCGTCATAGTTTTTTTGGGTTGTATTATTCAACACTCTACGATTTCTATTTAGGAAAATCTACCTTTCGACTAATGCAATTAATCGTTCAAGGTGATGTAATGTTTACCCAGAATATTATAGATTATCATCCTCATGCTCAACGACTCCATGAAATTCCAAGATCTATAATACTATCTACAGGATATCACGGAGATTTAAGCAGAAATATAATTTTAGGTAGTTGGACAACTTTCGAACTTTCTATTTCTTTAATTTTTGATTTTTTAGTCGATGATTTTGAATATGATAACATTGTAAAATCTCTAAACGCAAAACTCGTGAAAGCAATGTCATCGCTCGAGGAAAATAACAAAGCGGTAATAATGGAAATCTTAAGAAAATCTTCTTTTGTTCCATTAGTTAGAAAAATGAATTTTATAATTAAACATAATAAAGAAGCATATGGTGGTAATTTAGCTGAGGATCGTGAGTTTATCGAATTTGTAAACAAATTGCGAAACTGTATGGTTCATTCTAATGGTTATTATCACGGTCAAGAATATCACTATGAATTTAATGAAACCGTTTTTGAATTTAAAAACAAGCAAATTTTTTCGGAAGTAGGCGAAAACAGGGATGTTTATCTTGCTATTTCGTTAAGATTAAAGGAGATTTTCACTAATCTTTGCCTTTGCGTTTCTGATGTTGAATTCATTCCTTATCCTGATGATGGTGCAAACATCGTCTAACAGCAATTACAATAGATTTGGGCATTAGGGTGAATTTAAAGATGGTTTTGTATTTGGAAAATTTGTGTTTAATAGAAAACCTTGCATCTTTAATCCTAAACCTCATGTAGAGCCAAAACATTAGTGGTAACTTTCGTGATGTGACAAATAAAACGAGCATAAACAATAATGGATTCAGTATTATCTATCAATCAAAATGGGTATAAGGTTTTTGAATTAGTAAAATCAAGACCTATAATCAAAACCTCAAGAAGTTTAGAAGAAGAACGCAGAGATAATGAAGCAGGTATACCAACGCTTCAAATGGCTGACGATTCCATTTCTCAATTTTCAAACCTTGATATTTTCAATAATAATGTAAACATTGGAGCTAGATTACCGAATGAAGAAATCATAATTAATGAATCGGATTACAACCAGTTTAAATTTTTGGTTGAACAATTTTTATCTATTGACTTTATTAATCGTGTGGCAGATTATAAATTCATTGTAAAAGTTACATTTGATTGGATGATTGGGATTTATATCTCTAAGATTGCAACTGTCGAACTGTATGATTTTGTAGTTACTAAAATAGAGGAAAAAGCTAAACAACGCCATTATGACTTTATAATTAAAGCTCTAGAAATACAAACTTCTTTTCAAGTCGGTAATTGTCATTTTCATCAACTGTCCCAAAACGATAGTTTAAAAATCTTTGAAACAACAAGTGCAGAGGCTAAAAAAAACGGTAGAGATATGAAGGTAGAGGATTGGAATAAGATCTTTAATTCATTTGTAAGCACACCACTTGCTACAGTTACTGTTTTCGGAGTAGAAAGTAAATGTGTAGAACTTGCTAAAAAAGAGATTAGGTTATCCGTAAACTCTCTAAAATGTTTTCTTTTTCCGCAGATGCTGAGGACTGGCGTTGATACATTTAATGTAGATTTTGATTATAGAGTTGTCGACAAAGTAGAATATTTAAGTCATATTGGAAACTTTCAAAATATTGGATTCAATGTAGAATTTCCAACAAATACACAACCTATTTCCATTGGTCAAGCTGAACTTAACAAAGTAATGAAAGATGGATTATTCCTTTTTCACCAGTTCATAATATCAAAACGAAACGTAGAAATATATTACGACATGGAAAATGCAATTATTCAATTTGGCTCACTAAACAGCTTTTCAAATCTTTATGAACGAATAATAAACTTGATTTCGTTCTTTGAAACATTAATAATTCCAAAAAACAATTATAAAGCTAAAGGAGAAACGATATTAAAAAAAAATGTCATCCCGAAATTACACGTAGGAGATCAAGAAGTAATGCGTACAAACATCAGACGACTTTATGATATTCGGGATAAATATGTACATAATCGCATTGAGTTGGCAATTGATGTGGAAAGTTATTACAGTGTCACATTGTGCGGACTAGTTTTTTTAATACATTGTATCAATACAATTAGTACAATGAATACAATTGACGATTTGCACCGTCATTTCGATATTGTGAAGGATAAGAAACAAGAATAGCATTTAATATTGAAATTTGCGTGAGATAAAAAAGCTACCACTATTTGTTACTCGAGATTTAAGTATTTGGCTGAATTTAAAAATGGTTTTGTACTTGAAAAATTTGTGCATAATGGAAAAAGCGAGCATCTTTAATCCTAAACCTTTTGTGACGCTAGGAAGTTAGCGGAAATCGTAAAAAAAAACAGCAATAAAAACTAAATTTATGTATAAATCCTCAGACATAAAATGGATTAAAAGTGTCACTAGAGACAAAGGAAATTCTTGGGCATATATGGAATATAAATTGGGTGATACTTTTAATTTAAATTTTTCTAAAAACCCAAAATGGTACCCTACAAATTATGAAAAAGCGAAGCCTGGTGAATTAATGGTTATTTTTCAAACATTAAAATCAACTCCAACTTTTGGTGGCGGAACATTCATAACGCATCTGGTAACTCCATTAGATAATTTGATTGGGAAGGTTTCTAATCCTGACCATCCATATATAAGGCTGGTTGGCGTTGTAGGTATCCCAAAAGTTAATTTGCCACTTGATTCGACTTGGACATTGTTTAAAGCTAATCGTGGCCAAATTTGTTTTGTCGATACACTCGAAAGCCACAGAGGAGATAAAACAATTTTACAAAAACAAAATTTCCTTTTCGAACTTTTTAATATTGACAACAACCTGATTACAGAGATATATGATGAAAAAGATAATGATGAAGGTTTAGAAGAAGGTGCTGATAAATCTGTCTATAAATTACATAAATTTAAGGAGCGTAAACCTGAACTTATAGCCAAAGCGAAAGCAATAGCTAAAGAAGAAGATCGCTTATTTTGTGAAGCTTGTGGCTTTAATTTTGAAACAGAATATCCATTACTAGGTTTAGGTTTTATTGAATGTCACCACAGAGTTCCAATCTCAATTGGAGGGATTAGAAAAACGAAGTTTGAAGATTTGGCTTTGGTATGTTCAAACTGTCATAGAATGCTTCATAGAAAATATGTAAATGGAAATTATTTATTAGTTGAGGAACTCAGGAAACTTATATTGGAAAATAGAGCGACATCCGATAACATCCGTTTATCATGATTGGGCGTTAGTGAAATCAACTTTTTTATTTATATATTCGTTTAGCTGAAAATAGTCGGCTTCGAAATCCACAACAACACTAGCGCCAAAACGTTAGCAGTAACCGCGAACCAAAATCTAAACTTAAAAGTGAAAATAATGAGAATAAATCTGAATACAGGAGAATTTACAATTGAAAGTTTAAAGAAATTAATTGCCTCAGAAGACGATAGTGTAAATACTCAATTTCGCGTAACAAATGATGGGTATTTGTTCATTTCAAAAGTTGTTGATGATAACGAATTAGATGAAATAAAATTTAGGTATGACACAAATAGAAAGGGAAGAGGGTATGTTGGAAAAAAAGCATCAGAAGATGAAAATTGGGTAAATCTATTATTTAATTCTGTTAATGAAAATTGGCCAAATCCTTATTCACCACACATAGAAAGCTTATAATCGACTACTGCTAACAGCTAAAAGATATTTGGGTTTTAGGCTGAATTTGAAAATGGTTTGTACTTGGAAAATTTGTGTTTAATGAAAAGATCTCATATCTTTAACTCTCAACCTTTTGTAGTGCCAGAAAGTTAGTGGCAAGCATTGACCAAAGCTGTGAAAAAACAAGCAAACCTTAAAACAGTCTAAAATATGCGTTTTGCTTTAATAGGTAATAATCGGACAGAAGCTCAACCGAAACTTAACGGATTGTGTTGCTGTTGTTCTAAACCAGTTATTGCAAAATGTGGCACAAGAAAAATTTGGCATTGGTCACATAAAAGCAAAACAGATTGTGATAATTGGTGGGAACCAGAAACAGAATGGCACCGAAATTGGAAAAATAATTATCCCGCTGATTGGCAAGAAGTATCATTGCTTGATAAGAGAACAGGAGAAAAACATATTGCAGATGTTCTTACAGCTCATAATCTCGTTGTAGAATTTCAACATTCGCATATTAAACCTGAAGAACGAACTTCCAGAGAACAATTTTATAAAAATATGGTTTGGGTAGTCGACGGTACACGCCTGAAATATGATTATCCTCGTTTTCTCAAAGGTAAAAAGAACTGTTTTGAAAATACAATTTTTTATAATACAGACAATCCGAAAATATTTGGAGTTGATCTTGTAGATTGGTGTTTTCCGTCAGCTTGGCTCGAAAGTTCTGTACCTGTAATCTTTGATTTTCGTGGAGACGGTTCTATGGAGGACTCCGAAGGTTTGAGAAATACTCTTTATTGTTTATTCCCACAAGTTGGAACATATGCTAAAGTTGCAGAGATTTCACGTAAAGCATTTATAACAACAACCACTAACGGAGAATGGACATCAAGAGTTCAAGAGTTTATGAGCAACTTCCGAAAGCAAGATGAAATAAATCGACGACTAGAGCATCAACAAACCCTGTCTCGTAATGTAAATTTTAGACAATTTGGGAGTCCGCTAAACCGATTTATTTATAGAAATAGACGACGTAGATTTTAAAATATATCGTTGAAATAGTCGAAAATAATTCAAGTGGCTCATAAAATTGCCTGCATATAACAGCCACAACAACGGATTTACACAATTTGCTTAATGAAAGATAGTTTTGAATTTGAGATGATTTAGCAAATCCGAAAATTTACGTTACTTTAGGCCCAAGCCTCTTGTAGCAAGGGAACATTAGCACACATTTTAAAATGACATTAGTAATCGGAAAAATAGTTCAAGGCTCATTAAGAATTGACAGTGATTCAAAAATCACTGATCCAAATATTCCCTCTAATAGAAAAAATATTTTTTCAGGCTTATTAAAAACAATCATTTTGCATCCAAGACTTTGCTTTTCATATGCTGGCGGAGTTGACACCGCTCAAGAAGCAATTGAACAAGTTTATAAACTAGAAGAACTAACTATAGAAAAAGTAAAAAAGTTACTCCACGAAATAAATAAAAGTTCAAATTATGAAACTGACTTTTTAATTGGCGCATTAGAAAATCAACCTTTACTTTATAAAATTTCAAATGGTGAGATTGTACCTTCAAATCAAAATCATTGGATTGGGATGTTTCTGGGTTAAATTTATATCAACGAAACTTTTTACCAAATTTGAAAAGTACTGATATGAAACACATTCTTGACATCCATTCTAAAGCATTCGAAGAAGTTGTTTCAAGCAGAAGTATAGAAAGTATTGGAGGATTTCATATAACTGTACATACAACTCAAAGAGGATTAGAATATTTAATGAAAATGTCAATTTTCATTGGGCAACCAACTTCAATGACTATCCATGGAAATCAATCTATCCCTTTACCATTTGGAGATGCTAAAACAGGAGCTTATTCATATAGTTATTTAATATCCAATAATCCTTTTCAGCCAGCTATTGGAATACATTTTCCGATGGGTAATTTTGGAACATTATATTATCCTCGTTTAACAAGACAAATTTTAATATTAAAAGATGTTGATCCTTTTCAGTTTGCAAAAAGAGTTAAAGAAGATTTTAAAATAGACTTGACTGGAATGGTGAAAAATGGGGATCACATGACAATGATTTAGAAAAAACTTGTGCTAACTCTTGCTACAAGAGATTTGAGAAGTTGGTTTAATTTAAAAATGGTCTTGTATTTGTGATGATTTGGCAAATCCGAAGGCTTTGGTCCCAAACCATAGATATAGGAAAGAATCTCTTTCTCCAGAGAATCCATGACTCCACTTTTTAAACACTCATTTAAAAATGTACACCTACGATTAGGTGTTTGAACAATTTTTTGTTTTTAAATCACCATTTTAAAATTTAATTTTCTTTCCAGAATTTTCTAAGATCACTTCATAAAATTCAAATTTCCAAAATTTTTTTTTTGGATTTTTTTGAATAAAAAAACGGCTATTGTTTTCTTTTGAGATATTTATATTAAAGAGTAATATGGAACAAACTGATTTAATTACGATACCGCCAAGCGTAATAGACCAACTTAAAAAAAACGTAAACAAGTATATTTTAAAAGACAAAAAGCCAGAAGGCTTTGAAGAAGCTTTGAGATATATAGCCCTAGAAAAAGCCAGCAAATCACAATTGGCAAAGCTTAATTCATTTTCAAATCATCATTCTTTATCTAATGATGAAGACAAAGAGAAACTTGAGATTTTAGATAAAATGATTGTGTTTGCAAAGAATTGGACTAAACATGAAAACACGAAAAAGGAGTTTTCTAATAAAATAAGAGCAAATACGGACCATCCAACTGGAGCATCTACTAAAAAACAATCTGGACGAGAAGTTGACAGACTTCAGCCTAGTCTTTCATCAGTAAAGCCATATTCAACGGCACAATTAAAAGATTCAGCTTTAATGCGTGAATGTTTTCGAATTATCGCAATTATGAAAATGATGGATTAAAATTTATGAACAGGTTATTTAAATAAAGAGAATCATATGAGTGAAGTAATATGAATTCTTTTGTTTTGTTTTAAACAGTGATGGGGTAAGTGTTTTCAATAAGTATTAAATTTTCAGTTGGAATATTAATTATAAAAAAATCATAGTGATCATCTAAGGCATCGTAAACAGCTTTATTTTCTTCAACTTCTAATAATAATTTATGTGGATTATTAAGTAAAATATTGTTTCTATATATTGGTCTATAGTTCATTCCTGTAACTGATACATATTGATATTTCATTGGTCTAGACGCTAATCCCCTTATATTTAAAAATAATTTAAAAGGATGTCCAATCTCTTTACCGCCGTAAGTAATAAAAACGCTTGCTAGTACAGTTTTAGCATCTAATTTGTTTATTATGACCTTTGATATAAATTGATTAAAAAGTGTCTTTAGTTCAATTCTATTGTCTTTAGCATCAATAAGCATTTGAGTTGTGGCTTGCTTGTCGTTTTGTTTATCAAATATTTTTTTATTTTGAAATATTTCTTCTTTTAATAAATTAGCCTTGGTTGTAAGTTCAAATTCACTTTGATTAATTTCGGCCTGTTTTTTTTCAAATCCAATGGAATCAATTTTGTCAGCAAGATACAGGTCAAGCAAACGATTTTTTTCATTTTCTTTTTTTGCGAAATCGGTTTGAGCAATTTTTAATTCAATTTCAAGTCCGCTTATTTTTGTTTTTAATTCTTCAAAAATATCGAGCTTGTTCATGTGTATATATTTTGCTAGACGACCACTACTAATAAATTCTTCATATATTGCTGATTCCAGCAAGGAAATATTAACACCTACATTACCACAGTTTCCACCTTTGGTTAATCTTGATGAACAAATATAAACCTTGTCACCTCGTTCAACTGGTTTAAACTTTGCAAAGTAGTTGCGACCACAACACCCACAAATAAGCAAATCTTTCAGAAGATATGTGTACGTAGTGAGATAATTGCGATGTGTTTTAGTTGCTGTAATTTCATTGCATTCCCTGTAAAGCTGTTCTTCAATTATCGCTGGTGCTGGATAAAGATTACCTTTAAATCTTCTTTGTCCATAATATAAGGGATTTTTAATGATTTTATCAATTGTAACATCGGTCCAAGTAACTTTGTCAGCTGTTTTTTCTGTCTTGTATTTCATCAACTGGTTACCAAATGCCTTTTGGGTTCTAGTTGGTATTTCTCTATAATTGAAAATATTTGCTATTGCTTTAAATCCATTTCCTTTTTTATAAAGGTTAAAGATTTCCTTTATTATTTCAGCTTCTTCATCATCAACAATTAGCTTTTTGTTTTCATCTTTAGCATATCCGTACGGTAAATTTTTTGAACCGCCAGCATTTCCGTTGACCACACTTTGAAGTAAACCTGATCTAGACCTTTTTTTCATTGTTTTAGATTCACTATCTGCAAATTCCATAAGTACCTGCAAAACAATATTCATAATTGAATCACGCTCACCATTTTCATCAAGTGTTTGCCTATTGATTGATGTAATAAATACAGGGATTTGCTTATCTGTTAAGTCATCTAATAGTTTTCTGGTGCTTCTTGGGTCTCTTCCAAGGCGACTCAGTTCTGTGCAATATATCCTTGAAAAATACTTTGGGTCATTTTCAATTATTGAGAGTAGCTTGCTTAGTTGAGGTCTAGATTCATTTTCCTTATATCCAGAAATTTGCTCAGCAAAAATTTCAATGTTATTTTCCGTATATTCGTTTCCGATTGCTGTTTTACAATCTGAAATTTGCCTTTTATAATCTTGCTTTTCAAGCGTCGAGACCCTAGCATATATAGCAACTTTTCCCATTTACTTCTCTTAAATTAGATAGATCAAATATAGACCACATATTTTACATAAGCAAGAAATGTAGCATTAGTAGGCGGCGGAAGTTACCCGCAACCTGGCGAAATCTCGATGGCGCACAATGGCGTTTTGTTTTTAGATGAATTACCGGAGTTTAAACGCGATGTTTTAGAAGTAATGCGCCAACCGCTCGAAGATCGCGAAGTAACCATTTCACGTGCTAAATTCACGGTTACTTATCCGTCTTCTTTTATGTTGGTGGCGAGTATGAATCCGAGTCCGAGTGGATTTTTCAACGATCCAAGTCAGCCCAATACTTCTTCGCCACACGAAATGCAACGTTATTTGAGCAAAATTTCCGGACCCTTATTAGACCGAATCGACATTCATATTGAAGTAACACCTGTTCCGTTTGAAAAACTGGCCGACGACCGAAAAGCCGAAAGCAGTGTCGAAATCAGAAAACGTGTTACCGCAGCGAGAGAAATTCAAACCAAACGATTTGAAGAAGTCGAAAATATACATTACAATGCACAGATGAGCAGCAAATTAATTCGCGAATATTGCGCGTTAGATGAACAATCTAAGGAATTATTAAAAACTGCTATGGAACGACTAAACCTATCCGCAAGAGCCTACGACAGAATCCTAAAAGTAGCCCGCACCATAGCCGACTTAGATGCTGCACCAACTATAATCACCCAGCACATAGCCGAAGCCATTCAATACCGAAGTCTTGATCGTGACGGATGGCTGGGATAGAATTGTGAATTAAAATATGGAGCACATTATTCATTTTCAAAATACCTCTAGTCCCGCTGTCCACTATATCTTTTGTGCCTCCCGATAGCTATCGGGACCGGCACAAAAGGATATTGCTCATCAGGGCTAAATAAGAGGTTCATACTTCAAAATAATGTAAGAACTAAACTTTGCGCCGTTGCGACTTTGCGTGAATATTTCACACCAGCATAAAAAAATAACGAACTTTGCGTAAACCCTTGCGACCTTTGCGGTTAAGAAAGTTCAACGTAACGCCCAATATTAATTTGCTCCAAGAAAGTCTCATCATGCGAAACCACAATCAAAGTGCCCTGATATTCATTAACAGCCGCTGTAAGAATCTCAATATTCTGAATATCTAAATTATTCGTAGGTTCATCCAGAATAATAATATCTGGTGCGTGATTGTTAATCGTCAAACAACAAAGCATCAAACGCATTTTCTCACCACCACTCAAAGCACTGCAAGGTTTTTCCAATTCTTTTTGTGAAAACAAAAAACGATTCAATCGCATCCTGATATCATGTTCCTGCAAACCTAAAACATTGAATTTTTGCGCCTGTTCGTAAACGGTAAGTTGATTTTCGATTAACGAATAATCCTGATCGATATAAACAATTTTAGCTTCAGTTTTATAAATTTTCCCTTGTGTTGGAATCAATTTTCCTGTAATTATTTTTATTAAGGTCGTTTTCCCGGAACCATTTGATCCCTTCAAAACAAGGCGTTCACCACTTAAAATTTGGAAACTTAGATTTTCCCTCCAAAGCAATTTTTCATCATAACTAAAATTAATATCAGTAGCCGTAAAAAGTATTTTACCCTTGTGTAATTGGGTATTGTCAAAACCAAATTTCATTTTATCAATAGCTGGCAAACCCGAACGGAGCCCTTGTAATTCCTCCGAGATACCACCAATTTTTTCAGCATGCATACTTTTTGCTTTCGAAGTGCTGTTTTCGGCATTATTCCGTAAAGTATTCATCATGATTCGGGATACGCCTGCTTTTTCCTGTTTCTTTTTTCCGCGTGCGTCCAGTTTTTGCTGACGTTCCAGCGTTTCCCGTTCTTTTTCTTTAGCTTTTCGCAACGCTTTTTCCTTACTATGAATATCCTGCTGTAAAGTGTTGTTTTCTATTTGTTTTTGTTGGGCATAAAAATTATAATTGCCACCATAAATCGTAATAGCATGTTTACTTAATTCATAAACTACATTCAAAAGATTCAGTAGTTTGCGATCATGGCTAACGATTATCAAAGTGCCCGAAGTGTTTTGAATGAAATTGTATAACAATTTTCTCGCTGCCAAATCCAGATGATTACTTGGTTCATCGAGTAAAATAAGTTCAGGTTGGTGAATAGAAATTCCGGCAAGAAAAACTTTTGTTTTTTGGCCGCCACTTAAGTTTTCCAGTTTTTGTGATAAATCTAAATCGGTTAACTGCCAGTATTCCAGTGCTTCATTGCAGCGATCCTCAATAGTCCAGTCATCATTTAAGATTTCCAGATTTTCTTGGGTTACATTTCCTTCCAGTATATTTTTAAGTGCATTGAGTTTGTCTTCAACTCGCAAAGCTTCAGCAATAGTAAAATGATTGAATTGACCGAAAATCTGAGGCACATAATAAGGTGTTGCATCAGTTTTAAGCGATCCTGTGGAAGCTTGTACTTCACCAGCAATGATTTTTAAAAGTGTCGATTTTCCAACACCATTATTTCCAATTAAGGCAATTTTTTCCTGCTGATTCGCAGAAAAAGTAATTCTATCGAATAGCAAATCTCTATTCGTATGTAAATAGGATATATTTTGTAAAATAAGCATAATTTCTTTCTTTTGGGAATAAACAAATAAGCAAACTGTTTTGCAGCTGCCTTTATAATTGTCTGAAAGAAATTTTATTTCACATGGAATTTTCTAATTAGTTGTGGTTGCAAAGATAAAAAATATTTTTAACTCTATTTCATTGCTTACAAAATGGAGTTATACATTCTATTTGATGATATTCCAGAAACTCATTTTACGTCTCGTAGTAAACCCCAACTTTTCATATAAGGCAATAGCGCCAAGATTGTGTTCTGCGACATGCAAGAACGGAATTTTACCCTGATCAAAAATGGCATTTACAACATGCGCAATAAGTTGTTTGGCATATCCTTTTCCGGTATGTTCAGGATGTGTAATTATCGCGCTGACTTCTGTAAAAGCATTCATTTTCATGCGTTCTCCGGTGATAGCAATCAGCTGATGGTCTTTAAAGATTCCATAATAATTTCCGAGCAAAATGGTTTTGTTTTTAAAGTAACCTGGCTGTACCAAATTAACCAGATCACACAAAATTTCATTATGATCTATAGTCAACTTTACAATTTCAACATCGATTGGAAGCTGAATTTTTTTATAAATAACCATTTGAAGGCAAACTAGTTCTTTTACAATTTTTAAAGTACCAGCTATTTCAGGTTTTTCTCCAACAATAAAGAAATTATCTATTAAGGTTGAATATTCTTGGGTTGCCATTGCAGTTTTTTCCAAATCTGTAAAACTTCCAAACGGACCATAATCTGGATGGTAGAATTTAGTATTACCATAGTCCAAACTAAATTCCTGATGATTTTCAGATAATGAATGCCAAATAGGATTGTCTAATTTATTTTCTTCTGAGATTGTCATTCTGGTATTTTTTTAAATCTGGCAGAGCCCACAAGTTTTGAAATATAAAAGTAAGAATTTAAAAGAAATTAGTTAATTACGACGGATGCAAATCAAACATCTTTTCAACCAAATTGTCTAAAATGAAGAATGCTGTCAGTAGCAATAGAATTATGAATAACACAATTATAAAATTTCTATTTTTCATTCTTCAATCACTTTCGCCTGCAAAATTTCTTCTAAATCTTTTATACTTTTTTGACTTTCAGTTTTAAATCCAAAAGACACCATTGCAATTCCAAATAAAAGCATTGCAAAAGGAATAAATATAAAAGGGCCCGTTTCTGAATTTATTGCGTCTGCAAAAAACAAACTGTATATTCCTCCAATGCAAGCAACAGAAACACCACCTAGCCAAAGAATCATAAATGCTTTTATAAAATCAGGCAAACCCATATTTATATTTATTTTTGAGCCATTAATGTCATTTTTAATATCTCCTTTTATTATAGGCAAAAATGAATTTCGATAATTAATGGCTTTTTTAATTTCGAACCTGGCAGCATAAATTTTACCAATGTAAGGTTTTGAATATGATGTTCTGTGGGCACCAAAACCAAAAGATTTTTCAGGTTCAATTTCATTTTGAAGATGATTTATAAGTTCTTCTTTGCTTAATGTTGAATGATAAACTAATTTTTCAAATGGCAGTAGTTTTTTGATCATATGTTTTATGAATTTTTCAGGAATCAATTCCTAATGTTATTATAGTATTTCCCTTTTTGGTTTTGTAAACCTGGATTTCAGTTAAAACTAAATCAGCAATATCATGGCCCCATATACCATATTTTCCATTTGTTTCATTTCTATTATACATTGTTCTTTTTTCCATCGGAATGGTTTTTATTGTTGCTGTTTTTTCTTCTTCAGCATAAAGTTTAAAATAATGTTTGCTAATTTCAGTAAGAAGCATTTCTCTGCTAAATCCGTTTTCCGATTTCAAATCAAATTGATATCTGTTTAGAAGTGGATAATCAATAATTATGGTAATAAAATGTTCTGAAATTACAGTTTCAGTTTTATTAATAAGGCCTGGTAAATCTTTTTTTGGCTTTTCAACACTTGCCCATGGTTGAATTCCACCAGCAAAATCTTTGGCATTTGCTTTTACTTCAAATGTTATTGTTTTTTGTAAATCGCCAGCAACGGTTATTGGTGTTTCAGCAGCTTTATTTTCGCGTTCGACAAGAATTTTTTCATAATTGTCTCCTGTTTGTACTGGTTTATTTTTGCAACTAATACACACTAAAACAATGATAATGATAAATAAGTTTGATTTCATAGAGGGAATTTATGACTGTGGAGGTTTGTTGTTAGTACAATTGAAATTAAAAGCCCTAATTGAGTATAAATTCTTGCTAATTGAAATTTAAGAAGATTAAAAAATCCCGCTTAAAAAAAAACGGGATTTGTAAAAAGAATAATCGTATTAGGAATAAAATTTGCTTTAATCTTAACATAAAGAATCACTTAGGCAATTAATTAGAAAAATGAATACCCTACAATTAATGCAGTAGTTTGATAAGACGATCCCCAGTTTGGATTTTCGGCTAAAAGCCCTCTGGTTGTTTGGTATCTTAATTCTGCACTAAATTTATCCATGAATTTACAACCTATTCCAAATCCGAAGTTGGTACCAGATTTAATTTCTAATTCATTTAATGGTGAGCCATCTTTTCTAACAACACTTACTGATGAGTTTGTACTAAAATCTACTACAAATGAAGCATTTGCAAATATTTTTACTGCGTTATTTACAAAAAAGTAGCGTCTGACACCAATTGGTAATTCGATTGATGTATAATCTACTTTACCTGTTAAGGTGCCGCCTACAACATCTGAACTTTGTATAGTTTGTTCGCCTTTGTAATAATTATAAGTTGGTTCTACTATAATTGACCATCTGTTTTTGTTAAATGGTAAAATAAATTCGGCCTCAATCCCTAAGCTAAAAGCAGACTTCGCTCCATAATCAAAACTAAGTCCTTCAAAAAGTGAATTGTCTAAAGATAAAGAACTGTTATTATATCTTGGTCTAATAGTTAAATTGAATAAATCTTTCTTTTCTTTTACTTCAAAATCAACGACCTCAGAGTTATTGCATTTGTTATATTTTACAAAGAATCGCGTTAAGCTATTTTTGGTATAACTTAGTGTTTCGTATTCATTTTGTAAAATATCGTCACATTTTAAATCAATAAAAAGCTGCTCTCTAAAATAATTGTTTTTAGCAATATTGTCATCATCAGCGAGGTAGGTTTTATAAACCAGTTGTTTTATTTCCGAATTATCAATTTTGTAAAAAAAACGTCTTACAGTTCCATCATCAAATAAATATAAAGAAGCTTTTCCCTCTAAAAGAACCTGCAAGAATATTTTTTCCTGAGAAAAAACAGGGTCTTTACCCTTAGTCATATTCTGTAAATTTTTTGTTGAACGGTCTATTTTTACAATTGCTCTAATGAATTTGTTTTGTCCAGTTAAACCAAATTCTTTTATAGTTTTGACATCTGCATCGACTATTGATTGGCTATCAGTCAATTTGTATCTAAAGTTAGCAGGAGTGTTTTTCCAATCCATATTTTCAATTAAGCAATCAGTTTTGATATTGCTTTCAGTGATAATATAGCCATTTTCAAAAGTTATTTGAGAATAACTGTTAAAACCTAAGATTAGGGTTAAGGCAATAAATAAAATTTGTTTTCTCATCGAGATTAATTTGGGTTTTGTTAGTGTTTTTATTTTAGGAACCAAATATAGTTGATGATAAAATGACTGCATTACGTGAAACCGTAAAATTTTATTTTATTATCTGTTTTAATTAAGAAAGCGCAAAGTTGCTCACTTTGCGCTTTCTTTTTGGGTTAAAATTCTTTTAGCTTTTTATTTTGAAGCAAAAATAGCATCCAAACCTTCCATAGCGATTGTGAAACCTTCTTTGAAACCCATTTCGATTATTTTTTCCAAATCAGAAAGGTTTTCATGTTTAATCGCAATATCTACAATAGTTGAATCACCCTGCTCAGAGAAATTCAGATTCCAGTCAGAACGTGGAAAATCTTTGTTCAAATTACCTTCGCTATCGCTAAAAGCGTCCAGATATTTAAAGTTAGATTTTGGTGTAATCGAAGTAAAATCAGCAATAGCCCAATGTTCTTCACCCTGAGGTCCAACCATAGCATAGAGTCTTCGTCCCCCTTCTTTAAAAGCCATGCTTTTTGTTTTGGCTTTCCACGGAGCCGGGGCCCACCATTGGTCCAGTATTTCAGGCTCTGTCCAGGCTGACCAAACATTGTCAAGTGAGGCATTAAATTCGCGTTTTACATTTACCGTGCTATTTTCTTTGTCTACGGTAAAATTCATCAATAGATTAGATTTCATTTTCTTTAGATTTTAGATTCATTAATACTTGATCCAATTGACTGAAACGTGTTTCCCAGATTTCCTTAAACTGAGCTAACCATTTGTCAATTTCTTTCATTTTGTCAATTTTTAACTGGTAGTAGATTTCTCTACCCACTTTTTTTTCGTCTAGTAATTCACATTCGTTGAGAATTTTTATATGTTTAGAAACGGCTTGCCTGGTCGTGTTAAATTGCTCCGCAATAGCATTGGGTGTTAAAGCATTTGTAGCTACTAATACTAAAATAGCCCTGCGGGTCGGGTCGGCAATGGCCTGAAAAATATCTCGTTTCATTTTGATTTATGTAAATGCGCAACTAATCAGTTGCAAATATAGGCAACTTTTTGGTTGCGCAAAATGTTTTTATGAATTTTTTTTAAAATATTGTTGAAGTAGAGAAGAAGTTTATTGATCTGTTACGATTTTTTTTATCAAAACAATTTGCCCCAAATGATAATAACTATGTTCAATCATGGCTTCAATGTTTCTTTTGTAGGTTCCGTATTTTTCATCTGCAAAAGCGGCTTCCAATTTTTCATCGGGCATCTGTTCGGTCAAAACAGCAAACTCTTCGCTATCATGCCAGAATTTGTGCAAAAAAGTTTCCCATTCTTCCTGCGATTCAATAGGCGAGAAATCAAAACTATATTTGTCTTTAATATCTAGATTTCCACCTTTAAAAACAATATTTATACCGTTTATATAATAGTGAATGTGTTGTGCTAAAAGTGCAATAGTATTCAGATTTTTTATTGGAGTAATGGCAATTTTCCAATCTAAATTGGCTAACTGATCCTTGTAATTAGTATTCGCAACCCAAGTTCCATTCAGAATAATTTCTCTAAAACGATTTGCTATTTCAAGAGTATTTTTCATAAGTCAGTTCCAATTTTGTTTTGTAATTATTTGATTTTTAATATTTTGATATTACTAAAATACTGTTTTTTGGAAAATTTAGAAAAAGTATTTTTAAATTTTGCGCAAAAAAAAAAGACGCACTATTGTACGTCTTAAGATGTCGATTTTTTTAGAAATCTAAATTAACCTCTAAACCTGTTCTTGACAATAATATCCTTAAGTCTGGCCTTTAAGTCCTCACCAGTATCATAAACCATTTGTTCGTTATTCGGAAAAGGCACAGCACGTTTATTAAAATAAGTCATATAACTATCTTCACAAGCACTTTTATCGCCTTTGTAAGTAGAATAAATATTCTCAAAAATAAATTCACTAGTTATTGGGAACGTTTGTACTAAAGCATTTGTCTTGCTGTCTACATAGTCCACTTTTGCAGTTACCTGGCACGATTTAAATTGTCGAAACTCGTATATATTCGCACGAAGCGTTCTATAATTATCCACTTTTATTTCCTTGCCCAAACTATCTTTCACAGGTTTGCCTCTGCTGTCCAAAAGCGTTTTTACGCCATCTTTAACTTGTCTTTCTTTGATGAATTCTTTTTCTTTAATTTGCTCTGGCGAGATGTTTATCTGTACAAAATTCACAATCAGACTATAATCGTACTTTACATTTTTTTGTCTGACACTATGGTAAACCGTCCATTTATCATTTAATCCGTAAGTCTTAATATCCAATAAATCATCCTGAAGCTGTTTCGGAATCACCATATTGGTTTGATTTTTAGCATAAACATCTACAAAATCAGTTCCTTTAAATTGTGCATCATCCATCAGTTTTTTGGTATTCTGATATCCCGGATTAATACTTTCCAAATAAAATAGGTCATCGTATGCTTTTCTGAAATCCAGTTTGTTAGTCGATTTTAAAAGTGCTGAAGCATTTCCATATAAATATTTTGACAAGGCAATTTTGCTCTTCACAATCTGATCTGAGTAATTATCAAATGCAAAAGAAGCATTTTTCCCTTGCTTAAGTAGTGGCAAAGGCAATAAAGGCCTGATTTTTTCCTGACGATTATTCAATTGCAAATACGTGTTATAAACACGTTCCGCATTCGCCGGATTAGCCTCTTTCGTCATCAGATCCAGATCACGCAAATCCCTATCTTTCGCTTTTGCAAAAGCCTCTTCCAGCAAATACACATAATCCTGTTTTCCTTTCGAATCTTTTTTAGTTTTTAAAGCCTCTACAGCTTTATCAATTGCAGCATCATAATTTCCATCGCTAATTAAGGATTGTGTGGTTTTTACACCACAAGAAGAAAGCGTTAAAAATAATATTGAAAAGAAAACGGTAATTTTTTTCATTCTAAAGACCTGTTGATTTGAAGGCGTAAATATATTGGTTTTGAAATTGTATTACACCTTTTTTTGAATGAAAAACTTCGGATATTATATTTCCGATTTTAATTTTTAGAAGCAGAAATTTTCCTTTACATAAGAACGACCCGTCCCGCTGTTCCTTCCAATTTTTTGTGGTGAACCCCACCACAAAAAGATTTTCCCTCCCATCGGGGCTAGAGTAGAAATTTAGTATTTCACAAGAAAAATTGGCATCACTTTGCGAAGAAAAAAGTGATTTTATCAAAACACCTTGGTATGATTTTATATTATTTTGGCCAGTATAAAACATTAAATTTATGCCCGTCAGGATCCGAAAATCCAAAGAAATACCCTTTTTCAAAACTTTGAGGTTCAGCAAAAATTCTTCCACCGGCATTTTTAACCGCCAATAACCGCTGATGCACTTCATCTACACTTTCAGCAGAAAGCGAAAATATAATTTCGTTACCCTTTTGTAAATCGGCAGCTTCATCATTTACCGCCCATTTAAATCGTTCTTTTATAAAAAAGTGAATTATAAAATCATCATCTCCAAAACAAAAACTCGTCAATTCTTCGTTTGTACCATTTGGTTTAAAGCCCAATTCGCTATAAAATTTGGTAGTTCGTGCTAAGTCTTCTACTGCCAAATTAGCCCATATTTTTTTAGTTTTCATAAGATTCATTTTAAAAAATTAAAACTTAATTTCCACTATTAAATAATAGTCGTACAATAAATTTACGAATTTTAAATTAAACAGGAGCGTAGACGCACTGCTGTGCTTCTATACGGATTGTGATAGAGGACAATGTTTTACAAAAATGTTGTAGAGATGCACAGAAGTGCGTCTAAAGTACAGTGTGTATTCTAATTTTTATCTGATAAACAATTTCCCAAAATATAATCGAGAGAACGGCATTAGCCAATATCGCGGTTTTTACCTGATAAGGATCGTAATTTAAAAACAGATGTAAATTGGTAAATTTCAAAGCTAAGAATAAGGCTAAAACTGCAATAGCAAGAGAACAGATTATATTAAGTAAAACAGTCCATTTTAAAGCAAAGAAAGCATAAATAAGATTTAATAAAGCAAAACCACAGCCTAAAGTGATAAAGGGATCCGTCTTTAATTTTTCGCCCAACGTTAATAAAAGAGGCGTTGAAGAAAGGTATAAAAAGAAAAGTATAGAGTAGATTAAGATTCGGATTTGTGGTTTCATATGGAATTTTTTTAAGTTCTTTTATTTGGAATTGAATGCGATGAAATGATTATATAAATATACAAAACCTAAAATCAGAAAAAATAAACCCACAAAAAAGAAAAGATATTTTACTAAAAAATCTTTTTTCGAAAAGTAGAATTCAGTTTCAGGATTTTTAGGATCATAGTAAACAACAGTAGTCTCATTAATTTTACAAATAGAATTACTGACACCTTTTACCCGAATTTTATTGTTGAAACTGTCATTAAATTCGAAAACAGGCACGGTAACTTTTACACCATCTGAAGTTTCTTCATCACTAAAACCGACAACTTTTGCAATAGTTTTAATACCTATTTCATGAAGTTTTTTTTCTTTTTTATAAGTGTCAATTCCCAGAACCATAGCTAGAAAACCCATAATGACAAGAAAAAGATCCCAAAAAGAATCGCTGAGAAAGGAAAGGATTTCCAATTTTTGCTTTTTTTAAAATTGTACTAATTGTCTATAGTTTTTAACCATTGACTTTACTTTTCAAATCTCCATTTTTCTAAAACCAATGATATAATTACATCATTCCAGGTTTCATAGTTTACTAAATTTGGAAGTATTGGAATTATATTTGTTGAAAGCCATTTGTCATGTCCAACAATATACATCATTGCATTGTAATTCAATTTCCTGTCAAACGGATTTGTTACTTTCAACATCATTCCCTCAGATTTATTATCCTTGACATTCTGTACAAACTCAATTTGTATCGTTTTTTTGGGATCTACGATTTTTTCTACAACTTTCATTGCGAAGATCGTATCATTTTTAATTTCAACCTGAACATTAATTTTTTCGGTCGGATAAATTTGTAAAATATTTCCTTTTACAAAATATTTAGATTTATCAACATTCATTTGATAAAATTGCTCGTTATCAACTAAAAGTTTAAAGGTAAATGGTTCTCTTTCTCTGACTTCATTTTGTGAGTAAGAAAAACTTGTCGCAAATAGTAAGACTAGATATAATAATTTTTTCATATTTTTTTTGTTTTTCTGAAAGCACAAGCCAAAAGTTAATTCCAAATTGATTTTATTACTTACTGCAAAATCGCATCAATTTTAGCCTCAGATTTTTCTTTAATTGTGCTATCCGGATGAAAACTCCAAATGATCAGGAATTTCCCTTTTGCAAGATATTCTTCCGGATGCTCGTCTGTTGGCTGACCGTCTTTTCCCCATAACAATCCTTGCAGAAACTTATCACCTTTAAATCTGTTTTCAAATTCAATGTACATGATAGAACCGCTATCAGCTTTACTCTTAAAACTTTGAATTTCTTTGCTTTTTACAACACCAATAATATTGCTGTAAGTAGTAATATCAGTATAAAAATTGCAAGCCTGATTCGTCACACAAATCTGACCGTCGCTTAAGAAATAGCTTTTTGGAATTTCTTTGGGTTTTAGTTTTAAATCAGCAATAGTCTGGCTGAATAGAGTAGTAGTAAGTAAAAGAAATAATACCGACAGGGGAATCGTAATTTTCATTGGTTTTTGGTTTTTGATTGGCTAAGTTAAAATAGTTTTTTATTTCTTCTATATTTTGATGGCTCTATGTTAATAAAGTTAGTCCTGTCAGGTTCGCTTTTCCGTTTTTAAGGAATTCATAAGTTATTCGGTCAGCAGTACAGTCAATAAATTGAATGCCTTTTAACTTACCTTTAAAAAAAGTATTGATAAGGGTTGCATTCTTAAAAGTCACTTTTGAAAAAGAGCAGTTATCAAAAGAGCATTCTTCTATTGTACCATTAAAAACCACATTAGAAATACTGGATAATTTAAACGACGACAGGTTCCAAACCGCATTCTCCAGGATACAACTTTTAAAATCGGATGTCTTTAATTCAATTCCTGAAAAATTCGCCTTTGAAAAATTACAGTTTTTAATTTCACTCGACGAAAATTCCGTATCTATGAGTAAACATGCAACAAACTGATTGTTTTGTACGTTAGAAGTCTGAATTTTACTATTTCTCAAATCTGAATTAGAAAAATCGCAACCTACAATATTGTTGGATTTAAGTATTAAGTTCGACAAGTCGGAACCAATAAATTTACAGTTCTTCATATTTGAAGTACTAAATTTATCTTTAAGGTTATTGAGCCCCGAAAAGTCAGCGTCAACCCAGTTTCCTGATGACATATTCCAGCTTAAACCTGAATTAATCTTAACTTTTATTGTTGAAATTTCTTCAGCTTGTTTCTGGGTTGTTTCAAATTGGTTTTCAGAAACATTAGATTTGAATGTTTCCGAAAAATAATTTAGGTCTACACCCAGAATTTCTGCAAGTCGGTTTAATGTAGAAATATCTGGCATTGACTCGCCTCTTTCCCATTTCCCAACTGCTTGAGGACTAATTGATACTTGTTGCGCAAGGTCTGCTTGTGAAAGGTTAACTTTCTTTCTGGCTGTAGCAATTTTATTGCCTACTGATTTTGAATTTAGCATCATAATTATATTTTTTATTTGATACTGCAAAGCTATAGTGCCCCATAGCTTGTTCGCAAATAAAGTTAGCTACCATTAGTTGTTATTACGCTACTTAAAGTTGTTATTGGCAACCTGTGGTAGTTTTTAGTGTCAGGTTGAGGTTTTGCCAAGCTAAAATAAGTTTTTATTTTAAATGTTGTGGTGAATTTTTAGTAGCAGAAGTTTTCATTTTCAAAAGAACGATCCGTCCCGCTGTCCGCTAAATCTTTTTCTGGCTAAAGAAGCCAAAAAAAGGATATCGCTCCCATCGGGGCTAGATTAGAAGTTTATTTTTTCAGAAGTGTAGGCAGATCTTATTATTCTAAAGTGCAGTTTTGAGTATCAATTATCCACAATCTTGTCATTTCGACGAAGGAGAAATCCTCGCAAGAAACTCTACAAAGAGTAGAAATTTTGTACGGTAAAATCACGAAAATAAATCATTTAAAAAATCCAGATTCGGGTTGATAGTCTTTATCAATTCGATCTTCTTTCCCCTGCGCCAGTCTTTTATTTCTTTTTCACGAGCAATTGCTTCCTGAACCCAGGTAAATTTTTCGTAGTATAGTAAGTATGTAGCGTGATACTTTGATGCGAAAGTTTTGTTTCCAGTTGTGTTGTTTTCTTTATGTTGGCTTAAACGAATCTTTAAATTATTCGTAACTCCAGTGTAGAAAACGGTTTTATGTTTGTTTGCTATTATGTAGATGTAGTAAGTGTGATAGCCTTCGTGTAATTGCATTTTTATTTTTTGGCTAAAGTTAAATTTTTTTTAAGATTTTTCTTTCTTTTTTTGTTCTGAATTTGATATGCTTTGTAGAGCTTCTTGCGAGGATTTCTCCTTCGTCGAAATGACAAGATTGCGCAAAAAAAAAATCCCATCTCAATTAAGAAACGGGATTCAATAGATATTCTCTTTTTTTTTATTTTAAACTGTTGCAGCAATTTCTTGTGGCAACGGAATTTGATTTTTAAGCAAATCTTCAAAAGTTTCGTGTTGACGAATTAAGATTCCTTTTCCGTCTTTCCATAAAACTTCAGCTGGTTTGTATCTTGAATTGTAGTTCGAAGACATTGAGAAACAGTAAGCTCCGGCGTTTCTGAAAGCTAGAATATCACCTTCTGTAATTTCCGAAATTTTGCGGTTGTTGGCAAAAGTATCGGTTTCGCAAATGTATCCTACAACAGAGTAAAAACGTTCTTTTCCTTTTGGATTTGATATGTTTTCAATATGGTGTGAAGATCCGTACAACATTGGACGAATTAAGTGGTTGAAACCACTATCAACTCCAGCAAAAACGGTTGAAGTTGTTTGTTTTACTACGTTTACTTTTACCAAGAAATGACCGGCTTCGCTCACCAAAAATTTTCCTGGTTCGAAAATCAACGTTAAATCTCTGCCATATTCTGCACAGAAAGCATTGAATCTTTTTGATAATTTTTTACCTAATTCTTCAATATCTGTTTCGATATCGTCTTTTTTGTAAGGTACTTTAAATCCGCTTCCGAAATCTAGAAATTCTAGATCTTTAAAGTGTTTAGCGGTATCAAACAAGATTTCAGCTGCGTACAAGAATACTTCGATATCTAAAATATCAGATCCTGTGTGCATGTGAATTCCAACAATACTCATTTTTGTATTCTCAACAATTCGCAAAATGTGCGGTATCTGATGTACCGAGATTCCGAATTTACTATCGATATGTCCCACAGAAATATTAGCATTTCCACCCGCCATTACGTGCGGATTGATACGGATACATACCGGAATTTGAGGATATTTTGTCCCGAATTGCTCCAGGATAGATAAGTTATCAATATTGATTTGAACACCCATTGCGGCAACTTCTTCGATTTCTTCTAAAGAAACTCCATTTGGCGTAAAGAAAATTTTGTCAGGATCATAGCCAGCATGAAGTCCTAATAAAACTTCCTGAATTGATACAGTATCTAAGCCAGACCCCATGTTCTTTAATAACTGAAGAATCGCAACGTTAGACAATGCCTTCATGGCGTAATTAACTCTTAAGTTTTCTACCTTAGAGAAAGCTTTAGTTAACCTATTGTACTGTGATTGGATTTTTTCGGCATCATAAACATATAATGGACTTCCAAATTGGTCTGCTAACTGCAGTAAATCTTTTGCTTGCATTTTTATAAACTATTTTGGGCAAAGTTATTACACTTTTGAGTAACGACAAATTTTTTGCAGAAAAATAACAAATTGTAACAAATTGTTTGTTTTTGAACAAAAAGTGCTTTATTTCGAATTTTTATAAATTCTTTTAAGGTTCTGAGGAGCTAAGATTCTAAGGTACTAAGTTTTTGCCACAGATTAAAGGATTAGAGCAGATTTTTTTGCCACTAAGTACACGAATTTTTGCGAATTTTATTTTCAATTTCCGTAAAATGCATAAAACATAACCCGTGGTTGAAACCACGGGTTATGTTTTGAAATAGAAAACAGCCAGAAAAGAAATTAGAATAACTCGTGTACTTCGTGGCGAAAAAAATAATCTGTGGCAAAAAAACAAAACCCCTGAATGTTAATTCAAGGGTTTGTTAGTAGTTATGTTGTTTATGGTAATAAAGACTTTTTAGTTTTAATCTTTAAGTTCTTAAGATGTAGGGTAGAAAGAAATCTTAGTACCTCGGAACCTTAAAAAAATTACAAGCTCGGTAAATCTCCGTTTCCTTTGGTTGGCAAGTTAGTAGAGCCCATTAAGAACAAATCTACTTCTCTTGCTGCTTCGCGACCTTCTGAAATAGCCCATACAATTAACGATTGTCCTCTTCTCATATCACCAGCAGTGAAAATGTGAGGAACATTCGTTTGATAATTTTTTGCTTTATAGTTGCTTCTCATGTCAACTTCAAGACCTAATTGCTCGCTTAAAGTTTTCTCAGGACCTGTAAATCCTAAAGCCAATAAAGCTAAATCGCACGGCCAGATTTTTTCTGAACCTTCTTTTTCGATTAATTCAGGACGTTGACCCGGAGTCATTTTCCATTGTACTTCAACTGTTTTTAATCCAACTAATTCTCCTTTTTCGTTCGCCAGGAATTCTTTAGTATTGATTAACCAGTTTCTGTCGCAGCCTTCTTCGTGAGAAGATGACGTTTTCAACTGTAAAGGCCAGAAAGGCCATGGTGTTGTTTCACTTCTTCCAACTGGAGGTTTTGGTAAAATCTCAAAGTTAGTTACTGATTTTGCACCGTGTCTGTTTGATGTTCCGATACAATCTGAACCTGTATCTCCACCACCAATTACAATTACGTCTTTTCCAGTTGCCATAACCTGGTCTGGAATTGACTCTCCGTATAAAACTTTAGTTTGTTGTGTCAAGAAATCCATTGCCTGAACAACGCCTTTGCTTTCGATTCCTTTCGTTGGCAAACTTCTTCTTTCTGTTGCTCCACCGCATAATACGATAGAATCAAAAGAATTTAGTTCTTCAACGCTAAAGTTAACCCCAACATTTACGTTGGTTTTGAAAGTGATTCCTTCTGCTTCAAGTATTGCTACACGTCTGTCGATGATTCCTTTTTCTAATTTGAAATTCGGAATTCCGTAACGTAATAAACCTCCAATAGCATTGTCTCTTTCAAAAACAGTTACAGTGTGACCCGCTCTGTTTAATTGTTGAGCTGCTGCTAAACCTGCAGGACCAGAACCAATAACGGCAACCGTTTTTCCAGTTCTTGTTTTTGGTGCTTGTGGTTTGATCCATCCTTCAGCAAAACCTCTTTCGATGATATTTTTCTCGATGTTTTCGATAGCAACCGGTTCTTTGATGATTCCTAATACACATGATTTCTCACATGGAGCAGGGCATAAGCGACCTGTAAATTCAGGAAAGTTGTTAGTAGATTGTAAAATCTCTAAAGCACCTTGCCATTCTTCCTGATGCACCATGTCGTTGAAGTCAGGAATTAAATTTCCTAACGGACAAGCACTGTGGCAAAAAGGAATACCACAATCCATACATCTTGAACCTTGTTCTTTTTTCTTTTCTTCAGATAACGGAATAGTAAATTCGTTGTAGTTCGAAACACGTTCTGCAACTGCTACATTACTTTCGTCGGCTCTGTTATATTCTTTAAATCCGCCTATTTTACCCATGACATTTTTAATTAAAATTAAATGATGTGTTTAAATTCCAATTTTAAAAATTCCAAATTTCAATTTTTTAACCGCAAAGAGCGCGAGGCTTTATTTTTGCTTTGCGAGTTTTAAGTTCGCAAAGCTTTGAGGTTAAATTCAGCAATCTAAAATCTAAAATCTGAATTCTAAAATCATTTATCCAGCTATTAATTCTTCTATTTTTTTCTCTTCTGCAATTCGTTGTAATGCTTTTTTGTAATCAGTTGGCATCACTTTTACGAAATGTTTCTGTTCATTTTCCCAGTCTGCTAAAATCCTTTTTGCTAATGGACTGCTGGTGTACAATGAATGGTTTTTGATCAATCGTCTTAGTTTTGTAACATCCTCTTCTTCGATTGGGTCAAATGCAACCATTTCCATGTTACATACAGTTGAATCGAATTTTTTAGCTGGATCATAAACATAAGCAACACCACCGCTCATACCAGCTGCGAAGTTTCTTCCTGTTTTTCCTAAAACAACCACGGTACCACCAGTCATATACTCGCATCCGTGATCTCCAATTCCTTCAACAACTGCAGTTGCTCCAGAATTTCTCACACAAAAACGCTCTCCGGCCATTCCATTAATATAAGCCTCTCCGGTAATAGCTCCGTAAAGGGCAACGTTTCCAATAATGATATTGTCTTCAGGTTTGAAGGTTGCAGTAGGAGGGACTTTTACAATTAGTTTTCCTCCAGAAAGACCTTTTCCTAAATAATCATTACAGTTTCCGTGAATTTTAAATGACAATCCGTTTGTTGCAAAAGCACCAAAACTTTGTCCGGCAGAACCTTCAAAATCAACTAAAATAGTGTCTTCAGGTAAACCTTGTGCGCCATAGATTTTTGAGATTTCATTACTCAAAATAGCACCTACAGAACGGTCTGTATTTTTAATTTTAAAGGTTACTCTTGTTTTTTCTTTTCTATAAATAGACGGAATTGCTTCTTTGATGATATCAAAATCCAATACATTTTCAAGTTGGTGATCCTGTGTAGTTGTATTATGATTTGGCTCTGTTTTCGCTTTTTCCGGTTTGTATAGAATTGATGACAAGTCTAAACCATTTGCTTTATAATGTTTGATGGCTTTGTTCACATTTAATTTTTGTGACTGACCTACCATTTCTTTTAAAGTTCTGAAACCTAACTGCGCCATGATTTCTCTTAACTCTTCAGCAATGAAATACATGAAGTTGATAACGTGCTCTGGAGTTCCTTTGAAATTTTTTCTCAATTCAGGATCCTGAGTTGCAATACCAACCGGACAAGTATTCAAGTGACAAGCTCTCATCATAATACATCCTGAAGCCACAAGCGGAGCAGTAGCGAAACCAAATTCTTCAGCTCCTAACAATGCAGCGATAGCTACGTCACGACCTGTTTTCAATTGTCCGTCGCACTCTAAAACTACACGGCTTCTTAAATCATTTAAGATCAAAGTTTGTTGTGCTTCAGCTAAACCAAGTTCCCACGGAATTCCAGTGTGTTGTAAGGATGTTAATGGTGCAGCACCAGTTCCTCCGTCATAACCTGAAATCAGGATAACGTCAGCTTTTGCTTTGGCAACACCGGCAGCAATTGTTCCAACTCCAACTTCAGAAACTAATTTTACGTTTACACGCGCTTCACGATTCGCATTTTTTAAGTCGAAAATCAATTGAGATAAATCCTCAATAGAGTAAATATCGTGGTGAGGAGGAGGCGAAATCAAACCTACATAAGGTGTAGAGTTTCTTGTTTCAGCAATCCAAGGCACTACTTTTTCTCCAGGAAGCTGACCACCTTCACCAGGTTTTGCTCCTTGAGCCATTTTAATCTGAATCTCTTTAGCGTTTGTTAAATAGTTGATCGAAACACCAAACCGTCCCGAAGCAACTTGTTTGATAGCACTGTTTCTTGAATCTCCGTTAATTTCTTTCTGGAAACGTTTTGGATCTTCTCCACCTTCTCCGGAATTACTTTTTCCGCCAATTCTGTTCATTGCAATCGCTAAATTCTCGTGTGCTTCTCTACTGATAGATCCGTAAGACATTGCACCTGTTTTGAATTTCTTCACAATTTCTGTCCAAGGCTCTACTTCATCAATAGAAATTGGATCTAAATTATTGAATTCAAACATACCTCTAATCGTCATTAGGTTTGAGCTTTGCTCGTTAACCATATTAGAGTATTCTTTATAACTTTCAGGACTGTTTAAACGAACCGCCTGTTGTAATTTAGAAATTGTAGTTGGATTGAACATGTGTTTTTCTCCACCACGTCTCCATCTGTAAATACCTCCAATTTCTAAAGAAAGCAAGTTGGCTACTTTTGAATTTGGAAAGGCTTTTTGGAAACGTTTTTTAACCTCTTTTTCAACTTCCATTAAACCAATTCCTTCAATTCTTGAAGGTGTGTAAGGGAAATATTTAGAAGTAAATGTTTTGTTTAAACCTAAAATCTCGAAAATTTGAGCAGCTCTGTATGAGTGTAAAGTAGAGATACCAATTTTATTCATGATTTTAACGATTCCTTTTGCAATCGCTTTATTGTAGTTTACAACAGCGTAATCTGCTTTTACACCTGTAATAAATCCTTGTGCAACCTGATCATGAATGATTTCATTTACCATGTATGGATTGATCGCACTTGCACCGTATCCGAATAATAAAGCAAAATGATGCGGTTCACGAGGCTCCGCAGACTCGATTATGATTCCGAATTTAGAACGAACCTGTAAAATGTTCAAAGAGTGGTGAATGTAAGAACAAGCCAATAACATAGGAATTGGCGCTAATTCTTCGCTTACACCTCTATCTGATAAGATAATAATGTTGCATCCTTCAGAAACAGCTTTAAAAGTTGCCTGAACACATTTTTCAAGAGCGCGCTCTAAACCGTTAACTCCTTTTTCTATTTTATATAAAGTAGAAATAGTAGCCGATTTGAAATCTGCGTGATCAATATTTCTGATTTTATCCAAATCCTCGTTAGAGATAACCGGATTTTGAATTTTTAGTTTTTTACATTGTTTAGATTCAATTTCAAAAATATTGAAATCTCCACCAACTGCTAAACTGATATCAGTAATGATTTCCTCACGAATACCATCCAAAGGAGGGTTGGTAACCTGAGCAAATAATTGTTTGAAATAGTTATACAACAATTGAGGCTGATCTGACAATACGGCCAAAGGCGTATCGTTACCCATAGAACTGATTGCTTCAGCTCCCTGACCTCCCATTGGGTTGATGATTGTTTTTAAATCTTCAATAGTATAACCAAATAATTTTTGTCTTGTTACGAAATCTAATTTCTCAACCGGAGTTGGATTATTTGTGTAAGGAACTTTAGATAAAGGCAATAAGTTTGCGTCTAACCATTCCTGATAAGGACGTTTTGTAACTATCGCTTTTTTAACTTCTTCGTCTTCGATAATACGACCTTCGTTCATATCAACCAGGAACATTTTTCCTGGCTCTAAACGACCGTGCTGAATTACATCTTCCGGATCGATATCCAATACACCAATTTCTGATGACATGATTACGAAACCGCTTTTTGTTAAGGTATAACGAGAAGGACGTAAACCGTTTCTGTCTAGTAATGCACCAATTACGTTACCATCTGTAAACGGAATAGAAGCAGGACCATCCCAAGGCTCCATGATACAAGCATTAAACTCGTAGAAAGCTCTCTTTTCAGGAGACATTGTCTGGTGTTTTTCCCAAGCTTCAGGAACAACCATCATCATCGCTTCAGGCAATGAACGGCCTGTCATTAATAAAAGTTCAACCACCATATCCATAGAAGCAGAATCTGATTTTCCTTCTAAGATAATTGGGAATAATTTTTTGATATCATCGCCAAAAACTTTGCTTTGCATAAGCTCTTCACGAGCACGCATACGGCTTACGTTTCCACGAAGTGTGTTGATCTCACCATTATGACACATGTATCTAAATGGTTGAGCTAATTCCCAAGAAGGGAAAGTATTGGTAGAGAAACGTTGGTGAACTAACGCCAAACGAGTCACTAAATCTGGATCTTTTAAGTCAACATAATAACGGCTGATGTCTTCCGGCATCAATAGACCTTTATATATTATGGTAGTTGTCGATAAACTAGAGAAATAGAACATATGACTTTCAGAGGTTTTAGATCCTCTAATAGCGTGTTCAGCAATTTTTCTAGCTGCAAAAAGTTTTGCATTAAATTCATTTTCAGTTAAATCATGACCGTTTTTGCTAACAAAAACCTGTTTAACTGTTGGTTCTTTTTCTGCGGCAATCTGCCCTAAATTTTCTACTTCAACAGGTACATCTCTCCAACCTAAGATCTTTAAGTTCTGATCTTTAATAGTTGCTTCAAAAGTGTTAATACAAAAAGAAACCTGGTTTTTGCTTTTTGGTAAAAAAACCATTCCTACTGCATACTCACGTGTTTCAGGGATTTCAAAGTCACATACCTTTTTGAAAAAGTTATGTGGGATGTCGAATAAAATTCCAGCTCCGTCTCCAGTTCTTCCATCAGAACTAACTGCACCACGATGTTCCAATTTTATTAAGATGTCCAATGCTTTGTGAATAATATCGTTAGATTTAATACCATTCAAATTACAAATAAATCCTGCACCACAATTGTCGTGTTCAAATTCAGGCAAATAAAGCCCTTGTTCTTTAACTTTCATTCTTGATATTTTTTCTACAAAAATAAAGATTTCGTTAAACATAATGTAGTGAAATTGTAATTTGGCTTACATTTTTGTTGTAATATTAGAAAAACGATTCTTAAATGATAATAATTTTATTTAAACCATTGCTAAATGATAAAATGGCAATATGTTTTAAATTATATTAGGAAAAATCCGCGGTAAGGTATTGTATTCGTTGGTATTTTTGTTAAATATCAAACGATATAGTGATTTTCTGTTAACATTAACAAAGCAATTGTTTAACTATTTATTTGCTTTCGAAAATAAATATATAGGAATCTCAAATAGACTCATTTTTAATTGAAAAAGATTTTACTATTAAGTTGAATTTTGCTACTTTTGTCGCACTTTTATTCTGAAATAAATTCAGAACCAGACAAATTCTATATTATGAACATACACGAATATCAAGGAAAAGAAATTTTAGCTAGCTACGGAGTACGCATTCAACGCGGAATTGTGGCTAATAATGCGGTTGAAGCTGTGGCTGCTGCAAAACAATTAACTGCCGAAACTGGTACAGGATGGCACGTAATAAAAGCACAAATTCACGCAGGTGGACGTGGAAAAGGTGGTGGAGTTAAGTTGGCTAAAAATCTTCAACAAGTTGAAGAAATTGCAGGACAAATTATCGGAATGCAATTGATCACACCTCAAACTTCTGCTGAAGGTAAAAAAGTAAACAAAGTTTTAGTTGCTGAAGATGTTTACTATCCAGGTGAAAGTGAAACTTCTGAATTTTATGTTTCTGTTTTATTGAATAGAGCTACAGGACGCAACATGATTATGTATTCTACTGAAGGTGGAATGGATATTGAAGAAGTTGCTGAGCACACGCCACACTTAATCTTTACTGAAGAAGTTGATCCAACTGTTGGATTGCAAGGTTTTCAAGCTAGAAGAATTGCCTTTAACTTAGGTCTTTCTGGAAATGCTTTCAAAGAAATGGTTAAATTCATCGATTCATTATACAATGCTTACATTGGTTCTGATGCTTCTATGTTTGAAATCAACCCGGTTTTGAAAACATCTGATAACAAAATTATGGCTGTTGATGCTAAAGTAAATATCGATGATAATGCTTTATACAGACAACCAAAATATGCTGAAATGAGAGATATCCGTGAGGAGAATCCAATCGAAGTTGAAGCTAAAGAAGTAGGTTTGAACTATGTAGATCTTGACGGTACTGTAGGATGTATGGTAAACGGAGCTGGTCTTGCAATGGCAACTATGGATTTAATTAAATATGCTGGTTTTGAGCCTGCTAACTTCTTAGACGTTGGTGGAACTGCTGATGCAAAACGTGTTGAAACTGCTTTCCGTATTATCTTAAAAGATCCTAACGTAAAAGCAATTTTGATCAATATTTTTGGTGGAATCGTTCGTTGTGACCGTGTAGCGCAAGGAGTTGTTGATGCTTACAAAAATATGGGTGATGCTATTAAAGTGCCAATTATCGTTCGTTTGCAAGGAACAAATGCTGAAATTGCAAAAGAATTAATTGACAATTCTGGTATGCCAATTTTATCAGCTGTTCAATTTCAAGAAGCTGCTGATCAAGTTAAAGCTGCACTTTCTTAATTAAATAAGAAATCAAATATATAGAAATCCCTCCGAGAAATTGGAGGGATTTTTTTAGTTTTTAACAGTAAAGAATTTAGATATGAAATCAGTACAAATCAGCCAAATAAATAAAATAATTAGAAATTGTTTTTTCAAATTATTACTCATTGATTTATTTTTATCATTTTTATATTGGTATTTTAGGCCTTTCTGTGAACCTTGCCAAGATATAAATGACTGCCCTCCCTGTATTTCGAAAGAGCAATACTTTATAATTTATTTTGGTTTAGCATTGAATGTGGTCTTTATTATTTATTATCTTTTTAAAAATAAGAAGTAGATGCACTGATGTGCAGTTAAATTCTTCTATTTCAAAACAGTAGACAATTCTACAATTTCGTATTCAGGATTATGCACGACGAATTCTCTAATCATTTCAGTATGGCCAGCACCTAATAAAACCATTATTTTATCGTCTTTACTTTCTGTAAGTTTCAGTATTAAAGCATACATATAAAGATTTCTTCTGTACCATTCCGAAACTAAAAAAGCGCCCACAAAATTGTCTGTTTTACCGCCTTTGATTGCAGTTTGAAGATACCAGCTAAGATCTGGCTTGTTAACGTCTAAAAGTAATTGGGTCAAAGTATACTTTGTGATTTTTGTGTTGAAATCTGTTTCGTAATTTTTCATGATTTCTTCATTTTTCTTGATTAAATCAAACTGATTAGCCTTTTTCATTTCTTTTACCAAGCTATCATATGGAAAATCAGTTTGGTTGTAATCAATTGCATATAACTTTTTATGACCCAATTTTTTCGCCGATCTTAAAGCTACCTGTACTCTTTCGTCTGAATCATTCTTAAGCAAACTATCAGTGTTTTTAGCAAAAAACGTATCTAATTTGGCTTGTTTTTGATAATTCCATTCAACAAAAATTTTATCTGGGCCAAACTTTTTAATTTTATTGGTAATGTTTTCAAGTTCTTTCTGGCTTTTGTCTGTCATAACATCAAACGTATTTACTTTGGCAACGTCAAGTCCTGGATTTTCAAAGTGGAAACTCCCAAATAATAATATTTGTTTCTTTTTGGTTTGACTAGATGTAAGATTAAATGTAATTAGTACTAATAATAGGATAATTTTTTGCATGATGATTTTTTGTTTTAAATTCATTGCAAATGTATCGGATGAATTGAAGTGCTTTTTCGATTTTTGACAAACAGCAAATTCCCTATTATAAATACTCAAAATTCCTGATTGAAAAATTTCATGTATCATTTTTGATACTTCATCACTTAAAACAACTGTTTTATATAAATAAAGCTTTCATGTAAAGTCATAGTTGTATTTTTGAAATAACAACGATATAATTATGAAGCTGAAAATTCCTTTCTACTATCACATTCTTCTTTTTCTAGCCTTATCACTTACCTTTTATTTATGGGATATTGGGGTTAATAATAAAGACCTCAAATTTGTTTTTAGCAGTCGGTATTTTATGTTTAGTACGAGTTTTGTACTCTCTGTTTTTGTTGTTTATCTTTTGAATTTTTATACTTTTTGCGCTTGGTTTTTAAACAATAAGAGACTTGTGTTTTTCTTATTAAGTATTCCAATTTCATTATTTGTATTTGCCGGAGTTCGGTATTTTTTACAGGAAATTATTATTTTCAAAATTACCGGAATTCATAATTATGCTGAAAAAACCCGTGAAGTAGAATATTACATTCGAGATAATTTTTTCTTCGGATTACCTGCTATTACTTTAAGTGTTATAAGTTATTTATTCTGGCAATTTCAGGAAACATTCAAACAGAATCAACAATTACTTTTGGAGAACAAAAAAGCCGAATTTCAAATGCTGAAAGCGCAGGTTAGCCCGCATTTTTTATTCAATACTTTAAATTCTTTTTACAGTCAGTTGATCGTAAAAGAAGATGAAATGGCCGCCGACGTTTTGGTACTATCAGATTTGCTTCGTTATGTGATTACCGAAACAGATAAAGATGAAGCAATACTTTCAAAAGAAATTCAGTTCATTCAAAACTATATCTATTTACAGAAAAAAAGGTTTGAAGATCAGCTGTATTTAGATTTTGTAATCGAGGGGAATTATGGTGCTGAGAAAATGCTATCATCGGTTTTAATTCATTTTATTGAAAATGTTTTTAAACACGGAAAATTGAATAATCCGGAAGAAAAGGCAATTATTAGGATAAATAAGGAAGAGGATTTTTTAGAAATAACAACTTTCAATTTTATCGCCCATGGAGAGAATTATTCGTCAACCGGAATTGGCTATGAAAATTTGACAAAGCGTTTAGAATATACCTATAAAGGCCGATATATTCTTGAAAAAACAGCAGAAAACAATACCTTTAAAACCTACTTACGAATACCACTAAATAAATAATATGAAGTTTAAATGTATCATTGTTGATGATGAACCGCCAGCAACGCGAATTTTAGAAAACTATATCGGGAAAGTTTCTTTTTTAGAAAAAGTGGGTGTTTTTAATGATTCCTTAAAAGCATTGGAATTTTTAAACACACAAGCTGTTGATGTTATTTTTTTAGATATCCAGATGCCGCAATTAACAGGTTTGCAGATTTCAAAAATTATTTCAAAAGATATAAAAGTTATCTTTACAACAGCATATCCGGATTTTGCTTTGGAGGGATTTGAGTTAAATGCGGTTGATTATTTATTAAAACCCATTTCGTTTGAACGTTTTTATCAGGCAGTTTCTAAATTGAATACAGAACCAAAAATAGAGGTTTCATCCAATAGAAATTCGTCTGATTTTATATTCGTTAAAACAGATGGTAAAAATAAATTTCAGAAGTTGGTTTTAGATGAAATACTATATATCGAAAGCCTTCAGAATTACGTTTGTATTCATACTTTAAAACAGCAGATTATAACTCATTCATCCTTAAAAAATGTTGTTGAATCACTGCCTTCAGCAGATTTTATTCAAATACATAAATCGTATGTTATTTCTTTGAAGCATATTGAATCAACAGATAATTTTTCTGTTTTTATAAATGAAAAAGAACTGCCAATTGGAGCTACTTTTAAAAATTATTTCTTTGAAAAAATAGAAGAAAATAAAATTTAGGAGTTTAGTTTAACCGCAAAGTTCGCAATGTTTTTTACTTATAGGATTTTATATCAACGCAAAGTTCGCAAAGCTTTATCGATAGCCTTGCGATTTTTTTTTAGAATATAGCCTGCGATTTCAACCGCAGGAACACAATGTTATATCATATAATATTCTGTGCGTTCCCGTGGTTGAAACCGCGGGCTATATTGAAATTAGATATGTAATTATAATCTTTTTTAAACGCAAAAGTTCGCAAAGCTTTATCAATATAGCCTTGCGAACTTTGCGTAAATCTTAGCGCCTTTTGCGGTTAAACTTTCGAGCTATTAATTATTTCTTATTCTTACCGTTTTTGTACACAACCTTTTCTACAACCTGAATTTTAGGTGTAGCCGGTTTTTTCTTGAAAGGTTTTTTAGCTGCCGGACCCGTTTTAGAAGGTGCTTTATCGCCTCTTCCTCTTTCAGCATCTTTTGGACTTGCTTTAAATTCAGGTCTTTCTTTAGTGCTGTCTTTCTTTGGGATTTCTGCTTTATGTTTCGCTAAAACATCATTAGGGTTTTTAGGATTTTCTTTCGTTCCTCTTAAATGAATTACTAATCCGTTTAGGAAGTTACGCAAAACCTGATCACCGCATTCCATATAATTTTCATGATCTTCGGCTCTGAAAAAAGCTCCTAATTCTGATTTTGAAATTCTAAAATCTACTAATTCTAAAATCTCAACTATTTGATCATCACGGAGCATCAAAGCCACGCGCAGTTTTTTTAGGATATCGTTGTTCGTCATCGTTTAATTTTTTACAAAGGTACGTTTTAAAAGCAATTAGATCGCAATTTAGATTTAGAATTATAATCATTTAAAACAGTTGTTAATTTATCTAAATCTTCCGGCAGATGATTGGCTGTGACTACAATTCTATTTAGATTATCTGCGTTTTGCTTGTATTTAAAACTGGCTATAATGATTTTGTTTTTCTTTAATATATCGATGATATTTTTATCTTTCAAATAAATTAAAGGATAGCTTTTGTCAAAGTTGATAGAATCATGTTTGATAAGTTTTTGGTCAATATAAGCAAGATTTTCAACTAATTTGTGATGTTGTTTTGGATATAATTCAGCAGCATCGGCCAAAGTTTGTACAAACGCGGGATTCATTCCGGCGGCAGAACTGAAGATTTCTGATTTTGTTATTTGATTGATAAAAGAGGCATCACTTGCAATTACGCCTCCCGTTAAGCCAAAAGCTTTTCCTAATGAAGAAACCATGATTTTTCTTTTTATAGGATGATTAATATCAGAATAAATTCCGCAGCCATTTTTGCCTAAAATTCCGAGAGAATGAGATTCATCAATTAGCAATGTAATTTCTTTGTTCTTTAGAATTTCTTTCAAAACATTAAAATCAATAGCATTGGTTTCAAAAGAAGGAACTGCATCGCTCAGGATTGTAATTTTTTCTTGTTTATTATCCAATAATCTGGGATTTATTTTGCCATCAATAAAAATGGGTAAACTATTATCTGCCTGAATCGCTGTGTGAACATCTTCAAAATGAAAAAAGGTATCAGTTTGCTTTTTCAACTCCTCAATTACCAGTTTTCCTGCCAACATTCCAGAAGAAACTGTGACTACGGCTTCTGCTTTAATATAATGGGCTAAAAAAGTTTCGCCGTTTTCATATGCTGTAACTTTTACATTTGCGTTTCTGGAGCTTCCGTATGTAGTTCCCCATTTCAGAATATTTTTTACAATCAATTCCTGAAAAGCTTTGTTTGTTGATAAACCCAAATAAGCCGTTCCGCCAAAATACAAATACTGTTCTTGGTCGATTTCGATAATTCGATCTGGAAATTGATTGACATTCATTTTGATTACAGTAAAGTTACGCCAGTTCCGTTAAGTTCAGAATAGGAGATAACACCATTTTTTATAGTTACACCAGTCGCAATATCTTCGGCTAAAAGTAAAGCGCCGTCCATATCAACATAATCCAATTGTGGTAATAAATGTGCAATGGCGGAAATCCCCACAGTAGATTCAGTCATACAACCAACCATTGTTTTTAAACCTAATTTTTTGGCTTCCTCAATCATACGTTTTCCAGGAGTTAATCCACCGCATTTTACTAATTTCACGTTTACACCATGAAAATGATTGTGGCATCTGGAAACATCTTCTTCAATAATACAGCTTTCATCTGCAATTATAGGTAAAACAGAATGTTTGAAAACTTCTTTATGAGCTTCCCAATTATCGGCTTTCATAGGCTGCTCCAGAAATTCAACGCCTAGTTTCTTTAGTTCAACTGCATTATTGATCGTTTCTTCAACGCCCCAACCACAATTGGCATCAATTCTAAAAATAGCATCAGTGTGTTTGCGAAGTTCTTTTACGATCGCAATGTCTTCTTTGGTTCCTAATTTAATTTTATAGATCGGCCACGGCAGTTCCTGCATTTTTGAAACCATTTTTTCAATGGAAGCAATTCCGATGGTGTAATCAGTAAGCGGATTTCTTTCCGTGGTATAATTCCATAATTCGTATAATTTTTTGCCTTTTTTACGTGCATACAAATCGTTATAAGCCAAATCCAGAGCGCACAAAGCAAACATATCGTGTTTTAAAAACGGGTAAATTTTTCCCCAAAAAACGTCAGGAGTTTCATTTTCAGAAGCTTCAATAGTACTTCTGAATCTTTCCAAATCTTCTATCATCATCGGAACAGTAGTTTTGTAGTACGGATTTGAAGTAGCTTCACCAAAACCCGATAATCCGTCACTTTGTAATTCTACAATCAGTGAAGGCTGAAAATCAATTGATTCTCTTGATATGGTAAAAGTATGTTTGAGTTTTAAATTATACTCTCTTAAGATTAGTTTCATGATTGAATGATGTTTTAATTTTATTCTAATAGCCAAGCCAAAGAACTGCGTTTACAAAATTATCGCGCCAGAGTTTTTCATTATGTTCACCGCCTTTTACAACCTTCGATTTCGTCAGATGCAGACAATAACAGCGATTACGATCTAAAAGTGTTTCCATTTTTTTCATTTCTGCAACCATATCTTCACTTTCTTTGTCTCCACATAAAAAGTAGATTCGGGTTTTGTTTTTTGGAGCTTGTTCGGTATAAGTATAAATATCATTTGAAAACCAAAAAGAAGGCGAAAAAACGCCTGCATTTCCAAAAACTTCCGGATATTTCAGAATGGCGTAGTAAGAAACCAAACCTCCAAGTGAGCTCCCCATTATGGTTGTGTTTTTGGCTTTTGTTTTGGTTCTATAATTTGTGTCGATATAGGGTTTTAATGTTTTTACAATAAAATCAAGGTAATTGTCTGCATTTCCACCGCCATATTTTTCATTTTTAAAAGGCGTCAATTCATCAATTCTTTTGTCATTTCCGTGTTCAATTCCTATGACAATAACAGGAGCTTTTAGACTGTCCAGTTTTTCATCAACATTCCATTCACCAACATAAGAGGTTTTGGCGTCAAATAAATTTTGAGCATCGTGCATATAAATGACGCTGTATTTTTTCTTGGCTGAAGCCGAATATCCTTCTGGTAAATAAACCCAGATTTTCCTGGTGGTTTTGAGTTGAGGAGCTTCTATCGTAAAAGTCGATACATTTTTTGAAGCGGTGCTCTGCGCATTTCCTACAGAGATCATCCACAGAAAAATAAAAAAGAATAATCCTCGAATCATTAGCATTTTTGTGTTTAAATTTGACAGCAATATTTTAGCTAAAAATAATAAATTGATGAATACAGAAGCAGAAAAGAGAAGTTTACTTTTAGAAATGATAACTTTTTCTACCGTTGATGGAAAATTGCACAAAAGAGAGTATGATTTTTTGTGGCTTGTCGCACAGGAATTAAATATTGATTTTGATGTTTTTAATGATTTGTTTCATCAGGATCATACAAAACAAATTATAAAATCAGAATTTCAGCGCATTCAGCAGTTTTACAGACTGGCTTTGATTATGCATTGCGATGGAATTTTGCATGAAAAAGAAGCAAAAGGAATACAACAAATTGCCATTGAAATGGGATTGAATCCCGGTGCGGTAAAACGTGTTTTAGATTTGATGAAAAAAGCACCTAATGCTATGATTGACCCTAAGCTTTTATTGAGAGTTTTTCAGGAACAACATAATTAAGATAATTGTTCCTGTAGTTTTTTAATATCATCACGTAATTTTGCCGCTTGTAAAAAGTCCAATTCTTTGGCAGCTTTTTCCATTGATTTTCGTTTCTCACGAATCATTTTTTCCAATTCCCCTTTAGATAAATACGCTGTTTCCGGTTCTGCAGCAATTGATAAAGTGTGACCTAACTCATATTCCACCAACGGATTTTTGGTAAATGCACTGTCGATTTTCTTGTTTAAAGCTTGAGGGGTAATATTGTTTTCGACGTTGAAATTGATCTGTTTCGTTCTGCGATAATTGGTCTCATCAATCGTTTTCTGCATGCTGCCTGTCATTTTATCAGCGTATAAAATTGCTTTTCCATTAAGATTCCTTGCAGCACGACCAATAGTTTGGGTTAACGATTTGTGATTACGTAAAAAACCTTCTTTATCAGCATCTAAAATAGCCACTAGCGAAACTTCCGGTAAATCCAAACCTTCACGAAGTAAGTTTACCCCAATTAAAACATCAAAAATACCTTTACGCAAATCCTGCATAATTTCTATACGTTCTAATGTATCAACCTCGGAGTGAATATAACGGCAACGAATATTTACTTTGGTTAAATATTTAGCCAGTTCTTCGGCCATTCTTTTGGTTAAAGTCGTTACTAAAACTCTTTCATCTAGTTCACAACGAACCTGAATTTCTTCAATTAAATCATCAATCTGATTTAAACTCGGTCTTACTTCAATAACGGGATCTAATAATCCTGTTGGGCGAATAATTTGTTCCACATAAATACCGTCTGATTTTTGCAATTCATAATCGGCCGGAGTTGCAGATACGTAAATAACCTGATTTTGTAAAGCCTCAAACTCTTCAAACTTTAAAGGTCTATTGTCCATGGCTGCCGGTAAACGGAAACCGTATTCAACCAGATTTTCTTTACGGCTGCGATCACCTCCGTACATAGCGTGAACTTGTGAAACGGTTACGTGACTTTCATCCACAACCATTAAAAAATCGTCTGGAAAATAATCTAATAAACAGAAAGGTCTTGTGCCGGCTTGTCGTCCGTCAAGATAACGCGAATAATTTTCAATTCCGGAGCAGTAACCTAATTCGCGAATCATTTCTAAATCAAAATTAGTACGCTCTTCCAAACGTTTTGCTTCCAGATGTTTTCCTATTTCTTTAAAGTAATCAACTTGCTTAACCAAATCCTGTTGGATTTCCCAAATAGCACCTTGCAGTACTTCAGGAGAAGTTACAAACATGTTGGCAGGATAAATGGTCAGTCTTTTGAATTTTTCAATGACATGCGAAGTCTTGGCATCGAAAGATTCTATTTCTTCAATTTCATCTCCAAAAAAGTGAATTCTAAAAGCATCATCGGCATAACTTGGATATACTTCTACCGTATCGCCTTTAATTCTAAAAGTTCCAGGATTAAAATCAGCCTCCGTTCTGGCGTACAAACTTTGTACTAAACTATGCAATAACTTAGTTCGCGAAATAACTTGATCTCTATATATTTCAATTACGTTTTTCTTAAATTCCACTGGATTTCCAATACCATATAAACAAGAAACTGAAGCTACAACTAAAATATCTCGTCGACCTGAAAGCAGGGAAGAAGTCGTGCTCAAACGCATCTTTTCAAGCTCTTCGTTGATAGATAAATCTTTTTCGATGAAAACACCCGTTACAGGCATAAAAGCTTCAGGCTGATAGTAATCGTAGTAAGAAACAAAATACTCAACCGCATTATTCGGAAAAAACTGTTTGAATTCAGAGTACAATTGTGCTGCCAAAGTTTTATTATGAGCTAAGACCAAAGTAGGTCTTTGAACTTCCTCAATAACATTAGCAACTGTAAATGTTTTTCCGGATCCTGTAACTCCTAATAAAGTTTGATATTTTTCGCCATCCCGAACACCTTGTGCTAGTTTTTCAATTGCTTGTGGCTGATCACCTTTCGGACTATATTCTGAGGATACCTGGAAATTCATTTTTGACTGATGAAAAGTTTAGTTTTGTAAAGATACAAAGATTGAATTCGATTTAAAAGATAAAATAGTTCGTTGCCATTTGCATAAAATTTTATTAATTAATCTAAGAAATCAACCATTGCATTGTTCACGATTTTAGACTGATCAATACTTAAAAAATGACCTGCATCGGTTATTTTTTTAGTTTTACTTTTGATTAAATATTTCTGTGCTCTTTCTAAGCTTTCATCAGAATTGATGACGTCGTGATCTCCAATTAAAACCAAAACAGGATTTGTAATAGATTGCAGTTCGTTATCGGAAAAAGGCATCATTTTCAGCATGCTTGAATTTGATTTTGCATATTTGTTGGCCAGATAAAATTGTCTTTTATAAATTGGGCTAATTTTTTCTGAATGTGTTGAAAATGTTGTTAAGGTTTTAGTGAATTTCTTTTCACTAGGGAAAAGTTTCAGCATTAAGGCATTACTTGTTTTTCCGACCTTATCGATAAATTTAAAGGTTTGCGCCGGACTTAATAATACTATTTTATCAATATTGTTTTCTTTTTGAGTTGCCAGTAAAGTTGCAATCCAGCCTCCTCGGGATGCCCCGACAATGTCAAATTTTTTTAATTTATAATGTTGGAAGATTTCATTGTACCAAATTACCATTTCCTCACGCGAAAGTGGTTTTGCTGTTAAATTAGATTTTCCCGGTTCCATCAAAAAGTCTATGGCGTAAATACGATGATTTTTGGCCAAGGCCTTAATGTTTGGATACCACATTGTAGAACTGGCATCCATTCCGTGAAGTAAAACAAGATCTTTTCCATTTTTTGGACCGGCCATAATAATATGGGCAGTTCCAAAGGAGGTTTTAATATTTTCTTCTGTATACGGAATTTCCCAAAGTTTTAAAGCTTTATCGTAGGAAGTTATGTAAGCTTGTTTTTCTGTTTTTGTTTCAAAAACGTAATCTTCAAATTTTATTTTTTTAGAAGAAGCACAACTTGCAAGTAATAAAAATAGGATAATTCTGAAGCATATTTTTGGTGTATTCATAAAATTCAATTTACTTTAAAGGTACTGAGAATAATACAGATAAAGTATTAGAATTTTATTTTAATGTATCAGAATTACAATCTCTTACTGTCTCTAACTGTTAAATGATAAATCTGCACAACGGCTAAAATCGCATTAGGAATAATAACCGGCAGTAGCCATTGACTAACATCTCGATAATCTTTTAAAAAGATGCCATAAATGACAAAACAAATACATCCAAAGAGATTAATAAATCGGATTGTTCTAAGGTCTTTCAGTAAAAAACCTCCCACAATAAAAACGGAAGCCAGGTAACCAATATAATCTGCCATGTTTTTGATATTAAATGATTTACCATCAAATCTACCAAAAGCAAATAAAAATATCAAGTTTTATGGCTGAAAATCAGTGTTTTGAATTTTCCAGGATTTTTGCTGTGCTTCACTTAAAAAAGTCCACGCTACAATTCGGCTTGTTTTTTGGCCTTGAGCCATATCGATAGTTTTAATTGAAGCGGCATTTACTTTGTTTAATATTTTGTAAATGCTGGCAAGATTTTCTCTTTTAGAAACCAAAGTAGTAAACCATTGGCATTGCATAGCATATTTGGCACTTTCATAAATCATTTGAGTTACAAAACCAATTTCACCACCGTTGCACCATAATTCGTCGCCTTGTCCTCCAAAGTTTAAAACAGGATTGGTGTTTTTCTTTTCCTTTGGATTTAAATTAGAAACTTTTCTCGATGTACTTTTATTCGCTTCTTCAGCTGATGCATGAAAAGGAGGATTGCACATTGTGAAAGTAAAACGATCTTCAGGAGTAATTATGTTTTTGAAAATAAAACGAGATTCTATTTGTAATTGTAAACTTATTGAATCGATTAGTTTTGGATTTCTTTCAATAATCTTACTGCAGTTTTCGATAGCTTTCTTATCGATATCAGTTCCAACAAAACTCCAGTCGTATATTGCATTTCCTAAAATTGGATAAATACAGTTGGAACCGGTTCCAACATCTAAACCCAAAACTTCTGAACCCAAAGGAATTATTCCGTTATTGGTTTCCGCTAATAAGTCAGCTAAATAATGTATGTAGTCAGCTCTTCCAGGAATTGGAGGGCAAAGATAATTTCTGGGAATATCCCAATTTTGAATGTCATAATACGTTTGCAATAAAGCTTTATTAAGAACTTTTACAGAAATAGGATTACTGAAATCAACAGTTTCGATTCCATGCAGATTAATAGCAACATGTGCTTTTAATTCAGGACAATTTGAAATAAGAAGTTTGAAATCATAACGTGAACGATGAAGATTTCGAGGATGTAAATTGGTTTTTTCAGAATTGTCTGTTGCTTTCATTTTGTAAATTTGGTGCAAAGATAGTCATTCCTTTTTTAGAAAAGATTTTGTGAAACTTTCAATTAAACCAAATGCTCAAATCCTTGGAGTAGCTGTTGGGTGATCGTTTTTTTTTATTGCTACCAATCCGGTTTCCAATTTTCTAAATATGCTATAGGGATATTACGTTTTACATAAATTGTTCCTGAATGTCCCGATTGAAGTGTTGTTATGGAGTCTTTATTTATGGTTGCTTTTTTCCTTAATATTTGATGACTACATTGAAAAACTATTGAAAATTTTATTTTCATTTTGTTTCCCTCTATAAAATAATAACCCATTGTAGCTTTGCTTGGGTTAAAATACTCTCTGGTTAATTTCAAAGTGTCAGATTTGGCAATTGAAAATATTCCAACTTTATTATTAGAATAAAATTTTAAGTAGCTTACATATGGATAACTATTGTCATCATTTTTTTCAAAGAAAACATATTCTTTTGTAATACTATTTATAGCAAAATTTATTTTTTCTTTATAGACAGCTAAAGTATCGATGTTATCTATTTTTGTGTTTTTAAGTTTATAGTCATGTATTTTTTTTCTGCAATGACCATTTTTTGAATACAATCCATTATAACAACAACTTGTGAATAAGAAAGACAAAGTAAATAATAAGAAAATGTTTTTATATAATTTGTACTTCATTTGTTGGTATTTATAAGGTCATTATTTTTGCAACCTGTCGCCCAATGTTCTACTACTTAAAAATTGGGTTGGGACTAAATTAAGCCCATTCTTATGATCTGCCAAATCATCCCAATTACAAAACCATCTTTCCATTAAGCCCATCGCCCAAATCCGTTGAGTAGCTTTTAGCAGATGTAGTTTTTACCATTTTCGTTTTTCAACAACTTCTTTGCACAATAAATCCAATTCTTCAGACTTTTCCATTTCTGTTGGATTTTCAGCAATTCTTTTTATTATAGCAATGCTTTTTTCATCTTCAATTAAATTCTTGAAAATATTTATAACATTCCATTTCCAAATATCATCTTTAGTATTTAGTATTGGATATATTTCGTTTTCTATTTCACGAAAATTATCGACTAAATATTCAGCTACTATACCTGAAATCGGCCAATTCATATCTTGAATCCATTCCAACAATTTTGGTATGATTGATTTTAATTCCGCAACAGTATATTTTTTTAGATTTTGTGCAGTTTTATAATCTCCTTTATCTTTAGGAATTAATTCTAATATGTTTTGATTTTCGTTTTTCATACTATATCTGCTAACGTTCTGGCGCTTGTTGAGGTTGGAGAATAAAGATGCGAGATTTTTCGGTTAAAAACTATTTTTCAAATACAAAACCATCTTCAAATTAAGCCAAATACCCAAATTGCTTTGCAGCGTGTGTTAGCGGATGCCTTTTTTTTCGTTTATTATTCTTCTTAATGTGAAAAATACCATAAGAATATAAGTAATGACAGATGGATAGTATTTTTTACAAATTTCTATTATTTCTTGCCAAAATATTTTTGTTTTTTGCCATGTTATTTTCGGTTCATTTTGTTGAGTTTGTTGTGCAAGTGCCCCAGTCTCACAACGAATAATTCGCCCTGAATATTTACTTGTTTTTATGGGTTTTGGATTTGTAACCCAAATATCATTTTTATAAATGAAATAAGCAGTTGCTCCCTCAATTTTCATTATGTCAAGGACGTTAATAAAAGCCCAATATTCAGATTTTTGACCAAAATGAAATTTAATACCTCTTATCGAATCTTTTGAGCTAACTAATTTTTTAATATCACTTTGAGCTTTTTCTATTTTAATTTTATCTGAAACATTGTCACCTGTTAAAGTAACTGTTGTGATTTTTTTTTTATTTAAATATTGTACCGCATCTTTAAAGAAATCCGTTTTTTCCCTTCCGTCCCAAATTTGGCAATCTATAGAATAATAAATTTTATATGCATCATTATATTTTAAAGTTATCAAGCACAAAATGGGAAGCATTATTATGCTAATTAGTCCTGCAGAATAATATATTTTCTTGTGTTTCCTCATTTTTTTCAAGGTATCCGCTAACGTTCTAGCACTACAGCGGGTTTGGGACTAAATTAAGCCCTGTTTTCGGATTTGCCAAATCATCCCAGTAGAAAACCATCTTTCCATTAAGCCAAATGCCCAAATTCGTTGTAGTGGCTGTTAGCGCTCATGCTCTTTGTTAGTACTTAATAGTAAATGTATTCAAAAAAATCTGATGTATATCCCTCGGTCTTTAGTAAAAGTCCTTTTTTGTTATAAAAGTATTTGACAGTTTCCTTTTCCATTTCTGCTTCATATCTCGTGTAACTTTTAACACAACCATTGTCAAATTCATACTTGAATTTATAATCCCATTCACTTTTTATCCCATTCCTGATTTCCCAACCGTAAAATCTCTCTTTGTGAAATTCAGTCAAATACTCCGTAGTACTTTGTTCGGCAAGTTTTCCATTTCTATACCAGTCACGTATTTTTGTCTTTCCATTGTTTTTGATATTGTCCACAATGTAAAGTGAGCCGTCTGGATTGTATTGAATTATTTTAACTAATTGGTCATTGGAATAAGTTAATTCGTATTTTGCTACTTGAACGGATGGTCTATTTTTGTCGCTCTTCATCAACATATTTGGGTCAAGTCCCATTTTTTTCAATTTCTCAATTTGTTTTTCATCAGGCACACCATTTTTTGTTGTGTCGGCTATGGCTATTAGTCGTCCGCTTAAGTCATATAAGTAGTGTGTTGTTCGTTGAGAACCATTCATGAAAGGTTCTAATTGGTACTTTATTAGTCTTCCTTTTTTATCGTAAAATGTTGTTATTCCCAATTTTTTATTTGTACCCGAATACCATAATCTCGCTTTAACGCTGTTCACTTTATAAATGCTGTCATTTTGATATGTACCAGTTTCTTGTCCGAAAGTCAGATTTGTTATAATTGTCATTGCAATTAGAATGATTCTCTTCATTGTAAATTGTAAATATTTTATTGCTTTAGATTCTGTCAGCTTGCATGTGCGCTAACGTTCCCGCGCTACAAGCAGTTTGGGGCTAAATCAGCGTTATCTTTCGGATTTGCCAAACCTTCCAAATACAAAACCATTTAAATTAAGCCTAATACCCAAATTGTTTGTAGCGTGTGTTAGCGGATGTTTTTTATTTATACAGTTTTTCTGTCTTTTATGAACAAACTTAATAAAAAGAAAGTTATAAAAAACATTATTAATTGGATTAAGAAAACGGGATATAATAGATTTGATTCAACATATCTAAAGCCAAAACTCAACAATGATACAGGGAAAGTTATTAATAAACCATAAAGTGACCAATCTCCATAAAATAAATCTTTTGGATATACTGAACAAACAGATAAAGTACCAAGTCCAACGTAAAATAAGGATATTTTAAAAGCTAATTTTCGGTCTTCAATGATTTTTATAAACTTATTCATCTTTCTTATTTGTGTTTATTTTCGTTTTTATTTGATAAGTAGTTTCCCAAAATATTATAGAAAGTAAAGCATTGGTAATTATTGAAGTTAAAATTCCATATGGGTCAAAACTTGGAAACAATCCTAAATTTCCAATTTCTAAAGCCAAAAAAAGGCTTAATGATGCAATAAGAATTGAGCAAAATATATTTAGTAAGGTAGTCCATTTTAATATTAAAAACGAGTAAGCAATATTTATTAATGCAAATCCAAAACCTAATGTTATAAATACTTTATCAATTTTCAAGATTTCGTCTAACGAGATTAAAAAAGAAGTTGAAAACCAATAAATTACTAACATTATTAAATAACTAATAATTCTATTTTCTGATTTCATCTTTATAAATTACTGTTTTTCTGTTGGTTCCGACAAAATATCCGCTAACGTTCTGGTACTACAGCGGGTTTGGGACTAAATTAAGCCCATTCTTCGGATTTGCCAAATCATCCCAAATACAAAACCATTTTTCAATTAAGCCAATTGCCCAAATCCGTTGTAGTAGCTGTTGGGCGTTCGGTGTTTTTTAGAGGTTAGTTTCTTTAATTTTGAAATAACATTTTTCGCAAACTACTTTAAACTTACCTTGTTCCCAACATTTTCCTGCTAAACTATCTTCTTCAGCTCTTATTTTTTCGCATTCGTTACACCAAGCTACAAAGTCATCATCTTCAAATTCAAACTCCATATCTTCAACTGTTTCAAAAGATTCTTCAAATCCATTTTTGGTGCCTTCGTTTAAATGCTGGCAAATAAAGGCTCTTCTTCTTCTGTTATGATTTTCACAATCAACATACTTAGTCTTTTCTCTTTCTGCTAATTCATTATCTATCAATTCAGTTAGTACAATATGAATCTTTAAATGGTCATAAAAAGGTCTGTAAACTCCGATTCCACCAATTAAATTAATGCAAATAGAAGATAATTCCCAACCTATTTCTTCGTAAGAATCAAATTCGCCATTGATTAAATTCTCATACTTATTTGCAATTCCAAAACCTTTAATTATTTCAGCATCGACGACTACATTTTTTGTCGTGTTTTCATTATCCCAAGACCATTTCCAAGTTTTTGATTTGGTTGAATATGTTCCAACTTGATAGTATCTAAAATTAATAATTTTGCCAGGTTTAGAAAGAGTTATTATTCCACTTGCTTGGTCATAATTCCATTTTGTAAATGAATTAATATCATAAATCTTATTTAAATTATCTTGTAACTTTTCTAATTCTTCAAAACAGTTTGTTAAGAAATCTTTATATGTCATATTTTATTATGTTGTGAAGTACTGAATTTCCTCTTCTGCGGTACACTGACGCCCAACGTTTCGGGGCTTTGCGATGGTGGGGCAATCGAAGCACAAAACCTCAATTTTGCACAAAAGTTCAATCGAAGAACTACCGTTGAACTTTGCAGTTTCGCCCCACTATTGCAAAACCCTTGTTGTGCGTTCGTTTTTTTATTCTTTTTTAAACATATTTTCATAGTGTTCAACGTGATGAGGAAATTCCTCCTCGTAAAATGGGTAACTTATTCCAAAAATTGAGATTTCGTATCCTTCATCTTTCATACCCGTAATTGCATTTCCAGCAACTCCTTTTATTTCAAGTCCATCCGGTCTGAATACTTTTAATTCTGATATCACTTGAGTATCAATAAATTCAAATTCTGGGTCGTCAGTATTTATTACAATATTATTTTTCAAGCAGTATTCTTTGAAGAATTCGTATGGCGTTTTAATTCCATTGAATTCAATTAGTCCAAATGCAACTCCCATTGGTGCGTCTGCTTTTTCGAGTTTTGAAGTTCCAATTTCTTTGTCTCCTAATACTACTTTATAGGTTTTACAGTACTTTAGTACCTTTTCGTTGTAAAAATCTAAATAGTAGTCAGAAGCAAGGCATTCGAATGTCTCATCTTTAAAAAAGAATATGAAATGTTTTCTGTCCGAATTATCGTTTTGAATTTTCTTAATTGGATTCGGTAATTTTCTATCTAATCCACTTTTAATTTCATAGAATTCGCCCCATTCTAATTCCGTTGGTTTAATTCTATACTGACCATAGTAAAATCCTTCGTGATTACAGGTATTCAGAGAATATTCAGCACAGTTTTTAAATCGGATTTTAACTTTGTCGCCTTCTTGATATTTGTCGAATTGGAAATGATTGAGATAAATATCCATTATTAAGTCAATTCCGTCCACTTTTAATTCAATTTCAGGTGAAACTGGGTCAGCGTTCCAATCTTTCGTTATTTGGATATAGTCAATTTTTCGAGTTGGTATTTTCTCTACCTTTTTTGTTCCAAATATTTTATTTATCCAACTCAATTTCTTTTGTTTTCGGGTTTTGTTTAAAATGACGTACAACGTTCTGGTACTACAGCGGGTTTGGTACTAAATTAAACTCATTCTTCGGATTTGCCAAATCTTCCAAATACAAAACCAACTTCCCATTAAGCCTATTACCCAAATCCGTTGTAGTAGCTGTTATGTGCAGTATTATTTTGCCGTTTTTATTTTTCTAAATATTCCTCTTTCAGACAATTCTTTTGCAAATATTTTATTTTTTGGAGTTAGAAAACAAGTTCTTCCGTCAATAAGTTCTTTTGTTTTTGGATTTAAACTTCGTTGTTCCACAATAATTTTCTTTATTTCTCCATTATCGTTTTGTTGAAGATAAATTTCGCCTTTTTTAACTTTTAGTTCATCAAGATGAATTCCATCCATACTCTCTACATCATTTAAATTATAGAAAAATAAACTGTCTTTTGTCTCTACGATTTTTTCAAAGACATATCTTTCTAATCCACCATCTTTTTCAGAATAGCCACGATATTGATAAATTATAGTTTCAATATTGATACCATTCGATTCAGATTTTTTAATTTTCATCGGTTTAAAGATCGGTTGAGATTTATAATAATCATCCCCACAAGAATTGTAGCATTCATGTGTTATCCCTTCTATTTTTGTTTTGTTTGGAATATCTGAAAGATTATAGAAAGGCAAATTATTTTGTAAATCAATTTTAAAAGTTTCTGAAGAGTCTAAAATAATAAAACCGTTAGCATTTGAATCGCGCCCTCCCCAAGCATCATATTTATATAATATTTTTGAAGTTCCTTCAATCTTTTGAGCATATAATTCTGAGATTGTCCATTCACCTACTCCTGTTCCACATCCATAAGTAGAAAACATTAAGATTAAAAACAATAATTTAAAAATTCTAATATTCATTTAGTGAACTTGTTTTGAAATATTGCACATAACGTTCTCGTGCTACAGCGGGTTTGGGACTAAATTAAGCCCTATTTTCGGATTTGCCAAATCATCCCAAATACAAAACCAACTTTCCATTAAACCAATTGCCCAAATCCGTTGTAGCGTGTGTTAGCTGACGTACATATTAGTGGTATGTGATTTTTCGGGTTACTATATATTTTGGATGATTGTCAAAGTACTGAATCCGTTCAATATAGTTTTTGCAATCATCGTATTTATATAAATATTTTATTGTTTGGTCTTGCTTTCCATTAACATATATTTTTTCTAAAGAAACATCACCAAAATTATTGTATGAATAAATTATTTTTTTATAATAATTATCATTTTGAGCATACTTTTTATATTCATACCTTACTCTTAATTTGTTTTTATAAGTAATTTTTGTTGATGTTTCTATTTCATTATTTTTGAAGTAATTAGTTTCTACATAATTTTTAGTTTTTGTTTCTTGCCATAATAATTCGTTGATTGAATTATAATAATTCCGTATTTCTCTATCATTAATATGAGTCACAGTTTCATAGTTTAATAATTTTCCATTTTCATATTCATCAATTCTTACCAATTTGCTTTGAGAATCATATTTATATTTTCTTTCAGTTTTCGATTGATTGTTGTTTGATATATGAATCCAATTTTCGAGTTTATTATTTTTATTAAATATTTTGTCATTTATCAAATCTATAGTGTTGTCAGAATTTGAAGAGGTACTTTTAATTTCATTAAAATTTGAATCATAATAATATTTTGATGTTATTATTCTATCAGGATTAAAGTATATTTTTTGCTCTACTACAATTAATCCTTTATTGTTAAAAGTCGACTTTAAGTTAAAATCTGCATAGCTATTTCTGGAGTATTCTCCTTTAATTAATTTATCGTTAGAATCTAAAAGGACTCCAAATGAAATGTCTTCTATTTCCTTAATTATCATTTTTTGTTGATTTTTTTTCTGTGCGCAACTTAACAAAGGAATTAATAAAAATAGTATTTTAAATATTTTCAAAATTGTAAGTTTTTTTTGTTTTCTGGGTTTGTATGTCAGCTAACGTTCTGGCGCTTGGCGAGGTTGGGGAATAAAATTGCGAGATTTTTCGGTTAAACACAAATTTTCCAAATACAAAACCAACTTTCCATTAAGCCTAAAAACCCCAATCTTGCCAAACGTCTGTTAGCGGTCGTACATTTATATTTTAATTTCACTTTCAAAAAAGTCTTTAATGATAATTTCGTATTTATTTTTGCTGTATTCAATTATTTCTTCTCTCATTATCTGATAATCTATGATATGTTTTTTTAGTATGTCGGATTGATTATAAATTTTCCCGTATTTCAGTTTTGCTAATTCCGTCAATTCATCAATTCTATTTACTTTCAAATATATAATCTCTGTCAAATTATAATTTTTTAATTTAAGACACTTTTCAAATTCTTTAAATTGGTCTATATTACCAATCATTGAAGTGAAAACATTAACCTGTCCTTCAATAATTTGAGCAGTCCAAAAGGGATACCAATATTCAATAGGAATTAATTTTCCTTCATTCATAAAATTATTAATTTCATTTGCAATGGCACTTTCTCCCTTTAGAAATTCCTCTCTAATTCTGTCGCCTGTTATGATATTTAGGTGTTTATCAGAAATAATAGTTTGTTCAATAGATTTGAATACAATCTCAGAAATGTTAAAACGGAAAATTACTTTAATCTCTGTCATGCTTTCGTGGTGGTGTTGTATGACCGCTAACGTTCTCGCGCCTCTAGCTGTTTGCAACTTATGGAAACGAGTCTTTTCGGCTAAACGAAAATAGGAATTAAAAACGATAATTCCACTAAACTTGCAAATAGCTAGAGACGTGTGTTGTGCGAGGTTGCGACACGCAAAGTGAGCAAGTTCTGAAAATCGCCAACAGTTCGGTTATGCAGTTTCAATATTATTTTCTGCTTTTAGATTTCGATTTTCCAGGTTCCGATTTTCCGATTTTAGTTTGTCAAAATCCAGCTTTCAAGTTTCTGCTTTTCAGATTTTAAATTTTCAAGTTTCGGTTTATCGAAATCCAATTTTCAAGTTTCTGCTTTTTAGATTCCAATTTTCCTCCTTCCAATTAGTTTTCGGCTTTTTGATTTCCAATTTGGGAGCAATCACGCACAACGTTCTGGCGCTTGGCGAGGTTGGGGAATAAAGATGCGGGATTTTTCGGTTAAACACAAATTTTCCAAATACAAAACCAACTTTAAATTCAACCTAAAACCCCAATCTCGCCAAACGGCTGTTAGCTGTAGTGGCTTTTGTGCGTTCAGTTCTGTATTCACTTTATTATTTCGTCTACATGCGCTTTAACATACTTAATTCTTAATTCACCGTAATGATTCAATTCATAAAACCTGTCATCGAGAATATCAAAATGAGGATTTCGGTCATGTGCATAAAGCTCTTTGTCCCTTAAGTAAATTTCTTTTGATTTAATCGCAAGTTCAAGAAATTCGGTTGCTCCAAATTCACGTAATCCATCAATTGCGTCGTCAATATATTCATCTTCGTTATTCAAGTAAAATTGGTCAAAACCGCCATTGAAAACTTCATTATCAAGAATGTTAGTAGATACAACTCGCTTCTGCATTTGATTAAGAATCTTTTCGTCAAATTTGATTGTCAACAAATAGTCTGCTACTTCAAAGTCAAAATCGTCGCCAGATAGAGTTTTAAGTTTTTCCTTTAGTTGTAATAAATTAATCTTCATATGTTGGTTTTTCTGCGGTGCCATTACAGCTAACTTATTTATATGTGTGACATAATCACACAAAGCCACCAAAATTCAGTTAGATATGTGTGATAATTATTACATATTATTTATTTCAAATATATACATTTTTAGTTATAAATTATCGAAAGGACTTTTAATTTGTTGAATGTTTTTGGTGCTTACATGAGTATATATTTCGGTCGTTTTACTACTGGTGTGTCCTAGTAATTCTTGAATATAACGCAAATCAGTACCGGTTTCCAGTAAATGGGTAGCATAGCTGTGACGCAGCCAATGAAGGGTGACTTGCTTCTTAATACCTGCTTTTTTAAGAGCTTGTTTTAAAACGTTTTGCAAGCTATATTCAGAATATTGTTCTCCTAAATTCTGTCCTTCAAAGAGCCAGGTTTTTGGCCTGCAAATAGTATAATAATCCCGAAGCATTTCTAATATTTTAAGAGACAAAGGCGCAATTCGGTCTTTTTTGCCCTTACCTTGTTTAATAATGACAATTCCTCTTTTAGAGTCAATATCGGCAGGTTTTAAATTTAGAAGCTCGCTTCGACGCAACCCACAACTGTAAATCAACGAAAGCATTGTTTTGTGCTTGATGTTAGAATGTGCGTTCAAAATCAATTTTATTTCTTCTTTACTCAAAACATTAGGCAAAATTTTTGACCGTTTGGGGCGATGAATTTTGTCAATTTCAATTTTGGTTGCTCGTATAGTAGTAAAAAATAATTTTATGGCATTGACAATTTGATTTTGATAAGAAGAAGAAAGATTGTTTTTAAGGATATATTCATTGTTGTAAATAACTACATCTTCATTGGTAATTTCGACAATCTTTTTTTCTCTATAGAATACCAAAAAAGATTTTAAAGCTTCAGAATACGTTTTGATAGTGTTTGGGCTGTATCTCCTAGAAGAAAGCCATTCGATATATCTTCTTATCTGCTCAATACCTTCTTCTGACGGAAAAGAATAAGAAAGGGGAGCCAAATGAAATCGCGCCCTATTTTCAATTGTGTCAGGGAGATGCCAAACTCCTAAAGATTGACTCCACCGAGAGCCTTCCAGTTTTTTTATTCGAACTATTAATTCGGCATTTTTTTCAAAATATACTGCAATTCTTTTTTCTTTTTTATAAGTAATAATTTTGGCTTCCCATCTCATAGCGATACAATTTAATTGCTAAAAATAAGAAAAAAGCCACATATTTTAAATAAAAACAACTATGTCAGCCATTTTGTCTTATTGGAATTAAATTATCAAAAGTATATTGGATTGTCATATTTCCAAAAAAAGACTTCTCTTCAGGCAATTAGAATGCTCATTAAAACAAGTTAATCAAAACATTCCATCAGCAAAAGATCACCTTCACGATGTACTATTGTTACAATCCCATCTTGTTCAACAGCGTTGCTGCTTCCGGTTCTGTACCCCATTGTGAGTGTATCGTTTTGCAGTTCGTATTTTAAGTTATTGGAATAAATTCCATTTACAACGCCAATTGGAATTAAGGAAATTGGTGTTTTTGCAGTGTACCATTTTTCGAATTTTGTTGGTAATAGAAATATTTTGGAGTGATCGTCCAGAATTACAATTTTAAGTAAATCACGATAACGCACAATATTGGTAAGATTGGTAATAGTATGATCGGCGCGTCTTCCTGTGGCCCAAACTACGTTGACGGCAGGGATTTTTCGGTCTATTAAATAATCGAAAGCTTTTTCTAAATCCGTTTTGTCCTGGTCCGGTGTGTGTACAATTTCGATTGGATATTGCGAAGTTTTATAGATTTCGGGGTCAAAGCCACGATCAAAATCGCCCAATAGAACATCGACTTTTATACCTAATTCAATAACGCGTTCGATAGCCGAATCTAAAACAACAACCAGCGGAGACCATTCCAGCAATTGTCCCAATAATTCAGGATTGCAGGCGGCTCCATTGGCAATGATTAAAGCAGGTTCCTGATCGTCGCGAACTATATGATGTGATGACATGCTGTTTTTTTTTGTGATGCAAATGTACGAAGTAAAGATTTAAGATTTTATACTTCAGATTTTGGATTTTGAAGAATCTAAAATCCAAAATTAAATAAGACGTCTGTGATAATTGATTTGACCTAAATGATAGGCTAAATGTGTCGAAAGATGAACTAAAAAGAATTCGGTTGTCATTTCTTTTTCAAAAACGATTTGGGGGTAAATAGCTTGTAAGTCAGATTCAGTCAAAGAATCAAGTGTATTATTTACTACTAAAATTGTCTCGTCAATTTTGCTGATTAATTCTGATCTTGGAATATCTTTTAAAGAAAATTCTAATGGACGATTTCGAACATAACCTGTTTTTCCTAATTCGGTTCCTATATAAGTATTAATATTTCCAATGAGATGTAAACAAAGATTTCCGGCCGAATTAGAGATGTTTTTGTCAATTACCCAAATTTGACTTTCATTTTGATAAGATTCTATTTCGACCTTTAGCTTGTTCAGATCCCGATTAAAAAGTAATTTTAGAGTTTCGGTTAGCATGATGTTTTTTGTTTTTAAGGCCTGTTTTTTATAGGAATCCAAATTTCTTCTTCAGAATCAGGATCGTCTTTTTTATATCTTTCATCCATTACAGCAAAATGCGGTCTGTCATCTACTGTATATTCAGAATTGGGAAGCCATTCTGCAAAAATACAGTGATATGTTTGATGCGCTTCAGTAGCAGGCCCTCTATGTATAAAAACAGCATATACTCCGGTTGGAATTATTAAAGTTTCCATTTCAGATGGAATTGTATCTAAGCTTTTGACTTCAACTGCTGCCCATTTTTGGAATGTTCTATTAGCATCAAAATTATCGAAATAATCTTGTGGGAAAATTTCAAGCGAATATAAATTAGAATCGACCGTATTTTTTATTTCCTTTCGTGTTGGCATAAAACTGTTCCATAATTGAAAGGTTTTATTTTCCATAAACGACATAATGATATGTTTGCCGATTAATTTTTTTTCGGTTAAGATTTTAATTTGGGCCTCCATTTTCGCTGGTTTATTTGATAGTGTATTTTGCTAAATCGGTTTCGCAAAGTGAGAAATAGCCTAAAGGATAATTCTCTTTTTGAGTTACATTGACGATATTGCCTTTTACAGTTGCGGGAGGAGATTGAAAGGGACCTCCAACATTACTACCTGCAATGCTTACCAAAATATTCATATAATTATAATACTGCTTTGAAATTCCGTAATGCGTTATTTCGATTTCATTTCCAACTTTTAATTCGTCATCATCTGAAAGACTAAAAAATTCATTACCATTAAAAAACTTATCCTCGTCTGCATAATAGCTTGATTTGACTTTATTAGAGTACACATATTTGTATAAGTAAAAATTATCTGCATCAGCCGGATCATTATAAAATGCCTTTATTTCGATATCTTTTCCTGTAAAACCACCTTCGTTATTTTGCTCTATTCGGGTAATAGGCGCTACCGATTTTAAAGTTTCATTTGCGATGTATCTATTTCCCCTACTGATTACGGTCAATTTGTATTGTTCGTCGATTACAGGTGTGAAATTACTACATACATATTGGCCAGTTTTTTTAATTTCAATAAAATTAAATTTTTCGTTATGACTGTTTTCGATATAAATAGTTGCACCGGAAACAGTTGGAATTACGTTTTCAAAATAACCAGTTGTCGTAGTTAATTTTATTGTCTGCTCATTTCCTGTTGTTCCTTTTTGCCAGTTTATTGCAGCTTCGATTACTAGTTTTGGTGGTGCAGTGTCCAGATCAACATCAACTACTTCTTCACAACTTGTGAAGAAAATTGATATAAAAAATACGATTAGTAAAGTTACTTTTTTCATGCTATATTTTTTTACTTCTTAGGCAGAAATGATTTTTAAAATTTAAAATTATAACTCACAGCAGGTACAATTCCAAATATGGATGTTTTTACCGCTTCGTTTTGACCAGTGTCTACATTCTGACGAAAATTAATAGAAGCTGCATTTTTGCGATTGTATAAGTTGTAGATACTAAAAACCCATTCGCCTTTCCAGTTTCTGTCTTTGTTTTTTCTTGGTATTAGGGTCGCCGAAACATCTAAATGATGATAAGCAGGAAGACGATTCTCGTTTCTTAAACCGTAACTTGGGACAGTTATTCCTAAATATTCATATTGTCCGTTTGGGTAAGTTACCGGTTGTCCGGACTGTAAAGCAAAGTTAGCACCAAAAGACCATTTTTCGTTAAGATTATAAGCAGAAGTTATAGCTAAATTATGTGTTTTGTCGTACGCAGAACTATACCATTGCCCGTTATTAATTCCTATTTCTTCAGGAGTTCTTCCCGGTGTTTGTTGTTCTGATTTGGATAGAGTGTAGGAAATCCAACCATTGAATCGACCTTCATTTTTTTTGAACATCAATTCTAAGCCATATGCCCGCATTTGTCCATTTAGAATTACTTGTTCGATCGCATTGTTTGCAATCAGATCGGCGCCATCAATATAATCAAGACGATTTTGAATTTCTTTATAATACGTTTCGACTTCTAAAGAATAAGCACCGTTTTTAATATTTCTAAAATAACCCAAAGCAACCTGATCCGCAATTTGTGGTTTAATATAAGTATCACTAGGCATCCAGACATCAAGAGGAGTAGGAGATGAGGTATTTGAAATTAACTGAAGATATTGTGCCATTCGGTTATAACTCGCTTTAATAGCCTGATCATCGTTTAATTGATAAGAAGCTGAAAAACGGGGTTCAAAATTATTATAGCTTTTGATAACCTTATTTTTTCCGTAATATTTAGTGTCTATTGGAGTTCCTTTTTCGTAAATCTGTAAATCAGAGTTGAAGACAACTGCATTGTTATTTTCGTATAAATTAACTGTTGATTCTCCCAAACGATAAAATAAGCTATAGCGTAATCCGTAGGCAATAGTAATTTTTTTTGAAAGCTGATTTTCAGCATCAATATAAAAAGAAGGCTCAAAAGCATATTTTTTGTCTAATTGATCGGGGTTAATTCCAGATTCCGGATCACTAGGTTTAATTGTTCCGGGATTAAATTCGTAATAGATTCCGTTTAAGCCATAATTCAGTTTGAATTTATCCGAAATATAATGTTTGAAATCGTATTTGATATTATAATTTCTGATGCCTGAATCCCATTTGAAACCCACAAAATCCAAATCTAATCCATAGTAATAATCACTGTAAATCAAGGAAAGGTTTGAAAATAATTTTTCAGAAAATAAATGATTCCAACGAAGATTTAAAGTTGAGTTTCCATAGATATTGGTAAAGCTTTTGTTTAAGCTGAAAACATCGCGCCCAAAATATCCTGATAAATACAAATTGTTATTATCGTTTAGTTTGTAGCTCAGTTTAGTATTTAAATCATAAAAGTAAGCTGAATTATCTTTCTGGTCTTCTGATAGTTTAAGGAATAAATGTGCATAAGAAGCTCTTCCCCCAATTAAAAACGAGCCACGATCTTTTACGATAGGACCTTCGGCTAGAATTCGACTTGAAATTAAGCCTATTCCTCCATTTACATGGAAATCTTTGCTGCTGCCATCTTTTTGATAAATATCCAGAACAGAAGAAGCTCTTCCGCCGTAACGTGCCGGAATTCCTCCTTTATATAGTTTTAAATCCTTAATAGCATCCGGATTAAAAACAGAGAAGAAACCAAAAACATGTGAAGAATTAAATATTGTAGCTTCGTCTAATAAAATTAAATTCTGATCAGCGCCACCACCACGAACGTTGAATCCGGAAGCACCTTCACCCGCATTAGTTACACCTGGAAGTAATAAAATTGATTTTAAAACATCGACTTCTCCCAAAACAACCGGCATTTTTTTGATAGTGGTGATTGAGAGTTTGTTCGCACTCATTTCTGGCGACTTGATATTGATTTTTCCTTTATTATCTTTAATAATAACTTCCTGAAGTTCTTCGCCGCCTTCATTCAGTCCGAAATTCATTTTGGTATTCTGATTTAAGTTAACAGTTTTCTCAACCGTTTGGAATCCAATATAGGTAATCTCTATTTGATGTTCACCAGCGGGAGCGGTAAGCGAATAAAAACCGTATTCATTAGTGGTAGTTCCTATCTTTAATGAAGGGATATAAATATTGACACCAATTAAGGTTTCGTTATTTTTAAAGTCAGTAATAGTACCACTTAAAGTGAATTTTTCCTGCGAAAATGAAGTAAAAGCCGTTAAAATTATAATTATAAAAATACTGATTTTTTTTGTAATCATCTTCGTAATTTTGATTTACATAGTTAGGAATTCTTACTAAATATTAGCGGGTTACAATTGTTAAACATTAGTTAAGATAAAAAAAAGACAACCTAATGGTTGTCTTTTAAATATAATTATAACAATATGTTACTTATTTTATTTTAGCAATAATTGCATTGAATGTTTCGCTAGGACGCATCGCTTTACTTACTAAAGCCGGAGTTGGCTGGTAGTAACCACCAAGTGTTTGAGGCTTTCCTTGCGCACCAATTAATTCTGCATCGATTTTAGCTTCGTTAGCTTCAAATTCAGCAGCAATAGGGATGAAGATTGCTTTCAATTCTGCGTCCTTATTTTGAGCAGCCAAAGCCTGAGCCCAATAAAATGCAAGGTAGAAATGAGATCCACGGTTGTCAATCTGACCAACTTTACGAGCTGGAGATTTATCATTTGCTAAGAATTTATCATTAGCTTCATCAAGTGTTTCAGCTAAGATCATAGCTTTAGAATTGTCTAAAGTTTGGCCTAAATGCTCTAATGAAGCACCAAGGGCTAAAAACTCTCCTAATGAATCCCAACGTAAATAACCTTCTTCAGTAAATTGCTCAACGTGTTTAGGAGCAGAACCTCCAGCACCAGTTTCGAACAATCCACCACCATTCATTAATGGAACGATAGATAACATTTTAGCTGAAGTACCTAATTCTAAAATTGGGAATAAGTCAGTTAAATAATCACGTAAAACGTTTCCAGTTACAGAGATAGTGTCTAAACCTTTGATGATTCTGTCTAAAGTAAATTCAGTTGCAGCAATCGGATTTAAGATACGGATATCTAAGTTAACTGTATTGTGATCTTTTAAATATTTTTGAACTTTTGCAATTAATTCTCTGTCGTGTGCTCTGTTTTCGTCTAACCAGAAAACAGCAGGAGTATCAGATAAACGAGCTCTGTTTACAGCCAATTTAACCCAGTCCTGAATAGGAGCGTCTTTTGCCTGACACATTCTGAAAATGTCATTTGTTTCAACGTTTTGTTCCATTAAAACATTTCCGTTTGTATCAACAACACGAACAACTCCGTCTCCTTTCATTTGGAAAGTTTTGTCGTGAGATCCGTATTCTTCCGCTTTTTGAGCCATTAAACCTACGTTAGGAACACTTCCCATTGTTTTAGGATCAAAAGCACCGTGTTTTTTACAGAAATCAATTGTAGCAGTATAAAGTCCAGCGTAAGAACGATCTGGAATGATAGCGATAGTGTCTTGTTGTTTTCCTTCTTTATTGTACATCTGTCCAGAAGTACGGATCATTGCCGGCATAGAAGCATCAACAATTACATCAGAAGGAACGTGTAAGTTTGTAATTCCTTTATCAGAATTAACCATTGCCAAAGCTGGTCCGTTTTCGATCGCTTTAGTAATGTCAGTTTCAACTTCAGCTTGCTCAGGTCTTCCTGCAATTTTTGCATAGATATCGCCTAAACCATTTCTGGTATCAATGTTTAATTCATTGAATAAAGCTTCGTATTTTTTGAAAAGATCAGCAAAATAAACTTCAACGATAGCGCCAAAGATAATTGGATCTGAAACTTTCATCATTGTTGCTTTTAAGTGAACAGAAAGTAATAAACCTTCTTTTTTAGCATCAGCAATTGCTTCAGCAGCAAAAGATTTCAATTTGTTCACACTTAAAACAGAACTGTCGATTATTTCTCCTGCTTTTAAAGGAGTACTTGCTTTAAGAACGGTAGTTGTACCATCTTTAGCAACGAATTCAATTTTTACATCATTAGCTTCAGCAACAGTAAGTGATTTTTCACTTCCGTAGAAATCACCATTTGGCATTGAAGCTACCTTAGTTTTTGAGTCAGCAGACCAGGCACCCATAGAGTGTGGATTTGCTTTTGCAAAGTTTTTAACGGCTCTTGGTGCTCTACGGTCAGAGTTTCCTTCGCGTAAAACAGGGTTTACAGCAGAACCTAAAACTTTAGAATATTTTGCTTTAATTTCCTTTTCTGCATCATTTTGAGGCTCTTCGGGAAAATCAGGAATTTTGTAACCGTGAGACTGTAATTCTGCAATAGCCGCTTTTAATTGCGGTACTGATGCAGATACGTTTGGTAATTTGATGATGTTAGCTTCAGGTTGTGTTGCTAATTGACCAAGTTCAGCTAATGCATCTCCCGTTTTTTGAGCATCTGTTAAAACCTCAGGAAAATTAGATAAAATTCTACCTGCTAACGAAATGTCTCTGGTTTCAATAGCAATCCCAGCCGTAGCAGTAAATGCCTGAACAATTGGTAACAAAGAATAAGTCGCTAATAGAGGCGCCTCATCAGTTAAGGTGTAAAAAATTTTTGAATTCTGTGTCATTTTTTTTTTTTTTTTATAATCGTATCGTCAAAGGATGGCGATGGAAAAGGTATAGTCGGCTCAAAATGAGCGGAGCAAATATAATAAAATCAGTCCGAAAACGGTGTAGTTTTAGAGAGAAATACAGGATTTATCAGATTGTTATTTTGTAATCTTTAAATTGTCAAATCGATGATTTTGATATTAAAATTTTACGGTTTTGATATTTTAAAAATTTGGCATAAAAAAAAACTCGTTTCAAATGATATGAAACGAGTTTTTTATAACAAAGAGATAAATGATTATCTTCTTTTATCTTTAATCTTAGCTTTTTTACCAGTAAGTTCTCTGAAGTAGAAAATTCTAGCTCTACGTACAGCACCTTTCTTGTTGATTTCAATTTTTTGTAAAGCTGGCAAGTTTACTGGGAAGATACGCTCAACTCCAACTGCTCCTGACATTTTACGAATAGTAAAAGTTTCTGTGTTACCAGAACCTCTTCTTTGAATAACAACTCCTTTAAAAAACTGAGTTCTTGTTTTTTCACCCTCTTTAATTTCGTAGAAAACTGTGATAGTATCTCCAGCTCCAAAAACAGGGAAATCTTTTTTAGCAACTAATTCGTTTTGAACGAATTTCATTAAATCTGCCATGATATCTTATAATTATGGTTTTATAATAGAGCAACATTCACGGATCTCGCCAGAGGTTAGTCTAATTCGGGTGCAAATGTAGAAAATAATTATGAATTATAAATTGTAAATTGTAAATTATTTTTTTAAAGTTTGAAATCACTGTAATTTTCTAGTTTTTAATTACATAACTAGTTTTGCGAGCTTTATTTTTCGTTGAATTTGCTTGATATTCTTGTCTGTCTTTTTCTTCACATCAGTGTATTTGTCTATCCCTAAAGAAGATTTCAAATCTTTATCTCTTTTATTAAATAAACCGTCAATTTTGCTGTCGCGGTCATTTTTTGGTAGTGATTTTTTATCCAGATTAAGCACACCGGTTACCAGATTATTGTTGGCTTTTTCGTAGCTGCTTTTTTGTTTAGCATCTAGCGAAACACCTTCAGTTTTGTTTAATTCAGAAACCAAAGATTTTTTACTTAAACCTTGTCCGGCAGCTGCTGTAGAAATTAAAAAGGCAAGACAGAAACTTAATTTTACTATTACTTCTTTCATGAGTTTATTTTTTAAAATTAATATATAAATAAATGAATTTCAATAGTTTAAATATAATAAAAAAAAGATAAATCGAAAAGGGGTAAGTTATTTAGTAGATTTTATACCAGCCTAAAAAAAAATTAATGCCCTTCAAGCAAATCAGGGCGTCTGTTTTTAGTATGCTCGTAGGCCATATCTTCGCGCCATTTGTCGATTTTTGCAAAATGCCCGCTTGTCAAAACTTCTGGTACTTTCCATCCTTTGTAATCAGCAGGTCTTGTATAGATTGGTCCTGAAAGCAAATTGTCCTGAAAACTATCTGTCAAAGCCGAAGTTTCATCACTTAAAACACCCGGAATCAATCGGATCAAAGCATCTGATAAAACCAAAGCACCTAATTCTCCTCCAGATAGAACATAATCTCCAATCGAAATTTCTTTGGTAATAAAATGATCACGAACACGCTGGTCTACACCTTTATAATGTCCGCATAAAATTATAATATTTTCATACATAGACATGGTGTTGGCCATTTTTTGATTTAACGTTTCTCCATCAGGTGACATATATATGATTTCATCATATTCGCGTTGACTTTTCAAATGCGTAATGCAGTCGTCAATTGGTTGCACGGTCATTACCATTCCGGCACCACCTCCAAACGGGTAATCATCGACACTTTTTTGTTTATTGGTAGTGTAATCACGTAAATTATGAAAATGTACTTCGACTAAACCTTTGTCTATTGCACGTTTCATAATCGAAGCCTCAAAAGGACTTCTTAATAATTCTGGTAAAATTGTTATAATGTCAATTCGCATTGTTTTTCTTCAAAAGTTCAAGGTTGCAAAGATACAAAGTAAATAATTGAGAATTTGAAAAAAACAAATGTCAAATGTTTGACCCAATTATTTGTATAAATAGCATGTTATTTAAAATAATATTTTTGCCATTGCAAAGATTTAATTTCAATTTCTTATAGAAATTTCTTTCAGTTTTTACTATATTTAAACTCTTTAATTGTTGATTTGTAGTAATTTAAAAGTAAAGACTAATGAGAAAAGTAAGCGCACTAATAGTTATGGCTTTCATAATTATTTCCTGTAACAATCAAAAGGAGCCAAAAAACCTTGATACTTCAAAAAACGAAAAAATAGTAAAACAATATTTTGAGTATTTCAATAGTCATAATTGGAAAAAAATGGCTGAAATGTATACGGAAACAGCTGATTTTAAAGATCCTTCTTTAGGAAAAGGAATCGTAAAACAAACTCGTAAACAAACAGAAGATAAATATGCCGAGTTAAATGAAATTTTCCCTGATTTGCACGATAAAATTATTCAAATTTATCCTTCCGGAGAAAATCATATCATTGTAGAATTTATTTCAACCGGAACAGCACCAGATAATTCAAAATTAGAATTGCCTATTTGTACTGTTTTTACAATTGAAAATGGATTGATTACCAAAGATTTTACTTATTTCGACAACTTTCAGGCAGATACTACGAAGAAATAAATAATGATGTTATGTATTATATGTCGTCCCTACGGGACATTGTGGGCGAGGCGTCTTTTTTTTTCTAACAACATATAATTCCTAACGGAATATTCTCTTTTAAATTTGTTATTTCTCAATATAGAGAAAGAGCACTTATTAAAATATATAAAAATAAGTTTATTCTTATAAAAATAACAATATCTTTGTTTGTGAAAATCAACTATTAAAAATATCAAAAATGATAATTTGGATGTTTTTACAATGTTCCGCTATGAACAAAATGTTGATAGAAAAAAGAATATTTTTACACGAAATTGTCCCGTAGGGACTACATATTATGGCAAATACATACACTCAAATACATATTCATTTTGTTTTTGCAGTAAAATTTAGACAGGCAATCATAGACAAGGAATGGAGAGAAGAACTCTACAAATATATTGCAGGAATTATTAAAAATAACAATCATAAACTTTTAGCCATAAATGGTGTTTCGGACCATGTCCATATTTTAATTGGAATTAGACCAGCACAATCAATTTCTGATTTGATGAAAAATATCAAACAAGATTCTTCAAAGTGGATTAATATGAGTAAGTTTTCTAAAAGTCATTTTGAATGGCAAGAAGGATATGGAGCATTTTCATATAGTAAATCACAATTAAATGCAGTAGTTAATTATATTCAAAGTCAGGAATTGCATCATAAGAAGAAAACTTTTAAAGAAGAGTATATTGATTTTCTTGAAAAATTTGAAGTTGATTATGATGAAAAGTTTATTTTTAAGGAATTAGTTTAAAAGTTATTTAACAAAAAAAGATAATGCCGAAACTAATAAGAATTTTCGTCACAGATTGGCAGCGCAAGAAAATCAATTTTTTATTGAAATGTAATAGCATTTCAATAAAAAGAGTAGATTTACTTTCGGATTTTTTAAGATAAAAAATGATCACAAGACGAAACTTTATTATAAATACGAGTCTGACTGCAACAGCAGTTTTAGCTTAGCTATCATTTGCCTTTACCATGGATAAAAAAGAAATAGGTTTACAGTTATATACTTTGTGTTATGAACTTCCAGAAGATGTAAAGTCAACTTTAGAGAAAGTTGCAAAAGCAGGATAAAAAAATAATCTAATTTATGAAGAAACTTCTTTTGCTGTTTTTGGTGGTTCTTTGTTCGTGTCAATCAGATAAAAAAGAAAATTCAAGTCCAAAGGCACAACCAAATCCGGAAGAAAATTTACCACCGCAACCTTATTTTACAGACATTCAAATTAATGATGTTAAACTTGAGGAGCCTACTTTTGGTGAATGGCTGGATACTCATATAGAAAAAGGACAGAGTTTTAAGCAGTTCATAAAAACACCACATATTGTTCCATCTAAAGAAGAAAATATTATCTATTTAAAACCTATTGGAAAATTTAATTCGGTGCAATTAAAACAAATTGAATTAGTACGTCAGTATTTGCAGATTTTCTTTCAATTAGAAACAAAGGTTTTAGAAAATGTTTCAAACGATATTATTCCTAATAACGCCAGACGAATTGGCGATGTAGGACAAGAACAATTTTTGGCAGGTTATATTTTAACCGATGTTCTGAAAGAAGAAGAAACGCATAATGGAATTGCTTTAATGGCAATAACAGAAAAGGATTTATATCCCAAACCCGAATGGAATTATGTTTTTGGATTGGCCTCCTACAGAGATAAAATTGCAGTAAGTTCTATTTATAGAATGCAACAAGAAGCTGATTTTAATTTATGTTTAGATCGATTGTTGAAAATTTGTTCACATGAAATCGGACATATGTTTGGGCTACATCATTGTATTAATGCTAATTGCGTGATGAATGGCACCAATAGCATGCCGGAAACAGACAGACACTTTATCAGATTGTGTTCTCTCTGTCAAAGAAAGTTAAATTCAGGATTTAAATACGATAATAAAAAACGATTAGTAGAATTAGAAAAGTTTTTTAAGGAAAACAATTTAGCTGAAGGAATAGAGTTAATGAAGAAAGACCTAAAAAGGATTCAATAAAATAAATAAGGTAATTAAATAGAGTTAATATGCAAAGTTTCGGAACAAGTAAAGAATTTATAAAAGGAGATGATATAGAGTGGGAAGTTGTTGGTGAAGGAATCAAACGTAAAATCCTGGCCTACGATGATCGCGTTATGCTGGTTAATGTTCATTTTGAAAAAGGTGGAATTGGTACTTTACACGAACATTACCACACGCAGGTAACTTATGTTTCAAGTGGTAAATTTGATGTAACGATTTCCGGAGTTACGCAGACATTAAAAGAAGGCGATAGCTTCTATATTCCGCCTCACGCAATTCATGGTGTAGTTTGTTTAGAAGAAGGAATGTTAACCGATGTATTTAGTCCGATTCGTGAAGATTTTATGAAAAAATAAAAGTTTAAAAGGCCATATAATTTCTAAAATACCAGTCTGATTTGATCTTAACCTTGAAAAATTTATACTTTTTTTAAAGTTTTGATTACAATTAGATTGGTATTTTTGCAAAATGAATTTATCCAAAACGAATGTCTTATTTATGGCAGCTTGCACTGGACTTATAGTTGCAAATCTTTATTACTGCCAGCCTTTAATTGTTTTAATTGCCAACGAATTTAAAATTCCTGAAGCCAGCGCGGGAACAATAACCTATCTGACACAAGCCGGATATGCGATTGGATTGTTTTTTATGGTGCCGCTTGGTGATAAACTGGAGCGTAAAAAGCAAATTTTAATAACCACTTTTGCTTCTGTAATTGCTTTAATCTTAGCAGCCACGGCAAAAAGTTTCTTTCTTTTGCAAATTGCTTCTTTATTAATCGGAATTACTTCGATTGTGCCGCAGCTTATTTTGCCTTTAGCTGCTTCCTTAAGTTCTGTTGAACAGCGAGGGAAAGTTATCGGAACAATTATGAGCGGTTTATTGGTTGGGATTTTACTTTCCAGAACTTTAAGTGGTTTTATTGGTCAGGTTTTAGGCTGGAGATCAATGTTTTATATCGCTGCCGGAATTTGTCTTTTGATCTTTTTTGTGATTCAGAATAAATTTCCTGTAAATAAACCTCAGTTTCAGGGAACTTATGGACAATTAATTCAATCTCTTTTTACACTTATAAAAACGCAACCCATATTACGTGAAGCAACAATAATCAACGTATTTAGTTTTGCACAATTTGGTGCTTTCTGGACTACGATGGTTTTATTGCTTTCAGGAAAACCTTTTGATTTTAATAGTGCAACAATTGGTTTATTTGGAATTGTAGGAGCTTCCGGAGCTTTAGCCGCGCCATTAGTTGGAAGATTAGGAGATAAAGGCGGTTCCAGAGTTGCCGTTGGGTATGGCTGTTTATTGATATTATTAAGTTTTATCATTTTCTATTTTTCAATAGAAAGCGTCATCGGAATTGCGATTGGAATTGTTTTTATTGACATAGGAATTCAGGGTGTTCACATTTCAAACCAAACAAGAGTATATTCATTGTTGCCAGAAGCCCGAAACAGATTAAATACGGTATTTATGTCGTTTAGCTTTTTAGGAACAGCTGCAGGATCTGCGTATGGATTATTTTTGTGGAAATTAGGTGGATGGCATGCCGTAGCAATAGGTTGCGTGGTTTTATCATTATTATCATTAACAGTTTACGGATTCACATATAAATCAAAATCTAAAAAAGAGATAAAAAATTAATTCGTAAATTTGCAATCAAAATTAAAAATAACAACATGGAAAACGGAATATACGCTAAATTCAACACAAGCAAAGGTTCGATTTTAGTAAAACTAACACACGATTTAACACCAGGAACCGTAGGGAATTTTGTAGCTCTTGCAGAAGGAAATATGGAAAATAAAGTAAAACCTCAAGGACAAAAATTCTATGATGGATTAAATTTTCACAGAGTTATTCCTGATTTTATGATCCAGGGAGGATGTCCAAAAGGAACAGGAACAGGAGATCCAGGATACAAATTTGATGATGAATTTCACCCAAGTTTGAAACACGATCGTCCGGGAGTTTTAGCAATGGCTAACTCAGGACCTGCAACTAATGGTTCTCAATTTTACATTACACACGTTCCAACTTCTTGGTTAGATGGAAAACATACTGTTTTTGGTCATGTGATCGAAGGTCAGGATGTAGTTGATGCTGTTGCTCAAGGTGATGCTCTTGAAACATTAGAAATCATCAGAGTTGGAGAAGAAGCTCAAAAATGGAATGCAATTGAAGCTTTCGTTGGTTTGAAAGGTGCTCGTCTAAAAAGAGATGCAGCTTTGAAAGCAGAATCTGAAGCAAAAATGGAGCAATTGGCTGCTGGTTTTGATAAAACAGAAAGTGGTTTACGTTACAAAATGATTCAAAAAGGAGACGGTAAAAAAGCGGAAGCTGGAAAAACTGTTGCTGTTCATTACGAAGGGTCATTAGAAAACGGAAAAGTTTTTGATTCTTCTTACCCAAGAAAAAAACCAATCGAATTTAGATTAGGTCAAGGTCAGGTTATCGAAGGATGGGATGAAGGTATCGCTTTATTGCAAGTTGGAGACAAAGCTCGTTTTGTAATTCCATCTGATTTAGCATACGGACCATCAGGTGCTGGAGGAGTTATTCCACCACACGCAACTTTGATTTTCGATGTTGAATTAATGGAAGTAAAATAAGTTTTATAAACAATTTTTATTGTTTTAAATAATATCCCATATGCCCACGGCATGTGGGATTTTTTTATTTTCAAAAGGAAATAAAAAAAAACACCTTCATGATGAGGTGTTTAAAAAATTATGAATTGTCTGAAGTACTATTGTCAACAGCGATTATTTTTAAAGTTTTTATTCCGGCAGGTAATTCCCAATCAACCTGATCGTTTTCTTTAAATCCAATTATAGCAACGCTTAATGGTGCTAAAATGGATATTTTTTTCTCCGTTACATTAGATAGTGAGGGTAAAACAATCTGAATTTTCATTTGCTTGTTTGCCTTTACATCTTCAATGGTAACCTGGGAACCGATTCGGATAACTGAACGGTCTAAAGTATTTTCTTTACTGATAATGGCGCGATCCAATTCTTGCGAAAGCTGACCGACTTCTTTAGCATTTGTTTCGTTCTTACTTTTTAAAATTAGCTCTCTTAAAAGCTGATAATCTGTTTTACAGAAAATAGGCGTTGGTTTCATATTCTAAATATTAATTTATTAAACGTTGATTATAAGTGTGTGTTTTGGTATTCTCAATTTGTGCCGGTGTAAAAATTGAAATTTTAAAATGGTTTGTTTTTGGAAAAATGGGATAAATACAAGTAATTATTTATTTGAAGAAAATGAATCTTTCAAATAGAATAAATAGTAAAATTTGGTAAAAAAATCCTCCGCCTTAAAGAAGAAATGAAATAGACGGAGGCCTAATTAATAAAGGCCTTATTGTGTGAAATAATTATAACAGCAATTGGTTCTCTTTTTAAAGAAAACAACAACAACGGAGCTGTAAATAATATAATAGTCACCACCATGAAAATGTAATAGAATTGTAAAGATAAAGGAAACTAGATTGAAATGCTAGTTTATTTCCATTTGATACTGCATCCAACACTTGGTTTTTGCTGTTCATTCAAACTTCTGTTGTAAATCAAAGCATCAATGGCACTTCGCAGATCGCTTCCGCTTAACGGAATTCCATTGTTGGGTCTGGAATCATCTAATTGGCCGTGATAAAATAAACGATCCTGATTGTCATAGAGAAAAAAATCAGGTGTACAGGCTGCCTCATAAGCTTTAGCAACTTCTTGTGTTTTATCAAACAAATAAGGAAAATCTATCTTGTTTTCAAAAGCAAACTCAGTCATCAATTCTGGAGAATCTTCAGGATATTTGTCAATGTCGTTACTCGAAATAGCAACTACCCCCAATCCCTGAACACGGTAATCATTGGCGATCATTATTATTTCTGGCAGTACATGAAGTACAAAAGGGCAATGGTTGCACATAAAAATGACAAGTGTTCCTTTTAATCCTTTTACATCTTCAAACGAGTATTCATTATTAGAATTGGTGTCTTTTAGATGAAAGTTCGGAGCAATTGTTCCAAGCGGAATAATATTTGAGGGAGTTCGTGCCATTTTTCTTAAAGAATTAGTTATTCAAAAATAACTTTTAATTCTGTAAAAGAAAGACCACAAGGGTAAAAATATATCCAAAGAAGTTTTTCTAGAAAAGTAAACCTCTTTGGATATAAATTAATTTTTTTATGAGTTTAGAAAATTCAATAAATCTTCATTCAAACGATCTTTTGCTGTGTAAAATAAGCCGTGTGGTGCACCTTCATACACAATAAAAGTATTATTGGCTATAGCTTCTGCAGTCTTTTTCGAACTTATTTCAATAGGAACATTTTTGTCCTCATCTCCGTGAATAATTAAGGTAGGAACCTTTATAGTATGAAGCTCATCTCTAAAATCTGTACTGTTTAAAGATTCAGCACATTTTAGTGTTGCTCTTGGCGAAGCAGCCGAACAGAGCTTTGTAAAATATTCAAGTAATGGCGTGCTCAAAGGTTTGTTGATTATAGTAACGCCAAAAAATATTTTGCCAAAATTTTCAAGAAATCCTATTCTGTCCTCTCTAATAGCAGCTGCTGTAGCTTCTCCCTTTTCTTTTGGACGCCCTTCCGGATTGTCATCTGTTTTTGCTAAAAATGGAATTATCGATGAAATTAAAGCGGCTTTTGTGACACCTTTTCCACCATGACGGCTGAAATAACGAACTACCTCTCCACCTCCCATAGAAAAACCTACAAGTGTTGCATTTTCTAATTGAAGTTGCTCAATAATTTCACTCAAATCATCAGCTAAGGTGTCGTAGTCATAACCATCCCAAGGTTGTGATGACTTACCGAAACCACGGCGGTCGTATGCAATAACTCTGTAATTATTTTGAACCAGGAACTCAATTTGATATTCCCACATTTCATTAGAGAGTGGCCAGCCGTGAATTAAAATTACAGGTTTTCCTTTTCCGTAATCTTTCACATAAAGCTGTACATTTTTGGCCGTTCTTATGTATTTATCAGTATTTTGTTCGTGAATATCAAAATCAAAATCTTTTAGAGAGTGGTCGCTATTAAGTATCGTATTTTCCATTTCTGCTTTTTTTAATAGTTAGCTTACAATTTGTTACTCGTAAATTTAAAAGCGCAGTCAAAAAAAACGGTTACAGAATTAACGATATTAATTACAAAATTAATAGGTTTGTAAATCAACTATATTAAAGCAAAATGGATTTAACCTGGAGTGAATTTGAAAGAACTGAAATGCGAGTATGAACCATAATCGATGTGAATGATTTTCCGGAAGCAAGAAAACCGGCTTATCAGCTAACAATTGATTTTGGTAACGAGATTGGTATCCGAAAATCATCGGCACAAATAACGGTTCATTATAAAAAAGAAGATTTAGTACACCGACAAATTATAGCTGTAGTTAATTTCCCTAAGAAACAAATTGGAAAATTCATGAGCGAATGTCTGGTTTTGGGTGCAATAGGCAAGGAGGGAGACGTAATTTTATTGGCTCCTGATTTTAAGATTGAAAATGGGTTGAGAATTGGCTAGTTTCTACTCAATAAATTTTACCGCAAAGTTCGCAAAGTTTTTTTTTCAAATGATATTTTAGAAAAAAGTATAAAGTTCGCAAAGCGTTGTGTTATTATGCTTTGCGAACTTTTGCGTAAAACCTTTGCGAACTTTGCGGTTAAATTATATGTCTATTTTTTCAATTAATTGATGCAATATCAATTGTCCTTCTTCCCAATATTTTAAATCAGAATCAGAGTTAATATGCCCTTTTTGACCAACGTTTACAAAATCACTTCCCCATTTTTCAGCTAAATATTGTTTTCTTTCAAATGAAGCGTAAGGATCATTTTCGCTTGCAACAACAATGGAGGGAAAAGGTAATTTTGAAGTTGGAATTGGAGAAAAATTTCGTGTGCATTCAGGTGTATGTTGAGGTGAGTCAACATCAGCAGGTGCGACTAATAAGGCACCAACAATGTTTTTGTTTGTATTAGTTTCTGCCCAATGCAATACTAATGAAACGGCTAAGCTATGTGCCACAAGAATGGTGGGTTGATTGAGTTTAGCGATTTCCTCATTTAATCTTGCCAGCCATTCTTCGCGAACAGGTTCATCCCAATTGTCCTGAACTAAACGAATTGAGTTTTCGAATTTTTTATGCCAAAAGGTCTGCCAGTGCTTGTCACCGGAATTTCCCAGTCCGGGTAGTATTAATAAGTTTGTTTCCATTGCCGTGGATTTTATTTAAATTATTTTTTAGTTTGTTTTTCTTTTATAATTCGGTTTACTTCGTTTACCAGTAGCGGAAAACCAGGTTCTGTCATTCCGTGACCATAACCGTCTAGTTCATAAAGTTTGGTTTCTTTGTGTCCAACCAACTTCATCATACGTTCCATATAAGCGTTTTCTTCATAGCGGCCTAACATTTCTAATTCGCGATCTCCTGTAATTAATAATAGAGGAGGAGCATCGGCACGAACATGATAAAGAGGTGCAAAAGCATCGATTGTGGGTTGTTTTTCCGGAATTCCATTTTCTCTTCTAATTTCAAAATGCGTAATGCATTGTGAACTAAGCGGAATAAGACCAGCAATTTTATTAGCATCAATTCCTTCTTTTTGAAGCCATTTCTTATCTAAGCCATTCATCAAAGCCAAATAGGCACCTGCAGAATGTCCGGAAACAAAAATTTGAGAAGTGTCACCACCATAACCTGCAATATTATTGAAAGCCCAGGCTATTGCTGCGGCCGCATCTTCAATACATTTTACAGCTTTAACTTTTGGTGATAATCTATAGTTTACTCCAATTATGGCAAAACCTTTATTTTTTAAAGCTTCCGGAATTTCTTTGCTTCCACCTGTCAATCCGCCGCCGTGAAACCAAACTATTGTTGCGAAATTTTTAGTGTTTTTTGGATAATAAATATCCAAAACACATCTTTCGTTTATGTAAGAGTCAGATTTATTGGTTGCTGCGTTGTAATATTGAATGTTGGTTTTAGTTTCATATTCTGCTTTTTGGGCAAAAGACGAAATTCCAATAAAAAGAATACTAAGTAAAAAGAATATCTTTTTCATTTTTTTTGGAAGTTAAGAGTTAGAAGTAATAGGTTAAGAGTTTTGAGTAAAAAATCTAAAATCTGCAATCTAAAATAAAAAAAAGTCCAAAATGCAGGACAAATTGGACTCGTACTTTTTAAAAAGTTTATTGGGGACTAAATATCATCAAAATCAATATCAGTAAAGCTAGATCTTTGTCCTTCAGGTTTGTCAGAACCGTATTCTTTTTTAAAATCTTTTTGGTGTCTTTCAGAGATTACTTCCTCGCCTTTGTGGTTCAAGACGTATGAAGTCATTTCTTCTAGTATTTCGGCAAAAGCTCCAAAATCTTCTTTGTACAAGTAAATTTTGTGTTTTTTAAAATGAAAAGAACCATCTTCTTCAGTAAATTTTTTACTTTCAGTAATTGTGATATAATAATCGTCAGCTTTAGTAGCTCTTACATCAAAGAAATAAGTTCTTCTCCCTGCTCGTAATACTTTAGAAAAGATCTCTTCTTTTTCTAACATGTCATTTTCTCTCATAATACGTTCTATCATTTTTGGAATTAATAGTACTCAAAAATCATAAAAAATTATCTATTACACAACAATTAAAGTAATTCTTTTTCCGAAAGTTGTTTTAAATATAAAGATGCGTAATAACCTTCCTGATTTATTAATTGATTATGAGAACCTTGTTGAATAATTTTACCATCTTCCAGAATGATAATTTTGTCCGCATTTTTAGCAGATGAAACCCTGTGGCTGACAATAATTGTGGTTTTATCTTTGCAAATTTCGAACAGATTATTCAAAATAGTTTCTTCAGTTTCGGTATCGACTGCAGACAGACAATCATCAAAAAGTAAAATAGCCGGATTCTTAATAATGGCTCTCGCAATAGATACACGCTGCTTTTGCCCGCCCGAAAGTGTGATTCCTCTTTCTCCTAAAACAGTGTCATATTGTTTATTAAACGCAATAATATTATCGTGAACCACAGCACTTTTTGCTGCTTCCATAACTTCTTCATCAGTCGCATTCTGATTACCAAATTTGATGTTATTTTTAATGGTATCTGAGAATAAAAAAGCATCCTGCGGTACAATTCCGATGTTGTTTCGAAGATCATTTAAGTTCAAAGTACTGATTTCATTTTGATCAATTGTGATTCTTCCTTCGGTAACATCATACAAACGGGAAATCAAAGATAAAATAGTTGATTTTCCAGAACCGGTTTTCCCTAAAATGGCTAATGTTTCTCCTTTTTTAACCGTGAAAGTTACATTTTTCAGCGCTTCAATATTAGTGTCTTCATAAGTATAACTCACATTTTCAAAAGCTATTGAACCCTGAATATCGGATGAATTTTCATTATTGTTTTTGATTTCCGGTTCAATTTTTAAAAATTCGTTCAAACGTTTCTGAGAAGCTTCTGCCTCCTGAACCATTGATGAAACCCATCCTAAAGAAGCTACCGGCCAGGTTAACATATTTACGTATAATATGAATTCGGCAATCGTACCAATATTTGGGATTGTTCCGTTAATGTACATTACACCTCCAAAATAAATCACAACCAAATTACTAATTCCGATCAGGGCAATCATCAAAGGACCAAATAGTGATTGTACTTTGGCTAAATCCAAACTTTTCTTTTTGCTTTCGTCAGCAAGGGCCACCATATTATTTTGGTGTTGATTTTCTAATGAATAGGCTTTAATAACGCGAATTCCGGAGAATATCTCCTGAGAGAAACTGGAAACTTTAGATAAATATTGTTGAAAAGTGGTACTTCTTTTGTTGATTTCTGAACTCAGTTTAAAAATACAATACGAAAGTATCGGTAATGGCAAAATAGTATAAAGTGTCAACAAAGGCGAAACATTATACATATATATAATAACGATGGCAAAACGAATAAAGGTATTGATTGTATACATTACAGCCGGGCCAACGTACATACGAACTTTTGAAACATCTTCGCTAATACGATTCATTAAATCTCCGGTACGGTTTTGCTTGTAGAAATTCTGAGAAAGATTTTCATACTGCTTAAAAACTTCATTTTTCAGATCAAATTCAATATGACGCGACATTACGATTAAAGTTTGGCGCATTAGGAAAGTTAGAAAACCTGCGACAATTGTAGTGGCTATGATTAGCAGTACGTTATGAATTAAATCCTGACGATAAGAATCGATTATTACCTGCGAAGCTTGTTGTGTTTCAGGCAATTTATCAAACTTTTCAATTGCGTTTAAAGACTTGCTAATAAGCTTTGGAGTAAACAGGGAAAAAATTTGTGCGATTATGGTGATTAAAATTCCTAGCGAAAAACTGTATTTATATTTGATGAAATATTTGTTTAAATAGCTTAATTCTTTCATTTTTTTAAGAGATTCAATGTTGAAATGTTTTGGAATTGTAAATTATATTCAATAAAAAGTAATTAAAGATATCATTTATTCAAAGCAAATCTATTGTAAAATTGTTATTTTAAAGATAAAAAATTAGCACATGTGTATTTTTTAATTATGTTTGAGATGTCTTTTTGACAAATTCATAATTTTAACTAATAAACAACTAGCGCTATGGATGCAACTTTCGCAACTGGAAAGGAACTTCAAAAAATGGATCCTGTTTTTGGTCAATTATCTTTTGACGATCACGAACAAATTGTATTTTGCAATGACAAAGATACAGGTTTAAAAGCAATTATTGGTATTCATAACTCAGTTATGGGGCCAGCTTTGGGAGGTACCAGAATGTGGAATTATAATACTGAATGGGAAGCTCTGAATGATGTTTTACGTCTTTCAAGAGGGATGACATATAAATCTGCTATCACCGGACTAAATATTGGTGGTGGTAAAGCAGTAATTATTGGTGATGCTAAAACGCAAAAAACACCAGAATTGATGCGTAAGTTTGGTGAATTTGTTCACTCTTTAAGCGGAAGATATATTACTGCTGAGGATGTTGGAATGGAAACTAAAGACATGGATACTGTTAGAGACGTAACGCCTTATGTTACTGGAATCTCTGAAGAAAGAGGTGGTTCTGGAAACCCTTCTCCTGTAACAGCTTACGGTGTTTATTTAGGAATGAAAGCGGCTGCAAAAAGCCAGTTTGGTTCTGACGTTTTAGACGGTAAGAAAGTTTTGGTTCAGGGAATTGGTCACGTTGGAGAAGCTTTGGTTGAATATTTGACTAAAGAAGGAGCAATCGTAACTATTGCTGATATCAACGAAGAAAAATTATACGAAGTAGCACAAAAATACAACGCTACCATTTATACTGGTGAAGATTTGTATAGTGCTGATGTTGATATCTACGCGCCATGTGCAATGGGAGCTACTATCAACGATAAAACAGTAAACAAAATTAAAGCTAAAGTTATTGCTGGTGCAGCCAACAATCAGTTAGCTGATGAGAATGTTCACGGTGCAAGATTACAGGAAAGAGGCATTTTATATGCTCCGGATTTCTTAATCAATGCTGGTGGAATCATCAATGTTTATGCTGAATTAGCAAACTACGGTAAAGCGGAAATCATGACTAAAACTGAAAATATCTATAACACTACTTTAGAAATTATCGATTATGCTGTGAAAAACGGAATTACAACGCATAAAGCGGCCCTTACAATTGCTCAAAATCGTATTGATTTGAGAAAAATTGAAAACGCTTCTAAATAATTAGTATTCAGTGTTCATTTTTTTAGTGTTCACTCTTAAGTTTAAAGTCTCAGTCTACAAGTCAAATTGTATTCTGAGATTTTTTTATGTGTATGCTGAAACGGATCACTTAAAAACTGACCATTGAATACTAAAAATAAAGACTTTTTCACGAATTAATTTTATTATGAACTGTGAAATTCTTATTTTTGCAAACTAATTTTTAAATGTTCTTACAAGGTGGTAAATAGAAGACACATACGCGTTAAAGTAATGCAATCCATTTATGCAATGCATCAAAGCGGTTCTGATAATATGGAAAAAGAAGAGAAGTTTCTTTTTTATAGCATTGATAATATTCAGGACTTATATCTTATAATGCTTTCTTCATTGATTGAAATTTGCAAAAAAGAATCTGTTTTTTTACATCTTTCAAGCAAAAAACATCTTGCAACTGCTGCAGAACGTAACCCGAATGAAAAATTCATCAAAAACAAAATTTTTCAACTACTAGCTGAAAGTAATTCCCTTAGCATCGCTTTAGAAAATCGTAAAATCAATAACTGGTCATTGAATGATGATTATATTTTGTTGCTTTTAAATGATATCAAATCAAGTGAAGTGTATGCAAAATACATGTCAAACACTACAAATACTTTTGAAGAAGACAGACAGTTTATAATTGATTTGTTTGCCGATGTAATTGTTCCGAATGAAAAATTATATGAGTATTTAGAAGATGATAAGTTAACTTGGGTTGATGATATTCCGGTTGTAAATACACATATCGTAAAACAATTAAAAGCAATCAAAACAGAAGATCCGGACGATTTTAGAGTACCAAAATTGTACAAAGATGTTGAAGATAAAGATTTTGCTAAAGATTTGTTCAGAAGAACAGTTTTAAACGAATCGATTTTAGCAAAAGAATACGATGATAAAACGCCAAACTGGGATAGTGAAAGAATTGCTGAAATCGATACTATTATTTTAAAAATGGCTATTTGCGAATTTTTGAAATTCCCATCAATTCCAGTAAAAGTTACGCTTAACGAATATTTAGAAATTGCTAAAGAATATTCTACTCCAAAAAGTAGTATTTTTATCAACGGAATTTTAGATAACCTTGTTAAAGAGTTAACTGCTAATAAGAAGATGGTAAAAGTGGGTAGAGGTTTGATGTAAAATTTTAAAAGAAATTCCAATCTAATAAAATTCCAAATTCCAATTGAGATGTCACTCTGAGCGGAGTCGAAGAGCCAAATTCCAAGAATAAATTAAATATTAATAACAAAAATAAAACCTGAATACTATGCAAGATTTAATGAAATTTGCTCCTTATTTACTAATGTTTGTAGTGTTGTATTTCTTCATGATTAGACCACAACAAAAAAGAGCAAAAAACGAAAAAGAATTTGAAAGCGGCCTAAAAGTAGGTGATAAAATAATTACTAAAAGTGGTTTTCACGGTAAAATTGTTGACCTTGCTGAAACAAGTGCCATTATCGAAACTATGTCTGGAAAATTAAAAATTGAGCGTTCAGCAATTTCTATGGAAATGAGTGCTGCTTTGAAAAAAGCTTAACGCTTTTTAAATTCCAATAAAATTTAAATCCCAAATTCCAATTATGGAATTTGGGATTTTTTTTGCCCAATACTTACGTAAAGAAAAAAACCTTTGTCAAAGTTTTAAACTTTGACAAAGGTCATATAAGGTTGGTATTTGGAATTTAAAATATTGGAATTTAATTCTTTACCTGTATTTATCATTCAATCCAACATTCCCTAATATCATCGGAATCACTTTCTCGATTCTCGTTAATTTAGTTTTCTCTTGTTTGGCAGTTTCAATATATTCTAAAAACTCATATTGTTTATACGGGCTGAATTTTTGGAAAGCTTCCGCTAAAGCCGGATTTTGATCCATTTCCTTTAGCAATAATTCAGAAACGATTGTTTCTTTCTTTGAAGGTTTTATGATTTTTCCTTGCTTTTCGTTCTCAATAGCTTCTAAAATATATTCCAGTACTTCTTTCTCATTTACTTCTTCTTTTGAAGTAAATCGCCATTGGCGCAGTGATTTAGTTTTGTCTTCCTGAGCGTTGATTAATTTCTTTTTTTCATCTTTCAGAAAAACACCATTGAAAAACCAAATCGTAAAATACTCTTTAAAACCTCCAATTCCGATAACATTTTTCTTGTTGTAAACATAAACGGGGCCTCCCCATTTTATAGTTTCTTCCAGTTCAGTTTTGTCAATAATAGATTTAAGAAGAAGTAACTCTTCTTCCCATAAATGGTTACTGTTCCAAATGTTTTTTTTATCAGAAGTCGGTTCCAATTATTTTTTTTCTTTTAGATTTTTCAGCTACATCAAAAATGCCAGGAATCGCCGTTAATTCTGCAATTTTTACAATTACATCTGTCGCTTTCTGGATACTTTCTGCTGGAACATATTCGTATTTTCCATGAAAGTTATGACCGCCGGCAAAAATATTCGGACAAGGTAATCCCATAAATGATAATTGAGATCCGTCCGTTCCGCCACGAATAGGTTTAATGATTGGTTTGATGTCTAATTCTCTCATTGCTTTTTCGGCAATATCAACAATATGTTTTACCGGAAGTACTTTTTCCTTCATATTGTAATATTGATCCTTTACTTGGGCAATTACAATATCTTCTCCAAATTGTTTCGCGTATTTTTTATTGATTTTTTTGGCAATTTTCCCAATTAAATCTTTTCTTTTTTCAAATTTTATTTTGTTATGATCGCGGATAATCAATTCCAAAACGGTTTCTTCAATACTTCCAGTTAAATGGTGAACGTGGAAAAATCCTTCGTAGCCTTTCGTTTCCTGCGGAGTTTCTCCTTTCGGAAGTTCATTGATAAAGTCATTAGCAATTAACATCGAGTTGATCATTTTTCCTTTGGCATAACCAGGATGAACGCTTTTTCCTTTGAAAGTAATTTTGGCACCAGCTGCATTAAAATTTTCATATTCTAATTCGCCAATCTGGCTCCCATCCATGGTATAAGCCCATTGAGCACCAAATTTCTCCACATCAAAATGATGCGCACCGCGTCCGATTTCCTCATCTGGGGTAAATCCAATTCTGATTTTCCCGTGTTTGATTTCAGGATGCTGCACAAGATATTCCATTGCCGAAACAATCTCTGTAATTCCGGCTTTATCATCGGCACCAAGCAAAGTTGTTCCGTCAGTAGTAATGATGGTTTGACCTTTATATTGTAATAAATCTTTGAAGTAATTTGGAGAAAGAACGATGTTTTTCTCTGCGTTTAAGATGATGTCTTTTCCGTCGTAATTCTCAATAATTTGAGGTTTTACATTCGCTCCGCTAAAATCCGGCGAAGTATCAAAATGTGAAACAAAACCAATAGTTGGTACTTCATGATCAACATTACTTGGTAAAGTAGCCATGATATAGGCTTTGTTATCTATAGTGACGTCTTCAAGACCAATTGTTTTTAGTTCTTCGACTAATTTATTGGCAAGATTCCATTGTTTTTCAGTACTAGGTGTAGTTTGCGAATTTGGGTCCGATTCTGTATCAATCGTTACATAACTGATAAATCGATCTATGATATGCTGCATTTGTTTGTTTTTTTAGCAAATATAAACAATTATTTAGGCGTTTTAAAGATAAAAGAGTTTGCCTCGAATTGCTTCGCCTGTCGCTATTGCTCGAGTCACGAATTGATACTAGCTAATTTAAATAGAAAATCCAATTTCACGAATTACATTTTTCATGAAATTGGATTTTTTTAAGCTTAATTAGTTAAATTCGTGTAATTTGTGCTGAAAAAATTATTGGACACATCTAAAACCAATATGATTTGCTGGTGATTTATAATCTCCTTTTCCTCTTGTTCCTACCATATATCGTGTACAATATTGGTCTGTACATAAAAATGATCCTCCACGTTGTACTTTTTTAGGTAAATCTGGTTCTCCCGGATCATAAGGCGTTTCAGCACCTTTTGGGTTTTTAGTTACTTTACCGCTTTCGCTTAAAATGGAATAATAGTCGGCTGTATACCAATCATTTGTCCATTCCCAAACATTTCCTCCAATATCATACAAGCCATATCCATTTGGTTCAAATTGAGCCGTTGGTGCTATACCAATGTAACCATCTTCTCCTGTATCACCTTTTTCGATAGGGAAATGTCCCTGATAAATATTGGCCTGAAATTTTCCTTTAGGTTTTAAGTTATTTCCCCAGGCATAAAGTTCTCCGGTTTTTCCACCGCGAGCAGCAAATTCCCATTCGGCTTCGGTTGGTAATCTTTTGCCTGCCCATTTTGCGTAGGCAGCTGCATCATCATATGAAACCTGAACAACAGGATAATTTCCTCTTCCTTTTATAGAACTTCCGGCTCCTTCCGGATGTCTCCAGTCGGCACCTTTTGCATAGCTCCACCATTGCATATAATTGTTCAGATCTACTTTTGCCGGAGTAGGAGTAAAGACTGCTGATCCCGCAACTAAATTTTCTAATGGAGCATCAGGATATTCTTCATGTGTTGGTGCTTTTTCGGCCAATGTTACATAACCCGTTGCTTTAACAAAAGCTTCAAATTGGTCATTGGTAACTTCGGTTTGATCCATATAATAACCATCAACATAAACTCTGTGTATTGGTGCTGCATCTTTAGTTACACCTTTTATGCTGCATAAACTTTCGTCTTCAACATTACTTCCCATAGAAAATTCACCACCAGGAATCCAAACCATTCCTTTAGGGGCTTTGCCGGTAGGTTTGTTTTTGTTTTCAATGGTAGGTTTAAACAAGGAAGCAGTATCTGCATTTGGAGTTTCGGCACAATCCATTGCAGCCAATTTTTGTTTTGGAACAACTAGCTTCGTATAGCCATAGGCGATTGAAATAATGGAGATTGTTAGTATCGCAAAAATCCAGTAGGTCTTATTTTTCATTATAATAGTTTTAATCTGGTTGTCAGTAATAAAAAGTAAAGTTAAAAAAATAACCTTATCAAACTCTATTTATTTGATAAGGTTAGTGTGATTTTAACTATCTTTCTCAACATTAACCACTTCGTATTTGTCTTTACCATCAACCTGGACAGGTTGGTAGTATGTTTCTCCAAATTTTACGTATTTGGCATCTCCTATTGTAACTTCTTCACCACCTTCGGGTAAATTATCTACTAATGTTCCTGCTGTTGGAGCGACTACTTTATAAGAGCCTCCATCTTTTTCATAATATGTTCCTCCGTAATAATAATTATTGACGGTTCCTGTATTAACGGTTTCAGCACCACTCGGAATGTTATTTACTGTTCCGCCAACTGGTGCCGGTACTGCAGTATAACCTCCGCTTGTTCCGGTATACCAAACTCCCTGATCGTAATGATATTGAGTGCTTTCTACACTTACCACGATAGCTGTCACTGCTAAAGTAGCAACAAAGAATCCCCATGGATGCCAAACTGGTCCCCAATAAAACGGTCTGTAAGGGCGAGGATAATACGGATGATAACAATTGTATCTGTAACCTCCATATCTGTAAGGAGGGCGAACGTAAGGTCTTGGGCCGGGTCTTACAATGGTATTTCTGTTATTACGAACATGCACACTGTTGTTCACATTAATATTTACGTTATTTCTGTTTCTATTAACCGTGTTGCCGCTAATGTTGGTGTTTTTATTACCAACTCTGTTATTGTTGTTCGAATTTCTATTGTTAGTTGTTTTGTTACCAGCAATTTTAGAGTTTGAGGTTGATGGTCTGGTAACTTTATTATTGTTATTCCCAGGTCTGCTAACTCCTGAGCCGCTAGATCCGGGTCTGGTTGTTGCGCTTGGTTTTTTAATGCCAGAATTGTGCGTCGCAGGTCTGGATACAGATGGGCTAGAATGAGTTGCAGGTCTGGCTGGTCTTGCTTGTGCTCCACCGCCTCTATGCGCGCCGCCACCACCACCACGATGTTGCGCCATACTATCAATTGAAATCAAAAAAAATGATCCCACTAAGCACATAAGTGCCGTTTTTCTAAGAGTCTTTTTTATACTTTTCATTTTCAGTGTTTTATGAATATTAAAATTATTAAAAAAAAACAAGAATAATTAAGTAAAATTAAAAATCATTTTTGTTTTTATTGTCTAAATTGTTGATTACAAATGTTGTAACTCTTTTGAGTAGTGCTTTTTTACTGTTATAATGAAATATCCCATTGAATTCTAAAACGCCAACCTTCTTCTAAGGGCAGGGTTTTATCCTGGAAACTGAAATAACTAAACTCTGATGTGAGCTTGTTTTTATGGCCTTTAAAAAACCAGTTAAAAGCAACAGTTGTTTCATCTTGTAAATTTTGTCTGATCGAATTGTCAGGACGATAGGCGGCATGTCTACCAGCCATTTCTAAATGTTTTGGCCACCAATCAAAGGCATTATGAAAAAAATAACCCGCCTGAACGTAATAACCTTTCAAAGTAGTGGTTTCATTATTGTTTAATTTATCAATGATTTCTTTAGTATGCCATTCACTTTGCCAGGAAAAACCTCGATACATAAATGCACTTTCTAGATTCCATTGATTTACTCGATATTGACCTGGTAAACCATTTTCATAACCGTCTAAAGATCCTCCGCCTGCTTGTGAAAAGCGCGTATACGGACTTCGGTTAGTAACTGCAGAAAAGGCAATAATTGGAGTTGGTTTTTTATGAAATTCTAAATCGCTTCCTTCAAATTCAAGAAACCTTCCTAAAAAGTTCCATTGTGCTCTTCCAAAGTACATTAAATTATTATCGTCATTTGCCGTGCTTCCTCGTCCTGTTCCTGTTAGAGCAGCTGCCCAATAATTAAAATCGGCGATCCCTTTTCCTTTTAAATGGCCGTAAACTTCAACTCCCAGCTGACGATCAACGGTAAATGGCCGGTTAATTAAAGAACGTTCTACCATTTGTTGTTCTCCACTACTGATAAAGCGTTCACGGGTAAATTCCGTTTTCCATTGGCCTACTTTAAAACTCATCCAATCCCATTTTTCGATCATAATTCTAAAATCAAGCAAATTGGACTGACTTAATTCATATTCCCAATAATATTTAAGCCAGGGTTCAAAAGCATGACCGCCAATTTTTAATCTGGCACGGTTTATCTTGAAAGTGGTCTGAGCATCCTGACTATAATCATCATAGGTTAGTGGGTCGGAATCATAGGGAGTAGAAAAACGAAATTGGAGTCTGCTTTGTAATTGAAAAAGAAATTTGTCATCTTTGGTTCTTAATTCTATTCCCTTATTACCATAGCTGACGTTTATCAGTTTGGTTGTGTCTTTTATTTGTTGTGTCCATCCTGAACTACTAATTAGTATTAGAAAGACAGTTGAAATAAAGATTTTATTTAGGGAAATAGTTTTTTTGATACGAGACATACTTTGAATTTGTTTTGTAATTCGAAAAATTATTTTTTGATATTAAACTCCGATTTATCTTCCTCCAAAATTTTTTGCAATTCCCAGTCCAATTCCCCAACTGTCATAAGCACTCCATTTTATATCATAACTAAAAGTTCCGAAAATTTCCCATCCTTTTGGTAATTCATATCCATATTCGGCTCCTGCACGAGTGAGCAGGTAATCTTCTTCTTTGGCAAATTCACCTCCCATTCCCAATAAAAAGCTCCAGTGCTCATTTAATTTGTAAATACCCATTACAGCGGGTGCAATAGGGTAGCTTCGTTCGACGGTTTCTTTATCTTCACCACTTTCCAGATCTTTTTCAACTTTAAATTTTTCGATTATAAAGTCTGTATGGAGTCCAATTGCCCATTTTTGACTGAGATGGTATGTATAATCAATTCCCCAGGCTGGTAATGCCAGAACTTCTTTATTGCCATCATCATCTATTCCTTCAAAAACATGAACATGATTAATAGATATTCCAATTTGATGATGTGGTTTGAAAATTTCTTTTTCTTCACTTTCCTGAGCCGTAATTTTATTGGAAAGAAGAATTGAAAAGCATAAAAGAAAGGTCAACTCAAGATTTTTTTTTAAATAAATATTTTTAGCAAACATTTTGATTTTCTATTAGTGACACATTTATTTATCTTAAATTAAGCTTTCATCATTAAATATCTCAAAATTAAGTAATAAATAACCTTTAAAAGTCGGTTGGAAGACTTGAGGTTGTTTCATTTTATAACTTGCAACGTTAAAATTAATTTTGACTCATGATATTTTGGTTTGTGATTTGACTTGAAAACGCTTATTAATTTGTTTTATATAAAAATAGCCTCTTTCAAGTATTATAATTAAATTTGCATCCGAAAAATAACACAACAACTCTTATGTATAAATTGATAATTCGCCCGATACTTTTTTGTTTTGATCCTGAAGAAGTACATTATTTTACTTTTTCATTTGTTAAATTCATTTCAAAAATCCCAGGAGTTTCATCAATTATAAAAGCAATTTACGAAGTAAAAGACAGCCGTTTAGAACGTGAAGTTTTCGGAATTAAATTCAAAAACCCAGTTGGATTGGCTGCAGGATTTGATAAAGATGCTAAATTATATAAAGAACTTTCAGACTTTGGTTTTGGTTTTATTGAAATTGGAACTGTAACTCCGGTTGGTCAGGAAGGAAATCCAAAAAAACGTTTGTTTCGTTTAAAAGAAGATCAGGCGATTATTAACCGAATGGGGTTTAATAATGGAGGAGTTCTGGAAGCTGTAGAACGTTTGAAAAAGAACTCAGGTGTTTTGATTGGTGGAAACATCGGAAAAAACAAAGTGACTCCAAACGAAAATGCCGTTGACGATTATATCATTTGTTTTGATGCGTTGTTTGATCATGTAGATTATTTTGTAGTGAACGTGAGTTCTCCAAATACACCAAACTTAAGGGCTTTACAGGATAAAGAACCGCTTACGGCTTTATTGCAAACCCTTCAAAATAGAAATGTAGAAAAGCAAAAAACAAGCACTCAAAAAATAAAACCAATTCTTTTAAAAATCGCTCCGGACTTAACAGACGAACAATTATTAGATATCATTGACATTGTAAAAACAACACAGATTGCGGGTGTAATTGCAACAAATACGACGATTTCAAGAGATGGTTTGCAGTCTCAAAATCAATCTGAAATGGGAGGTTTGTCAGGAAAACCATTAACGAAACGCTCTACTGAAGTAATTCGTTTTCTTTCTGAAAAAAGCAATAAAGCATTCCCAATTATTGGAGTAGGAGGAATACATTCTGCCGATGATGCGATTGAGAAATTAAATGCAGGTGCAAGCTTAATACAATTGTATACTGGTTTTATTTATGAAGGTCCGGCTTTGATCAAAGCAATCAATAAAAAGGTTTTAAAGGGATTGTAAAATTAGTGCCTGAACAACAAGACCTGTTACTATCGCAATTCCAAAACTGATTAGAGTACCAATTAAAACGTATTCAGTCAATTTTCGGTCTTTGGCCTCTTTTAAATCACCAAATCTAAAAATAGATTTGGCAGCCAATAAAAAACCGATTGCTTCAAAATGTCCTGTTAGGATAAAACAGAACACAAATAATCGTTCTAAAATGCCAATGTAATTTCCTGCATTGGCAAGTGAATTGTCTGCGTGTGTATTTTCATTTTCAGGACTCCAGATTGATATGATGGTTTTGATGATAATGGAAGAGGGTTTGGTAACAAATAAAATTCCGGTCAATAAAATCCAAAACTCATTATTCTGCCAGAAATAAATAATGGCTTTGTTTTCATACAGAAGTACGATCCCAATTAAAATTAAAACATGCGCAATTTGATCTGCAACAAACCAGCTGCGTTTTGTTTTTGGTTGCTGAAAATTTAATTTGATGAGATCAATAATTCCGTGTGTAACGGCTATTAAAACGGCATAAGGTATAAAGTTGATTTCCCAAACCAAAATTGCAGCCAACACGCCATGAATTAATATGTGAAGGTATAAGAAAACACTTTTATGCTTTTTAATTTCTTTATCGGTTACCCACGAAGTTGGCTGCCAGATAAAATCGCCTAATAAATGGGCTAACAGTAGTTTTATAAATAAAATCATGGGGCTGTAAGTTGTTTTATTTGTGTTCTAAAATAACGATCTAAATTCATAACTAAATCAAATTGGGCACGTTTTTGTCTACGGCTCACGGCAGCTTGGTTAATGCCTAGTTTTTGTCCTAATTCTTCCTGAGAAAAGGTTGGGTTTTCTATAGCCGCAGCAACAAATTCAGCAGATTGTACCAGCCAACTATCCATAAAGGTCAAAGCCAGCTGTAGCATCAAATTCACTTTTTCATCCAGAATAGTATCACCGGTTCGCATTGCTAAAGTTACTTTTTGTTTTTTTAAAGTTTCAAAAAGTTCCCCGGAATGTATAAAAGCAGATCCATTGCTTTCTGATATTTTTTCAGCATTATGTGTTTTGTTTCCAAAACCAATGCTCATTCGCGCATCTAATTTTATAGAACGTAAATGTGCTTTTATGAGAATAGCAGATAATAAGGCTTCTTCAGGATTTTGTATTTCAATTTGAAATTCATCTCCCCGATAGACTTCCCATTGGCTTGGTGTTTCGCCAAACGGAGATAAGATTTTTTTCAAACCTTCTACCCAGTCTTTTGATTTTTGCTTTCTTGAATCAATTATATCACCTGTAATTACACTAGTCATAATTCAAATATAATTAAAAATAAATAAAGTTTTATATTACAAATATATAGTATATTTTTTAATTATTACACTTTTTGGTAATATTATTAATTATTACGATTATCCGTAATATTTCAATTTATTACAGTATTGAGTAATATTTCAATTAATGAAAATTATAACTTTTATTTCTTTAAAAAAGAAGCTAACTTAGCCTTCACAAAAGAATAAGCTTTGAATAAAGAAATCAAGATTATCGAATGTCCGCGAGATGCCATGCAAGGTATCAAAACTTTTATTCCGACAAAAAATAAGGTTTCGTACATACAGTCGCTGCTTCGAGTAGGCTTTGATACCATTGATTTTGGAAGTTTTGTTTCTCCAAAAGCAATTCCGCAAATGCAGGATACTGCTGAGGTTTTGGCGCAGCTTGATCTTTCTAAAACTACAAGCAAATTACTGGCGATAATTGCCAATACACAAGGAGCGGCAGCAGCTTCAGAACACGAAGCTATTCAGTATTTGGGATTTCCTTTTTCTATTTCAGAGAATTTTCAAATGCGAAACACCCATAAAACGATTGCTGAATCATTAATTACACTGGAAGAAATTCTTGAAATTGCCGATAAGAAAAACAAAGCAGTTGTAACCTATCTTTCAATGGGATTTGGAAACCCGTACGGAGATCCGTGGAATGTTGAAATAGTAGGAGAGTGGACCGAAAAACTTTCAAAAATGGGCGTGAAAATACTATCACTTTCTGATACCGTAGGAAGTTCTACTCCGGAAGTGATAACTTATCTTTTTTCTAATTTAATTCCTAAATACCCTCAAATCGAATTTGGGGCACATTTACATACAACACCAGACAGTTGGTTCGAAAAAATAGATGCCGCTTCAAAAGCAGGTTGTACACGTTTTGACGGAGCTATTCAGGGATTTGGAGGCTGTCCAATGGCAACCGATAAACTGACAGGAAATATGCCTACAGAAAAACTAATATCTTATTTTACAGCCAATAAAAAAACAACCGGCCTTAATTCTTTAAGTTTTGAAAGTGCTTATAATGAAGCGTCAAAATTGTTCGGTAAATTTCATTAAAAAGTAGTACATTTATTATTTATATGTAATAACCATTTGCAAAACAGTGTTATTACGGACTATCTAATAGAGTAGTTATGAAAGCAAACATCCTAAATAGAATTCCTAAAATTTTAGTTTTTGCATTCCTGTTTTTTTCGTGCTCAAGTGATTTAGATTTTGATCAGACCAAAGATCTTAAGCTGGAACCTGTATTTGTAGCTAATCTGGCTTATTTTAATGTTCGGGCAACTCAATTGGTAAATGATGGATCGCCACAGGTAATATCTGATGTTCAGGGTTTTGATGCTTTTAAGGATGAGTTTTTTAGAGATAATCTCGTAAAAACCGAATTCGATTTTGAAGTTGATAATACTATAGTTAGAGCTTTTAGAATCGAGCTGCAGCTTTTAGATGCTAATGATCAAACACTTGAAACCAATTTCTATTCGGTTCCGGCTTATTCAGGTGGTTCTAATGTTATAAAAATTCCGACAGAAGTTTATGAAAATGAAAGATTAGATCTTTTAAAACAGACGGTCAAATTGAAGTTTATTATCGGAATGCAGTCTGGACCGCCATTAGACGAAAACAGTACTGGAAATTTGAAATTTCGCTCAAGTGCAAACGTTTATATGGTGATCGAATGAGGAAAGCGTACCTAATTTTAATGCTGTCACTACAGTTTGTTTGTTTTAGTCAAAACAGACAACTCTTGTATAATTTTACATCGATTCCACAATCCTCATTGGTCAATCCTGGTGCTGATGTTTCGTATAAATACTATTTCGGTATTCCTGTTTTATCTGGAATTTCGGCTAACGTTGGTTCAAGCAGTTTTTCGGCTTATGATTTATTTGCCAATAATGGGGTAGATTTTAATGATAAAGTCCGAAATATTGTAAACAACTCATCTAACAAAGACAAAGCTCAGGTCAATGAACAACTAGAATTATTTTCAGGAGGATTTAGAGTTGGAGGAGAAGACAGTCAGTCTTATATTTCATTTGGAGCCTATCAGGAATTTGATTTTTTGATGTACGTTCCAAAGGATCCTGCGATATTTTCCTTATACGGAAACAAAGATTATGTCGGTAAATCATTTGATTTGGCTGATATCAATGTAAGGGCCGAAGTACTTTCAGTTCTTCATGTTGGTTTTCATAAAAAACTAAATGAAAAATTTGTTTTAGGAGGTCGTGCCAAGTTGTATTCAAGTGGTGCAAATGCGACGTCTACACGAAATTCAGGATTTATTTATACAACTCAAATTCCGGGTACTCCTAATCTTTATACACAAGTAATCTCGTCAAATCTGGAACTTAAAACATCTGGAATTGCTAAATTTACCAAAGATGAATATGATGGAAATGTTGCTAAAGATATTGCACATAACACCTTTTTTAATGGTAGTTTAGGTTTGGGGCTTGATGTAGGATTTACATATTACTTCAGAGAAAATCTACAGTTTACAGCAAGTATTATCGATCTCGGATTTGTAAATCAATCTAAAGACATTGAAACTATTACCTACAAAGGAAATTACAGATACGAGGGTGCAAATCCTATTTTTGAATTTACAAATGATCCTGAAGATGTTTTTGATGATTTCGAAAAAGCAATTCCACGTGATACGCTTTATAACAAATACACTACCTGGCGCCCGACCAAATTGTATTCATCTGTTCAATATTCTTTTGGAGAGTCCAGATCAGACGAGGAGTGCAACTGCAAACCATCCGACAAAAGAAGATATGCTAATGCAATTGGAGGCCAACTATTTGCTATGACTATGCCAAATGAGCCTTTTATAGCTTTTACGGCTTTTTATAGAAGAAGCATTTTTGAAAAATTAGATTTCAAGACTACTTATACATTAGATTCTTATTCAAGCAAAAACATTGGTCTGGGACTTTCCGGAACGATCGGGAAGGTCAATATTTATGCTCTCGTCGACAATGTTCTGGAATATCGAGATGTCTCAAAGGCGAATAGCCTGGCGTTTCAATTCGGAATCAATTTTATTGTCCCTGAATCACAAGATTAGTTTTTTCTTTTTCACCATATACGTAATATAAGTTCATTTTATTTTGTTGCGTGATAAGATAGCGATCATATAATATAAGAGACATCATTTCTTATATGATTTTAAAAAAAACGCGGATTAAATTATGCGCAAAAACTTATAACTTATATGGTTAAGAAAACATCCAGGAAGCCCTATTTCTTATATGATTTAAAAAAATACGCCGATATGAATTATACGCAAAAACTTATATAACTTCGATGAACTTATATGGTTCAAAAAAATTAAGAATAAGTTAGTATTCTTGTTTCCAATTTATTCACTATATTTGCACGCAATTCAACTAGAAATTGCAACATGATAGCACACAACTCCAAGATCATCGGCGAAGGTTTAACTTACGATGATGTATTATTAGTACCTAACTACTCGAATGTGCTTCCCCGCGAAGTGAGTATCAAATCAAAATTTTCAAGAAACATAACACTAAACGTTCCAATTGTATCTGCAGCTATGGATACAGTAACCGAAAGTGCAATGGCAATCGCTATGGCGCAGGAAGGCGGAATTGGTGTTTTACATAAAAACATGACCATCGAGCAACAAGCTGGAAAGGTTAGAAAAGTAAAGCGTGCAGAGTCCGGAATGATTATCGATCCGGTAACATTACCAATGACTTCGACAATTGCAGATGCAAAAAATGCAATGAAAGAATTCGGAATAGGTGGTATTCCAATCGTTGACGAAAACAAAATCCTAAAAGGTATTGTTACGAATCGTGACTTGCGTTTCGAGAAAAACGGTGCAAGACCAATTGCTGAGGTAATGACAAGTACTAACTTAGTTACTGTTGCCGAAGGAACTTCATTAGAACAGGCAGAAGTAGTTTTACAAGGTCACAAAATCGAAAAACTACCAGTTGTAAATGCTAAAAATGAATTGGTTGGTTTAATTACTTTCAGAGATATCACAAAATTGACTCAAAAACCAATCGCAAACAAAGACGTTTACGGACGTTTAAGAGTTGCTGCTGCAATTGGAGTTACTGGTGATGCTGTCGAAAGAGCTGCTGCACTAGTTGCTGCAGGTGTTGATGCTATTATTATTGATACTGCTCACGGACATACTGAAGGCGTTGTAAATACATTAAAAGAAGTAAAATCAAAATTCCCACAAATAGATGTAATTGTTGGAAACATTGCAACTCCTGAAGCAGCTAAATATTTAGTAGCCAATGGTGCTGACGGTGTTAAAGTTGGAATCGGACCTGGTTCTATTTGTACAACCCGTATTGTTGCCGGTGTAGGTTTTCCTCAATTTTCAGCAGTATTAGAAGTTGCTGCCGCGATTAAAGGAACCGGAGTTCCAGTTATTGCTGATGGTGGAATTCGTTACACAGGAGATATTCCTAAAGCGATCGCTGCAGGTGCTGACTGTGTGATGTTAGGTTCATTATTAGCAGGAACAAAAGAATCTCCAGGTGAAACTATCATTTTTGAAGGAAGAAAATTCAAATCATACCGTGGAATGGGTTCTGTTGAAGCAATGCAAACAGGTTCAAAAGACCGTTATTTCCAGGACGTTGAAGACGATGTTAAAAAATTAGTTCCGGAAGGAATTGTGGGTCGTGTTCCTTACAAAGGTGAATTAAACGAAAGTATGCTACAATTCATTGGTGGTCTTCGTGCCGGAATGGGATACTGTGGTTCAAAAGATATTCCAACTTTACAAGAAACAGGACGTTTTGTTAGAATCACGTCAAGCGGAATTACGGAAAGTCACCCACACAACGTAACTATTACAAAAGAAGCTCCAAATTATTCAAGATAATTTTTAGTTTTCATTATAAACAAAAGGCATAAGGTTTAAACTCTTATGCCTTTTTTTATTTAATTTTTGATGATTTGAACGGCCTGATTAAACCCACTATTAGATTTTAACTTGAGAGTAAACAAATCTTGTTTTACTTCAAAATTAAGTCCAATATCTAAAACAAATTTCGTAGCAAAATGGTTGGGAATATCATAAACTAACTTTCCGTTTCCGTTTCCATCGGCATTTATATTAAATTTTCCTTCATCAAAGGCTATTTTTGCAACGTACTTTTGATCAATATCAAAATTGGCAATTTGATTTGTCATATTGACTAATTTGTAAATTGTGGTAATTTCCATATCAATAGAATTTCCAGGAAGCGGAATCGTAAGAGGAGTTACTTGCGTAAATGATTCTCCAATCTTCATTTTTTTCTCCGGCAATGCAATCTGCGAAAACATACTTTGAACTGTTTGAAGCAGATTTTTTTTGAATGTTTCGTCCAATTCTTTTGAAACAACTGAGTCTAATTTTGGCATTGTTGAAACTGACGCCCTACCATAAATAAGAGTTCCATTGGGGATAATAACTTTATTTTCTGAATTAGTAGTTTTAAGAAATTCTATAACCACAGGAAAATTTCCGTCTTTTTCTATTTTGCCCGTTTTAAAAGCAGATTCTATTATAGTTATACTTTTTGCTAAAGTCGGATTTTCGATACCATTACTTTTTAGTTTTTCCAGTAGTTCATCAGAAGCTATATAAAGTAATTCTGTGTCTGAAGATTGTTCAACAACTTGTTTGTAAGATGTTTGAGGAGAATATCCAATTTTAAAATCAAGTATTTCTTTTGATGATTGTGCGTAATTAAAAACAGGAAATGAAATAAGAAAAAGTAGAAGTATATTCTTCATGGTTTTTAACCTTAAAACTATTTTGGTTTTTAGATGTTTTAAGAGAGACGAAAATAGGAAAATAAAAGTGACCAGAAGTAAAAAAAAATACATTTTGAAGTTTAATCTTCTCGAAAGTTTAGGCTATGCTTTTTCAATTCTTCCAATAGTTTTGGAATTGAGCTTGGTCCAATTCCGTGTAATGATATGATTTCTTTTTTTGAATATTTTGATAAATCCTGTACAGTTTTGATTCCTTTATTTTCTAAAGCTCGTCTTGCCGGGGCTGACAATACAGATAAAAGCCCCGATTGTGGTTTACGCTCCTGTTCGCAAATTGGACAAGTAGGGCAATCGCTCGTTTTAAAATAGTGATGCCCTTTTTTACAAGTTCTGTTATTTTTAGAAGAGGAGATCATTTTTGTTTTAGATTGGAATATAAAATTACCTAAAAAAAACAGCTGATGCAATATTTTAAAATTGCATCAGCTGTTTTATATAAAATATAATATTCTAAAGAGCAGCAGTTTGCTTTTCTGTTTCTCTAATTTTCTGATTTTCTAAAATCTTTTGAACAAAAGGTTGAACCTGAGTTTCAATTTCCGACTCTGAGATATTTAATGCTTCTGGATCTTTTACTAATTCCAGCCATGGTTTAGGTCCGTCAAAATTATAGCTTCCAAAAACGATTACAGGTGTTCCTTTAACTTTTACATTTTCACTGTCTTTCAGAACCCATTCGTCTGCCCATTTATAAAGGTATTTTGCATCTTTTTCTAATAAACGCAAACAAGAATGCGATGCAGGATAACCGGGTAATTCATATTGATGAAAACCAACTCCCAGTTTATTTTCAATATTGAAATTCCATTTTAAGTCCCATTCGTCATTAAAAGTACTTGTTGTTTTTTCAGCTTTCCAGTTGGTAAAAAACAATCCGGTTGGTGTTGGATCTTTTTTTCTTCCCATATTCGTTGGTCCGGTATAAACAAGTTCTCCATTTTCATAAGCGGCAAAAGTCTGCGTGGGATAGGAGAAAATCAATACTTTAGAAACATCTTCTAAAGCTGATACGTGTATTGGAAATGGTAAATAATAAACCAAATCGCCACTAAAATCATTCGGAATTACAACCGAATCCATTTTGGCAATATTTGCTTTATCCGTTCTATTTATAGCGTAAGCAATATAAAGTTTGGTTGAATCACCTTTGATGGAATCAAGCCATTGTTTTGTTTTTTCAAATTTAAAAGCAATAGTTGATTCTGGTTTTTTGTATTCAACGGTTTTGCGAATCTTTACTTCACTTTGTCTTATAGTCTTCTTTTGTTCACAAGAACCTAACAATACTAAAACAATCAGAAACAAAACATTTGATGTGTAATATAACTTTTTCATAAAAACTGGTTTTTTATATGATGTAAAGTTATTTTACTAATTGCCCAAATTAATTACACAATTTGCTGAATAGTTTATTTGATTATCATTCTAAGAAATTAAATTCATCTGGTGTAAGTGGTCTAAAATTAGTTTGAAAAGTTGCAATAATGATTTCAAAGTCTCAAAGTCATGAATTTTGCCATCGATGAAATAGGATAATTCGTATTCACTCTCAGGAAGTTTCTCTTCCCAGATTCCTTTCTGGTCTGAAATCATTAGATTTACTTCTTCCTGAGATTCAAGAAGAGTTCTAATTTCTTTGTTTTGTAATAATGTTTTTATTTTAAATTCATTATTACTCTTAATGGTAAAAGCTTTGTCAAATTCAGGATATCCAATTTCTACATCTTGTGCCCCAAATATTTTCTCTATTTTTCGAATAAAGCCTTCGCGATATATTTCGAATCTAAAGTTGTTTGATAAAGTAAGCGGAACGATAATTCTTGTGGTTTCGCTGCTATATTTTCCTGACCAAACCGTAAAATTATCAAAAGTTATTTTCCATTTTTTGTATTCAATTTCAGTTGAGTCAGATCGCCAGGAATAGCCTTCTTTAAAAGTTCCGTCAGTTTCTTTTGCAAATTCTTGCCAGATGTTAATTTGATTTTTCATAAAACTTTAAGTCGATTGCTCTTTCCATGTTTCTAAAAACCATTTACCACCAATTTTTTCAAAATAGAAATCTGAATATATTCCATTATCAACTCCTCTGATTTCTACAACCGTTATGTTTTTTTTAATTTTTATTTTTTGTGTATAGCGATCTAATTCACGAGTCAAAGCATCTTTCGGATAGGTGAAATCTAGTTTTGTGTAATCAGATTTTAAGATAGTTCGCTCTTTAAATTCGGACTTGTTTTCATCTAATTCTGCCATAGATTCCAAGTCAATTTCTTTTACTTTTAAGGGGAATTTTACTCGGCTAATTTGAAAAACCGAATCACGATTAAATTTAGCTAAAAATGTTTCAAAGTTTTCGTCAGTAACATTTGGAATTTGTTTTTCAGTCTTTTTGCTTTTTTGTTTTGTAATTTCCGGTTTTGTGATTTCATTTTTACAATTGAAAAAAAGAAATGAAATAAGCAAAAGAAGAATAGTCGATATTAGGCGCATAAGCATTAGAATAAAGTAAGATAAAGTAAGGTAAAGTAACTAATTAAATGTACAAAATATCTTTAAATCAACCCTTTTATCTTAGCATGTTGCAACAAAATAATAGTTTTCGCATCTACAATTTCGCCAGATTCGATCATAGCATACGCTTCTTCAAAAGTATACTCTAAAACTTCAATATTTTCTTGTTCAGAAGCTAATCCGCCACCTTCGCTTACTTTCATACTTTCATCGTATTCGCCTGTAAACAAATATAAGATCTCGGTTACGGCTCCTGGAGACATATAGGTTTGGGTAACTTTTTCTACTTTTTTAATGCGATAGCCAGTTTCTTCTTCAGTTTCACGAATGATACATTCTTCAGGATTATCTTCGTCTAAAAGTCCCGCACAAACTTCAATCATCATTCCTGTTTTATTTCCGTTAAGGAAAGTTGGTAGACGAAATTGTCTTGTTAAGATAACTGTTTTTTTAGTCGAGTTGTATAATAAAATTCCAGCTCCATTTCCGCGATCGTAAATTTCGCGAACGTGAGTCTGAATTTTTTCATTTTCTTTTTGATAACTAAAAGTAACCTTATTCAGGATATACCAATTGTCTGATAATAATTTGGTTTCTGTAACTTTAATTTCCGGGTTTTTCATGGCGTAAATATTTGTATAAAAAAACGCCCTGATTATCAGAGCGTTTAGTAATTGTTATTTTGTTATTGTTTGCTTTCTGTCAGGCCCAACCGATACAATTTTGATTGGCACTCCAACTTCTGCTTCAATAAATTCAATATATTCTTTTAGCTCAATTGGCAATTGCTCATAAGTCGTTAAACCAGTTAAGTCTGCTTGCCATCCTTTAAATTCTTTATAAACAGGAGTTACATTCTCTGGCTCAATGTTATAAGGAAAGTGAGAAATGATTTGACCTTTATAGTTGTACTCCGTACAAACTTTTAAAGTTTCGAATCCTGAAAGAACATCACCTTTCATCATCATTAACTGAGTTACTCCGTTTACCTGAACAGCATATTTTAAAGCTACTAAGTCTAACCATCCACAACGTCTTTGTCTTCCTGTAACAGATCCAAATTCGTTTCCAACTCTTGCCATTGTAGCACCAACTTCGTCAAAAAGTTCAGTTGGGAAAGGTCCGCTACCAACACGAGTAACATAAGCTTTAAAAATTCCGTAAACTTCTTTGATTTTGTTAGGAGCAATTCCTAAACCAGTACAAGCTCCGGCAGCAGTAGTATTTGATGAAGTAACGAAAGGATAAGTTCCGAAATCAACATCTAATAAAGATCCCTGAGCACCTTCGCATAGAATAGACTTACCTGCTTTTTGAGCCTGGTACATATATTCTTCACTGTCAATGAAATCTAATTTTTTTAATTCTTCGATAGCTTCAAAAAACTCTTTTTCAAGTTCAGCTAAATTATATTGAATAGCAACATCATAAAAAGCAATCATTGCTTCATGTTTGTCTGCTAATGCTCTGTAACGTTCTTTGAAATCTTCTAATTCAACATCTCCAACACGTAATCCGTTTCTACCAGTTTTGTCCATGTAAGTTGGACCAATTCCTTTTAATGTAGAACCAATTTTTGCTTTTCCTTTTGATGCTTCTGAAGCTGCATCTAATAAACGGTGTGTTGGCAAAATTAAATGCGCTTTTCTTGAAATGATCAATTTACTTTTGATGTCAAGGTTAAATTTCTCTAAACCTTCAATTTCTTTTTGAAAAACTACCGGGTCAATTACAACACCATTTCCGATGATATTAATAGAATTTTTATGAAAAATTCCAGAAGGAATGGTTCTAAGTACGTGTTTAATTCCGTCAAATTCTAATGTATGTCCTGCATTTGGTCCTCCTTGAAAACGTGCAATAATATCATAATTTGAGGTAAGAACGTCAACAATTTTTCCTTTACCTTCATCTCCCCATTGTAATCCTAGTAATAAATCTACGGTCATTCTGTTTTAATTTGCGTTGAGGCAATTTAAGTTGCCCTACTGATTAATGTAGTTAATTTTCTTTTTTTTATTTTTTGAATAATTCCCTTTCCGGATTATTGTTTTTGCTTTTTGTTTCCGTAGAAATAAAGTGAGTGATTCGTAATTTCGATATCAAATATTTCTTCGATTGTTTTTTTGATGGTTTGAATTCTTGGATCGCAAAATTCAATTACTTCGCCAGAATCGGTCATAATAATATGATCGTGCTGCTTGTCGAAATACGATTTTTCGTAGTAAGCCTGATTTTGTCCAAATTGATGTTTTCTAACCAAAGCGCAGTCTAACAATAACTCGATCGTGTTGTATAAGGTTGCTCTACTCACACGATAGTTTTTGTTTTTCATTTTAATATAAAGGTTCTCTATATCAAAATGCTCTTCGCTATCGTAAATTTCCTGAAGTATAGCATAACGCTCAGGAGTTTTGCGATGCCCTTTTTGTTCAAGATACATTGTAAAAACATTTTTTACAATTTCTTGATTCTTAGTGTTGTCAGTTGAAATGAGTGTCATATCCGGCAAAGATAATTTTTTATTTTTAATGAATAAAAGTTTCGGGTTTAAAGTTTAACGTTCGAATATCAATTTGATTAATAATAATGCAATAAATACAGGCTTTTGCCCCAATTATTTTTACGAAGTTCAAACAAACTTAATTAACATAATTATTTTTATTTATGATAAAACTAACAAATTTTTATTTGGTTTTTGACATGTACATATACCAGTTCCATTCCCAAGTTTTTCCCTTATCATCAGACATGGCCTGGCTCCAAACCGGATTATCTCCATCTCTGGCATCCCAGCGAAATACCTGGAATACTTGTTTTCCTTCAAAAATATCTTCTGAGAAAAAATGACCTACTTTGTTTTCAAATGAGCCAACGACTGGTCTGTCTAAAGTTCCTGTAGTGGAATCAGCCCAATAAATACTCCACAGTTTTGTTTTAGGATTAAATAATCGAACTGTCATTCCTTCAAAAGGTTCGCCATCAAAAGTGGCAAGGAAATTATCGATATTTCCAATGCCATTTAAAATCTTGTACATTTCCTGAGTGGATGGGAATTCAATCCATTCTGTACAATTCGAAAATCTTGTTTTTAATTTTTTGTTTTTGATAATAGATTTCCCCTGAAAAAAATCGAAATCATCTTTTGAAGAAGTTTGAGAAGCAACAATTAAAAGTGCTCCATTTTCATCAAATTGTATTTTCGGAATTTCTAAGGATTCTGATTTCATAAATTCTACTAATTAAAAGAATTAGGTTCTATACTCTCGAGTTACTTTATCGACCCCATCAATTTTTTTGATAGCATTGATCATTTTTTTCAAAATGGTATTATTCTTTACAATAACCGCAATCTGTCCGTGAAAAATTCCGGCATCTGTACTCAAAGAAATACTTTGAATATTGACACTCATATTGTTCGAAATAACTCTTGTTAATTGGTTGGTAAGTCCTAAAACATCCATTCCTGTAATGTTGATAATGGCTTTGAATTCTTCCTGAGATGAATCAATCCATTTCGCACTCATGATGCGATAGGCATAATTTGATTGCATTCCGATGGCGTTTGGACAATCTTTTTTATGCACTTTAATTCCTTCGTTGATGGTTACGAAACCAAAAACATCGTCACCCGGAATTGGGTTACAGCATTGCGAAAGTTTATAATCAAGCTTATCATGTTCTGTTCCAAAAACCAGCATGTCATAATTACTGCTGATGACGGGTTTATGAATATCTTCATCGGCAGTATCTTTATTTCTTTTAATTTTATTTTTAAAGAAATTGATAATCGTGTTGCTCTTTTGAGCTGCATAATCTTTTAACTGCTGATTTTCAATGGCACCAATTCCAACTCTGTAAAATAAATCCAGACTGGTTTTTAGTTTGAAGAAGTTTACCAACTCGTTGATAACCTGTTCGCTGATGGTTATTTTAAGATGCTTTAATTTTCTTGTAAGTAGTTCTTTTCCTTCTTCAGCAATTTTTTTAGTGTTCTCGTTAAGAACGTTTTTGATTTTATTTTTGGCACGTGATGTCGTTACATATTCCAACCAGTTTACCGTTGGCTTTTGGTTGGCTGATGTAATCACTTCAACCTGATCACCACTTTTTAATTCGTAATTTAACGGAACTAAACGTCCATTTACACGAGTTCCTCTCGTTCTAATTCCAATTTCTGAGTGAATGCTAAACGCAAAATCCAGCGAAGTCGCGCCTTTTGGCAACGATTTGATTTCTCCTTTTGGCGTAAAGACGAAGATTTCTTTTGAATATAAATTCATTTTAAAATCTTCCACAAAATCCACCGCATTGGTTTCCTGATTCTCTAATGCTTCGCGAAGAAGATTTAGCCAAACATCCAATCCGCTTTCTTCCGTTGCGCCGTTTTTATATTTGTAATGTGCTGCGTAACCTTTTTCGGCAATTTCGTCCATACGCTCGCTTCGCACCTGCACTTCAACCCAACGGCCTTTCGGTCCCATCACGGTAATATGCAAAGCTTCATAACCGGTTGATTTCGGTGATGAAATCCAATCGCGCAAACGACTCGGACTCGGTCTGTAGTGATCTGTTACAATCGAATAGATTTTCCAGGCCACAAATTTCTCATCATGCGGATCTGCTTTGTAAACGATTCTAAGCGCGAATTTGTCGTATACTTCATCAAAACTTACGTTTTGCGCACGCATTTTTCGGCGGATCGAATAAATAGATTTCGGACGCCCTTTTATGATATAATCGATTTCTTCTTTATCCAGAGAATTTTTCAAAACATCCGAAATATCTTTGATATAAGCATCTTGCTCTTCTTTCGTTTCCCTGATTTTGCTTACAATATCATTGTAAACATTGGGTTCGGTGTATTTTAAACCTAAATCTTCGAGTTTGGTTTTGATGTTATAAAGTCCCAAACGATGGGCGAGTGGAGCATAAATATATAAAGTTTCTGAAGCGATTTTGGTCTGTTTGTATTCTACCATTGAATCCATTGTCTGCATATTATGAAGACGATCGGCCAATTTGATCAGAATAACACGAACATCATCGTTCAGTGTCAGGATCATTTTTCTAAAATTCTCAGCCTGCATAGAGGCATTTAAGTCTTTTTGAACCAGCGAAATTTTAGTTAAACCTTCAACTAATTGTGCCACTTTTGGGTTGAATAAACGCTCAATATCTTCAACAGTTATGGGAGTATCTTCAACAACATCGTGCAATAAGGCCGCAGCAATAGAGGTCGCTCCCAAACCAATTTCGGAAGCAACAATTTTCGCAACTGCAATAGGATGAAAGATATACGCTTCTCCAGATTTGCGTCTTTGCTCTTTGTGGGCGTCAACAGCCACATCAAAAGCTTTCCGGATTAGTTTTTTATCAGCGGGTGTTAAAGTCTGGTAACTTATTCGAAGTAATTCTTTGTATTCCTGCGCAATCGCTTTGTTTTCTTTTTCAATATCTATTTCTATCATAACGGCATAGTTCAAGTACTAAAAATAAGCATTAGTTTGAATATACGCAAGGGAATTGATTGCTGATTTTAGAGTTTAGATTTTAGATTTTTCGAACGTGAAATTGCTTAGAATTTATATTCTTTTACATTAAAAACGGACTTAAACTTCGCTTAGTCTGACATGGAATAAAACCTGTCTGTTTCAAAATTAAATTCGCAGAATTTAATCTAAAATCTAAAATCTAAAATCTAAAATTTTGAAAAGTCCAAATCCTGAAAATCGTAACTGAAATCAGTTAATTCAGAAATTGGGAGCATTTTTAGGTTTATCACTTTTCCGCTTTCATCATATTTGAAAAGCAAATGAGCATCAGCATGGAAAAAAGCATTGTTCCACTTTACCACATAATTGCCATCTTTGTAGAAAAAAACTTCTCCAACTAGTTGAGAAGATCGTTTTGAAGCAAAATAGAGTTTTCCTTTTTTCTCTGTTATGGTAATTTCTCCAAACCAATTGTCTTTGTAAGTTCCTGTGATTTTAGAAAAATCAGTTTTTATTTTGTTTTTTTTGTTTTTGGCAACAGTTGCCCAAACTTCATCAGTTACTTTATCGGCAGACGCTTCACTAGCTTTCACTCGGTTGCTGTAAACCGTCACGTAATCGTCCGATTTAACGCCTAAATAACTGTCTTTAATTGTATTGGTTATTGCGCTAAAAGCCGCTCCGGATTGTTGATTGGTTAATACAATAATTCCCAAACCAATTTCCGGAATCAAGGTAGTTTGCGTTACATTTCCTTCTAAACCTCCGGTATGCGAAACTTGTTTGTATCCTTTCACATCACTTAAAAACCAGCCTAAACCATATCCTGAAAAATGAGTATTGTAAGGTGGTCTTGTTTTGGCTGGAATAATGGTTTGTAATTGCCACATTTCATCGTGTTCTTTCTCTGAAAACAGCTGTTTATTATCCCCGTATTTTCCGTTGTTGATTTGTAAAATCGCCCATTCACTCAAATCATTTACACTGGAGTAAATTCCGGCAGCTCCATCAAAAAGGTTATTTTCATAACGTTTGATTGTTTTTAATTTCCCATCAGTCGGAACGTGAGGCGTAATAACATTGGAAGTATCCTTCAAGCGTTTTAAAGAAGCTACACTTTTGTCCATTTCTAATGGCTTCATGATGCGTGTTTCTACAAAATCAGCCCAGGTTTGGCCGCTTACAACGTGAACAATTTCACCTGCAATGATGTACATTAAATTGTCATAATCGTATTTGGTTCTAAAACTTGAAACAGGTTTTAAGTATCTTAAATTATGAACAATATCTGCTCCTTTAAAATCGCTTCCGTCAGGCCATATCATCAAATCTCCTGCTCCAAGTCCTAATCCGCTTCGATGCGTTAGTAAGTCACGAATCGTGAATTCTTTGGTAACATAATCATCGTACATTTTGAAATCCGGGAGATATTGGATCACTTTATCATCCCATTTTATTTTTTTCTCATCCACTAACATGGCAAGTGCCGCACTTGTAAAAGCTTTACTGTTTGATGCAATTCCAAAAAGGGTGTTTGCATCGACTTTTTCCTGCGTTGTTATAGATTTTACACCATATCCTTTTGCTAAAATTACTTTTCCGTCTTTGACAATGGCAACAGCGATTCCAGGAACATCAAAAGCTTTTATGGTGCGATTGACCAATTCGTCTACTTCAGTATTGGTTATTTGTGCCGAAAGTGAAAAACTAAATAATAATGCTAAAAAAGATAATTTGTAGTTCATGAGTAGGTGGTGTTTAGTTAAATCCTCTTTGACGTTTAGCTTCAAAAATTAAAATCGCCGCCGCAACCGAAACGTTCATACTGTCGATTTCGCCCTGCATTGGAATAATGATATTTTGGGTAGCTGCATCGCGCCATTCCTGTGTTAATCCGGTGGCTTCTGTACCGACAACCAAAGCTGTTGGAGTAGTGAAATCCTGAGTATGATAAGAGGTTGAATTTTGAAGTGTAGCGCAATAAAAGTCAATCTTTTTTTCTTTCAAAAAAGTAATGATTTCATCCGTGGTTCCGGTTGCGATTTGGTTGGTAAACAAACAGCCTACGCTTGAACGCACAATATTTGGATTGTATAAATCACTTTTTGGATTGGCAATTAAAACCGCATCGAGATTGGCAGCATCGGCAGTGCGCAAAAGTGCTCCTATATTTCCTGGTTTTTCAGGTGCTTCAGCTACTAAAATTAGTGGATTATCAGATAATTTTAAATCTGATAACTGCATTGATTTGGTTTTGGCTACAGCCAAAATTCCTTCCGTTGTATCTCGGTAAGCTAGTTTTTGATACACTTCTTTGTTAATTTCTATTAATTGAACGGCTGAATTCACCAGTTTATTAATTTCATTTTCAGTAACCAATTCCGGTAAAAATAAAACGGTTTCTAATTCATATCCTCCTTTTAAGGCGATTGAAATTTCACGTAAACCTTCAATCAAAAATGTTCCTGTTTGTTTGCGGGCTTTTGCTTTTTCCTGCAGTAAAACAAGTGATTTTATAAACGGATTTTGAATGGAAGTGATTTGTTTCATTTTTTTAAAGGCTCAAAGTTGCAATGGTTCAAAGGTACAGAGTTTTTTTCTTCCTGCAAGGTTTTCGAAACCTTGTAGGTTTCAGTAAATGAAACAAAAAAGTTTGCCACGAATTACACTAATTTTTACGAATTAGTATTGCTTTAATGCGAATAACAAATTAGTGAAAATTAGTGTAATTTGTGGCAAAAAGATAATAATTTATTCCTCAGTAGATGCTGTTTCCTCTATAAGTTCTTCCTCTTCTTTGGGTCTTGTCATAACCTGCTCTTTTTTCCCAAAAAGGAATTTCTTTACAGCTGCAAATGCCGCAATAAGACCAATGACAATCACTTTTCCGAATTTTGCCAAAATAGCAAAGAAGCCCACTTTTGCCAAAACTTTTCCAGCAACTAAACCTCCAATAGTCCATGCTGCAACGGTATCAGTATCTGCGTCAAAGTCTAAGTATTTATGGCCGTCGTTGAATTCGACGCTTTTTAGGATTCCCGGAATACTGGCTTTAACTTCAGCAAGTTCGCCCATATTAGAAACGGCTGAAATATTGTACATTCCTTTTCTTCCTAAAACTCTTAAATCGTAGTTCAAGGTATTGACTTCGTCTTTCCCAAATTTTAATTCTTTTGCCCAATGCAATACTTTCAAATTAGTATCATAATAAGGTTTTGATGCCCAGCCAATTAATTGAACTTCTGCATAACCACCTTTTTTTCTTTCTTCATTTTCAGCTTTCATGTCTTCCTGCATCGTCTTAAGAAGATCATCATAGTCAATGTCGTTTGCATCATCATCTTTTACAAAACCATCGCCTTGGTAGCTTATTACAAACAACCAGCTGTTGCTGTGTGTAACGCCTTTTCCATCCGGAACAAGTGAACCTAAAACGGATTCATCTTTCGGATTTCCCCATAAATCACTTAAAACATGTTGGGTTTGTGCTCCGTTTAAGAATTTAAATCCTTTAGGAACGTTTACTATTCCTTCTCCTTCAGTTAACGTGATTTTCCCTGTTTCATATTTCAGAGATTGCTCAATTTTGTCATAATAGGCTGCAGTCGTATCGGCCTGCGCCATCATTTTCGGAATAAAAATATGGCATAGAAAAATACTTAGTAGAATTTTTTTCATTGGTTTTGGTTGGTTTTAATTGGTTGATTATTGGCGTTGTTGAATTTATTTTTGAAGTATTTGCGGAATTTCACTAGCTACAGGATGTGAAGTAGTAAAATTATATCCCATAATTTTAGCGATGGTTTGAGCAAATTGTTTTTGATACAATTGCGATTCCGTTTTGATTTCGCCTTTTGGTGCAATTTCTGGTCCCATAGCTGCAAACCAAATTTCAGAGGCTCCCGGAACATCAGAACCATGATCTGTCCATTGGGCTTTTGTTTTGTCACCACGGCCGTGATCTACTGTGATCAACAAAGTAGTTTTGTTTTTGTATTGTGGGTCGTTTTGCACAAAATCCCAGATTTCTTTAATCCATTTATCAACCTGGTTGGCAGCATCAAGGTAGGATCTATAATGTCCGTGATGCGCCCATTCATCTGTTTCGCCATATCCGATATAAAGTACTTTTGGTTTATTGGTTTTAAGCTCATTTAGAGCTTGATAATGTGTAAAAACATCCAGACATTCGTCTTCATGAAAAGGTTTATATGAATTATTTCGTATGTCATTTAGTAATTTTTGAGTTGCTGTAGGTTTGTTTCCTCCAACATTATCATAAGCCGAAATAACAGGAAAACCACTTCTTTCTTCATTCAAAATTCGGTCAAAAGCATCCCAGGCACCAAAAGCGGCTGTTTTTCCTTTAAGCTTTGGCTGTTGATTTAGAAATTCTAAAATATTCACATTTGGATTAGCCTTGTAACCATTTGAATTAATAGCTACGTCAACGTTTCCGGTCATAATTTCACTATATCCCGGATAACTAAACCAATAAGGATTGGCTACATCTACTTTACTGCCAAGATCACGATTACCATAAATTTGCCCTTTCAAAGCAATCTCCGACCATAAAAAAGGCATTAGTTTTTTACGGCTTTCTTTGGAATCAATACTTGAATATTTTTTATAAATATAAGTGCTGTCTCCCTGATTGAATCTTTTATCATTGGCAATTGCAGAATCCATTCCTTTAAAAACTTCTTGCCATCTAAAACCATCTGTGGTAATGATGATGATGTTTTCTGTTTTTTGTGCTGAGGACAAAAAGCTTGTGAAAACAAGAACAATTAAAATTAGTTTTTTCATGTTTTTTGAATTTAAAAGTTGTGAAACAAGATCTTAAAATCCTATTTATTTGATATAAACTTTATTCTACGTCATTAAATGAATTTACTTTATATATTAATCGAAGTTTAACAGGGTCTTTTTTCGAATTAGGGTATTCCTCACTATTAACCCTTTGTTCAAATACTTTCATTATATCTAAATCCAAATCATCTTTAACAGCATAAGTTATTTCGTTTTTTTTCTTTTTTAACTCAAATTCTACCATTAATTTGCCGGATTTCATTGAATTTTTAAATAATTCATCGAATATTTTATCTGTTTTTTTTATCAGCAATTCAATATCTTCAAAGGAGCTATTTTTATTTAATTCGTCATCAGAACTTAAAACAATTACCTTTTCCAGAATTGTTTCTTTTATTCCTTTAGAAACAGAATCAATTTCTTTTCCATTTTGATATTGTTTGGAAGCAACGTAATTGGTGTTTGTAGGGTTTGGAGCCTCATCTAACCATAATAGTTTTAAATCTTTTTTTAGCAGATTTAAAATATAATTATGCTCTTTTGTTTCTACAATTAATAAGGGTTCCTCAATATCAAATGATATTACGGACCAATAATATTTTACCTCATTTTCGTTGGCTTTTCGAATGGTGTATTTATTTGAAACTTCATTTTTAAATTCATCCCAAATTATTTTGGAGTCAAACATATCCTGGCTCATTTTACCATCTAATATTATATTGTCTACATGAAATTGAATTTCTCCACCTTCTATTTTTTGTATTTTTTCATTGCCTTTAAATCTTTTCCAGAGTGCAGGGCCAATGATAAGATTGTTTTGTAGTATTTTATAATCGTTGTTTTCTGATAAATTATCGCTAATTAGTTTTTTAGCTTTTTCAACGGTTTTCGCATCAGCATATTTATAAACGACACCTTTTGGAATTGAGATCGTTTCATTCTTTTGCGCATGCGATAAAAAGCTTGTGAAAACCAATAAAATTACAATTACTTTTTTCATTTTTTATTAGTTTGAAAATGCATGGATTGATTTTAATTTTTTTTCAAAACTAATTAATTTAATTAATCGATTTTTACGTGATAACGTAATGTAACCATAAATTAATAAAAGATAAAAGAAAGTCTTTAATGATTATCGTTTAAGGAATCAACTTTGAGAATTAGGTGAAGTTTAATTTTTTTTTGAGTTATATAGGTTGATGAGTAAAGGTTCAAAGTTTTTTTTCACCTCGAATTAAAGAATCTTTAATCTAAACGTAAAAAAAATAATTCGTGAATTCTCGGCTAATTTTCGTAATGAGCATTTTACATTTCACAAAAGACATCTCACACTCTATAAAATTCCTCGCGCTTTAATTTCCAAATATTTATTAATTGCATCCAAAGTCAAATTCTCTGGTTGCGTCAAAACCGAATGTATTCCATATTTCTTGAGTTCGTTGGCGATTAAGCGTTTTTCGAACATGAATTTTTCGGCTATTACTTTATCGTAAATTTCCTGAACAGTATCTGTTTTTTTGTTGATGATAGCATTCAATTCGGTATTACTAAAGAAAACGACAACTAATAAATGGTTTTTCGCAATTCCTTTTAAATAAGGTAATTGTCGGTTTAAGCCATCCATGGTTTCGAAATTCGTATACAAAATAATCAAACTTCTCTGATTGATGTTTTTCTTTATATCGACATACAATCGGCTGTAATCACTTTCAAAAAAATCGGTTTTGATATTATATAAAGTCTCCAGAATTTTTTGCATTTGCGAAGATCTTCTTTCGGCAAAAACTCTGTTTTCTACTTTTTTAGAGAAAGCAAAAATCCCAGCTTTGTCTTGTTTTTTCAGAATAACATTGGATAAAACCAAAGTCGAATTTATGGCATAATCCAATAAACTCAAACCGTCAAAAGGCATTTGCATAACACGGCCTTTATCGATCGCCATATAAACCGATTGCGATTTTTCATCCTGAAACTGATTCACCATCAACGAATTTTTTTTTGCCGTCGCTTTCCAGTTTATTGTTCTCAAATCATCACCCTGAACATACTCCTTGATTTGCTCAAATTCCATCGTATGACCAATACGGCGAATTTTCTTGATTCCGTATTGATACAAATTATTAGAAAAAGCCAATAAATCGTATTTCTTCAATTGAATGTACGAAGGATAAGTCGGCACCATTTGATCTTTATCGAAAGTAAATCTGCGGGAAATTAATTTTAAAGGAGAAGAAACATAGATGTTTAAATTTCCAAAGTAATATTCACCTCTTTCTGTTGGACGCAAATCATAACCCAATTCTTTTTGTGTTGAAGCAGGAATCGTTTTTTTTATTTTGAAATCACGCACCTGAAATTGAAACGGAATTTCATCAATAATTTTAATCGAAATCGGAAAAGTATAACTGTTTTTAATCGTAATCTGAATAGGATTTAAGTCTCCGTTTGAAAGCTTTTCAGGTGTTTTTCTTGAAGCTTCAATTCCTTTTGATAAATATAAAAGCAATATATCAAGACCCAAAAATGTGCTTAAAACTAAAATAATAAACCAAACGCTGTTGTATAAATTCGGAAAAATAAAAGCACAAACGAACATTCCTATAATTCCTAGAAGGATATAGAAAAAGAAGTTGTTTAGGTATAGACTTTTGATGAATTTCAATTTAAAAGTGTTTTAAAGTTTCAGGTTTCAGGTTACGCCGTAGTAGTCAATTCATATTTAACAATTCACAATTATCTAGGTATTTCTACTGTTTCAAGAATTTGCCTGATAATTTCAGAGCTTGTAATGCCTTCCATTTCACGTTCAGGAGTTACAATAACACGGTGTTGTAAAACCGGAATTGCCGCTTCTTTGACATCTTCGGGAGTTACAAAATCACGACCGCGAATTGCTGCAAAACCTTTGGCAGCATTTAAAATTGCGATTGAGGCACGTGGTGAAGCGCCTAAATATAAAAAAGCATTTTCTCTAGTGTTAACTACAATTCTTGCGATATATTCTAAAAGATTTTGCTCGACTCTAATTTGTTTCACTAAAGCCTGATATCCTTTTATTTCCTCCGCAGAAAGTATCGTTTTAATCGCTTCCAGTTTTCCGTGATCCTGCAATAAATGTTCTCTCTGGATGATCAGAATTTCTTCATCTAATTTTGGATAATCTATTGTTATTTTGAATAAAAAACGATCTAATTGCGCTTCAGGCAAACGGTACGTTCCTTCCTGTTCAATTGGGTTTTGCGTGGCAATAACCAGGAACGGAGTTTCCAATTGAAAGGCTGATCCATCAATTGTAATCTGGCGCTCTTCCATAACTTCAAAAAGTGCTGCCTGTGTTTTGGCCGGAGCACGATTTATCTCATCAATTAAAATTAGATTAGAGAAAATAGGACCTTGTTTGAATTCAAATTCAGAGCTTTTTAAATTAAAAATTGAAGTTCCCAATATATCTGATGGCATCAAATCTGGCGTAAACTGAATTCGGCTAAAGCCAATATTCAACGTTTTGGATAATAGTTTTGCCGTAATCGTTTTGGCAACTCCCGGAACACCTTCAAGCAAAACATGTCCGTTTGATAAAATCGCAACTAAAAGCTGATCAATCATTTTTTGCTGACCTACAATAACAGTTTCTAATTCTGTTTTAATAGCATTTACATGCTCTAAAAGTGGTGCTAAATTTATTCTGGTTTCAAAATTCACATTTTCATTTGTGATTTCGGTTTCTGGGGTATTGATATCGTCCATGGTTTGGTATGTTTTCTTTTGAATGAATTTCGGTTAAAAATATTAATGTAAAATTTTCTCGATCGCGTTATTAATTCTGATTAAATCTTCTTCGAGACTTCCGTGATAACTATTTCGATGTTCGTTAATCAGGAAAACCAATTCCCGAATATCGGCTAAATTTTTTCCTGTTTTATGATGTAGTTTTTGAATAAAAACATCATCCAATTTTGTTGTATCAATTAAATATTCATTTCTGATTTTCTCCAGAAAATAAATGATTTTTTTATCAATTAGATTTTCATGATCGCCTTCCTGATAATATAAATTCCCGATCGTTTTGGTAAAATCAACAGTTAAATTAGGCAAAGGCTTTAATATCGGAACAATTCTTTGTTTTCGCTTGGCATTAAAAATAATAAAAATCAAAATTCCGAGTAAGCTCAGATACCAGGCCCATTTTAAAGCAGGCTGACTGTGGATAAAACGTAAAGGGGAATGTGAAATCGATTTATCATTCTGCAATTTTGTATACCAAAAAACATCGCCTTTTGGTATGTAGGAAAATACATCTTCAGCATATTGAAAATGATCTTTTTTTAACAAATGGAAGTTCGTAAAAGCCGCTGGCTGCGTATGAAGGTAAAAATTACCATACTTATAAGGAACTTTTATAAAATTGATGTGTCTCTCTTTTTTCTCATTGCTTTGGTATCCCAAAACCGTTGTATTTGCGGTATCAATTTTAGAAAAATAATCCTCTACAGATTGCTGGAAAATATATTTTTTAGAACTAACGTTCTTATTTGCCATCCAGATTAGATTGTTTTTTGGCTCGTGAAATTCAAATTTTGTATCAATTTTCAAACTATCCATTAAGGCTTCCGGAAATGTTCTCATGCTTAAAAAAACATTATTTCCGTGAGAAACAAAATAAAAAAGTTCTTTAACCGATTGTTCATCAATATTTTCAAGATCTGAAATACTTAAAAAAGTACCTTCGATTTTGTAATTTTCTACCAAAGTATCAGCGTCGTATTTTGAATCCAAATATTCATACGGCGTTACATCTGCAATTTTTTCAATTTTCTGATTTTTTAAGAGAGGTTTAATTTCCTTGTTCAGAATATATAATCCGTACGGAATTTTATCGTGTACAGAAAATGTCGGGCGCCAGTCAATAGGCTTTTTCTCGTTGCGATCTGATATTAGAATTAATGTTAAAACAAAAACCAGAATAGCGATATAAATTTTGATCGATTTATTCATTGCTAAAGGTTTTTATAGATTTCTTAAAGCGGTTTTCGGCTTTTGTAAAAGTTGTTTCGTCAATTTCAAATTCGCCATACCAAATGTAATTATACAAGTAGGAGAGATAGGTGAAATCTTCTCTGAAAACAGGACTTTTTAGTTCGTATAAATAATCAGAATTGGTTTTTTCGATATCCCATTCGATGTAATTGTTCTGCGCCATTACTTTTAATAACCAAAGATAATAGTACCTAATAGCAAGTCTTTTTTCTCCGTTTTGAATACTTTCCTGTATTAATTTTTTAAAATCCAGTAAATGAATGTTTTTTTCGATATCAGAATATTGAATGGCTCTTTTATTAGCATTTTTTCCAAAAATCCATTGTCCTTCTTTATTTATTAAAGCTTTTACGATTAAATAAATTACCGCAATAATCACCAAAACGGCCAATATTCGCAATATAATAATGGTAGCGGTGATAGAAGTTTTAGCGTCACTAAAAGAGAAAATTTTTCTCAACAAGTTGGCAATCCACTCTTTAATATTATCCCAAATACCTCTTTCTGGTGCTTTTGGTTCATAATCAAATTCCGGATCGCTATATTTTTTTTTGAAGTTTTTTGAAAATGTTCTGGCTTCAATCGTATCTGAATCAATCTGAATATCCTTTTCAGTATATTTTATAGTGGCCACTTTTGGAGGTTCGGCTTCCGCCAAAGTATCCTGAGCATGTGAGATACTAAAGCAAAAAAAGAAAGATAAAATAAGAAAAAATCTCTTCATTATTGGATTCGGTTAAGTCAATTTGGCTGATAATTGTTGTGCTTTTTTGTGTACTATAAAAGGATAAACTAAATAATAATAGGAGATTAAACTCAATGTTGATAATATTATAAGAATGCTTAACCAAATAGGCATGTCAATAGAATATCGGGTAATAAAACCTTCCAGAAAACCGGCCATAAAAGTAAATGGAAGTGTGCTTAGGTAGATTTTGAAACTGTTTTTGAATCCAATTTTAAAAGAATTTAATCTCGAAAAAGTCTTAGGAAAAAGGATAGAAGCGCCAAAAATAAACCCGGCTGCCGACTCAATTACAATAGCAAAAATTTCCATAGAACCGTGAATCCAGATACCGCGAACACTTTTCCAGAAAACGCCATGCTCAAAGAAAAAATATTGAAAGGAACCCAGCATAATACAGTTTTGCAAGAGATAATAGAAAGTACCAAGTCCGCCAAAAATGCCATAAAAATAGCATGCTGCTCCAACCTGAATATTGTTTACCGTAATACCAATAAAAGTTCCCCAGTTGGCAGAAGAACCGTAAACGGCCATTGGATTTCCTTTTTTGATATTTTCTAAAGTCATATTTACATAATCATCACCCATAATTAGCCGGGTGAAATCAGGATCATAACGGGCAGAAATTGCACCAATAGCAACGAAAGCAAAAAAGAAAACAAAAGCATACACTAAATATCTTTTGTATTCATAAACAAGCAACGGAACTTCGGTTGCAAAGAACTCGACAACTTTGTTTTTTTCGGTTCTTTTCGTTTTATATATTTTTTGATAAATCTGAGATGCAAGATGATTTAAGTAAATGACCGTTTTACTTTTTGGATAATAAGTTTGCGCATAGGCGAGGTCATTCATCATTTGAATGTACAAATTAGCTAACTCATCAGGATTTTTTTTAGCTTTACCAAAAATAGCGAGTTCAAACTCCAGCCATTTTTCTTTATTTTGTTTTATGAAGGCAACTTCTCTCATTGTAGGCTAAAATATAAAATATGTCAGAATTATCTATTAACACAACACAAAATGTTAAAATAAATTTTATCGCTGCCTCTGTTGGCGAGCGATTGGGGTCTTATTTTATTGATTTAATCATTAAAGGATCATATTTACTGGTTGTTGGTTTGGTACTTTTTTACTTTTTTCATTTTGAAAGAGTGCTCGATTCATTGGATACCTGGTCGATCAGAGCCGTTGTTTTTATTATCAGTTTTCCTATTTTGATCTATACTATTACCTTAGAAAGTGTTTTTGAAGGACAAACTTTTGGTAAAAAACTATTAAAAATAAAAGTGGTTAAAATTGATGGTTATCAGGCTGGCTTTGGAGATTATTTTATCCGTTGGTTTTTTAGATTGGTTGATTTTTCGGTTATGGGCGGAATGGTCGCCTTGATATCTATAGTTACAAGTAAAAAGTCACAACGATTAGGCGATATGGCAGCCGGAACGGCTGTTATTACTTTAAAAAACAGAATTAATATCAGTCATACAATTCTTGAAGAAATTGGAACTTCTTATGTGCCTACCTATCCTCTGGTTATTAAATTATCTGATAATGATATGCGAATCATAAAGGAAACGTTTCAAAAAGCGGTGAAGAAGAATGATCATGAAATTATTTATAAGCTGGTTGCGAAAATTGAAAGCGTAACCGGAATTAAAAATCAATCTGGCGATAACAGCGATTTTATTCGGGTGGTTTTGAAAGACTATAATTATTATACTCAGAATATGTAATTCTGAGGTGCTAAGATTCTGAGGGACTAAGGTTTTTTATCCTGATTTATATAAATCTTCTTTCGAAAATGAATGCCCTAGCCCTGATGGGAGCGGCATCCTTTTATGGTGGTGTTCACCATAAAAGATACAGCGGACAGCAGGAATTAGCTCCTGAAAAATCTTATTCTTATTTGTACTCTATAATAGTTTTTGTAAGATGATTTCTTAACTTTGTTAAGAACGTTAATTTTTTTAATTTAATTTAATCTAAATACCATGAAAATAAAGAAAGTTATTGCTGTAATTTTGATGCTGTTTGTATCTGTTTTTGGTTTCGCTCAAGGCGGAAAAAAACTGGATAAAATTATTAAAAGAGATTATACTATTATAGAAGGAACAATCTCAAAAATATCTGACCAAACGGTTGAATATTCTTTACCGGGAGAAGCGATTCAAATTTCATTGGATGTTTCGCAAATTGCCAGAATTGATTTTGCGAGCGGAAGATCACAGACTTTTGATGTTTCTGCTGGAAGTACATCACAACCTGTTTCAAATCAAAATGTTGCCTCGGCAGAAATGAAGCCAAATACAATTGCAGTTTTGCCGGTTCCCTATATAAATTCAGATACTCAGGTAAGCTCTGAAGATATGGCGAAATTTGCACAAAACGATATGTATAACAAATTGTTAGATAAATCGGCTAATATCTTTCCGTTAACAGTTCAGGATTTAAGAACAACTAATAGCTTGCTGCACAAGGCGGGAATTGATCATACAAATATCGATGAAACGCCAATTGCAGATCTCGAAAAAATTCTGGGAGTTGATAATATCATTGCGGCAAAAATTTCATACACGATGTCAACAAGTTCAACCGCATCAACTTACGGAAGCGGAAGTACAACATGGAGCAACAATGATAAAAAGGTAAAATCGAACGATTATTCCACCACAACTGCCAATACACAAATGTATTACTATTACAATGTTTATTTTGATATGTATAAAAGCACCACTAAAATTTATTCGCAAACCCGTAAACCCTTCCTTAATTTAAAAGACAGCTGGATCGATTCGATTACTTATTTGTTGAAAAGAAGTCCGATTTATACTAAGAAATAGATTTTAAGAATAAAGAATAAAGAGAATATAATAAAGAATAAAGAATAAAGAGGAAAGAAGCAAGAATATAACCTTTGCACCTCTGCATCTTTGAGCCTTTGAACCTAAAAAAAAGAAATGTTCCACTTACTAGATATTATCGGTACAATGGCTTTTGCTATGTCGGGCGCTTTAACGGCAATGCATAAAAAACTGGATCCGTTTGGGGTTTTTATTATTGCTTTTGTAACGGCAGTGGGTGGCGGAACACTTCGCGATGTTTTAATTGGGAGAACCCCGGTGGGCTGGATGAAAGATTTGCAATACGTTTATGTGATTATTTTAGGTTTTTTTCTTGCGATTCTTTTCCGTAAAAAGTTTGAAAAACTGAGAACTTCATTGTTTTTGTTTGATACAATCGGATTAGGAGTTTTTACCTTAATTGGATTAGAAAAAGGTATCTCAAAAGGATTGCATCCTGTAATTTGTATTGCTTTAGGAACTATGACAGCTTGTTTTGGTGGTGTAATTCGGGATATTTTATGTACCGAGATTCCGACAATTTTTAGAAGAGAAATCTATGCTACGATTTGCATTTTTGGCGGAATCGTGTTTTTCGCATTAAGAAGTCTGAATCTGGATAACGATGTTTTGTATTTACTGACCTCAGTTGTGATTATTACCGTACGTTTGCTGGCAGTAAAATTCAAATGGTATTTACCGGCATTTAGTCATAAATAAGATTTTATAAAATAATAATTGAAGATTTTTAGCCACGAATTCACGAATTTTATTGTTTTTTGTTAATGATAATTCTTGAATTGCTTCGCCTGTTCGCTATCGCTCGGGTCGTGGTTATTTTTTCACTTGAAGAAATAATTAACCGGATTTGAAAATGAGTGAATTCTTTATAAAAAAATACGATCAAAACGATTATGCCATCTGGAATGATTTTGTTGCTCTGGCCAAAAATGCTACGTTTTTGTTTCATCGTGATTTTATGGAGTATCACCAGGATCGTTTTGAAGATTTTTCGCTTTTGGTTTTTGAAAATGAAAAACTAAAGGCAGTTTTGCCCGCCAATATAAAAGGAAAATCGGTGCACTCTCATCAGGGATTAACTTATGGAGGTTTATTGTTTTCGTCTAAATTGAAGGCAGAAAAAGTCGAGTCAATTTTAGATGAAATTTTATCTTTTTTTAAAGAAAATTCAATTGAAGCTTTTCATTATAAACCCATTCCTGGTTTTTATTTTTCGAAGGGAAATCAGGAAATTGATTTCTTTTTGCATCAAAGAGGTGCTTTGCCAGAACGAAAAGAAATGAATTTGGCTGTAAATCTACAATTGCCTTTGCATATTTCTAAAAGCAAAATGAAGCATTTTAGAAGGATTGAGAACCTTGATTTGGATATTATAGAAGAAAAGGATTTTGAACCTTTTTGGGAAACGATTCTGGAGCCAAGATTATTGGAGAAATTCAACGCAAAACCTGTTCACAGTAAAGAAGAAATAACTTCACTTAAACAAAAATTCCCTGAAAAGATTAGGCAGTATTCCGTTTATCAGAATGATGAAATTATCGCCGGAATAACTATTTTTGAAACGGAGAATGTAGTCAAATCGCAATACGGCGCCACTTCTGAAAAAGGCGAGGAAGTAAGAGCACTAGACTTTTTATTCATTAATTTGATGCATAAATACAAACGCAAAGGCAAAAAGTTTTTTGACATGGGAATTGTAAATTCTGAGGATGAAAAAGGGTACCATTCTGGGCTTTTGCAACAAAAAGAAGAATTGGGTTGTGCTGTTTACAATCAGGATTTTTATAAAATCGCTATTAAATGATACCATTTCTGGATCTAAAAAGAATAAACGAACCCTATGAAACTGCTTTTCAGGAAAAACTGAAACTGGTTTTAGATAATGGTTGGTATATTTTAGGAAAAGAATTGGAGACGTTTGAAAAGGCTTTCGCCGAATATAACCAAACGAAATATTGTATTGGAGTAGGGAATGGATTTGATGCTTTAGTTTTAATTTTTAAAGGCTACATTCAGTTGGGAAAACTCCAGAAAGGCGACGAAGTTATAGTTCCGGCAAACACTTATATTGCCAGTATCTTGGCTATTTTACAAGCCGATTTAATTCCGGTTTTAGTCGAGCCAAAATTAGAAACCTACAACATCAATCCCGATTTGATTCAGGAGAAAATCACAACAAAAACAAAAGCCATTTTAGCTGTTCATTTATACGGACAATTAGCTGAAATGGATCAAATAAACGAAATTGCAATTGAAAATAATTTAATTGTTGTTGAAGATTCAGCGCAGTCACATGGTGCTGTCGCAAATTCCAAAAAAGAAGTACCAAATTCCAAACTTGACGGCAATTTAAAATCAGCGCAGGCGCATAGCTTTTATCCAGGGAAAAATCTAGGATGTTTGGGCGACGGTGGAGCGATCACGACAAACGATTCAGAACTCGCGAAAGTACTTTTCTCACTTCGAAACTATGGATCTGAACAGAAGTATTACAACGAATATATTGGCCTAAATTCTCGTTTAGATGAGCTTCAGGCTTCATTTTTAAATTTAAAATTACCGAATTTAGATGATGATAATAATAAACGTCGTGCGATTGCAAAACGTTATTTAGCTGAAATCAAAAACGATAAAATAACCCTTCCGTTTTGGGATTTATCCAATAATCATGTGTTTCATTTGTTTGTCATAAGAACTGAAAACAGGGAAGGTTTACAGGAATATTTGTTTCAGAATAATATTCAAATCGTAATTCATTATCCAGTTCCGCCACACAAACAAAAAGCATTGCAGGAATGGAATAATTTGTCATTTCCCATCACAGAGAAAATTCATAATGAGGTTTTGAGTCTACCAATGAGTCCAGTTTTAACTGACGCTGAAGTTGATTTTATTATTGAAATTTTAAATCAATACTAATTAGTGTCTGATAGCAAATCTTCATATCAGCAAATTCTAAAAACGACTTCACTTTTTGGAGGTGTTCAGTTTTTTAGTATTTTAATTTCAATTATCCGAACCAAATTAATTGCGGTTTTTATCGGCCCGGCGGGAATGGGAATTATCGCTTTGCTGAATTCAACTTTGAGTGTCATAAGTAGCATTTCAGGATTCGGAATCGAAACTAGCGCTGTAAAAAATATCTCGGAAGATTATAAAAATAACGATTTAAAAACCGTTTCAAAGACTATTCAAATCGTAAAAAGAATTGTTTTTTTTACTGGTATTTTCGGAATGTTGCTGACGATTCTTTTTTCAAAAGCATTGAGCATCATTACTTTTGGAGATTCGGATCAGACTTATTCCTTTGTATTCATTGCAATAACCGTTTTATTTAAGCAATTATCGTCAGGTCAATTAGCCGTTTTGCAAGGTTTGCGACAGATGAAATTGTTGGCCAAAGCCAATTTATATGGCAATTTATTTGGCTTACTTTTTTCGATTCCGCTGTATTACTTTTTAAGAGTTGATGCCATAATTCCAACCATAATAATTGCTTCATTATCAGCTTTAATTTTCTCTTTTTATTATTCGAATAAAATCAAAACTGAAAAAGAAATCGTTTCTAATCGGGGACTTTTATCAGAAGGAAAAGCAATTGTGAAATTGGGCTTTATGCTGACGATAAGTAGTGTTTTGACACTTTTGTCAACTTATTTGGTTCAGATTTATATTGGGAAAAACGGTGGTTTAGAACAAGTCGGATTTTATAACGCCGGTTTTACTTTGCTAAACTCTTATGTCGGAATAATTTTTATCGTTATGAGTACCGATTACTTTCCGAAACTTGCATCTATTAACTTTGATAATGCAAAAGTTAGAGAAAGTGTAATTCAGCAAGCATTCATTTCAATTATTATTATCACACCAATCATTGTTTTGTTTTTGACTTTTGTCTCAATTATAATTCCTGTCATTTACAGTGCAAATTTCAATGCTATTATTCCGATGGTTTGTTTTGGTATTTTAGGAATGTTGTTTCGTGCGGTTTCCTGGGCGATGGGATTTATTTTGATTGCAAAAGGAGATTCGAAAATGTTTATTAAGACAGCTATAGGTTTTAATATTCTATCGTTAGTAATGAATATTTTAGGCTATTATTTTTACGGTTTGGAAGGTTTAGGATTTAGTTTCTGCCTCTATTTTTTATTCCACTTTATTGGATTAAAAATCATTACCAAAAAACGTTACAATTTCTATTTTAATCCTGATTTTTACAAAGCTTATTTCATTTGTTTTGCAATTTGTATTAGCACATTTTTGCTTCGATATATCGAAATTCCAGTTTTAAAATATAGCTTAATGACTTTGATGATTTTAATTTCGTTTGTTTTCAGTTTTTATCAATTGAATAAAAAGATGAATATAAACGAAATATTTACGTCATTTGTTCAGCGAAAAAAAGATAAAAATGATTGAGAAAAGCTATAGAAAATGCCGCTCGTTTTATCATAAATGCCGGTTTTACTGCAAAGTAAACTGGATCAAAACACTGTACTTTAATTTTAAAAAATTCCCTTTTGAAACCGCTAAAAAACTTCCGGTTTTCTTTTATGGAAGAGTGAAATTTACTTCTATAAAAGGAGAAATCCAGATTGAAGGAAATATTCAAAAAGGAATGATTGGTTTTGGACAGCCTTATGAACTTAATTCGGCTCACAAAGGTATTGCTGAAATCTTCATTTTGGGAAAACTGACTTTCAAAGGAAAGTTTCAATTTGGAAAAGACTGTTTTGTTTTTGTGGGAGAAAATGCTTCTTGCGAATTAGGAAATATGGCCTCAATAGCATCAGGCGGAAAAATAATTTGCACCGAAAAAATTATTCTCGGAGATTATGCAAGATTTGGTTCTGAAGCTCAAATTATAGATACCAATTTCCATGATTTAATTGATACTCAAACAGGCGAAAAATTGCAAAAATCAGCGCCTATTTTTATTGGGAATTATAACTTCGGAAGCAACAGGGTTTCAATTATGAAAGGAACGCAAACACCAAATTTCTGTACCATTGCATCGAATAGTTTGTGTACAAAAGATTATAAAAGTTTAGGAGAAAATATTTTGATTGGAGGAATTTCTGCAAAATTAATAAGAAATAATATTTCTAGAGATTGGGAAGGCGAAAAACAACAATTAGATGATTTCTTGATGGTTTAATAAATAAGAAAACCCGTTTTTATCAGCGTCTTCGCTTTAGCGAATCCGTTTTATCCGCGTTCTTTATGCAACGCGGATAAAACGGATTTACTTCGTAAAAACGCGGATAAAAACGGATTTTTTATTTTGATAGAACTTAATTATTATCCAAAAATTATTCTGACACGTTGTTGGACCTCGAGCGATAAATACTTCAATAATAATTTATAATCTCTTGTTTTAAAAGCCAAAATCATTTCAAAATGCATTCTTTTCAGGATCGCTCTATGTTCAATTTTAGATTGATTTAATCGAATTGCTTTCTGAATTATTAAATAGGTCGAATAATTTATTTTCTTAGATCTCGCATCATTTTTAATGAAAAAATGAGTTCCGAAAGAAGTCGTAGAAATTCTTTTTTTAATTAATACTTCATCAATATAATCAAAATCATAAACTCTGGAAGCGCGAATCCAAAGATCTAAATCTTCATAAGCTAGATTCTCGTCGTAACCATTTAAAGCGTCAAAAACTGATTTTTTAACCATGGATGAAACAGAGCAAATACTATTTCCGCCAGTAATAACACTCAAATAAATATCTCCGGTTGCTCTTTTTTCGATTGTTTTTTTATGGGAATCAACAGGGAAATAATAAAAATAGAAATCACCTTTTTCGTTAATTAATTTGGCATTTCCATAAACAACGCCTAAGTTTTTAAACAGACTTACCTCAAACGCTTTTAGCTGTAAGGAAACGCACTTTGGAAGTAAAATATCGTCGCAAGCCAAATCAATAATATATTCACCTTTTGCTAATTTTAATGCCTTATTGAAGGATTTTGTACTTCCTAAATTGGTTTCATTGGCGATAAACTGAATTTCAGGATAATCAATAAGCCATTTTTGAATTACTTCTTTAGAATTATCGGTGCTAAAATCATCTACAACAATCACTTCAATAAAAGGATAATCCTGATGTATTGCCGAAAATAAACTCTTCACAACATACTTTTCCTGATTGTAACACAAGCAAATAATGGTCACTAATGATTTATGTTGCATATTGTTTTAACTTTCTGATATTATAAGCAGGTTTGGGACTAAATTAAGCCCATTATCTGAATTTGCCAAATCATGCCAAATTCAAAATCAACTTCGATTAAGTTGATTACCCAAATCTGTTGAGTAGCTGTTAGTGGCAGGATATTTATTAATTAATTTTATAAAATAATTACGTTTAGCATATTGGATTTATATTCTATAGATTCTCCATTGCCATTAGTTCTGAATATTCTTGGTGAGGAATACACATTAGCATAAGTGGAAAAAATTTTAGGAATCACATCTTGCATTTTTAAAGCTTCGCTTTCAGTGGAAAAAAAATATTCAGCGAAACAATAATTATAATCTGTTTTATTGAAGTAAATTGATTCCAATGTCTCAATATTTAGGTTTTTTTTAGCCCATTTTTCTAAATTTTCTAATTCTGTAAATTCCCCTTCTAAAATTATTGAATGTTTATATTTAGATAACAAATATTCTCTCTCATTTCTGTAAGAGTCTAATTCATTTCCATATTTAATCAATATTTCTTGATAAGAACTATTTCTCATTGTTATTTTTATCTTGAGATTAAAGAGTTATATATTTGATACGAAAATAAGAAATCACGAATGATAATGTCTCACAAAAAAAAGAAAATTGCTTTAATTGGATATCGCTTAAGCGGAGGCGGGAGCGATAAAGTGATGGCGAATTTGTCTGTTTTTTTTGAAAAACAAGGTTTTGAAGTGGATATTATTATTGTTTTGGATGAAGTTAGTTTTCCCTACTCAGGAAAATTAGTAAATCTCGGATTACTCAAAAACAAAAGCAACGGATTATTCAATAAAATCAAAAGATTATGGGCCTTACGAGCGTATCTGAATAATAATGAATTTGACTTTATTATCGATTTTCGTTTTCGAACTAAAGTGATTCAGGAACTTATTTTAGCAAGGTTTATTTACAATACACAGACCATTTTTACCGTTCATAGTTTTTTGATCGACCATTATATGCCGAATAATTCATGGTTAACGAGATTGATGTACAATCATTGTTTAGCTAACGTAGCGATCACGGATGAAATGAAAACATTGATCGAAAATAAACATCAATTACAAAATGTCTCCACGATTCATAATCCGGTTTATTTAGAGGAAATTCTGGAAAAGCAAAAAGAAAATGTCAAAATTAGATTCGATTTTATTGTGGCAGTTGGGCAATATGAAAACGAAATAAAACAGTTTGATAAACTGATTTCAAGTTATGCGAAATCTAATTTGCCACAAAAGCAAATTCATCTGATTATTGTGGGAGATGGAAACGGCATAAAACTCAGAAAAAGAGCATTTGAGAATGATATTGAACAATTTGTTCATCTTGTAGGATATCAAACCAATCCTTTTCAATTTATGGTTAAAGCTAAATTCTTAGTTTTATGCAGTAAAAATGAAGGGTTTCCGAATGTTATTTTGGAATCTTTGGCCTGTAAAACTCCGGTTGTTTCTTTCGATTGTGATTTTGGACCAAGAGATATGATTTCAAATTTAGAAAATGGAATTTTGGTCGAAAATCAGAATTGGGAAAAATTAACAGAAGCAATGAATTTATTGGTTTCAGATGAAGTTTTATATGAACATTGCAAAGAAAATACACTTGAAAGTATTCAATCCTTTTTACTGGATAAAATTGGACAAGAATGGCTATATTTACTCAAAGCCAATTAAAATATGACGACAATACAGGACATAGCGTTGTTAAAAATTCCGGTAGTAGAAGACTTAAGCGGGAATTTGGCTTTTATTCAAAATGATATATTACCGTTTGAGTTCAAACGCGTTTATTATCTTTTTGATGTGCCGAGCAGTGCTTTTCGTGGCGGACATTCGCATATTGAGCAGCATGAAGTTTTAATCGCTTTAAGTGGAAGTTTCGAAGTCACTTTAAACGACGGAACCAATAAAAAAAGCTATTTGCTGAACAAGCCTAATATAGGTTTGCATCTTCCAAAAGGAATATGGAGGGAACTGGAAAATTTCTCTTCCGGCGCTGTTTGTTTGGTTTTGGCTTCTGATGTTTTTGAAGAAACCGATTATATTCGGGATTATGATCTTTTTTTGAAATCTAAAAAATGAGACTGCTTTATATAGTTCCAAAAATAAAAACGGCTGGCGGAGTCGCCAGAGTTCTGGCTATTAAAGCCAATTACTTTGTGGAGCATTTTGGTTATGAAATTCATATTTTGTCTCAAAATGAAGAGGATATTCAACCCTTTTATGATTTTGATTACGATGTTACTTTTCATAATATGATTTTGAAAGGGAATGTTTTTAAGTTTTTCAATTCTTTTCAAAAACAAATAAATCAAAAGATAAATCAAATAAAACCAGATGTTATTTTGGTTGCCGATAATGGATTAAAAGCATTTGTTTTTCCTTTTATAGCCAAAACAAAAACTCCAATTGTATTTGAATGTCATGGTTCTAAATTTGTTGAAGAAGAAGTTCAGAAGACGAATTTCGTGTCTAAATCACTTCAGAAAATAAAATATCGATTCAAAGATTTTGGCGTCCAAAAATTTACCAAAATAGTTGCTCTTTCAGAAGAAAATTTAAAAGAATGGAATGTCGAAAACGGCATTATAATTCCAAATCCGTGCTGGATAAAAACTAAAAAAAATGCTGATTTAAGACAGAAAAAAGTAATTGCAATTGCACGAAATTCTTATGAAAAAGGTTTAGATCGATTTTTGTTGATTTGGAAGGAAATTGGCGAAAAATATCCGGAATGGACTTTGGATATTTATACAGATGACGTCGATACTTTAGAGCAAGAAGCTTTAAAATTAGAGATAGAATCGGGAATTAATTATCTGCATTTTGTAAAAAATATTCAGAAGAAATATCTGAAAGCTTCTATTTGTGCGATGACTTCCAGAACAGAAGGTTTTCCTATGGTTTTATTAGAAGCATTAGCTTGTGGTTTGCCTTGTATAGCTTATGATTGCCCGACTGGCCCACGAGCGATCATTACAAATGCAGAAAATGGTTTCTTGATTCCGGATAATAATATTGAAATGTATGTTGAAAAACTTTCTTTTTTAATTGAAAATGAAGAAGTAAGATTGAAATTTGGTTTGGATGCTAAAGAAACTTCTAAACAATATTCAGTCAAAAAAATAATGGAGCAGTGGAGGGAATTTTTGGAGAGTTTAGTTTCTACATGAGTTTTTAAACACATAGAATCATAGATTTTTGATTCCTGTAAAAGGCATTTCATTTGCTTTAAAACACATAGCTATGTGTTAGAAACTAGTTTCTTTTTGTCTCCTTTTTCAACGCATAGAATCTATGTTTCTATGTGTTAATTTTTTTTGCATAATTATTTTAATCTACAGAAATATCCCAATTTATAAAGATCAAACAAAAGCAAAGAAGGATTTTGAGAAAGCAAATTCCGTTCAATTTTGATTTGATTTTTTTTGAAGAGGAAAGATGAAAATTTTGCTAGTTTTAGCTTTTTTAGGAATTCAAATGCCTTAATAATTTTACTGTCTTCTCTAGAAATTTTATCTGAATTATAAAGAAAAAAAAGATTTTCTAAAGCAATTTTAGTTTTATTCAAAAACACTTCTGACGTTTCTAAATTCAAATGAAAAGTAGGATTTTCAATTCGGGAAATCTCAAAATTATTTTTCTTCAAAAGAGAGAAAAAACTCAAATCTTCATAACCGTATTTTGTAATAGAATTGTCGAAAGAATATTGTAGAAAAACGTCTTTTTTAATTAATAAATTAGAAGTTAGAATTGAAGAAGTTTCTCTTTTTTGCCCATAAATCCAACGCAAAAGCTGTTCTTTTTCAGGTTTTTTATCTTCATAAATAATGCCACCAAAAGTGATTTTTTTTGATGAATTTGAAATTACGTCAACGTAGTTTTGGATGAAAGTAGCATCAGCCGGAAAAGTATCACAATCCAGAATTAACAGCCAATCATAAACTGCTTTTTGAGCTAAGGAATTGATGTTTTTTCCTCTTCCCAAATTAACTTCATTTATAAAAAATGAACAATTTTGAAGAAGATTAACTTCTTGATTTAAAATGTTTTTTGGTGAATTTGATGCGTCGTCCTGACAAAGAATTTCAAAAGTGATTCCACTAGCCTTACATTGCTTTACTAACTCATTTACAAGCGATAAAACAGTATAATTATAAACCGGAATTAAGATGGAAAACATTACACAGAGCGTTGCACCACTTCGAAGATTCTTTCATCTTCGCACTTCAATGTTTTAGATGGGAATTTCATCAGCAAAGCATAATCGTGTGTTGCCATGATAACCGTTTTGCCAAGAGCATTGATGTTTTTCAATACTTCAAGAACTTCAGAACTCGTTTGTGGATCAAGGTTTCCGGTTGGTTCATCGGCAAGGATAAATTCAGGATCGTTTAATAAAGCACGGGCGATTGCTACACGTTGTTGCTCACCACCAGAAAGCTGATGTGGCATTTTATTAACGAAATCTTTCATACCAACTTTATCCAGAACTTCATCAATTTTGTGTTCCATTGCTTCTTTTTCAGTCCATCCCGTTGCTTTCAAAACAAATAACATATTGTCTTTTATCGAACGGTCCGGAAGCAATTTGAAATCCTGAAATACAATCCCGATTTTACGTCTCAAATAAGGGATGTCACTTTCCTTTAAAGTCGCCAAATCAAATTCAACTATATGACCTTCTCCTTCTGATAAAGGTAAATCTGCGTATAAAGTTTTTAAGAAACTACTTTTTCCGGAACCCGTTTTTCCAATGATGTAGATGAATTCGCCATGCTGAACATCTAAATTAATATGAGATAAAATTTTTCTTCCTTCCTGATATATAGTGACTTCTTTAAGAGATAGTACGGTTTGTGACATAATAAAATTGATTTGATTGGTAAAAGTAAGAAGTTAACGGTTGGATTCAAAATAAATTTCAATCATTTCTGATAAAATATTGAAATGGAAATTTTTCACCATATAAGTCGTATAAGGTCATTTTAGCTGATTGTGAAAAACATTTTATTGCGAAAAAAATTAATCATATAAGAGATGTAACTGCTTTTTAATGGATTGTGGTTAAAGTTTTTTATTTCGAAAAACTTATATGATCTCCAGAGTTGTATACGTTGCTAAAAACCCCTAGCTTATAATTACTTATATGACTTATATGGTGAAAAAACACCACTACAGAAGCTGTTAAATAAGGCATGTTTAAATTTTTGTTCATAATAAATGCGCGAAACGTTTCGTTATAGACGGTATAAAATGATACATTTGAATACTAAACATAATTACAATGCGTAAACTTTTCTGGTTCTTTATACTCTCAATAATCCTTCTTTCGACCACAGTTTCGGCACAAAAATCAGCAATATATACCTACGATTTAAAGGATTTTGATAAAGCAGTAGCTTTATACAATGATAAACAATATGCCTCAGCACAACATATTTTTGAATATATAAAAGATAATGCGCAAACAGAGGAAGTAAAATCTGATTGTGCTTATTACATCGCCAATTGCGCCATTAGAACCAATCAGCCAAATGCTGATGGGTTGATGGAAAAATTTGTGAGTGATTATCCAACAAGTACGAAACAAAATCAGGCTTATATTGAAGTGGCACAATTTTTCTTTGAACAGGGAAATTATCCAAAAGCCTTGCTTTGGTTTGATAAAGTGGATGAAAGTTATATGAGCAAAGCCGATTCGGATAAGTTTAATTTTCAGAAAGGATACAGTTACTTCAATGCCAAAAAGAAAAAAGAAGCCACAACTTATTTTAACAAAGTAGTAAATTCTCCTGAATTTGGTTCTCAGGCGAAATATTACTTAGGGTTTATGGCTTATGAAGGTGATGATTATAAAGAAGCAACTAAATATTTTGATGAAGTTTCAGGCGAAGAAAAATACAAAGAAAAGCTATCGTACTATCAGGCTGATATGAATTTCAAGCTTGGAAATTTCCAAAAAGCAATTGATTTAGGCCAGAAAGCAATGGCAAAATCAAATGAAATAGAAAAGTCAGAACTGAATAAAATTATTGGAGAAAGTTATTTCAATCTAAAACAATACGGCAAGGCGATTCCGTTTTTAGAGCAATATGCAGGTAAAAAAGGAAAATGGAATAATACCGATTTCTATCAGTTAGGTTACGCTTATTATGAGCAAAAAGAATACGAAAAAGCAATTTCTCAATTCAATAAAATCATTGAAGGAAAAGATTTCGTAGCGCAAAATGCTTATTATCATTTAGGTTTAAGTTATTTGAATACAGGCAAAAAACAAGAAGCTTTAAATGCTTTTAAAAACGCTTCTGAAATGGAATTCAACGCGCAAATTCAGGAAGATGCAGCTTTGAATTATGCTAAATTGAGTTATGAAATAGGAAATGCGTACCAAACCGTTCCCGGAATTCTACTTGATTTCTTAAAAAAATATCCAAATAATTCAAGCAAAGCTGAAGTAGAAAAACTTTTGGTTGATTCTTATATTTCGTCTAAAAACTATAAAGAAGCTTTGATTTTATTGGAGAAAAATAGATCTGCAGAGAATAAAGCAGCTTATCAAAAAGTACTTTTTTACAGAGGATTGGAATTGTATAACGAATCTAATTATGCAGAAGCCGGAAAAATGTTTAAAAGTGCCGTGAGCGAACAAAAAACACCTGAGTTTACAGCACGTGCAACTTTCTGGAAAGCAGAAACAGAATATCTTTCAGAGGATTTTCAGAATGCGTTGTTGACCTACAAACAGTTTGCGGGTCAGGCGGCAGCAAAATCGACAGAAGAATATAAAAACATCAATTATAATATTGGATACACCTATTTTAAATTGAAAGAATACGATCAGGCGGCGAATTCATTTCTGGCTCAAATTGATAATGCTCCAGCTGATAAATCACGTTTGAATGATTCCTATTTGCGTTTGGGAGATTGCCGATTTGTAACTTCAAAATATAGTGCCGCAAATGAAGCATACGCAAAAGCAATTGCAGCAAAAGGTGTTGATGCCGATTACGCTCAATTTCAAAAAGCAATTTCATACGGTTTCATGTCTAAAAATGACAAGAAAGTAGAAGAGTTGAATAATTTTCTTCAGATGTACAAAAAGTCAGAGTATCGTGATGATGCTTTGTATGAATTAGGAAATACGTATGTGACCGAGAAAAAGAACGATCAGGCAATCAAAACCTATGATCAGTTGATCTCAGAATATAAAAATGGTTCGTTCACTTCAAAATCAATTTTAAAACAAGGTTTGATTTATTACAACTCAGATCGTGATGAACAGGCTTTGGTGAAATTCAAAAAAGTAGCGGCTGAATTCCCAAAAACTCCGGAAGCTCTAGAGGCCGTTTCTACAGCAAGATTGATTTATGTTGATTCAGGAAAAGTGGATGAATACGCAACTTGGGTACGAACATTAGATTTTGTTTCAGTTACAGATGCTGAACTTGATAATGATACTTATGATGCCGCTTTCAAACAGTACAGTCAAAATAACAGCAAACAAGCAATCACTGGTTTTACTAGTTATGTAAATAAATTTCCATCAGGTTTACATGCGGGAGAAGCTAACTTTTACTTGGCACAATTGCTTTATGCGGAAGGATCAGAAGTTAAATCAGTTGCCGGTTATCAATATGTGATTGATCAGCCAAGAAGCGAATTTACTGAGCAATCTTTAAATAAATTAGCTCAGATTTACCTGAAAGCAAAAGACTGTGACAAAGCGATTCCGGTATTAGTTCGTTTAGATAATGAATCCGATTCTCCTCAGAATAGAAACTTCGCACAAGCTAATTTGATGAAATGTTATTATGACAAAAAAGATTATGATAACTCGGTAATTTCAGCGGACAAAGTATTACAGAATCCAAAAGCCGATGCGAATGTAAAAGCCGATGCTCAAATTATTGTAGCACGCGCGGCAATGCAGACAGGAGATGAAGATAAAGCTAAAACCGCTTATGCAAAATTATCTACGACTTCTAAAGGAGAATTAGCGGCAGAAGCATTGTATTATGATGCATACTTTAAAACGAAGGAAGGAAAATTTGACGCTTCGAATGTTTCAGTTCAAAAGTTAGCTAAAAATTATTTTGGTTATAAATATTATGGAGCTAAAAGTTTGGTTTTGATGGCAAAAAACTTCTACGGATTAAAAGACAGTTATCAGGCAACATATATCTTGGACAACGTAATCAACAATTTCACAGATTTCCCGGATGTAGTTGAAGAAGCTAAAAAAGAATTAAGTGCAATTAAATTAGAAGAATCTAAAACGAATTCTTCAATTACTAAATAGTTAAAAGTTAGATGTAAAATGTGAAAGGTATTCGCTTTACATTTTACATCTCACAAAACACATTTTACAAGATTATGAGTTTACCTTTTTATATAGTTGATGTTTTTACCGATAAAAAATATGCCGGAAATCAATTGGCAGTTTTTTTGGATGCAGGGAATTTAAGTTCAGAAGAAATGCAAAAGATAGCGCGCGAAATTAATTTTGCGGAAAGCACTTTTATTACGAAACTGGATCTGGAAAACAATAAGGCCGATATTAAAATTTTTACACCAGAGCACGAAATGCAGTTCGCTGGTCATCCTATAATTGGAACTTCGTGGGTTTTGATGAATAAAGTATTTGAGAATTCGCCTGAGAATATAAAGTTAAATGTGCCAATCGGGCCAATTGCAATTCATAAAACAGAAGAACTGATTTGGTTAAAAGCGGCGCAGCCAAAATTTTGGGATATTTTTTCGAAAGAAGATATTACTGTATTTAGTAACCTGAACAATCATGATTTTGAGAACCAATTTCCAATTCAGGAAGTTACAACCGGAAGTGCTTTTATAATGGTCGGATTAAGTAGCAAAAGAGCACTGGAAAATTTGGTTTTAGATAAAGATAAAACAGATCAATGGCTGAAAAATAATTGCAAAACAGCGCACAGAGGTTTGTATTTCTATTATTTAGAAGGCTCAAAACTGTTTAGCAGAATGTTATGTGTTGAAAATAATCAATTGGTTGAAGACGCAGCAACAGGAAGTGCGAGTACGTGTTTGCAGGCGTTTTTATTGAAATATCATAAGCCTGAATTTGAATTGATTAACTATCAGGGAGATTATATTGGTCGTCCTTCCCAGATTTACTTTAAAGGAAAATTAACCGATAATCAATTTGATATTCAGATTGGTGGAAAAGCGCAGTTTGTAGCAAAAGGGGAATGGGAAGCCTAGTTTAAGAGTATAGAAAATAGAGTCAAGAGCCAAGAGTAAAGAAGAAAGATATTAGAAAATTGAAAATAGAGGATAGAAAATAGAACATAGATTGGAAAGCAAAGATTGGAAGTCTTTTTTCTTTATTCTTTGTTCTTTTCTCTAAAATTTTCTCTAAAAAAAATAAAGTATGAAAATTAAATGCCAAAATAAAACCATCATTTTACTGCTGTTGTTTGTTGTTCAGCTTTCGTTTGCTCAAAAGAAAAATGAAAGCATCGGAACAGAAACAGTGAATGTGGTAAAACCTTATTCGCCAACTATTTCAGATGCTTTTAAAGTGAAAGAAACTCCTTCGCTTGACGATAGCGGAAATCAGCCAAAAGAAACTATTAAATATAGTATTTTGTCGGTTCCGGTGGCATCAACTTTTACGCCTTCAAAAGGAAAGGCAGAGGGGGTTGAAAAATCAAAAAAAGAAAGATTGTTTAGTAATTATGCGACTCTTGGAGTTGGAAATTATGGGACTTTGAATGCTGAATTATTTGTAACACAAGAGCTAGGAAACAACGATTATTTGGCAGGAATGTTCCGTCATCATTCTTCGCAAGGCGGAATCAAAGATGTGAATTTGAACGATGAATTTTATGATACGGCTTTGAATGTTGGTTATGGTGTAAATAATCGCGATATGTCATGGGCAGTAGATTTAGGATATCAAAATCAAGTGTACAATTGGTATGGTTTGCCAACTGATTTTGGAATGACTTTGCCACCGGAAACACAAGAAGATTTAATTAGAGGAATTAACCCAAATCACTCTTATAACACAATTTCGTTAGGTGGAAATATAGAGTTCAACGAAGGGATTTTTAATAAAATTGATACAAGATTTACACATTTTTCAGATAGTTTCTCTTCTTCAGAAAATAGATTTTATCTGAAACCTTCTTTCAAGGTGGATGTAATGGATCAATCGATCAATACAAATATTATTGTGGATCACGTCAGTGGATCTTTCGAGAATAATTATGAGCGTACTAATTTAGAACCTGTAAAATACAGCTTAACTAATTTTGGAATCGAGCCAAGTTTTGTAGTTCATGAAAATGATTGGACATTAGAATTAGGTGCTGGATTGTATTATGGGCTAGATTCTGAAAACAGCGGAAACAAGTTTTATATCTATCCAAAAGTAAATGCTTCTTATAAATTAGTAGGCGATCTAATGATTTTCTACACCGGAGTAAATGGTAGTTTGAATCAAAATTCTTATGCTGATTTTGTGACTCAAAATCCATTTTTATCTCCAACTTTAAACATGAGACCAACAAGTAATCAGTATAATGTTTTTGCTGGTTTGAAAGGAAAATTGGCAAACAATATTAATTATAATCTGACAGGTTCTTATTTAAACGAAAAAGACAAAGTTTTGTTTAAAAGCAATGATTATACAGAGAATTTTGATAATCAGAATTATGCTTTCGGAAACTCATTTGGAGTAGTTTATGATGATGTTAGAACATTGCGTTTTTATGCGGAATTGAAAGCTGATTTTTCTAAAAATGTTTCTTTCGGAATCAACGGGACTTTCAACAGTTACAAACAAGATGGTCTAGAGGCATGGAATTTACCTTCAATGAAATTAAGCTCTAATCTTGATGTTAATATTACCAAACAATGGTACGCTGGTTTAAATGTTTTTTATGTGGGAGAACGTAAAGACATGCAGACTAATCTGGATGTTACAACTCTTGGTGTTCCCGTGACTTTAAAAAGCTATTTTGATGCGAATGCACATTTAGGATATAAATACAGCGAGCGTTTGACTTTCTTCTTAAAACTAAATAATATAGGAAATCAGGCTTACGAAAGATGGCTGAATTACCCGGTTCAGGGATTCCAGGTTTTAGTAGGCGGAAATTATAAATTCGATTTTTAACTAAATTTGCCACGAAGGCACTAAGACACAAAGTTTATTGTAAGTTTTAAAGCCACGAATTCACGAATTAAATTAATATTTTATTCGTGAATTCGTGGCTAACTTTTTTTTACGATCTTTGCGGCTTAGCGCCTTCGTGGCAAAATGCGTATGAACTTCAAACAAAAAATACACTCCTATTATTTACAAATGGTTCAGGACCGAATAGATGTTTTTAGAGACATGATTTCGGCTTTGACCGAAGATTCTAAAAACGATGCCAAAGGTTCTGCCGGTGATAAGCATGAAACGGCTTTGTCTATGATGCATATCGAACAGGAAAAACTGACCAATAAACTAAAAGAAGCGATAACTCAAAAAGCAATTTTAGATAAAATCGATGCCTCAAAAACAACAGAAAATATTATTTCAGGAAGTTTGGTAAAAGCCAATGGAATTCATTTGTATTTGAGTGTAGCGCTTCCTAAAATCACCATTGATGGAATTAATGTTATAGCCCTTTCTCCACAATCTCCCTTAGGTTCACATTTAATGGGGAATAAAGTTGGGTTTCAATTTGAAATTAATAAAACACATTATACTATTGAGAGTGTTGAATAGTCTCAATTTTGTATGTAGGGACTTTATCAGAGGTAAATAATCACAAAGTATGTCATTCCGAGGAACGAGGAATCCCCGCAAGTAACTCCGCAACTGGAATCC
>NZ_JADKPT010000006.1 GCF_015351595.1 Flavobacterium sp. LC2016-12 | reverse complement strand
AATGGGGAACAGGATCTACAGTTGGAACAAATCCAATTTCGGGAGCTACCTCAAGTACATACGCGACAGGTACTCTTACTAGTAACACAACTTATTGGGTACAAATTGTGAACACCACTTCACCATGTACTGCTACAACAGGCGGAGTTTCTCAATTGGTAACGGTAAACCAAAAATCAGCTGATCCACTATCTGCGAGTGCAGGTTCAGCAACAATCTGTAATGGAGGAAGTACTACTTTAACGCTTAACGGTGGAGGAGGCGGAACTGGTGAAACCATAAAATGGTACACTGCTTCTTGTGGAGGAACTGTAGTCGGCACAGGTAATGGTCTTTCTGTTAGTCCAACTGTTACTACTACTTATTATGGACGTTATGAAGATGGTACTCCATGTAATTATAATTCAAATTGTTCTTCAGTAACAGTAACGGTAAACACAGTAACAGCACTTCCAACAATAACAATAAAACAACCAACATGTACTGTATTAACAGGAGATATTACAGTAACATCTCCGGCAGCAGGAACAGGATTTAACTATAGTATTGACGGAACTGACTATTCAAATACAACAGGTGTTTTCGCCAACTTAGGAGCAAATACTTATTATGTTACTACTAAAAATACTTCAGGATGTATTTCACCTGCAGAAACTGCCGTAGTAATTTCTTCTACTAATAGAGTATGGAATGGTTCTATAGATAAGGATTGGACAAATCCGTTAAACTGGACACCAAATATAGTGCCTGGAAGTACAGATTGCGTAGTAATACCTACAACTGGAGAACAACCTGAAATCGCTGCCAATACTGCTGTAGAAATATATTCTATTGCAGTAAACAATGGTGGTTTATTAACCGTAAATTCTAAAGCAATTTTAACAGTTAATAAAGGGGTAACAGTTGATGCCGGAGGTAACCTAGTATTCGAAGATGATTCTAGTTTATTGCAAAAAACAGATGATAACACGATCAATTCCGGAAATATTACCTATAAACGTATTACTGCGGATGTGAGTCGTTATGACTTTACTTTTTGGTCGTCCCCTGTAACTCGTACACCAGCATTTACACTTGCTGATGTATCGCCACTCACTTTGTATGATAAATATTATAGTTATGTGCCGGGAACAGGATGGAAAATTAGTATTAGAGGTGTCCTGCCAATGGAGCCGGGTATAGGTTATATTATCAGAGCACCTCAAAATTATGATATCGATAAAGCACTTGCTAAAAAATATGAGGCATCCTTTATTGGGAAACCAAATAATGGAAGGATAGAAATAACTACTGTGAAAGATGAAAATATGCTGATAGGAAATCCATATCCTTCAGCTGTGGATGCTGAAATGTTTATCAAGGAGAATTATCGTATTGCAAATGTTCAGGTAGGTTCTCTATATTTTTGGACTCACAATACGACCATGAGTACCTCTTTTCCTGGGGATTATAAATATAATTATACTGTCGCAGATTATGCAGTTTATAATTTAACAGGCGGTACTGAAGGAGCGAGTACTATAGGGAACAATGATGCTCCTAGTGGATATATTGCAGCTGGAGCGGCTTTCTTTATAGAACCTGACTCAAATAATATAATTGCATTTACCAACGACATGAGAGTTGGTACTAACAATGACCAGTTTTTTAAGACTGCAAAGGCAAAAGATGAAGGTAAAAATCGTCTTTGGTTAAATATGACCAATGAACAAGGTGTTTTCAAGCAAGCCTTAATTGGATATGTTGATGGCGCAACTAATAACTGGGATTATAATTATGATGGAGCAACTCTTGATGGAAACACTTATGCAGATTTTTACAGTATTAATGAAACGAACAAATTAACTATTCAGGGGCGTGCACTTCCTTTTAGTGATAGTGATCTGATTCCATTGGGATATGTAAGTAGTATTGCAGGTGATTTTACTATCTCTATCGATCACGCTGACGGACTATTTGATACTCAAGCTGTTTATTTAGAAGACAAAAAGGCTGGAAAAACAGTTGATTTACGTGCTGCAAATTATACTTTTACAAGTGAGAAAGGAACTTTTGAAAATCGTTTTGTACTTGCTTATACAAACAAAACACTAGGAACTGGTGACTTTGAAAATATCGAAAACGGACTTTTAGTTTCAGTTAAAGATAAGACTGTCAAAGTTACCTCAGCTAAAGAGCCAATAAAGGAAGTTACTATTTTTGATATTAACGGAAAACTACTTTACGACAAAAAGAAAGTTGGTTCAACTGAATTACAGATCTCAAATTTGCAGGCAGCTAATCAGGTTTTATTAGTGAAAGTGATGTTGGAAAATGGATTTACAACTACCAGAAAAATTATTTTTCAATAGATAAAAATAATACTCAGTTTAAGGAGAGACGTACATTGTACGTCTCTTTTTTTTGTGCTATTCAGACTTTTAAATATCACTAAAAGTGGGTATTGTCTGTTTTTACAAATCAGTATAAATTTCAGGCTATTCTTATAATTAATAACTTGATATTTTCGATTTTGATTAAAAACTTAATTTTTTCGCTCGTTTTAGTTTGTCTCATTGATAAGACTAAAGTTTATGCACAGCAAGGAAAAGTAGATGTTACTTTTAATACTTATGATGATGGTTCTATTGGAGATGGTTTTGACAACACAGTACGGACCTTGTTTTTACAAGGGGATCAAAACCTAATTGTTGGCGGCGATTATTTGAATCTCAATGGAATTCCGTCTGCTTATTTGACCCGTCTAAAACCTGACGGAACAATAGATGAGAACTTTTCTATCGGAACAGGCTTCAATGGTAAAATTTATGCCTCTTATGTTCAGTCAGATGGAAAAATAATTGTTGGTGGCAGTTTTACTTCTTTTAGAGGAATAAGTTGCGGACGGTTAATTCGTTTAAATGCTGACGGCTCTTACGACACTTCTTTTAATACTTCAATTGCTGCGACAACGGGAATTATTTATGAAATTTCTCCGCAACCCGACGGAAAAATTATAGTTGTTGGGAGTTTTACCAAGTATAATAATGTTACTGTAAATCGTATTGCCCGCATTCTTCCTTCGGGTGATTTAGATACCTCTTTTGTGACGGGATCAGGTTCAGCATCAAATATTACTAATGTAAGTGTTTTAGCAGATGGGAAAATTTTGCTTACGGGAAATTTTACTTCTTTTAATGGTGTTCCTGCTAATAGAATTGTTCGTCTGTATTCTGATGGTCGTATTGATACATATTTTAATATAGGAATTGGTTTTGATGATGACGTGAGCGCAATGGCTATTCAACAAGATGGGAAAATTATCCTGGGAGGGAAATTTACTAACTATAACGGAATTGATGCCAACAGAATCATTCGGATTAATTATGATGGAAGTATTGATAATAATTTTTTATCAGGAACAGGATTCAGTGCTGGTGCAGTGCAGAAAATTAAAAGTGATAGTTTAGGTAATATAATGATCGGTGGATCTTTTACAGGCAATTATAATGGAAACGACGTCAACAGAGTTTGTATCTTGAATTCTAATGGAGTTCTTAATACTGATATTGATTTTGGATCGGGACCGGCTTCTGCATCTGTTTTAACGTTGGAGTATGACGCAGAAGGTGCCTGGTATATTGGTGGTTCGTTTTCGGTTTTTGATGGACTAAATCAGGGCAGACTTGCCAAAATTAATTCAGAAGGAGAATACGATACCGGATATTTATCAGCAGGAGTTGGCTTCGATAATTCCGTTTTAAAAGTGCTGCCTTTAGAAAGCAAAAAAACAATGGTGTTTGGGAATTTTAAAAAATTCAATGGTGTTTTTGCTTCAAGAATAGCTCGTCTTTTAGAAGATGGATCACTAGATACCGGTTTTAACGCATTACAAATTGGAGCCAATAATTTAATAAAAAATGCTGTTATACAAGCAGATGGAAAAATCATTTGTGGAGGGAATTTCACAAAATACAATGAAACGCTTATCAACAGGATTGTTCGAATTCTGCCAGATGGAACAGTTGATGACACCTTTAATGTTGGCATGGGTTTTAATAGTCAGATTTATGCAATGGCTATTCAATCTGATCAGAAAATACTTGTTGGAGGTAATTTTACCAAATATAATGATGCATCTTCCGGAAGATTAATTCGATTATTACCAAATGGTTCACGCGATATGAACTTTAATGTTGGTCTTGGTGCCGACGCCATTATAGAGGTTATCGTAGTTCAGCCAGATAAAAAGATTTTGGTTGGTGGACGTTTTGGTAGTTTTAATGGACAATTGATTTCCCGTTTGATTCGTTTAAATGCTGATGGAAGTATTGATTCAGGCTTCAATGTAGGAAATGGTTTTGATAAATATATTTATGCAATTGCACTGCAATCCGATGGAAAAATAATCGTCGGTGGAAATTTTCTGAGTTATAATGGAAGTGCACAAAAACGAATAGTTCGATTGAATTCTAATGGCAGTCTAGATGCCACTTTTCAATCTGGTTCAGGTTTTAGTAAGGGAGACGTCCGAAGTATTTTAGTGCAACCAGACGATCGTATTTTAATAGGAGGTACTTTTTCTGGTACATACAAAAACACTACTGCACTACGATTGATTCGTTTGCTGAAGTCTGGTGATTTTGATACTTCTTTTGATGCCCGACTTAATAATAAACTCTATACAATGGGTTTTACTGCACATCAGCGATTAATGATTGGTGGTGATTTTAATTCTGTTTCGGGGATATCAAAACATAGATTAGCAAGATTAAAGCTTTGTTTAGAGTCAACTTCTTGGAACGGAACAAATTGGTCAAATGGTTTACCGTCAGGCGGAAAAGAAATTTATTTTCAAGAAGATTATTCTTCCCTGATGGCGGCAAATGTATGTAGCTGTTCGATTGCTGAAGGTAAAGTAGTGACACTTTTAAGCGGTAATACTTTAGAAATTGAGTTTTCTTATTTTGGTCAGGGCACATTGGTTTTGGAGGATTCGGCAAATTTATATCAATCTGACGATGATATGATCAATACGGGTATAATTCATCTTAAAAGAAAATCATCACCAATACTAAAATATGATTATACATTTTGGTCGTCACCCGTTGAAAATCAAAAATTAATTGCTGTTTCTCCACAGACTTTAGTAGATAAATTCTATTCTTATAATTGTCTAACTAGTAATTGGATTCTTGAAAAACCTTCCAACAGTATGATTCCTGGCAGAGGATATATTATAAGGGGGCCACAGTATTTTTCTGCAACTATTCCATCGGTATACGAGGCGATCTTTAAAGGAATTCCAAACAATGGAAAAATTGAAGTTAATTTAGGTGATAATGAAAATTATAGTTTAGTTGGTAATCCTTATCCTTCAACCATAAATGCAGATCTTTTTTTGAAAAAAAATAATAAGAAAATTAAAGGCGGACTTTATTTCTGGACGCATAATACCCCAATTACTGATCATGAATATAATATTGATGATTATGCGGTGTATAATCTACTTGGAGGAGTAGGGACACGGGCGGCCTTGTCTACAGGAATTAATGAAAGTATTCCGGATAAAACTATTGGTTCCGGGCAATCTTTTTTTGTTATTAGTAAAGAAATTGGAACGGCAGAATTTAATAACAGCATGAGATTAGTTGATAAAAGTTTTACTTTTTTTAAACCGGGTAATGCGAAAAGTGAAGAGAAAACTGAAATTGAGAAGCATCGTATCTGGTTAGATCTAAAAAATGAAAAGAGTATTTTTAAGCAAATCCTCGTAGGCTATATTGAAGGTGCTACCAATTTTTATGATGAAGATTTTGATGCCGAACCTTTAAATGGTAATCAGTTTGTTGATTTTTATAGTATCGTGGAAGAGAAAAAATTAGTAATTCAGGGTAGGTCATTACCTTTTGAAGAGACAGATTCAATTTCATTAGGTTATACAACTAGTGTCGAAGGAAGCTTTACTCTTAGCATAGATCATGCTGATGGATTATTTTCAACTCCGAGAGATATTTTTATCGAAGACAAGGATTTAAAAATTATACATAATCTTAAGAATGAGCCTTATTTTTTTAATACAACTAAAGGAACTTTTAATGATCGTTTTAGATTAAGTTTTATTGATCGAAATTTAAAAGTGGAAAGTTTTGAAATAGAAACTAATAAAATTTCTGTTTTTGTAAACAAGCAAAATATATTTATTGATGCTGGAAAAAATGATATTAGAAATATTGTAGTATTTGATATTTTGGGTAAGCAGATTTATAGAAAAAACAACATTAAAAACACAAAATTTTCCATAGAAAATTTGCTCGCAAAAAATCAAATTTTATTGGTAAAAGTGTCATTAGAAAATGAATACAATAAGTCCTTTAAAATAATTTATTAATAATACTTTTCTGTTTTTTTTAAGTCATTTCCTAACAGAGGGAATGACTTTTTTTTTGAACTAAATTTCAGCCAGATTTCTCTTTGCTGACGTTTTTTTTGTGTTAAAATTAATTTTAACATAATTTTTTTTCAAATCATTATATTTTTTAATGAATAACTAAAAAATGCGCATTTTATTTATCAGTTGAGTTACATTTTTCAAATGATGAATTACATGAAAATTTTTTTTTTATGAGAAATAACTTAAAATAATTAAATCGTTGTTTTTTGGTCAAAATATAAGAGTCTGATTTGCATTTAGTTAGTTGAAAATTGTACATTGTTTATGGCATTTTAGTGATAAAATGGGGTTGTAAAAGCAGCTCAAGAACTCGATAAAATGCAAACTCAAAAAAAGCCGATTTTTAAGTGCTTTTTTTGAAAATAATTTGCTCAAAAAATCTATTGTTTAATTTAAATATCACTTAAAATGGACAAAAAATTACTTATTATTTTTTCGATGTTATTTTGTTTTGCATTTGCAAATGGTGCCACTATCACAAGTACAGGAATCAATGTAGACTGGTCAAATACAACTTCATGGGTTGGAGGTGTCGTACCAACAGTAAATGATGATGTTATTATTGCGACAGGTTCAACAATGATTATCTCTTCAAATGTTTCAGCAAAATCTCTAACTATCAATGGAACACTGATTATTTCAGGAGACCACACTTTAACAACCTCTGGCGGGAATACTCTTAATGTAGTTATTAATGGTACGTTAGCCTTCGGTACTGCCAGTAATAAGAACTCTATTACTTTTCCGGTAGGAACCGTTATAGATATTAATGGTCCTGGGGGAAAAATTAATACCGATGGGACATGTAATAATAATGTTGCTATATATATTGGTGCTGTGAAGTTTGCTGTTTGTGCAGGTGGTGGTAATGCTGAATTTACTTTTGCTGATCTTAATGCAGCAGGTGGAACATTACAGTCGAAGCCCACTAGTACCAGTCCAGTTTGCGAAGGAACTACGCTTACTTTTATAGCGGCTAGTGAGGGCGCACCTGGATCTTCATTAAGTGGACAATGGAGTATAATAAACCCTCTAGGTACTACAACGACTTACCCTATTAGTGCGAATGTTACTATTTCAAATGCTCTCGTGGGAACTTACACAGCGACACTTAGCTATTCAACTACTTACGGATCAACTGCTTATAGTAATGCCAAAACTATTTCTGCAATTGTTAATCCCAGAGCATCAACTCCAACAATCACTCCAAGTGGTGCAACAACATTTTGTATTGGTGGTAGTGTTACTTTAACATCTAGCGCCGGTTCGGGTTACTTATGGTCAACAGGTGCGACAACACCAAGTATAGTAGTGACAGCATCAGGAAATTATACTGTTCAGGTAACAAACGGATCTGGATGTCAAAGCCTTGCATCTAATGCAACCGCAGTGACTGTTAATCCAAAACCTGCGATCCCAACGATTGCACCAAGTGGACCTACAACATTTTGTGTTGGTGGCAGTGTTACTTTAACATCAAGTGTCGGTTCAAGTTATTTATGGTCAACAGGAGCTACTACACCAAGTATAGTGGTGACAACGGCTGGAAATTATACTGTTCAAATAACAAATGCATCAGGATGTCAAAGCCTTGCCTCTAACGCAACTACGGTGACTGTTAATCCAAAACCTGCTACTCCAGCAATTACTCCAAGTGGGTCAACAACATTTTGCGAAGGAGGGAGTGTTACTTTAACGTCTAGCGTCGGTTCAAGTTATTTATGGTCAACAGGCGCCACTACTCCAAATATTGTAGTGACAGGATCGGGAAGTTACTCTGTTCAGGTGACAAACGCAGCGGGATGTCAAAGTCTTTCATCTATTCCAACTGCTGTGACAGTGAATTCTAAACCCGTCGCTCCAACAATTACTCCAAGTGGATCAACAACATTTTGTAATGGAGATAGTGTTACTCTAACATCTAGTAGCGGGACTAGTTATTTATGGTCAACTGGTGCCACAACACCGAGTATAGTTGTGACAACGGCAGGAGATTATTCTGTACAGGTGACAAATGGATCTGGCTGTCAAAGTCCTCCATCTGCTAATACTACAGTTACAATCAAACCTTTATTACCTGTTCCAAATGTTTTTAATATTATACAGCCTACATGTACTGTATCAACAGGAAGTATAGTATTGAATAACTTACCAATGACAACACTTGCAATACCTAATTGGACGATTCAACAAACAGGTTCTGTATCAAGATCTTATGTTGGAGGGGGAGATGCAGATCCAACTACATATACGATTTCTAATTTAGCTCCGGGTTTTTATAATTTTACAATTGTATTTGGAGATAATTGCCCTGTAACAATCAATAATGTTGAGGTTAAAACTGCGGAAGCAAATATTTGGAAAGGTCCAGTTTTAGGATGGTCAAAAGGTAGCGCACCATCAAGCGCCGGAACTGAAAGTATTGAGTTTGCCGCAGATTATCAGTCAATTGGTGATTTGGCAAGTTGTTCCTGCAAAGTAGACGCTGGAAAATTAGTTACAATAAATGCTGGTCATACATTGTATGTTGAAAATGAAATAGTTGTAGAATCAGGCGCAGGTGCAAAATTAACATTTGAGAATAATGCAAGTCTAGTCCAGCTTAATGATGTAACTAACACGGGAAATATTATTTATAAACGAAATACCGCACCGGTTCGTCGTTATGATTATACATTTTGGTCATCTCCAGTTACTCGTACACCCGCTTTTACATTAGAAGATTTGTCACCAGATACTTTAGGTGATAAATATTATAAATATCATCCAGTGAATGGTTGGCTTATTCTCGGTCAGGGATTGGCAGAAATGGTGAAGGGAGTCGGATATATTATTAGAGCGCCACAATATTACGATTTAACTATACCTGCTGTATATAGCGGTTCTTTTATTGGGGTTCCAAATAATGGGCCAATTTCTGTACCATTAATTGCAGCAGAAAGCTCAAGTCTACTTGGAAATCCTTATCCATCAGCAATATATGCAGATGAGTTTATCCTTGATAATTCTGATAATTTGTATGGGACGTTATATTTTTGGACACACAACAGTCCTCCAAGTAAACTTGTTGCCGGCGATGCAACCTACAATTATACTCTTGACGATTATGCAGTTTATAATTTAACAGGTAGTGTTGATGTGGGACATCTTATAGGTACTGGTGCAACTACTGGACCAAATCATGATAGCCCAAAAGGTTATATAGCTGCGGGTCAATCCTTTTTTGCAACATCAAAAACTAATCTTAATGCAATTTTTACTAATTCAATGCGGGTTAGCGGTAACAATGCTCAATTTTTTAAAACTAATAATAAGACTACTATCGAATCGCATAAAGTCTGGATCAATTTAAGCAATACACAAGGAGCTTTTAAACAATTATTAATTGGATATCTTGATGGTGCAACTAATTCATGGGATAATAATTACGACGGGCCTACTATAGATGGTAATAAGTTCGTGGATTTTTACAGTACTAATGGAGCTGAGAAGCTTATAATTCAGGGACGCTCCTTGCCCTTTGAGGAGAATGACTTTGTTACTCTTGGATATAAATCTTCAATTGCTGGCGAATTTAAAATTTCTATTGATCATGCGTCAGGAGATCTGGAAACGCATGCTATTTATCTTGAGGATAAAATGACTAATACATTTCATGATTTAAGAAGTAGTGATTATAAATTCACAACGACTATAGGAACTTTTAATGATCGTTTTATTTTACGTTATCTGGGTAAGACATTAGGAAAAACGGAATTTCAGGATTCTGAACAAGCTGTTCTGGTTTCAACAAAAGATAAGATTATCAAAGTAACCTCATCGAAAGAAATAATTGACGAAATAACTATTTTTGATCTTACAGGAAAAGTTATCTATCATAGGGATAAGATAGATTCTACGGAGTTCCAAATAGCTAATATACAATCTGGAGATCAGATTTTATTGGTGAAAGTTTCACTAGAAAATGGCGCGACATCCACAATAAAGGTTATTTTCTAGATAATAAAATAGAAAAGTAAAAAACCACTCCAAAAACGGAGTGGTTTTTTTATGCCTAACATTTATTTTTTCTTATTAGTTATTATTTAAAAATGTTAAAGTGTTGTATTTTAAGTTAATTATTTGGTCAGATTGTAAATAAAATCGTACCTTGTTGTTGTTTCCTTCCGATGAAACACATAAAAGCCCGTTATACTGCATTTTTTATTACTTCTTCGTTTAAAAACTAAATAGAGATTTTAGTTTTTTACCCGCCTAAAATACAGATTGTTAATTTGAATACTCATTTAGTAGTAGAAGAAATTTATATTCTCTTTGTGTGTTTTTAAGCACTTGAAGAGCTTGTTTACGATTCTGTTCAAAAATGGGGTATATAAAATTTTGAAATGATTTTCATTGAGTTTGAATCTGATTTTTTAATTATTAAAATGCCACAGTATGAAAGAATATTTACTCCTAGTATTGATTTTTTTTCGGTTTTTAATATCATCTAGTTTTAGCAGGAAGCAGAAAAGAAATCTCGTTTTGTTTACAAAACTACGACTGGCATCCTTCTTATGTTTAATCTCTCTTTCTTTATGGGCACAACCGCCCCCACATACTTTTGATCTTAATGGATCTTTAGTTGTTCCAGCGGGAATAACTAAGATGACTGTGCAAGCCTGGGGTGGTGGCGGTGCCGGTGGTGGCGCTTCAGGTGCCACAGACTTACTTGGTGTTGTTACCGGTCGCGGTGGAGCAGGTGGTGGAGGTGGCGCTTATGCAACGGCCGAAATTACCGTTATACCAGGAGTAACTTTAAGTGTAATTGTGGCTCGTCAAGTCGCTGGATCAAGTAATGTTACGGGTACTGTAGGGGAGACATCAACTATAACAGGTTTTGAAAATTTTATAAAAGCCGTTGGAGGACAAGGAGGTGGTGCGAATTATAACGGACAAGTTCCTACAGGCGGTCTTGGCGGTCAGGCTTCGGCTTGCTCTGGTACAGCGGTTAATGGCAGTACTGGCGAAATTGGAAGTACTGCATTACTGTCATTAGGACTTAAGTCTGGAGCTGGAGGAAAAGGGGGCATTCCTGGTGGCGGAAATGGAGGAACAAGCCTTACGGGGAGCCTTGTATTAACAAGTAGTAGGGCAGGTAATTCAGGAAGCGCACCTGGTGGAGGTGGAAGCGGTGCAATTGATGCTATAGGCGGTGCTAAAATAGGCGGTGCTGGTGCAGCAGGCCAGGTCATTGTAAGTTATACTTGTCCAAATTATAATATTACATCCGTTACGGCAGCAAGTGTTTGTGCTTCATCCGGATCTTCTAAAATAACTTTACGCGGAGATGCAGCTTCTTTGCCAGTTGGTGTTTATACCGTAACCTATAGTCTTACGAATCCGCCTCAAAATGATTTGCCTATTGCCATGACCGTTGCAACAGCAGGAGAAGGCGATTTTACATTGACAGGTTTTACTGCTGCGGGTACTAGAGGTATCACAATTACGAAATTAACATCCGGAGCATGTTCTGTCAATATAACTTCAGGCAATCAGGCCAATATCATCACTTCTGCTGTTACAGATGGTGGAACGGTAGTCGGTGGAACAGCTGTTTGTAATGGCTCTACTAGCGGAACGCTTTCATTGAACGGGAATACTGGTTCGGTTTTAAATTGGGAATCGACGGTGAGCCCTTTTACGACATGGATTCCTATAGCAAATACAACAACCAGTTACGTTTCTGGGTCATTAACAGAAACTACCAAATTTAGAGCTGTTGTACAAAATGGAGCATGTGCTGTTGCACATTCCATCGAAACAACTGTAGTTGTTAATCCATTGCCTCAGGGAAGCCTGCTGGCGGGCAATGGACCATTTTGCGCTGGTGGATCACCACAGTTGCTTTTTACCGCCACGGTGGGTACGGGGCCTTATACGTTAGTGTATAAAGAAAATGGAGGAACAGACCGCACGGTGACAAACATAACTAGCGGGATAGCTTTTGCAGCTTTTTCATCACCGATAAACAGTTCTGTAAACTATACGCTGGTTTCTGTTACAGATGCCAATAACTGCACAAGGTTTGCTGGGTTCACAGCTCCTTCCGCGACTATAACAGTTAATGCACAATCTATCACACCAATATTAGGAACTATTGATCAGCCTACTTGTCTTATTTCAACAGGAAGTGTGCGCTTAAATGGATTGCTCTCATCGCCTACATGGACAATTATCCAAATCGGAATAGTTAATAATATGTATTATGGCACCGGACCTAGTTTTACAGTTCCTAATTTGGTGCCTGGAAACTATGTTTTTACAATACAAGACGCTACAGGTTGTCCCTCATTGGCGACTCCCAATGTTGAAATTAAGGCTTCTGTTACCAATACTTGGAATGGGTTAAACTGGTCAAAAGGAAGTCCGCCAATAAATGATACAGATGTAATTCAGTTTTCTGGCGATTACCAGACTTCACAAGATTTAAGAGGATGTTCTTGTATTGTGAATTCAGGCGTAAATGTTCTGGTTAATTCCGATCACACATTAACAATTGCAAATTCTGTAAATAATAATGGTGGAACATTGACATTCGAAAATAACGCAAGTTTATTGCAAACTAATGAGGCAGTAAATACTGGAAATATTATTTATAAACGTAATACCTCGCCTGTACGACGATATGATTTTACTTTTTGGTCTTCTCCCGTTACGCGTACCCCTTCTTTTACATTAGATGATTTATCACCAGATACGTTATATGATAAATATTATAAATACGATCCGGTAATAGGTTGGATAGTAATTTATCACGGTGATGAAGCAATGGAGGCAGGAAGAGGTTATATTATAAGGGCACCGCAAAATTATGATATAGATAACTCGACTGTTTTTAATGGGAGATTTACCGGAGTTCCTAATAATGGTACGATTCCTATACCGTTAGCTGCTGCTGAAAAATCATACTTACTTGGAAATCCTTACCCTTCGGCAATATATGCAGATAGGTTTATAGCTGATAATGCGGCTAATTTATATGGTACCTTATATTTTTGGACGCATAACAGCCCTCCTAGTGATGATGTTGATGGTGATGCAAAATATAATTACACTCTTGATGATTATGCAATATATAATTTAACCGGAAGCACTACTGTTGGTGATATGGAAGGAGATGGGGCAACAACCCCTGGATATCAGGAACCTCCACATGGCTATATTGCAGCGGGGCAATCCTTTTTTGTAAAATCGAAAACGGCACTAAATGCAGTATTTACCAATTCAATGCGGGTTCCGGGTTTTAATAGTCAGTTTTTTAAAAACACTGCTGTCAAAAAAGAGAATGAAACAGGTCACAGAGTTTGGCTCAATCTTACTAATACACAAGGAGCTTTTAAGCAAATCTTAATTGGCTATGTAGAAGGGGCTACTAATTCCTGGGATAATAATTATGACGGACTTACAATGGACGGCAATAAATACTTGGACTTTTACAGTATTAATGAAATGATGAAATTAGTAATTCAGGGACGCAGTCTTCCTTTTCTTGAAACTGATGTTGTTCCCTTAGGTTATAGATCAATAATTGTGGGTGAATTTACAATCTCTATTGATCATGCCAATGGTGATTTGAGTACACATGATATTTATTTAGAAGATAAATTAATTCAGAAAATGCATAATTTAAAAACTAGTAATTACAATTTTAACACCGCCATCGGAACTTTTGATGACCGCTTTGTATTGCATTATGTCAATAAATCTTTGGGGACAGTTGATGTTGAAGGTACAGAACAAAGAATTTTGGTCTCAGTAAAAGAGCAAACGATCAAAGTGATGTCAGCTAAGGAAAATATTAGTGAGGTTTCCGTCTTTGATGTTACCGGAAGGCTCCTTTATAACAAAATAAAAGTTAACGCAACAGAATTGCAAATAGCCAATTTGCAATCTGGAAATCAGGTTTTATTAGTAAAGACGACTTTAGAGAGTGGATATACGACTTCGAAAAAGGTAGTATTTTGATGTTTAGAACAGTAATTTAAAAAAAGCGGTTAAAGTCGAAATTTCAACCGCTTTTAATTCTATTATGCAGATTTTGCTAAATTCTCATGAGTATTTTCAATTGCTTTTTGATTTTTATAATCAATCCATTTTTGACCTTTAAACCTTCTCATCATAATATCAAAATAGCGCATAATGAAAACATTATAGGCGGCTTTGGATAAATTGGTAATGTTTTTTGGAAACGCACGTAAACTCATAGAAAATCCCGGAGTCAAATATTTCATATAATGCCAATAACCTTCCGGCATATATAACATTTCACCATGTTTAAGATTCGTAATATAACCTTCGGCATTTTTTAAAGCAGGGAATTTTTCATAATCAGGATCATCAAAATCAATGTCTTCTCTTGAAATCAATGCATGTGGAACTTTATACATGTACTTTGACTGATCAGGAGGAAAGATCATACATTGTTTTTCGCCATGAAAATGAAAATGCAGAATATTCGAATAATCAATGTCAAAATGCATAAACACTCTTGAGTTTTCTCCACCAAAAAACAACATTGGCATTTGCTTAACAAGTTTCAGACCAATATCAGGCCATAAAAAGTCGTTTTTAAGCACTGGGACCTCCTTCATTAAATTATAAAGGAAGATACGATAGTTGGTAGGCTTGGATTGTAAAAGAGTGATATAATCGCTCATTTTCATTTTAGTATGTGCTTCGTTAAAGCCATCTTCATGATTTACGGGTCTGTCATCGTACAAAGGGACGGTAACATCACCGGCGATTTCGTTTATATAGGATAATTTCCATTTGTGGTAAGCTGGCCAGTCTTCGGTCAGTTCTTCAATAACAACGGGAATTTGTTTTTTGACATATTGGGAAATAAAATCAGCTTTTGAGATTTTTTTTACCCTTTCGATTTGTTTTAAATTCATCTCTATTAAATAAAAAAATTGCTTATAACGCATGTTATAAGCAATTTAAAAATATTTTTTGAGATTTATTAACTCTTTTAATTAAATTTTTGATTTGATCGAAGCCTCAAGGTTTCTTTCAATTGTATGACCCGGTCTTGTCCATTTTGGTTTTTCACCTAATGGAGCGAACTGAGAATCAGCTGCTTCAACGGTTTGTGGCTGTGAAACCTTAACGAATGGTTTTTGCGGAATTAATCCTAACATCTCAAACATCTTCATGTCTTCGTGTACATCTGGATTTGGAGTAGTAAGTAATTTATCTCCTGCAAAAATAGAATTGGCACCAGCAAAGAAACACATTGCCTGTCCCTCACGACTCATGTTTGTTCTTCCTGCAGATAAACGTACCTGTGTATCCGGCATTACAATTCTGGTAGTGGCTACCATACGAATCATTTCCCAGATTTCAACTGGTTTTTCTTCTTCCATCGGAGTTCCTTCAACAGCAACCAATGCATTAATTGGCACTGATTCTGGTTGTGGGTTTAAAGTAGAAAGGGCAACAAGCATTCCTGCTCTGTCCTCAACGCTTTCTCCCATTCCAATAATTCCTCCACTACAAACCGTAACATTCGTTTTACGAACATTCTCGATAGTTTGCAAACGGTCTTCGAAACCACGTGTAGAAATTACATCTTTATAATATTCTTCAGAAGTATCTAGATTGTGATTGTAAGCATATAAACCTGCTTCTGCCAATCGTTGTGCCTGGTTTTCAGTAATCATACCTAATGTACAACAAACTTCCATGTCAAGCTTATTAATAGTACGAACCATTTCTAAAACCTGATCGAATTCTTCACCATCTTTTACGTTTCTCCAGGCAGCTCCCATACAAACACGAGATGATCCGCTTGATTTTGCACGCAAAGCCTGGGCTTTTACCTGGCTAACGCTCATTAAGTCATTTCCTTCAACGCCAGTGTTGTAGCGTGCAGCTTGTGGGCAATAACCACAATCTTCAGGACAGCCTCCGGTTTTAATAGATAGTAAAGTCGATACCTGAACTACGTTCGGATCGTGTTTTGTTCTATGAATTGTTGCTGCTTCATATAGCAGGTCCATCATAGGTTTGTTATATATGGCGATTATTTCGTCTTTTGTCCAATTGTGTTTTGTAATGCTCATCGATGCAATTTTTTGATGCTTCAAAAGTAGTTAAATTGTTCTAATCAACCAATGTGTATTTTTGTAAATGAATATTTGACAGCTATTTTCAAAAAAGAAACACTCTAAAATCATAGAATTATACTTTTTCATGATTTTAGAGTGTTTAAATTAGAGATTTATTTAATAAAATTAATCGGCTGCATATTTGTTATTCCAATACAACATCATCATTAAGGTCACAATTACGGATGATGCAACTCCTTCAAAAAGCAAACAGATGCAATAAGTTGGTACAGAAGGATTTCCTCCAAACATAAATGTTTCTGATAAGCCTTGCACATAGGCATCTCCGCCTCTGGCATAACTATAAACTAATAATCCGAAGACACTCATGCATACACCAACGACAGAGGTTGTCATTGCTGACACGGCATTAGATACAAAGTTGGTTTCGCCCTCGCGAAGATTCATTTGCATGGTTCTGTTTACGCCATAAAATATAAAGAATACATTTAGTGTACGCAGGTAAAACAAGTCTGCAAGTCCTAATAGATTCATCAATAAAAAATAAATTCCTATTCCGAGGAAAATTAAAAAACCGTTGGTAATTTCTTTAGGTAAATTCATAGTGGTTATTTTTAAAGAAGTTAATAGTAAATGATTGACAAACAGAGTTGTATATCAAATTTACTAAAAAAATAACTACGATGATTTAAAATTGGAGAAAAGTATGTTTGAAATTTTCTAAAGTTGAGATATGAAAGCCAAAGCATCAATTTTATCCTGATTTAATTGTGCTTTCAGTAAATCAACTGAGCCAAATTTTTGTTCGTCACGAAGATAATGTAATAATGAAACTTCGATTTTTTCGCCGTAAATATCAGCATCAAAATCAAAAAGATGCACTTCGATTGTTTGTTTTTCTCCGTTTACCGTTGGATTAAAACCAATATTCATCATTCCAAAAACTTCTTTTTGACCAATTAAGGCTTTTACTGCGTAAACACCATTCTTTGGAATTAATTTATAATCTTCCTCAATTTGAATGTTGGCTGTTGGGAAACCAATAGTTCGTCCTAATTGTTTTCCTTTTACAACTTCACCAGATAAAAAATAAGCGTAACCAAGGTAATCATTAGCTAAATCCATGTTTCCTTCGTTTAAGGCTTTTCTGATTTTGGTCGAGCTTACAGAAACATCCTGAATCTCCTGTGCCGAAATTTGTTCGACTTCAAAACCATATTCGGATCCAAAAGCAATAAGGTCATCAATGTTAGCCGTTCTGTTTCTTCCAAAACGATGATCATGTCCAATAATTATTTTCTGAATATGAAATTGATCCACTAAAATTGAATGCACAAATTCTTCAGCAGTTAATCTGGAAAAACTTTCATTAAAAGGGTGAATTACCAGATTTTCGATTCCGGTTTCTTCTAAAAGTTTTGTTTTTTCAGCAATCGTGTTTAAGAGTTTAATTTCTGATTTCTCTTGTAAAACCATTCTGGGATGCGGAAAAAATGTAAGAACCAGACTCTCATATTTTTCGTTTTCAGTGTTTTGAGTGATTCGTTCCAATATTTTTTTATGACCAATATGCACACCGTCAAAGGTACCAAGAGTTAAAATAGTTTTCTTGGTCGAATGGAAATCGTTTATAGAATGAAAGAGCTTCAAAACAAATAATTTAAGATGGTGCAAATTTATACTATCTATTTGAAATTTTATACTACCCACAATTGATTTTTTGAAGAGATTTGGCTTCTTTTTGTGAATAATGACCAACTGGTCGACAAAAAAGGATTAAATGTCGTTTCTATGTAAGAATTTGATTTAATTCCCTTAATTTTGATTTTTCAAATACCGTTGAGTATGAAAAAACTACTACTTTTTTTATTTGTTATTTTTTGCTGTGTTGATATTCACGCTCAAAATGATGATTTATGGCAAAGAACAACCTCAAATTCTACTTTAAATAAGAGGATAAATTCATCTGATTCCGGAAGCTTATATTATAAACTAAATTCGGATTTCTTAAAAAGCAAACTTGCCGCAACAACTGGAAAGACTTCAAAAGAAATTACTTCAGAAATTACAATTCCAAATTCGGATGGTGTTTTAGAACGCTTTACAGTTTGGGAATCTTCTAATTTCGAACCTGAATTGCAGGCAAAATATCCTGAAATCAGGGCTTATGAAGGAAGTGGTTTAGATGATAAATCGGCAAAAATTCATTTTAGTGTTTCGCCATCAGGAATACAAACCATGGTTTTTCGTGCTGATAAAGTAACTGAATTCATTGAAGCAAATCCTGACGACAAAAGCGAATATGTTTTATTTGCTAAAAATAATTCGAGTTCTAAAAAGTTGATTTGTACGACAACTAATGACATCTCAAATACTAAGGCGACAGCGAAAACAGCCAAAGTGCAATCAAATACAAAAGTTTTTAAAACAATGCGCCTGGCATTATCCTGTACAGCAGAGTACACTACTTATTTTGGGGGTACAAAAGCAGACGCATTAGCAGGAATGAATGCAACGCTAACTAGGGTAAACGGTGTTTTTAATAAAGACCTGGCATTAAAACTGGTCTTAATTGCTAATACAGATGCTTTGATTTATACAAATGCAGCAACAGATCCATATGCAAATGCGAAAGAAGGAGTTGATGGTGAATGGCACGAAGATTTACAAGAGAATTTGACTGCTGTCATTGGAAATGCTAATTACGACATTGGCCATTTATTTGGTGCTTCCGGAGGGGGTGGTAATGCAGGTTGTATAGGGTGCGTTTGTACAAATCCAACAACGAATGTTCCTTTAGGAAAAGGAAGCGCTTATACTTCACCCTCAAATGAAAGGCCTGAGGGAGATGCATTTGATATTGATTTTGTTGCCCATGAAATGGGGCATCAATTAGGTGCATCACATACTGTTTCTTCTGAAGAAATTGAGGGAACGGGAACTCAAGTCGAGCCGGGAAGCGGATCAACGATTATGGGTTACGCAGGAATAACAAATTTTGATGTTCAGAATAGTTCAGATGATTATTTTGCGTATGCCAGTATAATTCAAATTCAAAATAATCTTGGCACAAAGAGTTGTCCGGTAAATACAGCAATAACAAATAACCCGCCTGCAGTTGATGCAGGCGAAGATTACACAATACCGATAAGTACGGCTTTTGTGTTAAAAGGAACAGGCTCTGATCCTGAAGGTGATTCAGTAACTTATAATTGGGAGCAATATGATAGTGCCACAACAACTACAGGAGGAAACAGTATTGCCTATCCTACAAAACCAGACGGACCATTATTTAGATCTGTAATTCCTAATACAAGTCCGGTGCGTTATATGCCAGAACTGAATTCTGTTATTCAAAATCAATTAACTACAAAATGGGAATCGGTTTCTTCTATAGCCAGAACATTGCATTTTACATTAACGGCAAGAGACAATGCAGCTTTAGGAAAAGCACAGACTAATACAGATGATAAGATTGTGACTGTTGCTTCTTTTGCAGGCCCATTTGCAGTAACATCACACATAAATGATGATGTAAGCTGGTGGCAGGGATTGAGCGAAACAGTAACATGGAGTGTAAATGGTACAAATACTTTAGAGGGTTCAACAGCAGTTAATATTAAATTATCTACAGATGGCGGTTTGACTTTTCCAATAATTCTGGCATCAAATACTCCGAATGATGGTTCTGAGGTGATTATGCTTCCTACAAGTGTGCCGTCTTCTAAGAATTGCAGAATCCTGATTGAACCAACGGGCAATATTTATTACGCATTAAACCTTAAGCCATTTGCAGTAGGTTATACTTCAACAACAACTTGTGATTCGTATAGTTTTGGAAGTTCCTTTTCTATTCCAAATACTACAACATTTGTTACAAAAACCATTACGGTTCCAGCATCCACGGCGACCATTTCAGATGTAAATGTTTCAGTTAGTGTAACACACGAAAGATTTTCTGATGTTGAAATTCAAATTGAAAATCCGCAGGGTACTGTTGTGAGATTGTTCAATAAAAACTGTGCATCAACAAATTCAACTTTGGCTATGCAATTTGATGATTCCGGTAGTGCTTTAGATTGTAATAAAACAACAGAACAAATCGTTTTGCCAGTTGATTTTTTAAGTGCCTTTAATGGTCAGAGTCCGGCTGGAACCTGGACTTTAAGAGTTCGTGATGCGGTTACCGGAAGGTTCGGAACAGTAAATTCAGCTTCAATAAATATTTGTGGACAAACGTATACTTTAGGAACACCTGAATTTGAAAATATCGATTTTGTATTGTCTCCAAATCCAAACAAAGGAAGCTTTACTATTCAATTTGACAGTAAATCGAACGATGGAGTTAAGGTTTTTGTTCATGATATTTTGGGTAAGAAAGTTTATGAAAATACTTTTGAAAGTACATCAAACTTTAATCAAAACATTCAATTGCAAAATGTTTCTGTCGGAATTTATCTGGTAACAGTTATCGATGGAGATAGAAGAACCGTTAAGAAAATTGTAGTGAATTAAAAATTTTATAAAAAAAAACAATTTTGAAATTCCAAATTCTAAAGCTCGGAGACAGTTTTGGAATTTGGAATTTTTTTATTAGAATTTATACTAGTTCGCCATCGCCATGCAAACGATGCTAATCTTAGTTCCTGGAATTTTTAGTAAAGCCCGTGAACAGGCTTCAAGCGTAGCTCCAGTAGTTAGCACATCATCGACAATTAGAAAATGTTTGTTTTGATTTTCTTCAGAAAAATGTACATCAAATATGTTTTCTATGTTTTCAGATCTTCCTAAAAGATTCTTTTGAGATTGCGTTTTGGAGTATTTCTTTCGATATAAAACGGTATCATCAAAAGTTATATTTAAACCTTTGGCCAAAGCTTTTCCAAAAGTAGTAACTTGATTATAACCACGTTCACTGAATTTTCTTTTATGCAGCGGAACAGGAATGACAATGTCAAAAGGAATTTCTAAATTCAATTCTTTTAGATCTTCTGCATACCAATTTCCCAAAACAAAACCAATTTCTTCATGTCCCTTGTATTTTAGGTTGTGAATGAGTTCCTGAACCATTCCTTTTTTATTGAAATATAAAAAAGCTGAAGCATGTTGAATTTCAATTTTGCCGTAGAATTTTTTCACAGCTTCATTCTTTGTGTCCAAATGATATTGAGTAAGAGGCATTTCATGACGACAATACGTACAAATTACAGCTTCATTTGACATTAAAAGAGTATGGCAGCCAGTGCAAACTTTTGGAAAAAACAGGTTAATAAGATAATTAATCACAAATAGAAGGAATTTGGTTACAAAAATAACGAAATCAATCCTTCAATCTTTATATTTTTTCTTTTTTTTAAATGTACTTTTTATATTTTTGCACCACTATGGCAAAACAAGAAGATATATTTAAGAATGTGGTTTCGCACGCAAAAGAGTACGGATTTATTTTTCCCTCTAGCGAAGTATACGATGGATTGAGTGCAGTGTATGATTATGCACAAAATGGTGTCGAGTTAAAAAAGAATATCCGTGAATATTGGTGGAAATCAATGGTTCAGATGAATGACAATATTGTAGGTTTAGATGCTGCAATATTAATGCATCCAACAACCTGGAAAGCTTCAGGCCACGTTGATGCTTTCAATGATCCGTTAATTGATAATAAAGATTCGAAAAAAAGATATAGAGCTGATGTTTTAGTGGAAGATTTCGCTGAAAAGATCAATCAAAAAGCTCAAAAAGAAATTGAAAAAGCAAGAGCTCGTTTTGGTGATGCTTTTAATGAAGAAGAATTTGTTACCACAAATGCCCGCGTTGTAGAATATCTTTCGAAATACAAAGAAATTTTATCAAGGCTTGCAAAAGGTATGACTGATAATCTTCAGGATGTAAAAGCGCTAATCGAAGAATTAGAAATTGCTGATCCTGAAACAGGTTCAAAAAACTGGACAGATGTAAAGCAATTCAACTTAATGTTCGGAACAAAATTAGGTGCTTCTGCAGATTCTGCAATGGATTTATATTTACGTCCGGAAACGGCTCAGGGTATTTTTGTTAATTTCCTGAATGTTCAGAAATCAGGTCGTATGAAAGTTCCTTTTGGAATTGCTCAAACGGGTAAAGCTTTTAGAAACGAAATTGTTGCAAGACAGTTTATTTTCCGTATGCGTGAATTCGAACAAATGGAAATGCAGTTTTTTGTGCGTCCGGGTGAAGAAATGCAATGGTACCACCACTGGAAAGAAACACGTTTAAAATGGCACTTGTCATTAGGATTAGGAAAAGAAAACTATCGTTTTCATGATCATGAAAAATTAGCGCATTATGCAAACGCTGCTGCAGATATTGAATTCAACTTCCCATTCGGATTTAAAGAATTAGAAGGAATTCACTCTCGTACTGATTTTGACTTAAAAGCACACGAACAATACTCTGGTAGAAAACTGCAATATTTTGATCCGGAATTGAATGAAAACTACGTTCCATACGTTGTAGAGACATCTGTAGGTTTAGATCGTATGTTTTTAGCTGTTTTTGCAACATCGTTGCAAGAAGAAACTCTTGAAGATGGATCTACAAGAACAGTCTTGAAATTACCAGCTGTTTTAGCGCCAACAAAAGCGGCCGTTTTACCATTAGTTAAAAAAGACGGATTGCCAGATATCGCTAAAAAAATCATTGACGATTTAAAATGGGATTTCAATGTGGCGTATGATGAGAAAGATGCTGTTGGTCGTCGTTACAGAAGACAAGATGCTCTTGGAACTCCGTTTTGTATTACAGTAGATCATCAAACTATCGAAGATGAAACAGTAACAATACGTCATAGAGATACAATGAAACAGGATCGTGTAAAAATCTCTGAATTAAGAGGTATTATCGAAAACGAAGTTTCGATGAAAAACTGGTTGATGAAAATGTAATTTTTTTAAAATTTTACCATATAAATCCCAAATTCCTTAGGTGGAGTTTGGGATTTTTTTACTTTTGGAAAGTGCATTTCATCGATTTTTTTTGCATTTCATCTTTATGTATTAACATTCTGTTGCAATGTGTTAACAATGAAACATTTAGAAAATAGAAATGTGTAAATTTAATTGGGCATAAAACACAAAAGCTAAACTTGAAAAAGTACTCCTATATTATAATTGATGATGATGCTGAAAGTATTATGAGAACCAAAACAATTGCGGAAGGTTTCTCAGAATTAACTTTTATGGCATCGGCTACAAATTATCAGGATGGTTTGCATATGGTTTTAGAAAATAAACCTTCTTTTGTTTTTTTAGAAATTGACCCAGAAGATTTGTCAAGTAATTTATCACTTGCCTTTATTAATGAATTGCATCGATATCTTGCTGTGATCCCTAAAATAATAGTAACGACCTCAAAAAAAGGATTGGCTTTTGATGCCATTCAATATGGTGTTTTTGATTATTTACTAAAGCCCCTCATGCATATTGATTTACTGAAGACGACTTTAAAATTAGAAAAGATACTTTTGCAGACTAATACTGTAGAGATAAATGAGGTTGTTTCTGTTGCAACTCCTCCTTCAGAAGTTTCACGTGTCTCAAATGTTGTCGAAAAACCTTTAATTATTTGTATTAAATCATATGGTGACTATCGTTATCTAAATGCAGCTGATATCGCCTATTTTCAAGCCGATAATAACTCAACAGATATTTACCTTAGTACTGGCGAAATGATAACGGCTTTTAAAACATTAAAGCATTTTGAGAGTATTTTATCCCATCCCTTTATTCGAATTCACAACAGTTATATCATTAATCAAAATTATATAGCAAGAATTCATCACGGAAACTCAGTTTGTTACATAAAAAACTCTCCAAAAAAGATTCCATTTTCTAAAACCTATAAATCAAATGTTGACGTAATTATTACCAATTTTGCAACAGGAAATTATATAGAGATCTAAAAATTAGGCATTTACACTAAATTAACGCTCATTGACTATCATTTGGGCATGTTCTACCACAAACTACATTTTTCATATCTATTTTTTTTGATTCCGGACTTAGTTTTACGTCATCGATTTCCCAAATAATCGACTCCAAAAACAAACAATCAAATAAAAATACCTCAAGATCATGAAAAAAGCAACGTTAACAATCGGATTATTTTCTTTAATAATGGTAGCAACTTCTTTTGCTAATCCAGTAGTAACAAATGCATCAAGTACAAAAAATATGGCTATGGCTATTGATCCAGGATTAGGACAAGCAGGAAGAGACGGAAGAAAACTTGACGTTCAAGGCGCATCTAATCAATTAAATACAGCAGGAACTAACTTAAGTAGTTTTTCTTCTGCTAGTCAGTCAGCAAGATCTACAGTGAAAGTAGACTAAAAAGCATCAATTAAATATAAGAAAAAGGTTGTCAGTTTTTTGACAACCTTTTTTTATGTTTATAGTTTTAGTATTTTTGATAAAAATCAAAACATACATTGAAAAAACATTCTCCTATATTATTGTTTTTATTTCTTGTCCTGTTTGGGTGTACAAGCAAAAAAAAAGAAAATAAAGATGTAAGTTTAAAATCTCCAGATGATAGTCTCTCTATCTATTTTTCGTTAGCGAATAATATAAACCTGCCCTTTCAATACAAAAAAAAGTACAATCAAAAAGCATTTGATCTTGTTATGGATCAAAAAGACGACTCTCTTAAAAAAGTCAATCTTTTTAAAGTTGCCAATCGTTATTACAACATGAACGATTGGAGATCATATCAGAAAGTTACAAAATTGGTTTTATTGAAATCAATAGAAAGTAAAGATTCTATAAATATGGGTAAAGCCTATATTTATCTTGGTGATTATTATGCATCTCAAACAATTTCAGATAGTGCATTTTTAAATTATTTCAAGGCAGAGAAAATATATCTTGGAATTAATGATGATTTCAATTTGGTAAAAACGTTTTTATCAAAGGCAAATTTACAGTTAAACGAAGGAGACTTTTTTGAAAGCGAAATAACAATTTTTCAAGCTCTGAAAATTTTAAAAGAGAAAAAAAATGTGAGTAATGACCTTTACGATTGTTATAATTTATTAGGTATTTTATACAATGAACGTGAAGAGTATGATAAAGCATTGGAGTATCATAACAAAGCATTGCTTACACTTGAAGACAAGTCAATTCCATCAGAACTTCAGTTAAAAGCAACATCTCTAAATAATATTGGATTTGTTTATTTAAGCATGCATAATTATAATAAAGCAAAATTCTATTTTCAGAAAGGCCTGGAGGAAAAAGATTTGTTTAATGGGAAGACATTTTTATATGCCATGCTTTTAGATAATTTGGCATATACAAAGCTTAAATCTCATAATTTCAATGAGTTACCGCTACAGTTTTATGATGCTTTGAAAATTAGAGATAGTTTAAAATTGGAACCGGCAATTGTGTTAAGTAAAATACATTTGTCAGAGTATTATGCATTTACAAAAGATACTTTTCGAGCCATTCAATTTTCAAAGCAAGCATTAATCTTAGCCCGGAGTTCAAATAAATTAAGTAATACGTTAGATGCACTTAAACAAATTGCAGTTGTTGATCCACGAAATGCATCGGTTTATTCAAGAGAGTACATTCGATTGAATGAAAAAATGATAAAATCAGAACGGAATATGGGAGAAAAATTCTCTCGTATCCAGTACGAAACCAACGAAATAAAGGATCAAAACTCAAATCTGCAAGAGAAAAACAGGGCTTTAGTATATGTTTTTAGTATTTGTACTTTGTTAGGCTTATTTTTCTATGTTTACAAAACGCAACAAGCAAAACACAGGGAGTTACTTTTTAAGCAAGAACAGCAAATTGCAAACGAAAACATTTACAATTTGATGATTTCTCAACAAAATGATATTGAGATGACACGTATTAAGGAAAAGAAAAGGGTGGCACAAGAACTCCATGACGGTGTTCTGGGAAGAATGTTTGGTGTGAGAATTAGTTTGGACAGTCTGGATAGTATTCAAAATATAGATGAAACACAGGCGGCGCAGAAAAGAAAAAAGTATTTAACAGAGCTAAAACATATAGAAGAAGACATTCGCGAAATTTCGCACGATCTAAATCGTGAAAAATCAGAATTAATTAATAATTTTATTGCAATTTTAAACAAATTGTTTGAAAACCAGCAAAGCACATACAATTCTAAATTAATTACTTCTTTTGATCCGCATATTAAATGGGAACTCGTTAGTAATATTGTTAAAATTAATTTATACAGGATTATTCAGGAAGCTTTGCAGAATTGTAATAAATATGCTGATGCTGATATGATTACCGTAGATTTTAAAAGTGAGATCGACTATTTGATTTTATCGATTTCAGATGATGGAAAAGGTTTTAATACGAAAAGAGTAAAAAACGGAATAGGATTGCATAATATTCAATACCGTGCAAAAGAGTGTAAGGGTACAGTTGCCATAAAATCTGCCAAAGGAGAAGGAACCATTCTCACAATTAAAGTCCCAATAGACCAAAAAATAAACCTGCAAAAGAATGACATTTAACATAACAACCCCGGTTTCGCCTTTAATCAGCCGAAATATTTTAATTGTTGATGACCATCCTTTTATAATTGAGGGATATAAAAATGCGATTACACGTTATAATCCTAAGGAATACGATTTTGCTATTTCTCAGGCATATGATTGCAGATCTGGTTATGATTTGATTGAAGATGAGTCAACTCCAGATTTTGAGGTGGCTTTTTTAGATATAAGTATGCCGGCTTATGAAGAAAAAGATATTTTTTCAGGTGAAGATCTTGCTAAACTAATCATGAAAAAAATGCCTCATTGCAAAATTATTTTGCTGACGATGTATACTGAATTGCTGAAAATAAAGACAATTATCAGAACTATAAACCCAAATGGGTTGATAATTAAAAATGATCTTACTTTTGATGAACTTCTTTTTGCTTTTGATAAAGTCATGAAAAATGAGAAGTATTATAGTCAGTCTGTTGTAAAGATGCTCAATCAGTCGGCTCATAATTCAATAGAGATTGATGAATTTGATAAACAGATTCTGTTTCATTTATCCAAGAAAACTCCTGTTGCTGAAATGCCGCATTACATCCCGATTTCTTTGAATGCCATTGAAAAACGAAAAGTCAATTTAAAAGAATTGCTTAAAATAAAGTCTGGTTCAGACGATGAATTAATCAAAGAAGCAAAAAGTAAAGGGCTTTTCTAAAAATAAATTCCAAAATAAAAAATTCCAAATTCCAACAGCATGTATTGCATTGGAATTTGGAATTTTTTATTTATTTAAATTTATTCGCTCAAAGCATCCCAACCGCGGGCTTTTAAAGGAATTTGAGTGTTAGCACGTGTAACTAAATTTATTCCTTCGCTTTCATCAGCCATGTGGCCAATAATCGAAAAGTTTGGATTGCCTTTTATTTTGTCGAAATCGTTAATGTCAATTGTAAACAACAATTCGTAATCTTCTCCACCATTAATGGCAACTGTTGTACTGTCTATATTAAATTCTTCGCAAGTCGAAATAAACTGAGGATCTAATGGCAATTTATCTTCATATAAATTACAACCCACTTTTGATTGTTTGCACAAATGAATGATTTCTGACGATAGTCCGTCTGAAATATCAATCATTGAAGTTGGTTTTATTTCAAGAGCGTGTAATAAAGTACGAACATCTTTTCGGGCTTCCGGTTTTAATTGACGTTCAATTAAATAACTGTACATATCTAAATCAGGCTGGCTGTTTGGATTTACCTGAAAAACTTGTTTTTCACGTTCTAAAACCTGTAATCCCATGTAAGCAGCACCAATATCGCCGGTAACTACAAGTAAATCGGTTTGTTTGGCACCGTTTCTGTAAACGATCTCTTCTTCATTGGCTTCACCAATTGCGGTAATGCTTATAATTAATCCTTTTTGCGATGAGGTTGTATCACCGCCAATAACATCTACTTTATATTCTTTTGCAGCGTGTGTAATGCCTTCAAATAATTCTTCCAGGGCTTCTAGTGGAAAACGGTTAGAAACTGCTACAGAAACCGTAATTTGAGTTGGTCTGGCATTCATAGCACAAATATCAGAAATATTTACAACTACTGATTTGTATCCTAAATGTTTTAGCGGCATGTAAGCTAAGTCAAAATGTACGCCTTCAATCAATAAATCAGTCGAAACAACTACTTTTTTATCCTTAAAATCAAGAACTGCAGCATCATCTCCTATACTTTTTAAAGTTGACTCCTGCGTAACATCAAAATTTTTGGTTAAATGTTCTATTAAACCAAACTCGCCTAATTGCGCTATACTGGTACGTTGTGGGTTTTTATCTTCGATCATTTTGTCTCTTTATTATTTTTTTGGTTTTTACCAAGGTTGCAAAGGTACAATCCCAAGGCGTCGGGAACAAAGGTTTTGGTTAATTTTAATGATAATCAGTTCTTTTCTGTTGAATTTAAAAGTGAAAATCGGTTTTTTTTCAGACCTTTAAAGTGATACAAAAGGAAAAAAAATGAATTCACACGATATTATTACACTTACAGTAAATCCGGCTTTAGACAAAAGCACTCATTTTAAAGGTTTAGTTGCCGAACAAAAAATACGTTGCTCAGAACCCAGATTCGATGCTGGCGGCGGCGGAATCAATGTTTCTAAAGCGATATCCAGATTGGGTGGAAAATCATTGGCTGTATTTACCTCTGGTGGGCCTATGGGGAAAATGCTGGAAGAATTGGTGACCAAAGAAACCATCGAATTTAAGGCGATTCCCATTCAAACCTGGACAAGAGAAAGTTTTGTGGCTGTTGATGAAAATACCAATTCACAATATCGTTTTGGTTTTACTGGAGGAGAAATTACAGCCGATGAAGAAAAAGCGGTTTTAGAAGCACTGAGCAAGTCAAAACCAAAGTTTTTAGTGGCAAGCGGCAGTTTGAATGAAGGACTGTCTTCAGATTTTTATCAGAAAGTAGCCAAAATTGCCAAAGCATCAAATTCAAAGCTAATCGTGGATACTTCAGGTGAGGCCTTAAAGAAAGTTCTGGAAACCGGAGCTTATCTAATTAAACCAAATGTTGGAGAATTGGCAAAATTAACTGGAGTAGAACGTCTGGAAATGGAAGAAGTAAATGAGGCTGCCAAAAAAATCATTGCCCACGGTGGAGCCGAAATTGTAGTTGTTTCACTTGGACCGCAAGGCGCAGTTTTGGTTACAAAAGACGATTATGAATATGTTCCCGCGCCAAATGTTGCTAAAAAAAGTACCGTGGGTGCCGGAGACAGTATGGTAGGAGGAATGGTTTGGGCATTGTCTCAAAATAAAAGCCTGAAAGAAGTTATTCGATGGGGAGTTGCCTGTGGATCTGCTGCCACCATGAACGAAGGAACACAATTGTTTAAATTTGAAGATGCTAATCGTTTATTTGAGTGGTTAAAAAATAAGTAAAAGCTTTAAAAATAAAGACTTACGGATATTTTTTTGATAAACGGAGTAAATAATTAATACTATTTATAAAAATAATTTTTCCTGCTGACAAACTGTTGTCACCGACCCTTAATAATTTTGAAGTATTAAATAATTAAAACTTTAAAATCATGAAAACATTAGCAGCCCAAGTAATTACTCCTGAAGATTTATTAAACCATTGGCAAGGACACCGAGCACTTACGCGTCGTGTGATTGAAGCTTTTCCTGAAAAAGATTTTTTCGAATTTTCGATCGCGGGAATGCGTCCTTTTTCTAAGTTAGCCGATGAACTTTTGGCCATTGCTGTTCCTGGTCTTAAGGGAATCGTAAATAAAGAAGCTAAGCCTTTTGCAGAAGATTCAGAAAAATTGATTTTTAAAGCGCAATACCTTGAAAAATGGGACGAAGCAACCGCAATAATCAATGAATATTGGCAAAAATTAAGTATTGAAGATTTTAATGAAACTTTTAATCTTTTTGGTCAGTACGAATTTCCGGTTATACAGAATATCTTGTATTTTATTGATAATGAAGTGCACCACCGTGGGCAAGGTTATGTCTATTTAAGAGCTTTAAATATTGAACCGCCTTTTTTCTGGGAAAGATAATCCTGAGATTTTCAAATTTATAACTTTATAAAACAAATCTAAAATTAAGGACTATGAGTTTAAAAAAGATAATGTCAAATTATGCAGATTACAATTTATGGGTAAATCAACAATTTGTGAATTGGCTTTCACCGAAATCGGACGAATTGCTTTACGCGGAAGTGCCTTCCAGTTTTTCAACTATTATGAAAACATTTGATCATATCTGGTCTACAGAGGAATATTGGTTTTCAGTCATTTCTGAAACTGCTCCGACAGAGAGGAAAGCAGAAAATGAATTGTCGAGAGATCAAATATTTGAAGGACTATTAAATTCATCTGCAAAATTGAAGCAATTTATCCATTCATTGTCAGAAGAAGATTTAGTTAAAGAAGTTAAAATTACTAATCCGTGGTTTGAATGCGAATTACCGATTTCGGAGTATTTGATTCAGGTTATTAATCACGGCACCTATCATAGAGGTCAGATTGTAACGATGGGGCGAAATATCGGAATTACAGATGCCTCAAATACTGATTATAATTTTTATAATGTGGTTAAACAGAAATAAAACTAAAAAAACTCCTGAGAATATTTCTCAGGAGTTTTTTTATAAAAGCCTTTGTCGGTTAATTTCTAATAATTCTAAAGCCCGGGTTTTTAATCTTTCGGGTTCCAGGATTTCGGCATAATCTCCAAACATTAAAAACCAGCGCGGAAAGCCACTTTCGATATCGCGAGACATAAAGGTCATTTCGATTTTACCGTCTATTTCTTTTTCTGAAATATAACCATGGTATTTTCGTTCTGTTTCCAGATATCGGGCTATTTTCTTTTCGATCAAAAGTCTGACTTTTATCGTAGGAATGGTTTCTGTTTTAGTTAAATAGGTTTCTAAAGAATCGTGTTCGATTGTAAAATCATGTTCGGTTTTCTGAATTCCCTGAATCCTGTCGGTTCTAAATTGTCGGTAATCTTTTCTCAAATGGCAATATCCCAGAAAATACCAATTGTTATGATCATGAAAAACACCGACAGGCTCGATTTTTCTTTGGGTTGTTTCGTCTTTTTCGACGGTTTTATAAGAAAGTAATATTTGTTTTTTCTCGGCAATACTTTCAAAAAGAACGGCCAAAGTATTAGGAGAATTGTCATTAAACATAGGTTCCGCAGTCTGCATCACCACTTTTGATTCAATATTCGAGAGCCAGTCTTTATCTGTACTTCGCAAAACCGATTTTAATTTAAACATCGCTGATGCATAATGATTTCCTAAAGAAGGATCTGTAAATTTCTGCATTAGTTTTTCTGCTGCAATAAAACTGCTGACTTCTTCGCGCGTAAACATCACGGGAGGCAATCGATAACCATCCATTAAAGCATATCCTACACCAGCTTCACTATAAATAGGAACTCCTGATGCTTCTAAAGTTCGTATATCCCTATAAATAGTCCGTAAACTCACTTCAAAGCGATTGGCCAATTCCTGCGCTTTTACAATTTTTTTGGATTGTAATTGAATGAGGATAGCGACAATTCGGTCAAAACGTTTTGGAGATTCGTCAAGCATTTTTTTGAGGTTCTAGGGTTTTGAGTTGCTGAGGTTCTAAGATTTTATGATTCAAAGATACAAAGGTTCGGATTGAATGAGAATAAAAAAGCTGTCCCAAATTGAGACAGCTTTTCAATATTTTATTAATACAAAATTTAAAATCTATATAAAAGACCAAACTGAGGCTGATCAAAAATATTTTCAAATAAATTAATATTCAATTCAAAAGTGTTTGATGAAGGTCCGTCTTCAGGAGAAACACTATTGTAGGATAAAACATTAGCCAAGGTGAAAGTAACTGCAATGTTTTTGGTAACAAAGTAGTTTAAACCCACTGTAATATCAGCTGTAATACTATTGTCGGTGTCTTCAACGTTTGCAATCTCTGTTTTGTTGCTTCCAAAGCCCAGTCCAGCTTCTGCATATGCTTTAAAACGTTTTTTATCTAGTTCCAAAAAGTAATAACGTGCAAAACCTCCAATCCCAAATACATTCGTTTTAGTGTTAGTTGATTCGAGTTCTGAGCTGGCGTAATTTAATTTTCCTCCTACAGCAAATTTGTCATTTAACAAATAGCCAAATTTTGGGCTAAAGCCGTAATAATCCAGATCTCCACCTGTGCTAATTTTAATTGAGCCTTCAATAAACATATCCCCTTTTTGAAAAGTGATACCTTTCGCTGAATTCATTTCTTCTTCAGCTTCTATTTGTTGCGCATTGGCAAATGAAAAAGTTAATAGTGATGCGATAATTAAAAATCTCGTTTTCATAATATTTAGTTTTAAAGTTGTAAGATTAAAATTATATTTTTTGTGTTAAAATTTATATTAATCTCGATGAAATGCGCTAAAAACTAGATGATTAAATTGCTTTTTCTGTTTTTATAAGTATTTACTTATAGTTTTTGGGTGGATATTTTGAATAGTCTGTAAATACAGACCTTCGCAAAATCTAAAAATAAATTGATCGTTATTGATGAAAATTATTCATACAATTTAGATTGTTAATTTATTTATTTACTATTTTTAATCTTTGCTATAAAGTAATTTAGAAACAGAAACCTACAAATCTGACTCTTATAATTGCTTTAGTACGTTCTTCTGAATTTGCACTTTTACCAAAACATACATTATCGAATGATGTATCTCGCTGAAGATTAATTTTTAAATTTTAAACCCCAAATAAAATGATTAGAAATTACACCTTTGACGAGGCTCATAAGAGATTTGAGCCTCACGATCACAGATGCGCCTACTGCAGACAGGCTGAAATGGAAAATATTAATGATTGTTATTTTTTACCGCTTATTGTGGAGGACGATAAAACTAATATCGTTGTTTACAAATCTGTAGAATATTCCAAAATCTTAATAGGAATACCCAGATGCCAGTCCTGCAAAGAGATTCACTACGATGCAAAAAATAAAGCAATTAGCATTTCGATGGTTTCTGTTATATTATTATTAGGCCTTTTGCTTTATAATTTTGTGAATTTAAACACATTCGTCTTTATGCTGGGACTTTTTACAGTCATCTTCGCAGGTATCTACGGATCAACAAAACTAGCAGAACGATACGTTGCCAATAAAGGAATTTATACGGTACAATACGGAGCCGAAACAAACGAAGTAGTTCGTGATCTCGTGATATCAGGATGGACATTTAATAACTCAATTGCATAAAAACAAAACCCCGATAACGAAGTTATCGGGGTTTTCTATATTCTATATTCTTTGCTCTTGCGTCTTGCCTCTATTTTCTAAAACAAGAATTAGTCGTTCAATTTCAAAACAGCCATAAAAGCTTCTTGCGGAATCTCAACGTTTCCAACTTGTCTCATACGTTTTTTACCTTTTTTCTGTTTTTCAAGCAATTTACGCTTACGCGAAATATCTCCACCATAACATTTTGCGGTAACGTCTTTACGAAGTGCTTTAATCGTTTCACGAGCGATAATTTTAGCTCCAATTGCAGCCTGAATCGGAATGTCAAATTGTTGTCTTGGAATCAACTCACGTAATTTCTCGGTCATTTTTTTACCGATGTTATAAGCGTTGTCTTCGTGAATCAAAGCTGAAAGTGCATCAACCGTTTGTGCATTCAAAAGAACGTCCAGTTTAACTAATTTCGAAGTTCTCATACCAATTGGAGAGTAGTCAAAAGAAGCATAACCTTTAGAAACTGTTTTTAAACGATCGTAAAAATCGAATACAATTTCCGCCAAAGGCATATCAAAATTCAATTCCACTCTTTCTGTAGTCAAATACGTTTGATTGGTAATTTGACCGCGTTTTTCGATACACAAACTCATTACGTTTCCAACGAAGTCAGATTTTGTAATGATAGTTGCTTTAATATAAGGTTCTTCAACTCTGTCTAAACGAGATGGTTCAGGTAAGTCAGAAGGATTGTTTACAACAAAAGCAGTTTCAGGATCTTTTTTGGTGTAAGCCAGATACGAAACGTTAGGAACTGTCGTAATTACAGTCATATCAAACTCACGCTCTAAACGTTCCTGGATAATTTCCATGTGCAACATTCCTAAGAATCCACAACGGAAACCAAATCCTAACGCTGCAGAACTTTCAGGTGTAAAAACTAACGAAGCATCATTCAATTGCAATTTCTCCATAGAAGAACGCAAATCTTCATAATCTTCAGTATCAACAGGGTAAATTCCGGCGAAAACCATTGGTTTTACATCCTCAAAACCTGTAATCATATTTGTTGTAGGTGTTTTGGCGTCTGTCAAAGTATCACCCACTTTTACTTCTTTTGCTTCTTTAATTCCTGATATTAAATAACCAACATCTCCGGTAGAAATAACGCTTTTAGGAACCTGATTCAACTTTAGAGTTCCTACTTCATCAGCAAAATATTCATTGCCTGTAGCCATGAATTTAATTTTTTGCCCTTTACGAATTTCTCCATTCATAACTCTGAAAATTACCTCAATTCCACGAAATGGATTATAATGTGAATCGAAAATCAATGCCTGTAATGGCTCATCCACATTTCCTTTTGGAGCAGGAATTTTTTCGATGATGGCCGCTAAGATATTCTCAACACCAAAACCTGTTTTTCCAGATGCATGAATAATATCTTCTAATTTACATCCTAATAGATCGATAATATCATCACTAACCTCTTCTGGGTTAGCACTTGGTAAATCAACTTTATTCAAAACCGGAATAATTTCCAGGTCATTTTCTAAAGCTAAATATAAATTCGAAATCGTTTGTGCCTGAATACTTTGTGCAGCATCAACAATCAAAAGTGCCCCTTCGCAAGCTGCAATTGATCGTGAAACTTCATATGAAAAGTCAACGTGACCAGGAGTGTCAATTAAATTTAAAATATATTCCTCTCCTTTATAAGTATATTCCATTTGTATGGCGTGACTTTTAATGGTGATTCCACGCTCGCGCTCCAGGTCCATGTTGTCAAGCAATTGTGCTTTTTCTTCACGAGCTGTAACGGTTTGTGTAGCGCCCAATAATCGGTCTGCCAATGTACTTTTACCGTGGTCAATGTGTGCAATAATGCAAAAGTTACGTATCTTCTTCATTTTATTATTTCAATTCTCTTGTGCGAGTTTTAGTAATTTCCGGATATAAATTTGCCCTGTAGCAATTGCGTTAGAGCATGTTATTAAGGCGCAAAGATAGCGCAAAGTTTTGGATTCTGGAATGTAGTTGTCTGATTGTTGGATTCTCTAATTCAAAACAGTCTTTAAAATTCAAAATTAAATCCTTTTTGAGTCAGTTTCTTGTAAATATCAGGATCAAATTTGTACAATTTTGCGGCTCTGTGTGAGACATCCTGTTGTTTTTCATCTAAGGCAACCAATAATTTCATGTGCAGGATTTTTCGGCGGAAATTTGATTTTTCCAATTCAATTCCTAAGATTTCTTCATATAAATGCATCAACTGCAATAAAGTGAATTTTTCAGGTAAAAGATTGAATCCGATGGGCGCCTGACGAACGCGATTTTGAAGTTGTAGTAAACTGAAGTTTAAAATCTCGTTGTGGTCAAATATTAGATTCGGAATTTCATTTATCCTACACCATCTTGCCTCCTTTACAGCTAAGCTGGCTTTAACATCGTAATCTTCCTGATTAACAAGAGTATAATATCCAATAGTTACGATACGACGATCTAAAACCCTTTTAGGATTTGTAAATGCCTTTAGTTGCTCCAGATAAATATTATCAAGAGTCGTAAGTTCATAAAGAATTCTATGTGCGGCATCATCGGCACTTTCTTCTCTGTTCAGCCATCCACCAAGCAATCCCCAGTTTCCTTCGCTTTCTCCACTGGCATGCTGTACCAAAAGTACTTCAAGACTTCCTTTTTTAAAACCAAAAATCACACAGTCAATTGAAATCCCATCAACTGCTGGTGCCGAACTATGTAAAACATTGTCAATTTTAGAAATTTCTTTAGGATGTAATGATTTCATTCTTTGCTTGTATAAGCGTGTTATTAAAATTCAAAATTGAAACCTTTTTCAGTTAGTTTATTATAAATCTGCGGATCAAATTTATATAATTTTGCCGCTCTATGCGAAACATCTTGTTGTTTTTCATCTAAAGCAACCAACAATTTCATATGCAGAATTTTTCTTCGGAAATTTGATTTGTCCATTTCAATCCCTAAAATCTCTTCATATAAGTGCATTAATTGCAGCAGTGTAAATTTTTCCGGCAGTAAATTAAATCCAATTGGTGCCTGACGAACACGGTTGCGGAGATGCTTTAAGCTATAAGAAAGAATTTCGTTGTGATCATAAATTAAATCCGGAATAGCATCAATTTTATACCATTTGGCATCGGCCGCCGTAAAACCGGCTTTAATATTATAGTCTTCTCGTTTTACCAAAGCATAATAACCGATAGTGATAACACGTCGCAGCGGAAAACGATCCGGATCTCCAAAGGCTTTTAGCTGCTCTAAATAAATATTATCAAGGCCCGTAAGTTCATTCAGTAAACGATGTGCTGCATTATCGGTACTTTCTTTTTTATAAATCCACCCTCCGGGAAGACCCCATTTTCCTTTACTGATTCCTTCGCCATGCTGAACTAAAAGAACTTCTAAACTTCCTTTATCAAAACCAAATATGACACAGTCAATCGTGATCGCATTCATTGCGTTCTGTTCACTTTTAATGATTGCGTCGGCAGTTATATTTTTATCCATGTGCGATAGAAATTTCGACAAATTAAACAAATAAAATGCATAAGTGTCTTTGTTAATTACTTAATATTTTTTTAACATAGTAAAAATCTGATATTCAATTGTTTGAAATTCGGATAAAATGGAATTTAAAATTCAGAATTCTTTAAATGATTGATTATCAAAAATCTAATCCAGTATTTTTTTGATATTATTTATTCCATTTAGAACTATAAACTTATCAGATCAGTAAAATTGAATCTTCATAAATCCGAATTAGAAAAAAATAACCTTAATATTTTGCTAATATAGAAAAAAAGTTTTACACTTGTAGTCAAATTTACCATAAGATAAGTTCAAATTGACTATAAGTTTTAAAAGGACAATTTTAGAAGTAAAAAAATCAGTCAGAAATAGGCTATGAAGTAAGATATTTTTGGTTGTCAAACTCAAGAACACTTTAATCTGATATAACTGTAACTAACTTAATTTAACCAACTTTTATTTATTATGAAAAGCAAAAATTGTATTAAAACAACAATGTCCTCGTTTTGTACGGCACTGTTGTTTAGCTTATTTATGATACAGTCGGGCGTTGCACAGGCGCAATCCCGAGCTGTAAGTGGAATTGTGACATCGGGCGTTGACGGAATGGGGATTCCAGGCGCGAGTGTTGCAGTACAAGGAACGAAAATCGGTTCCTCAACCGATTTTGATGGAAAATATAAAATAGAAGCAAAAGCCGGTGATGTGCTGGTATTCTCTTTTATTGGATTTAAAAGCCAAAAAGTAACAGTAGGAACGCAGCAAACTGTTAATGTGAAGTTGGAGGAAGAAACTGCAGAACTTAAAGAAGTAGTAGTTATAGGATATGGCTCGCAAAAGAAAACGCTTGTAACCAATGCTGTAACGCAGGTTAGCGGTGAAAATCTTGCCAAAACAAATACTACAAATGCACTTCAGGCACTTCAGGGACAGGCAGCCGGACTTCAGATTACTTCTACTTCAGGACAACCGGGAGAAGGTTTGAATGTGGTTATCAGAGGTGCTGGTTCGATTGGAGGCAGCAGTCCGCTTTATGTTGTTGACGGGATATTGACAGGTGATATTTCTTATTTGAGCAATTCAGACATTGAATCGATTTCTGTTTTAAAAGATGCGGCTTCAGCTGCGATCTATGGTTCACAAGCTTCAAACGGAGTTATTTTAGTGACAACAAAAAAGGGCAAGAAAGGTGCTGCAGGACAAATTACATTTGATCAATACTATGGAGTACAGTCTGTTGCAAGAAAAGTAGATTTGCTTGATGCAACTGAATATGGTATCATTTTAAATGAAGCTGCAGTAAATTCAGGTAAATCTCCCTATTTTACAAATGATCAAATTGCAGCATTAGGATCAGGAACAAACTGGATGGATAAAATGTTTACTGATAATGCAGCTACTAAAAACTTCGCTTTTGGAGCATCAGGTGGTTCAGATACTTCTGTTTACTCGACTTCATTGTCTTATTTAGGACAAGAAGGAATTGTTGGAGGAAAAGATTTGTCGAATTATGACCGTTATAATTTCAGATTCAATTCAGAACATAAATTGTATAAAGATGTCGTTACTATAGGAGAAAATTTAAGTTTTGCCTACATCGACAAAAACGGAATTGGTGTTGGAAATCAATACAGCAACTCTTTGAGAAGTGCATTTCAGGTAACACCATTATTGCCAATGTATGATGCAAACGGTAATTTTTACGATACTACCAGTAACAATGAGCCTTGGTTAACGGGTGTAGCAAATCCTTATGCTTTGATGACTTACAATAATCAAAATGAAAGTAACAATCAAAAATTATTAGGAAATGTTTATCTGCAGATTCAACCGATAAAAAACCTGACACTTAGAACAACTTTGGGTCTTGATTATAATGTTAGCGAAGGGCATTCTTACTCTCCGGTATATCAATTGTCAATTTATGCGAATAGTGCTTTTGACAGAGTTAATCAAAACATGTTTAAAAGTAAAAGTATCAACTGGGATAATTTACTAACGTATAAATTTAATGTGGCTGATAATCATCATTTTGAAGCTATGGCTGGTACTTCTTATATTAAATACGATCAAAGTTCTATAGAAGCAGCCAATGCAGATTCTGTTTTTAATGATTTAGAGCACGCCTGGATCGATAATACTACAAATAAGGATGGTGCAAGAATGTCAATGAAAGGAAGTAAGTTTGAGAATATATTAATGTCTTACTTTGGAAGATTAAATTATAACTACAAAGAGACTTATTTATTAAATGCTACGCTTAGAGCAGACGGTTCTTCAAAATTTGCTCCGGGAAATCAATGGGGTTACTTTCCATCTGTATCTGGTGGTTGGGTAGTTTCAAACGAAGAGTTTTTAAGAGATTCAAAAGCACTAAACTTCTTTAAATTAAGAGCAAGTTGGGGTCAGGTAGGAAATCAAAGTATTCGTTCTTTCCAATATTTAGCGCTTGTAAAATCAAATACTACTAACTATAGTTTTGGTGATGAAGAAGGAGTTTTAACACCAGGAAGTTACCTTCAAAACATAGCAAATCCTAGTTTGAAATGGGAAACTTCAGAACAAATTGACCTTGGTTTTGATGCCAGATTTTTAGACAATGCGTTAAGTGTAAATTTTGATGTCTACAAAAAAACAAACAAAGACTGGTTAATTTTAGCTCCAATCCTGGCAACTGCAGGTGCTGATGCTCCATTTATTAATGGTGGTGATGTGGTGAACAAAGGGGTAGAGTTAAGCTTAAATTACCAAAATAAAATTGGAGATTTTAATTATACCATTAGTGCAAACGGTGCTTATAATAAAAATGAAGTGGGTAAAATTCCTAATGCAGATGGAATCATCCACGGTTTAAGCAATGAGCTTTATGATAATGCCGGTGAATTCTACAGAGCGCAAAACGGATTCCCATTAGGTTATTTCTGGGGATATAAAACAGGAGGAGTTTTTCAAAATCAGGAACAAATCAATAATTATAAATCAGCTAACGGTGTAGTGTTGCAGCCAACTGCAGCTCCGGGTGATCTTATTTATCAAAATGTTAATGGAGATGATAAAATAGATGCATCTGATAAAACAAGTATTGGAAATCCAAATCCTGATTTTACTTTTGGTTTATCAATCTCAGCTAGTTACAAAGCTTTTGATTTCTCAGCTATGGGTAATGGTGTTGCCGGAAACCAAATCGTACAATCTTACAGAAACCAATCAGGTGCTTACGGAAATTATACTTCTGCAATATTAGACCGTTGGCATGGAGAAGGTTCTTCAAACACAACACCGAGAGTAACAGAAGACAACAGAAACTTTACTCAATTTTCTGACTTATATGTTCAGGATGGAGATTTCTTCAGAATCAGTACTATTACATTAGGATTTGATTTAGCAAAAATGAAACAATCAAAACCATTTTTTGCAAGCCAGTTTAGAATGTATTTCTCGGTCTTAAATCTTTACACTTTTACAAAATATGATGGTATGGATCCTGAAATTGGATTTGGTTCTTCAAATAATGACCAAAAATTTTCATCAGGTGTTGACGTAGGGTATTACCCAAGACCAAGAACATTCATGTTGGGATTAAATGTTAAACTTTAATAAATAAAAAAATGAAAAATACATATTTATATATTTTCTGTTTTAGCTTATTGTCTCTGGGTTCTTGCAGTTTAGAAACAGAGCCTTTAACACAACAAACAGATACAAATTTTTACAAAACTAAAGATGATGCTTATGCTGCTTTAGTAGGATGTTATGATGGTATGCAAGTTGCAACTGGTGCTTCTGGTTTGGGAGTTCCTGTAATTAGTGAGGTAATGTCAGACGATTGTTTTGGCGGAACTGGTGCCTCAGATGGTTACAACTACGCAGCTATAGATGAATTTGATATCACGCGTTCTCCTTCAGATGTAGACTTGTTAAACAATAACTGGATAGCGTATTATAAAGCGCTTTATCGTTGCAATGTTCTTCTAACTAAAATGGATCAGATTGAATGGGATGGAGACACTGCATTGAGAAATACTTACGAGTCTGAAACCAGATTTATCAGAGCTTATCTTTATTTTGAAATGGTACGTTTATGGGGAAATATTCCTTTACTAACAGCGCCTTCAACGGATAATATTCCACAGGCAAATCCGGACGAAGTTTATAAAGTGATCGCACAAGATTTGGTTTTTGCTTCAGACAATTTACCTTCAGTAGCCTACAATGCTACAACAAGCGGACGTATTACTAAATGGGCAGCAAAATCATTACTAGGACGTGTCTATTTATACTATACAGGTTATTATGGAAAAGCTGATTTAGCTGGAGTAGTTACAAAAGCTCAGGCTTTAGGTCATTTAGAAAATGTTATTGCAAATAGCGGACATGGTTTATTGGCTGATTTCTCAACGCTTTGGCCAGCAGCTTCTGTTGACAAATATGCAGGTGAAAGCAATAAGGAAAACGTGTTTGCTATAAAATATACTTTTACAAGTGATTATAACGGAAATACAGATGGTAACCATTGGTTAGTAATGTTTGGAATGAGAGAATACTCTTCTTACCCTTACGGACGTGGTTGGGGAGTTACAGTAAATTCTAAATTATGGGATGCTTACAATGCCAATGATACAAGACGTGTTTCAACTATGATTGGAATTGAAGAAGAAGATATTGATTTTGATAAAATAAACAGCCAAAGAGAATACACGGGTTACTACAACAAAAAATATGCTCCAATGGTAGACAAAGATGGAAAAGATCTTCCGTTAACTATGGGTAGCCAGTTTTGGGATATTAGTCAATTTCAGGATTATGTGGTGTTGAGATATGCTGACGTATTGTTAATGGCAGCCGAATTAGGAAGCGGAAATGCTCAGGCTTATTTTGATGAAGTAAGAAAAAGAGCTTACAAAGAGAGTTTTTCAACTTTACCTGTTACTGCTGAAAATATTTTGAAAGAAAGACATTTAGAGTTTGCACTTGAAGGTGTTAGATATTGGGATTTATTACGTCAGGGAATTGGAACAGCTTCTTCGACTATTGCTGAAACTACTACTTTACTAAGTGGTGGAGTTGCCGGAACAAAAACAATTACGGCAGCTAAAATTCAGGCAACAAAAGGATTACAGCAAATTCCAAATACTCAGATTACATTGTCAAATGGAGTATTAAAACAAAATGCCGGTTGGTAATTTTAATTAAAAAATATAAGAAAATGAAAAATATTAAATTATTAATGACGTCATTTTTGATGTTGGTAATGCTACTATCATCTTGTTCTCCTGAAACTTATTCTTTGGATGGTCAGATGAACAAATCAGATATTAAATTTGAAATTACTCAGGATTTTGTAGCAGATCCGGGTGGAAATACTGTCATAATGAAAAACACAACCCCAGGAGTTATTCTAACCTGGGATTATGTGACGGGAAAATCAGATAAGGCTACTGAAACGGTTAAATATGCTTTTAAAGGAAATTATACTATAAAAATTACAGCAGTAACCGGTGGTGGTATTGTTGAATTAGATCCTGTGACAATCACTGTTACTAAAGATAATTTAAACTATGTAAACGATCCTCTGTGGAATTTACTTTCAGGTGGAGTAGGGAAATCAAAAACATGGTATTTAGATTTAAATGCTGATGGGGTTTCAAAATATTTTATGGGACCTATGTTCTTTTATGGTACTGATAACGCATGGTTAGAAGGTGGTGATAATGGATGTTATGGCGCAGATTGTTGGAATTGGAGTCCGGAATGGAAAGGAAATACGTGGATTGCAGCTCAAGGCGACTACGGAAGTATGACTTTCAGTTTAGATGGTGGTCCATTTTTAACAACTGACCATAAAATGATACCAAGTTATGGTCAGGAATCAGGGACATATTATTTAGATGCTGATGCAAAGATGTTAACTACATCGGGTGCTACTATTTTACATACTAATGAATATGAAAACTGTGTGGCCGATTGGAGAACGATGAAAATTATGTCTATCACTGAAAATACATTACAAGTTGGTGTTTTAAGAAAAGGTAGTTGTGATGGTGCAGCAACATTGGTTTATAACTTTATATCAAAACAATATAGTGATAATTGGGTACCAGCAGTTGTTGCAGATCCAAATCCGGCTATTGATTTAAATGGAGGAACAGTAGATGATTTATTATCAACTACAACTACAACCACTAAAACTTGGAGTTTAAGCAAAGACACTCCTTTTAACTGGACCGATTTGAACGGTGCATTTTTAAACAATTGGAATTCAGTTGCTGATTACGAAGCTGCAGGTTGGACAGGATATGTTGCTAGTGATCAAACAAACGTTGTTAAAAACAAAATTAGTTTCTCAAACGATGGTAAAGTATCAACTGTGGATAGCAATGGTGTAACAAAATCAGGTACTTATGCTACTGAAGCAGGTACTAACATTATTACATTTAGTGGTATTTCACCAACATTCCCGATTGGAAGTTCTTGGGCATCAGTTTCTACGACAGCAGAAAACCAATGGAAAATTGTGAAAACTGCAAAAACAGGAAATGTTGTTACTGATATTTGGTTTGGAAAAAGAGATCCAAGTAAGAGCGAATATATGGTTTTCCATTTTGTCTTAAATTAAAGATGAATTAATAGTAATACATTTTGGTTTTTAAACGGGCATCAGCTATCAAAAGTTAGGACTCATACCCAACTTTTGATAGCAATCCCTACAATATTTAGGAGCTGTTTAATAAAAGAAAATGTGCAACTAAAGTATAATGTATCGATAGGTGGTGTATTTTAAACACTTATTGATACATTTATATACTTTAAACCATTTAAGAAATAATGAAAAATTCAAACCTTTTTAAAACACTTATTATTTTTTCGCTTTTTGCACTTTTAAGTTGCAGTAAAGGGAATAATGATGTTTTTACTTCCAGAAAAATTTCTTTTAATACTAATTGGAGTTTTCATCTCAATGATAGTATCATTGATAAAGACACCATTGGATCTTCAACAAAATGGAGAACTTTAAATGTTCCTCATGATTGGAGCATCGAAGGAAAATTTGATGAAAAAAGTCCGGCAGGTTATGGCGGAGGAGCTTTAAACGGAGGTTTAGGATGGTACAAAAAAACATTCAAAGTTGCCGTTGAAGATAGTAGCAAAGTAACTTCAATCCTTTTTGATGGGGTTTACAAAGACAGTGAAGTCTGGGTAAACGGACATTATTTAGGAAAACGTCCAAACGGATATATTGGCTTTCAATACAATATGTCGCCGTATTTAAATTATGGAGACAAAAACAATGAAATAATTGTTAAGGTTGACAATTCAAAACAACCCAATTCACGTTGGTATTCGGGTTCAGGAATTTTTAGAAACGTCTGGATCGAAACTACCGATAAACTTCATGTTGGTCAATGGGGAACTTATGTTACCACTCCAAAAGTTACTGCCGAAAAAGCCTCGGTAAATTTTGAAACTACCATTCAGAATCAAAATTCGGCTTCAAAAAAAGCAACAGTAACCACTACTATTTTTAAAGAAGATACTAAAGTAACATCAGTTACTCAAAATATAACGATTGGTGCAAATACGAATCAAACCATCAAACAAGCAGCAGAAGTTCAAACTCCAATTTTGTGGTCAGTTGAAAAACCGGAATTATATACCGCAGTTACTGAAATTTCAGTTGATGATAAAATTGTAGATCAATACAAAACCAATTTCGGAATCAGAGATTTCAAATTTGATTTGAAGAAAGGATTTATTTTAAACGGAAAACAGGTTAAAATTAAAGGAGTTTGTATGCATCATGATTTAGGACCTTTAGGTGCTGCAATCAATACACGCGCTATCGAACGTCAGTTAGAAATTCTGAAAGAAATGGGTGTTAATGGAATCAGGACATCTCATAACCCTCCGGCTCCGGAACTTTTGGATCTTTGTGATAAAATGGGTTTCATTGTTATGGATGAGGCTTTTGATATGTGGAAACAAACCAAAACCAAATACGATTACGGAAATGACTGGGACAAATGGCACAAGAAAGATTTAATTGATCAATTGCTTCGCGACCGTAATCACCCAAGTATTTTTGTTTGGAGTATCGGAAATGAAATTCCGGAACAATGGAATGAAAACGGTGTTGCAATTGCAAAAGAATTAGCAGCGATTACACGTCAGTACGATAAAACGCGTCCGTTGACTGCAGCAATGAATCCGCCGGTAAACATGAATATTGATGACGTAACATTACAATTCGAAAAAAGCAATGTGCAAATTAATCCACTTGCCGCATCTGGAGTTTTAGATCTTATTGGATACAATTATGCGCATCAGACTTACGAACACCATCAAAAAAACTTTCCTAATACACCTTTCATTGCAACCGAAACTACTTCTGGTTTACAAACCCGAGGATATTATGATGCTGTTTCAGACACCATTAAAAAATGGCCGGTAAGATGGGATCTTAAATTTACAGAAGGAAATCCGGACAATACTGTTTCAGCTTACGATCAGGTGCAGACACCTTGGGGTTCTACACATGAGGCAACCTGGAAAGTAATTAAAAAATACGATTTTCTTTCCGGAATGTATATCTGGACAGGTTTTGATTATATCGGAGAACCAACTCCTTATGAATGGCCGTCAATTAGTTCGTATTTTGGAATCGTAGATTTAGCCGGTTTCCCAAAAGACGTTTATTATATGTACCAAAGCGAATGGACAGACAAAACCGTGCTGCATATTTTCCCACATTGGAACTGGAAAGCAGGACAAACTGTTGATGTTTGGGCCTACTATAATAAAGCGGATGAGGTTGAGCTTTTCTTAAACGGAAAATCTGTCGGAATCAGAAGCAAAAAAGGAGATGATCTTCATGTAATGTGGAGAATTCCTTTCCAGGCCGGAACCTTAAAAGCGGTTTCTCGTAAAAACGGGAAAACAGTTTTAGAAACCGAAATCAAAACAGCAGGAAATCCAACCAATTTAAAATTAACGGCAGACAGAGAGAATATAAAGGCAGACGGAAATGATTTATCATTTGTAACCGTTGATATTTTGGATGCAAAAGGTGTTTTGGCTCCAAATGCGAATAACGAAATCAATTTCTCTTTAAAAGGAAACGGAAAAATAGTGGGCGTTTGCAGTGGAGATCCGGTAAGTCACGAACCGTACAAAGGATCTAAACATACAGCTTTAAATGGAAAATGTTTAGTAATTGTTCAGTCTACTAATAAAACAGGAAGATTAGAATTAACCGCTAAAGCGAATGGATTAAAACCCGCAACAATTGTAATTACAGCAGAATAAAATAATAGTAAAAGATACACGATGAAAAAAATACAAATAGCTTCTTTATCTCTTTTCCTGGGATTGTTATTGACGCCAAAAGTCTCGGCACAAATTCAGAACGCAGATGTTTTGAACGCTCCAATAGATATCAGTAAAGATTTTCAGAATTACCTGAATACTTTTTATTTTGCTGATGAATTAACTGGTTTTGATCCCGCAACCGGAAAGGGAACTATAAAATATTTGAGATACAATTACAAAACACGTCAGGCTTTCAACAACATGATGATGAAACCTGATGTGGAGAAACCAAACGAATTCCCAACAACGGAATATGAAGTTTCACCTGAATTGCCTTTCCAGATTCAGTTTGTTTCAGACAGAACCATCCGAATCAAAACAACTTCAGGGCCGCAATTTCATCCGGAAAAAGAATCTTTGATGTTGATTAATGGCGTTGCGCCAAATCACCCTGAATTATGGAAATATTTTAAAATTGAAGGTGGTCACAGTTATACAAGTGAACACGGAAGAGTTGAAATTTTGACAAAACCGTGGCACGTAAAAATCTATGATGAAAACGGAAAATTACTAACCAGTACACTTCACGATACAGATTTCAAAAACACTTATACACCAACACTTCCATTTTCTTATGTGCGCAGAAACAGCGATTACTCAAGAAGTATGGGCGCTGCTTTTAGCTTAGAACCAGATGAAAAAATATTTGGTTGTGGAGAATCTTTCACACAATTCAACAAACGCGGACAAAAAGTAGTTTTATGGACGGATGATGCTAACGGAATCCAAAATGAAACGATGTACAAACCGGTTCCGTTTTACATGAGTAGCCGTGGATACGGAGTTTTCATGCACCATTCAACACCAATTACGGTTGATTTTGGAAGATACTTTGGAAGTGCCAATGAAATGTACATTGGAGATGACGAAGCCGATTTGTTTTTCTTTATCGGAGAACCAAAAGACATTTTAGATCAATATACAGATTTGACTGGAAAAGCAGCAATGCCACCACTTTGGTCTTTCGGATTTTGGATGAGTAGAATCACTTATTTTACTGAAAAAGAAGGAAGAGAAGTAGCCAAAGATTTACGTAAATATAAGATTCCAACAGATGTAATTCATTTTGATACAGGTTGGTTTGATGTAGACTGGAGAAACAACTACGAGTTTGCAAAAGCGCGTTTCCCGGATGCTCAAAAAATGATGTCGGATCTAAAAGACGATGGTTTTCATGTTTGTTTATGGCAGTTGCCGTATTTCACGCCAAAGAATACGTTGTTCAATGAAATCATGGATAAAAATTTAGCAGTAAGAGACCGTAAAGGAAACCTTCCTTACGAAGATGCTGTATTAGATTTTTCAAACCCGGAAACCGTTACCTGGTATCAAGCAAAATTGAAGAAATTATTTGATCAGGGCGTTTCTGTTTTCAAAGTTGATTTTGGAGAAGCTGCTCCGCCAGACGGAATTTACCATTCAGGAAGAACTGGTTTTTACGAACATAATTTATATCCTTTAAGATACAATAAGGCTGTAGCCGAAATTACGCAGAAAGAAAAAGGTTACACTTTAATCTGGGCGAGAAGTACATGGGCAGGATCTCAGCGTTACCCACTACATTGGGGTGGAGATGCCGAAACTTCAAATGGAGCTATGTCGGCTGAATTAAGAGGCGGACTATCCTTAGGATTAAGCGGATTCAGTTTCTGGAGTCATGATGTGGGTGGATTTGCAACAAAATCGCCTGAGAATTTATACAGAAGATGGGCACCATTCGGAATGTTTACTTCTCACGTAAGAAGCCACGGAGAACCTCCGCGCGAACCTTGGTTATACAGCAAAGATTTCTTAGAAGGATTTAGAAAAGCAGATAATATGCGTTACGAATTGATGCCATACATCTACGCTCAGGCAAAAGAAAGTTCTCAAAAAGGTTTACCAATGATGCGCGCTTTATTTGTAGAATATCCAAATGATCCGGGAGCCTGGTTAGTTGATAACGAGTATTTATTCGGATCAAGTATGTTGGTTGCGCCACTTTTTGAAGAAGTGACAGAAAGAGACGTTTATCTTCCGGAAGGAACATGGATTGATTATCAAACTAAAAAAGTTTACCAATCAGGCTGGCATAAAATCAAAGCGGGCGAAGTGCCAATTATAGTTTTAGTGAAAGACGGAACTGCCTTGCCTCATATCGCTTTGGCACAATCCACAAAAGACATGGACTGGAGCAAATTAACGCTGAAAGTATATGCAAGTGATAAAACAACTTCGGCGACAGCCAAAGTATTTTTACCGGAGGGAGATGCTGTACAAGAAATTAAAGTAAGCAAAAACGGAAACAATTTTGACGTAAATGCAAACCCATTAAACGGAAAAACCACTTTCAAAACAGAGTGGGTTAAATAAATCATTTGTTTTATCCCATAGGGATTTAATGTCGGTAGCAATATAATTATTGTCGTAATTTTTCCCGTTAGGGAATACACAAAATAAGAACATGTAGTCCCTGACGGGACATTAAAACCGGGTTTCTGTTTTTCTACCAACATTAAATCCCTACGGGATAAAAAAGTATAAAATGATTAAAGGTTGAGAATTAAAAATTAGAAATCTGCCAGATCTGTTAAATCTGCGTGAGAAAAAAATTAAAAATCATTTCGAATCTTTTATCCCGATAGCTATCGGGAGTGGCAAAAAAAAACATCCCCAAAAGGATAAAAAATAAGTTAGTTTAAGTTGAGTCTTTTTAAATCGGATGCAGTTACATCGGCATCCGATTTATAAAAGACGAATTAAGAAAAAATCATGAAAAAAAATCTAGTTCTTTCCGCCGTATTGCTTTCCATTACGATTGGATACAGTCAGAAAAATAAAAATGCTTACGAATTGGCTTCGCCGAACGGGCAGAATAAAATCAAATTCGAGCTGGTAAAAAATGCTCCAAAATATGCTGTTTCACACGGTAAGACCGAAGTGATTACACCATCAGATATGGGATTTTTATTGAAAGGAAATGAAAATTTAAGTTCTGACTTCGAAATCAAAAATGTAAAAAATACTTCATTTGATGAAACCTGGGAACAGGTTTGGGGAGAAAAGAAAAACATCAGAAACCATTACAATCAGCTTTCAGTTGAATTACAGCAAAAAAGCGGAAACAAGCGCAAATTAGAAATTCAGTTTCGTGCGTTTGATGACGGAATCGCTTTTAGATATGTCTATCCAAAACAAAATGTAAAAGACAGTATTTTCATTATGGATGAAAAAACGACTTTTAATTTGAAAGAAGATGGAAAAGCGTGGTGGATTCCGGCAAACAGAGAAAACCGCGATGAATATCTTTTTAAAGATGCTCCGGTAAGTACTTTAGATACGGTTTTGACACCACTTACAATTGAAAGTAAAAGCGGACTGGCCTTGAGTTTTCACGAAGCCAATTTGGTAGATTTTGCCAGTATGACTTTGGTTAATACAACCGGAACACAATTGAAATCAGATTTAGTGCCTTGGGCAGATGGTGTAAAAGTTCGTGTAAAAGATACCTTTACCTCTTCCTGGAGAACACTGCAAATTGGAGAAACTCCGGGAGATTTAATTACTTCTTATTTGATTTTAAATCTTAACGAACCAAACAAATTAAAAAATACAGCAAGTTATTTCCAACCCTACAAATACTTCGGAATCTGGTGGGGAATGCACATCGGAAAATATACTTTTTGGGAAAGCGACAAACAAGGAGCAACAACCAAACACGCTGAAGAATATATTGATTTTACAGCCAAAGAAGGATTTCATCATTTATTGATTGAAGGATGGAATAAAGGCTGGACACCAGCTTGGTATGAAAACCACATGCATATGTTCAGTTTCACAAAAAGCGCCGACAATTTCGACTTAGAAAAAGTGGTGGAATACGGAAACAAAAAAGGCGTAGCTCTTATTGGTTACCATGAAACGGGTTCAAACCTAATTAACTATTTAAAAGAAGTAGACGAAGGTTTTGCATTGTACAAGAAATTAGGAATGCATTCGGTTAAAATTGGTCACGTAGGTTCTAAATTGAACATGAAAGAAAATCATTTCGGACAATTTGGAGTAAATTATTTCAGATATATTTTAGAAAAAGCAGCGCAATATGATTTAGCTGTTTTATACCACGAATCGATAAAAGATACCGGAGAAAGAAGAACTTTTCCGAACATGGTTTCAAGGGAAGCGGCAAGAGGTCAGGAATACAACGCCTGGAGCGAAGGAAATCCACCGAATCACTTAACGATTATTCCTTTTACCAGATTACTTTCAGGTCCAATGGATTTTACACCGGGAATTTTTGATGTTGAGGTAAAACAAGGTTTCCCTGGAAAAAGAGTACACGGAACTGCAGCACAACAATTGGCATTGTATGTAACGATTTATGCACCAATCCAAATGATGGCCGATCTTCCTGAAAACTACGAAGGAAAACCAGCTTTGCAATTCTTAAAAGATGTTCCGACAGACTGGGAAGATACTAAAGTGTTGGAAGGAAAAATTGGAGAATACATTACTACAGCACGTAAAGACAGAAACAGTGCCGATTGGTATTTAGGAACTATTACAAATGAAAAAGCAAGAGATGTAAATGTTGCTTTATCATTTTTAGATCCAACAGCAACGTACGAAGCGCAAATTTATGCTGATGCAGAAGGAACGGATGAAACACACAATCCGGCTGAAATTGCAATTTCTAAGAAAACGGTTAAAGCTTCAGATGTATTAAAATTGCATTTAGGCGGTGCTGGTGGAACAGCAATTAGATTCAAAAAACTATAATTAATTTGATATCCTAACAGGTTTTCAAAACCTGTTAGGTATTTTTTACACCCTTATTAAATTTTCAAAAAAATATAATAAAAATTTCAACCCAAGGTTTAATAGCCACGATTTTTTAAATGAAAAACCTTTCGCTACATATCGTTTTTCTTTTGTCGGTCAATTTGATGTTGTCGCAGCAAAAACAATATCCTTTTCAGGATTCTAAATTAGATACTGAAAAGCGTATTGATAATTTGCTGTCATTGTTGACGCTCGATGAAAAAATTCAGGCTTTGAGCACAAATCCGTCTATAAAAAGATTAGGGGTTGTAGGGACAGGTCATGTAGAAGGATTGCATGGTTTGGCCTTGGGCGGACCGGCAGAATGGGGCGGAAAAAATAAACAGCCTATAACAACAACAACTTTTCCTCAGGCTTATGGTTTGGGAGAAACGTGGGATGTCGATCTACTTCAGAAAGTGGCCAATGTTGAAGGTTACGAAACTCGATATGCTTTTCAGAAATACCATCGCGGCGGATTAGTCGTTCGTGCTCCAAATGCTGATATCGCAAGAGATCCGCGTTGGGGACGTACCGAAGAAAGTTATGGCGAAGATGCTTTTTTTAATGGAAAAATGACAGTTGCTTTCGTAAAAGGATTGCAGGGAAACAATTCTAAGTATTGGCAGACGGCTTCTTTAATGAAACACTTTTTAGCCAACAGCAATGAAGACGGGAGAACCTATACGTCATCTGATTTTGATGAAAGATTATGGAGAGAATATTATGCCCTGCCTTTTCAAATGGGAGTTGTTGAAGGCGGTTCGCGAGCTTACATGGCGGCCTATAATAAAGTAAACGGAATTCCGGCAATGGTTCACCCAATGCTGAAAAACATTACCCAAAAAGAATGGGGGCAAAATGGAATAATTTGCACCGATGGAGGCGCATTCAAATTATTGCTTTCAGATCATAAATATTATGCTGATAAATATCTGGGAGCTGCTGCCGCTATAAAAGCCGGAATCAATCAGTTTTTAGATGAATATACAGAAGGTGTTTATGGTGCTCTTTCGCATGGTTATTTAAAAGAAAAAGATATTGATGCTGTTATTCGAGGGAATTACAGAGTTATGATTCAGCTAGGAATGTTAGATGTTACGGGTGAAAACCCGTATGCCAAAATCGGAACAGGAAGAGACACCATTGATCCGTGGAAAACTGAGGCGCATAAAAAAATCGCTTTAGAAGCCACCCAAAAATCTATTGTTTTGCTTAAAAACGATTCGAATCTATTGCCTTTACAAAAAGACAAATTAAAAACAATTGCGATAATCGGGAATCGCGCTGATGAAGTGCTTCTCGATTGGTACAGCGGAACACCTCCCTATACCATTACACCTTTAGAGGGAATAAAAAATAAACTAGGCAACAATGTTGAAATTCTGGTTGCGAAAAATAATATAGACGGCAAAGCGGTTGAAATAGCCAAAAAAGCAGATGCAGTAATTGTTATAGTTGGTAATCATCCGGTTTGTAATGCGGGCTGGGCAAATTGTCCGGTTCCAAGTGAAGGAAAAGAAGCTGTCGATCGTCAATCGCTGACTTTAGAGCAGGAAGATTTGATCAAAGTAGTATATCAGGCCAATCCGAAAACGGTAGTCGCTCTGATTAGCAGTTTTCCTTATGCCATCAACTGGACACAGGAACATGTTCCGGCAATTGTTCACATGACACAAAACAGTCAGGAAACAGGAAGCGCTTTGGCTGATGTTTTATTTGGAGACTATAATCCGGCTGGACGTTTAACGCAAACTTGGGTAAAGGACATTACAGATCTACCAGATTTATTGGATTACAATATCCGAAACGGCAGAACCTATATGTATTTTAAAGGAAAACCTTTATATGCTTTTGGACATGGCTTAAGTTATACCAGTTTTAAATACAATTCAATTGAAGCGAGCTCGGAAACTATTTCAAAAAATGTTGAAATAAAAATTACAGTTTCTGTTACGAATACAGGAAGCAGAGACGGAGACGAGGTAATTCAGTTATATGTAAAACAATTACAGTCAAAAGTGGAACGTCCTGAAAAAGAATTGAAGGCATTTCAGCGGATTTTCTTTAAAGCCGGAGAAAAGAAGAATGTTGTATTGACTTTAAAAGCAAAGGATTTAGAATATTGGAATACAGCAAAACAACAATTTGAACTGGAAAACAATACTATTGAAATTCAGGTAGGAAGTGCTTCAGATGTTATTCTGCTTAATAAAAAAATAATCGTGAAATAATTGAAATGAAAAGAAAAGGGATCATACTGCTTATTTTAATATCACTTTACAATGCTGAAATGTTTGGACAGCAGACCAATACTAGTTCAGACAGAGTCATAAAAGTGGATTATAATAAAACGGCCGGAAAACTAAACACCATGTTCAAAGAATGCATTGGTGCAGGTCGTGCCAATGAAGGTTTACGTGCCGACTGGCAACAGCAGCTCGCGCTTACCAAAAAAGAATGTGACTTTAAATACATCAGAATGCATGGTTTATTGTCTGATGATATGGCGGTTTACAGGGAAGATGCAAAAGGAAATCCGGAATACAATTACCAGTATATTGATGTTTTGTATGATTTTATTCTGAGTATTAAAATGAAACCTTTTGTTGAATTGGGTTTTATGCCAGAGGCTTTGGCTAGTGGAAAAGAAACGATTTTTTGGTGGAAAGGAAATGTAACCCCTCCAAAAGATTATAAAAAATGGGAAGATTTAATTCGAAACCTAACCCAACATTTCAAAGAACGTTACGGAGACGAAGAAGTAAAAACATGGTATTTTGAAGTTTGGAACGAACCTAATTTAACGCCAGGTTTCTGGACGGGAACGCAAGCAGAATATTTTAAACTGTATGAATATGCAGCACGAGGTATAAAAGCAGTAAATCCAGCTTACAAAGTAGGTGGGCCAGCAACGGCAGGTGCGGGCTGGGTTCCGGAAACAATTGATTTTTGTGTTAAAAATAATGTGCCGTTAGATTTTATTTCTACACATACTTATGGAGTAAATCAAGGTTATTTAGATGAATTTGGAACTTCGGGAACGGTTTTAAGCAAAGATGATTCCAGTATAAGCGGTGATGTAATCAAATCTCGCGATCAAATTTCGAATTCGGCTAAACCAAAATTAGAATTGCATTATACAGAATGGAGTTCTTCTTATACGCCGGCAGATCCTATTCACGACAGCTATCATTCGGCAGCTTATATTTTGCAGAAATTAAAACAAGTTGGTAACGCGGCAAACTCAATGTCCTATTGGGTATTCACTGATATTTTTGAAGAACCGGGTCCAAGGTTCACCCCTTTTCACGGAGGTTTTGGATTACTGAATACACAAGGAATTAAAAAACCAGCTTATTTTTCTTATTCTCTTCTGAATAAATTGGGAGAAACAGAACTTCAGAATAAAGACACCTCTTCATGGGCGGCTAAAAATGCAAAAGGAGATGTTCAGTTATTGTTTTGGGATTTTACGAATACACATCCAGGCGATAAGGTTTGGAATCAAACCTACTACGTTCAGGATTTGCCTTCTCAGTCTAAAGGAACGGTGAAAATTGAAGTAGACGGACTTCAAAAAGGGAAATACAATTTGGAGATTTATAAAGTGGGTTATAAAGCAAATGACGCTTACGCCGATTATTTAGCTATGAACAAACCCACTCAGCTTACCATTGATCAGGTGAAGAAAATTAAAGAACATAACAATGGAGCTCCAATTGCAATTGAAAAAGTCGTAATTGATTCAAAAGGAACTTATAGTAAAGATTTTAAGATTAACGAAAATGATGTTGTTCTATTCAATTTCGTCAAACAATAAACTATTAAAAAACCACAAAAAATAAATAATAAACATGAAAAAGAAAATGATATATCTACCGGTTTTTATGGCTTTTGCTTTGCTTACTTCTTGTAAAAAAGACGCACAAGGCGAAAATTCAAATGCTGTTCAGACCGAAGAGCATCAGGGAAAAGAAATTAGTTCAGAATTTGATGCAGAGATAGACAAGTTGGTTTCTCAAATGACATTGGAGGAAAAAATCGGAATGTTGCATGGAAACAGTATGTTTAGTACTGGCGCCGTTGAACGTTTAGGTATTCCCGAATTAAAAATGGCTGATGGACCTTTAGGAGTTCGTGAAGAAATTTCGCGTGACAATTGGGCCCCGGCAGGTTTAACAAACGATTTTGCAACTTACTATCCGGCAGGAGGTGCGTTGGCTGCAACCTGGGATGCGGAAATGGCGTATACCTTTGGGAATAGTCTTGGACAGGAAATGCGTGCACGTGACAAAGACATGTTACTTTCACCGGCCATTAATATGGTAAGAACACCACTTGGCGGAAGAACGTATGAATACATGAGTGAAGATCCGTTTCTGAATAAAAAAATTGCTGTGCCTCTAGTTGTTGGTTTACAAGACAATGATGTAATGGCCTGTGTTAAACACTTTGCAGCGAACAATCAGGAAACAAATCGTGATTTTGTTGATGTTCAAATTGACGAACGTACACTTCGCGAAATTTATTTACCAGCATTTGAAGCTGCAGTAAAAGAAGGACATGCCTATGGAATTATGGGAGCTTATAATAAATTTAGAGGCGAATACTTATGTGAGAATGATTATATGCTGAATAAAATCCTTCGTGATGAGTGGGGATTTAAAGGAATTGTAGTTTCAGATTGGGCAGCGGTACATTCAACAGCTAAATCTTTAAAAAGTGGTTTAGATATAGAAATGGGAACACCAAAACCATTCAACGAATTTTTCCTTGCTGATAAGTTAGTTGCTGCGGCAAAAGCGGGAGAAGTGTCTGAAGCAGAAATTGATATCCACGTAAAAAGAATTTTACGCACTTTGTTTCAGGTAAAAGCTATGGGACCAGATAGTAAAAATCGTGTAAAAGGAAGTATTTCTACTGAAGCACATTATCAGGATGCCTACAAAATTGCAGCAGAAGCAATTGTTTTATTGAAAAATGAAAACAACGCATTGCCTTTAAAGTTAGACGGAGTAAAATCTATCGCTGTCATTGGAAACAATGCAACAAAGAAGAATGCTTTAGGCGGATTTGGCGCAGGAGTTAAAACAAAAAGAGAAATTACACCTCTTGAAGGTTTGAAAAACAGATTGCCATCTTCTATTAAGATCAATTATGCGGAAGGATATTTAGAGCGTTATGATGAAAAAAATAAAGGTAAACTAGGAGATATTACATTAAACGGACCAGTAACAATTGACGCATTAGATCCGGCAAAAGTGAACGAAGCTGTAGAAGCTGCAAAAAAATCAGATGTTGCGATCATTTTTGCAGGTTCAAATCGTGATTATGAAACAGAAGCTTCTGATCGTCGAACTTTAAAATTGCCTTTTGGACAAGAAGAATTAATCAAAAAAGTACAAGCTGTAAATCCGAGAACTATTGTTGTCATGATTGCCGGAGCTCCTTTTGATATTAATGAAGTAAGTAAAAATACTTCGGCCTTAGTTTGGAGTTGGTTTAATGGTTCTGAAGGAGGAAATGCATTAGCAGATGTAATCTTAGGAAAAGTAAATCCGTCAGGAAAATTACCATGGACAATGCCTGTAAACATTATAGATTCTCCTGCACACGCAACAAAAAGCTTCCCAGGCGGAAAAACCGTTAATTATGCTGAAGGAATCTTGATTGGCTACCGTTGGTTTGATACTAAAAATATCGCGCCGTTATATCCTTTCGGATACGGATTGTCGTATACCACTTTTGATTTTGAAAATACTAAAACTGATAAAACTTCTTATGCTGAAAATGAAACTATCTCGGTTTCTGTTGATGTGAAAAACACAGGAAAAGTAGATGGAAAAGAAGTTGTTCAATTATATGCTTCAAAATCAGATTCAAAAGTAAGTCGTGCATCAAAAGAATTAAAAGGTTTCAAAAAAGTCTTGGTAAAAGCGGGTAATTCTGAAACAGTTACTATTCAGCTTCCTGTAAAAGAATTGGCATATTACGATGTGGCATCAAAAAAATGGGTTGTAGAAGCTGGAAAATATACTTTGAAAGTTGGAAATTCTTCAAGAGATATCAAAAAAGAAATTGCGATTACCATCAAATAAATAGATTCAAATTAACTGTGTTGGTTTTAATAGCTTAATGACAAGTGTTACTTGGAAAGTTATTTTCTCAAATGCATTTAATGATTTTTAGAATAATAATTAGAAACCACTTAATTAACTATAAAACCAAATTAAAATGAAAAGACTAATAAAAAGTTATCTGTTAAACACCGTTTTGTGTTTATCCTGGATAAGCATTTTAGCGTGTAGTTCTGATAAAGAAGCTACTCCGGAGAATCCGGGTCCAATTGCAAAAACACTTTCGGCTAATGTCGAGAAAATTGATTTTCAGAGTACGGCAAGTACTTCAGAATTTATAGTTACAGCAAATGCAACTAACTGGACGGTTGCGGCATCAGAAGCAAGCTGGTTGACATTTACTCCGGCTACAGGCGTTTCTGGCAGAACAACAATAACAGTAAAAGCTTCAGAAAATACAAGTTCTGAAGTAAGAACTGCTGTAATTACTATCAGTTCAAGCGAAGTAGCAGCAGTAAAAGTAACCGTTTCCCAAGCAGCAAATACTGGTGGTTTGTATCCAAATTATAACACTAATCCAATTGTTGCAGATGCTACAGGAATGAGCAGTACTGCAGTTCAGTTAGCAGCTAAGATGAAAATGGGCTGGAATATTGGGAATACTCTTGAAGCTACAGGAAGTGAAACGGCTTGGGGAAATCCAAAAGTTACAAAAGCATTAATTGATCTTGTGAAAGCAAATGGTTTTAATGCTATTCGAATTCCGTGTGCATGGAATCAGTATGCTAATGGTACAACTGCAAAAATCAGTGAAGTATGGCTGGATAGAGTTAAAGAAGTCGTTCAGTATTGCGTTGACAATGATATGTATGTAATTGTAAACATCCATTGGGATGGCGGATGGCTGGAAAAAAATGTTACCGAAGCCAAGAAAGTAGAAAACAATGCCAAACAAAAAGCTTTCTGGGAACAGATTGCAACTCATTTACGCGGATTTGATGAACATTTACTTTTTGCAAGTGCAAATGAGCCGGATGTTAAAGATGCTACGGAAATGGCAGTGTTAAAGTCATACCATCAAACGTTTATTGATGCTGTTCGTTCTACGGGAGGAAAAAATGCATATCGAAATTTAATTGTACAAGGGCCATCGACAGATATTGAAAAAACAAACCAATTGATGACCTCATTACCTACAGATTCAGCAGCAAACAGAATGATGGCTGAGGTTCACTTTTATCCATATCAGTTTACTTTGATGACCGAAGATGCAGACTGGGGAAAAATGTTTTACTACTGGGGAGCAGGAAATCATTCAACTACAGACCCATCACACAATCCGACTTGGGGAGAAGAGGCGGATGTCGATAAGTTTTTCTTAATGATGAAAACACAGTTTACAGACAAAGGAATTCCTGTGATTTTAGGAGAGTTTGGAGCAATAAAACGTAATTTGACCGGTGATGCACTAACATTGCATTTAAAATCAAGAGCTGCGTTTCTAAAATATGTCGTAAAACAGTCAAGAGTAAACGGCATGGTTCCGTTTTATTGGGATGCCGGAAATTTAGGTACAAATACAATGTCGTTATTTGACAGAAGCACTAACACTATATATGATTTGCAGGCATTAACTGCATTGCAGGATGGATTGAAATAAAAAGTATATATTTGATAACATAGATTGAACCGCAAAGTTCGCAAAGCAAGCGCCATGTGCGCAAAGCTTAGCGAACTTTGCGTAATTCATAGCGAACCTTGCGGTTAATTTAAATCTAAAAAAAATGAAAAAACATATAACCTTTCTTTTAGTGCTGGTGAGCATAGTAGCTAATGCCAATGTAAAAATGCCGTTATTGTTTGCTGACGGAATGGTACTGCAGCGCAATAAAGAAATTCCGGTTTGGGGATGGGCTGATGCTAATGAAAAAGTTGAAGTGCATTTCAACAAACAAACCAAATCCATAGTTGCCGATAAGAATGGAAAATGGATGATAAAATTGTCTGCTGAAAAAGCAGGAGGACCTTTCGAATTGATCATTACAGGAAAAAACAAAATCATCATAAAAGATGTTTTAGTTGGCGAAGTATGGATTTGTTCAGGACAATCTAACATGGAATTTCAGGTATCAAAAACCGTGAATGCCGAAAAAGAAATAGCCGATTCCAATTACCCTATGATTCGTCATTTTGGAGTAGCGCAGGATTTAAGTGGAAAACCAAAAGACGATCTAAAAGCCGGAAAATGGGAAGTTTCAAGCAAAGAAACAGTGGGCAATTTTACAGCAGTTGGGTATTATTTTGCTAAAAAATTATATGCCGAATTAAAAATTCCAATCGGAATTATCAATACTTCCTGGGGCGGAACCAATGTTGAAACCTGGACAAGCCGTGAAGCTTTCCAAAAAAGCGAAGATTTCAAAACAATGATCGCTGATGTTCCAACATTAAACATCGATTCTATTTCAAAGTTGTATGCCAGACAAATGAAAGAAAGAGTCGAAAAAATTCAGGGAACTCCGGTAAGTACAGAAAACGAAAACACCTTCAAAGAACCAACATTTAATGATACAAGTTGGGGCGAATTAAATACGCCAAGTTTATGGGAAAATCAACCGTTAGGCGATTTAGACGGAATTGTCTGGATGCGTAAAATCATTACACTTTCGGCAGAAGACATTAAAAACAAAGCCACTTTATATCTTTCAAAAATCGACGACGAAGATATAACTTACGTAAACGGAATTGAAGTCGGTAAAAATACGCAATGGGACTTCAAAAGGGTTTACGAAGTTCCGGCAAACGTCTTAAAAGAAGGACAAAATGTTATTGCCGTACGAATTGTCGATAACAGTGGCGGCGGCGGAATCTACGGAGATGCAGCCGATTTAAAATTAACTTTAGGCAACAAAACAATTCCGCTTGACGGAAAATGGAAGTTCAAAGTTATCGTCGTAAAAACGTCATTATCACCAAACAGTTATCCGTCATTATTGTACAATGCGATGGTAAATCCTTTAGTTCCGTATGCGATCGAAGGCGTTTTATGGTATCAGGGCGAAGCCAATGTTTGGAGAGCCAATCAATACAAAAAAGCATTTCCGTTAATGATCACAGATTGGAGAACAAAATTCAATCAGGGCGATTTCCCTTTTTACTTCGTTCAGTTATCCACTTTTGATGAGTTCAAAGGGAACAGTAAAGTGGGCAGCCGTTGGGCAGAACTTCGCGAAGCACAAGCCGAAACTTTAAAATTGAAAAACACCGGAATGGCCGTTACTACGGATATCGGAAACGCAAAAGACATTCACCCAACAAACAAACAAGACGTTGGATTGCGTTTGGCTGCAATTGCCTTAAACAATGTTTACGGTAAAAAACAAGTGTACAGCGGACCAACCTATAAATCTCAGGAAATAAAAGGAAATCAGATCATCCTGACTTTTGATAACATCGGTAGCGGTTTATCAGCTTCTGATAATTCGCAAAACGTAAAAGGCTTCGAAATCGCAGGTGCCGACAAAGTTTTTCATTCCGCGAAAGCGATAATTAAAGACAACAAAATAATCGTTTCAAGCGAAAATGTTCCAAATCCGGTTGCTGTTCACTACGGTTGGGCAGATGATGACACAGAAATCAATCTTTTCAACAAAGAAAAATTCCCGGCATCGCCTTTCAGAACAGATAATTGGGAAATGATTACAGCAAATGAGACGTATAAGGTTAGTAAATAGTTGGGCGTGACCGTACCGAGATAATAAGGCAAATAAACTTTGCGTACATACGCCTTATTATCTCGGTACGGTCGGGCTATCCGCGCTACTTCGGTAGCCAGCTTCTATCCCTCACGCGGGTGACCGGTAAACAAGAAAATATCATTTTTATAATTGATAAACATATATTATAATCGAAAATAGTTCCATAGGAACGAAATATCGGTAGCGACGGATGTAAATCCGTTGATGAAAAGTGAACACCACCATAAATAGTTCCATAGGAACGAAATGTTGGTAGCAATCCCGAGGCTTCGGGATAAATCCGTTGGTAAAAAAAGGAACATCAGCATAAAGCTCCGCAGGAGCGACATATTTTAAACGCAACAAAAATGAACGCAAACCTCACAAAAAAAACATTTTTCATTTTACTAGTCACATTGTTCTGTAAAAATGCAAACGCACAATCCAATCATGTTTTATGGTACAATCAACCCGCTGAATTTTTTGAGGAAAGCCTTGTTTTAGGAAACGGAAAAATGGGAGCAACTGTTTTTGGTGGCGCCAATTCAGATAAAATCTATCTTAACGATGCAACGCTTTGGTCGGGTGAACCCGTAAATGCCAAAATGAATCCGGAAGCCTACAAAAATATTCTGGCCATTCGTGAAGCTTTAAAAAATGAAAATTACAAACTGGCAGACGAATTAAACAAAAAAGTTCAGGGTAAAAACTCCGAGTCTTTTGCGCCTTTAGGGACTTTAGAAATCAATAATACTGAAAAAGGGAAAGCAGTAAATTATCGTCGGGAACTGGATATTTCGAATGCAATATCAAAAGTAAGCTACGAAATGGCTGGCATAAAATATACCCGTGAATATTTTGTCTCGGCTCCAGATCAAATAATGGTAATCAAATTGACAAGTGATCAAAAAGGCGCTTTAAATTTTGACATTAATTTAAAGAGTTTACTAAAGTCAAATGTTGAAGTAAGAAATAATATCCTGGTAATGACAGGTACTGCGCCAATTCATGAAAATCCGGGATATACAGTTTTACCAAAATATCTGGAAGTAAAAGAAAGAGGAACACGGTTTACAACTTTAGTCCAAATCAAAAAAACGGACGGGAAAATTACAAGTTCAAGAGAATCTATAAGTTTAAAAGACGCGACAGAAGCTATTATTTATGTTTCTGTGGCAACAAGTTTTAATGGTTTTGATAAAAATCCTGCAACAGAAGGCTTAGACGATATCGCAATTGCATCGCAACACTTGAACAAAGCATTAGCAACACCATTCGATAAATTAAAAGAATCTCATATAACAGATTATCAAAAATTCTACAATCGTGTCAATTTGGATTTAGGCAAAACAGCCGCTCCGGATTTGCCAACAGACGAAAGATTACTTAGATATTCAGAAGGAAAAGAAGATAAAAATCTGGAGATTTTGTATTTCAATTTTGGACGTTATTTATTGATCAGCAGTTCAAGAACAATGGGCGTTCCGGCAAATTTACAAGGAATTTGGAATCCGCATTTAAACCCGCCCTGGAGCAGTAATTACACTATGAATATCAATGTGGAAGAGAATTATTGGCTAGCCGAAAACACCAATCTTTCAGAAATGCATTTGCCGCTTTTATCTTTTATTAAAAATCTTTCCGTAACCGGAAAAGTTACGGCAAAGACATTTTATGGCGTAAATGAAGGCTGGGCTTCGGCACACAACTCTGATATTTGGGCAATGACAAATCCGGTTGGAACTTTCGGAAACGATGATCCAAGCTGGGCCTGCTGGCCATTATCCGGTGCCTGGCTGAGTACGCATATTTGGGAACATTATGTTTTTACACAAGATAAAAATTACCTGAAAAATGAAGGTTATCCAATCATGAAAGGCGCATCTGAATTCTTTCTGAGATGGATGATCACAGATAAAAACGGAAAATTAATTACATCTCCGTCAACTTCACCTGAAAATAAATTTATTGCACCAGACGGTTATATTGGAGCAACAATGTACGGTGGAACGGCAGATTTAGCCATGATTAGAGAATGTTTTGATAAAACTATTAAGGCTTCAAAAGTTTTAAACATTGATTCAGCTTTCAGAACAAAACTCGAAACAGCACTTTCTAAATTTTATCCGTATCAAGTGGGTAAAAAAGGAAATTTACAGGAATGGTATTTTGACTGGAATGACGAAGATCCTAAACACCGTCATCAATCACAGCTATTCGGACTCTTTCCAGGTGATCAAATTACACCTGAGAAAACACCAGATTTAGCTGCAGCATCCAGAAAAACACTCGAAATAAAAGGCGATGAAACCACAGGTTGGTCAAAAGGCTGGAGAATTAATCTTTGGGCAAGACTTTGGGACGGAAATCGTGCTTATAAAATGTACAGAGAATTACTTCGCTACGTCGATCCGGACGGAAAGAAAACCGAAAAACCAAGACGAGGAGGAGGAACATACCCGAATTTATTCGATGCGCATCCCCCATTTCAAATCGATGGTAATTTTGGCGGAGCCGCAGCCGTTGCAGAAATGTTAGTGCAATCTGATGAAAACGAAATCAGATTATTGCCCGCTTTACCTGATGCTTGGGAAACCGGAGCTGTAAAAGGAATCTGCTCCCGTGGCGGATTTGAAATTGAGATGGAATGGGAAAATAAATTACTTAAAAAAGTAACTGTATTTTCTAAAAATGGTGGAAAAACAAGTTTAATCAATGGTGATAAAAAGCAAGATATCACATTGAAAAAAGGAGAGAAATTAGAAATAAACTGGTAAAATAGTTCTAGATACAATCTTTGTCAAACCTAACAGGTTTTTAAAACCTGTTAGGTTTTGTTGTTACTGAACTCCAGCGGAGCGATATGTTTATAGCAATTAGAATATTAACGGAAATAAAGCTCCAGCGGAGCGACATATTGATTCTTACAATTAGAAAGTGCCACCCCGATGGGGTTTCTGCCAGCTGTATTCGTAAATTCCTATAAATATGTTGTCCCTCTGGGAATAATTATTCATTTTCAGAAGTTTCTGTGGATTTTTTCTCAGAATCTTTAGCATGTTCTTCTTTAAAAGATTCATACCATTTTTCAATAGACGGATACACAAAAGCTGCCACTTTTTTTACCGGATTATAAAAAATAGATTTATCTAAAGTTTCTTTTTTCGCAAAAGTATTATTGAAGTTTATTTTCTCAAAAAGAGCAATAAAAACACTCATAATCAAAATGGTTTTCAAAACTCTGAAAAAAGCTCCGCCAAGTTTATTAGGTAGGCCCAAGAAAGCGAAATCGGCAATTCCGGTAAGGATTTTTGCTAAGAAATAAACCCCAATTACAACCAGAATAAAAGTCAGAATAAAGGCAGTTATCTGAATCGTGTTTGGATTCCAGGAAACATGTTTCATGATTATTTCTTTCATCAAAGAAGAAAATTTAATCGCGATGTAAATTCCCAGCAATAATGAAATAAAAGAAGCAACTTCTACGAAAAGCCCATTTTTAAAACCTTTGTACAAACTAAAAGCCAAAAGTGCCCCAAAAATCATATCGAAAAAACTCATATGTCTGTTGTTTTATTGAGGCGCAAATATAAAAGAATTATCTGTTTATTAAGACACAGAGGTACAGAGATGCAAAGGGGCAAAGGTTTTTATTTTCTGTTGTTTTATTTTTTAATGTCATTGGATTTGAAGTCCGTATCTTTGTAACAATAATTTTAGAATTAAGATTGTAGATTTTAGATTAAAAATCTTTAAATCATTCTGCAATCTAAAATCTAAAATCTAAAATCATAAATTAAAAATGTCCAGAGATACACAATTAAAAGAGCGTTGGGAAAAGCTCGTCGATATACTATCCAATCAGTTTTCGCAAGGGGAAGACTTAGATTTAGATGCCATTATTTACTTAATCGGAGTTCAGGAACTCGGAAAAGTGCATCGCGAATTTAAAAAAGATGAAAAATTAAACTTAATGCACATCGCCATTTGCCGATTATTAGAACCTTACGGATTCTATGAATTTGAGTATTTTGATGAAGACGGATGGCCGCATTACAGAGTAAAAGAAGAATTACCGCCTTTAAAAGCAGGGGAACAATCCGTTTTGATGAAAGAAGCGATCGTGAATTATTTTTTAGAAAGAGAAGTTATAGAGTAAGAATTTTAGATTTTAGAGTGTAGATTTTAGATTTTGGTTTGAAAATAGTAACAAACTTTCCAAATAGTTATAACTTCTAACCTTTAACATCTCACTTTTTTACTTAAATTTGTATTCTCAATTATTGAAGGAAAATGATAGACAAGATAAAACAGCATATAGAGGAAGCCAAAGCCTTTAATGATAAAAATAAAGAATCTTTAGAGCAGTTCCGAATTAAATATTTAGGTAGTAAAGGGTTATTAAAAGAACTTTTTACAGAGTTTAAAAATATTCCGAATGACCAGAAAAAAGATTTTGGGCAGGTAATAAATACTTTAAAAACCGTTGCTGAAGAAAAAGTAAGAGTTATTCAGGAAGAGCTGGAAAGCAAACAGGAGACAAAAGGTATATTTGGCGATTTAACCAGATCTGCTGAACCTGTAATAATTGGTTCGCGTCATCCTATTTCTATTGTAAAAAATCAAATTATAGATATTTTTGCCAATATTGGTTTTAATGTTTCTGAAGGTCCTGAAATAGAAGACGACTGGCATAATTTTACCGCATTAAACTTGCCGGAATACCATCCGGCGCGTGATATGCAGGATACTTTTTTCATTCAGACGAATCCTGATGTGCTGTTGCGTACGCATACATCATCTGTTCAGGTACGTTACATGGAAAACAATAAACCGCCTATTCGTACTATTTCTCCGGGACGTGTATTTCGTAACGAAGCTATTTCGTCTCGTTCGCACTGTATTTTTCATCAGGTTGAAGGTTTGTACATTGACAAAGATGTTTCTTTTGCTGATTTGAAACAAACGTTACTTTATTTTACTAAAGAAATGTTCGGAAAATCTAAGATTCGTTTGCGTCCGTCATACTTTCCATTTACAGAGCCAAGTGCTGAAATTGATATTTATTGGGGGCTGAAAACAGAAACCGATTACCGTATCACAAAAGGAACGGGCTGGTTAGAAATTGGAGGCTGCGGAATGGTTGATCCAAACGTTCTTAAAAACTGTGACATCAATCCCGATGAATTCAACGGTTTTGCTTTCGGAATGGGAGTAGAACGTATCGCAATGTTACTATATCAAATTGGTGATATCCGTATGTTTTACGAAAATGACGTTCGTTTCTTAGAGCAATTTAAAGCAAATATATAATTTAAGTCGAAAGTCAAAAGTCGAAAGTCTCAAAGTTTGGGACTTTCGACTTTTCGACTTTTAAACTTTTGACTAATATGAAAAAAGATATAACAATTCCAGAAGTAGAAAACGTATTCCTTGCCGCTGTCCAGGAGTGGAGTGACGATTTTATGGAAAAAGTATGGTATGCCTACCTGGTAAACGATAGTGACTTTAATTTAGACAGCGTTATGGTTGTTTCAAAAGCGTTTGGAACAATTGATGGCGAAATGAAGAAAACTTCTGTGTTACGTCATGCCTTTGTTGAGGTTCCGGCTGTTTCTGTAGTTAAAATCGAAATGATAGAGAAAAGTCTTTTGGTTTTAAATAATGAATTTATGGTGACTTTCTTCATCGGAAACACTTTATACGACAAGAAATTCATCTTCAAATCAAATCTAATCAACGAAAATGATACTGAAGAAGTGCCGATTTTGTTTGTTGAGGGGGTTATGGTGAAGTAAGAAACAAGAGGAAAGAGGCAAGAAGCAAGAGAATAGCTTAGATAATCTAATAAAAAAAGAGTCAAGACTAATAATTTCGTCTTGACTCTTTTTTTATGTATATGGATAAGAAAGTCTATTCTCTTGCTTCTTGCCTCTTTGCTCTAAGAAAAAAAATTAATCCAAAGACTCCGTCAATTTTTTAAATACCGCTTTAGCATCCTTTCCTTCATATAAAACAGCATAAACAGCATCAATAATTGGCGTTTTAGCACCGTAACCCTGATTTAGCTTATAAGCACTTTTGGTAGCGTAATAACCTTCTGCAACCATGCTCATTTCCATCATGGCGCTTTTTACTGTGTAACCTTTTCCAATCATATTTCCGAACATTCTGTTTCTCGAGAAAACCGAGTATCCTGTAACTAATAAATCTCCCAAATAAGCTGAGTCATTGATGTTACGTTTCATTTTGTGTACTTTTCTGATGAATTTCTTCATCTCACGGATTCCGTTACTCATCATTACCGACTGGAAATTATCTCCGTAGCCTAAACCATGTGCAATTCCGGCTGCAATAGCATAAATGTTTTTAAGCATTGCCGCGTATTCAGTTCCAATAATATCGTCTGAAATTTTAGCTTTAATATAATTTCCTGAAAGTGATTTTGCTACAATAGAAGCTTTGTCAGGATCACCGCAGGCAATGGTCAAATAAGAAAGTCTTTCTAAAGCTACTTCTTCAGCATGACAAGGGCCAGTAATAACTCCAATATTGTAATATGGAATATCGTATTGAATATGGAAATGTTCGCCAACTATTAAACTCGTTTCAGGAACAATTCCTTTAATCGCGGAGAAAATAATTTTATCAGATAAAGAAACGGTCATGTTTTTCAATTCCGCATCTAAAAAAGCAGAAGGAATAGCAAAAATTACATAATCTGCGTATTCGATTGCTTCGTTGATATTGTTGGTTAATTTAAGCTTTTTGGTATCAAATTCTACCGAACTTAAATAGTTAGGATTGTGTTTGTATTTTTGAATGTGCTCTATTGCAGCGTCATTACGCATATACCATGCAATTTCGGAAAGATTCACGCAAAGCATTTTTGCAATTGCTGTCGCCCAACTACCTCCTCCAATTACTGCAAATTTTAAATTTTCGCTCATTATTTTAATAATTTGAAGCAAAAGTACTTAATAAAGTAGTAATAACACAAAATCTCATTTAAGAAATTTATAATTAACCTGCAATTGCAAGGGTTTTCAGCTGATTTAAAAAAATATTAAAAATATTTTCATCATTAATACAATAAAGTTGATATCATTACGTTCTAAGTAGTTATAAATTAGAATTTAATGAGTTTAGCAAAAAATGAGTTAGTTAGTTTTGTTTTAGTATTTTAAAAAGGCGTTCCTAAATATTTTTAAGAACGCCTTTTTTGTTAAACTCAAATTCCAAAAAATCCAAATTTCAATAATACAACTAAGATCATTGGAATTTGGAATTTAAAAAATTGGAATTTATTTCTTTAATAGCTCATTTCAACAATAGATTTCACTTTGTCCAAAGTCACCAATTGATTCTCCCCTAAACCTTTCCAGTTTCTTTCTTCAAAACGTTTTACAATAAAATCAGCGGTTTCGTGATAATCGTTTGTGTATTGCGAAAGTTTTGTGTCCATTCCCATGGTATGGAAGAATTCTACGGTTTTATTGATCGCTTCTTTTGCTACTTCATCATCAGAACCTGTCAAATTAAAGATTCTTCTTCCGTATTGTGCTAATTTTCCTTTTTTAGTGTCGAACATCACATTGTATAAACTTGGGCCAATAATAGCTAAAGTTCTCGCATGATCGATGCCATATAAAGCAGTTAATTCGTGCCCGATCATATGTGTTGCCCAATCTTGTGGTACGCCTTTCTGAATTAATCCGTTTAAGGCCATTGTACAACTCCACATGAAGTTTGAAGCCAAAGCATAATCGGCTGGGTTCTCAACAACTTTAGGGCCAACTTCAATTAACGTTTGCAAAATTCCTTCTGCAATTCGGTCTTGTAAAAAACCTTCATGCGGATAGGTTAAATATTGCTCCATTACGTGTGTGTACGCATCTACAATTCCGTTTTGCAATTGTCTTTTTGGTAAAGAGACAATTACTGTTGGATCACAAATAGAGAATTTAGGAAACAAGGCACTACCACCAAAAGCTAGTTTTTCCTGCGTTGCAGCAATAGTAACAACTGAACCCGAATTCATTTCGCTTCCCGTTGCCGGTAAAGTCAAAACGGTTCCAAATGGTACTGCGTTTTCTTTAATTAAAATTCGTTTTTGTAAAATGTCAATCGGATTTCCTTGAAAATTAACTGCTGCAGAAATAAATTTCACACCATCAATTACAGATCCGCCTCCAACTGCCAGAATAAAGTCTATTTTCTCGGCTCTGATCACGTCAACAGCTTTCATCAAAGTTTCAAAATGCGGATTTGGTTCTATCCCGCCAAATTCAACTATATCAAAACCTTTTAGATTGCTGATTACCTGTTCGTGAACGCCATTTTTAAAGATACTTCCACCACCGTAAGCCAATAGTATTTTAGCTCCTTGTGGAACTAAAGTGGAAAGTTTTTCAATTTGTCCTTTTCCGAAGATTAAGTTCGTAGGATTATATAATTCGAAGTTTAACATGTTTTTATTTTTAAGGTTCTGAGGTTTTAAGGTCCTGAGTTTCTAAGTTTTTTTGCCTTAGCAACTTAGTATCTCACAACCTTAGAACCGTTTTTTATTTTAAATTTTTATTAGTTAGTGGATAAGGGATCAGTTTTTAAGTTACTAAAAGGGAAAGCTTAGAACCCTAGTCCCTTATTTACCCAATTTTTCCAATAGTTTCCCAGCTACTAATTTTGATGAAGCCGGATTTTGTCCTGTAATTAAAAGGCCATCTTCAACAGCATAAGGCTGCCAGTTTGGTCCTTTTGAGAATTTACCACCGTTTGACGAGAGTGCGTCTTCTAATAAAAACGGAACTACTTTAGTCAAACCAACAGCCTCTTCCTCTTCATTGGTAAAACCGGTAACTTTTTTACCTTTTACTAAGTATTCGCCATTTACTTTTACGTTTTTCAAAACGGCTGGAGCGTGACAAACAAAAGCAACTGGTTTATTATGAGTGTAGAATGATTCGATTAAATCAATTGAGTTTTGATCTTCGACTAAATCCCAAAGCGGCCCGTGACCTCCAGGATAAAAAACAGCGTCATAATCTTTTTGATTAATTGTAGAAAGTTTGTGTGTGTTTTTTAGTTTTTCCTGTAATGTTTTATCAGCGTCAAAACGTTTGGTGTCTTCTGTTGCCGAAGCCGGATCAGCACTTTTTGGATCAATTGGTGGCTGACCTCCAAGCGGAGAAGCAATCGTAATTTCGACTCCCTGATCTAATAATTCATAATAAGGTGCAGCAAATTCTTCTGACCAGAATCCGGTTTTTTCTCCAGTGTTACCCAGTTTATCGTTACTGGTAACAACAAATAATACTTTTTTCATACCTTTTTTATTTGATTTTTGAGCCGTAGCTGTTATGCTGCTGGCAGTGAATGCTATAATTGCGAGTAATGCTATTTTCTTCATAGTTTTAAATTTTCATCAAATTTACGGCTTAAGTGATATTAGTAAAAATAAAATAAACTATGTTTGTAATAAATATATTTATATCATGGTAAATCTAGAATGGTACAGAACCTTTAAGTCGGTTTATAAAAACGGTAATTTTTCAGTCGCTGCAAAAGAGTTGTTTATTAGTCAACCCGCAGTAAGTCAGCAGATATCAATGCTAGAAGCGCATGTAGGTTATAAATTATTCAATCGGAAGTCAAAAGGGGTTGAAGCAACCGAATACGCTAAGTTACTTAATAATTTAATTATTGATGCACTTGACAGATTAGAAAATGTGGAAAGCGGTTTTAGGGCTAAAGCCGAAGATTCTAAGCGATTAATTTCAATTGGAGTTTCAAAAGATTTGTTCAATAGTTTCGGAAGTACTTTAATTTCGAAATTTGATCTAATCGATTTTACTTTCGCTGAAGACGACGTTCTTTTTTCTTTAGTTGACGCTAAAAAAATTGATTTTGCGGTAGTCACTAAAAAGTTTGACACGTTTGATACGATCTATGAAATCATCGGAAAGATTAAACTGGTTGTAGTTGGTTCAACAAATTTAGATACAACCGATTTTCGCCAAAAATTAAAATCAGATAATGCTACAGAAATAGAGCAGTGGCTTAATGACCAAAAATGGTACAGTCACGACGCCCGAATTCCACATGTAAAATTGTTTTGGCTACATGCATTCAATAAAAAGCGACCAGCAATAGTGCCCAATTATATCATTCCATCAGAATCTGAGATGTTGGAAATGCTGTCCAGAAATTCCGGAATTGCCATAACATGGAATTGTAATTCGAGAAAATATATCAAAGAAAATAAATTGCAGCTGTTGTGGAATAGTTTTCACGTTCCGGAGGAGTATGTGTATTTGTTGAGTGCTAAGAACAATAATTTAAACTCGTTTTTTGATACTATTTCTAAAGAATTAAAGTTGTTTTTTGGGAATAGGATGTAGGGATTGTGCTATTATGGGAGGTTTGGAATAGATTGAAATACATAAAATGAGAAATAAAATTGAATCTGGTTTATTTGGTTTAGCAATTGGAGACGCATTGGGCGTTCCTGTAGAATTTGAGTCTAGAAGTTATTTAAAACAAAATCCAGTTTCTGAAATGACTGGTTTTGGAACTCATTCTCAACCTTTGGGAACTTGGAGTGACGACAGTTCTTTGGCTTTTTGTTTGGCAGAGGTTTTATGTGGAGATTTTGACTTATCAAAAATAGCGTCAAACTTTGTGAAGTGGTACAGTGCAGGATTATGGACTCCTCACGGAAAAGTTTTTGATATTGGAATTGCGACAAGAAAAGCAATTCATAATATAGGAAAAGGACATTTGCCTGAATTATGTGGGGGTTTTGAAGAAGGTGATAATGGAAATGGATCATTAATGCGAATTTTGCCTTTAGTTTTTTATCTAAATAATGAAAAAGATATTGAAAAAATCTATCAAAAGGTAAAAGCAGTTTCTTCAATTACACATGCTCATTTTCGCTCTGTATTTGCTTGTTTTATTTATGTGGTTTATTGTTTGGAAATTTTAAAAGGAAAAGAGAAAATTGTAGCTTATAGGGATATGCAAATTATTTTATCAAATTTTATGGAAGATAAAAAGTTTAATCCGTTTGAAATTCAATTGTTTGATAGAATTTTAAAGAATGATATTTCAGCTTATCATGAAGAGAATATTCATTCTTCAGGATATGTTCTTGATAGTTTACAAGCAAGTTTTTGGTGTTTTTTAAATTCTAATTCTTATGAAGAAGCTGTTTTAAAAGCAGTTAATTTGGGTGAAGATACAGATACAACTGGTGCAATTACTGGTGGATTGGCCGGTATTTATTATAGGATGGAAAATATTCCAAATAAATGGGTTCAAAGTTTAGTCAGAACTAGTGATATTAAAGATTTAGCGGAGCGATTATCAAAAAAGCTAATTTTGTAGGTAAAGCGCTATAAGAGAAATAAAAAAAGCCTGAATTCTTAAAATTCAGGCTTTTTTTATTTCTTATAAAAATTATTGTGATCAATATATTCCCAAACCTTTGGAGGTAAAAGCGGTTGAATATTTTTACCTTTTTTAATATTGTTTCGAATAAAAGTCGAAGAGATCTCCACAACCGGTGCATCAATAATATGAACTTTTGGATGCGATTTTAATTCGACATTTTCCGGTTCTTCTGAAATACGCGGATAAACGTAGATTTCATAATGATCTAAAATCACTTCGTAGTTTTTCCACTTGTGAAGTGTTTTCAAATTATCTTCTCCCATAATGAGTGAAAATTCATTATTTGGATATTTCTCCTGCAAATGAACCAAAGTATTCACTGTGTAGTTCGGCTGAGGCAATTTAAACTCGATATCTGAAGGTTTTATCTTGGGATAATCTTCTGTTGCCAGAAAAACCATTTCAAGCCGTTGATGGTCGTCCAATAAGGTTGCTTTCTTTTTTAACGGATTATGAGGTGTAACCACCATCCAAACCTGATCTAAGTCGGCAAACTCAGCCATGTGATTGGCAATTATCAAATGACCAACATGAATGGGATTATACGTTCCGAAATAAAGGCCTATTTTCATAGTTGTTTTGTTTCACAGAGATTCGCAAAGGTTTTACGGAGATTCGCAAAGTAATATATAAAAATTTTGTGTATCTCTGCGCTTTTACTTTGTGCAGCTCTGTGTAATAACTTATTTATTTACAAAGTCTTTCACCAATTGATAGGCTTCTTCTTTAGCAGTATCTAAATCGTAGTTTTTGATGATGGTATCAAATTGCGGAGCAGTTGCCAATTCTACAGAAGCCTTTGCAATTCGCATATTGATTTTATCATCACTTTCGGTAGAACGTTGTTTTAAGCGGCGTTTTAGTTCGTCAACACTTGGTGGTTTTACGAAAACGGCTAAAGTTTGTTCCGGAAATTTATGTTTTATACGCAATCCGCCGGCAACATCAATATCAAAAATCACGTTTTTTCCTAAAGCCCAGATTCTTTCAATTTCCGCTTTTAAAGTACCGTAAAAGTTATCACGGTAAACTTCTTCCCATTCCAGAAAATCTTCTGCTTTAATGTGTTTTTTGAATTGCTCTAACGAAATAAAATAATAATCTTTTCCGTGTTCTTCTTCTCCGCGTGGGTCGCGTGAAGCCGCTGAGATTGAAAATTCTAAATTTAAATCTTCTTTCCCAAGTAAATGTCTTACTATAGTTGTTTTTCCTGACCCCGAAGGTGCTGAAAAAACAATTAATTTTCCTTTGTTCATTTTGTATGCTTTAGGCTCTAAGCAATATGCTTTAAGCTTTTATTTATGCTTTAAGCTTTAGGCTGTACGCTTTAAGCTTTAGTTTTCTGTGTTTTTTGCTTACGGCTTATAGCTTAAAGCCTACGGCTTTTTACAACACGTTTAAAACCTGTTCCTTAATCTTTTCCAATTCATCCTTCATCATCACAACTAATTTCTGCATTTGCGCATGATTCGATTTTGAACCCATCGTATTGATTTCACGACCCATTTCCTGAGTAATAAAACCTAATTTACGACCATTAGCTTCAGTTCCTTTAATGGTTTCTAAGAAATAGTCTAAGTGATTGGTCAAACGTACTTTTTCCTCTGTAATGTCAAGTTTTTCTAAGTAGTAAATCAATTCTTGTTCGAAACGATTTTCATCTACATTCACTTTCAATTCAGAAATCGCAGTTTGCAAACGATCTTTTATGGCCTGAACTCTTTCCGGATCAAGTGCCAGAGCGTCGTTCATATATTGACGGATATTTCCAATTCTAAGGTTGAATTCTTTTTCAAGTGATTCACCTTCGTCTTTTCTAAAAGTTAAGATATTTTGTAAAGCCTCTTCAATTATAATTTGGATTTGCTCCCAGTCATTTTCATCAATTTCTTCACGCTCGGTTTTTAAGGTATCAGGCATACGAATGGCCATTTTCATTAACTCCGTTTCATCAGCATCAGGATAAACTTCTCTAAGTTGTGCAATGTAATTTTTTACAACAGGAACATTTACTTTCGTCGAAGTTTGTTCAGAAGTACTTTCAATGTAAATTCCGAAATCAATTTTTCCTCTTTCCAATTTTGTAGAGATTTGAGTTCTTAAACCTAATTCCATTTCGCGGTACAGCGACGGCATTCTTACGTTTAAATCTAAACCTTTACTATTTAAGGATTTTACTTCGACCGTAATTTTTTTTGTAGGCAATTGCAAAGAAGCTTTGCCAAACCCTGTCATAGATTGTATCATATAATTGAGTATAAAGGCGCAAAGATACTAAAAAATTCACAGTGAGAGTTTCTAGTATTTTAAAGCCATAATTTTAGTTTTTTGGGCGTTCCCTCCGGGCGGGCTATCCGCTCCAATCTTTTTTTGAGCAGAAAAAGCTCAAAAAAAGGATTTCCACTGCTATCCCTAACGCAAGTCCCGATTCCTTACGAACTTTCAGGTATTATTTTTCTAAAGCTTTCATAGCTTGTAAAGTAACGGGTTGGCTGTTGCCAATGTAAATTTTGCCATCAATAATAAAAACCGGACGACTCAGGAAAGTGTAATGCTCCAGAATGTATTTTTTAAAATCAGCTTCACTCAGTGCTTTGTTTTTTAAATCCATTGATTTATACAACTGTGCTTTTTTGCTGAATAACGCTTCATAACTTCCTGCAAGTTTATACATCTCTTCCAATTCCGCTTCGGTAATCGGGTTTTGACGGATGTCATGAAACTCCAGGTTATGATTCGCCGGTAAACCTTTAATGATTTTTCTACAGGTGTCGCAAGAAGCTAAGTAATATATTTTGTTCATGATTTTTAAATTTAGTGACTACAAAGAAAATTCATTTGAAACTGAAAAATGCCTAATTTTAGAAAAAAATTATAACTATGAATTCAGTATTTGAAGTACAAAAAACCATTAGAGAAGTTCTTTTGAAGGTTTTAGACAATCATTCATTAGAACAGTTAAACAAAATCCCAGACGGATTTAGTAATAATTTGATTTGGAATATCGCGCACTGCGTCGCTTCGCAACAAGTTTTAGTTTATAAATTGTCTGGTGTGCCATCAATGGTTTCGGAAGAATTTATAACGAAATATAAAAGAGGTACAAAGCCTGAAGGTGATGTTTCTCAATCCGAAGTCGACGAAATAAGAACTTTGCTTTCAACAACTTTAGAACAGGTTCAAAAAGATTTTGCGAATAACACCTTCGTTAATTACACCGAGTTTCCCACAAGTTTAGGTTATATACTTAAAGACATTGATGGAGCTTTAAGCTTTAATAATTATCATGAAGGAATTCATACCGGAATGGTAATGAACATGAGGAAACTTGTGTAAAAAAAAGTCCCGCTCTAAAGCGGGACTTTTTTTATTCTACTATAGTCTCAATAGTAACTTTCATTGCACCGGCACCTTTGCTTCTGGTAATATCCATAAAAGCTCTTTTCGAAAGGTCTAACTCGCGGGTTTTAACAAACGGACCTCTATCAGTAATTTTAACGATTACAAATTTTCCATTGGCTTCATTTGTTACTTTTATTCTGGTTCCAAATGGAAGTTTTTTGTGCGCAGCGGTGTATTTATTGTTGTCAAATCTGCTTCCGTCTGCGGTTTTTCTGCCTGTAAATTTATCGGCATAATAGGAAGCATGTGCATTTTTTTTGTATGGTTTTAATTTTAAACCATTGTCTGTAAAAACAGAATCGGTAGGTAAAGCGATTTGGCCTGTTTTGTTGTTTTTAATAGTGTCCTGCGTAATTTTAGGCTCTGTTGGCCTGACTTGTTGACTCATAACGTAAGTAACGCAACTTAAAAAAGTTATAGTAAATGCGCTGAGTAAAATGTTTTTTTTAATTCTCATGGGTTATTCTTTTTCAGACTTGGGGAGTTTGTACAAATAATATGCCGAGATAAAAAAAGCCCTATTCTTAGGGCTTTAATTGGTTTTTTAGAACCATAGGTTCCACGGGATTCTACTCAATATAAGTAATAATCCTAATCCGTAAAAAATAGCAAATGTTTTAAATTTAGCTTCGCTATTAATTAGTTTTTTATGTTTTGACCATCCTATAGTAATTAGGATAATAGCTATAAGATTGATTAAAGGGTGTTCTAATGATGTTAATCGAAGTTCAGCATTAGACATTTCTCCAAAAGCTGCTTTTCCAAGCGGAGATACAAAATAAAGAATTAAACCAATCAATAATTGCGTGTGTGTTCCAATTAAGGCAAACAAGGCAATTTTACGGTCTTTAGCAGTAAACTCTTTTTTAGAAGTTAATCCGATAATGGCATTTACAACGGCAACCAATAAAAGTAATAATGCCAGATAAGCCCATCCAGAATGGAATTTTTGTAGAAAATAATACATAAAACTGTTTTTTTGTTCAAAACAAATATAACAAAAAAGGCTATAAAAAAACGGCATCAAACTTAAAAGTCGATGCCGTTTATGATATTTATTTAGATTCTAAATATTAGAAGTTATAACTTAAAGTCATGTTCCAAGTTCTTCCAAATCCAAAATATACTTGATTGTTTGTTGAAATACCTTTGTATGTTGCTTGAGTTGGGAAATCTTCAGCAAAGAAGTTTGTTTTTCCTTCAGCAATATAGATTTCATCAAATACGTTGTTCACGTTGAATCTGAAATTAACTGAGTTATCTTTCTTTTTACCAACTGGTAATCTATAAGATAAACCTGCGTCAACTAAACCATAATCTGGTAATTGTAAAGAACCTCTATTATCCTCTTTTGTAAAGTTAAGTGGAGCAATAGTAGAATAAAGTTTATCGTAGTAGTTGTAATTAGCATCAACAGTAAGACCTCTAACTACTTCGTAAGCTGCACCTAATGAAGCAGTAAGTTGAGCTGCATCTCCAACTTTTACACCATCTAAATATAAAACTGTATTAGCAGTTCCAGGAACAACGTTGTTTGCGGCATCGTAAGTGTTACTTATACTATTTCCGTCATACTTCCAATCTCCTACAGAGAACATAGCATTAATTTTTAATTTATCAGTCACTTTTGCGTTAGCTTCTAATTCTATACCTGAGTGAATTTCTGAAATTCCTGAATAATCAATGTATCCTCCTGGATTGTTTCCTGAACCATCATTGTTTCTTAAGTATCTGTCTTTCCATGAAGTACGGTAAACATTGACATTTGCATTTACAATTGAAGAGCGGAATCCGTATCCAGCTTCAAGACCAAATATTTTTTCGTTTGTCAAATTACCATTCAAGATATTTCTAAAGTTTGGATAAACAGCAGTAAAGAATGGTTGTTTTGAATAGTAACCAGTATTAAAGAACACATTGTGTTGCTCGTTAATATTGTAATTAGCTCCACCTTTTACGTTACCACCCAGAATATTTTCGTAGTCTGTTTCGTAAAGTGGGTTGTCTGGTGTGTAATTAAAACGATCTGTTCTTTTGAAACCTTGTTCAGATATCGCTCCTTGAATAAATGCTGTAAGATTGTCTTTTGAATACTCTAATTGTGTAAAAGCACCATACCAATTTACATTTCCATCATAATCATATCCTAATTTTTCTTCAGCTGTTGCTTTTGCAAAAGGATTTAAAGATGCTTTAGTTGGATAGATTTGTGTTAAGATTCTATTAGGATTGTTAACATCCGTTTTGTCAAGAAATGCACTTGCTCCGTAAAGGTTGTTTAGTGTTTGGTAGTGGATTCCTTTGTAAGTTCTTAGATCTACACCCAAATCTAATGTTAGGGTTTCTGTTAATTTTTTATTCATACTTACAATTCCGCCATACCAGTTATGAGAGTTGAAAGATGATATTTGAGAAATACCAGAAGTGGTGTTGTAAACATATGGTGATGTTGGTGTATTTGCTCCAGATCTCCCAGTGTCCACACCATTCACATATGGATATTCACCTGCTACTGGAGTTCTTTGGTAAGATGTTGTACCTAGAGTAATTGGTTGACCAGAGTTCCATTGTTGGATTTTATCATAATCTACTAAACCGTCAGCAGTTCTTAAAGCTGAAGCAGCATAGTTATTACCTCTAATTCCTCCAGTTCCGTTTGTTCCTGCTCCACGACCCCAAGATCCGTAAACAACTGTAGAAAGTTTTGTTGTTTCATTGATATTCCAATCCCAGTTGATAGAACCTACAGGTTTGCTGTAATAGTTTTTTCTAATGTTATAAGCTTCACCATTTAAATATCCCCAATCAGAATTGTATCTTGTATTTGGATCTCCATTAGATCCATATTTTAAATAAGTGTCAAGAGTAATGAATGTATTTCTTTGGTTGTGCCATTGTGGTGCACCAGTAAAAGTAAATTGAATATCATGTTTATCGTTTGGCTTGTAACCAAATGCGATATAATAATTTTTTCCTTCAAACTGTGTTCCGTCAATGTATCCGTCTCCAACTGTAGAACTTAATAAAACAGATGCAGAAAGACCATTTTTCATAACTCCTGTGTTGTAAGAAGCCTGAACTTTAAAGTATTGAGCATTTCCAAATCCAGAAGAGATGGTTCCGCCTTCTTTCATGTCAGAAGTTTTAGTTAAAACGTTAATAGTTCCCCCTACAGAAGCAATAGCTAATTTCGAAGATCCTAAACCTCTTTGTACTTGCATAGCAGAAGTTACATCAGATAAACCTGCCCAGTTACTCCAATATACAGTTCCACCTTCCATATCATTTACTGGAACTCCGTTTATCATAACGGCAATATTTTTTTGGTCAAACCCACGAATATTAATTCTTGAATCTCCAAAACCTCCACCGCTTTTTGTCGCATAAACTGAAGGTGTATTTTTTAATATTTCAGGAAATTCTTGAGTTCCAAGTTTTGCCTGAATTTCAGCAGCTTTAATTGTAGAAACGGCAACAGGAGTTTTTCTGTCTTTAGCAATATCTACAACGCCACTTTTTACTACAATTTCGCTTAATTCATTCGAATTTGAGTTTAAAGTAATAACTCCTAAATTTACTGTTCCTCCTTTAGCAACAGAAAAAGAGATGGTTTTTGATTCATATCCTAGATATGAAACTACAATTTCTCCAGAAGTTACTGAAGTTGTAATTGTGAATTTACCATCGAAATCACTTGAACCAGCGTCTGATGATCCTTTTACTACTGCGTTAGCACCAGGTAAAGAAAGGGCACCATCGGTAATAGTACCGGTAATTTTACTTTGAGAAAATGCGGTTGAAACTATCATGAACAACAGTCCAGTAAGTAACCAATTTTTCATTGTCTTCATTTGTTATTTAGTTTATTGTTTTTGGCAAAATTATAACAAATAACTCAGATAGTGTTATCAAAATGTTAAGAAAAGTCAGTTTTATCTATTGTGTTGCGTATTAAAATGATTTTTTCATTTTTCGTTAAATAAAACAATGTTTTCTTGAATTTTGATGCTTGTTTTTTGTTAAAATCATAATTATTCCAATGATATTGTAGGTCTAAACTTGCAATAATCAATAATTTAAAGACAAATATTGGCATGTTTATACGAAAAAACGCCTTAATTTTAGTTAAATTAAGGCGTTTCAGTTTGTTACGAAAACTGTTAAAAGTGTCTGCTATTTGTTCTTTAAAAAGTGGTTCAACAAAAATGATGTTGAACTATCATGATTTTTTACCGTTTTAGAATTTATTTCATCTAAAATTGAATTGGCTAATTGTTTTCCTAATTCAACTCCCCATTGATCAAAACTGAAAATGTTCCAAATAACACCCTGAACAAAAATCTTGTGTTCGTATAAAGCAATTAAGGATCCCAAAGATTTAGGTGTTAATTTTTGAATCAAGATGGTATTGGTTGGTTTGTTCCCTGTGAAAACTTTAAATGGCAATAAATAAGATGCTTTTTCTTCAGAAAGTCCTTGTTTGTCAAATTCAGCCTGAACTTGTGCCGGAGCTTTTCCGTTTAATAACGCTTCTGTCTGAGCAAAGAAGTTCGACATTAATTTATCATGATGATCTTCGTTTCCGTATAATGGTTTTACGAATCCAATAAAATCAGTCGGAATTAATTTTGTTCCCTGGTGAATTAGTTGAAAGAAAGCATGTTGTGAATTTGTTCCTGGTTCTCCCCAAATAATTGTTCCGGTCTGGTAGTTTACCGGTTTTCCGTCGCGGCCAACACTTTTTCCGTTACTTTCCATAGTTGCTTGCTGCAAGTACGGAGCTAATTTTTGTAAATATTGAGTATAAGGAATTAAAGCTTCGCTTTCAGCTCCAAAGAAATTATTATACCAAACATTTAATAATGCTAAGATTACTGGAATGTTTTCGTCAAATTCTGCTGACTTGAAATGCTCGTCCATTTCATTAGCACCTTTCAATAAATCATTATAATTATCAAAACCAACGGCCAAAGCGATGCTTAAACCAACAGCGCTCCACAAAGAGAATCTTCCGCCAACCCAGTCCCACATAGGGAAAACGTTGTCTGGATTAATTCCGAATTCAGTTACTTTTTGAATATTAGTAGAAACTGCCACAAAGTGTTTTGCTATATCTTCCTGAGAAGCCGATTTCAAAAACCATTCTTTGATGGTTTCAGAATTTGATAAAGTTTCCTGAGTAGTAAAGGTTTTAGAAACAATTAAAAATAAAGTTGTTTCCGGGTTTAGTTTTTTGATAACTTCGTTTACGTGATCACCGTCTACATTTGAAACAAAATGTAAATTAAGGTGATTTTTGTAAAACTGTAAAGCTTCAACGGCCATTACCGGACCAAGATCTGAACCTCCAATTCCGATATTAACAATATCAGTAAACGCTTTTCCGGTGAAACCTTTTCTTTCACCTGAAATTACTTCGTTTGTAAAGTTTTTGATTTTGTTTTTTACTTCATAAACTTCCGGAATTACATTCTCTCCATCAACTTTAATAGTTGCTGATTCGGGAGCACGTAATGCTGTATGTAAAACGGCTCTGTTTTCTGTTTGGTTGATAATTTCGCCACCAAAATATTGAGCAATTGCCTCTTTTAATCCTATAGAATTTGCTAATTCTAATAAAAGAGCAATAGTTTCCTGACTAATGTTGTTTTTAGAGTAATCTACTAAAAAGTCATTCCATTGTAAATTGAATTTTTCAACACGGGTATTATCTTGTTGAAATAATTCTTGTATCGTAGTTTCGTGAATTGCATTATAGTGGTTTTGCAGATTTTTCCACGCTTCAGTCCCGGTTGGGTTTGTTGTGTTTAAAGCCATTTTTGTATTTAATTGAGAAAGTGGTTATTTGTGGTTTTTAAAAACACAAAAATACTGAAATAACTTTTAAAAGCTTTAAGCTTCACAATTATATAACAATTAGTTACGAAAACGTTTTATAGGATTATCGCTTTTGAATTTTTGTAGTTATGATTATAGCACCATCATTTTCTTTATCATTATATATTATGCGACTGCTGTTTTTGTTTAAGAAGTCTAAGCTTAATATGTCGGATTTTTTAAGGGGCAGTAATATTGTATCTTGTTTTTTATTGTAATTAAATGGATTTCCGTCTATTACAATAAAAGGCGATCTGCCAATTTGGTCTTTCTCAAACGCGTGGTTAATTGATTCTAGGACAAAGTATTTATTTTTCTCGAAATCATTTAAAATAAAAGCATGTGGATGGGAACATCCGAGTGCTAATATCGATGAAAAAAGGAGTAAGGTTTGTTTCATGAATGGTCCGATTAGTTAAAATGAAATTTTTTCTACCAAATCTTCCACCAGGGTTTTTTATTAACTTCAATAGTTTTTTTCTCAGTATTAATTTCGATTCTTTTTGGTAACTCAATTTTGATTTTCGAATCGTCAAAAAACAATTCACCATTATCATTCATTCCAAGAGGAGACTTTGTTCTTCCTCTCCAGTCAGCTGTTTGTAATTCTGCAAGTAGTGTTGAATGAATTTTATCCTTAAATTTTTTTCGTGCTTTTTCTATAATTTCTTCTTCCAGATTTGAAGATGAGTTTTTAAAAAGTGAAATCGAGTTGTCTGGAATATTTAAAAGGAAAACCTGAGTTTTGTTTTCGATTTTCTGAATATCCAATACTTTAAAATAAGCAATAGTATCTAAAAGAAAATGACCAATTTTTGTAGAGTCAGGGTTGAATTTCGATAAATCTTTTGGATGCGCACTTGCAATCAAATACCTGATATTTCCCGAAAGCCCTCCGCCAAGTGATGACATATCAGTAAAACCTCTTTCCTGAATTATTTGTCCAATTTTGTAATTTGAGATTATATTGTCCGGCAAATCAGTATCTCTGTAGAATAGTTTTAAACCTGAAAAAGTTTCATTGTAAATTGCTTTAAGACGTGCATTTTTCATTCGACTTTGTGTTTCGGATATTTACAAGTTTCCAATACTATCTAATTCTCTTTTCAAAGGTTCCATTTGTTTCATGAAACGGTTTTTGTCATTTCCAGTCAAAGATTCTCCGGTTGGTAAGTTCAGTCGAAGCGCATCAACCTGAATTCCGTTTTTCCAGAATCTATAACAAACGTGTGGGCCGGTTGCAAGACCGGTGCTTCCAACTAGTCCAATGGTTTGTCCTTGTGTTACACGTTGTCCTCGACGAACTAAAATTCGTGACATGTGCAAATATTGAGTAGAGTAGGTTCCGTTGTGTTTTACTTTTACGAAGTTTCCATTTCCAGCTGTGTATCCGGTTGCTTCTACAACTCCGGCAGCCGTTGTCGAAATAGGTGTTCCGGTAGGAGCAGCATAATCGGTTCCTTTGTGCGCTTTCCAGGTATGTTGTACCGGGTGAAATCTGTTTGCTGTAAATCGTGATGTGATTCGGCTGAATTTAATTGGTGTTTTCAGGAAGAAGTTTTTCAGCGTTTTTCCCTGATCATCGTAATATTCTACTTTTCCTGAAAGTGTGTCTTTTTCAAAAGGAAAAGCATAAACGATTTTTCCTTTATATTCAAAAAAAGCAGCTTCAAGATCTTCAACACCATCATATGTTTTTCCGTTGATAAAGCGTTCAGTGAAAATTAAACCGTAACGGTCTCCTTTTTTAAGTTTAAAGAAGTCAATTGACCATGAAAATACTTTGGTGATTCTGCTGGCCAAAGCTGTTTCTACACTTGCATTTCCTAAAGTTTCAGATAATGAACTTTTTAAAACACCACCAATTATTTTACGTTTAAAAGTAACCGGTTTTATTTTTTTATACGCTTTTGCAATACTGTCTCTTAAGTCAACTACATAATAAGTTAGTGCATCCGGCTGATAAATAAAAACTTGTAATTTATTGGTTTTATTTTTAGCGCGAAGGAGTGTATAAGGTTTGTTGTAACGAATCGTCCTAACATTAAAAGAATCTTTTACCTGTTCTACAATAGAAAATACTTGTTTGTCACCAATATTTTGATTTTGAATGATAGATCCAAAGGAATCTCCTTTTGATATTGTATCATTAACAACATTAAAGTCGGCGTAATTAAAACCAAATTCTACTTTCTTAGTTTTTGGTTTAGTGATTTTAGTTTCAACTTTCTCATCGGTTTTATTGCATGAAAATATTGAGAATAAAACGATTATAATTACGAATGCTTTTTTCAAACTTTTATTTTTTGTGGAAAATTAAATGGTTTCTTCATTTCCCCAATTGGACAATTCATCTTCGGTCCACAATTTAGGAAAAAAGATGCGTCTTTGGTATTTTGGATGCATATATTTTTGCCAGTCACTTCCACCGGTTGCTTCTCCGTTACCTTTTCCGCTTTCCAAAATGTATTTTCTTGCAGTGTTCAAATGCTGCATAACCCAAGTAATATTCACAGTTTTGTCATAATGACGCATTGCATTTATTAGTTCTTCATTTTGCTGATCTGTTTCTGGTAATTGAGTGAATTTTTGCCAAATATTTTTAGTTTTAAAAGTAGACATTTGTCTTAAAAAGGCAACTTTATATTTGTTTTCAAATTCCTGAAGCAAGTATGATTTTTCTCCAGTCTGATAATCTTTTCCGGCAGCTTGCCAATAAAGGTGCTCAAAACTAGTTTCTAAATCAGTGTTTTCGTCAAAATTTGCTTTGTATCGGCGATCTGTTAAATTGATAACATCAGTCGATGCAAATTCAATTAATCTATATTGTGCGCTTTGAAAACCACTTGCTGGCGTAAGTGTATTTCTGAATTTCATGTATTGATCTACCTCCATTCCGTTTTCCATGATGCTAAACGAGTTGGTAAGCATGTCAAAATATCTTGTGATTCGTGACAATCTTTCGCTAAAAAAAGCAACCTGAATATTTTCAGTATTGGCAATCTGATCAATTTCCCACAAAATCATCTTGAAAATTAATTCATTTACCTGGTGATACATGATGAAAACCATTTCATCAGGAAGTGTCGTACGTTGTGTTTGTAAGCTTAAAAGTGCGTCAGTTTGAATATAGTCCCAGTAGGTAATTGGTTTTGACCAAAGTAAGCCTTCAAGCTGCACATCAGTTTTTTGATTTATAGCTTGAAATTTAAGGTCAATTTCATTTAAAATTGATTCTGAATGATCAGTAAGGTTCATTATTTTTTTGCTTTAAATGGATTTTTTAATCCTTTATATTCGTCAAGATCGGCTTTTAGCGATCCTACCGCAAGATCCGCTTTAATTCTAATCGGAACTTTGTTGTCGTCATCTGTTATCCAGAGTGTTAGGCTTTCTTTTTCTTTAAACACTCTCCCGGTTTGTACCAATGGTTTGAATACCATCGTAGAAACGGTGCCAAATTTAGTTGTAATATCCTGACGACCTATATATTTTAACTTAAATTTTGTGATTTCATCATCAAAAAACATGTCAATTGTAATAGATTCGCCCGATTTAAGTTTGTCTATATTGGGGTGATTTCGTAAAAAATAAAAAGAGGAAACAATATCTTGTACGTTATCTGTTGTAATGATTGTTTTTTCTGACTTTCGTTTGTAGTCTTTAACTAATACACGATTTTCCGCCTGATTAAAAATACCTTCCTGATTTTTAGCATAACCACCTTCGTCTATTTTTCGGATATATCTATAAGGGCTTCCGGTTTCTTTGTCAAAATAGCTTTCGTATAAATCTTCTACTTTAAAAAAGAATTTTGACATTCCGGTCGTGTAACCTTTGCCCACCGCATGGTGCACTTTTTTATTATTTATTGTAGCATCTTTAATTTCGAGTGTTGCATAACCCGCATTGACAATTCCGTAATGGATCCTGAATTTGAAAAATTCTCCCGTACCAAATGCATCTTCTTTTTGAGTGTCAAAAGCAAGAGTAGTGAGAATTAATATGATGAGAACTAGCTTTTTCATAGTACAATATTTACATTTCATTATAAAGATAATTAAATGCAAATTCTATTCCAAATGTACCAAAACAAAAAAACTCAGTCAAGTAATGACTGAGTTTTTATGCTATTAACTAACCAAAAAACTATAAATTATGAAATTTATATCAATTCAGAAGGAAACCACCCCTTCCTGATTTGCGAGTGCAAAGATATACAGAAAGTTCAAAAAAGAAATAGCAAAAGGCAAGTTTAACATAACATTTGCATAAAAAGCATGCTTTTACAGAGAATTATCCTGTTTAATGCAAAAATTTTGTGTTTTTATAATGTTCCTCTCAATTCTTGCTCTCTCTCAATCGACTCAAATAGGGCTTTAAAGTTCCCTGCGCCGAAGCCTTTTGCTCCCATTCGTTGAATAATTTCGAAAAATAGTGTCGGTCTGTCCTGAACCGGCTTGGTAAATATCTGTAATAAGTAACCATCTTCATCGGCGTCGACCATGATAGCAAGTTTCTCAATTTCGTTTAAATCTTCTTTCATCATATCCATGTGAACGCCTAATCTTTCAGGGATCGCCTGATAATAAGTATGAGGAGGAGCAGATAAAAACTCAACACCTCGTGCCTTAAGTTGCGAAACCGTTTTGATAATGTCATCTGTCGCAATGGCGATATGCTGAATTCCAGGTCCGCCATAAAAATCTAAATATTCTTCAATCTGAGATTTTTTCTTTCCTTCAGCTGGTTCATTGATTGGGAATTTAATTCTTCCATTTCCATTAGACATTACTTTACTCATCAAAGCTGAATATTCAGTATTGATTTGTTTGTCATCAAAAGATAGGAAATTCACGAATCCCATAACGTCCTCGTAGAATTTTACCCAGATATTCATTTCGTTCCAACCCACATTTCCAACCATGTGGTCAATGTATTTTAACCCTGTTGGTTCTGGATTATAATCTGATTTCCATTCTTTATAGCCTGGCAAGAAAACACCGTTGTAGTTTTTTCTTTCTACAAAAATGTGAACCGTTTCTCCGTAAGTGTAAATTCCGGAACGAACTACTTCTCCAAATTCATCTGACTCCACAGTTGGTTCCATAAAAGAACGGGCACCACGTTTCATGGTTTCTTCATAAGATTTTGTTGCATCTTCAACCCAAAGGGCAGCCACTTTTACACCGTCGCCATGTTTTTGAAGATGTGCGTGAATAGGAGAATCCTGTGTTAAAGGCGTTGTCAAAACAATTCTGATTTTATCCTGTTTCAAAACATAAGATGCTTTGTCTTTTACTCCTGTTTCTAATCCGGCGTAAGCCAAAGACTGATATCCAAAAGCAGTTTTATAATAATGTGCAGATTGTTTTGCATTTCCTACGTAGAATTCTACATAATCTGTTCCTAATAAAGGAAGGAAATCTTGTGCTCCTTCGAATATTTTTTCTAATCCGTATTCTACTGATTTTACTTCTTTTGACATGATGTTTATTTGTTTAATCGGTTAATCGTTTATTTGAAAAACCGAAGTGTTGTTTTTAAGATGTTTTTTAACCGCAAAGTTCGCAAGGATTTTACGCTAGGTTCGCAAAGTTGATTATGGCGATCTTTGCGTAAAATCCTTGCGAACTTTGCGGTTAGATCGATTCCATAAAATTATTCAGTCCAGGACTTATAGTATTTCCCATCATCAAGCCCCATAGCTTCCTCAGTAACCATAAGTGGTCTGAAAGTATCAACCATAACGGCTAATTCCTGGGTTTCTTTATGACCAATGCTGCGTTCCATTGCGCCTGGTGCGGGACCATGCGGAATTCCTTTTGGGTGTAAAGTGATATGACCTTGCTCGATATTATTACGGCTCATAAAATCGCCATCAACATAATAAAGTACTTCGTCAGAATCGATATTACTGTGATTGTATGGCGCCGGAATTGCTTTTGGATGATAATCGTAAAGTCTAGGGCAGAATGAACAAACGACAAAAGTGGCCGTTTCGAAAGTTTGATGTACCGGAGGCGGTTGATGCACACGCCCCGTTATAGGTTCGAAATTATGAATCGAAAATCCGTAAGGAAAATTATAACCGTCCCAGCCCACAACGTCAAAAGGATGTGTGGCGTAAACTACTTCGTGAATCATTCCTTCTTTTTTGATTTTAATTAAAAAATCACCTTTTTCGTCGTGCGTTTCCAATTCGCTTGGCAAAATAAAATCACGCTCGCAAAATGGAGAATGTTCTAAATGTTGTCCGGATTGGTTTTTATAACGTTTTGGAGTGTAAAAAGGAGAATAAGATTCAACGTAAAATAGTCGATTTTCTTCCGTCTCAAATTCTATTTGGTAAATAATGCCTCTCGGAATAATAAGATAATCACCATATTCAAACGGAATATTTCCTAACATGGTTCTTAATTTTCCTTTTCCTTTATGGATGAAAAGCATTTCATCAGCATCGGCATTTTTGTAGAAATAATTTCGAAGCGATTCTTTTGGAGCGGCTAAACCAATAATACAGTCTTTGTTGACTAACATCGCTTTGCGGCTGTCTAAAAAGTCATTTTCAGCTTTTAATTCAAAGCCTTTAAAAAGTAATGATTTTATGTTTTTTCCGATTGCAATTTTTGGTTCAACCGAATAAGAGTTTAAAATTTCTTTAACCTGCGTTGGTCTGTGAACATGATAAGACAACGATGAATGTCCGTGAAAACCTTCGGTACCAAACAATTGTTCGTAATAAAAACCTCCGTTTGGTTTTTCGAATTGGGTGTGTCTTTTTTGAGGGAAATCTCCAAGTTTATGATATAATGGCATGGCTTTTCAATTAGATAATTTGTAAATTAGATAATTCGAAAAAGGTGAATTGTGTGAACAGATAACCAGCTCAACTTTTGTGCTGACTAATTATCTCAATTCGATAGCTTCACTCAGGATTTCTCTTGATGAGGAATTGAAGATATTCTAATAAACCTGTCCATTTTGTTTTCATTATAACAAATGTCGTAATTTTTATTGATTTAAATTATAAATCATATCATTTAAGAGCGCAAATTAATCTAAAATTTTCGACATTACAACGATATAGTTGTGAAATAATTCAATTTTTTTCTCAATTAGAAGAAAATTTCAGTACAAAAAAATCTAACTGCAAAGAGCGCAAAGATTCTATTGTATAAAAATCTTTGCGGTTGAATTAAGTAGACTATTAAAACATAAATCCAATACTAAACCAGGTAAAACTTTTAGACAATTCAGGAGACCATGATTGTTTAATTTCAATTGGACCAATAATAGTTTCTAATCCGTAACCTACTGCATAGCCCGAATATTTAGGCATCGACACCCAATCAACAGTAGAAAAAATGTCATCACCCAGATTAGCATAATTTGCAGAAAAGTTGACGTGATTCTTTTTGAAAATTTCATAATCAAAAGTAATTCCTGCTTTGATAAAACTGTTTCCGGAAATACTCAGGAAATCATATCCGTAGAAATAATTGAAATTATTTATTTTATTGTAACCATAACCACCCAATATATAATCGAAAAATGGAACACTATCGTTTCCAAAAGTCAATCCGGCATCAGCTTCAAATTTGAAAGTTGCTTTTCTAAATAAGGTGTTAGCAACTGCAACTTCAGCTTTTGCCATAGAATATGGTTTGAAAGTATTGGTATAATCTGAAGATCCTAAGTAGGTTTGTACATCTGTAGAAAAAAACAATCCCGAATGTGGAAAGCTTTTTTTGTCAAATGAATCATATTTTAAGTAACCAAAAACACTAAAATAACTACTTTTATCAATAACATTATCTGTATTCGACAAGGTTGGCGAGTTGATTTTTAAATATTTGTATTCTAATCCTCCTCCCATTAAAAATTTCTGTACAAAAATGGTCTGGAAATAAGCCTGGTTGCTAACATCCATAAAATCAACATTTATTAAATTGATATCAGGACTTGGTGCAGTTAAATTCCCTAGATTACTAGTTACATTTCGGTTAAATTGATTTAATCTCGAACGAAATCCAAAGCTGATATTAAAGCCATTTTCCACATAATAGTTTAAATCATATCTGAAATTATCACCTAAAATTATATCTAATGAAGTAACGTCGTTTTTCAGGAATGTCTTTTTATGCGTAAGATTCAAGAGAATAGCACTTTTATAAAGTCCGTCATAATGTAATCCCAATTTTAAAAAAGTTTGAGTTGGGTTTTCTTTTAGGACAAGATCTAAATCATCTTTTTCTCCATTGGGTTGTAAGCAATAGGAGATAGTACTAAAGTTTTGGGTTGCATTTAAATTATTGATACCGGTTTTGAGATCATCATAAGTTATGGTGCTTCCTGGTTTAAAACGGAGTTTACCATTGATATATTCTTTAGTGTAATTGTCTAATTGGTCGCTATTAATTTTTTTTATTTCAATCGTATCCGTTGCGACTTTTAATTTTGGTTTTTTATAAAAATTATCTTCAGTAACTAATGATTTAATTTTTTCGTAAACTGCAAAAGTGGCTTCTTCTCCTTTTCTGATTATTTCTTCTCCTCTGTCAAATGAAATTACACCAAAGTCACGAATATCTGGTTTTACATAGACATCAGTATCTTTTATTTTACTTTTCATTTTATCAATCGACTGCAGATTGGTGATCTGAACTAAAATTCGGGTAGCGTTTTTAAGGTTTTTTCTTTTTAACAAATCGTCCTGAACATCAACACCAATTATAATATCGGCTCCAAGATTTCGGACTTCATTAATGGGATAGTTGTTGACAACACCGCCGTCGACTAGTAAATTGCCGTCAATTTCGACCGGAGTAAATAAGGATGGAAAGGCTGAACTCGCCATCATAGCCTGAACCAGATTTCCTTTGTTTAGCAAAACCTCTTCACCGGTTTCGATATTGGTTGCAATACATAAAAATGGAGTTGGGAGTTTATTAAAGTCGCGTACATGACGCACATTTCTGGTCAGACTGCTTAATAAATTATAATTGTACATTCCTTTTGAAAGTGCTTCAGGAATTCCAACTCTGAAATTACTAAAAGGTAAAACTATGGCATACAATTCATCATTTTTTTTGCCGTAAAAATTTTTAGAAGATCTTGGAATATAATCGTTTATTAATTCGTCAAAATTAGTTTGTTTAAAGATGGAATCGATTTGGGAACCATTATAGCCAGAAGCATAAAGTCCACCAATTACAGCACCCATACTTGTTCCTCCAATATAATCTATTTTTATTCCGGCTTCTTCTAGAACTTTTAAAACGCCAATGTGTGCAAAACCTTTCGCGCCACCACCACTTAAAACTAAACCAATTTTGGGACGTTTTACACTGTCTTGTTTTTGTTCTTGCGAAAAAGAATTTTCAGTATTAAATAGTAATAAAGTAAGAAACACTGTTATGCTCCAGAAAGTTCCGATAGTTAAAGGAGTAGAAAAAAATCCTTTTGACCGGGACCGTGTATTTGAAATAGACTTCTGATTTGGACGCATAAAAAATAACTAGTTGGTTTTGTAAAAGTCGACAATTTTTTTGGCTTTTGATACTCCTATAACGTCAGATATTTCTTTTTCTGAAGCTAATTTTAATCTTTTAACACTTTTGAAATGTTGGATTAAAGTCAGCATGGTTTTTTCTCCAATTCCGGGAATGGTTTCTACTGAGGAATTTAATGCAGCTTTGCTTCGTTTGTCACGGTGAAATGTGATTCCGAAACGGTGTGCTTCATTGCGTAATTGCTGAATCACTTTCAAAGTCTCTGATTTTTTATCCAGATACAACGGGATAGAATCTCCGGGATAAAAAAGTTCTTCCAGACGTTTTGCTATTCCGATAATCGCAATTTTTCCACGTAAACCTAGATCATCTATACTTTTTAAGGCAGCAGAAAGTTGTCCTTTCCCACCGTCAATAATAATAAGTTGCGGCAAAGGTTCTTTTTCATCCAATAATCTTTTATAACGGCGATACACAATTTCAGTCATCGATGCAAAATCGTCTGGGCCTTCAACTGTTTTTACATTAAAATGCCGATAATCTTTTTTGCTTGGTTTTCCATCTTTAAAAACAACACAAGCTGCAACTGGATTTGTTCCCTGAATATTCGAGTTATCAAAACATTCAATATGTCGCGGTTCAACAGGCAAACGTAAATCTTTTTGCATTTGCGCCATGATTCGATTAACGTGTCGATCCGGATCTACAATCTGTAATTGTTTTAATTGTTCAATTCTGTAAAACTTGGCATTTCTGATAGATAAATCTAAAATCTGTTTTTTATCTCCAAGTTGCGGAACGGTAGTTTTGATTTTTTCTCCTAAATCAACTTCAAACGGAACAATAACTTCTTTTGATAATAAATGAAAGCGTTCACGAAGTTCTATGATGGCTAATTCTAATAATTCTTCGTCACTTTCATCGAGTTTTTTCTTGATTTCCAAAGTATGCGAACGAATAATCGATCCATGTGAAATTTGCAGAAAGTTTACATAAGCCGCACTTTCATCAGATATAATAGAAAAGACATCGACATTGGTAATTTTCGGATTAACAATCGTCGATCTTGATTGATAATTCTCGAGAACTTCTATTTTTTCTTTAATTTTTTGGGCTTCTTCAAAACGTAAATCCTGTGCGTATTGATTCATTAAACGCTTGAAATCTTTCATGCTTTCTTTGAAATTTCCTTTCAAAATTTCGCGAATCGCATCAACTTGTCGCTGATAATCTTCTAAAGATTCTATCCCTTCACAAGGACCTTTGCAATTGCCAATATGATATTCCAGGCAAACTTTGAATTTACCCGAATTGATGTTTGATTCACTCAAATCATAATTGCAGGTACGTAAAGGATATAATTCTTTGATTAATTCTAAAATCGTGTGAACGGTTTTGAAATTAGTATACGGGCCAAAATATTCAGAGCCGTCTTTTACCATTCTTCGGGTAGAAAAAATTCTCGAAAAAGGTTCTTTTTTAATACAAAGCCAAGGGTAACTTTTATCATCGCGAAGCAACACGTTATAACGCGGTTGCAAGGTTTTGATTAAGTTGTTTTCTAATAAAAGTGCATCAGTTTCTGTAGGAACAACGATGTGTTTTATAGTCACGATTTTTTTTACGAGCACATTCGTTTTTGCCGTATCGTGAATTTTATTGAAGTAGGAGGAAACCCTTTTTTTTAAATTTTTGGCCTTCCCAACGTACAATATTTTTTCGTCTTTATCATAATATTGATACACGCCGGGATTGTCTGGCAAGGTTTGTATTTGAAGTAATAAAGACGGTTTATGCATTCTGTTTTTGTTTCTGTAGATGGTCGAAAAGCATTCTGAAAAACCATTTTGTTTTTCAGTTAAAGCTTAACATGGATTTAGATTCAAATTTACGAAATCAAAAGAATAATTTCTATATTTAGATTTTATAATTCTATATGAAAAATAACAAGCCCATGATTATTTTTGGCGAACCGGTTTTGCCAGGAGAAAATAGAACAATAAACGTTGAAATTGCACGATTGCACACGACTACAAAGCTGAATATTCCGGTTATTGTGCGTCGTTCTAAAATAGATGGTCCGGTGGTTTTGTTCTCGGCCGGAATTCACGGCGACGAGATAAACGGAGTAGAAATTGTGCGACAGCTCATCAGTAAAAAAATAAACCGACCAACACGAGGAACCATTATTTGTATTCCGATTATCAATATGTATGGTTTTGTAAATAAATCAAGAGAATTTCCTGACGGTCGTGATTTAAATCGTGTTTTCCCCGGAAGTAAAAAAGGTTCTTTGGCAAGTCGTTTTGCATTTCATATCGTGGCTGAAATTTTGCCGGTTATTGACTATGCAGTCGATTTTCATGCCGGAGGCGCAAGCAGATTTAATGCACCACAAATCAGGATAAGTGAAAACAATCCGGAATTAAAACTTTTGGCAGATGTTTTTAATGCGCCATTTACTTTGTATTCAAAAAATATTACGGGTTCTTTTAGAAATACATCTGAAAAAGCAAATGTGAAAATGTTGCTTTTTGAAGGAGGAAAATCATTGGATATTAATAATGCTATCGCCAATGAAGGTGTAAAGGGAGTGAAGCGTTTGCTTAATTACCTGAACATGCTCGATTCAAAACAAATTGTTGAAGATGCTCTTTTTCCCTCGATTTATATTAAATACTCGGTTTGGTTGCGAGCGAAATGTTCCGGTTTATTGCACGATTATAATTTGATTGGAAAATTTGTAACAAAGGGAACTATTTTGGCGATTATAACAGATCCGTTTGGTAAATTCGAGCAAAAGGTAAAAGCGCCGCACGACGGATACATTATCAACGCCAATCATTCGCCAATTGTTTATGAAGGCGATGCCATTTACCATATTTCTAAAACCCTACCTGATGGCGACGAATAAAAAAGAATTACGCTTACACTATAAAAATCTTCGAAAAGAATTGTCAATAGATGAAATTGAAGAAAAAAGCTTGGCTATAGCCAATGAATTATTGCAATTGCCTATTTGGGATAAGATTTACTATCATGTTTTTCTTCCGATTGAAGAACAAAAGGAAGTCAATACCGAATATATTCTGCATTTGCTTTCCGGAAAAGATAAAGAAATCGTGGTTTCGAAAAGTGATTTTGAAACCCGAAAAATGTCTCATTTTTTATTGACGGATAATACCAAAATCAAAAAAAACGAATATAATATTCCCGAACCTGTAAATGGTTTACCAGTTCCATCTGAAACTATTGAAGTGGTTTTTGTGCCACTTTTGGCTTTTGATGTTTTTGGAAATCGTATTGGATACGGAAAAGGTTTTTATGATAAATTCTTAGCCGAATGTAGACCTGAAACCATCAAAATTGGGCTTTCTTTTTTTGAAGCCGTAAATCAGATCGATGATGTTTTTGAATCTGATGTAAAGTTGGATTATTGTGTAACGCCTGGGCTGGTGTATAAATTTTAACCGCAAAGTTCGCAAGCAAAATTGATTTGGATTGTGTTGATTTTAAGTTCGCAAAGTTATCACTTTGGTAATTATTTGAATTGAATGATATAAATAAATTTATCTTTCAAGTTCTTGAAATTAAAACATACTTATGTCAATTGTGAAAATAAAAAATCCCAAACATCAATTTTACAATTGGAATTTGGGATTTTTATATTGTAATTTCAAGAATTTTTATTTCACTTCCTTAATTGTAGAAGCATCAATCCAGCCTTCTGTCCCGTCTGTTAATTCTATTTTTTTCCAGTTTTGAAGTGTTTCTTTTACATAAACTTTCGCACCTTCATGTAATGAAAAAATAGCTGATCCTGCTTTTTGAGGTTCGCTTCTCACTTCGCTTACTTCTGAAAAAACAATTGCCGGGCGATCGTTGTCATAATGATCTTTCTCTGACATTGCTGCTGCAACACTTAGCAACACACCAACCAGCAATACAAACATTCCAATAAAATATAATCTTTTTGAAAGCGTAAGCTGCGAAAAATAATACCCAATAAAACTCAACAAGAATAGAAAAGCAATCCCTACGGCAATTTTAGCCCAGGTATTATAATCAAAGATTCCTGTAAAGTTTTGGATCAATTTTGCAAAACCTACTTTCGGAACTTCTTTAATCTCGTCAATAGTTAGTTTTTTGGCGAATTTTAAGTTGTTTAAAGTCTGTTCATCGTGTGGTTTTAATACCAATGCCTTTTCATAATTATAAATGGAAGGAGCGACTTTATTTAGTTTGTAATAACAGTTAGCCAAATTAAAATACAATTCAGCCGAATGTTCTTTATTTTCTTTAAGAACATTTTCATATTCCTGCGCGGCCTGCTCAAACTTGTTATCCTGATACAAAAGATTCCCTTTTTCAAAGCTGCTTTGAGCAAAGAAAACCTGAGTAATTAATAAAAAGAGATATACTATATTTTTCATTCTTATTTTATTTACCTGACATTATTAGAACCCTATCAGGTTTGTTTTTTTAAACTTAGCGAACTTAAAATCAACACAATCCAAATCACTTTCCTTAGCTCCCGATAGCTATCGGGATTGCGGTAAAATAATTTGCGATTAAAATTTAAACAATCTGTTTTTCTAATTCAGAGATAATCAAAACAGCCTTATCAAAATCCTGCTGAATCGAAGCACTTGAAGCCGGAGCATAACGCGCAAATTCACAGTTTTCCGTCAAATTAATGAAATTTTGAACCGATTCCGGATTCGCATTTCTTGACAATAACAATTCACGAATATTGTCTTTGCTCATTTCTGAAGTTTCAATATGAAGTTTCGCTTTCAGGAAATTATGCATCGCTTTCTCCAAAGCAATATAAAATGGCTCTTTATTGTTAAGCTGTTTTTTAGCTTCAGATAGATATTTCTTCGCCAGCTTATTGTTCATTTTAATTCGGTTTCCGAAAACATCGCTGTCAATTGCTTCTTTCTTTTTCTTAGCCAAAACAATAATTGGTAAAATCAGGAAAGGTGCTAATAACAATCCGTAATATAAATTTGAACCATAAAAATCATTTTTAGTCATTGAGACTAAAGTAGTTTTTGGTTTGATGTATCTGAATTGCTCTGTTTTCGTAATTACATTTTTCGCTGCATTTGCCGTTGCGTTTGCTTCTGCCTGCATTGGTCCGTCTAAAACGTCAACCGTAATTTCCTGAGAAGTTATGGTTTTGTATGATCCGGAACTCAAATCAAAATACGAAAACTGCATTGGTTTTATAACATATTTCCCTTTGTACTGTGGAATGATAGTATATTTATCCGAAATTTTCCCTGACATTCCAGACAATGAAGTTGTTACTTTTTCGTCATGAACAGGATCGTACATTTCTAATGCATTTGGCACAACTGGTTTTGGAAGTGTAAATAATTTCATGTTTCCACTTCCCGCAGCACTTACAACCAAATCAAGACTTTCACCATTTTTTAAAGTAGTTTTTGAAGGAGTAACCGTAAAATTGAATTTACCAACAGCTCCTGCGAATCCTTCTGGTTTACTACCTTCTGGAAGAGCTCTCACATTAATGGTTTTTGCTCCCGCCGAAACAACTTTATTGTCCTCAGACAGAATCATTTGACCAAACATGTCACGGCGATTTGTGGGTAATTGCACCCCAATATCGAGTGAAAGAGGTTCAATTGTGAGTTTTCCTGATTTTTGCGGATACAAAATGGTCTTTTTCAAAACCACAAAATAACATCTTTGTCCTCTGTAACTTCCTTCTTCAATGGCTAACTGTTTGATTTCTATGTTCTGATTCCAGAAATCATTGTATTTTGGTTTTCCAAGTTCTTTAAAACCGGTAACATTAATGTTGTTGAAGTATAATTTATAAACAACAGTAATTGGTTCATTCAAATACGGATTTGTTTTTGAAATTTCAGCAACCAGATTCAATGTTTCACTTCCGGCACCGCCTTGTTGTCTAGGGTCACTTGGATCTCTTTCCTCAGCAACAGCGTTTGTTACAACTATTTTTTGAGGAGTTGTTTTGTATTTTTGACCATTAAACTCAATTGCAGCCTGTTTAATCGTCAAAGTTCCTTTTTGCGCCGGTTGTAATATATAAGAATATATTTTTTGAAAAGAGCTTCGTCCGTTAACCCAGGATTGACTTATTTGCTGACTTGGTCCTGCTACAATTCTAAATCCGTCAAATGAAGGCTGTTCGAAGTTATCTCCGTCAACATTCATGATAAAGTCAATACGAAGTCTCTCGTTTATACCAAGCGAATTTTTGCTTACTCTGGCTTCAAATTGAACTTGAGCCATAAGCCCTTGAAAAGTGAATAGTAATAGAATTAAATATCTTTTCATTAATTGTTTCAGTTTTGTTTAACTGTTTAATTGTTATTTGTTTAATCGGTTTTTTTAAAGTTTTATTGTCTATTCGAACAACAGTTAGACGAATAAACGATTTACCTAAAAAAATCTACCAGTCTTTTTCTGTTTTCTTAGGACTTCCTTTTACTTTTTGAGCATTTACTTTGTCCTGAATTTTCTTTTCTTCGTTGTTAACGGCATCTAATAAATTCTGAACACGTTCTTTTGAAATTCCGCCAGGCTGTGGTTTTGGTTCTCCTTTGTTGTCTGATTTGTCATCTTTCTTCGGATCATTTTTACCATCTTTTTTATCCTTGTCTTTGTCGCCTTTGTCGTCTTTCTTGTCTTTATCCTTGTCCTTGTTTTTATCTTTGTCCTTGTTCTTATCTTTGTTTTTATCCTTGTCTTTGTCTTTATTCTTATCCTTGTTTTTATCGTTTTTCGGAGGATTTTCTTTTAATTTTTGTTTGGCCAAAGCATAATTATAACGCGTTTCATCATCAGTTGGATCATTTCGTAAAGCTTGTTTATAAGCTTCAACGGCTTGTGTATAATCTTTCTCTTTCATGAAAACATTTCCTAAATTATGAAATGCCTTATGTTTTTCAGGTCTTGTTTTTGCGTTTTTAATGGCGCTTCCATAAGCGAATTTTGCTTCAGAAACCTGGTTTTGTTTGTAAATGGTATTTCCTAAATTATAAGAAGCTGCGGCTTTCTTTGGGAATTTTGAATGCGAAATTCTGTAATTTGCCTCGGCATCAACAAATTTATTCTGCTTATATTCTTCATTGGCATCAGGCAATGTCTTGTCTTTTTCCTGAGCTGAAACGGCTAAAGAAAACGTTAGTAAAATATAAAGAAGTAAATTTTTCATTCTAATTTTTTTAATTTTTTGTTCCGAAATAAATCAAAAACAATTATTTCTTTTCGTTAAATAAATTCAATTCTTTGATCCAGTTTGTTTTTCTTTCCAAAAGGAAAATATCTACAAACAGCAATAAGAATGCAAAGCCAAGAAACCACTGAAATTGCGATTGGAAATCGGCCATTTGTGTAGCTTCGAATTCTGTTTTCTGAATGTTATTTAATGCATTTTTTACGTAATCTAAAACCTCTTTGGTGCTTCCTCCATATACATAGCCACCTTTCGTTGCTTTTGCGATTGCTTTCAGCCCATCCTGATTTAGTTTTGTAATAACAACTTCTCCGTTTTGATCTCTTTGAAAGCTTTTTACAACTCCATTTTCTTTTAACGGAATAGTTCCTCCTTTTTCTGTTCCGATACCAATTGTAATGATTTTCATTCCCAATTTGTTGGCTTCTTCGGCTGCTGCAGAAGCACCTTCTGAATGATCTTCTCCGTCAGAAATCAAAATTAATAATTTGCTTGTTTTGCTTTTTTCATCAAAATAAGTAGAGGATAATCGTATCGCTTCGTCCAATGAAGTTCCCTGAGATGAAACCATATCCGGACTCATACTTTGCAGGAACATTTTGGCTACGCTGTAATCTGTTGTAATGGGTAAAACCGGGAAAGCACTTCCCGCATAGGCAACAATTCCAATTCGGTCACTTCCTAAATTATTGATGATTTGCGAGACTAGCTGTTTACTTTTTTCTAAACGACTTGGTGCCACATCTTCGGCCAACATACTTTTAGAAACGTCGACTGCAAAAACAATATCGATACCTTCTCGTTTTACGGTTTCCATCTTGGTCCCAATCTTCGGATTTACTAATCCGATAATCAAACATGCAATCGCTAAAAGCAGTATAGATAATTTTAATACAGGTTTAAAAACAGAACGTTCAGGGCTCAGTCTTTTAACCATTTCCAAATCACCAAATTCACGCTGTTTTTTTCTTTTCCAATACATATTGAAAAGGAAAATACACGCCACAATTGGGAGTAAGAATAAAAGGTATAAATATTTTTTTTCGTCTAATTCCATATAATTTTTAAAATTCCAATCCCCATCGTTGCGGGGATAAATTCCAAATTCCAATTTCTTTTGTTTGTCTAAAAAGCTAGTTTTAAATTCCAGTTTCCAATTTGTTATTTGGAATTTCAAAAATTGGAATTTTTTGATTTTTCCAAAATCAAATAAAGCTTCTGTAAACTGTATTTCTCAAACCAACTTCCAACAATAATAAAAAGGCTGCCAGTAAAACAAATCCTCTGTATTTCTCGTCGTAATCATAGAATTTTAATTCCTGAATTTCTGTTGTTTCTAATTTATTAATTGCACTGTATATTTGAGCTAATCTATCGTTGCTTGTTGCTCTAAAATAGGTTCCCTCGGTTTTACGGGCGATGCTTTTCATTAAAGTCTCGTCAATTTCAACCTTCTGCATTTTAAATAAAAAACCTCCGTTTGGAGCGTATGCATAAGGAGATGGTGCCATTCCGTTGGTTCCAATTCCTATTGTGTATACTTTTATTCCGTATTGTTTTGCAATATCAGCAGCCGTTTCCGGTTCTATAAATCCGGCATTATTAACACCGTCAGTCATTAAAATGATTACACGGCTTTTTGCTTTACTGTCTTTAAGACGGTTTACAGCTGTTGCCAATCCCATTCCAATTCCGGTTCCGTCCTGTAAAGCGGTATCATATTTAATATCTTTTATGGCCTCTAAAATGATCGCTTTATCGCTTGTAACAGGCGTTTTCGTATACGCTTCAGAAGCGTATAAAACCAATCCGATTCTGTCATTTGGTCTTTCCTCAACAAATTCTCCGGCAACTCTTTTTAAAGCCTCCATACGGTTTGGCTTTAAATCTTTTGCCAGCATACTTCCTGAAACGTCAATTGCCATTACAATATCAATTCCTTTTGTCGTTTTAGTTTGATTGCTGATGTCTACTGTTCTTGGTCTCGCCAAAGCTATAATCAACGAACTTAAAGCTATAATTCTGAATACATATAGACAAGGTTTTAATTTTGTTAATAGCGATTCGCTGTTTTTAAAACCCTGAGTTGAACTCATTTTTAAAGTAGGCGATTGCTGGTTGCGTTTCCAGAAAAACCAAGCGATTGCAATTGGAATTAAAAGAAACAACCAAAAAAATTCTGGATTTAAAAAAGTTATCTTTTCCATTAATTGCTCGCTTTTTGAAGTTCAACAGAATTTAAAATTCGGGTTGTAATGTCATTTGCATATGTATCGCCTTCCTGATGTAAAATCATAATTTGCTGTAATCCCTGATCTTGTTTAAAAAGCAAAATTTCATAATATGCTTTTGTACTTGTTTTACTAACAGGATTTAAAACTGTCATTGTTCCATATCCTTTTAGACCCTGAATACCTGAATTAGTCTGGAAATCTTCTTGTTTTACAATAATATTTTGTCCGCCCTGAGCTTCAATTATTTTTAAAGTACCTTCTAAAGTTTTTGCTAAATCAAGCTCAACAGGATTTTTAAATTTACTGGTTGAAACGGTAACATAGAAATTGTCAATCATACTTCCGTAGGCGAAAAGCTGCATTTCTTTGATCAAAGCCATCGCTTCTTTAGGTAATACTTTTTGGGTGTCCATTCGTTTTAAAACTTTTGGAGTTTCAATTTGAACAGCTGGATTTCCGTAAGCACTTTTTACCCATTCACCTTCTAATAATTCTTTTGAAGGATGACCAATAACATTATCCTTTACATAAGCGAAGCCTTTTGTTACTACGAAAAATGTTGTTGTTGCAGTTAACAAGAAGACAACAGTTGCCACGGCAAGAGTAATTCGTTTGTTGCGTTTTTTACGCAATTGAAGCTGAATTTGCTTTTGTCTTTGCGCTTCGTTCAGTAATTGATCTTCTTCTTCAGCCGGAACTTCTGTAGGAATTGCATTGTCTAGTGTTAAAATTACTTTCTGGATTTTATTTCTATCATCTGTGATTTCAAAATCCAATGGTTTAGATTTTGCAAATTTTACTAAATCCGCCTGACGTAAAACGCGTTCTAAATTCTCAACGGTTTCAGGAGTCAACGTCATTTTCTTTTTGGTAGAAGCCAATCTTATTGCCTGAATCAATTCAGAAGTAGTGCTTTCCATTGCCGGAATATGAATCGCTTCTTCAATATAATTACGCGCAATATCTGTTAATTCACTATAGTATTCTTTGATTTCACCTTTTTGAACTAATTCTTTTGATTCCAGGTTATTCAATAAACTCGTCGCTTTTTCAATCGGAGTTTTATAAACTTCTTCTTCGATTTTTTTCTTCTGATGTTTTTTAACATACCAATATACAAAAGCACCAATTGCAAGAATTACAATTACAATCAGAACATAAATCCACCAATCGTTGTTGCTGTCTGCACTGGAAATATCTTTGATGTCGTACATTTTTTGTTGTAGAGTATCCACTTTTACATTGGCAACTTCAACACGAATAGAATCTGATAAATAAGGTTTTTTATCAATTAAAATTTTGATACTTGGGATTGTATACTTTCCTGAATCAAATTGGGTTAAGCCGTATTTTTTGATCAGTTCGTAAGTGTCATTTTTCTTAACGGTATCGATTGGGTACGATTGAATTACTTCTAAAGGGCCAATGTTTTTTAGTTTAGGAAAAACAACTTTCGATTTTGAGCTTACAACCGTTTTAAGCGTTAATTTAAATTCGGCTCCAATTTTATTTTTTGTAGTATCAATACTTGTTTCAACTTGTTTTTGTTGTGCAAAAACAGCTGAAGTAAGCAAAAATAGAAATATGTAAAATTTTAATTTCATTTGATTTTTGATTCAGATTTTAGTCTAAAACGAATGCTTATTTTTGAAAATTTATTTTTGAAACTGATAATGATCGAAACCTCAAATTAACGAGACTTAAAATAACCAAGTAATTTTGTTACGTAATTTTCGTCGACTCTTGTGTTTACAACGCCAGCTCCTGATTTACTGAAAATATCTTTGAAATAATTGACTCTGTCGTGATAATGTTTTTCATAATTCATTCGCACTGATTTGGAGCCTGTATCGACCAATTGAATTTTTCCGGTTTCAGCGTCAAGCATACTTACCATTCCTAAATTCGGGATTTTTTCTTCGCGGATGTCATATACTCGTACACCAGTAATATCATGTTTTTTAGAAGCAATTTTTAAGGTCTGTTCGTAATTTTCAGACATGAAGTCAGAAATTACAAAAACGATCGCTTTCTTTTTTTGCGTTCCTGATAAAAACTTCAACGCTTGCGAAATATCCGTTTTATGGCTTTTTGGTTCAAATTCGATCAATTCACGAATGATTCTCAAAACGTGCGAACGGCCTTTTTTGGGTGGAATATACAATTCGACATTATCAGAAAATAATATTAATCCGATTTTGTCATTGTTTTGTGTAGCCGAAAAAGCCATAGTTGCCGCAATTTCGGTGACGATGTCTTTTTTGAATTGACTTTTTGAACCAAAACCTTCAGAGCCCGAAATATCAACCATTAACATCATGGTCAATTCTCGTTCTTCTTCAAAAACTTTTACGTGGGCTTCGTTATAACGTGCGGTTACATTCCAGTCGATGTTACGAATATCATCGCCATATTGGTATTGACGCACTTCGCTAAAAGTCATCCCGCGTCCTTTAAATGAAGAATGGTACTCTCCCGAAAAGATATGATTACTCAGTCTTTTGGTTTTGATTTCTATTTTCCGTACTTTTTTTAAAAGCTCTTTTGTATCCATTGGATTTGTTTAAAGTTTAAAAGTTTCAAGTTTCAGGTTTGCTTTACAACAACCTGAAACCTGAAACATTAAACAAATTTTTAAGGTACTTCAATCTCGTTTACGATTTTGTTGATAATGTCTACAGAAGTAATGTTTTCGGCTTCAGCCTCATACGTTATTCCAACTCTGTGACGTAAAACATCATGTACAACTGCACGAACGTCTTCTGGAATTACATAACCACGACGTTTGATGAAAGCGTAACATTTTGCCGCATTGGCTAAATTGATACTTCCACGTGGCGATGCTCCAAAACTAATAAGAGGTTTTAAGTCCGCAAGTTTGTACTTCTCTGGATAACGAGTAGCAAAGATGATATCTAAGATATATTTTTCGATTTTTTCGTCCATGTAAACTTCACGAACAGCTTCTTGCGCACGCAAAATTTGTTCTACAGAAACTACTGGATTTACTTTTTCGTAACTTCCTTTTAAGTTTTGACGAATTACAAAACGTTCTTCATCAATTTTTGGATAATCAATTACGGTTTTAAGCATGAAACGGTCAACTTGAGCTTCAGGAAGTTGGTATGTTCCTTCTTGCTCAACAGGGTTTTGAGTTGCCAATACTAAAAACGGACGATCTAATTTGAAAGTCGTGTCGCCAATAGTAACTTGTTTTTCCTGCATCGCCTCTAAAAGTGCTGACTGAACTTTTGCAGGAGCACGGTTGATCTCATCGGCAAGTACGAAATTAGCAAAAATTGGCCCTTTTTTAATTGAGAATTCGTTTGCCTTGATATTGTAAATCATTGTTCCAATAACATCGGCAGGTAATAAATCCGGAGTAAACTGGATACGGCTGAAAGAACCTTGAACTGCTTGCGAAAGTGTGTTGATTGCTAAAGTCTTTGCTAAACCAGGAACACCTTCTAATAAAATATGCCCTTGCCCTAAAAGACCAATTAATAAACGTTCGACCATGTGTTTCTGGCCCACAATAACTTTGTTCATTTCCATTGTAAGAAGGTCTATAAAAGCACTTTCTCTTTCAATTTTTTCATTTATCGCTCTAATGTCTAAAGTCGTTGTATTTTCTTCCATATAAATATTTTTAAAAGCCTTTTTGAACCTTTGATTTTTACGCCTTGTTTTTGAGAGTGCAAATTGAATATTTTTTGAGAAGTAAGATGTTAAAGAATGGTTAAAACTTCGACCAAAGACCTAATTTTAAGGACGAATTGTGAATCTATTTTTATATTTTTAAGAACTTTGATGATTATGCTCTACAAAAGCATATTTATTACCAAAAATAACGCAATAAAACCATGAGCAAAACAACGTTATCGCCTATAATTTCGGGCACTATGAATTGGGGAGTTTGGGATAAAAACCTTACAACTAAAGAAATGGAAAACATGATACAGATCTGTATCGAAAACAAAATTACCACTTTTGATCACGCCGATATTTACGGATCTTATACTACAGAAGCAGATTTTGGAAAAGCTTTCCAAGCAAGTAAAATTTCCAGAGAAAAATTACAGTTAATTACCAAGTGCGGCATTCAGATGGTTGCTGAAAAACGCCCGGAGAATAAAATCAAACATTATGAATATTCGAAGGATTATATTATCTGGTCTGCTGAAGAATCTCTAAAGAAATTAAAAACAGATTTTATTGATGTTTTTTTATTGCACAGGCCAAGTCCGTTAATGCAAGCCGATGAAATTGCTGAAGCGGTAGAGAAACTAAAATCAGAAGGAAAAATTATTGATTTCGGACTTTCAAATTTTACTAGTTCTCAAACCGAATTGATTCGTTCGAAAACAGAAGTAAGTTTTAATCAGGTGCAATTTTCTGCGACACATTTTGAAGCGATGACGGATGGAAGTTTAGATTATATGCAAACTCATGGAATTCGACCATTGTCATGGAATCCGCTTGGGACAGTTTTTAGAGAAGATACTAAAAAGACACGCCGTTTGAAAAAACTGCTTTCTGAATTGGTTCAGAAATACAGTTTTGGTTCAGATACACTTTTGTTGGCCTGGATTTTAAAACACCCTGCAGGCGTAATTCCGATTGCGGGAACAGTAAATGTTGCCCGAATTCAATCGTTGATGAAAGCCGCCGAATTAGAAATGGATAGAGAAGACTGGTTTGCAATCTGGACGGAAAGTATGGGCGATGATGTGCCTTAATTTTTAGTATTCAGTCGCAGTTTTAAGTATTCAGTTTGTAATACTAAACATTTGCCAAAGATTAAAAGATTCTCACAGATTGAAAAATCATTTTAATCCTTTAATCTGTGGCTTTAAAAAATTAAACATATAGAAACATAGATTTTATTGTTTAAAGAAGGTAAAAATAAACGACCAGTCATTTACATATACCTATGTGTTTTCATGCAAAGTGAAATGCCTTTTTTAAGCTTTTTAAACTATGTCTCTATGTGTTAAAATAAAACACAAGAAGAATGAAAAAAACAGTTTTAATTACTGGAGCCACGAGCGGAATTGGAAAAGCAACCGCACAAATAATGGCGAAAAACGATTATAAAATTATCCTTTGCGGAAGACGTAAAGAACGTTTAGTTGAACTGGAAAAAGAACTTTCGGCTTATACAGAAGTGCATTCCCTTTCTTTTGATGTTCGTGATAAAGAGGCTGTTTTTGAAAGTATCAATTCATTGCCAGCAGAATTTGCTCAAATTGACGTTTTAATAAATAATGCAGGTAATGCACACGGTTTAGATCCAATTCAAAACGGAAATATTGACGATTGGGATGCTATGATCGATATTAATGTCAAAGGGCTCTTATATGTTTCAAAAGCGATTATTCCGCATATGATCGAAAGAAAAGCGGGACATATTATCAATATTGGTTCAATTGCCGGTAAAGAAGTGTATCCAAACGGAAATGTATATTGTGCATCAAAACATGCTGTTGATGCTATTAATAACGGAATGCGAATGGACCTGAATCCTTACGGAATCAGAGTAGGAGCAATTCATCCGGGAATGGTTGAAACCGAATTCAGTGAAGTTCGTTTTAAAGGCGATGCCGACAGAGCATCAAACGTATACAAGGGTTTAGATGCTTTACAAGCAGAAGATATTGCAGATATTATTCATTTTGTGGTCTCAAGAAAATACCATGTAAATATTGCAGATTTAATTGTTTATCCGACGGCACAGGCCTCGGCGACAATTGTTAAAAAGAATATATAATGTAGAGACGCACAGTAGTGCGTCTTTTTTAATTAGTTGGAATTTGTGTAATTTGTGGCAAAAAAACTTAAAAAATGATCAACAAACGCCTTTTAATAAAAAACCTGCTCGCTCATAATGATGAGAGCAGTTTTTATGATAAAAAAAGGCAGTTGAATTTGCATACGCGCGAAGGAAAAGGGAAGTTTCTGAAGCACATTTGCGCTTTATCAAATTCTAACCCAACCAATAATTCTTATATCGTTGTTGGTGTCGAAGATCAGGATAATGAAATTGTTGGTGATGATTTCTTTGATGATAGCCGAATTCAAAATCTCGTCAATGCTTTTTTAGAAAATCCGCCTAAAATTCAATATGAGAATGTACCGTTTCCAAATCTTCCAAAAGACAAAGTAATCGGATTGGTAACGATCAAACCCAAGAACAAAATTTCTTATTTTAAAAAAGGAATTCATACTATTTTAGCGAATAGTGTTTTTGTGAGGCGAGGCAGTAATTCGATTCCGGTTGAAGGTGAAGTAGAGAAAAATTACCAGAATACAGAAACGGTAATTGGGATTGAAAACAGCTCCAGAAACAGCATTCAATATACACTTGATGGTGTAATCGATTTTATGAATTTCAGACATAAAGATATGTCGCCGAAATATCGTGTTTTTAAAGAATTATTTGTGATTTGCTGGGCGGGAGTTCCTAAAAAATCACGGGATAAAACCTTTCTTTCCAGAGTTGATATTGAATTGATCAACGAACAAATTAAACTTTTTTATTCGGCCCAAGATGTTGTTACTATTGTTTTTGATGATGATAGTTTTACAATTACCGAATATGTCCCGTTAGGGTTAAATGATAAAACAAGTTATTATCCATTGGAGGAACAAACCATTCGTTTCTTTGATAATGGTTATTACAAAATCGATCGAAAAATGCTTTTTCAGCCACCAGAATTTAATCGAAAAATGCTGTATCATATTTACAATTCAAATATGGCATTACTTCAAAAACTGCAAAAAGGGACTGCTTTGTCAGAACGTGAAATGGTCGATCTGGAAAATCTTCCATCCACTTTTATGATTTGTTATTTGAATGGTTTTGATGAAGCCAAGCAAAAGCTTATCGATTCAAAAATACTTTTGAAGCCTTTTTCGCAGGTCTATTTGTCTTTTAAAGAAGCCTTAAGAATTTTGCGGAAAATGAAATATGATTTCCAGGAAGGTGCAAAGTAGCAAAGGTTCAAAGCGGCAAAGGTTTTCCGTAGAGGCGCACAGCAGTGCGTCTAACTCACAGTGTATTTTTTTAAATTACTGATACAATAAAAACTTATTAACTTCATCATAAGGAAATAAAAGCTCTTTTGGACCGTCTGCATACGATGCCGCCTCATAGGAGTTGTAATATAAAAGCAAACCTTCTTCTGTATAAAAAATATTCTGTGGCAATTGAAATTTATCATTTTCGAACATTAATCCTGTTGAGTTGATGTTTGCTTTTGCTGGGATTTTATATTTGGAGCGGAATCTTTTTTCGGCGAAAGCCTTAAATTCTTTTTCATTTTTAAAAATTTGATCTGAAAAAATAATTTTTCCTGTTTTCGGATTAAATAATAAAGAGCGATATCCCTGATAACCATGCGCACCACCAGTAAATGTATAATGATCGATTTTTATATTAATGATTTGGGCGGATTCAAATTCTACATTTCCTTTAATTTTGCCTTCCCATCCAAAGGTTTCACTGGGGAATTTTTTATGCATTTCTTCATAAGATTCGATAAAAGAAACTGTTAATGCTTTGTAATCGTTTAGTTGTATTGGCTTTTCACCAAAAAAAGTAATTTCTTTTATGACCAAAAATATTTTTTTGTTGATGCTGTCTGCTACGACGGGAATATTTTTTGCAATCGGAATGTCAATAGTAATTATGGGGCAATCTGTTTTGCAGGGAAGAATAGATTTTTTCTCAAATGTTTTATTTTCAAAAGAAAGTTCTTTGCTACAGCTAGTGAATATTAAAAACAAAAAGACTAAAAAAGTATACTGTTTCATATCTAAAAGTGTTAATTATATATAAAGGTAAGAAGTTGTGTCCGGATTAGAATAAATTAAACGGTAAATTTGTACCAGAATTAAAGATTAAAAATTTGTAACTATATGAAATTCAATACTAAAGTGATTCATGGTGGTCAGCATCATGACCCAAGTACGGGAGCAGTAATGCCACCGGTTTATCAAACTTCAACTTATATTCAAACAAGTCCTGGGCAGCCTTTGGGTGATTATGAATACAGCAGAGCTTCAAATCCAACTCGTACAGCTTTAGAAAATGCTTTGGCGAGTATTGAAAACGGAACGCGCGGGTTGGCATTTTCATCTGGATTAGCGGCTACTGATTGTGTTTTAAGAGGTTTAAAAGGGGGAGATGAAGTCATTGCGATGGATGACTTGTATGGTGGTACATACAGAATGTTTTCGAGAATTTATAAAGATTCAGGTATTAAATTTCATTTTGTTGATATGACTGATATCGCAAAATTGAAATCATTAATCAATGAAAATACAAAATTGATTTGGGTAGAAACGCCAACAAATCCATTAATGAAATTGGCTGATATTGAAGAAATCTCGAAAATTACTAAGGAAAAGAAAATTTGGCTTGCTGTAGATAATACTTTTGCAACTCCATATTTACAAAAGCCTCTTGATTTAGGAGCAGATATCGTAATGCATTCGGCAACAAAGTATTTAGGAGGACATTCTGATGTTATTGCCGGAGCTTTAATTGTGAAAGATGAAGCTTTAGGAGAGCAATTGCATTTTCAACAATTTGCTACAGGTGCAACATTGGGACCAATGGATAGTTTTTTGGTTTTAAGAGGAATTAAAACACTTTCATTAAGAGTGCAACGACACTGTGAAAACGGTGAGAAAGTAGTAGAATACTTAACTAAACATCCAAAAATAAAAACAGTTTATTATCCGGGATTACCAAGTCATCCGTTTCACGAAATTGCCAAAAAACAAATGAAAGCTTTTGGTGGAATGGTTTCATTTACATTTGTTTCTGGTAAAAAAGAAGATTCTATTGCCTTTTTGGAGAAATTGAAAGTATTCACTTTGGCTGAATCATTAGGTGGAGTTGAATCATTGGCAAATCACCCTGCTTTGATGACACACGCTTCTATTCCGGCAGATAAAAGAGCAGAAGTTGGTATTACTGATGATCTGGTTCGACTAAGTGTTGGTATCGAAGATGCAGAAGATTTAATTGCTGATTTAGAACAGGCATTAGCATAAAAAGCTAAATTTTAAAATAAAAAAAATCCCAAATTCCAATTAATCATTTTGGAATTTGGGATTTTTATATTTTGAGTTTTCTTTAAAATTCTAAGTAATGAATGTAACCAACATTCAACCAAACCTGCCAGTCGTTTGCTTTGTTTTCCTTAAAAAGGTCTTTGTTTGGATTTAAACCGTCAACCCAGTCAGAACTAAAAGACTGAAAACGACATTCAAGCATTAAGTCGCTCATTGTTGTTAGTTTGTAATGTACACCTAAGCCCACTGTTGCTGATAAAACAATACCGTTTTCACTTGAAAAACCATATTGACGGCCATCAGATGGGACTAAATATTTTACAGGAGTAGTCTCAATAGTTCCTAATGGTCCAAGCTCTGAGTTCACTTTAGTAGTATAGTAACTTACTAAAAAACCTAAACTTACATACGGACTAAAACTACCAACATTGTTTTCGAAATCATGTATTTTAATAAATGAAAATTCTCCTTGTGCTCCAAGACTCAATATGTTAGATTTTCCATTCATAGCTCTCAATCGTAAAACTCCTATAGTAGGAGGAGTTTTTTCTACCCAACGACCAAAATGTTCAAGATTGGTATTAGTGTAAGTTAGCTCAGATCTGATCTTAACATGTTCTGAAAAAAAAGTTTCATGATTATTATTTGCTGAGAAGTTAATAAAGTGAACTAATCCAATACCAATACCTCTGTTTCCAACATTGGTTTCAAGGTCATGCCTTTCACCATAATCTGATTGAAGAGTAACGGGTCCGAATATTATTCCTACTTCTTGTGCAAAACTTTGCGCATTCGATACAGTTGAAATTCCGATGAAGGCGAATAATGTGAGTATTATAGGTTTAAACATATCTTTGGGGCTTTCAAATCAAGGCAAATATATAAAAAACATGTACGATTCAAAATATAATATTGTTCTATTAAAAAATAAGTAGCAAAATACTTAATTTGTTAACTTTAAGTTGGTTGTTTTGATGTAAATTTAGTAGTGTAAAATGCTATTATTGGTAAAGTTTGAAAATTACACAATTCAACGCCTCAAACTAAAAAAAATCACATTAGATTCGCATTTTGTTATATCTTTGTGTGTTGAAACGAAAACGTTTTCTTAAACGTATTTTCTTATTTAATTGAGCGAAAATTAAAATAATTTATCTGAATAATTTATTTAAAAATGGAACAAAAAATAAATGAATTTATGGCTCTTGTAGAGTCTAAAAATCCGAACGAGCCAGAGTTTCTTCAAGCCGTTAGAGAATTTGCAGAAACGGTAATTCCATTTATTGCAGAACGTAAAAAATACGATGGAAAAAACTTACTTCTGAGAATTGCTGAGCCAGAACGCTCTATAATATTTAGAGTTCCATGGGTTGATGATAAAGGAGAAATAATTGTAAACAGAGGTTTTAGAATTCAAATGAATTCAGCAATCGGACCTTATAAAGGAGGGATTAGATTTCATCACTCTGTTAACCTATCAGTTTTAAAATTCCTTGCTTTTGAGCAGGTTTTCAAAAATAGTTTGACAACACTTCCAATGGGTGGAGGTAAAGGAGGTTCTGATTTTGATCCCGAAGGAAAATCTGATGCTGAGGTAATGCGTTTTTGTCAATCTTTCATGACGGAATTATGTCGTCATATTGGCCCTGATTTAGATGTACCTGCCGGGGATATTGGTGTTGGAGCGAGAGAAATTGGGTATTTATTTGGTCAATATAAGAGAATTAGAAATGAATTTACAGGTGTTTTAACCGGTAAAGGAATTGCTTACGGAGGATCATTAATAAGACCTGAAGCTACAGGATACGGAGTTGTTTATTTTACAGATCAAATGTTGCGTACTATGGGACATGAGATTAAAGGTAAAAGAGTTGCAATTTCCGGATTTGGGAATGTGGCTTGGGGAGTGGCGCTAAAAATAAATGAATTAGGCGGAAAAGTATTGACTATTTCTGGTCCTGACGGATACATTTATGATGAAGATGGAATCTCTGGAGAAAAAATTGAGTATATGCTTGAAATGAGAGCAAGTGGTGATAATAGAGCAGAAAAATATTTGGAGAAATATCCAAATGCTGTTTTCCATAAAGGAAAAAGTCCGTGGGAAGTAAAAGTTGATATTGCAATTCCATGTGCTACTCAAAATGAGTTAAACGGCGAAGATGCTCAAAAATTAATTGACAACGGTGTTTTGTGTGTTACTGAAGCTGCAAACATGCCGTCAACATTAGATGCAATTAAGTTGTTCTTAGACAATAAAGTATTATTTGCTCCAGGAAAAGCGGCTAACGCTGGTGGTGTTGCTGCATCTGGACTTGAAATGACACAAAATTCAATTCGTCTTAACTGGACAAGTGAAGAAGTTGATTTAAGATTAAAAGATATTATGGTTGGAATTCACAACCAATGTAAAAAATACGGTGTTGGTGAAGATGGTTATGTAAACTATGTAAAAGGAGCAAACATTGCTGGATTTGTTAAAGTTGCCGATGCTATGCTTGCACAAGGTGTAGTATAATTTTTATTACAATATAAAAATGCCTTCATTTGTCTTAGGACGAATCGAAGGCATTTTTTATTTATAAAAGAACAAAATTCTAATACTTTCGTTTGTATTATATTTGTCTATCTGAATATATCAAATAATGAAGAAAAGGTTTCTCTATATTTTGTTTTTACTTTTTATGCAATTTAGTTTTGCTCAGAATTTGTCGTGGCAAGGTTATTTTTCATTTAATGAGATAAAAGATGTTTCAGAATCGTCAACAACCGTTTACGCAGCTTCAGAGAATGCTTTGTTTTCTAAAAATGCAGCTACCAGTACGGTAAAAATAACAACTACTGTTGAAGGACTTTCTGGTCAGACCATTTCTGCTGTATATTATAGTGAAGCATTCAAAAAAACAATTGTAGGCTATGAAAATGGTTTAATGATCGTAATCAACGAAACAGATGGTAGTATGCTTAAAAAAGTTGATATTATAAATAAGCAATTAGCTCCAAATCTTAAAAAAATAAATCATTTTATGGAGTATAATGGATTGGTTTATGTTTCTTGTGATTTCGGGATTGTGCAGTTTAATTTGACCACTTTACAATTTGGCGACACCTACTTTATTGGTGATAATGGTGCAGAAATCAGTGTAAAACAAACTGCTTTTTTTAACGGATTTATCTACGCTGCAACTTCAAGTGGTATTAGACGTGCAAATAGTACAAGTCCGAATTTAAATGATTTTAGCCAATGGTCAGTTGTAAATTCTGGCGAATGGTCAAGTGTTGAAACTTTAGATACTGAGCTTATTGCAATTAATACTGTTGGGTATATTCATAGGTTTAATTCAGCTACTTTTGTGGGCTTTGTACAACTTCCACAGCCTTCCGTAGATATGCGGGCAAAGAATCATAATTTGTACATTACGATTCCGAATACAGTTTACGTCTATAACAATCAAATGATTTTAAATCAGCAGATTTCAAACACGGAGGTTTTAGATAATACGCTTAACTTCACGTGTGCGACTGCTATTGGTGACATAATTTATATTGGAACAAAAGAAAAAGGATTGTTTTCGTCTTCTCTTTTAAGTAATGGTACTTTTGAAAATAACACACCAACGGGTCCTGCTCGAAACAACATTTTCTCATTAGATGTAACTCCAAATGTGCTGTGGACGGTTTACGGTGATTATGATTCTTTTTATAATCCATATCCTTTAGATAGTTATGGTGTAAGCAAATACAATACTTCCGGTTGGTTGAATATCCCTTATTCTGAAGTTTATGACGCCAAATCTATGACCAGAATTATTGTAAATCCAACAAATGAAAAGCAGGTTTATGCGAGTTCATTTTTCTCTGGATTATTAAAAATAGAAGATGATGTTCCCAATTTTTTATATGACGAAAAAAATAGTGGTTTAGAATCCATTACTACCGAGGGTCCAAATTATATCGACGTCCGAATAAATGGAACCGCCTTTGATAAAACAGGAAATCTGTGGGTAACCAATAGCCGAATCAAAAACGGATTGAAAGTTTTGAGAACCAATGGCCAATGGGGAAGTTATTCGATGACTTCAATTATTGATGATGCAGAAGCGTCAAGTTATGCTAACATTGTAATTGATAGGAATAGTGTAAAATGGATCGCTACGAATAGAGATGGTGTCGTTGGTTTTAATGAAACAACCAATACATTCAAGAAAATGACATTTGGTGCTGATGCAGGAAATCTTCCAATTGCCGATGTCAGATCAATTGCACTTGATACTAAAAATCAACTTTGGATAGGAACTACAAAAGGATTGCGTGTTTTATCTAATATAAGCAGTTTTCAGAATGATAGTCAATTAAAAGCAAATCCGATTATTATAATGGAAGATAATTTAGCTCAGGAATTACTTTATGAGCAATTCATTACTTCGATCGCCGTTGATGGAGCTAATAATAAATTGATAGGGACTGCCGATTCAGGTGTTTTTATGGTGTCGGCAAATGGCCAGGAAACAAAATATCATTTCACAATTAATAATTCGCCTTTACCAAGCAATGTTATAAACGATATTAAAATTAATAGCACAACGGGAGAAGTTTTTATAGCAACAAATAAAGGGATGATTTCCTTCAAAGGAATTTCAACTGGTGCAAATGAAGATTTAAACAATGTCTATGTGTATCCAAATCCAGTTCGTCCAACCTATTCAGGAACTGTAAAAGTGGCGGGGTTAATTGATAAAGCAAATATTAAAATTACAGATATTGAAGGTAATTTGGTTTATGAAACTACTTCAGAAGGAGGAACAATAGAATGGGACACAACGGCTTTTGGAAGATATAAGGTTGCTTCTGGCGTCTATATGATTTTTATTTCTGCTCAGGATGGAGGAGAAACAAAGGTTAAGAAGGTGATGATAATTCGCTAAAGATTTAAAAATATAGAAAACAATTAATCAAACATAAAATTTTAAACCAATAGAATGCTCTTTAATTCCATAAACTTTGCAATATTTCTGCCAATTGTATTTTTTCTCTATTGGTTTGCGACAAACAAATCATTAAAACTTCAGAATATCTTATTGCTTATATCAAGTTATTTTTTTTATGCTTGTTGGGATTGGAGATTTTTATTTTTATTAATTTTCTCTACACTATTAGATTATTTTACAGGAATCAAGATGTCAGAATCTAAAAATCAAACTGTAAAAAAAATTTGGTTTTGGTTAAGTATATCTGTAAATCTCGGTTTTCTTTGTGTTTTTAAATATTATAACTTTTTTGTTCAATCATTTGCAGATGCCATCTCTAATTTTGGTTTGCATGTAAATCCTTGGACACTAAAAGTAATCTTACCTATCGGGATTTCATTTTACACTTTTCATGGTTTGTCATATTTAATTGATATTTATAAAGGCAGAATAAAAGCCGAAAAGAATATTGTTGATTATTCTGTATTTGTGAGTTTCTTTCCTTTGCTTGTTGCAGGACCTATAGAACGAGCAACTCATCTTTTACCGCAAATTCAGAAAAAAAGGAGTTTTGATTATGATAAAGCGGTTGATGGATTAAGGCAGATTTTATGGGGATTATTTAAAAAAGTTGTAATTGCGGATCAGTGTGCACAATATGTTAATACAATTTTTAATAATTCAGATGAATATTCAGGAAGTACACTTCTGTTAGGCGCAGTGTTTTTTTCGTTCCAGATTTATGGAGACTTTTCGGGTTATTCAGATATCGCAATAGGAGTTGCACGTCTTTTTGGTATCGACTTACTTAAGAATTTTGCTTTTCCTTATTTTTCAAGAGATATTGCAGAGTTCTGGAGAAGATGGCATATTTCTCTTTCTACTTGGTTTAGAGATTACTTATACATTCCGTTAGGCGGAAGTAAAGGAGGGATATGGATTAAAGTTAGAAATACTTTTATTATTTTCTTAGTAAGCGGGTTTTGGCATGGAGCCAATTGGACTTTTATTGTTTGGGGGTTTTTAAATACTTTGTATATTATGCCGTCCATTATTTTTAATACAAATCGCAATAATCTAAATATAGTAGCTCAAGGAAAATATTTGCCAACTATTAAAGAAGTTTTTCAAATCGTTTTAACATTTAGTTTAACTATTCTTGCGTGGGTATTTTTTAGAGCAAATAATATAGAACACGCATTAAGTTATATTTCGGAAATATTTTCAGGTTCATTATTTTCAAAACCAGTAATTATACCGAAAATTTTATTTGTTTTAATTCTAATATTTATTTTAATAGAATGGCTTGGAAGAGAAGAAGAATTTGCCTTAGCAAAATTATCAAAATGGAAGTCGCCATTTAAATATGCATTTTATTATATTATAATAGTTGCAATTTTTGTATTTAGTGGTGAGAAACAACAATTTATTTATTTTCAGTTTTAATTCATGAAAAAATTTATTTTTAAAACATCCTTATTTGTGGTTCCATTTGCATTTCTTTACGTGATTACATCACTATTTTACAGCAACTCTGAATCTCCAGATTTAATACGTTTAGGTTGTTTTCCAAACGTTTTCAAAGAATACCGAAATGTGTTCCATGATGAGTTTAACCGTAAAATTTATTTTAATAAATTTTCAGAAAGAAGAAAGAAAACAGAAAAAATCCTAACTATTGGAGATTCATTTTCTGAGCAGGGTAATTATGGGTATAAAAATTATCTTGCAGAAAAATATGATGTTTTACACATGGACAGAATTATTTCCGGAAATCAAATTCAAACATTATACGGATTGTTAAATGGAGATTTTTTTGAAAAGGAAAATATTGAATATGTTATATTAGAAAATGTAGAGAGAAGTTTTGTCTCTAACGCAAAAAAGATAGATTCTTCAAAAATAATGATGACCTCTCAATTAGATAATTTAGTGCGTAATCATAAACTTCCTAAAGGTAATGATGCAGATGCTTTTTTTTCAAAAAAAACTATCCAATTTCCTTTTTCAATGCTCAGATATTACTTTAGCCAAAACTACTTATCCAATAGATATGTTTACAATGTGGTTCTAAACAGAAATGATTTATTTAGTATTAAGGAGAATAATTTATTGTTTGTTTATAAAGATTTGTCTTGTCTGGAAGAAAATAATGATTTGGTAGGAGTTCAAAATTTAAATAATGTTTTAAATGATTTGTCAAATAAATTGAGAGATAAAAAAGTAAAGCTTATTGTTTTGCCAGCACCAGATAAATATGATCTTTATTATGATTATATTGCTGATAAAACCAATTTTCCACGACCATTGTTTTTTAATCATTTAGGAACTCTTAAAAAAGATTATGTATATATAGATTCAAAGAAAATTTTATCTGCTCAATTAGAAAGTAAAAAAGATATTTATTTTTATGATGATACACATTGGTCTCCAGTTGCTTCTAAAATTATAGTCGATGAAATAAAAAAAGCAATAAATTGATCCAATACAAATCTGATAAGTTTTTGATTTTAAACAAATTACAATCAGTATAGTCGTTATTATGGAGAATTAGAATGTAAATCAATGCAAGTCAAAACAAAAGCAATAGTAATCTCATCCTTAAAATTTCAGGAAAAAAGTCTGATTGTAAAGTGTTTTACGCTTTCAAATGGACTGAAGTCTTATTTTGTGCGAGATGCTTTTTCGAGTCGAAAAGCAAGTCAGAAGATTGCTTATTTTCAGCCCTTTTCGATTTTGGAAATCGAAGCGGTTCATAAAAATAAAGGAACTTTAGAAAATTTTAAAGAAATTAAAACGGCAGTTCCTTTTCAGACTATTCATACTGATGTGGTGAAAAGTACAATTGTAATGTTTCTTTCAGAGATGTTGCATTATTCCATTCAGGAAGAAGAGAAAAACGAATCTCTTTTTGAGTTTTTAGAAACAGCATTGATCTGGTTAGATCATCATGATGAAATAGCTAATTTTCATTTGATCTTGCTTTTGGAAGCAACAAAATATCTTGGTTTTTATCCGGATACTTCTGAAAGTGATTTGCCTTATTTTGAAATGATCGAAGGTATTTTTACGCTTTTTAGCGGAGTAAATTCTTTAACAGAACACGAAACAAATCTTCTAAAAAAACTAATTGATCTAAGATTTGATAACGATCAAAAAGTTTTTCATGTGATCGAAAGACAAATACTGCTGAAAATTCTGATAGATTATTATAGTTTTCATTTGGATGGATTCAAAAAACCTAAATCTTTGGAGGTTTTAAAGGAGGTTTTCTCTTAAATCTTTAAAAAGAGTAATTTTTTTTGCGGAATATACCTGAAATTTCCTTTCAGTACTCTTTTTTCTGTCATCTTTTATCTATTTTCCTCAAAATTCCTTACTTTCGCACCTCGTTTAAGAAAAGGATAAAATGAGCACAAAATTTACTGAATACAAAGGACTTGACTTACCAACAGTAGCGTCAGAAGTTCTTGATTTTTGGAAGAAAGAAAATATATTTGAAAAGAGTGTAACTACTCGCGAAGGTGCAGAGCCTTACGTATTTTTTGAAGGTCCGCCTTCAGCAAACGGATTACCGGGAATTCACCACGTGATGGCGCGTGCGATTAAAGATATTTTTTGCAGATATAAAACTCAAAAAGGTTTTCAGGTAAAAAGAAAAGCTGGATGGGATACTCACGGATTGCCTGTAGAATTAGGTACCGAGAAAGAACTTGGAATTACAAAAGAAGATATTGGCAAAACAATTTCTATCGAAGAATATAACGAAGCGTGTAAAAAAACCGTAATGCGTTATACTGACGTATGGAATGATTTGACTGAAAAAATGGGTTATTGGGTTGATATGGAAGATCCATATGTGACTTATAAACCAAAATACATGGAGTCTGTTTGGTGGCTCTTGAAACAAATCTACGATAAAGGTTTGTTGTACAAAGGATACACGATTCAGCCTTATTCTCCAAAAGCAGGAACAGGATTGTCTTCTCACGAAGTAAATCAGCCTGGAGCTTATAGAGATGTTACAGATACTACGATTGTAGCGCAATTTAAAACTTTACCAGAAACACTTCCAAGCTTTTTACAAGGTTTTGGAGATATTCACATCTTAGCCTGGACGACTACGCCTTGGACATTGCCATCGAATACAGCTTTGACAGTTGGTCCAAAAATCGATTATGTTTTAGTAAAAACATTCAATCAATATACTTTTGAGCCAATTAATGTTGTTTTGGCTAAAAATTTAGTTGGAAAACAATTCGGAAAAGGATTTTTTGCAAGTGAAGATGATGCTGATTTCGACAAAGTAAAAAATGGCGACAAACAACTTCCGTATAAAATTTTAGCAGAAGCGAAAGGTGCGGATTTAGTAGAAATTCGTTACGAACAATTATTACCATACGTATTACCTTATCAAAATGCTGAAAATGCATTTAGAGTAATTGCCGGAGATTTCGTTACTACCGAAGATGGAACAGGAGTTGTACATACCGCTCCGACTTTTGGTGCTGATGATGCTAAAGTTGCTAAAGAAGCTAAGCCGGAAGTACCGCCAATGTTGGTTTTAGATGAAAATGGTACTGCAGTACCATTAGTAGATTTACAAGGAAAATTCACTTCTCGTTTAGGTGATTTGGCTGGTAAATATGTGAAAAACGAATATTACGATGCAGGTCAGGCGCCAGAGCGTTCTGTTGATGTTGAAATTGCTATTCGATTAAAAGAAGAAAATAAAGCCTTTAAGGTTGAAAAATACGTACATAGTTATCCACACAGCTGGAGAACTGATGAGCCGTTATTATATTATCCACTAGACTCTTGGTTCATTAAAGTAACCGATGTAAAAGATAGAATGTTCGACCTGAACGAGACTATCAATTGGAAGCCTAAGTCTACTGGTGAAGGACGTTTTGGAAATTGGTTGAAAAATGCCAACGACTGGAATTTATCTCGTTCTAGATATTGGGGTATTCCGTTGCCAATTTGGAGAACAGAAGATAAAAAAGAAGAAGTTCTTATTGGTTCTGTTGAAGAATTGTACAATGCGATTGAAAAATCTATTGAAGCTGGTTTTCAAAAAGAAAATCCATTCAAAGGTTTTGAAATCGGAAATATGTCTGAAACAAATTATGATTTAATCGACTTGCATAAAAATGTAGTAGATCAAATTACTTTAGTTTCGGCTTCAGGCCAGCCAATGAAACGTGAGAGCGATTTAATTGATGTTTGGTTTGATTCGGGAGCAATGCCTTACGCCCAATGGCATTATCCTTTTGAGAATAAAGATAAAATTGACGAGAATAAAGATTTCCCTGCGAATTTCATCGCTGAAGGTGTAGATCAGACTCGTGGATGGTTCTACACGTTACACGCTATCGGAACTTTGGTTTTTGATAAAGTAGCGTATAAAAACGTAGTTTCAAATGGTTTGGTTCTGGATAAGAATGGACAGAAGATGTCGAAACGTTTAGGAAACGCGACTGATCCTTTTGAAACAATTGCAGAATATGGCCCTGATGCCACACGTTGGTATATGATTTCAAACGCAAATCCGTGGGACAACTTAAAATTTGATATTGAAGGAATTGCTGAGGTTCGTCGTAAATTCTTCGGAACTTTATACAACACTTACTCTTTCTTTTCGTTATATGCGAATATCGATGGGTTTAAATACGCTGAAGCGGAAATTCCGTTAAACGAAAGACCTGAAATCGATCAATGGATTATCTCTGAATTACATTCTTTAATCAAATTTGTTGATGAATGTTATGAAGATTATGAGCCTACGAAAGCAGCAAGAGCTATTTCTGACTTCGTTCAGGAAAACTTAAGTAACTGGTATGTTCGTTTGTGTCGTCGTCGTTTCTGGAAAGGAGAATATGCTCATGATAAAATTGCAGCCTATCAAACGCTTTATACTTGTTTATTAACAATAAGCAAATTAAGCGCTCCGATTGCTCCTTTTTTCATGGATAAATTGTACCGAGATTTAACGAGTTCTACAGGATCTGAGCAATATAGCAGTGTTCACTTGGCTGAGTTCCCAAAATTTGTCGAAAACTTTGTTAATAAAACGTTAGAGAGTAAAATGCAGAAGGCGCAAACGATCTCTTCTTTGGTTTTATCGCTTCGTAAAAAGGAAATGATAAAGGTTCGTCAACCTTTGCAAAAGGTAATGATTCCGGTACTTGACGAAAATCAGAGAGCTGAAATTGAAGCTATTTCTGACTTGGTAAAAGCCGAAGTAAACGTGAAAGAAATTGAACTTTTAGATGATGCTTCTGGTATTTTGGTGAAGCAAATCAAGCCTAATTTTAAAGCTTTAGGTCCACGTTTTGGAAAAGATATGGGTCTGATTTCCAAAGAAATACAAGCTTTTTCAGCGGATCAGATTAACCAGTTAGACAAGCAGGGAGCGCTAGATATTGTTATTGCTGGAAAAAATGTAACTTTATCACTAGAAGACGTCGAAATAACATCGCAAGATATTGAAGGGTGGTTGGTTGCAAATTCAAACGGAATTACGGTTGCGCTTGATATTACAATCACTGAAGAATTGAAAAACGAAGGAATCGCGAGAGAATTGGTAAACAGAATTCAAAATATCCGTAAAGATTCTGGATTTGAAGTTACTGATAAGATTAAGGTTCAAATAAAAAGAAGTGGTTTATTAGAAGAAGCCATTCTTAAAAATGAAGACTATATTAAGTCTGAGACATTAACAGATGATTTGGTTTTTGTTGACGCTTTAGAAAACGGCACAGAAATTGAGTTTGATGATATTAAAACTGTGATATTAATTTCAAAATAATATAATAAAATGATAGATGAAATTACAAGATACTCTGATGCTGATTTAGCAGAGTTCAAAGAAATAATTCAAAATAAAATACAAAAAGCACAAGCCGATCTGGATTTAATTAAAAGTGCTTACATGAATGATTTGAATAACGGAACTGATGATACTTCTCCAACTTTTAAAGCATTTGAAGAAGGAAGCGAAACAATGTCTAAAGAAGCGAACTCGCAGTTGGCTATCAGACAGGAAAAGTTTATACGCGATCTGAAAAATGCATTATTCCGTGTTGAGAATAAAACATACGGTATCTGTAAAGTAACAGGTAAATTAATCAGCAAAGAAAGGCTTAAAATCGTTCCTCATGCTACAATGAGTATCGAAGCTAAAAACTTGCAACGATAATATTTGTAAATTACAAAAGAATTAACGCTCCTTTAGGAGCGTTTTTTTTGATTAAATTATTACTTTTGCGCATCAAAAACCCATAAGATGTCATTACGAAAAGCGTATCTCCTTATATTTTTAGTTTTACTTGTTGATCAGATTTCAAAAATCTATGTGAAAACCAATTTTATTTTAGGAGAAGAAGTTCAAGTTTTCAATTGGTTTAAAATTCATTTTATTGAAAATGAAGGAATGGCATGGGGAACAAAAATTCCGGGAGAATATGGGAAATTAATTTTAACTGTTTTTAGAATTTTTGCTGTTTTCGGAATTGGGTACTGGTTGGCTGATGCTATAAAAAAGCGTCATTCTACTTATTTGATTGTTGCAATTGCTTTGATCTTTGCAGGAGCAGCCGGAAACATTTTGGATTCTGTTTTCTACGGAGTAATTTTTGATGACAGCACACATAATTTGGCAACCATTTTTTCACCTACTCCATACGGTACATGGTTTCATGGTTTAGTGGTAGATATGTTTTACTTTCCAATTTGGGAAGGTAATCTGCCAGCCTGGATGCCTGTCTTTGGAGGTAAGCATTTTATGTTTTTTAATGCTATTTTTAATGTTGCCGATATGGCGATTTCTACAGGTGTTGGTATTTTGCTTGTTTTTAATAAAAGAGCATTTCCAAAACACTAAACTTACTTTTTAAAATATTAAAAATAAATAAATTCCAAATTCCAATATTTAAAGTGCTCCTTGCATGTAAATATTGGAATTTGGAATTTTGTATTATTGGGATTTGATATTTATTGGCTATTTTTACAACAGTAAAACCAAACTTATGCAAAGTCCGTCTTTCTCTATTTATGATGCCTCCGCAGGTTCTGGAAAGACTTATACTTTGGTGAAAGAATATCTTAAGATTATTCTTTCTTCTCCTAGAAATGATGCCTATCGTAATATTCTGGCAATAACTTTCACCAATAAAGCGGTTCATGAAATGAAAAGCCGTATTGTTGGAAGTTTATCTGAGTTTGCCAAAGATGATCCCTCGGCGAAAGCCATGGATTTAATGGAAGACTTATCCCGTGACACAGGTCTTTCAGTAATTAAAATCAAAATAAAATCTCAAAATATTATTAAGCACCTAATACATAATTATGCTGCTTTTGATATTTCTACAATTGATAAATTCACGCACAAAGTAATTCGGGCTTTTGCTCATGATTTAAATTTGCCAATGACTTTTGAGGTAACGCTGGATACCGAGAATTTATTGGTAGAAGCTGTTGATGCAATTATTGCACAGGCCGGTCAAGATGAAACTTTGACAAAATTGCTGATTGATTTTACGATGGAAAAAACCGACGATGATAAGAGTTGGGATGTTTCGCGTGAGATTTTAGAAACAGGAAGATTGGTTTTAAATGAAAACAATCGGAACGAAATTGTTCATTTTAATGATAAGTCGATCGAAGAATTCGTTGCCATTAAAAAGAAAATGTCAATTTTATGCGCTGATTTAGAAAAAGAGAATGCTGAATTAGCGTCTCAGGCTCTGGCTTTAATTGATAAAAATGGCATCGATTTAAAATCATTTTCAAGAGGAACTTTTCCAAATCATCTTGAAAGTATTCGCGAAGGTAAATTCAATCCAAGAAATAAAACTTTTCATGAGTTTGATGATATCGCTATTAATAAAACGGCGAGTGATCGTGCGTTGATTGAAAATATTATTCCAGAACTGCTTTTGACTTTAGAAAAGATTTATAAAAATTTTGAAAAAAGAGATTTCTATAAAGCTTTTTTAAAAAATATAACACCACTTTCGTTACTGAATACAGTAAGTAATGAGTTGTCTAAAATTCAATCAGAGCAAAATATTTTATCTATTTCTGAATTTAATGCCATTATTCATCGTGAAATTCAGAACCAGCCGGCACCTTTTATTTATGAGCGTTTAGGCGAAAGATATCGTCATTTTTTTATTGACGAATTTCAGGATACTTCTGAAATGCAATGGCAAAATTTAATCCCACTTATTGATAATGCGCTTTCGGGTCAGGATGATTTTGGTAACAAAGGAACTTTGATGATTGTCGGGGATCCAAAACAATCTATTTATCGTTGGCGTGGAGGAAAAGCAGAACAATTTATTGAATTAGGCAAGGATTCAAATCCGTTTAATAATCCGGAAAAAGTAATTAAACATTTAGATACAAATTACAGGAGTTATAGCGAGGTAATTGATTTTAATAATGCTTTTTTTAAGCTGATTTCGACTGAATTTTCTAATGAGGACTATAAAGATTTGTATGAAAATCATAGTCATCAGAAATCTAATTCAAAAAAAGGGGGATATGTCAATATTTCTTTTTTGCCAATAATTGAAAAGAATGATTTTGCTGATGAGGAAGAGGTTGTTGAAAAATCAGATTTATATGTTTTAGCAACTTTAAATACAATTCAGAAAGTGCTTCGTGATGGTTTTGAATATAGGGATATAGTAGTTTTAACCCGAAAAAGAGACCAGGGAATTGCTATTGCGAATTATTTAACGGAGCAAAATATTCCGCTTTTGTCCTCGGAAACTTTAATGATTCAGAATGCAACTGAAGTCCGGTTGATTATTCATTTATTAAAGTATCTCAATAATAGTATTGATTTGGAGGCTAAAGCTAATTTTCTTCATTTCCTGGCAACAACAAAAGAGCTTGATATGCCAATTCATGATTTTATAGCTGCCGGAATGGGGCATAGAAATGAAAATGAGTTTGAAAAATGGCTCTTGACTTTTGATGTTTCGCTTTCTTTTGAGGATGTTCGAAAAAAATCACTTTATGAAGCTGTTGAGATTATCATTTCTAAATTTGTTCTTTCGTCAGAAGGAAATGCTTATGTGCAATATTTTCTGGATATTGTTCTAGAGCGCGATATTAGAAATCAGGCTGGAATTGCAGATTTTTTAAGTTATTGGGATAAAAACGGAGAGAAATTTAGTATTCCGTCTCCGGAAGGAAATAATGCTGTTCGAATTATGACGATTCACAAATCTAAAGGTTTGGAATTTCCTGTTGTAATTATGCCTTTTGCAGAAGAAGATTATAGCAGAAAGCCAAAAGATAAATTATGGCTTGACGCGGAAGATCCTGATTTAGGCGTTCCGAAGGCTCTGATTGATAATAGCAGCGCCGTTGAAGGTTTTGGGGAAAGTGCTTCTGCTGTTTTTAATTTGAAAAAACAAGAAGAATTGCTGGATAATATTAATGTTTTGTATGTGGCATTAACGCGTGCGGAAGAGCAATTGTATGTGATTTCTCAAACTATAAAAGAAAGGAAAGATGGTAAGTTTCCTGGTAATATGGCTTCTTTTTTTATTAAATATTTGATAAACAAAGGGGTTTATGAGCCTGAAAAGCCGGAATACGAATTTGGAAGCCGAACAAAACTTTCTCCTACAGGTAAAACATTAGATTTGGTAAAGACAATCCCGATTGTTTCAGAAGTTTTGAATCCGAAAAATATTAAAATAGCTCAGAAAGAATCTTTGATGTGGGGAACGCATCAGCAAGAAGCGATTTCGTATGGAAATGTAGTTCATGAGATTTTGGCATTTGTAAAAGACAAATCAGATGTTGAGTTGGCGGTTACAAAAGCAATCGAGAACGGTTTGATAACATTTGATCAAACGGAGAAAGTTTTGAAAACACTTCATGAAATTGTTTCGCATCCTGAGTTAAGTGTATGTTTTGATGGAAACAATAATGTTCTTACCGAACAAACTATAGTTCAAAAGGAAGGAAGGATCTTAAAACCAGACAGAATTGTTTTGACTGAAAATAAAGAAGCTTATTTGTTAGATTATAAAACGGGAGCTATAAATTCGAAATATACACAGCAAATTCAAGAGTATCAGGATGCAATTGAAGATTTAGGTTATAAAGTGTTAAAAAGAGCTTTAGTATACATTGGAACCGAAATCGATGTAGTAAATTTGTGAAAAAATTAATCAGTTGTTAATGGCTTATGTGAGGTAAGTTGTTAATTTTTAACATATTAAATATAGTAAAATGTACGGTAAAATTAAAGAGCATTTGCAAAACGAATTGCAAACAATTGAAGAAAGCGGAATTTTTAAGAAAGAACGCATCATAACTTCAGAACAAGGAGCGGAAATCACTATTTCTACTGGAGAAAAAGTTTTAAATTTTTGTGCCAATAATTATTTAGGACTATCTTCTCATCCTGAGGTTGTTCAGGCCGCTAAAGATACAATGGATTCACATGGTTTTGGAATGTCATCTGTTCGATTTATTTGTGGAACACAGGATATTCATAAAACACTTGAGAAAAAAATTGCTGATTTTTATGGAACGGAAGACACCATATTATATGCTGCGGCTTTTGATGCAAATGGTGGAGTCTTTGAACCTTTATTGGGAGAAAACGATGCAATTATTTCAGATAGTTTAAATCATGCTTCTATTATAGATGGAGTGCGTTTGTGTAAAGCAGCTCGTTATCGCTATGAAAATAGTAATATGGAAGATTTGGAGCAACAATTAATAAAAGCAAATGAAGCTGGAGCTCGTTTTAAATTAATCGTTACTGATGGAGTGTTCTCTATGGACGGCCTTGTAGCGCCATTGGATAAAATTTGCGATTTGGCTGATAAATATAATGCTATGGTTATGGTAGACGAATGTCATGCTGCAGGATTCATTGGTGCGACTGGTAAAGGTACTCTGGAGGCAAAAGGTGTAATGGGGAGAGTAGATATCATAACAGGTACACTTGGTAAAGCATTAGGTGGTGCAATGGGTGGATATACAACAGCAAAGAAAGAAATTGTTGAATTACTGCGTCAGCGTTCAAGACCTTATTTGTTTTCAAATTCACTGGCGCCTGCTATTGTTGGGGCTTCAATTAAAGTTTTTGAGTTGCTGGAAAAAGACACCTCATTAAGAGATAAATTAGAGTGGAATACTAATTACTTTAAGGAAGGAATGAAAAAAGCTGGCTTTGATATTATTGATGGCGATTCTGCAATTGTTCCTGTCATGTTATATGATGCTAAATTATCTCAAAATATGGCAAACGAACTTTTAAAAGAAGGAATTTATGTAATTGGTTTTTTCTTTCCTGTAGTTCCAAAAGAGAAAGCAAGAATTAGAGTTCAGTTATCTGCCGCGCACTCTAAAGAGCACCTAGACAAGGCAATAAGTGCATTTAAAGTTGTCGGACAAAAGTTAAAAGTTATATAATTCCCATTTTAAATAATTTTTGTAGGTTTTTTTTAACATTTCATTTTGTATTTAAAAATTTTGGTGTTACTTTTGTCTGTAATTAACTAAATTGTAATTAAAAAAATTAAGTATGAAACATCTTAACAAACTTTTAGTTGCTGTAATGATGGTGATGGGTTTAAGTTCTCACGCACAAGACAGTAACAATCCATGGGCTATCTCTTTTGGAGTGAATGCAGTGGATACTAGAACAAGTGCAAGTCCTGATCACGTTGACTTTTTTCCTGCACACTTTTCTCAACCATTCGCTGTAAAAGATAACTGGAATATTCTTCCTTCTTTATCTTATATTAGTGTATCGAGATATGTAGGTCACGGTTTTTCTGTTGGTTTACAAGGATCTGTGAACAAAATTGATAAATTTGTTGTATTTGATCCATCAGCTCCAGATCATGATGGAAGAGGAATGATTGTTGAAAATCCTGGTGATTTGATGTATTATGGAATTGATGCTACTATTAAATATAGCTTCCAGGAATTAATCAAATCTAAAGTAATTGATCCTTCGTTATCTGTTGGTGGAGGTTATACATTCTTTGGAGATAGCAGCTACGGAACAGTTAATCCAGGTGCTGGAGTAACTTTTTGGTTTACAGATGCTATTGGTCTTGAGCTTGGTACAAAATACAAATGGTCATTTGGTGATAGAACAGATGCAGCTGGTGTTCCAGATGCTCCATCTCACTTTCAACACACTGCTGGTCTAGTTTTCAAATTCGGAGGTAAAGATACTGACGGAGACGGAATCTACGATAAAGATGATGCTTGTCCAGATGTTGCTGGTTTAAAACAATTCAACGGATGTCCTGATACTGACGGAGACGGAATTGTTGACGCTAGTGATGCTTGTCCAGATGTATTTGGTTTAGCTGCATTAAACGGATGTCCTGATACTGACGGAGACGGAATTGCTGATAAAGATGATGCTTGTCCAGATGTTGCTGGTTTAGCTGCTTTAAAAGGTTGTCCAGATGCTGACGGTGACGGAATTGCTGACAAAGATGACAAATGTCCTACTGTTGCTGGTCCTAAAGAAAATGGTGGTTGTCCTTTCTTAGACGCTGATAAAGATGGTGTTGCAGATAAAGATGATGACTGTCCTACAGTTTACGGTCCTGCTTCTAACAGAGGTTGTCCTGAAGTAACTACTGAAGCTTTAGAAGATCTTAAAGTTCAAGCTAGAGCGGTATACTTTAACTCAGGTAAAGCTACTTTCAAAACTGGAGACAAAGAAACTCAAGCTAGATTAGATGCAATCAAACAAATCCTTATCAACTATCCAAACGCGAAATTCAGCATTGAAGGACACACAGATAGTACAGGTTCTGCTAAATTGAATCAAAAACTTTCTGAAGACAGAGCTGCTGCTGTAATGAACGCTTTAATTGAAAGAGGTGTTAACGCAGAGAACTTAACTTCTAAAGGTTTTGGACCTTCTCAACCAGTTGCAAGTAACAAAACTGCTGCAGGTAAAGCACAAAACAGAAGAACAGAAATTAGACACATTGGTTCTAAATACCAAGGTAAACTATAATTTACTGTTTAAATAAATACTAAAAGCCATTCTTAATTGAATGGCTTTTTTTATTTTTATCAAATGATAAATACTTCTTTTTTAGAAAAAATTGCAACTGTTGTAATTCGTGATTTTTCTGCAAAACTTGCCGATACAACTATAATTTTGCCAAACAAAAGAGCTAAAGTCTTTTTGATAGAAGCTTTAAAAAAAGAAACTAACAAAACGATTCTTTCTCCTGAAATTATTAGTATTGAAGACTTCGTGCAAGATGTAGCTTCAATTCGTTCTGTAGATTCAATTGAGTTACTGTTTGAATTCTATGAAGTATATCTTTCTGTAACTGAAAAACAGAACCAACAATCATTTGAGCTATTTGCTAATTGGGCAAAAACACTTTTGCAGGATTTTAATGAAATCGATCGCTATCTTTTAGATCCATCTCATGTTTTATCTTATTTAAAAGATATTGAGGATATTAAGAAGTGGGGAATTGAAGTTGAAAATAAAACAAAACTTTTAGAGAATTATATTGATTTTTGGAAACTTCTGCCTTTATATTATACTTCACTCTATGAACATTTATTGAACAAATCAATTGGATATCAGGGTCTGATTTATAGAGAAGCAGTCAATAATTTAAATCATTTTTCGAATACAATTTCGAATCGTACTTTTATTTTCGCCGGATTTAATGCTTTAAATGCTGCAGAGGAAAAAATAGTGCAACATCTTCTTGCTCTTGACCAGGCTAAGATATATTGGGATGTAGACCAGACTTTTTTAAATGATCCTTATCATGATGCAGGTCTTTTTGTTCGGCGTTTTAAAGAAAACTGGAAACATTACAAAGCAAATCTATTTGAATGGATTGTTGATGACTTTTCTCAATCTAAAAATATTCAGATAATAGGAACTCCAAAAACTATTGGGCAAGCAAAACTTGCAGGGAGTATTATAGAAAATATAATCACTGAAAACGAAATTTCTTCACTTGATAAAGTTGCAATTGTTCTTGGGGAAGAAAATCTTCTTATGCCAGTTTTATATGCTTTGCCATCTTCTGTTGGTGCTTTAAATATAACAATGGGATATTCTGGTAAAAACAACCCATCTCAAATATTGATTGCCAAATTGTTTAAAATGCATACTAATGCGCTTTCAAGAAAAAGTGAGAGTTATGTACTTTATTACAAAGATATACTTGATGTTTTGACGCATCCTTTGGTTGAACCTTATGCCAAAGCCGGTAATCTGGTAAAGATTATCAAAGAGAATAATTATACGTTTATTACTCATAACAGGCTTGTTGAGCTTAATTCTAATCCATCAAACTTATTTCTTTTATTATTTAAAAAATGGGAGAAAGGTGCAGTGGCGGTTCTTGAGAATATTTCGACACTTTTACTTTTAATAAAAGAAAATTTCAGCAATGATAATGAAGATGAAAAAATAGCTAAGGCTTTTGTCTATGCTATTTTTAAGGTCATTAATAAGTTGACTAATTATTATCTGCAACATAAGCATATCGATAATATTGACACTTTGTACGCGATCTATAAACAAGTTATCGATGTTGCCGAAGTATCGTTTGAAGGAGAGCCTCTTCGGGGATTGCAAATTATGGGAGTGTTAGAGAGTCGCGTTTTAGACTTTGAAACCGTAATTGTAACTTCTATGAATGAGGGGAAATTTCCGGCAGGGAAATCTCAAAATTCTTTTATTCCATATGATGTAAAGAAAGAATTGGGTCTTCCAACATTTAAAGAAAAAGACGCTATTTATACTTATCATTTTTATCATTTATTACAAAGGGCAAAAAACATTTACCTGATTTATAATACCGAAAACGACGGTTTAGACGCTGGTGAACGAAGTCGTTTTATCACGCAGTTAGAAGTTGAAAAACAGCCCGGGCATAATCTTACTTTTGATATTTATAATCCAGTTTTGCCAACTACAGCTTATCAGCCAATGGTTGTTCCAAAATCAGGAGCTGTTATGGAACGTTTAAGAGAAATTGCAGTAGCAGGTTTTTCGCCATCGGCATTGACTAGTTATATTCGGAATCCAATTGATTTTTATTTCCAAAAAATACTTCGCATTAGAGAGGTGGAAGAAGTAGAAGAGAATATTGCTTTAAATACATTGGGTACCATAATTCATGAAACTTTAAAAGCGCTTTATGATCCTTTTGTAGGTAAATTTATTTCTGAAAGTGATATTTCAAATTGTTTTAAATTGTTAGATGATGAAGTTTTAAAACAATTTAAATTAGTTTATAAAGAAGGTGAAATTAAAAAGGGACGAAACCTTTTGGCTTTTGAAGTGGCAAAACGTAACGTTTCAAATTTCCTGAAAATGGAATTAGAATCAATTAAGAATGGTGATGCAATTCAAATTATAGCTTTAGAACAAACATACGGACGTGAACTCGTTCATCCAAATTTGCCATTTCCTGTCTTAATTAAAGGAAATGTAGATAGAATTGAGTTACGCAACGGAAAAATAAGAATCATTGATTATAAGACCGGAAAAGTTGAAAAGGCGAATGTGATATTGAAATCCTGGAACGGATTAACACAGGAGCTTAAAAACGATAAAATTATTCAGGTTTTGGCTTATGCGTTTATGTTTGAAGAGCAAGCGAAAGATTTTCCAATTGAAGTTGGAATTATTTCTTTTAAAAACCTAAAATCTGGATTTTTGCCTTTCGGATTTAAAGAAGAGAAAGAATTGGATATAACCATTACAAAAGAAATTCTGAATAGTTATTTGGAAGAAATTGTATTACTGTTAAACGAAATTTTTGATGTTAGTATTCCTTTTGAAGAGAAAATTAATTAATTATCAGAAAGCTATTAAACATATTTGAGTTTTTCAAGACGACGTTGCTTGTGAATTTAACGTTCTGTGCAATTTCTGTTTTAATTGGGGGATTTGATTATTTTTTTATAATGTTTGTTGGATTTGGATTTTTAATGAGTATCGTTTTTAAAGAATTGTACCGGAAAAATGATTATTTGTTTTATGCGAATAATGGTATTCCAAAATGGCAGCTTTTGTTAGTTAGTTATCTTTTTACATGTTTTACGGTTGTTATTGTCGGTTTGATAGTTTTTATAATAAGGAAGTTAATTTGAAAAAGCATATTCTGGAAGTCGATGGAATTCAAATCAGTTACAATGGTAAGGTGCTACTGTCTGATGTTTATCTGAAGTGTGAAACTAATGAAATTATTGGTTTGTTGGGGAGAAATGGTTCAGGAAAGTCAACATTATTAAAAATTATTTTTGGCTTGGTGCCAGCTCCAAATAAATGTATTAGAATTGATGGAATTTCAAAGAACAACAAAAATATGTTTACTGAAATTGGATATTTGCATCAGGACCAATTTATTCCTAATCATTTGTCTGTAAAAAAAGTAATTTTATTATCTATCGATAAAAAAGCAATCATGGATTTTTGTGAAGACAAAATGATTAATTCAATACTCGAAAAAAAAATAAAATTTTTGTCAAGTGGTGAATTGAGGTATCTTGAAATTAAGATTGTGCTTTTTAATTCTTCTAAATTTGTTTTGCTTGATGAACCTTATAATGGATTAGCGCCCTTGATGATTGATGTTGTTAATGAAATGATATTGAATAATTCACATAAGAAAGGGGTAATTATAACAGATCATAATTATCAAAATGTACTAAAGGTTTCAAATAGCTTAGTTCTAATTAAAGATGGAAAAACGCATCATCTTAAAGAAAAGAAAGAGCTTGTTGAAAAAGGATATCTGGTAAATTCTGCTTTTTTGTAATCAAGAATTTTTTAGAAGTCAGTTTTCTAATATTTCGGTTAATTTTTTGCTTTTTTCTTTCCCGAAAACTAATTTGTATGACGTTGAAGCATCTGTAAATTTTAGGAAATAACACTTAATTTCGGTGCGTAAGAGAAATTAAAGCCTAATTATCAGATTGTTAATTAAGATTAACGAATCGTAATGTTATATTTTTAAAAGAATTCTTTCTTTTTGTTAAGATTTATTATTTAGTCTATTTTAAAAATAAAGAAAACATACAGTTTAGATAAAAGTGATTTTTAAGCTAAAAATCAGGCTTTTTTTAACAAGTGTTTGTTGAACAATTACGAATATTAAAATATCTTTGGCCCATCTAAAAAAGGGTTGAACCGATTTGATAAAGAGCAATCATATCTAAATCGAAAAATATATATTATTACAATAATTAAGATTTTTTGCCCCCACAAATGATAAAAAGGCTGTTTCGAAATTTTTGAAACGGCCTTTTTTGATTTTACTTGCTAAAGAATTCCTGTAAAACGGGTTTTAACTCTTCTTTATTTTCAATCTGGCTCATATGTCCGTCGTCAAAAGAAACCAATTCGACAGTCGTATCTTCAATTTGCGAGAGACTATCTTCATAATTTAAAACAGGATCTTTTTTGCCTAATATCAATAAAACCGGAAATCTATTTTCATGTAAAAGAGCTTCGCGATCTTTTCTGATCTTCATTCCTTCCAGAGAAGCAACAATTCCTTGTAGAGACGTTTTTAAAGCCTGTTCTTTTACTTTTTCAATTTCGTCAACTAATCTTATTCTGTTATTCTCGCTGAATAAATTCGCAATCGCTAAACTAACAAAACTCACATAATTCTGTTTTACAGCTTTTATGGCACGTGTTCGGTTTAATTTTTTTTCGACACTGTCTTCTTTTGAAGTTGAATTCAGTAAAACTAGTTTTTGAATATTTTTCGGATATAATTCGGCGAAAGCCAAACCAACATAACCACCCATAGAATGTCCGAGAATAATAGCTTTTTCAATCTTTAATGAGGTTAAAACTTCTTGTACAGCATTTGCATTTTCTTCCATAGTATGAACGTAACCTAAACAATCTGATTGGCCATGTCCTAATAAATCAATTGTGATTACGTGATATTGTTTGGAAAAAAAAATAACGTATTCCTGCCACATTTTTTTGTTTTCCAAAAAGCCGTGAAGTAGTACAATTGCGTTTCCTTCGCCCGAATCGGTATACGATATTTTGGTGTTTTTATATAAAATGTTTTTCAATATGAGAATTTAAATTTTAAAGCACAAAGATAAGAAAGCACAAGCGGTATAAGAAATATATATCGTTTTGAGTTAATATTTATTCGATAGTGTTATTGTGTTTTTTATATCAAATCATATTTTGAGATAAAAAAACGGCTTTCAGAAATGAAAGCCGTTTGTAATTATCTTAGTTAAATTAAAACCGATTGTCACCATCCAAAAGATTTCCGAGTCCGCCAAGGAGGCTTCCTTCTTCACGGCTATTTCCGCCAGATCGAGGTGCCGATGCAATGATTCTGTATGCCAATCTGCTAAAGGGTAAAGATTGTATGTAAACAGTTCCGGGACCTTTTAAGGTTGCATAAAACAAACCTTCACCTCCAAAAATGGAGTTTTTGATTCCGCCTATAAATTCAATATCATAATCGACATCTTTAGTGAAACCTATAATACAGCCTGTGTCAACTTTTAAGATTTCGCCTGCCGCTAATTCTCTTTTAGCCATTGTTCCGCCAGAATGTACAAATGCCATTCCGTCTCCTTCTATTTTTTGCATGATAAAACCTTCTCCTCCAAATAAACCGCGACCGAGTTTTTGAGAAAATTCGATTCCAACCGAAACGCCTTTGGCAGCACATAAGAAAGAGCTTTTTTGACAAATAAATTTACCTTGAAATTGTGTTAGATCAATTGGAAGAATTTTTCCGGGATATGGAGAAGCAAATGAAACTTTACTTTTTGTATTACCTTGGTTTAAAAAGGCTGTCATAAAAAGACTTTCGCCGGTGAGGACTCTTTTTCCTGCATTCAAAAGTTTTTCAAACAAACCTGATTCTGATTGTTGTTGTGATCCATCTCCAAATATAGTTTCCATCTGGATGTTGTTTTCCATCATCATAAAACTTCCAGCTTCGGCAATTACGATTTCCTGCGGATCAAGTTCTATTTCTACGTATTGCATTTCTTCTCCAAAAATCTTATAATCTATTTCGTGTGCCTGCATGATTTCTAGTGTTTTAGTTTTCTGAATAAGTCGAATATGTATTTGGAATGTTACAAATGAGATATTAAATTTAAGTGAAAAGAAAATTCTCCAAAAGAAATTTTGTGCTTCCTATAATAAAAAAACGGCTTTCATTTCTGAAAACCGTTTCTATTTTATTATATAAAAAACCGCAAAGTTATTTATTACTGATAACTTTTAGAATTAGCTCTAATGTAATTTACTAGTTCATTTAACATTGCATTGTTCATGTCTTGTGGTAAATATTTAGTCCCTGCAGAAATGCCAATAACATTAGTTTTTACTTTTCCTTCGACTTCAAAAACTTTCCCTTTTATGGGATCAACTATAATTATTTGACGAATATTTTTATCGGTATTTGAAATTGTCTGAGCAATAAATATGAACTTCTTGTAATCTGTAGATATGTTTTTTACGCCTTCTTTAGTTTCCCAGTTATATTTTGAATTGTCTAATCCAGCTTTTTTTATTTCTTTTTTAAATTCATCTTCAGTCATGATTTTAGAAAAATAATTTATTTTTTCAAGTTCTTTTCTAAAATGGCCTCCGGGAATAATGGCTAATTCTTTAAAATTGTCAAGATTAATGGTGTCATTTACGGTTACGGCTGCTTTAATTTTGGTTTTGAAAAGTTGTTTGTTTTCGTCCGATTCTTGACCAAAACTAATTAAATATACAAGTAACATTAAAAGTGGAAATAGTTTTTTCATTTATTCTCTGTTTTGTTAATGTAAATTTATAGAAATAAAGGTATTATGCTAATTTTTCAAGCGTCTTTTTGTCTATTTTGATCCGCTAAGTCATATTTAAGGTCGAGAAATGAAATTTCTTTATGATTTTAAAAATGAATTTATCTCTCCAAAATATTTCTCTTTTGCATCCAGCCAACCATAATGTCGGCAGTTTTCAAGTAAAATCAGTTTTGAATTCGGAATTGTTTTTTGAGCCAGTTCTCCAATTTGATTACTGATCACGTCTTCTTTTCCCTGAATAATTAAAACCGGATTTTTAAAGGACTTTAATTTGCTTTTGCAGTCAAAATTAATCTTTTGCATATCGTCCCAAAGCAATCCATTTATGGTTGCGTTTCCCTGAGTTAATCTTTCAGCAATAATGGGAACATATTTTTGATCGTAAACATAAGCTGGCGCCATCGCTCTTCCGCGTGCTAAACGGGCGGAATAAGATGTATCGCCTTTTTCGATTTTATCATTCCAGTAATCCAAAGAATCTTTTTCGACTTTACTCAAATTTCTTTCAATCAGATTTGGCGTTTTCAATAAAGTCAAATCAATTCCGCCAGACGATGATAAAACCAGTTTATTAATGCTGTTCGGGTAAACCGTGGCATAATAAGAGGCTAGCATTCCGCCAAAAGAATGTCCCAGAATATTCCATTTTTTAATTTTCAGATGTTTTCTTAAAGCTTCAAGATCATCCGCCATAATTTTCATCGAAATAGTCTTCGAATTCAATTCCTTCAACTTCGATTTTCCAGTTCCGCGTTGATCGTAAATAATTGCTTCCTGAGTTTCGGCCAAAATCTTTGCCATACCCTCAAAACCGTTGCTGTTCATTCCGGGACCGCCGTTAATAATCAAAAGCGGTTCGCCTTTTCCGAATATTTTATAATAGGTTTTGCTCGAATCGTTGTTTGTTGAATAACCTTCGGTTTGCGCGAAAGCATTTCCTAAAACCATTAAAAAAGCAAATAGAAAAATCTTTTTCATCGTAAGATTATGAGTTCATTAAACTTTCGATCTCATCTGCTTCAATCGGAATGTTACGCATTAAGTTAAAAGGTGCGCCTTTTTCCTGAACCACAACGTTGTCTTCCAAACGAATTCCGAAACCTTCTGCCGGAATATAGATTCCTGGTTCAACCGTAAAAACCATATTGGCTTTCATTGGCTCGTGAAGTAATCCGTAATCGTGCGTGTCTAATCCCATGTGGTGCGAAGTTCCGTGCATGAAATATTTTTTATAAGCGGGCCAGTCCGGGTTTTCGTTCTGAACATCAGCCTTGTCGATTAATCCTAAACCTAATAATTCAGAAGTCATGATTTTACCCACTTCAATATGATATTGTTTCCAAAGCGTTCCTGGAGTCAACATCGTTGTTGCTTCATTTTTAACTCTCAAAACCGCATTATAAACCGCTTTTTGTCTTTCAGAGAATTTTCCAGAAACCGGAATCGTTCTCGACAAATCGCTTGAATAATTTGCATATTCTGCCGCAACGTCTAATAAAATTAAATCTCCCGCTTTACATTGTTGGTTGTTTTCGATGTAATGCAAAACATTCGCATTATTTCCAGACGCAATAATTGGCGTGTAAGCAAAACCTTTAGAGCGGTTACGAATGAATTCGTGTGCTAACTCAGCTTCAATTTCATATTCTGTAACATTTGGTTTCACAAATGATAATAATCTGCGGAAACCTTTCTCTGTAATATCACAAGCTTGTTGAATCAAATCGATTTCTTCGCTTTCTTTTACAGAACGAATGCGTTGTAAAATTGGATTGCTTTTTGCCACATTGTGCGCTGGGTAACGCTCTTTCCACCATTTTATAAAACGAGCTTCACGTGTTTCAGTTTCAATCGTTGCGCGGTAATGTTCGTTTGTATTGATGTACATCGTATCTGCATACGTCATCATTTCGTTCAAAACTTTATGAAAATCCTGCAGCCAATAAACCGTTCTGATTCCCGAAACCTGATAAGCACGTTCTTTAGTTAGTTTTTCGCCTTCCCAAACCGCGATATGATCGTTGGTTTCCTTCAGGAAAAGCATTTCTTTTTGGTTCTCATAAGGCGCATCCGGAAATAAAAGCAAAATACTTTCTTCCTGATCAACACCGCACAGATAAAAAATATCTCTATGTTGCGCAAACGGCAAAGTACTATCAGCACTAACCGGATAAATGTCATTAGAATTGAAAACGGCAACACTGTTAGGTTTCATTTCTGCCGTGAATTTTTTGCGATTTTTTACAAAAAGAGCGCTGTTTATTTGATGATATTTCATAATAATTTCGTTTTTGAACTTCGAATTTCAAAATTAGTGATTTTTGAAGAAGTGGTGCAAGATTGATTTATTAAAGTTTTCTTATTTGTTTTAGGGTTTGCCACGAAGGCGCTAGGGCACAAAGTTATTGTCATAATCTGAATCTCCAAGGTTGAAACCTTTGGCTATGCTTGAAAATTCATTACGACAATATTGAAGAAATCTCAGCAACTTAGCCTCTCAGAACCTTAGAATCTTAATAAGGGCGTGTCCCTCCGGGTCGTCCCGATAGCTATCGCGATTCGGCTATATTCCCGATTAACAAAAACTACGACTAAAAAGCCTTGTTTTTCTAAATCGGGAGATACCGCCTCTATCCCTCACGCGAATCTCGGTTTTACAATTTTCTTTGCGATTTAAATCAAAAATCGTTTTCTTAATTTTAGTATATTGTGATGGTTTTAATTGTCAAAAGAATGCATGAAGTATTATTAGAAAGCAAAGGAATAAGAACAGATCAATATTTTATACCTCCTTTTGAGCTGAGGAAAGGGGAGTTGGTTGTTATTTATTTGCAAGGAGGTCCGCATTATGATACGATGAAAGAACAGTTAGTAGCTATTTTTGCAGGGGAGGTACATCACGAAAATGTAAAGATATTTATGCCTCTAGCTTTCGCCGAATGTTTTGAAGAATCAAGGCTTAAAAGAATGTTTAATCCAACTACGGTGTTTAAATATTTAAAAAGAAATGCAGATCTAAAAAGTACAATGATTTCAAAAATTTTCGAAATAGATACATTTATCAGAAAAGACAAGATGAAAAATCTTGATTATAGTCAAAAAAAGAGGCTTTCATTATGTTCAGTTTTTTTAAGAACAAGAAATGTAGTTTTTGACCTAAGAGGAGAAGGGCCTGTAGGAGCAAAAGAAACAATTAAATTTGTAAATGACGAGATTAAAAATGATGGTGCGGCAATTTTAATTGATTGGTCAGATTACGTGAAAAATAATTGTTCAAAATTTATAGCGATTGAATGGCTGGCAGATTTTGAAGAATTAAAAAGGATCGGTAATGGAAGTGTAAAGCTTTCTGAAATGTATTAACAAATTAATATTGCTATTGTTTTGATATTTATAATATTATGAATCCAAGCACCAAAATAAGAAAAATCCAAACCTCAGACCTAGACTTAGTCTACAAATCAATATGCGAACTAGAAAACGAAGAATTAGATTTCGAAGTCTTCGCAGCAATCTTCAATGAAAATCTCGCCAACCCAAACAATTTTTATCTAATAGCAGAAAAAGACAATGAAGGAGTAGGTTTTATTAGTTTTCACACACAAAATCTATTGCATCATTGCGGACGAGTTGGTGAAATCCAAGAGTTTTTTATAAGTGAAAAGCATCGTGGCAAAGGCATCGGAAGACAACTTATAGAAAAGATTATGCAATATGCAGAAGAGCATAAGTTACAAAGCATTGAAGTAACCACAAATAAAAGAAGAGTAGAAAATGTGATGATTTACGAAAATCTTGGTTTTACTTTGTCCCATAACAAGTTTACTATTTATAAGTAATGAAAGAATTAAATCCATCAATAAAACATCATCTCGTAGTGGGGCTGCTTATGGCGGTATGGATTTTTGCTTTCGCTTTTATAATAAAACCTTTTGATGACGGAACTTTAAATTTCCGATCCTGGTTTTTCATCAGTTTTGGTTTTAGTGTTTTGGCTTTTTTGTGTTACAGTGTTTTGGCCTTTCTTCAAAAAAGTATTTACAAGAAAATCTCAAAATGGAATCTCAGTTTAGAAATCGGATGCATTGTTTTCTTTTTTATCATTTATTTGTTTGGAATTTATGTCTTTTATAAAAGCCCCATTTTAAAAGGCGGATATAATTTTGCCGAATTCTTATCTATCATTTTTATCAAAATAGCCTTGATTTTAACTCCCGTAATTCTTCTGGCAAGAAGATATTTAATCAAACTCATTCCGATAAAAGATGATGTTCTTATCTTCACAGGAGAAAATAAATTAGACATTTTGAAAATCAAAAAAGCCGACTTAGTTTGTATTTCCAACGCTCAGAATTATGTGGAGATTTTCTATCTCGAAAACGAAAAACTCCATTCAAAACTGATTCGTTCTTCGCTCAAAACAATTCTCGAAGATTTTGCTTTCCTGGTTCAAATTCACCGCTCACATTTAATAAATCCGACTCATTTTAAATCCTGGAGAAATTCAAATACAGTAATTCTAACTCAAATTGAGCTTCCGGTTTCTAAGAATTATAAAGAAAGTTTATTGAATTTGTAATTTGTATCTGAAACAATTTGTTTGTAATAACTAATAATTAATGGTAATGGAAAGTGAAATGAAATCTATATATTTGAATTGATATTTTAATCTTAAGCCAAACTAAAATTAAATATGAAGAAGATTTTTACCTTATTTGTTTTACTTTTTGTATTCAATATTTCTGCGCAAAATCAGCTTCAATTTGATAAAAAATTTGTTCAAAGTGAAGATAAATGGGTTGCATTTTCCGCGGACAGTACAGGTGCTTATCCGTATGGATTTATTTACATTGATCCGCAAGCTGGATTGACCTTTGATTATGAGGGAACATTTAAAATCGACCCAGCCGGTAAATTTATTCCAAAAAGAAGAGAGATTGACGGACAAATGAAATATCGCTTGCAGCCAAATAACAATTTAGTAGCTTTTATTTCTGAAGCAAGGTTTGAAGAATTGCATATTAATAAAATACCTGAATGGTTGAAGTTTTATAAAGAAGATGAAGGCACAGTCAAAAGACTTTACAATTGGGGTTTTATGTATAATGGTTGGAATGAATGTGAAAAAGGACTGGAATACCTTGAGAAGGCTCAGAAAATAGATCCTGAATATAAAGGTCTTCGGGTTGAGTTGGCATTTTCTTATAATTGTCTTAAACAGTATCAAAAAGCGGTTGATATTTTGAAAATTGCATTACAAAAAGAACCTCTAGATGCTTATACAAATAAAGAATTAATTTACGCTGAGACTAAAAATGGTAATTTACAAGATGCGGAAAATGTATGTCGTAAAGTTTTCAAAGAATGTACAGAAAAAACGTATAATTCTGAAAATGCCTATAATGTCTTGCAGGCATATTATATTAAAAAAGATATTGAGAAGTTTAATAGATGGTTCATAGAAGCTAATTCTTATTTGATGAATGATCAAAAAATTAAGCCTTTGGCGGAGCAAATGAAAGTTGAATTAAAACAGTAAATCCTAAGCATAAATTGAATAAACATCTAAAATATCTAATCTATATCTTTCTCGCTTTTGTCGTGATTGCGAATGATGGTATTTTGGGTTCTCAATCAAAATCGGCAGATTATTATCAGTCTTCGTTTGTAATTTTAAGACGAGAATTAGATTTTGAAAAATCTCGTTTATATGTTTTCAATCAATTTGTTTCCCGATTAAAAATTGCGTTCGCATTTCCTGTAAATTATCTCGAGTTTAAACAAGTTCGTAGTTTTCAAATTCTGATAATTCAAAAAATACAAACGCTTCTTCATCAAAATTTAACTTCATTTATAAGACAAACTGTTTTTATAAATGAAACAATCACTTCAAATAATTTATATAAAAGTTTATACAGCGCTTAGATTTTTTCCAGGCATTTATGCGCTTTAACGCATAAGATGATAAAATAATTTCTAATCATTTATTATTTTCAAAATGTATAAACACAAAAACAAAACACGTTTAGAGCAATCTAGGCGACCACTTCATTGGATAAAAAGAAAACTACTTTTAATTATAACCGCCTTTATGCTGGGAATGTCAAACGGAATGAATGTTCATGACGAGGTTTTAAAAGGAAATCAACATTATACTGAACAGCATAAGAAGGGCTAGTCTTCATTGAGGCTCTAACGTATTTTTGTCATTTCGACCGAAGGGAGAAATCACACTAGAAACTCGATAAAGATTGGCGACTTTGTCTGCGGAATTAGTTGTGTGATTTCTCCCTTCGGTCGAAATGACAAGATTGTGTGTAATTTGACTACGTATAAAAAAACCTTTGTCAAAGTTTAAAACTTTGACAAAGGTTCTGCGCATTTTATTAAATTGGAATTTGGAATTTAAAAATTTGGAATTTTATTACTTAATCCATTTATAATATCTCGCCCCAATCAAATTAGGAATCTCTTTTTCAATTCCATCTAAAACCCATTCGTTTTTAGGAGTTCGAACACTTTGTTTCTGTTGTTTTTTATGAAGACTTTCGTAAGTTTCAAAGCCAATTTCTGTACTTTCTTCCAGATTTTCAAAAAGTTTGACTTTAGCTAAAGCTAATTGCCATTCAGGTTGAATTGTTCCTTCAAATACTTTCGATTTAGATCCGCTTCCGTAAGCCAGGAAACCGAATTTAGTTCCGGCAACTTCTTGCTTTGTATCGTAATAATGAGCCAAAGTCGATAACAATCCCATGAAAATAGAACCCGTATAAAGGTTTCCAATTAAAGACGAAGCTAATTCGGCAGGCTGTAATTTCTCGGTTACAAACTTTTTATAGTCATCAGATTTTCCAACTTCTTTGATTTTATTCTGATAATCTGCAGGCTCGATATTTTCGGCAATTATTTTATCAGCACTGTCTAAAGCATAGATTTCAGATAACATTCTTCGGCCCTGAAAAGAATAGGGAAGGTGCATGATAATGCTATTCCAGGTATTGTATAAAGTTTCGGTCGTATTTTTTAATTTCTTGAAAGAGAAATAGGCATTACGCGTACGATCCATATAACATTGATTTGAATACTGACCGTCAAAAACCGGTTGGTCTTTATGGATTTCGATTTCAGCTTCTAAATTATCAAACCACGGATCGTTGTTTTCGTTTTTTGTAATCGCTTCTTTTGATATAGTTCTATAAGGTTTAAAAAAGTCAAAAACACCTTTTGTACTGGTGGCCCAATTTTCATCAAAAGCAATAATTCTAGGACTTGAAGTTACCAACATTGCCAAAGCTCCCGCCCCTTGTGTATATTCTCCTGTTGAATTTAAATCGTATTTCGCAAAATCAGTTGTAACCACAATTGCTTTTTTTGTTGGATTCAATTTTACAAAATCAATACAGTTTTGCAAAGCGTCAACACCGCCAATACAGGCAAAAGTAAAATCGACAACATCGCATTCGGCAAGAGAATCTTCGCCAAATTTCTGTTCCATTAAATTAATTAAATACGAGCTGATTGGTTTTGAGCTGTCGATGCCACTTTCGGTGCCCACGTAAATCCGGCTAATTTCATTTAGGTTTATTTCGTTCTCCAAAATAAGTTTAGTCAAAGCATTTGCTCCAAAAACTACAGCATCCTGGTGAACGTCTGGTAAGGTCATTTTAAGTAATCCGAGACCCTTTTCTAATTTTTCTGGTTCAATATTTCTGGCAACTGCCAAAGTTCTGATGGGTAAGTGTATGTTGGCTACATCAAAAGAGATAGCATCAATTCCTGTTTTCATTCTCATTTTTTTTGAAGCCGATAAAGGTAAAATTATGTTATGGAATGACCATTTTTTTCGTCTATAAAATTTCGAAGTGAAGGCACTTTTGAAGAAAACAAATTAAAAGTTTGATTAAAATAGTAATTTGATAAAGTTTTGTGACTGTCTTTAGGGCTGATATAAGTGTTAAATACTATCTGTAAAGTGTATGTTTTTAGTTTTTTATAATAAAATTATTTGATATTAAGTATTTTTTATACGTAAAAGTACGTACTACGTAGTCTATTTTAAAATGATTATAAATAACAACGAAATGGTTGTAGTTCTTTGTTAATTGCGTTATTTTTGTCTAATTTTTTAAAACAAACTACTTAAACACTTATGGCACAATCTGCACAGTTGAATGCTTCCATCTTAAAGAAAGTGGCAATGGCACTTTCGGGAATATTCTTAATCACGTTTTTAGCGCTGCATGTTACCTTAAATTTCATTTCTGTTATTAGTGAAAATGTTTTCAACGAAGCATCTCACTTTATGGGTTACAATCCGCTGATTCAATATGTAATGCAACCTGTTTTGGCATTCGGAGTAATTTTCCATTTCGTTATGGGATTTGTACTGACTGCTCAAAATACTGCAGCAAGACCAATTGCGTATGCAAAATACAATGGAGCTGCAAATGCTTCATGGAGTTCTAGAAATATGATTATTTCTGGATTAGTAATCTTGGCTTTCTTAGGATTGCACTTTTATGATTTTTGGTTTCCAGAAGTTAGTTATAAATACATTGCGGGTACTGCGCCAGATGCTACAAGGTATTATGGAGAGTTAGTGCACAAATTCCACGATCCAATTCGTACGGGATTATACTGCATTTCTTTCGTGCTTTTAGGTTTTCACCTTTGGCACGGATTCGCATCTTCTCTTCAATCAGTGGGAATGCACAATAAATACTCTAGATTTTTAAGTAAAGTAGGTTACTGGTTTGCAGTTGTAGTACCGGCACTTTTCGTAATTATCGCATTATTTCATCATTTCAATAATTAATATCAATTATAATGGCATTAGATTCAAAAATTCCAAATGGTCCTATTTCGGACAAATGGACAAATTATAAAGATCATATTAATTTAGTAAACCCTGCTAACAAGCGTAATTTAGATATTATCATTGTTGGTACAGGTTTAGCTGGAGGTTCTGCAGCAGCTACTTTGGCTGAGTTAGGATATAACGTAAAAGCATTTTGCTTTCAGGATTCACCAAGACGTGCGCACTCTATTGCAGCACAAGGGGGAATCAATGCAGCAAAAAATTATAAAGGTGACGGTGACTCAGTTTACAGATTGTTTTACGATACTGTAAAAGGTGGTGACTACCGTGCACGTGAGGCAAACGTTCACCGTTTGGCTGAAGTTTCGGCAAATATTATTGACCAGTGTGTGGCTCAAGGGGTGCCATTGGCTCGTGAATATGGCGGACTTTTAGATAACCGTTCTTTTGGAGGAACTTTGGTTTCTCGTACTTTTTACGCACAAGGACAAACTGGACAACAATTATTGTTAGGAGCTTATTCTGCAATGAACCGTCAGATTGGTCGTGGTAAAGTAAAAATGTACAACCGTCACGAGATGCTTGACATCGTAATCGTGAACGGAAAAGCAAGAGGTATTATCGCTCGTAACTTAGTTACAGGAGAAATAGAAAGACATTCTGCTCACGCAGTAGTAGTTGGTTCTGGAGGATATGGAAACGTATTTTTCTTGTCAACAAATGCTATGGGAAGTAACGCAACAGCAGCTTGGAAAATTCATAAAAAAGGAGCGTTTTTCGCAAATCCTTGTTACACACAAATTCACCCAACATGTATTCCGGTTTCCGGAGATCACCAGTCAAAATTGACTTTGATGTCAGAATCGTTACGTAATGACGGACGTATTTGGGTTCCTGCAAAATTAGAAGATGCTCAGGCAATTCGTGAAGGAAAGAAAAAAGCAACTGATTTATCTGAAGCGGAAAGAGATTATTTCTTAGAAAGAAGATACCCGGCTTTTGGTAACTTAGTACCTCGTGACGTTGCGTCTCGTGCTGCAAAAGAAAGATGTGATGCCGGTTTTGGAGTTAACAAAACAGGAGAAGCAGTTTACTTAGATTTCGCAGCAGCAATTAAACGTTACGGAACTGAAGATGCTTATGTAAAAGGTTTAGATGATAAAGATACTGCTTTGGTAACTAAACTAGGAGCTGCAATCGTGAAAAGTAAATACGGGAACTTATTCCAGATGTATTACAAAATCGTTGACGAAGATCCTTATACAACACCAATGATGATTTACCCTGCGGTTCACTATACAATGGGAGGAACCTGGGTTGATTATAACTTAATGACTACAATTCCGGGATGTTTCTCAATTGGAGAATCTAACTTCTCTGATCACGGAGCAAACAGACTTGGAGCTTCTGCATTGATGCAAGGTTTAGCTGATGGATATTTCGTATTACCTTATACTATTGGAGATTATTTAGCTCCGGATATTAAAATGGGAGAAATTTCTACAGATTTACCAGAATTCGTAGAAGCAGAGAAAGCTGTAAAAGATCAAATCGACAGATTTATCAATAATAAAGGAACTCATTCTGTAGATTATTTCCACAAGAAATTAGGAAAAATCATGTGGGATAAAGTAGGTATGGCTCGTAATGCTAAAGGTTTAACTGAAGCTATCGAAGAAATTGCTGCTCTACGTGAAGAGTTTTATAAAGATGTAAAAGTTCCTGGAAGCGCTAACGAATTTAATCAGGAATTAGAGAAAGCGACACGTGTTGCCGATTTCTTGGAGTTAGGAGAATTGTTCGCGAAAGATGCATTGCACCGTAATGAATCTTGTGGAGGTCACTTCCGTGAAGAATACCAAACTGAAGAAGGAGAAGCACTTCGTGATGACGAAAACTTTGCATACGTTGCAGCCTGGGAATACAAAGGAAAACCAAGTGATGCCGTATTACACAAAGAACCTCTGGTTTACGAAAACATTAAATTAGTACAGCGTAGTTACAAATAGCAATTAGTCAAAAGACAAAAGTCTTAAAGTCTAATGGCAAATGTCAAGACTTTCGACTTTCGACTTTATGACTTTCAAACTAAAACAGTATGAAACTTACATTAAAAATATGGCGTCAGAAAAACGCCCAAGATAAAGGAGGAATTGTTGATTACCCAATCGACGGAATTGAACCAGATATGTCTTTCCTTGAAATGCTTGATGTTCTTAACGAACAATTAATCAACAAAGGAGAAGAGCCAGTAGCATTTGATCACGATTGTCGTGAAGGAATCTGCGGAATGTGTTCATTATTCATCAATGGAGAAGCACACGGACCAGACAGAGGAGTAACAACTTGTCAATTGCACATGCGTATGTTTAAAGATGGTGACACGATTTTTATCGAGCCATTTAGAGCAAAAGCTTTCCCTGTAATTAAAGATTTAGTTGTTGACAGAAGTTCTTTTGACAGAATTCAACACGCTGGAGGATTTATCTCGGTAAATACTTCTGGAAATACAATTGATGCAAATACAATTCCAATTAACAAAGACGACGCAGACAAATCATTTGATGCTGCTGCTTGTATTGGTTGTGGAGCTTGTGTTGCAACTTGTAAAAACTCATCAGCAATGTTATTCGTTGGTGCAAAAGTTTCTCAGTTTGCTTTGTTGCCACAAGGTAAAGTTGAGGCTACTGACCGTGTATTAAACATGGTTCACCAAATGGATTTGGAAGGTTTTGGTAACTGTACCAACACTGGAGCTTGTGAAGTAGAATGCCCTAAAGGAATTTCTCTTGAAAATATTGCACGTATGAACCGTGAATATTTAGCTGCAAGCTTAAAAGGATAATTCAAAGAAAATAGTTTTAAATAAAAAAAGCATCCGTTGTAGCGGATGCTTTTTTTATGCCTTATTCGTAATACAATTGTGAAGCACTTATTTCCTGTTTGTCTTTTCCTTCCTGCTGAATAAAACAGCTTAAAGTAGTTCCGCCAATCTGATCAAAATAACTGATGTTAATTTTGTGAAACCCTTTTTCTAGTTTCGCAACTCCGTAGGCTTCATTAAGCCAATGAATACCATCGTTATTTACAATCAATTCATTATCGATAAAAAGCTTCGATCCATCATCTGAAAGCGTCGAAATTGTATAATTTGAAGTTTCTGGTATATAGATGTATCCGTCAAATTTTAATCCTATATAGCGCTCTGTTTTTGATTTCCATTTTTCGCTGCTTACTTCGCCTTCAAAAATGCCTGAATTAATTGGTTTTATTAATTCTAAATCCTGAACTTGTTGAAATAAGGTTCCGGTGTAGTAATCATATTTTAAACCTTTTTTAGTTGGTTTTGTAGCTAAAGCCGGTTTTTGCTCTGGATTTCTAATCAAAATTTTACTAATGGAACTTTTTCTGCCACTTGGGCTAATCTGAACCGTTTTTATAACTCTGAATTCTCCTTTTGGAATATTTATGGTGACAGGTTTTGTGTAAAGTTCCGCAGTTTCATCTGGATTGTAACCGTCAATAGTGTAGAAAATCTTTCCATTTCTGATTGTTGGTTTGAGATCTAATAGGTATTTTGAAGCGATTAATGCTGTTTCATTTGCTCCAACTGGTGCCGGAACTTTATATAATCTTTTTTGTAATTCTAATTTTTCAATATGATGCGGCATTCTGTTCAGGACAAAAGTATTGTAATTTTTGTTTTGAGGTTCGGTCCAGGCAATTTCTGCCAAAGCAAACATTCTGGGATAAAGCTGATAATTTAATTTTGCCGGGTTCGTCAAATATTCTGACCAAAGATTGGATTGAACACCCCAAATATATTTTTGCTCTTCAACTGTCAGGCTATCAACAGGAGTTGGGTTGTAATTATATATTTTCTCAACTGTAACTAACCGTCCAACCGTTAAAGGTTCTTGTGGAGAATATCCCTGATTGTAATCTAAATACAGATATTGTTCCGGATTCATTATAACAAGATGTTTTTGTTTGGCTGCATTAATTCCGCCCGATTCTCCTCTCCAGGACATAACTGCTGCGTTTGGTGCTAGTCCGCCTTCGAGCATTTCATCCCAACCCAAAATTTGCCTGCCGTTTACATTCAGGAATTTTTCTATTCTTTTTGTCAAATAACCTTGTAATTCATGTTCGTCTTTCAAACCTAGATCTTTGATTCTCTTTTGGCAATTAGGGCAAACTTTCCATCTCGTTTTTGGGCATTCGTCACCACCAATATGAATGTATTTACTAGGAAATAAAGCTATAACTTCAGTTAAAACATCTTCTAAAAAAGTGAAAGTTTCCTCTTTTCCTGCGCAGAAAATGTCTTCAAAAACACCCCAATATTCTACAACTTTATAAGGGCGATCGGGAAAACAGGATAAATTTGGATAAGCGGTAACAGCGGCAGTTGCATGACCGGGCATTTCGATTTCGGGAATGATATTAACATAATGCTCTTCAGCAAATTTTACAACTTCTTTAATTTCTTCCTGCGTATAAAAACCTCCGTATGGATTTCCATCAAAAAAATACGGAGATCTTTCGAATTTATTGCCAACTAAAGTCTGCGCTCTTTTAGATCCGACTTCTGTTAATTTTGGATATTTTTTTATCTCAATTCTCCAGCCCTGATCATCTGTTAAATGCCAATGAAAATTATTTAATTTATAACTGGATATTTGTGCTATAAAATCTTTTATAACATCAACAGTAAAAAAGTGCCGGCAAACATCCAGGTGCAAACCTCGATAAGCGTATCCTGGTGCATCTTCGATGGTTACGCAAGGCATTTTTATCTCTTTTGTCAATGGTTTATTTGGCAACATTTGCAATAAACTCTGAACGGCGTAGAATAATCCTTCTTCACTTCCTGTAACGGTTATTTTTTTTGTGCTGATATTTATTTTGTAAGCTTCTTTTTTTAATGAGGAAGATGGGTTTTGCGTAATAAATAATACCTCAATAGCACTCTTTTTCGAAGCAACATTTCTGTTTATAGCCGATTCGAAAATTTGAGCTGTTTTAAGTTCTTTTGGACTAAATTTATTTTTCTCAAAAGAAATTTTTATTTGCCCATTTAAATTAATACTGTCTCCAGTTGCTTTATATGAATTTGGAGCAGGAATTATCGAACCGTTTTCAGAAGATGTTTGTGCATTGCTGATGGAATAGCAAAATATCAATAGAAAGAATATATTTTTTAGCATGGCTGGTTTTCTGGGTTTGTTAAACAAAGTTATCGTTTGTAAATTAAACTGCATTTTTTTTGCAAATCTTATTTGTGTTTAAAAGTCTTTAAAATAGACTGATTAACTATTTTATTACAGTGTGTTATAATTTGTTTCGCAATAATATTGCATTTATTGTTTACATTTGTTTTCAATAAAATTGAATTTGCATGAATAATGATAATGAAGTGATAAACTACAGCAAGGAAGAACGTAAAAATCTTATTTTAAAAGAGATTAACTTGCATACCCGTGTAAGTTTTGAAACACTTTCGGCTAAATTATTTGTTTCAGAAGATACTGTGAGACGTGATATAAATGAACTTGAATCAGAATCATTATTGATTAAGGTGAAAGGCGGAGCTATGACTAAAGCATACCATCATTCTTCTTCAAATCAAACTTATGCAGGAGAATCAAAACAAATCATTGCACAAAAAACTTTAGGTTTACTCCGTGACGGAATGGTTTTATTAATTGGTGGTGGAACTACAATTCGTGAGTTCATTCGATTAATTCCTGATGCCATGAATCTGACTATTTTTACCGTTACTGTTTTATCTGCAGTCGAACTTTTAGATAAGCCTAATGTTAAAATTATCATGATTGGCGGGAGCATTTCATCATACAGCCAAATGTGCGTGAGCGGCGATGTCTATAATCAATTGGCTAATATTAAAGTTGATTTGTTGATATTAGGAACTAATGCTTTAGATATCGAAGGTGGATTCTCAGATTCTGATTGGGAAACCGTTCAGGTAAAAAAAGCAATGATTCAGGCTTCTGAGAAAACTGCTATCCTTACTATTTCTGAAAAACTAGATACTGTTCTAAAAATGAAAATTGCCAACTTATCTGAGGTTGATTATGTTGTCACAGAAGTTGATCCTAACGACGCAAAATTACAATTGTATAAGAAGGCAGTTCCAAGTTTAGTTTTTATCTAATCCCAATTTTTCATTAAGAAATTAATCCAGTTCTGATGAAAGATTTTATCTAAATCCTCATCTGAATATCCTTTGTTTTTAAAGATAAGAACGAGTTTTTGCAAATCGGCAATCGTATTTAAATCATAAGGAGATTGTTCTGTTCCAAACGCACCATCAAGATCAGAACCGATCCCAATATGGTTTGCGTTTCCGGCTAACTGGCAAATGTGATCCATGTGTTTAAAAACAGTTTCTAAATCGCACTTCATTCCCAAAGGTGTAGAAACACCTCTTTCCCAATTCGGAACCAGCATCCATGCATCTAAAGCACCGCCAATAACAGCACCTCTGGAAATTAAGGCCTGAATCATTTCGTCGCTGTATTGACGATTGTGATCTACAAGCTTTCTGCAATTATTGTGACTTGCCCACACAGGCCCGCTATAATGATCTAAAGCTTGCCAAAATACATCATCGCATAAATGGGTTGCATCTAAAATAATATTCAAACGTTCCATTTCTTTCAATAAATCAAGACCGTTTTGATTCATTTTTCCGGTTGCATCCGTTCCATTTGCATATCGTCCCGGGCCATAATGTGCGGGTCCAATGGCTCTTAATCCGTAATTGTATGCTTTTTCTAAATAAGAAACATCAATAATAGAATCGGCTCCTTCTAAACTTAAAATATATCCAATTGGTTTTTTATCGTTTGGAGTGCCATCATTCCATAAATCAATTTGTTTTTGGAGCGACTTTTTATCTGTGATGGAAACCATTTCTCCGGCTGCTTCCATAGTTTTGTACCATGTAAGTTGCCCCTGTGTTTGCGCCCAGGCTTGTTCAGGGGAATTCCAACCCGGAATAATGCTATCCGGTTTTACAAACCTTGCAATTTGAGTGGCCACCACAATCCCGATATTGCCTTTTCGTAAATCAGGAAACGAAACCGTTGCACGTTCACGATCTGGTTTGTCGGTCATTCCCTTTTCTAAATGACGTAAAGTGGCAACGTCATTTCTTAAATCTCGATTCCATTCCATTGCATTCATGCTCAGGTCTAAATGGGCGTCTATTATAAACATATTGATGGACTTAAATATTAATTTTTCTGCTGCGAGCTATAACTTTCCACTCATCGCAAATTTGATGTTCTTTGTTAATTACCTCGACCGTATCATAAAGGGCGCAGGTTGGGCAAACATGATAAGGTTGAGCATAAATTATATCACCAACTTCATATTGATTTTTGCCTCGGTTTTCTAAAATGAGATGTTCTTCTGAATGTGAGACCGGAATTAGATTTTCATCGTTTAAAATCACGAGTCTTTTATCAATCGGATTTTCTGATGAAACTGCTTTGTATCCAATATCAATACAAATTGTAGAATTTGTTGGTTTTGAAATGATGGTTCCAACAATGGCCAAAGCAGGTTTAAATTCTTGTTCCGGTAAATTAATTTGATAATTTGAATCCCAAAAAACAAATGTTCCGGGACTGCATTCTACTTTATCCTGTTTGGCATAAAATGGAAATGTATTGGATCCTCCGGCTACAATTTTTAATTCGTAACTGAACTTTGATTGTAGTTTTTCGATTTCCTTTTTAATAATTGAAAATGAAGCTGCTGCTTGTAATTCTCTCTCTTCACCACTTCCTTTTAAATGTCCGTCATAAATGTGAATTCCGGAAAAATGAATGTTTTTTAGTAGAAGAATATCACCAATTAATTCGATCCATTCTTCAGAAATTGATATTCCGGTTCTGTTCATTCCGGTATTCAGATCTAAATAAATATTTAGTTTGAGCTTGTTTTTCCCTGCAATTTCATTTAAGGCTTTCGCTGATTCTGGATTATCGACAATAGTTGAAAAATCGGTCTCGGGATATTTTTGTATTAAAGAAATCCATCGCTCTTTTTTTACACCGATAGGCTGATAGGCCAGAAGCACATCCGGAATTTTATGAAGTGCGGCAAGCTCCGCCTCAGCAATGGTAGCGCATTTTACTTTTTTGATGTTACAGATTTTAAACAACTCCAGAATTTCGCCTATTTTATGTGTTTTGATGTGAGGTCTTAATTTTTGAGTATCACCATTTACGGCGCCAATAAGCCGTTCCAGATTAAATCGGATACGATCTTCGTAAGCGGCTAAAAATGGAGTGTCAACGTTAATTTCGGAATTAATTTTCCACCAATTTGTTTGCATAATCTAGTTTCTTGTTTTTTCTACAACTTCAATCAAATTTTTAAAAGCGTTAAGTGATTGCTCATAATTTAAATTCAAAAGCATTTCTTTAGAAAATAAATTAGAACCAATTCCAACGCAAACAACACCCGATTTGAACCAGGATTTTAAATTGCTCTCTTCTAAGGTTACGCCTCCGGTTGGCATGATTCTTAAATTTGGAAACGGCGCTCTAATTGCTTTTACATATCCCGGTCCTCCAATTTTATCAGCAGGAAAAAGTTTTACAAGATCAGCACCTAATTTATTGGCGTGAAGTATTTCATTAAGAGTTGCTGCGCCGGGAATCCAGTAAATGTTATTTTTAAGGCAATAATTGCCAATTTCTAAATCGGTGTGAGGGCATACAATACAATCTGCACCTAATTTGTGATACTTTTCAGCATCGATAACACTTAAAATAGAACCAACAGCTATTCTGATATCCAGATTGTTGGTGTTTTTAAATGCAATCATTTGGGCAAATACTTCTTTGGCATCGTCTGCACGGGCTGCGAATTCGATGATTTTTATTCCAGCATCAGCCGCTGACTGCAACACTATTTTGGCTGTTTCGATATTGATTTGTGTTACTAACGGAAGTACGCCTTGTGCTTTTAAAATGCTGTACATATTCTTAATTCTAAATTATCTATTGATTCTGTTACTTGCGCCATTTGCTATAAAATGACTTATTTCTGTTGGATTGCTCATGGCAAAATCTCCGTGTATACTTTGTTTGATGACTCCGCAGGCAGTTGCCCAATCGATGCATTCTTGTGAAGATAATTTATTGGACAATCCATATAATAGCCCTGCGTTAAAAGCATCTCCGGATCCGATTTGATCGGTTACCAAATGTATTTTGTATTCTTTGGTTTCGTAAAAACGACCTTCGTGAAGTAGCATTCCTTTGTATAAATGAGCTAATCCATCAGATTTTCTAAAACTCATGGCCAGTGTTTGTAGAAAAGGCATTCTCTCGTTTAATAATTCGTATGTTTTCTGAAAACGATTTGCGTCGCTTTCGTTTTTATCGGTTTTTATTCCAAAGTAAATTTCTATAGCATCTAAATCTGCAACAGTAATGGTACTGTATTGAAGTAAATCGGGCATAATTTCAGAAGGATGTTTTCCGTATTGCCAAAGTTTGGATCTGTAATTAAAATCAGAAGAAATGGGTAATCCTTTTTCATGTGCTTTAAGAATCGCTTCTTTGCAAACCAAACCAGCTTCATTTGAAACTCCCGGACTAATTCCGGACCAGTGAAAATGAGTTACGTCGGCGAAAGCCAAATCCCAGTCAATTTCATTTTCCTTAATAGTCGCAAATGAAGAATTGCTGCGGTCGTAAATAACCTGCGATTGCCTGATTTGATTTCCGGCTTCTACAAAATATAAACCTAGACGTTCTCCGCCATATACACATTTGGATGTATTTACCTTATATTTTTGAAGTTCGTTTAAAGCCAATTGTGCCAGATCATTTTGCGGTAATCGGGTAATATAATCGGTTTGGATACCGAGTTGAGAAAGTAAAACACAAACGTTAGCTTCGGCACCGCCTACATGAACTTTTATTTCACTGGCCTGCGTAAACCGATTTCCATCTGCAACACTCATCCGAAGTAATAATTCTCCGAAAGTTGCAATTCTTGTTTGTGGTGTATTTGTATTCATGCGTTTATTTTTTTTGCCATAGATTAAATATCTTAATGATTCAATAAAAAAATCAATGTTAATCATTTAATCTGTGGCATAACTTTAATATAATTCGAAAACCGCTTCAACTTCAACCGGAATATTATCTGGTAACGATCCCATTCCTACGGCGCTTCTTACTCCAATTCCGTTTTCTTGTCCCCATACTTCTGCAAACAATTCGCTGCAGCCGTTTATCACGTAAGGATGTCTTAAGAAATCGCCATTGCAATTCACCATTCCAAGTACTTTGATAACTCTTTTTACTTTGTTTAAACTGCCAAAATTGGTTACAATTGTCGAAAGCATGGTTAAGCCAACTTGTCTTGCGGCCAATTTGCCTTCTTCGATATCCATATCGTCGCCAATCCTTCCTATGATTAAAGATTTGTCATCACGAACCGGGCCGTGACCTGAGAGGTATAAATATTTTCCATCTACTAGATAAGGTTTGTATATACCAAGAGGTTGAGGCGCTGGCGGTAAGGATAAACCAAGGGTTTCAAATTTTTCCTGAGGTAATAAATTCATGATATTAATGTATTATAGAGTTTAAAATAAAAACGAAAACAATTCCTAAAACGGAGACTAAGGATTCCATGACGGTCCATGATTTAAAAGTATCTTTCAGACTGATGTTGAAATATTCTTTGAACATCCAAAATCCCGGGTCATTTACATGAGAGCACATTAAGCTTCCGGCACCAACAGATAAAACTAATAGATTTGGATCTAGGTTGTTAGCTTGTAGTAAAGGTAGCAAAACGCTGGCAGTCATTAATCCGGCAGCTGTTGCAGAGCCAACGCAGATGCGAATAATTGCTGCCATGATCCAGGCCAATAAATACGGATGAATATTGGTTTGGGTTAGAATGGATACAATAGTTTCGCTTACGCCGCTTACAGTCATTACTTCTTTTAAGGCGCCGGCACCGCCAATAATCAAAATAATTAAAGCAACATCTTTTATAGCAACGGCATAATCATCCATTACTGATGTAATGCTTCGGTTCATTCTGAGGCCTAAAGTGTAAGTGCAGATCAGTAAAGAAATTAGCATAATCATACTTGGCTCGCCAATTGTTTTGCAAATGTTTAGCAAGGTTTCATTAGCTGAAAGTAAAGGCAATATTGAAGTTATTGTTAATCCGAAAACTGGAAATAAAGAAGAGAATAAACTAAGCGTAAAACCAGGTTGCTTTCCTTCGTTTATAACTTCTTCAACATTCAGAATTTCATGATTGGATTCAGTTTTAAAATTCTTAAGTAAATTCGAAAACAATAAACCGGCAATAAAAATAGTTGGGATTGCAATTATAATCCCGTATACTAAAACTAGTCCGATATCTGCATTCAAAATACTACTTAAAGCCATTGGAGACGGATGTGGGGGCAAAAAACCATGTGCTACTGATAGCGACGCCAACATTGGAATTCCCAGATATACTTTTGAAAGTTTAAATTGGTGGGCCACTGAAAAGATTAGAGGGACTAACAAGACAAATCCAACACTATAGAAAAGCGGTATCCCAACAATAAATCCGGTAATCATTAATCCTAAACGAACATATTTTTTGCCTGTCCATCCCATAACAGTTTTGGCAATGACATTGGCGGCGCCTGATGAGACGGTAAGTTTACCAATACAGGTTCCGAAAACAATAATCAAAGTAATAGATCCTAACATATCTCCCAAACCTTTTTGAACCGTTTGTGACAAAGTGTTTATTGGCAGGCCTAAAAATAGACCTGCTAATAAAGCTGTTATGATAAAGGCAATAAACGGATTGATTTTAAACCAGGCTATCTGAATGATTAAAAACGCAATGCATGCCGTAAGAATTAAAATGCTCATTTATCTTTTGTATTATTATTTATCCCACCAGATTTTAGTTGTAAATGTATCTTCACCCTGGCGTTTGATCGCTTCTGCTAAGTTAGTTGAATTGACTGAATATTCGCTCGTTGGGTATTTGAAACGTCTTGGAATTGTACCGTTTGTAACGTTACCAGGGAAATTTACTGGTATTAAAACAGGGTAGCCTGTTCTTCTCCAGTTGGAATAAATTTCTTGTTCATCTACAAATAATGCGATGTAAATCTGTGTGTGAATTTGGTTCATTTTTGCTTCAAAAGATCCCGCTGTATTAAACGGATTTAGAGTTAAATAAGCAGTTGCATCTGTAATGGCATAAGCTGCGCCATAAATTCCCATGTTTAAGAAGGAAGCTTTTACCCCTTTTTCGTATAAATCTTTATCTGTTTCCCCAGTATACCATCCTCTTGCAGCAGCCTCTGCCAAATATAAATTGGTTTCTGCATTGCTTATCAATACAAGTGGAGCATCATATTTAAAAACAGTACTTTGATTCGGTTCAGAATAAGTTGCCTGCTCAGCTGCTGGTGGAGCAGTTTTAGTTCCGTTAGGGAAACCTTTTTGAACGGCAAGTGTGGTGTTCTGTACTGTCCCCTGCCAGACTCCTGCATAAACACTGATTCGTGGATCGGCAGTTGCTTGTAATAGATCAATAAAAGTTTTGGCCAGTTTTCCTCCTTCAACATTTTTCTGACCGTAGGATCCTGCTGTGAAATCTTGTCTTCTTGAATCAAAACCAACAGGATTTCTATTAAAATCATTTGGCCCATCTGTGTATTTCATGATGGCATTATCAGTTCCGTTTAAAATGACACCACCCGCAATAGCTTTGGTAACCCATGTTTTTGCTAAATCTGCATCAACTTTAGTCAAACGCAATCCTAAACGAAGCATTAGAGAATACGAGAATTTTTTCCATTTTGCTACGTCGCCATTGTAAATAAAATCGGCTCCGCCAAAACTTGGTTTGGATGCGTCTAATGCTGTAGCAGCTTCGTCAAGTTCTTTTAGTAAATCTTTGTAGATAGATTCCTGAGAATCATATTTTGGAAGAAAGATTTGTTCACTGTTTGCTTTTGCAGCTTCAGAATAGGGAATATCGCCATATAAATCTGTAATTCTGTGGTATAAATAGGCTTTCCAAATTCTGGCGATATTTAATTTGTTGCTATCGTTTGGATTGCTTTTTACGGCATTAATTACAATTTCTGTCTCATTTAAGGCCAAAGGATATACCTGATTAAAATAAGCAGAATAATATACTTCATTACTTAGATATTTATCACCAACTCCTGAAGCTTCTTTATAAGTAGCATAATGCTGTAACATTCCGCCACATTCAAGAATGTTGGTAAAAAAATAATTATTGTTTAAACCGTCTAATTGTGCTTTACTGAAAATGTAATTCGGATTTGGTTTTTCAACCACATTAGGATTAGTGTTGATTTCTTCGAAATCTTTGGTACAGGAACTCATGCTTCCTAAAAGCAGGCCTGTCATATATAAAATGGTTATCTTTTTCATGTCTTTTAATTTTAGAATTTCACATTTAAACTTAAACCGAAACTTCTGGTTTTTGGTACTCCAAATTGTTCTACACCCTGAGCATTACCGGCACTAAATACAGATTCCGGATCTACATTTGGTGTTTTCTTATAAAGAATGAATAAGTTTCTTGCAATAAATGAGACAGAAGCTCCCTGAAGTTTAGATAAACCTTTGATTTTTTCAAGAGGCAATTGATAACCTAAAATTACTTGTCTTAGTTTTATGAAACTGGCATCATAAATAAAAGTGGAAGATATGTTTCTTAAACCATCGTAATAAGTTCTTAGGTTTTCAGGAGCAATTACCATATCAACAGGATTTCCGTTTGTGTCGACACCTTTTATTGGTAGTCCGTTTTCACGTCCTTCTAAGGTCAATTTTGTTAATCCCATACGTGTTCCGTATAAATCAGTTCCGGAATATAGACTACCTCCGAATTTTCCATCGATTAAAAAGCTAAATGATATGTTCTTATATTTGAATTCATTGCTGATTCCGGCCGCCCATGGATGAACCCCCTGACCTAACTCTTCAAGCGGACCTTGTGCAATAGTTGCGGAACCGCCACTTACGTTGTAAACTGTATTTCCATTTGCATCTTTACGCGGTTTGTAACCTTTGATGATACTGTACGGACGCCCTACATCACTTGTTATCGTTACATATCCGTTTACAGAAGTTGCCATTGTAATTGATGTTAACTGATCAGTAAGTGCTTCAACGGTATTTTCATTATAAGATCCGTTAAAACTTGCATCCCATGAAAAATCTTTTGAATTAATAATTTTACCGCTAAGTAAGAATTCAACTCCTTTATTTCTCATTTTTCCAAGATTTAGCAACGCCGTATTGGCTCCTGAAGCAGTTGAAATAGTAGTTTCGACAATATCATTTGTTGTTGCACGATTGTACCACGCAAAGTCAAGGTTTAAGCGATTACGAAAAAATCCTAAATCAGCTCCAACTTCAAATGTTGTTGATGTTAACGGACTTAAAGTAGAATTAGGAACTCTTGAACCTGTTGGTCCTTGTAATTGCTGACCATTGTGTCCGCCCTGACTCATTGAGTAAGATTGATTCAATGCATAAGGATCCGGTGTCGCACCTCCAACCTGAGCCCATGAAGATCTAAGTTTTGTAAATGAAATCCAGTCAGGCATTGTTACAATATCCGAAAGGATAACACTCGTTCCAACTGAAGGGTAAAACACGGTGTTGTTGTCTTTTGAAAGTGTAGAGAACCAATCCTGACGACCTGTAACGTTCAAAAATACAATGTTTTTATAATCAAAATCTGCTGCTCCGTAAACCGAATTTGTTTTCGTTTTTCCGTAAGGATAGCTATACGTCAAAGTCGATAAATTACTCAAAGCATAAAAATCATCTAATACAAAATTAGAACCTTCAACTCTTATTTCGTCTCTTAAATTAGTACGGGAGTTAACACCAACTAACGCGTTTAAAGAGAAATCGCCATAAATATTTTTCTTAGTATAATTAAGAATTGCTTCAGAATTCAGATTAGAAATTTTCAGTCTGGAACCTTGTGCATATCCCACCGGATTGTTTAAAGTTGTTTTTGGAATATATCCGAAGAACTCATAATCAGTAAAATCTTGTCCAATTCTTCCCTGTAGAAATAATTCAGGAGTAAAGTTCAATTTCACATTCAACATTCCGATAAAACGGTTTTTAGTGTCGCTGTTTTTGATTTTGTTGATCGTGTAATACGGATTTGTGGCTACTGCAACAGGATTCCAGGCTTCTTCGATACCATTTTCATCATAACCAGGAGAAAGGTTTCTAATGTCAACTGTATTAGCAATCATATAAGTTGCCCAGTTCGGATTAGCTTCAGCGTCTGATACAGTTGTTCTGTTATTTGATTTTTCAATATTGTATTGTGCCACAACGTCAAATTTTAACCAGTTCGTTAAGTTAACATCACTCGCAATATTGACGCTTTTTCGATTGAAATCAGAATTAGGAACAACTCCTTCGTTGTCCAGGTTTGTGAAGGAAAGACGTCCTGTCGCTTTTTCATTTCCACCAGCTAAAGCGATTGAATTTATAAAAGTGGTTCCGGTTTCGTAGAAGTTTTTAATATTATTTTTTTGCGCAACGTATGGTCTCGCAACGCCGTCAAACTGTATTACATTTGTTCCGTCCATTTTTTCTCCCCACGACCAGCGACCAGCTGCTATTGCTTCTGCCTGTGTGGTCGGTTTTTTTCCAAGTGCTCCTGAGCCATATTCATACTGCCAATCTGGTATGATCGATGGAGTTTCAAAAGTAAAGGAAGTATTGTATTCTACTCCAATTCCTTTTTGTGCTGAGCCTCTTTTAGTTTGAATTAAAATTACACCATTTGCGGCATTTGCGCCATACAATGCAGCAGCAGTTCCTCCTTTTAAGACCGTAATCGTTTTGATGTCATCAGGATTTATAACAGCAGTTCCGTCACCTCTGTCAACGTTGATTCTTGTGGATCCGGCACCATTTCCAATTCCTGGAAGGTTAAGTTGCGTGTTATCAATTGGTAAATCATTTACAACATACATAGGTTGGTTGTTTCCGTTTAAGGAACCGTTTCCGCGAATTACTACTCTGGTTGACCCGTTAGGGCCTGTTGCTGTACTACTCACATTCACACCGGCAATTTTACCTACTAAAGCATTGGCGATATTGGTTTCTTTCGCCTTTGTAAATTCGGTTCCTTTAAGTTCAGTTACTGCGTATGCAATTGATTTGCTGCTTTTTTTAACACCAAGAGCGGTTACTACAACCTGGTCTAAAACATTTTCTGCAGGCTTTAATCTAATCACTAAATCTGTAGTTTTAATTAGGGCAAAAGATAAAGTTTCGTAGCCCATGTAGGTTATAATAACGTGAGCTTCATTTTCTGGAACAGTTAATTTGAATTTTCCGTTTTCATCAGATATTGCTGCTAGCTTACTATTGCTTTCAGCATAAATAGTAGCTCCGGCAATTGGCATTCCGTCATCCTGGCCTAAAATCTGGCCAGTGATTTCCACTTGATTGCTTTTTTGTTCAAAAAGGTGCTTTTTAATTGCAACCTCTTTTGCATTTGCTGAGAAGATTATCCCCCCAATAAACACTAATGAAATTAGCTTTGTTTTCATAATTCTTTGGTTTTCATGTTTTTTTTGGTTTTTTATTGGCGATCAAATATAAATATTAATTTTTCTTATTTGCATTTTTTTTGCAATAATTGCATTTTTTTTGCAATTATTTTTGCTGAACGATTTTTAAATTCCAAAATAGTTGAGGTTTTTCGAGCTGGTTTGAGAAATTTTTGCAGAAAGTGATTTTAATGGAAAAAATAATTTTTATCTTAAAATTCGTATTTTTGAAGGATGAAAATTGCACTTATTCAATCAGATCTTTGCTGGGAAGACTCTTTAAAAAACAGAAATAACTTTGAATCCAAGATTAATCAAACCGATTTAAAAGCTGATTTAATTGTTTTGCCTGAAATGTTCTCTACCGGATTTACTATGAACGCTTTAGTAATGGCAGAAGCTATGAATGGTGACACGGTGTTGTGGATGAAATCGATGGCAATACAGAAAAGATGTGCTCTTACTGGTAGTGTGATTATTAAAGAGAATAATCAGTTTTATAATCGAATGTTGTTTGTTTATCCGTCAGGAGAAATACAATATTACGATAAACGCCATTTATTTTCTCTTGCCGGCGAAGATCAAACGTATACGAGCGGAAAAGAAAAAGTAATCGTTGATTATTTAGGCTGGAAAATTTGCCTTCAGGTTTGTTATGATTTAAGATTTCCGGTTTTTGTGCGAAATGTCGAGAGTTACGACCTCATTTTGTATGTGGCCAATTGGCCAAAAGTGCGCACCAATGCCTGGGATATTTTATTGAAGGCAAGGGCTGTTGAAAACCTAAGTTATGTAGTTGGAGTCAATAGAATTGGTTTGGATGCTCATAATTATGAACATATCGGACATTCGCAAGCGGTTGATTATTTGGGAAATTATATTCTGGAGCCACAAGAAATTGAAGGTGTTTTTATAGTCGACTTAGATAAAAACGCAATGTTGGAAACACGCAAAAAGCTTGATTTTTTGAGTGATAAAGATTTTTTTGAAATAAAGATTTAAAGCTCATTTACAACAACAATTTCTTCTTCATGGTTTTGTTTCGTAAAATGATTTTTTTTGTATTTCCACGCCGTTCACTTTTTTAACTGGTTTTACGTTAAAATTTAAAAGGCTTTGCTCTTTTTAACTTGCTCTTTTTTCTTTTTCTCGTCTTCTTTTTTCTCCAGTTCAGGGTTATAAGGGATGCTCATATCAACTGTTTCATCGACATCCCAATTCGTTCGGACATCAATTTCTTTTTGATAATAAAACACTTCTTCAGCGTAAGTTTTCTTTAAGAAATTTCCCGAATCGTAAACTTTATTTTTGTTATCATCGTACGTTATTCGAAGTGTAAATGAATTCGGTTCCAGTAAATCAAATGTAAGTTTAGTTTGCCCGTCAGAATACTGACTGGCAAGAACAATATCACCTTTTTTATTGGTCAATTCGACAATAATAGGGAAGCGTTTTACATTCTTTAAATTCAAAATTAAATTACCATAATCGGCATATTCTTTAGTGGTTAACCTGTACGATAAGGTATCGTTTGTCTTATCGAATAAATCCGTTAAAGCACCTGGTAAAAAAGTGAACTTGTATTTTTGTAAAGGTTCTTTCTTGAAATCAACATAGAGCTTTTGGTCGAATTCGTCATATTCAGTAGTAAAATCGACCGCAATCGAATCTTTATTGATTAAATTAATCTTTGATTTGTCAAATTTTACCAAAGGAGTAGCTGTTTCTAGCGTAAAACGGTCTCTGAAATTGAGAACTCCATTTTGCTTGGCTGTAATATTCAGCGTGTCTTTTTTCTGATCTTTAATTTTAAATGTGAATTTTTTATTGTAATTCTCATTGCTGATTTCCATCGATAAAGAGTCAACTTTTATGGGTTTATACCAAACCTGCAAAGAATCTTTTTTAGGAAATCTCGTTACAATAGATTCTAAAATTTCACCATTGTTTTTAAGGACTACTTTAGGTTTAGAGTTCGTGAAATCCTGTTTGCTGTCATACGGAAGGAATAATCGATTTCCAGAAGCTTGTATTGGTTTTAGAGCTTTTAAAGGTTGTGATTCCTTAAAAAGTTCCAATTCAAAAAGAGTATCATTTGGTACTGTAATGTAGTGTTTAATGAAGCCTATTTTGTCGTCTTTCGGATTAAATTTATTGTTGTTTCCTTTGTCTTTTAAAGCAACTAAAAGATATTTTCCAGCCTTTAGGTTTTCTAATTTAAAAGTTCGTAAACTATCTAATGTGTTTGTGATGTATCTTGGGAATTCCTTGTAAACAACAGAATCTTTAAATTTGTCATTAACTTCATAAAGCATAACTGAGACAAAGTTATCGACGTTTTTCTCGTACGCATCTTTTATTTTTCCGCCTATTGAAAGTGAATCGATATAAGACCCGGTAGAAAAAACATATTTGAATTGATTGTATGCATTTCCCTCATTGTTATCTGCAATACTTTGACCAAAATTCATACTATAAGTAGTGTTGGGCTGTAAAGTATCTAAAATTTTTATGGTAATTTCTTTACTTGCAGTAGTTGGCAAAATGATCGGTTGTTGCTTCATTGGAGGCGAAATGATCAATTGCTTATTGGTATTTTTAAGTTTTACATATTCATCAAATGTCAAAATAATCTCTTTTGCCTTAAAATCGGTGCTGAAATTTTTAGGTGTGCTGTATTTTAAAACAGGAGCCAGAGTGTCTTTTAATCCTCCGGTGATGCTTCCTCTTTTGGCGCAGCTCATCATTAAAAATACCAGTAAAAATGGAATATATTTAAAGTTGTTTTTCAACATAACAGTTTTTGAATTTGATTGCACAAAATAACGATTATATTTGCTTTAAGCGAAATTTTTTATCTATTTATTAGGATTTAGGGCATTTAAGTTTTTTTGTATTTATTAAATTCAAAACGGTTAATTTGATATAATTTCTTACTTTTGAGATCCAAAATATAATTTCTCTTCGTTTTGATTAAAAAGTCTTTTCTGATTTTCTTCGTTTTCTTAATAACCGCCTGTAGTAAAAATGATGAGCCAATTATTGCTTTTTATTATTGGAAAACGGTTTTCAGATTATCAGCAACAGAAAAAGAAGTTTTAAAAGATAATAATGTTAAGAAACTTTATATTCGGTATTTTGATATTGGTTTACATCCCAAAACGACAGAGCCAATTCCTGTTAGTCCGATACATTTTCAGGAAAACGGCAATAAATTTGATGTTGTTCCTGTAGTTTTTATTCAAAATAAAGTCCTGTTAAAATCAAATATTGAAATTGATGATCTGGCGGAGAAAACCTTTCATTTAGTAGATCAAATTAATGTCAAAAACAAAATAAATTGTCATGAAATTCAAATTGATTGCGATTGGACACTTGCTAGTAAAGACAATTATTTAAAGTTTATAGAACGATTTAAGAGGCTTTCTCATAAAAAACTCTCTGCGACAATTCGACTGCATCAGGTTAAGTATTTTAAAAAGACTAAAATTCCAAATGTTGATTCAGGTGTTTTGATGTATTACAACATGGGGACAATTGCTCCCGATTCTGTAAATTCTATTTATGATCACGAAATTGCAGAAAGATACCTCAAAAGCTTGAAAAAGTATCCTCTGCATCTGGACATTGCGCTGCCAATTTATTCCTGGGCAATTCATATCAGAAATCAAAAAGTGATTGGTCTGCGTTCTAAATTGAATGTTGCGGAGCTAAAAAAAGACAAAAATTTTGAACAGCTTAATGCTCTGTTTTTTAAAGTAAAAAAGTCAAATTACAAAAACGGATTTTTTTATGAGGAAGGCGATGCCCTGAAGATTGAAGCGATTTCTGCTGAAGATTTAAAAACAATAGGAGAGGAGTTGAATGAAAATGTGGCAAACGCTCCAAAGGAAATTATATTTTACGATTTAGATGAATTCAATTTAAAAAATTATGAAAAGAATATTTTTGAACAAGTTGTTTCTTGTTTCTAGTGTAGCCTTATTTGCTGTTTACGGAATAATTTATGCTTGCGGCGGTGGAGACGACTGGGATTTTTTCGGTTATAATTCTAATTTCACTCCTGAAACTTTTACAGATAAATCCTATTCTCCACTTTTTTTGTCAGGAGACGTTTTTTACGGAATTGGATTTGACACCCAACACAATTCAAGGTTCAATGAAGATTTAAAATCGGACTGGAATACTTATTTGAAAGCAAAAGTAGATACGGCAACCGTAAGATATTTTTTAATTGGAGATCTTACACCAAGATATTCTGATGAAGCTAAAGCTGCGAAAAATAAAGCGGAGATTACAGATCTTCACGTATTTTTTAAGACTAAAAAAGCAAATGCAGCTTCTCTAAAATGGGGGAAGAAATTAAATTTGAAAGACGATAAAATTAAGAGTTTTATCGAATTTTTGTATTTGGCACAAAAAATTGAAACGGTTTCTATTGGAGATGATTATTGGAGTTATGATCCTGTAGTGGCGAAGACTTTTAATGATTTAAAAATGATTCAGTCAATTGAGAATGTTTATAACACGACATCAGATGCTTTCTTGAAAAACAGATATTGGTTTTTAACGGTCAAAGCTTATTTTTATAGTAGTAATAAACCAAAAGCGGTTGAGTTTTTCAATAAAACAGAAAAATCAGTTCCTAAAAATATATTGTATTATCGTGCACTTTCTTATGTGGCAGGAATAAAATATCAGCAGAAAAAATATTCGGAATCGAATTATTTATATGCTCAGGTTTTTGATAAATGTCCTGAAATGAGAGTTGTGACGGCTTATAGTTTTCATCCGCAGAATGAAACGGACTGGAATAAATCTTTAGCGATGGCAAAAGATAATAAAGAGAAAGCTGCGCTTTGGGCGATTCATGGTTATTACAAAGATGAAACACAAGCTATTGAAAAGATTTACGAATTAGACCCTAAAAGTGAGCATCTGAATTATTTACTTACCCGATTGGTGAATAAACAAGAGCAGGATATCAATAATTCATTTGAAGAAAGTGCAAAAGAAAATGTTCCGGCAAAAAAGCTTACTGTTGCTGAAACTAAAGAATTAAATAAAAGTAAAATTGATAAAAAAGCTTTTGACCTGGTTTCGAAAATGACCACTGCGTCAAATACTGAAAAACCCTATTTGTGGAATATTGCTTTGGGGTATTTACAGACACTAAAAGGAGATTATGCAAATGCAGATAGTAATTTTGATAAGGCAGAAAAAATAATGCCTAAAACAGAACTGGCGAAATATCAGTTAAGATTGCTTCGTTTTGTAAATAATATGAGCAAAATTGATAAGCTGACCAATGCTAATGAAAAAACAATTTTAGCCGATTTAAATTGGTTGTATCAGGAACTTCCTAAAACATATAAAGGACAGGAGTTTCGTTATCAAAATGCTTCTTCATGGAGTAGAAGTTATTTAGCAACATTATATAAAGCCTCGGACAATCCGGTGATGACCGAGATATTTGGAGAGTCTCGTTACAGTTATTGGAATGATGGAAATGCTTTTTATGATAATGAAAAGAATCTTTTAGCGATGAAAGCCTTTTTAACGAAGACGGATAAAACGGAAATAGAAAAAATAGGAGCCGGAATATATAGTTTGAAATTAAAAGATATTAATAATTTTCAGGCGGTTCAGGCGACTTTCAAAAATAAAATTACTGAAGCAATTGCTTTTATTAAAGAAACAGATTCTGTTCAATATCATAATTTCTTAGGAAATCCATTTAATGGGAATATTAAAGATTGCCATGATTGTGAACATGCCGCGTATCAAAAGAAGAAATATTCTCAAATTGAATTTTTGAATACTATAAAGTCAATGCAGGATAAACTGGCTCAAAAAGAAGAGGTTTATACGAATAGTTTGTTACTTGGAAATGCGTTTTATAATATCACGCATTTTGGAAATGGAAGAACTTTTTATGAGATTAGTATAGTAGGTTACGGTTCAAGCCCGTACTCCTTTAGGGATTCAATGAAAAAGATGATTACCAATTGTGACGTGTCTAAGATGTACTATCAAAAAGCATTTGAAGCGGCAACTACAAAAGAGCAAAAGGCAAAATGTATTTATTTATTGGCAAAATGCGAGCGCAATTATTACTATAATAAAAAGTATAATAATGTGACCAATTGGTGGAGTGTTGAAGATGATAAAATTAATTTTATCGCCTGGAGTGGATTCAAAGCTTTAAAAAAGGATTATTCTGATACTAAATATTATCAGGATGTTATTGCTGAATGTGGTTATTTTAAAACGTACATTAATCAGTAAGCTATAGTTTATCTTTGTATTATAATAATTAAAGGAGATGGTAAATAAAATTGAACATATAGGGATTGCAGTTAAAAATATGAATGATGCCAATGTATTATTCGAAAAATTATTGGGAGTTCCGTCTTATAAAGAAGAAGAAGTAGAAAGTGAAGGTCTTTTGACTTCTTTTTTTCAAACGGGAACAAATAAAATTGAGCTTTTAATGGCAACCAATGCAGAAAGCCCAATTGCAAAGTTTTTAGAAAAAAAAGGAGAAGGAATTCATCACATCGCTTTTGATGTGGAAGATATCTACTCCGAAATAGACCGTTTAAAAAGTGAAGGCTTTGTGTTGATAAATGAAGTTCCGAAGAAAGGTGCTGATAATAAATTGGTCGTTTTTTTACATCCAAAAAACACAAATGGGGTTTTGGTTGAGCTTTGTCAGGAAATAAAGTAAAAAATCTTATTTACTTATTAAGAAATAATACATTGAAAATCAATTGCGTTTAGAAATAGTGAGGTTGAGATTTGAAATTAAATAGAAATCATATCTTAAAATATTTGCAGTGAATAAAAAATAGTAGTAATATTGCATCCTCAAACCGGTCCTATAGCTCAGCTGGTTAGAGCACCTGACTCATAATCAGGTGGTCCCTGGTTCGAGCCCAGGTGGGACCACGTAGTAAAAAAGCTTCATAAAATTTTTATGAGGCTTTTTTTTATGATTAAAGTTGTAATTTTAAGAAAAACTTATACATTTGCTTCAGAATTGTAGCAAAAAACTTGTTTTTTGTGAGAAATTTCTATAAACGACCCCAAGTCTAATTATAAACACGGTGCTAATTATTAGCATGCTAAGCTTATGAAAATCAATAAAGCTATTTTTTTTGCATTTTTTTTAATTGTGATAAATATCTCAAGCGTTTTTGCTGAAGATCCACATCCGCCTTCGCCGGATCAGTCTAAAACTGCTAAGGGTGGTGGTGCAATTAACAGAGGTATAGGAGTTCCGGGCTCGCCAATCGATCAAAGCCTTGTTTATTTGGTAGTTGCCGGGTTAGCTTTGGGAATTGGAATGATATATAAAGATAAAGTAAAAAAAGCTTCCTTATAAATGGAAGCTTTTTTTGTGGAATTCCGTTTTTATATTTTATTTATCGAATAAAGTCTTGAAATATATTTGCCCACAACATCAAATTCTAAATTTATTTTGGTTCCAACTTTAAAGTTTTTGAAGTTGGTGTTTTCAAAGGTGTAAGGTATGATGGAAACACTAAATTCATTTGCTTTAGAATTTACAACTGTTAAACTAACTCCATTCACTGTAATTGAACCTTTTTCTATAGTGATGTTGTTAAGGTTTTTGTCGTATTCAAAAGTGTAATTCCAGCTTCCGTTCGCTTCTTCGATTTTAATGCAGGTTCCGGTTTGGTCTACGTGTCCTTGTACGATATGTCCGTCAAGGCGATCGCCTAGCTTCATTCCTCTTTCCAGATTTACAACATCGCCCGTTTTCCAATCTCCAATATTTGTTTTTAAGATTGTTTCGTCAATAGCTGTTACGATATAAAGTGAATCTTTTACAGCAACAACTGTTAAGCAGATTCCGTTATGAGAAACGCTTTGGTCAATCTTTAATTCGTTTGTAATAGAAGAGTCGACTGTGATGTGAAGATTATTTTGGTCTTTTTGTATTTCGTGAATCCTTCCAAGGGTTTCTATAATTCCTGTAAACATTGTTGTTTTATTTTACTAAATTTGCACATCAAAATTAGTAATAAATAATCTGAGCTCATGAATAAAAAAGCAGAAAATATAATTGTTGGAATTTCGGTTGGAGATTTAAACGGTATTGGAAGCGAAGTTATACTTAAAACATTCGAAGATTCTCGCATGTTAGAAATGTGCACGCCGGTTATTTTCGCAAATGCTAAAATACTTTCTTTCGTTAAAAAAAGTATGACTTCTACTATTCAGTTTCATGGAGTTGATAAGTTAGATCAGGTTTTACCCGGTAAAGTGAATGTTTTTAACCTTTGGAAAGAAGGAGTTGATATTAATTTAGGGACTAACGATGAGAAAATTGGAGAATATGCCATAAAATCTTTTGTTGCAGCTACTAAAGCTTTGAAGGAAGGTACAATTGATGTTTTGGTTACGGCTCCTATTAATAAATATAATATTCAGTCAGAAGAATTTAAGTTTCCGGGTCATACTGATTATTTAGATCAGGAATTGGAAGGAAATGCGCTGATGATGATGGTTCAGGATAATTTGAGAGTGGGTTTATTGACGGATCATGTTCCATTAAATGAAGTTTCATCTCATTTAACAGAAGAATTAATTACAAGAAAAATCGAAACAGTAAGAAAATCTTTGATTCAGGATTTTAGTATTGTAAAGCCAAAAATTGCTGTTTTAGGATTAAATCCGCATGCTGGTGATGGTGGAGTGATTGGAAAAGAAGATGATTTGGTTTTAAAACCAGCTTTAAAGAAAATTTTTGAATCAGGAACGATGGTTTTTGGTCCTTTCCCTGCTGATGGTTTCTTTGGAAGTGGTCAATATGAAAAATATGATGCTATTGTAGCAACGTATCACGACCAGGGATTGATTCCGTTTAAAACATTATCTTTTGGTAAAGGAGTAAATTATACGGCTGGTTTAAACAGAGTAAGAACATCGCCAGATCACGGTACAGCCTACGATATTGCTGGAAAAGACATGGCAGATTATAATTCATTCAAGGAGGCAGTTTATCTCGCGATTGATATTTTTCGTTCGCGTAATCAGTATGAGGAGATTAGCCAAAAACCTCTTAAAATAAAAGAAAAACAGTTATAAACAAAAAAAGGTGAATAAGATTATTAGTTTTATAATAATTTTATATCTTTGCACCCCAATTCAGGTATCTGAGTTTTAGATACGAATTGGTCAAATTGATGTTAAGATGAGCAAATCAAAAGAATTTTTAATTCCTTTCATAGGATTAAAGCTGGGAAAACACCATTTTGAGTATCAAATAAGTAACGCGTTCTTTGAGAACTTTGATTACGACGAATTTCAAAGTTCGGATATCAAAGTGAGTTTAGTTTTAGATAAGAAAAGCAACATGTTAGAGTTGGAATTCAAACACAAAGGAACCGTAAACGTACCTTGTGATCTAACAGGCGAAGATTTTGATCTTCCTATAAAAGGGAAAATGAAATTAATTGTCCGTTTTGGAGATGAATTTAACAATGATAATGAAGAGTTGTTAATCTTGCCACACGGAGAGCATGAAATAGATGTTGCACAATACATTTATGAAATGATTGCCCTTTCTGTACCACTAAAACGAGTTCATCCAGGAGTAAAAGATGGAAGTTTACAAACTGAAGCCTTAAAAAAACTGAATGAGCTGACTGTAAAAGAAGTCAAAGAAGAGAAAAAAGAGAGTAAAAAAGAAGAAGATATTGACCCGCGTTGGGACAAATTAAAGCAACTATTAACGGATAAATAATATAGTAAAATGGCACATCCTAAGAGAAAAATCTCGAAAACAAGAAGAGATAAGAGAAGAACACATTATAAAGCTACTGTAGCTCAAATCGCTACATGTCCTATTACTGGAGAAGCACATTTATACCACAGAGCTTACTGGCATGAAGGTAAAATGTATTACAGAGGGCAAGTTGTTATCGATAAATCTGTAGCGGTTGCTTAATACGTTTTTGTAAATTATACTAGAACTCTCACATAGTGAGAGTTTTTTTTGTTGGTTATAATTTTCTTTTTTTAAGAAATTATCTACAAATTAATTTCGTTTTTTTTTGTAATTTTCAAGTCTTTTAAAAATTTTTCAAATATCCTGTATTTGGAAAGAAATAGTAAAATATAATGAATACAATCACAGCCGCAATTACCGCTGTTGGAGCCTATGTTCCGGACTTTGTTCTTTCAAACAAAGTGTTGGAAACTATGGTCGATACTAATGACGAATGGATCACTACTCGTACCGGAATTAAAGAAAGAAGAATTCTTAAAGATGCTGATAAAGGAACATCGTTTCTTGCTATAAAAGCAGCACAAGATTTAATAGCAAAAGCTAACATCGATCCTTTAGAGATTGATATGGTTATAATGGCAACAGCTACTGCAGATATGCCGGTAGCCTCTACAGGAGTTTATGTTGCAACAGAAATTGGAGCGACAAACGCATTTGCATATGATTTGCAGGCAGCGTGTTCAAGTTTCTTATACGGAATGTCAACGGCTGCAGCTTATATACAGTCAGGACGTTACAAAAAAGTTTTATTAATTGGTGCAGATAAAATGTCATCAATTGTAGATTACACAGACAGATCTACTTGTATTATTTTTGGAGATGGAGCAGGTGCTGTTTTATTCGAACCAAATTATGAAGGCTTAGGCTTACAAGATGAGTACTTAAGAAGTGATGGTGTAGGACGCGATTTTCTTAAAATTTCTGCAGGAGGTTCTTTAATCCCAACTACAGCAGAAACAGTTCAAAACAGACAACACAATATTATTCAGGACGGTAAAACCGTTTTTAAATATGCTGTAACTAATATGGCTGACGCTAGCGAATTGATTGTTAAAAGAAACAATTTGACTAATGAAGATGTTGACTGGTTAGTACCACATCAGGCAAATAAGCGTATTATTGATGCTACTGCAAGCAGAATGAACCTTGAAGATTCAAAAGTATTGATGAATATTGAAAAATATGGTAATACAACTTCAGCAACTTTGCCGTTAGTATTAAGTGATTTTGAACACAAATTCAAAAAAGGAGATAATATTATTTTAGCCGCTTTTGGTGGTGGATTCACTTGGGGATCTATTTACCTGAAATGGGCTTACGATACAAAATAAATTAAAACTAAAAACGAATCATTATGGATTTAAAAGAAATTCAAAACCTAATCAAATTTGTAGCAAATTCGGGAGTTGCAGAAGTAAAGTTGGAAATGGATGATGTGAAAATCACAATCAGAACAACTTTAGAAGGAAATGTAACTGAAACTACTTATGTACAGCAATTGCCAGCTCAGGCTGCATTGCCACAAGCTGTTGCTCCTCAACAAGCGGCACCAGTTGTTGTAAATGTAAATAGTGAAGCGGCAGCTCCAGCTGAAGATTCTAAATTCATTACAATTAAATCTCCAATCATTGGAACTTTCTACAGAAAACCGTCTCCGGACAAACCAGTTTTCACTGAAGTAGGAAGTGTTATTTCAAAAGGAGATGTTCTTTGTGTAATTGAAGCAATGAAATTATTCAACGAAATCGAATCAGAAGTTTCAGGTAAAATTGTAAAAATTCTTGTTGACGATATGTCTCCGGTAGAATTTGATCAACCTTTATTCTTAGTAGATCCATCATAAATAAATTTAGATTTTAGATTTTAGATTTTAGATTGATTTGCAATTTGTTAATCATCTAAAATTATCTAATTATCAAACTTGTCTAATTATCTAATTAAAATAAGATGTTTAAAAAAATATTAATTGCGAATAGAGGAGAAATTGCACTTCGTGTAATTCGTACATGTAAGGAAATGGGAATTAAGACTGTAGCGGTTTACTCTACAGCTGATGCAGAAAGTCTACATGTAAAGTTTGCTGACGAAGCGGTTTGTATCGGACCTCCTCCGAGTAACTTATCGTATTTGAAAATGTCAAATATTATTGCTGCTGCAGAAATTACAAATGCAGACGCAATTCATCCAGGATATGGATTTCTTTCAGAGAATGCTAAATTCTCTAAAATTTGTCAAGAGCACGGAATCAAATTTATTGGTGCTGCTCCTGAAATGATTGATAGAATGGGAGACAAAGCTTCTGCAAAAGCTACCATGAAAGCTGCAGGAGTTCCATGTGTACCAGGTTCTGACGGATTATTAGAATCTTTCGAACAAACACAAAAATTGGCTAAAGAATTTGGTTACCCGGTTATGCTTAAAGCTACTGCCGGTGGTGGTGGAAAAGGAATGCGTGCCGTTTGGAAAGAAGAAGAATTATTGAAGGCATGGGAAAGTGCGCGTCAGGAAGCTGCTGCTGCATTTGGAAATGACGGAATGTACATGGAGAAACTTATTGAAGAACCACGTCATATCGAAATTCAGGTTGTTGGAGATTCTTACGGAAAAGCATGTCACCTTTCTGAAAGAGACTGTTCAGTTCAACGTCGTCACCAAAAATTAACAGAAGAAACACCTTCGCCTTTCATGACAGACGAATTGCGTACTGCAATGGGAGAAGCTGCTGTAAAAGCTGCTGAATTCATTAAATACGAAGGAGCCGGAACGGTAGAATTTCTTGTAGACAAACACAGAAATTTCTATTTCATGGAAATGAATACTCGTATTCAGGTTGAGCACCCAATCACAGAACAAGTTATTGATTATGATTTGATTCGTGAGCAAATTATGGTAGCTGCAGGAATTCCAATTTCAGGTAAAAATTATTTACCACAATTACACGCTATTGAGTGTCGTATTAATGCTGAAGATCCTTATAACGATTTTCGCCCTTCACCAGGAAAAATTACTACGCTTCATATGCCAGGAGGACACGGAGTTCGTTTAGATACTCACGTTTACTCAGGTTATAGTATTCCGCCAAACTACGATTCAATGATTGCTAAGTTAATTACAACGGCACAATCTCGTGAAGAAGCGATCAGCAAAATGCGAAGAGCTTTAGATGAATTCGTAATTGAAGGTGTGAAAACTACAATACCTTTCCACAGACAATTAATGGATGATCCAAGATATATTGCAGGGGATTATACAACTGCATTTATGGATACTTTTAAAATGAATCCAATCGAATAATTATAAAGGCTGTCAATTTTGGCAGCCTTTTTTATTTTACATCATATTTTAAACCCGATAGATTTTGAAATCCATCGGGTTTTGTTATTTAAAATGCTTTAGTAAACACTTAAAGTGTATACTTTTTACACATTATTTTTCTAATTACACACTTTTTTATATTTCTCAATTTTGGCACACTGGTTATAAAGCCTTTAAAAATAAGGGTTTATGTGATTTGGTACTTAATGTTTGGCTTGCGGCATAATAATTTCATTATCTAAAGCGTAAACAACTATTAAACTAAATATCATTATGAAAAATTTATTCTTATCAGCCGCTATTGTTTTGGGAAGTTTATCTTCATTCGCTGCTACAGCTCCAATGACAAACTCTATTATAAAAACGATTTCAATTCAAGATGAATATACTGAAATTAAATTAGAGGAATTACCGGCTCCAATAACTGAAGCTTTAAAAAAATCATTTCCGGATGCAGTACTTTCTAAAGCTTATAAAAATGCAAAATCTGAATATAAACTAGATGTAACTGTAGGAGAAAAAGTAGGTTCTCTTTACGCTAATGCAGACGGAACCTGGATTAAAAAATAATTTTAAAACAGAGCGCTATGTTTATTCAGATAGCCAACACTAAAATTAAAGTACGAATACTAAAATACAACTATTATGAAAAATCTATTTTTATCAGCCGCAATCGTTTTGGGAGGTTTAACATCATTTGCTTCAACTTCTCCAATTTCAAATACAATCGTAAAAACAATTTCTATTCAGGACGAATACACAGAAATTAAAGTAGTAGAATTACCAACTGCAATTACTGATGCGCTTAAAAAAGCATATCCGGATGCAGTGCTTACTAAAGCATATAAAAATGCAAAATCAGAATATAAATTAGACGTTACCGTTGGAGACAAAGTAGGTTCTCTATACGCTAACGCAGACGGATCCTGGATTAAAAAATAATCCATCCAGAGATTCAGTTTAAATTTTAAATATTATACACACCATTAAATTAAATATCATGAAAAATTTATTTTTATCAGCCGCAATCGTTTTGGGAGGTTTAACATCATTTGCTTCAACTTCTCCAATTTCAAACACAATCGTAAAAACAATTTCAATTCAGGACGAGTATACTGAAGTTAAGTTAGAAGAAGTTCCAGCTGCAGTAACAGGTGCGCTTAAAAAAGCATATCCGGATGCAATTCTTTCTAAAGCATACAAAAATGCTGCTTCTCAATACAAATTAGAAGTTACAGTAGGAGACAAAGTTGGAGCACTTTATGCTAATGCAGACGGATCTTGGGTTAAAAAATAATCAACTAACTACTAAAAAACTATCATTATGAAAAAGTTAATCTTATCGGCAGCAATCCTGTTGGGAGGGCTGTCAATGCAGGCAGGAGTTATTGATATGAAAAATACAATAACACAATCAGTAAATATTCAGGACGAGTACAAAGAAGTTGATGCTGTTCCGGCAGCTATTAAAACAGCTTTAGACAATGCTTATCCAGGTGTTAAACTTGATAAAGCATATGTAAACGAGAAAAAAGAGTACAAAATCGAGATCACTGTAAGAGGTGAAAAATCGACTGTTTACACTGATGCAACAGGAAACATCATTAAAAAGTAACCATAAAAACCCCATAATATGAAAAAGTTAATTTTATCGGCAGCTATCCTTTTAGGAGGTTTGTCAGTGACTGCAGCAACTCCGGTTGTTACGAATCAAATTGTTTCCTCAGTAAATATTCAGGATGAATACACTGAAATTACAGCAGATGCTGTTCCAGCCGCTGTAAAATCAACAATAGAAAAATCGTTTGTAGGTTCTAAACTGGAAAAAGCATGGAAAAATGCTAAGGACGAATACAAACTTGAAATTTCTAAAGAAGGTAAGAAATATACTTTTTTTACAGATGCTTCAGGAAACATCATTAAAAAATAATTAAAAAGAACATTATGAAAAAGTTAATCTTATCAGCAGCAATAATTTTGGGAAGTTTATCAATGCATGCAACAACTACAGAAGCTGAAACTGTAAAGATTGCTGTCAATGTTCAGGATGAATATAAAGAAGTTGCTGAAGATGCAGTTCCGGCTGTGGTGAAAGCAGCTTTAGAAAAAGCTTATCCTGGCGCAAAGCTAGTGAAAGCTTATACAAATGAAAAAAAAGAGTATAAACTCGAAATATCAGTTGGTGACCAAAAGGCTACTGTTTTCTCAGATGTCAATGGCAATTGGTTGAAAATATAATTAGGTGAATTAGATTTATGTTTTTGGTAAAAAAGAGGTTGCGACGTGCAATCTCTTTTTTTTTGCATAATTTTATGAAAATACAACTTTAATAGTATTATTTTAGCAAAAAAGACCCTAAAAACAGATGTCAAAGATATTACTGATAGAAGATGATATTTCGTTTTGCAAATTATTAGAGAAATTTCTAATTAAAAAAGCTTACGATGTAACTGTTGCTTTCTCGGCAGAAGAAGCCCGATTGGCAATGAAAAAAGAATCTTTCGATTTGATTCTGACAGATCTTCGTTTGCCAGATTCTGACGGCATTGGACTTATGTCTGAATTTAAAACAGCTTACCCTGAAATTCCTGTTATACTTATGACGGGATATTCAGATGTTAATACTGCGGTTAAGGCCATTAAAAATGGTGCAGCCGATTATATTTCTAAACCTTTTAACCCTGATGAGGTTTTATTGGTCATTACAAATGCTTTGAAAAATGCTGAAGCAGAAGAAATGCCAGCAAAAGAAAAAAAAGCCCCAAAAAAGAAAGAAGCAACTTCTTCTGAAAATGAATTTGTCAGAGGTATCTCTGTGGCTTCCAAAAAATTATTAGATCATATTCACTTGGTTAGTCCAACAGATATGTCTGTTTTGATTATTGGCGAAAGCGGAACAGGAAAAGAAATCATTGCTAAAAGTATTCATCAGCAAAGCACCCGTAAAAACAACAATTTTATTGCGGTTGATTGTGGAGCTATTCCCAAAGAATTGGCTGCAAGCGAATTTTTCGGACATTTAAAAGGATCTTTCACCGGAGCCATTAGCGACAAGATGGGTTATTTTGAAGCGGCAAATGGCGGAACTCTTTTTTTAGATGAAATAGGAAATCTTTCTTATGAAAATCAAATACAGTTGTTGAGAGCACTGCAGGAACGAAAAATAAAGCCTGTTGGAAGCAATAAGGAAATTAACGTCGATATCCGCATCATAACGGCTACAAATGAAGATTTACGTGAGGCGGTAAAAAACGGCGATTTTAGAGAAGATTTATACCATAGAATCAATGAATTCTCTATTCTGTCTCCATCGTTAAAAGAAAGAGAAGAAGATTTAATGGTTTTTGCTGATTATTTTCTTGAAAAAGCCAATCAACAATTGAATAAGGAAATTATTGGTTTTTCACCTGAAGTCGTTGCTATTTTTCAAAAATACAATTGGCCAGGGAATTTACGTGAATTACAAAACTGTGTCAAACGCGCTACACTTTTATCGCGTGGCGATTTTATTGAAAGTGATGTTTTGCCTGCCGAGTTTTTCCAGGTTCAAAAAAACAATCAGCAAAGTTCAAATGAAACTTTTTCATTGTCTGACAATGAGAGAGAAACTATTATTCATGCGCTTTCAAGAACTCAAAATAATAAATCGGAAGCGGCAAAATTGCTTAAAATTACCAGAAAGACACTTTACAATAAGTTAAAACAATACAATATTGATTAAATAATCTCTTTCTGCAGGGCTTTAAAAAGTGAGTCAGTCTTAGCTTTTAAAGCTTTGAAAATGTCTTTCAAATCAGAAATTTCAAAATCATTTTTATCCAATACTTTTAAAATTCCACCAATTTCATAAGCTTCAATTTGATTGAACATTGGAGCAATTCGATGTGCAATAGCATTTATTTCTGAGACATTTTCTTGTGTAACGGCATTTTCCAAATGAGCTAAATTTTCATTGGTACTTTCTATAAATGATTTTAAAACTTCTTTCAGAGCATCATTATCATTTCCTAAAAATTCCTTTAAAGTCTCTAACGAATAAGATTTTGATGCTATTTTTTGTTCACTATCATTAATTTCAACCGTAGGCAAAGTGTCGTTTTCTAAAATGAGATGTATTGTTTCCAATAATATTTTCGGTGAATATGGTTTTTTTACCACAGTGGTAAAACCAGCTTTTGCATAGACTGAAGCGTCTAAGTCAGTTCTTCCGGTTAAGGCAATTACCGGCTGATTTTTATAAATAGCAGTATTTTTAAGTTTTTGAAGAAACATGAAACCATCCATTTCCGGCATTTGGATATCGGTAATGATAAAATCAAAATTTGTTTTCTGAATCGCTTCCAAAGCTTTAGTCGCATTGTTGAAAGATAATACCTGATGATTTTCCTGTCTTAAAACACCACTTGTTAAATTGAGAAGATTAATATCATCATCAATCACTATAAAAGTTTGTTTTTTAGTATTACGGACGGTTGGTTTTTTAATCTCAGGAATTGAATTTATGCTGGTGTCAAATAACAACGGAAGCTGTATTTCAAAAGTACTTCCTTTTCCAAAAGTGCTTTCAAGTGCTAAAGTTCCTCCTAAAATCGAAATTATTTTCTGGCAGATTGATAATCCCAAACCAGTTCCTCCGTATTTTTTTTCAATACCTTCATTAGCCTGAGCAAATTCTTCAAAAACCAATTTCTGATTTCCTTTTTCGATTCCAATTCCGCTATCTTCAATTGTAATAGTGAAAAATTGATCATTTTCGCTTAAGAAAGCGCTAATTCTGATGAAACCTTCTTCAGTAAATTTATAAGCATTTCCAATAATATTACTCAGGATTTGTTTCAAACGAAACGGGTCACCAACAATTTTGGTGTGCAGTTTTTCATCAACATTAATAATAAGCTCAATGTTTTTTTGCTTGTAAACGGTCTGAATACTTTTTGCCACTTCATCAATAATTTCAGGTAATGAAAAGGGGACTTTTTCAATCGTAATTTTTCCAGCTTCAATCTTCGAAAAATCCAATAAATCCTGCACTAATTGCGTAATATATTCAGAGGAGTTTTTAATGTTTTTAATGAAATAGGATTGCTTCGTATTCACATCAGAATTGCCCAAAAGTTCCGAATAACCTACAATGGTACTCAAAGGTGTTTTTAAATCGTGACTTACAGTGGAGATCAGTTGTTCACGGCTTTTAAGAAGGTTTTTTGTTTTGAAATTCGCAATTTCAAGCTGTCGTTTATAGACTTGCGACTTCGAATAATCGCTGACAATTAAAATCGAGAAAAACAGCGTCAACACCAAACCAATAATGGCAGATGCCGTAACAATCTCGTTAACTTTTTTAAGGGATTTTTCTTTTAGGGAATTGTTTTTTATGGAGTTGATAATAATCTCTCGCTCAATAATTCGAAGTACTTTTCGAAGTTGTTCCGAAATCGCGATTTCATTTTTCAGTAATTTGTTTTCCTGAAAATTCAAAGACTCTTTTTTCTTTTCAGCTCTTTGTTTTACGGAACTTAAAAGCTTTTTTGAATTGGCCAGGATAGAATCGGAGGCTTGTTTGCTTAACGTATTGGTGCTGTCATCAGGAATATTCTGATTCAGATAATCAACATATTGCTGAAGTACATTTTTTTGATAACTCCCTAATTGGTTTGGGCTTTTAGTAAAATCCTGCAGCTCCAATTTACGAAGTTTAAACTCCATTTTGGTAATTTCATCAATGGCAGAATTTACTGAAACTTCGTCATCGGCTTTATTTTTTATGGTCTTTAATTGCTGAATGTTTTTGGTTTTTTCAGATAAGTAATAGTTAACACTATCCAGTAGTGTTTTTTGATATTGTGTAGTTACAATTTGTTTTAAAGTGTCAATTCTGGAGCGTAAGGAATCGGTTTCAATAAGATAACTTTTAAAGTCGCTTTCAGAGTTGGTCTGAATTGTTTTTCGGGCTAAACTTTCCGTTTTATAAACATTTGAAAATAATTTACTGACTCTTAAAATCTTGGTTTTTTCGAAGGCAATTTTATCTTCCAATTTGTTATAAACCACATTTTCAGAATATAAAAACCATCCCACTGTTACAACCAAAGCGAGTAATGCAACATAGCTGAAAAGCACTTTGATAGCTGTGTAACTTCTTTTACTCTCCATATATTGTAATTGTTGGGATTGGGGTATTTTTCAATTCGAATTCCCTGCAATTTATTCAAAAAAAACTATTTTAAAAAGGGAATCAAAGTGAATCTGTTACATAATTCAAACATCTAAAAAATAAAATAGCCGCAAATTATATAACAATTTGCGGCTATTAAATATTTAAGATACTTAGCTTATAGTGTTTCGTTCAGCCATTTGAAAAATTCACCTTGCCAAACCTGAGCATTTTGCGGTTTTAAAACCCAGTGATTTTCATCTGGAAAATAAACAAATCTGCTTTTGATTCCTCTTAACTGAGCAGCCTGAAAAGCTTCTTGTCCTTGTCCGATTGGCACACGGAAATCTTTTCCTCCCTGAAAGATTAAGATTGGTTTGTTCCACTTCTCAACCATAGTTGCAGGATTAAATGTTGTATACGCTTTTTGAGCAACAGCATTGTCTTTTTCCCAATAAGCACCACCAAAATCCCAGTTGTTAAAGAAAACTTCTTCAGTTGTTCCCAACATACTTACGGTATTGAAAACACCATCGTGTGCGATAAACGTTTTGAAACGGTTGTTGTGAATTCCTGCTAGATAAAATACAGAGTATCCACCGTAACTTGCACCCACGCAACCTAAACGGCTTTTATCAACATAGCTTTCTTTGGCAACATCATCAATCGCAGAAAGGTAATCGTCCATAACTTGTCCGCCCCAGTCTTTACTGATTTTCTCATTCCACTCCACTCCGTGTCCTGGCATACCGCGACGGTTTGGCGCTACAACTACGTAACCTTTAGCAGCCATTAAAGAGAAATTCCAACGGAAAGAATACGATTGTGTCAACGCGCTTTGTGGTCCACCTTGACAGAATAACAAGGTTGGGTATTTTTTTGTAGCATCAAAATTTGGAGGTAAAATTACCCAAACCAACATTTTTTTACCATCAGTTGTCGTAACATAACGTTTTTCTGTTTTGCTTAACGCTAATGTTTTGTACGTATCTGTATTTACATTTGAAAGTTGTTTCCAGTTGTTTTTCTTCAAATTAAAAGAATAAATCTCCGGAGCATGATTCATGTCATTTCTGGTTACGATAATATCATCTCCCGCGAAACCAACTAAATCATTAACATCAAAATCACCTTTTGTAATTTGACGAACCTGAATGGCAATTCTGGTCAATCCTGGAAAGTTTACTACAAAAAGTTGTTTTGTACCGTCAACTGGTGCTACAAAATAAACGTTTTTACCATCTTTACTCCAGATGAAATTGTCTACAGTTCCGTCCCAGTTTGCAGTAAGATTCGTTTTGATTCCTTTAAACTCAACAATAATATCATTTTTGTCCGCTTCGTAACCATCACGTTTCATTTGCAGCCACGTTAAATTTCCTGTTGGAGAAAATTGCGGAGCTGTATCGTAGCCTAAATTATCTTCGGTTCTGTTGATTGTTTTTTGAGTCTCTAAATTGTACTCATAAATATTGGTGTTTGTCGAAATCGCATAATCAGTTCCTGCTTTTTTCTTGCAAACATATAAGATGCTTTTTCCGTCAGGAGACCAGATATAATCTTCGTCGCCACCAAAAGGTTTTTGTGGAGAATCAAAATTCTCCCCTTTTAAGATGTCAATTCCGGCAGCACCTTCTTTGTTGTCTTTATAAAAAACGTGGTTGAATTTCCCTTCATTCCAAGTGTCCCAATGACGGTAATCTAAACCATCATAAATTTGAGCGTCAGATTTGGTAAGGCTTGGGTAGAAATCTTTTCCTAAAACTTTCTCCAGTTTCACTTCTTCATTGTACACTAAAAATTTTCCGTCAGGCGAAACATTTTTGTCGGCCAAAACATCTTTTGTTTCTTTAATTTCAGTTGCAGTTCCGCCATTTACTGGCAAGATGTAAAATTTTGAAGACGATTTGTTTTCTTCTACCGAAGGAGTAGAAACTTTAAAAACAACATTTTTTTCATCTTTCGAAAGTCCAAGTGCAGTCACTCTTCCTAATTTCCATAACAATTCTGGTGACATCACATTCTGTCCGATAGCGTTTAAACTCATCATTATTAAGGTTGTAAATAATACTTTTTTCATAATAAAATTCTAATATTCGTGGGGCTAAAAGTACAAATATATTTTAGCAACTAAATGTTAAAAAAGTTGAACCATATAAGTAATATAAGTTCATTTAATTAGATATATCTGCAGAAATTGGTTTCTTTTCAAACTTCGATGTGCTTGACCTGACAAAGAACTAATTCATAAAGTTTAAATGAACTTACATTACTTATATGGTGAAAAAAAAATCATTATTTTTATAAAAATTTGACAAATGGAATTAAGTTATTGGGAGCTTAAAAATTGGTTCACAAATGTTGACTATACAATTGTAGGCAGTGGCATTGTAGGCTTGCACGCCGCATTGCGCTTACGCGAAAGATTCCCGACGGCGAAAATTCTAGTGTTGGAAAAAGGAATGTTGCCGCAAGGTGCGAGTACAAAGAATGCGGGTTTTGCCTGTTTCGGGAGTATTTCTGAAATTATCGAAGATCTAAAAACACATACAGAAGAAGATGTGATTGCCTTAATTGAAAAACGCTGGCAGGGTTTACAATTGCTTCGAAAAAGATTGGGAGACGCTGCAATAGATTTTAAACCTCATGGCGGATACGAACTTTTTTTGAAAGAAGACGAAAGAGGTTTCAATGAATGTGTCGCGCGATTGCCTTTTATCAATGAAATTTTAAAATCCCTTTTTAAGGCCGATGTTTTCACCAAAGAAATTGACCGTTTTGGATTTGAAAACATTCAGGAATATTTAATTTTTAATCCGTTTGAAGGGCAGATTGATACCGGAAATATGATGCAGGAATTACTGAAACAAGCTGTTGCTGCTGATGTTTTAATTTTGAATCAGCAAACAGTAACGGGATATGCCGATTTAGGAAATCAGGTTGAAATTGCATTGAATGACTTTAGTTTTACATCCAAAAAAATATTGTTCGCAACAAATGGCTTTGCCAATACGTTAACAAAAGGAGCAGTACAACCCGCAAGAGCGCAGGTTTTGATAACCGAACCAATTCCGAATTTAGATATTCGAGGCACTTTTCATTTAGATCGCGGATATTATTATTTCAGAAATATAGGTGACAGAATCCTATTGGGCGGTGGCCGAAACTTAGATTTTGAAACAGAAAACACCACCGAATTTGGTCAAACCAAAATTGTGCAAAATAAGTTGGAAGATTTGCTGAAAAATGTAATTTTACCGAATCAGGAATTCCAGATTGCGCACCGTTGGAGCGGAATCATGGGAGTAGGAAATAGTAAAAAACCTGTTGTGTCTCAACTGACTGAAAACGTGTTTTGTGGAGTGCGTTTAGGCGGAATGGGCGTCGCAATTGGGAGTTTAATAGGAACAGAATTAGCAGATTTAATATAATGGCAGCAACCAAGAAACCAGCACCAAAAAAACCAGCCGCAAGCAAAGCGAAACCAATTGCGAAAAAGAAAACCAATCGTTCGTTTGGCGAGAAAGTAAAATGGTTTTTTATTAAACTGTTTTTATGGTTCTTCGGACTTTCGATCGGATCCGTTATATTTTTTAAATATGTACCGGTACCGTTTACACCTTTAATGCTGATTCGTGCTATCGAAAATAAAATGGCTGGCAAAGAAGTTTATTTTGATCACGATTGGGAACCAATTGATAAAATTTCGATGAATCTTCAAAAAGCGGTGATCGCCAGCGAAGACGGAACTTTTTTATATCACAATGGTTTCGATTTCAAAGCGCTTCAAAAAGCGTATAAAAGCAACGAACGCGGACGCCGAATTCGTGGTGGAAGTACAATCTCACAACAAACCGCCAAAAATGTCTTTTTGTGGCAAGGGAAAAGTTATTTCCGAAAAGGCTTGGAAGCTTACTTTACCGTTTTAATCGAAATTATTTGGGGCAAAGAACGTATTATGGAAGTTTACTTAAATAGTATCGAAATGGGGGATGGTGTTTACGGAGCTTATGCCGCAACAGAACATTGGTACCGCCGCGACGCTTCGAGTTTAACACAAATGCAGGCTGCCGGAATTGCCGCAATATTACCAAACCCAAGAAAATTTAAAGCCACTGGTTCTTCAAGTTATATCAATCGACGCAAAGAACGAATTGTTCGCGAAATGCGTGCTGTTGGAAAAATAAATTATAATGGGAAATAGAAACGCCCTTCTTGCGCTTTTCCTATTGACAACAGTTTTAGGTTTTGGTCAGTCAAAAACGAAAGAGTTTGGTTTTATTACCGATAATGATTTATACACTTCGTCTAAAAACGATATGTATTATACAAACGGTTTAGAGCTTTTCTTCAGATATCTTTCCAAAAACGAAAACGAAAAAATCAATAAAAAGATTACTGAATTTCGCGTTGGACAATACATTTATAATCCGAGATTTATTAATGAAACAGCTGTTGATATTAACGACCGTCCTTTTACCGGATATCTTTTTGCCGAAGGCGGACGCAGTTTTTTCTATAACAGTGAATCGGTTTTAAAGACTGATTTTCAATTGGGTTATATGGGGCCAAATGCTTTTGGCCGCGAAACTCAGGAAAGTTTTCATCATATCATTGGGTATAAAAAGGTGTATGGTTGGGAAAACCAACTTCATAATGCATTGGCTGTACAGGCACATGTTATGTATTCGAAGAAATTATTCCCGGGTAAACACAACGATTTTGTAGATCTTCATTTTCAGTCAGAAGCTAATTTGGGGACTATTTTCGATGGTGTATCAACCGGTTTTTTGGCCCGAGTTGGTTTTAAGAAATTACTCCCTGTTTACGATTCTAATTTGCACGACGCTTCTGTGAGTGCTCAACCGCAATTTGATATTAGAGAATTTTACTTTTATGCGATGCCAAGCGTCAATTACCAATTTTATGACGCTACCATCGAAGGCAGTATGTTCAGCGACACCAGTCCGGTGACTTTTGAGTTGGAACCACTTCGTTTCAACGCCGAATTTGGTTTGAAATACCGCCACAACAATTTTAATATTTCTTATTCTTTTCTATACCGTGGTCGAGAATTAAAAGATCCTGAAACGAATACGAATTCAGGTTATTTTTATGGATCGATTCGATTGGGGTTTTTGATTAAGTAGGGGGTATTTGCCACGAAGGCGCTAAGGCACTAAGTTTTTTTTAACGGCAATGTACGCTAAGGGTTTACGCAAAGAGCACGAAGTTTCTTTGTCGGTGAGGTCGCAAAGCCGTTAAGTTTTACCACAATCTTGTCATTTCGACGAAGGAGAAATCCTCGCAAGTAGCTCGACAAAGTTACCACAATCTTTTCATCCTGATCCCGAAGTCTCGGGAGAAGGAACATACTAGAAACTCGACAAGTTATGTCGCAATATTGTCATTTCGACGAAGGAGAAATCCTCGCAAGTAGCTCGACAAAGTTTTTAATTCAATTCAATTATGAAAAAAAATTACTCTTTCACTCTCCTCGCATTAATAATGTCAAGCCTCCTCCAAGCACAAACAGAAACCTACCTCCCATTTTAAAATCGTGAGCTAAACACTTTCTAATACCGTGACTCTAATACCGTGACGTTGTGCAAAACATTAAAGCTAACAATACTAAAAAATAATGAAGAAAAAGTATCAAATATTTGTTTCGTCTACATATACAGATTTAATAGATGAAAGACAATCTGCGGTCCAGGCTATTTTGAGGGCTGGACATATTCCTGCTGGAATGGAATTATTTTCTGCGGGAGATAAAACTCAATTAGAGATAATAAAAAAATGGATTCAAGAGTCTGATATTTATGTTTTAATACTTGGAGGTAGATATGGTTCCATAGAAGCTGAAAGCCAATTAGCATACACTGAGATAGAATACAGATATGCTATAGAATTAGGCAAACCGTTTTTCTCATTAATTATGGAAGACGAGCTTCTAAATGCAAAAACAAAACAATTTGGACCAAGTGTGCTTGAGCTAGAAAATCAAAACAAGTATCAAGAATTCAAAAAGACTGTAAAGTCTAAAGTTTGTAGATTTTTTAATAATTCAACAGAAATTAAATTATCTGTTTTAGAATCAATAATGGATATTCAATCTCAATCCCAACTAGTTGGTTGGATAAGATCAGATGAAATTCAAGATAATAGTCAATTATTAAATTTGATAGAGGATTTAAAGAATGAAAAAGAAGATTTAATGGAAGAAGTTAAAAAACTAGAAGCATTAACAAAAAAGACAAAGCATAACAATCAAATTGGAGAATATACATACGAAGAAATAAAAAATGTTTTAATAAAGAAAAAAGTTGTTGTTCCAGCGTCATTAAATACCACCGGAAAAGATGTTGAACTTGAAATGATCAACTTATTTTATAAGTATAGAGGATTGTTGACTACTGGAGTTACAAATTTTTTATCGAATCCCACTCAAATTTATATTTGTAATACATTAGTACCCACATTGTTGAATTTTAATTTAGTTGAAAGAATTTCACACAAAAAAAACACTACTTATGAAACAAATAAATTTTTCATTTCAGCACTAGGCAACAAATTTTTATCACTATTTGAACTAGAAAAAGTCAAATAAAAGCTTTACACAACTCTATTATAACGGATTTAGGCAATAGGCTTAATGGAAAGTTGGTTTTGTAATTTGGGATAATATGTTAAATCCGATTAATGGGCTTAATTTAATACCCAACCAGCTGACTAGAATTTTGTAGGTAATTATTAAGCGTTCGTTATTTAAGAAATTAACTTTAACTCCAAACATTGTATTTTAATGGACGAATTATTGAAATTATACACTGAACTTCTTAGAGTTTATACTGAACAAGTTCAAAAACTTGAAGCATTAAAAACTGAGCGCTCAAAAGAACACAGAATGGAATGGGTTCCACAAATGGCATTAAATTCAAGGATATTCACATATGACGAATATTTACAAAATTCATTTCATGGAGGTTTTTGCTATGAAGAAAAAAATCTTATAATGCCACATTTGGTCAAATTTATAGCTAATTATGATTATAGCTCAGATGAAGTTAAAAAAGAATTTGAAAATCAGAAACCGAAAAATGATTACCAACGTCATTTAGATGATGTTTTATACAAAAATATTTTATTCATAGACTTTTTAAAATATCAACTGCGTGAATTACAAGAATTACAATATACTTTTAAAATTCCTTCTCAACCATCTAGAAAAAATGCTACTAGACAATTTGCAAAATATAAAACTGATAGAGATGAATATTTTGAAAAAATAAACGGCCTAAACAGATGTCGCGACGAAGTAAATGAAAGGATAAAAATTGTAGAAGGGATAAAAAAGGAAGTTGAAAAATAACCCCCGATAGCGCGGATTTTTAATCCGTGCCCACAAAGAAATAAATCTAAGAAATCCCGAAATTTTAGTTTCGGGAATTCTTATTTAAGGACTTAAGTAAATCCGTTTAGGTTCAATCATAAAGCGTTGACCTTCTTTCATGAAATTTTTACGTCAGGAACCTAAAATTTTAGGGACGACAAGGTAAAGCTTTAGGTTCTAAACATAAACGTTAACGTTGATGACGTCAAATTTGACGTCGTGAACCTATAAAATGGAGTCTGATAGAGTAAAAATATCATGATAGAACCTAAATGATGGAGTTGAGAACCTCAAAGTAAATCTACAACCCAACTTCAAACATCTTATAAAAACAAAACCCTCTAATCTAGCCCCGATAGAACTGGAAATCCTTTTATGCTGGGGTTCAGCATAAAAGATTGGAAGGGATAGCGGGACAGGTGGTCTTTTGAAAACGAAATTTTCTGCTCCAGATTCAAATAAAAAACAGATCACTGTCTCAAAATTAAAAGTGACTTTAATAAGTATTATATTAGCATTCTTAAAAATACCAAGAAAATCCTAAATCTATTGTAAATCAGTAAATATGAAGAGAAAATTACTTAGCCTTTCACTTGTTATAATTGCTTTGTTTCAGCTGACTATGATTAGCTGTTCGAGCGATGAAACTGAACCGGAAAAACCTGTGGTTGTTGTACCGGAAGAGCCTAAACCGGAAGAGCCTGAAGTACCAGTTTCGACGGTTCCAAAATCTGAAATGATGAAGGCAGCGATTCGAAATATCAGTGCTTCGACAAATAAAATGGGAAAGAGAGCTGCCGAGCAAAAACGTTTGGTGCGATCAATTAAATATGCGCAAAATATTGGAACTAATATTTATACCTACCATTTTAATACTGATTTAATAAACGATTACAGAGCTTTGCCGTCGGAGAATTTATATGATCCGGGCGAAAAGGCATTAAATGTAGATACAGAACGCGATAATGTAATAGTTTATAAATACAATACTTTAGGACAATTAACCAATATTGAAGCAGAGACTGTTTATACCAACAACGGACATACTAATCCACCTGAGGAATTTAGTTTTGAATACAATGCGGATGGGACATTAAAAAAGGCAGTAGGTTCTTTTGACTTTGGAGCCAGTTACAGTTATAATGACAAAGGATTAATTGATAAGAGAATAGAAGCGGATGGATCTGTGAGTTATACTTATGAGTATGATGATAAGGGCCGAATTGTAGATTCGTATTTTTATGTAAATACAATAAGTAATGGCAGAATTCCGCAAATGCATTTCAAATATCTCTATCCTGATGAAACGTCTTATGTTAAAACTTTGTATGAAATTAATGCAGATCAAACGGAGACCAATAGAAATTATGTGATTTATACTTATGATCCGGCAAAAGCAGGGGTTTACAATAAAGAGCCTTATTACCAAATAGACAATCAATACCTGCATGTGGTAAAATTGGAATCGCATATATTATATAACGGAGCCTGGCAGTTGCAGTTTGAAAGTGTTCCTAAATATTTTTATGATGCAGATGGATACTTAATTAAGTACGACTCGGCTGGATTTAATTATACTACAGATATTAGGGTATTTGAGTATGAATAAGAAATGATTTTCTTTATAGAAATAAAAAAGACCGTATTACAATTGAGTAATACGGTCTTTTTGTGGAGAATATCATATTTGAATTTCCTAATATACCACTTGTTTTGCTGAGTAAATTTATTTAGAAAGTACTTGAAAACCAAGTGATATTTTTTTTTAAACTAATACGTGAAGCCGTAATCAAAGTATTCTTTTTAATAATACATTTACTCCATTAACTAAAAAACTAAATATGAAAAAAACAATTTTGGGGTTAGTCCTATTTTTAAGTCTTGTGGGTTGTTCTAGCGACGATTCTGGTTCTACTGGAACTGGCGAAGCGAAAGAAGCAAATATGAAAATTGGCTTTGTAAATCCTAATGTGAAAATGACAGGAAAGGATGTTTTGAGAAATACATTACCTGTTGAGATACAAAGTGTAATTGTTACTTCTGTTAATGCGGGTGTTTCCTACGATAATGTATTTAATTTGGTCGAAAATGGTACAATAGGAGCAGAGAAAGATTTTATTCTAAGAAATTTGAAAACAGGAACTTCGGATTTTACAGTATTGACTACAACAAATGCACCATCAGAAGCTTGGTACGAGAGATCACCGGTCATCGAGGATGAAAATGAATCTTTAAATTCTATATCGCAAAGACTTTTAAATAAAATTCCTTCAGTTGTTTATAAATCTAAACAAACTATTAGTAGAAATGTTGTTGCGGGAGAAAATGACGCAATTCAGTTTGAATTAGAACCAATAAACGGAAGATTAATTTCGCTATTTGCGTTTGCAGAAGATTTAAAAGGACAAGGATATACTGCTAAATTGTTTTGTGGTCAGATTTCTTATACTCTTGGTGATTATGAGTGGAATAAAACACCTAATGCGCTTGTCTTTACCAGCGAGCAAGTTGTAAGTGATTATTTATGTTCTGGTACGAAAGTTAATGATGGTTATTTTTGGACTACGAATACCGGAAATGGAAGAACCTATAGAATAGAAGTTTATGATGTTGACGGTGAATTGGTAAAAATCACAGAATTTCAAGTACCATATGAAAATGGTGTTTCATTGAATAATCTTTACACTATAACTTCTGACGGAATGTTAGACAAATCGAGTACACAATCTACTTTTGTGATCACAGAGTTGAATAATCTTCCATTTGTTACTGTTACTAAATAATTAAAACTTATAACATAAGGTTTAATTTACAATCATAAAAACCGTATTACTTAATTGTGATATGGTTTTTTATTTTTTAGGAGCAGAAGTTTTCTTTTTTTAAAGACGACCAGTCCCGCTATCCCTTTCAATCTTTTATGCTGAACCCCAGCATAAAAGGATTTCCAGTTCTATCGGGGCTAGTTTAGAAGGTTTTATTTTCAAAAGGTTCTAGTATTTCCCATAAAAAAAACCGTATCACAATTAAGTAATACGGTTTTTTTGTGGAGAATATCGGATTCGAACCGATCACCTCTTGCCTGCCAGGCAAGCGCTCTAGCCAAATGAGCTAATCCCCCAAAGCGTTAGCAAATAAAGTCAATTAATTGGCAAAAAACAAATTTCAAAAGGCTTCGGGTGAAATTATTTTTCAAAACCGTAACTTTACGTTCAAATCTATTTTTATGAGTTTAGAAAATCAAAGCGGTTCTTTATGTACGAGTTTTCAAAATGCCGTTGCGACGGTGCAATTTGGTCATCCGGCGAGTAATTCTTTTCCGCGTGAATTGTTGAATCGATTGACATTGGAAATTAACGATTTATGCCGAAATGAAGCAGTTTCGGTAATTGTTTTGCAGAGCGAAGGTTCAAAAGCTTTTTGTTCCGGCGCTTCGTTTGATGAACTTTTGCAAGTGGAAAATGAGGAGCAGGGAACGGAGTTTTTCTCGGGTTTTGCACATTTGCTAAACGCCATGCGAAACTGTTCTAAATTAATTGTGGGCCGCGTTCAGGGAAAAGCCGTTGGCGGCGGCGTTGGAATTATTGCGACTTGCGATTATGTTTTGGCTACGACTGAAAGTGCGATTAAATTATCGGAACTGGCTATCGGAATTGGACCGTTTGTGATCGAGCCGGCTGTTTCGCGTAAAATTGGTAAAACGGCTATGACAGAAATGACATTGGCAGCAACTGATTGGAAATCGGCAACATGGGCTTTGGAAAAAGGACTTTATGCTTCATTACATACTGCAGAAGAATTGGATGCTGCGGTAGAAAATTTTGCTCAAAAACTGAGTTCGTACAATCCGGAAGCTTTATTCGAAATGAAGAAAATTATTTGGGAAGGCACAGAACAATGGGAATCGATATTGATTGAACGCGCTGCCATTACGGGGAAATTGGTTTTGTCTGATTTCGCTAGAAATGCTTTGACACAGTTTAAAAAATAAAATATTGCGAATAGTTTAAACACATAGAGACATAGTTTGGATTGTGTTGAGAGGAGGCGTTTCACTTGCTTTAAAACACATAGCTATGTGTGAAAGCTAGCTTTTTTAGTTATCTTTTTTTAAAGCTGAGAATCTATGTTTCTATGTGTTTAATTTTTTTGGCACAGATTGCACAGATTAAAAGGATTAATCTTTTTAGTCCTTTAATCTGGAACAAATATTTTTAAGATATTTTATGCTATGTGTGAAAAGCGAGCTTTTTTCAATTTCCTCTTTACAAAGTATAAAACCTATGTTTTCTATGTGTTTAAATTAAATTTCACTCCATAATAAATTAAGTATGAGAATTATTCCTTTAGTTGTTCAGGTTGATGTTGCGGAGAAAATGAAGAACGCTCCCGATGGCGGTTATCAGATAGGAGTGATCATTGGATCGTTTATTCCTTTCGTGATTTTAATCGGAATTGCGTACTGGATGTATAACCGTGCCAAAAAAAGAGATGAAAACGGTTATTAATTCGTAAATTTGCAACCTAAAATTCAAATCGATGAGTAATATCAGAATTACAAAACAATTTAACTTCGAAACCGGGCACGCTTTGTACGGTTACGACGGAAAATGCAAGAACGTTCACGGGCACAGTTATAAATTATCGGTAACGGTTATTGGTTCGCCAATCACGGACCGGTCGAATGTGAAATACGGAATGGTAATTGATTTTTCGGATCTAAAGAAAATTGTAAAAGAAGAAATCGTCGATCAGTTTGATCATGCAACCGTTTTTAACGAAACAACTCCGCATATCGAACTGGCAAATGAATTGAAAAACCGCGGACATCACGTAATTTTAGTAGATTACCAACCAACCAGCGAAAATATGGTGGTTGATTTTGCAGACAGAATTATCGCAAGACTTCCTGCCGGAATTACATTATTCTCTCTTAAACTTCAGGAAACAGAATCGTCGTTTGCAGAATGGTACGCTTCAGACAACTAGTCGAAAGTCTAAAGCCTAAAGCCTAAAGCCGAAAGTCGAAAGTTTCCAAACAGAAATCAAAAAAGTCTAAGACCTAATATTCTAAGAAGTCTCACAATCTAAAAATCTAAATGAAAAAAATATATTTTGCTTCTGATCAGCATTTTGGTGCTCCAACTCCGGAGTCTAGTTTACCGCGCGAAAAGAAATTCGTGGCCTGGCTTGATGAGGTAAAGGAAGATGCAGAAGCTATTTTTTTGTTGGGTGATTTGTTTGATTTTTGGTTCGAATACAAAACCGTTGTACCAAAAGGTTTTGTGCGTATTTTAGGCAAACTGGCTGAGATTCGCGACAGCGGAATTCCGATTTACTTTTTTGTTGGAAACCATGATTTATGGATGAATGATTATTTTGAAACCGAGTTGAATATTCCGGTTTATCATGATAATAAAGAATTTACTTTTAACGGGAAAACCTTTTTAATTGGTCACGGCGACGGAAAAGGTCCTGGTGATAAAGGCTATAAAAGAATGAAAAAGGTATTTACGAATCCATTTTCAAAATGGCTTTTTCGTTGGCTGCATCCTGATGTTGGTGTTAGTTTGGCGCAATATTTATCCGTTAAAAATAAACTGATTTCAGGTGACGAAGATGTGAAATTCTTAGGAGAAGAAAACGAATGGCTGGTGTTATACGCCAAACGTAAACTCGAGACCAAACACTACAATTACTTTATTTTCGGTCACCGCCATTTACCTATGATTATTCCGGTTGGAGAAGAATCCAAATATGTGAATTTGGGCGACTGGATTGGTTATTTTACTTACGGTGTTTTTGACGGCGAAACTTTTGAATTGAAGAAATTCGAAAAGTAAATCTTTATTTAGCCGGATAAATTCCAATTTTATGCGTTCTCAAAATATAGTTCGACAATTGTTTGCTATCTGAAAGCTGAAATTTAATCGCACCCGATGATTTTTTCGGCATATGACATTCTACACAATTATTGGCCAATAGACTTCCCGACATTGTTTTAAGTGTTTTATCAGAATGTTTTCCACCTGCTTGGTGACAACTCATGCAAATTTTAGAGTAAGAAGTTAAGTTTTTAGAAGCATTTTCGTGTGGATTATGACAGGTAATACAATCCATTTTTTCGCTGTTGATGAAACATTTACTTTGCGCCATCAAACGAAATTGATTTCCGTGAACGTCAAACGTAGCGGTGTCTGTAACGCTTCTTGTACTTCTGTAAAATTCCGATAAATTATCTCCTGGTTTAAAATCAAAACGCGATTTCAATTTCATTCCGTCATTTCCGCCGTGACATAAGGCACAGGCATCTAATTTTTGTTGTCTGTTTAAGGTTTTCAAGCTGGTAATGCTGTTGGCCACTTTTACGTTTGGATTTTTAAGATGAAATTCGGCGTGTTGTTTGGCCGGGCCATGACAACGTTCACAATCAATTCCATAAACTATAGTTTTAGGATCAATTATATCTTCAACATCCATTGACATAAAATTTCTTTCAGCAGAATTTTGCTCAACACTACGACTGCTGGCATTTGAAGCATGACACGAATAGCAATCTTTAACCACCATTCGGTCAAAGTAAGGTTTGTTAGCAGGAAATCCCGGGCTTGTGGCCCAGCCTTTTATAGAATGGTAATAAGAAATGGGTAGTTCGTAGGTATTCTTGTTTCGCCAATAAACAGATGTTTGGGCATGTTTAGCGCCAAAAACAATATCAAAACGATGTGCTTCAACTTCTTTTCCGTTTTTGTATAAAACCTGATAGAGGCTGTCGTTGCGTTTTTCTATGACTAATTTGGTGTTTTTATCGTAGATGAAAGTATGATTTCCTTTGTCGAAATCACCCAGAACATTTTCTAAAGAGGCAGGAGCAGTTGCTTTGAAATGCGAACTTTTTAAAGCCATGTCATATTGGGTCTGATGACACTGAATACAGCTTTCGGAGCCGGCATAATCGGTCCCGCGAGGGTCAATATACTCATCTGATTTGTTGGAGCAGTTGGATAGAAAAACGGCTAAAACAGTAATGGCAAAAAGAATTCGTAATTTTTTCATTGCTGTAAATATACTTTTTTCTGAAGAAAATAAAAATATATCTCAATTATGAAAAAAAGGAGTTAAAATCTTTAGAATATTTCTTAATTCATCCCAACACCGTAAACATATTCATCCAGTTCAATTCGGAATAAAGAGCCTTCAACCAAATCTTTTATCGATTTCAATTCTTTTATAGAAACAGCTAAATCAATTTGGGCGCAAGGCGTTTTGAGTAAGAATTTGTGACAGGAGTTTTTTAGTTCACAAGCTTCGCAACAGGCATTTTCGATCATGCTGTCTTCGATCAAATCACAAAAGTAATTCAGTTCCTGAACTGTAAAATAGAATCCGGTTTCTTTAAAAACCAATTGTACTTTATCAGTAATGGTTTCGTTCTCCTTTTTCCAGTAAAAGGAAATTCCAAAATTGTTATGGTATAATTGTTCTATTTCTCTCATTGCCATCCATTATTTCAACAAATATAAATATTATTTATATTAATTCTAAATAGAAAATCATAAAATTTGGAAAAAATGTTTCACCATATAAGTCATGTAAGAAAATTAAGTTTGGCTTTAAATGCTTATATGACTTATATGGTGAAGTAAAATTATTGGCACATAGTATTGAGGTAGAAGGTAAGGCTTTGGCCGCTTTTGTACCAGGTGCTCCTATTTCTTTCTCTGGAAAAACTGGTTTCAGTTGGTGCTACCGCAGTTGAAATCGCGAAGAATTTGCTTTTTTCATCTTTCTTTACGCTTTCTATCCATTGGATGGTTACGGCAATTTCTCCCATTTCTTTATCTAAATAAATATCATACGGTTTTAGATCTAAGGTATATAATCCTCGAAATCCATCCTTTACTTCAAAGAGAATGTCTTTTTCGACAATAATTTTTGATGGTAAATCATTTTCGACTTTGTAAAAGTTTAATCTGAATTTGACTGTTTTAAAGTCATTTGCTGTAATGTTGAAATTAAAATCATTGACCTTACAATCTTTTTTAATTTTGAATTGCATTCCTTTTTCTCTGCTCAATCGGTCATCAATGGTTTTATCCATTGCGTAGAAAAAATTAGCATGCATAAGGGAAAGACCTTTTGCGCTTCGGCCAAATTGTTTCGATCTTGGTTTTTTGAATTGTACTACCACTTCTTTTAAAGTGTTTTCAGAAGGTTCCAGAATTATTTTATTATGGTCTGATTTCAGTTGACTGACCAGTATTTTTTTAGTCTCAAAACCAATATGCGAAAATACAATCGTATCGTTCGGAGTGACTTTGTCATTCAATTTTAAATTGAAATTTCCTTTTGCGTCTGAAATCGTTCCGGTATTTTTATTCGAAATACCGATATTGACATAATCTAAATTTGAGTTGTTTTTGGCATCTTTTATTTCGCCGGAAATTGAATTTTCCTGAGCCGTTATTCCAAAAGTAAGCAAGAAGAATAGGAGAGTAATGTTATATTTCATTTACAATTAATTTTCTTATAAAGAAATGAAATAAGTTGGCTGTTCAAAATTACTTTATCCTAAGTTTAACATTTTCAATGATTTGAATTTATTAAGCATAAATAAAATGATTCCGAAAGACTGTTTGTTATAAATTTTATAATAGGATAATGGGTTTGTAGAATTTTATTTAAGCCATTTCTTAATATTTTGAAGAAACTCATTTTGCTGATCGACAAATAAATAATGCGAACAGTTTTCCAATAATACAAAATGATTTTGCCCGGCTATACCTTTTATAGAATTGATTTGTGCCGATGAAAAAACACCATCTTCTTTTCCGTAAATCGCATAAATAGGAATTCCGTTTTTCTTTATTTTATTTAAAGATTGTCTGGTTTCAATGTTGTTTTGCTTTTCATTTTTGTAGAAAAGGAATGGGGCGTTTTTGTTTCGAATATTCGTTTTGAAGAAATCGCTTGCTTCATAATCACTGTACAGTTTTTTTGAAGCTTCCGTTGGATTGGGCATCTTGAAATAATTATTTTCACTTGCCAAATCAAAACAAGCTTTTCGATATTCAGCAGAATTTTTACTGAGCTTTTCGATTGCCTTTATTTTCGATAACTGAGTTGTATCTTTTTTAGCGGTTGCAATTTTTGTAACCGAATTTAAAATATGATCATAGGTTTCCTGTTGGGAAAATAAGGCCCCAACCATGATGAGGTTACTCACGTTTTGAGGATATTTCTCTGTATAAAGTGTGGCGACCAAACCGCCAAAACTGTGCGCCAGAAGTGTGGCTTTTTTGAGATTGTACTTTTTGTAAATCAAATTTAAATCGTCAAAGGCTTCTGCATAGGTAATTTTAGCTTCAGGATCAGCAGATCTTCCTTCGCCTCTTCGGTCATAGATAATCACGTAAAATCCTAAGTCAGCTAATTTTTGAGCAGTTGTACCTTCAAATAAAGTGGAGTTCCCGCTTGGACCGCCATGAATAAAAATTAGGACTTTCTCTCTTTGGTTTCCGTACGTTTTGATGTAGAGGTTTTGTCCGTTTGCGAAAAGGGAAATGGTGAAAAAGAAAGCCAATAATAATTTTTTCATTATTCCATATTTTGATGATCTTCCATATCTTTTTGAAGATCTAAGTTTCTAAAAGTAGGCGATGCTACTCCAAAGCCTAAAACAGTCAATAAGGTCATACTTCCTCCGAAAACTACCGAAGTCACTGTTCCCATTAATTTGGCTGTTAAACCGCTTTCAAAAGCGCCTAATTCGTTTGATGAACCCACGAACATAGAGTTTACTGCGGCAACACGCCCACGCATATGATCGGGTGTTTTAAGCTGTAAAATCGTTTGGCGTATTACTACTGAAATTCCATCAGCAACTCCGCTTAAAAACAGCGCCACAACAGATAACCAGAAAATAGTTGAAACTCCAAAAACAATAATACAAAGTCCGAAAATAAAAATAGCAATCAAAAGTTTCATTCCGGCTTTTTTATATAACGGAACGTAAGCTGAAATCAGCATCGTAATAAAAGCACCAATCGCCGGTGCAGCTCTTAAAACACCAAAACCTTCCGGGCCGACTTTTAAAATATCCTGTGCAAAAACAGGTAATAAAGCCACGGCACCACCAAAAAGAACAGCCACCATATCAAGAGAAAGTACTCCCAGAATAGTTTTATTATTGAAAACGAATTTGATTCCTTCTTTTAAACTTTCCATAACCGGTTCACCAATCTTTGGATTCAAAATAGGTTTTTTCTCGATTTGAGTTAAAGCAATTAAGGCTGAAACAGAGAAACCAACAACAAGACACATTGACCAGTGAACTCCTATCCAATTGATAGAAAACCCAGCAACTGCTGGTCCTAATACCGCACCAATTTGCCAAACTGAACTACTCCAGGTTGCAGCATTTGGATAAGCTTTTTTTGGTACAATTAAAGATAAAAGCGAGAATATCGTTGGGCCAAGAAAAGCACGAACCAATCCGCCAAGAAATACTAGAAAGTAAATCGAGTATAAAATAAGATCATGTGATGCATCTCCGACAACTGCAGGCCAGGTCAATAAAAACAATCCGAAACTGATGATTGAAAATCCTAAAATACACCACACCAACATTCCTTTTTTCTCTCTTTGGTCGACAATATGTCCGGCAAATAAGGCCATCGAAACTGCTGGAATTACTTCCATCAAACCAATTATTCCAAGTGAAAGCGGATTCTTGGTTATGCTGTAAACTTCCCATTCAATAACAATAAATTGCATTGACCAGGCAAAAACCATGGCAAAACGCAATAATAAAAACATATTAAATTCTCTAAAACGCAGTGCCTGATACGGGTCGGCTTTTTTTATTTTATCTTTCATTTGGTCTAATATCTTTTAGCATAAGTTGAGTAGACACATTTCCGTTCCACTCGTTTTCAGCAATGGTATAAGCTAGCTGAAAAGTATTTTGATTTTTTGTAATATTTAATTTTTTTCCAAGTCCGAAGCCAATTGCAGCAATTCCTTCTGAGTTATATTGTTTCGCAAAAAGCCTCAAATGTTCATCCTCAGAACCCAGTGTTTTGGCATAACCTGTATCTTTTATATCGGTAGTCATAAAAACGGGTGTCATATTCTGAGGGCCAAAAGGCTCGAATTGTTTTAAAATCCGAATGAGTTTTGGAGTAATGTCTGAAAAATTAATCTCGGCGTCGATTTCAATTTCCGGAGTTCGCATTTCAGGTAAAATAGTTTCTTCGACCTGTTTTTCAAAAGCTTCTTTAAAAGTTTTATAGTTTTCTGCTTTCAACGTCATTCCGGCCGCGTACATATGACCTCCAAATTGTTCCAAATGGTGAGCACAGGCATCCAAAGCATTGTAAACATCAAAACCTTTTACAGATCTTGCCGAAGCTGCGTATTTATCACCGCTTTTAGTGAAAACCAAAGTCGGACGATAATAGGTTTCGATCAGTCTTGAGGCGACAATTCCGATAACACCTTTGTGCCAGTCTTCCTGAAAAACCACCGTTGAAAAACGTTCCTCTTCCTGATTTTCTATAATTTGCTGAAAAGCTTCTTTGGTGATTTTCTTGTCTAAATCTTTTCGGTCAGCGTTGTATTGTTCAATTTCTGAAGCAAATTGCTGCGCCTGATCAAAATCAAATTCGGTTAACAATTCAACAGCATGATTACCGTGTTTGATTCTTCCTGCCGCATTTATTCTTGGAGAAATAATAAAAACTACATCAGTAATATCTAAAACTTTCTTTTTTACCTGATGCACCAAAGCTTTAATTCCCGGTCTTGGATCGCTGTTAATTACCTGCAATCCGAAGTAAGCCAAAACTCGGTTTTCACCTGTTATCGGAACAATATCTGCCGCAATGGCCGTAGCCACCAAATCCAGATACGGAACCAGATCTTCGATGGTTTCGTCTCGATTTTGACCTAAAGCCTGAATCAATTTAAAGCCAACACCGCAACCGCACAATTCATCGTAAGGGTAGGAGCAGTCTTCTCGTTTTGGATCCAGAATAGCAACAGCATCCGGCAGCGTATTTCCAGGTCTGTGGTGATCACATATAATAAAGTCAATGTTTTTTTCTTTCGCGTAGGCGATATGATCAATCGATTTTATTCCACAATCCAATGCAATAATCAACGAAAATCCGTTATCATCGGCAAAGTCAATTCCTTTAAAAGAAATTCCGTAACCTTCGTCATAACGATCCGGAATATAAGTGGCAATATTGGGGTAATGCGATTTCAAATAGGATGAAACCAAAGAAACAGCCGTTGTTCCGTCAACATCGTAATCGCCAAAAACCAAGATATTCTCCTGATTTTCAATCGCCGACTCGATTCGGGCAACTGCTTTATCCATATCTTTCATTAAATATGGATTGTGAAGATGATCTAATGAAGGGCGAAAGAAATTTTTGGCATCTTCGAAAGTTTCAATGCCACGCTGAATCAAAAGGGTTGCTACAAAATCTTCTACATTTAAGGCCTGCGCCAAATGTTTGATTTTATCTTCAGAAGGTTTTGGTTTTAATGTCCAACGCATTGTCGATTTTAGATTTTAGAGTGTTGATTTTAGATTTCTGAAATCAACAATATTGTTTGTCAAATCGAGCGGAGTCGAGATTCTTATTAGTATAAAAGGGCTTCGACTCCGCTCAGCCTGACAGACATAATGATATTTTATTTTAGCTCAAGCGCATTCCCTTCAAACTTAATCCCGTCCCAGCCTAAGTTGATGAAGTTTCTGATGTTTTGGTGGTTAATTCCGTTTGGATCTCCTAAAACTTCTTCGAAATAAAAAGCACCGAAACACGCTAAAGTTTCTTCTTTGTTTAAGTTTTGCAATTTTGCGAAAGAAAATAATTTACAAGAACCTGAGTTTTCTCCGGCTGCATTGTGCTGGGTTCCGTTTTGAAAAGTAGTTGGAGTAAAATTGTAGTTTTCTTCAATTACTGCAATAGTTTCCGGGAATGTTATTTCGTTTGGAGTTTGTTTTACTTTTTCTAAAAAGGCTTGGATGCTCATGATATTAATGCTTTTTTGGTATTTTTTTATAATGAAATATGATATTTGTCCAAAGTATTTAAAAACCAACTTGAATGGTTTTTCCAATTTTTGTCTTTGTTCAATTTGTTAATTACTATTTGATTGTATTTTTTGTTTCTCTGTTCTAAAAGTAATTCAATAAAAGAATGAAAATAGAAAATTTCGTTTTCTGTTTTGAATATAGTTTTCGGAAACTGATTTTCTAAATAATAGTTTAATTTGTCACTGTAAATCGCAGAATAATTTTTTTTAAGGTATTCAAAAGCATAAAAATTGTTTTTTTGCAATGCTAACGTTTCAATTCGGTTTAAATAACTTTCTTCAAATTCTCTGTTTTGAAAACATCTACTATATAAAAGCCAATAAATATCTTTATCACTATAGATAACCAAACTATCGATTTTTTTCATAATCACGTCAGTTTTAACCGCTTTTGCCATAGCAATTTCTCGTTCATTTTCAGTAGTAATTCCATCTAAAGCATTGATCCTGATTTTATTCCAATATTCATGATAGATTATTGAAGAAATTGGTTCATTGTCTATTTGACAACCTTCAAATGTTTCAACATATTGATTACGATTTAGTTCATTTCGAAATAGTTTTTGAACATCTACTTTATTAGTAGTAATGGCTTCTATACTTACATAAGTTCTAATAACAGGATTTTCACTTTCGGTCAATTCTATAAGTTCCGATTCAGATAATATATTTTTTAATTTTTGAAAATTCAGATATTGTATTGATTTCTCGCAAGCAATACCAACACAATCTGAATGTACTGAATTAACTTTTATAATGGAATTAATCAGTTGTTGCTTTGTTTGACTAAAGCAAAAATTAATTAAAAAAAGTAATCCAATTAGAGATAATTGTTTCATGATATTTTGACTAAAGAATAGTAACAGTTACTCTTCTTCATCCTTAGAAAACTTACTTTTCTTAGGCTCTTTTATTATTGTTTTTCCGGCAACCACCACAACGATTTCACCGCGTGGTGCTGTTTTTTCAAAATGGGTTAAAACTTCTCTTGCGGTTCCTCTCACATTTTCTTCGTGCATTTTTGATAATTCTCTTGAAACGCAAACTTGTCTGTCTTCCCCAAAATACTGAATAAACTCCGCTAAAGTCTTAACGAGTTTGTGTGGAGAAACGTATAAAATCATCGTTCTTGTTTCTTCGGCTAAAGCCAAAAAACGGGTTTGACGTCCTTTTTTATCAGGCAGGAAACCTTCAAAAACAAATTTGTCATTTGGCAGTCCGCTGTTGACCAAAGCCGGAACAAAAGCTGTTGCTCCCGGTAAACATTCTACTTCGATTTTATTTTCGACACAAGCGCGCGTCAATAAAAATCCAGGATCAGAAATTGCCGGAGTTCCCGCATCTGAAATTAAAGCGATGGTTTCGCCGGCTTTCAAACGCGCAATTAAATTTTCGGTTGTTTTGTGTTCGTTGTGCATATGATGGCTGTGCATGTGCGTGCCAATTTCAAAATGCTTCAACAGTTTTCCACTCGTTCTGGTATCTTCGGCCAAAATCAAATCGACTTCTTTAAGAATCCGAATAGCACGAAAAGTCATGTCTTCAAGATTGCCAATTGGCGTTGGAACGATATATAATTTAGACATAGTTATTTATTTATAACACTAATTTCACGAATTTACACGGATTCTTAGTGTTTGTAAAAATTTCACAAATAAAAAATTTGTGCTAATTCGTGAAATCTGTGTTTTATTTTTATGAGAATTTTTTCTCTACAATTCCAAGAAAACGCTCAGCATAATCGTCTTTTCCTTCCCAATTGTTATAATCTGGTTTTACCATATTTTCGATAAATTCCTGCGCTTCTCCGTAAGTATCAAAAGTCAATAATTGATTTAAAACACGGCTGTAATCTTCAGCACTGTTTCCGAAAAGGTTTTTAGTGAAAGCAATTCGGTCGTTCAAATCAATATGAAAACCTTTTGCCAGTTTTTCGTTTAATGTTACCGCTTTTGGTTCAGCCGGTGTTTCCAGGATCTCTGTTTCAATTGTGGTCTCTTGAATTTCATTAAGTGATGGAAAAGAAGATGAAGGAACCGCTTCAAAACTGTCCACTTTTACAAACTGCGCATCGGCATAATTAATTCCGAAATCTTCAAATGCAAGAGGAAGCGGATTTGATTTTGATGTAGTTTGAATTTTTGGTTCTTCTTTCTCTTCAATTTTTTCTTCTGACTTATCTAATTCAAAAGCGGGTTTAAAATCCGGAATTGGGTTTATATCACTGCTTGTTTTAAACGAAAGATCTCTATTTGCTTCGATTGTCTTTTTAGCTTCAAGAACAGCTTCGTTGATTTTTTCAATAATTGGATCTTTAACACTTTCGACAGTTTTAGTTTCCTCAATTGTTTCAACTTCCTCCGTTTCAGTAACAGCTTCCGGCTCTTGAATTGTTTCAGCAATCGGTTCTTCGATAGCTTCTTCAGCAGGTTCCGGAGTTATTTCTTCCGGAATTTCAGCAACTATTTCTTCTGCAATCACTGGTTCAGGAGTTTCTTTAACTACAGTTTCTTCAGCAATAATTGGTGCATCTTCTTTAATTTCCGTCGGAGTTATTTCTTCTTTTTCAAAAATAGTTTCAATTTGAGAAGTGATTTCACCGTGGCTGATTGTTGGTTTTGCGCCTTCGAAGTTTTCGTCTATAAATTTTAAAACCGCCAGTTTCTCATATAATTTCTGCGTTTCAAGATACAATTGATTGATATCGGATTTGTTTTTAAGTTTTAAAATTCGATGTGCAATGCTGATTAAATCGGCTTCCAATTTTTTTTTCATAGCTGTTGAAATTATAGTGAATAGGGGTAATTTATATGTTTTGTAATTGAATGTCTTTATTACGGAAAGAAATCAACAAGATTTTTTTTTATTTCTGTTAATAAGCGATTGCGAATCTCCGATTTGATAAAAATTTTCTACTTTTGAAAAAGTGTAAAAACAGCAATTTTTCACGTCGATTTATTACCAGTACAAAGTAATAAAAACTATTCATTTTTAAAGGTAGAAAAATACAAAATGTTTCTCGAAAATACAGTAAATCACAAAGAACAATTTGGTTGGATTGAAGTTATTTGTGGATCAATGTTTTCGGGTAAAACCGAGGAGTTAATCCGCAGATTAAAACGCGCCCAATTTGCCAAACAAAAAGTCGAAATCTTTAAACCTGCTATTGATACCCGCTATCATGACGAAATGGTGGTATCGCATGATTCCAACGAAATTCGCTCGACTCCCGTTCCGGCAGCAGCCAATATTGCTATTTTAGCACAAGGATGCGATGTTATCGGAATTGACGAAGCACAGTTTTTTGATGATGAAATTGTTACCGTTTGTAATGATCTTGCCAATCAGGGAATCCGTGTGATAGTAGCAGGACTTGATATGGACTTTAAAGGAAATCCTTTTGGACCCATGCCGGCACTTATGGCTACAGCCGAATATGTGACTAAAGTTCACGCTGTTTGCACGAGAACCGGAAATTTGGCCAATTATAGTTTCCGTAAAACGGATAATGATAAATTGGTGATGTTGGGCGAAACGGAAGAATACGAGCCGTTGAGTCGTGCTGCCTATTATAATGCAATGAAAAAGAGTCAGGAGAAATAGATTTTAAGCCACAATCAACAATGCAGGACAAGAAAAATAGAAGAAAACAAAATATCCTAGTAGTAGGTGTAATTGGAGTTGCAGTGGCTTTAGCGGTTTATTTTCAGTTTTTTCTTTCTGAAACAACCGTTGAAACAAAAACTGAAGTAAAAGAAATAGTTTCAAAATACAATAAAAATTGTCCGCTGAAAATTCAGGAAGGCATTCGGTTAGATAGTGTAAGCTTGCCTAATTTACCTGACGAAAAAACGGTTCAATACAATTTGACATTGCTGAATGTAGAAAAAGAATCTGCAGAGATTGAGGTAATAAAGATTGAAATCGAAAAAAGTTTGATCAGTACTGCAAAAGAAAATCCAGGACTTCAGGTTTTTCGTGACAATGATTATACACTGGTTTATAGTTACAAAGACAAAAAAAATGTTTTTTTGTTTGATGTGAAAATATTACCGGATCAATATAAATAATTTAGAGATTTAGATATAAAAAACAAATCCGACAGATTTTAAATTTGTCGGGTTTTTGCTTTGTCTAAACTGGACTGAAGTCCAGCTCTACAATATAATATGTTCCTCCGGAACTATAAAGAGCCTTCGGCTCGAACCATATTGTAGGGCTGGACTTCAGTCCAGTTTATTTAGGGAAATTGATTTTTAAAATTTTCCGAATGATATAATAATTATACAAATTCTTGTAAATAACAAACCCGACAAATTCAAAAAATTGTCGGGTTTTGTTTTTGTATGCAAGTCACAAAAAAACCTAACAGGTTTTCAAAACCTGTTAGGTTTGCTATTTGGCATAATAAACTTAATTTATCTTAATCTCTTAATGTTAGAATAAACCTAAATCTTCTTCCTCATTCTCGCAACCGGAATATCCAATTGTTCACGGTATTTTGCAATCGTTCTTCTCGCAATCGGATACCCTTTTTCTTTTAAGATTTCTGCTAATTGATCGTCTGGCAAAGGTTTCTTTTTGTCTTCTTCTTCAATCGTATTTTTAAGGATTTTTTTGATTTCTAAAGTCGAAACATCTTCACCCTGGTCATTTTTCATTGCTTCAGAGAAAAACTCTTTAATCAGTTTTGTTCCGTATGGCGTCTCCACATATTTACTGTTGGCAACACGAGAAATCGTCGAAATATCCAATCCAACCATATCCGCAATGTCTTTTAAGATCATTGGTTTTAGTTTGGTTTCGTCGCCGTCTAAAAAGTATTCTTCCTGATAATGCATAATCGCATTCATCGTAACAAATAACGTTTCCTGACGTTGTCTGATCGCATCGATAAACCATTTAGCCGAATCCAGTTTTTGCTTGATAAACTGAACTGCATCTTTCTGAGCCGACGATTTATCACGAGAATCTTTGTACGTCTGCATCATTTCCTGATAATCCTTAGAAACGTGCAACGACGGAGCATTTCTTCCGTTTAAAGTCAGTTCCAGTTCGCCATCCACAATTCTGATGGCAAAATCAGGAACTACATTTTCTGTAACTTTATTGTTTCCGGTATATGATCCGCCCGGTTTTGGGTTTAATCTTTCAATTTCGTGAATCGCTTTTTTAAGCTGTTCGTTCGAAACCGCATATTTCTGCAATAATTTATCGTAATGTTTTTTGGTAAAAGCATCAAACTGATTCTCGATAATATCAATCGCTAAATCAACATATTCCGTTGGTGTTTTGTGCTTTAACTGCAATAACAAACATTCCTGTAAGTCACGCGCACCAACTCCCGAAGGTTCCAGTTCGTGAATAACATGCAGCATTTTTTCAACCATTGCTTCATCAGTATAAATTCCCTGAGTAAAGGCCATGTCGTCCACCATATCAGCAACGCTTCTGCGGATGTAACCCATATCATCAATACTTCCAACAAGGAATTCAGCGATTTCACGCTCTTCATCGTTCAGAATAAAAGTATTCAACTGATTGATTAAATCCTGATGAAAACTAATTGGCGATGCAAAAGGCGTTTCGCGTTCCTCGTCTTCACTATAATTGTTAACCTGAGTTTTATAATCCGGAGTATCGTCGTCGCTTAGATATTCGTCTATATTAATGTCGTCTGCTTCGATTCTGTCTGATTCTGCATCATCATAATCGTCGTAGTCTTCATTAGCGAATTCATCGGCTTCGTATTCGTCTTCTTTACCAGCTTCCAAAGCCGGATTTTCGTTCATTTCTTCTAATAAACGTTGCTCAAAAGCTTGCGTAGGCAATTGAATTAACTTCATCAGCTGAATTTGCTGTGGAGATAATTTTTGTGATAATTTTAAATTTAAAAATTGCTTTAGCATTTATTTTTGTTAAAAGTTTCAAGTTTCAAGTTTCAGGTTGCTGAACGTCGAACAACCTGAAACCTGAAACCTGAAACAAATATTATTATTTTAGTTCAAGTTCCAATAACTTGAAACCTGAAACTTGAAACTTTTTTAAACAAAAGATTAAAACTCTGCGTTTCCTGGAGTTCTCGGGAAAGGAATTACGTCTCTGATGTTGGTCATACCTGTTACAAACAATACCAAACGCTCAAATCCTAAACCGAAACCTGCGTGTGTTGCAGAACCAAATCTTCTGGTGTCTAAATACCAGTATAATTCTTCTTCGTCGATATCTAAGGCTTTCATTTTCTCTACCAAAACATCGTAACGCTCTTCTCTTTCAGAACCACCAACGATTTCTCCAATTCCTGGGAAAAGGATATCCATTGCACGAACCGTTTCTCTTCCAGGTTCTGTGTTGTCATTCAGACGCATGTAAAACGCTTTAATGTTTGCCGGGTAATCGTATAAAATTACCGGACATTTAAAGTGTTTTTCCACTAAATAACGCTCGTGTTCCGATTGTAAATCAGCTCCCCATTCTTCAATGATGTAGCTGAATTTTTTCTTTTTATTTGGAGTTGAATCTCTTAAAATATCAATTGCTTCTGTATAAGAAACACGTTTGAAATTGTTCTCCAAAACGAAATTCAATTTCTCTAACAAAGCCATTTCGCTTCTTTCTGCCTGAGGTTTTGATTTTTCTTCTTCTAAAAGCCTTCCTTCCAAAAATTTCAAATCGTCTTTACAGTTGTCTAAAGCATATTTAATTACGTACTGAATAAAATCTTCAGCCAAATCCATGTTGTCGTCAAGGTCGTTGAAAGCAACTTCCGGCTCGATCATCCAAAACTCTGCCAAGTGACGAGAAGTGTTTGAATTCTCTGCCCTAAAAGTTGGTCCAAAAGTATAAATCTGACCCAAAGCCATTGCGAAAGTTTCTCCTTCTAATTGTCCAGAAACCGTTAAGTTCGTTTCTTTTCCGAAGAAATCTTCTTTGTAATTTACTTTTCCGTCTTCCGTTCTTGGTGTATTGTCGAAAGGCAACGCCGTAACTTTAAACATTTCTCCTGCACCTTCAGCGTCAGAACCCGTAATGATTGGCGTATTTACATACACAAAACCTTTATCCTGAAAGTATTTATGAACTGCAAATGACAATACTGAACGCACACGCATAATGGCTCCAAAAGCATTAGTACGAACACGTAAATGTGCATTTTCTCTTAAAAATTCTAAAGAGTGTTTTTTAGGCTGCATTGGGAATTTCTCAGCATCAGAATCTCCAAGGATTTCAAGCGTTTTAACCTGAATCTCATATTTCTGACCCGCACCTTTGCTTTCAACCAAAGTTCCAATTACAGAAACTGCAGCTCCGGTTGTGATTCTTTTTAAAGTTTCTTCCGGTGTATTTTCAAAATCAACAACACATTGTATATTATTAATGGTAGAACCGTCATTAAGCGCGATGAACTGATTATTTCTAAAAGTTCTCACCCATCCTTTTGCATTCACTTCCTGTAGCGTCGTCGTACTGTTTAATAAGTCTTTAACTTTTGTGTGTTTCATTTTATATATAATGTTGAAATTAAATTATTTGTTGTGCAATAACTGCAAATATAAACGATAATTATTAAAATTAGAAGCTGTTTCCTGCTATCCGCTATATCTTTTTAGGCAGAACGTCTACGGTAAACGAGATATTTCCAATTGCCTAAAAAGGATACCGCTGCTATCAGGGCTAGGGCTCCAGTTTTCAAAAGAAGCAATTTTTGTTTTTTTGTCATTTCTCTCATTTTTGTCATTCCTCGTTCCTTGGAATGACAAGATTGTATTTCAATTCTTGTTTAACCTTCAAAATAGAAATAAAAAATCATTACAAAAAACATCACTGATAAAAAGGTTATTACTGCTGTGGTTAGAAAAGTACTATTGTTTATTTTTTTACCAAAAACTATTATCGTCTTTTTTGTCAATATCAATTTTAAAATAAATCTTGAAATTATGATATAGCAAACAATACTGATTAAAATAACAATAGAGCGAACCAGATTCATAATATTGGCTAATTCATTCAATCCAATGTCTTGTCCTTCAGCGTGACAATTTGTATTGTACAAAAATAAAAATGCAAGAGTTATTATACTTTTCTTCATCAATTTTTGTAGCCTTTTAAATCCGTGCTAATTCGTGAAATTAGTGTTTCCTTCCAATCCTTCCAAATCCTCTTTCTTAGCCTTTTTCTTCTCAAAAGTCAAAACCAAAGCCGGTAAAACCAATAAATTCGCAAACATCGCAAATGCCAGTGTACAGGAAATTAATCCACCAAGGGCTATCGTTCCGCTGAAACTGGAAAGCGTGAAAGTAGCAAATCCTAAAATTAAAACTACTGATGTATAGAAAGTACTGATTCCTGTTTCTCTAAGCGCACTGAAAACCGATTTTTTTACTTTCCCGTTGCTTTGAATTAAATCATGTTTGTATTTCGCCATAAACTGAATCGCATTATCAACCGAGATTCCAAACGCAATACTGAATACTAAAATGGTTGAAGGTTTTAACGGAATTCCGAAATAACCCATTAATCCGGACGTAATACAAAGCGGTAAAACATTCGTAATAACCGATGCAAAAACCATTTTGAACGATCTAAATAAATAAAGCATCAAAATAGCAATCACTAGAATCGCAAAAATCAGCGATTCAATTAAATTGTCAACCAGGTAAGATGTTCCTTTCTGGAAAACCAATGCTTTTCCGGTAACGGTAACTTCGTAACGGTCTTTCGGGAAAATTTCATCAATTTTTGAATGTAATTTTTTCTCGACTTTCGCCATTTCATCGGTACCAATATCTTTCATGAAAGTGGTGATTCGGGCATATTGTCCAGTCGAATCAACATAAGCTTTCATTAAATTTTCTTTGCTGTTTTTTGTTGCATTTTTAGCATAACCCAAAATAAAAGTCTGCTCTTGCGAAGTCGGTAATTGATAATATTCCGGGTTTCCGTTATAAAAAGCCTGTTTTGAATATTTAACCAAATTCACAATCGAAACTGGTTTTGCCAGTTCAGGCATTTCCTCAATTGTATTTTGCAACTCATCCATTTTACGAATGGTTGACGCCTTCATAACACCTTTTTTGTGTTTAGTATCAATCATGATTTCAAGCGGCATTACTCCGTTGAATTCTTTTTCGTAGAATAAAATATCTTTAAAGAAAGAAGCGCTTTTTGGCATTTCACCAATCAAACTTCCTGAAACTTTCATTTGTGAAACTCCAATAACACTGAAAACCAAAAGCAAACCGTAAATGGTATAAATTACTTTTCGTTTGTTTTTTACCACATTTTCTACGAAATCCAATAAAGTAGAAATGTACGTTTTAGTCAGGTGATAAAGGTGTTTTTCTTTTGGAAGCGACATGAAACTGTATACAATCGGCACAATTAAAAGTGTCAATAAATACACTGAAATCACATTGATCGAAGTGACCAAACCAAATTCAAAAAGCAAATCGTTTCCGGTAATCATAAACGTTGCAAAACCTATCGCCGTAGTTAAATTCGTCATTAAAGTCGAAACTCCAATTTTAGAAATAATACGCTGTAAAGCTTTTGCCTGATTGTTATGCAATTTAATTTCCTGCTGGTATTTATTGATCAGGAAAATACAATTCGTAATTCCGATTACGATAATTAAGGGCGGAATAATAGCCGTTAAAATCGTGATTTTATAATGAAACAATCCAAGTGTTCCAAACGACCAGATTACACCAACGATCAAAATACAGATTGAAATAAATGTTGCTCTGAACGAACGGAAAAAGAAAAAGAAAATCAAAGAAACCGTAAATAAAGCCGCGCCAATAAAAAGACCAATTTCGCCTTTCATATCTGCTGCGTTGATCGTTCTGATGTATGGCATTCCCGAAACTTTCAAATCGATTCCGGTTGTTTTCTCGAATTTATCAATCTTTGGAACTAAATTTTCAAGGATAAAAGTCTTTCTTTCAGCTGTATTTACAAGTGCTTTGTTTATGTAAATTGCCGAACGAACACTTCCGCTTTCTTTATTAAAAAGTAATCCTTCGTAAAAAGGTAAATTGTTGAATAAATCATGCTGAACCGTTTTCAAATAAGCCGGATCAACAGTTTTACTTTGATCAATAAAAGGTTTAAGAACAAACTTTTGGTTTATTGTATCTTTCTCTAATTTTTTCAAATCATTTAAAGAAACTACCAGATCAACTTCTTTTGAGTTTTTCAAACCTGTCATCAATTCATTCCAGGCAGCATAATTCTTTGGTGTGAAGAATTTTTTATCCTGAAAACCAATAACAACAAGGTTTCCTTCTTCTCCAAATTTGTCAAGGAATTTTTGATAATCTTTATTTGCAATATGATTTTTAGGAAGTAAGTTGGCTTCAGTATACGTCATAGCAAGGTTTTTCCATTGAAAACCAAGGAAAACCGTTAAGGCAGCAACCAAAACTAATATTGTTATTCTGTTTTTAAGAATGATTCGGGCTACTTTTTCCCAAAAACCAACGTGAATCGCGTTTTTCATAAAATCTTTAAAAATGGTTGCAAATGTAGTGAAAACTGCTCTAAATCATAAACAATCGATTGTATTTTACTTAATGTTAACACAAATTTTCAAGTTGTGGATTTGGGATAAATTCCTGCTTTTTGCTGTTTAATCGTTAGCTTTTCTCATCTTTGTACTTAATTTAAAAATGAAACGAAAATGAATTGGATTTTATTAATCATTGCTGGCCTTTTTGAAGTAGGTTTTGCATCGTGTTTAGGCAAAGCCAAAGAAACCTCAGGAATTATTTCAACCTATTGGATGGCAGGATTTTTTGTCTGTCTTTCCATTAGTATGATTTTATTATATAAAGCCACGCAGGAATTACCAATTGGAACCGCTTATGCCGTTTGGACCGGAATTGGAGCTGTTGGAACCGTTTTAGTCGGAATATTTATTTTTAAAGAACCGGCAACTTTTTGGAGAATATTTTTTCTTTCAACATTAATTGCTTCGATTATTGGGTTGAAGTTTGTGTCTAGTCATTAAAAATATGGCACGCGGATGACGCGGATTGAACGGATTTACACTGTTTATTATTTAAGTTAAACTCTTGATGAAAAAATCTGTGCGAACCCGTTTTATCCCTGTCATCCGTGAGCAAAAAAAAACACTATTTATATAAATAATTATCAATGCAGGAAAACAATACCATCACTTTTATTTTTTTAGCGATAATTTTATTGCTGGTCATCATCATTTGTTTTATGGTGTATCAATTAATGCAGGCCAAAAAATCAAAAGATGACGCCGAAAAAAGTTTTTATGCTTTGGAAAGAAAAGTGAATGACTTGCAGTTAGAAACTTTAGAGTCAAAACTGAATCCGCATTTGTTTAAGAATATTCTAAATTCAATTCAATCGCACGCGTATCAGACGTATTTTGCTTTGGATAAACTGGCGAATGTTCTGGATTATATTTTATACGAAAGCAAAAAGAAGTTCGTCACGGCAAAAGAAGAAATTGATTTTGCACTGAATCTTATCGAAATCAATAAAATTAAAATCAGTCCGCTTTTTGAATTAAAGATCAAGACCAATATCAACAAAGAAGATAAATTATATGAACAGCCTTTACTGGCGCCTTTAATTTCGATTGACTTAATTGAAAATGCCTTTAAACATGCCGATCTTCAAAGTGCAGATGCCTTTATTTCGGTTGTTTTTGAGTTCAAAGACAATGCTTTTTTTATGACGGTTTCGAATAAGATATCTGATAAAAAGGTACTGAAAAAGGAGCGAAGCGGTTTAGGAAAAACAACTTTGGAACATCGTTTGAAAATCATTTATAAGAATAATTTCAAACTCGACAGATTTGTCGAAAACGACATTTATATCGCTCATCTAAAAATAGATTTACTTGAATACAAAACTGAAATGCTTGCTTCTGGACGATGAGTTGCCTGGATTAATGTACCTGAAAATGCTTTGCGAACAAGTTCCCGAAGTAGAAATCGTAAAAACATATAATAATCCAGAGAAACTACTGACTGAAATTCCGAACCTCGATTTTGATTTATTAATATCAGATATCGAAATGCCGGGCATTGACGGCTTGCATTTGGCTGAAATGCTTGAGAATAAATTAGTAATTTTCTGTACGGCCTACAAAGAATATGCTGCTGATGCTTTTAATATTGATGCGGTAGATTATATTACAAAACCCGTAAAATTAGAACGTTTGCAAAAAGCAATCGCAAAAGCTTACGAACGATTCAATAAACCTGATACAGCAAAGCAATTTATTCAGCTGAATACAGACAAAGGAAAAACCTTGTTGTATTTTAATCAGATTCAATACATCAAAACGGCAATCAGCGACAGTCGTGATAAAAGCGTTTTGCTTTCTGATGGAAGTTTTCTGAACTTAAAAAATGTTAAATTTGATACGCTTTTAAAAGAATTACCGGAAGCTGATTTCTGTCGAATAAATAAAAAAGAAATCGTAGCGGTAAAGGCAATAAAATTCTTTAATCATAATGAAATTGTTTTGCATCACTTGGAAGAAAACAATAAAAATACGACCTTAATTTTGAGCGAAACCTATCGTTCTGACTTTTTGAAAAAGGTAAAAATCTAAACTTTACAATATGTCAGGCTGAGCGAAGTCGAAGCCTTTTTTAGTAATGAAAGCCTTCGACTTCGCTCAGGGTGACAGTTGTTTTTATAACTTATTACAAAGTTTTTCGGACTTGTTACATAGATTGAAAATTAGGTGTAAATTTACTTTTTCACTAGACTTTCAGTGCTGATATTTGCAGCAATAAATCAAAAAAATGAGTTATGAATAACATTAAAAACTCTTTATTTTACGTTACTGTAATAGGTGGTTTTACTGCATTAATATATTGGGTAATCTCAAAAGGCGCTTCGCTTGAAGTGGGTCGGGGAATTGTTCAGAAAAAAATAGAAAGCAATCATTGGAATGATTTTCTGCATTCAATGATTGAAAATTTACAGCATCCTTTAGCAATTCTTTTGGCTCAGATTGTGACTATTATTTTGGTGGCACGTTTGTTTGGCTGGATTTTTAGAAAAATCGGACAGCCATCTGTAATTGGCGAAATGATTGCCGGAATTGTTTTAGGACCCTCTTTGGTCGGAATGTATTTCCCGGAGTTTTCTGCCGCTTTATTTCCAAAAGAATCTTTAGGGAATTTACAATTCCTGAGTCAGATTGGTTTGATACTTTTTATGTTCGTGATTGGAATGGAATTGGATTTAAAAGTCCTTAAAAATAAAGCACACGAATCAGTTGTAATCAGTCACGCCAGTATTGTAATTCCGTTTGCATTAGGGCTAACTCTGGCTTATTTTGTTTATGGCACTTTTGCGCCACAGGGAGTAGCTTTTTCTTCTTTTGGATTATTTATGGGAATTGCCATGAGTATTACTGCTTTTCCGGTCTTAGCCAGAATTGTGCAGGAAAGAGGCATGCAAAAAACAAAACTTGGCACTATTGCCATTACATGTGCTGCGGCTGATGATATCACAGCCTGGTGTATTTTGGCGGTTGTCATTGCGATCGTAAAAGCGGGTTCACTTACAAGTTCATTATATGTTATTGGGTTGGCTATTTTGTATGTTATTATCATGCTCAAAATAGTTCGTCCTTTCTTGAAACGTGTAGGTGATTTGAATTCAACCCGCGAAAGTTTGAACAAGCCGGTTGTTGCTATTTTCTTTATAACACTTTTGTTTTCTGCTTATGCTTCGGAGTTAATTGGAATTCATGCTTTGTTTGGTGCATTTTTAGCCGGAGCCATTATGCCGGAAAACAATAAATTCAGAAATATATTTATCGAAAAAGTAGAAGATGTTTCCATTATCGTTTTATTGCCATTATTCTTTGTGTTTACTGGTTTGCGTACGCAAATTGGTTTGTTGAATGATCCGTATTTATGGAAAGTTACTGCTGTAATTATTGCAGTTGCCGTTGTTGGGAAATTCTTTGGAAGTGCTTTCGCTGCTAAATTTGTGGGGCAAAACTGGAAAGACAGTTTAGCTATCGGAGCTTTGATGAATACAAGGGGTTTAATGGAACTTGTAGTATTAAATATCGGTTATGATTTAGGTGTTCTTTCTACTGAAATCTTTACAATGATGGTTATTATGGCCTTGGTAACGACATTTATGACAGGGCCGGCTTTGGATTTCATTAACTTTATATTTAAAGATAAGGTTACAGCTGTTCCCGAAGAAATTGGCAACAAGAGCAAATACAAGATTCTGCTTTCGTTTGCAACTCCGGAAAAAGGTAAAAAACTATTGCAGATTGCTAATAGTTTAGTGAAAAAACAAGGAGACAATTCAATTGTAACGGCGATGCACTTATCGTTGAGTACTGAAATACATTCATTTGATGTTAAAGATCATGAACGCAAAATGTTAGTTCCGGTAATTGAAGAATCACATCGTTTGAACCAGAATATGCTGAGCGTTTTTAAAGTGACAAACGATATTGATACCGAAATTATAGACACAGCTAATCAAGGCGAATATGACTTATTGTTAGTAGGTTTAGGACAGTCTATTTTTGACGGAACTTTGCTTGGAAAGATTCTTGGTTTTACAACCCGAATAGTAAATCCGGATCGTTTGATTGATAAGTTTACAGGAAAAGAAGGTTTGTTTGAAAATTCTCCTTTTGATGAAAGAACACGTCATATTATTGCCAAAAGTAAAATGCCGGTTGGAATTTTTATTGATAAGGATTTAGAAGAAGTCAATCAGATTTTTATGCCGATTTTTAGTAAGGAAGATGCTTTTTTAATTGAATACGCCAAGAAATTAATCAACAACAACGGATCACAGATTACGGTTTTAGATGCCAGTGGAGAGGTAAAAAGCACTCGCGATATTCAGGAAAGCATTCGCTCAATCGAACAAATTGCACCAAATCATATTATGATTATGCATGACAGAACGATTAAAAAAGAATTTTTAGAAAGTCAAAATTTAATGATTATTAGTTTAGACAGCTGGAAAAAATTGATTGAATCACAAAGTATCTGGTTGAATAATACACCTTCTGTTTTGATTTTGAAGCCATAGAGTTTAAAAAAAAACCAATTTAAAAACCTAAATTTCAATTTGTAATAATTGGAATTTGGGTTTTTTTATTTCGTTCCGGAGGAACAGATTATATTGAAGGGATGGATTTCAATCCATCCTTCGCAATCAAAATCGCCAATCTTTGTCGAGTTCCGTGTGTGATTTCTCCTTCGTCGAATTGACAAACTGGGCGTTTGCTTGGAATTTGGAATTTATCCCGAGGCTTCGGGATTGGAATTTAATTTACAATCCCAAATCAATTACATAAGAAATCTTTACCGCAATATTATCTTCAAATCTCAACAATTGATTTGGTCCATAACGGTAAAATCCTCCTAAACCAAAACCTTTAAAGATTCGGTTTAATTCGATTCCTGATTCAAAGAAACCTTTGTCTAAAGTTTTATAAGCCGGCCCAACATGCTGTTCTGGTTTTTCCATATTTCCCCATGCCATTCTTGTTACTAATACCAAGGAAGGACGGACTTTTTTCATAATTTTAATTCGGTCAAAACCGTGCTTAACCTGAAAAAATACATATTGACTTGAAAAGAATTCATTAAAAAACATGGTTTCAAAACTGTTTCTTCCGGCAAAAGTAATACGCTGGATAATGGTTTCTTTAGTCAGGTTATTTGGCATTGTGTTGTATAAGTGAGTAATAGGAACATCTCCCATTGCAATGCCTCCTTGTAAAAGCAAACTAGTTTTTTGCCCGTTTAAGTATTTTTTTTCATACTCGGTTTTAAAATCTATTTTGCTGAAAGTAAAATCATTATCTAAAACATTTGGTAAAGATTGCGTGTATTGAAAAGTAAATCTCGGAAACCTTTTTTCAGTTTCCGTTCTTCCGGTTGGTGTTTGCATGAAATCGCTAAATGGTGCCCAAACAATTGAGGCCATAGCCGTTGTCATAACATAGCTCGAGTAAAGCTGTCCATTTAAATTGTATAAATAATCAAATTTTGGTTCAACATCTGTTCGCGCTAATTCAAAAACAGCTTCGGTTTTCGGAATTATTTTTGTCTGTACATTCGCTTTCCAGCTGATGTATTTATAAAATGTACTGATATTGATGGGGCGCGGATCGTAAATTTTGAAAACACGTTTATCAACAGCGAAAACCGTACTTGCAATCTCTCGCACATCATCTGTGTACGATCCGTTAAGCCATGTATTGGTTGATTTATCCAATAAAACTCCGGAGCCTAAGCTATATTTGAAATTACCATCTTTTGTTCCATATGCGGTATAACCTTCGATTCTAAAGTTTTTAGAAAAACGGTCATTTGTAATTCCGCCAGCACCCAAACGAAATCCTTCGTAATTATTGTAACTGATGATTTTCTTTAAATCAAGATCAATCGGGCCAATAGGCAAATAACCGTTTATAATTTTTCGTCCCAGGCCTAAACGTTTTTCAATTCTCTTACTTATTGAGATACTATCTAATAATTGATATGTTTTCTGGCTTTTTAAGTCTAAACTTTCTTTTCTGTAAGTATTCCAGAATTCTTCTGGCTTTTTGCTGGCATCGTCTTTAATTTCGATATAAAGTGATGGATCTTTTATTGAAGAATTGGTGTTGTAATGAATATCAAAATTATTACTTTCAGAAAGCAAATAAGTGAAATCTGAAGCCACTTTTTTTCTTGGTTCAAAATTGTCTTCCACATCTCCGTCAAACTGAATAGTTCCGCCTAAGATTTTGATATCATCGTTACTTTTTCCCTTTACAATTTTGAAAGTAGTATTGCTTTGAAACCAAATTTTTTCATTGGGTACATATTCAAATTCGTGAATACCGCTAATATCCAAAACACCTTTTATTCGCATTACCGCTTTCGCGACAGCGAAATTTTCCTGATCGATGTACAAAACGCCTTCAAGTCCGTTTGATTTCCTTTTTTTCTTATTTTTAAAGTAAATCATGTAGGTGTTTCTTCCTTTTATCGGAACGGTGTCCAATAATTTATAGTTGTAATCGGCAAAGGCATTGTCTGCAATCGGACTCTGGTGCTTGGTTTCGAATAATTCATATTTCGAACCATATACTGAAATAGATTGTAAATTGAAGGCAATAATTTCATAAACCGGTTGTTTGAAACCGGCCATTTTGGTACCGAGAATAGTTTCTTTTAATTGATTTTTTCCAAACTGATATTGTGAAACTTTTTCAGTTTGAAATAAATGCTGTTTGCTGATGATTTCCTTAAACTTATAATCTGATGAATCTATGTTTATCGTTTTTTTATTGAAATCTTTATAGGCTGCAGAGGAATCAATTCGGCCATCAATAGAATCCGGATTGGCTGTAACAATAAGTTTATTGTAGGTTTTGTATTCGAAACTACTGAGTTTCTTCTGTGGATTGTTTAGATTCTTATTCGCAATAACTTTCTTTATAATAGTTAGAGCCGGATTTTCATTAGAAACAACAACTTCCTTCAAATCATCTGTTTTTTCAGAAAGTGAAATTGAATAAAACTTTTTATTAGCTGTTAAAGCAATAATTTTAGTTTGAAAGCCAATATAAGAAACGGCAAAAGTGCTGGTTTTTGCATTGATTTTGAGGTCAAATTTTCCATCAACATCTGTAATAGTATTGTTATTATCTGAAGTAGTGATTGTGGCAAACGGAAGAGGTTTTCGGTTTGAATCGGTTACAATTCCGTTTATTTGAAATTGCGCTTGAATAGTAAGCGTAAAAAACAAAGTCAATAAACAAAATAGCTTCATACTGAGGATTATAGTTTCAAAAACGAAAACATTCTAATTTTGGTATGCAAAAATAAGAATAAAAAAATCCGTCTGGTATAATTTAACCAAACGGATTTTTAATTTATGTCGAATAAAAATTACACCTTCATGATTTCAGCTTCTTTCGCAGCCAATAATTCATCGATTTTTTTGATGTAAGCATTCGTTAAGTTTTGAACTTCTTCTTCAGCCGATTTACAAACATCTTCAGAAGTTCCTTCTTTTTCTAATTTTTTAATATCAGTGTTAGCATCTTTACGTACATTACGAACACCAATTTTTGCATCTTCCGCTTCAGATTTAGCTTGTTTAGCTAATTCTCTACGACGATCTTCTGTTAAAGGCGGAACACTGATGATAATCATGTCTCCATTATTCATTGGGTTGAAACCAATGTTAGCGATCATGATCGCTTTTTCAATAACATGAAGCATGTTTTTTTCAAACGGCTGTAAGGTAATTGTTCTTGCGTCCGGAACACTAATTTTTGAAACTTGCGAAAGCGGCGTTGCAGATCCGTAATAATCTACAAAAACACTTCCCAACATCGCAGGAGAAGCTTTTCCTGCACGAATGTTTAGGAATTCTTTCTCTAAATGCGCAATTGAGCCATTCATTGATTCTTCAGTACTCTCTAATATAAAATCTATTTCTTCACTCATTTTTTTAGATTTTTAGATTTTTAGACAATTGGATTTTAAAATCGCAATCCTCTAATTTACTAACTAATATAATTTTATTTTTTTTAATTACTTTAAAGATTATCAGGATTTCGGAAAAATCTAATGATCTAACATCTAATAATCTAAGTAGTTTAAATATTAACTACAGTTCCGATGTTTTCTCCTTCGCAGATTTTCAATAAGTTTCCAATTTTGTTCATATCAAAAACTACGATTGGCAATTTATTCTCCTGGCTTAATGTGAAAGCTGTAGTATCCATTACGTTTAATCCTTTTTTAATAACATCGTCAAACGAAATGAAATCAAATTTTACTGCCGAAGCATTTTTTTCAGGATCGCAGTCGTAAACACCATCAACACGAGTTCCTTTCAGGATAACATCAGCATTAATTTCGATTCCTCTTAAAACAGCAGCAGTATCAGTTGTGAAATATGGATTTCCGGTTCCGGCTCCAAAGATTACGATTCTTCCTTTTTCAAGGTGACGATCCGCTCTTCTTTTGATGTATGGTTCTGCGATAGATTCCATTTTCAAAGCAGTCTGCAAACGTGTTTTCATTCCTTTGTCTTCAAGAGCGCCTTGTAAAGCCATTCCGTTAATTACGGTAGCAAGCATTCCCATATAATCGCCTTGTACTCTGTCCATACCGGCACTTGCACCAGCAACGCCTCTAAAAATATTTCCTCCTCCAATAACAATAGCAATTTCTACTCCTTTACTGTGAATCTGCTTAATTTCTTCAGCATATTCGGCTAATCTTTTAGGGTCAATTCCGTATTGTAAATCACCCATCAAGGCCTCGCCGCTAAGTTTTAGAAGAATTCTTTTATATTTCATGTTCGTGTTGCGTTAATTTGTGCAAATATAGACATATTCTGATTTTTAAAAATAATGTTTACAAAAAATTAATTGCTCTTTTGGATTTAAATTCTGAAAGACTTTTAGACTTTATTTTGATTGAATCTGATAAAAGTCATTTGGTTGTCTTTTTAAATTGCTTAAATTTATAAAACCAAAATGAAAGAACTATGAAAAGTATTGTAGCTAAAGCATTATTCAACAGTCATTCCTATGCCGAATATCGAAAATTAGTAACCGATTTATTATCTGAAGGAAAATCAACCGGAGCGGAACAATCTGAAAGTTTAACGCACTATACAAGTCTCAATGAAGCGCGAATGAATCGTTTGGAAAAAACGATTAAAATTTCTGAAGAGATAATAGCAAAACTTCAAAATTTAGACAACCATTATATTTGGCTGGTTATCTCTGAAGGCTGGTGCGGAGACGCTGCTCAAATACTTCCTATTATACATAAAATGGCAAATGAATCAAATAAAAAAGTTGATCTGCGAATTGTTTTACGAGATGAAAACGATGAATTAATGAGTCACTATTTGACAAACGGCGGAAGAGCGATTCCAAAAGTTATTGTGATTTGCAAAGAAGCCGGAATTGTTCGTGCAGATTGGGGACCAAGACCAAAAGGGGCCACCGAATTAATGGCGAATTATAAAAAAGAATTTGGAGTTATTGATGAAAAAATCAAAACTGATTTGCAATTATGGTATCTGGCTGATAAAGGGATTTCTGTTCAGGAAGAATTAGTTCAGATTATGGAAAATATAAAGTATGACCGATTTTAAGTTTTATATGAAATAAATCGATGAAACTCCTTATTTTTGGGGTAATCAACTGAAAACAAGAATTTTAGTAATAAATAATCCGTTAAAATATTTTTTTCTGATTATTATATTTTGTACCTTGTTGTCATAATCCCACTTCTATTATTTATTTTTTGATTTACTCTGTTTACTGGTGTTTATTTAATGTTTAACTATTAAAAATACACTGCCATGATGAAGTTATTCGACAAATTTTACGATTTTATTTCAGGTTTATTGTTTGGAGGAAAAAATATGACGCACTATTAAACTCAAAAACAAGTACGGAAAGCAAAATTATTTTAGAAGCTGGCACATTACTATCGCCTCATTCCGTAATGTGCTATTTTGTTTTTACTCCAATTTGAGGATTTCTTAATATGACTTATTGATAAAAGCCAAACTTAATCTAATTTTATTTTTTTGGTTTTGATAATAGATTTAGGAGATCGGCTTCCGTGAAAAGCTCTTAAAACTTCAATTCTGGTTTTTTGAAATTCTGTAAATTATCAGATAAGACCCTAGAATAATATTTCGATATTTCTGAGTTTTAGTTTTCAGATGTCGACATTCCGGGTGCAATAAGTAATGTGATTTTAGTTGTTCAACATCAGCAAAAATTTCTTTAAAAAACGCTAAAGCAGCATTTTCACCAAAAGTAGTTTCTCCGTATTCAAAAATTTCCTGAATGTCTTTGTAGTAATAGATAGATTTAACTACTTCTTTCTTTGAAATCTCTATTCTTCAAAGCGAACTTTAAATTCCTTAATAGATAAAAATTCACCTTCTTCAGCTTCTTTAATCATCGAAGTGAATTTTTTTTGAGACATTGGTTTTCCAGGTGTCGCGAGATTGTTGGAGTTGTTTTTTTGAGTCTTCATAATTGTAAAGTTAAATAAAAAATTTGAGAATGAGTTTGTCATCAAATAATTATTCCTTTTTCAAATTCAGACTTTCTTCAAACAAAGTAATATCAATCGCATCCTTTACATCGTAATCACCAATTTTAGTTCGGCGTAAAACGGTTAAATGTGAACCTGAATTCATTGCTTTTCCAAAATCAAATGCTAAAGAACGAATGTATGTTCCTTTACTACAAACTACTCTAAAATCAATTTCAGGTAATGCAATTCTGGTGATTTCAAATTCATGAATTGTAGTTTTTCTGCTGGCAATTTCTACTGTTTCTCCAGCACGTGCGTGCTCATACAAGCGAATTCCGTCTTTTTTTATGGCTGAAAAAATAGGTGGTTTTTGATCAATTTCTCCTAAAAACTGTTTTACGGTTTCATGAATCAAAGCTTCGTCAATATGATCCGTTGGAAAAGTTTGGTCGATTTCGGTTTCTAAATCATACGATGGAGTAGTAGCTCCAATGTGGAAAGTTCCCGTGTATTCTTTCGCCTGACCCTGAAGTTCAGAAATTCTTTTGGTAAATTTTCCGGTACAAATCAATAATAGCCCAGATGCTAAAGGATCTAAAGTTCCCGCATGTCCAATTTTGAACTTTTTTGGAAGCCCAACTTTATTGATTAAAAGGTATTTTAATTTATTGACAGCTTGAAACGAACTCCATTTTAAAGGTTTGTCTATCAGTAAAACTTGTCCGTCTAAATATTCTTCAGTTGTCATTATATAATGGTAAGCGGGTGAATGAAAAAGTGGATAATCAATAAAATGATTCCGGCAAGAATTCGGTAATAGCCAAAAACTTTAAAACCATTTTTGGTCAAAAATCCAATGAAGGTTTTAATGGCTAAAAGGGCTACAATAAACGCTACTACGTTTCCAATAACTAATAGGTTGATCTGATCATGAGATAACTCAAATCCAGCCTTGTAATAATCGTAGCATTTTTTAACCGTTGCGCCCAACATCGTCGGAACAGCTAAGAAGAATGAAAATTCAGCGGCAGTTGTTCTCGATAATTTTTGAGACATACCTCCCACAATACTCGCACCACTTCTTGAAACTCCGGGAATCATAGCTATACATTGGAATAATCCAATTTTAAAAGCTTGTAAATAGGTGATTTCCTGAGATGTTTCTGCAGTATTTGGATTGTTGAACCATTCGTCTACTTTCAATAAAATCAAACCTCCGATTAAAAGAGAAATCGCAACTGTAACCGGATTTTCTAATAAACCATCGATAAAATCACTCAATAATAATCCTAAAACTACCGCAGGAATAAAAGCGACTAAAAGTTTAAAGTAAAAATCAAGTGTTTGAAAGAAACGTTTGAAATATAAAACTACAACTGAAAGTATAGCGCCAAGCTGAATAACAATTGTGAAAAGTTTTGTAAAGTCTTCGTGTGCAATTCCGAAAAAAGAAGAGGCAATAATCATATGTCCAGTTGAAGAAACAGGTAAAAATTCTGTAATTCCTTCAATAATGGCAAGAATGATAGCTTGTAATGTATTCATGTAGAATTTTAGATTTTAGATTTCAGATTTTAGATTATTATCCTTCGACTATGCTCAGGATGATAATCAAAATTCAAAAAATCTATTATTTAGATTTTTTGAAGATCGAGTAAATCGTGATTCCAAAACCAATTAAAACCGTTGTTGGAGCTAAACGAATACGTCTGAAGCTAAAAACATCTTCATTAAAAACATTCGGGTTATCACTTCCTCCACCAGACATTAAGATAAATCCAAGCGCGATTACACCAATTCCAATCAATAAGATTTTGTAATTGATACCGTCAAAAAGAAATTCTTGTTTTTGAGGTTGTTGTTCTTCTTTAATATTGTTTTTCATTTTGTCATTGCGAGGAAAGAAGCAATCTCATCCTCTGTTTTATGAGTTTGTTTTTAATCTAATATCTTAAATCTACAATCTAAAATTTAATAAAGATCGTCTGTTCTTAAATTCAGGAAACGTTGTGTTGCAAAATGCGTACTTACCCAGGTAATCAAAACTCCTAATCCGAAAACAGCCAATAAAACCAATCCGATTAAAACTTTGTCTTCTAAAATGCCTAATCCTGGGAAATTAGTTTCTACATAAAGCAATAGTGCAATTAGAGCAACAATAGCCAATCCGGCACCTAACATTCCTAATTTCACACTACGCATTACAAAAGGTTTACGTATAAACGATTTTGTTGCCCCAACCATTTGCATGGTTTTAATGATAAAACGATTAGAGTGAATGGATAAACGTAATGAACTATTGATCAATAAAACAGCAATTACCGCAAGGAACCCGCTGATAATCAAAATCCACATACTTACTTTTTTGATGTTGTCGTTTACCAGATTTACCAATTGTTTGTCATAAACAATATCTTCAATCATGGTATTTTGACGCAGACTGCTTTCAATTTTAGAAATACTGTCTCGCTCAACATAATCTGCTTTTAGGTGAATGTCGTACGAATTCAATAATGGGTTTTCGCCCAAAAAGGTCAGGAAATCTTCTCCGATAATATCAGTATGTTCTTTTGCTGCTTTTTCTTTAGAAACATAAGCATAAGATTTTGCGAAAGGCGCTCTTTTCAATTCGGTATTGAATGCTTTAATAACACTATCATTAGCTTCATTTTTAAAGAAAACCGTCATGGCGATTTTTTCTTTAAAATCATTAGCCAGTTTTTTAGAATTGATAATGAATAATCCTAGTACTCCCAAAAGGAATAACACCAGAAAAACACTTAATACAACTGAAAAATAAGAGGAAATTAACCTGCGCTTTTGAAATTTATCAAAGTTAGAACTCATAGTATGCTTAAATTATGTGGTAAAAATAATAAAGTATTTCTTTATTTGAAGTTAATAACGTTCAAAGTTTTAACTTTCTTACCATAAATATACGATTCAAAGATGAATAAATCAATATAAAAATCTTAGCAACTCAGTTCGGGGGCTTCGGAATTGCAACTTAGAGTCTAAATTTTAGATTTTGGGTTTCTTTTAAAGCAAACTCCTTAATGCGTTTTTCGATTTCGTAGAAAACAACAATCGCTCTTTCTCCGGCTTCTGTCAATTTTGCGCCGCCGCCTCCTTTTCCCCCAAGTAATTTTTCAACCAAAGGACTTTCAGCACGCTGATTCATTTCTTCTACTAATTGCCAGGCCTGACGATACGCCATTTTCATTTCTTTGGCAGCATTGGTTATAGAACCCGTTTTTCGAATATTTTCAAGCAGCCATATTTTTCCAATTCCTAAAAAGGCTCCTTCAGTTTCTTCAATCCAAACCCGAACTTCAACTTTGTATTTTTTGCTGTCAGCCATTTTTATTTTTTTAATGCTATTCAAAAATAGGCATTATTATTCTTTATTTTAAACTGGACTGAAGTCCAGTCCTACAATATAAGTCGTTCCTCCGGAACTTTTTAGATTTTTACAATCTTAAACAAAAAGATTTTTTTCTAAGTATTAGAGTGTAGAAATACGTGTTTTTACTTAATTGAAAATACGTATTTTGTTATTTTATTTGTTTGTCAACGAAATAGCTTTGGTACAAACGACAATAAATGTAAATTTGCGCTCTAAATTAGGTGACAAACCTTTGAGCCTTTGTCACTCTGAACCTTTGAACCTTAAAGAAAGAATGAAATACAATCCAAACGAAATCGAAGAAAAATGGCAAAAATATTGGGCTGAAAACCAAACTTTTGCTGCAAGTAATAATTCTGAAAAACCTAAACATTATGTTTTAGACATGTTTCCTTATCCATCGGGAGCAGGATTACACGTAGGGCATCCGCTGGGTTATATTGCTTCAGATGTTTATTCTCGTTTCAAAAGACATCAGGGTTTCAATGTTTTACACCCAATGGGATATGACAGTTTTGGATTGCCTGCAGAACAATACGCGATTCAGACAGGACAACGTCCGGAGGATACAACACGTGTAAATATTGATGGTGGAGTTGATAAAGAAGGAAAACAAATTGCCGGATACAGAAAACAATTAGATAAAATCGGATTTTCATTTGATTGGAGTCGTGAGGTTCGTACTTCAAATCCGGATTATTACAAACATACACAATGGATTTTTATTCAGTTGTTCAATTCGTGGTATTGCAGAAAACAAGGAAAAGCTTTTGATATTTCAGAACTTGTAACTGTTTTTGAAGAAAGTGGAAATGCATTGGTTGAAGCAGTTTGCGATGATAATGTTGCGATTTTTACTGCAGCGGAATGGAATTCTTATTCTGAAGACCAAAAAGAAAAAATCCTTTTACAATACAGAATGACGTATTTGGCAGAAACAGAAGTAAACTGGTGTCCTGGTTTAGGAACTGTTTTGGCTAATGACGAAATAGTGAACGGTGTTTCTGAGCGTGGAGGATATCCTGTTATTAGAAAAAAAATGACACAATGGAGTATGCGAATTTCTGCTTATGCAGAGCGTTTGTTGCAAGGTTTGAATGATATTGACTGGAGTGAATCTATAAAAGAATCACAAAGAAACTGGATCGGAAAATCAGTTGGTGCTATGGTTTCTTTCAACGTGAAAAATCATGATGAAGTAATCGACGTATTTACAACTCGTCCTGATACTATTTTTGGAGTGACTTTTATGACTTTGGCTCCGGAACATGATTTGGTAGCTAAAATTACAACTCTTGAACAAAAAGCGATTGTTGAAGCTTATATCGAAAAAACAGCAAAACGTTCAGAGCGTGAGCGTATGGCCGATGTAAAAACCATTTCTGGAGTATTTACAGGAGCTTATGCTGAACACCCTTTTACCAAAGAAGCAATTCCGGTTTGGATTGGAGATTACGTTTTGGCAGGTTACGGAACAGGTGCTGTAATGGCGGTTCCTTGTGGAGACGAGAGAGATTATGCTTTTGCAAATTTCTTCAAAGGTCAAAACGGAATGCCGGAAATCAAGAATATTTTTGCCAATGTTGACATTTCTGAAACGGCTTACGGTTCAAAAGACAATGTTGAAATTGCAAATTCTGATTTCTTAAACGGATTAAATTATAAAAATGCAACTCAGGCTGTAATTACAGCTTTAGAAAAAATAGGGCAAGGAAGCGGAAAAACAAATTACCGTTTGCGTGATGCTGTTTTTTCCCGTCAACGTTATTGGGGAGAGCCATTCCCTGTTTATTACGTAAACGGATTGCCAAAAATGATCGACGCGCAACATTTACCAATCATTTTGCCAGAAGTTGAGAAATATTTACCAACCGAAGATGGTTTGCCTCCGTTAGGAAATGCAGCTGTTTGGGCTTGGGACAGTGTTAAGTGTTCAGTAGTTAGCACGCAGTTGATTGACAATGTGACTATTTTTCCTTTAGAATTAAACACAATGCCAGGTTGGGCAGGAAGTTCATGGTATTGGATGCGTTATATGGATGCACACAACGAAAACGAATTTGCAAGTAAAGAAGCTTTAGCTTATTGGGAAAGTGTCGATTTATATATTGGAGGAAGCGAGCACGCAACCGGACACTTATTGTACTCTCGTTTTTGGAATAAATTCTTAAAAGACAAAGGTTTTGCTCCAACAGAAGAACCATTCAAAAAACTGATCAATCAGGGAATGATTTTGGGAACTAGTGCTTTTGTTTATAGGATTGAAGGAACGAATAGTTTTGTTTCAAAAAATAAAATAGGAGACCATAAAGTACAGCCAATTCACGCTGATGTTTCAATGGTTAATTCTTCTGATGAATTAGATGTTGAAAAATTTAAAGCATGGAGAGAAGATTATGCTGATGCTGAATTTATCACAGATGATAACGGAAAATATATTGTAGGTCGCGAAGTCGAAAAAATGTCGAAGTCAAAATACAATGTAGTAACGCCGGATGATATTTGTGCTGAATATGGTGCTGATACCTTACGTTTGTACGAAATGTTTTTAGGTCCTTTAGAGCAGGCAAAACCTTGGAATACTGCCGGAATTTCTGGAGTATTTGGTTTCCTGAAAAAACTATGGCGTTTGTATATTGATGAGAACAACGGTTTAATCGTAAACAACGACGAACCAACAAAAGACAACTTAAAATCACTACACAAAACCATCAAAAAAGTGGCAGAAGATATTGAGAATTTCTCTTTCAATACTTCGGTTTCTCAGTTTATGATTTGTGTAAACGAATTGTCGTCTCAAAATTGTCATTCACGAGCGATCTTGGAACCTTTAGCAATTTTGGTTTCGCCTTATGCACCGCATATTGCAGAAGAATTATGGGCGCAATTAGGGCATACCACTTCAATTGCGACAGTTGATTTTCCTGTTTTTGAAGCGAAACACTTGGTAGAAAGCAGTAAAGAGTATCCAGTTTCTTTCAACGGAAAAATGCGTTTCACTATCGAATTGCCTTTAGATTTAACAGCTCCGCAAATCGAGGAAATTATCATGAAAGACGAAAGAACATTACGTCAATTAGATGGAAGAACTCCAAATAAAGTGATTGTTGTTCCTGGAAAGATCATTAACCTTGTGGGGTAAATAAAAATTCCAATATTTTAAAAATTCCAAATTCCAATTTTACGATTGGGGTTTGGGATTTTTTTTATCCAGTTGTCATCCTGAGCGAAGTCGAAGGATCGCATTATAAATCAATTGAGAATTAAAACTTTTTTAGTAATATAAGATTTTTCGTAAGTTCGTTCTTTTAATTTAAAACCAAAAAAAGAGAATGAAAAAACATGAAGTGCATATTTTAAAAAAGACAGCTGGTTTTTCTGGGATGAAAGATGAATTAGCGAGTGAGGTTGAAATCTTCTTAAATAAAAAATCTTCGGAAGGTTATGAAATTATAAATGTATCTTTTACTTATTATGAAAGCGCAGAATTAATAGCTTTTATAACGATTTGCAAATAAGAATAGTACTCGAAGTATAAAGTCCAAATTCCAATTTTATTATTTAGGTTTGGCTTTTTTTGCCACGAATTACACAAATTTCCACAAATTCAATTCGTGCTAATTCGTGAAATTTGTGGCGAAAACTTCCGTATTAATTGGAATTTGGATTTTTTTTATTGAAATTTTCATTTTAGTTGTAACATTTTAAATCTTCTCGTATCCAAAGGGCGGATCCGATTATTTAACAACTTAAAATTTATAAAAATGAAAAAGTATATTTTGATTATCGCCCTTTTATTTTCTGCATTATGTTTAAATGTTTTTGCACAGACAAAACAATACCCGTTTGAAGTTTCTAAAACCGGAAAAGGCAAGCAAGCTCTTATATTTATTCCCGGATTTGCTTCTTCCGGAGCGGTATGGGATGAAACTAAGGCAGTTTTCGAAAAAGACTACACTTGCTACACCTTAACAATGGCCGGTTTCGCCGGAGTAAAACCACAGCCAAATCCTTCTTTTGAAAATTGGAAAAATGAAATCGCTAATTACATTAAAAACAATAAAATCGAAAAACCAATCTTAATTGGTCACAGCATGGGAGGCGGTTTGGCGCTTGCTATTGCGGCTGATTATCCTGATTTAATTGGAAAAATTGTGATTGTCGATGCGCTTCCTTGCCTGGCGGCTTTGAGTGATCCTTCTTTTAAATCAAAAGAAAACAACGATTGTTCTGCAATGGTTACTCAAATGACGGCAATGAATGAAACTCAGTTTTATGATATGCAAAAACAGATGATGCCGAGACTTTTAGCAGATACTTCTAAGTTAGAAATGGTAGTAGATTGGAGTGTGAAATCTGATCGCGTAACGTTTGCACAAATGTATTGTGATTTCTTCAATGTTGACCTGAGAGAGAAAATTGCAGCTATAAAATGTCCTTCATTAATTTTATTAGAATCTTATTTTATAAATTTAAAACCAGCAATTGAAGGACAATATAAAAATTTAAAAACAGCTAATTTTCAATATGCCACTAAAGGAATGCATTTTATTATGTACGACGACAAAGATTGGTATTTAGGACAATTGAACAATTTTTTAAAATCTTAATAATGGAATTTGAACAAATTTATAAAACCTATTGGGATCGAATATTCAGACTTTGTATGGGTTTTGTCAATGATTATGACATTGCACAAGATCTCGCTCAGGAAACTTTTATAATTGTGTGGCAAAAGCTGGACACTTTTAGAAATGAGTCAAGTATTGGAACCTGGATTTTCAGAATAGCTTCTAATAATTGCCTCAGACAGATTGAGAGAGATAAACGTTTTCTTAAATCAGATTTACCGCATCATCTTACGGAGGAAAAACAACAATCATTAGAGCCGCAGATTCAGTTTTTGTATAAATGTATAGCTGAATTGCCGGAAACAGAACGTATTATTATTTCGCTGGAGTTAGAAGATGTCAGGCAAGCAGAAATCGCTACAATTGTAGGGCTTTCAGAAGCGAATGTACGAGTGAAAATCCATAGGATAAAAGAAAAATTGACTCAAAAATTTAAAGAAAATGGACAACAATAATATAGATTTCAAAGATTTATGGAAAAAACAAACCGTAAGTCAGCCTAATATCGAAGATTTGAAGGCAAGGTTAAAACAGTTTAAAAAAGCAGGTTTACGAAGTTTATGGATTACTAATGTTTTGCTTTTTGCAACTTCTGCTTTTATTGGTTTTGTTTGGTACTATTATCAGCCGCAGTTTATTTCCACTAAAATCGGAATTGTTTTGGCGATCCTGGCAATGGTAATGTATGTGGCATTTTATAATGGTTTATTACATATTTATAAAGAAATTGATACAACTCAAAGTAATCATGAATATTTACAAAAACTGGTTTTAATTAAAAGAAAGCAACAATTTATGCAGTCTACAGTATTAAGTTGGTACTTTGTTTTACTTTTTTTAGGAATAGGTTTGTATATGTATGAATATGTTTCAAGAATGACTGTTTTTTATGCTTCGGTTACCTATGGTGTAACGTTGCTTTGGATAGGTTTTAACTGGTTTTATCTTCGTCCCAAACAAATCAAAAAACAGCAAACTAAAATAAATGAGCTAATTGCAAAATTTGAGGATGTCAATGCGCAATTGAAGTAAGGAAATTCCAATACAGAAAATTCCAAATTCCAAATTCCAAATTCCAAATTCCAAATTCCAATTTTAAGATTGGGGTTTGGGATTTTTTTTGCGCCAAGTTTGTCAATCCTGACGGAGGAAGGATCACGCTAGAAGCTCGACAAAGATTGGCGAATTAGTATGAGGAGTTACAAGTGTGATCCTTCCTCCGTCAGGATGACAAGATTGTCGAATTTCTTTGATTTTTCAGCCACAAATTTCACGAATTGAATTTGTGGGAATTCGTGAAATTCGTGGCGAACACTTTCCTGTTAATTGGAATTTGGAATTTTCTATATTGGAATTTAATCTAAATTTAGGATGTCATTTTGGCATTTTAGAAAAATGGTTCGTAAATTGTAGATTATTTCGAAAACATATTCTAAAAAAAAAACAATTTAAAAAATATAAAAACATGGGAAGTGGATATTTAATCATCGCCGGAGCAATTATGTTGTTCAGTTGGTTAGTGAGTTCGAAGTTGAAAAGCAAGTTTGAGTTGTATTCTAAACTACAATTAAGAAACGGAATGAGTGGTGCCGAAATCGCAGAAAAAATGTTAGCCGATAACGGAATCACCGATGTTCGTGTAATCTCGACTCCGGGTCAATTAACAGATCACTATAATCCGTCAGATAAAACGGTTAATTTAAGTGAGGCAGTTTACAATCATCGTAATGCGGCGGCGGCTGCAGTTGCAGCGCACGAATGTGGCCACGCAGTACAACATTCGATAGGTTATGAATGGCTGACAATGCGTTCTAAGTTAGTGCCTATCGTTAGTGTTGCGTCTAATTATGTGCAATGGATTTTATTGGCAGGAATCTTAATGATCAGGACTTTTCCGCAGCTATTGTTAATAGGAATCGTCATTTTTGCGGCTACAACATTATTTACAATCATTACTTTGCCTATAGAATACGATGCAAGCAACAGAGCATTAGCCTGGTTAGAAAATAAACACATGCTTACTCAAGAAGAGCAGGCAGGAGCAAAAGATGCTTTAAAATGGGCTGCAAGAACTTATGTTGTTGCGGCTATTGGTTCAATTGCAACGTTACTTTATTATATTTCGATTTACTCTGGAAACAGGAGAAATTAATGTGTCAATTAGATAATTAGTCAATTAGATAATTTATAGCAAACCCGACAGGCAAACCTGTCGGGTTTTTATTTTGTCTTAATTATTAAAGTTTAATGTTATAAATATTAAAACCCATATTCCGGAAATTAAGTAAATAGAATTTAAATATTCTTTGTTTTGAGATCTATGATATTTAAAGAAAAGTATTAAGGTGTAAATTATACTTACTGGAATTGAAAGCATAAATAAAAGAAAACCCAGACCAGGTGTGCATACCCCACTTGGACTTGTTTTCTCAAAAATAAATGCAATTGTAAAATATGTTATAAAAAAAAGTAATGTCTTAAGTTCGGGTCTAATACTTATCATGAAGTTTTTAAAATTATCTAATTGACTAATTGTCTAATTGGCACATTATAATTGAATCTGCCTGTCAATTTGCTGATCTAACGAAATAAAAGTTTCTGTTCTTGAAACTCCTTCGATAGCCTGAATTTTAGTATTCAAAAGTTGCATTAAATGTTCGTTGTCGCGACAAATAATTTTAATCAAAACCGACCAGTTTCCTGTGGTATAATGACATTCTAGGACTTCAGGAATTTTTTTTAAGTCTTTTACGGCTTCTGAGTTTCTGGAAGCTTTGTCCAGATAAACACCGATAAACGCCATAGTGGTATAACCTAAAACCTTCGGATTTACAGTAAACTTCGATCCTGAAATTACACCTGATTGCTCCAGTTTTTTCAAACGCTGATGAATCGCGGCTCCGGAAATGCCTATTTTATTAGCAATTTGTAAAATAGGTTTTCGGGCATCGTCCATTAAGTCACGAAGAATTTCTTTGTCGATACCGTCAATTTCAATTAAAAGAGAGTTGATTTTCATTAGAGTTGTAATTTGAAACTAATTTAGTTGTTTAGGTTTTAGTTAGAAATCAAATTTAGTAATTAAACTTTAAAATATGCAAAAAAATGAAGATTTGAATTGTCTGCGCTTTGTGTTGAATTTTTTACCATTAAGAGATTAAGAAAATAAAGTAAGAATGCTTAATGTTTGCTTTAAAAGATTCATTAAGGCATGGCTTAATTTTCTTAATCTCTTAATGGTAAAATTAAAATTTAGGCACAAAAAAAAAGCTGCAAATTTTGCAGCTTTTTTTGATATGTTTGGTAGTAAGGAATTTATTTCCCTTTGTTTGCTTCACTAATGTATTTTTCTAAAGCCATTGTCATAGAAGGTGTTTCAGGTGTTGGAGCAAGAATATCGATTCTTAAACCATGATCTAAAGCTTCTTTTTGAGTTGTGCTTCCAAAAACAGCAATTCTGGTGTTGTTTTGTTTAAAGTCCGGGAAGTTTTTAAATAATGATTTAATTCCCGTTGGACTAAAAAATGCTAAAACGTCATAATAAACATCTGCCAAATCAGATAAGTCACTCATTACAGTTTTGTAAAAAACAGCTTGTGCCCAATCTACTTTTAAGTTGTTTAATGTAACAGGTGCATCAGCATTCAATTGATCAGAAGCTGGTAACAAGAATTTTTCATCCTTGTATTTTTTAATAAGAGGAGATAAGTCTGCAAAATCTTTTGCTCCCACGTAAATTTTACGTTTTCTGTAAACTACATACTTTTGCAGATAAAATGCAACAGCTTCAGATTGACAAAAATACTTCAATCCTTCAGGAACTTTGTAACGCATTTCATCAGCCACTCTAAAAAAATGATCTACAGCATTTCGACTTGTTAAAATGATCGCAGTGTAATGATTAAGATCGATCTTTTGCAATCGAATCTCTTTTGCGCTAACCCCTTCCACATGAATAAATGGTCTGAAATCAATTTTTATTTTGTGTTTTTGTTGGAGCTCAAAGTAAGGAGAATTCTCCACTTTAGGTTCAGGCTGTGACACCAAAATTGTTTTCACTTTCATATTATAAACATTTTCTAAGCACTCCCTTTTGTAATCCAATAATAAAGAAAATAATAAGGGGCTATTTCAAGTGCGCAAAGATATAAAATAAAATAAAATAACTTGCCGAATATTACGTTTTGATATGTTTTTATCGAAATAAAATATGAGTAGAGGCTCAGACACAGCGAAACGCCTATTATTGCTAGTGGAATAATTTTGGGAATATTGTCATAATAGAACAAAACAGCATTGATTGGTAGAATTAAAACACCAATATAGGTTCTATAGGTTACTTTTTGTAAGTTAAAAAGGTCTGCAAAGTCATCAATATTGAAAGAAGTCGCTACAATTTTCTCAATTAAATACTTCGCAAGAATGAAATAAAGTAAAAAGGTCGCGATTTGAATGAATAAAATCCAGTCGGTTTTTGAGGCATATCCAAAAATATGCATCGTAAGCTGAATGAAAAAAGCGAACGAAATAACCTGAACGAAAAACAGGCCAATGGTAAAACTGCTTTTTAAATTGTTATTGTCACGATAAATTTTTGCGTATTTATCCGAAAAAATAAGCTTACTAAATTCGCTAAATCTGGTTTCGTAAGCTGATTTTGTCATTGCCACAACAGCAAAGGTCACCACAAATAAAAGTGTTGCCCAATCTTTGTTTTCTAGAATTCTGGGAGTAAGTTGTTCAATCATAACGACACAAAATTAGTAATTTTTTGTCTCAATACTTTTATTATATATTTATTATGAATCAAATGCTATAAAAAGTTTACTTTTGCGGTGAAATTACCGAGAAAAATGAATGATTGTATTGTCATAATTCCCACTTACAACGAAATCGAAAATATTGAAAGTATAGTTAGAGCTGTTCTTTCGCAACATAAACCTTTTCATCTTCTAATTATTGATGATAATTCACCAGATTTCACTGCCAATAAAGTGATTGCATTACAGGACGAATATCCTGGAAGATTGTTTTTAGAAAAAAGGGCCAAAAAATCAGGTTTAGGAACAGCTTATGTTCATGGTTTCAAATGGGCTTTGGAACGTAATTATGATTTCATTTTTGAAATGGATGCCGATTTTTCCCACAACCCCAATGATCTTGAAAAATTATACGACGCCTGTCATTTTGGAGGCGCATCATTAGCTATTGGGTCTCGTTATGTAACGGGTGTAAATGTGGTAAACTGGCCGCTAAGCCGTGTGTTAATGTCTTATTTTGCTTCGGTTTATGTGAAATTCATTACCGGAATGAAGATTCATGATGCAACGGCGGGTTTTGTTTGTTATAAGAGAGAGGTTTTGGAGAAGATAAATCTGAACAAAATTAAATTTGTTGGGTATGCTTTTCAAATTGAAATGAAATATCGAACATATTGTGGTAAATTTGAAATAACAGAAGTTCCGATAATTTTTACGGATCGAACTAAAGGAGTTTCAAAAATGAGCAATGCCATTATCAAAGAAGCTATACTTGGAGTAATTTCTCTTCGATTAAAAAAATTATTCAATACATTATAAAGCCAGGGCGATGAACAGGATTTTAATTAAAAATGCTAAAATTGTAAACGAAGGATCAATTTTTGAAGGTGATGTATTGATCGAAAACGACTTAATAGTTGAGATTTCAGATAGCATCAGCCTAAAAACATCTGATTGCAAAGTAATAGATGCCGAAGGAAGTTATTTAATGCCGGGAGCAATCGATGATCAGGTTCATTTTAGAGAACCGGGATTAACACACAAAGGAGATATAGAATCAGAATCAAGAGCGGCAGTTGCGGGAGGAATTACTTCTTTCATCGAACAGCCAAATACGGTTCCAAATGCCGTTACTCAGGAAATTCTTGAAGATAAATACGTGATTGCTTCCGAAAAATCATTTGCGAATTATTCATTTATGATGGGTGCGACCAACGATAATTTGAAAGAAGTTTTAAAAACAAATCCAAAGAATGTTGCCGGGATTAAAATATTTCTTGGTTCTTCAACCGGAAATATGCTGGTTGATAAAGAAGAAACTTTAGAGAAAATTTTCTCAAGTACGCCAATGTTAATTGCGGTTCATTGTGAAGATGAAACTACAATCCAAAACAATCTTGCTGAATTTAAAGAAAAATATGGTGATGATATTCCGGTAACGGCGCATCATTTAATTCGTAGTGCAGAGGCTTGTTATATTTCGTCTTCAAAAGCGGTTGCTTTGGCGAAAAAAACAGGAGCAAGACTTCACATTTTTCACCTTTCGACTGCGAAAGAAATGGAATTGTTCACGAATAAAATTCCATTAGAAGATAAAAAGATTACAGCTGAGGTTTGTGTGCATCATCTTTGGTTTACCGATGAAGATTACAAAACAAAAGGAAATTTCATTAAATGGAATCCGGCTGTTAAAACCGCTGAAGATCGTGCTGAACTTTGGAAAGCTTTGAATGATGGACGAATTGATGTTATAGCAACAGATCACGCGCCTCATACCAAAGAAGAAAAAATGCAGTCGTATTTAAAAGCGCCATCTGGAGGCCCGTTAGTACAGCATGCGGTTGTAGCAATGTTTGAAGCGCATCATCAGGGGAAAATTACAGTGGAAAAAATCGTAGAAAAAATGTGTCATAATCCGGCTAAAATTTTCAAAATCGAAAAAAGAGGTTTTATCAAAGAAGGTTATTTTGCCGATTTGGTAATCGTGAATCCGAGTTTGCCATGGAGTGTTAAACCAGAGAATATTTTGTATAAATGTGGTTGGTCACCGTTTGAGAATTTTACTTTTAAATCGAGAATCACCCATACTTTTGTAAACGGAGAAATGGTTTATAATAATTTCAAAGTAAAAGATATCCGCGCCGGAAAAAGATTATTGTTTGATAGATAAAAAAGATAAATGAAGAATTTTGTATTTATAATATTGGTATTGTTTCTTTCTGTAAGTTGTAAAAAAGAATTGGTCAAAGAACCAAAAAGACTTATTGAGAAAGGGAAAATGATTGATATTATGTATGATTTGTCTCTTATGGATGCAATGAAATATCAAAATCCATTGTCTTTAGATTCGATTGATGCAGATCCGAAGAAATTTATTTTAAAAAAATACAAGGTTGATAGTTTACAGTTTGCACAAAGTAATATTTATTATGCAGCTGATTATGATACCTACAAAGATATGTTTGATGAAATTAGCAAACGTTTAGCGGTACAGCAACAGGCAGCCGACTCAATTGTAAAAATTGAAGAGAAGAAAGCGGCGAAAGCTGCTGCTAAAAAGCCTAAAGTAAAAACGAATGTAAACGATTCTATAAAGAAGCCTTCAAGACGTATAAATATTGATTCAATAAGAAGAACAAGACAATTAAGATAGTTTTTTACAACTTCGAAGTGTCTTTTATATATTGATGAACATCTAGAAAAACCGCTCCCAGAGCGGTTTTTATTTTTTCATTGGAATACAGATTTTTAGAATAAGAAGCTTTTGCAGTCGCTTTTGTCATGTGTCTTTTCTGGAAAAACAAAGTCGAAAATATTCCATCGGCTATCCATAAAAAGTTCATAAAAAAAGGATTTGCATGAATGTGTGGCCTTTTTACCTTTAGCGTATCAGCAATTGTGTTTAGAATATCTTGAAAGACAATATTATCTGAAATTAAGGTAAAGCGCTCGTTTTTGATATCGCTTTTCATCAACTCAACGGAAATCTTTACGACATCATTTACAGTAATAAAACCTGTACTTCCAAGTGTATAAAAGGAAAGTCCGTTGGCAACTCTTCGATATAGCTCATTGCTTCCTTCAAGAAAAATCTTTGTTGTTGCAATTGGCCCTAAAATTACACCGGGATTTACAATAATAATATCTAAGCCTTCCTGAACAGCACGCCAAACTTCCATTTCGGCACCATATTTAGAAATGGCATAATCGCTGTGTGGTTTTTCGGGATTCCAGTCGGTTTCTTCCGTAATATAGGTTTCGTGTGGAGCGATATCTCCTAATGCGGCGATGGAACTTACAAAACAGAATTTTTTTATTCCTTTGGCTAAAGAAAAATTAACCATGTTGGCCGTTCCTTCAATATTTGTTTTTCGGAGGATATCTTCATCTTGTGGATCAAATGAAATAAAAGCGGCACAATGGTAAACATATTCAATATCAATAAAAGCAATTTCGAGTGAAGGAACGTCTAAAATATCGGCTTCAAGCCAATTAATTTTTTCAAACAAATTAGCTTTTCCATAAAGTTCAAAAACCGATTTTGTTTTCTGAATGTTATTTGGGTTTCGGTAAATTGCCCTAACATTTTCTCCATTTTCAATTAAATGAAGCAATAAATGCGCGCCAACTAAACCTGTTCCTCCAGTTACTAATACCATTTTGTAAAGATAACTTTTTTGGGTTAAAGGTGCAAAGGTGAAGAGGTTCAAAGGGACAAAGTTTTTTAATTGTTTTTTGAAATTGGCATTGCTTTTTGATATTCATATTGACATTGATTACATTTGCACAAATTATTTTAAAAAATGAAGAATCTAGTTGAAGAATTAAAGTGGCGTGGGTTATATCATGACAGTATGCCTGGAACGGAAGAACAATTACTGAAAGAAGTAACAACGGCATATATAGGCTTTGATCCAACGGCAGATTCGCTGCATATTGGTAGTATGGTTCAGATTATTTTATTGGTTCATTTAAACAGAACTGGTCATAAAGCAATTGCCTTAGTTGGTGGTGCGACTGGAATGATTGGTGATCCATCTGGAAAATCTGACGAAAGAAATTTATTGAACGAAGAAACTTTGGCTAAAAACGTAGCTGGAATCAAAAGTGTTTTATCTCGTTTCTTAGACTTTAATTCAAAAGAAGCAAATGCTCCGGTTATGGTGAACAACTATGACTGGATGAAAGAATTTTCTTTTATTGATTTTGCCCGTGAAGTTGGAAAACGAATCACGGTAAATTATATGATGGCGAAGGATTCTGTTAAAAAGAGATTGAGTGGAGAAGGAGAAGGAATGTCTTTCACGGAATTCACTTATCAATTAATTCAGGGTTACGATTTTTATCACTTATATAAAAACAACAACTGTGTTTTGCAAATGGGAGGTTCTGACCAATGGGGAAATATTACTACTGGAACAGAATTAGTCCGCAGAATGGGTGGAGAAAGTGCAAAAGCATTTGCTTTAACAACGCCATTAATTACAAAAGCAGACGGATCTAAATTCGGAAAATCTGAAGGTGGAAATGTTTGGCTGGATGCTGATAAAACTTCAGTATATAAATTCTACCAATTTTGGGTAAACGCAACAGATGTTGATGCAGAAAAATATATCAAAATCTTTACTTTCTTAGATAAAGAAACAATTGATGTTTTAATCGAAGAGCACAAAGCGGCTCCACATTTAAGAGTATTGCAAAAGAAACTAGCTGAAGAAATCACGATTTTTGTTCACAGCAAAGAAGAATTGGAAAAAGCGATTCAGGCTTCGAATATTTTATTTGGAAACTCAACTTCAGAAGATTTGAAACAATTGGATGAGGCTACTTTTTTAGAAGTTTTTGACGGAGTTCCTCAGGCAGAAATTGCAAAAGCTGATTTGGAAAATGGATTGGATATCGTTTCGGTTTTAAATGAAAAAACAGGTTTCTTTAAATCAAATGGAGAAGCGAGACGTGCTTTAACAGCAAATTCTATTTCTGTAAACAGAGAAAAAATAAAAGAAGATTTTGTTCTAACAGCAAATGATTTAATCAACAATCAGTTTGTGTTATTGCAAAGTGGGAAGAAAAACTATTTTGTGATTAGAGTGGTTTAATTACAAAACCATTAAGTTACAACCACGAATATCAGAATTATCAAAACGTCCCAATACCTCGAAAGAGTTGTTGGGATATTTTTTGCCCAAATCCTGCGTGGCGATAAAAGAACACGAATTGATATTAGCTAAATCAATAACATTAATTCCACCAGTTTTTCCATCTTTTACATAAGTGAGCGCATCTTCAGGATCGCGAACTAAAATATGCATCCAGGATGGACATTCAAATACACCTTCGCCTAAAGAATAGGCTTGCGCCAAAAGCTCCGTCATTCCATATTCAGAATGAATGGCATTTACACCAAAACCTTTGCAAAGTTGTTCGTGTAATTCTTCGCGAATCATTTCTTTGCGTTTTCCTTTCATTCCTCCGGTTTCCATAATAATGGTATTTTGAAGGTTGAATTGATGCTTTTCAATCAAATCTAATAAAGCATAGGTAACGCCAATTAAAATCACATTTTGCCCGGATTCATCTAAAGCGGTTAGTTTTTTAATTAAGTCATCGTGGTTGTGTAAATAAAACCCGCTCTCAGCCTGATTGGATAGTTTTATCAGGTCTTCGACCATATAAATTAACGAAGAGCCATCGCGCTCCAAATAAGACGGCAAAAGGGCTAAAACAACGTAATCTTCGATATTTCCGTAAAACTGCGAAAATCCATTTCGGTAGCTTTCTTCATAAAGAGAAACATTCGTTACTAAATGGCGGCTAGTGATCATTCCGGTTGTACCGCTGCTGGTAAAAGTAACCTGAGGAGAATCTGAATTAGAAACGACTTTGTGGCTTTTAAAAAATTGTATGGGTAAAAATGGAATTTGTTCCAAAGATTTTACCTGTTGTGGATTCACTTTTAAAAAATCACAGAAATCACGGTATACCTTATTGTTCTCGTGTTGAAAACGAAACACTTTTAGTGCTATTTTTTCAAATTGTTTCTGACTCGAAATGGTAAAGATATCGTTGGCTGTGATCAAAACTTTTTTTTGCAAAGATATTGTTTTTTAGTTTTCAGTCTCGGTTTTCAGTCTCAGTTTTAAAATGCAATGTGCTTAACTGAATACTGCGACTGTAAACTGAAAAAAGCTCCCAAATAGGAGCTTTTTTTATGTTTTACCGAATAATGAGCTTTCGGGTTGCTGATGCATCTTGTTCGTATATTTTGATGATATAAACGCCGGGAACCAGATCAGAAACGTTTAATTCTTTTGAAGACAGATGTGTTTGGATTACTTTTTTTCCTAAAACATCAAAAACAATCACCTCTTTCTCTAAGTCATTTTTAGAAGAGATATAAACCTTTCCGTTTGTCACTGGATTAGGGTACAAGCTTAAACCCTCAATAGTTGTAGGCTCTTGAGGTTTTGGTAATTGCTTACTGTCTTGTGCCGAAACACTTACAGTAAAGAAAAATGCCAATAAGAATGTAATATAAAAGTAGTTTTTTGCCATCGCGTAATTTTGGTTACAGTAAATATACAAAAAAGTTTTCAAAAATTACGCCAAAAAAAAACATCCTAAATATTTAGGATGTTTTTAACATTTTATATATCAACTAATTATTTAGTCAAATCAACACCATCAACTGTAGCCCAAGCTCCAGCTGTAAGCGATGCTCCTGTTGCAGTAGCGTCGATTACAAAATTTGCAGCTGGGAATGTAACAACACCATCCCAAGGATCTACTACTACACCTAAGATATTTTTAGAAGTATTAGTGATTTTAACTTTAGTGATTTTAATTTTACCACCAGTTACCTGGTTAGTATTTGTTGAAGCATCTTGTATTTTTACAGCAGCTCCAGTATATACTTTACTAGCTTCAGTATAATCACCATAACCATCTATGATAATGTTGCTGAAATCACCATTTCCTTCATTTTTAAATTGAAATGCATCAACTTGAACATCTCCAACTGATTCTGGAGTTGTACCAGGCATTCTTTTTAAAGTGATGTTTGTAACTTTAGGGTAGTAATCATTGTTATTTTTAGAAGATTCGATTTCAACTCCGAAGTTTCCTTTAGCATTTTGGTGCGCATACCAGTTAGTGTTAACCTGACCTTGCCATCCATCTTGCCAGTCAAAAGAATCATCTGTATTGTCATAAGAAATTGCATTAGTCAAACTTGCAGTTCCTCCGTAAAATTCGAATCCGTCATCAGCACCTTTGTAAGATACTAAGTGGTCTAAAGTTGTTCCTGATCCTACAGAGTAGAAAGAGAATCCGTTTAATTCTTTAGTTCCGTCAGCTAATTTAGAACCAGCGTACTCAACTCTTACATATTTCAAAGATCCACCGTTGTGAGCAGCATTTGTTCCACCGTAAGGTAAAGCATTTCCGTCTTCTGAAGTAGAAGTTTTTACACCTTTAACAGCGTTGATTGGAGCGTCTCCGTACATGATGATACCTCCCCAAGAACCAGCGACTTTAGATTTTTCAGTAAATACAACTGGTTTGTCAGCTGTACCGTTGATTACTAATTTACCACCGTTTAATACAACTAAAGCATTGTCTCCAGTAGTTTTGTCAACTGTAATAGTTGAACCAGCTTCGAAAGTTAATGTTACACCTGAATTAATTTTTACAACACCTTTCATAGTATAATTACCTAAAACATAAGTTTTATTGGCAGTAATTGGACCAGTAATTTCTCCAGTAGCAACTGGTTCAGCAGTCACAGTTACAGTTCTAGTAACAGAAACAGATTGTACAGTATAAGTAATAACAGAAGTACCAACAGAAACCCCTGTGATAACTCCAGTTGCAGGCACAACAGTTGCAACAGCAGGCGTAGCACTTGTATAAGTACCACCTGTAGTTGTACTGCTAAAAGTTGTAGTTCCTCCTACAGTAATAGTTTCAGTTCCTGTTAACGGAGCTACAGTAAATGGAGCCGGATCGTTGTCGCTACTACATGATGAAAATAATAAGCCAATAGATAAGGCTAAAGCGAAAAATTTAGTTTTCATAATTGTTGTTTAATAGTTTATTTCTTTGTTGACAAAAGTAGGACGGGAATACTTTTTATGTGTTAGCTCAATATTACAATACCGTTATATTAAAATCTCTTTAATGTCAAGGGAATGTTAAGAGGTTTGGATTGCGGGTATAAAAAAAGCCCTATAATAAATAGGGCTTTATATGTTTGATTTTTAATACATTAGAATGTGTACCCTAAGCTTAAAGAAAATCCTCTGCTTTTTTTGTAACTTCTTGTCAATGGATCTCCAATAACAGGTGTTTCACTGTTGTTTCCAATTTCAAATTGACGAGCTGGATCTAATAAGTTATCTGCTGAAAACTTTAGATCAATATGGTCAGATAATTTGCTGCTCCAGATAAAATCTAATTGACTTACAGGTAGTTCATAAATATGGTCTAATCCATTTGTTCCTACTGCATAAATTCTTTTTCCAAATACTGAATATACTAACGAAAGTGTATTGCTCCAGTTTTTGTTAACGTTAAATTGGTATTTTAAATCTGAATTGATCAACCATTTTGAAGCTCCTTGCAAGTCTCTTGACTGATGAGTTTCGATTGATTCTGAAGTACTTCCGTCAGGATTTGTAATAAAAGGTTTTACTTCTGCTTTAGTACTCATTAATGAGGTATTAAATCCTAAAGAGAAATCTTTAAAAGTATCAGTAAATCTTCCTAAGTCATAAATGAACTCAATTTCTGCACCGTATATTACAGCATTATCTGAATTTAAATAAGTAATAATTGTAGAACCAGCTGCATTGGCAGTTAATGTTCTTTCGATAGGATTTTTCATTTGCTTTCCGAAAATACCTACTGCAAACATTTCTTTTGCGGTTGGGAAAAGCTCATATTTAAAATCAACATTGTAATTATCACTATTTACTAAGTATGGATTTCCTTTCATAGAAGTTCCATCGGCATTAATATATTCAATAGGATAAGCTTCCATAATTACTGGTTTGGTATAAGTTACACCACCTGCTAAACGGATATTTGATTTTTCTGTAATACCGTATTTTGCATTTACAGACGGTAAGAAATATACTTTGTCGTAATTCAACGTTGTGAATGGTTCATCAAAAGAACCTTGTTGTCTGTATTGTGTTTCTCTGTTTGTACTTTCTACTCTTACACCACCATTTACCTCAAGTTTTTCATTGAATTTGTAAAGTAAGTTTGCGTATCCGGCATTAGCACCTTCTTTAAGTATTGCTTTATAAGTAGAGTTAGAAGTCTCTCTGTAGTTAAAAGCACCACCAGCGATATAACCGTTCAATTGGTCATCGATACTGTTAAGCGGAGCATCGACATTTGGACCAGTAGTAGGAGAAATAAAACGGTAAGATGACTCCATGTCTGATAGATTTCCGTTGTATCCAACGGTTAATCTGTGACCTTTATCTTCTCCGAATTTTAAATTGTATTCTGCTAAACCAGAGAAATAAGAATTTCCTGTGATTTCTAAGTATTGTTTGATAAAGTTGTTACCTGCAATAGAAGCAAGAATCCCATCATTATCAGTTTTAACACCTGAAAATGCTTTTCTGTCCGGTTGGTCATATTTTGTTACAGCATAAGAAACACCAGCTTTTACAGTTTGACTTTTGTCTTCTGCTATTGCATATTCACCTACCAATTGATTGTTCCAATAATCAGACTGATCTAATTGGTTTGTACGGATAAGTGTTTTGTTTGTTCCTGTTCCAGTTTCAGCATTTGCAACACCGTATTGATCTTTAATTAAGTTATCAGTTGTTCTGATAAAAAGACTGTTGTATGCTAATTTGAATCTATTCGTATTATAGTTTAATCCTAATAAACCAGTTAACGAAGTTTTATAGTGATTGTCAGTAGTTATAAAGTCAGTTTTGTAACTGATTCCGGTACTTTGATAAGCAAAAGTTCTGTCAACTCCTTCCTGAATTCCGTAGCTGTTCTCAGCATTAAGCGAAAATATATAAGAAAAACTTCTGTCTTTTTTTAAATCGAATCTTTCTGAATGTAAGAATCCGATACTTGTGTTTAATGGGCTTCTTATTGGAGAAACATCAAAACCACTTTGAAAATTGTTTAATGATTCCTGAGGAGTGAAAACATGACCAGATGGTGTATCACCTAGTAATGAAGGTAGTTTTCTGTTATCACCAGTTAATCCGAAAAAACCTTCTGCTGAATCAGCATCTTTAGAAAGAGAAAAGGTTTTTAAGTTACTGTTTACAATATAACTTGTTCCAATATTAATTTTTGTGATGCTTTTTGTGTTTTTTGAAGTTTGGATGTTGAATGTTCCTCCTGCAAAATCACCATAAATATTTGGGCTAAATGTTTTGTAAACTTCGATTACACCTACAATATCTGTTGAGAATAAATCAAGTGGAATGATTTTTAAAAATGGATTGTTTGTTGGAGCAGCAAGATCATTAATTAATAAGTTGTTGTATCTGTCTTCAAGACCACGTACAAATAAACCTCTTGATCCTACTTTAGTGATTCCGGTAATTTTAGTCAAACCTTCTTCAACATCACTTACACCTTTTCTGGACATTTCTTGTGCACCAATACTTTGTTTGATAACAACAGCATTTTTTTGGTCTAGTAATAAGGCAGTTTCTTTTTCTCTGTTAGAAGTAGATTTTACTACAACATCTTTAAGAGTATAACCTCCTGAAGAAAGAACCTGATCCAACGTAACAGTTTCATTAGCTTTAACCGTTACAGGTTTTTCTACAGATTCATATCCTACGAAGCTAAAAATAATAGTATAAGTTCCAGGATTTACGTTTAACGAATATTTTCCGTCAATGTCAGTGTTAGCGCTAATGTTGGTTCCTTTAAGAAGGACATTTGCAAATGGTAAAGGCTGATTGTTAGATTCTTTGTCTGTTAATAAGCCAGAAATTGTACCTTTGTTTTGTGCGATTGAAATCGTACAGATAAATAATGTGAATAATAGAAATTTTAAATTGAATTTCATTTCAGTGTTGTGTTTAATTTATTTTTGTGCAAAGAAATGACCGTACTGTAAAGTTCATGTTAGCTACTTGTTATGTTTTTGTTCCTTGAAGATTATCAAATTGTTACCAAATTAAATTACCGTTAACACGAATTTTTAACCGTTGATTTATTGTTATATTTACCATCGCAATTACAAATCATCGGATTTAGAAGAATAGAATTTGATGAAAAAAACTCAATTTTTGCTATTTTATGAAAAAAACACAAACCAAGATCTTATTAGTTGACGATGAACCGGATATCCTGGAAATTGTAGGCTATAACCTTGCTCAGGAAGGCTACCAAATTGTAACAGCTTCAAATGGAAAAGACGCCATTGCAAAAGCTCAAAAAGAATTGCCGGACTTAATTATTATGGATGTGATGATGGCTGAAATGGATGGAATGGAAGCCTGCGAACACATCAGAAAAATTCCTGAATTAAATAATGTTATCATAACATTTTTAACAGCAAGAAGTGAAGATTATTCTCAAGTTGCTGGCTTTGATGCAGGTGCAGATGATTATATTACCAAACCAATAAAACCAAAATTATTGGTAAGCAAAGTAAAGGCTTTGTTAAGAAGGTTAAAAGAACAAGAAGTAGTTAGCGATACCTTAAACGTTGGCGGCATCGAGATTAACCGTGAAGAATATAAGATCATTAAAGGTAATGTCGAAATTGCGTTGCCAAGAAAAGAATTCGAATTGTTCTACTTATTAGCTTCAAAACCAGGAAAAGTTTTTAAAAGAGATGAAATCCTTGATAAAGTTTGGGGTAATGAGGTAGTTGTAGGAGGAAGAACAATCGATGTTCACATCAGAAAACTACGTGAAAAGATTGGAGAAGATCTTTTTAAAACAATAAAAGGAGTAGGGTACAAATTTGAAGTTTAGTTTTTTTAAAGGCACTAAGGTTCTAAGGTACTAAGTCGCTAAGGTTTTAGTACAACACTGGAATTTTGGTTAAGATTTAAACGGATTCAAATTGTTTTAAAAACATTCAATAAATTTAAACCATATAAGAAATTGAAGTTCATTACATTTATATGATCTTCAATTTCTTATATGGTTTTTGAGTTAAGCTTATTTTTTCTTAATCTCTTAATGGTTAAATAATATCAATGAAAATTAATTTTAAAAAAACATACAAGTTTGCTGTAAAATCGGCATTATACATAAGCCTTTTTGCAACTGGATTTGTACTGATGTTAATGTCATTATTTTATAAAGGTCAATTGAATCATCAGATTGCTTTTGGAATAATTTTTATTATATCCATTTATATTTTCTCTTTTTTGGTTCTTCAATATCGTGTAGAGCGTTTCATTTATAGAAGAGTGAAAAAAATCTATGATGAGGTTTCCTTATTAGAATCAACCACATTGATTAATCAACCGATTACTACGGATATGGAGACGCTTTCACGAGAAGTGAAAAAGTTTGCTACCGATAAAAAGCTGGAAATCGAAATGCTCGAAATTCGTGAACAATACCGAAGAGAGTTTTTAGGAAATGTTTCGCACGAACTTAAAACGCCTTTGTTTACTGTTCAGGGTTATGTTTCTACCTTATTGGATGGAGCAATGGATGATAAAAACATCCGAAAAAAATATTTAAAACGTGCCGAAAAAGGAGTAGAGCGTCTTATCTATATAGTGGAAGATTTAGATATGATTACCAAACTTGAATCTGGCGATCTGGATTTGAATATGACTGATTTTGATATTGTAGAATTGATTCAGAATGTTTTTGATTTATTAGAAATGAAAGCTGATAAAAAGAAAATCAAACTGGCTTTCGAAAGTCGAAATGTCAAATCAGTTATTATTCGTGGAGATCAGGACAGAATTCAGCAAGTTCTGGAAAACTTAATTGTAAATTCTATTAAATACGGAAAAGATGGTGGTCTGACCGAAGTTGGTGTTGTAAATTTAACTAAGAAAAAAGTCCTAATTCGTATTAGTGATAATGGTGAAGGTGTTGAAAAACAAAATATTCCAAGACTTTTTGAGCGTTTTTACAGAGTAGACAAAAGCGGAACCCGCTCTGAAGGTGGTTCTGGTTTAGGTTTAGCAATTGTAAAACATATTATTGAAGCGCATAAAGAAAAAGTTTATGTAGAAAGTGAGTTCGGAATTGGCTCAGAATTCTCATTTACACTAGAAAAAGCTAATAAAGCAATAAAAAGTGAGGTTAAATAATTGTAAGTTCAATTAACATAAAGTCGCGTAGAATAAGGCATATAGATCTCAATAATAATTCCCTAACTATTCCGAAACAAATATTCTTATAATGGTAACATCCTGTTAATGATTTCTTAACATAGGAGGTTACATCTTTGCACTCGAAATTTAGTGTCAAAGAAAAAAGAAATAATGAAGATAAAATTTTTAGCAATCTTGTTGCTATTTACTTGTGTTTCAAATGCACAGGAGCTGAGTAAAGAAGATGTGAAAAAAGAAGTAGTTCGACTTCTTGATTCAATTAATAAAGCAAAACTTCCTGAAACTAAATCTGGAGGTGGTATCGAAGAGCATTGGTATGATAAAATATCATTAAGAGGTTATGCTCAAATTCGTTACAATGGTTTGTTTTCGACAAACGATAAAGTTGCTTGCGACCAATGCGACAGATCTTGGGGAACAACTTCAACCGCTCCAGACGCAAAAGCAAACAACGGACTTTTTATTCGTCGTGCTCGTTTAGTATTTTCGGGACAGGTTCATCCAAATGTGTTTTTCTATTTTCAACCTGATTTTGCCAGCTCACCAGTAACTGGAATTCAAAATTTCGTTCAAATTCGTGATTTATATTTTGATCTTTCTTTTGATAAGAAAAGGGAATACCGTGTTCGAGTAGGGCAAAGTAAAATTCCGTATGGATTCATAAACATGCAGTCTAGTTCGCAACGTTTAACTTTAGATCGTGCTGATGGAATAAACAGTTCAATAGCAAATGAACGTGATTTAGGAATTATTTTTTATTGGGCGCCAGCCGAAATCCGTAAGCGTTTTGAAATGCTAGTAAAAGATGGTTATAAAGGTTCAGGCGATTTTGGTGTATTTGCCTTTGGAGTTTATAATGGACAAATTGCTAATAAAATTGATGCCAACAGAGATTTGAATGTAGTAGCCAGAGTATCTTATCCTTTTGTAATTGGCAGCCAGATTATTGAGCCCGGTATTCAGGCTTATGATGGAAAGTGGGCTTTTACAGACGAAATTTCTACAGGCGTTACTGTCAATAATCCAAAATACGTAAAGGATGAAAGAGTAGGTGCAACTTTTGTTTTGTATCCTAAACCTTTCGGAATCCAAACCGAATATAATATTGGTAAAGGCCCCCGATATAATACTGTTACAAAAACAGTTGATGTATCTAGTTTGAATGGAGGATATGTTTTACTGAATTATAAATGGGATATCAAAAAACAGCATATTTATCCCTATGCCCAATTTCAATATTATGATGGAGGTAAAAAATATGAAAAAGATGCCAGAAGTTACGTCGTGAGAGATTATCAATTTGGTATCGAATGGCAACCAATCAAAGCATTTGAATTAACTGCAGAATATGTTATCGCCGACAGGACTTTTGAAGACAGTGCGCGCCCTATTAACAGACAAGAAGGAAATTTATTGCGTTTACAAGCGCAGTTTAATTTCTAAGCTAGTCTTCGAAAACAGAAAATAACTTGTCCCAATCAATATCATTTTTAAATTGAGACAAACCTTTAAACGACTTTACTTTTGAAAGATCTTCAATGGTAAAGTCGTCTTGCATTGCATACGGTACCAAATTCTCTTCCTGAAGTTTTATCGCCAGATATTCTTGTTCGTATTGTCCTGGAGTCGGGATAAAAAAAGCTTTTTTACCCAATTTTGCCAAATCCATTACTGTTGTATAACCAGAGCGGCATAGAACAAATTCACTCTCATTAAAAGTTTGTTCCAGTTGTTTTGAGTTCATAAAATTGTAATAGGTAACGTTTCCGGCTTGCCATTTGTTTTGTGTTTTCTCCACAATTCCCTGTACAAAAACAACTTTGCCATTAAAGTTTACAATTTCCTTTTGCAGTTTCTCATCCAGATAAGTACGTTGAGGTTCCGGCCCGGACAAAATAACCATTAAATCATACAATTTCGGCGTTTCCTTTTGACGCATTCTGCTTAACGGCCCAATATATTTTAAGTTCAGGTGATTGGTTTTCAAATGTCCCAATTCGCCCGTAAGATTGGCACCCTCATTGGTGTCAGGAACCCAGCATTCGGTGTATTTTTTAATAATATGCTGATGACATTTACTTGTAAACCAAGTCGTGTTTCCAGTCATCACATTCAATTGATGCGTCATAAAAACAGATGGAATTCTTCGGCTAAAAACACCCAAACGATTGTCTGAAATAATGCCGTCAATTCCGTGTTTTTTAATCCACGAATTCACTATTTTTTTTTCGTCCAAAATGGCTGTAATCATTTTTGGAAGGTTCTTTATCAGTTTCCATTTAAAATTTTTACCATTTTTAGCATATTCAATATGATAAGATGGTAATTCTAAAGTTTGTATGTAAGGAAATTCTTTTCGAAGTAACGCAAGCGCAACTCCATCAGAAGCTATAATCGGAATAAAATTATTTTCCTGAAGCGCTTTTATAATCGGGATACATCTCGTGGCATGTCCTAATCCCCAGTTTAACGGAGCAACTAAAATTGTTTTGTTCGCAGAGTAGTCAATGCTCATAGTTTAACGCTTTTTAAAAACGAAGATAAAGAAATATGTTTTTTATGCTATTTCGCACACATTACTAAATTATTAACTGTATATTTTATTTAAGGTTCTGAGGTTCTAAGTTTTTTTTGCTTAACAAACAAAAAAGCCGAACTTATGTTCGGCTTTCCAGTATTGTATCTTACAATCTCAGAACCTTAGGACCTTAGTATCTCAGCGCCTTAGTACCTTTCTCTAATCCTGAATATACGTTTTATTTCCGTTTTTATTAATATAGTATTTTCCGCCTCTTGGGCCTGTATATACTTTTTTACCATTGTACTCTCCCGTTACTTTGTCCGGAACTGATGGCGCTTTTTCGTTAGTTTCTTTTAAAGTTTTGCTAGCTGTTTTTGAAGCATTTTTTTTTGTTGCAGTTGCGTCTTTTTTAGCGGCTTTTGATGCTGCATCGGCAGTGGCTGCACTTTTTGTAGCTTTATCAGCACTGCTTTTTGCTTTTGTGGCTTCTTTATCTGCTGATTTTTTAGTTGCGCTTGCTGATTCTTTTTTCGCTTTTGATGCCGCTACAGTTGCAGCATCTGCAGATTTTTTTGCTTTTGCGGCTTCTTTATCTGCTGTCTTTTTAGTGGAGGTTGCTGATTCTTTTTTAGCTTTTGATGCTGCTGCAGTTGCGTCATCTGCCGATTTTTTTGCTTTTGTTGATTCTTTTTTTGCATCGGCTGCCGCTTTATCGGCATCAGCTTTTTTCTTTTTAGCCGTTGCTTCACTCTTGGCTTTGGTTGTTGTGGCAGTTTCCTGCGCGTAAAAATTACCAGACAAAACAACTAGAAAACATAATAAAAATAATTTTTTCATGAGGTTAAGAGTTTAAATTTCAATTAAAATTAATCAATTTATTTGTAGCTTTTTCGTAAAGCATTAAAAATAAGCACGAAGTTGGACGTTTCCTGTGTGAACTGTTGCGCCGGTCTCGCTTTTACGCCCTTGGTAATTTAAATTCACATCTAAAAACTGTGTGATGTTTTTTTGCAAAAGCAACTTCCATACTAAATTTTGTCCGGCCTGAAGTCCTTCCAGCATTTGAAAACCTACGGATGAAAATTCATTTCCGTCAAATTTGTTTTCATAGAAAGAAAACTCTCCGTTTACCGTTACTTTCTTTTCACCTGCATAAGAAAATGAAGTTCCGAGTCGGTTTTGGCGCAAAGTTTCTAAATTTCCAATTTGATTTTCCTTATTCTGAAATTCATAAAAGAAATCTAAACTGGTGTTTTTTGAAAACAAATAACTGATTTTTGGTGCCACCTGATACCCTTTTAAATCATAGTTTTTTTCGATAAAATCTTCCGAAACCAAATCGGTTTTAATGGTTTTGGTAAAGAAATTAAACAACCAGCTTTTTTGATACAAATGTGTGTATTGTAATTGATGTGAGCTGTTTTTGACTGTTTGAGAACCAACCGAAAGCAGATTTTTTCCTTTATTTACAAGATAAGAATACGTAACCGAATGTTTCTGTTTTCCCCGATTGTAAAATAAACTGTTTCTGAAACTCGAATTTAATCCTAAGATATTTTCTTCAGAAGAAGCAAACGGATTTAGTTCTAAACGCTCGCCCTCACTTTTTACTTTTCGATCCATTATAAAGGAAGTCTGATTGTAAAAATAGGAGGCCAATTTTTTGAATCCTTTTTCATTTTGCCATTGCAACGGATTTAAAGCAACAGATTGTGAAAATTTATTTTGATTGGTTTTGATATAAACCTGATTCGGTAAAAAGATCCTGATAAATCTGGCCTGATCTGAGAATTGGGCAATTTCAAATTCTTCCAGTTCCTGGATTCCATTGCCGTTATAATCGTTCCAGGTATAAACGCCCTGACCAGTTGGGACTTCAACATAAGTGAATTCCTGTTGTGCAATAGTTCCGGAACTCGTTTCGTAAGCAGTTCCGAGTTGTATCAACTGATTAAAAAAACGATCATTGTACAGAATCCTGGAATTTAAAGAAGGTTCATTTTTTCTCGTAGCATCTGTAAAATCTAAAGTTCTGTAACTCGCATAAACAGCTAAATCTGTTTTTTTATTCTGTATCAGTTTTGATTTTAAAAAATAGGTTTGCGAGTTGTTGACATGTTGCAATAATCCATTTTGCAAACTATCATTGCGGCGTTGCAGAAAACCTAACTCTACAAAAACTTTCGTACTGTCTCCACGACCGATAAAGGCACCATATTCTGAAAATCTTTGGCTCAGCGCCGAAAACTGATTGTTAATTTTATCTTTTTCCTGATTGTCTTCAATTTGAAAACTTCCTCCAATCCAGTTTTTTCCAAAATGATATTTAGTTCTGGCCTGATTTCTAATGAATTTTGAAGTCGAAGTTGTGGCATCAGAATTCAAAAAACTGCCTTGATTTTCAATCGTCCATTTATTCAATTTAAAAAAGGCGGTTGTGGTATGTCGCGCTCCCGAATAACTTTCGGTATAATCTAATTTTTCAAATTGATAAGTAAATAAACCAATGTTTGAAGTTTCTTTTTTAGCAAACAGATTAAAATTCAAACCAGTTACCAAAAGACTTTGATTGCCAAATAGAGTAGTATTCAAATTCCAGTCACGATTAAATTCAATGTTATACAAACGCTCCACAGATCTAAAATCTTCTTGTACAAATTGATAATTCGCAAATCCGTCTAAAGTCCAGCTTCGGGTAAAAAGTCGTTTTTTGATATTAGTTTTAAGCGCGATTCCATCGTTATTGGCATCGTCAATACCAGAAAATAAATTTTTATCGTTGTTGCTCATGGCAATTTCAAAATCAACATTGGTTTTTTCGTCAGGATTGTATTTTCCTAAAAAAGTGGCAACCTGAATTTTTATAGGAGAGACTAATTGTACAATAGGTTCATAATTTCCTTGTGGAATACCGTTTACCGGAGCAATATATTCGAAAATTCGTTCGACTGTATTACTGTTTTGAATGATGTAATTCCCGAGATTATTTCCGACAAGACTAAATTTTACATTATACAGAACTTCATTAGGATCGCTTGAATATTCATAAATTTCAACTGAATTGACAAATGTTTTTCTGTACAGAATTTTGTTGTCTGCATATTTGTCAACGTAGGCAGATGGTGCTGTCATGAGTGTCGGATCATCTCCGGCCCGACTCAAAATTTGTACCTGTTCTGGTGAAAGATTCTGTTGTAAAGGCTGATTTTTTAAATCATTTTCAGAATATAAATAACCTCCAAAACTCCAGTTTTTGTTTTCATGTGTGGCTCCGGCATAAGTGACCAATCGATTATAATTTCGTTCTGAATATTGATATTCAATATTAATTCTCATTTCAGAAGTAATCGTAAAAAGAGAGGTAAACACAATTTCTCCGGCATTATAATCAATCACATAATCATTGTTTTCGCCACGTTTAAGCAAAACACCATTGACATAAACCCGCTCTGAACCGGAAATAACCAAAACATACAATTCGCCATTTTGTCCTTTTAGTTTATAAGGTCCCTGATTGCCTTCCTGTCCGGTAAAAGTACTTTTAGCATATTGACCTTTTACAAAAGCAACTGATGCAAAGACATTGGTTTTATTTTCGTCATTCCCAAAGTTAAAACTGGTTGAAAGCCCCTGAACCTTTTTATTGAAACTTAAAAATTGTGTTTTTCTGTTTTCTAAAAATACATCTCCTGCACGGATGTTCCAGTCATCGCTAAAAAGTTCCATGAAAATATTATCGAACTGATCCAGCTTTTGAGAATATCCACCATCCTGCAGCGGAATATTGCTATCCTGAAGTGAGGCTCTTAAACTGACTTTGTCTGATATTTTTCCGGTAATCTGAAGATCAAGATTGGAGTTTAAAACGGTATTCTGATTGTTACCAACAGTGACGCCACGCGTAATACTTCCGGAGGTGTTCAAGCCATCAAACGGGGTGACTTTTTTCGCGTTTGGATTTTCTATTTTATACAATTTCTCCATTCCAACATCATTGCTGACCACTTGGCTTTCCTTGTAAAGACCATATTCTTTGGTTAAGAAATCAGGATATTTTAGGTAATTGACAATTAAAGTATCTGAAGTTGATGAGAATTTTTCGTTTAAAAGTAGCGTTCCTTTTTGGAAATCAATTTTATAAGAGGTCGAATCAATAGGTTCGTTTTTGGTATTTAAAAGCTGAAAAAAACTGGAATTAATGCTGAATTCTTCGAGATGAATAGTATCCCGGGTTACAATTACTTTTTTGGTTTTATACGCTGATTCTGTTTCCTGGGCATGAAGTCCAGAAAACCAGAGGATAACCGTTAAAAACAGTAATTTTTTCAACATAAATACTTTAACTCTAAAAAGCCAAAAGTAGTATTTATAATTGGGAAATTTTGGCTGTACAGTTTAGCTCTTTCACAGGGAATGCTATTTGTAAAAATTAAAAACTCTAATCAAAGATTATCTTGTATTTCTTATTCCATTAATCATTAGAATAGAAAAAGAAACTACCAAGGTAATTGAAATTATCATTTTAATATTATTACAATCGTTATTGGAGTGGAAAAAAAAGTAAGCCAAGTAGATGCAGAAAAGAATCGCAACACTATATTTTAAAAGATGTAATTTCATGTTTTCAGGAATGACAGTGGCTTACTTATATGACATTTATGAAAAAATAAAAGCGATGGCAATTATTACGATGATTAAAAAGACAGAATTTGGATTGGCAAAATTAATCGTCCATCCTAATTGTTTGATTCTCTTCGGAGGAAAAAGTCGGCTATCTTCAGGGTTATAATAAAAAATTCCCCAGATCCAGTTGTCCGGATCGTTTTGCCATTTGTCTTGATTTTCATGTTCGTTATTAAAACTCATGGTTTAACTTTTAAAGTGTTCTGTAAGGCTAAATTACAGTTTTGTAAGTGCTTGTATTATGCGATTATCGGGTAAATATTCTAATTGGTTTATTTTTTATTTGATATTAATGTTGTTTTTTGTGAGTATATATTTATAAAAGTGTCCTCTGTTGTTTTAAGTGGAAAACAATGTGATTATGAATATTCTGATAGGGAATAAACTAAAAATACTGAGAAAAAATAAAGGCATGTCACAAGAAGAAGCGGCAGACTATCTCCATATATCCCAATCGGCTTACGCCCGAATGGAAAGTGGGGAAAGTAGTTCGTGGGTAAACCATATTTTTAAGATCTGCAAAATTTTTGATATAGCTCCGGAAGAATTATTAAAAATAGAGAGGAATCCAAAAGAAGCCGCGTCTTCAGATGGTACCATTCAAATATCGGGTACTGTAATTGAGCAATACGAAGAACGAATAAAAGATCTGAAAAAGATAATTAAAGATTTGAAAGCGAATAAAAAACTCCAATAGCCGTACTTTTTTTTTAGCTTTGTTGTGATAAAATAAACTTAAATCATGGATACAGGTAAGGAGCTTTTATTCTTTTTTAGTGCTTTGGGAGTTTTCAACGGAATTATTTTAGGCGTTTATTTTTTCTTCTTTACCAGAAAAAAATACCTGACCAATTATTTTCTGGGAGCACTTTTATTTGCCTTAAGCATACGAATCGGGAAATCTGTATTTGTGTATTTTGATTCGGCTTTGCCAAAAATGTATTTGCAATTTGGACTTACGGCTTGTTTTTTTATTGGTCCTTGTTTGTATTATTTTCTTAAATCGGCAATTGAAGAAATCAATATAATGCCAAAATCCTGGAAACTCACACTTTTATTCTGGGCAATTCTTATTATTACTGTAGGTGTCATATTTCCATATGAACATTATCCAAAACTTTGGCGCGGTTATTTTATACGAATTATTTATTTTCAATGGTTTGTTTACATTGTCCGTTCTAGTCTTGCAATCAAAGATATATTGGTAAAAATAATAAGCAGAAAACACAAAACAACGCCCGCAGAAACGTGGTTTGGAATGCTTTTTCTAGGGAATTTTTTATTATTTCTTTTTTATTTTCTCTCCATAATGGGGGCTCCCGGAGCAACTTATATAAGTGGAGCAGTAGTTTTTTCTTTTATTTTGTATTTAATTATTTCGATTCTGTTATACCGAAAAAAGACGGATGATTTGTTTCTTTTGAATAATCAGAAGTATTCTGGAAAGAAAATAGATTCGGCAGGAGTTGCAATTTTATCCCAAAAATTGGAAAATGTAATGATTGAGAAAGAATTGTTTAAAAACTCTAATTTAACTTTACAGGATTTGGCTAAGGAAGTAAACATTTCAAGTCACCAACTCTCTCAGTTTTTAAATAATAATCTGGGGAAGAATTTCACGAGTTTTATCAACGAGTTCAGAATAAACGAAGCCTGCGAAATTATAAAAGCAAGTGATAAATTTACTTTAGAAGCTGTAGGTTATGATGTGGGTTTTAATTCTAAGTCGGCTTTTTTTGCTGCTTTTAAAAAACATACTGGAAAAACACCTTTAAACTACCAATTGCAGGTATTATAACTATTAAACAGAGTATCGATTTATAAATCCGTACTCCTGATTTCTCTTTCGGGGACTTGATTTAGCGATTTTCAATTGACTTTTGCCTCATAAAAGTCAAATTTATAATCGCTAAAATTTATGAAATTCCAAGTTTCAGTTTTCTTCTCTATTTACGGTCTGTTTTTATATTCGACAGGCGCAAATGCACAGGCGGCAAAAGCTACTTCAGAAAAGATTGTTGTCAAGAATAATGAGTTAAATGAGGTCGTCATTAAAAGACAGACAGCATTAGTAAAGTATTCTTCAAACGGAACAATAGAAGTGAATGTGGCCAATACATTGCTTTCTACAAGTAGTTCTGTAAATGAATTATTAAGCAGGGTTCCAAATGTAACTATTGCTGAAGGGCAAATTAGTGTCCTCGGAAAAGGAGAAGCGATCATTTACCTTAACGGAATATTGATTAACTACGAAAGGTTTGCTGCAATCCCGGTTTCGCAAATTTCGAAAATTGAAGTAATTCCAAATCCTTCAGCAAAGTATGATGCCGAAGGGAAAGCGGTAATTAATATTATTACCAAAAAAAATATTGAAAATGGAATTATGGGAACGGCTACTCAGCAAGTAACTGTTTCTGAATTTGCAGGAACAAGTACCAATACACTACTTGACTTTAATTACACGAAAGGAAAAATTTCTTTTATAACCAATTATGGCTTGCAATTAGGAAAGGGGAGAGAACTCTTACACACGACCAGAACCCGGCCAAATCCCGAAGAGTTTATGAAATCAGAATTGACCACAGATTGGAAGCGTCAGTTTAATAATTATTCTAATTTTGGATTTGGAGTACAATACACTTTTTATGAAAAGAATTACATCTCGCTTGCCTATAGTGGTAATATTGAAGATTTGGGCGGAGTTGTTGAAAGTCGAAATTCAATAGAAAGTAGTACAGGGAATAGCTTTTATGTTACTGATATTGATAAAAATGACGTTTTGCTGAATCAGTTTGTGAATTTGAATTACAATGCAATAACGGATAAAAAAGGGTCATCCTTATTTATTGGATCTCTATATTCTAATTATAACGGAACTATAAAAGATTTTATTGATGAAAAGGGCTTGGTAAATGACGACATTACACAAAAGTATCTCAAGAACAATGTTGGTAATACTATAAATATACTAGCCACGCAGGTAGATTATTCTAAAAAAATTAAAGAAGACAGCAGATTAGAAACGGGAGGTAAGTATAGTTATGCGACCATAAAATCTGCTACAGACTTTTTGATTGCAGATGCAGCTGATATGAACTTTGAGTTTGATGACGAACTATCTAGCGATTTTAAATATCAGGAGCGTATTGGTGCGGCCTATTTAAATTACGGAAGTTCAATTGGCGGCAAGTTTGATTTTTCTATAGGAGCAAGAGGTGAGTGGACCAAATATAATTTGTATACGAATGCAAATGGGGTTCAAAAATTTGAGAAAAGCTATGGAAATCTTTTTCCCAACGTACTTTTAAACATGAATTTTTCTGAAGATTGGAAAGCTCATTTTTCGTACGTCTCAAGAATTACAAGGCCAAGATACCAAGCCCTAAATCCGTATGTTATTTATCAGGATCCATTTACGACCATCGAAGGAAATCCTGATTTGCTTCCGGAAAAAATTCATGCATTTGAAATTGGCACAATGTATAAAAAGTTTGATTTTAAAATAGGTTACACGTATAAAATTGACCCTATTTCTGGAGCTGCTTTGCGGGGAGATACTCCAAACAGTTATATTTTACGATCGTTAAATCTTGATAAAGGACATGTGTTTTTCACTTCACTTTCAAGATCTTTTAATGTAAAATGGTGGAATTCTACTAATACAGTAAGCATGAATTTGACCAAATTCGTAGATGATTTTTATGAGTTTGAATTGGGTCCGGTGAAACCTCAGATTTATTTGTACTCGAATAATACATTTGCGATTCCGAATCTTTTTAAGCTGCAGGTGCTTGCCTGGTATTTGGGAGACAGAAGTTATGGTTTGGGAAGTGATAACAGCCGTTCAACAATAACAGTAGGAATCGAAAGAAACTTTTTTAAAGATGCCTTAAAATTGAATTTTACCGCAAATGATATTTTTCATGACTTTATGGTTTCCGGAGATTATAATGTTGGGCAAACTCAGATATATTATCATAGAACCTATACAACAAACTACTTTAGACTTATGGCAACCTATAGTTTTGGAAATTCGAAGAAAACAAATTATAAGAAATCAGAAATTGAGCAGACTGAGAATAACAGGGCACGTTAAGATTCAAAAAAAGGCTTCACGATTCGTGAAGCCTTTCTATAAATATATTTGAATTGAAATAATTACCTTTTATGAAGCAATATTAATTGAGTTCTTTAGTTACAATCTGCATTGTTTCTCTACTCACTTGTTTTAATAAAACTTCTTTATTGTCTTCAACGGTTTGTGCAGCTTGTTCTGTAAAATGACGAATAGTGTACAAAGTCACATTTTCATTAAAATCGACTTTGAATTTTTTCGAAAGAATGGCATTCAAGTCATTAAAATTCCCAAATTTATCTTCTACACAAACAGAAAAACTAATCGCAGAATTCTGAATTAAATTTACTTTGATTTTGAATTCGTGGAATAAACCAAAAATCTCACTGATGTTTTCTTCCATGATAAAAGAAAAATCAATTGAAGAAAGCGAAATCAAAAGCTGTTCTCTTTTTACGATAAAACAAGGATATTGTGGTTCAAGATCAACACCTTTAGAAACGCAAGTGCCTTTTAGTAATGGGTTGATGAATGATTTTACATATAAAGGAATTTCTTTTTTCTGTAAAGGTTGTAATGTTTTTGGGTGAATTACCGTCGCTCCGTAAAAAGCCAGCTCGATTGCTTCGCGATATGAAATTTGATTCAACAAACTTGCATTTTCAAAATAACGCGGATCCGCGTTCATAACTCCGGGAACATCTTTCCAGATTGTTACACTTTCGGCATTTAAGCAATAAGCAAAAATTCCTGCTGTATAATCAGATCCTTCACGACCTAGAGTGGTTGTGAAATTGTTTTCATCGGCACCTAAAAATCCTTGCGTGATATTTAATTGTTTTCTTGGTACATTTTTGCTGATAAGTTGCTGTGTAGTTTCCCAGTCAACTTCTGCATCACGGTAGTTTGCGTTGGTTTTAATGAAGTTACGAACGTCAAGCCATTGCGTTTTAATTCCCATGAAATTCATGAAATGACTTAAAATTGTAGTCGAAATCAACTCTCCAAAACTCACAATCTGATCGTAAACAAAATTGTAATTTGGAGATTTATTATGTGCTAAAAAATATTCTAATTCTGTGAATTGATCCTTTACAGCTGCAAAAACTGCATGTTTTTCATCTTCAAATAAATCTAATAATATTTGATTGTGATATTTCTTGATTTCCTGTACAGATGAATTCAACTCTGCCGATTTATCAAAATAATTCTTGATCACAACCTCAAGAGCATTTGTTGTTTTTCCCATCGCCGAAACAACCAAAATCACATCTTCGTAACCTACTTTTTGTAAAACGTCATAAACGTTTTTAATTCCATCTGCATCTTTTACAGATGCTCCTCCAAATTTAAATACTCTCATTGTTAATTTTAGATTTTTAATTTTAGATTTCAGATTAATGAAATCTGCTATTTTTTTATGTTTTTGTTGCCACAGATTAGAATGATTTTCTAGATTTTTTTAGCCACTAATTCTCACTAATTAATTCGTGGCAATTTGTGAAATTCGTGGCAAACTGATAAAGATTTTAAATTATTTTAATCCTGTAGTCTGTGGCAGAATAGTTTTAATTTTTCTCTAAGAAAGAATTAATTCCTGCTTCATCCATCTGAACAACTTGCCAGCCATCAAGAATTCTTGCGCCTGAATTCTTATAAAAGTTAACTGCGGGTGTATTCCAGTCTAAAACGTTCCATTCAATTCTTCTCACATTATCTCTTTTTCCCTGTTTCATGATTTCAGCATAAAGTGCAGAACCTAAGCCTGTACCACGCATTTTTTCTTTCACAATTAAATCTTCAAGATGTATTGTTTTTCCTTTCCAGGTTGAGTAACGATAATAGTATAATGCTATCCCAACAATTTCTTTCTGTTGTTCATTATTGTCAATCTCTGCAACAAAGACATGAAATAATGGTTTTTCACCAAAACCATCACGTACTAAATCGGCTTCGGTTATTACGACAGCTTCAGGTTCTTTTTCGAATATTGCCAACTCCTGTATCAATCCTAAAACTGATTTCATATCCTCAGGATTTCCTTTTCTAATATTCATATTTATTTAAAATTTATTTTTATCATTCTATTTTAAGCTCCCTTTTTTGATTTTGAAAACACCTTATTTTCAGAAGCTTTTTATGATATGCAATTTTCGTGTATTCTTATTAATATGTATTTATTAACCAAATTTTTTTGTTATTACAGCGTTCTTTCTGCATTTAATTAGCAAATATACAATAGTAGCAAACTAACAAAATAATTTTTAAATCATTCTCACAAAATAAACGATATTTGTGACTTAAAAATAAATCTACAACGATATAGTAATGGAAGAACGCAATAAAACACTGGGAGAGTTTATTATTGAGAACCAAAAAGCATTTCAGTATTCGTCGGGGGAGCTTTCCCGAATTATCAACTCTATACGTTTGGCAGCTAAGGTTGTCAACTATAAAGTAAATCAGGCTGGATTGGTCGATATTATTGGCGCCGCAGGCGAACAAAATATCCAGGGCGAAGACCAGCAAAAATTAGATGTCTATGCAAACGAAGTATTTATTCAGACGTTAATAAACCGTGAGATTGTCTGTGGTATTGCTTCAGAAGAAAACGACGATTTTATAACTGTTCAGGGGAGCGACAACAGTCATAATAATAAGTACGTGATCTTAATGGATCCGCTTGACGGATCTTCAAACATTGATGTAAATGTTTCAGTAGGGACTATTTTTTCTGTTTTTAGAAGAATTACACCAATTGGAACACCGGTAACAAGCGAGGATTTTTTACAACCGGGAATCAATCAGGTAGCAGCAGGATATGTAATTTATGGAACGTCAACAATGCTGGTTTATACAACCGGGCATGGTGTGAATGGTTTTACGCTGAATCCGGCAATCGGAACATTTTATCTTTCACATCCAAATATGAAGTTTCCTCAAAGCGGAAATATTTATTCGGTAAACGAAGGGAATTATGTTCATTTTCCGCAGGGAGTAAAAAATTATATTAAATATTGTCAGCGCGAGGAAGAAGACAGACCTTATACTTCACGATATATTGGAAGTTTAGTGGCAGATTTTCATCGAAATATGATCAAAGGCGGAATTTATTTGTATCCAACAAGTTCAAAAGCTCCAAAAGGGAAACTACGTTTATTATATGAATGTAATCCGATGGCTTTTATTGCTGAACAAGCGGGAGGTAAAGCAACAGATGGTTTTGGTAGAATTATGGAAATTCAGCCGACAGAATTGCATCAAAGAGTTCCGTTTTTCTGCGGAAGTTATAATATGGTAGAAAAAGCAGAGGAATTTATGGCTGAAGCAATAAGCTAGCAGTGTTCAGTTTTTAGTATTCAGTCTCACTCGGAACTATAAAACAAAACCCGATAATAATAGTATTATCGGGTTTTGTTTTAAATCTCAGTTTCAATTTTTTGTCTCAGTTCGAAACTGAGTACTAAAAAAGGGAACACTGTTTCTTACTTATTCATATTTTCCATTTCGAAAAGGAAAGTATCTAAATCTACTTTTTTATCCACTAAAGACAATGCTTTTCTAATAATATGGTTTACGTTTCCTGGCGTAAATCCTAGAGCTAATCCCATACGGGTTAACATAACTTCTTGTTGGTCTCCTAAATGGTGGTCAACGTGAACCATTCTCGCTAAGTCGTACAAACGCTCTAAACGCTGCGCATATAAATAAGGAGGGTTTATAGAATGTTGCCAAGGATCTTTAAGGATTTCTGTATATTCTTCTTCTGAAATTTCTAATCTTGAAGCTAGTTTGTCTAAAAACGATTTTTCCTCGTCATTAATTTTTCCGTCAGCATAAGCTACACGCACAATTGCAGAGAAATGACCTCTGTTTCTTTGTTTGAATTCGTTATCAAATAATTCTGAAAATGGCATAATTAATAGGGTTTTATATAGAACAAAGATAAATCTTATTTTAATTTAACATTTTAAATTTCTCATAAAATTTAACTTATTTTTCTGCGTTGTTTTAATAGTACGGTTTCTTTACTTTTCAAAATAAATCGTAAGTTTACATCCCCTTAATCAATTAATACCATTGCCCCTATGTCAGAATTTTGGATTTATTTTCAGATAGGATTAAAACACGTTTTAGATATCCACGCCTACGATCACGTTCTTTTTTTAATCGCCTTAACTATTCCGTATTTGTTTAAAGACTGGAAACGCATTTTGCTTCTGGTTTCACTTTTTACGATCGGTCACACTTTGGCTTTGTTGCTTTCAGTTTTTGGAATCATCGCTATAAAAGTAAATATAGTGGAGTTTTTAATTCCGATTACCATCTTGATAACCGCCATATTTCATCTTTTTACGGCAGGAAAAGCGACCAAAAATGAAGGTGTGAATTTAATTTTTATGGTAACCCTGTTTTTCGGAATAATACACGGACTTGGTTTTTCTAATTATTTTAAGACTATTTTAGGAGGGTCGCCAAGCTCAAAATTATTACCTTTAGGCGAATTTGCGTTAGGAATCGAAGCAGCGCAGTTAGTTGTTGTTTTTGTAGTTTTGATACTATCCTATATTGTGCAGACCGTATTTCGTTTTTCAAAACGAGATTGGGCACTTGTAATGTCGGCTTTTATTATCGGAGTTGTGATTCCGATGATTATTGAAAGCCCAATTTGGAACAGATAAAATAAATGGATTTAAAAAAAATAAATAAGTACGATAAAGCGTACCTTCGTATTGCAAAAGAATGGGGTGCCCTTTCTTACTGCAAACGTAAACAGGTTGGTGCCATTATTGTAAAAGACCGGATGATTATTTCTGATGGTTATAACGGAACACCATCCGGATTTGAGAATTGCTGCGAAGACGATGAAGGATTAACCCGCTGGGAGGTTCTGCATGCCGAGGCAAATGCAATCCTAAAAGTAGCCCGATCAACACAATCTTGTGAAGGCGCTACTTTGTATATTACACTTTCACCCTGTAAAGAATGTAGTAAATTAATACATCAATCGGGGATAAAGAGAGTGGTTTACCAAAACGGATATCGCGATGATGCCGGAATTCAATTTTTATTAAAAGCAGGTGTTGAAGTTGAACATCTTCCTGTTTTAGAAGAGTAAATGAAATTTAATTCGAAATATTTGCCAATTGTAATCGGAGCTACTTTTGCTCTCGGAACTGTCCTCGGAAGCCTAATGAATGCTCCCGTTGATGACGGACTTTTGGCTAAAAATTACTCCAAAACAAAACTCAATAAACTGATCGATTTTATCAATAATGAATATGTCGACAGTATTAATACCGATTCAATTGTAAACCTTACAGTTGATAATATCTTATCCAAATTAGATCCACATTCTGTTTACATTCCGCCTAGTGAACAGGCAGAAGTGGCGGAAAGCATGAAAGGTGATTTCGTTGGAATCGGAATCAATTTTTATATGTATAAAGATTCGGTTGCGATTATAAAACCAATTGAAAATGGTCCTTCGGCGAAAGCCGGGATAAAATCAGGAGACCGAATTCTATTTGCTGGAAAAACAAAATTATATGGTAGAAAATTGCCTTCAGATAGTTTGTTTTCGAAGTTAAAAGGATTGCAGGGTTCTGAAATTGAATTGACTGTTTTTAGAAAATCGGAACAAAAGAAATTAAAGTTTAAAGTAAAAAGAGATGTTATTCCGATAAAAAGCGTTGATGCTTCTTTATTACTTGGAAATAATGTCGGTTACATCAAAATAAATCGTTTTGCCGAGACTACTTTTAATGAATTCAAAACCGGTTTAACAAGATTAAAACAAAGCGGAATTCAGTCGCTTGTAATCGATCTTCGTGATAACGGCGGTGGTTATATGGAAGAAGCGGTCGCTATTGCCGATGAATTTTTGAGAGACAAACAATTGATCGTTTTTACTAAAAATAAAAACGGAACAACAGAGAAAACATACGCCACAAAAGCCGGAAGTTTTGAAACCGGAAAAGTGTATGTTTTGATTAATGAAAACAGTGCCTCTGCAAGTGAAATTTTGGCAGGAGCATTACAAGATAATGATCGTGGAATTATTGTGGGGCGCCGTTCTTTTGGAAAAGGTTTGGTACAACGTGAAATGGATTTCAATGACGGATCTGCTGTACGTTTAACAGTGGCGAGATATTATACACCAACCGGAAGATCAATTCAGAAACCGTATAAAAAAGGAAACGAAGAATATTTTAAAGAATCAGAATCTCGTATCAAATCTGGTGAACTTTATGCTAAAGACAGTATAAAAGTAGCCGATTCATTAAAGTTTAAAACACCAAAAGGCAAAATTGTATACGGCGGCGGTGGAATAGTTCCCGATGTTTTTGTTCCGATGGAAGCAGAGCACGGAAATGAAAACGTTGGTTATTTGCTTCAAACCGGAGTAGTCGGACATTTTGTTTTTGAAGAATTGGATAAAAATCGAAAAGCTTTTGCCGGACTTAAGTTTAATGAGTTTTTGGCTGAAATGAAAAGCTCGGATGTTTATTTCAAGAAATTCAAAAACTATATTTTCATGACGGGTCTGGATTTGAAATTAGACAAAACCAAACCTTTAGTGAATCGTTATATCACGGCTGAATTTGCCAGACAATTATATGGGGAAATATATTACTACGATGTGATTTTGAAAGAAGATGCCATGATTAAGGCGATTCAGAATCCGAAAAAATAACGCTGAAAACTTTTTAATATGAAAATAGAAGCCGTTGTAAATGCTGAAATAGAACTTTTGACTGCTGTTAAAAATGCTGATGTTTTGTTTTTAGAAAAAATCCTCCACGACGATTTGCTTTTCAATTTACCTGATGGAAATACGATTACAAAAGAATTTGATTTGGCTTCTTATCGTTCAGGTAAAATGAAAATTACTACTATTGAAGCTTCCGATCAAACCATAAATCTAATTGGTGATACGGCTGTAGTTGCAGTTACAGTTTCATTAAAAGGTTTTTTTGATAATAGTCCTATAGATGGTGTGCTTCGCTATATCAGAGTCTGGAAACAATTTGACGAAAACTTAAAAGTTATTGCCGGAAGCTGCATTCAATTACAATAAATAATAATAATTTATTAAAATATAATGTAACGAATCTTAGCTGATATAGTTCGAGATTTGTGGTTAAATATATAATATGAAAAATCTAAAAAAGATAAGCTTTCTATTCGTTTTAATGACTTTTGTAATTTCTTGTAAAACTATGAAAGATAGCAGTTCTAATACAGTTACCGGAAAAGTAGATTCAATAGAAGCGGGAAAAGACGGCTATACAGCTAAAATCTCTACAGCTGCCAAAGAAGTGTATTTCGCAACGATCAGCATTGTAAATGTTGGCGGGCCTCAAAACTATAAACAATTAAAAATTGGAGATAATGTTTCTGTAAAAGGAGAAATCTGGAAAACAGAAGAGGAAAAACATATTAAAGTAACTGAGATTATTTCAGTAAAATAATAATTGAGAAATAAAAAAATAAACCATTAAGAGGTTAAGGTATTAAGCGCAAAGTCTTAATTTTTCTTAATCTCTTAATGGTTTAATTATATAAAAACTTATGTTTTAAATTTTATCGAATACTATCGTGAGCATGAGTTTGCACACCATTATTCCATAAAGTCAGAATATCTGTAGCAACGGCTGCCCCGCTTCCCGCAGCAATGGCCAATTGACTTCTCCAGCCGGCTAAAGTTCCAATCACATAAATACCGTCGGCTACCTTATGATCGTCGTTTTTAAGCTGAATACGTTGTTTTTCCGGAAGTGCTTTTTTGTGTGGTTCAACATACTGGATTAAACCTTCAATATCAAAAGTATTGGCAGAACCAATTCCGATAACGATACTTTTAGTTTTGTATGTGTTTTTATTTGTAGTAACAGTAAATTCAGGATAAGAACCTTCAACTTTGATTACTTTCTCGTTTGGAATCTGAGTGATGTGAGGATAAGTCATGGCAAGATCCTGCGTGCTTTCTACAAGTAATTCAGACCCTAATTTGCCAGGAGTTATTCCGTATGCGTTATAGAAGATCGCTTCTTGCAGTGAAGAATTCTTTTGATGGGTAAAGATTCCGATTTTTTTATCGGTAACAAAGGCTTTGTTTTTTGCAGAACCTAAAACGAGAGCACAAGACATGCCTGATACACCTCCGCCAATAATTAGAACGTCAAACATATATTTATTATCTGTTGTCGTGCATTTTTTCTTCAATTCTTTTTGAAATTCTAAAAATCAAAAGAATTAATACCGCGCAAAAAGCAGCCGCGATCCCAATAAGTGCTACACCACTATCTCCCTGAAAAGGATTTTTAAAGTCTAATTGTGTAATATTAAAAACAATTAAGGCTAATGCTAAAAGCACTAAGATTGAAGTAAAGATTTTCATAATGGTTGTTTGTTTGTCTAAAAATTAAACTAAAACTCTAAGCATATTGTAAATATGTTAAAAGTTCTATTTTAGAAATTTTATGGGGTAAATTTATAAAAATATCCGTTAGACGAACAAACCTTTAACATTAGCAGCGAATAATTTAACAGCAATTGCTAAAAGTATGACTCCAAATGTCTTGCGCACTACACCAAGTCCGTTTTCTCCTAATAAATTTTCTATTTTTTTGGAAGATTTCAAAACAATATATACTAAGATAATATTCAACAAAATCGCGATGATAATATTGATGGTATGAAATTGAGATCGAAGTGAAAGTAAAGTCGTCATAGTTCCCGCTCCTGCAATTAATGGAAAAGCCAACGGAACGATAGAAGCCGATCCCGGTTCTTCGTCACGATAAATTCGGATACCCAAAATCATTTCCAAAGCTAAAAAGAATAGTACAAAGGATCCGGCCACGGCAAAGGAGTGTACATCGATTCCGATAAGATTTAGAAAACCTTCTCCAACGAAAAGAAAAACAATCATAATCAGTCCGGCTACAATCGAAGCTTTTTCAGATTCAATGTGCCCTACTTTTGCTCGTAAATTGACAATAATCGGAATAGATCCTACGATATCAATTACAGCAAAAAGGACCATGCTTACAGTGACGATTTCTTTGAAGTCGATTTCTAACATATTACTTTGATTTTAAGCGTTTAAAATTTTTGCAAAGGTAGATAATAAAGATAGGTGTTTTTTGAATACGATGTATTATTGTTATAAAAACACGTTTTGAGTGTTAAAAAAGTGATATTTGTAACAAATGCCCATTTGTACCACAGAGATTCGCAAGTTTTAATTGTTCTACCACAGAGTTTCGCAAAGAATGCACAGAGTTGCACAAAGTTTTATTTCCAAGCTTTGTGAGCTTAAAAAAGCATTCCCAATAAAATTAAACTTTGCGAAACTCTGTGGAAAATCTTTGTGTAACTCTGTGGTAAAACTTTACCAAGCACGACAGTAAAATTTGAACGTATTTTATCTGCTTTCTTTGACTATCTTTGCACTTTATAAATTACAGTACTTTATTATCATGTTTCAATTAGGGAAAACCATTATTTCAGAAGATATTCTTGAAAAAGAATTTGTGTGCAACTTATCAGCTTGTAAAGGAGCCTGCTGTGTTGACGGAGATGCGGGTGCACCATTAAGCGAAGCAGAAACTAAAATTCTGGAAGAAATTTATCCTAAAGTAAAACCTTTTTTACGAAAAGAAGGAATTGCTGCGATCGAAGCGCAGGGTACCTGGGTAAAAGGAACTGATGGTGATCTTGAAACACCATTAATTGACGAAAAAGATTGCGCTTACGTTATTTTTGACGGAAAAACGGCTCTTTGCGGAATCGAACAAGCTTACAATCAGGGAATCGTAGATTGGAAAAAACCAGTTTCTTGTCATTTATATCCAATCCGTGTGAAAGATTTTACGGAGTTCGCCGCGGTGAATTACGACAAATGGGATATTTGCGATGATGCCTGTTCTTTAGGAAAAGAATTGGAAGTTCCGGTTTATAAATTTGTCAAAGAAGCTTTGATTCGCCGCTTTGGTGAAGACTGGTATTTGGAACTTGAAAAAGTAGCGGAAGAGCTTAAAAATTCGAAATAATCAAAGGGCTATAGTTACCGCTTTAAGTGGATATATTTTAACTCAAAAAATAAAGTTTTAACTCAAAAAAAACTTTTTAAAAACAATTAAAATTTCTTGCTTATTATTCCAAAAAGTCTATATTTTACAGGGGCTTTAGGGGTAAATGACTATATTAAATGACTCATTTACAAATATTTAAATATTGTCTGAAAAGTATCTCATTTTTTAGGCGTTGTTAAAAACTACATCGAATTGTGAATAAGTTTGGCTTTCATTTTTGGCTACAAATGACAATCTTTGTAATCGTTCTGAATAAGTAAAAATTCAGCATAAAAATTAAATAAAACAGTCATGTCACAAGTCGAGCCAATATTACAAGAAAATAAAAATCGTTTCGTTATTTTTCCTATCAAACATCATGATATTTGGGAATGGTACAAAAAGATGGAAGCTAGTTTCTGGACTGCGGAAGAAATCGACTTACACCAGGATTTGACAGACTGGAATAATAAATTAAGTGACGACGAAAGATATTTTATTAAACACATTTTAGCATTTTTTGCTGCATCTGATGGAATCGTTAATGAAAACCTTGCTGAGAATTTTGTAAATGAGGTGCAATATGCTGAAGCGAAGTTTTTCTATGGTTTCCAAATCATGATGGAGAACATTCATAGTGAGACCTATTCATTATTGATTGATACTTACGTAAAAGATGAAGCTGAAAAAGCAGAGTTGTTTAATGCTTTGGAAGTATTCCCTGCAATTAAGAAAAAAGCAGACTGGGCTTTAAAATGGATCGAGTCTGATTCATTTGCTGAAAGACTAATTGCTTTTGCTGCTGTTGAAGGTATTTTCTTTTCAGGTGCTTTCTGTTCTATTTATTGGTTGAAAAAACGTGGATTAATGCCAGGTTTAACTTTCTCTAATGAGTTGATTTCCCGTGACGAAGGCGTACACTGTGATTTTGCAGTGCACTTGCATAATCATCATTTGATTAACAAAGTACCAAAGGACAGAATTAAAGAAATCATTGTAGATGCTTTAGATATCGAAAGAGAATTTGTAACAGAATCGCTGCCGGTAAGTTTAATTGGAATGAATGCGACTTTAATGACGCAATACTTAGAATTTGTTGCAGACAGATTGTTAGTAGAATTAGGTTGTGATCGTGTATATGGATCAGCGAATCCGTTTGATTTCATGGATATGATCTCTCTTCAGGGAAAAACTAATTTCTTTGAAAAACGTGTTGCTGAGTATCAAAAATCAGGTGTGATGAATACAGACAGCGACGCTCAGAAAATTTCATTTGACGCAGATTTCTAGACAACAAAATATTTTAGCGACTCCAAAAACGCTAAAAGAATAAAATCATTTTTTTAAGATTGAATCTCTTTCCCAAATCGTAGATTCAGTAACATTTTTTTTGCATTTTCGATCTATTTCATAGGTCGGGAGCAGACGACTATTGAGAATTCGATAATTCTCAAAAAATAATTTAAAAACACGCAATGTTTAAGGGCTGGAATTCGTTTTCTAGTGTCTTTCATTTTTTCAATAACTAATAAATAGTAAGCTTATGTATGTAGTAAAAAGAGATGGCCACAGAGAGCCCGTAATGTTTGATAAGATTACAGAAAGAATCAAAAAATTGTGTTACGGCTTAAATGAGCTTGTAGATCCTGTTAAGGTAGCCATGAGAGTTATCGAGGGATTGTATGATGGGGTTTCTACTTCTGAACTGGATAATCTTGCGGCAGAAACGGCGGCTTCTATGACTATTGCGCATCCAGATTATGCACAATTGGCAGCGCGTGTGGCAATTTCGAACCTACATTCAAATACTAAAAAGTCTTTCTCAGAAACGATGAAAGATATGTATCACTACGTAAATCCAAGAAATGGACAAGAAGCACCATTACTTTCGGATGAAGTATTTAATGTGATTCAGGAAAATGCTGCATTTTTAGATTCTCATATTATTTATACAAGAGATTTTAATTACGATTATTTTGGTTTCAAAACCTTAGAGCGTTCGTATTTGCTAAAAATAAACGGAAAAATCGTAGAAAGACCACAGCATATGCTGATGCGTGTTTCGGTTGGTATTCACTTAGACGATTTAAAATCGGTTATTGAAACGTACGATTTAATGTCTAAAAAGTTCTTCACGCATGCAACGCCAACGTTGTTCAATGCTGGAACTCCAAAACCTCAAATGTCTTCTTGTTTCCTTTTGGCAATGCAGGATGATAGTATTGATGGTATTTACGATACGTTAAAACAAACGGCTAAAATCTCGCAATCAGCGGGAGGAATTGGTCTTTCTATTCATAACGTTCGTGCTACTGGATCTTACATTCGTGGTACAAACGGAACTTCAAACGGAATCGTTCCGATGTTGAGAGTTTTCAACGATACGGCTCGTTACGTAGATCAGGGTGGTGGAAAACGTAAAGGAAGCTTTGCGATTTACATCGAAACATGGCATGCTGATATCTTTGAATTTTTGGATTTGAAGAAAAATACAGGAAAAGAAGAAATGCGTGCGAGAGATTTATTCTTCGCCATGTGGACTTCAGATTTATTCATGAAACGTGTACAGGAAGATGCTAGTTGGACATTAATGTGCCCTAACGAATGTCCTGGATTATACGATGTTTACGGAGAAGAATTCGAAACCATGTATTTGGATTATGAATTTAGAGGAAAAGGTAGAAAAACCATTCGTGCACGTGAATTATGGGAGAAAATCCTTGAATCGCAAATCGAAACAGGAACGCCTTATATGTTGTACAAAGATGCAGCAAACCGTAAATCGAACCACAAGAATTTAGGAACAATTCGTTCTTCTAACTTGTGTACTGAGATTATGGAGTTCACTTCTAAAGATGAAATTGCAGTTTGTAACTTAGCTTCTATTTCGTTACCAATGTTTATTGAAAACGGAAAATTTGATCACCAGGCTCTTTACAATGTTACAAAACGTGTAACTCGTAACCTGAACAAAGTAATCGACAGAAACTATTACCCGGTAAAAGAAGCTGAAAACTCTAACATGCGTCACCGTCCAGTTGGATTGGGAGTGCAAGGTTTGGCTGATGCTTTTATCATGTTGCGTTTACCGTTTACAAGCGATGAAGCAAAAACATTAAATCAGGAAATTTTCGAAACTTTATACTTCGCAGCTGTAACCGCTTCTATGGAAATGGCACAAGAAGAAGGTCCATATTCTACATTTGAAGGTTCTCCAATGTCTAAAGGGGAATTCCAATACAATATGTGGGGAATGAAAGATGAAGAATTATCAGGCCGTTGGGACTGGGCTTCATTAAGAAAAGAAGTAATGGAGCATGGAGTTCGTAACTCATTATTAGTTGCGCCAATGCCAACGGCTTCGACTTCGCAAATTCTTGGAAACAACGAAGCTTTTGAGCCTTATACATCAAACATTTACACACGTCGTGTATTGTCTGGAGAATTCATCGTGGTAAACAAACATTTACTAGAAGACTTAGTAAAACTTGGTTTATGGAACGAAGATTTGAAACAAGAAATCATGCGTCATAACGGATCTGTTCAAAATATTGACATTATCCCACAAGACTTAAAAGAATTATACAAAACGGTTTGGGAAATGTCGATGAAAGATATTATCGATATGTCTCGTCAGAGAGGTTATTTCATTGACCAATCACAATCGTTGAACTTGTTCATGCAAGATGCAAACTATTCTAAACTTACGTCAATGCACTTCTACGCTTGGCAATCAGGTTTGAAAACAGGAATGTATTACTTGAGAACGAAATCGGCTGTTGATGCGATTAAATTCACATTAAACAACGATAAAAAAGAAGAAACAGCACCAGCTTTAGTTGCAGAAACTGAAGAGATCAATATTGAGGAGTATAAAGCTATGTTGCTTAAAGCACAAGCCGCAGGTCCTGAGGATTGTGAGATGTGTGGGTCTTAATTTCTTTTAGAAGAAAGATAATAGAGTAAAGAGAAAAGATTTATTCTTTAATAATAGAAAGCAGTTATTGTAATGATAGCTGCTTTTTTATAATATAATAAGCTATGAAATTAGTTAATGATATAATAAATGAATTAATTGATACGGAGAAATCAGTAAGTTCTCCACTTTTAAAAACGAAAGTTTTAGCTAGTAGACTTCAAAATGCAACTTTGTTAAATTGGGTTACTAAGGAATTGAAAGGATATGATTGTTTAAGTGAGTTGCCAGATTATAGAAAATTTGAAGGAAATATAGTGGGGACATTTATTGCCGGGAGTCAGTAATATAATAGCCAACCAGTTCCGCTAATTGGTCTTGATGAAGAGTTTCAAGTTAGTTTAACGAATATGAATTTGTTTAATAGTGTTTCAAGTTTGGAAAGTCTAAAAAGAGAAGACGGAAGAGGGATGTTAGAATATACTTTTCCTGCAGAAATTACTGGACTTATAGAGCAAAATTGGAGAAAAATGGGTAATCCTTATTTACGATTGGTTAATTGTAAAAGGTGGATTGCTGGAAATGTTGTAGATGGTGTTATTGCATGTGTGAGGAATAGTTTATTGGATTTCATGCTCAAGATAGATTCTGAATTTGGAAATATTACAGAGATAGAAGAATTAAAAACTAAAAGAAAAGAAATTGCGACAATTATGAATCAAACAATTATAAATACTACAGGTGATGGTATCATTGTTAATACTGGAGAGAAAGCAAAAATTAATGCAAATATAAATATTACAAAAGGAAGCAAAGATGAACTTTCTAACCGTTTAAGAGAAAGTGGGGTTAAAGAGGAAGATATTGCTGAACTTGTAGAAATAATAGATGATGAAGAACCTAATTTTGTAAATAACACATTTGGGCAAAAAGTAAATACTTGGACACAAAAAATGTTAGGAAAGGCTCTTGATGGTTCTTGGAATATTGGAATTGGTGCGGCGGGAAGTTTGGTAGCGGAAGTAGTAAAAGCGTATTATGGAATGTAAAGAGATTTCTGAAGATGTTAAAAAAGAATTAGATATTAGACTTCAAAATCTGGAAGATGATATAACCAAATTATATACTTGGGATGAAGTTAAAACTTATCTAAAATCAATTAGAGAAACAAAATCTTAGCACCTTAGCACCTCAGAACCTCAGAACCTTCCTCAAAACCAATTGCCTAAATCGCATTTTAAGACTCATTTATTAAATTATCCTGCAAAACCGGTAGATTTTGTTAAGAAATCCTTTTTTGTTTCATAAAATGCATTATTTTTTTTGGTGCGCTAAAAATAATTTATACATTCGCAGAGAATTTAAATAATAACACAAACAAAATGGCATCTAACCGTTTTTATTTTAGCAACTCTTTTTATTTCTTCTTTAGTAGAAGTGAGGATTGTGCTATGGTTATTTGAGAAATATAAAGACAAATAAAACTAATATACAATCCTGATGAAAATCAGGATTTTTTTTTGAATATATGACAACGAAAATTGCAATACAAGGTATAAAAGGTTCTTTCCATCATCAGGTTGTGAAGGAGTATTTCTCTGAAAATGTGGATATTGATGAATGTTTGTCTTTTGAAGAATTGATCGACAGCCTTATTGCCGGAAAATCTGATCAGGCTGTAATGGCGATCGAAAATTCAATTGCAGGTCCAATTATTCCGAATTATGCTTTGATTGACAAGAACAATTTACACATTATTGGAGAGCATTATTTAAGCATTCACCAAAATTTAATGGCTTTAAAAGGTCAGAAAATTGAAGATATAAAAGAAGTTCATTCACACCCAATGGCAATTTTACAATGTATGGATTTCTTAAAACAATATCCAAACATTAAATTGGTTGAAGATAAAGATACAGCTGAAACGGCCAGAAGAATTCAGGAAAAACAATTAACCGGAATCGCTGCAATTGCAAGTAAAACGGCTTCTGAAATGTATGATTTAGAAATCATCGCTCCGGAAATTCAAACGATCAAAAACAACATGACTCGTTTTGTAATCATTAAAAAGCAGAATTCATTTTTACCGGAAAGCGAAATCAACAGAGCTTCTATCAAATTTGAATTAGATCATAAAAGAGGAAGTTTAGCAGCAGTTTTAAATGTAATGAGTGACTGCAAATTGAATTTAACAAAGATTCAGTCGCTTCCAAAAATTGAAACACCTTGGAAATATTCGTTTTTCGTAGATGTAACATTTGAGAAATACGAAGATTTTGCAAAAGCCAAAACATTACTAAATATTATGGCAGAATATTTAAAGGTTTTGGGAGAATATAAAAACACAAAGCCTTTGAGTAGTGAGTCATAAAGTTGGAAAGTAGAAAGTCTTAAAGTCCAAAAAGCTTAGAGCTTACTGTCTAAAGCAAAAATAAAAGTTTAAAAAGAGCCTAAAGCCTAAAGCTTACGGCCTAAAGCAAAAAATAATGATTACAACAGCAAAAAGATTAGATACAGTTGAAGAATACTACTTCTCATCAAAATTGAGAGAAGTGCGTCAACTAATGTCTGAAGGAAAATCTATCATCAATATGGGAATTGGAAGCCCTGATTTGAGTCCGTCGAAAGCAGTAATTGAAGCGGTTGCCGCAGCAATTCAGGATGAAAACGGGCATGGTTATCAGAGCTATCAGGGATTGCCGGAGTTGAGAAAAGGAATGGCAGATTTTTATCAGAATCAATTTGGTGTTGAGTTAAATCCGAATAATGAGATTTTGCCTTTGATGGGTTCAAAAGAAGGAATTATGCACATTTCGTTAGCCTTTTTAAATGAAGGCGATCACGTTTTGATTCCGAATCCAGGTTATCCAACGTATACGTCGGTAACTAATTTGGTAGGAGCAGTTCCGGTTTATTATGATCTGAAAGAAGCCAATGCATGGGAACCGGATTTTGAAGCTTTAGAAAAATTAGATCTTTCGAAAGTAAAAATTATGTGGCTGGGATATCCGCATATGCCAACAGGAGCGAGAGGAAGTTTAGCGTTATTTGAAAAATTGGTTGCTTTTGCTAAAAAACATAACATATTATTGGTCAATGATAATCCATATAGTTTTGTTTTGAATGATAATCCGATGAGTTTATTGCAGGTTGAAGGTGCAAAGGAAGTGGCTTTAGAATTAAATTCATTAAGTAAAACATTCAACATGGCGGGCTGGAGAGTTGGAATGGTTTTAGGAAATCCTGAAATTATCGATGCAGTGCTAAAAGTAAAAAGCAACATGGACAGCGGAATGTATTACGGAATTCAGAAAGGTGCAATTGCAGCATTGAATTGTGATAAATCATGGTTCGAAGAGCAAAACAAAATTTACAGACGCCGCAGAGAATTAACAGAAAAATTAGCAGAAAAATTAGGCTGCGAAGTTTATAAAGAAGGAGTTGGACTTTTTGTCTGGGCGAAATTGCCGGAAGGAATTGAATCAGCAGAAAAGTTCATTGACGAAATATTATACGAGAAACATATTTTCATCACACCGGGAACAATTTTCGGAAGCAATGGAGAAGGATATATCAGATTCTCGTTGTGTGTGAAAGAAGAAAAAGTACAGGAAGCGATTGATCGATTTTAGATTTTAGAATGTAGATTTTAGATTTCCTGCAAGGTTTTCAAAACCTTGTAGGTATTAATCTAAAGGTCTCGAAAAAACAAGGAGCCCTAGCCCTGATAGAAGTGGAAATCCTTTTGCGCCGGGGTTCGGCGGAAAAGATTGAAACGGATAGCAGGAATTAGCTTCAAATTAAAAGAATTATGAAAGTATACGTAATAGGAATAGGGTTAATAGGAGGTTCGATGGTGCTGGACATCAAAGACCAACATCCGAATGCTACTATTTTTGGGATTGACAGCAACGAAAAACACTTGCAGGAAGCAATTGATTTGGGTGTTATCGATCAGGCAGGGAACTTTGAAGATTTGGCTGAGGCCGATTTTGTAATTGTTTCGGTTCCGGTTGATGTGGCGCTGGTTGTTTTGCCAAAAGTATTGGATTTGGTTGGAGATAAAACAATAGTTTTTGAAGTAGGTTCGACTAAAAAACCAATTTGTGATGCAGTTGCCAATCATCCGAAAAGAAGAAATTTTATCGCAACGCATCCAATTGCAGGAACAGAGTTTTCCGGGCCATCAGCAGCGATAAGAGGTTTGTTTAAAGGAAAGACAAACATTATTTGTGAAGTGGAAAAAACCACTTTTAAATTGCAGGAAAAGGCGTTACAGCTTTTTAGCGAAATTGGAATGAGGATTCGATATATGGATCCGACGTCGCACGACAAACACATTGCTTACGTTTCGCATTTGTCGCACATTAGTTCGTTTATGCTCGGAAAAACGGTAATGAACAAAGAAAAAGACGAACAGGATATTTTTGATATGGCGGGAAGTGGATTTGAAAGTACGGTTCGTTTAGCAAAAAGTTCTCCCGCAATGTGGACGCCAATTTTCAAGCAAAACAAAGAACACGTTATTGAAACATTAGAAGAATATATTTCAAATCTCAGTCGGTTTAGGGATTTGTTAAAAGAAGATAATTACAATGCCATTTTTGAAGAAATGGAAAGCACAAATAAAATTAAAGAAATACTAAACGGATTAACAACAACTAAAAAGTAAATTAGAATTAAGATGGAAAATAAGAAAGAAATGAGAAAGTGGTTAGAAGATTTCAATTTAAATCACCCACTTGTGATAGCTGGACCTTGTAGTGCAGAAACGGAAGATCAAGTATTAAAGATTGCTCATGAATTGAAAGATTCAAAAGTTAGTGTATTCAGAGCTGGAATCTGGAAACCAAGAACGCGTCCGGGAGGATTTGAAGGTGTTGGAGAAATTGGTTTAAAATGGTTGCAAAAAGCTAAAAAAGAAACTGGTTTATTGATGGGAACTGAAGTTGCGACTGCAGCTCACTGTAAATTAGCTTTGGAACATGATATCGATGTTTTATGGGTTGGTGCTCGTACAACTGCAAACCCTTTCGCAGTTCAGGAAATTGCTGATACTTTGAAAGGAACTGATAAAATCGTTTTGGTTAAAAACCCAGTAAACCCGGATTTAGCTTTATGGTTAGGTGGTGTTGAGCGTTTACATATGGCTGGAATCGAGAAATTAGGAGTTATTCATAGAGGTTTTTCTACTTACGAAAAAACTAAATACAGAAATATTCCAGAATGGCAGATTGCTATCGAATTACAAAACAAATTCCCTGATTTACCATTGATCATCGATCCATCTCACATTACCGGAGATCGTAAAATGATTTTTGAAGTAACACAAGAGGCTTTAGATTTGAATTACGATGGTATGATTATCGAAACGCACTACGATCCGGACAACGCTTGGTCTGATGCTGCTCAACAAGTTACTCCTGATGCTTTGAAACAAATCATTAAAGATTTGACGATCAGAAAAACAGACGATACTACAGATGAGTACAGTTCAAAAATGACTAAATTAAGAGCTAACATTGACGTTTTGGATGCTAATTTATTAGAGTTATTAGGAAAACGTATGAAAGTTGCTGACGAAATTGGTCAGGTGAAAAAAGACGCAAACGTAGCGATTCTTCAAAACAATCGTTGGAATGAAATTTTAGGAAAAATGATTTTAGAAGGTGAGAAAAAAGGTCTTACTGAAGAGTTTGTTTTGAGAATGTTCAAAGCAATCCACCAGGAAAGTATTGGTCACCAGGAGAAAATATTCAATGCATAATTTTCTCTAAAAACATATAAGTGATATAAGTTAAATTTGGTTTTATCTGAATTTTGTTATTTGGTTTTCTTATATCATAGATTTAAAAATAGATTGTTTTTTTAATCCCCATTTCTTCGAAAGAAGAGTGGGGATTTTTGTTTTATATAGTAGCCAACGGTTTCAGCCGTGGTGACGTAATCAATAATCATAATCTTTATCCCTACGGATGAAACCGAGGACAATCTTTAAAATTATTCATTTATCTTTGCAAAGATTTAATTTCAATCTGAAATCTAAAATCAGCAATCTAAAATTAAAGAATGACAGGACTCGTATATAAATCTACAGGAAGTTGGTACACCGTAAAATCGGAACAAGGCGATTTTATAGAATGCCGTATGAAAGGGAAGTTTAGGATGAAAGGTATTAAAAGTACTAATCCTATTGCTGTAGGCGATATTGTCGATTATGAATTGGAAGAAACTTCAGATGCGGTAACCGGAACGATTTTTAATATTCACGAAAGAAAGAATTACATCGTTCGTAAATCGGTTAACCTTTCGCATCAAATGCATATTATTGCTTCGAATATTGATCGTGTGTTTTTATTGATCACGATTAATAATCCCCCAACGACATTCAATTTTATAGATCGTTTTTTGGTAACTGCCGAGGCTTACAATATTGAAACTATTTTGGTTTTTAATAAGATAGATACTTTTGACGAGCCAACTCTGGAAGATCAATTGTACATGCAATATGTATATCAGCAAATTGGTTACAAATGTCTTCGTGTTTCTTCTACTGAAATGAAAGGTGTTGAGGAGTTAAAAGAAATGATGATAGGAAAAGTAAGTATGTTTTCAGGACATTCAGGTGTTGGGAAATCGACTTTAGTAAATGCGATGGAACCTTCTTTGCATCTTAAAACCAAAACCATTTCCGAAGCCAGTAAACAAGGTCAGCACACAACGACTTTTGCGGAGATGTATGATTTGTCTTTTGATGCCAAAATTATCGATACCCCTGGAATTAAAGGTTTCGGAATTGTGGATATGGAGAAAGAAGAAATCAGCGGGTATTTTCCTGAATTTTTCAAATTGAAAGATCAGTGCAAGTTTAACAATTGTCTTCATAAAGAAGAACCGCATTGTGCTATAAAAGCCGCTTTAGAAAGAGACGAGATCGCCTGGTCCCGTTATAATAGTTATCTGAAAATCCTCGAAGGCGATGAAGAAAATTATCGTACAGACACTTATGATGAGGATCGTAAAATTAGTGATGAAACAAGAAATCAGAAATAATTGTGAATTGTAAATGGTTAATTGTTAATTATGGCAGATAACGTTATAAAGACAAAATCTTTTAATTTTGCTTTGAGGATTGTTAAATTGTTTCAGTTTCTAAATCAGGAAAAGAAAGAATTTGTTTTAAGCAAACAATTACTTCGCAGTGGAACTTCAATAGGAGCATTGGTTCGCGAATCCGAACAAGCAGAAAGCAAAAAAGACTTTATTCATAAACTTGCAATTACACAAAAAGAAGCCAACGAAACAGATTATTGGTTGGAATTGTTGTTTCAGTCAGATTATTTAAATGAAACTCAATTCAAATCAATTAAATCTGATATTGTAGAAATAAATAAAATATTAGCTTCAATCATAATTACAACGAAACAAAATTGAATACGATCTAAATTCACAATTAACCATTCATAATTCACAATTAACATGAGAGTTGTTCTTCAAAGAGTTTCCCAAGCGTCAGTAACTGTAGAAGGAAATAAAACTGCCGATATTCAAAAAGGATTATTAGTTTTAGTTGGTATTGAAGATGCCGACACTCAGGAAGACATTGATTGGCTGGTTGGAAAAATCATTAAAATGAGAATTTTTGGTGATGAAAATGATGTCATGAACTGCTCAGTTCAGGATATTGATGGCGATATTATTGTTGTAAGTCAGTTTACGCTTCATGCGTCCACAAAAAAAGGCAATCGTCCTTCATACTTAAAAGCTTCAAAACCAGAGTTTGCTATTCCGATGTATGAAAACTTCGTGAAATCTTTAGAAAAAGACTTTTCTAAAAAAGTGCAGACAGGAATTTTTGGTGCTGATATGAAAGTCAGCCTATTAAATGACGGACCTGTTACCATCATAATAGACAGCAAAAACAAGGAATAAAAAAAACTAAACAAATGTTAAGAATTTCTAAAAATAATATATATTTGAAGAAATTACTTACTAATGAAAACCCCTTTTTTTGCGTTAATTTTTTTGTTTTTTACGCTTATTTCTTCTGCTCAAAAGAGCGATTATTCTGTGTTAACCATTTCTGATAGTCTTAAGACAAATGCAGATGCGGTCGTACGTTTAGACAAAATGGATATTGTCATTACTTCACAACGTAGTATGAATATCAAACTACAAAGAGTAGTAACGGTTTTTAATGAAACAGGGTTAAGTGATATTGATGCTTATCAGGGGTATGATAAATCAACTTCAGTAAAAAGTATCGAAGCAATTGTTTATGATGCCTTTGGTAATGAAATAAAGAAAGTTAAACGAAAAGATTTTAAAGATCAGAGCGCAGTCAGCGGAAGCACTCTTTTTTCGGATAATCGTGTAATTTTTTTAGAATATACTCCAGTTTCTTATCCTTTCACTGTTGTTTACAATAGTGAGATTGAAAGTTCCAATACTGCCTTTTTACCACAATGGTATTTCTTGGGAGGCACTGCTGTAAGTATTGAGAAATGCGTCTTAAATGTTACTTATCCTAATAACCTCGGTTTTAAAAAGAAGGAATTTCAGCTCACCGGATATAATATCAAGAAAACTTTAGATACGGACACACAATTAAGTTATGTTGCGACTAATATATTAGCTCAGAGAGCTGAAAGTTTAAGTCCATCTGGCAGAGATCTTTATCCTAGAATTATGATGGGTCTAGAAAGTTTTCATTTAGAAGGTGTTGACGGGACAGCTAAAACCTGGGAGGCATTTGGTAAATGGTATGCTGAAAAAATTCTAACTGGAACTACTGATTTATCTGAAGAAACTAAGGCGAGAATAAAAGCATTAGTAGGAGATGAAAAAGACCCGATAAAAAAAGCAAAAATTATTTATGATTATGTTCAGAAAAAATCAAGATATGTAAATATTGCTGTCGGAATTGGAGGATGGAAACCAATGCTTGCAACAGATGTAGATCGTTTAGGGTATGGTGATTGTAAAGCATTGTCAAATTATACAAAAGCACTTTTACAGGCTGTGGATGTTCCTTCGTACAATACAATTTTGTACGGTGATCGTCATAAATCAAATATTCAGTCTGATTTTGTTTCGATGCAGGGAAATCATATGATATTAGCAATTCCACATGGAGAGAACTATACTTTTCTGGAGTGTACAAGTCAGGATGATCCGTTTGGATATCAGGGAACTTTTACAGACGATAGAGATGTTTTAGTTGTTAAGCCTGAAGGTGGAGTAATTGTCAGAACTAAAATCTATGAAGACAAAGGCAATACACAAACTGACAAAGGATTTTATACTATTGATGAAAATGGAAATTTTTCGGGTTCAATTTTGATAAGTTCAGAAGGGTCACAATATAGTTCTAAACAAAGATTAGAAACTTTTCAGCCTACAGAAAAAGAAGCCCATTATAAAAAATATTGGGATCATATAAATAATCTGAAATTGGGTAAAATAACATTTACTAATAATAAGGAAAATATACGCTTTACTGAAGATGTTCAAATCAGTGCTATAAACTACGCTTCAATTTCATCCAATAAAATGATTTTTGCTGTTGATGCTTTCAATCAAAACACCGAAAATATAAAACGCATCAGAAATAGAAAAAATCCTTTTGAGATTGAGCGTGGCTATTTAGATACAGATGAAATTGAGATTAATTTACCAGCTGGTTTTACTATCGAGTTTATTCCTTCAAACTATGAATTAAAGGGAAAATTTGGAGAATATAAGACAGAAATCATCAAAAAAGAAAACAACAAACTGCTCTACAAACGCTCTATGTTCGTAAATAAAGGTAAGTATTCTAATAAGGATTACGATGAGTATCGCCTTTTTATGGAGCAAGTATCCAGAAACGATAACGCCAAAATTATATTAACTAAAAACTAATTAAGAACCAAAATCAATGAAATTTATCAAACTTTTTAGTCTTTCCCTTTTCTTCTTGTTCTTTTCAAGAGTGTCTGCCCAGGAATTTAAATTAGGAAAAGTATCAATAGCTGAATTAGAACAAAAAGTGCATCCAAAAGATTCAGCGGCTGCTGCTGCTATTTTGTATAAAAAAGGAAGTGCCAGAATTGAATACAATCAGAATGATGGTTTTATTACAGTTACAGATGTTGAAACAAGAATTAAAATTTATAATAAGGAAGGGTATGAGTGGGCTACTCATGAAGTTTGGTATTATAACAACAACAACTTATCGGAGAAGGTATCTTTTAGTGATGTTGTAACTTATAATTTGGTCAATGGTAAAATTGAAAAAACCAAAATAAAGAGCGAAGGAATGTTTGATGAAGTTCTTAATAAATTCAGAGGACAGAAAAAAATAACGATGCCCAATGTTAAAGAAGGCTCCGTTATAGAATTTAAGTATACCATTAGAAGTGGTGCCAGAATGATCAGGGAATGGAATTTTCAGACCAGTATTCCTGTGAACTATTCTGAGTTTGTAACATACATTCCGGAATATTACACTTTTAACTCTCAACTGAAAGGTTATGTTTCTCCTAAAGTAACTGTGGAGAGAGGTAATAAATCAATAATATTGAATTCTAAAGAAAGGGTTTCTTCAGGAGGCTTTGGAGGAGGTGCTACAAGAACGGAATTTTCCCAGGATAAAATAGACTATATAGAAACTAAGACTATTTATGTCGGTGAAAATCTTCCGGCAATGAAAGACGAGGCTTTTGTAAATAATATTGATAATTATACCGCCAGTGTTCAATATGAACTGGCTATGGTGAAATTTCCAAATGAACCAATGAAGTCTTATTCTACAGATTGGAATTCGGTTGCAAAAACAATTTACGATTATGATTCTTTTGGGCCAGAATTAAACAAAACAGATTATTTTGAAGAAGATTTAAAAACGGTATTGGCAGGGAAAAACACGCCTGATGAAAAAATATTGGCGATATTAAATCATGTGAAATCGAATATAAAATGGAATAAATATACGGGCTATGATTGTGATTTAGGAGTTAAAAAGGCCTACAAAGAAAAAACAGGAAATATTGGTGATATTAATTTAATGTTGACTGCAATGTTGCGTTATGCTGGCTTAACGGCGAATCCTGTTTTGGTAAGTACGCGTTCTAACGGAATTGCATTGTTTCCTAATAGAACTGCTTTTAATTATGTAATTGCTCTTGTTGAAACACCAGGCGGAAATGTTTTATTAGATGCTTCTGATAAATTTTCGGTTCCAAATGTTTTGCCTTTCCGAACTTTAAATTGGTTTGGAAGACTGATTCGTAAAGATGGAAGTTCTGAAGAAGTTGATTTAATGCCAAAAAGAGCATCAAATGATATGGTTTTTATGAATTACAGCATTGATGCGGAAGGTAAAGTTACAGGTAAAACGAGAAGGCAATGTACAGACTATAATGCTTTGATTACAAGAGATAATGTTGATGGCGTTGTACAGGAAGAATATTTGGAGAAATTAGAAAATGAGAATAATAAAATTGAAGTTAGCGAATATGAAAGGAAGAATGAAAAAGAGATTTTATTGCCAATGATTGAAACTTATTCGTTTACAGGAAATAATTTATGTGAAGTGATTGGCGGTAAAATTTATGTAAATCCGATGTTATTTTTTGCGAATAAAGAAAATCCATTTAAACAGGAAATAAGAGAATATCCAGTAGATTTTGGATTCCCTTTTACCGATAAATATAATATCACAATAAAGATACCAGAAGGTTTTGCAATTGAGACATTGCCAACACCTGCAGTAATTGTGATGGAAGATAATTTAGGTACTTTTAAATTTAATATTGTTGCAAATGGAGGAACATTACAATTGGTAGTTTCGCATCAAATTAATGAACCAATTGTATCAACTGAGAAATATGAAATGCTAAAAGAATATTACAAAGGTATGGTTGCAAAAGAGACAGAGAAAATAGTTTTAAAAAGAATTTAAAGATGAAGTTACGCTTATTAGTTATTTTAGTTTTCCTGATTTTAGGATGGGCAAAAGTTAAGGCTCAAAATTATAAGCTGGGAAAAGTTACAATTGCTGAATTACAAGAGAAATCACATCCGAAAGATTCTTCAGCAGTAGCGGCAATCTTATACAAAAGAGGAGAATCGAGAATTGAATTCGATTCGATTGATAATAGTTTTTTTGTCTTTACAGATGTTGAAACCAGGATTAAGATTTATAAAAAAGAAGGTTATAATTGGGCTAATCAGGGAGTGCCATATTGGAATACTACCAACCTGAAAGAGCATGTTTTTTTTGAAGATGCTGTGACATATAATTTAGTAAATGGTAAAATCGAAAAAACAAAACTTAAAAGTGACGGCTTTTTTGATGAAGTACTGAATAAAAACATGGGGCAAAAAAAAATCACAATGCCTAATGTTAAAGAAGGATCTGTAATTGAATTTAGATATACTATCAAATCTCCAAGTGATCGACTTATACGAGAATGGAATTTTCAAACTTCAATTCCTGTAAATTATTCGGAATTTTCAACGTTTATTCCTGAATATTATGTCTTTAATTCTAGACAAAAAGGATATTTTTATCCTAAAATTACAACATTAAAAAAGCCGAGATCTATTACTTATACAGGGAAAGAAAAACGTGTTGGACTCTCTAAGCCTAATAATTCAACCCTGCATCTTGACTATATTGAAAATGAAACGAATTACATTGCAGTTGATGTTCCTTCAATGAAAGAAGAAAGTTATGTTAATAATATTGATAATTATAGATCAAGTGTTGAACACGAACTTTCATTGGTAAAGTTTCCAAATTCTCCTATGAAAGAGTTCACTACAGACTGGAATTCGGTTGTAACAACAATTTATGAATATGATGATTTTGGCCCTGAACTAAATAAAACGGGGTATTTTGAGGATGATTTAAAGACATTATTAGCAGGTAAAAATACGCTGGAAGAAAAGATTTGGATTATTTTTAATTATGTAAAGGCTAATGTAAAATGGAATGGTTACATGGGATATGGTTGCGATAATGGAGTGAAAAAAGCATATAAAGAAAAAACGGGTAATATTGCCGATATTAATTTAATGCTTATCGCTATGCTACGTTATTCTGGTTTAACGGCAACCCCAGTCTTGTTAAGTACACGTTCTAATGGAATCGCATTATTTCCTAACAGAAATGCCTTTAATTATGTAATTGCTGCTGTTGAAACTCCAAATGGAAATATTCTACTTGATGCTACTGAAAAATTTTCAACGCCAAATATTTTGCCTTTAAGAGTTCTAAACTGGTCAGGAAGATTGATTAGAAAAGATGGTACATCTCAGGAAATTGATTTAATGCCAAGTAAACCATCAAACGATAATATTTTTATGAATTATAGTATTGATGCAGATGGTAAAATTACAGGAAAAACCAGAAGACAATGTACAGATTACAATGCTATGGTTATCCGAGATAATATTGATGGTATAAAAGAAGAAGAATATCTAGAGAAGCTCGAAAACGAAAACAATAAAATTGAGATTAGCGAGTACAGCAGAACAAATGAAAAAGATGTTTTGCTGCCTACAATAGAGACGTACTCATTTACAGGAAATAATTTGTGTGAAGTAATAGGAGGTAAAATATACGTTAGCCCAATGTTGTTTTTTACGGATGAGAAAAATCCATTTAAACAGGAAGTCCGTGAATATCCAGTCGATTTTAGTTACCCATTTTTAGATAAGTACAATATTACGATTCAAATTCCTGAAGGTTTTGCTGTTGAAACATTACCTGTTTCGGCAGTTTTTAATATGGACGAAAATTTAGGAAGTTTTAAATTTAATATCGCATCTAATGGTAATTCATTACAATTAAATATTGCACATCAGATAAATGAAGCTATTGTTTCTGCTGATAAATATGAAATGTTAAAAGAATATTATAAAGCAATGGTTGCAAAAGAAACAGAAAAAATAGTTTTAAAAAGAATTTAAAATGAAGTTACGCTTACTAGCTGTTTTAGTTTTCCTGATTTTAGTGAACTCAAAAATCAATGCTCAAAAATATGAATTAGGAAAAGTAACTATTGCCGAATTACAAGAAAAATCGAATGCAAAAGATAGTGCGGCTCCGGCCGCTATTTTGTTTAAAAAAGGAAGAACTTTTTTTACTTACACTCAAGGTAAGGGTGTTGTCACGAATAACGTTTATGAATTCAGAATTAAAATTTATAAGAAAGAGGGTTTAAGCTGGGCAAACCAAAAAGTATCTTATTACATAGGATATGAAAATTTGAGTGATGATATCGTAAAGTTTTCTAATGCGGCAACTTATAATCTTGAAAATGGTGAAATTGTAAAAACAAGGTTGAATAGTGAGGGGAGTTTTAAAAATAAAATTAATAAATATTGGAACGAGGCATCAATTACTTTACCGAACGTAAAAGTTGGCTCGGTTATAGAATTTAAATATGTTTTGAAATCAGAAAATATAGTCAGACTTCCGGATTTTGATTTTCAATATGATATTCCGGTATGTTATTTTGAATATAAAACAGAGATTCCGGAATTCTTTATTTATAAATCTTTGCTCGTTGGAACCTCAAAAATAGAAACAACTGCAGATGTAGTGACGAGCAATCAGGTATTTGCAAGTGGTTACAAACAGATTAACAGTTTTTATACTTCAAAAGATATTCCATCACTTACCGAAGAGCCATTTGTTGATAATGTAAATAATTATAAAGGGTCGATTCAAAATGAACTAGAAAGAGAAAGGTATCCTGATAAACCAGTTGTTAATTATACCAACACATGGGAAGGAGTTGCAACTTCAATTTTTAAGAATAGAGATTTTGGAGAAGAACTTAAAGCGACGGATTATTTTTTTGATGATTTAAAAGTGATATTACAGAAGACAGATTCTAAGAATGAACGTGTCAGTTTGATTTTTCAGTTTGTTCAAAATAGGATGAACTGGACCGGAAAGAGAGGGTACTTCGTAGATAAAGGAGTAAAAAAAGCATTTGAAGAAAAATCTGGAAATGTAGCCGAAATAAATTTCATTCTGATTTCGATGTTAAAAAGTGCAGGAATCGAAGCGAATCCGGTTTTAGTAAGTACCGTTGAAAATGGTGTCCCTGTATTTCCCAATCGAACTGTTTTTAATTATGTCATTGCCGCTGCCGAAATTGATGGACAGAAAATTTTGCTGGATGCAACTAATAAGTTTACAGCACCTGATATTTTGCCATTAAATGTTTTAAACTGGAAAGGAAGACTTATTAAAGAAGATGGTTCTTCTGAGGAAATTGAATTGATCCCAAAAAACGTGTCGAAAGATAATTACACCATAATTGCCAGTATAAATACTAATTTAGAAGAGATTCAAGGTAAGGTTCGAATTAAAAAAACGAATTATGATGCTCTTCGATTTAGAGAAACTTATTCAAATAAAAATGAAGATTCTTATTTAGAAAAATTAGAAAATGATTTGGGTAATATTGAGATACAGGATTATATAATAGAAAATAAAAAGGAGGATTTATCCAAGCCAATTCAGGAAGAATTTAATTTTAAGGCTAAACATTCTTATGATCGTATTGGAGGAAAAATATTTTTAAAGCCGATACTTTTTTTTACGGATATTAATAATCCATTTAAGCAGGAAAAAAGACAAATGCCGGTGTATTTTGGTTACCCAGGCCAGGATATTTATAATGTATTTTTAGATATTCCTGATGGTTTTGTCGTTGAATCATTGCCCAAACCAATACGCGTTGTAACAGAAAATAGAGATGCTTCTTATACAATGAATATGATTTCTGAAGAAAACAAAGTGCATATTCAGGTTGTGAAGGAAATAAACAAATATATTTTTGCTACCGATGATTACGACATGTTGAAAGACTTTTTTCAAAATATAATTGTGAGTCAAAATGAAAAAATAGTTTTAAAAAGAATTTAAAATATGAAGCTTCAAAACTTAGCTGTAATTATCTTTTTACTTTTTGGTTTTTTTAAAATCAATGCTCAAAAATATGAATTGGGAAAAGTAACGGTTGCCCAATTACAGGAAAAGGTACATCCGACAGATACTACCGCACCCGCAGCAATTATTTTTAAGAAGGGAAGAACCTTCTTTACTTATAATAAAAGCAATGGTTTTTCAGCTAATCACGTTTATGAGTTCAAAATTAAAATTTATAAAAAAGAAGGCCTTAGCTGGGCGGATCAAAAAGTGAGGTTTTATATTGGTTATGAAAAACTACACGAAGATCGATTGGAGTTTTCACAAGCGATTACCTATAATTTGGAAAATGGTGAAATTGTTAAAACTAAATTGGATAATCAAGGCACTTTTAAGAAAAAGGTAAATAAATATTGGAATGAAAAAACTATTACATTACCAAATGTAAAAGTCGGGTCGATCATTGAGTACAAATACATTTTAAAATCAGAAAATATTGTGAAGCTTCCTGATTTTGATTTTCAATATGAGATTCCGGTAGATTATTTCGAATATAAAACAGAGATTCCGGAGTTTTATATCTATAAAACAATTTTAACTGGAAAAACACCAATAACATCAGATTCTAAACTTGTTTCAGGAAGCCAAAGTTTTGATAACGAACATAATCAGACAAATACGATTTCATACAAACAAATTAATTCTTTTTATACAGGAAAAGATATTCCTGGATTACTATTTGAACCCTACGTCAATAATATTGATAATTATAAAGGAAGTATTCAATTCGAACTAGAACGAATACGATATCCTGATGAGCCCGTAAAGGATTATTCTTTGACATGGGAAGGTGTGGCTTCAACAATTTTTAAAGACAAAGATTTTGGTAAAGAACTCAGTCAAAATGATTTTTTGCTGGAAGACGTCAAGAAACTAGTTGGTAATGTAGAATCTCTTAATGAAAGATTAAATGTTATTTTCAAATTCGTTCAGAATAAAATGAACTGGAACGAAGAAAACGGTTATTATACCGATAAAGGAATTGTAAAAGCATATGCCGATCAAACCGGGAACATAGCCGAAATCAATTTTATATTGATCAACATGTTGAAATTGGCTGGAATAGAAGTAAATCCTGTTCTGGTTAGCACTATAGAAAATGGAATTCCAATTTATCCTACAAGAACTGGTTTTAATTATGTTATTGCAGCTGCTGAAATTGATGGAAAACAAATTTTGCTGGATGCGACTCATAAATTTACATCGCCAAATATTCTGCCTTTAAATGTTTTAAACTGGAAAGGAAGACTAATTAAGAAAGACGGTACATCACAGGAAATAGATTTATACCCCGTTTTATTATCTAAGGAATTTTCAAATACAATTGCGAAATTAGATGTTTCCGGAAAAATAGAAGGAAAAGTCAGGGTGCAAAGAACAGATTATGATGCTTATAGCTTCAGAGTTCGTAATGCTACTAAAAATCAGGAGAGTTATCTTGAAAAATATGAGGCAGAATTAGGAGATTTAAAAATATCAAATTATGCAATTCAAAATAAAGAGACAAATTTGGTCGACCCTATTATAGAGAGTTTTTCTTTTATTTCAGATAATCAATCTGAAATTATTGGGGGTAAAATATTTATAAATCCGCTTCTGTTTTTTACCAGATCTAAAAATCCTTTTACACAGGAAAAAAGGCAAATGGCAATTTATTTTGGCTATCCAACGCAGGAGAAAATTAATCTAAATTTAGATATTCCTGAAGGATATATTGTAGAATCAATGCCTAAACCTGTCCGTATTTCTTCTGAAGATAAAGCGATAGTTTACACTTTTAATATTTCAGGCGTGGGGAATAAAATTCAGATTAGTTGTGTAAAAGAGATTAACAGTAGTATTTTTGCAGCTGATGAGTATACTGGATTAAAAGAGCTGTTCCAGAAAATGCTTGCCAGTCAAAATGAAAAAATTGTTCTTAAAAAAATATAACGATGGATTTGAAAAATGCCCAACTTGATGTAGATACCTGGATAAAAGAGCACGGTGTTCGCTATTTTAACGAATTGACTAATATGGCGCAACTTACCGAAGAAGTAGGTGAAGTAGCCCGAATTATCGCACGCAGATACGGTGAACAATCTGAAAAAGAAAGCGATAAAAATAAAGATCTAGGCGAAGAATTGGCTGATGTTGTTTTTGTAGTTTTATGTCTGGCGAATCAAACTGGAATTGATTTGCAAGCTGCTTTTGATAAAAAAATGGATTTAAAATCGGTTCGTGATAAGGATCGACACAAAAACAACGATAAATTAAAATAATTGTGAAATATCACTCATAAGTTTTGAATTATGAGTTTTGAATTTTGAATTATGAATGGGGAGTGGTAAATTGCGGGACTGAATTGCGTTTGTAATATTCGTAGTTCATAATTTACAACTTACAATTTAAAAAATGAATTTACTACTTCAAACAACTCAACATAATTTACAAGGACAAATTGCAGTAACAGGATCAAAAAGCGAAACAAATCGTTTATTGTTGTTAAAAGCATTGTTTCCAAATATTACACTTGCCAATACTTCAAATTCTGATGACAGTGAAGTAATGCAAAAAGCTTTGATTGGAAATGACGAAATTGTAGATATTCATCACGCAGGAACAGCAATGCGCTTTTTAACTGCTTATTTTGCTGTGAACGAAGGTAGAAATTTAGTCATGACGGGTTCAAGCAGAATGCAGGAACGTCCGATTAAAATTTTGGTAGAAGCTTTAGCACAATTAGGTGTTGAGATTTCATATGAAAAAGAAGTAGGTTATCCGCCAATAAAAATCAAAGGAAAAAAAGTTACCGCTTCAAAAGTAACTTTGGCGGCGGATGTAAGCAGCCAATATATTTCGGCACTTTTGTTAGTGGCTTCAAAATTAGAAAATGGTTTAGAGCTTACTTTAGAAGGAGAAATTACTTCGATTCCATACATCAAAATGACTTTGGCTTTGCTGAATGATTTGGATATTCAAACTAGTTTTGAAGGAAATGTAATTAAAGTTTATCCAAAAGAAAGGGTTGCTTCAAAAGAAATGGTTGTAGAATCTGACTGGAGTTCGGCATCTTACTTTTTTAGTTTAGTGGCGCTGGCTGATAAGGCTTCAATAACATTAACGAGTTATAAAGAAAATAGTTTACAAGGAGATTCTGAATTAGTTTCACTTTATGAGAAATTAGGAGTAAAAACTACTTTTCAAAATAATAAAATGACCTTGGTTAAACAAGAGAATTTTAAATATGAAACCGTAAATTTCGAATTAAATAACACACCTGATATTGCTCAAACCATTGTAGTAACTTGTCTAGGTTTAGGAATTGGTTGTCACTTAACAGGTCTTCATACTTTAAAAATAAAAGAAACAGACAGACTGGAAGCACTTAGAATCGAGCTTACAAAATTGGGAGCTAATATTTCAGTAACTAATGACTCTTTGACTTTAATAGCTTCAGAAAATATCAATCACAATGTAAAAATTGCAACTTACAACGATCACCGTATGGCAATGGCATTTGCGCCGTTAGCACTTAAAGTTCCAATTATTATAGAAGATGCAGGAGTAGTTTCAAAATCATACCCGGATTTCTGGAATGACTTAAAAGCATTAAGCTTCGAAATCTCAGAATTGTAAAATTTTCCACCATATAAGAAATATAAGTTCATTTAAAGAAATGAGCATAATTTGAATAGCCCTTGGTTAAAACTAAGGGCTATTTTGGTTTCTGCTATTTTCATAAAGTTTGTCAATTTCGACGAAGGAGAAATCCTCGCAAGTAACTCCGCAATGCATAGCTAATCTGTGTCGAGCTTCTCGCGAGGATTTCTCCTTCGTCGAAATGACAAAAAACTCAAAACAATAAAAAATCCAATTTAAATGAACTTATATTTCTTATATGGTGAAAAAAACGTTTTTTAACGAGGTCAAACCATCAGTAAATCAACGACTTTTGAAAATAAACAGCAAAACACTTGACAACGCCTATCTCACAATCGTATATTTGCACACGATTTATAATTTTAGATATAAAATCTAAGATCTACACTTTAAAATCAACAATTCAAATATGAAATTATCACATTTTCAATTTAATTTACCAAAAGAACTTTTAGCGGAATTTCCAGCAGAAAATAGAGATGAGTCTCGTTTAATGGTAATTGACCGTGCAAAACAAACTATAGAACATAAAATGTTTAAAGATGTTATCAATTATTTTGATGACGGAGACGTTTTAATTCTTAACAATACTAAAGTTTTCCCTGCTCGTTTGTACGGAAACAAAGAAAAAACAGGAGCAAGAATTGAAGTTTTCTTATTGAGAGAACTAAATTCTGAGCAACGTCTTTGGGACGTTTTAGTTGATCCGGCTAGAAAAATCCGTATCGGAAACAAACTTTATTTTGGTGATGACGATTCGTTAGTTGCTGAGGTAATTGATAATACAACTTCTCGTGGTAGAACTTTACGTTTTTTATATGACGGTTCTTACGAAGAATTCAGAAACAAATTGACAGAACTTGGAGAAACTCCAATTCCGAAATACATCAACAGAGAAGTAACTGCTGAAGATGCTGAAAGATACCAAACTATTTATGCAAAAGAAGAAGGGGCTGTAGCTGCACCAACTGCAGGTTTACACTTCTCAAAACACCTTTTGAAAAAATTAGAAATCAAAGGAGTAAACTTTGCTGAGGTTACACTTCATGTTGGTTTAGGAACTTTTAATCCGGTTGAGGTTGAAGATTTATCGAAACACAAAATGGATTCTGAGGAATTGATCATCAAACAAGAAGCTTGTGATATCGTAAACGAAGCAAAAGCAAAGAAAAAACGTATCTGTGCTGTTGGAACAACTTCAATGCGTGCTATTGAAAGTTCAGTTTCATCTCAAAATACTTTAAATCCTTACGAAGGCTGGACAAATAAATTTATTTTCCCTCCTCACGATTTTAGTATTGCTAACTGTATGATTACGAATTTCCACACACCAAAATCAACATTATTAATGATGATTTCAGCTTTTTGTGGACATGATTTAATGAAAAAAGCATACGACGAAGCTATCAAAGAAGGATACAAATTCTATTCTTACGGAGACGCGATGTTGATTATCTAATCGAGATATATTTTATATAAAGAACCCGTCAGTTAATGATGGGTTTTTTGTTTTTATAAGGGTTTAAAAGTTTCAAGTTTCAGGTTTCAAGTTCTGCACAACGTTAAACTTGAAACATGAAACTTGAAACAAAAGAAACATTTCCTATTTTTACGCCTCAAAACAAAATTCAATGACTTTTCAAAATACACGCGAATTCGCACGAGAGCTTGATTCGCAAGACACTTTAAATCACTATCAGGATGAGTTTATTTTTCCGAAAGTGAATGACAAACGCGTAATCTATTTCACAGGAAATTCTTTAGGATTACAACCAAAACGTACCAAAGCTTATGTTGACGAGGTAATGAACGATTGGGCAGAATTGGCTGTTGAAGGTCATTTTTATGCACAAAAACCTTGGTGGGATTATCAAGAAAGATTTGCAGAACCGTTGAGTAAAATTGTGGGTGCTTTGCCTTCAGAAGTTACGGTAATGAATACTTTGACTGTGAACCTTCATTTGTTAATGGTTTCTTTTTATCAGCCAAAAGGGAAACGTTATAAAATTATCTGCGAAGAAAAAGCTTTTCCGTCAGATCAATATATGTTTCAGAGTCAGGTTCATTTTCATGGATATAAACAGGAAGATGCTATTGTAGAGATTAAACGTCGTGAAGGTGAACATAATATTCGTCTGGAAGATGTTTTAGCAAAAATTGAAGAAGTTGGCGATGAGTTGGCTTTGGTTTTAATCGGAGGAGTAAACTATTATACCGGACAAGTTTTTGATATTAAAACCATCACAGCAGCCGGACAAAAAGTGGGTGCAAAAGTGGGTTGGGATTTAGCACACGCAGCTGGAAATATCAAATTGGAACTTCATGATTGGAATGTAGATTTCGCAGCCTGGTGCAGCTATAAATACATGAACTCGGGGCCAGGAAATGCTTCTGGCTGTTTTGTACATGAAAAACATCATAATGATGCTAATTTACCAAGATTTGCCGGTTGGTGGGGACACAATAAAGAACGCCGTTTTAAAATGGAACCTACTTTTGATCCGGTTCATGGAGCAGGAGGATGGCAAATTAGTAATCTTCCGGTGCTTTCTTTAGCGCCTTATTTAGCTTCGGTAGAAATGTTCGCAGAAGTTGGAATGGATGCTTTAATTGCCAAAAGAGACCATATTACCTCTTACTTAGAATTCATTTTACATGAAATTGATAAAGAAGTTAAAGGTAATTTTGAAGTTATTACACCTTCAAACCCTTTGGAAAGAGCTTCTCAATTGTCTGTTTTTTTACATGGAGAAGGAAGAAGTTTATTCGACTATTTAATGAAAAACGGAGTTATTACCGACTGGCGTGAACCAAATGTAATTCGTTTAGCTCCGGTTCCTTTATATTGCTCATATGAAGATATGTACGATTTTGGACAAATTTTAAAACAAGGAATTTTAGAAAAATAAGTTAGCTATAAAAAAGAATCTCGCAAAGTCGCGAAGTCGCAAAGTTTATTTTCTTTGTTGCTTCGCGACTTTGCTATTATAGAGAGATGAACTTTGCGAACTTTGCGTAAAAACCTTGCGCACTTTGCGGTTAAAAATATAAATCATGAAATTCTGTAAGCTTTCTTCCAAATCATATAACATCAAAAAATAACATCTCCTTTACTTTGTAGTGTATAATCATTAAAACTACAATCATGAAAGCCTTATATATAGTATTAGCCGCATTATCTATAGTTTCTTGTCAAAATCAGGGAAAAGAAGATATCAATAAAGCAAAACAAGCCAGTATTGATTCGATGAAAGTTGAAATTAATAAACAGCGTGTTATTGATTCCATGAAAACAGAAATGGCACAAATCCAGGAAGAACAGAAAGTAGAAGCACAAAAAGTGGTGGTAGTTCATCAACAAGATGGAACAGCAACAACAACCACAACAACTAAAAAGAAAGGTTGGAGTTCAACCGCTAAAGGTGCTGTAATTGGTGCCGGAGTGGGTGCTGCAACAGGAGCCATTATTAGTAAGAAAAAAGGTGAAGGTGCCATTATTGGTGGATTGGCAGGAGCCGGAGTTGGTGCCGGTACAGGTGCTATAATCGATGGAAGTAAGAAAAAAGAATAAAAAATTTAAAATAAATAAAACCCCGATTTAGATTTCTAAGTCGGGGTTTCTTTTTTATACCATTTCAGGAACAGGAATTTCTATGGAAGTTAATTCCAGTTTATAAAAATCAATTTGATATTTAATTTTTTCAGTCTCACTTTTAAAATAAAAAGTGGATTCAAACAAATTATGATAGTATTCAATTCCTTCTAAAAGATTTGCTTTAAAGCTATTCAATTTCTTAAGCTGATTGGTTGTAATTTCACCCGAAATAGTTTCAATTTCATTTCTAAAGTATTCAACATACATTTTCAATTCTTTTACAAATAGATTAGGGCGATTATTAGCCCTTAAAACAGACTTATTTCCGTAAATGTGTTCTACCATGTGTTTTAAAGAAACTTCTTGGTCAAAATAAGCCATATTGGGTCCTGGGCAAATTACAACACCTTGCGCCTGACCTTTTATTTTGATATCATTTTCTAAATAAGAGGAATTCGCCAAGCCAACACATAAACACGATTTCTCTGTGATTTTTATTTTTGACTTTTCAAAGGCATCAGGGGAAAGGGCTTCTTTTATATTTGCTAATTCTGCTAGTTTGATATCCTGATATTTTTTTGAAGCAGTGCAAATTCCTTGCGGGTCGTATTCTTTGCTTAGTGCAAGGAATTTTTTTGGACAGGAGCTTCCGGCTTTGTTTTCCTGAATTCTTTTCTGTTTCAAAATTTCATTCGTAGTGCCATGTAAAGTATTAAACGGAACTCCCAAAGGCGAAATATGACTTAAATATAAATCTCTTTCTTTGGCTTTGATCAATAAATTTCGTGTGGTCTGATCGACAGAAGTGGCTTCTGGAACCAATAAAAATGGTGTTCCCCAACCGACAGAGTCGACATTGTAAGTATCCAATAAAAATTCATGTTCTTCAGAAGTACCAACGCCGCCCTGAACTGTAATTTTTAGATTTAAAGGTTGATCGGGAAATGACGCTCCTTTTTGCTGTAAAGCTTTAACCATTAATTCGTGAGCCGATTGAACTAATTGCTCTTTTTTCTGTTTGAATTCTTCCAGAATGGTTCCTAACAAAAGTCCGTCGGTTGCAAAAGCATGTCCACCACAATTTAGCCCTGATTCGATTCGATATTCCGAAACCCAAAGTCCTTTTTTTGCTAAAAAATTGCCCTGAATCATAGCCGATCTGAAATCACTTACTTTTAAAATAATTTTCTTTTTAAGTTGATTGTTTTTATTCGGATAGAAATCTGGAAAACTTTCAAAATAGCTGTAAAGTCTCGGATTCATTCCGGCAGAAAGTACCACTGATGATTCAAGATTACTGTTTGCAAAACCTCTTAAGGCTGCATGTGCATCATTAAATTCAAGAGGTAATTGTTCATTTTTAATGAAATTATCCTTGTCTAATTTCGTCATGATATTCACATCAATTTCTCCAACAGAAAGATGTGATTCAATATAATTCTGAATATTTTCTTTGAATGAAATTCCATCTTCCAGTAAATTTTGAAAACCTTTTTTAATGTCTGAAGTATTGGGTAACATCGACATGAAATTTTCTACAGAACTTTTACTTTCAGCTAATTCAGTTTTAAAACTTTCAAATTTTTGTTTGACAATTTTATCTACTAAATTTAGGTAGGATGTAATTCTTTCCGCACGATAATCATGAAATTTCTGGCTTATTTCTTCGTAGGGAAGATTTAATTTCGTGCTATAGAAATTACGCATTTTCTCAATCAGATCATCATCAGCAATCGAAATTACCGATGAAATTCCATATTGCGCTACTCTAATTGGGCTGTCAATAGTATAAGCAAGCCCCATAACCGGAATATGGAAAGTATGTAAGGGTGTTTTTTTCATTTGTTTTCAATTAAAATAAAAACAAATGTTGCAAAAAGGATTGTTATAAAACCTGATAAATGTCAGGTTTAAAATGAACATGGATGAAAAAAAATCGCCACGAATTCACGAATTGTAAATAATAAATTCGTGAATTCGCGGTGGAAAATATGCTTAAATCTAAATCAAAATCTTCTTCAACGATTCTGCAATGCTTCTCCATAGAAAATTATAAAAGGATTTTTCCTGAATTCGTTCCAACTCAACATCAGCTGTTTTGGCTTTTTCTTTTGAATCATTTTTGACCAATAAATTAACAATTGCAGATTTTAGTTTCGCTTCTTTTTCAGGATTTTTTTTCTTGAATAACTTAACTTTTAAATCATCATAATCTAAAGAGGCATTTCCTTTTGAAATATTATCATTTCCATAAAAATTAAATCGGTATTTATTGAAAACTCCCGTAAAGGAAGCATTCATATAAGGTTTGCTGAATTGCCCCATGGCTGTAACGTCAAAATTTGAAATAACACCCTGAATATGAAAACTGTCTTTTTGATCTAAAACATTAAAACTCCAGTCAACATTAAGTGGCGAAGTTTTCATGAATTGACAATTGACTTTGATTTTCACGTCAGCTGTCTTTTTTAAACCAAAACCACTTCGTAGATTGGTGGCTTGCAAATTAAAATGATCAAAATTTAATTTCCCGGGACCTTTAGAAAAATCCATTTCTTCTTCATAAACTAACTTCGATTTAAGAACCTGTAAAGTATCAATTTGTAAAGGAAATTTAAGATTTCGCAATAAATGATTATAAAGATATTTTTTACTTAAATCATCTTTTGGCATTTTTCCACGATAAATATTCGCATCAAAATGATTCATTACAACCGAATTTGCTTTAAAGAAAAAACGATCATTTTTAAATCCCCAATCCATTTTGTTGATGTGAACTGAGTCTACTTTTAGTGTATAAATGTCTTTTTCCTTTTCTAATTTTTGAACAAAAGTTTTTCGGTTATATTCGGGTAACATCGAAAAATTCTTTACTTTCAAAAAATTATTTTCCGTGCTTATTTGACCAATATCCATTCTGTAAAATTGATTTGGTTTATAATATAAACTATCGCAAACCAAAACGTATTTTTCGAACTGCATCGGTATTTTTTGCTTTAAAGTCGCATCTGTGATTAGTATGCCTTCCAGTTTCAGCAGAATGTTTTTAACACTGAAAATCGGTTTATTGTTTTTTAAGTAAACAATATCAATGCTTCCGTCGTTCAGGTAAATATTCGAAACAGCAACGACTTTTCGGAAAGGTTCGATAATTTCAGTCCGAATGCTTTTGCTATTGTTTAAAAGCTTATCATTCTTTTTATATAAAATGACTCTGGGCTTGTTAATAATGATACTTTCAGCCTGAATAACATCGCGAAAAGCCAAATCCCAAATATTGAAATGTTTAATGGTAATCGATTGAATTTTAGAAAAAATTCCAGTTTTAATCTTGCTGTTTTCCAATTGATTTTTTGGATGAACCAATAAAGTTTCGGCATAGATATTTCTCGACCAAAGTGAAACTTCAATTTTCTCGTAATTAATATTATAAGCCGTTTTGTTCTTTTCTTCAATAATAATCGGCAGCTGTTTTTTAATCCAATAGTTCAGTCCGAAATTGATTAAAAGCACAAAAACAAAGATTGAAATTACACCGATCGCTATTTTTTTGTAGATTGACATTTATTGTATTGATTTTAAATATAAATTTAGACTTTTAAACAATGATGTTCTTATAGGATTACGTCTTTAAGTTACATCATTATCGAATCATTTGTACCTAATATTGTTTTAAATATGAAGAAAATTAAAAAAATACTGTTGGTTTTAGTAATTATAATTGTCCTTTTAGGAATAGGTTTATGTGCCTATATTTTTCATTTGAAACCTAAATATGAAGGTGAATTACAGTTGAAAAATCTGCAGAAAGAAACCACAGTTTATTTTGATGACTTTGGTGTGCCTCATATTTATGCTGGTACTGAAAAAGATGCGATGACAGCTTTGGGGTATGTACATGCGCAGGAAAGATTGTGGCAAATGGAATTGCTTCGCAGAATTGCACCAGGAAGATTATCAGAAATATTCGGATCGGTTGCGCTTAAGAATGATATGTTTTTCTCCGGAATTGGTATTGGAGAAGCTTCGGCGAAAGCCATTGCCAAATTAGATAAAAATAGTCCGAGTTATCAATTGACGTTGGCCTATCTGGATGGAATAAATGAATATTTGGAGGAAGGTATAACACCAATCGAGTTTACTTTGGTAGGTGTGAAAAAAGAAAAATTTACGATAAAAGACGTTTATAATATTTTTGGATACATGTCTTTCAGTTTTGCGATGGCTCAAAAAACAGATCCATTATTGACAGATATCCGTGCGAAATACGGCGCAGAATATTTGAAAGATTTAGGAATTGAAGGAGAATTTAATACGACCAAAATCAAAAGCTCAAAAGAGAATTTGGGAGAATATGCCGAGATTTCAAAATCAATTGCCAGTTTGTTGGATAAATCTCCAATACCGCCATTTGTTGGTAGTAATAGTTGGGTAGTAGGGCCAAATAGAACAAAGAACAAAAAAGTTATTTTTGCGAATGATCCTCATATTGGGTTTTCGCAGCCTGCTACCTGGTATGAAGCACATATTGTAACACCAGATCATGAATTGTATGGCTGTTATCTGGCTGGAACTCCATTTCCTTTATTGGCACACAATCGCGAGTATGCTTACGGATTGACGATGTTTGAAAATGATGATATCGATTTTTATCAGGAAACAAACAAAGCCAATGATGCCAATCAATATCAAACACCAACGGGTTTTGCAGCTTATGAATCGAGAAAGAAGATCATTAAAATAAAAGACACTTCAGATGTGGTTTTGACGGTTAAATCAAGCCGACACGGACCAATAATGAATGATTTGCTAGCAAACCTAAAAAGCAAAAAACCAATCGCAATGTCGTGGATTTATACCCAACAACCCATTCAGATTCTGGATGCGGTGTACGGACTTTCGCACGCGAAAAGTAAAGACGATTTTAGAAAAGCAGTACAATTGGTTGCTGCTCCGGGATTGAATGTAATGTATGGAGATGCCAAAGGAAATGTGGCTTGGTGGGCTACAGGAACGCTTTATAAACACAATAAAGGAGTAAATTCATTTTTTATCTTAGATGGTGCCAGTGGAAAAGATGATATAACGGAATATTTAGATTTCACTAAAAACCCTTCAGCTGAAAATCCGAAATGGGGTTATGTATATTCAGCCAATAATCAACCGGAAGCTGTTGATGGTTATTTGTATCCTGGTTATTATTTACCTGAAGATCGCGCCAAAAGAATTTCAAGTTTAATGGATGCGAAATCGGACTGGGACAAAGAAACTATTAGTAAAATGATTTTTGATAATACTTCTTCTGTTGCGACTGGAGTTGTTCAGAATTTAATTGAAAATCTGGATGCTAAGAAGATTTCAGCTGAAGAAAAAGAAGTGCTAAATGTTTTGAAAGCATGGAAAGGAACTACGAATCTGGAAGATGTTGCGCCAACGATTTACAACAAATGGATTTACTTGTATTTGAAAAATACTTTTGAAGACGAAATGGGCAAGGAAGATTTTACTATATTTCTTGGAACACACTTAGGGAAACAAATTATTGCGAGACAAATTGTTAATGTGAATTCACTTTGGTGGGATAATATCAAAACTAAAAATGTAAAAGAAACCAGAAATCATATTGTTTCAAAATCGTTTCATGAAGCCGTTTCACAACTTACAACGCAATTAGGCAATACAATTGCAGACTGGAATTGGGGAAAAGTTCATACTGTCGAACACGAACATCCGTTAGGAAAAGTAGCTGCACTTCGCAAATTATTTAATGTTGGACCATTCGCCGCTCCCGGATCAAATGAAGTAATTAACAACCAGTTTTTTGGTTTTAATGATGAAGGGAAATATTACGTAAAAGGCGGTCCTTCGACCAGAAGAGTAGTAGATTTCTCTGATATTGAAAACAGCTGGAGCATTATTCCAACAGGACAATCTGGCAACCCATTTAGCGAACATTATCACGATCAGGCCGAAATGTTTAACGCCGGAAAATTCAGAAAAATGAAATTAAATAAAGAAGAAATAATAAAAACATCGACGAAGTTAATTCTGAAACCGAGTAAAAAATAGTTTCAAGTTTTGATTGTTTCAAGTTTCAAGTTTCGAAAAAAGGTTCAAAGTTTTCGTTTTAAAAACCTTTGAACCTTTGCTCCTTTGCAACTTTGAACCTTTATTTAGAGATATACTTCCCCTTAACAATGTCATTTGCGAAAATATTCAGATTATTAAGCAACACTTTATTTGTTGTCATAATGTTCGTGGTCTGATAAGCAGTATTTTTTTCATAGGCTTTTAATAAAGTCTCTAATTCGACTTCGTCATAAAAAGCAAAAATATTGTAGATAGCGTCTCTGAAATTTTTGTAGTTGATACTTTCTGTAATTTCCATTGCTTTTTGCTCGTTCCAGCCTTCTTTGGCGGAAGCCTCATTTATTTTAGTGAGACAATAATCAATAACATAGGTTTTGTAATGAGCTGCTTCGATAATTTTATCAACGATAATTTTATTTTGTTGCGTCGGCATGGCCGGCGGTGGCGGGTTGGTTTGAGAAATACAAATATTAGTAACAAACAGGCATAGCACTGATGCCAAAAAGGCATGCTTTCTTAGATTTTTCATAGGTTATTTTAATGTTTTTGGGCAGTGCTAAAATAATATTTTTTAAGATAAATTATCAAACTTCATTGTTAGAAATTGTAACAAAAAAACTTCGATAATACCGTTTTAAATTGGCACTATCGAAGTTGTTTTGTAATTTTTGAGGTTTATTATTTTACTATTTTGAAATTTCTGCTAAAACCTTTTTTCCTGCTTCATTTTGTGGGTCCAGTTCAACAGATTTAGTGTAATTTTCAATAGCCAGATTTTTGTCTCCATCTGCTAAATAAGCTTCACCCAAACTATCATAAACATTGCCGGATTTTGGGAAGTTTTCGACATTGATTTTAAAAACTTCTATAGCTTCTTTCTTTTTTCCATTTTGTAATAATACATACCCAACTCTATTTATATCGGTTTCTTTAATAGCAAAGGTAGGATCTTTTTTCAATTTTTTATAAAGCTCTGTACCCGCGATTGCTCCGTTTTCTGAATAAACATCTAAAAGGTCAAGTGCTAGTGATTTTTTAGGTTCATTAAAAGGCTGATTGTATAAAATAGCTCTGATACTCTCGTTCATTTCACCTAAAATTGTTCCGCCAGTATTATTTAATAAAACGACTAAGTTCTTATCTACAGGAACTCTGGAAATAATGGTATTAAATCCGTTAATGCCTCCTCCATGTTCAATAATTTTCAATTTAGCTTTGTCTCCGTTTGGAGCTTCTTCTAAAAACCATCCGTACCCGTAAGAACCACCTCCGGCTTTTATATAAGGTTTGAACAAGGATTCCGTAGATTTTTCCGAAAGTAATTTAGTCGTGTAAAGCGCCTGGTCCCAAAGGTACAAATCTTCAACAGTTGAGTATAAAGATCCTGCCGCATACGGAATGCTCATGTCTAAATAAGCAGAATTAACGATTTTCTTACCTTGTTTTTCATAACCAGCAGCTCTGTTTTTTAGAATAATTTCGCTGTGATCGTATCCTGTATTAACCATTTTTAATGGCGTTAGAATGGTTTCTTGTAAATATTGCTCATAGGTTTTCCCTGAAACCTTCTCAATAATATAGCCTAATAAAAAATACCCGGAATTACTGTAATTAAATTTTTCGCCTGGTGTAAATTCAAGTGGTAAACTCGAAAATGTCTTTACTAATTCTTCAGGAGTATAGGGGTTCCTACTTTTTTCTTTGAAGAAATTAGGAGCCGAAGTATAATTTGGAATTCCGGAAGTATGCGTTAATAAATGATGAATCGTTATTTTATCACCGTTTGCTTTTGGGTAAGCGGGTAGATAAGTGGTAATTGGAACATCAAGTTTTAGTTTTCCTTCTTCGGCCAGTTTAACAAGTAAGAAAGCTGTAAATTGTTTACTGATAGAGCCTAATCTGAATTTAGTGTCGGGTTGGTTTGGAATATTCCATTCCATATTGGCAGAACCATATCCCTTTTTGAAAATGACTTTTCCGTTTTCAGATACTAGAGCAGTTCCATTAAATTGCCCGTATTCGTTGTATTTACTTAAAAGCTGATCGATTTTTTTTGCTTTGTCTTGCGCTACAACGCTAAAAGTATACAGTGTGGCTATAAAACACACCGCAATAAGTTTGATTGATTTGTTCATGGTCATTGATGATTATTGATTAAGATTAATGATTCGTTGTTTGATTTTTTGATTGATGATTGAAACTGTTTAATTATCTGAATTTTAATTTGTTATACGAATGTACAAATTAAAAATGATGATGATATTCGCGTTCGATTCTTGTTAGACGATTCAAAAGCGATTTGGTTTCATAGCAATCTACTTTTTTTTGTATTTCTTTAAAAAATAATAAATGGGACAAAAAAAAGAGCTATTTTTTAATAGCTCTATGTTCATAACTAACAATTCTTTTCAAAACCCAATCTTTGTCTTTTCTCTCCCAAATATGAACAAATTTGCCAGTTCCGCTAGGCTTTCCATCAACATAGAAAGTGTGTTCGCCAATTTGTACGGCTCCAAAATCACCTAATTTATCTATGGTACAGGAGTTTAATTTTCTGGTCAGTGTCTCAGATCTTCCACATTTATCCAGTAATGATTTTATTTCATTTCCTTTGGAGGTGTTTAATCCGGAACGATCGTCGTAAAATTCTATATCATCAGCTATTATTTTTTTGAAAAGTGCAGCATCACATTGATTGAACGAAACATCAAATAATAAACTGTCCATCTTCATGATTTCTGTTTTTAAAACATCCATTTTTAAAACTTCACTATTGGTCTGCGCTTTTGCTTCTCTGCTTAAAAAAAGCATGAAAAGAATCAATACATTCATCATGGTTTCCATAGTTTTGATTTTCTTGTTATTCATTATTTCGTTTCAATATCAATTAGTTTTTGCCCATTTTCTCCCAGATAATTTAAAAGAAGCTTTTCGTAAACCTTATAGCCGTCATCGACATTGGTAAAAATTATCAAGCCTTGTTTTGTTTTTGGAAGAAGAAAAAAGAGTGTCTGAACACCTTGATCTGCGCCACCGTGCGACAACGCATAATTATCATTCCCTAAATCATAGATTTCAAAACCCAAACCAAAGTATTTGTCTTTTTTCTTTTGAGCGACCTGATGCGAATTCATTTCTTCAAAAATCTTTTTGCTCAAACCTTCGCCATTCATTACACTGCATAAAAAGGTACCATAATCCTGAATGGTGGTTAATAGATCATCAGCGGCATTTGCAGTCTTGTTTTTAACGGGCTCGTAAGCGTTTCCTTTATTGTTATAATTAATGGCGTATCTGGAAACATCAGTTATGTCATTCCAAATGAATTTAGTGTCATTCATTTTTAGCGGTTTAAAAATCAATTCATCCGCTAATTGATCTAATGTTTTATGGAATTTCTTTTCTAAAGCTTTTCTTAAATATTCCATTCCTTCGCCTGAGTATGAGTATTGAGTTCCAGGTTTAAATTTGAAATCAAGTTTTTTAGACTCATTCATAAATCTCCAATTCGGAAAACCCGTTTGGTGGCTTAAAATGATTCTTGTAGTTAACAATTTATGATTCGGATCGTTGCTAATATCCGGATCGATCCAATACTTGTCTAAAGTTTCGTCTAAATTCCATTTTCCCTGACTTACTAATTTCAAAGCCACGATCGAAGTAATGGGTTTGGTTAATGATGCTACATTCCAAATGGTGCTATAAGGTGCAGCAACTCCTTTTTTAAGTTCGCCAAATACTTTTATTTCCTGAAGTTTTCCGTTATTGATAATCCCAATTCCTAAAGTTGGAACGTTATTTTGTTGCAGCCATTTTTCAATTTCCTCATCATTGTCAAAAATATTTGATTTGGTTCCGGCAGTGCTAGTATTTTGATGGTCATAACTAAAAGATCTTCTTAGTTTCCAAACACCATTTTGTAAAAGCCAAACATGAGTAAATTTTGCTGTACTGCCAAAATGTTCTTTTGCATCCGTTAATGATTCATTTTTACCAACTGATTTTTCATAAAATTGATGAATTCCCATTTGCATAGCGCCGTATAAAACACCTTTTTTGTATAAAGGATAAACCTCTGTGCTATTTGGAACTAAATATCTTCTGGCTTTATATGTCGTTGGTGAGCCGCACAAACCTTTTTTAAAATTACGAAGAAATTCAGCTTTATCAGAAATGCTGTCTTTGTCATGGTAAAATTCAAAATCGGCTGTAAATAGATTTTCGAACTGAGAACTATCGCAAGTATTGAAGCCAACATTAAAAAGTAGACTGTCTTTGGACATAATAGTTTTGTACAATTCCGAGTTTTTTTCTTCCTGGGAGAATCCAGGTTGGATTTGGAAGAACAGGATTCCAATTAAAATGGTTTTTAAATGGAAAATTGATTTGTTGATTTTCATTTTGTGAGTGATTGTTGATTGATGATATTGCAAAATTAAATCAATCGTTCATCACAAAATTGTACAAATGCGAAATGTTATCTTTTTTTGGAAAGAAAATACGAGTCCGAATTGAACATTTTTGGAGTTGTTTTCGTCACATCTTTAAATTGCTTTATAAAATGTGACTGATCAAAATATTGATTGTAAAGCGCAACATCGGTTAGTTTTAATTTCTCTAAACCAGAATGCACCATTTGATCAACCGATTTTCTGAATTTTAGAATCTGGATGTATTTTTTAATGGTCAGTCCGGTTGACGATTTGAATTTGATTTGAAGCATTCGCTGCGAAGCATTTAAACTTTTCCCAATTTCTGAAACCGTAATTTCTTCATGATGAATTTTGATGATTTCGCAGATTTTTTCAATTGTATTTTTTGAAGAAGTAATTGAATTTAATTCCTCGAAGTAGATATTAATTCTATTTAATAAAACAGAAATATCACTGTTTAAATTAGTTTTAAAAGGCAATTCAGATGGGTCAATTTTGATTATAGAATCGGTAAAATTATTTAAATTATATTTTGGAAAAAACGAAAGTGTCCAGGCGTGCAGTTGTATAATCGTAACTTTAGTTTTCGGTTGAATATTAACCAAAACCTTATTGGTCATTTGCGAACAAAAGTAAAAACCTTCGCTCATTAGATATTTATTTTTGCTCGTATGAACTTCTATAGAATTCCCGGTTACAATGGCAAGATTAAAACATCCATTTGGTAAAACGAGTTTGTTTTCAATTAGGCTTTCGCCGATGCTGTTGTCGAGACACCAAATTTTATTCACGAACCTTTCGCAAGTTTTGCTGACATAATGTTCTGAATATAGGTTCATTTTATAAATGTTTAATGTTTTTAGTTTTGAAGATAAAGTCTGATACTGCTTTATAAGAACTATTATTTTAATATAACATCAAGAATTATATACTTTAGTAGGTAACAGAAAATGAATGGTAAAATAGCTAAACCATATTGAAACCATTCGTCAATAGATTCAGCCTCGTCAGATTCAATATCATTCCAAACAGTATTATATCTTCTTTTGAAATACAGATTACGGTTATATTTTTTTAAAATATAGTCATCGCAACATTTATACATTAATAAAAAGAACAATAAAGATAGAGATAAAAATAACGTCTCTTTTCGATTTTGTAACATTTGAGAATTAAAGATAATAATAGAAATTATTGGAGATAAAATTGAAAAGTATAGAAACAAGTTATATGTTTTTTTCGCTCGTAAAATTCTATGACTAGGAGGATGAACAAATGTTACAAACCAAATAAACCCAAATCCTAAAGAGATAGTAATTAAACTTATTGTTTCCATATTAACTTTTCTTAGATATTGATTAAAAAGCTAAAATATATAAATCTATTTGAACTCTGCAAAATATCCTCGTTTAGTAATCTCCCATTCCTCCAAAATAACACTATAATAAACATCATCCTTACTCTTTCCTTCAGAATCAACATAATTATTTCTAAAAATCCCTTCTTTAACCGCCCCTAATTTTTCAATTGCTCTTTGTGATTTTTTGTTCTCTAAATCAGCGCTAAATTGTATCCTTTTGAATTGAATATTTTCGAAACCAAAATTCAGTAACTCATATTTGCAGGCTTTATTTAAACCAGTTCTCTGAAATGCTTTTCCATACCAGGTCCAGCCAATTTCGCATTTTTGGCTCGCATGGTTTAAGTAGCCATATCGAGTGCTTCCGGCAACTTTATTGGTGGCTTTGTCAATGATTAAAAAAGGATAACAAATGCCTTCTGCTTTATGTTTTAGGGTGTTTTGAATGTAGTTTTCGAAGTCAGTTTCAGTTCGTACATACATTCCCATGTATTTCCAGATTTCATCGTCGAAAATGATTTCTTTGAGTTCGACGTTTCTTTCGTTTTCAAATGGAAGTAATAAAACGCGTTCGTTTTCTAAAATGATGTTTGATTGTAATAGTTCGCTATTCATTGGTTTTAAGTTTTTGCCACAAAGTCACAAAGACGCAAAGTTTTTTTAAGTAATCTTGTCATCCTGACGGAAGGATCACACGCGTAACTCGACAAAGATTGGAGAATTTCTGTACGGAGTTTCTAGTGTGATCTTTCCTCCGTCAGGATGACAAAAAACAAAACTTCGCGCTTTTGCGTCTCTGCGAGATTATTTCTTTAGCGAAAGTAGCGCTTTTCATATTTCTAATAAATCTATAAAAAAGGGATTTTGTTATGAAAACGAGTCTTGCATGAGGGATAGAAGCGGCATCTCCCGATTTAGAAAAACAAGGCTTTTTAGCCGTAGTTTTTGTTAATCGGGAATATAGCGGATAGCCCGACCCGCTTTTTTCGGCGGGTCATGCCCATATAAATCATAAATATTTCCTTTATTTTTAAGCTCTTGTAGAATTATTACTTATTTTTACGATCTTATATTTAGATTTTTCTTGATGCAAACTTCACTAAAAATTGCCGTTGTAGGTTCTGGATTGGTAGGATCGCTGTTGGCAATTTATCTTAAAAAAGCAGGTCACACCGTTCATGTTTATGATCGCAGTCCTGATATTCGCAAAATTAATTTTTCGGGTCGTTCTATTAATCTGGCTATGTCTAATCGTGGTTGGAGGGCGCTTGATGGCGTTGGTGTTGGCGATGCGGTTCGTGAAATTGCGATTCCGATGGACAAACGTGCGATACATTTAGTCGATAAACTCAATTTTCAGAATTACGGACAGGAAGGCGAATCGATTTATTCGATTTCAAGGGGAACTTTGAACAGAAAAATGATTGATCTTGCAGAACAAGCCGGAGCTGAATTTTTGTTTGACCAAAAAATCTGGGATGTGACACTGAGCGATGCAACTTTGCATATTGGCGAAACCGAAAGGGGCGAGTGGGAGGAGAAAAAATACGATATGGTTTTTGGTGCCGATGGTGCTTTTTCGAGAATTCGTCACAGAATGCAACGCCAGAGCATGTTTAATTATTCGCAGGAATTTTTGAATATGGGCTACAAAGAATTAAATATTCCGGCCAATGCCGATGCTACTCATAAATTAGATAAAAACTCATTCCACATTTGGCCTCGTGGTAAGTACATGTTGATTGCGCTTCCTAATTTGGATGGAAGTTTTACCTGTACTTTATTTATGCCTTTTGAAGGAGAAAATTCGTTTGAATCACTGACAGACCGAAAAATGGTAGAAGATTTCTTTGAGAAAAACTTTCCGGATTCGATTGAAGTGATTCCGAAGCTGGCTGAAGATTTTTTTAAGAATCCAACCAGTACTTTGGTTACCATGAAATGTTTTCCGTGGACATATGAAGATAAAATTGCTTTAATTGGTGATGCCTGTCACGCCATTGTTCCGTTTTACGGGCAAGGAATGAACGCGGGTTTTGAAGATATCACGGTTTTAAACGAAATGATCGAAAAGTACGGAAACGACTGGAAGAAGATTTTTTCTGAATATCAGATTTCCCGTAAACCAAATGCTGATGCTATTGCAGAACTTTCCTATCGCAATTTCATGGAAATGAGTACCAAAACAGCTGATGAGAAATTCTTGTTGCAAAAGAAAATCGAAAAAGCATTTTCAGATAAACATCCTGATAAATGGATTCCGCTTTACAGTCGTGTAACTTTTAGTGATCGACCATACGCCGAAGCTTTGGCAATTGGAGATTTTCAAAATGGAATTATGGAAGAAGTGCTAAAACTAGAGAACATTGAAAATATTTGGAACACGCCAGAAGTCGAAAATAAGATTCTGGAGTTGCTGAATAAATAATTTTCAATGTCAATAGCAATTACAATATCAAAAATCAATTAAGAATTTGGATTGATATTGTAATTGATTTTTGATATTGTAATTGATTCTTTTTACTTCTTGAAGATTTTTGAGAGTACGCCAAAAACACCTCTTATAAAGGTAGCACTCGTTACCACCTTCAAAACCGATTTCCCAACAACACTTGCAGTGCTAGGTTCAGATTTTGATGATTTTGTTGGTGCTTGTTCTTCTTGTTCGGCTGCAGCTTGTGTTGCTTCTTCGATTTTTTTGTTTAGCAATTCGTAAGCGCTTTCACGATCAATTTCCTCGTTATATTTTTTAACCAGTTTCGATTTACTGTTTATTTCCTCAATTTCGTCTGATGTTAAAATATCCATTCTGCTTTCTGGTGCACGCATCATCGTAGCCACAAGTGGTGTTGGAACTCCTTTTTCATTCAAAGCCGTAACCAAAGCTTCTCCAATACCTAAACTGGTAAGTAATTCTTCTGTTTTGTAATAGGCAGAAGTTGGGTAATTATCAGCTGTTTTCTTAATGGCCTGACGATCATTTGCGGTGAAAGCTCTAAGTGCGTGTTGAATTTTTAATCCTAATTGTGCCAATACACCGCTAGGGACATCCATTGGGTTTTGGGTTACAAAATAGACACCAATACCTTTAGAGCGAATTAGTTTTACGATAGTTTCAATTTGCTCTAATAATACTTTACTGGCTTCGTTGAAGATTAAGTGTGCTTCATCTATAAAGATCACTAATTCAGGTTGTTCAGAATCTCCTTTTTCGGGCATTTTCTGATAGATTTCCGCCAATAAACTCAACATAAAAGTCGAGAACAATTTAGGTTTATCCTGAATATCTGTCAGGCGGATGATGTTTACGTAACCTTTTCCGTTTTCGTCAATTCGCATTAGATCATCAATTTCAAAAGACAATTCGCCAAAAAACAAATCGGCACCTTGTTGTTCCAGTTCAATTATTTTTCTTAAAATCGTTCCGGTTGTGGCAGTTGAGATTTTGCCATAACTAGCCGCAATTTCGTCTTTACCTTCTTCGGTAATATAATTGATGACTTTTTTAATGTCTTTTAAATCCAATAAAGGCATTTGGTTGTCATCACAATATTTAAATATTACGGCTACAACTCCGGCCTGAGTATCGTTAAGATCCAAAATTCTTGAAAATAATACCGGACCAAATTCAGAAATCGTCGCACGAAGGCGAACTCCATCTTGTTTTGATAATGACATTAATTCGACAGGAAATGAAGCTACATTATAAGGTATGTTTATTTTTGTATGTCGCTCAGTAATAAAACCTTCCTCTTTTCCTTCTTTGGCGATGCCGCTAAAATCACCTTTTATATCCATCATCAAAACAGGAATTCCCGCATTGGATAATTGTTCGGAAAAAACCTGAATAGTTTTTGTTTTTCCAGTTCCGGTTGCACCAGCAATTAGTCCGTGACGATTTAGGGTTTTAAGAGGGATTTTTACATGAGCCTCTGCAATTGCTTCTCCATCCAGCATAGCGCCTCCCAAAATGATACTGTCACCTTTAGAAAGATAGCCTGTATTGATATCTTGAATGAAATTATCTTTTTTATTCATGTTTTTATTTGTAATTTAGATGATTATAAGACTATTGCTTGTTTTTTAAGAAATTGTATAATTATTTTTTAGTAGGAAAAAGCTTTTTTCGATTGAAAATACAATAAAAAAAAATTTCGCAACTTTTTAAGAAGATATCAATGGAATCTTTGAATATTTACTAAAACGTTGTAATTTTCCCATAAATCGCTCTTTTTTTTGTTTTATCAAAAAAAGAGGCAGGGCAATTTAATGAGATATTTTTTAAATTGACGTTAAATTTCCTTCAATAAAATTAAAAAAAGTTTTTTTATTTAAACTAAACGTATAAATTTGCTCCTCTACAAGTTAAATATAACTAAAAAATAAAAATTATTTAAAACTATTAAAATTAAAAAAAATGGCAAACGTTAAAGTTAAAAAAGAAAGCACTTCAAATGGAGGAGGAATGGTTACTGGAATCATTATTGCAGCGTGTATCTTAGTAGGGGTGTTTATTTGGAAATTCGTTATGGGATCACCTGCTAACTTTGAAGGAGGAAATCCTGAAACAGGTCACCCAATCAATACATTAGGTATGGTATATAAAGGAGGATTTATTGTACCAGTATTATTAGGTATGTTTTTAATGGTTGTTGTTTTTTCTATCGAAAGATTTATTGTTATTGGTAAAGCTGCAGGTAAAGCTAACTTAGATAAATTCATGCAAGGTGTTCAAGCAAGTATCAAAGAAGGAAACATCGAGGCTGCTATCGCTTCATGTGACAAACAACAAGGTTCAGTTGCAAACGCAATTAAATCTGCTTTGATTAAATATCAAGATGTTAAAAAAGAAGGTTTCAACAGTGAAGAGGCTTCAGAAGTAATCCACAAAGAAATCGAAGAGGCTACTTCATTAGAAATGCCAATGTTAGAAAAAAATATGACTATCATCTCTACTTTAGTATCATTAGGAACTTTAGGAGGATTATTAGGAACTGTATCAGGTATGATTAAAGCGTTTGGTGCGTTAGCTTCTGCTGGAACTCCAGACCAGGCTGCTCTTGCAACAGGTATCTCTGAAGCACTTATCAACACTGCAACAGGTATCTCTACTTCAGTATTAGCTATTATTTCTTATAACTTCTTTACTGCTAAAATTGATGATTTAACTTACTCTATCGATGAGGCTGGTACTACAATTGTAAATACTTACAGAAGATTCAGAGGAAGTTTGAAACAATAATTAATTTTTGATATTAATAATAAGTATTACTTATATCAAAATAAAAATAAAAGAGAATGGCTAAAATAAAAATGAAAAAAAAGTCAACATCGACAGATATGACTGCCATGTGTGATGTTGCGTTCCTTTTGCTTACGTTCTTTATTTTGACCGCTACTGCTAAGGTGCCTGAAGCACTTCCTGTAGATATGCCTGCTTCTGTTGCTGAATTTAAATTGCCTGACACTGATTTGGCAATTATTTCAATAGGAAAAGGAAAAGATGGGAAAAGCAAAGTGTTTTTTGACCTAAAAGGTAGAGAGATTCGTAAAAGAACTCTTGAAGGAATGGGTGCAAAATTCGGTGTGCAATTTTCAGAAGATGACAAAACCAAATTTGCTTTAATGGATGACTTCGGTGTTCCTGTTGCAAATTTGAAAGAGATCATCGGTATGAAAGCGTCTGATAGAGTGAAAGCAAATCAACCTGGAATTCCAATCGATTCTTTGGACAATCAATTAAAAGAGTGGCTTTTGGTTTCAAGAAGAGCTGCAATTGATATTGATGACAAAGAATTGCAAATTGCAATTAAAGGAGATGCTAAAGAACAGTATCCACAAATCAAAAAGATTATGGATATTTTACAAGATCAAAAAATCAATTCCTTTAACTTAGTTACGGGTATGAGAGGAAAAGACTTTTAATTAAAAAAGATACACTAAAATGGCTGAATTAAATACCGGCGACGGTGGTGGCGGAAAAGGTGGTAAAGTAAGAAGTAAAAAGCAAAATTCAAAAGTCGATTTAACGGCTATGGTGGATTTGGCATTCTTATTGATCACATTCTTTATGTTAACCACATCGTTGTCAAAACCTCAATCGATGGATTTGTCTCTGCCAGATAAAGATCCGGATTCGACTAAGACAAAAGATACTAAAGTAGATGAAAATCGTACAATGACTGTAATCTTAGGGGAAAATAATAAATTGACTTATTATATGGGATTATTAGAGAAGCCAATTGCTGGACCTAAAGATATTGCATATGGTAAAGATGGTATTCGTAGAGAACTGCTTACAAGAAAAAGAACAGTTTTAGAATATTCTGCTGCGAAAGGGAAACCTAAAAATGGAATCATAGTTATCATTAAGCCAACTAAAAAATCGAATTATCGTAATTTAGTTGATATTTTGGATGAAATGGCTATTACTGGAGTAGAAACTTATGCGATTGTTCCTGAGTTTACACCAGAGGAAAATAAATTGATAGATAAAAAATAAGATTTATCTTGTTTTAACATCCTAATAATCAAGAAAAATGAAATTAGATATTATAAAAAATCAGTGGCTTGATATCGTGTTCGAAGGACGTAATAAGATATATGGTGCATATGAGTTAAGAAAATCGAATAGCAAAACTACGGTTAAGGCACTTATCATAGGTTCGATTATTTTTAGCTTCGCTGTAGCAGCTCCTCTTATTGCTAGTTTTTTACCAGATTCTAGTGAAGATGACGTAGATCACAATGTTAAGATTGCTACAATAAAATTACCTCCTAAAAAAGAGGAAGTAAAACCTAACCAACCACCACCACCGCCACCACCACCAAAAGTGGATCAGGTGAAATTTACAAAACCAGTGGTTGCTAAGGCTGAAGAGGTTACTGAAGATCCTCCAAAAATTGAGGAACTTAAAGATAAAAAGGTAGGTTCTGAAACTATTAAAGGAGATCCGGATGCAGTTTTAACTGTTGATGAGCCAGTAGGTACTGGAACTGCTGCAGTAGTAGAAGAAGATAACCAAGTATACAACACAGCTGGTATCGAAGTAAAACCAGATTTCCCTGGAGGAATTGAGAAGTTCTACAAATTCGTAGGAAATAATTACAAGACTCCCGAAGAAGAAGGTTTAAAAGGTAAAGTTTATGTTACTTTTGTAGTTGAAAAAGACGGTTCATTAACCGACATTAAAGTTTTAAGGGATATCGGTTACGGTACAGGAGCAGAAGCAATTCGTGTTCTTAAAAAATGTCCAAAATGGACTCCTGGCGAGCAAAATGGTAAAAAAGTTAGAGTACTTTATTCTCTTCCTATTACTATTCAATCTGCAGAATAATGTTAAAAGATATGCTTAATAATATTCAGAAGAAATCGCTCAAAGAGCGATTTCTTCTTGTTTTAGGAATACTGTTTTTTTTAATATATCTTGTGCTGGGTTTAATGATTATGTTCTGGAAGAAATTGCCATTAGACATGGAACCTAAATACAGATATGCTTTTGGTGGCTTGCTGATTGTTTATTCAGCAATCCGTTTTCTGAGATTAATTAATTCAAACGCAGAGTAAATATGTTAAAATATAGTAGAGTTTTCGTTTTGGTAGTTTTTGTTTTTTTGTTTACCATGTGTAACCAAAAAAGCAAGAATGAATCAGAGAAAGAAACGATTCTAAAGGGTTCTATTGACATTACAGTTGATGAAACTGTAAAGCCTATTGTGGATGATCAGGTTGCTGTTTTTGAAGGTACTTACTATGATGCGAAAATTGCAGTTACCCCAAAATCGGAGTCAGAGGTTATTAATGATTTATTAAATCAGAAAGCCAAAGTCGTTATTACGACGAGAGATTTGACTAAAGAAGAATTGCAGGGATTTGAAAAAAGCAAAATTAAACCAAGAGTAACACCATTTGCTATAGATGCAATTGCTTTAATTTCAAACAAGAGCAATAATGACACATTAATTGCGTTGAAATCTGTAATTGATTTTATGCAGGGTAAAGCTGATCCAAGAATTAAAGGACTTGTTTTTGATAATCCGAATTCTAGTACAGTACGTTATATGAAAGAATTAGCTAAGGTAAAAGAGATTCCTGCTACTGGCGTTTTTTCCTTCAAAACAAATGATGAAGTTATTAAATTTGTTTCCGAAAATGATGGAATGATTGGTGTAGTTGGAGTGAATTGGTTGTCACAACCTTCTGCTGCTATGGCAGAAACAATTAAAAAAATTAATATTTTAAGCGTAAAAGGCTTAAATGATAGCAAATACTACAGTCCAAGTCAAAATGACCTGGCTGAAGTAAAATATCCTTTGGCACGTGATTTGTATATTATAAATTGTCAGGGTTATTCTGGATTAGGAATGGGATTTGCTTCATTCATTGCAGGAGAGATAGGACAGAGAATTGTATTGAAATCTGGATTACTGCCAGTCAGAACTCCGGGAAGAAAGCTAAAAATTAGAAGTCAGATTATAAACGATAAAGAATAAATTAATTACAATAAAGATGAATAAATTTAAAATTTTTAGTCTTGCCTTAGTTGCTTCAGCTTCTGTTGCAAAAGCGCAAGATATAAACCAGGCCAAAAAGGCAATTGATGCTGAACAATTTGAGAAAGCTAAATCTTTGCTGAAATCAATCATCAAAGCAAAACCTTCTGATGGAGAAGCTAATTTTGTTTTAGGTAATGTATACTTAAACCAAGCTATTGTTGATTCTGCTAAAATTTATTACTTAAATGGATTAGAAGCAGCAGATAAGAAAAACTTAAATTATATCGGTTTAGGTCAATTGGATCTTGATGCAAAAAATGCGGCTTCGGCTCAGGCAAATTTCGGTTTAGCTACAAAAGATATGAAGCGTAAAGATGTAAATGAGTTTATTTACATCGGTAGAGCTTATATGAATTCTACAAATCCTGATTATACAAATGCTGTTGCTAGTTTAAAGAAGGCTTTATTATTAGAGCCTCAAAACGCAACTGCACTTTTGGCAATTGGTGATGCTTATTATGGAGCAAACAATCAAAATGATGCATACAAAGCTTACCGTGACGCATTTACTGCTGACCCAACGCTTTTAAGAGCAAAAATGCAATTAGGTGTTTTATTAAAAGGTGCTAAATCTTACGATGAAGCAATTAAATCTTTCAATGAAGTTATTGCTGTAGATGCTAATTACGGACCAGTTTACAGAGAGCTTGCTGAAACCTATTACAAATGGGCTAGAAACAAGCCTTCTACAAGACAGGTTAATTATCAAAAAGCAATTCAGAACTACGAGAAGTACTTGAGTTTAACAGATTATTCTATGAACTCTAGGATGCGTCATGCAGATTTCTTGATCTTAGTTGAAGATTATAAAGCTCTTGAAAAAGAAGCTAACAAAATGATTGAGTTGGATAAAGTTAATCCTAGAATTTACAGATATTTAGGATATTCTGCTTATGAAAATGGTAACTATGATGTTGCAATTAAATCATTAGAAGATTACATGAAAGTGCCATCAAACAAAGTTATCGCAAAAGATAATTTATATTTAGGATTTGCTAAAATTAAAAAAGGAACTGATGCTGCTGGTGTAGTAGATCCTGCTGCTTTTGAAGCTGGTTTGGCTGAAATCAAAAAAGCGGTTGCAGTAGAGCCATTAGCTGTAGAAGATCTTGGAGATTTTGGAAAAGAATTGTTTGGTAAAAAACAATACAACCAAGCTGCTTCGATTTATGAATTGAGTACTAGCAATACTGAGCAAAAAAATTATCTAAATGATAATGTATACTATGGTATTTCTCTTTACTATGCAAATGCAAATAAAGAAAAAACTGCGATGGATGCTGCTGCTTTAGCTAAGGCTGATGCAGCTTTTGACAGAGTGTTGGTTGCTTCTCCTACTTATGATGAGGCTTACTTATACAAAGGTAGAATCAATAACTTATTGGAGAAAGATGATTTAATTATCAAAAACTACCAAGAGTATATCAATAAAACAACTGCAAAAGGTGCTGAAGAATTAGCAAAACCTGCTACAGTTAAAAAAATTGTAGAATCGTACAATTCGATTGGTGCTGCTTATGCTAACACTGACAAAGCAAAAGCTATTGAGAATTTCAATAAAAGTTTAGTTTTAGATCCAACTAACGCTTATGCTACTCAATCTGTGAAAGCTTTAAAATAAGAAAGGTTATTCAAATAAATATAAAACCGATAGTTCCTTTGAACTGTCGGTTTTTTTTGTTCCGTATTTAATTGACTATCTTTGCACTTTAAAATAAAATAATGTTATCAAAAGAAATACAATTAGAAGTTAATAAAGGAGCGATGTTGCCTTTAATGGAAGAGTTTTATACCATTCAGGGAGAAGGTTTCCATACTGGTACCGCTGCGTATTTTATTAGAATTGGAGGTTGCGATGTGGGTTGCCACTGGTGCGATGTGAAGGAAAGTTGGAATGCAGAATTGCATCCGCCAACAAGTGTTGATTTAATTGTAAAGAATGCTTCAAGTTATGCAGATACCGTTGTAATTACTGGAGGAGAGCCTTTAACCTGGGACATGAGTTTGTTGACACAGCAGTTAAAAGATAAAAATTTAAAAGTTCATATTGAAACATCAGGTGCTTATCCGCTTTCAGGAACCTGGGATTGGATTTGTCTTTCTCCGAAAAAAAATAAATTACCTACTCAAACCGTTTATGATAATGCACATGAGTTAAAAGTGATTATTTATAATAAACATGATTTTATCTTTGCAGAAGAGCAAGCAGATTTGGTAAACGATAATGCAATTTTATTCCTTCAGCCAGAATGGAGTAAGAAAGAGGAAATGACTCCGCTAATTGTTGATTATGTAATGAATAATCCAAAATGGAGGGTTTCACTTCAGACTCATAAATATTTGAATATCCCTTAAGTAATATAAACAAAAATCTCTTCAACTGAAGAGATTTTTGTTTATATACATATGTGTAAAAAAAAATAAACAAATTTTGTTTAGTCCCAGTTTTTATATTTTTTTAAAGTGGTAATGTGTGCCAAATGATGATTTCCATGCCAGGCATAAGTTCCGATAATTTGTTTAATTTGATATTCAGAATTGTTTTCTGGATGGATAAATGATTTTTTTAAATCAGTTTCTGATAAATTTTTCAAGATAAAGCCTATTCTGTAATGTAATCCTTCCAATAAACTTAATGTTGGTTGAATCGACATTCTTAAATTATCGGGTAATTCAGACCATAAAGTCTCGTCATACGCTTTTATGACAGGATTATTTTCCGTCAAAGCCCATTTAATTCGAATGAAACAATTCATATGACTTTCGGCGCAGTGATGTATTACTTGACGAACCGTCCATCCGCCAGGACGATAAGGTGTGTCTAATTGTTCATCACTCAAATGAAGCGATTCTTTTCTTAGTCTTTCAGGAAAGGACTCGATTTCCGCTATTTTTTCTGAAATATATTCAGAGGTAAACGCTTTCGGCGCTTCAAATTTTCCAATGGGAAATTTTAATTTCTCTAAATTTAGTTCTTCCATAATACTGTAATGATGTTTTTATATTGAAAGTTTAGCTAAATAATCATAGTGATCACCTTCTAAAATTAGTTCGCATTTTAGTCCATTTGCAATAGCAGCGTTTTGCAATGTGTTATAATCAAGATACAACCAATCAAAAGGGTCTTCTTTTTCTCCTTTGTACGAAATATTAAATACTAATTCACCGTAATAATCATTATTTGAGGGAATCCATTTCCCACCGTCTTCATCTTCATCAAACATATAAATAATATCTGAGCTGTCTAATAAAATTTGGCCATCTGGATTTAATAGTGATTTTAGCTTAGATAAATATTTATTGCAATTATCTAATTTTCCAAAAATTCCAACTCCATTCATTAATAAAATAATAGTGTCAAATTTTTCTCCTTCATAATCTAATATATTCTGAACTTTTGCATTTTTAACACCACGAAGTTTACAGGTTGCTATTGCTTTTTCAGAAATATCAATTGAAGTTACATCTAAATTGCGATCATTTTGTAATGATAAACTGTGACTTCCGGCTCCACAACCTACATCAAGTGTTTTTCCTGTAGTCAATTGAAGTGCTTTTTGTTCCAGTTTAGGCATTTCATTATAAGAACGAAATAAGTAATCGACACTCATTTCATCTTCTTCAGAAATAGAAGTTTCTGTTATTATATCTTCAGGCGAATTATTGGTCTGAAAATCGTACATCGCTTTTCCAAAAAGATCTTTCATGGTAATTTAGTTCAAAGTTTAAGGTTTCAAGTTTAAAGTTGTTTAATTTTGCACATCAACTTTAAATTTTAAACTTGAAACAAATTTTAAATAACTTAAATAAGTTAGCCAAAGATAAGCATATCGAAAACAAAAAGTATTTTGATAAGCTGAAAAAGAAGCAGCCGAAGAATTTAGATTACATCATGCAGGATTTACATGATGCCGAATTTAAAAAAACGGATTGCCTGCAATGTGCCAATTGTTGTAAAACAACCGGGCCGTTGTTTACTTTGGCTGATATCGAAAGAATTTCAAAATCTTTCAGACAAAAACCGCAGCAATTTATCGATCAGTATCTTCGTATTGACGAGGACAAAGATTATGTTTTAAAAAGTGTCCCTTGTACTTTTCTGGATAGTGAAAACTATTGTATGATTTACGATGTACGTCCAAAAGCCTGCAGGGAATTTCCTCATACAGATCGAAAAAAGTTTCATCAGATTGCAGATCTTACTTTAAAAAATGTCGCCATTTGCCCGGCAGCATATAATATAGTAGAAGAAATGAAAAAGAAATTACCACTTTAGAACTTAAATGTTTTGTAATTGTTTTTCGGAACAATTCTTTTTTACTTTTTAAAATGTATTTTTGAAGACAGTTGAATGTCAAATAAAGGACTAAACCACTAATCAGATAATATAAAAATTGAATCTAGAATATTTTATAGCCAAAAGACTAATCACTGCCAAAGATTATAAAAGCAGTATTTCAGCACCAATTATAAAAATTGCCATTTCGGCTATTGCCATCGGTATTATTATGATGTTGGTTTCAGTTGCAACCGGAATAGGTTTACAGCAAAAAATACGCGACAAAGTTTCAGCTTTCAATGGTCAGGTTATCATTTCGAATTACGACAATAACAATTCCGAGGTAACTTTGGTTCCTATTTCTAAAAAACAAGATTTTTATCCCAATTTCAAATCTGTTCCTGAAGTAAAGCACATTCAGGCAATCGCAAGTAAGGCCGGAATCATTCGAACCGAAAATGCTTTTGAAGGAATTATTTTCAAAGGAGTTGGTGCCGATTATGATTGGAATAATATAAAAGAATATTTAGTAGAAGGAAGATTGCCTGATTTCACGAAAGAACTAAATGAAGAAGTTATAATTTCAAGATTTCTTGCTGATCGTCTCAATTTAAAAGTAGGCGATAAATTCAATACTTTCTTTATAAAAGAAGAACAAGGCAAAATGCCAAATAGCCGCCGATTTAAAATTACAGGGATTTTTAATTCAGGTTTTCAAAATTTCGATGCGACATATATTATAGGAGATATTCGTCATATCCAAAAAATAAATAAATGGGCTCCAGATCAGGTCGGTGCTTTTGAGGTTTTTGTCAAAGACTTTACCAAAATTAAAGAAACAGGAGATGAAGTTTACGAGCAAACTTCATCGACGCTGGATACTGAGACAATAATAGAAAAATACAGTTACATTTTTGACTGGCTGCAGCTTTTCGATTTCAATATAATAGTCATTCTTGCTGTTATGATATTAGTAGCGACTATTAATATGGTTGTGGCATTATTGGTTCTTATTCTAGAGCGTACTCAAATGATTGGAATTCTAAAAGCACTTGGGGCAAATAACTGGACAGTTCGTAAAATATTTTTGTACAATGCATTTTATCTTATTATAAGAGGGCTCTTCTGGGGTAACTTAATCGGTATTTCATTATTGTTAATTCAGCAGCAGTTTGGTGTAATCCATTTAAACCCCGAAAACTATTATGTCAACGTAGCACCAGTATGTATAAACTGGGGTTATATTATACTTCTGAATATACTAACCGTTACGATTTGTTTCCTGGTATTGTTAATTCCATCCTATATCATAACGAGAATCTCGCCGGTAAAAGCCATTCGGTTCGATTAATATTTAAAACATAACGGATTCCAAGCCCGACAAGTTCTTAGAACATGTCGGGTTTGTTTTTTTTTGTACATATATAAAGGTGGAATTTCTACTATATTATATAAGAAGGATTCTTTAGAGAAGAATTAGTATTTTAATAAGGAGCTATTTCCCGCTATCCGCTACAATCTTTTGTGGTGAACCCCACCACAAAAGGATTTCCACTACTATCGGGGCTAGGAGAGTTGTTTTCAAGAGAGGGCTTATATATAAGTATAGAAAGATACGTGCCGGAAAAGCAGTGAAAAGAGACTTTTTGCCTTGGTGTCTTCGTGGCAAAGGCGGAAAAAGGCTAAAAAGAAGCTTAATTCGATATGTTGTAAAGTTCTCAGAAAAGAATGTGTTGTGATGTGAAGTCCATAAAAACGGCGTATTCGGAAATAAAAGAATTGAGACAAACACAAGT
>NZ_JADKPT010000005.1 GCF_015351595.1 Flavobacterium sp. LC2016-12 | reverse complement strand
TCCTGATTTATCGGGAGGGGTTTTTTATTTTACATTACTTTTGTTTTTTTATCGCTAAGAACGCAAAGGTTGTTTTTCCTGTGCGTTTAAGCTTGACTTTATTGAGGTCGCAAAGCAGTTCATTGCGAATTTTTCGTATCTCTTTGCGTTCTTTGCGGTTAAATAGCAGTACCGTATCAAAGTTTCTTTTGAAAAAAACTCTTCAAGTTCGTAGACTGCGCTCAGATAGGAGCGGAATATCCCGATTTAGAAAAACAAGCTTTTTTGCCGTAATCTTTGTTCATCGGGAATATAGCGGACAGCCCGGCCTAAAGGGAAATGCCCAAAATAGCCTTTAACGCTTTATTAATTTTTTCTTCAGAATGATTCTAAACGTGTTTCTTTTTTTTAAATATTAAATTTAGTAAGCGAAATTATCATCTAGCTTAATAAATTTAAAATACATTCTTTAATTATATTGGTAAATTAGCTGGAAATTAATGTAGATATGGTTGAGTTAATTCAAGTGATTAATAGTTTTCAAGAACTAGATATGGAAACGGAGGATGCAGTAAAGAAGTATTTTGTTATTGAAAAGTTTAAGAAGGGTGAATTTATTGTTGAAGAAGGTAAGATCTGCAGGAAAATTTATTTCATTAAAGTAGGTGCGATTCGACGATTTTGTAGGGAGGATGGGGGTGAAGTAACAAAATGGATCTATACCGATAATCAATTTGTGACATCATTGAGCAGCTTTTTTGAACAGAAACCTTCATTTGAAAGTTTTCAGGCTTGTGAAGAAACTATTGTATATTCTTTATCCTATTCGGATGAAATAATCCTTTTGGAATATCCACTATTTTTAAAGTTTCATATTAAGCAGCTTAGACTTTATCTTTCTAAGATTAATGAATTTCATCATGTTTTCAGACAAATGAATGCGCAGGAGAAATATTTGTATCTTCTGGAGTCGTTTCCGCAGATTATTTTAAAAAGTAAGATGAAGTATATCGCCTCATTAATTGGTGTAAGTCAGGAAACGTTAAGTAGAATACGAGCTGCAATTAATTGACTTTAGATCAATAAAAATTATTAGTTTTTTGATCACATTTGCTTTTATTAAATAAAAGCAAATTGAAAAAGAATATTGTAATAGGAAAAAAAGCTATAATTGGCAATAATGTTCATATTGGTAATTTTAGCACAATTGAAGATAATGTAGTTATTGGTGATAATTGCCTGATAGGAAATAATGTTTCCATTCTTAATGGAACAAGAATAGGTAAAGATTGCCAAATACATTCTGGAGCTATACTAGGAGGTATTCCTCAAGATTTAAAATACAGAGGAGAAGATACTTTATTGGAAATTGGGAATAATAACATTATTCGGGAGTTTGTAACGGTTAACAAAGGAACGTCATCTAAAGGAAAAACTACTATTGGTAATAATAACTTATTAATGTCTAACGCTCATATTGGACATGATTGTTTTGTTGGCAATAATTGTATTATTGGATTTAGTGTTGGAATGGCTGGTGAAGTTATAGTAGGAGATTGGGCTAATATTAGTGGCCTGACCGCTATTCATCAGTTTTCTATTATTGGAGAACATTCTATGATTAGTGGAATGAGCCGGATTGTAAAAGATATTCCTCCTTATGTTTTAGCCTCGCGAGAACCTTTGTCTTATTGTGGTTTAAATGTAATTGGACTAAAAAGAAGAGGTTTTAAAGTTGATAAGATTAACGAGTTAAAAGATATTTACCGTGTCATTTTCATGGAGAAAAGAAATACCACAAGTGCTTTGAATTTAATTGCCCAAAATTTTGAAAAAACAATAGAGCGTGATGTTATTCTAAGTTTTATTAAACAATCTACGAGGGGGATTATAAAAGGAATAGGTAATTCATTCAGTGTAGATTTAAAATAATTAGTACGGTCATTTTGGCTAACATATCCTCCAAAACGGCTAATCCCAACTTTATACTTCGGCTGATCTTTGCATTATAATTTTAAAATAATTAAAAAATGCAAAAGACAATAGTTATTACAGGAGCTTCATCAGGTTTAGGAAAATCAACGGCAAGATTATTTCAAAGCAAAGGCTGGCAGGTAATCGCGACAATGCGAAATCCGGAAAAGGAAATGGAATTAAATCAACTAGAAAATGTAATTGTACTTCCGTTAGACGTTTCTAATTCGGAACAAATAAAAGCAACTATCAAAAAGATTACAGATAAATATTCTGTTGATGTGGTATTAAATAATGCCGGATATGGTTTAATAGGTGCTTTAGAATCTTTGGAGGAAGAACAAATCGAACGCCAAATCGAGACTAATTTATTGGGCGTAATAAAAGTTTCTAAGGAATTTGTACCTCACTTTCGCGAAAAGAAAAGTGGCATTTTTATTAATGTGACTTCGACTTTTGGTTTAATGGGTTTCCCGACCTGTTCTATTTACAGTGCAACTAAATTCGCTGTAGATGGCTTTTCTGAAAGTTTAGCGTCTGAATTGGTTCAATTTGGGATCCAGGTAAAAGTAGTTGCTCCGGGCGGAATGCAAACTGATTTTGCGGTTCGCTCTATGGAAGTTGGACAACATCCTGCTTATGAAAAACTAACTGCTGAAGTTAGCAAAGGCTATAGCCCGGAAAAATTGGAGAGTTATACCAAAGCCGAAGATGTTGCCCAAATTATCTACGAAGCGGCTATCGATAATAAAAATCAACTGCGATATGTTGCGGGAAATGATGCCAATGCTTTATATGATGAACGTTTGAAATTGGGTGCCGAAACTCAGGTGCAAAATATCAAAACAATGTTTACTTTTTAATTTTTGAATCAGATGAAAAATAAAGCGATAGAATTGACTACTTTTAAACTCAATGGTTTTACAACACAACAATTTATTGATGCTAATGCTGAAATTGATGCATTTTTAAAACGACAAGTCGGATTTTGTTCCAGAACTATTTTCGAATTAAAAAAAGGCATTGTATACGATATGCTAGTTTGGGATAGCACTGAAGATGGTACAAACGCCATGCACAAATTGATGACAGAATTGAGTGATTCAGTTGTACACGATATGATTGATCAAAGTACCGTCAGCTGGAACATTGCGCCAGTAGAACATTTTGTAAATTTGTACACTAGTATTTCTAAAAATGAAAAATCAGCCTAAAATATTCCAGTCGATATCAGAACTGCATAAAGCGATGGGACAGCCAAAACCAATGCATCCGCTGATTAGTCTTTTGGATTATGGTAAAGCGATTTTTGACCCGAAGGATTTTGAACAAGGTATCATTTTAGATTTTTACAAAATATCTTTTAAAACAAATTTCTCCGGAAAATTGCGTTACGGACATGGTTTTTATGATTTTGAAGAAGGTGGAATGTCGTTTGTTGCGCCGGGACAAATTTTGAAAATACAGGAAGAAGAAGCTGATTATAGCGGAATGTCTCTTAATATTCACCCTGATTTTATTCGGCCTTATACTTTAAATGAGAATATTAAAAAGTATGGGTTTTTCTCCTATTCGGCGGCAGAAGCTTTGTATTTATCTGAGAAAGAAAAGGAAACAATTCTGGCTGTTTTTGCTAATATTCAGGAAGAACTAGATCAACGAATTGATAATTTTAGTCAGGATGTTATTATTTCGCAATTAGAACTTTTGCTTAATTACAGCAATCGTTTTTATAACAGGCAGTTTATTACTAGAAAAGTGGTTAATAACGATGTGCTTTCGAAACTTGAAAATCTGCTTGAAGATTATTTTAATACGGAAAAACCTCTGGAAAATGGTTTGCCAACGGTGCAATTTGTAGCGGATGAACTGCAATTATCATCAAGATATTTAAGCGATTTGTTACGAAGTATTTCGGGACAAAACACACAACAATTTATTCATGATAAATTGATCGAAAAAGCAAAAGAATATATTGCAAAAGGCACGCTTTCCATTTCAGAAATCGCTTATAAGTTAGGTTTTGAGCATCCGCAATCTTTCAATAAATTATTTAAGAAAAAAACGAATGTGAGTCCAGTAGCTTTTCAGGAGTTATTTAATAAAAATTAAATTATGGCATCAATAAATTTTGAACAATTAAAGGAACGTTCTTTAAAAATAAGAGCAAAATATCGTGAGCTTGAACTTACACACCATGGCAGTGAATGGACGGTTGAAGAAGATGCCTTGGCTTTTTTAACCGATGCAGGTTTGGTTGGACGCCATGTAATGTCGCAGCAAGGGAGATGGCCAAAAGGTAATACAGAAGAAGAATTAAAACACAAATTAGGAGAATCTATTTGGTGGCTTACCGTTTTGGCAGAGAGAATGAATATCGACATTGGAGAAGCTACAGAAAAATTTTTAAATAAAACGGAGGAATTATTTGAGTAATAAATTTGATTCCTTTGATTTAAGATAATACAAAAAAACTCCATTAGCAATAATGGAGTTTTCTGTTTTTTAATGAATTAAGATTATAAAAAGTAAGATGATTTTATTCATATTTCAAATACTGTAAGATGTCTGTTTTTGTAGCTGAATAAGCTCTTGAAAGTACAATGATTAAAGTCAGAATTAATAAAATGATGAATCCGAGAACGAATGGAAAAATGCTAATGTCTATTCTAAAAGCAAAATTCTCCAGCCATTTGTTCAGTAAATAATATACCGGAAACAATGCGATTATAAAGCCAATGGTACAATACAAAATATATTGTTTGGATAATTCTTTTAGCAGAACATTTGTGTCGGCGCCAAGCGTTTTTCTGATAGCGATTTCTTTCATTCTTCTTTGTATCGAATAAGACGCTAAAGCGAATAAACCAAAAAGCGCAATTAGAATTACTACAATGTTTAGCAGTGAAAATAAGTTTTTTTGCTTCACATACGATTCATAAGTTCTCGCATATTCTTTATCTACGAAATCATATTGAAACGGATATTCGGTATCGACTTTCGACCATAATTTTTCGATATTGGCAATCGTATTTTCCAGATCATCCCGTTTTAGTTTTGCATAAACTTTGTTAATATTATATGTCATTCCAAACATTTTGATATTGTAAAAAGCCATTGGCGGTACTTTTAATTCAGGACTTAACAAGTTGAAATCCTTAACAATACCAATTATTTTTAATTTCTGATCTCGAATTATAAGTTCCTTGCCAAGAGGATCTTTAATATTCATTAATTTTAATGCGCTTTCGTTTATGATCACAGAATTGATAGTGTCTGAAGCCAGTTTTCTATCAAAATTTCTCCCCTTAATTATTTTGATGTTCAATATTTCAAACATGCCAAAATCTAAAGGGATAATGCGTTCTTTAAAAAGTTCATCATTGTATAAAACCCCCGATATTGAATTGTCTGAACCATCAAACGCAATAAGGCCCGTGGAGATTTGTTCGACGCCTTTAATTTTGCTGAGCTGCTGTTTTATGATGTTGTATTTGTTGTAAATATTTTGGGCTGCATTTTCTCCCTGGTAATCAACCGATGGAAAATTTAAAGAAAGAGAAATTACCTGATCGCCCTTAAAACCCAGATCTTTATTCTGTAAATATTTAATTTGCTGGTATACGATATTGGAGCCAATAATAAAAAAGGCAGCAATGGCAAACTGAAAAATAAGCATTCCGTTACGCAGCCAGATACCGTTTTTACTTCTTCCGAAATTTCCTTTCAAAACTTTAAAAGTTTCGAAATTGGATATATAAATGGCCGGAAATAATCCTGCCACCAAAATTGTAATGATAAAAATTAATAGCAATTGTATGTAAAACTGACTGGCAAGAAGTACAATGTTTTTGCTTAAAAAGTTGTTATAATATGGCAAAGTCAACTCTACAATTACTAACGCCAGTAAAATAGAAAAAGTCGTGGTTAAAACCGTTTCAAAAAGAAACTGATTAACAATATCGCCTTTTGAAGCACCCGAAATTTTACGTACTCCAACTTCTTTCGCCCGCTTTACAGCATTAGCAGTTGCAAGATTGATGTAATTAACAATCGATAAAATGAGAATCAAAAGAGACAAGCCCATCATAATCATTAAAAACTGATAATTTCCTCGCGTTTCAGGATAACCATCTGCTATCGAATGTAATCTGGCTTTTGATAAAGGTTCAAGAATAACCCTAAAATGCCCTACTTTTTTAGCCATGACTTCAGGCGTAAAACCGGCTTCTTTGGAAAGTAGTTTAATAAAATCATGGTTGTACATTCTTTCGAGTTTCTGTCTTGTAAGATCAACTTTTGACGGGTCTTTTACTTTTAGTAATAACTTTAAAATAAACGGATTTGGCTGTCCGGAAGTTGTCAATTCCTTCATTTTATTGATGATGGCATGTGGCGCAATCGAGGAATTTCCGGGAATATGATACACGGCCCGTACAGAAAAAAGCTGGTCAAAGCATTTTATTTGTTTTCCAACGGGGTTTTCATTTCCGAAAATCCTTTTGGCCGTAATATCTGAAATAGCAATGCTCGAATCATCTTTTATAGCTGAAATTGCATCACCCTGAATAATTTCGAAAGGAAAAAAAGAAAAGAAATTTTGTTCGACATTGATAATTTTATCTACAAATTCCTTTTTTCCTTTGTAAATAATTTTATCCTTTTGATACCAATAGTCAGCATATAGTGTAGATTCGATATTTGGATCTTCGTCTAAAGCCGGTTTTAGGAATAAGGCACAATCTGACCCGGCGGGCGTATCGCTTAGTTGAACCAAAACCTGATAAACATGGTCTTTTTCAGGATTCCAGGCATTGTAACTTTGTTCGTCGTTCCAGTAAAGTAATGCGAATATTAACCCCGCGATTCCTATTGATAATCCTAAAACATTTAAGGCCGTAAAGAACTTGTTGTTTTTGAATTGATAAATAAATATGTTGACCCAGTTTTTTAGCATGTTATTCGTATTTTAAGTATTTTAAAACATCAGTTTTTGTAGCGGAATGAGCTCTTGAAAGTACAATTATCAAGGTCAGAATTAATAAAATGACGAATCCGAGAAGGAATGGAAAGATGCTAATGTCTATTCTAAAAGCAAAATTCTCCAGCCATTTGTTTAGTAAATAATAAACTGGAAACAATGCTATTATGAAACCAATTATGCAATACAAAATATATTGTTTGGATAATTCTTTTAATAAAATATTCGTCTCAGCGCCGAGTGTTTTTCTGATTGCGATTTCTTTCATTCGTCTTTGTATCGAATAAGTAGCCAAAGAGAATAATCCGAAAAGGGCAATAAGAATCACAATTACATTTAACAGCGAAAAAAGGTTCTTTTGCTTGATGTATGCCTCGTACGTTCTAGCATATTGGTTATCTACAAAATCATAGGTAAAAGGATATTCCTGATCAACATTTGCTGTCCAGAATTTCTTAATGTCGGCAATGGTGTTTTCAGCGTACTGCGATTTTAATTTCACATATACGACACTCATATCTTCAGCCATCTGTAAGGTTTCTATATGGTAAAATGTCATTGGCGGAACTTTGACTTCTGGACTTAATAAATTGAAATCATTTACAACTCCAACAATTTTTAAGTTCTGATTTCGAATCAGAATTTCTTCCCCAATCGGATTCTTCATGTTCATCAACTTTGCAGCTGTTTCATTTATCATGATAGAATTTACGGTATCAGATGCTATTTTTTTGTCTAATCCTCTACCTTTTATCATCTTGATTTTCATCATTTCAAGCATTCCGAAATCTATTCCAATATGTTTTGCTTTAAAAAGCACATCGTGATATAAAAGTGGTGCCAACGAATTGTCTGCACCATCAAAAGATACAAGTCCGGTTGAAACGCTTTCAACTCCGTCAATCTTGCTTAATTCTTGCTTTATGGTGCTGTATTTGTTGAAAATGTTTTTATCAATGTTTTCTCCTCCGTAGTAAGAAGGAGGAAGGTTTAAGTCGATCGCAATCAACTGATCTCCTTTAAAGCCAAGATCTTTTTCGCTTAAGTATTTTACTTGCTGGTACACAATGCTTGAGCCAATAATAAAGAATGTAGCAATAGCAAATTGAAAAATCAGCATTCCGTTGCGCAGCCAAACGCCATTTTTACTTCTTGCAAAATTACCTTTCAGAACTTTCAATGTTTCAAAATTGGAAACATAAACAGCCGGAAATATTCCTGCAACTAAAATCGTAATGATAAAAATTAGAATTAATTGCAAATAGAACTGTCCTCCAATAATCATTAAATTCTTGTTTAGGAAATTGTTGTAATAAGGCAATGTCAATTCTACAATTACTAAAGCCAGAAAGATGGAAAACAAAGTAAGTAAGGTTGTTTCAAATATAAACTGGAATATAATATTACTTTTTGATGCACCAATAATTTTACGAATTCCTACTTCTTTAGCGCGTTTTATTGCATTGGCCGTTGCCAAGTTTATGTAATTGACGATAGATAAAATAAGAATCAAAATCGATAGTCCCACCATAATTTTCAAAAACTGATAATTGCCACGACCTTCAGGATAACCATCTGTGATAGACTGTAATCTTGCTTTTGAAAGAGGCTCCATGAAAACAGAAAAATGACCTACTTTTTTTGTCATTTCTTCAGGAGTAAAACCAGCTTGTTTAGACTCTCTTACGATAACTTCATCATAATAGGCTTTTTCGAGCATCTTTCGGGTGAGCTCTACTTTTGATGGATCTTTTAGTTTCAAAAGTATTTTTAAAGCAAACAAACTTCTGCTTTGAGCCGGATCAGCAAGATCTTTCATTCGATTTACTACAACATTTGGAGCAATCGAAGAATTACCAGGAATGTGATACACTGCACGAACTACAAACAAATTATCAAGACAGTTGATTTGTTTGCCAATTGGGTTTGTATTACCAAAAATGCGCTTTGCGAGATCATCAGAGATCACAATACTTGCTCCGTCTTTTATAGCACCGTTTCTATTTCCTTGAATAATTTTGAAAGGAAATAGAGAAAAGAAATCACTTTCGACATTGATTATTTTATCAACGAGTTCTTTCTTTCCGTTGTAAATGATTTTACTCTTTTGATACCAACTATCTGCAAAAACAATATTTTCGACATTTGAATCTTTTTGTAAATAGGCTTTTAATCGTACGGTATTATCGGTATTAACAGGTGTGTCAGTCAACTGAACCAGTACTTGATAAACATTGTCTTTTTCAGGATTCCAGCTATTGTAACTTTGTTCGTCGTTCCAATAAAGTAATGCAAATATTAATCCCGCGATTCCTATTGATAATCCTAAAACATTTAAAGCCGTAAAGAATTTGTTGTTTTTGAAGTGATAGATAAATATGTTAAACCAGTTTTTTAGCATTTTACTCGTATTTTAAGTATTTAAGAACATCAATTTTGGTTACCTGATACGCTTTTGCCAATACAATTGTTAAGGTTAGGAACATTAACGCAATAAGAGCAACAAAGAAAGGAAGTGCAGGAATGTCAATTCTGAAGGCGAAATTTTCAAGCCATTTTCGCAATAAAAGATAGGCGGGAATTATTCCGATCATAAAACCAATCAAACAGAAAATCACATATTGTTTAGATAATTCTTTCAGCAAAATATTGGTTTCAGCGCCCAATGTTTTTCTGATCGCAATTTCTCTCAATCTTCTTTCCATAGAAAAAGAAGCTAAAGCAAACAATCCGAAAACGGCAATCAGGATCACAATTCCGTTTAAGAGTGAAAACAACTGACTTTGGTCCTGATATTTTTTATAGGTTCTGGCAAAGTTTCTGTCGACGAAATTATATTCAAAAGGATATTCGGCATCAACTTTTGTTTTCCAAAACTTTCCAATAGCATCAATGGTTTCAGACATTTGATCTGGAGAAATTTTAACCGCGATCGTATGCATTGAATTTTGAGCCCATGGTACTATTTTAATGTGAAAGAAAATCATCGGGCCAATTTTGTTTTCAAGCCCAAAATAATTAAAGTCTTTTACGATTCCGACAACCTTATAATTACCATCCTCCCAGTTGACGATCTTATTTATTGGGTCTTTTTCCAGCAGTGTTTTCGCTGCAGTTTCATTTAATAAAACATTTGAAATGCTGTCGGAGGAAATTTTTTCTGTTAAATCACGTCCTTTTATCACTTGTATGTTCAATAGTTTCAGCATTCCAAAATCAACACCCATTCCCTGAGTTATAACCTCCTTATTAGTTTTATAATGTAAACCTGACCATGAGTTTTCTATACCTCCAATAGAGAATGATCCTGCAGAAACAGCTTCGACGCCGGTAATTTTTTGAAGTTCCTGCTGAATAGCTTTATATCTTTCAAATTGTCCTTTTCCTTTTTTAGAGCTAAACGAAATATCGATAACTTGCGCTCCTTTAAAACCCAAATCTTTTTCAGCCATAAAATTTACCTGCTGGTACACGATAAAAGAGCCAATGATAAAAAAAGTGGCAATAGCAAATTGTAAAATCAGCATTCCGTTACGAAGCCATACACCGCTTTTGCTCCTCGAAAAGTTTCCTTTTAAAACTTTCAGTACTTCAAAATTGGAGATGTAGATCGCAGGAATCACACCGGAAACAAAAACAACGAGAATAAAAATTAATACTAGTTGAAGATAGAACTGACTTCCGATCAGAATGAGGTTTTTGTTTAATAAAGCGTTGTAAAAAGGCAATGAAAGTTCTACAATTACCAGAGCCAGCAATACTGAAAAAAGTGTAATCAATATGGTTTCAAATACGAACTGAATAATGATTTGCAATTTTGAGGCACCAATAACTTTTCTGATACCCACTTCTTTAGCACGTTTAACAGCATTGGCAGTAGCAAGGTTAATGTAATTGGCAATCGATAATAACAGTATAAGTATGGATAAAGCCATCAGTATGCGTAAAAAAGTCAGATTGGCATTTCCTTCGGCAAAGGAAGTATTTCCCTGATACAGTCTCGCGCTGGTGAGGGGTAATAACTCTGCTTTAAGAGGTTCGCCGTATCTTTTTATAAACGCTTCCAGAGACATACCTTCATTCTTTGCCTGTTTTTTGTAGTTTTCTTCAAGAAAGATTTGATCCAGTTTTTTAATAACTGCAGTTGTATCACTTTGCTTTTTTAGCTTAAGCATTAATCCATAATTCAAACCCCAGCTTTCTCTGTTTTTTTCTAAATCCTCTTCTATAACCGTTGTAATGGCAGCAGGCATCACCGAAGATTTTTCGGTTAATCGATACACGCCCCGAACAACAAAAATTCGTTCAGCATATCGCACTTGTTTTCCCATCGGATTCTCGTCTTTAAACAAACGTGAAGCCGTTTCTTCAGAAATTGCAATGCTGTTACGATCGTGAATAGCGCTTTTTGCGTTACCACGAATAAATTCGAAAGGAAAAAAAGAAAAGAAACTGCTTTGCGCTGTAAGAATCTTGTCAACTAACTCTGTTTTTCCTTGGTATTGTATGGTTTGCTTCGAGTAATTGGTTCTAAAATAGCAATAAGCATCTAAATAAGAAGTGGTAGATTTTAAAATAGGGGCTGGCATTGCTGAAGATACAGCCCAGATATTCCCTCCTCCAAGATTACTCATTACCGAGTAGACTTTATCTTTTTCGGGATTCCATTGGTCATAAGAATGTTCTTCATTCCAATATAAAATCGCGAAAATTAATCCGGCAATTCCAATTCCCAAACCCAAAACATTCAAAGCCGTAAAAAGCTTGTTGTTTTTGATGTGGTATATAAATATGTTAGTCCAGTTTTTAAGCATGACTTTAGTTGTTTAAAGAGACTGTAAAAACGTCAACATTTCTATTGTTTGTTTTTTCAGAAAGTATAATTCCGTCTTTCATCAAAATGGTTTTTTGAGAGAAAGAAGCATCGTAATCGGAGTGTGTAACCATCAAAATGGTGGCTCCGTTGGCGTGTAAATCGGTTAGTAATTCCATTACTTCATTTCCGTTTTTACTATCCAGGTTTCCTGTTGGCTCATCGGCCAAAATAATTTTGGGATCATTAATTAATGCTCTTGCAACCGCCACACGTTGTTGCTGACCTCCTGAAAGTTGTTGAGGGTAATGTTTCAAACGGTGCGAAATACCTAATTTATTAGCAATCTCGTTTACTTTTTTCTTTCTTTCAGCCGATGGAACATCGTTGTAAATAAGCGGTAATTCGATATTATCAAAAACAGATAATTCATCAATTAAATTAAAGTTCTGAAAGATGAAACCAATGTTTTCTTTTCGGGCTTTTGATTTTGCTTTTTCTTTCGTGCCAATCATTTCCTGACCTAAAAGCTGATAACTTCCTCCGGAAGCACTGTCTAATAAACCAATTATATTTAGTAAAGTTGATTTTCCGCTCCCTGATGGTCCCATAATGGATACGAAATCGCCCTGATTGATGTTTAATGAAATTTCGCTTAATGCATTTGTTTCTATTTCTTCAGTTCTAAAAATTTTTGAAAGTTTTGTAATGCTGATCATAATTGTTGTTTTAGATTGATGTTTTTAATTTGATGCGCATAATTTATATTAACACATAGAAACATAGATTTTGTAAACTTAAAAAAGGCGTTTCACTTTTTTTAAAACACATAGCGCTGTCTATGTGTTGGAAACAAGTTTCTTTCAATTTTCTTTTTAGACAAAGAAAAACTATGTTTCTATGTGTTAAATATTATTTTACGAATTACACGCACCCGTTTCTGTTTTTTAATAATTTTTATTGCCGATGTAATAGAAACAAATTCGAAATTAAGATAATTCACAATATAGTTGTTAGCGCTCTATTTTTGTTACTTTTACCAGCAATAATGTTTCACATATTTGATGATTTGTTAGTCTTAATGTGATTTTCATGCCAAAAATTTAAAGCTTGTAACTGCCTTATTTTTAAAATTTTATTTTTTAAGAGAAATTTAAACTGTCCATTTGTGGACAGCTTTCGTCCAAAACTGAACAAAAATGAAAAAGACAAATGCCTCAATATTAATCATCGACGATCAGGAAGACATCCTTTTTGCGTCGAAAGTATTCCTGAAAAAGTATTTTGAAGACATTTATACACTCAATAATCCGAAAAATATTGTCGAATTATTGTCTAAAAAAACAATTGACGTCGTTTTGTTAGACATGAATTATAGAATAGGTTTTGAAGATGGAAGGGAAGGACTGTATTTGCTGAAAGAAATAAAAACGCTTTCACCGAAAACGGTTGTTATTTTAATGACGGCGTTTGGAAAAGTAGAAACAGCAGTTGAAGGTTTAAAAAACGGTGCTTTTGATTATATTCTCAAACCTTGGGAAAACAAAAAATTATTAGAATCAGTAAAGCAGGCTGTTGACAAATCCAGAAAAGAAAAGAAAACCAAGAATGTCGAAATTGAAAACGACTTTTTTGTTGGAACCTCTGATATTATAAAAAAGGCCTATTCTCTTGCGGATAAAGTAGCAAAAACAGATGCGAATGTTTTGATTCTGGGTGAAAACGGAACCGGAAAATTTGTTTTGGCACATCATATTTACAGTCAATCAGAGCGAAAAGATAATCCTTTTATAGCGGTAGATCTAGGCTCACTAAATTCGAATATTTTCGAAAGCGAATTATTCGGTTATGCCAAAGGTGCTTTTACCGATGCCAAACTAGACACGCCAGGACGTTTTGAAATGGCGCAAAACGGAACTATTTTTTTAGATGAAATTGGGAACGTTCCGTTGCATTTGCAATCAAAATTGTTGCAGGTAATTCAGACCAAAACTGTTACCAGATTAGGAGAAACGAAACCCAGACCATTGAATGTTCGCATTATTACCGCGACCAATTTAAATCTAAAATTAGAAGTTGCCGATAAAAATTTCAGGGAAGATTTGTATTACCGAATCAATACCATGGAAATTGTGTTGCCTCCGTTACGCGAGCGAAATGAAGATAAAATTCCGCTAGCCGAATATCTTCTCGACAAAATGATTGCTAAATACGGAAGGGACGAAATTACTTTCGACAAAAAAGTATTGGAACAAATTGAAAAACATGCGTGGAATGGGAACATCCGCGAAATGGAGAATAAAATTGAACGCGCCGTCATTCTTTGCGAGAACAATAAAATCACCGTTTCTGATTTGGATTTAGAAATCATAACGGCTTATGAAGAAACTCCTGATGATATTCAGCTTTCTTCTGTAGAAAAAGCTGCGGTTGAAAAGGCTTTGCTGAAAAACAATAATAATGTCAGCAAAACCGCTGAAGAATTGGGCTTGTCAAGAGGCGCTTTGTACCGTCGTTTAGAGAAATATAACATCAATATTAATTAGCATGTTTAAAACATTTCAAACTTATAAATTGCTGTTTTTGCGATTGATCCTGATTGTGGTGATGATCGAAATCTCTATTTATTTTTTTAAAACCGAATTGCTTTTCACAGGTGTTTTCGGGCTCTTTATTGTCTTTTTGCTGGTACGTGAAATGTATTTTTATGTTCGGAATTTTGTTTTGCTTTATGATAAAACGATTGCTTCGATACTGCAGAATGATTTTACTTCCGATTTTTCGAATCATAAATTCAATAAAAGCTACAATGATTTATTTCAGTTGTATGATGTGTTGAAAAACAAGCAAAATGAACAGGTTTCAAAAGATATTATTTATCGTTCGATTTTGAATAATATTGAAACCGGAATTATCATTTTGCAGAAACAGGATTCAGATTGGGATATCTTTTTAATGAATGACTATTTCTCGAAACAATTTAATGTACCGAAAGTTTCAAAATGGAAATATCTGAAAAATCAGCTGCCATCCTTATGTGAGATTATTGAAGAAGATGATTTTCAGGAAATAAAAACTTCAGTAGAAATTAGTATCAACGAACAAAGCAAACAAACTTTTGTTTTGCAGGCTTCAAGAACAGAAATATTTGAAAAAGATTATTTTATTGTTTTGCTGGATTCGATTCAGAATGTAGTGGAGAAAAAAGAGAAAGATGCATGGGTGAATCTGATGAAAGTGATTTCGCATGAACTTTTAAATTCGATAACGCCAATTCGGTCTATTTGTCAAAATTTACAGGATTTGGTAGAGCAGGATTCTTTATCGGCCGAAGATTTAGAAGATGTAAAAAATAGTGTCGAGACAATGTTGAGACGAAGCGATCATTTGCAGAAATTTGTTGAAGGATATCGAAAATTGGCCATGTTGCCTTCTCCAAAAAAAGAAAAAATAGAATTAGAGCAGTTGATTGATAATGGTATTCAGGTTATGAATCCGTTATTCAAAGAAAACGGAATTGAAGTGGTAAACGAAATTACTTTTAAACGTTGGATTGAAGTAGATTCACAACAAATCGAACAGGTTTTGATTAATCTTTTGACCAATTGTATTCATGCTTTAAAGAATGTTTCTCAAAAGAAGATTTTCATTTCGGCGGAAGCCAAAGAAAACCGAACTTTCATTAGAATAACAGATAACGGAAACGGAATAGAAAAAGAAATTGAAGACAAAATATTTCTGCCGTTTTTCACCACCCGAAATGAAGGCGCGGGAATTGGTTTGACTTTATCTAAAAATATTATTGAAGCGCATGGCGGATATATCTCATATAAAAGTGAAGTAGGAAATACTGTTTTTGAGATTTGTTTGGTGGAGTAACAAAACTTTGATTTGTCCTATTTAAATGATTTAGAGAATTTAAATTAAATACCTTTGCAGAGCAAACAAAATAGGCAATGCCGAAGAAACCAAAAAATATCCCGATAATTGCAAAATCCGAAAGCGGAGAGGGGATTTTTATTTCAACAATGTTGGTAGAAGATACTGATCAGTTTGAAGATGTAAAGCATTCACATCGGGATGACTATCATTTGTTTTCATTGCAGTTAAAAGGTACAACTTCTTTTGAAATTGATTTTCAAAAATATACAATTGAATCTCCTTCTATTTTTTACATTCACCCGAATCAGGTTCATAGGGTCGTGTCTTTTGAAAATGTTAGTTTCAGTAGTTTAGCTATTACTAATGCAAGCTTGAGTCAGGAGAATCTGAAATTATTAGAAGAAATTACACCCGTAAAGCCGCTATTGTTATCTCCCGAAAAACTTTCTATGGTTTCAGAAGTTGTTACGCTATGCCTGAGATTTTCTGAAAGAAAAGAAGAAAAATTATATCATTCTTTATTAAAAGACAGTTGTAATGTTTTAGTATCTTTAATAGCTTCCTACTATTTAGAAGAAACGCATTCAGCAGATAAATTTTCCAGATTTGAGACGATCACCAAATCCTTCAAAGTATTATTGGAGCATAATTTTGTCGCTGTCAAAAAACCTACGGAATATGCCCAGCTCCTAAATATTTCGACTCCTTATCTGAATGAGTGTATCAAGAACACTACAGGTTATTCAGTAACACATCATATTCAACAGCGTATTATCTTAGAAGCAAAACGCCTCTTATATCATTCTGATAATTCGGTAAAAGAAATAGCAGGTGAATTGGGTTATGATGATTATCCTTATTTTTCACGTCTTTTTACCAAAGTAGCCGGAATTTCGCCACTGGCCTTTCGGAACAAAAACTTCGAATAGTCCAATACTTACTCTGTTTTTACCTATTTTAAACTGATAAGCAGTTGTTCCTTTGCAGTGATAAAAATTCGATAAAGATGGAAATGAAAAATAAAATAAATCTATTACAAAATAAAAAGGTAGCAATCATTGGCGGCGGCCCTGGAGGTTTAACACTTGCGCGTCTTTTGCAGCGTAAAGGTATAAACGTAAAAGTATACGAAAGAGATGAAAATAGAAATGTAAGATTGCAAGGAGCAACGCTTGACCTTCATTTTGAGTCGGGATTGAAAGCACTTGAGAGCGCCGGTTTAATGGGTGCTTTTAAAGAAAATTACAGACCAGACAATGATCGATATAGAATTGTTGACAAAAATGGAGTCCTTTTCGTTGATGATCATGAAAAAGAATCAACAGGCGCTTTTGGTGATGAGGCATTCAGGCCTGAAATTGACCGCGGACCGCTAAGAGATATCCTGTTAGATTCGCTGCGACCGGACACCGTTGTTTGGGACAGTTATATTGTTTCCCTTGAATACAAAGGCGATCAGTGGGAAATTATTTTTAAAAATGGCCAAACCGCGACAGCAGATCTTGTGATTGGTGCCGATGGAGCAAATTCTAAAATTCGTCCGTTTGTAACTTCCACAAAACCTGTTTACTCAGGAGTAATTTATTTAGTAAGTAACATTTTAGAAGCTGAAAAGAATACTCCAAAGTTATATGAGTTCGTAAAAGGTGGAAAAATTCTGGCAATGGACGATTCGAAAACTTTGTTTTTAAGTGAAAAAGGCGATGGTAGTCTTGATGTTTATATTGGTTTTAAGGCGTCGGATAGTTGGGCTCTGGAAAGTGGTATTGATTTAAAAAACATAAAAGAGGTTTTGGAATGGTTTAAAAAAGAATTTAATGGTTGGGATAGTAGTTGGCTAGAACTTTTTGAAACGGAACAAATTGAGTTTTTACCAAGACCCTTATACGGAATGCCATTAGATCAAAAATGGGAAACGCAAAATAATATAACCTTACTTGGTGATGCTGCGCATTTATTACCGCCAAATGGTGAGGGAGTAAATTCGGCTATGCTTGATGCTTTAGCATTGAGTGAAAATTTGACAAATGGAACATTCAAAAATCTAAAATCGGCTATCGCTGAGTATGAAGAACAAATGTTTGCCAGATTTGCTGAAGAAGGAAAAGAAACAGCTGAAATGATGGATTTCATGTATTCGCCTGATGGATTAAAAATAATGATAGCAATGTTTAATGAGTTGCCAAACTAGATTTTGAATGGGATTGTTTTTCTGTTTTAATGATTTGTTAGAAAAGACTTTATGTGTTAGTAATATCAATTGTATTAGTTAAATTTGTAAAGCTACAACCCAAAATACAAATAGTATGGAAGACTCAAAAAAACAATCAGACAACTCAGGTTCTGATAAAACACCAAAAGTGACAGGAATTGGAGGGATTTTCTTTTTTTCAGATAATCCGAAAGACACAAAAGATTGGTACGCGAAAAATTTAGGACTTGATGTAAACGATTGGGGTTCGACTTTTGAATCCAGAAATATTAATAATCCCGATGATATTGAAGCGCTTCAATGGAGTACTTTCAAAAAAGGAGATGACTATTTTTCACCTTCCAAAAAAGAGTTTATGATTAACTATAGAGTTCAGAATCTTGAAGGACTTTTAGAAAAATTGAAGCAAAATGGTGTTACTATTTTAGATGAAGTTGCCGCTTATGACTACGGAAAATTTGTTCATATTATGGATGCCGACGGTAATAAGATTGAGCTGTGGGAACCGATGTAAAAGAATAATTTTAAAAAATAAAAAAACTCTATTCGCCACGGCAAATGGAGTTTTTTTATTTTTTAAAATAGATAGCCACATGATGTTATGATCTGTTTTTTGTATTAAATAACAGAAAAACATTTTCGATATTAATTTTAAATACAAAGATATTCGTAGTTAATTACTATTTTTCTTGAAAAATATTTATGAAAAAAGTTGTAATTATAATTAAAATCTCACAATTTTGTTATATTTGATGTGTTAACCTAAACCAAAATACCACTTATGTTTAAACTTCGCCACAACCTATTTTTTGTTGCATTTTTGTTATTAGCTCTTGTTAGCTGTGAAAATGATGAAACTACTGACTCTTCTGATAATCCGGATGCAAAGACAAAAGTTTTGTTTTCAGTAGATCTGGATCCTAATAAATATAATGGTTCTATACAGTCTTATTTAGCAGCTTATACTCCCGAAGGGAAGCTGCTTCAGTACGGCTGTTTGGTTGATTCTGTTAAATGGGATCTCAAGGCGAAATATGATGGCGATAAAATTGATATTGTATACATTTCGGTTGTAAATACACAAAACATATCCATCGATCATATCAGAAATGTGAATGTCGGTCAAAGTTTTACAGATTCCAATAGAATGCTTGACAACTATCAGGAGACAGGAACTAAAATCTTAAAGTTTAAAGTAGAAGATTTTGGAAACAGACCAACCAACACTAGTTCAGCAGATTATCAGTTAAGCAATCCATATCTTGGGCGCAGTGGATGGGCTCTCTGGAATCAATTTGCTTGGGATAAAATTGAAGGAGGTTATGGTTTTAAAGATGTTAATTTGTATTACAACAATGATCCAAAAGAAAAAATACATGGGGCGCAAATGGTTCTTTTTGAAAGGGGCACAAATATTCCATATGTAAAATACTTAGACTTAACAGCGCTTGCACTTAGTAACAGCGGAGACGATTTAATTACTTTAAATAAAAGTGATTTTAGCGCTGCAGAAAAAAAGACAATTCAGGTAAATGCTAAAAGTAATGATTATTGGAATATGTTTTTTTATACTCATAACTCTAAAGTAGATAGGAGAGAGCTAGTTACATTTTTTAATGATATTAATGAAGGGGATAAGATTTGGTACATAACCGGTACTGAAGAATTACCAATTAGTTATTGGGATTTTATTTATTCGGCTAAAGAAAAAAATACCAGCTACGCTATTAGAAGTAATAAAAAAGATATTCCTTCAACTATTGATATTAAAGAATTGACAGGTCAAAGCATAATAAAAACTGGTGATCAATATAAGCTAACCCATAGTGCTATATTTCCGGACAAAAAGTTAGTTAGAAGCAGTATCAATTTTAATACACATAGGCCTACGGCGGAGCCAGGAATTAGTTATAATATTTATTTTGAAGGTGCTGAAAGTGTAGGAACAGTTAATATTGCGCCATTTAAAATTCCGGAGGCAATACTAAAAAAATACGAAAAATTTGCGGGATATAATCCAGATTGGATAATAGGTGGATATTCTCAAATCTATACGAATGCGCCTAAAAATACAACGTTAGATTTCTTTAAACAGGATATTATACAGTGGATTGAAATGAATAAGCCTTCAGCAGAGGATTTCACTTATGAAAGTTTTTCGGTTAAACTTTAAATATAAAATATAAGTCGAAAAAAACTCCATTGTTTTGAAGTGCCCCCAAAATGTTAGACACAATTTGGGGGCATTTTTCAGCTTTATTTGAAGGGATTTCCTTTAAAATTCCCTTGAAAAACTTATTTGTTCTTGTAATAAAATTAGTTCTATATTAGCGATAAATATAAGTTGGAAACATCTTTAATTAAACTATTGGATCAACTGAAAAAGAAAAATAAATTGCCTTGATGAACACGATACTTTGGAATGAAGTTTTAAAATTTGAATTAAACAATCCTAATGATAAGTATGGATTTCTGACCAGACTAGCTCTTGAAAATAAGTGGACCATTCATTTTGCAGAAACTGCTATTCTCGAATATAAAAAATTCATGTATCTGGCGGCTATTTCAAATGATATGGTTTCGCCTTCAGAAATTGTTGATATTGTCTGGCATCAACACTTGATATTTACTTCTTCTTATACCGATTTATGTACCCTGTTGTCTAAAAGAATTGAACATATTCCGTCGACTCATAATCGATCTGATGCAGAGAAATTTCATAAAGCCAAAGAAAGAACTAAAGAATTATATGAACAAAACTTCGGGAAACAACCAGAAGTAATTTGGGAATATAGTAATGAACTCGATTCTCTAAATCTAGAAAAAAGCGCAATTGAAATTGATCGACTAAAAAGAATATTTATTGGCCTATTTGCGGTTCTTATTTTTCCAGTCTATTATTTAATAAGACCTGTTTTAATACAAATTGGAAACCCGGATTTTTTGATCTGCTATATTTTATTATTTGTGATCGTAATCGTGTTGATAATGCGCTTTGTAAAAAAAGCATTTGCATCCTTTTATCAGCATATACAATCAAATTTCATTTTAGTTAATCTTAGTCCTTTTGAGCTAGTATTTCTTCAGCATAATAAATTAGAATTTGTCATCCACGGCGTTGTAAATAATTTAATCAGCAATAAGAAAATTGAGGTTTTAGGTAACAACAGATTAAATCTGATCGACGAAAGTTTGACTGATGATAAATATGAAAATTGTGTTATTGAAATCATGAAAGAATACGAACCGATGCCGTATCCTCAATTGTTTAGAATAGTAGCGCGAAATCCGATTTATGAACAGCTTGAAAAAGCAGTTAGTCGAATAAGAAAAACCATTGTAGACTCACAGCAATTTATGCAGATTATAAAAATTGTGCTGCTAGTCTTTGGCCTGCTTTTAAGTATTGGTTTTAGCAGAATTATTTCTGGAATTTCAAGAGATAAACCTGTAGCATTTTTAGTATTTACTCTTTTTGCACTTTTAATAGTAACCAGGATTTATTTTAGAAAAATAGTGACTTATCTTTTTAGTACCACAATGCCATTAGTTTTTACAAATGAAAAAATGAATTCAGATACTGCAAAAGACTGGCATTGGAATTACTTTCTTTATGGTGAAGTATTATTAGTGAGTTCTTTTCTTCCTTTAACAGGGTATTTAAACCGGAATGGGGATTCGGGTAGCAGTAGTTGGTCCAGTTGTGGTAGTTCTTGCGGAAGCTCGTGTAGTAGTTCTTGCGGAAGTTCTTGCGGAGGCTGCGGCGGAGATTGATAGTCAAATGAAAACACATTATATTTTTGTTTATCTCACTAATTTCCAAAGCAGATGAACTTAAATTGTAGAAGAATGTATTGCAGTAAAATTAAAATCAATATTATGAAATTATGAATATAAAAGTGCTTGCTTGCTTAATACTTTGGACAACTTTCAGTTTTGGACAAAAAACAACTTTCAAAATTCGCTATTCTGAACAATTGGCTGTTTTAATTTTTTTGCAAAATCTTTCTGAAAATTATCCTGAGAATGTTTTCAAAACTGAATTTCAAAAATCAAAATACAATACTGATTACTATAAAACTATAATTTCAAAATTTGATAAATTAACTCTTGACTATAGTTATCGCTTTGACGAATTTCCGTACGGCTCAAAAAAGGGTATGCAAACGGAGGATATTTTGAAAAAAAATCTGATTGAAACAGAAAATATCAAGGAATTTAAACTTCGTTCGAATGGAATTATTCCGAACAAAATTTTAAGTGATTTAGCACAATGTATTTCTGAGTGTACATCTATTTACAACGAACTAATTTATAATCCGAACAAGGAAAAGTTTGAAAAACAACTTGAAGAAATCATAAAATATTCTAATGAACATCAGATAGAGAACTATTTTGAAACGGGACTATTGTTTTATAATTCAAGTTGGGATAATTCAATTCCTTTTAATATTGCTTTTTACCCGTTGCCTAATTCTAAAGGGTTTACGGCTCAGGCGTTTTGCAATAATTTTATAAGTGCGATACAAACCGATTTAAAATCGTATAAAGTTTTGTTTAGTGTTATGCTGCATGAAACTTTTCACATAATTTATGATGAGGAATCGCTTGAAGTAAAAACAGAAATCGATACCTATTTCAAAGAAAATAAATCAAAATGTAGTAATTACGCCTATCAAATTATGAATGAAGCCTTGGCAACTGCACTTGGCAATGGTTATGTTTATGAGCAATTAGACGGAAAAATTGACACACAGGATTGGTATAACAAAAAATATATTAATCTGATCGCAAAGCAAATTTACCCTTTAGTTAAGGAGTATATTGATCAGAAGAAAGCAATTGATAAAAATTTTATTGATAATTACATTAAGATTTATGAAACGAATTTTCCGAATTGGATCAATGAACTTGATAATATAATGACGTATCGATATGTGATCTCTGAAAATGAAAAAGATTTTACCGCAATAAATCAAATGTTTCGTTATCGTTCCAGAACAGAATATGAGGACCAAATCACGGAAAGCAGTATTGAAAAAATGCAGAAGACACCATTGACTAAAGTGATTATCATTTCAAAAAACAATCCTGAAAAACTAAAACTGGTAAAAAGCAAATTTGCGGAATTAAAAAATTGGCACTTTAAAGCGGACAAAGAGTTTACAGAGAAAATATTTTTAGAAGATAAAAGTCAATTGATAATTGTGAACCAAAAGAACTCGACACTTGAAGCATTATTCAAGCTGATAAAGTAGAGAGGGCTTAGCAACTGAAATCGTAATTTATTTGTAGTAAAAATATTTCCTATATTCGCCGGAAGACTTTCCTGAAAACAACACTGAAAAAATAAAATGCTTAATGGATAAAATTAATTTATTGGTTACAATCTCTATAATAATAATTTTCATCGCATTATTTTTATCCTTGTTTTTACTCACCGTCAAAACAGCACATAAATTAAGTAATCGTCTTTTTGCTTTTTTTCTGCTTTTAACTGCAATTGATATTAGTGCAAATCTTGGTGATTTATTGGCGATTTCATTAAATATGAGAATCTTTATAAGTTCCTTTTTTTTCTTGCAACTTCCCACTTTTTATTTATATGTCTTATCTGTCTGCTATTCTGATTTTAAATTAAAACCAAAGCATTTAATTCATGGCGTTACTTTTTTAATAGCAAATTTAATCCTGATGCCCCGCTTTTACGCAGTCGACCAGGAATATAAAATCAGTTTTCTTTCAAAAATAGGCAGTAGGCCAGAGGTGCAGTTCAATCATGTTTTGATGCATATTCAAATGTTATTTTATATTGTTGCCGCTTTTATGATCTTGAGAAAAGCGAGAAAAATATATCTTGAAAATTATGCAGGCGCAAGCATTGAATCTCTTAATTGGTTGTTTCAGTTTACCGTGGCTCTTTCCGCTTTTTATTTTATTGCACTAGTAAAAAACATCTTTAAATTTACCGAATATCCTAACATTTCAGCAGGATTAAAAATTGGATTGGTCTTATTTGAACTGTTCATTATTTTTTGGTATTTGTATAAAGCGCTAAATAATCCAGGTCTTTTTAGAACTATTGATTCAAAATTAAAGCTTGTACAAGATATAATTTCCGAAGAAAAAAATAGTGTGCAATTCGCTAATGAAAAAGAGCATCATAATGAAGAGTTGTTGAAATTGCAGCACTATATGATGGAAGAAAAACCATTTCTTAGTTCTTCTTTAACCATTCAGGATATTTCTGCCGCTATTGAAATTCCTGTTCGCGACTTGTCTCTTTTAATTAATCATACCTTAGAACAGCATTTTTATGATTTTGTTAATACGTATCGTGTAGAGTGTGCAATGGATATTTTAAAAGATGATTCGAAAAGTAAGCTGACTATTTTAGAAATTTTATATGATGTAGGTTTTAATTCAAAATCTTCTTTTAATACTGCTTTCAAAAAACATACTGGCTATACGCCAACAGCTTATCGCAAAAACCTGTAAGACAATATTTTGTGATTACTCGTACTTGTGTTTTAAACTACTCGTACTTATTTATAAAAACAAATGCGTTCGAGTATTTTTATTCGGTCGCGTACCGATAATTTCTCCCACATCTTTGTATCGAAATAAATCATTAACCTAAATCACGATACAAATGAAAACTCCATTAAAATTTTTAGCAGCCTTATTAGTAACAAGTACAGTTTCTTTTGGGCAAGACTTTACCAGAAAGATTGATTCCATAATAAAAGATAGTTATCAAAAAAATCCTGATGTAGGGATTAGTGTCGGTTTTATCCAAAATGATAAAGAGTACTTTACAGCATATGGCAATTTGAGTAAAGAAAGTCAAATTAAAATTGATAAAAATTCTCTATTCGAAATTGCATCCATCACTAAAATTATAACTTCAAATTTAATGGCACAAGCAGTTTTGGATAAGAAAATAAAAACAGATGATTATATAGACGGCTTCCTTCCAAAAGAATATGTATTGCAGGAAAAACTTAAAAATAGAATAAAAATTTCAGACCTGGCATCACACCAATCTGGTTTGCCTGACATCGATTTTGGAAAATTAATTGAACTAAATTCGCAACAACCCATAAGTAATGTAACTCGAAAAACATTGACCGATCTGGTTAATAGTTGCAGTGAATTAAAGGATTACGGTAAATATCGTTATTCTACGATTGGCTATACTTTATTAGGACAAATAATAGAAAAATTATACGGCAAAAGTTATGACGAGATTATAAGAAGTAAGATCGTAAAACCTTTAAAGATGACAAACACATTAACTACGGACTTTAATGTAAAAAACAGAACAGTAGGGCATAATCCAGAAGGTGGTGTTCAGGAATTCATGAATTGGAATGTTACAGCTCCGGCTGGTTTGGTAAAATCTAATGCTGCTGATATGGTTACCTATTTAAAAGCGGTTTTAAATAAAGAAACAGAAATAGGTAAAGCCGCCATAGTAACTGAAAAGATCTTCTATAAAGATGATAAAAGAGAAATGGGATTAGGTTTAAATATTTCAACAGATGAAAAAAATACTATTTATTTAAAATCTGGCGATTCTATGGGAGAATCTTCTATTCTATGTTACGACAGGACTAAAAAATGGGGTATTATAATTTTGTTAAACCAGCGAAATTCAAAAATGAGACAAAATTTGTTGAATGAGATTTATGATACGGTTTTGAAATAAACAAAACGGGATAGTAAACTCCATTAGAAATAATGGAGTTTTTTAGTTTTAATAATTGGTTTGAAGGGGTTTAGCTAAAAAGTTAAAATATATATTAACGTACAAAATCCTATAAATTATTTTTTGCTTAAGTTTATCGCAAATAAACTCAAAAACTATTTAAAACTTATGAAAGATTTAAGGTCTACAATCAATATGTCTAAAATATACCAATTGGCTTTGATTTTTTTATTGTGTTTTGCTTCTTGTCAAAAAGATGATGATATTCAGGATATAAAATATGTTACCGATGCAGGAACTGATGCTTTAAATATAGAAGAATTTAAAGTTCAGCTGAATGCTAGTGAATTAAAGTCTGATGAAAAAGGGATCTGGATTATAGAATCAGGATTGATAGATGAACAAGTTTTTATCGAAAACAAAGACAATCCTAAAGCCGTTTTTCATGGTTTACCGGGAGAAAAGTATAAATTGATTTGGAAAGTGACAAATTCAAAGAGTACAGCATTAGATACAATTGCCGTCAGTTTTAATACATTAAAAATTGAAATTGAAAATTTAAGTCCGTCATTTTATAAAACCAGATTACATCTTCAGGTTAAAAATCAAATTAAGGGAAAGTGGACAGTAGAAGGGAAGTATGTAAATATTTGGAATCAAAATTTTGGTGGAACTTCAATTCCAGATGAAGAATCTCCAAATATTAAATTTTTTGGACTAGAAAACACTCCCTATAAATTAACCTGGACTACAAAATACGGAAGCAAATCTTTCAGCAAAACATTCGAATTCAATTCAGGAGTTTTTCAACAAGAAGAAGCACTTGAAGATTTAGCACTTTTAGGTGATTGGAGCAGAGTTAAAAAGGATAACGAGAACAATGTAATATCAATTCATCTTGGAGGCGACGGATATGCATGGCGTTTTGGTGCTATGGACAAGTACCCAGCTTTACAATCGCTTACACATTTAAAAAAATTGACATTGTATGGAGATGGCTTTTATACTTTTCCGGAAGTTATTGCCAATAAGTATTTAGATTTAGAAGTGCTCGATTTTTCTGGTAATGCTATTAGTAAACTTCCAGAAAATATCGGAAATCTAAAAAAATTAGATTCTCTTACGATTTACAACAATCAGGATAATAAATTGTTACCTGAATTACCAGCAAGTTTTGGTAATTTAACCAACTTGTCATACCTAAAACTTTCAGGAATGGGACTAACTACCTTACCGGAAAGTTTTAGTAATTTGAGAAAATTACAGTTTTTGGATTTAGAAGGTAATTTCCTGGACAAATTGCCTACTAATTTTGGGAATTTAGTAATGCTAAATACTTTTAGAGGACCGAATATAGTTCAAAATGTTCCTGCTTCATTTTCTAAGTTAATAAGTCTAAAGTTTTGCTTTTTCTTTAGCAGTAATGCTAATCCAAGCTTGCCAGGTGATTTTGGTAAATTGGTAAATTTAGAAACTTTGACTTTGTATGGTAAGTATAAAACATTGCCCAAAAGCTTTACAAGTTTAAAGAATCTTAAGCAATTTCAAATTTCCGGCGGAAGCCTTTTGACAAGTTTACCTGATGATTTTGGTGCACTGACCAGTTTAGAAACGCTGATCATTAATGGAGTACCATCGAATCTTCCAGCTTCTTTTAGTAATTTAAAAAATTTAAAAAATCTACAATTAACCGGCTCACTTCAGAATCTGCCAGTAAAAATTGGGGATTTAAAAAAACTGGAATATCTGGCTGTTGATGGAATGCAGATAAAAGAAATTCCGGAGAGTTTTGGAGGATTAACAAGTTTGAAATTTTTTAATGCGGCATCGAATCAAATAACTGTTATTCCTGCGAGTTTTGGAAATTTAACTTCGATACTTACAATCGATTTGAGTTATAATAAAATTGCAGAGTTCCCAAATTCCTTGAGTAATTTATCTAATACGCTTTATGATTTTACAATTCGTGGCAATAATTTTAGGGAAGATGAATTAAAAAAACTTCAAAAACTTCTGCCTAAAACCAGAATTACACCTTATTAATTTTAAATGTTCAAAGAAATTAACATAAAAAAACTCCTTAAGCAAGGAGTTTTTTTATGTTTAAGAATTTTCTGCAAATCACTTTTTTTCAGAAATAAAGGAATATGGCATAGAATTGTTTTTAGTTATGCTTTGCGAGTGATTATTCTCTTACCAACTATGTAGCAAACCAGTAATATTATAAAATGAATCAAATAAGACTTAGGTTCGCTATTTCCGTTTACGACAGAGAAAATACGATTCCATCTTACTTTTTTAATCCCCTTAGCATCCTTGTCCCAACTAAACCATATAAATACAGGTTTGCCTATTACGTGATCAAAAGGAACATATCCCCAAAAACGGGCGTCTAAAGAGTTTTGACGATTGTCTCCCATCATCCAATAATAATCCTGTTTAAAGGTATAGCTAGTGCTTACTTTTCCATTAATTATAATCTGTTGGTTCTTTACTTCTAAAGAGTTCTTTTCGTATTCTTGTATAATTCGTTTATAAAAAGGAAGTGTTTTTATATCTAATTTAATAGTAGCTCCTTTTTTAGGAATATATATTGGACCAAAATTGTCAACATTCCATCCTAAAGAAGCAATATGCGGAAAAACGCCTTCATCTTTTCCCTTAGGAGATAAATATTTTTTAACGCTTTTTACTATCGGGTTTCTGGCTATAGCAGCTGCTTCTTTGTCCGTCAAGGTCAAAAAATATTCTCCATTGCTTGTTAAGGCAAAATCTCCACTTGGATATTTCATGCCTTCTTTGGCACCATAAAAATTCACTAGTATTTCTTGATTTATAGCTTGCCCTTTTGTGTTTACAAAAAAGTTAAATTGAGGTTTTGCACTTTCAGGCATTTTGCTTAATTCCCCGTTAATATAGATATCTCCATCCCTAATTTCAAAAGAATCTCCCGGTATACCTACACATCTCTTTACCAGATTTGTTTTTTTATCAATTGGTTTGTAATAGTTTCTGTCCGGATGAAAATTATCCATATTGCGCAGCGTGTCTGCGGGTTGATTAAATACGACAATTTCGTTACGTTCAATTTTTTCTATAGAAGGAAATCTAAAATAGGGTAGTTGCAACTTGTTTAATAGTGATGTTTCTTTTTTTGTAACATCATCATTAAATAAATATGATTTTGTTCCTAATAAAGGAATAGAATCATGAACCATAGGCAAAGCAACTGTAGTCATAGGAGTTCTTGCCCCAAAGTTAATTTTGCTCACAAATAAAAAATCTCCCGTTAATAAGGTTTTTTCTAAAGATGAAGACGGAATCGTAAAAGGCTGTATGATATAAGTATGAACTAAAGTGGCGACAATAACAGCAAATAGGAGAGAGCTTATAGTGTCACTTGCTTTTGTGGGAGAAGTCAGATCTCTGTTCTCAATATAGGTTAGTTTTTCACCGCTATAATTTAAATAAGTAATGTAAAAGCCGAATGTTAGTAAAACCATTACAGTGTCAAATCGGGAGTTTTTTCCAAAACTTCTGATCGTTTCTACCCAAATTACAGGAATCATTATCAGATTAATTATGGGAATAAAAAGTAAAATAACCCACCAACGAGGGCGATTTATAATTTTCATCAAAATCAATAAATTATAAATCGGTATAAATGATTCTATCGGTTTTCTTCCCGCTTTTAAATAAAGTTTCCAGGTAGATAAACCATGAATAATGAGCATGATTAAAATAAAAACGAGCCATTCTGATAAATTCATATTTTGGGTTTTAGTAATTACTTTTTTAAAATTTGAATGCTATTAAGAAACTGTATGCAAATTTATATTCTCTTTTATATGTAGCTTTTTTATTTATATGTTACAGAATCGTTTTGAGAAGAATCTTTTTTATATAAATGAATCGTTTCTTTTACAAATTATAAAAAAGCATTCTCCATCCTTATAATTTTCATACCTAAAACTACACCTTTCATACCTAAACCCTCTTAAAGTAGTGCCTCAGCGGCTTTTTGAATTTATTTTTGTCCTTAAATCTAAATTAAAAAATTCATGAAAAAACTGTGGTTTAAGAGATTGCTCTATGCTTTTGTGGTAGTGTTGCTTATTGTTATTGGTGTCTTTATTTGGGCAGATAACGAATTAAATAGTGTCTTGGGGAAATCTACTACGGTTGTAGATGTCTCGTCAATGATAAAAGCCTCCAAAACAATTCAAATAAAAAATGTCAACATCCTTTCTGAAGACTGTAGCAGTTTTATAAAAAATCAAGATGTAACGCTTAAAGATGGTGTGATAATTCAAATTGGCAAGATTCAGCTTCAGAACAGCAACACTGAAATTATTAACGGAACAAATAAATTTCTTATTCCGGGTCTTGTTGACAGTCATGTTCATTTAAAAGAAAGTAAAAATGATTTGCTTTTATATTTAGTAAATGGCGTTACGTATGTTAGAGAAATGGCCGGAAGTCCTTTGATTTTAGAATGGAGAAAAGCAATACAAAAAAAGGGTATTGGACCACGAATGTTTATCACATCTCCGCCAATATTTAGCGAAAGCGGACTGGCGGGTTACTATTACAGCTGGACAATGCATTCAATTAATTACTCAAATAAAGATGATGCTGAAAAAGCAATAAAAGAAATAAGCGAACAGGGCTATGATGCTATTAAAATGTATGGCTTTGTAAACCGCGAAATGTTTAAAACGACAATTCAAACCGCGAAAAAATATCATATTCCGGTTATCGGGCACATACCATTAGTCAATTTAGAAACTTTTTACAACTCCGGACAAGTTGAGGTGGCGCATATTGAAGAATTAACGATAAAAACGATTGATGATTTTGGAAAATCGATAGCTAAAAATCCAGAAGAATATCTCCAGTTTTTAAAAGTACACTGTGTCGATATTGCAAAAAAAATGAAAGAGAATAACATTAGTGTTACTTCAACAGTTTGGTTGTGCGAAAGTTTTGCGGATCAACGATTTGACTTAAAATCTAAATTGGCAGCAATAGAATTAAAATATGTCAACCCTAAAATAATTGAAGGAACTCCGCTTTATAAATTAGGTTGGCTTCCCGGTAAAAGCGGTTATGAATATGATGGAGAAGATAACTCGGAAGCAAGAAAATTATCTTTAACTTTTTGGAAGACTTATGCCGAAGGAATTCATATTATGACAAAAGCATTAGTTGATAATAAAGTGCCAATTATGGCCGGAACAGATGCGAATGTAGCGACCGTTGTTCCCGGATTTTCACTTCATGCTGAACTAGAATCTTTATCTAAATCCGGAATGACAAATTCACAAGCACTTTATGCAGCAACTGTTGCACCGGGTACTTGGATGAAAAAGAAAACCGGAAAAATAAAAATAGGATACCATTCTGATTTAGTTCTTTTGGCAAAAAATCCGTTAGAAGATATTAAAAACACAAAGGCTATCGAATATGTATTTTTTGATAAATACAGGATGGATAAAATTCAAATTAAAACTATTTTAAAGGCTATTCAAAATGCCAACAACCAAAACAGAAGCATAAAGATAGACGAGTATTTATAACTGAAAAAAAGAAGCCGTTTCAGTACTGAAACGGCTTCTTTTTTTATGGTCGAATTATTTTTAGATAAGCACTATACGCATTGTCCTTAATAGAAGTTCGCAGATAAACTTCGTTTTCGTCTTTTGTTTTTAAGTCAAATTGAATTAAAGCAGCATCTGAATAATAAAACAAGGACTCATCAACCGGGAATTCAAAATTTGAAATAGGCTGGGTTGTTAATTTTGTTTCTGCTGCTATTTCACCATTTGTTATATCTAATTGAAAAAGTTTTGCTTTACGGGTATATCCCCAAATATTGTCACTTTCCTCAATGATGTATTCGATAGTGTCCTCTTTAAAGTCAGTTTTCCATAACTGGGTTCCGGTTTTTGAATCCACAGCGTATATTGAAGAAGCTTCCGGGCCTTGTGCTGCAAGGTATATTTTTTTGTCCTTGCAAAGTATGCGCTCCTTAACATTATGTTGATTTTCATCTAATTTAAATTGCCATAAAATATCTGGTGTATTCGGACTTAAGGCAAAAAGTGTGTTTTTTTCATTTGCTATAAATACATTTTCACCGTCTGTTACAGGTTTTCCGTGCATAGTTTCACCAAAGTCTTTTTGATAAATCAATTTTCCTGTATTGGCTTCGAAACTATATAAGAAGTTTCCGCTTTGTGTAAAGACTTTATTGTCAAAAAAGAGAACCGGAATATCATTATTTGGAGAATCTAATTTATACTTCCACAGTAAGCTTCCATCTTTTATATTAAGAGCATAAAGGTTTCCATTTTGACTGGTAATAAAAAGTTTTCCATCATTTACGACAGGAAGCTGATCTTTTAGTACAGTTTGATCGGTACTGCTACCGATTCTTGATTTCCAAAAAATAGCACCCGTTTGGTTATCAATCGCAAATATTTCGCCGTTAATAAAGGGAACGTACAGAACGCCATCAATTAGTGTTACTTTATTGGCACACATTTCAGTATAAGCATCTGTCGCTTTTACTGTCCAGGCAATTGTTTCCGATTCTAAATCAAAGGTGAAAAGGGTACCGTCATAATCGTAAATCAAGATTAAAGCTTCATCTAATGGAACTTTTTTAACCGGACTTATGGCTTTATTATGGAGCACATCACTGATAGCCGGAATTGTATTAATCACAGTGCTAGTTTCTACTGGCGTTGGTGGGTTTGGCGTTTGCCCGAAGATATTTATAACCGTAAATAGAAATAAAAGAGGTAGTAGGTTTTTCATTTTTAAAACTTGGGGTTAATGATTTGGCTTCTTTTTTAGTAATAAATAGACCAATATCCATGTCAAATATAATTAAAAATTATTATAGCGTATTAGAAGTTATAAGCTCCTTGAATTGTGAATTAGCATTCAAAATGAGAATAGAAGGAAGAAGGAAAATCTTTGAATGAGATAGTATTTTATTACGTTTTGTTGACGCCCAACCGAATCATTCGTTTATTTGGAAGAACTATCGATATGTGAAACTTGTATAACATCTATTGCATTACTTACTTAGTTTAAAAAATAAAAAAAGAATTGTAGTAACAATATTATTAATGCTGCGTCCTATAAAAAATCAATCAATCAATCAATAAAATGAACAAGCAATTTTTTTTAGTCTTTGTAGCGTCACTTTTGGCGAGTACTGTTTCGGGACAGGAAATAAATGATTTCTTTACAGCACTTAATAAAAATAATCTCTTTAATGGTAGTGTTATAGTTTCGAAATCAGGAGAAAATACTTTTTCTAATTTTTATGGATTTTCTAATATCGAAAAGAAAGAAAAAATCAATGAAAAATCTCAATTTCCAATTGCATCTGTCTCAAAAACTTTTACAGCCACAGCAATACTTCAGCTTAAACAAAAAGGGAAATTAAAATTGGATGATTCGGTTCAAAAATACCTTCAGGATTTTCCTTATTCAAATGTTACCATTAGACATCTGCTAAGCAATACTTCCGGATTGGCGGAATACTACCATCTATTTGATAATGTAATAAAAGATCAACCGGAAAAAATCATTTCTAATGGGGATATTATACCGACATTAATTCAGAATAAAACACCTCTGTCATTTTCGCCCGGAGATAAATGGGAATATAACAACCTTAATTTCTGTCTTGCAGCATTAATAGTGGAAAAAATATCTGGAATTACTTTTAGAGAGTATTTGGAAAAGAATATTTTCAAACCAGCCAAGATGATGGATTCATTTCTTCCGGAGAATAGAAGACTTAAGAAACCGAATCAGGTAGAATTGTACTCTTATGCAAACCTTTATTCGACGAGCTTAGTTAATATTACAAATTTGAAAGATCCTTTTTTAATATCTGAGAAAGGCAATTTTTATGGAAATGGAGGTATTGTCAGTACAGCTTTAGATTTGGAGAAGTACCAAAATGCATTATTTAAATATCAGCTTTTGGATAAGAAAGAATTAGAAGAAGCCTTAACACCAGCAAAGCTCAATAATGGAAAAATTGCCTCTTATCGTTTTGAAGAAAAAGAGATAGCCTATGGTTTGGGTTGGGAAATGTATACTGATGAGAGTAACGGAAAAATCGTTTTTCACGATGGCTCTATTACCGGGCTGACCTCTATTTTGATGCATAATATTGATAAAAACCAAACTGTGATACTTCTGTCTAATAATGCAGTTCCCATGTTTACCTTATCCAATGCAATTTCACAATTAATAAATAATAAGCCTTATGTAAACCCTGTGCAAAATCTTTCAAGAGTGTATGGTAGTTTACTTGAAAACGGAAGTAAAGAAAAAGCAAACCAGCTGATTGAAGAATATTTGAAAAATCCAAAGAGTTATAACGCATCAGAAAGAGATTTTAACAGCTTAGGTTATCAATTTCTCAGGCTTCAAAAAAATGAAAATTCTTTGCAAACATTTGCTTCAGCGACATTGATTTTTCCAAAGAGTTCAAATATATATGATAGTTACGGAGAGGCGTTACTCCAATGTGGTAAAACAGAAGAAGCTATTAAGATGTATCAAAAATCTATTGAATTAAATCCGGATAATGAAAATGGTAAAAAAGTATTAAAGGGATTGCTCTAATATACTACAAACCATTTTCTTCAAGACTTGAAGAACAGTTTGATTTACCAGAAACTCAATCGGCATTGGGACAAGCAAAATATAAAAATGGAAAGTTAATTGAGTATCTACACGACAGAAGAGCTGGAAATTATGAAGCAATTTTAGTTTCAGATATTGAGGAAAAATTCACAATAATTCTATTAGATAACAATTATAACGGAAAAGTTTTTGAAATTTCAAATGCAATTATTGCAATATTGAAAGATCAGAAATTTAACCTTCCAGAGAAAATAATTGAAAAATAACTGATCGCCTAACAGCAGTTTAGCGAAATGGCGGGTTCAATTCTAGTTGTGAAAAAAACAAGACATAAAAAAAACTCCTTAATTTCTTAAGGAGTTTTTTGGTGGGCGATGAGGGGTTCGAACCCCCGACCCCCTCGGTGTAAACGAGGTGCTCTGAACCAGCTGAGCTAATCGCCCTATTTTACTAGGTCGCTATCATTTCGTGATTGCGAGTGCAAATATACGCTAGTTTTCGAGTTCTGCAAAGAAAACACAGTAAAAATTTAAAGTTTTTTTAATGTATTTTCTATCTCATTGGGGTAGAATTTGTTATGGGCATGAACTTTTAGGTTAAATTTCTATTTTGATAGTGACGGAATGTTCCTGTAGATATAATCGCTGTGTTTTCCAGTAAAAGATTTTTCCAATTCATCAAAAAAGGCATCGGCATCTTTTTCATTTGGCCAGGTCGATTTGATCAGTTCATCTATTTTTTCGCTGGATTTTTCTAAATCGGCCAAAGAATCATAGAAAAATGCCTCCATAAAATCAGTACTGTTGGAGCCCCACAAATGTCTAAAAGGATAATAAGCTTTTATAAAGGGATCTTTGAAAGTGATTTTTTCATTAAACTCTTTCACATTTTTTCCTTTACCGTCCATATTCATCTGAGATTTTCTAAGATAAACAATCATTGGTTTTTTAGTTTGGTCTTTATAAGGGATTTCACCAATAGAGGTAATGCTTTGGTAGATTTCATCGGAGTGTACGGGAGTATAGAATTTTTCATATTTGTCGAAAAAAGCAGTTCTGGCTTTCTCATCAGGCCAGCCTTTTTTGGTCAAATCATCGCTGATAGCTTTTGCTTTTTCAACATCATCCCAGCTTTTGTAGACATTAACCAGAATAACTTCAGTATTGTCATCTGTATAATAATGGGTCATAAGTTCTGAACCAATGATGAGGTCGTTTTTGCTGGTTACTTTATCAAAGTATTCCTGTTCAGCTGCTTTCCAGTCTTTTGCTTTAACATCCATACTGCGATGCAAAGTGGTCATGGTAATAATTACGGGTTTTGCTTTTTCTTCTTTTTCTTGTGCGTTGCCAATGACGCACCCCAGGGTCATCCATAGAACGAACCCCAGAAGTGTACTTCTTGTTTTCATGATTAAATTTGTATTGGTTATTAAAAAACTAATCAAATTTAAACCATTAATATACAGGCGGTTATGAAAACGCCATTTACTCGATAAACGTTAATTTTTGCTGTTTAACGGCAGTTCTGCGACTACAAAAGTGCTTCCGCCAACATAAATAAAATCATTTTTAGAGGCATTTTTCTTTGCTTCCGCGAAAGCGATTGCAACAGACTCGTATTTTTCGCCTGTTAAATCATATTTTTCGGCAGCTGCTTTTAGGATTTCAGTTGGTAAACCACGAGACGAATCGGGTCTGCAGAAATAATAGTGCGCTTTTTTAGGGAAGAGGGGCAAAATAGAATCCAGGTCTTTATCATTTACAACTCCTAAAACAATGTGCAAATTTTCAAAAGTTTCTTTCTGAATCTGATTCATCACAACTGCCAATCCGTGTTTGTTGTGCGCCGTGTCACAAATGATTTTCGGATTTTCGCCAAGCTGTTGCCACCTGCCTTGCAATCCTGTATTTTTTACGGTATGCAATAAACCATTTTTCAGATTATCAATAGAAACTTTAAAATCGGTTTGTGAGTTTAAAACAACAACAACTTGCTGAACCGTTTTTTTATTATGAAACTGATAATCGCCCAGCAAATCAGAAGGAAAAACTCCCGAAATTAAATCAGCAGCAAAATAAATAGGCGCATTGTTTTCTTTCGCTTTCGCTAAAAAGACAGCCTCCGTTTCCTCTGTATATTCTCCAATTACTACAGGGATATTTGGTTTTATAATTCCGGCTTTTTCGCCTGCAATCGCAGTTAGTGTATTGCCTAAAAACTGCATATGATCTAAATCGATGTTGGTAATGACCGAAACTAAAGGCGTGATAATATTCGTCGCATCCAGTCTTCCTCCCAAACCAACTTCAATAATCGCAATATCTGTTTTTTCTGAAGCAAAATAATCAAAAGCTAAACCAACCGACATTTCGAAAAAACTCATATCGTTAGCTTCAAAAAAGCCTTTATGTTTCGCTACAAATTCAATAACAAAATCTTCAGAAATATCCTCTCCGTTGATTTTGATTCTTTCCCTAAAATCTTTTAAATGAGGTGATGTATACAAACCCACTTTATATCCTGCTTCCTGCAAAACCGAAGCCAGCATATGCGAAGTCGACCCTTTTCCATTGGTTCCCGCAACGTGAATGCATTTTAGCAGATTCTGTGGATTATCAAGATGAGCCGCCAGTATCTTAATATTGGTTAAATCTTCTTTGTATGCCGAAGCGCCCTGAAGTTGATACATTGGGAGTTGATTAAACATCCAATTTGTGGTCTCTTGATAGTTCATTTATTTTGGATAAAATAGTTGTAGATTGAAATAATTTCCGGTTTTTTTAGTTTTATATTTACAGCGCAAATTATCTTTATTGCAAATTTCAAATATTTTTTACAATTAATTATTAAAAACCAGAATTAATATATGTTTAGTTTTATTCAACAACAAACAGATACTATCACAAACGCTGCATCTAATGTAGTAATCGAAAAAATTGCACCAAATACCGAAATCTCAGTTTTAGGATTTATCTTAAAAGGAGGTTTTTTCCTGATTCCAATCGCTATCCTATTATTTTACACTATATATATCATTTTTGAACGCTATTTGTATATCAGCAAAGCGTCTAAAATTGACAGTCGATTAATGCAGGACGTTGGTGATAAACTAAACGCAGGAAATATTGAATTGGCCAGAACAATTGTAGAAAGAAGCAATACTGCTGCCGGAAATATTTTGAAAGAAGGAGTTTTAGTAATCGGAAGACCAATTGCTGAAATTGAGTCCAACATGGACCGTGCTGCCGATATTGAAATTGGCGAAATGGAACGCCGTTTAGGTCACCTTGGACTTATTGCCGGTATCGCACCAACGCTTGGTTTCATCGGAACTATTTCTGGAGTTATCAAGATTTTCTACAGCATCTCAGTTACAGAAAATATTAGTATCGGAAACATTTCCGGAGGTTTATACGAAAAAATGATCAGTTCAGGTTCTGGATTAATTGTGGGTATTATCGCTTATAGTGCCTACCACTTATTAAACGGAAAAATTGATGATTTTGCTTTAAAAATTCAGAAACAGATTTTAGAATTTGTCAATATAATTCAAAGAGCATAAGGTATGTCTATTAAAAGAAAAAGAAGATTTCATGCCGAAGTGGCAACGTCATCCTTAAGTGATATTATGTTTTTCTTGCTGTTGTTTTTTCTTATTATCTCAACGCTTGCAAACCCTAATGTTATTAAAATGACTTTGCCAAAAGCGAAATCAAATGAAAAAACAAACAAACAGCTTATCAGCTTATCCGTTACAGAAGATAAAAAATTCTACATCGACAAAGAACCCGTTGATTTCGAAAATCTGGAAACCAGTTTAATGACTAAAATTGGAACAGACAAAGATCAAACCGTTGTCGTTCGTATCCCGTTTAACCTTCAGGTACAGGATTTGGTTGATGTATTGCAGATAGGAGTGAAGAACAATTTGAAGTTCGTAATTGCTACAAGTCCGAAGTAAGGTTATTATATAATGGGTAATTCAAAATTAGATCGACTCCAATTTTTATTAGATAAGGAAAAGTTTGCTGATTCAGAGTGGGAAAATAGAGGTTTGAATCCTTCAGGTTCTGACTTATGTGAATACATGGAATCCAGATTTAATTCATGTTTAAGCTCTTTAATTATTTTGGAAAAAAGTAATTCTTCTCTTAAAATATTGAAAAAGGAGTTGAATAAAGGTTTAAGAAGTTTTGAGCGTTTCAATTTTGATACAGAAGAAAGAGAATTTATCTGTGATATCTTTTATGCAATTTCAAAAGTAATTGAGGTTGAATTTAAAAATGAATTGAATAGTTGGCTTTACGGAAGTTTTCTTGCGTATGTTTTTAGAATTTCAAGTTTCTTGAAAGGGGAAGAAAAAATTTTAGAAATATTATCTCAAAATTGTACTAAGTGTGATTCAGGCTTGGAAACTTTTATTTTAGCAAGAGAGGATACAATTTTAGAATCTGATTTTTTAATAGTCAGATGTAAATCTTGTAGGGAGTTTAATTTAATAGATAATGGGCCAAATGTAAAGCAATTAAGATTTGGGGATTATGAATTAGTTGAGCAATTACCAAAAGATAATTACGATTTAGAAGGAGCCAAAATAAGATTAAAACAACTACAATTTTTTAGAAAATAACATAAAAAAGGCTTTCTGAAATATTTCAGAAAGCCTTTTTTATGTTATTTTAAATTTGTGAAATCCGTGTTTTAATTCAAACTAAAATTATAAATAATCTTCCCAGTTTGTTTCACAGGAGCGTTATCATCGGGAGCCCATTTTGTATTCATCGCTGCAATTCTGGCTTGGTCCAATAAACAACTCGCTGTATTTGTTGTTCCTTTAATTCCTGCTGTTGCACTAATTGTTTTTCCGTTTTGATCTACTGTAACTTCAACAACTACTTTTCCTTCTTCGTTGCAACTATATTTAGGTGCAGGTTTCGATAATGCTTTTCGGTTTCCAAGAGAATATCCTGATCCGCCGCCAGAACCACCGCCGCTTCCGGCTCCGTAACCGCTTCCGGTACCAATACCATTTCCGGTTCCGTTTCCACCACCTGTTCCGCCGCCAGAACCTCCGCTGCCGTAATAACCATTAGAACCTAAACTTCCGTTAGCTTTTCCTTTGTTTCCTGCCACTTTATCATCTCCGTCTCCGCCTTTGTTCGATCCTTTCATAATGCTCGATAAAGCATCGTTTGTAGAATTCGAAACTTTAGGTTTTTCAGGAACTGGTTTTGTTACCGGTTTTTCAACAGGAGCTGGTTTTTTAGGTTTTTCTTTTACGGGAATAACGACATCATTAACATCGTCTGCTGTGTTTTCCTGAGTTATGATTGCCTCGTCTGGAGTTGATTTTGCTGGAGTTGCTTTTGCCTGGTTTTTTACGTTTAAAACTTCACTTTTATAATTCGCTCCTGAGCCTAAATCGCTATCTCCAAAATTCACAGTTACGCCGCCACCGCCACCACCTTCAGCAAGTGCGACGTTGTTTTCCGGGTTGTATGGAGGCCAAAAGCGTATAAAAAACAGTAATACTAAAATGACTGCATATATCGCCGTGGTGAGTAGTAGAGATTTCTTTTTATCTGAAGAAATAGTGGAACTCATTATGATTCTGAATTTTGTATTGTATCTTATTAAAAACGTTTAAAAGTACTAAAAATTGTTTAGAATCAAAGAGAGAATTTAACCGCTAGGTTTGCTAAGGCCTACGCAAGGAACGCTAATTTATTTCTCGCAAAGTCGCGAAGTCGCAAAGAAAACTTAAAATAAACTTTGCGACTTCGCGACTTTGCAAGATTAAAAACAAAAAGCATAGCGAACTTTGCGTAAACCTTAGCTTACCTTGCGGTTAAGCAAAAAAAAGCGAGCTAAATAATTTAGCTCGCTTAAAAATGAAGTATAAAATAAATTATACTAATTGTTTCAATGCAATCTCAAAAGCCGTTGCACTAATATTTGTTTTTGATGGATTCAAAGCATGAGCTTTTACAATCGCATTTTTTATAATTTCTGAAGTATCATTAAAGATCGCCTCATCTGTCATTTGCACTTTTTTCTCCATGAAATAAGCAAAAACTCTCGCCATTCCGCAGTTTGAAATAAAATCCGGAATCAAACTAACTTTATGATCCACTTCTTCCATAATAGATCCGAAGAAAATTTCTTTATCTGCAAAAGGAACATTCGCACCACAAGAAATAACTTCTAATCCGTTTGCAATTAAGCTGTCAATTTGAGTTTGTTGAACCAATCTTGAAGCAGCACAAGGGGTGAAAATTTCAGCACCTATTGTCCATATTTTAGAATTGATTTCCTCAAACGGAATCATATTGTCGGCAACTAATTTGTTTCCATCTTTATTTAAAAACAACGTTCTTATTTCTTCAAACGAAAAACCTTCCTCGTTGATTAATCCTCCGTCACGGTCAATAATTCCGATAACTTTGGCTCCCATTTCAGCTAAATAAAAAGCTGCTGCAGATCCAACATTTCCAAATCCCTGAACGATTGCTTTTTTACCTTTAATATCTCCGCCGTATGTATTGTAGAAATGACGAACAGCTTCGGCAACGCCATAACCTGTAATCATGTCGGCAACAGTATATTTTCTCGTTACATCTGGTGAGAATTTAGGGTTTTCAATAACCTTAATTACACCTTGACGCAATTGACCAATTCTGTTGATTTTATCAGCTTCAGTTGGTTTGAAGTGTCCGTTAAAAACACCTTCCTGCGGATGCCAAACACCACATTCTTCCGTCATCGGAATAACTTCGTGAATTTCATCAATATTCAAATCACCACCAGTTCCGTAATAACTTTTTAACAAAGGCGAAACCGCTTTGTACCAACGTTGCAAAACACCTTTTTTACGAGGATCGTTTGGATCAAAATTAATTCCGGATTTAGCGCCTCCAATTGCAGGTCCAGAAACTGAAAACTTAACTTCCATTGTTTTAGCCAAAGAAAGAACTTCGTTCATATCCAAGCCTTTTCTCATTCTAGTTCCACCTCCTGCGGCTCCTCCACGAAGTGAATTAATTACTGTCCAACCTTCTGCTTCTGTTTCAGAATCTTTCCAGTTAAAAACAATTTCAGGTTCTTTATTTTCAAATTGCTGTAATAAATCTTTCATTTTGTTGTGATATGTTTATTTTGCGTAAAAGTATAAAATAGAATAATGCGAATAATGTATTTAGATGCAATTTTATTTAAAGAAAAAAAGAAAGCCGAAAACATAATGCTTTCGGCTTTAAAATTTTATGAATGTTAGGAGATTATATTCCTAATAAATGTTTTTTTAATGTTTCATCAACTGGCTTATCTGATAACCAGATTCCGAATAATGCTTTTTTGAAATCAAATCCAGGAACTTTTCCTTTTACAACTTCATTTTTAATAACATTTATCGTTTGGTCAAATGGGTTGTACCATAATACAAAAACGTCTTTTTCTGTAATTGGATCGCTCAAAAGTGTTTTGAACTGCTCAATTCTTGGTCTTAATTCTTCCAGATTGCTTCCTGCAGATTTTTCGAAACCGGCATTCATAGCTTTAGTCAATTTGTTTGAAGAAACCATAGACGAAGTAATTTCAATTCTGATTGCCATTTCAGTATCACTGTCAATAATGAATTTTGGATCTTGGCTTAACTGCGATAAATATAAGGCCTGAACGTAAACTTCCAACCACATTTTTGATCTTCCGCCAGCACCGTTAAGTTGCATTGTTTTATTTTGTACTTCAATTTTTCTTGGAACTGTTACGCCATTAACTTCTAACTGAGTTTGGGCCGAAACGGTCGAAAATTGTAAACTTAAAAGGAATGTAAGTGCAAGTAAAATCTTTTTCATAAGCTGTCAATATAATAATTTTTAGGCAAAAATAATGTTAATTTCTTAATATTGAGTTGTTAAACGATATGTTTTTTTATTTGAAATTTTTATTTTTTATATCGTATAAGATTAATAATCAATTTAGTAAGAGTAATTTTACGTACAATTACCTGTTTTAAGAAATGTTTAGCCTTTTTTGGACTATTTTTTCACTAAAACTTTTTAGTAAAGTACTTTTTATGTGAATTTTTATTCTTAAATTTTAGAGAAAACATTGCGGACTTTATGCTTGTAGGCTTAAAATGCAATAGTATTACGAAAACGTTATCGTAATTGTTGCTGATCTATTAATTTTATATGCATGCATTGTTAAATTGACTTTTAAAAATTATCTTTGAAAGCCATTTTCAACAAAAATTGGCAAGTAAAAACAAAACTAACCACTGACCTGACCAAAATGATGAATTTTGGTTTCAAAAAACAATAAAATAAATTTAGACTATGGATTTCAATCTTACCGAAGAGCATTTAATGATTCAACAAGCCGCCAGAGATTTTGCCCAAAACGAATTGTTGCCAGGTGTTATTGAGCGTGACGAAAAACAAATTTTTCCGACCGAGCAAGTAAAAAAAATGGGACAATTAGGATTTATGGGAATGATGGTTGATCCTAAATACGGAGGAAGCGGACTTGATGCTATTTCATATGTAATCGCAATGGAAGAAATTTCTAAAGTTGATGCATCGGCTTCTGTTGTAATGTCTGTAAATAACTCTTTAGTTTGTTGGGGGTTACAAGAATTTGGAACTGAAGAACAAAAACAAAAATATTTACCAGGTTTAGCATCTGGAGAAATTCACGGTGCTTTTTGCTTAAGCGAGCCAGAAGCAGGTAGTGATGCAACTTCTCAAAAAACGACTGGTATTGATATGGGCGACCATTATTTAGTAAACGGAACAAAAAACTGGATCACGAACGGAAACACAGCTTCTGTTTATTTGGTAATTGTGCAAACGCATCCGGAGAAAAAGCATAAAGGAATCAATGCTTTGATCATGACGAAAGATATGCCAGGATTTTCAGTTGGACCAAAAGAACAAAAAATGGGAATCCGTGGTTCTGATACACACTCTCTAATGTTCAGTGATGTAAAAGTTCCAAAAGAAAATAGAATTGGAGAAGATGGTTTCGGATTCAAATTTGCAATGAAAACATTGGCCGGAGGTCGTATTGGAATTGCGTCTCAGGCTTTAGGAATTGCTTCAGGAGCTTATGAATTGGCTTTGAAATATTCTAAAGAAAGAAAAGCTTTCGGAACAGAAATCTGCAATCACCAGGCAATTGCTTTTAAATTAGCAGATATGGCGGTGAATATCGAAGCAGCACGTCATTTATGTATGAAAGCGGCTTGGGATAAAGACCAACATAAAAACTATGATGTAAGTGGAGCGATGGCGAAATTATTTGCTTCGCAGGTAGCAATGGATACGGCTGTTGAAGCGGTTCAGATTCATGGTGGAAACGGTTACGTAAAGGAATATCACGTTGAACGTTTTATGCGTGATGCTAAAATTACTCAGATTTATGAAGGAACTTCTGAAATTCAAAAAATCGTAATTTCAAGATCCGTTATCGCAGGATAATTTTAAGATCATTTATATAAAAATTGCCCTTTCAGCTTTTGGCTCGAAAGGGTTTTTTTATGAAATATTTTTTTTCCTCTTCAGAAGTTTATACTTTTAAACCAATTACTTAGCCTTCTAAAAAAATAAATCATGAAAAAGTTTTACTTTCTTCTTTTTTCGTTAGCATTATTAAGTTGTAAATCGACTCCTTCGGCAACAACCGAAAAGGCAACCCAATCAGATTCAAAACCTTTAGAAATTTCCTATAAAGTAAAAGAAACTGATGTTTCAGATTTCTTGAAATACCTTTCTTCAGATGAATTAGAAGGTCGTGAAACGGGAACAAAAGGAATTGAAAAGGCCGCAGTATTCTTGGAAGATTATTTTAAGAAGAATAATATAAAACCTTATTTTAAAACATATCGTGATACATTGACCAATTTTCAATCTCCTTCATACAACATTGTTGGAGTTTTGGAAGGTACGGATCCGGAATTAAAAAAAGAGTTTGTAGTTTTAAGTGCGCACTACGATCATATTGGAATCGAGAAAAAACAACAAGCTGATGTGATCAACAATGGAGCCAACGATGATGCTTCTGGTGTAACCGTTGTAGCAGAAATGGCTAAATATTTTGCAGAGACAAAATCAAACAAACGAAGTATTCTTTTTGTGTTTTTTGCCGGAGAAGAAAAAGGATTATTAGGTTCTAAAAGTTTAGTTCCAAAACTTCAAAAGCTTAATTTTAATTTATATACCCAAGTGAATATTGAAATGGTTGGTGTGCCAATGAAAAGGGATTTTCTGGCTTACGTAACAGGTTTTGATAAGTCAAATATGGCAGAGAAAATAAATCAATATACCGGAAAAAAAACAATTGGGTTTTTACCAAAAGAAGCCGAATATCAACTGTTTTACAGATCTGACAATTATTCATTTTACGAAGCGTTTAAAAAACCTTGTCAGTCGATAAGTACTTTTGACTTCGAGAATTTTGATTTTTACCATCATGTTTCAGATGAATTTAAAGTGATGGATATTCCGCATATGACTTCTTTCATACAAGAATTATTACCGGCTGTTACACAAATTGCATCGACACCAACGGAAGAAATTACGATGAAATAATAACCTTTCTTTTTATTGGATTTGCTTATTTTTGCTTCCTGAAATCGCCATGATTCCAAATAAAAAACGGGACTAAGAATGGCGATTCCATATTCCATAAAAAAGAAATAGTATCTCCATATGAAAAATATTATCGTTACCGGAACAAGCAGAGGAATTGGATATGAATTGGCTTTGCAGTTTGCGAATGCCGGACATCAGGTTTTGGCTATTTCGAGAAAAATACCTCAGATGCTTTTAGCGCACCAAAATGTTACTTGTCTTTCAGTAGATTTATCGGATGAAAGCGCTTTGCATGAAGTAGAAAGTTTTCTTTCATCAACCTGGAAAAAAGTAGATGCCGTTGTGCATAATGCAGGAGCTTTATTATTGAAGCCTTTTGCAGAAACCACTCAGGCTGATTTTGAAAGTATCTATAAAGTGAATGTTTTTGCTGTAGCCAATCTTACCAGAATTTGTTTGCCTTATCTTCAAAAAGGAAGTCATGTAGTAACTATTAGTTCAATTGGTGGTGTGCGCGGAAGTTTAAAATTCGCTGGCTTGGCTGCTTACAGTTCTAGTAAAGGTGCTGTTATTACGTTAACTGAATTGTTAGCTGAAGAATACAAAGAAAAAGGGATCTCCTTCAATGTTTTGGCTTTAGGTTCAGTTCAGACAGAAATGCTAAACGAAGCTTTTCCGGGTTACCAAGCTCCAATTTCTGCTGAAGGAATGGCAACTTATATTTATGATTTTACCTTAAATGGAAATAAATACTTTAATGGAAAAGTGTTAGAAGTTTCTTCAACAAATCCATAAATTCCTTTATTTAACCCCCAAACCTTACAAACAAACTAATGAAAAAAAGAATTCTAATTCTTGCAATTGTATTATGTACTGTTTTTTCTAATCAAAAAGTTTCTGCTCAGTCCTATAAATCAGAACATCTGAGTTTTTATAATTTTGTTTTTCCAGACTCTTATATTCCTAAAGGTTATAGAACTTACACGGTAAAAATGAATCTTTCGAACAGGCCAATTGCTATTTTGATTGATGGTGAAAAAAAAGGAGGCAGGGGACCACTCTCCTATAATGAATTTTTCAAAGAAGAATATTTAGTTCGCCCACTTTCGGGCACAGAAACAGAAGTTAATTATAAGGGTGAAGTCATTCCTTCAATTGCTGATTTAGGATATAGAAATCAGTCTTCTGCTAAAGCTGAAGATCACCTTATTCTTGATGTTCTTATTGATCATATTGCTTATGCTGCGGAAATACAAGAAACGAAATCGGCAGAAAAACCTTTTGGATATGAAATGTATTATCAATATAATGTCTTTTTTAAATTTAAAAATAGCGTGACTGATAATGTGGTTTTAGAAAAATCGTTCTTTGTTAAACAGAGAATGAGTGCTACCAGTGCGTCTCAAGGAACTATTTTTAATTTCAAAACAAGATCGGAAGCCGTAAATTATTTAACAGAAAATGCTGATAAAAATCTGATTTACAATGAACTTGTAACCGATATTCAGCGCTATATGAAAAGCAGGGTTGTTTCATGGGTAGGAGTTGCGTATTATCAGGACACGTATCTTTTTTCAAGAATTTCTAAAGAAGATAAAAATCCGGTATTTCTAAAGTTAAACCAGGATGTTGATGCTATGGAAAATTGGTCTAAATCTAAGCCTCAGCCTACGGTAGATGAAGCCCTTTTAGCATCAAATACTGAATTTGTTGAAAAGAATAATTTGACAATTAAAGATAATTCAGAAGCTTTTCATGGTGACGTAAATTTAAGAGACTATAAAAACTTTATAAATAAAAAACGAGTTTTTACCGATTTCATTCTAAAAATGGAAGGATATTCTAAACAGTTAGACGCAAACGATAAAGGGCAAAAGGCTGCTCTTTGGGCGTGTTATATAAATATTGCTTCAAGTTTCGGCGTTCTAAATAATTATAAAAGTAGTTTAGAATTTCTTCAAAAAGCACGTTCTTTAGATTATCAGGAACGTAAAGTACAAGAAGTTGAAAAAGAAATAAAAGACAAGCAAACAAAACTGAATATTTTTTATGGTACAGATGGTGCGATTAAAAATGATGTAAACAATAGTTATCTTAAATACCTAACCTTGTAATAGGGTTCATTTTTGCATGGATTTGTAAAATGTTTACCCTGATTAAACAGCTATGAATAAATGATTTCTTAGATTTGTTTTTTGATATATTAATACGTAATCGATTTGAACGAAACTTTAGCAAGATACATCCCCGAACATGCTGTAAAGCCTGTTTTTGAATTGATTGTTGCCAATCAGGTTCATCTGAAAATTGTGAATGAGCGCCAGACGCGTCATGGCGATTACAGACGCGGACTTAGTGGTAAACATGAAATCACGGTAAATGCAAGTTTAAATAAATATCGTTTTTTGATTACCCTGATCCATGAGATTTCACATTTAGTGGCTTTTGAAAAGTTTGGAAGAAACATCAAACCACACGGAAATGAATGGAAATTTACTTTTCAGAGAATGATGGTTCCTTTTATCCGGCCTGAAATATTCCCGGGACATTTATTACCATTGTTAGCAAGGCATTTTAAGAACCCAACAGCCAGCAGTGACACTGACACTACTTTGTCTTTAGCTTTAAAGCAATACGACAAGGAAAACGATAAAAACTACGTTTTTGAGATTCCTTATGGGAGTGTTTTCAGAATAAAGAACGGTAAAATATTTAAGAAGCTGGCGGTACGAACAAAACGTTTTGAATGTATTGAAATCAGCTCCGGTAAAACGTATCTTTTTAATCCAAACGCTGAAGTTGAATTGATCAATATTAATGAGAAATTCTAATAAAAAGGGAATTCAATCTTTTGAAATTCCAATTATAAAAAGAAATTCCAAATACCAACCTTTGCAGTTTGGAATTTGGAATTTTTTTATTGAAATTTTAAAAGGTTTTAACCTTTTAAGTATGCTTCTCTTACTTTTTTAAACAGGTTTGAAGAGTAGACAAACTTAACGATATCTTTATTATCGGTTCTAAAGATTTCTTCTTTAGTTCCTTGCCAGGCTTTTACTCCTTTTTTTAGAAATACGATATTCTCGCCAATTTCCATAACTGAGTTCATATCGTGTGTGTTGATTACGGTTGTAATATTATATTCTTCTGTAATTTCTTTAATTAGATTATCAATCAAAGTAGAAGTGTTTGGATCTAAACCAGAGTTCGGTTCATCACAAAATAAATACTTCGGATTATTTACAATTGCTCTCGCAATCGCCACACGTTTTTGCATTCCTCCCGAGATTTCAGAAGGCAGTTTCTTATGTGCATCAACTAAGTTTACTCTTTCTAAAACAAAGTCAACACGTTCTTGAATTTTTGCCTTGTTATCATTCGTGAACATTTTTAAAGGAAAAGCAACATTTTCAGCAACGGTCATTGAATCAAATAAGGCACTTCCCTGAAAAACCATTCCAATCTCCGTTCTTAGTTCTCTTTTTTCGTCAGGATTTAAATCAGAATAAACACGTCCGTCAAATTCAATTGTACCTGAATCAGGCGAGTGAATTCCTAACAAAGTTTTTAATAAAACAGTTTTTCCGGATCCACTTTGTCCAATTATCAGGTTGGTTTTTCCAGTTTCAAAAACAGTCGAAACGCCTTTTAAAACTTTACTGTCGCCGAATGATTTTTCTATGTTTTTTACTTCGATCATTATCCTAATAATAATTGAGTTAATATATAATTGAAAAGAATAATACAAACAGATGTCCAGACAAATGATACTGTACTAGCTTTACCAACTTCAAGCGCACCACCTTTCATGTAATATCCGTGGAAAGATGGAATTGTAGCTAATAACATTGCGAAAATTAGCGTTTTAATAAAAGCATATGTAATATGAAAAGGAATAAATTCCATTTGAGCACCCTGAATAAAGTCCTGACTAGTTGAAAATCCACCATAGGCACAAGCAAGCCATCCCCCAAAAATTCCCAGAAACATACTAATTCCGATTACGAAAGGATACATTAATAAGGCTACTATTTTTGGGAAAACGAGATAGTTTAATGAATTAACTCCCATAACTTCTAAAGCATCAATTTGTTCTGTAACACGCATTGTTCCGATACTTGAAGTGATGTAAGATCCCATTTTTCCGGCCATAATTACCGAAATAAAAGTAGGAGCAAACTCCAGAATTACAGATTGACGTGTAGCAAAACCAATTAAATATTTTGGAATTAATGGGTTCGTTAAGTTTAATGCTGTTTGAATGGCTACAACTCCTCCGATAAAAAAGGAGATAAAGCAAACGATGCCAAGAGAGTCGATTATTAAGTCATCGATTTCTTTGAAAATCAATTTTTTCATAACAGACCATTTTGTCTGTTTATTGAAAATTTCTTTCAACATTAAAAAATATCTTCCTATTTGAGATAAATAACGAATTAGCATCATAGTTTTTGAAATATTGGCTAAGGTAAAAAGAAGTTACGAGTTTTGGGTTATGACTTTTGGATTTTCGCCTGTTTTCCGAATCAAATTAACTTTTCTTTCATTTTTTTGAAACGATAATTTCGGATAAATTTGGCTTGTTCCGATGTAACTAATAACGGAGTTTTTGCGTTTTTAGCTTTCCAGAATCCTTTGATGTAATCCAGAAACAGAAACGGTTTTTTCTTCATCATGGCCAGTTTTGCCGAAGCAATTGCCGTAATCCAGAAGCCGTATCCTAAAGTGTAAAAAGCTTCTCCTTGTTTGTAACGTGCTGTTTTATTATAATTGGCACCTGTTGGTTTAAGGTGTTTTACGTGTAAAGATTCATCTGTAACGACTTTCCAGTCATAATATTTACAAAGCAATTCATCTACTGTATCCCAACCCATAGCAGGTTTTAAACCCCCAATTTGTTGGAACGTTGCTTTTCTATACGCTTTCAAAGCACCGCGAATATGGTCTTTGTCTGTTAGGTTTTCTAAAACCCAATCGCCATTTTTCTCGATGTAACAAAATCCACCCACCATTCCGATTTTTGGATCGGATTCAAAGTGTTTTATGATTGTTTCGAAATAGTTGGCCGGGAAAATTAAATCGCCGTCAATTTTTACAATAATATCGTATTCAGAATCTAAAGTTTCAAAACCTTTTTGAAAAGCCTGGATTACTTTGCTTCCCGGCATGTGAATAGCATCTGAAGTTTTGTTTACCACAGAAATATAAGGATTGTCTTTAGCGAAACCCAAAACAACTTCTTCTGTTTTATCTGTAGAATTGTCGTTTACTACGACAATTTTTGAAGGTAAAACTGTTTGTGAAACCAGAGATTGTAAAGTCAGGCCAATTAAATCCTGTTCGTTGTGTGCGGGAATGACGATATAGTACTTCATATAAAAATTTTAGATTTTAGATTTTAGATCTTAGATTGGTTTTACTATATCTAAAAATCAGAAATCAGAAATCGTTACTCTAAAATCTACAATCTGAAATCTAAACTTTTTCAGCGTAAACAATATAATATCTGTTGGTAAAGCTTCTTAAAAACGGACGTAGACCAAACTTTTTAACCGGGTTTGTCCATTTTTGTCTGTCGATGATTTTCCAGCCTGTTTTTTCTAAAAGCCAGTCTAATTGCCAATCTTCAAATTCATGATAATGTCTGTCCCACATATCCGTTTTAGAACGATATGCCGGAGAAAACCATAAACGCATTGGAATTGAAATTAAAAGTTTGTCTGATTTAATTTCGTTTAAAATTGTAAATGGATTTAATAAATGTTCGAAGATTTCAAAAGCCGTTACAACATCCTGACTATCTGTTTTTAAAACGTTTTGATCCAAATCTAAATCTTCGCCAGTGGTATTCTTTACTGAATAACCAGCTTCTTTCATGATTTTCGAAAACGGATTTTCAACTCCTAAATCAAGGATTGTTTCAGAGGTTTTGATATGCTTTTGTAAAAATTCTAAAGTAAGTTTGAATCTTTTATTTGGAAACGTTTTTTCGTACATAGTCTTTGCGAGGAACGAAGCAAGCTGTCGTTCATGATTTTATATTAGGTCGCAAATATACAAAGATTACTTCTTTTTTTGAGTTTTTTAATTTGAATGAAAAATGAAAAGTCCGCATTTAAAATGTGTTTTAAATACGGACTTGTATGATTTTTATATGATTTAATTATAGCTCTAGAAGAGCGTAATATTTATAGCCAATTTGAGCGCCAATTTTATAGCTCCATCGGAGCGATATTTTTTTAGCAAACTAAGAGATGTCGCCCCGATGGGGGCTTTTTGAAAGCTTAATGTGTATTCTATAAATATAACGTCCCAATGGGACTTATAATTATGTATTAATGACGGTATACAAAAGCATTAACATTCATTCCCGCTCCAACAGAAGCAAAAATGATGACATCGCCTTTGTTGATTTCATGACCTTCGATTTTTCCTTTTAGGATTAAGTCATATAAAGTTGGAACTGTCGCTACACTGCTGTTTCCTAAATCATGAATGCTCATTGGCATAATGTCTTTCGGCGCAGTTTTGTCGTATAATTTGTAGAAACGTTCGATAATCGCTTCGTCCATTTTTTCGTTAGCCTGGTGAATTAGAATTTTCTTCACTTCGTCGATTCCGATACCGCTTTTGTCTAAACAGCTCTTCATGGCACAAGGAACCTGGCTTAATGCAAATTCGTAAATTTTACGACCGTACATTTTAATGTATTTGATATCCGGATCTAAATCTGGATTGTATGATTTTCCGAAGTAAAGGAAATTAGCTTCATCATTTGCGAAAGTAGCGCTTTCGTAAGATAATAATCCTGATTCGCCTTCAGTTCCTTCTAAAATGGAAGCACCGGCACCGTCAGAATAAATCATTGAGTCACGATCGTGATCGTCAACCACTCTTGATAAAGTTTCGGCACCAATTACCAGAACGCGATTTGCCATTCCGGATTTGATGAATGCGTTGGCTTGCAAAACACCTTCAATCCAGCCCGGACATCCAAAAAGAATATCGTAAGCAACACATTTAGGGTTCTTAATAGCTAATTTATTTTTAACACGAGTAGCTAGACTCGGTAAAATATCAGTTTGATGTGTTCCAGATTTTACATCCCCAAAATTGTGGGCGAAAATGATATAATCTAAAGTTTCGCGATCGATTCCTGCGTTTTCAATTGCTTTTTCAGCAGCGAAAAAAGCTAAATCGGATGCGTTATGTTGAGTCTCGGCATAGCGGCGGTTTTCGATTCCGGTGATGCCTTTGAATTTTTTAATTACAACTTCATTTGGGTAGCCAAAAGGAGTTCCATCTTCATTTAAAAAAACATGCTTGTCAAAGTCAGTATTGCTTACTTCTTTATTCGGAATGTAACTTCCGATACCTATTATTTTTATTTTCATTATTCCTTAATTATCCAATAAATTTATTGCTAAATTATATAAAAAATTATGATAACTATCATAAAAAATACTATGCATGCATATAATTATCAAATAATAATTATTTACGGGATATATTGTTTATTTTTTAATGAAATTTAAGTTTTACCAAGATTTCAAACGTTTGAAATGGAATTTTGAGGAAAGTTTTTTTTTATTTCAGGTTTCAGGTTTCAAGTTTTGGCATAACATATAATTCGTGATCTTGTCATTTCGACGAAGGAGAAATCTTCATTAGAAACTCGACAAAGATTGACTCTTAGGGATGGAGCTACTTGCGAGGATTTCTCCTTCGTCGAAATGACATTACTTTGCTGAAAATGGAACCCGAAAGATTTTTAAAACTTATCGGGCATGTTAGAACGTTTACTCGCGTGAGGGATAGGAGGAAGCTACCGAAGTAGCGTGGATAGCCCGACAGTATTTAAAAAAAGGCCTTATAAGCGCAAAGTTGATTAGGCCTTTTTTTAAATACTGGCACGCCCAGATTATAAAAGTTTCTTTTGTTTCAGGTTTCAGGTTTCAAGTTTCACGTTACGCTCGAACCTGAAACTTGAGACCTGAAACAAAATAAACCAAAAAACAAAACCCGACAAGTCTTAAGACCTGTCGGGTTTTTGATATAATATAAAAAAACTTATTTCTTAGTTTTCCATGTAAGCTTCGATAGGTGCACAGCTACAAACTAAATTTCTGTCACCATATGCGTCATCTACACGACGAACTGATGGCCAGAATTTATTTTCAGCAATGTACTCTAATGGGTAAGCTGCTTTTTCTCTAGTGTAAGGGAAAGTCCAGTTATCAGTAGTTAACATTGCCAATGTATGAGGTGCATTTTTCAATACGTTGTTTTTATCATCGGCTGTTGCTGCTTCAATTTCTTTTCTGATTGAAATAAGTGCATCACAAAAACGATCTAATTCTGCTAAATCTTCAGATTCTGTAGGTTCAATCATTAAAGTTCCTGCTACCGGGAAAGAAACTGTTGGAGCATGGAAACCGTAATCCATTAAACGTTTTGCGATATCACCAACTTCGATTCCGTTTTCTTTGAATGAACGACAATCTAAAATCATTTCGTGAGCAGCTCTTCCACATTCTCCTGTATAAAGAATAGGGTAGTGTCCTTCGAAACGCGCTTTCATATAGTTAGCATTCAAAATAGCATGCTCGGTAGCACTTTTTAATCCTTCAGCACCCATCATTGTGATGTAACCGTAAGAGATTAAACAAACTAAAGCAGATCCGTAAGGTGCAGATGAAATAGCAGTAATCGCTTGCTCACCACCAACTTTTAAGATTGGGTTTGTTGGTAAAAATGGAACCAGTTTTTCGTTCACACAAATTGGTCCAACTCCAGGCCCACCACCACCGTGAGGAATAGCGAATGTTTTGTGTAAGTTTAAGTGACAAACGTCAGCACCAATTGTAGCTGGGTTGGTTAAACCTACCTGAGCATTCATATTAGCACCGTCCATATATACTAATCCGCCGTTGTCGTGGATTAATTTCGTGATTTCAATAATTGAAGATTCGAAAACTCCGTGAGTAGAAGGGTACGTTACCATTAAACAAGATAAATCATCTTTATGTTCGATAGCTTTTTCTCTTAAATCTTCTACATCAATGTTTCCTTCAGGAGTAGTTTTAGTAACGATGATTTTCATTCCGGCCATAGCTGCAGAAGCAGGATTGGTTCCGTGAGCTGATGAAGGAATTAAACATACATTACGGTGACTATCGCCTCTTGATAAATGGTAAGCACGAATAGCCATTAAACCAGCATATTCTCCCTGAGCTCCTGAATTTGGCTGTAATGTTGTTCCGGCAAAACCAGTAATTACATTTAATTGCTCCTCTAACTTTTTAAGCATCGTGATATAACCCTCAGCTTGTTCTACTGGTGCAAAAGGGTGAATGCTGTTCCAGTTTGGCATTGATAAAGGCAACATTTCTGAAGCTGCGTTTAATTTCATCGTACAAGAACCTAATGAAATCATTGAATGGTTCAATGATAAATCTTTACGTTCTAATTTTTTGATGTAACGCATTAACTGACTTTCTGAATGATGATTGTTGAATACATCATGCGTTAAGAAAGAAGATGTTCTTTCTAATGAAGCAGGTAATTGACTTGCAGCAGTTAATTCAGAAACGGTAAAAGTTTCTTTTCCTAAAGCTTCAGCAAAAATTGCTATAATTTGATTGATATCAGCAATTGAAGTTGTTTCGTTGAATGAGATAGAAATAGTGTCGGCATCAACATAGAAGAAGTTTACTTCATTTTTCTCCGCTACAGCTTTTACTTTTTGAGCATCTGCTTTTACTAAAATAGTATCAAAGTAAGCTGTGTTGGTTTGGTAAACACCCAATTTATTTAAAGCTTCAGCAGTAGTAACCGCTGATGCATGAACTTTACCAGCAATATATTGCAATCCTTTTGGTCCGTGGTAAACTGCATACATTCCGGCCATAACCGCAAGTAAAACCTGAGCTGTACAAATGTTTGAAGTTGCTTTTTCACGTTTAATGTGCTGTTCACGAGTTCCTAAAGCCATACGTAAAGCACGATTTCCGTTTACATCAATAGAAACTCCGATAATACGACCTGGCATAGATCTTTTGTATTCTTCCTTAGTTGCAAAAAAAGCAGCGTGAGGACCACCATAACCCATCGGTACACCAAAACGCTGAGTAGTTCCAACCACTACAGCTGCACCCATTTCTCCCGGAGAAGTTAAAGTAGCTAATGATAAAATATCAGCAGCAAAGGCAACTTTGATTTCATTTTCTTTTGCTTTAGCAACAAAAGCAGTATAATCGTTTACCTGACCATATTTTCCTGGATATTGTACAATGGCTCCGAAGAACTCATTTGAAAAATCAAAGGTTTCGTGATTACCAACAACTAATTCAATTCCAACTGGAGTTGAACGTGTTTGTAATATTGATAAAGTTTGTGGTAAAATTTCTTCAGAAACGAAGAATTTGTTTGTATTGTTTTTCTTTTGGTCACGTGTACGAACGTCAAATAATAAAGCCATTGCTTCAGCAGCAGCTGTACCTTCGTCAAGTAAAGATGCATTTGCGATTTCCATTCCTGAAAGTTCAATAACAGTAGTTTGGAAATTTAAAATAGCTTCAAGACGACCTTGAGCAATTTCTGCCTGATAAGGTGTATAAGCTGTATACCATCCTGGATTTTCGAAGATGTTTCTTTGAATTGGAGCCGGAACGATAGTTGGGTGATAACCCAGACCAATATATGATTTAAATACTTTATTTTTCTTTCCTAATTCCTGAATATGATTTGCGAATTCGTACTCCGTCATTGCCGGATCTAAATTCAAAGGCGCTTTTAAACGAATATCGTCCGGAAGGGTTTCATAAACAAGTTGTTCAATCGATTCCACTCCAATAGTTTTTAACATGTGTGGAAGATCTGTTTCTCTTGGGCCAATGTGTCTTAAAGCAAAAGCATCTGTTCTCATTTGTAGCTATCTAGTTTTTTAAAGTGAATGTAATTAGCAAAGTAAATTCCCAATTAAGCAAGATTTACAATGGTTTATTACACTTTATAGTAAATGTGTTGTTTTTTTGTCGCGCAAAATTAAGTATTATTAATAATTTAATGGGTATTTTTAACTTCAATTTTTATGAAATTTATAACCAAAGAGTTGATTTGTTACCAATTGATTAGATTTGAGATATGAAATTTTTAAAACAGATATTAGATTTTTACATCAATAGCAGCATTCATGTGGCTTTATCGTGTTATGCTTTAGTCAGAGTTACATTTCATGTGTTTCATATTCAGTATGATGAAGCGATGGCCTTGTTTGCTTTTTTTGGAACAATTGTAGGATATAATTTTGTTAAATACGATGCATTGGTCCGTGTTAAGAAAAAACCTATAGGAATTCAGTTAAAAATTATCGCCATTTTAAGTTTCATTTCACTCGTTTTAGTGGGCTATTATTTTTTCCATTTAAAGCGAATTGCACAAATTGTTTCTGTTGGAATATTTTTAATAACGGCTCTTTATACCTTGCCGTTTTTCCCAAATCGAAAAAATGCCAGAAACTGGGCAGGCGTAAAAATTTATATAGTAGCACTTTGCTGGGTAGGAGCAACGCTGGTTTTGCCTTTGATAAATGCCGAAATTCCTTTTACGGCGAACTTTTTTATCAAATGTATTCAGCGATTTGTCTTGGTTTTTGTGCTGATCCTGGTTTTTGAAATTTTGGATCTGGCTAATGATGATCCGCATTTACAGACGGTTCCCCAAACTATTGGCGTGAAGAAAACTAAGATTTTGGGCTTTTCGCTTTTGGTACCTTTTTGGGTTGTGGGAATATTGTCATTTGATTTTCATGATCTTATCATCAATCTGATAATGGTTGTCATGTTGATGCTGTTTATTCTGTTTGCAAACCCAAACCGCTCTAAATATTATACTTCTTTCTGGGTAGAAAGTGTTCCGATTTTTTGGTGGCTGATGATTGAATTTCTTTAAGTTTTTTAATTCTATATTTGAAAACAAATAGCACTATATGCAAAAAGATGTTTCTTTTTTTGGAATGAAGTTTACACAACTGCAATTTATTTTATTTTTCTTCGGATGGATGTTTTTCCTGGCTTTTATCTGGCCATTTATTGTCGGCTCTTATCTTGGAATGTCGGTTTTGATATGTGGCCTTTCTATTCTTTTTGTTGGTTTGCTTAACCGGTTATTTGGGTTGTTACTTCTTGTGTTTTATTTTGTAAATAAATCACTTATAAGATACTATCAAAATTTCATGATGGTACTTATGTCAATTTTGGTTACCTGGATATACAGTTTTTTTGTGCCAATGAATTTTTATACTTACATGGCGCATCTTTTGGTTAACACTTTTACTGTTTTTTTGATCCATGATTTTTTCTTCAAAAAAGGTGGTATCGAAGATGAGATTATCAGTTTAGATGATGATAATTAAGATTGAAGGTCTATAATGGAGATTTTTCAGAAACTTCTTTTAAGATTTTATTCCTTTCCAAAAGAAAATTAGTTAGATGTTTTTCCAGAAATAGAATGTCAAATAATTCTCCGAAAATTCCAAATGGCGCTTCGTATTGCAATTTATCTTTCATGATTGTGAAGCCATTTTTTTCTTCAAAAAAATGTTCGTGTTTGAAAGATTTAAATTTTCCAAGTTCCATTTCATCTACAAAATAATCGTAAAAATTCATTTTTGTAATTCGGCTTTTATGTGTGAGATAAAATCCGAAATGTTTTCCACGCCATGTTACCGTTTCATTTAAATTGATTAATCCGGATGTTACTCCTGCAATTGCTTTTTCATTTGATTTACTCGCAGATTGTTGATGAATGTCAATATTTCTTGAAGCATCAAAAACGGTTTGTTTTGGTGCTTTTATTTTTGTTGTGAGGTTTATTGTTGTCATTAATTTGTATCTTGTTTTGCACAATCTTGTCATTTCGACGAAGGAGAAATCTTCGCAAGTAACTCCGTTTCAATAAGCCAATCTTTGTCGAGCTTCTCGCGAAGATTTCTCCTTCGTCGAAATGACAATATCATGAGGATTGAACTTTGTCAAAGTTTTAAACTTTGACAAAGTTGTTTAGCGTAATAAATTTTTAAAAGCGTAATCAATATTTCCATACTTAAATTGAAACCCATTTTCTAAAAGTCGTTTAGGTATCACATTTCTACTTTTTAAAACTAATTCAGTTTCTGTACGAATAAAGAAAGATCCAATTTTTAGAAAAAATTTACTTATCGGAATTCCGAAAGGAAAGCCAACTGCTTTTCGGAGTTTCTGCATAAAATTAGCATTACGAACGGGTTCGGGAGAAACAACATTCACAATTCCGGTCATTTCTTTTTCAATAATAAAATCAATTGCATTTGCAAAATCTTGTTCGTGGATCCAGCTTATAAATTGATTTCCTTTTCCCTGTTTTCCGCCAAAACCAATTTTTGCTAAAGTCTTTAACGGAATAAAAGCACCTCCGTTTTTTCCTAAAACAATTGAAGTTCGCAAAGCGGTTTTTAAAGTATTGGGTGTTTCGGTTTTAAAGAATGCTTTTTCCCATGAAAGCGCGACGTTGATAGAAAAATCATTTCCGATTTCTCCGTCAATTTCATCCATTTGTTTGTCCAAAGAAAAACGATAAATAGTTGAAGTTGATGAATTCAGCCAATGTTTCGGCGGATTGTGACATTTTAAAACGGCCTTGTTTAAAATCTTGGTGCTTTCAATTCGAGACAATAGAATCTCTTTTTTGTTTTCTTTGGTATAACGGCAATCCACAGATTTTCCGGCAAGATTGATTAAAACGGTCGCGTTCTCTAATTCTTTTTCCCAGCCAGAAAAAGTTCTGGCATTCCAGTTTACATATTTTATTCCGTCAATTGTTTGAGATTTTCCTCGGGTTATAATTACAATTTCTTCAAATTTATTTTTAAAATGATGGACTAAAACCTGTCCTAAAAATCCTGTTCCCGCTGCTATGATGAGTTTTTTCATTTTATAAATTTAAGATAAATACTAAAGCAATAATTCTGTAAAGAACCCAGGTAAAACATACATAAAAAGGAAATTGTAGCACTTTCACTCTTCTAAAATGTTCCGCAAACATGATGAAAACTGTTATTCCAAACCAGCCTAAAATTAAAAACTGCGGAAGATTAACAAATTGATTTAGAATTAAAATAGGAACTAAAATCAAAGATCCCATTAAAGAAATCGTCATTAAATTTCCGGCATAATTGAGTATTGTTTTTTTATCCATTTTCAAAAGAAATAAACTTTGAAAAACAATTTGTCCAAAGGCTAAAATGAATTCTCTTAAAATACTTGTTTTCGGTAAACTCGGAATCAAATTAGAAAAGCCAAATAAGACCCAAGTGGTTATCGTTAAAGCAAATCCGATAAAAATAAATCGATACTTATAATTAAAATCGGGAGTACATTGAAGTTTGTTTTCTTTTTTACTATTTCCGCCAGGAATAATCACTTTTCGATTGTAAGAAACAAAAGAATACATTTTTGTCAGAATGAAATGAATAGGCTTAATTGTCGCGATTTTTTCAATTAATGGAAATGAAAAACCGATGACTTTTATTAAACTGTCAATTCCGTAAGTAACGGTTTTAGTTTTATTATCAACCAAAGCAATTTCGTTTGGCGCCCGTTTTAAATCGACAAAACTTTGTTCTTCTTGAGATAATTGGCAATATGATTTTCTTCCATTTTCATCTAACATACCGCTTTTTACAAAGCCAGTGGTGTACAAACTGCAAAGCGGACAATCTTCATCGTAAAGTAAAGTTTGGTTTTCGAGCGTTTTCATAATTCCTGATTTTATAGATTAATAATAAAATTCTAATGGTAAGCTTCTTCAAGAGCAAAGACAGTTTCGAGTTTTCGTTTGTTTTTAACTTTAATATCAGATCCTTTTGCAAGGAAAACAGAAGTTGGATTTGTGTTTTGTAAAAACTCGAAATCGTTGCCATACGTTTTTCTGAAATCGATAGCAACATTATAATTTAAAACCTCAAATTGTTCCCATCTTGGATGTTGAACTTCATATTCAAAAGTAGTTTCGGGATTAATTTTGGTATAACCGAAATAATGTTCTGTAATAAATTCAGCCTCAGAATCAACTTTAATTTCTGTTGGAATTTTTTCAGTTTCTAATTGAATGGTATTCCAGTTTTCGTTCTTTTTCCATTGATAAATAAAAGTTTTACTGTTTTCGTTTTCAATGATTTCATGTCTCATTTTTTGAGTTTCATAATTTTCCTGATACAAAGTATTTGCAATAAAAGTGATTGCTTTTTTAGGAACAATTTCTTTGATGAAAACAACACCACGTTTCCATTCGCCATTTTCAAAACGTTTTACATAAAATCTTAAATTGACTTCTTCAAAATCAACATGAAACGGAACTTTCAATCCTAATACTTTGGTATTTTTAAACATAAAACCTACCAAACTCACGTAACATTTGTTATTCCATAAATCTATTTCGGTACCACTTGGAAGATATTTTTCTAAGATTTTAGCATCAACTTCATAGTTGAAAAGTGCTAAGTTTTTCCATTCTGCTTTTAAGAAGTTCATTGATACGCTTTTTTATAAGTTATGATAGAAAAATAGATGGCCAGAATTATCGGTATTATAAATAACAGAAAGTAAATAAATTCAAAATGCATTATAAAAGCATTAACAGGCCACAACAGGAAAAAGAAAATAACTCCGTTTACATAAGCCTGAAGATTTTTGTCATCAGGTTCATCGATTAGCATTTTTATTCCAAAAATTAATTGAAATAAACCTGTAAGTATTGTGAATAAAAGACCAAAACATGCTAGTTCAGAACTAGTAAACAGCCCTATTGTAAATAGTATGATGGGTGCAGTAACAAAAAAGTAGTTGAGATAGTTTATAGCTTTCATAGTTATTGTTTGTTTTAAACTTTCAGAAAAAAATGAAAGTTTTAATTAAATTTTTTTATTTCATGATTTTTAGAACCAAACGCCCTAACCAGTTTTCATTGAATTCCGTCATTTTATCTAACATGTTGTCTGCTTTTAAAACGAAGTCATACAATTTAGAAGTCTGATCCACAAAGTGTTTTTCTTCAGCCGAATTGCTGGCGTCAATTGTAGAAACTTCTTTTAAGATTTTAAGAGCAGGTTTGATTTCTCTTTTGCTTCTTTCTCTTGCGATTTTTACCGCTAATTCGTCTAAATCTTTTTCGGCAGTAAAAAACTCTCTTCTTTCGCCTGCTTTGTATTCTTTATAGACAATTCCCCAATCCATTAAAGCTCTTAGATTCATGCTGGCATTTCCACGCGAAATTTGCAATTCGTCCATAATGTCTTCCATTGAAACGGCCTCGTTCGAGACCATTAATAAAGCATGGATTTGCGCCATGGTTTTATTAATTCCCCATTGAGAACCTAATGCTCCCCAGGTTTGTACGAACTTATTTTTTGCTTCTTTGAATTCCATGAAACAAATGTATATAAAAGTTTTTAAACTTTCAAAAATAAATGAAAGTTTGTTTAAAAAGAATTTATTTAGATGTATTTTCTTATATTTGCATATGCATTAAAATATAAAAATGGAAAATTATTTTGAATTTAAAGGATACAAGGGAAGCGTAGAATTTTCAGAAGAAGATAAAGTCTTTTTTGGAAAAATTCAGGGAATTAATGATATAGTCACTTTTGAGGGAGCTTCGATAAGTGAACTTAAAGAAGCTTTTCAAGAATCTGTATTAGATTATTTGGAAGTTTTAAACTAAAAAGTCCGAAGTAATTTTACTTCGGACTTTTTTTATCGTTTATCCTCTTTAGAATAATTAGAAGACCCATTTATATCAATAGGATTTCCTAAAAAATAGGGTTCGCGATTTCTCAAAACATCCCAGAAAGATTTAAAAATCGAACCATATTCTCTAAAACAAACATATTTATATCCTGAATATTCTCCTTTATTAGCCGAATATCCAACTGATTTAATTCCGAGTTTTTGTCCAATGTAAATCGCTCGGTTCAAATGATATTCCTGCGAAATTAAAGTTGCTTTTTTGATATTGAAAATATGTTTTGCACGATACATAGTAGAATAGGTATCGAAACCGGCGTAATCAATAAATATTTTAGTGGTATCAACTCCATGAGTGTAACAGTACTTTTTCATTACAGTTAATTCATCATATTCTTCACGGCCATTATCTCCTGAAAGTAAAATTTTATTGATTCGTTTTGCCTTCCATAATAAAATACCGGCATCAAGTCTGTCTTTTAAATACTTACTCGGTTGGTCTCCTCTGATTCCAGCTCCAAAAATAATTCCAACATCGTTTTTAGGAAATCTTTTAAGAGAATGATGAATGTTCTTTTTGGTCGAAGACTTTACGTAGTAATTTACAGAAACCACAGCAATTAATCCAATAATTGCAAGGTAAAGGGCGATTTTAAAATATTTTTTCAATTTATTTTTTGTAAGATTAAGTTTAAAAAGACGAAGATAATTAATTTTATTTTCAGACAAAATCAAATTAAAAATCCGAAGTATTTCTACTCCGGATATAATCTAAAATCTGATATCTAAAATTTGAAATTTACAATAGTCCCGCACGTTTCAACAAAGCTTCCGGTTTTGGTTCCTGACCTCTGAAACGTTTGTACAAAATCATTGGATGTTCTGTTCCTCCTTTTGAAAGGACATTGTCTTTGAATTTTGTTGCAACTTCTTTATTGAAAATTCCTTTTTCCTGAAAATATTCAAAAGCATCTGCATCCAGAACTTCAGCCCATTTGTAGCTGTAATATCCGGAAGAATATCCGCCTTGAAAAATATGAGAAAAAGCCGTACTCATTGCATTTTCTTTTACATCAGGATACAATTGTGTATTCGCAAATTGTTCGGTTTCGAAAGCTTTTAAATCCGTAATGTTTGTCGGATCTTGTCCGTGCCAAGCCATATCTAAAAGTCCAAAACTCAATTGACGCAAAGTCGCTAATCCTTCCTGAAAACTCGCACTTTCTTTGATTTTTTGTACATATTCAATCGGAATAATTTCTCCGGTTTCGTAGTGATTGGCAAACAAAGCCAAAGCTTCCGGTTCGTAACACCAGTTTTCCATAATCTGACTTGGCAATTCTACGAAATCCCAAAAAACAGAAGTTCCGGATAAACTCGGGTACGTTGTGTTGGCTAACATTCCGTGTAAGCCGTGTCCAAATTCGTGGAATAATGTCGTCACTTCATTAAAAGTTAACAACGAAGGTTTCGTTTCTGTTGGTTTTGTAAAGTTGCAGACGTTCGAAATATGTGGTCTTTCGTTTACGCCGTCTTTTATGGATTGTGATTTGAATGAAGTCATCCAGGCACCGTTTCTTTTTCCTTTTCTTGGGAAGAAATCGGCATAGAAAATTGAAACTAAATTACCATCAGCATCTGTTACTTCATAAGTGGTAACTTCTTCATGATATTTGTCGATGTCAAAAACTTCAGTAAAGGTTAATCCGTATAATTTTTGGGCAACCGTAAAGGCTCCGTCTAAAACTTTTTCTAATTGAAAATAAGGTTTTAGTTTTTCATCGTCTAAATTAAAAAGCTGTTGTTTTAATTTTTCAGAATAATAAGCGCCGTCCCATTTTTCCAGTTGTTCGATTCCGTCTAATGCTGTAGCGAAAGCGGTTAATTCTGCAAATTCTTTTTGAGCTGCAGGTTTTGCTTTTGCCAATAGATCATTTAGGAAAGAGAAAACTTTCTCCGGACTTTCGGCCATTCTTTCTTCCAAAACAAAGTGAGCGTGCGTTTTATAACCTAATAAATTGGCTCTTTCAAAACGCAGTTTAGCAATCTTCAGGACATTTTCCTGATTGTCGAATTCGTTATTCTGAAAAGCTTTTGCACCAAAAGCAATTGCCATTTTTTTACGCAATTCACGATTATCCGCATAAGTCAAAAACGGAACATAACTAGGATGATCTAAAGTGAAAATCCAGCCTTCTTTTTCTCTTTCTTTTGCTAATAATCTGGCAGCTTCGATTGTGCCTTCCGGTAAACCTGCTAAATCTTTTTCATCGGTTAAATGCAATTCGAAAGCATTTGTTTCAGCCAAAACATTTTCGCCAAATTGTAAACTCAGCTTCGATAATTCTTTGTCGATTTCACGCAATTGACCTTTTTTGTCTTCCGGTAAATTCGCCCCATTTCTGGAAAAACTTTTATATTTTTTATCTAATAAAGTTGTTTGTTCCGGACTTAGATTTAATGTTTCTTTTTGTTCGTAAACCGCTTTTATTTTAGCAAATAAAGCAGCGTTCAAAGTAATGTCATTTCCGAATTCAGATAATAAAGGCGAAACTTCCTGAGCGATTTTTTGCATTTCGTCATTCGTTTCAGCCGAATTCAGATTAAAGAAAATGCTGGAGAGACGATCTAAAATATCTCCGGAAAAATCCATGGCAACAACCGTGTTTTCAAATGTTGGTGGTTCGGGATTGTTTACGATGGCATCAATTTCGGCTTTAGCTAAAGCAATTCCTTCCTGAAAAGCAGGAACGTAATCTTCGATTTTAATTTGCGAAAAAGGCGCTGTATTATGTTTGGTATTGAATTTTGAAAGTAAAACACTCATTATGATATACTATTTTTTATTAATTGAAGTCAAATTTTTTTGAATTTCAAAGATAACAATTTATAAAAATCTAATAGGCTATTTGAAATTGATTGCAGGCATAAAATCCTCTTAAATTGTGTTATAGATATGTTATTTATTGCTGTAGCAGATATTAAAAGCGTAAATTGAAAAAATACGATTAGAATTATAACACTAATCATAATTAAATAAAATACTATGAATTATCAAATTATAATAAAGAATATTGACACGGTTAATGAAGTTGAAGGATATTGGACAGATGAAGATTTGGTTGTGTTATTACAAAAATTCAATTATCCCGATGGAGCTACAGCAGAGAAAAGCAGTTTGCCGGAATTATTAGAAATGGCCATTTCGGATTACGAGCCGAACGAAGCAGCACAGATTGTTTTAGAATATAAATTGGGAGATGAATTAAGTGCAGGACAAATTGAGCAGATATCAAACAATATGCTGATAGATAAAGTATGTGAGGAATATCCGGAAATACACATGCAAGGCAGATTATTTCATGTCAATCAATTGCTTTTTAAGGCTTACAATGGGAAATTTCCAAATGCAAAAGCGTCTGTTGTTCATTTCTCAATGACACCAATTAATGGCGAACTACAAAAACTGACAGCCGAAAATATATTGAAGTTATTGAATAACGGTCTGTCTGATAGAAATCTGATTAAAAGATTGTTTGAAAATCAAATGTCTCAAAATATTCCGTTTCCTGAAGCAGAAAGTATTGTTTGGGAATTGACAACAGAAGATGGTGTAAATTATAATCTGGTTACTTCAGAGAATTGGATAAATAAGGATGATGTAACAGCGTCTGAATTTGAATCTGTTTTGGAGGAAGTTGAAGATGAAGTATAATTTATAAATTTTTTGTTTCACAGAGACTCGCTAAAAAAGCACAGAGATTCACAAAGTTTTTTCTTTAATAATAAAATTAAAAAAATCTTCGTGAATCTCTGCGTTTTATCTTTGTGTATCTCTGTGGAATAAATCTTATTTTTTCAAACCTTCAGCCGCTTTATTAACCGCTGCTTTCAATTCTTCTTTATAAGCGATAATAGTATCCAGTACTTTTTTATCATGACTTCCAATAATCTGTGCAGCTAAAATCCCGGCATTTTTTGCTCCATTCAAAGCAACAGTTGCAACAGGAACGCCGCCCGGCATTTGTAAAATTGATAAAACCGAATCCCAGCCATCGATTGAATTACTTGATTTTACTGGAACTCCAATTACAGGAAGCGGCGACATAGAAGCTACCATTCCTGGTAAATGCGCAGCGCCACCGGCTCCGGCAATAATTACCGAAATACCGCGAGTGTGTGCATTTTTACTAAAATCGAATAATTTTTCCGGTGTTCTGTGTGCCGAAACGATATCTACTTCAACTTCAATATTAAATTGTTTTAATATGTCGATGGCATCCTGCATGACTGGCATGTCTGAGATACTTCCCATTATGATGGCTACTTTGCTCATTTTTTTGTTTTATTTGTTTCAAGTTTCAGGTTTTTGCTGTGACTGAAAACTGATTTTATAATTATTCTTACTCTGGAATCATGTTCCAAATGTCAATTTCAAATTCTTCTTGAATTGCCCTCAAATATTTCAAGGATTCTATTTCGTTTTCTATTTTCTCAGCAAAATAATCAAAAGGAGATACTTCCTTTTCAGCGATTCTTTCTTTTCGTCTTTCAATAAATCGCTTTCTGTTTTTTACAAAAATTTCATCATTTAAATTTAAAAGATCAATTAAGTTTTTTGCTTCAATATCTTCAGGATTATGTAAAAAATAACCATCAGAATAAATTAACCTTGTTTCAAAGTTCTTATCAACTGGATTGAGTATAGGCTCAATCCAAGAGGTTCTTTTAAGATTATTTGGTTTGTGTTTAACCATAAACCAATTTTGATAGGAATCTGTTTCTGAATATTTTAAGTTAGGATTAAAATGCTCAATATCAACAGCGTCATTGAGTCCTATGTATTCTTCTGTATAAGCACAGAAGTTTTTTTGTTCTTTTAAAAGAATAGAAGCTAACTTTTTATTATTGCCATTTTTGTAAATTATTCTTTTGCTGATGATTTCAGAAGAAGGATTTTTAAAAATTCTTTTCATAAATTAGAAATTATATTCTTCTCCTAGTTTTTCTAGCTGCTCTGAAATCTCTTCTTTCTTTTTAGGATCATTTTCAAAGTGTATTTTTTGCTTTAAGTCTAAGTATTCTTGATGTTTTTGTTGTCCGTATTTGTTAATGTAATTAATTCCGAAATCATTGTAAAGCATATCATTTGGATCATCTCCAATAGGAGAACTTCCTCTACGAACGGCAACTTTTCCTTCTTTATCGAAATATAAAATAAAGCGCTCGTCTGGTTCAAATGACGCAGCAACAAAAGGGGAATGAGTAGCAATAATATATTGCGCTTCTGATGCAAGTTTTTTGTAATTATCTATCAAATCCATTTGCATATCTGGATATAAAGAACGCTCCGGTTCATCAAGTAGGATAATTGAATCCTTGGTGTGTAATTTAAATAGAGGTAAAAAAGACAACAATAATCCTTTAGTTCCAGTGCTTGTGTTTTGAATCGGAATTGTTTCTTCAGTTCTTTTATTTAATATAGGAATTGTAAATTCAGTATTCACTAAATCTATTTCTAAATTTAATTTTTCTATGATAGGATTGAATTTTTCAGCAAAAGATTTTAATTTATTAGGATTATCTTTTTGCCAATTTTCAAATTCTAAACTTAATTTTTTTGGATTAGCAAGAAGTCCTTTATGAATTAATTCAGACATTTTTTGATTGAATTTTTTTCTATATTCTAGAATTTCTTGTAATAGAAGAATCCACATTTCAGGTTTAACATTATCATCGAACAATGTTGTATATTCATGTGGTTCTAGTAAGTTTTCAAGTTTAATTGATGTAAGCTGATTATATTTTTCAAAAATATCAATAGGATTTTCTGTAAAAATATCAATGTTTTTATCTGATATTAAATTTGATTTGAAATAGATTGTAGCTTTTCTATCTTCATATGGGACAATTGGATAAATGCTGCCACTAGCATTTGCTATTGTATATAATTTATTTTTAAAAGTTACAGTATCTTGTTTGTGAATATAGAAATCGCTATTTATTTTAAATTGAATTTCACCATTTAAGATTTCATGACCCATTAAATATTTATCCTGAATAACTTGTGAATTTAATGCTTGTTTACTACAATCAAAAATTAAATCTAATAAACTAGTTTTTCCAGTAGCACTTTGTCCAATAAAACATATTTTATCTAAGATTTCACCTTTACGTTCGCCACTTTGATAAGTAAAATCAAAATCTAGATTTTCTAAATGTCTAAATTGATCGATATGTAATTTTGAAATTTTCATTTATTGAGTTTTTACAAATCTAATTAAAATCTTTGTAAGATTACTGACAACTGATCACTCTAATAGTATTCTTAACTTCTTCTGCAATTCTTCTGGCTTCAGCCATGTCTTCGTTTACAATCGTAACGTGACCCATTTTTCTGAAAGGTCTGGTTTGTTTTTTACCGTAAATGTGAGGCGTAACACCGTTCCATCCTAAAATGGTTTCGATGTTTTCGTATACTACATCTCCGGAAAAACCTTCAGCACCCACTAAATTTACCATAACACCGGCAACTTTACTGTCTGTGTTTCCTAACGGAAGATCCAGAATCGCACGTATATGATTTTCAAATTGCGAAGTATAACTTGCTTCAATAGAATAATGTCCTGAATTGTGTGGGCGAGGAGCGACTTCATTTACTAAGATTTCATCATCGTTAGTTTGAAACATTTCCACTGCTAAAAGTCCAACGTGATTGAATTTCTCAGAAACATTCAAAGCAATTGCTCTGGCTTTTTCGGCTACTTTTTCGTCGATTCTTGCCGGGCAAATTACGTATTCTACCTGATTGGCTTCTGGATGGAATTCCATTTCAACAACCGGATAGGTTTTTATTTCTCCTGATGGATTTCTGCAAACAATAACGGCCAATTCATTTTTGAACGGAATCATTGTTTCTGCAATACATTCCACATTTGGTAAACTGTCTAAATCAGCAACCTGACGGATTACTTTTACGCCATTTCCGTCGTATCCAAATTCGGTGCATTTCCACACGAAAGGCAATTTTAAATCATTGATTTTAGATTTTAGATTGTCTAAATTTTCAAATCTTTCAAAAGGTGCAGTTGGGATATTATTTTCTGCGTAAAATTGTTTTTGGATTCCCTTATTCTGAATTCCTTTTAAGGTTTTTGGAGAAGGATACACTTTTAGGCCTTCATTTTCTAATTGCGTTAAAGCTTCAAGATTAACCAATTCAATTTCGAAAGTCAAAACATCAACCTGTTTTCCAAAATTGTAAACCGTTTCATAATCCATTAAATCGCCCTGAAAGAATTTGTTGCAGGCAATTTTGCTCGGAGCTTCGTCACTCGGATCTAAAACATAAGTTTGTATGTCAAATTTTCGCGTGTCAAACAAAAGCATTTTGCCTAATTGTCCACCGCCTAATATTCCTAATTTAAAATCAGAAGAAAAATAATTCATTGTTGTGTGTTTGTGATGCGCAAAGATACTTTATAATGATTGAATAGGAAAATGCTATTTTATTTTCTTCAAAACTTCGCGTGCCACCGCTTTATATGCAGCAGAATGATCGCCATAATCTTTATCCAGAATAATTTTTAGTTCTGGATGAATCCAATCATAATAATTCCCTAACACATATAATGTTCTTATCGAATAAGCTTTTGTGGCCACCTTTACATCATTGATCAGCCAATCGAAAGAAGCTTCAATGCAATCCTGAAGATTTCCTTCAGAAAGAATTATACAGTTTTCATCTTTTTTATAATGTGATTTCACTAAAAGCTGCGTCACTTTTGCAATTGGACGAATGGCACTTTCATCTTTCAAATTCTTCAAATTAGAGAAGAAAAAATCAAGATGAGGCTGAAGCCAAATCAATTCTTCGTAAGATACAAATTCTAAAATCCAACAGGCTTTGTGGTTGTTTTTGTCTGATGGAGAAAAACAAATAGAAACTAATTCATCAAATAAAGCAGGATTTTCTAAAATTTCCTGCGCTACTTTCAGACGATTTTCTCTGTAAGCACTAACGTATTCGAGTTTCTTTTGAAGGTCAGATGACATTTTTATTGATTTAATTCTGCGACTAAAATAGGTAATTTAATGAGATATTTCCGTAGTAATTTAGTGGAAGACCCGGATAATAATATCTTGGAGAAGAAGTCCCGACCGGAAGCGCATTTGGCAGAATTAAAGATGCATATTTTTCATTCGTCACATTATTGATTCCGAAAGCTAAATTGCTGTTTAAATTATGTAGAATTTCAAAACTATAACCGGTTTTCAAATTGAAAATAGTATAGGAATCGGAGAAAGCCGAATTAGCATCGTTCATTGGAATTTCATCTACAAATTGGTAATCGGCATTCAAATAAATTCCAAAACGGGTATTTAAAATCAATCCCGCATTGACTTTATTGGCAGGAACTCCGGTTAATTTATTGCCGGAATAATCATTTCCGCTGTCAACGAATTCTTTAAATTCATATTTTCCGATAGAAGTTCCAACATAAGAATTCAGATTAAAAAATCGATTCATTTGCCAATTGTGTTTCAACGTAATTTCAATTCCTTCATGCAATGTTTTGCCGGCATTTACGCCTTCATACTGATCATCGCCGATTCTTTTGGCGACTAATAAATCTTTAATTTCCATTCGGTAAACCGCAATTTCAGTGTAAAGATTTTTGTTGAAGAAGTAGAATTTTCCACCCAATTCAAAATTATAACCGTTTTCAGGTTTGATGTCCGGATTGATAGTTCCGTTGCTGGTCAGCGTTTCTTCGGTTGCTGGCAATGAAAATCCGCGGCTTGCAGAAAAATATAGTGTTTGTTGCTGATTTGGTTTGAATAATAAAGAAAGTTGAGGCGAAAAAATGCCGTCATAACTGTATTTTTCTGTTGAAGTTTTTTGCGGAAGAAAGTTCGTTAGCTCAAAATGCGTTTCATTATAATTCAGACCAAATTGAAGTTCGAGTTTTTCCGAAAGCAACGATCTGATCTGCGAAAATATATTGTAAAAATGTCTTTTCTGATCGCTTTCCGTCAATTGCTTTCCTTGCAAACTTCCTTGTCCGTTATTTTGTTTGTATAAATTTTCGAATGTATTTCCGTTGTAGTTATCAGTAAAATATTCCATTCCGAAAATGAATTGATTCTTCAAATTTCCAATTTCGAAATTCCCTGAAAATTGCGTTCTTGCTCCGGTTGCAAACGTATATTGACGTAAAATATCAAAAGGTCGCGGTTCGTTGCTGTCTTTATAATTGATAAAAACAGAAGTTGAATTATTCAGATTATCAGTAATCTTAAAATCATAAGCCAAACCTGCCAAAGTCGATTTGTATTCCTTAAATCCTTTTGAAGCCACCCAGGTCGGAGCACCCAATTGCGGATTTGAATCGTAAACTTCTTTACTGATCGAACTCGGAATAAAAGCTTTTAAATATGTATAATTGGTAAAGTAAGTCAGTTTGCTGTTTTGTCTTCTGAATAATTCTCCGGCAAGCGTAATTCCTTCTCGTTTATAAGAACTGTTTTCGCGCCAGCCATCTGATTTTAGATTGTGATAACTCAAATTCAGGCTGGAACTTTTCTCATTTAAGCTATAATTCAAAGTGTTTTTCAATAATCCAAAAGAACCAAAAGTGGAATTTATTCCCGCAGTTTGCCCTTTATTTTTTGAAAGTTGTGGAGAAATCAAAATCGCACCGCCCAAACCAGCACCATAAATACTCGAAAGCGGGCCTTTGATAATTTCAATCTGGTTGAGGTTCTCCAAATCAATATCATCAATAACCGTTTCACTATTTCCGGAAGTCAGCGGAATACTGCCATAAAAAGCTCTTATTTTATTCGTTCCGTAAGGCGTTCGCGCGCCAATTCCACGAATCGAAATTCGGGTTGTCGTAAAATTTGACGATTGCATAAAAACACCCGGAATTGTATTCACGACAGTCGTGATATCTGTGGCATTATTTTGCGTCAGTTCTTTTTTGGATAAAATTCCAATCGAAGCCGGAGCATTCTGCAAACTATCATTAATATGAAAGGAACTGATAATAACTTCTTCCAGTTTTTCTGTTTTCACAGAATCAATAGATTTGCTTTTTCCTTCTTGGGCAAAAGTGTTTTGGAAAACAATTGTGAGAAGAAGGAGAAAACAATATTTTTTTAAAAGCATAAAAGAATTGGTTGAAACATGAAAAAAAATTAACCGCAAAGAACGCTAAGATTTATAACCTAACTTTAGTTTTGTAAAAATGCAAAGTTCGCAAAGCTATTTCAATACAAAGCTTTGCGAACTTTGCATTTTTATAAAAATTACAGAAAATACCTTAGCGTTCTTTGCGGTAAAATTATTTGTCAAGAATATTTAATTCAATAAAATTGAAATTTATTTATTAGCCGTAACTTTCCAAATCGTATTTCCACTATCATCATTTACTAAAAGCGATCCATCATTCATAACCGTAACCGCAACCGGACGTCCATAAACTTCAGCTTTGTCATTATCAGAAATAAAACCAGTCAAAAAATCCTCTGGTTTTCCTGAAGGTTTTCCGTCTTTAAAAGGAACAAATAAAACTTTATAACCTGAGATTTTAGAACGATTCCAGGAACCATGTTGGCCAACAAAAGCTCCATTTTTATATTTTGCCGGAAATTTATCTTTTGTGTAAAACGCCAACCCCAACGAAGCTGTGTGAGCACCAACCGGAACATCAGGAACAATTGCTTTTTCTACTAAATCTTTTCTTTCGCCTTTCATTCTTGGGTCAGGAATATTTCCGAAATAAGAATACGGCCATCCATAAAAACCATCTCTTTTTACGCTCGTAATATAATCCGGAACTAAATCGTCTCCCAATTCGTCACGCTCGTTAACGGCGGTCCAAAGTTCTTTGTTTACCGGATTCCAATCCATTCCAACCGGATTTCGAAGTCCCGAAGCATAGATTTTTTCGCCAGTTCCGTCAGGATTAATTTCTAGGATATCGGCGCGACGAACTTCTTTATCGATTCCATGTTCAGCCACATTACTTCCGGAACCTACAGAAACATAAATTTTTGATCCGTCGGTATTGGAAATTATATTTCTTGTCCAGTGATTGTTGTATCCTCCGGCAGGAAGTTCGAGGATTTTTACACCTTTTGTTTCTAATTTTAACGGATTATTTTTATAGGGATATTTGTATAGTCCGTCGGTGTTGGCGATATAGAAAAAGTCTTTTAGAACCAGCATTCCAAAAGGTCTGTTCAGATCTTTTATAAAAACTTCACGGGTTTCAAATTTTCCGTCTTTGTCTTTGTCGCGAAGTACTATAATCTGGTTTTTGCTCGTTCTTGTTCCGCTTTCTACAACAAAAATGTCATTATTTGGTGCGATATAGGTCCAACGCGGGTTTTCAAAACCATCAGCAAATTTTGTTACCGTGAAACCTTCCGGCGCTGTTGGTGTTTTTCCTTCCGGCCAGCCTATTACTTTACTATTTTTTGATGTAGATTCCGTTGCAAAAGGCGGAGGCAAAGTCAGGTCTCCAATGGCAGTTTTTACAACAGTTGACGGTTGTTTTGCCAAGGCTTCTTTTTCTTCTTTTTTTACTTGTCCCTGACAGGCCGTCATTACGGTTAATAACGACATGGATAATAATTGTATCGTAGTTTTCATTATGTTTTTGAGTTAAAATTTTAATAGACAACAATTTAATAAAATTAAAAATGACCTTAACAAAAGATTTGTAAATATTAAGTGATATTTAACATTCTTAAAAAAGTCATCGTATCCATATAATTTGATACGAACAATTTGGTTGTAATTCTGTATCTTTGCGCATTATTTTAAAATCAAAAATAATGATACAACTTCACGATAAACAATTTGTTCCGTTTATTTCGGCTAAGGAAATTGATTTTGCTTTAACCAAAATAGTTGCACAAGTAGAAGATGATTTTGGAGACGATACTCCAATTTTTATTGGCGTTTTGAATGGTGCATTTATGGTTGTAAGCGATTTTCTGAAAAAATACAAAAGACCATGCGAGGTTTCATTCATCAAAATGGCATCTTACGAAGGAACTGAATCGACTAATGTTGTCAAAGAATTAATCGGAATCAATCAGGATCTTTCAGGTAGAACCGTAGTGATAATTGAAGATATTATTGACACCGGAAATACAATCGAAGAACTAAAACATTTGTTTAAACAACAAAACGTAAAGCATTTTAAAATTGCAACTTTGTTTTTTAAACCCGAAGCGTATAAAAAAGACATTAAAATTGATTACATCGGAATCAGGATTCCAGATAAATTCATCGTGGGTTATGGTTTGGACTACGATGGTTTAGGAAGAAATTTGACCGAAGTCTATAAATTGGCTGAATAAATTAAACAAAACACAACTATAATATTCATTTTAAACTTCTTACATGAAAATAAGAAGTCAAGTAACACTCACATTATGATTAACATCGTTTTATTTGGAAAGCCAGGAGCGGGAAAAGGAACTCAGGCAGAATTTTTAAAAGAGAAATACAAATTAACACATCTTTCAACAGGAGATATTTTTCGTTTTAATTTAAAAAATGATACAGATTTAGGTAAAAGAGCAAGAGTTTTTATGGACAATGGAGAATTGGTTCCTTGCGAAGTTACAACTGCAATGTTAATTGATGAAGTGAATAAACATTTAGATTCAAACGGATTTTTGTTCGACGGTTACCCAAGAACTTTAGATCAGGCTGAAGCTTTAGATAAATTTTTACCAACAATCGGATCAAGTGTGACGGCAACTATTGCATTAGAAGCTGACGATGAAATTTTGGTAGCGCGTTTACTTGAAAGAGGAAAAACAAGTGGAAGAGTTGATGATCAGGACGAAGAAAAAATTCGTGTAAGATATCAGGAATACAACGAAAAAACAGCTCCATTAATTGGATATTATAAAGCACAAAATAAGTTTCATGCCGTAAACGGTATCGGAACTATCGAAGAAATTACAGAGCGATTAACGTCAGTTATAGATAATTTGTAGAAGCTATTCCAGCTGTACGTTTCAAGTCCTCGCTAAAAAAACTATTTTTCTAACCCTAAAACGAGCTTCCTCCGGTCGCTGTTTTCTGGCAAGAAAAATTAGTTTTTTTAGCTCCGGGCTTTACTCTTCCATCTGGGCTAAAAGGCATCATGATTACAATTATATTTAACGACCAAATAAATAACGAACAAGCCACAAATTGGAAATACTAATAATATTTTTTCTAATACTATTAAACGGAGTTTTCTCGATGTCAGAAATCGCATTGATTTCGGCTAGAAAAAACAGATTGGAAACTGCTGCAAAAAAAGGGAATAAAAGCGCGAAAATTGCATTGGATTTAGCCAATTCTCCAAACAAGTTTTTATCTACAGTACAAATCGGGATTACCTTAATCGGAATTTTGACCGGTATTTACAGTGGAGATAAAATCACAATGGATGTTGAAGCTTTTGTAGCCGGTTTTGCCGTTTTAAAACCTTATGCGCATTCAGTGGCAGTGGGAATTGTGGTTGTCGTTTTAACCTTTTTCTCTTTGGTTTTAGGCGAATTATTGCCAAAAAGAATTGGATTAAATTATCCGGAAGCCATTGCAAAAGCGGTAGCATTGCCAATGAAAATAGTATCTATTATTACGGCTCCATTTATTTGGTTATTAACTTCTTCAACTGATTTTTTATTGAATGTTTTACAAATAAAACCTTCAGCAGACGGTAAAGTAACCGAAGAAGAAATTAAAGCCATTATAAAAGAAGGAACCGAAGGCGGAGAAGTTCAGGAAATTGAACAAGATATTGTGGAGCGTGTTTTTCATATTGGCGACCGAAAAGTAAATTCGTTAATGACGCACCGTAAATCGGTAGATATGCTGCCATTAAATGCCGATAAAGACAAAATCAAAACATTGGTTTTAGAAGATCTGCATACAGTTTATCCAATTTATAATGACAATTACGATGATATTGTCGGAATTGTAACGCTTAAAAATATATTCGCCAATATAGAAAGCGATCATTTCGATTTGTCGGCAATTATGACAGATCCTCCTTATTTAATGGAACAGACAACGGCTTACAAAGCATTGGAAAATTTCAAAAGAACAGGAGTACATTATGCTTTGGTTTCGGATGAATATGGCGTTTTTCAGGGAATTATTACGTTGAATGATATTCTGGAAGCTTTAGTTGGAGATGCATCTGATTTTTATAAAGATGAATTCCAATTGATCGAAAGAGAAGATGGTTCATGGCTGGTTGACGGACATTATTCATTGCACGATTTTCTAACTTATTTTGAGTTAGACGAATTGACAAACGATTACGAAGTAAATACCGTAAGCGGAATGATTATGACCGAGCTTTCACATATTCCAAAAGAAGGCGAAAAATTATATTGGCAAAAATTTGTGCTTGAAGTGCTGGACATGGATGGTGTAAAGATTGATAAAGTATTAGTAAAAGCTCTAAAAGAGTAGAGGAAAATTTGTTTCAGGTTTAAAGTTTCAAGTTTCAGGTTAGTACAAAACTTGAAACTTGAAACCTGAAACTTGAAACGATCATACATAAATAATAGTTTTCAGTCAATGTATTCACTGAAAACCTTAACTGAGACTGAATACAAAAAATAATAGAAGTTAGAAATTAAGGTTTAGAGAAATCTAAAATCTAAAATCTAAAATCTGAAATTTAAAACAATGACAGAAGGAAATTTTGTAGATTACGTTAAGATATATGTTTCATCCGGAAAGGGAGGAAAAGGATCTACGCATTTACATAGAGAGAAATTTATTGAAAAAGGAGGTCCGGACGGTGGAGATGGCGGTCGTGGTGGACACGTATATTTAGTGGGGAATAAAGGTTTGTGGACATTATTTCACTTAAAATTTGCGCGTCACATTAAAGCTGGTCACGGTGGAGATGGAGGAGGAGACCGTAGTACCGGTGCTGATGGAGATGATAAATTTATCGAAGTACCTTTAGGAACTGTCGTAAAAGATAAGGAAACGGGAGAAACCTTATTCGAAATCACCGAAGACGGCGAAAAAAGAATCCTTTCTAAAGGTGGAAAAGGTGGTTTAGGAAACTGGCACTTTAGAAGTTCAACAAACCAAACGCCACGTTATGCACAACCAGGTTTACCGGGTGTAGAAATGGACGTAATTTTGGAACTTAAAGTTTTGGCTGATGTTGGATTGGTAGGTTTTCCAAATGCTGGAAAATCAACTTTATTGTCTGTACTGACTTCCGCAAAACCAAAAATTGCCGATTATCCGTTTACAACTTTAAAGCCAAACTTAGGAATTGTAGCTTACAGAGATTTTCAATCTTTTGTAATTGCTGATATTCCCGGAATTATTGAAGGTGCTGCTGAAGGAAAAGGGTTAGGACATTATTTCTTGCGTCACATTGAGCGTAATTCAACTTTGTTATTTTTAGTTCCGGTTGATACGCCAGACATTAAAGCAGAATATGATATTTTGGTTAATGAATTGACGAAGTACAATCCAGAGATGCTGGATAAAGAACGTCTTTTGGTAATTTCAAAATGTGATATGCTGGATGATGAATTGAAAGCTGAATTAAAAGTTGAACTTGATGTCGCTTTCAAAGATATTCCATACATGTTTATTTCATCAGTTGCTCAACAAGGTTTGACTGATTTGAAAGACAAGCTTTGGAAAATGCTTAACGAGTAAAAGTCTTAAAATATTTTTTAAAGGCGTTCTGTTTTCAGAGCGCCTTTTTTATTTTCAGTAATGTTAAATTCGTAAAAAAAAGATAAAAACGTACCAGTATATTTTATTTTAAGAGTTCAAGGAATGTAATAATTGCGAAAATGAATTATATTCGCATCACTTAAACAAAATAACATGAAAAAAATAGTTTTATTCTTTACCATGTGCCTTATGGCTTTTCCTGCAAGAGCTGACGAAGGAATGTGGTTTTTGATGTTTATCGAAAGATTGAACCATAGAGATATGGAAAAAATGGGCTTGCAATTAACAGCCGAAGAAATTTACAGTATCAATCATCATAGTTTAAAAGATGCGATTGTACAATTTAATGGAGGCTGTACAGCTGAAATCGTTTCTAAAGACGGATTAGTTTTAACCAATCACCACTGTGGTTACAATGCAATTGCTGAACTTTCTACAGCAGAACAAAATTATTTGAAAGATGGTTTTTGGGCAAAAGAAAGAAGTGCCGAAATGAAACCAAAATCTTTATACGTTCGTTTCTTTGTTCGTATGGATGACGTTTCTAAAAGAATTTTGTCAAAAGTAAACGATACAATGACAGAAACAGAAAGAAACAAAATCATTCAGCAAGAAATTGCTTTGATCGAAAAGGAAAATAACGAAGGTGGAAAATATACCGTTTCTGTTCGCCCTTTCTTTCAAGGGAATGAATATTACTATTTCGTTTACCAGGATTACACAGACGTTCGTTTAGTAGGAACACCACCGGAAAGTGTTGGTAAATTTGGTGGAGACACTGACAACTGGGAATGGCCTCGTCAAACAGGAGATTTCTCTATGTTTAGAGTATATGCTGATAAAGCTGGAAACCCTGCAGCGTATTCAAAAGATAATGTGCCTTTACAGCCAAAACATTATTTGCCTGTAAGTATTAAAGGAGTTAAAGAAAATGATTTTGCGATGATCCTTGGTTATCCGGGAAGAACAAATCGTTGGATGCCAGCTGGTGGAATTGAGCAAAACGTAAAGTTTGCTTATCCTGCTTGGGTTGAAGGTGCAAAAACCGGAATGGACCAAATGAAAAAGTATATGGACAAAGATGCAACAGTTCGTTTGCAATATGCTTCTAAATATGCTTCAACTGCAAATTACTGGAAAAACCGTCAGGGAATGATTGATGCTTTGACTAAAGCCGGAACTGCAGAAACAAAATCGGCTCAGGAAGATAAATTTTACGAGTGGGCTGCTAAACCAGCTAACAAAGAAAAATACGAAAATGTAATTCCGACGATTAATGATTATTATAAAGAAACGAACTTAAAAGCGCGTCATGATAATTATCTATCTCAAGTTTTACGTACTTCAGGTTATGCAACTGCTCCGGCAACTTTAGGTAATGCCTTGATCGCTTACTATAATGAAAACGATGCTAAAAAAGCCGAAATGTTGCCTAAGATCAACTCTATGATTGATAACATTTATGGGGACTTTTATGCACCGCTTGAAAAAGATGTGTTAACTGCACAATTGAATTTATATGCTGCTAAAGCTGCAGAATATGGCTTAGCACCACAAGTTGCTAAAATGAAAACAGCAAACAATGGTGATTTTACTGCTGATGTTGCTAAAGCGACTGAAGTAAGTTATTTCACATCTAAAGATAAAGTATTGGCATTTATGGCTGATCCTAAACCATTAGCAATTGTACACGATCCGTTGTATATTATTTCTAATGATTTATTGACAAAATACCGTGCTAAGACAGATGATCAGTCAAAAGCTGATGACGGTTTTGCAATTGCTTACCGTAAATTGGTTGAAGGTTTAAGAGAATCAAAATTAAATGCTATTCAATATCCTGATGCAAACTCAACGTTAAGATTGACTTATGGAAAAGTTCGTGCTTTGCCAGCTGACCCTCGTAATGATGCTAAAATCAATAACTATACTACTATGGAAAGTATGGTTAAAAAGTATAAAGCAGGAGATCAGGAATTTGATTTACCAGCGCGTTTGTTAGAATTAAACAAAGCAAAAGATTTTGGTCAATATGCTGATAAAGCAGGATATATGCCGGTAAACTTCTTAACGGATAATGATATTACAGGAGGAAATTCAGGTTCTCCGGTATTAAACGGAAAAGGAGAGTTAATTGGAATTGCTTTTGATGGAAACATCGAAGCTATGGCTGGAGATGTTATTTTTGATCCTAAATTGCAAAGAACAATCAACGTAGATATTCGTTATGTACTTTGGATTATTGACAAATATGCAGGAGCTAAAAACATTATTGATGAAATGACGATTATTAAATAATCTAATTTTTATTGAAAAGGAAACCCGATAGATTAAAATCTATCGGGTTTTTTTATGTAGAAAATCTACAAGGCTGTATTTTGGAATTTGGAATTTCTTTATTGAAATTTAAGATTAAAGTTGTTATTGAACTTTTACTCGAATCCCCTTTGTATGACTAGAAAATTCCGGAGCATACATACTTTCAATTGTGGTAATTCCGTTGGAAAATTCGCCACTGTTATTTACCCTAATATCATATTCTAATACGTAAGTTCCTTTATTGATTCGGTCAAAAAAGAAATGCGTTGCAGCATCTTTCGTACTCATATAATAACCCAATTGATCTTTGTATTGATACTCTGAAAGTACATTTACAGGTTCAAAACAAGAAGCTCTCATATCTTTTAAATGAACATATTCTGTGTCTTCTTTCGAAGTAATAATTAATCGAACGGTAACCAGATCACCAGTTTTTAAAGGGTTTTTAGAGGTGATTCTTTCTAGTTGATCCCCTTTCATAGTATTCTTTTTTAGATATAACTCTTTCGAAACCGATAAAACAGCTCCTGAATTAGTTTTGATTTTATCTAAATCTTCAAAATATTGCCAGTAAACGCCACCAAAACCAGGCACTTTTGATTTGTTCTGAATATTTATGGAAGCCATTTCTTTTTTAACTTCATCAGCCTTCCAGTTCATTTTGATGTATCCAGTTTCGGCTTCTTTTTCGTTTTCAGATATTTTTTTGGTCAGGATTTTTTGGTCTCCAATTTTAATAATGGTATTATCTTTTACCGAAAGCCAATCATTTCCTTGCATTAATAAAGCATAAATGGCTTCGGTAGTTGATTTTGTGGTTGGCCAGTTTTTGGTTTGCTTGTTTTTTAATAACCAGACCTTCATGGCATCTACTGATTTGGTATCGCGATTCACTTCGGCGAAAGCCTCAATCAATAAAGCCTGAGTTTCAATTGGAGCCTGATACCAATACCATCCTGCTTTATTGGCAATCCAGTACATTCCCCAATCTTCATTGTTGGAAGAAGTTTCTTTTAAACTTTCAATGATTTTTTTAGCCGAATCACTTTCTCCAAAACGATTTAAAGCTAATGCAGCCAAGCCTTTTTCGTAAATAGAATAATTTAGCCAATCTTTTTTAGCTGTCTCCAAATACAATTTAGTTGCCTTTTTTAAAGTATCTGAAAGCGGATATTTATCTAAATAAAAACTTCTCGTATATAAATAATGCAAATCAGAATAAGGATTGATCCATATAAGTTTATCAGTTGTTTTTAAATTTTTCGTCTGACCTTTATAATATTCCAGGAATTTATTATCCAGGAACGGAATTCCGGTTTTGGCAATTGCATCAATTTTTGTGTTAGTATTTTCTGTTTTATTCAGTTTGGATAGATGACCCAGGCCAGCCAAAATATGTCGGGTAATGTATTCGCTTTCGTTGCCCCCGTTAAACCATGCAAATCCTCCGGATGGATTTTGTTTTTGTTTTAATTTATCAAAAGTAGCTTCTTGTGAGGTTTTCATTTTCTCCAAATCAAACAACAGGGCTAGATTCTTTTTCTTTTCATTCTCGCTTTGGGCATCATTTAGCCAAGGCGTTTCAGCCAAAATAATCGATTTTAATTCTTCGTTTTCTTCTAATTTCGAATTTAGTTTTCCATTTTTCCTCCAATCTTCAAAAACAGTTGCAATCTTCGGATTACTAGAAATAATTTCGGACGCCAAAGCATTCGAATAAAAACGGGCAAAAGTCTGTTCAGCGCACTCATGTTCGTATTCCATTAAATAAGGCAAAGACTGAATCGCAATCCATGTTGGATTCGAAGTATATTCCAATGTAAATTGATGGTTTCTTAAAGTAGAAGAGGTATTGTTTTTTAAATTTTCAAACGTATATTCTTTCGTAGAATTCTCACGAACCCAAATAGGAATACTTTCTGTAACCAGCATTTTGTTCGTTAAAACAGGAAGTATGTTTTCTTCCCCATCGGAGAAATTTCCGGATTTGGCGAGAATTTTATATTGAACCCCCTGTAAACCTTCCGGAATTGAAATGGTCCAACTCGCCGTTGTATTTCCAAAAGCACCAACATTGAAATTTCGAACATTTTTTGCGTTCAGCATTTTGGCATCAATCGGCTGCATGGTTGTGGCATCAAAGAATTGTAAAATGGCGATTCCGGTTTTGGCTTTATCAGTAACATTCGAAATCTTAGCCGAGATAACAATAGTATCTTTTTCTCTAAAGAAACGTGGGAAATTCGGTAAAACCATTAATTCTTTTTGCGTTACAACGCTTTTTTCTAAGTAACCCGAAACAGCATCTTTATTGTGTGCCAATAAACGAAGTTTCCAAGCCGTTAAAGCTTCTGGGGAAGTAAAGTTGAAGCTTACTTTTCCGTTGGCGTCTGTTTTTAAATTAGGTAAAAAGAAAGCAGTTTCAGACAGATTTTTCCTCGCTTTTACTTGCGTTAAAGCTTCTAATGCTTTTTTGGTTGTGATGATTATTGCGCCGTTTTTTGCTTTGCTTCCATAAAGGGCTGTTGCTGCCGCATCTTTTAAAACATCCATTGAAAGAATGTCTGCGGGATTTAAATTATTAGCCTCATTTTTAGAAGCAATTTCTCCATCAATTATATACAAAAGATCAGCAGAAATTGTTACACTGCCTTTTATTTTTAAAGAAGATTTTTCTGAAAGGCGACTATACATTAAGGCTTTTTGTGTTTTCAACGCTGCAGCTGGCATAGTTTTGTAAAGTGATGAATTTTCTTCGATTACGATAGCATTAGCACCAGCACCAACAGCTTCATCAACAGTTAAAACAGCATCAGGATCTCCTTTAATAGTTTCGCTGCCTACTTTTTTATCTTTAAGTTCGGTTATCGTGATGCCAAGTGAATCACCGTATCGGCTATTATTGAAGTCAAAACCAAACCAGTTTAATCGTGTTTCATCATTTTTTAATTCAGTTAGAGGAATAAATTCATTTAGATTTTCCAGAGAGGAAGATGTTCGTTCAAAACCTAAACCAGATTTAAAATTAGGAGAATTGTAATGGTAATTGTATATACTTAAGCTATTATTCCAGTCCTTTTTTGTAAACTGGTCTAAAGAGCTGTCGTACATAGAGGCTAATACTTCTGCTTCGGTTTTTGCATTGATTGATTTTAGTTTAAACGACCAGGTTTCCTTACTTCCGGGTTCGATTTTATTTCTAAAACTTTCTACAAGTAATTCAAGTTTAGATTCTGGTGTTTTTAGTGCAACGTCTATTTGGTTATTAAAAATTTCGTTGTCGAAAATGCTTTGAAAACTTATGCCAACAGATTTTTCGAATTCTTTTTTTAGCGGAACTTTGATTGTTACTTCATGGTTTTGCAAATGATACGTATTTTCAAAATAGGTTTGATTACCATAATTTCCGTTGGTAGTGATATAAAGATCAGGAATGACAGAAGAAAGTTTAACTGCTACAAAACCATCTTTTTTTGGATCCGTATTAATTTGCTCTGCTGTAAATAATTTACTTGGATTAAATTTATCTTTGCTTTGTTTGATTTCGAAAGTGGATACAGATTCTATAGGATTATTGAAGGTGTCTTTTGCTGAAAATACAATTTTATAAATTCCGGATTTATAATTTGAAATAAAATCCAAGACTATTTTTTTGTCTTTTTCGGTGTCTACTTTTTTAGAAAACAATAAAACTTCGTTTGCTTTATCTGTTTTAATTTCTACCATTTCATAAGGAAACAATCTTTCAAAATCTGATGCTGAGATATTCTCGATTTCTGGTTTTTGCCACAAGTTTTCTTTAAATTTATAAGAAAACGGACTAACGAAATACAATTTAATTTCGCCTTTGGCTGCTAAAAATTCTCCGTTTAAATTGGTACTTGTAAGCGTGATTTCGTTTTTGTTTTTAGTTTCAATACTACCCGGAATACTGGCATTGATGACCAAATCATGATAACCCACTTTTACAGTGGTTTCTGAGGTATGTGTTTCGCCATTAATATCAGTGACATCGGCAACTACACTGTAGCTAAAAACAGGCAATTGTTCTTTGATTGCATTTTTTGAAGGTTCAGCAATAAATTCAATTACAAATTTACCAGAAGCATCTGTTTTGGTTTCGCCCGTTGCTATAATTTCGTTTTGTTCGTACCCCCAATAATCACTATAATTCCTCACATAACGTGTAAATCGAGTTACTTTGTAAGTTACTTTTGCATCAGAAATGTTGCTTCCGGCAAATGCTTTTGCAGTTCCGTTTACTTTAATCGATTGATTGACCTGAAAACTTTCTTTTTTAGGATCAAAATCTACTTTAAATTTTGGACGTTTGTATTCTTCGACCCTAAAATAAGTTTGAGAGTTTTCAAGTCTTACGGTTTTCCAAAATGATGCATTTGGTTTGTTTTTAAACGAAATATCTCCTTTTTTATAATTATCAGGTTGCGTTGCATAAATATTAAAATTACCTGTAAGTCCGCTTTTAGGCAAAGTGAATTCTCCTGAAAAAGAACCAAATTCATTGGTAATAACTTCAAGTTCTTTAAACGTTTGATAATTAGTGTCTCTTACGAAAATTTTAAAAGTGGTATTGGCAACAATACTAGTTTTGTTTTTTTGTTTTTTAATGGCAATTCCTTTATAGTAAACCGTTTGTCCCGGACGATAAATTGCCCTGTCCAGATAAAACTCAACTTTTCCTGTTAAAGAATTGTTTTCTGTTTGATTGTATTGCTGCGTATATCTAAGATAATTTTTCTCGGGTAAAATAGTGTCGTTTGCCAATGAAAATTCTAAATGCTCATTGTAATCGTAGTTATTTGCTCCAATATAAGAAGCTAGTCCGTTTGAATCTGTTTTAAGAATATAACGCTTAGATTTTATGGTTACATTTTCAAGAGGTTTTCCTGTTTTTCTGTCCAGCACCTGAAAATTTTCTTTGTTGATTTCCTGGGAGGCCAGAATACTTAAATTTGAAACGGTAATGGTTTGATAAGAAAATGGTTTCTCTTTTTTTGAATCAGAATCACTTTCAAAATAAACTAAATACGTTCCTGTTTCCAGTTGTGGTAAAACAACTTCTGTCGTATATTCAAAATAATCCTTTTTATTTTGAAGCTGATAGTCTTTAGAAGCTATTTTAATTTGATTTTTTGTAATGGCTGCAGCTAAACTATCTTCTTCATAATATGAATCTAAAAATTTCCTGAGTTTTTTTTGATCAATTTTGTAGAATGATATTCTTAAATGCTCAAGATTTTTATAAGTGATAAAAGCTCTGGTATTCTCCTTATTATAAATGAACTTTTGAAGCCTTGCAGTTAATGATTTAGAAATAACATATTGTTTTTGCTCCAAAGCAGTCTGAGCTGCACTGGTTTCATTATTCAATTTTATTATCTCGTCGTATATTTTTATCGCTTCGATATTATAATCAGGATGTAATTCTTTCGACGCCTGACTAAGCAGAATTTCTGCTTTTTTTAATAGAATTTTCTGAGTAAGAATGGGATCATTCGAACGTTGTTGAAATTCATTTAAAAATGTTTTCAAATCTTCATTGGGCTGTGGCATAAATTCACTACAAAAAATAATGCGGTCAAATTGGTTTTCTAATGATGGATTGCCAGATTCGAGCTTTTTATATAGAGAAAGTACTTTTTTGAAATTTTCTTCTTTTATAAAATTGAGCTCAAGCGCTAAAAAGGCTTCTGAATTTCCTAAAAGTTCATTTTTATAAGCTGGAATTTGGCTGTTATCAATTTTCCATCGCTCAATTTTTTCAGTAAAAAACGCGATATTTTCTTTTAGTAAATAATCATATAAGTTTTCATTTTTTATCTTTTCTAAAGTCAAAAAACTAAAAATAGCCTGATACTTTTTTAAAGATGTTTTTTTAAGGATTGATTCATTTTCCAGTGTTTTTTCATAAAGTGCTATTACTTCTTTTTCAGATGTAAAATCAATGCTTGCTTTATCATCTTCCTGCATATCAACAACTGCTGTGGTGTCTATGGCTACCGCTATAGTATCTACCGTAAAACTGGCAGAATCTATCATTGCAGCCGCTTCATCTACTACCGCCGCAGCACTATCTACAACTGCATAAGCTTCGTCATAATTAGAGTACCTATTTAAACATTTTGCATAAATTAAATTCAAAATTGCTTTTGATGGTATCGAAACCCGGCTAATATCTGTTTTAAGATGATCTAAAATTTTAGTTTTTGCGTTTTCGTCAACTACCTGCAAATATTTCGATTGATAAAAAAAACATTTTATCATTTGTACTTCGTCTTTTGCTGAAACTGCTTTTTTGTAAATTTTGTCAACGATTTCATTTGCTGATTTTATTTTACCTTCATTTTCATAAGCGACAACTTTAGCCCAGTTTTTGTCATTTTTTTGAGCAAATAAAGCAGTAGTAAACAATAAGAAAACAAATAGTATATTTTTCATAAGTCGGTTTTTAGTATATAGAGTGCGGTTTTGTCTAAAAGGTTGGGAAAACTATTAAAAATAAATTTCGTACAAATTACTAATTTATCTCTAAAACCAAATAATGCATTTTATATTTCGCTATTTTTGAAATATGAAAAAGCTCCTACTTCTTTTTTTGCTAGCACCAATTTTAATTTGGTCACAATCGAATTTTGAGAAAGGCGAAAAGTTATTTCATGCCAAAAAATATGATGAGGCTCAGGTTATTTTGGAAGGAGTTTTAAAAACAAAGCCTTCAGATATAAAAACGCTGGAATATTTGGGAGATATAGCGGCGCATCACAAAGAATGGATAAAAGGAGCAGATTATTATAAAAAACTGAAAGAGCTAAAACCAACAGAAGCAGATTATTTTTATAAATATGGAGGCTGTCTGGCCATGAGAGCGATGGAAGTGAATAAATTGAAAGCTTTAGGAATGGTGGGAGACATGAAAGAAGCATTTGAAAAAGCAATAATTCTGAATCCAAAACACATTCCAGCCAGATGGGCTTTGATTGAAATTTATCTACAATTACCTGGTTTTTTAGGAGGAAGTGAATCACGAGCATTGGAATATTCGAATGAATTAATGCAAATTTCATCAGTAGATGGTTATTTGTCAAGAGGAAGAATAGATGAATATTTTAAACGTTATACGTCGGCAGAAAAAAATTATTTGAAGGCAAATGAAATTGGCAAATCAAAAGTCACTTTTCAAAAATTATATAATTTATATTTGAACAAATTAAAAGACCCTAAAAAAGCTCAGGAATTGAAACGAAAATTTGAGGCTTAAAGGCAATTAAAAATTGGAATTTAAATGAAAACACATTTCATCGCAATAGGCGGGAGCGCTATGCACAACTTGGCATTAGCATTACATAACAAAGGATATCAGGTTACAGGAAGTGATGACGCTATTTTTGAACCTTCAAAATCAAGATTAGATAAAAAGGGTATTTTGCCAGCCGAATTAGGTTGGTTTCCTGAGAAAATTACTGCTGATATTGACGCTATTATTCTTGGAATGCACGCCAAAGCAGATAATCCGGAATTATTAAAAGCACAGGAATTAGGATTAAAAATTTATTCCTATCCTGAATTTTTATACGAGCAATCTAAAAATAAAACACGTGTTGTAATTGGTGGTTCACACGGAAAAACAACAATTACTTCAATGATTTTGCACGTAATGCATTATCATAATATTGAAGTTGATTATATGGTGGGTGCACAATTGGAAGGTTTTGACACGATGGTGCATCTTACTGAAGAAAATGATTTTATGGTTTTGGAAGGTGATGAGTACCTATCTTCTCCGATCGACAGACGGCCGAAATTTCATTTGTATCAGCCGAATATTGCTTTAATTTCTGGTATTGCGTGGGATCATATTAATGTCTTCCCGACGTATGAAAATTATGTAGAGCAATTTGAAATTTTTATTCAAAAAATTACTAACGGAGGTATTTTAGTTTATAACGAAAATGATCCTGAGGTGAAGCGTGTTGCTGAGGCGGCGACAAATCCGATTCGTAAATTATCGTATCATACACCTGAATATACCGTAAGTGATGGCGTGACGTTATTAAAAACTCCGGAAGGCGATATGCCAATTGAGGTTTTTGGAGCGCACAATTTAAATAATTTGGCTGGAGCAAAATGGATTTGTCAAAATATGGGTGTTGACGAAGCTGATTTTTATGAAGCAATTGCCAGTTTTAAAGGAGCTTCCAAACGATTGGAAAAAATCGCTGAAGGAAAAGGTAAAGTAGCTTATAAAGATTTTGCACATTCACCAAGTAAAGTGGCAGCGACAACCAAAGCTGTAAAAGAGCAATATCCAAACAGAACTTTAGTGGCTTGTTTAGAATTACACACTTATAGCAGTTTGAATGCTGAATTCTTGAAAGAATATGAAGGTGCATTAGAATATGCTGATGTTGCTGTAGTTTTCTATTCTCCAGACGCTGTAAAAATTAAGCAGTTAGAAGAAGTAACTTATGAGCAAATTGCTAACTCTTTTAACAGAGAAGATTTGATTATTTATACAAATCCTGCCGAATTCAAAGAATATTTATTCAATTTAAATCTTGAAAATTCTGCACTTTTATTGATGAGTTCAGGAAATTACGGTGGTTTGAATTTTGATGAAGTAAAAGGTTTGATAAATTAGAAAATTAGTCAATTAGAAAATTAGATAATGTGTCAATTACGAAACTGTAGTTGGCACATTTTTTTTAAAATTATCTAATTGACTAATTATCTAATTTTCTAATTTGTGAAGCTATAATGCCCGACGATTTTATATTCAAATAAACAATCTTCCAAAACTTGTCCTCCACCAACATTATGCACGATTAAATTTCGTTGCCCATCTTTTGATTTTTTACTAGTTACGATCCCGATGTGAGGTAGTTTATCATTAATCATCCAGGTAACCATTTCTCCTGTTTTATAATCTTTTCCATTTTGGGTTACTGGTAGTTTTGTTCCTTTTCTTTTGAAAAACACTTCTAAATTTGGAACCCTTCTGTGATCAATATTAGTATCTGTTTTTGTCATGCCCCATTTTTCTAAGTTTGGATATTGAGAAAAATTTTCAATCATATCTTCATGTACTTCTTTCTGTAAATCAATACCTAATTTTCGATAAGAACGTATGATTACATCGGTACAAACCCCTTTGTTTTTTGGAATATCACCATTTGGATATTTAATTGAAAAGTAAGCCGGATCATAATCTATGGAAGGATCAATAATAGAAATTGCTGCATCTGATAATTGCTGTCCAAAAGTTTGTACTACTTCCAAATTGTTGTCAGCATGAAGGATATTTTTTTCTTTCTGATTACAAGACAAAAGCAAAATACAAGTTGTTAATAGATATATTGATTTCATTCTTCTTAAAATTATGTTTAGAAGTAGTTATTTTGTTTTAAAATTAATCATTTTAGGTTGTTTTTTATGAATGATTTTTCTTATTTTTCATATATTAGCCATTTAAGATTATACTAAATGAGTCCAATTACTAAAGTTGTTAAGACAACAAGCGAGAACCCTGATTTTATTGATTTAATAAAAACTTTTGATGCGTTTTTATGGGGACGCTATCCGGAATTAAAAAACGATTATTGGGGAAATAATTTAATAGAATTTAATCCTAATGTTTTTATTATTTATTTGAATGAAAAAGCAGTTGCCTGTGGTTGTTTTAAAAAGTACAATGTAAATACAGTCGAATTAAAACGCATGTTCGTTTCGCCAGAAGCCCGAGGTTTAGGTTTGGCTCAGAAGATAATAAAAGAATTAGAAGAGGAAGCAAGAGCTCAGGGTTTTGAAACGATGGTTTTAGAAACATTATACAAACAAATCGAAGCAATTAGTCTTTATCAAAAAGTAGGTTTTGAAATTGTTGAAAATTACGAACCTTATGTAGGTATGACAAATAGTGTTTGTATGAGTAAATCCATCATTTAATTTTTTGAAGATGGATACTACTCATTTTCCTATTACAAATTGGTCTGAAGACGATCGCCCTCGTGAAAAATTAATGCTGAAAGGCAAAAGTGTTTTAAGTGACGCCGAATTAATTGCGATTTTGATTGGCTCGGGAAGTCGAAAAGAATCTGCGGTTGATTTAAGTAAGCGGATTTTGGCTAGTGCTGATAATCTAAATGTCTTAGGGAAAATGTCTATTTCGCAATTAATGAATTTTAAAGGAATAGGAGAGGCTAAAGCTATTACCATTATCGCGGCATTAGAACTAGGCCGAAGACGCAGAGCCGAGGATGTTGTTGAATTGATTAAAATTACATCAAGCAAAAGAGTCTTCGAAATTATGCAGCCTATTATTGGTGAACTACCTCATGAAGAATTTTGGGTACTTTTTCTGAATAATTCTAATAAGGTGATTTCTAAATCACAGTTAAGTAAAGGGGGTATTTCTGGGACAATTGTAGATGTTCGGTTGGTTTTTAAATTAGCACTTGAAAATGGAGCTACTGGTTTGATTTTGTGTCACAATCATCCTTCAGGAAATTTACAGCCAAGTGATGCTGATCGACAAATCACTAAAAAAATTAAACAGGCTGGTGATAGTTTAGATGTTAAAGTTTTAGATCATTTGATTATTACTGAAACAAAATATTATAGTTTTGTAGATGAAGGAATATTTTAGATTATGAATACCACAATTACAGACGTTTTTTTTGATTTAGATCACACGCTTTGGGATTTTGATAAAAATTCAGAAATGGCTTTTGACCGTATTTTCAAGAGTAAATTTCCGGAAATTAAAATCAAGGATTTTATTGAGAAATATGCTCCAATTAATCAAGCTTGCTGGAAGTTATATCAAAACGATCAAATTACACATGTCGAACTTCGCTATAATAGACTGAAATTTTCTTTTGATGCTTTAAATGTTGCGATCTCAGATGAAAATATCAATGAAATTGCAAACGATTATATAGAATTCTTAACGGACAATAATCATCTTTTTGATGGTGCAATTGAAGTTTTAGACTATTTAAAGCCAAAATATAAATTGCATATTATTACCAATGGTTTTGCAAATGTTCAGGAAAAAAAGATAAATAATGCTTTGCTTTCTGGTTATTTTAGCACAATAACAAATTCAGAATTAGCGGGCGTAAAAAAACCAAATAGTATTATCTTTGATTTTGCTGTTAATTCGGCTAAGGCTTCAAAGGAAAATAGTATTATGATCGGAGACTGCCTTGATGCAGATGTTAATGGAGCATTAAATGCGGGTTTGGATGCTATTTTTTTTAATGAAAAAAAAATTGAAGCCCCGGAAAATATTAAACAGATTAACCATTTATTAGAACTTAAAAAATATTTATAAAGATGAGAATTAAATTTTTGTTGATTGCACTTTTTTGCGCAGTTATAGGATTTGCACAATCTATTAATGATTATAAAGCTGTTATTGTACCTTTAAAATATGATTTTATGAAATCTGAAAATCAGTATAGAATGGCAACAATGACTAAGTCGAACCTAAGCAAAGCTGGCTTTAATGTTTTTTATTACAATGAACAGCTTCCTGTGGATTTGAATGATCGTTGTCAGCTTTTGTATATTGATGTAAAAAAGGATAATGCTTTTTTAGTAACTAAACTTTTTATTGAGTTTAAAGATTGTTATGGAAAAGTGGTTTACACTTCAGAAGTTGGGAAAAGCAAGGAGAAAGATTACGATATTGCTTATAGAGAAAGTCTAAATATGGCTTTTATGTCTGTGAACGCATTGCATTATAAATATAGTGGTAATACTGTTGCTACAACTTTAAAAACAAGTAATACAGCTGCTACTCTAAGTGCTCCTGCAGTTGCTACATCAACAGTTGCCGCAACAAATTTGGTGGTTGTAGCTCCATCTCCAGATCTTAAAGATCCTAATTTGCTATATGCTCAGCCTACTGAATCTGGATATCAATTGATTGATAAAACACCAAAAGTGGTAATGAAATTGCTTAAAACTTCTCAAACAAATGTATTTATTGCTATCAAAGATAATGTTCAGGGTTCTTTAATTTTGAAAGAAGATGGTCAATGGTATTTTGAATCGTATCAAAATGACAAATTAGTTTCAGAAAAAATCGTAGTTAAATTCTAATATAATTCGAGTTTAATATCCATATTTATTTTTCCAACGGTTCTTTAAAAATTCGCGGTTACTATTCTCTCTAGAATTGTGTCCCGGATTGTAAAGAACCGTTTCTTTTATAGCATCCGGCAAAAATTCCTGTTCAGCAAAATTATTGGCATAGTCGTGCGAATATTTATATTCATCTCCGTACCCTAATTCTTTCATAAGTTTAGTTGGAGCATTTCTTAAATGTATTGGTACAGGTAAATCTCCTGTTTGTTTAACTAACTGCTGCGCATTGCCGATTGCCATATAAGAGGCATTGCTTTTTGGAGAAGTAGCCAGGTAAATGGCGCATTGACTCAATATGATTCGACTTTCTGGATAACCAATAGTTGTTACCGCCTGAAAAGTATTATTTGCCATAATAAATGCAGTGGGATTTGCATTTCCAATATCTTCACTGGATAGTATAAGCATTCTGCGGGCAATAAATTTAACATCTTCGCCGCCTTCGATCATTCGGGCAAGCCAGTAAACAGCTCCGTTAGGATCACTTCCACGAATAGATTTTATAAAAGCCGAAACGATATCATAATGTTGTTCGCCACTTTTGTCATATAAAACCGTATTCTGCTGAACCAATTCAAAAACACGATCATTTGTAATAATGATTTCATCTCCAGCCGAAGCATTTATAACTAATTCAAATATATTTAGTAGTTTTCGTCCGTCTCCGCCTGAAAGTCTTAGTAAAGCTTCCGTTTCTTTTAGAATAATGTTTTTAGAAGCTAATTCGGTGTCAGTTTTCATCGCACGATGTAATAAGGCCTCCAGATCAGCTTTTGTAAACGCATTTAATATGTAAACCTGGCAGCGTGACAATAATGCGGGAATTACTTCAAAACTTGGATTTTCGGTTGTTGCCCCAATTAAGGTGATCCAGCCTTTTTCTACGGCTGCTAAAAGTGAGTCTTGTTGTGATTTGCTAAAGCGATGGATTTCATCAATAAACAAAATGGGGTTTTTTGCTGTAAACAATCCACCACTTTGTTTGGCTTTATCGATCACATCACGAATATCTTTTACGCCTGAATTTATGGCACTTAAAATGTAAAATGGACGCTTCGATTCTTGTGCAATTATTTGTGCCAATGTTGTTTTACCAGTTCCTGGAGGTCCCCAAAATATTAGAGATGGAATAATTCCTTTCGAAATTTGTTGCGTCAAAGATCCGTTTGGTCCTACCAAATGACTTTGACTTATATAATCGTCTAATTTCTGTGGGCGAATACGCTCTGCTAACGGTGCTTCCATTTTGTAAAATTACTATTTTCAATTTTAATTATAAATTTTTAAAAGTTAATTACTCGTGAAAGTAGGTGGATGCAAAAAATATTTAGCTGACAAATTATCAGTAAATTGCATTTGGATAGTTTTTTGATGTTCATCCATTTACTAATTCCTAAAAAACATGAACGATAACCAATTTAAATTTTCAAATGCTGTTTTTGGTTTGCCAATCTTTTTTGTCCTTTTTTTATGGATTGTATATTGGTTTCAGATACGATTTGACTTTGATTTTTATCAAAATGGAATTTATCCCAGGGATTTGTCTGGTCTACAAGGCATTTTGTTTAGTCCTTTCATTCATGAAAATTTAGGCCATTTGTACAACAACTCTATTCCCCTTTTGGTTTTGTTGGCCGCATTGCAATATTTTTATCCCAAGCAGACTATCCCGGTTATTTTATATGGGATTATATTTTCTGGTTTAATAACGTGGGTAATTGGTAGGGAAAACTATCATATTGGAGCGAGTGGTTTGATTTATGTTTTGGTGAGTTTTATTTTCTTTAAAGGAATTCAAACAGGTTATTATAGATTAGTTGCTCTTTCGTTATCCGTTATATTACTCTATGGAGGAATGATCTGGTATGTTTTTCCTGATGTGGATGCGACCATTTCCTGGGAAGGTCACTTAGCAGGTTTCATTACCGGATTTGTATTGACATTGTTTTATAAAACTCCCGAATACAAAAAGGCCATAGTTTATGATTGGCAAAAGCCCGATTTTAATCCGGAAGAGGATTCTTTTATGAAGCATTTTGATGAAAACGGGAATTTTGTGCCTGTTGAGAAACACGAAGAAGAGGCTGAGTTTATTTCGCTTTATTTTAGTTCGGATAAATTAGTTAATTACTCAGTAACAAAATCAGAATCAGTGGATAAAGGGTAGGAGGGGATATTAAGTTTAGTTTAAAAAGACTATTTTTGTTATAGATATTTTAATTTCATTTTTGCGCATTATGAAAAAGATAAGCTTTATTGTTGTTATACTTTTATTGGTCATTAGTTCAGATATGTCAGCTCAATGCGATGTTAAGAACAGATTGTTGGCCGATGGAACAATGGTCTATTATTTTGATCCTGCCGTTTTTTATACTACCAAGTCAAAATCGCTAAAGATTAATATAGTAACAGATAAAGAGCACTATTTTATTGCTTTGCAGCCTACACCATTTCCTGCTAAAAAAGAAGGAAAAAAAATAGACGATGATTTAATTGTTCATCTTGCTGATCAGAAGTCATACAAATTATCGCATTACGACACTCAGTATATGCGAAATGACTCCATCATGCAAGTATTATATTTAATGGATGATAAAGATGTTGATGCTTTTTCGAAGTTTGAAGCTGTAGTGGCTGAAATTAATATGAAAGGGACAGAATTTATTCGGGATTATAATTTTAAATTGCATAAAGATGCAATAATGGAGCAGTTGAATTGCTTTTTGAAAAAGGAAGAGGAGAAGTAACATTAATCATCATTTGATGCATCTTCGTTTTTATGTAATAGTTTTTTATTAAGGGTTTTAAAAAGATTGTTAAATGTAACCGTTAATGATGCTGCATTTACTACTTGATTTCCACTGTTTCTGGGAAGGAACTCGTTTACATATGTCAATTCAACCTGAATGTCATCTGTAAATAAATAACCACCACCAAGGCTTAATCTATTTCTATCAAAGAAACTTTCCCCGGTTACTTTTGTTCCGGATTTAAAATACAACTCATCCGATACAATTCCATAAACAACACCCGATCGCAGAACTTTGCTATTAATTGGTTTTATATATTTAATTTGCTGCCGATATCTAAGAACATTTTCATAATCATCATCTTCATTTTTCAGATGTCTTAACTCCATTCTCATTCTGGTGCTTAAAGTATACCCGGTTTTATGAAAATAGTAAATACCCTGTAGCGCATATCTCCACTCCGGCGATTCAAATTGACCAATTTCAGGAACATCTTTATTGTTGAAATAAGCTATAAAAGTAGAAAGCTTCCAACGTGGTGAAAGGTAATAATGTCCCCATCCGCGAAATGATCGTTGAATATTCTCCTGAAAAATATTTGAGGAAGATTCTGTACTGCTGTAGCTGGCGGCAACATCTAATTCTGCTGACCATTTAGCATTTATAGTTCTGTTAAATTGTATTTCATTCCAGAACTGTCCATAGTCTTTAGTTTGTGCGTGACTAAAACCCGTAATTATAAGTATTGCAAGTATGCAACAGTTCTTTTTGAATGATATGTTTTGAGTTGATTTTGAAGACATTAATTCATAGTTAGAATATTTATTTTGTCATCTTATTTCTCAAAGTGATTTAACTTCTTTGACGCACAGCTTCATATAAGAATGCTCCACAAGCTACCGAAACATTTAACGAACCAATTGTTCCAAACATAGGTAGTTTTGCTTTTTCATCGACAATTTTAAGTACAGATGGGTTGATTCCCCTGTCTTCAGATCCCATGATAATTGCTACAGGTTCATTTAAGGCTATGTCATAAATGTTTTGGTCCGTTTTTTCTGTAGCAGCAACAGTTTTTATCCCAGATCCTTGTAAATAGAATATGGCATCTTTAATATGTTCCACTTTGCAGATAGGAACATTAAATACGGCCCCGGCTGAAGTTTTTACAGTGTCACCATTTACAGGAGCAGAACCTGCTTTTTGGACAATAATTCCATTTACACCAGTACATTCTGCAGTTCTAATAATTGCTCCGAAGTTTCTGGCGTCAGAAATTTGATCCAGTATTAAAAATAATGGTTTAGATCCAGATGCAATAGTAGATTCTACCAAATGTTCCAGATCTATAAAACCAATAGGAGATATGGTTGCAACTGCTCCTTGGTGATTATTTGGTGTTAAACGATTTAATTTTTCAACAGGTACATATGAAAAGTTTATGTTGGCGCGTTTCATGACCTTCATTAAATCTTTCATTAATTCACCGGAAATTTCCTTTTGTATAAATACTTTGTCTACTTCTTTTCCTGCCTGTATTGCTTCAATAATGGCTCTAATTCCAAATATTTGATGTTCTTTTTCCATAGGGCAAATATAGGTATAATGTTTATATAAAAAAAAACCACCCCAAATGAATGGGATGGTTTAAATAAAATTCTTTATATAAGAAATTAGTGTTCGTCTTCAATGAAACCAGTTCTTTTATAACCTTTTATTTCATAAATGGTTCCTGGGTCATCTGAGAATTCAGCTTTAAAAGAGATGCCGTCAACAGTATGTCCTCCAGTTGATGTAGCTCCATTTTTAGTTACTTTACCTTCTGTGATGTTTACATTAACGTCATATGTTTCAATAACGTTAGGTGTTGAAGCAAGGTCGTGAACAATACTACTTGCTAAATCATTTCCTGCAAATGATAATGAACTAATAGTTACCGGTGACTTAACTTTAAAATCCCAAAGGTTACCATGGTCTTCAATCCACATATCTTTTCCGTCATTTGCTGCTGTATTATAAGTAGAAAGAAGCGAATAATCGACTACTACTACTCCATTAACAGACATTTGAACGAACCAGTCTCCTGACATAGCCTTAACAGATGTACCTCCAACCTCAGTATCTCCTACTTCGTCGCAAGATGCAACTGAAGTAAGTATAAATACTGCTGCAAGTATACGTGTTATATTTTGTTTTAATTTTTTCATTTTAATAATTTTAAAGTTGTACTTGAGTTAATGTTGAAACAAAACTGTAGTTAGTAGCCGGCGGAGCAAGCCAAGCAGTTGACAGTACAAGTGTCTTGGTAGCAGCATTAACATTTAAGTTAGTTATGTTAGCAACACCTCCAAAATATTGGTTTGATAATGGGTTACCTGGGTAAGTGAAGGTATTAGTAGGAATGTTACCAGTAATAGTTCCACCTTGAGTAGCAGAAGTAACACCGATTTTTCTTCCTATACTGTACCAACCACCAAAAGCATCTGATACTCCAAAAGTTCCGTTAGTATTTTTCCAGATATAGATGTATTTCTGATCTACTGAACTTCCTTGAGAAGCAGGTAATAATGTACCGTTTCTTCTTGTAGTAGAAAGATAAACACCTTCAATACTGTTTACTAAGTCACCAGTTTTATAAACTATAACTCTTCTTGTAGAAGTTGCTTTAAAACCATCTTTATTTGTTGCAGTATACGTTTCAGTATACTCGTCAGGTACATTAACATCTAAAGTCTTGGCACCTCTGAAATTTCCGTTAAAAGTTGCTACTGTAGGTATTACAGTTCCCCCCTCTGTTGCTACAACTCCTGGGTCTGTATAAGTTCCGCCCATTGGCACAAATATAGTGCTCTCACCATTAACTTCAATAAGAGGGTAGTTTGTAACTCTAGATACATTGTCTGTATCACTCGAGCATGATGTAAGTAGCAATCCGCTAAACACCATTAATTGTATAAATATTTTTTTCATCATTTCTTTTTTTAGTTAACGTCCCACCATACAGGTGCAGTAATTGCTTTAATAGCTGGTGCGTTTGGATTTCTTGTTTTTACAGTGTTTGGTAAAACAACTCTTTTAGGGAAAGCATTGTTTGTTACGTTTTCTACTGATATTGCAAATTGACCAGGAATATATGATTCACTAGTTTGTGCAACTGTAGAAACTTTAGGGTAACCAGTTCTGCTTTGCTCCAAGAAAGATTCGTATCCGTTTCCAGGGAAACTTGCAATCCATTTTTGAGTGATGATTGCTTCAATTTTTTGTGCAGCAGTTCCTGTTGCAGGGAATTCATAGTTACCACCAGCAGCTAAAAATGTATCAGCAGTACCACCAAATCTTGTGATATTTGCAGTAACTCCTGCGTCATATTTTGCTTTAGCACCTGCTCCAGCATAATATCTTGTAAGGGCTTCGGCTTGTAAAAAGTAGCTCTCTTCTTTGCTAATAAAGAATACTGGAGTTGTAGGGTTTAATGTAACTAATGAAAGATTAGTTGCAGTGTTTTCAAAATCTCCTTGATTATTTGGATTTCCAGCTCCGTAATATTTAGCTAAACGAGGATCTGCATTTGTTGACAAATAAGTGTACAATGTTTTACTTGCTCTAAGATTAAGAGTTGTATTCAATTGTCTTCTGTCAGTTTCGTACAATGGGTTACTTCTATCAGCAGCATCTTCAAATTGATTAAATGGAGCTCTAGTGTTCATTCCGGCATCAACATCCAAAAATTCAGCACCTGAATTGATTAATGCTGTAATTCCAGATTGAGCAAGACCAGGGTTAACTTCAGTTAATCTCAGGTGTAATTTCAATAATAATGTATTACCGAATTTTGTCCAGTTGTCCATATCTCCACCGAAGATAAAGTCATCAGCAGCTGGAGCAGTTCCTACAGAAGAACTTAAATCTTTTGCTAAAGCTGATTTTAAATCAGCAATCATTAAATCATAAGCTTCTTTACCTGTATTGAATTTAGGTTGTAGGATGTTAACATTGTTTGCTTCAGCATAAGGAATGTCTTCGTACAAGTCTGTCAATACTTGAGAACCTTCTACTTCAAGAACTGTAGCTATTAAATAATAATTCCAGTTTCCTTCTGCGGCAGCTTGTCTTTTTACAGTTCTAATGTCACCTAAAGCATCAAACATGGCAGTGTATCCTGCTTGGTAATCATTTGTTCCGATACTGTATGAATCAATATCTTTATATTGATTTGAGGTATTGTTTTGTGTCCAGAATTGTGACCAAAATCCACCAATTAGGGCGTAGTATGATCCTTGTGCACCTACAAGACCTGCAATACCTGCAGGCAAGATTGTGCTGTTAGCTTGTCCAGGAGGTAATGTATCCGGATCTCTATTAATGTCAAATGTTTCATCACATGACACTAATAAGAAAAGTGCTGCTAATATTGTTGTTATTTTTTTCATTTTTCTATGTATTATTTTAGAATGATAATTTTAAAACTCCACCAACTGATCTTTGTGATGGGTTAGCTGCAAATTCTCCAAAATCAGAGATTACACCTGTTCCGTAAGTTCCAGTTTCAGGATCTGTATATGGATTCTCTCCTGGAGTCCACATGAAAAGATTTCTTGCATAAATACCAAATGTGATTTTGTTTAATCCCATGTTTTTACTTAATGCAGAAGGGAAATCATAGTTAAAATTAATCTCTCTTAGTCTTACAAAGGTTTTGTCGATAACGTGAGTTCCTTCAATTCCAGGGTTGTTAGAAGTGTTATAGAAAGAAGTTACTTTGTCCCAAGCAATAGCTGTTGTGTTTTCTGTGTAAGTAACAGCTTTTGTTACTGGATCGATGTTTTCGTTAACTGAGTTTGGAACGATAAATGGTTGTCTGTCATTATAAACAGTTTCAATACCATTTCCTACGAAGTGTGAAAGTCTTTTAGTGTAAGAGTAGAATTCTCCTCCTTGTTTCCAGTCTAGTGAGAAACCTAGGTTGAAGTTTTTGTATTTGAAAGTGTTTTGTAATCCCATTACGAAATCACGTTGAGAGTCTCCAACTTTTTGGATATCATCACTTACTTCATACATACCTGTTGCAGAATTTACAATATATTGACCTGCAGCATTTGTTTTTGGAACTTGTGCGTAGAAAGTACCTATTGGTTCTCCTTTAGTAGCTCTGAAAGTAACTCCATATGCAGGTACTAAGTCAACGTAAGGAAGTCCTCCATTTAATTCTGTAACTTCATTCATGTTTTTAGTGAATGTGTAAGTTAAGTTCCAAGAGAAATCTTTGTTTTTAATTGGGCTAGCGGTAATAGAAAGCTCAATACCTTTGTTTACAATATCTCCAGCATTGATAAATTTACCTGTATAACCTGTTGAAGGGTCTAATGGAAGGTTAACGATCAAGTCAGAAGTTGTTTTGTGGTACAAAGCAATATCATAGCTGATTCTGTTTTTGAAGAAAGATCCCTCAGCTCCAATTTCGTATTCAACTGTAGATTCTGGTTTTAAATCTGGGTTTCCAAGTCTTCCAGAAGCTTCGTAGAAACTTACTCCTCCAAGTGGAGATGCTAGTTGACCGAAGTTAGCTGCAGCTGAACCAGCAACGTAAGAATCTTCAGTAACATAAGCCTGAGTGTCATTTGCAATTTTAGAAGCTGCACCTCTTAATTTTAAGAAAGTATTTCCGTTGTCGATTACAATAGCACCAAGAGATAATGCAGGGTAGAAATATGCATTGTTTCCAATTGGTAAAGTAGAAGTTACATCTTCTCTACCTGTAATGGTAGCGAAATATCTGTTTTTGAAAGCAAATTCAGCAGAACCGTAAACAGCACCTGTTCTTCTTAATGAGTTAGCTTGTGTGATTACTGGTCTTACTGCTGAGTTTGAAAGCTCATAATAACCTGGTATACCTAAATTTGTAATAGAGTTGAATAATTGATCAGTTTCTCTTTTGTTAAAGTTGAAACCACCTAAAAGGTTTAATGTCCAATCTTCACTTAAGTTAGTGTTGTAATTAAGGTTAAAGAACGTATCAACCTCACTATATTCAGATCTTCCTTCTGTAACTCCACCGACAACTGGATTAGCTCCTGCTTCGTCTTGAGCACTTCCTGGAAGGTAATTTACGATAGCTCCGTAACTTTTAAATCTTTCAGATCTAACGTTACCACCTACTTGCCATGTTGCTGTGATCTTATCTGTTAATTTATAACTTAAGTTTACGTTTCCAAAAATGTTGTGTCCGTAAATTTTTGTGCTGTTCTCATTGATTGAGAAGTATGGATTGGCAGCATAAGGGGTGAAATAGTAATCAGGAGAATTGAAAACATTTCCTTTGTAATCTCTTAAATCTACTACACTGATATCTCTAGGTATCTGTAATAAATCTTGTTGTAAAGTTGAACCTTGTCCAGCATCATCACCTTGTCCTGTATTAACAGCACTTTGGTTTTTGTAAACATAGTTTAAAGCTGTTCTTAATGTGAATTTGTTTGATTTTAATCCTCCATTAAATCCTAAAGATTGTTTTTTGTATAAATCAGCATCTGTTGGAACAACTCCATCACTGTTTACATTTGAAAATACTAAAGAGAAATCAGAAGTATCTCCACCACCACTTAAGCTAACAGATTGAGTAGCTAAAGATCCAGTATCGTAAAAATCTCTGATGTTGTCATTTAATCCTACATATGGTTTGATTTGTTGACTATTGTCATATACTGTTCCCCAAGGTCTAACTTCTCCATTAAATGCAGGTCCCCAAGAACCATTTTCATTACTGTAAGAGTTTGTTCCTGAATAACCAGCACCGTTCCATCCTTGTCCAAATTGGTTTTGTAAATGTGGTACTCTTGCAACTTCACTGAATTCTGTTGAAGCTAAAACGTCAACTTTAATTCCTGTGTTTGCTTTTCCTTTTTTAGTTGTAATGATGATAACCCCACCACCTGCTCTTGAACCATATAAAGCAGATGCTGCAGCTCCTTTAAGAACTGTCATGCTTTCGATGTTGTTCGGGTCAAGGTCACTGATACCGTTACCAGAATCGTAAGATCTTGTTGTAGAAGTAGATCCTGTTGTTGTGTTGTTGATTGGAGATCCATCAACTACATAAAGAGGTCCTGTAGCACCATTAATAGAGTTTAAACCACGAATGATAACTTTAGTCGCAGCTCCTGGTTGAGATGGAGCAGTAATGTCTACACCGGCAATTTTTCCAGAAAGTGTTTCAAATGGGTTTGTGTTAACTACTGCAGTAATTTGCTCTGATTTTAAAGTTGTAGTTGCATAACCAAGAGATTTTTTCTCTCTTTTAATACCAAAAGCTGTTACAACAACACCTTCTAGTTCTTGTGCGCCTGCATCAGCTAATTTTACATTAATAGTTGCAGATGTTGCTGCTACTTCTTGGGTTTTCATCCCGATGTAGCTAAATACCAAAACTTGGCTTGAAGATGCTTTGATAGAGAATTTACCATCAAAGTCTGATTGCGTTCCTGTTTTTGTTCCTTTAACTAATACACTAACGCCCGGTAAAGGCATTCCTGCATTGTCAGAAACTGTTCCAGAAACAGCTCTTTCTTGCGCGAAAGTAAGTTGCGCAACTAGTACTAATAATAGCACTAAGAATCCATTGAACTTTAGTTTCATTTTTAAATATTTTGAATTAGTTCGACAAAAATCTTAATAATTTGTTAATCTACCTAATATAAAAAGCTTTTTTTTTAGTTAAATTATGATTTTGGGGTAGTAAATTGTTGTTTTATCGATAAAAAACGCCTTAAAATTGCAAATCCGCAATTTTTAGTGTTAAATTTAATAATAATTAAAAATATTGATACGGCTGCAAATGTTAAATTTATTAGTGAAGGCTATTCAATTGTTTTTTTTATAACTTTTATCCTAGAAAAATCACCTTGGTTAAGAGTTGTATTTTGTTAAAATCGTCGAGATTCTGCAATAGACTATTTATTCTTCAGATAACATCGTTGTTACTAAAGATTAAATTTTAGAGATAAGACAAAAGTGATTCTTTAGATGTTAAGTTGAAAAAGTATGGGTTTTTGTTTTTTTGTAGCCACAAAATCTTGGTTTTTTTTGGCTCCGTACTTTTTTCTATGGTGCAAACTATGTTAAGGTATTGTTATGTATAGTAAAAAAAACAGTTGCATTTTTTTTTGCAACTGTTTAGGGTTTAGTTTTTCTTTTTTCTCTGGTTTAAAATTTATCCCAAAATAATTTGGTTTCCACAGCGTCTCCACCAATTGCTGTACTTGCGTTTGTATAGCTTGTTTTATTTAATGATTGTTCTATTATTGGATAAGTATAGCGTAATGGTACATCAGAAACTGCTTCAACAGGTGGGATTAAAACTGGAAAGTCTAATCTTCTGTACGATGACCATCCTTCAAAAGAGTTGTTGTACATCGCAATCCAGCTTTGAGTTCCAATTTTTTGTTTCCATGTTCCTGTTGCTGTTCCATAAGCGACCGCCGGGTTGGTTAAATATGTCGTTGCATCTTCCGTGGTTCCTCCCCAATCTAGTATTGATGCTGTAATGGCTTTGTTATAATGTGTTTCTGCATCTGCAGGGGTTCCATATAAAGATCTTTCAGCGGCCTCTGCTAATAGAAACTCTGTTTCGGCATAGTCTAAAATTGTTCCAGGAAAATCTGGCGCTAAAAGAGTTTTTGTTATATGAGTCTTCTGGTCAAATGAATTGCTTGCTCCATTTTCTCCGCCAATATATTCAATTTCCGGAGTCGTTGGGTCGTCCATATTATTGTCGAAATATTTGGCGCGTCTTGGGTCTTGTAGCGTATTCATGGCATTTACTAATGTATTCGCAGGAACAAAATCAGATCGGCCGCTCGCAACAAGGTCCACATATAATGGATTTGTGTTTGGCGTTGCAGTCAAGTACTTCAGATCTGCATTATCATTATTGGAAGAAAACACAAATGGAGCTGAACTAGCAACTGTGGCTTGTGCTAACGCACTTTCTGATGGAATGTCTGAAATAGTAATGCCCATTCTTAATTTTAAAGTGTTTCCAAATTTGATCCATTTCGATATATCTCCTCCATAAATTCTGTCATTGTCTCCAAAACTTTCTCCTCCAGTGTCAAGTTTTCCTAAAGCATTATTTAATCTGCTAATTAAATCTTTGTAAATAGTTAAACCATCATCATATTTAGGTGTTTTATAGTTGAGATTAAGCGCTTGTGAATAGGGAACATCGCCAAAGGTTTCTACTAATATGGCATATGTGTAAACAGTCATGACTTCAATAATGGCAAGTTTGTTTTGCTTGTCTAAAGGATTTTCTGTTAAACCTAATGGTGTGTTGGTGATATTTTTAGCACTTTGGTCTAAATCTTTTAAAACATCTTTGTATAGAAACTGCCAATGTTGTTCAGGAATTGTTCTGGTAACTAAGTCATAATTACTTTCGTCAGTGTAAACGGTTTCGGTCCAGTATTGATTGATTAATCTAATAACATTGTCGTTTACATTTGTGCTCATCATTTGATCTACCAAACTTTTTTGTGCGCTTGTAAATAAAGCTTCTCCAGGTACGTTTGATGGATCTTTTACGTTTACGTTTAAATTTTCTAAATCACCAGAGCAAGACGATAAAGTTATTGCTGTGAGTAGAATTGTAAATATTTTTTTCATGATTTCTTAATTTAGAATTGCATTTTAATGTTGAAACTAATATCTCTTGTAGATGGCAGAGATCCTGTTGAGTAACCTTGTAAGTTACCTGCTCCCAATCCTGATTCTGGATCTGCATCTGGTAAGTTTTTGTGTATGATCCAAAGATTTGTTCCAACAATACTGAAAGTCATTCCGTTTATAAAAGTATTTTTTAATACTTTTTCAGATAAAGAGTATGAAATTGCGGTCTGTCTTAATTTGATATAACTGGCATCGTATACAAATGCTTCGTCAGGCAATCCTCTTCGGTATCCTTGTGCTCCAAATCTACTTGCTTCAATTCTTGTGGTGTTTGGTGATCCATCTGGGTTTACCCCTGGATTTATAAATCCTCCGCTGTCAGATCCTGAAGTTAACGGATTTCTGACTGGGTTTCCGAGTTCATTAATGAAGGCAGTATCGTCAGGTAGACCAGTTGCTAACCCGTAGTAACGGTCAAGTGAGAATATTTGTCCGCCTTTTTGCATGTCAATTAAAAACTCAAGGGAAAAGTTTTTGTATGTAAATTTATTATTTAAACCACCGGTGTAGTCTGGATTTGCATTTCCGATTGGATTGTCAGAAGTTGAAGTTTTGATGTATTGTCCATTATCCGGGTCCACAACTCTTTGTCCGTTTAGGTAAGTGTATTGAGTTCCGTAAATTACTCCATATGGCTGTCCAACTGCTGCGTTTATAGTTACACCACCTTGAAGTGATCCTAATTGTAAATTGTCAATTCCGTCTAATAGATTCAATACTTTGTTTCTGTTTCTGGCAAAATTTAAATTGATTTCCCATGAAAAGGTATCTGTTTTAACAGGCGTTCCGTTTAGAGATATTTCAATCCCTTTGTTTTCTATTTCACCAGCGTTAATCAATTCGTATAAATATCCTGTTGATGCAGTTAATCTTAATGGGATTATTTGGTCGATTGAATTGGATTTATAGTAAGAAAAATCAAAGCCTAATCTCTTTTTAAAGAAAGAAAGTTCTAAACCTGCTTCGTAACTTTTTGTGCGTTCAGGTTTAAGATTTGGATTATTCTTAGTGTCTTTTACAGATGCTGATGCGGCTCCAAATGCTGTATTAACGTTATATGTATCTAAAACTCTGTCAAAGCCTGGGCTGTTTCCAACCTCGGCATAATTAAGTCTTACTTTTCCGAAAGATAACCAGTCAGCTTCTATAAATTTAGAAAACACAAAGCTTGATGAAATGGAAGGATAGTAATAAGAGCTGTTAGCTTCTGGAAGAGTTGAAGAGTGATCTCTCCTAATTGTACCTTCCAGATATAAGTAATCATCGTAGCCAAACGAAGCGCTTCCATAAATACCATCGACACCAATGGATTCATCTCTTTCAATAGGTGCCAGCAAAGGGCTGGCTGTGTTTTGAAGTGCATATAATTTAGGTATGGCAAGACCTCCATTTGTTGCTGCGAATATTGAATTGTAATAGCTTCTGCGAATATTTACACCAGCAACTCCTTTGAGGTTTAACTTTTCAGTAAGGTTTGTGTTGTAGTTTAACATGAAATCATAGTTATACTCGCTAAAGCCTATGTTTTTTCTTGAGTATCCTGATGATGCAGGGCTACGGTTGATAGAGCCGTCGCCTCCGCCTGTACCGATACCAAAGTTGGTAGGTACGCTGCCAATAGCTCTTCTTTCTTCCTGAAGTTCGTCATATGTGTCAACGGACATTCTGCCGTAAGCATCAAGCCAGCTTGCGATTTTGTAGTTTAAGGAAACATTTCCAATAAATCTGCTTCTGCTGTCTGATTCGTAATTTTCATAACGTTGAAAATAAGGATTATCCCAGAATATTGGAGCTGCATTTGTTGTGGAATTAGGGTTCCATGTTACATTTCGTCCTGTGAGTTGGTATGCTTGTTTTAATCCTTGTAGATCAACATTAGTTTGCCACCATTGTCTAAAGTTACCTGCAATGTTGTCATTGTATCCAGTGCTGTTTCTGCCAATGGTACTAGTTTTGGTGAAGTTGCCATACCCCGCAACGGTTAGTCGGTCGTTTATAAGTGTTGATCCGTTTAATGTGAACGTATTTCTCTTTAATGTACTATTGGGTAAAAGACCATTCTGTTCAAGATTGTTTATTCCTAATCTTAAATAACCATTTTCTAAGCCTTTATCTATTGAAATAGAGTTTGTAAGAGCAATTGGTTTTTCGAAGAAAGTTATAGGTCCATTTTTAGCATTAACCCAAGGAGTGGCTTTCATATAGTTTGGGGATTCTGGATAGAAAGCGTCCCATTGGTATACCATTAGGTTTTTATCAAATGCTTGTCCATAAGAAGCATCTTCAGTTAGTGGAGTTACGTTATCAAGAATTCCGTCTCCATTGATGTCTTTTTGGTCTAGGTATGAATCTTCGTTTGGGCCATAATATGGACCGTATCCACCACCATATTGGTTTTGGTATTTTATGAAGGTACTTTTGTCAATAGAGCCAATGGTTACACCTGAATTTATTGTAATAGAATATCCTTTGCTTTTTTTGTTTCCTTTTTTGGTTGTAATTACAACAACCCCATTAGCGGCTCTGGAGCCGTAAAGTGCACTTGCTGCAGATCCTTTAAGTACGTTTATTGATTCAATATCTTCTGGGTTAATATCTGATGCGGCACTTCCGTAATCGTAACCAGCTCCAGATTGTTCCTGATCTCTTGAATTTGAGTTGTTATTACTTACTGGTACACCATCAATAACAAATAAGGCTTGGTTGTTTCCTGTTAAAGATGAATTTCCTCTAATTACAATATTAGTTGAACCTCCAAAGTTTGTGGTTCTTTTTACCTGAACTCCAGAAACTTTACCAGATATAGCATTCACAAAGTTATCGCTTTTAACTGCGGCCAGATTTTCACCTTTAACTTCTTGAGTTGCATATCCGAGAGATTTTTTCTCTCTCGAAAGTCCTAATGCTGTAACAACTACTCCTTCTAATTGCATTGCGTCTCCTGACAGTTTAGCATTTACTTGAGAAGAGTTTGCTGCAATTTCTTGCGATCTCATGCCAATGTAGCTAAAGATTAAGGTTTGACTCGGTGATGCTTTGATGGAGTATTTACCGTCAAAATCGGTTTGTGTTCCGGATTTTGTTCCTTTTACTAACACACTTACACCTGGTAAAGGTAAGCCTGCTTCATCGGTAACAGTTCCTGAAACAGTTCTTTCTTGCGCAAAGGTCAGTTGCGTTATTAGTGCTAATAGAAGCACTAAGAATCTGCTTAATTTTGGTTTCATATTATTAAATATTTTGAATTAGTCATGTAATATTCGTAATTAATGACTTAAATTCCTAATATTTTGTTAACAGATTTAAGTAAAAGGTTAAAATTTAACATTATAACATATGTTTAGTATACTGTTATAAAATTTTATTTTAGAATTATTTGTGCTGCCATTAGCTATTATCACTCGTAAAAGCCCATTTTTTGTTAACAATCCAAATCCTACTCCGAAGGAGAGTAAAGTATTAATTTTTTTATAATTTCCCAGTGAGGTCTGATCCTGGTAAATTCCATAATCAAGAATGCTATGTAGGAATAAGTTGTTAGAGGCTAAATATCGATATTCCGTTAGAAGTAAATTTACATTGTTTCCTTGAAGGCTGTTTTCTGAAAAACCTCGAATTGAATTCATTCCTCCAAATCGAAATAGTTCGTTTGTAATGTAATTTTTGCTTTTTAAATAGAAATTTTGTGAATTAACATAAACGAAATTCTTTTTGTTTAGTTCGAAGTTGTAAGATGCATTAATATTGCCGTAAAACTGATTGCTTGATTCTGCAGTTTCCGGATCATTGTTTGTGTTTCTTTTTCCGTATCCTGTTAAAAAAAATAAAGATGCTTTTTTCGGAAAAAGATTGTTTGTATAATCTGGTTTTTTGTAATCAAAACTACAAGTAAAATACGAGTTTTTGAAGTCACTAATTGTGGAGTTGTTAGTGTTTTGAATGTCGCTTGATTCTGTTGATTGGTATCCAATATAAATTTTTGAATTGTAATTTAGATAATAGCCTAGGTCTATTGCTGTTTTAGTGTTTTGAAAAGTGCTATCTTGTTTAAAGATGTTTAATTGGGCTTTTATTCCTATCGAGGAATTGAATATGTATGGTATTTCTATTTTGGTATTGAATGTCTTTTGTTGATTACCATCGCTTTTCCAATACAATGAAAATTGTTCGCCGGCATGCAAAGTGTTTAGTAGCGCAATATCAAGATATCCATTCAGGGTTGTTTTTTTGTTGTCATCATTTGAGAATCCAATATACCCGTCAAAACTGTTAGCCTTTCTTTTTTCTATATAGGTATAAACTTTAGTTGAATCATTTGTGAAGAGAATCTCAGGGTATTTTGTTTGTTTGATAAATTCAAAATTATTTAAATCATTATTTAATTCTTTGATTGTTTCCTGGTTAAAAGTCCGATTGATGTATTTTTTATTGAGTTGTATTAAATGTCCTTTTGGAAAAATATCACTTTTGTTATTATCTGAATAGTTGATAATAATCGAATTAATTATTCTTTTTTTTTCGGATTTAAAGTTTAGATCAGCATAAATCGTTTGGTTTTTTCTTTGGATATTTTCGAGGTTTATTTTGTTTAAAGCAAAGCCTTTTTTTTCCGCGTCAAGTATTTTTTGATTTAGATAGTTTTCGACTTCTTGATATGCAATAATTAAAGTATCGTTTTTGGTTTCTCCTGTGCTAAAAAGTGGATTTTTTGTACCTATATATATATGTATGTATTTTATCTTTTGTTTAAGGGTTATGATTGAGGTGTAGGTGCTGTCGTTTGTTTGGGTAGTTTCTCTTATTCGGTTGTCTAAGTAGCCGTTTTTTGATAATTTATCAGAAATGTTTTTTAGTTCTATAAAAAGTGATTTTATGTTAAGATGGTTTTTGGAATAATTCAGAGAATCAATAATTTTTGTTTCATCTGAGTTGGATCCATTTATTTTTAAATGAAAATTTTGTGCGTAACCAGAAATACTTATGCAGGAAATGAGTATGTATAAAAGTTGTTTCAAAGGGAATAATTTGATTTGTTAAAAGTATTGAAAATATATGTCGTTTGTTTCTAAAAAGATAAGCTTAAATAATGTTATTGAAAATTAATGGATTAACGTTTGTATAGTGAAAAATATTTTATACATTTGCAACCCCGTAAAAAGCGGGAATTTAATATACATAATAAATTTTTAGTATTAATTATGCCAACAATTCAACAATTAGTAAGAACAGGAAGAACTCAGATAACTAAGAAGAGTAAATCGGTTGCTTTAGATTCTTGTCCTCAAAGAAGAGGGGTTTGTACGCGTGTTTACACTACTACACCAAAAAAACCAAACTCTGCAATGCGTAAAGTTGCGCGTGTACGTTTGACAAATGGTAATGAGGTGAATGCTTACATCCCTGGAGAAGGACACAATTTACAAGAGCACTCGATAGTATTAGTTAGAGGCGGAAGGGTAAAAGATTTACCAGGTGTTAGATATCATATCGTTCGTGGAGCGCTTGACACGTCAGGGGTTGCAGGAAGAACGCAAAGAAGATCTAAGTACGGTGCTAAACGCCCAAAAGAAGCAAAAAAGTAATTTAAAACTTTTAAGAAAAAGACATGAGAAAAAGAGCGGCAAAGAAAAGACCACTTTTACCAGATCCGAGGTTTAACGACCAATTGGTAACACGTTTTGTGAACAACTTAATGTGGGACGGTAAGAAATCTACAGCTTTCAAAGTATTTTATGATGCAATTGATATCATCGAATCTAAGAAGCAAGATTCAGAAAAATCTTCATTAGAAATTTGGAAAGATGCTTTAACTAACGTTATGCCTCACGTAGAAGTACGTAGTCGTAGAGTAGGTGGAGCTACATTTCAAATTCCAATGCAAATTAGACCAGACAGAAAAATTTCTATGGCAATGAAGTGGTTGATACTTTATTCTAGAAGAAGAAATGAAAAATCTATGGCACAACGTTTAGCGTCAGAATGTTTAGCTGCTGCTAAAGAAGAAGGTGCTGCGGTTAAGAAAAGAATGGATACTCACAAGATGGCAGAAGCTAATAAAGCTTTCTCTCACTTTAGATTTTAATTCGTAAGAAATGGCTAGAGATTTAAAATATACAAGAAATATCGGAATTGCTGCTCACATTGATGCTGGTAAAACAACAACAACTGAGCGTATCCTTTTTTATACTGGAAAATCACATAAAATTGGTGAAGTACACGATGGTGCTGCAACAATGGACTGGATGGCGCAAGAGCAAGAAAGAGGTATTACAATTACTTCTGCTGCTACAACTTGTGAGTGGAATTTCCCAACTGAGCAAGGTAAGCTTTTGCCAAACTCATTGCCATACCACTTTAATATTATTGATACTCCTGGGCACGTTGACTTTACTGTAGAGGTAAACCGTTCTTTGCGTGTGCTTGATGGATTAGTTTTCTTGTTTAGTGCTGTTGATGGTGTTGAGCCACAATCAGAAACTAACTGGAGACTTGCGGATCAATATAGAGTTCCTCGTATGGGATTCGTTAACAAGATGGACCGTCAAGGATCTAACTTTTTGGCTGTTTGTCAACAAGTTCGTGATATGTTGAAGTCAAATGCTGTTGCGATCACTTTGCCAATTGGTGAAGAAAATGATTTCAAAGGTGTTGTGGATTTAGTAAAAAATCAAGCTATCATTTGGCATGATGCAACTCAAGGGGCGACTTTTGATATTGTTGAGATTCCTGCTGATATGGTTGCTGAAGTTAAAGAATATAGAGATATTCTTATTGAAGCAGTTGCTGATTACGATGAGAACTTGCTTGATAAGTATATGGAAGATCCAGATTCTATCACAGAGGAGGAAATTAACAATGCGCTTAGAGCTGCGACTATGGACATGGCTATCATCCCGATGATTGCTGGTTCTTCTTTCAAAAATAAAGGAGTTCAGTTTATGTTGGATGCTGTTTGTAAATATTTGCCTTCTCCAATGGATAAAGAAGGTATCGAAGGGATTCATCCTGATGATGCTGAATTATTAGAGGAAGATCAAACTAAGATTTTACGTCGTCCAGATGTAAAAGAGCCGTTCGCTGCTTTAGCATTTAAAATTGCTACTGACCCATTCGTAGGTCGTTTAGCTTTCTTCCGTGCTTACTCAGGGCGTTTAGATGCTGGTTCTTATGTTTTGAACACTCGTTCAGGAAGTAAAGAAAGAATTTCTCGTATCTACCAAATGCACGCTAACAAACAAAATCCAATCGAATATATTGAGGCTGGAGATATTGGAGCTGCTGTTGGATTTAAAGATATCAAAACTGGAGATACATTGTGTGATGAAAAACACCCAATCATTCTTGAGTCTATGAAATTCCCTGCACCGGTAATTGGTATTGCAATTGAGCCTAAAACTAAAGCTGACGTTGATAAAATGGGTATGGCTTTGGCTAAATTAGCTGAAGAAGATCCAACATTTACTGTTAGAACAGATGAGGCTTCAGGGCAAACTATTATCTCTGGTATGGGTGAGCTTCACTTAGATATCTTGGTAGATCGTATGAAACGTGAATTTAAAGTTGAAGTGAACCAAGGTGAGCCTCAAGTTGAGTATAAAGAAGCGTTTACAAGAACTGCAACACACAGAGAAACTTACAAAAAACAATCAGGAGGTCGTGGTAAATTCGGTGATATCGTATTTACACTTGAGCCAGCTGATGAAGTTGATGGAAAAGTTCCTGTTGGATTACAGTTTATTAATGCAGTAAAAGGTGGTAACGTTCCTAAGGAATATATCCCTTCTGTAGAAAAAGGTTTCCGTGAAGCTATGAAAACTGGTCCTTTGGCTGGTTATCAAGTGGATAGTTTGAAAGTAACTTTGACAGACGGATCTTTCCACCCTGTCGATTCTGATGCGCTTTCTTTTGAATTAGCAGCAAGAATGGGTTATAGAGAAGTGGCTAAGGCTGCTGGAGCTATTATTCTTGAGCCTATCATGAAAATGGAGGTTATTACTCCTGAAGAAAACATGGGAGATATCGTAGGTGATATCAACCGTCGTAGAGGTCAGGTTAATGACATGGGTGACAGAAATGGTGCTAAAACTATTAAGGCTGATGTGCCTTTGTCAGAGATGTTTGGATATGTAACAACATTAAGAACATTATCTTCTGGTAGAGCTACTTCAACAATGGAGTTTTCACATTATGCAGAGACGCCTTCTAATATTTCAGAAGCTGTAATTAAAAAAGCAAAAGGTAACGCTTAATTCTTAAGAAAATGAGTCAAAAAATCAGAATAAAACTAAAATCTTACGATCACATGTTGGTAGATAAATCTGCTGAAAAGATCGTAAAAACAGTAAAAACTACTGGAGCAGTTGTAACGGGTCCAATTCCGTTACCAACTCACAAAAAACTTTTCACTGTGTTACGTTCTCCGCACGTTAACAAAAAAGCGAGAGAGCAATTTGAAGTAATGTCATACAAGAGATTGATTGATATTTATTCATCTTCATCTAAAACTATTGATGCATTAATGAAGCTTGAATTGCCAAGTGGAGTTGAAGTAGAAATAAAAGTATAATTTTTTATTATATTTTATATAAAAAAGCGAGACAGTAATGTCTCGCTTTTTTTATTGTTATAATTTCTTGTTTTATAATTTTTAATCAGGAACTTTTAGATTATTGATATTCTATTTTTGAGTGAAATGTCTTTTAGTTAGGGCTTTGCGGACTGTTTTTGAAGTTAAGATTGTGTAATTGTTAAGAAAAATGTTTTAGTAAGTTAAAATGATTATGACGGATTTTTATATTTAAAGCAAGATGTTTGAGTGAAGCTTTGGAGCTTGAATTTTGATAATGAGCGATTTAATTTTTGTAACTGTTTGGTATATTCAATTTTAATGTCTACTTTTGCACTCCCTGTTTGGAAATTTCTGTTATTTTCAAATTGAAGGGAATTTTAGTAATTAATAATTAATATTTATGTCTGGGTTAATTGGTAAAAAAATCGGCATGACTAGTATTTTCGACGAAAACGGGAAAAACATTCCTTGTACAGTAATCGAGGCTGGGCCGTGTGTTGTTACCCAAGTCAGAACCAAAGGTGTTGACGGGTACGAAGCGTTGCAACTAGGTTTCGATGACAAAAACGAGAAACATTCTACTAAAGCGGCTTTAGGTCACTTTAAAAAAGCTGGAACTGTTGCTAAGAAAAAAGTCGTTGAATTCCAAGATTTCGCAACTGAACAAAAATTAGGAGATCTTATTGATGTTTCTATTTTTGCTGAAGGAGAATTTGTAGATGTACAAGGTGTGTCTAAAGGTAAAGGTTTTCAAGGTGTTGTAAAACGTCACGGATTTGGTGGTGTTGGTCAAGCAACTCATGGACAACATAACCGTTTAAGAGCGCCAGGTTCTGTGGGAGCTTCTTCTTATCCATCTAGAGTGTTCAAAGGAATGCGTATGGCTGGAAGAATGGGAGGAGATAATGTAAAAGTACAAAACCTTAGAGTTTTAAAAGTAGTAGCCGAAAAGAACCTACTTGTTATTAAAGGATGTGTTCCTGGACATAAAAACTCTTATGTAATCATTCAGAAGTAATGGAAGTAAAAGTATTAGATTTCAACGGAAAAGATACTGGAAGAAAAGTTCAACTTTCTGATTCAGTATTCGCAATTGAACCAAACAATCACGCTGTATACCTTGATGTTAAGCAATATCTTGCTAATCAAAGACAAGGGACTCACAAAGCTAAAGAAAGAGCTGAAGTGACAGGAAGTACGCGTAAGATTAAAAAACAAAAAGGAACTGGTACGGCTCGTGCGGGAAGTATTAAGAATCCATTGTTTAAAGGTGGTGGAACAGTTTTCGGACCAAGACCAAGAAGTTATTCATTTAAATTGAATAAATCTTTGAAAAGATTGGCTAGAAAATCAGCTTTCTCAATCAAAGCAAAAGAGGCGAATATCATCGTTCTTGAAGACTTTAATTTTGAAGCGCCAAACACTAAAAATTTCATTAACGTTTTGAAAGCTTTAGGGTTAGAAAATAAAAAATCTCTATTTGTGTTGGGAGAGTCGAATAAAAATGTATATTTGTCCTCACGCAATTTAAAGGCTTCTAATGTCGTAACTAGCTCAGAATTAAGCACTTACGATATTTTAAACACTAACAATTTAGTGCTTTTAGAAGGTTCTTTGGAGTTAATTGAAGAAAATTTAAGCAAATAATAGGAATATGAGTATCATAATTAGACCTATAGTAACAGAAAAAGTAACCAAAGAAAGTGAAGTTTTAAACCGCTTCGGATTCGTTGTTGACAAAAAAGCAAACAAAGTTCAAATTAAGAAAGCTGTTGAAGCTGCTTATGGAGTAACTATCGTTTCAGTTAACACGATGAACGTAAGACCGGATAGAACTACTAAATACACTAAAAGTGGTTTGATCAGTGGAAAGACAAATGCAATTAAGAAAGCGATTGTTCAAGTACAAGAAGGAGAAACAATTGATTTTTACAACAATATCTAAGATAGAAAAATGTCAGTAAGAAAATTAAAACCTATTACCCCAGGTCAGCGATTTAGAGTTGTGAATGGTTATGACGCCATTACAACTGATAAGCCGGAACGCTCTTTGATAGCGCCGATAAAAAACTCTGGAGGTAGAAATAGTCAAGGAAAGATGACCATGCGTTATACGGGTGGTGGTCACAAGCAGAGATATCGTATTATTGATTTCAAAAGAACTAAAGACGGAATTCCGGCTACAGTGAAATCAATCGAATACGATCCAAATCGTACTGCATTTATCGCTTTATTAGCTTATGCTGATGGAGAGAAAACTTATGTAATTGCTCAAAACGGATTGAAAGTTGGTCAGAAATTAGTTTCTGGTCCAGAATCTCAACCGGAAATTGGTAATACATTGCCTTTAAGCAGAATTCCTTTAGGAACTGTAATCTCTTGTATTGAGTTACGTCCAGGTCAAGGTGCGGTAATCGCTCGTTCAGCTGGTACATTTGCTCAATTAATGGCAAGAGATGGAAAATATGCTACAATTAAAATGCCATCTGGTGAAACAAGATTGATCTTGTTAACTTGTTCGGCTACAATTGGAGCTGTTTCTAATTCAGACCACCAATTAGTTGTATCAGGAAAAGCTGGTAGAACAAGATGGTTAGGAAGAAGACCTAGAACAAGACCTGTTGCAATGAACCCTGTTGATCACCCAATGGGTGGTGGAGAAGGACGTTCTTCTGGTGGACATCCACGTTCAAGAAATGGAATACCAGCAAAAGGTTATAGAACTCGTTCTAAGAAAAACCCGAGTAACAAGTATATCGTAGAACGTAGAAAGAAATAATAAGATATGGCACGTTCATTAAAAAAAGGACCTTTCGTTCATTATAAGTTAGACAAGAAAGTTCAGGAAAACGTAGAAAGTGGTAAAAATAGTGTAGTTAAGACTTGGTCTAGAGCTTCTATGATTACTCCAGATTTCGTTGGACAAACAATCGCAGTTCATAACGGTCGTCAATTTGTACCAGTTTACGTAACAGAAAACATGGTAGGTCACAAATTAGGAGAGTTTTCACCAACTAGATCTTTTAGAGGTCATGCTGGAGCAAAAAATAAAGGTAAAAAATAAGAAGCAATGGGAGTTCGTAAAAGAGAAACAGCAGATGCGAGAAAAGAGGCTAATAAGTCTATTGCTTTCGCAAAATTGAATAACTGCCCTACTTCACCTAGAAAAATGCGCTTAGTAGCGGACTTGGTAAGAGGTCAGAAGGTAGAAAGAGCACTTAACATCTTAAGATTCAGTTCTAAAGAAGCTTCAAGAAAATTAGAGAAACTATTATTATCTGCAATCAATAACTGGGAGCAAAAAAATAGTGAAGGTAATTTAGAAGAAGCTGGATTATTTGTTAAAGAGATCAGAGTAGATGGTGGAATGATGTTGAAAAGACTTCGTCCAGCTCCACAAGGTCGTGCACACAGAATAAGAAAACGTTCTAATCACGTAACAATCGTGCTTGGAGCTATCAATAACACACAAAGCAATTCTTAAGCAGCATGGGACAAAAGACAAATCCAATTGGAAATAGACTTGGTATCATCAGAGGGTGGGACTCAAACTGGTATGGTGGAAATGATTACGGTGATAAACTTGCCGAAGATCACAAAATCAGAAAGTATATCCACGCTCGTTTATCAAAAGCTAGTGTATCAAAAGTAATCATCGAGAGAACTTTGAAACTTGTAACCGTTACTATCACTACTGCTAGACCTGGTATCATTATCGGAAAAGGTGGACAAGAGGTAGACAAGTTAAAAGAAGAACTTAAGAAAGTTACTGACAAAGAGGTTCAAATCAATATCTTTGAAATTAAAAGACCTGAATTAGATGCTTATCTTGTGGCGACAAGCATCGCTCGTCAAATCGAAAGCCGTATCTCTTACAGACGTGCAATCAAAATGGCTATAGCTGCTTCTATGCGTATGAACGCTGAAGGTATCAAAGTTTTGATTTCTGGTCGTTTGAATGGTGCTGAGATGGCGCGTTCAGAAGGTTTCAAAGAAGGTAGAATTCCTCTATCAACTTTCAGAGCTGACATTGATTATGCTTTGGCTGAAGCTCATACTACTTATGGTAGAATGGGGATCAAAGTATGGATCATGAAAGGTGAAGTTTATGGAAAGAGAGATCTTTCTCCACTTGCAGGAATGGATAAAAAACAATCTGGAACTGGTGGTGGTAAAGGTGGCGATTCTCCGAGAGGAGATAGAAAACCTTTTAATAAAGGTGGAAAACCAGACGCTCGTAAAAGAAAGTAAATTTTTAAACTAAAGAAAAATGTTACAGCCTAAAAGAACAAAATACCGTAAGGTACAGAAAGGTAAAATGAAAGGTAACTCTCAAAGAGGGCATGAACTTTCTAATGGAATGTTTGGTATTAAATCTGTACATGAAGATGGAATGTTCTTAACGTCTCGTCAAATCGAAGCTGCGCGTATTGCTGCAACTCGTTTCATGAAGAGAGAAGGACAATTATGGATCAAAATATTTCCAGACAAACCAATTACTAAGAAGCCTCTTGAGGTACGTATGGGTAAAGGTAAAGGTGCCGTTGAATATTGGGCTGCCGTTGTTAAACCCGGAAGAATTATGTTTGAAGTTGGAGGAGTTCCTTTATCAGTTGCAAAAGAGGCTTTACGTCTTGCAGCTCAAAAGCTTCCAGTAAAAACTAAATTCGTCGTTGCTAGAGATTTCGAAGCATAATTAAATTTATATTATGAAACAATCAGAAATAAAAGATCTTTCTGCAGCGGAGTTGCAAGAAAAACTTAGTCAAACTAAGAAAATATATGCTGACCTAAAAATGGCTCACGCTATTTCTCCAATTGAGAACCCACTTCAAATTAGAAGTGTAAGAAGAACAGTTGCAAGATTAGCTACAGAGTTAACTAAAAGAGAGTTACAATAATTGTATTCTGCTGAAAGATGGAAGAAAAAAGAAATTTAAGAAAAGAAAGAATAGGTGTTGTTACTTCAAATAAAATGGATAAGTCTATTGTTATTGCTGAAGTAAGAAAAGTAAAACACCCATTATACGGTAAGTTCGTGTTGAAAACAAAGAAATACGTTGCACACGACGAAACAAACGACTGTAACATTGGAGATACTGTAAGAATTAGCGAAACGCGTCCTTTAAGTAAAACAAAATGTTGGAGATTAGTTGAAATCTTAGAAAGAGCTAAATAATTATGGTACAACAGGAATCAAGACTAAAAGTAGCAGATAACACGGGAGCAAAAGAAGTTTTAACTATCCGTGTTTTAGGAGGTACCAAAAGAAGGTATGCCTCTGTTGGTGACAAGATTGTAGTATCTATTAAAGATGCAACTCCTAACGGTAACGTTAAAAAAGGAGCTGTTTCAACTGCAGTTGTTGTACGTACCAAAAAAGAAGTGAGAAGAGCTGATGGTTCTTATATCCGTTTCGATGATAATGCATGTGTTCTTTTGAACGCTGCAGGGGAAATGAGAGGAACTCGTGTTTTTGGTCCGGTAGCAAGAGAACTTCGTGAAAAACAATTCATGAAAATTGTATCATTAGCACCAGAAGTGCTTTAATTCGTTTTAAGATGATAAAGCTAAAAATAAAATCAGGAGATATCGTAAGAGTTATTGCTGGAGACCATAAAGGTGCTGAAGGTAAAGTTTTACGTGTTTACCGTGAGAAAAATAAAGCGATAGTTGAAGGTGTAAACATGGTTTCGAAACATACAAAACCAAGTGCTAAAAACCCTCAAGGTGGTATCGTTAAGAAAGAAGCTTCTATACAAATATCTAACATTTCACTAATTGATCCTAAAACAAAGGAAACAACTAGAGTTGGTATTAGAGTAGAAGGAGATAAGAAAGTAAGATTTTCAAAAAAATCTAATCAAGTACTATAGTAATGGCATATACACCTAGACTAAAAGAAGAATATAAGAGTAGAGTAATCTCTGCTCTTAAAGAGGAATTCGGATATACAAACGTAATGCAAGTTCCAAAACTTGAAAAAATCGTTTTGAGCCGTGGAGTTGGTGCAGCTGTATCTGATAAAAAACTTATTGACTATGCAGTTGATGAGTTAACAAAGATCACTGGACAAAAAGCAGTATCTACAATTTCAAAGAAAGACGTTGCGTCTTTCAAATTGAGAAAAGGGATGCCTATTGGAGCAAAGGTTACTTTACGTGGTGAAAGAATGTATGAGTTTTTAGATAGACTTATTACTTCTGCTTTGCCACGCGTTAGAGATTTTAGTGGTATCAAAGCTACTGGTTTCGACGGAAGAGGTAATTACAATCTTGGAGTTTTGGAGCAAATCATTTTCCCTGAAATTGATATTGACAAAGTAAACAAAATTTCTGGAATGGATATTACATTTGTTACCACTGCAAAGACAGACAAGGAAGCAAAGTCATTATTGGCTGAATTAGGATTACCTTTTAAAAAGAATTAAGACATGGCTAAAGAATCAATGAAAGCCCGTGAGGTGAAAAGAGAGAAAACGGTAGCTAAGTATGCTGAGAAAAGAAAAGCTTTGAAAGAAGCTGGAGATTTTGAAGGTTTACAAAAATTACCGAAAAATGCTTCACCAGTTCGTTTACACAATCGTTGTAAATTAACAGGCAGACCAAGAGGTTATATTCGTCAATTTGGTATTTCACGTGTAACTTTCCGTGAGATGGCTAATAATGGATTAATTCCTGGAGTTAAAAAGGCGTCTTGGTAATCTCGCAATAAGTTACTACTTTTGCAAACCAAAAAATAATTTTTAATTGATTAAAGGTTCGGGAGGCGAGTGCCTCCCGAAAACCATAATCGCAATCAAATACATATGTATACAGATCCTATTGCAGATTATTTGACTAGAGTTCGTAACGCTGTGGCTGCAAACCACAAAGTTGTTGAAATTCCAGCTTCTAATCTTAAAAAAGAAATAACTAAGATCTTATTTGATCAAGGTTATATCTTGAGTTACAAATTTGAGACGAACACTGTTCAAGGTTCTATCAAAATCGCTTTAAAGTATGATAAAGATACTAAAGAGCCTGTAATTAAAGATATCCAAAGAATTAGTAAACCTGGTTTACGTAAATATGCAGGTGCTGCCAAATTACCAAGAATCCTTAATGGATTAGGAATTGCAATTGTTTCAACTTCAAAAGGTCTTATGACTGGAAAACAAGCGAAACAATTAAATGTAGGTGGTGAAGTAATTTGTTACGTATACTAATTTTAAAGACTAAATAAGATGTCAAGAATAGGTAAAAGCCCAATTGTAGTCCCTGCTGGCGTAACTGTAGAAGTTAAAGACGGTATTATTACAGTAAAAGGAAAAAAAGGTCAACTAACTCAGGAGTTTTCGGACGTAACTGTAACAGTTGAAGGCGATCAGGTTCAAGTTGAAAGATCGTCTGATCATAAAGACCAAAGAGCAAAACACGGATTATACAGATCATTAATCAATAATATGATTGTTGGTGTATCGGAAGGTTTTACTAAAGAACTAGAATTAGTTGGAGTTGGTTATAGAGCTTCAAACCAAGGTCAAAAATTAGATTTAGCACTTGGATATTCTCACAATATTGTTTTAGAAATTGCTCCAGAAGTAGCTTTAGAAACAATATCTGAAAAAGGTAAAAACCCTATCGTAAAATTAACATCATTTGATAAACAACTTTTAGGTCAGGTTGCTGCGAAAATCAGAGGTTTCCGTAAGCCTGAGCCATACAAAGGAAAAGGTGTTAAATTTGTGGGTGAAGTATTAAGAAGAAAAGCAGGTAAATCAGCTTAAAAAATAAGATTATGTCATTAACAAAATCTGATAGAAGACAGAGAATTAGATTCAGAATTAGAAAATCGATTAGTGGTACTGCTACTAACCCAAGACTATCTGTATTTAGAAGTAACAAAGAAATTTACGCTCAACTTATTGATGATGTAAATGGAGTTACTATATTAGCTGCATCTTCAAGAGAAAAAGAAATAGGAAAAGGTACTAACGTTGAAGTAGCTGCTGCTGTTGGAAAACTAGTTGCTGAAAAAGCGTTAAAAGCTGGGATTGATACCATCACTTTTGATAGAGGAGGTTATTTATATCACGGTCGTATTAAATCATTAGCAGAAGGCGCAAGAGCGGCTGGACTTAAATTCTAATATATTATGTCTAAATACAAAAATGTAGAATTGGTAAAACCAAGTGGTCTTGAACTTAAAGATCGTCTGGTAAGTGTTAATCGTGTTACTAAAGTTACAAAAGGTGGTAGAGCTTTCGGTTTTTCTGCTATTGTAGTTGTAGGTGATGAAAATGGAGTAGTTGGTCACGGATTAGGAAAATCTAAAGACGTTTCTGAAGCAATTGCGAAAGCAGTAGAAGATGCTAAGAAAAATTTAGTAAAAATTCCTTTGAATGGACAATCTGTTCCTCACGAACAAAAAGGTAAATTTGGTGGTGCACGTGTATTCTTAATTCCTGCTTCTCATGGTACAGGAGTTATTGCTGGTGGAGCTGTTCGTTCAGTTCTTGAATCAGTAGGTATTCACGATGTATTATCTAAATCTCAAGGATCATCAAATCCTCATAACGTAGTGAAAGCAACTTTTGATGCTTTATTACAAATGAGAAGCGCTCACACTGTTGCAAAACAAAGAGGTGTTTCTTTAGAAAAAGTTTTTAAAGGTTAATTCAAGGAAATTATGGCTAAATTATTAGTAAAACAAGTAAGAAGCAAAATCAACTGTCCTCTTTCTCAAAAGAGAGGTTTGGAAGCTTTAGGTCTACGTAAAATGGGACAAGTTGTAGAGCATGATTCAAACCCTGCTATCCTTGGTATGATAAACAAAGTTAAACACTTAGTTTCTGTTGAAGAAGCTAAATAACAAATACTGTTATGAATTTAAGTAACTTACAACCAGCTGAAGGATCAACGCACAATCAAAATAAAAGATTAGGTAGAGGAGAAGGTTCTGGAAAAGGTGGCACTGCTGCAAGAGGTCACAAAGGAGCAAAGTCTCGTTCTGGTTATTCTAAAAAGATTGGTTTTGAAGGAGGGCAAATGCCACTTCAAAGACGTGTGCCTAAGTTTGGTTTCACAAACATCAATCGTAAAGAATACGAAGGTGTTAATTTAGATACGCTTCAATTATTAGTAGACAATGGTGTGATTACTGATTCTGTTTCTATGACAGATTTCGTAGCAAATCGTCTAGCTACCAAAAATGAAATCGTTAAGATTTTAGGTAGAGGAGAATTGAAAGCAAAATTAAAAGTAACTGCCCACAAATTTACTGCTACTGCAAAAGCTGCTATTGAAGCTGCTGGTGGAGAAGCTGTAACTATATAACTTATCTATTAAGATGAAGAAATTTATTGAATCAATAAGTAATGTTTGGAAAATCGAAGAACTGAAAAATAGAATCTTAATTACATTAGGATTGCTTTTAGTATATCGTTTTGGTGCACACGTTACGCTTCCTGGGATTGACGCAACTCAATTAACTGGTTTAGCGGGACAAACTAAAAATGGTTTAGGATCTATCCTAGACATGTTTACTGGGGGTGCTTTCTCTAAAGCTTCAGTTTTTGCTTTAGGTATTATGCCTTATATTTCTGCGTCTATTGTGGTTCAGTTGATGGGAATTGCTATTCCTTATTTGCAAAAACTTCAAAACGATGGAGAAAGTGGTAGAAAAAAGATTAATCAAATCACTCGTTGGTTGACTATAGCTATTACACTGGTTCAAGGTCCAACTTATATCTATAATTTATACAGAACATTGCCTGGTAGTGCATTCTTACTAGGCTTTAATTCTCCTGAATTTTTGTTCTCATCTGTTATCATTTTAGTGACAGGTACAATCTTTGCTATGTGGCTTGGAGAGAAAATTACGGATAAAGGTATTGGAAATGGAATTTCATTATTAATTATGGTTGGTATCTTAGCTCGTTTACCTCAAGCTTTTATTCAAGAGTTTACAACGAGAGTTACCAATAACAATGGAGGTCCAATGTTATTAGTTATTGAAATTATTGTGTGGTTATTAGTGATTATTGCTTGTGTATTGCTTACAATGGCAGTACGTAGAATTCCGGTTCAATACGCTCGTCGTACAACAACTGGTGATTATGAGCAAGATTTAGCAGGTGGTAATAGACAATGGATTCCTCTTAAGCTTAATGCTTCTGGAGTTATGCCAATCATTTTTGCTCAGGCAATTATGTTTATACCTGCAGCTGTAGCTGGATTGTCTAAATCAGACACATCACAATCTATTGTTGGAGCATTTAGTAATATGTTCGGTTTTTGGTATAATTTTGTATTTGCAACTTTAATTATTGTATTTACATTTTTCTACACTGCAATTACTGTTCCTACTAACAAAATGGCTGATGATTTGAAAAGAAGCGGTGGTTTTATCCCGGGAGTTCGTCCAGGTGCTGAAACTTCAGATTTCTTAGATAAAGTGATGTCTTTAATAACTTTCCCAGGATCTTTATTCCTTGCTTTGATTGCTGTGTTCCCAGCTATTGTTGTAAGTATTATGGATGTACAACAATCTTGGGCAATGTTTTTTGGAGGTACCTCATTAATAATTATGGTTGGAGTTGCAATAGATACTATTCAGCAAATCAATTCATACTTGTTAAACAAACATTATGATGGTTTAATGAAGACTGGTAAAAATAGAAAAGCAGTAGCTTAATATATTTATGGCAAAACAATCAGCAATAGAACAAGACGGATCAATTATTGAAGCATTGTCAAATGCGATGTTCCGTGTGGAGTTAGAAAATGGACATATTGTAATTGCTCATATTTCTGGTAAGATGCGTATGCATTACATCAAATTATTACCCGGTGATAAAGTGAAACTGGAAATGAGCCCTTATGATTTGTCAAAAGCAAGAATTACTTATCGATATTAAAGGATATTCACTATGAAAGTTAGAGCATCAGTAAAAAAGAGAAGTCCCGAGTGCATCATTGTGCGTAGAAAAGGGAGATTGTACGTAATAAACAAAAAGAATCCTAGATTTAAACAAAGACAAGGATAATTATGGCAAGAATAGCAGGGGTAGATATCCCAAAAAATAAAAGAGGTGTTATAGCACTTACCTATATCTTTGGATTAGGAAGAAGTAGAGCTATTGAGATTTTAGAAAAAGCTCAAGTTAGCCAAGACAAAAAAGTTCAAGATTGGAATGATGATGAGATCGGAGCGATTCGTGATGCTGTTTCATTTTACAAAATTGAAGGAGAATTACGTTCTGAGGTTTCTTTAAACATCAAACGTTTAATGGATATTGGTTGTTACAGAGGTATCCGTCATAGATCTGGTCTTCCGTTAAGAGGACAAAGAACTAAAAACAACTCTAGAACAAGAAAAGGTAAAAGAAAAACTGTTGCTAACAAGAAAAAAGCAACTAAATAATAAGTAATATGGCTAAAGCAACTGCAAAAAAACGTAAAGTTATCGTTGAATCAACGGGTGAAGCTCATATTTCTGCCACTTTCAACAACATTATCATTTCTTTGACAAATAAGAAAGGTGAAGTTATTTCTTGGTCTTCAGCTGGTAAGATGGGTTTCAGAGGTTCTAAAAAGAACACTCCGTACGCAGCTCAAATGGCAGCAGAAGATTGTAGTAAAGTAGCTCTTGAGGCAGGACTTAAAAAAGTAAAAGTTTATGTAAAAGGACCAGGAAACGGACGTGAGTCTGCTATTCGTTCTATTCATAACGGTGGAATTGAAGTTACTGAGATTATCGATGTTACTCCAATGCCTCACAACGGATGTCGTCCTCCGAAAAGACGTAGAGTTTAATTTATTTATTATAGTATAACAAGGTAGAATATAGATTATCGAAGGATTTGACCTGAATTCATAATCTCTACCTTAAATTTAATTTTTTAGAAATGGCAAGATATACTGGTCCTAAAACTAGAATTGCTCGTAAATTTGGCGAAGCAATCTTCGGAGATGACAAATCTTTCGAAAAAAGAAATTACCCACCTGGACAACACGGGATGGCAAAAAAAAGAGGTAAAAAATCTGAGTACGCTGTTCAGTTAATGGAAAAGCAAAAAGCTAAATATTCTTACGGAATTTTAGAAAAACAATTCAGAAATTTATTCAAAAAAGCATCAGCTACTAAAGGTGTTACTGGTGAAGTTCTTTTACAATTATGTGAGGCAAGATTAGATAACGTTGTTTTTAGAATGGGTATTGCTCCTTCTAGAAGAGGAGCTAGACAATTAGTTTCTCACAGACACGTTACTGTTAATGGTGAAGTTGTAAACATCGCTTCTTACCACCTTAAACCTGGTGATAAAGTTGCAGTTCGTGAAAAATCTAAATCTTTAGAAGCTATCGAACGTTCTTTGTCAAATTCAAGTCATGTTTATGAATGGATTACTTGGAATAATGATCTTAAAGAAGGAACTTTTGTTTCTGTACCTGCAAGACTTCAGATTCCAGAAAACATTAAAGAACAATTAATCGTAGAGTTGTACAACAAATAATAATTGACTTAGTCGAAATTTATGGCAATATTTAATTTTCAAAAGCCCGATAAAGTTATCATGATCGATTCAACCGATTTTGAAGGTAAATTCGAATTTAGACCTTTGGAACCTGGTTACGGATTGACAGTTGGTAATGCACTTAGAAGAGTTTTGCTTTCAGCATTAGAAGGTTATGCAATTACATCTGTTCGTATCGAAGGTGTAGATCATGAGTTTTCTACTATTTCAGGTGTTGTTGAAGATGTTACCGAAATTATCCTTAATCTAAAACAAGTACGTTTCAAACGTCAGATCGAAGATATCGATAATGAAGCAGTTACAATTTCTGTTTCTGGTAAAGATCAATTGACAGCAGGTGATTTTCAAAAATTTATTTCAGGTTTTCAAGTTTTGAATCCAGACCTTGTTATCTGTAATTTAGATTCTAAAATCAAATTGAACTTCGATTTAACAATCGAAAAAGGTAGAGGATATGTTCCTGCTGAGGAGAACAAAAAACAGAATGCTGCAATTGGAACCATTTTTACAGACTCTATTTTTACTCCGGTAAAAAATGTAAAATATGCAATTGAAAACTTCCGTGTAGAGCAAAAAACAGATTATGAAAAATTAGTTTTTGAAATTAAAACTGATGGATCTATTAATCCAAAAGATGCTCTTACTGAAGCTGCTAAGGTTTTAATTCACCACTTCATGTTGTTTTCTGACGAAAGAATTACACTCGAGGCTGACGAAATTGCACAAACAGAATCGTATGATGAAGAGTCATTGCATATGAGACAATTGCTTAAAACTAAGCTTGTTGATATGGATTTATCTGTGAGAGCATTAAATTGCTTGAAAGCGGCTGAAGTTGATACACTTGGTGATTTAGTATCGTTCAATAAAAATGACCTAATGAAATTCCGTAATTTTGGTAAAAAATCTTTAACAGAGCTAGATGAACTTGTAGCAGTTAAAAATTTAACTTTCGGAATGGATTTAGCTAAATACAAATTAGATAAAGAATAATTCAATCCGCCACGGCGGATTAAATTTAAAATAGCAATGAGACACGGAAAAAAATTCAATCACTTAAGCAGACAGACTGGACATAGAAAAGCTATGTTAGCTAATATGGCTTGTTCTCTTATTGAGCACAAACGTATTAACACTACTGTTGCTAAGGCTAAAGCGCTTAAACAATTCGTTGAGCCTTTAATCACAAAATCAAAAGAAGATACGACTCATAATCGTCGTATTGTTTTTGCTTACTTACGTAGCAAATATGCGGTAACTGACTTGTTCAGAGACGTAGCTGCTAAAGTTGGAGACCGTCCAGGTGGATACACTCGTATCATTAAAGTTGGAAATCGTTTGGGAGATAATGCTGATATGGCAATGATCGAACTTGTAGATTTCAATGAACTTTACAATGGAGGTAAAAAAGAAGTTAAAAAAGCAAAAAGCCGTCGTGGTGGTAAAGCAAAAAAAGCTGAGGAAACTACTGAAGCTCCAGCTGCTGAGTCAGAAACGACTACTGAAGCTTCTGAATAATTATGAAAGTAATGATTCTATAAAAATCAAGGATAAGCTAATTTTTAGTTTATCCTTTTTTTTTGATTTTTTTTAAAATAAATCAAAATATAACTTATTTCAATACTTAGGTTCAATTTTTATGAATGAATTTTTTAAAAAATCTTGGAAGCACTCTTTTAAAGAAGTAAATTTGCAAAATATCTAATTACAAGTAAAACATGCCTGGCTAGTTTTATGACGATTAAAAACAATACAAATTAAAGAATGAAATACACAACACGACAAAGCGCCATTTTATTACTAAGTGATGGGACTATTTTTCATGGAAAATCTATCGGGATTAGCGGTAAGACTTTTGGTGAAGTTTGTTTTAATACTGGAATGACCGGATATCAGGAGATTTTTACTGATCCTTCTTATTTTGGCCAAATATTAGTTGCCACTAATGCGCACATTGGGAATTATGGTGTTAATGATTTAGAAATAGAATCTGACAGTGTGAAAATTGCTGGTTTAGTTTGTAAAAACTTCAGCTTTAATTATTCACGTGAAGATGCTTCTGGAAGTTTAGAAGATTATTTTACTAAACAGAATTTAATCTGTATCTCTGATGTTGATACTCGTGCATTGGTAAGTTATATTCGTGACAATGGAGCTATGAATGCTGTTATCTGTACTGACGGAACTTCAGTTGAAGATTTGAAGAAAGAATTGGCAAATGTGCCAAACATGGAAGGTTTAGAGTTGGCTTCAAAAGTATCGACTACTGAACCTTATTTTTTTGGAGATGAAAAAGCTACTTATAAAATATCAGCTTTAGATCTTGGCATCAAAAAAAATATCTTAAGAAATCTTGCTAAGAGAGATTGTTATATTAAAGTTTTCCCATATAATTCAACTTATAAAGATTTGACAGAATTTAATCCTGATGGATACTTCTTGTCAAATGGCCCTGGAGATCCAGATCCGTTATTTGGTGCTATACAAGTTGCTAAAGAAATTATAGCAGATGATAAACCATTATTTGGAATTTGTTTAGGGCATCAGGTTATAGCTCTGGCAAACGGTGTTAAAACGTATAAAATGTTTGGAGGTCACCGTGGGATTAATCATCCTGTGAAAAATATAATTACAGGAAAAGGGGAAATAACTTCGCAAAATCATGGTTTTGCTGTAAAAAGAGATGCGTTAGATAATCATCCTGAGTTAGAGATTACACATGTACATCTTAATGATGATACAGTTGCAGGAATGCGAATGAAAAATAAAAATTGTTTTTCAGTTCAATATCACCCAGAGGCAAGTCCTGGACCACATGATTCATCTTATTTATTTGATCAGTTTGTTGAGAACATAAAACAAGCTGTTGCTAAAACGATGTAGTTAATAAATAAAGAAGTTTAATAGTAAGAATGCGTTTTTACTATTAAATATTTTTATAATTTCGAAAAAAAAATATAATTTATTAATAAAAAAACAGAAATAATGAGTATTATAATTAAAGTTCACGCAAGACAAATTTTTGATTCTAGAGGTAATCCTACCATTGAAGTTGATGTAGTAACTGAAAATGGAGTTTTAGGAAGGGCTGCTGTTCCATCTGGAGCATCTACTGGAGAGCACGAAGCTGTTGAATTACGTGATGGAGGGAAAGCTTATCTAGGAAAAGGAGTTTTGAACGCAGTGAATAATGTAAATACCGTTATTGCTGAAGAGTTAGTTGGAACTTCTGTTTTTGAACAAAACACTATTGATCAGTTAATGATCGATTTAGACGGAACACCAAATAAATCTAAATTAGGAGCTAATGCTATTTTAGGAGTTTCTTTGGCTGCTGCAAAAGCTGCTGCTAACGAACTTGGATTGCCATTGTACAGATACGTTGGTGGAGTTTCTGCTAATACATTACCTGTTCCAATGATGAATATCATCAATGGTGGTTCTCACTCTGATGCACCTATTGCATTCCAGGAATTTATGATTTTCCCTGTAAAGGCAACTTCATTTACGCATGCTATGCAAATGGGAACTGAAATTTTCCATAGCTTGAAAAAAGTGTTACATGATAGAGGTTTAAGTACTGCTGTAGGTGACGAAGGTGGTTTTGCGCCAAATTTAGCTGGAGGTACTGAGGATGCTCTTGATACTATTAAATTGGCTGTTGAAAAAGCAGGATATTCTTTCGGTGACGAAATTGTGATTGCTCTTGATTGTGCTGCTTCTGAATTTTATGTAAATGGTAAATACGATTATACTAAATTTGAAGGCGAAACTGGAAAAATCAGAACTTCTGAAGAGCAAGCTGATTATTTAGCTGAACTTGCTGCTAAATATCCAATTATTTCTATCGAAGATGGTATGTACGAAGATGACTGGGATGGGTGGAAATATTTAACAGATAAAATTGGAGATAAAGTACAATTAGTAGGTGATGATTTATTTGTTACTAACGTTGAGCGTTTGTCTACAGGTATTGAAAAAGGAATTGCAAATTCAATTTTAGTAAAAGTAAACCAAATTGGTACTTTAACTGAAACGATTGCTGCTGTAAATATGGCTAAGAATGCAGGTTACACTTCAGTTATGTCTCACCGTTCTGGAGAAACAGAAGATAATACTATTGCAGATTTAGCGGTAGCTTTAAACTGTGGTCAAATTAAAACAGGTTCTGCTTCTCGTTCTGATCGTATGGCAAAATACAATCAATTATTAAGAATTGAAGAAGAATTAGGAAGTACTGCTTATTTTCCGGGGTTAAAGGCCTTCAAGATTAAATAATTGTAAGGTTATATATAGATTTAAACCACCCATTTTTTAATGGGTGGTTTTTTTTTGGAGTTTTAACAAATTCATAGCAGTATTCCTTTTTTAATTAGTCTTAAATTCCTTAGATTTGATAAATTATTATTTTAAAGATTTATTTCCGATATATTATGTCAAAAATAGCTACATTAGAAGTAGATGGTCAAAAAATTGAGCTTCCGGTTATTACTGGGAGCGAAAATGAATCAGCTATCGATATTAACAAATTACGTGATTTAACTGGTGTTATTACAATTGATCCTGGTTACAAAAATTCTGGTTCTTGCAAAAGTGAAATCACCTTCTTAGACGGGGAATTAGGAATCTTGCGTTACAGAGGATATTCAATCGAAGATCTGGCTGAAAAAGCAAGTTTCTTAGAGGTATCATATCTTTTGATTTTTGGTGAACTACCAACAACTCAACAGCTGGAGCAATTTGAAAATGATATTAAAAAACATACTTTGGTAAACGAAGAGATGAAAAATATCATTGACGGATTTCCAAAAACAGCTCATCCAATGGGAGTTTTATCTGCTTTGACAAGTGCTTTAACTGCATTTAATCCAAAGGCAGTAAATGTTGATAACGAAAAAGAAATGTACGAGGCTATTTGTAAAACAATGGCAAAATTCCTTGTAATTGCTACATGGACATATAGAAAATCAATGGGCTATCCATTGAACTACTATGACAATACAAAAGGATATGTAGAAAACTTTATGCAATTGATGTTTCAATTGCCTACAGGGCCTTATAAAGCAAGTCCGGTTGTTATTGATGCATTAGATAAATTATTTATTCTTCATGCTGATCATGAGCAAAACTGTTCTACTTCAACAGTAAGAATGGTTGGTTCGTCTCATGCAGGTTTGTTTGCTTCGATTTCTGCAGGAGTTTCTGCGCTTTGGGGACCACTTCATGGCGGAGCGAATCAAGCGGTTCTTGAAATGTTAGAAGAAATTAATAAAGATGGTGGAGATACTGATAAATTTTTAGCAAAAGCAAAAGATAAAAATGATCCTTTCCGTTTGATGGGATTTGGTCACAGAGTATATAAAAACTTTGATCCAAGAGCTAAAATTATCAAAAAAGCAGCTAAAGAAGTGTTAGAAACATTAGGTGTTAATGATCCAATTTTAGAAATTGCTAAGAAACTAGAATCAGCTGCCCTTGAAGATGATTACTTCAAATCAAGAAATTTATATCCTAATGTTGATTTCTACTCAGGAATTATTTACAGAGCATTAGGAATTCCAACTGATATGTTTACAGTGATGTTTGCCATTGGAAGATTACCAGGTTGGATCGCACAATGGAAAGAAATGCGTGAAAACAAAGAGCCAATCGGAAGGCCTAGACAAATTTACACAGGACACCCTTTAAGAGACTTTAAGTCTAACAAATAAAATAACTTCAAAGCTTCACTTAACTGTGAAGCTTTTTTTATATTTGCTCAAAATATAATAGAGTTATGTTGCAATTAAATATAAAGAACGAAACGTCAAGATTGCGAGCAGTAGTTTTGGGTTCAGCCGTTCATAATGGGCCAACTCCATCTTTAGATGAAGCTTACGATCCTAAATCATTGGAACATATTAAGGCAGGAACTTATCCAGTCGAAAAAGATATGGTTGCTGAAATGGATGCATTTAATACTGTTTTTCAAAAATATGATGTTAAAGTTTATCGTCCGGAAATGATTGAGAATTACAACCAAATATTCGCGAGAGATATTGGTTTTGTAATTGATGATGTTTTTGTAAAATCAAATATTTTACCTGATAGAGAACGTGAATTAGATGCAATTCAATATGTAATCGATCAAATCGACCCTTTAAAAGTAGTTCGTCCGCCTGAAGAAGTTCATATTGAAGGCGGGGATGTAATGCTTTGGAATGATTATATTTTTATAGGAACTTATAAAGGAAGCGATTATAAAGATTATATCACTGCCAGAACCAATATGCATGGTGTAAGGTATATTAAAGAATTGTTTCCGAATAAAATTGTCAAGGAATTTGATTTAGTAAAATCTAAATTAGAAGCTCGTGATAATGCTTTACACTTAGATTGTTGTTTTCAACCTGTAGGAAAGGATAAGGGAATAATTTATAAAAGAGGTTTCCGCGAAGAAGCTGATTATTTGTATTTGGTAAACCTTTTTGGGAAAGAAAATCTATTTCATATTGAAAGAAACGAAATGTATAATATGTTTTCAAATGTCTTTTCTATAGATGAAAATGTAGTTGTTTCTGAGAAAAATTTTACGCGCCTAAATAACTGGCTTCGTGCAAATGGATTTATTGTTGAAGAAATTCCGTATGCTGAAATTGCAAAACAAGAAGGATTGTTGAGATGTTCAACTTTACCGTTAATTAGAGATTAAAAATAGCTTCAGGTTTTAAGTTTTGTTATAAAGTTTAAAGCTGAACAAAAATATAGAGATTATGCAACAAACAACAAATGCAATCGTAATGATTCGTCCGGTTGCTTTTAGAATGAATGAGCAAACAGCGATAAATAATTACTATCAAAAAGTATTAGACGGGCTTTTGCCAAGTACAGTAAATGCAAAAGCACAACAAGAATTTGATGTTTTTGTTGAAAAGCTTAGAGCAGTTGGGGTTGATGTCACAGTTATTAATGATAATTTGGATACAGATACACCAGATAGTATTTTTCCGAATAACTGGGTTTCTTTTCATGAAAATGGAGATGTGGTATTATATCCTATGTTTGCTGAAAATCGTCGTCAGGAACGTCGTGAAGATATTCTAGATACTCTTGAAGAGAAAGGTTTTGAGATTTCTAACATAATGGATTATACATCAGCTGAAGAAGATGGGTTTTTCTTGGAAGGAACAGGAAGTTTACTTTTAGATCGTGCAAATGCCAAAGCATATTGCGCATTATCTCCACGTGCAGACGAAGAATTGTTTATAGAATTCTGTGAAGATTTTGATTATGCTCCTGTAATTTTTGAAGCATTTCAAACTGTTGACGGTGAACGTAAACTAATCTATCATACAAATGTGATGATGTGTCTCGGAGAAACTTTTGCAGTTATCTGCGCCGATTGTATCGATGATAAAAAAGAACGTAAAATGGTTCTTGAAAATTTAAAAGCAGATAAGAAGGAAATTATTTTAATTACGGAAGCCCAAGTGAATAATTTCGCAGGAAATATGTTAGAAGTTCGAGGGGCAAATGATAAAAAATATATTGTCATGAGTGCATCAGCACATCAAAGTTTAACACCGAAACAAATTACTCAGTTAGAAAATCATGCTGAAATTTTGAGTTCAAGTTTAGATACTATTGAAGCTTGTGGAGGAGGAAGTGCAAGATGTATGATGGCTGAAGTATTTTTACCAAGAAATTAAGAATAATCATAAAATATAAAAAGGGATAAAGCTTATGTTTTATCCCTTTTTGTTTATATGAAAATAAATGGATTTACATCAAATTTCCTTTGATAATGTTAATGATTGAACTTACTATATATTGAATACCAATTGATATTACAATAAATCCAACAATTCTGGAAATTGCGACAATTCCTGAAGCGCCTAATATTCTGGCTAAATAATGTGCACTTTTTAAAATAGCAAAAATGGCGACAGCAATCGCTAAAATTGCCAAAGATGAAATAATTATTTCTTCCATGCCGTGATGTTCTTGGTAAAATGCAATCAATAGTGAGATTGATCCAGGGCCAGCAAGCATTGGAATTGCCAATGGAGTAAGGGCAATGTCATTTCGTTGTTGTGCTTCGTTTTCAATCTTTTTGTTGATTCCTCGTTTTTTATTGAATTTTCCGGATAGTAGAGAGAATCCTGAATTTACAATTACTATTCCACCTGCAATTCGTAAGGCATCGATGCTGATTCCGAAAAAGCTCAGAACATATTGACCAATAAAAAAAGAAACAATTAAAATAATAAAAACGTTAATTGCGGTCCATAGTGAAATACGGGAACGTTCTTTTTGAGAATCATGTTGGGTAAGACCTACGAAGATTGGAACAGTTCCAATAGGGTTCAAAACGGAAAAAAGGGCGGCAAATAAATAAATGAAAAGATCCATAAAGTTTGGGTTAGTACTGTAAAAATAGATAATTTTTAATTGTGTAAAGTAAATTCATGTTAGGATAATGTTTTTTATTACTTCAATTCTACATTAATAACCTAAACCAAGCTCGTTCTTTTTGATTACTTTTGTGCAATATTCTAAAATAATGAAAAATAAGAAAACTTTAGTTCTGGGAGCAACTACAAAACCAGATAGATATGCATATAGAGCTATAAATATGTTGGTTCAAAAAGGACATACTGTATTGGCAATTGGTCAAAATACCGGCGAAGTTGCCGGCGTGAAAATTTACACTAAAGCAATTCCAGTGAAAAATATAGATACTGTAACCTTATATCTAAATCCTGCACGCCAGCGTGATTATTATAATTACATCATCGAGGCACAGCCAAAAAGAGTTGTTTTTAATCCCGGAACTGAAAATCCAGAATTATATCAATTGTTAGAGCTGAATAATATTAAGTCTGAAGTTGCTTGTACTTTGGTTCTACTGGCTACTAATCAATATTAAATTTTTTAGGAGCTAATCCCGCGATCCGTCAAATGAAGTTCATTGAACTCCAATTAAAAGAAAATAGGTTGAAGTAATGTTTTTGTTTTTTAAAGGAAAAACAAAAAAGGATTTCCACTTCTAATGGAGTTAAAAAGAAACATTAAAGTATTACTTTTGTCGTCATGGAATTTTCATCAAAATTAATAGAAAAAGCAGTTAACGAAATGTCTCAGTTACCTGGAATTGGTAAACGTACGGCATTGCGACTGGTTCTTCATTTGTTAAAACAACCCAAAGAACAAACTGGTTTTTTGTCTCAGGCATTATTAAACATGCGGGAAGATATTAAGTTTTGCGAAAGCTGCCATAATATTTCAGACACAAAAGTTTGTGAGATTTGTGCTAATATGACGAGAAATCATCAGACGATTTGTGTAGTCGAAGATATTCGGGATGTAATGGCTATTGAAAACACAGGTCAATATAAAGGAATATATCATGTATTGGGTGGCAAAATTTCTCCAATTGAAGGTGTAGGCCCAAGTCAATTAAATATTTCCAGTTTAGTTGAAAAGGTGAAAGGTGGAAAAGTAATAGAAATTATTTTTGCACTGAGTTCCACTATGGAAGGTGACACCACGAATTTTTATATTTATAAACAGATTGCCGAATCAGAGATTGTAATTTCAACAATTGCAAGGGGAATCGCTGTTGGTGACGAATTAGAATATGCGGATGAAATTACACTTGGAAGAAGTATTTTACATCGTGTTCCGTTTGAAAAAACTTTTAAAAACAACTAAATAAGATCAAATAAAAGTTAGATTTCCTGAAAGTTAAAGGAAAAGCTATATTTGCGATAAATTTTTAATAATGACAAAAAACAGCTTTTATATTTTACTATTAATTAGTACGCTTTTTACATCTTGCATTCCTGTAAAAGACCTATGGTATTTGCAAGATAAAAATAATACAGGAGAGCAAAATGCAGTTTCTGCTGTTGAATCTAAACCATATAGGCTACAGGTAAATGATGTTTTAAGTATTAATATAAAGGCTATTGATCCTAAATTGGTTTCGATATTTAATACAACAGAAAATGCGACAACAGGAAAATCAGAATCGGCCTTGTATTTTGATGGATTTACTGTCGATGATCATGGTAATATCAGAATGCCAATCTTAGGAGAGATAAATGTTATTGGTTATACTTTGGAGGAAGTCAGAGTTAAAATTGAGAAAAAATTACTAGAAGAATATTTTAAAAGTGAAGCAAATGTTTTTGTGACGGTAAAACTCGCCGGTTTTAGATATACAATAAATGGTGAAGTTGGAAATACGGGAACAAAAACATTATTTCAGTCGCATGTAAATATTATGGAAGCAGTTGCTAATGCAGGAGATATAACTACGGTTGGTAATAGAAAGGCGGTGATGATAGTTCGCCAAACTCCAACCGGGGTTCAAATGAATGAAATAGACCTTACTGATGCTAATGTAATGAAATCACCATATTATTATTTACAACCTAACGATTATATTTATGTAAAACCGTTGAGGCAGAAAACATGGGGGACAGGACAAACTGGTATTCAGTCAATCGGTACTATAATCACCTTATTGTCATTGGCAACAACCGTGTATTTAATTATCAAAAACTAAAGTAAATTCGAATAATGTTAGATATAAAAGATTTTTCCATTTTTGAAAATCATTCAAATTTTGATTTTAAAGGATTTATATTAAAAATTCTTAGTTACTGGAAATGGTTTTTAGTTAGTTTGATCATTGCATTTACGGTTGCTTATCAGGTAAATATCCGTAAAGAAAAGATCTACGGAATGCAAACGATGATTTCAATAAAGGAAGAAAGTAATCCGTTTTTTACATCGAACACAAGTTTAGTTTTTAATTGGGGAGGAATTTCAGATCAAGTAAACGGAATATCAACAATATTACAATCAAGATCTCACAATGAGCTGGTTGTTACTAGGCTGCAGTTTTATATTGATTATTTTACACAAGGAGAATATAATTTGGTAGATTCTTATGGTGCAGTTCCTTTTTATGTAGATATTGATGAATCAAAGGGACAGCTTGCTAATGCTTTAATACGTATAAAATTTTTAAGTCCAAGTGAATATGAAATTCGAATACCGTTTGAAAAGAACTCAATCTCATTAATTAATTATTCGGATAATTCATATTCCAATACATCTGTTCAGCCAATAGAATTTGTAAAAAAATATAAAGTTGGAGAACAGGTTTTATTACCCTTCCTCAATTGGAAATTACAGATAAATGATGATCCGGGGTTTTATAAAGGGAATGAGTACTTTGTTCGATTTAATGATTTTGATGGTACAGTTTCTCGTTATAAAGGAATAAATGTTACTTCTGATGATAAAGGAGGTTCTATATTGACATTGGGGATGCAGGGAACGAATAAAGCCCGATTAGTCGAATATTTGAACGCAACAGTGAAAACGTTGATCAAAATTCAGCTTGACGGCAAAAATCAGTTTGCCACTAATACGATACGATTCATTGATAGTACACTCGTTGCTATGGAATCGCAATTAAAAGAAACGGGTAATGAATTAAAATCATTTCGAAAGGATAAGAATATCTATGAAATAGAAGGTGGAGGAGCTAAGTTTTCTGATAAAATTATGGATTTTGATGTGGAAAAAGATCAGGTTTCCAGAAAAATTGCGTATTACAATTCTTTAAAATTGTATCTGAATAATAGTGTAGATTATTCAAGATTACCAGCTCCCTCTGTTGCAGGTATCGAAGATCCAAATATTGTAGCCAGTGTCTCAAAACTTATAACACTTTCAACTCAAAGATCAGAAATGGCCTATGCAGTAAAAAGCGAGAAGATTTTTAAGGATTTTGATAATCAAATGCAGGCTATTAAAAGTGTGTTATTAGAAAATATAGCATCAGCAAAAGCATCATTATTGTATGATTTGTCTCTTGTAAATGCTAAAATTGGTCAGGCAGAGAATACTGTAAAAAGGCTTCCTGAAGAGCAACAGGAACTATTGAAGATTAAAAGAAAGTACGATCTAAATGATAATATTTATACTGAATTTCTTCAAAAACGAAATGAAGCAGAAATCGTAAAAGCCTCTAATTTATCTGATATCCATTTTATAGATCCCGCTAAAGATATTGGAGGGGGGCTAATAGGACCTAAAACGTCAGTTAATTATGTTTTAGCTTTGTTTTTAGGCTTGTTGATTCCCTTATTATTTGTTTTCGGTATTTTTTTCATCAATAATTCAATTCAGAATACTGACGATATAAGTAAGTTGACTCAAATCCCGTTGATTGGTGTTATTGGTTTTAATAAAGATAACGTCAGTCTGGCTGTGTTTGATAAACCTAAGTCGGTACTTTCTGAAGGTTTTAGAACAATTCGCTCATCTTTACAGTTTTTGTATAAGAAACAGCAGGTTAGTGGTTCTAAAACGTTGATGATAACTTCTTCTATTAGTGGGGAAGGAAAAACATTTTGCTCTATTAATATAGCTACTGTTTTTGCTTTGAGCGAGAAGAAAACAGTGATTATTGGCCTGGATTTAAGAAAACCGAGATTGGCAGATGAATTTAATTTGAAGAATTCGATAGGGGTAGTAAATTATTTAATTAAGCAGAACAGTTTAGATGAAATTACGAATCCTACTCAAATTGCGAATCTTGATGTTATTCTTTCAGGGCCAATACCACCAAATCCTTCTGAGCTTATTTTAAGTGATGCAATGAAAGAACTGATAGATGAACTGAAGCAAAAATATGACTATATAATTTTGGATACACCTCCGGTTGGATTGGTTTCTGATGCAATAGAATTGGCTCAATATGCTGATGTTACCTTGTATATTGTAAGGCAAAATTATACTAAAAAGGATATGATATCGTTGTTAAATACCAGAATAAAAAGAGGAGAACTTAGTAATGCCAGCATTGTTTTTAATGGTTATGAAAATAAAGCGAAGTATGGATCTGGTTATGGCTATGGCTATGGGGCATATTCAAACGGATATCATGATGAAGAAGTTAAATTAAGCTTTTGGAAAACTATTTTAAACAAATTCACTAAAAAATAATTTGAAGTAAATGAAAGTATCAATTCAATATACGATTCTAATTACTGGAGGCGCAGGTTTTATTGGCTCAAATTTATGTGAGTATTTTTTAGGATTAGGGCATAAAGTAATTTGTTTGGATAATTTCTCAACAGGTCATCATCATAATCTAAAAGATTTTATAAGTGATCGAAACTTTAAATTAATTGAAGGAGATATTAGAAATATTGTGGATTGTTCACTAGCTGTTGAAGGAGTTGATTATGTTTTGCATCAGGCTGCTCTAGGGTCGGTTCCAAGATCAATTGATGATCCCGTAACGACAAATGATGTGAATGTATCAGGCTTTCTGAATATGCTTGTCGCTTCTCGTGATGCGAAAGTAAAACGTTTTATTTATGCGGCAAGTTCATCCACATATGGCGATTCTCAAGGATTGCCTAAAGTTGAAGATGTGATTGGAAAACCATTATCTCCATACGCTATTACAAAATATGTAAACGAATTGTATGCTGAGATTTTTAGTAAAACATATGGTTTGGAAACTATTGGATTGCGTTATTTTAATGTCTTTGGAAGAAAGCAGGATCCTAAGGGAGCTTATGCGGCAGTAATTCCAAAGTTTGTAATGCAGTTAATGAATTATGAGAGTCCAGTCATTAATGGTGATGGAAATTATTCAAGAGATTTTACTTATATAGACAATGTAATTCAAATGAATGAATTGGCGATGACAAGTCTAAATCCGCTGGCAATAAATACGGTTTATAATACTGCATTTGGTGATCGAAATACTTTAAATGATTTAGTTGAATATTTAAAAAAATATCTGGCTGAATTTGATGTTAAAATTGCTGATGTCGAAATAGTATACGGAACAAATAGAGCAGGTGATATTCCGCATTCATTAGCAAGTATAGATAAAGCAAAAAAAATATTGGGTTATGATCCGAAATATTCTTTAAAGGAAGGATTGAAAGAAGCGGTGAGTTGGTATTGGGAAAATTTAAAATAAAAGGAAGATCAAGATAATAGTAAAGTAGATGAAAATTACAAAAATTTGTTGCATTGGTGCGGGTTATGTTGGAGGCCCAACTATGGCAGTAATTGCCCAAAAGTGTCCACATATTCAAGTTACAGTTGTCGATTTGAATGAACAAAGAATTAAAGATTGGAACGATCCTAATACGGAGAATATACCAATTTATGAACCAGGTCTTGCTGAAATTGTTGGAGAAGCAAGAGATAGAAATCTTTTCTTTTCAACAGAAGTTGATAAAGCAATTGATGAGGCTCAAGTTATTTTTATATCAGTAAACACACCTACCAAAACCTATGGTAAAGGGAAAGGTATGGCTGCTGATTTAAAATACATTGAATTATGTGCCAGACAAATTGCGAAAGTGGCAAAACAAAATAAAATTGTAGTGGAGAAATCTACTTTGCCGGTTCGAACTGCAGAAGCCATTAAAAGCATCTTAGATAATACAGGAAATGGTGTTCAGTTTCAAATATTATCAAATCCAGAGTTTTTGGCTGAAGGAACTGCAGTGACAGATTTATTAAATCCGGATCGAATTTTAATTGGTGGCGATACGACACCTGAAGGTGAAATCGCTATTAATGCATTAGTTGATGTTTATGCCAATTGGGTAGATAAAGCGAAGATTTTAACTACCAATGTTTGGTCATCAGAGTTGTCTAAACTTACAGCAAATGCATTTTTGGCACAACGAATTTCGTCTATAAATGCAATGTCTGAATTATGTGAAAAAACTGGTGCTGATGTAAATGAAGTGGCGAGGGCGATTGGAATGGATTCAAGAATTGGATCAAAATTTTTAAAAGCATCGGTAGGTTTTGGAGGTTCTTGTTTTCAAAAGGATATTTTGAATTTAGTTTATATCGCAAAATCATATGGGTTAAATGAAGTGGCAGATTATTGGGAACAAGTTATCATAATGAACGATTATCAAAAAAGAAGATTTTCAAACAAAATCGTTCAAACTTTATATAATACAGTAGCTGATAAAAAAATTACATTCTTAGGTTGGGCCTTCAAAAAAGATACTAATGATACACGAGAGTCTGCTGCTATTTACGTTGCTGATGATTTGATCAATGAACAAGCTAAAATTGCAGTTTATGATCCTAAAGTTACGAGAAACAAGATGCTTAATGACTTGGATTACTTGGGAACCAGGGCAGTCGAAGAAAATGATGCCGCATTATCTGCATTCGATAATGCATATGAGGCGGTTAAAGGATCCCATGCTATAGCAATTCTTACCGAATGGGATGAGTTTAAAACCTACGATTGGCAAAAAATATATGATTCGATGCATAAACCCGCATTTCTTTTTGATGGGAGGAATATCTTAAATGCGAAAGAATTAGAAGCAATAGGATTTGTCTATAAGGGAATAGGTTCTTAATTTGAATTAAATATTGAAGTAAAATTAAATAAGAGATAGATGAAGATGAATGATCGTTTTGTTTCGATAAGAGAAAAATTATGACTTGGTATGTATTATACACAAAGCCTAAATGGGAAAAAAAAGTTGCCGAAAAACTGAATCAGATTGGGGTTGAAAGCTATTGTCCAACTATCACGAGGATTAAACAATGGTCAGATCGGAAGAAAAAGGTAGAAACGCCGCTTTTTAATTCCTATGTGTTCGTTCAGCTGTCTGATATTGATAGAAATGTTGTGTTTTCTGTTCCTGGTGTAATTCGATTTTTGTTTTGGTTAGGAAAACCAGCAGTAGTTCGGGATGAGGAGATTAATGTTATTAAGACTAATCTAAAGGCTGCTAGCGTAATCGATATTTTAGTTTCTTCGATTCAGATCGGAGATAGGATAAAATTAGAATCGGGAGCTTTCAGTAAACAAGATGCAATTGTTCAGGAAGTCACTAAGACGCATTATATTTTAGTATTGGAATCTTTGGGATGTGTACTTAAAATGAGATATAAATAATTGGCGTTCATTATAAAAAAGCAAAAGCAATAGATAAAGTGTGAAATAAGCACATTTTGTCTGTTGCTTTTTTTATTATTTAGTTTTTATTGACTGATTGATAGTAGGTTGGTTATTTTAAGTTTTTATTTATAATTTGTTTTTCGAGTATTACGGGAAACCGTATTGAATAAATTGACTTAATATGTTATATTTGCCGAAAATGATTTTAGAATATCTGACCAAATTTATGTGGTTCAGAGAGGCGAAGCCGTGAAGCTAATTGATTGAATTGACTAAAAAATAGTATAAATTGGATGAAAATATAAAGATTGCGGTTATTGGTTTGGGCTATGTTGGTCTTCCTTTGGCTAGATTATTTGCTACAAAGTTTCCAGTTGTAGGTTTTGATATAAATGATTCGAGAGTAGCTTCTTTAAAGTTAGGAAAAGATAGAACATTAGAAGTTGAAGATGCTGTTTTAAAGAGTGTGCTTGTTGATAATCCGACTGATAAAAAAGGATTATTTTGTACTACTTCTTTAAAAGATATATCAGATTGTAATTATTTTATAATTACAGTTCCAACTCCGGTCGATAAAAATAATCGTCCCGATTTAACACCTTTATATAAATCAAGTGAATCAGTAGGCAAAATTTTAAAACCTGGGGATATCGTAATTTATGAGTCAACAGTTTATCCGGGAGTTACAGAAGAACAATGTGTTCCTGTTTTAGAAAAAATTTCAGGATTAAAATTTAATATAGATTTCTTTGCTGGATATTCTCCTGAAAGAATCAATCCAGGCGATAAAGAACATACTGTAGAGAAAATATTAAAAGTAACATCAGGCTCAACGCCTGAAATTGGTTTAAAGGTTGATGCCTTATATAAATCAGTTATTACAGCTGGGACGCATTTGGCTCCTACAATTAAAATTGCAGAAGCAGCTAAAGTTATCGAAAATTCGCAAAGAGATATCAATATTGCCTTTGTAAATGAACTGGCTAAAATATTCAATTTAATGAATATCGATACTCAAGAAGTCCTCACTGCAGCAGCAACAAAATGGAATTTTTTGCCATTCAAACCAGGATTGGTTGGAGGGCATTGCATTGGGGTTGATCCATACTATTTGGCACAAAGAGCTCAAGAATTTGGATATCACCCTGAAATAATTTTAGCAGGACGACGTTTAAATGACAGTATGGGCGAATATATCGCTTCACAAGTTGTAAAGCTGATGATTAAAAAAGGAATTTCGGTTAATGGTGCTAATCTTTTGATGCTTGGAATCACATTCAAAGAAAATTGTCCCGATGTACGAAATACAAAAATCGTCGATGTAATAAAAGCATTAACTGAATATGGTATCTTAGTAACAATATATGATCCTCTTGCAAATATCGAAGAGGTAAAAAAAGAGTATGGACTGGCATTGTTAAATTCAGTTCCAAAAGAAAAATTTGATGCTATTATTTTAGGGGTCGCTCACTCAGAGTTTTTAAATCTGAATTTTTCTAACCTGCAAAAAACAAGTAGCTTATTATATGATGTAAAAGGAGTTTTGGGTGCTACAGCGGATAATAGACTTTAATTTTTAAATTTAAATTACATTATGAAAGTAGGAATAACTTTTAGTGCTTTTGACTTATTGCATGCAGGCCATATTAAAATGTTAGAAGAAGCAAAAAGAACTTGTGATTATTTAATAGTGGGCTTGCAAACTGATCCAACACTAGATCGTCCTGAGAAAAATAGTCCGTCACAAACCGTAGTAGAACGTTATATACAATTGAAGGGTTGTAAGTTTGTCGATGAAATCGTTCCTTATGCAACGGAACAAGACTTGGAAGATATCCTGCGTTCTTTTAAAATTGATGTGCGTATTATTGGAGATGAATATAGAGATAAAAATTATACAGGCCGTGATTATTGCGAGCAAAAAGGTATAGAGTTGTATTATAATGTTAGGGATCATAGGTTTTCAAGTAGTAATCTTAGAAAAGAAGTTGCTGAAAAACAATTAAAAAAAATATAATATATGGGAGTATCAATAACTCATGTAATCTTAACTGGAGGAGTAGGAAGCAGACTTTGGCCGCTTTCCCGTAAAAGCCAGCCAAAACAATATTTGGAAATATTTGAAGGTAAATCTTTATTTGAAATGACTGTGGAGCGTAATAGTCATTTAGCTGATAAAGTAATGGTTGTTGGAAATATCGATAATCATCATTTAAGCGGTAGAGTGATGGATAAGTCTAAAACCTCTTATATCAATATAGTGGAGGCAACTCCTAGAAATACCGCCGCTGCCATTGCTTTCGCGGCATTTGCATCTAATCCCGAAGAGATATTGATTGTAACTCCGTCAGATCATATAATAGACATGATGGAAAACTACAACAAAGCAATTGATGAAGCAGTTTCTAAAGCTCAGGAAGGTTTTATTGTAACTTTTGGAGTTATTCCAACTAAACCTGAAACGGGGTATGGTTATATAGAATCAAAAGGAGATGTGGTAATTTCTTTTCGTGAAAAACCAAATGAAACAACTGCCAAAGAGTTTATTTCGAAAGGGAATTTTTTATGGAACAGTGGAATGTTTTGTTTTAAAGCGGGAGTATTATTAGACGAGTTAAAACAATTTCAGCCAGATGTTTATGAGAAATCTAAGGCTGTTTGGGAGTCAAGCAAAGAAGGTTTCTTAGATTTGAATTTATCCCTAGAAATTCCATCAATAAGTATTGATTACGCCGTAATGGAGCGAAGTAAAAAAATAAAAGTTGTACCCGCAGCATTTTCATGGTCAGATTTAGGTTCATTTGAATCTGTTTATGATTATTTAGTTTCTAAAGGACATACAGTAGATAAAAACGGAAACATGGTAATTGGTTGTGAAAAGCATACTGTATTTTTAGGACTAAAAAACACTATTTTTGTTTATACAGATACAGCGAATTTAATTTTGCAGAAAGAAAATTCTCAAGATGTTAAAGATATTTATAGTGAGTTAGAAAAAAGAAATTCAGATTTGTTAAATTAATTGTTAAAATGAAAAAAATTCTAATAACTGGAGGTGCTGGTTTTATTGGTTCCCACGTCGTTAGACGTTTTGTGAATAAATATCCTGATTATCATGTTTTTAATTTGGATGCCTTGACATATGCTGGAAATCTTGAGAATATTAAGGATATTGAAAATAAACAAAATTATACTTTTATAAAGGGAGATATTGTTAATGAATCTTTTATAAATAATCTTTTTTCGATTCATCATTTTGATGGAGTTTTACATTTAGCCGCTGAGTCTCATGTTGATCGTTCTATTGAAGATCCTTTATCATTTGTAAAAACAAATGTAATCGGAACTATGAATTTATTAAACGCAGCAAAAAAACAGTGGGAAGGCAATTTTGAGAACAAACGATTTTATCACATAAGCACTGATGAAGTTTATGGCTCACTTGGTACTGAAGGTCTATTTACTGAGACTACCCCTTACAATCCTAATTCTCCATATTCAGCATCTAAGGCAAGCTCCGATCATTTTGTCAGAGCATTTGGAGAAACTTATGGGTTGCCATATGTTTTAACCAACTGTTCAAACAATTATGGATCTTATCATTTTCCTGAAAAATTAATTCCTCTTTTTATAAATAACATTATTAATAACAAGTCATTACCAGTATACGGTGACGGTAATTATACGAGAGACTGGCTTTTCGTCGAGGATCATGCAATAGCTATTGATTTAGTTTTTCATACTGGCAAAAATCATGAAACTTATAATATTGGAGGTTTTAATGAATGGAAGAATATTGATCTCGTTAAATTATTATGCCAAATCATGGATCAAAAATTGGGGCGGGAAGATAATACTTCTGAAAAACTGATTACTTTTATAAAAGACAGACCAGGACATGATTTGCGTTATGCGATTGATGCTACAAAAATTAACAAAGAGTTAGGGTGGAAACCATCAGTTACTTTCGAAGAAGGATTGGAAAAAACAATTAATTGGTATCTTAATAATGAAGAATGGTTAAGAAATGTAACATCAGGTTCTTATAAAGATTATTATAAAAAACAATATTCATAGATTTTTATTTAAATCGAATTTTGATTAAACACATATTAAGTATGAAAAAAATAATTTACGTTCTTACTTTGCTTTTTATTCTAGCAGCATCTTTTAACGCAAATGCTCAAGACTTACTTAAATCTAAAGATTTAAGTACGGTAAAAGTAGATGATTTATCTGATGAGGACATCGCTAAAGTTAATACACAATTGAAGAATAACAATATGAGTGTAGATGACGCAGAATCTGTTGCTATCTCAAAAGGTATGAGTCAAGTTGAGTTTAATAAATTAAGAGGCAGATTAAGTGGTCAATCAGATACATCAGAGAATAATAATACGACGTCTAATTTAGGTAAAAATAAATCTCAATTTGGAAGAAACCAGGATGCAATTACAAATAATAAAGTAAAAGACTCTGCAAATGCATTAATTTTTGGGTCAGAATTATTTGACAATCCTACTTTGAATTTTGAGCCGGACCTAAAACTGGCTACTCCAATGAACTATATATTAGGTCCTGGGGACGAATTACAAATTAATGTTTATGGAATTCAGGAGTATAATGCAACTGCACCAGTTAGTGTAGAAGGAAAGATCAATATTCAATATATAGGACAAATTTCAGTTTCTGGAATGTCTATTGAAGCTGCAACACAAAAGATTAAAGCAGCAATTGCTAAAATTTTTGCTACAGTTCGTTCCGGACAATCACAGGTTAGTGTGAGTTTAACTCAGATAAGAACTATTAAGGTAACAATAGTTGGAGGAAAACAACCAGGGAATTATTCCATTTCATCACTAGCAACGGTCTACAATGCTTTGCATTTAGCGGGAGGCCCAGGTAAGAATGGTAGTTATAGAAATATTGAATTAATTCGAAACAATAAGGTTTATAAAAATATAGATATTTATAGGTTTTTAGTCAAAGGAGATCAATCTGATAACGTTAGTTTAAAAGATAATGATGTGATTCGAATTCCTGCTTATAGTCAAAGGGTGGCAGTTGTAGGAGAAGTAAAAAGACCTGGAATCTTCGAAATGAAAGAAGGGGAAACTTTTGCTGATTTGTTAAAGTTCGCATCTGGTTTTACTGAATTCGCTTATACAAGTTCAGTACATGTTGAACAAAAAACAGGAAAGGAATTAAAAGTCGATGATGTAAATGAAAGTAATTTTGGTACTTATAAACCAAAATCCGGAGATGTTTTTACCGTTACTAAAATTTTAAGCCGATATGAAAATCGTATTAATATCGAAGGTGCAGTTTTTAGACCAGGTTATTATTCTTATTCTGAAGGGATGAGGGTTTCTGATCTTATTACAAGAGCTGAAGGAATGAAAGAAGACGCTTATACAAAAAGAGCCAGAATTATTCGATTGAAATCTGATTTAACAACAGAGATTGTAAATGTAGACTTAAGTGCTGCATTGTCTGGTGATTTGAATGCAGATATTGAATTAAAGAGGGAAGATATTGTGACCGTTTTTTCAATCTTAGATTTTAGAGAAGAATATAAAGTTACGATTGATGGAGAAGTAAAAAAACCGGGTGAATATTTGTACTATGAAAATTTAACTTTAAATGACTTAATTGTTGAAGTAGGGGGTCTTACAGGTTCTGCATCTAAAAGAGTAGAAATAGCAAGAATGGTAAAATCTGAAACAATTGACGATACCAATCCCAAACGAGTTGAATTGGTCGAATTCGAAATAACTGCAGATAATAATGAGCAGGTGAAAAACTTTATTTTAAAACCTTTTGACGTTATTAATATTCGAAGAGTAGCTGTTTATTCAAAACCTCAAATGGTGAAAGTGAGCGGTGCAATTACATACCCTGGAAAATATGTTTTGGTGAATAAAAAGGAGACTGTTTTTAATATTGTAATGAGGGCTGGAGGTCCTACATCTATTGCTAATTTAGATGGGATGAAAATTAAAAGACCAATCAAACAGGATCAAATCGAGAAAATAAAAAGTATAGACTTAAATTTAGCTAAAAATGATACGATAGATGAAGAATTGTCCCAGAAATTGGAAGAGAAAATGCGCTATTCTGTAATTCCGGTAAATTGGGGTGAAATTGTTAAGAATAAGAGTCATTATTCAAATGTTACCTTATTTCCTGATGATGAAATTGTAGTTGCTAATTATAACGAAGGTGTAAAAGTTACCGGTAATGTATTGCTGACATCTGAAATACCATATAGAAGCGGAAAAGGATTTAGATATTATATTGATGCTGTAGGTGGCGTTGATAACAAGGGGTGGAAGAAAAAGGCTTACATTATTTATCCCAATGGAAAAGCAGATGTAACCAAATCATTTTTATTTTTTAGATCTTATCCGACAGTTACGCCCGATTCTCAAATAGTTGTTCCGGAGAAACCAGAAACTAAAACACTGACTACAGGAGAATGGGTTAGTATAGGCAGCGTGATTACTAGTTTAGCTCTTTTGGTTATAACAGCTTTTAAATAAATTTAGTTATGGTATCGCAAGAAAATGAAGAAATATCTTTAAAAGAGCTTATCGGTAAGGGTAAGGAATGGACAAATTATTTTTTATCACAGTGGAAAATAATTCTAATTATTGGTTTTGTAGGAGCAGGTTTAGGTTTAAGCTATTCTATGGTTAAAAAACCAGAATATACAGCATCTTTATCATTCGCACTTGAAAGTGATGGAGGTTCTGGAGGTTTAGGAGGTGCATTAGGTTTAGCCAGTCAATTTGGGCTTGATTTAAACGGATCAGGTGGCGGAATGTTTGCTGGTGCTAATTTAATTGAACTTTTCAAATCTCGAATTATGGTTCAAAAAGCGTTACTGGCTCCAGTTGATGTAAATGGTAAACGCATGTCTATGGCTGAAATGTATATCCAGAATAAAGGATGGAGAACGAAATGGGATGAAAATGCAGAACTTAAAAAGCTCCAATTTTTACCGGATTCAAATGCAGAACTTTTTACGAGACAGCAAGACAGTGTGTTGGGAATGATTTATAGCGATTTGTCAAAAAATTTGCTTACCGTTTATCAAAAAGATAAAAAAATATCTATTATCACGATGGAAGTTCTTTCTAAGAATGAACTCTTTGCTAAGTATTTCTGTGAAAATTTGGCTCGTAAAGTTTCTCAATTTTACATTAATGTCAAAAGTAAGAAATCGCGCATCAATATGGATATTTTAAATAGACAAACAGATTCTATTCGTGCAGAATTGAACTCTGCAATAAATGGAGTGGCTGTTGCAAATGACAATACATTTAATTTAAATCCGGCTCTTAACGTTAGGCGAGCAACGTCTACGAAAAAACAGGTTGATGTGCAGGCTAATATTGCTATTTTGTCAGAACTAGTTAGACAAACTGAATTAGCCAAGGTAACTTTACGAAATGATATTCCTTTAATTCAGGTTATTGATAAACCTATTTTGCCTTTACCTGTAGATAGATTAGGAAAATTGAAAGGAATAATTTTAGGAGGTTTTTTAGGAGGTTTTTTTACTATTTTGTACTTGACCTTTAAAAGGCTTATTGCCTAATAATTGTATGAGAGTGATTTAATATAATCTTAAAAATGACTAGAGAAAAAAAAATTTACATTGCTGGACATAACGGAATGGTCGGAAGTGCCATTTGGAGAAATTTATCTTCTAGGGGATATACAAATTTGCTTGGAGCTTCGAGTAAAGAATTAGACTTGAGAGATCAAAATAGCGTTAAAGATTTTTTTAATGAACATAAGCCGGACATTGTAATTGATGCTGCTGCAAAAGTGGGCGGAATCTTGGCAAATAATGATTTTCCGTACCAATTTATTATGGAAAATATGCAAATTCAAAATAATTTAATTGATACAGCTTTAACATCTCAAGTAGAAAAATTTATATTTCTTGGTAGTTCATGTATTTACCCAAAGTTTGCTCCTCAACCATTAAAAGAAGAATATCTTTTAACTGATACATTAGAACCAACAAATGAATGGTATGCGATTGCTAAAATTACAGGTGTAAAAACCTGTCAGGCTATCCGTAAACAGTATAATAAAGATTATGTTAGTCTAATGCCAACAAATTTGTACGGCACACACGATAATTTTGATTTAAAAACATCTCATGTATTACCTGCCATGATTAGAAAGTTTCATGAAGCAAAAGAAAATAATAATGCATCGGTAACACTTTGGGGAAGTGGTACTCCTATGAGAGAATTTTTGTTTGTAGATGACATGGCAGAAGCAGTCGTTTTTGCTTTAGAAAATAAATTACCTGATTATTTATACAATATTGGGACGGGATTGGATTTAACAATTAAGGAGTTAGCTGCAACAATACAGAAAGTTGTTGGCCATCAAGGTGAAATTATATGGGACGATACTAAACCAGATGGGACGCCTAGAAAATTAATGGATGTTTCTAAAATGCATGAATTGGGTTGGAAACATAAAATAAATCTAGAAACAGGAATTCAAAAAACGTATGATTGGTTTTTAGAAAACGAAGGAAAATACAAAGAGAATAAATTATAATATAGAGTAATTTACATACTCTGGAATCTTAAAGAACAAAATAAAATGAAAGTAGCTCTAGTAACTGGTATTACAGGTCAAGATGGATCTTATTTAGCTGAATTATTATTAGAAAAAGGATATATGGTTCATGGTGTGAAACGCCGGGCATCCTCTTTTAATACCCAACGTATAGATCATATCTATCAAGATCAACATGAGGCACATGTGAATTTTAAATTGCATTATGGAGACTTGACCGATTCAACTAATATTATTAGAATAATTCAGGAAGTACAGCCTGACGAAATTTATAATTTGGGAGCTATGTCTCATGTTAAAGTTTCTTTTGACTCTCCGGAATATGTTGCAAATGTTGATGGAATAGGAACTTTACGTATTCTTGAAGCAGTTCGAATACTAGGTTTAGAAAAAAAGACAAAAATTTATCAAGCTTCAACTTCAGAGCTTTATGGAGGTTTAGCTGAAAATAAAAATGAAAAAGGTTTTTACGATGAAAATTCACCATTTTATCCTCGTTCTCCGTATGGAGTAGCTAAGATTTATGGATTTTGGATAACAAAAAATTATCGTGAAGCTTATGATTTATATGCTTGTAACGGAATTCTTTTCAATCACGAATCTCCAAGACGTGGAGAAACTTTTGTAACGCGTAAAATTACAATGGCAACTGCTGCTATAGCTAAAGGAAAGCAAGAATGTCTTTATCTTGGAAATCTAAATTCACAAAGAGATTGGGGACATGCAAAAGATTATGTTGAAGCTATGTGGAGAATTTTGCAGCAAGATGTCGCAGAAGATTATGTAATTGCTACTGGTGTTACTACTTACATTAGAGATTTTGTTATAATGGCTTTTGCTGAGGTTGGTATTGAATTGATCTTTGAAGGCGAAAATGAAAACGAAACGGCCAGAGTAGCTGCTTGCAATAATCCTCTATATCAGTTGGAAACAGGCAAAGTTGTTGTACGTGTTGATCCGGAATATTATCGCCCAACAGAAGTAGATTTGCTAATTGGAGATCCTACGAAATCTAAAACTCAACTGGGCTGGGAACCTCAGTATGACTTAGCAGGATTAGTTAAAGAAATGGTGGCAAGCGATTTGAAATTGTATTAATCAAAGATTAATATTTTAAAAAGAGGCTAGTATGCTTTTGAGGTATTTGATTAAATCAAGGCAGATTAACCGAGTATTAAAAATTATTTGATATAGAACAGTGATGAGTAAACTTTATAAAAAAACATATATAATAGCAGAAGTAGGTGTGAATCATAATGGTGATCCTGCAATTGCAAAGGAACTAATTAAACAGGCTAAAGCTTCCGGGGCTGATTGTGTTAAGTTTCAGACATTTAAAGCTTCTCAGATTGTGACAAAGACTTCTCCTAAAGCTAAATATCAATTGGAAGTAACAGAGAAATCGGAAAGCCAGTATGAGATGTTAAAAAAATTAGAATTGGATTTTAAGGATTATAAAATGTTAATTGATTATTGTGATGAAATCAATATTGATTTTTTATCAACACCCTATAATCTTGAAGATTTAATTTTTTTAGAGGAGTTAAATGTTGATTCTTATAAAATTGCTTCTGGTCAGCTTACTGAATTACCTTTTTTAAAAGAAGTTGCAAAAAGAAAAAAAACAATATTATTATCCACAGGAATGGGAACATTAGCAAATGTTTTTGATGCTGTTGAAGCTATTCGTAGTGAAGGAAATGATGATATTATTGTATTACAATGTACTACAAACTATCCTTCTAAAATTGAAGAGGCAAATATTCTTGCCATGAATACTATTAAAGAGGCATGTGGAGTAAGAGTTGGATATTCTGATCACGTAACAAACAATTATGCTTGTTATGCTTCAGTTGCTTTGGGAGCTGAAGTAGTAGAAAAGCACTTCACTTTAGATAAGAATATGGAAGGCCCGGATCATACTTGTTCATTGACACCAAGTGAATTTGCAGAACTGGTCGATGGAATTAGAAATATCGAGATGTCTTTAGGTAGTAAAGTAAAAAGACCTTCACAAATTGAGATGGAAAATAGTTTGGGAATGAAGCGTGGTATGGTTATTATTCAGGAAATTGAAGCAGGGACTATACTTACGGCTAAACATATTGGTTTTAAAAGACCTTTAAAAGGATTACCGATAAATATGTTAGACCAGATTATCGGAAAAGAAATTTCTAAATCTATGTCAATCGATGAGGCATTGGATTACGACTGTATAGTATGGTAAAGTCTTTTGAGATAAAAGAAATAAGTGTCGACGATACACAAGTATTAAGAAATTTTATTGATAATGCCGGAAATTCTATAGAATCATTTCGCTATTTTAATACCAGACCACTTGAAATCATTTCTAATCATGTGATAACTGTCGTTGTTTTAGATGATAAAATTCCAGTAGGTTATGGACATCTTGATAAAGAAGATGATAAAATATGGTTTGGAATTGCTATTTCAGAGCAATATAAAGGGAAAGGTTTAGGCAAAAAAATAATGCAGTACCTGACTGATTATGCTGATAGAAAAAAAATGTCAGATTTATTTCTTTCTGTCGATAAATCAAATACTATAGCGATTAAAATGTATGAAAATTTTAACTTTTTAAAAGTTAAGGATTTGTCAGAAAATGTTTTGTTAATGAAGAGAAAATGTGATTATGAAATCTAATATATATGTAAGTTCTTTAGCTTTTTTAGATCAATCTGTTGAAGAAATTATGGAGATTTGTGCGCTAAATAATTACAATTTAGAATTTAGTTCAGGGATGCCTTTTAGGCAGAATATGGATCAGATTTATTTGGATGCTAAAATTCAACGAATGCCTCATAATTATTTCCCAGACCCCGAAATTCCTTTTGTTTTAAACTTAGCAAGTTCAAATTTAGAGATTAGAAGACAGTCTATTGAGCATTGTAAGAGAGGACTGAAATTGGCAAAAGAATCAAATTCTCCGTTTTATGCCGCTCATGCAGGTTTTTGTATTGATCCTAAACCTTCAGAATTAGGTAGAAAAATTGCCATTCAAAGTGAGATTGATAAAGGAATTAATAAAGAGCATTTTTTAAATTCGGTATTCGAAATTTTAGATGTAGCTGAAGAGCTAGAGATAAGTTTCTTAATTGAAAATAATGTTTTAGCTCCTTTTAATTATAACGGAGAGAATCCACTACTTTGTTGTGAGTTCAACGATATAAGTTGGCTTTTTGAAAATGTTATTCATAAAAGATTTGGACTACTTTTGGACACAGCCCATTTAAAAGTTAGCTGTAGAACCCTTAACTTGGATTTATTAGAGCAGTTTGAAAAAATAAGCCCCTTTGTAAATGCTTTTCATCATAGTGATAATGATGGAACAGTAGATTCAAATTTGCCATTAGATAGTAATTATTGGTTTTTGAAATATTTCAAAAATTATAAGGACTATGTGCATGTTTTGGAAATAAAATCCTTAAATACTTTCGAAATAGAAAGTCATATTAAATTATTTGAAAAAAATGGAAATTAAAGATTTGATAATTAACCAAAAGTGCGATCTAAGAAAGGCACTTAAGGTTCTGGATACAGTTGGTCAGGGAATTTTATTCGTTACAGAAAATAATGAAAAACTGGTTGGAGTGATAACTGATGGAGATATCAGAAGATCATTGCTTTTAGACGTTAATTTAGATGTTGAAATATCTGAAATAATGAATAAAAATTTTCTTTCACTTTCTATAGATACAGACAACACAGAAATTTTGCATCATATAAATAATAAAATTAAAGTTATTCCTTTAGTAGACGAGGAAGGTAGGGTTGTCGACTATGCTTCTATTAATAGATTGAGAAGGATTTCGATTTGCTCACCTTTACTTGAGGGAAATGAATTGCTTTATTTGACAGAATGCATAAAAACAAACTGGATATCTTCTCAAGGTAAATATGTAAGATCCTTTGAAAGTTTGTTCAAAAATTATCATGAAAATTTTGATGCTTTAGCAGTTAGTAATGGAACTGTTGCAATACACTTAGCATTAGATGCGCTTGGTATAGGTGAAGGTGATGAAGTGATTGTACCTAACTTAACTTTCGCAGCATCAATTAATGCAATAATTTATACAGGTGCAACACCAGTTTTAGTAGATGTTGAAAAAGATTCTTTTAATATTGATTTTGATAAAGTAGAAAGGTTTATAACTAATAAGACAAAAGCTATTATGCCTGTTCATCTTTATGGACAATCATGTGATATGGGGAAATTGGCACTACTAGTTGAAAAGTATAATTTATTAGTAGTTGAAGATTGTGCTGAAGCTCTTGGATCAAAGTATGATGGCAGACCTGTTGGAGTATTTGGTGATGCAGCTACTTTTAGCTTTTTTGGAAATAAAACTATAACTACCGGAGAAGGTGGAATGGTTTTGTTTAAAGATCCGATAGTCGCAGAGAAAGCCGCTGTTCTAAGAGATCATGGAATGAGTAAAGAGAAACGTTATTGGCATGATTTTGTCGGATATAATTATAGGCTTACAAATTTACAAGCTGCTATTGGTGTCGCTCAATTTGAAAGATTAGATGAATTTGTAAATGCAAAAAGAAATCTTGCTAAAATTTATAATGAAACATTAAATAAGTTCCCATTTTTTCAAACTCCTATTCAAAAAGAAAATACATTTAACTCTTACTGGCTGTACACTTTTTTAATAGGTGAAAATGCGCCATTTAAAAGAGAAGATTTAATGAGTTTCTTAAATAATAAAGGCATTGAAACTAGGCCAGTTTTTTATCCTCTTCACATAATGCCTCCTTATATTGCATATGGAGAAAAGGAAAACCTTGAGGTTTCTTCGAAAATTTCAGAATCAGGAATGAGCTTACCTTCATCTGTAAATTTATCGGAAGCAGAAATAAATTATATATGTAGTTGTATTTCAGATTTTATTGGCGGAATTAACGGTTAGACAAAAATGTTAAAAAAGAAAGTACTTTACATAATTCCAGCCAGAGGCGGTTCCAAGGGAGTTTTAAACAAGAATATAAGAAATTTAAATGGCAAACCTTTGATTTATTATTCGATCGAAGCAGTTTTAGAAATTTCAGATAGTGAAGACATTTGTGTCTCTACAGATTCTTTAGAGATAAAAAAAATAGTTGAAGATTATGGATTAAAAGTTCCATTTTTAAGACCTTCAGAGATAGCAAGTGACTCAGCAACCACTGAGGATGTACTATTGCATGCAATTAATTTTTATAAAAGTATTGGTGTAGATTATGAGTACATTGTTTATCTCCAACCTACATCACCTCTTAGAAGAGGAGAGCATATTAAGGGAGCGTTAAAATTAATTGAACCTAATACAGAATTAATTGTTTCGGTAAAAGAAACAGATTCAAATCCTTATTATGTATTATTTGAAGAAAATACAGATGGCATTTTAAAAAAGACTAAAGAAGGGATATATACCAGAAGACAAGATTGTCCTGTTGTATATGAATTAAATGGAGCTATTTACATTATTAATGTTGATAAGTTACTGGAAAAGGGATATCAGAAATTGAATATGATGAAATATGTTATGCCTAAAGAAGTTTCAATTGATATTGATGACATTGTAGATTTTAAGATTGCCGAGGTTTTAATAAAGGAAATGGAATTATAATTTTTATATTTTCATTTTATTATAAAAGAGAGTTCAATTTAAATAATAATTAATTTATGGTATGTCTTTAAAATTTTGGTGTGGTATGTTGTTGCTGTTTGTTCTTTTTAGTTGTGGCACAGACGATGAAGAAACTCCTGAGAATGTAACAATAAATATGCTTACAGATTCAAATCCTGTAAGTAATAGTGTTAATTATTCCACTATATTAAAAGGTGGATTTTTAAGTAGGCAATATACATTTGCGTCGACTGTCAGACTTGATGATAATTCGTTGTACATGGCTGGTGTAAGTTGGGCATATTTTTCTGATTTTAATACAGATACTAATATAATAGGAGTTAAAAGTTTTGATAATGGTGTCTCATGGTCTAAACCTGTAGTTCTACAAGAAAATATTGCAAGTGTTAATGTTGCAAATCCTAGCTTGGTTAAAATTACAGATCAACATTTATTATTGTTTTTTGCCTCTAAAGAAAGTACAAGAAACATTAATCTCTATTTTAAAGAATCATTCGATCAGGGAAAAAGTTGGGGAACTCCAAAAATGATTAATCAACCAAACTCAGGATATTATATAATGAATAATGACAGAGTAGTTTACAAAAATAATCGTTTATGGATTCCTGTAGCGGTTCCAAATGGGGATATTTTTAAAAGTTATGATTCACAAAAAGTGTTTTGTTTTTATTCGGATAATTTAGGCCTTACCTGGGAAAAGACGCGTACGATAAGTAAGAAGTATGCTCTTATGGAACCAGGTTTGACAGTTCTATCGAACAAAGAGTTATTGTTAAATATTAGGACAAAAAAGGGAACTGTTCTTTTTGCGCGTTCATATGATAATGGAATTAACTGGAATTTTGAATACTCAAATATAAAATCTCCAGCTGCACCCCAAACAATCATCAATAAAAATAAGTCAGATACCCTTTTTATGGCTTGGAATCATACCGATTTGAATTATGCCAAATCAGAGGGAAACAGATCACCTCTTTCTATTGCATATAGTCCTGATAAAGGACATAATTGGAAATTTATTGCAGATATTGAAACAGCAGGTGAGTTTTCCTTTAGTTATCCTTCAATGTTACTTGATAAAAACGATGTTTATCTAAATTATTATGAGATGAATAATACTTCAAAAAAAGTCTCAATAAAAATGGCTAAAATTGATTTAAAATTTTAAAAAGGGACATTTTTATGTTAAGATTAGAATGTTTTTATTGTTTTCTTGAATAATAAAATAGTGCAAGAAATTTTTGTGATAATCTGACTCCAGATTATTTCCACCCAATTTAGTTAATATAAAAAATACCTAAAGTAAGTTTTAAGAACACAAACAATTAATAATTGAATATTATACCTGATATAAAAAGATATGATATTTTATGTTCAATAAAATAATTAAAAGAAAGATTTAAAAAATGCTAAAAAAACTTTTTTCTCACACTGCGATTTATGGACTAGCTCCACAGATTTCTAAAATTGCAAGTTTTTTAGCACTACCATTTTTAACAAAAGAATTGACATCTAATGATTATGGAGTTTATGGCTTATTGACTGCTTATACTACATCAATTTCTGTGCTTTCTGTTTTAGGTCTTCGTTTAGTTTTAGTTAATTCTTTCTATCATTCACCAGGACAATATAAATGGACTTGGCGTCAACTTTATGGATTTCTAAATTTGTGGAATGTTGTCTATGCAGTGATTTTAGGTGTTTTAGTATTGATTGTTATCCCACCAGAGGCAGTGTCTAATAAATGGTTAATAATGTTTTTAAATATTATACCTCTTGTGTTTTTTGGACAAACTTCTACAATTGGATTGACTTATTACCAATTGAACCAAATGCCGCTTAAAATCGCAAGTAGAAGCTTGTTTTTTGGTATTTTAACAGTAGTTTTAAATATAGTGTTAATTGTTCATTTTAAAATGGGATATATGGGTTGGTTTTGGTCTAACTTTATTGTTGGAATTTTAAATAATATATCTTATTGGTATCCATTAAATATAAAATTTAAGATAAAGCCGATTTATAATTTTAAATGGAGACTTGTTAAGAAAAGTTTAAAAGTAAGTTTGCCAGTTATACCCCATCATTATTCTTCTTATTTGTTAGATAGTTCTGACAAGGTAGTAATGGATTTCGAGAAAATATCTACCAGTGATATCGGGAAGTATAATGTGGCCTACAGTGTCGGAAATATGTTTAATGCATTAGGAGTCGCCGGTGGATATGCAATAGGCCCCTTAATGAATGAAAAATATAAGAAGAAAGATGATTATGGTGCCAGGAATCTGGTTTTTGTCATGCAAATAGTTTTTTTCTACCTTACCTTTATAGGAAGTATCTGGATGAAAGAAGTTTTTCAGATAATGATTAAAAATGCATCCTTAAGTCAACTTTATCCTTTGGCTATCATAATAGTAATGTCTTATAACTACAGACCAATGTATCTTGGTGCAGTAAACAAATTATTCTATGAGGAAAAAACAAATTTTCTTTGGAAATTAACATTAACCGCAGCAATAATTAATGTATCTCTTAATTTAATATTAATGCCTTTTTATGGGTATAAAGTAGCAGCTTTTACAACTTTTGCAGCTTTTTTATATATGGGATATGCAGGATACTACTATAAGGCTTTTAAAGAAATAAATAAAGCAAATTACCATCAATTTATTTGGCTGGTTGTGACATTAATTTTAGCAGTTTGCGCCTATGAAATTGTCGAATATAATGTATTTGTAAAAATTGCTATATCTATTGGCTACTCAGTATTAGCTTTTTTTGCTGTGTTTAAAATTAATAGTAAACTACAGTAATTATGGAATTCGAACAAAGAGAAAAAATAGTAGCTTTTTTAAAGGAAGCAGAGAAAAAATTCCCTGTTTCGGATTGGAAAGTGGATGGAATTGAGATATGGCCTATTCTTAAAATAAGTATTTTTTTTTCTAATTTAGAAACAAATAAGGTTATAAATAAAAATATAAAACTTTATATAATAAAGTTTTTAAAATTACTTAAAGTAGATTTTTTATATTCTTTTTTTTGGTTGAAAAAAACAAATATAAAAAAAATCGATTTTATGTTTTCTGGTTTTTTTGGGCATCGAGTTCTGTTAGAAGAGACTTTCTACAATCGGTATTTTGATCCAATAATGGATTGTTTGGAAGAGCAGGGATATACATCAAGTATATTTGAATATGAACAAATGAAAAAGATAAAACATTATCGACAAAATCGTGTTTTTGATGTTACAAAATTTGTGCACTACTTTGAATTTAAAACTAAAAAAATTGAGATTGATTTTGAAAAATTTGAAGAATTTGGACGGTTACTTATTGAATTAGAAAATAAAATAGGCACTAAGCCAGATACGATTTTAAAGCGAGTTTCAGGTAGTTTTCAGAACGCCTTGGTATGGAAAAATCTATGGCTTTATGTGTTACATAAAAATCAAGCTCAAAAAGTATTTCTCTTATGTTATTACGATAGTAGAATGTATGGACTAATACTAGCTGCTAGAGAAAAAAATATTTTATCTATTGATATGCAACATGGTGGTCAAAGTGATTTTCATCCAGGTTATAATTTCAATTCAGTACCTGTCAAAGGATATAGATTGTTGCCAGATTATTTTTGGACATGGGAGAAAAGTTCTTACGATAATATTTTAAATTTTACACAAAGTTCATCTCATAAAGTTATTGTAGGAGGAAATCCATGGATCACATCTTTAAAAAATAAAAATGTTTTCTTAGATGAGAAAAGAATTGTTTTATATACTATGCAAACCACTCTTAGACCCGTTTTGCATTCTTATATTATTGACGCAATTAAAAACACTCCAGACAATTACACTTGGTGGTTAAGATTACATCCAAGAATGCTCAAAAGCGAAATTGAACAGCTTCATGAGCAATTAAACGATGCTAATATATCTGATAAAGTAGAAATCGAAAAAGCGACCAATCTGCCTCTACCAATGATTTTGGCTAACTGCTCTGCTCACATTTCTCATTTTTCAGGTAGTATTATGGAAGCTGATTTAATGAATGTTGGTAGTAACATAATAATCGGAGAGATTGGGAAAAAATTTTATAAGGAAATCTTGGATGAGAAGCGTGCATTATATTTTGATACAAACTTAAATGGTAATTTAAATTCATTGATTCAAAAAAGTAATGAAAATTTTCAAGTAAGTCCTGTTGAAAGCATAAATTATTATGAACTAATCAAATCATTATCCAATGACAAATCGCATACTTAACAAGATATTGTTTCGTTTATTTTTTAAATTTTTTAATAATAGCTTTAATTGGATTGTAGTTAGTAAGATTTCTTCAATTTCCTCATCTGCTATCTTTAGAAAAGTTAAAGTATTTGGCAATATAAATATAGGAGATAATGCTGTTTTACAGGGAGGGGTTTCAGTTATGGCTTCCGCACATTCCAAAATTTCTATTGGGAGATTTAGTGTAGTGAACGGTCCTAATACAGATTTTCAGGCTTCATTAAATTCAATAGAAATTGGTTCTTTCTGCAGTATTGCACGCAACGTTACTTTTCAGGAATCTACTCACTACACGAATAGAATTAGTACTCATTATATATTACAACATGTATTTAAGGAAACTGGAGAAGATATTACTTCAAAAGGACCAATTAAAATTGGAAATGATGTTTGGATTGGAACACATTCAGTTATCCTTTCTGGTGTTACAGTTGGAGATGGCTGCATAATAGCAAGTAACAGTGTTGTAAATTCTGATATTCCTCCTTATGCAATTGTAGGAGGCTCTCCAGCTCGTATAATTAAGTATAGGTTTGATGATGAAACAATTAAAAAACTTTTAAAAATTAAATGGTGGGATTGGGAAATCGAAAAAATAAAGAAAAATAAAGAGCTTTTTTTAAATGACGGAATGGTGCATTTAGATAATTTTTTATAGGTATTCGTTTTTAAATTTAAATCTACACCACATATTTAGATTCTGACCATTTTTTACAACATTTTTTCTGTAAGTACAGATTCATAATAAAATACAGTGAATAAATTTTGATAGTTATGAACGAAAAAAAAAATATTAGCGTTATTATACCTCACTGGAATACGCCCAAGTTACTTCAACGTTGTTTGGATTCTATTCCTATGTTGGATGATATTGAAGTTATTGTAGTTGATGATAATAGTACTAATATTGATAAAGATAATTTTCCAGGTATAGGAAGAAAAAATACAAAGGTTGTATTTTCTGAAAAAAGTATTACAGCTGGTGGAGCAAGAAATATTGGCTTAGATAATGCCGTTGGTAAATGGATTATTTTTGCAGATGCGGATGATTTTTTTCATGATAATTTTTACAAAATTGTTTCTCAATTTTTTGATAAAGATTTTGATGTTGTTAATTTCGCACTTAATAGTGTGCATTCAGATACGCTTCAACCTGCCGAAAGAGTGCCAAAAATTGTAGAACAATTAACTAAAGCTTCAGAAGGCGATGAAATAGCCAAAGAGTACATCAGATATAAATTTTTATATCCTTCATGTAAGTTGATAAGGCGCAGTTTGGTTTATACAAATAATATTCGTTTTGATGAGGTTCCTGCATCCAATGATGTAATGTTTACTATGAAAGTAGCAACTTCAACTGAAAAGATTTCATATAATCCAGAAGTAATCTATTGTTTAACCTACAGGGAAGATTCTTTAGTTAGATCAAACTCCTATAAAAACCTAAAAAGTAGACTTAGTGTCGCCATTAATCAATACAATCATTTAAAAAAATTTGGGAAGGAAAATTATACTCAATCCATCTTATCCCATTGGTGGAAATTAAGGAAGGTTGGATATTCTAAGCTATTCGTAAACATTCCATATATGGTTGTTAATTATAAGCCTAAAGCACTTTATAATGATTTAAAATTTGCGATAGTACATAGAATTAAAAATTCTTTGACTAAATAATAGTGGTATCTACTTTTTAAGAAGCTATTTTCTGGGAAATGAACTGTTTTACTAAATACAGCTTTCCTGAAGAAAAAGACTTGATAATCATAGCTTAAATAACCGTTTAAATAATATTTTGGAATAATTTTTTGCTTCTCAAGCAGTTATAATATAATAAGTTAATAAAAAATATGAGAATTGGATATATATTATATCAGCCTGGGGTAATTTCTGGTAGATCGAATGGAGTTAGAAGTCAGGCAATTTCTTGTTTTAAGATATTAAATGAATTTGGTGATGAATGTGTATTAATTGATAATTGGAAGCATTATGATTGGAAAACTTTTGATGCCATTCATATTTATGGATATGATTTAGCCATACATACTTTTGTAAAAGCATTATCTCTTGTAAATCCAAATATATACATATCTCCTATTATCGATTCGACGAAACCGTATGGTATATATAAATTATCTACTTTTAATGGCTTTGAAAAGTTAAGACTTTATAGTAATAATTATGCACTTGGTAAAGCTTTAAAAATTGTTAAAGGTGTTTGTGCAAGAAGTGAGCATGAAGCCAGATTTTATATAAAATCATTTGGTATGCAAGAAAATAAAGTCTTTATTGTACCACTGCCATTTGCTATTAAAGAACCTTCTAGTATTAATGATATAATTAGTATGAAAGAATCCTTTTGTTTGCATGTAAGTTCTCTTTATCAAGATAGAAAAAATGTCAAGCGATTAGTAGAAGCTGCTAAGAAGTATAACTTTGAATTGATATTGGCTGGAAGTATGGGAAGAGAAAACGATTTTAATTCTATAAAACTTGCCATTGGTTCAGCAAATAACATCAAGGTTTTAGGTTATGTAACCAATGAAGATTTAATTAACTTATATACTAAAGCAAAAGTATTTGCATTGCCTAGTACAAATGAAGGAGTAGGAATAGTTGCTCTAGATGCTGGAATTTATGGATGTAATATTGCATTGACTGATATAAAAGGGCCAAAAGAGTACTACCCAACTATAGATACAGTTGAACTTGTAGATCCTTATAATGTAGATAGCATAGGAAAAAAAATAGTTAAGCTTTTAAAGACTCCAAATAATACTGATTTATCTACTTTTATAAAGAAAAGTTATTCGAAAAGTCAGGTGTTAATGAAGTTGCATAATATGTACAACAGTTAAATTATGAAAAATCATGACAAGATGATTTGTTATCGTGCTAACTTTTCAAAAATATAAGATATTGAGAACTACAATAATTGATACTAATTCTCGAACAAATTTCTTTATCTTAGGAGTTTTTTTTCTAGTTTGGTCTGTAAATGGGTTTTTTATTGGAGGAAATTTGCTTAAAATAGGACTGCTATTTTTAGGTTTTGGACTTATTTTGTGTACTTCATTTACTTTGCCAAAACGCAAAAAATTTGTTTATTTCAGTTTAATAACATTTTCGTTCTTCGTTTTATATTGGTTTATTGCCATCATAAGGACTCAGAAAACGGTGACAACTTCTATCTTTTTATTTGATATCATTTGTTTCTTTTTGCTATTGTCTGGTTATTTAGTTGCCAGTAATTTGACTTTTTTTAAAAATGTAAGTCCTAAAATAATATTGTTTATTTCTTTTTTAGCAATTTTAGGTGGCATGATGTATGTTAGGTATCAATCGCAACTACTACTAAATAGTATTGGAGGAGCTACCAGGTCAGCAACAGAGGACGACGGTGAAAGTGGTATAAATGTTATTGGAATCGCTTATACTAATGCGATACTGTTTTTTATTTTGTATTATTTTATTGTATATTATAATCTAAAGAAATGGATTACGGGTGTCGTTCTTTTGAGCATGTTTTGTGTGATTTTTGTAATTTTAGCAACACAATCCAGGGGAGCTTTAATATTTATTGTTCTTATTTTGTTGATGACAAACTTCAAGCGCATGATGTCTTTTGGGAATTTTTTAAAATTTTTTAAAATTATTTTAGTTACAATATTCTTATTTGTTTTAGCTATTAATTTTTTTCCTGAAATGCAACAAAAAATAGATGGTACAATAAGTAGATTTCAAACTTTGTTAGAATTTTCAGATGATGTTGAAGCAGATCAATCTTCATACGAAAGAACGTTGATTATACAGGATTTCTTCGATAATATTGAAGATATAGTTTTGTTAGGTAAGGAAAGATATTCACCTTATCCTCATAATCAATTTCTTGAAATAATTATGAGATGGGGTATTTTTTTTGGAGTACCCTTATTAATTTTTTCTATTAGCAGTTTTGTAAAATCTGCTAAACTACTATTTAGAGGAAGTGTCAGTAATCCTTTTGTAAATTTGATTTTACTAGTACTAACATTTTGTTTTCTTCAATCTCTTAGTAGTATGTCATTAGAGATGAATAGAATGTTATGGTTTGGATTTGGATTTGTAGCGGCACTTCCTAATAAAGTAAATAATTTAATACAACCGTAATATGAAAAAAGCATTTTTTTTTAAAGTATTAATTCTTGTATTGTTTTCGGGAAATATTTTTTCTCAAGTAAACTCAGGTTTTAACATATTTTACTCGCGTTCTAGTTACACTCTTGAAACGCAAAAATTAATGGTTGGGCAGAATAATTTTAAGCAATACAATTTAATGCTTCAAATTCATATTGACCCGAAAAACACGGGTAAAGTTGATCAGGAAGTATTCATAAGATCGGTAAAAGGTTTTTTTCCTGATTCAACATCTTCAGGGATACTTTGCATAGATCTTGAAAATCAAGCATATAAAAACCTTTATAATTATGACATAAATACTCCTGAATTTAAAGAAGCCAGTGCTCTTTTTATTTGGATGCTAAAAAAGGTAAAAGAAATTAGACCAAACGTAAAAGTGGGTTTTTATGGAATACCATTTAGAGAGTATTACACCAATAAAAAAAACACTTCAAAGCTTGATGTTATTTTATCTGGTGTTGATTATATATTTCCATCATTATATACGATGTATCCTGATAAACAAATTGGGAAATCCAGAAATGAAAAATATTTGAAAGATAATTTGCAAGTTGCTTTAGAATTTGGAATTCGACTTAATAAACCAGTCGTACCATTTGTTTGGAATATAATACATCCATCCAATAAATTATATGGAGGGCAATTGGTTGATAAAAATGAAATGATTCAAAATATAGAGTTCATTAAGAAATTTAAGTATAAGAACACTAGCGCTTCAGGCGTTGTTTGGTGGGATCCTGATTCTAAATCATTTTCAAAGATGAATAAAACAAAACTTGATATACAGGAACAAGAGCCAAAGTATATTCAAAGTAAGTTGTTTCAAAATTATTTAGATCCCTACATAAAAAAATAAAAGATTAGAAAAGAGTTACATCTTTCGAATAATAACATCAATTAATGAGTACAAATTTAGCACCTATAGTTCTATTTGTTTTTAATAGGCCTCAGCATACGGAAAAGACACTTCAGGCTTTGGCAAAAAATACATTAGCGGCAGATTCCATCTTGTATATTTATTGCGATGGAGTTTCAGATAATGCATCACAGGAATTAAGATCAAATAATGACTTAGTAAAAAAAATCATTAAACAACAAAAATGGTGCAAAGAAGTAGTTATTATAGCGTCTGAAAAAAATAAAGGTCTGGCAAATTCCGTTATTTCAGGAGTTACAGAAATTGTAAATAAGTACGGAAAAGTAATTGTTTTGGAAGATGATCTGATAACCGCTTCTACTTTTTTGGAATTTATGAATGAAGCCTTAGATAGATATGAAAAAGAAACAGAAGTTATTCAAATATCTGGTTATAGTTTTCCAGCTCCAAAAATTGAATCTTCTAACTCAAGCTATTTTTTAACGCTGACCTCTACCTGGGGATGGGCTACATGGAAAAGAGCGTGGGATACAATTGATTTTGAATGTTCGGATTATGTAATATTGAAGAAAAATAAAAAACTTGCACATCGATTTAATTATAATGGAAGTTACAATTATAAAAAGATGTTTTTGCAACAAATGGAGTCTAATAAAATAAGTTCATGGGGAATTCGATTTTATTGGAATGCATTTAAAAAGAATGCTTTAATTCTTTTTCCAGACAAAAGTCTCGTTTTTAACAACGGATGGGATAGCTCAGGAAAACATAAAGATAGTTATGATATATTTCCAATGCCTGAATGGCAACCTGATTACAAAATTGAAAAGTTTCCAACAGAAATAAAAATCAATAATTCGATAGAAACAATTATAGGACATTATCTAAAAAATAGAACTTCTTTTGCTATTAAAGTATATTATAAGTTGAAATTAATTTTTTTTAAAAAGTAAAATGAGAGTAATATATTATTGTGCTTATTTATTTAAAGGATTTATCAGAAAATTATCTCACAAGATTACTGATTTAGCCTGTAAAAAAGATGTTCTTTTTGAGAAAGGAACTAAGTTTACTATGACCGCTAAAGTTGAAAATATTTCTAAAAACATTAATAATATTGTCATTGATGAAAATACAATTGTAGAAGGTAGATTAGTAGTGTTTAATTATGGTGGAAAAATAAATATAGGAAAAAATGTTTATGTTGGTGTTGGTTCTAATATTTGGTCGGGAGAATCTGTAACGATTGGGAACGATGTTTTAATTTCTCATAACGTAAACATAATCGATACCAATTCACATGAGATGGATCATATTGAGAGAGCAGAAAGATATCTCAGTTTAATAAAAAACGGACATCCGAGAGATAAGACAAGTATTATAACAAGCCCGATAATAATAAAGGATCATGCCTGGATTAGTTTTGGCGCAACTGTTCTTAAAGGCGTCACAATAGGTGAAGGTGCAATTATTGCAGCTGGTGCGGTAGTTACTAAAAATGTTCCTCCATTTACTGTTGTTGCCGGAAACCCGGCTGTAGTGGTTAAAAATTTAAAATAATGAAATATTTAATAATAGGCTCTAAAGGATTTATTGGAGAAAATCTAAAAAAACATTTAGAAAAAAATGTTGGCACAACTGTTTGGGGTGCCGATGTTGTGGTTGATTATGTTGATAATGAAAAGTATTTTTTGATAGATGCTTCAAATTCAGATTATAAATCAATTTTTGAAACAGAACATTTTGATGTTTGTATTAATTGTTCTGGTGCAGCGAGTGTTCCAGATTCTATCCTTCATCCATTACGAGATTATCAACTAAATACAGTTAATGTATTTAAAATGTTAGATGCGATTCGTACCTATCAGCCTAAATGTAAGTTTATCAATCTTTCCAGTGCTGCAGTGTATGGAAATCCTGGTTTATTACCAATTAAAGAGGATGCTCTAGTAATACCTTTGTCACCTTATGGAATTCATAAATTACAAAGTGAGCAAATTTGTTCTGAGTTTTTTCGTTTTTTCGAGATTGCAACTTGCTCTTTAAGAATTTTTTCGGCTTATGGAGAAGGACTAAAAAAACAACTCTTTTGGGATTTATACAGAAAAACAAAAGACCAAAAACAAATTGATTTATTTGGGAGTGGTAGAGAATCAAGAGATTTTATTTATATTCTGGATCTTGTTAATGCAATTGAATTAGTGGCAAATAAAGCAGATTTTTGTGGAGAAACTATAAATATTGCAAATGGTGAAGAAGTATTTATAGAAGATTGTGTCGCATCATTCTACAATAATTTTGATGATACCATCAGTTACTCTTTTTCCGGACAGGGAAGAGCAGGCGATCCTAACAATTGGATTGCTGACATTAGCATACTAAAAAGTTTAGGTTACGAAAGAAAATATAATTTAGAAAAAGGCTTAGAAAATTACTATAGATGGATTTTAGAAACAGAAAAAAAATAGGGATTTTATTTAATTTTAGTGGAAGCTGGTTAGGTGGAGTCTATTATGTTCAAAATATTATTAAAGCGTTAAATTTTCTTGAGGATGTTGAAAAACCTGAAATTGTTGTTTTTTATACAAATGAATTGGCAAATTTTGCAAAAGAAATTCAATATCCATATATTAAATTAGTTCAAAACGATTTTTCTAATCCATATTCAGGATATTTAAAATCATGGTTTTTTCGAAAAAATATTTTTATAACCGATATAATTCAAAAATACAATCTTGACGGTGTATATCCTTTATATGACCATCCTTTAATTGATAAGAAGCTAAAAGGTAAAACAATTGCAGCCTGGTTTCCGGATCTTCAGCATAAGTTTTATCCAAAGTATTTTAACAAAATTAATTTGCTTTTTCGTGAAGCGCGAGTAAAATTAATTTTAAAAAATGCAAGTGTTTTAGTAGTTTCTAGTAATGATGTTGCCAATCATTTTAAGCAATTTTATAAAATACCAAAAGCTTTAAAAATTCACGTACTTCCATTTGTATCTATTATTGATGATTTTAATTTTAACAATTTTCTAGAATTAAAAGAAAAGTATAGTTTACCTGATGAATACTTTATGGTTTCAAATCAATTTTATGAGCATAAAAATCATATAATTATAATGAAAGCTTTGAGTGTTTTGAAGAAAAATAATTCAAATATTAAAATTGTTCTGACAGGCAAAATGGAGGATTACAGAAATCCTAATTACATTGAAATCCTTAAAAATGAAATTATTGAAAACAAAATAGAAGGGAATGCAATTTTGTTGGGCGTAATTCCGAGAAAAGACCAGCTGTGTTTAATTAAAAACGCAAAAGCAATAATTCAGCCTAGTCTTTTTGAGGGATGGAGTACTGTTATTGAAGATGCAAAATCTTTGCAGGTTCCTGTAATAGCTTCAGAAATTGCTGTTCACAAAGAACAATTAGAAGAAAATGGAACTTATTTTGACCCTAAAAATGCAGATGAATTGGCTACAATATTAGAAAAATATAATTCTGGTAATCAAGATTTAATATTTGAGGAATATCAGGAGAGGGTTAAAAAATGTGCTGCTAATTTCATGTCTGTTTTCAATTAAATACTCACAGAATAATGAAAATCTCAATAATAACTGTTTGTTATAACAGCGCCGCAACACTTGAAAAAACTATTTTTTCTGTTGCCAATCAAAAATACGATAACATCGAATATATAATTGTCGACGGTAATTCAAAAGACAAGACAATAGAGATAATCAAAAAACATAAAGATAAAGTTACCAAATGGATTTCTGAACCAGATAAAGGACTTTATGATGCGATGAATAAAGGTATTCAGATGGCTACGGGCGATTTAATAGGGATACTAAACTCGGATGATACATTTTATTCTGATTTGGTTCTTAAGGAAATTGCAGATTTTCATGCCAAAAATAATGTTGATGCGTCAGTTGGAAATATTGTTCAGCATAATGCAAATGGCAAAATAATTAGACTTTATTCTGCTAAACGTTGGATGCCGGAAAAATTAAAAATTGGTTTCATGCCGCCACATCCCGCTATTTTTTTTAAAAAAGAGTTATTTGAAAAATTTGGAAATTATGAACTCACTTTTAAAATTGGTGCTGATTATGAATTGATCACAAGATTCTTTTTGAAACATAAAATAACTTGGGCATATTCAGGAATAATAACTACAGCAATGCTGGTTGGAGGACTTAGCAGCTCAGGAAGTTCATCGTATAAATTAATTACCAAAGAAATTCAAAGAGCCTTAATAATGAATCAAATTTCTTTTTCAAAGTATAAGATACAATTTAGATTCATCTGGAAAATTATTGGATTTATTAAAAAATGAAAATACTAATTACTGGTTCTACTGGTTTTGTCGGTCAAAATCTCTCGAAATATCTATTAGCGGAAAATTTTTTAATTGACCCTATTTTCTTGCGTAACTCAAATTGGAATAATAATTCTAATGCAGAAGCAATTATTCATTTAGCAGGAAAAGCACATGATACAAAAAATACTTCTGATGATTCAGAATATTTTAGAGTCAATACCGAATTAACAAAAGAATTATTTGATTTTTTTTTAGAAAGTGAAGTCCGTGATTTTATATATTTTAGCAGCGTAAAAGCTGTTGCAGATGAGGTTTCTGATGTTTTGTTTGAAGATATACAGGCATATCCAAAAACTCCATACGGGCAATCAAAATTACAAGCAGAAGAATATATTTTATCGCAAAAACTCCATAAAGATAAAAGAGTTTTTATTATTAGACCTTGTATGATTCATGGTCCCGGTAATAAAGGAAATCTGAATTTATTATATAATGTGGTTCAAAAAGGAATGCCTTACCCGTTGGCAGCTTTTCATAATGAAAGATCTTTTCTGGGTATTGATAATCTAAACTTCTTGATTAAGGAAATTCTCGAGAATAAAGAAATTCCTTCCGGAGTATATAATTTTTCTGATGATGAAGTTTTATCAACTAACGAATTAATTCAACTTATATCATCGGTTTCAAATAAAAAAAACTTGTCTCTGGCAATTCCGCAAAGTGTTATAAAAAATATAGCCAAAATTGGAGATTTGATACGATTTCCATTAAATTCAGAAACTATTAAAAAAATGACTGAAAATTATAGAGTATCTAATTCTAAAATAAAATCAGTTCTTGGAATAGAAAAATTGCCTTTTACAGCGCAGCAAGGATTAGAAAAAACAATAAAAAGCTTCATAAATAAATAATGGAATACACAATACTAGGCTTACTATTGATGATTTTAATGCTTCTTTATTTTAAAGTAGCCGATCGTTATAATATCATTGATAAACCTAACCTTCGTAGTTCGCATACAGAAATTACCTTAAGAGGAGGCGGAATAATTTTTTGGTTTTCAGCTTTGCTTTATTTTGTACAGCATTTTAAGAATAACTATTTTTTCTTTACCGGAATCACCTTAGTTAGTCTTGTGAGTTTTTGGGATGATATTCAAAGTTTATCAAATAAAATCAGAATTTCAATTCACTTCCTGGCGATTACATTGATTTTTTATGATTTAGAACTATTTGATTTGGTTCCGATATGGGGAGTTATAATTGCTTATGTTTTGGCAATTGGATTAATTAATGCATATAATTTCATGGATGGTATTAATGGCATTACGGGGCTCTATACTTTAGTTGTTATGGGCGCTTTGTTATGGGTTAATACTTATTTACAATTATTTACTGACGGACTTTTTATTAAATACGGAATGATTGCAAGCATTGTTTTCTTATTCTTTAATTATAGAAAAAGAGCAAAATGTTTTGCAGGTGATGTAGGGAGTATTGCAATCGCATTTTGGATTATTTACCTCGTTTTAAAGCTTATCTTAATTACAAATTCGCTTATTTGGTTGTTATTTTTATCCATTTACGGTGTAGATGCTGTATCCACAATACTACATCGATTGTATTTAAGACAAAATATTTTTGAAGCTCACAGATTGCATTTTTATCAAGTATTGAGTAATGAATTCAAAATACAACATAGATTAGTTTCATTATTTTATGCATTGATACAAGTAGGAGTTTCGATTTTAGTAATTGCTCTCTATCAAAAAGTGAATGATGTACTATTATTTGCAATAGTAGTTATTCCTTTGCTCTTTGTGTATTCGATAAAGTTTTCTTTGTTAAGAAAGAATAAGTTAAAATTGAATTCATGAATCCAAAAATAGTTAAGGGAGGTAGCTTTTCAGATCATCGCGGAACAATTTCATATGTAAATGATTTTAGTTTTAAGGACATTGAGAGGTTCTATATTATTAGTAATTCTGATGAGAGTCCGATTCGTGCCTGGCAAGGTCATAAATTAGATGCTAAAAATTTTTATTGCTTAAGTGGATCTTTTAAAATTCACTTTGTGAAAATTGATAATTGGGAAAACCCTGCAAAGAATTTGGAGATTGAAACAATTCTTGTGTCAGAATTTGACAGCAAAATAGTATACATTCCTGCGGGTTATGCCAATGCTATTGAAGCCATAGAAAGAAATTCAAAATTAATATCATTTTCAACTTTACCCTTAACAAGTGTGAAAGAAGATGATGTTCGTTATCCCTTAGATTATTGGCTCATAAATGGATAGTTCAAGAATATTTTTAGCAGTAGCACAACCAAGTGGATTTGAACAAGAATATATTCAGAAAGCAATTGATGCGAATTGGATTACTTCTGGAGGACCAAATGTTGATAGTTTTGAAATTAGACTCCAAAAATATTTAAGCGAAGAAACATTTGCTACGGCATTAAATTCAGGAACATCTGCAATTCATTTAGCCTTAATTTTGCTTGGAGTAAAAAAGGATGATGAAGTTATTTGTCAAACAATGACATTTTCAGCATCAGCAAATCCAATTCTTTATCAAGGAGCTATTCCTATTTTTGTTGACAGCGAATTAGAAACCTGGAATATTTGCCCTGAAAATTTGGAAATCGCGATAAGAGACAGAATAAAAAAAGGCCGAAAACCCAAAGCAATAATTGCGGTCCATTTATATGGCACACCTTATAAAGTTGATCAAATTCATGCAATTGCAGCCAAGTATGAAATTCCAATTATAGAAGATAGTGCAGAAGCTTTAGGAAGTTACTACAAGGGAAGAAAATGCGGAACTTTTGGAACTTTTGGAATTTTGTCATTTAATGGAAATAAAATTATTACTACTTCAAGTGGAGGGGCATTAATTTCAAAATCTAAAGAGATAAAAGAAAAAGCTATTTTTTATGCTACGCAGTCAAAAGACGAGGCAGTACATTATCAGCATAGTGAAATTGGTTATAATTACAGAATGAGTAATATTTGTGCAGGTGTTGGTATTGGGCAAATGAAAATTTTGGAAGAAAATATCCAAAGAAAACTAGAAAATCATCATTTTTACAAGGATCTTTTTAAAGCCATAGATTTTGTTGAACTTTTTGAAGTGAAAGAAGAAAACTATTTTTCAAATTACTGGTTAAACACCATTTTAATTAAACAAGATAGGGATAATATGAAAAATAGAGAAACCTTAAGATTGGCTCTTGAAGCAGAAAATATTGAAAGTCGGCCCCTTTGGAAACCAATGCATTTACAGCCAATTTTTGAAAAATATCCTTATTATGGTAATAAAGTTGCCGAAGAATTATTCGAAAAAGGATTATGTTTGCCATCGGGAGTAAATTTAACAAATAAGGAAAAAAATAGAATTAAAGGAGTAATCAATACTTTTTTTAAATAACATATAAAATTTCAGGAATACTGTAGGATGAAAATTGAAAAAACATATATAAAAGATCTAGTTATTGTTGAACCAACTGTCTTTGGAGATGAGAGAGGTTATTTTTTTGAATCTTATAGTAAAACTAAATTTGAAGATTTAGGAATAAAAATAGATTTTGTTCAGGATAATCAATCATTTTCTAATAAAGGAACTTTAAGAGGACTACATTATCAAAACCCACCATTTGCCCAAACAAAACTAATTCGTGTTTTAGATGGTGAAATTATTGATGTAGCTGTAGATTTAAGAAAAGATTCGCCTACTTATGGTAAATCCTTTAGTGTTTTATTATCTTCAGAAAACAAAAAGCAGCTTTTGGTGCCACAAGGTTTTGCACACGGTTTTTCAGTTTTAAGTGAGACTGCGTCGGTTTTGTATAAGTGTGATCAATTTTATAATAGGGATTTTGAAGGTGGAATTAAGTATGATGATCCATCATTGAATATTGATTGGGGAATAAGTTTAGAAAAAGCCATAGTTTCTGAAAAAGACAAAGTCCTTCCCTTTATTGAAAATTGTAATAGTTTATTTTAATGAAAAAAATTCTAGTAACTGGAGGTAATGGACAATTAGGGTCTGAATTAGCTGTTTTGTCGTTAGAATATCCACAATATAATTGGGTTTTTGCTGATAGAAATAAAGTCACTTTGGATGATCTAGATAAGCTTTCAATTCAACTAGACGAAATAAATCCCGATGTAATTTTAAATTGTGCTGCTTATACAGCAGTTGATAGAGCAGAAATAGAAAAAGAATTGGCTTTTACGGTTAATCATTTGGCTGTAGAATTAATCGCAAAATATGCAGAAAAGAAAAATATAAAATTAATTCAAATTTCTACGGATTATGTTTTTGAAGGATCTTCTTCAGTTGCTTTAAGAGAAGATGCAGAAACAAATCCTATAAACATATATGGAGAAAGCAAAAGAGCAGGTGAAGTAGCATGTTTAAAGGAAAATCCAAATTCTATTATTGTAAGAACATCTTGGGTTTACAGTAAATTTGGAAATAATTTTGTTAAAACAATGCAGCGTTTAATGGAGGAAAGGGACACAATTAACGTAGTTAATGATCAAGTAGGTTCACCAACTTATGCCGCAGACTTAGCAAATGCTATGATGATAATTTTGGAATACAAAAATTGGATTCCAGGGATTTATAATTATTCAAATGAAGGAGAAATAAGCTGGTACGAATTTGCATTGGCTATAAAAGAATTAGGAAGTTATAGATGTGAAGTCAACGGCATTCTATCATTTGCTTATCCTACTCCCGCAAAACGTCCTAAGTTTTCATTATTAGATAAAAAAAAAATTAAAGAAACTTATAATTTAGTCGTGCCAGATTATAAAGAGAGTTTAAGGAAAATGTTAAAAAAAACGGTTGAAGATTAGATTATAAAGACTCAAAAAAAATCTATATTTTTCAATCTAAAATCAGAATATATGAAAGGAATTATTTTAGCAGGAGGTTCTGGAACACGATTACATCCTTTGACACTTGCCATGAGCAAGCAAATGATGCCGGTTTATGATAAACCAATGATTTATTACCCATTGTCAACATTGATGATGTCTGGAATCAATGAAATATTAATAATTTCAACACCTCATGATTTGCCCAATTTTAAGAAATTATTAGGTGATGGATCCAGTTTAGGATGTAAATTCAGTTATGCTGAGCAAGCGATTCCAAATGGATTGGCGCAAGCTTTTGTAATTGGAGAAGAGTTTATTGGTTCAGATGACGTAGCTTTGATTCTAGGGGATAATATATTTTTTGGATCAAATATGCAGGAACTGCTGAAATCGAATACAAAGCCAAATGGTGGGGTTGTTTTTGCGTATCATGTTTCTGATCCCGAACGATATGGAGTTGTAGAATTTGATGAAAATTTTAAAGCGATCTCTATTGAAGAAAAGCCACAAGAACCAAAATCTAGTTACGCAGTTCCTGGACTTTATTTTTACGATAACTCTGTAGTTGAAATTGCTAAGAATATTAAGCCCAGTGCCCGTGGTGAATATGAAATTACCGATGTAAATAAAGTTTATTTGGAGAAGGAAGCTTTAAAAGTTGGTATTTTGAGCAGAGGCACTGCTTGGTTGGATACAGGTACATTTAACAGCTTAATGCAGGCTGGACAATTTGTTCAGGTTTTGGAAGAAAGACAAGGATTAAAAGTGGGCTGTATTGAGGAGGTTGCATGGAGGCAAAGTTTTATAAATGATCAGCAATTAGAAGAATTAGCTTTACCATTAGTGAAATCAGGTTATGGAGCATATTTAATTGAATTTTTAAAGCAAAAGAAAAAAGGTACTAAAATTTAAATTACAAGATAATATAGTTATATTTAAAGCCATTAATTTGTATTTTTGTAATACATACAAGATTTACAAAATCAAATCTAATCAAATTGAATACAGATAAGCAGACCAAAATAGCCGATTTATTGCATAATTCATTCTCTCCAAGGAATTTAAGAGCTCAGATTAATAATCTGAGTTATTTGCCTCGGTGGATTATTATTGGAATTGATGTACTAGTGCTGGCTTTTTCCTTTACATTCACTTATATGCTGTTTGAAGGAACTGCGTTAGGTTATATTATTACTTCGTATGATTTTTATTTCGTAGGAAGCCTTATTACGGTAAATGTCTTTTTCTTTTGGTTATTTAGAACCTATTCCGGAATTATAAGACACTCCTCGTACATAGATGCTATAAAACTTCTGTTTTCTCAAATGTCGGTTTTAGTGTTTTTTTTATTTTTCAATTTAGTTTTTGAATTATACACAGGACATAAAGCATTTTTAAATACGGCTCTTTTCATTAACCTGGTTTTATCTTTTTGTGGATTGTTTTTATATCGCGTAATTGTAAAACAAACTTTTGAATTGTATTTTTCAGAGAAGACAAATTCTAAATTGATCAGAACCGTAATTTACGGAACAGATGCAAATGCAATTTCGGTTGCAAATGCTTTAAAATTTGAAACGCCTTCCAGATTTAAGATTGTTGGTTTTGTAGATAAAAACAATCAAAATGCATCTAAGCGAATGTTAGATTTGCCTATTTTGATTTTAAGGAAGAAATTACCTGCCTTAATGCGCTCTGTTGCTGCTGAAGGAGTAATTATAGCAGATAAAAGTTTATCTAAAGAAGAACAATTAATTATAGTTGATCAATGTTTAGAATTTAATTACAGAGTTTATACAGTTCCATTGATTTCGGATTGGGAAAATCAGAAAGAGATTTCCCAAAAAGTAAAAAATATTCAAATTGAGGATTTATTAGAAAGAAAACCTATTGTTTTGGATAGCAAATTAATTTCTAAACAATTAAAAGATAAAACAATCCTTATTACAGGTGCTGCAGGATCTATTGGGAGCGAGATTGTTAGGCAAGTTCTTGGTTTCAACCCGAAAGTGGTAATAATACTTGACCATGCTGAAACACCTCTTCATAATTTGTGTTTGGAGACACTGGCAATGAATTCGCAAACAAAAATTGCTGCTGTAATTGCTGATGTGAAAAGTAAAAAAGCTCTGGAAAAAGTCTTTAAAAATTATAATCCTCATGTTGTTTTTCATGCGGCGGCATACAAACATGTTCCTCTGATGGAAGAAAATCCGTCGCAGGCAATTCTAACAAATATTAAGGGAACTAAAAATTTGGCTGACCTATCTTGTAAATATCGTGTTAGAAAATTTGTTATGGTTTCAACAGACAAGGCTGTTAACCCAAGCAATGTAATGGGCGCGAGTAAACGCATAGCAGAAAAATATGTACAGTCTTTATTCTTGAAGAATCAAAAAGAGAATCTTGACGGAGGTGTAACAAAGTTTATTACAACACGTTTTGGAAATGTTTTGGGATCTAATGGATCTGTTGTTCCATTATTTACGAAACAAATTGCCGAGGGTGGTCCGGTGACCATAACTCATCAGGATATTATCCGATATTTTATGACTATTCCTGAAGCTTGTCAGTTGGTTCTAGAAGCTGGCGCTATGGGTAATGGAGGTGAAATTTATATTTTTGACATGGGTAAACCAGTACGAATTATCGATTTGGCAAAAAAAATGATCAAATTGGCAGGGTTTATTCCAGAGAAAGAAATCAAGATAAAAATAGTTGGTTTAAGACCAGGAGAAAAGCTTTACGAAGAATTGTTAAATGATACTTCTAAAACATTACCGACCTATCATAATAAAATAATGATTGCGCAGGAAATTCAGGATGAATATGAAAATCTTCATACCGAGATTGATGAGTTAATAGGTATTGCAGATTTCTATGACAATGACGATATTGTCGCTAAAATGAAAAAAATTGTTCCTGAATTTAAAAGCATGAATTCTGCTTTCGAAGTTTTAGATAAATAAAGGATTATACATAATGTAAATAAATAAAAGGTAAAAGGTGTTTTTTTTAAAACGCCTTTTACCTTTTTTGGGAATTTTTAAACGACTAAAAATCTTGTTAATTCGCCGCTGTATTAAAAATAACAAAACTTACAACTTAATTTGCGAGCAATATAAAAATGAATACTACAGATAATAATAATGAATGGCTTTTTGAAATAACGCCAAAAAATAAATTCTTCACATTAAATCTTAAAGAGGTTTGGCAGTACAGAGATTTATTATTTCTCTTTGTAAAGCGAGATGTAATTACTGTTTACAAGCAAACAGTTTTGGGGCCGCTTTGGTACTTAATTCAACCTTTATTTACTTCTATTACATTTACTATAATCTTTAATAATGTTGCTGGAATTAATACAGGATCAATTCCTCCCTTTTTGTTTAATCTGGCAGGTATTATGGTTTGGAATTATTTTACATCCTGCCTCAATGGAACTTCAGATACGTTTAAATCTAATGCAGGAATATTTGGAAAAGTTTACTTTCCACGATTTATTACACCACTTTCTGTTGTCATTTCTAATTTAATCAAGTTTGGAATTCAATTTTTAATTTTTGTTATCTTTTATATTATCTATTATTTTAAGGGTGCCAATTTAAATTTAAATAGCATGGTTTTGTTTTTTCCCTTTTTAGTTATTATCATGGGGATATTGGGATTAGGCTTAGGTATGATCATTTCCTCTATGGTGACAAAGTATCGTGATTTCAGTTATTTAGTTGGTTTTGGGATACAATTGCTCATGTATTTATCTGCAGTTATGTATCCAATGGAGTTAATTAAAGAAAAATTGCCTAAATATGGTTGGATTGTGGAATACAATCCGTTGGCTTATGTTATTGAGACTGCTCGTTATATGCTTTTAGGTGTAGGCGAAATTTCGATTTTAGGATTATGTTATACAGTAGGCGTGACAATAGCCGCTTTTTTTATAGGACTTTTGATTTTTAACAAAACAGAAAAAAGCTTTATAGATACCGTTTAGATCATTTTTTTTTATTAGATAAATTTACAACCTACAATTCACAATTGGAAAAAGATATTATTTTAAAGGCCGAAAATATTTCTAAACAATATCGTTTAGGTCAAGTTGGTACAGGCACATTGAGTCATGATTTTAATAAGTGGTGGCACGCAATACGTGGAAAAGAAAACCCATATTTAAAAATTGGCGATACTAATGATCGTTCTACAAAAGGAACTTCAGATTATGTATGGGCTTTGCAGGATATCAATTTTGAAGTAGAGCGTGGTGAAGTTTTAGGTATAATAGGAAAAAATGGTGCAGGAAAATCAACACTGCTTAAGATACTCTCAAAAGTAACAGCGCCCACTACTGGTAGTATTAAGTGTCGTGGTCGTATTGCTTCGCTTCTTGAAGTAGGAACAGGTTTTCATGGCGAAATGACAGGACGTGAAAATGTCTACTTAAATGGAGCAATTTTGGGTATGACCAAAAAAGAAATCACTTCAAAAATTAATGATATTATTGAGTTTTCTGGCTGTGAGCGATATATTGATACACCGGTAAAAAGATATAGTTCTGGAATGACGGTCCGGTTAGCATTTGCTGTAGCTGCTTTTCTGGAACCTGAAATTTTGGTCATTGATGAGGTACTAGCTGTAGGCGATGCTGAATTTCAAAAGAAAGCAATAGGTAAAATGCAGGATATTTCCAGACAAGGCGGAAGGACAGTTTTATTTGTTAGTCATAATATGGCGGCAATTGAAAATTTATGTACGAGATGTGTTTTATTGGAACGTGGAATGATTGTAACGACTGGTTTAACTAGTGATGTTATCTCATATTATTTGGCCAATCAAAATACGGTAAGAACTAAATTATCTGAAATAACAGAAAGAAATGGAAATGGAATTTTATTTTTTAATAGCGGAAGAATAATAGGCAGTAATTCAGATCAAATTGATAATATTGAGACATTTTCAGATGTTCAAATACAACTAAATTATTCTATAGACTTAAGTAAGGTAATTCTTAATAGTCGTATTGATGTTGGTATAAATAATTATTTAGGAGACAGAGTTGCTTGGGTTTCGTCAAATAATATTGTTCATGATTTTGATGTAACTAAGGGGGAAATAATTTTTAAAATTACGAACTTACCATTAGCCCCAGGTGAGTACACTTGTAATATTTTTGCTGAAATTAATAATGAAATTTCTGACTGGCTCTCTTCTGTGATGCCTTTTACAGTAATAGAAAAAGATTATTATGGAACTGGTAAATTGATTCCTGCAAATCAAGGTTCAATTTTGCTTAATTATGAAATTAATTAAAATTATATTATGATTTCGAAAATAAAAAAGATAATTAGTGAAAACGCGAATAGACAACATGAACAAATTCGTCTATCTAAAGAGTTGGAATGGGCTCATGTATACCATGATAGTATAAGAGGGAAAAAATGGTTAGAAGAACTTCCTTTAAATGTTGGGAGATGGGCTGGAAATTATTCTTTTTTTTATGTTTTGAATAGAATTTTATCTGATTATAAGCCGAAAACAATATTAGATCTGGGGTTAGGTGAATCAAGCAAATTTATTTCTTCTTTTTTAGACAACTATCTTTTAGATTCTACACACACAATTGTAGAGCAAGATAAAAATTGGATTAAAGAATTTCAAAACAGGTTTTCTTTAGTAAATAGGTCAAATGTTATTTTTTGTCCAATTAAGGAAATTGAAATAAAGGGACAAAAAAGTAATTCGTATGATGGTTTTAGTGAAAAAGTAAAAGGACAGTTTGATTTGTATATCGTTGATGGCCCTTTTGGTAGCCCTAAATATTCAAGATATGATATCATAGCAAAGATTGAAGAATTTGATTCGGATCAAGAATTTATTATTTTGTTTGATGATACAAATAGAAGAGGTGAAAAAGACACTGTGGAAGATATATTAACTGTTTTAAGAGATAAAAAAATCGAGATTTTTACAAAAAACTATATTGGTCATAAAACTAATACCGTTATAGCTACGAAAAAATATCAATTTGCAACTTCTTTATAATGACATTAGCTCCCATTATTCTATTTGCTTTTAATCGACCTTGGCACACACAGCAAGTTCTTGATGCACTTGCCAGAAATCAAGAAGCAAAAGACAGTATTATATATATATATTGTGATGGAGCAAAAAAAAACGAATCAAATGATAGTTTGTTAAAAATTAAAGAGGTGCAAGCCTTAATAAAAGCTGAGAACAGATTTAAAAAAGTTATCGTTAAAATTCAGGAAAAAAATAAAGGCCTTGCTAATTCTATTATAGATGGTGTAACTGAAATAATAGATATCCATAAAAAGGTTATTGTTTTGGAAGATGATATTTTTGTTGGTGTTTTTTTTCTAAAGTTTATGAATAAAGCTTTAGAAATTTATGAAAATGCAAACAATGTTTACGGAGTTACCGGTTACTGTTTTCCAAGTTCAAAAAAAATACCCGAACAAACATATTTTTTACCGATAATGAGTTCTTGGGGTTATGGAACCTGGGCTGATAAGTGGAATAAAATTAATTTTAATGGACAAGAACTATTAGATATTGTTCAAAAAAACAAAATTGAAGATAAATTAGATTTTGGAAATTTACATTACCTGCAGATGCTTAAGGATCAGGTCGAAGGTAAAAATGATTCTTGGGCAGTAAGATTTTATGTTTCAATGTTATTAGAAAAAGGTGTATTTCTGTTTCCAAATATTGCCTTGTTGAAAAATATTGGTTTTGATGGAACAGGAGTTCATTGCAGTCAAGATTTAGAAATACAAAAAATATATTTCGATGATAAAAAAGATATCGATTTAACTAAAAAGAACGTGACTTTAAAAACTGAAATAATAAAAGCAGTAAAAAAGGGCCCTATCAAAACAAATAGAGGCTTAAGAATTCAATATAAAAAAATTATAAAAAAAATAGTCGCTCCAGAATTAATTCAATTAATAAGTAGAAAATTAAATCTTAAGGAAAAAAGAAATTCTAAAAGAAACTTTCTCGAATTTCCTAGATATACAAAAACTACTGTAGACTTAAAAGGACATCAAATTACAATTCCTGATGGAGCCTCATTTCATTTTATGAAGAAGGAGATTTTTATAGAAGAAATATATAAATTCAAGACATTAAACCCTGAACCTTATATTATAGATGGTGGTGCAAATATTGGTCTTGCAACTATCTATCTGAAATTATTATACCCATCTTCAAAATTAATTGCGTTTGAACCAGATGCTAATATTTTTAACATATTAAAGAGTAATGTAGAATCTTTTAATTTCAATAATATTGAACTTGTAAAAAAAGGATTATGGAATGAAAATAAGGAACTTTTTTTTATTTCAGAAGGTGCTGATGCTGGTTTAATTGCAGATATTGACACAACTGGTATTGCAACAGAAACTATTGAGGTGACATCTCTTGTGCCATATCTTAAAAATAAGGTCGATTTTTTAAAACTAGATATTGAAGGTTCTGAAACCGTTGTCCTAAGAGATATAAAAGATTGTTTAGATAATGTAGATAGAATTTTCATAGAATATCATTCATTCGTTGGACAAGATCAAAGTATAAATGAAATTATGGATATTTTGATAAAAGCAGATTACAGGTTGCATATTTCCTCACCAGGCTTAAGTAGTAAATCGCCATTTGTAAATGTTCATGTTTATAATAAGATGGATATGCAACTAAATATCTATGGATTTAAAAAAGATCTAATTTGAAAATATTTATTGTAAATACGTACGATAGAGGCGGTGCAGCTAATTCCTGCAAACGCCTGCACTTAGGATTACTTTCGATTGGAATTAAGTCTAATGTTTTACTCAGATTTAAACAGAACAATTGGATAAAATCATTCAGTTTTGTTCAACCTGCTAAAACACGTAGTTTTTTTGAAAAAATTAGTAATAAGTTAAAGCGAATTCGTAAAGAGCTAAAACTCTATTCAAATAAAGATATTTCAAAAGATAAAGAACTTTTATTTCTGAAGAATAGGAACAAGGGTTTTGAAATGTTCAGCTTTCCAAATTCTCATTTTGACATTATGCAATCTGAGTTTTATAAGGAATCGGATATTGTTAATTTACATTGGGTCGCCAATTTTTTAGACTATCAAAATTTTTTTAAAATTAATAATAAACCTGTAGTTTGGACATTACATGATATGAATCCCTTTAGTGGAGGAGAACATTATGAAGAAAAATATTTAGGGATAGATGAGTTTGGATTTCCTATCAAAAGACAAATTTCAGAAGAGGAAAAAAGAATTGCAAAAGAGAACATTGAAATAAAAAAACAAGCAATTTCTAAAGTCAATAATCTAACAATTGTAGCACCGTGTCAATGGTTGGCAGAAGAGGCAAGGAAAAGTGAGGTTTTTATAAATAATAAAGTAATTTGTATTCCTTATGGTTTGGATTCGGAAGTTTTTTCGCCTCGGGATAAGAAGTTTTCAAGAGAATTATTAAATATTCCGAAAGATAAAAGGGTGATTTTATTTGTTGCAGATTCAATTAATAATAATAGAAAAGGATTTGTATTTCTAAAAAAAGCTTTTGAAAAATTGGCAAATCCAGATCTTGTTTTGTGTGCTATTGGAAATAAAAACAGCGCGCTTGCGTCAATTGATAATATCTACGAGCTTGGGCCTATTTACGATGAAAGGTTAATGAGTATAGCTTATTCAGCAGCAGATGTATTTGTCATTCCATCATTAATGGATAATTTGCCAAATACGGTTCTAGAATCATTGATGTGTGGTACACCTGTAATTGGTTTTTCTGTTGGTGGAATTGTAGATATGATTCAGCATAAAAAAAATGGTTTACTTGTTAAAGAGATTAGTGTTCAGTCATTGCTTGAAACGTTGCAAGAATTTTTAGAATTTGAAAATGTATTTGATTCTAGTGAAATAAGAAAAAATGCCGTAGAGAAATATGATCTTAAAGTTCAAGCTTATGAATACGAGAAACTATTTAATTCAATTTTGCATTCATAAAAAAAATATGCTAAAAGGTTAATTTTAATGAAACTAACAATAATCACTATTAATTATAACAATTTAAACGGACTAAAAAAGACCGTTGAAAGTGTGGTCAATCAAACCTGGCAAGAGTTTGAATATATTGTTATTGATGGTGGTTCCAAAGATGGCAGTGCTGACTACATAGAAAGGCATAGCGATAAAATAGATTATTGGATAAGTGAACCAGATAATGGAATTTATAATGCAATGAATAAAGGTATTGCTAAAGCAAATGGGGAATACTTATTGTTTTTAAACAGTGGGGATCATTTTTACGACAACGCAACACTTTATGAAAACCACCATAAAATCAATAATTTTGATTTAATTTATTTTAATATTTTATATGTCGATCAAAAAGAATCAAAAAATGTTTCTTATCCAGATATATTGGACTTTTCTTTTTTTTATACAGGAACATTATGCCACCAATCTACTATAATTAAAAAGGAACTTTTTGATATAGTAGGCTTATATGACGAAGATTTAAAAATAGTCGCAGATTGGAAATTTTTTATTCTTGCATTATTTAAGTTTAATTGTAGTTATCAAAAAGTAAATAAGACACTTGCAACCTATTACTTGGATGGTTTAAGTTCAGATAATAAGAATGCAATATTGATTTATAAAGAAAGAGAAGCAGTATTAAATTCTAATTTCGCCGGTCATATTAATGATATAAAGCAAATGCTTAAAATAAAAGGAACTCTTTCTAGTCTTAAAAAATCAAAAAAAATACAATTTTTAGTGAAACTTGGTTTCCTAAGGAAATTTGATTAGCGTAGGTCTTACTAACAATATTGTTTTTATAATACTATTCTTAATTTTTTAAAAGCGGTCTTATTAAATTAAATATTATTTCTGTAATTCACAATACTACTTCTTCAAAAAATATATCATAAATATGTGCTTACATAATTTTTTGGTCAGTGTAATTATTACTACATGTAATAGACCTCACTATCTAGAATTGACTTTAAAAAGTGTTTTAGAACAGTCATATCAAAATATTGAGATTATAGTAATTGATGATGATTCGAAAGGAAATCAAAATAATGAGATCTGCTCCGGATATTCTAATGTTTATTATGAAAAAATACCAAAAAGTGGTACGCCTTCTACAGGAAGAAATATTGGTATTAAAAAGGCGAAAGGTGAATTTATTGCCTTTTTAGATGATGATGATCTTTGGATAAAAGATAAAATTAAAATACAAGTTGAGATTTTAAATAATAATCTAGATTTTGGGTTGGTTCATTCTCCGTGCCAGATTATTGATTCTGAGGGAAACTTAAAATCTGAAATCATTGGAAAAAGTAATCATTGGAGAAATAAGCATGGAGATGTTTCCTTATCTATGTTTGGCAATTTTACTTTGATGATGCCAACACCATTAGTAAGAAGAGAAATAATAGAAAAAGTAGGATTTTTTAATGAAAAAATGCTTCCAAACGGGGAAGATGCTGAGTTTTGGACTCGTTGTTCTTTTTTTACAAAATTTTATTATACTGAAAAAGTATTAGCGTATTATAGAATTCATGATTTTAATATTTCTAAGAATAAAAATGGATATATCGATTATCCTCTATATTTAAAAAAAATATTAGTTTCTATGAAAAAATCAAAGCGAATAGATTCGACACAGTATAAGTTACTTTTGCAGAAATGTATAAAAAAGCAAAGTCTTTACCGTAGACAAAATTTTGGAAGAACAATATATAATTTAATGAGTTTAGATTTTTTTTGGTTTACTAAAATTACAAAAACCAAATTTTTTTTTTAATTAAATAGTGCTTTAACAGAATTGTAGCTCCAAATTTCGTCTGTAACTTTGTAGATTTATTTGGTACATTTATTAATAATTGAGAATATGATAAAGATATAATGAGAAAAGGGAAAAATCTTTCGAAAGATATTTTATTACCAGTTTCGAATTCAAATCATCGAATAATAATTCCATTATATATTCCGGCAGAAGATGGCTACTATAAAGATGCTTTTACCATTTTTTCTTATTGCCTGTCGTCACTTCACAAAACTTCATTTTCAAATATAAAAGTATCGGTTATAAGTAATGGTTGCTGTCATTCAGTAAATAACAAACTATTTCAATTTCAGGAAGAACAATTAATAGATGAACTAATAATCGAAAAAGAAAATGTTGGCAAAATAAATAGCATCTTAAAAGCATTGCGTACAGCCGAAGAACGTTTAATTACAATTACAGATGCCGATGTTTTGTTTGATAACAATTGGGAAGAAGAAGTCTTGGCAGTTTTCAAGGCTTTCCCAAAAGCTGGCGCAGTAAGTCCGGTTCCGGTTTTTAGAACGCACTTTCGATTAACAAGCAATATTTGGTTTAACTATTTATTTTCATCAAGATTAAAATTTCGACCGGTAAAAGATCCCGAAAGTATGACATTGTTTGCTAATAGTATTGGATGGCCGTGGCTTGATATTAAATATAAAGATGTTATTGCAACAATAAAAAGCAAGGATGACACAGTAGCAGTATTAGGAAGTTCTCATTTTGTTTGTACTTATAAGAAGGAGGTTTTTTCAAAAATGCCAAAAAATAACAGCATCTACAAATTGGGCGGTGATAGTGAATATTTATATACAGATTTGCCAGTTCTTAAAATGGGTGGATATCGTTTAGCCACCTATGGAAATTATGCTTTTCATTTAGGAAACATATTAGAAGACTGGATGACTGAAAAGCTTGGAACACTGAAGGAGAAAAAAATAAATAAAATTATAAATACACCACTAAAAGTTTTAAAACCAAAGCCATTGTATTGCTTTTTTACTGAAAAGATATTTAGAAAAATTTTCTATAATAGATTTATTAAAAATTGGGTATTACGCTATAAAGGGCTCACTAATGATCAAATAAAAAATTTTTAATAAGTAAAAAATGATTTCTATAATTATACGAAACAAAAATGAAGCAACAGCTTTAGAATCTATTTTGAATATTTTGCGAAAAATATACAATGATGATATCGATGAGATAATTGTAGTAGATAATAAGTCGACAGATGAGAGTATAATCGTAGCTGAAAAATTTAAATGCAAGATTATAACAATTGAAAATTTTACTTATGGAAAAGCAATTAACCTTGGAATTGAGAATGCCAAAAATGATTTAGTATTATTGTTAAGTTCGCATGCGGTACCAATTGGGAATTCGTTTTTTAAAAATTCAATAAAACCATTTATCTCTAATCCGGAGCTAGCAGGACTGCGTTATATTAATTCATATTCAAATTATTTACGAGCCGTTCAAAATGATTTTTTAGTAAATGATGGTTTAAAATTTGGTCTTATGGCTGGCTGCGCTATGGTTAACAAAAAAATTTGGAACAAATTTAAATTTGATGAAAAGCTTGTTTTTAGTGAAGATAAAGAATGGTCAGAACGAGTTATCAAAGAAGGTTATCAAATAATGGACTTTAATGAAACTTTCTTTTATCATATTAAACGAGATGAAGAAGGCTCTTTAAATAGGTGGAAAAATGAAACAATTGCACACTATCAACTGCATAAGTTAAAATATCCTTCAAAAATAAAACTAACTGCTTTATTTCTTTTTAAAATAGGCTTTAATTTACCAAAAGAATACCTTGGTAAATTAAAATATGAACTGAAGTTATTTTTAATTAAACTTAAACTGAAAAGTATAATATACAGAAAATGATTTCAATTATTATTCCCACATACAATAGAGCCCATTTATTGCCGGAGACTTTAGAATCTATTATAAATCAAACATATAAATTATGGGAATGTATTATTGTTGATGATGGCTCAACGGATAATACAAGTGAAATTCTGGAATTTTATGAAAAGAAAGATTCCCGAATTAAGTCTTATAAGCGGCCTGCTAATAAGCCCAAAGGAGCAAATGCCTGCAGGAATTATGGTTTTGAATTAAGTCAGGGAGAGTTGATACATTTTTTTGATAGTGACGATTTAATGCATCCTGAACATTTAGAAAAAAAACAACAAATATTTGAGAACAATAAAAACATAGATTTTTGTCTTTGTCAAACTCAGAATTTCGAAGGGCTATTTCTTGAAAAGAATCTAAAAGAAATAACTATAAATAAATTTACCGGAGATATTTATACAGACTATATCTTAGGAAGATGTTCTATATTAATGATAACCCCTACGTGGAGAAGAGAAGTTTTAATGAATTCTACATTATTTGATGAAAATTTGTTGCAATCTCAAGACATGGAGCTGTATTCTAGAATTCTTTTAAAATTTAAGAGTTTTGAAATTATAGAAGAAATTTTAATTTATGTTAGAAGAAATAATAACTCTATAACAACCTTAAATGGTAAACTAAATATTTTCATAGAATCTTATTTAGAAGTAAAAAGAAGAGTTTTATTGCAGGCTCCAAATAATGCAGAAATTAATTTAGCCCTTGTAAAAATGGTTTTGGGTGTTTTTCGCCACCAGTTAGCAAGCAAACAATATGAAGATTGTAATAAATGTTTAGCCTTTGTTAATACTTATAATTGTAATAAAACAATTAAATTTAAGTATGCTTTATTACGAATAAATTTCTTTTATCAGGTATTCAAAATTGCAGGAAGAGGTGATACCAAATTTAAATCATTACTAAAATTATAATGATAACAATAGTTTTAACGAATCGAAATCGAAATTTAAAAACGATAAAAAATTGTTTTGAATCTTTATACAGACAATCTAATCAAGAGTTTGAATTGTTTTTTGTTGATTATGGATCAAATGAAAATTATATATTCAATTTAAAACAACTGCTTCAGGAATATCCAAAAGTAAATGCTGTACTATGTCCGGTATCCGGTCAATTATGGAACAAATGCAGAGCTATAAATATTGCACTAAAAAAATGTAGGTCGCCTTACTTTTTTGTGGGTGATATTGATATGATTTTTCATCCTGACTTTGTAAAAGAACTCTATATAATAAAAAATGAAGAAAAGGTGACTTATTTTCAGGTCGGTTTTTTAAGCAAGCAAGAAGCTTCATTAAATAAAGATTTTAACAACGCCATTATTGCTTTTAAATCTAAAAAAGAAGCTACAGGAATGTCATTTTATCCTACGGAAATATTGAAAAAAATTAACGGATATAATGAATTTTATCATGGGTGGGGGGCAGAAGATACAGATGTACATATTCGTTTACGTAATCTGGGAATAACTGTCGACTTTTATGATAAATATATTTTTATAAAACATCAATGGCATCCTAAAACCTATAGAACCAGATTAAGCCAAGAACCGTTTCATTTTAATTTAGAAAAAATAAATCATTCTTATATAAAGCTTTCTGAAAATACTCAACAAACATTGACAAACCTAAAGAATCAATGGGGGGTTTTGCCTGACCCAAATGAGTATAACATATTATCTGGTACGCCCGATTTTACAATAGATTTATTGCCTGAAATTGCTGCCGTAAATGCGTGTCTGGCGCAATTGAAAAATTTTGAAAAGAAATTAATTTCGGTTGCAGTTAAGGATGTTGAAAATGCAAATAAAATTAAGCAGCTAACAAAAAAAGCATTGGGTAAAAAACACTTGCAATTTTTATCTATGAAAAATGTAAATGATTTGATCCTAAATGAAATAGTTGTTCATTATCGAAATTTGCCTTATCATTATTCTTTTAACGAAGCAGAGAAAACGATACGGCTTAAAATTTATTTTCCAGTATGAAAATCTTAATGGTTTCAATACCATCGCTCCACTTTTTTAGATGGACAAGCCAGCTTCAGGATTCTGGTCATGAAGTATATTGGTTTGATATCACCGGTATGAGTGGTAAAATTGAAAGGCTAAATTGGGTTACTCAAAAAACGGGCTGGAAATTGAAGTGGAATTACCCTGGTCGCATATTCATAAAGAGTAAATTTCCTGGTATCTATAAGAAGATCCAAATAAATATTGAAAGAGATACGGCTACAGTTTTTGAAAAATATTTAAATGAAATTCAACCTGATCTAGTTCATAGTTTCGCATTATATTTATCTTGCACTCCAATAATTTCGGTTATGGAGAAATACGCAAATCAAAAATGGATTTATTCTTCCTGGGGAAGCGATTTGTTTTATTTTCAAAATGAGCCAACTTATTTAAAAGATATAAAACGGGTGCTGCCAAGAATTAATTATTTGTTTACAGATTGTAAAAGAGACTACGAAATAGCAAAAAAATATGGTTTTACTGGGGAGTTTTTAGGTGTTTTCCCTGGAGGTGGAGGTTTTGATTTCGCTGAAATGGAATTATATAAGTTACCGAAAAGTGAAAGAAATGTTATTTTGATTAAAGGGTTTCAAGGACGATCAGGACGGGTAATACCTGTTCTAAAAGCAATAGAATCATTAAGCAATGAACTCTTGCAATATAAAATAATCGTTTTTGGAGCTGATGTTGAAACTTTTGATTATTTAAAAAAGTCAATTTTAAAAGAATGGATCAATTTTCAAGTTGAAGGAAAAATAAGTCATTCTGAAGTTATAAAATTAATGGGCAAATCACTGCTTTATATTGGTAATAGTAATTCTGATGGAATTCCAAATACTTTACTGGAAGCTATTTGTATGGGTGTCTATCCTATTCAGTCAAATCCAGGTGGTGCAACGGCAGAAGTTATTACTCATGGAATTAGCGGCTTGTTGATTGAGAATTGTGAAGATATATCAGAGATAAAAAATAATATTATTGATGGATTGAAAATTCTATCCGTAACAGAGTTAAGTGATCCCCAAAAAAAAATAATTGAAAGCTTGGATTTCAATTACATAAAAAGTATAATTTTAAAAAAATATAATTTTAATGAGCTTGATAAAACTATATAAAGCTTCTTCATTTAAATATACACCTTTTGATGATTTTGAAGAAGGAGATTTAGATTATTTAAATCAAAATAACATTGTTATAGTAGATAATGTAAAGGACTCAGATGTTATTATTTCACAAAATTTTAAATTTTTGAAAAAATATTTTTGGAGGACATTTTTTGGGAAAAAATTCTTGATTTGGACAGTTGAGCCAAGATTTGATACACATTTTGAATCGAGTAAAAAGTACTTGTTTGGCTTATTTAGTTGCCATTTTATGAATATTTATACCAGAGATATTTTTGTAACAAACATTTCCATACACAGGAAAAAAATGAATCAGACCCTTGGTTTGTTGCCAAAAGATTTTTTGCTTGATTCAAAAAAGATTGTTGCTTTAATGTCGTATTATAAAGGTATTAAATCGCCTCCTTTAATGCATAATGGAGAAAACATCGACCTTATAAATTTGAGATCAAAAATTGCTTTAGAGGGAAATAAAATAAATCTTATTGATATTTATGGTAAAGGTTGGCCAAAGGGGGTTTCAATAGAAGATTCCAGAGATGGTAATTGGGGACCAAGTAAAACAAATGTATTGGATAAATATAATTTCAATTTATGTTTTGAAAACACAGCGACTTATAATTATATGACTGAAAAAATTTGGGATAGCATTCAAAATTATTGTCTACCCATTTATTATGGTAAAAATACAAATGCATACGAGATTTTTCCAACAGATAGTTTTATTGATTATTCGAACTTTAAGTGCCCTAATGAACTTTTTGAATTTATAAATAAAATGACTACGGAAGAATTTATAATTAGAATGAATAGATGTTTAGAAGTTTATAATTCTATAAGTGAACAAGGCATTCTCTTGGCAAATTCAGAAAGGAAAAAAACATTAGATAAGATTGTTAATAAGCTTAAGTCTATAATTTAATTATTTTCTGTTTATACAGTAAAAAAGTCAAAAATGAAAAAAACAGCCATTATTCCACTGCGTAAAAATTCAAAAGGAATTCCTGGAAAAAATAAAAAGAAAATGTTAGGTCGCCCACTTTTTTCATGGGCACTGACTGCAGCTATTTTTTCAGAATTAGATGAAATATACATTTTTACAGACGATGAAGAAATAATTAATTATGTAAAAAAAGAATATTTCTGGTCTCCAAAAGTAAAAGCGCTTTTACGAAATGATGACAACGCGTCTGATACAGCTTCTACGGAAAGTGTTTTGTTGGAATTTGCAGAAAGTGTTCAATATGATTTTGATATTTTATGTTTATTGCAGGCAACTTCCCCAATGACAGCAGTAGAAGATATTAATGCTGCGTTAAATGAAATTATTGTAAATAAAAAAACTGCTGCATTGACTGTTGTCAATACGCATCGTTTTACTTGGAATTCTGACGGAACTCCACAAAACTATGACGTTTTTAAAAGACCGAGACGTCAGGATTTTGAAGGTTTATTGATCGAAAATGGTGCTGTTTATACAACAACAAAAGAAGCTTTTTTATCTTCTCAAAATAGAGTTAGCGGTTCAATTGGTTTAGTAAAGATGCCTGAAGAATCACTTGTAGAAATCGATAGCTTATCTGATTGGGAGATTGTCGAAAGTCTGCTTGCGGATCGCCAGAAAAAGAAGAAAGTGCATCAACGAATTGAATATTTAGTATTAGATGTTGATGGTGTTTTTACTGATGGATGTGTTTATTACGATGACAAAGGAGAAATGGCTAAAAAATTTGATATGCGTGATGGAATGGGGTTAGAAATAATCAGACAAAATCAGGTTGAGGTTATAGTAATGACTTCAGAAAATTCTGAGTTAGTTGGGCAGCGGATGAAGAAATTGCAAATAAAACATACTTTTTTGGGTGTTAAGGATAAGTTTTCGTTTTTAACTCAATTTCTTTTAGATAGAAATAGTAGTTTTGGTGCCGTTGCTTATGTGGGTGATGATGTAAATGATTTAGCAAATATTTGTAGTGTTGGATGGTCGTTTACACCTTCCGATGCAACAGAAATAGTAAAAGCAAATGCAGATTATGTATTGACAAATGCTTCGGGAGATGGTGCAATTAGAGAAACTTGTGAAATTTTATTGAAATATAATAAACGTTATGAAGGATTATAAAAAACCTTATGTGATTGCTGAAATTGGTTGTAATCATAAAGGGGAAATGGCCATTGCCAAAGAATTAATTAAAATTGCTAAAATCTTTGGAAATGCAGATGCAGTTAAATTTCAAAAACGTAACAATAAAGAACTTCTAACAGAAGAGCAATATTATGCTCCACATCCAAACGCTTCAAATTCATATGGAAACACTTATGGTGAGCATAGAGAATACCTGGAGTTTGATGTGAAGCAACATAGCGAACTTAAGGCATATTGCGATGAAATCGGAATTGTGTATTCAACGTCAGTTTGGGATACAACTTCTGCAAAAGAGATCGCATCATTAAATCCGGAATTTATTAAGATTCCTTCAGCCTGTAACAACAATTTTGAAATGTTAGGTTGGTTATGCGATAATTATCATGGTGAAATTCATATTTCTACCGGGATGACCACTAAAAATGAAACGGAGATTTTAGTAGCTTATTTTACTGAAAAAGGAAGAAATCATGATCTTGTTTTATACAACTGTACATCTGGATATCCAGTTCCGTTTGAGGATGTTTGCTTATTAGATATTAATTTGTTGAAACAAAAATTTGGAGATAAAGTAAAACATATTGGTTTCTCAGGTCATCATTTAGGAATTGCGGTTGATATTGCAGCATATACATTAGGTGCCAATATTATAGAAAGGCATTATACAATAGACAGAACCTGGAAAGGTACAGATCATGCGGCTTCATTAGAGCCAATGGGTTTACGAAAATTAACCCGTGACCTGCAGGCTGTTTACCAGGCATTAACTTTTAAAAGTGCTGATATATTGCCAATTGAACAAATTCAACGAGATAAATTAAAAAATAAAAAAGTCTAACCTAATGTTTTTTTCAAAAACAATCAGGCTTTTTTGGTGGAATGAAAAAGTAATTCAGGGTAAGTCCAAAGAAAATTACGGCGACATTTTAGGGAAATATCTTGTTGAAAAAATTTCAGGAAAAAAAGTTGTTTTTGCCTGGCCAAAAAAGTTTTCTGTTCTCGATTGGTTCGCACCAATTTATGTTACTATTGGGAGTATTTTGGCCAACGTAAATCACAAGTGCATTGTTTGGGGAAGCGGAATTATAGATCAAAAAACAAAAATTAAAAATGCTGTTTTTTTGGCAGTTCGGGGTCCACAGACACGTCAGTATTTGTTGAATTTTGGTTATGATGTTCCCGAGATTTATGGAGATCCGGCATTATTGCTGCCTAGATATTTTAATCCAAAAATTGAAAAAAAATATAAATTTGGTTTTGTACCGCATTATAGCGATTACAAACTGGTACAGCATTGGTTTAAAGATAATCAGGAGGTATTGTTGATTGATATGATGACAAATGATATCGAATCTAAAACTATAGAGTTTTTACAATGCGAAAAAATAATTTCTTCCTCTTTACACGGAATAATTATTGGTCACGCATATGGAATTCCGTCTGTTTGGCAAAAGTTTTCAGATAAGGTTTTTGGAGATGATATAAAATATCAAGACTATTTTGAATCGGTTCAATTACCATTTTATAGTCCTGAAATTATAATTTCTCCGTTCACAGATGCTGAGATGATAAACTTGTTTGCAGATTTACCAAGTTTACCTATAAAAGAAAATTTAGAAAAATTATGTGATGGATTAATGGAAGTATGTCCTTTTAAACAAGGAACTTTTAAATAAATCATCATAGATTTGAATATACAATAGAATGAAAAAAAAAATATTTATTTTTCTACCAGATGGTGTTGGACTTCGAAATTTTGCTTTTACAAATTTTAAGGAAATTGGAGAACAAAAAGGATATGAAATAACCTATTGGAATAACACAGTTTTTTCTTTAAAAGATTATTTAGGATATAATGAGGTTGAAATAGAGAATCATACCACACATCCTTTAACGCCTCTTTATTCGAGAATTAGAAAACATATAGAATTAAATGTTTCTCAAAAAAAGTTTAACGACAAGGTATATCAAACGTATAAATTTCCTTTTAGTTATAGTGGCATTAAAAACACTTTAAAGACACTATATATAAAATTATTGATTGGTTTTAATTCCTCGGAGGATGGAATTATAAGGGTCAGAAAACGTATCAATGCCCTGGAACGTTCGACATCAAAATATCAATATTGCAAAGCACAATTGCAAGAACATAAACCTGATTTGGTTTTTTGTACTACCCAAAGAGCCACACAATCTATTAGTGCATTATTGGCAGCTCAGGATCTCGATATCCCGGTCGTTGCTTTTGTATATTCGTGGGATAATGTGCCTAAAGCAATGCAGGTAGTCGAAGCTGACTTTTATTTTGTTTGGAGTGATTTAATGAAGCAGGAAATTTTAAAATATTATCCTTTTGTAAAAGAATCCCAGGTTTTTGTTACGGGTACGCCTCAATTCGAACCGCATTACAATTTTAATTTGTTTAAAAGTAGGGAAGCTTTTTTTGAAGAAAATAATCTTGATCTTTCGAAAAGATATATTTGCTTTTCTGGTGATGACGAAACAACTTCACCTTTAGATCAATACTATCTTGAGGATTTGGCAAAAGCGGTAAGAAGTTTAAATGCTAAAGGCGAAAATATAGGTGTTATTTATCGTAAATGTCCTGTTGATACAACATCTCGTTACGAAGATATTCTTAGCGCTTACAGAGAAGAAATAATGGTCATAGATCCGTTATGGAAAACAGTTGGAAAAAACTGGAATGAAATTTTACCAACAAAAGAAGATTTGGGATTATTGCATAATATTTGTGCACATTCAGAATTTGTAACAAATGTTTGTTCTTCTACTGTATTTGATTTTGTTGCTCATGATAAACCCTGCATATATTTTAATTATGAACAGCCTCAATTAAAAAAAGGTATCAGAGATATAGGTCAAAATTATAAATATGTTCATTTCAGAAGTATGCCTAGTCAGGAATCTGTTGTTTTCTGTACTAATAAGTTAGATTTGGAGAATCAGGTAAAACAAATTTTAGATAAGAAATTATCTAATGTTCCAGATGGTAAAAAATGGTATGCGATTGTCGCAGGAGAAAATCCAACTTTTGCATCTGAGAATATTTGGGCAGCTATAAATACGATTATAATAAAATAAATATGTTTTTTAACTCTTTAGCATTTGCTATTTTTTTGCCAATAGTCTTTTTCTTGTATTGGTTTGTTTTTAATAAAACGAAAAGCTCACAAAATACCTTATTAATTGTTGCTAGTTATTATTTCTATTCTTGTTGGGATTGGAGATTCCTGTTTTTATTAGTTTTTTCTACATTCCTCGATTATTATACTGGTATACAAATCGAAAAAGGAAAATCAGAAAAAAGCCGAAAATTTTGGTTTTGGTTAAGTATAATAGTCAATTTAGGTTTCTTAGGGGTTTTTAAATATTATAATTTCTTTGCATCTTCTTTTGCAGAATTGCTAAATTCGGTTGGTGTTCAGGCAAGTCCAATTTTACTTAACGTTATTCTTCCTGTCGGAATTTCATTTTATACCTTCCACGGTTTATCTTATGTCATCGATATTTATTACAAGAGAATAAAAGCAGAATATAATTTTATAGATTATTCATTATTTGTAAGTTACTTTCCTCTTTTGGTTGCAGGACCAATAGAAAGAGCAACACATTTATTGCCACAGGTAAAAATAAAACGAGAATTTGATTTTCAAACAGCTAAAGAGGGAGTTTGTCAAATCATTTGGGGATTGGTTAAAAAAGTTGTCATTGCTGATAGTTGCGCGGTATATGCTAATGCCGTTTTTGATCATTACACTTCTTTAAATTCACTATCATTGATATTGGGGGCAATTTATTTTGCTTTTCAGATTTATGGTGATTTTTCTGGATATTCAGATATTGCATTAGGAGTTTCAAAATTGTTTGGTTTAGATTTATTACGAAACTTCAACTATCCCTATTTTTCACGTGACATAGCCGAGTTTTGGCGTCGTTGGCACATTTCTCTTTCGTCCTGGTTTCGTGATTATTTATATATTCCGTTAGGTGGAAGCAAAGGTGGGATCTGGATGAAAATTAGAAATACATTTATAATTTTTGTAGTGTCTGGATTTTGGCATGGAGCCAATTGGACCTATATTGCTTGGGGATTTATAAATGCAATTTATTTTCTACCCCTACTATTGTTGAATAGTAATAGGAATAACATTGATGAAATTAAATTAAATTGGAATTTTGATTCCATAAAGGTAATTGCAAATATTTTGTCAACTTTTATAATTACTTGCATTGCCTGGGTGTTTTTTAGAGCCAAAACCATTACAGATGCTTTTTTGTATCTGAAGCAAATAATAACTAAAAAAGATTTTGGTTTTCAATATCTTGAACCTGATCGTTACAATTATGAGCTAATTCTTTTGATAGGAGTATTTGTTTTGATTGAATGGAATAATCGCCATAAAGCAGAACCTCTTTCTGGAAAAAGAAATCTTCTCAAATTAGCCTTGGCAATAGGATCAATTATGGTTTTCGGGACCTTTTCAGATTACAAAGAATTTATATATTTTCAATTTTAATGAAACGTTTTTTAATTTACACAGGTAAAATATTTCTTATTACAATTGTGCTTGCAATTGTATTAGATGGAATTTACACAGCAATTTTTATGCGATCTCGGGATCGCGGAAAAATTGAAACCGTTTTTAATTCGAGTACTGAAAACTATGATGTGGTTATCTTAGGTTCATCGAGAGCCAATAATCATTTTATACCGCAAATGTTTCAGGATAAAGGGCTGAAAACTTTTAATTACGGAATAAGTGCTGCACATTTATTTGAAGCTTCTTTGATGTTAAAACTAATGGTAGAAAGAAAATGGAAAATTAAAAATGTTATTGTTGAAGCAGATCTTAATCTTGCAGTTGGTCATAGATCGGAACCAATTTCATCAAAATTTTTGCCTTACATTCACAATTCGGATGTAATAAGAGATCATTTTAAAGAGGAGAAAAACTTTAATGAAATGTATTATCTGCCATTTTACAGATATATAAAATACGATTCTAAAATAGGTTTTAGAGAAGTGTTTTTTACCCTCATTCATAAAAAAACTAACGCCTTAGAAAATCTTGGCTTTTATCCCTTACCGAAGCATAAGAATGGCAATATGAGAAATAATATTGTAAACTTAAATCCATTGCCTCATAATAAATCTTATGAAGAAATTAAAAATATATGTAAAGCTAATAACATTAATTTGATCACTGTAATGACTCCTATGTGTGAAAATGTTAAGGGAATGAATTATTTTGATAAAGTAAAAAAAGCATATCCAGAAATTCATAATTATGAAAATGTAGTAACTGAGGATAAATATTTTTCTTCTTGCGGTCATATGAATGATGTGGGAGCCAAAATATTTACAGCCAGAATTATAAAAGATTTTTTTAATAAATAATCCAATAAAAAGATTTTTAAGATGATAACATACTCTAAAATAGGAAGGAAAGGAAATTTAGGGAATCAACTCTTTCAAATTGCTTCAACTATTGGAGTAAGTATGTCAAATAATCAGCATTATTCTTTTTTAGATTGGAAATATCAGGAATATTTTAAAAATAAATTACCCCTGTTAACTTCAGATTTTTCAAATTTTATTAAAGTTGAAGAAAAGGAATATAATTTTCATGAATGGGATTTAGCGACTGGTGACTATGATCTTTCGGGCTGGCTACAAACTGAAAAATATTTTGATAAAGCCTTGATCAAATATTATTTTGAATTTTCAGATTTCTTAATTAATAGTATTAAAAGCAGGTATGCTGATGCTTTTGCGAAACGTACCATTTTGCTTTCAATAAGAAGGGGAGATTTTGTAAATCATCCGGATTATTTTCAATTGCCAATTAACTATTATTTAAATAGTCTGGAACAATTTTTTCCAGATTGGGAATCTTGTAATTTGATTGTTTTAAGCGATGATATTAAGTATTGCAAATTTCATTTCTCTTTTTTGCAAAATGTTTTTTTCGGAGAAGAATTAAATGGCATTGAGCAACTTTGTCTGGGTTCATTATGTGACGATTTTATAATTAGCAATTCTACTTTTTCGTGGTGGACAGCTTGGCTAGGCGAAAAAAAAGGGTCAAAAATAATAAGACCTTTAAAGAACTTTGATGGCTTAAAAAGTCAGGAACTTGACGATAAAGATTATTATCCCGAAAGATGGATAAAATATAATCATCTAGACGAGAAAATTAAACTTGAAGATGTAGTTTTTGATATAAAAACAAATAAAAATACTAAAGAAATTGCATCATATATATCGAGCTATTTTGATGTAGAAATTAATCTAAATCATAGAGAAATTGAGTCTTCAAAAAATACTTATGTTTTAAAGAAAGATTGTTTTTTACCTCCTTTAGTAATTTATTCATCTTATTTAAAATTGAAAGACCCTGCAACCACTTCAGTTATCAATAATTTAGTTAGATATTTTAAAGTATCTAAGCCATTAAACTATGAAGATTTTCTTTTGCAAAAAGATTTCGGTTTGTTTTCATCTGTTTTCTTATTTTCGAAAAGGAGAGAGAACTCAAAAGCTCAAAATCATCATGCTTATTTGAAAAGAAATAACAATGAAGTTTTTGAGTCAAGAGAATCTGTACTATATTGTTCAGCAGGAAAATTTTACACTATTGGTGCGTATGGTTATAGTTTTAAAAAGTTAATGAGACGAAAAGAAATAGAATTAAAAAAAAGCATAAAAAAAATACTATCAATAAAATAATGACAGAAAACTTACATGTCGCATACATAGTGTCTCATTATCCTCATAAAGCCTTTGGGCATGATGGCGGACTGGGAACAAGCGTTTACAATTTAGTAGAAAAACTTAAAATATGCGATGTTAAGGTATCAGTTTTTGTATACGGACAAAAAGATGAATTTATTCTCCAGGAAGAAGATGTTACGATTTATAGTTTAAATGATAGTAAAGCGAAATTTCTTAGATTTTATTTTAATAGAAAAAAAATTGAAAATTTTGTAAATAAAGTAATAGCTGAAAAAAAAATAAATATTCTTGAAGCACCTGATTGGACAGGAATTACTGCATTTATGAATTTTAAAATTCCTTTAGTCATTCGTTTTCATGGAAGTGATGCCTATTTTTGTCATTTAGAAAAAAGAAAGCAAAAACGTAAAAATTTTTGGTTTGAAAAATTAGCAATAAACCATGCTGATGCTTTTATTTCTCCAACAACTTTTGCTGGTGATGTTTCCAGAGAATTATTCAAAATAAAAGGTAAAGAAATAAAAATAATTCATCACGGTTTAGAACTAAAAAACTTTACAAATAGTTCACCATTGATGTATGATAAAGGAATGATATTGTACGTGGGAGCCTTGATACGAAAAAAAGGTGTTTTAGAATTACCAGATATTTTTAATAAAATACGGAAAGAATTTTCTGAAGCAAAGTTAGTTTTGATTGGGAACGATTCTTTTGATATCAAAACAAATTCCATTTCGACCTGGCAATTGATGAAAAAGCGATTTACAAGTGAAGATTTAAAAAATGTCATTTACTTAGGTAAAATACCTTACAATGAGGTACAGCAACATATCAAAAAAGCTAATGTTTGTGTATTCCCAACTTATGCAGAAACTTTAGGGATGGTGACAATAGAATGTATGGCCATGCAAAAGGCAGTTGTTAATAGTAACATCGGTTGGGCACAAGAACTAATTATTGACGAAGAAAGCGGTTTCCTTGTTCATCCTGAAAATCATGGTTTATATGCTGAAAAAGTTATCCAGTTATTGCAAAACGATTTGCTTCAAATGCAAATTGGCAAACAGGCCAGAACTAGAGTTGAGAATAAATTTGATATTAATAAGTTAGTATTTGAAAATATCGAATTTTATAAAAAAATAATCAATCAAAATATAAAACGATAATGATAATTATTTATCATCAAAATAATAAAGTTGTTGAGGTTGAAGTTGACGGGAAAGATATCATTTTTTCTAAAAAAAACATTGTTAAAACCATGTTTGAAATAGCAATTTCTTTTCCTGAGAAATTACTTATATGGTGCCAATTAGACCTCAAGGAAAATCTTAACCTGTCAAAAATTCCTGAGATTTTTCATCATCATAAAATAATGGCTTCTTTCAATGTATTTGAAAATGCATTTTTATCTGAAGCGATTGGCTATGTTGAGGGAACTCCGTTTATAAATGTTAACAAGAAAGTAAGCTATCCAACCTGGCAAATGAGTACTTCTATTGGAGGAATCCATACATCAGTTTTATTAGTTTTGAAGGATAAAGCTAGAATCTCAGATGATTTTGGATATTTTTTGAATTCTCTAGCTAAAGTAGCAATGCCTGCTGGTCTTCTTTGTTATTCTGAACCAGATCTATTAATTAATTCATCTGATAAAATAAGGAAACAGAAGAATAGTTTATTTAATTTATTCCGATTTGTAAAGCAACATTTTAAATCCCGTTGGACATTTTTGTTGTTTTTTAATTTGTTTTTGCACGAAAGAAAATTGGCTCTTTTTCCATTTATTTCCAGTTTTTTTTATTGTAAAAGGAAAGTGAAAGAAGATGTGTTAGATGGAATTGAAGTGCAATCAACAAAGAAAGTGCTGGAAAAAGGAACTGTAGATGTTATAATTCCAACGATAGGAAGAAAAGAATATTTGCATGACGTACTAAAAGATCTATCTAAGCAGAGTCATTTGCCCAAAAAAGTCATTATTGTCGAACAAAATCCAAGCCTGGAAAGTACTTCTGAACTTGATTACATTACAAATCAAAGCTGGCCATTCATAATAAAGCATACTTTTACGCACCAGGCGGGAGCTTGTAATGCCAGAAATTTAGCTTTGGCTGAAGTTGATAGTGAATGGGTTTTTTTAAACGACGATGATAATAGGTTTGAGGCAGATTTAATTGCTAAAACCCTTAATAACTGTCTGAAATTTGGAAGCAAGGTTGCTAGTAATGCCTATTTAAAAGTACATGAAATAAAAAAAACTAATATTGTTTGTCAGGCTCCTTTTTTTGGTTCAGGAAACAGTTTTATAGCCAGTGTTTTACTTGAAAAAGTTTCTTTTAGAATGGGATTTGAATTTGGTTATGGAGAGGATAGTGATTTTGGAATGCAATTAAGAAATTCAGGAGCTGATGTTTTGTATTTTCCTAATCCAGAAATTACACATTTAAGTGCGCCAATAGGAGGTTTTAGAACAAAACCAGTTTTAGCCTGGAAAAATGATAGTATTCAGCCTAAGCCTTCTCCAACGGTTATGTTATACAATCAATTACATTTGACAAAGGAACAAATTAGAGGGTATAAAACGATATTATTTTTTAAATTTTATAAAGTCCAGACTATTAAAAGTCCAATAAAATATTTGCAAAATTTTAAAAGACAATGGGAACAAAGTTTATATTGGGCAAACGAATTAAAGGATAAAAAATGAAATTTTCATTAATAGTTTGTACTTACATGCGGCCTGATTCATTGGCTTTGCTTCTATTTTCAATTCAGAATCAAGATTTATATCCTGATGAAATTTTAATTATCGATAGTTCCTCAAATAATGCATCAGAGGCTTTTGTAAACGCAAATTCATTTAAAAATTTAAAATATTTTTTAGTTTCAGATGAAAATCGAGGGCTTACAAAGCAACGTAATTTTGGAATTTCAAAAGTTAATATTTCTTCAGAGATTGTTTGTTTTATTGATGACGATACGATTCTGGAGCCAGATTATTTTGCTGAAATTATAAAAACTTTTCAGAGCAATCAGGATATTTCTGGTGTTGGAGGAGTTGCTATAAATGAATATGCATGGAAACTTCAAAAAACGGATGTATCATATGATAAAAAAAGATATTATTTGTTTGAGGAGTATTTTTATCCGGAAGGTTTGCGAAATGTTGTTCGCAACTATTTGGGTCTTGCTTCTCATTTAAGCCCAGGAAGAATGCCAAATTATTCGCATGGCAGAACGTGTGGTTTTCCAATGTCCGGAAAGACTTATGAGGTAGATTTATTAATCGGAATGTCAATGGCTTTTAGAAAAAGTATCTTTGAAAAAATTAAATTTTCAAGATTTTTTGAAGGCTATGGCTTATATGAAGATGCTGATTTTAGTATAAGAGCACTGAGTTATGGAAAAAATGTAATAAATACTAAGGTGCAATTGTCACATTTCCATGCTGAATCGGGACGTCCAAATAAATACAAATATGGAAAGATGGTCGTAAGAAATGGTTGGTATGTATGGAGGGTTAAAAACCCTGTGCCAAATTTTAAAGACCGCTTCAAATGGAATGCTATTACCATATTATTGATAATAATTCGATATTCAAATATACTAACTGAAAACAATAAAAAAGAAGCTTTCACAGAAGCTATAGGAAGAACTATTGGTTGGTGGAGTCTGTTTTTTAGCAAGCCAAAAAAATAAAAAATGAAATCAAAAGTATACGTTTTTGGATTATGTGATGTTTTTTATGATAGCTACTATATAAAAGGACTTTACGAATTATTTGGAACAATCGAATATAACATTTCAAAGTTTTCAGGATTAAATCAGGGAACATTCGCATTTATTATTGAAGATGGTAACAACGCTCCAAAGAAAATAATTATAGATTCTAAAGATTCAGACAGAGTTGATGAATTTGCTTTAAATTGGTGTTCTGTATATGGGAAAGTAAATTATAATCCTGCTAATTTAAAATTTGAGAATGTTAATAAAATTAGACCTATTGGTCCTAGTTTCGGAATTCGAATTTGGAATTTTTTTGAGATGTTTTATTATCTGGTTTTGAATTTTTTCAGATTCAAAAAATCAATTTCAAATAAGCGGGAATTTATAGCAAACTATTGGAGGCAGTACAAGAGATTTAGTTTGAAAAAATATGAAAACAAAATAGCATCATCAAAGAATGAAGTTTTTTTTATGAATAGTCTTTGGAAACAGGAACCTGAAACTAATAAAAATCGAGCAATGTTTATTAAGGTCTGTAAAGACAGTACAAAAGTCCATTTTGAAGGAGGATTCGCGGCACGAAAGAATGGAAATAATTTTGGATATGAGAACTTCGTGTATTCTAAACGTATTTCATTGGGACTGTATTTGAAAAAAAATAAGCAATCTGCGTTTGTATTTAATACGCCAGCAGTGCTTTCTTGTCATGGATGGAAATTAGCTGAATTTTTAGCTTTAGGAAAAGCAATTATTAGTACACCACATTATAATAGAATGCCAGCAGATTTAATTAATGGAAAGCATGTGATTTATGTTTCAGATCCAGATCAACTTAAAGAAGCAATTGAAAAACTGGTGTCGGATATTGATTATAAAAAAAGTCTAGAAAAGCAAAGTAGAGAATACTTTGATCATTACCTTGCTCCAAAAAAAGTCATTTCCAGATTACTAGAAAACGTCTAAATGAAATTTACCATAATTACAAATCTTATTCATTTAAGTGACAATCAGCAATACTTTGGTTATGCTCCATATATTCGTGAAATGAATATATGGATTAAATATGTTGATGACGTCATTATTGTTGCACCAATAAAATACAAGAAACCATCCGATATAGACATTGCTTACAAACATAATAAAATAGATTTTAGGCTAGTTGCTGATTTTAATTTCATTGGATTTAAAAATAAACTTCGAACTATCGTTGAACTTCCCTCTATTTTGTGGAGAATTTTTTGGGCTATGAAAAATGCCGACCATATTCATTTACGTTGTCCGGGAAATATAGGATTACTGGGTTGTTTTGTACAGATTATGTTTCCTAATAAAAAGAAAACTGCCAAATACGCCGGGAATTGGGATTTTAATAGTAAACAACCTTGGACTTATAATTTGCAAAAACGAATCTTAAACAACACATTCCTTACCAGAAATATGACAGTTTTAGTTTATGGTGAATGGGCGAATCAAAGCAAAAATATAAAATCTTTTTTTACAGCGACTTATTCAGAAAATGAAAAAGAGATTGTCCAAAAAAAAGATTTAGAGTCAGTCATAGAATTCATTTTTGTGGGAAGTTTAGTACCAGGTAAAAACCCATTATATGCTGTAGAATTAGTTGAGAAGTTAGTGGAAAAAGAAAATAATGTAATTTTAAATTTATATGGTGAAGGAATAGAAAGAACTAGTTTAGAAAATTATATAAAGAAAAATAAATTAGAAAAGAATATTTTTTTGCACGGTAATAAAAATCAGGAAACAATTAAAAAAGCTTATAAAAAAAGTCACTTTGTAATTTTACCTTCTAAAAGTGAAGGTTGGCCAAAAGCAATCGCTGAAGGAATGTTTTGGGGATGTGTCCCTGTTGCTACGAAAGTGTCGTGTATTCCTTTTATGTTGGATCAAGCAAATAGGGGTGTTCTGTTAGAAATGGATTTAAAAAAAGATATAGAGCAAATAGAACAAATAATAAAGAACCAAAATAGTTTTTTTATTAAAAGTAAATTGGCTAGCGAATGGTCAGGAGAATATACTATTGATGTTTTTGAATCAGAAGTAGAAAAAATATTAAAATTATGAATCATACTGTAAAAACAAGAATATTTAAGGCACTTTCGTTACTTCCTGATCGATTAGGATATTCTTTGTATCATATATTGCAAGATATTGGCAGTAAAACTACACTGGAGGATAAAATTAATTCGACAAAAAGAACTTATGATACTATAAAAAGAATATTACTTGAAAATAATTTAACTACTGAAGGTTTAAATATTGCTGAAATCGGTTCTGGTTGGGTTCCCGTTTTTCCTTATCAATTAATACTTTTTGGAAAAGCTAAAAGTGTTGATACTTATGATATAAATGAACATTACAATATAAAAGAGATTAAGAAATTAAATGAGTACTATAATAGCCAATTTAATTTTGAAATTGAAAATAGAGATAAATATCCTTTACATAATGCAGTTAAATATTTTCCTAAAACTAATATTTGCAATGGAGATCTTAAAAATGTAGATTTAGTATTGTCAAGGTTTGTATTAGAACATATTTCGCCTGAAAACTTATCGGAGATTCATGATTTTCTTTTTTCAGATTTAAAATCGGGAAGTTATGTTTTGCATTTAATTTCCCCAAGTGATCATAGAGCTTACAGTGACTCTTCTTTATCATTACAAGATTTTTTGAAGTATAGTGAAGAAGAATGGAATCAAATCCAAACTAAATTTGATTATCATAACAGATTAAGATTTCCACAATACTTAGAACTTTTTAAAAAAGATTTTGAAATAATTTTTTTTGAGCATGATCAAATAAATTATAAGTCAGAAAGTTTTAAAAAATTTAAAAAATTAAAAATCCATAATGATTTTGCAAAATTTACAGAGCAGGAATTAATGGCGGGAAGTGTAAATGTTTTATTTAAGAAGAAATAAATCGTATGAGAATTGTTCAAATCATAGATTCTTTAAATGCTGGAGGTGCTGAGCGAATGGCAGTGAATTATGCAAATTCTTTAGCTCACAGTATCGAATTCTCAGGATTAATTTCTACGCGTGATGAAGGGGTATTAAGAAATCAAATAAAATCGCAAGTATCTTATCTCTTTTTGAGGAAGAAAAAACGTATTGATTTCTTGGCAATTATTAGATTGAGAAAGTATCTAAGGGAAAACAAAGTCGACATAATTCATGCACATAGTTCCTCTTTTTTTATAGCCGTTTTAACAAAATTTACCATACCTAAAATAAAAATTATTTGGCATGACCATTATGGTGCCCGAATAAAGGAAACTAAAAAAGAGAATAGGGTTTTGATTTTTTTATCAATGTTCTTTTATTCTATTTTTGTAGTTAATCTTGAACTAAAGGAATGGAGTAAAAAAAACATGAACTGCTCAAGGATATTTTTTATTGCTAACTTCACAAGATTTGACAGTACAATTAAGCAGGAAACTCATTTAAAAGGGAAAGACGGTAAAAGAATAGTGGTCTTGGCAAATTTAAAAAAACCTAAAAACCATATTTTAATTTTAAAAGCCTTTTTTGAATTAGAATTAAATAAGATGGGTTGGAGTTTGCATTTAGTTGGTAGAGACTATAATGATGCTTATTCTGATAATTTGAAAACTTTTATTAAATCTAATTTATTGAAAGATCACATTTATTTATATGGAGAGAAAAGTGATGTTAGTTATATATTGTCCCAAGCTTCGATAGGTGTATTGGCATCAACTCAGGAAGGTTTTCCAGTTACATTACTAGAATATGGTTTGGCAAAATTGCCGGTAATTTCGACAAATGCGGGTTATTGTTCTACATTAATAAAAGATAAATTTAATGGTTTGTTATTTAATCCTTTATCTGAATTAGAAATAAACCTACAATTGTCGAAATTGATAGAAGATGAGTTTTTAAGGAGTAATTTAGGAGGCAATTTGAAACAGTCTGTGGATGAAAATTATTCAGAACAACGAGTAATTGAGCAATTAATTGTTGCCTATAATAAATAGTAAATGAAAAAAACTTCATTATCATATCCTTTAATTCTTTCACTGCATGGGTTAATAGCATTATTAGTGTTTATTATTCCTTTTGCATCTAAAATTATTGCGCTTTTAATTCCACTAATAGGTTTTTATTTTGTTTATAAAAATAAAAACAAGAATAACGAAGTTCTTTTGGTTTCGGCTTATTTGATAGGAATAGAGGTTTTTCTCAGGATGACAGGTGGGAATTTTAATAATGAATATGTAAAATTTATCATTGTTTTTTTTATGTTATACGGCATGATATTAAGCAATTTTTCTATAAGTGCATTTGTTTATTGGTTCTTTCTTATTCTATTAGTACCTGGTGTTCTAATAGCTTTTACTTCTTCTAATTTTGACACAGATGTAAAGAAAATATTAGTTTTTAACTTATCTGGCCCCATTTGCTTAGCAATAAGTGCTATTTATACCTTTAAAAGAAGAATTTTATTCGTTGATTTACAGAGAATTATTGTGACAATGGGATTGCCTATTATGACAACAACAATTTATTTATTCTTATATAATCCAAGTGTAAAAGACGTAGTTACTGGTACACAATCAAATTTTGAAACATCAGGAGGATTTGGCCCCAATCAAGTTTCAACTATTTTGGGGTTAGGCATGTTTATTTTCTTTACTCAATTAGTTTTATTTTCTAAATCAAAGAAAGAGATTTTACTTAATGGGTTTTTATTCTTGTTTGTTAGTTATCGCGCGGTTGTTACTTTTTCAAGGGGTGGTGTCATAACTGCTGTGATTATGATTATTTTTTTATTGTTTTTATTGTATTATTTTTCTAATGCAAAGGGCCGGAGTAAATTTACTTTGGTGTTTCTGTTAACAGGTTTAATGACTGTGGGGATTTGGTATTATAGTTCTTTGCAGACCGGAGGTTTAATTGATAAACGATATGCAAATGAAGATGCAATAGGAAGGACTAAAAAAGACAAGATTGGAGGTAGAGAAGTAATTATGGATACAGAAATAAAGTTTTTTTTAGATAACCCTGTTTTGGGTATTGGTGCCGGTATGGGAAAGGAAATGAGAAAGGAATCGTTTGGTTTAGAGGCCGCTTCTCACAATGAAATTACACGTATGCTAGCCGAACATGGTTTATTTGGTATTTTGGGGTTATTAATACTACTAATAACTCCATTTGTACTCTATATTGACAACCGGCAGCATCTTTACTTCTTATCCTTCTATATTTTTTGGCTATTAACAATAAATCATGCTGCTATGCGAACAGCTGCACCAGCTTTTATATATGCTTTAACACTTCTTTCGGTTCAGGTTAAACTCCCTGAAAAAGCAGAAAATTCGGTCGATTAAATTCTATTTTTTATAATACATTTGTCTCTGACTAAAGAGACCAAAAGAAAATAGATTACATGAAATCAAATAAAAAAATGCATTTTGAAATATCAGAAAGGAAAGTGCTTCTCAGGCTTTTTGATGTTGCTTTTATTCTGTCAGCCCTATTTTTGCTGAATTTTTTATTTGAGGTTCAGTATTTTAATTTGGATCCGAGGCATTATTTTAGACCAGTGATGTTAATTGTATACCTGACTATTTTTGGGTCAATTTTCGAAATGTACAATCTTCAGGTTGCAAGTAATCAGTTTCAGATTCTTCGAAGCGTTATCCTTACGGTTACAACAGCCACTTTAGTTTATTTATTTACACCTATATTATCCCCGGAACTTCCAAAAAAGCGCTTGGTTATTCTGGCTTTTTATCTCACTATTCTTGGAACATTGTTAGCTTGGCGATATTTCTATGTATATTTTCTGGCATCACATCGTTTTTCACAAAATGTAATTTTAATTTGTGATCAGAATCAGGTTAAGGAATTGGTTCTTGGACTTGAAAATGTAGATCCTCATTATAAAATTTTAGGATTTGTTAATTCAGATTTAGTTTCGCAAGAAGACTCGGATTTTTATTATGTAAAAGAAATTAAAAAGAGCGATTTAGAAGTATTTGTTGCCAATAATAATATTTCTGAAATTGTAATTGCATCTCAAAAAACAGATGGTATTACCGCTGATTTGTATCAACAGCTACTTCATTTATTAGAATCGGGAAATATTATTCGCGAGTATACACAAGTATATGAAAGTAAAACACAGCGAATCCCGGTACATTATATTTCAAAAGATTTTTATCGTTTTTTCCCTTTTAGCAGGAGCAATAATAATAAATTGTATCTGTCTTTAATTCGTTTGCTAGAATTTTTACTTTCATTTATCGGTTTAGTGATTTGTATTGTTTTTATTCCTCTAATTTTCATCGGAAATCTTTTCGCTAATAAAGGGAGTTTATTTTATACGCAGGAACGGGTAGGGAAGCACGGAGTTGTTTTTGAGATTTATAAATTTAGAACAATGACTAAAAATAATGACGCCAATGGTGCATTTGCTTCTTCAGACGATAAAAGGATAACTCCGTTTGGTAAATTTATGCGCAAGTCAAGAATAGATGAATTACCTCAGTTTTTCAATATTTTAAAAGGAGATATGGCCGTAATAGGACCAAGGCCGGAACGTCCGTACTTTGTGAACGAAATTGCTAAGGTTATGCCCTTTTACGAGACGCGACACGTTATCAAGCCGGGGCTTACGGGTTGGGCGCAGGTGAATTATTCTTATGGAGAATCAATTGAGGAAAGTTTAATAAAGTTGCAATATGACTTATATTATATTAAACATCGAAGCATTTTTCTCGACTTGAGCATCACTTTTAAAACCATTACTACCGTTTTGTTTTATCGAGGACAATAAATGGTTTAGATAATAATCGGAATACGTTTTTTGTTTCTGATCACAACTCTTACTAAAACAAAACCACTTGTTAGTATCATTGGCGACACAATTAATAGATGTGCTTTGTTGATCATAAATAATGTGTAAACGATCAAAAAGAGGATATGTAAAACAGCAAATCGATAGGTCCATCTTTTGTTTTTAAGAATTGATAAAAAGATCAAAATCAATAAAAGAGGACTGAATAAAAGCACATTATAATTCATCGCTAACTCCTGGTGAAAAGAATAAAATCCCACCACTACAAAGAAGATCCCTATTAAAGATAAAATGAATAGATAGATTTTGTCTACTATTTTGTTATGGGCCAAAACTACAAATGCCAGTATAAAAAGATAAGTATAGACATTATTCCACCATGAAGTTGGAGTTTCTTTTTCAAATAGCAGGAGCGTCTTGCTTTTGCTTACTAAAGGACGGTTTTGAAAAGTTGTTTTGTCTAAACTGTTTTTCAATTCAAAAGGCAGGAATATCTTCGTTCCTAATTGATCTACTTTGGTTCCGAAAATAATACTGGTTCCCAATTGCTCATAAAAATGTCCGTTGAAATAAGGGAATAATATAGAGCGATACGTAATATCTGTTTCTCCTTTTTTTACAATTACATTTTCATTTAAAGTCGAATTGATAACATCGACAACCATTGATGTGCAGTTTTTATCAATAAATTTGTAGGTGTAATAACGGTCGTCAGAAAATATCGTTGCATTTAATTTGTCAAAAAGTTTTTGCTTCAATTCGGGTGCTATAAGTAACTCCTGCTCAAAAACACTTCTTTTTTCATAAGTGTAGTCATTTATAAAATCTCCATAAGAATGGGCAGTCGCAAAATATTGCAAGTCACCTTTGGCAAATTTGGCAACAAAATTCGGTGTTCTAAAATCGAAAGTACCATAGTTGTAAACTACATCAATATTATTGGCTGGATCAGCTATTCTAATGGCTGTATGTCCAAAAAAAGAATAGGATTCATTCCCAAGTCCACAAGTAAGGACGCTTACTTTGGCATCTTTTGATAAAGGTAAATTCTGGCTGAAACCAATAAAACTCAGTAATAATAGAAAACAAAAAAGTGTTTTTTTGAAAATTACATTTTTCATAATTTAAAATTTTAAGAAGTTTAATGGTTTGTAAAAATTATCTAAAGATACCTAAATCTACTTTTAAAGAAAAAATATTCGAATAAAGGGCTGTACTTTGGTTTCCTAAATCAGTTAGAGCGTAATCGACCTGAATGCCCTTATATTTAAATCCTAATCCAATATTAGGCTGAAAATTCACTTTTTCAGTATTATCCAATTGCATGACGTTCTGAAAATTTCCAGCTCCGGCTCTTAAGAAAACCAAATCGGTATATCCAAACTCAAAACCAACTGCAGGATCAATACTCACTATTTTTGATGAAATAATATCGTTTGTCTGTTCAAAACGCATATTCAAATTTGTAGCGACCAAAAGACTATAATCATTATGAAAGTCAAAAGTTTTTGAAACTCCTAATTGTGCTTTTGGTAAAGTAATCTCTGTGCTTTCTGGCAACTCATTATTTTCTCCCGGAATAGCGTTGGCAATTTTTGCGTATTCTTCTTCATCAATGTTCCAGACATTATAAGTTGTTGTAATATCACGAAGCATTAATCCGAATTTCCAGTCATTTCGTTCAAATTGTAATCCGACATCAAAACCAAAACCCCACGAATTAGCAAATTCTCCAATAATTCTTCGGATCACTTTTGCATTAACACCGTACTGAAATCCTTCTACAGGCAATTTTCTTGCGTATGAAAAGGTAAAACCATAATCGGCAGTCGAGAACAAACGAATTCGATTATAATCAATATTTCCCTGGCTGTCGATTAATTCAGTAGTGTCCATGATATCGTCAACTCCGAAACGAATCATCGAAATACCCCAGGCGCTTCTGTCATCAATTGGGCTTGCATATCCTATATAATCATACTGAGCAATGTTGGCAAAATAATTGGCATGCATTAAAGAAATCTGATGATCTTCAAGATGTGTAAGACCTGCCGGATTCCAATAAACAGCATTTACGTCATTAGTTGAAGCAACAACCGCACTCGACATTCCTAATGCAGCTGCGTCGACACCAATATTCATAAATTCATTCGAATATTTTCGAACAGTTTGTGCATATTGTTGCGTGCAGCTCCAAAATAATAAAAGCAGTATGGTTTTCTTCAACGTATATTTTTTTTCAGACTGAGGTCTGTTTTAATTTTTATCAAAAATATAATATTTTACTCAGCTAATTTATTCCTTTTGAGAAATATTGCGAAAGTCAAAATTTCAAATAAAAAACTCTTAGAAAAACGGCTTGTACATGCAGTTATTATACTAAATTTGTTCCTCACCATTATCAAATTTTATAAAGATGAATATTAAAAAACACATTCCTAATTTAATTACATTAATCAATCTTTTATGCGGTTGTATTGCAGTTGTTTTTATTTCTGAAGCCAATTATGAAATGGCTTTTTATATGGTTTGTTTAGGAATCTTTTTCGATTTTTTTGATGGTTTTTTTGCCAGATTGTTCAAAGTTTCAAGTCCGCTTGGATTACAGTTGGATTCTTTGGCAGATATGGTGACAAGTGGTGTTGCCCCAGGTTATGTGATGTATAGTTTGTTTACAAACAGTGGTCATGAATTGGGAAATAATCCGGCGATTCCGTTTTTAGGATTTATCGTGACTTTAGGTTCTTGTTATAGATTAGCAAATTTCAATATTGATACGCGTCAAACCGATTCGTTTATTGGTTTGCCAACACCGGCAAATGCATTGTTTATTTTGAGTTTGCCTTTAGTTTTGAAATACTCCGATTCATTAGTGATGTTAGAAATTCTAACTAATCAATGGGTTTTATTAGTTATTACTTTATGTAGTGCTTATATTTTGAATGCTGAAATCCCGTTATTTTCTTTAAAAATCAAGAAATTTAGCTTTAAGGAAAATGCACTTCAAATAGTGTTTTTGATAGTGTCTGTTTTAATGGTGCTTTTGTTGCATTATATCGCAATTCCGTTAATTATCATTTTTTATGTGTTATTGTCTGTTGTCAATAATATGTTTTTGAAAAAGTAGTTTTTATTTGAATGGCAAGAAAAACCACTACCAGAAGAACTTCTTATTCTAAAAAATCGAAACCTCAAAGATCGTTTTTTAGCAAAGTATTTCGTTTTATTATTTTCTCTTTTTTAGCGGTACTTTTCTTCGGAACCATCTATCATTATCGTGCCGGACTGGCATATTACCTCGGATTTAAATCGGATAAAGTTTTAGATGAAGATGCCGTTGATAAGCATCTTTCTGATGTTCGAAACATTCGGGTTTTGGAGAATCATAAAGGGAAAGTGATCGGAATTGATGTGTCTGAATTTCAGGGAAAGGTCGATTGGGAAGAGGTTGAAATTTTAGAAGAAAAATATCCGGTTCAATTTGTATTTATTCGCGCTACTGCAGGAAACGATCGGGTAGATGGTCAATTTAAAAAGAATTGGGAAGGTGCAAAAGAGAATAAAATAATGCGTGGCGCTTATCATTATTATCGTCCAAACGAAAATTCGATAGAACAGGCGAACCTTTTTATTAAAACTGTAAAATTGCAAAAAGGAGATCTACCTCCCGTTTTAGACATTGAAAAATTGCCAAAAAATCAACCTTTGGATAGTTTGAAAAAAGGCTTAAAAAGATGGCTAACTAAAGTAGAAAAACATTATCAGGTTCGCCCAATAATTTATACAGGAGAAAGCTATTATGACGATTTCTTAAAAGAGGAATTCAGCGAATATTTGTTTTGGATTGCCAACTACAATTTTTATAGAGAAAAAATCGAAGACGATTGGCTTTTTTGGCAATTTACAGAGAAAGCTTCTTTGTCGGGAATTAAACACAGAGTAGATGTTAATATCTACAATGGCGATCTGGAACAATTGCAATTTATAACAGTTGAATAGTTTTCAGCCGCAGTTTTCAGTACTTGCTATGATTACTTTATCTTGATAAAAGTGCAAGAATAATTATTGAGAACAAGGCTAGAACAATTAAAGTAGAATATGGATTAGCAAGATTTATTGTTAAACCAAGCTGCCATATCCTCTTTGGTGTGAATAACCTTTTGTCCTTTGGGTTGTAGTACAAAAATCCCAAATACCAATTATTTGGGTCTTTATGCCAATTGTTGTAATCTTCCTGAGTTGGTTTTTCTGAATTCATTTTAAAATTTATAAAAGAAAAAAAAGGTAAAAAGTTAATTTATATTTCACTTTTTACCTTTCACATATAACCTTTTTTAAAATTCAAGTTTCTTTTTACGCAACTCGAAGTTTTGTCCAAGATAAACGCGACGTACCATTTCATCTTCAACTAATTCTTCCGGAACTCCCGCTTTCAAAATCCCTCCTTCAAACATTAGATATGTTTTATCAGTAATCGCTAAAGTTTCCTGTACGTTGTGATCGGTAATTAGAATTCCGATATTTTTATTTTTTAATTGCGCTACAATTCGCTGAATATCTTCAACTGCAACCGGGTCAACTCCCGCGAAAGGTTCATCCAATAAAATAAATTTAGGATCTGTTGCCAAAGCACGTGCAATTTCAGTACGGCGGCGTTCTCCTCCCGAAAGTAAATCGCCTCGGTTGGTGCGAATATGTTCTAAACTGAATTCTTCAATTAGACTTTCCATTTTTGCAATTTGCTCTTCTTTCGTTAGTTTAGTCAATTGCAAAACACTTAGGATGTTATCTTCAATGCTTAATTTTCTAAAAACCGAAGCTTCCTGTGCCAAATAACCAATTCCTTGTTGTGCACGTTTGTACATTGGGTAATCAGTAATGTTCAAATCATCCAGATAAATGTTTCCCTGATTTGGTTTTACCAATCCCACAATCATGTAAAACGAAGTTGTTTTTCCAGCACCATTTGGACCCAAAAGTCCCACGATTTCTCCTTGATTTACTTCAACAGAAATCCCTTTTACAACACTACGTCCTTTATAGGTTTTGATTAAATTATCGGCTCTTAGCTTCATTTTTTCAATTAGATAATTAGATAATTTGAAAATGAGATAATTAAAAAACTAACTCAAATTCAATTTTAAAATTTATTAGAAGGGACAAATTAAAAGTAAAATAATCAACTAGATAAATGAATTAACAAATTATTGCGTTTTCAAATTATCTATTCAGATATTTTTAAATTAAATAATTAGAGCATTTCAAGAAATTATCTAATTATCAAATTGGCACATTTTCTAATTAGAAGCCTCTTCTTCCAAAGCTTCCCAGAATTCGTAAGCTCTTCTTAAATGCGGAATTACAATTGTTCCTCCAACCAAAGTTGCGATTCCCATTGCTTCCATCATTTCTTCCTTAGTAACACCTTCTTTATGGCTTGTTTCTAGGTGATATTTTACGCAGTCATCACAACGTAAAACGGCTGATGCCACTAATCCTAAAAGTTCTTTTGTTTTTACATCAAGAGCTCCCGGCGCATAAGCGTTGGTATCAAGGTTGAAAATTCGCTTTACAATTTTGTTATTGTCAGCTAATAATTTTTCGTTCATTCTAGAACGATAGTCGTTAAATTCTTGAATTAATTCAGACATTTTTTTCCTTTAATTTATTTCTATAAACAATCCTTGAAATCAGGATACTCACTTCGTAGATAAGCAACATTGGTATTGCTACAATAGTCTGACTTACTACGTCCGGAGGAGTTACGATTGCGGCAATAATCAAAATGATAATCACGGCATACTTCCAATATTTTCTTAAGAAATCAGGGGTTACTAATCCTAATTTGGTTAAGAAATAAATAGCTATTGGCAATTCAAAAAAGATTGCACTACCCAAAATACTTGTTTTTACCATTCCCATGTAAGAGTCCAGGGTAAATTGATTCTTTACGACATCACTCACAGAGAAAGTTGCAACGAAATTCACTGACATCGGAATAACAACAAAATAACCAAACAATACTCCTAAAAAGAAAAGTAAAGAGGATGTGAATATAAATACTTTCGCATTTTTTCTTTCTTTTTCATATAAGGCAGGACTGATAAACTTCCAGATTTCCCATAAAATATAAGGAAAACTTAAGATGAAACCAGCCAAAATACACATCCATACAAAGATGTTTACCTGACCTTCCATCTCCGTATTTTGAATAATGAAATTTAGTTCGGTAATACAGATACTATCCGCAAATCCTAATTGATGTGATAAATCACAAAACCATACATAAGTAAAAAAACTAGGTCTGGTTGGACCTAAAATGATTTTGTCAAATAAATAATCACTGATAAAATAAGTTACAAATGCCATTATCAGCGTTGCAGTTGTACTTCTAACTAATAACCATCTAAGTTCTTCAAGATGGTCTAAAAATGACATCTCGCCAAGGTTCTTTTTTGCCATTATACGATTCCTTCTTTTAATATGTCATGTAAATGTAATACTCCTTTGTACTCGCCATTGTCAGCAACAATGAGTTGTGTTATGGAAAAATCTTCTAAAATATTTAATGCGTCAACTGCCATCGTCTCTGAAGAAACTACTTTAGGGTTTTTAGACATAATATCCCTTGCAGTTAAGTCCGCAATAGTATCTACGTCGTTTAGCATTCGTCGGATGTCTCCATCAGTAATAATTCCAATAATTTTATTGTCTTCAATTACTGCCGTTACGCCTAATCTTTTTTCAGAGATTTCAAAAATAGCTTTTTTGATCGAAGTCTCCGGTGTTACCATTGGTTTTAACGAATGTTCAATCATGTCTTTTACACGAAGCAATAGTTTTTTACCTAAAGCACCGCCTGGGTGATATACTGCAAAATCTTCTGGTTTGAAATCGCGCATTTCCATCAAACAAACGGCTAATGCATCACCTATTACAAGTTGTGCTGTTGTACTGTTTGTTGGAGCAAGGTTTATTGGGCAGGCTTCCGTCTCAACTGTAGTGTTCAGAACATAATCAGAACCTTTTGCTAATGATGAAGTTATGTTTCCTGTGATCGCAATTAAAATGTTTCCGAAACGTTTTAATAGAGGAACAAGGACTTTTATTTCAGGACTGTTACCGCTTTTTGAAATGCAAATAATGATGTCTTCTTTTTGAATCATTCCTAAGTCGCCATGAATAGCTTCTGAGGCATGCAGAAACATAGAAGGAGTTCCGGTTGAGTTAAAAGTGGCAACCATTTTTTGGGCGATTATTGCGCTTTTTCCTATTCCGGTAACGATCAATCGGCCTTTGGTTTCGTAAATGCGTTGAACAGCTTCGTAGAAATTTTCGTCAAGAAAATCAATTAACTTTATAATTGCTTCACTTTCAGATAGTATGGTTTTTTTGGCGATCGCCAATATATTTTCTTTTGAAATCAAAACAGAATATTTAAAATTTGTATGTATAAAAGAAAGTTGTATCTTTATGTGTTGCAAATTTATACAAAATATCCATTAATATAAAGAATGAATTCAAACGAAATTGAAATACACAAGGAATTAAAGAAGTATTTCGGCTTTAGCCAATTTAAGGGCTTGCAGGAGCAAGTCATTACGAGTATTTTAGATAAGAAGAATACTTTTGTAATTATGCCAACAGGCGGTGGAAAGTCTCTTTGTTATCAATTACCCGCTTTAATTCAGGACGGAACAGCCATTGTTGTTTCTCCTTTGATTGCTTTGATGAAAAATCAGGTTGATGCGATTCGAAGCCTTTCTTCAGAAAACGGAATTGCCCATGTGTTAAATTCATCCCTCACAAAAACAGAAATTGCACAAGTTAAAAAAGACATCACCTCTGGCTTAACCAAACTTTTGTATGTCGCGCCGGAATCTTTGACTAAAGAAGAATATGTGGCTTTTTTACAGAGTGTGCCCATTTCGTTTGTCGCAATTGATGAAGCGCATTGTATTTCAGAATGGGGACATGATTTTCGACCGGAATACCGAAATCTAAAAAATATAATAAAACAATTAGGTCAGGTACCAATTATAGGACTTACCGCAACTGCAACCCCAAAAGTTCAGGAAGATATTCTGAAAAACCTTGATATGTCTGATGCAAATACTTTCAAAGCATCATTCAATAGGCCGAACTTGTACTACGAAGTTCGAACAAAAACGAAAAATATTGAATCGGATATCATTCGGTTTATCAAACAACATAAAGGCAAGTCCGGAATTATTTATTGCTTAAGCCGTAAAAAAGTCGAATCAATTGCCGAAGTATTACAAGTTAACGGAATCAGTGCTGTTCCTTATCACGCAGGTCTGGACGCTAAAACCCGCGCCAAACATCAGGATATGTTTTTGATGGAAGATGTAGATGTGGTGGTAGCAACAATCGCTTTCGGAATGGGAATCGATAAACCAGACGTTCGTTTTGTAATTCATCATGATATTCCAAAATCATTAGAAAGTTATTATCAGGAAACCGGTCGTGCCGGTCGTGATGGAGGAGAAGGACATTGTTTAGCCTATTACTCTTATAAAGATGTAGAAAAGCTGGAGAAATTCATGTCAGGAAAACCAGTTGCTGAACAGGAAATTGGTTTCGCCCTTTTGCAGGAAGTTGTGGCTTATGCCGAAACTTCTATGTCACGAAGAAAGTTCCTATTACATTATTTTGGTGAAGAATTTGACAGTGAAAACGGAGAAGGTGCAGATATGGATGACAACGTTCGTAATCCTAAAAATAAAATTGAAGCGCAGGATCAAGTCGTTAAATTGTTGGAAATCGTTCGAGACACCAAACATATTTACAAATCAAAAGAAATTGTGTTTACTTTAATAGGACGTATTAACGCCGTTATTAAAGCACATAAAACAGATACGCAATCCTTTTTCGGTTCAGGCTCAGATCATGACGAAAAATATTGGATGGCTTTACTGCGACAAGTTTTAGTGGCAGGCTATTTATCCAAAGATATTGAAACGTATGGTGTAGTGAAAATCACTAAAGAAGGTTTGAACTTCATTAAAAAACCTGTATCCTTTTTAATGTCTGAAGATCATGAATACAATGAATCTGAAGATGAAGCAATCGTAACCGCATCGAAATCATCAGGAACTGCTGATGAAGTTTTAATGGGAATGTTGCGTGAACTGCGTAAAAAAGTAGCCAAAAAACTGGGAGTGCCTCCGTTTGTTGTTTTCCAGGATCCTTCACTTGAAGATATGGCTTTGAAATACCCAATTACTTTACCTGAATTGTTTAATATTCATGGTGTTGGAGAAGGAAAAGCTAAGAAATATGGCGGGGAATTTGTAGCACTTATTAGTCGTTATGTTGAAGATAATGATATCATTCGTCCAGACGATTTGGTTGTAAAATCTACAGGAGTAAATTCAGCTAACAAATTATATATCATTCAAAATATAGATCGCAAATTATCATTGAAGGATATTGCTTCAGCAAAAGGTCTTACGATGGATGCTTTGATCAAAGAAATGGAGCAAATTGTTTATGCTGGTACCAAACTAAATATCAAATATTGGGTTGACGATATGCTTGACGATGATCAACAAGAAGAAATTCACAATTATTTCATGGAATCAGAATCTGATAAAATCGAAGATGCATTAAAGGAATTCGATGGCGATTATGATATTGATGAATTAAGGCTGATGAGAATTAAGTTTATTAGTGAAGTAGCTAACTAAGTCATAAAGTTAAAAAGTCGAAAGTCTTAAAGTCCGATGTTTGTGCTCAAACTTTCGACTTTAAGACTTTTGACTTTCGACATATACTTCCCCACGATGCGGTTTTAAAGCATCTCTTACCGGAATCATATTTTCTTCTGTAACCACCATAAAAGCAGTTGCGTGCATATCGTTTATAATTTTAAAACCCGTAATATTTAACGGCAGTTTTTCTATAGCGATATATTCTTTCAAATGAATTTCGTGATGTTCAGCAGTTTTTGCTGAAGCCGGACCACGGAAATCCCAAATCAATTTTATTTTTCTAGACATTTTTTTTAGAGGTACAAAGGTTCAGAGGTGCAAAGGTACAAAGTCTATTTTACGAAGAAGAGAAAAGTTGCTGCATAATTAACCGCAAAGTGCACTAAGATTTAATTTTACTGTATGCATATAAAACACAAAGTTCGCAAAGCTAGATCAACACAAAGCTTTAAGGACTTTGTGTTTTTAAAAACATACCTCTAAAAAATCTTAGTGCACTTTACGGTTAATTATATAATCTCATTTCAAAATGTTATTTTTGCATGTTCTTTTCATAAATAGAAAAGCTAATTGAAAAATAAAAAACAATGCCAAGAGAACTTTTACTTCAGGTAACTCCGGAAATAGCTGCAAACGAATTGTTGCTAAAAGACTATTTGTCTAAACAAATAAAAGTTTCTACTAAGGAAATTCAACATATTTCTATTTTAAAACGTTCGATTGATGCGCGTCAAAAAGCGATAAAAATCAATTTGAAAGTCATTATTTATTTGCAGGGCGAACCTTTTCAGGAAACTAAAATAGAATTACCTCTATATAAAAACGTTTCTTCTGCACAGGAAGTTATTGTAGTTGGAGCTGGTCCGGCTGGACTTTTTGCTGCATTGCAATTAATTGAATTAGGCTTAAAACCAATTGTAATCGAACGTGGAAAAGATGTTCGCGGTCGCCGACGAGATTTAAAAGCAATTAATGTCGATCATTTGGTAAACGAAGATTCTAACTATTGTTTTGGAGAAGGTGGAGCAGGAACGTATTCTGACGGAAAATTATATACACGTTCAAAAAAGCGTGGCGATGTTACCAGAATTTTAGAACTTTTAGTAGCTTTTGGAGCTTCTGAAGATATTTTGGTAGAAGCGCATCCGCATATCGGAACGAATAAATTGCCTAAGATCATTGAGGATATCCGAAATAAAATTATCGAATTTGGTGGTCAGGTTTTGTTTGATACCCGAGTTACTGACATTTTAGTAAAAAATAATGAAGTTGAAGGAATTGTAACACAAACCGGAGACAAGATTCTGGCGAATAAATTAATTCTGGCAACAGGACATTCGGCACGTGATATTTTCGAATTATTAGACAAAAAGAAAATTTTTATAGAAGCAAAACCTTTTGCTTTGGGTGTTCGTGCAGAGCATTCGCAACAATTAATTGACAGTATACAATACAGTTGTGATTATCGTGGCGAACATTTGCCTCCAGCACCATATTCGATCGTAAAACAAGTTAATGGTCGCGGAATGTATTCTTTTTGTATGTGTCCAGGGGGTGTAATTGCACCCTGTGCTACAAGTCCGGGTGAAGTAGTTACAAACGGCTGGTCTCCATCTAAACGGGATCAGGTTACGGCAAACTCCGGAATTGTGATCGAATTGAAATTGGAAGATTTTAAGCCTTTCGAGAAATTTGGAGCTTTGGCCGGTATGGAATTCCAGAAAAGTATTGAACAGAAGGCATGGCATTTGGCAGGAGAGACTCAAAAAGTTCCGGCACAAAGAATGATCGATTTCACCCAAAATAAAGTTTCGGCAGATATTCCGAAAACGTCTTATGTTCCGGGAACAACTTCCGTTGAAATGGGGCAGGTTTTTCCGGGATTTTTATCACAGATTTTGCGCGAAGGTTTCAAGGAATTCGGAAAATCAATGCGTGGTTATTTGACTAACGAAGCTATTTTACATGCTCCGGAAAGCAGAACGTCATCTCCCGTTAGAATTCCGAGAGATCCTATTACATACGAGCATTTACAAATAAAAGGTTTGTACCCTTGCGGAGAAGGAGCGGGATATGCGGGCGGAATTATTTCAGCAGCAATTGATGGAGAAAAATGTGCTTTGATGATTGCTGAAACTTTAAAATAATATATTTTGATAAAAGATTTCTTTTCTAATTTATTTGGCAGGAATAACGATCCAAAATCAATTGTTTCATTTGATGTTGTTGATTTAATTTATTCTTATTTATATAATGAAGAGAATAAATTAGAGATTAAACTAAAAGGTATTTATGATACGGTTTCGGTAAATTTATATTCGTTTCCAAATTCATTTAATAATGAAGAAGCACAAAATGGAATTAAGAAAGCAGGATTAAAAAATGCGTATGAAGTTTTAAATGAATTGTATAAAAAGCTCAATATTGGAGCTATTTCAGAAGAGGATATTCAGGCAGAATTAGAATACGATTATATTCATATTCAGTTTTACACGGAGCCAACTCCGGAAATGAAAAAACATTTAAAACATCTTTTGCATAATTTCGTCATTTTCTTTTGTTGTACAAATAGTTTAGAAACCAACGATTTTAGAATTTTGTATAATAACAGTTATTTTCTGGACTACACAAGCGGAATACTTGATACAGAATATATTGATATTAATGACCCGAAAAATGATGTTCAGAAACTAGGTTTTAAAGAATTTGAAAGAGTGCTGCAAGGCATTTGTCAGTATATGCAAATCGAATTACCTGAAGGTATCGAGCTTCCATCAGAAGATAGTTTATTACCGGAAGAAATCGAGATCAACCAGGAAACTTTTAAGGAATTTATAAAATTGGTTTCAAGAGGAAATGTCGAAGAAAAACTGCTTGAAAAACAATCTAAAAAGCTTTTGAAGAATTTTAAAAAAGAAGCAAAAGAATATCATAAGATTGTTGAAAATCATTGGAGTTTTTTTGAAAGCATAGACTGCTGGAACAGCGATTGGAAATTTGATCCTGAAGATGCAGAGTATTTTATTTCAGAAATGATAGGTGAAGATTTGAATTTCGAATACCCGGAAGAAACGTATAGCCATGATTTGTTTCCTTATATTCAATCGGCTTTAGAGAATCGTGATCTTGAATTAATGACGTACGATACACACGGAGATAATTATTTGTTTTTTGTGGCGAATAAAAATGAGGTTGACAGAATTTTAGAATTATCTGAGTTGACGAAGATTGAGATTAATCAGTTGTAGTATAAAGTGTTTTAGAAAAAATCGCCACGAATTCACGAATTTTAATTTTTATAATAATTCGTGAATTCGTGGCGAAAAACTTAAGTGAGTCTTTGTTTTACGGAATCAGAATTATTTTTCCGGTACTTTTTCTGCTTTCCAGAAAATCATGAGCCAATTTTCCTTCTGATAGTTTGAAAGAAGTTGGAGTTGAAAGTGTGATTTTTCCTTCAGTAATCCAACTGAATAATTGATTGGCTCTTTTGATTCGTTCTTCTTTGGAGTTTAAATAGCTCCATAAATCGCCACCCGTTAAGGTTTTAGAACCATCCATCAACATTCTTGGATCTACGGGTGCGGGATCGCCGCCCGCCATTCCGAAGAAAACGACTTGTCCGCATTCTTTAGTTACTTCAAAACTTTCCATTAAGGTACTGCCGATACTGTCGTAAGCAACATCCACGCCTTTTGATGCTATTTTGAAAACTTGTGATTTCCAATCGTCGTTATAAAGAAAAACATGATCAGCGCCTTGTTCAAGAGCTACTTTTGCTTTGTCTGATGATGAGGTTAAACCGATAACATTGGCTCCTGAAAGTTTGCTGATTTGTGTTAGTGTCTGACCAACTCCACCAGCAACCGCGTGAATTAAAACAGTTTCGCCTTTTTGAGTTTTATGGCTGTCTGTTGCTAAATAATGTGCAGTTAACCCTTGTAGTAAAATTGCAGCGGCAGTTTCAAAGGAAATAGCTTCTGGTAATGGTAAAACGTGATTAATATTTACGGCAACCAATTCGGCATTGGCAAAGGGAACATCGGCGAAAGCCACACGATCTCCAACTTTATATTCAGGATGATTGTTGGCATCAACTACAATTCCGGCACCTTCGTAACCGGCAATAAAAGGCGGATTTCCTTTTAAGTGATAATTTCCCTTTCGTCTGTAAACATCGGCAAAATTTAATCCGATGGCTTTCATTTCGACTAGAATTTCATCGTTTTTTAATTTCGGATTTGGGATTTCTATATATTCTAAAACATTTGAATCTCCAAAAGTAGAGAAGGTAAGTGCTTTCATTTTTTTTAAATTTTGAGGATACAAAGTACGTTAAAAATTCACTTGAAGTTTGAAAAGCTTTTCTTAAAACTGTATAAAAAAACCTCGTTTAAAATTGAAACGAGGTTTTGTTTTTTTGCTACAGATTAAAAGATTTAAATGATTTTAAAATCTGATAGTTTGCCACTAATTTCACGAATCTACACTAATTTAATTCGTGCTAATTCGTGAAATTAGTGGTAAAAAAAACTTTTTAATCTTTTAATCTGTGGCTGTAAAATAATTATATTTTAGGAAATTTCATGTCATTGAAAGTACTTTTCTCTGCAGCCATTTTTTCAACATCTTCCCATTTTCTTGGTGATTCTGCTGATAAATTTTCATATGAATCTTTTTTGATAGCAATATCATCTTCGATTCGAACACCGATATTCCACCATTTTTTATCGCATTTACTGTTTGCAGGAATATAGATTCCAGGTTCAACAGTAAGAATCATATTTTCTTTTAAGGTTCCTCCGTAATTTCCTTTATCGTGAACATCTAAACCAAGAAAATGGGAACAGCCGTGTGGATAATAGATTCCAACATCTTTAGGATTTGTAATGATTCCTAATTTAATTAATCCGGTAGCGATTACTTCTTTTGATTTTTTATTTAAATCCTGAATAGGAGTTCCTTCTTTACAGATTTTAAAAACTTCTTCCTGAGCATCATAAACCAATTGATAAATGGCTTTTTGTTCTTCTGAAAACTTTCCATTTGCCGGAACTGTTCTCGTTACGTCTGCAGAATAACCATGATATTCTGAACCAACATCCATCAATAATAATTGATTATCCATTTTTGTGCTGTTGTTCTCGCCATAATGCAAAATACAGCCGTTTGCTCCAACGCCAACAATTGGAGGATAACCTTCGCCCTCGGCACCATATTTTTTGTGAATGTAAGCGTGAATTCCATCAGCTTCGTTTTCGCTCATATTCGGGCCAACAGCTTTCATAACTTCGTTGTGCGCAACACAGGAAAGTTTAACGGTTTTGCGCATTAATTCCATTTCTTCGGGAGTTTTGATTTCTCGAAGGGAGTTGGTAATTTTCGTGAAAGTTTTTGAAGAAGTTTTGTCATCACTTACAATCCCGGCTTTTGTTTTAAAAATCTGAATTAGATTAAATAAATCTGCAGGATCGTAGGTGTTATCTTGAATTCCAGGCGATGATTCGTCATAAATAATTTCATTAATTTTTTTGAAGTCAATAGCAAACGCATTAAAATCTGAACCATTGTAGGCTTTTGAAAATCCTAGTTTAGATTTGGCTCCTTCAACACCTAAACGTCTCCCTGTCCACATTTCTCTGTTAGCATTTCTTTCTCTGACAAAAAGTACTTCGTTATAAGTTTCGCCAGTTCCCTGATTTTCTTTAAAAATTAGTAAAACGCCATCTGGTTCTTTGTAACCCGTTAAATAATACATATCAGGATTTTGATGATAATTGTAGTTAACATCTTTAGAGAAAACTCTTTCCGGATAGGAGAAAACTACAGCAACCGAATTAGCGGGCATCAAAGTTCTAAAAGCTTCGCGTCGGCCTTTGTGAAATTCTTTTGAAAGATAATCCGTCGGGAGGTTTTCTTGTGCCTGAATAGGAATGGCACTAATTAATAAAGTAAACAATAAAAGAAATTGCTTCATTTTGTTTTGGTTTTTTATTGATGATTTTAGTTTTTTGATCATCGCAAATTACAAAAAAATGCAATCGTATGTTTTAATTTAAATATTTGATTTATAGTTTTTTGATTAAAATGATGTAACTTAGAAATCAGAAATTTCAGTTTAATAATGGAATCAGGGATCCTTTTATGAAATATTAAATTTTATAAAACTTGTTGTCGGGCACGAATATTGAGAAGAGAATATTTTGTAAAACAATTTTAATCTTAAAAAGTAAATTTTATGAAAAAATATACAATTGTAGTCGTTTCAGTTTTAACCTTATTACTTACTTCATGTATGGCATCAAAAGAGGCCAAAAACACCGCTAATATTTATGATACAACTTGGGAATTAGAATATATTTCCGGGCCAAGAATTGCTTTTGAAGGATTGTATCCAAATAAAAAACCACAAATTACTTTTGATCAGAAAGAAACAAAAGTTTATGGTAATAATGGATGCAATGGATACAGCGCACCTTATACCTTAAATGGAAAATCATTAACTTTTGGTGAGCCGGGACCAGCAACAATGATGTTTTGTGAAGGTGGAGGAGAACAACAGTTTTTACAGCAAATGAAAAAAATAACTAGTTATGCTATTGATAAAGACGGAAAACTAAATTTGATCGAGGGCGATGTGCCAATGATGAGATTTAAAAAAGTGACTAAACAATAGTTTTAAAATCAATATAAAAGAAAAGGGAAATGAGTTCATTCATTTCCCTTTTTTTATGGTTTACTTCTTTTTGAGTTTGTCTTTAAAGACTTTTTCAAATTTCTCTATTTTCGGCTGAATAACCATTTTGCAATACGGCTGGTTTTTGTTGTTAGCGTAATAATTTTGGTGATAATCTTCGGCTTTATAAAACTTTTTAAAAGGTTCTACTTTTGTCACAATCGGGCTGGTATAAACTTTTGCTTTGTTGAGTTCTGCAATAATACTTTGAGCTGCTTTTCTTTGCTCATCGTTTTTATAAAAAATAACAGAACGATATTGTGTTCCAACATCGGCACCCTGACGGTTTAAAGTTGTTGGATCGTGAACCGTAAAGAAAACCTTGAAAATTTCATTAATATCTGTTACGTTTTTATCGTATGTAATCTGAACAACTTCTGCATGACCAGTTTCGCCAGTGCAAACTTCTTCGTAAGTAGGATTGGCAACATTTCCTCCGGAGAAACCAGAGACAACAGATTTTACTCCGTTTAGATCTTCGTAAACCGCTTCAACACACCAGTAACATCCGCCGCCAAGTGTAATTGTTTCAAGATTTGAAGACTTTTTAGTTTGTGCAAATCCGTTTAAGGATAAAGCAAAAAGGCAAATTAGAATCGTATTTTTCATTATTTTATTATTTGTTATCAGGAATAAAATCAAGGGCAATGGAATTCATGCAATAGCGTTTTCCGGTTGGTTCGGGGCCATCATCAAATAAATGACCTAAATGCCCGCCACAGCGTCCGCATAAAGCTTCAATTCTTTCCATTCCAAGTGAATTATCTTCTTTGTAAACCACGCTCTTTTTATTGTCTTGTTCAAAAAAGCTTGGCCATCCGCAGCTACTGGCAAATTTAGCTCCGGATCTAAAAAGTTTGTTACCGCATGAAGCACAGTAATAAGTTCCTTTTTCGTCTGTGTTCCAGTATTTTCCAGTAAAAGGTCTTTCAGTATCTGCTTCGCGCATTACAGCATAAACATCTTCCGGTAGCACTTTTTTCCATTCTGCATTGCTTACATGTAACACAGTTGTTTCAGTATTTGAATAGTAAGGATTTCCGGGTTTATTTATTTTGTTTTCCATAACAATAGTTTTTGTGTTTTGCTTTTTTGTTGATTGGCCACATGCCTGCAAAATAAAAAGCGGAATTAAAAAGCATAGGCTGAAAAATTGGGTTCTTGTTTTCATAATTTTTGAGAGGCTGTTGTTTTGTAAACCAAAGGTACGACGAGAGTTAGTTTCGAAATGTCAGCTAATTTACAATTGAGTTTTTTTTAAGTATGTTTTAACTTTTTTTTATTTACGTAAAAGCAATGCATATAGTTTTTTAAGCTTATTTTTAGACGTTTTTAAATAAATAGCTGTTTTTAAAGTTCTGAATAGTAAATACTTGTAAACATGAAGGCTCGTTAAACTTTTCACAATCTTTTTCAGGATTTTCAAGCCATTTCTTTTTTCGTATTTTTGTTTTGTACAAAACGCCATATGATAGAAGAAAACGTAATATTAGTCAATCAAAATGATGAACAAATTGGTTTAATGCCAAAATTGGAAGCGCATGAAAAAGCACTTTTGCATCGTGCATTTTCTGTTTTTATTTTAAATAGTAAAAACGAGGTAATGTTACAACAGCGTGCTCATCAAAAATACCATTCTCCTTTACTTTGGACTAACACCTGTTGCAGTCATCAGCGTGAAGGTGAAAGTAACATCGAAGCAGGAAGCCGAAGATTATTTGAGGAAATGGGTTTTAAAACGGAATTGAAAGAGCTTTTCCATTTTATATATAAAGCCCCTTTTGATAATGGCTTAACAGAACACGAGCTCGATCATGTAATGATTGGGTATTTTAATGAAAGCCCTGCTATTAATCATGACGAGGTAGAAGATTGGAAATGGATGAAGATTGAAGATATAAAAGAAGATATTGAAAGACAGCCCGAAATTTATACCGTTTGGTTCAAAATAATATTTGATGAATTTTATCATTATTTAGAGGACCATAAAATTTAACCAAGACAACCAATAACCCAAATGAAAGTAACCATATCAAGAAAAGCACATTTTAATGCTGCACATCGATTGCACAGGAAAGATTGGACGTTTGAGAAAAACAATGCCGTTTTTGGAAAATGTAATAATCCCAATTTTCATGGTCATAATTATGGTTTAACAGTTAGTGTTACAGGAAAAATTGACCCAGAAACTGGTTTTGTTTTAGATGTGAAAGTATTAGCGGATATTATACACGAAGAAGTAGAAATACCGTTTGATCACAAAAATCTGAATCTGGATGTTCCGGAATTTCAAGATTTGAATCCAACTGCTGAGAATATTGCGGTTGTGATATGGAATAAAATTAGAAAAAAAATTCATGCCGACTTTGATCTTGAAGTCGTTTTGAATGAAACGGACCGCAATTTTGTAACTTATAAAGGAGAATAATAAATGTCATTAAAAATAGGAGATATAGTTCCGAATTTTACTGCTAAAGATAGCCATGGAGAAGTTTTTGAAAGCCAAAGTTTTTTGGGTCGAAAACCACTCGTGATCTATTTTTATCCAAAAGATAATACTCCCGGTTGTACTACTGAAGCATGCAGCTTTCGGGATCAATACGAAGATTTCAAGGATTTAGGTGCTGAGGTAATCGGAATTAGTAGTGATAGCGTAAAATCGCATCATAAATTTGCTAAGAAATATGAACTACCTTTTATATTGTTATCAGATCCTGATAAAAGACTGAGACAAGTTTTTGGAGTTCGAAATAATTTATTTGGTCTTTTGCCAGGAAGAGTAACTTATATTATAGACAGAAATGGTGTTGTAATTTATATTTTTGATAGTATGAATGCAGCTAAACATATTGAGAAAGCCTTAGAAACAATTAGAGAATTAGTATTATAAACTAAAGAATTAGTATTATTTCAAAAACAATTTAATAAAGATATTAGCCAAAAAAATGAAACCAAATTTATACCCTTTACAATTCGAACCCATTTTAAAAGACAGAATCTGGGGCGGAGAAAAATTAAAAACAATTCTGAATAAACCAATAGTTTCTAAAATTACCGGTGAAAGCTGGGAATTATCAACCGTTGAAGGAGATGTAAGTGTTGTTTCAAATGGAGTTTTAAAAGGGAATTCATTGATGGATCTCATTGATGAAACACCAAATGAAATTTTAGGAACAGCAGTTTTCAAACGTTTCGGAAAACAATTTCCATTACTTTTTAAATATTTAGATGCTCGTGAAGACCTTTCCATTCAGGTTCATCCAAATGATAAATTAGCCAAAGAGCGCCATAATTCTTTTGGTAAAACGGAGATGTGGTTTGTAACTCAGGCTGATGCCGATTCAAGAATTATTGTTGGTTTTAAAGAAGATTCGAGTAAAGAAGAATATTTAAAGCACTTGAACGACAATACTCTAGTTTCTATTTTAGATGATGTAAAAGCAAAGGTTGGAGATGTTTTCTTTTTAGAAACAGGAACAGTTCATGCAATTGGTGCCGGACTAGTTGTGGCTGAAATTCAACAGACTTCTGATATTACCTATCGTTTATATGATTTTGATCGTGTAGATGCTCAGGGAAATAAAAGAGAATTGCATGTAGATTTAGCTCTTGATGCGATAAATTATAATAAAGTAGATACGCAGAAGAAATACGATACAAAAGCCAATACTTCCAATACTGTTGTTGATTGTCCTTATTTTACCACCAATTTTATTCCGTTAGAAAACAAATTGGAAGTTTCTAAGTCAGGCGAGTCATTTACAGTATACATGTGTATTGAAGGAAGCTTCGAAATTGAATTTGAGGGCTTTCAACAAACCTATATTAAAGGAGATACGGTTTTGGTTCCGGCTGAGATAAATGCATTTATTTTGAACGGAAAAGCTTCTATTTTAGAAATTTACATTTCATAGGGCTAAATATAAAGATTATATGTACTTTTGCAGACGCAAATTAAAATAAAAATAAAAATGGCAAACGTTAAAAATTTAAAGAAAGACATCAACTTCGTATTAGGAGATATTATTGAGGCAATTTACTTATTTGAAATGTCTACTACAGGAAATCCTACTCCAGAAACGAATGCTTTGATCGATCAGGCTATTGCTGCTTTCGATACTTTGATCACAAAAGTGAACGCAAAGAACGTTGAAAACAAAAAAGCGCACTTCAAACAAATCAATGTTGAATTGGAAGAAACTGCTAATCAATTGATTGCTAAAATCAACGAATTGTAAGCAAAAAAAAGTATAAAAAAGTGCAAATTTATTTTGGTAAAACGAAAAACCGCTTTATATTTGCACCCGTAATGAGTCGCCAGCGTAGCTCAGTTGGCTAGAGCAGCTGATTTGTAATCAGCAGGTCGTGGGTTCGAGTCCCTCCGCCGGCTCAACATAAAACCATCACTTTTAGTGGTGGTTTTTTATTTAAATTTATTGCAAATTTATTTTGGTAAAACGAAAAATCGTTTTACATTTGCACCCGTAATGAGTCGCCAGCGTAGCTCAGTTGGCTAGAGCAGCTGATTTGTAATCAGCAGGTCGTGGGTTCGAGTCCCTCCGCCGGCTCAACATAAAACCATCACTTTTTAGTGATGGTTTTTTTTTGCTCAAAAAAATAAAATTCCAAACTCTTCATATAATAAAGTAGTGTAATCCCTTTTGGATTGTTTAAAATATCTCAATTATAGCCTATAGAGTTGCAGTCGGGGGGACTGAGTGCGTTTATTTCTCCATGATTATAACTGCCTTCAATCTATAAAATATGACCTTCGTTTTTAATTAATGTTAAGTAATTAAAAATTGGAATTAAGCTTTGAAATTTTAATTTTTTTTGACAATAATTTTCTTATGTTTGTTTCTTTAACCAGAAAAATTATTACAAATGGAAGAAACTTCAGTATTTGAAAAATTTGAGTTGCAGCTCGATGAATCTGCAAAAGACTTTTTAAAAGAAACCGCTAAGTGGGCATATTTCTTATCTATTATCGGATTTGTAGGGATAGGACTTTTAGTGGTTATTGCTATTTTTGCGGGAACTTTTTTCTCACTTATGAGCAATTCTGTACCAGGAATGGCGGCTGCAGGAGGTTCTTTCGGAATTATGTTCAGTATTATTTATTTAATAATGGCATTGCTTTATTTTTTTCCGGTTTACTTTTTAAATAAATTTGCTTCAAATGCCAAAAAAGCATTTAGAGATAACGATTCAGAAGCGCTTACAAATTCGTTCGGATATTTAAAATCTCACTATAAGTTTATTGGTATTCTGACCGTTATTCTTTTGGCTCTCTACGGTGTAGTATTAGTATTTGCCGTTATTGCAGGTTTAATTGCCAGATAATCTGGAGAATTTTAATTTTGAAAATTTTTATCATAAAAAAAGTCCTGAATAAACTCAGGACTTTTTTTTATTTGTTTTAAAAACTATTTTTGTTCTTGCTTCTTGACTTCAGCAACATATTTGGTTAGTTTTTTTCCATAAAGTGACTGTGCTACTTTTGGAGTCATTGATTTTTGAATGGTATCAAGAAACTTAATATTGATATCGTAAATCTCGGCTAAAGCGATATAAGGTGCTATTTCGTGATCTTTGTGGTTAATAGCGAAGTTTGTAGCGTATAAGTATTTTCTTTTGATATTAGATTGCTGTTTCGCATCAATACTATCAATTGCTTTTTGATCTTGTCTTTTAATTGCTTTAAATCTTGCTTCAACCATGTCCAGGTTTTGATCATTAAAACGAGAATTTATTTTTTTGTATTCATCATATAATTCCTGATTCTTTGATCCTGTAATTTTAGCACCATAAATAAAATTATCCAGATTGGTTTCTATGTTGATGTTTCCGGGTTCTGCAAAGAATAGGATGTTGTTATCCATTGAGTTGCTTACTCCGCGATCAAGGAATAAATAAAGCATCTCAGGAGATTCTAATTTGATATCACGTTCAAAAGTTGAATTTCCATCTATTTTGATACTGTCTATTGCAACAAGTGATGTGTCAACAATTCTTTGAATATATAAAGTTCCGTTTTTTAATCCTTTAATGTTTCCTGTGATGTGCAGGTTGTCAGCAGATTCTTTTTTGCTGCATGATGCTAATAGGGCAAGTGCAACAAAGGCAATAATTGATTTTTTCATTGGTTTTTAGATTTTGGTGCAAAATAAAGAAAATAGTTTGAATGTAGTGTTTGGGATTTAAATTTTAATAAAAATAAATCCCAACTTATTTCTAAATTGGGATAACTGTATTTTTGTAAAAATGAGACTTTTACATTACCAGGGTATAGCTAACTCCACTTTCATGTGTATAAGTGAATTTACTATCACAATCATTGTTTCCGTAGTCAATAACTCCTTTAAGAAATCCGCCTTCTACTTTTAATTTTCCTTTAGAAATATAAGTGCATGATTGTTTTTTTACTAATGCTTCCTGAACTGTCAAAGTTAAGGTTGCATCTTTATCTGTTGTTACGGTATGATTTCCTTCTGTCATTTCGTAAACATTGTCTTCTAGTACATAAGGAGTGTCAACACCGGCAGTTTGTTTTACTGTATGCATTCCAGAGTTTGTGTAAACTCTGCCTTGAAGATCAGTAAATTTTCCGTTAGTAACTTTTCTACTCCATTGTGGTATAGTTGGAACAGTAGTTGTGTTTGTGTACTCAATTGTTCCTTCTAGTTTTATTCCGTTAATAGAATAGTCAATTCTTTCAATAGTCAATTTGCTTCCGGTTGTGATAATTGGTCCTGAAAGCGTAATTTTTAGTTTTCCTTTTCTTAAAAGTTGATTGTCTGTACAACCTGTTGTTCCATAATCAACTGTAAATATTTTTGGATAAGATTCTCCAACAACGGTAATTGTAGCACATACACCTGCAACATCAGTTGTCGATTTTGCAGTTGGTGAACTGCTTGTCACTAGTAGTCCGGTATTGATGTCCATTTCGTCTGCTGCATCAATTGCGACAGAGGCTCTTACGGCCGTAGTGTCAGTTTCATTAACAACATCATCGTTATTTGAACATGAAACATGAATTAATGCTGTAGCGCAGATACTTAGAAGTAAAAAAGCTGTTTTTTTCATAGTAGTTTTAGTTTAAGATTAGATTAAAAAGGCATTCAAATGTAATAAAAAAAATAATTACAATAAAAAAATCCTGTGAGTCAGACCCACAGGATTTTAAAAATATTTTTTTTCTGAAAAAATCTTATTTTATCATCTCAAAACTTCTTTTTACGAAAGCAGTTAAAGCTTCACCTTTTAGTAGGTTTTGCGATAATTTTGCTAAGTCTAAAGCTTGTTTTACCAAGTGCTCCTGATGCGTTTTGTCTTCCGTATTTAAAATACTTGTAGCCAAATCAGAATTTGTATTTACAACTAAATTATACATTTCCGGCATATTACCCATTCCGAACATTCCACCACCACCTGACTGGCTCATTTCTTTCATTCTACGCATAAATTCTGGTTGCGTGATAATGAATGGTGCCGCCTGACTGTCCATAGCTTCTAATTGTACAGAATACGCTTTAGGGATGTAAGCTTCTAATGAAGTTTTAAGTGTTTCTTTTTCTTCATCAGATAATTTAGAAATCGTGTTTTCGTCTTTCTTGATTAAATTATCAATATGATCAGAATCTACACGAACGAAAGTAACATCTTTATTATCACCTTCAATTTTTTGAATCAAATGTGAAATAATCGGAGAGTCTAAAAGTAATACTTCGTATCCTTTTTCTTTTGCTGTTTCAATATAAGAGTGTTGTGCATCTTTGTTTCCAGCATAAAGAACTACCAATTTTCCGTCTTTATCCGTTTGGTTTTCTTTTAGTTTCTCTTTTAATTCTTCTAAAGTGAAGTATGTATCATCTACTGTTGGATATAATACAAATGCACCTGCTTTTTCGTAGAATTTATCTTCAGAAAGCATTCCGTACTCTAAAACAATTTTAATATCGTTCCATTTTGCTTCAAAATCAGCACGATTTTCATTGAATAAAGCTTTTAGTTTATCTGCAACTTTACGCGTAATGTAGTTTGAGATTTTCTTCACTGCGCCATCAGCTTGTAAACCTGAACGAGAAACATTCAAAGGAATGTCCGGAGAATCAATCACACCTTTTAACATGGTCAAAAATTCAGGTACAATTCCTTCTACGTTATCCGTAACGTAAACCTGATTTTGGTACAATTGAATTTTATCTTTCTGAATTTGCATGTCAGAACCTAACTTAGGGAAGTATAAAATTCCAGTTAAGTTGAAAGGGTAATCTACATTTAAATGAATGTTGAATAAAGGTTCCTCAAATTGCATCGGATACAATTCTCTGTAGAAGTTTTTATAATCTTCCTCAGATAACTCAGATGGTTGTTTTGTCCATGCCGGGTTTGGGTTGTTGATGATGTTGTCAATTTCAACAGTTTCATTGATGTAATCTTCAGGAGCATCTTCCGGTTTTGGAAGTGTTTCTGTTTTTGTTCCGAATTTAATCGGAATAGGCATAAACTTATTGTACTTGTTTAATAAACCAGCAATTTTAGAATCTTCTAAAAATTCAAGAGAATCTTCAGCAATATGAAGAATGATTTCAGTACCACGTGAAGTTTTGTCAGCTGGCTCTAAAGTAAATTCAGGGCTACCATCACAAGTCCAGTGCGCAGCCGGTTCATCTTTGTATGATTTTGTAATAATTTCTACTTTTTCGGCAACCATAAAAGCAGAATAGAAACCAAGACCAAAGTGACCAATAATTCCAGAATCCTTTGCAGAGTCTTTGTATTTGTCCAGGAATTCTTCAGCTCCTGAAAAAGCAACCTGATTGATGTATTTTTCTACTTCATCAGCAGTCATACCTAAACCCTGGTCGATAATGTGAATTTTTTTCCCTTCTTTATCAACTTTGATTTCAATAACCGGATTTCCGTATTCAACTTTAGCTTCGCCAATGCTAATAAGGTGTTTTAATTTTAAAGTAGCATCGGTTCCATTGGAAACCAGCTCACGCAAGAAAATTTCGTGATCGCTGTATAAGAACTTTTTGATTAAGGGAAAGATGTTTTCTACTGAAACATTAATTTTACCTGTTGTCATATTTTTTAATTTTTTAGTTTAATGAGATGATTGTCATTCCTTCAAATAGAATACCAATTGTTTTTTAGGTGACAAAATGACCGAAGTGTTAATCTTGAAAGAAAATAATTAGATTTTGGAACTGTTAATATTTCAATGAATTGTATATTTGTGGTACAGTAATTGTTAAACCTGTAAGTATTAACTTAAAAAATGTACAAAATGAAGAAAATTCTTTTCATTTGCATGATCGCCACAATGGTATTCGCGTGTAAATCAGCTTCGTCAACAACAGCTTCAACAGAAGCACCAACGCTATCGACTAAACTTGACAAATCGACTCAAGTAGCGCTTAAAGGAAATTGGGTTCTTACCAATGTATCTTACCCAGGTTCAGAGTACATCAAAGTAACTTCATTTGATCTTGCTGATTCTAAATGTTTTATTGGTAGTACCTGGAGTTTTATTTCAAACAATAATAAAGGTACAATGACATTGACAGCTCCAAGTTGTACGGCATTTACTTCTCCAATTGTGTGGAGTATCAATAATCAAGGTCTTTTTGTACTGAAAATTGTTAATCCTGGAACAAAATCGAAAAACGTTAAGGAAGGCTATTTACTAAAAGTTGCAGGTGTAACAGACAACTCTTTTGAGTTAATAGATAGCATTAATGTAGGTGGACAAACTAAAGATGTTACTTACCAATTTCAAAGAGCCAATTAATATTAAAATATATACACATGAAAAAGATAACAGTTTTAGGGTTGAGTAGTTTACTTGTATTAGTTAGTTTTTTTACAAGCTGCGATTCAGTTAAAAATGCAAATAACACACAAAAAGGAGCGGGAATTGGAGTAGTTGCCGGTGGTCTTATTGGTGGTATTTTAGGAAATAATTTAGGAAAAGGCGGAAATGCTGCTTTAGGTGCTGCAATTGGTGCTGCCGTGGGTGGTGGAACCGGAGCACTTATTGGAAACAAAATGGATAAACAAGCTCGTGAAATCGATCAGGCTTTACCTGGTGCTGATGTTGAAAGAGTAGGTGAAGGTATTCACTTAACTTTAAACGAAAATGCAGTTCGTTTTGATACTAATAAATCAACTTTGACTACTCAGGCAAAAGCTAATCTAGATAAATTAATCCCTGTATTTACTGAATATGGAGATACTAATATCGAAATTTTTGGTTACACAGATAACACTGGAAAACCAGAATATAATTTGACGCTTTCAGGACAAAGAGCTGCTTCTGTGCAAGCTTATTTAGTTTCAAAAGGATTAAAATCAAGCCGTTTCAAAACTTCAGGTTTAGGAATTGCTGATCCAATTGCAACAAATGATACTCCTGAAGGAAGAACTCAAAACCGTCGTGTTGAGTTTGCTATTACAGCAAACGACAAAATGGTAAATGATGCTAAAACTGAAGCTGGTAAATAGTTTTCAGATAAAATAAAATATAAAAAAAGCTGTTTTAGAATATTCTAAAATAGCTTTTTTTACTCTATAATGAATGTATTATTCAATAGATATTAAACCTTTATTATCTGCATAACTAGCTTCTATCAATTTAATTTTTGAGTGACGATTATAGTCAGCATCAATAATGTATATCTTTTTTTTCTTTGTAAGTAACATATGACTTTCTTTATAGCCTAAAGACTTAAGGAATTTATAACTCACAATAAAGTCTTTTTTCTCTTTTAAGAATGATTTACTTTTCCATTTAATTTCTGGTGTTAACAAATAATGATTAATTAACCAACATTGTTGTCTAACGTTTGTTTCTTCAATTGAAAAGTAAAATAAATAATTATGGTTATCCTCATTAATAATATTATTGGAGCTTTTTATTTGATTAATATTATCTTTTTTAAAATAAATATATAATGTATCTGAATTTTGAATCTTAGCAATATTTTGAGCTGATAGATTTAATCCGAAAAATATGAAGATAATATAGATGTAGATTTTTTTAGTTTTTACTAAGATAATTTGCATAATTTCTATATTGTTAAATTATGTTTAATTTTTACCTAAAGTTTTTATTCAATACTTGGATAAAATACTCCCATAACTTTTACCTCTTTTAATTTTATTGAAAACCATCCAATGTCATCATCATCTATTAAATACACTTTCTTTTTATGACCAATCAAATCTGTGGCTTCTGCTAAATTATATTTGGTAATGAAATCATATGTAACAATTATGTCTTTATTCTTTTTTAAAAAAGATTTGCTTTTTTTTATTTCTTCAGGTGAAAGATAATCATGGATAAAGGTCAATGGAAAAGAGTTTTTGAAGGTAAAGAAATACTCATCACGTAGTTTTATCTTTTTGCTTTTAATAATTTTTGTGTTCAAATGTATTTGATCTTTTGATAATTTAAAGTACACGTAAACAGTATCAGAATTTTTTATTTTTTCAAAACTTTGAGAATAAATCTCAGCTTTAAGAAAAAATATACAGATAAACAGTATGAATATTTTCATTTTTTTAATTGATTAAATATGAATGATTTAATATTTTTACTTCATATATTTTTACACGATTAAATAAAGAAGGTGGTTTATCTATAACAAAGATCTTCTTGTCTTTAAGAAAATCCATAGTTTTACGATATCCCAGCTTATTAAAGAAACTATAACTCAAAATAATTTTAGAATCAACTTTTTTTAAAACATGATTACTTACTTTTTTTATTAAGTCTTTAGATTTTGTATTAGTAAGCTGAAAATAATATCCATCTGGTTTTTTATCATCAGATAAATAGACGTAAAAATGATTAATCTCAGTTCCAGATTTATCAAAAACATTTTTATCAATAATTGTTGTTTTTTCCATTGATTTTGGAGATTCTTTAAAATTTATATAAATAGTATCTCTTTTTTTTATATCATCAATATCTTGAGAATATATTTTAAAGGGACATAGTATTAGGATAATATATAACAAGTAATATTTATTGACGAAGTACATTTTTGCAGAGATTATTATATTGGTTATAGTTGTTCATTTTTATTGTGTCAATTATGATTGTTGGATTTCCAGAGCTGTCAAAAGTTCCAATTTCTTTTTTAAAGAATGATGAATTTTGTAATCCTGATAAGGAAATATTTTGTAAACAAGTACTCCAAATAAAAGGAACCCCAGGGTTTGGATTTGGATATAATGGACGTAATGTTCTAGATGTTATTTCTGTGTTGTCATCTACTAATACTAATTTATCTTTTACTTCCATAAGAATTTTTTCCATAATTGGTAGTAAATAGGTATAGATGAAATTATGCTGAGCTTGATCATTATTAAAACCATTGTAGCTTTGATTTACAATGTTATAAAAATCATTATTGTTGATGTTTGGAATATTTCCAAGCTGCCCATCACATAATTTAACATTTAAAAATGCATGTATACATTCATGTAAAATTGTTTTTGCGACTACTAATTTACTATTGGCTTAATTGGTAAAAAAAAGCCTTTTTTAAATTTTAGGTACTGATTTCTCATAAAAAGCATACAGCTGATTAGCATTTTTTGTGACATTTTCCAGCTCATTTTTCTTTAGAAATTCTTCTGTTTCAGTTATGTCTTTTTGATTTCCTTTAAGAGATAGGTATTTTAAAAACCAATATTGATAGTTATTAAGTGGGTCTATCTTTTCAACCTTTATCTCTGAAATCTTTTTGTCTAATTTTTCAAAATCAAAATTATAAGCGAGCTCATATAAAGTCAAAAGTTCCAATTTTTGTTTTTTCTGAAGATAGTTTTCTTCTTTTTTATTCAATTCCTGTTTTGCATCTTCTAGATAATCAGAACCCACTTTTAGTATTTTTCCTTTAATATCTGAATTGACTAGTAAAGAGTAAGTATAATATTTTTGAGAGATCCGAATTGCGGTATTGTACTTTTTTTGTTGATGAAAATTGATTAATTCAGTCGCTAAATACTCAGTTGATAAATTAAACCGAAATAATTCATTCTTTAATTTTAAAGGATTTTGATAGCCTTTAAAACGATGTAGAATTTTTTCGTTTGCATCAATTATAACCATATCCGGAATGGATCTGATTTGATATCTAAGCGCTATATCTCTGTTGCTATCAACATCAATTCTTAATTTTATGTAATTTTTTAATACCTCTTCAACTTCAATATTATTCCAGGATTTTGAATCCATTTCTTTACAGGGTCCACACCATTTAGCCACAAAGTCAATAATTATTAATTTATTGCTGCTTAATGCGACTGCTTGCGCTTCTTCTAAAGAAGTATACCAGTTTGAAGCGTGATTAATTTGAGAAATGAATACAAATGCAATAATTAGATATTTTTTCATGTTATATCTTTTAGAAAATGAATTACGAATCAAGAATAATATTAAAATATTTTCTTACAATAATACTAATTTTTAGCAATTAAATTATAATTTAATTTTAAGCAATAATCTGATTTTATTTTTTTGACTTTAGAATTTAAACATTGTAAATTTGTACTCTCAAATACAACCCATGCTCGACATTCAGAATATTTCTTTCTCCTATACCGATAAACCCGTTATTAAAGACGTTTCCTTTACTATAAACAAAGGTGAAAATATTGCCATTATTGGTGAAAGCGGCTGCGGAAAAAGCACGCTTCTTAAGCTAATGTATGGTTTGTTCGATTTAGATGAAGGCAAGATTTTTTATAATGAAAAACCAATTCTAGGCCCAAAATACAATTTGATTCCGGGAATGCCTTACATGAAATATCTGGCACAGGATTTTGATTTGTCTCCTTACGAAACGGTTGCTGAGAATGTTGGAAAATTTCTTTCGAATGGTTTCGCCAACATGAAAAAATTGCGTGTTCAGGAGTTATTGGAGATGGTCGAAATGGAATCGTTCTCTAATGTAAAAGCTAAATTTTTAAGTGGAGGACAACAACAACGTGTCGCTTTGGTAAGAGTTTTGGCTTTGGAGCCGGAAGTGATTTTACTTGACGAACCGTTTAGCCAAATTGATGCTTTTCGTAAAAATGCCTTGCGCCGAAATTTGTTCCGATATTTAAAACAAAAAGGAATTACCTGTATCATTGCAACGCATGATAGTACAGATGCATTATCGTTTGCTGATGAAGCGATAGTAATGCGAAATGGAGAAATTATTGTAAAAGATAATCCAACAAAAATTTACGAGGATCCTCAAACTAAATATGTAGCTTCTTTATTTGGTGAAGTAAATGAAATTCCAACGCATCTACTGCTTGATTATGAAGATGAAACGCACAAAACATTAGTTTATCCACATCAATTAAAAATGCTTTCTGAATCTAAATTACCAGTGAAGATTAGAAGAACTTATTTTAGAGGAAATCATTATTTAATTGAAACCGTTTATAAAAGACAATTAATCTTTTTTGAAAGTGAAATTGATTTACCGCTTGAACAGGAAATTTTCTTAGGATTGAATTATCTTTAAATGAGATAATGTGCCAATTAGGTAATTATCTGGACCGTTAACATAGCAAACCCGACAGTTTTTTTAAAATCTGTCGGGTTTTTATACCTACGCTATTAGATTGTCTAGTTTTTTAAATACTTCTCCAGAAACTGATCTTGTTCCCAAAGTAAGTGTAGAATGTTTTCTTTTGCCACATAGCTATGTGCTTCTTTTGGTAAAATTACCATTCTTGCATTTGCTCCTAAGCCTTTTAAAGCCTGGAAATAACGTTCTGTCTGCAAAGTAAAAGTACCAGGATTGTTATCTGCTTCACCATGAACCAGTAGAATTGGCGTTTTCATTTTGTCTGCATTCATAAATGGTGACATTGCATTGTAAACTTCCGGAACCTCCCAATAATTACGTTGTTCAGATTGGAATCCGAAAGGAGTCAGCGTTCTGTTGTATGCACCGCTTCTGGCAATTCCGCACGCGAAAAGATTAGAATGGGTCAATAAATTTGCCGTCATAAAAGCACCGTAGGAATGTCCTCCAACTGCTACTTTTTTGCGATTAATATATCCTAAAGCATCAACTGCATCAATTGCCGCTGCTGCGTTATCTACCAACTGAGAAATGAAATTGTCATTTGGTTCTGTTGTTCCTTCTCCAATAATAGGGAAAGCGGCATCGTCTAAAACTACATATCCTTTTGTTACCCAATAAACAAATGACCCATAATAAGGAAAAGTAAATTCATTTGAGTTTTGAGTCGATTGGCCTGCACTGTTTTTATCTTTGTATTCTGCCGGATAAGCCCAGATTAATAAAGGCAATTTTTCTTTTTTTACTTTGTCATAACCTGCAGGTAAATATAAAGTTCCGGATAATTCAACACCGTCTTTACGTTTGTATTTGATTACTTCTTTGCTGACATTTTTAATGCTTTCAAATGGATTTTTGAAAGTAGTTATAGGCGTAAGACTATTTTGTTTTTTGATGTTTCTGAAATAATAATTCGGATATTCATTCTTCGATTGAATCTGAACTAAAACTTTACCTGATTTGAAATCTTCGATTTCTAATAAATCTTCTTTTTTGTCTTTATATGGAGAAGTATAAATGCGTTTTGACTGATAGGTTTTTAAATTGAACTGATCAATAAAAGGAAATTGACCTTCTTTAGTATACCCATCTCCAATACGGTACGCATTATCGTTTTCGATCGCTAAAACATATTTATTGTATTCGTTTTTCTTCGTTTCAAAAACGCCCGGATCTGAATATACATCCTGAGAATTTCTGTCCGTAATTACTTTTGGCAGTTGTGCAGGATTTGACGGATTTATCACATACGTTTTAGTGTTACGCGTGTCGTACCATTCGTCAGAAACCATTGCAATATTGTCATTCCCCCAAATAATATCGCTGAAACGCTGAGGTGTTTTTACCAGTGAAGTGGCGTCGCTTGTAAAAGGAGCGTCCCAAAGGAAAACTTCGTCTCTAAAATCAACTTTATTAGCAGGATCGCCTTCGTCTAAAGCTACAGCATAATATAAAGTTGCCGGTTTATCAGTTCTCCATGCCATATCTCTTTTTCCTTTTCTAACCGCCATGAAACCTTTAGGGATAACTTCGTTAAGAGGAACTTCGTTTACCGTCTTAATCTCTTTTCCTCTCGCGTCATAAACAATAGTTTTAAACGGGAATCTGTATAAAGGAACTACATATGAAAATGGTTTTTGAATTGTAGTCAGCATGATGTAATTTCCATCTGGAGAAATTTTCTCACCAAAGTACATGGCTGCATCTTTAAATAAAGTTGCGGTTCCACTTAAGTTTATCTTGTATAATTCAGATGTAGTGATGTTCTCAAAGTTGATTTCATCATTCTGATTTTTTAGCATATCAGGATAAGTTCTGTTCTGAGATTTTGTACCAGATGTGTTTGAGATAATCGGCCCGGCTGGTAAATCTTTCTTAGAATCTAATAATGGTTTTCTGTCTTTAGGAAGCATCTTTACTAAAATCGTTTCATTGTCTAAAAACCAATTAAAAGGATTTCCTAAGTTGGCGTTTACGTTTGCTTCTGTAAGTTTTGTGGCTTGCGCCGATGCAACATCCAGAACCCAAAGTTCTACACCGGAAGAAATAGTGTTTGAGAATGCTATTTTTTTATCGTTTGGCGACCAAAGAATATTACTTATTTTTGGATTGCTTGGTAATCCGGCAACCTGAATCTCTTCTTTACCATTTACTTTTCTAACTTTTAAATTATTCAGATAGGTTACCGTACTTGAGATATTAGTTATCGGATTAACTCTCAAGCCTCCCAAACGAAGCTCTTCCTGATTTAAATCGTCTAATGTTTTGTAAGTACTTCTATACATGAACAGCATGTATTCTTTTTTAGTATCCATTGATACGGTAGGAGCTCTTTCGTAATCAGCTAAATCTAAAATAGATTTAGATGGTTTTTGGTAGGATAAATTTTCTTGCGCAAAAGCAAAAAAGCCAACATTTAAGAATAATAATAGTGTAACCTTTAATTTCATAATTTGAATTTTAGTGGTTTAAAATGGTATTCAGCATGTTTGACTATAGTACTTAAAGAATGTTACACTAATTTTGTTCTCTTTTACTACTTTTAAGGTTTTTGCGATAAAAACTGCTTTTTCAATTAATAAAAGGCAATTATCTAATATATAATTAAACTATATTAAATTGCTAATAACGAAAAAAATAGTAATTTGGGCGCTTATGTTTTAAAGTATACGTAAATTTGCAATCCAATTTTTTAACAAATAATAAAAGAATATGTATCATTCAAAAATAGCGGGCTTAGGTTATTATGTTCCTTCAAATGTTGTGACCAACGATGATTTGTCTAAATTAATTGATACCAATGACGAATGGATTCAGGAAAGAACCGGAATTCAGGAGCGCAGACACATCATTCGTGGAGAGGATACCACAACTTCAATGGGAGTAAAAGCAGCTAAAATTGCAATAGAACGTTCTGGCGTAGCCAAAGAAGATATTGATTTTGTAGTTTTTGCTACATTAAGTCCTGATTACTATTTTCCAGGTCCGGGAGTTTTAGTACAACGTGATTTAGGATTAAGAACAGTTGGAGCATTAGATGTTAGAAATCAATGTTCTGGTTTTGTTTATGCAATTTCTGTTGCAGATCAATATATAAAAACTGGAATGTATAAAAATATTTTGGTAATTGGTTCTGAAGTGCATTCAACCGGATTAGACATGACAACTCGCGGACGCGGAGTGTCTGTAATTTTTGGAGATGGAGCGGGAGCGGCAGTTTTAAGTCGTGAAGAAGATTTATCAAAAGGAATTTTATCCACGCATTTACATTCAGAAGGACAACACGCTGAAGAATTAGCTTTGCAGGCACCAGGAATGGGAGCGCGATGGGTAACTGATATTATAGCGGATAATGACCCAAATGACGAAAGTTATTATCCTTATATGAATGGTCAGTTTGTATTTAAAAATGCAGTAGTTCGTTTTGCTGAGGTCATCAACGAAGGTTTAGAAGCAAATGGCTTACAGGTTTCAGATATTGATATGTTGATTCCGCATCAGGCGAATTTGAGAATCTCACAATTCATTCAGAATAAATTCAAATTGACGGATGATCAGGTTCATAATAACATTCAGAAATACGGAAATACAACAGCAGCCTCTATTCCGATCGCTTTGACAGAAGCTTGGGAGCAAGGAAAAATCAAATCTGGAGATACAGTAGTTTTAGCTGCTTTCGGAAGTGGATTCACTTGGGCTAGTGCTATTATTAAATGGTAATTTAATTCATCTTGCATTATATTTAAAACCTGCTCCAGAATGGAGCAGGTTTTTTTATATCCGGTTGTCAGGCTGAGCGGAGTCGAAGCCTCGTTACAATTGGCGCCCCATTTATTAAATTAATTATGTCTCTAAAATAAAAGATTTTTCTTACTTTTAATGACTTGAAAATTTTTTAATTATGAAAATTTATTTTGTCTATATTCTAAAGTGCTCGGATAGCAGTTATTATACCGGAATAACAAATAATATTGATAGAAGATTAAATGAGCATAATTATGGCTTAAACCAAGAGTGTTACACTTTTAAGAAAAGACCTTTAAATTTAGTTTTTTGTACTGAGTTTAATGACGTGAATCAGGCTATCGCATTTGAAAAACAAGTAAAGGGATGGAGTAGAAAAAAGAAAGAAGCAATTATAAATGATAAATGGGAAGATTTGAAAATACTTTCTAAATGCTTAAATGAAACAACTCACGAAAATTTAAATAAAAAGAAAGTTTAGTAGTAAATTAGCCTTCGACTCCGCTCAGGATGACATTTCGATTTTAATTAATATTTTTGTTATAATATTGTAAGGCGGAGCAAAGCCGAATCCTTTTTACTTCTATCAAAATGAAAAAAAATCAACTCGAAATAGCATGTTTCAATTACGAATCGGCGATAATCGCTCAGGAAGCTGGTGCGGATCGAATCGAATTATGTGATAATATGAAACTTGGCGGAACAACTCCTAATCCGATCTTAGCGGTTAGAGTGCGCGAAAAGTTAGCTATAAAAATGCACGTAATTATCAGGCCTCGCGGTGGAGATTTTATTTATACCGATGATGAGTTTGTTGAAATGAAACAGGACATCAAGCAATTTAAAAAACTAGGAGTTGATGGTTTTGTTTTTGGAATTTTAAAAGAAAACGGAAATGTGAATAAAAGACGCAATAAAGAATTAGTTGATATGGCGCATCCACTTCCGTGTACCTTTCATCGTGCTTTTGATGTTGTAAAAGATGTTAAAAAATCGCTTAAAGATGTAATTGAATGTGGTTTTACAACTATTTTGACTTCAGGTCAGGGAATAAATGTGGAGGAAGGAATATTTGATTTAGAAAAAATTCAAAAATGGGCGAAAGGCAAAATTGAAATTATGCCAGGTGGCGGCTTACGCTCCTCTAATATTAAATTATTACAGGATAAACTGGAGCCGACTTTTTATCATTCATCGGCAATAACAGACAATACGGAAACTGCAAATCCGGAAGAAATTAAAGAATTACGAAACTTTTTGTAAACGCAATAGATAAAATAGAAAAGCCTGGAGTTGGCATACTCCAGGCTTTTCTTTTCTACAAGAACTATTAAAATCTACTAATAAAAGTGGGATTAAAACATTCCACCACCACCTTTGTTAGTGTTATCTTCTCTTTGTTTACGTTGTAAATTTTTGATTTTTCCTCCACCAAAGTTGTAGGTTAAACCTACATAAACGGTTTGGCTTTCCCATGAAAACTGTCCTGTTTGCGGATAAGGATAAACTCCGTCAAATGAAAATTTCATTGTATTGAAAACGTCATTGAAACGTACACTTATGTTCATCTTGTTGTCTAATAATGTATAACGTGAGCCAATGTCTATTTTGTACATTTCATTTCTATGTTGTTGAATTTCTTCAACGCCACCTCTGTAAAAACCGAACAATAAAAAGCTTAAACGTTTTGTTGGCTTAAAGTTTGAGTTCATACGAGCATTAAATGCTGATGTTGTTACAGTGCGCTCATACGGTAAACTTTCACCCGAAGCAGGATCTAATTGGAAAACTACACCATGTTGTTTTATGCTTGAAAAGTCAATAGATGGTTGGATATCCCACCATTTTGTAAGCTTATAATTTAATGAAACATCAAAGCCATAAGAGCTGCTATTGTCATAATTGGTAAAGCCTAAAATTTGTTTATATCCAGAATCGTCATTTGGATCAGGACTTAGAGTTCTGCTGATTTGATCATTGATTCTTCTTACGAAAACACCAGCCGTTACACTTCCTTTTTCAAGGGTTTTGGTATAATTCATTTCTACAGAATTGGTAAACTGAGGTCTTAATTCCTGATTTCCGTAAGACGTTACTAGCGGGGTAGAAAACTCACGAATAGGTTTTGTCTGCTCTAAACTTGGGCGGTCAACGCGACGACTGTAGCTCAATTGCAATACATTTTTCTCATTTAAATTATAAGTTAAATAAGCTGATGGATACAAAGTGATATAATCATCGTTAAAAGTCTTATAACCATAATTAAGATTAGAAGTAACCTTATAGCTTTCAAAACGGGTTCCTACCTGATAGCTGAATTTTTTTAATTTCTGACCAAAAGTTACGTAAGCTGAATAAATATCAGTATCATAAATATAGTTAGAAATTTGATCCTCAGGAGCTACTAAAGGATTTTTAGTAGTATAATCATTAGTTGTTCTTGTAATTCTGGCTTCAGCACCAGCTTCAAGAGTCGTTTTATCATTTAACGGATTTACATAATCAATGTTTAAAGTGCTAAGTTTTCTTTCATCATTAATAAAATCAGTATATACAATATCATTTGATGTGTTATCAGGTTTTGTTGTCTGAGTATCAAAATTTGAATTTTGAATCTCTTTAGTATCACTGTAGTTTCCTTCAAAATCTAAAGTATGTCCTTCTTTTTTAAAGATGTGTTTGTAGGCTAAATTGTAAGTTCCGGTTGTACTTGGTCCTTGATATTTAGAATCTTGGTAGATGTTTAAAATATCCGGATCACCGTTATTATAATGAATATCCGTAAGAACAATTCCTGTTCCTGTAGATTTATTTTGATTAGTATAAAACGACAAGGTATTGTGGTCATTGATTAAATAATCCATACCAATTTTATATAGATAATTATCATTATCATTTGAAATGTCTAATTTTTGATCTACTGGTTGGTCCAATCGCACGATGTGACCTTCATTTTGATAAGTACCAAAATTTTGTCCAGCGTTTCCAAAGAAATTTACTTTTCCGGTTTTATAATTTAAATCTAAAGATTGATTGTATTTTGCCGTTTTTCCAAAAGTGATACCACCACTGTAACTTCCGTTGAAACCAGTGTTAGCATTTTTGTGTAAAATAATGTTGATGATACCTGACATTCCTTCCGGATTGTATTTTGCACTCGGATTTGTAATCAACTCAATTTTTTTGATAGAAGTTGATGGAATTTGTTTTAGCAATTGCGCAGGATCAATATTAGAGGGTCTTCCGTCAATTAATACACGTACATTATCGTTTCCACGAAGTGAAAGTTTTCCGTCCTGATCTACGTTTACCGATGGAATGTTGCTCATAATATCAGAGGCAGAAGCTCCTGCAGTTGTCAAATCTTTACCTACAGTAATTACTTTTCGGTCAATTTTTTGTTCCATTGTTGAGCGCTCAGCAACAATATTTACACCTTTAAGCTGAGTAGCTTCTTCTTCAAGAGAAATAGTAACAGTTGCAGTTTTTTTACTGTCGCTTAAAATTACAGAACCAATGTATTTTCTAAATCCAATATATTGAATTTCGATTGTATAACTTTTTAAAGCTAAATTTTTAATTGTAAAGTCTCCATTGTCATCTGTGTTTACTCCTGAAACTACTTTTCCGTTATCTTTAATGGAAACAGTTGCATAAGAAATGGGCGCGTTATTCGATTTTTCAGAGATTTTTCCAGACACTGTTCCGGTGTTCTGGGCCTGAGCTGTTGCGATTACTCCCAGTAATGCGAACAGAAAGAATTTTAATTTCATAATAGTACTAGTTGATTATTTTGATTTGATTGATGATGATTGTTTTTTTTGTTTTTGTTAGATTTTTTTGGCTTTAAATGAATTCAAAGTTCCTATTAAGACTCTTTTATCATCGATATGTTACAGATTAAAATAAAAAAAATGCCTTTTTTGTTTTATTAGTTCTGTTTTGTAAGAGATTAGCATTTTAATTTTTTGATAATTTTAACATTCCAAACAAATTGATTTTTAAGAAATTCTAAGTGTTTTGTTCGATTTTATATGTTTTTCATTTTCTGTAATTGATGAATAAGCAGTATCTTTGCTCACTTTAAAATAAGTTTACATGTCATTATCACAAATTCTTACACCTTCTATACAAAACGCCATTCAGGCATTATTTGATGTTACTGTTGATAAAATCGAATTTCAAACAACCCGAAAAGAGTTTGAAGGCGATATTACAATGGTGATTTTTCCATTATTGAAAGTGATCAAAAGCAATCCAGTCGAACTTGGAAATAAAATTGGAAATTACCTCGTTGAAAATGTTTCTGAGGTCGCCCGCTTTAATGTGGTTTCTGGTTTCCTGAATATTGTAATTGCAGATAGTTATTATTTGAATTTCTTTAATGAAATAAAAGACAATACAAAGTTTGGCTATGTAACTCCAGATCCTGAGGACAAAGCTATAATGGTTGAATATTCTTCTCCAAATACAAATAAACCTTTGCACTTAGGTCACGTTCGTAACAATTTGTTAGGATATTCTGTTGCTGAAATTATTAAGGCCTCTGGTAAAAAAGTATATAAAACGCAAATCATCAACGATCGTGGAATTCATATCTGTAAATCGATGTTGGCTTGGGAGAAATTCGGAAATGGAGAAACTCCTGAAAGTTCAAATTTAAAAGGAGATAAATTAGTTGGTAAATATTATGTGGAGTTTGATAAAGCTTACAAAGCTGAAATTAACCAATTGATAGAAACAGGAAAAATCGAAGAAGAAGCAAAAAAACAAGCTCCGATTATTGTTGAAGCACAAGATATGCTTAAGAAATGGGAAGCTGGTGATGAAAAAGTAATTGAGCTTTGGAAGATGATGAACCAATGGGTTTATGATGGTTTTGCTACCACTTATACCAATCTTGGAGTTAATTTTGATCGTTATTACTACGAAAGCAATACCTATTTACTAGGAAAAGATGTCGTTCAGGTTGGACTTGATAAAGGAGTTTTTGAAAAAGATCCTGATGGTTCAGTTTGGATTGATTTAACTGATGAAGGTTTAGATCGTAAAATTGTATTGCGTTCTGACGGAACTGCGGTTTATATGACACAAGATATTGGAACTGCAATTCAGCGTGTAAAAGATATGCCCGATGTTGGTGGTATGGTTTATACAGTTGGTAACGAACAGGATTATCACTTTAAAGTGTTGTTTTTAATTTTGAAAAAATTAGGTTTTGACTGGGCTTCAAGCTTGTATCATTTATCATACGGAATGGTTGATTTGCCTTCCGGAAAAATGAAAAGCCGTGAAGGAACTGTGGTAGATGCTGATGATTTGATGCAGAATATGACAGATACGGCTAAACAAATTTCTGAAGATTTAGGGAAATTGGATAGTTATTCTGCAGAGGAAAAAGCAAAATTGTATAAAACAATAGGTCTTGGTGCTTTGAAATATTATATCTTAAAAGTAGATCCTAAAAAACGTATTTTGTTTAATCCGGAAGAATCTGTAGATTTTGCTGGAAATACAGGTCCGTTTATCCAATATACATATGCGAGAATTCGATCGATAATCCGTAAAGCTGATTTTGATTTTTCAGTAAAAACAAATACAGAAGAGCTTCATGAAAAAGAAAAAGAATTGGTAAAACAAATCGAACTTTTCCCTGAGATAATTCAAAACGCGGCTCAAAATCATAGTCCGGCTTTGATCGCAAATTATACGTATGATTTGGTAAAAGAATACAATTCATTTTATCAATCCGTGCATATTTTAGGAGAAGTTGATTTAACTAAAAAGATTTTCAGAGTACAGCTTTCACAAAAAGTTGCCGAGGTTATAAAATCTGCTTTAACATTATTAGGAATTGAAGTTCCGGAGAGAATGTAAACCGTTTGAGCATAAAAAGTAAAGAGCCGATAATTTAATTATCGGCTCTTTTTTTTTATACTATTATCTGCTGTAGTTAAGAGATTAACGTGTTTATACAACAGTAAATAAATTAATTATAATGAATTGGTTAAGGATTTGTTAAGCTGAATTTCCTTCTAAAAATATTGATTTTAGATTTGCAGCTGTGAATTTTATACCTATGTTTACAGTAGGAAAATGATTTATAAAAATACCGTGATAAGCCAATAAACAAAAGGAGATTCCCAGATCTTTTATGATTTAAATAATCGAGGAAGCTGAAAATCGTAAGAGTAAGCAAAACCAAAAACATGAAAACAAATGATTAAAAAACCTTTTTTCGTACTGGCATTTTTATTTGCTCTTAGTACAATGAGTGCACAAGATTTAATTAATCCATCTTATGGATTCTCTCACAGTAAAACAGCCTACATTACTTTGGCAGATGGAACAGAAATCAATGGAACTATCAGAGATATTGATAGAGAAAAAGGATTAATTGAGTATATTAAATTACAAGACGCAGCTGGAAAAAAGCACAAACTTAAACCAGAAGATATTAAGTTTATGTACCTGCCACCAAGCGGACTTGATAATTTAACTAAAAGTCTGGATTTTATTTCTGATTATCAAAAATGGAGCGACGATAAACTGAACCAAGCGTACATAAAAGAAGGTTATGCCTATTTTGAAACAGCTGATGTACAAGTTAAAAAGAAAACTTCAAAATTATTAATGCAACTCTTAAACCCTGGATTTAGTAAAGAGTGCAAAATATACTGTGATCCAAATGCAAAAGAAACTACTGCATTAGGAGTTGGCGGAGTTAACTTTATTGGCGGCGATGCAAAATCTTATTACGTAGCAAAAAAAGATGCACCAGCAGTTTTATTAAAGAAAAAGGAGTATAAAAAAGAATTTGCACCATTATGGGGTAGCTGTGAGAAAGTGATTTCTGCAAATCCTGAGCCTAAATGGACAGATTTAACAAAACATGTTATTACTTACTCTGAGTGTGCAGAATCAAAATAATTGTTTTGTAAACTAAAAGATATAGAATAAAAAAAAGCCGATAGCATTAAAACTATCGGCTTTTTTACAACTAACACAAACCATTTTTATTTTACGAACTTGTCGATAATTTTGTCTGTTTCTGCTTTTGAAGTATCTGGTTTTAGATCAAACAAAAGAGAATACAAAGCTTTTCTATCTACTTTAGCTTCTAAGTTTAAGTCTTGGTGTCTGTCAAACAGCGTTTGCCATTTGTCGCGAACGTTTTTCCAAAGAGCGTTATTTTCCTTCCACCATTTTTGAGCAGCAGCACATTTAATATCCGGAACTTTAGTATAAACATCAAATCCTTTTTCCTGTGCTAACAATACATCTTTTCCACTGTCATCTCTAACCAGTTTATCATTGTCTTGCTCATGATTCCATCCTGTAGAAGTGATTTCATGGATATTTCTTCTTTTCAAAACATTATAGTCATTACGTTTTGTTTGTTCTCTCCTTGGTAGAGGAGCGTCAGCTACATTAGCCCAGTAATCTTTTCCGTCAACATGTACCCAGGTTGATGATCCTTCATATCTCGGACTATCATCTACCTGATAAACTTTTTGAGTCCATTGTCCTTTAACAGCTTTCTTATCTAATTTGTTGTATTTCCACGACGTTCCTTTATCGAAAGAATATAAGTCTGTGTTTTCAAAAAGCCAGTCTTGTCTCCAGTGTTTGATAATCATATCATCGCTTACAATTAGTAAGTGCTGCATTACGATTTTGTTTGGAGTATCTTCTAGTAAATCAACCCATTCTAAAGCAGACTCATGTTTAGTCTGTGATGGTTTGTAAGTAAGAGTATCTTTTGGATATTGAAAAGTTTCAGTAAAATTAAATTTCACTTCATAACAACCACACATTGATTTGATCGATTTGATGTCTTGTTGTTTTTTATCCTGGCTAAATCCAAGAGTACAAGTCAAAGCCGTTACGGCCGAAAAGAAGAGGCTTTTTGTAATCATAACTTATTATTTTGTTTTAAAATTTTTTTGCAAATATATAAATTTTATTTAGAACAAATAAAAATAGTTATATATTTGCGGTCTTATTCAGACTCAATAAAAATAATGAAAATTAAAATTATCCTTTTTATAGCTGTTCTTTTTTTTCAAATTTCTTTTGCACAAGAGAAAGATACGACGGCTGTAAATAAACTATCAGAGGTTGTTGTTACTGGACAATTCGAGCCTCAATCAATAAAAAAATCAGTATATGATGTTACTGTTATTTCTAAAAAAGATATAGAACAACAAGCAGCAAATAATCTGGCAGATTTACTTAATCAATATTTAAATATAACAATAACTCCAAGTTCTGGAACCGGAAGATCTACTGTATCAATGTTTGGCTTAAATGGAGAGTACTTTAAGATTTTAATTGACAATATTCCAATTGTGAGCGATATTAGTTTTGGAAATAATGTCGATTTAACACAAATTAATCTTGATGATGTAGAACAAATTGAGATTATTGAAGGTTCAATGGGTGTAACCAACGGAGCAAACGCGGTTACTGGAATTCTTAATATTATAACAAAAAAATCATCACGTTATAAATGGGAGATTGACGCAACGGTTCAGGAAGAAACGGTTGGACAAGAATATTCTCCCTTTAATCAGGGACGTCACATACAATCACTAAAAGTGTCACATACAGTTACTGATAATTGGTTTGTGTCTGCAGGTCTTGATAGAAATGATTTTGACGGTTATCTTGATGGTAAAAAAGGGGAAGACTACAATGAAACTGACTTGCAAAGAGGTTATACTTGGTTGCCAAAATTACAATATATAGGCAATGGAATGATAAGTTATAAAAAGAATGACTTTAGAGCCTTTTATAAATTTGATTATTTGAATGAAAATATTGATTATTATAGTCCAATCGTTATAGTCACTGCAAATCCGCCTTTTGGAGATATTCGTTATTCTGAAGATAAACGCTATTTGACTGAGCGTATAATAAATCATTTAAATTTTTATGGCAAAATTGCATCTCAGTATAATTATAATGTTTCATTTTCTCAACAGAAACAAACCCGTTCAACAGATTCATTTAAGTATGATTTGAGTTTAGATCAGGAATCAGAAAATATCAAGCAAAAAAATCAATCAACAGAATTACTGTATTCAACAGGTACATTGGGTAATTTTTTTCCAGGGAAATCTTTTGATTTTCAATTGGGATATGAATATGCAAATAATTTAGGATATGCATTGGTAAGTGGAGAAAATCAAACACTTGTTCCGGTTGAAAAAAGATTTGAAAATTATGATGTTTTTCTTTCTTCAGAAATTAAGGCAACGAAAAAATTCTCAATTAGACCAGGAGGAAGGATTTCTTTCCAAAATCAATTTGATAATCAGTATGCTGCTTCTGTAGGGCTTTATTATTTATTTGATAAAGGAATTGAAATGCGTACATCAGTAGGAAGAGGATTTCGTACACCTAATTTTGAAGAATTATATTCAAAAATTAAATTTTCAGGACATCAGTTTTATGGAAATGATGCTTTAATTCCTGAAACCAGTACGTCATATGATTTTAGTGTAAAAAAAACGACAACTTTTAGATCGGGACTATTGCTCTCTACAAACCTTTCTGCTTCTTATCTGAATGTAAAGGATAAAATTGATATGGCGTATATCGGCGACGAACCACTTACCACAGAACCTATATATCAATATATTAATATTAGTGGCTATAAAATGTGGAATGTTGCCCTGACAAATCAAGTAAATTTTAAAAACTTGACATTTAATTTGGGTGCTTCTTTAGTTGGAATTTCGCAAGAAATTGATAATGGTGAAGTAATTTCAGATGATAAATTTTTATATGCATTACAAGTCAATACTAACATAACTTACAATTTAGCAAAATATAACACTTTGTTTGCTGTTTACTACAAATTTAATGGAGAACAACAACAATTTCGACAAGTTACAGAGAACGGAGAAAATGTATATAGATTATCATCAATAGATCCGTATAGTTTTTTAGACGCCTCTGTTAAAAAATCTTTTTATAAGAAAACATTCGACGTTACTCTTGGCGCTAGAAATATTTTAGATGTGACAAATATTCAGCAGAGTATTGCATCTGGTAGTGCACATACAGCTTCAAATAACATTCTTTTAGGATACGGAAGGTCCTATTTTTTAAAATTAACCTATAATCTAAATTTTTAATCTAAATAAATAATCAAAATGAAAAAAAGTGTCCTTTTAATTATTGCATTTATTCTAGTTGGTATTACAGCTTGTAATAATGATGATAATGTCGTAGATAATTCTAATGCAGTTGCATTTGTAAATACTTCGGCAAATGTTTTAGAAGCAGAAACAGAAGTAAAAGTTGTATTTTCTAAACCAACAACTACTGCTGGTACAGTAACTTTAAGTATTGTTCCTTCAGCGCTAGTTTATGGTACTGATTTTACAACAACACCGGCTGTAGAAAATGCCAAAATAGTATTGCCGTATGCTGCAAATGTTAGTTCAGTATCCTTTAATTTTAAAAAAATAGTTGATGCTATAGAGGGAGAAGTGAAAAATGTAAAATTTACAATCGCTTCTATTTCAGATACGAATGTAACGATAGCAACAGCAACAAATTCCACTCAACTTAATTTTAATGAAACAGCTGTTGTAAGTAAATCACTTGCGCCTGAAAATGGAGGAAATACAGTTCCAAACCAGGTATTTGTTGATTTAAGTTCTGGTGCGATGACAAAAGTTGTTAGAACTAGCTGGGATTTAGGTTTCTACGGAGGGTCTGAATTCCGCGTGATTTCAAATGGAGCGATTAATAAATTTGCAGTAAAACAACTTAATAGTACTAATATCGATGAGGTGCAAGTTGAAGATCCAAACGTAACGACTGGTAATTATGAAGCTGTTACAGTAAATTATATCGATAATCCTTATGGAAATTTGACTCCAATTTCTGGGGTGGAAGGAAGTAAAGGAACTGCTATAGCAGAAGTTTCTGAAGTTGACGTAAATAATAAGGTTTACTTGGTAAACTTGGGGCAAGATATTTCTACTGTTCCTGGAACTGGAACTGGTGTTGCTCTTACAGGAGCTGCCAGAGGTTGGAAAAAAATCAGAATTTTAAGAGATGGAGCTAATTATAAATTACAATATGCCGATCTAAATGCTACTACTCATAATGAAGTTACTATTACTAAAAATGCGGCCTATAATTTTACTTTCTTTAGTTTAAATACTAAATCAGTAGTTAATGTAGAGCCTTTAAAGGAAAAATGGGATTTAAATATTACTGCTTTTACAGGTGAAACATTCTATGGAGATGGAGCATCAGCGGGAGCATATTATTTCCCAGATTATGCAATTACAAATACAAAAGTTGGAACTAGAGCATACCAGGTATTAACATCTGAAGTAACTTATGAAAGCTTCAATTTAGCTAAGGTAGTTCAATCTAATTTTGAAACAGAATTAGCAAAAGATCAAAGAGTAATTGGAGGAAATTGGAGAGCAACATATCCTTTAGCATTTAAAACAGATCGTTTTTATGTGATAAAAGATGTTGCAGGTAATTTGTATAAATTAAAATTCACAGCAATGTTAAGTGCAACAGGAGAAAGAGGTAATGTATCTTTTGAATATGCATTGTTGAAATAAGATAATATAAGACATTAAAAAATATCGGTCTAATTCTACTTTATAAAAAGGGAAAGAGCCCCGCCTAATTAAAAATTAGTTAATTCATTAGCTTTGTTTTTTTTATTTTTTTTGAGAGAGGTTAGATTTATCTAGCCTCTTTTTTTGTTTTTTATTTTAATGTTAAAAAGGGTTGTAAATTAATGTTTAACTCTATCTTTGCACATGTTTTTTTAATATGGAATTAACAGGAAATTTTAATGAATTTCAGTCCAAGCCATTCTTCAAATTATAAGTAATAAGTGAATACAAAATCCTATTTTTTTCAGTCTTTCGCAATTGTCGCACTGGCATTCATCGCCTTTATTGGATTCAAACAAGTTTTACCGAACAAAATCTTTTCGGATAGTAAAATAGATTCTAAAAATGTATTAATCGATAGTATGCTTTTGGAGTCGGTTGCTAATGACTCATTGTCTTTGGAAAACGACAGCATTGCTCAGGCGGAACAAGAGGAAGCGCAACAGGAAATTGTTTTTGAAGATACCGAAGGAATTGAATTTCCATCAGAAACTTTCGAAAACTATAAAGGATTTCAATATCTGGTTTCTTTTTACGAAAAGTTATATCAACTTGAAAAAAATCCACAGTCTAAAGTACGAATAGCTTATTATGGTGATTCTATGACCGATGGTGATTTAATTGTGCAAGATGTAAGAACCAATTATCAGGAACGTTTTGGAGGAAATGGAGTAGGGTTTGTATCCATTACTTCAGAATCTGCAGCGTCCAGAGGTTCTGTAAAATCGGTTTATTCTAAAAACTGGAAAACGCAATCCTATTTAAACGTAAAAAGACCACTAAGCCCTTTTGGAGTAAACGGTCACGTATTTTTTGCAAATGATAAAACCAATCCAACCTGGGTTCAATACGAAGCCGGAACGAACAAATATTCAACGACTTTAGATAATCCGGTATTGTTTTACGGAAAATCTGCCAAAAGAGGAAATGTAAACTTTATCATTGGAAAAGATACACTTCGAAAAAATCTTGTTCCAAGTAATTTGGTTAACAGCTTAAAAGTAACTTCAGGAAGTATAAAAGCATTCAAAGCTAATTTTGTCCATGCCGATTCTATTCCGATTTACGGTTTCAATTTCGATAACGGAAGCGGAGTTCACGTAGATAATTTTTCGCAAAGAGGAAATTCCGGTTTGCCAATTTCAATGTTTGATGCTGATGTAATGAGAGCTTTTAATAAGAATTTAAAGTACGATTTGGTTGTGTTGCATTACGGAACTAACGTGTTGAATTATGGTACTAAAAGTTACTATTGGTATGAAAAAGGAATGAAAAAAGCCGTGAATAAAATAAAAGAATCTTTTCCGGGAGTTTCAATTCTAATTGTTTCGACTGCTGATAAATCAACGAAATACGATTTAGAAATGAAAACCGACTCAGCTGTTGTTCCTTTAATGAAAGCGCAAAAAAGATATGCCTTAGAATCAGAATCCGGATTTGTCAACTTATACACTTTAATGGGAGGAGACGGATCAATGGTAAAATGGGCTGATGAAACGCCGGCAAGAGCCAATAAAGATTATACGCATTTTAATCAGCGAGGAGCAAAAGCAATCGGAAGATTATTATACGACCAGTTGAATAAAGGTTACGAGGAATATAAAGTATTGCGAGAGAAACGTGATGTTGTTTCCCGTCAGCAAAGGGCCGCACGAAAAACAAACACAGACTCGGTTTCTGTAATAAAAGATAGTGTAAATGAATAAACTAATTATTTTCTTTTGTTGTCTTTTTTTATCTGCAAATAATAAAGTGCAAAAGACAGCTCCACTTCCAATCACTAAGCCTATGAGTAGTAAAATAGATACAACCACAGTTGATTCTTTTTCTGACGATAAGATCTATAACGCAAAAGCATTGGAAAGCATTTTTAAGAAATTAAATGAAAATGATAGTCAGAAAAGTCAGAAGATAAATATGGTTCATATTGGTGATTCTCATATTCAGGGTGATTTAATGACCAATGAAATTAGAAAAAACCTGCAACAACGATTTGGAAATGCGGGACGAGGTTTGGTTTTTCCATATCAATTAGCTAAAACAAATGGATCTTATAATGAACGTTTTCGTTCGAACAGAACATGGGAAAGTTATCGAAACATTCATCCGCACAAAAATTATCCTGTCGGCTTAAGCGGAATAGGACTTTGGAGAGATAATGGCGGATTTGCAGTGGAACTGAATGTGAAAGATCCTGCTTATAAGTTCAATACAATTAAGATTATTACGCCTCAAAACCAGAATATGTTTGATTTGGCAACATCATCTCAAACCAATATTATTCAGTCGACAGAACGAAAGGTAATTACACACAAAATAAAAAAAGGAGAAGCAATTTCAACGATCGCCGATAAATACAATATTTCGGTTGCTGATATTAAGAAAGCAAATAGTTTGAAATCCAATAATATTCGTGCTGGAAGAACATTGAAAATTCCAACGAACGAAACAAAACCTAAAGCAATCAAGAGTTCAGCTTTTGTTTCTTTAGATATTGAATCAGATTCATTTTGTCATTATTATAATGCTGAAAAGGCATTAGATAAAATCTTCCTGATTCCGAACAAAGACGCTTCTAAATTTGAGCTAAACGGAATTGTTTTAGAAAAAGATGCGCCAGGAATACTTTATAGCAGCATTGGAGTAAACGGAGCCAAATTTTCAGATTATAATAAATATCCGTTGTTTTTTGAACAGTTAAAAGCGTTGCATCCTGACGTACTGATTTTTTCTTTAGGAACAAATGAAAGCTACGATCACATGGAAGCTTCGGCTTACATTAAAGAACTGCGCCAGTTTATAAAAAACATAAAGGATCAAAATATAAATGTTCCGATAATTGTTATGACACCGCCGCCTTCTTTCCTTAAAGCAAGAAGACCTAATATTTATGTTCATGATTATGCAAAAAGCATCCTCGGAATTGCAAAAGAAGATGGTTTCGCCGTTTGGGATTTATATGAAGAATTTGGAGGAATGGAAGGTGTCCGAAAATTAAAAGCAGAAAAATTAATTGGTCCGGACTATGTTCATTATTCTAAAAAAGGATACGAAAAACAAGGAAACTTATTTACACAGGCGTTTTTAAAAGCATACGATAATTTTAAATTAAAAAATTAAGTTGATTACAATTGATAGCATAAATAATTGGTTTGTTCAAAACTTTGGGGAAGTTACTTTAGAGCAGGCTAAAAGCTGGTTTATTTATAATCCAGACGAAAAATTATTATTTAATACCGGTTTATTTCTGGGATTATTTCTGGTTTTTTATTTTGTGTATGGCTTTTTACGCAAAACATTTTATTTGAGATTAACGTACGTTATTCTTTTCTCGCTCTTCTTTTATTATAAGTCAAGCGGAATTTACTTTTTACTCTTATTGCTTTCCTCTGTAGTCGATTATGGTCTGAGTCAGATTATTTACAACACAGCAAAAGACAGTACGAAAAAAATCTATTTGGTAATAAGCGTGATCCTGAATTTAGGATTGCTGGGGTATTTTAAATACATGAACTTTATGATCGTGACCTACAACGATATGTTTAGCGGTCATTTTGCACTTCACAATATTTTCCTTCCTGTCGGAATTTCGTTTTATACTTTTCAGTCGATGAGTTATATTATTGAGATTTACAGGGAAGAAATCAAACCAACAAAAAATTATATTGAATACCTGTTTTTCGTTTCGTTTTTCCCGCAATTAGTTGCCGGACCAATCGTACGTGCAAAAGATTTTCTTCCTCAGATTTATCAAAAATTAAATCTGACTAAGCAAGATGTAAACAATGCTTTATTTTTGATTATTGGTGGATTGATCAAGAAAACAGTAATTTCAAATTACATCTCAATAAACTTCGTAGACCGTGTTTTTGATACGCCGATGAGTTATACCTCATTCGAAAATTTAATGGCATCTTACGGATACGCCATCCAAATTTATTGCGACTTTTCAGGATATTCAGATATGGCAATCGGAATCGCTTTATTGTTGGGATTCAAATTACCGGCCAACTTTAGAACGCCTTATAAATCGGTGTCGATTACTGATTTCTGGAGAAGATGGCATATTTCATTATCAACCTGGCTGAAAGATTTCCTGTATATCTCTATTGGAGGAAACAGAAAAGGTTCATTTGCAGGATATTTGTTTCCAAGTTTATTCTTCTTCGGATTATTGCTTTGGGGAATCTCAAATGTTAATGAAAGCTTTATTCCGTTAGCAATTGGTATAGGGTCAATTATTGTTTTTTGCCTTTCCTTTTTGCTTTCAAAGAAGAAAAACCAAACGCTGGTGACCAATTTCAATTTGTTTACAACAATGCTTTTAGGAGGATTGTGGCACGGAGCAGGAGCGCAATTTATCGTGTGGGGAGCACTTCACGGATTAGCTTTGGCAGTTCATAAAATTTTCATGGAACTTTTTCCTTCCAAAAAAGAAGGCCCAAGTTGGTTATGGAAATTCTTTTCGATCGTAATTACATTCCACTTCGTAGTTTTCTGCTGGATCTTTTTCCGAGCCAGAGATTTCGAAACAGCCTTGCAGGTAATCAATAATATCGGTCAGTTAACTTTCGAACCAGAAAATTGGAAAGCCATAGTTTTAGGATATAAAAATGTATTTTTATTAATGTTGTTCGGTTATGTTTGGCATTTCTTACCAGAAGTTGTTACAGACAAAATGAAATTCGTTTTCGACAGAACTCCATTACTTTTAAAAGCAGTTATCCTGGGATTCGTTTACTGGATCGTGTACGCAACAGCAGTAGCAGGCTCACAGCCGTTTATCTACTTCCAGTTCTAAGCTTATGAATTAATCTCGCAAAGACGCGAAGTCGCAAAGTTTTTATATTCTTTGCGACTTCGTTATTTTTAGAGCAAAAACATTCAGTTACTTAAATAAATAAAGCTTTGCGGCTTCGCGACTTTGCGAGCAAAAAAACATTGCGAACCTTGCGTAGATCTTTGCGAACCTTGCGGTTAAATGCAGCTAAATAAAAATTGCCTGAAATATCTAATTAGATTATCTTTGCACTTCAAATAAAGAAAATAGTATGTTTGATAATTTAAGTGATAAGTTAGATAAAGCGTTCCATATATTAAAAGGACACGGTAAAATTACAGAAGTAAACGTTGCCGATACCTTGAAAGAAGTTCGTCGTGCCTTATTAGACGCCGATGTTAACTTTAAAATTGCAAAGGATTTTACAACCAAAGTAAAAGAAAAAGCAATTGGTCAGGACGTTTTAACAACGCTTCAGCCAGGACAATTATTGGTGAAGCTGGTAAAAGATGAGTTGACAGAATTAATGGGTGGCGATGTTGCCGGAATTAATCTTTCAGGAACTCCATCTGTGATCTTAATGTCAGGATTGCAAGGTTCTGGTAAAACAACTTTCTCAGGAAAATTAGCCAACTTCTTAAAAACTAAGAAAAATAAAAAACCACTTCTTGTAGCGTGTGATATCTACCGTCCTGCGGCGATTAACCAGTTGCATGTTGTGGGAGACCAAATAGGTGTTGAGGTTTACTCAGAACCAGAAAATAAAAATCCTGTTGAAATTGCTCAAAACGCAATCAAACATGCCAAAGCAAACGGTTTCAATGTTGTTATTGTCGATACGGCTGGTCGTTTAGCAGTAGACAAAGAAATGATGGATGAAATTGCTCGTGTTCATAAAGCAATTCAGCCTCAGGAAACATTGTTCGTTGTGGATGCCATGACAGGACAAGATGCTGTAAACACTGCAAAAGCCTTCAACGATATCTTAAATTTTGATGGAGTTATCTTAACGAAATTAGATGGTGATACTCGTGGTGGAGCTGCCATTTCGATTAAATCGGTTGTAAACAAACCAATCAAATTTGTAGGTACAGGCGAGAAGATGGAAGCAATTGATGTTTTCTATCCAGATCGTATGGCCGAGCGTATCCTTGGTATGGGAGACGTTGTGTCCCTTGTAGAAAGAGCGCAAGAGCAATTTGATGAAGAAGAAGCAAGAAAACTTCAAAAGAAAATCGCTAAAAACGAATTTGGTTTTGATGATTTCTTAACGCAAATTCAGCAAGTAAAGAAAATGGGTAATATGAAAGACTTGGTTGGAATGATACCAGGTGCTTCAAAAGCCATGAAAGATGTAGAAATCGAAGATGATGCTTTCAAACATATTGAAGCAATCATTCACTCGATGACGCCAATCGAAAGAAGTAAACCTGCCATTATCGACGTAAAAAGGAAAGCCAGAATCGCTAAAGGTTCGGGAACCAAAGTCGAGCAAGTAAATCAGTTAATGAAGCAATTCGACCAAATGAGCAAAATGATGAAGATGATGCAAGGTCCGGGCGGAAAAAACCTGATGAAAATGATGGGAGGCATGAAAGGAATGCCAGGCGGTATGCCGAGATAATAAAATTAAAAGTTTCAAGTTTCAGGTTTCAGGTTTTGAAACAGAAATTTGAAACTTTTTTTAATATAGTAAATACGAGTTTCGTTTAACTTGAAACTTTAAACCTGAAACAAAAATAACAAAACACAATGCAACTACTAGACGGTAAAAAAACAGCAGAAGACATTAAAAACGAAATCGCAGCCGAAGTTCAATCCATAAAAGCAGCAGGAGGAAAAGTACCTCATTTAGCAGCAGTTATTGTGGGGAGCAATGGAGCAAGTTTAACTTACGTAGGAAGTAAAGTAAAATCTTGCCAGCAAATTGGTTTCGATTCAACGCTGGTAGCTTTGCCTGAAGATATTACTGAAGAAGCTTTATTAGCAAAAATTAAGGAGTTAAACGAAGATGATAACCTTGACGGATATATCGTTCAGTTGCCTTTACCAAAACATATCGATGAGCAAAAAATTCTTTTAGCAATTGATCCTGATAAAGATGTTGACGGATTCCACCCAACAAACTTTGGAAGAATGGCACTTGAAATGGAAAGTTTCATTCCTGCAACGCCATTCGGAATTATGGAATTGTTAGAGCGTTACAAAGTAGAAACTGCTGGAAAACATACAGTAGTTATCGGAAGAAGCCATATCGTAGGACGTCCAATGAGTATCTTAATGAGCCGTAAAGGAAATCCAGGAGACTCAACAGTTACTTTGACGCACAGCCGAACTAAAAACTTAGCAGAATTCACTAAAAATGCTGATATTATTATCACTGCTTTAGGAGTTCCTGAGTTTTTAAAAGGAGATATGGTTAAAGACGGAGTTGTGATTATCGACGTTGGAATTACTCGCGTAGATGATGCATCAAACGCCAAAGGATATGTTATTAAAGGTGACGTTGATTTTGACGGAGTAAGCAAAAAAGCATCATTCATCACGCCGGTTCCAGGTGGAGTAGGACCAATGACAATTGCCATGTTGTTGAAAAATACACTTTTAGCACGAAAAATGAGAAGCGCAAAAAACAAATAATTTGTTTTAAAAAATAACAGAAAGCCTATTCGAAAGAGTAGGCTTTCTTCATTTTAATATTTAATTAATAGTTTAAAGTTTCGGGTTTTAAAAATAAAGGATACTTTTGCCACACTTAAAAAAACTTCTCCAATGGACGATTATTATTCGTTAGTATTAAATTAAAGTAGCTTTTGAAAATTTCAAAATGCTGCAATAAAACCCTGTATTTTGAAATGAAAGTCTTTTACACAAACAACAACGGATTATTAGAAATACCAAAATGGACACCAAACTGCTGGATTAATATTGAAGATCCTTCAGAAGCAGAAAAACAATATTTACTCGAAGAACTTCAAATTCCCGAAGCATTTTACAATGATATCGAAGATATCGATGAAAGACCACGTATCGAAATCGAAGACGGCTGGACGCTGATCATCATGCGTGTTCCTATAAAAAGTAATGACATTAAACTTCCTTTTCAGACCATTCCGCTAGGCGTAATTTTTAAAGGTGATATTTGTGTGACAATCACTTTTTATAAAACAGAAATTATATATGATTTTATGCTGTATTCCAGACGTAAAAACATTCAGGTGAAGGATAATCTCGACTGGGTTTTGAGATTACTGCTTTCATCAAGTGTCTGGTACTTAAAGTATCTAAAACAAGTTAATCAGAAAATAAAACTAGCCGAAGATAATTTGGAGAAATCCATTAAAAATGAAGAATTACAAGCCCTGCTTCAAATCGAAAAATGTTTAGTATTTTTTATTACTTCCCTAAAAGCAAACGATGTTTTGTTTCAACGCATTAAAAATCTAAAAGCATATAAAGCAGATTATGATTTAGATTTGCTCGAAGACGTCGAAATCGAATTAAGTCAGGCACAGGATACGGCCAATATTTACAGCAATATCCTGACCGGAATGATGGACGCTTACGCCTCAGTAATTTCGAATAATATGAATAACATCATGAAGCAAATGACTTCAATTTCTATTATTTTAATGATCCCGACATTAATTGCCAGTTTGTACGGAATGAACGTCCCAAATGGTCTTGAAGAAAGCAAATACGGCATTTGGATTCTTCTTTTAGTTTCTGTCGTGCTATCCGCTTTTGGAGTGTTTCTTTTCAAAAGAAGAAGATGGTTTTGATTAAAAATTGAAATAATAAAGTATAAGGCCTGTTCGTTTGAATAGGCTTTCTTGTTTTATAATCTGGGCGTGACCGTATTTACAAAAGGCGCTATTTTACATGCCGCTTATGTGCGCCTTTCGCAAATACGGTCGGGCTATCCACGCTACTTCGGTAGCCAGCTCCTATCCCTCACGCGACTCTCCGTTAATAAGAAGTTCTAATTTTCTTTTCGGCTTTTTTAATTGAGAATGGAAATATATGTAGTCCCTACAGGACAAAAAGAGTAGCTATAATTGTTTACTACCAATATCTAACTCCTAACGGAGTATCTCGTAGAGATTAAATGTTGGTAAAAAAACATTCAAGAAACCGCAAATTATCCCGTAGGGATTACAGATTTTAGATAAAGAAAACCTATTCAAAGGGATCAAAAAAAAAAGCACCATAAAAAAATCACCTTTTCTACTTGTCATTTCAAAATAAAACATAACTTTGCAGTACAAAGTACTTTATTTATGAATCAGAAGCACCAAGAAGATTTAGCACATATTCGTTCCATGATGGAACGCTCTTCAAGATTTATATCCCTTAGCGGACTTTCAGGAGTTTTTGCAGGACTTTCTGCTTTAATTGGCGGATTGTATGTTTATCAATTGTTTAAGATAAACGGTATTGAATATTTTGCTGATGAAGTATATAGTGATGAAGTATATACAATTCCATCAAAATTAGTTTCAGAACTAGTTGTAACCGGAATCGTTATTTTGATTTGTGCATTTGTTTTCGGTTTGGCTTTTACCATCAGAAAAAGTAAAAAATACAATTTACCTATTTGGACATCGGCAACTAAAAAAATGCTTTTTAATCTGGCAATTCCATTAACAGTTGGCGGTGTATTTTGTTTATCACTTTTATACCATCAAAATTATGGTCTAGTAGCACCGGCAACTTTACTTTTTTACGGATTAGCACTTATAAATGCTGAGAAATATACCTTCTCGGATATTAAGTATTTAGGATATTGTCAATTAATTTTAGGATGTATTTCTCTTTTTTATATTGGATATGGTTTAGTTTTTTGGATCATTGGATTTGGTATTTTGCATATCTTGTACGGATTAATAATGTTCAAAAAGTATAAATAATCCACGCAATGGGAATTATTGATAAATTAAATAAAGACTTCGAAAGCCGTGTCAGATTGGGTATTATGTCAGTTCTGATGGTGAATGAATGGGTAGATTTTACCGAAATGAAAACCTTACTGAATATTACAGATGGTAATCTGGCCAGTCATGCCTCAGCGCTTGAAAAATCAGAATATATTGTTGTAAAGAAAGAGTTTGTGGGCAAAAAGCCTAAAACGTCTTATAGTGTTACCGAAAGAGGTCGTTTGGCCTTTAAAGAACACTTGTCGTACCTTGAAAAATTAATGAAATCCTAATAACCAAAATTTTTTGTCTAATTACTTTGAAATACAAAGTACTTTTAAATTTATTACAATGAAAAAACATCACATTATTTTAGCTTGCAGTTTGATTTTCTTACTGCTTTTTTACAAAGAAGATTTAGGCGTTAACCTTGCCATATTTGGATTAGTGTTAACGGGTTTTGTTTGTTATTTCTTTCAGGACCGCTTTTCTGAAAGATCACATCTGATTTTAGTGGTTACATCGGTTTTGTCTTGTCTGGCTTTTGCCTGGTATGGAGATTTTGCTTCTTTTCTGGCATTGGCACTGTCTGTTCTTTTTTTACAGTTTAAAACACAGGATCCAAAACTGAAAATAGTACAGATGTTCCCACTTGTATTTTTAAACGGAATTACTTCATTGGGACGCGTTTTAATGTTTAAACAATGGCTTCCGGAAAAAAAAATCCATAACAACTTTGCCAAGAAATTGGTTGCTTTTTTTGTTATCCCGGCTATTTTCTTAATCTTGTTTTTTATTGTGTATTCTTTCGGAAGTGATCATTTTTCTTCTTTGTTTACAGATTACACTTTAGATATCAATCTTGGAAATCTTATAATAATTGGAATTCTGGGTTTCTATATTTCATTTAGTTTCTGGAATTATTGGGTTCCTGAAGTTTGTTATGAAAAAAATGAATTGCTGGATAATGAATTCAGCAATATAGCCGAAGTCAAAAATCAAAATACCTTTTCGTTTCTTGATCTGGACTTCGAGAGAAAAAGTGGTGTGATCACTTTATTACTTTTGAATGTAATGCTTCTGGTATTTATCGTAACCTATAATTACGAACAGTTTTTTGAAGTGGTAGAAAAATCAAATTTAAGTGCCGATACACATCAAAGAGTAAATTCAGTAATCTTTTCGATTTTGATGGCGGTTGGTGTAATCATGTTTTATTTCAAAGGAGGATTCAATTTTGACAAAGAAGCGGTTTCTCTTAAAAGACTGGCTAAGCTGTGGATTTTTCTAAATGGTCTCTTAATTGTAAGTGCTTTTATTAAAAATTCAGAATATGTTTCCTATTTCGGATTAACATATAAGCGATTAGGAGTTTATGCTTTTCTGATTTTAGCCATTATTGGTTTAGTTTATGTCTTTTTTAAAATTGCAAAGCAAAAAACAAACGCTTATCTTATCAATCAAATGGTCTGGTATTTTTATGGAACGGTTCTTTTATGTAGCTATGTAAACTGGGGTAATTTAATTACGAATTACAATATTTCAGTAAATAAAACCGTAGAACCAGTATTTTTAAGCGATTTGAATTTTAATGATGAAGCCCGAAGAGCCTATTTTTTAAAGAACAATTTAGACGGACAAAAAACCGAAATCAGAAGGGAAGAAACAATTGAAGAATATCAAAACACTACATTTTTATCGAAAGCGTTGTATTATGAGTTTTTGAATAAGAAGTAAAAAGTAATAAAAAAATCCCGTTCGTTTGAGCGGGATTTTTTTATACTATAATTTTAATAATCTCCTTTTTTCTTAAATCGGGGATCATGTTTTGAAATGAATTCTGTTCTTCTGGTTGGAGCAGTTTTAGGACTTTCCGCTTTTGGCAAACTTGCTTCTTCCGTTTTACTTGACGGCTCAATCAAATGATTTAATTCTTTAATTTCATCATCCGTCAAATCGCGATAACGCCCCACTGGAACATCTAAAGAAATATTAATAATTCGGATACGTTTCAAAGCCGTTACATCATAACCCAAATATTCACACATCCTACGAATCTGACGGTTTAAACCTTGAGTCAAAATAATTTTGAAAGTGTATTTACTGATTTGTTCTACTTTACATTTTCTGGTAACAGTATCCAAAATCGGAACACCATTTCCCATGCGTTCTATAAATCGATCTGTGATCGGTTTGTTAACTGTTACTGTATATTCTTTTTCGTGATTGTTTCTGGCACGCAAAATCTTGTTTACAATATCACCATCATTCGTCATGAAAATCAATCCTTCACTCGCTTTATCCAATCTTCCAATCGGAAAAATACGTTTTGGGTAATTAATATAATCCACAATATTATTTCGAACTTCTAAGTTGGTGGTACATTCAATTCCAACCGGTTTATTAAAAGCCAGATAAACCATTTTTTCATGTTTCTCCACGATTAATTTTCCGTCGATGCGCACTTCATCATCTGGCGAAACTTTAGTTCCCATTTCAGGCACAACTCCATTTATCGTTACGCGTCCTTCTTCAATTAATTTATCCGCTTCGCGACGAGAACAATAACCTGTTTCTCCAATAAATTTATTCAGACGTTTTAAATTCTCTTCCATACTGCAAAAGTAGGTAAAATTTAGACTTCTTAGAATTTAGATCTCTAGATTGTTAGACTTCTTAGAATTTTAGTGTTTTCCGCAATCATGTAGGAAAGACAAAATGTGTGGGCTATCAAATGAAAAACCTTTGTCCCTTTGAACCTCTGCGCCTTTGAACCTTTTCAAGAATGAAAGCCTGCGCTGTCTTCAGGCGTTTCCTTCCTGTCAAACATCCCATAATCCCGAACAACATGTGCAATTCTTAAATGATAATCTTTAAAGACTTCATTTCGTCCTTTTGCCTGTGCGTGACGATGCATTTCTAAATTTCGCCATTGCTGAATACTTTCCTCGTCCTTCCAAAAGGATAATGATAAAACCTTTTCAGGATTACTAAAACTCTGAAAACGTTCTATCGAAATAAAACCTTCAATATGATCTAATTCTGCTCTCAAACTTGAGGCGATATTTAAATATTCTTCTTTTTTTCCTTCGTTAGGAATGACTTCAAAAATTACAGCTATCATTTTTTATCTCTTAGGTTATTAGAATTTTAGATTAGAAGAGAAACTTAGCGACTTCGTGTTTCAGAACCTTCAGAAAATAAAAACTCAAGAACCTTCTCATACAATTCATCATCATGCATTCCGTGCCCCAAACCTTTAGTTTCGATAAATTGACTATTCTTCCAATTACTGGCTATTTTTTTACCTTCCTCAAATGCGACAATCTTGTCTGAAGTATCGTGTGCAATTAATCCTGAAACATTAAATTCAGCTGCAAATCTTTGCCCTGAGAAATCTTCGAGTTTAAAATTGAAACGTGTCATGAATTTACTTTCTAAAAGCGAAAGCATTTTGGTGTTCAGACTTAACATCGAAATGTAATTATCAATCAATGTTTTTAGTTCTGAAGGTGCTCCTAAAATTACCATTTTATTAATGCTGGTATTCGGGAATAAATATTGATGGTAAACACAAGCCGCACCACCAATAGAATGTCCAATAATAATTTCCGGCTGATATTTCTCAACTGCCTTATTAATAAATTCAGCGTAAAGCGGAACATTAAATTCTTTTCCGCTGCTTTGTCCATGCGCAGGCGCGTCGATAGCAATTATAGTACTTCCGGATTTTTGAAGATGTGGTAAAGTTTTTTTCCAGCGCGAAGCGTTGCTTTCCCAACCGTGAACAAGCAGAATTTTAGTTTCGTTTCCTTTCCAGATATACGTTTGAAAATGATGTTCGTTGTGATGAAACGTTTCTGTTTCTGTGTTTTTTAGGATTTTGGGCAACGTGTCTTTTTGCAGTTTTCCAATTCGTGGCTGACTAAAAAGCGCGTATGAAAGTTCAACTGCTTTTTGAGGACGAACGTAACTTAGGAAGTTTATATATTGTCCGACCGATTTTAATGTAATGAAACGTATTCCCTTTTTAATTCCCACAACTTAATTTTTTCTAAAGATAAAAAATATCATTTTAAACTTGCTGAAAAATGTTTGCCACAGATTAAAAAGATTCCTATGATTTTATCTCACTGCTTGAGCGAATTTTAATCTGCGGTAATCTTTTTAATCTGTGGCAAAAAATAATGAGCAAAAAAAAGTCCCGATTTAATCGGGACTCTATTATTTAGAATTTTGAGAACAATTGTTCCATTTTTTCTTTTTCTTCTTCAGCTAATGCGCTGTCAACTAAAATTCTTCCAGAGTGCTCATCAGTGATGATTTTCTTTCTTGAAGCAATTTCTACCTGCGTTTGAGGTGGAATTGTAAAGAATGATCCTGCAGACGCTCCTCTTTCGATAGATACTACAGCTAAACCATTACGAACACTGCTTCTGATTCTGTTGTAAGCAGCTAATAATCTTTCTTCAATTTGACCCGAAAACTCAGCAGATTTCTCAGATAAGAAGATTTCTTCTTTTTGAGTTTCAGCCATAATTGCATCAAGTTCAGATTTTTTATGTTTTAAATGAGAACTTTTTGCGTCAAGTTTTTCTTTTAAGTTAGAAATAACTTCTTTTTTATGTTCGATAGAAGCTTTCATTTCTTTGATTTGCTTTTCAGCCAATTGAATTTCTAATTCCTGAAATTCAACCTCTTTAGTCAAAGAATTAAATTCTCTGTTATTACGAACTGATTCTTGTTGTTTTGTGTATTTTTTGATAACCTCTTTGTGCTCATCAATAGCATTTTTCTTTGCTTTGATAAGATCTTCAATCACTTCAAGTTCACTTTTCAGTTTCTCTGAACGAGTGCTCAAACCTGCAACTTCATCTTCTAAATCTTCAACTTCTAAAGGAAGTTCTCCTCTTACGTTTCTGATTTCGTCAATTCTAGAGTCAATAAGCTGTAAATCGTATATTGCTCTTAACTTGTCCTCAACACTTAATTCTTTCGTATTCGCCATATTCTATAAGTACTTAACTGGATTTGTATTTTCTTCTGATAAAATGATGGCAAAATTAAGGATTTTTTTTCGAAGATAATCAACAATATAGTTTTTTGTATAGCGTTCACTCTCAAAATGACCAATATCTGCTAAAAGTAACTTGTTTTCGGCTTCATAAAACTGATGGTATTTTAAATCAGCAGTCAAAAAAGCATCGGCACCAGCCTGAATTGCATTTTTGATAGCAAAACTTCCAGAACCTCCCAAAACCGCAACTTTCTTTATTTTTTTTCCTCTAAAGGCCGAATGACGAATTCCGTTGGCAATCATTTTATCTTTTACGAAAAGCAAAAAGTCTTTTTCGTTCATTGCATTTTCAAATTCTCCAATCATTCCTAAACCAATATTTTGATGCGAATTTTGAAGCTCATAGATTTCATAGGCTACTTCTTCATAAAGATGATTATCAAAAAGAGCTTTTAAAATTCTTGATTGTAAATGTTTTTCAAAAGTAACTTCAATTTTTATTTCCTCGGTTTCTGTCAATTTATGACGTTTTCCAACAACTGGTTTACTTTTAGAATTGCCTTTATAGGTTCCAATTCCGTTTGAGTTAAAACTGCAATTGTCATAATTTCCAATAGTTCCCGAACCAGCATCAAATAGAGCCTGACGTACTTTTTGTGCATTATCAGGGACAGTGTAAGTAACTAATTTTTGTATGAAATTTTGTTTCGGAATTAAGATTTTTGTGTTTTCCAATCCTAATATATCGCAGAATATTTTATTTACGCCTTCTGAATGATTGTCAAGAGCAGTGTGGACGGCATAAATAGCAATATCATTTTTGATCGCTTTTAAAATGGCACGTTCGACATAATTTTTACCGGTAATTTTTTTGATTCCGGAAAATAAAATAGGGTGAAAACAAACTACCAAATTGCATTTTTTTGCAATAGCTTCATTAATTACATTCTCCAGAGCATCATGACAGACTAAAATTCCTGAACTCTGTGCTTCTGAATCGCCAACTAAAAGTCCAACATTATCAAAATCTTCAGCGTAAGCCAAAGGAGCCATTTCTTCCAGAACTGCAATTATTTCTTTAATTTTCATCTTCTTTTTATTTCAGGTTTCAAGTTTTAGGTTTTATGTTTTACGATGAACCCGAAACTTGAAACAAATTAACGAAAAAAATTATACTTTCGTAAAATGAATGTACTTCGAAAAATACTTTTTCCGTTTGCCATTTTATACGGATTCATTACTTCAATTAGAAATTTTCTTTTCGATAAAGGAATTCTAAAATCAACTTCATTTGATGTTCCGGTTATTGCTGTTGGAAATCTAAGCGTGGGCGGAACCGGAAAAACACCTCAAATAGAATATCTTATTCGATTATTGTCTGATAAATTTAAAATCGCAACTTTAAGCCGTGGTTACAAGCGTAAATCTGAAGGTTTTGTTTTGGCTGATGGAACTTCAAATGCTGAAATTCTTGGTGATGAACCTTTTCAGTTTTATCAAAAATTCCCCAATATTCAGGTTGCTGTTGATGCAAATCGCACAAACGGAATAAAGCAATTACTTTCTCAAAAAAATAAACCTGAAATAATTCTGCTAGATGATGCTTATCAGCACCGAAAAGTAAAAGCCGGATTTTATATTCTGCTTACTTCTTATGGAGATTTATATGCAGATGATTTTATGTTGCCAACCGGAAATTTGCGCGAAAGTAGAAGCGGAGCAAATCGCGCCAATATTATTGTCGTAACCAAATGTCCAAAAGATCTGTCGGATCAAAAACAGGAAGAAATTCGATTGAAATTGAATTTAAATTGTTCGCAGCAAATCTATTTTACTTTTATAGATTATGATGACGCGATTTATAATAAAGAGGAGAAGATTGCAGTCAATGATATTAAGTCAGATAAAAAAGTACTTTTGGCCGGAATAGCAAAACCAAAACCATTTTTTGATTATTTAAAGAATGAAAATGATGAATGCCTTACATATCCCGATCATCATCATTTTTCGGATTCTGATCTTGAGGAAATTCAAAACAAAGGAAAAGGTAAAAAAATCATTACTACAGAAAAAGATTATGTGCGTCTAAAGGATTCTAAATTGGTTTCACAATTGTATTATCTTCCTATAAAAAGTACCTTTATGGGTAACCAACAAAATTTTGATGCAACAGTTTTAGAGTACGTCAATAAAACCTTAGAATCTTAGCAGTTTAGAATCTCATAGTCTTAAAAAACTAATCAAAGAACTTAGCAATTATAGTATAGAATTCATCCGGAACAAAAGGTTTCGTAATAACATCATTCATTCCAAAAGATAATAGCATCTCTCTATTTTCATCAAGAGAAATAGCAGTTAAAGCAATAATTGGAGTATTTTTATCAAATTCCCTGATAAGTTTTGTCGCAGTTGTTCCATTAATGCCTGGTAAATGTACATCCATTAAAACCATGTCAAAACGTTTCACTTTTAAAAGTTCTACAGCTTCTTCGCCATTATCCAGGATTTCGCAGAGTATGGCTTTGTTTTCCAGCATTTTTCTGGTAATCATTTGATTGATTTTGTTATCCTCAATCAATAAAATAGATTTGTGTTTTAATTGTTTGTCGTTATATGGTTTTGCTTCTTCAACCACTTCTAAAGGTTCTTTGTTAATACTAAAATCTAATTTAAATGTAAAAGTAGATCCTTTTCCAACTTCACTTTTTAGTTTTATTTCACCTCCTAAAAGTTCAATCAATTTTTTTACGATGGTAAGACCTAAACCGGTTCCGCCATATTTTCGATTGACTTCTATAGAGCCTTGTGAGAAGCTTTCAAATACCGTTTGTAATTTATCTTCTGGAATACCAATTCCGGTGTCAACAATTTCAAAATAAACGGTTGCAGTTTCTTCCTCAATGGCATATAATTTTGCAATTACATTGACATTCCCATTTTGAGTGAACTTAAGGGCATTATTGATTAAGTTTAAAATGATTTGAGATAATTTAGTTGGATCTCCAATTAAATTGTCCGGAATGGTTTCGTCAATTTCGAGATTAAAGTAGTTTTTGTTGGCGGTCGCCAGTTCTTTTAAGGAGCTTTGAATATTAAATAAAAGTTCTTTTAAATTAAAGCTTATATTTTCGATCTCTACTTTAGTAGAGTCAATTTTATTGATTTCAAGAATTTCGTTGATAAAGGTAGTAAGGTAATTTCCTGAAAATTTTAAAGATTCTAAATACTTTAGCTGAGTTTTTTTCGGATTGTCTTCGAGTAGTAAATGTGTTATTCCGTTAATTGCATTCAGCGGCGTCCGCAGTTCGTGACTTACTGTAGATAAAAATTCTGATCTGGCTTTTGATGCTTTTTCGGCTTTATTTTTAGCAAGAATAAGTTCTTTATTTTTTTCTCGTAAAAGTAAATTATTCTGATTTCGAATGATATTGTTTTTGTATAAAGCCAGACTTAACAGAGATAAAATCGAAATCAAAGCAATAGCCAGAATGCTAACCAATTTCGAATATCGATAGGTTTTTAATTGTATTTTTTCCTCGCTTTCACGTTTAAGCGTGTTGTTTATAGACTGCGTTTTTTTGAACTTTTCGTACTCGTTCAGATCTAGTTTTGCATTTTTTAATTTAAGAATATAATTCTCGATTTGATAATGTTCGTCTAAATAAGAGTAAGCTAAATCAAAGTTTCTATGTTTTTTGTAGTACTGACTTATGGCCAAAATGATCTTTGATTTTTGAGCCAAATTATTGTTTTTGATACTATAATCTAAAGCATTCTCGAAATAAACAAGTGCCGAATCGTTTCTCTTAAGCTGACTTTCAATCAAACCAAGCTGATAATATGAATCTGTTTTGGTTTTGAGGATTTTTGGATTGTCCGGTTTTTTTACTATTTGATGGAAAGTTTTTGCCGCAAGAGGTAGATTTTTGCTCGCTTTTAAGGCCATTGCTTTTTGATAATCTAAAATTTCAGCATGGTCAACAAGTTTTAATTGTTTAAGTAAACTATCTGCTTTTTGATAGTAAACATTTGCAACATCATAATTTCCTTTTGCAGTGTTACTGGCGCCAATGTAATGTAAGGCTAAAATTTTGGTACAGGTTGGTTTGACTTTGTCAAATAATGAAACGCTCTTATGAAAGTTTTTTAAGGCTTCATCATAATTTTGCTGATTGTAGAAAATTTTTCCCAGCTTGAAAGTTTGATTGGCTAAATTTTCGCCCTGACCGCTTGTTTGACAGAAATCGATTGATTTTTTGGTATAAAAAACAGCCTGATTATACTTTTTCTTATCAAGATTTGAGTTTGCTAATTTATTATAATAGGAAATGCTATCTGTATTCTTCTTTTGAGTTTGAGAATACAAAAATGAATTTAAAAAACAAACAAGAATAAGAAGATGGTATTTCATGTATGGCAATGCTTTTACAATGAATCTATGTTTTCCTTATCAGTAAAATCAAATCTATTAATCTTGATGAATAACCAATTTCGTTATCGTACCAACCCACAACCTTTACCATTTTGTCAATAACCGAAGTAAGCTGTGCATCGAACAAACACGAATGTGTATTGCCAATTACATCGACAGAAACAATTGGATCTTCTGTGTAATCTAATATTCCTTTTAAATGCGTTTTTGAAGCTTCTTCAAATGCTTTATTAATCTCTTCTATAGTGACAGCACGTTTTACATTAAATGTGATATCGGTCAATGAACCATCAGGAACGGGAACACGAATGCCACAACCTCCTATTTTTTGATGCAATTTAGGAAAAATTTTTGTTAATGCCTTAGCTGCACCTGTAGTTGTTGGAACAATTGACTGACTAGCGCCTCTCGCCCTGCGTAAATCCTTATGTGGCTGGTCATGAAGACTTTGGTCAGTGGTGTACGAATGTATTGTTGTAATGTATGCCTGCTCGATTCCGCAAAGCTCATCAATGATTTTTATCATCGGAGCGGCATTGTTTGTTGTACAACTTGCATTCGAAACGATCAACTCATTTCCGTCTAAAATACTATCATTTACTCCTAAAACTACTGTTTTTATTGTGTCAACTTCTGATGGGGCCGAAAGAATTACTCTTTTTGCTCCGGCTTCAATATGTGCATTTAACTCTTCATGCGTTTTATATTTTCCTGTTGATTCTATTACAAAATCAATAGAATGGCTTTTCCAGTCTAAATTTGAAATGCTTTTTTCATGAAAAAAGACAAAATGTTTTCCGTCAACAATGATACCTTCTTCATCGTGACTTACTTTAAAAGGTAAAACTCCATGAATACTGTCGTATTTTATCAAATGCGACATGGTTTTATTATCAGCAATATCATTAATTGCAACTACTTCAATTTCTGGGTGGTTTATAAGAAGGCGAAATAAATTTCTCCCAATTCTTCCAAAACCATTAATAGCAATTCTAGTTTTCAAATGCATTGTTTATTCGGTAAATCGTTTATTTGTTTAACAGGTTTTACCATTAAACAAATAAACGATTAAACTATTTTTATAAAATATGTTTTTGTGCTTTATAGGAAGAACGAACCAAAGGCCCGCTTTCTACGTGACGGAAACCTAATTCAAGACCAAATTTTTCATATTTAGCAAATTGATCCGGGGTTATAAATTCTTTTACGGGTAAGTGTTTTTTACTTGGTTGCAGGTATTGACCAATAGTTACAACATCAACATTTGCATTACGCAAATCGGTCATGGTTTGAAAAACTTCTTCTTCAGTTTCACCAAGTCCAAGCATAATGCCTGATTTAGTTCTGTTGATTCCTTTTTCTTTTAAGTAACGTAAAACTTCAAGACTACGATCGTATTTTGCCTGGATACGAACCTCACGTGTTAAGCGACGAACGGTTTCGACATTGTGCGAAACTACTTCAGGATTTGCTTCTACAATTCGGTCAATGTTTCTTTCAATTCCCTGAAAATCCGGAATTAAAGTTTCAAGTGTAGTGTTTGGATTCATTCTGCGAATTGCTTTCACAGTTTCAATCCAGATGATTGATCCGCCATCTTTCAGGTCATCTCTGTCAACACTTGTTATTACAGCATGTTTGATGTTCATTATTTTTATAGAACGTGCTACTTTTTCAGGTTCGTCCCAATCTACCGTTTCTGGCCTGCCAGTTTTTACACCGCAGAATCCGCAAGAACGCGTACAAACATTTCCTAAGATCATAAAAGTAGCTGTTCCTTCGCCCCAGCATTCTCCCATATTTGGGCAACTTCCTGAGGTGCAGATAGTGTTTAAGCTATATTTATCAACTAAACCACGAAGTTCAGTATATTTTTGTCCAATTGGAAGTTTAACCTTTAACCATTTAGGTTTTCCAGTTGGTATATTTTCAATGACTGTTTCCATATATCAAAATTCAAAGTACAAAGATAAGCATTGTAGTTTATTTGAGGATTTGTTTGTAGTTTAATTTGAAATTGTATGGTTACAATTTCGCGAAACTGTTTTGATGATTATTTTATCAAATTGTTAAAATATTGTTTTTTGAAAGTAACATTCGTTCAAAAGGTATTGTTTTTGGTTGTTTATTAGAGTAGAAAGGCTAAATATGCTATTCCTTTGACTTTTACTCATTTAAAATTTATATCTTTATTTGTTAAAAAATGGACTTAAAAGGAGTCTAAAAAGGAATATTACTGTACTACATTTGTTGTTAAATTGAAATAATAAGAAGTATGAAAAAGAAATTTATTGTATTAGGAGTTTTATTTGTCGCTTTTGGATTTACTAAGGTCAATGCACAAATTAATTTTGGAGATAAAGCGATTGGTGCTGTTCAAAAAGGTGTTACCGGTTTTACATTTAGCAATGCCGATGCTGCGGCACTGTCTAAAGCGGCGGTAGATAAATTGGATACCGAAAATGAAATTGCCGGGCCGACAGATGGATATACTTTAAGATTGAATAAAGTTTTTGGAAAATATACGGCTGGTGAAGGTTATACATTAAATTATAAAGTATATAAATTAAAAGAAGTAAATGCTTTTGCAACGGCAGACGGTAGCGTTCGTGTGTATTCAGGATTAATGGATATCATGGATGACAATGAGTTACTTGCTGTAATTGGCCATGAAATTGGTCACGTTGCAAATCATGATTCACAAGATGCTATAAAAGCGGCTTATAAAAAAGAAGCTTTAATGGATGCAGCTGCTTCACAATCAACAACTGTGGCTACTGTTACTGATAGTCAGTTAGGAAAAATAGGAAGTGCTATTATTGATAGTAAATTTAGTCGTAAACAAGAAGCGGAGGCTGATTTGTTTGCGTATAATTTCATGAAAAAAAACGGTTATGATGTAAATGCAGAAGAATCTGCTTTTAGAATTTTGGCCAAAATGAGTGAAGGGGCAGAAGCTTCCTTTATTGATCAAATGATGAGCTCACATCCAGATTCAAAACAAAGAGCTGAAGATGCTAAAAAAAGAGCTGAAAAAGATGGTTTGTATAAGCCGTATGTGCAACAAAAAATTGTAAATACCGTTCCGGCTCCGACTAAGAAAGCGACGACTAAAAAGAAAACTACAAACAAAAAGAAAAAGTAATTTCCTTTAGAAAAAAGAAACCCGATAAATTTTTGAAATTTGTCGGGTTTTTTTAATTTTATGATTAACCTAAAACATGGTGAGCTAGTACTTTTTGAACATCATAAACATTTACCGATTTAGTAAATTGTTTTACAATACTTGGCTGCACTTCGCTTGATACCCAAATTTTTAATTCGGCTTCTAAATCAAAAGTTCCCGCTGTTTCTACACTAAATCGGGTAATGCTTTTGTAAGCGATCGATTTGTATTCTGTTTTGCTTCCTGTGATTCCTTGTACGTCTACTAAGATTAATCTTTTATTAGTGAAGATAAAAGTGTCACGGATCAATTTGAATCCCATTTCAATGGATTCATTATCCGTTAAAAGCTGTCCGTAGTTTTTTAGTAAATCTTCCTGACTTACAGAACCTGCATTTCCAAGAAGTGCTGAAAATATTCCCATTTTTTAGTTTTTAATTTTAATAAAATGCTTTTCTTTTATAAAGGTAAAAGTAATTAAATTAAAAAAAGTGTGATAATTAATTTCACGCAAAGTAGCAGAGTCGCAAAGAAAAACTTAAAATAAGGCTTTGCGACTCTGCTACTTTGCGAGATTCATTTGAAGTAAAATAAAAATCTTAATTTCTTGGTTACTTACAAGAGGGCAAAAAAAAGCAGAACCTAAATTCTGCTTTTTCTTTTTTATTCTACTTCCGTTTTTATCGTTATTGGAAGGTTATATGCAGTTCTTACTGTTTTTCCGTTAAGTACTCCAGGAGTCCATTTTGTTTTTAAGGATTTCAAAACTCTGACAGCTTCTTTTCCTAAACCATATCCCGGATCTTTTATTACCGTTATATCTGTAATTGAGCCGTCTCTTTCAATTACAAAAGAAACATATACTTTCAATGTTCTCTCAGCATCTAATTCAGGTCTGTTGAAATTGTTTCCAACATAAGTATAAAACTTAGCCATTCCTCCAGGGAATTCCGGCATTTTGTCTAATACAGCAGAATTTACTGGATCATTAGTTGCTGGTGCTATCTCTGTACCGGCACCATTGCCACCAGTTGCAGGTAAAGCATTTACTACCGTGCCAGTTCCTGTTGAAGTATTGTCGACAACAGCTGTGTTTTCCTCATTAGTTGCAATGTTGTCTACTGCCTGATCAGGAGTCACAATAACCGGATTGGATAATTGAGACAGATCGGTTGCCGGAGCCGAAGGAGCGCTTTGTTGTGGAGGTGCAATTGTTTCTGGTGTTTTTGGAACAATGGGAGTGTTGTCAAAGTGCGTAATAACTGTTGGTTCCTTAGGAAGTGCATCTGTTTCTACTACGCCCTGTGTTCCTAATTTATTAATCAACATCGATACGCTTCCAATACCTGCTAAAAATAGCAGTCCCATAAATAGCGCTGTTACTGTGGTTTTTGCATTCTCCTGGCGTAATTGATACGCGCCGTACTCTTTGTTTTTGTTTTCGAAAACAAGGTCGGTCCAATTGGTTTCGTAGATGTTTGATTTAGACATGATTAATGGATTTTAAGGTTAAGTAACATTAAATCATAAGCGACAGGTTTTTGGTTTTAGCAACAATGTAGGTGTTGTTGTTTTAGTATGTGAATAATTGATTGTTTTAAGAAAAAATAAGATAATACTTTATTCTTTACCTAAAGATAATAAATTATCTATTACGTTCAATTATTTCTGCTAATAATTTTTTAGCACGAAGAAGCTTTACTTTTACGTTGCTTAATGGTTCATCAATTTTAAGTGCAATTTCCTGATAGGTCATTTCCTGAAAATAACGTAACTGAATGACTTCCTGATAATGAGGTTTTAATTCTTTGATGCATAAAAGCAAACGAGATAAATTTTGCTCTTTAATTAATGCATCTTCAGCAGATGGAGTAGGGTCGGCGATGTTGTATGCCTGTTGATCTTCAGAATCTGTAATTTCGATAAAAAGATTGGTTTTCTTTTTGCGCAATAAATCAATATAGACATTTTTTGCGATCGCAATTAACCAGGTGTTGAATTGAAATTCTGAGTTGTAAGTAGCAATTTTGTCGAAAGCTTTTGAGAAAGTTTCGATTGTGATATCTTCGGCAATCGTTTCGTTTTCAGTACGTTTCAGCATGAAGCCATACACTTCATTCCAATAAAAATCTAATAAAAAAGTAAAGGCAATCTGGTCGCCTTTTTTTGCTTTTTCTATTTTAGAATTTATTTCCAATGTACAGGTTTTGAAAAGAGATTAGTTATAAAGATATTAATTTGTGTGAATATAAGCACTATCTCTACAATTGGAAACCATATTTTAAGATCATTTTCTTTTAATTTTCCGGCAGAAAATCCCATTACAGTCCATGCAACTGTGTAGCGAGTAGCCAATATTGCCAATACAGCAATCCATTGAAACTGGAAAGCCAATAAAAGTATAACTAATAAAAAGAATAATAATTGTGATGTATAAAAAAGACCCAACTGCATTTTATCAAAAAACTTGTAGTATTCTGCAGTAGAAACATGTCTTCTTTTTTGCGTGAACCATTCTTTATATGATTCTTTTGGTTTTGAATAAGTAAAGCTTTCCGGATTGTACGAAATGGTAGTGTTGCTTTTATTCGCAGCCTGATTAATAAATAAATCATCGTCGCCTGAGCGAACCTGAATATGGTCTATAAAACCGTTAACATTAAAGAACTCTTCTTTTTTGTAAGCTAAATTTCTTCCAACTCCCATATATGGAGCTCCAATTTTAGCCCATGAAAAATATTGTACAGCTGTTAAAACAGTTTCAAAACGGATAATTTTATTTAATAAAGAGCGTTCAATTTTTTCATAACCGCCATATCCTAAAACAATAGTTTTATTCATGGTAAATTGTGAAGTCATTGACGTGATCCATTCTTTTGAAGTTGGATAACAATCAGCATCAGTAAATAGGAGGTATTCTTTTTTAGAAGCTTTGATCCCTAAAGTTAAAGCATATTTTTTATTACCCCAGAAAGCTTCATTATTTTGTACTTTTACTAAACGAATATTGGGATATAGGTTTTCAAATTCTTCAAAAACTTCTAAGGTTTCGTCGCTTGATGCATCGTCAATTAATACAATTTCAAAATCAGAATAATCTTGTTCTGCTAATAACGGAATGAACTTTTTTACATTTTCTTCTTCATTTTTAGCACAGACAATTACAGAAACAGGAAGTTTTTTTTGTGTAATTTCTTGTGGTTTACTGAAAGCAAACTTTCCAAAAATTCCTAAGTAATAGAAAATTTGAATAAAAACAATAGCAATAAAGAAGTAAAATAAAGTTATAAGCATCTGATTTTAATGTCTTTTAATTTCTGAATCTTGCGCGTGCAAATGTACTTATGAATTCGTAATTTTCAATGGTTAATTCCAATTTACTTTCGGCATTTCTCCATTTCTTTTGCAACAGCAATAGCCTGAGGGTTTTCGGTTTTTTCTAATTCTGATATTATGTTTTTATAATTGTGATCATCGCGATTTTGAGAGAGTTTTTTTGTGGCCTGAATCTCATCGATTTCTATTTCGAAACCAAATATACCCCTCGCTTCACGCATTGTTTTTGCTGATAAATTCTCAACACGAACGGGATTCTCTGAAGTAGCTTCGTATTTGTCAACCAGTTTTTTTAATTGTTCTATTGTGCTTTCTTCATCGACAATTTTAATTCTTCCATAAACATGTACGGCTATATAATTCCAGGTAGGTACATTTTCGTGATCATACCAGGAAGAAGAAATGTAACTGTGTGGACCTGTAAACACAGCCAAAACCTGATCATTTTCAGTAAAACCTTCTGCTTGTGGATTTAGTTTTGAAATATGTCCTTGTAGAATTTCTTTTCCATCAGCATTTACTTCTAACTCTATCGGAATATGGGTCACACATAATTTTCCGTTAGTCTGATTGATGAGAATACCAAAACTGTTTTCTTTTAAAAAAGTTCTGATTGATTCCGGATCTTCGTTTTTGTATATTTCAGGTGTATACATTTTATGAGTTTATTTTAAAGATTTTCCAAAGCAAATTGCTTCCGGTCGATCGATATATTTTCCGTAATTAGGAATTACTTTATAATCTTGTTTTTTGTAAAATGCTGTTGCTTCTTGATTTTTCACTCGTGTTTCTAAGATTAAATCAGTATACCCAATTGTTTTAGCTTTATTTTCTAAAAAGGCCAAAACAGTTTGTCCGATTTTCTTTCCCGGATATTTAGAATACATTCGTTTTACTTCTCCAATATTTTCAGAAATTGGTCTAATCGCTCCGCATCCAACAATTTCATTGTCAATTTTGGCAACAGCAAAAACATATTTTGAATTATTGTATTTCCAATCGCTAAAAGAATTCTTTCCATCGCTTCCAAAACGAAGATAAAGATTTGCCGACAATTCTTCTATGATTGCCAGAACTTTTTCATCATTTGGATTGGTTACAATTATGGAAATTTGTTCTGACATTGATTTTTAATTTGATTTTGTTTCGTTTTTCACAGCAAACAAATTTGGTTTTACACTGAACCATAAAATCAAAAGCCCCAGTAAGGTAAAAGTAATTCCTCCAATGATAAATTGTATTACAAAATCATCAGAAAATGCAGATACGAAAAAATCAAATAAACGGGAAAATACACCTCTTCTAAAAAATTTAAGTCTTAGAATAATATACATTACAATGGCGACCAAAATTGTATTTAGTGATGAAAATTTATGTTTCCAGTTCAAGAAAGAAACCAGAAGAATTCCAGCTATAAGGCCTAAGAATATCCAGACATAAATACTTGGCCAAAAGTCAAAAAAAGCTTCTTTTGAAGGGAATAATCTATTCCAGCATTCCGATTTATTATTGTGAGTTGTGGCACAAATGAACTCTTCAGCGACAGTATAAAATCGCAGTTGAAGTGTGCCATGAATTAGGAAAATCATTCCAAGCAATTGAAGTAAAATTACTCTGAAGTTAAGTTCTTTCATTTAGAATATTAAATTATAAAAGTTCTTAAATTACATTTACTTCAGCTTCAATATGAATTCCGAAAGTTTCAAAAACAGTTTTTTGAACATCTCTTGAAACGGCTAATATTTCCTGACCCGTTGCATTTCCGTAATTCACTAAAACCAGAGCCTGATTTTTATGTACTCCGGCATCTCCAAAACGTTTTCCTTTAAAACCAGCTTGTTCAATTAACCAACCCGCAGGGACTTTAACTTCAGTCTCAGAAACTTCATAATATTTCATTTCCGGAAATTTCTTACGGATTTTTTCGAAATCAGATTTCAATAAAATTGGGTTTTTAAAGAAGCTTCCGCTATTTCCCAATTCTTTCGGATCTGGTAATTTGCTTTGTCTGATGGCGATTACGGCGTTGCTCACATCTTTTAAAGTTGGAGTAACAATATTATTTTTAGCCAATTCAGCTGTAATATCTCCGTAAGAAGTATTTATTTTATGATTGCGTTTGGTCAATTTATAAATTACCGACGTAATGATATATTGGTCTTTAACTTCATTTTTAAAAATGCTTTCTCTGTATCCAAAATTACATTCAGAATTCTTGAAGGTTTTGATTTCCTGAGATTCGATATTGATGGCTTCACACGAAATAAAAGTATCTTTTATTTCAGTTCCGTAAGCACCAATATTTTGAACTGGAGTTGTTCCAACATTTCCGGGAATTAGGGACATATTTTCTAAACCTCCAAAATTATGGTCAATTGTCCACAAGACGAAATCGTGCCAGGTTTCACCGGCCTGACTTTCAACCCATACAAAATCTTCGTCTTCTTTAATGATTTCTTTGCCTTTTAAATCGATATAAATTACCAGGGCGTCAATGTCTTTTGTTAAAAGCATATTGCTTCCACCACCTAAAATAAATTTTTTCTCGTTTTTGTGTGCTTCTAAAATAGTTTTCAATTCAGGAACCGAATGTACTGCAACAAATTGTTTGGCTTTGGCTTCAATACCAAAAGTATTGTAGTTTTTTAAAGAAAAATTGGATTGAATTTCCATAAATAAAAGGCTTTTTTTGATCCCGAAGTTTCGGAATAATTCTGAGCTCAAAAGTAAGGATTATAATTTATTTGAACTCCATTTCTGAAAAATAACAGATTAACAATTCATCAAAAAGTAAATTTGCTATTTAAGCATGCTTTTTATTTTATAGCAGCAATAAATCGTTGCATTTCTTTCATTGTTCCTATTGTAATTCGGGTCCATTTTCCGTTTTCCTCATAAATTTTTGTTCCTTGTATTTTATGCTCTTCCAATTGTTTGAAGTAATCTTTTTTATAGTTATCTAAAGAAAAATAAACAAAATTTGAATAAGAAGGAACGCAGGTTAAATTGAGAAGAGTAAGTTGATCTATTGTGTATTTTTTTACTTCCAGATTGGATGTATATACTTTCTGAATGAACTTTTCATCATTTAAAGAAGCTATAGCTGCCGCTGTCGAGACAACGCTGACTGCCATATTCTGTGATGATCTCACAGTATCAAGTTCTTCAATAGTAGTAGCATGTGCAATAGCATACCCAACTCGGGCGCCGGCCAAACCGTACATTTTTGAAAAAGTCTTAGTGATAATCAAATTTTTATTTTCGAAAACCAAATCACTTAAGGATTGTTCTTTTGTAAAATCGATATAAGCTTCATCAACAAACACTATTGCTTTTTTTGTAGCTTCTTTTATAAAGGATTCCAATTCTTCTCTGGTACATATCGTTCCCGTTGGATTGTTAGGATTACAGATATAAACCATTTTGGTGTCTGAATCGATAGCTTTCAGCATAGCTGATAAGTCGTGCTTTTTTTCTTTGGTTAACGGAACAGTAATTTTCTTAAGCCCTAATTTTTCATAAGGAGTTGTCCAGTAGTCGAATGTGGTTTCGGCCAAAATGAAATTACCTTTTTTTAATGCAGTAAATTGAAGTACTAAATCTAAAATTTCCGTTGAACCCGCTCCTAACAGAATATTATTGTCCGAAACATTATTTTTTTTAGCAATGTGTGTAATTAATTCTGCGGAAAGATCCCAACCATATCGATTGCTGCTATTAATACTTTTTGTCATGGCGGCACGAGCTAATGGAGATGGGCCATACGGATTTTCATTTGACCGAAGTGTTATAGGAGCATTGTCTAAATCAGGAAAAACAGATTCTTCAACAGGCTTTGCAAATGCTTCAACGTTATAAAATCCTAATGCTATCGTGCCTAAACTTATTTGTTTTAGCCAATTTCTTCTGTTATTCATTTCTGCTTTAGATTAAATTAAACAATTGCTTTTAACAGTATGTCGTTGAGATCGAAGAAAAGTTACGAGATGTATATTTTAGATTTTCTTTCGTAAGTTTGGATTAATTATAAAGTATGTAATTATGTCGAAATCAATTAGGAACGGCTCATTTTTCTTTTTTTTATTTCTGAGTACATTTTTTTCGAGGGCTCAAACGAATTTGTTTGATACGTGGAGAATTAATAATATAATTGGAATTGGTGATCTGCAAGAATATTCTATGGTCAGGATGGGTGAAAACCGTTCAGGCTATATGTTGATGTTGAATCACGATGGGACATTTATATGTAGAAATTTACCTGAATGTGGAAACGATACATTTCGGAATACTTTAGGGAATTTTATATTAATTGATGATAATCATATCCGTTTTATTTTAAAGAAAACTTCTTATAGTGGCTTAAATAAGGGGGATAACTCAGAATCTGAATCGAATATAGATTTAGGGATTTTTTATATTTATAAAGAAGCGAATTCAATTCTGCTAATTAAGAGTAATGGCATTTTGCAGGATGATAAAGATAAAATGCTTTATACGGAAATGCTAAATACCTTCGATAAAAATTGGAAATCTTACGATTATTCATGGATAAGTACGAAAGCAATGACGTCTGAAGAAATTGTAAAAGATTGTGTTGATGGCAAAAAACTGATTGATTTGTCTAATTGTAAAATTCTGTTTTCAAAAAAAGAAGGTTATGGCAAATTGTTCCTTGTTCGGGAAAAGGAAAGTTTTCATTATGTACTTTATGATCAATTTAAACAAAAAGTATCTTTGGCTTATCCTCGTTGATTATTTTAACCGAAAGAAACGTTAAGCTTTGCGAAATTTGCGTAAACCCTTTGCGAACATTGCGGTTAAGTTTTACGCAGATTTAACAACTCATGATATCTATCTGAAATAATCTTCATATTAATATCATAATTCGCATTCTCCTCTACAAACTTTCGATTCTGTAAAATGGCATTATTTCGAGATTCAGTATTTTCAAAAGACCAAATCAATTCTTCAGCCAGCATTTCGATATTATCAATTTCAATCAATTGTCCGTTTTCACGATGCTTAACCCAGCTTTGATTTCCGGGAATGTCAGAAACTACAGGATAACAACTGCAAGCCATTGCTTCAAATAAAGAAGCCGAAACACCTTCGGTAATAGGCATGCTGATGTAAATATTCGAATCCTGTAATAATTTCGGAAGTTCAGTATTCGGAATTCTGCCTGTAAAAACTACTTTGTTTTCGATTTGTAATGTTGTCGCTAAATCTTTTAAAAACTCTAATCTTGTTCCGTCTCCCACAATGGTCAAAGTGAAATCTATTCCTTTTTGATGTAAAATAGCAAAAGCTTTTAAAATTGAATCATGACGATATTCCGGTTGTAAAGATCGCGTTACAATTGCCTCAATTTTATTTGAATCGTTTATAGAAGGAGTGAAAAGCGTCAAATCAATTCCCTTTGGGATAACCAAAACTTTGCCCATGTCAACGCCAATTGCTTTCATCGAAATGGTCATAACCGGTCCCCAAGCGTGAATCAAATCGGCTTTTTTAAAAGCGTGTTTCTGAATGATTTTTTTAAATGGTAATAAAACGGAACCTTCCGGCCATAAATCAGTTCGGCCTTGCTGTGCAATTGCAATTGGGTGCATTCCAGAAATGGCAGCAAGAAAACCGTAACTGGTTGTTCTCTCTGCAATAATCATATCTGGTTTTTCGCGTCGGATTGTTTTTCGAATAGAAATAGGAGAGAAGGCGTATTCTAAAATACGTTTGAATCGGTTGAGTTTTGAAGTATTCGGTGTTTGAAGTTCCCAAGTACAGATTTCAAAATCGCCAAATTCTTTCAAACCTTTCATCCACGTGATAGCGTCCGCACGATACGATTCTCCCAGAAAAAGTATTTTCCTTTTTTTCATTCGGCAAACTTAGTAACTATTTGTGAAGCTATTTATATTTTTCCGCCACGAATTCACGAATTAGCTTAAAATAATTCGTGAATTCGTGGCGGAAAATAGGTAGGGATTGGTTAAAACTCATCTGTGTCTAAAGCACGATTGATGAATTCGTTTAATGGTTTTAGTGCGATTAATTTTTTGCTCATTTTGGTAACGAAATCTTTTTGAGTCACCTCTGCAATATCATATTTTTGAGTAGCAGTAAAGCTTTTCAATTTTAAAAATTCAATCGCCGGATGGTCTTTTTCATAACCACGTGGCATGCTTTTAAGTGAATTAGTTTCGTTTACATCTAAACTTCCAAATTCCTTTTTGAAGTTTTTATCAGCTAAAATAGCTTCTAAATCCTCATGGAAAAAAGCAATTTCTTTTCGGACTTTTTTTAAATCTGCAGCTTCAGGCGAATAAAATCCGCCGGCAATAAAACTGGCACCTTTTTCAATGTGAACATAATATCCAGAACGATTGGCGCCTTTAGCTCCGGCAGACATCCAAACGCCCAAATGTGCTTTATAAGGCGATTTGTCTTTAGAAAATCGAATGTCACGATTGATTCGGAAAGTACAGTTTTTAACTTCCAATAATTCCAAAGAAGGGTCAAGCGGTTTCATTACGTCCAGAAAATCACTAACCAATTGATGATAGTCTTTTTTGAAAATCTCGTATCGTTTTTTATTGTCCTGAAACCAGTCTCTATTGTTGTTCTTTTTTAAATCGTCTAAAAATTGCAATGATTCTTTCGTTAGCATATTCGGGTTTTTATTGCAGTTGTTCTTTTAAATTTTCTTCTGTTGTCAGGCCTATTAGCTTCTTTTGTACGGCTTTGTTTTCGTAGATTAAAATAGTTGGAAGCTGAGTGATTTTCATTGTTTCTGCTAAAGATTTGTTTTTATCTACATCAATTCGGATGATGACAACTTTATCTGCCATGTCCTTTTGCATTTTCAAAAGGAACGGCTCCATTTGTTTGCAAGGTCCGCACCATTCGGCATAAAAATCAACTAAAACTTTTTTGTCTGTATTTAATAAATCGTTGAAATCATTCATCGTCATTCCAATCTGAGCAGTCGACGGATTCGATAATCCTGCTTCACTCCAGTTTAAGAAGCCGCCGTCTAATTCATAAATTGTCGTAAAACCAAGTTCCTGAAGTTTTGCGGCTGCTTTTTTGCTTCTTCCCCCACTTAAGCAGTACACAAAAACAGGTTTTGATTTATCGTAAGATTCGGCTTTTGTTGCAAAATCATCACCGTTCCAATTTACATTTACAGCATTATCAATATGTTCAGATCCGAATTCTTCCGGAGTTCTAACATCTAAAATTTGTGGATTTTCAGTTGTTTTGATTTTTTCTGCAAATTCTTTCGGTGCAATCGATTCAAAAGGTTTTGCTTTTTGGTCGTTGCAAGAGAATAATAGAATTGAAACTATAATTAATAAAATTTTGGGGAATTTCATGATGTTGAATTTTAAAAAATAAAGTATTGCTAAAGTAATGATTTTTCATTTTTGAATTTATAAAAGAATGGTAAATTCAATTTTAGGGATGAGGCTTGCAGTTTCAAACGTCATGCTTGGAAACTTGAAACTTGAAACCTGAAACAAAATTTATAAATTAAATATCTTATAACTCTGATGAGTCGATTTTACAATTGCTTCGGTACGTTCCGGATGTGTATCTGAAATAAAAAGCTGCCCGAAAGTTTCGCTGTTTACCATTTCGATGATTTTGGAAACACGGGTTTCGTCTAGTTTATCAAAAATATCATCAAATAATAAAAGAGGTTTTACACCGCTTTGTTTCTTTAAAAATTCAAATTGAGCCAATTTCAAAGCAATCAAAAAAGATTTTTGCTGACCTTGAGATCCGAATTTTTTTATAGGATAAGAATCGATTTCAAAAGACAAATCGTCTTTATGTATTCCGACACTTGTATAATGAAGCGCACGGTCTTTATTTATGTTTTCCTGTAAAAGAGTTAGGAGGTCTTTTTCGTACAGATGACTTTCATAAACCAATTGTACGGTTTCTTCAGAACCTGTGATGGCCTGATGATGTACATTAAATATAGGTATAAATTGTTCCAGAAAATCTTTTCGCTTTTCGAAAATAGATTGTCCAAAACTATTTAACTGCTCATTATATATAGATAAGGTATCGTTATCAAAAGTATGATTCAGGGCAAAATACTTCAAAAGCGCATTTCGCTGCACAATTACTTTTTGATACTGAATAAGCTGATGCAGGTAAGTGGAGTCTAATTGCGAGATAACGCTGTCCATAAATTTACGACGTGTCTCACTTCCTTCCACAATTAAATCGCGATCTGCAGGTGAAATTATTACCAACGGAATAAATCCGATATGATCTGAGAATTTATCATAAGCTTTTCCGTTTCTTTTTAAAACCTTCTTTTGTCCTTTTTTTAAACTGCAGACAATTTGTTCTGTTCTTTCATTTTTCACTATCTCGGCATCAATAACAAAAAACTCTTCCCCGTGTTTGATATTTTGAACCGCTAACGGATTAAAATAGCTTTTTCCGTATGCTAAATGATAGATTGCATCGAGCACATTAGTCTTGCCAATTCCGTTTTTGCCGACAAAACAATTAATCTTGAGGTCAAAATCGAAACTGACTTCGGCGAAATTTTTATAATTGAATAAAGAAATTTTGTTTAAATGCATTTTTTAAGAAACTCTAAGGTAAAATCTGATGTTTTAGAACAGCAAAAATTTGAGGGTGCAAATTATCGAAAATTATTGATATAAAAGGCTTTTGGCGTGTTTCAAGATGAATTATTTTAGTGCTGAGGAGAAACGACTTAGCGTTTGAAAAAATATTTTTTTTAAAATAGTGATAAAATTGATTTTTTTTACCTCAGTTTCAATAAAAATTTTATTTTTGCCGTTCACTAAATTAATTTTAAATGGCTACTTACAATAAAAGAGGATATAAAGCACCAAAGGAGAAGGAAGTTAAAGAAGTAAATGAAGAAACACAGGTAATCATTGATGAAAAAGACAGCACAACAGCTGGTGTTTTTTCTAAATTAGATGAAACTGCTTCAAGAACTGAGGATTGGGTTGCTAAAAATCAAAAAATCATTATTGGTTTAGTTGCTGGTATTGCAGTTGCTACTATTGGATATTTGGCTTACCAAAAATTTATCGAAGCTCCTAAACAAGATGAGGCTGCAAACGAAATGTTTGTTGCTCAACAAAACTTCCAAAAAGCAACTGATGGTGTTGCAAGCGATTCATTATATAAATTAGCTTTGAATGGTTCTGAAGGTAAATTCGGATTCGTGAAAATTGCTGACGAATATTCTGGTACTGATGCTGGAAACTTAGCAAATTACTATGCTGGTATGGCATATTTGAATACAGGTAAATTTGATGACGCTATTAAATACCTAGGTAACTTTAAATCTGAAGATTTGATTTTAAGTGCTTTGGCAAAAGGTGCTATCGGAGATGCTTATTCTCAAAAGAATCAACAAAAAGAGGCTTTAGAGTATTATGTAAAAGCGGCTGAATCTAATAAAAATGATTTTACAACGCCTCGTTTCTTATTAAAAGCTGGTAAAACTGCTTTGGCTTTAGGTCAAAAAGAAGATGCTTTGAAATATTTAACTGATATTAAAGAAAACTTCGATGCAACTCCAGAAGCAGCTTCTGTTGATGTATTGATTGGATTAGCACAATAAAAATTTTAGACTTTAGATTTAAGATTGTAGATTTGTAATTAAGAATCTAAATTCTGAAATCAAAAATCTAAAATAGTACAGATGGCTACCGAAAATAAAAATTTATCAGAATACGATAAAAACACGATCCCAAATGCGAAAGACTTTCGATTTGGGATTGTTGTTTCTGAATGGAACGAAACCATTACAGAAGGACTTTACAATGGCGCTTTTGATGCCTTAGTTGATTGCGATGTACCAGTACAGCAAATTATTCGTTGGAATGTTCCAGGGAGTTTTGAGTTGATTTATGGTGCAAAGAAAATGTTGCAAACACAGAACGTAGATGCAGTTATTGTAATTGGATGTGTAATCCAGGGAGAAACAAAACATTTTGATTTTGTATGCGAAGGTGTTACCCAAGGAATTAAAGATTTGAATGTTCAAACTGATATTCCGGTTATTTTTTGTGTTTTGACAGATAATAACATGCAACAATCAATCGATAGAAGCGGAGGAGTTCACGGAAATAAAGGAACCGAAGCGGCAATTGCAGCAATTAAGATGGCATATATTCGTCAACAGGCTTCAATGTCACATCCTTTTAACCAGCCTTTATTGACTTCAGGAGCACTTCAGCTAGAAGAAACACCAATAAAAATCGAGAACGAATAAAACACAATTGTTTTAGAAATACAAAGCCTATACTGTGAAAAATAGTATAGGTTTTTTTATGCTTTTTTTGGGAATTTGTTAAGTATAAGTTGGTTAGGAAATATATTACATTTGAAATAATCTGTAAATTATATTTCTATGAAAAAACAATTACTTCTTATTGGTTTTATTTTTCTTTCCTGTGTTGGGTTTTCTCAGAATGGTATTAATAAGGATTTGAAAATCGAATTAGATTCAATTATGAAATCAGATCAGATTTTAAGAGAATATATAAATTTTGATACTACTGAAGATCGTAAAAAAGAAATTTTAAAAGAAATTGGTCATGAAAACGATCCTACTTTTAGAAAGCGGATATGGAAAGTTATGAATGCACAAGATTCTATTAATTTAATTAAGGTTGAAAAAATTATTTCAATTTATGGTTATCCGGGGAAAAGTTTGGTAGGTGAGCCTACTAATGAGTCTGCCTTTTATGTTATTCAGCATAGTTCAGAAATAGCAAAATATTTGCCTTTGATAAAAGAAGCAGCCGAAAAAGAAGAAATTCTATTTACAAAATATGCGATGATGCTGGACCGCTCTTTGGTTCAGCAAGGAAAGGAGCAGATTTATGGAACACAAGGACAAGGAAAGGAAATAACAAACAAGAAAACAGGGAAAAAGGAATTCTTTGATTATATATCGCCAATACAAAATCCTGAAAAAGTTAATAAACGCCGAAAAAAGGCCGGTTTTACCACTACTGTAGAAGAAAATGCAAAAGAAATAGGTATAGAATATAAAGTTTACACCTTAGATGAAATCGCAAAAATTAATTAAATTCATTGTTGATTAAATACAATCTTTCTGTTTTATAGAGGATTGTGGTTTTTGTTTTTTTTATGAGAGCTTAAGTTTAAAAAGCCAACAGAAATTCATTAAATTTGTACACCTTGATTTAGATTTCAAATCAAAAATCTCAAATCTTTAATCTACAATCTAAAATTTTAAATGTCGAGTATAATTCAATTACTTCCTGATCACGTTGCTAATCAAATTGCTGCTGGAGAAGTGGTTCAAAGACCAGCTTCAGTTGTAAAAGAGCTTTTAGAAAATGCTGTTGATGCTGATGCAACCGACATTAAATTAATTATTAAAGATGCCGGAAAATCATTAGTACAGGTTATTGATAACGGTAAAGGAATGAGCGTGACTGATGCGCGTTTGTGCTTTGAACGTCACGCCACTTCAAAAATTCGTCAGGCAGAAGATTTGTTTTCATTGTGCACTAAAGGTTTCCGAGGAGAAGCTTTGGCTTCTATTGCGGCAATTGCCCATATGGAAATGAAAACCAAACAAGACCAGGAAGAATTAGGAACACATATTGTAATTGAAGGAAGTAAATTCGTTTCTCAGGAAGTAGCAGTTTTACCAAAAGGAACTTCATTTGCAGTTAAAAATCTTTTTTTTAATATTCCTGCCCGCCGTAACTTCTTAAAATCGGATACGGTTGAATTTCGTCATGTTATGGATGAGTTTCAACGTGTAGCTTTGGCACATCCTAATATTCATTTTACTTTTTATCATAATGGAAGTGAAATGTACAATTTGCCTGCAGCAGGATATCGTCAGCGTGTTGTTGGAATTTTCTCCGGAAAAACCAATGAGAAATTAGTTCCGGTTAACGAAGATACGGAGATTATCAATGTTCAGGGGTTTGTTTGTAAACCTGAATTTGCCAAGAAAAACAGAGGAGAACAATTCTTTTTTGTAAACGATCGTTTCATTAAAAGCGGTTATCTGCATCACGCAGTAATGGCGGCATACGACGGGCTTTTAAAAGATGGTTCACAGCCAAGTTATTTCTTATATCTGCAAGTTCCGCCAAATACGATAGATATCAACATTCATCCGACTAAAACAGAAATTAAGTTTGATGATGAACAAGCTTTATATGCTATTTTAAGAGCTTCGATAAAACACAGTTTAGGGCAGTTTAATGTGGCTCCGGTTTTAGATTTTGATCGTGATGCCAATTTAGATACTCCATACCATTATAAAGATTTAGAGGCCGAAACACCTACAATTCAGGTTGATGGTACTTTTAATCCGTTTACAGATGATAAAACGAATCAGCATTATACAAAATCGGGTTCTTCGGGATCTGCTTCTGGTTACAGTTCAGGTTCGTCTTCGTCTTCAGGTTCATCTTATTCCGGATATTCGAAAAGAGTAGAACCAACCACAAGTTGGGAAAGTTTGTACGTAGGTTTGGATACAGAAAGTATCGAAAGCTCGCCTTTTACTTTTGAAAATGAAGAAGTAACTTCATCTTTATTTAATGATGATGAGGTAGAAACGGCACCTCAAAAGACCTATCAAATTCATAAAAAATATATTGTTTCTCCTATAAAATCCGGAATGGTTATCGTTGATCAGCAACGTGCACACCAACGTATTTTGTACGAACAATTTTTACTGAATATGACCATGAATCAGGCTTCAAGTCAACAATTGTTATTTCCGTTGAATTTGTTTTATTCTTCAGATGAAATGACATTGATTGAAGAATTGAAACCTTCATTAGAAACAACAGGTTTTGTTTTTGAAGAAGCACAGACTGATCATATTGTTATTTCTGGAATTCCTGTGAATATTACAGAAAGTGAAGTTTCCTTAGTAATCGAACAATTATTAACTGATTTGCAAGACGGAATTCCAGCGAGTAGTTACAGTCAGAATGATACTATTGCCAAATCGATGGCTAAAAGTTTAGCGGTTAAAACGGGATCTTATTTAACCGAAAAAGAACAAGATAATTTGGTAAACGGATTGTTTGCCTGCAAAGATCCCAATATTTCACCTTTTCAAAAACCTACTTTCATCACAATGCGTGTTGAAGATATAGATAAAAAGTTTGCCGTATGATGAACATGACTCCAGTTGTAAAACAACTATTAATAATCAATATTATCTTTTTTATTGGTTCCTGGATGGTACCAGTATCTGAACAATATTTTGCTCTCTTTTTTCCAGAGAGTGATTTTTTTAAGCTATGGCAACTTTTGACACATATGTTTATGCATGGAAATATTATGCATATTGCTTTTAATATGTTTGCAATGGTTTCGTTTGGTTCTGCTTTAGAGCACTTTTGGGGTGGAAAGAAATTTATATTCTTTTATATTTCTTGTGGTTTAGGAGCAGCATTATTGCAAATAGGAGTTAATTATTTGCAATTTCAGAATGCTTTGGAGCCAGTACAATATTTAGGATTATCTGATAATACATTACATCAAATTTTAAATGTAAATTTTAGTGATGGAATGAATTTTAGATCCGATTTATTTTTAGATGGAATCAAACCAATATTACAAGATGCAGGAAAATTGAGTACTCTAAATGATGAAGGATTCAAAGCCTTATTTGACGCTTCAGTAATTAATCAAGTACCTATGGTAGGTGCTTCAGGTGCTGTTTATGGACTTTTAGTTGCATTTGCTTTTATGTTTCCAAATGCTGAATTAGCTTTAATGTTTATTCCAATTCCAATAAAGGCTAAATATTTTGTTCCGGGAATTTTAGCGATAGATTTATTCTTAGGCTTCAAAGGAGATTCTTTGTTTGGAAGTGGAGGAACAGGAGTTGCTCATTTTGCGCACATTGGGGGAGCTATTGTTGGATATTTTATGATGTGGTACTGGAAAAAAAATCAGTTTAATAGTAATCGTTGGAATTAATTTTTAACTTTAATATCGGAAACTAAAAAACAAAGGAAACTTTATGAATATTTTAGATGATTTAAAACTACAATATAAAATAGGAGGAATCGCGCTGCGTGTTATTTACTGGAACATTGCCTGTTTCCTGATTTCATTGGTTTTTTTCTGGCCGAATTTTACAGGAGCATTCGCTTATCCAAATTGGTTAGAATTATCTTCAGATCCTACTGTATTTTTATTTAGACCCTGGACATTTTTAACCTATGCCTTTTTTCATGCATCATTTTTGCATTTGTTGTTTAATATGATGGTTTTAAATTTTTCAAGCCAGTTATTTCTAACCTTTTTTACTCAAAAACAATATTTAGGATTATATATCTTAAGTGCCATTTTTGCAGGAGTTGTTTTTGCATTAAGTTATTATTTTTTAGATTATGCAGGATCCATAGTTGGCGCTTCTGCAGCAATTATGGCTATTTTAGTGGCAGCAACGACCTATCAGCCGTTAATGAATGTTCGTTTGTTATTAATCGGAAATGTAAAATTGTGGCACATTACGGCTGTCATTTTAATTTTGGATTTAATGCAGCTTCGTTTGGAAAATATGGGAGGCCATATTTCGCATTTAGCTGGCGCTTTATTCGGATTTATTTACATCAAATTGCTTCAAAACGGATCTGATTTGAGTATTGTAATTTCCAGAACACTTGATTTCTTCGCAAATCTATTTAAAAAATCCCCTTCGACCCCATTCAAAAAAGTTCATAAAAATTATCAAAAACCTACAGAAAAATCGACATCAAGAATTGTTACGAAAGACAAAACGCAGCAGCAAATTGATGAAATTTTGGATAAGATTAGCCAGTCTGGTTATGATTGTCTGACAAAAGAAGAAAAAGAGTTTTTATTTAAAGCTGGAAAATAATCCTTTTAGCAACAAAATATGAAAAACCTTTCGTGGTTTAATAAGATAATGTTCTTTTTGAATATAGTGTTAACTGTGCTTACATTTAGCGTCTATATTTTACCTTTCCTAGCACCTAAGAGCTTTCCGCTTTTATCGGTGCTTACGCTGTTTATGCCTGCCTTTTTTGTGCTGAACGCATTCTTCTTTATTTATTGGGCTATTCAGTTTAAAAAACGCCTTATATTATCTGGTTTGGTTCTCTTGACGGGAATTACCTTTATCAGTAAGTTTTACAAATTTTCGGCAAAAGAGTATGTCAAAGACGAAAAAGATTTCTCTGTAATGAGCTATAATGTGCGTCTTTTTAATGTTTTTAAATGGCTGGATCGGGATGATATTCCATCCAACATTAAAACTTTTATCGACGAAAAAGACCCTGATATTTTGTGCATTCAGGAATATTCGAATTCGGCACATCTGGATTTAAAAGTATATCCGCACCGTTATATTTTTATTGATGGAAATCAGATAAAAACAGGTCAGGCTATTTTTTCTAAATTCCCAATCTTGTATGAAGGAAATATCATCTTTCCAAATTCAGATAACAATGTGATCTATGCGGATATAAAACGAGGTAAAGATGTAATTCGGGTTTATAATATGCATTTGCAATCTATCAAAATTTCACCGGATGTCGATAAAATCTCTAATGATATTGATAATGTAAATCAGCAAAAATCACAATTAATTTATACCAGAATTAGTAAAGGATTTAGGCAGCAGCAAGAGCAGGCTGAAATATTTAAAGAGAATATTAAGCAATGTAAAAATCCAATTATTATTTGTGGGGATATGAATAACAGTCCGTTCTCCTATGTATATCGAAATATAAAAGGAAAACTAAAAGATACTTTTGAAGAAGCTGGCGGAGGTTTTGGAGCCACGTATAAATTCCGTTATTACCCTGCACGAATTGACTATATTTTTGCAGACAGTAAAATGAAAGTTAAACAATTTGAAAGTTTTTCTGATTTCGAAAACTCGGATCATTATCCAATTATGACAAGGCTTTCAATTGAATAAAGTTTTTTTAACCGCAAAGGGCGCTAAGGTTTACGCAAAGTTCGCAAGTTTTATATAAGCTTTGCGAACTTTGCGCTTTTGTACTTTGCGCTCTTTGCGGTTAAATAAAATAGCTTTACAAATTGAGCTTTCGGTATTGTAATGGAGATTTTTGTTTTAATTCTTTAAATTTCCTGTTGAAATTGGAAATATTATTAAAACCGCACAACTCGGCAATTTCCAGAACAGAAAGTTCACTATTATTGGCCAATAATTTTGAAGCATGTTCAATTCTGACTTCAATTAAAAACTGAAAAAAAGATTTGTTCGTCCGGACTTTAAAATACCGGCAAAAGGCATTTTTAGTCATATTAGCGATGGATGCAATTTCATCTAAATTGATGTTTTTCTGAAAGTTAGTCATAACGTGTTCAAAAACCGTCTGCATTCTCTTGCCTTCATTATCGGTTATTTTTTTATCATATAAATGATTAGACAAAAGCTCCTTATCATTATTTGAAAGCCACTTTATAATTCCTAAAAACAAAAGAAAGCGTTCGTAATTATCTGCTTTATTTAGTTTTTTAAATGACTTGGTTATTTTTTTTGGTGCGTTATGAATGATAAAGCCATTTTTACTGCTCTCTAAAAAAGGATGGATATTTTTGAAAGTAGTGAGAGAGAAAAAATCTTTCCCAAACGAGTTTGTTGTAAAAAACAGCGTGAGCATTACGGAAGACTCATTTTCATGTACTTCGCTCCTAAAAACATGGGGCAAATTACTGCCAATAACGAGTATATCACCTTCGCGATAATGTGAGATGGTATCACCGGCAAAAACGGCACCTTCTCCTTTTTCGATAAAACTGATTTGAATTTCTTCGTGTTGATGGAGCTTGTCGTAAAAAACAATTTCTCTATCTTCTTGATATATAAGGGGATCTTCTCCCGATTTTGGGATTTTAAATGGAAAAACTTTCATGGTTGGTTCAGGTTAGTTACATCAAATATATTTTATTTGATCAAAAAAATAGCAATATATTAGTTTGTTTTTTGCTTAAATTGGATATATAGGGTAATATAGTATTAGTTTGAGGTAATTTATCAGCCTCTTGCTTTGTTCAATATAAATAATTTTGATTTTAATAAAAATCGATATTATGAGTATTCAATGGAAAGGCGTAATGCCGGCAGTAACGACAAAATTTACTGCAGATGATAAATTAGACTTCAGAATGTTTGAGGTAAATTTAAAAGCACAACTAGACGCCGGGGTTGAAGGAATTATTCTTGGCGGTACTTTGGGAGAAGCCAGTACACTTTTGGAAGAGGAAAAAAGAGAATTGGTAAAAAGTACTGTTAGCATGGTTAATAATCAGGTGCCAGTTATAATGAATATTGCAGAACAAACTACACGGGGCGCAATCTTAGCAGCCAATAAAGCAGAACAAGATGGAGCAAAAGGTTTAATGATGCTGCCTCCAATGCGTTATAATGCTTCTGATTTTGAAACGATAACTTATTTTTCTGAAGTAGCAAAAAATACATCACTTCCTATAATGGTTTACAATAATCCGGTAGATTATAAAATCGAAGTTACGCTGGATATGTTTGAAGAAATTTTAAAATTTGATAATATTCAGGCTGTAAAAGAATCGACAAGAGATATTTCGAACGTAACAAGAATGATCAACCGTTTTGGAGATCGTTTAAAAATATTATCAGGAGTTGATACTTTGGCATTAGAAAGTCTTTTGATGGGTTCTCACGGATGGGTTTCAGGTTTGGTTGATGCTTTCCCGAGAGAGACTGTGGCAATTTACAAATTGGCTAAAGCTGGTCAAATCGATGAAGCATTGAAAATATACAGATGGTTTTTACCTTTATTAGAATTAGATATTAATTCGTTTTTGGTTCAAAATATCAAACTTGCGGAAGTAGCGACGGGTATTGGAACAGAAAATGTTCGTGCCCCAAGATTACCATTACGTGGTTCTGAAAGAGAAAAGGTTTTAGATATTATCGCAAAAGCTTTAGAATCAAGACCAACATTACCTGATTATAAAAATTTATAGTAGTCAACGAATAGAATTGATTTTGCAAACTTCTTCTTTTAAGAATTGTGAAGTATTCATTCAAAAACAGAAAATAGTATGATTACAGGAAAAAATTATGTGGGAAGTACGCTTAAAGCTGCGGGAGAAAAAACATTCAAAACGTTTAATCCGCAGTTAGATAAGGAAAATCCCTGGGTTTTTACAGAAGCTACTCCCGAAGAAATTGAAGAAGCTGTTACGTTAGCTAATCAGGCATTTGGAACCTATAAAAATTGTTCCGGTCTTGAAAAAGCTGTTTTTTTAAACGCTATTGCTGATGAAGTTTTAGCTTTAGGTGATAATTTGTTGGTTCAGTATTGTAGCGAATCCGGATTCCCGATGGGAAGAGCAGAAGGAGAACGCGGCAGAATGGTTGGTCAGTTACGTGCGTTTGCCCAAATGCTTGCGGAGGGAAGCTGGGTTCAGGCTACAATTGATACAGCATTACCAGACAGACTTCCGGCTCCAAAAGAAGATTTACGAAAAATATTGGTTCCATTAGGTCCTATTGTCGTTTTTGGATCCAGTAATTTTCCATTTGCATTTTCAACTGCTGGCGGAGATACTGCTTCGGCCTTAGCTGCGGGTTGTCCTGTAATTGTAAAAAGTCATTCGATGCATGTTGGTACTGGTGAAATGGTTGCTTCGGCAATTCTTAAAGCCGCACAAAAAACAAATATGCCTGAAGGTGTTTTCTCTAATCTTGTTGGTGGCGGAACAACGCTTGGAACAAGTTTGGTTAAACATCCGTTAGTAAAAGCAGTTGGTTTTACTGGTAGTATTCGTGCTGGAAGAGCTTTGTTCGATCTTGCTTCACAGCGACCTGAGCCTATTCCGGTTTTTGCCGAAATGGGTAGTATAAACCCGGTAGTCTTTTTGCCAGAAGCGCTAAAAACAAATAGTCAAAAATGGGCCACTGCTTATGCAGGATCAATTACTCTTGGTGCCGGTCAGTTTTGTACCAATCCGGGTTTATTAATTGGGATAAAAGGAGCTGAGTTAAATCAGTTTTCATCAGAATTGGCAGAAGCAATTGAAAAGATATCGCCATTTTGTATGTTACATGCTTCAATGAAAGATAGTTTTGAAGAGGGTGCAGCAACTATGTTGGCACAAAATGGAGTTTCTAAAATTGCGGAATATAAAGGTGAAGTAGCTCCTAATTACGGAGTACAAAAGATTTTGACCGTTGATGGTAAAACTTTTTTAGAGAATAAAACGTTAGGCCATGAAGTTTTTGGACCAGTTTCTATTCTTGTACAATGCGATGATGAAGAACAGTTACTAAGAATTATAAGTCAATTGGACGGGCAGTTAACAGGTACAATCATCGGAGAGCCAAAAGAACTGGAAGACCATAATGAACTAATCGAAGGAATGCAAAACAGGGTCGGACGTTTGATTTTTAATGGCGTTCCTACCGGAGTTGAAGTTTGTCCATCAATGATTCACGGAGGTCCTTATCCAGCTTCTTCTGATTCCAGATTTACTGCAGTTGGAATTCATGCTGTTTACCGTTGGGTGCGACCCTTTAGTTATCAAAATTGGCCAAATGAGTTATTGCCGGTGGAATTAAAAGATGAAAATCCATTGCAAATTTTAAGAACGTTAAATAATATTCAAACAAAATCTAAGGTATAATAATGTCAAAGAAAACTTTTTTTTGTGTAGATGCACACACTTGCGGAAATCCCGTAAGAGTTGTAGCTGGTGGCGGTCCTAATTTGGACGGAGCTAATATGAGTGAAAAACGTCAGCATTTTTTAAAAGAATTTGATTGGATCCGTAAAGGATTGATGTTTGAGCCCCGAGGTCATGACATGATGAGCGGAAGTATTTTATATCCGCCAAGTAATCCGGACAATGATTTCGGAATTTTATTTATCGAAACATCGGGATGTCTGCCAATGTGTGGTCACGGAACAATTGGAACCATCACTATCGCAATTGAAGAAGGTTTGATTACCCCAAAAATACCTGGGAAAATAAAAATGGAAGCGCCGGCCGGTTTGGTTAATATTGAATACCAACAAACCGGAGGTAAAGTAGATTGGGTACGTTTGACGAATGTAAAATCGTATTTGGCTGCTGAAGGTTTGACAATTGATTGTCCTGAACTGGGAGAGATTACTTTTGATGTTGCCTACGGTGGAAATTATTACGCGATCGTAGATCCGCAAGAGAATTTTTCGGGAATTCAGGATTTTACAGCCAGTAAAATTATTCAGTTTAGCCAGGAAGTCCGTAAGCGAATAAATGCAAAGTATCCGGATTATTTTATTCATCCGCAAAATGATACCATTCGTGATGTGAGTCATATGTTATGGACGGGAGAACCTCTTGATCCGACTTCATCTGGAAGAAATGCTGTTTTTTACGGAGATAAAGCGATCGATCGTTCTCCTTGTGGTACTGGAACTTCAGCAAGAATAGCGCAATTGCATGCGAAAGGAAAACTTAAAATGGGTGAAGATTTTATTCACGAAAGTTATATTGGAAGCAAGTTTATTGGGCGGGTTGTTGAAGAAACAAGCATTGGAGAAATTCCGGCAATTGTACCAAGTATTCAGGGCTGGGCAAAAGTGTACGGTTACAATACCATTATGATCGACGAGTCAGATGATCCGTATGCACATGGTTTTCAGGTGATTTAAAAACTAATAAAAATTTCAATTCATTGAAGGAGCATATAATACTTCTTCAATGAATTTTTTAATTCTGCAAAAATGAAAAAAGTAAGTATAATTGGTGGAGGTATAATTGGTCTGTGTTCGGCCTATTATCTTGCTAAAGATGGTTTTGAGGTAACCATTTTTGATCAATCAGCAATGGATGATGGTTGTTCCTATGGAAACGCAGGGATGATTGTTCCGTCGCACATCATTCCGTTGGCACAACCCGGTATGATTTCACAAGGAATGAAATGGATGTTTGACAGCAAAAGTCCGTTTTATGTAAAACCAAGATTAAATGCTGATTTAATTAAATGGGGACTTCAGTTTTATAAACATGCCAATGAAAAACATGTCGAAAAAGCAATGCCTGCTCTTCGTGATTTATCCTTGTTGAGTAAAGAACTGTATCAGGATTTTGCGAAAGAAAATACTTCTTTTTTCTACGAAGAAAAAGGACTTTTGATGTTATATAAAACAGAAAAAGTAGGGCACGAAATGTTTCTTGAAGGAAGAGAAGCAGAAAAGTTAGGACTGAAAGTAGATTATCTTTCAGCGGAAGCAGTTGCGAAATTAGAGAAAGGTACTAAAACAAATGTTTTGGGTGGAGTTCATTATACTGGTGACGCACATTTATATCCGCAGAAATTTATGCAATTTATCAAGCAGGAGCTGGCACGATTGAATGTTGAGATTCATTCGGGTACGGCAGTGCAGGATTTTGTTTTTGACCAAAATAAAATTACAAAAATTGTAACAAGCAAGGGTACATTTGCGACTGATGAGATAGTGTTGGCTGCTGGTTCGTGGAGTCCTTCATTGGCAAAGAAACTTGGAATTTCAGTTTCAATTTTACCAGGAAAAGGATATAGTTTTACTTTAAAAGATAAAAACCACAAACCTTCAATTCCTTCTATTTTGTGTGAAGGAAAAGTAGCGGTAACGCCTATGAATACTGATATTCGTTTTGGAGGTACAATGGAGATTACGCATACGGGAGATACTCAAATAAATAAAAACAGATTGCAGGGAATTGTAAATAGTATCAATGAATTTTATCCGGAAATGGAAGTTGGAATGCCCGAAACGCAAGATACGTGGTTTGGATTCAGACCTTGTACACCTTCCGGAATGCCAATAATCAACCGTTCAAAAAAAATCGTAAATTTGACTTTCGCCACAGGACACGCCATGATGGGTTTAAGTCTTGCGCCGGCAACAGGTAAAATAATCACTGAAATTATTTCAGGCAAAACGACTTCTGTCGATACTAAAATGTTCCAATTATAAAATATGAGATACGATTCGATTCCAGTTTCTTTATTCGAAAATAACCGAAAACGGTTTATCGAAAAGATGCAAAATAATAGTTTGGCAATTCTAACATCAAATGATGTAATGCCCAACAATGCAGATGATGTAATGGGATTTACACAAAACAACGATTTGTTTTATTTGTGTGGAATTGAACAGGACGAAACTATTTTAGTGCTTTATCCGGATGCCTTTAAAGAAGAAAATCAAGCCATTTTATTTGTAAAAGAAGTTAGTGAACACACTTTAATTTGGGATGGTGATTTTTTAACCAAAGAAAAAGTTTCTGCTATTTCCGGAATTAAAAATGTAAAATGGATTCACGAATTTGAAAAAACAATACAGCTTTTCGCGTTTGAAGCAGATAAAATCTATTTAGGACACAACGAGCATATTAAAAGAGTAACATCAGAAATGAATACACGTCAGGATCGAATGATTCAATGGTGTAAGCAAAAATATCCGTTGCATCAATACGACCGTGTTGCCAAAATTACGAGAGAATTACGTCCGATTAAATCTGATGAAGAAGTTGCTTTGATTAGAAAAGCGGTCTCAATTAGTGTAAAAGGATTCAAATCGTTATTAACAGCCGTAAAGCCAGATGTAAAAGAATATGAATTAGAAGCAGAATTGGCTTATCAATATATTAAAAATGGAGGAAATCGCCATGCCTTCAAGCCTATAATAGCTTCCGGCAAAAATGCCTGCGCACTTCATTATAATACCAATGATTCGGTTTGTAAAGAAGGCGAAATGGTTTTGATAGATTTTGGTGTTTGTTATGCCAATTACAATTCAGATACCACACGCTGTGTTCCGGTAAACGGAAAATTTTCATCTCGTCAGAAAGAAGTTTACGAATCGGTTTTGCATTGTTTGAAAGAAGGATCGAAGTTTTTGAAACCGGGAACTTTATCCAAAGATTACGAATTACAAATGGCAAAACTAATTGAAGCGGAATTGATTAAATTGCGATTAATTAGCCCTGAAGAAATCGCAAATCAGGATCCTCAAAATCCAGCGTATAAAAAATATTTCATGCACGGAACGGCACATCATTTAGGACTTGATGTCCATGATCTAGGATTGTATTCAAGACCTTTTGAAAAAGGAATGGTCCTAACGTGCGAACCCGGAATTTATATTCGGGAAGAAGGAATTGGATGCCGTCTGGAAAATGATTATTTATTGACAGAGGATGGAAACATTAATTTGTCTGAAGAAATGCCAATTGAAATTAAAGATATAGAACACTTATTAAACAACAAATAAACCATGATTAAAAACCGCTTTTTATTACTTCTTTTTATTTGCACAAGTATTTTTGCGCAAAAAGACATTGACATTAATGAGTTAAAATGGCTGCCAAATTCGCATTCGTTCTGGGTGAATTCAGATGAGAATATTTTAGTTTATGATGTAGATAAATTAAATCAGAGTACTACTGTTTTAACTACTAAACAATTAAAAGATGCAGGTTTCAACGGAGAAGTTGAAGATTTGGTTTGGAATCAAAATAAGACAAAAGTATTGGTTTACACCAATTCAAAAACCGTTTGGCGAGCTAAGACTAAAGGAGATTATTGGTTCTTTGATTTAGCGACTGGAAAAGGAAGAAAATTGGGAGCAAACTTAGAAGGATCTTCGTTTATGTTTGCTAAATTCTCCAATGATAATGAAAATGTTGCTTACGTTTCAAAACATAATATCTATCTGGAAAATCTAACTTCAGGAAAAATAACGCCCTTAACAACTGATGGAACGGACAAAGTTATTAATGGAACTTTTGACTGGGTTTATGAGGAAGAATTGGCAGCAAGAGATGGATTTCGCTGGAGCCCTGACGGGAAAAGTATTGCTTTTTGGCGGGTTGATGCAACAGATACAAAGTTTCATTTAATGATTAACAATACAGATGCTTTATATCCGTTTGTTGTTCCTGTTGAATATCCTAAAGCGGGAGAAAGACCTTCAGCTGTAAAAATCGGGGTTATTGATGTTGCTTCGGTAAAAACAAATTGGTTAGCTATTCCGGGTGAACCTGATAATAATTATTTGGTTCGTATGGAATGGGTCGCTGCAAATGAAGTAATGGTGGTTCAGTTGAACAGAAATCAAAATCAGGCTTCAATTTACAATTGCAATGCGCAATCTGGAAAAGCAAATTTAATTTATCAGGAGAAATCACCTGAGTGGATTGACGTTTTCGATATTTCTTCAGGAGTTTATGATGGTTTTCCATGTCAGTTTGTAGATAACGGAAAAGCTTTCTTATGGAGTTCTGATGCTGATGGCTGGATGCATATTTATAAAATTAGCCGTGACGGAAAAAAGAAAGAGCTACTTACAACCGGAAAGTTTGATGCTTATTTTAAAGCCTATAATGATAAAGCAAAATCAATCTATTATATCGCAAGTCCAACGGATGCGACCCAGCGTTATTTGTACGAAACGAATTTGAATTCGAAAAAAACAAAAAGATTGACACCTGATGCATTTGAAGGAACTAACGAGTATGAGTTTTCTACAGACGGATCTTATGCAAAACACACTAATTCTAATATCAATCGTATTTTTAATACACGTTTAGTTTCGCTTTCTGATCATAAAAAAATACTACCAAAAGAGGCAGATGTTTTTACAGCTCCAAAGCGTAACTTTTCTTTAGAAAAGTTTAAAGTGACTACGGTAGATGGTGTTGAAATGGATGGGATAATGGCAAAACCATTAGATTTTGATCCATCAAAAAAATATCCATTGTTTTTTTATGTTTATGGAGAACCAATGGCAACTGTAGCGAATGATGTGCCTTATTTTAATGGCTTTATAGATTTGTTAATTCCAAAAGGATACATCGGAATTGCAATGGATAATAGAGGAACTCCATCGCTTAAAGGAACAAAATGGAGAAAATCTATTTACAAAAATATCGGAATTATCAATACGCGCGATCAGGCAATGGCAGCAAAAGAAGTTTTGAAATGGAACTTTATTGATAGCGACAGAGTTGCTGTACACGGATGGAGTGGTGGCGGTGCTGTGACTTTGAATCTGATGTTTCAGTATCCGGAAATATACAAAACCGGAGTAGCGATTTCTGCCGTTACAGATCAGCATTTTTATGATAATATCTATACAGAACGTTATATGGGATTGCCAAGTGAAAATGAAGCAGCTTACATTCAGGCATCACCAGTAACCCATGCTAAAAATTTAAAAGGAAATCTGCTTTATATTCACGGTACAGGCGATGATAATGTACATTATAAAAATGCAGAAGTTTTGATAAATGAATTAATTAAATACGATAGAATGTTTAATTTAATGATTTATCCAAATCGTTCGCATAGTATTTACGAAGGTGAAGGTACACTAAAACATTTGATCGATACTTTTATAAAATTTATTGAAGAAAAAGCACCTCCGGGAGCAAAATAACTTACTCTTCAAAAAGAAGTAAAAAAGGAGAATTTCTGTAAAAAGAAATTCTCCTTTTTTTGTTTTCAAAAGTAGGTCAAAATTAAAAAAACATTCTAAAAAAGAAAGATAAGATAATACATGTGAAAATATTAAATATGTAATTAAAGGGTAATATAATAGGTTTTTGTGATAATATATTATCATAAAAATTACGAAAAAAGCAAAATATTTGCGCTACTAATTATAAAACCATTTTATGAAATTTAAGTTTTTTCAAAGAAAAACGGTGGTACTTTTTTTTGTACTACTAGCACAATTTGCGCTCGCACAAGAGCGGGTTGTATCAGGAATTGTTTCAGATGATGCAGGATTGCCTTTACCTGGCGTGAGTGTATTGATTAAAGGGACAAAAACGGGAACTCAAACAGATTTTGACGGAAAATATGCTATTAAAGCAAGTCTAAATACTGTTCTTGTCTTTAATTATATTGGGATGAAAACCCGGGAAGTAACAGTTACGAGTAATGAGGTGAATGCGGTTTTAACCGGCGGTTCAGAGCAGCTTCAGGAAATCGTGGTTACCGCTTTGGGTATGAAAAGAGAAAAGAAATCATTGGGTTATGCCACTCAGGAAATTAAAGGTGAAGACTTAACGAAAGTAAACACGGGGAACGTAGCGAATTCAATTTCGGGTAAAATTGCCGGAGTACAAATTAGACGTAATAATAATATTGGCGGTTCAACTAATGTCATTATTCGTGGTACTACATCTTTAACCGGAAATAATCAGGCATTGTGGGTTGTAGACGGTATTCCTTTAAATAATGATAATACCAATAGTGCAGATCAAAAAAGTGGTGGCAACACTGGTGGATATGATTACGGAAATGCTGCTGCAGATATCAATCCCGATGATATTGAAACTATGAACGTTTTAAAAGGAGCCGCAGCTTCTGCCTTATACGGGTCAAGGGCTTCTAACGGAGTAATTTTGGTAACACTAAAAAAAGGAAGTAAATCTAAAGGTGGTTTGGGAGTGACTTTTAGTTCAGGTGTTACAATTGGTGTAGTTGATAAAAAGACTTTGCCCAAATATCAAAACCAATATGGTGGAGGATATGGCGATTTTTATGGAACAGTTAATTTAGGAAGTGGCGTACATCCTTATGCTGCAACAGATGATGCTTCATGGGGACCAAAGTTTGATTCTAATTTACTAGTGTACAACTGGAATTCATTTTATCCTGAATTACCTGGTTACGGAAAATCAACACCATGGACAGCTGTAAAGGAAAATCCGAATAGTTTTTATCAGAATAGTTTAACCTATATCAACAATATTGCAATCGCAGGTTCTAATGAAAATGGTGATTTTAGATTTGGTTATACAAATTATAACCTTGATCAGGGGATTTTGCCAAATAGTGATAATCGCAAAGACAATTTTAATTTCTCGGCGAGTTATAACTTAAAACCAAAAACTAAAATATCTGCTTCTGCCAACTACTTAAAAGCAAATGCAAAAGGAATGAATGAAACTGGTTATGGTGATGGTGGAAATAATTATTTGAGTAGTATTAGACAGTGGTATTCAACAAGTGTAGATTTTAAAGATTTAAGAGATGCTTACAATCTTACAGGAGAAAACACAACCTGGAGCGTAGCGGGACCTACTGATTTGACGATTCAGTTTCATGATAATCCTTATTTTCAGAGAGCAAACAATTACAATACTTTAGATCGCGATCGTTTTTTTGGAAATGTAGCTTTAACTACACAAGTTAATGATTGGTTTGATATTACTGGTAAAGGTGCTGTAGATTATTATCACCAATTACAGGAAGAGCGTATTGCTGTTGGATCAAAAAGAATGGCGAATGCACTGGGACAATATACAAGATATGATAAAACGTTTAGGGAAATTAATCTTGATCTAATTTTGAATTTTAAAACGGATATTACGGAAGGAATTAAGTTTAACGGAATGGTCGGAGCAAATTCAAGACGTTCTGTTATGAATTCAATTTTTGCTTTTACTAACGGAGGTTTGGTGGTGCCGGGGATATATGCTTTGAATAATTCAATTGATCCAATAAATAGCCCAAGTGAGCAGCAAACAACTCTTGGAACAAACAGTATTTATGCGAATGCAAGTTTTAATTTTTTGGAAACTTATTTCTTAGAAGGAACTTATCGTATAGATCAGTCCTCTACTTTGCCAGAGGATAATAATACCTATTCTTATCCCTCTATTACGGCAACTTACATTTTTAGTAATCATATTAAAACGGATTGGTTGTCTTTTGGGAAATTACGTCTGAATTATGCTGAGACAGGAAATGATGCACCTTTTGCAGTGACTTCATCAACTTATCCTAAGGATAATAATTTTGGACCTGACGGAATTCGTTTTTCTACAGAAAATAATAAAAGTAACTCTAATTTAAAAAGTGAGTTGACCAAAGGTATTGAAGCCGGTCTTGAACTTAAGTTATTTAAAAACAGAGTAGGTCTTGATTTCTCTTATTATAAAACAAACACAACAAATCAGATCCTTTCTATTGAAACTCCAACACAAACAGGATATACAAGAGCTTGGATTAATGCAGGAGATGTTCAGAACAAAGGGTATGAAGTAACGTTGACTGTTGTTCCGGTTAAAACAAACAATTTCTCATGGGAAGCAAAAATAAACTGGTCTACCAATAAAAATGAAGTGATTTCGCTAGGCGGAGCAGACAGAATTTCGTTAGGATCTTTTCAGGGTGTAGGTTATGTTGCTCAGGTAGGAAAGCCAGTTGGACAACTTATCGGATCAGGATTTACTTATCTAAATGGAGAAAAAGTGATTCGTTCAAACGGAAGATATCTACAGACTGCCGGAGCTGTTATTGGTGATATAAATCCGGATTGGATTGGTGGTTTTAATAACGTTATCAACTATAAAAATTTCTCATTCAATTTCTTAATTGATGTGAAAAAAGGTGGAGATGTATATTCATTAGATCAGCGTTTTGGACATACTACAGGTATTTATGAAAGTACGGTAAGTAATAATCATTTAGGCAATTCTCAAAGAGATCCCATTACAAATGGTGGAGGGATTTTGTTACCTGGAGTGAAAGAAGACGGAACGCCAAATGATAAAGTAGTAAGTGTAGAAGGCGCTGATGGATATTCTTTTTACAATTCAATGCCAGAGCAACAATATGTTTACGACGCTTCTTATGTGAAATTACGTGAGGTTGGATTGAGTTATAGATTACCAGCAAAATTTCTTGCTAAGACTTTTATGAATAGTATAATTTTTTCTGTCAATGGATCGAACTTATGGATAATAAGTAAAAATTTACCTTATGCAGATCCGGAAGCGGGACTTTCTTCAGGAAATCTTCAGGGTTTTCAAACCGGAGTTTTGCCTACTTCAAAAGAGTACAACTTTAACATGAAAGTTCAATTCTAAAAAATAAACAAAATGAAAATAGTAAAAACAATATTTTTTGCAGGAGCCATTTTACTTTCTATTGCTTCGTGTGATAATTTAGATGGTTTAAATCTGGACGAAAAAGCATATACAACAGTTTTACCAGGTGCCTTGATGACTAGTGCGCAAGTTAACTATGCTAATTTCCTGACCAATGCTTCTGTAAACAGTAATAATTTTAGAGGGTATGTACAATATTGGACTGCCACAACTTATACGGATGAGGTAAATTACAATCAGGAAAGAAGAAATTTAGGAAATTCTCATGCTGTTTTGTTATATCGTGATGTCTTGCAGGATTTAGTAAATGCGCAAAATAAAATTAAAGAGAAAGAAGCTTTAGGATCGGTTGCTACAGCAGTTAAGAAAAACAATATTGCAATTCTTGAAGTTCAAATTGTAATGGCGTATCAAACCCTTGTGGATTTATTTGGAAATGTTTCTTATAGCGAAGCGTTAGATACTAAGGCGCATCCTTATCCAAAATATGATGATGCAAAAACTATTTATTTTGATTTGGCAACGCGATTGAATGCTGCTATTGCTGATATGGATAGTACTAAAGACAGTTTTGGCAATGCAGATTTGATATACAAAGGAAATGTTGGGAAATGGAAAATATTAGCAAACAGCGTTAAATTAAAATTAGGATTGCATCTTTCTGATGTCGAGCCTGCAAAAGCCAAAAGTATTATTGAAAGTGCTTACAGTTCTGGGGTTATGACAAATGAAAGTGATACAGCATTGTTTCAATATTTTTCTTCAAATACTGATATGAATCCGCTGTACAGTACTTTGGTTAATGAAAGCCAAACGGTGCCAACGGAGTATTTTGTTAATGAATTAAATGCAAAAGAAGATCCGAGACGTGATATCTTTTTTAATCCGGAATCTAAAAAAGAAGGCAGCTACAAAGGAGCGCCATATGCTAAACAAGTAAGTTATAACGACTTCTCTAATGTTGGGCCAAGGCTGAAAGAGAAAAACAATCCGGGAGTTATTTTCGACTACACTGAAACTTGCTTCTTATTAGCTGATGCTGCTAATCGTGGTTTTAATGTAGGAGGAACAGCTGAAGAATATTATAAAAAAGGTATTCTGGCTAGTATGCAATTTTGGGGAATTGCAGATGCCGACGCACAAACTTATATTAATAGAGCTGATGTGAAGTTTGCAACCGCCGCAGGGACAGCAAAAGAAAAAATTGCTTACCAACTTTGGATCGCCTACTATAACAGAGGATTCGAAGCATGGACGGAATACAGAAGATTAGATTTTCCTCTTTTACAAGCACCTTCAACTGCAGTGGATGCAGCACAAGGAAAAGTGCCGGTTCGTAATATTTATTCTCTTTTTGATAAAACATTGAATAAAGAAAATTATGAAGCAGCTGCTACTGCTATTGGTGGAGATTTAATGACGACAAAAATTTTCTGGGATAAATTTTAATTTTGAGTTAGTTTTCCTGTTTTTGACCGGAGCCTTTAATTAGGTTCCGGTTTTTTTTGCTTACATAACCGCGAATTGTTCAAATTTAAAAAATAACGATTATCGGTACTTTTCGGAGTAAGATTGATTTGTTTTTTACATGTTTAAGAAATATGGCTTTTAGGTGGTGAATCCTTATGTAATCTGTTTTATTTTTTAATAGTATGTTTTTTTAAGGTTAAAAATCTGTTAATTATGTATTGTTTTTAAATAAGATAGTATCAGTTAAGTAGGGCCTTTCGTGATAATTTTGATGATAACAAAAAAAACAAACAAACATGAGAGTAAAACTACTTATCCTACTTCTTTTTACGATAGTGAAAATGAGTGCGCAAGGTCTTCCTTGCCGGACGACAGAAGAAAATGCTAAAGTGTATCGGTCTAACCCGAATTCACTTAAGGAAAAAAAAGAATTTGATGCTTTTACAAAAAAGTTTGCATTGCAACGTAAAAGTAAGACTTCAAAAGAAGCTGCGGTTACTTACACCATTCCCGTGGTTTTTCATATTTACGGTGATGTTCAAAGTGGCAAAACCATTACTTACGAAAAGATTGTAAATCATTTAGCCCAATTAAATGATGATTTTAATGGACTAAATGCAGATTACCAAACTGTAGAACCTTTCTTTCAGGCAAGAAGAGGAACTTTGAAAGTCCAATTTAAACTAGCCAAAAAAGACCCTAATGGAGGTTGTACAACAGGTGTCGTTTTTCACTTAGCTAAAAACGGCTACGGAAATGGCGGCGGTTATGATGATCAAATTGCTGCAGATGCGTGGGATAACACTAAATACATGAACGTGTACATTCAGAATGACTTGTATAACGAAGGCGTATTTAATAATTCGGGAGTTGCCTGGTATCCAAATTCTGATATGACAGCTAGTAATACAGCCCGTGTTGTATTTAATGGAGCGTATCTTTATGATAACTCTTATAGCAAAGAATTTTCAGCAACACTAACACATGAGTTTGGTCACTTTATGAACCTGATTCACACTTTTGAGGGTGGTTGCTCAGGAACAGATGAGGTTGATGACACACCGGCCGAAGATGGTTTACACACACTTGCTTGCACACCCGGAACAAATTGTACCGGAGATAAAGTGAATTTTGAAAACTACATGGGTTATAACGGAGCGCAGGGGTGTTACAAAATGTATACGCAAGGCCAAATCGACAGAATGTTAGCCGCTTTACAACATCCTGCCAGAATTACACTTTGGCAACCTCAAAATTTAATTGATACTGGAGTAAACTCAATAGAAAGTAGTTTAGTTGCCGGTACAACCACATTTAAAGAAACTCTTGTAAATGATGGTGCATTTGATTCTGCATCGGTAGTAACAATTGGCGGAAGCAAAACATTTGCACTTAGTTCAGGAACAATGGTAGCCGGAACTCATTTTACGCACACTTTTCCGGCAGGAATTACACCAGTAGTTACAGTTAATTCAAATGGACAAGTAACAGTAACACTTTCGGGAAAAGCAACTAATCATGCGGCAGCTCAAAATACAACAGCCGGAATTACATTTTTACCCGCTGCTTTCACCGGTGGAACAACTGGTTTATCTTGTACAGCTATATTTTTCAATTTGAAATTTACAGATCCGTACGGGATATTTTTTGTTGATATGCCAAACGTTAATATCTCTTCAGCCTTAACATGGAAAGCTTTTGAAATAGCTAAAGGAGATGATACTTCATTTGGAGGATGGCGTTATGTTGCTAATGCATTAAAAATTGAAACCTATGGCAAAAAGTTAGTTTGCGAGAGTGGTACAAGAAATATTTCATTATTAGCGCAAAATGTAGCTGTAGGCCCAACAAGTAATATGACAGCTCCCGGAGCCTATCCAAATCAATTAGATTTGAGAGCGGCAAGTTATACAGCTTGGGAAGGGAAATCGGGATACGTAGGTTTTGAATACCAAATTGACGGACAAACTTGCTACGGATGGTTTAAAGTTGATGTTGCAGCAAACGGTGATGCTTTTACAATCTCTGAGTATGCCTATAATACACAGCCAAATACACCAATCTATACAGGAATGACAGCCAAAACAGCTGTGGTATTATCTGATAGTACTTTATATGAAGCAGATGCAAATGATGGTGGCTTTTTAACAACCAGTACAATTTCATTATCGACAAACAATGGAACATTTACTAAAAGCACTGGAACTTTAACAACAGGAACTGATTTTACTGTAACAGGAACTCCTTCAGGATTAACAACTGTATTGACGCTTCAGGGAAACAATAAAGTAGTGGTTTCATTTACAGGTAAAGCAACAGCACATACTCCAACAAATGATGCTGCTGTGGTAATCACTTTTAAAGATGCTGCCATTACCGGTGGAATTGCGACATTAGATAGTGCTTCAAAAACAATCAATCTGAAATTTGAAGCGCCTTATGGAGTAGTTTATGTAAACAATCCTGATTATGTTGCTTCGGCCGCACAAACGTGGCAATATTTCAATTTGGCAATTGGTGATAATACGGAGTATGGAGTTTGGCAATATGCAGCTGCAGCTTTAAAAATGGAAACGTATGGTAAACGATTAGTTGGCCAGGCCGGAACCAGAAATATCACTTTGATTAACGAAGGCACAGCAATTGGTGCATCAAGTAATTTTGTTACTCCTGGTGCTTATCCTGATCAGTTAGATTTGAGAACTGCAACTTATACAACCTGGGACAATAAAACGGGATATGTAGGATTTGAATATAAAAGCAGAGGACGTACTTGCTATGGCTGGATGCATGTAAAAGTAGAAGCTGGTGGAGTAGGTTATACCGTTTTAGATTTTGCTTATCATACAAAACCTAACGAATCAATTTTGGCCGGAACGCAAACTGCAACTACGGTTTTGGCTCCAACAAGTTTAACAGCAACTGCTAATAATACGAGCTTACAAGTGCAATTGACATGGGTGAATAATGCTACAAATGCGACAAACATTGTAATTGAAAGAGCAGGTACTGATAATGTTTTTACTGAGATCGTAACATTACCAAATACGGCCTTAACGTATACTAATACAGGTTTAACAGCTGGCAATACTTATAAATATAAAGTTCGTGCAAAAGCAAATACTATTTATTCTGCTTATTCTAATGAAGTTTCTGCAACAATCACAGCAAATTCATCTTATTGTACAACACAGTCTGATAATAAATACGAGTACATTAACTCCGTTACTATCGGAAGTTTTACCAACGCTTCAGGGAAAGATACGGCTGGTTATGCTGATTATACTTCTAAAATTGTAACCTTAAATCCAACTTCGGTTACCAATGTAAGTCTTACGCCTGGTTTTTCAGGAGATGCCTATTTGGAATACTGGGGAATCTGGATTGATTATAATAAGAACAATGTTTTTGATGCGTCTGAAAAAGTTATTGATGGAATTTCTTCTAACGGAACAGCTACAGGAAGTTTTACTCCTCTTGCTTTTACAGGATCGACAAGAATGCGCGTCGTAATGAAATATTATTCAAATCCTTCTGCTTGCGGAAATATTGTTGATGGAGAAGTAGAAGATTATACCGTAGTTTCAGGAACGGTGACACCACCAAATCCGGTAACATTGGCAACGCCAGGGAATATTGGGAATGCGGGAGTTTATGCAACAGGATTTTATGCTTCATGGAATACCGTTTCAAATGCAACGAGTTATGAAGTGCAATTGAATAATGCAGCAACTGGCTGGACAACTTTTGGAACTTCAACATCTTATTATTTATGGATTCCGAAACAAGGAACGCAAACAGTTTATCAGTTTAGAGTAAGAGCAAAAAATGCCACTGAAATAAGTGACTGGAGTGCACCTTTGACTATTGATTTACAAAATGGAAGTGCCGGTGCAGATCAGAAGGATTTTACAAAATCATTTTCAATGTATCCAAATCCTGCTTCTGATATAGTGAACTTCAATTTTTCAAATCTGAATACTTCCGGTATAAAAATAACAATTTATGATAGTACGGGAGGTGTTGTTGAGGTTTTAGAAAATGCGACTTCTTATCCTGTTAATCGCTTAAGAAAAGGATTTTATATTGTGGTTGCTACCGATGGAAGCTTTACTGAAAGTAAAAAGTTATTGGTTAAATAATTATAGTTTGGTTACTATTAAAAAGGGGAAACGATACAGCGTTTCCCCTTTTTTATTGACTTAAAAATAAAGCAAAATTTATGCTACATCAATCCCAAACGGATTATCAATGCTGTGCATTGGTGTAGTAAACCATTTTGGCCCGTTTGCTGTCATATAAAAATGATCTTCATGACGAATTCCAAATTGTCCCGGAATACAAAGCATTGGCTCATTACTTACCACCATTCCTTCTTGTAAAACGGTAGCACTGCCTCTTACCAAATAAGGGTGTTCGTGGATATCTAATCCCGTTCCGTGACCAACACGATGAGGTAATCCCGGAAGTTCGTAATCAGGGCTCAATCCGCCTGCTGCAATTACTTTTCTGGCTGCGTCATCTACAGAACCGCAAGTTGCTCCTAATTGTGCTGCATCAAAAGCGGCTTTTTGAGCGGCTTTCTCTAAATTCCAAATTTTCATATGAGCTTCTGTTGGTGTTCCATATACATAAGTTCTGGTAATATCAGACAAATAACCTTCTAAGCGACAGCCTGTGTCAATTAATACGATATCATTGTCCTTTAAATCTTGTGGAATTGTTACGCCATGCGGATATTGTGAGTCATCAGCAAATAACACAATACAAAAATAAGAGCCAGAGGAAATTCCTGCCTTCATATGCGCCTGATTGATGAAATCAACCACCGTTTCAGCTTTTATTCCAGGATATAAAATACGTGCGGCCGCTCTTTGAACTACCATAGTAATTTCTTTTGCCTGCTGAATTATGGCAATTTCATTTTCTGATTTCTGAATACGGCATCCGGTAGTAATCGGTTGAGCATTTTCAAAATCATAATTTGAATTGGCTTTGGTTATGGCATCAATTAAAAAATAAGCTGCAGATTCATCCAAAGCAATTTTACCTGCATTGATATTTTTGCTTTGCAATATTTTTCCAAATAAAACAGATGGAGATTCATGTTCTTCCCAGCAATTAATGTTGCCTTCTATTTGCATGAATTTTTTAAAAGTTCCCTCTTCAAATTTCGGAACAATATATTCCAGACTGCCATCTTCAGATAATAGTGCACCAACCATTCTTTCAGAAGCGCTCCATTTGGTTCCTGTAAAATAATATAAATTAGTTCCGGCATTAAGGTATAACGATTTAACACCTGTTGCTTTCATAATTGACACTGCTTTCTGAATACGCATTTGGTATTCTTCTGGCTGAATGGCTTTTACATTAAGTGTCATGTTTTGTATTTTTTCCAGTTCTGCTTTTGCGGTAGATCCGCCAACTCCAATTGTCATCTTTTTGTTTTTTTTAGTTTATTATATTTCTTTAAGTGAGTATTTAATCTTAACGGTGGATTAAATGTATTAAAGATTTCAGGATTTATCATGAATTCTTTGGTTTTGGAATAAAATTAAGTCAATATTTTGTCATAGTGATATTTTAGCTCAAACTAGGTAAAATAGGATAATTTACAGATAATATAGTATCGGATGGAGAATTGTAATGCCTGTATTTTTAAAAATTCAATTAAACCTTAAAAATGAAAAAAATACAACGCTTACTACTTTTAGCGGTCATCGTCTTGAGCCCTTATTATGGTTCAGCGCAGACCACATCAATTTTACTTCAAAAGCTAACGGAATTGTTTCCCAATGCTGAAATTACTGCCATAGAAAACTTGGAAGGTTATTCAGAATCCTATCAGTTGGTTTTAAACGAACCTCTAGATCATAAAAATCCTCAAAACGGAACTTTTAAACATTATATGTATCTGTCTCATTTGGATTTTAGCAGACCAATGGTTATTGAAACACACGGTTATAGTACAGGAAATAATAAAAGTGAGGTGAGTAAACTATTAAATACAAATCAAATTGCAGTTGAATATCGTTTTTATGGAAAATCAAGACCGGAACCACTTCCGTGGGAGTATTTAACAAACGATCAGGCTATTGCAGATTATCATGATATTGTAATGAAATTAAAACAATTATATACTAGTAAATGGATATCGACAGGAATTAGCAAGGGAGGAGAAACGGCTCTGATTTATAAATCAAAATACCCAAATGATGTCGATGTGGCAATGCCTTATGTTGCTCCTTTAATTGATTCGACTGAAGATCCAAGAACAATAAACCATACAAGAACTATTGGTACTGCGGAATGCAGAGATAAAATTACTGCATTTCAAAGAGCCGTTTTAAAAAATAGAGAAGCGGTTTTACAAGAGTTTCAACAATATGCAACAACAAAAAAAATGAGTTTTACAGAAGTTCCGTATGCCGAAGCTCTGGAATATGCTGTTTTAGAATTTCCTTTTTCTTTTTGGCAATGGGGAGGACATTGCAATGAAATTCCGCCAGTGACAGCTTCTCCAAAAGAATTGTTTGATTATTTGAATGATATAGTTGGTGTTAGAACTTACAATGATAAGACCTATTTTAATGATCTACCATCTTATTATCAGCATTTAAGCGAATTAGGATATTATGGTTTTGATCTGTCTCCGGTCGCAGATTTGCTACAAATAGTAAAAAGTACTTCCAATGATCGATTTGCACCAAAGGGAGTTGTGATAAAATACAATCCTCAATACATTAAAGAAGTTCGCCAATATATAGAAAACAAAGGAGATAAAATTTTGTACATCTATGGAGGTTACGATACATGGTTTTCTTGTTCACCAACACCAGATCCAAAACTGGATGGTCTGAAAATGGTTCTCCCAACAGGAAGTCATAAAACAAGGGTAAAAGATTTCCCTGAAAAGGATAAAGCGCTTATCATGCAAACACTTTCCAGATGGTTGGCTGAAAAAAAGAACTAACTAAAACTAAAATAAATAAAAGAAAGATTATGAAAATTAAAAATTGGATAGCAGCTGGTATAGGTGTTTTTTGTATGACACTTCAGGCGCAGAATAAAGAGAATTTATTATTAACTCCGCCTATGGGCTGGAACAGCTGGAATACTTTTCACACAGACATTAGTGAGAAAATGGTAATGGAAACAGCAGATATATTAGTCTCATCCGGAATGAAAGATGCGGGTTATATTTATCTGGTTCTCGATGATGGATGGATGGCAATGGAAAGAGATAAACAAGGAAATTTGGTTCCGGATCCACAAAAATTCCCACGAGGGATGAAGTTTGTTGCTGATTATGTACATTCTAAAGGATTGAAATTTGGTATGTACAATTGCGCCGGAACAATGACCTGTCAAAAATACCCGGGAACCCGTGGATATGAATATCAGGATGCAAGAAATTATGCCGCGTGGGATATTGATTTTTTGAAGTATGACTGGTGTTTTACTACAGGAATCAATGCAAAAGAAGCGTATCAAACCATGAGCAATGCCTTGAAAAAAACAGAAAAACCTATTGTTTTCAGTATTTGTGAATGGGGTGTAAATAAACCATGGGAATGGGGAGAAGGAATTGGTCAAATGTGGCGTACAACAGAAGATATTTATCAAATTTTTGATTCGGTTCATGATGAAGGAACGTGGAATTCATTAAGCGTAATGCATATCGCCGACTTACAATCGAATCTGCGTAAATATTCAGGACCAGGTCATTGGAATGATCCTGATATGTTGGAAGTGGGGAATGGTATGACTTATAATGAAGACAAAGCTCATTTTTCGCTATGGAGTATGATGGCAGCGCCGCTTATGGCCGGTAACGATATCAGAAAAATGAGTAAGCAAACGCTTGAAATATTGACTAATAAAGATGTATTAGCAGTAGATCAGGATTCATTAGGAATTCAGGGTTTTAGATATTTGGATAAAGATGGTTTACAAGTGTGGTGTAAACCGCTCAAAAATGGAGATTGGGCCATTTGCTTTATCAATAGAAAAACAGAATCTAAGGCAATATCTTTTGACTGGAGTAAAGAAAATATTGTGGATGAGATTTATAAATATTCCCTGGACAAAACAGTTTCGTACAGTCTTTTTGACGTTTGGAGCAAAAAAAATGCAGGAACAACAGCCAAAGAACTTAAAGCGACATTAGAACCACATGGTATTTTAATGTATAGACTAAGTAAATCTTAATTGATTAAAAAAAAAGAGTCGGGTTATATTAGTTAAGTTGAAAAAAGATGCTTTAGACTTTCTGTAAGATTGGCTAAAGTATCTTTTGGTTTTTTAAATAATCCATAGCGAATTTACCTTCATTAAAAAGTAAATCCAAAACACTAAGGTTGTTTATAAAACCATGTTTATCATCAAAAACTTGTGGATATTTTTCGAAAGAATTCGGGTCTTTTTTACCATTTGCCAAATACCTGAAATCAGAGATATTTTCTGTCTCCATGAAATATTCTGTTGTTTTACTAAATTCTAATTTCATTCTCAAACATTTGGTAACAATGTCCAGAACTTCCATGTTTAAATCCATTAGAAAAATATGTTTCTTTTCGAAAACAGGACGAATGTCATCTTCAAAAAACTCAAAAAAAGGCGAGCTTCTATAGCCGGCTTCTAAAGATTTAAAATGTTGTTTTTGCCAGTCAAATTCATTTTCAATCAAAACATCTTTTGTTTTTTGATGCAATGTTTTAGAATGTTTAACAGGAATGTTCAATAACTGAATACCGTTGGGACTATAGATATAGGTACGGTTTCTATTAGTTTGTTTTTGAAAATTATCTTCCATTTCAAAAGTAATATTTTCAGATTGAGCCATAACTGCAAAGTGGCTAATCGATGGAAAATAAGTAGGAAGTAATAACGAATTCATGACTTTTGTGTTTAAACGTTTCAGGTTTCAAGTTTCAGGTTAGTATAAACTTGAAACTTGAAACCTGAAACCAAAAATAACTATTTTTTATTTATGCTTTATTTTCTTTTCTTTTTCTCCAGAAATATTCCCCAACAAAATAAGCAGCAAGTACCATTAAGAAATATTTGAAGTACGATTGTGGTTGTCCTTCTCCATCAACTGTCGTGAAAACTCTGTCCCAACGAACTTTGTTGATTCCTTTTCCGTTAGTATCCCAGCTCAACCAGATGAATACTGGTTTCCCTACAATGTGATCTTCCGGAACATATCCCCAATAACGACTGTCTTCAGAGTTATGGCGATTGTCTCCCATCATCCAATAGTAGTTTTGTTTGAAGGTATACGAATTTGTTTGTTTTCCATTTATAATAAAATGAGAACCATCTATTTGCAACGTATTATGCTCATAGTTAGTAATGATTTCTTTATAAAAAGGTAATGACTCATTTGTTAAAGCAACTGTTTTTCCTGCTTCCGGAATATAAATGGGACCAAAATTATCTTCATTCCATTTATTAATGTGAGGGAAAATTCGATCATCGTTACCCGTCGCAATTTCTCTAACAACACCTGTAATACCCGGAATTGTTTTCATGCGTTCTGCGTTAGCTTCTGTTAAGGCACCAATAAACAAAGTATCTCTTTTATTGTTATCTCTAAAACCTCTTACATCCACAAGATTGACATTAAGTTCTTTTAAAAGAGCTTCCAGATCTATTGGAGTTTTTTCGTCTAATGCTATTTTGTATGAATATTGTGGTTTTGCTCTTTCAGGTAAAACCAATTTTTTTCCATTGATATAAACATAACCGTCTTTTATAGATAAACTATCTCCAGGAATACCAACGCATCTCTTAACATAATTAGATCTTTTGTCAATTGGTTTTATAACACCCGGTCTTCCTTTTGGTTCGTAAAAATAATGTACTGTATCTACTGGCCAGTTAAAAACAACAATATCTGTTCGTTTTATTTTTTCGAAAGCAGGTAATCTGAAATAGGGTAATTGTGGCCAGCTTAGATATGATTTTCTTTTTGTTAATGGAATAGAATCGTGTACCATTGGCAAAGCAACTGTCGTCATTGGAACTCTTGGTCCGTAGTTTAGTTTACTTACGAATAAAAAGTCTCCAATTAATAATGATTTTTCCAGTGAAGATGTTGGAATCGTATAAGGTTGCACTACGTAAGTATGAACTAATGTTGCTACGATTATAGCAAAAAGTAATGAACTTACAGTATCAGCAGTTTTGTTTTCAGGAGTTAATGATCTGTTGGCGTTGTATTCTAATTTTTGAGTATAGTTTACATAGTAAATGTAAAAACCAAGAGTAAAAATACCAAGAACAGTATCTAAAGTTGATTTTTTGCCAAATGTTCTTAAAGTCTCCACCCAAACAACCGGAAACATAATAAGGTTGATAATCGGAATGAAAAGTAATATTGTCCACCAGGTTGGTCGGCCAATTATCTTCATCAAGACTATTGAATTATAAACCGGAATAGCAGCTTCCCAACTTTTTCGGCCAGCGGCCTGATACAATTTCAAGGTTCCCAGAAAATGGATGATTTGAACAGCTAAGAAAAAAACAAACCAAAGATATAGTGTCATAATATTTTGTTTAAAGTTTCAAGTTTAAAGTTGATTTATTGAATTAACCTTACTCTTTAATTTTTTTATTTTAAGTTTAAAACATCTTTCATGTTATAGATCCCTTTTTTTCCAGCTAACCATTCAGCTGCAATTACGGCTCCTAAAGCAAAACCTTCACGATTATGAGCGGTATGTTTTAATTCGATGCTATCTACAATTGAGTCGTAAGTAACTGTATGCGTTCCCGGAACATCACCAATTCTTTTTGCTTCAATATGAATTTCGTTTGTTTTAGGCTCGTCTAAAGTCCAATTAGCGTAATTACTATTTTCAATAACACCTTTCGCTAATGAAATTGCAGTTCCGCTTGGAGCATCTAATTTTTGAGTGTGGTGAATTTCTTCCATTGTCACTTTGTATGAATCAAATTGTGACATAATTTTAGCTAAATATTCATTTAGTTCGAAGAAAATGTTTACTCCCAAACTAAAGTTTGAGCTTGAAATGAATCCACCTTGTTTTTCGTTGCAAAGTGCGACCATTTCGTCAAAATGTTCCAACCATCCTGTTGTTCCTGAGACTACAGGTACATTAGAATGAAAACAATTTGAGATATTATCTACGGCAGCAGTAGGAACACTGAAATCTATTGCGACATCAGCAGTCGAAAGTCCGTCGAAAGTATTAGTTTCATCTTTCTTTAAAACAATTTCATGACCTCTTTCTAAAGCAATTCGTTCAATTACTTTACCCATTTTTCCGTATCCTAAAAGTGCAATTTTCATTTTATGTTTTTTTTTTTTTTGGAATTTTAAATAGTGACAATAACTATTTAGAAGTGGTAATTAAAAGTTAGTCCAACGTTAGGTTTAAATGTTACATCGGCTGGATAGATTTCCGGGCGTACTGATAATCTTTCGTTTACGTTAAACTGAATTAAAGCAGCATCAACATTGGCATCGATAATGTTCAAAACATAAAAACCAACAACAAATAATGCTGATAAATCTCTGTTTCGCTGATAGAATTTTTGCCCGGCAATAAGCCTGTCATCATCTAAAAATTGGTAATCATCATCATTGTAGCCTTCCAGTCTTCGTTTGTAAGCATCACGATAATCATGGTATTTTTTATTATTGTCAATATAAAAATACAAACTGGTACCAATTGCTCCGTAAACTAATGGAATTTTCCAATATTTTTTGTTGTATGCCTGACCTAAACCGGGTAAAATGGCCGAGTAAAAGGCTGCTTTTGCTGGGGTAAGCGGGTCTATTTCCGGATACTTAGTAGTGTCTTTAACAACCAAAACCGTGTCTTTTTTTGCCTGGGCAAAAAGAGAAACGGTTCCTATAAGAAAGAACAATAGACTTATGGGGACAATTTTATTCACTATCCGTTTATTAATTTTATAATTCTGTCAAAGTCAGCTTGAGAATTAAAAGGAATTGTGATTTTCCCTTTTCCATTGCCAGCGACTTTTATATCAACTTTCGCACCAAAATAATCGTTGAAAGTATTTTTTTGCGTTTCTTTAACTAAGAATGAAGATTCTGCTTTTGCTTTTGCTTCTCCTTCTGGTTTTGGTTTTACACCTTCGTGATAATTTTTTACCAAAGCCTCCGTTTCACGAACCGATAAATTTTGACTTACTATTTTTTGATAGATATCAGTCTGAACGTCTAAATCCTCAATATTAATAATAGCTCTACCGTGTCCCATACTGATAAAACCATCGCGAATACCAGTTTGGATAATCGGGTCTAATTTTAAAAGACGTAGATAATTGGCAATTGTAGAACGTTTTTTTCCAACACGTTCGCTCATTTGTTCCTGCGTCAACTGAATTTCATCAATTAAACGTTGGTAGGATAATGCAATCTCAATTGGATCTAAGTCATGACGCTGAATGTTTTCAACTAAAGCCATAACCAATGACTCATTGTCATTTGCAATACGAATGTAAGCCGGAACATGTGTTAATCCTACTAAAGTTGAAGCACGCAAACGACGCTCTCCGGAGATTAACTGGTATTTGTTAAATTCTAATTTTCGAACAGTAATAGGTTGAATCACACCAAGTTCTTTAATAGAAGTGGCTAATTCACGTAAAGATTCTTCATTAAAATTGCTTCTAGGCTGAAACGGATTTATTTCGATAGCACTTATTTCAAGCTCTATGATATTTCCAACAACCTTGTCAGCATTTTTGTCTTCTACTGATGTAATGTCGTTTTCCGGATCTTTTAATAATGCTGATAATCCTCTTCCTAAGGCTTGTTTTTTAATTGCTTTTGTCATAAAAAACTATTTGCTGTTTTTCTTTATAATTTCCTGAGCTAAATTGATGTAATTAACTGCTCCTTTGCTTGTTGCGTCATAATTAATGATGCTTTCGCCAAAACTCGGAGCTTCACTCAATTTTACATTTCGCTGAATCACAGTATCAAAAACCATATCGTTGAAGTGTTTTTGAACTTCTTCAACCACCTGATTAGATAAACGTAATCTTGAGTCATACATTGTAAGAAGTAATCCTTCTATATCAAGATCCGGGTTGTGTATTTTTTGAATACTTTTTATAGTGTTCAATAATTTTCCTAATCCTTCAAGTGCAAAATATTCACATTGAATCGGAATAACTACTGAATCGGCAGCTGTTAAGGCATTCAGGGTTAATAAGCCTAAAGAAGGTGCACAGTCAATAATAATAAAATCATATTCGTCTTTAACACTCTCCAATGCTTTTTTAAGCATGTATTCTCTGTTTTCTTTGTCAACCAATTCGATTTCGATGGCTACAAGGTCAATATGAGCAGGGATCACATCAACATTTGGAGCTGAACATTTTACGATGGTTTCTTTTGGGGTGTGGCTATGTTCAAGTATTTGGTAGGTACCAATTTCTACAGATTCAACATCAATCCCAAGGCCAGATGTGGCATTTGCTTGAGGATCAGCATCAATCAATAATACTTTCTTTTCTAAAACACCTAATGAGGCTGCAAGATTTACAGATGTAGTAGTCTTTCCAACGCCTCCTTTTTGATTAGCAATCGCAATGATTTTGCCCATTTATTTTCTGAATTTTGAACCGTAAAAATACAATTATTTATGGTTTTTGAAAATCTATTTTGTTAACATTTGTGAAACTTCGGTTAATCGTTGTATGGTGCGTGTTTTGAAGTTTTTTATTTTTATAATAATAAAAAATAGTAACGAAATTTCGTTTTGTTTTGTCCTTGTTTTAAGTCCAAAAAAGGACAAAGCGATAGTTTAACTAAAAATGTAATTTAGGGTTAAATTAAGTTTTTCAATTTTCCAAAATTTCAATTTTCACTTGCATTGAACCACTCCCTTTGTTTGAGGCGATTTTCATAAAAGCTCTTTTCGTAAGATCAATTTCTCTTTTTTTGCTAAAAGGACCTCTGTCGATAACCTCTACAATAACAGATTTACTATTTCGTTCGTTTGTGATTCTTAGTTTTGTCCCAAAAGGAAATTTTTTATGAGCAGCAGTTAATTTGTTGTTGTTGAATTTTCTGCCACTCGCTGTTCTTTTTCCGTTAAATTTATTATTGTAATAAGAAGCGTGCGCGTGAGTTTTATATAAGATGTATTTTTCATTATTATTATCTGAATTTTTCTGCGCAAAGCCGAAAGTGGAAATAATTAAAATAATGTAGAGCGTTATTTTTTTCATCGATAGATTTTCTAGGGATTACAAAAAAAAGCTTATTTAAAAAAACAACCAAATGGATTGGCTAATATTTATCATATGAATTAATTTTTCGATTTCAATGAAGAGGCTATGATCTTTAATCACAGTTAGATGGGGTGGGGAAGTATTGAAAATTTTATATTCTTTATTATTTTTTAACGCAGAGAACACAATCCCGAGAGCTATGAGCTATCTGGATTCGCAGAGTGCACTAAGATTTAAGTTATGTTTACACAATCTAACCGCAAAGCTTTGTGAACTTTGTGTTTTTGCTAAACTTAACACGGTAAAAAAACTTTGCGTTCTCCGTGGTAATTTTTTTTCTCGGTCCACAAGTTTTCTTTTATGAACCGTTTTATGTTAATTTCAAAAAAGTTTAAAGCAAAAAAAAGTCTTTTCAAAAAGATGAAAAGACTTTAGTCGGGGTGGCAGGATTCGAACCTGCGGCCTTCCCGATCTCAATCGGGACGCTATAACCGTTCGGTTATATTAATTTCAAAAAAGTTTAAAGCAAAAAAAAAGTCTTTTCAAAAAGATGAAAAGACTTTAGTCGGGGTGGCAGGATTCGA
>NZ_JADKPT010000004.1 GCF_015351595.1 Flavobacterium sp. LC2016-12 | reverse complement strand
ACAAGTAACTCTACAAAGATTGGCGATTCACTGGGCGGAATTACTTGTGGGGATTCCTCGTTCCTCGGAATGACATACAGAGCGAATATATTACTTCGGCAACTCATACATCTTAGGCAAAGAATTCACCAATGCCGATTTTGTTTTAGAACTAAAAGTTTTAAAATCACTTGCATTTGAAACCGTGCCATTTGGTACCCAATAAGCATCTTTAGTATTATTCCAAAACATAACATAGCTCACTTCAATACTATTCGATATCAAAGCACTGTATAAATAGGTTGAAAACCAATCTGTAACCGGTGGTTTTGTACTAGTAACCTGATAACCGGTTTCAGTCAAAGCGGCAATTTTCACTTTCGTTTTAGCCAAATCAGCTATTATTTTTAATTTAGAATTCGCTCTGCTAGCTCCGGTTGAACCCTGATTATCAAAATCACCATAATTGTCCATTCCAATAACATCGACATAATTATCACCGGGATAACGGCTTAAATAATCTGCTTGAGTGGTGTATGAATTATCAGGAGAAAAAGCATATAAAATGTTATGGACGCCTTTGGTATTCTTCAAATAATCAACCGTAAACTGATAGGCTTTTTTGTATTCATCGGGAGTTGAAAAATTCGCGCCCCACCAAAACCAGCTTCCGTCAAATTCATGAAAAGGCCTGAAGATTATCGGAATCAGTTCGCCATTTGTTCCTTTTAAATTAGAAACTACACTAGCAATTTTGTCCAGTTTTTTCTTGTACCATTCGTGATTCGCTCCGCCTGGTAAAATACTTTTAAAGGCAGTAGCTTTTTGTTCCGATGTCAGATCGGCAGCATAAAACGATTCTTCTTTATTAGGTTCTCTTAAATGCCAGCAAAAAGTATTGATCATGCCTTTGGTGTAAGCAAGTTTCACATCGGCTACAATTTTTACTTCCTCCCCATAAAACCAGTTACCTACTTGGTTGTTGTTTCCTTTATCAGCAATAAACATAAAGTCTGAACCTAAAACAGCGGGATCATAACCGGTATTCTTTTTGATATCAGAATCACCGCCTGCATCCTGGTAAAAACTATTAAAAGCTGCCTGCTGACCAATTGCAAATTTGGTTTTGGCTAGTTTTTTTAAATTATAAAACAAAGCCACGGTTTCTTTTGTTGCATTTGCGTCAACTAAATAGGTTGCTGCATTTGAAGTGGTCAACGGATCAGTATCAACAATAACGGGTGGATCAACGACAACTTCCGGATCTGATTCCTCATTAGAAGAACATCCTGAAATTGTCAAAATCGATAAGCTTATAAAAAGAATATTTAGAAGATTTTTTTTCATTTTGAGTTGTTTTAAAAAAGCTTAAATTGAAATAAATGTTTTAGTCTTTTATTCTCTGAATAAGTTCCAGACAAGCGCGACTATTGTGATAAGGACATTTCCAGAAACCTGCTTTGTCTTTTTCTATCAATGAATAATCGCGATAAAGTCCCCAAAACCATTCTCCGTTTTGCTTATCTAAAATGTATTTTTTTGTAAAATCCCAGTTTTTCAATACAATGTCTAAAAACCTTTCATTGCCCGTTAATTGATAAGCATTATAAAAACCAATTAAAGCCTCAGCCTGAACCCACCAATGTTTTTCGGCAATCAGTTCATTATTTTTTGGATCTAATTCATACCATAGCCCTCCATCAGTATCCAAGCCTTCCTTTGTAACTTCGGCCATCTGAATTGCGTGTTTTTTATAATTCGCAATTAGATTTTCATCTTCTGAAATTTCGGCACATTGTAATAAAAGCCAGGCTGCTTCAATATCGTGTCCGTAGGAGATCATGTCTGGTTTTTCAATCCAGTCTTCGTTAAAAAATAAACGTAAATGCCCTGTTTCTGTATTAATGAAATGTTTTTCTATCGTCTCTAATAATTCAGTAATGGAGTTTTGTAGCTTTTTGTCTTTCCAAACCTTAAATAAATTGGCATACGCTTCCACAATATGCAAATGCGTATTCATGGTTTTCTTTTCGTTCGCATCTTTCTCACTCAGACGCAAATCGGCAATGGGTTTCCATTCCCGTGTAAAAGCTTCTAAGTAGCCTCCGTTTACTGAATCGTAGCTGTGTCTTTCTATTTGTAAATATAAATTGATGGCTATCTCTAATGCCTTTTCCTCTTTAGAAATAACATAATATTCTGATAGACCGTAAATCGCAAAAGCTAAGGCATAAATCTGATTTTTAGTGTCTTTTGGTGTTTTGTCAGCATTAATACTCCAAAATAAACCTCCAAATTCGGCATCGTAAAAATGTTTTGAAAGAAATTCAAATGCTCTTGTAGCTATTTTTTTATGTTCTTCATTTTTAGTAACCTGATAACTGGCAGAAAAGGACCATAAAATTCGGGCGTTTAAGACAGAACCTTTTTCTGCATTAGCAATCAAATTATCGTTAAAATCAATCTGACCAATAAAACCTCCATTTTGATTGTCAAGAGTATGTTCTGACCAATATTTTAAAATGGAATCAAGTTCGGCAGTTAATTCAGATTTAAGTTCCTTTAGTTTTGTTGACACGTCTAATTATATTGCGTTATTTTTCTCAATCTGATTGATAATTGTTTTCACAGAACCTGCTGAAATAAAAGTGTCAGCTGGTGTATTGGTTACATAATCAACCAGTTTTGCTACAGATGAAACGGCAACGTGCATTCTAGTATCTGACGATGCATAATATACATAAACAGTTCCGTCAGCATCTTCAATCCATCCGTTAGAGAATAAAACATTCGATACATCGCCAACTCTTTCAATACCTTCAGGACCCATAAAATGACCCGCCGGAACGTGTGTTACTTTTGTAATATCATTCAAATCAGTCATAAACATATAAAGCGTGTAACGTAATCCTGCAGCAGTATTACGAACGCCATGCGCCAAATGCAACCAGCCTTTATCTGTTTTGATAGGAGCGGGGCCAAGACCATTTTTCAATTCATAAATGGTATGATATTGTTTTCCAAAAATGATTTTTTCCTCTTTTACAACAGGATTCGTCATGTCATCCACATATCCTAAACCAATTCCGCCACCAGCGCCAACATCAATAAAACCATCTTGTGGACGTGTGTACAAAGCATATTTTCCATTTACGAATTCCGGATGCAAAACTACATTTCGCTGTTGACCTGTATTCGAAATTAAATCAGGAAGCCTTTCCCAGTTCACTAAATCTTTTGAACGTACAATTCCGGCATTGGCTACAGCCGAACTAGTGTCACCTTTTGGTGCTTTTGGGTCTTTTCTTTCGGTACAAAAAATACCGTAAACCCAGCCGTCTTCATGATTGATCAAACGCATATCGTAAACGTTCGTATCCGGTTCATCTGTTTGCGGAATAACGCAAGGTTTCTCCCAAAACTTGAAATTATCGACTCCGTTTGGACTTTCCGCAATAGCGAAAAAAGATTTTCTGTCAATTCCTTCAACACGAACTGCTAGCAGATATTTGCCCTTCCATTTCATGGCTCCAGCATTAAAAGCAGCATTCATCCCGATTCGTTCCTGTAAAAACGGATTTGTTTTTTCGTTTAAGTCAAAACGCCAGTTCAGTGGTACATGAGCCGCTGTAACTACCGGGTTTTTATAGCGTTGGTATATACCGTTTCCAGCATTTTCTTCTGGAGTATTTTTTTGCTCCGTCAGTGTTTTATGTTCTTTCTCTAATGCTACTTTTCTATCCTGAAATGTAGTGGAAGTGGCTATTGTTGTCATAGTAATCTATTTCTGATGTCTTTATAATTAATTGGTATGGTCTCTTTTTTCGTTTAAATCTTGTTCTATGGTTTGTAGTTTTTCTTCAGATAAAGGATAAAACAAAATAAAAGCGACTGATATAAATGCTGCGATGGCAGGTAGTATGCTTAACATTAATTGTATTCCGTTTTGGGCCACAGCAGTTTGTTCAACATTGGCCTGAAAACCATAATAACCTAAAAGCCATCCGGCTCCGGCACCTCCAATGGTCCATCCAAATTTTTGTGACATTGAGGAAGCGGAAAAAACTAATCCTGTTGCTCTTCTTCCCTGTTTCCATTCTGAATAATCAGCGCTGTCAGCATACATCGACCAGATTAAAGGGAAAATACAACCTGCACAAATGCTGATTAAAACCTGAAAACTTAAGATTAAGAAAATATCTTCTTTTCCGAAGAAATAAAATACTAAACTCAAAATGGCTGCTAAAGCCATAGCACCAAAAAAGGTTTTCTTTTTTCCGATTTTATTGGCAATTGGTGTGGCAATAATTACTCCGATGATATTGGCAGCCTGACCCAGAACTAAATAAATAGAAGTGGGTGTCATGTGAAAGTCTGTTCCAAAAAGCGTGAAATCAAAGTTGATACTGCTGCTTACATAGTATTTAAAATAATAAACGGCAGCACCATCCCTAATAGAATTGAAAACTAAGGCACCAATTCCGGCTCCCAGCAAAATCCACCACGGTTTATTTTTCCACAAGTCTTTTAAATCTTCTTTTAAGTTCGATTGTTCATCAGAAATTGGTTTTACTCTTTCTTTTGTGAATAAAAAACAAGCCCAGAAAAAAGCGGTTGTAATTACTCCAAAAACGGCAATTGTAGCCAGCCAGCCAGACTTAGAATTTAGGTTTCCGCCGAAATAATTTACAAGCGGTTCAATTAACCAAAGTGCCAGTAAACTTCCTCCAAATGCAAAAACCATTCGGTAAGAAGACAACGTGTTTCTTTCTTTTCTGTCAGACGACATTACGCCTAAAAGTGACGCATACGGTACGTTGATTAACGAGTAAATCATCATCATTAAAGAGTAGGTAACGTAGGCATAAATTATTTTTCCCTTTGCATCAAAATCAGGTGTGTAAAAAGTTAAAACACCGATTACGGCAAACGGTATGGCAACCCATAATAAATAAGGCCTGAATTTTCCCCATTTGCTTTTGGTTCTGTCGGCGATGATTCCAACAATTGGATCAAAGCAGGAATCCCAGATTCTGGTGATTAAAAACATGGTTCCTACGACGGCAGGTGCCAATCCGAAAACATCGGTATAGAAAAAGAGCAGGTACATACTGAAAATTTTCCAGAACATGGATGATGCAGCATCTCCAAGACCATAACCTACTTTTTCTTTTAAACTAATTTTGTCGTGCATTGGGTTCTTTTTAGAGGTTGTAATTTAAGTTGGGGTTATTTTTTTAATGCTTTCTGAATGTCTTTTTCAAATAAAGTTTTGTCGAGCTTATAAAAATCAACAAAATCCTTTTCGCTTATTTGCCCTGTGTATGGAGCGTAATAATGCATTTTTTGTTCTTTTTCCTGCCAGCCGTGGTTTCGCCACAACAAAACATAAGAGATTTTGTAATCGCCAATGGCTTTTGATAAAGTTCCGGTCCACCATTTTGGATCTGGAACTGCTTCGTAACCTGCTTCTGCAATCGCGATTAATTTATGTTTATCAGCACCAATTTCATTTATGATTTTAAGTTGATTCTGAACTTCACTAATAAATTTAGCTCCTTCTTTGTCATCATTATTCTGATAGGAATCGAAACTCAAAACATCCGCATAATTATCACCTGGATAATGGGCTAAGAAATCTTCTTTTGAATTGAAACTGCTTGTATTGTAAATATAAATTAAATTGTGAACACCTTTTTTCTGAAGATATTCAATGGTGAATTTCCATAAAGATTTAAATTCTTCCGGAGTACAATTTCCTTTTCCCCACCAAAACCAGCCTCCGGTAAGTTCATGATAAGGTCTGAAAAGAATGGGAATGTTTTTTCCTTTTTTATCTTTTAAGGATAAAAGATAGTTGGCTGCTTTGTCTAGCCAAATGGTAAATTTTTGATGATTTTCGCCGCCAGGTAAAACGGTTTTTGCAGCATTTGGAGTATTGTCCCAGGCGCTTTTTCCGGTTGCTGGATTATCAAAGTGCCAGCTTATAGTTGTAATTCCGCCTCTTGCATGACTTTCTTCTATATATTGTTTCATTTTTGTAAATGGAATTCCATCGATATTGTTAGGGCTGTCTTTTTCCAGTCCGGCTAAGTCCCAACCATAGACTGCAGGATAATCTCCAACCACATCTTTTATATCACTTCTGTCGTTTTCGTATTTCCAGTTTACACCATAAGCTAAGTCATCCTGATGTCCAAAAAGATACCCTTTTTGAGTTAATTGATTTAGTTTTTTATAAAGCGAAACAGTTTCAGGTGTTGCTTTCTTATCTGAAAGTGACAAATTAGTATTATTAATAATGGCCTTAGAAGAACATGAAGTTCCTATAAGTACTGTTGTTATTAGTATCAGTATGTTTTTTTTCATTCGAAATCAGTTGTTTTTCAGTGTGATAAGTGTATAAGTAACAATTGATAAATGTATTATAAAACGGTCAATTTTTCAATCTTTAAATCAATATTGTTTTTCCACTAAAATTATTAAAACTTTAAAAAGTTATTATATTAAAAATGATTAATGTTTATTATTGATATACTTTTTAGAAAAATGATAATTCTATTTTTCAAAGATAATCCGATGTTTATCGTGTAATTAATATTATTTTATCAATTATATATCATATTATTGCAAAACAAAAAGGATAAAAAACTTCATAAATAAGATTTTAAAGATGAGTAGTGCTAAAAATTTTTACAGGGAAATTGCTCCACTTTCGGCTGGAGATAGTTTTTTAGTTTTCGACAGGGTTAAAGATAGTTTTGATTTTCCGGTACATTATCATCCGGAATTTGAGATCAATTTTATTTTAAATGGAAAAGGAGTAAAGCGGGTTGTTGGGGATAATATAGAAGAAATTGACAGTGTTGAGTTGGTTTTAATTGGGCCAAATTTATATCACGGTTGGGAATTAAATAAATGTACAAGTAAAAAGATTCACGAAATTACCATTCAGTTTCATAACGATTTATTTCATGAATCTTTGCTTTCAAGACGAATTATGAATCCAATTCGAGATATGTTTAATCGTTCAATTCACGGTATCTTGTTTTCAAAAAAAGTAGCTGAAGAATTAACTCCAAGACTTGTAAGGCTTTCTAAATTAGATGGTATGGATTATTTTTTGGAAATTACTTCCTTATTATATGATTTGGCTAATTCGAGAAATCAGCGTTTGCTTTCTACTTATACTGTAGATTATGACACGTTTGATGATTATGATAAAATGAAATTGGTTTATGAATATGTGCAAAAACATTTTGCTGAAAAAATTACCTTAGAAGATGTTGCCGGTGTTGCCAGTATGTCGATAATTTCCTTTAATAGATTTATAAAAAAACGTACGGGAAAAACTTTTGTCAATTATATAAATGATATCCGAATTGGATATGCGGCACGTTGGCTGGTTGAGAAAGACATGAGTGTTTCTGAAGTTGCTTTTAAATCAGGTTTTAATAATATTGCAAACTTCAATCGTAGTTTTAAAGCTACTAAAAATTGTACACCTAGTCAATATAGAGAAGATTTTTCTGGGTTAAAGCGTATTTTATAGTGATACTTTTTTAGCACAAACAAATATTATTTTTAACGAAATCGTTTGCTTTTTTAATGATTCGTTAATTTTTGTTTATAATTCGTACTGGATTAAGGGATGATTGTTGCGAAAAATGCATTTTTTCATAGTTTTTATTTTCATATATGTTTTTTTAAGATGATATAGTAAAAATATTATCATCAAATGATATAATACTATCGATTTAATGTTTGGTTCTGTTATAGATTTGTTAAATAATTTAGATAATAAATCACACCCTTTTTTATTACTTCATTATGAACTAACAAATTTAAACTAACCAAACATTTATTATGAAAAAACTAATGACTAACTTTATTCATTGGAATGCTGGCCACAGAGCAGTTCCTTTGATTTTATTCTTGTTACTGACGAGTAATTTTATTACTGCTCAGGTAAAGGTTTCGGGAACAATATCTGATGATAAGGGCTTAGCTATTCCTGGAGCTAACATATTAGTTACGGGAACAAAAAAGACGGCTTCAACAGATTTTGATGGAAAATATTCTATTGAAGCACCCGCAAATTCTACAATCTCTGTTTCATTTATTGGCTACAATACGCAGACAATTAATGTAAAAAACGGAGGGACCATCAATGTAATCTTAAAACTTAGTGCCGAAGATTTACGTGAAGTATTAGTAAATGTCGGATATCGAAGTGTCAAGAAAAAAGATTTAACCGGAGCTATTTCTACGGTTGGAGCCAAGGATATTGCAGATTCTCCTCAAGTATCAGTAGATCAGTTATTGCAAGGACGTGCTGCAGGGGTGTCAGTTACCAATAACTCTGGTCAACCAGGAGGTAGTGTGTCAGTAAAAATACGTGGAACGACTTCTATATCCGGAACTAACGAACCATTATATATTGTAGACGGGATTCCGATTTCAGGAGATGCTGCCAATACAAATACAGGAGGTTCAATTGTTAGTGGTTATTTGGGTGCAAACACAGGAAACGTAACTTCGAGTCCTATTGCATTTTTGAATCCTAATGATATTGAAACAATGGATATTTTGAAAGATGCTTCAGCGACTGCAATTTATGGCTCAAGAGCGTCGAATGGAGTTGTAATTATTACTACAAAAAGAGGTAAGAAAGGTACGGGGAAAATCACTTATGATTCCTATTTTTCTATTCAAAATGTAACTAGTTTGTTGGATACCATGACTTTGAGTCAATACGCGACGCAACAAAATGCTTTAGCTGCTGTTTACGGTGTAGCGCCAAGAGATGAATTTGCTGTTCCTTCAGTTCTTGGTAAAGGAACAAATTGGCAGGATGAGATTTATAAAACGGCGGTGATGAGTAATCATCAGGTTTCATTTTCAGGGGCAAAAGAAGGTACTACGTATTATATTTCAGGAGGTTATGTAGATCAGGAAGGTATTGTTATTGGTTCTGGTTTTAGAAGATATAATTTTAAAACAAACGTAGATAGCAAAATAAAAGATTGGCTGACTGTTGGCGTTTCTATTGGCGCAGGTATAACAAATGAGGATATTACAATTAATGGTGCGAGCAATGGTATTATTAGTACTTCTATTTTATCTACTCCTGATGTTGCAGTAAAAGATACTAATGGAAATTATGCAGGTCCGCCGGCAGATGGGTCAATTGGGGTTTGGATTAACCCTGTGGCTTCAGCTTTGATGAATACTAATAAGTTGATTAAAAAGAACTTCATAGGAAATTTTTATGCTAATTTTAGAATAGCAAAAGGACTTGATTATCGATTTGATTTTGGAGGATCTACAAATATTGATAATTTTGAAGGCTTTCAGCCTACTTATGTTTGGGGTGCTGCCGTTAAAGAAACAAATCAGTTAGTAGAGAGATCGAACAATTGGTATGGTCTTAATATTAAAAATGTTTTAACTTATAAGATTGATACAGGCGCACATCATTTTAATGTCTTAGCTGGTCAAGAGGCTAATGATAGTCATTGGACAGGAAATTCGCAATCAGTTTCTGGCTTGGTAAGTAATGATATTCACTCTATTAGCTTGGGAGATCCTGACACACTTACAGCTTCAGAATACAAAGGGAGCTCTGGATTGTACTCTTTCTTTGGGTCTTTTAATTACGATTATGACAATCGATATGGTTTGCAGGCAACAATGAGAGCGGATGGAAGTTCTAATTTTGGTCCAGGCGAAAAATGGGGTTACTTTCCTTCATTTTCAGGTTATTGGAAACTTTCAAATGAAAAATTCATGGAAGGAACCGAAGAATATGTTGATAATATCAAATTTAGGGCTGGTTATGGTGAGACTGGTAACCAAAATGTTGGCGGCGCAGGTTACATGAGTACAGTTCGTGCAATAAAATCAGCATTAGGTAATTTCTTTACCGTTAATAATATTGCAAATCCTGGATTAACATGGGAGACTTCTAAGCAAACAAACTTTGGTTTGGATTTTACGCTTTTTAAGTCAAAACTTCAGGCTACATTTGATGTATATAGAAAAGAGTCAGAAGGATTTTTATTTGTTTTACCATTGCCTTATTATGTTACAGGAACAGATACTTACCAAGGAGGTTTAGGAGCGCCAAATGTAAATTTAGGAAGCTTAAGAAACGAAGGTTTTGAGATGACTTTAGATTATAATGATAAGTTTGGGAAAGATTTTACCTGGAATTCAAAAGTAATATTTTCTACAAATAGGAATGAATTGTTAAGCTTACAGGATAATTTTGATTTAACAAAAGATGTAATGCTTAATGATTATACGAATAAAGCAGTAACCAAAACAGTGGTTGGTCAGCCAGTTGGTCAATTTTACGGATACCAGGCAGTTGGCATTATCAGAACCAATGAACAATTGGCAAATGCACCTATTCCTTACACAGGAAATAAAGCGGTGAAAAGTCAATTGGGAGATGTTGAGTATGTAGACCAAAATAAAGACGGTTTAATTGATGACAAGGATTTAACTTACATTGGTAATCCTCAGCCGAAATTTACTTATGGCTTCAATAACACTTTTAAATACAAAAACGTTGATTTAGGGGTCTTTTTACAAGGATCTTATGGTAATAAAGTTATGAACTTAACCAGACGTGCCGGTACTAAAAACCAACGTTTGTATGAAAATCAATTAGCAGAAGCTGCCGATTTTTGGACACCGGAAAATGTTGATGCAAAATATCCAAGACCTGATGGTGGAGACGGACATCCAAATATAGCAATCTCTGATCGTTATGTAGAAGATGGGTCATATCTGAGAATTCAACAAGTAACTTTAGGTTATAACATGCCTTCGGATGTGATTTCAAAAGCGAGTATTAGTAAATTAAGATTTTATTTCGGTATTCAAAATCTTTACACATTTACAAAATATACTGGTTATGATCCAGAGATAGGAGCGTACAATCAAGATCCATTATTAGTTGGAATTGATTCAGGGCGTTACCCGACCAATCGCAGTTTTACTTTTGGAATGAATTTAGAATTTTAATTACTACTCTTATGAAAAAATATATCAATATAAAGACCTTAGTTTTATTCTTAACACTAGGTTTGGTAACTACTTCCTGCAGCGAAGATTTCCTGGATCGCCCATCTGAAGATAGTTATAGCAGTGACCAATTTTATAATAGTGATGAGCAGGTAGCGAGAACAACTTATGGTATGTATGGCGCAATGTGGGCTCCTTATTACACTAAAAACTTTTATGCATTGGCAGAGTTGTCATCAGGGAATTGTTTAGCATATGCAGATGGACCAGAGCTAATTCAATTTAAATTAACTTCTGATAGCCCAATTTTATTAGATCCATGGAGAGCCTGTTTTGCTATAGTTGCACAGTCCAATAATTTAATTAATAATATTGAAAAAGATGCTACTGCAAATGTGAGTGCGGCTGTAATTAAAAATACTGTTGCAGAAGCACATTTTTTTAGAGCTATCGCTTATTTCTATTTGGTGCGTTTATATGGAACGGTGCCTATTATTGAAGATAATTTAGCTTTGGCAAAAGATCCGCTGGTTAATACAAATAGAATTGAGGATGTTTATACATTTATTGAAAACGATTTGAAATATGCAGCGGCAAATCTAAAATCAAAAATTAGATCCAGAACTCCGGGTGGTGAAAATATTTTTGTAACACAAGGTTCTGCCGAAGCATTTCTGGCTAAAATTTATTTGTATGAGAAAAAATACGCAGATTCTAAATTAATGGCTGAAAAAGTTATTAATTCTGGTGAGTTTGGTTTGGTGCCAAATTTTGCAGATTTGTTTTTGACAAGTAAAAATAATAACGAAGAGTCTATTTATTCCTGGCAATGGTCTGGTGCTATCAATACTTATGGCGGGGGAAATTTTTCAAATATTCAATATGGTTTGGATATTTTGAATGATAACGCTTCCTATGGTGCGACCTACGTACCAAGTAATGATGTTCAGGATGCTTTTGAAATTGGAGATTTAAGAAGAAAAGAATCTTTTATGATTTACGGTGATTCTTACCCTAATTTAAAAGCTAAAGGAGAGGTAGGTTTTGTAATGGATAAGGATAAATATGGTGATGTTTTAGCTAATACAGGTGCGGCGGTTAAGAAATATGTTGTAGGACAGGCTACTAGTGAAACAGGACCTGCTGATCAATGGGGAGGCATGAATAATTGCAATTATATTATGCGTTATGCAGATCTTTTATTAATTCATGCTGAGGCTATTATGGCTGGAGCCGATGAAACTGCAAATCCTGCGGCGAAAGAATCGTATAATAAAGTGAGACGAAGATCAGGTCTTGCTCTTTTAGGAACTAATGTGCCTTTAACAAGAGCAGTTTTGTTTCATGAGCGTAGAGTTGAGTTTGCTTTTGAAGGAGAATTTTGGTTTGATTTAGGCAGACTGCCACGTCAGGAAGCAATTAGTATAATCTCTCAACAAGATAGAGGTTTTGATTCTCAAGGTGTAACACATTATACTCCGACAGCAGCTGACTTTACCTATCCAAAACCAGATATCGAAGTTAGAAAAAATCCAAAATTGAAAGAGGCACCAGTTCCTTACGATTTCAAATAATTTTTTAAAAGTATATAACTATGAAAAATATAAAAAATAGAATGTTATTGAAGTTGTATTTTTTGGCTTCAATTTCAATTTTACTGTTCACTACTTCCTGTTCAAATGATTCAGGAGATTCCTCTGCCGGAAAGATTGAAGTAACAGGAATAACTAAATCTGTTGTTGATGATCCTTTGGTTGACGGGGATAGAGAAGTTGATGTTCCTACATATATTATTAACGCTGGAAATTATTATATCATTAGAGGATCAGGTTTTAGTACATTAAAATCAATTTCGTTTAATGGATTAGAATCCTATTTTAATCCAACATTCGTAACAGATAATGCTATCGTTGTTTTAGTGGACGAAAAAACGCCCTATTATAATGAAATGGATGAAATGAAAATAGTTACTAATATAGGTACTTTGAAATATAAAGTGGCCATCAGGCCTCCAAGTCCTAATATTCAGGGATTTCCAATCAATCCTAATGCTGGAGATATAATCACGATCAAAGGAGAATATTTTTTACGTCCTGTAGTAAATTTTGGAACTACGAAAGTGGAACCTATTGAATCATCGTTGACTGAAATAAAAGTTAAAGTTCCGGATGATTTTAAATATAAATACCTATCGATAACGAACGTTTCAGGAACAACTGTTGCTAATCAAGCATTTGGTAGTGCGCTTTATGATGATGCTCCTACTAATATCTGGGGTTGGGATGAAAAATGGGATGGAACTAATGTTTTCGATTTGGCTTATACTAAAGACTTTAGCCAGGGATCTAAATGTATTGAATGGAAATCAGGTGAGTGGGATGGTTATCTTATTGCTCTTGCTTCCTGGAATTTTACAGATACATATAAATTTAAAGCTGTAAGGTTTTCTGTTAAGGGTGCAAAAGCTGGAAAAGTAAAGTTTTTCATTAATGGAAATGCAGATAGTAATTTCAAGGTGGTAGAATTTAAATCTGATTCATGGACTTATATAGAAATTCCTTTTAGTGACGTTGGTAATCCGGATGTATTAAGTAAAATAGGATGGCAGGAATTTGGTGGTTTTGGTGGGAATACCATTTTACTTGATGATATTGGATTGGTATTAAAATAATTGTGAAGGATTCAAAAAAATAAATATTAATGGTCAAGTTGACTTTGTTTATAAGGATCCATAATTAAAAACTAAAAGAGAAATATGAAAAATATATATAATAAAGTAAAACATATTGCTATATGTGTCTTTTTGATTGTTGCAGTTTCTTCTTGTGATAATGATATTAAAGATATTGGAGGAGCGCAGCAAAATTATAACACGGCATACGGATTGCTTCAGGCAAATAGTAATTTATCTACTTTTGTAAAAGCAATAGAATTAACAGGATTGCAGTCAACATTAGACACGCCGGATGATTATACTTATTTTGTTCCTAATGACGAAACTTTTGCTGCTTATTTAGTTGCAAATGGTTATGTAAATGATTTGGGATATCCAGATATTAATTTGGTTCCGGTAGAAGATTTAAAACAACTTGTTTTGAGTCATGTTATTAAAGGTGTTAAAAAACGAGTAGCCGCACTTGAAGGTGTCGAAGCTGATTATTTAACAACTGGCGAGTATTCTACAATGGCAAATGCGGTAAATCCTGATTTGTATTTATTGAGTATAAATGTAACCAATAATGTTTTAAAGGTAAACGGATCTGATAAAGCAGCACCGGGCTTAGATTATTATGGGACAAATGGTTTTATAAATGTTTTAAGTAATGTAATTGAATTAACTCCTCCGGCTCCGGTAATTTCAACTCTTTCGCAAGTATTAGCTTCGCCGGGAGATGTTATTACTATTAAAGGTCAGAATTTTGTTAAGGTTGAAAGTGTGAAATTTGGAGCTACAGAGGCTGCGTTTACAGTAGTATCTAAAACAGAAATTCAAGCAACTGTTCCAGCTGATTTTGGTTCTTACGCATCAATTGTGGTCGAGACTGAATTTGGAGTGTCTGCTCCGAGTAGTATAGGCATTACATACCTTTTGTATGCTGATGATACATCTAAAATTAGTTACCAATGGGATTGGGGTGGTAGTTTTGATATGCTAAATACCGAGCAGGTAAGTAGAGGTACACATTCTATTAAGAAAATTACTGGGCCTTGGTCGGGATTTTATATAGGTTTTAAAGAAACTTTGAACACAAGTGATTATCAATTCGTTAAAATATCTGTGTATGCTACAGAAAGTACAAAAATATTAGTAAGTATTCATCCTAAAGGAAATGAGAATGATGCTTTTGGAACGACCGTTCAGTTAGTTGCCGGACAATGGAATAATATTTCAATTCCGATGTCAGATTTGAAGCTGGATCAGGTAGGGGCTACTTTTAATAATGTGTTTATTAAAGAGTATTCTGGAATATCACTTACGCCAGGAAATACTATCTATTATGACGATATAGGATTTTTATAAAATATTATTTGTTTTGAGTCAGTTTGAAAATGTTCCCTTATTGAAAAATTAGGGAACATTTTTTTGAATATTTAATTTGAAAAAGAATGAAAAAAATTGCTTTATTACTTGTTTTAAGTATATCCGGGATCTGTTTTAGTCAAGGAAATACTCATAATCAGCAAGCCGGAAAATTTGAAGGTTTGGCCATGACGCCCCCAATGGGCTGGAATTCCTGGAACACTTTTGAAACTAATATCGACGAGAAGTTAGTAAAAGAAACAGCCGATATTATGGTTTCGTCCGGAATGGCAGCAGCAGGATATAATTATATAGTGTTGGATGATGGCTGGATGACCAAACAACGTGATGAAAACGGAGATTTGGTTCCGGATCCGGTTAAGTTTCCAAGCGGAATGAAAGCTGTCATTGATTATGTGCATAGCAAAGGTTTAAAATTTGGACTATATAATTGTGCAGGAACGCAAACTTGTGCCGGTTATCCAGGAACACGCGGTTACGAATATCAGGATGCTCGTTTTTATGCTAAACTAGGTATAGATTTCTTAAAATATGATTGGTGTAACACACAAGGAATTACAGCTAAAGAAGCTTATGCAACAATGAGCAATGCTCTTAAAACAGCGGGTAAACCAATTGTTTTTAGTCTTTGTGAGTGGGGAGACAACCAGCCATGGGAATGGGGGAAGCCAGTTGGTAATCTTTGGAGAATTTCAGGAGATATTTATCCTTGTTTTGATTGTGAATACAAACATGTAGAAGGAAATTGGTCTTCGTGGGGATTTATGAAAATTGTTGAGATGAGAAAAGACATCCGAAAATATTCAGGTCCGGATCATTGGAATGATTTTGATATGATGGAAGTGGGTGACGGAATGACAAATACAGAAGATAAATCTCATTTTGCTATGTGGTGTATGATGGCTTCACCATTGATTGCCGGAAATGATTTCAGAAAAATGTCTAAAGAAACGCTTGCTATTTTAACTAATGAAGAATTAATTGCAGTGAATCAGGATAAATTGGGGATTCAGGGATTTAAATTTTCTGCTGAAGATGGATTGGAAGTTTGGGTAAAACCTTTATCAGATGGAAATTGGGCTGTGACATTTTTAAATAGAAGTGACGTTTCTAAAAAAATCAATTTCGATTGGAAAAAGAATGCAGTTAAAGATGTTGATTTCGGATATGACGCCGATTTTAATAAAATGTTTTTTAAATTAAAAGATCTGTGGAAGAATAAGGAGGCAGGAAATACTAAAAAGAATTTTCAGGCAGATATTGCCTCTCACGATGTAATTACATTAAGATTAATTCCAGTAAATTGATTTAAAATGAAATCAAAAGCTAATTTTTTTACACTTATAATGGTGTTTGTATTTTGTGCTTCAAAAGCGCAATTTGTAAAACATCATGGGCAACTTCGTGTGGAAGGAACTCAGCTAACAGATCAAAATGATAATCCAATTGTATTGCGTGGAATGAGTTTTGGCTGGCACAGTATGTGGCCGAGATTTTATAATGAGAAAGCAGTAAATTGGTTGAAGAAAGATTTTAGTTGTAATGTGGTTCGCGCGGCAATGGGAATAGAATTGGGGAAAATGTCCTATATAAAGGAGCCGGAATTTTCAAAAAAGAGAATTGAAGCTGTTGTAGATGGCGCGATCAAATCGGATGTATATGTTATTATCGACTGGCACAGTCATAATATAAATCTAAAAGAAGCAAAAGCCTTTTTTGCAGAAATTTCTAAAAAGTATGCCAGGTATCCTAATATAATATATGAGGTTTTCAACGAGCCTGATGATGAAAGTTGGCCAGAAGTTAAGGCTTACGCCGAAGAAGTAATCAAGGTAATTAGAGAAAATGATCCGAATAATATTATTTTGGTTGGTTCTCCGCATTGGGATCAGGATGTTAATCTTCCTGCTGCTGATCCTATAAAGGGATACAGTAATATAATGTATACGATGCATTTTTACGCCGCAACGCATGGTAAAGATTTACGCGACAGAACAGATGAAGCCTTAAAAAAAGGTCTGCCAATATTTATTTCTGAGTCTGCAGGAATGGAAGCATCTGGAGATGGACCATTAAACATGAAAGCCTGGAAGAAATATATCGATTGGATGGAAGATCGAAAGCTGAGTTGGATAACATGGTCAGTTTCTGATAAAGAGGAAACATGTTCTATTCTTAAAAAATCTGCAAAGTCAGATGGGAAATGGAGAGAGGAAGATTTACAAGAATCCGGAATACAAGTTCGTGAATTTTTAAGAAAGTATAATTCGCAAGAGTAGAAGTGGTTACTTATATTTCAAAAAAAGCCTGTTCAGTTTGAGCAGGCTTTTTTGTTTTTAATTGTAAAACTTTTTGCTTTTGATTTAAAAATTATGCTGAGTGTTTTAAGCTTCTCAGGATGTTTTTTGGTGTTTATTTTTGTAGGAATTTTTGTTTTTAAGAGAATGGTTTTGTTAGGGTTTTGTAAATTTTTAAAATAAATCATGTTTTTAATATTAAATACACATACCCTATGTTTTTTAAGGGGTTTTATTTTTTTATTATCGTTTTATGGCTGTTTTTTGGTTGTTTGTTGGTTTTATTTTGTTGTTTACCCTAAAAATTTTCTGATTTTTACTGAAATTGCGTTAGTGAATTTTCAAAAATAAAACAGTATTAATGTCAAATAACGATTATTGTGAATTTAATTTTTGTAATCCATAATTCTGCTTGTAAAACGTCAAAAAAATAGATTTCAATTCTTTTACTCATACAAAAGTTAATAAATTCGCTAATGAAAATGAAGAGGTTTTAGGGGGAGATTAAAGGTTTTAGAAGTGACTTATAGTAGAATATACATATATAAAAGATTAACTAACCAGAATCAATTAATAACTAAAAACCAATTAAAACATGAAAAAAGTATTACACATTTTAGCCGCGATGTTAACGAGTTCTTTTGCATTTGCTCAAGAAGATGCCGAAACTCCAGTTTCACCTGCGACAACTTGGGGAGGATCAGCGGATGCTTACTATAAATATGATTTTTCAAAACAAATGAATGGATTAACGAGCTTTACCAACTCTCAGGATTCATTTGAATTAGGAATGGCATCTATTAATGCAGGTCATACTTTCGGAAAAGCATCTGTATTTGTAGATTTAGGTTTCGGAAAAAGAGCAGGAGAATTTTCATATAATGAAACAACAGATAAAGACATAAATGCAAAATTTTTAATTAAACAGTTATTTTTTACATACCAACTTACAGAAAAATTTAAATTAGTTGCGGGAAGTTTTGGAACTCATATTGGATATGAAGTGCTTGATGCAGTAGGTAATAAAAACTACAGTATGTCATACGCTTTTTCTTACGGACCATTTTTTAATACTGGGGTAAAAGCACAATATACTTCAGGGAAATTTACTGCAATGTTTGGTATAACTAATCCAACTGATTTTAAATCGGCTATGGATGCAGGTTCTTCTCAAAAAACATATATAGGTCAATTAGGGTATATAGGTGAAACAGGTAGTGCTTATCTAAACTTTACATCAGGAAGTAGTAATCCGGCTTCTGAAGATAATAAAACACAATTTGATTTAGTAGCTTCAAAAACAATAAGCGATAGTTTTGGTCTTGGTTTTAATGCAACATATGCTAAAACTAAAAATGATATTTCAAGCTTAGGTGATGGTGAATGGTTTTCATTAGTAGGATATGCTAATTATTCTTTTAGCCCGTCTTTACTATTGGCTTACAGGATAGAATATTTTGATGCTAAAGATGCTGCTCCGGCAAGTTTAGGGACATTAACAGGATCAAATGTATTTGCAAATACTATTTCATTGAACTATAAAGTTGGAAAACTTACTATAATTCCTGAGTTTAGATATGATGCTGCATCAGAAGATATCTTTTTAGATAGTGATGCTGCTCCAACAGGAGGGTCATTCTACGGATTAATTGCTACAACATACTCTTTCTAGAGATAAAGATTGATATTTTTTTTTTTTTTGGAGCTGTCAAAACATGTAAATGTTTTGGCAGCTTTTTTATTTGTTCAAGATGGGGTATTAAGAGTAAAGAGTAAAGAGTAAAGAGTAAAGAGTAAAGAGTAAAGAGTAAAGAGTAAAGAGTAGAGAGTAGAGAAGAAATATCAGTTAGGTGTGGTATATACAGATATAAATAGTATTTTAAGAAAGCTTAAATATAACTTCAGTTCATTTGTATTCTTTGTTCTGTGCTCTTACATCTTTCATGATTTATAAGGTATCTAGAAATAAAAAAAGCGCGTTTCTAAAGTATAGAAACGCGCTTTTGTATATAGGTGTAAAACTCTTTTATTGAATTTGCTTTTTGTAAATCGAATAAATTGTATCTATTGTTTTTCTATCTAAAACTGATGTAGCATCTGTTTGAATATAGTGCAATTTAAAAGCTTGAATTGCAGCTGAAAGATTCTTAGTATTGTAACCAATAATACGTAAAGCGGGTTCTATTTTAAAGTCAAAAGGGGCTTCTTCCAGAATTTCATCTGGCCATATGCCAAAACCTTTCTCTGCTAAAGTTTTCCACGGAAATAAAGCGCTTGGATCTTGTTTTCGTCCTGGTGCTATATCAGAATGTCCTAATATATTTTGAGTCGGAATATTATAATCTTTTTTCAATTTTGTCAAAAGCGCTACAAGACTGCTAATTTGTGCCTCGGTAAAAGGTTTAAAGCCATTATTATCAATTTCAATACCAATTGAGGATGAGTTTAAATCTGTGTTTTTACCCCAGGTAGAGGCACCTGCGTGCCAAGCTCTTAAATAGTCGTTTAACATCTGTACCACTTTTCCATTTTCAGAAATTATATAGTGGGCACTTACTTGTGTTCTTGTTTTGGTAAATGTGCTAATAGTTTGTTGTACTGAATCTTGTGCAGTATGGTGAAGAATGATAAAACTCGGCTTTCTTAAATTAAAATTAACTGTACCAATCCATTCTGTGTTAATACCGTTTAACAAGGCAGTTGAACCTGTTTTTGATAAAGTGTCCTTTACAATTCCTAATTGCGAAGCATATGAAGTATCAATAACGACTGGACTAACAGCGGGAATTGTTTTTACTTCTTTGCTTGTAATCTGGTTTTCTAAGGTTTTAAGCTGCTGATCGTAGACTTTTTCAGTTGATTTATAAGGATTCGTTGAGCAAGAAGTTATTATAATTGCTAAAATCAAATAATAAAAATGCTTTTTCGCCATGGTTAATTACATTTTAGGATTAGGTTGAAACAATTATTCGTGAACTTTTGTCGCTTCTGTTTCCTCTTTTATTTCTTTTACTTCTTTTGTGTCAGAATCTTTTTTCTTTTTGTTTTTTGTTTTCTTGATCTCTTTAAAATTTGCCATGAAAGTGGTATATTTTTCTATTTGATCAGGGTTCAGAAAAGCAGTGATTTTTTTGGTTGTACTTTCTCTCAAAGCTGTCATTTGCTCAATTTTTTGATCCTGGCTGCTATTTTCGTTTTTCAAAAGAATTCCTTGTTCTCTCATGCTGTCAGCAATAACATTCGTAATTGCTATAGCTTGCAAGTCATCAAGTTTTACCTCCGGTTTCATTTGTTCAACAATTTTTGCGGCAGTTTCTTCAGCAGGGATTTCTTTAGGTTTGCTAGGAGAACTTTGTGGACCCGACATCATACTTCTATCCATTCCCATTCCGCCGCCTCTGCCGTAACCGCCACCACCGCCGTAGCCATTATTATATCCATTTCCATATTGTGCCGAAACAGAATTGAAACACAATAAAGTGAAAACTAAAATAAAAAGTGTTTGTGTAGGTTTCATAAAAATGATTTATCTAAAATTGATAATAGTTTACCGTAAATTTAAGCAGGTTCTCCGTATAAATCAAATTCTGTTGCTTCAATTATGCGGATATTAACAAATTCTCCTGTTTTTACATAATGTTTAGAGGCATCGATCAAAACTTCATTGTCTACATCCGGACTATCAAACTCTGTTCTCCCTACAAAGTGTGCGCCTTCTTTTCTGTCAATAATACATTTGTAAACTTGTCCAACTTTTTCCTGGTTTAAATCCCATGAAATTTGAGATTGCAATTCCATGATCTCATTAGCTCTGGCTTGTTTTACATCATCCGGAACATCATCTTCCAATAAATATGCGTGTGTATTTTCTTCGTGCGAGTAGGCAAAACATCCCATTCTGTCAAATTTCATTTCCTGAACAAAGTCTTTCAGAATTTCAAAATCTTCCTGAGTTTCTCCAGGATAACCAACGATCAAAGTAGTTCTGATAGCCATTCCTGGAACAGCTGCACGGAAATCTTTTAATAATTGAGTCGTTTTAGCCTGAGTTGTACCGCGACGCATCGATTTTAGGATTGAATCTGAAATATGTTGCAACGGAATGTCGATATAATTACAGATTTTAGGTTCACGTTTCATAACTTCCAAAACATCCATTGGGAAACCAGTAGGGAAAGCGTAATGCAAACGAATCCATTCAATTCCTTCCACTTTTACCAATGCTTCTAAAAGTTCAGCTAGATTTCTCTTTTTATAAATATCAAGACCATAGTAAGTTAAGTCCTGAGCGATTAAGATTAATTCCTTTACGCCATTTTTAGCTAATCCTTCAGCTTCTTTAACTAATTTTTCAATAGTTTGAGAAACGTGTTTACCACGCATTAAAGGAATTGCGCAAAAACTACAAGGTCTGTCGCAGCCTTCTGCAATTTTTAAATAGGCGTAGTTTTTAGGAGTTGTAGTTAAGCGTTCTCCTAATAATTCATGTTTATAGTCGGCTCCTAAAGCTTTTAATAGTTGAGGTAATTCAGTTGTACCAAAATATTGATCGACATTTGGAATTTCTTTTTCCAGATCTGGTCTGTAACGTTCCGATAAACATCCGGTTACAAAAACTTTGTCAACTAAACCTTTGTCTTTTTTATCAGCATATTCCAAAATCATGTTTACTGATTCGGCTTTAGCGTTATCAATAAAACCACAAGTGTTGATTACGATAATGTTTCCTTCTTCTGCCGCAGGAGCTTCATGTTGAACCTCTTTACCATTGGCACGAAGTTGTCCCATTAATACTTCACTGTCATATACATTCTTCGAACACCCAAGAGTGATTACGTTAATTTTGTTCTTTTTTAAAGACTTGGTTCTCATACTTTTATAAATTGGAGTGCAAAATTACACTTTTTTATTCAAACACAACTGGTTTCGGTTTCTTTTAGATGATTTTTATGAAGGCATCTCCCGAATTTTATGGATTTGTTATTTTTTTTTCTGATAAATGAAATTGGAAAATCAATGCAGCTTCATTATGGCAAAAAAAAACCGTTAAGCGTGGCCTAACGGAAATTTCAAATTAATCTATTTTAATTTAATTACAATTCAAATAATAAAGTCAAAGAAACATTATTAAGTTTCGATGAAATGTTGGCGCCATCCGTAAATCCGGTGGCAAAAAATCCCTGATTTGATTTTCGTTCTAAATAAGAATAAGCCAAATCTAATTTAGTCGCTCCAAAGCTATAGCCTAAACCTCCTGAGTAGCTGTTTAAATCTCCAATAGTTGATCCATTTTTATAAGGACTTCCTTCAAATCGGTAACCACCTCTTAAGCTTAATCGGTTTATTTTGTATTCGGCACCAATTCTTAATTCGCCATTAGTAGTTAATTGATTGCTGATGTCTCCATTTAATCCGCTAAATCCCGGATCGCTCGTTGGTTTGTATTTAGTATTTGAATAATCTTTAATCGCATAATCAACACTAATTAAGCCTGATTTTCCAAATACATAAGCGCCGCTGAATGTCCATTTTGCTGGAGTTTGTAAAGTGTAACGTTCGTAAACGTTTACAACATTTGGATTGATATTTTCATTTATTGGTTGCGCTCCATTGGCTTGTCTTGTTGTTTGTAGGCTTTGAGCGGTTTCATCATAAAGTTCATACCACGTGTTTGATTCATATGCTAAACCAAGTCTGAAAGCCTCAGTAACTTTAGCAATGGTTCCTAATTGAAAAGAGAAGCCATTTCCGTAAGTATAAAGATCATTATTAAAACGTAAGTTAGATATAGTTTCTGTTTGTTCTAATGGCTTGTTATTGTCTTCATAAAAACTGCTTGACCTTCTGTAGTCTGTAATATGCGCATTTAGATTTGCTCCAAAATAGATTTTGTCTTTGTATGAAGTTGCGATATTGAAGCTAACTTTACTATTGTATCCACTGGTGTATACTGAATTTTCCTGATAATAATTTCCGCCAGCAGGAATATTTGTGGTGTATTGCGTGTTGTCTGGATCATTCTCATTAACTGGGTCTATAACATGTCCCCAGTAACCTAAGTGTGCTTGTTGTTCATTATATAAGAGGTCTCTGTATTCTAATCCGTCAATGATATGTAAAGGAATTCCATTAGCAAAAGTCAAAAAATATTGATCGATAGAATTTTTTGGGTTAGTTCCTGCTGAAAAAACTTCATTATTAAAGTTGTTTGTATTTTCATAAGTTCCTCCAATGGCAATTTTTTTCCAATTACTATTTGGATTTCGGTCATTGAAAACAAAAACACCGCCAGCCTGATTTAGAATAAAAGAATTTTCTTTATCACTGGTTTGGGTTCCAAAATAATTGGAATTATTTTTAATGCTTTGATTGCTAAAAGTTGTTCCAAACTGATTGTTATTGAATATTGCAGAACCGGCAGGGTTTACAGTTAGAGATGATAAATCTCCTCCAACAGCACCAAAGGCACCACCCATAGCTCTGAATCTTGCAGTTCCGGTTATATTATCTTGTGCATAACGCACAGCATCTGATACTTCCTGAGAATGTGAGACGCTAAAAGTTAGTCCTGTAATAAAAAGGAAAAGTATTTTTTTCATGTGGTTAAGTTTTAAATGTGAGTTATCCGATTAGTGAGAGGGGGGGAATTATCTTCTTCCACCACCACCGCCAGATCTTCCACCACCGCCACCGCCGTATGATCCTCCACCAGACGATCTCATGCTTCCGCCGCTGCTATTCATCGAACGAGATGGGCTAGGAGAGTATGATCTTGTTGAGTTACTGTTGGTATTGTTGTAACTTCTGTTTGTAGTTGTGCCAGATCTTCTGTAGTCATAACTGTTGCTTTGACCTTGTGCTGTCCCTCTTCTGTTTGTGAAAGTCGGGCTTGTTGAGTAGCTTCTGCCGTTTGCATTAGAGCTTCTTCTGAAGTCAGAGTAGTCTGTACGTCTGTTGGTTGTGTACCCGTTTCTGTTTGTGGTATAGTTTCCTCTTCCGGCATAATTTCTGCCAGTATTGTAGGAGCTTCTTGTAGAATATCCTCTTGATCCGTAGTAGGCAGCAGATCCTCTTCTTCCATAGTTGTAAGAGTAGTTGTTGTATCCGTAACCATAACCAGGGTAATAACCTGGATAGCCCCAACCTGGGTAATATCCTGGGTAGCCCCATCCGTAATAAGGATAACCCCATCCGTAGCCATAGCCATATCCGTAATATGGGTATCCCCATCCAAATCCAATTCCCCATGACCACATTGGGTCAGAGTAAACGGTTACAGATACATCTGTATTAGCGCTTCCCCAAGCAGGATAAGCTTTTGCTGCAGTTTGTGTACTGTCGTTTTCTGCATAATTACCATAGTTGTCTACATCAGTGAAGATTTCTGTAGGCTGGTCGTCAGTGTCTTGTAGTGATTTGAAATAATCTTTATATTGGCTGTTAGCAGAAGTGTTTGTTGATTGTGCGTATGTTCTTGTCGAACCACCATAAACGCCATCATTGTCCTGATAGGATGTATTTTGATAAGAACCACACGAAGCAACTAATAAACTCAGTAGTCCAATTAAGTAAAAATGACTTGAGTTTTGGCGGAGAGTAGTAGAAGTTTTCATATCTGTGGTGTTTTTTATTGTTGCACATTACAAAAATAGTTAGTTTTGTCAAACTATTTAGTTAAAATTATTAAAACAAAATTTGTGCCAAACTATTCAATATGAGTAAGAACCTCACTACAAGATCAGAAGATTATTCGAAATGGTATAACGAACTGGTTGTTAAAGCAGATTTAGCTGAGAATTCAGGAGTTAGAGGCTGTATGGTTATTAAGCCGTACGGATATGCTATTTGGGAAAAAATGCAGGCGGAGTTAGATCGAATGTTTAAAGAGACAGGACATCAAAATGCATATTTTCCTTTGTTCGTGCCGAAAAGCATGTTTGAAGCGGAAGAGAAAAATGCAGAAGGATTTGCAAAAGAGTGTGCAATTGTAACACATTATAGATTAAAGAATGATCCGGACAAACCCGGAAAATTAATGGTTGATCCAAATGCTAAATTGGAGGAAGAACTTATTGTTCGTCCAACCAGCGAAGCTATTATTTGGTCTACCTATAAAGGATGGGTGCAATCTTATAGAGATTTACCTTTATTGATTAATCAATGGGCAAATGTGGTTCGTTGGGAAATGCGTACGCGTTTGTTTTTAAGAACGGCAGAGTTTTTATGGCAGGAAGGACACACGGCGCATGCTACAAAAGCGGAAGCTTTGGAAGAGTCTGAGAAAATGATGAATGTTTATGCAGATTTTGCAGAAAACTTCATGGCAATTCCGGTTGTTAAAGGTATAAAAACAGAAACAGAGCGTTTTGCAGGTGCAGATGAAACTTACTGTATTGAAGCATTAATGCAGGACGGAAAAGCTTTGCAAGCTGGTACTTCTCACTTTTTAGGACAAAACTTTGCAAAAGCTTTTGATGTAAAGTTTGCGAATGCTGAAGGGAAACAAGAACACGTTTGGGGAACTTCATGGGGAGTTTCAACTCGTTTGATGGGAGCTTTGGTTATGACGCATTCTGATGATCAGGGATTGGTTTTGCCTCCTAATTTGGCACCTATTCAAGTTGTTATTGTTCCTATATATAAGACAGATGAACAATTGGCTGAAATTACAACTGCTGTTAATGATTTAACTGCGAAGTTGAAAAAATTAAAGATTTCAGTTAAATACGATGACAGAACAACTCAAAAACCAGGATTTAAATTTGCTGAATGGGAATTGAAAGGTGTTCCTGTTCGAATTGCTGTTGGGCCAAAAGATTTAGAAAATGGAACTTTTGAGGTTGCGAGACGGGATACATTAACAAAAGAGGTAGTTTCTGCTGAAGGAATTGTTGCTTATGTGAATGATCTTTTAGAGCAGATTCAGGCAGACTTATTTAATAAAGCACTGGACTATCGTAATACACATATTACAGAAGTAAATAGTTTTGAGGAATTTAAAGAAGTTTTAGAAGGTAAAGCAGGTTTTGTATCCGCTCATTGGGATGGTACGGCTGCTACTGAAGAGAAAATAAAAGACTTGACAAAGGCAACGATTCGTTGTATTCCTTTGGATAGTGTTGAAGAAGCAGGAACCTGTGTGTTTACTGGTAACCCGTCAACAAAAAGAGTGTTGTTTGCGAAGGCATATTAATTTTTTTTGATTTTTTTTGCATCAGGTATTGTACATCTTAAAAATAGTTGTATTTTTGCATCCGCATTAGAGAAGCAGGCCCGTTCGTCTATCGGTTAGGACGCATGGTTTTCATCCATGTAAGAGCGGTTCGATTCCGCTACGGGCTACTACTTTTTATGCGAAATTGTTCTTAAAATACTGAGAATAAAATGGCCCGTTCGTCTATCGGTTAGGACGCATGGTTTTCATCCATGTAAGAGCGGTTCGATTCCGCTACGGGCTACAATAATACCTCTATTTAATTATAGAAAAACTTAGAAGGATATGGTCTGTTCGTCTAGGGGTTAGGACTCCAGGCTTTCGTCCTGGTAACAGGGGTTCGATTCCCTTACAGACTACTGAATTAGTTGTAAATAAGTTTTGTAAAATAAAAGTTGGTGTCTCGATTTTTGTTTTATTAGTTAAAACCAAAGTGATTGTTTTGCAATTGTGGGAGGTTTTTCTTTTTTAACTAGTATTTATAATAATTATTACATCTAAAATTAAGAAAAAATGGCAAATCATAAGTCAGCATTAAAAAGAATCAGAAGTAACGAAAAAAGAAGAGTTCTTAACAGATACCAACATAAAACTACTCGTAATGCAATTAAAGCATTAAGATTAGCTACTGAAAAATCTGATGCAGCTTCTAAATTATCAACTGTAATCTCTATGATTGATAAGTTAGCTAAAAAGAACATCATTCATGATAATAAAGCTTCTAACTTGAAGTCTAAATTAACTAAGCATGTTGCTAAATTGTAATTAACTACAATTTCCTAAATATACGAAAAGCCCTCTTTAGAGGGCTTTTTTGTTTGGATAAATAGCGTAAATTTTAAATTCCAAATAAGAAATTCCACATTCCAATATTGCTTTTAAATGAAGTTTAGCATTGGAATTTCTTATTTGGAATTTTTTTTACAGATCTATCTTCTTTTTAAGATATTCCAGCATTGGCAGGGTAATTGGTTTGGAAAGGAAATCGATAATTATGGGGTATTTTTTTGCTTTGGCTAAATCTTCAGGGTCAATTGTAGAGGATAAAACAATAACGCTTGCTGCGTTGCTGAACTCGGTATAGTCTCCGGATGTAAAATGATCCAGGAATTCCCAGCCACCCATGACCGGCATGTTTAGGTCTAAGAAAATTAATTCGGGTTTTTTGCTTACTTTGTTTTTGTTGTTTGTATATTTTAGGGTATTGAAGTGGAGTAGTGCTTCTTCGCCATTTTGAGCCGTAATAATTTCATTCGAAAACTCGGATTTTGAAATTACTTTTTTGCATAGCATTAATGTGATTGGATCGTCATCAATGCATAAGATTTGCTCAAGCATAATAGGTTAATTTTTAAATGTTATTGTAAATGTGGTTCCTTTGTTGACCTCGCTTTCGATGCTTATGGTGCCACCCATGGTTTCAACCTGCGATTTTACCAGATATAATCCTAGCCCTTTGCTGTCAGGATAATTGTGGAATCTTTGATATAGTCCGAAAACTTTGTCCCGGTTTCTTTCTAAATCGATACCAATTCCGTTGTCTTTAAAAGTTAATATGGCTTTATGATCAATTTGTTCGGCCATTATTGATATTTTTAATTTTCGATTTTCTGATTTGTATTTTATGGAATTCGTTAGCAAATTAAGTAAAATACTTTCTATGTAAGCTTTGTTTGTGTTTAATAGAGGAACTCTGTCGAACTTGAGTTTGATGATTGGTTTGTGTAATTCTATTTGAAATGATAATTGACTAAATACGTTTTCGAATACTTCTTGTAAAGAGACTTCTTCTTTTTGCATTGAAGGGTTGTCTTTGATAATGATGACTTTTACCAGGTCATTGATTGTTTCGTTTAGCAGGTGTGTCGATTTTGTGAATCCTGCAATGATTTCTTCGAGTTCAGTGTTTTCGACAGGTATGTCTTCAATAAGATTTAAAAGACCGATTAAATTAGATAGTGGGGCTCTAAGATTGTGTGATGTAATGTATGAGAATTGTTTTAAATCCTTGTTATTTTGTGTTAATTCGCGAATAAGATGTTCTTTTTCTGTTTCTAATTTTTTCTCATCGGTAATATCTCTTTGTATGGAGATCCAGTGTGAAATAACGCCTTCATTATTGAAAATTGGAATCATTGAAAATCGTACCCAATATTCTTCTTTTTGTTTTGTGTAGCTAATTGTTTCTATTAAGCATTCTTCTTCATTTTTAATGGCTCTTAAAAGTTTTTTTAGCTCATCTGAATCTGATTTTGGTCCTTTGAAAATATTTGGAGATTTTCCTATTATTTCATTAGACTGGTATCCTGACATTTGAGAAAATGCCGGGTTTACATAAACAATCTTTGGGATCCTGCGGGCAACAGAATTTGCTTCTGTGATTAAAATGGAGTCTTTAGATTGTGTAATTACAGTTTCTAAAAGTTTTAATCGTTGTTCTTCTTCTTTTTGTTTCGTGATGTCCTGAATAGCTCCAATCATCCTGATGGCTCTTCCTTTTTCGTCTTTTAGCAAAAAGCCTCTGTCTAATACATATTTATAAGTTCCGTCTGCACATCTAAAACGGTATTGATCTTGCCATTTTTCGGTTTTTTGCTCAATAAACGAATATAACTTAATCGACATCCTAATGCTGTCTTCGGGATGAATTTTGTCAAACCACCATTTTGAAGTTTTGCCGACATCTTCCGGGTTATAGCCAAATATACCTTCGATACCTCTGTTCCAGCTGATGCTGTCTTCCTGGATTTTCCAATCCCAAATGGTGTCGCTTGTTGCTTTTGCTACAATATCATATTTTTCATTAGATTCTTTGATTTCTTCGTTGGTCTGTTTTAGTTTTTCAAAAACAGATTTATTCTTGACTTCATTTTTTGAGAGTATATATTTGAATACCAGTCCTGTGGCTAAAATAAAAAAAATGTCTTTGACGAGGAATAAATTATAGTTTTCTATTGGTGAAAAGTAAATAGTGAGTAATTTATGACAAACTATAGCCATAAATAACGAAATGATAATATAAATTAGAGTAATTTGGAGAGTTTTACTTTTCATTACTCAAATATAGTTAAATTAACGATAATTCAGCAATTATTGAATGTCAATTTGACAGTTAAATTCAAATTGATTATTGAACTAATTACTTGGATATACGCAAACTATCAAAGAAACGTTTTTTATATCAAAATAAAGTGTACCTTTGCACCCATTAAAAATCTCAGATGGAATCTATTAGAAACATTGCAATTATTGCCCACGTCGATCACGGTAAAACCACTTTGGTTGATAAAATTATGTATCACTGTCAATTATTTCGTGACAACGAAAACACAGGTGATTTAATTCTTGATAATAACGATTTAGAGCGTGAGAGAGGTATTACTATTACTTCTAAAAACGTATCAGTTCAATATAAAGGAACAAAAATCAATATTATTGACACTCCAGGCCACGCGGATTTTGGAGGTGAAGTAGAACGTGTATTGAACATGGCCGATGGTGTATGTTTGCTAGTGGATGCTTTTGAAGGTCCAATGCCACAAACTCGTTTCGTATTACAAAAAGCTATTGACTTAGGTCTTAAGCCATGTGTAGTTATCAATAAAGTAGATAAAGAAAACTGTACTCCTGAAGAAGTTCACGAAAAAGTTTTTGACTTAATGTTTGAATTAGGTGCTGAAGAATGGCAGTTGGATTTTCCAACAGTTTATGGTTCTGCTAAAAACAACTGGATGTCTGATCATTGGGAAAACGTAACTGATAATGTTGAAGCATTATTGGATATGGTTGTTGAAAATGTACCTGCTCCTAAAGTTTCTGAAGGAACACCACAAATGTTAATTACTTCTTTAGATTTCTCAGCTTTTACAGGGCGTATTGCTATTGGTCGTTTAGAAAGAGGAATTCTTAACGAAGGTATGCCAATCTCATTAGTTAAAAGAGATGGTACTATATCTAAATCTCGTATCAAAGAACTTCATACTTTTGAAGGACTTGGTCGTAAAAAAGTACAACAGGTTATTGCTGGAGATATTTGTGCAATCATTGGAGTTGAAGGTTTTGAAATTGGTGATACTATCGCTGATTTTGAAAATCCAGAAGGTCTAAAAACGATTGATATCGACGAGCCTACTATGAGTATGTTGTTTACAATTAATGACTCTCCTTTCTTTGGTAAAGAGGGTAAATTTGTAACTTCTCGTCATATTAGAGAGCGTTTGACAAAAGAATTAGAGAAAAACTTAGCTATGAAGTTAGGTGAAACTGATTCTGCTGATAAATTTATGGTTTTTGGTCGTGGTGTACTTCACTTATCTGTTCTTATTGAAACAATGAGAAGAGAAGGGTATGAGTTGCAAATTGGTCAGCCACAAGTTATTATCAAAGAAATTGATGGTAAAAAATGTGAGCCAATTGAAGAGTTAACAATTGATTTACCAGAATCACTTTCAGGAAGAGCAGTTGAATTCGTTACAATTCGTAAAGGAGAAATGCTTTCTATGGAAACTAAAGGTGATCGTATGATTGTGAAATTTAATATTCCATCACGTGGAATTATTGGATTGCGTAATCAATTACTTACTGCAACAGCTGGTGAGGCTATTATGGCGCACCGTTTTATAGGATATGAGCCTTACAAAGGAGAAATTGCCGGACGTAACAAAGGTTCATTGATTTCTATGGAAAAAGGAAAAGCTATTCCTTATTCTATCGATAAATTACAAGATCGTGGTAAGTTTTTTGTTGAACCAAATGCTGAAATCTACGAAGGTCAGGTAATTGGAGAAAACTCTCGTGGTGATGATATGTGTGTGAACGTAACTAAAGAGAAAAAACAATCAAACGTACGTTCTTCTGGAAACGATGAAAAAGCTAGAATTATTCCTCCAATTATTTTCTCTCTTGAAGAAGCTTTAGAGTACATTCAAAAAGATGAATATGTAGAGGTTACTCCTAAATCTATCCGTTTAAGAAAAATTTATTTGACTGAAACTGATAGAAAAAGATTTAAAATCTAATATTTTTAAATTTCAATATAAAATCCCAAATTCCTTATGGAGTTTGGGATTTTTTTTTCTTTGAGAATATTAGATTTTTAAATTTGGTGTTTATTTCAGTTTTATCTTTTTAAACTAAAATGCCCTTTTGTTTCTCGTCCATCTTCAAGTTTTAAACTATACCAATAATCATCTGCAGGCATTGGGTTTCCAGTAAAGGTGCCGTCCCAACCTAAATCTGAGGGGTAAATTTGTTTTAGTAATTTCCCGTACCTATCATAGATATATATAAGAGATTTTTTGTTAGCACTTGTATTCAGTCCAGTTATATTCCAATAATCATGATAACCATCGTTATTTGGTGTAAAGTAATTTGGTGCTCCAATTACAGCAACGGTTTTGTTTATTAAACCACAATTTTTCTTGTCATTAATGTAGATTTCATGAATGCCAGAAATGACGTTTTCAAATACATTAGATTTCTGAAATGGCCCGTTGGGCATATTTAGACTAAATTCATAATCTCCTTTTCCTGTTACATTTACTGTGATTTTATTCGAATTGTCTACTAATAAATCAATAATATCAATACTGGTAATTGTTGCTATATCCGAAGCGGTAACTTCTATTGTTCGTGTTTTTATGCAATTAGAATTATTTTTTACAGATACTTTATATATTCCAGTTTCATTTATATTTAATTTTGAAGACTTTTCATTGGGGATTTCAAAATTATCTTTAGTCCAGGTAAATGTAAAATTGTCTATTGCTGCATAGTCAAGTATTCCTGCGTCTAAAGTTGTGAAATATGCCTTATTATTTTCGCAAACATTAGAAATTGTATTTGTTTTAAGATGTGGAAGTTTATTTACTTCGAGTTTGATTTTGCTGATACCGTAACAATCATTTCCTTCTTCAATTCTAGCGTAGACAAATTGATTGTAAGGAGTTTCATTTTTATAGGAAGTAAAATTTTGAATAGGATTTTGTTCTAATAAAGCATGATTTTCATTTGCATAGTATTTTATGTTTTGTGTGTTGGAAAAAGGAATACTCGCATTATTCAAATCAAAGACATAAAATCCATCTTCGTCACCATCGTCATCGCAAACAGGATCTAAAGCATATAATGTTTCAGAAATAGCATTTACTTTTAGAGTAAGAGAATTAATCGTTGAACATCTGGTCTTATTGTTTGAATTTCGAACAAATAGTGTTTGAGGATTGCTAGTGTTAGTATATGTTGTGTTGACAGGGTTTATGTTTTCTAGGGCATCTTCTTTGGTAATATGATAGGTTGTTGTGATATCTGAGTTGTTATTATTAAATATCGGAGTTGCTTCGTTTAAATTGAAGTCACATAAGCCATCAGGGTTTATTCCGATTTCACATTGAACTAATGTACTGTTTAGTGATTTCGGGAGACTATTAACGATTATTTTAATTTCTTGTATAGTTGTACTTGATTTCTCGGTGGAAGCTTTTGCAAAAATGGATTGTTTAAAAGAAATACTATTGGTGAAAGAATTTAAAATTGGATTACTATTTGTTTTCGCATCATTTTCACTTAAATAATAATTGATTGTTAAGTTAGATGTGTCTTGATTGGCTAAAATGCTCGCAGTAATATCGCTTAAATTAATTTTTGTTTTTCCGTCGGTAGTATTTGTATCATTATCATCACAAGTTTCATATTGTGTTTCTGTAAAAATAATTTTATCACTGACTTTAATTGTAAAGGAGCTCCAGTTATAACACTGGGTAAGTGTATTTGTAATTCGTGCGTAAATTGTTTGCGGATTTTCAATATTTTTATATTGTGAAGGATCAGTAATCGGATTTGAATTTATTATTGCATCAGTTGATGAAGTGTGATAAGTTACTGCGACATCAGTTTGTCCGTCAATTATTGTTTGGTTGTTTTTCGTTAAATCAAATGGTAGTGATTGATTTGCTGTTCCAATTTTATCTGCTTTTTCCATATTTAAAGCTGTAATATTTGGAATATTCAAAGTAGGGGGACTATTGAAGGTAGCACTTCCTAACCATTGTAAAGAAAAATTACTGCTTCCAATTGGCCTGTCGACAACTAAAAAATAAGATTCTCCAGGAGTAACATTTATCCATTTTACATAGCTATTTCCATCGCTGCCTGGACCTTCAGTAGTATCACTTTCTGCATTGGTCATTCCTGTGTAGTTGTGGTTGAGATTTGCCTCTTTCGGATTTGTAGATGAACATCTTAATGCTTGACCAAGCGAATTACATGTTGCATTTGGACCAAAGATGATAAAGTCAAAATCTTCATTTAAATCGGGACTTTCAGGCTTTAAAATAAAACCTAATGTTCCCGCAGTTTTAATCGAGAGCCTGAGCCATATACTATTAGATTCGACTAGAACGCAGCTATTTAAACTAGAATATTCAATTATTTTTCCCTGGCCTAGTGCTTTTAAGCCTTGAAATCCTGAATTTCCACAAACGACAATTGCATCACTGCAATCATTTTGTGCATAGATGACATTTGAAAAGAGAAATAAAAACAAATAAATTTTAACTAGATTCATCTTATAAAAATATGATGTAAAAATAAGATAATACAGCTGTTATCTTATTCCTTGGCTCTGTTGTTTGTTGAGAGTTTTGAGCTTTATGTTGAATTTTTTTTTGATTATTGTGTTAAAAAGAATATTATCTTTTAATTTTATTCTTAAAATATTGTTCTTGATAAATTTTTGGCTTTACCTTTTTAAACTAAAATGGCCTTTTGCTTCTCGATTATCTTCTAGTTTTAAAGTGTACCAGTAATCATCGGCAGGAAGAGGGTTGCCAGTAAATGTTCCGTCCCATCCTAAACTTGAAGGTTGGATTTGTTTTAATAATTTCCCATATCGATCATAAATTAATATAATGGCATTTTTACTGTTGTCATTTAGTCCTTCGATATTCCAGTAGTCGTGATAACCATCATCATTTGGGGTGAAATATTTTGGAGCTCCAATTACTGCAGTAGTTTTATGTACAGTACCGCAGTTTTTCCTGTCGTTTACGTACACTTCATATATTCCAGGCTCCACATTATTGAAAATGTTAGATTCTTGAAAAGGACCATCGGGTAAATTCAAACTAAATTCATAATCACCTTTTCCAGATACATTTACTGTGATTTTATTTTCGTCTGATAAATCGAGAATTTCTATGTCTTCAATAGTTGCTGTGTTCGATTCAAAAACCTCTATAATTCTCGTTTTGGAACAATTTGTTTTATTAGTTACTATGACGGTATAGATTCCCGTTTTGTTGACATTTAAAACAGAAGTTATTTCATTCGGGATTGTTGTTCCGTCTTTTGTCCATTTATAGAAAAAATTGGTTATTGAATTATTGATTAATCCAGCATCTAAATGCACTTGATACAAAGTGTTGTTTTCGCATACATTAGTACTTGTATGCGTTTGTATGTTTGGTAATTGATTAACCTCTAATTTTATTTTACTAATTCCAAAACAGCTATTTTGTTCTTCAACCCGTGCAAAAACAAATTGATTGTAGGGTGTTTCATTTTGGTAGGAAGCAGGATCTGTAATCTTATTTTGTTCTAATAAAGCATTGTTTTCATTAGAATAATATTTTATATTTTGTGTTGTGTTATACGGAATATTCGCCTTGGTTAAATCAAATACATGAATTCCATCTTCGAGGCCGTCATCATCACAGACTGGATCAATAAAATATTCTGGCAGCGTAATTGGATTTGTTTTTAATGTTACAGTACCAATACTCCAGCATTTAGTTTCTAAATTGGTTATTTTGACAAAAAGGGTTTGTGGATTTATAGTATTATGAAAAGCTACTTCAAGAGGATTTTGGTTATTTTTAGCATCAAAATTACTAAGAAAAAACTGTGTTGATAATCTTGAATCATTATTAGTCAATTCAGCATTGGCCTGATCTAAATTATATAACACTAGTCCCGTTTGATTTTTGCTTGAATCACATTGAATTAATGTAGCATGTGTTATAGGGGGGAGCATATGTACTATTAATGATATTTTTTGTATCGTTGTACAGTATTTATGGGTATAAGCTTTAGCGTAAATATATTGCTGATTTGGAGTTGTATTGTAAAAGGAGTTTACGAGCTCATTTGAATTTGTATTGGCATCGTTTAGAGCTGCGTAATATTTAATAACTAAACCATCTTTCTCTGCATTTGGGAAAAGTGTTTCTGTAATATTTTTGAAATAGAAGACAGCTTTTCCATTTGTACTGCTTCCATCGCTCGAGTCATCACAGTTATTAACTGAAGTAATAGGAAACTGAAGTTTGTTTTTAGTGACCTTTATTGTGAATTCTGTTGTTGAAAAACACTTTGTTAATGTATTTTTTAGTCTCATGTAAATTTGCTGACTAATTGATGTGTTTGCAAATGCGCCGGGATTTTGAATGGCATTCTCGCCTGTTATTACATCATTGGCAGTTGTGTGAAATGTAACCTCTATATCTTGCAGGTTATCAACAGCAGCTTTAATGTTTGGAGTTAAATCAAATACAGTGGAGTCATCATCGACAGTATCAGTATCGCATTTTTCGAGATCGAACGTGGTGCCAGGCTCCGGAGTTTTAAAAGCTGGTGGTTCAAATAATAGTGCTGTTCCAATCCATTTCATTGAGAATTTTGCGGTACCTGAAAATCGAGAAATGACAATAAAATAGCTTTCGTTATCGTTTGTATATAACCATCTGACAAAACCATTTCCGCTATATCCTAAATCTTTACAATCATCTCTTGTACCAATTCCGTCAAAACTTTCAATTGCTGAACCATTCATTCCTGTAGTATTATCAGGAAGATTTGCAGCCACTGGACTTGTATAAGAGTATCGTATTGGAGTCTTTAAATTATCGCATGATACATTAGGACCAAATACAAAAAAATCAAAATCAACATCGAGATCTTTGTTTTCAGGAGTTAATATAAATCCTAATGTTCCACCCTTTTTTACATCGATTTTTAACCAAAGACTATTATATTCTCCAATTTTACAACGACTAATATTACTGAAATCCTCAATTAAGCCAGTTCCTTCAGCTGTCAGATCAGATAAATTGCTATTCCCGCAAACCGTTATCATGTCGTGACAATCATTTTGCGCATAAAACAGGTTTGAAAAGAAAAATAAAAGCAAAGAAATTTTAAGTAGATTCATCTTATAAAAATAAGATGCAAAAATAAGATAATGTGGATGTTATCTTATTTTTTAGCACTGCTGTTTGTTGAGTGTTTTGAGCTTTATGTTGAATTTTTGTAATTATTGTGTTAAAAAAAAGGTTATTTATTGATTTTGTTATTAAAATCTTGGTATTAATAACTTTTTGGTTTTACCTTTTTAAACTAAAATGACCTTTGACATTTTTGCCGTTATCAAAAGTTAAAGTAAACCAATAATCATCTGAAGGTAGTTCCTGACCATTAAATTGTCCGTTCCAACCAGTGCTGCTTTTGTTCATTTGTTTCAATAATTTACCGTAACGATCAAAAATAAAAATTTTATAATCAGGAAGCAGATTAGAATTTTCAATTGCCCATAAATCATGATAAGTATCTCCGTTTGGTGTAAAGTATCTTGGATAGTCTAAAACAATTACCTGAAAAGTATTAGATGGTCCGCAACCATTTTTATCTCTTGCAATTGCATTGTAGATACCTGGTTTTACATTGTTGAACATTGGGCCTTCCTGAAAGTCCAGGCCATCTATTGAGAATTCATAATTTCTAGCTCCGGTATACTCAAGTATAACCGAATTGTCATTAGCTGAAAAATCCTTAACTACCGCTCCTGTTATTATTGCAGGTTCTGATAAAATAACTTTGAAAGTTTTAGTCTTTTCACAACCATTAGAATCTTTAACGGTAACCGAATAATCGCCAGCATTATAAATAACTAATGAATTAGTTGTATTTGTGGGGTCAGTGTTCCATGAATAGCTATTAAAACCCGGATCGACAGTTAGTGTTATATTGCCATTTTTACATAAAATTACTGAATCGTCATCAAAATTAGGCGGATCAAAAGTATTTACAACAAGTGTTATAGGTGTAATATCATAACATTCTGGCCCATTTACAACTCTCGCATAAATGGTCTGGGAAAAAGCAGTGGTATTTTTAAAGATAGTTGGAACTTCATTGGTTTCTGTTACAGCATCATAGGGAGCTAGGTAATATTGTACAGTTAGTCCGTTTGGTAGCCCGAATAGGATTTGCGAAGTTGCTTCGTTCAAATCAAATTGATAAAAACCATCCTGAATTCCATCTGCATCACAGGTTTCTATTGGGTTTTGATTTGCTATAGTATTGTTGGAAATTTGTAATGTAACTTCTGCAATTTTATAGCAGCCGTATTTATTTTCTAACCTTGCATAAACAACTTGATTGAGCGATTTATTTTGATATTTATCAGGAGTTGAAATAGGATTTGTTTTTGCTTCAGCATTGGCCGCTGATTCATAATAACCGCTATTTAAAATTTCGGAATCATTATTTTTTACAATATTATCGGCTTTGGTTAAATTGAAAATAGATATCCCATCTGTATTATCATCACATTGTACCAGAGAAGTATTTGTTGAAGGAATTTCCGGAGCATAATCAATCTTTATTTCACCCGATAGTATACATGTTGTACTTATAACAGTTGCTTCAACCTTGTAGGTTCCGGTTTCTGTAACTTCAAAAGTTGAACTTGTACCTAGGATGGTAGCAGGATTGTCTTTTTTATACCATTTAAACGTATAGTCTGCAGGAGAAAGTTTGCTGTCTAAAAGGATTTTTTCTTGAAAACAAGCGGGATTGTTGGCTGCCATTGTACGATCTTCTCCAAGAACAATTTTTGAAGCAAAACTACCTGCTTCGAGGAAAATTGCTGAATTTTGATATCTAAAATCAGCATCGCCGATTACCAATTTTACATGGTATTTTTTTCCAGTAACTACAGTGCTTTGAGCAGTCATAACAACTGTTTGTCCCGCATAATTTATTGGGCTGGTATTGGTATTTAATCCATTAAAATAGCTTTCATTTGAAGCTTCACAGCCTGTGTAAGAAATACCACCGGGTCTTGTTCCAGGTTCAATTTTTGGATGAATGTTTATAGAAGAAACGGGTATACTGGTATTGGGTATTACAGCTAAATTTTTATACGGATCAGTAGTTCCTGCTTCTTTTATTAAAAAGGCAAATCCGTCAGAGTATTGGCAAGGATAATTATATTGATATTCATTTGAAGCAAAAACATAATTAAAACTTAATAAACTTGTATAAGCGATAAAATCAAACTCTAAAACTGTCGTATTTAAAGAATTAATGCTGAGTATCGCATCAAGATCGCTGTCGTTACCCCACTGAGGACTATCACTAGCACCTTCATTTGCATCACTAGTAAATGGCCCAACTGCACTTTGAGCTGTTGATGTTACTAAAACAATACCTTCATTAAAAGGAAAATTGCTTCCGTTGCTATTAAAATAAGCAAAACTTTGTTTTCCTTGGGTAAAAGTGTCTCCGCTACCAGAAAAATTTGAAGCGGAGGCACAAGAGCTATTGACTAAAGTGTTTTCAATAAGTTGTTGCGGTGATCTTTGATCATCAATAGTTATGACCTGTGCATTTATCTTTGCAGACAGACAGCATAAAAATAAAACGATTAAAAAACTTTTTGCCTTATTCATAGTATAACAAATATACTATAAATCTCGATTTTTTAATAATTTGTAAGAGAAGTAAACAAATAAAAATGTCCAGACTGCGACAATTATAATGGAAGAAAAATGTACATCATAATCTTTGATATTGTCAACTCCCATTTGAGTTCCAATGTTTCTAATTACAGATAATCTTGTAAAAGGTTCGACAATTAAATTGGACATTGCTTCTAATGGAAAAAACTTCATTATAGTATATCCTATAGTGCTTTCGGGAAAGATTTTGAAGACTAAAACTCCTTTTGCTATGGCCTCAAAAATACTCCAAACCAATAAAAAACCTAAGGCAAAAGCAGAACGTTTAACTAAAATTCCCAGAAATAAACAGAAAGAAAAGAAACCGGTAAGTTTTACAAAAAAAGCCAGAAGGTAATCTAAATCACTAAAAACAATTCCGAATTCGGTATAAGATGAGAAACTTAATCCAAGAATTAAGCTCATAACGAAAATAAAAATGGTTGAAAACAAAGCGAAAACAACAACGGTTAAGAATTTGGATAAGATGAATTCTTTTTTACTTAATCCGTCAATTAAGTTTTGTTTTAAGGTACCATAACTATATTCATTTGCCATCATGGAAACAATTACAATTGCTAAGAAAAATTTCAGCCAAGCGGCGATATAGGTATTAAAATGCCAAATAAAAGGGAAGTTGAATATTCCCATTTCGGCTAGATGAAATTTTATAACTCCAATGTCAAATTTTATAGATGCGATTAAAGCAATGAAAGAAAGTAAAATAAAATAAGTTAAGGTAAGAACACGGCTGGCTTTGTTTTTCCAGATTTTTTGAAGTTCTATAGAGATAAGTCTGTTCATGGTTTAGTTTTTTTGGATAGTGGCGTTTTTTGTTAATTCTAAAAATTGTGCTTCTAAACTGTTTTTGCGTTTTACTAAATGACTCAAAGCAATATTTTTAGAAAACAAAAATTGATTTAATTCTGAAGCTGATAATTCTGATTTTAAGTACACCAAAACTCTTCCATCTTCTTCGGTAATTCTGTCGATAGCAGGATGTTCTTGTAAAGTTGTTTTCAAAAGTAAATTGTCATCGGCCTGAACTTCAAAGAAACCTTCATTAGCCGACATTTCGTCAACTGAACCGGAATATAAAATTTCGCCTTTTCTTAATACAATGACATGAGAACATACTTTTTCTACTTCATCCAATAAATGGGAAGCCAGTAAAATAGTAGTTCCTTGTGAAGCTATTTTTTTTATAATATCACGAATCTGATGAATTCCCTGCGGATCTAAACCATTTGTTGGCTCATCTAAAATCAAAATTTCAGGATCGTTCAATAATGCCGAAGCAATGGCTAAACGCTGTTTCATCCCTAATGAAAAAGTACTGAATTTGCTGTCTTTTCTTTCGGATAGCCCAACCAAATCAAGCTTTTCATTGATTTTAGTATAATTGATGCTTTTTATTTTACAAACCAGTTTCAGGTTTTCTTCGGCTGTCATGTACGGGTAAAAGTTAGGTCTCTCAATAATAGCTCCCACTTTTTTCAAAGCTTCGTGTGTTTGCATTTGTCCGTTGAACCAACGGTAATCGCCTGAACTTCTGTTTACAACACTAAGAACAATTCCTAAAGTAGTCGATTTCCCGCTTCCGTTAGGGCCCAAAATGCCGTAGACACGGCCTTTCTGTATTTCAAAAGATACATTTTTTAAGGCTTGAATACGCCCGTATCTTTTACTAAGATTTTCAATGGTAAGAATGGTTTCCAAATTTATTTCGGTTTTAGTTTTTAGTATGACGATCCAACTTGTATATTGTTACGCTAAATTTATTTATATCATGCGATTGATGTAAATTTGTGCTAAAGATATTTAAAAAATGAGTGAACCTTTAATGGTTTTGAAAAAACCGTCTTATCCTTTAAGACCTTCTCTTTTAAGTTATTTAGAACGTTACGAACGGATCTCGAAAGTATCTGTGTTCTATGACGATTTGTTGCGATTTGCCGGTTCTATAAATGTCTATGATAAAAATGAAACCGATACTTTGTGGATTCGTGTTTATTATAGTGAATTCGAAAGAAATGAAATTGACTTAAATCTGAAAAAAATCTATTCGCTTTTGCATTCTGATGGAAACAGTGAGATTATTCAGTTTCTAAATATTGATGCAATTGATTATTGTACTTTCGGAAACTCAAAACCTTTCCGAATTAAGGTCCGAAATATTCTGAATGATAATTACGTTCATTTTTATATCAAGAAAGCAGATGCCTCAAGAATTTATGGTTTAGAATTAGAGGATATTCTTTCGCCTGACAAAATCAACTTTTTAGTTTTTAAAGATACTTTAATCGAAGAGCACATCATCGGAATTCCGGGTGACGTTTTCATGGATACTTTATTGGATAGCTGTACTGAAACTGAGAAGTCTCAAATTGCAAAAGAGTTTGTGAAGTTCAACGAGCGTTGCATGATTCGACTTTTAGGCGATATGCGAGCGTATAACTATGTAATTGTCCCAATTCATGATTTTGATCAGGTAGTTTATAAAATACGTCCTATTGATTTTGATCAGCAATGTTACGAGGGGAATTTTAAAGTCTATCGCCCACAGTTTTTCAAGGAAAACTATCCGATGATAAAACTAATTAAAGAGAAATTAGAAGAACGTTCGATTATTCAGTATAAAGATGAAGAAAGAGCAATTTTAGCGAAACGTATTCATTCTGCCGAAAACCGAATTAAAAAGCTATTGAATATAATGTGTCACGATACCATTTCGACAGAGGAACATCTTAATCAACTAAAAATGGAATTGTACCGTTATACCAATGATATGAAATTTAAAAATGCCAAATCAATGGGACATATTATGTTCGCGGCATTTGAATTTATTACACGTAACTTTAAAAACACGAATTTAATATAGTACATAATATTGTCCTCCTGAGCAACGAAGGATCACACAAGATGCTCAGTACAGTAATTCTCCACTCTTTGTCGAGCTACTTGTGTGATCCTTCCTCCGTCAGGATGACAAGAACAAATAAAATAATCTTATGAAAAAGTCTCTTTTATTGGTAGCGTCTATTTTTTTATTAGCTTGTCAACAACAATCAGATAATAATTTGAAAACGCTTTATTCGCTTCCAAAAAAATTAAAAGAAGTTTCCGGAATTACTTATTTTCCTGAAAAGAAACTAATTTATACTTTAGAAGACAGTGGAAATAAAAATGCGATTTATGCTATAAATTCTGACGGTAAATTAGATAAAACGATCACGATTTCAAATGCAAAAAATGTAGATTGGGAAGATATTACCAAAGATAAAAGTGGGAATATTTATATTGGCGATTTTGGAAATAACGACAATGAACGAAAAGATCTTTGCATTTATAAAGTAAATAAAAATCAGCTTAATAAAGATCAGGCTTCCGCCGAATATAAAGTTTCATTTTCATATCCGGAACAAACAGAATTTCCTCCAAAGAAAAAAGAAATGTTTTACGATGTTGAAGGTTTCTTTGAATATCAAAACAACTTTTATTTATTTACAAAAAACAGAAGTAAAGGATTTGAAGGAACTGCTTTTATTTATAAAATAGCAAATAAGCCCGGAACTCAAAAAGCAACTAAAATTGGTGAGTTTAAAACTTGTAATAATTACAATCATTGTGTGTTGACAAGTGCAACCATTAGTCCTGACGGTAAAAAAGTAGTTTTATTGAGTCATGATAAAATTGTTTTGTTTAAAGGTTTTAAAGGAGATTTATTCCACAAAGGAACTCAAACAGAAATAAAGCTAAATCACTTTTCTCAAAAAGAAGCCATAGTTTTTAAAGACAATAATACCTTACTTATCGCTGACGAAAAAACAAATAAGGTAGGGGGAAATGTCTATGAATTCAAATTAAAATAAAGTAAGGTTCTAAGATGCTAAGAAAAAGTTAGCCACGAATTCACGAATTATTTGTAATAAAAATTCGTGAATTCGTGGCTAAAAAAATCTTTGTTACTTTGAGCCTTTGCAACTTTGAACCTTTCCTAAAAACTATATGCCGCACCAAAAATAACTCTTCCCACTTCGTCAGGAGATTGGAAATAAGAAATTCTTGCTGTAATCACATTGATGGCATTTAACCAAAGTCCACCTCCGTAATCCTGATGCCATTTTTTAGAGTCTTCACCGTCAAGCCAAATTCTTCCATAATCAAAACCGCCTAAAATACCATAGGTTAAAGGAGCAACAGTACGCTGGATTTTACCAATAGTAAGTCTTAAATCAGAACTCTGAGAGAAATACGAATTTCCTAAAAAGCGTTCATTTCTATAACCACGCAAATCGGTGTCTCCACCTAAAGCAGCACCTTGATAAAATTCGTAATTGTTGTTTAAGATGGCTTTTCCTTTTAAGATAGTAGCTAAAACTAACTTTCCATTTTTGTCTATTTTATGTGTAAATCCAAGAATACTTTCCAGTGTAGGGAAATTTTGTTTAGTTTCGTTTAAGTTTGCTGTCCAGGTGGCTGCAAACATAAAGGCCATTCCTAAAGTAGGTTTTGCAGCAAAATCAGCATTTTTAAAAAGATATTTTACTTTTAATCCTCCATAATTCTGACTGTCGAAAACAGCCGGATTAACTATATTCGGAGTATCGATATATCTATTTTCTGTTTCTTCAACCGTCATTCTCTGATAAATAGGTTGCACGCTAAACTCGCTGCCATAACGCCCCACGTGTCTGATTGCGCCAGAAACATTAAATTTTCTGATGCGAACACGGTTGTAATCCAATCCAAGTTCATCATCATTATTTACAGTCTCATTTCCATACCCAAAATAGTTCATCGCAAAGTTTGGTGTAGTATATAGTGATTCAACATCAATAACCCACTTACCTAATAAACCTGGGAAATGAGCAGCATAATTAAACTCTAAACCGCCAGTAGCAAAATAGTAAAAGGCATTAAAAATATGTCTTTGTGTGTACGGATTTTGTTTAAAATTATTTACAGTATAATTTACATTAATACCAACTTTTACACCGTCATCAGGGTTGTAACCAATATTTGGAAGACCTGAAATTACATTATATTTTGGTTTTTCATAATTGTATAAATTCACATCATAATCATCTGTAAGTTCCGTTTTTGTTTTGGAATCCAGGTTATAAGTGTTTTCTTTTGATTTGAAATCGTAAACAATAACTTTTGTTCCGTTTTCGATATTGTATGTATCGTTGTTTTGACCACCAATCAAACGGATTTTTATATCAGATTTTTGTTTTCCGGTAACCTGAAAAACATCAGCATCATCTAAGCCGTAAATCCATAGATTTTCAGTTTTGTCATCTTTTACTGTTTTAGTATAAATCAATTCATCGCCTTCTTTCTTCATTCTGTAAACCTGAATTTCAATACTTTTTCTGGCGTTATGATTTAAAACAAATTTGTCTTTTTTATCTGTCCCTGCAATCATTACCGTTTTATTAAGAACATCTGAGTATTCCGAAGCATATTTTTGAAGCTCTTTTTTTCTGCTTTTTAGCTTTTGTTTGATGTCTTCAATCGTTCCGTCCTGAACTTCTTTAGGTAAATTTTTAAAGGCGTTATCTATGTCGCTGTCTGATAAATTTTCCTGAATGTATTTAGCCTGGTCAATCCAGTCTTTTTTTTCTGCGGTTTTTAAGAAAGCTAAATCTAATGGATAAGGTTCTCTATTAAGCCATTTTACATTGTCAATTTTGCTTTTAAAAGTTCGCATATGGCGAATCGCCGGAACGTTCATTAAGATTGAAAGTAATGTTCCGTCGTATTTAGGAAAAGCCTGATCACGATCGCGTGGAATAGCTTTGTAAACTACTTTATCGCCAATTTTGTGTTCTGCCCAACGCCATTGATCACTATGTCTGTCCCAATCGCCAATAAGCATATCAAATAAACGGACTTTCATATATTCTTTTTCATCTACTGAATATTTTTCGTCTTTATGGAGATTGGCCATCATATCATCTGTACTAATAATGTTAATTGGTTTTCCAAAGTTCTTTCCATCAAGATGATTGTCTGCTGGTCTTTCTTCAACCATGTACAATTGATCTCCAAAATTCGAATTAAATTCCTTTAAACCTTCCTGTTTTGGAATATAATATAAAACCGGATTTGTATGCAGAAGTCCCAATTGATCAGACAAACTTGCAATTGCAAAAGGCGTGTAGGGGTGTGTTGTAGTGTAAAAATCTAAAAGAAAATCTTCAGCATAGGTTTGTTCAAAATCGTTTACAACATATTGATCTTTAAAAGCAACAGACTGCAAAAACACAGTGGCGCTTTTTTTCATCGCACGCATTACATATTCTCTTCCTTTTGGATCAGACATTCTTAACGAAACAGATTGATGTCCCCCGCCTTCGCGAATAGGTTTTAAACCGCCCTTCAGCGTGTCTAAAGTAGCGGTTCTGGCTTCAATAGGCATACTGTAATATTTTCTGTAATGCTGACCGAATAAAAATTTGTGAAAGATGCCTTTATCAGTCATCTTAGTCGAATAAATAGAAGTGGTTACTGTTGGCGGAAATTTATTCGGAACATTTGCAGCCCAATTTATCTCTTTGGCTTTTATAATTTCACGCTCAAAAAGCATTTTTTCGTGATTATTTTCGTTTCCAAAGAAATTTACTTTCGCATCACCGCTTTTAAATAAAGTCAGGGTTGCATATCCATTTCCACCATATGAAAAATCAGTTGGATTGACAGCTCTTGCTGCTTCAGATTTAGATCCTGCACCGCTAATAATCTGCGTGATGTTTTCGTTATTGATATATTGCAAATTATGATCATGTCCTGAAACTACGATAACATTTTTTTGGCCTTGTAATAATGTTTTTATTCGCTTGGCATAAACGATATATTGTTTGTTTTGAAGATCCTGCGGGCTTACTCCGGAAGTCTTTCGAAGTAAATTAATAAAAGAACCAATTACTGGCAGTGGAATTTTTTTCTCCAAAGGGAATAATTGTTTTTCCCACGAATATTGTCCACCGTGTGATCCATTGCTTAATAATGGATGATGAATCGCCAGAATAACCGTTTTCTCCTGATTTTTATTTAAAATGCTTTCAAGCTCTTCAAAAAAAGCTTCACGGGTTTTAATATCACAATTGTCGTTTATTGTTGGGTGATTGTCCCAATCTTCCAGAAACCATTCACTGTCAATGGTAACTAGTGTCGCGGTACTGTCAATTTTTACATCTTCTATCGGACAACTTTTTCGGGGAAGAAATGCTTTTTTATCATTAAGATATTTGGTCACAAAATCAGACTGATTTTCTAAACCTTTTATGCCACTGTACCAATCATGATTTCCCGGAATTATAATGGTTTTTCCTTTAAATCCCTTGGTTAATTTTAATTGATTGGTAAGTTTGGTTTCGGCTAAAGCCTTTTGTGAATCATTTTTATCCGCAGGAAAACCTTTCGGATAAATATTATCTCCCAGAAAAACCAAAGTCGATTTCTTATTGGCTTTCTTTAGTTTTTCGTGTAATAGTTCTAAGGTTTGCTGTGCTTGCTCTTCATCGGCATTTCCTGCATCACCAACTAAAAAAAAGGTGTGGGCAATTTTTATAGTATCTGTTGCGTTCTCCGTTTCGTTAGCACTTATATTTTTACCATATTGAGCTTTATGTGTCGCACAGGCATTTAATAAAAGCAGTAGAGTTATTACAAAAGAATACGTTTTAATCTTCGTAATAAAATGGTTATACAAAAACAATTTCATAATTTAGTGGTATAAAAATATTCTCAATGAATCTTATAGAACAATCCGAAGATTTCGTCAGTAATTTACTCAAAGATAAACTTTCTAATTTATATTCTTATCATAATCTCAATCATACTTTAACAGTTGTAAGTGCTGTAAAAGAGTTGTGCAAAAAAGAAGAAGTAAAAGGAGAAGAAAAAGAACTTTTGCTTGTGGCAGCCTGGTTTCATGATACTGGATACATTGTAGGTTTTGAAAATCATGAAAAGGAGAGTGTAAAAATTGCAACTGCTTTTTTGAAAGAGAAAGACCAATCTGATGATTTTATCGAAAAAGTTTCTAAACTTATTTTAGCAACAGTTAAAGAATATATTCCGAAAACGCTTTTAGAAAAAATTATAAAAGATGCCGATTATGCACATCTTATGGGCACTGAGTATGAGATTACCTGCGAATTACTACGCTTGGAGCTAAAAAATGCTTTTAATATTTCGTATTCAAATGCAGATTGGGCGAAAGAAAATTTGAGTTTTTTAATGAACAAGCATCGTTTTTATACTGATTTTGCATTGAAAAAATGGCAGCCCCTTAAAGAAAGAAACATACTTTTGGTTCAGAAAAGAATTGAAAAACAAGAACAGAAAGAGGCTGATAAAATTGAAGAAGAAAATAAAAAGAAAGATAAAGTCGAGAAACCTGATCGCGGCGTTGATACTTTATTCCGCGTAACTTTGGGAAATCATACTCGATTAAGTGGTATTGCTGACAGTAAAGCGAATATTTTGCTGTCCGTAAATGCCATTATAATTTCGATTGCACTTTCGTCTATTATTCCGAAGCTAGATAGCCCGAAAAATGCGCATTTGGTGATTCCGACTTTCATCATGCTGATTTCGAGTGTTATTACAATTATTTTTGCGATTCTTTCGACGCGACCAAAAGTAACTTCCGGATTTTTTACACGTGATGATGTTGAGGCCAAAAAAGTGAACTTAATGTTTTTTGGGAATTTCTACAAAATGCCATTGGTAGAATACGATTGGGCCATGAACGAAATGATGAAAGATCGTGATTATCTGTATTCAACCATGATCAAAGATTTGTACTATCTCGGATTGGTTTTGCAGCGAAAATACAACCTATTGCGAATTGCCTACAATATTTTTATGGTTGGACTAATCGTAACGGTAATCTCGTTTGTGATTGCTTTTAAATCAATTTAATTTTAAACTCCTAGAAGCATAGATATTGAAAACTGGAAAAGGCAGGCACTTGTCCAGCAAATAATTAGCAACTATTGTAGAAACATACACCGACAATAATGGGGAAAATTAGGATTACAAAAGACAATATCAAAAAATGGCCGAAGTTTGAAGCGTTACTTAATGACGGGAAGATAAAGTTCGATTCAACTGGACGACTTAGATATTTACATGGTGCTCCTGTTGGTGACTTAATTCAAGCTAAAATTGACAAAAATGGGCTTCCAATCTTTCACGAAAATACAGAAGAATGGTTCGACCCGGAAAGTCAAAAAGCAAAAGAATTTGTTTGGGAATAGAACTTAAACGATTAATTATTAAATCCGATTTTTATATATGACGTTTTGTTGCTAGCAGATAGTAAAATCAATTTAATTCCAAACCCACTGTAATCATAGAATGCTATCAATGACTTGAATTAAAATTTTAGACAGAATATAATATCCAAAAAAAAGCTCAACTAAATTAGTTGAGCTCATCTAATAAATCCTGATAGGTAATTTTTTTTGCAGGACTTGCAGTATTGTTAATGACTTTGACACGTATTGCTCTCAAGCCCGAAACACCCTGAAGATCTTCAACTTCAAATTGTTCGATAGCGGGTTCCAGAATTTTTTTGTGCTGTAGATATTTGATGTATTTCAAATACTCCGTTTCTTCGTTATTCTGAGAATAAACAATTGTAATTTTTTCTTTTTCTGTAATTCGTTCTTGTGTGCCTTTGATATTTGCCTTGTCAATTCGTTTTTTCACGACTTCATATCTGGCATTATAAGTGCCGTCAACATCAAAACGTTTTTCATCCATTCTGAAACGAATCGAAAGCGGTGCACTGAAAACCAAAATTAAAGAAGTTACATCCAATTCATATGGAAGCGATTCTTTAAGTTGATGATGCTCCAGTTCCATTTCGCATAAAGTCTGCAACTGCCACAAACGTAAATTGTGCAGATACATAATATCAAAAGGTTTTGTTGGCGAAATAGACGCTCCAATGTATAAATTATGCTCGACACCATCGGTTTTAAAACGCTCGTAATAATGCGGATAAATTTGCTGTGCGTCCAATTGTTTTCTATCTAGAACAGAAGCTAGTTTCTTGTTTATAATAGACATTGCATTATCAAACTTCTTTCTCTCCTGATAAAACAGACCTGTTTTTTCATCCAGGTTTTCAAAATACAATTCTTCTAATTTTTCGTTTTTAGCAGAACCTTTTGTGTTTTTTAAAATCGGGTGAATTTCTTCTTCAATATATCTTTGAATATGTTGCTCTGTATCTGCTTTTAACGGAAAATCCAATTCGTTTCGAAGCGATTCCAACTCAAATTTTCTTTGTTCCAAAAGAACCAGATTGGTATTTGGTTTCTGATTATCAAAAATTTCTAAAAGGGTACTCAGCTGACTTTTTAAATCTCTTTTTACCGTTTCATTTCGATGCTCAGATGAACCTTTAATATCAATTTGACCATACAAAGGGTATACATTTTTGAAGACAATTTCCTTAAAAATATAATCTTTTGTAGGATTATTATTTTGGAAATAATTCTGAGATTCTTTTCTGAATTTCCAATAAACACTAGGGTGTATCGTAGTATATTCACGTTGAATGATCGCTTCAATCTGGTGTTGCATATCCGTATTATAACGATCAATAGTATCTGTTAAATAGGGAAGGACCAATTCCAGTTTTTGAGCATTTACACTATTTAAAGCTCTTGAATTTGAAGAAACCAATTCTAAAACGCCCAATAAATGATCGTCTTTAATTACCGGTGCAAAAATACAGCTTTGAATATTTTGACTTAGCAAATGTTCTCCCAATTTTCTATTTGGAGATTCTGCTATGAATTTGTTTACATTCGAAATAACAAACGGCTCTTTATTATTTAATAGATTTTCAAAAGAACAACCAAAGAAAGCATTTTTACAATCAATTTCCTGATCGTGTGAAAGTAAAAAACTCTTCAACTGACTTTCTAATTTTGCAGGTTTGACAAATTTTTCTTCTTCAGGATTGTATATAATGAAACCTACTTTTAGATCAGGAATTTTAAATATTGATCTGAAAATATTAGCTACAACTTCGTCAGTTGTAACAGATTCTCTATCTTTTTTCAATAAATTACTTTTCAAATTAGAGATAGAACTTTCTGTAGTGGCATCAAACAAAGAAACAATTCCGAAACCTTTTAATATCCAGCTTCCTTTCGGAAATTTAGATTTCCAAAGTTCAATATCATCGTAATTGTCAATTAAGTTATCAATATCATCCTGAGTTAATTGAATTGCATTTTCTGTTGGAGTAATTTCCATAAAATCTGCATTGTACAAAATGCGATAATGTTTTTCGATACCTTCTTCATCTGGAATGTCATAGAAAAAAGGTCTGTTGAAATCGATGTGTTGTTTGTAATAACTACTAAGAATTAAACAACAGTTGTTGATATAGAACTGATGATCGTCAAAATCACGAATTTCCATATAAAATTCATCACCGGCATTACGCAGGATTTTTTTAAAACGCTCGGTATAATTAAAAGATATATTTTGAAAAGGAATCGTAACTGCTTTTATTTCATTTTGAGTTAAAGCTGTTGGAAATAGATCAGCTAAAATATATTTAATTAAACCTTCATTATTTTTAATTATAGAATAATCCTCAATTCCTGTTCTCAACTCAGGTATTGATTCTATTTGTTTTAGTATGGCCTTAGCATAGTTTGCACGATAATCGATATCTGAGGAAGCAATTTCTTCAAAAGATTCGATTAATTTATGAAAAGAAATGATCGTTTTAAAAGGACTTTCGTTATGTAAATGAATATCCATCTTTTTTGTTTTTAGGCTACAAAATTAAGCATAAATTAAGAATGTTTTGCATTTTATAATTTCTTTCGTTTATGGTTCGATAGATAAAGTGCCTGTGTTTATTGGTATTTTTTACGAGGTTAATTATTTTAACTAAATATTAACATTAATAATAACGGAACGATCGTTCCGTTATTATACCTTTGTACCATAATAATTGAATAATCAATAACTTAAAACAAATAAAAATGAAAAATTTAGAAAACAAAGTTGCAATAGTAACTGGAGGAAACAGCGGAATTGGATATGCAGCAGCAGCTGAATTAGTTGCTAAAGGTGCAAAAGTAATTGTGACAGGAAGAAATAAAGAAGCTTTGGTAAAAGCAGAACAAGAATTGAATGTGACAGGAATTGTTTCAGATCAATCAGACCTGAAATCTATTGACTCATTAGTAGAAGAAGTAAAAGCAAAATTCGGAAAAATCGACATTCTGTTTTTAAATGCTGGTATTGCATCTTTTGCGCCAGTTGAGTCTGCTTCAGAAGAACATTATGACAGTATTATGAATGTCAATGTTAAAGGAGTTTATTTTACAGTTCAAAAAGTATTACCAATATTAAACGATGGAGGTTCTATTATTTTTAATACTTCTATAAACGCTCATGTTGGTATGCCAAATTCAAGTGTTTACGCTTCAAGTAAAGCAGCAGTTTTATCTTTAAATAAAGTTTTTGCTACCGAATTAGCACCAAGAAAAATTAGAGTAAACGCCGTTTCACCTGGTCCTGTTGAAACTCCTCTTTATGGAAAATTAGGTTTAGAAAAAGAACAAGTAGAGGGATTTGGAGCCGTTTTAGGAGAGAAAATTTTATTGAAACGTTTTGGACAGGCTTCTGAAATTGCTAAGACTGTTGGATTCCTTGCTTCTGATGATGCATCCTTTATTACAGGATCAGAAATTGTAGTTGATGGTGGTCTTACTGTTAACGCTGTAGTCTAATTTTTTTGCAGAAATTCAGGAATGATTGTTCCGTATTTTTGTATCTTTGTAAAGTAATTTAATTTTGAAGTCATGGCTAGAACAAAAGAATTTAATGAAGATCAGGCTTTAGACAAAGCGATTGAAATATTTTGGCACAAAGGTTACAACGGAACGTCGGCGCAGGATTTAGTAGCACATTTAGGTTTAAGCCGTTCTAGTTTGTACGATACTTTTGGCGATAAGCAAAAGCTATTTAGCCAGTCTCTGCAACGTTATCAAAAACAATCGCAGGATCAGGTTATAAAACTTTTAGACGAATCTCAGAATATCAAAGAAACGCTACATGATCTTTTTAAACAAGCTGTTATAGAAAGTTTGGAAGACCGAATTACAAAAGGTTGTTTTATGGTAAATTCTTCTGTAGAGCTTGCCATGCATGATGAAGAAATAGCAAAAATTGTTAAAAATAACAGCCAGGTCATGGAGGAAGTGTTTACAAAAGTAGTTCAAAAAGGGCAGGAGGCAGGACATATTTCCAAAGCTAATGAGGCCAGGGTATTAGCCCGATTTATTTTTAATAATTATTCAGGAATTCGTGTTTTGGCCAGAACTGGAGAAAGAGATAAGCAAGTGTATGATGATATAGTAAAAGCGCTGTTTTCTATCTTGTAAAATCTGAAGCTACCTAAATAAAAAAACGGCAGATACAATTTGTATCTGCCGTTTTCTTTTGTAGTAAGTAAGTAATAGAAAATGAATGACTTCTTAGCTTTTTTCTTCTTTATTGAAATACACTAAGTAGTAATACATTTGTTTTTCTTCATCCCAGCCTTTTTCAACAAATTTCTCTGCGCTTTCAGGATTGATGAAATCCATTTTAATCTGAATATGGGTATCCAGGTTAATAACGTTTTTAATCGATTTTCTGGCGTCAGAAACTGCTGCATTGGCAATAGGGAATGAGGTTACATCTTCGATGCTGTATTTTTCTCCTTTATCAACTTTATAGTTTTTAAATTCAGGAATTAAGTCAGGATTGTCTAATACTTCATTCAGGAAATTTTGTTCTTCAAACTGATCGTTTTTAGCGAAATAATTCACAGATCGGTTCATAAACATTACTTCCTCTTTCTTGTCTTCTGCTGGTAAAACAACGTCTTTTGCGAAGTTTTGGCAGAATTTTAAATATTTTTTAGTGATGAAGTTTTCATCTTCAAAAGCATCAACAGATAAAAAGTGCTCTAACCAGTAACGCGCATCATAACGGTTACTATCAACAGTCAGAATTTTATATCCTTCTTCTTTTTTATAGTTGAAAATCAAACATCCTTTATCTAATTTACTCAGGTTGATACCTTGCTGTAAAATCATTTCCAGGTTGCTGTCTTTTTCTTCAAATTGTAAAAAGTCAGCTTGTAACTCACTTTTAAAAATCCCGATAGCATCTACAACATTATTGTCGATACTTAAATTCGTTAAGTACGTTACATAAACCTCTCCGTTTTTTATATGCGGATGATTTGATTGCTCAAATAAATGTGTTGTAATTTTTTTTGAGATCTCTTGTAAATTCCCCGGATTAGTAAAAATCTCAGTTGCATATTTAAACATGTCGTTGTAATCCAAATCGACTTCATGCGCAAACTGATAATAGTTTTCTTCTTTCTCTCTAAAAGGTTTAAAAAAGTACTCTTTTATCAAAGGCACAATTTCATCATTCAAATTAAAAGGCTGTTCCGATAAAAAAATCGCTTCGTTTCTGCTTTTGTTTCCTACGCGGTGTATCGCAAGCGTCTCGATGTGGGTGTTGAAAAGGTTGATCATATTTTTTAGGTTCAGAGTTGCAGAGGTTCAAAGGGGCAAAGGTTTATTTTCGGTCTTTTATTTTTCTGATAAAAGCACTTAACATTCGCTCTATTTCCCTGCTTTCTCCATTTGTCTTATTAAATTGAATTTGATTAATATATTTTAGATTATATGAAATTTCAAGTTGTGTTTGTATTTCAAACAGTGATGAAATAGAGATGTTTAAAAATCGTAAATAATCACTATTTCCATCTCTTCCGTAACCTTCTGCTATATTACTTGGTATTGATATTGCACTTCTTCGAATTTGTGAAGATAGCCCATAAATTTCTTCTTTAGGAAATGAATTTGTTATTTGGTAAATTTCAGTTACCAGGTTCATTGATTTTTGCCAGATTAAAAGGTCTCGAAAAGTTTTCATATTTGCTATTTAAAAAATTAAACACAAAAATAAAAATATTCCTACATTTTAAATCAAAGATTTAAAACAAAAACCTCTGACCCTTTGAGCCTCTGTAACTTTGAACCTTTCTCCTAATTCCAGTTTTCCTCAAACCCATAATCCTCAAAGCTGTCATCGCCTTCGAACATATCTAAGTCGTCTTCGTCAAGATCGTCTTCAAATTCCCCGTAGATGTCGTCGTGCATATCGGCTTCGAAGGTTTTTTCTGTAGCTTCATCCGGCATTTCTCCGTGAGAGAATAATGTTTCAGGATAAATGGCACCAGCAGATTCTTCATCAATAGCAGCCAATTCGACTAAGAAAGTCCACATACTGATAAAATCATATACGTAGATGATTTTGGTATTTTCTTTATCTAAAATAGACGATAAAGGATAATCGTTCATGGTTCTTTGTTCACCAGGAACATCGCCAGTATCAAAAAGTGGAATTTCATCTTCCTGGTTCCAAGTTTCATCGCAAGTATAAAATGAAGCAACTTCCGTTCCGTCAAAACCAAAAGCGTTGAAGATCGCATTGTGTAAATCTTCAAGCGTATCATCTTCAAGAATTGCAATGTCTCTAAAAATATCTTCTTCGGCGTCTAGAATTACTCTAAATTTATAAACCATAATCTTTGTTTTTATTGAAAGGTCAAAGGTAAAATATAATTAATGATTTACGAATTAGGAATTGTGATTTGTTGAAAAGATTTTAATTGGTAAAATCTATTTACCTGATAAGCGTTTTCTAATCTTATGATAATGTTTATGATAAGTGCTGTGACTAGGGTAAGTTCTGCTCGAAGTCATATTATTAAAAACCAGAGCGGTCAGAAATAGAATTAAACACCCAACTAAAACGGGAGAAAACACATACATATAACCCAAAGCTTTTATTTTATCAGAACCAATAACAGCGATAAGTGCCGTTGCGCCTCCTGGTGGATGTAGTGTTTTAGTAATCTGCATACAGATAATAGCAAATGAAACAGCTAAAGGAGCGGCAATCCAAATAACATCCGGAGCCATTTTATGAACGGTAACACCAATGAAGGCGGAAATAACATGACCACCAATTAAATTTCGAGGCTGTGAAAACGGACTTTGAATGATTCCGTAAACCAAAACACTCGACGCGCCAAAAGAACCAATTAAGTAAACCGCATCATTTCCTGAAAAATGTATGGATTGGATATAAGCCAGAATTCCGATGCCGACAAATGATCCTAAAAAAGACCAAAAGTGTTCTTTATAATCTACTAAAGTTTCCTTGTAAAGAATGTAACGCGTTTTGCGATATCCTCTTTTTATTTTTTGAACTGGCATTTTTTTTATTTTAATAAACTCGGAGAGTAGGTGTAAACCGTATGTGGATAAATCATTTTTGCTGTGTATTTAGAAATCAGACAAACTACTAAAATTGGTAAAAACAAAGTGTAATCATTTGTCAAGCCGCAAACTAAAAATATGGCCGTAAAAGGCGCATGAATACTAGCACTTAAAACGGCCGCCATTCCGATAATCATGAAGTTAACGGGAAGCACATTTACATGGAAAAAGGTATTTAAAATAGAGGCTAATAATAATCCTAAAAAGGCTCCAATAAATAAGCTGGGAGCAAATACACCACCATCACCCCCTGACGCTAATGTAATTGAAGTTACAATTGGTTTTAAAAGTAAAATTCCAATAAAAGTTAAAGCTAAAGTAAATGTCATTATTTGATTTGGAGCAATGAAACTGGTTTTAATAGCATGATATCCTTCTCCGTATAATTGAGGAAAAATAAACAGTGAAATACTTAAAATAGCTGATCCTAAAATGATTTTATAATAATGAGTATCGATTTTTCCGAATTGAGATTTAAAAAACAAAACGCATTTTGTTAGGTAAACCGAATTCATTCCTGCTACAATTCCCAAAAGGATAAAATACGGAATCGCTTTTAAATGCCAGGTTGTAATGGAAACGGCAAACAAAGGTTCTTCTTTTAAAATAGTAAGTAATCCAAAAGCAATTGAAACCGCAATGACATTTGAAATGATAAAAGCACGAGTCACTTTTCTGGAGATAACTTCTAGGGCAAATAAAATTCCGGCAATCGGGCTGCTGAATAAAGCGGTAACTCCCGCTGCAACACCCGCACAGATTAATTCGGTTTTATATTGACGAAAAACATTTTCTTTTTGTTGTGCTACAGAACCAATGGTGGCTGTAGCAACCACGGTAGAAACTTCGATTCCCGTTGAACCTCCAAAAATAACCGTTAATAATCCGTTTATAAAGTGCGATGGAATTTTATAGGAAGGAAGGTTTTTTGAAGTTGATTTGGTACTTTCGAAAACCTCTTTAATGCCTTTGTTTTCTTTCTTTTTGAAAAGATATTGTCTCAGAAAATAAATTACAGATAAACCGAAAACAGGAAAAATGATATAGAAAATCGGATTTACCGAGACTTCATGAAAGAAGATCTCTTCGTAATATTCGGTAATTTTTTTAAGTGAGATTCCGAGAAAGGCAGAAAGAAAGCCAATTAAAACAGAAACAATAACTAATTTTCGGAATTTAATAAATTGATGATTTTTCTTGATTTGCGCCGTTTTGTTCATCAGAAGTAAATTTGTAAACCGCAATATTTTTATGCAGATTACAAAATTAGAGATCAAAATTGGTTTTTACTAAAAAATACTCAGTATAATATGTTAAAATTGAGAATATAAGAAAAATCTTTCAGTGTGCTTTTCTTGGAATATCGCTTATTTAGGTACAAAGTTACAAAGTGCCAAAGTTTTTTCTTTGTACCTATGAACCTATGTGCCTTTGAACCTTAAAAAAAGATTACCTCTCATAAAACTCAATCGGCAATAAATCAGGATCGGCAATAAACGTAAATCGCTTATCGGTAGTTTCATCAATTCTTATAGGCTCTGATTCTATATTCTTTGAATCCAAAAAAGCGATAGTTTCTTCTAAATTAATTACTTCAAAAGCCAAATGTCTTAAACCAACAGCTTCCGGTCTTGACGGACGTTTTGGTGGATTTGGAAACGAGAATAGTTCAACTACATAAGTACCATTCAAAGCCAAATCCAATTTATAAGACTGACGTTCTTCTCTGTAGATTTCTCTAATAATAGTTAAGCCCAGAACCTCTGTATAAAAAGTTTTAGATTTTTGATAATCGGAGCATAAAATGGCAATATGATGAACTTTATTTAAGGTAAGCATTATTTATTTTGATTCAGGTTCTTGATTTAATTTTCTAATAATTTTCGCTGGATTTCCAACGGCTAACGAGTTGTCCGGAATATCTTTTGTTACGACAGATCCCGCACCAATAACACAGCCTTTTCCGATAGTTACACCCGGACAAATTACGGAGTTTCCGCCAATCCAGCAATCATCTCCTATCGAAATAGGCAAAGCATTTTCTAACGTTTTTCTTAATTCGGCGTCAAGCGGATGGGTTGCTGTATAAATTTGAACATTTGGTGCAATAAAGACATTGGATCCAATAGTTATAGGCGCGCAGTCTAAAACGACACAATTGACATTGAAATAAACGTTGTCGCCGCAAACAATATTGTATCCGTAATCACAATGAAAAGGTGGTTCTATATAAAAACTCTTTCCTGTATTCGGAATTAATTCGGCCAGGATTTCTTTGGCTTTTTTGGTCAAACGATATTCGGTTACGTTCAGGCGATGCAATAAATTTTTGGCTTTTCGACGTTCTTTTACTAAAACAGGATCACCCGCAATGTAATATTCTCCCGAGATCATTTTTTCTTTTTCTGTTTTCATATAGTAATCTACATTTTTTTCTTAGATATTTTCTCGTGAATTTTTACAGTTTCCTGCAAAGCCGCTGTCGCATACCAAGGCGTTAATTCGGCTTCGAGTAATTTTGCCTGTATCGCCGGGTCCGTTGCAACAAGTGTTTGTGCTTCTTCAACAGTTTCAACATTAAAAATGTAAATGCCTCTGTAATTTCGGTCGTTTTTCATAAAAGGTCCGGCAACAACCAATTTTCCTTCTTTGGCTAGTTTGTTGATATTCGTCATATGACCTTCAAACAATTTTTTAGTTTCTTCTTTTGAAGCCGTTTTATTAGTTCCGGATTTCAAGAGACAGAAAACGTATTTCTTCATTCCGTATTCATCAGCGTTTAAAGATTTTGCCAAACTTTCGTCGAATTTCATTTCTGTTTCCTGTGAAAATCCCTCACAGCAAAACAAAAGAAATAGAATTAGTATAGATTTTTTCATCTTCAGCGTATTATTTATTTAGCATTCTGTTTTTTGTCAATTCCAAATTCCTGATCGAGGCTACAGGTGCAATCTTGACTGTCGGATTTCCTTCTGATAAATAAAAGTAGTATGCAGTATTAGAACCAATTACATAAACATTTTCAGATTTATCATTCGTATAATTTAGCTTATAATTATAGTCAATTTTATTGTTTTTTATTTTTTGAGAAATATATCTGCCATCAGCAAATCCGTATCCAAGGAAAATGGATATTAGAAAAGCAGCAAGAAATTCTATTGCAACGTTGTTATAATAATCAATTCTTTCCTTTTCCGGAACTTCATTTTTAGTTTTCTCAGTTTTAGTAATCTTCGATCCAAAAACCTTATGTAGCCCTTTTTTATCTTCATTTTTTAGCAAGATCTGTGGAAGCTTAAACGAAAAAATAAATAAAAGCAATACGGTTACAAAGAATACAGGATGTGAAGTAATTGCGGCTACCGGACTTATTAAAATGTCCATGATAGATGAATACCTAACGATGTTTATTCCAATTTGATAATAAAATATGCTTTCTTTTGCTATTCCTAAAAGTATAAGAAAAAGATATCCTAAAGGAAGTAAATTTTGTACTTTATCAATGTTTTTCATATGGAATAGTTTAGACTAGCTTCTTTAAAATAACAATCTGTCCCAGATGATAAACATCATGCTGAATAATGCCATGAATATCTTCATAAAAGTTATGATTGTTATTTGGATCTATTTTATCAAAATCAGCATCATTAAAATCATTAAAAAAGGCGGTCCATAATTCTTGAGATTTTGCGAGACTTTGCAGAGATTGCTCCCAGGCAGCTTCAGATGAATCTATAATTGGTACAAAATAATTATGATCCGGAGTTGTAACAATTTCACCCTGGACCCTTCTCAAAATATTCCTTCTCCATTGTATAAGATGATTGACAATTTCCCAAATCGTATTCAGATTAGGATTTGCTTTTTTGTAAGCTTGCTCAGCAGTTACATTGCTTAAAGTGTCAGCCAAAGTGACTTCCAGCCACGGATTTCCATTATAAATGGATTGATATAAATTCGAAACTCTTTTACTTTCTGACATAGCTAATAGGGATTAATTGTGTTTTTTAATATGTTTTTTTAAGCTGATTTTCAGTTGTGTAAATCAAATTTTTGCTAGATAATCTGCTTTATTACTTCTTCAGTTGTTGTATTAAAAACAAGTATGCCTTCGTTTTTGTTGTCGAGTTGTTCTGCTAGTTTTCCTTCTTTTGTCCAAACAGAACTAAAACCAATACTTACAAAATTATCACATTCTCCAATACAATTTGACATTAAAACGGGCATGGAATATTTTTTTGCCATTTCCGGGTAGTGTATAAAGGCTTTTTCTACTCCATTTTTTGATTTGGCTACGCTGGCAACATAAATTTCACCTCCAAGATTACTTCCTTTTTCGGCATGTTCTATTTGTAAGCTTTCATAGCAAATTGCCGGGATAATTTTTTGGTTTTCAATTTTAATTATGATTTGTTCAGTACCATTTTCAAAATATGGAAATTCATCTTCATGAAGCCGTTGCTTTGAATAGGAGATTCTCTGTTGATTCGGTTGAAACACAATCATACTAATTTGTAGTCCACTTTTTGTTTTTGTTGGAATTCCAACTCCAATTGTTATCTTTTTTAGATTGCTAATTTCCTGAAAAGTGTCAAAACGATTATCATCTTTGTCAGTTGCCAGATCTTTGGCTAAATCAGGTTCATATCCTGTTAAGGAGAGTTCCGGAAAAAAAATAGAATTTGCATTTAATGAAGAAGCAAGTTCTACAAATTTAAGGTGTTTTTCTATGTTAGCTGAAATATCTCCCTTTGCAGGTTTTATTTGTGCGACTGCTATGTTCATTTACTGTTTTTTATTAAATAAGAAGAACCAATAGCTAAGATACAAATAAGTATTTTACAACTCATCCCCAAAATTCTACAATTGGGTTATTTAATATTTTTTAACAAGTATTGTTAAAATACATTTGCTTCATCAAAAACCAATACAATGAAAACCAAAATACTTTTTACAATTACCTTTTTATTTTTAACAGCATTCCTTTTTGCGCAAAACACCATTTCCGGAAAAGTGGTTGACCAAAAAGGAAAACCAGTTCCAGGCGCTAATATTTATATCGACGGAACTTACGACGGAGCGACAAGTTCTGAAACGGGTGAATTTTCTTTTGAAACTGCCGCCGCAGGAAATCAATCTATAATTGTTAGTTTTTTACTTTACGAAACATTCAAAACAGAAATTGATGTTACCAATTTTAAAAATCAAATCATAAAATTAAGAGAAAATGTAAATGCACTTGATGCCGTTGTTATTACGGCCGGAACTTTAGAATCTGGAGATAAAGCAAGAGTTTCGGTTTTAAAACCTTTAGACATTGTAACCACAGCAGGTTCTGCAGGAAACATTATTGCAGCTTTGCAAACTTTGCCAGGGACTCAGACAGTAGGTGAAGACGGGCGTTTGTTTGTACGCGGAGGAGAAGCCAGCGAAACACAAACATTTGTTGACGGAATTCGTGTAGCTCAACCATATGGAGCAACAACTAATAATTTACCAACCAGAGGAAGATTTTCTCCTTTTTTATTCAGCGGAATTGCTTTCTCGACCGGAGGTTATTCGGCTGAATATGGCGAGGCTTTATCGAGTGTTTTATTATTGAATACACAAGACGAGCCAGATATGAATAAAACCGACATCGCTTTGATGACCGTTGGTTTGGGTTTGGGAAATACTCAAAAATGGGAAAAAAGTTCGTTGAGCGTAAACACTGCATATATCAATTTAGCACCTTATCAGGCAGTAGTTCCGCAAAATGTTGATTGGAATAATCCGTACCAATCTTTGTCTGGAGAAACGGTTTATCGTTACCATTTTACTAATGGAATTTTCAAATTATACGCTGCTTTCGATTCGGAGAAATTTGATTTAAATCAGAAAAATGTAAACTTTGAAGATAAAATCAGAACCGATTTAAACAACAATAATTTCTACCTGAATGCTTCTTACAAAGGAACTTTTGGAACAGGATGGCAATTAACGTCAGGAATCAGCTACGGCTACAACAACAATAAAGTAAAATATGATATTAATGATGTTGACAGCAATGAAAATGCAGCACAATTGAAATTGAAACTAAGGAAAAATGTTTCAGATCATTTTAAATTGTCTTTTGGAGCCGATTATTTCATTACCAAATTCAATGAAAATTTCGACGATAATGCTTCTATTCAGGTTGCAAACGGTTACAATTCGAACATCGCCGCTTTTTACACCGAAGGAGATATTTTATTTTCTAAAAATTTAGCAGCAAAAGTAGGTTTCAGGCTTTCAAATAATAGTTTGTTAAATGAAACCAATATTGCACCAAGAGCTTCTATAGCTTATAAAGTTTCAAAAAGCAGTCAGTTTTCTTTCGCTTACGGAGATTTTACTCAAACGCCTGTTGTTGATTATATTAAATATTCGAAATACCATCAATTTGAAAGTGAAAAAGCAAGACATTATATCTTAAATTATCAATTTACAAAACCAGGACAAACTTTTAGAGCCGAAGCTTATTATAAAGATTACAGTAATTTAGTTCAGTACGATACTAGAGATATTGCATACAATTCGGTTTTCAATAATAACGGTTCAGGATACGCGAAAGGATTAGATTTATTTTGGAGAGACAGCAATTTGTATAAAAACTTAGAATATTGGATTTCGTATTCTTACATCGATTCTGAAAGAGAGTACAAAAACTTTCCAACAATGGCGACACCAAGTTTTATTGCCAATCACAGTTTATCAATTGTAACCAAATATTTTATCACCGATTGGAAATCGCAAATTGGTTTTACGAACAGTTACAGTTCAGGACGTCCATATAATGATCCAAACCAAACACAATTTATGAATGGAAAAACAAAATCATATAACAGTTTGAGTTTTAACTGGGCGTATTTATTGACAACACAAAAAATCCTGTATTTCTCGGTTTCAAATGTATTAGGAAGCCAAAACGTATTCGGATATGATTACGCTAAACTGCCAGACGCAAACGGGGTATATCAGAGACAAGCCGTTGTGCCAACTGCAGATCGTTTTTTCTTCGTAGGTTTCTTTTGGACGATTAGCAAGAACAAAAATGAGAATCAGTTGAAGAATCTTTAGAGGAAGGTACAAAGTGGCAAAGGTTCAAAGGAACAAAGGTTTTCTTTAAGATTTCAAAACCTCCAAATTTCGTAGAATTTTAGTAAAAAACCTTTGTCGCTTTGTAACTCTGAACCTTTGTCCCTCAAAAAAGAAACAATTCAGTCACCAAATTCAACAACTCAGTATCATTTAATTTTTAAACAGTACAAACCGATATACTTTTGAAGTATAAATTATAAGAAGGGTTTCAATCGTCAATCATTAAACCTGAAACCTGAAACTTGAAACAAATAAAAACAATTTAAAACTAAGAGTCATGACCAAAATTATTACAATTACCACTTTATTTATTTGCAGTTTATTATCTGCACAAACACAATTTGAACAAGGAATGGGAAAAGCTTTTGGGCTTTGGAAAGAAGGGAAAAATGCAGAAGCTTCGGCAATGTTTGAAAGAATCGCTGCGGCAGAAAAAACAAGTTATTTGCCAAATTATTATGTAGCTTTAATCAACACTACATCGGCTTTTAATGAGAAAGATAAAACAAAAATCGATTTATTATTGACAAAAGCACAAGACGCCTTAGATGTAGAATTCATTAAGGATCAGAATAATGCAGAATTATATGCGATGCAGGCTTTGATTTATACGGCTTGGGTAGTTGCAGATCCGATGACAAACGGAATGAAATATTCAGCTAAAGTAATGGAAGCTTACACGAAAGGAAAAGCAATAGACCCGAACAACCCAAGAATCGTTTTTGGTGAGGCAGATTATCAAATAGGAGGAGCAAAATGGTCAGGTGTTGATACAAAACCGCTTTGCGCACAAGTTGATAAAGCTATCGAACTTTTTGCTACTTTTAAACCAGAAACGCCTTTTTCGCCAAAATGGGGATTGGAAAGAGCTTTGGAAACACAGAAAAATTGTAAAAAATAAAACTAATTCAAGCAGAATATAATGAAAGAACATCGAAATACATTTTCAAATTTAAAAAGTGGAACTATCGTCTGTTTAAGGATTTCTATGGTTTTTACAGTAATATTCTCAGCCTTTTTAGGCGCTGATCTTACGGTTGAAAATGTATTAATAACGTTCTTTTTGAGCTGCCTTTATTCTTTCGGACTAGGTTTCGGAAATGGTTTTATTAATGTTCTTTTAGACAAAAAATGGGATTGGCTGGAGCAAACAAATCTAAGAGTGTATTTCGGAATTTTATTTACCGTTTTATACACAGTTCCAGCTGTTTTAGCAGTTAATTATATTGTCTTTGTAGTAATACAAGATATGCCGGTTACGAATTTTTTTAGTGAAAGAATGATTTGGGTGAATCTTTTTTATATCATTTTATCTCTTGGAGTCTCGACCTTTATGCAGGCAAGGAGTTTTATGGTAAAATGGAAACAAGCCTCAAAATTTGAGATAACACAGCAAAAGATTATCGCTGGGACGGCAAATGCGAAATTCGAAAGTTTAAAAAATCAAATTGATCCTCATTTTCTTTTTAACAGCCTAAATGTATTAAGTTCTTTGATTGAAGAAAATCCGGATAATGCACAGCGATTCACCACTTCTTTATCTAAGATTTATCGCTATGTTTTGGAGCAAAAAGACAAGGAATTGGTTTCAGTAGAAGATGAATTGTCGTTTGCCAAAACCTATATGAACCTGTTGAAAATGCGTTTCGAAAACAGTTTGTTTTACGAATTGCCAACGACAGCAATTAATCCGGAAGCAAGAGTGGTTCCTTTGTCTTTACAGCTTTTACTCGAAAACACAGTAAAGCATAATGTGGTAAGTGAACAGAAACCATTGCATATTCGAATTTTTATTGACGGAGATTATTTGGCAATTCAAAATGATTTTCAGAAAAAAGAAGTTTTACAAGACAGACAAGGAGTTGGATTGCAAAATATCGTAAATCGATATGGGATTATAACCAACAGAAAAGTATTGATTGAACAAAATGAAGAAACATTCACCGTTAAGATTCCGATTTTAACGAAACAAATAACAGTTATGGAAACAAGTGCAGACTATAGCGATGAAAATAAGGCTTATTTCAGAGCTAAAAAAAGAGTAGAGGAGTTAAAAGGGTTTTATGGAAATGTAATTTCATATTGTTGTGTTATTCCATTTTTAGTTTTTATAAATTTGAGGTATTCTCCTGGATTTCAGTGGTTTTGGTTTTCGGCTTTAGGCTGGGGATTTGGAGTTGTAATGCACGCTTTTAAAGTTTTCGGTTACAGTTCAGATTGGGAAGAACGAAAAATCAGAGAGATTCTCGAAAAAGAAAACAATAAGCAAACCTGGAAATAATTATGGAAACAAATTATGCTGAAGCAGAACGTTATTATCAGGCTCAAAAAAGAGTAAAGGAAATTAAGGATTTTTATGCTCACTTGACTGTCTACTTTCTTTGTAACCCGATTGTTATAGCTGTAAATCTTTTGACTTCTCCTGGCTATTTATATTTTTGGTATTCTTTGCTTGGCTGGGGATTTGTAATTGTCATGCATGGATTGACAGCCTTTAGAGTTTCACCTATTTTTAATAAAGACTGGGAAGAACGAAAAATTCGCGAGATTATGGAAAAAGAAAAGAAAACGCAAAATTGGGAATAGTTATGGAACCAGATTATAATGAAGAAAGACGCTATCATCAGGCTCGAAAAAAGGTGAAAGAGATAAAAGATTTCTATCAGCATTTGGCAGTTTTCATTCTTGTAACTATAATGTTACTTGTTATAAATCTAATGACTTCGCCAGAATATTTATGGTTTATTTGGTGCATACTTGGATGGGGTGTAGGAGTCCTATTTCACGGATTGAAAGCTTTTGGAGTTTCACCATTTTTTAATAAAGAATGGGAAGAACGAAAAATTAGAGAATTTATAGAAAGGGAAAAAGAAAGTAAAAAACAAACCTGGAAATAGTCATGGAAACGAATTGTAATTATAATCAGGAAAAATTTAAATTTGAAGCGATTTTTAGTAAAAAGATAGTCAAACTAAGATCCTTTTATTTACATGCATTTATTTATGCTATTGGATTAATTATTTATGTTTTAAAAGAGTTTTATGGTATATCTCTAAATTTCTTTCCGATGATATATTTGAACAGTGTTGTAATGATTATTTGGACCAGTGTATTTTTAGTGTCTGCAATTGACTTATTTGCGTATTATAAAATCTTTGGAGAAGAATGGGAAGAACGCAAATTGAAAAATATTTTAGATAAACGAACAAAAACACAAAAATGGGAGTAATTATGGAAGTAAATTTTAATGACGAGGATAAATATTATTTGGCTAAAAAGAAAGTCGAGAATATAAAAGGATTTTATGGTAATTTAACTTCTTTTATTATTGTTAACATAGTTTTGATTTTTATCAATTTATATACAACACCAGATCATTTATGGTTTTACTGGCCTTTAATGTGGTGGGGAGTAGGGGTCGTTTTTCATGGTTTGAAAGTTTTCGAAGTATTTCCGGTATTAGGAAAAGGCTGGGAAGAAAGAAAGATCAAAGAGATCATGGATAAAGAAAAAGAGAATCAAAGCAAGTGGCAATAATTTAAAATTAAAAAAAAAATGGGACGTTTTAGAACACGCATGTACGAAGAATACGCACAGGAATTTAAGAATGACGAAAGTTTTGAAAGGGCATACAAAAAAGTAAAAAAAATAAAAGGCTTTTACTCGCACCTGAAGGTTTACATTATTATTAATATTTTAATCATTATTTCGAATTTGGATGGAGATTTTTTTGGATGGAACCTTCAGGAAAATGGTTTATTAGATTGGCATACTTATTCGACAGCATTTTACTGGGGTATTGCTTTAGTGATCCATGCTTTTACAGTATTTGGACCGGATATTTTTTTCAATGGGGATTGGGAGCAAAAGAAAATTCAGGAATATATGGATAAGGAAGCTTCAAATACCAATAAATGGGAGTAATTTTAAACTATTTTTTAAATTTTTCAGTTTAGTACATGACCACATTAATTATAGAAGACGAAAAACCGGCAGCAAGATTATTGCAGCGAAAGCTTGAGAAACTGGAAATTGCCGTAGAAACCATGTTGCACTCTGTGGAGGAATCTGTAGAGTGGTTTACCAATAATGAACATCCTGATTTAATATTCCTGGATATTCAATTATCTGACGGTTTGTCGTTTGAAATTTTTGAAAAAATAGATATTAAAAGTGCTATTATTTTTACAACAGCGTATGATGAATATGCTTTAAAAGCGTTTAAGCTGAACAGTATAGACTATCTTTTAAAGCCAATTGACGAAGATGATTTGGAAGTGGCAGTTACTAAATTTAAAACGCGTTTACCAAAATCAAATTCAGAAAATCAAAATCTTCAACTTGACTTTGAACAAATACGAAGAATGCTTTCAAATCCTTTTGAAAAGAATTTTAAAAAGCGATTCACAGTTAAAATTGGACAACACTTAAAAGTAATAACTACTGAAGAAATTGAATGTTTCTTTAGTGAAAATAAAGGAACTTACATTCATACTTTCGATAATCGAAACTATTTAATCGATTCGACTTTAGAAATTCTGGAGCAGGAATTAGACATGAAGGATTTCTTCCGCGTTAGCAGAAAATTCATAGTGCCGCTTCAGGCTATAAAAGAAATTCAGGTGTACACCAATTCTCGCCTAAAAGTAATTTTACCTTCATACAAAGAAGATGAGGTAATTGTAAGTCGTGAAAAAGTTCAGGATTTTAAGAGTTGGCTGGGGTAGGTTTCTTAGCTTCCAAAATCATATAAAACTGAATTCCGAATAGGATAGAAGCTAATACCAAATGTATCGCCTGGCTTCCTATTGGGAAATCAAGATATGCCATTGCCATTCCGGTGAGAATTTCAACTCCAATTATTGCAATTACCCAGTTTATTTTTGAATACCCCAAGCCAAATTTGGTGTTTTTAATGTATAAATAAACATTTACTAATAACACTAAAATAGAAAAAGAGCGGTGAACATAAAAAGTAACTGATGGATTTTGTAACCATAGAATACTTGCAGTCAAACCATTTTTAACTTGCTCGTCTACAAACTGACGCACTTGTGTTCCAATGGCTACCTGAATTAAAGTCAATAGAAGCGAAAACAAAAGCACGTTTCTAAAAGTAGAATTGTATTTTACAGTAGCTAATTTTGGTCTTGCCAATTGAATGATGTATAAAATTACGGCAACAATTACCAAAGCCATAACCATGTGAACTGTTATTTTTATTGGGTTTAATACAGAGTAAACCACTTTTGCGCCCAACCAGGCCTGAAAGCCCATCATAAATACTACCAACCAGGAAAGTAAAGTGATTTTTTTATTTTGTTTCCAAAATCTGAAAGAAGCGATAGCCATAAAAAAACAAGCCATTCCTGCCAAAGCACCACAAAGTCTGTTGATGTATTCAATCCAGGTATGCAACGGATTAAAAAGCGCGTAATCGTGTTTGGTATATTTTTCCCAATGTGAAGGATCAAAAGAAGTTTCAGTAGTAAAATTATCTTTTGCAACCAAAAGACTTTCATCTTTAATAATTACCTGTCCTTTTTCAAATGCACGGTTCGGCTCCCAGGTCAATTCTTTTAAATCTGTTGGTGGAATGTAATATCCAAAACATTTCGGCCAATCCGGACAACCCATTCCAGATCCTGTCATACGAACTAAAGCTCCTGCGACAATTACTAAATAAACTAAAACTAATGCTGTTTTTGCGATTGTAGGGAAATGTTTTTTCATTCTTTTTTTAGTGACTAAGATTCTGAGATGCTAAGTTTTTTAATTTTATTTAAATGGAAAATTATCAGGACGTTGCCTAGTATCCCAGATGTCCAGAACGATAATTTCGGTTGGCGTTATTTTATAAGTTAATTCAAAATGACTAATAATTATGAATTTTATATCTGAGTTATTTATGGAATTACCAAATTCAGGAAGCCTTAAAACAATTTTTAAATTTTCATTAAAAAGGACATTCAATTTATTGCTATATATTTTTGATTTATTTCGAAAATTCCAATAATCAAAAATACTCTTCCTTGAATTTTGAGCAGTAATTGACCAAATTAATCTTCTAACCATGCCTGTATTTCTCGTTGAGCTTCTTCATCAGAAATACATTCGCCATTTTCGTATTCTCTTAATGCCTGATCTATTTTTCTTTGTTCTTCGGGAGTAAAAATCCGTATATTTTTTTCATACTTTAAAGCTGGTTCATTGACTTCAGCTAAGCTTTCTTCTGATACGGCATAATTATTCTCTTCTAATAAAGATTTTATTCTTAACAATAAATCGATATCAGTTGTTTCTATTATTTTTTCTAATAAATAGAGTTTTAATTCGGATGCTGTCATGACTTATATTTTTTACAAAATTAAGTAAATTTTCCTACAATTTTAAAGTAAAGTTTTAAACCGTTGTTGCTTCGTGCCTTTGTTACTATGTACCTTTTTTTAAACCCATTTTTTCAGCTTTTTTGATTATAAAATCATAAGCAGCCTGATATTCATTCGGGATATCACCTTCTAAAATTGCTTCTTTTACAGCTTCTTTTAAAACTCCAATTTCACGGGAAGGTTTCAAGTTGAAGATTTCCATGATTTCTTCACCAGAAATTGGTGGCTGAAAATTACGAACGTGATCGCGTTCTTCAACTTCAACAATTTTCTTGCGAACAATATCAAAGTTTTTATGGTACTTCTTGAACTTTGCCGGATTTTTAGTTGTAATATCCGCTTCGCACAAAGTCATTAAATCTTCCACATCTTCACCAGCATCAAAAACCAAACGGCGAACAGCGCTGTCTGTTACAATATCTTGTGCCAAAACAATAGGACGCGAACTCATAATCACCATTTTTTGCACAAACTTCATTTTATGGTTCAATGGCATGTGCAAACGTTCAAAAATTTTCTTAGCCATTTTTCCTCCTAAGAATTCATGACCGTGAAAAGTCCAGCCTTGTTTTTTAGTGAAACGTTTTGTCGGTGCTTTTCCAATATCGTGTAACAAAGCCGACCAACGCAACCAAACATCATCTGTGTTTGGACAAATATTATCGACAACTTCTAAGGTGTGGTAAAAGTTGTTTTTATGGGTATGACCTTCAATTTCTTCTACCTGATTTAAAGCTGTTAATTCAGGAAGAATAATATCTAAAAGTCCAGTTTGGTACAAAAGTAAAAATCCGATCGAAGGTTTATCTGTCGAAAGAATTTTGTTCAATTCATCGACAATTCTTTCTCCGGAAATGATTTTAATTCTCTCCGCGTTTTTAGTAATCGCATCAAGAGAATTTTTCTCAATCTCAAAACCTAACTGATTCGCAAAACGAATGGCACGAAGCATTCTCAACGGATCATCAGAATAGGTAATGTCCGGATCTAAAGGTGTTTTAATTGTTTTATTCTCCAAATCAGCCAACCCATTAAAAGGATCAGAAAGATCTCCGAATGTTTTTTCGTTTAATGATAGAGCCAAAGCATTGATTGTAAAATCACGACGATTTTGATCATCTTCTAAAGTACCATTTTCAACAATCGGGTTTCGGCTGTCAAAATTATAAGATTCTTTTCGTGCACCAACAAATTCTATATCAGTATCTTCAAAACGAAGCATTGCAGTTCCGTATGTTTTGAAAACCTGTACTTTTGGTTTTTTTGGAAGCAATTCAGAAACTTTCAAAGCCAATTCTATTCCGCTTCCAACGGCAACAACATCAATGTCTTTTTTAGAACCTCGGTTTAAAAGCAAATCACGTACAAAACCACCAATAACGTAACTGTCCACGTTTAGTTCCTGAGAAGCCTGCGAAATAATTCCGAAGATTTTATGTTGTAAAGCTGTTTTATAATTTGTTTGTATAGCCACGAATTCACGGATTTTAAATAATACGTTTCTTTTCTTGAAGAGGAATGAAACGTGTGCAAATTTACAACATAGAAAATGCCTTTTATAATCTAATGTGTACTTTTTTGAAGAAATTAATAGTTTCGATTATCTTTTTTTGCCAAAATAGCATTTATGCGATTTAAAGCTCCAGAGGAGCAGAATGTTTATAGCTAAATTTATTACGTTTTGATTAAAGCTCCATTGGAGCGATATAAAAATTACAGAACGTTTATTATTTCACCCTCTGGGGTTTTGAAGTGCTGTAGATTTTCTTTTCTATAAACATTTTGTCCCGCTGGGACTTGTTACGATATTTCGCTTTTATACAGCTATCAAACAAATCAATTCTGATACCTCATTTTTAAAAATTCAATTTGTATTTTTGAATCATAGAAAAACGTACAAATGAAAATTGTTATATCGCCAGCGAAGTCACTGAATTTCGAAAAAGAATTACCAACTACTCAATATACTGAACCGTCTTTTTTAAAAGAAGCACGCCAGGTTCATAAAATTTTAAAAACTAAAAAACCAGCCGAATTATCTGAATTAATGTCAATTTCAGATAAATTATCCGACTTAAACTGGGAGCGTAATCAAAAATGGAAAACACCTTTTTCTCCAGAAAATGCACGTCCTGCCGTCTATACTTTTGATGGCGATGTTTATACAGGATTGGATGCTTATACAATTCCGTTAGAAAAATTAGAAGTCTTACAAGATAAACTTAGAATTCTTTCTGGACTTTACGGAGTTTTGAAACCATTAGATTTAATGCAGGCGTACCGTTTAGAAATGGGAACAAAAATGCCAATTGGGGAATATAAAAACTTACACGAATTTTGGAAACCAGCCGTTACAAAAGCTTTGAATAAAGAATTGAAAAAAGGGGAATTATTCGTGAATTTAGCCAGTAACGAATATTTTTCTGCCGTTGATGTAAAAGCCCTAAAAGTTCCCGTAATCACTCCGGATTTTAAAGATTACAAGGACGGAAAACTAAAAATGATCAGTTTTTTTGCGAAAAAGGCGAGAGGTATGATGGTGCGCTATATAATCGATACTAATGCCGAAACTATTGATGATTTAAAAGGTTTCAATTATGAAGGATATCAATTTGATGCGAATCTATCTAAGGGAAATCATTTGGTTTTTACGAGATAATTTTTAAGATGCGAAGGTTCTAAGTTGCTAAGATACTAAGATTTTTGACTGAGAGTCGTAGACTCTATCCATATTGTAGGCAGGGATTTCAATTCCTGTAATCTTGATATCCATATTGTAGGCAGGTCCTGAGGCTTCGGGATCAATCCCTGTAATCTATACCAGAAGATTAATTCAAAAAAAAATAAAAAAGCCGGGTTAAATGAATTACCCGGCTTTTTCGTATTATAATTTATAAATCAATTATTATATTAACGCTATTAATGCATTGCATCAGCAGGATTAATCTTGTTTTTACCTCTTTTGATAAAAAGGATAATTGGAATACAACATAAGAACATGATTCCTAAATACATGAAAATGTCTATGTACGACATTACAGTACTTTGTTTCATGATTGAATAATCTATTGCCTGATAGGCTTTTTTAAGGGCAACATCGGCACTATATCCTTTTGCCATAAATGCATGCTGCATTCCTAAAATACGCTGTTGTACATCGTATTTTGCAGGATCCAAATTCGTTAACAAATTAACTCTGTGTTCCTGACTTAAACGGGTAATAAAAGTGGTAATAATCGCGATACCAAATGAACCTCCCAATTGTCTCATCATTCCTGTAAAAGCGGCACCTTCCCCAATATGTTTTCCTTTTAAAGTGGAAAGCGAAAGTGTAGTAATTGGCACGAAAAGCAATCCTAAGCCAATTCCTCTTAAAATCAAAGGCCAATACATATGTTCTACACCGGTATCAGGTGTCATACGAGTTTGCATCATAAAAGTAAAGAAGAAGAAAACTAAAAATCCAACTCCTACCATATAACCTTGCGGAACTCCTTTCTGGATCATGTTTCCAACAAATGGCATCATGATCGCTGTCGTGATTGAACCTGGAATCAATAATAATCCGGCGTCAGTTGCGGTCCATCCTAAAATTGACTGCGTGTAAATCGGAATAATTAAAGTCGATCCGTATAATCCGAAACCTAGAATAAAACACATTACAGTTCCAATTCTTAAGTTACCATCTTTTAAAACACTTAAGTTTACAATTGGATGTTTATAGGTTAGCTCTCTCCAAATGAAAAGCACTAATCCAAGAACCGTAACAACACTTAAAGTTACAATAAGAGAATCATTAAACCAGTCGTCTTGTTGACCATGCTCTAAAACGAATTGTAAGGATCCGATAAAAGCGGATAACAATATAATTCCCCACCAGTCAACCTGATTTGCTTTCAATTTTTCTCCATATTTTGGACTTCTAACAAAAGTTAATGCCAAAATAGTTGCAATAATTCCTAGTGGAATATTGATGTAAAAGATATAAGGCCAGGAATAATTATCTACTAAATAACCTCCTAAAGGTGGTCCCAAAGTTGGTCCTACAATTACACCCATTCCGTAAATAGCTTGCGCCATACCACGTTTTGCAATGGGGTAACTTTCAGTAATAATGGTCTGGGCTGTTACCAGAAGGGCACCTCCACCCATTCCCTGAACAAACCTAAAAGCCACCAATTCCCAAATATTCGTTGCATTACCGCATAAAAAGGAACAGACCGTAAAGATTATGATAGAAGCCACAAAATAATTACGTCTTCCAAATTGCTGCGATAGCCAGCTCGTCATCGGAATTACAATAACATTCGCAATAGCGTATGCTGTAATTACCCACGCCACATCCGTCAAGGTAGCACCAAGACTTCCGCGCATGTCTGTAAGAGCTACGTTTACAATCGTAGTATCTACAATTTCCAGCAAAGCACAAAGTACTGCTGTAATTGTAATAATAACTCGTCTGTAACCGTATTCTACTAAATCGTCGTCTGCTTGTACTGCTGTTGCCATTTATTTATTTTAAATGTACGTCTACATCAACATTCATTCCTGGTCTCAATAATTTTACTTTCTCAGGGTCATTCGATGGATCTAAACTAATTTTTACCGGTAATCTCTGGATTGTTTTTACGAAGTTTCCTGTAGCGTTATCAGGAGGTAATAATGAAAAACGAGATCCTGTAGCAGGAGAGAATGAAGTTACAATTCCTTTAAACTCATAGTTTGGATAAGCATCTACTTTTAAGCTTACTTTTTGTCCCACGATCATTTTGTTTAATTGTGTTTCTTTAAAGTTAGCTACAACCCAAGCCTCATTGTTATTGATGATGTAAAATAAAGATTGTCCTGGCTGAACCAATTGTCCTGGCTGAATATCAACTTTAGAAACCTGACCATCAATTGCAGCTGTTACAACTGTGTAAGTAAGATTTAAGTGAGCAACATCCAACATTGTTTTAGCTCTTTTAATGTTTGCTGCAGCAACTTCTGTTTGTTTGTCAGAAGCTTTAGATTTAGATTCAATTACCGATTTTTGGTAAGAACTAGCTCTTTGTTGTTGCTCCAAAACACGAACTTGATTCTCAGCTTCTTCTTTTGCAGTCAAAGCTTGCTCATATTGTTGTTTTGTGATAGTATGTGTTTTGTACAAATTATTGTAACGGTTGTAATCGTTTGTAATTTGTCTCAATCTAATTTTAGCACTTTCAATTGAACCACTTGCAGATCTCATTTGAGCATCAGAAACTGAAATACTTGCATTTGCACTTCCGATATCTGCTTTTGCAGCTTCGTATTGACCTTCAGCACCTAACAAAGCAGCATTTGCTTCATCAATCTTCAATTGATAATCTCTTTTATCGATAGTAAATAAAGTATCTCCTTTTTTTACAAAGTCGTTATCTTTTACATACACTTTACTAATATATCCAGATACTCTCGGAATAATTGGATTCATTTTTTTCTCAATCTGAGCATCATCCGTTTCTTCGTGAGCCTGTCCGTGTAAGTATTTTGATATTCCGTAAGTTCCTCCTAATAAAACCAAAACGGTTAGTATAATGATGAATTTAGTATTTGTTTTTTTCTTTTCCATGAGAACGATCGATTATATTTTAGAAAGATTGAATGATTGTGATAATTGGCCTGATACTGAAAGTAATTCGTAATATTTTTGAATAATGGTTGCTTTAGACAAAGCAGTATTAATTTTGGCATTTAGATGTTCAACATCGGCTTCGACCAAATCATTAGTGTCAGACAATCCATTATCAAATTTATCTTTTACAAGTCTATAGTTTTCAGATGCTTGTTGAAGTGCTTCGTCATAAACCACACTTTGGTTAATGGCTAAATCATAATCTTCAAGAGATTTCTGAACTTCATTTTTAATACGATCAGTCAAAATTGCTTCTGAACTTTTTGCTTCTAAAGCCTGACTTTCGGCAACTTTTACATGTGCACTGTTTTTATAAAGTCCTGAAATATCGTATGATAAACCAAGTCCAAAATTCATTGCATATTTTACAGTAATAAAATCTTTAAGATCCAATGCTGTATAACCACCTAGTAAAGCTAATGTAGGATAATAACCTGCTTTTGCTATTTTGATGTTAGCCTCGCTTGCTTTTTGTTGCAAACGAATTGCTTCTAAATCCTTTCTGTTTTCAAGTGCAACCGCATCAGATGATGGAGCATTGCTTGTTTTTAGACTAAAGAAATCACCTTCATTAACAGCCAATTTTACATTTGGATCTAACTTAAGTAAAGTAGTCAGATAAAAATTAATGTTATTGATATTGTTATTCGCTTCATCAATAGATAATTGCGTTTTTGAAACCAATAATTGCGCTTTCAATAAATCATTTCTTGGTATGATTCCGTTTTTCTCTAGTTCTGTAAAATCAGTAACGCGCTGTTTCGCTTGTTTTTGATTTTCGTTTAAAAGATCCAACGTTTTTTGTGCTTTATATAATGCAGTATAATAAGTGATTACACGTAAAGCAACATCCTCTTTTGTTTTGGCAGCATAAGCACTTTCAGCTTCATATAAATTATCATATGCTTTGATGCTGTTCTGAATTTTAAAACCTGAAAATATTGGCAAACTTAGAGTTGCCATTCCTAACAACGCCTGATCCGGAGATGGCATTGGCTCGGCACTAGCCTCATCATTATGCATGTCAATTGAAGCTTTTGTTAAGCGTTGGTATTGACCAGAGATTTTAATATCTGGATATTGATTGTTTTTAACCTCTTGTAATTCGTATTTTTTTGAGTTTACCTTAGTGTTGGCAAGCGTAACTTCGTTACTTTTTTCCCAAGCCAGTTTTACGGCTTCGTCTAAGGTTAAACTTGTTTTTTCTTGTGCTTCTATTGATGAGATTCCGATGAAGAATATACCAAAGAGCAATAATGGATTAATTTTCATAAACAAGTAGCGCTTTTATAGTTTGTTGAATGTGCTTTGTAAGACTGGTTTTAATGTAATTATTATACATTTCTTCTGTTTTTAAATTCAGTAATTCCACAAAAAAAGATTTATTCATGTGAAAGTGAAAAAAGGTTCCAATGATCGTTGGCGTAAGAAGCGGAATTATAACATCTTTTCTAAAAACGCCTTTTGACTGGCCTTGAGCTATAATACTTTCTACCGATTTTAGATTTCCTTTTTTGAGTTCGGTAAAGGCAATCATGCTTTTTTCTCTCTTTTCTGAATTGATTTCGAAGTGTAAAACTCTGAAAATCCCTTTGTTACAACTGATTCTGTTAATGTAAATTTCGATTAATTTATTGACTTTTTCAATAGGTTCGAGATTTTCTTGCAATAAATTTTCGAGTTGTAGTTTTAAATCGGAAGTTTTGTAAAGAATTAAAGCCTCCAGTAGTCTTTCTTTTGAACCAAAATAATACGAGACCATTGCAATATTAATTTTTGCATGTTTTGAGATATCCCGTATCGATGTCCCCTCAAATCCTTTCTCAGAAAATAGCTTTTCAGCAACTTCCAGAATCTGAATTTTTTTATCGTTTAATTCGATGTTTGACATGGTAGTGTTTCTAATCGGGTACAAAATTAAACAAGTGTTTAAATTAAACGATCGTTTAATTTTTGTTTAACAAAATATTAACATAAAACGGTGTAGTTGTTTTTTGTTAAATTATGCTTTTTTAAAGGTATTGTTAAGAAATAAAAAAGCTGGATTAACATTGTAAGATGTTAATCCAGCTTTGTGCAGTTATGCGTAATTTTGTCATTTCGACGAAGGAGAAATCCTCGCAAGCAGCTCTATTCCTAAGGGTCAATCTTTGTCGAGTTCCTAACGAGGATTTCTCCTTCGTCGAAATAACTATGCGTTTGGACTTTAAATCAGAAATATATTCTTATCGAATCTCCCCAACAAATTCCGAAATTTTCCCAGAACCACTTTCACTCAAATGTTTGATAAAAGCACTTCCAATAATGGCACCTTTTGCAAATTTCGTAGCCTGATTAAAAGTTTCTTTATTCGAAATTCCGAAACCAACAATTTGTGGGTTTTTCAAATTCATGTTTCCGATTCTTTCGAAATAGCTTTCCTGAATATTTCCAAAACCAGATTGAGAACCCGTTACACTGGCAGAACTTACCATATAAATAAATCCGTTTGAAACGCTGTCGATAAAGCGAATGCGTTCGTCTGAAGTTTGAGGTGTAATCAAAAACACATTGATTAATCCGTATTTCTCGAAAATTGCTTTGTATTCATCTGCATAAACATCAACCGGTAAATCCGGAATAATTAATCCGTCGATACCGATTTCTGCGCATTTTTTACAGAATGCTTCAACTCCATATTGCAGCATCGGATTAAAATAGCCCATGATAATCAAAGGAATTTTTACGCTTTCGCGGATGTTCTTCAGCTGATCAAAAAGAATTTGAGTTGTCATTCCGTTATGAAGCGCTGTTGTTGAACTCGCCTGAATTGTTGGACCATCCGCCAAAGGATCACTAAAAGGCAAACCAATTTCAATTAAATCAACGCCATTTTTTTCTAAATCCTGAATAATCTGAACGGTATCATTTAAGTTAGGATATCCGGCAGAAAAATAGATAGAAAGTATCTTTTTGTCTTCTTGTAATTTTTGAGTTATTCTGTTCATTATTTTTATTTTTTATCCTAGCAGGTTTTCAAAATCTGTTAGGTATTTTATTAAGTTATTTTTTTGCCACTCCCGATAGCTATCGGGATAAATGATTTTCATTGATTACAGCGGTAAATTTATTTCACGCAGATTTAAAAATGGATTTAAGCTGATTTGCGCAGATCTTTTTAATTAATTTAAATCTGCTCTAATCTGCCAAATCTGCGTGAAAAAAATCTTTCTAATCTGTGCAATCTGTGGCATTTATTTTTTAAATCTTCACAACTTTACTTGTCCAATTATCATTTTTATTCTCAACCAATAATAATCCGGAATTCGAATCATTCATTTGTCTAATCAATTCTCCTTTATTATTCCAAAAAGCGCTTTGTCCCGCTGATGGCGAACCCCATGATTCTCCGCTGAAATTCGACATCAAAACATTCATTCTGTGTTTCGCAGCATAGCTTTGTAAATCTCGATACGCATTCAGAATCCCGTTTGGCGAAAAGAAAATACTGGCAATATAAATGTCAGTAGCTTTTTTACAAGCATTTTCGGGATGTAACGGATTATCAATATCAGCACAAATAGCAAATGAAATTTTTTGATCTTCAATCGTAATCATCGGATTATAATCAAATGAAGATTGAAACTCATCTTCGCCTTCATGCAAAAACTGCTTCGTATAAATCGAAACGGATTGATCCGGAGAAATAACAAACTCTCCGATAAACATTTCTTTTTCAAATTGAATTGGCGCACCGGCAACAATGATAATATTATTTTCAGAAGCCAGTTTTTTCAAATGATCTAATCGAGAATCGTTTTTTTTGAAAGCTAATTTTTGAGCATTTTCTCTTTCATAACCTGTAATAGACATTTCAGGAAATGCAATTAATTGCGCTCCATTTTGCACCGCCAATTCGATAAGACGATAATGATCTAATAAATTAGCTTCAATATTTCCCCGGGTTGGTTTTGTTTGTGCTGCTGCTAAAATCATTTTTTTTCTTAACTTTCTATATAAATCCAGGCAACGATTCCCGACTTCAATTTAACTTCCACTCTTTTATAAGCATTCGATTCGAATATATCTACTTTAGCTAAATCAGAAGGAGAAATATTGTAAACAATACCATGTATAGGATCTGAAGCATCTTCTGTTGGCACTGCAACAACATAATCTGCCATTCCAAATTCTTCTTCTATTTGAAGACTTTTTAGTTTGTGCCCTAAAAGCTGATCTTTAGTTCCGGTTAATACCTTATTAAAAAGCTGCATTTGAATTTGTTTTGAACGTAAGGTTCCGTATGAGAATAACTGTTCCATAATTATTATTTTTCTCGTTATTTGGTTTTATAAGCGAACGCCCAAATTACGATTTTTATTACAATTTAAAATAGTCGATATAATTGTCTAAATCTTTATCGCCACGTCCCGAAAGGCTGATCACAACAATATCAGTTGGTTTAAATTTCTTTTGATCTAAAACCGCAAAAGCGTGGGCACTTTCGATCGCCGGAATAATTCCTTCTAATTTTGTCAATTGCAAACCAGCGTTCATTGCATCGTCATCGGTAACGGAGAAAAATTCACCGCGTCCGGTTTGTGCCAAATGCGCGTGCATTGGGCCAACTCCTGGATAATCTAAACCTGCAGAAATCGAATACGGTTCCGTAATTTGTCCGTCTGGTGTTTGCATCAAAAGGGTTTTACAACCATGAATAACGCCTACTTTTCCTAATTTACTTGTTGCCGCGCTATGACCGCTGTCAACACCTTTTCCTGCAGCTTCAACTGCTATGATTCCAACCTCAGGCTCGTGTAAAAAGTGGTAATACGTTCCGGCGGCGTTACTTCCGCCGCCAATGCAAGCTACAACATAATCAGGGTTTTCACGTCCTTCTTTTTCTTTTAACTGCCATTTTATTTCTTCAGAAATAACACTTTGAAAACGCGTTACCATATCAGGATAAGGATGCGGTCCAATCGCTGATCCGATAATATAATGTGTATCAACCGGATTATTGATCCAGTCACGAATTGCTTCGTTTGTTGCATCTTTTAAAGTTCTGGAACCCGAAAGTGCCGGACGAACTTCTGCACCTAACATTTTCATACGTGCCACGTTCGGCGCCTGACGCGCAATGTCAATTTCACCCATATAAACGATACATTCCAGACCCATTAATGCACAAACAGTAGCTGTTGCAACGCCATGCTGGCCAGCTCCGGTTTCAGCAATAATTCTTTTTTTGCCTAAACGTTTTGCAACCAATATTTGCCCGATAGTATTGTTGACTTTATGTGCGCCTGTATGATTTAAGTCCTCTCTTTTTAGATAGACTTTGGTATTGTATTTTTCAGATAAACGCTTCGCAAAATAAAGCGGACTAGGGCGTCCAACGTAATCTTTCAACAATTGATCGAACTCAGCTTTAAAATCAGGTTCGCTTGTTATTTTTAAATAATTCTGACGTAATTCTTCTACATTCGGATATAGCATTTCGGGAATATAAGCTCCTCCAAATTCTCCGTAATATCCTTTTTCGTTAACGTTAAAGTTCATTTCGTTTAAAGTTTAAAAGTTTGCAACATCAAATTTTCGTTTGAAATTGCTAAATAGATTTTTGTTTTTCAGCCCCGGTTCGATTTCAAATTTACTATTTACATCGATAGCATAAATAGGTAAATTACTTTTTGAAATTTCTTCGATCGCTTTTAATTCATTTATTCCAATACCACCACTCAAAAAGAATGGTTTTTTAGACTTGTATTCTTTTAATATAGTCCAGTCAAATGTGGTTCCGTTGCCGCCTGGTAGTTTTCCTTTTGTATCAAAAAGAAAGTAATCGCAGACCGCTTCGTAAGGTTTTAAAATCTCAAAATCAAAATCATTATCTGCAGAAAAAGCTTTTATGATTTGGACTTTCTTTGGTAATTGCTTTTTTAATTCTGATAAAAATTCAACCGACTCATTTCCGTGTAATTGGACGGCTCGTAATTTATATTTCTGAACTTTTTCCAGAATTTCTTTCTGACTCTGATTTACAAAAACGCCTACTTTTTTGACCGTTTCTATCAGTTCCGGAATTTCTCCGTTAAAGTATCTCGCGGATTTTTCCCAGAAAATAAATCCCATATAATCGGGTAGGAGTGTGCCTACTTCGAGTATGTTTTCAGGATATTTCATTCCGCATATTTTGAGTTTCATTTTTTTTGATGCTTTAAGCTATAAGCAATAAGCTTTAGGCTTTTTTGCTTTGTGCTGATTTTTTTTTAATGCTTTTCGCTTTAAGCAATAGGCTTTTTGCTTTGCGCAGATTTTTATTTATTTTTTGCTAAAAGCTTACAGCCTATAGCTTATTGCCTACAGCTGACTTATAAAGTCAATAGCTGCTTGGCCGGCGTTATCAGTTTTCATGAAGTTTTCTCCAATTAAGAAGCCGCTGTAACCATATGGTCTTAATTCTGAAATGGCTTCTATTGATGAGATGCCGCTTTCAGAAACTTTTACGAATTCATCCGGAATTTGTGATGCCAGTTGTTTGCTGAAATCTAAACTTACTTCGAATGTTTTTAGGTTTCTGTTGTTTACGCCAATCATGTCTAAACTCGGCATAATTGATTTTTCTAATTCTTCCTGATTATGAACCTCAAGTAAAACTTCTAAACCTAATTTCTTTGCAAATTCGGATAATGATTTGATTTCTTCACGAGTTAAAACCGCGGCGATCAATAAAATTAAATCGGCTCCAAAAGCTTTTGCTTCCAGAATTTGGTATTCGTCAACAATAAATTCTTTTCGTAATAGTGGAATATTAACACTCGCTCTTGCCAATAGTAAATCATCTAAGGAACCTCCAAAATATTTTCCATCAGTTAAAACCGAAATTCCGCACGCTCCTGCATTTTCATAACCTTTTACGACTTCTTCAACAGTAAAACTATGATTGATTACTGATTTAGATGGAGAGCGACGTTTGTGTTCTGCAATAATTCCGGTTGAACTTGTTCTCAATTTCTGACTCAAAGAAATCGTTTCTCTTCCAAAAAAAACAGAACTTTCCAATTGTGAAACCGGAATGATTGATTTTTTAAGAACGACTTCACGCTGTTTATCAAATATTATTTTATCTAAAATGTTCATGTTGTATTTGTTTCAGGTTTCAAGTTTCAAGTTTCAGGTTACGTTCCAACAACTTGAAACCTGAAAAAAAGAAAACTTGAAACTATTTTTTACTTACTTAATTCTTGTAATGTTTTCAATGCCTGAAGTCCTTTTCCGGAGAATAAGCTTTCTTTTGCCAGTTCAAATCCTTCTAATGGAGAACATTTTGTAACGGTTGCAATTGCCATTGCCGCGTTGGCCAGAACGACATTGTTTTGGGCTTCTGTTCCTTTTCCTGAAATAATATTGGTGAACATTTCTGCCGATTCTTCAATCGTTTTTCCACCTTCAATTTCAGTTTGAGATAGAAGCCTAACTCCAAAATCAGAAGGGTTTAACATGCCTTCCATGTGTGATGTTATCGTTTTGGTTGGACCTGTTAAGGAAATTTCGTCATATCCATCAAGAGAATGTAAAATGGTAAAATTGATATCGGTGTTTTGGTATAAATAAGCATACATACGAGCTAATTCCAAATTGAAAACACCAACCAATTGATTTTGTGGAAACGACGGATTTACCATTGGTCCCAACATATTAAAGAACGTTTTTACCGCCAATTCTTTTCTGATTGGTCCCACATTTTTCATTGCGGGGTGAAATAGGGGAGCGTGTAAAACGCAGATTCCTGCCTTGTCAATACATTTCTCTAAAAAAGAAGGATCATTGCTGAATTTAATTCCCATTTTTTCCATCACGTTGCTTGATCCTGAAATCGATGAAACTCCGTAATTACCATGTTTTGCTACTTTTATTCCAGCTCCTGCTGATATAAACGATGCTAAAGTGGAGATGTTAAAAGTATCTTTTCCATCGCCACCCGTTCCGCATAAATCGATGGTGTTGTAAGCTGATAAATCAACTCGAACGCATAATTCCAACAAAGCTTCACGAAAACCCGAAAGCTCATCAATAGTAATACTGCGCATCATAAATACGGTCAAAAATGCCGAAATCTGACTTGGATTATAATTTCCACTTGAGATATTAATCAATACGTCTTTGGCTTCTTCTTTTGTAAGCACTTCGTGGTTGATTAATTTATTTAATATAGTTTTCATTTTTTTTAAGGTTCTAAGTTGCTAAGAGACTAAGGTTCTAAGTTTTTGTTTCAGGTTTCAGGTTTCAAGTTTCGCTAACCTGAAACTTGAAACAAAATAAACTAACTTTTAATCCAGTTCTCCAATATCAATTTTCCTTTTGGAGTCAACACACTTTCCGGATGAAACTGAACACCTCTTACATCAAAGGTTTTATGTCTTAAAGACATAATTTGTCCGTTTTCGTCAATTGAAGTCGCTTCTAAAACGTCTGGTAAATTTGCATCAACAACCCAGGAGTGGTATCTTCCTACTTCGAATTCGTTTCCTAAACCTTCAAACAAAATTTCATCAGAAACAACTGTTTTTACATTGGTTGCCACACCGTGATATACTTTATCAAGGTTTGAAAGTGTTCCGCCAAAAACTTCTCCAATTGCTTGTTGTCCTAAACAGACGCCTAAAATGCTTTTTGTTGGAGCATATTTTTCTATTACTGCTTTTAATAACCCAGCTTCATCTGGGATTCCAGGTCCCGGAGAAAGTAATATTTTATCGAAAGAAGCGATTTCATCAATTTCGAATTCATCGTTTCTGTAAACGGTTACTTCGCAATTCAAATCTTCTAAATAGTGCACTAAATTGTAAGTGAAACTATCGTAATTGTCTATAACTAATATCTTTTTCATGAGTTTTTTTGTTTCAGGTTTCAAGTTTTTTTTGTTTCAAGTTCCAACAACGTGAAACCTGAAACTTGAAACTTGAAACTATTTTTTTATTTTTCTCGAACGTACTTTTCTGTAATAATTCGATTGATTCCTAATTTTTCTACTTTTTCGATTCCTTTTTGAGTTAGCGTATCATTTTTGATTTTTACAACGAACTCAAATTTTCCATTTTCCCATTGACGGTTATTGAAGTACTCCAGGTTTTCGGTGTAAACACTGTCTTTCAAAGTATATTTTCCGCCTCCGCCAAAAAACACGGCTGCCGTGCTGTCTTTTCCGTTATTCAAATCATGATTGAAAAAGGCAAAATGGGTATCATTTATAATTTTAATCATTTTTGTTTTTGGATTGAAAGTCGAGAAAGTCGAATCTTTTTCGGTCGTTTCAGCTGATATAAGACGCCAGGTTCCTTCAATTGGATTTTCTTTTTTTTCGGAATTACAAGCTGTTACGCAAATGATTAATAATAAAATTGAAATTGCTTTTTTCATGATTATTTATGGTTTTTATGGTTTGTTTTTTAATTGTTTCATCGGGTTTTGTCAATCCTTATCTCCAACGGTTGAAACCGTTGGCTATGCTTATAAAGCATTCTTTTCATATTTGTTTTTCAAACATTATCCGAGGTTTCAACCTCGGGAGACATAACGCTGAATATTCTGTATTTCTTTCTCTGCGACTGAATACTAAAAAACTGAATACTGATTACTATATTTTCTCTGCCATTTCCAGCGCTGTATTCAAAGCTCTTAATTTATTATAAACTTCCTGCATTTCACTTTCTTCGTCAGAGCTGGCAACAATTCCGGCTCCGGCCTGACAATGCAATTGATGGTTTTTGCTTAAGAAAGTACGAATCATAATGGCGTGGTTAAAGTTTCCTTCAAAATCCATGAAGCCGATTGCGCCTCCGTAGAAATTACGATTTGTTTTTTCGTAGTCTTCAATCAATTGCATCGCTCTGTGTTTTGGTGCTCCGCTTAAAGTTCCTGCTGGGAAAGTATCGGCAACTACTTGCATCGTTGTCGCTTTTTCATGTAAATGCCCTGTAACTTTAGAAACCAGGTGAATTACATGCGAGAAAAACTGAACTTCTCTGTATTTCTCAACGTTAACATCATGTCCGTTTCGACTTAAATCATTTCTGGCCAAATCGACTAACATTACGTGTTCGCTGTTTTCTTTTTTATCTTCAGAAAGTTGTTTGGCTAAAACCGCATCGTGCTCGTCATTTCCTGTTCGTTTGAACGTCCCGGCAATTGGATGAATTTCGGCTTTTCTGTTTTTTACGATAATTTGCGCTTCGGGTGAAGACCCAAATATTTTGAAATCTCCATAATCAAAAAAGAATAAATAAGGAGATGGGTTTATACTGCGTAAAGCTCTGTAAACATTGAATTCGTCACCTTTGAAACCTTGTGTGAATCGACGTGATAAAACCAACTGAAATACATCACCACGGAAACAATGTTTTTTGGCTAGAGCAACATTGTGTTTGAATTCTTCATCAGTTAAGTTCGAAAAACCTTCTCCTTCTTTGGTGAATTTATAGGATGCAATATTTCTTGATTGTAACAATTGCTCAATTTCAGAAATGTTGTTTTTTCCATCAACACTATGACAAAAGATATAGGCTTCATTTTTGAAGTGATTGATCGCAATAATGTTTTGATAAACCGCATAAAAAACATCTGGAATTAAAGTCGCACTGTCTTTTTTAGCAATTGAAACTTTCTCAAAATAGCGAACAGCATCATAAGAAATGTATCCGAATAAACCGTTATTAATGAATTTAAAATCATTTTTCTCCGATTTAAACTGACTTGAAAATTGCTGAATTACTTCTGGTATATTAGTCGAAGCATCGATTGCGATTTGTTCTGTAGTTCCATCAGGAAAAGTTTTGGAAATGATTTCGTTTTCAATCTTAATTGTCGCAATCGGGTTGCAGCAAACGTAAGAGAAACTGTTATCATTTCCGTGATAGTCACTACTTTCCAATAATAGACTATTTGGGAATTTATCTCTTATTTTAAAATAAATACTTACTGGTGTGATAGTGTCTGCCAGAATTTGTTTGTAGTGTGTGTTGAGTATAAAAGGTTTCAATGTATATAGTTTTTTAATTTTTAGAATATTTCAGTTTAGTTTTAACCAAAAAAAAAGGCTTGTCGTGATGACAAGCCTTTTATATTTATAGTTTTGAAAATACCATAGGAAGCTTAGTTCACGACGTTTGACGTAAATTGTTCCACCACCAAGTATTGTTCATTAATGTTTTCATTTTCTTATTTTGATATGACAAAGATATAAATGTAATTTGGAATTGGTGACATAAAATTTCAAAAAAATCTTTTCTTAATTTGAAAATTTGTTAAATTTTACCAGAAACGATCGCTTTTAAAATCTTAATTTCCAATAGCAAGCGTGTTGTTAACATTCATTCTAAAGTCTGGATTGCCTTTAATATTAGGCATTGTAAACAATTCGCTATTTTTAAGTTTAGTGTAATCCAGGAAGAAAGTTGGGTTTCCGTAAAATCTTTGAATTGTAGGGTTTCCACTTGCAGATTCGCTCGTAATTCCGCCATTGCAATTATTAATTATAAGATTATTGAATGTTATTTTTGATAAATTAGCGTCACCGTCTCCGATATTTCCTTCCAATAAAACAAAAGGAGTGAAGCCTGAAACAATACTATTAGACAGATTAAAAAAGGTATTTTCTCTAACATAAATAGATTCCCTCACCAGTCCCTGATTGTTTTCTTCTAAATTAACCAAAGTGATATTACTCGCATTTATTTTAGTTAATTTTTTAGTCATATCCGTATTTCCTATTTTATCATAAGAATCTACTTCAAAACATCTTGACCCGGAAACATCTGATGAAAAGGGGTGGCGAATGGCGATACTGTTGTTAATATTGATTTGTGCTCCCTGAGTAAAATCGAAATCATCATCTGTAGTACGATATGAAATTAGGTTATTCATGTTTAAATCACCACCATAACATTCAAAAGAATCATCATTAGAATAACTAACCTGAATATTGCTTAAGACCGTTTTTCTTCCAACTCCTGCTAACGAAATTCCGTTAAGTTCTTTTAGCGAACTTAATTTTCTACCTGCATATTCAACTCTTACATATTTTAAGATTCCGGAATTGTCTTCAGCATCCTGACCTCCGTAGTGATTTAACATTGGTTCTAAATCAAAAGGAAGAATGTGAATTCCGCCAATAGTATTTATGGGAGCTTTTCCCAAAATAATAATTCCGCCCCAGTCGCCAGGCTTTCTTTCTGCAATCTCTTTGTTTGAAGTAAAAATGATAGGATCAGTTTCTAAACCTTCTGCCATAATTTTGGAACCATTTGTAATAACAAGAGTTCCACAGGTTTTATCATCACCTCGAATAACAGTTCCGGGTTCAATAGTTAAAGTTGCGTTATTGGTAACATAAACTACTCCAACAAGTTGATAAGTATTACGTTTTGTTAATCGGGTATCTTTATCTATAGTTCCGGCAATAATATTGGTTGCTTCGCTATATTCTATTTTAGCTGGATTAAAAGCGGTCCAGTTGGTCATCCAGTTGGAGTTACCGGTAATTCCTTTCGGTTGTTGTTGGGCTTGTATAAAAAAACTGCTCAGCAGCGTTAGAATTGCAATTGGTAGTTTTGTTTTCATAACTGTGATTTGATTTCTAGTTTCTTTTTTTTAGTTGCCCAAAATTAGAAGTCGAATGTTAATCAAACCATGATAAGCTATTACCAAAGTGTTATTTAAGTATTAAGAACGTTATGTTTTTGAAAAGAAAATCTCTTTTATTAAAGAGTGACAATTGTAAATTAAACTTTTTTAACGTAGAATTGAGAATGATTTGTGAGCCTAAACACAAATGCTTTAATCTTCAGGCTCTGTATTTTTATTTATAATGTGAATATCCTGTTGCGAAAATGGTATTACAATTTTGTTTTGTTTTAATGCTTTGTCAATGGCTATAATCATTTCACTTTTAACATCATAGTCAAAATCGAAATGTTTGATCCAATACATTACCACTAAATCAATAGAATTATCCCCAAATTTGGTAAACCAAATGGTTGGTGCCGGTTTCATTAGAATATTTTTATTTTTCTCCAGGATTTCTAAAAGTATTTTTTTTGTCAATTCTAAGTCGGTTCCATAGGCAACTCCAAATCGAATTTGTGATCGTCGCTGGTTGCTGCCCAGAGTCCAGTTAGTTAAATTTTGATTTAATAATTCTCCATTTGGGATCACGACATCAGCTCCGTCATATGTTGTAACAACACTGCTCCGAATACCGATTGACTTCATTTTTCCGGATTGTGTACCTACTTCAATAATGTCGTTTAGATTTACCGGTTTTTCAAAGGCAATAATTAATCCGCTTATCAGGTTGTTGACAAGGCTTTGCATACCAAAACCGATACCGACTCCAAGTGCACTTATGATTAGTGTTATTCTGTCTAACGGAATGCCGGTCGAAGCAAATGCGACCAGAACACCTACAGTTACAATTGTAATTCTTGACAAAAACATCCAGCTTCCTATGTTTTTAGCCTTGTCTTTGTTTTTAATAACCTGATTATCGCTTGCTAAAAAGGAAACTACCTTGGAAATAAAACCAGACAATAAAATAATAAGAATGAATATGATGATATTTTCAAATGTAAAGGAGATATTTCCAATATTTCTAGTCTCTGAAATAGAGTTTCTAAAAGGATCAACGATACTTTGAAAAATATAGGTGTTTCTAATCATTAGAATAAAACAAGCAACAAAAAGAAGTAGATAAAAGCTAAAGTTAAAATTATGCGGGATGCCTTTTATCATTTTTTTCGAACTATCTTCGTCGGTTGTTTTTAAAATTTTGGAAACCAAATTAATCTCTTTTACAACGATTAAAGTATGGTAAAGAGAAAAAATTACCACTACGGAATAAACGGCTTTTGTCATTAAAAATTTTCCTAAATTATAGTGGCCGTTTACCAGATAATAGAAGGAGAAAATTTGAAGAATGGCGCCTGCAACAATATACCATAAATAGATTTTTCTTTGAAATTGACCCCTGTTCAGTAAGGAGTAAATGCCTATACTTATCCCTAGAATGTTTATCGCTAAGATTAAATAAGATTCTCCGACAAAGTGAATTAATATTATAATATCAAAAAAGGCTAATAAATTAAGGATAAAGATAGAAATCATTACTTTCCAGACAAATGTCTTTATCGTATGCAGCATCATTATGACCAATGCAATAGTTGATATAGTCCAGATAATTATGGAGAAAATAAGTGGAGGCATTGGAAGTACAAATTGATATAAATTCAACACAACCAAAATGGCGGCAGAAATGGGACTGTTTAAAATATTGATGTCAAGTAACATTTCTTTTTTAAAGCCGAGATCAATAAACTTTCCTTTTTGTAATCTGAAATATATTGCGGTTCCAATTATCAAAAGCAACATGGTAAGGATTGAATTTTTATTGTTTATCAAATAAAAATACATCACAAGAGCGTTTGTTCTTATAGAAGTAGCAAAGGGATCTGTATTGATAAGAGGGCGCTCAAAAACTGGGACTTTTTTGGTAAACAATTGATCGAGTTCTAGTTTTCTGAGCCTGTTATTTTCAATTATATCCGATTCAATTTTATATTTCAATTGGTCTCCCATGATTTCCAATGTCTGGATGCTGTCGACTGCATTTTTTAACCTTTCGGAAATCAGAGTGATATCTTTACTTGTCCTTTCTGATTGAAGACGGTAAATTTCTCTTGAAACAGAATCACTTGGAATATAGTACAGGCTTTTTTGAGCAACCAGAGAATCTATTTTTTCCTGAGTTCGGCTCAGTTGTTGGTTTTCAAGACTGATTTTTTTTAAACGATCGGTGGACCGGTTTAATAATTCGTCGAGAAGAATAGAAGTGGAGCTAAGATTTCGATCCGTTAAAACTCTAAATTTTCTTCCAACAATTCCCCTTACTGCAAATTCTTCCCAATCTTTTAATTGATAAATTTCTCCAGCTACATCTTTGTAATTGAATCCTTTGGTTAAAAGAAATTTTGCATTCTGAATTTCGAGTTCAATTAAATTAAATAGTTTGTTTTGTTTTTGAACATTTTGGTAGTTAATGTATTTTTCCTCTCTCATTTTTTTTTCTCTTTCGGCCTGGCCTTTAAGTAAAATAAGAGAAGCTTTATCTTTGATTCCTAATTCCTTAACAATCGAATCCAATTTACTTGTTGTATTTTGAGAAATACCAGACAAAGAGGATAACGCGGTGAATGCCATTAAAAAAAGTTTGAAACTAATACTTTTGTATTTCTTTGCGAGGTTTGGGAATAGAAATACAAAATTTGACATTTGGCTATAGTTATTTCATTAGTTATTTTGAAATAGTTACTCGATGCATCAATCAAATTTAACAAAAAAAAATATCTTTTTATATTATATATGTTTTAAAAAGAGTTAGTTAGGAGGTTATGTCGTTTTTAAGCATAAAAAAACCTGAACTTTCATTCAGGTTTTTTTTATAAGAATTAGTAAGTCTTAAAATATTAGAATTTTAAAGCTACTGTCAATTCGAAATCGTCATTGATAGTTTTGTCTCCTAAGTTTTCGAAGAAGTTACCAGAGTTGTATTTGATATCGTATTTAGTTCTGTCAACTTTGAAAGCTGTTGTAGCAGTGTTTCCAGCTACAGTGATGTCAAAAGTTACTGGTTTAGTGATTCCTTTGATAGTTAAATCAGCTGTTACAGTATAAACGTCAGTTGCTTTAGCTCCGATAGTTTTGAAAACTAATTTTGCAGTTGGGAATTTGTCAGTTCCAAAGAAATCGTCAGCTTTTAAGTGACCATTTAATTTTCCTTGGTATTCTCCAGTTAAGTCAGTTGCAGTTAATGAAGTCATATCAACTGTAAAGCTTCCTCCAGTTAATTTTTTTCCTTTGAAAACTACAGCTCCGTCTTTAAAGTTTACAGTTCCAGAGTGCTCTCCAGTTACTTTTTTACCTACCCATTTAATAGTAGATGCTTTTACGTCGATTTTCTTTGTTTGAGCATTTACTGAAATACTAGCCACCGCTACGAATAATGCTATTGCAATTGTTTTGAAATTTTTCATTTTGTTAAAATTGATTTTGGATTAATAATAATTATATAGTGATAAATAATTCCTCGTGAGATTTTCTAACTTTTTTGTAATGCTGAGCGTCGTCCTCATCATGTCTGTAACCAACAGTTGCGATAACTGAAGCGTTTAAACCTAATTTGTCAAAACCTAAGATTTCATTAAATGCAGCAGCATTAAATCCTTCCATTGGAGTTGCATCAATTTTTAATTCAGAAGCAGCACTTAATAAAGTTCCTAAAGCAATATAAGTTTGTTTTGCTGTCCAGATGTTTTTGTTGTCATCTGATAAATTGGCGATAGTACCTTTCATCATGTCGCTAAATCCAGCTAACGCATCAGCAGGAACACCTCTTGTTTCGCTAATATTTTTGATGTAATCGTCTACAGAAACCGCGCCAAGATTTAAATCATTCGCAAAAATAAACAATTGCGAAGCGTCTGTAATCTGAGTTTGGCCGTAAGCCGCAGCTTTTAATTTTTCTCTAATTTCCGGATTTTCAACAATAACAACTTTGTAAGGTTGTAATCCGTATGAAGAAGCACTTAGTCTAACCGCTTCTTTTAAAGTATTTAAATCTGAAGCAGAGATTTTTTTAGTTGCATCAAATTTTTTGGTTGCGTATCTCCAATTTAGATTTTCTAATAGTGTACTCATAATATTAATTTTGTTGGGTTCGGTATTTTTCTAATAATTGATTTAATAATTCTAATTCTTCCTGACTTATATTGTTAGCAAACGTGCGCTCGTGCTCATCTACTTTCGGATCTAATTCTTTTAATATATCTAATCCTTTTTGTGTGATTAGAACTTCTATTTTTCGTCGGTTGTCCGGGCAAACATTTCGGGTCACATAATCTTTTAGTAAAAGCTTGTCTACCAATCGGGTTGTGTTACTCGTTTTAGCCAACATACGTTCCTGTATCACGCACATATTAGCGGGCTTTCCTTTTTGTCCTCTTAATATACGTAGCACATTATATTGCTCTCCAGATAAATCATACGGTTTCATCAACTCGCTGAAATGATCCTGAATTACATTCTGCGTGTACATGATATTCAGAATAACTTTTTTCGCATTATCCATCTTAACTGTACTTTTTATAACCTCTTCAATTGTCATAGTCGTAAGTGTATAATTTGTATATACAAATGTATAACTTTTAATAGTTGTATATACAAATGTGATGTTAAATTTTCGTTAATTCATTTAACACGAAATTTTTTAACTATACTTAATCTATAAAGTTAATGTAAATGTAGTATAAAATTTTAATTTAAAATAGTGCTTTTATAATGTTTGCTACTGAATTTGCTGAAATATTTTTCGTTAAGTATTGCAATAAACAAGATCTTTTTAGGAGTTTTGGTCGCGTGAGGGATAGGAGGAAGCTACCGAAGTAGCGCGGATAGCCCGACAGCATTTAAGAAAAGGCCTAATGAGCGCAAACTGCATTAGGCCTTTTTTTAAATGGTGGCACGCCCTAATTGATATAGGTTTCAGGTTTCAAGTTTCAAGTTTCAGGTTTCAGGTTTCATGTTATATTGAAAGCTGGAACACAAAACCCGACAGATTTTTTAAACCTGTCGGGTTTAGAAAATCTAAAATCTAAAATCAATAGGGGCGTGCCACCATGCCGATGAGAGGGCAAACATACTTTGTGCGTATACGCCCTCTCATCGGGATGCTGTCGGGCTATCCACACTGCTTCGGCAGTTAGCTCCTATCCCTCACGCGAGCATAGAATACAAGAAACCCGACAGGTTTTCAAAATCTGTCGGGTTAGCTAAACGTAAACTAGTAGGTTTTAAATTCAGATTTACAACTTTACTTATTTAGATACCCTTCAATATAGGTATTTATTGTTTTTCGTTGTTCGCTTGTCGCGTCATTATCCATATCTCTATGCTCAATAGAAGTGGATTGAACTGTCATTCCATATTTTTTCTGCTCTTGCTCCGTTGGTAATACAAATTCATCTGCGGGATAATTGCTGGAACGTAGCGTATATATTTGAGGATGATTAACTCTTGGAAGCGGCATTCTTCGATTATCCATCGTTATAATCTTAGAAACCAATTTTGGATATTCTGTAGCAAACAAAGCTGTCATATCTCCACCATTCGAATGTCCTATTAAAGTTAAATGCTTAAAGTCTAATTCTGGTTTTGTTTTTTTAAATTCATTAATGACAAACAAAATATTTTTACAGCCTCTTTCCCAATTAGGTCTTCTTGTAATCTTTAAATCACCGTCCATGGCAAGAAGATCGTCGTTAGGCAATTCGTGTTGAATGCTTATAACAAAATATCCTTTTGAAGCTAAGTTCTCCGTCAAATAAGAATATATTCTATTATCCCCGCCTTTATTCTCTCCATAACCATGGCTAAAAATAATTACTTGCTGTCTATTTATTTTCTTATTTGTCTTTGGATAGTAAAGCGCAACCGGAATTTGTCGATTTCTTGATTTGTCAAATAATTCCAGACTATCCAGTTTAACATCATAAATAGGATTTGATGCCTGAACGTTTGCTTTTCTGTTACCAGAACAACTTAATAATAGGAAACAAATTAAAAGTAGAGAATATATTTTGCTCATTTGTTGGTGTGTTTTTTAGAATTATTAAACCCGACAGTCACGAAGCTTCGGGATTGTCGGGTTTAATGTAATATTGACTTTAATTATCTTATGATAATTGTTTCTCGTAAGCTCTTCGTGCGCCGCCTCTAAAATAAACCTCACCACAATAAGTATAGCTTAATTTGTCTAAAATTTTAAGCATCGGAACATTGTCAAAGTTAGTATCTACCTTAATACTATAGACGTTATTTTTAATACTTAAACCTTCAATGTGTTCAAAAAGTTTGGTAGCAATGCCTTTTCCTTTTGCCAATTTTGAAACGGCTACACGATGTACCACAACATAATCGCCATTCGTAAGCCATTTGCCTTCGATTTCTTCGTAAGCCGGTTCTATGTCGAAAATAATGGCAGCGTAACATAAAATGGTTTCGTTTTCGGTAAGCACGTAGCCAAAACCATTATTTATATCATTTGTAATTGAAGTTTCGTTAGGGTAACCGTCCTGCCATTGTTTACTTCCTTCTAATCGTCTTTGTTCTATAGCATCTTGTATAATTTCCCAAATTTGAGGAACTTCTTCAAGAGTTGCTTTTCTTAATTGTAATTCTGTTATACTCATTTTTCTAATCTAACTATATATAAGGTATTAATGAGGCAATTTGTCTTTGATAAAACCATAAAACCAGGTTCCTGCAATCGCACTTAATAAAGTAATGACAATTACAGTAACTCCAGTCCCGATTTGAGCAAACAAAGGCCCAGGACAAGCTCCCGTAATAGCCCAGCCAAATCCGAACATCAGTCCGCCATAGATTTGCCCTTTACTGAAAACCTTTGGCTGAATTTCGATTTTTTCTCCGTGAATGGTTTTAATATTGAATCTTTTAATGATTTGAACTGAAATTACGCCAACTACCACCGCACTCCCGATTACGCCATACATAAAGAAAGACTGCAATTGAAACATTTCCTGAATACGGAACCAGCTGATGATTTCGGCTTTTACGAATACAATTCCGAAAAAGATTCCAACCAAAAGATATTTTAAGTTTGAGAAACCTGAATCTTTTATTTGACTTCCGTTGATTCCTTCTGTATCGGTATTTTTATTTTCTAAATTATTCATTTTTGAAATTTTAAAGTGAAAGAATGTATGGCAATATCAAGTTGGCCATAATAAAACCGCCAATCATAAAACAGATTGTCGCTACCAATGAAGGCCACTGTAAATTTGAAATTCCCATAATTGCATGTCCGCTCGTGCATCCGCCAGCGTAACGCGTTCCGAAACCAACTAAAAATCCGCCAACCACAATCATGATAAAACCACGAAGTGTGAATAAGCTTTCCCAGGAAAATAATTCTTTTGGCAATAATCCTGAATGATCGGTAATCCCGTAAGAAGCCAATTGCTCCGAAAGCTGCGGCGTAATTTCAACGGGATTTGGATTCGCTAAAAGATAAGCAGCGATTATTCCGCCAAGAAAAATCCCGAAAACAAAAAATAAATTCCAGCTTTCTTTTTTCCAGTCGTATTTAAAAAACGAAATATTCGCCGGAATACAAGCCGCACAAATATGTCGCAAAGAAGAACTAATCCCAAAAGATTTATTTCCGATAATCAACAAAATAGGAACAGTCAGTCCAATTAACGGACCCGCAATGTACCAAGGCCAAGGTTCTTTTATAATTTCGAGTATACTCATGTTTTTATATTAAATGTTTTTTTTTACAATATAAGTGATATAAGTAATTATAAGCTGACCTTTAGAGAGCGTTGAACTTATATGAGCTCATATAAGTTTACCCAAGACAAAGCTACGCACAGCAATTAAATGAACTTATATAACTTATATGGTGGAAAATTTTGTTTATGCTTTCAACACTTTGCTTTGACAAACGAAATCTGATTTTGGAATATCCGTTTTTGCAATGGCTCCAAAACCTCCGTCAATTTCGGTAAAATTTCTGAAACCGCGCGCTTGTAAAATAGACGCTGCAATCATACTTCTGTAGCCACCTGCGCAATGCAAATAAAAATGTTCGTTCGGATTAATGTCTTTTACCCAGTCATTAATATAAGCCAAAGGTTTACTGTAAGCGTCTTCGATATGTTCTGCTTCGTATTCCGTTTCTTTACGAATGTCGATTACTTTGTCTTCTTCTATTTTAAATTCAGCTGCAAATTGTTCAGCTGAAATTCTGTTTACAGTATCCACTTCAAAACCAGCTTTTTCCCACGCATCAAAACCACCTTCTAAATGTCCGATAATAGAATCAAAACCTACACGGCTTAAACGCGTTACGGTTTCTTCTTCTAAACCATTTTCGGTTACTAATATAATAGGTTGTTTTACATTGGCAATCAAAGTTCCCACCCACGGCGCAAAATCACCATTGATACCTATATTAATAGATTGCGGAATAAATCCTTTATAGAAATCTCCGCTTTTTCTGGTATCTAAAATCAATGCTCCGGTTTCTTCGGCAACAGCCTCAAAATCTTTAACAGCAATACCTTTCATTCCGTTATGCAAAACCGATTCAAAGCTTTCGTAACCACCTTTATTCATCGCCACATTCATACTGAAATAAGCTGGTGGAGGCAATAATCCGTCGGTAACTTCAGTAATAAATTCGGCTTCGGTCATATCGGCACGCAAAGCATAATTCGTTGCTTTTTGGTTCCCGATTGTCGAAACAGTTTCTTTACTCATGTTTTTCCCGCAGGCACTTCCCGCACCGTGCGCCGGATAAACAATTACGTCATCTGCCAAAGTCATAATTTTATCTCTCAACGAATGAAATAAAATCCCGGCCAATTGATCCTGTGTCATTCCAGCCGCTTTTTGCGCTAAATCCGGACGGCCAACATCGCCTATAAATAAAGTATCTCCGGAGAAAATCGCATGATCTTTTCCGTTTTCGTCAATCAATAAATAAGTCGTGCTTTCCATGGTATGTCCCGGAGTGTGCAATGCTTTTATGGTAATTTTTCCGATTTTAAATTCTTGTCCGTCTTTTGCTGAAATGCAGTCGAATTCACAAGCAGCATTAGGTCCATAAACGATTGGTGCTCCGGTTTCTTTGCTTAAATCAATATGCCCCGAAACAAAATCGGCGTGGAAATGCGTTTCAAAAATGTATTTCAACTTAACCTGATCGCGGTCTAAACGATCCAGATAAGGTTGAATTTCCCTTAACGGATCAATAATTGCCGCTTCTCCGTTTGACGTTATATAGTATGCACCCTGCGCAAGGCATCCGGTGTAAATTTGTTCAATTTTCATGATATGAAATCTAAAATAAGTTCCACAAAGGTAACTTTGTTTTTTCGGAAAATAAGTGACTAATGTTACAGAAATTTGAGTTTTATGAAAAAAGGTTGGGCGGGGTTTTACCATATAAGTCATATAAGGAATTATAAGCTGGAGTTTAGATCGTGCCGAAATTATATGAGCTCATATAAGCTATATTGTAGGGATTGTCTTTTTATACTCACTTCATACTAAGTAAGTATTTAGAATACTTAAACTTATATGTTCTAACCGTACGCTGAAGTATATGCGCAAAAAATTAAAATGAACTTATATCACTTATATGGTGAAAAAAAAAATCTCCGTAATTTTACGACTCTACATTAAACATTATGAACACAAAAGACTTATTAGATCAAATTGCTTTTATAAAAGAGATTGATAAAGTAAAATACATTCAGCGAAAAACGAAGCTCTTTAATAGCGACCGAAATGAAAATGATGCAGAACACAGCTGGCATTTGGCGTTGATGGCGATTGTTTTGGCAGAACATTCAGATCAGCCGATTGATGTTTTGAAAGTGGTAAAAATGGTGCTGATTCATGATATTGTAGAAATCGACGCAGGAGATGTTTTTCTATACGATACCCAAATAAATCATTCGAATACCGATGAAGAAAGATTGGCTGCAAATCGTATTTTTGGACTGCTTCCGAAAAAACAAGCTGAGGATATGATTGCTATTTGGGAAGAATTTGAAGCTGGCGAAACCAACGAAGCTAAATTCGCAAGATCGATGGACAGACTAGAACCCTTATTACAAAACACATCCAATGACGGAGGAACCTGGAAGGAATTTGGCGTGCCCTATAAAAAAGTTTACGAAAAGAAATGCGTCATAAAAGAAGGCTCCACAACTTTATGGAACTACGCCGAAGGTTTAATAAATGAAAGCGTAGAAAAAGGAATTTTGAAAAAGGAATTTTGAAAAAGGAATAAATATTAAACACATAGAATCATAGTTTTTCATAGCTTAAAAAAAGGCGTTTCACTAATTTAAAGACACATAGCTATGTGTTTTGAAGCAAGTGAAACGCCTTTTTACGTTTCCAAAATCCTATGTCTCTATGCGTTTAATATTTTAGCTTTTAAATTTTTCAAAATTGTTGAAAAGTTTAACAAATACCAGCATATAAACTTTTTTTAAAGGCAGGAATTTCGGGTTTTAATGGGTAAATTTGTGGAACTTCATAAAACCAAATACCACTATAATGGAAGAAATGCTTTTTTATGACCGAATGCAATTCGCCTTCACAATTACCTTTCACTACCTTTTTCCGCAACTTACAATGGGTCTTTCTTTGATCATTGTTTATTTCAAATGGAAGTATCTTAAAACTCAAAACGAACAATACAATCATGCCACACACTTCTGGATGAAGATTTTCGCCCTGAATTTCGCGATGGGCGTTGTAACCGGGATCCCGATGGAGTTTCAATTCGGAACCAATTGGGCGAAATTCTCCGAATTAACCGGTGGCATTATCGGTCAGACTTTGGCGATGGAAGGGATGTTCTCCTTCTTTTTAGAATCTTCATTTCTGGGTATCTTTTTATTTGGAGAAAAAATCCTCGGACATAAATGGCATTTTGTAACCGGAGTGCTAATCATGATTGGTTCCTGGGCCAGTGGTTATTTAATTATTGCCACACATTCGTGGATGCAGAATCCGGTGGGTTACGAAATTCTGGAAAACGGAAAATTTGTATTAACTAATTTCAAAGCTTTATTTTTAAATCCGTGGCTTTGGCCTTCTTATTTGCACAATCAGGCCGCTTCTTTGGTTACGAGTTCTTTTGTCGTAGCGGGAATTGGCGCTTTTTATATTTTGAGTCAGAAGAATGTTTCTTTCGGACGATTGTTTCTTAAAACCGGCGTTATTTTCGGATTGATTTCAAGCATAATCGTTGCCGTTCCAACGGGAGATTTACTGGCCAAAAACGTTGTGAAATATCAGCCGGTAACTTTTGCCGCAATGGAAGGAATTTTTCACACAGAGAAAAAAGGTTCTGAAATTGTATTAATCGGTCAACCTGATGTAAAAGATAAAAAATTAGACAATAAAATTGCAGTTCCTAATATTTTGAGTTTCCTTACTTATGGAAATTGGGATCAGGAAATCAAAGGTCTGGATCAATTTGAAGAAGATTTACATCCAACAAATATTTCAGGATTGTATTATGCTTATCATATTATGGTCGGGCTCGGAACTGTATTTATAGGTCTGATGGTTCTTTCTCTTTTTCAATTAATCAGAGGAAAATTGTTTGAAACCAAATGGATTTTATGGTCGCTTATGTTCATGATGCCGTTTCCGTATATCGCCAATACTACAGGCTGGTACACTGCCGAATTAGGAAGACAACCGTGGCTCGTTTACAATTTAATGCGAACCGCTGCCGGCGCATCGCCAACCGTTTCGTCCGGAAATACCTTGTTTACTTTATTAGGTTTTATAGGATTGTATCTTTTACTCGGAATGCTGTTTTTGCTTTTGATTGGAAAAATTATCAATAAAGGACCTCATCATGTGGAACTTTCAACAGAAAAAATATAAGTATGGAATTTTTTTGGTACATCGTTTTAATGGGAATTCTGGCCGTTTATATTGTCTTAGACGGTTATGATTTTGGAGCAGGAATTATTCATTTGTTTTTTGCTAATACAGAAAAAGATAAAAAAGCAATTACAAACGCAATTGGTCCGTTTTGGGATGCCAACGAAGTTTGGATTATCGCTGCTGGAGGTGTTTTGTTTTTTGCCTTCCCCACTTTATATGCATCGTCTTTCAGCGGCTTTTATTTGCCGTTGATTATGATTTTATGGTTGTTGATTTTCCGTGCTATCGGTTTAGAAATGCGAGGTCAGGTACATCATCCAATGTGGGAGGCCATTTGGGATAAAGCTTTCGGAATCGCGAGTTTACTTCTGGCTTTGTTCTTCGGAATTGCTTTGGGAAATATCGTTCGTGGTGTCAATCTCGGAATGGTGCAAAATGGCGTTTCTACACAGGAACCTCATTTTTTCTTTTTGCCTTTATGGAATCCAACTTTCAGCCCGCAGGCAAATGAATTGGGAATTATAGATTGGTTTACCCTTTTCCTCGGAATTGTAAGTGTTGTGGCTTTAACGATTCACGGCGCCAATTGGATTATCTTTAAAACCAATTCATCTTTGAATGCACAGCTTAAAAATATCGTTTTTAAACTGAATTTCTTTTTATTGCTTTTAGTTTTTATTTCCTTGGGAATTTGGCATTTTATTGAGCCGGAACCGTTTCATAATTTTGTCGAAAACCCAATTTTGTGGTTTTTCCCAATTATGACTTTTGTTGGTATTTTAGGATTGTTCAAAGTACGTTCGTTTAAAAAAGATGGCCAGGCCTTTATATTTTCGACCTTATTTTTAGTGGGAGGATTTGCTTCGACAGCGGTTTCGATTTTCCCGAATGTTCTGCCTTCGACTAATAACGTAAATCCGTCGTTGACGATTTATAATACTGCTGCCGGAGAATACGGATTGAACGCTGGCCTAAGCTGGTTTTTTATCGCTTTGTTTTTAGTGATTGTTTATTTTATTATTCAATATCGTGTTTTTAACGGGAAGATGGATGATGTTGGGTATGGGGAGCATTGAGAAGTTATTTACACATCAAAAAAAAAAGAGCCACTTTTTAGTGGCTCTTTGCATTTCTTAAACTTAATTACGTTACCATAGGTAAGAGGCTTTATCAAGTATCATAGTACAAATGTAAGAACTTTTTTCTACGTTTGAAAATTATAATATTAATCTTACAAATGAGATTTCAAAAAGTTCAATTATATCTTTCCCCTTCCCGGATTGAAAGATATCAAATAGCTACTGGATATAGATCAACAAAATCTGTTAAATTATATAAAGCAAATTTAAAAATATCTCAATCCTTTCATCCAATTCTAGGGATATTAGAAGTTATATTAAGAAATAGAATAAATATAATTTTGGCTGGGTATTTTGTAGATCCTGATTGGATAATTAATCAAAAAAACGGATTTATGATTGATCCTTCATTAACATATCTAGATCATCGTACCAGAAGAGTAATCACAAATGATTACCTAAAAACATCTGTTGAAAAATCCGAAAATAGAATTAGAAGAATTAGAATTCCTATAACCAGTGGCAAAATAATTGCTGATCAAACTTTAGGATTTTGGACAAATTTATTTGAATTATCACATTATAGAATTTTACGTGGCAGGCCAATACAAATTTTTAATCATTTACCTTCCGGTATTGGGAGAATTCAGGTATGCGACAGATTGAATAAAATTAGAGAATTTAGAAATCGGATTAATCATAATGAACCAATTTGTTTCAATGGAAACAATATTGATTTTAGTTATGTAGAAGATGTTTATAATTCAATTATTCAAATAATAAATTGGATAGATCCTGATTTAATAAATTGGATTAAGGATATGGATTCTGTAATGATTAAAATCAATAATGCAAAACGAATATAAGTAGTTTTTGAAGTTCATATTTAGTGAATAATTTTCGCCGATGCGAAAACGCCAAAAAAATACAAATCCGTTTACTCTTAAGAATAAACGGATTTTTTAGTTTTCGTCTACAAGTAAAACTAAAATTGATATCATAAAATAAAAAGATCTGTAAAATCTGCTCCCGATAGCTATCGGGACTGCGAGAAACTTTAAAACAAAACCTCCTTAGTAATAATATAAAACCCCATTATCAAAACAAACCAACCAAAAATAGGTTTCAGTTTAGTTCCGTCGATTTTTTTAGAAAGCTGGCTCCCTAATACCATCCCGAGAAGCGCCATTGCGGACACACCTAATAGAAAAGGATAATTGATAGGAGTTCCGATGTATAAGTCGCCTGCAAAACCTATTGAAGAATTAATGCTGATGATTAGTAAGGAAGTTCCAACGGCTTGTTTCATGGGTAATTTCGCGAAAAAGAGCAGAGCAGGAATAATTAAGAATCCGCCCCCGGCACCAAGAAATCCGGTTATAATTCCGACAATGAAACCTATAAAACTGAGTTGAATGTAATTCGTTTCTGCGCCTTTTATTTCGGGTTGGTTTTTTCGAATCATCGAAATTGCCGCCGTAATCATCAACACCGAAAAGATAACCATAATCAGAAAATCTTTGGAAACGGAATAAGAAGCGATTGAAAAAAGGGTAGAAGCTATCTGCGGAAAAATAACTTCGCGAATAATCAAAATCGAAATCACAGAAGGAATCGCAAAATACAATGCCGATTTGAGTTTGAGATTTCCCATTTTGTAATGGCTGTAACTCCCAAACATAGCAGTCAATCCAACAATAAACAAAGAATAAGAAGTCGCCTGCTCCGGATTTACTTTAAACAAATACACTAAAATCGGAATGGTCAGGATCGATCCACCACCGCCAATTAGGCCCAGCGAGATTCCGATAATAATCGAAGCAAAATAACCCAGATATTCCATTGCATTTGTTTTTATGCAAAGGTGGTTTGATTAAAAGAAATCTACAGTAACATTTATCACATAGAACTTACTAAACACGAATTTCGCGAATTTTCACAAATTTATTTCGGTGTGACATCGAGCGGAGTCGAGATGCGTTGTTCTCGACTCCGCTCGAACTGACAATTCCTTCGTGTTAATTTGTGAAATTCGTGTTCTTATACCTTTTTTAATAACTCAATTTGGTTGCGGTTGAGTTTAACCAAACCTCTTTGTTCCATTTTTTTGAGTAATCTGGAAACGACTTCTCGGGAGGTGTTTAACTCGGTTGCGATTTCCTGATGAGAAAGTTTTACTTCAGAACAGCCACAGGCATCCGAATGTCTTTTGAGATAAAACTCCAAACGCTCATCCATCGAACGGAAAGCAATATTATCAACAACTTCTAAGACTTCTTCAAAACGACTACGATACGTTTCGATTACAAATTCGTACCAGGAACGGTGTTCCATCATCCATTTGTCCATCATTTGCAACGGAATCATCATGACGGAAACATCTTCGACGACTTTGGCCATGATTTGGCTTTTTTCGCTTTTGACGGTGCAGATCATCGAAATGGCGCAGGCTTGTCCGGGTTGTAAATAATACATTAAAAACTCGCCACCATCTTCGCCTTCACGGTAAATTTTGATTTTTCCTTTGGTAATTAAAACGGTGTTTTTGATGTATTGTCCGGTTCGCATTAAAATAGTTCCGGCTTCAAAATCCTGTGCGCTTCCGTTTTCTTCAATGGTTGAAATAAGTTCAGCAGAGAAATTCGGAAATATATCTTTTAATGTATTTTGCATTTATATGAATGATTTTGTCACATCGAGCGGAGTCGAGATGTTTTAAGGTTCTCGACTCCGCTCGAACTGACAGTCGTTATTTTTCTCGCTACTAATATCAAGAATTCACAAGAACTAATTAGTGCTAATTCGTGAATTCGTGGCAAACAATTTTTATCAAAATGAAATTAAAACATCTCATTTAATACAAAGATAGCAGATTGAAATGGTATAAATTATCAGAAAACCATATTTGACAGTATTTTATGAAAATGAAAAAATCCTATTTTCTATCGATTTTATAGGGTGTATTTTTAAAAATAGTGAGTAAATTTGTGTTTCACTGATTATAATACTTTCTCTAAAACGTTTTCTGAGAATAATAATCGAAATCGCATTTGGCACGTTTTTAATTAATAGAAACGTCGTAATTTTACAAAAACACATTTATTATGAATTTATCACAAGAAGATTGGGTTAATCAGCTTGCTGCTGACGAGAATGCAGTTATACTGGACGTAAGAACTGAAGACGAATTTAATGACGGTTATATCGAGAATGCCGTAAACATTGACATCAATAAAGGTCAGGGTTTTATTTATGAAATCGAAGAGTTAGATAAAAACAAAAATTACTATGTGTATTGCCGTTCTGGAGCGAGAAGCGCCAAAGCATGTCAGATTATGAACGAGTTAGGTATAAATAATGCCTATAATCTGCTTGGTGGAATTCTGGACTGGGAAGGGGATACCGTAAATCCATAAATTAGAAGAAGAGGCAAGAAAAAGCCTCTTTTTTCGTTTAAAATGCTATTAATAACCAAACTATAAATTACCAGATTATGAGTTTAATACCCGAAGAATATCAGATTACAAACCTGATAAATCAAGATACTTATCTTGTAAATGGAGAATTGAAACAATGGACAGGGCAAACCACACCTGTGTTTTCAACTATTTCTTCTACAGAAAAATATACGCCGACCTTATTAGGATCTATTCCGTTCATGGCAGAAAAAGAAGCTGCTGAAGTGGTTGAAGCTGCAAACGCTGCTTATAATAAAGGACAAGGTTTATGGCCAACAATGAAAGTAGTTGACCGTATTAAATGCATGGAAAATTTCGTAAGACAGATGAAGGAAACCCGCGAAGAAGTGGTGAAACTTTTGATGTGGGAAATTGGAAAAAACCTTGGCGACTCTCAAAAAGAATTTGACAGAACAGTTGAATATATTCAGGATACTATTGCCAGTTATAAAGAACTAAACGGACGCAGTTCACACTTTGAAAAAGTGCAAGGTGTAAACGCGATGATTCGTCGTGGGCCTCTTGGAGTTGTATTGTGTCTTGGACCTTACAATTATCCTTTAAATGAAACTTTCTCGTTATTGATTCCGGCTTTGATTATGGGTAATACTGTAATTTTTAAACCAGCTAAACACGGGGTTTTATGTATTTCGCCTTTGTTGGAAGCTTTCAGAAGCAGTTTTCCAAAAGGGGTAATTAATATCGTATACGGAAGAGGCCGCGAAGTAGCTTCTCCGATTATGAAATCTGGAAAAATTGATGTTTTGGCATTAATCGGAAATAGTAAATCGGCGATTGCTTTGCAGGATCAGCATCCAAATAAAAACAGACTGCGTTTGATTTTAGGTTTGGAAGCGAAGAATCCAGCGATTATTTTACCGGACGCCGACTTAGATTTGGCTATCCAAGAGTGTATTGCAGGAAGTTTGTCTTTCAACGGTCAGCGTTGTACGGCTTTGAAAGTATTATATGTTCATGAATCTATAGCAGAAGAATTTAACAGACGTTTCTCTGAAAAAGTAGATGCCTTAGGATTTGGAAACCCTTGGGATAAAAATGCTTCTTTAACGCCGCTTCCTGAAACAGATAAACCAGCTTACATTCAGGGATTGATTGATGATGCAGTTCATAAAGGCGCAAAAATCCTAAATGAAAAAGGTGGAAAACATACGGACAATTTTATTTTTCCGGCAGTTCTATATCCTGTAAATAAAGAAATGAGAGTGTATCATGAAGAACAATTTGGACCAGTTGTGCCAATTATTTCTTTTAAAGATATTAACGAGCCTCTTGAAGATATGGCCGAATCAAACTACGGTCAACAAGTAAGTTTGTTCGGAAAAGATATTAAAACTTTAGCACCGCTTATCGATGCTTTGGTAAATCTTGTTTGTAGAGTAAACCTCAACAGTTCTTGCCAAAGAGGACCGGATGCTTTCCCATTTACAGGTCGTAAAGATTCTGCTGTTGGAACTTTAAGTATTCCGGATGCTTTGCGTTCTTTCTCAATCCGTACGTTCGTGGCTTCAAAAGATATCGCTTATAACAATGAAATTCTACAGGAATTGCTAAACAGCAAAGAATCGAACTTCATCAATACCGATTATATTTTGTAGCTATTAAGGTTATATATTAATTGTAGATACCGTCTTTTTTCGCCAGAGAAAGACGGTTTTGCTTTTTAAGGGTCTAAGTTGCTGAGGTACTAAGGAGCTAAGGTCTTGCCACAAAGACGCTAAGGCGCTAATGTTTTTGTTTCAGCAAATTGTTTCGCCTGTTTGCTATCGCTCGGAATGCAGATTTTTTAATCCTTTTTATTTTTTAATCTGTGGCTATATAAACACTTTGCGCCTTTGCGTGCAATAATATCCAATGGTAATAAAAATAAACTTTGCGACCCTTGCGCAATTCTTAGCGGCCTTTGCGGTTAAGGAAAATCAACATAACAAAAAGCATAATTTTAAAAAGAAGTGTAACATTAAGTTAAAAAAATCCACTAATATTATATCAATATTAAATCATCAAAATCTTAAAACAAGTTATGAGAAAAGAATTACTTCAATTAGTGGTAGTTGCATTTGTTTTTCTTGCACAAAACAGCTTTGGACAGGAATTGTATATGCCACGAAACATAAAAGAGGCCTATGCAAAAGGCACTCGTTCTATGGACGGAAAACCAGGAAAAAACTACTGGCAGAACCATGGAAAATATACCATGGAAATTACTGTTGATGCCAAAACAAAAATTGTAAGCGGAACAGAAACTATTATTTACGAAAACAACAGTAATGATACTTTAAGAAATCTTCCAATTCGTTTTGTCAATAATCTTCATAAGCCATCTTCTCCAAGAAGTGGGAATGTGAGCCAGGATTTTTTAAGCGACGGATTAACAATTACATCTTTAAAAATTGCAGATGAAATTTATAAGGAAGATGGAAGAAAATGGGGAACTGTAGGAAATGTGAAATTGAAAAAACCAGTACCTCCTCATTCTAAAGTTACACTTAACATCGATTGGAATTATCCATTGTCTAAAGAGAGCGGAAGAGAGGGACAAATTGACGAGACTACCTTTTTTGTAGCTTACAGCTATCCTCGTGTTTCTGTTTTTGATGATTATAATAAATGGGACAGATTACCTCATACAGATCGTCAGGAGTTTTATAACGACTTTAATGATTATACCTATTCTGTTAAGGCACCAAAAAACTATGTTGTTTATGCAACCGGAGATTTATTAAATCCTGATGAGGTTTTACAGCCTGAATTTGCGGCTCGTCTGAAAAAGTCTTATACCGCTAATGAAGTAATGCATATTGCTAACGAACAAGAAATGAAAAGCGGTGCTGTAACCAAACAAAATGAGTGGAACGTTTGGAAATTTGAAGCTAAAAATATTGTAGATGTTTGTTTCGGATTGAGTGATCATTATTTATGGGATGCAAGTAGCGTTTTAGTAGACAAAAAAACAAATCGTCGTGCTAGCGTTCAGGCCGCTTATGATATAAAAGGAACTGACTTTGTAGCTTCTGTCAAAAACAATCAATATGCGCTGGATTATTTTTCAAATAAGTGGCCTGGTATTCCCTATCCGTTTTCAAAAATGACTGCTTTTCAGGGATTTGCTGATATGGAATACCCAATGATGTGTAATGATTCTCAAATGGGAGATCCTAAATTTGCTCAATTAGTGCAAGATCACGAAGTGGCACACACCTATTTCCCTTTTTACATGGGAATTAACGAAACACGTTACGCTTTTATGGATGAAGGTTGGGCAACCACTTTTGAATATTTAATAGGAATCGAGGAACATGGTAAAGAAGCGGCCGATAAATTCTACAAAGAATTTAGAGTAGAATATTATATAAAAGACCCTTCAACAGAAGAAGATCAGCCTATCATCTCAATGTCTTCCCAGGTTTCAGATGCAGGTTACGGAAATAACTCTTATGGGAAAGCATCTCTTTCTTACCTGGCTTTAAAAGATATGCTTGGAGATGATTTGTTCAAAAAATCATTGCACGCTTATATGGAAAATTGGAATGGAAAACATCCAATTCCTTGGGATTATTTCAATTCTATAAATACAGCTTCAGGAAAAAAATTGAATTGGTTCTTTAACAATTGGTTTTTTACCAATAACTATATTGATATAGCAGTTAAAAATGTTGCTAAGGACGTAGTTTCTGTAGAAAATGTTGGTGGTTTTGCGATTCCGTTTGACCTTAATATTGTTTATGCAGATGGTTCGAAAGAAACTGTTCATCAAACTCCTGCTGTTTGGGAAAACAATCAAAAGCTGGCAACGATTACTTTGAAGAACAAGAAACAAATTAAACAAATTGCGCTTGATGGAGGTATTTTTATGGATGCCACACCAAACAATAATAATTTAGAATTGAAGTAAAATTAACTAATTTCTAAGCCGCCTTTTTTATTAAGAAAGGTGGTTTTTATTTTTAGTATGAAAAGCATTAAACTAAATCAACTTATGAAAAGCAATAATTTTAAATGTGTATTTGGATTTAAGTTAGTACTATTTTTTTTAATGATTGCTAGTTCTGGGTTTGCTCAGAATAGAAACAACATACAAATTGGTACTGTTGACAGTATTTCTTCTAAAGTTTTAAATGAGGAAAGAAAAATTTGGGTGCATCTTCCAAGAAGTGCTCAGAATACCGGTTTTGCAAAACAAAAATATCCGGTAGTTTATCTGTTGGATGGAGATGCTCATTTTAGCTCAGTTGTGGGTATGATTGAAGAATTGAGTGAAATAAACGGAAATACCATTTGCCCTGAAATGATTGTGGTAGGAATTACCAATACCAATAGAAATCGTGATTTAACTCCAACTCATTCTTCTGTTGATCCTCCTTTTGTTACGAAAGGCCTTAGTGAACAATCGGGAGGCGGAGAAAAGTTTGCGGAATTTATTGAAAAAGAATTGATTCCGTATATCGATAGTAAATATCCAACGGCGCCTTACAGAACTTTAATAGGACATTCTTTTGGAGGATTGACGGTAATGAATATTTTGACGAATCATACCCATTTATTCAATTCTTATATTGCAATCGATCCGAGTATGTGGTGGGATCATCAGAAATTTTTAGCAGAAACAGAAAAAAAACTTTCGAGTAAAAAACTATCTAATATTTCTTTGTTTATGGCCGCTGCAAATACAATGGATGATAATATGAATATTGTAAAAGTAAGAAGAGATACCACCGCTTTTACCAAACATATTCGATCTATTTTAGATTTGAATGATTTTCTGAATAAAAATAAAAAGAGTGGTCTCAATTATGAATATGAATATTATAACAATGATAACCATGGATCAGTTCCTTTAATAGCGACTTATGACGGACTTCGTTTTATCTTCAAATTCAATCAATTGAAATTATCTGTTTCTGATCAGGTCAATTTTAATAAAGCTGTTTTTACTAAAATAGAAAAGCATTTTGATAATGTTTCAAAGCATTATGGATACAAAGTAAGTGTGCCGGAAAATACCGTAAATGCTTATGCTTATCAGTCGTTGGGTAAAAAAGACATGGAATTTGCAGGTTATTTATTTAAGTTGAATGTCGCTAATTATCCACAAAGTCCTAATGTTTATGATTCCTTAGGGGATTTTTACCAAGCCAATGGAGATACGAAAAATGCAATTTCAAGCTATGAAAAGGTATTAGTTCTGGATAAAAATTTCCCTGAAACAAGAGGGAAATTAGAAAAACTAAAATAATCTATAAATAGAATAGCAAAAGCAAGAGTATGAAATTGAAAAAGTAACTAGTAATTATTTAGAACGCTTTTCATAACAGGATTAAATATTAAAAAAGGGAATCATTTTGATTCCCTTTTTTAATTATATGAGGAGTTTTTATAAAAACTTAAAGCCTACGGATAAATTAGAAATTCCGGTTTTGATACTGCGTCCTGAAGGATCGAGATCTGTTACACCGGCGAGATAGCGATAGTCTACAGTAAATCGCCATAAATCTACACCAGCACCGCCAAGAAAACTACTATTGTTGTTTTCAAATGCAATGTAATTGAGGTTATTACTCGCTTTTATATCAGAATAGTTTTTCCAGTTGTAACCTACAAAAATTCGGATGTTTCCCATTTTTCCTAACGGAACAATTTTGAAACCAGCAATTAAGGTGGCGTCAGTTCCTCCCAATGTATATTCGGTTTCTCCTATTCCGGTTTGTGAAACACTAAACTTAGAAGAGGAATACCCAAATTCGCCCTGACCATAAAAAAGTAATAAATTCACTCTTACAAAACCAGCAAAACCAACGTCGGTACCAGAGCTTTTGGAACTAAAATCATCAGTAACGACCGAAGTGATATTGGTAGAGAATTGAGGTCCAATTTGTATCAATTGTGCAAAACCATTCACACTAATACATAATAATGCTGCTAAAATGAATTTTTTCATAATCAGATTTATTTGTTTTACATACCATAAAAATAATTATTATTAATCAGAATTGTATCATAATTTGAAATTTATTTTCACGTATCTTTTTGATTATTAATGTTATGTGTGTCGTTGATGTACTATGTAGAATGCTATAGAAATCCTGTAAATTTGTTTGGAATAATAAACAACAATTATTGCATGGAAATTAAAGCAATCGAAGCTTCAGAAACCTGGGAAATTCGCCATAGAGTCATGTGGCCTAATCAGCCATTCGAATTTGTGAAATTAGAAGAAGATAATTGCGGAATACATTTTGGACTATTTGATCAGGAAAAATTAATTTCAATTGTTTCCTGTTTTATTGTTGGTGATGCAATGCAATTTCGAAAATTAGCAACCTTAGAGGATTATCAACGAAAAGGGATAGGCTCACTATTATTAAATCATATTTTGAAGTTTGCCAAAGATAAAGGCCTACGGAAGGTATGGTGTAACGCAAGAAGCAATAAAAAATCATTTTATGAGAAATTTAGAATGACAGATACTGGAAAAACTTTTACCAAGTCAGGTCAGGAATTTTCAATAATGGAAATTTTGCTTTCTTAAGTAAATGTTTTTTAAGGAATAAAATATTAAAGGTTAAATATTTATGATTTCGATTGTATTTGGTATAACATGTTGTTTTTATTAGTACGATTTCGCCTACATATTGTTTTATTTATGAGATTTTGCAAGAAATTATTAAGCTTTTATTATAATTTCTGAGTAAAAAAACAATGAAAACGTTTTCGTGTTTTTTTAATGTTAAAGCTTATAAAAATTTCTTTTTTTGTATAATTACTTTGCTTACTTTCGCACCCAAATGAGAAAGTTAGTAGTATTTTTAGTGTTTATGAATTTCCTTCTGCTAGGCGGAGGGCAATATCTTAATGCTGAAACGCACCAAAGTTCTCATCACTATCTGGAGAAAAGACACCGCGTTAAATTCACCAATCAGGATCAGGGAAGTTCTATCATAGAAGATGCCGATGTAGATCTTGATGAAGAATTTCTTGGTAATGATACTCTAAAGGATGGTTTAAGTACTAAATTTTTTGCAACAACTTATAGCTTATTAGATAGCTGGTATTTGACAATCTCATGTCAGATCGTTGTAAAATCTTTTAATCGTTTTGAAATTTTCGGCTCATCTTGTGGCCAATCAAATCCTATCTATATTACTCAACGAGTATTAAGAATTTGATTTACTGTATACATCAGTCACCTTGGTTGTGATCGTGCATATCTTTTGATGTATATTTTTTCTACTTCTTCTTATATGGAATTTTAAGATCTGACTTAGGCTTGCTGATGCATTTTTTCATCTCAAGGAATCGTTGCATTCCAAGCATTTCAATCGCTTAAATTTCCATTAAAATCATGAAAAGAATTATCGTGTTAACGGGCATGCTTGCCTTGTTGTGCCTAACCAGTTGTACATCAAAAAAAGAAGAGAAAGAAGAAGTTGAAAAATTTACAGTGACAAGCCCTGTAAAAATCGATACTTCATTTACCAAAGAGTATGTTTCGCAGATTAAATCTGTTCGAAATATCGAACTCCGCGCCCAGGAAAAAGGGTTTCTACAAAACATTTATGTTGACGAAGGTCAGTTTGTAAAAAAAGGACAGTTGTTGTTTAAAATTATGCCAAACATGTATCAGGCAGAATTACTTAAAGCGCAGGCTGAACAAAAATCAGTAGAAATTGAATTGCAAAATTCGAAATTACTGGCAGATAAAAATATCGTTTCTAAAAATGAATTAAGTGTGGCTCAGGCAAAATTGCAATCTGCAAAAGCTGAAGTTGCATTGGCAAAACTTCATTTATCATTTACAGAAATCAGAGCTCCTTTTGATGGAACAATCGACCGTATCCCATTAAAATTAGGAAGTCTTATTGATGAAGGTGAATTGTTGACCAGCCTTTCAGACAACAGCCAAATGTTTGCTTACTTCAATGTTTCGGAACCTGAATATCTTCAATACCAAACCGATGTAAAAGATCGTGCAGAAAATAAAGTGAATTTACTTTTAGCTAATGGCGAATCTTTTAAATACAAAGGAAACGTAGAAGTTATCGAAAGTGAATTTAACAATGAAACAGGAAACATTGCTTTCAGAGCAAGATTCCCTAATTCAGAAAAATTACTTAGAAATGGTGAAACAGGAAAAGTTCAGATGCTTGTTCCTCTTAAAAATGCTATTGTAATTCCGCAAAAAGCAACTTACGAAATTCAGGATAAAAAGTATGTTTTTATAATTGGTAAAGACAATAAAGTGAGTTCAAGAGAAATCACCATTACAGGTGAAGTACCTGATTTATATGTAGTAAAAACAGGACTTACTGAAAATGATAAAATTCTGCTTGAAGGAGTTCAGAAAGTAAAAGAGAACGACAAAATTAATTTTGAATTCCAATCTCCACAAACGGTAATTAATCATTTGCGCGTAAAAGCAGAATAAGTTTTGTTTCAGGTTTCAAGTTTCAGGTTTCAGGTTCAGTGCGAAACTTGAAACCTGAAACTTGAAACTAAGAAAACTTTTTACATGGTTTAATCATTTAAAAAATATAAAAATGTTTAATAAATTTATACAAAGACCAGTACTGTCGATAGTAATATCGCTGATTATTGTCTTTTTAGGAGTATTGTCGGTGATGAATTTACCTATCACGCAGTTTCCTTCCATCTCTCCACCGATGGTAAACGTTACGGCAGATTATCCTGGATCTAATGGTGAATTGATGATCAAATCGGTTGTTATTCCATTAGAAAGAGCTTTGAACGGAGTTCCAGGAATGAAATACATGACTTCTGATGCCGGAAATGATGGTGAAGCAAGTATACAGGTAGTATTTAATTTAGGTACCGATCCCAATCAGGCTGCAATTAACGTACAGAACCGTGTAGCTTCGGTTACTAATAAACTGCCTCCTTTGGTAGTTAGAGAAGGTGTTAAGATTACCCGTGAGGTTCCGAGTATGTTAATGTATGTGAATCTTTATAGTACGGATAAAAATACCGACATGAAGTTCCTTTATAACTATGCCGATATCAATGTATTATCAGAGTTGAAAAGGGTAAATGGGGTTGGATCTGGAGATATTCTAGGAACACGTGAATATGCGATGCGTATTTGGTTAAAACCTGATCGTATGTTGGCTTACAAAATTTCTGCTGATGAGGTAATGGAAGCATTGTCAAGCCAATCTTTAGAGGCTTCTCCAGGTAAAACAGGAGAAAGTTCGGGTAAACGTTCTCAGGCATTTGAATATGTATTGAAATATTCAGGACGTTTTACAACTAAAGAACAATATGAGAATATCGTTGTAAAATCAAATAGTAATGGAGAACTTTTACGTTTGAAAGATATTGCCAAAATTGAATTTGGCAGCTCGATGTATGATATTTATTCTAATTTGAATGGAAGACCATCTGCGGCAATTGTATTGAAACAATCTTTTGGTAGTAATGCGAATCAGGTTATTGAAGACGTAAAAGCCAAATTGGAAAAAATTAAACAGAAATTTCCAAAAGGGATGGATTACGAAATCTCTTACGACGTTTCTAAATTCCTTGATGCTTCTATCGAAAAAGTAATTCACACTTTGATCGAAGCCTTTATTTTGGTTGGTTTGGTAGTATTCCTTTTCTTAGGAGACTGGAGATCTACGGTAATTCCGGCAATTGCGGTACCGGTTTCGTTGGTTGGAACCTTTGTGTTCATGACCTTCTTTGATATATCATTAAACTTAATTACGTTATTTGCTTTGGTTCTGGCGATTGGAGTCGTCGTCGATGATGCGATTGTGGTTATTGAGGCCGTTCACGCCAAGATGGAGGAGGAACATCTTTCGCCATTGAAAGCAACTAAAAAAGCGATGCACGAGATTGCAGGAGCTATTGTGGCGATTACATTCTTAATGGCAGCGGTATTTATTCCGGTTGCGTTTATGTCTGGTCCGGTTGGAGTATTTTACCGACAGTTCTCGATTACAATGGCAACGGCGATTATCCTTTCAGGTATTGTAGCTTTGACTTTGACACCGGCACTTTGTGCAATGATGTTGAAAAACAATCACGGAACACCTAAAAAGAAAACGCCTGTAAACCGATTTATAGATGGTTTCAATAACAAGTTTAACCTTGCTCAGGGTAAATACCAAAATGTATTAGCTAAAATCGTAAACAGAAGAGCCGTTACTATTATTGCGCTTCTTGGATTTTGTGCCGGAACATGGTTGATTAGTAGTACTGTACCTTCAGGATTTATTCCGAATGAGGATCAGGGAATGTTTTATGCTATTATCCAGACGCCTCCGGGTTCATCATTAGAAAGAACCAATAATATTGCAGAGAAATTGCAAAAAATTGCTGAAACGGTAGAAGGAGTAAAATCTGTTTCTTCATTGGCTGGTTACGAAATTTTGACGGAAGGTACCGGATCGAACGCCGGAACTTGTTTGATTAACTTAAAAGACTGGAACGATCGTAAACAATCGGTTCAGGAGATTATGATCGAACTGGAAGAAAAATCGAAAGATATTCCGGGTGCTAATATCGAATTTTTCCAACCGCCTGCAGTACCAGGATATGGAGCAGCAGGAGGATTTGAGCTTCGTTTACTGGATAAAACGGGAGCAGGTGATTTCAAAAAAGTAGAAGAAGTCAATAAAGAGTTTGTTGAAGAACTGAACAAACGTCCTGAGCTATCAAATGTATTTAGTTTCTTTAGTGCGAGTTTCCCTCAGTACATGATGAAAGTAGACAATGACTTGGCACAGCAAAAAGGAGTTTCTATCGAAAATGCGATGAACACCTTGTCAACTCTTGTGGGAAGTAACTACGAAATCAGTTTCATTAAATACGGAATTAACTATAAAGTAATCGTTCAGGCTGCACCAGAATATCGTGCGCAACCAGATGATATTTTGAAACTATATGTGAAAAATAACCGTGATGAAATGGTTCCTTTTTCGGCCTTTATGAAATTAGAAAAAGTATACGGTCTTTCAGAAATTACGAGACATAATATGTATACCTCAACTGAAATTAGTGGTGGTCCTGCTCCTGGATATAGCTCCGGAACGGCGATTAAAGTTATTCAGGAAGTTGCGGCTAAAAAGTTGCCTAGAGGATTTGATATTGACTGGGCAGGTATTTCTGCCGATGAGGTAGCACAAGGAAATCAGGCGATTTGGGTATTCCTAATTTGTTTAGGATTCGTTTACCTGGTTTTGGCTGCGCAATACGAAAGTTTCATTTTACCATTATCAGTAATTCTTTCTTTACCAGCCGGTATTTTTGGAGCTTTCCTTTTATTGAAAGTGACAGGATTAGAGAATAATATTTATGCTCAGGTTGCCATGGTAATGCTTATTGGTTTATTAGGTAAAAATGCCGTTCTGATTGTAGAGTTTGCGATACAGCGACATGCAGCCGGTAAAACTGTTCTTGAAGCAGCAATGGAGGGAGCGAAAGCGAGGTTCCGTCCTATTTTGATGACTTCATTTGCATTTATCGCGGGATTATTACCACTTGCATTTGCTACTGGACCGGGTAGAATTGGTAACAGAACCATTGGTACTGCTGCTGCCGGAGGTATGCTTATCGGAACTATTTGTGGAGTATTTGTAATTCCGGGATTGTACTACATTTTTGGAAGAATTGCAGAGAAACATAAACTGGTTAAAAATGAAGAAGAGAATCCATTAACTGAAGAAATTGATAACAATCATGTCTAAATTCAAATTATATCAATATAGTGTTGCGGTAGGTTTATGCCTTGCTGTTGCGGGCTGTAAAGCTCCAGCAGCTGAGACGGCGACGACCAGCACACCTGTTCCTGAAGCATTTGGTATTGCAAAAGCTCAGGATACAACCAATACGTCTACTGTAAAATGGAATGAGTTCTTTAAGGATCAAAACCTTGTTGATTTGATTGATGTGGCCCTGAAAAACAATCAGGAGTTAAACATGACGCTACAGGAAATCGAAATAGCAAAAAATGATATTAGGGTTCGCAAAGGCCTTTTATTACCAACTGTCGGAGTACGCGCCGGAGCTGGAGTAGAGAAAGTAGGTAGGTACACCAGCCAAGGGGCTGGTGATGCCACTACAGAAATAAAACCAGGTGTGGAAACGCCTGATCCGCTTGGAGATTTCACTATTGCTGCTTATGCTAACTGGGAAGTAGATATCTGGAAAAAACTACGAAATTCTAAAAAAGCAGCCGTAAACAGATATTTGGCTACGGTTGAAGGGAAGAACTTTGTAGTGACTAATCTTATTGCTGAAATAGCTGATTCTTACTATGAATTATTGGCTTTGGATACGCAACTGGATATTGTAAAACAAACGATCAAATTGCAGTCAAATGCCTTGGAAATTGTAAAAATTCAAAAGCAAGCGGCGAGAGCAACAGAATTGGGTGTTAAGAAATTTGAGGCTGAGGTTTTAACTTCAAGAAGTTTGGAGTTTGATATTCTACAGCAAATCAAAGAAAACGAAAATAAAATTAATTTCTTGTTAGGACGTTATCCGCAGGAAATTAAAAGAACAAACAGCAACTTTTTGACTTTGTTGCCAGCTTCAGTTAGTGCCGGTATGCCATCTCAATTGTTGATGAACCGACCTGATGTGAAACAGGCCGAATTAGAATTGGTTGCTGCCAAATTAGATGTAAAAGTAGCCCGTGCCGAATTTTATCCGTCACTTGATATTTCTGCAGCGTTTGGAGTTCAGGCTTTCAAACCTTCTTATTTGTTCACGTTCCCAGAATCTATTTTATATTCTCTGGCCGGAGATCTTGCTGCGCCTTTGATCAACAGAAATGCAATTAAAGCAGAGTTCTCAAGCGCTAATGCAAGACAGCTTCAGGCTTTATACAATTATGACAAAACTATTTTAAACGCTTATTTAGAAGTATCTAATCAGCTTTCTAAAATCGATAACCTTCAAAAGAGTTATGATCTAAAATCACAACAAGTTGATGCGTTAAACACTTCGATTGATGTGTCTAATGATTTATTTAAATCGGCCAGAGTTGATTATTTTGAAGTTTTAATGACACAACGTGACGCATTAGAATCGAAATTAGAACTGATCGATACTAAAAAAGAACAACTCAACGCTGCAGTTCATGTTTACAGAGACTTAGGCGGGGGTTGGAAGTAGAATACCATTTTAATTAGTTATTAGTAGAGGCCTCTCAGAAGTAAAATTCTGGGAGGTTTTTTTTGTCTAAAGAATAAAGAGGAAAGAATAAAGAGGAAAGAATAAAGAATAAAGAACAAAGAACAAAGAACAAAGAATAAAGAGGAAGACTATAGATTGACTTGTTTTTATGGGAAGTTAAAGGTTCTTACGGAAATGAGTGTTCTGGAGTGGACAGGAATAGGATTTTTTAAAATGTTTTTGTTAATGGATATTTGTTTGTAATTTGAGAAAAGAAAAATAATATATTTGGAAGAAAATATATATGATTAACATTAATATATATCTACGTTGATTCACGGGGCTTTGTATGATTTTGTAATACATATAAATAATTTAGTGGCAGTAATACAGATTTCAAAAAATATGAAATACTACACTTTAATCATCATTACTTATGTAATGACTTCTTGTTATGACAGCAAACAAGAACCAAAAAATAATGTCTATAGACCAGAGTTTGACATTTCAAATGATAATAAAAATATTATTTGTTCATATTATGAAAATAATAAAGGATACATCTATAAAATTGACATTATTAATAATCAAAAAAGAAAAATATCTCTTGAATCAAAATACTCATTAATAAAACCAATATACTCTCCCAATAACAAACAAATAGCTTGTCTTGCAACAACATTAACAGAAGAACCGAAAAGCAAAATATGTTTAATTGATATTGAATCGAGGAAAATGGTTGATTTGACAAATGATTCATCATTAATCCTTGAATACGTTTTTAGTCCAAGTGGAAAATCAATTTATTTTACAGTAGCAGGGCATTTCGGTAACTATTCTCCAATAGCAAGTAAAGCCCCACACGGCATAGATATTTATACAATTGATATTTCTACTAAACGAATTAAAAAAATTACAGATTTAAATGCTTATAACTTACACGGGCTTTCAATTACAAACAATAATGATAGTTTACTTTTTCACTTGACCACTGTTGATAATAAGAGTGGTTTATTCGAAATGGATATCAAGAGTAAAAACTTACTGAAAGTAAATGCGGTTAATGATCTAAGGGCTAAAGATAACGTAAGTCCATATGAATATTATGGACCAGTTCTTTCAAAAGACAATTCAAAAATTGCTTTCTCCGAACCATACGAATTATATATTATGGAGAAACAAACAAAAATATCAAAACTCATTTTCAGAAGAGAGCCAAATATTGTAAATGTAGGGGATGTAAAATTTTTCTATTCAAATAATTATTTAATGATTAGCCTTCCAACTGATTCAAAAACATCTAATAGCACAGGAGAGAATTTTGGCTTTTACACACTAAATCCTGAAACAAATGTGCTAAAAGAACTAAATTTATAAAAATTACTGGCACAACAGGTTTAGGCAATCAAATTAATATAAATTTGGTTTTTTATTTGGAAAATTGTGTTTAACTGAAAAATCTCTCATCTTTTTTCCTCAATCTCACCAATTGCCAGAACGTTATCACTCATTTTTAAAACTGCTCCAATGAAAAATATACTTATTATTCTCTTCTGTTTTTTCTTTATTAGCTCAAATAAATTAGAAGAAAATCTTGAGTTAAGAATTTATAATAATAGTAAATTCAAAATAGAAAAACTAAAATTGAAGTATAATGGTCAGGAAACAGAATTCAAAAATATTGAGCCAAAAAGTTACAGCGAAATAAAGAAAATTAAAGGATTATGGGAAGACAATTGTTATGATTTAACAGTGTTCAAAAAGAAACTGTTTAGAGAAAATTTTTGGGCTCATCAAATTTGTTTTCCAATCGACGATATCGGAAATAATAAGATTGAAAGTGGAAAATATATACTAAGTTTAAAAATCAAACAGACTGAAAAAGATAAGGTTGAAGTTGAATCGGAATATATTATTGACAAAAAAACGAGTGAAACCAACTAATACAACCGATTTTGGTAAATGGAAAGTTGGTTTTGTACTTGTAGTGATTTGGCAAATCCGAAGAATGGGCTTAATTTAGTACCAAACCCGGTAGTCCCAGGACGTTGTTGGCAATTATAAAAAATGTATTGTAGAAAATGAAGTTAAAAAAAACAATAATAATTTTACTTGTACTTTTAAAAAATCTTATTTCGTTTGGACAATATAAAACTTTTTTGACATCTAATAAATATAAATATGTTGACAGTTTAAATATTTACAGACAAGATAAAAACTCTGAAATTATATTATTTAGTATAGATAAGTCACTAACTGAAATAAAGAGAAACAATGTTTGGGAAAGAGCATATCAAAGAGGAATAATTTCAAAATATACCAATGATAATTTCTTAAAAAATGGTGTTGAAAAAGATGTTTGTCAGTTTGATGTAGGTTTAGAGAATAGAATAAAAATTCTTTATTGTGGCAATAGTAATAAAACTGATATTATTATTGCTAGATTTTATAATCAAAATATTGAGTTAAGCAAAAAAATAGATACTCTGTATTTAAATTATGATACTAAAAATATTGAAAATTCAAAAATGAAAAAAATTTCTGATTATGAAACAATAATTTCAAATTTCACCTTTAAATCATTTTCATGGATAGAAAAATCACGAATAGAATTTAGAAATGAGCTTATCAATAATAATATTATTGATTCACAAAAAATTAAAGATGCACTTAACAGTTATCAAATTGCAAGTGGATACGATACAGGAGTTGGGCAGATATTAGCTATGAAAGACTTTATATTGGAAGGAAATAAAATTGTAATTACCAAGTGGTTATGGGATAAAAACATAACAATAACTAATATTGAACAATTAAGAGGATTGATTCAAAGCTACGACCCAGTAATTGATATTATTAACAATTCAGAATTTAAAGAATAGCGGCCACCAACTACTACAACGGATTTGAGCAATAGGCTAAATGGAAAGTTGGTTTTGTATTTGGAAGATTTGGCAAATCCGAAGAATGGGCATACTTTGATACCCAACCCACTGCGGTATACAGAACCTTAGAGGTAAAGCGAAAAAAACATCACAAACATGATTTATAATATTTTAAATGGTGATTCTCTTGCTTACAGTTTTCCTGAGACTAAAATTGAAGGAGATATAATCGTTGTTAGAGAAGCACTTATTGACGGAGATTTATCAGGCAATGATTTGCAAAACTTTTGGCATTCAAGAGCAAAGTATTTGGAAGTTACAGAAGCTGAGTATCACGACAAGGTTGTAAATGAATTTGAAAAAATAATGAATGTGCGCGGCGATTCCGAATTCAACCTTTGGTTTGAGTATGACCTATTCTGCCAGGTAAACATGTGGTTTATTATTTCAGTGATCAATAGTTTGCCAGTAAAGAGAAAAGTGTATGCCGTTCACACTTCCTATTTAGACAGGAACAATAAGTATTTTTGGAATGGATTTGGACCAGCTAATTTAAGTCAGCTTCAGGCTTGCTTTGCTGATAGAGTTCTTTTAAGTTATGCCGACTTACAATTAGGACAAGAATTATGGACTGCCTATAAAGACAATAACTTTGAACAATTAATTTACCTAGCAAAAAATCAATCTTTTGCTTTTCCATATTTGCAGGAAGTAGTAAAGGCTCATATTGAACGTTTCCCAAAAGTTGGCTCAAAAGGAAGACCCGAAAAAGTTATTGAAGACATTATAAAAAATGTTTCAACTGACTTTCATAAAGTGTTTAAAGAGTTCTGTAATAGGGAAAGTATTTATGGCTTTGGTGATACTCAAGTAAAAGTCATTTATGATAAAGTAATGCTTTATCAGGATACAAATGATAATTGTTTTTAGTTATAAAGTATAGAATATAGAGTATAGAATTTGGGGTTTGGAATTTAAAATTTAGAATTTAAATATTGGAATTTCACTTTATTTCGGCATCGATATTTTGACCTTAAACCCTTTTTCAGGTTCTGTATCAAAATCAATAGTTCCTTTAACAGCCTGAATACGGCTTTCCATGTTTAGGAGACCATTTTTTATCATCTTCGTTTTTTCGCATCCTATACCATTATCAGTATACTGTATCAAAATAGATTTGGGGTCATTTTCAAATTTTATTAGAACTAGACTTGCCTTACTGTGTTTCTTCATATTCACCATTAATTCCTGTAAAATGCGACTAATGGTAATCTTTTTAGTATCATCGATAATTTCCCAGTTGATATCTTCTAAATTATTGACAATAATGTTTCTTTCAGTTGTATTATAAGTCGAAAGCATTTCCTTCATGCTCTTGGTAAAGTCGATTCCTGTCTCAATTCTATTGTTTTCTTTCGAAATTCCTCTCACGCGTCCGTAAATATCATCTAATTTCTGGAGTAAATTCTCTTTGGTACTTTCCGTTGATAAGGACTGAGATTCGGCAAAAGCAATAACATGATAGACATCGTTTGCTAGTTCGTCGTGGATTTTTTTCGCAATTCGGGTTTCGGTGTTATATGAAGTTTTAAATTCTATAGCCTTGTTTTTATTTTTATAATAGCGAATTAAAATGGCTATTAAAATGACTAAAAAGATAAAAGCAATTACAAATACAATTCGCAGGTATTTTTCTTTCTGAAGTGATAATAGATTTTCTGCTTTTTCTAAACGAAGTTTTACGTTTTCATCTTTTTCTATTTTAGCATCGTATTTGATTTTTGCAAATTTATTTTTAAAATTATTTCTAACCTTAATGATGCTATCGTTTAGTGTAAAATACTTTTGCACGTATTTGCTGTGATGCGCGCTGTGATTATTTGAAATTATAATTTGGAGCGCTTCCAATCTTTCATCAACACTATTTAGTTTTGTAGCAATATTGTAAGCCGTAAAAGCATTTTCATCTGATTTTTGAATGTCTTTTTTGGAAAAGTAATCAGCCAGGTGTAAATAACTTTCAATACTGCCATAAGTATCCTTCATTTCGTTTCTTGTCTGGAGGGCTTCACTCATTAAAAAGAATCCTTTTTCATTCATTCCGTTTTTAAAATAGGCATAACCTAAATTGTCTTGTATTCGGGCTTTAGTAGATGCTCCGGCTTCATCTTCCAAAAGTTTCTTGCCTAAAATTGATTCAAGAAGTGTAATGGCCTTATTGTATTTTTTTTGCTGAATATAAATTGGTGCCAGATTACTTAGAGGGATTTGTTTTTCGATAGAATCGGTGTATTCTTTTGCAGACTCTTTATAGTAAAAAATGGCATCACTATAAAGAGAAAGCTCTTTGTCAGCAATACCAAGTATATTATAAATGTAAGCGGTATAAACGCTATTTTTTTTAAAATAAGTTAATGCTTCAGTCACGGTCTCCTTACTTCCGTAATAGTCTCCATTGACTTGCTGAATAGAGGCCATTTGAATAAGTATATAGCCGATATTGGTGCTGTCTTTTAATGTTTCAAATAATATTTTGGATTTGTTAAACTCATAAAAAGCAACGTTAAAATTTTGTTTTCCATAGTTTGTGATTCCCTGATCTCGTAAGCTCCCTGCTTCTTTTTGTATGGATTCTAAATTAGTAGTAATGGTCTTTTTTTCCTGACAGGAAAAAAGAAAAAGAAGTATAATGAAATAAAAAAACGGGGACCGTAACATATAAATTTACTTTCCCCGAAAATAGTAATTAATTAAATACTAAAAATATATATTTATTGATCTTAATCTTTTATGGTTTCGTTGGAATTGGTGGAGTTGGTGGGGGCGGAGTACCGTCACCAGGACCATCAGGATCAGGGCTACCAGCCTGGATAGGAGTAGTAATCTTTTCGATTTTCTTTTTAGGTTGAGTTTCAATCTCATCCGGAGTACAAGAAAATATAGTAAATAGTAAAGCGAAAGCGCTTAAAAGTATTAGTTTTTTCATTTTAATTTAATTTAGAAATTAGACATAGGTATGGCCGTCCGGAGTATTCCGGCGCTTGTTAATGGCGACACCAAATTGATTTTGGGAAGTAAACGGTGTAGAACTGTAAGACGTTATTTATACTTCCCGAATAAACTCGGTCTTACTGTTTTCCACAATGTTAATTTGAACTAGTTTTAAATTTTTGTTTTAATCTGCAGACAAAACTTGAACTAATTTCTGATGCAAAGAAAAGGCGCTTTTGGCCCTTTGTTTATAAGGGATTCCCAGAATTCCCGCGTTTTCCTGAGATTCCCGCGAATTCCTAAAAAACAAAATACAATGCATACTAATTTAGGTTTGTTAGAACATGTTATGTGAATGTAAAACCAAACTTGACCTTTATTTAATAGAGATAAAAAACACTAAAAAGGTTGTCTGGGATTATTAAAAAAAAGATAAAAAAATGGCGTTTTGAAGAAATCAACTCGCTTACGGTTTTCCACATTTTTAATTTGAACTAGTTTTATATATTTGTTTTAATCAGTACATAAAACGTGAACTAATTTCTATGGAAAAATAAGGGCGCCTTGAAGTCTTTGTTTATAGAGGATTATCAGAATTGTTACGTTTTTCTGAGATTCCAAAAAATCTTAAAAAATACCATGCATCATACATTAGAAGAATATAAAAAAGCGATTAAAATTAAATACGAGATAGAAAAAGAAGCAGAACATTTTGATTTTTTATATAACCCGTCTCGCGGAAAACTCCGCGATTTATGCTGGCTTATTTTCGAGAATAACCCAACGAAAGAGGATTTAAATGTTTTTAGAAATTTATTTTGTTTAGATTTTGATCACACAAAAAAAAATAAGTTTAAGGAACAAAAAGACAAGTTCAGGCCTATTGAAACTTTCTTTAAAGGCGAAACAGATCCATCAAATATTGATGCAATAAATCTCGCAGCAGTTATGGTCGATTTTCAACCGCGACCTTTTAAAAAATTTAATGAAAAATGTAGAATTGAAGAAGCAAAACAAATTGAGATTGCGAATAAAGCTAATGCAAGTGTTGAAATAGAGAAAGAAGTCATAGGCGTAGAGTGTTTAGTGAAAAAGGAACATGAAGAGTCAAAAGAGCAACCTAAAAAAGGAAATCTTTGGTTTGATTTTGCAACTACATTTTCTAAAAAAATAGGTCAGAAAATATATCCACGAAAAATAATTACGATAGGAATTGGAGCGGTTGCTCTGATGTCTTCTGCGCTTTTATATTTTGTGCAGAAAAAAGATTAGAAAGCAAAGTTTCTAAATAAAAAAAGGATGCATTTTGAAAAATAAAATGCAGAAAAGAATAAATTTTTAAGAAGGAATTTGGGCGTTGAAATAGTTTGTTTTTTGGCATATATGATCTGTTATTTATACTATAAAGATAAGAAAAATAATTCGTTAAACCTAATAAATATCAAGGAAATAGCGATTTTTTTTGCTCAAAAACGCATATTTTTTATGAATTTTTTGTTGTCGAATAAATGCTATGAAAAATGATAAAATTTGCTTTATTACAGATAATTAAATTGTAATAAAATTATTTATATTTATAAAACATTCAACAGATTTTGATCACTTCTAACTAAAAACATTTTTCATGAAAAAGCTTCTAATACTACTACTTGTTTTGTGCGCTTTCGGTTGTAAAAAATATGTTGTCTCGTTTGAACAGCCAACGAATATGAAACTTGATAAATTAAAACTTGAAATACTTCTGGATAAAAAGAAAGTTCAGGATATTAACTTGAATGCAACAAATGCGCTGCCTTCATATGAAACAGTTGCTTTGTCAACATCTGGTGATGGAAAACACCTGCTTCAGGTTAAAGTAAAAGATACGGTCTTTATTTATGATGTAAAGTACCCCGAAGAAAAATTTATTCTTTTGACTGCGCATTTAAAAGAGAACGGCAAGATTCATATTGGCATTTTAAAACAGCAGTATAAATTTAGATTTCAAAGATAGTTGGTTTTATTTCAAATATATAGAACATAGATGTTAAACAGTTTAAATAAAAATCAGCTTTGCATATCAATAGCAATATCATTTGTGTTATTCACTATATTGAATTTTATAATAGGACCAACTTCTATTTTTGGACTTGCTAAATTTATACAAAACAAAACAGGATACTTTTTTGGTGTTGGCACAAATACTCTTGATTATTTTATTATATCGTTAATACCATTTATTGGATTACTAATTAATTATAAAAGAAAAATAAATAGCTTAGCAGAAATATTAAAAGTTGATTTAATGATATTATTAAGCTGTATCGTAACTTTTAGTATTGGATTATGTTTGTTACTTTCGAAAATAGGAAGTCCAAGTGAAAATCCGCTACTTCCAGAATATTTGCGTGTGGAACCTTTTAAAGAATACTCCGCATTTTTAATTGTCTTAGGAATTATTTTAGCTTTTTTATTGGTTAAGTATGACGTTAAAGAGACGGATAATAGAATTGAGCAAATTGGTGTGGAAAATAAATAAGACTCTAGATAGATTCAAAGAACAGCAGAAAAAGAAAAATATAATTTGGTCTAATATAATTATAAGATAAATTATGAAGCAACTCTTCCCATTTTTTGCATTTTTATTAGTATTAATTTCCTGCAGTCAAAAAGCAAAAGAAAGTAAACATTCTTCGGAACATAAAAATCCCGATAAGAAAATTGAAAAAGAAGTCATTCAGGAGCAGTACATTGCAAACGATACTTTATTAGCCAAAATGGAAACTGATTTAAATGAGCTTGTCAAAAGCCCAAAATTTACAATTGAAAAAGAGTTGGTTAATAATAGACATGTAGACAATGTAATAGATACAATTAAAACTTTTAAATTTGATAAAATCAATATTAAATCATACAAAGCGGTAAGTGAAGAATGGATATTTGAAGCAAAAATTCTCAATTCAGAATTTGAACTGGCAAATTCTATAAAAATTGGAATCAATAAAAAAGATTTTGAAAAAATAGTAAAGACAAAATTGAATTCTAATTTGGTAAAAGTTGGAGACTCAGAAGCAACATCGGCATTCATTTTTAAATTTGAAAATTATAGCCTTAAAGAGATAGATTATGAAGGTTATGTTGATTAGAAACAAAAGGCTTAATTTAGTCGCAAATGCGTTGTAGCAAGAACATTGATAGTCATTATAAAAAACTGAATGAAATCAACATTAATCATATTATTAACATTTACATTTATTAGTTGCAAGCAGAAAGAAGTTGAACAAAAAACAATCATTCAAAGTTTGCAAAATATTAAAAACAAAACTGATATAAGAGATTGTAAATGTTATAATGAACTTAAAGAAAAAACTATAAAAATATTTACTTTTTCAGATAATAACTCAATTTCTATTTGTGGTTATGAAGAAAATAATGAATACTTTGAATTTGGAATATTTGATTGTAAATCCAAAAAACTAATCAGTGGTTACGATGCAATTCAAACTTGTGAACTTAAATTTGAAAATGATAAATTACAAATAATCGAACTTAACAAACTTCCAACAAATGACAAATGGGAATGGAATAACGTAAAAGTTGCTGAAGAAATTATTACTATTAAAAACAATTCAATAATTTCTCTTGGCGTAAAGCCTTTGAAAGTTGAAACAAAAATTTCAGAAAAAACACAAACAGAATTTCTAAATTCATTAGAAACAGAAAAATATAAAAAATTTGATACTGAGGAAGTTTTAGCCAGACTTGAAATTCTATCCATAATCGGAAATGAACGAGCTAAAAAGAAATTATTATCTATTGAAAACGATAAAAATTATGAATTGGATGGTGCTTATATGGAACAATATAGGAGCGCAATTGCATCTATTAAATGGCGAGAAAAAAAGTTGTAATTTGTGCTACCAGCGGGTACGATGAATTTGAGTAATTAGTTTTAAGGTAAATTATGTGGCAAAAGTGGTTTGATCTTCTTACTAAAGACTCCTTATAAATTATGATCATCATTAATCTCCACTTCCTCAGATTCTTTAGTATAGTTTAACTCTTCTTCGATCTTTTTGCGGTCTTTTTTATTTTGCTTGATTAGAAAATAAACTAATATAGCAACTCCAATTACGATTGCTGAAATAATAAGCCAATTGATTTCCATAAGATTGCTATTTTAAGTTTATCAGAACGTTTATTTAAGATAAGAAATCGCGAAACCATAAACCGGAATGCTTGATGGTTCTTTTTTGTGTTTCAAAGTCAACGTGTATTAATCCGAATCTTGCATTGTAACCTTCGGCCCACTCAAAGTTATCCGTAAGGCTCCACACAAAATAACCTTCAACATTCAAACCGTCTTCTTTGGCCTTCAGAATTTGCTCTAAATGATCCTGAATAAAGTGCGTACGTTTAATGTCGTAAACTTTTCCATTGGTAACAGTGTCCGGAAAAGCGGCGCCATTCTCTGTAATTATAATTTTTCGAATGCCTTCATATGCATTAAATCTTTTTAAGATATGATATAGGGCAGGAGGGTAAACTTCCCAACCCATATCGGTGGCGATGACATTTCTTTTTTCGGCACTGATTAATTCGGCACCAATGTAGGGCGTCAATAACGAAGCTTTTACTACTTCGCGCGTGTAACATTGAAGTCCGATAAAATCAAAATCAAACGCCAGATTGTTGAGGTCATCTTCTTTGATATAATTGTTCAGTTTTTTAAGTACTGCCAAATCATTTTGAGGATAACCCAGTCCTAAAATAGGTTCTATAAAAGTTCTGTTCAGTAAAGTATCAACGCGTTTTGCGGCTTCGATATCTTTTGCGTTTTGAGAAAAAGGCTCGATATGCGTACAGGAAAAAGTAGTTCCGATGTTAGCATCAGCTACTTTATCTCTAAGTATTTTGCCGCCGGCAGCTGTGGCCAAGGTTACATGATGCATGGCTTTTAGGTAATTGGTAATTCCTTTTTTTCCGGGAGCGTGAATTCCCAGAAAGTAACCCGCTCCGGTAAAAACGGAAGGCTCGTTAATGACCATCCAGTTTTTTACACGATCGCCAAAGTGTTTTGCACAAACCTCGACATAGTCAGAAAACCAGGAAACCGAATCACGATTGGTCCATCCGCCGTTTACTTCGAGTGCGTGTGGCAAATCCCAATGATAAAGCGTTACCCAGGGCTCGATACCTTGTTCGAGTAAAGAATCAATAATTTTGTTGTAATAGTCAATTCCGGCCTGATTTACAGGATGCGTTCCGGTTGGCATAATTCTGGGCCAGCTGATCGAAAATCTGAAATTCGGAATATTTAAATGACTTATTAAATCAATATCTTTTTGGTACGAATTATAAAAATCGCAAGCCGTTAAGGCATGATGACCGTTTTTTACTTTTCCCTTTTGTGAGGTAAAAACGTCCCAGATTGAAGAACCTTTTCCGTCAGCATCATGTGCTCCTTCAATTTGGAAAGCAGCGGTAGAAACACCCCACAAGAAATCTTGTCCAAATTGGTCTTTGTGTAAAAATGACTTCTCAACTTTATTCATTCAATTGACTTTCCTTATTTTTTAAACTAATAATTTATTTTAAACTAATAAATTTATTAGTGAAGGAAAGTAGAATGCATCGCTCTTAAAAAAAGCCATTCTTTGAATGAAACCAAGAAATTTAGATTAAAGAATTTCATAATATTTAGTTTTACTCAAATTAATAAAACTAATGTGAATTGATCGTAATGGTAAGATTATTAAATTGTTAAGAGATTTTGTTTAGGTTAAAAAGTTATCAGTCTTCCCAACCGCAGAGTGTTAATCCGTAGCCTTGTGCCTGGGCAAGTGTTACTTTTGTTAGTACGTGCCTACAGGCGGTGAGTCCGCGGCAATTTTCATTATAATGATATTTCTTTGCTCCCGTTGGACCGCAGATATATACTTTGGTCTCAACGGGATGAAAAGAGGTCAGGAACATAAATAAAAAGAGTAGGGTATATTTCATTCGGGCGACTTTTATTTGACGATTAATTGGTATTCATTTCCTTTTTTATCAGTTGCTTTTAGTTTTCCAAAAGAGATCCACTCGGTATTAATTTCAAGATCAGAAATAGAATCATTAATCAATATTCCGGCACCATATTTTCCGGAAACGTTAATGTTTCCGAAAACAGAATCACCAACGCTGTTTATTCCTTTTACGTCATAATTATATTCATAATGTCCGGAATTCCCTGTCCTGTATTTGTATTCATAAACATTATCTACATGATAGGTTTTAGCTTCTTCCGGAGTAATAGTTTTGCGATCGTCAGCCGTAATCACCTCCTTGTAAAACGTGTTTATTTTTTGAGGAGGTGGATCAGCTACTTTTTTGCAGGAAACGATAGTTACCAGGAAAAATGATAGTAAGTAGTTTTTTAGCATAGGCTTTTTGTAAAGTATTTAATGCCCGATAAAAGTAATTGGAAAGGATATTTTATAAATGCGTATTTATACGGGATTAATTACTTTGTTCGGTTTCATATAACGCAACAGTTTCTAATAATTCTTTTTCAAATTGATAAATGTCGTCGATACTTGAAAGAGCGGATTTTGTTTCATTCTTATTGTCGTTAAAAAGACTAATATATTTTTTACCTCCATTTAAATGAAGTCTGCATAAAGGTTTACGATTATTGTCATCTAATAAAACTCCAAAATAAGATTGCGTATCGCGATGTACTATTCGGTTAGTTGGCAATTTTCGTCGCAAAATGGCAACTACGATACGATAGCCGTCTAGTTCTTCATCAGTTGTATTAACTTTATTATCTTCTTCGACTGCTGTAATTTCTTCGTCCTGCTGTTTAATGGTTTCCTTAGTAAGAGCAGCATTTAATCTATCATTAATTTTTTCATTAATATATTGGCTAACTGATTTTTGAACTAAATCTTTAAATTCATCCACGACTTTTTCCGTAAGTCTTCCGGTATAAACTTTATTCGCAAAAAGTTTAGTGAAATCATTAGAAGGATTTTCTAATTCGGCGTTGATTTGCTTTTTAATTTCTTTGATATATTTCAGCGAACTGGCATTACTTACAATATTGTCAACATTAAAATTTGTTTTATGAAATTTTGCAATTTCATTGATGGTATTTTCTTTAAGGTTGGTAATATCAAATTCCAAAAATGGTTTTTCATCCATTTTATTTTGATCATCCAAATCCGTAAAGAATTGATAAGTAATTCCATTTGTTAATAGTGCAAATCTTGTTTTAGTAACATGGAAATATCGAAATAATTGCGAATTATGAACGGTCAATTTTTCTTTCCAACTTTTACATTCAACAATAATAATGGGCTCACCATTTTGAAAAATTGCATAATCTACTTTTTCTCCCTTTTTAAGTCCCAGATCAGCTGTAAATTCTGGAACAACTTCTAGTGGATTAAAAGCATCATATCCTAAAATATGGATAAAGGGTAATACAAAGGCATGTTTTGTAGACTCTTCGGTCTCAATTTTGCTTTTAAGCTGTGTGATTTTGTCAGCCAGTGATTTAAGTTGAATGTTGATTTCCATATTTTTTGAGTTTAGATTAATAATCCAAACTTAAACCTATTTAAAACCAGTATTTTACGGAAATCCATAATCTCAAAATTTTAAGTTTTCAGAAATAAAAAAAAGCCCCCGAAGGAGCTTTGAAAATTGTGAAGTAATGAGATTTTAAATAATACCCATATCTTTTGCAATAAAAACCAATTGCACGGTATTATTTGCTTTGAAAAAATCTTTTAGTTTAGAAAGTCTTTTTTCCATAGCACTTTTGCTGTTGGGTTTTATACCTAAATCTTTAAAAATCTGAATAATTTCATCTTGCGGAGTTCCGGATGATAAATGTTTTAAAATCTGAATGTCTAAATCATCTATTTCAAAATTGTTCTTTTCCTGAAGGGCAGAAGCAACTTCGGGCGAAATAAATTTTTGATCTGAAGTTGAGGTAATGCGAATTGCTTTTTTCAATTCTTCAATACTGTTGAGGCCTTTTAATACAAAAGCATCAATTTGGGCATGGTCAAAAAGAGATTTAATTCGGTAATTTTTATCTTCAACCGAATAGGCTATAATTTTGATGTCAGGCTGTAACTCCCGAACTTTCTGGACCAATTCGTCACCATTGGCAATTTTTACTTCCCGTTGATTTGTCTTAAAGGAAAGGTCACTAATTAATAAATCATATGGTTCATTTTGATGAATAGCCGCGCGTATTTTAAGAAAAGCATCATCACAATATTTTGAATGATGAAAATCTGCAATATCTAAATCTTTTACGACTTGTTCGACTCCTAAACTGATGGCATCCAGATCTTCAGCTATTATTACTTTTTTAAACATAAGGCATTTATTTAGGCATGGATATTTTTACTTTGAATCCTTTTTCTGGTTCAGTGTCAAAAGTAATAGTTCCTTTTATGGCCAGAATACGGTTTTCCATATTTTGTAGGCCATTTTTGGCAATTTTATTTTTTTCAAAGCCTTTTCCGTTGTCTGTATAATGAATTGTGATAGCATTTGCAGTATTTTCAAACTTTAAAACTACTAACGAAGCTTCGCTGTGTTTTTTCATATTTACCATTAATTCCTGAAGCACTCTGTGAATAGTTATTTTTTTAATTTCATCAATAGTGTCCCAATTTACTTTTTCGATACTATTAATAATAATATTTGTACTGTCGCTATTATAGGTAGAAAGCATTTCTTTTAAGTGAATTGCATAATTTGCTCCGGTTTCAATAGTATTGTTTTCTCTTGAAATGCCACGAACGCGAGTATAAATATGATTGAGTTTTTGCAGTAAAGTTTCTTTTATATCTTCTTTCGTCAAAGATTGTGTTTGTGCAAAAGTGATGGCATAAAAAACATCATTGGCGAGTTCATCATGAATATCCTTCGCAATTCGGGTTTCAGTATCGTATGATGTTTTTATTTTTTCAATTCGGCTTTGATTTCTATAATATCGTACCAAAATTACTATTACAATAATCAAAAAGATGATTCCGATTCCAGCTACTATCTTTTGATATTTTGCTTCCTGAAGTGATAACAAGTTTTCCGCTTTTTCTAGACGAAGCTTCTGATTTTCATCTTTTTCTTTTTTCGAATCGTATTTAATCTTTGCAAATTTGTTCTTGAAGTTGTTCCTGATTTTGATAATACTGTCGTTTAAAACAACATATTTTTTTGCATAAGCTGTATTGTTACTAGAATTGTTTGTCATTAAAAAAGATAGAGCTTCTAATCGTTCATCAACGCTATTGAGTTTTGTGGCAATTTGGCAAGCTAATTGGGCATATTCATTAGACTTTTTAGAATCGGTTGTAGAGTAATATTCGGCTAAATGCAAATAACTCTGAAGACTGCCGTATGAGTCATCGTTTTGATTTCTTATTGCAAGACTTTGATTGATTAAAGAAAGTCCTTCTGTATTTTTCTCTATTTTAAAATAGGCAAATCCCAAATTGTCCAGAACTCGCGCTTTACTTTTAGATGATAATTTACTTTTGGATGTTTCTTGTTGAAGAATTGATTCTAAAATTGGAATCGCTTTGTCGTACTTTTTCTGCAGTACATAAAGAACCGCAATATTGTTCAAAGGAGGTACTTTTGAAGAGGAGTCTTGCAGATCTTTTATCGCTTCATTATAATAATAAATAGCATCATCATAATTGGAAAGTTCTTTATCAGCGATCCCAAAGAAGTTATTAATTGAGGCACTGTAAATGTCTTTCTTTTTCAAATAAGGCAATGCTTCAGTTAAGGTTTCTTTACTTCCGTAATAATCTCCATTAATTTGTTGGATAGAAGCCATCTTAATCAAATTGAAAATAATGTTGGCACTATCTTTTAAAGTTTCAAAATCAATTTTTGATTTATTAAAGTTGTAAAAAGCACTGTTGTAGTTTTTCCTCTCTAAATTCGCTATTCCTTTATCTCTTTCGGCGGTAGCTTCTTTTGCAATTGGCCCATTATTATTAATAGGTCCAAATGTTTTTTCTTTACACGAAATGAAAAACAGGAAAAATAAAAGATATAAAAACGGGGATCGTAGCATAGAAGTTACTTTCCCCGAAAATAATCATTAATTAGAAATTAAGATCGTTATTTATGGTTTTTTTACTGGTGGTACCGGGACCTCAATAGGGTCATCATCCGGACCTGTTGCATAAGTCGTTTCCGTGGTATCTTTTTCGACCACGATCGTAGTTTTGCCTTTGCTTTCGTTTTCAAAATCATCAGACGTACAAGAGAAAATTGTAAGACTCAATAGCGCGCACGCTCCCAATGTAAATAATGTTTTCATTTTTTTATGATTTAAAATTTAGTTAAAGGGCATTGCCGTTCAGAATGGTTCTGAATTTTGTTATAGCAACACCAAATTGCTTGGGAAGTGAAGTATGTAGAACAGTAAGATTTTATCTATACTTCCCGGATAAACTCCGTCTTACGGTTTTCCATACTTTTTAAGTGAACTAGTTTTGTACATTTGTTCTTATCGCGATATCGAACAATAACTAATTTCTGATACAAAGGAAATACGATTATAATTCTGTATCGATACGGAAATCCGGGATGTATTAACTTTCCTGAGATTCCTGAAAAAATCCTGAAAATCCTAAAAAATTTGAGATAAGATCCTAAAAATCCTAAAGGCCTATGAAAAAAATTACTCAAAATGAGATTGAAAATGTTTACAAGGAAGCTATTAGAAAAAAATACAGAAGTGTAAAAACTGAGGGAGAACATTCACATTATTTAAATAATCCTTCGCAGGCACTTTTAAGAGATTTGTGTTGGGAAATCTTTAATTCGAAACCTAACGAACATGATTTAATTGTGTATCGTAATTTTTTTAAATCTGAATTCAATTCAAAAGAGGAAGATACTTCAATTCCATATACCAATAAATTTAAGAAAGTAGGAGCTTTTTTAAGAGGAGATAAAGAGCCTGCAAAAAGTGCCACTTTTGAATTGGCTGCAATTTTGGTGGGTTTTGAAGATCGTCCTTTTTATAAATTTAAAAAAACTATTAGTATAGGAAGTGGAGAAAGTGAGGAAAAGGAAGAATTGGGGAGCAATATTTCTTTAAAATCGGATGTAAATAAGGAAGGAAGAAAAGAAGACGATAAGATTGTTATAGAAAGAGAAAATTTACCAATAAGTTTTCAAAGTAACATTAAACACAGTTTCTTAGAAAAGTTATTTAACAGATCAAAACTAGCTATGATTATTACATCCGTTATTTTTTGTTTAATAGCAGCAACAATTTATTTTGCTTTCACAAGAAATAAATGCATGCAGTGGGCACACGATCATTATGAAAAAGTCGATTGTGATTTGAGCACAGATGAATTTTTGGTTAATAATGGAGTAGAAGCATACAATGAAAATAAATTTGCTCTTAAAAAAATTATCGTTTATGATACTACAAATTGTTTTAAAAACGGTGAAGCAATTATCTGGTACGCCAAGATAGGTAACAGAGCAGATTTCTTTAACACGCACGGAAGACATCCTGAAAACGATAAACCACTCAGACCTGTAACGCGATATATTTTGGATAAATACGCAGAGAAAAGTAATTCTAAAAAATAAAAAACATCAATCTTTATTCTTTATTCTTTGCTCTAATACTCTATTTTCTAAAAAAAAATCTACTTATTCGCCGTCTTATACCCGGTATCCAAAGGAAAAAGCAAGGCGTTCAACTTAACATCACGTTCATAAACATCGGGAAAGAAACCAATATCCCCTTCTTTACTTACCCAGGCAGTGAAATAACCTATATAGATTGGGATTTTTTTAGTTAGCTTGAATGGCGTTTCTTTTTCACCACTCATCGCCGCATTAATCTTATCAATCGTCCATTCCGGATAATCTTTCATCATGGCAACAGCCAGATCTTTTGCTTTTTCGACATTGATACAGCCGTGACTAAAAATACGTTTCTCAAATCCAAACAAAGTTTTAGAAGGCGTGTCATGCATATAAATATCATTCGGATTTGGGAACATAAATTTTACAAGTCCCAAAGCATTTTCAGGACCTGGCTTTTGTCTTACGTTTCCGCCATTCCATTCCATATTATGATCCGCTAGATAATTTTTATCTTCCGCAATTTTTAACTGTAATTCATTTTTAATGATACTTGCGGGAACATACCAATAAGGGCTAAAAACAATGCGATCAATCTGACCACTAAAGATGACGGTTTTGGTCAATGGCGTTCCAATAAAAACTTTGGATACGATATCGTAATTTCCATTTCGGACAAAATACAACCTAAACGACGGAATGTTAACCATTACATATTCATCCTGATTTTCTAATGTTGGCGGAATCCATCTACAGCGTTCCATATTTAGCATCAAAGTTTTAATACGGTCGCTAATAGGTTCGTTCATTTGATTAATATGTTCTTTTGTAATAATATAATTTGGAGTAAGGACGTGGCGTAGTTTGTACTTCATAACACCATCCATTAATTCCTGATCATAAAAATTACTTTTAGAATCCTGTGCCAAATCACCAATTACAAAAAGTCGTGTTCTTACGTCCTGAATTGTGACTCCCGTATCATCTGGTCTCAAATCTTTGTACGGATCCGGCATTGTTATAGTTTTCCAGGTATTGTTTTTTTCAATTTCCCTGTATTTTTTTAGAACATCCTGAAGTTTGTAATATTGACTAAAAAGGATATGATTATTTTGATCTAATAAATTTGGATTGGTAACAATCGAATCTAATAAGGTCTGGTAAGAAAGTTTTTTCTTTGGTAAATACCATTCGATTTTATTTTGTTCAGCCGCATCCATTCCCTGAAATACATGTTTTGCATATAGTATATACATAGAACTTAATAAAAGTTCTGTGTCGGTGTCTGAAATCTTTTCAGTTGTATCTTCATCAAAAACCTTGTCGATTTTATCTTTATACGGAATCCTCACCTGAACACCTTCTTCGTAAGTAGAGTTCAGTTTATGATACATTAAATGCCCAAATTCGTTTATGTCATTCCCATCATACCAAATTGACTTGTAAGATCTCTCTTTGTATAACGTCGAGACATCGTTTTGATAGTCTTTTAATTGAGAATATTTTTTAAAGAACGCCACTATGGTTGCATCGCTAATAGTAGGCGCAACATATTTAGTGCCAGCACTATAGGGAATAAAAAAAGCAAATCTCTTGTTTTCCAAAAGAGAATTATCCTTTGAAAACCCAAAGGAAGAAACAATAAAGAAGGAAATTAAAAAGATTGTTAGAGTAAAATTTTTCATTTTTTTTCATTTTTCGTTACTACTATTTGCCAAAAAAGGTCAATGCAGGTTGAGGTAATAAAAAAAATGATTTGGGGAAATCGTATAGAAAGCAAATTTCTACAATCAAATTTAGAAAAAAAATCTTATTATTTTTCTTTTTTCGTTCAGAATAATGTTTGATTTAATTTCAAATAGAAAAGAAAAATAATAATTGTAATATTTTGAAAGTCAATAGGTTTTGGATTTCGGAATAAAGATTATATTTGATTAGCCAGTTTTAATCCAAATACGAAAGAACAATGATTAATGTAAGTTTTTTTGAGATCCTGGGAATGTTTATTATTCCTTTCTTAAGTATTTTAATACCTATTCTTGCAGGCCAATATTACGGTTTGTTTGTTAAGAATAAATCAGGGAAAGTAAATGATTCTCCGGTAGGATCAGTAGTGGGAGCGGCACTTGGACTTTTGGCTTTTATGCTGGCTTTTACTTTTCAGATTGTAGACAATCGTTACAATAACAGAAAGGAGCTGCTGCTTGAAGAAGTGACTACTATAAGAACGGCCTACTTACAATCCGGATTAATACCGGAACCGTATCGTTCTTCTTCTCGAAAACTTTTAATAGAATATACAGACTTACGTGCTACTTTGTTTAAAGATCTCTCAGTTAAAAATTTAGAAAACCTGAAAACAAAATCGCAAACTATTCTAGATTCACTTTGGAGCTATTCTGAAGCTTTAGCAGCACAAGATCGCAGTTCGGAGGCCTATTCACTTTATACGGGTTCAATAAACGAATTGATTGATGTTTACAACAAACGCGTGACCTTTACATTCGAATATCGTATACCTGTCACAATTTTATGGGTCCTGTTTATCATAACTTTATTTACGATGCTCATTCTCGGTTATCAATTCGGAATTTCAGGCAAAAAAAATCATGTTCTGGCAGTTTTTATTTCTATTATTTTTGCATCGGTGATGTTTCTAATTTTAGCGTTAGACCGACCGGAAACGGGAATAATGAAATTAAATCAGGCTCCTGTGCTAACGCTTCATAAACAACTTCATAGTAAAGATTAGTTTTGTGTTATTGAATTAAAAGGGTTGAGGTCAAAATAGTACTGGTCGATTTATTAGGTTCATCAGGCTGATGACCGCCAATTGCAATTTTAATTTTGCCATTGAATTCCTGATAAATACCTTCTTCAGTAACGTGCGACAAATCTTCAGGAGAAAGTGTAAAAGTTATCGTTTTACTTTCACCTGAGTTAAGATTAATTCGTTCAAATCCTTTCAAAGTTTTTAAAGGCGCTTTTATGGCTGAATTTTGATTGATAACATACAATTGCGCGACTTCTTCACCAGCCATTTTCCCTGTATTCGTAATGCGTACAGAAACAGAAACAGGCTTTCCTTTACTAATTTTTGATGGCATTTTTAACTGATCATATTTAAAAGAAGTATAACTCAAACCGTATCCAAAACCATAAAGCGGTGTTCCTTTAAAATAACGATACGTTCTGTTATCCATTTTATAATCTACAAATTCTGGTAAGTCAGAATCGCCTTTGTAAAAAGTAATGGGCAATCTTCCGGCCGGATTATAATCGCCAAAAAGAATATCAGCAACCGCAGTTCCCGCTGCCTGTCCGCCATACCATGCGTTTACAATAGCAGAAACATTTTGAGCTTCCCAAGGAATCGCAATTGCGCTTCCCGTCATCATCACAAAAATAACTGGTTTTTCGGTCTTTTTGAGTGCTTTCATTAAATCGGTTTGTACTGCAGGCAACAAAATCGAAGTACGATCCCCTCCTTTAAATCCCGGAAAATTCACTTTCATTTCTTCGCCCTCCAGTTGAGGTGAAATTCCACCTGCAAAAACAAAGGCATCGACATCTTTTAAGCGATTGACAAGAACCATAAAATCTGTTTTTTTATAATTGCCGGCATTCAGGGCAACATTTCCTTTTCCTTCTCCCTGCCAGTATTCAACAACCAAATTATAAACGGTTCCTTTTGTTGTTTTTAATTCAAAAGTTTGCCCGCCCCATCTGTTTTTTGACCAGGCATTTAGTTCTTCTTTTCCATTCACAAGAAAACGATAGCCATCATCTGCAGTCAGTTCAAAAGTGATGCTTCCATTTTCAGCTGCCTTAAAGTTGGTCGTATATCGTGCCGAAAAATTATTGGCATTGATGTTTGAAACCACTGCCTGGCCTTCCTGCCAAAAATGATTTAATTCGGTTTCTGTTCGTGTAATTTCCGGTTTCCCTGCAAGATCCTTATTGTTGAAATATTCTGCTTTAAAACCTTGTTTTCCTTCAAAAGCATATTGGTTTTTAACATCGGCATATACTAATAAAGTATCATTTGTAAAGTTGATTGCTTTCTCATAGATAACTTCGGTATTTGCGCCTAATTTATCTTTAATTCCTTGTAAAACAGTAGTTAATTTTGAGGGAGTTCCGTTGTAATTTCCTAAAATAGAAATATGGTTATCTGCGTTTGGTCCTAAAACAGCTATCTTTTTAATTTTTTTGTTCAGAGGTAATGTATTGTTTTCATTTTTAAGCAAAACCATCGATTGTCTGGCCATTTTTAAAGCATGTTCCTGATGTGCAGGACTTTCTAAAACAGAAGCTGGTGTTTGGGCATATTTCACCATTTCGACAGGATCAAACATTCCTAATCTAAAACGGATCATATATAGGCGTTTTACCGAAATATCAATTTGGGATTCCGGTATTTTTCCGGTTTTTACTACTTGTACCAAAGCTTTATAAGCATCCGTTCCACAGTCGATATCTGTTCCGTGAAAAACGGCATCGGCGGAAGCTGAAGCTGCATCCGGATGTGTTTTATGATTTTTAAAGAAGTCGTCAATCGCCCAACAATCGGATGTTACATAACCCTCAAACTTCCATTGATTGCGTAAAATATCAGTCATTAAAATATCGCTGGCACAACAAGGCTGGGTTCTAAAAGCGTTGTAGGCACACATAACACCTGCAACTTTTGATTCGGTTATCAGTTTTTTAAAGGCAGGTAAATAGGTATCCCAAAGTTCATAAGGTGTTACATCAACATCAAACGTATGGCGCAAAGGCTCCGGGCCGCTGTGAACCGCATAATGTTTAGCACATGCTGCCGCTTTTAAATATTTTGGATCATCGCCCTGAAGTCCTTTAACAAAAAAATCTCCTAAAGTTGCAGTCAAGAACGGATCTTCACCATACGTTTCCTGTCCGCGTCCCCAGCGAGGATCACGAAAAATATTAATATTGGGTGTCCAATAGGTAAGACCAAGATATCGTTCGTTTGTTCGGCCTGATTCAATGGCTTTATTATAAATCGCCCTTCCTTCTAAAGCTGAATAATCAGCCATTGTAAAAAGCGAATTTTTATCAAAAGTAGCCGCCATAGCAATCGCCTGAGGGTAAACGGTAGTTTTAAAAGGAGTTCTTGCAACGCCATGAAGTGTTTCATTCCACCAGTCATAAGCCGGAATACTCAATCGCGGAATAGCAGGTGAAGAATTCAGCATTTGGGATACTTTCTCTTCCAGTGTTAAATGGCTAACCAAATCATTTGCGCGGGCTTCAAAACTTAAATTTGAATTCTGAAAAATGTATTTTTCTACGGTTGTTTGTGCATTACAATGAATTGAAAGGCATAAAATTATAATAGTTTCAAAGAAGAGGAGTGATTTTTTCATAAGATGTTTATTAATAGATTAATAACTATAATTTTATACCGCAAAATTATTTCGCAACCGATTGTGTAAAGAAAGAAAAATAATTTAATTATGACAAAAAAGAGTAGACAAAATTCTATGTGTTATTTTTAGAGAGCTATTCTGTAGAGAAGCCTGGTTTTTATTTTATGATCCTTATTATCCATTTTACTGAAGGAGTGAAAATATCTATTTATCAATTAATTAGTATTTAATTTTTTATGGAGAACAACAAAGATGTTACTATTTATGCTTTTGCTGAACGAATGACTCTTTCCACTTCGACACTACTGAAGTTACTTTTTTAAATACTCAGGTTGTACTTCGGGCATCTTCTAAGAGAAAATAAATTAGCTGAATATAGTGACAGTTTCTTGTCAATCATTCCCTTTTTTAACAGAAGAATTTGTATTGTGTGAAAAATTTTGCAGTAAAATTTTTTTGTTAAAACACAATATCATATTTTTACGCAACCGATTGCAATTTTAATTTATTCATTCAAAAAAAATCTGATGAGATATCAAAAGAAACATTTATTTATACTTACCATTTTTCTGCTTTTGTTTTCATTTAAAACAATGGCTCAAAAGGATTATAAATTGTGGCTTCAGTATGATAACAAAACAGATGCGGAATTAGTTTCCAAATACCTTTCTGATGTTCAGGGAATCGTTTCTTTAGGGAATTCAGAAACTTCAAAAATTGCTTCAAATGAGTTGCGCTTGGGTTTACAAAATATGTTAGGGAAGAAGTTCGAAATTAAAGCAAAAATTGATTTAGATAAAACTTTAATTATTGGTTCTAAAGAATTACTAAGTGCTGAAATTCAAAAGGAAATTGGAAATTTTGATCAGATAAATGAAGAAGGATTTTTCATCAAAACGATTTCATTAAAAGGAAAAAGTCAAATTGTAATTACGGGTAAAAAAGAGGTTGGGGTTTTGTATGGAGTTTATAGTTTTTTGAGATTAATTCAAACTGATAAATCTATTAAAAATTTAAATATTGTTGATTCGCCAAAAACAAACATCCGAATTCTAAATCACTGGGATAATTTAGACCGAACAGTAGAACGTGGTTATGCGGGTTTCTCTTTATGGAACTGGCAAAAATTGCCTGATTTTATTGATCAGCGTTATATTGATTATGCAAGAGCAAATGCGTCTATAGGAATTAACGGAACAGTTTTAACTAATGTAAATGCGAATGCCTTAATCTTAACGCCACAATATTTAGAGAAGGTAGAAGTTCTGGCAAATGTGTTCAGGCCTTATGGAATAAAGGTTTATTTAACCGCTCGCTTTTCAGCACCAATAGAAATTGGAGGTTTAAAAACGGCTGATCCAAAAGATGCTGACGTAGCCAATTGGTGGAAAAATAAAGCTCAAGAAATTTATAAAAAAATTCCGGATTTTGGAGGCTTCCTGGTAAAAGCAAATTCAGAAGGACAGCCTGGACCTCAAAATTATGGTAGAGATCATGTTGATGGAGCCAATATGCTGGCCGATGCTGTTGCACCTTTTGGCGGTGTAATTATGTGGCGCGCTTTTGTGTATTCGGAACATGACGCTAATGATCGTGCAAAACAGGCTTACGCCGAATTTGTACCTTACGATGGAAAATTTAAGGAAAATGTAATTGTTCAGGTAAAAAATGGTGCAATTGATTTTCAGCCTCGTGAACCTTTTCATCCTATGTTTGGTGCGATGCCAAAAACACCTTTGATGATGGAATTTCAAATCACGCAGGAATATTTAGGTTTTAGCACGCATTTGGTTTTTCTGCCAAAATTATTTCAGGAAGTTTTAGAATCAGATACCTATCGAAAAGGAAAAGGGACGACTGTTGCCAAAGTTATTGATGGTACTTCAACAAAAACAAAACTGACTGGTATTGCTGGAGTTTCTAACATAGGAAATGATTTAAACTGGACCGGTCATCCTTTTGCGCAAGCTAATTGGTACGGCTTTGGAAGATTGGCATGGAATCCGCAATTGGATTCTGAGGTTATTGCAGATGAATGGTTGAGATGTACTTTCTCTAATGATGAAAATTTCATTAAACCAGTAAAAGAAATGATGATTGAATCGCGTGAAGCGGTTGTAAATTATATGACGCCGCTTGGTTTGCATCATATTATGGATACAGGGCATCACTATGGGCCGGGGCCTTGGGTTTCAAATCTATCCCGACCAGAGTGGAATCCTGTGTATTATCATAAAGCAGATAAAAACGGAATTGGTTTCGATCGTTCTAAAACGGGAACTAATGCCACAGCACAATATGCTCCCGAAGTAGCCAAAATTTTCTCTACTTTAGAAACCTGTCCAGAAAAAGATTTATTATGGTTTCACCATGTTTCCTGGGATTATAAATTAAAAAACGGACAAACGCTTTGGAACGGTTTGGCTCTGAAATATCAGGAAGGCGTAAATCAGGTAAAAGAAATGCAGAATGTTTGGAATAAAACCGATAAATATGTTGATGAAGTCCGTTTTAAAGAAGTGCAAATGTTATTAGAAATTCAGTATAAAGAAGCAAAATGGTGGAGAGATGCGTGTTTACTTTATTTTCAGCAATATTCTGGTAAAGAATTGCCGGCTGGAGTAGAGAAACCAACACAATCTTTAGACTATTTTCAATCCTTAAAATTCCCTTTTGCACCGGGAAACTAAACATTCAAATTAAAAAAGATGAGTACAAAAACAGCAATTGTAACGGGAGGGAATGCAGGTTTGGGTTTTGCAACGGCAAAGAAATTATGCAACAACGGAATCAAAACTTATATAATTGGAAGATCAAAAGAGAAGACAGAAGAGGCTTGTAAAGAGATTGGAGGAAATGCAATTCCGGTTATTTATGATCTAAATGATCTTGCAGGAATTCCAGCCATGATTGAAAACATTACCAAAGAGAACCCAATTGATATTTTAGTAAATAATGCGGGAATCAATCTTAAAAAAGAATTTTTGGATGTTACAGATGAAGATTTTTTATCTATAATTCACACTAATCTTTTGAGTGTTTTTGCGGTTAGTAAAGCTGTGGTAAAAAACATGAAAGAAAATGGGGCAGGAAGTATTATCAATATTAGTTCGATGGCATCGCAATATGGTATTCCAAAAGTAATTGCGTACTCGGCAAGTAAAGGCGCAATTGAATCGATGACCAGAGCAATGGCGGTAGAATTAGCACCTCTTGGGGTTCGCGTAAACTGTATCGCTCCGGGATTTATCAAAACCAAAATGTCTTCTACAGCGCTTGATAATGATCCGGAAAGGAAAAATAAAGTACTGGGAAGAACGCCAATGGGATTCTTAGGAGAACCATCAGACATTGCAGATGCGGTTTATTATTTCGCTTTAAGCGAATCAAAATACACAACCGGAACCGTTTTGCCTGTTGATGGCGGAAATAGTATTGGGTTTTAATTGAAAAGAAGAATATCATGATAAAAATGCAACAAACCATGCGTTGGTTTGGCCCTCAGGATAATGTTACTTTAAAAGATATTAAGCAGGCCGGAGCAATCGGAATTGTAACGGCTTTGCATCAAATTCCGGTTGGGGAAATCTGGACAATTGATGCTATAAAAGAAAGACAGCAAATCATTAGAGAAGCCGGATTGGAATGGTCTGTTGTTGAAAGTCTTCCGGTTCATGAAGAAATAAAACGTGCTACCGGAGATTATTTGCAATACATTGAAAATTATAAAATCAGTTTAAAAAACCTGGCAGATTGCGGTATTAAAATCATCACCTATAATTTTATGCCAATTTTAGACTGGGTGCGAACCAATCATAATTTTATTAATGAAGATGGAAGCAAGGCGTTGTTGTACAATCAAGTTGCTTTTACTTATTTTGATGTTTATTTATTGAAAAGGCCTAATGCTGAAAATGATTATTCGGATGAAGAAAAAGCAAATGCATTAAAATTCGGAAACCAACTTTCTGAAGACGAGAAAGCATTACTTTTTAAAAACGTTTTATTAGGATTACCGGGTAGTAAAATTAATTTTACGGCGGAACAGATTCTATCATTATTGGATAATTATGCAGAAATTGATAATACTAAATTAAGAGAAAACCTGATTTGTTTTTTGTCTGAAGTGGCTCCGGTTGCTGAAGAATTAGGTTCGAAATTGGCTATTCATCCTGACGATCCACCGTTTTCGGTTTTAGGCTTGCCCCGAATCGTATCTACTGAAAAAGATATCAAAGCGATTTTTGAAGCCGTACCTTTAAATGCAAACGGACTTTGTTATTGCACGGGTTCACTGGGAGCAGATCCAAAAAATAATCTGGGGCAAATTATTGACGATTGTGGAGATCGAATCCACTTTTTACACTTGCGAAATACCTTCCGCGAAAGCGAAAACATTTTTAGGGAATCTGCCCATTTAGAAGGAGATACAAAAATGGAAGTCATTATTGAAAAACTGCTTTTATTGATGAATAAAAGAAAAGTGAGTTTGCCAATGCGTCCGGATCATGGCTTTTTGCATGATGTGGATGAAAAAACAGAAACGTATCCAGGCTATTCCTTAGTGGGAAGATTAAAAGGTCTTGCCGAATTAAGAGGATTAGAAATGGGAATTGCTTATAAATTGAAAAACTGAGGGTATGGGATTCTGACCTAAAGATTTTTAAAATCTGTCAGATCTTAAGGAAAAGAATTATGTTCTTTTAAGAAGTGAAACACCTTGTAAAGACAAAGAAAATCCATGTATCTAAGTGTTTTGGAATTAACTATCAACCAAAAAATAAAAAAAATGAAATTAATTAAACCCTGTTTACTGGCAATAACCACGTTGCTGTTCGTAAATTGTACGGCGCAAAAAAAAGCCAGCTCCCTGAAAGAGGCGTATAAGAAGGATTTTTATATCGGTACTGCTTTAAGCGCGAATCAAATTGAAATGAAAGATGCCAAGCAAGACGCATTGATTCGTAAAGAATTTAATGCGATTACCGCAGAAAATATCATGAAATCGATGTTTGTGCATCCTCAAAAAGACAAATATGATTTTGCATTGACTGATAAATTTATAGCCTATGGCGAGAAGAATAAAATGTTTATTCACGGTCATACTTTAATCTGGCACAGTCAATTAGCTCCCTGGATGGAGAAAATCAAAGATAGCACAGAAATGAAAGCTTTCATGAAAGATCATATCACGACGATTGTTTCAAAATACAAAGGAAGAATTGGTTCCTGGGATGTTGTGAATGAAGCTTTAAACGAAGATGGAACCTTACGAAAATCCGTTTTTTTGAATACACTTGGCGAGCAATATCTTACTGATGCTTTTAAGTTGGCCGCCGCTGCAGATCCCAAAGTAGATTTATATTACAACGATTATAACAATGAAGAACCTGCAAAGAGGGAAGGTACAATCAATTTAATAAAAAAAGTTAGAGCAGGAGGAGGAAAGGTTGACGGAGTTGGTATTCAGGCGCATTGGCGATTGGAGAGTCCTTCATTACAAGAAATTGAAGAAAGTATTTTGGCTTATTCTGCAATAGGTTTAAAAGTCGCTTTTACAGAATTAGATATCACTGTTTTGCCAAATCCATGGGATTTAAAAGGAGCTGATGTAAATCAGAATTTTGAAGGAAGTGCCACAATGAATCCGTATCCTGAAAAACTTCCAGCTGATGTACAGGACAAGCTTGCACAACGTTATGCATCTATTTTCAAATTATTCCTGAAACACAAAGACAAAATCAGCAGAGTAACTTTCTGGGGCGTTTATGATGGGCAATCCTGGTTAAACGATTGGCCTATAAAAGGGCGTACGAATTATCCTTTATTATTTGATGCACAATTACAACCGAAGAAAGCCTATGATAGCATAATGCAACTAAAGAGTCAAAATAATGTCAGCATTGACAAAGGATTTAAAGATTAGTGCAACAGGTTGTTTTTCAAAAAAATATGCAATAAAGCAAAGTAAATTTGCATGATATATTTTTTTTGCTAATTTTACACAACCGATTGCTTAAATAGAAGCCTTTTGAAAACAGTATACTAGCTAACTAAATAATCAAATTTAAATCAACTTTGATTATAAAATTAACCAAAATAACCACAAACAAATAATGAATTTTAATTCTCAAAAACTATCCATAAAAGAAAAAATTGGATACAGCTTAGGCGACCTGGCGGCAAATTTAGTTTTTCAGACACTGATTACTTACCTCGCTTATTTTTACACCGATATTTACGGATTATCGCCTCAGGATTCTTCTATAATTATGTTGGTTGTCGGTTTGATAGCAGCTTTTGTTTTTAATCCAATTATTGGGGTTTTGGCAGACAGAACCACTACCAAATGGGGAAAATTCAGACCCTGGATTTTATGGACCGCAGTACCCTTGGGAGTTATTGCTTTGCTAGCTTTTACAACACCTAATTTTGCGTATCACGGTAAAGTGATTTATGCGGTTGTGACGTATACTTTTTTGCTATTGTTTTATGCCGGTAACAATTTGCCGTATTCTGCCTTAAGTGGTGTAATTACTGGTGATATGGGCGAACGCAATAGTTTGTCGTCTTATCGTTTTGTGGCCGTCATGTTTGCACAGTTTTTTGTTCAGGTTTTTATGCTTGGTATTATCAAAAGTGCCGGAAATGGTGATAAAGCAATTGGTATTGAAAAAGTAATGACAGCCTTGGCCATATTTGGTACCATTATGTTATTAATTACATTTTTTACAACAAAGGAACGTATCGTTCCAAAACCAGAGCAAAAATCAAGTATTAAAGAAGATCTAAGCGATTTGGTAAAAAATAAACCGTGGTTAATCATGTTAGCCTTGACGACTTTGGTATTTATTACTTTGGCAATGAAAGGCAGCGCTTATGTATTTTATTTCGAAAATTACGTAGACAAGCAACAACTGGCCATTTTTATTCAGCCAATATTAGATGGTTTAGCCGGTATTGGATTGAATCAGTTTGGGAATGATCCTATTGCGGCTGGCTTTGGTTTGTTTAATGCTGGCGGAATTATCTTTATGATTGTTGGAATCACTTTATCAAAAAGACTAGCCGATAAATATGGTAAAAGAAATGTTTTCGTTTCCTTTTTGTTCGTGTCGACTTTATTCATTTTAGCCTTTTACGTGTTTCCATCCAAATCAATCAACCTAATTTTTTTGTCCCAAATTTTACATGGATTTTTCTACGGAATCACCATTCCAATTCTTTGGGCGATGATTGCCGATGTGGCTGATTACTCAGAATGGTTAAATAACCGTCGCGCTACCGCAATCATATTTTCGGCTATGATGGTAGGTTTAAAAGCCGGTTTGAGTATTGGTGGCGCTTTGACAACTTCATTATTAGGCTATTTTGATTACGTTCCAAATTCATTAACACAAACACCTGTAGCTATTAACGGAATCAAATTACTGGTAAGTATTTTTCCTGCGATACCTTTTCTAATTGGTGTTGGATTACTGTTCTTTTATAAAATCAATAAGAAAATGGAAATTCAGATTGAAGCTGATTTGAAAGAAAGAAGAGTTTAATTATTTAAATAAAATAAAAAATAGAGAGCAATATGCCTGAAGATAGCATTGAAAATATTGATTTTGCAGCGTTAGACAAACGTGCGATATCAAATCCGTTAGTAAATCATATGTATACCGCAGATCCATCTGCGCATGTATTTAATGGAAAAATATACATTTACCCATCACACGATATTGATGCCGGAATTCCTTTTAATGACAATGGAGATCATTTTGGAATGGAAGATTATCATGTCATTTCAATGGAAAATGTAAATGCGGAAGCTGTAGATAACGGTCTGGCTTTACATGTAAATGATGTTCCCTGGGCCGAGCGACAAATGTGGGCGCCGGATGCCGCCTGTAAAAATGGAAAATATTATTTGTACTTTCCAGCCAAACGTGCCAACGGAATTTTTCAGATTGGAGTTGCGATAAGCGATGCTCCAACGGGGCCTTTTACACCGGAACCAGAAGCTATTAAAGGAAGTTATACTATTGATCCGGCCGTTTTTGAAGATAATGACGGAAAATATTATATGTATTTTGGTGGAATTTGGGGAGGCCAACTTCAAAAATACCGTGATAATAAATATGATGGACAAAACGAAGAACCTTCCTCAAATGAACCAGCATTAGGTCCAATTGTTGCTTTACTTTCTGACGACATGAAAGAGTTTGCAGAAGAGCCGAAAGAAATCAAAATTCTAGATGAAAATGGAGCTGTTTTATTAGCAGGAGATAATGATCGTCGTTTTTTTGAAGCTTCATGGGTACACAAGTACAATGGAAAATATTATTTCTCGTATTCAACAGGAGATACTCATTTTATCTGTTATGCGATAGGAGATAACCCATATGGACCTTTTACTTATAAAGGAAGAATCCTGAATCCCGTAATTGGATGGACTTCGCACCATTCGATTTGTGAGGTTGAAAACGAATGGTATTTGTTTTACCATGATTCAAGTCTATCAAAAGGAGTGACACATTTAAGATCTATCAAAGTAACAAAAATTGAATATAATGCTGACGGTTCGATTGTTACGATTGATCCTTATAATAAAAAAGATAAATAAGCATTAAAAAAATTTCACGAATATCACAACCGGTTGTTTTTATAAATTTTGATAAAGTAATCGTTTAAAAGAGACCGAGTGGGGTGAAACGGACCTCATCGGGGTGATATTATAGACCGTGATATCGCTCCGCTGGAGCTTTTAGAAAGCTGAGGAATTGTTGTTATAAATATTACGCTCCGCTGGAGCTAACGATGTAGTATAATTTTTTTATGGATTAAAAAATCAAGTATTATTGTGTCCCATCGGGACGCCATGTTTATAGAATTGATAAGATTAACGTAAGTAGCGATGATATCATAGACCGTGATATCGCTCCGCTGTAGCTCCTATAAAGATGAGGGATTTTTTGCTATATCATAGTACGCTCCGCTGGAGCTTTTGAAAATTATTATCCTGTCACCTCTTTTGGAAACGATTTGCGTGAGGGATAGCAGTGGAAAGCCCGGAGCCTGACGAAGGAAGTGCGAGGACTTGAAACGGATAGCCCGGCCCGGAGGGAAACGTCCAAATTATTTTAAAAGTTAACATTTTTAATGTAAAAAGTATTTTTTTATTACAAACATTTACCTACTTTAGCATACCAGAACAGAACGGAACAGTATGTTAAACGAAGAACAGGAAAAATTTGTATTTATAATCAATCACGACAGTGATATTCCGAAATACCAGCAATTGGTTAACGGAATTAATAATGCCATTGCAGAGAATATTTTGCAAAAAGGAGATTTGCTTCCGTCGGTAAATGCGATTTGTAAAGAAAATCAGTTGTCTAGAGATACTGTTTTTAAAGCGTATACTATTTTGAAGGATCAGAATGTAATTGATTCTGTTCCGAATAAAGGATACTATGTATCAGGTGAAACCAGAAAAGTGCTTTTGGTGCTAGATACTTTCAAGGCCTATAAAGAAGTTTTGTATCACTCGTTTGTGAACAATTTACCGGATAATGTTATTACAGATGTACAATTTCATCATTATAATATTGATGTTTTTAAAACGATCATAAACAATAGTGTTGGTAAGTATTACAAGTATGTGGTGATGAATTTTGATCACAAAGAAGTATCGCCAACATTATCGGCAATTTCGAATGATAAATTGCTTTTGATTGACTGGAATATTCATTCGAAAAAGGAAAATAATTATGTTTTTCAGGATTTCGGAAAAGCGTTTTATAATTCGCTTAAAGATGCAGCTGATTTGTTTAAAAAGTATAAAAACATAGAATTTATTTTTCCGGATTACACGAATCACCCAAAAGAGACATTGGAATCCTTTAAGAAATTTTGTGCTGATTTTCATTTTAAATATGACATTGTTACAGATTCAAAAAAGTTCAATATCGAAAAAGGAATCGCTTATATAAGTGTTAGTGACAGGATTTTAGGGCACTTTTTAGAGCAGTGCAAAGAGAAGGATTTAGAGCCGGGAACAGATGTTGGTTTTTTATCATATAATGAAACACCAATGAAGAAATTTATTTATAAAGGAATCTCGGTGGTGTCAACAGATTTTAAAGAAATGGGAACAAAAGCCGCAACATTTATCACAACAGATGAAACGGTGCAGCAATATATAGCAACAAGTTTAACAATAAGAGAATCATTATAAAGTATGTATTATATAGGATATGATATTGGAAGTTCTTCGGTCAAGGTTGCCTTGGTAGAAGCAGCAACAGGCAAAAAAATAATCGTTTTGCACGAACCGCAAAACGAAATGGAGATCGTTTCATTGCATGCTGATTGGGCAGAACAGGATCCTGAAATTTGGTGGCAACACATTTGCACAGCGACAAAAAGAGCAATTCGTGAAGCAAATATCGAAGCTTCTAAAATTCAGGGTGTGGGTATATCGTATCAAATGCACGGATTGGTTATTGTGGATGACGCATGCAACCCATTGCGCAACGCTATAATCTGGTGCGATAGTAGAGCTGTAGCTATTGGAGATAAAGCTTTTGAAGAAATTGGAGCCGAAAAATGTTTCGGTCATTTATTGAATTCTCCTGGGAATTTCACGGCTTCAAAATTAAAATGGGTTAAAGAAAACGAACCTGAAATATACAGTAAGGTTTATAAATATATGTTGCCGGGTGATTATATCGCTTACAAACTAACAGGCGATGTTACGACAACTAAAAACGGACTTTCTGAAGGAATGCTTTGGGATTATAAAGAGAACAAAGTGGCTGATTGGTTGTTAGATTACTACGAAATTGACGAATCTTTAACGCCTGTAATTGTGGAGAATTTCACAAATCAGGGAGTGTTAAATGAAAAAGGAGCAAAAGAATCGGGACTTCCAAATGGTATTCCAGTCGTTTATAGAGCCGGTGATCAGCCTAATAATGCATTGGCTTTAAATGTGTTAAACCCTGGTGAAGTGGCTGCAACTGGAGGAACTTCGGGAGTTTTTTATGCGGTTAGTGAAATGTCAGCCGGAAATAAAAGCACTAGGGTAAACAACTTTGTTCATGTTAATTATGAAGTAGCTAAACCAAGAATAGGAAAATTACTGAATATTAACGGAGCCGGAATTCAGTACAGATGGTTGCGAAATAATATGGGTGATGAAACCTATGAATCAATGAACCGCAAAGCATCAAAAATTGATATTGGTTCTGATGGCGTTGTCGTTATTCCGTTTGGAAATGGCGCTGAACGTATGTTCAACAATAAAAACATCGGAACACACTTTTTAAACCTGAATTTAAACATTCATAGCAGCTCACATTTGTTCAGAGCTTCTTTAGAAGGAATCGCTTTTTCATTCGTTTACGGAATGGAGTGTTTAAAAGATGACAATGCTACAATTGGTGTAATCAGAGCTGGAAATGATAATTTATTCCGCTCCGAAATTTTCTCTAATACTGTGGCAACATTAATTGGACACGAAATTGAAATTTACAATACAACAGGAGCAGTAGGTGCAGCAAGAGCAGTTGGTTTGATCGATGGCGATTTTGAAAAGTTCGGTTCAAGTATTACAACGAACGATCACGTAATGACCTTTTTACCGCTGCAAAACAAAGAGCCGTATGTTCAGGCTTACCAAAAATGGAAACAGGAATTAGAATTAATATTAACATACAAAAAATAAAAGATATGATAGTTTTAGGCAATAAAGAATACTACAAAGGTATAGGCCAAATTAAATTTGAAGGTAAGGAGTCTGATAATCCATTGGCATTTAAATATTATAATCCAGGGCAGGTTGTGGCTGGAAAAACAATGCGTGAGCACTTTAAATTTGCGATCGCTTACTGGCATACTTTCTGTGGTCAGGGTTCAGATCCATTCGGACCAGGAACACAACATTTTCCTTGGGATCAGCCTACAGATGCCATCGCTGCCGCAAAAGAAAAAGCAGATGCAGCATTCGAATTCATTACTAAAATGGGATTTGACTATTACTGTTTTCACGATTATGACTTGGTTAACGAAGGAGCTACTTTCGCTGAATCAGAAAGCAGATTGGCTACCATTACTGAATATTTGAAAGAAAAACAAGCAGCTTCCGGAGTGAAATTACTTTGGGGAACGGCAAACTGCTTTTCTAATCCAAGATATATGAACGGTGCCGCAACTAATCCAGATTTTAATGTATTGGCAAGAGCTGGAGGTCAAATAAAATTGGCATTGGATGCTACCATTGCTTTAGGAGGAGAAAATTATGTATTTTGGGGAGGTCGTGAAGGTTATATGACTTTGCTGAACACAGATATGGGAAGAGAATTGGATCATATGGGACAATTCCTGGCTCAGGCAAGAGACTATGCAAGAGCACAAGGATTCAAAGGAAATTTCTTCATTGAGCCAAAACCTATGGAGCCAATGAAACATCAATATGATTTTGACTCGGCTACAGCTATTGGATTTTTGCATAAATATGGCTTAGAGAAAGATTTCAAGATGAACATCGAGGTGAATCACGCTACATTAGCGCAACATACTTTTCAACACGAAATGGAAGTGGCTGCCAAAGCTGGAATGTTAGGAAGTTTAGATGCCAATAGAGGTGATTACCAAAACGGATGGGATACAGATCAATTTCCAAATAACATTCAGGAAGTTACAGAAGCAATGTTGGTTTTCTTAAAAGCTGGCGGACTGCAAGGTGGAGGAGTTAATTTTGATGCCAAAATCAGAAGAAACTCTACTGATATGGAAGATGTATTCTTAGCTCACATTGGTGGAGCCGATACTTTTGCCAGAGCATTATTGACGGCTGACAAAATTATTACATCTTCTCCTTATGATAAATTAAGAACAGACCGTTACAGTTCTTTTGATTCTGGAAACGGAAAAGCTTTTGAAGAAGGAAAATTAAGTTTGACTGATTTGTATAAAATTGCACAGGAAAATGGTGAATTGAATTTACAAAGCGGTAAACAAGAATTGTTCGAAAATATCATCAATCAATACATTTAATTGATTGACGACAGAAAAATAATTTTCGGTTAATCCTAAACCGAAATCAAGATTGTTTTTTGTAGTTTTTTTGTCTCTGGCAAAATATTTTGGTTAGTGTATTTGCCAGGAAAAATGAAGTGAATTATTTAGTAATTATGGCCGTTGATATTGAAGAGGTCAACGGCCATTTCACTGCTTTCTTATTCAAAACAGATAGTTTTTCAACTTGTCTTCGCAGTGATTTCTTTCTCTCTCTTATTCAAATTTTAAATTATATTTTCAAATCAAATCACTTGTTTCTAATTCATTTTTATTGAATTGGAATACAAGACTATTACATAATCAAAAATAAACTTAAACCAAAAACCAATGAAATTTTTTATTGACACAGCAAATTTAGAAGATATTAAAGAAGCCCAGGCGCTTGGGGTTTTAGATGGTGTTACGACGAATCCGTCTTTAATGGCCAAAGAGGGAATTACAGGAAAAGACAATATTTTGAAGCATTATCTGGCAATCTGTAATATTGTAGATGGCGATGTTTCCGCAGAAGTTATTTCAACCGATTTTGACGGAATGATCAGAGAAGGTGAGGAGCTTGCAGCATTGCACGAGCAAATAGTAGTGAAATTGCCAATGATTGCTGACGGAATCAAAGCTTGTAAATATTTTTCAGACAAAGGAATCAGAACAAATGTTACTTTGGTTTTCTCACCTGGACAAGCTTTATTGGCTGCAAAGGCAGGAGCGACTTATGTTTCTCCATTTTTAGGAAGACTAGACGATATCTCAACAGACGGAATGCATTTGATTTCAGAAATCAGAGAAATTTACGATAATTACGCTTTCAATACACAAATACTTTCAGCTTCAATCAGACATACAATGCATGTAGTGAATTGTGCCAAAGTTGGATCTGATGTAATGACCGGACCATTATCGTCTATTAAAGGATTATTGAAACATCCTTTGACTGATATAGGTTTGAATCAATTTATTGAAGATGCTAAAAAAATGCAGCTTTAAAACAAAATACAAATAGTCTGTCCCGATTATTTTTGAACAAACTATTTGTCATTCGAATTTTCTACAGTACCTCTTGTGTAAACCTGGTTTTCATGCCGTAAATTGATCGTTGATTCCTGAAATAAGAATAAATATGAAAAAAATAGTAATCATTATTGCCTTCTTCCTTTGCAGTGGTATTTACGGGCAGATAAAACTCCCTCGTTTAATTAGCGACGGAATGGTTTTACAACGCGATATTCCACTAAAAATTTGGGGTTGGGCGTCGCCGAATGAAAAGATTGAAATTAATTTCAATCAAAAGAAATTCATAACTATAGCGGCAAAAGATGGAAACTGGATGGTTATATTGCCAGCCCAAAAAGCAGGCGGACCATATGAAATGACTTTATCGGCCAGTAATACTATTGTCCTGAAAAACATTTTGATTGGTGATGTCTGGCTTTGTTCCGGACAATCTAATATGGAGCTTCCAATGGAACGTGTTAAGGATAAATACAAAGATGTAATTGCGAAAATTGATAATAGCAATATCAGACAATTTTTGGTTCCTGATCAGTACGAATTTGCAAAAGAAAACGTAGATCTTTCTTCGGGAGAATGGCTTTCTGCAAATCCTGGGAACATTTTAAAATTCTCTGCTGTTGCTTATTTTTTTGCGGATGAAATCTATCAAAAATATAAAATTCCGATCGGGTTAATTAATAGCGCATTAGGTGGCTCGCCTGCAGAATGCTGGATAAGTGCCGAAGCAGTTAAAAAGTTTCCAGAATATGATGCTGAATATCAAAAGTTTAAAGACGGAACTTTAGGTACTCAAATCGAGGAAAGTGATAAAAAAATCAGTTCAACCTGGTATGCTACAATCAACAAAGAAGATGAAGGTTTGAAGAATAAATGGTCCAATCCTGAATTAGAAGATTCAAACTGGAAAAACATGAATATTCCGGGATATTGGGCTGATACTGAATTGGGAAATGTAAATGGTGTACTATGGTTTCGAAAAGAATTTGCAGTTTCAAGTTTAAAGGAAAGCAATGCAAGACTTATTTTAGGAAGAATTGTTGATGCCGATTCAGTTTACGTAAACGGTCATTTTGTGGGTACAACATCTTATATGTATCCGCCAAGAATTTATCCTTTTGATGCAAAGTTTTTAAAAGAAGGAAAAAATGAGATTGCCATTCGTGTCATTAATAATACCGGAAGAGGTGGTTTTGTTGAAGACAAATCATACGAATTGATTCTTGGTAATGAAGTTATAGATTTGAAAGGTTCCTGGAAGTATAAGTTAGGTGTAAAGATGGCGGCTTTACCAGGACAGACTTTTATCAGATGGAAACCAGTCGGGTTGTATAATGCGATGATTGCGCCATTGAAAAATTATGGATTAAAAGGTGTGCTTTGGTATCAGGGCGAATCGAGTACTAAAAAACCGGAAGAATATTCGGCTTTGATGGAAACTTTAATTACAAACTGGAGAGCAGAGTGGAAGCAGGGTTCGTTTCCGTTTTTATACGTGCAGCTTACTAATTTTATGGCGCGGAAAACAGAACCGGGAGAAAGTAATTGGGCAGCCTTAAGGCAACAGCAAAAAAATACATTAGCGGTTCCGAATACAGGAATGGCTGTTACTATTGATCTTGGAGAGTGGAATGACATTCACCCTTTAAACAAATACGATGTCGGGAAACGACTTTCTTTATTGGCCAGAAAAATGGTTTATGGAGAAAAGAATCTTGTTGCTTCGGGGCCACTTTTTAAGGCAATGGAACAAAAAGGAAACCAACTTGTTTTAAGTTTTACGGATATTGGAACAGGTTTAGTAACCAAAGACAATCAACCTCTGAAAGCATTTGAAATTGCTGGAAATGACGGGAAATTTGTTTGGGCTAATGCGGCTATTGAAGGAGATAAAATTATCATATCAAATGAAACAATTTTAAATCCAACGAGAGTAAGATATGCGTGGGCAGACAATCCGGATCAGGCTAATTTATACAATAAAGAAAACTTACCGGCTTCTCCTTTTGAAGGCAGTTTGTAAAATCATAATCGAATTAAAGTAAAAAAAAGCGGGAGTTCTAAAATAGACTCCCGCTTTTATATTGAATTTAAGTTTTGAAGTTTACGTTTTGGAATTTGGAATTTAAAAATTGGTATTTAATTCATTATTGAACCGGAAGATAAATATCAAAAGTAGCTCCTTTGTTCTTTTCGCCGGTGGCCGTAATAATACCACTATGGTTGTCTACAATTTTTTTCACAATGGCAAGTCCAATTCCAGTTCCGGTATATTCTAATTTTCCGTGTAAACGTTGAAAAACTTCAAAAATCTTGGAGCTGTATTGCTGCTCAAAACCAATTCCATTATCGGAAATTTTAATATGACAATAGTCGGTGTCTTTTTCCAATTTTCCATTATTTAAAAGTGCTCCTTTTTTAATTTCACTTTCAATTTTTATGACAATTGGTGTTTCAGGATTGGAGAATTTAAGCGAATTGCTCACTAAATTATACAAGAGTTGTCTAAATTGAAACGGAATAATATTAGCTTCGCAATTCTCACAGTTTTCAATTGTAGCATTTTTTTGCTCAATTTCTTCTTTTAAATCGTCTTTAACTTCATCAATAATTTTAGAAAGATCTGTTTTCTCAAAAACGCGCTCTTGAATATTTGTTCTCGAGTAGGAGAGTAAATCATTAATTAAGGTTTGCATACGTTGCGCAGCACTTTGCATGCGCTGAAATTTATCTTTTCCGCTATCAGTTAAATTTTCAAACTCTTTTTCCAAGATGAGCGTAGCAAAAGTTTGAATTTTTCTTAACGGTTCCTGTAAATCATGACTAGAGATATAGGCAAAAGACTGTAACTCCTGATTCATTTTTTCGAGTTCTATGTTTTTTTGCTCGAGCTCTAAGGCATTTAATTTTAATTTATCATTTGCTTTCTTTTTTTCTGATAGATCATGTGTCACTTTTGAAAAACCAATTACATGACCTTTTTTGTTGTGAACCGCAGTAATAACAGAACTAGCCCAGAAATAGGTTCCATCTTTGCGAACGCGCCATCCTTCATGGCTTGATTTTCCTTTTTCTATAGCGACGTTTAGCAGTTTTTGAGGAAGATTTTTCTTTATATCTTCTTCTGTGTAAAATTTAGAGAAATTGTGGCCAATAATTTCATCGGCTTTATATCCTTTTATCTTTTGAGCACCTAAATTCCAATTTTCTACAGTTCCTTGATGATCAAGGTATAAAATGGCATAATCCTGTACTTCTTCCACCATTAAATGATAACGTTCTTCACTTTTTTGAAGTGATTCGTTCATTATATTCAATTCTTTGGTTCTGGCAGCTACTTGCTGTTCGAGTTCATGTGTAAAGGCTTTTTCAGTATGAATATCGGTGAAGGCGCCCACCCATTTTAGAATTTTACCATCAATATCTAAAACCGGCTCACCAATTACGGCATGCCATCTGTAATTGCCATCTTTTCTTCTAACGCGAACATCACAGCGGTAAGCTTCTCCTGTAGCTAAACTATGACTCCATATTCTGGCATTTTCCTCAAAATCATCGGGATGAATCATCGCTCTCCATTCGGGTTCACCGTCGGGATGAATTCCGGTGTATTCAAACCATTTTCCTGATGCGAACAAGGCATTTCCTTTTTCATCAGTTTCCCAAATCAGCTGCGGAATACTTTCGGTTAAAGAACGAAATCTTTTCTCGCTTTCTTCGAGTTCGTGTTGATGGTTTTTTTCATCAGTGATATCTCTAATGGTTCCAATTAACTTTTCAGGTTTATTATCTTCATCGTAGAAAAGTTTTCCTTTTCCTTCTATCCAGTGAATTGAACCATCGATCCATATTGTTCGTGCTTCATAATTAAGATATCCTGAGATAAGAGATTCTTTAAAAGCTTTATTTCGAATGTGCATATCATCAGGATGAAGATGTTTCAGCAATTGGTCATGGGTTAATTTTAAATTATCCTTGTATCCACCAACAATTTCAAGATATCTATGAGAATAAATAGGTTCTCTGGTCTTTACATTCAATTCCCATGTTCCCAGTTCACTGGCTTCCACAATTATTTTCAGCCTTTCTTCATTTTGCTCTATTTCTTTTCGTGTTTCAACTTTTTCGCTGACTTCTGTAACAGTTACAATAATTCCAGAGATGGTTCCATCTTCTTCTTTTAAAGGAGAATATAAGAAATCGAAATACGAAATTTCCAATTTTCCATAGCGATTTAAAGGAATCGGCACTTCATATCCATGAAAAGGAATTCCTGTTGTTAAAACATCTTTTAAAAGAGAACTTACGCTTTCTTCAACTTCTGGTAAAGAATCAAATAGCGGCTTTCCGACAAAAGTATGCTCTTCTCTGTCGACTAATTTTAGATAGGCATCATTTGCCATTTCAACAAGATAGTCTGAACCACGCAGAATAGTAATTCCAATTGGTGCTTGTTTTACAGTATTACGGAAACGTTTGTCTGCTTTTTCAATTTCTTGTCTTGCTTTTACCTGTGGTGTATTATCAAGCACCCAAATAGCAACTTTTGTTACTTTTCCTTCTATATTTTTAAGAGGTGCATAGACAAAAGTCACATATACAATTTCTTCCTTGCCATGACGCACAAGCATCATTTCTACTTCATTTGCATAAAACGGAAGGCCTTCATCTATAACTTTTTGTAAAGCTTCTTCGTAGTAAGGTTTAACTTCGGCAAAGGATTCCCAATAGTGTTTTCCTGCAATTTGATCGTATGATTTTCCTGCAACTTCAATAAAGCTTTCGTTTACAATTTCGCTTATCAAAGTTTTAGCATCTAAAACACAGATACCAATTGGAGCTTCCAAAACCATGCTTCGCAAATTATTCTCGTTTTCTTCTATTCTTTTCTTTGCGAGATTAAGGTCAGTTGTTTCGGCTGCAGTATTCATTACCCCATAAATGTTCCCATTTATATCGTATAATGGCGTAAAACTATAATCAAAGTAAAAAGTTTCTAATATGCCATTTATAGTCAGATCAATACGGGTATTTTTGGAGTGAAAAGATTCACCAGTATCAAACACGTGACTAATCTGATCAAAAACCAATTGATTGTCAAGTTCCGGTAAAATTTCGGTGTATAATTTCCCAATGACATCATTTCCTTTTCCCCAAACTTCCATAATGGATTGGTTAGCAAGTTCAATTCGTTTTTCTTTTCCCACATATACACCAATCGGAAAAGGGGCATTTTCGACAAGCTGTCTTACTTTTTGTTCACCTTCGTGAATTCTTTCTCTGGCTAGAACCTGTGTTGTTACATCGATAGCAATAGCTACAACTCCAGAGATACTTCCGTCGCTTTCTTTAAGGGCATCATAAACAAAATTCAGATAAAAAGTTTCAGTTTTTCCGTTACGGGGCAATTGAACCGGGCGTTCATTTGCAATAAATTTTTCACCCGTGCTATAGACCGTATTGATTAAATTTTCTAAACCCTGATCTTTTGCTTCTGGTAAACCTTCAAAAATAGGTTTATATAAGACCTTTTCAGCAGTGGTTCCCCACAATTGAATCATTTTTTCATTCGCAATTTCTACAATATGCTCTTTTCCTCTAAAAACACACATTGCAACGGGAGCCTGCATAATATTATTTAAAAAACGGGAATTGCTTTCCTTTAAGGCGTCAGTGGCCCGTTTCTTTTCTGTCGTCTCAATAACAGTAACAAGCACACCGCCAACGGTACCATCTTCTTTTCTAATGGGACTGTATGAAAAATCGAAGTAGCATTCTTCTACAAAACCATTTCTGTTTAAAGGCAGCATAAAGTCTGGAAAACCAATAGGTTTACCTTCCATAACACCATCAAACATAGGACCTATTATATCCCAGATTTCAGAGAAGGTTTGTCTGGTACTAATTCCGAGAGCATCGGGATGTTTGGTCGAACCTAAAATAGGACGATAGCCATCGTTATACAATTGTGTATAATCGTCACCCCAGGCAATATACATTCCAAAAGGGTTTTCCAGCATAACGGCCACCATAGTACAAAGACTTTGGGGCCAGGTCGAAGGATCTCCTAAAGATGTTTTGCTCCAGTCTTTGGCACGAATTAATTCGCCCATTTCGCCACCACCGGCTAGAAAATAATGTTCCTTGTTTGTACGGCTCATTCTCAAAACTATTTAAGGTTGAAGAACAAAATGCTCTCGTACAGGTTGTTTTAATTTATTTTCAGAAACTACATTCAGGGCGTTGCCAATGACTTTTTTTAATTTAGAAAATTCGCCGGGTTTCCGAATATAGTAAGTCGCGCCTTTCTGGTACATCAAATCAACAATTTCTGTATCCAGGGATGTTGAGAAAATAATTACCGGCAGCGAATTCAGTTCGGCAATTTCTTTTATTTCTTTTAAACATTCATGCCCATTTTTACGAGGCATATTAAGATCAAGAAATAACATATCTGGTAAATTATCAGAAGAATGGGCAGCTAAATAATCCATAAGCTGGACGCCATCATTAACAACAGCAAGAGATACCGGAAGCGACAGTTCATCAAGGGCTTCTTTAAAAAAAGCGCAATCATCTTCATCGTCGTCCGCAAGTAAAAGATTGTAATGCTGTTTATTCATTGTATTATAGGATATAATCTGGGTTAAAAGGTTTTTTTATTAAATGATTTCATCCTGAATAGGTTAGATGATATTCTTACTGTTTTGTTTCTGCTAAGATAGCACTAATTACACACTTAGGAATCAACAATAAGGCAATAAATTTAACGATTTAAACTAGAAATTCACAATCTTTTTTTGATTTTACTTTTTTTAATTTATCAATAAGGTAATTTTTAAGTGTATAAATATTTTAAAAATAAAAGCCTTCAAATCAAGTAATTGAAGGCTTTTATGAAATTTATCTTTTAGAAGAAAACAGAAAGGAAAAAAGTTTGAAAGCAAATAAATGCTGTTTGTCACACATTTATAAGGACAAATCTAATTATCACTAAGGCTACTTTTTATGACTCAAATTATAAGAAGGAAATTGATTCTATTTTTTAATGGAAGTTCTCAAAAACAACCAGACAAACAGAAAGGAAAAAGCCTAAAACGGTAAAGACTCCAGCTAGTTTTCCTCCATGTTCATAAGCTTCGGGAATCATGGAGTTGGCCAACATCATTAAAATTGCTCCGCCCGCAAAAGCCTGAATAAACGAAAGCCATTCCTGTGAGGCACTGCTAAAAACGGAGAAACCTGCTAGTGTTGCCAATGCACAAAGCAATGCAATACAGATCCAGAGCAATATGATTTTTTTATTACTCCAGCCACTCGATTTCATTCCGGAAGATCCTGCGATAGCTTCCGGTAAATTAGAAATGAAAACCGCTACTAACATCGTAAGATTTCCTGAAACTCCTTCAAAGATTCCTAAGCCGATGATGATGGATTCTGGAACACCATCTAAGATAATCGCTAATACCATCGGGATTATTAAATTGGAGTTTTTGCTAGCTCCTAACTTCATCGGATTATTGGTTCCAAAATTGGCAATAAGCTTGTCTGAAAAATAAAATATGGATGCGCCTGCAAAAAAGCCAAAAGCCGGATACATAGTACCTCTCCCTAGTTTTACGGCTTCAAAAATTAACTCATACGATATGGCCGAAATTAAAGTTCCGGCGCCAAACCCCATAATCACACCAATAGCACGATTACTTAGCGAATACCGAATTGCCAGTATTCCGCCAATAATGAGGGATGAAGTCGCTAATAAACCTGTGATAAAAGCTTGTAGCATAATAACGATGTTTTATTGCGTGACCTTCTTTTAAATTGCTGATTTTTAACCTATTTATCTTGTATTGTCTTTAGAAATATCCAATAACTCTCATCCATAATCCGCCAATTACCATGTAAATAAGTAACATGACAAGTCCGGTAATTAAGCCTTTAACCCACCAGCTTTTTAAATCGACATAACCGCTACCAAAGAAAACGGGTGCTGGTCCGTGACCGTAATGTGTTAATGTTCCATATAAGGAACCCACGAATCCAAGCATGAAAGCAAGCAGTAATCCCGGAATTCCGATAGAAATACCAACGCCTAATAATGCAGCATACATGGCAGCCACATGTGCAGTTGCGCTGGCAAAAAGATAATGACTAAAGAAGTAAACCAAAATAATAATTGGGAAAGCCATTTGCCAGCTTAAACCGCCAATTTCCGCTTTTACCTGATCGCTAAACCAGCCAATAAAACCTAATTCGTTCAGTGAGCTTGCCATCATTACCAAAACAGAAAACCAAACAATGGTATCCCAGGCACCTTTTTCGGCCTTAATATCTTCCCAGGTTAATACAGAGGTTAGTAATAATACAACTAAACCAATAAAAGCAGTTGTTGTTGCATCGATAGAGAATAAATCACCTGTTATCCAAAGAAATAACAAAATGAAAAACGTTAGTAACATTAACCATTCATTTCGGGAAATTGGTCCCATTTCTTTTAGTTTTTGACTAGCAATTTGTGGAGCGTCTCCAGTACTTTTGAGTTCAGGAGGATAAATTTTATACAATACAAACGGAATGACAAAGAAGGAAACAATACCGGGAACAATCGCCGCAGTTGCCCATGACATCCACGAAATTTTAATTCCTAAATTAAGGGCAAACTTTTGACACATGGGGTTACTGGCCGTTCCTGTTAAAAACATGGAAGAGGCGATCAGGTTCATGTTATAACTATTCAGTGTTAAAAACGCACCTAATTTTCGATGTGTTTCCGGTTGATCCGGCATGGAGCCAAAACTCATAGACATTGATTTCATGATAGGATAAATAATTCCCCCACCTCTTGCGGTATTACTTGGTACCGCTGGAGCTAAAACCACATCGGCAAGTCCTAGACCATAAGCTAATCCAAGGGAGCTTTTACCGAATACTCTGATGAAAAGAAAAGCGATTCTGTTTCCCAATCCCGTTTTAATAAAACCTCTAGCAATGAAGAATGAAATTCCGATTAACCAGATTACTTTATCTCCAAAACCTTTTAATGCCAGTGTGATCGATTTACCAGCTTCTCCTGGTGCAAGAACTTGTGTAAAGGCAGTCAAGGCAATCGCAATCATACACATGGTTCCCATTGGAGCCGCTTTGAGAATGATTCCGAGAATAGTAGCCACAAAAATCGCAAATAAATGCCAGGCTTCAATTACAACACCCTGTGGAGCCGGAATAAACCAAATAATAAGTCCAACGGCAAATGTGATGATGGTTTGGGTAATTTTTACTTCTTTCATAATGAACGAGAATTAAATTAAACTAAAGGCGGCATTGCAGTTGAATTAAAAATAAATTGCTGCTATATGTCGAGGTATCCGGAATGTCTTTTTCATAGTTATCAAGTGTAAATCCTAACTCGATGCGGCCGGTGTAGGCTTTACCAAATTCAAGACTAATCATTGGCGTATAAGTTTGTCTTACGTTTGAGTTGATTTTATAACTGGAATCAAAAGTTTCGTAGCGACAGGATACTTCTATAGAAGATAACCTGTTGTAAGCTATTGCATATCTTAAATTAGGCAAAAAATAAAAACCTCGCATTTGATAATCTGCAACACTTGTGGTTCTGCCGTCAACGGGTAATGAAAAATATAAATTATGATTTGTTCCTTGTTTATATTCAGCTTGCAGTTCTAAATGAAACTTATCTGCAAGTTTAAAATTACTGGTTATATCAGCTCCAATTGCAAAAACTTCCTGTGTTGAAACTCTTCCGGTTCCTCCGTTTAAACCCAGATTTATGTTGTTCTTTTTTGATAAACCGAAAACCCATCTTGTAAAATATTGTTTTCCGTTATCCTTATCTTTTTCCTGATTCTTTCCATTTCCATTGACAATAGTAAAAGCATAATTTACAGGAACTTTTCCAATATCAACTGATCCCAAAACTGAAGCACCAATTTGAAAACTGGTCCAGCCATTTTTTCCAAATTCATAATATTGGTTAGAGAAATCAAACGATTTTATGATATCTACTGAAACCTGATCCTCAATACCAAATGGAGCTCTAAATTGTCCACCAACTAATGCCGCATATTTATTAAATGTATATTTCGCGTAAGCATTTTCTAAAACTTTTCCTTTTGGATCCGATTTAAAATCGGCTAAGTTTACCAGAATCACGACTTCCGTTTCCGGACTAATTTTAGTTGTAAGACCAACACGCATTCTTTTAATATCAAAGGAAGTTTGTGTAACTTCTCCAGTGGTATGTTGAACTCCCAGTACATCAACATTATCTGTCATCGCTGCCAGAAATCTTCCCTGAAAAAGTCCTCTAAATTGAAACTGAGGATATTTTATTTCGCTCTCGGGTTTGGTAGTTTCGGTAGTTTGGGCATTTATTATAATTGGAAACAGTAAAAAAATAAAACAGATAATTGATGTTATTGGCGTGCAGATACATTTCATAAATAAAAATTAAGTTTTTATTATTGATCTTAAATTCGATAATTCAGGAAAAGGAAAAGTATTGTAACTATTTGCTTATCAGTATTGATAACGCTCTACTAAAGTAATGAAAATAATAATGTCTTGTAAAAAAAATAGCACTAAAATTGTGTTAGCATTTTATAGAAAAAACGTTCAACCCACATCTTTTATTTGAAAACGGGTAGCGTTTTATTCGAGTTGGAAAAAAAATAAACATTTGGTAATTAGATTTTTAGTTATTTGTTTTTCAATTTCAATTTAAAAAAATCAATAGTTCTTGTCCAGGATAAAGTTGCAGCTGCTTCATCATATCTTGGTGTGGTATTATTATGAAAACCATGATTAACTCCCGGATAAAAATAAGCTGTGTTTTCAACTTTGTTTTTTTTCAAAACTTTTTCAAAAGCCGGCCAGCCTTCGTTAACTCTTGTGTCTAAACCAGCATAATGCAGCATTAGCGGAGTCGTTATTTTTTCGGCTTCTTCTTTGGTTGGCTGTCCTCCGTAATAAGGAACCGCGGCAGACAAAGTTGGTATTTTTACTGCCATCATATTAGATATCCATCCACCAAAACAAAATCCTACAACGCCTACATAACCGTTACAGTCTTTATGCGTTTTTAAGTATTCGTAAGCGGCAATAAAATCTTCCAGCATTTCTTCACGGGTACGTTTCTTTTGCAATTCGCGTCCTGCATCGTCGTTTCCGGGATAACCTCCTAATGGCGATAAGGCATCTGGAGCAAGCGTGATGAAACCTTCAACAGCAGCTCTTCTGCCAACATCTTCAATGTATGGATTAAGGCCTCTGTTTTCATGAACGACAATAATTCCGGGTAATTTTTTTTTGGTTTCAACAGATTGTGACAGAAGTCCTTTAATAGATCCGCCGCCTTTAGGAGATTGATAAGTAATATAGTCCGATTTGATTCTTGGATCTCCGGGTTTAATTAAAATACTGTCTTCATAATTTGGCATAATAAAACTTAAAAGCGATGGAAGTGTAAGTGTTCCTACTGCGAAAATGGATAGTTTTTCGATAAACTGTCTGCGCTCAATTTTGTTGTGAGCATAATCATCATAGAGGTCAAATACTTCTTGTGAAATATCTTCTTTGGTTAATTTCTGCATGGCGTTAATTTTTTGAAACTAATTTAGAAAATAAAATGGTTTGTTTTTGCAAGGGTACAACTAGTTGATTTTTAGTATTAATAAATCAGTTGTTTTGAATTAATCCGATTATTCTAACCGCTTCAATTATTTCAGTTACTAAATCTTCTGAAAGAATTAGGCTTGAAAGTAATGGATGGATTTTGTTTGTTATATCAGGCTGTAAAGCTAAAAGTTTCGAAAGATATTTTTTTGCTTTAATGTCTTCGTTGATCAAAGATAATGTAGCAGCTTTTAGAAGCGGATCCCAAAAACTTTCTTCAGAATCCATTTTTTCAGCCCATAGAAAAGCATTTTTATATTCTTTTTTGGATAAATAATAGCAACAAAAACCAATATTAATCCACCATGGACAATAGGGATTTTTTTGAATTGCATTTTGCATAATAGTAAAACCTTTCTCAAAATGTCCTGCGAGAACAAGCATACACCCAACGCCGGAAACGATACCCGATGCGTTTGGATTAATTTTAATACATTGTTCGGCAGAATAAAGACAGGCTTCAGGATCTTTTTTAAACAAATTAATCCCGGTCAAAGTATGCCACGCATGTTGGCAATGCTGATCTGTTTTTAAAGATTTCATTACACATCGGTAAGCTTCCTCAATAGTATTTTCGTCGTTGTCAATAGCAAACGCAACTCCGTCAAGGTGCAATTCGCCTAACATAGCCCAGGTTGCTGCATGATTGGGATGCAATTTTGTTGCGTCAGCAAGATTTCTGAAAGCCGACCAGTAATTTTCAAAAGAACACTCACATTGGAATTTATAGTAACTGTAAATTCCTTTCCAAATACTCAAATTATCACTAATTCTGGAGGGCGAAGTTTTAATTATTTCTTTAAAAATACTACCATAATAGCCGCCTATTTCACTAACAATACTGTGTGTGATTTCACTTTGTATTTGATGAATGTCTTTAATATCAATATGATCGAAAGATTTCGTCATTACGAATTCTCCTGTCTTTGAGTTTAATAGGTTCACTCTTATTTGGAGTGTTTTATCATTGCATTGAATATTTCCGGTAATAATAAAATCGGCACCTATTGCTTTAGCTGCCTCCATAATATTTTGATTTATTTTTGAAATCATTTCAGATGAAAAATTCCCCACAACGGAAATATCTTCAAATAATGATAGTTCTGCACTTAGCTCTTCGCACAGCATTAGCGAGAAAATATCTAAATTTTGTTTGTTGGTGATTGATTTAAATGGGAATATGGCAATGATTGGATTTGTGTCGTCATGAGGAGGCACAATGGGTCGTGCATCTTCTTTTCGATGATACTCCTTTCGAATAAATCTCGGAATATAGCAGCCTTTCGGAATATCTATTATTAAGGAATTGTTTTGGCCGATGGTCAAATAATATTCGTTCAGAATTCTTCTTAACCGGCCTGCATGAATACGTACAACGGCATCATCGTTAGAATTAAAATCAGCTGGTCTGTTAAGTACATTTATGGCAATGGAATATTCCTTGATAAACTGCTGATTTTCATTAAGTGTTTCCTCCACAATATACCTTAGAAATTTACTTAAGATAGGAGAGCTTTTTAATGATGTAAATGTTAAAACAGATTCTAGTTCGGTAAAAATTTCTTCATGTGTGTTTTTTTTGACATTCTCCATGTAAGTTGCATTAAATGAGAATAATAGGGTGAAAATATGGTACCTATAAAGTTAAATAATTTATTTTCATTTTATGATAAAATTGTATTTTTTGTAAGAAAATTTATCAAAAAATAAGATTTTTCTTTCATTTAACGGTTAAATTTAACGGTTTTTAACTCTTTTTCACTGTTTTGGTTTTTTATATTTGATTGAATATCAGTATGTAATGAAAGATAAAATGTCAATTCCGGAGAAATTATACAGCGAAAAACTTTCCAATTATCAAGAATCAATCAAAGTTTTGTATTTGGTCGATGATGATTTCAAAACGATGTGCGATGATTATTGTTGCAGTAAAATCAATGTTGAAAAATTCAAAAAAAAAATGCAGGAGGATTTTCATCTGAAGGTAGAGTATGAAAATCTGACCAAAGAACTGGAGGAGGAAATAGTGCAATACATAGAAAAAAACATGGAATAAATTTTTCCCACAAACTTGAATCCCATTAAAGTGCGTGGTATGCTCAACTAACTAAGCAAACAATTTTAAACCAAAATAATTATGAAAAAAAAGCTTTTACATGTGGCAATGATCCGGTATCTCGCCGTCATAATTTGTTTTCTTGCCGTAAACTTAACGTATGGGCAGGAAGATGAGGCTAAAAAAAGTATGGAAATTTATGGGTTTATCATGACGGATATTGGCTATAATTTTAATCAGATTCAGCCAGATTGGTATGATGCCGTGCGACCTACCAAATTACCATCTTATAAAGACGAGTATGGAGTAGACGGCAGTTATTATGCCTCCGTACGTCAGACACGATTTGGTATAAAAAATTATTTTGATACAGGAGTAGGAGAGTTGAAAACGACATTCGAATTCGAATTGTATGGAACTGGCGTCGATGCGGGTCAAACTACTTTTCGTTTACGACATGCTTACGCGGAATTAGGAAAATTTGGAGCCGGTCAGACATGGAGCCCTTTTATGGATATTGATGTTTTTCCGAATACCTTAGAATATTGGGGGCCAACAGGAATGGTATTCTTTCGTAACGTGCAAATCCGTTATATGCCAATTCAGGGCGATACCCGATTAACTATTGCACTGGAAAGACCTGGAGCAAGTGCTGATCAGGGGATGTATGCAAACCGTATAGAGCTTCAGGGGGTAAATGCCAGATTTCCATTACCCGATCTATCTGCTGAATATCACCATGGTTTTAATTGGGGTTATCTTGAATTAGCCGGAATACTTAGAAAAATTGAATGGAAAGATCAAAACAATGATCAGTTTGATTTATCTGGAGATGCTTTAGGCTGGGGTTTGAATTTAAGTACTAATATTAAATTTGGACAAAGTACTGTTTTTAAAGGGCAGGTTGTTTACGGAGAAGGAATTCAGAACTACATGAATGATGCTCCGGTAGATATCGGAATAGAAACTAATCCGGGAAACCCAACAGAACCGGTAAAAGGTGTTGCACTTCCTCTTGTTGGGGTTGTGGCTTTTATTGATCATTCGTGGAGTGAAAAATTCACCAGCTCACTTGGATATTCTATGATTGATATTGATAACGCTAACGGACAAACTCCTGATGCTTTCAAAAAAGGGCAATATGTAGTGGGAAATATATTGTATTCTCCGGCAAAAAATTGTCTGGTTGGAGCTGAATTTCAATGGGGGGATCGTGAAAATTTTAGCGACGGTTGGAGTACGTCAATAAATAAAGTGCAATTATCATTTAAGTATAACTTCTCGCAAGCATTCTACAGAAAAAATTAAAAAGAAATAGCTCTCTAAAAGTTACCAAAAACTAAAAAACAGAACACCATGTGTAAAAAAATACATTATGTAATCCTCTTCGGATTATACATCAGCTTCCTTAGTGCTCAAACCCGAACTGAAAAAGATCTTTTGGGTGAGAAGCAAATTCCGAACAATGCTTACTACGGAGTTCAGACCGCCCGCGCTCTTGAAAATTTTCAGATCAGCGGAATGACGACACAATTTTATCCCGATTATGTAAAAGCTTTTGCGATGGTAAAATTGGCGGCTGCCCGTGCTAACGCAGAAGATGGCCGACTTAAAAAAGACAGGCTCGCTGCCATAGAGAAAGCGTGCCAGGCTGTGATGGATGGAAAATACCACGATCAGTTTCTGGTAGATTTGTATCAGGGTGGTGCAGGTACTTCGGCAAATATGAATGTCAATGAAGTTCTTGCTAATATCGGTTTAGAAATGAGCGGCCACAAAAAAGGGGAGTATCAATATTTAGAACCGCATGACGATCTAAATATGGGACAATCTACAAATGATGTGTATCCGACAGCGATTAAAGTGGCGCTGTTATTACACAATGATAAACTGATAAAAGAAGCTGATTTACTGGCCAAAGCATTCCATAAAAAAGGAGATGAGTTTAAAGATATATTAAAAATGGGGCGTACAGAAGGACAGGATGCGGTACCAATGACAATGGGGCAGGAATTTCACGCTTTTGGAAATCAGCTTGACGCAGAAATTGCCGCTTTACGAAAAGTAGAGGTGTTTTTATGTGAACAAAATATGGGAGCGACAGCAATAGGAACCGGAATTACAGCGTCACCAGGTTATGCCGAAAAGGTGGCCACGCATCTTGCTAAAATTACAGGAAAACCTATAGTGATGAGTAAAGATCTTATTGCTGCTACTTCTAGTCAACAAGGATTTGTAATTTATTCTTCGACACTTAAAAGTATGGCAGTAGCCATGTCAAAAATAAGTAGTGATCTTATTTTCCTGGCCTCGGGACCACGCGCTGGGATATTTGAAATTAATTTACCGGCACTTCAACCGGGATCTTCGATTATGCCGGGTAAAGTAAATCCTGTAATGCCGGAGTTAATGAATGAGGTTTGCTTTAAAGTAATAGGGAATGACCTGACTGTGACGCTTGCTGCACATTCCGGTTTACTGCAATTGAATGCTTTTGAACCAGTCGAAGCTATAGCCATGATGGAATCGCAAGGATTGTTTTTTAAAACCTTTCCCTTATTCAGAAAAAATTGTATCGAAGGCATTACAGCAAACAAATCTGTGCAAAACCATTATATGGAAAGAAGTGTAGGTATTGTTACCGCTCTTAATCCGGTACTGGGTTACGAAAAAACAACAGAACTAGCCAAAGAAGCTCTTGAAACTAACAAAGGAATTCTCGAAATTATACGCGAAAAGAAATTGCTTACAGAAGATCAAATTAAAAAATTGCTTGATCCAGCCAGTTTAACCGGACAAAAATAACCATCAACTAAAAAATCTATATCATGAAAGTATATACAACCTCTTATAAAAAACTATTTCTTATTATCCTACTATCAGTAAGTACGGGTATAATGGCTCAAACGAAGCCTAAAGTTCTAATTCTGGCAACAGGCGGTACCATTGCAGGTTCTGCGGCAAGTGGCGTACAATCGGGTTATACTTCCGGACAAGTTACTATAGATGCGATGGTAAATGCAGTACCGGACGCTATGAAACTGGCCGATATTAAAGGAGAGCAAATTTCAAATGTAGGATCTCAGGATATGTCATTTGAAATCATGCTGAAAGTAGCCAACAGAATCAATGAATTAGCCGGAAGTAAAGATGTTGACGGTTTTGTGATCACACATGGAACTGATACTATGGAGGAAACAGCCTATTTTCTAAATCTGGTGGTAAAAACAGAAAAACCTGTTGTACTTGTAGGATCGATGCGACCATCGACTGCAATTAGTGCTGACGGGCCTTTAAATTTGTATAATGCTATTGCTGTGGCTGCAGATCCTAAAGCAAAAGCCCACGGTGTGCTTTTGGTAATGAATGACTGGATACATTCGGCACAATCTTTAACTAAAGTGAGTACAACAGCGGTTCAGACTTTTATGTCTCCAATACGCGGACTTATTGGAACTACTTCTTACGGAGTAAATGATTTTTACCATTATCCTGATCAAAAATTCGGAAAAAGCTCTGAATTCGAAGTGAAAGGAGTAACGACTTTTCCTCGTGTTGATATTATTTATGCTGATGCCGATATGAAACCGGATTTGATCGATGCTTCAATTGAAAAAGGCGCAAAAGGAATTGTAATTGCCGGTGTTGGAAACGGAAACATGAATAAAGCTTCTCTTGACGCTTGTGCAAGAGCAAGTAAAAAAGGAATTATTGTAGTACGAAGCACACGTGTTGCAACGGGTATTGTAGGGCGTAATGTGGAATGTAATGATGATGAATTGGGTCTTATAGCTTCTTATGGATTAAATCCGCAAAAATCAAGAATCCTGTTGACCGTAGCCTTACTTAAACCAAGAAAATTGGATGAATTGCAAAAAATATTCCTGGAATATTAATCTATAAATAACGGTATTTTGAAAGCAAAACGAATCATAGCTAATTGTTCCGTTCTGTCGCAATTGCGGGTTGGTTTGGTTGTCTTAATAATGCTGCTTTTACCTTGTCGTTCACTAGGTCAGGAGCTGCCAAAAACAGTACCTGACGGAACTGAAGGTGATGTGTTACAGGCTGCAGACACTACAAAGGCTGAAAAACTGCCCTGGAATATGTTTGACACCAGTTTTACAACGATCAAATTGGGTGCTGGTTTTTTATATGAATATGCAGGATACACTCAGGATGCAACCGGGAAGCGACAAATGGATTCTATTGGCGAAGAGCTTAAATACGATTTTGATGTTCGTGACTTTAGGGTTTTAATCGGTGGCCAGCTGAAAACAAAAAGAACCATAACCTGGAAAGCCGGTTTCATGTATGACGGAGATGCGAAAGAATGGTATGTTCGCGAGTCAGGAGTAATGATCGCAACTCCGGAAATCTGGGGAAGCGTTTTCATCGGTCGAACTAAAGAAGGTTATTCGCTTAGCAAAGTTATGAACGGTTACTCGGGAGAATCTTTGGAACGTCATATGGCAATTGATGCAATACCGATTTTGGGTGATGGTATAAAATGGCTGGGCTACCTTCCTAAACAAAGAATCGTCTGGAATATGGGGATTTTTGCAGACTGGCTATCGCACAATCAGGGTTTCAGTACGTATAGCTGGCAATTTATAACAAGAGCGGCATGGCTTCCAATTCATTCTGAAGAAAAACAAACTACGCTTCATATTGGAGGTAATTTCAGAATAGGACAGCCGGAAGACAATAAGATCAGACTTAAATCAAGACCCGAATCCAACACAGCTCCCATTTTTATAGATACAGGTAGTTTTTCATCCAATCAGGGAACTTTTGTCGGTTGGGAAATCTACTATAATAAGGGACCATGGTTGTTTGGAACTGAATATGGCTGGCAAATGTTTAATTCAAAAGAAAAAAACGATCCGGTTTTTCATGGTGGAGAAGTAATGATGAGTTACATTTTTACAGGAGCAAGCAGACCGTACACAACGACAAGTGGAATTTATACTTTCATACCGGTTAAAAAATCTGTTTTTCAGGGAGGATTAGGAGAAATCGAGGCTGCATTAAGATATTCGACCAATGAATTAAATGGTGGATTAATCGAGGGCGGACGATTCTGGAGAATAACACCTACGTTTAACTGGTATCTTTCTGCAAACTTAAGATTTGAATTTGCTTATGGCTATGGAATATTAGACCGGTACAGTCTGAAAGGGGCAACCCAGTTTTTTCAGTCCAGAATTCAGATTTTACTGTAATAAAATAAATATTTAAAAAAAAATAAAGGTTGGCTTAAATTGTTTCATTTAAAATTGTTTTTTAGTTGAATATAGCGAAGTGGGTTTTGTTATATTGATGAATAATAAGGCCCATTGCGCTATATGAATTAAAGAAGTTAGAAAGAATTTAAAATACAAAGGTCCTGTAGAACGCTAGTTTTGCAGGCCTTTTTCGTTTGTATAAGTAATGTAGTGGGAGGTAAGTATTTAATTACTTTAGTTAAATACCATTACACAAAATAAATACTTGTTAAACAATTATTAATTTTTACATTTGCGCTGTTTTTATTAATTCTAAATAAAAATAAACTAATCAAATTTGAAAATCAATGAAATATCTTAGTTTAAAAACAGTTCTCTTTTTATGTATTATCACTCTTTTATTTTCAGTCCATTCCTTTTCACAGAATCATGGAAAAGTAAAAGGACAAATCACAACTTCAGATGGGGCTCCGGCAGCAGACGTAAACATTACGCTTAAGAACTCAAAATATAATACATCAACAAATGATGACGGAAGTTTTGAATTGAACAGAGTAAAAGCCAATACCTATACGTTGCAAATATCCCTTACAGGTTATGAAACTTCGGAACAGGAAATAAATGTTGCAGATAATGAAATGACTACAATTAGTTTGCAATTGAAAGTATCGAACAAAGAATTACAGGAAGTTGTTATTAATAGCAGAAAAAGCATTTTATCAAAAAAGACAACTTATGTAGCCAGAATGCCTTTAAAAAATCTTGAAAATCCACAGGTTTACAGTCTGGTTCATAAAGAACTTTTGCAAGAACAAATTGCAGTCGAGATTGGGAGTGCTCTTAGAAATTCACCCGGAGTAGTACCGCTTAATTATCCATCGGGTGGTTTTGCAGCTATTTTTAGAGGATTTACAGTCGGGGTAAATTCAAGAAACGGAATGGAGACATTATCAGGCCGTTCTTCCGTTGGGATTGCGAATGTAGAACGAATCGAAATTTTGAAAGGCCCTTCGGGAACTTTGTTTGGATCTTCGGCATCTTCATTTGGAGGAGTAGTTAATTTGGTAACCAAAAAACCTTTTGAAACTGCAGTAACCGAAATCGCCTACACAGGAGGAAGTTTTGGATTAAATCGTCTGACAGCAGATATTAATACGCCGCTTACAAAAGATAAAAATGTATTATTCCGACTAAATGTTGCGGTGAACAGAGAAAAAAGCTTTCTGGATTATGGTTTCAATAATACCCTCGAATTTACGCCAAGCATTACCTATAAAGCATCAGAGAAACTTACCTTTAATATCGATGCGGAGTTGTTTAATACGAATAACACAAAACCTTTATACCCTAATGCAACTGCCACATCTGGTATAACAAATCCCGGCGATGTAAAACTGGATTATAAAAAAGCATTAGTTCACGACGATGCAGATGCTAAATCATCGTCAGCAAAAGCTTTTGTGCAGGGAGAATATCAAATCAATGATAACTGGAAATCGACTACCTTATTTTCTTATGTAAGTGAGAACGTGGACTACAGTTATCAGGCTTTGCCAACCTGGACTTCACCAACAACAGTGACAATGCGCGCTACCGTTTTTGGACCTATATCAAGTAATTATACCAACATACAAGAAAATATCAATGGTGCATTTGCAACCGGATTTCTAAAACACAAATTACTAACGGGTGTAAATTACAGATATTATTCTGATACATTTTCAACTGTTACGACTCCTGTAGCTCCTTTTAGAACCATTGATGTGACAACGAACTTTGTTCCCGTGAGAAAAAAAGAGATTGATGATGTATTGGGAAATCCAACGATAAGAGCAGGCAGGGAAGAATTTACCTTTAGTGCCTATGTTTCTGATGTTATCAGTATCGCTGACCGATTTTCTGCCATGCTGAGTTTACGTGTAGATAATTTTGATCGTAAAGAAAGCGGTACTACGCCGGCTTATAATCAAACTTCTTTGTCTCCTAAATTAGGATTGGTGTATCAGATCGTTAAAGATCAGGTTTCTGTGTTTGGTAATTATTTAAACGGGTTTCAGAACCTTGCTCCTGTAAACCAACCTGATGGCGGACAGTTGATTTTAGATCCGCTTTATGCAAATCAGTTTGAGGCTGGTATAAAAGCGGAAGTTTTCAATAAGAAATTAAGTACTACAATTAGTTATTACAACATTACCAATGACAATGCTGTAATGCGATATGCCGATTTAACCTACGAACAAGGAGGAAAACAGGTAAGTAAAGGTTTTGATTTTGAGTTAATTGCCAATCCTATTCCGGGATTAGACATTATTGCCGGATATGCATACAACGATAATAAGATCGTAAAATCCACAACTTTTGAAGGAAATAAAGCGGCAGATGCACCTGAAAATGTAGTGAACTTTTGGGCTTCTTATAAATTCCAAAACAAGATAAAAGGCTTAGGCTTAGGTTTTGGAGCAAATTATGTAGATGAAACCTATATGTCTACTGCCAATACTTTCTATATTCCATCTTATACTATTTTAAATGCGACTGTTTTTTATGAGCGACCAAATTGGAGAATCGGAATCAAATTAAATAATCTAACTAACGAGAAATATTGGAGTACCTGGGGAGCTCCACAGGCTCCAACCAATTTCCTGGCTAATCTTACTTTTAAATTTTAGCCTGCTATTTATCTTATAAAAACACCTTTTTTATTAAAGGTGTTTTTGTTTTTTAAAGCGCTCATTTTTATGAATATTGACCCAGACAGAAAAGCATTTGTAATGTTAAAAACGCTTTCTCTTTCTTTTTTTTGATAAAGTTTTATCTTAAATTATTTATATTTATACATTTTACTTTTTAAGAGAATGAATACAGAAATTCCAATACCACACAACGAATTAGCGCGTTTGGCAGCCTTAAAGCGCTATAATATTCTGGACAGTTTACCGGAGCATGCTTTTGATGATGCAACCAAACTTGTTTCGTATATCTGTGGCGTGCCAATAGCCCATATTTCTTTTATTGATGAAAGCCGTCAATGGTTTAAATCTGAAATTGGAATTGGAGTATCAGAGGTGCCAAGAGAAATTAGCTTTTGCCGATACACCATTATGGAGTCAAATATGGTTGAAATACGGGATACGCATCTAAATGAAAGACTTAAAGACGACCCTAATGTTACCGGTGGTTTTAAGGTAAGGTTTTATGCAGGGGTTCCGCTAACAACACCCGACGGTCATAATATTGGGACTCTTTGTGCCATAGATCATGTTACTAAAGAACTTAATGAAAATCAGCGTAACGCACTTTCTATAGTGGCAAAACACGTGATAAATCAATTGGAATTAAGAACAAAAAACATTGAACTCGACGCCCAGAAAAAAATAGCGGAACGTGCCGTATTGGCAAAAGATAGTTTTTTGGCCAATATGAGCCACGAAATCAGAACTCCTTTAAATGCCATAATTGGTTTTACAGACCTTTTAGCCCAGACCAAATTGGATACGGTTCAACAGGATTACATTGGCAGTGTTCAGGTAGCAGGGGAAAATTTGCTTTTGATCGTAAACGATATTTTAGATCTTTCTAAAATAGAATCTGGTAATTTGGTTATTGAAGCGCAGCCCTTCAATTTAAAAAAGACACTTAAACATATTTATAAGCTGCTAAAAGTAAAGGTTCCAAAAGATATTGAATTCAATCTTTTCTTGGATGCCGATATGCCCGACAATGTAATTGGTGATCAGGGAAGACTAAATCAGATTTTGGTTAACCTTACAGGAAATGCCCTAAAATTTACCGAAGAAGGAGAAGTAACAGTTTCTGTAAAATTAGTTGATGAAACAGAGGGTCATTATGCACTCCGATTTTCAGTTAAAGATACCGGTATTGGTATACCTGAGGATAAACTGGCGACTATTTTTGAACGTTTTAAACAAGCAGAAGAAAGTACAACTAGAAGATTTGGCGGTACCGGTCTTGGTCTCAATATTGTCAAACAGCTGGTTGAATTGCACGCAAGTGAAATTCAGGTGAAAAGCAAACCGAATAGAGGCTCGGAGTTTTTCTTTGTGTTTCAGTATAAAAAAGTAAACCATGACGAAATAGCTGCAGAAGCAGTTTCAGAAGATAAACTGGGTAAACTTAAAATACTGCTTTGCGAGGACAATCTTTTAAACCAGAAATTGGTAAGGAGTGTTATTCAAAATTTTGGTTTTGAATTGGATATTGCCGAAAATGGGGAAGAAGGAATAGCATTGTTATCCAAAAACAAATACGATCTGGTGCTGATGGATCTTCAGATGCCTGTTAAAGATGGTTATCAAACGACAGAATACATCAGGAATGAAATGAAATTAAACATTCCGATTATTGCTATGACGGCGCACTCGCTGGTAGGTGAGCAGGAGCGTTGTTTTGATGTCGGCATGGATGCTTACGTACCAAAACCATTTAAGCAACCGGTACTTTTAAAGGCTATTAAAACCGTAATGAACAAAGATCTTAATGCAGTAAAGAAGAGAAAAATAGACTTTTCTTATTTAGACGAGATGGCCTGTGGTGATCCGGCGTTTAAAAAAGAAATGATAAATCTTTTTATAGAAAAAATCCCTGCCGAATTTGAGCAATTAGAAGAAGCATTCAATAGTGAAAGTCATGATAAAGTAAAGAAACTATCGCACAACATGAAGTCTAGTGTAGACATGTTTATGCTTACGGATCTTAGTCATTCTTTATCTATTATTGAGGAAGAAGCTTCACTGGGACATTTCACTTCTGAAGCTGGAAATCAAATGAACCTATTAAAATGTGGCGTTAATGAAGTAGTTAAAATTCTGAATGAGCTATGAAAAGTGAGTAATATACTCTAGCTTTACGTTAGATCCAAAAGTTATAAAGTCAAATTTGCCTCAAATTAATAACCTATGAGAATCATTTTATCTGAAGATAATGATATGCTGCGTAAATCATTATCCTTTTTCCTGGAGTCTAAGGGATTTACCGTTGACCAGTTTTCTGATGGAAAAGAAGCATTAGATGCAATCGAAACAAATAATTACGACTTAATCCTTACGGATATCAACATGCCCGGCATAAGCGGAATGGAAATTACGCAATATGTGAGAGAAACCATAGGCTCTGATGTTCCGATCATTATATTTACTTCGTCAGGTGTTGAGCAAACCGAACTCGATTCATTTGATCTTGGGGCAAACGAGTTCATTGCGAAACCTGTGAGTCCTGCTGTGCTTTTAGTGAGAATTAATAAACTTCTAAAAACACGTGCTTAATGAAGTTTCTATATTATACAATTTTCCTGCTGCTTATTTCTCCTGTCGTATTGGCACAGGAAAACACTATTGATGATGTACTGAGGCACGCAAAGCGTGAAGTAGAGAAAGGTAACTACGATGCTGCCTTAGCACTCACTGAACCTTTAAGCGTAAAATTTCCTGAGAATGAAGAAATAAAAATTTACAACGGACGTATTTACAGCTGGAAAAAAGACTACAATAGTTCTATTAAAATTTTAGCGCCTATGGCAGACAGGACCAATCCAAGTCCCGATGCTTTATTGGCGATTATAAATACTTATTTTTGGTCAGAACAGTTCGATAAATGTATTGATTATTGCGATCGATACTTAGCAATAGAGCCAAATTCGCTTGATGTTTTGAGGATAAAAGTAAATTGTCTCGAAAAATTAAATCGCAACGAAGAAGCTTTAGCCATTATCGAAAAAGTATCGATTACAGATAATAGTACTCAGGCCTTTAGAGGAGTGAGAACACTGATTGGCCAAAAGGCAAAAAATGCAATAGCAGCTTCTTATTTAAATATATCTACATCGAATCCCGGACAATCTCCATTGCATTATGGTTATGTCGAGTACTCTCATAAGTTTACCAAGTCAGCACTTGTAGGACGTGCTAATGTGGGTCATGTAAATGGCGATACGCAAATGCTGTTTGAAGCAGACTATTATCAAACCTTTGCTAAAAAGAACTATTTGTATGTAAATGGTGGTATTTCAACAGGAGAGACTGTATTTCCTGTAGCAAAAGCGGGTGTTGAATATTATTTCGTTCCACATAAAAAATTTGATTATGCCCTGGGTATTCGATACATGCATTTTGAAACAGAAGATGTAACCTTACTAACAGGACAATTGGCCTACCACATTGGTGTCAATACAATTGCGTACAGACCTTATTACGATACGACAAACGAATTATTTTCTCATGTCTTGAGTTTTCAGAACACAAATGACGAAAAAGAAAGGATTATTAGATTAGAATTGCAATACGGTAATGTCCCTTATCTTTATCTTTATAATAGTCTGACACAACCTTTAAAGTCCTACAGAGCTGGTATACAATACCAACATCGTCTTGGTAATTCTTTTTTTGTGAGACCTGTTTTTCTTTATGAGTACGAAGAATACCTACCTGACGAATTCAGAAATAGATTTAATGTTCAGGTTATCCTAACAAAACGCTTCTGATATGAAACTGTGGGAACTTTATAAAAGCGGAACCTGGGTGGAGCCTTTTTTAACGCTGTCAATTTGCTTGTTTATCCTAACATCTATTATTCTTTATTTAATAATTATTAGTAGCCGAAGCAGAAATATTAGAAGAAACAAACGGCTTACCGAGTACAATAAAATAATTGAAAATTTGATGTTTTCGGTAGTTTTTCAGGATGTACCTTTTTCAGAAGTGAAGACGGATGTGAATTTTAGTAAACTCTTTCGTAATTCCTTTTTCAGGGAAGTTATGATCGATTCGATTATGAATCTTCATAAAAATTATGAAGGAAATTATGCCGTAAAGCTAGAGCAGTTTTACAAAGATTCAGGGTTGATAAATGATTCCTTCAAAAAACTCAGGAGCCTGAGGTGGGAAGTAAAATGTAAAGGAATTACAGAATTATCAGAAATAAATTGTGCTGACGCTTTTGACAGGATCATAAAAGCATCTCAAGGCGGAAATAAAATTTTAAAAATCACAGCCGTAAATGCCGCTATCAAGCTTGGAGGGACAAAAAGCCTACCGTATCTCATAGAACATCCAAACCCAATTGATGACTGGACACAGATCAATATCATAAATGCTTTCAAAAAGCACGATATTGGTGACACTAAAGGAGTTGAGTTATTGCTTGAATCTCAAAATACAACCGTAATTGCACTTGGGCTTAAGCTTATAAAAGAGCTTAAACTGACACAAAAAATTCCTTACGTAACAAAGCTGGTTGCCAATGCTCCCAATACATTAATAAAGTACGAAGCACAAAATGTACTTCAGTTATTAACTGTTTAATAGAATAAAAAATGACTTTTTTTACTACTGAATTAGCACTGTTTTTTGAGGAATATCTAATCCTTATAATTGGTTATGCGGTATTAATTATGTCTTCTTATCTTGTACTAGCTCACTTGTCTACCAGAGAACTTAGAGATTATCTTAAAAAAAATAGTTTTGTTGATTATGATGTGCTTCTTACAAGTGAATTTGCGCCCAGTCTCTCTCTAATAGCTCCTGCATACAACGAAGGTTTTACAATTGAAGAAAATGTAAAATCGCTGCTTTCTCTTAATTACAATAATTACCAGGTGATTGTAGTCAATGATGGGAGTAAGGATAATTCTATGGAAATCCTGATTAAAAAGTACGATCTTCTGTTGACGGAACTTGATATTCATCCAAAAATAGAAACAAAAAAAGTTAGAGGAATTTATGCTTCCAGAAATGCTGCTTTTAAAAAACTGATAGTTGTAGATAAAGAAAATGGAGGTAAAGCCGACGCACTTAATGTCGGACTTAATATTGCCCAGAATCAATATGTGGTTTGTATTGATGTTGATTGTATTCTGGACAAAGATGCGTTGCTCAAGCTAGCAAAACCTTTTCTGGAATCTTACGGAAAACGTATTATCGCTACTGGTGGCGTAGTCAGGATAGCAAACCAGTGTGTTATTAAAAACGGTCGTTTGGTTGAGGTAAATATTCCGGATAAGATGCTCCCAAGAATACAGGTTTTAGAATATTTGAGAGCGTTTCTTTTAGGCAGAATGGCATGGAGCAGACTGGATGGCCTATTGCTTATAAGTGGTGCATTTGGTGCCTTTGATAAGGAAATTGCTTTACTGGCTGGCGGTTATAACACAAAAACAGTTGGTGAAGATATGGAACTGGTCGTGAGAATGCGCCGTTATATGCTGGAAAATAAAATACCGTATGGTGTTAGTTACATACCGGACCCGCTCTGCTGGACAGAAGCACCTGAAGATTTTAAAATATTTAAGAAACAGCGCAGCCGCTGGATGAGAGGAACAATTGAAACACTTAGTCTGCACAAAAAAATGTTTCTGAATCCTAAGTACAAATTGTTGGGTATGATTAGTGTACCTTACTGGACCTTGTTTGAATTCCTGGCTCCTGGAATAGAATTTATTGGTCTTGTCATAACACTTGTATTTATTATAATGGGTTTACTCAACTGGCATTTTTTCATATTGCTGGTTCTTTTTGTTTACTTTTTTGCTGTTATGTTTTCGGTTATAGCGCTTTATAGTGAAGAGTATTCTTATCACAAATACCCAAAACAAACTGATTTTTTTAAACTTTTAATAGCAGCTTTCATAGAACCTATTTATTTTCATCCGCTAACAGTTTACGCCGCTTTGATTGGTTACAAAGAAAAAATTATGGGAACCAAAGGCTGGGGGGAAATGACCAGAAAAGGTTTTACTAAGAAATAAAAAAAACCGTAACGACTTTTTTAGTCAATTACGGTTTTTTTGTGGAGTCGCCGGGAATCGAACCCGGGTCCAAACAAGCAACTAAAGAGCTTTCTACACGTTTATTTCCTGATTGGATTTTCGATGTTAAGCTAGGTCAGGAACAACCACTCAACACTTATCTTCTTAATTTCGATCTCCACCCGAAGCTCATGGAAATCTAGGTTTATTTTTACGGTTCCCCTAAACTGACCGCCACAAACCAAGGCTTTCAAGGAGAATCCAGCTTCCCTATCTTATAGGGACGTGGCTAATCTTACTATAATTCGGATTATGCAGCTAAAGCGTAGTTATTTTCGCCGTGTAAAATTGTAAGATCTTATATTTACGAGCAAGGTCTCAATGCTCGACGTGCTTACTTTCCAATTCGACTTGCTGTCAAAACCAGTCGACCCCAAAAATGAGTTTGCAAATTTATACTATTTGCGCTTAGATAAATAATAAATTTCACTTAAAATTATATTATTCTTCGTCTTTGAAATTAAAAGGATAATCTCCAAAAATTGGTGCCAGTTTACGAACCGCATAAGTGTTTCTGGTCATTTTATTAGACAAGGCAATAATCGTAACATTTTCCTTCTTTAAAGTAATGTAAGATGAGGTGTTACCATGCCACCAGCCATTATGAAAATAGAAATTTTGTCCGGTCTCCCAATTGATCATTCGGATACCTAAACCATAATTTTTTGTTCCTTTTCGCTCGTTGCTGTAACCTGTATAGACTTCTTTTAATAAAGCAGGCTTCAAAAAGTCAGGCGAATTTCTTGCTCTGTCAAATTTTAAAAGATCGCGTACAGTCGAAAATACGTTTTTATCGCCGTAAACATTATCCAGATAATCAAAACCAATCTCGGCACCATTACCTTTATAAGATGGAACAATTGTTTTTCTGTCTTTGTCATCGTCAAAAACATAAGTGTGTGTCATTCCTAAAGGTTTGAAAATGATTTCAGACATGGCTTGCTTATAAGTTAAGCCTGTGATTTTTTCGATTATAAGGGCCAGCATGGCATAATTGGTATTGCAATAGCCAAAACGTGTTCCGGTTTTGGATTCCAGTCCAATATCTTTTGTGGCCAATATATCTAAGATATCCTTATTGGTAAGCTGATTATGTCTGTCCCAAACCGATTTGTCGTGATCAGTGAAATAGGCATAATTACGCATACCGCTGCGATGCGTTAAAAGCATTCGCACCGTACAATCTTCGTACGGGAAAGTTTTTAAGATTGTATTTACTTTCTGGTCTAATTGTAGTTTACCTGCATTGACTAATTTCAATACCGCTGTTGCAGTTAATACTTTACTGACAGAAGCAATTTGTACCGGTGTTTCTGCCGTTATTTTTGTGCCTTCATTTTTGTTGGCATATCCATTATATTTTTCAAAAATAATCTGACCATTGCGGGCAACAAGAAAGCTTCCGTTCATGCTGTTGTTTGGCCAGTTTTTATTGTAAAAATGATTTATTCTCCCTTTTACTGAATTGATATAGGCTTGTGAAATTCTTTTTTCAGGACCTAACGGCTTCATTCTTGGCATTGTATCTTCAACTGTTGAAGCGGTATCAACACTTGTTTTTTTATCTTTTCCGCATGAACTTAAAACTAAGATTAGGAAAAGTATTTGTGGTATATTTGTTTTTTTTAGGAGACTCATTTTCATCATTCTTTAAAAACAAATATATAGAATTCAATATTTATGTTTTCGGTTTTTGACTCTTTCAGAAATCTGATTTTAACATTGTTTTAACTTCTTTTTTTGTTAGTCGATTGTACATCAGCTATTAGCGTTATAAAAATGTTTAAAAAGAGAAAATAACAACAAAATTTTAACTAATTTTGTTATATTTGAAACAAATTGAATCTAAAAAGTTATATAAATATCTATCTTAATCTCGTATAAATGAAATTTGGAATTATAAAAGAAAGAAAATCCCCACCAGATAGACGTGTTGTATTTTCACCAAGTGAATTGGCTAAATTAAAACAGCTTTATCATGACGCTACTGTTGAAGTAGAAAGTTCTGATATTCGAATTTTTACTGATGTGCAGTATAAAAGTATGGGCTTAACAGTGACAGATAACGTCGCTGATTGCGATGTTTTATTTGGGGTAAAAGAAGTTCCTGTTGAGAATTTGATTCCAAATAAGGCTTATTTCTTTTTTTCGCATACCATAAAAAAGCAACCTTATAATAGAAAATTGTTGAAAGCAATTTTGGAAAAAAACATCGATTTATACGATCACGAAACTATTGTGGATGCTGAAAATCGTCGTTTGATTGGTTTTGGGAAATACGCCGGAATGGTTGGTGTTTACAACGGAATTCGTGCTTTCGGAATAAAATTTGAATTGTTTAAATTGCCAAAAGCAGAAACCCTTGCCGGAAAAGAAGCTTTAATCGCGCAATTAAAACGTATTACTTTACCGCCTTTAAAATTTGTACTTACAGGAACTGGAAAGGTAGGAAGTGGAGCAAAAGAGATTTTGGATGCTATTAAAGTAAAAGAAGTTACTGTCGATAATTATTTGACTAAAAATTATACGCAGTCAGTTTATGTGCAATTGGATGTTTTAGAATACAATAAACGAATAGATGGACAGGTTTTAGATTTCAATGATTTTACCTCACATCCAGAAGCATATGTTTCTGATTTTGAAAAATTCACGAAAGTATCTGATATATATTACGCAGGTCATTTTTATGACAATGCTGCACCAATGATTTTAACTCAGGAAATGTTGAATGCAAGTGATTGCAAACTAAGAGTTGTTGCTGATATTTCATGTGATGTTAACGGACCAATTGCCTGTACGTTGCGTTCTTCTACTATTGAGGAGCCTATTTACGGTTATTTCCCGTTAGAAAATAAAGAAGTTGATGTTTTTCACCCGGCAGCAATTGTTGTAATGGCGGTTGATAATTTGCCATGCGAAATTCCAAAAGATGCAAGTGAAGGTTTTGGAGAACAATTTATGGAACATGTTATTCCGGCATTTTTTAACGGAGATAAAGATGGAATTTTACAAAGAGCTAAAATTACTGATAAAGGAAAGCTAACTCCAAGATTTGCATATTTGCAAGATTATGTAGACGGGAAATAGTTTAAAGTTTCAGGGGGCTTTACTTTGAACATAAATTTAACCGCAAAGTTCGCAAGGTTTTTGCGCAAGGTTCGCAAAGAAAATAACTTTGTGTACTTAGCGTAAAAACCTTGCGAACTTTGCGGTTAGATCACACAAGCCGAAACCTGAAACCTGAAACTTTTTCTAAACCATCTCTTCCGGCTTCACCCAGGCATCAAAATCTTCTGGGGTTACATAACCCAAACGTACAGCTTCCTCTTTAAGAGTTGTTCCGTTTTTGTGAGCGGTTTGTGCTATTTCTGCGGCTTTATAGTAGCCGATTTTTGTGTTTAAAGCGGTGACTAACATTAAAGAATTGTCTACTAATTCTTTGATGCGTTTGTAGTTTGGTTCGATTCCCTGAGCACAATGCTCGTCGAATGAAATACAGGCATCTCCCAATAATCTTGCTGACTGAAGGAAATTTGCCGCCATAACCGGCTTGAAAACATTTAATTCATAATGGCCCTGCATTCCGCCAATAGCAATTGCCATATCATTTCCTATAACCTGGGCACAAACCATTGTCAAGGCTTCGCATTGCGTTGGGTTTACTTTTCCCGGCATAATGGAAGAACCCGGTTCGTTTTCAGGAATATGAATTTCACCAATCCCGGATCGTGGTCCTGAGGCTAACATTCTAACATCATTGGCGATTTTATTTAAGGAAACAGCCAATTGTTTTAGAGCGCCATGCGTTTCTACAATAGCATCATGTGCTGCTAATGCTTCAAATTTATTTTCTGCCGTTACAAAAGGATGATTGGTGAATTTTGCAATATATTCGGCAACTTTTACATCGTAGCCTTTTGGCGTATTGAGTCCCGTTCCAACAGCAGTTCCGCCTAAAGCAATTTCTGATAAATGAGCTAAAGTATTTTTCAAGGCTTTTAAACCAAAAGATAGTTGAGCGGCATATCCTGAAATTTCCTGACCTAAAGTTAATGGCGTTGCATCCATAAGATGTGTACGGCCAATTTTTACCACATCCTTAAATTCGGCTGCTTTTGCTGCTAAAGTTGCATGTAATTTCTCAACTCCCGGAATAGTCGTTTCTACAACCATTTTATAAGCTGCAATGTGCATTCCGGTTGGGAAAGTATCGTTTGAGGATTGCGATTTGTTCACATCATCATTTGCTTTTATAAATTGTTCGTCTTCGCCAATTTCAAAACCTTTAAGAACCTGAGCGCGGTTAGCAATAACTTCATTTACGTTCATATTGCTTTGTGTACCTGAACCGGTTTGCCAGATTACAAGCGGAAATTGATCGTCTAATTTTCCTTCTAAAATTTCGTCACAGACTGCTGCAATAGCATCTCTTTTTTCAAGAGGTAAAACTCCAAGATCGTAATTTGCATAAGCTGCCGCTTTTTTTAGATACGCAAAACCTTCAATGATTTCTGGTGGCATGGAGCCCGATGGTCCAATTTTGAAATTGTTGCGGGAACGTTCTGTTTGAGCGCCCCAATATTTATCTGCAGGGACTTGTACTTCGCCCATGGTATCTTTTTCTATTCTGTATTTCATTTGTATATAGTTTGTTGTAAAATGCTGCTGGTAAATTGAACGCGGATAACACGGATTTACTTCGTAAAAACGCGGATTAAAAACGGATTTTTTTCTTTAATGTTTAAATTTTTTTTTGAAAATGAATGCCTAGCCCCGATAGTAGTGAAAATCCTTTTATATTTTTTCTTTAAAAATATAAAAGATTGTAACGAATAGCGGGAAATAGCTCCTGAAAATACTCATATTCTTCTGATTTAGATAGTTAAATAAAAATGATAAAAAACCCTTATTTAAAATGAGTTTAAATATACGGATAATTGTGTTTTTATAAAAATTGATTTGGATTTTATTGCTAAGGAAAAATATAAAACTTACATTTGTCCTTACATTCAAAAATTCCGGAAAACATGTTTGAATTTTCACAGTACTTAGGCTTTTTACTTTTCTTGACCATACTAACTATAGGGTTTTGGTTGATGTTTTTCTTAGTTGGTTTCGTATCTTATTGGGTTACGGGAGCAAGCTGGGAAATGTTCAAAGAGAAAAGAGCAAAAAAGAGACAAGAAGAGCAATCAATTTAATTTTAAATTGACTTCATAAAGAAAGGACCCGTTTTAAACGAGTCCTTTTTTTTATGCTAAAAAAATAAAAAATTCCAATAAAAAAATCCAAATTCCGATCAGTAATTTGATTCATTGGAATTTGGAATTTTTAATATTGGAATTTAAATGATATTATCCTTGAAATTCTCCACCGCCGTCACCTTCGTTTCTCGGCTGTGCATTCTTTTCTCTTTCGTTTTTAGGTTTGTTGAAACGATATGTAAACGATAAGTTGAATTGACGTTTACGGAATTGCATTTCACCATAAGAGGTTTGGCTTTCATTAGTTGTATCGTTTTCAAGATAAGTGTATGATCTCATGATTCTTGAGTTGAAAATATCGCTTATGTTGAAAGCAATAGTTCCTTTGTCTTTCATTACATCCTTGCTAAAAGCGGTATTCATACCAAACTGACCTAAGTTTTTACCTTGAGCTGTTTTTTGTTCACCGTTATAAGTGCCGTTTAATTGCCAGTCTATTTTGTATGGTAGCGTTATTTTTGAACTAATTCTGGCAAACCAAGTATTCGCTTGGTTATCAAGATCCTGTACAACTTCCTTTCCATTGTTGTCTATATAAGTATTTGATCCGGTAGTTTTTACGTTGTAAAGATTGAAGTTGCTGTTCAATCTCCACCATTTGTAAGGATTGTAATTGAATGTAAATTCAAAACCAAATTTTTGCTCTTTCCCTAAGTTGATCGGTCTGCTTAGGATAACCGGAATACCGTTAACTTCTTCGCCATTTGGAGTTCTCACAAAGCTAAAAACATCTTTTGTGTCTTCAAAATAAGCAGAAGTTGTAAACGTTACTTTGTCCCAACGTTTGATATATCCAATATCATATTTATCTGTTAAAGAGGGGTCTAGGTCTGGATTTCCCTGAAAGATATTAACGTTACTAGAATAGTTTACCGCAGGGTTCATAAAACGCCCTCTTGGTCGCGTTAAACGTTTACTGTAACTGGCTGTAAAGTTGCTTTGGTCTGAGATTTCATAACTGATAAAAGCACTTGGAAACAAGTTGTTGTATTTTTTAGTGTTGAAATCGTTAGTATCTAACAAGTTAACCTCAATGTTAGTGTCTTCCCAACGCAAACCGAATAAATAAGAGAATTTGTTTACTTTAAAACCGTATGAAGTATAAAGTGCATTGATGTTTTCTTTGTATTCTAAAGTGTTTGATAAATTTGGATCATTTTCACCCTGATCGTCAGTAACGAAATATCTATTATTTAAATCCCCGAAGCTTCCTTTATATCCAGCTTCAAATTGACTTCCTTTTCCTAGTGGTAAAACGTAGTCAGCTTGTACCTGGATTTGTTTCTGAACCTGATCGTTTAAAGTCGTATTGTAATTTGGTGACGCTGTAATAATACTATTACTATCGTCGGTATTTCTTGAAATCGATAAATCGGCAGTAAGTTTATGTCCTTTATCGTTGAAATTTTTAATCAAGTTAGAAGTATATTCAACATTTTCGCTTCCTGTATCACCATTATTTAAACGGAACGAAGATCCGGTAAAAGCATGAGCCGCATCATAATTATTATAATTGATTAGATCTGTTGTATTTCCTGAATTTTTTTGATAGTTAATAGCATTTGTCCAAAAAGTATTTGGTGCCACTGTCCATTCGATACCGGCTCGTCCGTTAAACCCGTCGTTTGTTCTTTTCGTATCACGATCTTCATCTAAAAAGCCTTTTGGTGTACCATCAGCATTAAAGTATGATGTATTAGTTTCACCACCACCTTCGTTAGTTCTATAATTGTAACCTGCTGTTGTGAAATAGTTTAATTTTTCTGTTTTATAGTTTAAATTAGCGCTTAAACCATAAGTTTCAGGAAGTCCGGTAGAGGCAATAAAAGTTCCGTTGAAGCCTTGATTTTTACCTTTTTTAAGGATGATATTAATTAATCCTGAACCACCTTCAGCATCATAACGCGCTGATGGATTTGTAATTACTTCCACTTTATCAATCGCATCTGCAGGAAGCTGACGTAAAGCTTCGGCAATATTTATCGCGTTTGACGGTCTTCCGTCGATTAAAATACGGATATTATCACTTCCTCTTAAACTTACATTTCCTTCTGTATCAACAGAAACTGATGGTACATTGTCTAAAACGTCACTCACAGTTCCTCCTTTTACCATCATGTCCTGACCAACGTTGTAAACTTTTTTATCTAGCTTTATTTCAACCGTCGATTTTTCTGCACGAACAACAACTTCATTCAATTGTGCTGCATCTTCTGATAAATTTACAACTCCCAAATTAGTATCGTCTGAAATGTTTTTTCCTTTGATTTCGGTTGATTTAAACGAAATAAATTCAACTTTTATGTCATAAGTTCCAGGAGCAACAGCTACTTCAAATTCACCTTTTGGGTTGGTGATTCCGCCTGCAATAACTTTGGTTTCGTTTGGAGCCATAATCGAAATTGTAGCATATTCAAGTGGTTGTTTACTAACTTTTTCGAATACTTTTCCGGTAACTTTTACCTTGTTTTTACCTGTTGGAGGCTGCTGTGCGTAATTGTAAAAACTTGTAAAAAAAAGAACAAGTAATACAGCAAATTTGATTTTTTTCATTGTTATTTTTGGTTTCATTTACTCTTAGACCGCAAAAGTAGCCTTTGGTTTAATGAATGAAATCACAAAAAAATGTTAATGTGATACTTTATATTGAATCTAAAAAAGAAGCAAGAAGATTTAGATCTCTTCCAATAATTGCTTTTCCATCTTTTATCACAATCGGACGTTCAATTAAAATTGGATTGTCTACCATTGATTGAATGATTTCGTCATTACTCAATGTTTTTCCTTTGTAATTTTCAATCCAGATTTTTTCTTTAGTTCTGACTAATTGAAGTGGTTCAAGATCTAATTTTAGAAGTAAAACTTTTAAATCATCAAATGTTGGGGTTTCAGTTAAATAGGGAATAATTTCATATTCCTCCTTTGCCTGATCCATAAAAGCAAGACAAGTTCGTGATTTTCCACAACGTGGATTATGATAAATTTGTATCATTTTGTTATATTTAGGATGTTGTAAGAATAGTTAATGCAAAAAAAAGTATTTTAGCAACACCAAAAGTAAGATTTACTTATTAAATTGAATCCTCATTTTTAAATTTTAAAATATGTTTTTAGAACAGGGAATTAAACCACAAAATAAATTTTGGCTATATCTAATCGGGTCAGTTTTGATTATTATTGCATCGTTTATAGGGCAAATTCCTTTTTCGGCAGCACTTTTGTATTCCAGTTTTGTAAACAAAAAAGCTTTTCCTACAGACAACGCTGGGGCTATGAGTGTTTTTGATCCCAATCTTACTTTGTTTTTGGTCATGATTTCTTTTGCTTTCGCTTTCATCGGAATTTATTTTGTTGTTAAATATTTGCATAACCAAACGCTTTTGTCCGTAACGACATCACGTCAAAGGGTAGATTGGAGCCGTATTTTATTTTCATTTGTGTTGTGGGCTTTATTTTCCGCTCTTAGTTTTTGGGCAATCTACATGAGATCTCCAGAGAATTTTGTCTGGAATTTTAAATTGATTCCTTTCCTCATTTTAATAGTAGTGGGTACCATATTTATTCCGATACAAACGAGTACTGAAGAATATGTTTTTAGAGGATATTTAATGCAGGGATTTGCTAATCTGGCTCAAAATAAATGGTTTCCGCTTCTAATGACTTCACTGATTTTTGGATCAATGCATGTTTTTAATCCTGAAGTTGCAAAAATGGGTTATGTTATTATGATTTATTATATTGGAACCGGATTGTTTTTGGGAATCATCACGTTAATGGATGAAGGAATGGAATTGGCTTTAGGATTTCATGCTGCTAATAATTTGGTTGGAGCTATATTAGTTACTTCAGATTGGTCAGTGTTTCAGACTTATTCTATCTTTAAAGATATGTCAGAGCCTTCAGCTGGACTGGATGTGATTCTGCCTATTTTTGTGGTTTACCCAATTTTGCTGTTTATTTTTGCTAAAAAGTATAAATGGAGCAATTGGAAAGAAAAATTAACCGGGAAAATTAGTATATTAGAGACATCAAACTAAATACTTATGTTAGAATTAACACATAAAAACGTCCACAACCATTTTAGGATAAATGGATACCATTTAAATGCAACTGATTTGTGCCGGGTGGCTTATGATTATATAAAAGAAGGTGATGCAAATGAACAGGCGATAGGCGAATTTTTACTGGATTGGTTCGATCATAAAGACTATATCGAAATGAGAACTTCGGGGACAACCGGACTTCCTAAGACAGTAAAGTTAGAGAAACAAGCTATGATTCAATCGGCATTGGCTACTGGAGATTTCTTTGAATTAGAGCCTCGTAATAAAGCTTTGCTGTGTCTACCGGTAAAATTTGTTGCCGGTAAAATGATGCTGGTTCGAAGCTTGATTTTAGGTCTCGATTTAGATGTTGTAACACCAAGTACAGAACCGTTAGCGCTAAATGAAACCAAATATGATTTTGTTGCAATGGTACCTTTACAGGTTCAAAATTCGATTGAAGAATTGGTAAATGTAAAAAAGTTAATCATTGGAGGAGCAAAATTGGATTCGGCACTTGAAGCTAAATTATTGCCTTTGAAAACAGAAATTTACGAAACCTATGGTATGACAGAAACCATTACCCATATTGCTGCTAAAAAATTAGGGGAAAATGTGTTTACTGTTTTGCCAAATGTAAAAATAGCACAAGATGCTCGTGGTTGTCTGGTGATTACGGTTCCGTCAATTTCAGATGAGCCGATTGTTACCAACGACTTAGTTGAAATAATAAGAGAAAATCAATTTATCTTTTTAGGAAGAATTGATAATGTGATTAATAGTGGAGGAGTGAAGCTGATTCCTGAACAAATAGAAGCAAAGTTAATTGAAAAATTAAATTCCAGATTTTTTGTAACCGGAATACCGGATGCTGCTTTGGGAGAAAAATTAATTTTGGTGATTGAAGGTGAAAAACAAGATTTTGCCTCTGATTTTTTTGATGTTTTAGATAAGTACGAAAAACCAAAAGAAATAGTTTTTGTTCCGAAATTCAAGGAAAACGAAAATGGAAAGTTATTAAGAAAGCCAAGTTTGCAATCATAAAAAGATAATTTATTATAAAAAAGAAAAATCCCAAATTCCAATTTAATATCTGGAATTTGGGATTTTTTTATTTTGGAATTTAAATCTAAGCTTTACGTTCTAACAACGCCATGTAAAACCCATCAAAACCAGACTCAGAAGCCAAAATTTTACGATCTTTTATGAATGTAAATTGTTTTCCGATTTCAGTTTTTAAGAATTTCTCTACTTGCTCCTGATTCTCTGATGGTAATACAGAACAAGTTGCGTAAACTAATTTTCCACCCGGTTTTACAATTTTAGAATAACTTTCTAAAACTTCACTCTGAACTTTACGAATGTTATCAATAAATTCAGGTTGTAATTTCCATTTTGCATCAGGGTTTCTTTTCAAAACGCCTAAACCGCTGCATGGTGCGTCAATTAAAACTCTGTCTGCTTTTTCGTGTAATTTTTTGATCACTTTTGTAGTGTCAATTATACGATATTCAATATTGAAGGCGCCGTTTCTTTTGGCTCTTAATTTCAATTGTTTCAATTTGCTTTCGTACAAATCCATTGCAATCAATTGTCCTTTATTTTCCATTAAGGAAGCAATATGCAATGTTTTTCCTCCGGCTCCGGCACAAGTGTCAACAACACGCATTCCTGGCTTTACATCAAGGAAACCAGCAACCAATTGTGAGTTAGCATCCTGAACTTCAAAAAGTCCCTGTTTAAAAGCATCTGTTAAAAATACATTTGCTCTTTCTTTTAAAACCAAAGCTTCCGGCTGATCTTTTAAATATTCTGTTTCAATATTTAAATCCATCAGGGTGTTACGTAAGTTTTCTTTAGTTCCTTTAAGAGTATTGGTTCTTAAAATAACTTTTGCAGGTTGATTCTGAGCTGTAATTTCTTTAGACCAAACTGCTTCGCCAAGTTCTTTTACACCCAATTCATCCATCCAGTCTGGAATAGATTCTTTAAGCGCTCTGGTTTTTGAAAGTTCGTCAAAACGACCTTTTATTTTTCTTTCAGGAGTTCCTTCCAATTGTCTCCAATCCGGAATTGGATATCCTCTTAAAACTGCCCAAACGGCAAACATTCTCCATAAATTGTCTCTGTCAAACGGTTCTTTAACTTCGGCAATTTCAGCGTATAATCTTTTCCAACGAACAATTTCGTATATCGTTTCAGCAACAAACTTCCTGTCAGAACTTCCCCAACGTTTGTCTTTTTTTAATGCTCTTGCTACCACTTTATCTGCATATTCTCCTTCATTGAAGATCGCGTTTAAAGAATCGATGGTAGTATAAACTAAATTTCTGTGTAATCTCATTTTAATTATTTGAGTTGCAAAGGTACTATTAATTGATTGAAAGTTAAATTTTTAATTTTGATTCTTATTTTTCGACTTTCAGTAAAAGAAAAAAAACACTCTGATAAAGTTTAAAAGAGTGTTTTTCTAAGTTATTTTATAAATGATTTATTTAATAATTCGGGTCAATCCGATGTTTTCCGGAGCATGAAGCACCATTGGGAATTTCTCGATTTTTACAGAACTACTATCTAAACCAAATGCTCTTTCTTCAGACAAACTCAGTTTCTTTATAAAGAAATAAGAGTTCATGATAATGTTTTCGTGCCATCTTAAATCATTGTCATTTGATAAAAACTTCTCAGACAATACAAATTTAAAGTCACCAATAATATTGTTTTTGTTCAAAGATTCGTAACGGCTTGTAATATCAACTTCTCCACGTTTTACCATGTCGCGAATTACTTCTCTGAACATTAAATTGATTTTGGTAGGTTCTCTAAATCCTAGATTAAAGTCAATTCTGTAAATATCGTCTTTCGCTATTTCAGTAACTTTATATTGTGTTTTATAAGGTTCCGTTAAAATGTTTACATGTACGAACCAGTATATATCAGCTCTTTTTGGACGTTTCTGCAAGATGGAGTATATTACTTTTTCCTCCAATTCATCAACACGATTCGCATTGGTCATATATACTAAATGTGTTGCATATTTAGGGATTGAAAGATCTTCGCTCAACTCCATTAAAACTTTCTTATAATCATCGATTTTGATGATTTTAGTGTAGCTTTTATTAATTTTCTTAGCCAAATACCAAATCGTCATGATTGAAATAAGCAGTATTGCAATGATTAAAGTCACATAACCACCTTCTGCAAATTTGGTAATATTAGCAAAAAGGAAACTGAATTCAATTAATAAATAAATCGTGATTAGCGGAACCATAAAGTATAGTTTCACACGCTTCATGATTAAGTAATAATTCAGCAAAATAGTTGTCATGATCATACATAAGATAATGGCAAGACCATAAGCGTGTTCCATATTTCCAGATTTTTGAAAGTGCAATACGATGCCCACACAACCAAAAAACAATAACCAGTTAATTGATGGAATATATAATTGTCCCTTAACTTCAGTAGGATATTTGATTTTTACTTTAGGCCAGAAATTCAAACGCATTGCTTCGTTTATCAAAGTAAATGAACCACTAATAAGAGCCTGCGAAGCAATTACAGCCGCTAAAGTAGCAACAACAATTCCGAATGGTAAGAACCAATGTGGCATGATAAGATAAAATGGATTTCCGTTTTCTCCGCCTAATTGCTGTAGCGTACTTCCTTCGTGATGAATTAAATAAGCTGCCTGACCAAAATAATTTAAAACTAAAGTTGTTTTTACAAAAATCCAGCTAATTCTGATGTTTTTTCTTCCACAGTGACCCATGTCAGAATAAAGTGCTTCAGCTCCGGTAGTACATAAAAATACAAAACCTAGAACGAAGAAACCATCTGGATGTATTGATAGTAAATGGTAAGCGTAGTAAGGATTTATAGCTTTTATGACTTCTGGATGATTCAATACTTGTATTGTACCCAATGTTCCTAACATTGCGAACCAAATTAACATCATAGGAGCAAAAAACTTACCAACTAGTTTAGTTCCAAATTGTTGGATAGTAAATAATATGAATAAAATTCCGATTACAATATAAACAATGGTTGAAGTTTCCATTGTTGGATAGAATGCCCTGATTCCTTCTACAGCAGAGGAAATCGAAATGGGTGGAGTAATAATTCCGTCGGCAAGCAATGCACTACCTCCAATAATGGCGGGCACAATGAGCCATTGAATTTTAGTTTTCTTGACCAGGGCATACAAAGCAAAAATACCACCTTCACCATGATTGTCAGCACTTAGTGTAATAAGAACATATTTTATAGTAGTTTGTAATGTCAGAGTCCAGAAGACACACGAAATTCCACCTAAAACAATATCAGCATTAATTGCATATTCACCAAGTATGGCCTTCATTACATACAATGGAGATGTACCAATATCTCCATAAATAATTCCTAATGTGATCAATAAACCTCCAATAGACAACTTACTGTGTAAGTTTTTATGCGCTGCGCTCATGTATATTTTTATAAAAGACGGTTGCAAATTTACTGTTTTAAAATAAATTAGCGTCAATTAATAGTAAAAATAAAAAAAAGCACAATTAAACAATTGTGCTTTTAGTTTTTATTGAAACCTATGTTTCGATTATATTCTTCTACCGTTACCTCTTGAACCACCAGAGTTGCTCTCTCTTTGTGGTTGACCTCCTCCTCTTGATTCCTGGCTTACTCTTGGCGCTTCAGATCTTTGAGGACTTTGAGTAGTTTGCGGTCTTGCAGTATTGGCTCTGTTTTCAGAATAGTTTCTTGGAGCTTCTGCTCTTGGAGATGAAGCTGTTCTGTTTGTACTCATTCTGTTTTCTGAATTCCCTCTAGAGTTATTCGTATTATAGTCTGAGTTTCTTGGAGCTTCTGCTCTTGGAGATGAAGCTGTTCTGTTTGTACTCATTCTGTTTTCTGAATTCCCTCTAGAGTTATTCGTATTATAGTCTGAGTTTCTCGGAGTTTCTACTCTTGGAGTTGCAGTAGTTCCGTTTGTATTCATTCTGTTTTCAGAATTTCCTCTTGAATTATTGTTTTCAGTATAATCACGTTTTGGTTCAGCAGTTCTTTGTGTACTTTCAACTCTTGAAGGTGTGCTTACTCTGTTTTGATTATCTCTTGATGAAACACGATTTGAGTTGTAGTTTCTATCAGAGTTTGTTCTATTTTGACTATAATCTCTGTTTGAATTTGTAGTATTATTAGATACTCTATTCGTGTTAGATCTGTTGCTGTTGTAAACATTAGAATTTCTGTTTGTTTCTCTGCTTGCAACACGTCTTTGATCTAATTCATATCTATTACTAACATTTGAATGTCTTTGTGCAAAACTATTGTTCGGACGCATTCTTTCATATCCGTAAGTACGTCTTGATTCGTACAATGCAGGAGCTCTGTAGCTTCTTCGGGTGTTAACATAATTGTAATGATTATTTACGTTAATGCATACGTTGATATTATTTCGGTATCTGTAAATTGGATAAGGTCTCCATGCATAATAATAAGTTGGATAATAACCCCAAGTCCAGTTAGAAATATAAGGTCTGTAGTTTGTTATCCAAAATGAGGTGTAAATTACCGGGACAACACTGTAAACTGGTTCATAAATATAGTTTGCTCCATATAAATAGCTGTTTCCTACAACCTGTACGTTTACCTGATTATAATTATCTCGTTCTACATCAATTGTCGCAATATCCTGATATACATCACGATCAAGTACTGCCTGAATAATTACGACGTGAGTTCGGGATTCTACAGATTCGATTACACGAAGATAATCAACCTGATCATCTCCATTTAAATCAAGATTTGAGATTTGATATTTTGGATCATTTAAACGTCTTTCAAAATCCTGAAGATTAGCTGATTCTCCAAAAATGGAAGCAACTGCTCTTAAATCTAAATTATCGCTGATATCTGAATTTTTCGCATATACTGTGGTTTGGCTTTGTACAGAACAAGAGCTAAGACCTATTGCTAAGAACACTAAAAAAAGTACTTTGGCTTTCATGGCAAATCATATTAAGATTAATATTCTGGGATATCCAATTACTGTGCCAGAAAAAAAAACAAAAGCTATTTTATATGTTATAATTAATTGTATTTTAGCAACACCTAAATCTCTACCTATATGAAGAAAGTATTATTGTTTTGTTGCGCTTTTGTTTTATTCGTGTCCTTTAAAACACTGAATAATAGCGATAAAAAGCTGTTTTTTAATGGTTTTACATCGATGCAGGTGGATACTTTGTTTAAGGATAAAATTAGTATTAGAGCCATTTCTATTGATAAGGATAAAATTTGGTACGGTGGAGATAATTCTCGTTTTGGATATTATGATTTAGAAAAAAAAGAAAAATTTGAGGAGCATATTTACCGCGATACCTTGAAGTTAGAGTTTAGAAGTATTGCTCAAAATTCAAAAAATATCTTTTTATTAAGCGTAGGAAATCCCGCACTTCTTTATCAGGTTTCTAAAAAAGATCACAAAGTAAAATTAGTTTATAAAGAAATTAATCCTAAAGTTTTTTACGATAGTATGCAATTTTGGAATGATAAAGAAGGGATTGCCATAGGAGATCCGACTGAGGATACTTTCTCTATTATTGTTACACGTGACGGAGGTGAATCCTGGACAAAATTATTATCAGATAAATTACCGACTAATGCTCAGGGTGAAGCGGCTTTTGCAGCAAGTAATACAAATATTGTAATAAACGGAGATGAAACCTGGCTGGTTTCAGGAGGTAAAAAAGCACGTGTCTTTTATTCTCCTGATAAAGGGAAAACATGGAAAGTAACTGATACTCCTATTGTGCAGGGGAAAACAATGACTGGTATTTTTACTGCTGATTTTTACGATTCTAAACACGGATTTATTGCCGGTGGCGATTATGAGCTTCCTAACAATAAATCTGGAAACAAGGCCTTTACTACTGATGGTGGAAAAACCTGGCAGATAATTGGTCAGAACATGGGATTTGGGTATGCATCATGTGTGCAATATGTTCCGGGAGGAAATGGTAAAGAAATTATTTGTGTTGGTTCAGAAGGAATACAATATTCTCAGAATGGAGGAGAAAACTGGACGCAATTATCAACTGATTCAAAGCTTTTTACAATTCGTTTTATTAATCGAAATACTGCAATTGCGGCAGGTCATAATAAAATGGTAAGACTGCGCTTTAAATAGAAAATAAATAGTTTAAAATAATAAGCCCCCTAAATAATAAAGCAAGTATTATTATATAGGGGGCTTATCGCTGTTGTTCCTTTATTATTTTCCGGCCTTATCGCGATATTGTTTTAGCAATTTGCGATTAAAATCATCTTCTGATTTTTTAAGCTTTAGTATTTTTTTTGCCGAAAGTATCTTTTTAAGATTTGACATGTATTTTTCACGCAAAAGATAAAGTTCTTTGTCTGTGCTTTCTATTTGATATAGCAGACTAGCGGCTTCTTTTTCTGAGATTGAATTAATTTTGTCATCATCAAGCTTACGCAGATAAGTTTTCATTTTCTCATGACGCAACTCATATTGTTTGTCATCAAAAGCATTATAAATAGGCCAGAATTTTTCTGCTTCTGTAGAAGTAAGCTCCAGTTCTGTTGTTAAAAATGATACTTTGTAGGCTTTAATTTTCTCGCGTTTTTCATCTACTTTATCATTTTGGGCATAAAATGAGAAACTGATTAAGAACATCAATAGCGGTAGTATGTTTTTAATTTTCATCTTTTTAAGTTTTTGTTTTATTCTGAAATTAAGTTTTCAAGATTAGGATTTGATGACAAAATATCTTCAAGAGTTTCCTGCTCCAGAGCAACGTTTTTGCCAAGTTTTTCAATGTCTTTAGTATCAAGCTCTTTTGCTAAATCATATTGATTTAAATTGGATTGATAAGATAAGTAAGTCTCTAAAGTAGCTTCGTCCAGTTCTTTTGATGTTGCATTGTAATTGTTTACTACAGGAATCATCAGAGTTACTACAACTGCGGCAGCAGCAACCAGTGAAAGTACTTTTTTACGTTTGTAAATCGGAATTACTTTTACTTCTTTTTCCTCGTTTATCTGTTGTAAAACTTTTGCCGATAAAGTATCAAAATAATGATCCGGAGTTTTAAATCCGGTTTGTATTTTCGGTTCGTTTTCTAATTTAAATGCTTTCATAATGTCTATAAGATAGGTTTAGTTACAAAAGGTTTAATTTGACGTAACATATAATTCAATTTTTTTAACCGCATGATGATAAGAAGCTTTCAATGCACCGACTGATGTTCCTAAAATTTCTGCAATTTCTTCGTATTTTAATTCTTCAAAATATTTCATTTTAAAGACTAATTGTTGTTTTTCCGGTAAGGTGACAATTGCTTTCTGGAGTTTAATCTGAATTTCGTCCCCGTCAAAATAAGTATCAGCTTTTAAATTATCTATGGCTTTATTTTGTAAAGCTTCGGATGTTATTCCGTTTAGCTTTGCTTTTTGGTTTAGGAATGTCAAGGCTTCATTTGTTGCAATGCGATATATCCAGGAAAAGAGTTTGCTTTCTCCCTTGAAGCTTTTTAGGTACTGAAACACTTTTACAAAAGTATTTTGTAAAACATCATCGGCATCATCATGATTCAAAACAATGTTTCGAATATGATTATACAAAGGTTTTTGATAATCAGACAAGAGTTTTTGAAACGCAATATTTTGCGTTTTAGGATCTAATAATTGTGCTATAAACTCCTTCTCGTTTGTCAAGCTTTAACCTTTATCTTGTTACAACATATAAAGTTAGGAATTTTAACCTTATAATGATTAGAATGAATTAGGAGCAAAAGGTTTAATTGGCTTTACTTTTTTTTAGAATTCTGAGTCTTCTTCTTCAGTTGTTTTTGGTGTAGCAGGAGCCGGAGTCGCTGGTTTAGCAGTTTGAGTTTCTGTCTGAGGTTGATAAACAGGAACTTTTGCAACCGGAATTACTTTAGGTTTTGTTGGAAAATAGATTTCCGTCATTAGTTTTGATGGGCTTTTTGTATCCAATTTACTAATAGTCAATATTTCCAGATGTGACCAGCTTAAATCCGGAATAATTTTTTCATTATTGATAAAAGCAGTTGTTTTGGCAATTGCTTCATTTGTATGAATGTAATCTCCTTTTAAAGTTGTTTTTACGGCTTCAAATCCATTTAGTTTTCCTGCCGTAATATCACTTCCTGCACTTGTTGAGATTTCTTTATTTATCGGTAAACAGATTGAAATTTTTGCCAATCCGCTTGCAGTGTCATAAGTATGGTAAATGATAAAAGGTTTTCCATTAGTTGATAAACTATTTGTCTCACTGAATTCTATAAGCTTTGGAATTACGATTCGTGCATTTTTATTTACCTTCGAAATTTCACTTGTAAAAGTCTGTTTGATATATGGGGTTTCTATTTTTTTAACTACTCCATTAACTTTTATCGCATAAGTTCTGGTTTCGTAATCCAGATTTTTATCGATGTTTGCCAAACTTTTTTCAGAAATAGTTCCAATGATATTATCTGAACCACCATTTAAAGCAGTGTAAATTTTAAATAAGAAACTCATAGTTCCTTTGGCTTTCCAGGTTACTTTTGTTTTGCCTGCCAAAGTATCTTTAAATGTCCAGTTGACATCTGCTGCTGTACCATCAAAATTCATTTTTTGCTGAATGCTTTCTCCTTCTTTTGTTTTTAAGGTTATGGCATTCCCTTTTCCCTCAGAACCTTCCCAATAAAAAGAGGCGCCATTACCAGCTGTTTTGTTAGGAAAAGTCATTCTCATTGTAGGATCTTCTACCGACCAGGATTCAAAATCTTCATAATTTCTAAAATCGTTTACGTAGTTGTAAACAGTCGCTCGGGGAGAGTTGATGACTTTGCTTCTTTCTACAGAAAAAATCCCTTTTTGTGTAGCAACAAAAACGGTTAGCGCAACTAAGCTTAATAACGATAAAAGAAATAAATATTTTAAAATCTTCATTGGTGGTAGGTTGATTGGTGTCGTAAAGTTATAAATTTTATTACTAGTCGCACTATAGCAGAAAAAAAATAAAAGTATACTTTTTAAATTGTTGTTTCTACTTAAAATTAACTTTAAACAGAACGATTCTGATGAAGTTTAATTGTGAAACTTCGGCATTTATTTTATATTTTTAAATATAGAAATAAATTACGAAATTATCTTTTAAAAAAGAATTTGATAACAAATAAGATGGCAATAAAAAGTAGAAAGACGATCAGGACTTTGTAGTTTCCTTTATAAAAAATCTTGTGCAATGCAAGATCTTTTCGATAAGCAAATATCATTACGATTACAAAGGCGATGAAAAAACAGACTGCGAATATTAATTGTCCCTGACTAAACATAGTTGAAAATTATTTTTGGCAAATTTAGAGAATTGTATACGAATAGTTGCTAATTTGGCTTTTCATTTCATTAAAAAACAAATTTATCTACATATGAAAAAACAAATAGACGCAGTAAAGGAATTTCATACTGCTTTTAAAATAGGACACAGTGAAACTCCGATTGCAGATGTGGGTGAAACTAAAAAGTATCTTCGTTATAATTTAATGAAGGAAGAGAACGAAGAGTATCTCGATGCAGTTCAGAATAATGATTTGGTTGAAATTGCAGATGCCCTTGGAGATATGATGTATATTTTGTGCGGAACCATTATTGAGCATGGTTTGCAGGATAAAATTGAAGCTGTTTTTGATGAAATTCAGCGTAGTAATATGAGTAAATTAGGTGAAGATGGTCAGCCAATTTATCGTGAAGACGGAAAAGTTATGAAAGGTCCAAATTACTTTAAACCCGATTTTTCTAAGCTTTTATAAAATAGAAAACCCGACAAATTCTCAGAATCTGTCGGGTTTGTTTTTATAAATATCTTTTGATTATTGAACCTTAACAGTCCAGCCAAAAGTATCTTCAGAAAGCTTGTTTTGAAGACTTGTTAGTTTTTCTTTTAATAAAGAAGCATAAGAATTTTCAATTGGAGTCATTTCGTAATAAACATCCTGATAAGAGAATCCTTTGATTACGCTAATTACGGCAGCAGTTCCGGCTCCAAAAATTTCTTTTAAAGATCCGTTTTTAGCCGCTTCTACTAATTCTGATACAAGAACAGGACGAACCTCTACATTCAATCCCTCTTTTTCAGCCATAGCAATCAAACTTTTTCTGGTAATACCATCTAAAATTCTTTCGCTTGTTGGAGCAGTCATTAAAGTGTCATTAATTCTGAAGAAAACGTTCATTGTTCCCGCTTCTTCTAATTTAGTATGCGTTGCATCATCTGTCCAGATTACTTGTTGGAAGCCGTCTTTGTTAGCCAAATTAGTTGGGTAAAACTGTGCAGCATAATTTCCAGCCGCTTTTGCAGCTCCAATTCCACCATTTGCAGCTCTACTATAATGTTCAGCTATAATTACTTTTACTTCGCCACCATAATATGATTTTGCAGGTGAAAGTAAAATCATGAATTTATATTCGTCAGACGGATTTGCAATAACACCAGGTCCTGTAGCAATCATAAAGGGACGGATGTACATACTTGCTCCGTTTCCTCTTTGAATCCATTCCTGATCGATTTTCAATAATTCATTTAAACCATCCATAAAAATAGCTTCCGGAACTTCTGGCATTGCCATACGTACAGCAGAATTATTGAAACGTTTGTAGTTTTCATCAGGTCTAAACAACCAAACATCATTATTTTCATCTTTATAAGCTTTCATTCCTTCAAAAATAGCCTGACCGTAATGAAAGACTTTTGAAGAAGGATCCATTAAAATAGGAGCATACGGCTTAATGACAGGATTTTGCCATTCTCCATTTTTAAAATCACATTCGAATAAATGGTCTGTAAAAACAGCACCAAAGTTTAAGTTTTCAAAGTCTACCGCGCTTATTTTGGAAGATGTAGCTTTTCTGATTTCAATTTTGCTTGTTTGAGTTGTACTCATAATAATATATGTTTTATCTAATTTTCATCTCAACAGAAAGACTTCTAACGTGATGATTTGGTGTAAAATAGGTTTTATTAAATGCAAAATTAAGTAAAAATATATAAATTACTTGCTAAAACTGTATTAATTACGGCCTTTAACTGAGATTTATTTATCTTATAATAAACCTAAAAAAATCACTGACTTTTATAAAGAATTTATGAAAAAAGTATCGTTTTTTAAGGCTTTACGCATTTGTTTTGACTAAATTTGACTAGTAAAATGGTCTGAAAAAGTATAAAATCAGATTGTAAATATTGAAAAGGTGGAAAGAGAAATAATTAAAACGCTAGATGGTTCAACTACAATTCATTTGAAAGAATGGGATGAATGTTATCATTCGAAACACGGTGCCATTCAGGAAGCAAAACATGTATTTATAAAAAACGGACTTTCTTTATTTGAAAAAGACCCGGTTAGTATTCTTGAAATAGGTTTTGGAACTGGATTAAATGCTTTTATTACTTTTTTAGAATCAGATAAAAAAAATCAGAAGATTGATTATGTTGGGGTAGAAGCATACCCTGTAAATGCTGAAGAAGTTTTAGCTATGAATTATGTAGAAGAGCTGGAAGCATTGGAATTTCATAACATTTTTGAGAAAATGCATAAATGTGAATGGGATAATAAAGTAGAAATTTGCGATCAGTTCTCGTTAACCAAAAGAAAACAATTTTTTGATGAAATAGATGATTTTGAAACTTTTGATTTGATTTACTTTGATGCCTTCGGGTATCGGGTTCAACCCGAATTATGGAGTACTGAAATTTTTCAGAAAATGTACAATAGTTTAAAACCAAATGGTGTTTTAGTTACATATGCTGCTCGTGGAGTTGTTAAAAGAAGTATGATTGCTGTTGGTTTTACAGTCGAAAAGTTAGCGGGTCCGCCGGGAAAACGAGAGATGTTTCGAGCCTTTAAAAGGGTTTAAATTAGTTATTTATAATGGTTCTATATTGATTTATCTGTACTAAGAAAACGGTTTCGTTGCTAAAGTTTTTAAAAAAAATAGTTAAAATAAAGCTTTGTATATGTTATTTGTTTAAATTTGGTGCGAGTTTAGAAATATAGATAACCCCCAAAAATCTTATTTTATTATGTCAAAAATGATGTTTGATTACACGAAATCAATACTTGAGAGAGTTAGTTTCGATCCGATACTTTTCTGCAAAGAGCTGGAAAAAGCTATCAAAACACTGTTACCGTATGAGATGGAACAATTGCAAGAATGGTTATTGAATTTTATTATTGAAAAACCAGAATTAAAACAAAGTCTACTACTAATAAAAGTATAAAAAAAGGAGCCAAATTGGCTCCTTTTTTATTTTTATTTCTTTGATAGCGGACTGATGATTTGCACATTCTGAAAAACAATTGCTCCTTTTACAACTCCGGCAATGGTTGATCGAAGTGCGTCAATGATTTGCATTTTTAATTCGCTCTTCGGGTAAATTAAACTTACCTCACGGGCAGGCTTTGGTTCCTTAAAATTACGTAGTTTCAGTTTATCGGAATCTTTTAAATCCATGGTGTGCAAGTACGGTAGTAACGTTGTGCCCAAGCCTTCGTCGGCCAATTTTATCAGCGTTTCAAAACTTCCGCTTTGAATCTGAAAATTGTTTTGTTCGACATCAGTTCCGTTTTTGCATAAATTCAAAATACCATCTCTAAAACAATGTCCGTCCTGCAAAAGCAAAATTTCGTTGATATTTAAGTCGGCTACCTCAATTTCTTCTTTCTGAAAATTAGCATGTTGTTCCGGTATGTAAGCTACAAACGGCTCAAAATACAACACAATTTCTTTTATTTTTTCATCTTCAAGCGGAGTAGCGGCAATGGCAGCATCAAGATGGCCATTTTTAAGTTTCACAATAATTTCATCTGTATTCAGCTCTTCGATTAAGAGTTTTACTTTTGGATATTTTTTAATGAAATTGTTCAGGAACATTGGTAAAAGAGTTGGCATAATCGTCGGTATTATTCCCAAACGGAATTCTCCTCCAATGAAACCTTTTTGCTGTTCTACAATATCTTTGATTCTATCTGCTTCGTTTACAATATTTTTAGCCTGATTTACAATTTTCTGACCAATGTCTGTAAGTTGAATAGGTTTTTTGCTTCTGTCGAAAATTAAAATGTTAAGTTCTTCTTCAATTTTCTGAATCTGCATGCTTAAAGTGGGTTGCGTCACAAAACATTTTTCGGCAGCAAGGGTAAAGTTTTTGTGTTCGGCAACTGCTAACACATATTGTAATTGAGTTATCGTCATTTTGATAGTATTTTGTGATGCAAAAATAAGAAAATATAATTTTTTTTTATAACTTTTTTTAAGGAGTTACTTTAAATTTGTAGTAACTTACTGTAAAATAATAAAAAGATGAAAACGAATATTTTAGGATTACCTGTAAAAGAGTCAGAATTGTTAGTAAAAGAATTGAATGTCTTATTGTCTAATTTTCAGGTTTACTACCAAAATTTAAGAGGGATACATTGGAATATTAGAGGAAAACGTTTCTTTGATTTACATGTAAAATTTGAGGAATTATACACAGATTCTCAATTAAAAATTGATATGATAGCGGAGAGAGTTTTGACAATTGGCGGAACTCCTTTACATACTTTTGAAGACTACATAAAAAATAACAAATTGACAGTTGGAAAAAATATTTCAAATGATGAAAAAGCAGTTCAATTGATCGTACATTCTTTATCAGATTTACTTAAAATTGAAAGAGAAATCTTAAATCAGTCAGCTGAAATCAATGATGAAGGGACAAATTCTATGATGAGTGACTTCATTGCGGAGCAGGAAAAAACGATTTGGATGATGAATGCATGGCTTGAAGAAGAGTTGTAATTCGTTGTTTATAAATAATTTAAAAAGCAGCATTATCGCTATAGATGATACTGCTTTTTTTATGAATGTTAAATTTCTATAAAAATTTTTGCTTCAGGCTTTGATTTTATTTGTTTAACACTATTTTTGCGACAATGAAATTAGTCGCTCGCATATTATTATTCATATTTATTGCTTTCCTGGCAACGCCTACTGTTGTGACGTTGATGAAGAAAAGTAATGATACGTCTATATTCTTCAGTTTTTCTGAAGAGGAGCATTCACACAAAGAACTAAAGGCTGCGGTTTATCCGGCAATACTTCACCATGAAGTTGTAATGCCTGTTTATATTGAAAAAAAGACTATCGTGTCTGAAAATATTGTAAAATTAGACAATATTTCGCCGAGCATATTTGCTCCACCTCCCAATTTAGTATAATACTTCCGATTATTTTAAACTAACTGTATTTATAGTAAATGCAGTAGATCTTTAATGTATCAATTTTTAGTATTGTATTATGTCAAAAAAAATTAATCTTTTTGCCAACCTTAAATCTGATTTTGCTTCAGGTTTGGTGGTTTTCTTGGTGGCTCTTCCATTGTGTTTAGGTATTGCAATGGCTTCTGGAGCGCCGTTATTCTCTGGAATTATCGCAGGTGTTGTTGGTGGTATTGTGGTAGGTTTTTTAAGCCAGTCACATATTAGTGTATCCGGTCCGGCAGCTGGTTTAACAGCTATTATTCTTACCGCTATCACTGATTTGGGTGCCTTCGATGTTTTTTTAATGTCTGTTTTTATTGCTGGATTAATTCAATTAGCATTAGGATTTTTAAAAGCCGGAAGTATTTCAAATTATTTTCCAACCAATGTAATCGAAGGAATGCTTGCGGGTATCGGGATTATTATTATTCTGAAACAATTGCCACACGCTTTTGGTTATGATGCTGACTTTGAGGGTGATCAGGCTTTTATTCAGAATGATGGTAGCAATTCATTCTCCTTTTTATTTGATGTAATTAATCATATTCAATTAGGAGCTGTAGTTATTTCGTTAGTTTCATTTGTAATATTAATTGCCTGGGATAAAGTTTCTTTTTTGAAGAAACTAAAACTAGTTCCGGGAGCACTTATCGCGGTTATTGCAGGTGTAGTTTTAAATGAAGTTTTTACTTCTACAGGAAGCTCATTGGCAATTGCAAAAGAACATTTGGTTTCTTTGCCAGTTCCAAAATCTTTTGACGAATTTAAATCAATTCTTATTACGCCAAATTTTGCTGCCGTAACAAATCCGCAGGTTTGGGTAGTAGCTGTTACAATTGCCATTGTAGCTTCTATTGAAACTTTACTATGTATTGAAGCTGCTGACAGAATGGACGTTCAAAAACGTTATACCAACACAAATGTTGAGTTAAGAGCTCAGGGAATTGGTAATATCGTGAGTTCACTTTTAGGAGGTTTACCAATGACATCAGTTGTAGTTAGATCATCTGCAAATAATAATGCAGGTGCAAAATCTAAGATGTCAGCTATTATTCACGGTGTACTTTTGTTAGTAAGTGTATTGAGTATTCCGGCAATATTAAATAAAATTCCGTTGGCTACTTTAGCAACTGTTTTAATATTAGTTGGATACAAACTAGCTAAACCGGCAACTTTCTTCCATTTCTGGGAAAAAGGAAAATACCAATTCGTGCCTTTTATTGCCACTTTAGTATTTGTTGTAGCGACAGATTTATTGAAAGGTGTTGCATTAGGAATTATCATCAGTATTATTTTTGTACTGAGAGGAAACCTGAAAAGAGCTTACAGCTTTAAAAAAGAAGAATACGAAGACGGCGATGTTATTCATATCGACTTAGCTCAGGAAGTTTCTTTCTTGAACAAAGCAGCTATTAAGTTGACATTAAATGAGATTCCTGAAAACTCAAAAGTCATTATCAACGCACACGATACAGAATATATTGCACACGATGTTTTGGATTTAATTCGTGAGTTTAAAGAAACTCGTGCTATTGATGAAAATATCAAAGTAAAACTGAAAGGCTTTAAGAAAGCTTACGAGTTAGAGAATACACCTGACAAAGACAATCATGTTACAATCGAACATTATTATGATGTTGCGAAGAGAGCATTGGTTAAAAAGGAAACCTCAAAATAGAAATTTAAAACAAATTAAATAAATTAAGGGATTTCTAAACGGTGAGAATTATCAAAAATTAAATAACTTTACAGTTAGGTTACTTTGATGTGTTTAAACATATAGAAATTCCATTTAAAATAAAAAAGAATGAGAAAGTTTTATGAGCAGTTATTAGAAAACAATAAAGAGTGGGTTGAAAAATCATTAGCATTAGACCCAAATTATTTCGCAGATTTAGCAAAAGGACAAACTCCACCATTATTATGGATTGGATGTTCTGATAGTCGTGTTCCTGCAAATGAAATTATTGGTGCTAAGCCGGGTGAAGTTTTTGTACACCGTAATATTGCTAATATGGTTGTTCACTCAGACATGAATATGTTAAGTGTATTGGATTATGCAGTAAATGTTTTAAAAGTAAAACACGTTATTGTTTGTGGACATTATGGATGTGGTGGTGTAAAAGCAGCTATGGGAAATATGTCAGTTGGAATTATCGACAACTGGATTCGTCATATTAAAGACGAGTACCGTTTACACGATAAATACTTAAATTCGATTGAAGATGAAACAGAGCGTTTTAATGCTTTTGTTGAAATCAATGCTAAAGAGCAAGTTTATAACTTAGCAAAAACTTCAATTGTACAAGGAGCATGGAAAAATGGTCAGGATCTAATGCTTCACGGATGGGTTTACGGATTAAATTCAGGTTTTGTAACTGATTTAAATGTAAATATTAGTTCGAATGCTGAATTGGATGATGTATATCAATTGAGTAATCTATAACTAGATAAAATTATAAGAATAAAAAATCGCCTCAAAAGGGCGATTTTTTTTATTCGTTTTCGTCTAGATTTTCGTTGAAGGCTGATGGTAACATCGTTGGAATAAACTTTATTAAGATCGGCAACAACAAACTTCCGCCGGGAAGTAAAAAGATAGTAAGTGATGGAATCGTTTTACAGATATCCAAAAGCTGTTTTTTTACTTTTTTCTTTTCCTTGGCATCCAAGTCTCTGGTGGTAGAATAAGCCAGCAGTACCATTAATTCTTTACTCTGAACAATTTCCTTAACCAGTCTGTTTTTATTTCTAATAATCAATTTTACGACCGTGTGTGTCATTTGATCATAAAAATGTTTTACCGGATTCGAATAATTAAAATACGGTATCTTCTTTTTATGTGTTGTAATGAACGAATTAGTAGTATCAATACTGTGCGTTACAAAATCGTCTGAAACCCGCATCATTGATCCTAAAGAATATAAGAAGTAAGCTTCTTCATTCTCTACCACGCCATCACTCCATAAAGCCATTCCGGCCATATCGATCAGGTAATAATGCTCCAGTTTATTAGTAAAATATTCTAATTGTAAAGTTTCTAAAGTATCAACCGTAACTTTTGAAAATTTCGAATAGCGAATAGAAGCTTCAAAAAGCTTAATTAATAAATCATCATGCTGCGATTTTATTGTTTTGGTTTTTAAGGCCAAGCCAACAATACCAAGAACGGTTTCTTCAATTCGCTTTAAATATTTCTCCGGAATTGCACCATGTTCTAAATATTGTCTAAAAGCTAATACATCAATAAATAACAAGGCATTGGTTACCAGATGCGAAAAGTTTTTACTGATAATGCTGTCATTAGTTTGTACTCTCTGATCGATTATACTTTCTAATGAAAGGGAAGGAGTATCTTTTGGAAGTAAAATTTTAAACAGACTAAATCCTTCAGGATTCATTTCTTTATAAAATTTTAAAACTTCAGTAGTGAAATTGTTTGGTTCAGAATTTCTTTTTTCCAGACAAAAAACACCATACAAAGTATTTAACAAGGCAATTTTAGAAATCTCGGTTTTGAACCAGCCTTTTATCGGAATAGGAATTTGAGAATCAATCGAAATGATATGCCCATAAATAAATCCGGTTGCTCTGACTTTATCGTAAAACGATTCATTAGTCTCAAAAGGAATAGCTTCTGAAAACTTTTGTTCGCTAAAAAACTTATCTATCCAACCTGGTGCTGATGGGTTAATCATTAACTTTTGTTTGAGGCTACAAAGCTATATCTTTTTCTTGTTTTAGAATTACTTTAAAATGAAATAACCACTAGATTTTGTGAAAAAATAGTGGTTATTGTATTTTTATTTGATGATCCCTGCGCAGGCAACCCTACCGCCGGCATTTCCAGTTGGTTGTGTCGTGAAATCATCTGTTCCCTGATGTACGATTAAACCTTTGCCTAAAACATCCTTAGTTTCGTCTCCACAACCAACACACCATTCATCGGTAGTTAATGTAATGGTTCCGTTTCCTTTTGCGTCAGCAGTGAAGTTTCCAATATCTCCTTTGTGATATTCACCAACTCCCCATTTTCCGTGTTTTTTAAAGGTTGGATTCCAGTGTCCGCCAGCTGAACTTCCATCGGCAGCAGTACAATCTGATTTTTCGTGAATATGTATAGCGTGAACTCCAGGCTGTAATCCGGCAACTTTTGCAACAAACGTTACTTTTCCGTTTTTCTCTGTAAAAGTAGCTGTTCCGCTTACAGTGCTATTACTTTTTGGCTCTAAATTTACAGTTAAAGTTTTGGCATCATTCGACTTTGTACTCGTCTTACAGCCAATAATTAAGGCGGCAATTATAGCGAAAGAAACTATTATTTTTTTCATACGTGAGGCTTTTAAATTAAAGATTAAGTAAATTTAACATAAAAAATACGATATAACTTAACGTCTTAAGTTAAAAAAATCTAAAACTATTAGTCGTATTTTACTAATAGTTTGAGGCTGAAGACAAAAATATTGTTTAAATTCGTAGAGGTTTTTAACGAAAATTTTCCCAAATTCGATTTTCTAATTCATTAATATTTAATCTTTAACGTTATGATGAAGAATGTTTTTATCCTGGTTTTTTTAAGCGCCATACTAATTTCGTGTAAATGCAAAAAAGTAGATTCAGTTTCTAAGCTAGAGGGAAATTGGGAACTAAATTATATTTCGGGTCCAAGAATCGCTTTCGATGGATTATATCCAACTAAAAAACCAACTATAAATTTTGACCTGAAAGAAAATCATATTTCAGGGAACAGCAGTTGTAATTCTTTTAACGGAAAACTGATTCTAGACGGTAATAAAATTGATTTCACTCAACCTATGGCGATGACAAAAATGATGTGCCAGGACGGACAAGGAGAACAAGTATTTATGAGCACTTTGCAAAAAATAACTTCTTATGACGTGACAGATGATGGCAGGACTCTCAATCTTATTTCTGGTGACATTGCTATGATGCGATTTACTAAAAAATAAAAGTTTCATTGATTTAACTCTTTTAAAAATTTATTTATGAAACGTAAATTTTCCATTTTATTAGTGTTATTGTACTTTTTAAGCTTTCCGGTTTTGGCTCAGGAAAAAACAAAGAAAGAATTAAAAGCAGAACGCGAATTACAGAAACAAAAAGAAATTGAAGCACTTATCGATTCTAAAAATTTTGTTTTTGAAGCGCAAAAAGCAACTCCTCAAGGAGGCAGGATGTTGAATTTAGATTACAATACCTATTTTTTGAAATTTAATACAGAGAAAACAACTTGTGATTTGCCTTTCTTTGGCCGTGCTTTTAATGTACCATATGGCGGAGATGGAGGTATAAAATTTGAAGGTGTGCCGGAAGACGTAAAGATTGAAAAAAAGAAAAAATCGTACAACGTCAAAGCAACAGTTAAAGGTAAGGATGACGTTTACACGCTGTATTTTAATATTTTTTTTGATGGAGGAGCGTCGCTTTCTATTAGTAGCAATAATAGAGCATCGATTTCATATGATGGAGAAATTGAAGCTCCAAAAACGGATGAAATTAAGAAATAAGAATACTAAGAGCGTCTTTAGTTTTAATAATCATATCCCCGAATTCTTTACTTTATGCCAAAAAATACTTTTTATGTCTTGATTCAGAAACACCATTTTATAATATTGTTTCTACTAGGAATGTTTTCAGGTTTTAGCCAGGATTTAGAACCGCGAGTATACGCAAATGTTCCAAAAAAATTAAATGTAGCCGCCATTGGATATGCTTATATGGATGGAAATGTCTTAACAGAACCATCATTGCCAATTTCTGATTTTGTTATTCAAAGTCATAATCTGGCTGCAACTTATGTGAGAACATTTGGTTTATCAGGTAAATTGGCTCGCGTACAAGTTGCACTGCCTTTCACTTTTATGGACGGATCTGCGAATGTAAATGGTGAAAACATAACAGGATCAAGAACGGGCTTTGGCGATATGAAAGTTCGACTTGGTGTAAATCTGTTAGGTTCTCCCGCTCTTGATAAAGCCGAATTTAGAAAATTTGAGCAAAAAACCATTTTAGGGGTGAGTTTAGTAACGTCAATCCCAACTGGAAAATATTACGACGATAAGCAAGTGAATATTGGTACAAACCGTTGGGGATTTAAACCTGAAATAGGTATCTCGCAGCGGTTCTCTCATTTTTATGCTGAAGTTTATGGTGGCGTCTGGTTTTATACTGATAACAATGATTTTTTAGGAAAAAAGTTGGAGCAGAAGCATACTTACAGTTTGCAGGCGCACGGTAGCTATTATTTCAAGAATAGTATGTGGATTGGTCTTAATACTAATTGGTTTTTTGGAGGTGAAACCATAACAGATGGTGTTTCTGATGATAGTCAAATAGATAATTGGAGAGTTGGTGCAACATTTTCTACACCAATTGCAAAAGGTCAGAGTATCAAGTTTCAATACCATATTGGTGCCTATACCAACAACGGATTGAATTATTACGCTTTAACAGCGGCTTATCAATACTCATTCTTTTAAAGAATGGAAATAATGTAATGTGTTTAAAATCAGTATATTTGATAGGGAATAAATGTTTAAAATTAATCTAAAACCAAAAACCATGAAAAAATTAAGTCTTATTCTTGTTTTGGCAATCGCCTCGTTTTCATCGTATGCTCAATCTTCTTATAAAGAAGATGTAGAATTAGTGCAGAGTATTTATGGAAAATCTAAAAGTGATCTTGTAAGGCAATATATGAATTTGTCTGATACTCAGGCGGCAGCTTTTACAAAAGTTTACGATAATTATGAAACAGAGCGCAAGGGGCTCGGACAAACAAAGTTACAGCTGATAAATAATTATGCTGAAAGTTATGCAACACTTACCGATGAAAAAGCAGATGAATTAGCCAAGGGAACTTTGAAAAATAATCAGGATTACGAAAAGTTATATTCGAAAACATACGGACAAATGAAAAAAGCAATTGGTGCAATTAATGCTGCAAAATTTATTCAGCTAGAGGTCTATCTTCAGACTGTTATTCGTAACGAAATTCAGGAGTCAATTCCTTTTATAGGAGAATTAGATAAAACAAAAGTTCAGCCGTAATTTTCTTTTAGATATAAAAAAAAGCGACAGTTGTAGAAATCTATAACTGCCGCTTTTTTTATTTTTTAAACTCTTTATTTTGCTGTTTTAACTTCGTAAATAGCATTTACCATTCCATTTTTCGGACTATCCAGTGTAAGCTCCCAAAACATGATACCGCCTAATTTTTTAGCTTTCACATATTCTGTTTTTGCTTTTATAGATCTAACATCATCAGATGTTGCAAATGTTTTTGTCGTTGCATTATACCAATATGGCGCTTGCGCTTTTTCGTCATAAAAATATTTCCACCCATTTGCTTCTGTATAAGTTGTAGCAAAGTTTTTAAAATCAGCACCAGGAATGTGCTCACCAGCCTGATATAAACCATTGTTGATGTTTTCAACATTCTTCCATGTTCTGGTATAAAAAGCACCACCAATAACTAATTTTTCTGCTGGAACACCTGCTTTTAATAAGTAAGTTACAGCTCTGTCAGTTGATTCTTCTTTTGGATTTGTGCTGTATAAGGGTGTATGATGTCCTGTTACCTTAGAATATCCGTTTACTAAATCGTAACTCATGATATTAATACGATTTACATATGGTGCAACGCCTTTCCAGTCTATAGATTCATCTAAACATTTTTGAAAACCTCCTGCGGCAAAACTTAGTTCATACTTTTTACCCAGAGTTGAGCGCAATTTTTTCAATAAATCAGTAAAATTAGGCTTATCCGCGGCTTGGTATAAATGACCTGGCAGACCTTCAATTGATGGATATTCCCAGTCTAAATCTAAACCGTCTACTTTGAAATAATCACTAACTTCTTTCACGGATTTTGCAAAAGTAAGTCTGCCTTCATCTGTTGAAAATGCTGCAGAACATGGCTCGCAGCCACCCCATCCACCAAGAGATAATACAATTTTAAGTTGTGGATTTGTAGCTTTTAAAGAAACTAAATGTTTAATTGTGATTGAATCTTTAGGGGAATCAACACTTAGTTTGCCGTTTCTTAAATGACAAAAACTAAAAATAATTTGATCTAGTTTATTGACTTCATATTCGTTAATCAATTTGTCATCGCCTGTGTAGTATGCAATGATATCCATTTTTTTATTTTTTTGTGCAAAAGTATTTGTGGTACATAAGCACAATAATAAAAAGGCAATCAGGTTAATTTGTTTCATTTTAAAGTTTTTAGTTTTTTGAAGGTTAAATATAAAACTTTTAGAAATAAAATATTAGTTAAATAGTAACATAGTATTAAGTCAATTTGTTATACTCTTTTGTAAACAATTATTTATAGTAGTAAATAAGGAAGTTATTTCTTTTTGATTAAATTTACAATGCATTGATTAAAAGATTTTTGGAGTATTTTTTTATTCAATACTTCCTCGATTTAGACCCTTTTAGAGAATAACAATAATAAATCATTCCTATATGAATAAATCTGCCAATTCAAATGTCTTTCAAACCAATTTTACTAAATCAGTTGCTTTTCCGAGTTTAGCTATTATTATTGCCATTTCATTGTTTTGTGGTTTCTTTTCAAAAGAGGCAGAGCAGTCTTTTAATTTCGTAAAAGATATCATATTCAGAAATCTGAGCTGGCTTTACGTATTGTTAGTTACCGTTTTTGTTTTGTTTTTGATTACACTCGCGATCAGTAAATTCGGCAAAATCAAATTAGGAGCAGATGATTCGGAACCTGAATATTCTTTTTTTTCCTGGGTAGCCATGCTCTTTGCTGCCGGAATGGGAATTGGTTTGATGTACTTTGGAGTAGGAGAGACGATGTCACATTATGCAACGCCCGCAAATGCAAATTTGGCTGAAAATTTAAGAGCGAAAGAAGCGCAACTCTATACTTTTTTCCATTGGGGTTTTCATGCGTGGTCGATTTATGGTGTAGTAGGTTTGTCTCTTGCTTATTTTGCTTATAGACATAACTTACCTTTAGCAATTCGAAGCGGATTTTATCCCATTCTGAAAAGTAGAATACATGGTAAATTTGGAAATATTGTTGATGTTTTTGGTTTGTGCAGTACTTTTTTCGGAATTGCAACTACACTTGGTTTTGGTGTGGTTCAGTTAAACGCTGGCTTAGTGAGTCTGGGACTTATTCCGGATTCCAGCTTTAAATATCAAGTACCAATAGTTTTGGTTGTGATGATTATTGCTGTTTTTTCGGCCATTTCCGGTTTAGGAAAAGGAGTTAAAAAACTGAGCGAGCTAAATATAATGATGGCGGTTTTATTAATGTTGTTTATATTGATTTGCGGACCAACAATCTATATCCTGAGCACTTTTACTGAAGGTTTAGGACATTATATTAGTCATTTTATATCGCTTACGTTTAATACCTATGCCTACGAAAAAGGTAGTCAGGAATGGTTCTCTAATTGGACCATTTTATATTGGGCATGGTGGATTTCCTGGGCGCCTTACGTTGGATTATTTATTGCGAAAATTTCTAAAGGAAGAACTATCCGGGAATTCATTCTGGCTGTTTTATTCCTTCCTTCATTTTTTAATTTTCTTTGGATGACTGTTTTCGGAAGCAGTGCAGTATGGATTGACGAGCACGTCGCTCATGGTGCTTTAAGCGAATTCGCAAATAATCCGGATACCTTGTTGTTTAATTTCTTTACTTATTTTCCGCTTACCACATTTTTAAATGTTTTATCTATTTTGATAATCTGCGTGTTTTTTATCACTTCAGCCGATTCCGGAATATTTATAATGAATGGAATAGCCTCAAAAGGCGCAATAAGCTCGCCTAAATGGCAAAGTGTTTTTTGGGGTGTTCTGTTGTCGCTTTTGTCTTTAAGTTTACTACGCTCCGGCGGTTTGGCTTCGCTCCAGACAATGACATTAATTACGGCTTTACCTTTCGGAATTATTATGGCTTTACTCTGCTATAATCTCTGGAAAGCTTTGGTTGTGGATAGTGAATACAGTGAAAAAAAATATTCGCATGGAAGTTTAAACTGGAATAATAATAATTGGCGGGAACATTTAGAAAAAATTGTAACCGTTTCCCAGAAGAAAGATGTCCACAAATTTCTGAATGAAACCGTAAAAAAAGCTTTTGAAGAATTAGCAGTAGAATTATCAAAAAACAATATAGAAGCCCATATAAATTCCTTTACTGATCCACAGCAGGCAATTGAATTGGAAATAAAATACGATCAGTTGCGAAACTTTAAATATGGCGTTATGGCTCAAAAACAAACCGTTTCTGAAACATTAATTAATGAAAAAAATACGCCGGATATTGATTCCGAGGTAATTTTCCAACCCATAACCTATTTTGGAGATCATCGTATGGGGTACGATATTCAATATTTCAGCAAAGACGGAATTATTTCTGATGTGCTGAGAGAATATGAACGTTTCCTAAATCTAAGTTCAGAAGGAGATCACGATTTGATCATGAAACCGATAAATTAATTGTTAATTGTGAATGGTTAATTATAAATTAATTGGAATATAAAATGCCACAGATTACGCGATTTATAAAGATTTTTAAATCATTTTAATCCTGTAATCTGTGGCAAACTTATATGAACTGTGGTTTAGACGCACTGCTGTGCGCCTCTACATAAAATGAACTTATATCACTTATATGGTGAAAAAATAAAAAAATAAACCCGCACAGTTTCGGACTTGTGCGGGTTTAAACAAATTAAAAGCTAAAAACTATTTTTGTATTAGAAGCAGTATTCGTTTTCTGCAACTAACTTAGAAGTAATCGTTTCTCTTAAGGCTACAACATTTGGATTGTTTGTGTATTTTGTGAAACGTTTTAATCCCATTAACATCATACGTTGTTCGTCACCTTCAGCAAAAGAAATAATTCCTTCTTTTCCTCTTGAGTTAACGATATCTACTGCTTTGTATAAGTATAATTTTGCCATAGCAATTTGCTCTTGTACTTTTGCTTCACCTTGATTTTTGGCTAATTTTTCCGTTCTAAGAATAGTACTTTCAGCCATGTAAACCTCGATTAAGATATCAGAAGCAGCCATTAATAACTGTTGGTGAGAATCTAAATCCGGACCATATTTTTGAACAGCGCTACCAGCAACCATTAAGAAAACTTTCTTAAGGTTAGCGATGATTCCTTTTTCTTCAGCAAATAATTCAGAGAAATCAGGAGTATCAAAAGATGGAATTCCCATTAATTCTTCCTGAACCTTCATTGCAGGTCCAAGTAAATCAACATGTCCTTTCATTGCTTTTTTGATCAACATACCTACAGAAAGCATTCTGTTGATTTCGTTTGTTCCCTCATAAATACGAGCGATACGAGCATCTCTCCAGGCACTCTCCATTGGAGTATCTTCTGAGAATCCCATTCCACCAAAAATCTGAATTCCTTCATCAGCACAAGATTGAACGTCTTCAGAAACAGCTACTTTCAGGATAGAACATTCGATAGCATATTCTTCAACACCTTTCAATTCCGCTTCCTGGTGAGAAGTTCCTTCTGCCTCACGAGCAGCAATTCTGTCTTCAATATCTTTTGCAGCTCTGTAAGAAGCACTTTCTCCAGCGTATGCATTAGTTGCCATTTCAGCTAATTTAGAACGGATAGCTCCAAAAGAAGAAATTGCAGTGTTGAACTGAATTCTTTCGTTAGCATATTTTACTGCATTTGAAGTAACTCTACGTTGTGCATCTAAACAAGCTGCTGCCAATTTAATACGTCCAACGTTCAAAGCATTCATTGCAATTTTGAAACCGTTTCCTCTTTCAGATAACATGTTTTCAACAGGAACTTTTGTATCGTTGAAGAAAACCTGACGAGTAGAAGAAGCACGAATTCCTAATTTATGCTCTTCTTCATTCATAGAAATTCCGTTTGACGGATCGTTTTCTACGATGAAACCTGTAATGTTTTTATCATCTCCAATTCTAGCAAAAACGATGAAAACGCTGCAGAAACCTGCATTCGAAATCCACATTTTTTGTCCAGTGATTGAGTAATGTTTTCCATCTTCAGATAAAACAGCTTTTGTTTTTCCTGAGTTAGCATCAGATCCTGCACCTGGTTCAGTTAAGCAATAAGCTCCAAACCATTCTCCAGAAGCCAATTTAGGAACGTATTTTTTCTTTTGTTCTTCAGTACCATAAAGTGTAATTGGCATAGTTCCAATTCCTGTATGCGCACCAAAAGCAGTTGAGAAAGATCCTGTAGCACCAGAAATGTAATCGCAAACTAACATTGTAGAAACGAATCCCATTCCTAATCCACCGTATTCTTCAGGAACCGCAACTCCAAGAAGTCCTAGTTCTCCTGCTTTACGCATAGATGATTCTGTATAAGCGTAATCTTTTTTCTCAAAACGATCTTTATGCGCCCATAATTCTTTGTCAACGAACTCTTTTACAGAGTCACGCATCATTAATTGCTCTTCCGAAAAATCTTCTGGTGTAAAGACATCTTCGCATTTTGTTTCTTTAACTAAAAACTGACCACCACGGGTTACGTTTTTTTCGATTGTATCTGCCATTGCTTTTGTTTTTTGTATATTTTTTTATTTTATAACCTTGTATAATTTAGTATTTCCGGCTTTTTTGTCATTCCGACGGAGGAGGAATCTCCGCAAGTAGCTCCACAACGATTGACAAACTATGCGGATAATTGTCGCGGAGATTCCTCGTTCCTCGGAATGACAAACTATACGTTTACTTTGTCGAATCACTAGTGTGATTTACTTCGTCTGTTCGCTATCGCTCGAGTCTCCTTCGTCGAAATGACAAAAAAAAGACTTATTGTCTTAAAGAACTTCGTAAATCCCTGCAGACCCTTGTCCAGTTCCCACACACATACTCACAATTCCGTATTTACTACCTCTGCGTTTCATCTCGTCGAATAATTGAACAGAAAGTTTAGCACCTGTACATCCAAGAGGGTGACCTAAGGCGATAGCTCCACCGTTTACGTTTACGATATCCGGGTTTAAACCTAGCTCGCGAATTACAGCCAAAGACTGAGAAGCGAATGCTTCGTTTAATTCAACCAGGTCAATATCTTTCAATTCTAAACCAGCTTGTTTCAACGCTTTCGGAATCGCTTTTACGGGACCAATACCCATAATTCTTGGCTCAACGCCAGATGAAGCAAAATTTACTAATCTGGCAATTGGCTCAAGGTTTAATTCTTTAACCATGTCCTCACTCATGATTAAAACAAAAGCAGCACCATCACTCATTTGCGATGAGTTACCTGCTGTAACGCTTCCATCGGCGGCAAAAACAGGTCTCAATCCAGCCAAAGCAGCAACTGATGTTCCGGCTCTTGGACCTTCGTCTTGTTTTACAACGTATGATTTAGTTTCTTTTTTTCCATTTTCATTGATGAAAGTCTGATCAACAGTAATCGGAACGATTTGTTTGTCGAATTTCCCTTCAGCTTGTGCTTTCAAAGCTTTCATATGCGAGTTGTAAGCAAACTCATCCTGATCTTCTCTTGAGATTTTGTATTGGTTTGCAACCGCTTCAGCAGTTAAACCCATTCCCCAGTAATAATCTTCGTGACCTGCAGCGGCAACTTTATAATCCGGAGTTGGTTTGTAACCTCCCATCGGAATAAAACTCATACTTTCAGCTCCACCAGCGATAATACAATCTGCCATTCCTGATTGGATTTTAGCAGTTGCCATTCCGATAGTTTCTAATCCGGATGCGCAATAACGGTTCACTGTAACACCAGGAACATCTTCCACTTTTAATCCCATTAAAGAGATCAAACGTCCAACGTTAAGTCCTTGTTCTGCTTCCGGCATGGCATTTCCTACCATAACGTCATCGATACGTTTTTTGTCAAAATCAGGCAGTTCATCCATCATAAACTGAATAGTTTCTGCTGCTAATTCGTCAGGTCTTTTAAATCTAAAAACCCCTTTTGGTGCTTTTCCTACCGCAGTACGGTAAGCTTTTACGATATATGCTGTTTTCATGTTTTTTTCTTGTTTAGATGAAAGAAGAAAGAGTCAAGAGAAAAGACTTTATCTTGCTTCTTGTTTCTTGTCTCTAGTTTCTTAATGGTTTACCTTTTGTTAGCATGTATTGAATACGTTCAAGAGTCTTTCTTTCTGTACAAAGCGATAAAAACGCCTCTCTTTCGATATCTAATAAATATTGTTCAGATACTAAAGTCGCTTCAGATAAATCACCACCAGCCATTACATAAGCCAGTTTGTTTGCGATTTTTTTATCGTGCTCAGAAATGTATTTTCCAGCTTCCATTTGGTCAGTTCCAACTAAGAACATTCCTAATGCTTGTTTACCTAAAACCTTAACATCAGTTCTTCTGATAGGCTGAGTATAACCCGCTTCAGCCATTAATAAAGCATGTTTTTTAGCTTCAGCAATCTGACGATCTTTGTTTACTACGATAACATCTTTTCCATGTTGAAGAAGACCTGTATCAAAAGCTTCATAACCAGAAGTGGATACTTTTGCCATAGCGATCGTTAAGAAATACTCTTGAAGAACATTCAATTCCACATCGTTTTTGCGGAATAAATCTGAAGCTCTCAAAGCCATTTCTTTAGATCCACCACCACCAGGAAGTACACCAACACCAAATTCAACCAATCCCATATACGTTTCAGCAGCAGCTACTACTTTATCAGCATGTAAGCTCATTTCGCATCCACCACCAAAAGTCATTCCGTGAGGCGCCACTACAACTGGAATAGAAGAGTAACGAACGCGCATCATCGTGTCCTGGAACAATTTGATAGCCATGTTTAATTCGTCATATTCCTGCTCAACTGCCATCATGAAAATCATTCCGATATTAGCTCCAACGGAGAAATTCGCTGCCTGGTTACCAATAACCAAACCTTGATATTCTTTTTCAGATAAGTCGATTGCTTTATTGATAGCCTGAAGTACATCGCCACCAATTGTATTCATTTTAGATTGGAATTCTAAGTTCAAAATTCCGTCTCCTAAATCCTGAATGATTGCACCGCTATTGCTCCAAACTTTTTTGCTTTCGCGGATGTTGTTTAGGATAATGAATGAATCTTGTCCAGGAACTTTAACTTGTGATTTTGTTGGAATATTGTAGAAATAAGTTGCTCCTTCTTTTACAGAGTAGAAGCTTTCGCTTCCAGAAGCCAACATTTCAGTAACCCATGCAGCAGGCTCTAAACCTTCTGCTTTCATGATTTCGATTCCGTTGGCAACACCAATCGCATCCCAGATTTCGAATGGACCATTTTCCCATCCAAAACCAGCTTTCATCGCATCATCAATTTTGTATAATTCATCTGAGATTTCAGGAATTCTGTTTGACACATAAGCAAACATTCCAGAGAAACTCTTGCGGTAGAATTCACCTGCTTTGTCTTTTCCTTTTACTAAAACTTTAAAACGATTGATTGGTTTATCAATAGTTTTTGTTAGTTCAAGCGTAGCAAAATTTGCTTTTTTAGCAGCACGGTATTCTAATGTATCTAAGTCTAAAGACAAAATATCTTTATCTACTTTTTTATAAAAACCTTGTCCTGTTTTGCTTCCCAACCATTTATTTTCCATCATTTTATTGACGAAATCAGGAAGTTTAAACAATTCGTGTTGTTCGTCTGTTGGGCAGTTTTCATAAATACCGTTGGCAACGTGTACCAAAGTATCCAAACCAACAACGTCAACCGTACGGAAAGTAGCCGATTTTGGACGACCGATTACCGGACCAGTCAATTTATCCACTTCTTCAATTGTTAATCCCATTTCTTTTACCAAATGGAATAAACTCTGAATTCCGTAAATACCAATTCTGTTTCCAATAAACGCTGGAGTATCTTTAGCAATAACCGAAGTTTTTCCTAAGAATTTAGATCCGTATTCGTTTAAGAAATCCAATACTTCAGTAGAAGTTTTTGGACCAGGAATAATTTCAAATAATTTTAAGTAACGCGCAGGGTTAAAAAAGTGAGTTCCGCAGAAGTGTTGTTGAAAATCTTCGCTTCTTCCTTCGCTCATAAAATGAATCGGAATACCAGAAGTGTTTGATGTAACCAAAGTTCCCGGAGTACGGAATTTCTCGATTTGTTCAAAAACCAGTTTTTTGATATCCAAACGCTCTACAACAACTTCAATAATCCAGTCAACATTGGCAATTTTTGCCATATCATCAGTCGTATTTCCAGTTGTGATTCTGCTAGCAAATTTTTGACTGTAAATAGGAGACGGTTTCGATTTTAATGAATTCGCCAAGTGCTCGTTTACTACACGGTTGCGAACTGCTTTACTTTCAAGTGTTAATCCTTTTTTAGCTTCAGCTTCTGTCAACTCGCGTGGTACGATGTCAAGCAGTAAAACTTCAACACCAATGTTGGCAAAATGACAAGCTATTCCTGAACCCATAATTCCGGATCCAATTACAGCAACTTTTTTAATTGTGCGTTTCATAATTTGTTACTATTTGTTTTTTGTTTTGAATTGAAATAAGCCGTCTCCATTAATACGAATCTGCTTATTCCTTTTCTTTGTTTTCTGTTTGGGTAAATATGTTTTTGTCCTGAATCAATTCGTTGATAATTTCAGAAACTTCGATAAAATGTTTCAGTTTTTCGTCCGAAACATGTTTTCTAACGGTTTCATTAAATTTCAGAACTGTATTCTTAGATAAATCTCTTTTTTCTTTTCCAAATTCGGTCAGGTAAATCAAAACACCGCGTCCGTCAGATGGATTTTTTTTGCGAACAATCAAACCTTTGTCTTCCATTGATTTTAATGTTCTGGTTAGGCTGGTGGCTTCCATTCCCATTCTTGGCCCTAAGGCAGTCGAAGGTGTTCCTTCTTCCTTGTCGATACTCAAAAGAGCAAACCCGGTGGCCATAGTGGCATCGTATTTTGCAGCTTCTTCGTTATACATTCTTGAAACAGCTTGCCATGTCGCTCTCAAAATATAATCTATTGTTTTGTCTTTCATAGGTAACTATATCGATTTCAAATATAATCAAAAAATACTATGCATGCATATTATTTTAAGATAAATTTTTGGTTAATAAATTTTTTGTTCTGGTTTTCAGTGTTTTATGGTTATTTTTAATTTGAAATATACTATTCTTTTTTGATATTTTAACAAATTAAGTGCGGTAAAAATTGTTTTATGACTTTAAAACGGAGTTAAATTCCATATAATGTAAAAATTGCTGTTTATAATGCAGTATTATTATCCAATTCATATTTGGAAAGTGCCTTTTGCAGTATATTTTTCATTCGTTTTCGGAGGTTTTCGGGTCGGAGAATTTCGATTCCGTCTCCAAAACCCAATAAAATACGTTCCATTTCATAATTAGGAGAAATAAACAGATGCACAATAATACTTCCGTCTTCATTTTCTTTAATCAACCGCTGCGACGAATGCAAAGGTTTGGTCACAACATAAGGCGCATTTACAGCATCAACCCAAAGTTCGATTCTCTTGGGCTGTAAGCCTGTATTTACCGTAACGCCAATTACATTCTTATAAAAAGAATCCGCATCAAAATCTTCTTCTATATAAGGTAGGTTAAAATCGTAGTCGATTGCGATAATGCGATCCAAAGCCAAATTTTTAATGGGCTGTAAGCTTTTTGTCTTTCCTACTAAAAACCATCTGTTATTAAATTCCTTCAATATAAAAGGATGAAAATGGAATTTTGTTTCTTCTCTCGATTTAAAAGACTTGTACGTAATCACAAGCGTAACTTTCTTAATAATCGCCTGATAAATCTCGTCCAGAAAATGGAGCCCTTTCAAATTCTCATTTTTATCCAGATAAATAACGGGTTTCGTATGTGATTTCTCGGAATAGATTTTATCTTCCAGTCGCTGTAAAATATCTGATACATCATTAAACAAAGAGAAATCCTTAAACTGTTTCAGCATCGAAACGGTTTCGGTTAAAACATTCATATCAGTTTCCGTCAGCGGAATATCGGTTATCGAAAAATCTTCGTCTTCATATTTATAATACTTTTTATCGTAAACTACGATTGGCGCATTATAACCCAATTTCTCGCTCCGCATCAGCTGAATATCCATTTGAATCGTTCGCTTGCTGATTGGGTTTTCCCGACCTTCATATTCAAACAAAGCTTCAGAACAACATTCGATTAAATCTTCTAAAGTCCATTGCCGGTATTTATTCTGCAGGCATTTGTCGATTGTTTTGTAGCGTATTAAGGCATTTTTGTTTTGTGACATGTTGTGTTGTTTTTGCTCGCAAAGTCGCGAAGTCGCAAAGTTTTTATTTTTTAAGCCATAGATTTAAAAATTAAACAGATTCAAAAAATCTGCAAAATCTGCTGAATCTGCGAGAAAAAAACTTTGCGTACCAAAAATCATCTTTGCAAGATTCAAATTTTCAATTACGTATAATTATTTCGAGTTTTTGGGCGTGTCCCTCCGGGTCGCGCTTTCGGCTTTATCTTTTGTTCCGTTCCACTTCACAAAAGGATATCGCCTCTATCCCTCACGCGTCTACGTTCCATAAAGGCATTTCTGTTATTACAATATTATTTAACGTCACAATATTTAAGTCCCAGCGGGACAGCATGTTTATAGAAACCAGCGGGACAATAGGTTTATAGAAATAATAAAACACGTTTTCATAAACCCGATCGGGGTGACATATTTTGTAATGTATTTACAGCCTAAATATCGCTCCGCTGGAGCTTTGATTCAACAATTCAATATTAAGCTATAAACATATTGCTCCTCTGGAGCCTTTAAATAAATTCAAAAAAAATCTGCTAAATCTGCTAAATCTGCGTGAAACAAAACTTTGCGGCTCTGCTCCCGATAGCTATCGGGATTGAGAGATTCAAAAAGCCCCAATTAAATTAAAAGCTTTATTTCCTTTTCAATATTAACCCGTGCCTTCTCTTCATATAATTTCCTAAATTCATCCGTCTGAAAAATAAACTCATTCTCCAGAAAATGTTTCAACGCTTTTGCACGTCCGGGTTTATAGAGAAAATCGGGATAAATGCGGTATTCTTTTCTAATCTGTTCAAAATAGATTTTATAATCCTCCCAATCTCTGGCGAGAATCTTCAAATCAAAATCGATCAGCCAGTTTATATCTTCAACTTCATTATGCTGATGTTGTTGCGTTGCACAAATCATATCAAAAACCAATGCCGAATTCAAAGTAGTTTCCTTCGGAAGAATCTTAACCGCATATTCAGCACTTTTTAATTCGTTGTCTTTTTTGCTGCTTACATAAATGTAATCATGATAAAAGATCGAGTACAAAACTTCATTCGGAAATTGAAGCTGATCAAAATAGGTTTCATAACTGGCAATCATATCTTGTATATGCGTCAGATTATGATAATGTCTTGATTTTTTGGAATAGGCTTTTTCTAAATCAAGCCAGTTTTGCTGAATCTCATTTTCTCCGAAACCAATATTCGTGAGTAATTCGGTATATTTATCTTTAAGATTCATGTAGTTTTTTCTCAAAAATAGCCATTCTTTTTTACTGCGCAAAATAATTGCGTAGTAGTATTTGAATCTTTGAAAGATAAATTAATAGATATGAAAAATTCAGAATTTGAAATCCATCCTTTTAATGAAGTTTTCTACATTGAATCTTTATTAAATAAAACACGTTCAATTTTGAATGATGTTGAATCAGTAAACAATTTTTGGAAAAATGGAAATCATGATTGTCAAAACGATGATATGATTTTAGATTTATTTCAGAATATCATTCTTAATGCAGGAGGAATTTCCCGATTTTTTTGGCCTCCAAAGAATAAGAATAGCGGGCATTATCAAATTAGAGGGGAAAAATTACGCGAAGTTTATCTTGTTAGTGATTCAAATATTTTGAAAAATCGAGATATGAGAAACCTTATTGAGCACTTTGATGAGAATTTAGATGACTTTTTAAAAGAATTTGTTAGCGGAATAGTCATGCCAAAATACGTTGGACCAATAATTTATGTAGATGATTCAAGAATATTTTTTAGAGCATATTTTTACGATAAGCAAATTTTTAAGATGCTCAATGTGGACTATGAAATAAAACCAATAATAGCCGAAATTAAGAGAATTCATGAAATTTTATTACTGCAACTATCGAATGGTGGTCGATTTAAATAACTGCGCATTAGTAAAAAACCTTTGCACCTATGAACCTCTGCAACTTTGCCCCTTTAAATATAGAAACAATGAAAACACAAATCAACGGATTTGAATTAATGGAATTAGGATTCCCGGAAGGAAAAATAATCGGAATCGCATTAAAAATAAACAGTAAAAGACATGGATTAAAACGTGATGAAATGATAACAAATTTCAAAAACGTTTTGGAAACACCAGAAAATTATACAAACGATGCTATTTTTAGCAAACTCGCCATTGCCTTAATCGAAAAAGCGAATGAAAAACCAGAAGATTTCATCACTTTAAATCAAAATCCAAACGCCTATTCTGCTTACGGATTAGCACATATCGAAGACGGCGCCAGAAAACAAATGGAAGTGGCCATGAAATTGCCGGTTACGGTTGCCGGAGCTTTAATGCCGGATGCACACCAAGGTTACGGATTGCCTATTGGCGGCGTTTTAGCGACCAAAAAGGCCATTATTCCGTATGGTGTTGGAGTTGATATTGGTTGTAGAATGGCTTTGTCGGTTTATGATATTCCGGAAGCTTTTTACTTTGAAAACGAAGCTAAATTCAAAAGAGAATTAGTGGCACATTCTAAGTTTGGTGCAGGTCATGGTTTTCAGGGACAATACAAATCAGATCACGCGATTTTAGAAAATGACACTTTCAATATGAACCCGTTTGTTCAGCACTTAAAAGATAAGGCCTGGTCGCAATTGGGTTCGTCTGGTGGAGGAAATCATTTTGTGGAATTCGGAATCATGGAATTCGCCAAAGACGATGCCGTTTTAAATATCCCAAAAGGGAAATATGTCGCTTTGTTAACGCATTCCGGTTCACGTGGAATGGGCGCAACTATTGCCGGACATTATACCAAAATTGCCAAAGAGGTTTGTAAACTTCCGGAAGTGGCAAGAAACTTAGCCTATTTGGATATGAATTCGCAATTGGGTCAGGAATATTGGATGGCGATGAATCTGGCGGGAGATTACGCTTCGGCTTGTCATGAAATTATCCATAACAAAATGGAGAAAGCTTTAGGCGCAACAATTTTAGCCAAAGTAGAAAACCATCATAATTTTGCCTGGAAAGAAACCTGGAATGGAGAAGAAGTAATTGTGCACAGAAAAGGAGCAACGCCAGCCGGAAAAGGCGTAATGGGAATCATTCCGGGAAGTATGACTGCACCGGGATTTTTGGTGAGAGGAAAAGGAGAGGAGAACGCGATAAACTCAGCTTCGCACGGAGCAGGAAGACAAATGAGCAGAACTCAGGCGATTAAAAACATCACGAAAACCGAAATGCAGTCCATCCTAAAAGACCACGGCGTAACGCTTATTGGTGCTGGTTTAGACGAAGCACCAATGGCCTACAAAGACATCAATCAGGTGATGGAAGCACAACAGGATTTAGTTGATGTCGTAGCAAAGTTTACCCCAAAAATGGTCAGAATGGCGGATGACGGAAGCCGTGAGGATTAAGCAAACCTAACAGGTTTTTAAAACCTGTTAGGTTTTTTAGGTTTAAAGGTGCAGAGGTTCAAAGGGACAAAGTTTTTCGTCATTTTATGTCATTTCGACGGAGGAGAAATCCTCGCGAGTAACTCCGCAACGAAAGTCCAATCTTTGTCGAGCTTCTGGCGAGGATTTCTCCTACGTCGAAATGACAAACATCGCCAAAAAACTTTGCGCCTCTGCGTCTTTGCGAGATTAAATTACTTTAATTTGCCAAAAAAAAACGGAATGAAATTTATACAGCAGCGAACCATAATCTTAAAGTCACTTATTGCCGCATTGGCCATATTAATAATTAAAAATTTTGTTTTCAAAAAACTTTCTCTTTACGGACAGGATTTTCACGATTTGATAGAACTATCCGATATTACGATTATTTTTACCGGAGCCTTTTTCGTATTCGGATTATTATTGGCGGCAACCATGACCGATTTTAAGGAAAGTGAAAAAATCCCGGGTGAAGTCGCTTCGAATCTGGAAGCGATCAAAGACTGGATTTATCTGGCTTTCAAGGCGCCAAGAACAGGAACTTCTGATTTGTGCAAGGAGGAATTGGACAGCACCTTTTTACGCGAGCAAATGATCGCCATTACCGATGGTATCATTGCATGGATTTATTCCCACGGAAAAGATTCTACTGTTATCTTTCCCTTAATTCGAAAATCAAATGAGATTGCCTATTATTTTGCCGAAAGAGGTGTCGATAAAGAAGCCATAAAAGGCATACAGGAAAATACAAATGCGATGCGAAAACAGCTTACGCGTGCCTATTCGATTTCGAGAAACAACTTCATCAAACCGGCTTATACCTTGCTGCAAAGTATATTGTTTATCGTGATGTCACTTTTACTGATTACCAAATTCAAAAGCCCTTCAGCCGATTATCTGGTAACGTCTGCCATTACATTTTTGTTTTGCTATTTGTATTTATTAATTAGTGGTTTAGACGATCCTTTTGATATCCTCAACGGAGATACCAATGTCGATTTGAAACCTATCGATCGATTTAAACAACGATTGTGTTCGGATTTTTTGGTTTGAAAACCGATTAATATTTGAAAAGCTTTTTATAAATTTAATTTTTTAAGAAACCATCATCTTAACTCCCAAAATGTGCTTACAAATTCCTCTTTTGCCCTGATAAGCCGTAAACCAGTCACAAGTACATCTTTGCGAATTAGCATCGATAATCACTTTGTGTAAAACGCCCGAACCTTTTACTTTGGCTTCGATATAGTCGGCCCTTCGTTCGACGATTTCGATGTCTTCATTGTCGATTAGTTTTTTGGCATTTTTAAGTCTTGGGTTTAGCGATAAAATGCGTTCGGTTTTAAAAGGAAGACGGCGGTAGAAATGCGCTTTTTCGCTTAAATCATAACCTAATAATCCCATTGAAGATAAATTAGACGTCAGGTTGTCCATTGTTCCAAAATCAATATCGTTTTCTATAGAAAGCATTGTTGGATCAAAAGTCTCATTTGATTTTAATAAACTGTTTAATCCATAAACCCATTCTATTGGTAAATTTTCAGTCATGGTTTCCAATACGTTTCCTTCGCCTGAAAATCCGCGATACGAGTCGGGAGAAAAAGCCATTAAAAGCTGCATTTTTCCAAATTCGGCCACTATCGCACAAGTTTGTTTGTCTGACGATTCATAAATATAAATTTTATCTACAATGGCCAGAATTCCTTCTAACAAACGCAAACGCTGTACACCGCCAATTCTAACACTGTCGGCGGTAGCCAAAGTCGAAAACATAAATTTTCCGGCTCTTTTGGTAATAAAAAAATCACCTTTTACAGCTCCTTTTGGTAAACTTTGAAACAACTGAATGGTCTGAATTTTATTCAACTCAAACTTAATATCCATATCTGCCAGATACAACTGAACACTCGTTAAACCTTTTATCCACCGCATTGGTAAAGTCACTTTTTTCTCGGTCACTTTTGCTTTGCTGGTAATCACCTGAATATCCTGCTGACCAACGGCAAGGGTTACTTTTTCGTTTTTCTGAATCGCATTTAAGGCATTCAGCATCGGATCATTAAAATCGACATTCGTCGTTCCGTTAGCAATAAATTCTCCGTCAATCGCTTCTGGCTTCATATCCAGTCGTACATATACGCCATTGCAAGACGAAAACCCTTCGAAACGCAAGCGCTCAGATCCCGCCGAAACGATAGGATCCCGAAGACTTGGCGGAATAGGTCCAAAACTGGAACCAACTACTTTGGCAATCGTACTCCAGCATTTTGCCGTAACATAAGGATCTGTCAAACTTCCCCAGAAAAAACACGGAATGTTATTGACTTCTTCAATTTCGGTCTGATGTGCCAAAACCAAATTGTTGATGCCTTTGGTTTTACTGTAAGTCGATATTCCTTTATAATTATATTGTAGATCGGTCATGCTATTAATTTAAAATTTGTTTTACTAAAACTTTTAAGGAATTGTTCTCTTTTAACTTTTCTAAAAAAACTTTTGTTTCAGGTGAAGGTTTTTGATTGGTTTTAGATAGAACATCTAAGTAATTTTCTACTAATTTCTTGAAATTGGCAGGAAGTTTTTCTTTTAGTTCTACGTTTTTTAGAATACCATCTAAAAGTAAAAATAAGGCAGAATTATGCAAAGATGAAATATCTTTTAGAGCAATAATAGATTCTGCTAATCGAAGCAAAACACCGTATCTATTTGAAATTAATAAAGCTACTTTTTCTGCAAATAAATTGATTTCGATTTTTTGATTTTCAACTAAATTAATTAAAACTTCTGAAGCCAGTAATCTTGTGTCTTTCTTCTCCTGAAAAAAACAGCAAGTGAAAATGAGCAAGGTGATATCAGAAAATTTAAAATCAGGCTGATTCACAACTGTAAGGAACCCTTTTAATTCAGCATTTGTTCCATCTGCAGTACTACAACATTTTTCTAATAATAAATAACCTAACGGATCATTATTTTGAGGCATTAAACTGTTCCAATAATAAGCATTTTCTATAGATTCCAGTTTGAAATGGCTCATCCATGTATATTGCTCTTTTTTTTTGTGAATATCTAAACTGTATAAAAAATGACTTGGAATTGATGTGTCATCTGGTAACTCAAAAAGAATTTCTGTCCAGGTTGTTCGCATTATTTTTTTGGTATAACTATCTGTCCATTCATTTGATTTTTCTTTAAATTCAAGTTTTGGAGAAAAAGGTGCGACCAAAAAAGGAAGATCTTTTAAGTATGTTTTTTCGAATTCTGTAAAAGTTTCATTCGGATAAAATGTTCTTGAAGCGGCTGCCCATAATCCAACTTTTTCTATATTCTGACTGGCTCCGGTAGCTTTTTGAAATAACTTAGTAATGATAGAACTTGATTGAATGTTGATATCTTTTGTAACACCCAGACAAAAAGACATTAATTGCTCCATGTCAGCATCTAATTTGCTTAATAACGGAATTGCTTCTTCAATATTTTCGCGGGGCATTCTGCTAATTGCAATGCTTAAATCAACCAAATCAATAGTTTCGCCCGCAGTTTGATAGGAGATAATTCGTTCCAATAAAATTTTAGGTGCGACCCAATGTGGTTTATGTGTTGGAAAAGACAATAAAGGCAAAGTAGAATTGTCTTTATTTTTTTGTAATACTTTTTGAATAAGAGGTTTTACTGATCGAAGCGTTTTAAGGGAGACAAGCTTTTTATCATCAAGTACATAAAAGAAATTTTTATCATTAATTTTATTGACCAGCAAATTTTTTATATAGATTTTCAGAATACTAGTAAAATGATTTTTATCTAATTGCTTTAAATAGGGTTGTAACTGATCAGAATAGTCACTCGGGAATAAATCTTTTTGCGTAATATAAACATTCAATAACGTTTCAGAATCAATAACATCTTCAGAAGAAATAAAACGCCCGAAAAGAAACAAAATTTCATTCCAATCTCGAGGAATTTGAACTTCATCAATTAACACTTTTGATTTTTTAGGATTAAATTCATAAAGTTCCAGAGACGATTCGTTCGCTGCTAAAATATCCTCACTCAAGAAATCACTTAAACTCGACTTTATACTGCCTTGCATGTACGAAGCGTAGTTAGAGAGTTTCTCTCTCAAAAGGGCATCTTTTTTATTGCCTAATTTTAGAATTATTTTTGTTGCTCTTTCTTGTAAGCTTAAATCAGATACGACGTAAATATCAGCAATTAATAGGGCTGTTAACTTGTTTAATTTTGGATTTATTTTGCTAAGTTTTTCTAAAACAATTAAATTACTTTTTATTGCAGCTTTACATTCACTTCGCATCATTAATGCTTCAAGCCACTCTAAATATGATTTAGTTTTAAACTTGGGATGATCATATATTTTTTTTATTAATTCGGAACCATAATTAGTAATCGTTGGATTTGAATTATGAAAATAAGTGAAAATATTTTCCTGAAATGGAATTAACTCATCAGGAGTAAGGTTTAATTCGGCAAGAATTTTTCTAAAAAATAATTTTAAATTGTTATTCCATTCTTTTGTCTGAATTAGAATTGCATTTTCAATAAATGATTTTTTATCTAATTTGTTTTCTGACAATAACTGTAAAAAAGTAATTGACCAGGTATTACATTCTCTGTAACTAGCATTTTCAGTTTCTCTAAAAGTACTATTTTGTATGCCAGTTTCGTAGTTATATAACTGGGGAATATCTCTTTCGTAGGCGATTTTATCATTTACTAAATAAGCAACAAATTCGCGAGCATTAACTTTTCCTGACCAGCTGTTGAATCTTGATAAACACAAAGCGGTTAATTCAGGATTAAAACTTATTAATTCTTGTTCTTCAAGAGAACGTAATGCTTTATAATCAAAATTTAACCATTCTGATTTTCTAAATCTACCTAGTATGTAGGTTTCAATCCAATTTGGTTTTGCCCAATGTAAAATTTCTAAAACATATGGCTCATTTACCTTTTCTAAAACTTGTAATACTTCATCAAATGCTAAAATAGAAGATTTATCAAATAAGGCGATAGCGCTTAATGTAATTATATTTTTAATCTTATCATCTCCTCTAGTTCCCCAATCCCAATTATTTCTTGTGATTTTATTGTATCCAGGTTCTTTTGTCAAATCAATATAAGTCATCCAATGACGTTTGTTTTTTTTGATCTGATTTTTTAAAACTTCAATATTTCCTTTTGATTTTTCTTTAAGAAAAGGTAATAATAAAGCAACGTTTTTCGATTTTAAAATTGCATCATATTCTTCAATAATTTGGTTGGAATTACCACTTTTTGAATTGTTTGTTTTAGAAACAACACTAACATCTCCATTTTCAGAATATCCCTTTTTAATTTTTTCAGCTAATATTTTTTCCGCTACTTTTAAACATTCCTCATTGGTACTAAAACTTTTTGTTTGTGATGTTCCAGAAGTTCCATTCCTTCCATAAATAACGGTATAATTTAAACCTGTAACTTCGATTTGCCAAAATTTATCGGAATTTCCATCTATGTATTTAAGACTTTTTTTCATGGGATTTTAATGGAATGGATTTTTAAAATGATTGTATGTATGTTTTTTTTAAATAGATTTTTTGTTCGAAATCAAACGGATAGAACTGAATCAAACAATAATGGTTTCGTTAACGGGTTGTTCCGCTTTTTTAACGAACTTCAAATAAATAAAATACTCCACAAAAGGAATAATCAAAAACAAAAGGAAAAAAAGCAATTCGTGTTTCAGGATTTCGTTAAAAATAAGATCCAATCCGGCTTGCAATTTGCGTCCTATTTCAGATTGTATGGAGTTTTCGATTCTTTGTGGTTCGATTTGATCTAGTTTTTGTAAAAGCGTTTTGAATTTATTGTAATCAATATCTTTTACGTTTTTCATGTCGGCTTTGTCGTCAACGACTTTCATAAAGCCATACACGCAGGCGCTGTAAATTTCCGACTCGTATTTTTGAAGCAAAAACGATGTCGATGAATTCTTAAAGTTATCTACAGTTTGTAAACCGCTGTTGTTTTGTTTGATATAAAGCGCCAATGCCTGGGTCAAAGATTTGCTGACATCTTCTGAAGAATTAGAAAGCAATTGAAGCGAATGCAGAAAATCTTTTTTCTCCTTTTCAGATGAAAAAGTAGTTCCGATTGTTTTCGAATAAATATTGGCGGTTATGTTTTTGTTTTCTGATTTCAAAACAGATTTTCCTCCATACAAAAGGCCAATCATAGCAAAGAAATAAAGGAAAACGATCATAAAATACGGAATCCAGAGTTTGGCAATCCAATTGTAATATTTCCTGTCACGGGTGAAAATATTTTTTCTGTACAAAAAGACATTGAAAATGATTCCTACAATGAGGCCCAGAATAATAAATAAAACCGTCCAGAATATAAACCAACCAATATTGGGTAAAATAAATTGTTTCGAAAATTCCCAAACTTCAGACCAGACGATACTGTCAATATATTCTTTCATAGGTTTTATTTAAGTGAGATAAAAATAATCAAAAGTCGCTACCAAACTAAAATTCTGGAAGAAATCAATGGGTTTTGTTTGTTTTAATTTTAACAAAAACAATAGAAAAAGTTATATTAAATAAAAATATACGTTACATTTGCCCTCGAATTAGTAAAAAAACAATCATATGACCCTGTCAGCAATAAAAAATAGCGATCGTTTAGCGGGATTTCTTCCGGCTAAAGACTCAGGATGTCATATACATTTTATGGAATAGAAACGGAATTGTAGTTCCAAACTCAACATAAATAGATAAAAGCGTCCTCATCGGGACGCTTTTTTTGTTTTTAATGCACTTCGACTCCGCTCAGTGTGACAAGAAAATTGCTGAATGGGACAAGAAAATGATAAAAAATAACCCTTAACTAAAAATAATTAGAAAAATAATTGACCAAATTTTACATGATAAAACAAATTAGTGAAATATAATCTTGAAAAGTAATCTGATGAGAGACAGTCATTTGATACAAAAAGAAATCTGCACCAGTATGCGGACAGGGATTTTTATGGATGTTGTTTAAATGTAATTAACTGATAATCAATAAAATAATTTTAAAAATGATTTGGATAATTGATTTTTTCGACTTTATCTTTGCCGAAGAAAATCTGAAAAGAGAATTTCAAAAAATAACAACGATTTCAAAATATAATACAACATATAAAATGGCTTTTAATAAAAACATATATAACGAACAACTGCTAAACCCGGGATCAGATCTTGGATGTTTAACAATACAGGTGCATCAATACAGGCAATAGGATAGTTATATCCCGTTGAATTTATAAAGCACCTTTAACCGGGTGCTTTTTTTATGCTTGTGAGGTTTGCCACGAAGGCACAACGACACTAAGTTTTTTTGCTTTGCGACTTTGCGACTTTGCGAGAAATTACTCGCCAGTATTGTTAACTATACTTTGTCAATCTCTCGCAAAGTCGCAAAGACGCAAAGTTGATTTCCCTTTGTGACTTAGTGGCAAAAAAAACACTGCGCAGAATAACTGCGTAGTACAATTTGAATATTTGTCTAAGAAATAAAACAAGTTCTTTATAAACTGAAATTCATCAAAGGAAACTTTGATTTACAATATCAAACAAGTCCTGTTGCGTGTTTCTGTATAGCACCATTGTAGGGAACTTTCCGCAAAAGCGTATTATGTTTTTCTATGCAACTTGATTTGGAGGTTTTGATTGTTTTCCAAAAAATAATCCCACACTCTATGTGTCATGGGTTCGAATCCCATTCGCAGCAATGCGATAGCTCAGTTCGGTTAGAGCAATAGACAATTCGCAGGTTCGAATCCTGCACCGATTTTTGGATTCGGTTTGACAGCGGCGGTCACAGACTCAAAATCTGTATCCCAGAGAACATCACTCTTTAAAAGATGACCACAAAAAAACTGATTTGTCTTTGTCAGTGAAATTAGGATTTGGGGATCCTAATTCACACTCATGATAAAACCAGTGCGAACAGAAATGTATTTTGAAATACGCTTTTTCTTTTCGGTTTGATTGTTAGAGTGATTTTTTTAGAATTAAAAATCGCTTTTTCAAAATAGAATTGCAAAACAATTAGGGTAAACAAATTACAAACTGTTAGTCCGTTTTTCTCGGAGGAGAAGGGCAATGAGGTTTTTTTATTTAACGAGAGAATAGAGTATAGAATATAGAGAATAGAGGCAAGAGGCAAGAAACAAGAAGTAAGAGAATAGAATATAGAATATAGAGAATAGAGGGAAGAGAATAGAGTATAGAATATAGAGTATAGATTTATGCGGTTTCAAAACTTGAAACCTGAAACCTGAAACTTGAAACAAACAAAACAAAACAAACTAAAAAAAATAACCATGATTACAAGAATTAAAATCGAGGCTTACCAAGTAGGATTGGTATTCGAAAATAGAAAATTGGTAAACGTACTAGAAGAAGGATTGCACTGGATTTTTGGAAACAAAAATGTGATGATCTACAATACGAATGAATCATTTCAGGCACCATTTGAGTTGAATATTTTGTTGCAGAACGAAGTATTGGCTTCAATGCTGGAAATCGTTGAGGTGGCCGATAACGAGATTGTTTTGCAATTCGTAAACGGAAACTTTAAAGGTGTTTTGCAAGCGGGAAGATATGCTTTCTGGAAAGGCATTATAAAAAATGAATTCACAAAAGTGGATGTTTCCAAAATTGAAATCACGGAGAATATTCCAGTGAATTTATTGGAGCACAATCAATTGAAATACTTTGTTAGAAAATTCATAGTATCAAGTAACGACAAAGCTTTGTTGTTTGTAAATGGAACTTTCGTGAAAGAATTGAAAGCCGGAACGCACTACTTTTGGAATAACGCGATTACGATCGAAGTTAAAACGGTTGATGCAAGACAACAACAAGTGGAGATTTCGGGTCAGGAATTGTTGACAAAAGATAAAGCGGGATTGAGAATCAATTTCTTTGTGAGATACCAGGTTGTTGATATCATGAAAGCGTTGGTTGATAACAAAGACTTCGATAAACAATTGTATGTTGCTATGCAATTGGCTTTAAGAGCTTTTGTAGGCGGATTGACTCTGGATGAATTGTTGGCGAAAAAAGATTCGATTGCTGATTCGATTTTGACTGAAGTAACTGCCAAGATAAACGAATTGGGATTGACGATTTCTGACGCCGGAATTCGTGACGTGATTTTGCCAGGAGATATGAAAGAAATCATGAATCAGGTTTTGGTTGCCGAGAAAAAAGCACAGGCCAACAGCATCATGAGAAGAGAAGAAACCGCTGCAACAAGAAGTTTACTAAACACAGCAAAGCTGATGGAAGAAAATGAAATGCTGTGGAAATTGAAAGAGATGGAATACGTTGAAAAAATCGCTGATAAAATTGGAGAAATCACAATTTCAGGCGGCGGAAACGTCATTGGTCAATTAAAGGAAATCTTCGTGAAGTAAAAAAAAGAAACCCTTAGCAGTATTTGCTAAGGGTTTAATTAAAAATAAAATTTAAGAATGAATCAAAAAACAGTATTTACGTCTGATCCTTATGTTGGTCAGACAAATATAATTAGGGGTATTGAGCTTCCGTTGGCTTCGGCAGAAGAAACGGGTTTAGAGCTCATTAAACGACGGAATGAAAAGATAGAAGCAAAGAATATTGTATACAATTTATATAATATTCCTCTGGCAAAGTATGGGTGTTTTTAAAACTTACAGCTGGAGGATTCTGCGAATTCCTGCGTTTTTCCTGAGATTCTCAAGAATTTCTAAAGAGAAATACCATGCGTAACAATACATTAAAAGAATATAAAAAAGCGATCAGAATTAAATATGAGATAGAAAAAAACGGAAAATACTTTGATTATTTGCACAAGCCTTCTCGTGGAAAACTTCGTGATTTTTGTTGGCTTATTTTCGAGAGTAACCCAACCCAGGATGACTTAAATGTTTTTAAAAATCTATTTTCTTTAGATTTTGATCATACTAAAAAGAAAAAGTTTAAGGAGCAAAAAGATAAGTTCAGACCTATTGAGACTTTCTTTAAAGGCGAAACAGATCCGGTAAATATTGATGCAATTAATATGGCTGCAATTATGGTTGATTTTCAACCGCGTCCTTTTAAAAAGTTTCATGAAAAATGTAAAAATGAAGAAGCGAAACAGACTGAAAAAAGCGGCAAAGCTATTTCCGGAAAAAAGAATCGCAAAATAAAATGGCAGAAGCGTTATATAGTAATTGAAAGAAACCTTCGTCAGGTCATGGCTCTTTTTTAGAATCGAGGCAAAGCACAAAGATTTTTATTTAAGGATGTCATAGAAAACACAGAGTTCACAAAGCTAAATTAATACAAAGCTTTGTGAACTTGCCCTTTTATAGTTTGCGCAATTAAAAAAGGCTGTCCTTGGGAGACAGCCTTTTTCTTGGTTAATTATTTTGGAATGTTATTCGTGACCATAGATTTTAGCGTAAAGATCTTTGTAAATTTCTTTAATGATCTTACGTTTTAATTTTAAAGTAGGAGTAAGTTGTCCGCCGTCGATAGACCAAACATCAGGAGTTAACTCAAAACGTTTGATTTTTTCCCAGTTTCCAAACTTCTCATTAATTGTTTCAACTTCTTCGTCGATACGTTTAATTACTTCCGGATTAGCACTTATTTCGGCGTTTGTGCTTCCTAAAGTTGTTTTATGAAGCTTTGCCCATTCTTTTACAAATTCAAAGTTAGGCTGGATAAAAGCAGCCGGCATTTTTTCACCGTCTCCAATTACCATAATCTGCTCAATAAAACGAGATTGTTTCATCGCATTTTCAATCAGCTGAGGTGCAATATATTTTCCACCAGAAGTCTTGAACATTTCTTTCTTACGGTCTGTAATTTTTAAGAAACCTTCGCTGTCAATTTCGCCAATATCTCCTGTATGGAAATAGCCGTCTTGCAACGCTTCAGCCGTTTTTTCAGGATCTTTAAAGTAACCTAACATTACGTTTGGTCCCTTGCAAAGAATTTCTCCGTCAGCAGCAATTTTAACTTCGACATTACGAATTACTTTTCCAACCGTTCCAATTTTAAATCCTTTATTTCTTTGATCGTTTACGGCAATTACCGGAGATGTTTCAGACAAACCGTAACCTTCCATAACCGGAATTTCTGCAGCAGCAAAAACTCTTGTTAAACGTGGTTGTAAAGCGGCACTTCCGGAAACCATTAAATCTAAATTTCCACCCAAACCTTCTTTCCATTTACTGAAAATAAGTTTGCGTGCAATTTTTAACTGAAACTCATACCAGGCACCATTGGCTCCGTATGGTTCATATTTTAAACCTAAATCAATAGCCCAGAAAAACAGTTTTTTCTTGATACCGGTTAATTCAGATCCTTTTGCGTAAATTTTATCGTAAACTTTTTCTAAAAGTCTTGGTACAGCTGTAATTACAGTTGGACGAACTTCTTTTAAGTTATCACTGATTTTATCAATTGATTCTCCAAAATATACCGAAACACCATAATATTGATAGATGTACAAAATCATTCTTTCAAAAATATGGCAGATAGGCAAGAAGCTCAACGCAGTGCTTTTTCCCGGATCAAACGGAATTCTTGGCGCGCTGTCCAAAACATTTGAAACAATATTTTTGTGTGAAAGCATAACCCCTTTAGGTCTTCCTGTTGTTCCTGAAGTATAAATAATTGTAGCTAAATCATCAGTTTGAATACTGTCTTTTCTTGCTTCAACTTCGTTTTGATTACTTTGGTCTTCACCAAGTGCCAATAAATCACTCCAGTGTTTACAACCCGGAATTTCATTAAAAGAATAGACTTCTTTTAAAGTCGGAACATTAGCCTGTATCAGTCTTACTTTTTGAAGTACTTCATCATCAGATACAAAACAGTAAATACTGCCACTATGGTTCAATATATATTCGTAATCTTCTTCAGAAATGGTTGGATAAATCGGCACGTTCTGAGCACCAGTCTGCAGAATACCAATATCCATAACATTCCATTCGGTACGGTTATTTGAGGTGATTAAAGCGATTTTATCATCTTTCTGAACGCCCATACGCAACAATGCTCTCGAAACAGCATTGGCTTTAGCAATATATTCTTCGCTAGATGTTTTTTCCCAGACTCCGTCTTTTTTTGTTGCCAAAGCAACCGGAAGGTTATAAGTTTCTTGTTGATAATAGGGAAAATCAAAAAGGCGTGTGATTGAAACCATGTTTAATATGTTGAATTTTATCGCAAATTAAATAAAAAATAGGTATAATTTTTAATTTTGTGGAATTTTATGGGAAAATTTATATGGACTCTTGAAAATCAACGAAAACGTTTTCTTTTTGTGGGTAATTTTTCCCAAAAACTAAAAATTATGTAATTTGATGTGTGATTTTTTTTTCAGATTACTGAACATCATAATCTACATATTCTTTCACTCTTTCTCCCATCAAAAACATTTTTTTCTTGGTAAAGTGAATAGAAAATTGAGAGTTAATCCATTCGTTGCTATCATTTGGCCTGTACCAAAAAGTATAAGAGGCGCTATTGAAACCTTCTCTGAAAACAGGAATTCCTTCTTCAGTACATTCAATTCCCCAATTCATTTTTGTTTTGCTTAAATCTTCAGACTGAATTACTCCGGTTCCGTCCGGATTTAATACGGTGCTAGGCTCTTTTTGTCCTGCCGGAATATAAGTACCGGGAATGGGATACCCAATTGTTGTGGTTATATAACGATCACGACCATTATAAGAAATTTTATTTACCTCGACTTGTGAGTAGGATTGGGAAACAGTAAAAAATAACGTGATTAGTAATAAATGTAGTGCTTTCATTCTTTGTAGGTTTAAAAGTATTTTTGGGGTTAAAAAAGATTTAGCGGCAAATATTTTTTACGAATATAGTTCAAATTTTAATTAAAAATAGTGATTATTTTAACTAAAAAATACCGTTTTTTTCTGGGATTCACATGAAAAACTGTGGGCGAAAAAATTTTACCGCAAAGTGCGCTAAGATTTTTTATCTGTTTGTGTTTGCAGGATCTTTATGTAGTTCGCAAAGCTGTATGTGATTGCCTTTGCGAGCCTTGCGTAAACCCTTTGCGTACGTTGCGGTTAAATTTAACGCAAAGTTCGCTAAGGTTTTTATCTGCTTGTGTTTGCAGGATCTTTATAAGTACGCAAAGCTGTATGTGATTGCCTTTGCGAGCCTTGCGTAAACCCTTTGCGTGCGTTGCGGTTAAATTCAATTTGTGAAATTTGTGGCAAAAAAAAAGCGCCCGAAGTTTCGAGCGCTTTTAGAAAAATATATTTTTTAGTTTTTCTCAATCCATTTTCTCGCATTGATAAAAGCTTCATGCCAAGGTGTAAACTCGTCATTTCTGTCTTTTGGATAATGTGCCCAGTTCCATTGGAAAGTTGAACGCTCAATATGAGGCATTGTAACCAAGTGTCTTCCTGTTTTGTCGCACATCATGGCTACATCGTAATGAGAACCATTTGGGTTTGCTGGATATCCTTCGTAAGCGTATTTAGAAACAATGTTATAATTTTCTTCACCCATTGGTAAATTGAATTTTCCTTCTCCATGAGAAACCCAAACTCCCAAAGTAGTTCCAGCCAATGTCGATAACATAACCGAATTGTTTTCCTGAACTTTTACAGAAGTAAAAATACTTTCGTGTTTATTACTATCGTTATGAAGCATTTTTCCGTGCACTTCATGCTCCGGATTAATAACTTCTAATTCCATGAACAACTGGCATCCGTTACAGATTCCGACAGATAATGTATCTTCTCTTTTGAAGAAATTATCTAAAGCAGTTTTTGCTTTTTCGTTGTATAAGAAAGCTCCGGCCCAACCTTTAGCAGAACCTAAAACGTCAGAATTAGAGAATCCTCCAACAGCTCCGATAAATTGAATGTCTTCCAATGTTTCACGTCCAGAAATCAAATCTGTCATGTGAACGTCTTTTACATCGAATCCTGCCAAGAACATTGCATTTGCCATTTCACGCTCAGAATTACTTCCTTTTTCACGAATAATAGCTGCTTTCGGTCGAGGTTTTGAAGCATCAATTACAGGCGCTTTACCAGTAAAATGTGCTGGGAAAGTATAATTTAAAGCCTGATTTTTATAATTTTCAAAACGTGCTTTAGCCGTTCCGTTTTTAGATTGTTTTTGATCTAATAAATAAGAAGTTTCAAACCAAACGTCTCTGTAAGTTGGAATATCCAATTTATAATCAGCAAATTCTAAAGTTGCAGTACTTTGAACTGAACCAATTTTGAAGAATTCGATATTATTTGCTTTCAATTTAGCTTCAACAGCTGCATCAGATTTAGCTTGGAAAACGATTCCGATGTTTTCTGCGAAAAGGATTTTCAATAGATCTTTTTCTGCGAAAGCACTAAAATCAATTTTAGCTCCAAGATTCACATCAGCAAAACACAATTCTAATAAAGTAGTAATCAATCCACCGCTTCCGATATCGTGACCTGCTAAAATTTGGCTTTCGCCGATTAATTCCTGGATTGTGTTAAAAGCATTTTTGAAGAAAGAAGCATCTTTAATGGTAGAAGTTTCGTTTCCGATTGTGTTTCTGATTTGTGCAAAAGATGAACCTCCTAATTTGAAATCATCCTGAGACAAATTGATATAATAAATTGAATCTCCGTCTTTTTGTAAAACAGGTTCAACTACTTTTCTGATATCCGTACAGTTTCCTCCAGCCGAAATAATAACCGTTCCCGGTGCAATTACTTCGTCGTTTGGATATTTTTGTTTCATCGAAAGTGAATCTTTTCCTGTCGGAATGTTGATTCCCAATTCAATTGCAAATTCTGAACAACCTTCAACTGCAGCGTACAAACGAGCGTCTTCACCTTCGTTTTTACAAGCCCACATCCAGTTGGCAGATAATGAAATTCCTTTCAATCCGTCTTTAATTGGCGCCCAGACAATGTTTGATAACGATTCTGCAATAGCATTTCTGCTTCCTGCAACCGGATCAATCAAAGCCGCGATAGGAGCGTGGCCAATAGAAGTAGCGATTCCTTCTTTTCCTAAATAATCAAGAGCCATAACCCCAACATTATTTAAAGGCAATTGCAACGGTCCTGCACATTGTTGTTTGGCAACTTTTCCACCAACGCAACGGTCCACTTTGTTTGTTAACCAGTCTTTTGAAGCAACAGCTTCTAAACGTAAAACATCTTTTAAATAACTTTCGAAATCATTTGCCGAATAAGAAACAGCAGCATATTTTCTGTCGATCGTTTTGTCTGTCATAACCGTTTTTGGAGAACTTCCGAAGAAATCTTCTAAAGCATAATCCATCGGTTTTGAACCATTTGATTTTGATTCGAAAGTAAAACGGTGATCTCCCGTTACATCTCCAACCTCATACATTGGCGAACGCTCTCTGTCGGCGATTCTCTGTAAAGTATCAATATCTTTTTGACCAATAACCAATCCCATTCTTTCCTGAGACTCGTTACCAATAATTTCTTTTGCAGAAAGTGTTGGATCTCCCACCGGTAATTTATCTAAATCGATTAATCCACCAGTTTCTTCCACTAATTCAGAAAGACAGTTTAAGTGTCCACCAGCACCGTGATCGTGAATAGAAACAATCGGATTATGATCGCTTTCTACCAAACCACGAATGGCATTAGCAGCACGTTTTTGCATTTCAGGATTTGATCGTTGAATCGCATTTAATTCGATTCCTGAACCGAAAGCTCCGGTATCTGCAGAAGAAACCGCAGCACCACCCATTCCGATTCTATAATTTTCTCCACCTAAGATTACGATTTTATCGCCTTCTTGTGGTTTCTTTTTGATTGCCTGATCTAATTTTCCGTAACCAATTCCACCCGCCTGCATGATTACTTTATCGTAACCAATTTTGCGGTCGTTTTCTGAATGTTCGAAAGTTAAAACTGAACCTGTGATTAACGGTTGTCCAAATTTATTTCCGAAATCAGAAGCTCCGTTTGAAGCTTTAATTAAAATATCCATTGGAGTTTGGTACAGCCATTTTCTTTCTTCCATTGCGTTTTCCCAAGTCCTGTCATCCTGAGCGGAGTCGAAGGATTTCAAACGAGAGTATGAAGTCATGTAAACTGCAGTTCCTGCTAATGGCAATGAACCTTGTCCACCAGCCAAACGGTCACGAATTTCTCCTCCTGAACCTGTTGCAGCTCCGTTGAAAGGCTCAACTGTTGTTGGGAAATTGTGTGTTTCTGCTTTTAGAGACAAAACTGAATCAAATTCTTTTATCTCGTAATAGTCTGGTTTGTCAGCTGTTTTTGGTGCAAACTGCTGCACTTTTGGTCCTTTTACAAAAGCAACGTTGTCTTTGTAAGCAGACACAATATCGTTAGGATTTTCCTGTGATGTTTTTTTGATTAATTTGAAAAGAGAAGTTTCTTTTTCTTGGCCGTCAATAACAAAAGTTCCGTTGAAAATTTTGTGACGACAATGTTCTGAATTCGCTTGTGAGAAAGCAAAAATCTCGGAATCAGTTAACTTTCTTCCTAATTTTACAGCAAGATTATCTAAGTAATCTACTTCTTCCTGGCTTAAAGCCAAACCTTCTACTTTGTTATATGTTGCAATATCATCGATTTCCAGAATTGGTTCCGGCTGTACGTTGATAGTGAAAATTTCCTGATCTAATTGAGTAAACTTTTGAAAAAGCATTGGATCAAAATCAGTAAAGTCAGCCGTTGCAGGATGAAATTCTTCAATTCTGATGATGCCCGGAATACCCATGTTTTGAGTGATTTCTACAGCATTTGTACTCCAAGGTGTGATCATAGTGGCGCGGGGACCAACAAAAAAATCCGTCAAAGCGGATTTTTCGATCTTATTAGAGTTGGCAAAAAGCCAGTTTAATTTTGAAATGTCTTGAGCCGAAATTTCGTTTTGCGTTTGTACCGCGAAAACAGTTTTGCTTTGGTTTTCAAAGAAATGGATCATTGTGATGTGTAGTTTGTTGTATTGAAGGTGCAAATTTAGTGTAAATAAATAGTAAGCGCAAATTTGAAAAGGAACTCTTTTAATGTTTTTTTGCCACAAAGACACAAAGGCACAAAGTTTTTTTTGTTTCACGCAGATTTTGCAGATTTATGCAGATGCTCGCAGATAATTTATTGCAACTAATTTTTAAAATTAAATCTTTTAAAATCTGCGTGAAATATCTATTTTAATCCTTTAATCTGTGGCTAAAGAAAACCTGATGTCTTAGTGGCAAAACAAAAAAAGCGACAATATGCCGCTTTTTAAATGAAGTAAGATGTGGTTTTATTATTTGATAACGATGTTTTTAATAATCGTTTTGGAGTCTTTTGTGATTTTTACCAGATAAATTCCTTTAGCAAGATGACTTACTGAAATAGCAGGGTCTGAAGTGTTTTGTTTTTCAAAAACTTTTTGTCCGGCAAAGGAGATAATTTCAATGGAGTAGACTTCTTCTAAACTAGAAAAACCAACATAGAAATTCCCGTCTGAAGGATTTGGATAAATTATAATTTCATCTGAAAGTTCAATAATTTCTTCGTCTTCAATAGGCTGTGCCATTTTGCTTGCCAGATTGTTACAAGTATCTGTGGTGTACGAATCCCATTGTGAGCTTAAATTGAAAGTTGTTGAGGGAGAAGTTACAGTTGATTTCCTTCTTAAGGTAACATCAATTGCAAAGTTTGCAGTTCCGCCGCTGAAAGTTCCAATAATATCAATCAAAACGCCATTTTTGAATAAACCTACAGCGTCATTTCCGTTGAAGGTCAATTCGGTTGCTGTGGTCGAAATATTGGCTGCGCTTGTAGAAAAACAAGCGGAAGAAATAGAACTGTTTACAATTACAAATTTACTTCCAGTTGTTAGCGTTCCGCTTAAAGCTAAACCAGTACTCCAGGAACCTGCCCCGTTGGTTTGTTTTTTTATAGTGTAAGCAGATAAGCTGACAGAGCTTCCGGTATTGTTTGCAATCTCCAAAGCTTTATTGTTGCCTGAACCCTCAATATACTCAGAGAAAAGCAAATCGGTTGCTGTTCCGGTACCGCTGCTGTTTGTGGTTACGGCAATAGTATTGCTGGATGCAGAAGCATTTCCGGCAGCGTCTTTTGCTTTTACATAGATTGAATAACTTGTCGAAGCTGTTAAGCCAGTGATTGTTGCTGATAATCCTGAAACAGTAGTTTTTAAAACGCTATTGGCATAAACGTCATAACCTGTTACACCAACATTATCAGTTGAAGCTGTCCAGACAACTGTAATTGAAGTCGCTGTTTTTGATGTTGAAGCCAGACTTGTCGGAGTAGTTGGTGACTGAGTATCTCCGGAAGGAGTACCGCCCCAGATCTGATTTACATATTCCGGATGATCGATATAGGGATTTCTATTATTTTGGCGTGCATAAATGGCATTGTTTCGTGCAATTTCTCTCGCACTTACCGGATCCTGTGTATGCCAGGCCAAAAGAAGATTTAAAAATGCCGTTGTAAAAACTTTGTTACTTGAACCATCAAACATGGCGTAGGAATATCCCGCAACGGTATTCTCATAACGTGTTGCAAAATAGAGATACATTCTGGCAATGTCGCCTTTAAAAGCATTTACAGGTTCAAAAACAGTTCCTGAATATCCAGATACAGAACTTGAACCTAATTTTCCTCCATTTTGAGCCGTATAAGTTGCTGAAGCTACAGTTCCATGAGGATAGTTGGAACGTATGCCGTTTACTTTTCCATCTGTTGGTGTAATGAAATGTGCATCAGAAACCATTGGAGATTGCTCGTTAAATACAGATTGCGGAATAATATGTTCTCTATTATAACAATCGCCTTCAACAGAATAATTTCCGCATCGTTGTGTAGTTCCTGTGCTGTAATTGTAAGGATCTGTTCCGGAAGGATTTTCAGAATACATGTCCAGGACCGTTCCGTCGTTTTCATAAAAGTTATCGACGTCAGAAGTTTGATAGGTGGTGTACAAACCTGCATATCCGTTATCGGTATGTCCTTTAATGATGTTGTACAATTGTGTTTTTAAGGTATAACCGGTCCCGGTTGCAGTGTTATAATACCCACTTGGAATCTGTGCAAAACTTGCTGTGAAAACAAGTAATAAAAAAAAAGAGTAGTGTTTTTTCATAAAAAATAGTTTTAGATTTGGTTGTGTAATAAATTGATATTAAATGAATTAATTTATTATTGTATCAAAAATACTACTTTTATGAATGCATGAAGTTAAGGAATGTTTATTTTTAGATATATTTTCTTACTAGTTGTTTTTTTGCCACGAAGACACAAAGACACAAAGTTTTTTTAATTTCGCAAAGGCACAGAATCCCTAGGTTGTTTTCATTTTTTTCCATTTCGAAGAAATGAGATCTGTAGCTTAATTGTTTCTTAAAACAAAAAAAATGCGACTTTACGAGATTATTTCACCAGCATAGATTCACATAGAAAAATAAAAAACTTGGTGTCTTTGTGCCTTCGTAGCAAATTTTCTTTATTTAGGGAAGACTGCACTCTGATAAGCACCTAAATCCGGAGGAGAAGTTCTTGTTGCCCCAATAATATCGAACGGTATTATGTAGATCTGATTTCCTTTCGCGAAAGCGGATGAAGTATTATCAATGTTGAATTTATTCTGAGAAACATTATAAAACTTCGGATTTTCATTCAGGATAATCTGATTGTAATGAACAGCATCTGTTTTAAATTGATAATCTGGATTAGTTGAAGAACTGCTAAATTTTAACAGACAATTGTTTAATTGATAAACAAATGGGGCGCTGGTATTTTTGTTTAAATTAAATTCATTAGTATTTGAGCCGTAAATAATACAGTTGTTAAAAGTTGCGTTCGTCAGCGGATTTGTTTCGGGTGTTTCACCAGACAGACTATTACTTAAATTAACAGCAAAATGCGAGCTGCTTTGCCAGTTATTATTGAAGGTGCAGTGTGTAAAATTATAGTTACCACCATACACGCAAGATAAACTTGCTAAACCAGCATAATTAATTACAATGTTTTCGCCAATGATATGCGTGTTTTTTGCTAAAATTCCATATTCGACACAATTGTAAATTTGAGTATTCTTTATTTCAACCGTATTAAATGGATTTTGGAAATCTAAACCAATAACAGCATTTTTTAGAGTTAAATGATTGATAGTATGATTTGCGCTTCCATTAGAAAAAATAACTGAATTCCATTGCCCTGGAATATCTGAATAAAGCGACTCCAATCGATCACCTTCAAAAATAATCTCGTTTTCAAGTTTGTTGGTTGTTGAAGCTGCGCCATTAATTTGGAGTGAAGCATTGTCACCAATGTATAAGCCCGAATTATCATGAAAATGAACTCTTGCGCCGGCTTCAAATTTTACAGTTTTATTCTCGGGAACTCCGGCATAACCGTAAAGTACATAAGGTTTGTCATTAGTAAAAATTAATTCATTTCCGTTTACAACATCATTTTCATCTAAATAAAATCCATCAACCTCTTTTCCGCCGATTTGAATTTTTTCCTTAGTTCCATCAGCATTTTGCTTCGGATATAAAAAAACAGCATCCTGAATTAAAGTTACTAAAGCTACTTGCTGAAGATTCGCTCCACTGTCAAACTGAATTTCGTCAGTATATAAAAAATCAGTGGGATCAGCATCTGTAATATCTGCTGTTGTCTCTACAAAAATGTACAAACTGTCTTTGGCTAAAAGCGTAACATTATTGAAGATTTTCCCATTGTTACCAGTCATTCCGTCAACTGTCATTCGGTATTTAGAATTTAATCCTTTTTTGAGTTGAATAATCGGAATTGAGATATCGTTTTTAGTTTTATTATAGACTTTTAGTTGGTAAGTGCTCGAACCAATATTCTTAAAAACGGTGTCCAAATAAACGGTATCTTTTGAAAACTTTAAATCTCCTGTGCTGGCAACGGTATCAAAATCAGTTCGGCAAGAACTGAAAGCTAAAAGTAGGCCGAGAAAGAAGAGTGCAAAATAGTGACGCATTTAAAATCTTTTTTTGTAAAAATAACAAAAAAGGGTCAGGTTCATAAATGATTTTTAATATTAGAATTGGATTTTCTAATTTGTATCTTATCTTTTCTTTAATTTTACGATTTTAAAGCCTATTTTAAATGAATTATACAAAAGAACAAATTTTAGAGCGTTGCAATCAGTTTTCTAAAAACACTTTGATGGAAACGCTAAAAATTGAATATATAGATGCAGGCGAGGACTTTTTAACTGCAAAAATGCCTGTAAATCCAAGTGTTCATCAACCAATGGGCTTATTACATGGAGGAGCTTCAGTCGCTTTGGCCGAAAGTGTTGGAAGTGCAGCCTCTTTCTTTTTTATCGATCCGAGAGAACAGGAAGTTCGTGGAATCGAAATTTCAGCAAATCATCTAAAAAGTATTCGTGAAGGTTGGGTTTTTGGAACTGCAAGAATCATTCATAAAGGAAGAAGTATTCATCTTTGGGAGATTAAAATTACGGATGAAGCCGGAAATTTGATTTCGCTTTGCAAATTGACTAATATGGTTTTAGATAAAAAGAAAGATTAAAATATTTTACAATCCAAATCGCTATAAAATTAATGACGCAAAATTACACAGCTCCGGTTTCTGCCACCTTCAAAAAAAGGACAACTAATGCAATTCTTTCTGTTATCTTTTTTTTTATTGTTTATCTCGCCTTAATTCTTTCAGGAATTGCTATTACCGTTTTAGCAGGTTATGCAGGTTTTATGATTATTGCTGCAAAGCCAATGTTTATTACTATTATGATTGGTGCAGGTCTGCTCTGTATGGGCGTACTTGTTTTGGTTTTTCTTTTTAAATTTATGTTTGTAAAACATACTGTTGATCGCTCTCATTTAATAGAAATAACCCGCGAAGAAGAGCCTAAATTATTCGCTTTTATTGATGAAATTGTAAGTGCAGTTAAAACAGATTTTCCTAAGAAGATTTATTTATCGTCAGAAGTGAATGCCTCGGTTTTTTACGATTCTACTTTTTGGAGCATGTTTTTACCGATCAAAAAAAATCTACAAATAGGAGTTGGGCTTATAAATTCCGTTTCCGAGGTTGAGCTGAAAGCCATTTTGGCACATGAATTTGGACACTTTTCGCAACGAAGTATGAAAGTGGGTAGTTATGTTTATAATGTAAACCAAATTATTCATAATATGCTTTATGATAATAATTCATATAACTCAATTGCCAATAGTTGGGGAAGTGTTAACGCATACTTTGCTTTTTTTGCAACAATTGCTATAAAAATTGTTGAAGGAATTCAATGGGTATTGAAACAGGTATATAGCGTAGTAAATATCAATTATCACGCTTTGTCAAGACAAATGGAATTTCATGCGGATGCTGTTGCAGCAAGTGTTACAGGTTCCAAGCCATTGATAACATCGTTGTTAAGGCTTGATCTTGCAGACCATTCGTTTAATGCTGTGTTGGATTATTATGGAAAAAAAATTTCGGATTCGGTTACTACAGAAAATATTTATTCACAGCAATCTTTTGTAATGAACTTTATTGCTGCAAAAAGTAAACTTGAGGTCGAAAATAATTTACCACAGTTAACGCCTGATTTTCTTTCCAGATACAATAAATCAAAATTGGTTATTGAAAATAAATGGGGAACACATCCTAGTATAGAAGATAGGGTTAAGGAATTAGAAAAATTGAATATAAAATCTAATGGAGAAAACAATTCATTAGCAATAGGGTTATTTAAAGATGGTGAACAATTGCAAAATAAGTTTACAAATAAATTATTTTCTGCGGTTACTTATTCTAATGAAGTAGTTTTTCATGAAAATGAGAAATTTTTTCAAGAGTATGAAAATGACTTTTTATCAAACTCATTCAATGATTTTTACAATAGTTATTATGATGATAAAAACCTGGGTGAGATTGATTTCGATTCGGTTTTGCCGGAAGCCTTAATTTCTGATGTAAACGAACTGTTTAATAATTCGTCAGTAGATTTGGTATATAATTCCATTTCATTAGAAAGAGATATTAATACATTAAAACAAATTGTTGATGGTAATTTTAAGATAAAATCATTTTCATATAATGGGCACAAAGTTTTATCTAAAAATGCTAAAGAATTAATTGATGAATTAGAAACGGAATTAGAAGAAATTAAAGATCAAATCACCAAGAATGATGTTGAGATTTATCTTTATTTTTTGAATTTGGCAAAGAATCAAAATAAAAAGGAAGAGTATAAAAGTAATTATGCTGAGTTGCAAAAAATGGACAAGGAATTTGATGTTAAGATTGATTACTTTGTGAAAATGATAAATGCTTCTGAATTTATGCATCAGGTAAACACCTATGATGTGATTGAAAAAAATATGATATTGCTAAAAAGAGAAGAAGATAAGTTTAAAAAACAAATCGAAGAAATGTTGGAAAACAAAAATTACAGTAATGTAATTACAATCGAGATGAAAGAATTGTTTACAAAATATTTATCTGAAGATTGGGTTTACTTTAGTAAAAACGAATATCTAAATGAATGTTTAGACGTTATGTCTAAAGCAATGAGTAATTATCAACTAATTTTATCTAAATCATTTTTTGAGAAGAAAAAAGATTTACTGAATTTCAATATTCAGCTGATGAAGATTAAATAACAAGATACTTTATGTATTTTGACAGAACACATATATAAACATGAACGACTTTTTCTCCACTATAAGAAAACATCAGGAGCAGAAATTGCCTTTTGTAATTTATTCTAAACCTAATTCGTCCAGTATTTTTGCGCTTTTGCAGCAAAATGATACTTTGTACAAAGTCACAGATTATAGTGAAAAAGGCTTTGTTTTTGCTTCTTTTGATGAAAAACAGCTATTTGTAATTCCAGAGGAAGAATCGAGAATTATTAGTGCCGAACAGACCTTTGTTGGTTTTAGTTTCAACGAAATTGATGATCTGTTTGTTGATTCCGAAGCAAAAAGTCAATATGAGGATTTGGTCTCAAAAGGAATTGAAGCCATTAATAACGACGAATTCAAAAAAGTAGTTTTATCCAGAAGTGAAAAAGTTGATTTGATAGATTTTGATTTTATCGTCACTTTTAAACGTTTGATTCATCTTTATCCGTCGAGTTTCTCCTATTGTTTTTTTCATCCGGAAATTGGATTTTGGATGGGAGCAACTCCGGAACAATTGTTAAAGGCAAATGGAAATTTTTTTGAAACAACAGCTTTGGCAGGGACGCAAAAAGCAACTTTAGAAACAGAGATATCCTGGCAGCAAAAAGAAAAAGACGAACAGCAATACGTAACTGATTTTATTGTGAAAAGATTGCGTGAAGTTGCTTCTTCAGTAGTTGTTACGGAACCATATAGTATAAAAGCAGGATCAATCTGGCATATTAAAACGGATATTTCGGGAGTTTTAAATGATAATTCTACTTTAGAGGAAGTTATTGACACACTTCATCCGACACCCGCAGTTTGCGGTTTACCAAAGAAAAAGGCAAAAGCATTCATAATTGAAAATGAAAACTACGATAGAACTTTCTACACGGGTTTTCTAGGCGAATTAAATTGCAGTTTCGCGCATAATGCGCATAGTTCTGATTTATTTGTAAATTTACGTAGCATGCAAATTATAGATAAAACAGCCATTCTATATATGGGATGCGGTATTACAAAAGAAAGTATTCCCGAAAAAGAGTGGGAGGAAAGCGTCAATAAATCAATGACGATGAAAAGAGTTTTGAATATAAAAAAGAATAATAATTGTTAAAAAGTTTCAAGCTTCAGGTTTCAAGTTTTTGGAACGTAAAACCTGAAACTTGAAACCTGAAACTTGAAACCTGAAACTTGAAACAAAAAAAATGAAATTAGATATACTAGCCTTTGGCGCACATCCTGATGATGTAGAATTGGGTTGTGCCGGAACAATTTTAAAAGAAGTTTCACTAGGAAAAAAAGTGGGAATCGTAGATTTAACCCGAGGAGAATTAGGAACCCGAGGAACTGCCGAAATCAGAGATGAAGAAGCGAAAGCTGCCGCAAAAATATTAGGTGTTTTGGTTCGGGAAAATTTAGCCATGCGCGACGGTTTTTTCGTTAATGATGAAAAGCATCAGTTGGAAATTATTAAGATGATCCGAAAATATAAACCGGAGATTGTATTATGTAACGCAATTGATGATCGCCATATTGATCACGGAAAAGGAAGCAAATTAGTTTCTGACGCTTGTTTCTTATCTGGATTGATGAAAATCGAAACTGTTGTTGATGGTGAAAAACAAGAAGCCTGGAGACCGAAAGTGGTTTATCATTATATACAGTGGAAAAACATTGAACCAGATTTTGTTGTAGACATTACGGGCTTTGAGGATAAAAAAGTAGAAGCAATTGCGGCTTATAAAACTCAATTTTATGATCCAAATTCTGATGAACCTGCAACGCCAATTACAAGTAAAAACTTTTTTGAAAGCCTAAATTACCGCGCTAAGGACTTAGGACGACTTGTTGGGAAAGATTTTGCTGAAGGTTTTACGGTTGAAAGATGTTTGGCAGTCAATAGCTTAGAAGATTTGATTTAAAAAGTTTAATAATTTTTCAATTTTTTATTTGCGGAAGTAAACATTAGTTGTATATTTGCAACCGCTAAGCAAAATGGTGGTTGTAGCTCAGCTGGTTAGAGTAGCGGTTTGTGGTGCCGCGGGTCGCCGGTTCGAACCCGGTCAGCCACCCAGAAATTTAAAGCCTTGAAGAAATTCAAGGCTTTTTTTGTCCGCTTAATTTTTTCACCATATAAGTCATATAAGCTTTTTTTAAAATTACTGCGAAAGCTTGTGGAGTGATTAAGTTTTAGTACATATAAATCTAGTGTGGAAAGGAAATATTTGAACTTCGTATTCTGAAGGAAAAACTCAAACAACACAAATGAAAACTTAAAAAGTCTTTTTATAAGTTCAAAGTAGTTTTTAAATGAACTTATATGACTTATATGGTGGAAACAAAAAAAGCATGACGTTTAAGTCATGCTTTGGTTGGTTATTATATTTGGTTTATTGAATTATCGAATTTCTTCAAATGTAGTTCCTTGTTCAATGTCTCCGGTTTTAAAACCTTTTTTAAACCAGTACATTCTTTGTTCTGATGATCCGTGTGTAAAAGAATCCGGAACCACCTGATCGCTCATTTTACTTTGAATTGCGTCATCACCAACAGCATTGGCAGCACTTAAAGCTTCGTCAATATCATCGGTATCTAAGTTTTTCTGATTATAGTGTGTCCATACCCCAGCATAAAAGTCGGCTTGTAATTCTAATGCAACGGAAAGCTTGTTTGCTTCGGTCTCACTTTTCCCTTCCTGTGCCTGACGCATTTTTGCCGACGTTCCAAGTAAGGTTTGAACGTGATGGCCAATTTCGTGCGCTATAACGTACGCAATTGCAAAGTCGCCACCCTTGGCACCAAATTTAGTTTTTAGCTCCTCAAAGAAGCCTAAATCCATATAAACCTTTTGATCACCCGGACAATAAAAAGGTCCGGAGGCAGAGGATGCCCCACCGCAGGCTGTTTGTACAGAACCTCTAAAAAGCACCAATTTTGGATTTTTATAGGTCATGCCATGTTCTTCAAATATTTTACTCCAGATGTCTTCGTTGTCAGCAAGAATTACACGTACGAAATTCCCCATTTCTTCGTCTTCTTTGCTCAATGGAGTCGCAGCTTCAGTTTGCTGTTGACCACCTTGCAGTTGCTCTAATGCAGAGCCGACAGTTTGACCGGTTTCACCACCAAAAACATTTAATAACAAAATAATGATTCCGATAACGCCGCCTCCAAGGGCTACTTTTCCTCCTGAGACACCTCTTCGGTCTTCAACATTATCACTTTGTCTTCTGCCTAACCATTTCATAATACTTTGGTTTTAAACTTTTTTAAGTTTTCTTTCACACGAATTTATGTATTTTTCGGGAATTACACAGTACCAGAAACAATTTAGTTTAAAATTATTTCAACCATTTTCGTATCGCTTCTTCAACCGTACCTCTTATAATAGGTTTTGAGATATAATCGTTCATTCCCGCTGATAAACATTTATTTCGTTCTTCTTTTTCTGCTCCGGCGGTTACAGCGATTATAGGTATACGTTGGCCTATTTCGGTAACTCTGATTGCTTTTGTAGCTTCATAGCCATTCATAATTGGCATTTGAATATCCATAAAAACAAGATCCGGATTAATGCTTTCAATTTGTTTGACGGCTTCGTATCCGTTTTCACATTCAAAAATAATAGCATTCAGGTTTAAATTCTTTACAATCGTTTTTAAAAGAAGCATATTTACTTTGTTGTCTTCTACGATTAAAATACTCACCTTCTTTCGATTCGAACTATAACTTAAAGCATATTCCGGATTATTTTGCTTTGAAATTTCTTTAAATTTTTCATTGATGCTTTCATGGCTGGTTTTTAAATTCAGATCAAAATAAAAATTACTTCCCTCGTTTATTTTACTCTTAAGTTGTAAACGACTTTCCATTAAAGCTAATAATTGATTCGAAATAGTTAATCCTAAACCTGTTCCTCCAAATTTTCTAGTTGTTGAGCTATCTTCCTGGGAGAAAGCCTTGAATATTTTTTTCTGATTTTTTTCTAAGATTCCAATTCCAGTATCAATTACAGAAAAACGAATGATGTAATTATCATCTGATTTTTGATCCAGAACAGTGACGTTTAGTTTGATTGATCCCTCGTTTGTAAACTTGATAGCATTAGATAAAAGATTGATCAAAATTTGTTTAAGGCGAACAATATCTGTCCAGATGTATTTTGGTACTTCAGGATCCAGGTTTAATTCGAGTTCGAGATTTTTTTGATTGGATTCGTAAATAATTAAATCAAATATTTGACCCAGTATTTTCTGAACATCATACAAATCAATAAAAAGCTCCAGTTTTCCGGCTTCAATTTTAGAAAAATCAAGAATATCGTTGATGATTTCCAGTAGTGAATGAGCCGATTGATTGATGGTTGTCATGTATTTTTCCTGAATTTCTTCAAGATTGGTTTTCATCAATAAATGGGTAAAACCGATAATACCATTTAAAGGTGTTCTGATTTCGTGCGACATATTAGCCAGAAAATCAGATTTTGATTTATTTGCAGCTTCTGCCAGTTCTTTGGCTTTAATTGCATCTTCACTTTCTTTAATTTTGGCGATATTTCTATTTCGGTCTAAGGCAGAAGAAATGTTATTGGCTAATGTTTGAAAAATATAAATTTCATCATCAGTCCATTTTCTTTCTTTGGTACAATCATCAAAACCAATAAAACCTGAAAAAATGTTGTTGGTAAATAGCGGTAATATTAATATGGATTTAATATTATTAGCGATTAGTAATTGCTTAAAAAACGTGTCTTCCAGATCGCGGGTTCGCGTATTTAACACTTTTCTATTATGAGAATGAAGAATAATTTCTTTTAAATTATCCTCAGTAAAATCTTGCAATTCAGTTATCTGGTGTTCAATTCCATCTCGGGACCATTTATACTGTTGACTTATAGTATTGGTTTCGAAATTTTTATCATGGTAAAAAATATGATCCACTTTGGAGGCTTTTCCAATAATATCAAATGTTTCCTGAAACATTTTTTGCAGACTTTTACTCAGAAGAAACTTTTCGGTACATAAAGCTAATGCAGATAATAAATCACTTTTAAGTTCTAATTTTTTCTCTGCTTTGAGTCGCATCTGAGAAGAAATAGCCAATGAAATTACATCAGAAATAGTTCTGGCATAGTTGATATCTTCATTGTCCCAATCTCTTTTTTCTCCTGTACTTTCAAAACACACTACGCCGGCTAACTGTCCATTTGAAAAGATTGGAACATCAAGCATTGATTTTATTTTGTTTTTATTAAAATAAATTTCCTGAAATTCAGAGGTTTCTAATTTGTCAAAAACATCGGGCGCATTTATTATGGCTTTGTTTTTTAAGGTTTCAAAATAAATAGGATATGACTCCTTGTCCAGAATGTTTTTATCACTTAAATTTTGATCATCACTACTGAATAGGTTTCTGCATATAATTACGTCACCCGTAAATTTCCAGAAACTTACTCTGTTTGCTTTTGAAATTGTCGCCGCTTCTTTAATTATTGAATCGATTACGGTTTGCAGATTATTATATTCACGAAAATCTGTTGTCGATAATTTTTTAGTTGAATTGTTATAGGCTTCAATTTTTTCTAAACGCCTTTTTTTCTCATTTTCAATATTTTTTATCTCTGTAATATCCCTGGCGATACCAGCAAAACCTATGATTTCGTCTAAATCATTTTTGCGGACAATTACTTTTTGTGAAATCCATACCAGGCTTCCATCTTTCTTTATAATTGGAATTTCGATTGTGGGATAATTGTTTCCGTTTTTTTCCAGATTTTCGTAAAAATCAACAGCATTTCTAATATAATCTTCATGAATAAAATTAGAATAATGCTGTAAAATCACTTCATTTTCTGCATAACCTAAAAGTGAAAAACCAAATTCATTGATAAACGTAAAATATCCATCGGCATTTATTTCAAAAATAATATCGGTCGCAGTCTGAATAAGATTTTTATATTGATCCTGAACAATAATTTGTTCTGTAACATCCTGACCAATACTAATAATCAGACGTTCTGAGAACTTTTTATCTTTCCATTGGATGTATTTAAATTCGCCGTTGTTATTTTTTAATTTTCTAATGTATAATTTATTGTCAATGTAGTTTTTTTGATAATTCTCTTTGTTGAATTCCGGGTCTTCTGTAAGTCTCCAGAACTCCAGTCCTTTTACCTCTTCTGGCAGATAGCCTAAAATTGAAGTGATGGTTTCGCTGCAAAAAAGTAATTCCCCTTTTTCATTTGTGGCAATTGTCAGGGAGTTTCCTTTATGAACAATTTCATTGGTAAATCTAAAGTTATCCCGATTATTTAATAGAACGGCATACTTTACCTGATTAATAATAAAAGTGACAATGCTGAAATTGATCAGTAGAACAGATGATTTAAGTGGAATTAAATTAAAAACAACTGTTATGGTTAGAAAGGTAAAGGTGATCGCAACAAATGCCCAATATATTTTTATTGGTTTTAAAATGTTGTACGAAAAGAAAAATGAAATTAAAAAGGTAATTATGGGTACAACATCACTTGGAAGGTAAATAATATTGCGGGCAACATAGCTTATGTAAATAAAAAACGATACGATAAAAACGCCCTGAATTTTATCTCGTAGTATTTTTATTTTATCTGTCAGAAGATAAATTATCAGGACAAAAACACCTATAGAAACATTGGCAACTAGGAGGCTTTTTGGTCTGATCTTAAATATTTCATTGATGATTTCAATTAAAATAACCGCGATACCAAAAAATAAAGTATATAATTGATATTCGTTATTGGCTGTGTCCGTTTCTTTTCTTTTCTCAATGAAATTACCAATTTTAGCTTTGATTTTAAAAAACTGATAAACGAGAATGCTTAAGAAACCCAAAAGAGATAAACCTAAAATAATAAGTTTTGGATTGTTGTAGAAAATAATCTCAGGAGCAAACACATACCAATTTGTTATAACTGCTTTCAGGGTATTACCAAAATAGGTAATTCCTGAAAGCAGTGAATTGTAAAAACTATAGTTTACTACCATAGTATTTGTGGTATGTTGGTTTAGTAAATAGCATTTTGAATTTTCTAAACAGAGTTGGTTAAGCTCTTAATTTATTTAGAATTTTCGTTTTATTCTAAATCTGACTGACCTATTGTGTCAATTGGATCTTCTTCTTCCATATTAAAAATCCCATAATAAGTTGCGTAGGTCATTGATGTATTAAAAGCAAGCGTGAAAATTATGGCAATACAACATCCAAAGAAACCGATGAAAGACCCTATAAAACCAACAATAACCAGAGCAAGGATTATTAGTGGATTTTTACTAATGATAATTAAACATGATTTCAAGGCATCTAATGCTTTTAAATTTCCAAAAATCACCAATGGAATAGCTAAATAGGTAAGAAATGATATGATTAAATTTAGCAAGATCGACACAGCAATGATACCCATTTCGTTAAAATAAGCGCCAATAATTGTTGAAATTGCACCGCTAATGATAGCTATAATAAAGCCAACTGTAAATATCTGTGAAAAATGATGTATTTTATAATAAGTAAAAATAGTGGAAACATTAAATTCTTCATCCTTATCTGCACAGTCTGCCATTTTAAGAAAACCAGCGCTAAAAGGAGCAATAAGACCACTTATTACTGAAGTGCCAAGTAAAGAAATAAGCATTTGTACAGCGCTTTGTTTTTGACTATCGAAATTTTCAAAAAAATCTTTACTCATACTTTCTACTCCATATATAGCAAAAAGTACACTAAAAAGGCCGAAAAAAAAGATAACTGAAAAGACTAAAATAATGAGCCCGAAGTAAAGTGCTATTTTTTTATAATTTTCAAAAGCATGGTTAAAGACAGTTGAAAAATCTAAGGAATAGCCGTGATTTTTAATGTCTTCGATTTGATCAAGTGTAGATTTCATTTTAATAGTAGAATTGTTTTTATATTTTTTACGCTTAGGTTTAATACTGAAACGTAAATATAATATTTTTAATCAATTACGTATGATAATCTACAAAATATCAATAAGTCTATTTTTGATTAATTACATCCAGTCTAGTAATCGTTTGATAGAAGCTAATTTATCTTTATAAGGTGCATATCGCATAGGAAGATCTAACCAATTTCCTTTTTTGACAATAGCTTTATGATGAGAGAAAATATCAAAACTCAATTTACCATGATAAGCTCCAATTCCACTATGTCCAACGCCACCAAATGGTAATCTTTTGTTTGAGAAATGAACAACGGTATCATTAATACAGCCACCTCCAAAAGAATAATTTGCTATAAGTTTTTTAGCAAAAGAATGATTTTCACTGAAAATATAAAAGGCGAGTGGCTTTTCATATTTATTTATGACATTGTGAATTTCGGCTTCAGTCTCATAGGTAAGAATAGGTAAAATTGGACCAAAAATTTCCTCTTTCATTACAGGACTATCAAGTGCCGGCTCTTCAATCAATGTAGGAGAAATAAATAACTTATTGGCATCCGTTTCACCTCCAAAAATTACCTTTTCACGTTCGATCATGCTGTCTAGTCGAAGAAAGTTTTTTGTATTGATAATACGGGCAAAATCAGGAGATTTGTCTAGTTTTTTGCCGTATGATTTTATGATTTCGTCAATTAAAAAAGTAATAAAATTGACTTTCATATTCTTTTGTATCAAAATATAATCCGGTGCAATACAAGTTTGGCCTGCATTGATGAATTTTCCCCAGACAATTCGTTTGGCAGCTAATTTTAAATTAGCAGTTTCGTCAATAATGCAAGGGTTTTTCCCACCTAATTCTAATGTTATCGGAGTTAGATTTTCTGCCGCTGCTTTGGCAACAACTTTACCAACGGCGACACTTCCGGTAAAGAAAATATAATCCCAGCGTTGTGCGAGTAATTTATTAGAAACGTCAACACCGCCTTCATGTACTTCAACGTGATTGATATGAAAAGTCTTTGCAATAATTTTAGCAATAATAGCTGATGTGTTTGGAGTAAGTTCAGATGGTTTTAAGACAACTCTGTTTCCAGCTGCTACAGCTGCTATAAGCGGGCATAAAGCCAATTGAAAAGGGTAATTCCAGGGTGCAATTACCAAAACGTTTCCGTAAGGTTCTTTATAAATATAATCAGTAGAAGGGAAGTTAAGAATAGAGGGAAAAACACGTTTGCGACCAGACCATTTGTAGATGTTTTTGATGGTGTCTTTCAGGTCTGAGATAACATAATTTGTTTCTGTCAGAACAGCCTCAAATTCTGGCTTTTTAAAATCATCGTATAAAGCTTTTACAATTAAATCTTCGCTTTTTTGGATGTTATATAACAACTTTTTAAGCGTTTCTTTTCTATATCCGATGTCGTTTTTATAGTCCATTTTTTGATCAACTTGTTTTTTTACTCTATGCAAGTTAATCGATAAAATTTAAAAAAGTAACAATTAAATCATAAAATCACAACGCATTCCAAATGGTTTCATCGGGAGTAGGTGCAATAATTGTTATGTTTTCTTTGGAGACCGGATGAATAAAAACAAGTTTTCTGGCATGTAGATGAATGCCTCCATCGGGATTGCTTCGGTCAAAACCATATTTCAAATCCCCTTTAATTGGTGATCCAATAGCCGCTAATTGTGCCCGAATTTGATGATGACGACCTGTGTGAAGATTAATTTCTAAAGCGACATAATTTTGAAGTTCTTTGAAAACAGTATAATCTAAACTGGCAATTTTACTATCAGGAACTTCTTTTAAATGTGCTTTTGAAGTATTATTTTTTTCATTTCTTTTTAAGAAATGAACCAATTTGGCAGTTGCTTCTTGAGGTTTATTTTTCACAACTGCCCAATAGGTTTTTTGCGTTTCACGATTGCTGAACATTTCGTTCATTCGTGTCAAAGCCTTACTTGTTCGGGCAAAAACAACAATTCCGGTTGTAGGTCGATCCAAACGATGAATTACACCCAAAAATACATCACCAGGTTTGTTGTATTTGTCTTTGATATATTCTTTAACAACATCAGATAAAGGTTTGTCTCCCGTTTTATCGCCTTGCACAATATCACCCACACGTTTGTTTACCACAATGATGTGATTGTCTTCGTGTAAAATTTGGAGATTATTTTTATCTGAAATTATTTTCATTTTAGACTTGCTTAGATTTTTAGACTTACTTAGACTTCTTAGATTTTGGATTGAAAGAATTCGGCTATAGCCTTTTTATGTGAATAAAAAATCCTCCAGCTAAAGCTGGAGGCTATTCATTTTAAAACCTTTGAACCTTTGTTGCTTTGAACCTTTGTACCTAAAAAAGGAACCTTAGAATCTTAGCAACTTAGAACCTTAGTACCTTAAAAATTAATACTGTTCCTTCTCGTTTGGAAAATCACTAGACTTAACATCAGCCGCATATTGACCAATTGCTGTAGTCATTTGTTCGTATAAATTTAAATAACGACGTAAAAATCTTGGGCTGAATTCATTGTTCATTCCTAACATATCATGAATAACTAAAACCTGACCGTCAACGGCGCCACCCGCTCCAATACCAATAACCGGAATTGAAATACTCTCTGCAACTTTTTTTGCTAAATCAGCTGGAATTTTTTCGAGAACTACTCCGAAACAACCTATTTTTTCAAGCATTTTGGCATCTTCAATCAATTTTTCAGCCTCTTCATCTTCTTTTGCACGAACGCTGTAAGTCCCGAATTTATAGATAGATTGTGGTGTTAACCCCAAGTGTCCCATTACCGGAATTCCCGCGTTTAATATTTTTTTGATTGATTCTTTAATTTCTTTTCCACCTTCTAATTTTACAGCATGTCCGCCGCTTTCTTTCATGATTCTGATTGCAGAACGCAAAGCTTCTTTTGGATCTGATTGGTAACTTCCAAAAGGTAAATCGACTACAACCAATGCTCTTTCGACAGCACGAACAACAGATGAAGCGTGGTATATCATTTGATCTAAAGTAATAGGCAAAGTTGTTTCGTGACCAGCCATAACGTTTGATGCAGAATCTCCCACTAAAATCACATCGACTCCTGCGGTATCAACAATTTTAGCCATTGTGTAATCATACGCAGTAAGCATAGAGATTTTTTCTCCATTGCTTTTCATTTCGATTAATGATTTGGTAGTGATTCTTTTATAATCTTTTTTAGCAACTGACATTATATAAGTAAGTTTTAGTTTTTTTGAATAGTTTTAAAAGCAGAATATACTTTTAAAACGAAATTTTTTTGACTGCAAAATTAAGTAATTATATTCTAACAATCAGCCATATTAACCGCAATTGCCAATCCGCCTTCAGAAGTTTCCTTGTATTTGGAATTCATGTCTTTTGCAGTTTGCCACATGGTGTTAATTACTTTATCCAAAGGTACTTTTGCATTTTTTGAATCAGTTTCTAAAGCCAATTCGGCAGCATTTATGGCTTTTATAGCGCCCATAGTATTTCTTTCAATACACGGAATCTGAACTAAACCACCAATTGGGTCGCAGGTTAAACCAAGATGATGTTCCATGGCAATTTCGGCAGCCATCAATACCTGAGCAGGACTTCCGCCCATTAATTCGCAAAGTGCCGCCGCTGCCATTGATGACGAAACACCAATTTCGGCCTGACAACCACCCATTGCAGCAGAAATAGTTGATCCTTTTTTGAAGATACTTCCAATTTCTCCGGCAACCATCAAAAATTGTTTGATTTCTTTTTCTCCGGCATTATGGTTTTCAATTACCAAATAATACATTAAAACAGCCGGAATTACACCAGCGCTTCCATTAGTTGGGGCAGTAACAACACGGCCTAAAGACGCATTTACTTCATTCACAGCAAGTGCAAAACAGCTAACCCATTTTAAAATCTGGCGGAATTTAACTTCGGTTTTTCTAATTTCTTCCAGCCAGGATTGTGGATTATCATAATTGGCCAGACCAATTAAATTCTGATGCATATCAAAAGCTCTTCGGCGAACATGTAGTCCGCCAGGAAGAATTCCTCCTGTATGGCATCCAATATACATGCACTCTAACATCGTATTCCAGATGCGCATTAATTCAGAGTGAATTTCTTCTTCCGGACGCATCGATTTTTCGTTTTCATAAACAATCTCTGAGATTGATTTGTTTTCTGAAACCGTATAATTTAAAAGCTCAACAGCATTTTGAATCGGGAAGGGGAAAGCGCATTTAATCTCTTCTTTGATCTTGGCATTGGTACGTTCTTCTTTAACTACAAAACCTCCTCCAATAGAGTAAAATATTGATTCATATTCAGAATCATCGGCTTTGTAGGCAGTGAATTTTAATCCGTTAGCATGAAAAGGAAGAAAATCTTTGTTGAAAACAATATCCTGAAGAAAATAAAACGGAATCGTAATCTGATTCCCTAAAATGATTTCATTTTTGGTTTCGATCGTTTTAATAATCCCTGCAATATTGTCTACCGGAATATATTCAGGGTCCTGGCCACTTAAACCAAGCATAACGGCCAAATCAGTAGCGTGACCTTTGCCAGTTAAGGAAAGTGAGCCATATAGATCAACCTTGACTCTGGTAACTTGTTCCAAAATAGATTCGTTTTTTAACTCTTCTAAAAAACGTTCAGCAGCGCGCCACGGTCCCAAAGTATGTGAACTTGAAGGGCCAACGCCAATTTTAAGCATATCAAAAACAGAGATACATTCTTCCATTGTACAATTTTTATTAAGACAAAGATAATTGAATAATGCAATGATGATTTATTTTTGATTGTTAATGTTGCAGTTTTGTTAAAATAAATATTAAATATTAATAATTTGGCAAAGAAGTAAATTTAATTACTTAATATCGGTCTTTCATAAAAAGTTCGGGATTTTTTTAGGTATTTTTGTAAATAGCTATTACTAGAAAAGACTGATTTTTTTAGTTTTTAATAATCGAAATAAACTGCAACTTTGGGTATTTTGTCTGAATGCTGAAAATGTCTTTTTTAAGACAATTTATATACCACACAGGAGCTAAAACCACATTATGATAGAATTTTTCAGGAATTTATTAGAAGAGTTTGAACTGCCACTTAGCAATCCAGTATTGATTTTTTCATTAATACTTTTCATCATTTTATTATCGCCAATTTTACTTAAGAAAATTAATATTCCCGGAATTATAGGTTTGATTATTTCAGGAGTAATTATTGGCCCTCACGGACTTAATATTCTGGCTAAAAATTCGGCAGTAGATTTATTCTCAACTATTGGACTGCTTTATATAATGTTTATTGCAGGTTTAGAACTCGATATGAATGAGTTTAAAGCCAACAAGAATAAGAGTTTATTATTCGGTTTTTTTACTTTTATTTTCCCCCTTTCTATTGGTTTTCCCGTTTGTTTTTACCTTTTAAAATATGATTTTAATGCCAGTTTTTTAACAGCAAGTATGTTTGCAACGCATACTTTGGTTGCATATCCAATTGTGAGTAAACTGGGAATTGCAAAAAATCAGGCAGTTGCCATTACAGTGGGAGGAACTATTTTGACCGACACTGCCGTTCTGATTATTTTGGCTGTTATTATGGGAAGTAGTGAAGGAAATCTGAATCAGGCTTTTTGGTTAAAACTAACTGCTTCGTTGATTATTTTTTCTGCTATTATGTTTTTGGTTATTCCAAGAATTGCGAAATGGTTTTTTAAGAAACTTGAAAGTGAAAAACATGCCCATTATATTTTTGTGCTTTCTGTCGTTTTCTTTGCAGCATTTTTAGCACAAGTAGCAGGAGTAGAACCTATTATTGGTGCATTCGTTGCCGGTTTGGCCCTGAATCCTTTAATTCCGCAATCATCGGCATTGATGAATAGAATTGAGTTTATTGGGAATTCATTGTTTATTCCGTTTTTCCTGATTTCTGTGGGAATGTTAGTTGATATTAGTGTGATTTTAAGTGGCCCAACAGCGTTAATCGTAGCCGGAACATTGAGTGTTGTAGCCATTTTCGGAAAATGGTTTGCTGCCTTTTTTACCCAGATCGTTTTTAAATATACCAAAACTGAAAGACAACTTATCTTTGGTTTAAGCAGTGCGCATGCCGCAGCTACTTTAGCCGTTATTTTAGTGGGGTATAAAGCTAAAATATTAGATGAAAATATCCTAAACGGAACGATTATCTTGATTTTAATTACCTGTATCGTAGCTTCTTTTGCTACAGAAAAAGCAGCGAAAAAAATTGCCATTTGCGAAGAAGAAGTTTCTCATGAAGATGCTCATCAAGATCAAATTTTAGATGAACATATTTTGATTCCGTTGGCGAAAACCTCTGCAACATCAAGTTTATTAGATTTTGCGCTTTTGATCAAAGATAAAAAATCATCGAATCCCGTTACTTTATTGACAATTGTTCCGAATAACGATCAGGCTGAAAAAAATATTTTAAGATACCGAAAAGCAGTTGATAAATTCGTGATCCAGGGTTCGGCATCAGAAGTAAAAATAAACACAATTGCCCGAATTGACCATAATCCTGCGAGTGGAATTGCAAGAACTTCAAAAGAAATAATGTCGGATATTGTGATTGTGGGCTGGCCGCGAAAAACGGGTTTCTTAGATAAAATTTTTGGTGAAAACGTAGATTCAATTATTAATAACGTTGATAAAAGTTTGTTTATCTGTCGTTTCGAAAGAAACTTTATAGAAGAAAAAAGGTTAGTTTTCATTTGTCCGCCTTTCTCTGAAAGAGGAGTAGGATTTCAACTTCTGATTCAGAAAATCTGTCGCTTATCACAGGAATTAAGTATTCCGATTGTGATTTATGCCGAATATAAAACGCATCAGTCAATTCAGCAAATTGCCAATTATTTGAAACTGAATGCCAAATTAGGTTTCAAAAGTATTTTAGACTGGGATGATTTCGATGCAATCTCAGATGAAATTAAATCAACCGATTTGATTGTTTTCAATTTATCAAGAAAAGGTTCTGTATCGTACCAATCCATTTTTGATAAATTACCTCAGAAATTCGAAAAATCATTTAGCGAAAATAACCTGATTTTGGTGTATCCGCAAGACGATAACAAAGTAACTTCTATGGATGCTTATGAAGATTTTACTGCGACACCATTAACCAAAGGTCTTGAAGCAATTGAACAGATTGGTCGAGGTTTGGGGAATATTTTGAAGAAGAGTTAGAAAATAGATAATAGAACAAATGACAAAAAGTTTCTTATTACTTGCATTTATATTTATAACTTTTATTGCAACTGCACAAAACAAAATGAAAAGTGCTGAAGAACTTATAGATAAAAAAGATCCGGCTTGGACAACTGTTGAAGGTTGGATTAAAACGGCAAAAAACAAGGTTGAAGTTTTGCCTGTAGAGGATATTAAAGCAAAAGAAACATTATATAAAGTTCAGGTTTCGACACATTCGTCGATGGGGGCAATTGTTTTTATGACAGGCGGTCTTTTAATTGATGATGGCTGGATTCGAATTTTGGGTTCAGGCAATTTAAGATTTAATCGTACACTTCCGGATTGGAATAAGGGAAAATCCTATAAAGAACTAGGAGAAAATCCTTCTTTTTTATTAATTGCAGATGATGCAATTGGCGGTTTTTATCTTTTAAACGGAGGCGGACTGGGAAAAGATTTAGGCAAAATTTATTATTTTTCTCCGGATAATCTTGAATTTGAACCTCTTGATATTACTTACTCTGAATTTCTAGGTTTTTGCTTTAATAATGATTTGGATAAATTTTATGAAGGCAACAGATGGAACGGATGGAGAGATGACGTTTCTAAATTAAAAGGAGATGAAGTTTTTAATTTTTATCCGTTTTTATGGACCGTCGAAGGCAGTGATATTAACAAATGCTCGAGAAAAGTAATTTCAGTTCAGGAACAATATAGTTTCAATTTAGATTTGCGAAAACAATTAGGTTTTGAGTAATAAAGAAGCAAAATGCAACACAAAGTTCAATCAATAAGACCATTCGTAGGTGCCAAAGATTTTCAAATCTCCAGAAGTTTTTATAAAGATTTAGGTTTCGAAGAAGTGATTTTAGATCCCAAATTTTCTGTCTTCAAGACAGGAGAAATCGCTTTTTATCTTCAGGATTATTATGCAAAAGAATGGATTGAAAACACCATGATTTTTTTAGAAGTTGATGATGTCGATCGTTATTATAGAGAGCTTTTGGCTTTAAACCTAACAGAAAAATATGGAGTAAAATTAACTCCAGCGCGTCATTTAGATTGGGGAAGCGAATGTTTTTTACACGATCCTTCGGGTGTATTATGGCATTTTGGGAAGTTTAAGTAAAAAAAACTATAAATAGAAATCAGCAAGATCAATAGTATTGCTTTTGCGCTGATACCAATCATTATAAACTAATTCGAGTTTATCAACTGTAAATTCTCCAAAATCGTAATCTCGAAATTTTTCTACAACAGCCATTAGTTTCTCTGGATTTTCTAGTTTTTCCTGAAATCTCAGAACCGTTGAATGTGCAGTTGCGATGGCATAACGGCTGTCGATGCTTTGCTGTAAAATTGATTTTTTGAAATTCTCACGCAATTTATCCCTTAAATTATTTAAAGATTCATCCGTTGGAAAACCCTGAATCATTATTGCAGAAGTTGAAGCCGTAACGCCTTTAAATTCGATTTTAATTTCATCTACCTCAAGTAAACTTTTTTGAATGATTTCGATATATTCTTCAATCCTTATCTTATCCAAAGTGAAACCTTCATAACAAGAAATAATCGACATTACCGTAATATGAATGTCTGAATTAGGATAATAGTATTGTTGGGAATCTACTTCTCTCAGTTTATCTAAAAACAACTGAATTTGAGCTTTAATTTCATCGCTTGGACGAATCAATAAAGTTACTCCGAATCGGGAATCCGATGCGTCATTAATTTGGTGATCAACTTTATAATTTCCTTCCAAAATAGCTTTTGAAGATTTTTTATAAAGCTGGTTATAATGTTCTTGTAAATTCATCTAAAAAATTATTCAGCTTCAAAAATAGATTTGAAAAGCTGGTCTATTTCATTTTTGTTAACCTCACGATTGCCTTTCCATTTTCCAATTATAATTCCGTTTTTATCAATCAAAACTTTATGTGGAATACCCGTAACGGCATATTTTATATCAATATCAGTTTGATTTTCTTTTAAGGAAAAATGAGTCCAGGATTCTATTTTTTCTTTTGCAATAGCCTTTTTCCATAGATCTGATTTTTCATCTTTGGTAATACTAATGATCTCAAATCCTTTTTGGTGGTATTTTGAATATAATTCTTTAATGAACGGAAGTTCTTCCCGACATGGAGCACACCAGCTGGCCCAAAAGTCAATTAAAACATATTTGCCTTTAAAGTCATCTAAAGAAACGGTTTTACCCTTTACATCTTTTAAAATGAATTTTGGCGCAGGATTTCCAACTTTGTTTTGGTTGATATTATTGAGTTTTTCAGCCATTTGTTTTCCAGTTTCAGAGTTTTTGATTTCAGGAGAAAAATTTTGAAAGACTTCAACGAAACTATCGTAAAAGTTTATGCCTTCAAACCGGTTTACTCTGAGTTTGATCATTTGTAAGCTTTGCATGGAGTTTGGATGTGCCTTTGCAAATTTTAACTCAACTTTTAATTCATCGATATAATTTTTGTCAACATGATTGTATATAGAATCGCCTTTGAGAATCAGCTGATTTCGTTTAACTGAATCCTTCTCAGTTTTAACCAATAATTCATTTTCATTATAAGATTTCATAATTGAATCGTGCTTAACTTTAAAAGGTTTACGTAATTCAATGATTTCTTTTTCTATTGCAGCCTCATCTTGTGCAAAAATAAAATGGCTTGTAAAAAATATAATAGCTATAAAGCAGAATTGCAATTGTTTCATAGAAAATGGTTTAATTCAGTTGTGAATAATGTACCCAATATAGAAAAGAAAATGGAAAGGATTTTATTTCTTTTTGACTTTTTCAAGATTTTCTTTCACTCTAAATTTTACAATCTTGGTAATCAGTTCAAATGGCATAGGCTGATTCAAGGGAAACTGAACAGAGCCTTTCCCGGATTTATATTTTGAAAGTTCTTCCTGAAAAGCTTCATGACCACTTGGTAAGGCATACAAACCAATATGATTTTTAAAAGCAGCAAAATAAACCACAATCCCATTTTGCTCAAAAGCTGGCATCGAATAACTGATTTTCTCGGTAGCATCCGGAGCTGCTTTTTGAATCGTCATTCGAACTTTTTCTAAAATTTCCTGAACATCATTCGGAAATCCACCAATGTATTCGTCTATGGTTATAGGTTTTTTAGTCTCCATAATTTTTGTTTTAAAAAGTTCCAAGTTTGCTTCGCCAATTCGGCTTTCAGCCTCGGGTCAGGTTTCAAGTTGCTGTAGAACTTGAAACTTAAAACCTGAAACAAAATTAACTTTTAAGCTAATCCTTTAGGAAACCTGTCCAAAACTAAATTTAATAAAATATGATGTTCTAAATAGGCTTTTGCTCCAGCTAAAACCAAAGTAAAGCCTTCGGTAGAATTACGAACCTGATCAATTATTTTATCTGTATCTCCTTTAAAACCTGAATTTGTTATGCTAACAAAGGTTTCATTTTCGTTTAATGGCGTGAAAACCCATTCTACCAAAGTGTTTTCTTCAGGAGTTCCCCATTCAATTACAATTTTTTTATTTTCCTGTAAAACATGGGTCGTGACGGTTAATGAAAAACCATACATTTCCCAGGTCCATTCTGTTTTTTTATCCTGCTTTAATTTGCCTGAGCCTTTTGTAAACCAAAATTTGCTTGTGATTTCCGGATCAGTAAAAGCCTGAAAAACTTCTGAAACAGGTTTTCTAATAAGCATTTCGGCTTTTGCGAATTTGTTATTTTCTGTTTTCATTTTTTTAATTGTGAATTGTGAATTGTGAATTGTGAATTGTGAATTGTGAATTGTGAATTGTGAATTGTGAATTGTGAAACTTGATGTAATTTTTTGGGTAACTAATTTAATAATAATACTTTACATTTTGTCTTTATCAATCCATTTTCCAACTGTAGGGGGTGTATAATTTCTCATTTGATGTAATAAATCGGGAATAGTATCACTTACCAGAAGCATTTTTTGATTCACTTCTTTTAATAAACCTTTTTCAACCATAGTTTTGGTTAGCTCAATCAAAGAATCATAAAAGCCATTTATGTTTAGAATAGCGATTGGTTTTTTATGAAGTCCCAATTGTGCCCAGGTTATCATTTCAAAAAGTTCTTCCAGTGTGCCAAAACCACCCGGAAGCGCAATCACGCCATCACATAAATCATTCATTTTGGTTTTTCTTTCGTGCATGCTTTCTACCAAAATTAATTCGGTTAAACCGAGATGCGCAATTTCTTTTGATCGTAAAAAGTTTGGAAGGACGCCAATTGCTTTTCCTCCATTATTTAAAACTCCATCGGCTACTGCGCCCATCAAGCCTACTTTTGCACCGCCGTAAACGAGTTCTATGTTTTCTTTTGCAAATGTTTCGCCAAGTAATGTGGCTTGCTCTGTATAAATGGATTCGGTTCCAAAACTTGAACCGCAGAAGACAGTTATTCTTTTCATGTGTTAATTGTTAATTGTGAAAAGTAAAAATTAAAAAGTAAAGTTTGTAAGAGATTTAATTTATTGCTACTAACGAGTATCTAACATCTAACATCTAACATTTAACCTTTTACCAATTCATATTCATAATGCAGAATACCATCGGGAGTCGGAGGAAAATTCATCTCGTTTACTTTTGTTGCACCCAATTTTAAAACTGCTTTTTGAGAACGGAAATTTTCAGCTCCAATGTGGAAAAATACCGAATCTACATTTTGAAAAGCGTAATCAATCAATAGTTTTTTGTTCGATTTATTATAAGGACCACCCCAATATTTTCGACCAATAAAAGTGTAACCAATCGCAATACTTGAATTTTCCGGTTTGTAATCATAGAATCGGGTAGTACCAATTGCCTCATTAGTGAGCGCATCCAGAATTAATAAGCCGCCTTTAGAATTCAAGGCTCCATCAAAGAACGTCTGAAAAACTTCTTTTTTATAACGGTCTTTTATTGGATGTTGTTCCCAAAGCAAAGGATCAGAAGCAATTTCAAATAAAGCATCAAAATCGGTTTCCTTCAATGGAACTAATTTGGTAATATCGTCTTCTAAAATTTCTGGTTGTAAATTAATTTCTGATTTCATTTTTTATTGTTTTTATTTTTTGCCACCGATTCACGTCATGGTTTGTCATCCTGACAGAGGAAGGATCACACTAGTAACTCTACAAAGATTGTCCGCCTTTCTATGAGGAGTTACTTGCGGGGATTCCTCGTGCCTCGGAATGACAAAAAAATAAATACTTATATCCGTGGGCAATTATTTATATTCTTCTAACCTGAACACAAGAAACATTTTCCATTTTAATTTCGTTTCCTGTTTTCTTTAGCAATCCTGTTTTTTCATTTCTTTTAAAAACCACCACATTTCCAGATATAACATTGCTGGCAATAAGGAATTTTCCGCTTTCATCAAGAGCAAAAATTCTTGGATGTTTTCCTAAAGTGGATTGATATCCAATGTTTTTCAAAATACCATTTTCATCAATAGAGAAAATAGCGATGTTGTTTTCTTTTCCACGGTTTGTAGCATAAAGAAATTTTCCATCAGGCGAAATATGAATGTCTGAACTTTCAAAACCTTCTGTGACTTTATCAGGATGTGTGTTGATTCTTTGGATTTTACTCAACGTTCCATTATAGTATCGATACACACTAATCGCACCAGCCATTTCTTCGATGCAATAACCAAATTTCTGATTCGGATGAAAAGTAAAATGTCTTGGCCCGGCTTCTAAATCTGTTTTTATAAAAGGAAAATTGGTTTCAACTAAAGGTTGTTTCACCGTTTCATCAAAACGATAACAACGTATTTTATCTGCACCTAAATCGGGTAAAAACAAGTAATCATTTTGAGGAGAAAAAACAGCTGAATGCACATGTGATCTCGTTTGTCTTTCCTTATGAACACTGCCGTCTGCATATTGAAAATTCTGCGCAAGCGAATCTATTTTTCCGTTTTCTAGTAAAGGATGAACAGAAACGCTTCCTTCTGTATAATTGGCATTAACCAACCATTTTCCACTTTTATGAACAGAAACATAAACCGGATTTTCGCCGCCGCTTTTCTGTTTGTTTAAAAAGGTCAGTGTTTTATTTTCGGTATTAAATTCAAAACTGCTGACATTTCCATCATTTGGTGTTTTGGTTTCTGTACAGGCATAAACATATTTTCCGTTTGGAGAAATGGTTAAGTAAGACGGATTTATGACATTTTTTGCAGAAGTTACTTTGGTTAGTTTACCTTTTAGAGTATCTAATTGATAGATCTGAATTGATTCGGCATTTTTGTCTTTATTGTAGCTTCCTAAAAACACATACGTATTTTGAGAAAACAGATTTAAAGTTACCAGAAAGGCAATGACTACAAGGTTGATTTTTAGTTTCAATGTTTTTTTAGTTTCAAGTTTTAATAATTGTGTAATTTCATTGAGAATAGGATGTATAAATAATTTCATTCTCATTTCTTGTCATTCCGAACGAGGAATCTCCGCAAGTAACTCTACAATCAAAATCGACAATCTTTGACGAGCTACTTGCGGAGATTCCTCGTTCCTGGGAATGACAAACATGATGTTTCCGCATCAATCTAAAATCTGCAATCTAAAATTTATTTCACTCCTTTCCACCATTGTTGAAACACTTGATTTTCGTTTTTCAACTCCACTAATTCTCCAATCTTTGGTGTAATCAACGGAATAGGATTTTCTGAATTGGCATTCAATTCGGTTACTTTAATCAGAGGTTCATCCCAGGAATGAAGAGCTAAAGGGAATTTGGAATTATGTACCGGAAATACTCTTTTTGCCTTTAAGTCTTTCATCGCTTTTATTCCATCTTCCGGTAAATTGTGAATGTATTTCCATGCCGGATTATATTGTCCATTGTCGATAAGCGCAATATCAAAAGGACCGTATTTGTTGCCAATTATTTCATAGTGAGAATCATAACCACTATCTCCGCCCAAATACATTTTGAAATTTTTCGTTTCTAAAATAAAGGAAGTCCAAAGTGTATTGCAGCGCTTGATACTTCTGCCAGAAAAATGTCTTGAAGGAGCGGTATAAATTGTCAAATTCTCATCTAATTCTATTTTTTCATGCCAGTCTTTTTCTATAACATTTTCTACAGGAAATCCCCAAAATTCAAAATGCGAACCAACGCCAAGCGCCGTGATTACCTTTTTTATTTTTGGTTTGAGTTCCATAATGGTTTTATAATCTAAATGATCATAATGGTCATGTGTGATTAGCAGGTAATCAATTTCCGGAATATCATCGTAGGTATAAATATCAGTTCCTTTAAAAGCCTTTGTAGTGCCGTAAATAGGAGAGGCGTTCCCGCTGAAAACAGGATCTATTAAAAAGCGTTTTCCTTCTAATTGAATGAAATAAGAGGAATGCCCAAACCAAACTAAAACATCCTGATTTAAAGGCAATTCTTTTAAATTGGTTTTTACGGAAGGAATAAGATCGGTTGGGATTTTTCGGTCAACCTTTTTGAATAAAAATTCAGTTAAAACATCATAATAGCCATAACCTTCTGCAAGTTCCGGAGTAAAACTTTCGTTTTCGAATTTTCCATTTTTGTATTGAGGTGATTTTTGTATTAAGGACAGTCTATCGCCAGAAGGTTGTTTTCCAAATCTAGGATGGAATAAAAAATAAAATATAACGGCTAGTAAAAGAAGTGTTATGGTAAGGATCATGTTTTTTTATTTATTATAATTGAGAACAAACTTTTAATATAAAATCATAGGATAATTTGATACCCATTATTGTTAACATAGTCAATCCCAAATATAATCGATGACTTCGTAATTCAGTAACAGGAAAATTTTCAACGAAATATTTACGAACGTTTTTATGATTATAAATGCAAAATAAAATAAGCGTTATAAAAATTAAAAAGAATATAGATTCTAATATAAATGTGTCATTTTCTTGCTGAGAACTATTATCTGAAAATATTTTATTCATTAAGTTTCGTAAAGATTATTTAGAAGGATATAATTTTAGCAAATATTCAACTGAAGCCGAAGTCATTTCTTTGAGAATTTCGACATTAATATCACTTATTTTTTTGATGTAAATACAACCTTTCGCAGCTCTATGTTTTCCTAATTTCGAAAGTAAATCTTCTCTATTTTCGGGAGATAAATAAACGTATAGGGAAATAGCGGCTTTTCTCGGAGAGAACCCTGCAAGAGGTGCATCGCCCTCGTGCCCGCTGGCATATTTGTAATGATAACTTCCAAAACCAATAATGCTTGGTCCCCACATTTTAGGTTCAAAACCCGTTACGCTTTGCATTATTTTAATAAGCTGAAAAGAATCATTTCTTTTTGTTTCATCGTCTACAAAAGTGTTTATAAAATCTATAACACTGGTTTCTGTTTCTGTCGTTTTATTTTTTGCCATGATTTATTTTTTTGGATGAACTAAATCGCTTTTAAAAAGAATGCTTCGGATTTTAATTTCGGTCGCATAAAATAAATCCATATCAGCATTAGATTGATTTTCCAATACAATCATACTTAAATCACTTTTGGGAATATATACATTAACCGAAGAAAAGCTATCTCCTAAACCGGTATGCCCAACATATTTTATAACATCTTTTTCAATAATTCTAATGCCTAAACCATAACCTTCTTTTTCTTTTCCAAAAAAGCCGTGTTGTGCAGTTATATCGTATTGAAACATTAATTGGTAGCTTTCTGGCTTTAGCAATTTTCCTTTATGTAAATTTTGATTCCAAATTGCCAAATCGCCAACGGTTGAAATAATACCGTTTGAAGCTATACTTTCGGTTGTAATCATTGTTTTTTCTACTCGTTCGAATTTGTTATTTGTATTAATGTAACCCGAAACGACATCCTTCATTTTATCTTTAGAATAGCAAAAAGTATTTTTCATTTTTAATTCTTTAAAAAACGCATTTGCTACTTCTGAGTAACTTTTTTTGGAAGTAGCTTCAATTATTTTCCCTAATAAACTATATCCTAAATTTCCGTATTTAAATTCAGTTCCCGGTTTAAATAAAAGCGGCTTTTCTAAGTCAATTATTCCATGCGTGTGATTCAATAATTGATGAACAGTCACAGAATCTGCCCAGGTTTGCTTCAGTTCTGGCAAATACTTTTTGATCGGTGTCTGTAAATCAATTAGTCCTTTCTCAACTTCTTTTAAGATTAAAACCGCTGTTATCTGTCTCGTGTTAGACATGATTTCAAACTGGCTGTCTAATTGTAAAGGTTTTTTAGTTTCGAAATTTTCAAAACCATAAGCTTTATTGTATAACGTTTTTCCGTTTTGAGCGATCAGAACTACGCCATTAAATTTAGGATCGGCAACTTTGATTAAGCTGTCTATTTTGGCAGCATAATTATCCTTTTTTTGGGCGAAAGAATTACAGTTAGAAAATAGAAAAACGATAGAAAGCAGAGGGAAGAATCGGGTAATAGCGTTCATTAAGAGGGTTTTGTTTTTTAGTTTGTTTGTTTGTTTGTTTGTTTGTTTGTTTGTTTGTTTGTTTGTTTGTTTGTTTCAGGCTTCAGGTTGTTCAGTCGCAGTCGCAGTCATAATTTTCAGTTGCAGCAACTGTAAACTGCGACTGTAAACTGAAAACTCTTTTCTAGAACATTCCGTTTTCGTTAATTGTTTCTTTTGGAATCGGTTGTCCTAAATCCCAAAGTTCTACTATTTTGTCTGCTTCAAATCTAAAAATATGCACAACGGCTGTGCCTAAGTCAGCCGAATTTTGTTTAACACAGGAGTGTACCGCAACCAAATCGCCATCTCTCAAAGCATGATGAATTTTGAAAGTCTTATTCGGATTTTTTCTGGAAGATTCTTCCATTGCTATCATCAAAGTATTGGCATCGCCTTTAAAATAAGCATTATGATGCTTAAAATTCTCGCCTATATAAAGCCGGAAAGCTTCATGTGAATGCCCATTTGCAGCGAGTTTTAAAAATTCCTGAGCAATATATTTCTTAGTCATGACTCTAAAATTAAAAACAAACTAAGTTATGAAATTTAGAAGTATGTTTTCAAGGAAATAAAGCCACAGAAAGGAAGTTTTTTATAAATCTTCTGATTTGATTTGAGAAGTGTCAATACCCAATTTTTTAAATTCTTTTTGACCTAATTCGGTAATATGAAAATGTTTATCAGCGGGTTTATTTTTAACAATCCAGCCTTTATCGGCAAAGGTTTCTGCAAGCAATTGACCGAGTTTTCCACCAATATGACTGTAACACATTTTTGCTGGTTTCATAGAAGTTGATTTCCCGCTCATTTGATGTTTTTTTAGAATAACATTTTCTAAACTCTTCTTTTGACAACCTTAATTGCCAAATAAGCCATTGGGATATAGGCAAAAACTAAATCTACAACCGTAAACCACATTGGCGAAGGCAGAGAACAAACGCTTACAATACCGCCAAGCAAAAAGAAAGCTCCAATAATTAAACCGAGTTTCGTTCTGTGATTAAATGCGATTAAGGACGTTGTTAGCGCTCCGGAAAATGTTCCGATAGCGTGCGCCAAAAATGGAAAAAGAAAATGTTTTGGTTCAAATAAATGCATCGTTTTTTGCAAACCTTCCATAGTGGTGTTATCGGCTCCGTCTGGAGGCGGAATAATAGAACCGCTCATTAAAATAATACTCATGTTAACAATGCTTCCAACAATAAGGCCGGCAATAACGGCCAAAGTATTCTTTAAAATAGGGTTCATAAATTTTGGTTTTTAGTTGCACTAATTTATGAAAAATATTAGAGTTGCAATAAAGCAATTGCATTATTCTATTTTCAATTAAATGACTGTCTAAATTCCAAAGGTGAAAAATTAGTTTTGGTTTTGAATAACTTACTAAAAGATTGTTGATGCTCAAAACCCAATTCAAAGGCAATTTCACTAACGGATAAATCAGTAGTCGAAAGTTTTTCCTTTGCCTTTTCAATCAATTTATTGTGAATATGTTGTTGCGTACTTTGACCTGTATGGAGCTTTAATAATCCACTTAAATAATTAGGAGAAACATTTAGATTTTCGGCAATATAATGTACGGTAGGTAATCCCTTTTTTACGAGCGAATCATCAGTAAAGTAATCTTCCAATACTTTTTCTAAGCGTTCCAGAATCTGATGATTGTTTATTTTTCTTGTAATAAACTGGCGGTTATAAAAACGTTCCGCATAGGTAAGGAACAATTCAATTTGGGCAATAATCACGTCCTGACTGAATTTATCAATATTAGACTGATATTCCTGACGAATATTTTTGATAATGCCTATTAGCATATTTTCTTCCTTTTCAGAAAGATGCAGCGCTTCATGAACGGCGTAACCAAAATATTCATACTGCTTGATTTTCTTTGCGAGAGAAGTATTCCACAAAAAATCAGGATGGATCAATAATGACCATCCTGTATGTTGTAATTCGGAATTACCTTCAATAGAAAAAACCTGACCAGGCGATATAAACATCAAAACACCTTCGTTAAAATCATATTCCTGCTGGCCATATTTCATTTTGGCATTAGAATTTCTTTTAAGCGCAATAGAATAAAAATCAAGCATTAAACTCTTAGGTTCGTCTTCATTAAGATATTTAAGATCTTCAAAATTATAAACGCTCACTAAAGGATGTTCCGGTTTAGGCAAATCTCTAAATTGATGAAATTCGCTGATCGTTTTAATACGCAAAGGTTGATGATTTGCCATAGTACAAGTTACTTAATTTTGATTATAAATCGCAGCAAATTCTTTCGCATAATCTGCCAGTTTTACTTTTCCCATTACTGCAGGTCGATTGTTGTAATAATCTTCGCCAAGAGAACCATTGTAAAGTGCTGCGTACATTTCAACCAAACCCTGAGCAATTTTAGGCTGCATGCCAATCGAAACTAAACTATCCAAAGTTTCCTGATCACTTACTAATTTCCATTTTAAGTCTGTAATTCCAATAGCTTCTCCTAAAGTACGAGCCGTTTCATCACCAGTAAGTTCTTCGCTTGCAACATAACGAACTTTTTTCCCGTCAAGCGGAGTTGTTAATTCTTCAGAAATAGCTTCAGCGATATCATTTGGAGAAACCCACGGAATCGTTTGATCTGCGCCATAATTTGCAGCAATAATTCCTGCATTTTTTATCATCGGAATATAGGCCAATAAATTATAATAGAAAGAAGTTGGACGCATAAAAGTAATCGACACATCCTGAAGTTGATTCAAAACGGCTTCAATTTCATTGTAACGCTGAATAATACCCGAATTTTCTTTTAAATGTGCACCAATACTGCTCAAAAAGGCCACACGTTTTACACCCGATTTTGAAATCGCTTCTGCATAATTATTTCCAATTTTACGTGTAAAAGCATCCAAATCAAGATTCGGATCGAAATAATTCGCACGCGGAATCATGCAATAAACGGCATCTGCATCCGTAAAAGTTGAAGTTAAAAATGCTACTTCCTCAACAGATCCAATGGCTGCTTTGGCGCCTAAAGCTTCAATCGCAATTTGTTTTTCGGCATCGCTGGTAATTACCGTAATATCATGTCCTTTTTGCACTAATGCTGTAGCTAGTGGCTTGCTAATGTTCCCTAAAGAACCTGTAATTATAATTTTCATCGTACTAATTTTTTGATGTTACAAAGTTTCGCAACATCAAAACGGGAATTGTAGCCAAATCTACTATTCTCTTAGCCAAAAAAAGAGAATTACTTCGCACTCAGTCTCTTTTCATTTTCTGTCTGCGGTTTGTCTTTGCCATTTGGCTGGCCTTTTCCAGTGGTAATTAATTTTTTTAAACTATTCTGAATATAATTGGTCCAGGAATCCTTGCAAATATCAAAACATTCATAATCAGGAACCAAACCAACATGTGTAAAGCGAAGTGCCGTTTTTCCGTCTTTTTCAAAAATCTCAAAAGTTGGTTGGGTGCCTGTCCATTCCGTTTCGTCTTCTGTGAATTTGAAGTAGTTTTTCTCTACCAGCCAAACAATCTTCTCATTCGGAATCACCTCAATCAATTTGACTTTGCAGCGATGTATATCTTCATAATGATAATCAAATTCATCGTTCAATTGGGCTGTATTGCCATCAATTTGTTCAGACCACCATCCTCGAACGTTGGTAACGGCATTAAAAACTTCTTCCGGAGATTGGTCAACTATAAGGGTCGTGGTAAAATCTTGCGCACTCATTTTGTGTAATTTAGAAAGTTAGATAACAAATTTACAATCTAAAAATCAATATGTTAGGGTGTTGGTGAGACAATTGTAAGGGGGTAATCAGACAAGTTAGAATTTTAGATTTTAAATTAGCGAATTTCTATGTTGCAGAATTAATTTTACCGCAAAGCACGCAAAGTATTTTTTTTTGCTGCGTTTGTTAGTGGCTTAATTAAGTTCGCAAAGCTGTTTGTGGCGAACTTTGCGTAAACACTTTGAGAACTTTGCACTTAAATCAAATTTTATTATTGTTAGTTCGTCTCAGGAGACTTATCAATAAATTAATAATAAAAATTGGGATAGCTAAAAAAGCAATCAACAAAAATTCTGAAACTAAAGTCATATTTATAATTTCATCTTTATAATTGAGTAAAGGAAAATTAGGGTCGATTACAAACAATTTATCATCAAGAAAAATAATTAACCAATAGATTATAAAACTTCCAATTAAAATAATGGTATGAATTATTGTCAAAGGTTTTATAAGTTGCTTTTGAGGTAGTTTTTCAAATAGCCAATATAATATTCCCATCAAAAAGTAAGTAGTAAACAAAACTAATGTGCAATCATAATTGGATAAAACTAAATAAGTAGAGTGAATATTTATATCTAAACCTGAATTTAAATCAGTACTTCTACACATTCCTATCAATAAAATAAGAATCGAAACAATTAAAAATAAGTGGTGGGCTTTTATTTTTTTTAAAATCATAATCTACGATGATTATATATTTAGTTAGGCAGAATAGCTTTTAATTTTTTGAACAATTTCGTCAATTTGCTTCATGTGATATTCCATCACTTTCTCCAATTCTAAAGTTCCGCCTAGAATCAACATTTCTTTATTTTCAAAACGTTTTCCCAGTCGGTCTTCCAGCATAATGGTTTCCATGCTCTGCGCCATATTTATTTCTTTCAAAAACGCATTTGGATGTCCGGCTGTACAAATCACAAGTCCGTACGGAATGGTTTTCATACTTTGCGAAGTTTCATTTTGCCCATAAGCATATCCAACCGAATAAACCCGATCAAACCAACCTTTGAGTTTTGCAGGGCAATCGCTCCACCAAACCGGATAAAGAAAAATAATGCAATCGGCTTTTTCGATTTTTGCATGTTCATCCAGAACATCATTAGAAATAGGGAGTACCGTTTTTGCAAAACCTTCTCTTTCATATTCTTGTTCAGACATATCACTTTGAAAATTCATCGCATATAAATCGGAGACTTCAAGATTCCAGTTTTGTTTTAAAATTTGAAATTTCAAATGTTCTAAAACCTGAAAAGTATATGACTTTTTACTTGGATGACTGTAAATGATTAAAATATTCATAAACTACTATTTAAGTTAGTCGTTGTGATTTTTTGTTTTATTGATAAACGTTAAGAAACCTATTAAAAGTTTATATTCTCGGATCTGGCTTTAAGTCAAATAGCTTGTCCTCTACTTCAAAGCCTTAGATTCGTTCTCCAACATCTTTTCGATATTAAAGTAAATACCATCAACCTTATATTTCCCTTTTTCAAAACTTAAGTAATCGCAATTACCAACTAAAGCTTGGGACTTACTTTCGATTTCAAAAACATTTAGCATTAGATATTCATGTTCAACAAGTATAACATGAAATCCGGTTTCGCATTGTTTTCCGTCTCCGGTAGAAAAAATAGCATTTAGAATGCTGTGGAATTTTAGAGAAGCCATTTTTGCAGCTTCTTCATCGCCTTTTAAGTGATAGATATAACTTAGAAAATTAAGCTGCTTTAAATCAAACGGAAAATCACTTAACGAATGATTGGCTAACTTTATAATTTCATCATAATCTTTAGTGTCAAGCTGTTCTTTGCTATAAAATTCACGAAGTTTTTTTTCGTCCGGAGATCGCCAGAACGCATTGTATTTTGGTTGAAAAACATAACCGAGATATAAATGCTGATAATCGTCAGTGGTTAAAAGGGTATCATTTTTTACTAATCTTTCCATTAATTTAGGATAATAGTAAGAAGAGTTTTTGTCTTTAATTTCTTTTTCGATTGCTTTATAATCCGGAATTTTAAAAGTAGGTTCTTGTGCAAAAGCGGTGATTCCGATTAGAAATAATGCTGATAACAGAATTTTTTTGATCATAATTTAGGGTTTAGTTTATGGTTTTTGGCGAGGCTAAAATTTTGATACCTAAAGATTTTGTGTTTTTTTATTATTTCAAACGTTCTAAAACTCCTTTGCGTTTGACAATGTTTTTATAATCCCATTGTATTTCTCTTGCTTTTTTGAGCCAGCGTTTTAAATCGTCTTTATTAATTTGTTCCGATGAGGTATAGCGAAATTCTGCTGCTTTAAAAGAACCTTCATTTGAAAGTTTTTCTTCGTCAAAAGATTGTCCGCTCCAAAAGAGTAAGCGAACATTATTTTTTAATTTACTATAACCAACGATAGGATTTCCGTCTATAAACCAAACGGGATGTGCATGCCATATTTTATTTTCTGTATCCGAAAGATTTTCATTGATTATTGTAGCAAGCTGATTACAGATTTCTTTGTCTGAATCGCTTTGTGAATTGTTATAATCTTGTACCGCTGGATTCATATCAATATATTTTGTAGAAAATAATTTGTTGAATTTTTGATGATTTAATTCGTAATCTAAATTAGTCTTTTTTTTATTACAAAAAATTAAGAAAAAACAACTTGTTATAAAAACTGGACTGCGTGAGGGATAGGAGTAGGCTACCGAAGTAGCGCGGATAGCCCGGCATCATCCTGATAAGAGGGTGTGTATACGCAAAGTTAATTTGCCCTCTTATCGGGATGATGACACGCCCTAATAAAAAATCCGACTTGCTTTCACAAATCGGATTGTTGTTTTGAAAATTATATTTGCTGTAATTTATTTTACAAACTCCAGTATGTCACCGGGCTGGCATTCTAATGCTTTACAAATTGCTTCGAGAGTACTAAAACGTACGGCTTTTGCTTTACCGGTTTTTAGGATTGAAAGGTTAGAAAGCGTTAAATCTACTTTTTCTGAAAGTTCGTTTAATGACATTTTCCTTTTGGCCATCATCACATCTAAGTTTACTATTATTGGCATAGTTAGATTGTTAATTCGTTTTCTTTTTGTAATTCAATTCCTTTAGCAAAAAGCTGTGAAATGAAGTATAAGATTCCTGCGAAAAATAAAAAAGCATCACCGTGTCCAATATGTTCCGTTAAGTGTGAGAGATTCATTCCCATCTCAGTGAATTTTTCCAAATAAGAAACCGTTATGTTACTAAAGATACCAATTAATAGAGAGAAGCCGCTCATTTTCTGAATCAATTTTCCGATTGTTTCATGAAATGGACTAACGTAATTAATTTTTAAGAAAATTTGAATTACAGCATAAAACAGCAATGCTTCAAATACAGTAATAGTTGTAATACAGAAAACCATAATTGAGTAATCTATAACGTCATAAGCTTTTAATTGAGACAAATCTAAACCCAATGACAGGTTTTTTGCTCCGACCTCATTGATAAACATGCTTACGCCATATGAGCATAATAGTGAACCGGCTTTTATACAAAGTCCAATAAAAACAATCCATGAAACTACATTCAGTAGTTTTAAAATGTAAGTTGAGTTTTTTGACATGATTTTTGATTTTAAATAAATATACAGCAAATATAAATAAAAATTTATTGATAAACAATAAATTTTTATTTACTGTAGAAAAAGTCACCAATATTGAACTTACTATTTGGTCATCTTATCAAAAAAAATCCGACTTGCTTTCGCAAATCGGATTTTGATATTTTATTTGAATTAAAATTACAACTCAACCACTTTTCCTGTATGTACATCATATCGCATAGAAACGATTTTAACATGATGCTCTTTTACAATTGGATTATCCTGAATTAATTTTAGAGAATGTTCGATATTAGAATTAATGGCGCCTAAATAATTGGTTGCTTTTGGAGTTAGTTTATCGGCGTCAATTTCTTCTTTTTCTTGTGAAATTGTTTCTACAATGTTGTCAATATGGTTGAAATGTTTTTTGTACGAACCATCTTTATCATTGATATAAGCTTTTATAGCACCACATTCGGTATGACCTAAAACAACAATTAATTTGGTGTCTAAATGCTGTACTGCATATTCGATACTTCCCATATCAATATCCGAAATTAGATTTCCGGCGTTTCGAATTACAAATAAGTCACCAATTCCCTGATCGAATACGATTTCTGGGGAAACACGACTGTCTGAACAAGTAATCACTACAGCGAAAGGTTTTTGCCCGTCCTGATTGGCTAAAACGGTCTTCTTGTTTTGACGTGGATGAGCTGATTTACCACTTAAAAACCTTTGGTTACCTGCTGTCAATTGTTCAAAAGAAGTTAAAATTTTCTCTTCAGCTGTTTTGTGTTTTTTACAGCTAATTATAGAAAAAGCGATTAATACAAGTATTGCAATTTTTGTTTTCATTTTACGAATTTTTAAAATTATTTGTTATTTAAAGAACCGCGCAAAATTATTTTGCTTTTACCTGCAAGTTATCCACAAGAAGTTTTTATTGTATCAATTAAATTTATTTTTTGAAGGAGTTGAAAGTAGCTGAGATATTGGCTACGAATTCTCTTGTGTATTGTCCGGATGTATCCAAATCAGGATCTAAAATCGTTATCTCCAGTCCACTCAATTTTTCACTTTGAAATAAATAGGAGTTAAGCTCGTTAAATTCTTCGTAAGTAAGTCCATCTGTTGTTCGGCTGTCAACACATGGCATTACAGCGTCATTTAAAACATCGACATCGATATGAAGCCAAAAGCCATCCAGATTCTTACTTTGGATTTCTAAAAGAAAAGAATTGACACAATTTTTAATGCCTTGTTTTCGTAACATAGCAAGACTTAAATAAGTTGCCGATGAATTCCGAATTTCATTTTCGTATTCGTCATCATATTCACGATTGCCCACGCACCAAAGGTTTTCTTCTTTTATATAAGGAGATAAATTAAGGATATTAGTTAATTTCTCGTGTCCGTTTCCGGTCACGATTGAAGCTGCCATTCCGCCAACGCCTCCCGTTTCAGATAAAGAAACATCCATAAAGTCGGTATGGCCGTCGAGATAGAATAAACCGTAATTTCCTTTTTGTTTTAAGGCAATGGCTGGTCCTAATAGAATACTACAATCCCCGCCAAGTATAAAAGGAAATTTATTTTGAGTCAATAAATTATTTATTAAATAGGCTTGTTCGCGAGCATATTCAACTAAGGAATTTGCATTGAGAATTTGGGTTTCATTATCCTTACTATTGGAATATTTTGGTGGATCAAGTCGGACAATATCTTTGTGTGGAATGAATTTATGTAAATTGTTTTTCCATAACCAGTCTGGTAATTTTTTTACGCCGGGTTCTTTTCCGGGTTGAGGTTCTTTTAAACCCAGATTAGATGGAAATTCAACTATGTATAATTCTTTCATGACTTCTTATTTAGCTATAAAGTTATTAAAATATGATTTAGATCTAAATAAAAGCCAGATTTTGTGGAATGAAACGATGAGTAGATTTTATTCAAGCTTTTTAGCGAGCTGACTTGTGCCTTGTTGTAAAGCCTTATAATAATCGCCTTTTTTTAATTCAGGAATTACATAAGTCGAGACAATATCTTTCATTTCCTGATCACTCATTTTAGATCGTAATTTATTAAGTCCCTGAACTTGAATTTGTCTTAATTGCTTGCTAATCACTATTAAAATTGAAGCGTCGATATTTAACTTAGAAATTAAATATTTATCTAAATCTAATGAATAGTCGCTTAGATCTGTATATGGAGTTATTGACGCAGTTGTTACAATCAGGATTTTGTTTTTGGTTTTAGCTTCATTTGATTTTAAAAAATCGGTTAAGGACTTAATTTGACTTGGAGTAAGAATTTTTTCAAAATCATTTACATAATCGTACGACTTTGCAAAAATATTGTGTGATTCAACTTTTTTTTGCGCGAATAAATTATGCGATAAGAAAAGAGAAATGGCTAAAAAAAACACTAATTTTTTCATGATGATTCGTTTTTGGGCGCTGCAAAATTAGTGCTTTATTATTAAAAATCACTTTCCGGATTGTTACCATAATTAAATATTTATTTTTATAGAAGTGAAAAAAAAATCCGAATTGCTTTCGCAAATCGGATTTTTTAAATTGAAAATTATATGTAACTGTTGAGCCGCACAGCAGTGCGTCTCAACTTAGTTTTACAAGTGAATTACTTCGCCATAAGCATCAGCAACAGCTTCCATAACAGCCTCACTCATTGTTGGGTGAGGGTGAATAGATTTTAAGATTTCATGACCTGTAGTTTCTAGTTTACGAGCTACAACTGCCTCAGCAATCATATCTGTAACACCAGCACCAATCATGTGGCATCCTAACCATTCTCCGTATTTAGCATCAAAAATTACTTTTACGAATCCATCTGGAGTTCCGGCAGCTTTAGCTTTTCCTGAAGCTGAGAATGGGAACTTACCAATTTTTAATTCGTATCCTTTTTCTTTAGCTTGTTTTTCAGTTAAACCTACAGAAGCAATTTCAGGAGTTGCATATGTACAACCTGGAACGTTTCCGTAATCGATTGGGTCTACGTGTAAACCAGCAATTTTCTCCACACAGTTGATTCCTTCAGCAGAAGCTACGTGAGCTAAAGCTTGTCCTGGAGTAACGTCTCCAATAGCGTAGTAACCAGGAATGTTAGTTGCGTTGTAAGCGTTTACTAAGATTTTATCTCTGTCAACAGCGATTCCAACTTCTTCTAAACCAATGTTTTCAATGTTTGTTTTGATTCCAACAGCAGAAAGTACGATATCAGCCTCAAGAACTTCTTCTCCTTTTGCAGTTTTAACGAATGCTTTTACTCCTGCACCAGTTGTGTCAATACGCTCAACAGATGAATTGGTCATTACTTTAATTCCGGCTTTTTTCAGAGAACGCTCAAATTGTTTTGAGATATCTTCGTCTTCTACAGGAACTACGTTTGGCATAAATTCTACAATAGTAACTTCAGTTCCCATTGAGTTATAAAAGTGAGCGAACTCAACTCCAATAGCTCCAGAACCTACAATGATCATAGATTTTGGTTGTGTTGGCAATGTCATTGCCTGACGGTATCCAATAACTTTTACGCCATCCTGAGGTAAGTTTGGTAATTCGCGAGAGCGAGCTCCTGTAGCAATAATAATATGGTCAGCACTGTATTCAGTAACTTTATTATCTTTATCTGTAACGTCAAGTTTTTTACCTGGTTTTAGTTTTCCAAAACCTTCAATAACGTCAATTTTGTTTTTTTTCATTAAGAACTGAACTCCTTTGCTCATTCCTTCAGCAACACCACGGCTACGTTGTACAACTGCAGGGAAATCTTTATCGAATTCAGAAACTTTTAATCCGTAGTCTGAAGCGTGTTTTAAGTAATCAAAAACCTGAGCTGATTTTAGTAATGCTTTAGTTGGGATACATCCCCAGTTCAAACATACACCACCAAGGTTTTCTTTTTCAACTACAGCTACTTTAAAGCCTAATTGTGAAGCTCTAATCGCTGTTACATATCCGCCAGGACCACTTCCTAAAACAATAACGTCGTATTTCATTTTTTTGGTTTTTAGTATTTATAACCGAAAATGAGGTTTATAATTCCGAAACTCACTCTTCGATTCTTCTTTTGTTATTTGTGATTGCGAATTTAAGGATTTATTTTAAAAAACACTTTAAAATTTATTTTTACCAGCGCTGATTTTGACCTTTTCACAGAAACTAAGGTAATTGTTAATTGTAAATTGTGAATTATTAATTGGAAATTAGAATTGAGGCGTTAAATCTGAAAATTATAGTGTTTGCCAAAATAAACAAAGTCGAAGCCTTTTCGTACTGAAAAGCTTCGACTTCGATCAAGGTGACGGATAATTAACCATTCACCATTAATAATTATACTTTAACGTGTCCCCAGTTTTCTCCGCTGGCGATTCGTCTAATCTGCATTTCGCTAACGCCAAATTGTTTGGCGATCATTTTTAGACGTGTTTTTTGTTCTGGTCGGGCCAAAATTTTCTTGATTAACATCACTTTAGTTGTGGTTAATTTTCTTCCGTCTGCTTTTAAGTTGTGTTCGATTAGATTTTTTTTCGCCTGAATCACACGTGGGCTTTTACGGCTATGTGCCATCATTTCGGCTTTTGTTGCCCAGCGTAAATTGCTTACATCATCATTGCTTCGGTTGTAGTCTAAATGCAAAACATAAGTTTGCTCTTCAGAATCTTTTGGAAGGAAATATTGAGCAACTAATTTGTATAAAAACAGGTATTTGTTGACAATTTTATCGTCTTTTTTAACTTTAAATCTGAAGGTAGGATAACCATCACTCAAACCGCCTTTTAGGAGACGGCCATTTTCAATTTCGTCAGTAAAGCTTATAAGTCGGCCTCTGTTTGAAATTGCGTAACGTAATTGTAATGAAGCGTTTATTTCTATTTCTTTGAATTGTTCGTTTGGGTAAAATCTGTTTTGTGGCATTTTCTTTTACATTTGATTTCTATTATCTCAAAGATAAAAAAAGCAAAAGTTAAAAAAGTTACATAATTTCCACAGAATATTACATTTATGATTCCTATAACGCTAATTTAACTTTTTTAAGAACTTTTTTAGCATTTCAAAATCTAGTTCGCAACTGAAAATTGTGAGTCGTATAAATTTTTGTAATAACCTTCTGCCTTATTCAATAATTCCTGATGTGTACCTTGTTCTACAATTAATCCTTTATCCATTACAACAATTTTATCTGCATTTACAATTGTTGCCAATCGATGCGCAATAATAATCGAAGTTCTTCCTTTTGTAATAGTTTCGGTCGCACGCTGAATCAATTCTTCTGAATAAGTATCAATAGACGAAGTAGCTTCATCTAAAATTAAAATACTCGGATTACTTACGTACGAACGTAAAAAGGCAATTAATTGACGTTGTCCGGATGATAGCATTACACCACGTTCTTTTACATCAAAATCATAATTATCAGGCAAGCTCATAATGAAATCGTGAACACCGATTTTTTTGGCAGCATTCAAAACCTGTTCGCGGGTAATTTCGGGATTTTGTAATGTAATATTATTGTAAATGGTATCGGCAAACAAAAATACATCTTGTAGAACCACAGCAATTTGCTTTCTTAAAGATGCCAAGGTATAATTTTCAATGTTATATCCATCAATAAAAATAGTACCGCTGTTTATTTCGTAAAAACGATTAAGCAAATTAATAATAGTAGATTTCCCGGCTCCTGTAGAACCTACAATAGCAATTGTTTGTCCGGCATCAACTGATAAATCAATTCCCTTAATAACTTCTTCTTCGGGTATATAACTAAAACGGACTTCTTTAAATTCGATACTTCCATTAAAAATAGGTGCTTCAATCGTTCCGGTATCCTGAATATGATCTTGTGTATCGATGATGTCAAAAACACGATTAGCAGCAATCATTCCTAATTGCATCTCATTAAATTTATCTGCAATCTGACGCAATGGATTAAACAACATTCCAATGAACATTGTATACGAGAATAAATCTCCAAACGTAGTAAAATGATCGCCGTTTAGGATTTTAAAGCCACCATAAACGACAACTAAACCTAAAGTTATCGAAGATATGATATCAGCAATAGGGAAGAATATCGAGTTATATAAAATTGTTTTGATCCATGCAACGCGGTGTTTATTGTTGATTTCTTTAAAGTTTTCAGCTTCAATTTTCTCGCGGTTAAAAAGCTGAACGATTTTCATTCCCGTAACGCGTTCTTGTACAAATGAGTTCATGTTGGCAATCTGCGTACGAACTTCTTCAAAGGCAACCTGCATTTTACGCTGAAAGATTCGGGTAATATAAACCAGAATTGGCATCGCGACAATAACAATCCAGGTCAGTTTCCAGTTCATATAAAACATGAAAATAAGTACTACCAGCATTTTCATCATATCACTTATAATCATAAATAATCCCTGACTGAAAATACGGGCAATAGATTCAATATCTGATACTGATCTGGTTACCAATTGTCCAACCGGAACCAAATCAAAATATTTCATTCTGAAACTCAAAATATGTTTGAAAAGCTTGGTACGAATGTCTTTTACAATGTCCTGCCCGAGCCAGTTAGCCCAATAAACAAAATAGAATTGGGAGAAAACTTCCATTAAAAGCACAATTCCCATTAATATTATGTACATCAATAAACCATGTTTATCATGCGTCTTAATATAGCCGTCGACCGTTTGTTTTAATAAATAGGGGCGAAGTGCTGCAAAAATCGAAAGTGAGACTGCAAAAATAATAACGCCGTAATAACGCCATTTATAAGGTTTGGTATAAGTAAGGATTCGTTTGAATAATCCGGTATCGAATGCTTTTGCTTTCATTATATTTTTTAGGAGCTATTTCCTGCTTTCCGTTTCAAGTTTTTTTCAAAAATATGTTTTTGTATAATTTTTATAAAGCTTCCGTTGGTCGCTCCATAAAAATTACAAAAACAATATTTTTTTCAAAAAAGCTTTCCACTGCAATCAGGGCTATTTTATGATGTAATCGTATTTTATTTCAGTTAAATATAAACCATGAGCAGGCACCGAAAAACCTGCTTTTTCTCTGCTTTTGCTGGCAATAATGTTTTCAAAATCTTCTAATGAAATTTTGTGCAATCCAATATTAACTAAAGTTCCCACTATAGAACGAACCATATTTCGTAAAAAGCGATTTGCTGAAATCGTGAAAACCAATTTATTATTTTCTTGTTTCCAATAAGCCTCAAAAATCGTGCAATCAAATGTATTGACATCTGTATTTACTTTTGAAAAACATTGGAAATCGGTATGATTCAATAAATTTCTTGCCGCTTCATTCATCAAAGCTACATCTAATTTCTGATTAAAATACCAACTCAATTCCTCCAAAAACGGATTTTTAACAGTATTGATATGGTATTCATAAGTTCGTTTTGTCGCGTCAAATCGGCAATGTGCATCGTCATGAACTAATATAATGTCAAAAATCGCAATGTCTTTTGGTAAATACGAGTTTAGTTTGTGTACCAAAGTAGGAATATCAAGTGCCGTTTCAACATCAAAATGCCCGTACATTTCCTGAGCATGAACTCCGGTATCTGTTCTTCCGGCGCCCATAACATTTATAGGAGCATTTAATAATACCGAAAGCGCTTTGTTTAAAGTTTCCTGAACAGAAGACGCATTCGGCTGAAATTGCCAGCCATGATAATGTGTTCCGTTATATGCAAATTGAATAAAATATCTCATTTTAAGGTGCAGAGTTCTGAGGTGCAAAGGTACAAAGATTTTTTTCTTTATAGGTTCACAGTCGGAAAGGTACAAAGGTTCAGAGGTTTTTTAATGTAGAGATGCACTGCAGTGCATCTAATTTTCTTTATAGAAAAATATTTGATAAAGGTTACTTAATTTTCGAAAGAGAAACCTTTGAACCTTTGTCTCTCTGAACCTCTGAACCATATAAAAGAACTGTTAAAACCCAAAATACCAATCATAGTTTATCCGGCAAAAAATCGTGTCAGAAATTGACAATTCCAACGATTTAATTAAAGCTTTTTTTTAATTTTTTTTGATGAAAATAGCCAAACGTTAATTTTGAAAATATTTTATTTTAACAGGAAATATTTCTCCTATGTTTGTAGTCTAAATATCAAAAATTATGAATGAAATTACTTCTTACTGGTGGATACTTTTAATCTTATTCTCCATTATTTTTTACAAATTTATTTTACGTGTTTTCTTCGGAATGGTAATGGTTCCGGAGGATAAAATTGGTCTTGTGACCAAAAAATTCGTTTTGTTTGGTACCGACAGGTCACTTCCTGATGGTCGTATTATTGCGACAAAAGGAGAAGCAGGATATCAGGCAAAAACGCTTGCTCCAGGTTTGTACTGGGGAATGTGGATCTGGCAGTACTCAATTGATATGAGCGGATTTACAGTTATTCCGGAAGGAAAGATTGGATTGGTTTTAAGTAAAGACGGGCAGGAGATTCCAACCGGACGAATCTTAGCCAGAAAGGTAGATAGTGATAATTTTCAGGATGCTACTTTTTTCTTAAACAATGGCGGTCAAAAAGGACGTCAAACTGCTTTTATCACAACAGGTTCATATCGTATTAATACTTTCCTTTTTGAAATTGTTATTGCAGACCAAATCAAGATTTATGAGAATATGATTGGTATTGTAACAGCTTTGGATGGTGAGCCAATTCCGCAAGGACAAATTGCCGGAAAGTTTGTTGAAGGTCATAATAATTTTCAGGATTTTGACAAATTTTTAGAACATGGTGGAAATCGTGGTTTACAGCCTCAGGTTATGCTGGCCGGTTCTTATTATATTAATACATGGGGAATCCTGATCGAACAGAACCCAATGACTGATGTGCCAATTGGATATGTTGGAGTTGTGATTTCTTATATTGGTGAAGATGGACAAGATGTAACCGGTGATACTTTTAAACATGGAAATATCGTTTCAAAAGGACAACGCGGTGTTTGGATGGAACCATTTGGTCCGGGAAAATATGCCTTGAACAAATATACTACCAAATTAGAACCGGTTCCTACAACTAATTTAGTCTTAAACTGGGCAAATGCGAGAAGTGAATCACATGATTTAGATAAAAATCTTTCTACGATTACCGTTCGTTCAAAAGATGGTTTCCCATTTAATTTAGATGTGGCACAGATTATTCACGTTCCTGCAGCTGAAGCACCAAAAGTTATTGCACGTTTTGGAAGCATGAATAACCTGGTTTCTCAGGTATTAGAGCCTACAATTGGTAACTATTTCAGAAACTCGGCTCAGGATAGCGATGTGATTTCTTTTTTAAGTACCAGAAAAGAGCGTCAGGAATCGGCTAAAAATCATATTAAATTAGTTCTTGATGAATATAACGTAAACGCAGTTGATACTTTGATTGGAGATATCGTTCCGCCAGATTCATTGATGAAAACATTAACGGATAGAAAATTGGCTGAAGAAGAACAAAAAACATATCAAACCCAAAGAATGGCCCAAGAGCAACGTCAGGGTATGGAGAAAGAAACTGCGATTGCTGATATGCAGAAAGAAATAGTACGTGCTTCGCAAAGTGTTGAAATCGCACAAAGAACTGCCGATGCAACAGTTAAAAAAGCAGAAGGAGATGCAACCAGTTTGAAACTGAATGTAAATGCTGAAGCAGAAGCTACAAAAATGCGTGCGAACGCAGAAGCTGAAGCAACAAAAGCAAGAGCAGGAGCACAGGCAGAAGCAACTAAATTGAATGCAAGTGCCGAAGCAGAAAGAATCTCGAAAACAGGTTTGGCCGAAGCAGAGAAAATCATGGCAATTGGTAAATCAACAGCCGAATCGTATCAATTGCAAGTTAGCGCAATGGGAGGAGACAACTTTACCAGATATAAAGTTACAGAAGAAATTGGTAAAGGAAATATCAAAGTAATTCCAGATGTCCTGATTTCCGGAAATGCAGGATCTGACGGTTCTATAAGTGGTCTATTAGGATTAAAACTAATGGAAATGATGGATACCAAAGATTCGAAAGATGGTAAAAATTCTAAGAATTAATTAAATCCAGATGTTATATAACAATACCTAACAGGTTTTTAAAACCTGTTAGGATACAAATCCGGTTTGCGAAAGCAAATCGGATTTTTTTTATAAAAAAAACTTAGCAACTTAGTATCTTAGAACCTTAGCACCTTTAAAAAAAACCTTTGTACCTTTGCATCTCTGAACCTTTGCGCCTTTTAAGAAAAATGACAAAAATCCTCCTCCTTTCCGATACTCACAGTCATATTGACGAAACTATTTTAAAATATGTGGCTCAGGCCGATGAAGTTTGGCATGCCGGAGATATTGGAGATTTAAATGTTACCGATACTATAAAAAAGCTAAAACCCTTGCGTTGTGTTTATGGTAATATTGATGATGCTCAGGCAAGATTAGAATTTCCGTTGCACAATCGCTTCTTATGCGAAAATGTTTCCGTTTGGATTACGCATATTGGCGGTTATCCGGGAAAATATAATCCGGCAATTAGGGAAGAAATGACCTTAAATCCTCCAAAATTATTTATCTGTGGACATTCGCATATTTTAAAAGTAATGTTCGATAAAAAGAATAATTTACTGCATATGAATCCTGGTGCATGTGGAAAAAGTGGTTTTCATCAAATGCGTACAATGTTGCGATTTGTTATTGATGATGATAAAATAAAAGATCTGGAAATTATTGAAATAGGTAAAAAATAAGATATTTGCTTAGTGAGGAAGCGGAATTTTAATTTTAATCGTCGTTCCTTCTTTGGGTTTTGAATCTATAGTAAAATTTCCTTTGAATTTTTTAATTCTTGCTCTAATTCGGTTAAGCCCAAAACCTTCTGCGTCTTTTGTTTTTTTAGTTGTAAAACCTTTTCCATCATCATGAATTACAATAACTAACTGATTGTTTTTTTCTACTAATGAAATTGTAGTTTTTTTTGCGTCACTGTGCTTTATAATGTTGCTAAAAAGCTCAGAGATAATAAAATAAATCTTCATTTCGAATTTTTCAACATATCTTTTTTCTGTTGGAATTGTACTTGAGAATTCAAAAATAATATTTGAATTAGAATTTCTTTCGCATAAATCTTCCAAAGCATAAATTAATCCAAAACGAACTAAGAGAGCGGGAACAAGATCATGTGAAATGTCACGAAGAAGATCATGAACTTCTGTCAAAATTGCTTTTGTTTTCTGAATTTCTTCCGAATTGATATTGTTTTGGATTGTGAAAACATTCAAATGCAATCCTGCTGATGATAGAAGGGAGTTAACGTTATCATGCAAAAAAGAAGCAATTTTTTTTCGCTCAATTTCCTGACTGTCAATTCCGGCATTGATAACATTGAGCAATATTTTTTGCTTGATGTCTTTTCGTTTAATTTTTTGTTTTAATCTATTATTTTCATAAAAGAAATAAAACAGAAAAAATAAGATTATGATTAAAACGATAAATAAACTGACTACTTTTTTATTTCTTAATTGTTCATATTTATTAAGCGCGAGAACAGGATTTTTTTTCGAATTTTCAGGTGTGTGAATTTCTTTTAAAGTCTCTTTATATTGATTAAAAACTGAGTTTCCATTAGAGGAAAGGAGAAAGAGAAGTATTGTAAAAAGTCTAATACAAAACATCTAAGGATTAATTAAATTGTTTTTCAAAGCGTATTTAACCAGGCCAATAGTGTTTTTAGTCTGCAATTTTCGCATAATATTTTTCCGATGGGTCTCAACTGTATTGATGCTAATGAAAAGCTGTTCACTAATTTCTTTACTGCTATATTCCAATGAAATTAGTGCAACAATCTCAATTTCACGAGGAGTTAAAATCGGATTTTCGATGTAAATATTTTTATTTAATTTGGGATTATTGCGGGTGAAAATATTGAAGATTTGCTCTCTGACTGAATTCGAAAAATATTCCTGTCCCTGGTAAACTGTTTCTATAGCTTCGATGATATTTTCGCCAGCGCATTTTTTGGTTAGATAACCTTTTGCGCCAAATTTCATCACTTCTTTAATGATTTTTAAATCATCATAACTGGATAAAATAATGACTTTGCAAGGGCTATTATTTCTATGAAATTCCTGTAATACTTTAATACCATCTTTTTCAGGCATACTTATGTCGAGAACTAAAATATCAGCATTGTTTTGAAGAACATCATCGTATGTAGTAGTGCCATTTAATGAATTTCCGACGACTTCAAAATCAGGAACGGTTTGTAATAAATTGGTAAGACCATCAATCAGAACCTGATGATCATCGGCAAGATGTATTCTTATTTTCTTAGTTATCATTGTTTTTGGAAATGAAAATGCAAAATTAGAAAGAAGATATCTTATCAAATTACCTTAAGAAAGTCGCAGTATATCATTTTAAGGCACAAAAAAACCCGAATATAAATTCGGGTTCTCTTCGCACAAAAAAATTAAGTTTATAGGTTTACCTCAAACGGTCTACAGATTTTACGAGATCTTCATCCTTCTTGATGGCCTTATTAGCTAAAACTAATAATACGATAGCAACAATCGGTAGAAACATCCCAATACCTTTCTCTGAAACAGCGTTAGCTGCCTCTCCAGATAAATTTAGAGAGCGATATACAAATAATCCTAATAAAATTAAATTTAATATTATGTTCAGTCTGTTCATTACAAACTGATTTTGTCTTTTTTTGAATGAAATAATACTAACAATAGTAAGCATTGTACTCAGACCTAATAGAATGGTGTAAAACTGGTCCTGCATAAAATAGAATGCTTTTCCAGTGTTTAATGTCCAAAGCGGAATAAAAAACATTAAAACCCCTGTTACAACAAAGGTAAGAAGTAAATAAACAGTTTGAATTCTTTGTATCATGGTCTAAAATTGTTTTACAAAAATATATTTTCTTTTTTTAAAATACTATTGTATGATTAAATTTTATTCGTATTATTGCATCATAATACCGTAAGCACTTCATACTGCGGTCAATTGAAAACAATTATCTACCTATTCTTTTTACAGTATTTCCTTTAAAATAATTAAATTCATAGAATATTCATGTTTGATATTTCTGCATTAAAAGAAATGAAGCTTTCTGAGCTTCAAGAAATAGCTAAGTTAGCTAAAACTATAAAGTTTAATGGCGTTAAAAAAGAGACTTTAATCAGTCAGATTTTAGCACATCAGGAAACGGCTGAAAAGCCGCATGTCAATGTTGCGCCTCAGGCAGAAATAGCAGATGATAAACCTAAGAGAGCAAGAATTGTTCCGACTAAAAAAGTAGTACCTAATAAAAATGCTCCTGTTTTAGAGTTTGATAAGGTAGAGGAAACAGCTGAGAAGATAGAAGAGGCACCAGAAAAAGTGGTAACACCTAAAATTTCAAAACCAAGTGTGAAAATTCAGCCGGCTTCAAAGATTCAGGAAGCTGCAGAGCCAGCACCGGTAGAGAAAAAAGGACCGAAAATCGTAAAATTTAATAAATCTGCTTACGAGAAAAAGGTTGCTTTACAAAAGGAAAAAGAAGTTGCTTCTGAGCAAGCAACTGAAACTGAAGTAGAAACTGTAGCTCCGGCTCCGGTTGTCGAAAAAGTTGAAGGGAATGCTCCGGTAAAAAAAATAAATCCAAATCAGAATAAAAATCAAAATCCGAACCAAAACCCTAACCAGAATCCAAACCAAAATGGAAATGGTAACGGGAATAACGGAAACCAAAATCCAAATCATAAAAATAAAAAGAATAATTTCAGAGATTCAGATTTTGAATTTGATGGAATTATCGAAAGTGAAGGTGTTCTTGAAATGATGCCTGACGGATACGGTTTCTTACGTTCATCAGATTATAATTACTTAGCTTCTCCTGATGATATTTATTTATCAACTTCACAAATCAGGTTATTTGGTCTTAAAACCGGAGATACTGTAAAAGGAGTGGTTCGTCCTCCAAAAGAAGGCGAGAAGTTTTTTCCTTTAGTTCGTGTATTAAAAATTAATGGTCACGATCCGCAGGTAGTTCGCGATAGAGTTTCTTTTGAACACCTGACTCCGGTCTTTCCTTCTGAAAAATTTAAATTAGCAGAAAAAGGAAGTTCTATTTCAACCCGAATTATTGATTTATTTTCTCCAATAGGAAAAGGACAACGTGGTATGATAGTCGCACAACCGAAAACCGGTAAAACAATGTTGTTAAAAGACATTGCTAATGCGATTGCAGCCAACCATCCTGAAGTTTATTTGATCGTTCTTTTGATTGATGAGCGTCCTGAGGAGGTTACAGATATGCAAAGAAGTGTTCGTGGAGAAGTTATTGCTTCTACTTTTGACAGAGAACCACAAGAACACGTAAAAATTGCAAATATTGTTTTAGAAAAGGCAAAACGTTTAGTAGAATGCGGACATGATGTTGTAATCTTATTAGATTCAATTACCCGTTTAGCAAGAGCATATAATACAGTGCAGCCAGCTTCTGGAAAAGTATTAAGTGGAGGTGTTGATGCTAATGCATTACAAAAACCAAAACGTTTCTTTGGAGCAGCTAGAAATGTTGAAAACGGTGGATCATTGAGTATCATTGCAACAGCATTGACTGAAACTGGTTCTAAAATGGATGAGGTTATCTTTGAAGAATTTAAAGGAACCGGTAACATGGAACTTCAGTTGGATCGTAAAATCGCCAACAAACGTATTTTCCCTGCAATCGATCTTACGTCTTCAAGTACACGTCGTGACGATTTGTTATTAGATGAGAAAACATTACAAAGAATGTGGATTATGCGTAAATATCTGTCAGATATGAATCCTGTAGAATCTATGGATTTTGTAAACGACCGTTTCAAGAAAACCAGAAATAACGAGGAGTTTTTGATTTCTATGAATGACTAGAAAAGGTGCAAAGGTTCAAAGGTGCAAAGGTTTTTCTTTTAGGAATCTAGAATATAAAAAAAAGGGATGAGTTTTTAAAACTCATCCCTTTTTTTGCTTTTACTTTAAAAATTTAGTTGCTTAGAATTTAATAAACTTTAAAAAAGACCTCTGAGCCTTTGCAACTTTGAAGCTTTGTCCCTAAACAAGAACCTATTTTTTATCAACTACCGGTCTATTCTCTCTATTCGCTAAATCCCATGCTACAACAAATGCCAATTGTGTTCTTTTTGTTAAAGCGTCGTATTCGATTTTTTCTGGTTCGTCGCCTTTACCATGGTAATCTTCGTGCACTCCATTAAAGAAGAAAACAGCAGGAATACCAAATTTAGCAAAGTTATAATGGTCAGAACGCTCGTAAAAATGATTTGGATCTTTAGGGTCGTTAAATTTAAAATCTAAATCTAATTTAGTGTATTTGTTATTTTCAGCCACAACAGCATTATGAAGATCTGACGAAAGTCTGTCAGCACCAATTACGTAGACATAGTTGTTAGTTTTAGCATGTTCTACGTCGCGACGTCCAATCATATCAATGTTGATGTCACTAATAGTGTTTGCAATTGGAAACAATGGGTTTTCAGAATAATAACGAGATCCGTGTAAACCGTGTTCTTCGCCAGTTACGTGTAGAAACAAGATAGAACGTTTTGGTCCGTGGCCATCTTTTTTTGCTTTGGCGAATGCTTTAGCAATTTCCATAACAGCTACTGTTCCAGAACCATCATCATCTGCTCCGTTATAGATTTCTCCATTTTTGATTCCAACGTGATCGTAATGCGCTGAAATTACAAGGACTTCATCTGGTTTTTCAGAACCTTCAATATAGGCCCAGATATTCTCAGAATCAGGTAGATTCTCATTACGTTTTGCATTCAAAAATGCTGCAGGAATGTGTTGGTAATAATCTGTTGCACCTTTTGGGAAAGAGATCTTATTTTTTTTGTATTGCTCAATCATATAAAGTCCTGCTTTTTTCTGTCCTTTCGAGCCTGTTTCGCGGCCTTCCATTTCGTCAGAAGCTACAACGTAAAGCATTTTTTTTAAGTCTTTTGCTGTAATGCTGTTCATGTATTTGGTAGGGTCTGAGTTGTCTTTTGAAGCAACAGACTGTACATTTTTACATGAAAATGCTGAAGCAATTAGTAATAGAATTGCAATTTTTTTCATTGAATAGTTTAGTGTAAGTTGATAAATATATATAGCACATAAAAAGTGAGTAAAAATAGGATAAAAAAGAAGTTTATAAAAAATAAGATAAAACTTTTAACAAATGAAACTATTCTGCTTTCGCCATAAAAACGATGATGTGCCGGATAAAAATAATAAGACATCCAGACAATTCCAACGAAGTTAATAATATTACCAACGAAAGTAAGTGGGCCGTTTTCTCCAAATAAGCCAATTACTCTGGTAGTAATAAATAAAAGGAGAAATATTAAAAGTAAAAAGGAGAAATAATGTAAGGTGAAAATACCGTGATCAAAATAGTACCATTTCTTTTTGCTATGAAAAATCCATAAAAAGAAGGCAAAGAAAGGCATTATAATGAACAGAATTTTGGGGATATTATGAATAAAAGACTCGATGAATTTTTCGATAATTTGCTTTTTGGTATTATGTTCAGTAACATGTACAGCTTTTTCATAAACCCAATATTGAAAATCAGAAAGTTTTTCGCTCTCTTTTCCATATTTTTGAATATAGTCAATTTCTTTCATTGTTTTTAAGTGAAAGTAATTTTTATTGACTTGTTTCATTGTTTTTGATTCAAAGTAGTTTTTATCATCATTTGAATTTTTAACTTTTTCATCTTTATCTTGTTTTACCAGGTTTGAAGTGATTTCTTTTTCACTTTTGGTAAGATTCTCAGTTACCTTATTAGGAAACATGGCAATCAATAAGAAAGTAATAAAACTGATAAAAATATAAAGACGAACAGGGGCCAGATAGGATAATCTTTTTCCGGATAAATATTCCTTAGTTAAAGTGGAAGGTTTAAAAAGAAGATTTTTGATCGTTTTCCAAAATGCATTTTCATAATGCGTTAAATCTTCAAAAAAATGAATAAATAAATGATGAAAAGTTTTTCGTGAATCTGTATTTTCCTGCCCGCAGTTTGGGCAAAACTTTTGTTCGACAACGTGCCTGCAATTCAAACAGGTTTTATCTTTTCTAATTGGACTATGTGACATTGGTTAGTTTTGGTTGTTTTTGGGTTTTAGTTTATTTTGCCCGCGGATGTTACGGATTTAAACCGGTTTACGCTGGCTTGCCATTAAAGCAAGTTGTTATTTTTTTAACACTTCATCAAGAAACAATTGCAAATGTTCAAATGATCGCTTAGCAGCTACAGCATTGTAGGCAGCTCCTTTAGAATTGTCATTTCCTGCTTCAGGATTAGTGAAAGAATGGACAGAATCTGAATAATAAATCATTTGCCAATCGGCTTTTGAATCGCGCATTTCCTGTTGAAAAGCGGTAACTTCTTCTTTAGAAACAAAAGGATCATCAGCACCGTGACAAACTAGCACTTTAGCAGTAATTGGTGTTGCAGGTCGCGCAGCATCTTTGCCTAAACCTCCGTGAAATGAAGCTACTCCTTTTACATTCAAATGACCACGTGCAGCTTCTAAAACTCCAGTCCCTCCAAAACAATATCCAATAACGACAATATTATCTGCATTTGCTCCCGATTTGATTAATTCCTGTAAACCAAGATTGATTCTTTTTTGATAAGCTTCGTAATTTGTTTTATAGAAACCAGCTTGTTTTCCTGCTTCTGTAGTGTTTTTGGGATAATTTCCTTCACCATAAATATCAGCGATAAAAACATGATAGCCTAGTTTTGACAGATTCTCTGCAATACCTTTTGAAGCAGTATCAATTCCGAGCCACGCCGGTAAAAGTAAAATTCCTGGATTATTACTGCTTTTTTTAGCAGATTTTATGGCTAAACCATTTAATTTCTGATCACCGTCAGCATATTGTACGGGTTTTAATTGTGCAATTATAGTGTTAGAAAACAGTATACTAGCAAAAATAATTAGGGCTGAATTTTTCATCGTTTTACAATTTTAAACAAATATCAGAAATAATATGTTAGAAAAAAACCTCGAAAGCTATTTCTTACGAGGTTTATAAATGGTATCATCTAAGATTGAAATTATTCGCCCGGATGATATGTTTTTTCAGCATTTTTTATAACGTCTTCTTTATAGAATAAAACATCTTTAAATTGTCCTTTGCGATACATTTCAGCCTGATCGGTAAAGTGCTTTGAGTTTTCATCACCACTGTTTCCTCCGGCTAATAATGATTTTGCTTTTATTTTTGGACCAAATTCAACGGCACAAATAAAACTGTTTCCGTTGTAACCGTAACGTTTTTTAGAACCGTTTTGGTAACTGCTTTTAAAAGAAGGTAAACTTCCCCATGAACCTGGGCCAAAACCAATTGGCAAACTAGGTTTCGAATCATCATATTTCAAATCTATAGCACCGCTTGAACGCTGAAAACGATTAATTTCTCCCCAGGCTACTTGCCAGGTCCCCCATTTCGATTTTAATTCTTTCAGTACGGTTTGCAATTGTGGAATTAGTTGATCAACTCCTGCGGTTACAGCGAATTTTTTTGTGTTATCCACCTGATCTAATTCACCTGCATTAGTATAAGCTTTTAGAATAATAGGATCTAATTTATAGCCCCATTCAACTGCTAATGTCGTTGCCACTGAATTTTCTTTAGCATAATAATCCCAGTTTTTCAAAATTGTAACCGCTTCTGATAATTCATTATAGTCGGGATATTCAGGTTTTATGTTTTTTTCGAAAACATTCACCAGACTCGGAATCAAAATTTCAAAAATGGATAATTTAGAATCGTAACCGTCAGCAATTACTTTGTCTAAAGTATATTTATCGCCTTTGCTGAAAATTTGAACAGCATTTATTCCCCTGAAATTTTCCCCGTCCGGAGCCATGTATGGTAAATAATTTTCTCTTTTTGGACTATTTTCTCCAGCAACAGAGTAAGGAGTAGAATTACAATTCTGAAGCCAGCCGTTTGCAGGATTATATAAATGAACTGTTTCATCCACTTCGTGTAAACCTTTCCATTGTGTGGATGAAATGGAACCATCAATAATTTTTGACCAATTCAGGTTTTTATCTCTTATCGGAATAAAATTACCGTGCCAATACGCAATATTTCCTTTATTATCGGCATAAACCGTATTGTTGGAGGTATTAGCTTTTAAATCCATTGCTTTTTTGTAATCGTCAAAGTTTTTGGATTTTGTTCGAACCCAACTCTGAATCAAACTGGTCATTGAACGATTATTCGATTTTAAACTGACCCATTTCCCGTCACGTTTAGCCATAATTGGACCATTATTGGTGGAATAGGTTTTGAATTTCTTCGGAATTAATTTTCCGTTTTCCGTATAATTTATGGTGATTTCTTTTTCGATTACGGGCAAAAGTTTTTTATCGAATTCGTAAAATAGTTTTCCGTCTTTATAAGTGATTTTTTCGGCATACATATCTGCAACATCTACGTTTGATGAAGTATGCATCCAACCACAATTTTCATTGAATCCCTGATAAATAAAGAATTGGCCCCAGGTTACTGCCCCGTAAACGTTTAGACCTTCTTCACTAGTAACCTGAACTTCTGGTCTGAAGTAAAAAGTAGTGTGCGGATTAATGTATAAAATTGCATTTCCGTCAATCGTTTTTGAAGGAGCAAAAGCAAAACCATTTGAGCCCGTCTGAACGTATTTCTCTCTTTCTACATAAGCTACTTTATCATTATTTCCAGAATAAAAAGTTTTCAATTCGCCTATAGAAAGATCTGCAGTGCTGATAGCGCCAATACTTCCATCTGTCCAAAGCAAGGGAAACCACGGTTCAAAATGCGTTAAAAGTGCCGGTTTTACTTCCGGATGTTTATAAAGATAAAAGTTGATGGCATCTGCATAACTGTTCAGTAGTTTTTTAAGCCATGAAGGTGCTTTTTTATAGTCTGCTTTGGCTTCGTTAACATCAATTAAAAGTTTAATTTCTAAATCATTGTATAAAACAGATTGGCCTTTTATCTCTGAAAGACGTCCCAGTTTTTCAATATAGTTCAGTTCAATTCTTTTGAAATCATCTTCGCATTGTGCATAAAGCAAACCAAAAACAGCATCAGCATCTGTTTTTCCGTAAATATGAGGAATGCCCCAATTATCTCGAATAATTGTAACTTGTTGCGCTAGTTTCTCTAACCGGTCAACTTCTTTTGAATTGATTTTTTGTGCCGAGATTTGAAAACTAATACAACAGAATAGAAAAGTCAGTTTTAGTATTTTTAAAGAATAAAACATGATTTATAAAGTAATATTTCTTTTAAATGCGCAACCCAATTCAATAATGGAATCTGTTTTGGCAATGCCGGGAATGCTATCAATTTTTTCGTAAAGAATTCTTCGCATGTGTTCGTGATTCTTCGCAATAATTTTGATATAAAGTGTAAATGAACCCGTTACATAATAACATTCAGTAATCTCCGGAATATCTTTTAAGGCTTCGATAATTCGATCAGAATCCGAATCTTTATTCAGTGTAATTCCGGTAAAAGAAGCCCAGTCATAGCCAATCTTTTTTTCCTGAATAATTGGTTTTATACCACCAATTACACCTTGTTCTATCATTCTGTTGATACGTTGATGCACCATCGTGTTTGATATTTTCAAATTTGCAGCAATTGCAGAAAAAGCCATTCTCCCGTCTTTTTCCAATTCCTTAATTATATTGATATCAAATTCGTCTAATGTTTCCATTCCTTATAAGTTGAGTTTACCTTTTTATATTCATAAAAGTAATTATTTTTTTTAATAAAAGGTTATAAGATTGATTTTATACTAAAATCATATTTTACTTTTTTAAATATAAAAGCGTGTATTTTGACTTATTTTTATGAAATTTAAGTCAAATGTTTGTTTTTAATGGCTTGAATTAATATTTTTTAATACTTTTGCAACTCTAAAAAGACAGATCATGATTCATACTGAAAATACCCTTTCGTCAAAATCAGAAATTTTGATTGAAAAAGAAAATAAATACGGAGCTCATAATTATCATCCGCTTCCGGTTGTACTGGAAAGAGGAGAAGGTGTATATGTTTGGGATGTAGACGGAAAGAAATATTATGATTTTTTATCGGCTTATTCTGCAGTAAATCAAGGACATTGTCATCCTAAAATTGTGAAAGCAATGGTTGATCAGGCTCAAAAACTGACTTTAACATCACGCGCTTTTTACAATGATCAATTAGGAAATTATGAAGAATATGTAACAAAGTATTTTGGTTTTGATAAAGTTCTACCAATGAATACTGGTGCAGAAGCGGTCGAAACGGCATTGAAAGTTTGTAGAAAATGGGCTTATGAAGTAAAGGGAATTCCGGAAAATCAGGCGCAGGTTATAGTTTGTGAAAATAATTTCCATGGAAGAACAACTACTATTATTTCCTTTTCTAATGATGAAACTGCACGTAAAAACTTCGGCCCGTTTACAGATGGATTTATAAAAATTGAATATGATAATCTTGAAGCTCTTGAAAAAGCATTAGAATCATCAAAAAATATTGCAGGATTTTTAGTTGAACCAATTCAGGGCGAAGCAGGAGTTTATGTTCCTTCTGAAGGTTATTTGGCAAAAGCAAAAGCCTTGTGTGAGAAACATAATGTTTTGTTTATTGCTGATGAAGTTCAAACCGGAATTGCGCGTACCGGGAAATTATTAGCGGTTCATCACGAAAATGTGCAGCCGGATATTTTAATTTTAGGAAAAGCAATTTCCGGAGGAGTTTATCCGGTTTCAGCGGTTTTGTGTAATAACGAAATCATGAATGTGATTAAACCGGGACAACACGGTTCTACTTTTGGAGGAAATCCTGTTGCAGCTGCGGTTGCGATTGCAGCTTTAGAAGTTATAAAAGAAGAAAAACTGGCTGAGAATGCAGAGCGTTTAGGAATTATTTTAAGAAAAGGATTAAACGAAATTGCGGAAAGAAATAATTTGATTACGCTGGTTCGCGGAAAAGGTTTGTTGAACGCTATCGTAATTAATTGTGGTGAAGATTCGGATTTAGCCTGGGAAATTTGTCTAAGATTTAGAGACAACGGATTATTAGCCAAACCTACTCACGGGAATAAAATTAGATTGGCGCCGCCATTAGTAATGACCGAAACTCAAATTCAGGAATGTTTAGAAATTATCGAGAAATCTTTGAACGATTTTAGAGATTAGGTTTTTTTGTTAATACAAACAAAAGCTGCAAGATAAAGAGTCTTGCAGCTTTTTGTTTTTTATGACATATGAAATTATGTAACAATCAAAAATAATTATATAACTTTTAGATGAGGATGATAAGTAGTTTTGGATGTCTTCAATAAGGAAATTAAAATTAGCCATTTTATTTCATTTGATTAGAAGACAAACAATCAATAACTGGATTACAAACTTAAATTCAATTTCAAAAATGGCCTACGCAAATAATGATATTACACGTTTCTTAGACGCACAAAACAAACTTTATCTTACTGCTTTTTCTGAAATTAAAAAAGGGAAAAAAGAAACACACTGGATGTGGTTTATTTTTCCTCAAATAAAAGGTTTAGGAAAAAGTACTATTTCTCACTATTATGCTCTTAATGGTGTTAAAGAAGCAGAAGAGTTTCTTAATCATCCCATTTTATCTAAACATTTGATTGAGATTTCAGAGCTTTTATTAAGTTATAAAACAAGATCTATTGAGGCTATACTAGGAGAATTGGGTGCAAGAAAATTGCGTTCTTCTATGACACTTTTTTCTCAGGCTGAAAATGCACATCCTGTTTTTCAGGAAATATTAGACACCTTTTTTTCAGGTTATTCAGATCCGTTCACATTGTCTATGCCAGCTGCATCCAGACAAATTGCTATGGCATCATAATTAATTTTCAAATTTCACTATAAAAAAGCGACTGTTCAGTAAAACAGTCGCTTTTGGTTTAATTACTTAAAATATCAAAAAAAGCAGTTACTTTTTTAAATCTAAAATCGAACTTTTTTTAGTTCCCATAACGTTTTTATAAAAGTATCTACATCTTGCGTTGTGTTATAAAAAGCTATTGAGGGACGAACAGTAGTTTCGACTCCCATTCTGCGTAAAATTGGCTGAGCACAATGATGCCCGGTTCTTACAGCAACACCTTCTTTATTTAAAGCTTGCCCAACCTGATCATTGGTATATCCTTGCAAATTAAAGGATAAAACACTTGCTTTATCTTTTGCAGTTCCTATCAAACGTACACCCGGAATTTCCTTTAGCAATCGGGTAGCGTATTCTAACAAATAATGTTCGTATTGACCGATAGTTTCGATTCCTATTTTGGTAACATAATCGATGGCTGCGCCAAGACCTATTGCGTCGGCAATGTTGCCAGTTCCGGCTTCAAAACGATTGGGTGCTTTGTGGTATTTTATTTCCTCAAAAGTCACATCCTGAATCATATTACCGCCAGATTGATAAGGCTGCATTTCGTTTAACAATTCTTCTTTACCATATAATGCTCCAATTCCGGTTGGGCCAAATAATTTGTGACCTGAAAAAACAAGCCAGTCCGCATTTAAATCCTGAACATCAACTTTCATATGCGAAACAGATTGCGCGCCATCTATTAAAACTTTCGCTCCGGCAGCATGTGCCATTTCAGTTATTTTTTTAGCAGGAGTTACAGTTCCGAGGGCGTTTGAAACCTGAGTAAAAGCAACCAAACGTGTTTTTGAATTCAGCAGTTTTGCATATTCATCCAACAAAATCTGACCGTCATCGTCAACCGGAATTACCCTTAATTTCAAACCTTTTTTATCGGCCAGTCTTTTCCAAGGAACAATATTCGCATGATGTTCCAGATTGCTAACTATGATTTCATCTCCGGCGACCAAATTAGGATCGCCCCAGCTTTGCGCCACAAGATTAATTCCTTCTGTAGCACCACGAACAAATACGATTTCATTTACAGAACCGGCATTTAAAAACGTTTTTACCTTTTCACGAGCTGCTTCGTATGCATCAGATGCCCGCGCTGCCAACTCATGTGCCGCGCGATGAATATTCGAATTTTCATGCTCGTAGAAATAAGCAACACGATCAATTACAGCTTGCGGTTTTTGAGTCGTCGCCGCATTATCAAACCAAACTAAGGGTTTTCCATTTACAGTCTCACGCAGAATTGGGAAATCTTTTTTGATTAATTCTGCATTAAAATTATTCCCTGTAATGCCGCCAAATTCTTTTAATCCAAAAGTATTTCCAACAATTGCATTTGTGTTTTTTTGATCAAAAGCAAATGGATTCTGATCTAAAAAATAATACGAATTTGCATATTCACTTCCGCCTGACGGAAAATCAACACGTTTTCTGAATTGCGTATCAACCATTTCCAGAGCCACTTTTAATTCTGCCTCAAAAGAAGAATTTTCACTCTGAAATGGTAAATATTGATTGTTCAAAAGCAATGACGAAAAAAAGGATTCCTCATTAATTTGTGGTGCACTTCCGTTTTTCAAATTAATATCTTGAAAACCAGTATGTGGATTATTCATGTTTACGCTATTATCTTCAGGAATTCCAGAGGAAGGAATACCGTATTGAGGATCAAAACCGGCACCTGCATTAGGATACAATGCAGAAGCACTCGAACTTTGATTAGCAATTGATGGAGAAACTCCAAAACCACTAAACGAAGTTGGAGAAGGCTGTACATTTAACGGACTTTGCGTTGGAAATGGTGCAATGATATTTGCTCCGCCAGCATGCAAAAGTGTTTCTGCAATTTTTGTTGCACGAGGATGTTCTGCTTTATCGGGACTCAACGAAATCTCCTTGGGAAATTCGTTGGGTAAAGTTTGGAACAACTCATTGGCTAAATTTTGCAAATCGTCAATGTTTGGCAATCCGTTTTCGTTAGTATTTATACTCATGATACTTTCCTATTTCTACATCTTCCAAAACGGCAATTGCGTCATCAACCAAAACGGCTAAAGAGCAATAAAGAGATACTAAATACGAAGCAATCGCTCTTTCATTGATTCCCATAAAACGAACAGATAATCCAGGAGATTGTTCTCCTTGTAAACCAGGCTGAATTAATCCGATAACGCCTTGACGGCTTTCTCCGGTTCTCAGTAATATGATTTTAGATTTTCCGTTTTTGATAGGTAATTTATCTGAAGGTATAAGCGGAATTCCTCTCCATGTTAAAAATTGCGATCCAAACAAAGAGGTAGTAGGCGGAGGAACGCCGCGACGCGTACATTCACGGCCAAAAGCAGCAATCGCTAACGGATGCAGTAAGAAGAATCCTGGCTCTTTCCACACTTTTGTAAGTAGTTCATCAAGATCATCCGGAGTTGGTGCGCCAGTTCTTGTTTTTATAATTTGAGAAGGAGCAACATTGCTTAATAAACCGTAATCTTTATTATTGATTAATTCACTTTCCTGACGTTCTTTGATGGTTTCGATGGCCAATCGAAGCTGTTCTGTAATCTGATTGTATGGTTTACTATACAAGTCTGAAACACGGGTGTGAACTTCGACAATTGTTTGTACGGCAGCTAAATTATATTCTCTCGGATTTTCGATATAATCGACAAAAGTATTTGGCAAAATCCTTTCGTCTCGTGCAGAACAATCTACTTCGATATGACTTCCGTCTTTAACTTTATTCAAGCGAAATACGCCAGATTCTACAGGTGTCCAATGCAATAGATGCGTTAACCAGCGTGGAGAAATAGTTCCGATTTGTGGGACTGTACGTGTTGCAATTGCTAACTGCCTTGCTGCAACATCGCCTAATGCGGTCTGTTGTTGTTTAGATTCTGCCATTTTGTTTTTGGATTTTTACTAATTAATAATCTATTCTTTTTGGTAGCTTAAAGTTATTGATAAAATTTAAAATTTTAGTCAAATAATTGATTTTCAAATAAATATATTTTAACTGTCGTTTGGTTAAAGTCATCATCACGATATTTTTACTTCTTTAGAATTGCGCCACCGGGCATTACCTCTGGTTTCAATTTAAATTTGCTGTATTCAACAACTCCGGTTCTGTCTGCCCAATCAAAATAAGAGGCAGAAAGTTTATTGACAATTCCTGCATTTTGTTGCGCCACATTGGTTGTTTCGCCACGATCCGTTTCAATGTTGTAAAGTTCCCATTCATAAGAAGGGTAGGTTGAAACTAATTTCCATTTGCCATCGCGAACGGCTCTGTTTCCTGCTCTTTCCCAAAATAATGGTGCGCCTCTATCGACCTGCGAAACATTATTAAATAAAACAGGCAACAAACTGCTTCCAACCAAAGGGTTTGTTGTCACACCATTATATGTTTTGGGATATTCGATTCCGGCCAATTCATAAAAAGTAGGAGCGAGGTCAATAATATGACCAGTTCCTTTATCGATTCGGCCCGCTTTTATTTTGGATGGAAACCATGCAATAAAAGGAGAACTGAAACCACCTTCGTGCATGTTATTTTTGTATTGCTGCAATGGAGTGTTCGATAAATAAGCCCAGTTTTGTTCCTGATAATCAAATGATCCTGAAGTCCCAACTGGTCCGTCATTTCGAACTAAACCTCTTCCAAGCGGATTGTAAGTGTTAAATCCACCTTGTGCACCATTATCTGAAATGAAGATTATCAGTGTATTTTTGTCTTTTTTAAGCGCTTTTAACTTGTCTAATACTTTCCCTACATTCTGATCCATATTGTCGACCATTGCAGCATAAACTTCCATTTTAGCTTTCCAGAATTGTTTTTCGTCATACGTTAGTTTACTCCATTCCGGAACTTCAGGATCTCTTGGTGCCACAGTTTGATCAGCTGGCAAAATGCCATTTGCTTTTAGTTTCTCAATTCTTTTTTCTCTTAAAACATCCCAGCCTTCGTCAAATTTCCCTCTGTATTTGGCAATATCAACCGGTTTTGCCTGCAACGGCCAGTGCGGTGCGGTAAAGGCTAAATACAAAAAGAAAGGTTTATTCTCTTTATTTTGTTCGTCTAAGAAAGTGACAGCGTTATTCCCAATTTCATCTGTAAAATAATACGAATCATCTTTTGGATGCAGTTCTTCATTATTTCGAATCAATTTTACGGGATAAGGTGTTTTTCCGAAAGGCAATCCTTTGGTATCAAAGTAATTCGACGCTCCTTTTAAGATGCCGTAAAATTTATCAAAACCACGTTGATTAGGCCATTGCGCCTGATCTTCAGAGCCAACATGCCATTTTCCTGAAAGTAAAGTACTATAACCACCAGAACGAAAAACTTCGCCTAATGTCAAAGATTCTTTGTTTAAATAACCCTGATACGCTGGCAATCCCAAATTAACATCAAAGAAACCCATTCCGGCTTTGTGCTGGTATTGTCCCGTTAAGAGCGATCCACGAGTTGGTGCACAAATCGAGTTATTGTAAAATTCGCGTAAGCGTAAACCTTCGCTGGCTAATTTATCGAGGTTAGGGGTTTTGATTTCAGAGCCATAATTTCCTAAATCGGAATAACCCATATCATCCACCATAATCAGGATAATATTGGGTTTTGAAGCAGTTGAGGTCGTTTTGTTTTGAGCCTGAATCAGTAAAACTGAAGAAAGAAAAAGGCTGAATGTAAGAGATAATTTTTTCATTTTATTTTAAATTTAATAAGTCGATATTCAGACTTATAGTGGTAATCTAATTATTTACTAAAAAGTAAAAAAGCTATTAGTAGTGTGACAAGAACATTGAATAATTGGGCTATTAGAAAGGCGTATAGCGGTTTTTTACTATTATTTTGAAAGAGATCTTTAAAATTGGTTTCTAAGCCAATACTTGTAAATGCTAATGCAAACCAGATTCCCTGTAAATTTTTTAAACTGTCTTTTACTCCGTCCCGAACTTCTGACGTAAGGAAAAAAGAAAATACTATTGATGCCAGAATAAAACCAATTACAAATTTTGGAAAACGTTCCCAAATTACTTTTAATGTAGGTTTTGATGTTTTGGCTTCCGCCGAATTATTATGCGTATACGTCCAGTAAACAGAGATTGCAAAGGCCGCTAATCCTAATAATACATTTTGAGAAAACTTGACGATGGTGCTGATTTTTAAAGCTGTTTCTCCAACCAAAGTTCCAGAAGCGACAACAGCACCCGAAGTGTCAATACTACCTCCCAGCCAGGCTCCGGTGACTTCTTCCGGAAAATTGAAATATTTGGCAATTATTGGCATGAAAATCATCATTGGGATGGCAGTTACCAAAACAATCGAAATAACATAAGACAGTTTTTTTGAATCGCCTTTTATCGCTCCGGATGTTGCAATTGCTGCAGAGACACCACAGATGGAAACTGCACTCGAAATCATCATCGTCAATTCGTCGTCTACTTTTAATTTTCGGCAAAGCCAAAAAGCAAAATACCAAACCGATAAAACAACAACCAGAGCCTGAATTAATCCCAAAGAACCAGCTTTCAGGATATCTGAAAAAATCACGCTGGTTCCCAATAAAACCAATCCGATTTTTACGAAAACTTCTGTAGAAAGGGCAGAGCGAAACCATTCCGGAAGTTTGAAAAAATTGCCAATAGCCAAACCAATTATCAAACTGAAAATTACGGCTTCTAAATTTAAGGCTTTTATTTCAGTATTTCCTGCAATTATCAAGGCAATTACCGTTAAGAAATAGACGATTGGAAAAACCACTAAAAAATATTTAACCGATTTTCCAATTAAAAAAGCGCCCAAAGTTCCAATTGAAATCAGATATAGAAATTGGATTCCAAGGATTTTCAGATTGCCAAAATTAAAGACATCGTGTAACAATTCTGTTCCGTTTGACCATTTAAAAATGGGAACTTCGGGAAGGAAAATAAAGAGAGAAATTATGATAATCAGGAATCCGAGAATAACTACGGTCCAATCTTCGTGGATGGTAATTTTTTTTGTTTGGGTTGACATTTTATATTTATTTCCTGCAAGGTTTTCAAAACCTTGTAGGTATTAATGGATAGATTTTAAAAAGTGTTAAATAATAAACCAATAAGGTTTTGGAAACCTTGCAGGAGTAGGGATTTTACAAATCAACAAAGTATTTTTGTTTACCAAAATCAAATTCATAATGTGTTAAATTGGGCCATAAAGGTTTAACCAAACCTTTTTCCCAGTTTTGCAAAGCTGTATGTAATTCTTTTACTTTGGCTGGATTTTTTTGAGTACGATCTGTTGTTTCAGATTTATCTGAAGCCAAATTATAAAGCCATTCCTGATGCGTTTTTCCGCTAATGATTAATTTCCAGTCACCGCTTCTGATCGCTTTTGCGTCGCCAGAACGCCAATACAAAGTTTTATGAGCTATTTTATTTTCATTCACAGTACTAATCAGATCTACTCCGTCATAAACACGATCTTTTGGTAAACCGGAATGTGTAACGGAAGCAATCGTAGTAAAAATATCCAAAGTACTTACCGGTGATTTATAGATTGTATGTGGTTTGATTTTTCCTTTCCATGACAAGGCAAACGGAACATTTACACCACCTTCAAAATGAGAAAATTTACCACCTTTTAAAGGTGCATTTGTGGTTGCAAAAGTATAATCGGCGCCACCATTATCGCTGGCAAAAATGATTAAGGTGTTTTCTTCTAAACCTTCTTTTTTGACTTTAGCTCTGATGCGACCAATAGCATCATCCAAAGCGCTGATCATGGCAAAATAAACACGTTTGTTTTCGTCTTTTACATTCGGAAAACGGTCGTAGTATTTTTTGCGAACCTGAAAAGGTGTATGCGGTGCGTTGAACGGAACGTAAAGTAAAAAAGGTTTTGTTTTATTTTTATCAATAAACGCTTCTGCTTCATCAGCAAAGGTTTCGGTCAAATATTTTTTGTCTTTTATAATAGTAGTATCACGACGAATTTGTCCAATACCAACACGACCATTTCCCCAAATTGTTTTATCGGTAAAATCTTTGTGATGGTGGTTGATGATATCCGGATTATCATCTTCAGGCGTGTAAAGCGAGAAAGCCTGATAAAACCCGTAATGATAATCGAAACCTCGGTCTAGAGGAAAAAATCCTTTGTTGTGTCCTAAATGCCATTTTCCAATAATTGCGGTGTTGTAGCCTTCTTTTTTGGCCAAATCGGCAAAAGTAATTTCAGATTGTGGCAAACCCTGAGTAGCAATTGAAGCATCGTTTGGATATTCGATTTTATCATTCAATCGCCAATTATTGGTATTGATTAAGTACTTAAAAGCGTAATATTCTAAGTTATTTTTTGGATAGCGATCGCCGGGCTGAAATTCATGTCCAAAACGTTCCTGATAACGGCCTGTAAGCAATCCGGCGCGCGAAGGCGAACAAATAGAAGAAGATACATAACCATCTGTAAAAGTTACTCCTGAAGCAGCTAGCGAATCAATTTGAGGCGTTGGAGTAGATTTTCCTCCGTACAATGAAATATCATATTTTCCTAAATCATCCGCAAGCAGAATAATGATATTAGGTTTTTTTTCTGCGGTTCCTGAAGTATCTTTTTGAGCTAAAAATGCTGCTTTTCCTTCGACTAATTTTTCATTTGGTTTTATCAATGTTCCATCTGTATTGATCGGCCAGAATAAAAATATCGCTATGATTAATAGTATGGTTAGAATCGAGAAAACGATTTTTTTGGTTTTGGTTAATGCCATGGTTTTTTATTGTTTAGTCTTTTTAGTTCTAGAGCTTTGTCAAAGTTTTAAACTTTGACAAAGCTTACAGTGTTTCTTATTAGAAAATGAATTATTATTTAGATGCCAAAGCCAAATCAACATCATTCTTCAAATCTCCTAAACCGTCTTTTTTGAAAACAATTTTTCCATTTTGATATAAGATCAAAGTAGGGAAGACTTTTACGGTTTTTAAGTCTGCTATAACTTGCGGACTTTCTTCCAGCTCAATTTGAACTATTTTCAGTTTCTCACCATATTGTGTTCTGAGATTTTCTAAAATTGGTTTAACTGTTCTGCAGGTTGCGCAATATTTTGAACCAATGTCTACCAAAACATAATTGTTATCAGCGATGATTTTTTTGTATTCCGGTAATGTTAATTTGCTTTTTAAATTGGTATAAAAAGGTTTTCCGCCACCAATCCAGCTGGCAATTCCACCCTCTAAAATATACACTTCAGAAAAGCCTCTTTTTATTAATTCGGTTGATAGAAGCCCACTTCTGTAGGCGGCAATTGAATAAATAAATACAGGTTGTGCCGGATTTAAAGCGACAACCTGTTTTTCATAATCTTCTGATTTAAGATTGAAGTTTAAGGCGCCTTCAATATGGTTTAATGCAAATTCATCAGCGCCTCTTGCATCAATTATTTGTGGATTTTTTTGACTTTTAATTTTCGCATAAAAGGCATCCAGTAATACAATACTACTGGAGCTTTTATCTTGCGAAAAACCACTTATGGTGAAAAGAAAAAATACAACTGCGAAACTATTTTTGAATATTTGGGTCTTCATAATTTTTAGATTTAGAATTACAGGAAGCAATAAAAATTAGCAGTGCTTTCAAGATTTAATTTTGATTGCACTGCTACATTTATTTTTTATAAAGCTTATTTATTTTTTAAGACTGAACCTGCTCGTAAACCGGGCTCGGACTGATATTTTCCGGTTTTGGTCTCAATGGCACGGATAAAACGCCATCAGCCAAAGCACTTCCTTCTTTTTTAGATTTGAATATGGGCCATAAAAATTGGGCGTACCATTCTTCTTGTTTGTACGATTTCATTCCGTATGATTTTGGAAATTTTCTGGTAATTAAACCTGTTCCGAAGATGATATCCCAAATGAAAAACATGTTTCCAAAGTTGCCTTTAAAGTGCCCAACACCGTCTCCGCTCGTATCGGCATGATGTGCGTGATGCGTTGCGGGAGTCGAAATCAAGCGTTCTAAAACCCACGCAATCGGATGTAATACTTTGTATTTATAAAAAGGTTTATCCCAGGCAACACTAGAGTGCGCTCCCAATACTATAATACTTTTGATAACAAGGACAAATAAAGCCGGTAATCCCAAACCTAAATAAGTTAAAGTAGCGGTTAAGTAAATCTGAGAGAAAAATACAGTGTAAATAAAATTCTGTCTGTTCAACATCGCTACGCCCATATATGGAGCGGAATGATGTGTTCTGTGAAAACGCCATAAAAATGGAACCTGATGATGCAAACGATGGTACCAATATTGTGTCAAATCATCGGCCACGGCAATTAAGAAGAAGCCTCCCCAAAATGGAACCCATGAAAGCGAGTTTTCAAGATTCGGAATTAAATTTGGTAAAATTGTTAAGCTGAAAAAAGCAATTATTGGAGGTAAAATTAATTTAGGAGCAAGAAAACATATAATATCAATTTTACGTTCTTCGCCTGTCCATTCGTCATCATATAAACCTGCCGCGAATTCTATGATCCCCAGGACAAGCATAAAAACGATTAATCCCCATGTTCTGATGTTTTCGAAAGCGGGTTTTGCAAATTCTAAAAAAGAAGGCAGGGTAATATGCGATTCGCTTACAACGCCATTGCTTAATTTAAAATAAAGGAAAATTGCCAATACTGGCAAACTGTATAGTATAAGACTAATACTTAAATCTCTTGTTAGTTTTTCTTTTTGAACTATCGCCATGATTTTTAATTTTAAGAACAGAGCTATCAAATGGAACATTTAATAGCTCTGCATAGATTTTATTTTTTTTTACGACTGAACGGGCTCGTAAACATTTTGATTTGTTGGTACGGCATTCTCTTTTTGAGAAGTCGGAAGAGAAAGAACTCCATCTGCTAATGGGCTTCCTTCAATTTTAGATTTGAATATTGGCCACAAAAATTGTGCATACCATTCTTCACTTTTGTAGGTTTTGGTTCCATATGATTGAGGGAATTTACGAGTGATTAAACCCGTTCCGAAAATGACATCCCAAATGAAAAACATGTTTCCGAAATTACCTTTAAAGTGGCCAACGCCGTCTCCGCTTGTATCTGCATGATGCGCATGATGCGTTGCAGGAGTCGAAATCAAACGCTCTAAAACCCACGCGATTGGATGCAGCACTCTGTATTTGTAAAATGGTTTGTCCCAGGCAAGACTTGAGTGCGCTCCCAAAGTAATGATACTTTTGATAACCAAAACAAATAAAGCTGGTAATCCCAATCCTAAGTAAGTTAAGGTCGCAGTCAAATATATTTGAGAGAAGAATACCGTATAAAGGAAGTTTTGTCTCGAAGCCATCGCCATTCCCATATATGGAGCTGAATGGTGTGTTCTGTGAAAACGCCATAAAAACGGAACCTGGTGATGCAATCTGTGATACCAGTATTGTGTTAAATCATCAGCAATTGCAATTAAGAAAAAACCACCCCAAAAAGGAACCCATGATAATGTATTAGCCAAATTTGGTAATAAATAAGGTAAAGCAGTTAAACTGAAAAATGTAATTACAGGTGGTAAAAGTAATTTTGGAGCTAAAAAACAGATGATATCAACTTTACGTTCACGTCCTGTCCAATGATCATCATACAATCCTGCCGCGAATTCAACAATTCCTAAAACAATTGAAAATGCAATTAATCCCCAACTTCTGATATTTTTAAATGCAGGTTGCAAAAATTCTAAATAGGTTGGTAGCGTTAGATGTGATTCTGACACATGACCATTATTTAGTTTAAAATATAAGAAAATTGCCAATACCGGCAAACTGTAAATAAAAAGACTAATCCCTAAGTCTCTTTTCAATTTTGTTTGATCTAACGCCATGATTCTTATTTTAAAAATTGATTAATTAATGCTAAACCTCCCGCCAATATGACAAGCGGAACTAAAAAAACAATCGCTCCCACGATGATTTTTTTTCCTATAATTTCATAGTCTACTCGTTTCATTGCTTCTTTTTTTTATTGCTTAAATACTTTATAAAATCTTTTTAAACCTGTTTTAAAATCCACCACTAGATTATTGATGTAAAAATAGAAAATAAAACTATTAATTCTATCTAATTAGTAGAGTTAAATTTAATTATTTTGTAAGATTTTGTTATATAAGTTGTTTCAATTCTATTTTTGCTTTCTCTTATTATTTGCAAATTGAATTTTATCCTGCAAGTTTCTAAAACTTGCAGGATAAAATTTTACTAATTTGAACTTCCGGTGCTTCCCGACTTAGTTACTTGTTTAATCAGATCCTGAACTGTTTTACCTTTATCAGTACCCGTATTGTGTATTTTTCTGGTTATTACATCGTTCCAGTCAATTAGCGGATAAACATTGTTTTCTTTTGCCTGCTCATCAAACAGCTTTTTAAGTTCTGCTAATTTTTCAGGATACTTCGCTGCTAAATTATTACGTTCATTAAAGTCTTCATTTAAGTTGTATAATTCCCAAACATCAGTATCGAAATTGCTTTCAGCAGGTGCTTGATTTTTACCGGTAGTTTTTGATGAGGTAAATGGATTCGCATGCGCTGCTCCAGCTTTCCAACCGTCTTTGTAAATGGCTCTGTTTCCAAAAATATAGTAGTACTGAACTTTGTGTAATGATTCTGCTTTAGCATTATCCAAAGAAGCATAGAACGAAGACCCCTGAATAATATCCTGTTTCACATTTTTGATATATTCCGGCGCTTTTATTCCCGTAATATCAAGAGTTGTAGGAAGCAAATCGGTTACATGGCTGTACTGATTTCTGATACCGCCTTTGTCTTTAATTCCGTTTGGATAATAAACAATCAGTGGATTATGAGTTCCTCCTTCAGATTGTGCATCTTGTTTCCAGTTTTTGAAAGGTACATTTGTTGCTTGTGCCCATCCTAAAGGATAATTGGTATTAAGACCTTTTGCTGTTCCGATTTCGTCGATATTAGCTAAGTTTTTCTTCAGATTTTCATCTTCAGATACTCCCTGAGAAAACAAACTTTGGTTGATTGTTCCTTCTGTAGTGCCTTCTTTACTGGCTCCATTATCTCCAATCGCAACAAAAATTACGGTGTTGTCTAACTGATTTGTTTCTTTTAGATAATTAACCACTCTTCCAACTTCATAATCAGTATAAGTCAAAAATCCTGCATAGACTTCCATGAAACGAGCATATACTTTCTTTTGATCCGGAGTTAGTTTTTTCCAATCTGTAATCAACGGATTACGTTCTGGTAAAACAGCATTCGCCGGAATTACACCCAGTTTCTTTTGGTTTGCAATAACTTCTTCGCGGTAAGCATCCCAGCCTTTATCAAATTTACCTTTGTACGGATCGCTCCATTTTGTAGCAACCTGATGCGGTGCGTGAGCTGCTCCCGGTGCATAGTATAAAAAGAATGGTTTTCCAGGTGCTGCTTTTTGCTGCGTTTTAATATAGCTAATTGCTTTGTCTGTGATCAATTCGCTTAAATGGCGTCCGTCAGGCGTAACGTGAACCTGATCTTCAACTAAATCTGGGTTGTATTGATCCGTTTGAGACCCTAAGAATCCGTAGAAATGATCAAAACCTTTTCCGGTTGGCCATCTGTCAAACGGACCAGCATCTGTGGCTTCTTCATCTGGAGTAACTCCATATTTACCAACGGCAAAAGTGTTGTAGCCATTCGCACGTAAAATCTCTGCAATAGTTCCTTTATCAGAAGGAATTCTTCCGTCCCAACCTGGGAAACCGGCTGATAAAATAGTATGTGAAAATCCGCTTACGTGAACTCTTCCAGAATTTCTACCAGTCAAAAGTGCCGCACGGGTAGGGGCGCAAATTGCAGTAGTATGGAAATTAGTATAACGTAAACCATTGTTGGCTAACTGATCAAAAGTTGGGGTTTGAATTAAACCTCCAAAAGCACTTGAAGCTCCAAATCCAACATCATCTAATAAAATCCAGATCACATTTGGAGCACCTTTTGGTGCTTTTGCAGGTTCTGGCCAGTATTCTTTCGAATCGGCTAAAGTTTTTCCGATTACACCTTTAAATTCTTCCGGTTTTTCTTGTGCAAAACCCAATTGCGCAAGAAGTATTGCAGTAATCAAAAGTCCTTTCTTTGGACTTTTGATTTTTGAGTTAATTTTATTTTTTATCATTATTTCTTTTTTTAAATATTTGTTTATTCTATGGATTTAGTATGATTTTAAGCTAAAATTTTACTTGTTTGCTTTGGTCAATAATTCCTGAGCAGACTTCCCTTCCGTAGCAGGTGTTTTGTGAATTTTTCTTAAGTAAACATCCTGCCAGTCGATTAACGGATAGAGGTTGTTTTTCTTAGCTTGCTCATCAAATAATTTTTTTAATTCGGCTAATTTCTCAGGATATTTTTTAGCTAAATCTTTTTGTTCATTAAAATCTTCATTGACGTTGTACAATTCCCAAACATCTTTGTCAAAATCGGCATTTAAAAGCCCTGCTTTTTTTGGATCACTCAATGCTTCTTTAGCTTCAATTGAATTTGGGTGATGTGCTGCTGCGGCTTTCCAGCCATCATTATAAATAGCTCTTGCCCCAAAAATGTAATAATGTTGAATTTTATGATTCGAAACTGCTTTTGCATCATTCAAAGAATTGAAAAATGAATATCCCTGAATAGTATCTTGCTTAATTTCTCGGATAGTTTCAGGCGCTTTCACTCCTAAAATATCAAGTGTTGTTGGCAAAATATCAATTACGTGACTGTATTGCGTTCTGATTCCGCCTTTCTCTTTAATTCCTTTTGGATAATAAACAATCAATGGGTTGTGCGTTCCACCTTCAGAATTGGCATCTTGTTTCCAGTCTTTAAAAGGAACATTTGTTGCTTGTGCCCAGCCTAAAGGATAATTAGTATAGGTTTCAGGTGTTCCAATTTCACCAATTCGGTTTAAATTATTTTGGAATACTTTATCATCTGTTTCTCCAACTACATAAGTTTGTCTATTGACAGCACCTTGTAATGTTCCTTCTTTACTTGCTCCGTTATCACCAATTAAAACAAAAACTAACGTATTATCCAATTGATTGATTTCTTTTAAATATTTAACCAATCTTCCAATTTCATAATCTGTATACGTCAGATATCCGGCATAAACTTCCATGAATTTTGCATACACTTTTTTCTGATCAGGAGTCAATTTTTTCCAGTCTGCAATAAGCGGATTGCGTTCTGGCAATACAGCATTGGCAGGAATAACTCCTAATTTCTTTTGATTGGCTATTGTTTTTTCACGGTAAGCATCCCAACCATCATCAAACTTTCCTTTGTACGGATCGCTCCATTTTGCAGCGACCTGATGAGGTGCATGAACGGCTGCCGGAGAATAATATAAAAAGAATGGTTTTCCCGGAGCAGCTTTTTGTTGTCTACCAATATAACTGATCGCTTTGTCTGTAATTTGTTCGCTCAAATGTCTTCCATCAGGAGTAATGTGCGCCTGATCTTCAATTAAATCAGGTTTATACTGATCGGTTGCTGAACCTAAAAAGCCGAAGAAATGCTCAAATCCTTTTCCGGTTGGCCAGTGATCAAAAGGTCCGGCATCAGTAGCTTCTTCATCAGGAGTTACACCGTATTTACCCACGCCAAAAGTATTATATCCTTTATCACGCAAAATTTCAGCAACAGTTCCGTTTTTAGAAGGCAATCTTCCGTCCCAACCCGGAAATCCTGCAGACATAATCGTGTGTGAGAATCCTCCAACATGAACTTTATGAGAATTACTTCCTGTCAATAATGCAGAACGGGTAGGAGCACAAATCGCAGTAGTATGAAAATTGGTATATCGCAGTCCGTTGTTGGCTAAACTTTCTAAAACCGGAGTTTCAATTAAACCTCCAAAAGCGCTTGAAGCTCCATAACCAACATCATCTAAAATAATCCAGACCACATTTGGAGCACCTTTTGGAGCTGTCACAGGTTCTGGCCAATATTCTTTTGATTCGGCCAGGGTTTTTCCAATTACACCTTTAAATTCTTCTGGTTTTGTTTGTGCAAAACCAAATTGTGCAACTAGAAGTGCAGTAATCAAAAGTCCGTTTTGTGGACTTTTGATTGAAATGCTATTTTTAAACTTTTTCATAACGTAGTATTTTTTGTGGTTAGTTGTTAATAGCCAGGGTTTTGTGGTAAACCGTCTGGATTAATGCTTCTTTCGCTTTGCGGAATCGGATACAGATTATTTCTTTCAGAAACCGAGTTTTTAGCGGTTACCTTTTTTACTTCAGTAACTAAAGTTCCCCAACGCACTAAGTCGAACCATCTTTGTCCTTCCTGAACAAATTCTTTTTTGCGTTCTTCCTGAATGGCAGCTCTAAAAGTGATTTGTGTTAATCCAGCTAAATCTACCGTTGGATCTGGCGTATTGATATCTTTTCCGTAAGCTCTTCTTCTCACTTGATTAATCAACTCATAAGCTTCAGGTGTTGGCGCTCCCTGCTCGTTTATCGCTTCAGCTAAAGACAATAAAATGTCGGCATAACGAATAAGAGGAAAATTGATTGCTACGTTCCCCGGAGTTGCCAAATTGGTCAAATCCAAATATTTCTTAAAAATCGGTTTTGGAAAAGTGTACAGCGTTCCTGTTGCCGGATTTAGTAATTGTTTGGCATAACTTACATCTCTTCTGGTATCTTCAGGAGCATAGATATCATAAAACAAGGCTACATCCGATATAATATCAGCCGGTTCTGTTGCTGTAAATCCCGTAAATGAAGTAGATTGAAAAGTGCTCCCACTGGAACCGTTTCCAGCTTGGTTTTTTTCAAATTGAACAGAAAAAATATGTTCTTTACCATTCTTTTTTGCTTTATTAAAAATGTCTCCAAAACTTTCAAAAAGCGCATAGCCATATCCGCCATTAATTACTTCTCTTGATTTTGCAATTGCATTTGGCCAGTCTTTTCTAGTCAGGTATACTTTAGCTAAAATCGCTTTTGCAGCTCCCGAAGTTGCTCGTCCGGCATCCGTTGCAGGATAAGTAGATGGCAGACTTTCAGCATCTTTTAAGTCTGAAATAATTTGAGTATAAACTTCTTCAACAGAAGCTCTCTTGGTTTTTAAGTTTTCCAATTCAATAGAAGTTGGCTCGTGTAAAACAATTGGAACACCTCCCCAAATACGAACCGCCTGAAAGTATAGTAAACCTCTAATGAATTTTGCTTCCAGAATCAATCTGTTTTTAACAGCTTCCGTACCAGCAACTTTAGGAATATTATCAATAGAAACGTTAGCTCTGTTGATTCCCGCGTAAATCTGGCGCCATGCTACCTGAACACGATCATTAGTGGCATCGTGCGTTAAACTGCTCATTGCTCTTACCTGAGGGTTCGTTGCAGAAACTCCGGCAGCAGCATAATCAGATCCCATATCGGTTAAGAAATAAAGGTTTCTTCCGAATAAACTTTGCTCTCCCGGATCAAGGCTTAAGGAAGCATAAACCGCTGTTACGCTCGCAATCGCATCATCCTGTGTTTTAAAGTAATTATCTTCGGTTACGAAAGAGGTAGGTGTTACCTCTAAATCTGCGCACGATACAAATAGACCGGCACTAAGTATGAATGTTATAAATATCTTTTTCATCGTTTATTTTTTTACTTAGAAAGTTATGTTCAGGCCAGAAATGAATGTTTTAGAGTTTGGATAAGAACCAAAGTCAATTCCCGGGTATAAGTTGTTTTGTTCGTATGAACTTACCTCTGGATCATAGCCAGTGTATTTTGTCCATGTAATTAAGTTTTCTGCAGAAACGTAGAATTTAATACTCTTTGCTTTTAATCTAGTTGAAATGCTCTTAGGTAATGTATAGCCTAAAGTGATTAGTTTTAGCCTTAAGAATGAAGCATCTTCTACATAACGTTCTGAAACAATTCCAAGAGGAGAACTTGTTGCTCTCGGAATTTCATTGCTTGGATTCGTTGGTGTCCAGCGATCTTCAAGCGTCACATTGGCATTTGTTCCAAGTGTTGAAATTTCTAATTGCTGATTTAATGCATTGAATATTTTTCCGCCATAAGCACCCTGGAAAGAGAAATTCAAATCAAAATCGTGGTACGAAATCGTGTTGCTAAAACTTCCAACAAATTTTGGCTGCGAGGTTCCAAGATTACCTTTATCAAGTGCGGTAATTACACCATCTCCGTTAGCATCCACGTATTTTCTGTCCCCAACTTTTGTATTGGCTAAACTGTTGATTTTTGGTTGTGTGTTCACTTCTTCCTGAGTCTGGAAAATTCCATTTGTTCTGTATCCCCAGAAAGTTCCTAAAGGCAAACCAACTTTTACGGTTACAGGCTGTTGTTGCAATAACGAACCATTTGGGACAACCGGGAAAAACTGATCAACTCCATTTCCAATAGAAACGACTTTGTTTTTGTTGGTAGAGAAAACGAAATTAGAGTTCCATGAGAAATTATCTGTTTTAATATTTTCTGTAATCAAACCAATCTCAAGACCTTTATTTTCAACTCCACCAATATTTTGTAGCACAGTTGCATAACCTGAAGTCAACGGAATTGGTACATTGATCAATAAATCATTTGTTTTTTTGTAATAAACATCAAAAACAAAATTGATTTTTCTATCCAATAAGGATAAGTCTAAACCAATATTATATTGATTTGTTTTTTCCCATTTCAAATCCGGATTTGCCAATCGGGTAGGAGCCAAACCTGTTTGTAAAGTTCCTCCAAAAGCATAATTTACAGAACCCATTTGAGCTAAAGAAAGATAGTTTCCAATTTCCTGATTTCCGGTTGTTCCTGCTGTTATTCTCAGTTTGGCTTCGGTTACACCTTTGATATTGTTGGCAAACTCTTCATCGGTAATGTTCCATGAAAATCCTGCTGATGGAAAATAACCCCAAAGTGATTCTGATCCAAATCTTGAAGAACCATCTGCACGTCCTGAAAGAGTGAAGTTGTATTTTCCTTTATAAGAGTAGTTTACTCTGGCTAACCATGATTTTAAAACACTTTCAAAAGCATCACTATAAGGTTTTACAGGAACACCGTCTTGTAAAGCGTTGTAGGTATTGGCATCATTTACAAAAGTATTGGCACCCGCATTTACAACTTCGCCTTTTGTGTATTGAAGTGTGTATCCTCCTAAAGCAGAAAACTTATGATTTTCACCAAAATTAGTGTTGTAGTTTAAGGTGTTTTCATTCAAAACAGAACTTACTAATCTATTTCCAACAGAAGCTAAACCTTTAGTTCCTGCTCCGGAAGTAGTAGTTGATGGTGCGTAATAGTTTTGTTTGGTATCAATAACGTCTCCACTCACAGCAACTTTTGCAGTAAGCTTTTTAGTTATTTTGTATTCACCAAATAAGCTCGTTAAAATTCTGTTGATTTTAGTTTCGTTGATTGTATTTTCCAAATCATTAATTGGATTAGGAATGATACCGTTAACTGCTGTTGCATACGGATTATTGGTTAAGTTGTAACTTCCATCGGGATTTCTGATTGGAACTACCGGAGGCTGATACAACGCTACAACTAGCGGGTTAGGCTGTCTTCCTGCAGCAGCTCCACCATTTGTACCAATGCCATTTGATATTGAGTTACTATAGTTAGCATTTACACCAAATTTAAAATTCTGTGAATAGTTTCTTTCGTAGTTAACACGAAGTGAAATTCGTTTAAAATCTGAAGCGATTACAATTCCATCTTGTTGAAAATAACCTGCTGAAATAGCATATCTTGACTTCTCGTCTCCACCTGAAAAAGACAATTGATGATTTTGTATTGGTGCAGCAGTTCTAAAAACTGCATCTTGCCAATCATAACTCCCCGAAGTTTTAAATGCCTCTATTTGATCTGCCGTAAAAGAAGGTGCCTGACCAATACTTGCCTGAACATCATTACGTAAGCTTGCCCATTGGCTTGCATTCATTAAATCTAGTTTTTTAGATACATTTTGAAATCCAAAATAACCTTGGTACGAAATAATATCCTGACCTTTTGTTCCTTTTTTCGTTGTAATAATTACAACGCCATTGGCTCCACGCGATCCGTAGATAGCTGTCGCAGAAGCATCTTTTAATACTTCAATTGACTCGATATCGCCTGGATTAATAGTTGATAACACATTGACAGTCGCACCAGCATTCGTTACTCCGGCGGTACTATTATTGTTGTCATTGTAAATTAAAATTCCGTCAACAACATAAAGAGGCTCATTACCAGCGGTAATTGAGTTTCCTCCTCTAATACGTACGCTTGAAGAAGCGCCGGGACGACCGGAACTTTGTGTAACTACCACTCCGGGAATTGCACCACGCAATAAATTATCTGCTGATGAGGTAACCTGTGAAAGATTTGCTTTTGGAACCGAAGCTACAGAACCCGTAATGTCTTTTCGTTTTTGAGAACCGTAACCAACAACCACTAATTCATCTAGTTCCTGACGTTCTTCTTTTATGCCGATAGTTACAGGGTTTTTATCAACGATAACCTCAGTTTTTTTGTACCCAATATAACTTATGATTAAAGTATAAGGTAATTTCTGACCGGTTTGAAAATAAAATTTTCCTTCTGCATCTGTTTGAACACCGTGAGTTGTTCCTTTAATAACAACTGAAGCCCCAATAATAGGTTGATTTGTAACATCATCAACAATAGTTCCATCCAATTTCGACTGTATTAATGGTGTCGTATTTTGAGCATTAACCCCTGCCGTCAGAAGCAGGAGAAATAGTATTGAGTATATTTTTAATTTTTTTTTCATTTCTTTGTACTGGTTTAAGTAATTAACAAGGCACCCTGGGCACTGATTTTTCAGCACTCTAAATGTGTTCTTGATTTAGCGATAAATATTCTTTAAGCCTCGCCATTTCTGTTGCCGCAGAAATGGCTTTTTTTATTTATATACAGCAGCGGTGCATCTTTTTCATTTTTAGTTTGTTTAGTTATTAATTATTTTTTGATTTATAGGTATAGTTTCAAGAATCAGATTAATACAAAATGTATCAAATAGATTATTGTAATTTTCAATAAGAATTCTTTTGGTGAATTTTAAAAAGATTCGTTTTTGGTTCCGATTTAGTATGAATAAGAAAATCATCGGTTAACGAAAAAAATTGCTGAGATTTAGCAACAGAAGCACATATAACAAAAAGTGTTATAAGTATATTTTTTTTGAAGATTTAAATACGATATGCTTGCGGTTGTTTTCAAAATATAGTTTTTTTGGTTTTAAATATGATTTTAAACTCTACTAATCCTATAGACAAAGTTAATTTTAATCTAATAAAAACCAAAAATTTCTGAAGTTTTTTTTAAAATTAGTTTAAAAGGCTAATTTTTATTATTTACATTTTGAGTTTAACTTGTTGATTTTGAATTATTTAACATACTATTTATGAATTTGTGAAATGTTAAAAAACGATCTTTTGTTAATCTAAAAAAGTAAGTATTTTATCTCTTTTTTTTAGTTTTAAAGTGATTGAAAGTATAAAGAATAAATAGCAAAACGTCTGGGAAAGACTATTTTGGATTTCCTATTATGTTTTTTAGATAAAAACTACCTTCATTTTTGAAGTTGATTTTGAATAAATTAGACTAATTTTATAGATATTAAAATAAATTAAAATTTTTAACTCATCCTATGGAAAAATACTTATATTTGTAATAAGTATTTATACGTAGTTTTATATTTTTAAAATGATAAAAGTAAGTGAAGCTTTAGCGATAGTGGCTGAAAACAGTTCGAATATGCCGGTTCAAAGAATTCCGGTTCGTAAAGCATTGGGTTATATCCTAGCAGAAACATTGTATTCTCCAATTGATATGCCGCCTTTTCGCCAATCGGCTATGGATGGTTATGCCTTCATTCACAGCGAAAAACATCAATATGATGTAATAAGTACTTCGCAGGCTGGAGATCATTCGAATATAAAACTGAATGAAAATGAAGCTGTGCGTATTTTTACCGGAGCTTTTGTTCCAAAAAACGCAGATACAGTGGTAATGCAGGAGCATGTTTTAGCAAATAAGGATTCGATTTTAATTGCTGCTATGCCACCGCAATTTTCCAATATTCGTAATAAAGGAGAACAAATTACAAAGGAAGAAGTTGTTTTTGAAGCCAATACTTTAATAACGCCTGCAGCAATTGGATTTTTAGCTTGTTTAGGAATCACGGAAATTACTGTTTATAAAAAGCCAAAAGTTGCGATTTTAGTAACCGGAAACGAATTGGTAAAACCAGGTAAAAAATTACCGAAAGGTAAAATATACGAAAGTAATTCGGTTATGTTAGAAGCTGCGCTTCAAACCATCGGAATCAATAAGATAAAAGTCTATAAGGTAAAAGACAATCTTAAAGCCACCAAAAAAGCATTAAAAGGGATTCTTGAAAAATATGATGTTGTTTTAATTTCTGGCGGAATTTCTGTTGGAGATTATGATTTCGTAAAAGATGCCTTATTAGCAAATGGAGTGGAAGAGCTTTTTTATAAAATCAATCAAAAGCCTGGAAAACCAATGTTCTTCGGATCAAAGCAGGATACTTTAGTATTTGCTTTGCCTGGAAATCCGGCTTCGTCATTGACTAATTTTTATATCTATGTTTATCCTGCAATTAAAAACCGAATGGGATTCTCAGATATTCATTTGCCAAAATTAGTTCGCAAGTTAAATGAGCCGATAACCAATACAACTGGAAAAACACTGTTTTTAAAAGCACTTTATGATGAAACCAATGTAACAATTTTAGATGGCCAAGCTTCATCAATGCTAAATACGTTTGCAATTGCCAACAGTTTATTGATTGTTCCGGATGACGTTGAAGGACTAAAAAAAGGACAGTTAGTGACTTTATTGCCGATTAATTAGAATGTTTTAAGAATAAAGAATAAAGAATAAAGAATAAAGAATAAAGAATAAAGAATAAAGAATAAAGAATAAAGAATAAAGAATAAAGAATTTCAAGCTTAAACAGCAGTGTGCAATTTTAAACATATAGCAATAACTTGAAACTTAAAACAAAGAAAACCTGAAACAAAATACAAATGAATCTCCTTAGTTCCGAAAATACCCTCCTTTTCAGCTTCGCATTAATTGTGATTGCCTTTTTATATTCTAGTGTTGGACATGGTGGTGCTTCGGGTTATTTGGCTTTGATGACGATTTTTGCTTTTCCGATTTCAGTCATGAAACCGTCGGCTTTATTATTGAATTTGTTTGTGTCTAGTATTTCGTTTTTCTTTTATTACAGAATGAATTATTTTAAACCGAAATTGTTTTATCCGTTTGCAATTGCTTCAATACCAGCTGCATTTATTGGTGGTTTTATCACTTTAGATAATACAGTTTATAAAATTATTCTGGGAGTTGTATTGGTTTTTGCAGCTTTAAGATTGTTTGGAATATTCAATTTTAAAGAAAAAGAAGCGGTTCAGATCAATTTACCTTTTGCTTTGGCAATTGGTTTTATTATCGGATTATTATCCGGAATGCTGGGTATCGGTGGTGGAATTATATTGAGTCCGATTTTATTGTTTTTAGGATGGGCTTCGATTAAAGAATCGGCAGCGATTTCGAGTTTGTTCATTTTTGTGAATTCATTCGCCGGAATTATGGGCTTCTTTTTAGGTGGAAAAACAGTTCCGACAGAAAGTTTTTATTTGGTCCCGATTGCCGTTGTAGGTGGTGTTTTGGGTGGTTATTATGGTAGTGGTTATTTCTCGAATAAAACATTAAAAATTGTTTTAGGAACGGTGATTTTAATGGCAAGCATTAAATTGATTTTTCCGTAAGAAATTAAAATTAACCGCAAAGTGCGCTAAGGTTTTACAAAGCGGTTTATAGAAATAACAAAGTTCGCAAAGCTTTGTAGTTTAAGCTTTGCGAACTTATTTAAAGTCAATAAGTAATGAAAAAACCTTAGCGCTCTTTGCGGTAAAATTTTTCTCATTTCAACCTGAAACCTGAAACAAAAATAAAAGTCATGAAAACACTAACAGTATTTATTCTTTGTGGAGGAAAAAGTTCCAGAATGCAGTCTGAAAAAGGATTAGTGCTGTTTCAGGGAAAACCATTTGTTGAACATATAATTCAGGCGATTTTGCCTATTACAGAGCAAGTAAAGTTAATAACGGCAACTAAAGAATATGATTATTTACCGTATCAAAAAATACCGGATATCATTTTAGATAAAGGGCCATTGGGAGGAATTTATACGGCATTGACCAATTCTGAAACCGAATTTAATTTGATTTTAAGTTGTGATATTCCGTTAATTTCAACGGAGTTGTTATCTGAACTTATTTCAAAACATAATAATGAAGCTGAAGTTACAGTTTTTGCTTCAGAAAGCAGATTACATCCGTTGATCGGGATTTATTCTAAAAAAGTATTGCCCGTTATCAAAAGCGCAATTGATAACGATGAATTAAAAATGATGGATTTGTTGGTGAAAATTCCGCATCAAATCCTCAATATTGACGAAAGTGAAAACTTTCATTTAACAAACATTAATTCGGTTGACGAATTAAACGACCTGAATATCAATTTAAGTTAGAAGTTATGCGAAACTCAAAAACACCAAAATTAACAATTGTAGGCGCAGGTCCTGGAGATGTTGAATTGATTACATTGAAAGCAATAAAGGCGTTGGAAAGTGCTGACGTTGTTTTATACGATGCATTAGTAAACGAAGAATTATTACAATACGCTACAAATGCAGAAATTGTTTTTGTGGGTAAACGATTAGGATGTCACGCTTATACACAGGATCAAATTAATGAATTGATTGTTTCGATGGCAAATCGACACGGACATGTGGTGCGTTTGAAAGGTGGAGATCCTTTTATCTTTGGGAGAGGAAGCGAAGAAATTGATTACGTCGAGGAATTTGGTTTAGAAACCGCTATTGTTCCCGGAATTTCATCTGCCTTAGGAGTTCCGGCTTCGGTTGGAATTAGTTTGACACAACGGCAGGTTGCTGAGAGTTTCTGGGTAATTACCGGAACAACTTCCAATCACGAATTATCGAAAGATGTATATTTGGCTTCAAAATCAGCAGCAACAGTGGTGATTTTGATGGGAATGCATAAACTAGAAGAAATAATTTCGATTTATAAAGAAAACCGAACTGATGATTTGCCGATAGCGATCATCCAAAACGGAACAAAAAATACAGAGCAAAAAGTAGTTGGAACTATAAGTTCAATTACTAAATTGGTATCAGAAAAGAAAATTTCTTCACCGGCCATTATTGTGATTGGAGAAGTGGTAAAAAATACTTCAAAATTGACTTCCTATTTTCAGGAGCATTTTGATGATGAGTTTGTCTTTCAGAATTTAAATTTAGAATAATGATTGAAGTTAAATATTTTGGAGCTGTGGCTGAAAAGACCAAATGTGAATTCGAAAAAATCCCTTTTTCTGAAGTTTCACTGCAACAATTATTGCAGGATTTAGAAATAAAATACCAATTCGATTCCCTTAGTTTTAGTGTGGCTGTCAATCAAAAAATAGTGCCAAAAACAACCGATTATAAATTGCAGACAAGTGATGTTGTCGCTTTATTGCCACCTTTCGCGGGCGGGTAAATAATGAATTTTATGAATGATTCAATACGTTATAACCGACAAATAATTCTACCTGAAATAGGAGAGAATGGTCAGCATAAATTATCTATAGCGAAAGTTTTGATAATTGGTGCAGGCGGTTTGGGCGCTGCTGTTTTGCCTTATCTGGCTGCAGCCGGCGTTGGTGAAATTGGAATTGTTGATGATGATGTGATTGAAATTTCTAATTTACAGCGTCAGGTAATTTATAAAACTTCGGCCGTTGGAAATTATAAAGTGGAACAAGCCAAAGCAATGGTTTTGGAATTAAATCCGTTAGTGAAAGTCAATGCGATTGCAGAGAAACTTTCAGGAAAGAATGCGATTGCCTTATTTGAACAATATGATATTGTTGTTGATGCAACAGACAATCTTTCGATCAAATATCTAATAAATGACGCTTGTGTAGTAACAAATAAACCAATGGTTTATGGATCTATTTTTAGATTTCAGGGACAGGTTTCGGTTTTTAATTATCAAAACGGACCAACCTACAGATGTTTGTATCCGGATGAAAGCAGCCAGTCTCTAAATTGTGAAGATGCCGGAGTAATCGGAATTTCAGTTGGAATTATTGGAATGTTGCAGGCGAATGAAGTAATCAAAATGATTCTAGAAATAGGAGAAGTGCTGAATGGTAAAATATTGGTTTATAATATTTTAAATAATGAGCAGCAAAAGTATGACTTTGAGAAGAATGCGATTGCTAAGCTTGATAAAAAGGCTTTTGAAGAAAAATATAAAGTAACTGAAAATCAGGTTGAAGAAATTGCTGCGTCAGCTATTTTAGATGAAATAGACAATGATGAAGTTTTGTTTTTGGATGTTCGAAATGAAGGTGAACTTCCGAAAATTAATTTCAAAAATGGAATTCAGATTCCGCTCATGAATTTAGAAAGCGAAATTGAAAACTTGAATCCAAGTCAAACAATTTATGTTTATTGTCAATCCGGAATCAGAAGTAAAATAGCAGTCGAATTACTTCAGAAAAAGAATTTCAAAAATGTAAAAATTATTGTCGGAGGAGCTTTGGATTTAAGCCAAATAGTAAAAGAGAAAATTGCAGATTAGAGAAATTTTTCCGCCACGAATTCACGAATGATTATTTTTTAATTCGTGAATTCGTGGCGGAAAAAACCTCAAAAAAAATAAAAGAAAAATGAGTAAAAATGTATTTGTAGAAGGACCTATTTCTCCTGAATTTATAGCCGAGTCTATCGCCAAACATCAATCCAAACATACAATTGGCGCACACAATATTTTTTTAGGACAAGTTCGCGCCGATGTTATTCACGATAATACCGTAGTCGCAATTGATTATTCAGCTTACACGGATATGGCAAACGAAGCTTTGCACGCCATTCGAGAAAAAGCTTTCGCTAAATTCGACTTAACCTGTATGCACATTTATCACAGTTTAGGTGTTGTAAACGCAGGTGAGATTTGTTTGTTCGTATTCGTTTCCGCAACACGCAGAAAACAGGTTTATGAAGCAACCGAAGCCATCGTAAACTGGATTAAAACAGATGTGCCGATTTTTGGTAAGGAAATGTTTGAAAACGATACATTCACCTGGAAACAAAATACTAATGGTTGATATTACACATAAAATAAGCACCTTAAGAGCCGCAACGGCCACAGCAATTGTCAAAGTAAGCAAACAGGAAACAATCGATGCTGTGGTGAATAATCTGGTTCCAAAAGGGAATGTGCTTGAAATGGCAAAAACAGCTGGATTATTTGCTGTTAAAAACACCCATTTATCAATCCCGGATTGTCATCCAATTCCAATTGAATTTACTTCAGTGGAATATAAAATTGAAGGTTTGACCATTCAGATTATCTTCAATGTAAAAACAGTTTATAAAACCGGAGTTGAGGTCGAGGCTATGCACGGCGCTTCGATTGTAGCGCTTACGATGTATGATATGTTGAAACCGATTGATAAGGAAATCGAAATTTCAACTATTAAATTAGTGAATAAAGAAGGCGGAAAATCTTCTTTCAAAAATAAATTCCCAAACGTAATAAAAGCAGCCGTTTTTGTTTGTTCCGATTCGATTTTTGCAGGAGACAAGGAAGATCGTTCTGGAAAAATCATTGTTGAAAAACTGGATTCTTACGGAGTTGAAACAGCACATTACGAGATTATTCCGGATGAAATTGACATTATTCAGGAAAGAACAAAAGCTTTCGCCAAAGAACATCAATTGGTAATTTTTACGGGAGGAACAGGATTGTCACCAAGAGATGTAACACCTGAAGCATTGTCACCGTTATTGGAAAGCAGAATTCCGGGAATTGAAGAAGCCATTCGTAATTATGGACAACAAAGAATGCCGTATGCTATGTTATCAAGAACAGTAGCAGGAACATTAGGAAAAAGTTTGGTTTTGGCTTTGCCGGGATCAACAAACGGAGCAAGAGAATCGATGGATGCTGTTTTTCCTCATGTAATGCACGTTTTTCATATTTTAAAAGGAAAAAATCATGACACCCTCTAAAACCATTTTAACAGATGATTTTGGACGAAAACACAATTATTTGCGTATTTCGTTACTGGAGAAATGCAATTTGCGTTGTACGTATTGCATGCCTGCTGACGGAATCGCATTGTCTCCAAAAGCCAGTTTAATGACGGCTGATGAGATTTTTGCTGTGGCTCAGATCTTCGTAGAAAATGGCGTTGATAAAATTAGGTTGACGGGTGGAGAACCTTTATTAAGAAAAGATTTTCCGGAGATTATTTCGAAATTAGCAACTTTAGAAACATCACTTTCGATTACCACAAACGGTATTTTAATCGATCGTCATATTGAGGCTTTGAAAGAAGCCAATATCAAAAAAATCAATTTGAGTTTAGATACTTTGGTTTCGTCTAAATTTCACACGATAACACTTAGAAATCAGTTTGAGAAAGTTATTGATAACCTGCACTTGCTTTTAAATAATGATTTTCACGTAAAAGTAAATGTGGTTTTAATGAAAGGTTTCAATGAAAATGAAATTACTGATTTTGTCCAGTTAACGCAGTTTTTACCGATTTCTGTTCGTTTCATTGAGTTTATGCCTTTCGCCGGAAACGAGTGGGACAGAAGCAAAATGGTTTCTCAAAATGAGATTTTATCAGAAGTAAATAATGTATTTCCATCTGAAGAAATTCAAAAGTTGGAAGATGAAAAAAACTTTACAGCGAGAACCTATAAAATAAAAGGTTTTCAAGGTGATTTCGGAATCATAAGTTCCATTACTAATCCGTTTTGTGATGGCTGCAACAGAATCCGCCTGACGGCAAATGGAAAAATTAAGAATTGCCTTTTCTCTAATTCAGAAACTGATTTATTAACGGCTTTCAGAAATGGAGAATCCATTACCAATTTGATTTCAGAATCGATTAAAAATAAAAAGAAGGTTAGGGCTGGAATGGTTACTGTTTCTGAAATGGATGACCCTGCACTGCATTTTGATAATCGTAGTATGATTGCGATTGGGGGGTAATTTTTTTTACTTCCAATTCTGTACATAATCTTGTCATCCCGATTTCTATGATAAAACCAAATCTTTTTGATAAGGGATTTGGTTTTATCATAGAAATCGGGATGACAAACGAGACTTCGAAGCAGAGTCTAAAGAATAAAAAAAGGCTCAACTTTTAAGTCAAACCTTCTTCAAATAATTATTTTTTCTTCTTTTTATCCTTTGATTTGCTTTTTTTAGCTTTTTCTTTTTCTGCCTTTTTAGCCTTTGCTTTTGCTTTTTTAATTTTGTCTTTTTCCTTTTTTTCTTTCTTTTTGGCTTCAGCTTTTAGCTTTGCTTTTTTAGCTTTTTCAAGTTTTTTTATAACTGCTTTTATGGCTTTTTCTCTTTTCTTAGCCTTTTCTTTTTTCTCTTTGAGCTTACTTTTTACTTTTTTGTCTTTTGATTTGTTTTTTACAATTTCTAAGGCAATTTCATCAATATTTAAGATGGCCTGATGATCCTGAGGTTTTTCAATGGTTCTAATTTCAATGATTTCCGGCGTTACTTCTGCTGTTTTTGGTGTAGAAGTTGTTGTTCTTTTAACTACTGCTTTTGGAGTCGCGTTAGAAGCTGGTTTTACCGGAGTTTGAGCTGTTGCTTTTACAGTTGCTGTCGGAGTTTTAGCTGCAGTTCTTGGCGCTCTTTTAACCGGAGTTTTTGGAGTTGTAGCTTTTGGTGCCGGAGTTTGTGCAGTTGGTTTAACTTCTGTTGTATTTTCAGTAGTTTCTTTTATAGGTTCTGATGCTGGTGTTGCAGTATTTTTTACGGCTGGGGTTCTGGTTGTTCTTTTTATCATAACGGTATGTTTTAATAGTAAAATAGATTTTAATTAATTGATTATCAAAACAAATCAATAAAGTTGTGATAACATCAAATTTTAGTAAAGCTAAATTTAAGCAATATTTGCATACGTAAATGTTAAGATTTTCCTTAAGGTTTTAAGAAGGTTACTATAGTACACGTTTTGCGCGCATGAAACTGATAACTAGTTTGTAAAAATCTTAATGTGTAGTAACTGATACAATTAGATTAGACTGCTTTTTTTTATTTGAAATTTCCATTAAAAGGTCTGTAATATTTTGTGTTTCATCCTTTGTAAAGCTTGTTCCAAAGTATTTGATATAGGATAATAATTCAGTTAGTGATAAAATCTTAGCGAATTGAAATACTTCCCTTGGCTTATGGTTTATAAAAACAATGATATTTCTTATGGGAATTTTTCTATTTCCCCAATGATGTTTAAGCGAATTCAAATTCAATTTGCTCATTTCATCGGTCAAGATTTTGAACAATGCGAAATTTGTCCTGTTTATTTGTCTAACGGGCGAAAATAGTTGAGGATTGTGGATTGATTCTTCACTCCAATTTTTTGTTTCAATAATAAAAACACCACATGGAGCAATTAATAGGTGATCAATCTGAATAGATTTTATATAATTATTCTCTTTTTTATAATATAAGGGAGGATAAAATGAATAATTGAAATCGTTTATCAAAACATAATCGTCAGGTAAGTTTTTCAACATATTTACGACTTTCTGCTCACCGATTGCCCCATAAATCGAATTATTTATTTGATCAATTATTATTTTTTGTTTTTGTAACGTTTGTAAATGCGATAAGCTACTGTGATTGACAGCATCGATAAAATTTGTCGTTAAGAAGTTGAAACGCTTATTTTTTTTTAAAAGAATATTCTTTAGTTTTTGTTTTACAGCGAAAACTTTAAAAGGATAGGAAATTTCCATAAACCAGATTTGCAGCCAAATAATAAGATTAAAATAATAGTCTTGTAAAATTGGAATTACTTTAGAACCTGGGACAGGTAAATCATCTATCTGTTTATATAAAGTAATAAGTCGTCTCTTTAAAAGTTTCTGAAGTGCAGTTCTTATAATCAAAATAGAATCGTGTAATCCATCTATTTCTTTTTCAAGAGTAACTTTCTCTTTTTCAATTCGCTCTGTATGATGTAAAACAACTTGTTGTTGTGTAAAATGATAATTTATTCGAAAATTGATTAATTCGTCTACTGACTTAAATTCATCGATTCGATTATAATCTAAATGGTACTGAATGTCATTTAGAGATCCAATTGTATTATGAATTTTGCACATGTTCTTATCTGATTAATTATCATTTAAGTTTGTTATAAGTTGATTATCAATAAAATAGTTTATCAAATATATGTAAAATCAAGAACAAATTCAATCTGAAAAGAATCTTGTTTGAAAATTTTAATTCCTTTTTTAATTTTCTTATTCTGCTGTAACTTCTGCTAAAATCTTAAAATTAGTCTTCGGAGCTTCACATAAAGAACAGCAATAACTTTCAGCTAAATCGGTAAATAAAATCCCTTTTGGAATTCCCTGACTTTCATCACCGTATTCCGAATTATAAAGCGTCAAACATTCCTGGCATTGATAAATGTCCAATTGCGTTTTCTCTTTTTTCTGCGTATTTTCTGTTGATTCCGGAATAGAATTTCCAAGTTCTTCAAAGTATTTTCGGCTTAATTCAATCAGGATAGTCGGCAGTTCTAATTTGTCAATATCTTGTGAATGCACGATATATTCACGCGTATTTGGATCGAAATTCTTTGCAAATAAAACATTATAAGTGTCACGGATTTTAATCGATTCTAAAGCCGCTGGTAATTCATTTTTTTCAACTACAATGGATGTGAAATAATGACCATCACGATTGTATTCCGAGATTCCGAAAGTCAATCCGTACGTACTGATATCAAATTGATCTAGCGTTCGAACCAAAAAGGTTTTCAGATTCAAAGCCCATTCCATAGCAACCGGTAAATGCCAGTTTAATTCTAACAAAGAGTGACGAACGTTGATTCCTTTTTTGCCGAGAAATTTTTCCCATTCGAGTTTTCTGTCTTTCGGAATTCCTTTTACGATAAACGATTTCCAGGGTGTGATACATATTTTTCCGATTTTGCAATCAAAACACAGATCACACATTTCTTTTAGAAAGTCTAAATCGTATAAATTATTTCTCCAATATAATCCCAGCCAATATTGATCGATTCCCATGCGGTTCATTCCTTCGTAATAGGGGAAAGGATAAAAAGGAACATTTAAGGGTTTGTCAATTGTTCTGTTATTGGTATCTAAAGCTTCACTGACCAAGCTGAAAATCATATCAATTCCATAAGATTCTTCAGAAACGATTTTCTCAATTTCATAATAAAAAGTAGCAATATCCCAACTGTAAATAAGTACAGGATAGACTTCCATACGTTCCCATTTTGGCAATCGAATATATAAATACCAATAATCCTCATGCTCCGAAGCAATAAAGTTTAAATGTCCCGTAAACAACGGAACCAACTGTTGCTTAGGGTCATTAATGTTGACTTTTAGTTTCGGCTGTTCTTTGAATTGCTCTAAAATATATAAGAATTTGTTTCCCGTAAGCCAATTGGTATTTCTGAAAATATCTGTTGAAACATACGATGAAACAATGTTATTACCGCTTTTTTCATTTGGAAAAACAAAATGATGTTTCCCGATTTTTTCTTTGCTGGATAGATTTAATCCCTTCGGAAAAATAATATCCTGTCTTGAACCAAATGAAATCGAATCCAAACCATGATCCATTGCCATATTGACTACTTCACGTAATTCTCCTGGCGAAATAACGCCTCCTTTTACTATTAATCTTGTCAATTCCATATGTTTTTTGTTTCAGGTTTCAGGTTTTTTTTGTTTCAGGTTTCTGTGCGTTCCAACAACCTGAAACTTGAAACCTGAAACAAAAGAAACTAAATTTTACACTTTGCTAAAATCTCTTTTACTTCTGTTTTACAACTTCCGCAGCCCAATCCGGCTCCGGTGTTTTTACATAAGTCGGTGAAATTGTTGACACCGCCTTTAATGGTTTCTTCAATGTTTCCTGCGCCAACCTGACTGCAGGAACACACTAGTTTTCCTAATACCGGTTTAGCGTTTGAACTTCCTCTTAATAACGAATTTCGTTTATCTGATAATTCGATTTTGCTTTCAATCATTGTTTTGAACTCGGCAAACTCATTTTTGTCGCCCATCAAAATAGCTCCGACAAGCAAATCATTTTTAACAATGCATTTTTTGTAATAACGTTGTTTTAAATCAGCAAAAACAATTTCTTCATACGAATCATCGTTTTCCGGAATTTCAATATCTCCAATGCTGCAAAGATTAATATCTTCCAGTTTCAGAATGTTCATTAAAACGGAGCCTTTGTAATAACTGCTGATATCACCGGCTAAATAATTAGCTAAAATATCGGCTTGTTCTTCAGCGGCAGATGTGATTCCAAACAGTTTATTATCAAATTCGGCTATTTCTCCAATCGCATAAATATCAGGATTTGAAGATTGTAAATACTGATTTACCTTTACACCACGACCACAAGCAAGTCCTGTTTCGCGGGCAATTTCTATATTCGGAATAGTTCCGATGGTATAAACGATGGTATTTGCCGTGATGATTCTGCCACTTTTCAGCGCGATTTCCAATTCATTTGGATTCTCCGTTTCAAAAACCGTACTTACTTCATTATCAAAGTAAATCTGAATGTCACGAAGCTGGACTTCCTCAGCCAATAATTTACTTGAAATCAAATCCAACTGACGTTCCATCAAACGAGAAGCTCGTTGAATTATAGTAATTTTTACTTTTTTATGTTTTAAGGCTGCAGCCAATTCTAATCCTAATAATCCACCACCAATAATAACAACATGCTGTTCTTCCGGAGGTAAATTAGTATTGTCAAGATAGGCTTTTAGTCGGTCAGCGTCTTCTTTACGTCGAACGGTAAAACGTCCTGGTAAATGAAGCTGCGCATTTTCAGGAATAAAAGGGCGGCTTCCTGTTGCTAAAATCAAAGAATCGAAAGTGTGGGTTTCGCCTAAGCTATCTGTTATGGTTTTTGCTGTTGCATTTATTTTATCAATTGCCACGCCGGCTTTCATCGTAATTTTTAGTTTACTTAAAGCTTCACCGTCTTTTACTTTTAATAATTGTTGCCAGGTAAATTCGCCTGTCATGTATTCCGGCAGTAAAACGCGATTGTAAAACGGGTTTACTTCATTCGAAAAAACAATAATTTCATCGGTTGAATTGAATTCGCGATAATTTTGAATAAATCGGAAGGCTGCTGCTCCGGCTCCCACAATGGCAATTTTCTGGAAAGGTTTTACATATTTGGTAATGCTGACTGTCGTGTATTTAAAATCAGGTTCTTTTGAAACAGGGTCAACAACGGTATTGGTTAAATTATTGGTTCTGTTCAAATCATTATCAAGCTGTTTTCCCCAATGCATCGGCAGGAACACTACTTTCTCTTTTATGGAATCTGTAACCTTTGCTTTTACGCGAACTTCTCCATTTTTGCTCGAAACAATAACAATATCACCATTTTTGATGTCGTTTTTATAAGCATCAATCGGATTAATTTCTAAAACCGGACTTGGTGTATGTGTCATTAATCGCGATACTTTTCCGGTCTTGGTCATCGTATGCCATTGGTCACGAACCCTTCCTGTAGTCAGGATAAACGGAAATTGCGGACTTGGCTGTTCCGAAGTATTTTCAATAGCCGTTGGTAAATTGAAAATTGCTTTTTTTGATGGCGTGTAGAATTTTTTATCTGTAAAAAGGCGAGGCGTTCCCGGATGTCCATAATCAGGAACCGGCCATTGAAAAGTGCCTTCGGTTCTTAAACGATGATAATTTAGAAATGAAATATCAATATTGGTGTTTTTCGTAAGTGCGCAATGTTCTTTGTATACTTCTTCGGCGCTATTAAAATTGAAACCATTGAAATTCATTTTTTTAGCAAAGCGAATTAAGATTTCAATATCCGGAAGCGCTTCTCCGGGCGCATTGATTCCTTTTGGCAAATAAGAGATACGACGCTCAGAATTTGTCATGGTACCTTCTTTTTCTAACCAACCGGCGGCAGGCAATAAAAGATCGGCATATTTTGAGGTATCTGCATTATGTGAAATATCCTGAACAACTACGAATTTCGCGTTTTGTAAAGCTTTTTCAATACGTCGGGAATCGGGTAAACTCACCATTGGGTTGGTACAAATAATCCAAACGGCTTTCATTTTTCCTGATTCCAAAGCTTCGAACATTTCGGTTGCAGTCAATCCCGGTTTGTCTGAGATCTCGTCAACTCCCCAAAAGTCAGCTACTTCTTTACGATGTTCCGGATTTGCAATGTCTTTATGAGCTGCCAGAAGTGTCGCCATTCCGCCCACTTCTCGTCCGCCCATTGCGTTGGGTTGTCCTGTTAAGGAAAAGGGGCCGGAACCCGGTTTCCCGATTTGCCCTGTCAATAAAGATAAATTTAGTAAAGCGGTATTTTTATCAACACCTACAGCACTTTGATTTAAACCCATTGCCCAAAGTGATATAAAGCCTTTTGCTTTTCCGATAATATCGGCGGCAAGTTTAATATCGTTTACGGAAATGCCACATAGTTTAGACGCTTTTTCAAGCGAAGTTCCTAAAACTAAGTCTTTATATTGTTTGAAATTTTCAGCGTGATTCTTTACAAAATCATGATCTACGTATCCTTTTTCGATAATGCGTTTCGCAAGAGCATGGTATAAAATAATATCAGATCCAGGAATAATTTGCAGATGTAAATCGGCAAAAGCGGCCGTATCTGTTCGTCTTGGATCAATTACAATAATTTTTATTTTCGGATTATTCTCTTTGTGTTTCTCAATTCTTCTGAATAAAATAGGATGACACCAGGCCGGATTTGCACCGGTAATCAGGAAAGTATCAGCTAGTTCGATATCGTCATAAGAAATCGGTACAGAATCTTCTCCAAAAGTCTTTTTATAACCCACAACCGCAGAACTCATGCAAAGTCTCGAATTGGTATCTATGTTATTGGTTTTCAAAAAACCTTTTACCAATTTATTGACCAAATAATATTCTTCAGTTAAACATTGGCCCGAAATATAAAACCCAACGCTATCAGGACCGTGTTTCTTTATGATAGAAGTAAAAACCGCTGCAGCGCGATCAAGAGCAGTGTCCCAGCTAACGCGTTCCAACGGATAGGATTTGCTGCCTCGCATTTCAGGATATAAGATTCGGTCAGAAGTATCATTGACTACGTAATGCAAGTTCATTCCTTTAGAACACAACATTCCTTTATTTACCGGATGGTCTTTATCGCCCGTAACCATCACACCATTTTTGGCATCATTAGTAACGATAATTCCGCAGCCGACGCCACAATATGAACAGGTAGTTTTGATTTTGGTATTTTGCATTACAGCTTCTTTTTTAAATACAACTATTGTAATTATGCCCAGTCCTAAATGCCTCACGTATTTGACTTAGACAAAAATAAGTATTTTTACGTATAAATACTTATTTTTTGAAATTATTTTTCTATTTTTGATGAAAATAAATGAGGAACAACAAATTAGTTTTTAAATCGATTAAAATTTAGGACTCATGAAAGACGAGCAAGCCATTTGTTATTCCTGCGCCAACGAAAACTGTTTTATTAAAAAGCATCTGCATCTGGAGCAAATGAAACAATATGTTCAGAAGAAACATAGTTTTGTTTGTAAAAAAACGCAGCAGTTTATCATCGAAGGCGCTCCAATTCAGGGACTTTATTTTATTTGTAAAGGAAAAGTGAAAACGGTTAAAACCGGAATTAACGGCCGTGAGCAAATTGTTAGACTTACTAAAAATGGTGACACAATTGGCTTTCGTGGTTTCGGAACCAGCAAACGCTATCTCATTGGCGCTTACGCTTTAGAAGATACAGTTTTGTGTAATTTCAGCAATGAAACCATGATGGAGATTCTTCAAAACGTTCCTGAATTTACATACGCTTTGATGTTGTTTTATGCCGATGAACTTAATAAAAGCGAGAACAATATCCGTAAAATCGCCCACATGAATGTACGTGAGCGCGTAATCGATTTGTTATTGTACATCCACAGAAAATTCGGCCAGATGAACGGCTTAATTGACATCGAACTCTCAAGAAAGGAAATCGCAGACTTCGCCGGAACTACTGAAGAGCAAGTAATTCGCGTACTTTCAAGCCTTAAAAAAGAATCCTTAATTAAAACCGTAGGAAAAAGAATTGGCATCCTCGCCATTCCAAAACTCCAATCAGAAATCATGGAACATAAATACTTTTAGGGGATTTTAGTTTCAGGTTTTCTTTGTTTCAAGTTTCAAGTTTCAGGTTTCAAGTTTCACGTTTGTACCCATAATAGATACAATTCCATTCCTCTTTTCTCTATATTCTTTATTATATACTCTTTATTCTTGCTTCTTGCTTCTTGCTTCTTGCTTCTTTGCTCTATATTCTATTCTCTTTCTTCCAAAAATTATCTAATTATCTAATTGCCACATTATCTAATTCTCCAATTAAGTAAATTACGTAATTCCTAAAATCTCTTATTTTACGGGACTTAATCCCAACTTCATGCGAAAACGCAGAAAACAAATTGACTTTCAAACGCTTTTTATCGGTTAAAAAAAATGTTTTAACATGGTATAAGTATTGTACTTAAGTATTTATACGTATATAAATTTGCTTCATACAAATCAAAACAAATTATTATGAGCAAATTAACCAATCCTATATTAAAAAACCACAACACCATTTTTTTATCAAAACTTTCAAAATCTGTACTGTTAGGTTTTGCACTTACAATTTTTGGAAGCTATGAAGCACAAGCGCAATTTACACTTACAGGTCAGTTAAGAGACCGTGTTGAAATGCGTGCCGGACAAGGAACTTTACAACAAGAAGGCGATAAAGCAGCAATATTTACAAGTCAGAGAACAAGATTAAACGCAGGATATTCCGGATATAGATTTAAAATTTTTACCGCTTTACAAGACGTTCGTGTTTGGGGACAAGATGCTTCCTCTATCAACAGAACAACAACAGAAGCAAATAACGGAATTATATTGCATGAAGCCTGGGCGGAGATTTTTTTGAATGATACGGTGAGTACGATTCAGAATCTGTCAATAAAAGCGGGACGTCAGGAAATCTCTTATGACGATCAAAAAGTCTTAGGCAGTTTAGACTGGTTGCAACAAGGAAGACGTCACGATGCGATCGTTTTCAAATTCGCCAATAAAGGCTGGATTGCTGATGTGGGAGCTGCTTTCAATCAAAATAAAGAAAATAATGCCGGGACGATTTACAATGGTACAAATCCGGCTTACGGTGCAGGAACTAACGGAATTGGAACAATGTACAAATCATTTCAATATGCCTATGTGGGGAAGAAATTCTTTTTTGGTGACTTGTCTCTTTTATTCTTTAAAGATGATTTCAATAAATATACTTTAGTGACTGCAGGAACGCCAGCAATAACTACAAAAGTGAACGGAACAGGAGTTTGGAGCCGAAATACAACCGGAGTTTATTTTAACACCAATGTGACGAGAAAATTAAATTTGACGGGAAGCTACTACTATCAAGGTGGAAAAAATAAAGATGGAAGATCATTAAACGCTAATTTGTTTTCGATTACATCAACCTTACAAGTAGGAAGAAAATTGTTCATTGGTCCTGGAGTTGATTTTTTATCGGGTGATGACGGAACCAAAACAGTTACAGCTGATTCAAAAGACAATCGATTTGATCCGCTTTATGGAACGCCTCATAAATTCTGGGGAAGCATGGATTATTTTTATGCTGCAAACGGTTTTGGAAAACAAGGTTTGCTGGATTATTTCTTCAAAATAAAATATAACGCCAAAGACAATTTAAGTTTCGCATTGGATATTCATGGTTTTGAATCGGCTAACACTTTATCTAATGGTGCCGGCGGAAAACTAAACTCTTATTTAGGAACCGAAGTGGATCTACTTGTAAAATACAACCTAACCAAAATCATCAATATCGAAGCAGGTTATTCTTTTATGAAAGCTACGAATTCTATGGCTTCTGCAGCGGTTAAAAATGTTGCCAATGCCGATTTAAGTCCACAATTTGCTTATGTAATGCTAAATATCAAACCTAATTTTTTAGCTAAAAAATAAAAACCAATAACTTTTAAATTTCTTAAAAATGAAAAAAATACAGACAAATACATCAGAAGTTTTTAAAAGAATAGTACTGACTTTAATACTTGTTTTAGCCGTTTCTTTTTCAGAAGCATCAGCACAAAATGATCCTGTAAAACTCGGGTTTATTCCCCTAACAGATTGTTCTCCAATCGTAATGGCAAAAGAATTAGGATTGTTTAAAAAATACGGAGTCGAAGTAGTGGTAACCAAAGAATCTTCATGGGCCAATGTTCGTGATAAAATTTTAACCGGTGAATTAGACGGAGCGCACTGTCTGTATTCAATGCCGTTTTCGGTTTACACAGGGGTAGGAGGAAAAGCAGGTTCTGAAATGAAAATCGCCATGATGCTGAATGTGAATGGCCAGGCGATTACACTTTCAAAAGATTTTTGCGGAAAAGTAGGTTTCAAACAAATGAATAAAATTGCACCTGTCGTGGCGGCCAAACTTAAAGCGGAGAAGGAAGTGACTTTTGCCATGACTTTCCCGGGAGGAACACATGATTTATGGCTAAGAAACTGGATGGCAATTGCAGGTGTGAGCCAAAAAACATCTAAAATCATTACGATCCCGCCTCCGCAAATGGTCGCTAATATGAAAGTGGGAAATATGGATGGTTACTGTGTTGGAGAGCCTTGGGGTGGTGTTGCAGTGAAACAGGGAATTGGTTTTACGCAAGTCGCTTCACAAGATATCTGGAAAGATCATCCTGAAAAAGCGTTGGTTGTGAATAAAGAATTCAGTGAGAAAAGAAGAACCGATCTTGTAAAAGTGATGAAAGCCGTTTTAGAAGCCTGTATTTGGTTAGACAATCCTGCAAATCGTAAAAAAGCAGCTGCTATAATTGGGAAAGCACCTTATGTAAACGCTCCTGCTGATGTTATCGAAAATAGATTAATGGGAAATTACGATTTGGGCTGCAACCAGGGAACGGAAGTTTATGCCAAAGATTATATGCTGTTTTACAAAGGTGGTTTGGTAAATTATCCTAGAAAATCGTACGCGATTTGGGCTATGGCGCAATATGTTCGATTTGGGTATTTGAAAGAAGCACCAAATTATAAAGCAATTGCCGATAAATTGATTTTACAGGATTTATACGAAGAGGTGGCGAAAAGTATGAAAGTAAAAGTACCGAATGATGACATGAAGCCTTTCTCGCTAACAATGGATAAAACGGTTTTTGATCCTTCAAATCCCGCAGCTTATTTAAAAGTGGTTAAAAAATAATTTTTTCCGCCACGAATTCACGAATTAGTTTTTCTATTCAGTGCTAAAATAAATTCATGAATTACTTCGTCTTTTTCCTTCGGTCGGGTCGTGGCGAAAAATCCCTAACATAATTGTCAAATTTAAATCAGAATATCATGTCTAATAAAGATACTTTAACACTAAACGATATCGCGGATCAAACAGAAGTTTTGATGGAAAATACCGCGATTGATACGGTAAGAAATGAGAAATTAAAATTGGTTTTAAATGCAATTGCGATTAAACTAAAATCAACTGCATTTGCCGGAATCGGAATTACCTTATTTATTGGTTTTTGGAGTTTGTTAAGTTTCTATACGAAAGATGCACTTCCGGGGCCGCTGGCTACTTTTACCGTTTTGAAAGAAATGCTGAGCGATCCGTTTTACGATTATGGACCTAATGATAAAGGAATTGGGCTGCAATTATTCAATTCGATAAAAACCGTTTTACTAGGCTTTTTATTAGGTTCAGTAGTAGCAATTCCTATCGGGATTTTGATGGGAGCAAGCACGATTTGCAAACAAATTATGTATCCAATTGTACAGCTTTTAAAACCGGTTTCACCTTTGGCTTGGTTTCCAATTGGATTGGTTGTTTTTAAAGACACGGGAATGGCAACTATATTTATCGTTTTCATTACCTCGTTATGGTCAACCTTAATCAATACTTCTTTCGGAATCGCTTCGATTCCGCAAGACCATAAAAATGTAGCAAAGGCATTCGGTTTCTCAAAAATCCGTTATCTTACCAAAATATTAATTCCGTTTAGTTTGCCCCACATTATAACCGGATTACGTTTGAGTATTAGTGTTGCATGGTTGGTAATTGTAGCAGGAGAAATGCTTTCAGGCGGAGCAGGAATCGGCTTCTTCGTTTGGGACAGTTGGAACGCCTTAAGTCTTGAAAAAGTAATTTCTGCCATCATCATCATTGGAATAGTGGGTTTGATATTCGATAAATTCTTCACGTTTATAGAAAATAAAGTTTCTTATAAAGCTTAATAAGAGGTGCAGAGGTTCAAAGTTGCAAAGGGACAAAGGTTTTCAAACTTGAAACCTGAAACTTGAAACCCTCCGAAATCTAAAATCTAAAATCAACAATCTAAAATTACAAATATGAGTTATTTAGAAATCAAAAATTTAGAGATATCATTTCCAACTCCAAAAGGGAAATATATTGCTGTTCGTGATATTAATTTATCCATTCAAAAAGGAGAAATCATTTCGATTATCGGACATTCGGGTTGCGGGAAATCAACTATTATGAATGCTATTGGCGGGATGCTGACGCCAACTGGCGGTTCTGTGGAATTAGCCAATCAAAAGATAAAAGGGCCGGGACCGGATCGCGGAATCGTTTTTCAGAATTATTCACTTTTACCGTGGTTAACAGTAGAACAGAATATCTTTCAGGCTGTTGATTCGGTTATGAATTGTTCTAAAAAAGAGAAACACGAGATTGTGATTCAGAATCTTAAAATGGTGAATCTGTTTGAACATAAAGATAAATTGCCGGGACAACTTTCAGGGGGAATGAAACAACGTGTTGCTATTGCGAGAGCTTTTGCGATTAATCCGGGAGTATTGCTTTTAGACGAACCTTTTGGGGCTTTAGATGCCTTAACCAAAGGATCAATGCAATTAGAAGTTTTGAAGTTATGGAACTTAGACAACAGGGAAAAAACAATCATCATGATCACGCATGATATTGAAGAGGCTTTGTTTTTATCGGATAGAATTGTAGTGCTGAATAATGGTCCGGCATCGACTATAAGAGAAATTGTAGAAGTGCATTTGCCAAGACCGAGAAACAAAATTGAAATCGTAAAAATGCCTGAATATATTGCCTTAAGAGATAAATTATTGCATTTATTGACGGACAAATTCTCTATTGAAGATATGGGAATGAAGTATAAAAATTAAGAAGAATTTAGTTGAGATGTTCTGTTGAGACGCAAATTATTGCGTCTCAACATTATGAATTATTTTTTCTTTCCAACAAACCGAATTACAGAACCTTTTCCGTTATGGAATAAACCTTCGTTTAGTTCGATTTCTGTTTCTTCCAATTGAATGATTTCGTAGTTTGGGAAATCGGCTTTTATTTCTTCAATGGAAAATAAAGATTCAATATCTTTTGGTCCGCCAACTTTGTCATTTATTGCCAGATATTCTAAATGCTTTTTGCTAAAAGCTTCAAAAATAATAATACCATCTTTTCGTAAATAAGTTTCAAGTGTTTTATGAAGATGAGATTTGATTTCAGCTGGAAAATGAGCATAAATTAGAGCAATGGCATCAAATTGCTCAGATTGATAATTCAGCGTTTCTAATTCACCAACTTTATAATCAATAGTTACATTGTTGGCTTCGGCGAGTTTTAAAGCTTTGTTTTTTCCTTCTGCACTGATATCAAAAGCAGCGACTTCCCAACCTAGTTTTGCTGCGTAAACAGCATTTCGGCCTTCGCCTTCAGCAGGAAAAAGAATTGTTCCGTCATTTAATTTTTCGATTTGTTCTTTAAAGAAATTATTGGGTTCCTCGCCATATGCAAACTCTTCGTTGCTGTAGCGGTCGTTCCATCTTTCCGTCCAGGTGTCATTCATTATTTATAGATTAAAGTTAATAATTAAAGGCTTGTGGTCACTGTGCATCGTCCATTCGTGATAAGTTCCGACTTCGACTTGGTCCAGGACTTCTATAAAATCATTTGAAGCAAAACAATAATCAAGATGATAAGGTTTGTTTTCATGACGATAAAGATACAAAGTAGGATGCTCTTCTTTACCCTGAATCTGGTTGAAAAATTTATGATAGGTACTATAAATTTTCTTTGCTTCGAGTTTATTTACCACCGTTGTATGGTTTCCTTCCCGACGTGGTTTGTCCCAAATGGTATTGCTGTTGAAATCGCCAATTAAAATCGTTTTGGTTTCCCTAATTAAATCTTCGTAATAATTGATGGCTTTCCAAACCTGAGTGACGTATTGACCGTCTTTATCTTCAGGATTATTGGCCCAAACCGCAAACAAAGTAAAATCAATTGCTCCGCCAGTAACGGCAATCGGGAGAATATTTTTAAAGCTCGGATTATGACAATCGAGCAATTGAAAGCGATAATCGCCATAAGAAAAAACACCAACTCCTTTATGTGGATTGGTGCCATACCAAAGAATGTCGGTTGGTAGTTTCGAGTCAGCTGGGAATTTGAGTTTTTCAGGATTTTCACACTCAGAAATTACAGCAATATCAGGATTGTAAGGCAGAATGAATGCTGCTTTTTTTCTGAATGCCATGTTGCAATTCCAGGTTATGAGTTTCATGTGTATGAATATTTTGATTGTTATATTTCTGAAGCTAATGTTCCCATATATGATTTAAGTCTGTAACTAGATTTATTTTGATCAGTACCAAATGTTTTAAATTCTCTTTTTATAACTTCAATTAAATCATTTTTAACTGGTTTGTTTTCCATTTTGGCACATTTAGCTTTTACCCAAAAGAGATAAGATGAATTAGGAAAATCCAACATAGCTTCATTTAATTCAGTATCGTTATATTTTATCGTATCAACTCTTCCTATGAAATAGCTCTTCGCAAATTTTTCATCTTTAAATTCTTTCCATCCTAATTTATCAGTTTCTGGCATTACTTTTCCATCAACTGTTGCTTGTAAATAGGCATAAATATTTAAAAGATCTTTATCTTTTGTTGATTTTGCCAACGCTAGTAATTCAGCACCTCTTTTAGTATAAAATTCAGATTCAGTCAATAAATTATCAGCAAAACAGATTCTTAATAAATCGGAAGACATTTCGCCAAATACTGGGATAGGATTATTTTCCAGTATAATTTTATTATCGATCATAATCTTTTTTATTTGATCAATTTGCCCGTTTTCTTGGGCCTTTTTTATTTCTAAGTATGATTTTAGAATTTTATAATCATTATTTTTCTCTCCTAACGCATTTTGTGCCAATTTAAAATCTTCATTTAGAAAATATTCTTGTGTTGTTGTATTCCACCAATCCGATTCCCAGTTAGAATCTAAAAAAAGTAATGGATAAAAATTTGAAATTTTCCCTTTTTCAATTTCAGATTTTAAATTGCTTCTTGTTTTTATTTGAGTGGTTTTGCCATAAATTGTAAATATTGCATTATCAATTGAGATATGGTTTTGAGAATGGTTTGCTTTTTCCCAATTTTGAAGTGATTTTTTTATTTCATTATTATTGATATAGCAATCGCTTAACCAAACGTAAACCCTTATATCATTCGGAACTTTTTCAGAATATAATTCATAAAGTTTTAATGCTTCTTGATATTGAGCATTTCTATGAAGTTCTATTGCGTACTCCAATATGAAATTTTGTTCCAATGTATTTGCTAAATAAGCCTCTCTATGAAGCTTTAAAGATTCATTGGGGTCAATTTCGTAAAGTATTCCACCAGTAATATATTTTTTATATTCATTATCTGCATTTTTTGCTAATTCCTCTATACATTTATTTATATCTGATTTTACTATACAATTACTAAAAGTAATTATGTTATTTTTTAATTCGGTTTTTGCTATTTCAATTTTATCTCTATTTGATACTAAGGTTTGGGAAAAAGAATTTTGAGAAAGTGAAAAGACAACAAATAAGATGAGGGTTTTATTAAAATTCATTTTTTTCTGTGGATAGTTTTTATAATTAGTTATTTATGATATGCTATAATAAGGGTCGTTTAATAATCAAATATACCTAAATAAATTACGTAGTGAAAGGTCTTATTATCATAAAAAAATACCCTTTTTTCCAAAAAGAAAAAAGGGTAAATTATATAAGTAAACGTTTAAAAGATTTATTTCTTAAAACTAAAAATCAACTTTTTAATCTTAACCAACAAGTTTTGTTATACCATTATTGACGTCAATTTCTGCAAAGTTATGTTTTCCCATAACGATAAGTAGCTTGTCTGTGTTATAGCCTACATATCTTATTTCGGGATTTCCATTTTTTGGTTTTCCGCAAATAGAAATTACATTGGTTTGCCATTTCAATTTGCTTCCTTTGTAGGCAGATATGGTTTGCAGGTCGTTTTCAACATAATAAACAATGTTGTTTTTTTTAATTCCTCTTTTTTGTGTTTTTGCAAAATTAATTTCTGAGTTTTTTGAAATTAAAGTGTCATTGAATTTTTGACCAATGCCAGTGTGCGTGACAAAAAATGTCAACATAGATAGTTTTAAAAATTGTTTCATTTGGATAGAATTGGGGGTTCATAATCGATTCAAATATAATTAATTAAAGCAAATAATAACATTTTATTAAGATAAAAAAAAAGACCCTTTTCCGAAATAGGAAAAGGGTAAAATATCTAAGTTAATTTTGAAGAAAAACTATTTTTTCCAACTAAAAATTCTTGGATTCACAGAAACCATCATCCACGCCCAATTGTTGGTGTGACCAGCATCTCCAGCTTTTAAAAATTCCAACGTTTTAGAGCCAAACATTTGAGAATAACCTCCTGAAACCATAATATCTTTTTTGAAATTATAACCAAAAGTAGCATCAATCTCAGTACCTAAATACGAGTCAAGTTTTTCAACAGGGGTAATCACATCAGCTGCAGATAAAAACACGTGCGGTATCAAGGCAAACTGCCATTTGTTTACATTGTAATTCAATTTTAAGGAAGCATCTTGTAAACCCACATTATTTAAATGACCGCCACCTACATAAAAATAATCCATATACCCATTAAAACCATGGTTGGTTCCAAAAATTGGATTGAAAGATTTTATAACAGTGCTTCCGTCATTTGTATCTTTTCCTGATAAAAATTCATATCCTAAACCAGCTTTAAAAGCCTCAGTAATGTTGTATGCAAAGTTAGCCGCCGCATTCCATGCGCTTACTTGTCTGTCCGTACTTTTTCCTGTTTGTCCGTACAACCAGAAATTACTGTCGATTTTGCCTGCTTTGTACGTAACATAAGTACCAAAAGTTTGTTTGTAATCCACTAATAATTTAGCATTGGTATTGGCATATTCATAACCTGTATTTAAAAACAATAAGCTTGCTCCAATCTTATCAAAAGTAGTGTGACACCATGCATATTGCATTGCTTTATAATTCGCTACTTTATAAGGAGTTTGAAAAGTATTTTCAGCATCGGAGTTGTAAGCGCCACCTAAATCTAGTTGATTCTTTTCTGAATGAAAAGAAACTGTTAAGGCATCATGACTTTGAGCCTGTTGTCCCCAATCTTGTTCTCCAAGAATACGCTGATTGTCGTATGAGAGTACCTGACGTCCCATTCTGGCACTCCATTTTGGAGTAAAATTGTATTGTGCCCAGGCTTCAAAAAGAGCAACCCCGTTTTTGTCAGCGACTGCTGTTGTGGGAACATCTCCCCAGGTTCTGGTATTCTGCAAAGTTAATTTTACCGTTAAGTCTTCTTGTTTGTAATTAAAGTTTAAACGGGAACGCTGCGATATTTGAGAAGTTCCTTCCTGACCTTCCGGTAAAAGTGTTTTATAGCCGTTTCGGTATTCGAAGCGTGGTCTAACTTGTAAATTTACATCTAATTCCTGCGCCTGACCAGAAGCGCTCATTCCTCCTAATACTAATAAAATAAGTATTCTTAGTTTTTTCATTTCTTTTTTATTTTGATGAGCCACAAATTTATAAGATTAATAGTGCTTTTTTATATGATAAAAATCATAATTACAAATTTTTGGTTTAAATATTTAGAAGACAAACGAGGAAGATCTGATAGATGAAAATCAAAAAACAAAAGAGTCTTTGAAATCAATCAAAAACTCTTTTTTAGTAGAGAAATTATAAACTATTTGGCTTTCGCCGAAATTAACTGTAAAATTATTGTCTGTCCATAGTGCGTGCTAACACAGGTTGTTTTTCGTTCATAATTTTAGTGATGGTATAATGCATCCACATCAAACAAATGGCAGAGAATACAAGGATAAAGATCCATGAACTTGACCAGATTCCGGTTGCCGTTAACAGGTATCCAAAGATAATCGGGCCAAAGAAACCACCTAATCCGCCAATCATGCCAACCATTCCACCCACAACACCAACTTCAGTCGGGAAATATTCCGGAATATGTTTGTAAACCGCTGCTTTTCCAATTCCCCACGAAATTCCGATTAGAATAACTAACACAAGAAAAACCCACATATTGGCATCAAATTTAATTACAGTGATACCTTTAGCCAGAAGCTCTTTTTTCTTCACTGTTTGGTTTTGTGACACGACCACTTGTTGCCATGAAGTTTTGGTTGGAAAAATAGCATCTTCAGCATCATTTTCCTTTTTCTGAGCAACAGCAAAATCGGTATCGCCAATTTTAATTTTATCGTTTGAAACTTGCGTTATCGTTCCTTTCTTGGTAGCCAAGACTCCTGGTCCTGTAGTTGTGATTTCCATTTTCGGAACCATTAATAAAGCACTTAAAACAACAGAAGAACTTAAAACCCAATACATCACTTTTCTGGCTCCAAATTTATCAGACAAATAACCTCCAAAAGCTCTGATTACCCCAGACGGTAAACTGAAAAGCGTTGCAAATAATCCACCCATTACCAAACTCGTTTGATAAACGTTCATGAAATTCGGCAATAACCACTGTGAATAAGCGACGAAGCATCCGAAAACTAAAAAATAATACGCTCCAAAACGCCAAACTCGGGCACATTTAAGAGATTGAAGCATTTGAGAAACGCTTTTCGTATTGTTTTCTATTTTTTTGTTTTTAGCGAAAATTAAAAAAGCAACTCCAATAACGACTAAGGCTACACCATATATTACAGGTAGTATTTTCCAGCCGTTTTGTGGATCTTCTATCGAGAAATGATTCAATAAGGAAGGTGCTAAAAAAGTAGTGATGGCAGCGCCCGCATTTCCCATTCCGAAGATTCCCAAAGCGCGTCCCTGCCATTCTTTAGGATACCAAATTGAAGTATATCCAATTCCAACAGCAAAACTGGTACCGACCATTCCGAATAAAAAACTCAATAAAGCGAATGTTATAAAACTGTCTGCAAGAGGCAATAAAAACAACGGAATCGAACAGAGTAGGAGTAAAAGTGAAAAAACATATTTTCCCCCAAATTTATCCGTCAAAATACCAATTGGCAAACGCATAATTGATCCGGTCAGAATCGGAATTCCAAGCAGCCAGCCCACCTGAACAACGCTCCAGTGAAAAATACCATTATCAACTAAAAAGGTTACTAAAACACCATTTAAAGTCCAACAGGCAAAACACACGGTAAAAGCCAGGGTATTTAAGAATAAAATTTTGTGAGATTGCGAGAGTGAATTTGTAGTTTTCATAGCACTTATATTTTTTTTACAAAAATAAGTACTATAACGTAGTTAAAAACTGCGTTTTCGCAGTTTTTGTAAAATAATTACGTAATTATACGTAGTTTTTATAATAAAGAATACTCCGTCGCTTTATTCGAAAGTTCCATTAGATTTTTTACTTTCAGTTTTTTCATCAAATTAAAACGGTGTACTTCGGCAGTACGCTTACTGATATCAAGAGCTTCGGCAATTTCTTTGTTTCCTTTACCGGATAATAAAAGCGTAAGGATTTCTTTTTCTCTTTTCGTAATCATCATTTCTTCACCTAAGTTTTGCTTAGGTTCTAATGAAGCAGAAGAGTTTGTTAGTTGACCAATAAGTATTGAGGAGATATCTCCGCTGAAATATTTTCCGCCAGCGGCAACAGTATGAAGGGCTTTTAAAAATTCTTCTTTGCTCGAACCTTTCAATAAATATCCATCAGCTCCGGCCTTAATTGATTTCAATACATATTCTTCAGATTCATGCATAGAAAGCATAATGATTTTTACCTCATTATTGTCGCTTCTAAGTTTTTCTACTACCTCGATACCGGTTAAGTTCGGCATACGAATATCTACTATAAGTAAATCGGGTTTACTGTCCGCAACCACTTCAAGAGCGTCGGCACCGTCAATGGCTTCGCCCACAACCTCGATGTTTGCTTCGTTTTCCAGTAAAGATTTTATTCCATCTCTTACAAATACATGATCATCTGCCAGGACAACTCGAATAGTAGCACTCATATTTTACTTAATTTTGATTCTGAATTTTTACGTATATTCATCTATAAAGAAGATGCTAATATACGTAATTTTTAAATTTGAAAATGTGTGAATTAGAAAATGTGTGAATTAGATAATTAGATAATGTGAAAATAACGTTGTTAATCTGTTATTTTTTTCGCAATCTTGTCATCTCGACGAAGGAGAGATCGCACTAGTGGCTCGACAAAGATTGGAGATTTTTGATTGCGAGTTTATTATTATTGTATAAAACTGAAGCCAAACAGTGAATTTTAGAACTTGTAATAATTTTAGAAATCTTTTGAAAACGTTTGCCCGCGAGAGGGATGGGAACTGGCTACCGAAGTAGCGTGGACAGCCCGACAGTATTAGAGAAAGGGGCTGCTGTAGACAAAGTATTTTAAGCCCCTTTTTCTAATGCTGTCTCGCCCTCATTATTTTTATAAAGGAGTTTGTATTGCGTTTTTTAATTGACACATTAGCTAATTATCTAATTGGCACATTTATCAAATCGGAATATTAAAAGTAATCCTCGTTCCTTCACCCGGAATTGATTTAAAGAAAACACGTCCGTTAATGTATTGTATTCTTTCCTGCATAAATAACATTCCCATCCCGGATTCGCTATTTCTTTTTTTATCAACAGCAGCTACATCAAAACCTTTACCATTGTCATCTACAATAATACTTAGTAGCGTATTGCTGTGCGAAAGCTGTACAATAATATGCGATGATTCAGCGTATTTAATGGCATTATTAATGGCTTCCTGGGTAAGACGATAAATATTGATTTCTATTAAAGAATCTAAACGTTGGCTAAAATCGGTTTTATTGTAGAACAGAATCTCTTTTCCGGTTAGTTTCGAAAGTTCCTGAGTTAGTTTTGCTAAAGAGGAAACAATACCATGATCGCTTAATTCCGGAGGCATTAAATTGAAAGTTGCGGTACGGACTCCTTTGATAATATCAAGTGATAATTTCTTTAAGTATTCAATTTTTTGAGCCGATTTTTCCTTGTCATCCAGGTTGATACTTTCTAAACTGAATTTCAAACCAGTCAGCATCTGCCCAATTCCGTCGTGAATTTCTTTGGCAATTCGGTTTTGTTCGTTTTCCTGATTTTCAACAATTTTACTCGAAATAACTTTTTGTTGATTTATTTTTTCGGTACTGTTTTCGATGTTCAGACGTTCGACTTCACGCTGTGCTTTTTTGCGTTCCGTAATATTGAAACAAACAATTAGAAGTTCTAGTTCGTCCTTTTTTATGGTTACCGGAACCATCGACAAATCAAGCCAGATATTTTGCGCTTCTTTGTTGATAATATTGATTTCGCCTTGCCAGCCACTGCGCTGTTTTTCGAAAATAATACGGTCAATATTTAATTGTTCTTTTTCGTCAGTGGTTAAAACTTCAGAGAATTTTTTGTTGGAAGAAAACTTGGTGTAATTTAAAAGTTTGGCAAATTTTTCACCAATATGAATAATCGAACCATCAGGCGCAATACGGCAATAGAGCAGCGTATTTTCCATCGCATAATTCAGCGATTTTAATTCTTTTACCGAGTTTTCTTTTATTTCGCTGATAATCTCGGTGTCGTATGCCAATTTTAAAGCTTTCTTTTCAGAAGATAAAAGCTTGGCAATAAGTCGCTCGATTTTCTTATTAGTAGGTTTGAAAATAAAGAAAAACTCCAACAGTAAAACGAATAGGGTAAAGGCAAAAATCCAATATTCAATTCTGCGTTGTTCTGTAACTTTTTCATGTGCTTCCAGATCGTATTGACTCACAATCTGATTCATTTTTGAAAGAAAAAGGCCTTCGTTTTTCAGAATGGTTTCAACCAGTTTCTGATTCGTTGCTAAGTTGTTCTTTTGCTCTAAATTCAGCAGAAACAAATCGGTAGTTTTAACAATATTATTGAAACTAGGTTTTATTTCAAGGTATAATTTATCGAGCGTTTCGCTTTTTTCTTTCGGAAAAGCCAGGCTATCATTTCCGTTTTCGAGTGAATTCTGATTGTTTTTCCAAAGTGATAAAACGTTTTTTAGATGGGAAATCTGTTTTTGAGAAGTCGTATCAGAAACATAATGTAGAATCAAAACTTCTTTTACAATCTTCTGACTCAGCATGCGCTGCTTCCCAGAAATATTGATAATTTTAGAATCGCTAAGTTGCTGTTTTAAATTGTATTGAACTAAAACCTGACTTAAAATTATGGTTACAGCAATAGTCCAGAGTGCAAAAAAATACAGACGGCGTAAATTTTTGAAAGTAATTTTATCTGCAGTTTCCTGATTGCTTTTTTTCATTCGAAGATAATATTTGTCTTTAGCGGAAAATGGAATTCGCTTTCAGCTCATTTCATAATAAATTACAATCCTAAAGATGCTTTTATCAAATTTAAATTTTCTTCAGAATAATTAATTTTTAAGGCTTCCTGATGTCCTTTGTCTGACATTTTATCCCAGGTTTTTTTGATGATATTTTTTAGTTTTTCGGTATCATGTTTGTGTACAAAAGGATCTAAGTAATATTCTAAAAATACCAAACAAATTACATCTTCAAGCAATTGGGTTTCGGCATCTTTTTTAAGTAATTTTTTTTCGATTAAAAAAGAAACGCGATCGATAAATTCTGGAGTATAACCTGCTTTTTCTAAGATTTCAGCAGTAAGTTTAGCATGGAATTTTTTCAATTCTTCTCTCCATCTCAAATAACCAACACGGTCCATTGGGTATGATTCGCGAGCGACTTTCCATCGACAAATGTGTTGTGCTTTTGAAGCAATCTGAACTTCTTCTGAAGCTTCTGGCTCAAATTGCATCAGCCTTTCGTACATCCTGTTAGAATACAGTAATTCTTTAGGATATTCGTTGTTTTGATCGATTTCGGTATTTGGATCCTGAGCGTTTTCAGCATCAATCCACTCGCTAGCTTTTTGAAAAGGTGTTGTCATTGTTGGTAAGATAATAGATTTCAAATATACGTAAATAAGTATAAAAGTCGAAGTTGAAAGTGAGATGAAAGAAACAAGAAGCAAGAAACAAGATTTGAAATACTTTATCATCTTTCTTCTTGTTTCTTTCTTCTTTCTTCTTTCTTCTTGTTTCTTAAAAGTCTAGTCTACAAACCCAACAAACACTTCATTCTCAATAACTTTAATCGGATACGTTGCAATTTTTAAATCATCATCTCCATTCAGGTTTGAACCATCAACCAATGAAAAGGTTTTTTTGTGCATTGGGCAGGCAATTTTCGGAATATCATCTGTAGATCCCGTCATTCCTCTGGCCAAAACCATTTCCATTTTATGTGGGCAGGCATTTTGACAAGCGTACCATTCGTTGCGGCGTGTAAAATTGAAAATAGCAATTTGCTTGTTTTTGTATTTGATACAGCCTCCGCGGTTGGTTGGAAAATCTTCTACTTTTCCGGCTTTGAACCAAATTGTAGCATCGTTTGGATGTACTGTTTCGTATTGACTTAAGATTTCTTCCATTTTGAGCATTTTTTTGTTTCTGTTTCTTATCCCTCTTTTTACAATCAAGAGAGTTTGATGGCGCAGTAAAAAAGAGGGTAAGAGGACAGCAAACGTTTGTGATATTTTTTTTCTTTTTTGGAGCTATTTTTAAACACATAGAAAACATAGTTTTTTCTCTGCAAAAGGGAAATCAAAAGAAACTAGTTTCTAACACATAGCTATGTGTTTTTAAGCAAGTGAAACGCCTTTATTCATTTCAAAGAGCTATGTTTCTATGTGTTTAATTTTTTTAAGTTACGACCACGCTTTTGGCGCTTTTTGATCTCTTAACGGAACAAAAACAACATTATCATCTTTATCGTCAGAGTTTACAAAATGGTTGAAACGTTTTAATAATCTTGGTTTTTCTAATACTTGTTTCCATTCGCATTCAAAAGTGTTTACTAATGTTTGCATTTCAGCTTCTAAGGTTTCGCAAAGACCTAAACTATCTTCAATAATTACTTCTTTCAAATACTCTAAACCGCCGTCTAGTTTTTCTAACCAGGTTGAAGTTCTAATCAGCGGACCAGCAGTACGGATGTAATACATTAAAAAACGATCCATGTATTTGATAACCGTTTCTTTATCAATTTTTTCTGCTAATAAAACAGCGTGTTTTGGATTTGCTCCACCATTTCCGGCGATGTATAAATTCCATCCGCCTTCAACAGCAATTAAACCAAAATCTTTTCCACGGGCTTCAGCACATTCGCGAATACAGGCCGAAACACCACCTTTTAGTTTATGTGGAGAACGAATTCCTTTATATCTGTTTTCCAGTTCGATTGCAAATCCGGCACTGTCGTCCATTCCGTAACGACACCATGCGTTTCCGACACAGCTTTTTACAGCGCGAAGTGATTTTCCGTAAGCGTGACCACTTTCAAAACCATTATCAATTAAGATTTTCCAGATTTTTGGAAGGTCATTCAAATGCGCTCCGAATAAATCAACACGTTGAGCCCCCGTAATTTTGGTATATAAATCAAATTGTTTGGCAACTTCTCCAATAACTATTAATTTTTCAGCCGTAATTTCTCCTCCGGCGACTCTTGGTACGACAGAATACGTTCCGTTACGTTGAATATTAGCCAAAAATCTATCGTTAGTATCTTGTGTGGTTACGTGTTTGTTGGCAGTATCATTGTAAATACTAGAGAAAATAGAAGCTACAACCGGTTTGCAAACTTCACAGCCGTCACCTTTTCCGTGATGGTCAATTACATCATAGAAATTCTCATATTTATTGATTTTTACTAAATCGAATAATTCCTGACGGTTATAATTAAAATGCTCGCAGATAACCTCTTTTACTTCTTTTCCTAATGATTTTTGAGTTGCTTTTACCAAATCAGAAACCATTGGTTTGCAGCCTCCACAACCCGAAGTTGCTTTAGTGTGTTTTACAACATCTGAAAAACTAGAGCAGGTTTCATCTAAAAGTGAACAACAGATAGAACCTTTTGTTACGTTTTCGCAAGAGCAGATTACGGCTGTATCTGGCAGATCCATAACACTTCCTAAACTTGAACCTTCAGACCCGTCTCTTGATCCTAAAATCAAATCTTCCGGATTTTTCGGCAAAGCCATGGCGTTGCTGTAAATCTGAAAAAGAGAATTGTAATCACTTGAATCTCCAACTAAAATTCCGCCTAATAAGGTCTTAGAATCTTTAGTAACGTTGATTCTTTTGTAAACTCCGGATAATTTATTCTCATAAATAATAGCCGTTACATCATCATTTTCGATAAAAGGATCACCAAAACTCGCAACTTCAACACCAATTAACTTCAATTGTGTCGACATATCGATGGTTTCTCTCATGGTTTTAGAACCATTTAAGATTTGTTCAGCAGCTACATCAGCCATTTCGTAACCTGGTGCAACAAGTCCGTAAATGTTTTGATTGTATAAAGCCACTTCTCCAATAGCATAAATAGAAGGATCTGATGTTTGCATCTGATTGTTTACCACAACACCGCCTCGTAAACCGACCTCCAGTCCTGAAACTCGGGCTAATTCGTCGCGAGGTTTAATTCCTGCAGATATAACCAACATATCAACTTTTAACAATTCTTCGTTGGCAAACATCATTCCTGTTATGCTTTCTTTTCCGTCAATATATTGTGTGGCTTTGTTAAGATGAATGCCAATATTTAATTCTTCAATTTTTGATTGTAACATATCGCTGGCGCCTTTGTCCAATTGTCTTGGCATCAAGCGAGGCGCAAATTCAACTACATGTGGATTAAGACCTAAATCTCGAACTGCTTTTGCAGCTTCAAGACCTAATAATCCGCCTCCTAAAACGGCAGCTTCTGTAGCGCCTTTTTGTTTTATTTTTTTTGCGTACCCCATAATCGCATCCAAATCCTCGATGGTTCTGTATACAAATACACCTTCTTTTTCAACTCCGTCAATTGGTGGTACAAATGCCGAAGATCCAGTAGCAAGAACTAAGTAGTCGTACGTATGTGTTTTTTCTAAATGGGTATGTATTGTTTTTTCTGTTCTGTTAATATCAGTAATTAATTCAGAAGTGTTTAGAATAATATTGTTTTCTGCATACCATTCACTAGTTGACATTGATAAGTCATCTGCGGTTTTGCCTCCAAAGTATTCACTTAAGTGCACACGATCGTAAGCACGTCTTGGCTCTTCGCCAAAGACGGTAATCTGATACTTTTCCTGTCCTGGTTTTGCAATGAATTTTTCGCAAAATTTATAACCAACCATGCCGTTTCCAACTACTATTACTCTAATCATGATTTCTTTAATTAAGTATTACTACGCAAATATAAGTATTTATACTTATAAAAATACGTATGTAATTTGATTTTTTGTTAGAAAAATAACGAAATGAAATACGTATTTTATCGTAATCTCTTAAGTAGTGCGGATTTCCGACGGTTTTTCATCTTGTTTAAAGTTATGATTTTGGTACAGATTTTCTTAAATTTGAAAGGATTCTAAATAAGGGTTTCAGAAAATTGTCGTAAATTCAATTCAATTTTTGAATTTGGTTCTTGAAATTCAATTCATTTTAAATAGCAATCTCATGAAAAATATATTTGTATTCTTGGTTTTATCTTCTTTGATAGTAAGTTGTAAATCAGCATCAACAGGTTCAAAAGAAACAGCTTCAGCAACAAATTCTCAGGAAGCCGATATGACTATCTATTTTAAAGCAACGGGAAATGAACCGTTCTGGGGAATAACACTAGGGAAGGAGCAAACTATCTTTACCTCGCTGATTCCGGGCAAAGAAAAAATCATTTTTTCATCGGTTGAACCAATAAAAGCAATGGATGCGAATGTTAAAATGTATAAATTGAGTAACGAACAGGCAACGGCGACAGTAACGATTCAACAAGTAGATTTTCAGGATTCAATGTCGGGAGCAATTTCGCCTTATAAAGTGTCAATTGAAATTAAAAATAATTCAGAGCTTGAGTCTAAAAAAGTCGAAGGCTGCGGAAAATATATTACTGATTATCGCTTGCACGATATTTGGGTTTTAGAAGAATTGAACGGTTATAAGGTTTTTATAGCCGATTATCAAAGGGAGTTACCAAGAATAGAAATTCATGCACAAGAAAATACTTTTATGGGTTTTGGAGGCTGTAATTCAATTTCCGGAACTCTATTCTATGAAAAAGACCTTTTAAGATTTACCAAAGTAATTTCTACTTTAATGGCCTGTGCACCGGGCAATAAAGAGAGCGAATTTACCAAAGCGCTTCAAAGCACGACAACATATTCAATTGGAGATAATCGATTGACGCTTTCAAATCCTTCAGTGAAATTGTTGGTATTTAGAAAGGTTGATTAATTTTTAGGAGCTGTTTCCTGCTGTCCTTCCAATCTTTTGTGTCCGCCGCGGCGGACACAAAAGGATTTTCCCTCCCATCAGGGCTAGGGCAATCATTTTCATAAGAAGGTTTGTTTTTTTGTCATTCTTCTTTCCTCGGAATGACAATACGGGACGAAAAAAATAAAAATCCGCATAAATCCGAGTCTTCGCTTTAGCGAATCCGTATCATCCGCGTTCTATATTCGTATTGTTATTCTAATAATTCCTTAGAGTTTTCTTCGTCCTCTTCAATAAAATCCAATTCCAAAGCACGTACAGTCTGAACCGCGTTTCCGGCAATACCACGAATCGATCCGTACATTCCTAAAGTATTATGAACTACTTTTTCAATTTGTTTTTCGCGTTGTTTCCAGATTCTTTGCATCGCTCTTTTTTCGGCATCAAGATCGCCTTGCATCTGCGTAAAACCTTCCACGATTCCTTCAATTTGCAAGCGGAATTCGTTGCTCGTTAAAAAATCATACAACATCGACATTTTATCGCCTTTGTTTTCCTGCGCTTGGACGGCCTGACTTACCTGAATCAAAGACTGACGCAAAACGGCACTCAAACCTTTAAATTCTTCGTAGGTACAAATCCAGATTCCATCTCGCATTCCCATTCGGTCCATTCCGGCAGGCATTACTTCGGTTACTAAGACACCAATATTGGCTCTTTTGGTTCTAATATCATTTTTGAATTTCTCAATCCACGAAGGTTGAAAAGCTTTGGTACGTTTACTTTCGTAATAAATAGAACCGCAATTTTGCAATTCACGTGTGTTTACAATCTGAAGACAATCGGCACCATTAGCACCTTTTTTAACTTCATCAATACTGTCAAGCGGGAAATTATTCGCCAGCCATTCTTCGATGGCTAATTCCATTACTTCGCCTTGTAATTGCATAGAACCTTGTTCCTGCTTGCGTTTCATTTCTTCGATTAGCTTTTTCTGATCGTCAGATTGTTTTTGGTATTCTTTTATTTTAAGTTCGTTTTTTTCTTCTTCCTGTTTACGGATTTTATCACGTTCCAAAACTAAAGTAGCGTTCAGTTGTTTTTGCGCTTCGGCTTCGATTGCTTCTTTCATTTCCAGTTTTTCACGTTGGAGTTTTGCAATTTCGCCCGTCATTTTATTCAGTTCACGAAGCTTCTCTGATTTCTCAGAAAGTTCTTTTTCCATTAAGGTCAAACGATCTTTGTTTTCTTCCTCGAGTTTGGTTTTTAGCTTTTCGGTAATCTCTTTTTCGGCTGTCTTTTTCTCGCGTTCTAAGCGTTCAGCGAAAAGTTCATTTTCCTGTTTCTTTTTAGCTTCAAAGTCGGCTTTGGCTTTTTCGAATTGTTCATTTTTAAGTTCCAATTCCCTGGATTGAGCATTGGCTTTTTGTTGAAATTCTTTACGGATACTATCTTCTAACTGATGTTTTAAAACATCATTTACATCGATTGGTGTCCCACAATTTGGGCATATAATTGAAGATTGCTCAGCCATTTTTATTGATTTTTTAACGAGAATTATAATTTGCTAAGGTATTTAAAAGTTCGGTGTTTTTAGGGAATTTGGTTGTGATAAATTGTAACTTTTTTGACGCAAATTTTAGGGTTGGGTTATTAATCTCGCAAAGTCGCGAAGTCGCAAAGTTTTTTTAAGTAGTTACTAAACGCACTGTTTGTCATTTGTGACAAAAATGAGAAGACTTTGCGTCTTTGCGACTTTGCGAGATTAATTTTCACAAAGAAACTTAACATTAGCGCTTTACTTTTTTGAAAAATTCAATAAAAACTCAACTGCTGATTTCGTAATCTCAGAATCATCTTCTTTTGAAGTTATTAGTGAAACATCTGTCTATAAATTGACTCTTTTCAATTCAGTAAAACCAATTTCAGCGTCCTGATTATTCTTCGCAATGTTGGAAGGAACAATCGAAATTCCCAAACCATTTTTGACCAATTGTACAATCGAATTAATGTTGTTGGATTCGTGAATAATTTTCGGTTCAAAACCGTAAAAAGCGCAAAGTTCCAATAAAACTTCATGGTAATGCGGTGCATAATCTTTATTGAAGAACACAAAAGTTTCGTCTTTTAGTTTCGGAATCTCTTCTTCGGATTTAATTTTAATTAAACTCTTATTATAAACTACCGAAAACCCATCCTGAAACCATAATTGTGCTTTTATTTTAGGGGACTTTATTGGTGACCGAATAATGCCTAAGTCAATTTTTCCTTGTTCTAAAGCTGAAATTTGTTTGGTAGTAGAAACTTCAAAAAGCTTGAAATTCACGTAAGGAAATTGTTCTTTCAAGTGTTTGATCAAATCTGAAATAACAGATGAATAAATCGAACTGATATACGCGATTCTGAATTCGCCAGAAACATTCTCTGCTATTTTTTTTGTTTTCACGGAAATGCGTTCCAGGTTTTGAAAAAGTGATTTGACTTCTTTTTCGAAATACTTTCCAGCTTCGGTAAGTTCTACTTTTTTGTTGTTTCTGATAAAAAGTTTTGCCTGAAGTTCTTCTTCCAATTCCATAATCTGACGACTCAATGGAGGCTGGGAAATAAATAGTTTTTCTGAGGCTTTGGTAAAGTTCAGTTCTTCGGCTACAGCCAGAAAATATTTTAAATGACGTAATTCCATGATACTTTAAAAGTATTATTAATTGATAAAAATAGTATTTTTAAAGTATTTATGAAAGAGGTAGTTTTGAAAAAGAAAAAATAAGTCTCTCGCAGTCCCGATAGCTATCGGGAGCAGATTGAGCAGATTATTAGTTTAGATAAAATTATCTTAATCACAATATTCCGATCAATAATAGCAAAAAGATTCGCTTAATCTGCCTAATCTGCGAGAGATTAAAATAACAAGAACCATGAAAAAATCAACTATTGAAGAGATCAGAGAACGTTTTGACAATGATGTCGAACGATTTTCAAATTTAGAAACTGGCCAAGTCGCTACCATCGACGCTACCATTTCTTTAGAATTAATTACAGAAGCTTCTAAAAGGATTGTTCCGAATGCTGAAAATATCTTGGATATTGGCTGTGGCGCCGGGAATTATACTTTGAAAATGTTGTCAAAATTGCCCAATTTAAATTGCACTTTGGTTGATTTGAGTTTTCCAATGTTGGACAAAGCTTTTGAAAGAGTTTCTGCGGAAACAAATGGTAAAGTAGAAGTCAAGCATGGTGATATCCGTGAAGTTGAATTACCGGAAAATCATTTTGATATTATTTTGGCCGGAGCGGTTTTACATCATTTAAGAGATGATCAGGATTGGGAAACGACTTTTGCTAAGATATTTAAGTTATTAAAACCTGGAGGTTGTTTTATGATTTCGGACTTGATTACGCAAGACACGGAATTATTAAATGAATATACCTGGCAACGTTACGGTGATTATTTAGAACGAATTGGTGGTGCCGAATATCGTCAAAAAGTTTTGGATTATGTCGAAAAAGAAGACACGCCAAGGTCAATGAATTATCAATTAGATTTGATGAAGAAAATTGGCTTTACAAGTGTTGAAATTTTACACAAGAATATGTGTTTTGGTGCTTTTGGCGGGATTAAATAAAGGATTGATCGGTTAATTTATCTTTTTGGTCGTCTGTCAGTTTTAATCTGTATAATAAATGTTGATGAAATGTAAAAAATGTGTTGTTTTGTATAATCAAGTTTCTTTTTTACACTATTTTAATAATTATAAATGAGCCATAATCAAGACTGGAATCGCAGAAGTTTTCTTGTAACAATGGGTGGAGCGGGAGCTGCATTACTATTAAATCCTCTTTTATCCTGGGCAGCAACTGATTCGGACCCAAGAATTGCAGCTATTGTTGCCAGAACATTTGGTATTGATACACATAATCATATTGATGTACCACTTATAAAATCAGAGCTTCCCGGACCAAAAGTGGATTTGGTGGGAGAATTAAAAAAATCTGGTTTATCGGCTATATGTATGACTTTTGCGGTTGATTATCAGAAATTAGTAAATCCGGGAGATGCCTATGAAAGATTTCTTAACGGGCTTACTGCCATGGATGAAATATTGAAAACGAATGATATGAAACGTTCTCTAAATTTCAAAGATCTTCAGATGGCGAAAAAAAATAAGAAACCAACTGTAATACAATCTGTTGAAGGAGGTCATTTTCTTGAAGGCAAAATTGAACGTTTGCAGGTTGCATACGATCGTGGTTTAAGACATTTAGGATTGCTTCATGATAATGACGCTTCGGTTCCATTAGGAGATATTTTTACTAAAACGCCACAGTGGGGCGGACTTACCACATTTGGAGGAGAAGTTATTAAAGAATGTGAAAGATTAGGGATTTTGGTAGACCTATCGCATTGTGATGATAATACGGTTAATGGTGCACTAAAAGTAGCAAACAAACCGGTCTTGGTTTCACATACTGGATTAAATACTCGTTTGGGAAATAACGAGTTTATGTCAAAAATGATGAAGCCTCGACTTATCAATAAAGAACAGGCAAAAATTGTTGCTGATAATGGAGGTGTAATTGGAGTTTGGACGCACCTTGCTGATTCGCCAACGGAATTTGTTGATAATATTAAAGCAATGGTTGACGTGGTTGGTACTGATCATGTTTGTATTGGTACTGATACTAAATTAACTCCACCATATCGTTCACCAATCGATAAAGGTTGGGGAGGTGAAGATAATAAAAAACCTCAGGGCCAAAATGATTCTCCTAAAAAAGAAAGTGATCATAAAGATCAAAAAGTTCCGGGTCCTGATGGCAATAAAAAACAAGGCGGAGGCACAACAAACGAAGCTTGGGGGAATTTAGAACAAGGTTTTTATTATACAGTTGTTGAATCCTTATTGAAAGCTGGCTTTGCGGAAGAAGAAATTGGTAAAATTGGCGGTGGAAACTATTGTCGAATATTTGATATTGCAACGAAGAAATCTTAATAATCAACTATTAATAACAAAAGCGAAATAAAGATATTTTTATTTCGCTTTTGTTTTATTTTCATTTGGCGCAGAAAACTTATTTTTAAAATCAAAAACTAATTCTGAAGGCCCATTTTGCTGTAGATAATCTAATTTTTCCACGGCTTCTTCTAGTGTTGGAATATGTCCTTCTGGAATCCACCACATTGCTGTTGCTGCTTTTCCGAATTTTAGGAACCATTCTTTACGGCGTCTTAAAAACTCGCTGTGAAAGGTTTTGTACATATAATGTTCCAAAGTTTCAATATTCTCCCAAACTGAAACATTTACAATAATCTGTTCATCATTATACGGATTCAGGTTTGTCGCATTGTAACTGTCATCTTTTAATCTCCAGACAAAACCTTCGCTGTCTTCGGCTAACTTGTTGACGACATCTAAATTATCTACAAATTCTTTCATGATTGGGTCGTTTATAGTGACTCCTTTCATTTTGGCAATATTAATTTCGGCAAGATGGTATTTACTCATGTTTAACTAATTAAATAAGAAGCAAGTTAATTTATTGACGCCTAATTATTGTAACTTTTTATAATGATTGTGTTGTTTTAAAAACCTGAATAGGTGATGAAACTAAACTTTCGCTTTTGGTGATAAAATCCTGTAAATACGGTTGATTGTTATGAAAATCAAGTCCAGGCTGATCTTGCCATTCTTCCCAAATGATAAAAACATTCTCGGTTGTATGCAGGTCGTAACGTATGCACGCCGCTTCTTTTCTGGTTTCGGTAACCAAATGATGAATCATGTTTTTAACTTGTTCGATATTTTCCTGTTTACTTTTGATAATTGCGGTAATAGAGATCATGATTGTGAGATGTTAGAAGTTAAAAGTTAAACGTTTTTTCTAAATGCTTTGTGTAATTTTCCTTAAAGATGTCAATGTTTTCGGCAGTGGCACCTTTTTCAACGTCGTGGAAATGAAAACTGTCTAGTTTTTCCATACCTACAAATTTATTCATTTTATGGAAACCAAACATAGCTCCGTCATCTACAGATGTTTCTTCGAAAAATTCTCCAGGAAGTGTGAAAGCAGTTGCAGGCGCGTTCCAACTTGTGGTTAACATGTATTTGCGTCCGTGTAATTGTCCTCCAGTTCCGTAATTAATGTCCGGATTGGTTCTGGTTCTTCCGTCACTTCTGTAAATTCCTTTGTTGTGTCCGGCTGTGAAAACATCGTCAATGTATTTTTTGAAAAGGTTTGGTAATTGAAACCACCAAACTGGCGTATGATACACTACGACATCAGCCCAAACGAATTTTTCGACTTCTTCATCAAGATTAAAATCTTTTTTGATGTCGGTTGTTTTAATTTCGAATTGCTTGCTGTTTGTTAAGTATTCGATTGTCCAATCGGTAACGGTTTGGTTAAATTTTCCGCCTGAATGTGCGAAATTTTGACTTCCGTTGATGATAAATATTTTTTTCATGTCTTTAATGTTCTTATGAATTCGTGAGTGTGAGGGATAGTAGTGTAAATCCTTTTGTGCCGGGGTTCGGCACAAAAGATTGCAACGGATAGCCCGACCCCGCTTTTTCTGCGGGGACACACCCAAATTGTTTTTATTATTTTTTAATGTATTGAGTATAATTTTAAACACATAGAAACATAGTTTTCTTTGGCTAAAAAAGAATGTGGAAAGAAACTAGTTTCTCACACATAGCTATGTGTTTTTAAACTAAGTGAAATGCCTTTCTGCGTGCCTATTGGCTATGTTTCTATGTGTTTAAAAAACTTTTTAGTTTACTTTTGAGATGGCTTGATTGATGAAATCTAATTCTGAAACTGATAAATCAAAATCCATTGCTTTTGCGTTTGAAATTGCTTGTTCTGCATTTCTTGCGCCGGCTAAAACGATTGTGATTCCTTTTTGTAATGTTGTCCAGCGTAAAACCAATTGTGAAATTGAAATGTGTTTTGCATTTGCCAATGAACTCAATTCTTCGACCAAAGTTTTTACTTTTTGAAGATCGAACTGACCGAAATAACCATTTCTGTGATCGTTGTCTTTTAGTTTGCTGTCTGTGAAATATTTTCCGGTTAATAAACCTCTTTCCATCGGGCTGTACGCAATAATTCCGATGTTTTCTGCGATTGTTAACGGAATCAAATCGGTTTCGATTTTACGATTCAGCATGCTAAACGGTACCTGGTTTGATGCTAATTGAATTGTTTTTTGTGCTTCCTGAATTTGTGAAGCACTATAATTGCTAACTCCGGCTGCTCTGATTTTTCCTTGTTGAATTAAAGTTTCAAGCGCTTCCATTGTTTCGTGAATTGGAGTAGTGGAATCTGGCCAGTGAATTTGCAGTAAATCGATATAATCGGTTTGAAGGCGTTTTAAGCTTTCTTCGACTTCTTTAATAACATTTGCTTTTGAAGCGTATTTGTAAACCGGGATTTTCTTTCCGTTGTCATCGGCATCGAAAAAGAAATCGCCTTTTCCGTTATTGCTACCGTCCCAAACCAAACCAAATTTGGTTAATAACTGCACTTTTGAACGATCATGAGATTTTATAGCTTCGCCAATCATTTTTTCGCTTAAACCAAATCCGTAAAAAGGAGCGGTGTCGATTGTGGTCACGCCGTGGTCGATTGATGCCTGAATGGAAGCGATTGAATCTGCTTTTTCGTTTCCGCCCCACATGTTTCCGCCAATGGCAAATGCGCCGTATGTAATAGTTGATAATTCAAGTTCGGTACTGCCTAATTTTCTATATTCCATAATGTTGTATTTTTAAATCTTAAATTTCACTTGGCAAAATTATACCATTTTTAAGAGTGTTAACTTGTATATATTTGTCTTTTTTATGTAAATTTGCAACTTCAAATAATTGACATCTCATGAAAAAAGAAAATTTATACGAGCCGTTTACCGTTTCCTTTGAGACTCTGGATGAATATCCGGATGTGGGAGATCGTCATAATTTCTTCGAATTGGTTTATATTTTGGGAGGAACTGGTTCGCAATGCATCAATAAAAATATTTTTGAGTATGATGCGGGGCATATGTTTTTATTGACGCCTGAAGATTGTCATAATTTTACGATTGCCACCAAAACGAAGTTTTTCTTTTTGCGTTTTAATGATATTTATTTGAAGAACTCTAGTCTGCAAAATGAAAATATTCAGCGTTTAGAATATATCTTACAAAATGCGAATCATCAGCCGGGCTGTATTTTGAAAAATGATGCTGATAAATGTTTGGTTAAAGTGATGATTGAAGCGATTTGTCGTGAACATCAGGATAAAGATGTTTACAATCAGGAATTGATTCAGCAACTGGTGAATACACTTATTATTATTGTGGCCAGAAATATTGCGAAGTATTTGCCTGAACAGGTAAATGTTGGAACTGAAGGTAAGGCGATGGATATCCTGCAATATATTCAGAATAATATTTATTATCCGGAGAAAATAAAAGCGGAATCATTAAGTGAATATTTCGGAATTTCGAATACGTATTTAGGACGCTATTTTAAGAAGCATGCGAGTGAAACCATGCAACAATATATTAGCAATTACAAAACCAAACTGATCGAACATCGTTTGCAATTTAGTGATAAACGTATTAATGAAATTGCTTATGAGTTTGGCTTTACGGATGAAAGCCACTTTAATAAATTCTTTAAAAAGCAAAGGGGGAATAGTCCTTCGGAGTTTAGGAAGACGATTCGTATTAGTGCGTAATGTTGGCACGCGGATGACGCGGATTCGCAAGCGAAAACACGGATTATTGCGGATTTTTTTTCTTTTTGCCACTGATTTCACTGATTTACACAGATTTTAAAATCATTTTAATCCTTTAATCTGTGGCTAAAAATTAAATAATCTTCTTGATAACTCTTAGTTTATGCGTGTGTTTATTCAATTCGGGGTTGTAAATTCCTAAATGGTCTAAACGGTCAATGCGAACTTTTCCACTGGCGTGAATGATGTAATTGTTGTCCATAATGATTCCGACGTGAATGATGTTTCCTTCGTCGTTGTCGAAAAAGGCTAAATCTCCAGCTTCGCTTTCTTCAATAAAACTTAAAGGTTCTCCATCAAGCGCTTGCTGAGAAGCATCACGATGAATTTTGTAGCCGTTTAGTTTGTAAACCATTTGTGTGAAACCGGAACAGTCGATTCCGAAAGGTGTTTTTCCGCCCCAAAGATAGGGAGCGTTCAAATACATAAAAGCAGTATTTATTAAAGCGCTTTTAGGTTTTACACCGCTGGTTTTTGTTCCTTCGAAATCAAAGTTTGAAGTATTGATTTCGCTATTGTTTAAAAAGGTTAGGGAAGCGCCAAGCGGAATTGGCAATAATAAATTGTCCGGAGCTGTGATATAATCAATTAAATCAGCATTCAGAATAGTAGCCTCTTTGCTTAACTGATTATAATTGGCTTCAGAAATTACCTGATATTGTTTCGAATCTACCCAGCCTTCATAATCATCAAACTGAATTTTTATTCGGGCCCATTGATTTTGACGTTCTAAAATTTCGATGTGCTCGCCAAACAAAAGTTGTGTAACGATTTCACTTCTGTCACTTGGTTCAGATCGAACGGGTACTATGGCTAGATTGCAAATTCCGAACATTTAGGGTAATTTATAAGTTGAAAATTGGGAGTTACTTAAAGCAATAACTCCCAATCTATTGTATTATTATTTAAGCTCTTTCGATAACAATTGCAGATGCTCCGCCACCGCCATTGCAAATTGCAGCAGCACCGGTTTTAGCATTGTTTTGTTCTAAAACATTTAGTAAAGTTACGATGATTCTGGCTCCTGAACAACCTAGAGGATGTCCTAATGAAACAGCACCGCCATTTACGTTTACTTTATCGTTATCCAGATCAAGGATTTTTGAATTGGCTAATCCAACCACTGCGAAAGCTTCGTTGAATTCGAAATAATCAACATCCCCAATTGCGATTCCAGCTTTGTTTAATGCTTTTGGCAATGCTTTTGCGGGGCTTGTTGTAAACCATTTTGGTTCCTGAGCAGCATCTGCGTACCCTTTGATGTAAGCTAAAGGTTTTAATCCTAATGCAATTGCTTTTTCTTCAGACATTAAAACTAAAGCAGCAGCGCCATCGTTGATTGTTGAAGCATTTGCAGCAGTAACAGTTCCGTCTTTTGTGAAAACAGCAGCTAATGAAGGAATTTTATCCAATTTTACATTAGTGTATTCCTCATCTTTAGAGATGATAATTGGTTCACCGCGTCTTTGTGGTACTTCGACAGGAACAATTTCATTGTCAAATTTTCCGGCATCCCAGGCTTTTGCACTTCTTTCGTACGATTGAATAGCAAAATTATCCTGTTCCTCACGGCTGATGTTGTATTCAGACGCACATAAATCAGCGCAAACTCCCATTGCGTTGTTATCGTAAGCATCTGTCAAACCATCTTTTTGCATTCCGTCAAGCATAGTTGTAGGACCAAATTTAGTTCCGTTACGCATTTGAACGTAATGCGGAATCAAGCTCATGTTTTCCATTCCTCCGGCTACTACAATTTCAGCATCCCCACAAGCGATAGCCTGTGCAGCAAACATTACAGCTTTCATTCCGGAAGCACAAACTTTGTTTACAGTTGTAGCAGCAACTTCTTCAGACAAACCGGCAAAAAGCGCGGCCTGACGTGCCGGGGCCTGTCCAACTCCTGCCTGAACAACGTTGCCCATAAAAACTTCATCAACTAATTTTGGGTCTAGGTTAATTTTTTGAAGTGCGCCTTTTATAGCGGCAGCACCTAATTTTGGTGCGGGTACGGTAGATAACCCTCCCATGAAACTTCCGATAGGTGTTCTAACGGCAGAAACGATAACAACTCTTTTGTTCATTTTCTGTTTAATATTAGTTAATGTAGCAAATTTACTCTTTATTTAAATAAATTCAAATTTTGTATCAATATGTATCAGTTTCATGGGATTTTAAATTTAATATCAATTTTTTGTTAATTCTATTCGTTTGATTGTGAAGTGGTTTTAAAAAAAGATTGAAAAAAGATTAAAAAAAGCGCAGAAATAGTTGTGAGATATGGAATGTTGTCTTACATTTGCAACCGCAAAACAGAACACGTTTCTTGAGCTTGGAGAGGTGCCAGAGCGGTAATGGAGCAGATTGCTAATCTGTCGACGGGTAACCGTCGCCAGGGTTCGAGTCCCTGTCTCTCCGCTTAAATTTTGCCTTCGGGGTGTAGCGTAGCCCGGTTATCGCGCCTGCTTTGGGAGCAGGAGGCCGCAGGTTCGAATCCTGCCACCCCGACAGAAACTTTACCATAAAGTTTTAAAACAAATGGTTCCATAGCTCAGCTGGATAGAGCAACGCACTTCTAATGCGTAGGTCGAAGGTTCGAATCCTTCTGGGATCACAACAAAAGCCACTCAATCGAGTGGCTTTTTTGTTTTTGCATATTTTTGTAAAAACTTGAAAAACATTCC
>NZ_JADKPT010000003.1 GCF_015351595.1 Flavobacterium sp. LC2016-12 | reverse complement strand
GGAGTCGCCAGTACTGCTTTAGATTTAGCTCCGGCTATTACAAGCGCAACTACAGTATCTAACGCATCATCAGGAAATACTTCAACAATTACAGTAAACGGAAAAACAAGTACCGGTGCTCCAATTGTGAATAGTAACACCACTTCACTTGCAGGTTCAAGTTTGACTACTACAGTAAACGGAGTCGCCAGTACACCATTAAATTTAGCGCCAGCCATTGCGGCCGGACAAGTGATAACCAATTTGGCACAAGATTCTTCCAGCGGTCTGATAACGTATACAAATGAAAATGCAGTTGATCAGACTGCAGTGGTGACGAGCACCGATGCCGGGAATATTTTAGGAGTTGGAACAGACGGAGGAAGTTTATTAACTCCCGCAGCCATTACAAGTGCAACAACAGTTTCAAATGGATCATCAGGAAATACTTCAACAATTACAGTAAACGGAAAAACAAGTACTGGGGCTCCCATTGTGAATAGCAATGAAACTTCGCTTTCAGGTTCAAGTTTAACCACAACAGTAAACGGAGTTAACAGTACCCCATTAAATTTAGCACCAGCAATCGCTGCAGCAACAACTAATACGCTTACGGCAACAAATGGTAATCTTATATCAACAGTAAATGGAGTGGCAACGAATCCCGCAGTTCCTGTTGTAATATCAGCAGATAACGGTTTAACAGCCACAAACGGAAATGTTCAATTAGGCGGACCATTAACAAATCCGACATCAATATTAACTGACCCGACAAATACTTTAGCTATTGAAGGCTTAATGAATGCGCCTCCTTTCAATGATGTTGTCGTTGTTGATCCTTTTACGGGCGTACTGCAAAAAACTCCTATAAAAGAACTTAATCTTCTTAATTGGAGCATTGAAGGTAACATGGGAATTCAATCGTCATTTCATTTTTTAGGAACAATAGATGACGCTGATTTGGTTTTTAAAAGAAACTCTACAATAGCAGGAAGATTACAGGTAAATAATACTTCTTTTGGAGTTAATGCATTAACAGATTCTTCAGGTGGAAGTTATAATGTTGCCATCGGGGCATTAGCGCTAAATAATAACACAACAGGCATAAGTAACAGTGCATTAGGTTTTTCAGCGATGACTTCAAATACAGCAGGATCGGAAAACACAGCAGTAGGTTATCTGGCGCTTAATTCGAATACTGATGGCGGTAAAAATACTGTTTTTGGTTATTCGTCACTTCAAAATATTACTCAGGGAAAATATAATACTGCTATCGGTTATTCTTCTGGTATAAATTTAGGGTCTGGAGAGGAAATCACTTTAATTGGTGCTTCCACAGCAAGTGCAGATAATCTAACGAATGCGACAGCTATCGGATCAGGAGCTTTTGTTGCTACAAGTAATAGCCTGGTTCTGGGAGCTCCAAACGTAAATGTAGGTATAGGAACTGATTCGCCAAGTAATACTCTACACGTCTTACCGGCTTCAGGTATTGATCCATTACGGGTGGAAGGTTTACAAACAGGACTTAATACTGATAATGTTGTCGTAGCAGATGCGACTGGTGTTTTTAAAACGGTAACGGCAAGTTCTCTTATTCCGGCCACAACAGTTTCTAATACATCGGCCGGTAATAATTTAAGTACAACTGTAAATGGAGTACCAGGAACAGCAGTGACCATAATAAACAGCAATTTAACATCACTCACTGGTGCAAGTTTAGTTACGACCGTAAATGGAGTTCCAAGTACAGCATTAAACCTAACACCGGCAATCAAAGCAAATGAAACGGTAACAGTTGTAGCTCCTGTAGTTGTTACCGGAAACACAATTGCAAATTATACTAACGAAGCTGGAGGAACTCCGGTAGCAATAAAAGAAACCATAACTTCTCTAAATGATGTTGTTACACAAGGTACTGATCAATATGGTCAATTGGTTGATATACATACTTTAACTTATACTGATGAAGCCAGCGTCGCTCATCCTATTAATATGTCCGTTTTAGTAAAAGGTGTTGAAACGCTTACTTCGTTAACTTATGATGGCGCCGCTCATTCCTTAATCTATAATGATGAAGATGGAAATGCTTCAGAGTTTAAAATGGTTGATTTAATTGGGCCGGCACAGACATTAACAAAACTGGAAGTAAACGAGACGACAGGAAATTTAGACTATACAGATGAGAATCAGCAATTAAATTCATTAGATTTAAGTGAAGCTGTAAAAGAACCTTGGTATAGTACAACAACACATATTGGGGCAACTTTAAATACGGAAGATATTTATACTAATGGATGGGTTGGAATTGGTTATACAACCCCATCTGCTATTCCAAACGAAAAGTTAAGGGTTAATGGTGGAATCTCAACTGTAAATAATTATTATGCTGATTATGTATTCGAGGATTATTTTAAAGGTAGCTCTACAATTAAATCTGATTATAAGTTTAAACGGTTGCCTGAAATAGAAGATTACATTAAACAGCACAAACATCTTCCTGGAATAACTCCAATTAATGAATTAGAAAAAACAAAAGAAGGATATGCGTTTAACATATCAGAATTGTCAATTCAGTTACTCGAAAAAACAGAGGAGATTTATCTGCATATTATAGAGCAAAATAAAACAATTGAAGCGAAAGACAAAGAGATACAGGAATTAAAACATGCTTCAAAACAAATGAATTTACGTTTAGAAAAACTGGAAAAATTAATAGCTGAACAAAATAAATAAAGATTTTGCTTCAGGCCGGTAATTTCTAAAATCATAAGGAACAACTTATATTATTGTAGATTTAAAATATAAATACTATGAAAGTAAAATTATATAAAGCACAAAAAAATATCTTTATCATATTCTTTAGTTTGCTCAGTTTTAGTTCTCTTTTCGCTCAGGTTAATTCTACCAAGTTAAAAGACGGAACGATAAGTACTGGTCCGGAGCCTGCAAAGCCCGGAGCAATTTTTGAAATGGAAAGTAATAATAAAGGAATGCTGACTCCAAGGTTGACAACTCCACAAAGAGATGCTATAGCTCTTGCAAATTTAACAGATGGACTTTTGATATTTAATACAACAACAGGTTGTTTTGATTATTGGAGCCAGTTGCAAAATATATGGTTAAGTATATGTGGTACATTGCCTCCTGCGGTATTTGAGATTTCCACTACTCAATGTTCCCAAGTAGAACCTTTTGGTATTTATAAACAAGGACAAACATTGACTACTTCCAACTATTTAACAATTCCGGTTACGGTAACACAGCCAGGTGTCTATACAGTTTCGGCAACTACAACCAACGGATATTATTTTGGCACAAATGGTACTTTCCCTACTGCAGGTACTTATATATTAAATCTGGCAGGTACCGGAACACCTCATAACGGTCATGTTTCTCCAGATCCTGGAGATGTTGTAACAATAACTTTAAACGGAAAGCAAAGCACTTGTATACCTAATAACTTTGTTCAAACTGCTGATGTTGATTTTGTAATTAATTGCGGAATAATAAACACGGTTGGAGATTATAATATTGGCATTCCACTAACCGCATCAAATAAATTAACAGTTTCTGTGACACCGACAGCTATAGGTTTTTGGAGCATGAATACCAACACTGTAAATGGATATTCTTTTAGTGGAACTGGAACTTTTACCGATTTGACACCAAATCAAACTGTTGAACTATTAGGAACAGGTACACCAATTGCATCTGGTACAAATAATTTTAATCTGGTTTCGAACGCAACTACTCAATCCGGTGGTTCTTGTTCTGGTATTGAGATTATTGTAGCTCCGATTAGCTATACAATAAATTGCGCAGGAGCTACACAAAATGGAACATATTTGCAGGATGTTGCCTTAACAGTTAGCAATACCATAACATTACCAATAAATGTTACCGCAACCGGCCAAACAACAATTTCAACGAATACGCTCAATGGAATTTCATTTACCAGTGGCTTAATAAACTTGTCAACTTTAGGAGCGCAAAATGTAATATTAACCGGTACAGGAACTCCAACGGTAGTTGGCACTAATGCATTGACAGTTACAGGATCTCCAGGCGGAGCTGCCACCTGTACATTAAATGTAACTATAGCTGCTCAACCCGTAACGTACACAACAAATTGTGCCAGTATTACAACTAGCGGTAGTTATGCTCCTGGAATTGCTATGACAGCTTCCAATACGATGACAGTTCCTGTAAATGTAACATATGTAGGAGCTTACAATATTTCTACAAATACGGTAAATGGAGTTAGTTTTTCCGGAACTGGTACATTTAGTTCAACAGGAGCACAAAATGTGGTTATGACTGCAACTGGTACGCCAACTTCTGGAGGGACGTTTTCTTACGCTATTACAGCGAATAGTACGAATGGAGCTGCAGCTTGTAATAAAAGCATAACATTTGTTTTCCGCATCATGAAAGTATTAGGACTTGGAGAAGGTGTTTATCAGCCAGGATCATCAGGAGCTGCAAATTCCTCAAGATCCATATTAGCTTCAACGACAAATTTTAGTCCGACAGGAACAGTTCAGGTACAGGCTTTAACAATCGTTAATGGTGGTTATAATCAGGGAAATGATTTAAAGAATTCAATTAATACAAATAATATAGATATCATCGTTATTGGATATAATTATCATCCTAATGCGGCTTCAATTACTATTTTAAATGACTTTGTTAAAAATAAAAAAGGGGTACTAATCGATTCCGAAGAAAATGATGCAACTATTATCGCAAACGTGATTAATACCATTTGCGGCTCGACTACAGTGGTAGCTTCGGGGACAGGAACTACTAATACAAATCCTATTCTTAATGTTACTGACCCTGTTTTACAAGGACCATTTGGTACTATTGCCGGATTTAGTTTAGGTAGTGATGTGAACAACTCTTATTACGTAACGGGATTGCCGGCAAATGTTACTGCATTATCAACGCAAAATGGCAATGCAACCAGAATATTTTCTTTTAAGCATAATACTTTGGGGTATTTATTCGTAGGAGATTCAGGCTGGAGTGCAGGAGATTCAGGAAATACAGCGACAGATATATGGCCTGCAAAAATTTCCGGTACAGGAGTTCCTCTGTCAAAATCTTACTTTGGCTCAGTAACTGTTTATAATAGTATAATGTACGCTAATGCAATGGCGTGGGCTATTCAATATGCACAGACAAATATTAATTCTGCATATGTTATTCCGTAAAGAATGGATATCTTAATAAAACATCTCATTTATGATGTTGTAAAAGAGGTATTTCAAAGAATGAAAAGTATCATTATAAAGAGAAAGATATGATGAGAATGTATTTAAAATATAGTGTTATAATACTGTTTTTTATAAATAAAGTTTCTGCACAAACTGTAAATGTTGGAGAACTTTCTGTTGCGCCTAATACACAACTTGCAACCGTTTTTGATTTTGATAACAAACCGAGCGGTGATTTTTTAAATGATGGAAATTTTTATGTTTATTCTAATTTTAAAAATGACGGACTTGTAACTTTTACCGATACAAGTGATGGAAAGACTTTTTTTATTGGCCAAAAAGTGCAATTAATTGAAGGTTTAGAAACAGCGCATTTTCAAAATATTGAGTTTAATAATTTGTCTGACATAACTCCTTTTCATTTGAAGACTTTTATTATGGTAAATAAAACGACAGCATTTAAAAACGGAATTGTAGACGGAGCAAGTTTTAATGGTAAAATGATTTTTGATAAAAATGCTTTTCATTCAGATGCCAGTAATTTGAGTTTTGTAGATGGACAGGTTGAAAATATTGGGAATTTAAATTTTGAGTTTCCTGTTGGTGATAATTTTTATTTTAGACCCACTTATCATGATAAAGCCAGTAATATCAGCAATGTTTATACAACTCAATATTTTTTTAAAAGTGCAGGAAGTACGCATCCTTATACAAGTAAAGAGCAGACACTTTTATCAATTGATGAAGTTGAATATTGGAATTTGACGCAAAATCAAGGCAGTGAGAAAATTATTCTAAGTTTAACATTGGATAAAAATACGACTCCAGCTTCTTTTTTTGGAGAAGATCCGACAAAAGAACTGGCAATCACACGTTGGGATGAAACCACATCAAAATGGATTAATGAAAAAGGTGTTACTACCGATCTTCTTACTGGCGCAACCTATTCAAAATTAATTACAACCCAAGTTAGTGGTTATGGCCTCTTTACAATTGCAATGGTTAAAAAAGCAAATCCGGAACCTCCGGGAGATTTAATTATTCACAATGCAATATCACCAAATGGAGATGGAGTAAATGATAGTTTTCTTATTAAAGGAATTAGTAAATATCCAGACAATCGGGTTGAAATTTACAATCGTTGGGGAATTAAAGTTTTTGACGCAACTTCTTATAATGAAAGCGATATTATGTTCAGAGGATTTTCGGATGGTAGATCTACTGTAAATCGTGATGCAGGTCTCCCTGCAGGTACCTATTTTTATATTTTAAGATATAAAAAGGGAGACGAAACGATTAGTAAATCTGGTTACTTGTACATTGGTAGTGATAAATAAAGAAGCGAGGTTTTTGCCTCGCTTTTCTCTATGTAAATGCTATTAATTTAAGCAGTCTGATCGTCTGTAGTTCCCTCTGGGGCATTTGTTTTTACTGATTCGATTCCGTTATCTCTGGCAGATGTACTTTCATACATTTCGCTAGAACCAATAATTTGGCCATTACTGGCTTTTAAATTGAAATATGGTTTTCCGTTGCTTGATTCTTTTTTGTCAAATTTGCTGTCGTCTTGCGAATTGGTTTTTACTGATTCGATTCCGTTAAGGCAAGCCGCTTTTGTAGTATAGCCTTCGCTAGTTAAAATTGTTTGTCCATTTCCTGCTTTTAAATTGAATTGGAATTCGCCGTTGGCTCTTTTAGTAATTACAAATTTTCCCATATTATTTATTTTTAAGTTAGGTATTAAATAAACTTTGCTTTAATAAAAATACAAAACTTCGTTAGATAAATACACTCTTAGAAAAAATATATTGATATAATAATCTAACTTTAAAATTATTTGCAAAGAACAAGTGATTCTTGAAATTTAAAATTTAGGAGACAAAATAAAAAAGAGCCCGTAAAGCTCTTGAATAATGTTTTTATGAAATAATTAATGTGTTAATTCTAAATTATTAACTAGCATGTTAGCCTCATCAATCTTATTTGAAACAAAATTTACACTTTTAATTTTGTCTAATTTTTTATCTATAGAAACTGTCGACTTAATCTTTGATGTAGTTTTATTTATTTTTTTATCTAACTTTTTCATAATTATTTTCTTTTAATTAAAAATCCAACAAATCTTGTGTTGTTATTAAAAGGTACAGTATAATATTTTTTAGTGTCAAAATTTTGGAGTATTCCAAAGATATATTGATGTCGTCGATATCAAATGTTTTATTAGTTTCATTAAATTTAACTTTATCTCCAAATCCAAGATTGAAAACATCTGGATTTTTCATCACTGTAAATTTAATTATTTTAATAATATTTCCTTTAGGACCAGTACTAATAAACTCAAAAATAGTTGAATCAGTACTAGTCTTTAATTCATATTTTGGATAATTCATTCAATTTAATTTGCCGCGAAATTAGAATTAATTATTGAAACCTAAAGTAATATTGTAAAATAATTCCTATAAAAATATTTGTTTTAATCGAGATCTTTTTATGCTAAGTTCTGAAATGGATTTTAATTTAATGACAAATGAAAAATTTCACTAAAACATAAAACTTTAAACCATAAAAAACATTTATTTTTGTTAGTAAGCGTTACTATTATGAAGGAAATTAATGAAATTCTAAAAGCTTATTCAGAAGCAAAAAAAACAGGAAAAAAAACTGCTTTGGCAACCGTCGTAAAAGTGGAAGGGTCGTCATATCGGCAGCCTGGCGCACGTATGTTGGTTACTGAAGATGGGAATCTGATGGGCGCCATAAGTGGTGGCTGTTTAGAAGGCGATGCTTTAAGAAAGGCGCTGCTATCCATTCATCAGCAACAGAATAAATTAATTACTTACAATACCAGTAATGAAAATGATAGCGAAGTTGGACTGCAATTAGGCTGCAACGGAATCGTTCATATTCTTTTTGAATATATTAATGATGATGCAGTTAATAATCCAATTCAGCTTTTACAGCAACTGGAAAAAGAGCGGAAACCCGCAATAATTGAAACTATTTTTTCTCTTAAACGAAATGCACCACAAATAGGCACCGTTTTATTTTACAGGCAGGATTCGGATATTTTACATAATAATGATATCGCCATAAATAGTATTCCAGATGTAAAAAAAGCACTTGAAAGTAAAACGACCATCATAAAGAAACTACAGGATGATAATGAAAATGAAGCTCTGATTGAATGCATTGAACCAGTGATTGCGCTTGTTATAGCTGGTGCCGGAAATGATGTTCAGCCACTGGTAAATATGGCCTCTTTGTTAGGTTGGGAAGTAACTATTGCTGATGGTAGAGCAACCCATGCGACAACAAAACGTTTTCCTGAAGCCAAAGAAACCTTTGTTGTAAAGTCAGAGGATTTTCTCGATACTATTGAGATCGATGATCAGACTTATTTTGTTTTAATGACGCACGATTACAAATATGATTTAGCGGTGTTAAAATTGCTTTTAAAGAGAGATTGTAAATACATTGGAATCTTGGGGCCAAAATCAAAATTAAACAGAATGCTCGACGATTTAAGTTCAGAAGGAATAATTTTGACAGAAGAACTGTTGGATCGCATTTATGGCCCAATCGGACTTGATATTGGGGCAGAAACTTCAGAAGAAATTGCCTTATCCATTATAGCAGAAATTAAGGCTGTTATGAGTGGAAAAACAGGAACTTCCCTGAAATATAAAACGCACAAAATACACGATTCAAAAGTAGTAATCTAAAACAAAGATGATGACAGGTATTGTAATTTTAGCGGCAGGAAATTCTTCAAGATTGGGACAGCCAAAGCAGTTACTCGGATATAAAGATTCTACTTTATTAAAAAACACGATTGCAGAAGCTTTTTTAGTACCAGATGTTGCCATCATAGTAGTAACCGGCGCAAACAATCAATTAATAGAAGAAGAATTGGATCCTTCGAGAATAAAAATATGCTTTAATAGCGATTGGGAAACGGGAATGTCATCTTCAATCGTAAAGGGTCTCAATGCATTATTGCACTTGTATCCGGATTGTGAAAATTGCATTTTTGCCGTATGCGATCAACCGTACGTATCCAGTCTTGTTTTTGAGAGCTTAATTCAGGAATATTCCAAAACAGGAAAAGGAATTGTAGCTTCGTCTTATGCCGAAACTTTAGGAACACCTGTTTTGTGTAATAAAAAATACTTTACTGAATTAGCAGCTTTGCAAGGACAGGAGGGAGCCAAAAAGATTATTAATCGATTTTTAGAGGATACTGCTTCAGTTCCTTTTGAAAAAGGCAATATCGATATTGATACGGAAGAGGATTATAATAAGCTTATTTCTGAATTGTAGGGTTTTGCCACAAAGACACTAAGATACAACTTTTTATTAATAGTAATTTGTAGAAAGGATTTGAGTCCTAAAATCAGTTGATCAGAGTAAAAAAATCTTCGTGTCTTAGTGCCTTTGTGGCATGGCATAGATTGGTATTATCGAAGCTGAGCGATCAAAGCAGTTACTCTCCCAATTGTCTCATCAATTTCTTCCGCAGTTGTAAATCTCCCTAAACTAAATCGAATCGAGCTCAAAGCATCTTGATCTGATAAACCTAAAGCTTTCAATACATGCGAAGGTTGAGATGTTACAGACGAACATGACGATCCATTTGACACAGCAATATTTTGTAAAGCCAGAATTAGCTTTTCAGAATTTACTCCCGGAAAACAAATATTGGTAGTGTTACAAATTCGGTTTTGTGTATTTCCGTTTACGAATGATCCTCCAATTTTTAACAGACCATTTTCTAGCCGATCTCTCAATAGTAAAATTCTATTATTATTATCTATATCTATTTCTAAAACAGCTATTTCAGCTGTCTTACCTAAACCAATAATTCCAGGAACATTCAAAGTTCCGCTACGTAATTTTCTTTGCTGGTTTCCGCCGTTTAGTAATGGCGACAATTTTATTTTGGCTTCCGCCGAAATGTATAAGGCACCAACACCTTTTGGGCCATAAAATTTATGTGCAGAAAGTGCCAGGAGATCAATTCCGAGTTTTTTTACATCAATAGAAATCTTTCCGACAGCCTGAGTAGCGTCACATAAAAAGAGTGCATTTTTAGCATGTGCAAGGTCTGCTATCTTTGCAATATCCTGAATGACACCTGTTTCATTATTAGTAATCATTATAATAACAATCAGTGTTTTAGTTGTGATTACCTCATTTAAAAGATTAATATCTAAAATCCCGTCTGAAGCAACTGGTAAATAGGTAACTTCAAAGCCAATGCTTTCCATATAACAGCAAGTTTCCAAAACAGCTTTATGTTCTGTTGCAACCGTTACAATATGTTTTTTAGTTTCATTTGCCAATCCTTTAATGGCTAAATTAATTGATTCTGTTGCTCCTGAGGTAAAGATGATTTCTTCTTCTTTAGCACCAATTAAAGTAGCGGTTTGCCAGGCGGCATTTTCAATAGCTTCCTGAATTTCTAATCCGGCTAAATGACTGCTGCCTGCATTGGCATATAAATCAGTAAAATAAGGGAGCATCGCATGGAGGACTCGCTCGTCAACACGAGTTGTAGCATTATTATCTAAATAGATAGTGGGCAAATGAGGCATAATAAGTTCTTAGTGATGTAAAAATACAATTTTGCAATTTAAATAATTCTCTTATTTATTACTTTAATAAATTACGAGTTTATGTGAATTTTATAAGTATTTATAGCATAGGATTGTTAAATTTGTTAGGAATAACATTTTTGATTTTTTCTAACTTAAAAATACCAGGTATGGCTGCCAAAAAATCAACCAAAGACAAATTGATAGAAGATGAATCGAATGCATCTCGTCGGGACTTTCTAAAAAAGTCGGGATTGTTTACTGCTCTTGCTTTGGCACCGCCTTCATTGGTGATGGCCTCTGAAAATAAATGGGATGAAAAAATCGCCGGATACCTTGAAACGGTTCCGCTTTCAATAGAAGTGAACGGAGTAAAACAAAATCTGAATGTGGAACCGCGTACCACTTTACTGGATTTACTGCGTGAACAATTACATTTAACCGGAACTAAAAAAGGTTGTGACCACGGACAATGCGGTGCGTGTACGGTGCATGTTGACGGTACAAGAATTTTATCTTGTCTGACATTAGCATACATGCAGCAAAATGCTCAGGTAACTACAATCGAAGGACTCTCAAAAGGGAAAAAACTACACCCCATGCAGGAAGCCTTTATCAAAAATGATGGTTTTCAATGCGGATACTGTACTCCTGGACAAATCATGTCTGGAATTGCTTGTATCAAAGAAGGTCATGCCAACAGCAGAGAAGAAATTAGAGAATATATGAGCGGTAACATTTGTCGTTGTGGTGCCTATCACAACATTGTCGATGCCATTACCGAAGTTAAGGAAGGAGGGATGCTATCATGAAAAACTTTCAAATCATAAGAGCATTATCATCAAAATCGGCAGTTACCAGCATTGGTAAAGAACCTTCCGCTATGTTTATTGCGGGCGGGACCAATCTTGTCGATTTAATGAAGAAAAATGTGGTTGCTCCGGACAAATTGGTCGACATTACCGCATTAGATTTAAAAAAGATAGAATTCCTTACCGGAAAAACTTCAATTGGTGCTTTGGCAAAAAACAGCCAGGTTGCCGAAGATAAAGCCATAATAGAAAAACATCCTTTGCTGGCAATGTCTTTAGCAGCAGGAGCTTCCCAACAAATTAGGCATATGGCAACAGTTGGAGGAAATATGCTGCAGCGTACGCGTTGTTCTTATTTTTATAATACAGATATGCCTTGTAATAAACGTGTTCCAAAAAGCGGTTGTGGTGCCATTGGCGGTTCCAACAGAATGCATGCGATTTTTGGAGCATCTGATAGTTGTATCGCCGTTCATCCAAGTGATATGTGTGTGGCACTGGCTGCACTTGATGCAACAGTTCAGGTTGAAGGACCGAAAGGGAAAAGAGAAATTAAATTTACTGATTTTCATCGCCTGCCGGGAAATACACCAGAAAAAGACAATACACTTCAAAATAAGGAATTGATCACTTCAGTTGAAATTCCGAATAACAACTTCAATAAAAATGTACATTATTTAAAAGTTCGTGACCGAAGCAGTTATGCTTTTGCATTGATTTCGGTTGCAGTTGCTTTGGAAATTCAAAACAATACAATCAATGATGTACGTTTAGCGATGGGCGGTGTGGCACATAAACCATGGCGACTAAATGAAGCTGAAGAATTTCTGAAAGGAAAAACAGTTTCAGAAACCATTTTCAGACAAGCGGCCGATTTGGCTATGAAAGGAGCAAGAGGTTACGGAGATAATGATTTTAAATTAACTCTCGGACCAAACGCCATTGTAGAAGCACTAACTATAGCATCATCTAAATAATTTGAATTATGAGCAAGACAAGTAATATAAATAGAGTTGATGGATTTGCTAAAGTAACGGGTTCTGCGACTTATTCAGCTGAGTATAAAACAGATGGTGTTGTGTACGCCTGTCTGGTTGGAAGTACGATTGCAAAGGGAAGGATCAAAAGCATAGATACCAAAAAAGCCGAATGGGCCCCGGGAGTTCTGGCGGTTATTTCGCATTTGAATGTTGATAAACCTTCCGGATATGCAAAAGCAAAAGATCCTCACAATTTTGGACAACCGCTTCAGGTTTTTAAAGATGATACGGTTTTGTATTACGACCAGCCAATCGCAATGGTTGTCGCCGATACTTTTGAGCGTATGCAGTATGCTGCAAGTTTAATTAAAGCGGAATATATCAAAGAAGAGCATATCACTGATCTTCAGAAAGCAAAGGATAAAGAGAAAAAAGTAGAGACCGATAAAGGTGATGATTATCACCGAGGTGTCCAGGATAATTATAAAAATGCAGCGGTTGTTTTAGAGGAAGAGTATACAATTCCGACTGAAGTTCATAATCCAATGGAATTGGCTAATATTATTGCCAAATGGGATGGAAATAAACCAACCGTTTATACCAAAAGCCAAGGTGTTGAGGGAACAAGAAAAAGTATAGGCGGCGTGTTTGGAATTCCGCCTGAAGATGTTTCGGTCAATTCGGAATATCTTGGAGGTGCTTTCGGAATGGGATTGCATACCTGGCCTTATGAAATTGCAGCGCTTATCGGATCAAAAAAATTAAACCGTCCGGTTAAATTAGTGCTTCACAGAGAACAAATGTTTACCAATGTTGGGTTTAGACCTTATACCATCCAAAAAATGGGCCTAGGCGCTACCAAAGAAGGTAAATTGATTGGTTTAACTCATGAAGCCGTAGCCATGACGTCGAGTTATGAAGATTTTATGGAAGGAACAGTAAACATGTCCCGATTTATTTATAATTGCGATAATGTTTCAACACGATATCGTATTGTAAAACTGGATACCTGTACGCCAATCTGGATGCGTGGCCCGGGTGAAGCAACTGGTTCTTTCGCCCTAGAAAGCGCCATGGATGAATTGGCTCATAAATTAGATATGGATCCAATTGAATTCCGTAAACTGAATTATGCCGAAAAAGATTTAGAACAAAATAAACCGTGGAGCAGTAAATATTTATTAGAATGTTACGAAGGCGGAATGGAACGCATTGGCTGGAAAAACCGTAAGAATAAACCAGGTTCCGTTAAAGAAGGCGAGTGGTTAGTAGGTTACGGAATGGGAACCGGAACATTCGGCTGTTATAGAAGTCCAACTTCAGTAAAAGCAAAATTCTTAGCCGATGGAAATTTAGTATTACAATGTAGTGTAAACGATATGGGCCCCGGAACTGCAACCATGATGACGGCAATTGGCGCTGAAATTACTGGTTTACCAAGTGAAAATGTAGTAATCGAAATGGGGAAAAGCGGACTCCCAAAAGGACCAACCCAGGGAGGATCTGCAACGACTTCATCAGTAGGTTCTGCTGTTCATGACGCCTGTAATTTATTAGTGAGTAAAATTTTAGGTTTGGCTGTTGAAACTTCAACCTTTAAAGGAACGGCGATTACTGATCTGGCTTTCGCCAATGGCGTAATAACATCTAAAAAAGACAATTCAAAATCAGTTTCCTTAGCTTCGCTATTATCCGCCAATAAGCTGGAAAATTTTGAAGTTGAAAATGTATCAAAAGCTACTGAAGAAGCAAAAAAATATTCCATTTATTCGTTTTCAGTACACTTTGTAAAAGTACTAGTGAATCCGAATTTAGGAAAAATAAGATTGGCACATGTGGTCTCGTGTGCTGATATTGGAACCGTAATTAACCAAAAAACTTCTGCCGGACAAATGTATGGTGGAGCGGTTGGCGGAATCGGAATGGGATTGATGGAAGCACTAGAAATTGATCATCGTTTTGGTCGACCTATCAATAATAATTTCGCGGATTACCATGTTCCGGTAAATGCTGATATTGAAAAACAGGAAGTCTTTTTCGTTAATAAAAAAGACCCAATCAGTAATCCGATGGGAACAAAAGGACTTGGTGAAACAGCTTTGGTAGGAATGGCACCTGCGATTGCAAATGCTGTTTTTAATGCGACCGGAAAACGTGTGCGTGATTTACCGATTACATTGGATAAGATTTTGGAACCGAGGGTAGCAAATGCATAATTGATGTAGATACTATCATAACAAAAAAGAGACACACATGTGTCTCTTTTCTGTTATCTTATAACGATTTATTACTTAATCGTAATTGGCAATTCAACCGTAGTTTTATCCCAACCAATAACCAAATTAGTTACAGCTCCCTGAGTTGTAAAAGCAATCGATAAAGCTTCAACTGGAGTAGAAACTAGTTTTACAGGAACAGAAACTCTAACAAGATCTTTGCTTTCATCATAAGCATAACCTCCCCACAAATCAAGTTCTTTATTGATAATGATCGTCCATTTGTCTTTTTCAGGAATAGCAAATAAACTGTAAGTTCCAACAGGAACAGCAACACCATTAATAGTTGCAGGTTTGTAGAATTTGATTTCTGTATTTTCATTTGCACCAACTCTCCAAACTTCTCCATATTTAATTAAATCTCCAAAAATCACACGTCCTTTTACAGAAGGTCTTGAATAAATAACTTTGATTGAAGGCGAAGGAGTATCCGTTTTTTTAAACTTCACAGCCTTATTTGGGAAATAAGAAATATCAACAGGACTTGCATCTAACGGAGCAAATTTTACTACGTCTTGAGCCTGAACTGTAACGGCAGTAAATAGAATAACTGCTAGTAAACATAATTTTTTCATAGGATTACAATTTTTAGAATTAATACAAAGTAAGTTAATAATGCAGAAAAATCATATAATTACAGTTTGTTTTTTGTTAATGAATTGGTAATGCTTCTTAATTCTGATTTTGCTCTTTTTCCTTTTTTGCATACCAATTTTGCATGATGTAAAAAGCTTTCTTTTTATTTCCGTCATTTGAGATTAATCCTTTTCTGTTGTATTCATCCTGAATGCCTGGCAGTAGTCTTCTTGGCGATCTGAAATCAACCAAAATCCATGGACTTAAACCACTAAGATGAGGTATTTTTTCAATCATCTTCAGGTTCTGAATGTATAAGTATTCCTGATATTCTTCTGTCCAGCGCTCATTTTTTTCTCCATGTAAGCCTTGTTTGGCGTCTCCTCCAAATTCAGAAACTATAACAGGTTTATTGTATTTAGTTTTCCAGAATATCTTTTCAGCATCTTCCAGTTTTCCGCCATACCAGCCTAAATATTGGTTGAATGAAATGATATCTAAATAATCGCCAATTGCGTCATTGATAGTTCCAAATCCTGCGCTATCACTTTGTGTCAATAATGCAGCACTGATTAATCTTGTATTGTCTAGAGATTTGGTATGATCTACCAGATTTTTAATGAAAGCATTTCGTGCATCAGATATTGGCGTTTCATTGGCCATTGACCAAATAATAATACAAGCTCTGTTTTTATCTCTGGTAACTGCAGCTGTCAATTGATCTTCTGCATTTTGATAAGTAGCTTCTCTTGTAAATTCAACAGTCCAGTACACCGGAATTTCCTCCCAAACCATTAATCCCATTTTATCAGCCGTTCTGATAATATTTTCGTTGTGTGGATAATGTGCCAGACGAACATAATTACAACCTAATTCTTTTGCCCAGTTTAACAAACGTAAAGCATCTTCTTCAGAATTAGCACGTCCGCCTTTTGCATTTTCTTCGTGAATTGAAATACCACGTAAAAAGATTGGTTTTCCGTTTAATAAAATTTTGTCTTCTTTGGTTTCAATGGTTCTAAAGCCAATATTGTCACTTAATTTTTGACTGTTATAATCAATAGTTACATCATATAATTTTGGATTTTCAGGTGACCAATAAGAGATTTTCTTAGCCGGAATTTCAAAGTTCAAAATTCCATCAGCACCCACTTTTCCTTTGTAATTAATTTTCAATTCCGGAATTGTGATGGTTACAGCATTTTGTGAAACATTTGGATTACTGATTTTTACAAAACCTGAAATCAAAGCTGTATTATTCTTTTTAAGCTGAATATTGTAATCTTCCACAAATGAAGCTTCTTCTTCAATCAAAGTCACATCGCGCGTGATTCCGCCATAATTCCACCAATCCGTATTGATTGTCGGGACATCTTCTTTATGGCGTGTATTATCCACTTTTATAACCAGATAATTATCTTTTGGTTTTACAATCGATGTTACTTCATAATTAAATGGCGTAAATCCACCAATATGAGTTCCGAGTTTCTTCCCATTCAAATAAACATCAGCTTTATAATTGATCGCTCCCAGATAAACAAAAAGGCGTTTTCCAGCTTTCAAATTATAATCAAATGATTTTTTGAACCAGACATTGCCTTCATAATATTTAAGCTCCGGAACCTGCGAAGTCCAATCCCCAGGAATATTGATTTTAGGAGATTTATCAAAATCATATTCAACCAATTCCTGTTTGTTCACCGCATGATAGTTATTGAAATAAGCAGCGTTGGATGGCTTTGCCTGTTTGTCGTATTCATCGTGATGAAAGCTGTAATAACCGGTTTCGTATGGATCGACAATATAATTCCAAACGCCGTTTAGAGAAATTGTATTTCGGTGTGGAACGTTGGAGATGAGGTCTTGATTTTGTGCAAAACCGAAAATAGATGTGGTTAAGAGGATTGCGGTTAATAGTTTTTTCATTGGTATATGTATTTGTTTTTTATTGTAAAGTAGGGATTATTTTTAACCGCACAGGGCGCCAAGATTTTACACAAAGTTCGCCAAGCTTTTTTTAAACTTTGCGAACTTTGCGTTTTTTACTTTGCGTCTTTGCGGTTAAATTTTCGTTTCAATTTTCAAATATTCTCCTTTAAAACTCTGGTTCAAAGCCGTCATTTCAATTGGTAAACCCGAGCCATCCGGCACCACTTCAATAGAAGCTTTTCCGTTGGCCATTTTAATCGATTCACTTCCCGTCGGAGTTCCTTGGTTTTTCATTGTTTTTCCACCTTTCAGACATTGAAAATAAACACTTTCTTCATAATCCAGACAACGTAAATTGTTATTGTCGATTGCAATGGCCGTTACCAGATAATTGCCGTTTTTTAGTTTCTGGGATGACAATTGTAACGAAGTGGCCGTATCATTTTTGTTAAAACGGTAGTTTACTTTTAAGGTATCTGAAACCGTTTTTCCTTCTTTGTTTTTTCCAATAGCAACCAGAATATTGTCTCCTTTTTTAAAATTGACATCCCAAGTTAAACCATTTGCAGGATATAGCGAAAGATTTTTCGATTTTTCTCCGAGTGATTTACCATCGTGGTACAAAGTCACTTTCTCGCAATTACTAAAAACGCTCAGTATTCTCGGCGTGTTTTCAGGTCCCTGACGCTCTGTCCAGGTATGCGATTCGATATAAGTAAAAGGTTCTTTACTCCAGTAGCTTTTAAAAACATAATAAGCATCTTTCGGAACTCCGTTTCTATCCACCAATCCTTTTTGGTTCATGTAGGGAATGTCATCTTCTGGTCGCAATGGCGTTGCAAAATCCTTAAATGCCCATTGTACGTTACCCACGAACGTTGGATCATTCTCGGATATGTGCAAATGCCAGTCAAATAAATCTACGATATAATTCTCGCTCCAATCTCCAATTTGTGCAATATTAGCCACTTTGGTTTGCACGATAGCTTCTTCCCAACCTTCAGCTTTTATGACATTTTCACCCGTAACAGGTTTTTCGCTATGACGTCCAACATGACTGTCTCCGCCATATTCGGCATGGATAAAATGCTTGTATTCTTTCTTGTAAAGATCAATTGCTTTTTGGTAACTTTTATAACTTCCGGAATACCAGCCAGACCAGATTGAAGGGGAGAAGACATCCACAATTTGTGAACCTTCATAATATTTTCTGATAGCCGTTTTTCTGGTTGGATCTAATTTATGTGCGAGGTCATTTAATTGGGTTAAAAAGATATTTGTTTTTTCTGTATTATCTCCGTCAGGAAAATCAGGAAGCCAGTTCATTTCATTTCCGAGAGACCAGATTATGATACTTGGGTGATTGTAATTTTGATTGATGATTTCTGTCAGCATATTTTTGGTGTTTGTCTGCCAAAGTTCACCGCCAATTCCGCCGCGACACCAAGGCAATTCATCCCAAACCAATAATCCCAATTGATCACAGGCTTTATATACTTCAGGATCTTGCGGATAATGTGCCAGACGAACAAAATTAGCCCCCATATTTTTTATGGATTTCATATCGGCCCAATGCTGTTCGTTGCTCATTGCTGCGCCAACACCAGCTTGTTCTTCATGTCTGTGTGTACCACGAATCAACAATCGTTTTCCGTTTAAATAAAAGGGACCATGATCTTTAAATTCAAACCATCTGAAACCCACTTTTTCGTTTACGCTGTCTTTGATTTGATTTTTCTCGGATAAAATAGCGGTAACAATATACAAATTCGGATTATCGGTATCCCACAATTCCGGATTTTTAATGTTTTCAAAAGTGACATTAGATGTTTTATCTGAAACCTGAATTGTTTTGCTGGCTACTTTTTTTCCTTTCGGATTTTTAAGAATCACAGTTAACGATAATGCCGAATTATCAGTATTTACAGTTGAAGCCAGAATTTGTACCGAAGCTTTTTTTGCAGAAACCTCAGGAGTTGTAATTTTTAGATTATCGATGTGATTTTTGTATTGAGATAACAGCCAGACATCTCTTGTAATTCCGCCATAAATAAAGAAATCGCTCTTTTGAGACGGAATTATTTCGATGTCATAACTATTATCCACGCGTACAAAAATATCGTTGTTTCCTTCTTTGATGAAGTTGGTGATATCAATCGTAAAGCCAATATAACCACCAATATGACCGCCGGCTTCTTTGCCGTTTACATATACTTTTGTAGTGACGTTCGAACCTTCAAAATATAAAGAATAACGTCGGTTTTTATCTATTTGAGAAATATTCAATTTCTTTTGATACCAGCTTGCATCCCGTCTGTATCCCGGATTTAAGTCGGTAGCATCTTCGGCATTCCAGGTGTGTGGTAAATTTATGGAAGTCCAGTTTGAAGCCTTTTGTGCTTCTGAAAGGTTAGGAGTATGATTTTCTAAATACAGCCAATTGTCATTGATATTCATTTTTGTCTGAGCAAAACTGCTGCTCAGACAAATTTGAAAAAAAACAAAAAGTGCAAAAGTAAAAAGTTTGTTATGGTGATACGGTTGATTTGTCATTGATTATGAGCTTTTTTTAAGGTGCAGAGGTTCATAGGTTCAAAGGTCAAAAGTTCCTAGACTTTGAAGGTTCAAAGACTCGCATGGTAAAACCTTTGCACCTCTGTCCCTTTGTCCCTTTATTTGTTACTTCTTTCTTAATAATGCCTCCAGAAAATAGTAATCGGCATAAATTATAGGTTCGTCGATTTCGTCGTGTTTTGGCCAGTTTCCGGTACTGTGATCCAGAATAAAAGGTGCTTTTATGGTATCACTTAAAATGTATTTATCTGAATTTAAAGACTTCATTATTTTATCGGCGAAAGCCAAGTAACTTTTATTCTTAGTATAACCGTACAATTCATATAAGGCTGAAGCCATAACGGTTGCAGCAGAAACATCTCTAGCCGAATAGGGAATCGCAGGATCTTTAAAATCCCAATACGGAATTCCGTCTTCCGGTAAATTTTTATGGGTCATAAAAAACTGAGCAGTAGCCTCGGCTTGTTTTAAATAGGCTGGATCTTTTGTATATCTATACGACATGGTGAATCCGTAAACCGCCCAGCCTTGACCACGTGCCCAAACAGAATCATCATTATATCCTTGTAAAGTTGTTTTTTTTCTAATAGCTCCAGTTGTCGGATCATAATCAATAACGTGATAACAACTATTGTCTGCCCTAAATTGATTTTTTAAAGTCGTGTTGGCATGTTGAATCGCAATCTCCTGATACTTTTTATTTCCGGATAATTTAGAGGCTTCAAAAAGCAATTCCAAATTCATCATATTGTCAATGATGACTGGATAATCCCAGATTTCTTTATTAAAATCCCAAGATCTTATGGCGCCAACTTTGGCATTAAAACGAGTGCATAATGTTTCGGCACCTTTAATAATAACGTCTTTGTATTCTTGTTTGTTTTCCACTTTTAAAGCTTCTCCAAAACTGCAAAACACTTTGAATCCAACGTCGTGCGAATTACGATTTACACTTTCTTTTTTGCTAAAAGGCGTCCATTTTTGGGCCTGAATTTTATAGCCTTCATTGCCTGTCAATCGGTACAATTGCCATAAGTTTCCGGCAAAGAATCCGCTTGTCCAGTCTCTTGAAGGAACTTTTTTTATTGTATTGGTTTTGATGGTCATGCTGCGTGGCATCGACATCGAGTCAACCGGATAATCGAGCAGCATTTTATATCTTTTCTCCAGAAGGTTTTCTGAAGTTGCAGCAACTTTTGTCTGAGAATTAATTCCGGATTTGCACGCTGTTGCCAGCAGTGCAAACCCAAGAATTAAAGAAAATGAACTAACTTTATTCATACTTGCTAATTAATCTAATTTTTAATAACAGTGGGTGAATTTAACACATAGATACATAGTTTTCATAGCTTAAAAAAAGCGTTTCACTTGCATCAAAACACATAGCTATGTGTTAGAAACTAGTTTCTTTTGATTGTCTTTGTATTAATTTCTTATTTAAAATCTATGTTTCTATGTGTTTAAAATATTTTCAACCATTGTAATTATAATGTTTTAATAACCAGGATTATTTGGTTTTAAATTAGGATTGATCGCTAATTCAGTTCCCGGCAAAGGGAATAAATAATCTTTGTTTGGATCAAAATTCGCATGAGGTTCAAAACCATTAGGACCAAATACTTCAGGTCCGTTTTTCAGCCTCTTAATATCATACCATCTGATATATTCAAAAGCCAGTTCTAATCTTCTCTCGTTGATAACCATTTTCTTAAAATCGGTTTTAGAAAGTCCCGGCGTTACATTGGCTGGAAATGAAACTTGTCTTCCTGCTTTGTTTCTGGCTCTCGCACGCACACGATTTACATAATTATCTGCTTCTGCAGTTCCCGGTGTAATTTCGTTTAAAGCTTCAGCAGCAGTCAATAATACTTCAGCATATCGCATCGTGATATAATTGTGTTGCGATGTTCTTCCGTTGGCACCGGCTTTTCCAGGAAAACGATAATATTTAGCAATATGAGGACGCGGTGCTTTTTCATTATCGCTTGAAGGATAAACCTCCAAAGATCCACCTGGTCCGGTTTTCTTTCTGATTATGGTGTCAAAACTTACTGCTCTTCTGTAATCTCTTTGATCCCAGTCGTTAAAAACTTTTAGAGAAGGTACTGCAACAGAAAATCCTTGTCCATAGCTATAACTGTCATCTTTTAAGGAACCTGTAAAAAATGCGGTATAATCCTGACCGTAATTTCCTGATGTTAAGTTATTAAAGTCAATGGTGAACAGTGGTTCTTTTAAGGCTGCAGCTTTTGTAGCATTGAACAAATCCTGGAAATCAGCATCTAAACCTAAACCGAATTTAGCTTCGTTATTAATTACATATTTCGCTTCATCATACGCTTTTTGATAGTTTCCTAATGTCAAATAAACAGAAGCCAAATAACCGGCTGCAGTGCCTTTTCCAGGAACCGCTTTTACTTTCGGTTTGTCGTCTAACCATTGTTTTGCAAATTCTAAATCGGCTATGATTTTGGCATATACCTCAGCTTCTTTGGTTTTACCTAAGGAATTTACCTGAGAAACATCATTCACCACAAAATCAACATACGGAATATCACCAAAAATTCGAACTAAATGATAGTAAGCAAAAGCTCTTGCAAAATGTGCCTGAGCTACGATCGCATTTACTTTTGCCGGATCGCCCGGAGTCTTTTTTGCACCTTCAATAGCCTGATTGGCTGCTGTTACAATGATATAGGATTGTGGCCAGAAGTTGGCAACCAATGCGTTGGTATCATTCATTTTCATATCATTCACATCAATACGGGCAGCCTGAGTGGTTCGGTCGCCAATATCGGCCATGTCGTCACGTAACATTAAGGCGATGGTAAATTCTCTTCCCCAATAATTATTATGGGCAATGTTTGCAAAGGCTCCGTTTACAGCGGCTTGTAAGTCGTCTGTATTGTTAAAAAAGTTATCTGGACGAATGATTCCAACTGGATGTTCTTCAAGATCTGAGCATCCAAAAACGAATATTCCCAAGAAAAATAAAGCTATATATTTTTTCATAATATGATTCTATTAAAATTTTAAATTGAAACCGAAAGTGAAGGTTTTCACGTTTGGATAACTTCCATAATCCAATCCTAAATTGGTATTACTTCTGGCGTTGGTGTCGTTTAAGTAATTTACCTCAGGGTCTGAACCCGGATAATCTGTAATCGTCCAAAGGTTTTGTGCACTAACGTAAAAACGAACTTTGCTCAATCCCATTTTCGAAACTACTTTATCATTTAAACTATATCCGATAGAAACATTTTTCAAACGAATGTAACTTGCATCATATACAAACCTTGAAGTGATTCTTTTTGTTCTTGCCGCATTTGCAGGAACATTTGTATCGGTATTTGTTGGAGTCCAGGCATCTAAAACTTCCGTAGTTGCATTGTTGTTTCCTGAAGCCAATTCCATTAACGTATAATTTAAAATTTGGTTTCCTTCTGATCCCTGAAAGAAGATATTCAAATCCAGATTTTTATACGTGAAATCATTATTTAAACCGAAAATGAAATCCGGATTTGGGTTCCCGATAATAGTTTTGTCACTTGAATCCAGTTTTCCATCACCATTTACATCTTTGAATTTTTCTCCACCCGGAGCCGTTTCAAAATTCCCCGGAAGCGCTGTTTCTCCCTGCTGAATTACACCATCGTAAATAAATCCGTAGAAAGAACCAACCGGTTCACCAACTCTCAAAATTTGAGATTCTGTTGCAAGGAAATGCCCCGGAGCAGAGTTAATTAATAAGTCTTTGTTATCGGCCAATTTTAATACTTTATTCTTGTTTGAAGAGATATTAAAGTTAGTAGACCAGGTAAAATCGGCGCCAATAAAGTTTTTCGTATTGATTCCTAATTCCCATCCTTTGTTTTCTAATTCTCCAACGTTTTGAAGCTGAGATCCAATTCCTGAAATTCCGGGTAAAGGTCTGTTGAACAACAAATCTTTGGTAATGGTTTTATAATAATCTGCCGTAAGACTGATTCTGTTATCAAATAAACCTAAATCAATTCCGTAATCTTGTTGATAAGATGTTTCCCATTTTAAATTCGGATTATCCAAAGAAGTCAACTGTACTGCGTTTACAATTACGTCACCGCTCACATCATAAATTTCAGAGAATCTTGACAAAGTAGAGTAGGCACCAATCGATGGATTCCCGGTTGCTCCGTAACTTGCTCTTAGTTTAAGGTTTGAAATCGTTTTATTGTCTTTTAAAAAATTCTCTTTAGCAATATTCCAACCCACGGCTCCGGAAGGGAAAGTTCCGTATTTGTAGTTTTTACTGAAACTTGAAGAACCGTCACGACGTGCTGTGAAAGTGAATAAGTATTTATCATCGTAATCAAAGTTCAACCTTCCGAAAGCAGAAATTAATTCGGTTTCAGATAAACCTGAATCTGGTTTTAAGAACACGGTTCCGGCTCCTAAATTATGATAAGAGTTGGTATTCGTAAGAAATCCTCTTGAAGCAGCATATGAATTTTCATTTGTGTTTTTTTGATACGAATAGCCTCCAAGAATGGTTAAAATTCCTTTGTCGATAATTTCTTTTTTGTACGTCAAATAATTCTCGGTTAAGAAAGATGAAAATCTTGTGTTGTTTACAGAAGCTTCTCCTTTAATATTTTTTCCTGCAATTAAAGTAGATGGAATATATCTTCCCGTTTGAGAATTAGACTCTGTTAAACCTAAAGTGGTTTTGAAATTTAAATCTTTAAAAATCTGATAAGAAGCAAAGAAATTGCTTCTGTTGGTAATGTTGATTACTTCCAGAATGTTTTCCATTGCAGTCGCATACGGGTTGTCAATATCATCTCCAATGGGAGCTGTAGTTGTGTAAGAACCATCTTCGTTATAAATACCTTTATCGGGCATAAAACGGTACGCAGCTGCAATTACACCCGCAGCACCAGTTCCTCCGGCTCCAGTCTGGCTGATAATTCCGTCTTTGTTTTGTTTGCTGGTAAATAAATTCAGTCCCACTTTAAACTTATCACTCAAATCAGCTTCAAGATTACTTACAATCGTGTATTTGTCAATTCCTGAATTAATTACAACTCCGTTTTGGTTGTAATAATTTCCGGAAACATAATATCTGATTTTCTCTGAACCGCCTGAAAATGATAATTGTGAATTCGAAATCATTCCGTCACGATAAATTACGTCCTGCCAATCGGTGTTCGCTCCGGCAGAAGTGTGTGTAGTAAAACTTTTTCTATAAGCGACAAACTGGTCGCCGTTTAATAAATCCAATTGATTGTTTACAGATTGCGTTGAAGTCGAATTACTGAATTCAATTACCGGCGCTCCTGGCTTTCCTTTTTTAGTCGTAACCATAATAACTCCGTTTGAACCTCTGGATCCGTAGATAGCTGTAGCTGATGCATCTTTTAAAATCTCAATGGAAGCAATATCCTGAGGTGCCGGCATAGAAGCACCTGCAAAACCATCCACAACAATAAGAGCATCTCCACTCGCATTGATTGATGTTCCGCCACGAACCCTGATTTTCACCGGAGCACCTGGCTCGCCACCATTATTCGATTGTACCGAAACCCCTGCAGCGCGGCCTTGCAAAGCCATTTCTGCATTCAATAAAGGATAAGCGGTTAGCTCTTTTGCGGTTACTGATGATACTGATCCTGTAATGTCGCTTTTTTTACGGGTACCATAACCTACAACGATAACCTCATCCAGATTTTTAGTATCTGATTTTAAACTTACATTGACTACCGTTTTATTCCCTACCGGAACTTCGATAGTTTGATATCCTACATAGTTGAAAACTAAGACAGCATTTTTTTCTGCAACTATTACAGTATAGTTTCCATCCATGTCCGCAGTCGCGCCAACAGAAGATCCTTTGATATAAACATTAGCACCAGGAAGCCCAAGTAAGTCTTCGCTGGAAGTAACTTTTCCGGTGACTTTTCTTTCCTGTGCATTCACAACAATATTTCCTAGTAAAAAGAGCACCAGAAAACACCATTTAAGCGATTTAATTTTGTGGTTTGTAAACATTCATTTTTTGGTTTTAAGGTTAATGTTAGATAAAATAAAAAAGCAATAAACTCATTCCGATTATAAGCAGCATGAAGAGAATTTGCAGCAATAAGAATTTTGTTTTTTTGATTTTCATATCACAAATATATCAGGGCAGAATGATATAGAAATACAAAAAAGGGTATCTAAAAATACAGATACCCCTTTTTTAAGCCTTTAAATATGCGGATTTTCTAAAATACATCAACGGACTTAGAAAATTTGTCAGCAAATTGCGACGGAGTTTCCCCGTACTTTTTCTGGAAACATTTGCTGAAGTATTTGGGATTATTAAAACCTACTTTATAACTCACTTCAGAAACATTCAATTTGTTTTGTTCTAATAATTGAGCGGCACGTTTTAATCGTATTTCGTGAATAAATTCGTTTGGCGTATAATTCGTCCACGCTTTTACTTTTAAGAATAACATGGTTCGGCTAACCCCTAATTCGGAACAGAAAAACGGAATGTCAAATTGTTCGTTTGAAATGTTTTCTTCCACAATTTTGAACGCCTTTTTGAGTAATTCTTCATCCAAAGAAGAAACCGTAATTTCTGACGGAACGAAACTGTCTTCACTGGTGAATTTGTTCTTCAGTCTTTCAGTTGAATTCAAAAGATTCTTAACACGAAGTTTGAATTCCATCAAATTAAAAGGTTTACTAATGTAATCATCGGCACCGCTTTCGAGTCCTTCGAATTTATAAACCAGTGAAGATCTGGAAGTCAGTAATATGACCGGAATATGACTCGTTTTTAGATTTTCTTTTATTTTAGAACATAGTTCTGTTCCTACCATTTCTGGCATAATAACGTCACTAATAATTAAATTCGGAACAAATTGTAATGCCTTTTCAAAAGCAATTTTACCATTTTCGGCCTCAATAATATTGTATTCTTTTTTGAGTAAATTTTTCATAAAGGTTCGCAAAACCTTGTGATCTTCTACAATAAGAATAGTTTGTTTTTCAGCATTTACAACAAAATCTTCAATGTCTTCCGGTTCTGTTATTGCTCCGGTTTCTAGTTGCGTAGTATATTGAACGATATCATCACTGATTTTAAAATCCTCTATAATTTCATCGTCTGCAAGATGGGCGCGACCCAGTGGAAGTGTAACTTTAAAAACAACGCCCCCTGTTTCTTTATTCGTTACATCAATATTTCCTTTATGAAGTTTGACGATATTCTTTACAATTGACAATCCAATTCCGGTTCCTTTATTATAGTTTTTCTGAACGTTGTTGTGTAACGGAACTTCAAAAAACAAATCGAAAATTTTGTCAATATGTTCCTCGGCAATTCCGGCTCCTGAATCTTCTACGGCAATAAAAAGATTTTCATGATCATGATTGATTTTGATATTGATCGTACCACCTTTTGGTGTATAACGAAAGGCATTAGAAATCAAATTATAAAAAACACGTTCCAGTTTATAGCGGTCAAAATACACCAGAATTTCTTCTTCAGAAGTTTCAAAAGTATAATCGTAACCGCCATCTTTGGCGTATTCGATAAAAGACAAAAAGATTTCTTTGGTGAATTTGACAATATTTCCATTGGCCGATTCCAGTTTCACCTGATCGTTTTCGAGTTTTCTAAAATCCATTAAACGGTTAATCAGACTCAAAAGATGATTGGCACTTCCTTCAATTACCAGCAACTTTTTGTACATTTCATTGGTTCCGTTATAATTGGATAAAATCTGTTGTAATGGTCCTAAAATCAAAGTTAAAGGTGTTCTAAATTCATGAGAAATATTAGTAAAGAAATCCAGTTTTGCCCTGTTGTTTTCTTCAATACGTTTGGTTTCTAAATACTCCAGTTCGAGTTTTTGTTTCAATCTGGCTTTCGATTTCATGATCCATATTAAACCGTATAAGGCAGAACCAATTATAATTCCGTACAATAAAAAGGCCCAGATACTGCGCCACGGAGCCGGATTTATAACAACAGTCAGGGTAGTGGGAACTTTATTCCAAACGCCGTCATTGTTAGCACCCCGAACTTCAAAAACATAAGTTCCGGGATTCTGAATGGCATACATAGCTTCGGTATTTTTGGTGACGGTCCAGTTATTTTCCAGTCCGGTCAATCGGTAACTGTATTGGTTATTTTTTGACCGAATGTAATTTGGAATCGCAAAATTGATGGAGAAATTAGCTTTGTCATAATCCAAAGTGATGGTTTTGGTGTAGCCGATACTTTTCTCCAAAATTGCTGTTGAATCCTGAGGATTAATCGTTTCATTTTTGATTTTCAAACCGGTAATTAAAACCTGAGGGACATATTGGTTGAGGGAAATTTTTCGGGCATCAAAATAAGTTGCTCCGGATGGACTTCCGAAATAAAATTTATTACCATCTAATTTTAAGGCCGAATTATCATTGAATTCATTGCTCGCCAAACCGTCTTTTTGATCGTAGATTACAATCGTTTTTCTCGTTGTACTATATTTTATTATGCCCTGATTGGTACTGATCCAAAGGTTTTTATCATCATCTTCCAAAATAGAATGAATTGATGTGATAACCGTATTTCCAATTTTAAGATTGATTCGGTTAAATTTCTTTCCATCAAAATAATGCAATCCTTTTGCTTTTGTTCCCACCCAAATTTTATTTTGAGAATCCTGAAACAAAGTCAAAATATCGTCGCCAGCCAAAGCAGAAGCATCAAAAAAGAAATGTTTTATAGCATATTTAATAGGCTGGAAATTTTGAAGCCCAATAAGATTTAGCCCATTTTGCGTTCCAATCCAAAGTCTTTTTTGTTTGTCAATTAAAATTGTTCTGACGATATTATTCGTTAGAAAATCAGACTTTGTATTATCATTTCCAATAATCTGAAAAGTTTTTGAAATCGTATTATACCGAATCAATCCTTTATTAAATGTACCAATCCATAAAATTCCATTCCCTTCTGTTTTGATAGAATAAACACCGGTTTCTTTCAATAAAGTATTTAGTTCGGATGAAATTCTGTTGTCTTCAATTTTTTTAGAAATGATATTGTAAGCCGTGATTCCTTTAGAAAAAGTCCCAATCCACAAAATATGATCTTCGGCAAGGCACATCGATTTAATGTCGTTTTTAGTCGTTTGGCCACTTTTACTGTTGATATAACTGGTTGCTTCGGTATTTGGATTATAAATCGTGATTCCACCGCCTTCCGTTCCAAAATAAATGTTTTTATTTTTATCTGCAATTATAGCACTTACCACATCAAAACTCATCGGAATCTTTTTAGAATTCTGATTGTAATTCGAAAAGTTCACATTCGAGACATCCCAAATATTCACGCCTTTATAATAACAGCCAATCCAAACCGATCCTTTTTGATCCAAAAAAACTGATTTTACCTTATCGATTCCGTTGCTGTTGTTGCTGTTATTTATTTTTTGAATGCTTTTGTCTTCTCCTAAAATGTAAATTCCGTCGTAAGCACCAATCCATAAAGAACCTTGTTTGTCAATAGTCAAAGCACGAATGTCTGTACTGAGCTCACTGTATTTTTCAGCAGGTAAAAAAGAGATAAATTTGTTTGATGATGGATTAAATTTTAAAAGTCCTTTGTTTTTTGTGCTAACCCAGATGTCGTTGTAACGATCTTCAGTAAGTGCCTGAACAGTCAATAAATCCGTTGTGTTTAAAGGATAATTTTTAAAAGAAAACTTTCCGTTTTTTCTACTTATCAAAACACATAAACCTTTTGTTGTACCAATCCAGATTTGGCCTTTTTTACTTTTTAAAATACTTAGTATATTATTGCTTGGAAGCGTTGTATTATCCGTATCCGAATGGAAAGTGGAGTTAAATTGCCCTGTTTTTTTATTGTAAATCGTCAATCCTTTAGATGTTCCAAACCACATTTCATCGCCAATTTCTTTGATGCTCCAAATCGCGTTTCCACTTATGGAATGATTGTTTTTGGTGTGCAGATATCTTGTAAAAGTATTGGTGACAGGATTATAACAATTCAGCCCGTTATATGTCCCAACCCAAATCTTCCCTGAATTGTCTTCTTCAATTGCTAGAATATCATTGTTACTGATAGAAGATTTATCCGAAATATCATTTCTAAAAATCGTAAACCGGCTGCCATCATATTTATTCAGTCCATCACGTGTACCAAACCACATTTGCCCAAATTTATCCTGATGAATAGCAATGACAGAACTCTGCGAAAGCCCGTCAGTCGTAGAAATGTTTTTGAGACGATATTTATTTTGAGAAAATACATTCCCGGAAATAAATAATAAAACCAGAAAAGCTATTTTGTATTTCATAACATTCAAATTATAAAATGAGTTTTTTTTTGCCACTGATTTCACAGATTAAAAAGATTAGTATATTCAAAAAATAGCCACGAATTCACGAATGATTGCGCATAGATATTTAAAAATTCGTGAATTCGTGGCTAAAAGATTATTTTAAAAATCCTTTTAATCTGTGAAATCTGTGGCAAGAATATTTTATTTCAAGCGCCTTTGCAATTGATAATCATACAGCGACAGCACTTTGTCCAGCGATGTATTTAAAAATTCAATATAGGCATCAGGTTCGTATTTTACCTCGAATTTTGCGTTACCGTTGACGCCAATGATTCTCGCAAAAGGCCCATCTTTCATACCGTATAATAAAACCGGCTTTGTGCTGTCAAATGTTTTTTCAACCTGAATATTAAGATTCCAAAACGTGCTGAAAGGCCCGTGTGATGGTTTCCAGTAATCGGCACCGCCACCGCCAAATAACAAATAACTATTGTTCTTATCCGGATTGATATGAACCATAATATGATCAAATAAATTTTGATGATTTGCACCCGAATGCTGATCTAATAAAGCATCTGCAAAAATCTCACAATTCTGATATACATTTTTTGTAGCAAACGTATTGAAGCTCAACGGGTGAACTGTTTTATTATAAATTTTAAGATTCTTTACCAATATATTATGTACGCCACCTAACGTTACGGTATAATGTGCCATATGTGGTCCATCGGTTACAATATCCTGAATCGTAACATTGGCATCTTCTTCGGCCAGAATTCCGCTGTCTGAATTTGTAATCACAATATCCTTAACCCAACTATTGAAAAGACGGGTTAAAAAGATCGCATTATTTCCCGGTTCAACATGATGTGCTACTCTCGGAATGTCCGGAAAAGTAAAGCGAATGTGTTCAATTCCCACTTCGTTTAAATGTTTCCATTCCACCAATTGCGCCTGATAACTCGGTTTTATTGCAATGGTCAAAGGCGTTTTGATGGTAATTTTTGAGTTTGAAATTTTAGTGATTTCAACTTGTTGTCTCACAATTGGTAATTTTGGAAATTTCCAATGATGAGAGCCTGGTTTTACTTTAGCACCTTTGTATAAATCCTGAATGATTTCGCCATTTTCTCCGTCTTTATTGAATAATTGAAGCTCTACAACATCACCAACTTTCAATCCCTTTACATCAGACACATTGATGATGTGTTCGCCTATCTTTCCGGAGCTGACTTTCGCCAAAATATTTGGAGTAGGTTCGTACTTGTCTAAATAAGATTTCACACGTTCTCCAGGAATCTGCGTCCAGATAAAACCGCCGGACCAGGCATATTGAGAAAAAGGCAAATCGATATTATTTTCGGTTTCGCGCTGTCTTTTATCAAAAGTGGTTAAATATTCACGAAGTTCTGCAAGCGATTCCGGATCTTTAAGATACATCATCGGTCTTGGGCAATAAATCTCGGTTCCGTTTTCATTAGAACCGGCGCCCCGAAGTACAAAATTGCTTCTTTCGATGTATAAAATATCACTCAGAATAATTCGGCCTGCAGGCAATTGTAAAACTACATTTCCTTCTGTAGAATTTGCCGCTTTTATGGCTTTCAATAAAGCTTTTGAATCGTCTAAATTGTCATTTGCTTTTACGCCAAAATCTGTCGCATTTACAACTTTTCCATCAGATACAGGAATTTGGCTTTCGCCGAAATGATAGCCCGCGTAACTAAAATCAGGGAGATAATTTGCCTTTGAATCGGTTAGTATTTTTGGTGTTTGTTGCGCCATTAAAATACTATTTATAAAAAGACTGAAACAAATAATAATGGTTTGACGCTTCATGGTTTTGTGGTTATTTTGGTTAGTTAGGTTTTGGTTTGCTATTTGCCATTTGCCACGAAGGCACTAAGGCGCAAAGTTTATTAAATGCCACAGATTAAAAGATTAAAAAGATTATTTCACGCAGATTTTAAAAAGATTATAGCAGATTTAATTTAAATAAGCTGTGGCAAAAAAAATCTGCGCACATCTGCTTAAATCTTTTTAAAATCTGCGTGAAAAAAAAACTTTGCGCCTTAGTGCCTTCGTGGCAAAAAACTTAGACAGTTCTTTTAATTCCCATTTCAAGCCCTCGTAATTCGGCTAGACCTCTCAAACGGCCGATTGCTGAATAACCCGGATTTGTCTTTTTCTTCAAATCATCGAGCATTTGGTGACCGTGATCCGGACGCATTGGCAATTGGCTGTTATTTCTTTTTTCGACTTCAATAATTGCTTTCACCACTTCGTACATGTCAACATCGCCTTCCAAATGGTTGGCTTCATAGAAACTACCTTCTGCATCGCGTTGTGTACTTCTTAGGTGAATAAAATTCATTTTATCACCGTGACGTCTTACAATTCCCGGTAAATCATTATCAGCTCTTACGCCGTATGAACCCGTACACATGGTGAATCCGTTTGATGGAGACGGAGCGACATTCATTAATTCAATCAAATCTTCTTCTGTACTCACGACTCTTGGTAAACCTAAAATCGGGTAGGGCGGATCGTCTGGGTGAATCGCCATTAAAACACCTTTACTTTCGGCAACCGGAATAATTTCCTTTAAAAAGAAGAAAAGATTTTTCTTTAAAGCTTGTCTGTCAATATGATTGTAAGCGCTCAAAGTCACCAGAAAATCTTCTACAGAATAGGCTTCTTCAGCACCCGGAAGTCCTGCCAGAATGTTCTGTTGTAATTTTACTTTATCAGCCTCTGTCATGGCTTGAAAGTATTTTGTGGCCTTTTCGATTTGTATTGACGAGTATTCTTTTTCCGCTCCCGGTCTTTTCAAAATAAACAATTCAAAAGCAGCAAAAGCATTAATATCAAAACGCAAAGCTTTTGATCCGTCTTCGACTTCATAAGATAAATCAGTTCTTGACCAATCCAGAACTGGCATGAAGTTATAGCAAACACATTTAATGCCGCACAACGCCAGGTTTCGAATGCTTTCTTTATAATTTTCAATGTATTGAAGATAATTCCCAGTTTGTTTTTTAATGTCTTCGTGAACCGGAATACTTTCTACAACGGACCATGTCAAACCAGAAGCCCCTTTTTTCGGATCACCGTTTTCATGCTCAATTTCGACTTTTCGTTTAATAATTTCTTCAATTTCCCATATTTGTCCGTTTGATATATGGTGTAATGCAGTAACAATTCCGGTAGCGCCGGTCTGCTTAATATCTTTTAAAGAAACCGGATCATTTGGTCCGAACCATCTTAATGTTTGTTCCATTTTATTCGTTTTTTGTCCTGCAAGGTTTTCGAAACGTTGTAGGTATTTATTATTTTTTTCAGGAGCTAGTTCCCGCTATCCGTTGCAAACGAAGTTCACTGAACTCCGATTAAAATAAAAATTAAGTGAAGTAATCTTTTGTGTCCGCCGCGGCGGACACAAAAGGATTTCCACTACTATCGGGGCTAGGGCACTCATTTTCATAAGAACATTTCCAGCTAATTCAATTTTAAATACTTGTAGCGGCAAATCCACCGTCTACAATTATAATGGTTCCTGTCACGAATTTGGACATGTCACTGCATAAAAATAAAAGTGCACCGTCAATATCTTCTGGTTTTCCAAATCTTCCCATAGGCGTATGATCGATTATTTTTTCACCTCTTGGTGTTAAGTTACCATCCGGCTTCAACAATAAAGCCCTGTTTTGTTCTCCAATAAAAAAGCCTGGTGAAATGGCATTCACACGAATTCCCTCTCCATATTTTGAAGCCAGTTCAACCGACATCCATTTAGTAAAATTGTCAATCGCCGCTTTTGCTGCCGAATAACCAACTACTCGTGTTAAAGGCCTTTGTGCCGATGTTGAGGATATATTGATCACATTCCCTTCTTTTTGTTTTGCAAAAAGTTCAGAGAAAACCTGTGTTGGGAGCATCGTTCCAATGATATTTAAATCTACTACTTGTTGCAGGTCATTTGTTTTCATATCATAAACAGCCTGATCAGGTTGTATCGTTGCTCCCGGCATATTTCCTCCCGCAGCGTTGATCAAAATATCAAGGCGACCGTATTTTTCTACGATAAAATCTTTTACTTTTTCAAGTTCTTCTTTTTTCAAAACATTGGCTTGTACAGCAAAAGCCTTTCCGCCATTGTTTTCTATAGCAGCGACCGTTTTATTGGCTTTTTCAATAGATTGCGACACAATTCCGACGATTACGCCCTGTTTGGCCAATACGTTTGCAAAATTGCTCCCCAATACACCAGCACCACCGGTTATAAGAGCAATTTTTCCTTCAAGATTAAATATTGAATTCATTTGTAAGTTTTATTATTTATATTTTTTAAGCACCTGTAGTCTCAAATTTCAGGCGAAGCAATTTCAAAAATTGGAATTTCTTTTTTTAAATTTTGACCTTGATTACAATTTTCTTCAACATCCCTTCACCAATCATGGCAGCGTGAACATCTGTTGGAAATAAAATGGCAAATTGTCCTTCCTGCAATTCAAAATACATGTCTGGTTTGTCATGAAAAAAGCGAACATCTCTTTCGTCGCTGTATTCACCATTTGGACTCACACATTTTTCTCTCGGTTTCCAGGCAAAAGTTTCAGGACCTTTTAATGAAATCTGGATATCAATATTCTGATCATGGCATTCAAAACCTTTTATGCTTTCTTCTCTAGATGTTCCTTCTCCTGAAATTACAATTACTTTTAATCCTTCTCCAATTTCAAAAGCACCATCTTCAAGATTTAGCAAGTCATTTTGACTTAAATAATCAAATGCTTTTTTGAAATTTGAATGTAAGCCACAATATTTTGCGGCATTACTTAAAACATCTATAATCATATTTTAAATTTTCGATTGGTTTTTTTGTGTGGCTATTTATTTTAAAAGACAAACAATTATTGTTTTTTGTTTAAATTGTGTAATTTTGCGTGTACGCACACGGGCTTTTACAAATGTATATAAAAAGTTAAGTAAAACAACTTATCTTTACCTAAAAAAAATAATTTTACGCGGTTTCAAAATAGTTTTAACTTAAAAAGTAAGAATATCATAACAATAAAAAAAATAGCGGAATTAGCCAATGTTTCACCAGGAACTGTTGACAGAATCATCCACAAACGTGGTCAGGTGGCGCAGGAAAATGTAGATAAAGTGAATGCTATTATTGAAGAATACGGATACAAAAGAAATATCCTGGCGAGCAATCTGGCTTTAAATAAGAAATTCCGATTCGCAGTTTTTTTACCTAAATACGAAAGCATCGAATATTGGAAAAGCCAAATTACCGGAATAGAAAAAGCGGCAGTTGAGTTCGGTAAATTCGGTGTCGTGCTGGATTATTTTTTCTACGATTTTAATACTGCTTCTTTTAAGGAAGCTGTCGAAAAAGTCTTGAATTTTGATTGTGACGGCTTGTTATTTGCACCCATTTTTTACGAAGAATCTGTTCGTTTTTTAAAGGAATATGAAAAGAAGAATATTCCGGTTGTTATGATCGATTCGAATATTTCAAGTGATGAAGAACATGCCTATGTTGGACAAGATGCTTTTCAGAGCGGGTATCTGGCAGGAAGATTGATTAGTTTTGCCGTAAATAACGAAAGACAGGTTCTGATTTTTAAGATTACCCGTGAAATAGAAAGTACTTCGGTTTACTTGCAGCGCATTGATGGTTTTTATTCCTTCTTTAAAGATCGTAGTGAGCTTACTAATTTTAAATTCTCAGAAGTTACCATTAAGGACTCCGGAATCGATCAGCTTTCTTTAGATATGTTTTCGGAAATAAACAGCGTTTTTGTGCCCAATTCCAGAGCTTATATTGTAGCGCGATTTTTAGAGCAAAACAATATTAAAGGTGTCCGTATTATTGGTTACGATTTATTAAAAGAAAATATAGAATATCTAAATAAAGGAATAATTGATTTCCTGATTAACCAAAGACCAGAAGAACAAGGTTATATGGCGGTTAATCATTTGTATAAAAAATTGGTTTTACAGGAAAAAGTAGAAAGCAGGCATTATATTCCCTTAGAAATTATTCTGAAAGAGAATTACTTTCCTGCCAGAAAATAAGAAAAAGGGTTTCACACAGATTTTGACAGATTTAAGCAGATTAAAAATGATTTTTTATTTTAATCTGAAATTTGATAAATAAAATCTGCGCCTATCTGCTTAAATCTGCCAAAATCTGCGTGAAATAAACCATTACTTCACCTTAACCTCAAGAGGATTATCTATCTTTTTAGAAAAAGAACTTAAATACTTTTCCCATTCTGCTTTTGTTTGAAACGGACTTCCTTTTTTCCATCCAAAACCAGCATAATAAACTACTTTGTTATCTTCTACTTTTAAGTTTGCGTATAAATTACTTAGGTCTTTATCGTTGGTTACATAGTTGGTAAAACTGATCACAGTATCTTCCGGAGCAACTAATCCTGTTCCAATTTCTGAATCATCAAGTGGTTCCCAATGACTCATCCAACTTTGCTTAAAGTTTGTGGTTATAGTTCCTTTTTTGTCGTGAAGGGTTAATCCGGCAGCAATTGTTTTGGCACCTTTAATCGAAATTTCAAAACGTGATAAATAATTTCCATAGTCAAGACTAATCAGTTTTGATTCAGTTATTTTATTTCCCTTTGCATCCCAATCGGCATAGGTCAAAATAAAACTGGTTCTGATTGGTCCGGTTGTAATGGTTTTCCAGCTGATAAAGTTCTTCGAGAAATAGTATTTCCCATCAATGTTTACGGCAATTCCGCCAATTCCACGGCTATCACCAACGGCAAAATTATCTAAACCTTCACCAGTATCTTTATGATAAGATCCGGCTCCCGAAACTGTTTTTTCATACCATTTATTAATAATAGGATATTCCACTCTTTTTAACCAGGCATCAATTCCGCTGGTTAAAGTTCCGCCCGGAATTTTATCTTCTACCATTTTTTGAGCTACAGGACCATAAGTTCTAAAAGCCACTTTATTATTTTCCCACGCATAATCGTCTGTTCTTTCGGGAACAAATCTCGAATAGCAACTTACTGTTTTTGATGCCGATGGATTTGTACCTACAAACACTTCGTATTCCTGACGGGAAGAAGCCTGAATTTTGGGTTGAAATAAAAGTAAATCAGCATTTCCGTCACCATCAGTGTCAACAGTTTGTGTTTCTAAAAATGCTGGCGAAGTAACTTCTTTCACAACATAGTTTTCAAGTTTATCTGAGGAAGATAATCCAAGCGCTTTTTTTGTGACTTCGACTGTTTCAAATTCCCGGTCAATATTTAATGTATTGGTTACCCTTACGATTTTATTCTGAGAATGAACGGCAAAACTACTTGCCAGAATTGTGGCTAATAAAAGATGTTTTTTCAAAATTTTGATGGTTTATTTCCTGATTACGTCAGATTTAATGAAAGACTAAAGTACAAATCAAATCTTAAATAAAAATACATAAAGAGTATAAATACGTACAGAACTGAAAATCAGAATAGAGTTTAAAAAGTTCGTTTAGTATAAGACAGTGCAATATTTAACTTGAATCCATTGGTTTTCTTGCTGTAGTTGCGCTATTTTTGCGGCTTTTAATTTTAAGCTATTCCTCAAAAAAAGATGAGACTACTATTTGTAATTGGAATTTTTATAATGTCATTTTCTGTAAAAGCACAATCCGTAAATGGCATAGTTACAGACCTAAACGGAAAACCACTAAATGATGTAATGATTTATAATTTCATTTCAAAAGTACATGCTCATAGTGATATAAGCGGAAAATTTGTTCTGGAAAATACCAAGCCTGAAGATAGTCTGCGTGTCACGAAGCAAGGTTATGTTAGTAAAAATAGTAAGGTTTCAAACACTGAAACGCTCTCTATTATTTTAGAGGAAAAACCATTTTTACTGGAAGAAGTTACCATTACAAATAGTCTGAAGTATTTAAACACGATTTCTAAAATAGATTTTGAAATTCAGCCTATTTCAAACTCTCAGGATCTAATGCGAAAAGTTCCGGGTTTATTTATTGGTCAGCATGCAGGTGGAGGAAAAGCAGAGCAGATCTTTCTTCGTGGATTTGATTGCGATCACGGAACAGATATCAACGTTACTGTGGACGGAATGCCTGTTAATATGGTATCTCATGCGCACGGTCAGGGTTATGCCGATTTGCATTTTGTAATTCCGGAAACGGTCGATAAAATTGATTTTGACAAAGGTTCTTATTTTGCCGATAAAGGTGATTTTACAACAGCAGGTTATATTGGTTTTAATACAAAAGAGGTTTTAACTAACAATGCCGTTTCATTTGAAGCGGGACAGTTCGATACTTTTAGAACCGTTGCTTTGTTCAACTTATTGCATACCGAAAATCAATCGGCTTATTTTGCAGGAGAATACATGATGACGGATGGTTATTTTGATGCGCCGCAAAATTTTAACCGAATCAATTTATTTGCAAAGTATACTGCTAAAGTAAATAACGGAGATAAAGTGGCAGTTTCCTTATCTCATTTTACAAGCCAATGGGATGCCAGCGGACAGATTCCGGATCGAGCTGTAAATGATGGAACGATTTCTCATTATGGTGCAATTGATCCAAACGAAGGCGGAAATACAGCAAGAACTAATTTTAATCTTCAATATGATTCTAAAATTGATGAGCATTCGCACATTAAAAACAATGCTTTTTTAAGTAAGTACGATTTTGAACTATATTCAAATTTTACTTTTTTTCTAAATGATCCTGTAAATGGTGATCAAATAAAACAAAAAGAAAACAGAACAATTGTTGGTTTTCAGTCAGAGTACAACAACAAATTGAGTGATAAATGGTTCTTTAAATTAGGAGCCGGACTCAGAAATGACAATAATAAAGATGTCGAATTATCGCATACTGTAAACAGAAAAACGGTGCTGGATTATTTGAGTTTAGGGAATGTAAATCAGACTAATCTTTTTACTTACACGAGCTTTGATTTTACGTCAGGAAAGTGGTTGATTAATTCCGGTGTTCGCTTAGATTATTTCAAATTTGGATACGAAGATCAATTGGCGCCAGCCTATACAAACCAAACACAAACTAAGGCTATTGTTAGTCCGAAATTAAATTTTTTGTATACGGAGAATAATACTATACAGTATTTCTTAAAGTTAGGAAAAGGATTCCACAGTAACGATACCCGCGTTGTAGTGGCTCAAAAAGGACAGGAAATTCTCCCGGAAACGTATGGAGGAGATCTTGGAATTAACTGGAAGCCTTTTCCAAGAATGATTGTTAATTCGGCTATTTGGTATTTATATCTGGCACAAGAATTTGTATACGTTGGAGATGAAGCTGTTGTTGAGCCAAGTGGGCAAACAGAGCGAAAAGGATTTGATTTTGGATTTAGATACCAGCTTACGAATTGGTTATTTTGGAACACTGATTATACGTATACACATGCACGTTCTATGGATGAACCTAAAGGAAATGACTATTTGCCACTGGCACCGGTTCATACTTTAATGAATGGAATTTCTGTTAAAGATTTATATGGTTTTTCAGGAAGTTTAAGAACAAGGTTTTTAGGCGACCGACCGGCAAATGAAGATAACTCTGTGGTTGCAAAAGGATATTGTATCACTGATTTTTCAGTAAATTATCAAATTAAAAAGATTTCTATCGGATTGAATATTGACAACATTTTCGATACTAAATGGAAAGAAACACAGTTTTTGACAGAAACCAGATTGGCAAACGAAACTGATCCGGTAGAGGAAATTCATTTTACCGCAGGAACTCCATTTAACGCCAGATTAATTTTGAAATATAGTTGGTAATTATATCTTATCTTTAGGTATAATATTTAAAGATATGAAACAAAGCGCCGGCATATTACTTTACAAATTTATCGATTGCACTGTTTATTTTTTACTGGTGCATCCGGGTGGGCCATTTTGGAAAAATAAAGATTTGGAAAGCTGGTCTATTCCTAAAGGTGAATTTACAGTTGATGAAGATCCACTTGAAGCTGCAAAACGTGAGTTTCATGAAGAAACGGGTTTTGAAGTAGATGGTGATTTTATAGCACTTGAATCGGTTAAACTTAAATCAGGAAAAACAGTTTTTGCCTGGGCCGTAGAATTTGATATTGATGTTACTTTGTTAAAAAGCAATGAATTCGAAATCGAATGGCCTCCAAAATCAGGAAGTATGAAAAGCTTTCCCGAAATTGATAAAGCCGAATGGTTTCAAGCGGCAGAAGCGCTAAAAAAAATAAACCCTGCTCAGGCCGACTTTATAATTCAAATCGTATCAAAAATTTCAGCTTCACTTTAAATCCCGATCACTTTTATAAAATATTTTTGTAATTTACATTCCCTCTCCAGAGGGTAATTAAAAAAATGTAATTATAAAGTATGGAAGTTAAATGTATTATTTTCGATTGTGATGGCGTTCTTGTAGATACAGAAAAAATAGGTAACGGAATTCTGCTTGCGATGGCTGCGGAACATGGTTTCGAAATGAAAATCGAAGATGCATATCGCGATTTTAACGGTCGTAATTTAAAAGAATGTTTTCAGCATATAGAAACGGCAATCGATAAAAAACTTCCGGATAGTTTTGAGAATGAATATCGCGAAAAAAGCTTCGAGGCATTCAAAACACAGGTAAAACCAATGGAAGGTATTCTTGCATTTATAGAAAAATTAAAAATCCCGTATTGTGTAGCATCAAGCGGCCCGGTTGATAAAATCCGATTAAATCTTGAAGTAGCTGGCTTACTCGATAAATTTGAAGGTAAAATATTCAGCTCCTACCAAATAAAAAGCTGGAAACCGGAACCCGGAATTTTTTTGCATGCCGCAAAAGAAATGGGCTTTGATGTCAAAGACTGTATTGTTGTAGAAGACAGCAAGGCAGGAGTTAAAGCTGGAGTGAGCGGAGGCTTTAAAGTGTATGGTTTTGCTAATAATTATAATAACGAAGACTTAGAAAACGAAGGAGCGATTCTCTTTAATAGTTTTGACGAGTTGAGTGACTTGATTGGAGTTTAGTTTTTTTGTTTCAGGTTCCAAGTTACTATAGTTTGTCATCCTTCCTCCGTCAGTATGATAAGATTGCGCTAAAAATCATCTAATTTTCTCATTATCGAATTATCTAATTAAAATGCAATTAGTTACATTAAAATAAATTTTTATATATTTGATTATAGAGATTCATTTTTTTTAGTGCCTCAAATTGTCAAATTATAATTTTTGAAGCCACGATAAAATAATTTCTTTTTGCCTGAAAATTGACTTTTCCCCAAGAGCTGATTTTTTGATTGTGGTTCTTAACACCGCAAAACTAACCTACAGAAAGAAACAAAATGACGAAATTTATAATTAGAATTTTAATTCTATCAATATCTCTTTTGCATCCAATTGTTAATGCCCAAATTAAGAAAATTGGAGTTCCTTTTATCACGAATTACAGTCCTAAAACCTATAAAGCCGCTTCAGAAAACTGTGATCTTATTCAGGATTCTAAAGGAATGATGTTTTTTGCCAATCATTTTGGCATCATGCAGTTTGATGGAGTAAGATGGAGTATCGTTACGCAGCCGGAAAATAGAAGTATGGTCCGTTCTCTTGCTATTGACAAAAAGGATAAGATTTATGTGGGCGCTCAAGGTGACTTTGGTTATGCGGTTCAATTGCCAAATGGACAATATAAATACACTTCTCTCGTAAAATTACTTCCCGTTTCTTTCAGAAATTTCGGTGATGTATTACATACAGTTGTCCGTAATAATGAAGTGACCTTTTTCTCTAATGAAGCGATATTCATTTACAAGCAAAACAAAATCAAAATATTACAATCTCCTTCTAAATTTGATGAGTTTTTTGAGACTAAAAAAGCAATCTATGTTTCGGATAATGCAAAAGGTTTATTGAAACTAGAAAATGATGCTTTGATTGCAATTCCTAATAGTACACAATTTATAGGAATGAAGATTAGAAAGATTCTTGAAACAAAAGAAGGTTTGGTAATTCTGACACAAAAGAATGGACTTTTTAAATATCAAAACAATGAATTAAAACCTTTTGTTACTAAAGTTGATGCTTTATTAAAACAAAATCAAATCTCAACAGCAATTTTTCTTTCTGGCGGATACTTTGGAATTGGGACGCGTCAATCGGGGTTGATAGTCCTGGATAGTGGAGGGAATTTGATTCAGCATGTTAATAAACAAATGGGTTTGCAGAATGAATATGTTACTAATCTTAAAGTAGATGTCGCCGGTAATTTATGGGTAACCTTAAAAGAAGGAATTTCCTTGATTCAGATTTCGTCTCCTTTGTCCAAAATATTGGATGCTTCAAATTCTGAAACCAAAATATATTGTAGCAAAATTTATCAGAACAAGCTTTATATTGCTACAGATAATGGTGTATTTTGGATGGATTGGGACGATTACAAAAATGGGCAACATAAAAATGTACATTTTCAACGTATTTCGGGAATGTCTGAAAATGTATGGAATATTGATGTTTTTGGTAATTCGCTTTTAGCTTTTGAAAAAAACGGAATCTTCGAGATAAAAGGCAATTCAGCTCAATTATTAGCCAAAACAGACGGAACATGGAAAGGGGTTATTGTTCCGAATCATCCTGATTTATTATTAGTTGGAGGTTATACAGGACTATATTTGTTGAAGAAAATAAATAGCTTTTGGGTTTTTCAACATAAAATAAAGGGATTTGAAGAAAGCAGCAGGGTGATTGAAACGGATACTGCAGGAAATATCTGGATTGCGCACGGTTATAAAGGAATTTATAAACTAAAGTTTAATAAAACTTTTGACGCTGTTTCAAATGTTCAGTTTTACAATCAGGAAGCTGGTTTTCCATCAAGTTTGTTTTTGAATACTTTCAAAATAAACAACCAAATACTTTTTGGAACAACAAAAGGAGTTTATAAGCAGGATGCTGCTTCCAAAAAAATGATTCCTGATCCTGTTTTTAGGAAATATCTGGGGATGCAAAATCACATTCGTTTGCTTAAAGTAGATAATCAAAATAATATCTGGTACGTTTCAGGAGAAAATACCGGCAGAATGAGTCAAAAAGCAAGCGGAAACTTTGATGTAGTAGAGCTGCCATTCAGGAAATTAAGATATTTATATGTTCCGGGTTTCGAGAACATTCAAACAACAGCAAGTGGAGACGTTTTTTTTGGAACACAGGAAGGTCTAATTCATTACAGCGCTTTGAAAAGTAAAAATTACCAGTTTAAATATAAAGCTGTTATTTCTGAGGTAAAATGCATTTTTCCGAAAGACAGTTTATTATTTTCAAGTCGATATGATGTACTTCCAACAAATATAAAATCAGAGGAGAAAGTATTTTGCCCGGATTTAGCGTATTCAAATAACGCTTTGCATTTTTCGTTTGCAGCACTTTGTTACGACGAAGCCGATGCAACAAGATACGAGTATTGGTTAGAAGGGTTTGAACCCAAATGGTCAGAATGGAGCCTTCAAACTGAAAAAGAATATACCAATTTGCCTGAAAACGAGTATGTTTTTCATGTAAGGGCAAAAAATATTTATGATGTTGTAAGTGAAGAGACCGTTTTTAAATTTGAAGTTTTGCCACCATGGTACAGAACCAGTTGGGCTTATATTTTGTATTTTGCTCTTTTTGGAGTTCTGATTTATGCCATTATCAAATATCAAAAAAATCTTGCAGAACGCGATCGTGAACAATTAATTCTGAATCAGGAAAAGCAACTTTTGCGAAATCGTGCCGAATTAAACGAACAAAAATTAGCCTTGGAGCAGGAGAATATGGCGATTATGAAGGAAAACCTCGAAGCTACTATCAATCTGAAAAATGCTAAAGTGGCTTCGAATACGGTCAATCTTATTCATTTAAATAAAATTTTACTTTCTATTAAAGAACTTATTAGTCAGATTGATAAGAAAAATGATTCCAATACCAATTTTAGTTTACTGACCAAAATAAACCGAATTATTGATCACGAACTTCAAGGAGATCAGCATTGGAATGAGTTTGAAGAAATATTTAATCAGCTTCATGATAATTTCATGCAAAGGCTTAAAACTAGTTTTCCTGAATTGACTCCGCGCGATATGCGATTGTGTGCTTATTTGCGAATGAATTTCAATACCAAAGAGATTGCACCGCTTTTAGGAATCTCTGTAAGAGGTGTTGAAGATACCCGTTACCGCATTCGCAAGAAATTGCAGCTTCCGTCAGATGCTAACATTACGGAGTTTATTCTTAATTTTTAAATGTGTAAATGTTTTTTTACGCAGATTTACCCTCATTTTTGTCATTTTCGACGAAGGAGAAATCCTCGTAAGTAACTCCGCCTACAAAAGCCACCAATCTTTGTAGAGCTACTCGCGAGGATTTGCTTCGCCAGTCGCTATCGCTCGAGTCTCTTTCGTCATACGTAAACTACATTTTCTTTTGCATTCGTACAAATCAAATTCATGTTTTACCTATTCAAAACCGCTGCATCGGCGTTTTTTTTACTATCAGTAAATTCCTAAGTATTTTTACGCTTTTTGAAAGCTGTTTATTACAATTTTTTATAAACACCGTAGTCAAACCGTAGCCCAAAATTGAAGTCTTGGGTAGTTTATTTGTTAATATTGTCGTCTTATTAATACAATATTGATCTGTTTTTTGAAAACAGAAGATTTATTGTGTTAATAAGCTTTACTAACAAAAAACTAAAAAAATGAAACAAAAAGACTTTTTTTTCGGCCGACCACCGAGAAGCAATTATTATTTTTTAAAAAGGTGTATCATTCTGATGCTATTTTTTCTTACACCTTTTCTAAAACTTCAGGCACAATGCAACACCTTAATTTGGTCTGATGAGTTTAACGGCACAACCGTAGATTTAACTAAGTGGCAAAGTATTTCCGGAAACGGTTGCCCTTCGCTTTGCGGCTTTGGAAATGGGGAAGCACAACGTTATGATCCAAATCAGGCAACAATTGTAAAAGAAGGAACAGACAGTTATCTAAACATTCAGGCAAAGTACGAGCCGAATGCCGCATTCCCGCAACAACCCTATTCCTCTGCAAAATTAACTACTGAAGGAAAATATGCCGTTAAATATGGTAGAATTGAAGCTCGTATGAAATTATCTTCCGGAATGGGAGCGTGGCCTGCCTTCTGGATGTTGCCTGCCGGTACATCAAATTGGCCTTTTACAGGTGAAATTGATATCATGGAAGCCAAACACAGAAATCCAAAATCGATAGACGGTACGATTCATTATGATGGAGGTGGTTATCATTTTACAGGAAGAAGTTATAGCTCGCCAACTGATTTATCGACTGAATTTCACGTTTATGCGGTAGAATGGGGACCCAATATTATCAAATGGTTTATTGATGGCAATTTATTTCATACTGCTACACCAAATACTACAGTAAATGGCGGGTGGCCTTTTAACGATCAGCAGTTTTATATTATTTTAAATTTGGCTGTTGGTAGTTTAGGAACGCCTTACACAAGCGTAAACGGCGCAGGAGTAGAGCCAATTCCGGCTGATTTCCCGGCAAAACTACAAGTTGATTACGTTCGCGTTTACAGCGGAAGTTTTACTTATGGAGTTCTGGGCGATGCAAAAGTGTATCATAATGAAACTGGTAAAACCTATTCTATAAACCCAATTGCAGGTGCAACTTACAATTGGACAGTTCCTGCTGGTGCATCAATTACATCAGGACAAGGCACAAACACGATTACTGTAAACTGGGGAACTTCTGGGGGAGATGTTGCCGTAGCTACAACAGTTTCGGGCTGTGCTGCTAATACATATAAACTGGCAGTAATAACAGAAGCACCTTTAACTGTAGAAAAAATTCACGAAGATTTTCAATCAAACCGAAATATCGTGTACGGTAATAAAACAGGAGTTTTGACAGAAGCTGTTGCAAATCCATCAGCTACAGGAATTAATACTTCTGCTTCAGTTGGAAAATATGTTCGTAACGCTTCTGAATTGTATGATGTTTTAAATATCAAAAACGTAACAATTAGCAATGCAAATGATTATGTCTACGGAAGAAAAAAGCTTTCTTTTGATATTTATACATCGGCACCGGTTGGAACAAAGATTTCGATGCAATTGGAGAATAGTCTGGTAACAACTGCAATCAATTTTCCTTTGGGAAGACATAGCGGTTACAAAGCCACGACAACGGTGCAAAACAAATGGGAAACAATTGAATTTGAATTCGAAAAAGTAATTGACCCAAATACAAGCGCCTTGACGATCAATAATGTGGTTTTTCTTTTTGAATCGAATTCGAATTCAGGTGCAACCTATTATTTCGATAATCTGCTCACAAAAGCAGCACCCGAAAAACCTATTATTGCTACGGATGTTTTGCAAAACTACGATGGTATTAATAAGATAATAAAAGGAACTACTACCGGAACGTATTCTGTAGTTGCAAATCCGGGAGCAAATTCGGTAAACTCTTCAGCCAATGTGGCGAAGTATGTTCGAAATGTAACCGAACAATATGATGTACTTTTCTTTAATACACAAAACAATATTGAAGATGCAGGTTTACTAAAAAATCAGACGAACAAAATTATGATTGATGTGTATACTTCGGCACCAATTGGTACTGTTGTAAGTCTGAATTTAGAAAATAGTGCAACATCGCTTCCCGCTAATTTTCCAACCGGAAGAAACAGTAATTATGTAGCAATTACCACCAAACAAAATCAATGGGAAACACTCACTTTTTATTATAATTCAAGTCCGGATGCAGGAACTTCAAATTTGGCAGTGAACCAAATGGTTATCTTGGCTAATTCAGGTTCTTATACCAGCGATACCTATTATTTTGATAATATCAGAATTGGTTCAACAAAACTTCCGGATACTTTTACGCCAGGAGTTGTGTATGAAGATTATCAAAGCACGCACAATATTACGTTTAGAGATGCTATTGGAACTTATACGCCAAACACGGCAAATCCAAATGCAAGCGGAATCAATACTTCTTCAAACGTTGGAAAATATGTTCGAAAAGCAACGGAATTGTATGATAATTTTTCGTTCAATACCACTTTAACGAACATTGGAGATTTCAAAGCAGGTACTAAGAAGTTTGCGATGGATGTGTATACTTCAGCACCAGTTGGATCTATAATTTCCTGGCAGGCAGAAAGCAACGCTTCTATTCCGTCAAATTATCCGGCAGGAAGACATAGTATTTATCAGGGTGTTGTAAAGCAAAGTAATGCATGGCATACCGTAATTTTTACCTATGCGAGCTCGCCTGATGCATCAACGTTAGACAGCGAAGTAAATCGTTTTGTTTTCTTGTTAGAGCCAGGAACGAGTTCAGGAAACACCTATTATTTTGATAATCTTAGAGCTTTAAATTTAGTTTCTACAGAAAATCCACCGGCAACTTTACCTGCGCCGTGGGTTAGTACCGATTTAGGCGCTGTTACTCCAGCCGGAGAAGCGACTCACGCCAGTGGAACTTTTACCATCAAAGGTTCAGGAAATGATATTTGGGAAACAAGCGATCAATTTCAATTTGTAAATCAATCGATTACAGGTGATGCTGAAATTATTGCAAAAGTAAATTCATTAACAAATACGAATACATATGCCAAAGCCGGAGTTATGTTTAGAGAAACGCTTACGCCAACTTCTAAACATGCGATGACTGACGTAAGCGCAGCGGCAGGAGTAGAGTTTCTATCAAGAGATGCAGTTTCTGGAATCACGACGGCTACGGTAGCGGCTGGTACGGCTCCAAAATGGATTCGTATCGTAAGATCAGGAAATGTGTTTACCTCTTATACTTCAGACAACGGATCAACCTGGACGCAACTTGGTACACCAAGAACGATTGCCATGGCAAGCACTATTTATGTAGGTATGGCTGTGACATCTCATGCAAATGGAACTTTGACAACGGGAGTTTTCAGCGATGTTATTGTTAGAAATATTACGGCTCCAACGAATACCAATTTAGCTCTGGCCAAAACAGCTACAGCTTCTACAGAAGAAAATGCTACTTATTCTTCGGCGAAAGCCACAGACGGAGATGCAGGAACACGTTGGGCTAGCAGTTTTGCTAATACAAGTGAATGGATTTATGTTGATTTGGGAAGTAATTACAACATCAATCGCGTGGTTCTAAAATGGGAAGCTGCTTTTGCAACCCAATATAAAATACAGCTTTCTACAGATAATGTTTTCACCGAAAATGAAACCATCAACACACAAACCGCCAGCGATGGAGGAACAGATGATTTGGCTGTAAGTGGAACAGGAAGATACCTTCGAATTTTATGTACTACAAAAGCTTTGACTCCATACGGATATTCTTTATTCGAAATAGAAGCGTACGGATCTGCTTCTACAGCTAAAAAAGCTGCGGTTATTATTGAAGAAACTGAAGTAGAAAATACTGAATTTGTTATGTATCCTAATCCGGCGAGTAATTATGTTCAACTTTCAATACCTGATCAATTAAATAATAAAGTAGTAACAATTTATGATAATTCAGGGACATTATTAATCGAAAGAAAAGTAGAGTCTAATGATGCTCAAATTGATATTAGCAGACTTAAAAGCGGAATTTACATTCTGAATTTCAAATCAGATCAAAAAAGCTGGTCTAAAAAACTGATCAAGCAATAATTAAAACAGGCTGGGTGTTACGATCCTAAATAGTTACACCCGGCTTTTTATGCATACCTATTTTCTCATTACTTACTAATTGATTTAAAACCAATTTACTAACCTAAAAGAATTAAAAATGAGAAGTTTTAAATTATTAAAAACCTTTTTTGCAGTAATGTTCTTCGCATTACTATCTAATTTTATGTATGGGCAAGGGCCTATACCATTTACAATCAGTAATACCTCGACATTTAATGACAACGAATTGTATGTTGCCATTGTAGGTATAGATTATACAACCGGAAATCACGTTTGGGTGAACGCTAAAACGAGTCAGGTTTTGCCTATGAGTTCGTCTTATAATACCGTTACCGGACCAATAATTGGTGGGAATACCGGTCCGGGACAAAACTCAAAATATGCCAATTGTTTTACCAAATTGAGCGAGATTCCGAATAAGACTTTTACGCTCCCACAAATTGCGGGTTGCAGAGTTTTTATTGCCAAGGGACAACAGCTGTATTTTTATTTTTTTGGAGCAAGCGGAGCACCTTCTGGTTATACTTCTCCGAATCCGTTGAATGCAACAGATCCAAATCAGGGAATTTTATATGAAATTATTGAATTGACGAATAATCAATATGGTTTCTTCGGAAATCCTTCAAGAGTGGATTCGTATAAATATCCAATGGGATTGGAATTATTTGGAGCAAACAGCTATCAGAAAAGAGTGGGTGAATTAAAAAAACACGCTGATATTGTTGCGGCTTTTAAGGCCAATGTTCCATCAGAATTTCAGGGTTGCGTTAATGATGCAACGGGCGAAATTACAGCGCCATCAAAAACTCCTGCTTTTGCAGATGGAACCGGAGGAACTTCTGTAGGACCTCAGGCCAATTACCTAAAATCTTATATTGATGCGATTTGGAACAAATATAAAAATGAAGATTTAATATTCTATGCCGGAGATGCCGGAGTTTTTAAAGGACGAGTGATTGGAGAGCAACTGGAAATGGTTGGTCAATCCGGAGGTTTTGTCGGCCGTACAGGAAGAGTTCAAAACCGGCCTTCGACTCAGGAAGCACTCGAAGGAAAAGGAGTTCTGGACAGAAGATTGGTCGACGGAGATTTAGATCTTGTTATTCAGGCGCAGTTAACGGCTGCAATCAACAGACATGTTGTAAACACTACTACTGCAAATCCGGGACAGCAAAACTGGTATGATGCGTCAAAATATTATCAGGTAAATCCAACGAATCATTATTCTAAATTTTGGCATTTGCCAGGCATTAGCGTTGATAATCTGGCATACGGATTTGCATATGATGATGTAGCGGATCAATCGCCATCGCTTCATAGTCCACAGCCAACAAAAGTTATTGCAAGTTTTGGTGGATATGCGGGAACAGTTCCTTCAGTTCCGGCTACCACAGATGTGATTACGGTTTATAAAGATTGTAACTATACCGGATTTTCTGGCGGATTAACAATTGGAGATTATAATCTGGCTCGTTTGAATACTTTGGGCGTTCTAAATGATGATATTTCTTCGCTTAAAATTACACAGGGTTATCAGGCGATTTTATATCAGGATGATAATTTTACAGGAGCTTCAACGGTAATTAATTCTGATAATACTTGTTTGAATACAACGTGGAATGACAAAGTAACTTCTATCAGAATTATAGCAAACGGAACAACCACTTTAGGAAATCAGACTTTCTTTTTACAAAACAGAAACAGTGGTTTGTATATGGATGTTTGGAATTCGAGTATGTCTAATGGAGCTGGAATTAATCAGGGCGCTCTTAATTCCGGAAACAATCAGAAGTTTACGTTTACCCATTTAGGTGATGGTTTATATAAAATCATAGCCAATCACAGTGGTCAATCATTAGATGTAAATAATTTCAATAAAGCTAATGGTGCACGCGTAGAGCAATATCCATACAATGCCACAACCAATCAGCAATTTGTATTGGTTTCAACTGGTGATGGATTTTACAAAATTGTTGCCAGACACAGCGGCAGAATTGTTGAAGTCGCAGGAGCAAGTGCAGCTTCTGGCGCTATTGTACAACAATGGGACAATAACAACCAAACTTGTGGACAATGGAAATTGATTCCGGCTACAACTTCGCAAACCTCTGTTTTAATTCAGGCCGAAGATTATTCTGCCATGAGCGGAATTCAGGTTGAAGCAACTACAGATACTGGTGGAGGATCAAATGTTGGTTATACCGAAACTGGCGACTGGATTGCTTACAACAGCATAAATTTTCCAACTACAGGTTCGTATTTAATTGAATATAGAGTAGCAAGTGCCGTAACTGGTGGCAAATTATCTTCAGATTTAAATGGCGGAACTATTGTTTTGGGTTCTGTTGATATCCCGAATACAGGAGGATGGCAAAACTGGCAAACGGTTTCTCAGACTGTAAACGTGAATGCTGGAACATACAATTTTGGAATCTACATTCAGAATACGGGAATGAACATCAACTGGATTAAAATTACGAAAGTCGGCGCTGCTTCAACTGCAAAAAAAGCTTTAGCTCCGGTTGAAGAAGAAGCTCCGGTTGAAACGGTATTAAATGTTTATCCAAGTCCGGCAGACAGTACAATTTTCTTTACAACAGATGTTTCCGGACAAAATGTAAAAATTGTTGATTCTCAAACCGGAGCAGCTGTTTTGTCTCAAAAAATCAGTAACAACAATATCGATGTTTCTCGCTTAAGAAAAGGAATCTATTTGATTGTTTTTGAAAAAGAAGGTAAACAGACGATCAAACGTTTTATTAAAAAATAGTTTTAAAAACAGATCTCGGACTTTAGATTTTAGATGATAATTAGGTAGTGTTAGTTCTGCCAAATTAGATGAATAGTAATTAAAATCTAAAATTTAAAGTCTGAAATCAAAAACCAAACTCAAAAACCGCCCCCATTATTTACAAGTTTATTAATCTATTAAACAAATTATTATGAAAAACAATTACAGAACAATGCTGCAGAAATGCATAATTATTTTAATGCTGGGTGTTTTTAATTTAGCGATAGCCCAGAAAAAAGTTATCGCATACATTCCAAACTGGATAGACCTGAATGCCTTTTCAAGCAGTATTCAGTATAGCAAATTAACGCATATAAATATTGCGTTTGAAAATCCGGATGCAAATGGGTATCTGACTTTCAATTCGGGAAGTAACAGTATTATTAATGCGGCACACGGTCAAAATATTAAGGTTTTTGTTTCGCTTGGAGGAGGTTCTGTTTCTGAAGGCGGTGCCATTCGCGACAATTATTTTAATCTGATTACACCTGCAAACAGAACGGCTTTCATTCAAAAGATCTACGATTATGTGGTAGCTCATAATTTTGACGGAGTCGATGTTGATTTAGAAGGTCCGGCAATTAATGGCGATTACGGAGGTTTTGTAATTGCTTTGGCGAATAAATTGCATGCAAATGGCAAATTGATTTCGGCAGCGCTTTCAGAAGGATATGGTGGTGCAAATGTACCTGCATCTACTTTTGCGGCTTATGACTGGATTAATATTATGGCCTATGATGCAACAGGTCCGTGGGCACCGAACAGTCCGGGACAACATTCTCCATATAGTATGGCTGTGAATCAATTCAATTACTGGACAGGAAGAGGTTTACCGGCTAGTAAAGCCATTATTGGACTTCCGTTTTACGGATATGGTTTTGGCGCTTCAGCCAATCAGGGAATTTCTTATGCGAATATTGTAGCCCAATATCCTGGAGCAGAAAATGTTGATCAGGTAGGAAATACTATTTATTATAACGGAATTCCAACCATTAAAGCAAAAACAACTTTCGCAATTCAAAATGCCGGTGGGGTCATGATTTGGGAATTATCTCAGGATGCTACAGGTTCTAAATCACTATTAACAGCCGTTAATCAGGTTATTACCGGAAGTCAGCCACCAACAAGCGGAACTTTAATTCAGGCAGAAAACTACTCCACAATGAGTGGTGTTCAAACCGAAGCTACGACAGATACTGGCGGAGGTTTAAATGTAGGATATGCCGATACAGGTGATTGGATGGCATATTACAACATCAATTTTCCAACTTCTGGTAATTACGTAATTGAATACCGAGTAGCAAGTGCTGTGAACGGAGCCAGAATATCATCAGATTTAAGTGCAGGAACTATTCAGCTTGGTGCTGTAAATGTTCCTAATACAGGAGGATGGCAAAATTGGCAAACTATCACGCAAACGGTTAATGTAAACGCCGGAACCTATAACTTCGGAATCTATATTCAGAGCTCCGGTGTGAATTTAAACTGGTTCCGAATCACAAAATCAGCTTCGGGTCTGGCAGCAAAGACAGCTTTAACGGCATCAGTTTCTGAAGAAAAAATCGAAAGTTTGACTATTTATCCAAACCCAACAGAAAGCACTATTTTCTTTACTGCTGAAGTTTCAGGTGCAAATGTGAGCATTATAAATTCTCAGGGTGGAGATACAGTTTCAACCCAAAAAATCAGTAATAATAGTCTTGATGTTTCTGGTTTAAAAACAGGAATCTACCTGATTTTAGTTGAAAAAGACGGAATCAAAACCGTGAGACGTTTTATCAAAAAATAGATTTTAACCGCAAAGGGCGCAAAGATTTTTGTTCTAGTTTGCGCTCAGAAAGCACAAAGTTCGCAAAGCTTTGTCAATAAACACTTTGCAAACCTTGCGTAAGCCTTAGCGCCCTTTGCGGTTAAATTTTACCACATAGTATTGTATCCTTTTAACCCCAAATCTACCTTACATATGAAAACAAATTACAAATTTCGGTTAAGCTTATTTCTATTTCTGGCTTTTAGCAGTTTTGCAATTGCCCAGACTTCCTTAGGCTCTACGAAGACTTTTATGAATACTTTAAAGCAGGAACTGGTGACCAGTACAACCTCAAAAGGCATTGAAAAGACCATTTTACTTCAGGTTGAAAATTCAAAAAACTTTAAAGGAAAAATAAATTACAAAGAATCAAATGAATCAAGTGAATTCCTGATTGGAGAAATAAAGGATGTTCCCGAATCCTCTTTTTTCGTAAAAGTGATGGATAAAAAGCTGGAAGGTCATATTATTTTAAAGAAAACAAAAGAAGCTTTCAAATATTATTCAGATGCTCAGGGAAATGCTTATGTTTCTAAAGTTGATATCAATACAATTGTTTGTATTAATTTTAAAGATATACCTGAAAACACTAAAAAAACAACCAATAAAACAGCAGTTGCTGCTGCAATTGCGCCCGCTTTGTTGAATTTACAAAGTTTACCGGGTGCAGCAGGCTGTGTAATGTTAGATTTTGATGGTTATAATATGCCGGCAGGAAATCTTTGGAATAACGGAAATGCTATTAACGCAGCACCATCGAGAATGAGTGATGCCGATGTACAGCAACATTGGGAAGTAGTGGCAGAAGATTACAGACCTTTTAATCTAAATGTGACTACAAGTGAAGCCATTTTTAATTCGTATCCAAGAAACAGAAGAATGCGCGTGGTGGTAACTCCAACCAATACTGCAGCTCCGGGAGCAGGAGGTGTCGCTTATATTGGTTCTTTCAATTGGGACAATGATGTACCTTGTTGGGTATTTATTACTTCGGGCAAATCGGGTGGAGATGCCTCAGCGCATGAAGTCGGGCATACTTTTGATCTTGGTCATGATGGCCGTACCAATCCTGCTGAAGATTATTTTGTCGGGATAAACAATACTTCATGGGCACCTATTATGGGAGCAGGTTATTACAGACCTGTTGTACAATGGAGTAAAGGAGAATATGATTATGCCAACAACAAACAAGATGATGTTGCCACTATCGCAAGTGCTAAATTTGGTGTGGGATACAGAGGCGATGATTACGGTAATACTACAGCTGCTGCAGCCAATTTAGATTATAACGGAAGCGGTGCCATCAATCAGAAAAATGGAATTATTTCAAGTGAAGCTGATTATGATTTCTTTATGTTTACAACGGGAGGAGGAAATGTATCTATAAATGCCAATACAGTTTCAAGAGATGGAAATCTGCATCTTTTACTTCGATTATATAATTCGGCCGGAGCTGAAATGGGAACGTATTGGAATTCCGATCCGTTTGCTTTAAATGCTTCCATGAATGTAAATTTACCAGCTGGTAAATATTTTGTTGGTGTTGACGGAAACGGAGCCGGAAGCGCGGGTTATGGAGGATATTCGGCTTATGGTTCTATAGGAAGTTATTCGATTACAGGAACTATTCCGCCGGGAGGAAATATAGTGGCTTCTACAGATGTGATTACCGTTTATAAAGATTGTAATTATACCGGTTTCTCTGGCGGATTGACAATTGGTGATTATAATCTGGCCAGTTTAAATGCTTTAGGAATTTTAAATGATGATATTTCGTCACTTAAAATTACACAGGGTTTTCAGGCGATTTTATATCAGGATGATAATTTTACGGGAGCTTCGACTGTAATTAATTCTGATAATTCGTGTTTAAATACAACGTGGAATGACAAAGTAAGTTCAATTCGAATTTTGGCCAATGGCGTTACGACTCTAGGAAATCAGACTTTCTATTTACAAAACAGAAACAGCGGCTTAAATATGGATGTCTGGAATGCCAGTTTAGCTAATGGAGCCAATGTAGCACAAGGAACTGTAAATACAGGAAATAATCAAAAATATACTTTCACTCATTTAGGCGATGGTCTGTATAAAATTATTGCGAATCACAGCGGCCAATCGTTAGATGTAAATGGTTTTAATAAAGCCAATGGCGCCAATGTCGAGCAATATCCATATAATGGAACTACAAATCAACAGTTTATTCTGGTGGGAACAGGTGATGGCTTTTATAAAATAGTAGCCAGACACAGTGGTAGAATTGTTGAGGTTGCCGGAGCAAGCACTGCCAATGGCGCAAATGTACAGCAATGGGATAACAACAATCAAACTTGTGGACAATGGAAATTAATCTCCACCACAACTGCACAAACTTCAACTTTAATTCAGGCCGAAGATTATTCTGCTATGAGTGGAATTCAGGTCGAAGTGACAACAGATACTGGAGGAGGATCAAACGTTGGTTACACCGAAACAGGTGATTGGATTGCGTATAATAACATCAATTTTCCAACCACAGGTTCGTATTTAATTGAATACAGAGTAGCAAGTGGCGTAACTGGAGGCAGATTATCATCTGATTTAAACGGAGGAACGATTATTCTGGGAAATGTTGATATACCTAATACGGGAGGCTGGCAAAACTGGCAAACCGTTACACAAACGGTAAACGTAAATGCAGGAACGTATAATTTTGGAATCTACATTCAAAATACAGGTATGAACATCAACTGGATTAAAATCACAAAAATTGGTGCAGCTGCTATAACGGGGGAAACTTCATCTCTTATTGAAGAAGAAGAACCAATTGATGTTGTCTTTAATGTGTATCCAAATCCGGTTTCAGAAACGTTATTTTTTACAAAAGATGTTTCAGGAGGAAATCTTAATGTAGTCGATTCTCAAACAGGAAGTGTAGTTTTATCTCAAGAAATGAATGACAATAGTTTGAACGTTTCGAATTTGAGAAAAGGAGTTTATCTGGTTGTTTTTGAGAAAGATGGAGAGAAGATAATTAAGCGTTTTATTAAAAAATAATCCTAAACCATTCGCCATAATGGTTTTAGATACATTAATTTTAAGGTTTTAATGTAATGGAAGGCTGTCAGTAATGACAGCCTTTTCTATGCAGATTCCCATTTGCCGTTTTCTTTGGCAAGATCAATCATTAACTGGCCATGTTCGGTCATTAAACCTTGTTCTATCATTTTTGCTGCACGGTCTTTATTAGGCTGGCTCCATTTGCTTTTCTTAGGATTTCGGGGTGTAAAAGTCAGATAGAAACTTTCAAAATCTCGTTTTTTACACAAACTGTCGATCCAGCCAAAACATAATGCCTCTTCAGTTGCGTCATTCAGATTAACGCTTTCAACTTTACTTTTTTTGTGGTATAAAATCAACCAAACTGATTTTTCTGTTTGAGAATTTTGCTGTAGCCAGTCGCGCCATTCTTTTCTGGTTTGGGCGTAAATGGCTAGTTTTCCGTCTTTTGTTTCCATGATTAATCGAAATTGCAAATTGAATATAAATTTAATAAATAATTCATTGACGTAGAAAATTTAAATCCCAGAGGGATGTTATGTTTATAGAAAATAATAGAATTTAGGGTTTAAAGCCCCAGCGGGGTGACATCTAAATTCATAGAAAATAGCATATCGCTCCGATGGAGCTTTATTAGCAACGTTAAATATTTGGCTATAAATATTTTGCTCCTCTGGAGCTTAACAAAATTTAATAAATATTTATTTGATGAAAGCGGTATCAAAAGTTATCATTCGATAACAATAAAGTAAAGATCTTTCAGGTTTTTATCACTAAAATTGCACGTTCTTTTTTGATGATTGCGCCCATTTCATAAATCTTTTTAAAATTTAACCTAATGAATTTAAAAATTACATTCACTCATAAAGCTTGTTTTATATTTCTATTTTATTTTTTTTTCAACTCTAATATTCTAGCCCAAAACCCTAAAAATCTTAACGGTACTCAAATCGCTTTTTTATCTGACGTACACTTGCAGGATTTATTCGGAACCTTTTCAGATAATGATTATAAAGGTGTTCTGAATCCGAAAACCGGACAATATGTTTTACTGCGAACAATGGCTTCGCAATTGCATTCGACTAGAATATTCAATGAAAATTATTTTGCTTTTATAGCCGCTTTGGAGGATATCGCAAAGCGAAAAATAAAATACGTCGCACTTCCCGGAGATTATACAGATGACGGTCAGCCGATTCACGTTCGTGGTTTGCAGAAAATTCTGGATCAATATCAAAAGAAATATAACATCGAATTTTTTATCACAACAGGAAATCACGATCCCGTTGGGCCTTTTGAGCAAGATTCCGGTAAAGAAGATTTTCTTGGTAAAGACGGAAAAAGCCAACCCATTTATAGCAAAAACGTCCTTTATAAGCCCAATTTAAGTACCGAACAGCCTGTAATTGTAACAGCCGATATTGCCAAAATGGGTTATTTAGGAATCACAAACGGATTAAAAGATTTTGGTTTTTATCCGAATAAAAAATACAAATTCTGGGCAACTCCCTTTTCAAATTATAACAGTCAAAATTATAGTTTTGAAAAAGCTTCTGAAGCTGCTTTATTATCAAACCGTGTTTATAATGTTGCACCTGGTTATGAAGTTCCGGATGTGAGTTATGTTGTTGAACCAATAGACGGATTGTGGTTAATGGCGATTGATGGAAATGTTTATATTCCGAAGAAAAATGATGGCGATCCTAAAGATTCAAAAAGTTATTCGGAGGCGAGCACGGGTTATAACAATGTACTTTCAAATAAAAAGCATCTTATAAAATGGGTTGAGCAAATTTCGGCGGAAGCCAAAAAACAAGGAAAAACTTTAATTGCTTTCAGTCATTTTCCGATGATTGATTTTAATGATGACGCTTCCCCGGAAATAAAAGAGCTGCTTGGGCCAAACAAATGGCAATTAAACAGAGTTCCGGTTGAGGAAGTGGCAAAAACTTTTGCTGATGCCGGATTGAAAATTCATTTTGGTGGGCACATGCACATCAACGATACCGGAATTCGCACAACGGAAAAAGGAAATACTTTGGTAAATATTCAAACGCCTTCATTGGCAGCTTATATTCCGGCTTATAAATTATTGACGATTAAAAAAGATAATGTAGTTGATATTCAAACCATCACAATTGATGATGTTCCGCGATACGATGAACTTTTTGATTTGTACAAAATGGAATATAAATTCTTAGAAAGTCAAAACGCAAAAGACATTTGGAATATCGATATTTTGAAAACCAAAAACTATCATAATTTCACTGATTTCCATCTAAAAGAATTGGTTCGCCTACGTTTTTTATCAGACGATTGGCCTTCTAATTTCAAAGATTTTTTCCTGAAACTTTCCGCACAGGATTTATTGGTTTTAGCAAACGTTCAATCAGAGAATGATTTTGATGAAGTCTTGAAAAATAAGGAAAGATTTCAAAAAGAATGGAAAGATGCAGAACTTAAATCAGATCAATATTTAAAAGAGAATAAACTCAAAAAAAAAGATTTTAACTGGACGGGTTACGATTTATTGGTTGATTTTTATCGTTTCAGAAGTGCCGATGAATTGGCTCTGGCCGATGTGGGAACAGCGAGAGCAAAACAATATAAAGTATTGTCTCAATTGTTTTTTAAAAATCATGCAGCCGATACTTCAAAAGAAAAACCATTGCAAAACCAAATGCGATTGTTTTTAATCATCTTCAATAAATTTATGCATGAAGTTCCTGCAGATCATTTTACTGTTGATTTGAAGACTGGAGTGATTACTGGTTTGAAGTGATTTAACCGCAAAGAGCGCAAAGATTTACGCAATGTTCGCAAAGTTTTATAGACAAAGCTTTGCGAACTTTGTGTTTTCTGAGCATAGAGTAAGTCAAAAAATCTTTGCGCTCTTTGCGGTTAAATTTTTATGTATTTCAACTGGAACTTACTTCACTCCATTAATCGGATCAACTCTCACATAAGTTCCGTCATCGTATTTTATCTGATAAGGAGAATTGAAAAACGTACTTGGCAAATAATAGTCGGTCGTTATAATTTGTGCTCCTGATTTTTTGGCTGCTTCAAAGTGCGTGTAATCGTTTTTTCGTGCTTCTTTAGTGTCAGAATCGGCTCTGGTTCTGATGATGTAGCCTTTCTTAACTAAATCAGCAATTTGAGGATCTTCAGAATTATTTCTGAATAAAGTCGCCGCTTCCGGTTTTCCAGGTTCCGCATTAATGAAAACAGCACGTCCTTTTAAGGAAGGATGATTTAGAGCATATAAATCTCTTTTGGCTCCGTTGTTATCTAAAATAAACAAGAATTTACCTTTTGCTTTTTTCAATGTTGGCCAATTGTTATTCAAAACAGCTTCTTCTAAGGTTTTGTATTTACCACGTACCATATCTGGTGTGATTAATTTATCTCCTAAACCTTTTCTAAGTTCTTTGTCTAAAGCATCAAACAATTCGGGTGTAAATTTCTCTGCCTTTGTACCTAAATAACTATCGTCATCTTTTGGTTCCAAAGTAATAAAAACCGGAACGTGATCCGGATTGGCATCAGACCATTTTTTTAATTCTGCCAGGCAATTTTGAAGTGTGTAGCAGGATGTTCTAAAATCGATATCGATCATATGAAAAACTTTAAAACCGGGTTTTTTCATTTCTCCATTTGGATCATAAGCTTCTTCAGATTTTGCAAGGTCTAAACCTTTTGGGTGCGCAAATTTTCCGCCTTTAGGATCAGCCTGAACGTCAATTTCAAGATTTCTTAGACCTTTATTTAATTGATCTGTAATAGAAATATGAGTGTACTGCAAACCATTTAAAGAACGGCTTGTGTCTTTGGCCTGAATAAGATTGTATAGATCAGTTTCAATGGCGTGGCGGTAACTGTTGTGAGAACCAATAACCTGAATTTGATTGATTTTTAGATTGTCATTTTGTGCCTGAACGCTGCTGTTAATGGCGCTGGCAAGAAATAGGGTGAACAGAATTTGTTTCATGATGGAAAATGTAAAAAGCGTTACTAGATTAGGGGACGCATCAAAAGAAAACACTTTTTAGAGAGCACTAAATTAAAAACAGAAGTCGAATCTTATGTTAGTTTAAGAAAAAGAAATCGCAAACCGATTGTCATTTTTACCTTAAAATAGTAGTATTTATACAGCAAAAGAATTCATTATTTAATTTAAAGTTAACCTTCAGGCAAAAAACTTTGGTATAACATTTTATTATTTTACAACTCCAAATACTACCAAAATCGACTATGAAGAATCCTGAAATTTTTGAACAAACGTATACCGAATACTGGAAAAAGCTCAATGCGTTTTCGTATACGATGACTCAGGATAAAGACTTGGCGCAGAACATTGTTCAGGATGTTTTTATTGATTTATGGGAACGAAAAGACGATTTGAATATTAATGCGATTGAACCATATTTGTTTCGCGCCGTAAAAAATCAGGTTTTCAAACATTATCAAAACAATCGTTTTGATAAGACCATTATGGAAGATCAGTTTGAAGATTATGTTATCGATAATTTTGCTTCGATTGATCCTGAATTAATGGATTTACTTTATTCTTTATTAGATAAACTTCCGGAGAAACGAAAAGAAGTTTTATTGATGTACAAATTTCAGGATATGTCAATCGAAATGATTGCTGATGAACTTGGAATTTCAAAACAAACGGTTAAAAATCAAATTTCTTCTGCCTTAAAACAACTTCGAGAAGGCTTAAAAGACCTTGCCTGGTTGGCTCCATACATCATTTTACACCAAAAGTTTTAAGATAACTTTCCGTTGATGTTTTCATAATATTTCCCGATAGTACGATTTCGTGATTCCGGTACTTACTTGTAATAATAGCAAGTATGATAAAAAGAATCAAACATAGTTTAGAACATTTAATAGATAAAAGTTCAAGGAATAAAACGTCAATAGCAGAAGAAAATTTATTAAATGATTTTGCTTTTGACCAATATCAAAATTCAAAATGGAATGAAACGACAATGGGAAATCCAGATGAAGTTTCGCAACATATATATGAAGGAATTCAACTTCGAATAGGAAAGAAGAAAAGCTTCAATCCTTATTTAAAATACATGGCCGCTGCCAGTATTCTTTTTCTTGTTGGTTTGGGATTTTTTTTCAAACCAGGTTTTTCAGTTGAAAAGCAACTAACATTTAAAACTTTAGATACCCCCAAATCTATCCAATTAAATGACGGCTCGAAAATTTATCTGGCAGCAAATTCTATTTTTCAATATCCTGAAAAATTTGAGGGAGAAGAAAGAAAAGTTTCGCTATTAAAAGGAAATGCGTTTTTTGAAGTGGCCAAAGATAAAATGCATCCTTTTATTATCTCTTCAGGCGAAATTAAAACAAGAGTAGTTGGAACGTCATTTCACATTCAGTTATCAAAATCAAAATGTGAAGTAATTGTTGTGACAGGAAAAGTAAATGTTACTTCAAAAGGGCAGAGCGTTGATTTAGTGCCGAATGAAGAAGCGCTTTTTGAATCTCAAAAGTTAACCAAACAACTGGCTGACAAATCGTTTTTAGTGAATTGGTATAACACCGATGTCACACTAGATCAAACTACTCTTAAACACGTTATCACAATTTTACAATATAAATACGGAGTTTCATTTCAGTATGATAATGAACACGTATTAGCAATGCCGCTAACGGTATTCATTAAGAAGGACGCATCATTAGAGAATGTTTTAGAACAAATTAATTACATCACAAACCTAAAATTTAAAGTTTATGGCGAAATAGTAAAAGTGAATTAAAAACAAAAAAAGCAGTTGCTGAGAACAACTGCGATTAATAATTAAGTATCGATAAAAAACCAATAACTTAAATCATGTATTTTAAACTTTCCTATTTAAATCTAAAGAGAATTGTCTTTTTAGTAATGGCGTTACTGGCCATTCAAAATGGTTACAGTACAACTAGTTTCCTAGAAAATTCAAAAGTAAAAAATAAAATAGAAAAAGCTACACTTGTTTCTATCTTTTCAAAATTAAGCCAGCAAACCGATTATAAATTTAGCTACGGGCAGGCTATAATTGCTGATAATACGGTTTATACAGTAAATTATAGCAACGAATCTGTTGCATTGATTTTGAGCGACCTTTCTAAAAAAGCTAATTTCAATTATAATATTAATGGAAAATTAGTTTTAATTCAGAAAACAGAAGCTCCAAAAACGACAACTCATAAAGCGGTTGACAAAATCAAAGTAAAAGGAAAAATTGTTGATGAAAATAAAGTACCAATTCCTGGTGCAACAATCAAAGAAACAAGTTCATCAAACGCAACGACTACAAATTTTGACGGTGAATTTGAAATTATGGTTGGAGAAGGAAAAACAATCGAAATCTCTTATTTAGGTTATAAAACGAAAAGTGTGGCTGCACAAAATACTTTTATGACAATTCAGTTGGAACCAAATACAGCTGAATTGGCTGAAGTTTTAGTTGTGGGTTACGGTAAGCAGTCTAAAAAAGATGTTACGGGAGCTGTTACACAATTAGAAGCGGCTAATTTTAAACAAGGTCCCACTATTTCTCCGGATCAATTATTACAAGGAAAAGTGGCTGGTGTTCGCGTTGTAAGTACAAGTGGTGAGCCGGGAGCAGGTGTTAATGTTACGATTCGTGGAGTTGGTTCTATCAGAAGCGGAAGCACGCCTTTGTTTGTGGTTGATGGAGTGCCATTGTCTAATGATGATGTGAGTCCTGGTGCGAGTAATGTTGGTTTTGGAAGTTCACAGGCTAAAAACCCTTTAAACTTTTTGAATAATAGTGATATCGAATCGATTACGGTTTTGAAAGATGCGTCGGCAGCAGCAATTTATGGTGCAAGAGGATCAAATGGAGTTGTTTTGGTAACGACTAAAAAAGGATCTAAAGGAGAGGGAACTCTAACATTTGATTCTTATACCGGAATTTCAAACGTAGCCAATAAATTGGATGTTTTAAATGCTGATCAATACAGAAAAGCGATTAAAGATCCTGCGTTTGATCACGGAGGAAATACAGACTGGCAGGATGTAATTTACAGAACGGCTATTACGACAAATAATTCATTGGCTTTTTCTAAACAAACAGAAACGGGAAATTATTACGCTTCTGCTGCACAAATGAATCAGGAAGGTATAATCAGAAATAGTAATTTCAAACGTATGTCGGGAAGAATTAATGCAGCTGAATCCTTTTTGGATGACAAACGTTTGAAAGTAAAACTGAACCTTACAGCGAGTGAAACTAAAGATGACGGAGTGCCAACAAGTGATGACGGTGGTTCAAACGGACAGTTGATAGTACATACCTTAATGGCAAACCCAACAAGATCTGTTTTTGATGCTGACGGAAAGTACACCAACTTCAACATGAATGCGCATTATAATCCGGCTTATTTGTTAAGTATTTATGATGACGAAACGCGCACATTAAGAGTCTTGGCAAACTTAGAGGCTTCACTTCGAATTGTTGACGGACTGGAATATAAATTGAACATTGGTTTTGACCGTTCGGCGGCAGAAAGAAACACTACAATTTTCCCAAACTTAACCGATTTAAATCCAAAAGGGAAATACGTTCAGAATAATTTAGATTCAAAAAACTCTTTGATCGAACATTATTTGACTTACAATTTAGCGTTAGACAAACATAAATTTGAAGCACTGGGTGGATTCTCTTATCAAAAATTTGAAAGATCCGGGACAGGTTTCAGTATTGACGGAATTTCAAATCAGGGAGTTGGTGTACCGCCATCTATCAATCCTGGATTTGCAGGAACACAATCAGGAGTTGCAGGATATGCTCAGGAAAACGAATTACAATCCTATTTTGGAAAGTTACATTATAGTTTCGATAATAAATATCTTTTAACGGCTTCGATGAGGGCAGACGGTTCTACTCGTTTTGGAGATAATAACAAATACGGTTATTTTCCTTCAGCTGCTTTGGGTTGGAATATCTCTAAAGAAAAATTCTTAGAAAATGCTTCAGCTGTTAGTAACTTAAAATTAAGATTAAGCTGGGGACAAACAGGAAACCAGGAAGTTGAAAATAAAATTACACAGGCAAGTTATTCTCTTGCAGGAGCTGACGGATATTATTTATATGATGATTTGAACCTGGTAAACGGAGTCTCAGTAAACAGAACACCAAATCCTGATTTAAAATGGGAAGTTGTTACGCAATATGATGCTGGTTTAGATTTTAGTTTTTGGAATGATAAATTCTATGGAACTTTAGATTATTTCAATAAAACGACAACCGATGCTATTTTGAATGTTCCTTCACAGGCTTTGAGTCCAACTACTACAATCTGGACGAATATCGATGGGAAAATCATAAACACGGGCTTTGAGTTTATGCTGGGTTCAAAAATTATTGATAATAAAGATTTCTCGTGGAATATCGATATGAATGGCGCGACTATAAATAACAAAATTGAAGATTTGCCAGTTTCAGAAATTTTGAGCGGAACTATTTCAGGGCCGGGACAATCTGGAGTTAATGCTAATATCTACAAAAGTGGTTACGCAGCAGGATCTTTCTATTTGTTAGAGCATACTGGTTTTGATGCAAACGGAGCAAATGTATTTAAAGATCAAAACGGAGACGGTAAAATTGACAACAGCGACAGGGTAATTATTGAAGGAGCGTTACCAACTTTTTACTACGGATTTAATAGTGATATGAGATACAAAAACTTTACGTTCTCTTTCTCAATCATTGGGCAAACGGGAGGTTATTTATTGAATAACACAGGATTAAATGCCTTAAATATTAACAACTTAGCATCTGACAGAAACGTTGCTACAGGTTATTATGAGTCGGGAGCAAATGCTACAAATTCACCAATTTTATCGACACTTTTCTTAGAAAAATCAGACTTTATCAGATTAAATACAGCTCGTGTTGGATACAATTTCGATTTAAAAGGAATGAACTGGATCAACGGATTGACACTTTATGTTACAGGACAAAACTTAATTACGATTACAAATTATTCTGGTTATGATCCTTTAATCAACAGTCCAAAGTCAAATGGTGGAAATCAATCTATCGGTATTGATTATGCTAGTTATCCAACTTCCAGAACATTCAGTTTTGGAGCAACTTTAAAATTATAATTATTATGAAGACAAATAAAATTTTTAATATAAAACTAATAACATTATTCTCTTTCATCTGGTTGTTTGCCAGTTGTACTGATCTTGATGAAGTTGTTCTTGATGAGGTTTTAGGAGATAATGCCTCTAATCCTGCAGGTGCACTTGCTGCAGCTTATGATCGATTGGGAGACGGAACTTTTACAGATCACGGAGCCGTTTTTTCTTTACAGGAATACACAACAGATGAGGCTATTTTGCCAACTCGCGGAAGTGACTGGGGTGATGGTGGAAAATGGAGAGACATGCACGAATTTACATGGAAATCTGATAATGCTGTGGTAGGTAATAATTGGAATTTATTAACTAACGGAATTACGCGTTCTCTAACGGCAGTTCAATCTATCGAACAAAGCTCGATCCCACAGAAAAAATTGTTTTTGGCTGAAGCTAAAGCTCTTTTGGCCTATTATATGTACACAACTTTGGATTTGTATGGACAAACGCCTTACAGAGATCCGATGAATCCAAAAGCACCTTTGCAAATTTTAAAAGCGGATACTCAAATCGATAAATTAATTACAGATGTTGAAGCTTTGCTTCCTGATTTGGCTCCAATGGGAGAGCAGCAAACACACCACGGGCGTTTTTCGAAAGAAGCAGCTTACGCTTTTTTAAGTACAATGTATCTAAACCGTGCCGTTTTTAAAGATCGTTACAATGCCACTTCAAACTTTAATTTTAATGAAGCTGCAGTAAGCGGGGGAGGAACGGATATGGATCGTGTCATTTATTACACTTCATTACTAATCAATTCCGGAAAATACAGTTTAGAAAGTGATTATTTCAAAAACTTTGCAAGAGATAACGAGAATGGTAAAGAACTTATTTTCGCTATTTCTCAAAAGATTGATTACATACGTAACGGTTCTAACAGTTTTGCTTATGTGTGTATGGAGCGTAACCAGAGAACATCTGCAGCAAACAGAGGAACAAATGCGGCTTGTACAACTCCCGAATTTTATGCAACCTGGGATGGAAATCACGAAGATCCAAGATTTCAGCAACATTATCAATATGCAGATGGTACATGGTTTATGAATGATGGTACCGATGTGAGCGTTCCTGCAACAGATATTGTACCGAAAAGTGCAAACTTACCTTGGTTCCATTTTAATAGAGGGATTCAGGCCGGACTTCAATACGGACCAATATTATTGCCTTCAGGATCTTTAGAAATGGTAGGTAATCGTATTAAAGTTTCTCCTTTGTATATGGAAAAAAGTACGACGACAAGAATGGATTTTACACCATCATTAACGTTTAAAAACCCGGCTCAGGCAGTTTTTGCTCAAAATGAAATCAATCAGGGCGCGCGTGTTTTTAAATATGAATTTGATCCGGAAGGAGGAAACGGAAACAGTAATGTTGATATTTCATTGTTTCGTTTAGGTGGAATATACACCATGAGAGCAGAGGCTTACTTCCGAAAAGGAAGTGCCGGATTAGCTATGGAAGATTTGAATAAACTGCGTACCAGCAGAAAAAGAGAATCCTTATATGCAAGTGCTCCGGGAAAAGCCTTAACCTCTTTAGATGCTGAGCAATTGTATAAGGAAATTGGTTTCGAATTGTACTGGGAATTGTACAGAAGACCACAAATGATCCGTTTTGGGAAATTTGATTTACCGGGAACTGCAAAATCCGCTTCACAGCCTTTTAGAAGAATATTCCCAATTCCGCAGTCAACAATTGATGTGACTAAAGAAATCAAACAAAATCAAGGATACAATTAAGTTTGTGTTAGTTTATTTTTATTTATTTTTTTACAAAAAGCCTGTTTCGTAAGAGACAGGCTTTTGTTTTTTGAGATAAATCAGAAATATTAAACAGTTGGATTAAAATGAATTTCTTCATACAAATCCCAAACACTGCCGCTGCTGACAGCTTCTTTCATTTGGGCCATGATAATATTTTCTCCATCACATCTTAAATTAATCATCCCGTATTTAATTCTGTTGGTACTGTCGGTAGAACGGGCCAATTCAGTCGAAAAAACCAAAGGCCTTTTTGATTTGGTATATTTTCCGGCACATCCAATAGCATCGGCTCTCGGGTGCGAATAGGTTTCATTATCTCCTGATGAAATTACTGTTGCATACGGATTTACTTTTTCCATAAAATCAGTTGTAAATTCAGATGCTCCATGATGACATGATTTGGCAACGTCAACCTCAAAAGGATTTGCATGATTATAATGTTCCAATAAATGTTCTTCAGCAGGAATATTCAAATCTCCTCCGTATAAAAAAGAACGGTTTCCGTAGGTTATTTTCAATACTAGACTATGTCCGTTTATCGTATGTGCTTCATCATCAAAATATTTATAGGCCAATTTATTATTGATTTGAGAGGTGACCGGACCTAAAACTTCAATCTTAAAATTTTTATTGTTGATTAATTTCTGCGGAATAGTTTTAGTATGATCCAGGCGCTCAAAATTGGTTAACCTTCCCTGAGAAGTAGCATTGTTGACTGCGGCCAGAAATTTTTCCTGTAAATCAAGCATGCCGCCTTTTAGTTTTAAAGCATTGAATTCGGCCAAAGTAGTAAAGGAAGTCTCGAGAAAATATTCGGTTCCTTGTTTGGATTTTTTTCCTAATTCGGTATTGTATTCCAGTTTTGGAAAATTCACTTTAGCATTATTGAATTTCGCAATTCCGTTATGGTAAATGGTTCCGATAGTATAATGATCATCATTAATAATATCAATTAAGCCCTGATAATGATCTTTATCAAAATGACTGATGAAGATATAATCCAGATGGACTTTCTTGTTTTTATCAAAGTAATATTTGTATTGCCATTTACTTAAATAGTTGCTTAAATTATCATTTGGTCCTCCGTCAATAATTATTTTTAGTCCGTTTTCATCATTGCCAACTTCAATCAAAGCACCATCACCCTGACCCACATCTACATAAAAACATTTAAGCGATGGAGACAAACCAATGCAGTTTTTGTCAATCCAGCCTTCTTTGCTAAAGGCATAAATTTTTTGCCAATTGCCATTTTCTTCCGGTAAAACTTTGACAAATGATCCCATCAAAATGGTATTGTTTTTTGATTTTGGTTTTCCGTCGGTTCCTATGTTCTTATAAACGTAGGCATAAAGTGTTGTAACTACTTTGTAAACGTCTGCCATGTGATTTTTGATTAAAAGTTGGTACTGTAATTATGTTTTTTTCTAAGAATGTAAGTGTTAAAATATATGCAAATATATGAAAATCAGTGAAATAAATATTTTTATGTAGTAAGTATTTTGGTATTATTGCGTTAAATTATATTCATTTTTTTGGTTTCAAATTATAATATGAAACCATTAAAAGGCATTACATCAGATGTTTATTTCTAATTCTATTTAGCTTTGAGGTAATTTTAAGAAAGGGCAATAATTAAATTGACATTCAAGAAATTAATACTGCTATTTTATTTAATACTGATTAATCACCAGAATTGTATAAAGTAGAAAAGTAGCCGTATTATTTATAGATCAGGATAATTTAAATTCCCCATTTCTCCAGATTTAATTTGCATAAACAAAGAGAAGCATGAAAAAACAATTACTTGCATTGTTGGTTGTCCTATTGGTAACCTGTATTTTTTCGCAAATAACTTTGGGACAAAATCTTGACAGAACTTCATTACCTATAAAAGAACCACCCCGACAAACTTACACAGAACTGGATGCTCGTGATGCGAAAGCACCTGCGCGTTGGGAAGTAAAAGCGCCAAAAGGTGTTCCTAATGTTGTAGTTGTTTTAATTGACGATATGGGTTTTGGCGCTTCAAGTCGCTTTGGCGGTCCGGTTAATATGCCTGTGCTCGACAAAGTTGGACAAGAGGGAATTAGTTACAATCGCTTTCATACTACTGCACTTTGTTCGCCTACACGTGTTGCGCTGCTCACTGGATACAATCATCACAGCAATAATGCAGGAGCGATTATGGAAGCTGCAACTGTCTTTCCGGGAAATACTGGAGTACGACCACAAAGCATAACGCCGATGGCTGAAGTGTTGAGACAAAATGGTTATAGTACGGCGGCTTTTGGAAAGTATCATGAAACTCCGCCATGGGAAATATCAGTTTCAGGTTCGTTAGACCGTTGGCCAACACATTCCGGATTTGATAAATTTTATGGATTTATTGGAGGAGAAACCAATCAATGGGCACCACTTATTTATGATGGAACGGCTCAGGTTGAAATTCCGAAAGATCCTAACTATCACTTTACAACCGATATGACCAATCAGGCTATCAGCTGGGTTCGTTTCCAACAGGCACTGACTCCAGATAAACCTTTCATGATTTATTTTGCTACAGGAGCTACACATGCACCTCATCACGCACCACAGGAATATATCGATAAATACAAAGGAAAATTTGATCAGGGTTGGGATAAAATTCGAGAACAAACTTTAGAGCATCAAAAGAAACTTGGAATGGTACCACAAGACACCAAGCTTGGTCCAAAACCAACAGATATAAAAGACTGGAGTACACTTTCAGCTGATGAAAAGAAAATGTTTGCCCGTCAAATGGAAACTTATGCTGGATTTGGAGAACATACAGATCATGAAATTGGTCGTCTTTACGATGCTATTGCTGATCTTGGAGTATTAGACAATACCATCTTTATTTACATAGTGGGAGACAATGGTGCCAGTGCAGAAGGAACAATGAGCGGCTTGTTTAATGAAATGACTTATTTTAATGCAGTTCCTGAAACAGTTCAGGATATGCTAAAACATTATGGTGAATGGGGAGGTCCAAATACATATCCGCATTATGCAGCGGGTTGGGCAGTGGCAATGGATTCACCGTTTTCTTACACTAAACAAGTAGCATCTGATTTTGGGGGAACACGAAACGGAATGATTATCAGATGGCCTGCCGGTATAAAAGCCAAAGGAGAAATCCGTTCCCAGTTTACGCATGTTATTGACATTGCGCCAACGGTTTTTGAAGCTTGTAAAATTCCGGCGCCAAAAGAGGTTAATGGTATCAAGCAAGATCCGATTGAAGGAACAAGTATGGTCTATTCTTTTGATGATGCTAAAGCAAAAGAACGTCATACCACACAGTATTTTGAAATGTTTGGAAACAGAGCAATTTATCATGATGGCTGGTATGCCAGAACGATTCACAGACCGGCATGGAATCAAAAACCGGCCACTTCCTTAAAAGATGATTCGTGGGATTTATACAACTCTAATGTAGATTTTTCTCTTAGTAATAATCTGGCTGCAAAAAATTCGGAAAAGCTTAAAGAACTTCAAACCATATTTATGAAAGAAGCTGAAAAATATCATGTTTTACCACTTGATGACCGCTTGCTTGAACGACTGGATGCAGAAACTGTAGGACGCCCTGATGTAATGGGAAAAAGAACCAAAGTTACCTATGGAGAAGGAATGAAAGGAATGGGGGTAGATGTTTTTATCAGTACTAGAAATACTTCTTACAGCATTACAAGTGAAGTTGAAGTAAAAGAAAAATCAAATGGCGTTTTGGTATGTCAGGGAGGAAAATTTGGCGGTTTTTCATTTTATGTTAAGGAAGGAAAACCTGCATTTACTTATAATTTTTTAGGACTTGATAATTATAACATTCAGGCTGATCAGGCCCTGAAACCGGGAAAACACACTATCGTTTACGATTTTAAATATGATGGTGGAGGTTTGGGAAAAGGAGGGACAGGAACGATCACTGTTGATGGAAATAAAGTAGCAGAAGGAAAACTAACCAAAACACAGCCGGGAATTTTCTCTGTAGATGATCTTGCTGATGTTGGTACAGATGACGGAACGCCGGTTACCAATTATGGAACATCACCACATTTTAATGGTAAACTGGATAAAGTAACAATCGAAACAAAAAAGTAAATCAAAAAATTAAGTCAATTATAAATCAAATTAAAATTAGAAATCATGAAAAAGTATCATTTATTATTCGCAGTTTTTTTCTTCTCGCTGACAATGTCAGCTCAAAGTGAAGGGGCATTTTTACTTAATGTATATGGAGGTTATACCTTTTCGGACAAAGTAGAATTTGACTCCTCGTATGCAAAAGTAGAAGATGGTTTTGAGTGGGGTGGAGGATTGGAATATTTCTTTATTGATAACCAATCCATTGAATTAAAATATAACCGACTTGATACAAAGATGCCTTTATATACATATCTTCCTATACCTGCTGCTGGTATTCCTGCTAATGGTCAGGTTAATAAGGGAGATGATGATGGTTCTATCAATTATATATTAGCAGATTATACCTATTATTTTGGGTCAAGTGCTTCGAAAGCCATGCCATTTTTAGGTGCTGGTGCCGGTATTGCAATCCTTAATACACCTCAAAGTGGCAGCGGAACTTATTTTGCCTGGGAAATTAAGGCCGGTGTGAAAGTAAAAACCAATTCACCACTCTCAATTAATTTTAATGCTTATTTGCAATCGATGTCAGCAGCTGTTGGATATGATTATTACTGGGACTACTACTGGGGACCTGTGGGAGTTACTGATTATGCATCAACATTTCAGTTTGGATTGGGAGCTGTTCTAAGCTACGACTTCAGTAAATAAAGAATTGCCCTTAATCGAATTTCAACCTTACAAATAAAATTATGAAAAAAATATTTTTAGTAATTATCTTAGCTTTTACTGCAGGAGGATATGCACAATCAGGTTCGAGTCTGGCAGATGATGTTGCTGTAATTCAGAGTATTTATGGTAAATCTAAAGCAGATTTAGTGAAACAATACATGAACTTGTCAGAACCTCAGGCAGCGGCATTTCAAACCATCTATGATGAATATGAAACGCAGCGTAAAGCATTAGGACAAAAGAAAATGCAGCTAATTAAAGATTATGCTGATAATTATGATAATCTTGATGATGTAAAGGCGGCAGAATTAACAGAAGCTAATTTGAAAACGAATGCCGAATCAGACAAGCTATTATCTAAAACATTCGGTAAAGTTAAAAAAGCCGTTGGTGGACGTAATGCTGCAAAATTTGTTCAGTTAGAACAATATTTACAAGTAACAATAAGAGGAGAAATTCAGGATTCAATTCCTTTTATCGATGAAATTGATAAATCAAAAATTTCTAAATAAAAAACAAATGCAACTCTATGAGTTGCATTTGTTTTTATAGGCGCTGAGGTTTTAAGGCACTGAGGTTCTAAGATCAAAAAAAACTTAGAACCTTAGCATCTTAGTCCCTTAGAACCTTAGCAAAAGATAGTTATTTTATAAAATACAAGTGCAATGATATAATATTGAACACTTATAATAGTGGTATTTTTGATAGAGCTTCACATCATCTGTGACAAAAAAATACTACATAAAAAGCATTCAATAAATAATAATTCAAAATGAGAATATCATGATACATCAAATAGACACAACTGATAATATAGTCGCTTTTAGAGCATTGGCAGAAGTAACTAAAGAAGATTTTCTGAGTGTAGTAATCCCTGCTGTTGAGCATTTAATAAAGCAGACCAATGAAATCAATTTTTTATTAGTTCTGGATACTGACCTGGAAAATTTTACGGCCGGTGCCTGGCTAGAAGATGCATTACTTGGATTAAAGCATCTTGGAAAATGGAACAGAGCGGCTATAATTTCAGATTCAGAAGATATTATTTCGTTTACCAACGGATTTAGCTATGTCGTTCCGGGAGAATTCCACGGATTCAAAAAAATAGATTTCAATAAAGCCTTAAACTGGGTAGAGGGGAATATTAACTTGGCATAAGCTTAGTTTTTTTTGTTTGAGGTTTCAAGTTTCAGGTTACTTTCTGGACATTTTAAAATAATAGCCACGAATTCACGAATTTTTCTACATGATAGTAGACAATAATTCGTGAATTCGTGGCTAACTTTTTTAGTTTGCCTTCGGTTCCAATAACTTTAAACCTCAAGAAAATCTGAAACAAAAAATAGCCACGCCTTCAGGAGTTTTTCTACAGAAGCAGACACTCATGAATTTTCGTGGCTAATTTTTTTAGTCTCTTATTTTGGTTCCAATAGCTTGAAACTTGACACGAGGCTTTAGCCGAACTGGCGAAGCAAACAAAGAAAAACCTGAAACAAAAGTTTTAGTGATTATACTCAATACCACTACTTTCGGTTTCTGCTTTTTTGTCTTTAGATATTTTTGATAGTTTTTTATAGCATGCTGACGCTAACAATGGCAATGCAAGACCTCCAACAACAGCTGCAGTCTTATTATGACCTGTTTTTTTTAATACAGCACTAACAGCAAGCGTACTTATACCAGCGCAAACTAAATTCCTAACAGAAAGTTTAGAGGCCGGATTTGGTGTAATACCGTGTAATAATGGGTCTATGAAATTTAAATTTTCCATGATTATAATAATTTATTTGTTTGAACTTTTTTGTCTTTTATTTTGAGACTTTTTCGTTGTCTGTTTCAATCTCGATTTTTTCAATCTCTACTTTTTCCTTTTTGATAGCTTGTCTTAGCAAAGCCAAAAGGCTCATATAGACATTCGCAACAAAAACTAGCGAGAATCCTGCCAAAATATACCCGCGCCAGTCATTTAACAAAAGTTTATAATCCGTAAAGAATAAACAGGCAATTGTGACATAATGGCTAAAACAGTATTCACAGGTAAAAAGATAGAACGCTTTTCTTGACAGTAATGTCCTGTCATTTTTAGAATGTTTGACACACCATTCTCTGGGTTCCCTAAAAATTTCTTCATGCGTTACCGTCCAACTGATGCAAGCAACTGGAACCGCTAAAACAAAAAGCCAAATAATTTGGGTTGAAAGATCCATAAACTGACGTGTTTCTTATTCTCTGGGATGTGTTTCAGGAAAATGTTCCGCTTCAAAGTCATCCATTTCATCAAGATCATCATCTATATGTTCTTCTTCATCATCGTCAGGTTTATTATGATCATCGACGTCATCCGGAACATATTCTGTATCCTTTTCTTCGTCATTGGTAATTAAACCATCCTCATTAATGATTCTTTCTTCGTTCGGAATATTTTCATTTCGGCTGTAATCATTGGTCTCGTGATTCACATCTCCTATAAATTCTCCGTTATAATGCTGTTCATACGGATCTTCCTCTTTTTTATAATTATCGTTATCAATAAGTGTTTCCTGATCTATAAAATCTGGATCTGTCTGACCATAATTTTCATTATTATACTTTTCCATGATGTTTAATTTTAATTCTTTTTTTGTCGAATGGAAGAAAACTTCCAGGGCTTTTACTTTTTTTAATGGCTTGTATTTTTACAAATTTAGCTATAGAATAATTGGAAAGCGTTACAGAAAATTAAATTGAATTTCTATAATTATCAGTTTATGTAGCGAGTGTCATTAGGTAAATGTAATTGGTACCAATTGAACCCAATTCGATATTTATGAAGCGCTAATGATATTCTTTACATAAAGGAGTAAATCAAAAGTGAAAGAAATTTTTGAACGCATTGAAGGTGTAGAAGATTGATATTTAAATATAATATTGAATAGATATTTAAATAGAAGTAACTGTAATAAAACTGAAAATCCTCCAAAAATATAATTGATTTTGGAGGATTTTTTATGTTATTTTATGAAGTAAAATGCTGACTATAATTTAGTGTATAGAATAACTAAGGTTTTAAGTCCACCGTAACTTTCTCGATTTTGCCCTGAAAAGTAAAAGGAGCATCGTAAGTTCTGTTTACTGGTGTACCAAAGTCTTCGCCTACGTCTAAAGTTTCATCAGAAGAGAACCTACTTGGAACTGTTTTAGAAATATCACCGCTGGCTACTTTTTTACCATCGACCATTAAGGTAGCTTTTGCCGCTTTTCCAACTCCGCCACCAGCGTAATCAAAATTCAATATAATGGTATGTTTTCCTGCTGTTAGGGCCGTAGGCGATTGAATACTCCATTTATGTTCTGGATAATGCGAAAATGCATAGGCAAATGTTGGTTTTCCTTTTTGAAGCATCAATGCTAAACCGGCAAAATAACCGCCTTGCGTAATAATCATACCTTCCTGGCCTGCTTTTACATCAATATCTGCCGTTATGCTGAACGATGTGTTTTTCATGTTAGGCGCCATTCCTTCTGTAATACGTGAGATTCCTTGATGAAAAGTGAATTTTGTTCTGCCTTCGTTAAATTTTGGTCGATTCTCCGGATTTACTCTGTCAATATAACGGTCATCAAATGGAAAGACTTTATATTTCTCTGCTTCTTCCATAAAAGCTTTTTGCATTTCTTTTAATTTTTCCGGATTTTGTGCTGCAATATCATTCGCCTGGCTGTAATCTTTTGTAAGATCATATAGTTCCCATTTATAATCTTTAACAGGATCTTCTGAGGGTACAGGGTGGCCTTGCCACGGAAGATTTTTTGGTGTTGTACTTGCCAGCCAGCCATCTTTATAAAAACCTCTATTGGCAATAACTTCAAAATACTGTGTTTTATGGGTTTCAGGCGCATTTGCATTATCAAATGAATACACAAGACTTTTTCCCGCAATTGGCGTTTGTTCAAAACCGTCTACCTTTTTGGGCTGTGGAATATTGGCTGCTTCTAAAATCGTCGGTACAATATCTGTAATATGAGCAAACTGGCTTCTGATTTGACCTGTCTGTTTAATTCTTGCCGGCCATGAAATAACCATACCGGTACGGCTGCCTCCTAAATGAGAGGCGATCTTTTTATCCCATTGAAAAGGAGTATTCATGGCATGAGCCCAACCATGAGAATAATGTTCTCCCATCCATGGCCCGCCAAAATCGTCCAGGTGCTTTAGCATATATTCTTCTGTATCAACTTCACCGTTTACCAACATACCAATCTCACTGGTCATTCCGTGACCTGTTGGATCTTCTGCACTGGCGCCATTATCACCCATTATAAAGATAATCATGGTATTATCTAATTCTCCCAAATCTTTAACAGACTGAATAACTCTTCCAATTTGATAATCGCAATAAGCCAACATAGCAGCGTAAACTTCCATTTCTCTGGCAGCTACTTTTTTCATTCCCGGAGTAAGCGCATCCCATTTTTGATATTCTGGGGGTGTTGCAGCTAATAATGCATCCGATGGTATAATACCTAGTTTCTTTTGATTTTCGTAGGTTGCTATACGTTGCTTGTCAAATCCCTGATCAAATTTACCTTTAAATTTAGCAATCCATTCTTTGGGAGCCTGATGTGGTGCATGTGCTGTACCGGGTGTATAGTAAGCAAAGAAAGGTTTATTTGGCGAAACATTTTTTTGTGTCTGAATCCAACGAATAGCATGATTTGCCAAATCTTCGTCTAAAATGTAATTATTATCTACTTTTTCATCTTTTAAATAGGGATCAACAGCCTTTGTACCTTCAAATAAAGCAGGTCTGAATTGATGTGCATCCGCACCAAGAAATCCATAAAAATACTCAAATCCTAAACCAGTAGGCCATAAATTAAATGGTCCTGCCGGAGTAGTCATCCAATCTGGAACATTATGATTTTTACCAAACCATGAAGTTCCGTATCCATTATCAGTCAATATCTTACCAATAGTAGCAACGCTTCGTGGCACTAAACTATTATAGCCCGGATAAGGCGTTGAAAATTCCATAATAATTCCTGTTGCAGCTGTATGATGATTTCTTCCTGTGATTAATGCAGCTCTGGAAGGCGAACAAACCGCTGTTGTATGAAAACGATTGTATCTTAATCCGTTTTTGGCAAGAGCATCAAAATTTGGAGTTGGAATTGGACCTCCAAAGGTTGAACTTGCGCCAAAACCAACATCATCAATCATAATCAACAATACATTTGGTGCTCCTTCCGGGGCGCTGATTTCTTTAGGCCATTTGATTGGATCAGAATCTTTAATTGTCGGTGCTACTTTGCCTACCTTTTGATAAGGTTCAATAGGCAATGAGGTTCTGTCAGGCCAGTTTTGTGGAGAAGAATTCTCCTGAGCATTAACGGAGGATCCAAAAACCATCAATACAATAAAGCCAGTGAGTGAGAGAAAATTTTTCATAGTGAGTTTTTATGGTTGAAATACAAAGAAAAAACGCAAATTTTACTGTGTTGGAAACGAATATATTTGACTGATAAAATTAACGAGTTAAATACTAAAACCTACGAGTTATTCGGTTGCATTTTATAAAATGAAACCATTTTGTAGTATTAAAAATAAAGAAAAAGGATTAAGGAATTAAATTAATTAGTTCGAATACAGCTTTTAGAATGGAACCCAATTAGATTATAGTAGAATCCAGTGATTTTTATTAAATTCATTATTAAATAAGAAGAAAAAAAATGACTTCTTGATGGAGAAGCAGGGTAATGAATAAAAGGTTAAATCGTGAATTAATCTAGATCCGAAATAATACTATCACCAAAATATAGATCTCTTAGGTTTACATAGAAAAGCCTTTAGCTTGATTCGATAATGATGCGTATATTTGGAATAATAATAATAATAATAATTAATAATGCTACCGATGAAGAAAATAGGATTTTTATCGTTTGGACACTGGGCCAATCATCCTTCCTATCAAACTCGTACTCCAGGCGACACACTGCTTCAGTCTATTGATTTGGCTGTGGCGGCAGAAGAAATTGGTATTGATGGAGCTTACTTCCGCGTGCATCATTTTGCTACGCAGTTAGCATCGCCCTTTCCTTTACTTTCAGCCATAGGGGCCAAAACGAGTAAAATAGAGATCGGGACAGGTGTGATCGATATGCGGTACGAGAATCCGCTGTATATGGTAGAAGACGCCAGTGCTGCCGACTTAATTTCAGGAGGACGTTTACAATTAGGAATCAGCAGAGGATCACCGGAACAGGTTATTGATGGCTGGCGCGCTTTTGGTTATGAACCGATGGAAGGTGAAACTGACGCCGATATGGGACGTACAAAAGCCTTAGAGTTTTTGGATAAGCTTAATGGTGAGGGATTTGCAGAGCCAAATCCATATCCCATGTTTCCGAATCCGCCAGGATTATTGCGTCTTGAACCGCATTCAGAAGGTTTAAGGGAACGAATTTGGTGGGGAGCTGCTTCAAATGCTACGGCAGTTTGGGCAGCTGAAAATGGAATGCATCTGCAAAGTTCTACTCTAAAGTATGATGAAAATGGTAAACCTTTCCATATTCAGCAAGCGGAGCAGATCAGGTTGTATAAAGAAGCCTGGAAAAAAGCAGGACACAAGCACGAAGCAAGAGTTTCAGTTAGTCGTTCTATTTTTGCATTAGTCAACGATCAGGACAAATATTACTTTGGAGATCAGGGTAAAGGATCTGATAGTTTTGGAAATATAGAAAGAGATAAACGGGCAATTTTCGGAAAGAGTTATGCAGCGGAACCGGACAAACTCATTGCAGAGCTGGCACAAGATGAAGCTATTCAGGAAGCTGATACGCTACTTTTGACTATTCCCAACACTTTAGGTGTAGATTATAATGTTCACATACTATCGTCTATTCTAAAATATATTGCTCCTGAACTGGGGTGGCGCTAGAGTTTTCAAAACAAATATAATTAAGCCTTCTTATCTGTTTAGAAAAGAAGGCTTTTGCTATTTCTAGGAGCCAAGAAACTTTTCAAAGTCGTACAGACAAATTTTAAATTAAGCTATATCATGTTTTATTTAATTAACAACCATCTTTGTTGACTTCACGTTTATAAAGTATTTTGCCATCTCGTTCTACATAGTCGCCCGCTATTATGGGATAAGAATATTTTGGTGCCTGCGATATGTGATGGCTTCTTATAATTATTTTGTCGTTAACTTTCAGCTGATGTAATTGCTCAAATTCATATTTAGAACTCAAAATATTCGTACCAACCCTTTCTGGTCCAAAAACAAGAATATAATCGTCACCATCAATTCTGACCATCATGCCGAAACCTAATCTTGAGTCTGGCGGAAGAGAAAGAGAGGTTACAACTGCTTCCATATTGGTATATTCTATTACGGACTTGCTTATTTTAGTAACGCTGGCATGCACTTTTTGACCTGCAGCAGACGCTTGCCATTTTTTGTATAGGACACCATCAGGTGTAGCTTCCCACTTTTTTAAACCAGCTTTCCTTTCAGCATCAGAAAGCGGCTTTGAGATTGACTTTTTAGGAGTTTTATTTTTAATTTCACGATTAGCAAATACCGCACCGCTTACCACAACCAGTGATAAGATCAGCACATAAAGGATTTTTTTCATCTTTTTGTTGTTTTAATTAGTAATAAAGTTTTATCTCATTTCAAGTTTATGAAGTAAAATTACTTTACTATTTTGCTGCTTATGGGCTTATAATTGTAAATAAAAATGTAAACTTTGTAAATAAAAACTTGACACTATGTTTAATAACAGAAAAATGTAAACTTTGCAAATAAAACTTGAAACTATGTTCAATAGCAGAAATCTCCTTTTAGGAAAACGCAAATACGTGTTAGGATTATTACTCCTCTCACTTATCTGTTTAATCTGTGCTGCTTTTAGCAGTGAAGATAGTGATGACTTTAACTTTGCCAGAAGAGAAGTTTTACTCCGTAAAATAGGACATGAAATACTCCTACAGTCGGGAGATAGTATATCACGAGTGCTGCCTGTAAAAAAAATTGCAGAAAATGAATATTTGATTCGTTTTGAGAGTGATTTTACTTTTCAGCCAGACAGCTTAATGAGTACGACCAGTCGTTTTCTAGACGAAGCCCCGTTTGCAGGTAATTATATTGTTAACGTTCTGAATTGTAGTGATTCAAGCGTGGCCTATGGATATGCTATATCCAAAAACAAGAAAGATAATATTGTAGCCTGCTCAGGAAGAAAGCAGCCCAAAGCCTGTTATACGATTAGCATTAAATTTAAACCAACAGGTATAAATATAGTTAAAAATGGATATCTTCTGGGAGGTCTGTCCTTTCTGGGATTTTTAGGATTTATTCTTTTGAAACCTTTTAAGTCGAAAAAATCTTTATCTAAAAATGGACATAGCGATATAATCACTATTGGCTCCGGGCTGTTTGATACGATAAACAAGAAACTTGTTGTAAACGAAAACACAATAGATCTAACCGGAACTGAAACCCGTTTGCTACTCATTTTTGCCTTGTCTCCCAACGAGATTGTAGAGAAAAGCCGAATTCAAAAAGAGATATGGGAAGATGAAGGTGTTATTGTGGGACGTAGCCTGGATATGTTCATATCAAAGCTTAGAAAAAAACTGGAATTTGATCCCAATATAAAAATTGTTGTGGTACGCGGAAAAGGGTATAAGCTTGAAATTAGCGTTGTATAAAATACTATGAACTGCTGTTAGCTGTTCGGGCTTTTTAATCATTTTTTAGTTTCGAGTAAATATCTACATTTAAATATTCACCATTTTTAATTTCGCGCTCTCGCATTGTTCCTTCGAGTTTAAAATTCATTTTTTCAATAGCTTTTTTACAGTTTTTATTTTTGCTTTCCACGAAGCCTTCAATTCTATTTAGTTTGAGTTTTTCAAAACCGTAATTGCAAATTATTGGAAAAGCTTCTTGCATAAATCCATTTTTCCAAAATTCAGGAAGAAGCCAAAATCCGATTTCTGCTTTTTTGTGTTCTTTATTCAAGTTATTAAATCCACCAGCTCCGTAAAATATTTTGTTATCCTTTGAACAAATGCCCCACCAGATTCCTGTTTCAGTTTCTTCTAAATTTTTAAACCAAATCATTTGCTCTTGGGTAGCTTTCAAGCTATCAAAACTAATTCCGTAATATTTTATTACTTCAGGATTTGAAAGTCCGCTGTAAATAATTTGAATATCTTCTTGCTTTATTTGTCGAAGTAAAAGTCTTTCAGTATTTAAAGTCGGAAATAAAGTTTGTTCCATTTTAAGTTTTTATAGAGTTTTGTTTTAGCTTGACAACTAAGGTTTTGGGGCAAAATTGGGTTTGGTGCTATATTAAGCCTATTCTTTCGATTTGCCACTCCGATACCGGACAGAGGAAGCAAATCATACCAAAGACAAAATCAACTTTCCTACCGATACTTCGGGAAAGGCTATTGTCCAAATTCGTTTTAGTAGTTGTTATATGCAGTTATTTTTTAAAAGGCTCTTTCTTTTCAAACTTTTTTGTTATTTCATTTAAAATATATATTTCCGGTTTACAGTATGCGCAATTATTGTAAAAATAATTTGTTTCTTCGGGTGGATTTATAATTAACATTCTACTGTCTTTTTTAAATTCTGAGCCAACTGATGAATCTGGAGCATCATATATTTTTCCAGTTCTTCTGTCGATTAGTACGTTCATCTGACAAGGACTTCCACAACCCCAAGTAGCAAAAGTGTAATGTCCTGCAAAAAGATTTTCTGAATCATTATAATTTTCTCTAATTGCAGTTCTGAATTGCCTTCCTAATTTGTGAGAATTTAAGTCAAGTTTAGCTTTGACATTTTCGATGCTAACTTTAAAATCATCAAAAGTTATATATGGTTCAAATTTTATTAGAACTTCTTTAATTTTATCTTTTTGAATAGTTGTATCTCCGTAAATGATTACGCTACCTTCATTTAATATGGTATCAATTATCGGTTTTACTTCCTCTTTCTTTTGATTTGATTTAGCAGTATCGGATTCAATTTCTGGTGTAATCAAATTTTTATCAGTACATGACAAAAATAGAATGAGTGTTGCTAAAAAATAGAAAAGTCTTTTCATAATTGCATACAATATTCTGTTACAACAGTGGTTTTGGGACTAAATTAAGCCGCTTCTTCAGCTTGCCAATCCCGATAGCTAACTGGATTCAAATACAAAACTAACTTTCCATTACCAAATGCCCAAATACGTTGTAGCTGTTAAGTATTCATTTTTTTATTTCCCACCAATAAGGACTTTCCCTTTTGGTACATAATAAAGATAATCTTCTCCATATTCGTCTTCTGTCTTGATTTTGGTATAATTTTTCTTTTGCAATTTTTTTAATAGTCTTTTGCAATAATTGTAGTCATCTTCTTTATGATAATAACTTTCTGGAGTAAGTAATTCTTGTTCACTATACATGTCATCGTCAGAATGAGTTCTCCATTTAAAACCAGGGCTTAATATTTTTTGAAAATTTAAATCACTTTTATTATCTGTAATTTGATAAAAATTTTCGTAATATTCAATTTTTTCTTTACCAATTGCACAAATTACTTGTGATTTTGAGATTCGAGGTTCAAATAAATAAATTTTTAGAAAATATGGTTGATTCAATTTATCAAGTTCAATTTTCCAATTATTATATATTTCCTGTAAACCTAATACAATTTGCTTTCTTGTTTTTGTTTTCGGTTCTGCTATATTGCTATTATTAATTGAAATATTAAAATAGGGTTCAAATGAAATATGAGTATAACAATATTTATTGGCTAAAAAGTCGCCAATGTTTATAATTCTGTTTTGCTCAATCCAATTCTGAATTCTTTTCTGAATTTTTTTGTGACCTCTTATTTTCTTAATTCTATTCATTTTGTTTCGTTCCGCTAAAATGACGCCTAACGTTCTGGTACTACAAGCAGTTTGGGATTAAATTAAGTCTTATCTTCTGATTTGCCAAAACATCCCAAATACAAAAACAACTTTCTATTGAGCCAATTGTCCAAATCCGTTGTATTGGCTGTTAGCGGTTCGGGCTTTTATCATTTGGCTGTCCATTCAATTTTAAGCAAGGGTGTTTTTATACATTGTTTATACGTTAGTATTGCATTTCAAATTCAATATGTTCGTGTTCTGATATAATTTCAAGAATAATGTCAAAAAGAGTTTGTCCATTACTTTCATTTAATTCTTTTAGTTTGTTTGCATAATATTGAAGACTCTCCTTATCATCTTTAAAAAAAATGATTCTTTCATCATACCATTTTTTTGTTGCATCAAGTCCTAAGTCTTTTTTGTTTTTTGAAATATTTTTCCAAATCAATTTAATTGGTTCTCTATACTCATAAACTCCAAATCCACCACGAAGCAAATCATTAAATGCGTCTAAATTATGTCCTGTTTGCCAATCGAGGTCTTTAGTCAATACTCGGTCAATTTCATCATAGAAACTTTGCAAGTCTGAAAAATTGTCCCCATTTATTATGATTTTCTGTTTATTCATTGTTGTTTTTTTTCAGCCTGACCGGTAACGTTCCCTTGCCACAAGAGGTTTGGGGTTAAATTAAGCCTTATCTTCGGATTTGCCTAAACATCCCAAATGCAAAACCATTTTTAAATTAAGCCAAATGCCCAAATTGCTTGTAGCAAGTGTTATAGGCAGTTCTTTATTTTCCAGTATATACAATTTTCCAATCCAAACTATCTAGTTCTGTTTTCGAAAATTTCATTAATTTTAGTTTTCCCATTTTGAACATAGAATCTATATTTTTATTTACAAATTCTCTATCTTCACAATTAAAAAATACAAAATAAATTGATTTATCTGGATAACTATTTATATCTGTTTTGATTCCATCTGAACTTCCTCTAACAAAAGGAGAATCATAACCATTAGGATCAATATCACCGCCCGATGAGATATCATATAATTTATTTTCATCGGTTAAAGCAAAAGTAGAATAACCAATTTTTTTATCTGTTTCATTTCGGATTGTCATATTTACTTTATGATAATGACATCCCGCTATCATACAGAATAATAAAAAGAGAAAAAGTTTATAACTTGATTTCATGTTTGAATTAAATTATTTGAGTTTTGCGATAGAATTGCCTATAACGTTCTGGCACTAAAGCGAGTTTGGGATTAAAAATGCGTAATCTTTCGGTTATGCCAAAACTTCCAAATATAAAATCATCTTTCCATTAAGCCCAATGCCCAAATCCTTTGTGGCTGTTATGCACAGTGCTTTAATATTTAGGTCGTTTAGATTTTGGAATATTGATTACTCCTGAACCATCAACTAAAGTAACACCATTTTTTTCTATTACTTTTAGTACTATTTCAAAATTAGGAGCGGATTTTCCACTTACCGTTACATAACCAAGTATAGAATCTATTTTCTTTATTTCATAACCTTGTTCATCAGAATCTTGAGCATTAACAATTGGATCAAAATCCAATCCTAATTCTGGGTCAGCACTTTCTGCCGAATCTAACATTTGTTTGTATCGTTGCAATAAGTTTGGTGTGATTGTTTTATTTTTCGAAAGCCACTCCAAGCCTTCTGAATGTGGATTGAGAAACTCTTTGTTATAATCATTTATGAATTTTAAAGCAACTTCATAATCTCTGTTTGGCAAAGATTTCAAGTTTTCCATTTTTGAATTAGAAGATTCTCGACATGAAGTCATTAAAAAAAGAAGTATTAGAAAATATCTCATTAATTTGTATTTAACTTGTTTTGGTGCATTGTGCCCAACGTTCTCGCGCTACAAGCAGTTTGGGACTAAATCAGCGTTATTTTCGTTCTGGTAAAATAGCCACTAAAGGTTCGCTGTTTCTCGTCAGTGGCGCAATTTTTCTCACTGAACCATCTAAATATACCGAATGTTTAAAAACGAGAGTTGTTTGTGATAAAAAACATTCTCACTTAACAGTTCTGATGAATCCCAACCCTAGCCATTGAGAGGCAAATGAAAATAAAAAGCTGGAGGAGGGAATTAAAGATCGCCTTAAGAAAAATCATTAATCCTGATTTGGACTTTTTGACGTTTTAGCGACAAGCAGTTAGCTTACATAACCCCTTGCAAAGATCCTATTGTCATCTCGTTGTCATCCCTTAGGGACCACCAACTACGCCCAGCACCTACTTTTTAACAAATCGCATCACGCCATCGCCCAGTTCCGTCCTCACCCGCATTACATAGCTTCCATTAGCAAGTGTTGTAACATTGACATCACCTTGGGGTCCGGGTGTTACATTTTCAAGTACCAACTGCCCTAAAAGATTATACACTGTTACCGACTGAACATTAACTTGTCTGGGAATACTGATGAATACCATATCGCCCGCAGGAACAGGATAAAGCATCAATTCAATGGTTTCAAATGATATAGTATGCAAAGACGTCTGCACCGTCACGACCGAAGTATTCGTCACAATAGGGAGATTGTAGTCAAAATAAATCGAAGCTGTATTCTCTAGCACAGCACCTTCTGCAAGCGAATTCAATGAACGAATTTTAAAAACCAAATAGCCATCATTATTATCATCAGCAAACCCAAGCTGTATGTTGTTGAACATAAACTCGACCTGATTATCTTGTATCACGCGGGTAGTAAAAGGATGGCTACCGTCTACCGGACTCAAACTAGCGATATCAAATTTAGTGGTATCAATTATATCGGTCACCTTAATGTTTTGCGCCGATGCCGTACCCAAATTCTCGAATCGGATTCGGTAATACATATAATCACCTACTTGTTCCAAGCGCACATAGTCGCCTCCGAGGCAAATCTTATCATTAGGATCAAACGAATTTACTACCGTTTGCTCCAATGTCGCTTCATTATTCGTCGCAACTTCGTCTTGAGCAATGGTTGCCACTGCTGTAAATGTCAATACATCATTGCCATTCAGTGGTGGCGTATCGGCAGGGGTGTTCAAGTTCAGTTTTACAATATATTCAACTTGAGATAACGGCAATAAACCCTCAACATTCCATGTCACCGAGCCAAAACCTGCGCTTGCGGCCGAAGGGGTACTTTGGAGGTATTCCGCCGTAGCGGCATCGTACGTAAATCGTACAGTACCCGTTGCTGTTTGATTGCCGTTGTTCCTAACCAAAACTTTATAATAGGCGTCAAAACCTGGTCTCGCTCTGTCAATTGGCACTATTACAACCGACAAATCATGGTGGATTCCGACTGCGGTCACACAGAAATTCTGGTTTGCATAATTCGTTGCCGATGGCATATTCAAACTGATACTTGATGGCGAAACGCTGAACCAGGTCGGATTGTCAAGTATAGGCGTGATAACACTTGTGCCATTTTTGAGCATTACGCCATGGTAACCATTGGAACTGGAATAATAAAAACTTTGGTTCGTACCGTTCACCAGTTTGTACTTAAGATACGTAAATCCGGGATCGGTATCGGTACACCCATTATTTTGCATGTCAAGTCGGGTATAGCCGTTTACAAGGTAGCTATCAGTACCGAGCAAGCGAATCATGTTAGTCCTATCAGACTGACCTCCAATATTTCCATAATCACCACAGTGCAAGATCATACCGTCAGGTTGCTGCACGACCCTGCGCACCTCCGAGTATTCTGTAATCCTAACGCTAGTACCAGTCGTCGATGGCGAAAAAGAATAAGTTACTGAACCATTTGGTAACAGCATAGCAATACCATAAATACTACTCGCGCTAAAATTACCTCCAATCAGGATATTGCCGTTAGGTCGCACCAAAATGTCATTTACCACAGGTTCTGTGTCATATATTGGAGATGTAAATGTGTTGTCATAACTTCCGTCGGGGTGCAGCCGTGCTAAGCTCTTAGAATTGTTGCCGTCGCAAGTATCGAACCTTCCGCCCACCAGTATTTTTCCGTCAGGCTGTAATGCCAATGAAGACGTATAACCATTCTGACCTATAAAACTGGTGCTGATATCAAATGTTGGATCTATTGTGCCGTCGGCATTTAGTTTTTCAACATGGTAGTACGTAACCGCCCCTCCTGGGTCTGACATTGAGCCGGCTACAATCAACTTGCCATCTGGCAATACCAATATGGCAGTACACTGCTCTATTTCGGGATGTTCATCATAAAAAGTGGTATCTACAGCACCATCGGTGGTCAGGCGAAGCAGTTTTTTAGAAGAGTCATTTCCAACCAGTAGCTTCCCGTCTGGCAACAAGGTCAAACAGTAGATATAAGAAGATGTTGGCAAAGCGGGCGTGTCGAAGGTTGTATCAATAGTACCGTCGGTGTTCAGCCGAATCATAGGTTTGATTACACCTGCTACGGTAAATTGGGAGCCCAATATAATTTTGCCATCGGACTGTATCACTATCGGACATTTATGCCCATTTGCCGTATTATCGGTCAATACCTTAAAAGCAGCATCACTTGAACCATCTGCATTGAGTCGTTCTATGGTTCGCGTCCATCCCGTATCGTAATCGTATTGGGTAGCCTCAATGACAATTTTGCCGTCGGACTGAAGCGCCATATCGTTGACCTGTTTTTCATAATTATTCCAAACCGTAGCAGGAATAAATCCCGGATCGGCACTAGCTGCATTTTGCGCTTGAAATAAAGCAGGAAGCAACAACAGTGAAAGTAATAGTTTTCGCATGTTTCAGATTTTGACCAAAGATATTAAAGTAATGATAAAAACGTATTTAAATTGCAGCAATAGAGTTTAAATTATTTTCTTCAAATTTCCATAATGTCAAAGCACAAATTTCATTTTGAAATTGATTAGATAGAAATTTATTTTCTTTAATTTCTGTTTTTCTTTTCTTTAGAAAGTCAAATAGTCCCTTTTTTATTTCCATTTTATTAATTGTGAAGTTTCAGGCGGTAAAATTGCCACTAACGTTCTCGCGCTACAAGCAGTTTGGGATTAAAATGCGTAATCTTTCACATTCGCCAAATCTTCCCAGATACAAAACCATCTTTCCAATAAGCCAATGCCCAAATCCGTTGTGGCTGTTATGCAACGTTATTTTATTCCAAGTTTCAATTTATAGTTTTTCAAAACTTTGTGTTCTGAACAGTTATATTTATAAGCATAAACTATAAGATTTTCTGCAATACTGTCAATTCCAAAATCTGAATTTACAAATTCTTTGTTCGTTAATATTAGACCTTGTTTAGTTTTTGAAATTATTGCCAAACTTGGTTGAACACAAGTACCGTTTAAATCTACAGGCTTTAACCAATATCTTACAATTGCACTACAAGTTTTGTTTGATTTTAGATTATAAATTGTGTCATAATCAATACACATATTCTCATTTGAATAATCTTTAATTTCATTTCTTGGGAGCGCTCCTTGAGATTTAAAATATTTATAGAGATATTTTTCGACCTCTAATTCGGTTATGCTAATACAATTGTCATTTGAGTTTGGAATGTTTGACAAAATTATAGTTGTATCAATAACTTTCAAATTGTCCTTCTTTACTACACTGTTATTGCTTTTCGGGATTACAATTTCTTTGCTAACAGTATTTTCTTTTCTACAAGAAGTAAAAATCAAAATAATAAGAAATGGTAGAATGCTTTTCATAGAGTTCTATTCGGCTTTTTATAATGTTGCACAACGTTCTCGCGCTACAAGCAGTTTGGGAGTAAATTAAGGCCATTCTTCGGATTTGCCAAATCTTCCAAATACAAAACCAACTTCAAATTAAGCCTAATACCCAAATTGCTTGTAGCGTGCGTTGTGCGTCGTTTTTTGGTTAGTATTTCCACTCGCCTTCATCTTCTGCTTTTTTCTTTATTCCATCGATTAATGACTTCTCATCAATTATTATTTTTTCCCCTTTCAATTTTTTAAACTCTGTGAATATCTGGTGTAAAGCAAAATTATTCCAGTTATATAATCTGTTTAATGTGATTTTTTTCTTAGCGCTTTTGAATACTATCTTATATCCAATTACACTTCCCGTTTTTGATACACGATTTCTAATTTGGATGTTTACTTTCTTAATTTCAAATTTTTCAATCCAATCATTATCAAAATTGCTACCAAAAATATTTATGTTTTCATTTTCAAATTCAATTTTATATACAAATTCTTTTGATTCATCATAAGTTATAAATAAGAAGACAAATAAAAAAAAGAGAATAAATAATATTGAAATAATATTAAATTCACTACAAGAAAATATTGGGATTGATGCAAAAATTAAAAAGACAAAAAATTTAATTTTAATATCTTTTTTGCATCTTTCTTTAAATGGAATTCTTTCAGTTTCAAATATTTTTTTTTCCAAAGATATTTCGTTTTTCCGTTAAAATGACGCACAACGTTTTGGCACTACAGCGGGTTTGGGACTAAATTAAGCCTTGTTTTCGGATTTGCCAAATCTTCCCAAATACAAAATCATTTTTCCATTAAGCCAAATGCCTAAATCCGTTGTAGTGGCTGTTTTGTGCTGTTTATTTTTACCTCAGTTCAAATGAATGAATTATTTTATCCATTTTTCCTATTAGTTTTTGTTTGTTCTTTATGTTTGTCCAAGACATTATTTGATAATAGTTCTCATTATCTTCAATTATTCCAAATCTATAAAACACACTTTTATTGTTTTCAAGTTCTATTCCTGACATTGAAAAAAGATAGGCATTACAGTAATCTATCTTTGTTCTTCCAAAGTCATTCAACTCAAAATTTTTAGTTATTTCTTTAAAATGATTTGTAACTACTTTAAAATATCCGGTTAAATCTGCAGTTGAATTGTGTAATTTTAATCTAATTGCATTTTCAAATCCTTTTTTAGGTTCTTCTAATACAATAAAATATAAATCTTCTTCTTTAATTTGAAATTGGACTTTTGATAATCCGTTAAGGTTGTTTGTTCTTTCAAAATCTGAGGGGACAATTATTGAATAATTATCAGAGATAATTCTTTGAGAATCCTCATTTTTTACTTTCTGACAAGCAGTCATAATTAAAAGTGAAAATAATAATATTAACCGTCTTTGTTTTTCGAACTTTATTGGAAACATAAATTTCATTTTTATTTCTCTGTTTTCTGATAAATAGCACACAACGTTCCCTTGCTACAAGTGGTTTGGGGCTAAGTTAAGATTTATCTTTCGGTTGTCACAAAATTCCCAAATACAAAACCATTTTTCCATTAAGCCAATTGCCCAAATCACTTGTAGCAAGTGTTACCGCCAGTTATTCTTGTTTCCAATGGAGTTAAAATTAATGAAATTATTCCAGCCGAAATTGCTGTAACGATTAGATTTCCATATTGTTTAATTTCAAGTCCATTTAAAATTCTGATTGAAATAATTGTCAAAGTTAGACCTGTAAAAATTGCCCAGTATTTCAAGTTAATTTTTTTATTTACATTGTTTTCTGTAGGTAGTTTATAAAATGAAAGAGCAATTATAAGACCACCAATTAATGTACTAGAATGTTGTAAAATTTTAAATATCGGGATTTGTCCTCCAAAAATGTCAATAGTGTTTATCAAGCTCGGAATGGCTTCAACGAAGTAGCCGTGGTTATGTGTAAAGCTGTCCCAAAATAGATGTGAAGCTGTACCAATTAAAATTGAAATTACCACTACCAACCAATTTTTGTAGAAGAAGCGATTCCAATTAAATTGTTTAAATGTGGAAAGTTTTGACTTTAAAAAAGTCGGCAAGTTTTCAAATAAACTGTTGCGAACTATATTGTGAAAAGTAAAAGCAAGTACTAAACCTAATGGCAAGTCAAACCAAATTATACCTTCTAAAGTGTGACTGTAATTACTCTTAACTCTCATTCTTAAAAAATATTCAAAGTCAGGTGTCAAACTTCCGATTACAAGCCCAGTCAAAGAGAACCATTTGCGGGGCAAATATGTCAATGGTAAAATTATTGCTGGATGTGAAAATGTAAATGGCATTATCTCGATTTTGTTAGTTTAAGTCCAAATAAATTCTATTGCTTTTTTGCTTTCTGGGTCAAACCATTCGGACGCAGATTCTTTATAAAGGGGTTTACCGTTCTTGTCAATTCTTACCAACAGTAATTCACCAACAGGCGCACCGTGTAAATACCGAAGTCTGCCTTTTGAGTCTTCCTTAATTTTTCCATTTTTATATAACTGGTCAAACTTTGGCCAACTGTCAATATTCTCATTGGTAATTATTATTCTTTCCGGGAATTCGTTTTCTTTGGATTTCTTCAGCCCGAAAATGTTCTTTAGAATACTCATTGTTGTCTTGTTTATCGTCTTTATAATTACCGCCAACGTTCTCGCGCCACAAGCAGTTTGGGACTAAATTAGCCTAAACTTTCGGTTTTGCCAAATATTTCTGACACACAACCAACTTCAAATTAAGCCTAAAACCCAAATTGCTTGTAGCGTGTGTTAGCGGATGTTTTTTTATTTTTATAGTGAGATATGGTTAAAAACAGCATTTTGTCTATAACATTTTATTACTAATTTTAATGGTTTATTATAGAAGCCTTCGTTATTTATAATTTGATAAATTCTATAATTTTTGGTGTCATAGTAAGAATTATAATCTGGACAACATTCATATTTATGCCAATCCTTTGATAATTCTTGATAATTTTTTCTAAATCTTATTCTTGTTAAAGGGTCAAACAATTCATTTTCAAGGTTGTGATTTTCATTTGAATAACCATTCAGTACTTCTGTACTATCTTTTTCTGTTACAATTTTACAATTTAATAAAGAAAACATCATTTCAGAAATTACTTTACGACCTGTTCCTAATGTGTCATTTAATTTTAATGTATTCAAAGCCTGACTAAATTCTTGATTGAAATTAGTTTTAGTCTTTTTTACATTTGAAATTGTTTTTTCGTTTTTAAAACCCCAATAATCTCTGTATGTATTTGATAAAAAAGGAATAGCACAACATTGATTCCGTGAATTAATTAATACTAAAATTTTTTGTGGGTCATTCACACTATCAGGTTCAGAACGGAGTTGAAGTTTAAACTCATTTTCTCCATAAGTAACACTTCTAACGAGTTTATAATATTCTATTTGCTTTGATTTACCTTTTCTGAATTGCGGAAAATTATCCATTAAATCGGAAATTGCTTTTTCCAGATTTGGTTCATTATTTAGTTGTTTGCAACCAATTAAACTTATAAACATAAACGCAAAAATAGAAATCCTTATTAATATATTTATTTTCATTATATAATTGATTATCTCTTATTTACGATTTTTTCTCAAAATATCCGCTAACGTTCCCCCGCTACACGCAGTTTGGGACTAAATTAAGCCCATTCTTCGGATTTGCCAAATCTTCCAAATACAAACCAATTTTTCCATTAAGCCTAATGCCCAAATTGCTTGTAGCGTGTGTTGGCGGTTGTTTCTTTATTTAAGCGTTGAATTCTCCAATTATTTTTTGGTCGTAATCATAGTTACTTTCATTCGGAAAATTTCCATTTAAATCTGGAAAAACGAGTTGCAAATATTCATAATTACGCTTTTCATAAAATTTAATTGAAGTTAGAGTATATTCGGTCAAGTCTTCATTACCAACTTTTATTAAGTAAACTGGAAACTTTTCGTTTAAATTATCAAGTCTTTCATTTAAAGGAACTTTTCCAAATTTAAATTTTTCGACATAGTTTTTAATTAGTTCACCTGATAGATTTGGCCCAAGTCCTGAAATGAATAATTCAGGTATTTTAAAGTTTTCAAATATGCCCGTCGAGTACGCAAAAGGAGTGAAGTTTTCTTCTTCCATTATTGCGGTTGTATGATAACCAATATTTTTGATATTGTCATAAACACGTTTAAAATATATTTCCTTTTTATCTTCGTTTTCTTCCATTATCTTGCTTCCGTTGTGAAATAACCGCCAACGTTCTGGTACTACAGCGGGTTTGGGACTAAATTGAGCTCTATTTTCGGATTAGCCAAAACATCCCAAATACGAAACTATCTTTCCATTAAGCCAAATGCCCAAATCCGTTGTAGCACCTGTTAGCAGTAGTAAAGTGATATTATTTGATATTTATTTTTTCGCAATAGAAATCATATTCTCCGTCTTCATAATCAAAAACGTGAAAATTGCAATTTTCCATTTGTCTATTCGCGATATTGTCGATTTGAAGTCCTGTTAGTTGTGGTAAACCGAGGTTAAGAATATCTTTATTATTGATGTTATAGAATTCAATAGAAATTTGAGAATCATTATTGGATAAATCTTGAGTCAAACATAAATTTAAGCATTGTAGAAATTTTTCATTTCCGGTTACTTCATTAGTTAATTCAATTTTTCTAATAAAGAAAGGAGTGATTTCGCCATTACTTCCTTTATTCCCTTTTAGGAAATCAAATTCATTTTCCTTCATAATCAATATTTTACTTTTAATAAGCCTTTTTAGGACACAAGTTCTGGTTTTATTACTGCTAACGTTCTGACGCTACACGAGGTTTGGGGTTAAATTAAGACCTTTCTTCGGATTTGCCAAATCTTCCAAATAGAAGACTATTTTTAAATTCAGCATAATGCCCAAATCTTGTGTAACGGCTGTTATATGATGGTTATTTTTGTCGAAAGTACGATTTTAACAGCTAATTTTTCAATCCTTTAATTTTTAAAACTCTATTTAAAATAATTCCAAAATATGAAGTTAAGACAATTATTAGAGACAAAACTATTTGCCAATATTTTGAATTATTTTCATCAAATATTATTTCGAATTGTGGAATTTGTATTAAAGTCAAAATTAATATTAGTATAGTAAAGAAAACAAATGACTTTAAATTTCGGCTTTTGGATTTAGGATTATATCCCATTAATATTTCTTTTGTATAAATAATTAATATTCCGAGTGTGAAAATATTTGGAATGATAAGATTCCATATTGTGTATTTAGTCGTTACAATATTTCCAAATGTGAAATTGAGAAATGTTATCCAACTAAAAATATAAATAGTAATTAGAATAAATACAATCCAAATTGCTTTAAGTGAAAATTCTAAATTAATTGTTTTCATTTTTTTGCTATTTCGGTCTAATTTCACCCAATTTTCAAGTTTCTGCTTTTCATATTCCTGTTTTCAAGTTTTCGCTATTAAACATCAACTTTTTAAAAACTCGAATTTCAGAATTTCTCTTTTCAATTTTTATGCGCAACTAAATGCGTGATTTTCTTATGATTTTCGTTAGCGTATTTTCGGCGATAACTATCATATAACGTTCTCTCGCTACAAGCAGTTTGGGAGTAAATCAGCATTATCTTTCGGATTTGCCAAATCTTCCAAATACAAACCAATTTTCCCATTAAGCCAAATGCCCAAATTGCTTGTAGCGTGTGTTGTAGCCAGTTTTTTTATCTCATCCAACCTTCAACAATGTAATTTCTTTCGGCAATTTTATAATCCTTATTCCCATTTGAAGGTTCAAACCATAATTCAATTCTTGCACCATATTTATCTCCCCAAGGGCCTTCATAAATTGTAAACTCCCCTGAATAAATTGTAGTTTCAAAATTTTCTACTTTAACTTTTGAGCGTATCTTCATTCTGTCTTCCGATAATTTATCATTTGATGTTATTTCGAAAGCTTTAATATAGAAATTACCTGATTCAGTTGGTTTTTTGTTTGTATAATAGTTGTAAATTCCAGGTTGCCCACCTGATGATAAAATCAAATCATATTTTTCAAATTCCGTTTTAGTTGGTTCGTTTTCTATCGGTTTGTATATTTCAATGCCCTTCGGTATAGTTTTGTTTGCTCCATAATAATCCGGAGGGGAAAAAGTAAAAAAAATAGAGACATAGAAAAAAAGGAAAAAAGAAATTCCGATTTGAGGAATTAAGTAAAACCATTTTTTAATAACAATCTGAACAATTGATGAAGTTATATTGCCTAAAATATTGATAAAAAATATTACTAAAGAAAAATCTATTATTGCATCACTTTTAAAACCATCGCCAATTAAATATATTCCAAAGGGAATTAAGTAGCTTAGAATAGGAATCCACCAAATTTTAAAATATTGGTTAAATGCGTTTTTAATTTTCTGTAATGTCATTGATTTCTTCTTCGGTTCTTTAAAATTGGCTACAACGTTCCCGCGCTACAAGCAGTTTGGGGTTAAATCAGCGTTATCTTTCGGATTTGCCAAATCTTTCAAATACAAACCAATCTTTCAATTAAGCCAAATGCCCAAATTGCTTGTAGTGTGTGTTATGCGATGTTTTTTTATACTTGTCTAAATAATTCAATTAAAGCATATTTTGTAGCAAGATGATGTGCGGGTCTTTCTGAATTTTTATATTCTCCATCAACAACGGAAAATTTTAAAACAATAGCTTTATCATTGTTAAATGTGGACAAAATTTCAATAAATCGTAATATTTCGGGTTTAATATACTCTTCAAAATATTTCGGAAGTTTTTCTTCCTTAACTTCCCATTCATATGTGTAAAAATTCGTGGGATTTACACATTTGTTATTTATGCTACGGGCATATTCTATTTTTTCAGTATCTTTTTCAATATCTAATTTTATTTTTACTTTACCATATCTATCCGAATTCATTCTATAAATTTCATTTTCTCCATATAAAGGAAGTATAGACAAATCTATTTCTTTTAAAAGATTATCTAAAATTTGATGATAAAGACTTCCAATTATTATTTCACTCATTTTTTAAAATTTATAAAGTATAATATGTTTAATTGAATTATTCGATTCTTCCTTTTTTGGCCAAAATATCGCATAACTTATTTATATGTGTGACATAATCACACAAAGCTACCCAAATCAAGGTAGATATGTGTAGTTTTAATCACACATTATTCATTACCAAATATAGCAATTTCTTTTATCCAAATTATATAAATTACGCAACAACCAAAATGTAAAAACCTATTTCAACGCATTATTTTATAAAACATTCCCAATATCATATAATAGAAAATCACGACTCTGCCTTAAATTTAAGGTCAATTTAAAACAAAGAAATCATGAGGTCAATATGGACAGGTTCAATCAGTTTTGGTTTAATTAATATTCCGATTAAGTTATTTTCGGCAGTGCAGGAGAGTAGTCTTGATTTGGATATGCTCGATGCAAAAGACCTTTCAAACATTATATTTAAAAGATTTAATGAAAATACAGGAAAAGAAGTAGCTTACGGAAACATCATAAAAGGTTATAAAATCGAAGACAAATATGTAATTCTGGAGGAAGAGGATTTTCAGGCTGCCGATGCGATAAAAACCAAAACGATTGATATTCAAAGTTTTGTCGCTGAAAAAGAAATTGATAGTATTTACTACGAACAGCCTTATTTTTTGGAACCAGATAAAGGCGCAATGAAAGCCTATGCTTTGCTTCGTGATGCGCTGGCGGCGTCCGGAAAAGTGGGCGTAACGAGTTTTGTGCTGCGAAATAAAGAAAGCCTGGCGATTTTAAAACCCTATAAAGATGTAATTGTTTTAAACCGAATCCGTTTTGAACAGGAAGTTAGGGATCCATCCGAATTAAAACTTCCGCCAGTCGCTAAATCTACAAGTGCAAAAGAAATGGATATGGCTGAAAAATTAATTGATCAGCTAACCGAGAAATTTGATATCAGCAGTTTTAAAGATGAATATACCGCCAAACTTTTAGATATCATTAAAAAGAAAGCCAAAGGAAAAGCGCCTAAAAAACCGACAGAACTTAAAGTGGTCCACAAACAGACAGATGATCTTATGGAAATGCTAAAAGCCAGTCTGGAAACTAAAAAGAAAAAATCATCTTAACTTCTGTGGCGATCTTCAATTTTTTTGATGATTTTTTTGACGTTGGCTCCTTTTTCTAAAACGGGTTTCCATAAATCACCTTTTTTCTCAAAACGACTCAAAACATTTTTGATAGTAAATTGAGACGGATGCAAATCATCGTTTACTTCACTCCATTCTAAAGGTGTAGAAACTGTCGCACCCGGTTTAGGGCGAACGGAATACGGTGCTGCCAATGTTTGCCCATGTCTGTTTTGTAAAAAGTCGATATAAATTTTGCGATCTCTTTTTTTGATGCTTCTTTCCAAAGTTGTGGTATCCGGTAAGCGTGATTGTACTTCTTTGGCTATTAATTCAGCTAAGATTTTAGTCGAATCATAGTCATATTGAGCCCCTAACGGAATATAAACATGTAATCCGGTAGCTCCTGAAGTTTTGCATAAACATTCGGTTTCCAGTTCATCCATGACTTCTTTTACGGTTAAAGCTGTCTTTACAACTTCGGTAAAATCTTGGTTATCAGGATCTATATCGATAACCAGCCAATCCGGATTTTCTATATGCTGTATGGTAGAATTCCACGGATTGATTTCAATACAACCCAAATTTGCCATATAAAGTAAGGTTTCTTTATTGTTGCAAATCAAATAGTTTACATCAGCATCATTCGATTCTGAGAAAATTTTTTTTGTTTTCAGCCAGGACGGACTTTTTTCGACGTCCACTTCTTTTTGGTAAAAACTGGTACCGGCTATTCCGTTTGGGAAACGGTTCATCGATTGCGGACGATTTTTAAGATAGGGAAGTATAAAGTCAGCTACTTCATTGTAATACTGAACAATGTCACCTTTGGTAATTTTGTCATCCGGAAAATATATTTTATTTTGATTAGTCAAATGAAGAACCGTTTTTCCCACTTTCAAATCATAATCATTTTCTGTTTTGTTTTTTTGAGTAGTATCAGTCATTTTTTCTTCTTTTTTTAATTCCGTTTTATTTTTAGTATCAGTTGGCAGAAAAACTTCATTTGGTTTTTTGTCTATTCTCAAACCGAGATAAACGGGATGTCTCAGGCGTTTATCAGCTGTCCATTCAGAGAATTTGATCTGGCAGACCAACTTTGGTTTTACCCACTGAATTGTATCTCGAAGACCTGTTTTTTCAGTTAAAGGAGAGTCGGCAATAAAATACGGCTGTAATTTAGTATACAATTCTTCTAATATTTGTTCTGTAAAACCGGTACCGCATTTTCCAATATACTGAAGTCTTTTTCCGTAATACTGTGCCATTAAAATAGCACCAAAATGCTTTCTGGAATTCTTAGGTTCAGTTATTCCAATAATAATTACTTCCTCCTGATTGGCGGTTTTAATTTTTAGCCAGTCATGTGAGCGTTTGTCTGATAAATAAATACTGTCAGCTTTTTTGGCCACAATCCCTTCTTCTTTATTTTTTGTAGCAAGTTCAAACTGTTTTATTCCGTCTCCAACAGAATGATCGGCATAGAATATATTGTTGAATTTATATTTGTTGAATAGAATTTTTAAAAGCTCTTTTCGATCCAGAGTGGATAGTTTAGTAACCAGGTTTCCATCTAAATTCAACAGATCGAATACATAATATTTTAAATTTCCAAAACCTGTTTTAAGATAATTCTGAAGCAATTGAAAACTGGCTTTGCCTTGTTCATCTTCTACTACAACCTCACCATCTAATACAACTGCATGATCGATTTTTTTTAATTCTTCAGCAATAGGTTTAAAATTGGTATTGAAAGAAATTTCGTTTCTGCTGTATAATTCAACATCTTCATTTGGGTTAATGACCGCGATAGTTCTGTAACCGTCGTATTTGTTTTCGAAAATCCAGTCTTCATCATCAAATGCCTTATCGGTGATTGTGGCCAACATCGGTTTAATGAATTCGGCAGGTTTGTCCGTCTTTTTAATTGTTTGTTGGGTTTGATTTTCTTCTTTAGAAGTTGCTACTTCTTTTGTTTTTTCACCCAAATCAGCTAAAGTCCTTTTGGAAATTACTGATTTATCTTTTTCTAATATGTCGGTATCATTCACATATTTATCATTTTTTTTAATCAGTAACCAGGCATTTTCCTGTTTTCCATTTAATTTAACTAAAGAGAATTCACCTTTGAGTTTTTTACCATTCAGAACAAAACTCAAACGCCCTTTTTTTAAATTTGCCAACAAGGTTCGTTCAGGCGATGCTGTTTTCTCTGAAGGAATATAAGTTCCATTATCCCAAACAATAACATTTCCGGCACCATAATTTCCAGCCGGAATAGTTCCTTCAAAATCTTTATAACTATAAGGATGATCTTCAACCATCATAGCAAGTCGCTTCACATCAGGATCCATTGAAGGTCCTTTTGGAACTGCCCAACTTTTAAGAACACCATCCATTTCAAGTCTAAAGTCATAATGCAAATGCGAAGCGGCATGTTTTTGCACCACAAAAATCAATTTATTGGCAGATTTTTCAACTTTACCTTTTGGTTCTTGTGTTTGCTTAAAATCTCTTTTTTTGTTGTATTTGGAAAGTGACATAAGTTAGAATTGAAGCGTTAGAAAATGAGTGAATAACCCCAAACTATATAGAAATACAGCTTAAAATAATTTACCGAATTGTAATACTGGCTAATACAACAAATATAAAATTGAAAAAGAGGAAAATTTTTATAACATTCAGTCTGACGATTTCATAATTATCAGATTTTATTGCGTTTTGCTTCCCAAGGTTGAAACATTGGGTTATAATTGAATTTTATTGTGACAATCTATTTTAAACCATTAGGACAAAACAAATGCATTACCATATGATTGTAATGTATTAGGATGTTACGTTATGTCTCCCAAGGTTGAAACCTCGGGCTATATTTGAGTTTTATTGCGACAATTTATTTTAAACACAGGCCGAGGTTTCAACCTTGGAGAACAATATAATGCAACGCTATACTATATTAAATCGTTTAGGTCACGTCTCAAAAGTCTATTTCAGAATAAAAACTAAAAGTTAAGACTATTATTGAAATTGTTTGTTATCTAAATAATAAGTTTAAAAAGTAAGCAACGATTAATATTGCTATTCAAATAAATTCGAAAAATATATTTTAACCTGATTTACAATAAATTGTATAAAATTTACGATTAATTATATAAAGTTATTCGTTTCAGATTTTGGATATTTGATGCAAATAACTAGTATTCAGTTAATTGATTATTAATCCTTAACCTACATATCGATGCTACACCGTAACTACATTACCATTTTGTCGAGTGCCTTGCTTATTGCTTGTGGCTGCTCAAATGACAAAGATCCTGTTATAAATCCGGATCCCGGAACACCAACGAACCCGGTAGAAAATAAACCTGCCAATACCACCTATAGTCCGGCCTTTGCAGGACAAACGCGAATTGGTGGTTTACAAACGAATACCGGCTACGAAGGAAAAGTCATAACTTCATCCTTAACTAGCCCGTGGGGAGTAAAAAGTCTTCCTGATGGAAGATTATTGGTTACTCAAAAAGCGGGAACAATGCGTATTGTTACTGTCGCAGGAGAGGTAAGCAGTCCAATAACGGGAATTCCAACAGTGAATCCCGATGGTCAGGGAGGATTGTTAGGATTGTGTCTTGATCCTGAATTTTCTACAAACCGAATGATTTATTGGGTTTTTTCTGAAGCATCATCAGGCGGAAATCAGACGTCAGTAGCTAAAGGGAAATTATCGGCAGATGAAAAAACGATAGAAGGCGCGGTCGTAATTTATCGTGCTAATCCCGCAAACCCTAGTAATCTGCATTATGGCGGACGTATCCTTTTTGATCAAACCGGAAATTTGGTTGTTAGTACAGGAGAACGTTCTGTATTACAAACCAGACCATTAGCTCAATCTGTCACAGCAGCCTTAGGAAAAGTAGTCAGAATAACTAAAAACGGACAAGCCGCAACAGGGAATCCACCCTTTACTGGAGCCGGTGCTTTGCCAGAATTGTATTCGATTGGACACCGAAACCCACAAGGATTGGCTCTTAATCCGGTGACCAACGAAATTTGGCTAGCCGAGCACGGACCAAGAGGTGGAGACGAAATTAACCGTTTAAAACCAGGTGCTAATTACGGATGGCCTGTTATTACCTACGGAATTGAATATGACGGACCAGCAATAGGAGCAGGGATTCAGAAACAAGATGGCATGGAACAACCGGTTTATTATTGGGATCCGGTGGTGTCGCCAAGCGGAATGACTTTCTACACTGGAAATCGTATTCCGGAATGGCAAAACAACCTTTTTATTGGAGCTTTAAGCGGTATGCATATTGTTCGTCTCGCCATAGAAAACAATAAAGTAATTGGTGAAGAAAGACTTTTAGAAGGAGAGGACCAACGTTTTAGAGATATTACACAAGGCAATGACGGAGCCTTATATGCAATTACTGACCAGGGCCGACTTTATAAAATTGACAAGAAATAAAATAAAATAAAATTAGAATTTAAAAAAAGAATGGCGCTATTAATTAGCGCCATTCTTTTTTTATGAATTAGTGTGAAAGATTTTAATTTCTTGGATTTTGACAAATCACTTTGGCGTAAAATAAGCATTTGTTAGTAAAGTGACAGTTATTGAAATAGCATAAACTGCAGTAGCAGTAAGGGCAAAAATAATATGGGCAATGAATAATTGTATGTAAAAGCCTCTGAAATCAATACGCTGCTGAAAATGCGAAATTTTAAAGAAAATCATCCAACTGATGATTCCGATAATTCCACTGGCAATGCCTAGTATAAGCGCGTGTAAAATGGATAATTGGAATATGTTACTTGCCCAAAAGTAATGGTAAACAATTACAAAAAACACCCCAATGCCATAATGTATCATCCAGCCCAATATGTTTTTTGAAGCATTTGAGAGGTTGATTTTAAAATTATGCATCAAATAAGTAAGTAATAAGGGCTCTTTGTATACTTCTCTATAACGCGCGGATGCTGCATAACTAAATAAGGTCATGGTTGATGTTGCGGCAATTGCTACAATTATTATTTGAAAAATTAGATAAAGATTCATAACAGGTAATTTTTTGGAGCAATAAAAATCAATGTGCTTCATCTATTTTTATTGACTATTGAAAATAGATGAAACACATCAATTGATATTTAAGTACTCGCAATTGAATCATTATCTGCTACGCTTTCTTTTTCTGCATTTTTATTGCTGGTGGTTTGCGAAACAGACGAATCTGAATAATTTTTATAGCAGCCAATGGCTAAAAGCGGAATTGCCCATTTTCCAAAAAACGAACCAGCCGAACCATTTCCAGCCAGTTTTAATGTTGCTGCCAGAAACAATGAGCCAGCTCCCACGCACAGAAATGTATTTGACGAAATACCAGAGAATTTCTTTTCTAGTGTTTGCCCTAAATTTGCCAGGTTTTCAGTGTTAAAAATATTTTCCATGATTTTAGATTTATTAGTTAGGGATAGCTATTTAATCAATTTTTAATGAATCTCTATTTCGAATATTTTGCTCTTCTCTGTCGAGATCCGGGTTGTTCAGATGATCGCCTTCGAGATCATTAAGGTCATTATCTGCCAGATCATCTTTATCCAGATTATTTTGATCATCGTATATTTCTTCTTCATCCTCATCTTCTTGCAGGGCATCTAAGAATTCCTGATCCAAATTCTCCTCATCATTTGTAATAGCGTCATCTTCGTTTACTATAGTTTCTTCCTCAGGATTGTCATCGTCTAGCGGAATGTTTTCATATTGATCAACATAACTTGTACTTTCGTCCAGAGGATCTTGGACAGACGATTCTGTAGTTTGATTTAAAGTGTTCATATCTATTGGTTTTAATTATTAATAGTTTCTAATTTTTAAAACCAAATTTAGAGTTGAAAAACGACTTTTACTTACAAGATTCTAATTTCTAATTGTATAATTATCAGTGTTTTGATTTAATTTTATGCAATCAGAACAAAACATTTTACTACAAAGAAAATAATGCAACGTTTAAAATTGCTATCAGTGCATGAAATTTGTAAAATAGTTGTAAAATCATTTTAAGAGTAAAAGCCTGTGAAATATAGCCTTCTCAAAAGTTTCTTTCGTAATTACGAAGAGTTTTTTCTTCAAAAGAGCATTATAAAATTTCTCTTAAGATGTTTTTAAGCTCATTAAAATTACTTGGTTTTGTAATATAATCTTTAGCATCAAGTAATTTTGCCAGATTTGCTGACACAGGAGCTGTGGAGAATATAATAACTGGAATATTTTTAATGGCCTCTCTTTTTTTTATTTCTGCTAAAAGTTCAATACCACTCATTAAAGGCATATTGATATCAAGGAAAATCAAATCTGGATTGATCTCCTTATCAACCAATTTTTGCAGTGCTTCGATAGGATTATGAAGTGCCATATATGATGCTGGTGAGACTGCCTCCAGTGCCTGCTGAAAGAATTCGCAATCATCAAAATCATCATCAATTTGCAAAATATTTTTATACTTCATAGGTGGGGCTATTTGTTTTGACTTTTTTATCGGATAAGCATCCTAGTAAATTTAAATCTTTTTAGGGATAATAAAGTAATTTTTGGACTGTTTTTTTATTGAATAGTAAGATTATGAGTACTTTTTTGAATTAGAGAGATCAAAAAAACTTGCCGTATAAACAAGACGTCTATTTTAGTTTTACGTTTCATTATAATGTTGAGATTGAAACCATATAACATTAATCTGAAATTATGTAAAAGCATAAAAATTAATACTTCCATATTTGTAGGTTATATTGAATAAAATTTAAAGCTAAACCTTGACTCTATTTTTAATTTAAAAGAAAGAATTATTGAAAGAACTTTACACACCAGTAGTACCAAATAAGCAACTGACTTATAGTAATATTTTACAAATTGATGACGATTCAGATGACTGTGAGTTATTCATGGAAGCATTGGAATCAGTGTCTGTGGCTACCTATACCGCAATTTATGATCCGGTAGAAGCATTGCGAAAATTAATACAAAGGGAAATTTCTCCGGATGTAATTTTTCTGGATTTAAACATGCCTCTTATGTCCGGCCTTGAATTCTTAACTGAAATTAAAAAGGAAGAAGGATTAAAAGAAATTCCGATTATTATCTTTTCGACCTCGCAACTGGATGATATCATTCGTGAAGCCATAGCGCATGGGGCCGATGATTTTATATCCAAACCAAACAATTTTAACGACTTAAAGAAGATTTTAAGTCAATATACTTTTTCAGTTTAAGTGTTGGCAGCTTTATCCTTGATTATAGCCGCGGAAGGTTCATCAATACAAAAGACACTTAAAAATAATTTGGAAAAGATTTTATTATTTTTCTTAATTTTATTGAGTAAACGATTGTTGCATAGTGTGATATGGCCTTTTAATTGTAATTAAATGAAATTATCTACTCAAATTTTTGTGGCTTTTACTTTGGTGATTTTGTTGTCCGTTGCGGACTCTTACACCAATTATTTGCTGTCGAAAAAAGTGCAATTGAACTCGCAGTTTCTGGCCAGATCTGAGGAGATTATTCGGAATTCAAATAAAACCCATAAATCGATTATCGAAATGCAGAGTGCTTTTCGAGGTTTTCTGCTGACAGAAGATTATACCTTTCTGGATTCTTATTTTATCGGACTAAAAAGAGTGCCTTTACTAATAAAAGAACAGGAAATTCGTATTGGGAGCAAGAATGAACAACGTGCTATACTAGATTCTATCAGTACGCTTCATAGTGATTGGGTTCGTTATTCGAAAGAATTGATAAAGAGTAGACGAGAATATCCATACTCTTATAAAAATCTTTTTAATACTACTCTGAAGAGACATGTCGGTAAAAATATAAATGACGCTATTTCCGAGAAGTTCACGCGATTTGATAAAATCGAATATAAAAGAAGAAAACACCATACAGAGATGTTGTTAACTTCATTAAAATATGCGCATACTTTTTCTTTTATATTTCTAACGCTTACTGTTATAGTAGGTTTGTTAAGTACAGTGTTTATTATGTATATCACCAATAAAAGAATTACGGCAATGGTTCGTCTTGCTGAAAATATTTCCAAAGGGAATTTTACAATGGTGAAAGATACCAGAAACGATGAGCTGACTGCCTTGTCAAAATCGCTCAACAGAATGTCTGGCAAGCTGGATAAAAATATTCATGAACTTAAAAACAGAAATGCTGAGCTGAATAAGTTTGCCTATGTGGTTTCGCACGATCTGAAAGCGCCAATTCGCGGTATTCATAACGTTGTGAGCTGGATTGAAGAGGATCATGAAAAGGAACTATCGCCAGAAATTAAAAGATATCTCAGTATTATTCCGCAGAAAACAAGACGCATGGAAGCACTTATTAATGGTTTACTGGATTATGCCCGTCTGAACCTGAAAGCGCCTTCAGAAAATATAGATACAAATGCTTTGGTACGTGAAATTGCGGATTCTATTGTTCCGAGAAATTTTAAACTTGAAATAGGGAATCTTCCTGATTTATTTACCGAAAGAATTAAACTCGAACAGGTATTTGCCAATTTGATTAGTAATGCTGTAAAATATACACCACAAGAAGACGGAGTGATTCAGATAAGCTGCAAAACATTTGGGGGCGTTCATGAATTTTCTGTTAAAGACAACGGAATTGGAATTGCAGTAGAATATCACGAAAAAATATTCGAAATATTTCAGACATTACGGGAACAAAATGAACAGGAAAGTACCGGAGTTGGGCTGGCAATAGTCAAGAAAATAATTGATGATCAGCAGGAAAGTATTATTGTTAAATCGAAATTAGGCGAAGGTGCCGAATTTATTTTTACATGGAGAAATAATTAAGCATATGAAAAAGCCAACCATTTTATTAGTTGAAGATGACGAACTGGACGTGATTAGTGTAGAACGATCCTTAAAGAAATTAGAAAGTGAATATGTTCTTCACACGGCTTATAACGGAATTGAAGCCCTAAAAATACTGAGAAACCCGGAATTAGCATTAATTCCCGACGTGATTCTATTGGATATTAACATGCCAAGGATGAACGGAATAGAATTTCTTAAAGTATTGCGGGAAGATAAAAAGCTAAAAGATTTAAAAGTGTTTATCATGACAACATCTTCAGAGGAAATGGATCGTTCAGAAGCAGAAAAATTAGGAATAGCAGGTTATATTATCAAACCGCTTAATTATAATGATAACACAAAAAGATCAGATTCTATGGACGCATTTGTGCAATTTCATTTAAGGAAAATATTGTTTGACGAAATTTAAAACCTGATGATCATCAGGTAAGCTAAAAAAAAAAGTATCAGATTTTTTTAATCATTCGATAAAGAATTGGGAATATGAAAAAAACAAACGAAATTAATATTGAAGAAGTTCAGGACATCCTTGAATTGCCAATTGTTTCAGGAGATAAACCTTCACAGCCGAGAGGCAAAAAAGGAGAGTCAGAAGAATCTATTTTGACTGATGCAGAGTTTTTAAAGATTTTACTGAAAGTCAAAAATGGTAATTTCACGCAACGTTTCCCAACGGATCAGAATGGAATTAAAAGATCAATCTGTGATACTTTGAATGAAATCATCGACCTGAATGAACGTATGGTTTTCGAATTTCAAAAGGTTGGAAAAAGCATTGGTAAACAAGGAAAACTAACCAATCGAGTAGCACTTGACGGCGCTCGAGGTTCGTGGAGTTCCTGCGTTGACTCGGTAAATACGCTGATTTCAGATCTGGTGCACCCAACGATCGAAATTGCACACGTAATTACCTCAGTGGCAAAAGGAAATTTATCTCAGGAAATGCCGCTTTCTATTGAAGGAAATCCATTGCAGGGAGAATTCCTCAGAATTGCAAAAGAGGTAAACGGAATGGTAAAGCAGTTGAATCTGTTTTCGATGGAGGTTACACGCGTGGCACGTGAGGTAGGTACAGAAGGTAAACTGGGAGGTCAGGCAAAAGTGAGAGGTGTTGGTGGTGTTTGGAAAGATTTGACCGACTCGGTAAATAAAATGGCAAGTAACTTAACGGGTCAGGTACGTAATATTGCCGATGTAACCACAGCGGTAGCAAAAGGAGATTTGTCTAAAAAGATTACCGTTGACGTAAAAGGAGAAATTTTGGAGTTGAAGAACACTATTAATACGATGGTGGATCAGCTGAACTCGTTTTCATCTGAGGTAACCCGTGTGGCGAGAGAGGTAGGAACCGAAGGAAAACTGGGTGGTCAGGCACAGGTAAAAGGAGTTGGAGGAACCTGGAAAGATTTAACGGATTCGGTGAATCAGATGGCATCCAACTTAACCGGTCAGGTTCGTAATATTGCCGATGTAACAACCGCAGTAGCAAAAGGAGATTTGTCTAAAAAGATTACCGTTGACGTAAAAGGAGAAATCCTCGAACTTAAAAATACGATTAACACGATGGTGGATCAGCTGAATTCCTTTTCTTCTGAGGTTACACGTGTGGCGGTTGAGGTTGGTTCTGAAGGAAAACTGGGAGGTCAGGCAAAAGTAAGAGGAGTTGGTGGTGTTTGGAAAGATTTGACCGATTCGGTGAATCAGATGGCATCCAACTTAACAGGACAGGTACGTAACATTGCTGAGGTAACAACAGCGGTAGCAAAAGGCGATTTATCAAAAAAAATTACAGTAAACGTAGCGGGAGAAATCCTCGAACTTAAAAATACGATCAATACCATGGTGGATCAGCTGAACTCCTTTGGTGCCGAGGTAACCCGTGTGGCACGTGAGGTAGGTTCAGAAGGTAAACTAGGAGGTCAGGCCAAAGTAAAAGGTGTTGGTGGAACCTGGAAAGATTTAACCGATTCGGTGAATCAGATGGCATCGAACTTAACGGGTCAGGTACGTAATATTGCCGAGGTAACAACCGCGGTGGCCAATGGAGATTTATCGAAAAAGATTACGGCTGTAGCCGAAGGGGAAATTCTGGAGTTGAAGAAAACCATTAATACGATGGTGGATCAGTTAAACTCTTTCTCTTCCGAGGTAACCCGTGTGGCACTTGAAGTTGGTACCGAAGGTAAACTGGGAGGCCAGGCCAAAGTAAAAGGAGTTGGAGGAACATGGAAAGATTTAACAGATTCTGTGAATCAGATGGCATCGAACTTAACAGGTCAGGTACGTAATATTGCAGAGGTGACTACAGCGGTAGCAAAAGGCGATTTATCACGCCAGATTACCGTAGATACAAAAGGAGAAATTCTGGAGCTTAAAAACACTATTAATACCATGGTGGGCCAGCTGAACTCGTTTGCATCTGAGGTAACCCGTGTGGCTCGTGAGGTGGGTACCGAAGGAAAACTAGGAGGTCAGGCGCAAGTAGAAGGTGTTGGTGGAACCTGGAAAGATTTAACGGATTCGGTGAACCAGATGGCATCGAATTTAACAGGTCAGGTACGTAATATTGCTGAGGTAACCACAGCGGTAGCAAAAGGCGATTTATCACTCCAGATTACCGTTGACGTAAAAGGAGAAATTTTAGAGCTTAAAAATACAATTAATACCATGGTGGATCAGCTTCGAGGCTTTGCTTCGGAGGTAACCCGTGTGTCAAGAGAGGTAGGAACGGAAGGAAAACTGGGAGGACAGGCGAATGTGCCGGGAGTTGCCGGAACCTGGAAAGATTTAACCGATTCGGTGAATCAAATGGCAGGAAATCTTACCGCTCAGGTACGTAATATTGCCGATGTGGCGATTGCCGTAGCCAACGGAGATATGTCCCGAAAAATTACCGTTGACGTTCGTGGGGAGATTCTGCAATTGAAAGAAACGCTAAATACTATGGTGGACCAGCTTCGTGAATTTGCATCCGAGGTAACTCGTGTGGCGCGTGAGGTGGGTACAGAAGGGAAATTAGGAGGGCAGGCAAATGTACCGGGTGTTGCCGGAACCTGGAAGGATTTGACCGATTCGGTAAACCAGATGGCGGGTAACTTAACCACTCAGGTACGTAATATTGCCGAGGTGACGATTGCCGTGGCCAACGGAGATATGTCAAAAAAAATTACCGCTGACGTACGTGGAGAGATTCTTCAATTAAAAGAAACAGTAAATACTATGGTGGATCAGCTTCGAAGTTTTGCTTCGGAGGTAACCCGTGTATCCAGAGAGGTAGGAACAGAAGGAAAACTGGGCGGACAGGCTTTCGTACCGGGAGTTGCGGGAACCTGGAAAGATTTAACGGATTCGGTAAATCAGATGGCGTCCAACTTAACAGGTCAGGTGCGTAATATTGCCGATGTAACCAAAGCCGTAGCCAATGGTGACCTTTCTAAACAAATTACCGTTGACGTAAAAGGGGAGATTCTGGATTTGAAAAATACTTTCAACACGATGGTGGAACAGTTGAATTCGTTTTCATCTGAGGTAACCCGTGTGGCGCGTGAAGTGGGAACAGAAGGAAAATTAGGAGGTCAGTCGGAAGTAAAAGGGGTTGCGGGAACATGGAAAGATTTAACGGATTCGGTTAACTTAATGGCATCGAACTTAACTTCACAAGTACGTGGAATTGCAAAAGTAGTAACCTCCGTAGCAAAAGGAAATCTGAAACAAAAACTATCCATTGATGCCAAAGGGGAGGTTGCTCAATTAACGGACACAATCAACGAAATGATTGATACGCTGGCGACCTTCTCCGATCAGGTAACAACCGTGGCACGTGAGGTAGGGGCTGAAGGAAAACTGGGAGGTCAGGCCAATGTGCCGGGAGCTTCAGGAACATGGAAAAACTTAACCGAAAACGTAAACCAACTGGCGGCGAATTTAACGACACAGGTACGTGCAATTTCTGAGGTGGCTTCTGCGGTAACCCAAGGAGATTTAACACGAACTATTGGTGTTGAAGCAAAAGGTGAGGTAGAGGCACTTAAGGATACCATCAACCAAATGATTTCGAACCTGAAAGCAACAACACTAAGAAATCAGGAACAAGACTGGCTGAAATCGAATTTGGCTAAATTTACCCAAATGCTTCAGGGACAAAAAGAACTGAATTCGGTTACCAAAAAAATCCTTTCTGAGTTGGCAACGGTGGTAACCGCACAACACGGACTCTTCTATATTTTGCAGGAAGATGAGAATTTTGAGGACTCAAAACTGAATTTGATTGCCTCGTATGCCTATATCAAAAGAAAGAATTCACCAACGCAATACGCTATGGGAGAAGGTCTTATTGGTCAGGTTGCGATTGAGAAAGAAAGAATTATTCTGAGCAATGTTCCAAAAGATTATATCAGAATTAATTCGGGTCTGGGTTCGGCTAAGCCTCAGGATGTAATTATTTTACCGGTTTTATTTGAAGGACAACTTAAAGCTGTTATTGAATTGGCATCACTAGATACTTTCAGCCAGACTCACTTAGATTTCTTGGAAGGATTGACGGAAAGTATCGGAATTGTATTGAATACGATCGAATCAAATTCACGAACAGAAGAACTTTTGGTGCAATCTCAATCGTTGGCAAGCGAGCTAAAAAGTCAGCAGGAAGTTTTGAAAAATACCAACGAAGAGCTGGAAGAAAAAGCTTTCTTATTGGCGAATCAAAAAGAAGAAGTGGAACTCAAAAATCAAGAGGTTGAGGTCGCCAGAAAAGCTTTGGAAGAGAAAGCAGATCAGCTGACGCTAACATCAAAATACAAGTCGGAGTTCCTGGCGAATATGTCGCATGAGTTAAGAACACCATTAAACAGTTTGCAAATTCTTGCCAACGAATTAATCGCCAACAGAGACGGAAATCTTTCAGAAAAACAAATTCAGTTTGCCAAAACGATCAATTCTTGTGGAGACGATTTAATTCAGTTAATTAATGATATTCTGGATCTTTCGAAAATCGAATCCGGTTATATTTCTGTGGATTACAATCCGATCAGTTTTGACGAAATCAGCCGATTTGTGGAATCTACTTTTAATCCGATTGCAGCGGCGAAACATCTTCGTTTTAAAATCAGTATGGATGACGAACTTCCGGAATTGATAGAAACCGATTCACAGCGATTAAATCAGATTTTGAAAAACCTGCTGTCGAATTCATTCAAGTTTACCGAAAAAGGAGAAGTACAATTAAAAATATACAAAGCCAATAACAATTGGAAAATGGCAAATCTTAGTCTGGATAAAGCAGATGCAGTTGTTGCTTTCGAAATTTCGGATACTGGAATTGGAATTTCCAAAGAAAAGCAAAATATCATATTCGAAGCTTTCCAACAAGCCGAAGGTTCAACGAGCCGTAAATATGGAGGAACCGGTTTGGGATTATCCATTAGCCGTGGACTTTCTGATTTATTAGGAGGAAGTATTGAACTTGAAAGTGAAATGAATGTTGGAAGTAAATTTACGTTGTTCCTTCCACTTCAATATGTAGATATTTCTGAAATTATTGATATTGATGTAGAAGAAGAAACAGATGTAAAAGGCCGTATCAAATCATTGCCTTCAGAGAAATTTAACCGCTCTGATATTGATTTGTTTTTTGTGGATGAAATAGGCGATGACAGAACCGATATTAAGCCGGGTGATAAAATTTTATTGATTGCAGAAGATAATCTGACATTTGCCAAAATTATGCTCGAGCAAGCGCATATCAACGGAATTAAGGCGATTGTAACCACAAAAGGGAATGATGTGGTTGATTTTATTAATCAGTTTCATCCGCATGCGATTACAATGGATTTAAACATGCCGGATACCAGTGGCTGGAAAATTCTGGACCGTTTGAAAACCGATTTCAATTTACGACACATTCCGGTTTATATTATTTCGGGTGAAGATGAGCGAAACAAAGGATTAAAACGTGGTGCAAGGAACTTTTTCTTAAAACCGGTTAAGAATGATTCGCTGTCGTATCTTTTTAATGATATTCACGATTTCAAAAATAAGAAAATAAAAAATCTGTTAGTTGTAGATGACAATGAACAGGAACTGAGCAGAATTGTAAATGCAGTTGATGGTGATGATATTAGAATTTCGAGTGCAGCAACAGCAGCTGAAGCTGTTAGATTGATTCAGGAAAAATCATTTGATTGTATTATCTTAGATTTGGTTTTACCAGATGCTGACGGACTCGATATTATTACAGATCTGGAGAATAATATTGCCGGACAGGAAACCGCCATTATTATCCATTCAGCGGGAGATGTCAATAAAAAGCAACGATCAAGACTTAATCGATTTGCGCATAGTATTATTACAAAAAGTGCAGGTTCGATGGAAGAGTTGATCGATCAGACAGCTTTGTTTATGCATCGTGTTCATAAAGAACTACCAGATGAAATGAAAGAAATCATCGAATCTTTTTACTTAAGGGAAGATGTGCTGCCGGGCAAAAAAGTGTTATTGGTTGATGATGATGTGCGTAATCTTTTTGCTTTAACAACTGCTTTGGAACGATACGGATTAGATGTAATCAGCGCAGAAAGCGGTCAGGAAGCGATTGATCTTCTGAATGAGAGTAAAGATATAGATATTGTTTTGATGGATATTATGATGCCGGAAATGGACGGTTACGAAACCATGAAACGCATTCGTAAAGATGCCAGACATAAAGATCTTACCATTATTGCCGTAACCGCAAAAGCAATGAAAGGCGACAGACAGCGTTGTATAGAATCAGGGGCTTCAGATTATATGACGAAACCTGTAAACGTGGAGCAATTGTCTTCATTAATGCGTGTGTGGCTTAAATAATAATTTCATATTCAATGTAAAACCTAATGGGAGACAACGCAATTAAAATCTTAATAGTCGATGACAAAAAAGAAAACTTACTTTCTTTACAAGTCATTCTGGCTGACCGTGGTTATCAGTTTGTTGAAGCAACATCAGGAAAAGATGCGTTGCGGATTCTGCTGAAAAACCAGGATTTTGCTATTATCCTAATGGATGTACAAATGCCATTGATGGATGGTTTTGAAACGGCTGAAATGATTCGCCAAAGTGAAAAACTAAAACATGTTCCTATTATCTTTTTAACCGCCAATATGAACACCAATGAATATATTTTCAAAGGATATCAGTCCGGTGCTGTTGATTATATGATTAAACCTTTGTCACCGGAAATATTGCAGGCAAAAGTGATGGTTTTCACCGAATTGTTTCGGAAAAATCAGGAATTAAGAAAGAAGGAGGAAGAGACGCATGCTCTGAACGAAATGATTTTAAAAGCCAATAAAGAACTCGCTTCTCAATACGCAGCGATCGAAAAACATGCCGATGAGCTGAAAAAGAAAAACATGGAACTTGATGCCTTTACCTATATATCAAGCCATGATTTGCAGGAGCCGTTGAGAAAGATTCAGACTTTTGCCAATCTTATTATGTCTAATGAATATGCTAATTTAACTGACGATGGTAAAACTAAATTCGACCGAATTTTATATGCCTGTAACAGAATGCGTGAGCTGATTAACAGTCTGCTTACTTTCTCGAGAGCCACTCTTGTCGACAGAAGGTATGAAACAGTTGATTTGAATACTATAATTAAAGATGTAAAAGAGGCGCTACATGAAAATCTAAACGAAAAAGGAGCTACGATCACAACTGATTTTCATGATACAGCTAAAATAATTCCTTTTCAGTTTGTCCAGTTAATGGAAAACCTGATTCATAACGCCATCAAATTTGCAAGAACAGAAACACCATTAGAAATTACAATAAAAAGCCGTTTGGTTTATGGATTTGATTTACAAATCGAAAACCTCGCAACTGATGTAAATTATTGTCACATTAGTTTTGGAGATAATGGTATTGGTTTTGAACCCCAACACAGCGAGAAAATTTTTGGTGTTTTTCAGAAATTACACGGAAGAGATGTATACGAAGGAACCGGAATTGGACTGGCAATTGTCAAGAAAATTGTAGAAAACCACAATGGTCATATAAATGCAGTTGGCGAACCGATGCAGGGCGCTACTTTTAATATTTATATTCCATATTAGAGAGATGAGGTATATTGTCTCCTGTTTTAGGACATGATTGATTTACAAGTAAATATTTTATGAGCTTTAGTTTAATATTTTTTAAAGTAAATTATCTGATATTGAGAATTTTATAGTACTTTTAATGTGTAAGACTCTAAACTTTTAACATATGAAAAACAAGATTTTAAAAGGATTATTATTAGGAAGTGTGCTAGTTTCAATGTTAGCCTGTAATACTAAGAAGGAAGAAGAAAAGCCCGTCGTAGTAGTTGATAAAGAGCAAATAAAAAAGGAAATTCAGGCAAAAGAAGATGAATTTGCTGCAACTTATAATTCTGGGGAGGTAAAAAAAATTGGTTATTATGCTGATGATGCGATAAGTTATTATCAACATAGAAAACCGCTGGTTGGTAAGCAGGCAATTTCCGAATTTTTAATAGCGGATCTAGGCGCAAATTCTAATATAATTTCTTTTAAAACAAATGAAGTTTTTGTTTCAAATGATGGAAATCAGGTTGTAGAGAGCGGTGCATATACCGTAACAGATTCCGTTAGTAAAACTGTTATCAATAGTGGTAACTATCTAAGTTTATTCGAAAAAAGAGATGGTAAATATGTTTGTGTCAGAGATATGAGTGCTTCCGATATGGAAGTAAAATAAAGAGACCAAATTTACAAATAAAAAAAGTGGACTAAAACCTAATAAGTTTTAGTCCACTTTTTTTGGGGAAAAGATTTTATTAACGTCTTCTTCCGCCGCCACCGCCAAAGCCACCGCCGCCGTGAAAACCTCCACCGCCACCTCTGCTGCCACCGCTAAAGCCACCTCCGCCGCTGCTTCTGGTACGACCTGAATCAAAACTTGAGTTCGATGAACGATTTGAAGTTGATGGACGATTTATGTTTGAAGATCGGTCTGAAGTACCTGCCGATGGGCGATTTACTTTGGATGATCGATCTGAGATCGAACCACGATTTACGTTAGACCCACGATCTGAAGTTCCTGCACTTGGCCTATTACTGTTGTTTCCACGATCTGATGTTCCCGCCGTTGGGCGATTGCTGTTATTTCCACGGTTATCACCATACTTTCCGTTTGCTCGATTATTGTTAACGGTATTGGATCGGTTTCTGTCGTTATTATAATGGTTAATTTGATTTCTGTTGTTAATAATTACCGTATTTCCACCGCCATAATGACCACCATAATAACCGCCATGATACCAGTTGTTATGACGATAAATACCTACTGCCAGCACTGTAAAGGCTGCAAAGTAAGGAGGATAAAAGCCGTAATAATAAGGTGGATAATAAGGGACATAGGCAGGAGAATATACATACTGTACTATGGGGGCCGATTCTACGACAACTGTAGTAGTAGCAGGAACATTCACCGTTACCGGATCGGATCCTACATAGGCGGGATTCGCAGTTACTGAATCACTTTTAGTTTTTGGCTCAATTACATAATTTTTCCCATAAAGGTCTTCATCTCCAACTATTTGCAAAGATACTTTTCCGTTCTTGTCTTTGTTTACTAAAATAACAGCAACATCCTGAGTTTCCTTTTCGCTTACATTTACCTGAAGTACAAACGTAAATGCATTGCCATCTTTTTTGGTTACGACTTTAATAAAGTCAACTTTTTTGTCAAGATTCAGATCCAGATTATTGATTTTTGTCTCTTTTTGATTTAATGACTTTTCAAACTCTTCAATGGTTTTTGACTTTTGAAAAAGATCAAGTACTGCATATAAATCCAGATTATCTCCGGGTAACCCTAATGGTGGCACATCGTCATCTTTTGTTTGAGAAAATACAGACTGATTAGAGAAACATACTACAACCACAAATAATGACAAAAAAAGTTTTTTCATAATGAATGAGTTTAGAAGAATATACTGCAAGTTAGTGAATATCAATTGTATAAAAAAATATTGTGTTTGTTTTGTTTATCCTTATTTTTTTGCGTCTGTTATAGTAACTCTTTAGCTTTTTAACGGTTTAAAAGAAGATAATTGATAATAATATACTTAGTTTTATTAAATACTGTTATAAGAAACGAATTCGAATAGCTAAATAATTTATTTTTGTAACAACTTAAATTTAATTATGACTAAGAAAATTTTAATAGTTGATGATCATTTAGTTGTCCGAAATGGGGTCGCCATGGTTTTAGAAAAACAAATTGAAGATGTACAGATCTTCAATGCAGAAAATTTCTTTGAAGCAATAGCACTAGTAAGAGAAACTTCCTTTGATTTAATTATTTTAGATATTAATATTCCTGGAGGAAAAAGTAAAGAGATGATTACTGATTTGAGAGCAATTCAACCTGCGGTCAGGATTCTTATTTTCTCTGCCCATGAAGAAGAACAATATGCTTTAAAGTACATTTCTGCTGGTGCGAATGGTTATTTGAACAAGCTCTCAAGTGAGGAAAAAATGATGTTTGCCATTAACTCTATTTTTGAATCGTCTACGTATATTTCTGCTGAACTTCTTACTAAATTAGTCGATGCTAAGACGAGTATAAAGATTATAAATCCACTAGAAGTTTTATCTAAAAGAGAACTTCAGATAGCTCAATTATTAATAAATGGCAATGGTAACCTTGAAATATCAAATATGTTGGATATTCACATGTCCACAGTTAGTACTTATAAAGCCAGAGTATTTGAGAAGCTTAAAATTAACAATTTGGTAGAATTGATCAATCTTTATAAATCTTTTGAATAATTAGTTATAATTAACTATAATTTCAATAATAGTTCCTTCATTAACCGTACTCGAAATATTTATATTTCCTTTAATGATAAGGAGAAGCTCAATAATCATGTGTAAACCAAGATGATAATTTTTCACAATTGGATTTTTGTAAAAATCAAGATAATAATCAATAAGTTCTTTACTCATACCTTTTCCATTATCCATAATCATTAACGAAAGCATATTGTCTTTCGTTGCACATTGCAATTCTATTTGTCCACCATTAGTGTTTTTGGTTGCGTTATCTAATAGATTATGAATAATAATAGATAATGCCTTATAATTTGTTTTGATAAAAAAATCTTGCGAAACTTTATTAATTATTATTGTATTTTCTGATTTTGCAATTTTTTCAAAAATCTGAATTTTTTCCTCAATTAAATCATATAAAGAATAACTTTTGTCTTCGAGTTTTCTTCCTTCTATAAAGATGGTTGAATATTTTATAAGATTCTCAACATATTCATATAGTTGATCCGATGATAATTGTATCGTTTCTATTTGTCTTTTTAGTTTTTCATCCTGTTGAATATTTGCATTATCAGACAAATGATTTAGGGAAGCGGTTAGAAATTTTAAAGGACTTTTTATATCATGACTTATACTTTTTACTAAAGTTTCCTGTTGTCTAATTTCTTGTTTTAGATTTTTTTCTGTTTTTCGTAGTTTGCTGACGGTTCTGGCTAATTTTTTAGTTTTTTTATCAATGACTTCCTTAAGCTGTACATTTTTTAACTTTATATAATACAATCTTACGAACCACAAGAAAATTATAAATAAAATGGTCAACGCATAACACAATATCGTAAACCATATTGTTTGGTGAAACATTGCCGGTACTATAATAGTAACTTTTTTGTAGATATATTTTCCATCAAATCCCGAAAGATTTCTGATAGTAAGGGTATATTCTCCGGGAGGAAGTGTAGTAAAAGAGATTGAATTTTGATCTCTGATTTTTTCCCATCTACTATTAGGAGTTTTGTCAAGTCTTGCCTGCAGGTTAATATTTTTAGGATTGCCATAATAAGGATAAGCAATTATAAAACTTACCCTTTGAAAATTGTTTTTCAGTACTATAGTATCTTTTGGTGCAAGAACCTTTTGGTCTACAATGACTTTGTCAATAAAAAGTTTTTTTTCCGGTAGTAAAGGTGTTAATTTATCAGGATTAAAAAATACAAAACCATTCATTGATGGAAAAACAATCTCGTTATTTTTAAGATAATTACTGTTTGGCTGGCATCCACCGTTAAACTCATTAGTTAGAAAGCCTTCTTTTTTATCGTATTGATGGTAATAAAGTACTCCTATTTTATTTTTATGATATGCTAGTAACGCTTTGCGGGATATTTGAAACAGTCCTTTGTTGGTAGGAATCCAGAAAAAACCTTTTTTATCTTCGACAATAGAATGTGATGAATTTAGATAATTGTCTTCATCTTTTGGAAAAGAATGCAAAGTGTTATTGGAGAAAAGAAAAAAGCCTTTTTCATAAGTAGTCAGCCATACTTTTTTTTCACTATCGATAAAAACACTTCGTATGTTTAGTTTTTCAGACTTTTTAATGAAAAAGAATTTTTTGGAGTCTTTTTTATAGGTAAATAAACCTTTGTCAGTCCCCATGAAAAGAGTATTGTTATCAAACTGAGTAAGGTAATTGATGTTTTCTTTTAAGGTTGTTACATCTGTCACCACACCATTTTTTATGTAACATAATTTTGCTTTATGAAATTCATCATTTTCCAGACTGATCCAGATCGTGTTGTCTTTGTCCTTAAAAATTGTTTTTGGAGCCTGTGTAAATTTATAAGTAATATATTTTTTATATCCTGATTTTTTTAGATAGCACTGAATGCTAAATCGGCTAATAATCCATAAATTTTTGTCATCATCTTTCTCGATGCTGAGATGGTCATTTAGATAAACAGTTTTTACAAAAGGGAGACTATCGATAACCCTTTTGTTATTCACTATATACCCTTCGGCCGTAATGATAGTACTGTCCGTTAAAGGTAAGGCTGCATAATAGACTTCTGCGGCTTTTAGAGGATCTTTTTTTACAGTTTTAAAATTAGGAAAAGTAATTACACATACTCCATTTGTATAACTTCCTAAATAGAGTTTTTGATTTTTTTGATCATAAAAAATCGAAATGATATTGCTTTTCTCAAAATTTTTAAATTCAACTATTGGCTTTATTAATAATTGATTTTTGTCAGATGTTAAGAGGTAAATTTTATTATTTGAATATAGAAAAACCTGTTGAGCAGTGATATTCCAATATAGTTTATGTTTTGATTTAAAAATAGCCAATTTCTGTTTTTTGGCCGATTTTCCATCTTTAGAAAAACAATCGTAACTGCCATCGGAATTAAGATAGAAGAGATCATCATTTATACTAAAAAAGTTAAAAACGCTATCGCTTTTATATGCTATTTTGTAAATGCTTTTCATTTTTGAATCGCATAATTCTACTTGTTTACTGTCAATAAAAAAAATATTTCCATTTGATAGCTTAATGTAATAGGGATCATGAGGATCTATTGTATTATTTGATGGAATCCCATCATGATAATAATATCGCTTTTTATTTCGGATGATTTTATAAGAAGGATAATCTTCTTTTTTGACTAGTTGTATTTTACGACCATTTATAAGGACCAGTTCATTTTTATTGTCGTTATAACAGTACAAACTGTCTTTTTGGATGTTCCCTAAAATTTCGGTAAAACGACACTGTTGTATATTCGTGTTAGCAGAATTATAAATAAGAAAAGAATTTCCGTCATAACGTACCAAACCATTTTCGGTTGTCATCCAGATAAAATTATATTTATCCTGTACAATTGCTTTTACACTACTTTGAGGTAATTCATTATTATCAGCCGTGTACCATGTGGCCTCGTAGTTTTTCTGACTAATTCCTTTAACAGAAATTAGCAATACTATAAGGAAATAACAGCGAAAAGCAGTAAACAACGTCATTTTTGACCTCTGACAAGTTTTATACACACAAACTTAACAAACATAATACAATATTTTGAATTTGTAGTTTTAAATCTACAGCGTTGTAGATTTATTAGCACAAACACTTGTAGTGCTTCCTGTCTTATACGGTTATATTTGTTTAAAAATGTATTATTAACACATATTAAAATAAATGAATTTCATCTTTTAAATCGGGCTGAGATCAACAATAATAAAGATTATGAAAATAGGTATTATAGGAGCGTGCAATATGACTTTGGATATTGCTTCCAGAGCTGCAAAATCTGGTCATGAAGTATTAATCAGCCATCCTAGATGTATTGAAAGTTTAAGACCTATTGTAGAAAAAATGGGAGATAAAGTAAAATTAGTTACAAAAGATAAAGCAGTTAAAGCTAAAATGATTGTACTATTTGTTCCCAGGGAAGAACTTAACGGCTTTTTTGATGGTCTGCCTGATATGTCTGAAAAAATACTATTGCATACCAATAATCCTTTTTTTAATACTGAAAGTCTTCTATCACCAATTGCAGAGGTAAAGTCTTCAAGTGAAATTATAACTTCACTATTACCTGGCGCACATGTAATTCGTATTTTTAATGTGCTAGAACCGGGAGTTATTTTATCTAAATGTCAAACTCAAAATGGAAACGAAATATTCTATATGGGAACCAATCAGGAAGCAAAAAATAAAGTAAAAAGTTTTTTAAAAACGATAAATTTATCAGCCTGTGATCTTGACGAATTATGCTCAGCCGGACAATGCTAAGATTTATATGAGCCTTATAAAAGAATACTTCCAGGTTGTCATTTTGTAAATATCAGCATGAAAAAACATTATGGCAACAAGGAAGTAAAGTACATTTCAAGATTTACATTAATTATTTTACAGATCAAATTTAAACAGCTTTTTAAAAACCATTTTTACAACATTAAAAGCTGTGCTTATATAATTAACATTATTTCTTCCTTTACTTTCTTTAAAAATCCACTATAAAAAAATCTACAAAATTTAACATGTAATGTTTTGATTTACATGATGTGCCATATAAGAATGTGATCAACTTTGTTTTGTTTGATAGTTTTTATCTATTGCAGTAAATTAATTTAATATGCATCTGTCGTTTTACTTTTTTATTTTGTTCGTAAATTAGTCTGATAATAAATCGATTAAGATTAAAACAAAAAAATAAAATTGTAATTATGGACAACCAATCAAATGACATTAGCAAATGCCCTTTTCATAATGGGAGCATGGACAAAGTAGCAGCTACAGGCACAAAAAATCGTGACTGGTGGCCAAAACAATTAAAGGTAAATATTCTGCGACAAAATTCTCCACTATCAGATCCGATGGGAGAAAATTTTAATTATGCAGAAGCCTTTAAAAGCCTTGATCTAGAAGCATTAAAAAAGGACCTACATGCACTTATGACTGATTCGCAAGAATGGTGGCCTGCAGATTTTGGTCATTATGGAGGGTTATTTATAAGAATGGCATGGCATAGTGCCGGAACTTATAGAGTACAAGATGGTCGTGGAGGAGCAGGTGCAGGACAACAGCGTTTTGCCCCACTTAACAGCTGGCCGGACAATGTGAGTCTTGATAAAGCAAGAAGATTATTATGGCCCATTAAGCAAAAATACGGTAGAAAAATTTCCTGGGCCGATTTGATGATCCTGACTGGAAATATTGCCTTGGAATCGATGGGATTTAAAACTTTTGGTTTCGCTGGAGGAAGAGCCGATGTTTGGGAACCGGACGAAGCTGTTTACTGGGGTTCTGAAACTACATGGTTAGGTGGAGATGAACGTTACAAAGATGGTTCTGAAGGTGTGCCAAAAGATCATGGAGTTGTTTCATCTGATGATAATGCAGATGGTCAAATCCATTCAAGAAACTTAGAAAAACCACTTGCAGCTGTGCAAATGGGACTTATATATGTAAACCCGGAAGGGCCAGATGGTAATCCGGATCCTATTGCTGCTGCTAAAGATATCAGAGATACTTTTGGTCGTATGGCTATGAACGACGAAGAAACGGTTGCATTAATTGCAGGTGGACATACTTTCGGAAAAACACACGGAGCCGCTTCTTCTGATCACGTAGCAGAAGAGCCGGAAGCTGCAGGTTTAGAACTACAAGGTTTTGGCTGGAAAAATAGCTATGGTTCCGGTAAAGGTGGAGACGCTATTACAAGTGGTCTGGAAGTTACCTGGACCAAAACACCAACACAATGGAGTAACAACTTCTTTGAAAACTTATTTGGTTTTGAATGGGAACTTTCTAAAAGCCCTGCCGGTGCACACCAATGGGTAGCCAAAAATGCAGAACCAATTATTCCGGACGCTTTTGATAGTTCTAAAAAGCATTTACCAACAATGCTTACAACCGATTTATCATTACGATTAGATCCTGAGTACGAAAAAATATCAAGACGTTTTCTTGAAAATCCTGACCAGTTTGCAGATGCCTTTTCACGTGCATGGTTTAAATTGACACATCGTGATATGGGACCTGTTTCGCTTTATTTAGGAGCCGATGTTCCGAAAGAAGAGCTATTGTGGCAGGATCCAATTCCGGCAGTAAATCACGAACTTATAAATACCACTGATATTGAGCAATTAAAAGGAAAAATTCTGAATTCAGGATTAAGTATTTCGCAATTAGTTTCAACTGCGTGGGCGTCAGCTTCTACTTTTAGAGGTTCTGATAAACGTGGAGGTGCAAATGGAGCACGCATAAGACTGGCTCCTCAAAAGGACTGGGCAGTAAATAATCCGGCTCAGCTGAAAACTGTTTTAGATAAACTAGAAAGTATTCAGGCAGAATTTAATGCGGCTCAAGGTGGTGGAAAAAAAGTTTCACTGGCAGATTTAATTGTTTTGGCTGGTTCAGCAGGAGTAGAGAAAGCGGCTGCAGCTGCCGGAAGTTCTGTTAATGTACCTTTTACTCCGGGACGTATGGATGCTTCTGCAGAGCAAACAGATGTTGAATCTGTTGCTTACTTAGAGCCTAAAACTGACGGATTCCGTAATTACCGAAGAACAAAATCATCTGTTGCAACAGAGGAATTACTTATAGACAAAGCGCATTTGTTAACGCTTACAGCACCAGAATTGACAGTGCTTTTAGGTGGATTACGTGTATTGGATATCAATGCGGACGGCTCTAAAAATGGAGTATTTACAAATCGTCCGGGTCAGCTTACAAATGATTTCTTTGTAAACTTACTGGATATGAATACGCAATGGCAATCTGTCTCTAACGATAAAGAACTTTATGCAGGAAACGATCGTTCTACAGGTCAGCCAAAATGGATTGGTACACGTGCCGATCTTGTTTTTGGATCTAATGCCGAATTAAGAGCTCTTGCTGAAGTTTATGCTAGCGGCGATGCGCAGGAGAAATTTGTAAAAGACTTTGTTGCGACATGGAATAAAGTAATGAACCTGGATCGATTCGATTTAAAGAAATAATTTCTTTTCAGTAGAATAAAAAATAAAAGGGAGCCCTGGTTGTGGCTCCCCTTTATTTTTATACGCTTAAATTAAACTGCTTTTATTTGCGTTTTTTTCTTCTTTTTCTTCTTTTTCAACCAAATAATAAACCCGGTTATTGGTAAACTGGCTGCAATTAAACTGGCTAAGAAGGCAATTATTTTTCCAAAAAGACCAAAGATTTTTCCGGTATGAAGATCGTAATTACTAGCTTCGATAATATCAACAGTATTAAAATCTTTATATAATTTATAACGAAGCAATTGCCCCGTTGAAGCATCAAAGAAAAAGGTATTTTGTTTTCGGGACCATTCGTATGGATATAACATTCTCAATCTAAGACCTCCGTCTTTTCTTATTGACAAGGTTACTGTATTGGCTCCTGGATATTGTTGTATGGCAGTTGTGTAAATTCGATTATAAAGTACCGCCAATGGTTCTTCTTTAATAATTGCTTTTGATTCTACTTTTATGCCTTCATTAACTTCACTTCCTGTTAAGAATGCCGCTGCGCTTTTTACGCCTTTAAAAGCAAAAAACAAACCGGTGAGGGCAATAACAATCAGAAAAAAGGAAGCGTAGAATCCCAATACATTATGTAAATCGTAGTTAACGCGTTTAAATGTTCCTTTCCATTTAATTGTCAAAGCTTGTGTAATTGCTTTTATCCGAGCTGGAAACCATAATATTAGCCCGGTTAGTAACATGAGCGTGAAAATAACTACAGACCATTTCTGAATAAAACTTCCGGTGTCGCCTAAAAGTAATGAAGTATGAAGTTTTCTGACTGTAGTTAACCAATCCTGAGTGCCAGTGGAAATTAAAGTACCATCGTAAGGATTAAAATAATATGTTTTCTTTTTTGTAGAAAGTTCTACAGCAGCGTTAGAAGTTTTTTGATCTACTTTGATTGAAGTGATTTTTTGATCGGCCTCTGTTTTTTGAAAATTGAGGACAATTTTCTCAATGCCAACAAATGGCTTTTCCTGAATCGGAACAAGTAAATCTTCTTTTTTGCTCAAGCCTCTTATTTCTTCCTCAAAAACATAAATACAGCCGGTAATACTAATTATAAAAACAATTATTCCGGTTGCCAAACCTAACCATAAATGGACCTGGCGTACTATATTTTTAATTTGTTTCTGATTCATTTTATAAAGCGTATACTAAAATTAGAGGCTGTTTTTTGAAAAGTTTTTCAAACAAGCTGCGCAAATGTAGATGTATTTTAGAAACATTCCAAATAACACTTACTACAAATCAAGCAGTTTAGGCACTTGTTAGTTTAAAATTTAGAGCCGAATTTATTTTGAAAAAATAGCAATTTGCTGTTGATATATTTAGAAATATATTGTTCTTTTGCGCTCAATTTAGAATCAGTTTAAATAAATATAAATATGAGGAGAGCAATACTTTCAATTTCAGATTATATACAAGTACTAAATAAAAGAATAGCAGGTTTATCGTTTACATCAGTATTTTTAATATTGATGTTTTTGTTGTTTAATACCAGTGTACAGGGGCAAACAACTGCAACCGGTTCAATTTCAGGTAGTGTGATTACTAATGATGGAAATGCCAGTCAGGGTGTAATCGTGAAATTAATAGAGATTAATAAAAACGCAGTTACCAATTCGGCTGGAAATTTCGAATTTAAAAAAGTACCCTTCGGAAAATATACTTTAGAAGTTACGATGACTGGTTACGAATCATCTCTCGAAAGTACCGAGATTACAGAGCAAAATCCAACGGTTTCAATTGACATCAAAGTAAATTCTTCCATTCAAAATCTGGAAGATGTAGTAATTCGCACGGGAGGAAATCGTTTTGCTAAAAAAGAAAGTTTTGACGTTGCCAAAATGCCTTTAAAGAACATCGAAAACTCTCAGGTTTACATAGTAGTAAGTAAGGAATTAATGAAAGAGCAGGTAGTTACTGACTACAATAGTGCTTTTAAGAATGTACCGGGAGCAGGTATCGCCGAAGTAAGAAATCAAGGCCGTACGACTTCCATTTCAAGAGGGTTTCCAACTCCGCAGGTCGTTAGAAATGGTGTTGGAAGTTTTACTTACACCACTATTGATCCTTCCAATTTAGAGCGTATTGAAGTTATCAAAGGGCCATCTGCAACACTTTTCGGAAGTACTTTATCATCATTTGGTGGATTATTTAATCGTGTAACTAAAAAGCCTTTTGATACTTTTAAAGGAGAAGTTTCGTATTCTGCAGCAAGTTGGGATTTGAACCGTTTGACTTTTGATGTAAATACACCTTTAAACGAAGATAAAACAGCTTTGTTACGAATCAATACGGCATTGCATAGTGAAAGAAGTTTTCAGGATGCCGGATTCAATAAAAACTTCTCAATTGCTCCAAGTTTCTCCTATGCTATCAATGACAGATTAAGTCTTTTAATTGACATAGAATTCAGCATGTACAAAGCAACTTCACCAACCAGACTTGCGCCGTTCGTGGTAGCAAACACTGAAAGCAGTATTGAGGAACTAGATATGCCATATAAATTATCTTTTGCCAATAATACTATTAATTACACGAGTCAACAATATAATATTTTTGCTCAGCTAAAGTATAAAATGTCAGATAGTTGGGATTCTCAAACTATTTTGTCCAGAACAAGATCATCGTCTGATGGTTATGTGGTGGCTTTGCAAATGAGGTCGCCTACAACAATAAGACAACAGGTAACCTATCAGGAATCACCCTTTTATGGAACGGATATTCAGCAAAATTTTATTGGAAAATTCAATATTGGCCAACTTAAAAATAGAGTAGTAGCCGGTCTTGATTTCTATAGTCTGCGTGCTACCCGAAACGATGCCATCGTTAATATGCCGGCAATGGATTATAAAAAACCTGGCGACGCTTATAACGATTTTAACATCCAAAAAGTACAGCCAATGTTTGCAGGCGCTACTTTTAATAACTACGTTTCTACTGATGAAGATACGTACAGTGTCTACGTTTCTGATGTTTTAAATGTAACAGATAAATTGTTAGTAATGGGTGGAATTCGTGTGGATAAATATGAAAATCATGGAACCTATTATCCTACCAAAGATTCTATTGCTGGAAACTACAATCAAACCGCTTTCTCTCCAAAATTTGGAGTAGTTTATCAAATTGTGAAAGATAAAATCGCAGCTTTTGGTAACTACATGAATGGTTTCAGTAATGTTTCCGGTTCAGATTTTGAAGGTAATACTTTCAAACCAAATCAGGCCAATCAATGGGAAGGTGGTTTCAAATTTGATCTTAGTAAAATATCAGCTACCTTAAGCTATTATGATATTGCCGTGACCAATATAACACGTGACGATCCTGATCATGCTAACTTTTCAATTCAGGACGGAACTCAGGTAAGCAGAGGTTTTGAAGCCGAGTTAATAGCCAATCCAATTTCAGGATTAAACATTGTGGCAGGTTATACGTATAACGATAGTAAATACGAAAAGAGCAATGCGAGCGTTCAGGGATTACGACCAACAACCGCAGGATCACCTCAAACGGCAAATTTATGGGCAAGTTACAGGCTTGTTACGGGCCGTGCACAAGGTTTAGGAATTGGTTTTGGAGGTATTTACGGAAGCGAATATTACCAGACGAATACAACAACTTTCAAATTTTCGATTCCGGCTTATACCGTTTTGGATGCGTCCCTTTTTTACGATCAGCCAAAATATAGAATTGGCCTTAAAGTGGACAACTTAACAAATGAAAAATATTGGTCTTACAGACTTGCAGCGCAAACCCCAACACGTGTTACCGCTAATATAACATTTAAGTTTTAAGCAGCTTTACTTCAAAAAAAGGGATTGTTTCATGAAACAATCCCTTTTTTAGTTTAAGAATTTGAATAACATTTTAACATGCTTATTCTTCCTCTTCCTCATCATCCGGTTCCGCTTTATTGGCGCTATATTCGTCCAACGTTCTTCGGTTCGGATCATTTTTGTCGCTTAAATCTCTTTCGGCATCAATTGTTCGATTGCTGTTTTTTTGAATATTAATATCATCGTTATCATCGAGATTTTGTCCATCTGAATTATCAGTGTTATAAGGCTCTCTGTCTTTGTAACTATTCTGATGCTGATTAATTGCCGGATCTTTATTTTCCATTGTTTCAGAAGTAATGGCTTCATTATCTGATCTGCTGTTTCTGTGGTTTGAAGTATTCATAATAATAAGATTTAATAATTAATACTTACAAAGCTATTAACCAGAAACAGAAAAAAATTATAAGTTTTTGAAATACAATTGTATTATTATCAGCTATATATAATTTCAATACTGTCTGTTTTTTTTAAGAAGAAAACGGATAAGCAGCCATAATTAAATAAGTAATTATAATAATACTCATCAGAAAAATAACAACGGTCAGAACTGTTATCAGTAATGTAGAATATAAGTATTCGCCTTTTTGCAGCAGTTTGTGGGTTTGTCTGTATTTCCAATATGATAAAAAAATGGTAATAGCACCTGTAAGGACTAATGCTATACCTATAATTATGGTTAATCCATTTTTAGGAATATTGGTTTCACGAAAAAAACTGGCTGGTAATTGATTCACAAACAAAGAGAATTTTACGATTACAAAACCAAAAACCATTATTCCGATGCCAGTTCGAACCCATGACAAAAATGTTCTTTCATTAGACATTTGTTCGTTGATCATTTTTTTATTATTCTCCATTGTGTTCAATGTATATCTTAATATTATAATAACAAAAGGGAAAAACCTGTAAAGAATTTCTCTTTACAGGTTTTATTTTTTATGTGAAATCAGTTAAACAGATTCTATATAGGTTTTGAAATTCATGATATCATCTTTTACCAGTTTTTCAAAATACGGATTAAGCAATTTTGCAGCGCTTTCTCCGGCAACTCCGAGTGGTGCGTGATAAGAAATAGTTACAATGATTTCCGTATTTTTTCCGCTTGGTCTAAAGACAACTTTTCCGGCATTTTTTATGGAGGATTCCGGAAGAGAATTCCAACTGATTAATCTTTCTTTTTCATCTTTTATAATTTCGGCTTTCCAGGTTAATTTGCCTATTCCGGCCGGCCCTTTTGCTGTCCATTTAGAGGTAGTGTAATTCAGCGGTTTTACAGATTCCAGATGGTTCATGAATTTTGGAAAATTTTCGAAATCGCGCCAAAAATTATAAACTTCACTTATAGGTTTATTAATGATACTGTTAACACGAATGTTTATATTGGAAGCTTTATCGTTTTTAAGATGATCGACAGCATCATACACCGGGCAATATCCTGACAGTCCGCGTAAAAGCATTGCGCCTCCTGAACCTATTTGCGTGATATTTTTATCTTCTTTTGATAATCCTTTATACAACAGATATCCGCCGCTGGTTACCATTAAAAATCTTTCCAGGGCTGAAACGTTTGTTTTAAGTTTTGAAGTTCCTGAATTAGAAACTTTTTTCTGAGATGTTGTGGCTGTTTCCATAATTCTATATTTTTATTGATGTGCAATTGTTACGAGATTAAAATTAAGCTCTTTAGGCTGTTTTTCTTTTACACGATTAATCCTGATTATTACAGAATTAAGCTTGATAGAAAGGAAATTTTTATCAGTATTTTTTTTTAAAATTCTTAAACACTGAAATTTTTGAAGAAGATTTTCAATTAGAAAGGCTTCTCTTTTTGTGTGGAGCTATGTGTTTTTTGTTTGATATGAATTTTATGTAAATCGATTTGCGCCGGACCATTTATAACAGATCCTTCAGTCGAAAATCGGGAACCATGACAAGGACAGTCAAAAGATTTTTCATCAGCATTCCAGTTTACAATACAGCCCAGATGTGGGCAGACTGCAGAAAATGCTTTCAAGGAATTATCATAATCCCGGTAAACGGCAATTCTCTTCAATCCGGATGAAATTACGCCACCTTCTCCAGCTGGTAAATCTGCAGTATTTTTTAAGTCAGATGAAGTAATCCAATCAACATACTGCGACGCCATATTCCCCATTTCTTTTGCAAAGTCAACTGCAATTTTAAGGGTAATACGGGATGGGTTGTATAAATCCTGATATTTATTTTTAACTCCCATTATACTATCGCAAATAATCATAGCTCCAATTGTGGTGTGCGTCATTCCGTTTCCGGAATCACCTGTAATAATATAAATATTGTCATCACCAGGATTCTTTCCCATAAATCCCAAAGAATCTACCGGTTCCATAACCTGACCTGACCATCTGTAAGTCAGATCGTCTTCCAGCATCGGAAAATAATTTCGCGTCCATGCTTCGAGTCTGTCATAACGTTCGGTAGCTGATATTCCATCTTCATCTAACTGACCCGTTTTGTGATCTTCTCCACCGGAAATTAACAAATCGTATTTGTCATCATAATTTTCCAGACGCACATAATGATAAGGCTGAGAAACCCATTTAGATTGCTGATCGCCTGTATCCCACCATAGCGCATAAGGAAGTTGCCCTTTCGGAATTTTACCTGCAATAACATAAGTTCTATACGCATGTTGCTTGGTGTGCATGGTCAAAACATCATTTACCGGACTGTTTGTCGCTACTACAATATGCTGTGCTGAAAAATTATATCCGTTCACTTTAGCTCCTTTTTTAGTAATATCTTCTGCATGGGCTTCGGTATAAATAACGCCTCCTAAGGAAGTTACAGCATCGGCAAGACCTTTTAAATAATGTAAAATATGAAATTGTGCCTGATTCGCAAAAGCCAGACACCTTTGATTTTCGACATTAGCCAATCCGGGAATAGCTTTTAAAATAGAGGTTTTTAATCCTGCTTTTTGTGTAACATGAAACTCCTTATCCAGATTTTCTTCTTTATCAGTTGGATGAAGGAATAAATAACCATTTACTCTTTTAAAAGAACAATCGATATTTAATTCAGAAACAATTTTTTCAATTTCATCAATGGCTTCCGTATGGCTTTCGGCCGCAAGTTTGGCAGCATTTTCTCCAAATATTTTTTCAAGAAAATAATATCGGTCGTCTAAAGCGCAGGTTAAATGTGCTGTTGTACGCCCGGTTTCGCCACTTCCTATAAAACCATCTTCAACCAGAACTATTCTTTTTCCGGCTTTGAGTAATTTATAAGCAGTCGTTAAACCCGCAATTCCGCCACCAATAATAAGTACTTCTGTGTCTATATCCTGATCTGGTTTACCAGAGGAAATTATCTGTGTAGAATCAATCCAAAACGAGACATTATCGCCTGAAGTAATACTGGAGCTTTTTAAAGTATTGTTTGATTCGTTCATGGTCGTAAAGTTTAAAAGTTATAATCAGTTGGAATTGTGGTTTTTGCGATAGTTTACCTGTATTAAGTACTTATCAAAGCTACTATGCAAAACACTTGAATACTTACAATTTTAAGCGTAAATTTTATATGATTGCCATTGTATTGTGCTCATATTCAGATAATAAAAAAAGCCGCTTAAATTGCTTTAAGCGGCTTAATTAAAAAAAAACGAAACTATTTCACCAAATATTTTTTCTGAATTTGCTTTTTGACTTTTTTATCAATGCCATATTCTACTAATAACATTTTATCAATACTGCCATATTTCTTAATAGCGGCATTCCACGCTGATTCTAAGTAAGCTTGTTTTACGCCCATTAATTTTGCCATTCTTTCTTCCGGAATTCCGTAGGCTTTGTATTTGCTTAAATCTGTTTTTGCGATGGCTTCATTAGATCTTAGGTAATCTTTCATGATTTCTTCATCAGAAACATCTAAAATATGCAACAATAAAGAAGAAGCAAATCCTGTTCTGTCTTTACCAGCTGTACAGTGAAACAAAACAACAGTTTCTTTTTTCTTCACTTCATCAAAGAAAGGTTTAAAGTCTTTTGCGCTTTCTGCAAATCCTGCATTGGCAGCAACCATTAATGAATCTGCCTGAGCTTCGTTGAAAGTTGGTGACATCATAATTTTCATAAATTGTTCCATTTCTTTGCCATTAATAGAACCGATATTAGCTCTTTTAGTTTCAATTTTTTCTCCTGCTGGAATAAAGTCAGGATCTTTTTTTATTTCATCGTCGTTTCTAAAATCTACAATCGTAGTGATGTTTAAAGCGTCGAATTTTTTAATATCGTTCTCTGTGAGTTTAGAAAAATTACCTGATCTGAAAATAATATCTTCCTTGATTTTTTTGCCGTCTTTGTTATGAATTCCGGATAATGATCTGAAGTTCGGGCTGTTCTCGATTTCCATATTTTTTTGAGCCTGAGTTTGAAAAGCAATCATTAAAAAGATTGCAGTAGTACGTAAAAGTGTTTGAGTTTTCATATTATTTATTTTTTAAATTAGAGATTAGAGTTTTAATGCAAACTGAAAAAATCAGCTTGCATTAACTATTATTTAAAAGTGTTTGAAAAGAAATGAATCTTATAGAATTTGGTATTTAAGACCTAACTGACCATTGATAGAGGACCATTCGCTGTTGGTGATTCGGCCTTCATTATTCCCCATAAATTGTTTGAAGGGTTCGTTAGTAAGATTTCTAACTTCCATAAAAACTTTGATTTTATTGCTGATTGAATAATCTGCAGAGAAATCAACAGTGAAATTGGGCATAGCCGAGATATAATAATCAGGACCTAAATTTTGATTGATTGTTTCTACTGATTTTCCTCTGTAATTTCCGGCGATTCTAAACATGAAGCCATATTTTTCGTAGAAAAGAGAAGAATTAAACAGCAACTTAGATTGATTTGGTAATGTAGTTTCGTCCGTAGCGGTTACATTTCCTTGTGCATCATATCTCGAAACTTCTAATTTTGATTTTATAATTGAAGTATTAAAATCAATTCCAAATCCGCCCCAGAAACCATTCCATTCTGTAAATCTTTTTGTGATTCCAAATTCAAAACCTAGTAAACTTGCATCTTTAATATTTTTTGGCTGCGTAACGATATAATCCACGTTATTGATTCTTTCTGCAGAAATATCCCTGAAAATATAGTCGCTAATATCTTTATAGAAAACTCCCGCAGTAATTAACCCGATGTCTTTTAAGAAATACTCTCCCATAAAATCTAAGTTATTAGAGAAAGTAGGCTTTAAATCAGTATTTCCTCTGGTGATTTTTGGAACTCCGGCAGTAACATCAATAATTTCACTCGGATTTAAATCGGGTAAATTTGGTCTTGAAAAAGTTCTCGTATAAGCTGCTCTGAAATTGATGTTTTCATTGAAAGCATATTTTAAATGAACCATTGGCAAAAACGCATTATACGATGATGTTTTGGTAATTGGCGTTGCCACTTTAGTTTGAGAATTATAAGCGGTACTGCTCATCGTAACATTCGTTTCTTCGTTTCGGGCACCGGCAATGATTTTTGTTTTTTCAGTTAAATCATAAACACCCATAACATAAGCGCTGAAAACATTTTCTTCGCCTTTAAATTTTGTTGTTACATTAGAGGCCGGAGAATAATCTGCAAAACCATTTGCTTTTAAGTAGGAAGGTGTGAAAATATCAAACAATTGATTTTTTGTAATCGGATTTACAATTAGGTTATTAAACGGACTTCCAATTTCTGAGAAGAAATTATTAGCATTTGGATACGGTTCCGTTTGTAAACTGCTCATCGGAAGTAACGCTGGCGACCCCGGAATTCCTAAAGCCGCACCAGGTAAATAAACGATTGGTGTTTGCTGTCCTTGATAATCTTTGAATCTTAATTTTGAACCTGCTTTGATTACAAATTTGTCAGTAGCATCATAATTAAAATTAATCTGTCCCACTTTATCATGATCTCTTTGGTCCAATTGTGTAATGACCAATTGTTGTAAAGTTAATCTTGTCGGATCCATGACATCCGTTGGATTAGTCAGTTTTGGATCGATGTTGTAGATGTTTACACCATTTCCGTCAGGAGAATCAAAAGTATTATAAACTGCTCCGTCTGATGATCTTACACCAAAATCGCCAACCAACTTTTGAGAAAACTGTGCAATTGGTAACCCTCTCATATCAGTAGGCATATTTGGAGGGGTATCTAAAAGATAGGTCATTTCGTTGTTAGCAAACGACCAGTCAAATTTCAACTTAGAACCAATTCTGTGTTCTCCGCCAATTTCTACTCCGTTTAAATCTGTTTTATAATCAGAATAACGGTAGCTAAAAGTGTATCTCTTTTTGGCAAAGTCATAAAATGATTCATAAACCGGACGCACATCTCTGAATTTATCATACAAGAATTTCCCGAAAAATTTATTCTTATCGTTCAATTCAAAATCAATTCCACCGCTTATTGCTTTTGTAGTTCTTTGCCCAAAATATCTTTTAGCATTAACGGTATTGATACCATATTTTTGAGATTGTACAGGAGCGTTGATATTGTAATCCACTACCATTTCATCAGTAGCGAAATTTCTGTCCCAAATAGAAGCTGCCAATACAACTCCCAATTTATCTTTAAAGAATCTTTGTCCGTAAACTAAAGACGCATTATAAGAACCTTTTTCAGCTTTTTGATTGTAACCGCCACCAAGACTCGCGTTTAGCATTGTTTTTTTAGGTGCCGTTCTGGATATGAAATTCACAGATCCACCAATGGCATCGCCTTCCATATCAGGAGTTATAGCTTTTGATAACTGGATATACTGAATCATTTCAGTAGGAATAGCGTCTAAAAGTGTGTTTCTTGTTCCGGCAACAGAAGCACTTGGCAATCTTGTTCCGTTGTACAAAGTTGATGTCCATCCGTAAGGCGTTCCACGTACACTCACCTGATTGGCTTCTCCATGATAACGGTTTACACTTACACTTGGCATTCTTTGAACCGCTTCAGCAGCGTTGCGGTCTGGTAGTTTTCCAACAGCATCTGCAGAAAGCACATCCATAATAGCAAGTGATTTCTTTTTCATACTTAAGGCTTTGATTTGAGATGGCCCAGTAAAACCTTTCACAATAATTTCTTTTAAAGCACCTTCTTCTGCAGCAAGCGTAACAGTTCCCAGATTATTAATACCCGAAACTAATTTTATTTCTTTGGTAATCGTTTGGTAGCCCATATAACTAAATGAGACTGTAAGCTTTTCTCCCGATAAATTCGAAACTTGAAAATTACCATCAAAGTCTGTCGAGGTTCCCGTTTTTCTTTCTAAAATCGAAATATTTACTCCTGGTAAAAACGTTTTTCCATCAGAAACTTTTCCGATCATTGAAGCATAATTTTGCGCTATAAGTTGATTTCCGGATAAAATCAAAGCAAATAACAATAGTAGTTTTTTCATTGTGTGTAGTTAATTTTTATTTTCTGCTGCAAAACTATCTGATGGTTATTTTCCGGAAGTCTTTTTAAATTTAGGCGTACAAAAAAGACTAGAATTATTTTTAAGTTATTGATTATTAAATATTTGTGAATAATATCAAATGGTTAACTAAATATGAAGGACTTGTTATTTTGAAATTGCATTTGATATGGAAATACTTTTCTTATAAAATAATAGGCTTTACGAGAATGCATTTTCTGATGATAAAGCTTCTTCAAGTACTTTTTTGTAATCACTTGGAGTTGCTCCGGTAATTTGTTTGAAATATTTATAAAAAGTCGATTTGTTTTTAAATCCGCTTTCGTAACCAATAGTGACAAAATTGGCATCTTGTTTTTTATCAATTAATCTTTTGGCTTCTTCAACTCTAAGGGAATTGACGTATTGATAGAAATTGGTTTTTAATTCGACATTGAGCGCTTGCGTGATTTTTACTTTTGAGATATTTAAATCAGCTGAAAGTTTATCTAAGTTAAATTCAGAATCTAAATGGCCTTTTTTGGTTTTGAAATAAGATTGAACAGCGTTGATGATCTCATTCATTTCATCCGATTTCAATTCGTAGTTTTTATACTTCTCTTCGTTTTTAAGTTCAATGACCAGTTTTTGAATCTCAAAAAATATGGCAAAGCGAATGTGAATGACATAAATGAAGATAAAAAGCATCAGACAATAGTAAACAAAGCGAAGGTTTACGATCATCTCCATATTAAAAGCCAACAATACAAGTCCCAAAACAGTTAAGATTCCTAAAGAACAGTAAACACTTCCTATAACTTTTACAATACTGATTTTTAAATTGAAAATTCTTGTTGTATCGAGATTAGAAGAACGAATATACTTTAAACAATAAATACTATAACCGAGAAAAGAGGACATTAAAAGCAGCATCACAATAAGGTTAGAAAGTTTAATGATTTTTGGGAATACGGGATTGGTTACCGCAATAAACACTACAACTATGTTGAAAGCAAAACCTATAAAGAACGGAATGCAATGGTAACAGATCTTTCGGGTTGAAATTGGTTTACCAAATACCGACAGCATATAAAAATAAAGCAACGGACCGTAGAGGAAAGAGAAACTTCCATGTAGTTTTTCAAAAAGATTGGCATCCTGATAAAAGAAGAGTATGGAGATCTTATATATAAGGTGAAAGAATATTGTTCCGAAAAAGAGACTAAGGTAAAAATCTTCCTGCCTGAATTTTTTATTAAAAAAGATTAATAAAGCAGTAATTAAAGATTGGATCGAGGTTAAATAAAGAAGGAATAACATAATAAGTTGTATTGATAAACAAAACTACTCGATGAGAATTATCATAAGGTTACCAAAAGATTAAGCTAAGGGAACCTGCAAAAATTGGCAATCATTTTAGATTTCATTTTTGAAGAAATTTATAAAATGAAATTGCAGTAAATTTTAAAAAGTTTACAAATAGTAAAAAAAGGCACTTTAGTAAGTTTTTGAAATAGAAGCTATATTACTTCTCTTTTCATTGTTTCGTAAAGTGTTGCGAGGCCTTAATTTTAAAGAGAAAAAGCTTTAAAAGTGTTAGTTTTCAGTAAACTGCATTTCCTGTTTTTTTACAAATCCTTAACAAATTGTAGCCCTTAAATTTCCTTTTTTTTAACAATTACATAATTCTCGTTTTTTCACTATTTGTAAAATTCATTGTTAATTTGCTTCAATAAATTTAATATTTGTAAACAATTAACCATGAAAACAATTTACAAGGCAATTTTTATTTTTTCTGCTATACTCTTTGCACAAAACATGACAGCGCAAAAAGGAACCATCAGCGGAACCATTACAGATTCACAGTCTCCATTGCCGGGAGCCACTATTATATTGTCAAATAATCAAAAAACAACAACTGATTTCAGTGGTTCTTTTACGATTCAGGATGTTAGAACAGGAAATTTTGAATTGCAAATTGCTTATATAGGATATGAAACAAAAACCATTACGGTTGAAGTTAAGGACAATCAAAAAGTAAGTTTAGGAATCATCAGACTTTCTACGAATTCAAAAGAATTAAACGAAGTAGTAGTAAGCGGAATGACCCAAAGAAATAGTGAAGCAAGAGCGCTGAACATGCAAAAGAAATCAATGAGCATTGTAAACGTAATTGCTGCCGATGGAATAGGAAAACTTCCGGATCGTAATGCTGCAGAAACGGTACAGCGTATGCCCGGAGTTTCGATTGAAAGAGATCAGGGTGAGGGACGTTTTGTTTCGGTAAGAGGTTTGCCGCCTTTCTGGTCATCAACTACAATTAATGGAAACAGAATTCCAACTGCTGAAGAAGAAACCACTTCAAGAGCAACAGCATTCGACTTTTTTCCGTCAGATTTAATCGCTTATGTTGAAGCTACAAAAGCCATTACACCAGATATGGATGGAGATGCCATTGGTGGAAGCGTAAATTTTACCACGCAGACTGCTCCAACCAAAAGAACCATTAAAGCAAGTGTTTTTAGTGGTTACAATGAAAAATCAGATAAAGGAATTTACAGCGGATCACTTACTATTGGTGACAAAAGTAAAAACGGAAAATTCGGTTACATTATAAACGGAACCTACTGGGACAGAAACTGGGCTACAGACAATTACGAAGCCAGAAGACAAGGAGATCAGGGTGTTTACAGATTAGAATTGCGTGATTATACCGGAGTTAGAAAAACGACAGGTTTAAATGGTGCAATGGAATTTAATCCGTCTTCAAGAGATAAAATTTTCCTGAAAGCAACTTATGGCGGACTTACAGATGAAGAAACACATTACAAACACAGAATCCGTTTTGACAAATTCAGTAGTACAACCAACGCTTTAACTGTTGAGCAACAAGATATTCATAACGAATTAATGACACAATTTATTGGTATTGATTTGGGCGGAAAACATCAATTGGCAAATGGAAATCTAGACTGGAGTCTGGCTTCTTACAGAAATCAGTTTAAATATGGAAATATTCCAAATGCAGAAGACAACAGTTATTTCTTAATGCAATTCAACCAAACCGGAGTTGGTGTTAAACCGGAATATATGAATACTGTTCCCGTTGCAAATGGCGGAGCAGGAGGACCAAGAGCGTATTGGGCTGCTGACGGCGGTATGCTGGATCCAAATAATCCAAAATCAATATTTGACTTTTTCTCAGATCCAAATTTCCAAACAGATCCGACAAAAATGAAATTTTCCACTTTAGAGTTGTATAAAATCAGCATTGTAGAAAGAGATAACATTATTGCGGCTGTAAACTACGAGCACAATTTTAATGAAAAACTTAAAATGAAATTCGGTGCGAAATTAACAGACAAAGATCGTATCGCCACATTTAGAGATGAATATTACAATTGGACAGGATCGGCAACACCATTTTTATCAGATTACAGTCAGGATTTAATTCTTCAGCCTGGAGGAACAGACTATATGAGAAAAGAAACAGGAACGAATATCGGAAACAGTTTCGGGCCGGTTTTATCTACTGGTGGAATGACGAATTTTTTTAATACTTCACAAGGCAATTTAGTTTTAAATCCAACAGATTCTCAAATTCCGGAATTAGGAAAAGGATTAGGAAGAAACTTTAATGTAGACGAAACAACCTCTTCTTTTTATGCAATGGCAACGTATTTAGCTACTGATAAATGGACAGTTTTAGGAGGGGTGAGAGTTACGAATACCAATACAAAAGTAACCGGAAAAACGGTAGAAAATGATGTAGTGGTTGATGCTGAAAACACTAAAAATTACACTTCAGTATTGCCAATGTTACATGTAAAATATACTCCGGTTGATAATTTAAATCTTCGTTTTGCAACAACGAGAACTTTTGCAAGACCCAACTTTGGAGACATTTCTCCAGCGGGTTCTTTGAATACTATTGATGGTGAATACGCAGGTGGGAATCCAAATTTGAATCCAACTTACTCTTGGAACTTTGATTTATTGGGAGAATATTTCCTTGATGAAGTGGGAATTATCAATGCCGGAGTTTTCTACAAATCAATTACAGATCCAATTTTTGATGATACTTACCAGGGAACTATTAACGGAATTCCTGATATCGAAATCAGTTCGCCAACAAACGGTGGTAACGCATGGATTGGCGGAGTGGAATTCGGATTCACAAAAAGATTCAGCTTCTTGCCTGGATTCCTGAAATATTTCGGAACTCAGATCAATGCAACACTTATGAATTCTGAAATGACATTGGGTAAAAATGCTAATAATCCAAACGGAAGAAAAGTGTCAACTCCTTATCAGGCCAAAGAATTATACAACTTACAATTATTTTATGAAAGCGGAAAACTTAACGTGAGAGCAGCTTTTAACCACAAAGGAGCCTACGCAACAAGTTTTGATGCCAATGCCAAAAATACCGACATGAACGATATTTATTATGGTAAATACAACTCACTTGATTTTTCAGCTTCTTATAAATTTGGTGACCATTTTACCATCTTCAGTGATGTAAATAACGTTCTGAATGAGCCTTTAATGTATCATTTTGGAGAAACGCCAAACCGACCAAAACAGGTGGAATACTATGGAGCGAAATTCAATTTAGGACTTAAATATAATTTATAGACAACTATAAGTTAACCCGTTGGATGTTGGAAGGTTTTATTTTTACAGTTTATTTTTTTTAATCGACTGCATTCAACGGGTTTCTAAAAAAGGATATCCAATCTCAATTTTATACCACATTATCATTTTAATCTTAAGGAACTAATGTCTAAAAAAACATCTAATTTCAGGTTTATATTAAAAACATCCATAGCGGCATTTGGTACTTATTTTTGTATGTATGCTTTCAGGAAACCTTTTACTGTAGCCACATTTGACCATATGTCTTTCTGGGGAATTGACTATAAAATATTGCTGATTTTAGCGCAGGTTTTAGGTTATACGTTTTCTAAGTTTTTGGGAATCAAGGTTATTTCAGAATTAAAATCATCAAAAAGAATACTTTATTTAATAAGCTTTATTGCGATTGCAGAATTGGCATTATTAGGTTTTGCAATAGTACCGGCACCTTATAATATTGCATTTTTATTCATAAACGGACTGCCTCTCGGAATGATTTGGGGAATCGTTTTCTCTTATATTGAAGGAAGAAAAACAACCGAATTATTAGGCGTTATTTTATGTTCCAGTTTTATAGTTTCTTCGGGCGCGGCAAAGTCTGTCGGTTCCTTTGTCTTGAAGGTTTTGGGATGCAATGAGTTTTGGATGCCTTTTGTTTCGGGATTGATTTTTATAATTCCGTTAATAGTATTTTCATTGTTTTTGGAGAAAATCCCAAATCCGGATAGCGAAGATTTAGCTTTGAAATCAAAAAGAAGACCGTTGAGTAAAAAAGAACGCGCTTCATTATTTCAGCAATTTGCTTTTCCGTTAACGGCCATTATTATCTTTTATGCAATGCTAACGGCCATGAGGGAATTCAGGGATAATTTTGCAAGGGAATTATGGGATACTTTAGGATATAAAGAAAGTATTTCTATCTATATGTATTCAGAAATTCCAATTGCCATTTCAGTTCTGGTAATTTTAGGTTTCTTAGGAAGTATGAAAAACAACTACAAGGCGTTTAAAAGGTATCATCTGGTTTTGTTTATTGGTTCATTGCTTATCGGCTTAACGACTTTTTTATTTCAAAAGCATTTAATGGGGCCACTTCCGTGGATGATCATTTCAGGTTTTGGAATGTACGTTTGTTATGTTCCGTTTAACGGTCTGTTTTTCGACCGAATGATTGCCACTTATAAAATAGACGGAAACACTGGTTTTTTAATTTACATCGCCGATGCTTTTGGTTATTTAGGAAGCGTTTTGGTCTTGTTTTTCAAAAATTTTGGTGACAAGAATATTTCACTCTTAAGCTTTTTTACCACTTGTATTTATCTGTTATCCTTTGTCGGGATAATTACAACCATAATGTCGTTTAATTACTTTAAGCGCAAATTCAAAAAAACAATAAAAATTAACACCACTCCTTTATACACCTGAACAAAGGAAAAGAAATAGAATAAAATAAATTACACAAACACAAACACATGAAAGAGAAATATGATTTAATAATTGTAGGGTCGGGAGTTTTAGGCACATTTCATGCCTACCACGCTTTACACAAAGGAATGTCGGTTGCTATTCTGGAAAAAAACAGCAAACCGGAAGGCGCCACTGTTCGAAATTTTGGTCAGGTTGTACCATCTGGAATGGACAGAAAATGGCAAAACTTCGGAAAAGAAAGTTTAAAAATTTATAAAGATATTCAGTCGCAGTTTGATATCAGCATTCGCCAAAACGGCACCGTTTATTTAGCTTCAAACGAAGAAGAAATGCAATTGATCGAAGAGTTGCATCAAATCAATATATCAAATGATTACGAATCTAATTTGCTGACAAAAGAACAATGTCTGGTCAAATATGCCGGATTGCGATCTGATTATTGTACGGGAGGTTTATTCTTTCCACAGGAAGTAACAGTTGAACCCTCGACAATGATTCATAAATTGCATGATTACATGACAGCCAATTTAGGCCTTGATTTATTTATGAATACCACTGTTTTGAATGTTGAAAACAGAAATGATGGAGTAGTGGCAACCACTTCGGCAGGACAAGAATACAAAGCTTCAAAAATTATAATCTGTAACGGAAGTGATTTCAAAATTCTATACCCAGAAATTTACAACAACAGCGATTTGGTTGTTTCGAAACTTCAGATGCTGCAAACTAAACCTCAAAATAACTATAAATTAGATGGTTCTATTTTGACAGGATTAACGATCAGAAGATATGAATCTTTTGAAGAATGTAAATCGTATGCCGCAATAAAGGCAAAAGAAAATCCCGATAGTTTTGAGAAGAAATATGGTGTCCATATTTTATTCAAGCAAGCGCTGGACGGATCTGTAATTTTGGGAGATTCACACGAATATGCGCCGGCAAAAGATATTGATTCCCTTGGATTTGATTTAAATATGGACATTGACAATTTCATGATTGAAGAAGCCAAAAAAATAATCGATTTGCCAACGTATGAAATCCAAAACAGATGGTTTGGCATGTATTCACAATGCAAAACCAAAGATATTTTTGAGCATACGATTGAGGAGAATATCCACATTATAACCGGAATTGGAGGTAAAGGAATGACCGGAAGCGCCGGCTTTGCCAAACATAATATAGATAAAATTTTTAATGTTTAATTTTTTTAGCCACTCCCGATAGCTATCGGGATAAAGGATTAAAAAGATTTAAAAAAATCTGCCTTAATCTGCTTCAATCTGCCTTAATCTGCGTGAAAAATTAAGCACAATTACATTCAAGAAACATGTAAATACATGTTCAAAAAATAAAACACACAAAATGAAAATTAATGAAATTGAAATGGTCGTTTTTGATATGGCCGGAACAACAATAAACGAACAAAATATAGTTTACAAATCACTGCACAAAGCCATCAATAAATTCGGAATTGAAGTTTCGTTGCAATTGGTACTGTCGTTAGGTGCAGGAAAAGAAAAACATCAGGCGATAAAAGATATTCTGAAGCACGTCAACAATACAGATTCAAATACATCAAATTTAATCTTTGAATATTTCAAAGAGATATTAGACCAGGAATATTTATCTGCAAAAGTGTTACCAATTGAAGGCGTTGAAAATGTACTTCAAAACCTTAAAAAAGATGGTGTAAAAGTAGTTTTAAACACAGGCTACAGCAGTCATGTCGCCAATACATTATTAGAAAAATTAAACTGGAAAAAAGACAATCAGTTTGATGCTTTAATTACAGCTGATGATGTTGCATTGGGGCGTCCTTTTCCGGATATGATCCATAAAGCGATGCAGTTGTTTGCTATTACAGATGCTTCAAAAGTATTAAAAGCAGGAGATTCGGCTATTGATATCGAGGAAGGAAAAAATGCAATGTGTGGTATTACGATAGGCGTTTTATCTGGAGCGCAAACACGCTCACAACTCGAAGAAGCAAATCCGGATTATATTTTAGAATCTCTGGCCTCTTTATATAGTATTGAGAATTAAAGAGCTCTTTTTTTTAACACATAGTAACATAGATTTTAGGCACTCAGAAAGGCGTTTCACTTTTTTGAAAACACATAGCTATGCCCTTTATTTAAAATAAATAATGTTTTTATGTATTAAAAATAGAGCCACTCCCGATAGCTTTTTTGGATAGAAGATTAAAAATAAAAATCTAATGGATCTGCGTGAATAATGATACACATCGCTATGTGTTTTCAAAAAAGTGAAATGCCTTTTTACATATTTTATGCTATGTTCCTATGTGTTTAAAATGTTCGCAACGTATTAAAATAGAATTCTTTATAAGTAAATAAATAGTAACCCATTAAAACAATTCAACCCAATGAAAAAGATTTTTAGATTAAGTTACGTTACAATTCTGGCAAGTGTACTTTTAGTTACATCTTGTACCAACGATGCAGCGCTTATGAGCGACGAGAGCGCTGTAAATGTGAATAAAACGAATTCCAAAACTGCTAAGACAGCACTTGTTGCCGGCGGAGTTAAAAAACTGCTTATTATAGGTATTGATGGCTGTCGCGGAGATGCTTTAATGGGTGCCAACACCCCAAATGTGCATGCTTTATTACCAAATTCAGTTTACAGTTTGGATGCTTTAACAGAAGCACCAACCTGGAGCGGAAACGGCTGGTCGACGATGCTTAGCGGTGTTACGCATTTGAAGCATGGTGTTACGGATAACTCTTTTTCAAGTCCTAATTTTGGAACGTATCCAAGTTTTTTAAAGCGACTTGAGACTTACAACGCTTCTTTAAGAACCATGTCAATTGTACATTGGGCGCCGATCAATACTTATATTGTGGATGGAATTGATTTGGAAAAAACTGTTACAACAGATTTAGCGGTAAAAAATGAAGTTGTAGCAGCCTTGACAAACGACAATCCAGATGCCTTATTTTTACATTTTGATGATGTGGATCACGCTGGCCATAGCTATGGATTTTCATTGAATGTACCACAATACAAATCTAGTATCGAAACTACAGATGGTTATATCGGCGAAATTTTAACTGCTTTAAAAAATAGACCCAATTATGCCAATGAAGACTGGTTGGTTATTGTAGCACCCGATCATGGGGGAATAGTTACAGGTTCAACAGGATCGCACGGAGGATCATCTTATGAAGAAAGAAATATTTTTACCATCTTCAATAATAAGAATTTCACTTCAACAAAAATTGAAAAACCAGTTGATCCTACAACATCAATTACAGGTAGTTTTGCCAGTTTTAATGCAAATAACAAATATGCGTCAACAACGAATGCGCTATACAATTTCGGAACTTCAAGTTTTACGGTAGAATGCAGAGTAAAAACTTCCGGTTATTCTAGTGATCCGTCTTTGGTTTCTAACAAAAACTGGGCAAGTGGTAAAAACCGCGGATTTGTAATTTGTGCCAATACGGGTGGAGTATGGAAAGTAAACATTGGCGATACTCAAAGTCGTGTTGATATTTCCGGAGGTACGATCAATGACGGAAAGTGGCATCATTTAACTTTGGTGGTAGATCGTACAGCAAAATTGGTTAAAACGTATCAGGATGGCGCTTTTGTTGGTCAGGCAGCGATTCCTGCTACTTTTGGAAGTTTGACTTCAGGATTACCGTTTGCCGTTGGACAAGACGGAACATTAACGTATGGTGCCAATGTAAACGGAAATATAGCGGAAGTTCGTGTATGGAATAAAGCATTGGCTGAAGCCTCTATTTTAAATTATACATGCTCCTCTGTGACTTCTTCTCATCCGGATTATGCTAATCTTATCGGATATTGGAAAGGGAATAATGGTTCGGGAAACAGTTTTACAGACTCAAGTACAAAACAAATACCTCTTACGTTTGCTAATACGCCAACATGGACAACAAGTACAGCTACCTTAAAATGCGGAACAGCGACAGGAGTTGTTCCAAAAATGACAGATATCGCCTATTCTTCTCTACAATGGTTTGGAGTACCGATCAACTCAGGATGGTCGTTAGACGGACGCTCATGGCTTCCGGCAGGAAATTAATTCAGTTTGTGTTTTTTATTGTTAAAAGGTTGTCTCTGTTTCTGGAGATGACCTTTTTTTATTTAACCACAAAGTTTTTTAACCGCAAAGGGCGCTAAGGTCTACGCAAAGGGCGCAAAGTTTAATAGTATAGCTTTGCGAACCTGGCGTAAAACCCTTGCGCCCTTTGCGGTTAAGTATGAAGTAAATATTAACTATTACTTTCAGAGTAGAAGTAAAGCACTAACATAACACAATTTTCGGTAGTTCTGTTTTCAGGAACGTGCGGATGTCTTCCATTAAAACATAAAGAATCTCCTTCGCTGACCAATACTTCAACATCATCAATAATATAAGTCACACTTCCTTTGATGATGTATTTAAATTCCCAGGCATCTGTAATTACTTTTTCACGTTTACAATCGGGTTCAACGTCAAGTATTACAGCTTCAAAACCAATAGAATTAATACTTTTACTGAAGATATGATAGTAATTAAAACCTTTTGTTTCGGCCCTGTCTTCTTTCTCTATTTTTTGATAATCTTCTTTTTTAATATGCAGGTACTTTGCATTTTTGGTATTTTCAACACCTTCAAAAAAGTAACTGACATCAGTATTTAAGGATTGTATCAACTCAATTAAAACGGGCAGGGATGGAATAGTTCTTCCGTTTTCGATTCTCGAAATTAGTCCATTGCTAACGCCGGCTCTGTTGGCAACTTCATGAATGGTTAGCGAATTTTTCTTTCTAATTTCTTTTAATCTTTTTCCAATACCAATTAAAAAATCTTCCATAATAAAACCTGTAGTTTGAATTGTAAATATAGTACATAGTCTCCAATGTTAAGTTTTTAATCTGAAGCAAAACTTAACATTGGAGCGTTATTTTTAAAGGTATATTTGTTAATAATTAATTAACATTCAGTTAAAATATAAATAACATTGAAAATTATTTAAAATTTCACTCTAATAATATATCTGCACATGAAAGAAAAAGAAAACGAATTAAATGAAAGCTCTGAAAACGATAGTTTAAAGGCCAGTGAGCAAACACTTGAAAATGAAATTGCTAATGACAATGACATAAAAACGGAAACAACGGATTCAAAACCAGCGGCAGCAGTAAAGTCAAAAACTACCACAACAAAAAAGAAACCTGTAAAAAAGGCTGAAGTTTTAGTTCCAGAAGCTATAGAACAAAAAGAAGAAGCCGTTTCGGCTGAGGTTTTGGAAAAAACAGAAGAAATTGTTTCAGAAGATAAAAATAATAGTAAATCTAAAAAGAAGAAGAACAAGATGAAAGAAAAAGACGCAAAAGACAAAGACAAAGAAAAAGCAAAAAAGAAAAAACAAGTAGCTAAGAAAAAAGAAAAAGCGAAAGAGGATAAAAAGAAAGAGAAAGCTAAAAAAGCAAAGCAAAAAGCAAAAGCTAAAAAGCAAGCCAAAGCAAAAAAAGCAAAAGAGAAAGCTAAGGCAAAAAAAATAGCCAAAAAGAAAGCTAAAAAATCGAAATCAAAATCGAAAAAGAAAAAATAAAAATAAAGCCCTGAAATTTCAGGGCTTTATTTTTTTAGTTACAGCAGCATTTTTTTCTTTATTCCGAATGTGTTCCCGATGCGAGATTCCCCAATTGATCATTTCAGATATAATGGGGCCAAAAGATTTGCAATATTCTGTCGATTCATAAAGTATAGGCACTTTGGCATCACGGTCTTCTGTTCTTTTTACCAAATTATTGAGCTCCATATCTTTCAATTCTTTAGAAAGCATACGTGAAGTTATTCCCGGAATACTTTGTTGAATTTCCTTGAATCGGGTGTTTCCATTACAAATGGAGTTAATAATAGGCAATTTCCATTTCCCGCCTAAAACATATAAAGTATCCTGAAGCGCCTGAAACTCTTCTTTCTGATTTCTCTCCATTGAAATTTAATTTGTACTAAGATATAAAACATTTTTTTTCACCGTGTAGATATTTTTTCACCATATAAGTGATATAAGTTCATTTAAACTTTGTGGTTCGTTTGAGTAATCTTTGTGGATGAGGTCATTTAAGCTGAACTTATTTAGAGTAATTTTTATCGCATTTATTTTAAGTACTAAAATACTCATTGCTATTTTCTTATATGATCTTGATCAGTATTATACAAAGCAGCTAAATTATTTGCTATAATATCAACTTATATCACTTATATGGTGAAAAAACACACACGCAGTATACTCTATGATACCATTGAAAAAGCAATGTCTTTTCAGATTTAACTTTGTACCGTTAATTTAAAAACATAAAAAAATGGACAATTTAAAAAATAAAGTTGTTGTAATTACCGGAGGAAATAGCGGAATTGGTTATGCAACAGCCAAACAACTTAAAGAACAAGGAGCAAAGGTTATCATTACCGGAAGAAGAAAAGAAGCAATTGAAAAAGCAGCTTCAGAATTGGGAGTTCATGCTATAATTGCTGATCAGTCTCGTGTTTTGGACATTGAAAATTTGGCTTTAAAAGTAAAAGAAGATTTTGGACAAGTTGATATTCTTTTCATTAACGCCGGAATCGCTGGTTTAGGAACTATTGAAAAAGCCACAGAAACCTTATACGATGATATTATGAATATCAACTTAAAAGGAGCTTACTTCACTTTAAGCAAGTTTATTCCGATTTTGAATGATGGTGCATCTGTAGTATTTCTTTCTTCTAATACTGCGAGTATGAGCGGAGCAGGATCATCCATTTATTCATCAAGTAAAACTGCTCTGAATGCCGTAATGAAAATAGCAGCGGTAGAATTAGCGCCACGAAAAATCAGAGTAAATTCGGTTAGTCCTGGTCCAACAGAAACTGAAGTAATGAAAAAAGTAGGTTTAGATGAAACAACTGTAAAATCAATTATGGATGTTGTAGTTGATAGAATTCCGCTAAAACAAATGGGAACTTCAGAAGATGTGGCAAAAATGGTTTCACATTTAAGCAGTGATGCTTCAAAATTCATCACAGGAGCTGATTTTATTATGGATGGAGGAATGGTTTTAGCTTAAATTGTTTTGTTTCAGGTTTCAAAGTTTCAAGTTTCAGGTTGGAATATTTTAACCGCAAAGGCCGCTATGCCGATAGCTATCGGGATACGCAAAGGTCGCAAAGTTATTATCCATATAGCTTTGTGACCTTTGTGTTTTTATAAAAGCGCACTTAAAAAATCTTTGCGCCCTTTGTGGTTAACTCGCAAAGTATTTCAAATCTCATATTTCACACTGTCCATTTCACTCCTCACTTTGTCCGTTTGGACTATTTAATGATTTTTAAACAAGTATTGTCGAAATACTTTTGACGAAGAAATTAACTGATAGTCAAATAATTTAAAAATCAAAAAAAAATGAAAACAACTCAAAAGAATAATCGCAGCTTCTTAAACGCAATCGCAACAGGAGCTTTTATGCTGATCGCAGCTACCAGTTTTGGACAGAAAAAAGAAGTTCAAGCAGTAAAAGATTCAGAAGCTATTCGTCCGTATCATATTAGTGTAAATCAAGAGGCAATTAAAGATCTTAAAAATCGCGTAAATGCTACAAGGTGGCCACAACAGGAAACAGTTACAGATCAGTCTCAGGGAGTAAAATTGGCACAAATTCAAAAATTGGTAAAATATTGGGGAACCGATTATGACTGGCATAAGGCAGAAGCGAAACTAAATGCATTGCCACAGTTTGTAACCAACATCGATGGATTGGATATTCAGTTTATCCATATTAAATCGAAACATAAAAATGCTTTGCCCTTGATAATCACTCACGGATGGCCGGGTTCTGTTTTTGAACTTTTAAAAGTGGTTGGACCTTTAACTGATCCTACAGCTTACGGAGGAAAAGCAGAAGATGCTTTTGATTTGGTTATTCCTTCAATGCCGGGTTATGGCTTTTCAGAAAAACCAAAAGGAACGGGTTGGGGACCAGAAAAAATTGGAACTGCCTGGGATGTGTTGATTAAACGTTTAGGATATAAACATTATGTTTCACAAGGAGGTGATTGGGGTTCTGTAATTGCAGATGCAATGGCACGTCAGGCACCAGAAGGATTATTAGCTATTCACGTAAATATGCCAGCGACAGTTCCGGCAGATGTTGCTAAAGCACTTAAAGACGGAGATCCGGTACCTGCAGGATTATCAGCAAAAGAAAAAGCGGCTTTTGTTTCTCTTAATAAATTATACACAAAAGGTGGTGGTTATGCAGGAATGATGGTCACAAGACCTCAAACTTTAGGATACGGACTTACAGATTCTCCAGTAGGTTTAGCTTCTTTCTTCTTAGATAAATTCAACGAATGGACGTATAGTGGAGGAGATGCTGAAAAATCATTAACCAAAGATGAAATGCTGGATGATATTTCATTGTACTGGCTTACAAATACAGCCAATTCATCTGCTAATTTATATTGGGAGAATAACACGAACAATTTTAATGTCGTTGAGCAAAGAACAAATGAAATTAAAATTCCGGTTGCCGTAACTGTTTTCCCTGGAGAAATTTATCAGGCACCAAAAAGCTGGACGGAGAAAGCCTACAAAAATCTGATTTATTTTAATGAAGTAAACAAAGGCGGTCACTTCGCTTCTTGGGAAGAACCACAACTTTTTACAGAAGAACTTCGCGCAGCTTTTAAATCATTAAGAAAATAATAAATTTTAAAAGAAATACAAAATGAAAAATGCAGTAAAAATTATTGCTCATACATTATGGGTATTATTATTCGCTCTATTGTTGAGTGAGGTTATAGGTTAAGCAACAGTAATTTAAAAAGAGGTTCTGATTCCATTTTTATGGAACAGAACCTTTTTTTAATTAAAAAAATAGGAAACAAAAAATGGTAATTGCTTTATAAAGGTTTCATTACTATCGGACTTGTTTAATTTTTGATACACTCATAAAACCCCAGCTTTGAGCCTGTCCATTTCACTCCCTAGTTTGTCCGTTTGAGCTATTTTCTGATTTCAAAAAAAGGATGGTCGAAGTACTTTTGACGAAGAAATTAACTGATAATCAAACAACTTAAAAAATTAAATAACATGAAAACAAATTCAAACTTCAGAGCAAACGCAATTACTATCCTTAGCTTTTTTGCATTACTTATTTCAGGCGCAGTTTCAGCCCAGCAATCAGGAATAAAACGCACCGATTTACAACGACACGATCTTAGTGTTGCCGGATACGAAACAGTACAGGCCAAAATTGATTTTGATGCGCATTCCGCTTTCGGAAAACATTCGCATCCTGGAGAAGAAGTGATCTATGTTTTGGAAGGTTCATTAGAGTATGAAGTCGAAGGTAAGGGAACAGTAACATTAAAAGCTGGAGAGGTACTTTTTATTCCTCCAGGTGTAGTGCACGCTGCGAGAAACAATACTAATGCAAAAGCTTCAGAACTGGCAACTTATATCGTTGAAAAAGGAAAACCTGTTTTGGTTTTGAAAAAGTAATTCATCAACAAAATTTTCAACTTTCAGTCTGTCCGTTTCACCTTTTACTTCGTCCGTTTGAGCTATTTTCTCATTTCAGAATAACCATAACCAGACTACTTTTGACGAAGAAATTAACTAATAATCAAATAATTAAAAAATCAGGAATTATGAAAATAATATCAAAAATTACAAACTGTATTACAGCTTTAACTTCTAAAATATTTTTAATCGCTGTTCTTTTCTTTGCCATGACATCAATCAATGCACAATCAGAAAATCAAAAAACAAACCCAATAGGAGTAAGCTCTTCTCTTGGCACATTAAAACAAATTAACGCCGGTTTATTAAACGTAGGATATACTGAAGCAGGACCTTCAAACGGAAAACCGGTAATTTTGCTTCACGGCTGGCCTTACGATATTCATAGTTACAATGAAGTAGTTCCGATTTTAGTTTCAAAAGGCTATAGAGTAATCACACCTTATTTAAGAGGTTCAGGAACTACAACCTTTCTTTCAAAAGATACTTTTAGAAACGGACAACAAGCAGCATTAGCAAGCGATATTATTGCTTTGATGGATGCACTTAAAATTGATAAAGCAGTAATTGGTGGTTTTGACTGGGGAGCAAGAACAGCTGTGGTTATGGCGGCACTTTGGCCAGAACGTTTACAAGGATTGGTTTCGGTAAGTGGTTATTTGGTTGTCAATCTTGAAGCCAACTTAAAACCATTACCTCCAAAAGCAGAATTAGGATGGTGGTACCAATATTATTTTGCTACTGAAAGAGGAAAATTAGGATACGCTCAAAATACTTATGAGTTCAATAAACAAATCTGGCAAATAGCTTCTCCTTTATGGAAATTTGACAAAGCAACTTACGATCAAACTGCCCAGTCTTTTGATAATCCGGATCACGTGGCAATTGTTATTCATAATTACAGATGGAGACAATCTCTTGAACCTGGAGAATCTAAATACAATAGTCTAGAAAAACGTTTGTCAGCAAGACCTGCGATTAAAGTTCCGACGATCACCATAGGAAGTGATTTTGATGGCGCTTTCGCGGATGGAAAAGCGTACATAGACAAATTCACAGGAAAATACGATCACCGAATCCTAAATGGCATCGGACACAATGTACCACAAGAAGATCCAAAAGCATTTGCACAGGCTATTATAGACGTAGATAATTTTAGTAAAAAGTAAAAAGATAAACATCACATTTCACAACGCACAACTCACATTTCACAATTAACAATTAACAATTAACAATTAATAATTAATAAAATCATGGAAACAAAAATCTTATACACAGGAAAAACACACACAACTGGTGGTCGCGAAGGAGCATCTCAAAGTTCAGATGATCAATTGAATATTAAATTGAGTTCTCCGGGATCTTCACGTCCTGGGACAAATCCGGAACAGCTTTTTGCTGCGGGATGGTCAGCTTGTTTTATTGGCGCAATGGGAATCGCAGCTTCAAAACTAAATATTAAATTGCCTGCCGAAACTGCCGTAGATGCAGAAGTAGATTTGGCTGTAACAGACGGAGCCTATTCTTTACAGGCAAGATTAAATATTAGTCTACCAGGTTTAGATACTGAAACTGCAAGAAAATTAGCAGATGAAGCACATCAGACTTGTCCTTATTCAAAAGCGACAAGAGGAAATATTAAAGTTGAAATTAATATTCTATAAAATGAAAGCCTCTTCGAAAGTTGAGGCTTTTAAAATAAAATTTTAAATCATGAAAAAAGTAAAATTAATACCCGTATTCTTTATTGCAGTGATTCTTCTAATTGGAATAACTGCTTTTGGACAAAACAATCCTGAGAAAAAAGCAGTGAAAGGCTTTGCACTTTTGGAATTATATACTTCTGAAGGCTGTTCGAGTTGTCCTCCGGCAGATGAATTGATGGGGAGAATTCAAAATGAATATAAAGATTTCAATCTTTACGTTCTGGCGTATCATGTTGATTATTGGGACAAGCAGGGCTGGAAAGATATTTTTAGCAAAGCAGATTATACCAAACGACAATACGATTATGCTAAATTTATGGAGAAAGATCCCATCTATACGCCACAATTGATTATCAATGGTAAAATAGATTATATCGCATCTCAGGAAACTGCTGTTCGAAACGGAATTAAGTCAGCGCTTTCAAAATCCGCTGTAGCCCAATTATCTTTAGATGCCAGTCAACACGATATTAAGTTGAATGTGAATTATAACGTCAGTAAAGTGACACAAAACAATCGTTTGTTTATTGCTGTGGTTCAAAAGTCGGCCAAAAGCAACGTTAAAAGGGGAGAGAATGCGCATCGAATTTTATCACATTATCAAATTGTGCGCAGTTTGTCAAGCTTCGCCTTAACGGGAAATTTGAAAGGAACAGCTTCAGTAGCTATTCCGAAAGATTTTAATGGGAAAGACTATGAAATAATTGGATTTGTTGAGGACAAAAATAATGGAAGCATTTTGGATGCAACAAAAGCTGTTTTACAACAATCTCATGTTTTATGAAAACGCTTTTTTTAAATTTAACCTGTTGCAGTAAAACGGCAGAAGCAAAACGTATCAAAAGTGTAAAGCGTTATGAAAACGATCTTCTTATAAAAGAAAATATCATGTATTTAATGCAGGAAAACAAGGCGCTTTGGCTTTAAAAATAAAATTTAGAAGGATATGAAATCGGAATACAAATATTTTATTCCGATTTTTTCAGTCAGTAAAATATGCTTTCAAAATATACTATCTTTGATATAGCGAGATCTAAAAACATATAAAAAAATTATGGAAAAAGTAAAAAGCTTTCACGTTTCCCGAAAGGTGATTTGGGGAAGTTCTGTAGCATTGGCGATTCTTGCTTCTATACCAAAATTATTTGATGCCGCTTCGACTCCCGGAGATATTGTCATCAATTCTTCAATTACCTTGATGTTTTCTATTTTCATTTGGTATTACAACATTTACAGTCTGCCTAAATTTTCTTCGCAACGCACGAATACAAATTTATTCAACTGGAAACTTTTGTTGAGCGTTTTGCTGGGGATAGCAGTTATGGTTATCCTGGTAATTGGTCATCAGGAACTTTTTCAGATATCGAAAATGGATGCTCCCATTATGTTTGAGTTACGCGGTATTTTAATCAATCTGATTGTTTATATGTTCCTGCATTTGCTTTTTCAAAACTACCAAACACAGCAAATGGGAGTGGAATTAGAACGTACGCATGCTGTAAATCTGGGTGCACAATACGAATTATTGAAACAGCAGGTAAATCCGCATTTTTTATTTAACAGTCTGAATACGTTGAAATCAATGGTAGAAATTCAGGATCCGCAGAGTGCTGATTTTATTCTGAAATTATCTGATTTTTACCGATTTACACTTGAGAGCCGAAAGTTAGATTTAATACCATTAAAAGAAGAACTTCAAATTTTAGATTCGTATGTGTATCTGCTGAAAGCACGTTTTGAAGACGGATTTGTTCTGGTAAATGAAGTTGATAAAAAACAATATGATTCAGTTATTCCGCCTTTTACATTGCAATTATTAATAGAAAATTGCATTAAGCATAATGTGGTTTCTTTGGATAAGCCTTTGCAGATTAAATTATATTCTGAAAATGATTTTTTAGTTATTGAAAACCCAATACAACTCAAAAGAGGTGTTTTGTCAACAGGCGTTGGTCTTGACAATATCAATCAGCGTTTTATGCATTTAATTCACAAAGAAATTGAAATTGACAAAACCGAAACTATTTTTAAAGTAAAAATACCCATGATCTATGACTATTATAATAATTGAAGATGAGGTAAAAACGGCCAAAGCGCTTGGTCAGCTTATTTTGAGTATCAGGCCTGATACTCAAATTTTATCATATATACAAAGCATAGACGGAGCTGTGAGTTATCTGTCCGAGAATGACCAACCCGATCTTATTTTTATGGATATTCAATTGGCTGATGGTCTGTGTTTTGAGATTTTCAAAAATGTAGAAGTTTTATCGCCCGTAATATTTTGTACCGCTTTTGATGATTACGCGATTGAAGCATTTAAATCAAATGGAATCGATTACGTTTTGAAACCTTTTTCAAGAGAAAGTATTGCGCAGGCCATTACAAAAGCAGCTGAGTTAAAAAATTTCTTCCAAAGAAATAAAAAAATGATGCCGGATTTCGAGTATTTATTGACAAGAACTGGGGAGAATAAAGGAAAAAGCAGCTTCCTGGTTTTTAAGAATAATAAATACCAAACCGTTTTAACAGAGAACATTGCTTTGTTTTATATCAAAAATGAAACCCCAACAATTATGTGTTTTGATAGGACCGAATATCAAATTACACAATCTTTGGATGAGGTTCATAAGCTATTGTCGCAAACGCAATTCTTTAGAATCAATAGACAATATTTGGTGAATTTTGCTGCAATTAGAGAAGCAGAGCATTATTTCTCCCGTAAATTAATAATAAAACTAACCATTCCGACCGAAGAAAAATTATTGGTTGGAAAAGAGAAAGCAACTGCATTTTTGAGTTGGCTGGAAAACAGATAACTGTACTTGGTATTTAACCGCAAAGCACGCAAAGTTTTTTTTGAAGTAGAGGACGTTATAAAAACGCAAAGGTCCCAAAGCTAAATGTTACTTTGCGACCTTTGCGTAATTCCTTGCGTACTTTGCGGTTAAAAGTTTTCAGCATTTTTGGCTATGTAGATTTTTCCCGTTGAGGTATTTTGAATAAAACCAATTATTTCGAAATCTTTTGAATTGAAATTGTCTGGTTGTACGATCATTATGTTTCCTTCTTTTTGAGTTAGTTGAAAAGAATTAAGCTGTTTTACAATCTGAACATGACGAAGTGTAGCACCTTGGTTTTCTCCACGAAATATTTTTGAAGTGGCTTGCTTCTGAATGGTAGCGAGAACCAAATTAGCATCTTTTTGAAGCAGATTAATTGTATAATTAATTTCAAGAGAATCTTTATTAGTTTTTGCTGTTAGGTCTAAATTAGCTGTTGTTTTGGCATTTAAAGCAGCTGAAACTTTTTCATTTAACGCAGATTCATTGTAACCTGCAAATTCTGTAGTTCCGTTGATGATGAATTGCGGCGTATACATCACATATAAATTAAGCCAGTCCAGGTATTTTTGTTGACGCTTTGTAAATTCATTCGAACTAAACTGATCCTTCCATCCCAAACGATCCCAATAATCAACATGGTAGGCTAAAAGATAAATGTTTTTTTCAGCAGATTCACGTTGTAATTTTACCAATAATTCATCGGCAGGAGGACAGCTCGAACAACCTTCTGAAGTAAAGAGTTCAACAACAGCAAAACCATTTTTGTTGATGGTTTCTATTTTGTTTTTTTTAGTTTTAAAACTCCCTGCGATTTCGCTTTCTGGAAACATAAAACAATCTAAAAAGAAGAGGGAGGAAAGGGTTATGGCGAAGAATATTAAGATACTATTTTTCATAATTTCTATTTTTAAAATTTGACATTCTGTTTATTTACTCAAAGGTAAAATCACAGTTACTGTTTTTAAAGCGAAAAAATGTCAAGTGTCCATATTGGCAGTTGAATAGACCAATCTTGATGTGGAAAAGAATATAATTTAACCGCAAGGTACGCAAGGAATTACGCAAAGGTCGCAAAGCTAGTAGTTAGCTTTGCGACCTTTGCGTTTTTATTAAGTTCTCTACTTCAAAAAAAACTTGCGTACTTTGCGGTTAAATTTTTCACACTTTCGATGGAGATAATCCGTATTGTTTTTTAAAGGCGAAGGAGAAATGAGAAAGATCTTCAAACCCTACTTCCAGATAAACTTCAGATGGACTTTTTCCTTTTTCTTTTATAAGATAATAGGCTTGTTGTAGTCGCTTTTGGAGTAACCATCGGCTTGGTGAAATGTCAAAAATACGTTGAAAATCCCGTTTAAAAGTAGCGAGACTGCGACCGGTTAAATACGCAAAACGCTCTAGTTGCACATTAAAATGAAAATTCTTTTTCATAAAAGCTTCCAAATCAATTTTACCAGGTTCATTAAAGTCAAATAAAATATCTTTGAGTTCCGGTTTGCATTGCAGTAAAATATTGATGGCTTCATTTACTTTTAAGGCTTGAAGTTCTTCTGTAATTAATTGATCTTCGTTGATATAAGGAATCAGCGAATCCATTAAACTTTTAAGCAATGGAACTTCTTTTAACTGAAAAACAGTTTCAGTTTCAGGGCTCTTAATTAAACTGGTTTTTTGATTGTGTTTTATAGAGAAATCACGCAACGCTTCCTGATTCAGATAAATTGAAATGGATTGAAAAGCGGTATTCGGATTGGGTTGTTTGTTGAATTTGATAAGCTGATTCCTTTTGATAAATCGAAAATCTCCGGGGTTGAAGACATATTCACAATTACCGTTATTTAAAGTAAGTACTCCCGAAATCTGAAAACTTAAAACATGTTCAGCAGCAAATTGTTCGCCTTCCCGGTTCTGCGTATAATAGCAGGAGTAGGCAATTGGCGAGGTTTTCTGATTTATTTTGGAATCGTTCATATCACAAATTTATAAAAAAAAGGGCAGTAATAATGGATAACTGCCCATTGTAAAACGTTTTGGATTATTGTTTTTTACCATTATTGGTATACCATTTTCCTTGTGCCGTATCAAAAAAACTTCCAGCATCATCATGATCTGTAGAAAAACTAATATCGATCCATTTTTCCATTTCTTCTGTTCGGTTCTGATCAGCATTTTTTAAAATACCAATTGCCTCACTACCTAATACCAAGTGTACCGGCGGGTTTGGATGAGAAGCTAAATCAACCACCACTTTCGCTGCTTTTTCAGGATCTCCGACAGCAACAAATTTTCCTCCTTTGAAAAAATCAGTACGTTGTTTTACCATTTCGTAGCCTTCGATTTCAGCTGCATACGACATAGAGGCTCCCGCCCAATCGGTACGGAAACCACCTGGCTCAACACTGGTTACAAATATTCCTAATGGAGTAACTTCTTTAGCTAAAGCTTCCGTAAAACCGCTTAGACCAAATTTTGCCGCCTGATACATCGTCAAACCGGGATTACCAACGCGCCCACCAATAGAACTGATCTGCAAAATTCTTCCTGAACCTTGTTTACGCATATAAGGCAATACAGCACGGGTAATTGCAATTGGCGCGTATAAATTGGTTTCCAACTGACTTCTAACTTGTTCATCAGTATAAGCTTCAGCCGCACCAATTATTCCGAATCCGGCATTGTTCACTAATACATCTATTCTGCCAAAATGTTCTGCGGCAGTTTTAACCGCGCTATAGACTTGTTCGTAATTAGTAACATCTAAAGCCAAGGGAAAGATTTGATCTTTAAAACGTTCCTTCAAATCATCTAATTGACTGATATCGCGAGCTGTTGCTACGACTTTATCGCCACTCTCTAAAACTGCTTCTGTAAGATTACGTCCTAATCCTCTTGAGCTTCCTGTAATAAACCATATTTTGTACATTGTAATTGTATTTAATTGTTCATGACAAAATTACGTCAGAAGCAATGTTTGTTATTTTGCTGAAAAGCTCAAATTTATTTGTTGAAAAGCTCAGTAGTAAAAATCAAAAAGCTTAAGAATAAATCTCAGGCTCTTTAAAATGGTATTGAAATAAGTTATTCTGCAACAGTGGCAATATATTGGATACTATATAACTTTCTAAACATGAAATAAGTTACACTCACCATTACAAAAGCAATAATAGCATCTGTTGTTGCAGAAAAGCCTAATACAGCTAATTTTGAAAAGAAGGCGAAAGTAATGTCAAAGAAAACACCGGCAAATACCCATTCTTTCAATCGTAATAATTTATTCGGAATTAATAACGTAATTATACCTGCCACTTTAAATACGCCTAGCAAATAAATAAAATGTTCCGGATAACCTAATTGTTGTGTAATTCCCCAGACAATTGGATTTGTTGTAAGTTCGAAGAAACCGCTGGCGCCAAACCATAAAGAAGTTAAAATAACACCTGTCCAATAAATAATTTTTGTTGTTTTTGCATTCATGATTTTAAATTTTTAAGTTGTTAAACAGGACAAATTTCTATCAGAAGCATCAAAAAAAATAGTGCTTTTTTGTCGAAGCGGACATTTTTAGCTTCCAAATAGACAAACAATAAGTTCAACAGATTTCCTAACTTTACAAAAGATTTATTCAGATTTTAAAATGGAAGCCAAAGAACTCTTACAACAACATATTGCGAAAATAGCTTCATTGACAGATGAAGACTTCACTTATATTTTTTCTCATTTTAAACCACAATCTTTTAAAAAAGGACAGGTTATTATTGGTGAAGGAGATAAAGTAGATTGCGAATATTTTGTGATTTCGGGTTGTCTGAAAGCTTTCTTTATTAATGACGAAATTAAAATGTACATATTGCAGTTTGCCATGCCAACCTGGTGGGCTTCTGATTATGCTGCGTTATATAATCAGACACCTGCTACAATAAGTGTTGATTGTATTACAGATGCAGAAGTGCTTTGCCTTTCTAGTGAAGATCGCGAGAAACTTTGTAGCGAGTTTCATGAGCTGGAACACTTTTTCCGCTGGCGAACAAATAGAGGATACATTGCCTCTCAAAAAAGGCTTTTATCCTTTATGAATAACAATGTCAAAAAAAGATACGAGGAACTTTTGGCATTGTATCCTCAATTATACAATCTTGTCCCAAAGCATTTAATAGCTGCATATCTTGGTGTTTCAAGAGAAACTTTAAGCCGATTGCATAGCTCTTAAAAGGAGATGTAATCAAAATGAATGGATTTGCATACGTTTGACTGGACTGAAGTCCAGCCCTACAATATATTTAGAGCCGAAGGCTCTTTCTCTTAAAGTTCGGTAAAGTTCCGGAGGAACGGTTTATTTTGTAGGGCTGGACTTCAGTCCAGTTAACGCCAACGCAAATGATTGATTCATATAACAAAACCAATATAATTACCCGATTTAACCCAAAAATCAGAATGTGATCTACATCACGTAACCAATTTTCATAGTCGCCGTTCCTTTGTATTGTACTTTTAAATACAATAAAAATGGAAACAACAAATTTTAAAATCGTAAGCTCAAATAGCAACGTAGAATGGACTGGTAGAAAAGTTACCGGTGCCCATAATGGTACAATTGGTATCAAAGAAGGTAATTTCGTCTTTAATGATGGAATAATAAAAGAAGGCAATGTTGTCATCAACACTTCTTCAATTAAAATTCTGGATGTAACAGATCCGGCAACAAATGCACAATTCGCGGGTCATCTTTCCTCAGATGATTTTTTCTCAATCGAAAAATTCCCTACTGCCTCTTTTGATATTCTTACTGTTAGAGAAGTATCAGACAGCACTTATTATCTGGAAGGTAATCTTACTATAAAAGATATTACTCACGTTGTTGGTTTTGAAGCAACGGTTGAAAACAATAGAAATAACATTACCCTTTCAGGTAAACTGGTAATTGATCGCACTAAATATGATATCAGATTCCGTTCAGGGAATTTCTTCAAAGATTTAGGAGATACCTTAATTTACAATGACTTTGAGTTGGATTTTAATATCATAGCCGAAGCCATCTTTTCAGAACAAGCTAAAAACTAAAGCCATGCCTTACGTAAAAATCGAATTGACTCGCGAAGGAGTAACCCGCGAGCAAAAACAGGAATTAATCAGTGGTATAACCAACCTGATTACAGACGTATTAAACAAAGACCCGCACTTAACTCATATCGTGATTCAGGAAGTAGATTTAGACGATTGGGGTTACGCAGGAGAACAAGTATCAGTATTAAGAGAAAAAGGCATAACAGCCGATAAAAAATAAATATCATGAAAAAACAAACAATAATCGTAACAGGTGCAGCATCTGGTATAGGAAAAGGAATCGCTAAATACTTTTTAGACAGAGGCGATAATGTAGTAATCAATTCAGTAACTCCGGCTTCATTAGAAAGCGCTTACAACGAATTTGGAGCAGGAGATAATCTGGCAATGTACGCCGGAGATATCAGCGATAAAAACACAGGTGAACAACTGGTAAAAATCGCACTTGAAAAATTTGGTTCTGTAGATGTGTTGGTAAACAATGCCGGAATCTTTGACAGCAGACCCTTTTTGGAAGTAGACGAAGCTTATTTAGACAAGTTTTTGACTACAAACTTAAAAGGAACTTATTTTACTACACAAGCCGTTGTTCCTCAAATGTTAGAACAAAAAGGTGGTGTTGTAATTAACATCGGAACACCATTAGTAAATCACGGATTAGGCGGATGGCCGGCTTCTGCTCCGGTTGCGAGTAAAGGTGCCATTCATGCTTTGACTATTCAATTGGCAGCAGAATTTGGAAAACGTAATATCCGTTTCAATACTGTTGCTCCAGGCGTTATTAGAACCCCAATGCACGGTGATAAAGCCGATCAGAGTGCTGGTCTTCATTTATTGAATAGAGTAGGTGAAATCGAAGATGTTGCCGAAATGGTTTATACTGTAGCAAAAAGCAATTTTATTACCGGATCAATTATCAATGTTGATGGAGGTAAAGCTGCTGGTCATAACTTAAATTAGTTTAAAAAAGAATAATAACTGCTTCAATGCTTTGTAGCAATATAAAGTGTTGAAGCATAAATAATAAGAAAAATGAAAAATATAATGAAATCAGTATTTATTGCTCTTTTTGCAATAAGTAATCTTGCAGTTACTGCGCAGGAAAACAAAAAAACAAAAGTATTGTTTGTTTTAACTTCACACAATAAATTAGGTGACACTGGGGAATTAACCGGTTCATGGATTGAAGAATTTGCAACACCTTATTTTTACTTTTTAGATAAAGGAATTGAAGTCGTAATTGCTACTCCAAATGGTGGACAGGCTCCAATTGATCCCAAAAGTAATGATCCATCCTTTCAAACTCCGGCAACTAAACGCTTTTATGCAGATCAAAAGGCACAAACTGCATTGGCAAGTACAGTGAAAATTACCAGTGTAAAACAAAAGGATTTCAAAGCAGTTTTCTATCCGGGAGGTCATGGTCCAATGTGGGATTTGGCTACTGATAAAAACTCGATAAAACTTATTCAGGATTTTTACAATAATAGCAAACCAATCGCTTTTGTATGTCATGCACCGGCAGCTTTGGTAAATGTTAAAGACAAAGACGGAAAATATCTGATTGCCGGAAAAAAAGTAACAGGTTTTACTAACACTGAAGAAGCAGCCGTTGGATTAACCAAGGTGGTTCCGTTTTTATTGGAAGATAAATTAAAAGAACGTGGAGGTAAATATTCTCAGGGTTCTGATTGGGGCTCTTATGTAGTGGAAGATGGTTTATTATTGACAGGTCAAAATCCACAATCTTCTGAGGAAGTAGCTACTAAATTATTATCAAAAATAAAATAAGTAATGATTTGGTATGGTTTGAAAAACAGCTGTACCAAATCTTTTTTTAATATTTAAAAGAATTCATTATGATATCTAAAATATTCTGCAATAGTATCTTAGTGCTATTTTTTATTTTTGCTAACCTAAGTGCTGCACAAGGACTAAGTACTAAAGATTTTAATTTTATTAATCCGGAAAATATAGTCTGGAATTCATTTCCAGCTTTTCCTGAAAGAGTAAAACTTGCTATTTTAGTGGGTAATCCAACTAAAGCAGAACCCTTTATTGTTCGGGTAAAAGTACCCAACGGCGAAAAGATAATGCCACATCTACATCCTGAAGACAGGATTTATACGGTAGTTTCAGGTATATTTTATATAGGTATAGGCGACAAGTATGATGAAAATAATTTAAAAGCCTATCCGCCTGGTTCAGTAGTAGTATTACCGGGAAATACACCTCATTTTCATCTTGCTAAATCGGGCGAATATATTACTCAGGTATATGCCATAGGTCCTCTTGGTTTAGACTATCTGGATAAGCAATTTGATCCGAGAATAAAATCTAAATAATAATATATAAGTGATGTAGATCACGTAGTCTTCTCGCTGTTTCTTTTGAAATTTGTAGTGTAATTATAAACTTAAAAATCATGAAACTGCAAAAATCAAAATTGTTAGTATCAAAAGTAATTTTAGTAATCGCTTTAATGCTCAATAATGTACAGGGCATAAAAGCACAAAATAATATCAAAATGGAAAATCATAAAGAAGATGTATCTGCCATTACAGATGCAATAGAAAATTATTATTTTAAAGGCATTTATGAAGGAGATGCCATACTGTTGGAAAGTATTTTTTATCCCGGAACATTAGTTTATGGAGATGTAAACGGACAGCCGTACTTTAAAACAGCCGATCTTTATTTGAATGGCGTAAAAAACAGACAAAGTCCGAAAGATTCAGGCAAACCTTATAAAGGCGAAATTCTGAATATAAAAGTCGTAAACTCAATTGCGATGGCAGAGATTAATTTAAAAATGTACGAGTTTAATTATCGGGATTTTTTATCTTTCCATAAGATAAATGGCAAATGGTATATTGTCAATAAAATGCTAACCAATGTAAGTGAATAACTTTAAAAAGTAAAGTCATGTGGTACAATACAAAAGCAACAGAATTACTTGGAATTCAATATCCAATATTGCAAGGACCATTTGGAGGTAATTTATCCTCTGTAGCCTTGGCCGCAGCGGTTTCAAACGCTGGCGGACTAGGTGGTTACGGTGCTTATACAATGACACCTCAGGAAATTTTTGAGGTTGATAAACAAATAAAAGCAGCAACTGATAAACCATATAATCTTAATCTTTGGGTATCTGATCATGATATTCCTGAAGGCGGTTTAACAGATGAACAATTCAATAAAGCGGCAATACTATTTAAACCTTATTTTGATGAAGTTGGAATCCCGTTACCGGAGAAACCAGCTTCCTTTCAATCCAGATTTGAAAATCAATTGGATGTTATTTTAGACGTTCGTCCAAAAGTATTCAGTTTTATGTTTGGCGCATTACCTGCTGATGTTTTGGAACAAACCCGTAAATTAGGAATTGTAACAGTTGGGGCAGCAACAACTTTAGACGAAGCCATTTTTTTAGAAAATTCCGGCGCCGATATGATTATTGCTTCCGGTTTTGAAGCAGGTGGGCACCGTCCTTCTTTTTTAGCTTCAGCAGAATCATCAGTAACAGGAACTTTTGTTTTATTGCAATTAATTAGAGAAAAAGTAAAAATTCCGGTGATAGCAGCAGGCGGAATCGCTAACGGAAAAGGAGTTGCAGCAGCATTAGCTTTAGGAGCAAGTGCAGCTCAAATCGGAACTGCTTTCTTAGCTGTCGACGAATCAAATGCATTACCTATTCATAAGGAAATGTTATTCTCAGATGCGGCAAAATATACCACATTATCACGCGCCTATACAGGAAGATTGGGTCGTGGAATAACCAGTAGAATTGCAAAAGAAATTATAGGAAAAGAAGCGAGTGTTTTGCCATTCCCACTGCAAACGACTTTTATGTCACCGTTGCGAAAAGCGGCACTCGATCAGGAAAAATGGGATATGATTTTATTTTGGGGAGGGCAAATTGCACCCATTTTAAAACATACCAAAGCAACCGAATTAATGCATTCTTTAATAGAAGAAACCACAACATATTTTGATGATTTGAAAGGGTAACAGAATTTTTTTTTAAAAAATTAAAGTTAAAAATAGTTTTGAATTAAAGACCGTTCGGTCTATATTTGCAACTTAGAATTTGGAAATCATGAGTAAAGCAGAACGAACCAGACAATTTATAATTGAAACCTCGGCGCCTCTTATTAATAAAAAAGGTATGGCGGGTACTTCATTAAGAGATATTATGGAAGCCACAAAGCTTGCTAAGGGAGGAATCTATGGTAATTTTGAGAATAAAGAAGAGATCTGTATGGAATCCTTTTTATATCTAAGATCACAATTAGCTTCCAAATTAGATATAGCTGCTTCCAAAGGCAAATCTGCTAAAGAGAAATTATTTAATTTGCTGGAGGTCTATGGCAATGGCAAAAATATGGTAGAAGGTTGTCCTATTTTGAATTTTGGAACAGAAGCGGATGACACAAATCCCGTCATGAGAGAACAGGTGAAAAAAGCAATTCTTTCTGCCCAGAAAAGATTTTTCAATATAGTGGAAGAGGGGATTCAAAATAAAGAATTGTCTTCAGAAATAAATTCTGAACATTACAGTATCAGGGTTTTCGCAATGATAGAAGGCGGTATTTTATGCCGAAAAGTATTTGGAAACAATGATCAAATGAATATTGTTCTGGACGGCATTAAAACTGAATTTGAGCGCTATGTTTTATAGCGTATTTTTTTTAAGCAATTTAAGACCGATTGGTCTATTTTATTAATAATTAATCTTACAAAATGAGAAATTTACAAGAAAATCATAAAGGTTTCAGTACTCTACTGGCTTTGGCACTTATACCATTATCAGGGTTTGCAACCGATATTTATTTACCATCGCTTCCTGCTATGGCAAAAGACTTAAACGTTACAGCTGGAGCGATTCAGCTTTCATTAGTTTTTTTTATGTTCAGTTTGGGAGTAAGCCAAATTTTTATAGGCAGTATATTGGATAGTTTCGGGCGCTTTAAAATTAGCATTGCATCATTGGCTGTCTTTTCAGCAACCAGTTTTGTTATCGCTTTTGTACCCAATATTTATGTTATATACGCTATGCGTGTCATTCAGGGAATTGCGATTGCCTTTATTGTAGTCTCAAAACGTGCTTACTTTGTTGATCTGTATTCAGGAGATAAATTAAAAAGTTTTATCAGTTTATTTTCTATTATTTGGGCCTGTGCGCCAATCATGGCTCCGTTTTTAGGAGGTTATTTACAAAGTTTGTTTGGCTGGAGATCTAATTTTTATTTCCTTGGCGGATTATCATTACTTTTTCTGGTGTTGGAACTTTTATATAGTGGAGAATCGTTAAAATACTTTCATCCCTTTAAATTAAAATCTATTGCACAAACCTATTCAGGTATGCTCAAAACAGCTGATTTTACATTAGGAATCGTAATTCTGGGTATTTGTTTTGGCTTAGTCGTAATTTATAATTTAGTAAGTCCTTTTATCATAGAACGTGTATTTGGGTATTCTGCCATTACAACAGGTTATAGCTCTTTATTATCTGGTTTAGCTGTGATGACGGGTGGTATCATTGCCAAATCTCTTATTCATAAACCTTTAGCAAAAAAGGTATCCATTGCTGTTACTGTACAACTTGCGTTAGTGTTGCTAATGATTTTTACAGCACAATTTGGAAGTAATATTTACACAGTAATTGGTTTTACAATGGGACTCAATCTCTGTGGAGGTTTTATATTTAATGTTATTTATGGGTATTGTCTAAGTCGTTTTTCAAAAAATGCTGGGATAGCAAGCGGACTTACAGGTGGTGCTACGTATATGGTTAGTTCCGTCTTTAGCTATGGATTTGTTAATTTATATGCTGTTAAAAGTCAGCTATTACTTGGAGCAGCAAACATTTCGTTACTATTTATTATGGGATTTATTTTTATAGTTTTTAATAGATATAGATCGAGAAGTGTTATGGCAGCTACTGTTAGAGCATAAAAAAGGAAAGAGTTTGCTCAAAGAGGGCTTCACAGAGACTACATAAAAAAGGGATTATTTCATTTATAAAGAAATAATCCCTTTTACTTTTAAACATAAGAACAATCTGATTATTAGCTTTAATTACTATGTCATATTTGATTTAAGTTTCCAATTGTGCTTTTTGCCGAAGCTTACTAGTCATCTGTCGAATTTTTAATTTTTTAGCGCATGTATTATATAATTTTATGCTAATAAATTAAGACAACACATAAATGATTAAAGAAAGTATAAATTTTAAAGAAGCTGGAAAGTTTGAAGAAACACGTTTTGAAAAGATTCATAATGTGATTTTTGATTCGTCTCAGGAAGCGTCTATATTGGTTGCTCAGGAAATCGCGAACATCATTCAGAGAAAAGAAGAATTGAATGAACCTTGTGTTTTAGGATTGGCAACCGGATCTTCTCCTATAAAAGTATACGAAGAATTAGTACGACTTCATAAAGAAGAAGGTTTGAGTTTTGCAAATGTAGTAACCTTTAACTTAGATGAATATTATCCAATGGATAAAAATAATATTCAGAGTTATTGGTATTTTATGCACGAGCACCTTTTTAATCATGTAAATATTTTACCTAAAAACATTAACATTCCTGACGGAAATATTAGCAGCGAAGATCTTCAGCAATATTGTATTGATTATGAAATGAAGATTAAAGATTACGGTGGATTAGACTTTCAGCTTTTAGGGATTGGAAGAACGGGGCATATCGGATTCAATGAGCCGGGATCGCACGTAAACTCTGGAACCAGAAGTATTACATTGGATCACTTAACCCGTGTTGATGCCGCATCTTCATTTTTAGGTATTGATAATGTACCCAGAAAAGCTATTACAATGGGAATTGGTACCGTAAAACATGCCAAAAGAATTGTATTGTTAGGATGGGGAATCAGCAAAGCCGAAATCATTAAAAAAACAATTGAAGGAGAAATTTCTTCAAGAGTACCAGCGACTTACTTACAACAGCACAACAACACAACATTTGTTTTAGATACAGAAGCTTCATCAGAATTAACCAGAGTAAAAACACCCTGGTTAGTGAAATCTGTAATCTGGACAGAAGAATTAAAATTGAAAGCTGTGGCCTGGTTAAGCGAATTGACTCAAAAGCCTTTCCTTAAACTAACAGACAAAGATTATAACGATAACGGAATGTCAAGTGTTTTGACTGAAGAAGGAACTGCTTATCATTTAAACATTAAAATGTTTAATAAAATGCAGCAAACCATCACGGGCTGGCCTGGAGGAAAACCAAATGCAGATGATACTTACAGACCAGAACGTGCAACTCCGGAGAGAAAAAGAATTATCATTTTTAGTCCACACCCTGATGATGATGTTATTTCGATGGGAGGAACTTTTGACAGATTGGTAGAGCAGGGCCATGACGTTCATATCGCTTATCAGACTTCAGGAAATATTGCAGTTTCAAATGAAGAAGCTTTAAAATTTGCTGAGATTTCAAAAGCATTAAATGCTAATTCAATTGAATCAGAAAATATTATTAACTTTTTGAAAAACAAAAAAAGCAATGATATAGATTCACTAGAAGTTAGGAAATTAAAAGGTTTGATTAGAAGAAGTGAATCTTTAGCTGCAACACGTTATTTAGGAGTACCGGATTCAAATGTAAATTTCCTTGATCTTCCTTTTTATGAAACAGGAACAGTTAAGAAAAATAATCTTGGCGAAGCGGATATCAAAATTATGTGTGATATAATCGAAAGAATTAAACCACACCAAATTTACGCAGCAGGAGATTTGGCAGACCCTCACGGAACGCACAAAGTATGCTTGGACAGTTTATTTGAAGCTTTGAAAAGATTAAAACACAACAGTTATATGGATGACTGCTGGGTTTGGTTATACAGAGGCGCGTGGCATGAATGGGAATCCTACCAAATTGAAATGGCGGTTCCAATGAGTCCTGATCAGGTACTTAAAAAACGTCATGCAATCTTCTATCACCAATCTCAAAAAGACGGCGTTATGTTTCAGGGAGATGACAGTAGAGAATTCTGGGTAAGGGTAGAAGACAGAAACAGATTAACCGCAGAAAAATACCATGCTTTAGGGTTAGCAGATTATTCGGCTATCGAAGCTTTTAAACGTTATTATTTCTAGAGTGATTTAAAATATAATAAGCTATTTTCATGTAGTTTATTTTGGTTAGTTACCAACTTTGAAAATGCAGCCCTGGTAAGGCTGCATTTTTTTTGTATGTGAAATGTTATATGTGAAATGGTAGAAGTTTTGCGCAATCTTGTCATCCTGAGGAACGAAGGACCACACAAGAAATTCCGCTTCTAAAATCACCAATCTTTGTCGATCTGCTAGTATGATCCTCCGTTCCTCAGGATGACAAACTGAGCGAAAAACGGTGTGTATTTTCTAAATCGAAGAATTCAAAATTCTTTGTTTAACATGCTCCATGTACGATCTGCCAATTACGTATCTAAGACCTTCAATTTCAATGCTGTTTCCTTCAACAGCGTCGATTTTGTCAATGGCGATGGTGTAAGATCTGTGTATTCTTAAAAAGTTTCTTTCAGGAAGCAAATCGGTAAAATCTTGTAAGGTACTATGAATGATGTATTTGCCTGTAAGCGTATTTATTTTCAAATAATCTTTCAAACTTTCTATAACCAGAATTTCATTAAAGAAAATCTTCTTCATTCTTTTCTTGTCGATCTTCACAAAAATAAAAGGACTTTCCGGACCACTTTCTTGTGGAGTATTGTTTTTATTTTCAAGTCTTTTACTTGCTTTATTTAAAGCTTTCATTAACCTTGGAAATTCGATTGGTTTTACCAGGTAATCCAATACATCTAGTTCGTAAGTTTCGATTGCAAATTGGCTATAAGCGCTTGTAATGATAAGCAAAGGAGGATTTTCAAGACTTTTTATAAAATTGATGCCATCAAGAACCGGCATGTTAATGTCTAAAAAAATGACATCAACATTATTGTTTTTCAAAAAGTTTAAACCTTCTATTGGATTACTAAAAGTGTTTATTACCTCAAAATTTTCGATTGGCTCTAAATAATTTTTAATGACATTAATTGCCAATGGTTCATCATCTATGATTAAACAATTTATTTTCATCTTTATAAATATTATTTTTTGAGCGAAATAATTTTGGTGGTATTTTTTTTAACGAAGCCGTTTTTTTAAGCGACTTTTATTTTTAGCTTTACGACAAAAATATTCTTTTTATTTTTAAAAGAAAGTTTGTACTCCTTTTTATTATAACCTAATTCCAGTCTTTTTTTGACATTTTCAATTCCTATACCACTTGACTGGTTAAAATTGTCTGTATGCTGTGTAATTTCTGGCATTGGATTCGAAATTGTAAAATACAGAAAATCATCTTTTACTTTAAAGTTAATATTAATAACAACTTTCCCGGTATTTCTGTTTACACCATGTTTAAAGGAGTTTTCAATAAAGGTCAATAATATAATTGGAGCAATTTCTTTATCATGAATATCACCTGAAATGGACATATTTACTTCTAATCGATCATCATTTCTAATTCTTTCGAGATCCAGATAATTTTGGATGCAGAGTATTTCGTTTTCTAAAGTTTGTCTTTTGCTTTTGGTGTCATATAGCATATAACGCATTAATTCGGAAAGCTTTATGACCACTTTTGGTGTTTTGTTTGATTTTTCTACAGATAGCGAATAAATGTTATTCAACGTATTAAAGAAGAAGTGCGGAGAAATTTGCGATTTCAAAAAAAGCAATTCAGTTTCTAATTGTGATTTTTCAAGATCTGTAACTCTTTTTTGTTCTTTCAAAAAGTCGAAAGTTATTTTAATTGCTGTCACAAAAGTCATTACATACAATTCTCCCATCATCATCTCAATCGTGTAATTGAGTGTCAGTTTCGTTATAACTTCAGGTCCTTCAGGCCAAACATTATGTGCTATTAAAAAGTAAGTAAGATTGAATTTTAGAATTACCATTAAAAAAATGGAGGATAAAATCGCAATTACATACAAAATGTATTTCTTTCTATAAATAAGATAGGGCATAAAAATCAAGATATTCAAATAACATAAAGTCATGTGAATTGGAAAACCCAGCAAATTTGTTTTTAAGGAATACAAGTAATCATTGAAATAGCTTCCCCATCTAAAAGTATTAAATAGAAAGTAAGTAAGCCAAAAAAGAACGTGATAACGCAATGGTATCCTATAAAGTTTGTCAGAACTGAAATTCATAATATGAGTGTTTTTTGTGACTTTTTTTGATGTTTATCTTCGTTTATATGTCGTCCGTCTAAAATAGTTTTACTGAAAATCAAAATTTGTTTAGATTTAGAGTTAAATTAAGATTGTTTATATCTGAAGAAATCTGTCTTTTATTTTACTGCCAATTCTGATTGCAAGTTGTGAAATAAAAGTGTACAAAAATAAAAGTAGGTAAGTTTTTTTTAAACTCCGTTTTCTTCACTAAATCGATTTATATAAAAAATAATTGTATTATGTTAACGAAGAAGCAATATCGCATCATCAACAAGTTTTTCCTGAGGTTTCTAAAATCAATCTAGATTTTAGTTTATCCCAAAGATTTGCAAAAAAAATAACCAATCAGATAAAAGTCTGAACCAACAATAAAATTAACTAACCAACAAATAAATAATAAAATTAATGGATATCATTGACGTATCGATCATCGTAGCCTACATTCTGCTTTCAGTAGGAATAGGAATTTGGATTTCAAGAAAAGCATCAAAGGGATTAGATGATTACTTCCTTGGCGGAAAAACAATCAAATGGTATTTTTTAGGATTAAGTAACGGATCAGGAATGTTTGATGTTTCAGGAACTTCCTGGATGATTGGCGTTCTGTTTTTATATGGCGTAAAAAGTTTCATGTTTATGTGGCTTTGGCCTATTTGGAATCAGATTTTTGTGATGATGTTTCTCGCAGTCTGGATCAGAAGATCAAAGGTAATGACAGGTTCTGAATGGATTTTAACCCGTTTTGGAAACGACAGAGCCGGAAAAGCATCTCATATTATTGTGGCTATTTTTGCTATCATTTCTACCATTGGTTTTATTGCTTACTTCTTTGAAGGAATTGGTAAATTTATCACCATTATTCTTCCTTGGGATTTAACGCTTCAATATGGCGATTTAATTCTATTGACATCAGAGCGTTCTTATGCCTTAATAATCATATTCTTAACTACAATTTATACCGTTAAAGGAGGTATGTTTTCTGTTGTTGCGACAGAAGTGGTACAATATTTAATTATGATTATTGCCAGTGTTTTGATCGCAGGTTATGCTTTTGTAAATTATACTGATATTCAGATTAACTCTGTAATTAGCGAAGAATGGAAAAACGTTTTCTTTGGATGGCAGTTTGAAACCCAGTGGAGCGAAAAGTTTCAGACTTTCAATAATTTAATTGATTCTGAAGGTTATAAAATGTTTGGCGCTTTTATCGGAATGACATTATTCAAAGGATTTTTCGCCAGTGTTGCGGGACCTACGCCAAGTTATGACTTACAAAGAATTCTGTCTACAAAATCGGTAAAAGAAGCGGCATATATGAGTGGTTTCACAAACTTAATTTTGTTCATTCCAAGATACTTATTAATCACCGGAATTGTGGTTATCGCTTTGATAAACCTGGCGCCAGAATTAAATGCAAATACAGGTTTAACTGGAGCTGATTTAGAATTATTAATGCCAAAAGTGGTTAATTTATATCTGCCTGTTGGAATAAAAGGACTTTTACTTGCCGGTTTATTGGCGGCATTTATGTCTGGATTCTCAGCCTTTGTAAATGCAGGACCAGCTTATATTGTAAATGATATTTATAAAAAATACTTCAAACCGGTTGCTACAAACGCACACTATATTAAAGTAAGCCAAATCTCTTCTTTCGTGGTTGTAGGTTTGGGTGTCTTTATGGGATTTTTTGCAGATTCTATTAATTCCTTAACGTTATGGATTACCAGCGCCTTGTACGGCGGTTATGTGGCGGCCAATTTCTTAAAATGGATTTGGTGGCGCTTTAACGGCTGGGGCTATTTCTGGGGAATGTTTGCCGGCTTAATCGTTGCTTCTTTGCAGTTTGTTTTAGGACAATATAAAGGAACTTTTACTGAAGGATCATTTTTATATGATTTGTCAGAAGTACAGGCTATTTACTTATTTCCCGTAATATTTGGTTTCTCCATTTTAGGTTGTCTTTTAGGAACTTTCCTGAGCAAACCAACGGAAATGGATGTTTTGCGATCTTTCTACACCAATGTTAGACCTTGGGGATGGTGGAGTCCGGTTTATAAAACATTAAAACTAGAAGATCAGACTTTCGAAAAGAACAATGATTTCTGGAAAGATATGCTGAATTGTGTTATCGGAATTGTATGGCAGTCGAGTATGATTTTGCTTCCGATATACTTTGTTATTAGAGATTATCCAAAGGCTATTGCGGCATTGGTTGTGTTTTTAGTGACAACAACCATTTTGAAATTTACTTGGTTGGATAAGGTTCGTAAAATAGCGGATTAGAAAATAGAGAATAGAAAATAGAGAATAGACAATAGACAATAGACAATAGAATAATATTAAAACGCATAGGACATAGAACTTCAATTGTGAAAAAGAAACTAGTTTCCCACACATAGCTATGTTTTTTTTAGCATCTATGTTTCTATGTGTTTTTAAAAGAAGAGAATAAACAAAAAACAACAAAAAATAAAGAAGATGAGTACTATTCCTTGGCAAGACAGACCCGAAAACAGCAAAGATGTAATGTGGAGATATTCTGAAAATCCTATTATTGACAGATATGCTATACCATCGTCAAACAGTATTTTTAATAGTGCAGTAGTTCCTTTTGGAGATGGCTTTGCGGGTGTCTTCAGATGTGATAATAAGGCAGTTCAAATGAATATTTTTGCTGGTTTCAGTAAAAACGGAATCGATTGGGACATAAATCATGAGCCAATTGTAATGCAGTCCGGTAATACCGAAATGATCGAATCGGCATACAAATACGATCCTCGTGTTGTTTTTATCGAAGATCGTTACTGGATTACCTGGTGTAATGGCTACAACGGACCAACAATCGGAATTGGATATACTTTTGATTTTAAAGAATTTTTTCAATGTGAAAATGCCTTTTTGCCTTTCAACAGAAATGGTGTTTTGTTTCCACAGAAAATCAACGGAAAATACGCGATGTTAAGCCGTCCAAGTGATAACGGTCATACGCCTTTTGGAGATATTTGGATTAGCTACAGCCCGGATATGAAATATTGGGGTGAACACCGTTTAGTAATGAAACCAACTCCTTTTGAAGACAGTGCGTGGCAATGTACAAAAGTAGGAGCTGGACCTATTCCAATCTTAACTAACGAAGGCTGGTTAATGATTTATCACGGCGTTATTAACACCTGCAACGGTTTCCGCTATGCAATGGGATCGGCGCTTTTAGATGTTAATTCTCCGGATAAAGTAAAATACAGAACACAGCCTTATTTATTAGGACCAGCAGAACTTTACGAAATGGTTGGCGATGTACCAAATGTGGTATTCCCTTGTGCAGCTTTGCACGATACCGAAGAAGATAAATTGGCTGTTTATTATGGTGCTGCTGATACAGTTGTCGCTATCGCATTTGGTAAATTAAGCGAAGTGGTGCAGTTTACAAAAGATAACAGTTTATAGAAAAAATATGTGTTTAAAATCTAAATGTTTAGTAGTTGCTTTAGGGATGCTTTCGATAAGTGGTTATTCACAATCGAAAAAAGCCGTTGTGCCAAAAACGTATGTAGCTGCTAAAACTGCAACTCCAATTGCAATTGACGGGGAGGAAAATGATGCTTCTTGGAATAAAGTAGAATGGACTGCCCTTTTTGAAGATATCTCAACTGATGTAAAACCAAAATATGCAACTAAAGTAAAAATGCTTTGGGACGAAACCAACTTTTACATATTGGCAAAAATGGAAGAACCGCATGTTTGGGCTAATCTAAAACAACGGGATACCATTATTTTTTATAATAATGATTTTGAAGTTTTTATAGATCCCGACAGCGATACTTTTAACTATTATGAATTAGAAATTAATGCTTTAAATACAGCTTGGGATCTATTTTTAACAAAACCATACAGAGAAGATGATAAGGTTGTTCTAAACGATTGGAATATTCCGGGTTTAAAATCGGCTGTAAAAATCAACGGTACGTTAAATAATCCAAATGATACTGATGAAGGCTGGGTTTTAGAAATGGCAATTCCGTGGGCATCATACAAAACAACTTTTTTTGATCAAAATGTTCCTGTAGATAAATTCTGGAGAGTTAATTTTTCCAGGGTAAACTGGCAGCATGATATTAAAAATGGCAGTTACGAACGCAAGAAAGATGCGGAAGGAAAATTTCTTCCGGAGTACAACTGGGTTTGGTCGCCAATGGGTGTAATCAATATGCATGAACCTGAAAAATGGGGTTATGTTTATTTTTCTTCAAAAGAAGGAAAAGACAGTTTTGAAATCCCACAAGATGAAAAAGTCAAATGGGAATTGTACACACTTTACCGCGCACAGAAAGAATATTACAGCAAAAACAAAACCTGGGCAAAATCCCTATCAGATCTTACTAAGAAACCGATTACTGTTGATGGAAAAGTATTAAAACCAGTACTTGAAAATCATACAACCGGATTTAATATAGCTGTAAAAAGTCCATTTTCGAATAAAACTTTAATTATAGAAGAAGACGGCAAAATAATATCAAAATAAACCACTATGAAACTACCAAAACTATTACTTTTTTTACTGGCACTTAGTATTTTTTCATGTGCTAAAAAAGAAGAACAAACCACTTTTAAATTTGGAGTATGGACGACGGCAGATGCTAAAAAATCTGACGCGGATTACACAAAAGAATTCAAAAAATACAAAGAGGGAGGACTTGACGAAGTATTAATTAATACAGGAACTGATCCAAAACTTCTAACAAGAATAGCACCTTTAGCAGCAAAAGAAGGTCTAAAAGTTCATGCCTGGATTATGGCTATGAACAGACCTGGAGATTCAATCGCTTTACGACATCCTGATTGGTACCAGGTAAGTAAGGAAGGAAAATCTTGTTTTGATAACCGTCCGTATGTAGATTATTATCAATGGTTATGTCCAACCAGAAAAGAATCAAGAGAACACGTTTTGCATTTAGTGGAAGAACTGGCAAAAGTAGAAGGTATTGAAAGTGTTCACTTAGACTACATTCGTTTCCCTGACATCTTTTTACCAATCAGTTTATTACCAAAATACAATTTGGTTCAGGACGTAGAATTACCTCAGTTTGATTTTTGTTATTGTGATGAATGTGTAAAAGCATTTGAAAAAATCCATCATAAAAATCCAAAAACAAGTCACAACACTTCTATCGATATGGAGTGGAAAAACTTCAGACTAAATGCGATACAAGCTGTGGTTAATGACGCTTACAAAATTGTACACAAACACAATAAAAAACTAACGGCAGCGGTATTTCCTTATCCTGAAATGGCCGATCATATGGTGCGTCAGCGTTGGGATAAGTGGGATATTGATGAAGTTTATCCAATGATTTATCATAGTTTTTATGATGAAGAAATTGACTGGGTTGGTTACGCTACCAAACAAGGTGTAGCCGATTTACAAGGCAAACAAACGAAAGTGAATACCGGAATTTATATTCCAGGATTAAAATCAGACAAAGAATTAAAGGAAGCCATTTTACTAGCAAAAGAAAATGGTGCAATAGGAGTTTCTTTCTTTGATGGAGGTGCTTTATCGGAAAGCAATCTGAAAACAATTAAGGAAACAAAAGCAAGTTTAAATAATTAGTGGTTTTTTTGTTAAATCCGGATATCTGCTGAGTTGGTTAGTGCAGATATTCGGATTTTAATTAAAAGTAACTTTATATTTATATCCTGAGCCATAATAACAATTATGGTTCTGTTTGTTTTATTATAGTATGTGTTTTTATTTCGTAAGAAGAAGTGTTTTATTATTTTTCTCACGGAATAAAATTTAAGAATTTACAAGAGTAAAAATCAAATAATGAAAAAAAATATATTCATTGCCGCACTCACCATAGTTTCTATATTTTCTGTTCAGGCACAGGAAAGTACTCTTTTTTGGCAAAATGAAAAAATAAATGAAGATAATAGAGAGCCAATGCACTCGGCCTATTATGTTTTTGAGAATGAAAAATTAGCAGCAAATAACGACTGGCGCTCATCAAAAAACTATTTAGACATTAACGGAGCCTGGAAATTTAAATATGTTGACAGCCCGGCAGATCTTCCAAAGGAATTTGAAAAAAGTAATTTTAACGACCAGTCTTGGGATAATTTTAAAATTCCGGCAAGCTGGGATGTAAATGGTTATGGTTTTCCTGTGTATACCAATACAACATATGATTTTGCAAAATACATAAAAGTAAATCCACCTTTTGTTCCTACAAATTACAATCCGACTGGGGTGTACAGACGCGAAATCACAATCGATAAATCGTGGGAAGGAAAAGATATTTTTCTTCATATTGGAACTGCAAAATCAAATCTTACGGTTTGGGTAAATGGTGTTTATGTAGGTTATGGTGAAGATGGAAAATTGCCATCTGAATTTAATCTTAATAAATATGTGAAAATCGGTAAAAACACGATCGTTTTAAAAGTGATGAAATGGAGTGACGGTTCCTATTTAGAATGTCAGGATTTCTGGAGATTTAGCGGTATTACAAGAGATTCTTATTTGGTTGCACGTAACAAAACACATTTGAAAGATTATGAAATCGTTCCGGATTTAGACGCTTCTTATTTAAATGGAAGTTTAAAAATCTCCACTGAATTTTCTGCTGTAAATAAAAAAGACAATTATGCTTTAGAGGTTCAATTGAAAGAGGGTGATAAAATTATTACTTCTAAAACTATTTCCGCTTTAAGCGAAAAACAAACCTTTGACTTTGCTGTAAATAATCCGAAGAAATGGAGTGCTGAAATTCCGAATTTATATCAGGTTAGTTTCCTTCTGAAAAATAATAAAGGAAATATTATTGAAGTTATTAATCAAAATATTGGCTTTAGAAAAGTAGAAATTAAGGGTGGACAGCTTTTGGTTAACGGAAAAGCTATTTACATAAAAGGAGTGAATCGTCATGAAACGGACCCTGTTACAGGGCAAACAGTTTCAAGAGAACGCATGGAAGAAGATATTAAATTGATGAAAGAATTTAATATTAATGCCGTGAGATTGGCGCACTATCCAAACGATGAATATTTTTATGAATTATGTGATAAATACGGAATCTATGTGGTAGATGAGGCGAATGTCGAATCTCATGGAATGGGTTATGATCTTACCAAAACCCTTGGTAATAAACCGAGTTGGGAGCTGGCGCATTTACAACGCATGCAGCGCATGGTAGAACGTGATAAAAACTATCCTTCCATTATTATCTGGAGTATGGGGAATGAAGCGGGTAACGGTTATAATTTTTACAGAGGATATTTGTGGATAAAAGACCGCGATAAATCAAGACCTATTCAGTACGAAAGAGCGACTGCCGGAGCATGGGACGGAAAGGATCTAAAATACGAATGGAATTCAGATATTATTGATCCGATGTACAGTTCACCTGATAAAATGGAAGAATATATATTAGCAAACCCAAATCCGTCAAGACCTTACATTATGTGTGAATATGCGCATGCCATGGGAAATTCGATGGGGAATTTCAAAGATTATTGGGATATTATCAGAAAATACCCAAATTTTCAGGGCGGTTTTATTTGGGACATGATTGACCAGTCGGTTTATAAAACACAACCAGACGGAACGGTAGTATTGGCTTACGGAGGAGATTTTGGACCTAAGGATACACCAAGTGATAATAACTTTTTGGACAATGGCGTTTTTAGCCCGGAAAGAAAACCAAACCCGCATGCTTTTGAAATGCGAAATGTGTATCAAAATATCCTGACTTCTTGGGGAAATAAAGAAACGGCGACTATAAAAGTCTACAACGAATTTTCATTTAAAGATTTAAGCAATGTGAGTTTGCATTGGAAATTAATCCTGGATGGAAAAGAGACTGAAAGCGGTGTTATTGATGATTTAGAAATAAAATCTAATGAATCGAAATCGTATAAATTACCAGTTAATTTAGATGGAAAACAGTTTCGGGAGGCTTTCATAAATGTGACGTATCATATTAAACAAGATGAACCATTTTTACCAAAAGGTTTCCAAATTGCAACAGAGCAACTGGCATTTAAAGGAAGCTGGAAAAACGATATTAAAATCGAAGGCACTTCAAAAATAACGGTAGAGAAGAAGGAAAATAGTACCGTTTTTAAAAGCGATAAAATGGAAATTGCTTTTGATAAAAAAACGGGTTTTATAAATGGTTATTTCTTTCAAAATCAGATAATTATAAAAGAAGGTTATCAATTACGTCCTAATTTATGGAGGGCACCAAACGACAATGACTTTGGAGCTTATCTTCAGGAAAAATTGAAACCATGGAAAGATGCAACAGAGAACCCTACTCTTATAAATTGGTCTTATGTAGCAAAAGACAATAAAATTATTGTTACGGCAACGTATGATTTACCTCAGGTTGTTTCAAAATTAGTTTTGAATTACGAACTTAGCGGCAACGGAGAATTAAGCGTGAAAGAACAATTAAACATTGAGAAAACAAAAGAACAACCAATGCTGCCAAGATTTGGTATGGAAATAATTGTTCCGAAAGATTTTAGCAACATGACATATTACGGAAGAGGCCCACACGAAAATTACATTGACAGAAATTACAGTTCGCAAGTAGGGCTTTATACACAAACAGTTTCAGAACAGTATTATCCTTATATCCGCCCGCAGGAAACCGGAAATAAAACGGATATTCGTTGGGTTGAATTAGCAAACGATAAATTGAAATTAACAGTAAAATCAGATAATTTGTTGTCAATAACCGCTTTGCATTATTTAAATGAAGATTTAGATGACGGGTTGAAAAAAGATCAAAGACACGCAGCTGAATTAAAGGAAAAAGATTTAACCAGTTTGAAAATTGATTACAAACAAATGGGTGTAGGAGGTATTGATAGCTGGCAAGCGTGGCCAATGGAAAAATACCTTTTAAAGGACAAAAATTGTCAGTATCAATTTAAAATTACACCATCTTTAAAATAAATTTATGAGGACATTAAAACCATTATTTGTCTTAATCTTCTTAGCCGTTTTAACTGCGGGTTATAGTCAAAAAGTGTACACGGAAAAAGACATTAAAATTATTCCGAAACCAACACAATTAGTAATAAACAAGGGCGTATTTGAATTTTCTAAAAGCACAAAATTTATTGCTGTAACTGATTTTCAAAAAGAAATCTCCAATGCGCTGATAAGTAAGTTTGAAAAAGCAGGAGGATTTCGTCCTGAATTATCGACTGCGATTCCGAATAGCAATTATGTGCAATTTAAAGTAGATGAAACTTTAGAGAAAGAAGCCTATATATTAGATGTAAATTCGAAATTCATTACTATTACAGCCAAAGGGCAAGCCGGTTTTATTTACGGATTAGAAAGTATCAGACAATTGCTTCCGGTTGTAATTGAAAGTAAAAATGTTATTCCGAAACAAAAATGGCAAATTCCGAGTTTGCTTATTAATGATAAGCCTCGTTTTCAATGGAGAGGTTTAATGTTGGATTTATCACGTCATTTCTTTGATAAAAACTATATTCTGGCTACGATTGATCGTTTGGCAATGCACAAAATGAACGTTTTGCATTTGCATTTAGTAGACGATCAGGGATGGAGAATTGAAATCAAAAAATATCCAAAATTAACCGAAGTAGGAGCATGGAGAGTCGATCAGGAAAGTTTATCCTGGAATGCCAGACTTACCACAAATCCAGATGAAAAAGGAACGTATGGAGGCTTTTTAACTCAGGATGAATTAAAAGAGATCGTAAAATATGCTGCATCAAAAAATGTTGAAATTATTCCTGAAATCGAAATGCCGGCACACGTAAGCAGTGCTATTGCGGCATATCCTGAACTGGCTTGTTTTGATCAGCGCATTGGAGTTCCGTCAGGAGGTTTATGGCCCATTACTGATATTTATTGTGCCGGAAAAGAAACAACATTTGAGTTCCTTCAGAATGTAATCGATGAAGTGGTTACCATTTTTCCTTCAAAATACATTCATATTGGAGGTGATGAAGCGACTAAAACCAATTGGGATAAATGTCCGAATTGTCAAAAAAGAATGCAGGAAAATGGTTTGAAAAATAGCCATGAATTGCAAAGTTATTTTGTAAAAAGAATGGAGAAATACATCAATTCTAAAGGCAAAAAACTAATTGGCTGGGATGAGATATTAGAAGGAGGTTTAGCTCCTGAAGCCACTGTAATGAGCTGGAGAGGAACCAAAGGCGGTATTGAAGCTGCGGAACAGGGTCATGATGTTATTATGACACCGGAATCGCCTTGTTATTTCAATTTTTATCAGGGACCTCAAAATGAAGAACCTTTAGCTTTTGATGCTTATAATCCATTAAATAAAGTGTACGAATTTGATCCTGTGGTTTCGACGATGACACCAGATCAGGCAAAGCATGTATTAGGTGGACAGGCGAATTTATGGGCAGAATTTCTTTCGAGTCCAAGTGCTTCAGAATATATGATTTTCCCGAGATTGGCTGCTTTATCTGAGACTCTATGGAGTCCGAAAGAAAGCCGCAACTGGAATGATTTTACGACAAGATTAACGTCATTATTACAGCGTTATAATTATTTGGGAATCAATTATGCAAAAAGTGCTTATTTGGTAACGGCTTCTTCAACGGCAGATTTAGCTCAAAAACAAATTAATGTTACTTTGAAAAATGAATTTCCAAATCCTGATATTCGTTATGTTTTGGGCAATAAACCATTGGATCAACAGGCTTTAAAATACACAAATCCAATTCCGTTTAACGGAACAACGATCCTAAAAGCATCCTTATTTCAAAATGACAAACCAGTTGGAAAAACATTTACAGATACAATTGTATTTCATAAAGGAGTTGGACATAAAGTAAGTTACCTAACACCATACAACGGTAATTACAAAGGTGACGGACCTTTTGGAATGGTGAATGCAATTCGTGGTTCTAAAAACTTTCATGATGGGCAATGGCAGGCATGGTTAGTAAATGATATGGAAATCGTGATTGATCTTGAACAACAACTAAATATTCAACAGGTAATAGTTGGAACTTTGGAAAGTCAGGGAGCGGGAATAAATTTTCCGTTACAAGTAAAAGTCTTAGTTTCAAACGATAGCATCAATTACAAAGAAGTAGGAAAGGTGAATCGCACTTATGCATCAAATCCTGTATCGGAATTAAAAGATTTTATAATTACTTTTGACAAGCAAAATACCAGATTTATCAAGATCATAGCAGTTAACTTAAGAAAGAGCCCAAAAGGAGACAGTTCATGGTTATTTGTAGATGAAATTTTAGTCAATTAAAATAGCTGAAGTAATAATAGCTAAAAAAGAAATGAGAAATACAACAATCCAGACAGCATGCTTTTTTTGCATGCTGTTTTTTAGCATAAACACATTTGGACAAGAGCCTGTAGATTTTGTAAATCCGTTGATCGGAACTTCAAATTATGGTGCTGCTTTTCCGGGACCAATTGCGCCACGAGGAATGGCAAGTATTAGTCCTTTTAATGTGGCGGGACCTCAAAACCGACCTTTAGAAAAAGACAGTCAGTGGTTGTCGAATCCATACGTAAATGAAAACACTTTTCTGACTGGATTTAGTCAGGTGAATTTAAGCGGCGTAGGCTGTCCTGATTTAGGTGTGTTGTTGCTAATGCCAACAACTGGAGCGGTTGAAACCAATCATTTGAAATACGGTTCTACTTATTCTAAGGAAGTTGCCAAAACGGGTTATTACAGCGTTGATATTGATAAATATAAAATTAAAGGAGAATTTACAGCTTCGAAAAGAGTAGGAGTCAGCAAATTCACTTTCCCGAAAGGAAAATCTAATATCTTACTAAATTTAGGTTTAGGATTAACAAATGAAGAAGGCGCCATGTTAAAAGTGGTTTCATCAACAGAAATTGAAGGAATGCGTTCTGTAGGTTCGTTTTGTTATAATAGTCCGGAAGATGCTTATCCGGTTTATTTTGTGGCCAAATTTTCAAAACCGGCCAATCACTTCGGAGTTTGGAAAAAAACACCAAAATACGAAGGTACAGAAGCACAATGGATGGGTTACAATGGTAAAACCCGAATGATGAAAAACACCATTAAAACGGTTGTTGGAGATAGTATTGGAACTTATTTTTCCTATGAATTTGATAAAAAAGAAACAGTCGAAGTTAAAATAGGAGTTTCTTATGTAAGTATTGAAAATGCCCGTGAAAATTTAGAAAGAGAAACCGGAGGTAAATCATTTGATGCTGTTTATAAAGAAACATATGATGAATGGAACAAAGAGCTTTCTAAAATTTTAGTTGAAGGTGGTTCTTATCAGGATAAAGTTATATTTTATACCGCCTTGTACCATACTTTAATTCATCCTAACACTTTAAATGATGTTAATGGAGAATATCCTCAAATAAAACGGACCAAGATTGGAAGAACCACAGACACACGTTATACGGTATTTTCTTTGTGGGATACCTATCGAAATATGCATCCGTTAACCTCTCTGGTTTATCCAAAACAACAATCGGACATGATTAAAAGCATGTTGGAAATGTATGATGAAAACGGCTGGCTGCCCAAATGGGAATTAAATTCAACCGAAACATTTACCATGGTTGGAGATCCGGCGAGTATCGTTATCGTAGATGCTTGTTTAAGAGGGATTCAGGATTTTGATATTTATAAAGCGTATCATGCCATGCTAAAAGGGGCAGACCAAATTGAAGAGAACCCTTTGCGTCCGGGCCTTAAAGAATATTTGGATAAAGGATATTTATCAACCAATTATCCTGGACCGGTTTCTACAACACTTGAATATAATACTTCAGACTATGCGATTTCACTTTTAGCGAAAGCTTTAGGCGAAAAAGAAGATTATAAACGTTTTACTAAACGCTCATTATCCTACCGAAAATTATATGACAAAGATTTAAAACTACTTCGACCAAGAACCGCTACAGACAATTGGTACGAACCTTTTGATCCTATAGCAGGAGCTAATTTTCAGGCAAATGTTGGATTTATCGAAGGCAACGCCTGGCAATATGCTTTTATGGTTCCTCATGATATCAGGGGATTGATAAAATTAATGGGCGGTGATAAACCTTTCTCTGATCAATTGCAAAAAGTTTTTGATATCAAACAATTTGATATGGCAAACGAGCCGGATATTGCGTATCCTTATTTGTTCAATTATGTAAAAGGTGAGGAGTGGAAGAGTCAGGAAATGGTGAAGAAGTTAGTAAGAGAGCATTTCAAGAATGAGCCAAAAGGATTACCTGGAAATGATGATACAGGAACGATGTCGGCATGGCTGGTGTATTCCATGATGGGATTCTATCCAATATCACCGGGAGATCCAATTTATACGCTTACAACGCCAATGTTTGATAAAATAACGATTCAATTAGATCCAAGATATTACAAGAAAGAAAATATCGTAATTCAGCGCGAAGTCAATAGTGACGGGAAAATCAAAGAAATTCAGTTAAATGGAAAAACCCTTAATAGTTTCTTTATTTCACATGATGATTTTGTAAACGGAACAACGCTGAAAGTGATTCAGGAATAATATTTCTATATTTGTTTTCGCGTTCGTATTAGCGATGGAAAAGGGCTGTAATAATGTTTTAAAAATCAGGTTATGAGCTACGAAAATGTCAGAGAAGAATTTATTAAAGATGCAGAAGAATACATAAACGCAAAGCGACAACCGTTCGAAAAATTGTCAGGTACCGAATTGGATCTTGCAAAGTATCAATATCTGGAAAACTTTCAAGACTATATTAACTTTCTTAATTTTCGAATAATTGCCAGACTTGATGAAAATTTGATATCTTTTAAAAGCCTCGAAGAAGCAACTGCTTTTCAGGATTTTTTGAAGCCGACATTTGAAGTAGTTGCAAGAAAGTATACAGAAGGACTGATGGATTAATAGCACACAACCTTTGTAGCGGAATAAAAGTTTCTTTATATACATGATACAAAAAAGTCCATTCGATGCATCGAATGGACTTTTTTGTATTGTTTAATTTTGTAAAGGAAAATAGGATTATTGTGTTTTTATACCAATTTCTGCGATAGAAATATATCTTCCGTCTACACTGGTTTTTCCAATAAACTTAATATATCGGGCTTTCGCCGATGTTTTTAAAGTGATGTTTTGCTCCACCGGATTACTTTTGATATTAGCAAATTCACCTTCAGCAACCGTTCTCCAGTTTATACCGTCAGTGCTTATTTCCCATTGGTAATTTTTTACAATTCCACCTGTTCCGTTATGACGAGGCAAATAAGATAAGGTTGTGAATTCCATTTCCTGTCCCATATCAAGAACTATGAACTGAGGTAAAGGCGTTAATGATGTGTTATCAGCTGTACTCCAGAAAGTTTCGGCATTTTCATCAATAGCGTTTAATGCTGATTCCTTTTCCTCATTTTCAAAAGAGACAGTAACTATTTTCCAGTCTTTTTTATAAACGTTGAAGGATTGAATGGCAGTTTCACCAGATTTCATATCCGTTCCAAAAGATTTGGCTTTTATATCACCTGATGTTAAAAATGGAAATGGGCTTACAAAAATTGGAGATTGTGCAGTAGGTTCCGTTCCGTCAATGGTGTAACGAATTTGATTTACGTTTGTTTCCGTAGTGATCGAAACATTCCCATCCTTGTCTCTTTTAATTTTTGGAAGTGGCAATAGTTCCGGCTCTCTAAAAACACCAATATCACTTAAAGCAATACAAACAGGAGATTCTTTAATAGTAATTCTCAATTTTGTAGTTGTGATATAATTTGATAAACGTACCAGTCGATTGGCGCCAATACTTGTAGCTTCGCCTACTTTTTTCCAAATTCCACCAATAAAAGCATCAATTTCCACTTTCTCAATACGCTGACCTAATTTGATGTTTTCTCTTAAACGAATGATATTAAAGGTTTGTTCTTTATGCCATTCTAATGTAAGGGTTGCTTTTTTTACTTCATCACTGGTTGCCCAATAGGAATAGCGATCATTGTCTGTAAGATTTTTGGTTCCGTAAAAGATCTGATTTTCGCCTCGAACTTCAGAAGCCGTAATCACAGCCGATTGCGCAAGATTATCTGCGAATAATTTCTTTAGAAAGGCACCAAAATCTTTCAAACTCTTAACATCATTCTGATGCAATAAACCTTCTGTATTGGGCGAAATTCCGATATCCATTCCAGCACCTCTTCCAACTGATTTCAAGTAAATTTCGAATAACTCCGAAACAGATTTTACATTGTTATCTTCATTGGCATGATAAAACCATCCATTTCTAAGCGGTACATCACATTCAGCCGGTTTCCAGTACTTACCGTTTCGCGTCCCGCCCTGAGCTTTATCAGAATCCGTTTCTCCTGGAACAGCCACTGTTTTGCCTGCTATTGGTTCCGGAGTAAAAGTTGCCCATGAAGTTTCATTTGCAAAACCTCTTTCGTTCCCGACCCAGCGCACATCGCCATTATCAGCAAAAATAACAGCTCCGGGTTGTAATTCACGGGATATGCCCCATGTTTTATCCCAGCCGTAATAAGTTGCTCTGTCAATATTTCTTTTTTCATTTTTACCACCATAATAACCGTCTCCACCATTGGCACCATCAAACCAGGTAATAAATAAGTTGCCATAATTCGTGTACAATTCTCTCAACTGATTTCTGTATTTTTCTACATATTCAGGTTTTCCGTAATCTTCATTATTTCGATCCCAAGGCGAGCAATAAAGACCGAATTTCATTCCGGCTTTGCGTGCTGCCACTTCAAATTCTTTCACCATATCGCCTTTTCCATCACGGAAAGGGCTTGCGCTGATGTTGTAAGCAGTGGTTTTGGTTGGCCATAAACAAAATCCATCGTGGTGTTTGGCAACAAAAATAACGCCTTTAAAACCGCCATCTTTGGCAGCATTCACAATCTGACCTGCATCAAATTTTGACGGATTGAAGATTTTAGGATCTGCATCACCATAACCCCATTCTTTATTTTGAAAAGTGGTTGGTGTAAAATGTACCAATACATATTGTTCCAGTTCCTGCCAACGCAATTGCGGTTCAGTTGGCAAAGCTCCATAAGGAGCTGGTGGACCAATTTTCTGCGCTGTCATTGACAAAAAGGTAAAACAGGCTAAGAAAGTTAATACTAGTTTTTTCATTTGATCTTGTATCAATTATTGTGTTACTTTAATTACAACCGCTTCCTGATTGGCTAATGAAGTTCTCAATTCATTTGGGATTGTAACAACGATGCCACCGTCTACTTTTTTACTGGTCAGTTTTTGTTTGTTGTTTAGCAAAGAAGCCTTTAGATTGCCTTTAATAGCCGTTTTGATAGTAATTTCCGTAGGTAATTCTTTTTCGTCTTTGGCAGGCATATAAATTCCGTAAATTGACTTTTCCTTCTGCGTATAACCCACTTTTCCATCTAAGTAAGGCGCAACCGGTTTGGTGTCATAAATAGCTTCACCATTTACTGATAACCATTTTCCAACTTTAGCTAAAGTGGTTTCAATTTTAGGGTCAAATTCTCCTTTTGCATCTGGTCCAACACCTAATAATAGATTTCCGCCTTTTACTACAATACTTGTCATCAATTGAATTACTTCTTTTGAAGATTTATAGTGGTCGTTTGGTACCCATCCCCAGGCTCCGCCAAGAGTTATACAACTTTCCCAAGGCACACTTAATGGTTTCTCAGGTGTTTTTTGCTCAGGCGTTAGATAATTCTCGTATTCACTCGGAACCCAGCGGTCTACAACCAGCATTCCAGGCTGTTTTTTACGGGCTGTTTCTGAAACCAATTTCATATTGATATCCATATCATAAGGATATTTACAGAACTCTTCTACTTTTTTGTTGATGGTTGATAACGGACGAACCCAACATCCGTCAAGCCAAAGAATATCCACTTTTCCGTAGTTTGTAGTCAATTCGTTCAACTGATTTTGAGTGTATTGTACATAACTTTGCCATCTTTCCGGGAATTTTTTGATGTCATAAGTTGGGTTTCTGTCTTTTGGAGGATAATAAGACCACCAGAAATTTTCTGTTGTCCAGTCTGGTTTTGAGAAATAAACACCAACAGCCAAACCTTCTTTTCTTGAAGCATCCAATACATCTTTTAATACATCTGCCTTTGGATTTTTGGCGTATGGCAATTCTGGATTCGTGATTTTAAAATCAGTAAATTTCGAATCATACATACAGAATCCATCATGATGTTTCGAAGTGAAAATCATGTATTTTGCTCCTGCATTTTTGAACATTTTTGCCCATTTTTCGGAGTTTAAATTCGTCGGATTTAATTTGAATTTGGTGTTTCTGTAATCCGTAGCATATTTATAATAGTCGTCGTATCCATCTCTGCTAACCCAATCTTCCGGAGCTAATCCCCATGATTCTACAATTCCCAATTGCGAATAAAGTCCCATATGAATTAAAACCCCAAATTTGTAACCCTGCCATTTATCCAAATTAGCTTTCACTAAGGGATCTTTTGTCATAACGTAGCCTTCTTCTTCGGTTTTGTCAGCTTTCATACTGAAGTCACCCTGTGCATGCATTGAAAGCGCACTAGCGCACACAAATGCCGTATATAATAATTTGAATTTATTTTTCATTGTATGGTTTTTTGGTAATTAGTTATAACGGATTATTTTAGGAAAAACTCAGGGTTAATCAATTTGTTCCCGGTTTCATCATAAACAGCGTAGTTAAAACCACTTTGAACGCAATAAGAACCATAATCGCCTTTTTTGTTCAGGGCAATAAATCCAACCTGAATATCTTTTAAATCTTTGTTTCTGTTTTTCATCAGTTTTACCACTCTCAAAACAGCTTCCTCACAAGCTTTTTGCGGCGATTTTCCCTGACGCATCAATTCAACAACCAAATGACTTCCTGAAATTCTAATCACTTCTTCGCCATGACCCGTTGCAGTTGCAGCACCAATTTCGTTATCAACATAAAGACCCGCACCAATGATAGGAGAATCGCCTAAACGTCCGTGCATTTTAAAAGCCATTCCGCTTGTTGTACAGGCTCCCGAAAGATTTCCAGCAGCATCCAAAGCAATCATTCCAATAGTATCGTGATTTTCAATATTAGCAATTGGTTTGTATTCTGAAGTTTTTAACCATTCTTTCCATTCTCTTTCAGAATCCGGAACCAATAGATTTTCTTTTGGAAAACCTTGTGCCAATGCAAATTGAAGCGCTCCGTCACCCACCAACATTACGTGCGGTGTTTTTTCCATTACGGCACGAGCAACAGAAATAGGATGTTTAATAAATTCCAGACAACCAACAGAACCAATATTAGACATTTCGTCCATGATACAGGCATCTAAGGTCACTCGTCCGTCTCTGTCAGGTCTTCCTCCGTAACCAACACTTCTTTCTGTTGGATCACCTTCCGGAATTTTTACTCCTGCTTCTACAGCATCCAAAGCGCGTCCACCTTTCTTCAATACTTCCCAGGCAGCTTCATTGGCTTTTAAACCAAAATTCCAGGTAGAAAGTACAATTGGTTTTCTTATTTTTCCATCAGAAAGAGTGTTATCATGTTCTTCATTCTCTTCTGGTTTTCCAGTGAAAGAACTTAGCGCTACGGCGGCCGAAGCCATTGCAGCTGTTTTTAGAAAATTTCTACGATTGTTCATATTGTTAGTGTCTTTTTATTTGCTTTGGTTGTTAAAAATAAGTGTTTTTATTTAATTCCTAAATCGTATTAGTAAATAAATTTCGACACTATTTTTAACTCAGAGATTTTAGTTTTTAGTTTTTATTTTTTAATTAAAAAATGCCAGCGTTGTGGCTGACCAGTCATTATCAAAGAAACCGGTTACTTTCATAGCTGGTAACCCATTCAAAAGTAAATCTGCTTTAAATATCATTACATCTGGAAATCCGGTAATTCCGGAAATATAATTGTTTGCCCAGGTTGCTTTCATTCCTTTCTCAGAAGTTCCTCCCACAACACCGACCATTGCAGTTTTACTGTCATTTCTTGGTACGACAAAATAGGCAGCCAAGTCATCTCCTTTTAGGGTTTTTTCACCCACTTTTATTTGTTGATTGTCAATCTGAATTGGAGCATTTTGCAAAAGTAATTTCCACGCGCTATTGTTTAATGCATTTCCGTAAAGCACCACATTTCTGTCTTTGTATTTTTCTAATGAAAATTCTTTGTCTGAAATCACGTCGATACTTCCATTTCCTCTATAATAGAAAGTCTCTGAGTCAAAACGGGCTCTGTTTAAATACCATTCACGATCTGATTCAGAACCGCCCGTTGCATAGACAAAAACGACGTTATTATCAAAGGCAAATTTAAATCCGCCCTGACGTTCTGCGTACTTTTCGGCTGTGTTGATTTCGTTTATCAAAGCCCATTTTTCGTCTTTCAAATTCAGAATTGCTTTTTTATCTGAAGTTGTTTTTACCAGCTGATCATCAATATTTAATGTGATTTCTCCTTTTAAATCTAGTGAGGCCAGATCAAGTTCCATTATAGAAACATTTACCGTTTTGATGTTAATTTGTTGTTTATCAATTTTCGCATTGATATTGGAGAAATCGAAAGGTTTTATTTGCTGTTGTAATTTTATCCAGTAATCGGTTGAAGAAACAGCCGGAGTCGCAGTGTGAAAATCAATTTCTTTAACTTCTTTGTTTGCTGGAATCGTTTGACGTTTGAAGAATTCAAAAATCGGAAACCAGTCTACAGAATGATCGCCATACCAATGCTCACCTCCAGGATATTCGTAATAACAAAAGTTAGGATGAAAGGTACCTAAAATCTGGCGCATTTCACGTACTTGCGAAATTGGCACGGTCGAATCGGCATCGCCATGCAGCATATAAACGCCTCCTTGTTTCAGATTTTGTACAATGCTTTTAACGCGTCCGGAATTAGCCGAACGTTTGATTGGTTCGAAAGCTTTGAACATATCATGCATTTCATCTCCTTTGTCAGATCCGTACATTGAAATATCAGGATAGGAAGCACAAGGAGCAATGGCCGCAAATTTACCGGGATAGGTTGTTCCTAAAAACCAGGTACCATGACCGCCCATAGAGTGACCGGTTAAGTACGTTTGAGCGGGAATAGTGTTGAATACTTTTTTGGCTTGAGCCAAAACTTCGAGAGCATCAATTCTTCCCCAATCTTCCCAGTTAAAACCAAAAGGACGTCGATTGGTAGCCGCAACAATATGAACCCAGTCTTTTTGTTTGTAAGCTCTTGCCTGATTTCGGGCTTCAACAGAAGCGCCGTGAACAGAAAGAACAAGTGCTTTTTGTCCGCTTCCCAAAGCCGGAGCGATACTGTAATATTGAACGCTGTTATCTACTTTACTCACAAAAGTGCGTTCATGATGCACAGTCGCAGCGCGTTGTTGGATTGAAATTTCAGTTTTGTCGATTATTTTTCCGTTTTTGTCAGCGAGCGTTAGTTCCATTTTTAATTCTCCTGTAAAATCAGCTTTTGCTGCAGGAACTTTAAATTTTACTTTTCTCACAAACATAGGCATGATAGCATCCGTGGCATAAGTGGCTTTTTCTCCGCTTGATAAAGTGGCAGTGATGACAAGGTTTTTCAATTCTTTTTCAGTAGCGTTGATTACACGAATGGAAGCCCATTTGTCGTCTTTTTCGCCATTAATAACATCTGGAAGCGTCAAGTCTCGTTTGGTAAATTGAATGCTTTTTGAAGGAACAATGATTTTAGATTTTACACGTCCAAAACGACCTTTGGTGTAAACAAACTCGTTGACACCTTTTTTAAGTTTAAACGGAATCAAAGTATAACCAAAATCATAATGATCGCCTTCGTGCGGCAGACCATTTATATAGGTACGCGTACCACCTGTAGTTTCTAAAAGGACAATTTGTTCTTTTGAAGCATTATATTGTGTATAAAGAAAAGCGGAGCGCATTGGCTTTCCACTGAAAACCTTAGCAGAATCAACATGGATTTCCTGCCAGTCTCCTTTTTCTTTATTAGGATTCACAAATTTCCCTACCGCATATTGCCAGGCTATCGGATCTTGTCCGTTGAAAAGTGTACCTGTTCTGCTTTCGGTTTGAAGGGTATAGCCATTTATGAAATGATACAAGACATTTCCTTCGGCAGTGGTAATAATTTTTTCTTTACCAAAATATTCAACTACATTTCCGGTTGTTTTTGTCTGTGCAATCGAATTTATGCACAACATAAGAGAGAAAATTAAGAGTCTTTTTTTCATTTTTCGGGGTTTATTTTTTCTAATTTATTCCAACTTTTCAGACTTTTACTAAATCGATTTAATAAAAAAACGGCAAAACTGATGATTTAACAATTTATTTCCGATAATTTTACGTTTTTTTAAATTTGTTAAGCAGATTTAGGACTGCCGTAAAGATTTTTTGCTATTTTTGTTTTTTAGGGAATATAAAATTATATCTAAAATAATTTAGTAAATACTCCAATTTTATCCTTATTTAGTTATTAATTATCATTGTTATTCTAAAAAATGAAAATTGTTAAAACAAATATCGCTTCTTATACTAATACGTCGCTATCTGTGTTTTCACGTGAGGAATCTTTTTTTCAATCGCCTTTTCATTCACACCCGGAATTTGAGTTGGTTTATATTTTAGAAAGCCACGGAAAACGTATTATTGGAAACTCGGTAGAATCTTTCGAATCTGGGGATATGGTTTTTCTAGGAGATGATATTCCGCATGTTTGGCTTAATGATGAAATTTTTTATAAGGGAATAAATAGTTTAAAAGCTAAAGCCATGGTGATTTACTTTAGCAGAGATCTTTTTGGAAACTCTTTTTACGAGTTGCCGGAAGCTCAGGAGGTTAAAAAATTTCTCTCGCAGGGTGTAAAGGGAGTTTCGATTACGGGACAAACGAATGCAGTCATTGCTAAAAAGATGGAAAAATTACTAAAAAAGAAAGGTTTTGAAGTTGTCATGGGACTTATTGAAATTTTGTTTCTTTTATCAAAAAGTAAAGATCTCAGATATATTAATGACGATTCTTATGTTTCTGTTAGTGATGAAAATAAAAATGATCGGCTTGCAGCTGTTTTTCAGTATGTAAAAACAAATTATAAGGAAGAAATATCATTGGATGAAATTTCTAAAATTGCCAATCTGACACCTACATCATTTTGCAGAATGTTTAAATCTAAAACCAAAAAAGCATTTGTAGAATACCTAAACGAAATCAGAGTTTCAAATGCTTGTAAATATTTGATTGAAACCGATTTGGGAATTTCTGAAATTGCCTACGAATGTGGTTACAAAACAGCTTCAAACTTCAATAAGCTCTTCAAGAAATTAATTGGAACAACTCCAAAGGAATATAGAAGAAATGCTCTGGTTCAGGCTTTTTAAACTTCTTCTTTATTAATCTATAAGATTATTTCTGTCTTGTTTTTACACAGAATAATAAGTACAACTTTTAATTTAATAAATCGGGTTTATTTTAGTGCAAGCTACAGAGGTGCTTTTTGCGTTTTTATTCCATAAGTGAAATATTTTTTTTCAATCAATAAATTTATTCCTGGAATGCGAAGCTTTTTTGGGCTTTTTTAGGGAATTAATTATAAAGATAATAAATGCTTAATTAATGATAATTTTGAGCTAAAATTAAACTTAATAATGCAATAATTTTATTTTCTTTAGATTGTATCACAATGCTGTGTTCGAAAACTTAAAACGTTTTAGTAGATAGAGTTATTTTTTTAGACCAATCCGTTTTTAGCTCACTTTTTAAGAGATAATCTTTTATAGAAAATAAAAATATATAATATGAGAAGCAGAATAAAATTAGTTTTCACAGCTTGCTGTTTTGCGATAGGAGCTTTATCTCACGCGCAGGGCGATGTTATGGCGGAAAATGAAAAAATACCTGGTGACACTTATATTGGTCCAAAAGATCAGGCGGTAAAAGACAATCTGGCTAAGTGGCAGGATTATAAATTTGGTGTCTTGATTCATATGGGATTATACAGTCAATTAGGGATCTGTGAATCGTGGGGATTAGCACCTGAAGATTGGGTAACACGCAACGGCTATGATGATTATGATTCTTTTGCTTCCGATTATCGCGGTGCAAGATTTAGTTTAAATCCAACACAACTTGATTCGGAAAAATGGGCGAAAATGTTCAAAAATGCCGGAGTAAAATATTTGATTTTTACTTCAAAACATCATGATGGATTCTGTATGTATGATTCGAAATTTACAGATTTCAAAATTACAAATCCGAATTTGCCAAGTGCTAAAAACCCAAAACCGGATGTATTGAAAAATGTTTTGGATGCTTCAAGAAAAGAAGGATTATCAGTTGGAATCTACTTTTCAAAACCAGACTGGACTTCGCAGGATTTTTGGTGGAAATACTATCCGCCGAAAGACAGAAATCCTAACTATGATATTAAAACGTATCCTGAAAGATGGCAAAATTTCGTGAAATACACCCAAAACCAGTTAGATGAATTGACTACTAATTATGGGAAAGTAGATGTTTTATGGCTTGATGGAGGATGGGTTCGTCCTTCAGAAAAAAAAGGACGCCAGAATCTGGATATTAATATGAAACAAATTGCAGAAATGGCTCGTAAAAAACAGCCGGGCCTTATAGTCGTAGATCGTTGGGTTCCGGGCGAATACGAAGATTATCTTACTCCTGAACGAAAAGTGTTGGAAAAACCAATTCCGGTGCCATGGGAAAGCTGTGTGACACTAGGAAATGATTGGGGATGGGTACCAAATGATAAGTACAAATCAGGAACAGAAGTAATTCAGCTATTAACCGGAATAGTTTCTAAAGGTGGAAATTTATTGCTTGGCGTTGGTCCTGATGGTAAAGGTAATTTTGAACCAAAAATTGAGCAGGCTTTAGCCGAGGTAGGTAAATGGCTTGATGTTAATGGAGAAGCAATTTACGCTACCAAACCAATTGCTCCTTATTCTGAAGGTAATTTGTATTATACTTCAAAAGGTGAAAAAACGGTTTTCGGAATTTATCTTCCAAAAGTAAATGAAAAAGAAATACCCGCTGAAATCGTTATTAAAAACAATTTAAAAGGAAAACTAAATGTTATGCTTTTAGATAGTAAAACAAAACTAAGCTATAAAAATGTTGCTGAAGGAATTGCTGTCACAATACCAAAATCTTTAAGAGCAGAGCTGTCAAAAAAAGCTGGAGTGGTTATTAAAGTGGCCAGTTAATAATTTGATCTTTATCTTGAATGATTTTGTAAATGATAATGTCTAATTTTAGGTTTTTAACCTTCAGTTTTAAATAAAATAATATGGTTACTCAAAAACATTGTCTCGCATTAGATTTAAATGAGGATCCCGTTTTAATCGCGGAGTATAAAAAGTATCATGAAAAAATCTGGCCTGAAATCACAGAAAGTATTGTTAGTGCAGGTATTGAAAATCTTGATATTTATTGCGTTGGCAACAGATTGTTCATGATTATTGAGGCCAATGAAACTTTTACTTTTGAAAGAAAAGGGGAGATGGATGCCAATAATGCTGTGGTGCAAAAATGGGAAGAATTGATGTGGAAATATCAAAAAGCAATACCGGGAGCAAAAGAAGGTGAAAAGTGGACGATGATGGAAAAAATATTCGACTTGCATGAAAATAGATAGCCACCAACATTTTTGGAAATATAATCCTGTAAAAGATGCCTGGATCAATGAAGAAATGGAAGTTATCAGACGGGATTTTTTACCTGCTGATTTAAAACCTTTATTGTTTGAAAATCAGTTTGCAGGGTGTGTGGCGATACAGGCTGATCAGAGTGAAGAGGAAACTCGTTTTCTTTTAGATTTATCAAAAGAAAACGAGTTTATAAAAGGCGTTGTTGGCTGGGTTGATTTGCGTGCAGAAAATATTGAAGCGCGTTTGAACGAATACAGTAAATACGAAAAACTAAAAGGCTTCAGACATATCATTCAGGCAGAATCGGATATTAATTTTATGCTGCTGGAAAGCTTTCAGAATGGAATTTCGAAATTGGCAAAATACAATTTCACATATGACATTTTGATTTTCCCAAAACATTTGGAAAATGCGGCCAAATTGGTTGCAAAATTTCCAAAGCAAAAATTCGTTATTGATCATTTGGCAAAGCCGGATTTTAAAAATAAAGAATTTACGGAATGGGAAAAAGGCATTAGAGCAATTGCAAAATTTCCAAACGTAATGTGTAAGGTCTCAGGTTTAGTAACCGAAGCAGACTGGAACAATTGGAATGAAACAGACTTTTTCTATTGCCTAGATGTGATTACAGAAGTTTTTGGAATTGATCGCCTGATGTTTGGTAGTGACTGGCCGGTTTGCTTGCTTGCTGCTTCGTATTCAGAATCATGTGCTATTACAGAACACTATTTTTCGAAATTTTCGAAAGCAGATCAGGGTAAATTCTGGAGCAAAAATGCTATACAATTTTATCAATTGGAAGAAGTTTTACTTATTGAAAATTACTAACTATTCAACCAAAATAATAAACAAATGAATCTTAATCTTACTGACAAAATAATTATTGTAACAGGTGGCGCCAAAGGTATAGGATTGGGTATCTGTAAAGTTTTGGCCGCTGAAGGCGCTATTCCCGTAATAGTAGGAAGAGCTGAGGCAGATAATCAAATCGCTGTTAAGGAAATCGAAGCTGAGGGAGGAAAAGCATTGTCTGTTGTAGCAGAGTTGACAAATCCGGAAGCTTGCAAAAGTGCTGTCGATCAGGTAGTGGCGCTCTGCGGTCGTATTGATGGATTAATCAATAATGCGGGTGTAAATGATGGTATAGGTTTAGAAAGTGGAGATTATGAAAAATTTGTCGCATCGATACATAAAAATTTGGTACACTATTATTTGATGGCGCAACATGCTTTGCCAGAGTTGAAAAAAACAAAAGGGGCAATTGTAAATATTGGTTCGAAAACTGCTGATACCGGGCAAGGAAATACATCAGCTTACGCAGCTTCAAACGGTGGGCGTAATGCTTTAACCCGCGAATGGGCTGTTGAATTATTGAAATACGGAATACGTGTTAATTCAGTTATTGTGGCTGAATGTTATACGCCATTATACGAAACGTGGATAAATACCTTGGAAAATCCAGAGCAAAAATTAAAAGAAATCACAGCTAAAATTCCGTTAGAAAACAGAATGACAACGGCTGAAGAAATCGCCAATATGGCCGCATTCCTATTGTCTGATAAATCAAGCCATACTACAGGTCAGTTGATTTATGTGGATGGTGGTTACACACATCTAGATCGTTCGTTGTAATCTACAATTGTATGTTGTTTAAAAGGATATTTTGATTTTATTTTTTCATAAAATCAAAATATTCAATAACATAAAGGTATACGATTTGAAAAATCTGGCCTTTTTATAAAAAAGGAATACCAATAAGCACCAGAAATAACTTCCCTCTCTAAAATTATTAAATAAAACGTCATCAAGCCAAAAAAGGGCATGATGCGACAACAGTATGTAACAAAGTTTATCAAAACTGAAATTCATAATAAAAGTGTTTTTTGTGATTTTTTTTGATGTTTATCTTCGTTTACATGTCGTCCGTCTAAAATAGTTTTGCCAAAAATCAAATTTGTTTAGATTTAGCGTTAAATAATGATTGTTTTTATTTTAAAGAAATCTGCCTTTTTTTTAATACCAACTCAGATTACAAGTTGTAAAATAAAAATCGACAAGATTTAAGGAAAACATAATCAATCACTTTACTAAACATCAAACCAAAATAATTAAACCTAACCAATATGAATCGAAAGATTAAAAATATAATCTTAACTGCCTTAGTTGTCGGAACAACTATTACCGGAACAGCCCAGAACAAAATTGCGGCAGCGGATATTGCTCCAAAAATGAAATGGTTTGAAGACGCAAAACTAGGAATCTTTATTCACGCCGGAATTTATTCCGTTGCCGATGTTTCTGAATCATGGAGTTTTCACAATGGAAAAATTTCTGTTGAAGATTATATGAAGCAGCAAAAAAGCTACACTTTGAGTAATTATGATCCTGCAGCCTGGGCTGAGATGATCAAAGACTCTGGTGCAAAATATGCTGTAATTACAACGAAACATCATGATGGTGTAGCGATGTATGATACCAAATTAGGTAAACTGAGTTCGGTAAAAACGACTCCTGCTAAAAAAGATATGGTGAAGCCTTTTTTCGAAGAATTACGAAAAAGAGATATTAAATGTGGAGCTTATTTCTCGTTGATCGACTGGACACATAATGATTATCCGGGCTTTTTGAAAGACAAAGCCCGTTACGATATTAAAAAAGAACCAGCACGTTGGGAACGCTTTCAAAAGTTTTTCCAGGGACAAATCAAAGAAATTTCAGATTGGTATAATCCTGATTTATGGTGGTTTGATGGAGACTGGGAGCACAGTGCTGAAGAATGGCAAGCAGAGAAAACACGTAAAATGATGTTAGACAGAAATCCGAATACGATTATTAACGGACGCTTACAAGGATATGGAGATTATGATACTCCGGAACAAAATTTTCCTGTCGTTCGTCCAGCTTATAAATGGTGGGAATTGTGTATGACGATGAATGAAAACTGGGGGTACCGTGTGAGCGATACCAACTGGAAAACACCTTACGAAATTATCACGATTTTTGTTGATGCGGTTTCAAATGGAGGAAATTTATTATTAGACATCGGGCCAAAACCTGACGGAACTTACCCTGATACGGTTGTTTCTACATTGAAAGAATTAGGTGACTGGAACAGAAGAAATGGTGAAGGTATTTTTGGAACTATTCCGGGAATTCCGTTAGGACATTTCTACGGACCGACTACACTTTCTAAAGATTCTAAAACACTTTATTTATTTGTTCACGGAAAAACTTCGGGACAATTAATGTTGAAAGGGCTTGATAACAAAATTCAGGATATAAAGGTTCTGGGTTCAAATGTAAAATTGACTCATAAAGTGGTGGGTAAAATTTCATGGAGTGCCGTTCCGGGATTAGTTTACATTGATTTGCCGGAAACTGCTGATGATAAATATGTGACTTGCATCAAAGTTACATTAGATGCGCCAATTAAATTATACAGAGGTCATGGTGGTTTTTTAACAAATTAATATTTCTAAAATAAAAGATTATAATTTTCATGCCTTAGTGGTATTTCAATAATACGATTATGAACAAAAAAGCATTTTTAATAGCTTTATTTTTTGGAGTTCAAGCCTTGTTTTCTCAAAGCACTCCAAAATATAAAAACCCAAAATTACCCGTTGAAGATCGCGTTCAGGATTTATTGTCCCGAATGACGGATGAGGAAAAATTTTGGCAAATGTTCATGATTCCTGGTGATTTATCTGATGGTGCAGAAAATTATAAAAATGGAATTTTTGGTTTTCAGGTAAGTGCCAAAGGAAGTACTGATGCGAGCAACCAAATTTTAGATTACAGTGCGGCAAGTAATGCGAAGGAAACAGTAAAACTGATTAATAAAATTCAGAAATATTTTGTAGAGAAAACGCGTCTCGGTATTCCGATTATTGCTTTTGATGAAGCTTTACACGGATTAGTGCGAGATGGTGCAACCGCTTTTCCTCAGTCTATTTCCCTGGCTGCAACATTTGATCCGGCTTTGGTAAAGAGAGTTTCGACTGCTATTGCAATGGAATCGAAAAGCCGAGGAATTCGCCAGATTTTATCACCTGTTGTAAATCTTGCTTCTGATGTGCGTTGGGGAAGAGTAGAAGAAACCTATGGTGAAGACCCTTTTCTTTCTTCAAAAATGGGAGTGGCTTATGTGTCTTCTTTTGAGGAAAGAGGCGTGATTACAACACCAAAACATTTCCTTGCTAACAGTGGAGACGGTGGGCGTGATAGTTATCCAATTGATTACAACGAACGTTCTTTAGAAGAATATCAGCTTCCACCTTTTCGTGCTTGTTTTACCGAAGGAGGAAGCAGAAGTGTTATGACTTCGTACAATTCTTTAAACGGAAGTCCCTGTACAGCCAACGATTGGTTATTGAATAAAAAATTAAAAGGAGAAATGAATTTTAAAGGATTCATTATCTCAGATGCGAATGCTGTTGGAGGTGGAAATGTATTGCATTATACAGCAAAAGATTATCCTGAATCAAGTGCAAACGCCATTAATAATGGTTTGGATGTGATTTTTCAAACTGCCTTTGACCATTATAAATTATTTCAACCGCCATTTTTGGACGGAAGAATTGATATGAAAAATATCGATGAATCTGTAGCGAGAGTTTTGAGATTGAAATTCGAATTGGGATTGTTTGAAAATCCATATGCCGACGAAAAAGAGACAAACAAATGGAACGGAAATCCGCTTCATAAATTACTATCAAGAGAAACAGCTGAAAAAGGAATCGTTTTATTGAAAAATGAAAACAATGTTTTACCGCTTAAAAAGTCAATTCAATCAATTGCCTTAATAGGAAATGATATTACCGAAGCACGTTTGGGCGGTTACAGCGGCCCGGGTAACGGAAAAGTAAGCATGCTGGAAGGAATCAAAACGAAGTTAGGAAAATCGGTTGCGATTAATCTTGCTGAAGGTTGTGCAAGAAAAAGTACAGATTATACTGTGGTACCTTCAGCTAATTTATTTAGTGTTGAAAAAGGAAAATCAGTAAATGGATTAAGTGCTGAATATTTTAATAATGTACAACTAAGCGGAAGTCCCGTTGTAACAAGATTAGATAATGCCATTAATTTTGACTGGACCTTGTATTCTCCTGATCAGGTAAAAATCAACTATGATTTTTATTCGGCTAAATGGAGCGGAAAAATCAAATCTCCGGTAACGGGAAATTACAAAATAGGTTTTGAAGGGAATGACGGTTATCGATTGTATTTAAACGGAAAACTAATTATTGATAACTGGAAAAGCCAGACGTATTCAACAAAATTAGTCGATTTCAATTTTGAAAAAGATAAAGAATACGATATAAAAGTGGAATTTTTTGAATCGCAGGGTTATGCTAAATTCAAGTTGGTTTGGAATGTTGGCGTAAATAACGATTGGCAACATAAAATTGATGAAGCTGTAGCTGCTGCAAAAAAATCTGATGTAGCCGTAATTGCTGCGGGAATCGAAGAAGGAGAATTTAATGACCGTGCTTATTTAGGTTTGTTAGGACATCAGGAAGAATTAATAAACGCAGTTGCCGCAACGGGAAAACCGGTTGTAGTGCTTTTGGTTGGTGGAAGCGCCATTACCATGGACAAATGGATTAACAATGTACCATCGATTTTAGATGTTTGGTATCCTGGCGAAGATGGAGGTAATGCTGTAGCGAATATTTTGTTTGGAGATAAAAATCCTGCAGGACGTTTGCCTATTACTTTCCCTGTTTTTGAAGGTCAATTGCCATTGGTTTATAATCACAAACCAACAGGCCGTTCAGATGATTATACCAATTTAAATGGTGCGCCCTTATTTCCTTTTGGACACGGACTAAGTTATTCAACTTTTGAATACAGCAATTTAAGATTTGATAAAAAACAAATAGGGAAAGCTGAAACGACAAAAGTGTACTGTACGATAAAAAACACCAGTAATGTGGATGGGGATGAAGTAGTTCAGTTTTACGTTAGAGATGTTTTGGCCTCAATTGCACAGCCAATCAAGCAGATGAAAGGCTTTCAGAGAATTTCGCTTAAAGCAGGAGAATCAAAAGAAATAGCATTTGACATTAACAAAGAAACGTTGCAAATGTTAAACCAGGATATGAAATGGGTAGTTGAACCGGGTGATTTTAGAATTATGATTGGCGCTTCGTCGAGGGATATTCGATTGAGAGAAGTTCTTACGGTGACAGAATAAGCGTTTAATAATGGGTGAATTAATTTTAATATAACAGATTATCTGTTTTGTGCTTTTTTAAAGAATTACGGGGAAATTAAATATAAGAAAATACCTTGTTTTTAAGTACTGCTAAAAAAGATAAAATAAGAGAAAAAAAAGGGTTAATGAGGTTAGATTCTTCAATTAGAAAAACTAGAATAATTTTAGTTCTAAAAAAATAAAATGACGTGTTTTTAGTATGTTATTTGATTTTTTAAATAAAACAAAATTCATGTTAAATAAATCATAATTTTAACATTTTTATTCTGTTCTTTTTATGGGATTGATTAATATTCAAATAGGTGTTTTTTATTACTCATTTAATAAGAAATAAACTTGAATTTAAAAACTATATGTGATTTATATACAGATAGTTGACTGTGTTTAATTAAAATATTTGTTTAAAATGTTAAAATTAAAAGAAGCATTAAAAAAAAGCACTAAAACGTTTTTGTTAATTGATTTATTAGATTTATATTTGCTAAGAATAATTAACGAATCTTTAAGAAAAAGTTAACGTTTTTAAAAATATTTAATATCAAAAAATGCTCTTAGACAACAAATGAATTAGTCAATCGTTTTCATTCATTCCGGATGTTAAAGTAGAAGAAGTTTTTAAAAATATTGGCGGTATTAAATGAAATGAAGAAACAGAAAAAAGGTAGTGTAAATTATAAGATAGATTGTCTTTAATAATCGAGAAAAACTTTTTTTAAAACCAAAAAAATAAAACGTTATAGTTACAAGCGTTCGAAAATAAATTCAAAAAATGACTAAGAAAACTGAAACAAATTATTAAATAAACAAGAAGCTTATGATGTAAAAAAAAAAACAGAGTATTAATCAAGGGAATTATTGCCAAATTCTGATAAGGAGAAAACGGTAATTTGAAATTAAAGGTTTTAGTATTCAATATTTTTTAGAAATCGGAAATCTTTCAATTTAAACAAAATTTAAAAACCAAACCAAACTAATATTAATTATGAGAAAACTGTTATATGAATCGCTGTTAGTTTTTCTAATGGTATTGTGCTTTCAAAATGCGAAAGCCCAAAACACAACAATCTCTGGGGTAATTACAGACAATACTAATGCACCCGTTCCATCAGCGATTGTTAGAGAAAAAGGGACGAAAGTAGAAACAATTACAGACGAGAACGGAGCATTTTCAATCTCTGTAAGAGAAGGTGCTACTCTTATTGTAAGTTCAATAGGGTACAAAACAGCAGAATTAAAAGCTGCTGATGGAATGAAAGTCAGATTAGCGAGTGGTACCAACGAACTTGATGGTGTTACCGTTACTGCATTGGGGCAATCTAAAAAGAATAAATCAATTGGTTATGCTACAAGTATAATTAAAGCAGATGCGATAGTTAAAACGGCATCTCCTACAATTGCCAACTCATTATACGGTAAGGCACCAGGTGTACGTATTTCTTCTACTCCGGGTGGAGCAGGAGCAATTAACATCCAGATTCGTGGTATAAACTCGATTACAGGTAGAAATCAGCCGCTTATCATTTTAGATGGTGTGCCAATTCGTGATCAGGAGATTAAAAACGATGACTACTGGAATGCACCACGTGTTAAAAATAATGGTTTAGCAGATATTAACCCTGAGGATATTGAAAACATCTCTATTCTTAAAGGTGCTTCTGCTGCTGCATTATACGGTTCTGAGGCAGTAAACGGAGTTGTATTGATTACTACTAAATCTGGTAAAGGAAAAAAAGGTTTAGGTATTGATTTCAGTACTAGTTATTCAGGAAATCAAATTGCTTACTTGCCAAGATTTCAATACGAAAGAGGTCCGGGTTATGCCAATCCAGCCTTCAATCCATCAGCATACCAAGCGCCAGATGGTTTTGCACATAATGATAGAAATGAGGATGGTGTTACTGATATGAGAGAGGTACCTGCTAGTTCAGTTAACTTTGGTAACTGGTTTGATGGACAGCCGATTAGATCTTGGGACGGTACTATACGCCCATATTCAGCTCAAAGAGATGGATACAAAAACATGTTCCAAAATGCCTGGGATGCAACGACAAACTTTGCCATTACAAACAGTACAGATAATAGCAATGTTCGTTTCTCTTATACACATATTGAGTCTGAAGGTTTAAGTATGGGTAACCATAACAAAAAGAACAATTTTAACCTTAATGCATCATTCAAAACAGGTAAATTGAAAACAGATGTTATAGTAAGTTATTTAAATCAGAGTATAAATAACCGAGCTTTTGGTATGGATCGTCTGGTTAATAACTTTACTGGTATGATGAGCCCATTCGATAATGGTGATTGGTACAAAGCCAAATATAAAACCAGTTTAGGATATAAATATGTTACAGGATTATCAGGACAAAGTTTGACTCCGGATGAAAATATTATTTATAATGGTTTTAAAGCTGACATTGGAGATTATTTTTGGAACACAAATGCTAAACAGCAAACAGAGGTTACAAATCGTATAATTGCGAGTGTGACAGAAACGCTTTCTATTACTAAAGATTTAGCTTTGCGTGGACGTATTTCAACTGATTTAAGTGCAATAAATATTGAAGATAAAAATCCTGTAGAAATACCTTTGATTTATAAATTTGGAGGAGATAGCTCAGGTTCATTTTCGATGGAAGGACAGGACTATAATATTCTTTACGGTGATTTATTATTGACCTACAATAAAAAAATCAATGAGGATTTTGGAATAAATGCTGTTGCTGGTTATTCAGGTACACAGGATACTTTTAGAACGATATCGCGTTCTACCAATGGAGGTTTAAGTGTTGAAGGATGGTATGACATGAATTCATCTATAGGAACACCTACTAGTACTTCCAAAAGAGAAAAAACGATTAAAGATGCGGTTTTTGGAACTTTAAGCGGAAGCTATAAAAACTATTTGTTTGTTGAAGGAACGATCAGAAGAGATAGAACTTCTACAATGAATCCAAACAACAATGCATTTACTTATCCATCTGTAAATTCAAGTTTCGTACTGTCAGATGCAGTTGAGTTGCCGGAATTCATTAGTTATGCGAAAATGCGCGGTTCTTGGGGTATAGTAGGTAACTATCCGGATCGTTACAGAGCTAATGTTGCATTCAACCAAACAACTTTGGGATCTCAAGGGACTGTTAGTCCAGTTTTGATAACAACTTCAATGGATAAATACGGAAATGAGTCAATCAAACCTGAAATGAAAAATGAGTTTGAGCTTGGTTTTGAAACTAAATTCTTCGATAGGAGATTAGGATTAGATTTCTCTTACTACAATGCTAAGATTAAAGATCAAATTCTTGATTTGTCTTTAGCGCCAACTACTGGGGCAAGTGTAATATTGGCCAACGTAGGAGAGTTGAGCAATCAAGGTTTTGAAGTTGCTCTTACCGGTTCTCCATTTAGAACAGAGGATTTTTCATGGGATGTAACTTTAAACTGGGCAAAAAACACAAATAAAGTTGTGAAATTAGCTAACGGTGCAAATGAATTATTACATAAAGATTATGATGGATCTGCTGCACAGTTAAAATCGGTAGTAGGAGAACAGATGGGAGGAATTTACGCTCACCCGGTAAAAACAGATGCAAGTGGTAATAAAATGGTTGATGCAGATGGTTTTTATATGCTTGATGGAGACAAGTGGGAAAAATACGGATCAGCTATGGCTAAAGGCGTGGGAGGTTTGTTAAACTCATTTACCTACAAAAGTTTTACATTAGATGTAAGTATCGACTATTCTTATGGGGGTTATTTAATGCCTACGGGTCTTAGCTGGATGAATTCTAGAGGTTTGACCGAAGAGACTTTGAATTATAGTACTAATGAGCGTGGTGGTTTGACTTATTATTTGGATGGTGGAAAAGGAGTGCAGGTTCCTAATAGTGCTACTACAGGACCAGCCGGTCAACCATTGTACCGTGATGGTATGTTGATGGATGGTATTGCTCCAGATGGTACAAAAAATACAAATGTCGTTTCTCAGGCAGGTTATTATGCTCTTACTTACAACTGGGGTGGTCCTCAATATGGCAGTATTTCTCGTTATGAGTTGTATATTCAAAAGAATGATTATGTTAAATTAAGAGAAGTTTCTCTTGCTTTTAATGTGCCATCATCATACGCTAGTAAAATTGGAGCTACCAAATTAAGTTTGTCTTTCTTCGGACGTAATTTGTTTTATATCTACAGAACCATTAAAGATATGGATTCTGAAGCAACTACTTCAGGATCAAGATGGACTGAAAATGTGAACAATGCAGGATTAGGGCCATCAACCAGAAGTTATGGTGTAATGTTGAGAGCATCTTTCTAATTTTATAAATTATAATTAAAAAAATAGATAACATGAGAAAATTATTATATATATCATTAGCAACAGCAGCAATTTTTCTGGGCTCTTGTTCAGATGAGGATTTTGCAGATGCTTATAGAGATCCATCTACTGTAACACAGACAACTGTGCCTAAACAGTATGCAGGATTTATGAAAATTAACTTTGAGGATGTAATTCCGGCATATTGGAATTATTTTACAGTTCTAAGATCAACTTCTCTAAGTTATACACAAGGTCACGGATTTACTAATATCACTGGACGTTACGTTCCAGGTGCAGCTGTAAATGACAGATGGAGCAGATATTACAAATTTATTACCCAATACAGAGAGTTGGAAAAAGTTATGGCATCTTTGTCTCCAGGAGATCAGGCAGCTAACAGAATCTTCACAGTAACTTCAACGATTTACTTGTACGATCATACTGCAAAAATGATCGATAATTTTGGAGATATTCCTTTCTCTGAAGCAGGTAAAATCAGCTCGACAGGTGGAGATTATACTTTAGCATTAGCTAAGTATGACAATCAGACAGAACTTTATGTGAAGATGCTGGATGATTTGAAAGCTTTTTCTACTGAACTAAATACAATAACTTTAAATGAGGGAATAGAAACATCATTCAAGAATCAGGACCTTATAAACAAAGGAAATCTGGTAATGTGGAAAAACTATTGCAATTCTTTGCGTTTGAAATTACTGAACAGAGTTTCTGCTGTCCCTGCCTTTACTGCAAGAGCCAATAGTGAAATTGCTGAAATTATTGCTGAAGCGAAAATTGTAGATGAAAGTGCAGAAAATATTGCATTTAAAGTGTATACTCAGGATACAGATTTAGATACTTCTGGATTCTTTGATGCTTTAGAAGCAGCAGGTTATAATAACAATCTTGCTCCAAAACCTATGATTGACCATATGAATGCGAATAGTGATCCTCGTGAAGCCTGGTTGTTTGAAAAAGGAACAACAGCTACAGAATATACTGGACTTGATCCCGCATTAGGATCAGCAGCTCAGGATAATTTAATAAGCACAGGGAAAATTGCGATTTACAATAGATCTGTAATTAGTAGAAACGACTGGTTGCCAGGTACTTTGATCAATGCTGCGGAAGTTAACCTAATTCTTGCTGAGTATTATGCAAGAAGTGGAAATGCTGCTACAGCAAAAACACATTTTGAGAAAGCTATCAGACAATCTATCGAATATTACGTAAGATTAGGTGATAAAGCAGATGACACTCAATTTAAGCCAACTGTTGAACCAACGACGGCAGAAATTGATGCATATATTGCTAAAATTAACTTTGCAGGAGCTACAACACCTGTAACTCAATTGGAATTGATTGCTTTCCAAAAGTATATTCATTACAATATCATGCAGGTTGATGAATCTTGGGCTGAGCAAAGAAGATTAAAATTACCAGCTTTAACTTTCATGGAAGACGAAACAAGTCCTACTAGAAAAACGCCGCCAACACGTTGGACTTATCCAGCTTCTGAAAGTATTTATAATACAGATAATTACAATGCAGTTAAGGATAAAAATACTTTAGGGACCAAAATTTTCTGGGACGTAAAATAAGCTCCTTATAGATTAATATTTTGTTATTAGTGAGAAACCCCAAAGTCCCGAAATTTCTGGACGATGGGGTTTCTCTATTAATGTCAAATATCAATATCAATGGCAAATGTCAATGGCAAACGTCAATGTCAAACGTCAATGGCAATTTCAATGTAAATAGCAATGACAATTACTGTAAATAGCAATAACAATTGGTAATAAGACAGAGCTTGAAGCTTTATTTGATAGTAGTAAGATATTTTTTAAATATTGAAAACTATATTCCATAAAAAAAATCGACGAATTTGCAGTTTATTTCACTGCAGTTCGTCGATTTTTTATTTTAAAGATTCTATGCTGTTTTTTGTTGACGATTGCTCTAGAGAGCTAAAAAAGGCTCTTAAGGGAAAACGTTGTTGTTTTAATTTTGCTTGATAAAAGTTAGCGGTTGATTGTAATTAGCAATTGCACTTAAAGCATTATAAATGTATCTGCTAACTAAAATGCCTCCTTCGCTGTTAATTAAAGCAGTATCATCTTCAGGTGTATGATACTGGGGATGCCCTCCTGTGTGTAATCCTATGGCTGAAATGTCATTTTTATAAAAAGTAACGTGATCAGAACCACCTACATCTCCGGCAAAAACAATTGGATTTAATCCGCTGCCTTCGCCTAGTTTTTTCATCAGTTCGACACCGCCCGGAAAAGTTCCGGCACCGCCCATATAAAGCTCTTTCTTATCGTTTAAGCGACCCACCATATCCATGTTAATCATCACTTTTACCGCATTTTTAGCTACAGGAAGATGGTTAACAAAATACTTTGAACCCAATAAGCCTTCTTCTTCCGCACTAAAGGAAATAAAAATAATACTTCTTTTAGGTGCTGTTTTTTTGTGATGAAACTCTTCTAAAATGGATAAAAGAGCCGAAACTCCTGAAGCATTATCATCTGCTCCATTATGAATGGCAAGCGTATCTTTTTTCTTGCTGCCGGAACCTTTTCCGCCCCAGCCCCAATGATCATAATGTGCTCCAATTACGATATATTCTTTTTTTAGATTTTCATCAGAACCTTCAATATATCCTACAACGTTTTGAGTTGATACACTATCTGATTTCATTTTGTTGATATCGGGTTTTATGAAGATTTTAAAAGGCTGATAATAGTTGTCGTTAAATTTTTTCAAGCCATATTTTTTAAAATATTTCCTGATGTAAGCCGCCGCTTCGTTATTGCCTTTTGTTCCGGCAAGACGCCCTTCTAATTTATCTGAAGCTAAATAAGTATCATGTTTAAGAAATGTTTCAGATGAAAATGTTGATTGCGCGGTTCCCTTTTCAGTGGCAATAAAAGCTACAACAGAGAGGAAAAGAGTTTTTTTAAACATGTAATTAATCATTAATTTATTGAAATAAAATAGAAACCCATAAGGTTTGGATTCTTATGGGTTGTAAAATTTATTGTATTTGCATTTCGATTATCGTATCGATTGCATCGATTTTGGTGCCATCAAGGTACACAAAAGTACCTTCAGGTTGTTGTTTGAATTTCAGTTCTTTTTTACTGTCCATTAAATAACATTTTTTGATTTTTTGTTTCATCTCAGGAATAAAAATATATTCAGCCTGTTTTGGTGTTTTTATAATGTGCGCAAACAGGGTTTTGTCTTTCGCAGTAAATACCCCCCAATCTTGCTGTGGCATTACATTGCCTCTTGTTCCGTATATACTTTTTCCATTTTTATCCATCCAAATTCCCATTTCTTTCAATGTTGCAACAAATTCAGGTTGAATTGTTCCGTCTGCCATCGGCCCGACATTCAAAAGAAAATTAGCATTTAAACTTGCAGCATTAATCATATAATGCAGTAAATCTTTAGTCGATTTGTATTTTCTGTCGTTGATGTCAAAACCCCATGAATTGTTCATCGTTTCGCAGGTTTCCAAAGGCAATTGAGAAACAGATTGTCCTCCAAATCCAGTTGTGTTTCCTCCTGGTAAATCTTTTTCAAAGGCTTGAAAATCTTCTCCTTGTATCGGTAAAAGATGGTGGTTGTTTGAAATCAGACAGTTAGGCTGAAGAGAGTGAATCAATTTGTAAATTTCATCATAATGCCAGTTTACTTTAGACGATAATGTTTTATCCGTATCGTTATCCAATTGATCCCAATGTCCGTCAAACCAAATTCCGCCAATTTCTCCGTAATTGGTAAGTATCTCCGTTAATTGCCCTTTCATGAATCGAATGTAACTTTCCCAATCACTTTTGGCAGTTCTTCCTGTTCCTTTTCCGGTTTTTCCTGTTTCGTATTGATAGTCGGTTCTTGTCCAGTCTAAAAGTGAATAATAGCAGAATAATTTGATTCCTTCTTTATGGCATTCGTCAGCCAACTCTTTTAATAAATCTCTTTTGAAATGTGTATTTGTGATTTTCCAATCGGATAATTTGGTATCGAAATTACTGAAACCGTCATGGTGACGTGTAGTAAAAGTGATGTATTTCATTCCGGCCGCTTTAGCAGTGCCAACCCATTTTTTGGCATCAAAATCCTGAGGGTTAAAAACATTAATCAGTCTTCCGTATTGCGTTACTTTGATATTTTCATTGTTCATGACCCATTCTCCGTGGCCAAGAACACTATAAGGACCAAAGTGAATGAACATTCCGAATTTATCATCCTGAAATTCTTTTCTGTTTTTTAGGTTTCCTTCAGTGGGAGTGTAGGTTTGTGCCAACATTTTTAGGCAACTCATCGAGAAGAACAGCAGGAAAAGTGTGGTTTTTTTCATGTTTTTTTTAAGTTAGGTGGTTTGATAGTAACGTTTTAATCGTTTTTGAAATTTAAAAATATAAAGCCTTAAATAGTAAGTCGATATTATCTAAATTTAATTATCAATTACCTTTCTCCAATCAAAAATCCGGATACATTCCAGGCGCTGCTACTTGTTCCTTCTGGTTTACCAAGTGGAATTGATACGCGAATCGTGTGTTTTCCCGGTGAAAGATTTCCTAAATCAATAAGATTTGGATTGGTTGTAGTTCCCGGACACCAGTTGGAACGGCTTAAATCGGATGAAGATAATCCGCTGCCAAAATTCCCCGAAGCCGGATTACTCAATCGGTACGAACCACAATCGGTTCGCCATGGCGTAAATCCAAAGACTTCTTTTCCATCGATAAGAATACTATTTTTTTTCTGTAGAAATTCATCGCCATTATCCCAGCCTCCGTGGCCGGTTGTAGTGTAACTCAATTTGAAATTTTTATAACCTTCGGGTGCATCAAAAGTCATTTCCAATCCTTTTTCGTTGTCAAACATCGTAGCATATTCTTGTCCTGCCATTTCCATTACGTTAACCGTATTGAAAAGCGGTAAAATAAAATCGCCTTTACGATTGTTATCTTCGCCTTGGTGAATAGAAATATTCAAACTTGCCTTGTGTCCGCCCGCATCATAATTTCCAATAAACATTCCGATATATACTTCCTGATTACTCAATTTTGGCTGTAATGATGAAATATCCTGACGATAGAAAACGCTATCCTGCCAAACCTTGTTTTTTTGCTGTAAATAGTTGAAATGCTTCACACCAAAAGGAGTAAAGAAACGCATCAATTCCAATAAAGGTGTGTATTCATTTGTTGCTACAACACCCTGGTATTTTTTACCATTTCCATTTTCATAAACAGGCAATGTGTTGACTCCATTTTTTAATCCATCTAAAAAAGAGCTTTTTTTGTCCATTGGAATCATAAAAACGGATCCGGTTCTGTCGTAAGCATCACCATTTGATTGTTGGGTTACATCGACATAAACAGAACTACCTTTTTTAATTTCAGGGAATTTTACTTTTCGAACAATTACGGTACCGCTTGCGTATCTAAAAATGCTGTCATTCGATTTGGCATCACCTACAAAATGAATTTGTTCTTTGTCGAAAACAGAGATATTTACAAATCGGCTTTTCCATAAAAGATCTTTATAAGTCAATTGATCGACTTCAGAAACCTTTGGTAGGGTTAAAATTGCTGGTATCGTTTTTAAATTCTCAATTTTAGTAGCTGTCATAGAGCTGTTCCCGTTACGAATGGTTTCCAAAACTAAACCTAGATCCTGACCCAGAACACTTGGTCCGCCTTTTAGCCCCAATTCGTTGGTATACCAAATTTCTATTTTATTGGAGTTTACGGTGGTTATCGCTTTTTTACAGGTGAAATTCAGGATTTTTTTGGTCTCATCTGTAAGTTCAAATTTTTGTTTTCCCAAAGCTTCAGCATCGTGGTTCAGAATCGATTTGCCTGCTTTTAGATTTGCTAATTGGGAAATGGTTTTAGAATCAAAAGCCACAAAAGTCTGTTCGAAAGGAAAATCCGCTTTTTGTTGGATGATTTTCTCTGTTGTGATCAGACTCAAATCTTTAGACGTATATAAAAACAGTGGATCCTGATTTGGGATTATTTTTCCATTAGAACTTCTTTGGTACGTAACTTTAATTGCTTTAGTAGTCTTCTGTGCAAAAGTCAAAGAGATAAGACAAAAGGCAAAGCATGTAAATAAAATTTTCTTCATGTTATGATTTTGGTTGTTTAAGCGTATCGTCAATGTTACTAAATCGATTTAATAGAAAAACAAATAAAAAAACAGTGTTATTAAGTTTTAGCATTAAAAAATTGGGAAATACAATTGATTATGAGATGGTTTTATAAAAAGCTAAGATAGAAATTTTTGAGTTGTATTAGGAACATACTATTTCTTTTTTGATAAAATTACAGTGATTTTGATCTCAGTGCTTGATAATCAGTTATTTTGCTATATCGTTTTAGTAAATATCGTTATTGTTTAAAATCAGCTGCTTACATTTTTATTGAAATATTTTTTTGTTTAAATAAAAAAACTACATTTGTCATATGTATGAACATATGAACAAAATACCGTTATTAGATCACGACAGTAAAATTCCGTTGCACAAACAAGTAGAGGAATTATTACGTGAACTAATCAAACATCCCGATTTTAAGGATGGTGAATTATTTCCGAAAGAAGTGGATTTGGCCAAACGTTGGGGGATTTCCCGCAACACACTGCGTCAGGCGATTGCTATTTTGGTAAACGAAAAACTATTAGTCAGAAAAAAAGGTTCAGGCACCAGAGTTTCGCAAAGCAGAATTACCACCAATCTGAACAATTGGATGAGTTTTACGCATGAGATGGAGGATATGGGACTGGAATTTAAGAACCTTTCCTTGCATGTAGAAATGGTTCAGGCCACTGCTAAAATTGCTAAACATTTGCAAATTAATGAAGGAGATGAAGTGCTGCTTTTACAACGTACCAGGAGTATAGACGACAGTCCGATGGTTTATTTTGAATCTTATTTTCATCCCAGAATTGGCCTTTCAATTGATGAGAATTTCGAAACTCCTTTGTATGAAATTCTGGGGAATAAATACAATGTGGTTCCGGTGTATTCTCAAGAAGAACTTAAAGCTATTGCGGCCGGTAAACGAATTGCTGGTCTTCTTAAGATTGAAAAAGACCAGCCTGTTTTAGAAAGGAAAAGGGTAGTATTAGATACCGCCAGAAAGCCAATCGAATATAATATTTGTTATTACAGAAACGACTGGTTTACCTACACTATAGAGATTAAACGCACAATTTAAATACAGTAATTCATTAGCATAAATCAAATAAGATTTTCTGTGGAGAACATTTTAGAAAACACAAATCACAAATGAAGCAAACAATTCAGACTCAAAGGAAAACTTCACAGCCTTTATTACCCATAAATGCAATTGTTAAAACAAATGCGGAATACAATGTTTTTCCATCATTCAGCACAAATTCTGAGATTTTCACAGGATTTAGATCGTTGGCAAATGCTATTTCTAAGCAAAAAATAGTTGTTATTGACGGATTTGGCGGCGTGCTGTGGGAAAATTTTAGAAGCCATTTGAATGCCGTTTTGGTTGAGAAAAATTTGAATGTCCTTTGGTCAGATATTAATTCCTGTTTGAAATCATCGACAGAAATTAATGAAATGATTAAGCCCAATCTAAACGGAGATGATCCGGTTTTTGGTAAAAGATATTTGGGTGAACTTTCGGATTTTTTCGATAGTAAAAAATTGAATTCACTTCAGCCTGATACTACTGCTGATATTTGCATAGTTTACGGAACAGGAGCATCTTTAGCCAATTGGACAGGAAAATTGATTTATGTTGATGTTCCTAAAAATGAAATTCAATACAGAATGCGAGCAGGTTTAACCAAAAATATTGGTTGTACCGATACTTTGGCTTACACTCAAATTTACAAAAGATTATATTTTATTGAATGGCCAGTGTTAAATGCTCACAAAGCATCTTTACTGCCAAAAATAGATTTTATTATTGATGAACAGCGCATTAATGAAATTACCTGGATGCAGGGAACTGATTTTAGAAACGCGTTAGATTTGATGCTCGAAAGTCCGTTGCGTGCCCGCCCTTGGTTTGAAGCTGGTGTTTGGGGCGGTCAATGGATGAAAGAACATATTAAGGACCTGAATCAGGACGAGGTAAATTATGCCTGGTCGTTTGAATTAATAACTCCTGAAAACGGAATTGTCTTAGAAGGGAATAACCACTTATTAGAAGTTTCTTTCGATTATTTAATGTTTCAGGACAACAAGAAAGTATTAGGAAAAGCAGCAGCCCGTTTTGGAAATGATTTTCCAATTCGTTTTGACTATCTCGATACTTTCGACGGAGGAAATCTTTCGGTACAATGCCATCCGAGGCCAGATTATATCAGAGAAAATTTTGGTGAAACATTCACACAAGACGAGACTTATTATATTTTAGATTGTACCGATGATGCCGATGTTTATTTAGGATTTACAGAAGATATTAATCCGGAAGAATTCAAAAATGCTTTGATCGAATCGCAAGAGAAATCAGAAGCGATTGATATTGAAAAATACGTACAAAAATTCCAGGCGAAAAAACACGATTTATTCCTGATTCCAAATGGAACTATTCATGCTTCGGGGAAGAATAATATGGTTCTTGAAATAAGCAGCACCCCTTATATTTTTACTTTCAAAATGTACGATTGGGTTCGCCCGGGATTGGATGGGAAACCACGTCCAATCAACTTAGAGCACGGTTTTAAAAATGTTTATTTTGATAGAAAAGGCGAAAGGATAGTGGATGAATTTATTTCAAAACCAGTTGTCGAAGCAGCATTTTCGAATGGAATAAAAATAAGTCTTCCAACTCATGAAGATCATTTTTACGCCGTTGATCGTTACGAATTTACGGGTGAAATCGAAATCGAAACGTTTGGCCAATGCCACATCTGTATGTTGGTTGAAGGCGATATGGCCGAAGTATCCGCTGGAGAAAACATTCAAAAATTCAAATATGCAGAAACTTTTGTAATTCCGGCCAATGTTCCGAAATACAAGATTAATCACCAAAGCGATAAAAAAGCATTTGTTGTGGTTTCGTATGTAAAAGATAGCTGGTGTTAAAGCCGTAGAGTAACGTTAAATGAACCACCATTGTTGCTCTTTTACTATTACTATTAAAAATAATTTCTATTAATAACCAAAAACTTTTATGAAAACAAAAGGAACAAAATATTTTATATTTCTCATAACGCTTATAGCGGCATTAGGAGGTTTTTTATTCGGTTTTGATATGGCCGTTGTAAGCGGAATTATCGAACCATTAAAACTACAATACGGATTATCATCTGCTCAGGAAGGATTATTTGTTTCCTGTGCTTTATTAGGTTGTATTGTTGGTGTAGCTTTTTCAGGTTATCTCAGTGATAAAATCGGAAGAAAAAAAGTATTAGCAATCTCAGCCGTATTATTTTTAATCAGTGCCGTTGGTTTTGCCTTTTCGGAGGCTTATCCAATATTGATTTTGTTTCGTGTTTTGGCAGGTATGGGGGTTGGTGTAGCCTCAAATGTGTCTCCGCTTTATATTTCTGAAGTTGCTCCTTCACACAAGCGTGGACAATTAGTAGTGTTTTACCAACTCGCCATAACCATTGGAATTTTGGCTGCTTATATCAGTAATTTATTTTTGCAAAGATATGCTTCTTCACACGCTGGAGAGGGCGATGGATTGATACATTGGTTGTTTGTCGAAAATGTTTGGCGCGGAATGTTTCTTGTAGGTGTTATTCCCGCAACAGCATTTTGTCTGTTATTAATGATAGTTCCGGAAAGTCCGCGTTGGTTGGTACAATATGAAAAAAATGAAGAAGCCTTAGGTATTCTTACTAAAATTAACGGAGAAGAAACAGCACGATTAGAGTTGAACTCCATAAAAGAAATGGCGAATCAAAAATCAGGAGGTTACAAAGAATTATTGCGTATGCCATTACGTAAATTACTAACATTGGCTATGGTACTTACTGCTTTATCACAATTTAGCGGTATTAATGGTGTTATTTTTTATGGACCTACTATTTTAAAATCGGCAGGTATTGTGACCAGTGATGCACTGTTTTATCAGGTGATATTAGGATCGGCAAATATGCTTTTTACTTTTATAGCAATCTTTAAGGTTGATAGTTGGGGACGAAGACCTTTGTATTTAATAGGCTCTTTGTGTGCTGCTTTTGCATTGGCATTGACAGGCTTTTGTTTTCTGATGAATATAACAGGCTATTTCATGTTATTTAGCATCATTTTATTTCTTTTATTTTTTGCCTTTTCGCTTGGCCCATTAAAATTTGTGATCTCAACTGAAATATTCCCAACACATATTAGAGGAACAGCTTTGTCTATGTGTATCATGACAATGTGGGTTTCTGATTGGGTAGTGAACTTGTTGTTTCCTATGTTGAGAGATGGATTGGGCATTGCAGTTACATTTTTTATTTTCTCTTTCTTCTGTATTCTCTCTTTCGGATATGCCAAAAAGAAGTTGTTTGAAACCAAAGGAAAAAGTCTGGAGGAAATCGAGAAAGAATGGAATGCTGATTTGAAAGCATAAAAAATCAATGGAACTAAAATAAAATCAATGAAAACAATTTCAAGAATAGTTTCGCTGCTGGTAATGACCATTTTCTTTTTTTCGTGTTCAAAGAAAAAAGACAGTTTCAATCCGGCTTCCTGGGTAGATCCGCAAATTGGATCGGTACACGGACGTTGGTTTTTTTATACACCGGCTTCTTTGCCTTTTGGAATGGCAAAATTAGCGCCGCATACCAATGCTTACGGAAGTATAGGAAGTTGGGAACCTTGCGGTTATGATGATCGTCATACCTCGATTGAAGGTTTTGGTCATTTTCATGAATTCCAAATTGGTGGTTTGGTTGCCATGCCGGTAACAGGAAAATTGCAAACTACTCCCGGAACTTTAGAAAAACCGGAAACCGGCTATAGATCGACTTTTGATAAAAAAACCGAACACGCTGAGCCGGGTTATTATTCCGTTTTCCTGAAAGAATATGGAATTAAAGCCGAATTAACGGCAACGGAAAGAGTCGGTTTTCATCGTTATACTTTTCCTGAATCTAAACAATCACGTATCATTTTTGATATCGGTCATCGTCAGGGCGAAAGCAGCGGTGTGACAGAAGCGACAATGAAACTTTCAGGTAAAAATACATTAGAAGGAACAATCGAAACCTATCCTGAGTATTTGAAATTCTGCGATCCTGAAAAACGCGTGAAAATGTATTTTGTGATACGTATGAATAAAACACCTGAAAGTTATGGTTCATTTGTTGAAGATAAAACCTTTGATAATCAAGCTGAAACAAAAGGAATTGGAAACGGAATGTATGTGAATTTTGCGACCAAAAAAGGAGAAGTGGTGGAGATGCAGGTTGGACTTTCGTACACCAGTATTGAAAATGCAAAATTAAATTTGAAAGCGGAAGCAGATGGGCAAACTTTCGATGCCGTAAAGCAAATGGCACACGAAAAATGGAATGAAAAACTAGGGCGAATCACAGTTCAAACCAGGAATAATATCAATAAAGTAAAATTCTACACGGGTTTATATCACGCGCTATTAGGCCGTGGATTAGCAAGTGATGCAAATGGAAGTTATCCGAGAAACGATGGAAAAATTGGTCATATTCCTTTAAATGCAGACGGAAAACCAAAATACAATCATTACAATACGGACGGAATTTGGGGCGGATTCTGGAATCTGAGTCAGCTTTGGGCATTGGCATATCCTGATTATTTAAGCGAATACATTCAGTCGAATATTGATTTTGCAAAAGAAACAGGCTGGCTGCACGATGGAGTGGCTGCGGGCGCACATTCTAATGGTGTGCAAACGAATTGTTTCGGGTTGATGATTGCTTCGACATATAATTGTGGCATTCGCGATTTTAATGTAGAAGAAGCCTATAAGATTGCTTATAAAAATGAAACAGGCTACAGCGGTCGTCCATTTGGTTCAGGAAAATACGATCTGGCTTATTTTGTAAAAGAAGGTTATATTCCTTCAAAAGATACACTCTTGGCTAACGGATGGACATTTAATTTTGGAGCGTCACATACTTTGGAATTTGCTTACACTTCTTATGGCGTTGCGCAATTTGCAAAGGCTTTGGGTAAAAAGAACGATTATGATAAACTGATGAAACAAGCAGGAAACTGGAAAAATATTTTTGATCCGGAAACCAAATTCATTCGTCCAAAATATGAGAATGGTAAATTCATAGAAAAGTTCGACCCAATGCAGGCCTGGAGAGGTTTTCAGGAAGCAAATGGTTACCAATATACCTGGTATGTGCCACAAGATCCTGCGGGATTAATTAAAATTCTGGGTAAAGATTTATTTAACAAACGACTGGAAACAACATTTGAAGAAAGCCAAAAATCAACTTTTGGTGGCGGAAAAGGAGTGGACAGTTTCTCTGGATTGGAAATGCTTTATAATCACGGCAATCAGCCTTGTCTGCACCATTCTTTCCTGTTTAATTATTCAGGAAAACCCTGGCTGACACAAAAATGGTCGCGTACTATCTGCGATGAATTTTATGGCACAGAACCACTACACGGTTATGGATTTGGTCAGGATGAGGATCAGGGACAATTGGGAGCCTGGTTTGTAATGGCTTCAATGGGATTGTTCGATGTTCAGGGACATGCAGCAATGGACCCAACTTTTCAATTTGGAAGTCCATTGTTTGATAAAGTAACGATTAAACTGGATAAAAAATACTATGAAGGCAACGAATTGGTGATCGAAACCAAAAACAATTCAAAGGCAAACAGATATATTCAATCGGCTTCTTTTAACGGAGAAAAAGTTGAAAATGCCTGGATCTATCGCAAAAAACTAACAGATGGCGGCACTTTAATTTTTGATATGGGGGCAAATCCAAACAAAAAGTGGGGTATTAAAACACCACCGCCCTCGATGAGTACCAGTAAATAAAGAAATACTAACTTCTATATTCTAATCAAAACAATTTCGATTAACACATGAGAAAAATTCTTTCTTCAATAGCAAGTCTTGCATTTGTATTGACCACTATAGCACAACAAAAGCAGGTGATAGATAAGACATTATCAGATAAAATAAAAAACGATCAATACATGCCATTTGTAAAAAATAAGGCATTGGAAGTAATGAAAACAGGAGTAAATGCCGGCGATGGTTATCGCGAAGTCTGGATTCGTGACTACAATACTTTTATAGAATTGGCAGCGCAAGTCTCTAAAAAAGAAGATATAAAAGAAAATCTATTGGTGTTTTTCCGAATGCAGGGCGAGGATGGAAACATCATTGACGGCTATACGCCTAAAGAACAAATTGGTGCAGGCGAAACGGATTTCTCTTATTCAAAATTAGAACCAAGATATGCCGCTCATAAAAATACGGTCGAAACAGATCAGGAAACATCATTGGTACAAGCGGTTTACAAATACATTCAATTAACGGGTGACACCTCTATTTTGACAGAAAAAGTGGGAGATAAAACCGTTGCAGAAAGATTAGAGTGGTCAATGGATTTTTTAATGAAAAACCGTTACACTGCAAAATACGGACTAATTACCGGAGCAACAACGGCAGACTGGGGAGATGTACAGCCGGAAGAAGGTTATGGGGTTGATATAGATGGACATACTCATGTGGCCTGCGATATTTATGACAATGCAATGTTTATTGTGGCTCTGAATAACATGATGGAAATTATGCCATCAACTAAAAAGAAATGGGATAAAATCAGAAAAGACGTGGCAAAAAACACTCGCACTTATCTTTGGGATGCCAAAAAGCAAAAATACATTCCACATTTGTATTTGAATGGATCGCCTTTTCCTGCTGATTTTGATGAAGATAATATTTTCTATTTTGGAGGCACAACTGTAGCAATGGAAGCGGGCTTATTGAGTAAAAAAGAAGTAAAAGCTTCTTTAGACGAAATGGTAAAAAGAGTAAAAGAAGCGGGAGCGCCTTCTATTGGCTTAACGCTTTATCCTCCTTATCCTAATGGTTATTTCGTAAACAAAATTATGAATCCAGTTTACAGTTATCAAAACGGTGGCGACTGGACTTGGTTTGGAGCCAGAACGATTCAGCAATTAATTAAATACGGTTATGTTGAAGAAGCTTACAGAGAAGTGCAACCAATGTTGAAACGGGTAAAAGATAACAATGGTTTCTTTGAATGGTATTCCATAAAAAATGAGCCAAGAGGTTCAGGTACTTTCAGAGGCGAAGCTGGTGTTTTGTATACCGCAATTGTAATGTTTGAAAATCTGAAATAAGAAATAAAATTACCTAAAGGTGAAGTTGATAAAATAGCAAATCAATTTCACCTTTTTTGTTTTACTGGAATGAATACAAAAGCAAACATAAAGATTAAAGCCAATTCAAATTTCAAAGAATTAAAGAAAAAGTATCATATCCTTTTTTTGCCTCAAATTATATGAAAATGATTAAAATAGTTTAAGTATCCGTTAACGGAGCGTAGTTCCTCAACAAGTTTATGATGTAATTTCGAAAAAGTTTTTAAGAACAAAAAGAGATTAAAAGTAAAATTGATACTTACAATTAAACAGAATAATAAATGAAAAAGATTTTTGTATTTCTACTTTTCACAGTCATGGCTTCTGCCGTTAATGCGCAACAATTTATAGCAGAGGGCAGGAAGGCGCTCGCGGTAATTCCGTCAGAAACCAGTGCTGTACCAAAAGCTAAAGTCAGTTTAAACGGTTCTTGGGAAATAAGTATGAATCCGGGTAATGAGGTTTGGAAAAATGATTCAGGAAACTGGCAGAAAATTCAGGTACCAGGCGAGCCGGCGATGCAAGGCTTTAAAGTAGAAAACGACAAAGAATTCTTTTATAAAACAACAGTTAATGTTCCCGCGAGCGCGAAAAACAAAACGACTCTTATCCGTTTTAATGGTGTTTACAGTTATGCAAGGGTTTTTGTAAATGGTCATTTTGTGCGAGAGCATTTTGGAGGATTTACCGCCTGGGATGCCGATATCAGTGCATTTGTTGAACCCGGAAAACCTGCAATTGTCTATGTTGGCGTTACAGACAGAGCCGATGATATTTCATATGCTTCCGGTTATGCATTTCATCCTATTGGCGGAATATTGAGAGAAGTTCAATTGCTTGTAGTTCCTACTGATTATATCAATCGATTTTATGTGCAAACTGATTTTGAGAATGATTTTAAAGAAGCAAAACTTTCTCTTACTGTAGCCAAAAGCAAAGCCAAAGGGAATAGTAAAATTAAATTTCAATTGTATGACGCTAGTGGTAAAGCAGTTTTAAATCAGTCACAAACTTTTGATTTGGCAAATAATGGAGAAGGTAAATTTTCGGTTACTGTCTCAAATCCTATTTTATGGAATCAGGAACAGCCTTATTTGTATACGTTGAAAGCCGAATTAATTTCAGCTGGAAAATCAGAAGAAAAAATTGAACAGAAAATAGGTTTTAGAAAAGTTGCTGTAGACGGAAAAAGGGTGCTGGTAAACGGTCAGCCAATTAAACTTCGTGGGGGCTGCAGGCATGATATGCATCCTCTGTTAGGAAGAAGCACGAATCGATATTATGATAGTCTGGATGTTGCAATGGCCAAAAAAGCCAATTTGAATTTTATTCGTACCTCACATTATCCGCCTTCGCAGGACTTTCTGGAATTTGCTGACAAATATGGAATTTATGTTCAGGAAGAAACTGCTATTTGCTTTGTGAACGACTGGAGAGAAGGCGTTTATAAGAAATTAGGAGAAACCAGTAATGACCTTGCATTTACTTCAAGATATTTAGGACAGTTGAGCGAAATGATTGATCGTGACAGAAATCACGCAGCTGTTATAATGTGGTCAATAGGTAATGAAAGTGACTACGGAATTAATTTTCAGAAAGAATATGAATTCGTAAAATCTGTTGATTTGTCAAGACCAGTTTCGTGGTCATGGCCGGCGACTGCCTTTAAAGAAAATAAAAGATGTTTTGATATAGCTGTTGCACATTATCCCGATTTTAAAGGTAAAGACGAAGAAAATTTTGGGTTGGCAATTAAAAACATGGAACACGAAAGTTTGCCCTTATTAAGCGATGAGTGGGCGCACGTGGCCTGCTACAACACAACTTTATTAAAAGCTGATCCCAACGTAAAAGATTTTTGGGGGCAAAGTTTAGACCTAATGTGGGCCAATCGTTTTGATGTACCCGGAAATTTAGGTGGCGCTATCTGGGGAATGACAGATGAAACTTTTCACTTAAAAGACGGCGTAACAGGTTATGGACCATGGGGATTTATAGATGTGTGGCGAAGAGAAAAAACAGAATTCTGGAACACTAAAAAAGCGTATTCGCCTATTAGAGTTTTAAAAACAAAGTTTGAAAGCACAGAAGCAAATGCGTTCTTAAATGTTCCCGTTAAAAATAGATTTAACCATATTTCTTTAGATCAGATCCGATTGAAAATTACGATCAGCGGTAAAAGTTTTGATCAGCCAATGCCAGCCTTAAAACCACACGAAGAAGGAATAATCAAAGTGGCCATTAGCGACACAAATAATCCAGTTCTGTTACAGTTTTATGATTCGCAAAATAATCTGATCGATGAAGAGCAACTTACATTTAACAAACCAATAGCGCTACAAGCAAAAACACTTAAACTTAAATGGAATGTAAAAAAGACCGATAAATTAATTGCATTAGAAAGTGAGGGATTAACAGTAAAACTAGATGCTGTTACCGGAGAACTTTTAAGCTCTGAAATAAATGGAGAAAAAATAGTAACAGGAGCAACCAGAGTAATTGTAAATAAACCAAAACAACCGGATGCTTTTAAAGAGACGCCAGGTATCTATTCAGGTGAATACAAAGTCAAAAGTGCAATGGTAAATACGGATGATAAAAGTATAGTTACAGTTACATCTGAAGGTACAATAGATGATTATCCTGTAAAAATGACGACTGTTTACCAGGCCGATGGCACAATAAATATAGAGTATGAGATAGAGAATGTTCCGGAGTACACTTGGCAAATAGGATTGGCTTTGCCAGTAGCGAATACTTTTGAAACTATAGAATGGAAACGAAAAGGATATTGGAGTACTTATCCGTCGAATCATGTTTCCGCTAATGAAGGTAAAGCCAAACGTTTTTCAGATATAAAAGAAACCTACCGCGTTCAGCCTGCTTATGATGTTTCGCAAGGTATGTATGATTATTATTTAAAAAGCACTATTGATCCTGCAAAAGCAGATATGAAGGGAACTGAAATGTACAGAGGAACAAAAGAGAATATTTTGTCTGTGGATTTGACTTCAGGAAATAAAAAAATTGAAGTGATTTCAAATGGATTGCAAGCTGCAAAAATGAATATCCTGGAATCAGGTCAGCAGGAATTGCTGATTATGGATAAATCAGATTACTGGAGTTTGAGCTGGGGAAATTTTGCGGGTACCAAAAACAATTCGAAAAGTTTAAAAGGAATAGCAATTGTAAAATTAGTTCAAAAAAAATAAGCAGTTTGAATATCTCATTTAGGAGAATATCTGAATAAAAAATTGTAATAAAGTGGATTGGTTAATGCTAAAAAAGGGATATTTCTTATGAAGTATCTCTTTTTTTTCTTTAGTAGAAGGGCAAATAATAATTAAATAAAGATAATATCGACCTATTATATAAACAGAAGTAATTATATCTTTAAATTTCTAAAAATAATACAAATTTGGCAGCAAATAGGCAAGAATGATTTTTGGCTTGTCAGGAAAAAATTTGTTTTTAAAGCATCCTATTTTTTAGTTTTAATATAATTATATATGAAAATGAATTGTTTAAGAAGCTACAAGTTTATAATGATTTTTTGTTTTTCTGCTGGAATAATGCAGGGCCAGCAAAAAACGGTTGCTTATAAAAATCAGAATTTACCCGTCGACAAAAGAGTTGAAGATTTACTGAAACAATTGACTACGGAGGAGAAAATTTCTTTGTTGGGATTTGAAAGCAAAGCGATAAAAAGATTAGATATTCCACAATACAATTGGTGGAACGAATCTTTACACGGCGTAGCGAGAGCAGGAAAAGCGACTGTTTTTCCGCAAGCTATTGGAATGGCGGCTTCTTTTAATGATGAGTTGTTGAATGAAGTGGCAAACGCAATTTCAACCGAAGCAAGAGCGAAGAATAATATGGCTGTAGCCAAAGACCGTCGTTTGCAATATATGGGACTGAATTTTTGGTCACCAAACATAAATATTTTCAGGGATCCACGTTGGGGAAGAGGACAGGAAACCTATGGTGAAGATCCTTTTCTTACCGGAAAAATGGGAACAGCTTACATCAAAGGTTTGCAGGGAACAGATCCAAAATACATGAAAACAGCGGCTTGTGCTAAACATTTTGCCGTACATAGCGGGCCTGAGAAAACCAGACATTCTATTGATGTAATTGTAGATGAAAAAGATTTAAGAGAAACGTATTTGTACGCTTTCAAAAAATTGGTTGATGCAAAGGTTGAAACCGTAATGTGTGCGTACAATAGAGTGAATTCTGAACCTTGCTGCACCGGAAAAACATTACTTCAGGATATTCTAAGAAAAGAATGGAAATTCGGCGGACATGTAGTAACCGATTGTTGGGCATTACAGGATATTTACGAAGGACACAAAACATTACCAAACAGTGTAGTTGTTGCTGCTGAAGCCATAAAAAGAGGCGTAAATATGGATTGCAGCGGGTTGTTGCAAAAAGATGCTATCAATGCCTTAAACCAAAAATTAATTACCACTAAAGATATTGATAATGCGTTGGCTCCAACTTTACGCACCCAGTTCAAACTTGGGTTTTATGACAAACCGGAAGATAATCGGTATCGAAAATATGGTATTGACAGTATAGCAAATTCTTACCACAGAAATCTTAGCCGAAAAATGGCCGAGCAAAGTATGGTTTTGTTGAAAAATGGAGAAGTAGGTGAGAAGAAAACAAAGTTACTGCCTCTGAAAAAAGAGAATTACAAATCGCTGATGGTAGTAGGGCCAAATGCAGGTTCTTTGGATGCTTTGTTAGGGAATTATCACGGAATTACAGATAAAGCTGTAAATTTTGTTGAAGGAATTGCCGGCGCAGTTGATCCTGACACTCGTATAGAGTACGATATGGGTTGTGATTTTACGGATACAACCAATTTTGGTGGAGTTTGGGCAGCTTCTATGGCTGATGCAACGATTGCCGTAATTGGTTTTACACCGGTTTATGAAGGCGAAGAAGGGGATGCTTTTTTGGCTGACGGAAAAGGGGATAGAAAAAATATGGATTTGCCAGCTTCGCATATTGCCTATATTAAAGCACTGCGAAAAGGAACTAAAACTCCTCTTATAGCGGTAATCACCGGAGGAAGTGCTGTTGATATTTCAGCAATTGAACCTTATGTTGATGCGATTGTTTTTGCCTGGTATCCGGGAGAACAGGGTGGAACAGCTTTGGCAAATCTTCTTTTCGGAAAAGTATCTCCATCAGGACATTTACCAATTAGTTTTTATAAATCTTTTAGCGATTTACCTGATTATAACAGCTATGCGATGGCCGGCAGAACTTATCGTTATTTCGATAAAGAAGTACAATATCCTTTTGGTTTTGGATTAAGCTACACCACTTTTGGGTACAATTGGGTTCAGAAACCGGAAAACACCAAAACGTCTTCTGATAAAATTTCAATGCAAATAAAAATTGAAAATACTGGAGATTATGATGCTGATGAAGTAGCTCAGGTTTATATTGAATATCCAAATATAGACAGAATGCCATTAAAAGAATTAAAGGCTTTTAAAAGAGTATCTATTGCTAAAGGAAATTCTAAAACAATTACGTTGGAAATTCCATTGTCAGAACTTCAAAAGTGGGATGATACTAAAAAACAGTTTAAAATTTACGAAGGACAATATAAAGTGAAAATCGGTTCGAATTCGAGAGATATGATGTTGAAAACGGGTTTTGAAATTTTGAAATTTTGAAATAGAGAATAGAGAATAGAGAATAGAAAATAGAGAATAGAAGAAAGAAGAAAGAGGCAAGAGGCAAGATTTTTATCGCTTTGCTCTTTATATAATAACAGAAGAAAAATGAAAAGAAAATTTAAATCAGCATTTTTTGCAATTTTAGGGGTTTGTACGCTGCAATTGCACAGTCAGGTTTCTAAGCAAAATTTGACGCAATATGTAGATCCTTTTATTGGAACGGGATTTCACGGACATGTTTTTATGGGGGCGAATGTGCCTTTTGGGGCGGTTCAGTTGGGGCCGGTTAATATTTCACAAGGTTGGGATTGGTGTTCGGGGTACCATTATTCTGATCCAACGATTATCGGATTTTCGCACACGCATTTAAGCGGAACGGGAATTGGTGATCTTGGTGATTTTCTTTTTATGCCTGCAGTTGGTAAAATCAACCTTAAGAAAGGGACTGCTAAAGACATGGAAAATGGCTATATCTCCGGTTTTGATCATAAAGATGAAGTGGCTAAACCAGGTTATTATTCGGTTATTTTGAAGAAAAATGGAATCAAAGCTGAAATGACGGCTTCTGAAAGAGTGGGTTTTCAAAAATATACTTTTCCGGCTTCAGATAAATCGCATATCATTTTAGATTTAGTCGAAGGAATTGGCTGGGATAAAGCGGTTGATACGTACATCCATGTAAAAAATGATACTTTGATTGAAGGCTATCGTTTCTCAAAAGGCTGGGCAAATGACCAACGCATTTATTTCGCAGCAATTTTGTCAAAACCGGCAAAAAAAATTCAGTTGTACAACAGTACAAAAGAGATGATAAACAAAGTGGTTTTGGGTGACAGTGCCAAAGCCGTACTTCAATTTTCAACTTCAAAAGATGAAGTAATTAAAATTAAAGTTGTAATCTCGGCAGTGAGTACTGAGAATGCTTTAATGAACATTAAAAAAGAAATTTCAGGTTGGGACTTTGAAAAAACAGCAGCTCAGGCTGATGAAAAATGGAACAAAGAGTTGAATAAAATTTCGGTAAAATCGAATGATGAAGCCAAATTGAAAACATTCTACACCGCTTTATATCACACGATGATTGCCCCGTCTACTTACAATGACAGTAACGGCGATTATTACGGCTCAGACAAACAGGTTCATAAGGCTGCAGGATTTACAAATTTGACGACTTTTTCTTTGTGGGATACATACAGAGGAGCAAACCCTTTGTTTACTTTAACACAGACGGAAAAAGTTTCGGATATAATCAATTCAATGTTGGCAATTTATCAGGAAACAGGCCATCTTCCGGTTTGGCATTTGATGGGGAATGAAACCTATTGTATGCCGGGAAACAGTGCCATTCAGATTGTGGTTGACGCTTATTTAAAAGGTATAAAAGGTATTAACGCAGAGTTAGCTTTTGAAGCGATAAAAGCAACCGCTATGCAGGATGATCGCGGATTGAACTTCGTGAAAAAAATTGGTTATATTCCGGCAGATAGTTTGAGAGAATCAGTAGCTATCGGAATGGAATATGCTATCTCTGACGGAGCAATTGCCATGATGGCTAAAAAAATGGGTAAAACCGAAGATTACAATTATTTCTATAACCGCTCAAAAGCCTATAAAAAATATTATGATGCTTCGACCACTTTTGTGCGTGGTAAAGTAAGCGATACGCAATGGAGAACACCTTTTGATCCGTTTAAATCGGCACACATGAAAGATGATTTTGCTGAGGGAAATGCGTGGCAATATACCTGGTTAGTACCTCATGATGTTGAAGGACTGATCGCAATGTTAGGAGGAGAAAAGCCTTTTGCAAAAAAACTGGATAATTTGTTTGTGGTGAAAGGAGATATGGGTGCTGAAGCGTCAAGCGATATTACGGGTTTGATTGGGCAATATGCACACGGAAACGAGCCAAGTCATCATATTACCTATCTCTATAATTTCGTAGGACAACCTTGGAAAACAGCGGAGAAAGTACGCTATATCGTTGATAATTTATACAGCGATAAACCAGACGGATTGTGCGGAAACGAAGATGTCGGCCAAATGTCGGCCTGGTATGTTTGGAGTACTTTGGGAATGTATTCTGTTAATCCTTTCAATGGGATTTATGTTATCGGCAGTCCAAGCATGGATGAGTCGGTATTGAATTTATCTGATGGAAAAAGTTTTACGATAAAAGCTTTAAACAACAGTCCAAAAAACATCTACATTCAAAAAGCAACCCTGAACGGAAAAGCATATACAAAAAGTTATCTGCTTCATTCGGACATCATGAAGGGAGGAGAATTGATTTTTACTATGGGTGAAAAGCCTTCTAAAACCTGGGGTGTTGCAGTTAAAGACAGACCTTATTCTGCCGAATAAATCTTTCTATTGAACACTACTCATTTTAAGTAGTAAAAAAATAATTGCTTAATTAATTCAAGTTGCTAGTTTAATAATTCAGGAATCTGCAAACTCAAAAAAAGATTAGGTATAATCCCTACGGGATATTTTTATCCGGCGGTTCTCTTTTTGTTACCAATATTTAAATCCTAAAGGATTATATCTCGTAGAGATTAAATATTGGTAACAAACAGTTAGAAGCAGATTATTTGTCCCATAGGGACTATACTTATAGAGTAATTCAAATTTTCAGGCAAACAATTTTGTAAAACAGTAACTTGAATTAATTATCAGATAGAAAATGAAAAGAAGAGAATTATTAAAATATATTGGTTTAACAGCAGGGACAGTTGCATTGAGTGGTTCGGCATCCATACTTTCGGCTGCTGAGAAAAATCCTAAATCGAAAAGAGTGCTGCGTATTGCACATATTACTGATGTGCATATCCGACCAGAAGAAAATGCACCGGAGCGATTTAAACAATGTTTAGAGGAAATCAAGAAACACAAAGTCGATTTTTTTCTGAATGGAGGAGATTCTATCTATGCTGCAGATTATGATAATATTACAAGAGAGAGAGTAAACGAATTATGGAAAGTTTGGAGCGAAACTACTAAAGAAATTAGTGATTTTGAAATGCACAGCTGTCTTGGAAATCATGATATGTGGTGGGCTGCTCCCGATAAACAAGATTCAATGTACGGAAAAGAGCATGTTGTAAAGCAACTTGGAATTCCAAATCGTTACTATAGTTTTGATAAAAAAGGATGGCATTTTATAATATTGGACAGTAATAATGGTGGTGGTTCTTTAGACGAGAAACAACGTTTATGGTTAGAAAAAGACTTGCAAGCTATTGCTGTTGGGACACCGGTTGTTTGTATGAGTCATTATCCTATTCTTGCCGTATGCACCCATGTCGATGGAGGAAACCACACCGATTCTATATACATCAGCGATCTTTTCTATAAACATAAAGACAAAAAAATCACTTGTATTAGCGGACATATTCATTTACTGGATGAAGCGGTTTACAATAATGTTCACTATTACTGCAATGGTGCTTTGAGTGGTTTTTGGTGGGAGCCAGGTGATAAAGATTCAGCCGGAAAGAGTTTTTATAAGCAAACGCCACCCGGTTATGCCATAATCGATTTGTTTGAAGACGGTTCGGTTAAAAATCAATATTTTCCTCATTCTTTTTAAATGCAATCACTTTTTAGAAAAAAAGGTAATTCCTAATTAAACAAGGGTAAAATTGAATTAATAATTATACTGCAGGTATTATATTTTTATATTTCTAAAAATGTATAAATTTAATAAAAAACATATGGCATTAATAACTCAGGTAGATATTGAAAAGGATGTTAGTTCTAAAGAGAATAAAAAATGGCTTTTTCCTTTTATATTGGTAACCAGCTTGTTCTTTTTCTGGGGATTTGTACACAACTTAGATCCGATACTTATTCCGCATCTAAGAAAAGCATTTAATCTTACAGACTTAGAATCTTCTTTAATCGATTCTTCTGTTTTTATAGCCTATTTTGTTATGGCTTTGCCAGCAGGTTATATCATGAGAAAATACGGTTATAAATCGGGTATCATGATCGGATTGGTTCTGTTTGGTATTGGCTCTATTTTATTTGTACCAGCTGCTAATTCACTGCAATACATTTATTTCTTAGGGGCTTTGTTTGTTATCGCTTGTGGACTTACGTTTTTAGAAACAGCAGCGAATCCTTATGTAACCATCTTAGGGCCATCTGAAAGCGCTACTAAAAGATTGAATTTTTCACAATCGTTCAACGGATTGGCTGCTTTTATTGCACCAGCTTATATTGGACCAATGATTCTGTCGGGTAAAAACTTAACTAAGATTGAGTTAGATGCCATGTCGCCTGCTGCATTACACGCGCATATTTTAGAAGAAGCGGCAAGTGTAAAAATGCCTTATTTAATATTAGGACTGATCATTTTATCAGTAGCCGTAGTTTTCTATTTTACCAATATGCCCGATGTAAAGGACGAAGATAAAGAAGGAATTGAGGGAGCTAGTTTTGCCGGAGCCTTAAAATCAATGCGATTAAGATGGGGAATTTTAGCGCAGTTCTTTTATGTGGGAGCACAGGTTTGTGTGGGGAGTTTTTTCATCAAAATGGCTACCACTTCGGCTGGTTTAAATGAAGATATAGCTGCCAAATATTTAGGTTTTTATGGTCTGGCATTTATGCTAGGTCGTTTCGCCGGAACATTCTTCATGCAATATATTCAGCCAAGAAAATTATTGATTATTTATTCGATTATCACGATGTTATTGTCGGTAGTGGCGATAGTCGGAACGGGAATGTTAGTGGTGTATACTTTAATAGCGATTGCATTTTTCATGAGCATCATGTTCCCTACGATTTTTTCAATGGGAATTGACGGACTCGGACATAATACAAAAATAGGATCTTCATTGATCGTAATGTCAATAGTTGGAGGAGCTTTATTACCTCCGGTTTTAGGATATATTTCAGATGTTACAGGAAGTATTCAGAATGGTTATATAGTTCCGCTGATCTGTTTTTCAGTAATACTATTGTTCGCCTTTAATGGACATAAAACAAATAAAGCATAAATTCTATTTATATAATATGTTAGAAAACGGAGTTAAAAGATTAGTAGTAAAAATGCACCCACAAGATAATGTGTTGGTGGCTTTAACTGATCTGGGAAAAGGAGAAAGTGTTGCTTTTGAAAATGAAACGTACAATCTGCAGGACACTATTAAGGCAAAACATAAATTTTATACTACTGATTTGAAAGCAGGAGCTGAGATCATCATGTATGGTGTTTTGGTTGGTAAAGTGCAGAATGATGTTGCAAAAGGAAGTCTAATGACAACAGAAAATCTTAAACATGCTGCAGAACCGTATCAGTATCGTGATGTTGATTTTACATGGCAGGCACCAGATGTTTCCAAGTATAAAGACAGAACTTTTAATGGATATAAAAGAAATGACGGCCGTTTTGGAACTGCTAATTACTGGTTATTTGTTCCAACAGTATTTTGTGAAAACAGAAATCTCGATGTAATACGCGAAGCCTTGCATAATGAGTTAGGTTATTCAGTAAGTGATAAATACACGCAGTATACCCATCATTTACTTGAGGCTTATAAAAAAGGAGAAAGCCTGGATGCAATTGATGTACAACTAGCCCCGGATCATAATGAGCATAAGGTTTTCAAAAATGTAGATGGAATCAAATTCTTAAACCATCAGGGAGGTTGCGGTGGTACACGTCAGGACGCTTCTACATTGAGTGCTTTACTGGCTTCGTATGCCAATCATCCAAATGTGGCGGGAATAACAGTTTTGAGTTTGGGATGTCAACACTTGCAAGTACAGGATTTTACAAATGATGTAAAAAAACAAAATCCTGCTTTTGATAAACCTATCTTTATTTTTGAGCAACAACAGTCAAAAAGTGAAGAACAATTGATTGCGGATGCCATTAAAAAGACCTTTGAAGGATTAATTGAAATAAACAAACAGGAAAGAGTTCCGGCTCCATTAAGCGAATTATGTTTAGGGGTTAAATGCGGAGGAAGTGATGGTTTTAGCGGCGTTTCTGCTAATCCGGCTGTAGGTTATACTTCCGATTTATTAGTAGCTTTGGGTGGTAAAGTATTACTGGCTGAATTCCCTGAATTATGCGGAGTAGAACAGAATCTAATTGATCGCTGTATATCAGAACCGGTTGCTAAAAAATTCATCGATTTAATGCAGTCTTACGATGCATTGGCACATAAAGTGGGTTCGGGATTTCATATGAATCCATCCCCGGGAAATATCAAAGATGGCTTAATAACTGATGCTATAAAAAGTGCAGGAGCAGCTAAAAAAGGAGGGACAGCACCAGTAGTTGATGTTTTAGATTATACAGAACCGGCAACAAAAGCAGGTTTAAGTTTGGTTTGTACACCAGGAAATGATGTTGAAGCTACAACTGGTAAAGCGGCATCAGGAGCAACCTTAATATTGTTTACAACAGGATTAGGAACTCCAACAGGTAATCCGGTTTGTCCGGTTATTAAAGTGGCTACAAATTCTATTTTAGCCAAAAAAATGAGCGATATTATTGATATCGATTGTGGTCCGATTATTAGCGGAGAAAAGTCTATTGAAGAAATGGGAGAAGATATTTTGGAATATTGTATTAAAGCAGCAAGTGGGGAAATTATTCCAAAGGCAGTTTTATTAAACCAGGATGATTTTATTCCGTGGAAACGAGGAGTTTCACTATAATTATAAAATTTAAAATAAAAATACATGTTTTCATTACAAAATAAAAAAGCGGTTGTTACTGGAGGCGGTAGCGGAATTGGGAAAGCCATTTCGGTTTTATTTGCAAAACAAGGCGCTGAAGTTCATATTATTGAATTAACAGAAGAAAGCGCTAAAACGGCTGTTGAAGAAATACAGGCAATTGGCGGAAAAGTATTTTCGCATGCCTGTAATGTGGCCAATCAGGAAGAAGTTTTAGCAACATTCGAAAAAATTGGGAATATCAATATTTTGATCAATAACGCCGGAATCGCGCATGTTGGAAAAGTTGATACTACTCCGGCAGCTGATTTTGATCGTGTTATGGATGTGAATGTAAAAGGAGTTTACAACTGTTTATTTGCTGCGATTCCACAATTGAGACTTTCAAATGGTGGTGTTATTGTAAATATGGCCTCAATTGCTGCCTGGGTTGGAATTCCGGATCGATTTGCATATTCAGCTGCGAAAGGAGCTGTTATGGCCATGACTCTATCTGTAGCAAAAGATTATATAAAAGAAAATATTCGTTGTAATTCTATTTCACCTGCACGGGTTCACACGCCTTTTGTAGATGGTTTTATTTCGAAAAACTACGCTGGTAGAGAAGAAGAAATGTTCGAAAAATTATCTCAGTCACAACCAATAGGAAGAATGGGAAAACCAGACGAAATCGCAGCCTTAGCTTTATACCTATGCAGCGACGAAGCCGGATTTATCACAGGTAGTGATTACCCAATCGACGGAGGATTTATTAAGTTAAATAACTGAGAAAAGGGGCTAAGGTTCTGAGATGCTAAGATTCTAAGGTTTTTTTAGACTTAGAACCTCAGAACCTTACTTCCTTAGAACCTTAAAAAAAGAAAAATAAATAATTTAAAAGAGGTACTAAGGTACGAAGATGCTGAGAAAAAAACCTTAGCACCTCAGAACCTTAGCACCTCAGTACCTTAAAAAGAAAAAAAATGAAATTAATACGTTTTGGAGAAATAGGAAAAGAAAAACCAGGAGTTTTAATTGGTGAAAAGAGATATGATGTTTCGTCAATTGTAACAGATTTTAACGAAAGTTTTTTTGAAGAAAATGGTTTAGAGAAACTGCAGAAAGCATTAGATAGTAATCCGACTTTACCAGAAGTGGATGTAAATGTACGTTTAGGATCTCCGGTGGCGAGACCTTCAAAAATAATCTGTATTGGACTGAATTATGTAGATCATTGTAAAGAAACAGGAGCACCAATTCCAGCGGAACCTATCATCTTTTTTAAATCGACTACTTCTTTGTGCGGACCAAATGACAATTTAATCATTCCGAAGAATAGTGAAAAAACTGACTGGGAAGTAGAGTTAGCATTTATAGTGGGCAAAAAAGCAAGTTATGTAGAAGAAGCGGAAGCTTTGGATTATGTTGCAGGTTATGCTTTGTTAAACGATTACAGTGAAAGAGCATTCCAAATCGAGCGTGGCGGACAATGGGCAAAAGGAAAAGGAAGTGATACATTTGCACCTCTTGGACCCTTTTTGGCTACAAAAGAGGAAATAAAAGATGTTGATAATTTATCAATGTGGCTGACTGTAAACGGTAAAAAATTCCAAGACAGTAACACGTTAAATTTAGTTTTCAAGATTCCATTTTTACTACATTATTTAAGTCAGTTTATGACTTTACTTCCTGGCGATATCATCAGCACAGGAACACCTCCGGGAGTTGGTTTGGGAATTAAGCCAGAACCAATTTATCTTAAAGCAGGTGATGTTGTAGAATTAGGAATTGAAGGTTTGGGTTCTAGTAAACAAACTGCAATAGCCTATACAAAATAGATTAATATAACCCGTTGGGTGAAATTAATTGTGTCACATAGAAACATAGGTTTTTAAACTTTCAGAAAAGGCATTTCACTTGTTTAAAATACGCAAAGCTAATTTTGTACAAGAAATGGATTTCTTTTTATTTTTAGTCAAAAATCTATGTTTCAATTTATTAAGTAATTTATTGTAAATTGTATTTAAGGTGTTATCGTACACACGACGGTTTTTTAGTTTTAATAATAATTTAATTAAATAATAAACATGGTTAAGTCATTTTTCTTTTCGCTTCTTTTGTGCACGACATTGTCGTTTGCACAGGAAGTAAATATCATTCCGCAGCCTGTAAAGGTTGTGAGGAATACCGGAAATTTTGTGATTACTTCACAAACAAGTTTGGTTGTTACCAATAAAGAAGATAATGCTACAGCAGCTTTTCTGAATGGTTATTTATCTAATTATTATGGTTTCGTATTGCCTATTGCAAAAAAAGCAAATACAAATTACATCAAATTAACAAGTCAGAAGAATATTAAAGGGCTTAAAAGTGAAGGCTATACTTTTAAATCAGATAAAAATGGTGTTGAAATTACAGGAAATGCTGCCGTAGGAACTTTCTACGGAATGCAAACCCTTATTCAATTACTGCCTGTTGAAAAAAGTAAAAGTCTTGCCATTGCAGCAGTAGAAGTGAAAGACGAACCTCGTTTTGAATACAGAGGAGCAATGCTGGATGTTGGACGTCACTATTTTCCGGTTGCATTTGTAAAGAAATATATTGATTATCTGGCGTTGCACAAAATGAATTATTTTCATTGGCATCTTACAGAAGATCAGGGATGGAGAATCGAAATCAAAAAATACCCTAAGCTTACTGAAATAGGTTCTAAAAGAAATGGAAGTATTATTGGAAGTTATCCTGGTAAAGGAAGTGATAATACACCAGAAGGTGGTTTTTATACGCAGGAAGAAGTAAAAGATATTGTTAAATATGCTTCAGACCGATTTATTACGGTAATTCCGGAAATTGAAATGCCAGGACATGGTAGTGCTGCAATTGCAGCTTATCCCGAGTTAAGTTGTTTCCCTGATGAGAAAACGCAACTTCCTGATAATATGATTTCAGCTAAAAGTAAACAGGAAATGGCAAACGGAAGAAATAAAATTGTTCAGGAAACCTGGGGAGTTCATTCGGATGTTTATGTTCCAAGTGAATATACCTTTAAGTTTTTGCAGGATGTTATTGATGAAGTAATAGTTTTATTTCCTTCTAAATACATTCATGTTGGGGGTGATGAAGCTCCTAAAGATGCCTGGAAAAGAAGCGAATTTTGTCAGCAATTAATAAAAGAAAAAGGGTTAAAGGATGAGCACGGTCTCCAGAGTTACTTTATTCAGCGTATGGAAAAATACATCAATGGAAAGGGAAGAACTTTAATTGGCTGGGATGAAATATTAGAAGGTGGTCTTGCTCCCAACGCGATAGTAATGAGCTGGAGAGGAGAGGAAGGCGGAATTGCAGCTGCAAAAGAAAATCATAAGGTTATTATGACACCTGGAAGCCACGTTTATTTAGATCATTCGCAAACCAAAAATGAAAAAGAAGTCACTATTGGCGGCTATTTACCAATAGAAACAGTATATGCTTATGAGCCAATTCCGAAAGAATTAAACGAACAACAGGCAAAATATGTTTTAGGGGCTCAGGGAAATGTTTGGACAGAATATATGGCCAATCCGGCTAAAGTAGAGTATATGATATTTCCTCGTTTGAGTGCCTTGAGTGAAGTTTTGTGGTCTCCAAAAGAAAATAAAAACTGGACTGAATTTCAAACCAAAATTGAAACCATGAAAAAACGATATACTATTTGGGGAGCTAATTATTTTAAAGAGTAAAGAGTAAAGAGTAAAGAGTAAAGAGTAAAGAGTAAAGAGTAAAGAGTCATCAGTAAGTAGAAAAAATGGTATAAAAAACGAGGAACTTATGTTCCTCGTTTTTTTTGATTGAAATCTAAAAGAATTTAAGTTGATGCAATGTTTATCTTTTAATTAATGCAAAGCATATCTTAATTTGATACCATAAGAAATCAATATCACGTCGGAGGAAAGTGATGAATCAAGTATAGAATTATAACCTAACTGTACCGGTAGTTCCGGATTATATTGAATCAAATTTTTTCCTACCTTTTTATCATAGATATTATTTAATCCATAATCTAAATAAGCACCAATGTAAAGGGAACTTTTTGATCCGATCTTTTGTTTTAGACCCGTTTCAAAAGTAGCCGAATAGGATACATCAGTATCAAGATCCTGTTTATTTGTTTTGATATTATCTGTATTTGCAAAACCAGCAAATGAGGGAGCGAATAATTCAACATTATACTGCGGATAGTAGCCGCTTGTAGTTAGATTTTCAATTTTTGTTTCGTATTTTCCGTTTGCTGCAAATCCAATTTTAAATCCACCGGCAAGATATAATTGTGATGTTCCCGGAGTTTCATATTGAATACCAATTGGAATATTAATATATCCTAAGTTTTGTTCTTCTCTTAAATTGGTAGCTTTATATCGAAACTGAAAAGCTTCATTCTCAGCATCTGTAGTCATATATTGGCCTGAGAGAAAAGACGATTTTGAATCGGATCGATAGGTTTGATATTCTACACCTATACCAATGCTGATAGTTTCATTTAGATAGTAAGAATAACGAAGTCCTGCACTAAATCCATTACCGTCAACTAATTCACCGGCTGCGGAATAATCTAAATATGAAAATGGACCACCTAAGGATATGGATATTTCTTGTTTTTTATCCTGACCATAACTATTCAGGTATATAACTAAAAGCGCTACCGTTGCCAATGATTTTATAGACTTGCTTATATTTTTTTTCATCTTAAAGTTAAATTATGCCAGTACTATTTTCATTTAGTACTGGCAGATTATTTATTTTACAATTACTTTGAATGATTTTGTTATGTTACCAGTTTCAAGAACAACAAGATACATATTGCTTCCTGCTGTTTCAGGTAATTGTATTTCAGTTATCACACTAGATGACTTAACAGTTTTGACCAGTTTGCCAGATACCGAGTAAAATGTTATTTGCATATTTTGTAACTCTTCCTGAGGAAAATCAGCTTCAACAGTAATAACTTTTCCAACTTCAATTGGATTAGGATAAAGTTTGGCTTGTAAAGAATTTTGCAATACAATATTAGCGTCGCATGTTTGCAGCACTTTTCCATCTAGAGTAGCCATTTTTACACTATATATAGCCAAAGGATCTAATGTAGAGTTTGGGTCATTTCCAGCTGAATAATAAGGACCGGTTCCTACCAGTTGACCATTTTTAAACCATTGAAAAGAAACAAATACATAGCCACCATTTGTTAGCGGATTATTGTTCACAAGAAGTATGTTGTTAAACTTCTGTTTTACAATGTCGTAAAAAGCAAATGGTTTTTCTACTTTGATGTTGTAGGTGGCCGTTGCAGTTCCGTCTTGCGAGGTAATCGTTACATTTTTTGTGTAAATCCCTGGTTTAGGAGTTGCAATAGAGAAATTAGCTCCCGGTGTAATAGTAGCGTTTGTTTGATTTACAATTGCAATATTAGGATTATTCTCTCCACATGACATTAGATAAGTAATATCTTTTGAAGGATTATTGTAGACTTTACTTCCAATGGTAATACTTTGAACCGTTATATCATTGTTTTTGATTACCAAAAGTTGCGAAACATCTGCTGCAGGAAGGTAATTTTCATTTCCATCCTGATGAGCCGTAATTAGCAATTCTCCCGATCTTAACATATTTACTACACCACTTGCAGAAACATTTGCTGGTGGTAAGGTAGAAGTGTAAGTAAATGAAAAACGTATTGGTAAACCTGAATTAGAAAGAGCCTGTAAATTAAAGTCGTTATTAGCTCCAAGAATTCTTGGCAGTAAAGCTCCGAATGTAATTTGTTGCGCTGCTTTTTTAATTGTAAGATTGGCAGTTAAAATTACTGGTGAGCAATTTGGTGCAGCAGCTGATGGAGATATTGTTGCTGTAACCGCATAGACACCGGCGTTTGTCGCCCCATTATTTGTCCCTGTTGTTGGAAAGGTAGAATAAACTACGCTTGCTCCCGCAGGAAGATTGGCCACCTGTATTGTATGGGTATTGGCATCAAAGGTATACTCTGCATTACTGAAAGTTACCAGATTGATAGGAGAGCTTATAACTTTAACTGTTTGATTTTGTGTCGAAATATTTCCACTACCATCATCAAAACGCCATGTAATAACATAGCTTCCGTCAGTTGTATAATTCAGAGGACTGGATGTTGTTCCATTAATAGTTCCGGCACAATTGTCTGTTGCTGTTGGAATTGGGATTTGAGATGATAAAACAGAGCAATAACCAGTGATTTCCGGAAGATTTGCGACAGTAGGAACTGGCGAAGTTACATCTGGAACTGTAAGTATTGTTACAGATTGTGTAGCAGAACAATTATTAGCGTCAGTAATTGTTAGTGTATAAGTACCAGCAGCTACGCCACTAATATCTTTTGTTGTACTACTATTAGACCACAAATAGGTATAAGGAGTAACACCACCAGTAATATTAATAATGGCCGCTCCATTACTTAATCCACTACAAGAAACATTAGTTTGCGATGCAATATTCGAAGCTAATACACTTGGTTCCGTAATTGTAAAACTTTGCGTTGCAGTACAGCTGTTTGCATCTGTTACGGTTACTGTATAAGTTCCCGGGCTAAGTCCTGTTGCTGTTGGAGCCGTTCCACCTGATGGAGCCCAGGCATAAGTATAAGTTCCGGTTCCACCAGTTACGTTTACAGCTGCAGACCCATTGTTAAGTCCGTTGCAGGTAACATCAGTTTGACCTCCCACTGAAGCGACTAATTGAGATGGTTCCGTTAGAGTAACGGTTTGAGTTGTCGTACAACTATTGGCATCTGTAACATTTACTGTATAAGTTCCGGCAGTAAGTCCTGTTGCTGTTGCAGCAGTTCCTCCAGAAGGTGCCCATAAGTAGGTATAGGTGCCACTTCCTCCAGTTGCATTTACTGTTGCAGCTCCTGTGGTTCCTCCGTGACAGCTCACATTTGTTGGCATTATTGTAGCAGTAAGTACATTAGGTTCTGTGATTGTAACGCTTTGGGTTGCAGTACAATTATTGGTATCAGTAATGGTTACGGTATAAGTTCCTCCGCTAAGTGCTGTTGCTGTTGCAGCATTTCCACCTGATGGAGCCCATAAATATGTATATGTTCCAGTTCCTCCAGTTGGAGTTACTGTTGCAGATCCATCGGCTTGACCATTACAAGTAACATTTGTTTGCGCAGTAATAGAAGCAGTTAATAGAGCTGGTTCTGTAATTGTAAAACTTTGCGTTGCAGTACAGCTGTTTGTATCTGTTACGGTTACTGTATAAGTTCCGGGACTTAGTCCTGTTGCTGTTGGAGCCGTTCCACCTGATGGAGTCCAGGCATAAGTATAAGTGCCAGTTCCGCCAGTTACGTTTACAGTTGCAGACCCATTGTTAAGTCCGTTGCAGGTAACATCCGTTTGACCTCCCACAGAAGCGACTAATTGAGATGGTTCCGTTATAGTAACGGTTTGAGTTGTTGTACAACTATTGGCATCTGTAACAGTTACTGTATAAGTACCCGCAGTAAGTCCTGTTGCTGTTGCAGCAGTTCCTCCAGAAGGTGCCCATAAGTAGGTATAGGTGCCACTTCCTCCAGTTGCATTTACTGTTGCAGCTCCTGTGGTTCCTCCGTGACAGCTCACATTTGTTGGCATTATTGTAGCAGTAAGTACATTAGGTTCTGTGATTGTAACGCTTTGGGTTGCAGTACAATTATTGGTATCAGTAATGGTTACGGTATAAGTTCCTCCGCTAAGTGCTGTTGCTGTTGCAGCATTTCCACCTGATGGAGCCCATAAATATGTATATGTTCCAGTTCCTCCAGTTGGAGTTACTGTTGCAGATCCATCGGCTTGACCATTACAAGTAACATTTGTTTGCGCAGTAATAGAAGCAGTTAATAGAGCTGGTTCTGTAATTGTAAAACTTTGCGTTGCAGTACAGCTGTTTGTATCTGTTACGGTTACTGTATAAGTTCCGGGACTTAGTCCTGTTGCTGTTGGAGCCGTTCCACCTGATGGAGTCCAGGCATAAGTATAAGTGCCAGTTCCGCCAGTTACGTTTACAGTTGCAGACCCATTGTTAAGTCCGTTGCAGGTAACATCCGTTTGACCTCCCACAGAAGCGACTAATTGAGATGGTTCCGTTATAGTAACGGTTTGAGTTGTTGTACAACTATTGGCATCTGTAACAGTTACTGTATAAGTACCCGCAGTAAGTCCTGTTGCTGTTGCAGCAGTTCCTCCAGAAGGTGCCCATAAGTAGGTATAGGTGCCACTTCCTCCAGTTGCATTTACTGTTGCAGCTCCTGTGGTTCCTCCGTGACAGCTCACATTTGTAGGCATTATTGTAGCAGTAAGTACATTAGGTTCTGTGATTGTAACGCTTTGGGTTGTAGTACAATTATTGGTATCAGTAATGGTTACGGTATAAGTTCCTCCGCTAAGTGCTGTTGCTGTTGCAGCATTTCCACCTGATGGAGCCCATGAATATGTAAATGTACCAGTTCCTCCAGTTGCGGTTACTGTTGCAGCTCCATTGGCTTGACCATTACAAGTAACATTTGTTTGCGCAGTAATAGAAGCAGTTAATAGAGTTGGTTCTGTAATTGTAAAACTTTGCGTTGCCGTACAACTGTTTGCATCTGTTACGGTTACTGTATAAGTTCCGGGACTTAGTCCTGTCGCTGTATCGGTAATTCCACCTGATGGAGTCCAGGCATAAGTATAAGTGCCAGTTCCACCAGTTACGTTTACAGTTGCAGATCCATTGTTAAGTCCGTTGCAGGTAACATCCGTTTGACCTCCCACTGAAGCGACTAATTGAGATGGTTCCGTTAGAGTAACGGTTTGAGTTGTCGTACAACTATTGGCATCTGTAACATTTACAGTATAAGTTCCTGCCGTAAGTCCTGTTGCGGTTGCAGCAGTTCCTCCAGAAGGTGCCCATAAGTACGTATAGGTACCGGTCCCTCCAGTTGCAGTTACGGTTGCAGCTCCTGTAGTACCTCCGTTACAGCTCACGTTTATTGGGGCTATTGTAGCAGTAAGAGCATCAGGTTCTGTGATTGTTACGCTTTGAGTTGTAGTACAGCTATTGGCATCAGTAACGGTTACAGTATAAGTTCCTGCACTAAGTCCTGTTGCTGTAGCGGCAGTTCCACCTGATGGAGCCCAGGCGTAAGTATAAGTTCCAGTTCCTCCAGTTGCGGTTACTGTTGTAGCTCCTGTCGTTCCTCCATTGCAAGTAATGTCCGTTTGACCTGTGATAGAAGCACTTAAAAGAGTTGGTTCTGTAATTGTAAAACTTTGCGTTGCCGTACAACTGTTTGCATCTGTTACGGTTACTGTATAAGTTCCCGGGCTAAGTCCTGTTGCTGTTGGAGCCGTTCCACCTGATGGAGCCCAGGCATAAGTATAAGTGCCAGTTCCACCTGTTACATTTACAGTCGCAGATCCATTGTTAAGTCCGTTGCAGGTAACATCCGTTTGACTTCCCACAGAAGCTACTAATTGAGCCGGTTCTGTTAGAGTAACACTTTGAGTTGTAGTACAGCTATTAGCATCTGTAACTGTTACGGTATAAGTTCCTGCCGTAAGTCCTGTTGCTGTTGCAGCAGTTCCTCCAGATGGTGCCCATGAGTACGTATAGGTACCGGTCCCTCCAGTTGCAGTTACGGTTGCAGCTCCTGTAGTTCCTGCGTTGCAGCTCACGTTTGTTGGAGCTATTGTAGCAGTAATAGCATTAGGTTCTATAATTGTAAACGATTGTGTAGCCTGACATAAGTTAGCATCTGTAATAGTTACTGTATAAGTTCCTGCAGTAAGTCCTGTTGCAGTTGCAGCAGTTCCTCCTGATGGAGACCATGCATAAGTATAAGCACCGGTTCCTCCAGTTACGCTTACAGAAGCTTGTCCTGTGGTCGCACCATTACATAACAAATCGATTTGAGATGGAGTAACAACTAAAGCCACTGGTTCTGTAATTGTAAAGTTTTTTACTATTGAACAACCGTTAGCAGAAGTTATTGTTACACTATAATTACCCGCAGTAAGATTACTTGCTGTATCGGCAGTTCCACCTGATGGAGCCCATACATAAGAAAAAGGTCCTGGAGCTCCTGATGGGACAACTGAAGCCATACCTGTATTAGCCCCATTACATAAGACATCAGTTTGTGATGTAGCGGCAACTAAGGTATTTGTGGTGGTGATAACGAAGTTTTTAGTAAGAGTACATCCATTTGCGTCTGTAATTAAACAAAAGTGGCTTCCAGCACTTAATCCGGTTGCTGTCGCTGTTGTTTGACCAGATGGTGACCATAAATAAGTGTAAGAACCTGCTCCGCCGCTTGGAGTTACAGTTGCTTGCCCACCGACTATACAAGTAGAATTTATTTGGCTTGTTGTAGCAGTTAAGATTGTAGGCGCACCAATAGTAACTGATTCAGTTTTGAAACAACCGTTACCATCAGTAATAGTGCAAGAATAGTTTCCTGTAGCAAGTCCTGTTGCTGTAGCAGCAGTTCCGCCAGTAGGTGACCATACATAGGAGTATGTACCAGTTCCTCCAGTTGCAATGACTGTTGCAGTTCCTGTTGATCCGCCATTACATAAGACGTCAGTATGAGAAATCGTAGTAGTTAAAACAGTTGGTTCATCTATAGTAACAGGTACTACTAATGTACAAGTATTCGCATCTTGAATAGTCACAGTATAATTTCCTGCTGTAAGTCCTGATGCAGTACTAGCATTCCCGCCGGTAGGTGCCCATAAATAGGAGTATCCGGCAGTTCCACCAGAAGCAGTTACGGTTGCAGATCCGTTAGAACCTCCGTTACATGAAACGTCTACTTTTGATATTGTTCCGGATATTTCAGTAGGAGTACCTACATTAATCGTTTTTGCTAATGTACAACCTTTTGAATCTGTAATAGTTACTGTATAATCTCCAGCAGAAAGTCCTGAAGCACTAGCTCCGGTTCCTCCTGAAGGTGACCATGAATACGTATAACTTGGAGTTCCCCCAAATACTGTTACACCAGCCGTTCCATTTGTTCCATTAAAACAGCTAACCGCAGTTGATGCAGTTGATGCCGAAAGGGCTGCTCCTGGTCCGGAGATATTGAAATTTTCTGTAGCCGTACAGCCATTATCGTCTGTAACAGTTACAATATAACTTCCGGCAGTCAATGCTGAAGCTGTAGCTCCTGTACCACCAGACGGTGACCAAGAGTAAGAGTAAGAACCAGTTCCTCCTGCAGCAATTACAGTAGCTGATCCGGTTGCTTCTCCAAAACAGTTTACATTAGTAACAGTTCCTTGCGCAGTACTTAATGCATTAAAGGGTTCTGTAATAGTAATTGTTTCTGTACCCTGACAGCTATTAGCATCTGTAACAGTAACCGTATAGGTTCCTGCAGTTAACCCTGAAGCCGTAGCGGCTGTTCCTCCAGTTGGTGACCATGAATAGTTATAAGCACCTGTTCCTCCTGTGGCAGTTACACTAGCACTGCCAACTGCATCTCCATGGCATAATATATTATTTTGCGTAGATGTGACTACTATTGCAGCTGGTTCTACAAGAGTAAATGATTGTGTTGCAGTACAGCCTTTTGCATCTGTAACTGTAACAATATATGTACCGTCTTCAAGACCTGAAGCAGTAGCTGCAGTTCCTCCAGATGGTGACCATGAATAAGTATAAGGTAAAGTTCCTCCCGAAACTGCAACAGTTGCAGATCCGTTTGTTCCAGTATTGCAACTCGGATTAGTAAATGTATCTTGAGAAGCTACTAATAGAGGTGGTTCAGTAATAGTAAAAGCTTGTGTTACCGAGCAAGATAAAGAATTAGTAATAGTTACAGAATAATTTCCTGCCAATAAATTTGATGCTGTGGCTGAAGTTGCACCATTACTCCAAAGATAAGTATAGGTTCCCGACCCTCCTCCTCCGGTAGGAGTAACTGTTGCAGAACCATTATTACCTCCATTACAACTTACATTTACTTGTGTTGGAGTAGGATTTATAGCTGTTCTTGTTCCTACAAAGATATTACTTATAGTTCGGCTACATGCATTAGCATCAGTAACTGTAACACTATAAGTTCCAGTGACAAGTCCAGAAGCTGTTGCGGTAGTAGCTCCGTTTGACCATAAGTAGGTATAATTTGGAGTACCTCCAAATGCAGCAACAGTAGCAGTACCATTAGCACCTCCAAAACAAGTAACTGAGGTAGTAGTTATACTTCCATTAAGAGTTCCTGTTGGTCCACCTACAACAATTCCAGTAACAGTAGTTGGGCAGCCATTATTATCTGTGATAGTAACGCTATAAGTTCCAGATCCAAGATTAGAGGCCGTTGCTCCGGTACCTCCAGATGGAGACCATGAGTAAGTATATCCTGGAACACCTCCTGATGCAGTAACTGTAGCACTACCATTATTTGCTCCAAAACAAGTAACCGGTGTAGTAACATAAGTTCCGCTAACAGCGGCTGTAGGTCCTCCTACAACGATTCCGGGTATAGTTACAGAACATAAATTTGCATCTTTGACTGTGACACTATAAGTTCCGGCTGCAAGTCCTGTTGTAGTAGCAGTTGTAGCTCCGTTAGACCATAGATAGGTTCTCACTCCTGTTCCTCCAAATGCAGAAACAGATGCAGTACCATTACCACCTAGAAAACAAGAAACCGGTGTTGTAGAAGTTGTTGCTGTCAGAGCGGCTGTAGGCCCTCCAACACTAATACCGGGAATAGTTTTTGAACAAGCATTACCATCTGTAACAGTAACACTATAAGTTCCGGGTGCAAGCCCCGAAGCAGTAGCAGTCGTAGCTCCGTTAGACCATAGGTAAGTATATGATCCAACACCTCCCGATGGAGTAATAGTTGCAGTACCATTATTTAATCCAAAACAAGTTTCTGCAGTTGTTGAAGGTGTTCCAACAATTACTGCTGGTTCTGATATTGTAAAATTTCTGGTAATTTGTGATGCTTCAGTATCAGTAATAGTTACTGTATAGGTTCCGGCAGTAAGAGAACTTGCAGATGAACCAGTACCTCCGGATGGGAACCATGAATAGGTATAAGTTGGTGTTCCACCAGTTACATTAACAGTGGCTGAACCAGTATTACCGCCATTACAAAGTATGTCAACTTGTGGAGTCGATGAGGTACTTAAACCTGCACCAGTAGTCAATGTTAGTTCTGTACCGTAACTGGTACCGGCACTGTTAGTACTGTAAGCTCTGTAATGAATAAGCGTTGCCGAAGGAAGTCCTGTAATAGTAGCACTAAATGTACCTATTCCAGTTCCATTTTGAACTTTATTATTAGAAATGGTTGGAGCTGCTGTTGTAGCCCAGACGATTCCTCTTTGCACTGTTGCGTCACCGCCAGTTGCACTTAGGTTACCGCCCATTACGGCTGAAACAGCTTTAACACTTGTTGCTGTAGCAGTTGTAACTGTTGCAACTACCACAGTGGATACTGCAGGTGCAGGATAACCTACAGGAGTTATTCCTAAATCAGCAGCTCCGGTACTATGTGACCAATATGAAGCTGAGGGGTTATTAATTTTAGCCAATAATTCAGCAACACTACCTGTTAAGGTACCTATGTATTTACTGTTAGCTTGTTCCATCACCCCGGGAAATAATGAAATACAATTTACACCATTGGTTAAACCTGGTGGTAAAGAACTTTCAGATCCTCCACCTGAAGCTGCGCTGTCTACTGTATTCCATGTTGTTATCGGATCATACTTTGAAGAGTTGTAATCTCCATGTATACCTGCAATAAAGGTAGGAGTAGTTGCAGGTTCTGGCCCTGTCAGAGATTGATAAGCTAATATTTGATCCCCGCCTAAAAGATTAAAACCTGAGCCAGTTGCAATTGTAATTGAAGCTGTTGTTGTTCCTGTTACTGTGAAAGTATCAGCTGTGGCTGCTTCAACAATGGAAATTATAGTACCAGCGGGTGTGAAGGCAGGTACAGTCCACAATAAGTGTGTTTCGGGAGTAAGCGGAACCCAGGTTCCATCACCCCATCCGTTTTCAGTAAAATACACCATTGTTCCCATACTCATATCTTTAAGAGTAATAAAAGAGAAACCATCAGTTGTGGTTCCGGTTTGATAACCAATAAAGGCTATATCACCAGGTGCTAAAGTAGTCTGGGCTTTAAGATTTTGTTGTACAAAGAAGGTACACAAAAAGATGATAAATGTGAGTAATTTTCTTTTCATAACATTTAGTTTAGTTTAATGACATAAATAGGCATTGTGCCAACCGCCTACTATTTCAGGCTTTTTGGCCGAAGCAAAAACTTTAATAAAATGTCCGTCATTTACAAATGTTTCAATTTTATTAAAGCATATATCGTTAGAAGAATCAATATTTAGTTCATACATATAATGATTAAATAATGTTCTGTTTGTGTCTTTATCAAATTCAATATTCCCTCTGGGTCCTGCAATTTTCAATTTACCAATTTGGTCAATTAAAGAACTTATGCTGAGATTATTTTCTGTTTTAAGTAGAAGGTTCTCTAATATAAGTCCGTTTTCAAAGCCCAAAATAGAAAAGATAGTTGGATCCTCTGAATATCTATTTTTATAGTCGTCCGTAAAGTTGGTGTTATCGCTATCATTTTGCATCCATGAACTTACTACATAAAGATCGTGAGGCTCATTTTTATAGTCCTCGAGAATTTTATCATTAATAAAAAACGGAGTGACATAAAACGGATACTTTTTAGTAATTTTATTTTGGCTCACAAAATCAGCGTTTTCTCCTGCATACAAACCACTGTAGAAAGCAAAGACAGCATCAGGTTCATACGAGTTAATAAACTTTCCCATGCATTCCGATTCATCTTCTCTGGGCACAAAAGGAGTTATGTAATGGCCTGAAAAAATAGGTTTTTCTTTAAAAGCATATTCAATTGCCGCCAGCATATCATAACCTGAATCATAAAATGAAGTTGAGGTTACGACTTTTTGATAGTTTTTTGCAGTTAAATAAGTTCCTAAATGATAACAGGACTCAGTTAATCCAAAAGAATTTATGTAAACCCCCTTATAAGCAGCTGTTTCATAAGGTATTGCTGCCCCGGTATCTGCCGCAAGCAATAGAATATCGTTTTTTGAGGTATAGTTATAAACTTCAGACATATTATAATGCCCAAAAAAGCCTATGATAATAAATACATCTTCTTGAAAATTTAATTTTTGTATTTTATCAATTATCATTTTTTCATCAGCGCCAATACCAATACTTTCCACAAAAAACTTTACATTAAGATTATTAAGTTTTAATCCTCTCATAAAATCTTTGTCTAACGTAGGGTATTGTTGTGATTTTGGAATTAGAATTCCTATTTTAGTAGTGTTTTCCATAAAAAGAGATTAATAAAACAGAGGTTTAATGACCTCTGTTTTATTTTAATTTTATTAATTTCTACTCGGGAAAATTCCAGATACAGCGATACAGTAATTTATACCTAGATAAGGATTTCGTATGCTAAATGGTTGACTGCCTCCGGCAATACCAGTTGTGCCGCCAATTGCCGAAGTTATGCCTCCAACACCATTAGATGTTCCTCCGGGTTCACTATAGATATTTGGAGTATTACCACTGGCTCCAAACGAATTATTGCCACTATCAGGATCATTGGTGATTGTAGTGCCACTTATTGCATTTAGAACTGTAGTAATAGTAGCCTGACCCGGCACAAGAGCATGTGTATGAGCAGGCATGTTGGTTATTAGTAATGAGGTGTTTTCGGTCCCACTCATTTCTCCTGGAACAATGGTACTTAATCCAATTCCTTGTCCTTGTCCTATAAGAGTTCTCCCTCTTAAATCAGGTAAACCAAATGTGCTTTGCCCATCTCCGCCAAAGGTTGTTCCAAGTAGGGAGAAGAGCGCACTGTTTTGTGATATTGACATAAGTTGTCCTAAGCATGGTTGAAATCCTCTTGGTGTGAAGCTAAATCCAAAAGCTAGAATTGTTCCTAAATAAGTCTCGTTCATGGTGTTTTTGTTTAATTGGTTAATGTTAGTGTATATGTCAGTAATTCAATACAATACAAAATTAGGTTATATCAAAATTGTAGGAATAGGTACTTATACCTGTTTTTTCATCGCTTTTTAGTTAAATAGCCTTTAACTCTGTTAAATAACAACTTTACTACTATTTGTTACTTTTAAATAGGGCATTTTGATGGTTGTGTTAAAGATTTTAAATTTCTTTGTCTTACAACATTAAGTAGTTATAACTGAAGGCTTCCCAAAAGAATTAAAATCTTTAATTTTATCGAAAAGATCCTGATGTAAGTATCAGAATATGTCTTTAGATAAGAATTGCATAATAATTTAGAATAAATAGTTTACAATAAATGAAAGTTAAAAAATTAGTACTAGTACTTATCTGCATCGTATTTGGTTTTTCTTTAAAAGCACAATCTTTCAAGACAGTAAAAGAATTAGCAGACAGGCGCATTCCATGGCTTGTCGGTAAATTAAATTTTTCACAGATACCAAAAGAAGAAGGAAAAGATGTATTTGAATTATCTTCAAAAAATGGGCTTATATATATTGCTGCAACTGATGCAAATTCGGCTTCAGCTGCTTTAAATTGGTATTTAAAATATTACTGTTATCGCAATATCTCTCATATGGGAGATAATATGGAACCTCTAAAAAAGATACCGATAGTTGATAAAAAAATTAGAATTGTTTCTCCGTATCGTTTTCGCTATGCCTTAAATTATTGCACGATCAATTATACGATGAGCTTTTATACCTGGAAAGACTGGGAACGCGAATTGGACTGGATGGCCTTAAATGGTGTGAATTTAATGTTGGCTCCTGTAGGGGTCGAAGCCGTTTGGCAAAATACGATGGCGCGCCTTGGTTTTACTCAAAAAGAAATTTTTGATTTTATTCCGGGCCCGGCATTTAGCGCATGGTGGCTTATGGGCAATATGGAAGGCTGGGGTGGACCGGTTTCTCAAAATATGATTGATCAACAGGCTTTATTAGAAAAAAAGATTTTAAAGCGTATGAAGGAGCTCGACATTCAGCCAGTAATGCAAGGGTTTTATGGAATGGTGCCGACATCATTAAAAAATAAAGAAAAAGTAAACATCATCGATCAGGGAAAGTGGGCAGGCGGTTTTACCAGACCTGATTTTTTACTACCTACAGATCCTTACTTTGAGAAAATCTCCGGTATTTATTACTCAGAAATGAAAAAATTATACGGCAGTGATCTTCATTTTTTTGGAGGTGATCCTTTTCATGAAGGAGGAAATTCAAAAGGCGCTGATCTTACAGTTTGCGCTAGGGAAATTCAAAAACAAATGCAGCTTTCTTTTCCTTCCAGTACATGGATACTTCAGGGATGGCAGGAGAATCCCTCAACGAAGTTACTAGCCGGCTTAGATAAATCAAAAACTTTAATTATTGAATTGTTTGGTGAAAATACTGCGAATTGGGAAACGCGTAAAGCTTATGATGGAACTCCATTTATTTGGTGTAATGTGAGTAATTTTGGAGACAAAGTAAGTTTATACGGTAAAATGCAACGATTTGCAGATGAGGTATATCGTGCAAAAACAGGTTCTTATAATACTTTTTTAAGCGGTATTGGGATTATTCCTGAGGGAATTCACAATAACTCAGTGGCTATTGATTTTATGTTAGAATTGGGTTGGCATAAAGAGAAAGTCGATACTAAAGAATGGATCAAAAATTATGTTAAATATCGCTACGGAAAAAGTAATGATACAATTCTAGCTGCCTGGCAAGGATTTCTTGAAACCATATATAGTAGTCCCTCAATTAATCAGGAAGGTGGTTCAGAATCCATTTTTTGTGCGAGACCTGGTGTAAATGTACAAAGTATATCTTCATGGGGAACGAGAAAAAGAAACTACGATGTAGCAAAATTCGCTGATGCCGTTAAACTTTTTGTAGCCGCTTCAAAAGAATTTGAGGAAAGCGAAACTTACCAGGTCGATAAAATTGATTTAGTAAGACAGGTTAATGCAAATAAGGGCGACATAATCTATCAAAACATGATTGATGCTATTAATAAGAAAGATGCTGTTGCTTTTGAAACCGCTTCAAAACAGTTTCAAAAGATGATTGTTCAGCAGAATGATTTATTAAATTGTAACCCGCACTTTTCACTCCATACCTGGCTAAAACAAGCAACTGATTTTGGAACTACACCACAAGATAAAGAGTTGGCATTGCGCAATGCAAAAGAACAAATTACGATTTGGGGCCCCTATGATCCTACTACAAATCTGCACGATTATGCTTTTAAAGAATGGGGTGGGATTTTAGGATCTTTGTATTTGGACCGATGGAAGCTGTTTGAAAAAGAACAATTAGGACATCTCAAAAGTCAAACAATAACTCCCTCTAATTACTTCGAAATGGAAAGAAAATGGACAACAGAAAAAGATTTGTTTGTGCCTCACGTATTGACAAACGAAGAACAAAACTCTTTGATTAATGCTATCTTAAACTAGAAGTTGTATTTTTTTTGTTTAATGTATTCACTGACCATAAAAGATAACAATAGGTAATTTTTTTTATGTTATTTTTTTTTAAACTTATGTAATGTAAAATAAACAAGGGATTCCTGTTTTTAATTTTATGATAATTTTTTAAGAATACAATAACCTTATTGCTGAAAGAGGAGGTGTTTATTAAACACTTCTTAATATTTTTAGAACTGTTGTTTAATTCAGGAAAAATTACGAATAATTGTGTGATATATTCAATTATAGTTTGTTGTTGTCATTTTTTTATATAATTTGGTAAGATCCCAAATTGCAATAATTAAAATGAAACAAGACATTAAAGACCTGGAAGAATCCCTGCATATTCAGGATTTTCTTTTTATAATAAAGCAAAAATCAGATCACTTAATTAATTATTTTCTTTTCAGTTTCTTTGTCGTCGGATTGCTTCTTGCATTCTATTATGACACCTGGCAAATTGCAGTAGGAGTGGGAGGACTATTACTTATAGCTTATTATTCCACAAAAATAGCATTGCCTAAATCAAATTTATATCAATATGTTCTCAGTGTTGTACTGGGGATTTATATGGCGCAGTTTATTTACCAAATGCATGGAATGTTTGAAATGCATTTTATGGCATTTATTGCCAGTGCAATACTTATTACGTATCAGAACTGGAAACTCCAGATACCACTGATGTTGGTTGTAGCAATTCATCATGGATTATTTGGTTATTTTCAGTACAGAGGTGTTGACGAAGTTTATTTCTCTCAGTTAGATTATATGCCCTTGCAGACTTTTGTCATTCATATGATATTGGCTGGTGTTATATTTTCAATTTGTGGTTTATGGGCCTATCAGTTTAAAAAATATAGTGAAGCACACATAGACTTAATTTTTAATAAAGGGGAAATAGAAAATCAGGCATTAAAAACAGCCAACTATGAACTTGATCGTTTTGTTTATAGTACTTCTCATGATTTGCGCGCTCCACTGAATTCGATGCTTGGTTTGATTGAAATAGCCAAAGATGATACTGCTGAAGAGATAACACGGGAGCATCTTAAAATGTTGAACAGAAGCGCCAAAAAACTGGATGGTTTTATTTGTGACATACTTGATTACTCGCGAAATTCCCGCATGGAAGTGAATATGGAGCAAATTAATTTCACAAAACTTCTTAGTGATATTACCGAAAATTTAAAGTTTATAGGAGATAATAACAGACCGATTGAATTTATCATTGAAATCTCAGGTGAAACTTCTATTTACTCGGATAAAAATCGACTAATTACCATTTTAGGAAATCTTATTTCAAACGCGATTCGTTACCAAAATACGAAGGTTTCAAATCCTTTTGTTCGTATTAAAATAGAAACATCTCAAACTGAAACAAGAATTACTATTGAAGACAATGGGATCGGTGTTTCTGAAGAAGTACATTCAAAAATATTTGACATGTTTTACCGCGTATCTCACGAATCAGTGGGTTCAGGACTAGGATTGTACATTGTTAAAGAAGCAGTAAATAAACTCAATGGAGAAATAAAAGTTCAATCGCAGACAGGCGTCGGAACGACTTTCTTAATTAAATTACCAAATAAATAACCAATCATTTTTAAATGAATCAAGAAACTACTCAATCATCTTTCAAAAAAATTCTGGTAATAGACGACAATCCAACAGACCGTTATATTGCAAAACGAATGGCTGAAAAATACCATTTTGCAGAAGAAATCATTTTACAGGAATCTGCTCTTGAAGCTCTCGTTTATATTAGATCACTAGAAGCTACTCCTGATTTGCTTCCGCAGTTGATTTTCTTAGATATCAATATGCCTGGCATGAACGGTTATGAATTTCTGGAAGAATATGCTAATCTCTCAGAAACAATAAAAAGTAACTGCATTATTCTAATGATCACAACATCATTACATCCTGATGATTTTAAACGGGCAGAAAATGATCCTGCCATATTTCGTTTTTTAAATAAACCGCTTGATCAGGAAAAATTCAGACTTATTGAGTATGAGTTTTCTTTAAAAAAATAATAGTGTAAGATAATTTTCAAACCTCCAAAAATATTTGCTTTTTGGAGGTTTTTTTGATTTGGGATATTTGAACTGGTTCCTCTTAAATAGTATTGATAAATTTGGAAGAACAACTATTTTAAAGATTCTGGATATTATTAAACAGCAATAAATCTTTTATCTTTGATTTTGTAAAAATATATTTATGGAAAAGCTTAGAAAGCATATTGAAGAAATTATCCCAATAACCGATGAAGAGTTTGAGTCTATAAAACCGTTTTTTACAATTAGAAGAGTATTGAAGAATCAATATCTTATTCAGCAAGGCGACGATGCTAGATATGAATATATTATTATGAGCGGTATTTTCAGGGTTTTTTATCTGGATGAAGATGGAAAAGAACATATTGTACAATTTGCTACTGAAAATTGGTGGATGTCTGATTATATTGCCTATTTCAATCAAAAACAGGCAAACCTGTATGTGGTATGTATGGAACCTGGTGAAGTTTTGTGCTTAACACTTGAAGGCAGGGAAGAACTTTCTGCTGTGCTCCATAAAATGGAGCATTTTTTTAGAATAAAACTTACTAAAGGTTTCATAGCCCTTCAGCAAAGAATAATATCCTTACTTTCCAGTAATCCGCAACAGCGATACAAAGAATTTGCAGATCTTTATCCGAGCTTAATGCAAAAGATTCCTAAAAAATATATCGCAGAATATCTCGGAGTCAGCCGCGAAACCCTCAGTAGGCTTTACTCCAGTAACAAATAACATAGCTATTACTTCTAAAAGTGTGATTTTCGTCACACTTTTTTTGTGACTTTTCTCCTCGTTTTGAGGAGGAGAGCTGGTATAAATTTGCCCTATAAATAATTCATTAACCAACAAAAATTTATAAAAATGAAAAGACTTATGATTTTAACCCTAGCAATTGTTTTTGCTTCTAATGCACAAACTAAGAAAGAAAACACAACAGTAAAACAACAAACAAATCTTAAAAATGAATCCACAATGAAAAAGAAAATTTTAATTATTGTATCTAATGCCAATGCAATTGGACCAAATAACAGAAGAACAGGAACTTTTCTTCCTGAAGTAGCGCACCCTTATGCCGAATTTGAACGAGCAAATTATCAAATAGACTTTGCCAGTTTAACTGGGGACACTCCTTATTTAGATGCTCTAAATTTGGCAAATGATTCTGATAACCTTGCTTTTCTAACAGGAAAGGGCTGGGAAGCTATGCAAAAAGCAGTTAAACTATCCAATGTTGAGGTTAGTCAATACGATGCCGTTTTTGTTCCGGGCGGATTAGCTCCAATGGTTGATATGCCGGAAAACGAACTGCTAAAAAAAGTAATTAAAGAAACCTACGAACGTAATGCTGTTGTAGGGGCTGTCTGTCACGGTCCGGTATCTTTATTAAATGTAAAATTAAGCAATGGAACTTATCTTGTAAATGGGAAAAACATAACATCATTTACAGATGAAGAGGAAAGAGGTTACGCTATTGCGGATGTTCCATTCTTACTAGAAACTGCACTAACAAAACAAGGAGCAAAGTTTCATGCAGCTGCGGTATGGTCAGCGCACAGCATTGCTGATGGTAATTTGGTTACGGGACAAAATCCTGCTTCTGCAAAAGGAGTAGCCGAAAAAATGATTGTTATTTTAGAATCTTCTAAAAAGTAATGATGCAATTGTGTTGACCTTCTAAAAAAAAGAAGGTCAATATAATTTTATTACTGCATAATTCTCCTTAATAATTGAAAATTTAAAAATTTAAAAATAAATCAAAATGGAAAATCAAAATCCAATTCATGTTTTTGCTACATGGAAAGTAAAAGAAGGTCAGATTGAAAATGTTTTACAGTTGCTAAAAACTGTACATCAGGAAAGTATTAAAGAAGAAGGTAACTTGTTTTATAAAATTCATCAAAGTAATTCAGATTTGAATACAATAATTTTATTTGAAGGATATAGTAATGAAGCGGCTGTTGCAGAACATAGAAATTCTTCCTATTTTCAAGATTTGGTCTTGGGAAAAATTGTTCCATTATTGGATAACCGGGAAATTGTTTTAGCCACTCCTCTAGAATATTAACTTCAAATTGTGGTTTTAGCCATGGTAATCAGTGATAATTTGATTAAATTTAAAGTACATATCATGAAATTGCTTCAAATAGTAAATTTCATGTCCTAAAAAAATAATTATGGAAAACACCACAAAAATAATATTCCCATACGATCAAAGTTTTGTAAAAGAGTTACCGTTGATCACTAAAAATGATATTGATATTATACTGGAAACCGCTCAGAACTTATTTGATGATCAATCTAATTGGATTCCGGCTTTTAAAAGAATTGAGATATTAGAAAAGGCCGCTTCAATAATGAATGACAGAAGTGAAGAGTTGATACATTTGGCTATCAGCGAAGGAGGAAAGCCTTATAAGGATTCAAAAGCAGAAATACTTAGAGCCATCAAAGGAGTAAAATTAGCAGCTGAACATGTATCACAAATAAAAGGAGAACAGATTCCGATGGGACTTACTGAAGCTTCTTTAAACAGAATTGCTTTTACTTCGAAAGAACCTATTGGAGTTGTGGTTGCCGTGAGTGCATTTAATCACCCACTAAATTTAGCAGTTCATCAAATTGCTACTGCTGTTGCGGCAGGTTGTCCTGTTGTTTTTAAACCATCAAGTAATACGCCATTATCAGGTATAGCATTGGCGGCTATTTTAAAAGAAGCCGGTTTGCCAGATGGGTGGCTGCAAGTAGTTTTGTGCGACAATGAAACGGCAGAACTACTGGTTACAGATTCGAGAGTTCATTTTTTCTCTTTTATTGGTTCAGCAAAGGTTGGCTGGTATTTAAAAAGTAAACTGTCTCCAGGAACGAGATGTGCATTAGAACACGGCGGAGCAGCACCCGTAATTGTAGAGCGTGATGCCGATTTTAGCGAAATGATTCCAGATTTGGTAAAAGGAGGATTTTATCACGCAGGACAGGTATGTGTTTCAGTTCAGAAAATTTATGTGAATCAGGAAATTTGTGACCGTTTTCTTGAACAGTTTTCTGAAGCAACCAGTAAATTAATTGTTGGAAATCCATTTGATAAAGAAACAGATGTAGGTTCGCTTATTACAACAAAGGAAGTTAACCGTGTTGAAGAATGGGTTAACGAAGCTATTGAGGAAGGTGCTAAAGTGATTGCTGGAGGAAAAAGAATTTCGGATACTTGTTTTCAGCCGACAATTTTGTTTAATCCTTCAGAAGATTCTAAAGTATCAACTAACGAAATTTTCGGTCCTGTTGTTTGTGTTTATCCATTTACAGATAGGGAAGAAGCAATAAAAAAAGCAAACGCATTAGATGTGCATTTTCAGGCCGCTGTTTTCACAAAGAATATTGATAGTGCTCTGGACACTGCCAAAAAACTAAATGCAACTGCTGTCATGATTAATGATAATACCGCCTTTAGAGTAGACTGGATGCCGTTTGGCGGTAGAGATTCTTCAGGTTTGGGAATTGGTGGTATTTCGTACACTATAAATGAAATGACAAGAGAAAAATTAACTGTTTTTAAAAGTAAATCATTGTAAAGCACTTAACGTGCAAGGTGTGGTGTGTTTTTATTTCATAAAAAAAGCAAAAAAGCATTTCGATTGGAATGCTTTTTTGCTTTTTTATAGTAAGATGATGCGTTTAATATACTCCTTTTGGTGTATTTCAAATGGTTTGTATATGAAGTAAGTTTGTTGTGTACAATAGGTATTAAAAAATGGCAGTGTATCAGAGGTTTTGGATAATTTATAAAGGCATTTTAGAAATTTAATACTACACGAAAATGATGATCAGAATTATACTTTATTTGTTTTTAGCTTTAATGCTTGCTGTCAGTATAAGAGAATTCTATAAGAGCAGGGATTAAACAGTTTGATGTAACCGAAACAACAAACGATGTTAGAAGTAATGCTTCTAATCACTTACTATTCAATTAATTTGATTTAAACGTTTTTTTATGTTAATTTGCTTTAACAAACGTTTAATAAAATTACTTGTTTATTATGCTGCCGGAAATACAAAATCTTCATAATGTTTGGGAGTCAAATAGGACTGTCAAAACAACTTCTCATCAAATCTCTTTTGATGAGCTTACGAATTCGATTATTAGCACAGGCCCATTTTCTTTTTATATAATAGATTTTTTTGATATGTCGCTTTCACATATCAGCCAATCTCTCTACGAAATGCATGGATTTAGCCCCGAAACCTTAACTTTTAATGATGTTTTGGGCGCAATTCATCCGGAGGATATTGAGTTTGTAGTAAAAGCAGAAGCCTTTTTGACAAATTTTTTTTATGAAAATATTGGGCGCGAAAAACTATTAAGCTACAAAATAAGTTACAGTCACAGATGCCGAATAGAAAATGGTGATTATGTATTGTTTAATCATCAGGCGCTAATGCTGACAATGGATGATAACGGTGGATACGGTAAATCATTAAATATTCATACACGCATAGACCATTTAAGCTCTTTTAATACCTATAAAATTTCACTTATTGGACTTAATGGCGAACCATCTTTTATGAATTTGAGCCTTGATTTAGATGTTAAAGGATTTGAATTTTCTAAAAGAGAAGTTGATATTATTAAAGAGATAGGGAATGGCTTAAACAATACTGAAATAGCCGAGAAACTTTTCATCAGTCCATTGACAGTAAAAACACATCGCAATAATATACTTGCTAAATCTGGTTCTAAAAATACTGCTGAACTGATAAAGAATTGTATTATTCAGGGAATAATTTAATCAGCTGTAGAAAACGAATATTTAGTATTAAAAGGAATAACAAATAGTGGGTTTCCTTTTTTCGGATCAATAAAAAATTGATTTATCTGCTTACAGTTTGTACTTTTGCATTTATGAATGATAATTTTATAAATGAATATTTTGGGATCGGGATACAAAATGGTAAAACACCTGAAAATTTGGGTGTTTTGTGGCGATCGGCTCAAAATTTAGGTGCTACTTTTATATTTACCATTGGTAATCGATATGCAAAACAAGCCTCGGATACTCATGATGCAGTAAAAGCGATTCCCTATTTTCATTATGATACTTTTGAAGCTTTTTTCGAAAACTTACCTAAAGGCGCACGCTTGGTTGGTGTTGAATTAGATGATAAAGCTTCAGATTTAGAAACCTTTGAACATCCAAGACGTTGTGTTTATTTATTGGGAGCAGAAGATCATGGTTTATCCAAAAAAGTAATGGATAAATGCCATCATCTGGTAAAGTTTAAATCAGTAAAAAGCTTAAACGTGGCAATAGCAGGAACTATTATTATGTACGACAGAAACTTACCGAAGCCTCGTTCTTAAAAAATATTTAGTTTAGCCTCTCAATACTTTCCATTCTTAAACAATATTCCGTTCCTAAATAGAGAGGATTTCCGTGTTTTTCAGACCAGAATCCATCCAATACATCTTTAGTTACGCATCGGTAAACAGCAACTCCTTTAAAAGTTTTATTGTTTTCTCCTTTGTAGTTAAAATTAATGACCAGAATATTGTCTTTAAAGAAACCGTAACCTTTTTGTTCTTGTGTGTTATTAATAACCCAATGCGCAATAATTCGGTTGTTTTTATCTAACGATAAAGTCAAAATACCTTTATATGTTAGTTCCTGGCTTTCATCCTGATTGCTTCCGGAAATAGAATAAGTGCCAATTAAATCTTGTATAGTCATTTATTTGATGATGCAGAATTAGGGAACTAATTAAGATGAAACAGAAACAAGTTAACTTTATTCTTTTTTAGTAGAAATTAGGATCTAGTTAAGTTGTAATAAAATCTTTTTTAAGAACACATTAATCTATTAGTTGGAACAAATTTATAAAAATATATTTGACAGAAGGTATGTACGGCATTTTGAACTAATTTAGTTTTACAATATTCTTGAAGAAGTAATTTCAATATCCGCATATTTCCAGGCATTATTAAAGCGAATTTTTGCTTCGTTAGACTTATTTTTGTCATCAAGTTTTTCAAAAGCAATAGCCAGCCCTTTTAAAGCCCAGCCGTTATTTGGGAAGTTTTTTAAATCATCTTCATATATTTTTACAGCATCTTTATATTTTCCTGCACTAATCAAAACAGCACCTAAATGATGACGAACAGAAAAAAACCAATCTGGCGGTTCATTATAATTTAGTGCATCTTCTTTTCTTACAGCTTCTTTTAAAAGAAGAATTGCCTGATTGTATTTCTTTTCTCTGGCGTAAATTTCTCCTTCCAAAGTTTTCGAGGCAATTTCGCATAAGTCAAATACACTGTTGATACCCCAAATTGTTAAATCTTTTATTTTAGGATCGTTCATTATTTTTTTCATAGAGGCAAGGTGTTTTTTTGCTTCGATTGTTTGACTTTTAGATAGCATTGCCATTCCTTGCGCATAATGCCAAATTACCAATGGGTATTTTAATTCTTTTTCAGGCGGCGGAGCACTTAGGATCTCTTGCCATAAACCAAGTTTTACCTGAACATACCAGGGTATAGCGTAATAATGTTGTAAAGTGGACCATGCAGGGTCAAGAAGTAGTTTTTTATGGGCATGATTAGCCGTTGCAAACGCCCCTTTTATAGCAAGTTTACTTTCTCCGCTTAGTGTGGCGCAGGCCGAAAGAAAATGATAGTTGTGAGGATAATAGGCAAGGGGATATGCTCCCTGGGCATGACATGCATCAATATACAAGCTGTCAATTTCAACGGCCTTTTGATTAGCAGTGACACCATCATGGTAACGCCCTGTTCTTATATAAATGTGAGACGGCATATGTACCAAATGTCCGGAGCCCGGAACTAAATTGTAAAGCAAGTCGGCACTGCTTTCTGCATTTTCAGGATGTTGAGACATTTCTTCAGCATGTATATAAAGATGGTTTGCGCCAGCATGTTTTGGTTCTATCACCATACATTCTTTAAGTACTCTTATTATTTCTGGTGTCCAGGGCTGCGGTTTTCCGTCTTTATTCCATAAATCCCAAGGATGTTGATCCATTATGGATTCTGCAAAAAGGGCGCCTATCATGACATCTTTAGGATATTTTTTATATACTTTTCGCATTGCGGCAGCATAAGATGAATCGAGTACTGATCGTACAATTGTCGTATCTTTAGAATACCGTTGTATTAAAGCATTAATCAAATCTTTTTCTTTTTCAGTACAAGATCCTGAATATGCCTTTGCTTTTTTTACAGCGTCGAAAGCCCGTGTAAAATTATCTTTTTCCATGCCGGCATTATAATTTGGACCAAGTACATAGGCATAACCCCACCATCCCATTGCGCACTGAGGTTCCTGTAGTGTAATTTCAAAAAATGAACGCGCCGCTTCGGCATGATTAAACCCGAAGGAAAGCATTAATCCTTGATTGAAATATTTTTGGACTTCTGTGTTTTTTGTAGATATTAGAAAATTAAATCCATCCAGGCCTCTAAATAAAGGTGCTTTTTTACCTGATGAATACCAACTTTTGTCTGAAACCTCGGGTATACTGCAGTTGTAGTTAGTACTTACGCTACTTGTTTTAATAGTTTTATTTTTTGCATCCCGATTGCAGGAACAGTAAATTAAAATTGAGCAAAATAAATAGAAAATGTTTCGCATAATTTCATTTTTTAAGTTCTTGAATTTATAAAACACTGCTGGAGTCAATAATTCATTTTTTCTATTTTCATTTTTTTTCTCCCATTGCCACAATCATCTCGCAAGGGCCGACAAAACGGTTATCTGATTCAAAACTTTTAAGTTCTTTTTCGATTTCAAGCCATACAGATTCTTTCTCCGGATCTGGTAAACTGCTTAACATTTGATGCAAGGCACCAAAAGATTCTTTTTCAAACTGAACACATTCTGCAGCCGAAGATAAATATAGGGGTGAATCTACAAGCTCAGATTTTACATTAATAAATCCGGCATCAGTAAAAGCTTTCTCTATAACACCTTCAGAACCTAAACTAAAAGGACCTGGTTGACCTAAGAGTGGTGGAGGTAATTTCGCGCGGTTTCGAATAATGGAAACAGGGATTGAGAAAAATTTATTTTTTTCTGGTGTCGAATAAACAATTACTGCTACTTTTCCACCTGGTTTTAATACTCTTAAAATTTCTTTTAATGCTCTTTGCTGATTGGGAAAATAAATCAAACCAACCCTTGAAATGACAGCGTCAAATGATGCATCATCCAGTTCCAGATTCTCACCATCCATTACCTTTGTTTCAACATTATGTAAGCCATTCTCACTAAACATTTTTTTTGCATATTCAAGAATATTTGGAGAAATATCCGTTGCTAAAACATAACCAGATGTTCCAACTTTCTTTGCGGTAGTAATGGTTTGTTCCCCAGCTCCGGCAGCGATATCCAGCACGTGATTACCTTTAGTAATGTCAGCAAGTTCCAGCATCCTGTCAGTTGAAGGTCCAAGCCATTGATGAAGCGTATCACTCCAACGGTACCATGCATTGGCGGCTTCTTGCCATTGTTCTCTCGTTGTGGTTTTATACTTGATAGGGTCAAATTGCATGTTATTCGTTTCCATAATATCAGTATTTTACATTAAAGTTACGTTAAATTGATTATTGTTGATTTAAAATAAAGATGAAAACGTTTGAATTATTAAAAATTAGATTGATCCTATCTAATTCTGTAAGACTTGTTGTGTAAAAAATAAGATGTTATTATCCTTTTATCTTTCATTGGTTTTAAATCTGAACTTTTAGATATTAATTCAAAACATTTAATCTGCTGGGAATTGTGTAACATCCTGTTGAAATTAAATACTTCTTAATCTGGTGTCCTTTGTATCTTTAATATTGAATTAAAACTATTTTACAATCATAAAAAATAAGTTATGGCAGAAATTAAAATTGAGAAAAAGAAACCAATATGGCCTTGGATTGCTGTATTGTTAATAATCGCGGGACTTATATATTACGTCTATTTTACAGATCATGAAGCGCACGGTGAAAGTAGCATAGAAGTCGAAAATACTACAAGTGCACAGTAAGACATAATAACCGAGGATCCAATAGGACTAATATTTTTTTCGCGCACTAAGAAATTTGAAAATATGCTTGATACAGTGTAGATTATGCAATTAAAAATTTATTTGTGGAAATGCTGAATGATATGGATTAGTTTCCTGCAGTTATACCCAGCAGAAAAAAACAGTATATAATATTATTTAAAAAATTATGGAAAATAAAGACAAAAACTTATACAGACTGGACGAACTATCCAATTATAAAGTAGCTTCAGATTATTCTGATGTAAGAGGATGGAAGATAGTAGACGCAGAAAACCATACAATTGGTAAAATTGATAATCTTTGGGTGAATAAAGATATGCAGCGCGTAGTTTATCTGGACGTAAAACTAGATAAAGGATTATTAGAGGACAATCGTAATGAAGTGCGTGATGTTATAGCGAATGACAATGGGAGAGAGTTTATCTATAGAGAAGGAGACAGCCATATTATCATACCAATTGGATCTGTAAATATAAACAAAGATACCAAAATTGTTATGGCTAATAGTATAGGATATGATACCTTTCGAAGCACAAGCAGATACAACAGAGAAAATAATTTTGACAGAAATTATGAGCGAAGTGTAATGAAATCATACTATCCTGAAAATGATTCTAGTCTTAATTATGATAGTGAGGATGACAGTTTTTACAAACGCAGAGAATTTGACAATCACTAATTCTACTAGTTGGAGGTGTCATATAAGATAAAGATCAATCTGGTAAATTGATTCCAAAAAAAGATCAGACATTAATTTATGTTTGATCTTTTTTGTATAAATATAATACGCGTTATGGAATAAATAAATTTATATAAAATACTAGGTTAGGAAAGCCCAATATGTTTTGTATGGTTAATTTCCGATGCAGAAAACTAAAAAAGAATATTTTAAATTTTTAAATTGAAAATTTCGAAAAAACCGCCTTAAGTTTTTGTAGCAAAATTAGAGACATTTTTTATGTTTGTTAAATACGCCATAAGTGAAAATCGGGTAATATAAATGAAAAAGAAAATAAAACCTCAATCTTATAATTGTTGAAATACAAGCGTTTTTATAAAAAAAATCGATATAAAAATTCTTACGAATATTATTTTTTCTAATATTTAGTCTGCGGAAAAATATTGCGGAAAAATAGCAGTATCAGCTTTTGTGTTAGTAATTGTTTAAAATTTGGATTATAAAAAATACTTTATGTTTTTTTATAATAAAAATAATAAGAAATGTATAATTGTTTGGTTTTTTACTAAAACGTTTTATTATGTTTGTATATTAATTATTAAAATATTCCTTAGTCTGAAATTTGTCTCTTTAATTTAGCCGCAAATTTCGAAAATAAGTCATTAGTTATGCTTTAATACACTCTTATGATAAATAGGTTTACTTTAAACAATATAGAAACATTATTTCATACTCACTATCGAGAATGGTGTTTGGTTGCGTACAGCTATTTAGAAAATATGGATGAGGCGGAAGATGTAGTTCAAGATGTGATTGAAAAGGTCTTAAGTCAATTAGATGCTTCAAATGAAATTTTAAATCTTAAAAATTATATTTTTATTTCAATAAAAAATAATAGCCTTAAAAGAATAAAAAAGAGTAAGAAAATAACCAAGATTATCGAAAGTGATATTTTTGAAGTTTCTCATGAAGAAAATTTAATTGATTTTGAAAAAAGCACTTATATTTTCGAAATGCTGGGTACTTTGCCAGATCAGTCTAAGCGTGTGTTTGAGTTATGTGTATTGGAAGGACTCAAATATGAAGCAGCTGCTGAAACACTTAATATTTCAATAAATACCGTAAAGTATCATTTAAAAAAGGGTTATAAAACTTTGCGTTCTATACTTCAGGATCAGTATCTTATGCTCCTTATTACCGCAGTCTGCACCATTTTATAAAAAAAAATAATTTTTTTTTACTTTTTCACTACCCGTTTTCTAGTATAGAGGATCTTTATTTAAGACCTACACTAATATTATTTAAAATGGACATAGCAGAAATTATTATTAAAAAATTAAAAGGGCAACTCAGCGTTACAGAACAAGCGACTTTTATTGAGTGGTTCGAATCTTCGCCTGAAAACAGAGAGCTCTTTAATCGTCTTGAATTGATCAAATTAAAAACCGGAAATCTTCCCGATATTGAAAATTTAGATCCTACTGCAGCATTCAATAGAATACTATCAAAATCAAATTCTAAAACAAAAAAACGGCTGGCAAGATCCATTATGAAATATGCTGCCGTTGGTATAATTTTTATTATTGGAGGGTATAGCGTATGGCAATACTCTAAACCTGATGTTATTATGGATCCCTACGCCGTGACGCTTGATTTGGGAAATGGGGAAATTATTTCGCTTTCTAACCAAAAACAGCAAAACATAACAGACAATGACGGTAATATTATCGGTAAGAGTACTCAAAACGAAATAACCTATAACAAAGCTGCAAACAAACCAACTGATATCGAATACAATTTATTAAGGGTTCCAAACGGAAAAACTTTTAATGTAAGATTGTCTGATGGAACTTTAGTGCATATGAATGCTGGTTCTTCTTTAAAATACCCTTCTGCATTTTCTCTAAAAGGTTTTAGAAACGTAACACTTACCGGGGAAGCTTTCTTTGAAGTGAGTAAGGATAAAAAACATCCTTTTATAGTAAGTGTAAATAAACTGAATATAACTGTTTTAGGAACCAAATTCAATGTTAGTTCTTATCCGGAAGATATTTCTGTTAAAACGGTTCTTGTTGAAGGATCTGTAAAATTAGCTGAAAAAGGAACTAAAGCTCAATTTTTAAAACCTGGATATGAGGCAGACTGGCACCCAAACAGTAAAAATATTCAATTTTCAAAAGTAGATACTTCAATTGCCACAAAGTGGATGGAAAAAGGCTTGGTAATTAGAGAAATGCCATTTGATAAAGTAATAAGAAAACTAGAAAGATACTATGGCGTTACCATAGAAAATAAAAATAAAAAGTTAAACGAAGAGGTTTATACAGCAGAATTTAAGGATCAAACTATCGACGAGGTTTTAAGTACTTTTCAGTTTGATACTGATTTCAATTATAAAATAGAAAACAAAAAAATCACTATTTATTAACCTAAAAAAGAAAACTGCCTATGAGGAAAAACATGACTAAGTAAAATCGGAAAATTCGCCAAAATTTCCCGATTTAAATAAATAATCAACTCTTGCAAGTTAACTAACTAAAAAACCAAAATTATGAAAAAAAACAATAGCATAGGTATGAAAATACTCTATTGCCTGCAATTACATAAAACCATGAAATTGACAATATTATGCCTAATGATTTCTGTTTTTCAAATTCACAGTAATACCTATTCGCAAAATAGTAAAGTGACATTGAATTTAGAAAACGTAAAAATCCGTACTGTATTTTTAGAAATACAGTCACGTACAGATTATAGTTTTGTTTACAACAATAAGAAAATAAATGATGAAGAATTGGTAACAATTAAGCTGAAAAACAAACCTATTTCAGCGGTCTTAGATTATTTATTTAAGAATAAAGGTATTTCATATGTTATCAAAGACAAGCTAATTTTATTAAAAACCAATGCGGATAATGAAATTAAGCCGGAAGAACCTAAAAAACAAGCTCAGGCAATAAAAGTAACAGGAAGTGTTACCGATAAACAGGGCATTCCAATTCCAGGAGTAACTATTATAGAAAAAGGACTTAAAAACAGTGTGGGAACTGATTTTGATGGAAAGTATAGTATTGATGTTAAAAGTAGCCAGGCAGTACTTGTATTTTCTTATATAGGTTTTAAAACCCAGGAAATACCTGTTGGTGATAAATCAAAAATAAATGTCACTTTACAAGAAGACACCAACATACTAAATGAAGTTATTGTTGTGGGGTATGGTACTCAAAAGAAAACTAATCTTACAGGAGCTGTGAGTCAGCTTAATGGTGAAGAATTACAAAATCGTCCGGTAGTGAATGCAACGCAAGCGCTGCAAGGATTAGTAGCTGGTTTAAACATTACCACAGATGGCGGGGCTTTAGACAGCAGGCAGAATATCAATATTCGTGGAACAGGAACTATTGGTGACGGATCGAGTGCTAATGTATTGGTACTTATTGATGGGGCTGAGGGTGATCTAAGTTCAATCAATCCGAACGATATTGAAAATATTTCGGTATTAAAAGACGCTGCTGCTTCTTCTATTTATGGTTCAAGAGCTGCTTTTGGTGTCATTTTAGTAACTACTAAAAGAGGAAAATCAGGAAAAACTATTGTAAATATAAATACAAGTACGAGAGTCAGCTCCCCGGTTATCCTTCCTGATATGTTAGATTCTTACTCTTTTGCGACTTATTTTAATGATGGTTTTAAAAATAATGGTCAGAATCCATTTTTTAATGATGAGCGTTTGCAGCGTATTAAGGATTTTCAGGATGGAAAGATAACGACAACAATAATTCCCCGTCCAGGAGATCCTACTAAATGGGGAGATGGGTATGATCACGGAAATGATAATGTAGACTGGTATGATGCAGTCTTTAAGCCTTCTGTAATTTCTCAACAAACAGATTTAAATATAAGTGGAGGTAAAGAAGGCTTAACGTACTATTTATCAGGAGCATTTGTGGATCAGCCTGGTTTTATGAGATTTAATGGCGATCAGTTTAAAAGATATAACACATCATTGAGAATAAATGCTGATTTATTTAAATGGTTATCTCTAACGTATACCAATCGTTTCATTAGAGAAAATTATGCAAGGCCAACAAACATGACTGATGGCTTGTTTAACGATTTGGCTCGTCAAGGGTGGCCCGTATTGCCGTTGTATGACCCTAATGGCTTTTTGTATGATAGTCCTTCACCGGCGCTACCCCTTAGAGATGGTGGGCAGCAGAATAAAATAAAGGACACTTTTGTACAGCAATTAAATTTGGTTTTTAAATTAACTCAGGATTGGAAACTAAAATGGGATTATACTTATCGTACAATTAATGAATTTCAGCATTGGGATCTTCAAACTACTTACAATCATGACGTAGCAGGTAATCCTTATGTGGCGGATAGCAAATCCGAAGTTCATGAACAAGCTTATAAAGAAGATTATTGGAACTCTAATATTTATACAGACTATAACAAAAGCTTTGGTAATCATCATTTTACAGGATTGTTGGGAATGCAGGCTGAAACTACTAATAATAGAGATTTAGGTGCGACGAGACAGGGAATCATAATACGTGATATTCCTGTAATTGACGCTACTTCAGGTACAGATTATTATGGAAAGATTGTACCTCCAAATGTTAATGGTAGATACGGTGACTGGGCGCTAAATGGTTATTTTGGACGTATCAATTATAATTATGATGGTCGATATCTAATAGAAGGTAATCTGCGTTATGATGGTTCTTCCCGTTTCCGTACAGATACCAGATGGGTGTGGTCACCTTCTGTATCAGTTGGTTGGAATGTTGCTAAAGAAGCATTTTGGAAACCTTTAGAAAGTGTGGTGGGAATGCTGAAATTTAGAGCATCATACGGTTCATTAGCAAATCAGGATACTAATAACTGGTATATAACTTATGTAACACAGCCTATTGGAATTGCCAATGGAAATTGGTTGGTAAATGGAACCAGACCTAATACCGCTACTGCTCCAGGATTAGTTGACCCAGATCTTACTTGGGAAACAGTAAAGACTTGGGATGTCGGTGTAGACTTTGCCTTATTTAATAATAGACTTACGGGAACGTTCGATTATTTCAAACGTACTACAAATAACATGGTTGGTGATGCTCAGGAATTGCCGGTCATATTAGGTACAGCAGTTCCTAAATCTAACAATACTGATTTGGAGACCTATGGTTTTGATATGAATATATCATGGAAACAGCAATTAAACAATGGTTTTGGTTATAGTATAACAGCATTGCTTGCCGATAATCAAACTAAAATTACAAGGTTCCCAAATTTAACTAATACTTTTGATAAGCGTATTGCCGGGCAAATGGAAGGTGATATCTGGGGGTACCAAACTATTGGTATTGCAAAGACACAGGCAGAAATGGATGCTCACTTGAGTTCTTTGCCAAATGGGGGTCAGAATGGCTTAGGGAATACGTGGGGAGCCGGAGATATAATGTATCAGGATGTAAATGGGGATGGCGTAATTAATAATGGTTCTAATACACTAAATGATCATGGGGATTATGTGAAAATTGGAAACAATAAAGCTCGTTATACGTACGGCTTAGATTTGGGAGCGAACTACAAAGGATTTGATTTTAGAGCGTTTTTTCAAGGTGTAGGCAAAAGAGATTATTGGAACAATACAGCTCTTTTCTGGGGAATGAAAGGAAGTGTTTGGGGGTCTACAGGATTAGCAGAGCATTTGGATTATTTCAGAGACGATGCAAACAGCCCTCTTGGGGAAAATCTTGATTCCTATTATGCACGTCCGGTAGTTGGAAGTGATAAAAACCAAAAAACGCAATCAAGGTATCTTATCAATGCTGCCTATATGAGGCTTAAGAATTTGCAGTTCGGATATTCTTTACCGAAACAAGCACTTGAGCGAATTGGTGTAAGTAATGTGCGATTCTTTTTTTCAGCAGAAAACATTTGGACAGTAACTGATGTCCCAGGAATGTTTGATCCTGAGAGCCTTGATAAAGTGGGACAAGATGGTAACGTTTATCCATTGTCTAAGACCTATTCTCTTGGCTTAAACATTTCACTTTAATAAACGATAAAAAAACTAAAATATATATATAATGAGAGCAAATATAATCAGACTATTACTAGCGGTGTTGACTATTGTCTTTGTTTCCTGTGAAGATGACTTCCTGGAAAGAGAGCCCTTATCTCAAATTACACCCGAAAAGTACTTAAACGAAGAATCTCAGCTTGCCGCATATACTATTGACTTGTATGGCGTTTTTCCGGTGATGGAGGCATATGGTAGAGACAGCGGTACAGATACTCAGGCAGATCGTGGTTATGATAACCGTTATGTTCCGGGTCAATGGCTTGTACCTTCTTCTGGAGGCGATTGGGATTTTCAGAATATTTACAAGTGCAATTACTTTTTGAAAACTGTTATCCCAAAGTGGAAAAACAATCAAATTGCCGGTAGTCCTGCGAATGTTAATCACTACATTGGTGAAATGTACTTTTTAAGAGCTTATATCTACTATCAAAAATTGGTAGCACTAGGTGATTTCCCAATTGTTAAAACTACTCCGGATTTGGACTTGAATCAATTGATAAAATTAAGCGAAAGGGCGCCAAGAAATGAAGTTGCCCGTTTTATAATTTCAGATTTAGATTCTGCAAGTACTTTGATGAGTAATTCAAGCATTGACGGAAAAAGTAACAGATTATCCAAACAGGTGGCACAATTGATGAAATCCAGAGTTGGACTTTATGAAGGTACGTGGGAGAAATATTTTAAAGGGACTGCGTTTGTTCCTAATGGTCCGGGATGGCCAGGAGCTGAAAAAGCATACAATCAGGGATATCAGTTTCCGTCAGGAAGTATAGACGGGGAGATTGATTATTTTTTAACACAGGCTATGGACGCTGCAAAGACTGTTGCGGACCAGGTCAATTTAACTCCAAATACACAAAAAACGGAGGTTGCAGGTGAGTCTTACTTAGATCGTGCCGAAGCAAGTAATGCCAATCCTTTTTTAAAGATGTTTAGCGATGTTGATTTAAGCAAATATAATGAAGTATTGCTATGGCGCGCATTTGATGTTGGTCTTGGTGTCAGTAATTCATACGGTATTTCTATACAAAGTGGGGGAGCCGGTTATACAAGAGGTTTTGTAGACAGTTGTTTAATGGCTAATGGTTTACCAATCTATGCATCTGGATCCGGATACGTTGGTGATGATTATATCGCAGATGTAAAAAAGAAAAGGGACATGCGTTTAAATCTTTGGTTATCAGAGCCTGGACAAATAAATATTCTGTATGCATCACCTTTAAATACACATGGTACAACTGTAGCAATTATTCCAGACATAGTAAAGTCAGATGCGGATCGTGATCAGCCTACAGGCTATCACCATGCCAAAGGAAATAATTATGATGGAGCAAATTATGGTCAGCATACCGGAAGTTCTATGGGAAGTATTGCTTTTAGAGGGGTAGAAGCTTATTTAAATTACATAGAAGCAAGTTATGAAAAGAATGGTGCTATAGATGCTACTGCTGGTAGCTATTGGAAAAAAATAAGAGAAAGAGCCGGTGTAGATACTGACTTTCAAAAAACCATAGCGGCAACGACTATGAGTAAGGAAGCCAAAAATGATTGGGGAGCTTATTCTGCTGGTGTATTGATTGATGCTACCTTATATAATATACGTAGAGAACGACGTGTAGAAATGCTGGGTGAAGGTTTTCGTCTGGATGACTTACGTCGCTGGAGAGCTATGGATCAGATGATTTCAAATCCTTATCAAATTGAAGGGTTTAAATTATGGGGGCCTATGCAAGAATGGTATGCTCCAGGTAAATTAACCTATGGAATAGGTGATCAAAGTACAGTTTCAGATCCATCTCTTAGCCCTTATTTACGTCTTTATCAAAAGAACCCTTCAATTTTAGCGTATAATGGGTACCGTTGGACAATGGCACATTACTTAAATCCTATTGCGGTACAGCATTTTTTAATTACATCTCCAAATAATGATGTAGCATCGTCACCAATTTATCAAAATCCAAATTGGCCAACGACAGCGAATACAGGCCCAATAAACTAATAGTTTAACAATTTAAAATAAAGTATGGTTCTGGGAAGAGAATTCATTGGTAAACAATTTCGATTTCCGGAACTATACTTTTATCATATTGAAAGACAAGTGTTTTTCTTAGATGCTTTTTGAGGATAAGCAAACAATAATAAAATACAATAATGTAGTGGAAGAAAATTTTAGAACTGTGGTAGTTTTAGACCTTGTTGAAAATACAGCTTTAAAAAAAGCAATACTCAGGTAGCCAGATCGAAAAAATAAAACATTCAGTTATAATTCTATAGTAAGAAAAATGAAAATATTGTAAAATAACGGTATGATAAAAAACAAAAGTCCTAATATTAAAAGACCTTTAAGGCTCCGGAAACTGCCTGTAAAGTGGTCTGGATAATGCGGGTGAATGTCTTCCGGATATGTGGTTAGTGTACTAAAGACTTTACCCGCTGAATCCTGCCATCACAAAAGAAAATACTAAAAAAACAAATAAAAAGGATTTCTTTAAATCATAAAAATAAATACTAAAAACTAAGACCCTGTCGATTACTGTTAATTTTCATAACACAAAAACTATCATGATTCTGCAATTATTCAAAAAACAAACCGTCAAAATTTTACTTATTTTAATTCTGGCATTCATTCAAAACCCTTGTTTTGCCTTTCAAAAATTAGAGCATAACTTTTCAGCTCAGGATACTGCCAAAGTTCCTAAAGAAATAGAAGATCCTGAAATTATCGGAATTAATAAAGAGGCTGCCCACGCAACCTTAATGCCATATGCTTCGCTTAAAGAAGCCCTGACAGCAAAAAGACATTCTTCTTCTTTTAGCCAAAGCTTAAATGGCATGTGGAAATTTAATTGGGTCGACTGGCCTCAAAAACGACCTGTAAATTTTTATAAGACAGATTATAATGTATCAGCCTGGAAGGAAATTAAAGTCCCTTCAAATTGGCAGGTACAAGGTTACGGAACACCAAACTACAGTAACTTTACCTATATTTTCAAAAAAGACTTTCCACATGTAATGGGAACTCCATCTGAAAAATATACCAATTTTACAGAGAGAAATCCTGTGGGCAGCTACAGACGTGATTTTACACTTCCTGAAAACTGGAAAGGCCGACGTATTTTTATAACTTTTGATGGAGTAGATGCTGGTTTTTTCCTTTGGATAAACGGTAAAAAAGTAGGCTATAGCGTTAACAGTCGTAATGCTGCCGAATTTGACCTGACTAAATATGTAAAGCCTGGTAAAAATGTCGTGGCTGTTGAGGTATATCGTTTTACAAGTGGCAGTTATCTTGAAAATCAGGACATGTGGCGACTTAGTGGTATCTTCAGAAACGTAACGTTATGGAGTGCTCCACAACAGCATATTCGTGATTATTTTATCAAAACCAACTTAGATGATCAGTATCGCAATGCTGAAGTAACTGTAACAACTAAAGTGAAAAATTATGGCACAACGGCTACAAAACCATCAGAGCTGAATGCTGCTCTATATGATGGAACAACAGCAGTTAATACAGCAGCTGGAATAAAAATGATTCCCGCTTTAAAGCCTGGTGAAGAAGTATCGGTAACTGTAAATTTTCAAGTAAGCAATCCAAAAAAATGGACTGCTGAAACGCCAAATTTATACACAACTGTTCTTACTTTAAAAAGCGGCAAAAACACCGTAGAGACTTTGTCTTCACGTACTGGTTTCAGAGAAATTCTAATAGATGGCCGTTTATTTAAGGTTAATGGTGTTGCAATAAAATTAAAAGGTGTTAACCGTCACGAAAATTTCCCGGATGTTGGTCATGCTGTCACAGAAGAGCAAATGATAAAAGATATTACACTTATCAAACAAACGAACAGCAACCACGTTCGTACAAGCCATTATTCTGACGATCCAAGATGGTATGAGCTTTGTGATGAATACGGAATTTATCTTGTTGCAGAGGCCAATGTAGAATGTCACGAAGAACAGAATCAATTCAATGAAGTTCCAACTATAAAAGCGGCGATTATTGATCGAAATGTAGCTAACGTTCAAAATTTTAAAAACCATCCTTCCGTTATTATTTGGTCATTGGGTAATGAAAACGGAAATGGGGGGACTAATTTTAGAGCGGCTTTAGCTGCAATCAAAGCAATTGATCCTGATCGTCCTACACATTATGAAGGTTTTGGTATTGGTACAAAAAATCCTGCTGATATTGACAGTCAGATGTATACGCAGATAGCACCTATGGAAGAACATGCGAAAGACAATTCGCTTACTAAACCTTTTTACTTATGTGAATATGCACATGCAATGTTCAATTCAATGGGTTCAGTAGATCTTTATAATGAGATGTTTGACAATTATCCTCAATTGCTAGGCGGTGCTATTTGGGAATGGCAGGATCAGGGAATCTATAACAATCGTGATCCTAAACATCCTATTACTGCATTTGGCGGCGGATTTGGTGAATTTCCAAATGATAGATATTTCATTCATAAAGGAGTAGTTTTCTCAGACAGATCGCCAAAACCTCATTTTCCGGAATTAAAACATGCTTATCAATGGATCAGTATTCGAGATAAAGACATTAAAAATGGAATGGTAACAATAAAAAATCGTTATCAGTTTCTTAACCTTGATGGTTTAGCTGCTAAATGGGAATTAACAGAGAATGGTTCTCCAGTATCTTCTGGTAATTTAGAAGTAGGAACAATCAATCCTGGTACAGAAAAAGATATAAAAATACCATTTACTATTACGCCGAAACCTGGTGCTGAATATTTTGTAAGAGTTTCATTTTATCTGATAAACGATCAGAATTGGGCGAAAAAAGGGTTTGAAGTTGCCTGGCAGCAATTTGAATTAAATGTGCCGGTACCAGCTGCGAAGAATACAGCCCAAGGAGGCAAATTAACTTTAAGTGAAACTAAAGAGAATATCAATATAAAAGGGAACGATTTTAGTCTTGATTTTGATAAAGAAAAAGGAACATTTACAAAATTAGAGAAAGGCGGGGAAAATATCCTGCAAGAAGAAGGCGGACCAAAACTTCATTTATGGCGTGCTCCTCACCAAACGGATGATATGTGGGCTTATCGTGACTGGGAAAAATACGGTTTGAAAAATATTAGCTGGGTGACAAATGAGGTAAAAAGCAAGCAGGTTTCTCCAGATGTAGTTGAAATTACAGTAAGTTTAACCGGTAGAGGCAAAGAAAATTTTAAGGTAGAACATAAAGCGGTTTACACAATTGATGGAACTGGAACTATAAGAGCTGCAAACAATGTTAGCTTTAACGATCCTAAATTAATTTTGGCAAGAATTGGTGTTCGTATGTTTCTGAAAAAGGAAATTGACCAATTCGATTATCTAGGTCGTGGTCCAGTGGAAAATTATGCCGATCGCAAAAGCGGATTTGATGTGGGGCATTATAACAGCACTGTCGCTCAACAATTAACACCTTACGAAAAACCAATGGAATGTGGCAATCATGAAGATGTTCGCTGGGCAAATCTTGCTTCAGGAAAAGGAACAGGAATAACTGTAAAACAAGTTGATTCGTTTCTGCAGGTTTCTGCACTTCCTTACAGTGATGAGGAAATGGATCCGGTTGAATATAAAATTGATCTTCCAAAAAGTAAAGGCACGGTTTTATGCGTTAGTCATAAAACGCTGGGAGTTGGTTCTAACGGATGTGGACCAAGACCATTAGAGCAATATATGGTATATGCCAAGCCAACTTCTTTCAATTATCAAATTCAGTTAAGCAAAAAGTAAAAGCTATTTATAAAAATAAAAGCCTCCAAAGACATTAGATTTTGGAGGCTTTTTTACCGATCTGGAGTTCGTGTTTACACTGACTTTTAATTTTTAGTAATAGGTATCTCCGTCTGCTATCTATCGTAAAAAACTTTTTAGTGGTATTATTTATAGTATGTTTTTTATAAAATATTTTTACTACTCCATTTTTTGAAAGTATTAATTTCTATATTAGAAGGACAATTTATTATAGCCATAGAGCAAGTCTTGCTTTTTTAATTTTTTAATCTTGTTTACTATATGAAGCGCAGGAATTTTATTCGCCAATCAGGTTTATTTACAGCTGGACTTTTATTGCATCAGCAAATGCTGCAGGCATACTCTTTTACAGAAACAGCAAAAATTATTTCAATTGGAATAATTGGCTGTGGAGACAGGGGCAAAGGTCTGGGGAGTGTAATTAATAATATGCCAGAAGAGTTTCAATTGAAATCGGTTTGCGATGTATTGCCATTTCGTTTGGAGCAGGCTAAGACATTGGATAAACAAAATAATATCCGTTACGAGAAAGATTACCGAAGATTGCTGGATGATAAAACAATTGATGCGGTAATTATTGCGACGCCTCTTTACAATCATTACGAAATTGCAGCCGCCGCTATCAAAGCCGGAAAGCATGTATATTTAGAAAAAACAATGACGTATAATGCAAAACAGGCTCTTGAACTTGTTGCGCTGACAAAGGAAAATCCCAATCTGATTTTGCAGGTTGGTCATCAATATCGCTACACACCACTTTATTTTAAAGTAAAACAAATGATTGATAGCGGTTATCTTGGTAAGGTGACACAGATTGATTGTCGATGGGATCGTAACGCAAACTGGAGAAGAACTGTACCTGCAGGTTATACAGATCAACAAATAAACTGGCGAATGTACAAGGAATATTCAGGCGGTTTGCCGGCGGAATTATTATCCCATCAGGTTGATTTTATTAACTGGGCTTTTAATACCCATCCTGATGAAATATTGGGAACCGGCGGAATTGATTTTTACAAAGACGGAAGAGAAACTTTTGATAATGTACAAACCATTCTTCGTTACAATAAAGAAGGAATGATCGGAAATTTTGGTGCTACCTGCGCTAATGAAAAAGACGGCTATCTTTTTAAATTAAAAGGAACTAAAGGTACCATTGAATTGTTGATGGATGAAGGACTATTTTATCCAGAAAAGCAAACGAGGAAGGAACTTGAAACAGTTGATGGTGTTACCGGCGCTTCAAAAATTGAATGGAACAAGGATGGTGGTACTCCTATTCTAAAAGAAAAATCAAAAGATGGAAGCTGGTATGCCTTACAAGAATTTTATAAAAGCATCACAACAAATGCTACGCCCGTATCTAATGTTATAACTGGTGCCAAAACAGCTTGTTGCGTGCATCTTATGAATAAAGCAATTTATAAGAATGGCATTGAAAAATGGCAGCCTGAATTTAATCTGGTTTAAAAAGCTAAAAAACAACGGGCATTTTTTTTATTAAGTTTGTAGTACTACGATGCTTTTTATTTGATATTGAGTTTGTTTAATTTTTATATTTTAAAAAAATCACTTTTATATGTCTGACAATAATTATTCAAGAAGAAAGTTTTTAACGCAAGCCATTTTGGCATCAGCGGCAGTTGCAACACCTGGTTTTTTGTTTGCCAATGAGCTAAAGTTTTCTGGTTTTGGAAGTGCTGAAAAAGTAAATCTTGCCTGTGTTGGAATTGGCAACAGAGGTGGAGAGATTATTCGTGAGCTCTACAAAACAGGATTAGCCAATATTGTAGCACTGTGCGATGTAGATATGGAAGCACCTCACACTTTAGAAATATTAAAAGAGTTTCCAAATGTACCCCGGTTTAAAGATTTTAGACAAATGTTTGATAAAATGGGCAATCAGATAGAAGCAGTTTCTATTGGTACACCTGATTTTTCTCATTTTCCAATTACAATGATGGCGATTGGACTTGGCAAACACGTATATGTAGAAAAACCAATGGCCCGCAGCTTCAACGAAGTAGAGCTGATGATAAAAGCGGCCAGAAAACATCCAAAAGTGGTTACCCAAATGGGAAATCAAGGACATTCTGAAGCTAATTATTTTCAGTTTAAGTCCTGGGTTGACGCTGGAATAATAAAAGATGTAACCGCTATTACGGCACACATGAATTCTCCGAGACGCTGGCACAGCTGGAACCCGAAAATTACTTCATTTCCACCAGCGCAACCTATACCAAGCACACTTGATTGGGAGATGTGGCAAATGCAAACCCAGGGACATCAGTATAACAAAGACTTTGTAAATGGTCAGTGGCGTTGTTGGTACGACTTTGGCATGGGGGCATTAGGCGATTGGGGAGCGCATATTTTGGATACAGCTCACCAGTTTCTTGACCTCGGTCTTCCTTATGAAGTTGATCCAATTAAATTAGAAGGGCATAACGACTTTTTTTATCCTATGTCTACAACACTGTCATTCAAATTCCCTAAACGCGACAGTATGCCGCCGGTCGAAATTAAATGGTATGACGGAGTAGATAATCTTCCGCCAATACCGGCAGGATATGGAGTACAGGGACTTGATCCTAATATTCCGCCACCAAGCAATGGAGCAATTGCTCCTGCAAAATTAAATCCAGGCAAAATTATTTACAGCAAGGATTTGACTTTTAAAGGAGGTTCACACGGGAGTACATTGTCAATTATTCCTGAAGAAAAAGCAAAAGAGATGGCTTCTCGTTTACCTGTTGTTCCGGAAAGTACATCGAATCACTTCGCTAATTTTCTAAAAGCATGTAAAGGACAAGAAAAAACACGTTCTCCTTTTGAGATTGCGGGGCCTTTAAGCCAGGTTTTTTGCCTTGGAGTTTTAGCGCAATGGACAGGCGAAAAAATTGTTTTTGACAGAAGTAAAAAAATAATTACCAGTAGTAAAAATGCAAATGAATTATTAGTGGGGCCGCCACCACGCAAAGGATGGGAACAATATTATAAAGTATAATTTTTCACATAATTTGATAAAAAAGAAACCCAATCTTAAACGGATTGGGTTTCTTTTTTATTATTTACAATTTAGTTTCAGTCGAAGTACTATTTCAATTCTCTGATTTTAATACTTCTAAAGCTCACTTCATTACCGTGATCTTGTATCAAAATATGCCCTTTTTCTGCTTCACCAAAGTTTGGCCAGACTTTGTATTTGCTTTGGGCAACTAAGTCACGGAATGCTTGTGAACCTCTGTCATACTCCAATACTTTTACACCATTTAGATAATGTTCAACATGGTTATTGGGATAAACAATAACACGACCCGTATTCCAGTTTCCAGGTTTACGGAAGAAACGTTCTGTTTTTTGCGCTTTGATTAAATCATATAATGAACCAAGTGTACGATTACCATCTCTGCCTAATTTTGCATCCGGATGTAGCACATCATCAAGCAATTGATATTCTAAACCTATAGCAGAGCCACTGTTTTTCTCGCTCAATGTTACGAAATATTTGATACCGCTATTGGCACCATCTGTCAATTTAAAATCAAATGACAAATCAAATGCAGCATACTCTTTTTGAGTGACAATATCACCGCCATTTGTCGATTCACTTCCGTTTGAAGACAATACTTTTAAAAGGCCGTCTTTCAATTCCCATCCTTTATCAGGAAAAGAGTTTTTGTAAGCGCCAACCCATCCTGTTGAAGTTTTTCCATCAAACAATAATTTCCAATCGCTCTTTTCTTCATACGGGGTAAGTTTATTTGGGATAAAGTTAGCAACATAAATACCTTCCGGAAAGGCAAGTGGTTTAATATTCTTTGTCTGAACTCTGATATTCTTCCAGAATATTTTAATACCTGCATCTTTAGCTTTGCCAATAGAATGTACTTGTAAGGCAAGGATACCTTCGTTGCTTGTTATAGAATCTGCGAGATAAGAAACCGGAGTTCCGTCTAACCATGTTTTTACCGTATTGCCAATACATTCTATACGGACTTTGTGAAACACATTTGGGGTGAAAAGTAGCTGACCTTTTGGATTGTTTGATGCGGGATATAACCATTCTCTTCTTCCTTCATCATAGATTCCACCACTCCATTTACGATCAGAAGGATCTAATTCGTACTGATAACCGTAGACACGTCCTTTGCCATCATTGGCTTTTGTATCAAAATTACTTTTAAATTGTATACCTGAGTTGGTGTTTGCATCTGTCATCATGGTTTCCATTTCCAATACAAAATCACTGGTTAAGCGTTGGTCACTTACAAGAAAAGAATTAGGTGATTTATCTACCGTTGTGCCAACGATCATTCCGTTTTCTGCTGTATAAATAGCCGATCCGGTGAGCTGTTTCCATCCCTTAAGCGTTTTTCCATCAAATAAGGATTGCCAGTTATTTGATTGCGCACCAGAATTAAGTGCGATCAATAAAATAAAGAGTGTTGTGATTTGTTTCATTCTTCTGTGGTTTAGTTACTGAAAAGGTTAATAGTATAGCGGTATAATTTACTAGAACATACTGTTTAAAGATAAAAGAATTAGTAAAACGATTTAGATTTACTAAAATACATCTTTAATGCGATTTTTGATGTTCTTTTTTTGACAACAGGGTATCTAATTGTTAAAAACTAAAAAGAGCAATAATAATTTAGTAATCCGAAATGATTTTTCAAAATAAATATAGCAGATTTTATAGTATTATTTCCGGAAATAGTTGAATGCTAAATTATTGATAAATAAAAGAATTATATTTTTCACAAAATAGACAGTAAAAAAAAGCGAAAATGTTTTTTTTGCTAAAACGTTTTAGTATATTTGCTTCGAAATTACACATTCTTATTATTATTTTGTAATTGTTTTATCGATTGTTATTTATATCGTTAAAATTTTAAATAATAATTTTTTATTAACACAAAAATATTTTGAATACAATATTAGTGTGTGAATCTTAAATCTATATTTTAATTTAATCTTTTTAGTTTTATAATGAAAATCAAGAAATCCTTTTATTTAGCCTTTCTCATTTCTTTATGTAGTATTTCATACGGCCAGGATTGGCCAAATTTAAATCGGTATAAAGAAGAAAACGCAAAGATGCAGGTTCTAAATTCTAAAGATCATAGTCGAGTGGTTTTTATGGGAAATTCAATAACGGAAGGCTGGCTAAGTAAAAGACCTGACTTTTTTTCTGCCAATAAATATATTAACAGAGGTATAAGCGGACAGACTACCCCGCAAATGCTATTGCGATTTAGACAAGATGTAATCGCGTTAAAACCTTCAGTAGTGGTTATTTTAGCAGGAATAAATGATATAGCACAAAATACGGGGCCTTACTCTCTTGGGGCAACATCAGGAAATTTATTCTCGATGTATGAGCTGGCAAAACAAAATGGTATAAAAGTTATTATTTGCTCTGTTCTTCCTGCAGCAGATTTTCCGTGGAAACGTGGTTTAGAGCCCGCTCAAAAAGTTATTGAGCTAAATAAAGTTTTAAAAGAGTATGCAGAAAAAAACAAACTTTTGTATGTCGATTATTTTTCAGCTATGGTTAATGAAAAATGGGGTTTAAAAGAAGAATTAGGAACAGATGGTGTACATCCTAATGAAGCCGGGTATGCTATAATGGAGCCAATTTTACAAAAGGCTATTTCAAAGGCACTCAAAAAGTAATGTGATATTCTTCTCAATTAAAACATAATCAGCTATTTATTTTTAATATAAAAGAGGCTTTTTTTAGAGTCTTACAGGGAGTTTGTAGTATAATGGTAAAATGTTTTACCAGTTAGGATAAAAGTATTGTCTTTTGACAATATAGTATTGGATGTCGAAAATCTTTCTTTTTAGGTTTGAATATTATTTTAAATCCGAAAAACGAAGAACCCATAATCAGCTTAGAGTGTAAGTGATAATGAATTTAATGAATTGATTATTAAATAAAAAATATTTAAAAGGAATAAAAAATGGCAATAACAATAGGGGTAGATATAGGAGGGAGTCATATTAGTAGTGCTGCAGTAAATGGTGATAATTTTAAGGTAATTTCAGGAACGTATTTTAGCGGTGCTGTAGACAGTAAAGCTTCTAAAGAAATAATTATTAAAAAGTGGGCCGAAATAATTAATCAAACTATTCAGGCGATCGGGGAAACACAGGAATTAAATGGAACAGTTGGAATTGCCTTTTCCATGCCCGGACCTTTTCAATACCAAAGTGGAATTGCAATGTTTGAAGGAAATGATAAATATGAAGCTTTGTATAAAGTTTCTGTATCAGATGAGCTTTTAAGGTATTTAAGTAAAAAGGATGTTAGTTTTAGATTTCTAAATGATGCCAGCTGTTTTGGAGTAGGCGGAGCACTAAAACAAGAATCAAACGCAGATACAAATAAAGTGATTGCAATTACTTTAGGAACTGGTTTTGGGGCGGCTTTTTTAGATAATAAATTGCCTGTAACACAAGGAAGTAATGTTCCTCATAACGGTTGTTTATGGGATAAAAAATATAAGGATAATATTGCAGATAATTATTTTTCGACAAGATGGTTTTTAAATCAGTACGAAAAGAGCACAGGTGAAAAACTTACAGATGGCGTAAAAGAAATTGCGAGTATTGAGAATTATGCAACAGCAAAAATATTTGATGATTTTGCAAATAATTTAAGCGAATTCCTAACTCCGTATATTGTTGAATTTGAAGCCGATTTGTTAGTAATAGGCGGAAATATTGCCAAATCTAATCGTTTGTTTTTGAATAAACTGGAAGAAAATTTTAAGAAGCAGAACATTAGTTTACCAATAAGTATTATAGAAAATACAGAAGAAACCAGTATTTTAGGTTCAAGCTATCTTTTTAACGAAGTTTTTTGGGAAAAGTTAAAAGCAGAATTGCCATATTTTTAGATTATAGATAATTTATTATTTTAAAATATATAACAAATGAGTATACAAATATCTGATACAGATAGCAAAGCCGACGTTTTTGAAAAGGTTAGAAGTGAAATAGAAAAACACAATTTTACTATTATAAATGAGGACCAAACCAGACCATGGGGTGGTTTTTTTGTAATTGATGAAGATCAGGCAAATGAGTTTATAAAAACCTTTTTTTCGCATTTAAAACTTGACGAAGTTCAAATCACAAATAAGTTAAGTCCAAAAATATTAGTGGTAGCCCCAGAACGTAGGCTTTCCTGGCAGTATCATTTTAGAAGATCTGAAATTTGGAAAGTTGTTAAAGGTCCGGTAGGAGTAAAAATTAGTGATACAGATGTTGAAGGAGAATTAAAAACGCTTCATGATCAGGATTTTATAAAGATGGAAATAGGAGAACGCCATCGCTTAATTGGTTTAGACTCATGGGGTGTTATTGCTGAAATATGGCAGCACACAGATCAGAACAACCCTTCTGACGAAGAAGATATTGTTCGTCTTCAGGATGATTTTGGTCGTTAAAATTGAAGTGTATGTTGCTTAAAATTATTTTGTAAACGTTTTATTGTAAAAGATCCAATTCTAAAAAGGGTTTTTATCTTTATTATCTGATTCAATGAGTATTAAATGTAAAAAATACACTAAAATATCAAAAGATGATTGCCCTAATTTTAGGCTACAATAATAACTTTACTATATTTGACGAAAATTTGTGAGTGTAAATTAAATTGATTTTCAAATGAAAAAAAAACCTGTTTCGATTAGAAATATTGCTGATGAATTAAAGATATCTGTAACTACAGTATCTTTTGTATTAAATGGCAAAGCAAAAGAAAAACACATTTCTAAAGAACTTACAAAAAAGGTTTTAGATTATGCAAAATTAATAAATTACAGACCTAACCAAATTGCACAAAGTCTGCGAACCGGAAAATCAAAAATCCTGGTTTTTATGATGGAAGATATTTCTAATAATTTCTTTTCAAAACTGGCTCGTATCTTTGAAGATATTGCGTACGATAAAGGTTACAAAGTTATTTTCTGCAGTAACGAAAATGACGATGAGAAATCGAATGAACTAATCACTTTGTTTAACTTTCGGCAAGTTGACGGTTTTATAATTGTACCGTCGCCTGGGATAAAAGATACCATCGAAAATTTAATAAATGACAATATACCTGTAATTTTATTAGACCGTTTTTTTGAAGGATTAGATTGTAATAGTGTTGTTATTGACAATGAACAGGCTTCTTTTGATGCAACATTACATTTGATACAAAATAAATTTAAAAACATTGGTTTTATTACAACAGCATCTGATCAAACACAGATGTTAGGTCGTCTTTCCGGCTACGATAAGGCAGTTTCTCAAAATAATCTAAAATCGATTACGCTTCAAATTCCTTATAGTGAAATCAATAAAGGAAAAAGCAAAGAATATATTAAGGAGTTCCTTGATCAAAATCCTGACTTAGACGCCGTCTTTTTCGCTACTAATTATCTTGCGCAGAGCGGACTGGAAGTTTTTAAGGTAAAAAACCCAAAATTAATTAATGAGATCGGTATTATCGCATTTGACGATAATGATATGTTCAAAATCTACGACCCGGCTATTACTTCTGTTTATCAGCCTTTAAATGAAATAAGTACTGCTTTAATGGACGTAATGTTGCCGCTTTTAAAGAAAAAAGATGTAGCAGAAATTACACATCAAATTGTGTTAAAAACAGAATTAATTGTACGGGAATCTTCATTGCCTAAATAAAAATTACTCTATATTTTATCGATAAATACTAAAACGTTTTATCTTCTTAAAACTAATCTGAATGTCAATACTTTCAATTGACATTCAGATTAGTTTTTTTTTAGACGTTTCTTAAATATATTACACCAATTTTTCTGACAATTTGTTTATTGGTCAATTTTATCATTCTTTTTATTTTGCATCGTTTTATAACGTTTTCGTGAAAATAAATTGCATTATATTTAAAAAACTACTTCAATTAAATTCATTTCTTATAAAATTAACATTAAAATTATACATAGTAAAAAAAATTTTTTTATACTAAAACGTTTTAGTATGTTTGTTAGGAATTAAATAATATAGTAACTGTATAATTTTTATCAATTGAGATTTTCCGGAGCATTTTAAGGGATAAAAGCTTATTTAATTCATTACCATAAAAGTTTGAGAAATTCGATTTCAATGACTTTTAAATTTCACTTATTATTTTACTAAGTAGTAACTAACCAAAATTTTTTATGATGAAACAATCAGATTTCAAAAAGAAAAAAATGCTGTATACGCATTTCTTTTTCCTAATTATTCTCATTTGTTCGGGGCATATGTACGCCCAGACTCAAAAAATCCAGGTCACTGGAGTTATCATCGGTGTTTCCGATAACTTATCTCTTCCTGGAGCTACCGTAGTCGATGTGAGTAATCCTAAAAGCGCAGTTAGTGCTGATTTTGATGGACACTATACTATAGCAGTAACCAATCCCAATGCAACTTTGAGATTCTCTATGATTGGGTATAAATCAGTAGAGGTTAAAGTAAACAATAGAAGTACTATTAATGTTTCTTTAGATCTGGATGTATCGGCTTTAGACGAAGTAGTTGTTGTAGGTTACGGTACACAAAAGAAGCGTAAAGTAATTAGTGCTATTGATCAGGTTGGCAGCGACGCTTTTAAAGGCAGGCCAAGTGTTAATGCAACTCAGGCTTTACAGGGAAAAGCTCCCAGCTTAATTATTCAGCAAAACAACTCTGAACCGGGTGCTGGTATAAATCTTAATATTAGGGGTATAAGCACATTGGGAAATAATAGCCCATTGATTGTAATTGATGGAATTGTGGGAGGGGATATTAATACCTTAAATCCTGCGGATATTGAAAGTGTTTCCGTGCTTAAAGATGCAGGTAGTGCCGCTATTTACGGTTCGCGAGCTAATAATGGTGTTGTTTTAATTACAACTAAAAAAGGAAGTAAAGGAAAACCGATGACTGTACAGTATAGTAGTTTGGTTGGATACAACAATCCATTTTTCTTTACTAAACCTGTACATGGTTATGAAAATGCAATGCTAAGAAATGAAGCTGCATACAATTCAGGTGAGGCAAACGCAGTTTTTACTGCAGAACAAATTGCTAAATTAAAAGCAGATGGAGATACAGAATGGTTTGCTGAAGAAATTGTAAGACCGGCACTGCAATTAAATCAGAATCTTTCTGTTTCAGGAGGTAATGAAAACTCTACTTATTTGGTTTCATTAGGATATGTAGATCAGGAAAGTAATTTTGTAGGACCAAAAAAAGGTCTGGAGCGTTACAATTTCAGAATTAATCTTACCAATGAATACGGTAAATTCAAATTGACTTCCAGTCTTGCCTATGCAAAACAAAAAATTTCAGATCATTCGTCCAGTACCGGTACATTAATGGTAGATGCTTTCAGGGTTCCACTTTATTATAAACAAAAAGATGAAAATGGCAATTACCTGACAAATGATGTACTGCAGCAATTTAACTCTTTAGGGATATTAGAGCAGGGCGGTTTTAGAAAATATGACAATGATGACCTTTTTGGATCTTTAAATGCTGAATTCAAGCTTACTAGTTTCCTAAAACTAAAAGGTATTTTTGGAGGACGCTTGTGGAACGGAAGTATGTACAGCAGAACAAAACAAGTAAATTTTTTGCCACAAGGCGTTTATGGAGCTGATCGTGATACCAATGACGAAACCAGAAAAGCTCTTGACTTAAATACGCAATTTTTGGTTGAGTTTAATAAAACTTTTGCAGGAGTTCATAACGTTGGTGCCATGGTTGGTGTCACAAATGAAAATCATTCAGACAGAGGAGTTGGTGTATACAAGAAATTTACTGATCCCGATTTAGGAACTCCAACGAGTGAAACGGTAATAGGAGATAACACATATAATTCGAATAGTGGAGCAGGTAAGAATAGTTTAAACTCTGTTTTAGGCCGTGCAACATACGATTACAATGATAAATATTTTGCTGAATTTACTTTTAGATATGATGGTTCATCCAAATTCAGAGAAGAAATTAGATGGGGATTCTTTCCATCAGGAACCGTTGGTTATGCGCTTACCAAAGAAAACTTTATGGAAAATTACAGGGATAAAGTGGGTAACCTGAAGTTTAAGGCATCTTATGGAATTGTAGGAAATCAAAACGTTAACAATTTTCAATATCAGACCACTTACTTTACTTTTCAGAATGGATACGGATTTAATAATTCTGGCGTAAGCGGAACGGGATATGATTTTGCAAATGCTGATCTCCAATGGGAAAAAGCGGCAACATTTAATATTGGTCTTGAAGCTGATTTCTTTAAAGGAGCTTTAAATTTCTCATTTGATTACTTTGATAAAGTAACTTCAGATATTCTTATTCCACCACAAGTGCCAGGAGTATTTGGAACAGATCTTCCTGATTTTAATGATGGTAAAGTGGGTAATAGAGGATGGGAAATAAGCGCCACTTATACACATAAAGGCAAAGATTTAACCCAAAGTTTAACAGTAAATGTTGGAGACTCTAAAAACAAAGTACTAGAATATAGCGGTGGTGAAGAAAGATTAACCGGAGTAGAAGAGTTACAAGTTCTGCTTAGAGAAGGTATGCCATTTAATTCTTATGTTGGTTTAAAAAGAGACGGATACTTTCAAAATTGGCAGGAAATTGAAGGAGCTGCTGTTCCTGAAGGTTTAACTGTACAGCCTGGTGATAACCGCTATGTAGATGCCAATAAGGACGGTAAGATTGACGATAACGATAAATTTATTTTTGGAAACCCTTTTCCACGATATACATTTGGAGCGACCTACACTGCAGATTACAAAAATTTTGATCTGAGTATTTTTATACAGGGTGTTGGAAAAAGAACCATGATGATCAGAGGAGAATTGGTTGAGCCATTTCACTATAATTATGGTATGACGATGTATACACATCAGCTTGATTACTGGACACCTCAAAATCCTGATGCACGTTACCCGCGTTTGGCAAATAATGGTACCCAGTCTAATACGAATAACTTTAGAAGAGGTTCAGATATGTATTTATATGATGGTGCTTACGCCAGGCTTAAAAACGTACAGTTTGGTTATTCATTACCAGCTGATGTTGCAGAAAAATTAGGCATGAGCAGATTCCGTATGTATATATCAGGGCAAAATCTTCTTACGTTATCTAAAGTGAAATTTGTTGATCCTGAACTTTCTGAGTTCAATAGTAGTATGTCGCCTTCTGGGGCTAACAGCGGAAGAGCCTTTCCAACGCAGGCTTATTACGGAATGGGTCTTGATATTAGCTTTTAAAAAAAAACGAAAATGAAAAATATACTTAAACACATAAAATTTATACCGGCTGTATTATTATTGCTGGTAAGTTGTGAAAGCCTGGATCTTGCACCAGAGGATAGATTTACAGATTCTAATTATTGGACAAGTGTAAACAAGGCTCAGACTTTTTTGAACACTGCTTATTCACAAATGCAGAACAGTTCGAGATTCTTTTACAATGAAGCACTTTCTGATAATGCTTATAACGGAAGAGGAGATAACGAAGGAGCGGCATCTATTGCGGCAGGAATTTATGATCCTTCTTTAGGAAGAATAAAAGGCGAATGGAACGATCGATATTCAGGAATTAAAACCTGTAATTTAATTATAGAAAATATCGGACGCGTACCAGATGCAGATCCTGCTGTAATTGCCAGAATGACTGCTGAAGCGCGTTTTATTCGTGCATTTCAACATTTTCAGTTAACTACGTGGTTTGGAGATATTCCGTTAGTAAAGAAAGATCCTTCTCTTGAAGAGGCTTCCACTATTAGCAGAACGCCACATGCTGAAGTGGTTGAGTTTATATTAGATGAACTTGATGCTGCAATTCCAGCGCTTCCTAAAAATACGCAGTTAGTTCCTGCTGAAAGAGGAAGAATTACTGTAGGAGCTGCAGTGGCCTTAAAAGCAAGAGTCCTTTTGTATGAAAGCAGATGGGCAGAAGTGGCACAGGTGACAGAACAGTTTATGGCGAACACCTATGGTCAATATGCATTATTTGGTTCTTATGAAGGTTTGTTTGCAACACAAAACGAATACAGTAGCGAAGATATCTTGAGTTTGCAATATGTACCAATTGATAGAATGTGGGGAGAGTTTTTTGATATGGCACCAATTTCTGCCGGTGCAAGATTAAATGGCTTAGCACCAACTCAGGAATTAGTTGATAGTTACATAATGACTAACGGAAAAAGAATTAATGAAGCTGGTTCAGGTTATGATGAAAATAATCCTTATGCAAACAGAGATCCAAGACTTACCGGAACAGTAGTGTATGATCAATACAACTGGAAAGAAGCAGATGGAAGCTCTAAAACTATTTATATTAAACCGGGTTCTGATCCAAATACTGCTGCGCCTGATGAATATGCACAAGGATCATCAAAAACGGCTACAGGATATTATACGCGTAAATACTATGATTTACAGCATACAACCTCTTTAAATTCTGGTTTAAATTTAATGCTTTTCCGTTATGCTGATATTTTGTTGATGCATGCTGAAGCTAAAAATGAGTTGAACCAAATGAACAGTACAGTTTGGGATCAAACCATTAAGGCTTTAAGAACGCGAGCAGGATTTACAGATGGTGCAGCTTTATCCTATAATGCTTCACTAGGACAAACAGGACTTCGTGAAGTGATTAGAAATGAACGCCGTACAGAATTTGGAATGGAAGGTCTTAGAATATTTGATATCAGAAGATGGAAGATAGCTGAAGATGTTTTAAATGGTTATGCGCATGGAGCACAATTTGGTGTTTCTTCAGTAGATAATGGATACTTAAGAGTTAATTTAAGAACTTTTGATCCGGATAAACACTACTTATGGCCAATACCAAGAGACGAACGTTTGATTAATTCAAATTTAACTCAAAATCCAAACTGGTAAAATAATATCAATCTAAAAAAACAATAACATGAAAAATATATATTCAAAACTATTAATAGTTATTTGCGCAATATTTCTTGTAAGCTGCGACAACGACGAAACAATGAGCCACACGAATGTAAGTGCAGTTAATGCTCTTTATTCACCAGCTGATAATAAATTTTTTGATCTTGGAGCGCAAAGTTCTGCTATTTTTGAGTGGGAAGCTGCAAAGGCAGAAGATAACGGAGCGGTACTTTACGATGTAGTTTTTGATCGTGAAAGTGGCGATTTCTCTAAACCGGTTTACACAATCCCTTCAGATGGAAAAGGATTCCAAAATAAATTGAACATTTCATTTACTGAGCTGAACAAAATTGCTGAAATGGCTGGAATTCAATCTGAAAGTATTGGAAAATTAAAATGGACGGTTTATTCTACCAAAGGATTAAATGTTCAAAAATCTTCAGTATCAGGTATTATCGAAGTTCAGAGACCAGGCGGTTTCCCAACTCCGGACCAGTTGTTTATTACAGGTACAGCTTCTGAAAATGGAGAAACTGTTGCAGATGCACAGGCTTTCAAAAAAACTGGCGCTACTTCATTTGAAATTTACACAAAACTAAAGGCAGGTAGCTACAAATTTATAACAAGAAAAAATGGAACTCCTGAAGTATTTTATATCAGCGAAGCTAAATTAAAACAAGATGGAGCTACAACGTATGCCGGAGAAAGTAAAGTGTATAAAATAAAAGTTGATTTCAGCGATGGGTCAACAACTATGACCGAAATTAAAAAAATTGAATTGTGGTTCCCGCCACTTAGTTCTTATTTATTTGAATATACTTATTCTGGTGGAGGTATTTGGAAAGCGGCTAACAAGCACATTGATTTCAAAGTAGAATCATGGGGTAAAGATGAGCGTTATAAATTTAAGTTTACAGTTGTAAACGGTGATACAACATCAGAAGAATGGTATGGCAGTGTTAATGGAGACAATAACAGACCAGATGCCAGTACTGCGGCATCATACTGGTATATGGTACCGGTTACTAATGATTTCTGGAACAACTGTTTCAAATTTGCTACTGCAATTGATAATAGTGATGTAAATGCAGAAATTAATTTTAGCGCAGCTGCAACAGCATACACACACAGTTTTACAATTTTATAAATAATCAAGACGTCTCTCAGGGATTGTCTTTGAGAGACTTTTTTAAATAATAATAGTATGAAAAGATTTTTTTCAAAAAGTTATAGTATCCTGTTTTTGTCTATTGCCGGATTGGGGTTATTGACTGCATCTTGTGATGATGATCCAATTCCGTTACGTGATCCTAATGGGGTCGTTGCTCCTGAATTCGAATATACATGGGCGAAAACAGCAGATTCTTTACAGCTTGCTACTACTAATACTTATTTAGGTTCTAACGGAACTTATATCCAGAATAATACCGGTAATAGCACTTTCCATTATTGGCCTAATGCTCACGTATTGGATGTTCTTGTTGATGGATATTTAAGAACGGGTAATGAAAGTTACATTCCTAAAATGAAAGCTTTGCTACAAGGAATTAAAGTAAAAAACGGAAACACGTATAATAACGTTTTTAACGATGATATGCTTTGGCTTGCCAATTCTAGTCTTCGTGCCTATGATGCAACAAAAGACGCAGAATATAAAGAAGTTGCTGATTTTTTATGGGAACGAATAAAATTAAGCTGGAGCGATGTTTTTGGAGGTGGTATCACATGGAAACAAGATACTCCAATGCAAAAAAATGCAGTTTCTAATGGTCCTGCTGCTATTCTTGCCATGAGACTGTATGAAATTGACAAAGATCCTGAAGATTTAGAATGGGCCAAGAAAATTTATGCCTGGCAGAAGAAGAACCTTGTTGATCCTGTTTCCGGATTGGTTTGGGATAATATTTCAGAAACTAATGGTGTAATTACCACTAATAAAGACTGGGTATTTACCTACAATATGGGAACCTGGATTGGTGCTGGATTAAGATTGTATAAAGCAACAAATGATCAGACGTATCTTGATGATGCAGTTAAATCTGGAAGATCCGTTTTAACAAGCCCAAAATTAGTTTCAGAAGGTATTTTAAAAGATGAAGGCCAGGGAGATGGTGGTTTGTTTAAAGGTATCCTGGTAAGATATTTTACTGAGTTGACACAACAAGAAACTATCAACTCTACCGATAAAGAAAAATTTGCTGATTTCATGAAGTTCAATGCTGAAACATTCTATAAAAAAGGAATTTTAAGACCAGCTATGCTTTCAGGAAATAATTGGAAAGTTGCGCCTGCAGCTGGTGCCAATGTAGATCTTACCACTCAATTAAGCGGCGTAATGCTTATCGAAGCTGCAGCTAAGCTTGATAAAGATGGATATTTTGATTAAGTAAGTAAGTTTGTTTGTTTAGTAATTTTTGTAACACCTGAAGGAAATAAACATCCTTCAGGTTTTATATTATTTTGCCTTATTATTTGCTAAGAAAAAACACATTTTTAGGATACTTCTAAAAATTCAAAAACATAATTTCATAATGAAGAATAAATTAATAGTTATACTTTGTCTTTTTGTTGGATTTACCTCTTTTGCACAATGGAAACCACAGGGAGATAAAATAAAAACCAAATGGGCAGAACAGGTAGACCCAAATCATACGTTGCCTGAATATCCAAGACCTATAATGGAAAGGAATCAATGGAAAAATCTTAATGGTTTATGGAATTATTCAATACAGCCAGTAGGACAAACAGCACCAAAAGGATACGATGGAAAAATACTCGTTCCGTTTGCTGTTGAATCAAGCCTTTCGGGAGTAATGAAATCTGTAGGATCAGAAAAAGAAGTTTGGTATGAAACCAATTTCACAATTGATAGTAATTGGAAAAATCAGGATATTTTATTGCATTTTGGTGCAGTAGACTGGAAAACAGAAGTATGGATCAATAATGTAAAAATTGGTACGCATACAGGAGGTTTTACACCTTTTACATTTAATATAACACCATTTTTAAATGGTAAATCGCAAAAATTGGTTATTAAAGTTTGGGATCCAACAAGTGACGGAACACAACCACGAGGCAAACAAGTTAAAAACCCGGAATCGATTTGGTACACACCAGTTTCTGGTATCTGGCAAACAGTTTGGTTAGAGCCCGTAAATAAAAAACACATCACCAATTTAAGAACAACTCCGGATATTGATCGTAATACAATTAGTATTAATGCAGAATTAGAAGGAAATACAGCCGAAGATATCGTTGAAGTTACCGTATTGGACGGAACAAATGTAGTTGCTTCTGAAAAAGCGGTTGCAGGTCAAACGTTGGATATTGTCCTGAACAATCCAAAATTATGGTCACCGGATAGTCCGTTTTTATATGATGTTAAAGTAAAATTTAGCAGCAAAGGAAAAATTGTGGATGAAGTGAAAAGTTATTTTGCAATGCGTAAGATATCTTCTAAACGTGATGCTAATGGTATTGTAAGAATGCAGCTCAACAATAAAGACTGTTTTCAGTTTGGGCCTCTTGACCAGGGATGGTGGCCTGATGGATTATACACTGCTCCGACTGATGAAGCTTTAAAATATGACATAGTTCGAACTAAAGAACTAGGTTTTAATATGATTCGTAAACACGTAAAAGTAGAGCCTGCAAGATGGTATACACACTGCGACAAACTCGGAATTATGGTTTGGCAGGATATGCCAAGCGGTGATGAAGGTCCAATTTGGCAAATGCATAAATATTTTGAAGGCACTGAACTAAAAAGAACAGCTCAATCTGAGGAGACATACAAAAAAGAATGGCGCGAGATTATGGATAATTTATATTCTTATCCAAGTATAGTAGTCTGGGTTCCATTTAACGAAGCCTGGGGACAATTCAAAACGGTTGAAATTACAGAATGGACAAAAAACCACGATCCGAGCAGATTAGTAAATTCTTCAAGTGGAGGAAATCACTTTCAAACCGGAGATATTTTAGACATTCATCATTATCCGGGACCGGAATTGAAATTATACGATGCCCGAAGAATTACGGTTTTAGGAGAATATGGCGGTATAGGCCTTCCTGTAAAAGATCATCTTTGGCAAACCGATAAAAATTGGGGATATACTCAGTTTAAAAATACAGATGAAACAACGGCTAAATATAAAGAGTACGCTGATCAGTTAATTAAATTGGCTAAAGTAGGATTTTCGGCAGCTGTGTATACACAAACAACTGATGTTGAAGGAGAAGTAAACGGTTTTATGACCTACGATCGCAAAGTAGACAAAATGAATTTTTCTGAAGTAAATAAAATAAACCAAGAAGTAATTAATTCTATTAAATAATTGAATTTTGATAAAAACTAAGTACATCAGCGTTATTAAGATTGCAGTATTACTGGCTTTTGGTTCGGTAAATGCGCAAAACTCAGAAATAATAACGCCACAGCAGCCTGTTGACTGGGTCAATCCATTAGTAGGAACAGATTCAGATTATGGAGTATCAAATGGTAATACCTATCCTGCCATTGCAATGCCATGGGGAATGAATTTCTGGACACCACAAACTGCCGGTATGGGTGATGGTTGGGCTTATACTTATAAATCAACGAGAATTAAAGGATTTAAGCAAACACATCAGCCATCACCATGGATGAATGATTACGGTCAGTTTTCGATTATGCCCGTAACAGGTGAATTAAAATTTAAGGAAGAAGAAAGACAAAGTTGGTTTTCGCATAAATCGGAGACAGTGACACCTTATTATTACAGTGTCTATTTGGCTGATCATAATGTTACAACTGAAATCACTCCAACTGAAAGAGCTGCAAGATTTAGATTTACTTTTCCGGAAACGGATAAAGCATACGTTGTTATCGACGCTTTTGACAAAGGATCTTACGTGAAAATTATTCCTTCTGAAAGAAAAATTATCGGCTACACAACTAAAAATAGCGGTGGAGTTCCAGAGAATTTTAAAAACTATTTTGTTATCGTTTTTGATAAAGATTTCCAGATAAATTCAACTTTTAACGGGAATGTTTTAGGAGCAGCTCTGGAAATGAAAGCTGATCATGCCGGAGCCGTAATTGGTTTTAAAACAAAAGCAGGCGAAAAAGTAAATGCTAAAGTTGCCTCTTCTTTTATAAGCCATGATCAGGCTGAACTGAATTTGAAAGAGATTGGTAAAGACAATTTTGATGAGTTAAAAGAAAAAGGAAAAGCAGTCTGGAACAAAGAATTAGGAAGAATTAAAGTAGATGGAGGAACACCGGATCAAATGGGAACTTTTTATTCCTGTTTGTACAGATCACTTCTTTTCCCAAGAAAATTTTATGAATTCGATAAAAACAAAAAAGTAGTGCATTACAGTCCGTACAACGGAAAAGTTTTGCCTGGCTATATGTTTGTCGATACCGGTTTTTGGGACACTTTTAGAGCTTTATATCCATTTCTTAATTTGATGTATCCGGAATTGAACACTCAAATGCAGGAAGGCCTGTCAAATGCTTTTAATGAGAGCGGCTGGCTTCCGGAATGGTCAAGTCCTGGATTACGAGATATTATGGTAGGAAATAATTCGGCATCAATTGTATCTGAAGCGTATTTAAAAAGCGGTAAAGTAAAGAATTATGATATCGAAAATTTGTATAAAGCGGTTATACATGGCGCGAACAATGCAGGTCCGCTAAAAGCGGTGGGACGCGCCGGTGTTGCGTCTTACAATTCTCTGGGTTATGTGCCTCATGACGAAATCAACGAAAGCGGCGCCAGAACCCTGGAATATGCCTATGACGATTTTGCTATCTATCAATTGGCAAAAGCGTTAAATAAACCACAGGCAGAAATTGATTTATACAAAAAACGCAGTTTAAATTATAAAAACCTTTTTGATCCGAAATACAAATTAATGCATCCTAAAAATAAGGATGGGAAATTTATGGAACCTTTCGATCCTTTTCAATGGTTTAATGGATTTACAGAAGGTAATAGCTGGCAGTATTCATGGTCAGTTTTTCATGATGTACAGGGTTTAGTTGATTTGATGGGAGGAAAAGAGAGCTTTATTTCTCAATTAGACAACGTTTTTTCTTTGCCACCCATTTTTGCTGAAAAAAATTTTACAGGCGGTATGGTTCACGAAATGAGAGAAATGCAAATTGCAAACATGGGACAATATGCACACGGAAACCAGCCTATTCAGCATATGATTTACCTTTATAATTATGGAGGAGAACCGTGGAAAGCACAATATTGGGTTAGAGAAACGATGAACAGAATGTATCATGCGACACCAGATGGCTATTGCGGTGATGAAGATAATGGCCAGACTTCAGCATGGTATGTTTTTTCCTCTTTAGGATTTTATCCGGTTACTCCGGCTTCAGATCAATATGCATTGGGGGCACCACTGTTTAAAAAAGTTACAATTCAGCTTGAAAACGGTAAAACCATAACAATTAATGCTGCTGCCAATAGCGATCAGAATAGATATATTAAAGACATGAAATTGAACGGACAGCCGTATACAAAAAACTGGCTGAGCCATTCTGAATTAATGAAAGGTGCGACACTTGATTTTGACATGTCAGAAACACCAAACAAGAAAAGAGGAATAAACAAAGAAGACTTTCCGTATTCATTATCAAATGAATAACGAAAAGCTAATCTTTTAAAATACACAAAATGGAAAGAAGAAAATTTATCCAAAACACCGTTTTATTTAGCAGTTTAGCGCTCATAGATCCTATGGAAATAGTTGCTGGTACAAAAGCGATTAAAGAGTTCCCTATTGTCAGGGTTGCTAAAGACAAAAGAAATTTTGAAAGCGATTTTATTGAAAAAACAATCGTTGAGTTTCAAAAAAATGTAAAAGACAAAGAATTAGGATGGTTATTCAATAACTGTTTTCCAAATACCCTTGATACTACCGTAACGTATTCGCAAAAAAGTGGGCGACCAGACACTTATGTTATAACGGGTGATATTGATGCCATGTGGTTAAGGGATAGTTCTGCCCAGGTTTGGCCTTATATGGCTTTCGCCGGAAAAGATGCCAAACTGAAGAATCTTATTGTCGGTGTAATAAACAGGCAGACAGAATACATTTTGAAAGATCCGTATGCGAATGCATTTTATAACGATCCAAATAAAAAAGGGGAGTGGACAACAGATCATACCGATATGAAACCGGGTGTTCACGAAAGAAAATACGAAATCGATTCGCTTTGCTACCCAATCAGACTGGCATACAATTATTGGAAAAATACCGGAGATGTTGCTCCATTTGATGAAAACTGGGTAAGGGCAATTAAAAGCACTTTAAAGGTTTTTAGAGACCAACAGCAAAAAGACGGAAAGAATCCTTATACATTTCAAAGAACGACACAGTTTGCTACTGATACACGACCTTTAAAAGGTTATGGTTATCCGGTTAAACCGGTTGGCCTGGTTTGTTCGGCTTTCAGACCGAGCGATGACGCAACTGTTTTTTCTTTCCTGATTCCGTCAAACTTTTTTCTTGTAGCCAGTATGAATCAGGCTGCAGAAATGTTGGACACCATTAAAAAAGACAATGCAACTGCAAAAGAATTAAGAGATTTAGGAGCAGAGGTTTCAAAAGCTATTAAAGAACATGCAGTAGTTAAACACCCTAAATACGGAGATATTTTTGCATTTGAAGTGGATGGTTTTGGAGGTCATTTATTAATGGATGATTCTAATGTGCCGAGTTTATTAAGTTTACCGTATTTAGATGCGATTGATGTTAATGACCCGACGTATCAAAATACCCGAAAATTTATTTTCTCAGAAGATAATCCGTTTTTCTTTAAAGGAAAAGCAGCAGAGGGAGTTGGCGGACCACACGTTGGTATGGATATGATTTGGCCTATGTCGCTTGTCATGCGAGCGTACACCACTTCTGACCAAAATGAAATAAAAGAATGTATCAGAATGTTGAAAGGCTCACATGGCGATACCGGTTTTATGCATGAATCTTTTCATAAAGATGATCCTAAAAATTTCACCAGATCCTGGTTTGCATGGACAAATACCTTATTTGGGGAATTGTTGTGGGACACCTATAAAAAGAATCCAAAATTACTTGAGTTATAGTTTTTAACCGATTTTAATTTTTTATAAAATGATAAAATTTAACAAGAATATAGTTCTTGCGGCACTGTCTATGTCAATTTTTGGCTTTAATGCGGCAGCTCAGAAATCTGGAGGAGGTCTTTCAAAAGGAAAATACACAGCTTTGGTAAATCCGTTTATTGGAACTGCGCCTTTACTGGACACTAAAATAATTGGTTATACACCACCAGCAAATATGCGTGTCTGGGCAGGTTTGGTATTTCCGGGATCTTCTGTTCCAAACGCAATGGTACAGCTAAGTCCAATGACAAAATACAGATCCGGTGCGGGATACGAATATGAAGATACAGAAATTTTAGGTTTTACGCATACCAACAAAGGACATTGGAATTTGTGTCATATTCCGCTTTTACCAGTTTCGGATGGCGCTTCTTTTCCTTATAAATCATCCTTTAGCCATGATCAGGAAAAAGCAAGTCCGGCTTATTATGAAGTATATTTAAAAGAGTATGATGTTCAGGTAAAACTGACTTCAACGCTACGTTGTGGTGTACACGAATATACTTTTAAAAACAACAAAGGCAGAAAAGTGCTTTTTGATCTCGGAAAAGCAAACAATCGTGTAGACGACTGGCAAATTAAGATGGAAGGCGCCAATGCGGTAAGTGGTTTTCAAAGAACCGGAGGCGAAAAAATATATTTTTATGCGACTTTGAGCAGTCCAATTGAAAAATTAGATACCAAAGATATCGCAAAAAGCGGCGGTTATACTTTAGTAAATATTAAAGACGGCGATACTAAACCGGTTACGGTTAAAATCGCACTGTCATTTGTAAGTACAGAAAATGCAGCTGAAAATCTAAAAACTGAGGTAGGAGATAAAACACTGGCAAAAGTTTTTGATGAGGGAAGTACCAAGTGGGAAAACATGCTTTCTAAAATTCAAGTCAAAGGCGGAACAGAACAACAAAATGTTATGTTTTACAGCATGTTGTACAGATCATTTTTATGGCCTGCTTTACGAAGCGATGTAAATGGCCAGTTTATAGATGATGCCGGTAAAGTACGTAAAGAAAATTACCACTATTACACATTACCTTCCTTATGGGATGATTACAGAAATAAACTGGTTCTGCTAAGCATTTTTTCTCCGGATGTTACGGCTGATGTAATCAGTTCGATTATTAACGAAGGTGAAATAAAAGGTTTTATTCCGACATTCTTTCATGGAGATCACGCAGCCTCTTTTATTGCAGGTTCGTATATGCGAGGAATCAGGAATTATGATGTTAAAAAAGCGTATCAGTTATTATTGAACAACGCTTACAAAGAAGGCGGAACAAGGCCTCATATTGCGGAATATATTGCTAAAGGTTATGTTCCGGAACAAGATATTAAAGATCCAAAAGTAGAAACAGTAGCAAATGCCGCTGTTACTAAAACCTTAGAATATGCTTACGACGATCACGCACTTTCACTATTGGCCAAAGAGTTGAATGATACAGAACATTATAATGACTTGGTTAAACGTTCTAAAAATTATGCAAACGTTTTTGATAAATCAACCACTTTTATGAGAGGAAGATTAGCAGACGGTTCATGGATAACGCCTTTTAATCCTGAGTTTCCATATTATGAATATATGTACAGAGAAGCAAATGCATGGCAGTTATCCTTTTTTGTTCCTCATGATATGCCAGGCTTAGTGCAGCTTTATGGAGGGGCAAAACCTTTTGAAGCAAAATTAGACGAGTTCTTTACAAAACCTTGGAATCCAAGTTATATTGCGTGGAATATCTCTGGATTTATTGGTCAATATTGCCACGGAAACCAGCCGGATCATGAAGCGCCGTTTTCTTATTATTTTGTAAACAAACCTGAAAAATCGCAAAAAAGAATAGACGAAATTTTAGATACAATGTACGGAATTGGGCCAGAAAAACTGGCTATGAGTGGTATGGATGATGCGGGTGAAATGTCCTCGTGGTATGTGTTTGGTGCATTAGGACTTTACCCGTTATCGCCTGCCGATCCTGAATATATTGTTACCGTTCCTATTTTTAAGGAAGTAGCGTGGACAACTCCTGCAGGAAAAAAAGTAACAATAAAAAATCCTAACGGAAAAAGAGATTTAGAAGCCATTAAAGTAAACAACGCTAAAATTGATGGCTATTTCATTTCACACGATTTGTTTAAAAATGGTGGCGAAATACAAGTCATAACGAAGTAATAGATAGTAATAAAATAACGTCCCATTTTTCGTGGGACGTTATTTATATAAAAAATGTTTTTGATGAAAAATTTAAAATTATTTGCTTGTTTATTTTTGCTTTTTGGGCTTTCTAATACCTATTCGCAGAAAACAAATTTTGAAGTTGCATCACCAAATGGTGAATTAAAAATAGCCATCACTTTAAGAGATAAAATCTATTATTCGATTGCAGCAGGAAATGAAGAATTAGCCACAAAGAATCATTTGGGCTTAGTACTTAAAAATGAAACTTTAGGACTAAATCCGAAGTTAGCAGGAAGCAAAACCGGAAAAGTAAATGAAGTTATAAAACCGGCCATTCCGCTTAAATTTTCAACCGTAGCAAATGTTTATAATTATTTGCTGCTGAATTTTAAAGGAGGATATTCAGTTGAATTTCGTGCTTTTGATGAAGGTGTGGCGTATCGATTTATAACGGCCAAAAGAGGAGAAATTGAAATACTAAATGAAGATTTTACGGTTAATTTCCCAACAAATTATCTGCTTCATTTGCAACAGGCAGGAAGTTTTAAAACTTCTTATGAAGAAGAATATTCACATATTAATGCAAGTGATTGGAAATCTTCTGATAAAATGTCAACACTTCCTGTTTTGGCAGATTCAAAAAAACAATACAAAATATTAATCAGCGAATCGGATTTGTCTGACTATCCTGGAATGTTTTTAAAAGGAACCGGAAGCGGCGTTGTATCAACATTTCCAAAAGCACCTTTAGATTTTGGACCAGACGGCGACAGAAGTCTTAAAATTTTAAAAGAAGCAGATTATATTGCAAAAACGACCGGAACGCGACATTTTCCGTGGCGTTATTTTGTCATTACTAAAAATGACAAACAACTTATTGAAAACACAATGACTTTAAAATTGGCTCCAAAAAGTCAGGTTCAGGATCCTTCCTGGATAAAACCGGGACAAGCCAGCTGGGAATGGTGGAACGGTGCAACACCATATGGTCCGGATGTGAATTTTGTGTCTGGTTATAACTTAAATACCTATAAATATTTTATTGACTTTGCTTCAAAATTCGGTATTGAATACATCATTATGGATGAAGGCTGGGCTAAAAGTACAGAAGATCCTTATTCGCCTAATCCAAATGTTGATGTTCAGGAATTGATTCGATATGGGAAAGAAAAAAAGGTTGGAATCGTATTATGGTTAACATGGTTGACGGTAGAAAAAAACATGGAACTTTTTAAAACTTTTAAAGAATGGGGAGTAGCCGGAGTAAAAATTGATTTCATGGATCGCAGTGATCAGGTGATGGTTAATTATTATGAAAAGGTAGCTAAAGAAGCGGCAAAATATCAAATATTGGTTGATTTTCATGGTGCGTTTAAACCGGCTGGTTTAGAATATAAATACCCAAACCTGATTTCGTATGAAGGCGTAAGAGGAATGGAGCAAATGGGAGGCTGTAAACCAGATAACAGTGTATATCTTCCTTTTATGCGCAACGCCGTTGGCCCGATGGATTATACACCCGGAGCTATGATCAGCATGCAGCCTGAGGTTTACAGGTCTGAACGACCTAATTCTGCGAGTATAGGAACACGTGCGTATCAGCTTGCTTTGTTTGTAGTTTTTGAAAGTGGTTTGCAAATGCTTGCTGATAATCCAACCAATTATTACCGCGAAAAAGAATGTACCGAATTTATAACCTCAGTTCCAACAACCTGGGATGAAACGGTTGCTCTGGAAGCGCAAGCCGGTCAATATGCCATTGTAGCCAAAAGAAAAGGTTCAAAATGGTTTATTGGCGGAATAACCAACAACGCTGAAAAAGAACGAAATTTCAAATTAAATCTAAACTTCTTAAAAGCTGGAAAATCGTATAAAGTAACTTCATTTGAAGACGGTATCAATGCAGGATATCAGGCCATGGATTACAGAAAAAAGAACTTTACTATTAAAAGTAATGAAAGTATTGAAGTTAAAATGGTGAAAAATGGCGGTTGGGCCGCTGTTTTAGAAGAAATTTAAATGGAAATATTGCATTACAATTCAAAAGAATAAAATTTAATAATGATACAACACAAACGCACTATATTTTTCCTTTTTCTATTAATAAATTTAGTGGGCTTTTCTCAAACGCCTGTAAATCTCAATTGCGAACATCTTGTAAATCCATTGGGAATTGATGTGCCGCAACCCAGATTTTCATGGCAATTAAAAAGCAATAAAGATGACGTAGTGCAAACGGCCTATCAAATAGAGATAGCAACGGATTCGATCGCTCTTATTAAAGAAAAGGCATTGGTTTGGACTTCTGGAAAAGTAGCTTCAGAAGCTATGTTAATTTCGTATAATGGAGCAGTTCTTCAATCTTTTACAACTTATTTCTGGAGAGTAAAAGTCTGGAGCAATAAAAACAAGATGGAAGTTTCAAAAATAAATCGTTTTGAAACCGCCATGTTGCAAGCTAGTGACTGGAAAGGAAACTGGATATCAGATTCTCATGATAAGAATTATAAGCCGGCACCGTACTTTAGAAAGGAAATTACAACAGCAAAAACGATTAAAAAGGCTCGTGTGTATGTCACGGCAGGTGGATTATATGAGTTTTATATCAATGGAAAAAAAGTTGGAAACCGAATGCTGGATCCGATGTTTACAAGATATGATCGTCGAAATTTGTATGCTTCTCTAGACATTACAGCTTATTTGCAACAAGGGAAAAACGCTTTTGGATTGTTATTAGGAAACGGTTGGTACAATCATCAATCGACCGCGGTTTGGAATTTTGATAAAACAAATTGGCGAAACCGTCCGGGTTGTCTGGTCAATATCAGAATTACCTATTCGGATAACACTACTGAAACGATAGTAACAGATGAAACCTGGAAAACAGCAGATAGTCCTGTAATTTTCAATAGCATTTATACGGGCGAGCATTATGATGCCCGAAAAGAAATAAAGGACTGGAACAAACCTAATTTTGACGATCACAATTGGAATAAAGCGATACTTGTCACATCTCCTTCCTCCAAACTAGTGTCACAACAATTGCATCCTATTCGGGTAGTTGCGAAGTTAAAACCCGTTAAAATCAACAGAATAAACGATACTTTAAGTGTTTATACATTCCCACGAAATATTGCGGGAACGGTTGAAATTTTAATAAAAAAGGCGCTTCCCGGAACTGTTTTCAGAATAAAACACGCTGAACGTTTGTATAAAAACGGCATGGTCGACCTTTCCAATATCGATTTACATTATCGACCTACCGACAATTCAGATCCTTTTCAAACGGATATTTTTATTGCAAAAGGTAATGCGAAAGAGAGTTTTTCTCCAAAGTTTAATTATAAAGGATTTCAGTTTGTAGAAGTAACATCAAGCAAGCCTTTTAAATTGGATGAGGATAATCTATTGGCATTAGAAATGCACAGTGACGTTCCGGCTGTGGGGAAAATTAAAACTTCTAATCCCGTTTTTAATAAAATATGGGAAGCTACAAACAGCAGTTACCTCGCCAATTTATTTGGTTATCCAACCGATTGCCCGCAACGCGAAAAAAACGGATGGACAGGAGACGCCCATACGAATGTTGAAACTGGATTGTATAATTTTGACGGAATTACCATTTACGAAAAATGGCTTGCAGATCATCAGGACGAGCAGCAAAGTGATGGTGGAATTTCAAATATTATTCCGAATCCGGGAGCATTTGGTTATGAATTTGCGACAGGTCCGGATTGGACCAGTTCGATTGCTATTATTCCATGGAAAATATATGAGTTTTATGGAGATGACAGCCTTTTATCAAAAATGTATCCGAATATAAAGCAATATGTAGATTTGATTGATAAACGGTATCCAACCGGAATCACCGACTGGGGATTAGGAGATTGGGTTCCTGTCAAAAGCACAAGTTCTAAACCGCTTACTTCTACCATGTATTATTATACAGATGTGATGATTTTGGCCAAAACAGCAAAACTGTTAGGAAAAACAAGCGATGCAGATCACTATTTTAAATTGGCAGACAAAATCAAAAATATGTTCAACGAGCAGTTTTTGAATAAATCAACTTATTTGTACTGCAGCGGCACTCAGACAGAATTATCCGGTCCGCTTTATTGGGGATTGGTTCCCGACGAATTCAGGCAAAAAGTAGCCGATAATTTATATAAAAAAGTTCAGGAAACTAATTTTCATCTTGACGTTGGTTTACTCGGAACTAAAGCGATACTGAATGCATTAAGCGAAAACGGCTATGCAGATGCCGCTTATAAAATGGCTTCACAAGAAGATTTTCCGTCCTGGGGTTATTGGATAAAAAATGGAGCTACTACCTTATTTGAAAATTGGCCACTAAATGTGGAGAAAAATGACGCTTCGATGAATCATATTATGTTTGGAGAAATAGGCGCATGGATGTATAAAGGAATAGGAGGGATTTTTCCTGACGAAAATGTACCGGGCTTTAAACATATTATTTTAAAACCAAATTTTGTAAAAGGACTTGATTATTTTGAATCAGAGCATACATCGCCTTATGGAAAGATTGTATCCAACTGGAAAAGAAAAAAGAAAAAAATAATTTACAAAGTAACTGTTCCGCCAAATGCTACCGCAACGCTGTATTTAGAAAAGAATAGTACTGTTAGTTATAATTTCAATGCTATAAACGGCACTAGCGAAGAAGGATTAAATAAAGTTATTCAACTTAAATCAGGTACGTATTCCTTCAAAATTGCCACAGAATAATTTCTTAGGTTCTGCTTAGCCAAATCGTTCTATTACTTAACTTTTAAAAAACGTATTATGAATAAAATATTATTATGGTCTGTCACTGCTGCTTTAGCCGGGTTTTTATTTGGATTTGACACGGTTGTAATTTCCGGTGCCGATAAAAAATTACAGGAAATATGGCATACATCCGATGTTTTTCATGGATCAGTCGTAATGGCGATGGCCTTATGGGGGACGGTTGTAGGAGCCATTTTTGGCGGAATTCCAACGAATGCCTTAGGGAGGAAAAAAACGCTTATTTGGATTGGTGTTTTGTTTTTAGGATCTGCTATTGGTTCCGCTTTCGCTGAAGGTCCCTTGACGTTTGCCTTTTTTCGTTTTCTCGGCGGACTCGGAATTGGTGCATCCACTATAGCTGCGCCGGCTTATGTCTCTGAAATTGCTCCCGCAAAAGACCGTGGAAGATTGGTTTCCCTGTATCAGTTTAATATTGTCTTAGGAATTTTGATAGCCTTTTTATCGAATTATTTGTTGAGAGATGCAGGTGAAAACGCCTGGAGATGGATGATTGGTATAATGGCTTTTCCGGCCTTTTTTTACACCATTATCGTCTTTACAATTCCGGAAAGTCCAAGATGGCTATTATCAAAAGCAAGGATAGCAGAAGCTAAAACGGTTTTAGAAAAAATAGATCCACAGGCAAAAATTGAGGATCTAATGCAGGAAATGCATTTAGGAGCAGGTGAAAATGAAGATAAAAAAGGAGAAACCATATTTTTAAAAAAGTATAGATTTCCTTTAATGCTCGCTTTTTTAATTGCATTATTCAATCAGTTTTCAGGAATCAATGCCTTTTTATATTATGCGCCAAGAATTTTTGCCGAAGCAGGATTAGGCGAAAGTGCTGCCTTAATGAGCAGTGTAGGAATTGGAATAACCAATCTGGTATTTACGCTTTTTGGTGTGTTTCTAATTGATGTCCTGGGAAGAAAAGTCCTTATGTATATTGGTTCAATTGGCTACATTATTTCATTAGGACTTGTATCAGCAGCTTTTTTTCTAAAATGGGAAGGAATGCAGGTTCCTATTTTTTTATTCTTGTTTATAGCTTCACATGCAATAGGGCAGGGTGCCGTGATCTGGGTTTTTATTTCAGAAATTTTCCCGAATCATTTAAGAGCCAGTGGTCAGGCTTTCGGCTCTTCCACACATTGGGTGTTGGCTGCTATTATTCCATCAATGATTCCGTTTCTGTTTTCTACAATTGGTGCCGGCGTTGTGTTTTTGGTTTTTGCTATAATGATGGTGTTTCAATTACTTTTTGTAATTTTTATAATGCCGGAGACAAAAGGAAAATCTTTAGAAGAACTGCAGGAAACTGTATTTAAAAAGCAATAACAATGACAATTACAATAACAATGACAATTACAATGACAACGGCAATAACAATGGCAATGTAAAATAGCAATATCAATAATAAATAACATTAGCTTATTGTATCTTAAAGTAAAAGCTCCAAAATCAATTGATTTGGAGCTTTTTTTGCATAGCCACTCCTTCCTGTAAATGCTAAAAAACATCAATCAAATTAAAAGTCTTTTGGATATTTTATAGTCAAAAAAAATATATATTTGAAAATAAATAAAGTATGACGTTTGTCATTCATATCTATCCACGATTGGGTGGCTTTGTATGATTTGGTCATACATATATACTAGTTGGGCATAATTTTAAAAACACACAGACAACATAATGAAATTCAATAAATTAATAATTAACGATTGGAAACAATTTGAGAAAATTGAAATAGATTTCCATCCCAATTTAACAGTTTTAACTGGAGCAAATGGTTCTGGAAAAACAACAGTTTTAAACCTTCTAGCTAGACATTTTGGATGGACAATTAATGAATTAGCAACACCAGCGAAAGATGAAAAAACTGGTTTTTTTAGATTTTTTAGTAGATGGTTTAAAACTGATAATGAAAAATCATCTAATGAACTTGGTCTAATTACTTATTCAAATGATGTAAAAAGCTCATTAGTTTTGCCCACAAATAATGATCAGGCACAATACAATATTCAAATAACAAATATGCAGGAAATGAAAGGGTTGAATATTCCTTCACATAGGCCAGTATTTTTTTATCAACCTGTGCCTCATATATCAACTCAAAAAAGAACTAAAGAACAGGCATATCAACTCGCTTATCAAAGCTCGTTTTATAAAAACTATTCTGAAAATTCAGGAATGAAAACTACAAATTATTATATTAAAGAAACCCTATTAAATTGGGCAATGGGTGGTAATGGAAATGAATTCATAGAACCTGACCATGAATTGAGGGAACACTTCATAGGTTTTGAAAAAATACTTTTAAAAATACTTCCAGAATCTATTGGATTTGAGAAAATATCAATTAGGAATTATGAAATAGTTTTAATAACTAAAACGGGAGAATTTATGTTAGATGCTGTTTCTGGCGGTATTAGTGCAATAATTGATTTAGGTTGGCAAATATTTAATTACTCGGGCAAAGAAAACCAACAAATAACTGTGCTAATAGACGAAATTGAGAATCATTTACACGCTACTCTTCAACGTTCAATTTTACCTTCCATAATTGAAGCTTTTCCAAATGTTCAGTTTATAGTTTCTACTCATAGCCCCTTAATTGTTGGTTCAGTTAAAGATTCGAACGTTTATGCATTTAGGTATAATCAAAATAACAAAATCTACAACGAATATTTAGACTTAATTAATAAAGCAAAAAATGCGAATGAAATTTTGAATGAGGTTCTTGGTGTACCATTTTCTATGCCTATTTGGGTTGAAAACTCTTTGAACGATATTGTAGAAAAATATAGTAATTCTGAAATTTCACCAGATATTTTTAAAGCAATGAGAACAGAATTAAGAGAACTTGGACTTGAGAATTTAATGCCTACTGCAATGGATAAAACAATTGAGAAGTTAGATGGTAAAAATTAATAAATCAGCAGAACCAAATATATTAACTTTAAATAAAGTTAATTGGACAACAGACCTTTTAGGTTTTATAAATAGAAATGAAAAAGTACCACCAAACGTTTCTAGTAGATATAATCAAGATGATATCAAAAAAACATTAAGGGATGAATGCAATAATAAGTGTATGTACTGCGAAAGTACAATTGCACACGTTTCATATGAACATATTGAACATATAAAACCAAAAGCTAAAACAAAGTTTCCTGAGCTTACATATGAATGGATGAATTTGGGTCTTTCCTGCCAAATTTGCAATATGAATAAAGGAGATGAATACGATTTGAACCTTCCGTTTATAAATCCATATTTAGAAAATCCTTCTGACTTTATTTTTGCACTCGGTCATTTTATATATAATAAACCCGCCAATACTAAAGGAGAATTAACTAAAAGACAATTAAAATTAAACAGACCTGAATTATTAGAAAGACGTCAGGAACGACTAGAATCGATAATACGATTAATTGAAAGATACCACGCAGAAACTAATCCGACCTTGAAAAATGCAATTAGGTCGGAAATAGAATTTGAAGTAGGTTACGAGAAACCTTACTCATTGTGTGCAAAATCAATTTATGATGCGATGATGTAAAAAAAACTATGCCCAACACACGCTACAAGCAATTTGGGCAGTTGACATAATGGAAAAATTGGTTTGTATTTGGCAAATTTGGCAAATCCGAAGATAAGGCTTAATTAATCCCAAACTGCTTGTAGCGCGAGAACGTTATGGGTAACTTTAGGAAAACGTACAAATAAAGAAAATGCACAGAATAAATTACAATAAGTTTAATGTTATACTATACTTTACTGGCGGAATATTATTTTACGTTGCACCTACAGTTTTATTATTTTTAAATGCAACTAAATCCCTTAGTTTTATTCCACCAATAATTTTGATATTAATTGGAGGTTATTTCTATTTTAGAATCACAAAAGCTTTTCTTCATATAATCATTAATAAACCAATGATTGTGTTTACTAAAGAAGAGTATATTGATAATTTTAACGGTGTAAATGTAAAATGGAAAGATATAAAACTACTTTCATTTGAGGAAAACAAGTCACCATTTGTTGTTTTTTATTTAGACCAAAATTCATTATTCTACAATCAAATAACAAATCCTTTAATACTTTTATTTTATAAGTTTGAAGCTTATTCTGGAAAGTCTTTCCGAACAAATATTTGCTAAAGGAAAAAACTCTGAAATCTACAAAGAGATTGAAAAAGAATATCAAAAATCAAAGAAATAAAAGCTACCCATAACAGCCACTACAACGGATTTGGGCAATAGGCTCAATGGAAAGTTGGTTTTGTATTTGGGATGATTTGGCAAATCCGAAGAATGGGCTTAATTTAGTCCCAAACCCGCTGTAGTGCCAAGAGGTTAGTGGCTAGTTTCACATAAATCGCATAAAAACAGAACTTAAATGAATAAACTCATTTATATTACGACTTTCATATTGTTGTCTTTTACCTTAAAAGCACAGACAAAAATTAACTTTGAAAAAACTCTTAAAATAGAACATATTTATGGAGATGAAAGTTATGTAGCAGAAGAAATGAAGTTTGAAATTAGAAATGGAAAAATTTATGGTAAAATTACCAATCCTAATAAGGATGCTTTATTAAATTCTGAAACTAAACTAAACGAAAACGATATTAAAACTTTAAACTCTTTTTTGCAATTAGTTGATAAATACCAAAATAATTGCCAAGAAAAATTCACAAGCTCTTTTGTACAATACTATACAATAACTAAAGACGGAAAGGAAATAAAAATATATAAGTTTTGTAACTGGGAAAATCTAAAATATTCTGATATTAAACAAAATATTTTTGGAGAATATCTTAAAAACCTTGAAAAGAAAAAAGAAGTCTTAAATAATGAACTTTTCACTTTTCTCAACGGTTATTGGAAAGGAAACATACGATTTGACAAAGTAGACAATGGGCCAGAATACAAAGTAGAAAAAATTCAAAATATTAATTCTAAAGAAGAATATTTTGAGTTCAAAAAAAACAATAAATTGTTGCTTCATCTAAATCAGAAAACTGTTTTTTATGAATATAGAATTGATTTTCTCGATGGAAAAAAATATTTAAGCATGTTTGGGGACGGAAAAAAAAATGGCGAAGAATTTGTTTATGGTCACAGATTTTTAATTATGTCGTTAAACAAAAATGAAATGAAACTGAAACGCTCGTAAAAAAAACCAGCCACTAACACACGCTACAAGCAATTTGGGGATTAGGCTTAATTTGAAATTGGTTTTGTATTTAGAAGATTTGGCAAATCCGAGAATAGGGCTTAATTTAGTCCCAAACTACTTGTAGCGCGAGAACGTTAGTGGCAAGCTAACGGCAGAATTGAATAAATAAAAATCATATTTATGGACAAAATTAGAGGAAAATTCGAAGTCATTTTAGGTTTCGTTACTCTTGTGGTTTCTTTAAGTGCATTTAAAGATGAATTAGCACTCGTTGAAATTGAATTAGGTTATTCTACTATAACATTAGCAAAATACTTATTATATTCAGTTTATGGTTTCTCTATTTGTTTGTATTTGTATACAATCGAACTAGTCGTAAGAGAAACTAAAATTGGAAGTTGGAAGATTTTTAATTATTTTTTATGGATTGCTTATGTTTTATTCGCCTTTATTCTAATCACTCCTATTTTACTTCTTTTTAATATAATTGCTTTTAAATTGTACGTTAATTATATTAACCAAAATAATATTAAAGCAGAAAGTTTTAGTAAAATTTCTTCAATAATCACTCTTAGTATACAATTGGTTATTGCAATCGCAACAGCTATAACATATAGAAAAGAGCGGAAAATAAAAACTCAACAAAGTATTGAAAATCAAGAAATCATAGAGCTTGACAATGCAAACAAACTTTTTAGCGATGGTTATTATTCAAATTCAATTTTAGAATCATTCAAAGTATTAGAAACTCATCTTTACAAAAAACTTACTGATAAAGATTACAGAATACCACGTCATAAAATAAATGATATTATAAAGATTGCGATAAAAGAAAACATCATTACCCAAGAAGATATTCCTGCAATAAATGATATACGCGGAATGAGAAACGCTACTGCTCATACAGACATAGAACACACTAAACAGCAAGCGGAATTTTCACTTGAATTTGTAAAAGAATTAATTAAACGAAATGGAAAATAGCCAGCCACTAACAGCTACTACAACGGATTTGAGCAATTGGCTTAATGGAAAGTTGTTTTTGTATTTGGGATGATTTGGCAAATCCGAAGAATGGGCTTAATTTAGTCCAAAACCCGCTTATTACCAGAATGTTATACCATATTTTAAACACGTAACTGCAAATGGAAGAAATAGCAGAACAAAGATTAATAATCGATATTGAGCTTGCGCCAAATGTAGACGATGTTTACACAGGAAAGTGTCTTGTAGCAAACTCTGAAATAGTTATGCTTCTAAATTTTGATGAAGAAAACGGAGAGTTTGACGGATATACTATTGTAAAAAATAGTGACGTTGAAAAATATAGAACTTGGGAAGAAAAAAATTACGCAGAGTTGAAAAAAGACAATTCAGAAAGTTTGATAGCTAACATTAATTTGAATGAATTTAAAGATTTAGAGAAATCATTGAAAAGCTTAGTTTCAGAAATAGTGTCAATTTTTACATATGATGATGATGATTCATTTCTTGTTGGTAAAATATTATGGGCTACAAATGATTCAGTTGAATTACATTTAATTGACGAAGATTCGAATTGGAGTGAAAACGAAATTATAAAACTAAGTGATATTAGTTATCTCGGTTTTGATACAGAATACGAAAGAAAAATAAAGAAAAACGTGGTATAACAGCTACAACGGATTTAGGCAATTGGCTTAATTGAAAGTTGGTTTTGTATTTGGGATGATTTGGCAAATCCGAAGAATGGTCTTTAGTTTAATCTTAAATATATTGACTGTTAAAGAGTTAGAAGTGATTGTTCCGAAATTGGACTTTTAAAAAAAAACTATGAAAAAAATATTATTTATCTGTTTGATTTTTCAATTCCAAATTTCTTTCGGGCAAAATGTTAGTATAGAGATTTCTGATCACTATCGTGAGCTTGATGGGAAAGCATATGCAACATATCAATTTGTTTGTGCAAGTTATAGCTCTTCAAGACCAACTTTAGTCATTTTAACTAATAAAGATTTATCATTTGAACTTTCGGATAAATTATCAATTTTATACAAAGCAAAACAGGAATATACAGATGTTTGGATATTAGGAATAACTGATTTCAATCAGAAAAATGCTTCAGAAGTCGACAAGAAAATAATTGATAAGTTTTTAAAACAAATAATAAAATATCGTTCAGACAATAATTTACCTCCAGATACGCTGGAAAGTTTGGAAACAGACAAGATTATTATTGAAAAGAAAGAGGAAATCTGTAAATACTTGATGTGTAAAAACAAAATATAAAAGCGCCTGCAAAAATGGGAAGCCAAAAAATCGGAATCTATGACAGAAATTAATATTAAAATCTCTTAGTCGAGTTATTGTCGAATTTCAATACTTGCCTGCATCAAGTGTCACAACGTCGTCTAACAGATACAACGGATTTGAGCAATTGGCTTAATGGAAAGTTGGTTTTGCATTTGAATGATTTGGCAAATCCGAAGAATGGGCTTAATTTAGTCCAAAACCCGCTGTCGTACCAAGACATTAGCTGTAATTTTAGAAAAAATGGTAGATAAGAAAGATATTGAAAAATTAATTATTCAAAGTAAAAAAAGCAATCTTATAACTCACTTTAAAGATTCGCAATCGTATAATACTACCAAATACAGTGGAGAAATTAGAAATAATGAAATATTAATTTGGAGATCTGCATACTTTATTAGAGGTGTCTACCCAATATTTCATTTAACTTTTGACCAAAATAATAAATTGAAGGAAATCAAAATGGAAAAAAATCCATTTAATATTTTTTTGGACAGAGTAACTATCGTGGTATTAATTATATTAATTGTAACAGTATTTATTTCAACTAACTTGATAACTACAATTTTTGCAATTCTTGCGATTACTTTAATTGGATTTTTAATGCGATTACTTCTTTCAAAATCTAAAATATTTGAAACTAAAATTTTGATTGAAGAATTAAAAACAACAATAAATAATTTAGAAGGATTAAATAATTCCAAACAGAAAAAAGACCAAAATTTAGAAAATGAAAAAGTTAATGAATGGTCTTTTTCAAAGATAATGTCAAGGATTCTAATTTATCCATTTTGTGTAATTCTTATATGGTTATCGGTTACACTTATGATACCAGAAGGGAAAATTATAGAAGGAATATTTGCAATCATTGTAGGTTTAGCGTATCCAATTTCTGACTTGCTAATAATAATAAATAAAAAAAACTACAGCTAGTAGCTACTACACCAAGTTTGGACAATTGGCTTGATTTTATCTTTGAAATGAGTTGGTAAATTCAAAACTTAGGAGCTTAGTTTAGTCTTAAACCCGTTATATTTCCAAAAATAAAGAGACTCGAAAGTCTCTTTTGTAATTAATATATTGTCTAAAATATTTTAAACTAATTGTTTAGAAACAAAATCCAAGCTTGTTTTAATAGATTCCATTGGATTTGGAGAGTAATTTGTTTCTTGCTCTACAAAGAAATGTTTCATTCCGGAAAGTTTAGCTTCAGCAAAAATAGCTTTGAAATTGATACTTCCTTCACCAATCTCGGTATTCCATTCTGCTTTTGATTTATCCATATCTTTTACATGCCACATCGTGAATCGGCCTGGATTAGCTTTAAATAAGGCTAACGGATCGTTTCCGGAGCGAACAGCCCAATATAAATCCAATTCAAAATCTACTAATTTTTTATCTGTTTCCTGCAACAGAATATCATATCCTGTTTGATTTCCAAATTTTTTAAATTCAAAATCATGATTATGATAAGCCAATTTCAAACCTGACTTTTGGCATAAAACTGCTGCTTCATTTATTTTTTGAGCGATTCTTTTAAAGGCATCCAAATCACTTCTTAATTTTTCATCTAAATAAGGAACCGTAATATATTCGCTTCCTAATTGATTGGCACATTCAATAGCAGACTTTAGAAAATCAGCATTATTGTCTTTTATAAAAGAATTAAAATCATAATGTCCGCTAGAAGCTTTTAGGCCATTATCGCTAATTATTTTTTTGAAATCTTTTGCAGAGGTGCCAAAAAAGCCTTTTTCGGCTGAGTATCCATATGTTTCAACGTCTTTGTAACCGGTCTTGGCTACATGCTCTAAAACGCCTTTTACGTTTTTAGAAAATTCATCTCTTAACGTATACAATTGAAGGCCAATATTTTTTGGCTTAGCCGAAAAGGCAAGGGAAGGAGCAATTGCTAATGCACCTAACGCCAAACCGCTGCTTATTATAAAATCTCTTCTCTTTATCATAATTTTTATTTTTTATTAAATATCACAAATCTCAATTGCCTTTTTTAAGGATGCTATTTTGTCTTTTTGTTTCGGAATAAATTCCTGACCAACAAAACCAGTAAAACCCGTAGCAGCAATTGCTTTCATTATAGTGCTGTAATTGAGTTCCTGCGTTTCATCAATTTCATTGCGTCCGGGAACTCCGCCAGTATGATAATGTGCAATGTATTTGTGATTTTCTCTGATTGTTCTGATTACATCACCTTCATCAATTTGCATATGGTAAATATCATAAAGCAGTTTAAAGTTTTCCGAATTGATTCGTTTGGCTAATTCAACTCCCCAGGAGGTTTTATCACATTGGTAATCTTTGTGGTCAATCTTGCTGTTTAGCAATTCCATAACCAGGGTTACCTGATGTTTTTCGGCTATCGGAATTAATTTTTGCAGACCAAGTACACAATTGTTCCAGCCTTCTTCATCTGTTTTGCCTCTTTTGTTTCCACTAAAGCAAATCAGGTTTTTGTAGCCTGCTTTTGCAACAAGTGGAATCATTTCTGTATAATTTTTAATCAGCTGCTCGTGAAATTTTTGATCATTGAAACCATCCACAAGATTTAATTCGGCACCATTGCACATAGTCGAAACAAGATTGTGTTTCTTTAGTATGGGCCAGTCATTTGGACCCACCAGATCAATACCGGTAATGCCAATTTTTTTAGCTTCCACACAAAGCGTTTCAATATCAAAATCGCTAAAGCACCAACGGGCTACTGAATGATTAATTTTTCCTTTCAACGTATTCAAATTTAATTTAAATGCTTTCGGAGAATCGGCGAAAGCCAATAAATCGGATGGAATTCCAAAAGTTACTGTTCCTGCAAGAATACCTTTTATGGCCGTTCTTCTATCAAAAGTTGTACTCATTTCCTTTGTTTATTAAAGTACTTAAATTTCATTTGCCAGCTTATTTTTATCCTTAAATAAAAGTGCAAAAATTAAGAAGACAGCAAAGGCGATTCCGGCTGGAATGATCCAAACCATTAACCAGTTGATCGCTCCTTCGACAGTTTTGTAATTATCAGTAATCCAGCCCGCCACTGCAAAACCAATCAGCATTCCGATACCGTAGGTCGCTAATGTTATCAAGCCCTGAGCAGCACTTTTGTATTTTTCTCCTGCTTTTGAATTCGTATAAATTTGTCCTGAAACAAAGAAAAAATCATAACATATTCCGTGCAAAGCAATTCCGGTAATGAGCATAAAACTCAAATCGCCACCATTTCCATAGGCAAATAAAACATAACGAACGGCCCAGGCAAGCATTCCGACCAAAATGGTTTTCTTAAATCCAAAACGGGCAAAAAAGACCGGAATAAATAATAAAAATAAAGCTTCGGATATTTGACCAATAGCCATTTTTCCTGTCGGATTTTCAACTCCGGCAGCAGTCAGAAAAGGATGTGCATTTTGGTAATAAAAAGCCAATGGAATGCAGATCAAAATAGAGGAAATAAAAAAGATAAGGAAATTTTTGTCCTTTAAAAGCTTTAAGGCATCAAGGCCAATAATATCCCCAATTTTAATTTTTTCCTCACTAACTTTTGGTGGTGTTTTCGGTAATGTAAAACTCAATAAACCTAAAGTCAAAGCTGCAATTCCAGCCAAAAGAAAGGTGTTTTTAAGTAATCCGGTAGAAACAGCTTCAGCAGAATCCCAATGAAACAAGAAGCTGATGGCTAAACCAGCTAAAATCCAGCCTATTGTTCCCCAAACTCTAATGTTGGCAAACTCTTTTTCCGGATCTTTCATCTGGTTAAAAGCAACTGAATTTACCAAAGCCAGTGTCGGCATATACAAAACCATATAACTCAAAACATAGATATAAAACAATCCGATATCTGTTGACTGATACATTTGATACATTAAAAAGGCGCCTGCGATATGCAGAATGCCTAAAATTTTCTCTGCATTAAAATAACGGTCTGCAATTAAACCAATGATAAAAGGTGCGATGATAGCCCCCCAGGATTGCGTAGAAAAAACGGCAGCAGTTTCAGATCCTGAGGCCTTTAAATTGTTTCCTAAAAAAGTACCCAGCGTGACAAACCATGCCCCCCAGATAAAAAATTCGAGAAACATCATTAGGGATAATTTAATGCGGATTGTTGTATTCATAAAGTGTGGTTGGTTTTTGGTTATTTAGTTTTTAGGAGCAATTATTTACAGCCTGTTGTAGTTTCCATGGTATTCCATTCTTTGATGGAAATGTTACGGTACCATACACTATTACCGTGATCCTGTAAAGCAATATGACCTTTCTTGAAAGTTCCAAAACCTGGCCATCCTGCGAATTTACTTCCTGCAACTAGTGCTTTAAAGTTATCGTCCCAAAGTACCGTTTCAACAATAATAACACCGTTTAAAACTAAAGTAAGTTTTCCGTTTTTACAAACAACTTCAGCTGTATTCCATTCGCCAACAGGCTTAACCGGTTCAGATTTGCTTTGGATTAAATCATACAAATCTCCTGCACGGTGTTTGGTTATTTTTCCATCAGGGTGACCATCATTGTCTAAAACCTGCATTTCAAGACCCGTTTCGTACGTATTTTTATATTTTGTCGGATTGTCATTAACATAAAAAATGATTCCGCTATTAGCATTGGGAGCTACTTTCCAGTCTAATTTTAAATGGAAGTTTTCATATTCAGCATCGGTTACCAAATCACCTCCCTGACCATTTTTCGCCGCTTCGGGATCAAAATGCAATACTCCGTCTTCGACTTTCCATGCGGAACTAGCCGAAGCTTTGCCGTAAGTATGCCAGCCTGTTGTAGTTTTTCCATCAAAAATAGGTTTAAAACCTTTCTGAGCGTTTATGGTTTGTAAAAATGCGAATACTGCTACTATTGTGATTATTTTTTTCATGATTTTGTGTTTAATTTTATAATTTAAAAACTTAGGTTTTTCCAGCCTTCTCTATAATTGCGTTTTACAAATTGATTTACATCATCGACATTGGTTACTTTTTTGGCATCATTATCCCAAAGCAATTTAACCGAACGTCCCGGATATACATCTTCGCCTAATACCTCCTTGTGTAGGTCATAACCTCTTACGGCAAGATTCGCCATTAGCAAAGCTTCGGTTAAAGGACCGGCAATTTCAAAAGGAGAACTTAATTCTTTTTTACCGTAACCGGCAATACAGCCTTCTATCCATTGTTTGTAATGTCCGTTGGCGCCGTCTTTTACACGCGGATATTTCTCTGCTATTTTTAGATTTTCATTACGGCTTAAAGGCAATAATCTTGGATTTTCGCTATAGGTATCACAAAGCATTTTTCCTTTTGTTCCAATGAATAGTGTACCATTTCCTCCATCACCAAAAATTTCGTTCGCACCTAATTCTTCCGGACGGTCCGGCTGAATACCACCATCCATCCAATGCACTTTCACATCGCCTTTTGTTTTATTCGTTTTCGGGAAAGTTAAGGTAACGTGGCTTGAAGGAGGGCAGCTGTCAGGAAAATATCCTTTTTTGAACTCATCTACATAAACGGAACCAACACTGCATTGTACATCTTTGGCATATTTTAGATTTAAGACCGAAAAAGGGGCTTCCATCAAATGGCATCCCATATCTCCTAAAGCACCGGTTCCATAATCCCACCAGCCACGCCAGTTGAAGGGCACTAACTTGTCAACATAGTTTTTATTAGGAGCAGTTCCAAGCCATAAATCCCAATCTAATTCTTTTGGGATTTCTGTTTTTGCTGAAGGCCACGGAATTCCCTGAGGCCAAACAGGCCTGTCAGTCCAGGCATATACCGTGTGGACATCACCAATTAAATCGGCATCGTACCATTCTTTTAGAAGTCGGGTACCATCATTAGATGATCCCTGATTTCCCATTTGTGTTACCACTTTATATCTTGCTGCGGCTTGCGTCATCATATGTGCTTCGTAAATATCATGTGCCAAAGGTTTTTGCACATACACATGTTTACCTAACTGCATAGCCGAAAATGCCTGAATAGCATGATTATGATCGGGTGTAGAAACGGAAACAGCATCGAAATTTTTGTGTTCTTTGTCCAGCATTTCACGCCAGTCTTTGTAGAATTTTGCTTTAGGATACGCTTTTACACTATTAGCAGCTCTTCGGGTATCAACATCACATAAGTACGCTATATTGGCGATACCGCTATTGTGAAATGCTGAAAGGTCTGAACTTCCTTTTCCACCAACACCAATACCGGCAACTAGTAGTTTGTCACTTGGTGCTGTAAAACCTCTTCCCATGACGTGTCTTGGAATAATCATAAAAGCAGCAGTAGCTAATACTCCTTTTTTCAGGAAATCCCTTCGATCATTAGATTCTGGTTCTTTATTTTTATTTAAATCTTTATCCATAGGTTATTTATTTTTTCAATGATAGAATGTAAGTTGCGATCTTTTTGGCATCGTCTTTTTTCATTGCAGTATGAGCAGACATGGGTACGGCGCCCCAAACTCCTGAACCTCCTTTTGTGATTTTTTCAGATAAATATTTGATATTTTTATCATTCATTGGATATTTTTTGGCAATATCCAGATAAGATGGCCCAACAACTTTTTTGTCTATTTTATGGCAGGTAGCGCAATCTTCTTTCTTTATTAGTGCCTCTCCTTCAGATGACTGGATTTCTGTTACGGCGCTATATCCTGAAGCTGATTCATACTTTGTAAATGAGCTTAAGCTAGTCAGGGTTATAATGGCGGTTAAAATTTTAATTTTCATTATAGTGATGTATTTGTCTTATATTCCTAAATTTTTTCTATTCAGCTGTGTGTTTGTTTCTACTGCTGCAAAATCATCAAAAGCCTTATCCGTCACTTTGATAATGTGTTTTTTTATAAATTCAGCACCCTCACGAGCACCATCGTCCTGATTTTTTAAACAGCATTCCCATTCCATTACGGCCCAGCCTTTATAATCGTATTGTGCCAATTTGCTAAAAATGGTTTTAAAATCAATTTGGCCATCACCTGGCGAACGATAACGCCCAGCACGATTTACCCAACTTTGATATCCGCCAAAAGTGCCTTGTTTTCCTGTTGGGTTAAACTCTGCATCCTTCACGTGGAAAGCTTTGATTCGTTCGTGATAAAAATCGATATACTGAATATAATCCAACTGTTGCAAAACAAAATGCGAAGGATCATAAAGGATACAGGCACGCTCGTGATTGTTTACTGCTTTAAGAAACATTTCATACGTTTCACCATCAAATAAATCCTCTCCCGGATGAATTTCGTAACAAACATCCACACCGTTTTTATCAAATTCATTCAGGATTGGGAGCCAGCGCTTAGCCAGTTCTTTGAAACCGTCTTCGATTAATCCGGGTGGTCTTTGAGGCCATGGATGAAAATATTGCCATAATAAAGAGCCGCTAAAAGTAGCATGTGCATTAAGTCCTAAATTTTGAGAAGCTTTGGCTGCATAATGTAATTGCTGCACCGCCCATTCTTGTCTTGCTTTTGGATTGCCTCGCAAAGCCTGCGGAGCAAAGCCATCAAAAAAATCATCGTAAGCAGGATGAACAGCAACTAACTGCCCTTGTAAATGAGTAGAAAGTTCCGATATTTTCAATCCGTAAGAAGCAACAATTCCGGTGAGTTCGTCAGCGTAGGTTTTGCTTTGTGCGGCTTTTTGTAAATCGATAAAACGGGAATCCAGCGTGGGTATTTGGATTCCTTTAAAATCGAGATTGGCAGCCCATTGACATATTCCTTCTAAAGAATTAAAGGGTGCCTCATCAGAAATAAATTGTGCCAAAAAAACGGCAGGTCCTTGCATTGTGGTCATTTATTGTTTTTTTAATTAAGTTTTTAAGATACTGAGGTTCCAAGGTACTGAGGTACTGAGTATAGAAAATATAATTTTACATCCATTTTAGTATCAATTTGTTCTTATACGGTATTTTTTTTCGGAATACCTTACCATTTAGGTATCTTAGATCAGTAGCTCAGAATCTTAGTGCCTTAGCGCCTTAGATACTAAAAGCAGTCCATTTTTCAGATGATTTTCCGGAAGCGATTACATTTTCTATAAAAGCCATTCCCCGAACGCCATCTTGTACGGTTGGAAAATCCAGCATTAATGCTGTTGGTTCTTTCCCGTCTAATTTTGATTGTAATGTCAGTGCGAAATTTTTATATAAATTTCCAAATGCTTCTAAATATCCTTCCGGATGCCCGCTTGGAATTCGGGTATTAAAAGCAGCGGCAGCCGACAAATAACCATTTCCGGTACGATACAACTGAGCAGGGGAGTCCAGCCATTTTACAATTAAAGTATTAGGTTCCATTTGATGCCATTCCAGACCGCCTTTTTCTCCATACACTTTAATTTTTAAGCTGTTTTCTTCACCGGCAGCAATTTGGCTTGCCACTAAAATTCCGTTAGCACCGTTATCAAACTTCAGTAATACATTTCCGTCATCATCTAATCTTCTGTTCGCTACAACAGTATTAATATCGGCACAAATTTGAGTGATTTTCAATCCTGAAATGTATTCCGCTAAATGGGCAGCATGAGTTCCAATATCTCCCATACAACCACTAATGCCACTTTTAGAAGGATCTGTTCTCCAGGCGGCTTGCTTATTTCCTTCGTTTTCAAAGTCGGTACTCAACCAGCCCTGAGGATATTCGACCATTATTTTTCGAATCTTTCCTAAATGATTTTCAGCTATCAGACTTTTGGCTTGCTTTACCATCGGATATCCGGCGTACGTATGGGTTAAACAGAGATATAACCCTGTTTCTTTTACTTTTTGTTCTAATAATTTTGCTTCAGCCAGACTTAAAGTCATTGGTTTGTCCAAAACAACATGAAAACCATTCTCTAATGCCAGCATGGCAGGAGCAAAGTGGGCATGATTTGGGGTTACTATTGAAACGAAATCCATTCTTTGTTCAGGAGCGAGTTTTGCTTCCGTTTCTATCATTTGAGTATAAGACTCGTAGCATTTATCTTCAGATAAACCCAATTCTTTACCCGATTCTAGGGATACGTCAGGATTAGAACTGAAAGCACCGCAATGCAATTCGATTAATCCATCCATGTTGGCAGCGATACGATGAACAGCTCCGATAAAAGCATTTTTGCCACCGCCAATCATTCCCATTTTTAATTTTCTCATAATTGAATATCCTTGGATCTATATATTTTTTTTCTTCAATTCTTTTACAGCGTAATCGCAAGCTCTGGCCGTTAGCGCCATATAGGTTAACGAAGGATTCTGGCAGGCACTTGAAGGCATGCAGGAACCGTCAGTCACAAATACATTGCTCACTTCATGCATTTGGTTCCATTTGTTCAATACAGAGTCTTTAGGGTCATTCCCCATACGCGCTGTTCCCATTTCATGGATTGTCATACCAGGATAACAACCATTATCGTAGGCTTTTACATTTTTGACACCTGCGGCTTCCAGCATTTCAGCTGCATCATACATCATATCCTCACGCATTTTAGCTTCATTCTCTTTGTATTCACAGTCGATTGCCAATACAGGTTGGCCCCATTTGTCTTTTTTAGAATGATCGATATATACTTTGTTTTCGTAATACGGAAGCATTTCTCCAAAACCGCCCAGTCCCATAGTCCATGAATCAGCAGGTCTTGACAAAATTTCTTTGAAATCGCCACCAAAGTCTAATTCAGCTACTTCTTTATGCCAGTTACCTCTGCTTGCTGCTCCCTGATATCCAAAACCACGTAAGTAATCTCTTTTATCGTCTTTAAAATTTTGGTATCTCGGAATGTAAATCCCGTTGGCTCTTCGTCCATAAGTATATTTATCTTCAAAGCCCTCAACGGTTCCTTCAGCACCACATCTAAAATGGTGATCCATTAAATTGTGTCCAAGTTGTCCGCTTCCATTGCCTAAACCATTAGGATGAGCCTCAGAAGTCGAATTCAATAAAACAAATGTTGAACCTAGAGTGGAACCGTTTACAAAAACAATTTTGGCGTAAAATTCCATAGTTTCGTTAGTCTGAGAATCAATAACCATTACGCCCTTAGCTTTTTTTGTATCCTTATCATAAATGATATGATTGACAATGGAATAAGGTCGAACAGTTAGTTTTTTTGTAGCCATAGCAGCCGGCAACGTAGAAGACTGCGTACTGAAATAAGCTCCAAAAGGACAGCCTCTGCTGCATAAATTTCTGTATTGACAGCTTCCTCTGCCTTCATGAGGTACCGTCAGGTTTGCAGTACGGCCAATGGTTAAAATACGAGATTTGTTATAGTGCTTTTCAATACGTTCTTTTACGGATTTTTCAACGCAGTTCATGTCCATTGGAGGTAAAAATTGACCGTCCGGCAGTAAATCCCAACCTTCATTTTGACCACTTATTCCGGCAAATTTTTCTACATAATCATACCATGGAGCAATATCTTTGTATCGGATTGGCCAGTCATTTCCATGACCGTCTTTGAGGTTATCTTCAAAATTGTGATCACTAAAACGGTAGCTTTGACGTCCCCACATTAAAGATTTTCCACCAACGTGAAAACCTCTGTACCAGTCAAAACGTTTGTCTTCTGTGTACGGGCACTCCAAATCGTTTACCCACCAGCTTTCATTTGCCTGAGTATAAGGATAATCTCTGGTTTGAACAGGATGCGTTCTTTTTTGTTCTTCGGTCAATTTTCCGCAATACGCAATTTCCCAAGGCGCTTTCATTGCAGAGTCATAATCTTTAATGTGTTCGATGTTTTCCCCGCGTTCTAACATTAAGACTTTTAAGCCTTTTTGGGTCAATTCTTTGGCAGCCCATCCGCCACTTATTCCTGAACCTATAACAATTGCGTCATAAGTATTTTGCTTTTTTAGATCAGTATTGATATTCACGAATGTCTTTTTAGTAATTAATAATTAAAAAGGGCTTGTCTTTATATTGCCCAGGCTTTTTGTCCCGGAACGTAATCGACATTACCATCATATTTACCCGGTATCGGTAAATACTCTCTGGCGATTGTACAGCCAATTTCTGAAGAGAAATAACCCAATAGCGTTAAGTCTCTGGCAATCAAAAAGAATGAAGGTTCCTTGTTGTTATCGATAGACTCTTGCCTCAGATCAGTCACTAATAATTTTTTTTCTTCACTAGTAAGGCTTAAGAATTCTTTGTTGAATTTAGTTTTACTTTTTGCGAGCATATTATCAAATCCATTTTTAAAGACTTGTTGCAATTCCGGAGGATAACAATCTTTTATAACTAATGGAATAAAGGCACCAACTCCAGCTGCTTTCGCTCCGGGAGAGTTTGTAGTTGTTGGTAAAATTATTTCTGAAAATTCAGCTAAGATTTCTTCATCTGTAGCTGAAAACGAATACGTGTTGTTTAGGGGGTCAAATACAGTAAAACTTTCAAATAAAACGCCCATTGTCGTGGCAGAAAGTGCTCCACCCAACAAATAAGCAAACTTTTTAAGTGCTTCTCTTCTTTCCATTATAAAATATTAAAAAGGATGATTAATTATTGAAGATAATTTAATTATCAATCAATTACAATAATAGTAAAAAAACTGTTGTATTAATATTGTATATATTAAATAAATGGTAAAAATTTATAATTATCATTTAATAAAACGTTTTAGTAAATATTTTTTAATGCAAATTCAATCTCGTGATAATAAGTTAGGAAAATGCAAAATTTTAAGATTTAATTTTTTAAATCAAATCTTAAAGCATGTTATTTTAATCAAAAAAATCTTATTATTTTAAAATAAATTGAACTGTTTATGCTGTGTTTGAAAAAAAACAGTGCGATTACTCTTAAGGAATAGTCCAAAACTTCTCTAAATAAAAAATGTCCTAACCTGAGATAGTAATCATATAAAAACATAAATTATTATTGTTTATATAATAGGTATCTTTTCCTCTTTAATTTAAGTATAAAAAGAAAATTGATTTCGTATTTATGGCGAAAGGATAAAATATCTCATTTCATTACTAAATGTGCAATTATACCGTTATAAGATATTGTTTAGTTATAAAATTATAAATAAAAATAAATTTATTTAAAATTTATAATAAAAATTATATCAAATCTGTAATTTTAATTCTAATTAGTAAAACGATTTAGTAAGTTTGTACAGCAACTTAAAAATAGAAGCGTACTTATATATTTACGTCAAAAGAATAAAATCAAAAACCTAAATTAAAATATTTTACAGATGAATAAACTAAATAGGAGTATAATACTTATTGTGGCAGCGGCGCTTTTTTCGAGTTTTGCAGTAATAAGAAGAAGTGATAATTCAAAGAACAATTATTATAAAAGTGAGATGGAAAAACTTCATACTGCAATTGAAAGTAATTTTCACGATAGCGTTTCTGGTTATTATTTCGTCGATTTAGATCGTGCAAAAAGAGAAACAAAATTTGGACACAAAAGAGAGTATAGCTGGTTATGGGCACTTTGCGCTATGTTTGAAGCTACAAATGAAATTGAAAAAGTAGACAAGAAAGCAGCTTTAGTTGATAATATTTTCAAAAGTATGCAACCGTATTACGATCCGGCTCCGCCAAAACCGGGATATGGAGAGTATATCGTAAATCTTAGCAAAGGACAAAGATATTATGATGACAACCAATGGATTGGTATAACCAGTTTGGATATTTACGAAAGAACTGGAAATAAAGCTTACTTTGATTTAGGAAAGTCAATGTATGATTTTATGATGACAGCATCGGACAATGCGCTTGGAGGTGGATTGTACTGGAGAGAAAATGATTTTGAAACGAAAAACACCTGTTCAAACGGACCAGGAATTATTGTTGCACTTAAAATGTACAAAGCAACAAAAGACAAAGTTTACCTTGAAAATGCTGTAAAAATATATAACTGGACGTATGAAAAACTACAAACACCTACAGGTTTATTTTATGATAATATAAAAGTAAAAGATGGTAGTATTGGCGAAGCCGTGTTTTCTTATAATTCAGGTACAATGCTTCAGTCAAATGTTTATTTATATGAAATCACAGGTGATAAAAAGTATTTGGAAAGAGCGAATAAAATTGCAGACAGTTCGTTGGCCTATTTTTATTCAGGTGATAAATTTAGAGACGGTTACTGGTTTAATGCCGTGTTATTGCGTGGGTATCAGCATCTTTTAAAATATAATAAAGATTTAAAATACATCTCCGGATTTAAAAAGTGTCTGGACAATGTCCTGAAGGAAAACAAAAATGAAAAAGGATTGTTTACAGGAAATGATGGTGTATATAATTTAGTAGAACACGGCGGAATGCTTGAGATTTTGGCTCGATTTGCTTATCTGCAAGACCACTATAATCTAGCGGCTAAAAAATAATGTTATAGACGTTTTATACAAAATAAAAATATCATGAATAAATTGCAATTGATTGTTTTTCTGTTTTTTTTATCGTTAACCTGTTTAGTAACGGAGAATGTATTTTCTCAAAATTCGAATGCTGCTAAAAAATCTTTTATCAGTAAAGAGCAAATCGGGCAGGTTCAGGGACAAGATGTTTTTCAATATACCTTGCAAAATAAGATAGGGATGCAGGTTCAATTAATTACGTATGGAGCAGCAATTACCAATATTGTAACACCTGATAAAAAAGGTAAAATGAGCAGTGTGGTATTGGGTTTCGATTCGCTTTCTCAATATGCAGGTAAAGATAATTCCCTGATGGGGTCAACTGTTGGTCGTGTTGCTAATCGAATTTCAAATAAGAAATTCACGCTTGACGGTCAAGAATATACGCTGTCATCAGACATTCACGGCGGTGTAAATGGTTTTGATAAACGCGTTTGGAAAGGCAAAGAAATATCAAAAAAGAATGAACTTGCTGTTGAAATGACTTATTTAAGCAAAGATGGAGAAGAAGGTTTTCCTGGTAACTTATTGGTTACGGTGACTTTTACACTCAAAAATAATAATGATTTGGTTATTGATTACAAAGCAACTACTGATAAAGCAACTCCGCTTGTGTTAACGAACCACACTTATTTCAATCTTTCTGGCGGACAAGACAGCAAAGCATTAAATACAGAATTAACCGTTCTGGCGGATCAATTTTTGGAATACGGAGACGGTAGTATGCCAACCGGAAAGATTCTGGAAGTGAAAAATACCCCATTTGATTTTACTTCAGCCAAAACAATAGGAAAGGAAATAGAAAAAGTACAGCAATATACGCACGGTTACGATGTAACTTTTACTTTACGAAACCAAACAGGCAAATTAGCTTTAGCAGCAAAAGCTTACGAACCAGTAAGCGGAAGAGAATTAGAAGTTTACACCACCGAGCCGGGCGTGGTCTTTTATTCTGGAAATTGGCTGAGTGAAAAAGTAAAAGGACGTAATGGTGTACCTTATACTAAAAATGGAGCCTTCTGTTTAGAAACACAACATTATCCAAATTCCATTAATACGCCAGCTTTTCCAAATACTGTAGTACGACCAAATGAAACTTTTACGTCTCAGACCATTTATAAGTTTCTTGTTAGGAAGTAATATGCCTCGTCTTTTCATTGTCAACGCCAAATTGGAATGATGAATTTGTACATCACTTTTTGATAGTGCCTTTATGATTAATAGTGACAGCTGCCGATTTAGTAAAACGATATTAAATTAAGATTGAAAACATGAAAAATAATAAAACTATATTCCTATTGTTAATACTGTTATCATTAGGTTCTTCTATTATAAATGATGGCTTTTCGCAAAAACTGCAGTCGGATTTATATAACTTCAATCGTGCTCCTCTAAAACAAAATGTATATGCGCAGCTGCCTTTAGGAAGTATAAAAGCAAAAGGCTGGCTTCTTAAACAGCTTGAATTGCAAAGAGATGGTTTTACTGGTCATGCAGAAGAATTGTATCCCGGCAAGGATGATCTTGGTAGCGATGCTGACTGGCTTGGAGGAACGGGCAAAAGTTGGGAAAAAGCCCCTTATTATCTTAAAGGACTTGTTGCTTTGGCATATACTTTAGATGACGCTTCACTAAAGAAAAAGGCGCAGAAATGGATCGATTACACGTTGAATAAGCAGCAGGAAAATGGTTTATTTGGACCGAAAAATATGAAAGACTGGTGGCCAAGAATGCCGTTTATGTATGCGCTGCAGTCCTACTACGAAGCTACTAATGACAATAGAGTTTTGCCTTTTTTATCAAAGTACTTAAAATATGAGTTGGATAATCTGGATGCCGATCCATTAAAGGAATGGGGTAAATCCAGAGCTGGTGATAATATAGAAATAGCTTTATGGGTTTACAATAAAACCGGAGAAAAGTTTTTATTGGATCTTGCTAACAAGTTAAAAGAACAGTCCTATCCATGGGCGGACATATTTAATAAAAATCAGTTTGATTATTTTGGAAATGATTATCAGCCTAAACATATGGTTAATGTTGCTCAGGCCTTAAAATTTTCTCCGGTCTATTCTCAGATTGATGCTTCTTCTTATTATGAAGATGCTTTGCAAAATGGTATTAAACATCTTTTATCAGAACATGGGCAGCCACATGGAATTGCAGCTGGTACCGAGCGTTTGTCAGGTAAAAGCTCAGTGCAGGGAATTGAAACATGTACTGTTGTAGAATGGATGCAAAGCTTAGAAACGGCTTCGCGTATTATTCACAATGCTCAAATTGGAGATCAGCTTGAAAAGGCGGCCTTTAATGCGCTTCCTGCACAGTTCGGCAAAGACTTAAAAAATCATACTTATTATACGTTGCCAAATCAGGTGCAAAACCTTCCGGGACCACATGGGTTCAATCAGGATTACCATAATGGTATCGTGCCCAGCCCATACTCAGGATTTCAGTGCTGTAGGTATAATATGCATATGGGATGGCCTTATTTTGTTAAGAATAGCTGGGTTGCGACACCTGACGGAGGTTTAGCAGTAACAGCATATGGTCCGATGGAGGTTAACGCTAAAGTCGGGAATAATGCAGTAGTGAAAATTGATGAAGACACTAACTATCCTTTTGAAGAGCAAATTCGTTTGAATATGTCTTTAGATAAATCGGTCTCTTTTCCTTTAACTTTAAGAGTTCCTTCCTGGTGTGTAAAACCACAGATACGAGTAAATGGAAAACTTTTATCAGATGTTAAGGCCGGAAAGATGATTATAATTAACAGAAACTGGAGCAATGGAGATAAAATTGTTCTTGACTTTCCGATGCATATCGCTGTTAAAAAACAAGTTAACAATGCAGTAAGTATTGAACGTGGTCCACTTGTGTATGCACTTGAAATCCAAGAGTCACAGAAAAATGTAAAGGAGTTTGATGTAAAAGGATTTTATGAGACAGAGATTACTCCGGCGTCTCCGTGGAATTACGGGTTAGTACTGAATAACCAATCAATTGATAGCAATATTGCCGTAGTAAAAAGCGCTATGCCTGAGAATCCATTTGTTCAGGATGTCACACCTGTGAAATTGAAAGTTAAGGCAAAACAGATACCTTTCTGGACTTTGGATTATAATAAAACAGCAGCGTTCGATGTGCCTTATAGCCCGGTCAGTTCCAATGAACCTGCAAAGGAAATTACTTTAGTTCCATTTGGTTCAGAAAGCTTGCGACTAAGCATTTTTCCAACAATCGGAAAACCAAATTTTATAACAGACCGTTACAAAGAAAACTTTGATAATCATCCGATAAAAGATTTAGTTATTTATGGAGGCGCATGGTTTTATAAAGACAACACCATTCAATGTGCTTCAAATGAAGACGGGCGATCTGGAAATGGCACTATGATTATTGCGACGGCAACTAAATTTTCAGACTTTGTTTATAATGCGGATATAGCGGTAAATACAGCGGGCGATGCAGGATTCGTATTCAGAGTCACCGATCCTGCCATAGGTTCTGAAGCCTACAAAGGATATTACCTTGGACTAAATGCTGAAACGGGAACGGTTCAGTTAGGGAAGTCAAGTAATGGGAAATGGATTGTAATTGCTTCGGCAAAATATTCCTTAAAACTGAAGGAGAATTATAAACTGAAAATCACTGCTGTCGGTAACAAGTTTGAGGTGTTTGTTAATGGCGATAAAAAGCCGGTTATTACAGCTACTGACAGCGAATTTGCAGAAGGCTGTATTGGCTTAAGAGCTTACAACGCATTGACAACGGTAGACAATATTGAAGTAATGAGTTTAAAAGCAAAGGCAATCAAATAGGTAGCTGGTGAAGTGTTTTTGAATTAAAAAACATGTGGATAAAATCATTTTAAAATTAATAATAATGAAGCTCAAAAATTTACTTTTCCTATTTATACTTTGTACAAGCAGTCTGTTGAAAGCGGCGGTTGTTGATACTGTTCAGACATTCAGCACTTCGATGAATAAACAGATCAAAGCTGTAGTAATTACACCTGACACTTATTCAAAAGGAAAAGAATTTCCGGTTGTTTATCTATTGCACGGCTTTAGTGACAACTATAAAGCGTATGTTGACAAAATGCATGGAATTGAAAACTGGGCGGATCGTTATAACATAATAATTGTATGTGCTGACGGAGGATTTAGCAGCTGGTATTTTGATAGTCCAGTTGATAGCAAAATGAAATATGAAACCTATATTTCTAACGAGTTGATAAGCTGGATAGACAAAAATTATAAAACAATCAAAAATAGTAAAGGCCGCGCCATATGCGGTTTGAGCATGGGCGGGCACGGAGCACTTTATTTAGCATTGCGTCGTCAGGATGTTTTTGGCGCTGCCGGAAGCATGAGTGGAGGAGTTGATATTCGCCCATTTCCTGATAATTGGGATCTCTCTTTACGTCTCGGAAAGTATTCAGAACATCCTGAAAATTGGGAAAAAAATACAGTGATAAATTTATTGAATTTGTATAAGCCAAACGGTTTATCGTTGCTAATTGATTGTGGAACGGAAGATTTTTTTTATCAGGTAAATAAAAATCTGGATGAAGAATTAAGGCGCAGAAATATTCCACATGATTTTATCAGCCGCCCTGGATCCCATGATTGGAATTATTGGAATAATGCCATAAAGTTTCAATTACTATTTTTTTATAACTTCTTTTCAAAGAGTGCTTTATAATCATTAACTAAAAAATAAATTACCTAAAATATATTCTATAATGAAAAAGATTTTAAAAATAGTGCTTATCAGTACATGTTTTATTTTCAATACAGCTTATTGCCAAAAAGAACAAAAAAAACTATCCGATTACGTAAATCCAAACATAGGTACAGCGCATAGCAGATGGTTTTTTTATACCCCGGCCGCAGTGCCTTTTGGATTGGCAAAATTAGCACCTTCTACTAATGCTCACTATGGTAATGAGCAAGGTTGGGAAGCAACAGGTTATGATGATCGTGACACTTCTATTGAGGGCTTTGCCTGTCTGCATGAATTTCAGGTTGGAGGAATAGTCCTTGCACCTTCTGTAGGCAAATTACAAACAATTCCAGGAAGTCTTGAAAATCCGGATGAAGGTTATCGTTCCCGATTTGACAGAAAAGAGGAATATGGGACTTCCGGATATTATTCGGTTTTACTAAAAGATTATAAGATAAAGGCAGAACTTACTGCTACAAAAAGAGTAGGTTTTCAGCGTTATACTTTTCCAAAATCAAGTGAATCTCATATTATTTTTGATATAGGAAACAGGCAGGGTGAAAGTGGCGCAGTAAAAGAATCAAAAGTAATGATGACCGAAGATGGTCGTATTGAAGGATATGTAATTACCAATCCTGAATATGTAAAAAAATATCAGGCTGGTGCCGAAGTTGCCATGTATTTTTCTGCCATACTGGATAAGAAACCGAAAGCTTTTGGTGTATTTAATAAGCAAGAGACACAAGCTGCCAAAAAAGAGATTTCCGGAGTTGGAGCTGGTTTATACTTAACTTTTGATACCAAAGAGAATGAAACAATTACGGTAAAAGTTGGACTTTCTTATACTTCAATTGCTAATGCCCGCTTAAATTTAAATTCCGAGGCTAAAAACACCAATTTTGATAAGGCAAAAAAAGAAGCATTATCTACATGGAATGAATATTTAGGAAGAATTACTGTTGAAGGGAAAAATGAAACAGATAAAATTAAATTCTATACAGGCTTATATCATGCGCTTTTGGGAAGAGGATTATACAATGATGTCAATGGAGCTTATCCAATGAATAATGGGAAAATTGGACAAATACCTTTAGATAACAACGGAATTCCTAAGCACAATTGTTACAATACAGATGCAATTTGGGGAGGATTCTGGAATTTAACACAATTATGGGCCCTGGCATATCCGGATTATTATGCTGATTGGGTACAGGGTCAGCTACTTGTTTATAAGGATGCCGGCTGGCTTGGTGACGGACTCGCAAACAGTAAATATGTTTCGGGTGTTGGTACAAATTTTACAGGATTAGCAATTGCTTCGGCTTATAATTCGGGTATTCAAAATTTTGATGTTACGCTAGGTTATGAAGCAGCATTAAAAAATGAAATTACCTGGAAAGATAGGATTGAAGGTGCTGGAAAAATGGATGTGAAGCAATTTATAGAACATGGCTACTCACCGCAAATAGACGATATCGGTTTTAATACTATTACGGAAGGTTCAGGATTTTCAGCATCCCATACATTAGAATATTCCTACAGTGCTTTTGCAGTGGCACAATTTGCAAAATCATTGGGAAAAACTAAGGACTACGAGCAATTAATAAAATTATCCAAAGGCTGGAAATTATTGTACGATAAAGAAAGCAAATTTATACGCCCTAAATATGCCAATGGAAAATTTGTCGATAATTTTGATCCTGCGCAACCCTGGAGAGGTTTTCAGGAAGGAAATGCATGGCAATATACTTTTTACGTTCCTCACGATATAGAAGAATTGGTACAAACGCTTGGTAAAGATACTTTTAATGACCGATTAGAAAAGATTTTCGAAGCTTCTCAAAAAAATGTATTCGGAGGCGGTACTAAAATTGATGCGTTTGCAGGATTGTCAGGACTCTATAATCATGGAAATCAGCCTAATTTACATATTTCATGGTTGTTCAATTTTTCCGGGAAACCCTATTTAACTCAAAAATGGGTACATGCTATTTGTGATGAATTTTATGGAACCGAAGGAATTCATGGTTATGGTTACGGGCAAGATGAAGATCAGGGACAATTAGGATCGTGGTACGTAATGTCATCTATTGGTTTGTTTGATGTTAAAGGTCTTACCGAGATAAATCCGTCCTACCAGATAAGCAGTCCGATGTTTGATAAGGTAACGATTAAATTACCAAAATCATTGAACAGAAAAGACTTTACAATTCAGGTAGCTAATAATTCTAAAAAGAATGTTTATCTGCAAGAAGCTAAGTTTAACGATGCAGATTTAAAGAATTTAAAAATAAGTCTGGAAGACATCAAAAAGGGTGGAATTATAAAAATGGTTGTAGATGAAAAGCCAAGTCAAAAATGGTCTAACTAAATTTTTTCAGCAAAAAAAAATGCATTTTTATGCTGTTAATTCCATACGCTATGTACCATAATTGGGCAAAAAAATATTATTTTTACCTCACATTTTCGAGGTAAAAATTTAATCAAAACCTTCCATAATATCCAAAAGAAAAAGGAATTAAAAATCGAGTTAAAGTATTATATATAAATGCTTTAACTCGTTTATTTGTTGCTATTTTGCCTAATTATATCCTGCTATTTTCCGATGCAGAAATTAGAAGTCCAGTATTTACTGAGGTTCACAGATCTTGAGGTACAATTAAGGTACAGATCTGAACAAAATATCGCAAAATATTAACAAACAAACCTTGAATTTTAAATTAGAATGTGGAGTTGTTAAACTGTATAACATCTTTTTTAAGAACACATTAATCCAGTGGTTGTAGCAAAATTATGAAATATATTTGATTTAGAGATTTTTTTATATTTTAAATTTAGATTCAGAGCAGGATTCGAACTTTATGTGCTGAGATCCCGTCTTTGCTACGTTTTTATAAATGTCTTGAACCTAATGCACCGATTCTGCACCCAATTCAAATTTCAATTTTTCAATATTAAATCATCACAAAAATTAAAATACTAACTAATTAACAGACAGTAGTATTATTCTTTTTTTTGTATTACAAATATATTTGAAAATACTAGATTCTATAATCATTTATTTAAGTGAGAAATGATACATAAATTATGCTTTCGATCAATTAATTTGTTTTTTTAGCTAATGTAAGTTGAAAATGATATTGTTAAACTGTTATTTTTTTTACATTAAATGCGCGACAAATCCGTAGTAGGGATAGATATTTCAAATTTGAACAGGCATTTTTTTAATCTTTTACTCACATATTTTACTTGGAATTTTTTAAAATTCGAAGAAATGTAGAAAAAAATAGAAAAAAAATATAGACATAGTAAAAATTAAAATGATGCGATATTTTAATACAATCTTAATTCAGAGTAGTAATTAATTTAAAATCTACATTTTGATAATGTTATTTTATTAATTATATAATTATGTAAATCTGTTTTTTTAGTCACTGAGCTAAATTAGAGGGCTTAAATTTTGAAATTAATATTTTGTAATATCTTAGCACCTAATTAAAAAAGTAAACGAAAGTTAATATTAAAATAACTTATCAGGCTTTAAAACACTTCTACGGAAAATATGGAAATACATGCTTTAACATTAAAAGAGTATAAAAGTATATTTGATACTATGTACTCTTCGTTATGTTTATTTTCCAATAAATATGTAGAAAGCCTCGAGATTTCAGAAGACATAGTACAAGAGGTTTTTATTAAAATATGGGAAGATAAAGTAGAATTTCAGAATGAAAATACAGTAAAATCATATTTGTATACTTCTGTAAAAAATCGCTCTCTTGACTACCTTAAAAGTAAATATGTTAAATCAACACAGTCACTTGTAAAAGAAGATATTGCAGATTGGGAGACAGATCCTTTTTTTCTTCGTGAAGTGGTTATCTCAGAAACATCAATTATACTAGAGAAAGCCATAAGTACGCTTCCTAAAAAATGTGCTCAAATTATAAAAATGAGTATGAAAGGAATGACTAGTTTAGAAATTTCAGAAGAGTTGAGCATTTCCCTAAACACAATAAAAGCTCAAAAGAAAATTGCCTACAAACGTCTTAAACCCCTGTTAAAAGACTATTTTGTCCTGCTTGCATTTATATTTGAAATCAGAAATTAATGACTTTTGTGTAAGTAATTTTTGATTTCGTTGCGAATATTTAACCTTTAAGTAAAATACTTTAAAAAAAAAGTCATTTTTTTTTAACCCCCTGTTTAGTTTTTGTCGTCTTAGTATAAAATACCTTCCATAAGATGACCATTTTTAATAAAATAGTAAACCTTTCAAATCAGATTGCTTCGTCACTACTAAAAGGTGAAGAGCCAAAGTCGCTTCATGAGTCCGATCTTTTTGAGGAAAAAGACAAGCACTATATTTTGCAAAATATAACCAAGCCTGACCTACTTAAAGAACGTGCTCAGCAACTTTCAAAAGTTAACAAAAAGAAAGGATGGGAAAAAATACAACAAAAGATAGACACTCCTGTGCGCAAACTGGTTTTTTGGAGATATGCAGCAGCAGCATCTGTCGTATTATTTTGTGCAACATTTTATTTTACCAAAGGTGAATTATCATTTGAATCTGAGAAGTCAGAATCAACAATAGTGAAAGCTACAATTGTGCCAGGTACCGATAAAGCAACACTGGTATTGGCAAATGGACAGACTGTAATTTTAGAAAAAGGGCAAAAATACAATTCGAACAATGTTCATAGTAACGGCAAGGAAATAATATATGATAATGCCCCATCTTCAAAGAATACAATTGGTTTCAATTATCTTACTATCCCAAGAGGCGGACAATTTTTTATAAAGCTTCCTGACGGTTCGCAGGTTTGGTTAAATTCTGAATCACAGTTAAAATTTCCAACCAGTTTTAAAGAAGGAGAGACAAGACAGGTTGAGCTGGTGTATGGAGAAGCGTATTTCGATATCTCACCAAGTACTGCACATAAGGGAGCTCGTTTCGATGTTGCAACTGCAGGCCAAAACGTGGAAGTTTTAGGAACCGAATTTAATATAAAAGCCTATCAGGATGAAAACAATATCTTGACAACTTTGGTAGAAGGCAAAATTAATTTATCAAATAGTGTTGTGTCGAGAATCTTGGAGCCAAGTGATCAGGCTGTTTTAAACCGTTCAAGTCATAATGTGGTTATGAACAGGGTAGATGTGTATAATGCAATTTCTTGGAAAGAAGGAGTTTTTACTTTTCAGGATATGACGCTTAAGGATATTATGAAAGTACTCTCAAGATGGTATGACGTGGATGTAGTTTTCAAGAATAAGAATCTTGAGAAAATCACATTTAATGGAATATTAGATAAAAATCAAAAAATAGAAGAAATCTTAACAATAATAAATAAAACTAACAAGATCCCATATGAAATAAAAGACAAGACAATAACATTTAATTAAAAAATGTAAAGGGAAAAGCGGCTCGGATCTGCAAAATACAAACCTAACTTTCCCCTAGGCGGCCAGTAATTAATCAAATTAACCAATAACCAAAACAAATTTATGGAATTTAAATTAACCAATGCTTTTTCCAATAGGAAAAACGGCATCAAAATTTTTATTATGCGAGCACTGATTCTCTTCCTATCGCTAATATTTTTCAGTTTTGCACCTGATACAATGTTATCTCAAAACGCAAAAATTGTTATTAAAAAAAATCGTAGTGCTACAGTAGATGAGGTCTTTGAACTGATCAAACAACAAACAGATTATAGATTTATCTACCGTTCTGATATGTTCGAAAATGTACCAAAAGTACAGCTCGAAAAAGGAGTTTTAAACGTGAAAACTCTTTTAGAAATGACGTTATCAAAAGGAAATTTCCAATTTGAAGAGTCTGCAAACAATACGATTATTATTAATGAGCCTTCTAAGAGTATTTCTTCTAATAAGGTTTTTGAGCCAATAAAGATTAAGGGAAAAGTTGTAGATTCGAAAGGAATGCCTGTCCCTGCAGTGAATGTCATGATAAAGGAAACGAAGAAAGTTGTGGTCACAGACTTCGATGGTAGTTTCACTATTAGTGCAGAAAAAGGGCAGACTCTGGTATTTACTTTTGTGGGATATAAAAGCCAGTCTGTTAAAATTGAAACTGCCAAGGAATTAAATATTATTCTGGCGGAAGAAGTAAGTGAATTAAATGCTGTTGTCCTTACAGGTTATTATAGTCAATCTAAAGACAGGGCAGCGGGTTCATTTGCAAAACCGGATATGGATATTGTACAGGAGCGCTCTTACAGCATGAATGTCCTTCAGAGAATGGATGGATTAGTTGCAGGTTTAACTATTAATAATGCTCCAAGTTCTTCGCAAAATCCATTCCTTATTAGAGGATTGTCAAGTATTGGAGTTCAGGATCCAAATGATCCAACCTCTTATATTGGAACTAACAGAAATCCGTTAATTGTAATTGATGGTGTTGCTTATGATGATGTTTCTTTCGTAAATCCTCAGGATGTTCAGGATATCACAGTTTTAAAAGATGCAAGTGCAGCTTCTATCTGGGGGGCAAGAGCTTCTAATGGTGTTATTGTTATAACAACAAAAAAAGGGAAAAACAGCCAAAAATTAAAAGTAAGATATGATGGATTTACAAGTTTTCAAGGTAAGCCGGATTTAAATTATCTGCCCGTGTTAAACAGCCAACAGTTTATTCAAGCAGCAAAAGATGTATTTGACCCTGTATCATATCCTTACAGTCAGGTTTCTGCATTTACAGGTACTGCGGGTAAAGGAATTTCTCCCCACGAACAGATCTTATACGATCAGAATAGAGGACTAATTTCTGAAGGCCAGGCAAACGCGCGCTTAGACAGTCTAGGTTCCATAAATAACGTAAGGCAGATGGGAGATCTGTTTTATCGAAACGCAATGCTTACCAATCACACAATATCACTGTCAGCGGGGGGAGACAAGCACTCCTTTTACGGCTCTATTTCTACTACCAACGAACAGAATAGTAGTCCAGGGGACAAAAACAACTCCTATAAAATAAATCTTAGACAGGATTTTAAATTCAATGATAATATCAACATGTATTTAATTACTGATCTGACAAATAACGTTTTATCGTCTAAAAGACCTTTAGATATTGATAGCCGTTTCCTGCCATATCAGCTATTTAGAGATGCAAGCGGAAATAATATTTCTATGCCGTACATGGGGATTTTAAGTGAAGAAAACAGACTTGATTATGAGCAGCGCAGCCGTATCAGTTTAGATTATAATCCGTTAAATGAGCTTGATTATGGTTATTCAAAAACCAATTCATTATTAAACCGAATTATTGGAGGAGTAAATATCAATATTTTTAAGAACTTAAAGTTTGAAGGCGTTTACGGATTTATCAAAGGTTACAATGATAGTAAAATATACGATGATACTCAAAGTTACGCAGTTAGAAGTCAAGTTGTAGAGTTTACTGTTGCTCCGACAGTAGGATCAACCCCTGTTTATTACTTACCTGCTGAAGGAGGAAGATATTCAGTTGAGAATCTTAATCAGCAAAATTGGACTATTAGAAATCAACTGACTTTTAATAAAAGCTGGCTTGATGATAAACATAATTTGACAATTCTAGCCGGACATGAATCCCAAGAAAGGACAGTAGGAACAAACAGAAGTACTGTTCGTGGTTATAATCAGGAACTTTTAACTTATGGATCTGTAGATTATGCAACTCTTGAAAATACAGGAGTTTTCAATCCTGTAATGCCAAATGAATTTGGCAGAAGCATTCTGCGAAATGATAGTTTTAATGAAACAGAAAGCATTTCAAGATTTGAATCTTTTTATTCTAATGGATCTTACATGTTTAATAAGAAATATGCACTTAATGGCAGTTTTCGTATTGACCAAAGTAATTTATTCGGCATTGACAAATCGGCACAAAATCGTCCCGTATGGAGTGTAGGCGGTAAGTGGATTATGAGCAATGAATCCTTTATTGGCCAGTCAAGCCTCCTTGGCAATTTGGCTTTGCGTGCTACCTATGGTATTACGGGTAACTCTCCTCTTCCAGGCATAGCATCTTCATCAGATATTTATCAGCCAGTAAGAGGTACCTTTTTACCAGGCGGAGTAGGTTTATCACTAGCCACACCAGCCAACAGAAAATTGACATGGGAAAGTACAGAGAACATAAACATTGGAATTGATTTTTCTATGTTCAACGGTCGATTGAATGGAGCTGTTGATGTATATCGTAAAAAAACGCAGGATCTTTTGGGAGAACTTCCAACAAATGCTTTCGCAGGTTATTCGTCTGTAATTGGTAACTACGGAGATATGGAAAATAGAGGAATTGAATTAACCCTTAATTCTACAAACTACCGAAATAATAATTTTTCATGGTCTACTATTTTCACGATGGCCTACAATAAAAATGAAATTACAAGTCTAAATAATATGAATCCTATTACTACTGGAGCTCAAAGGATAGGACAGTCATTTGCTGAAGGTTATTCAGCATTTGCAGTATTTGCTTATCGTAATGCAGGTCTTGATGCTGTGGGAGATCCTTTGGTCTATTTAGCTGATGGATCAACTACAAAAGATAGAAATGTTACAACTCCAGATGATGTAGTATACAATGGAACTTATCAGCCAGTTTGGGCAGGTGGATTGTCTAACACGTTTACCTATAAGGATTTTGGTTTAAGCGTTAATGCAATTTACAATTTAGGTCATGTAATGAGAAGAGATGTAAACCAATTTTATACAGGAAGACTTAATGGACAAAGTGCGCTTTACGGTGGTTTTACCACAGGCAATGTTAATTCAGAGTTTGACAGCAGATGGAGAAATCCAGGTGATGAAGCAACTACAAATATTCCATCTTTTGTCTCAAATTCAGCAATAAGCGATTCCAGAAGGGACGTGTCGTATTATACTTTGTCTGACATTAATGTTTTGGATGCATCCTATATTAAGTTAAGGGATATTACTCTATCCTATAATTTGCCATCAATATTAATGAAATCAATTGGTGCAGATGCTATTTCTTTAAGACTTCAGATGTCCAATATCATGCTATGGAAAGCAAATGATGCAGGAATTGACCCGGAATTTCAATATGCTAATTATGGTGTAAGAAATCTTAAGACGAATCAGGAAAGTTTAACACTAGGAGCTAACATATCGTTCTAATCCTTAAAAAAAATAAAGATGAAAAGTAGAATATTACATATAAAATCCATTTTATTTCTAGTAATGATATTAGGATTTGTCTCTTGTGAAGAAGAGTTCTTAGAAATAAACCCAAAAGGAAGAATAATTTTAGAAACAACAGCAGATTATAACCTTGCGCTATCTAACCAGAATTTAATTAACATTGACTACGGTTTTGGAGTTAGTGCTTCGCAAGTAATTATGGGCGATGAAATAGTAGCTTATAAACCTTATTTTGATGGTACAACGCTTCGTCATCAGAGATTTTTTCGTTATGAGGGAGATGTTTACCAGCCAGACGAAGATGCTATGGAGATGGGAAGTCTTATGACGAATATTTACGCCTATAATGTTATTATTAATGGTGTTCTTAGCTCAACACAGGGCACAGATCAGCAGAAAAGATCGCTCCAGGCTGAGGCAATGTCAGGCAGAGCATGGACTTATTTTTTGCTTATTAATTATTATGGTAAACCGTATAACGATGCCACAGCTGCAACAGATCCTGGATATCCTATTGTAACAGATGCAGATGTTACACTTACTGCATTCAATAGAGGCAGTGTACAGCAAGTTTATGATTTCATTATCAAGGATCTTACAGATGCGATTCCTAGTCTTCCAACAGAAAGCACTTCTCGTATTCGTATGACAAAAGCGGCTGCAGAAGGAATATTAGGAAAAGTATATGTTTTTATGGGACGTTTTGATCAAGCCTTACCACATTTAAATGCATCAATTGCCGGTCTTTCTTCAGGATCAATTCCTTTGGGACTTCATAATTACAATCAAACTTTTGCCAGTGACGGGGAATTCCAGCCTATAACTATTTTTGGTCCAACTTATCCAATTCTTCCTAATGATAAGGAAATCGTTTTTGGAAAACAGTTTGTGAACAGCAATACTTTTTTTAATAATGAATTTGTATTGTCACCAAGTGCGGCGGCTCTTTTTGGTTCGTCAGATTTAAGATTAAACTTCTATTCACCAAGTGCCTTTTTTGCAGAAGATTATCCAATTGGTATGTTAAGACGTGTAAGTCCATCCAATACGCAAATTGGGGTGATTATACCAGATTTGTATCTTTTAAGAGCTGAATGTAAGGCAAGATTGAATGACCTGGCCGGAGCAGTAACAGATGTTGAGACATTGAGAAAAAACAGAATGCCTCTTGCGGATATGGCTGTTCCTTCGGATGCAGCTGGAAGTCAGCAACCACTTGTTAAATTCATATTGGAGGAACGTATTAGAGAATTTGCTGTTCAAGGCTACAGATGGTTTGATATGCGCAGACTTTCTGTCGACCCAGTGTATAAGCAGACTATTAATTTTACTCACACATTATATGATGCTGATGGTAGTGTAAGTGAAACATATCCACTTTCAGAAGACAGACTAGTGTTGAAATTCCCTCAAAAGGTGATCAATCAAAATCCTGGGATGGAGAATAATCCGTAATTAAGTAATAATTAAATAAACTAAATATCATGTTCAAAAAAAATAAATACATCATTCTGATTGCTTTATTTTCTGTTTTCAGCGTCTTTGCGCAGCAGAAAAAAACAGATGGTTATGTAGTAAAAGTAAAACTTAAAAATGCTGGCAATTACAAAATTGGGCTGACTTACTATAACGACGACAAAATAGTTGTTGATTCCAGTGCTACAATTGAAAAGGGATTTATAGTACTTAAAGGAAAAGTTAAAGAACCAACAGTTGCCTACCTAGGCTGGAAAAATAATCCAGCCCTCTCTATTACTATGGAGGGAGGGGTTATTCCAGGACCTGTTTTAAAATTCTTTTTATCTAATGAAGTGATAACCATTGAAGGTGAAGCCGATAAAATTTATGCAGCTACTGTAAAAGGAGGCGTTGCCAATGCCGACTGGTCTAAAATTAGAGATAAAGAAGGTGCGCTTACTGGTGAACAATGGGCAGCAACCAAGGAAATTTATCCTGGAAAAACAAATGATACAGTGGCTGTAATGAAGTATTATGCTCAGAGTACTAAAATTTACGAAGAAAGTAATAAGATGCAGGACCAGTTCATTAAGGATTATCCGAATTCGCACTTAAGCATGTACTTTTTAACCAGCAAAATTAATAATGTAAACATAGATGTTTTACAAGCGGAATTTGATCGTCTTGGAAACGAATACAAAAGTGGTTACTATGGAAGAATGATTGCTGATAAAATTAAAAGTGTAGAGGCGACCAACATAGGAAAAACTGCTATTCCTTTTACTAAAAAAGATATAAACGGCAACATTGTAAGTCTTGAAACTTTAAAAGGTAAATATGTTCTTCTAGATTTTTGGGGAAGCTGGTGTGGTCCATGCAGAGCCAGTCATCCACATTTAAAAGATTTGTATGCGAAATACAAAGGTAAAGGATTTGAAATTTTAGGAATTGCTTATGAGCAAGGAAAAACCCTCGAAGCAAATAAAGAAAAATGGAAGAGTGCAGTTACTGCTGATGGAATAACATGGCTTCAGGTTTTAAATAACGAAGATGTGGAAAAGATGGATGTGGTAAAAGCTTATGGAGTAAGTGCTTTTCCAACAAAAGTTCTATTGGACCGCGATGGTAAAGTTCTGGCCCGATATGTTGGTGAATCTAAAGAACTGGATGCAGTACTTGAGAAGATTTTTGCTAACTAATCTATTTTATATTAATAACCCAATTTCTGCAGCAGTGTCAAACTGCTGCAGAAATTTAAAATAAATTTTTACTTCTCAATTAATGGACGTTTTGGTGGTTGGAGCATAACAATCATTGAGTACTTCGCAAATCAAAAAAAAAACTAAAATGAAAAAATACATCTTTCTGGGCTATTGCTCACTAGCTTTCTGTACCCTTATTTCAGCGCAAAATAGTGCTGTTAAATTTAAGAAAATCAAAGAATTAGGTGGTATTGAAGAGTATCTTTACGAGCCAAACGGCATGAGTGTACTGTTGCTTCAAGACAATGCTTCTCCTGTAGCAACCGTACAAATTGTGTACCGCGTAGGGTCTAAACATGAAGTACTTGGAAATACCGGATCTACCCACTTGTTAGAACATTTAATGTTTAAGGGAACTCCAACTTTTAATAAAAAAAGCGGGTCAACAATTACAGATGTACTTCAAAATACCGGTGCACAGCTAAATGCTACGACATGGTATGACAGAACAAACTATTACCAAACCCTTCCAAGTGATAAAATTGCACTTGCACTTCAGATTGAAGCAGACAGAATGCGTAACTCTTTATTGCTAAAGGAGGATAAAGATGCTGAAATGACAGTGGTACGTAATGAATTCGAAAGAGGAGAAAATAATCCTAACAGCGTACTAAGTAAAGAAATTTGGTCAACGGCTTATATTGCACATCCCTATCATCATTCAACTATAGGCTGGAAATCAGATATTGAAAATGCACCGATTGAGGTTCTTCGTAATTTTTACAATACTTATTATTGGCCAGATAATGCGACATTAACGATTATTGGTGATTTCAAAAAGGAAAAGGTATTTGATATGATTGACACCTATTTTGGTAAAATCACCAAGGCACCTCATAAAATGCCTCAGCCTTATACGGAAGAGCCACAGCAGTTCGGACCACGAAAAATCATTATTAAAAAGCCTGGAGAGTTGGGAGTAGTTTACAAAGCTTATAAAATTCCAGGGGCCCTGCATCAGGACTTACCGGCTTTGATTATTTTATCAGATATAATAAGTGCTGGCCCTTCTGCCGTACTGAACAAAACCTTTGTGGACAGCCGTATGGGGATTTATGCTTTCTCAGATCCAGCCAGCTATCAGGACGCAGGCCTATTTACCATTGGCGTAGGATTTCCAATGAGCACTACACACGAGGATATCGACAAGAAACTAAATGAGGTTGTTGCTCAAATTCAAAAATCAGGTGTAACGCAGGAGGAAATAAATCGTGTTGTGGCAAAGATCAGTGCACAAACCATTCTTAGCAGAGACGGTTCGGGAGTTATCGCTTCTTCATTGACAGAAGCTATTGCAGTGGGTGACTGGACAGACTATGTTAACAGCGTTGAAAGACTTAAAAAAGTTACACCTGCAGATGTACTTCGTGCTGCTCAAAAATATCTTGTGGAAGATCAAAGCACAACAGGATATTTTATTCCAAAGCAGTCAGGTTCAAATGCAGATCAGGCTGTTGGTTCTGCTCCTAATTTTACAGCTGATAACGGGCCGTTTTACTACAGAGATGGAAATCATTTACATACAGAAGAAACTGTTGTTCCTGACAAAACATTAAACTTGAATATTTTCACTGACAATACTAATTATTCAGCGGGAGATTCTAAGTCAGCCTCTCCTTACAAGCGTGAAAAAGTTGCAGGAATTGATGTTGTTTCCGTGCATAGTTCAGCTAAGGATTTTGTAACAGTGCAAGGGAGTATTTCTCTTGGAAATTTCAAAAATGAAACACCAAATGCAATGATATCATCATTAACAACTGAAATGTTGTCTAGAGGAACATTACTAAATGATAAGTTTAAATTTTCTGAGAAACTGCAAAAATTAGGAGTAGATATTAGTGTTCGGGCAACTTCAGCAAAAATCAATATCGGATTTAAATGCTTAAAAAAGGATTTGGATCAGGTTGTTGCATTACTGGCAGAAGAATTAAGACAGCCTTTATTTGATAAAACAGAATTTGAACAAGTAAAGCAGCAGTTTACTGGAAATATTCAGCAAGCATTAAATGACCCTAGCGAAAGAGGAAGTATTGCTTTGACGCAGTCTATTTATCAGAAAGGGAATCCAAATTACGAATTAAATGTTGAAGAGGAATTAGCAAATATTCAAAAAGCTACTCTTGATGAAGTGAAAAGCTTTCATAAAAAATATTTTGGGCCGGCATCAATGCATTTAGTTATTGTAGGTGACACGGAAGGCGCTAATCTAAATACCGCTTTAAAGAAATATTTTAAAAATTGGAATGGAGGCTTATCAGAGAGCCTGAAATCTGAAGTAATGAATAAAGCTGCAGGAAAAACTCAGGTAATTACTATAGCAGAGAAACCAAGTGCTGAATTACTATTAGGACAGTATACAGGTTTAAAAAGAGCAGATGCGGATTATCTTCCATTTTATATTGGGAATTACACTCTGGGTGCAGGTTTTGCAGGACGTTTGATGCAAACAGTAAGAGATAATGATGGTTTGACTTATAGTATCGGATCCAATATGGCTGGTATAAATAGTACTGGCGGATATTGGTACCTAAATGCCTCATTCAATCCTTCTTTATTTCAAAAAGGACTTGATGCCACAATAGTTCAGGTTGATAAATGGGTAAAGGATGGAATTACTAAAGAAGAATTAGAAAATAAGAAAGCAAACTTAATTGGAAGCTTCAAGGTAGGAATGTCTACGACAGGAGGCACGGCAGGCACTATATTAAATTTTTTGGAATTAGGTTTCGCTCCTGAATATGTGGAGCAGTTTCCAAAGGATATCGAAAAAGTTACGCTTCAGCAGGTTAATGATGCGATCAAAAAATACATACAGTTAGACAAAATGATTGTCATTAAATCGGGCTCCTTAAATCAGGATGGCCAGCCCTTAAAATAAAATTTACCAGTGTCTTTTAAATTTAGATTTTGAATTAGTACTCTTTCTTGCATTAAAGACATAAAAGAGCTGCTGAAAAGCAGCTCTTTAATAAAAGAACGAAATATCAAAAAAGAATCAAAAACAATTTTTATGAAGAAGTTATTATTATTCCTTGCATTAACAATGTTCAGTTATGCGCAGGCCCAAATTGTTGAACCGGTAAAATGGACAGCTTCTGTGAAAAAAATATCGGCTACCGAGTATGAGCTTATTGCAACTGCAACTATAGAAAAAGGTTGGCATCTGTATTCACAGACCGTTGCCAAGGACGGCCCTGTTGCCACCAGTTTCACATTTCAAGGAAACAACAGTTATCTTAAAAAAGGAAATACTTCAGAAGAAAAAGGACATACCGTAAAGGATCCTATTTTCAATATGCAGATTAAATATTTTGAAAATAAAGCAACATTTAAACAGCGTGTTAAACTTAAATCTAAACCAGGCTTTAAAGTAAATGCCACAGTGGAGTTTATGGTTTGTGATAACAGCCGTTGTCTTCCTCCATCAGAAGAAGATTTAGTATTCAATATTAAATAACCCATCAGGAAAGAGAATGAAAAAATTACATTTTATAGTTGCATTTTTATTTGTTTCACTTTTTTCATCAGCACAAAAGGCAAGTCCTGTAAAATGGTCAGCTTCAGTTGAGAGAATTTCAGAAACGGAATATAAATTGACCGCAAAGGCCACTATTGAAAAAGGCTGGCACTTATATTCCCAGAATGCAACAGAGGAAGGACCTGTACCTACCAGTTTTATTTTTGATGATAATGGAGGGGCTTTTAAAATCATGGGTAATACCTCTGAAGAAGAGGGGCTGACTACCCTTGACCCCGTTTTTAAAAAGACGGTAACATACTTTGAGAACAATGCTGTTTTTGAGCAGAAAATTGAAGTGCTAAATAAAAAAAATAGTCTTACCGCTACAATTGAATTTATGGCCGGAAATGCTGAGAAATGCCTGCCAGCGCAAGAAGAGCAGTTAACATTTAAACTTGATGAGGCAGCTATGGCTGATTCAAAGCAGGCTTCAACTCCTTCCGATATTCATAAAAAAGACACTGACGAGACGGAAAAAGGCTTGTGGTCTATTTTCTTTTTGGCATTTTTATCAGGTTTTGCAGCCTTACTTACTCCTTGTGTATTTCCAATGATCCCCATGACGGTTAGTTTTTTTACCAAACAGAGTAAAAACAAAGCTCAGGGTATCCGAAATGCAATAATATATGGATTGTCAATTATTATCATTTATGTTTTACTAGGATCTATTGTTACAGCTGTTTTTGGTGCCGATTCGCTAAATGCGCTGTCCACAAATGTTTGGTTTAATATCATATTTTTTATTCTTCTAGTAGTTTTTGCTGTGTCTTTTTTAGGTGCTTTCGAAATTGTACTTCCCAATTCACTTGCCAATAAAGTTGATTCACAGGCTGATAGAGGAGGGCTTATTGGAATTTTCTTTATGGCATTGGCCTTGGCAATTGTATCGTTCTCTTGTACAGGGCCTATTGTAGGAACTCTTTTAGTTCAGGCGGCATCTAAAGGGGGAATAGCCCCTATAGTGGGAATGTTTGGATTTTCATTTGCTATTGCATTGCCATTCTCGTTATTTGCAGCATTTCCAGGCTGGCTAAACGCACTTCCTAAATCAGGTGGCTGGCTAAATACCGTTAAGGTAGTATTGGGTTTTCTGGAGTTGGCTTTAGCCTTTAAGTTTCTGTCTAATGCTGATTTGGTTATACAGGCCCACTTATTGGAGCGTGAAGTATTTTTAGCTATTTGGATTGCCGTTTTTGGAACATTAGCCTTTTACTTATTTGGAAAAATCACCTTGCCGCATGATTCTCCTTTAAATCACATTTCTGTAGGAAGGCTTAGTTTAGGTCTTGTTGTGTTATCGTTTACAATTTATATGATTCCAGGTCTTTGGGGAGCTCCGCTAAATCTAATAAGCGCTTTTCCTCCTCCCCAGCAGTACAGCGAATCTCCTTATGGTGTAGGATCTTCTAAAGGATCAGACAGTAACGCGGGGCAGGTACATGCTGATTTACCAGATGGAGCCCATCTTCTGGCCCCTCATGATATTCCAGCTTTTGATGACTATGATAAAGGGCTTGCTTATGCAAAAAAGGTTGGCAAACCGGTTATGATTGATTTCACGGGATGGGCATGTGTGAACTGCAGAAAAATGGAGCAAAATGTCTGGCCTGATCCAAAGGTTTTAAGTATCCTGAAAAATGATGTTGTTTTAATTTCCCTGTATGTGGACGATAAAAGAAAATTAGAGGCTGATGAAATTGTAGAGTCCCAATTAATTCCAGGCAAGAAACTTAAATATATTGGACAGAAATGGAGCGAAATGCAGACTTTAAAATACAAAGCTAATTCACAGCCATTTTATGTGCTTATTGATACTAATGAAGAAAATCTGATTACCCCAACAGCTTATACTCCGGATGTTACTGAATATTTCAGCTGGTTAAAAGAAGGTATTTCAAAATATAAAAAATAAAAAAGATGAAAAGAATAATCCATGTATTGTCATTTGCCTTTGTATTGGCATCAGGCGGGGCTTATGCTCAAAAAAACTATGCCTCTATCTCAGGAAAGATTTTAAACAAAAACTCAGACTCATTAATGGTTATGAGTGATAAATACCGAAAAAAAATTACCATTAAGCAGGATGGTACATTCTCCGATACGCTTAAAGTAGCAACTGGAATGTATTTTTTGTATGATGGAAAACAGCAAAAATATATCTACCTGAAAAATGGGTTTGATCTAAAAATGTCCGTTGATGCTAAAAAGTTTGATGAAACAGTTGCCTACAGTGGTGCTGGAGAAGATGCCAATATTTATTTAAGCAAGTTAATCTTGCTCAACAATACCCAGGATGAGACGATTCTTGATTTGAATCAGGTTGATTTTGAGAAAAAAGTTAACGAAATAGCAGGCAAGTATGAAACACTTTTAAAGAACACCAGAAATCTTGACCCAGATTTCATTACACTACAGTCACAGCAGATCACTGATTACAGAGTATACCTCAAAAGTGCCTATGATGAAAAACAATTTATTAAAAACAGCCTGGCAAAAGGATCATTGTCTCCAAAATTTATAGGTTATGAAAACTACAAAGGAGGTACTACTTCTTTGGATGATTTAAAAGGGAAGTATGTTTATATCGATTTTTGGGCGACCTGGTGTGGACCATGCAAAGCCGAAATTCCGTCACTAAAGGAACTTGAGAAAAAATACCATGGCAAAAATATTGAGTTTGTAAGTATTTCAATTGATGTAGAGAAATATCATGACAAATGGAAAACTATGGTAAAAGATATGGAATTGACAGGCATACAGTTAATAGCGCCGAAAAGCGTTGATTCTGACTTTTTAAAAGCTTATAAAATTAATGCAATTCCGCGATTTGTTCTTCTTGACCCAGACGGTAAAATTGTTGACGCATCGGCACCAAGACCTTCTGAAGAAAAATTAATTACCTTATTTAATGATTTAAAAATATAAGGTTTTTCAAATGAGCTGATTGCTATGGAATACACAAATAATATTATACAGGAATTAATGAAATCAAATAATGACGCTGGAGAACTTGAGAATTATTTTTCTCAATTTCGCCAAAACATTGTTGGGGTAAATCAAGAATTTGAATCTCTTTACGGTATTCAGAAGATTATTTACGCTGATTGGACCGCCAGTGGAAGACTCTACAGACCAATTGAAGAAAAATTACTTCAGGAGGTTGGTCCGTTTGTTGCCAATACACATACTGAAACTGCAGTTACCGGTTCAGTGATGACATTAGCATATCATGATGCAAGGCAGATAATCAAGCAGCATGTTAATGCATCAGATGATGACATATTAATTACCGAAGGGACGGGAATGACAGGTGTGATCAATAAGTTTCAGCGTATACTGGGATTAAAGGTCAGCGAAAATTTAAGAAAGTACACAGATGTTCCTGAAACCTTAAGACCAATTGTTTTTGTTTCCCATATGGAGCACCATTCTAATCAGACTTCATGGCTAGAAACGATTGCGAATGTTGAGGTTATTCCTGCTGATGAAAAAGGATTGCCTTGTCTTTACAGTTTAGAGTTGTTGCTAATTAAATATAAGGAGGTTCCGATAAAGATTGCCGCTATAACTGGGTGCTCGAACGTAACAGGAATAAGAACAAATTATCATGCTATAGCTGCTGTTATGCACAAGCATGGGGGACTCTGTTTTGTAGATTTTGCTTGCTCGGCTCCTTATGTCACTATAGATATGCACCCAGATGAGCAGAGTGAATATTTAGATGCTATTACATTTTCTCCTCATAAATTCCTAGGTGGTCCTGGTTCCAGCGGTGTATTGATATTTAATAAAAAGTTATATAAGAACTTAATTCCGGATCATCCAGGCGGAGGAACGGTTTCTTACACTAACCCATGGGGAGACAGGGATTATATCGATGATGTTGAAACAAGGGAAGATGGAGGTACTCCCGGATTTCTCCAGACCATTAAAATCGCTTTAGCAATAAGGCTTAAAGAAAAAATGGGAGTGGAGAATATTCTTGCCAGAGAGCATGAATTGAATGCTATTATTTTCGAGAAACTGTCAAAAATTGACAACTTGCATATTTTAGCTAAAAATCACACAAACCGTCTTGGGGTATTCTCATTCTACATTGAGAAAGTACATTATAATTTGGTAGTGAAGATACTAAATGATCGTTTTGGAATACAAACCAGAGGAGGATGCTCATGCGCTGGTACCTATGGACATTATTTATTGAATGTTGATGTTTCCTTATCAAAATCTATTGAGCAGCGCATTTTGCAAGGTTCATTAATGGAACGTCCGGGATGGATTAGGATGTCGATTCACCCGACAATGACAAATAGTGAGGTTGAACTTATCTGTCATGCTATTAGTGAAGTGGCAAAAAATGTTGATCACTGGCAAATGGCATACCAATACGATAATTTAAAGAATGAATATGTACACCTTGCTGGAATATCTGGCGAGAAAGAAATAACTAAAGAGTGGTTTAACTTGTAAAGTATTGTATCATGAATCAATTGATAATATTTAAAAAGTATTGGAGAAAGCAGAAAAATTTCAGCCAGTACACAGACGAAGAAGTATTAAAAATGATCCGTGACAAACCCACAGTGGTTATGACCTCCATATTTACTAAACGCAAATGGTTTAATATGTAATGTCTTTAGTACTGTACATTAAAAGAAGGAATGGTATTTCCTTAATTTTAGTTTTTAGTAGTTGTCTTTCAATTACTTTCCTTTTTTTGAGAATTGCGTTGTTGATTTATTGAAAGACGTAAAGAGCTGCTTTGCCAGCAGCTCTTTTTATAACATCAAGTTTTTTTTAAGTAATATAAAACAGATTAGTTTTAATTAGCAGCGTTATACTTAGTGAAAAAAATAATATTATGAAGTATTGTAATATTATTATCGTCATTAAATTATGGGCTCAATTTTAATTTCCATATAAAATATGTCACATACAATTGAAAAAATTAAATGCCTGATTATAGGTTCTGGACCAGCAGGTTATACCGCCGCAATTTATGCTGCCCGAGCAAATATGAATCCGGTTCTATATCAGGGAATGCAGCCTGGAGGACAGTTGACTACCACAAACGAAGTCGAAAATTTTCCGGGTTATGTTGATGGAGTTACAGGACCAGAAATGATGATTCAGCTGCAGGATCAGGCAAAACGTTTTGGCGCAGATATTCGTGATGGCTGGGCAACTAAAGTTGATTTTGGAACAAATATTCATAAAGTTTGGATTAACGATAGTATCGAATTACACTGTGAAACGGTTATTATTTCAACAGGTGCTACGGCCAAGTATTTAGGATTGCCATCAGAGCAGCATTACCTCAATATGGGCGGTGGTGTTTCTGCCTGCGCGGTTTGCGACGGCTTTTTCTACCGCAATCAGGAAGTGGTAATTGTTGGAGCAGGAGATTCTGCCTGTGAGGAAGCGCATTACTTATCTAAGCTTTGTAAAAAAGTAACCATGCTGGTAAGAAGCGAGAAATTCAGGGCTTCAAAAATTATGGAAGAACGCGTTCGCAAAACAGAGAATATCGAGATTTTAGTGAACCACGATACGGTTGAAGTTTTAGGAGACAGTAACGTTGTTCATGCTATAAAAGCTTTAAATAAAACTACTGGTGAAGTTATCGAAATTCCTGCAACAGGATTTTTCGTAGCAATTGGTCACAAACCAAACACAGATATCTTTAAAGATTATATTACGCTTGATGAAACGGGTTATATCATCAATACTCCGGGAACATCTAAAACAAATGTTGAAGGTGTTTTCGTAGCCGGGGATGCTGCAGATCATGTATACCGTCAGGCGATTACTGCTGCGGGCACAGGTTGCATGGCCGCTCTTGATGCCGAGCGATATCTCGCAGCCAAAGAATAATGAAAATCACTAAGGGTAATGCTTAAGTGAAATTTAAAATCAATATCTTATGCGCTACCTTATAATTTTAATTGTTAACAGATGAATTTTTTTTACAGCTTCCTATTTTTTCTTAGTTTCAGTATAATTGGATTTTCTCAATCAAAGCCACAAGAAAATACTATATTAGATAGTGGTGTTTCTGAGGGTTTGGCACATTTTAGAAAACAGCAAATATCAAATGTTACGTATGAACTTTCATTTGAAATTCCCAAAGAGAAAAGCCAGGACATCAGTTCAAATCTAAATATAAACTTGAATTTAGCTGATTTAAATCAGCCATTAATTTTAGATTTTAAAGAGAAAACTCAAAATATAAAATCAATTTCGGTAAACGGAAAAAGCTTAGGAATTGTTCATCAAAACGGACATATTGTTATTGCTGCGTCGTCTTTGATTTTAGGAAAAAATAATGTTTCTATTTCCTTCAGTGCAGGCAATTTATCATTAAATAGAAATGATGATTTTCTATACACTTTATTAGTTCCAGACCGTGCAAGTACTTTGTTTCCATGTTTTGATCAGCCTGATATCAAAGCAACCTATAAATTGAGTCTTTCTGTTCCTAAGGAATGGACTGTTCTGGCTGGAGCCGATGTCAAAGATAAAACGGATAAAGGCAATTTTACTGTTTACACTTTTGGAGAATCAGATAAAATGAGCACTTACTTATTTTCTTTCGTTGCCGGAAAATTCAAAAGTGTTACACAGAAGCCTGGTTTAGAAATGACCATGTTGTATCGCGAGAATAATCCTGAAAAAATAAAAGTCAGTACCGATACAATTTTCAAACTGCACCAGCAGTCGTTAGATTTCTTGGAAAAATATACCAATTATAAATTTGCGTTTCAAAAACTAGATTTTGCTTCAATTCCAGTCTTCCAATATGGAGGAATGGAACATGTTGGTGCGATTCAATACAGGGAATCAAGTATATTTTTGGATAACAGTGCAACGGACAGTGAAAAGTTAAACCGGGCCAAACTAATAGCCCATGAAACTTCTCATATGTGGTTCGGGGATTTGGTAACAATGAAATGGTTTGACGATGTTTGGATGAAAGAGGTTTTTGCGAATTTCATGGCCGATAAAATCATGAACCCAATTTTTCCAAAAGTCAATCATAACCTGCAGTTTTTTACAGCACATTATTCAGGTGCTTTTGCCGAAGACAGGTCATTGGGCACGCATCCGATAAAACAGCATCTGGCCAATTTAAAAGATGCAGGTTCATTGTATGGAGCAATTATTTACAATAAAGCGCCAATTATGATGCGTCAGCTTGAAGCTACAATGGGAGCCGAAGCATTTCAGAAAGGAATCAAAAAATATATTCAAAAATATGCCAACGATAATGCTGACTGGAATAATTTGGTAGAAATTCTAGATGCTGAAACACCGCTTGATATGAAAAAGTGGAGTGAGGTTTGGGTTAACAAATCAGGAAGAGCCATTTTTACAGATAAGATTCAATACGATTCAAAAAACCGAATTGGCAAGTTTGAAGTTTATCAGAAAGCTGAAGATAAATCCAATAATATTTGGCCTCAGATTTTTCAGATTGGTTTAGTTTACCGAGATAATGTTAAGGTTTTAACGGCAAATTTTAAAGGAAAAAATTTGGTTTTAAAAGAAGCTGTCGACCTTGAAAAACCACTTGCAATTATTTACAATTATAATGGTTTTGGGTATGGTGTTTTTCCAATTGACGGAAATAATTTAAATTACATTGCAAATCTCACAGATGAGACTGCAAGAGCTTCAAGCTACAGTAATCTTTATGAAAATACATTAGTTGGAAATGTTCCGCCAAATATTGCGTTTGACTGTTTTTTAAAAGCAATTCAGACTGAAGAAAATGAACTGGTTTTAAGATTGGCGTCTGGGAGTTTAAACAGTATTTATTGGAGATTCTTCACAGAGAAGCAACAGCTTAAAGTTCAACATCAGCTTGAGGATATTCTCTACCAGCGTCTTGAGGCTAATCTGCCCTCTAATATCAAGAAAACGCTATTCGGTTTATTCAGTTCAGTTGCCTATTCGGACTCTGCGAAGGCAAAATTATATCAGATTTGGAATAAAGAAATAGTGATTGCAGGCTTAAAATTAAACGAAGATGATTTTACCAATATAGCCATGAATCTGGCTATTTTCAAACATGAAAAGACAGGAGAAATCTTAGAAAAAACAAGAACGACAATTACAAATCCGGATAAACAAAAGCGCTTTGAATTCCTGCTTCCATCTTTGTCAAATGAAGAATCGGTTCGTGATGCTTTTGTGGAATCTTTAAAAGAGGATAAAAACCGTGAAAAAGAATCTTGGGTTTCGGTTGCTCTAAGTAATATCAATCATCCTCTTCGTCAGGAAATTTCGCAAAAATACATTAGGTCTTCATTGGATTTGGTTGAAGAAATACAGCGTACGGGAGATATTTTCTTTCCCAAAGACTGGCTTGACAACACTATTGGAAGATATTCGTCAAAATATGCTTTTGATGAAGTACAACGATTCCTGAAAGAAAATCCAAATTTCAGCCCTATTTTAAAAAGAAAGTTATTACAGGCAACTGATGGTTTATATAGGGCACAAAACATAAAAAAGAAAAATTAATAATTGTACTGGAAGTACTGGTGTATATAGTAATATTATACTTGTAGCATAAATAATTATGCTGGACTAATACTAATGAAATGAGCATGCAGGAAACGCTTAAAGAACATATAAATAAAATAGTGCAGATTACACCTGAGGAGTATGAAGATATAGAATTATACTTCTATAAACAATCGTATAAAAAAGGCAAATTTTTGATTGAAAGCGGAAAAATAGCCCCTTATGAATTTTTTATTTTAAAAGGATTGGTGGTATCCTCGCACCTTAATGATATAGGAAAAAATCATATAGTACAGTTTGCCGGCGAAGGGGACTGGATTTCTGATATCAAATCATTTAATACAGGATGTTCCAACAGCATCGATATTAAATGCCTTGAGGATACTGAGCTGTACTGTATATCTTATGAGGACAAGGAAAAACTATGCAACAGTTCGAAGAAAATGGAATACTTTTTCAGAAAAAAAAGCAGTATTACAAATGTAATGCTTCAGAAGAGAATTTTACTGTTTATGTGCGCCAATTCAAAGGATCGTTATGCACAGTTTATAAAGGATTATCCAAAAATACACCTCAGGGTATCCAAGATATTAATTGCGTCCTATCTTGGAATTACCAGAAAAACATTAAGTCAGATATAATATAAAATATGTCAGTACAGTATTTTTTTTATCAGCTTATTCATTTTACTTCTGAGACTAAACATACCAGTATGTTTTCTTATGGTTAAAAAGACTATAAGTAACTTTCAAATTGTATATTTGTGTTTCATTCATCTATAATTTAACCAATGAGAAAAACGCTATTATTTCTGCTGATCACATTCTTTGCCTGTAAAAGCTATGCACAAAACCAGCCAGAATCCATGACCAGTAAGTCAACTTATCAAAATCCGATTTTTGGAGGGGATTATCCAGACCCGAGCCTGCTGCGTGATGGAAAGGATTATTATATTGTACATTCTTCTTTTGATTATTATCCAGGACTTACTATATGGCATTCTCAGGATTTAATCAACTGGGAGCCTGTTACGAATGCCCTGCAAAAATATGTAGGCGATGTTTGGGCACCTGATTTGGTAAAATACAATAATAAATATTACATCTATTTTCCTGCCAACAAAACCAATTTTGTGGTTAGCGCTGATAATATAGCAGGTCCATGGAGCGAGCCGATAGATTTAAAAATCGGCAATATTGACCCAGGCCATGTTACAGATGATCAGGGCAACCGATATTTATATTTCAGTAATGGAGATTATATAGGCTTATCAAAAGATGGACTTGCGACCACGGGAGAGGTTAAGCATGCCTATGATGGCTGGAAAATTCCCAGAGAATGGTCTATTGAATGTTTCTGCATGGAAGGCCCAAAACTTTTTAAAAAAGGAGATTATTATTATTTAACAGTTGCCGAAGGAGGAACAGCAGGACCTTCAACAAGTCATATGGTTATTTCAGCCCGTTCCAAGACTCCATTCGGACCATGGGAAAACTCTCCCTATAATCCGGTAGTGAGAACCAAAAGCAGCGATGAACGCTGGTGGTCAAAAGGACACAGTACGATCTTTGAGGATCACAACGGAAAATGGTGGATGGTAATGCACGCCTATGAAAAAGGTTTTTATAATTTAGGTCGTCAAACCCTTTTGCAACCGGTAGAATGGACTAAAGACGGCTGGTATAAAGTTCCTGATAATATACAGACGGATAAACCTATTACCAAACCAAAAGGTACAGCAGTCGCTCGTTTTTCACAAAGTGATGATTTTTCGGGTTCGGCGCTTAAAGCGCAATGGAAATTTTTTCAAGGGGTTGATGATTCCCGCTTTAAAGTAGCCAATAACAGTTTAACAATAAAAGGCAAGGGTGGCGGCGTTGGAGATAGTTCTCCATTGGTGTGTGTGCCTTCAGGTCACTCATATACTGCTGATGTAGAGATGGAAATTGAAGGTAAAGCCGTCGGCGGACTGGTGCTCTTTTACAATGGAAGCTACTTTTCGGGTATTTTGGCAGACCAGGAAAATATATTAACAAATCTCCGGGGATGGCAGTTTGTGACAGAAAAAAAAGTCCATAAAAGACATGTATATCTTCGACTTAAAAATTTTGAAAATAATGTGGATATGTATTACAGTCTGGATGGCAAGAAGTGGCTTAAAACCGAAAATTCTGCTGAAGTTTCCTCATATAATCATAATGCACTCAGCGGATTTTTGGGTCTTAGAATAGGCCTTTGCTCAATAGGAGAAGGAAGTGTTACGTTTAAAAATTTTAATTATACCGCTCTTTAGTTAGTCCTGTAATTATAATGCAAAAGGCAGTTTCTAACTTGAAACTGCCTTTTTTAATTTGCTTTATATTAGTAGATTTAATTCAAACTCCTGTATTCATTTGGAGTATTGCCAACATGCTGTTTAAAGAAACGAGTAAAATGCTGCGGATATTTAAATCCAAGCTCATAGGCGACTTCATTTATCGTCTTAGAAGAATCGAATATTTTGTTTTTGGCAGTATCAATAATTTTGTTTTGGATGTATTCCTGAGCAGATTTTCCGGTTTCTTTTTTTATCAGGTCACCAAAATAATTGGGAGATAAATTAAGTTCACTGGCGTAGTAAGCAACAGAAGGCAATCCTAAAACATGAGGTTTTTCAGAAGAAAAATAACTGTTTAACAGTTCCTCAAATTTTTCGACAATTCCTTTATTTGCATTGTCTCTGGTAATGAACTGACGATCGTAAAATCTTTCACAGTAATTAAAAAACAGCTCAATATTTGATGCAATCAGTTTTTTACTATGCTTGTCAATAGATTGTTTTAATTCAATTTCTATTTTAGCGAAACAATCCAATACAAGCTGTCTTTCTTTTTCAGACAAATGCAGTGCTTCACTGGTATTGTAGCTAAAAAAATTATAGTCATTAATGCCTTTTGCAAGTGATGTTCCACGAATTAAATCGGGATGAAAAACCAGTCCATGGCCGGCCGGCTGATAAATGTCCACTTTATTTTCAACGTCGATAGTCTGGCCTGGCGAAACAAATACTAAAGTTCCTTCCTGATAGTCGTAATAATTACGGCCGTATTTTAGGTCACCGCAATTTACCTGTTTTAAAAATATACAATACAGTCCAAAATTCATCGTGGAACCTGTTCTGGGTTTTGCTTTTGAAAAATCAATTATACTCACTAATGGATGCAGCGTTTCATGATTGTTAAAATCATTATACTCGCTAATGGTTTCAAAGTTAAATACTTGTGCCATGTCTTTTTTTGTTTGTACTACAAATTTAAGTAATTGATTGTAGTTTTTAGACTATTGTTCTCTTAATCAGTAATCTTGGTAGGAGAATCCGTAATCCGTATACCAAAACCCTCACATTTAGTTCGGAAATTTGTAATAATAGAATTATAAAAATTAATTACAATGCATACTATAAAATTAAATAACGGAATTGAAATGCCTATTTTAGGTTTTGGAGTATTTCAAATGCAGGACATGGCAGAATGTGAGCAGGCAGTTATAGACGCAATTGAAACAGGTTATCGATTAATCGATACAGCAGCTTCTTATATGAACGAGCAGGCAGTTGGAAATGCAATTAAAAAAAGCAATGTTGCAAGAGAAGATCTATTTATTACAACCAAACTTTGGGTAAGCGATGCTGGATATGAGAATACGCTTAAAGCTTTTGATAAATCTTTAGAATTATTGCAGCTGGATTATCTGGATTTGTACTTGATCCACCAGCCTTATGGGGATGTCTTTGGTTCATGGCGTGCCATGCAGGAATTGTATAAGCTTGGAAAAGTAAGAGCAATAGGCGTTTCTAATTTTCAACCTGACAGAGTGATGGATTTAATCAGCAATTCTGATTTCATCCCCGCAATTAACCAGATAGAAACACACCCTTTTCACCAGCAAAATGAAACCCAGAAATTTCTTCAGGAAAACAACATTCAAATTGAATCCTGGGGACCTTTTGCAGAAGGGAAAAATGATATTTTCACAAACCAGGTGCTTACTGCAATTGCATCCAAATATAATAAATCGGCAGCACAGGTTATTTTGAAATGGTTAACGCAAAGAGGAGTAGTTGCGATTCCTAAATCGGTTAGGAAAGAGAGAATGGCAGAGAATTTCAACATATTTGATTTTGAATTGTCATCAGATGATATCATTGCTATTCAAACTTTGGATACCAATGCAAGTTTGTTCTTTGACCACCGCGATCCTAATATGGTGAAATGGCTAAGCGAACGTAAACTCAATGATAATTAATAAAAAAAATGGATAGAAGATCAATATTAAAGACAGCAGGTTTAGCATTGGCAACAAGCGCCTTGCTGCCTTTCAGTTCTCTTGCCCAATCAGGCATTACAGATGAAAAAATTCAAGATGGAAATAATTTTCCTTTGACTGCACCAGGAAAACGAAAACTTGGTAAACTGGAGGTTTCCAGTATTGGATTAGGTGTTCAGAATATGAGCCGTAATTATCAGACAACAATACCTTCGCGACCTGAAATGCACCGAATTATACGCTCAGCTTTTGACAGTGGTGTTACTTTATTTGATTCTGCGGAAGCTTATGGACCATTTCAAGTAGAAAAAATTCTAGGTGAGGGTGTTGCCACCTTCCGCAATAAAATTGTTATTTCTACAAAATTTGGGTGGAATATTGATCAGGAAACCGGAAAACGATTACCGGGTTTAAACAGTCGCCCTGAGCATATTAAGATAGTAGTCGAAGGAATGCTGAAGCGTCTTAAAACCGATAGAATAGATTTATTATATCAGCACCGCGTTGATCCTCAAGTACCGATAGAAGATGTAGTTGGCACTATACAAAACCTGATTAAAGAAGGAAAACTGCTTCATTATGGACTTAGTGAACCGGGGCATGAAACAGTTAGAAGAGCTCATGCGATTCACCCGGTTACTGCTATTCAAAATGAATATTCTCTTTTATGGAGAGGCCCTGAAAAAACGATTATTCCGCTTTGCGAGGAACTTGGAATCGGTTTTGTGCCATGGAGCCCGCTTGGTGTTGGTTTTCTAACAGGAGCAATTGACAGCGCAACGCGTTTTGCCCCTGGAGATATTCGCGGTATTGAATCAAGATTTTCACCGGAAAACCTTCCCGCAAATATGGCACTTGTTGAGCTGCTAAAAAAATGGGGCGAACAGAAAAAAGCAGCACCAGCCCAAATTTCTTGTGCGTGGCTTCTTGCGCAAAAGCCTTGGATTGTACCAATTCCAGGTACAACACAAATGGCACACATGTTAGAGAATACTGGCGCATCTCAGGTAAAATTTTCAGCAAGTGAATTACAGGAATTCAATACAGCATTAAATGCGATTAAGATTGTCGGTGAGAGATTACCTGCAGGAGTGTTGGCTTTTTCAGATGTTGAAGCTCCAAAAAAATAAACGAATTCAAATGATTAAAGGATATAAAAAATGAAAAAGAGAATTTTAGGAAATAACGGACTTGAAGTTTCCGCGTTAGGATTAGGCTGTATGGGACTTAGTTTCGGTTATGGCAAGGCGACAGAAAAAAATGAAGCCATTGCACTGATCAGGGCAGCCTTTGAAAAAGGGATTACTTTTTTTGACACAGCAGAATGTTATGGTCCTTTTATAAACGAAGAATTGCTTGGTGAAGCTTTAGCACCATTTCGCAGTGAAGTTGTCATTGCAACCAAATTTGGTTTTCAGGATGGAGATTCTACAAAAGGATTGGACAGCAGTCCGGCAAGAATAAGAGAGGTTGTCGAAGCTTCACTTAAAAGATTAAAAACGGACTCAATAGATTTGCTTTATCAGCACCGGGTAGACCCCAACGTTCCCATTGAAGAAGTTGCCGGAACAGTTAAGGAATTAATTCAGGAAGGTAAAGTAAAACATTTTGGGCTTTCAGAAGCTAGTGTTGATACCATTCGTAAAGCGCATAACGTGCAGCCTGTTGCCGCATTGCAGAGCGAATATTCTTTATTCTACCGTGAACCGGAAAAGGAAATTATTCCCACTTTAGAAGAACTAGGGATTGGTTTTGTGCCTTTTAGCCCATTAGGAAAAGGTTTTTTAACCGGAGCTATAAATGAAGACACAAAATTTGAAGCCTCAGATTTTAGAAATATCGTTCCAAGATTTTCTGAAGAAAACAGAAAAGCCAACCAAACCTTAGTGGATTTAGTTAAATCAATCGCTGGAGAAAAAAATGCAGCACCTTCGCAAATTGCCTTAGCGTGGTTATTAGCGCAAAAACCTTGGATTGCGCCCATTCCCGGAACTACAAAACTGAATCGATTAATAGAAAATATTGGAGGAGCAGAAATTAATTTAAGTAAAGAGGAATTAGATAATATCGAATTGGCTCTTAAAAATATAGAAATTGTAGGCGCGCGTTATCCGCAGCAGCTGCAGGATAGAGTTGGAAAATAATTTCTAGACTATTCTTACTTTCAAAACCTTTAGAAATGAAAAAAATATTTATCGGAGTTTTCTTTTTAGTGAATGTAGCAATCTTCTGGGCGCAGACGACACCTAAAAATAACTTGGAAGTAACCACAGTTTCAGGACCTATTCGCGGAATAATCGAAAATGATGTTTCGGTTTTCAAAGGTATTCCTTATGCAGCGCCTCCCGTCGGTGCAAATCGCTGGCGCCCTCCACAAGCAGTACAATCATGGAAAGACGTACGAGATGCAGGTAAATACTGCGCAGATTGTCCGCAGGCGGGATGGCCGAGAGGTTCGGGAATGTCAAAAACTTCAAATGAAGATTGTTTGTTTCTAAATGTTTGGAAGCCAACTGTTACAACAAGCAAATCAAAACTGCCTGTAATGGTCTGGATTCATGGCGGAGCATTTGTAGGAGGCAGCGCTTCTGGTTATAGGGGAAGTGCATTTGCAAAACAAAATGTAATATTGGTAACGATCAATTACCGTTTGGGGCGTCTAGGTCATTTTGCATTTCCGGCTTTAAGCAAAGAAAATCCAAATGAACCCAAAGGAAGTTACGCCTACATGGATCAAATTGCTGCATTAGAATGGGTTCATAAAAACATTCAGGCTTTTGGAGGAGATCCTAAAAATGTAACCCTATTCGGAGAGTCTGCAGGAGGCGTTTCCGTACATTCCTTATTGACAATTCCGTCAGCAAAAGGATTATTCCAAAAAGCAATTATTGAATCTGGCGGAGGCCGTGACGGAGTACTCACTGCAAGGCCAATTGATAAAGAAAATGCAGACATTCATTACCCGGTTTCTGCCGAAACTATTGGAGTTAATTTCGCTAAAAGATATACTATTGAAGGTACAGATACTGAGGCACTTCAAAAATTAAGAGCACTCAGCGCATCAGAAATTGTCGATGACGGACAGGAAAGTGCACCAAACGGTTTGCCAACTTATTCAGGACCTATTCTTGACGGAATTTTGGTCACTGAAACAGCTGAGAGTTCTTATAAAAGAGGGAGACAGCCGAATGTTTCTATAATTATAGGGTCGAATAGTGCTGAAGTGCCTGCGGGTTTTGTAAATGCTGCTTCCAAAGAAGAATTGATTTCTTTTTTTGCAAACGTAAAAGAAGAATTTTCTAAAGCCTACGATCCGGATGGTAACGCCGATTTTGCCAAAATGCTTACTCTTGTCAATACAGATAAAGTCTGGGCAGAGCCTGCTCGTTTTACCGCAAGAATTTTTATCGCAAAAAAAACACCTGCGTACTTATATCTTTTCTCCTATGTATCTGAATCAATGAAGGGCAGAATGAAATACGGCGCATCTCATGCTTCCGAAATCCCTTATGTGTTTGATAATCTTACAGATCAATATGGATTTAAAGCTGATGCAAAAGATAAAGAAGTTGCCAAATTAATGAATGCCTATTGGATCAACTTTGCCAAAACAGGTAATCCGAACGGGAAGGGTTTGCCAAAATGGGAAACGTACAAAACCAATAAAAATGAAGTATTCGAATTTAAAACCGATGGGTCTGCAAGTACTGTAAACGACAATAGAAAAGCGCGTTTGGATGTAATTGAAAAATCATTGGATAAAGAACAACAGTAGAAAAATAAAATAGGATGAAAAATAAAATCATTAAATCCGGAATGATGTATTGCTTGCTATTGATAATAAGCAGTACCGCGATTACAGCACAGAAAAAAGTTAAACAAAAGCCACTTATCATAGAAGAACAGGGAAGTTTTGCTGTTGGAGGTTCTGTTATTGAGAATCCCGGGACATTTGATCCTTATAATATTACGCCAGCCGGACAAACATTTAGAGGAGATCATGCCTATGTTTTTTATCAGGTTCCTGCTAACGCGCACAAATACCCGTTAGTAATGTGGCATGGTATAGGACAGTTTTCCAAAACATGGGAAACCACGCCAGACGGACGTGAAGGGTTTCAGAATATATTTCTTCGAAGACAATTTCCGGTTTATATAATAGATCAGCCCAGAAGAGGAAATGCGGGGCGAAGTACGGTAGAAGCTTCTATAAAACCAATTCCAGATGAACAGCAATGGTTTGGTGTTTTCCGGGTGGGAATTTGGCCTGACTATTTTGATGGCGTTCAGTTTGTACGTGATAAAGAAACACTTAATCAGTATTTTCGTTCAATGACACCAAATTTAGGAACAATTGATTTGAATGTTACAACAGATGCGGCTTCGGCGCTTTTTACTAAAATTGGTCCCGCCATTCTCGTAACACATTCTCACTCTGGTGGAATGGGCTGGATGACGGCCATTAAAAATCAAAATGTAAAAGCAATTGTTTCGTATGAACCCGGCAGCGGATTTTTATTTCCAGAAGGCGAAGTTCCGTCACCAATAGCAAGTTCTGCGGGAGCTCTGGAAGCAACGACAATTCCTTTGAAAGATTTTATGTTGTTGACCAAAATTCCGATCATAATTTATTACGGTGATAATATTCCGGAAAAACCATCTAAAAATTCAGGTGCTGATGGATGGCGTGCACGTCTTCAAATGGCAAGATTATGGCGCGATGCCGTCAATAAAAAAGGAGGGGATGTAACAGTAGTGCATCTTCCCGAAATTGGCATTAAAGGCAATACGCACTTTCCATTTTCTGATTTAAACAATATTCAAATAGCCGATCTTATGTCGAAATGGTTAAAAGAAAAAGGATTGGACAAATAAAAATCATCAAATAAAACAAAATGAAAAATTCAGCAATCTTTTTATTTCTAATAACAACAGTAATTTGTCTGTTTTCAGGCTGCAGTAAAGCGCAAGAAAAACTTCAGGATGAAAATGTATCTCAAATGAATAAAAATATTTTGATTGTGTATTTGTCACGCACTAAAAATACAAAAGCGGTGGCGACGATAATTCATAAAAATGTGGGCGGATCGTTAGTGGAACTTGAACTGCAAAATCCTTATCCCGAAGATTATAAAACAATAGTGGCTCAGGTTGCTAATGAAAATGAAACGGGTTTTCTACCTCCGCTAAAAACGAAAATTGAAAATATTGAAAAATTTGATGTGGTTTTTTTGGGATTTCCAACCTGGGGAATGCAGCTGCCACCACCAATGAAAAGTTTTTTGAAACAATACAATTTAGAAGGAAAAACAATTGTACCGTTTAATACAAATGCCGGTTATGGAATAGGAAGTACTTTTCAAACCGTTAAGGAGCTATGTCCTAAAAGTAAGGTACTGGAAGGCTTTTCTACAAAAGGCGGAATAGAAAGGGACGGTGTATTGTATGTAATGGAAGGTGAAAAAGAAAAAGGGGTACAGCTTGAAGTTCAAAAATGGCTGAAGAAAATTGGATTTACGAATTAAAAAAATAAGAGGAAATGAAAAAGCTTTCAATTATAGTTATGACAGTAATAGCTTCTGCAACGATTAATGCACAAGCTGTTAAAGATTTAAGTAAACAACAGCAGGCAATCATAAAGATTAGTGCAGTTACTGCCAAAGGTGATTTAGAAAAGTTGAAAACGGAATTAAATTCTGGATTAGATTCAGGTTTAACTGTTAATCAAATTAAGGAAGTTCTTGTTCACTTGTATGCATATTGCGGCTTTCCACGAAGCATTCGCGGTCTGCAGACTTTTATGACGGTTTTGGGAGAACGCAAAGCAAAAGGAATTACGGATAAAATTGGCGCAGAAGCATCACCCATAAAAGCAGAAGGAACTAAATACAATCGTGGTAAAGCAGTTTTAGCAGAACTGACTAAATCCTCACAAGACGGACCAAAAACAGGTTATTCTGCATTTGCACCAGAGATGGATGTTTTCCTAAAAGAGCATCTTTTTGCAGATATTTTTGAACGTGATGTTTTGACTTATAGTGAAAGAGAACTCGTAACAGTATCTGTAATTGCCAGTATTGGTGATGCAGAACCTATGCTGCAATCGCATTTAAATATTTGCCTGAATGTGGGTTTAAGTTCAAATCAATTACAGGAATTTGTGAGTGTAATTAAAACTACGATTGGCGAGAAAGAAGGTGGTGCTGCACAAAAAGTTTTAGAAGAAGTACTTAAACCTAAAAAGTAAAATTTAAAATATAAAGAATGAAAAAATTAGCAGTAATAACATTAATAACAACAATTATGATGGCAAATGCACAGACTACTCAAAAAAAGTATGAGCAAAATCCATTTACTTTAGTATATGACGGAGCGATAACCAAGAATGAAAAAGGAAAAGTAAATATACATCCTGTTAAATATAAACTTAACGGAATAGAAATTGCGGCCAACGTCTATACACCGGCCAATTATGATTCATCAAAGAAATATTCGGCAGTGGTTGTAGCACACCCCAACGGTGGTATTAAAGAACAAACTTCCGGACTATATGCACAGCGCTTAGCAGAAGCAGGTTACATAACAATTACTGCCGACGCTGCTTATCAGGGAGGAAGCGGGGGAGAACCGCGCCATACCGATAAACCTGCAAGCCGAGTTGAAGATATTCATGGCATGGCAGATTTTATTACCCAATATGCTGGAGTCGACGGAAACCGTTTGGGAGTTTTAGGAATTTGTGGCGGCGGAGGTTACACTTTAAAAGCGGCACAATCAGACAAACGTTTTAAAGCAGTTGCAACCCTAAGCATGTTTAATTCTGGAGAAGTGAGACGCAACGGTTTTCAAAATTCTCAATTAAATACAATTCAGGAACGTTTGCAAAAAGCTAGTGAAGCTCGCGGGCAGGAAGTTTCAGGTGGTAAAATGATTTATGCTGGTGTGGCTAGTATAACAGATGAAGAAATCGCTAAAACGCCGACAGATTTATATCGTGAAGGATATGAGTATTATTACAGGTCTCATGCACACCCAAATTCAACTTTCTTGTATACTATGAGCAGTCTTCTGGATTTAATGACCTGGGATGCTACAACTAATATGGATTTAATTAATCAGCCACTACTCATGATGGCTGGTAGCAAAGCCGATACGAAGTATATGACTGATGAAGCATTTCCAAAAGCTGTAAATGCAAAAAGCAAAGAACTTTTTGTTATCGAGGGGGCCACACACATACAAAGTTATTGGAAAGCTGAGTATGTATCAAAAGCTGTTAATAAGTTGGTAAGTTTTTATCAAAGTAATCTTTAAAATTATACCTTATGAAGAAAATAAAATTAATAGGATTTGCTGTTATAGCTTTTAGTACAATTGGATTAATATCCTGTAATGATGGTCAAGTAAAACACCCTGATACTGAAAAGGCAGATACAAACCTGATTTTCTCAAAAGGTGAGAAAGTGACCAATACTAATTTTACAGGGAATGTCTGGCTCAATAATTTGGTGAAGGCGGATAGCATTAACCAGAATGCCGTTGGGAGTGTAACCTTTGAACCAGGTGCAAGAACCAAATGGCATAGTCACCCTGCTGGACAGATTATATTGGCACTTGATGGAATAGGATATTATCAAGAGAAAGGGAGTCAAAAACTTATTGTAAAAAAAGGCGATGTTGTAAAATGTCCCGCTGATGTAAAACATTGGCATGGCGCCAGTAAAGATTCAAAATTTATTCAGGTAGCCATAACCGGAAGAGAAAAAGGAGAAACAGCTTGGTTTGATTCGGTAACAGATGACGAATACAATACAGAAGTAAAGTAGTAAGTAAAAGAGGTGGTTTTTGATTTTAAATGATTAATAAACAAATTCTTGCATTTTTTTTGTAAATTAGAAAATAGAAAAAACAAACATACTCCCAAAATAACTGTCAATCTTAAAAACAGACTTTAGTATGATACAATTAACTGTTAATGGCAAGACCGAAAAACTAGATGTCAGCCCCGATATGCCACTACTATGGGCATTACGAGATACATTAGGACTTACTGGAACCAAATTTGGCTGCGGAGTTGCACAATGTGGTGCCTGTGTTGTGCATCTTGATGGAGAAGCCGTTCGTTCGTGCGTTACTAAAATGAGTCGTGCGGAAGGTAAAAATGTAGTTACGATCGAAGGATTATCTCAAAATAACGATCACCCGGCACAAAAAGCCTGGCAGGAAATTGACGTCCCTCAATGTGGCTATTGTCATTCCGGACAAATTATGTCGGCTGCTGTTCTTCTGCGTGAAAATCCAAATCCGACCGATCAGGATATAGATGATGCCATGGCAGGGAATATTTGCAGATGTGGTACGTATCCGCGAATTCGCAAAGCGATACATCTTGCTTCAGAAATACAGGGAAAAAGCAGAACATGATTTATAAACAGAAAACAAAACTCATGTCAACAAAAACTAAATTTATATTGATAGCTGTAATTCTAATTTCTGCAATTGGACTGGCTTTTACTTTTTCGATGCATCGTATAACAGAAAAGAAATATATTAGCATTGTTCCCGTAAAAAAGGACAGCGTAACATCAATAGCGGCTTTTAAGCAAGTATACAAAGTACTTATGAGCCCTCGTTGTGTAAACTGTCATCCCATAGGAGATATTCCGCTTCAGGGTGATAATAGCGTTGTGCACAGCATGCAGCCCAAACGTGGTAAAGATGGAAAAGGAGTTTATGCAATGAAGTGTGCCAATTGTCATCAACAAACAAATAGTCCCGGATTGCATACACCTCCTGGAAATCCGGAATGGCATTTACCGCCTGCTGATATGAAAATGGTATTTGAAGGAAAAACGGCTCATGAACTGGCCAAACAATTGGTTAATCCTGATCTGAATGGACATAAAGATCTGCAAAAACTCATTGCTCACGCCGACGATGGTTTGGTAAAAGCCGGCTGGAATCCCGGAAAAGGAAGAACAGTTCCGCCTTTAACACACGCACAATTTAAAAAAGCCTGGATTACCTGGCTGCAAACTGGCGCTTATGCTCCTGCTAAATAGTATTTCATTAATTTTAATGACGATCTGATGACTAAAAATAATAACATAGATACTACAAGACGAAATTTTCTCAAGCTAACCGGATTAGGTGGCGCGGCGCTTTGTCTTGGCTTTTATTTTCCGGCAGATGGGGTTCCAACACTCGTTACACCTTCTGAGTTAACTGAATCAGAAATTGAGCTATGTCCCTGGATCATTATAAGTCCGTCAGGAAAAGTAACAATTGTCAATCACAGGGCAGAGATGGGGCAGGGGTCTTATCATTCGGTGCCACAAATCGTAGCAGAAGAATTGGAAGTTGATATGAATGATATCAATGTTATTTTTGCAATTGGAAATGAAAAAAAATACGGTGGACAGGTTACGGGAGGTAGTTCTACAATCCGTTCTTCCTATAAAAATTTGCTTAAATTAAGTGCAGGCGCGCGCGAAATGCTAATTGTTGCTGCCGCCACAAAATGGAATGTTCCCGTTGCTGATTGTTATGCAGAATCAGGACATGTAATTCATAAACCGTCTGGCAAAAAAGCGCATTATGGGGAACTTGCCGTAGCAGCCTCAAAACTCGAACCCCCAAAAGAACCAAAGCTTAAGAAAATTTCAGAATATAAGTTAATTCGAAAACCGCTCCGCAGAATTGATACACCGTTTAAAACAAACGGAACATTAATTTTTGGATTAGACAAAAGGATTCCGGGAATGTTATTTGCTTCGGTAGAACGCGATCCCCGTTATTTTGGAAAAGTAAAAAGTTTTGATGCAACGGGCGCCTTAAAAGTTCCGGGAGTTAAAAAAGTCTTTAAAGTTGATATGGGTTACTATGCTTATACACGCGAAGGTGTAGCGGTAGTCGCAGATTCCACTTGGGCAGCTCTTGAAGGCAGAAAAGCTTTAAAAGTAGAATGGGATACCAGCGGTTTTAAACACTGGAGTACTCCCGAAATATATAAAACGCAGGATGATTTATTGCAAAGTCAGGAAGGTATGATCCTTAAAACGCAGGGGAATCCAACTGAAATGCTGGCACAATCAACTAAAAAACTAGATGTTGTATATCAAACTCCGTATCAATCTCACGTTGCTATGGAGCCTATTAATTGTATTGCTCATCACAAAGGAGATTCCATTGAAATTTGGGGACCTATACAAGCACCAGGATGGATTCAGGACGATATCAGCAAACAGTTTAAAATTGACAAAGAGAAAGTAATTGTAAATATGACTTTTCTGGGAGGAGGTTTTGGAAGAAAAGCCATGATCGATTATCCAAGTGAAGCCGTTGGTATTTCGAAAATCATAGAAGGACCGGTTCAGGTAATCTGGACACGTGAGGATGACGCCACATTAGGACCGTTTCGCCCGGGAATATCTTATCGATGCGAAGGAATGATTGCTAATGGAAAAATTGAAGCCTTGAAATTCAGAATGGCAGGGCAGAATAACGATCACTGGCGTGGAGGGCCGAAAGATAAACCCAACAGAAGTACCAGCGAAGGGTTTTTGAAACCATATTATGAAAGTATTAAAAACATGAGCATTGCAGATGTTCTTTTTGAAACTACGATTCCTACCAGTTTCTGGCGTTCGGTTTATGCTTCTACAAACGGATTTGCTTATGAAAGTTTTATTGATGAAATGGCGCATGAAGCAGGAAAAGATCCTTTGGATTTCCGTCGTGAACATTTACAGGAAGAGCGTTGTCAAAAAGTAATCGATAAGATGGAAGAAGTTTCAGGCTGGAAAAACCGCTCAAAAAATGAAGGTTATGGTGTAGCCATAACCGAATGTTTTAATTCTACAGTAGGACATGTTGTAAAAGTTTCTAAAGATCCTCGAGGTGGTGTCAAAATTGATAAAGTCTGGGCTGTTATGGATTGCGGTTGGTATGTTAATCCAGATATTATCCATGCTCAGGTTGAAGGTTCCATTGTCATGGGATTAGGTGCAGCAACTACACATCAGATTACATTTAAAGATAATGTAGTGGAACAGCATAATTTTTATGATTATCCAATGCCGCGAATTAATGAAATTCCGCCTATAGAAGTATATATAATAGATAACGAGGCAGATGCAGGTGGAGTGGGAGAACCAGGACTTCCTCCTTTTGCTCCGGCCTTAACTAACGCTATCTTTGATTTAACTGGAAAGCGAATAAGAACATTACCATTTAAACTTTACGAAGTCTAAAAAAAATATGTTCAGCTTTAGCATAATGATATTGTTTTTAGCAAGATGTAATTTCTCTTGATTTCATTGTTCTATGCAGTTGTGTTTTATTTGTTTCTTGATTGTACCACAAATCGCTTCAGTTCAAAATATCACGCAATTTAAATTCTTAGGAAAGTAATTAGCAAAATATTTCAGATTTAAAAAAAAAATCAATTTCCCTTCACTAATTGTTGATACTCAAAAATACTAAGGTTATGTAAATGTTTGTGCCTTCTATTGGTATTGTAAAATTTTTCAATGTATTCAGAAATCGCGAGATCAGCTTTATGTTTGTTTCGAAAGCGATTCTGATAAATTAATTCAACTTTTAAAGTTTTAAAGAAACTTTCTGCTACTGCGTTATCCCAGCAGTTTCCTTTTCCTGACATACTTCTGGTGACTGATTTGTGATTACTTAATTCACCAACAAATTCCCTGCAGGCATATTGGATTCCACGGTCGGAATGGAATATAAGGGGAGAATTCTCAGTGATAGGTCTGTTAGCATGAGCCATTCTGAAAGCACTGATGCTGGTATTCCTTGCGGTTATTGAAGTGGAGAGAGCCCAACCGATTACCTTTCTGTCAAAGAGATCGATTACTGTTGTCAGGTATAGTCACCTTTTTGCAGTCCTGATATAGGTTATGTCGGATACCCAGGTTTGATTTTCCCTTTGCACAGTAAATTCTCTATCCAGCTTGTTTTCTGCAACCGGGTAGGTATGTGAAGAATCAGTAGTTATTTTGAATTTTCGTTTAAAGACACTCTTTAAGGATGCCTGCTTCATTAGTTTTCGTATTAGTTTTTCTGACACATGAAAACCGCAGGCCAGTAACTCTCTTGCTATTCTTGGACTGCCGTATCTTTTTTTGTTGCGCTCATGTATAATTTTTATCCGTTCGATCAAGGCGAGATTTCGTAGTGCTCTATTGGATGGCTTTCTATCATTCCAATAATAATAACCACTTCTGCTCACTCCGAGTATTTGGCAGATTTTCTCAACAGGATAACAATCTGTATGCTGTTTTATGAATTTAAATTTATTGAGTACATCATTAGATGAGATGTGTGTGGCTTTTCTTAGGATATCCCTTTCCATCTTTACTAATTTAAGCTCTTTTTTGAGCTTTTTTAATTGCAGGAATATATTTGGTATCGCCTGCTTTATTTTATTTCCAAGTAATCCATCTTCAAGCTTGCTTTTCCACCGTCTGATATTCTCTGGACTTGTACCGAGTTCTATAGCTGCACGTATTGTACTATTGTATGTATAGCTTAGGTCTACTGCCTTTTGCTTGAATTCTAATGTGTACTTCTGCCTTGGTTTTTCCATTTCATTTGTTTTATCACCAAAGGTCTTGTGTTTCTGTGTCCAATTTTAGGTATGAACTCCAGTGTCTAGGCGTGCCATAATTTGGCCAAAAAAAAATATTATTTGTACCTCACATTCTCGAGGTACAAATACGGTACAAATTTAATCAAAACATCACATCATATCCAAAAGAAAAAGGAATTAAAAAACGAGTTAAAATATTGTTTATCAATACTTTAACTCGTTCATTTATTTTTGTTTTGCGTTATTTTGTCCTGCTATTTTCCAATACAGAAATTAGCAAAAATATTCCCAAGTAATTCATCATTAGAAACCTGACCTGTGATCAACCCAAATTGATACAGAGCTTCGCGAATATCAAGTGCAATTAAGTCGCTTGAAAGATTTGTTTCTAGACCAAATTTTACTTTTTGTATTTCATCTAAAGCTTTTAATAAAGAATCGTAATGTCTTGTATTTGTTACAATTGTTTCGTTATTTCTTAAAGCTCCGGTATTAACAAAAGAAAGCAATTGATTCTTTAATTCATCAACTCCAATGTTTTCTTTTGCGGAAATTTTTAAAAGTTTCAAGTTTAAAGTTTCAAGTTTTTGGTTGATGTTTTCGATTTCATTTGCGTTTAATAAATCAACTTTATTTATAACAACCAAAATAGGTTTAAGCGGATATTTATTTTTTACTTTTTCGATTTCGACAATATAATCAGAACCTGAAACCTGAAACCTGAAACCATCAAACAAAAAGATTACAACTTGTGCCTGTTCTATTTTTTCAAAAGTTTTTTTGATTCCGATACTTTCTACGACATCTTTAGTTTCTCGGATTCCTGCAGTATCAATGAATCTAAAGCCTATTCCGCCAATAACTAATTCATCTTCGATAGTATCTCGTGTTGTTCCGGCAATGTCTGAGACAATGGCACGCTCTTCGTTTAATAAAGCATTTAATAAAGTTGATTTTCCCACGTTTGGTTCTCCAACAATCGCAACGGGAATACCGTTTTTAATAACATTTCCAACAGCAAACGAGTCGATTAAGCGTTTCAGTACAAATTCAATTCTGTTTAATAATTCATGAAATTGAGTTCGGTCTGCAAATTCTACATCTTCTTCTGCAAAGTCTAGTTCCAGTTCAATTAGCGACGCAAAATTTAAAAGCTCTTCACGTAGTTTGGCAATTTCATTACTAAAACCACCACGCATTTGCTGCATTGCAATTTGGTGCGAAGCTTCATTATCTGATGAAATCAAATCTGCAACTGCTTCTGCTTGCGATAAATCCAGCTTTCCATTTAAGAAAGCTCTTAAAGTAAACTCTCCCGCATCAGCCATTCTACAGCCTTTTCTCAATAGTAACTGAATAATTTGCTGCTGAATATAAGTTGATCCATGACAAGAGATTTCTATAGTGTCTTCACCTGTATAAGAGTTTGGCCCTTTGAAAACAGAAACTAAAACTTCATCCAGTGTTTTTGAATCATCTATTATATGACCCAAGTGCAAAGTATGCGTTTTCTGTTTGGTTAAATCTTTGTTTTTGATGGATTTAAAAACCGAATTTCCGATAGTAATAGCCTCGGAACCTGAAATACGAATGATAGCAATAGCACCTGCTCCGGATGGAGTGGCCAATGCAACTATAGAATCTTGATTTATCATGGTGCAAAGGTATAAAAAAAGGCATAAAGTTCTAAAGTGGAAGTCGGGGAAGATATCTTGTTTTTTACTTTTATAAGTTGATATTTTAAGGAATTAATAAATGTTAAATTACTGATAATTATCAGGTTGTTTTGTTTTTAGAATGATTAAATTTGAGAAAACAATACTTTAATCCTTAGCAAAATGAAAAAGATATTATTTCCCACAGATTTTTCTGAAGCAGCTACTAATGCATTTGTTCATGCTTTAGAATTTGCAAAAATTGTCAATGCCGAACTGGTTTTGTTACATACATTTGAAATTCCGGTTTATGATAGTCAGTTTTTTCCAGAAAATTACGCTTCGATTTACAGCTCAATAGAGTTAGCTAAATTTGAAATGTTTAAGGATGAAATTCCTAAACTTAGAACTATTGCTATCGAACGAAACTTAGAGGATATCGTGATAAAACATCGCTTGATGGATGGCGATTTAATTTATAATTTGAAAAATGCCGTTGAAGAGGATAAGATTGATTTTGTTATTATGGGAACTTCAGGCGTTTCAGACTGGACTAAATTTTTTACGGGATCAAACACAAATTCAGTAATTTCTGAAGTTAAAGTGCCAGTTTTATGCATTCCTGTTACTGCAAAATTTCATAAAATAAAAATTATTGGTTTTACTACCCGTTATCGTGAAAAAGACAAAACAGAACTTCGTAAAGTGATTGAAATTGCTAAAAAAACAAATGCAAAAGTAAAATGTTTATATGTTAAAACTTCTAATTCAGATGTTTCTAGTGCCACAATTAAAGATTGGGAAAATGAATTCAAGGGCGATCATGTTGAGTTTTTAGTATTGCCAAGCGATGAAGTTAAAGAAACTATTCTTGATTTTATTCTTTATAAAGACATTGATATTCTAACCACAATTACACATAAAAGATCTTTTTTCGAAAGTATCTTCGAATCTAGTTTTACTAAAAAAATTGCCAAAGAAGTTTCGGTTCCAGTTTTAGTAATGCATGAAACTTAAAATTCGTTTTTTTAGATTGATTTTATGATGCAAAACTTATATTTGTATCTCATCAAATCAATACAATGAACTCATATCAAAATAAGGTTACTCATTATTCAGAACTTTTTAGTAAAATCAATAAAAGATACAATAGCATAAGTTTACTGCGTTTGTTAAGTGTTTTTCTGTGTTTGTTTATGATGTTTTATTACATCAAAACCAATGAAACCTTTTATGTAGTCTTTGCTTTTCTATCTTTTGTTGTTTTTATTTTTTTAATGAGAATCCACTCCGGATTATCTTTTCAAAAACAACTCACAACCGCACTTTTAAAAATCAATCAAAACGAAATTTCCTATCTAAAAAGGGAAAAGATTCCTTTTGAAAATGGAATTGAATTCAATGATTTTCATCATCCATATGCTTACGATCTGGATATTTTTGGTGAACATTCATTGTTTCAAAATCTGAACAGAACTGCTACTTACATCGGAAAAAAGACATTAGCAAACCAATTGTTAATACAACTTCCGAATGAAGTAATTCTTGAAAATCAGGAAGCAATAAACGAACTGAAAGCTAAAATCGATTGGAGACACGATTTTCAGGCATTAGCGACAATTAGTAATGATTCAAAAGCTTCTTATGATTCTATATTGTATTGGAATTCATTTAAGAATAATACTTTATCTAAAGTTTTAGTTGTACTGTCATTTGCGCTTCCAGCTTTGTTTTTCGGCGTTTTAACTACTTATTTCATTACTTCAAAAACTATTTTATTATCCTGTCTAAGTTATATTTTTATTGCCAATTTGATGGTCGTGGGAAGATCATTGAAAAGAATTCAGTCCGAAATTGCGAAGGCAGATAACGTTGATAAAATTATAAAACAATACAGTTTATTGGTTCAGAAAATTGAAATCGAAACTTTTCAATCAAAAAAGTTAAAAGATTTACAGCAGCAGCTTATTTTTAAAAATGCCACGGCGAGTGTACATTTGAAACAGTTGTCTGAGTTGTTTTCCAGAATGGATACGATTAGCAATCTTGTAACAGCACTTCTGTTTAATGGAACGTTTTTGTTTAATCTTCACGTTTTAAGAGCGCTTTTAAAATGGAAAGAAAATTATTCTGAAGAATTTGAAAAATGGATTGCTATTATTGGTGAGTTTGAAGCCTTAAACAGTTTAGCAAATTTGTCCTATAATAACCAGGATTTTGTTTTTCCTGAAATCAATTCAGAATATAAAATTGGTTTTAAAAATCTAAGTCATCCGTTATTGAATCCGTCAACCAGAGTAGGGAATGACACTCATTTTTATCCTGAATCTTTTATGATTTTAACGGGGTCTAATATGTCTGGAAAAAGTACTTTTTTAAGAAGTTTAGGAGTGAATATGGTTTTAGGCGGAATAGGTTCAGTTGTTTGTGCTTCAGAAGCTAATATTCACCCACTTCCAGTTTTAGTTTCAATGCGATTATCTGATTCCTTAGCAGATAGCGAATCGTATTTCTTTGCCGAAATTAAACGTTTAAAGCAAATTATGGATGCCTTAGAAGAGAAACCGGCCTTTGTTTTATTAGATGAAATTTTAAGAGGAACAAATTCTGATGATAAACGAAATGGAACGATTGAAGTAGTAAAAAAGATCATAGGTAAAAATGCAATCGGAGCAATAGCAACACACGATATTGAAGTTTGTCTCACAACAAATGAATATCCGGATATTTTAACGAATCAATGTTTCGAAGTTGAAATTCAAAACAATGAATTGCATTTCGATTACAAATTGAGAAATGGGATTTGCAAAAATAAAAGCGCCACTTTCTTAATGCAGAAAATGGGAGTTATTTAGGATTTTAGATTTTAGAGTTCAGATTTTAGATTGCTGAAATTAACCGCAAAGAACGCAAAGGTTTTACGCAGGGTTCGCAAAGATTTACATAAAGCTTTGCGAACTTTTTTTATCTAAAAAGGTCACTAATATCTTTTCGTTCTTTGCGGTAAAATCTCAAAGTTCACTAATCTAAAATCTGAACTCTAAAATCTAAAATTATTTCTGTACTTCTTTAATTGTATTTACAAAAGCCTCAACCGGCTGAGCACCAGAAACAGCATATTTCCGATCAAAAACAAAAAACGGAACTCCTTGCACACCAATTTCCTGAGCTTCTTTAATATCGCCTTTTACATCTCTTAAATAAAGGTTTTCATTCTCTACGACTTCCTTTACTTCATTTGAATCTAATCCAGCCTGAATTCCCAGTTCAATTAAAGTTTGAGTATCATTTAGATCTTTTCCATCAGTGAAATAAGCTTTAAAGAAAATCTCTTCCATTTCATCGCCTAGATTTTTAGCTTTCGCCAAATGGATAATACGATGTGCTGTAAGTGAATTTGAAATAATAGCTTTGTCAAAATGATAATCCAAACCAACGCTTTTTGCGCGTTCTACTACACCTTTATGCATTTCTATAGATTGTTCAACTGAAATACCTTTTCGTTCGGCTAAAAACGTATAAACGTCTTTTCCTGATTGCGGTGTAATAGTTGGATCAAGTTGAAAGCTTTTCCACTCAATTTCAAAATCATTTCCGGGAAACTCCTTTAAAGCGGTTTCCAATTGTCTTTTTCCGATATAACAAAACGGACACATGATGTCCGACCAAATTTCTATTTTCATATATCAAAGTTAAAAAAAAAGTTTCAGGTTTTTGTTTGTTTCAAGTTTCAGGTTTCAGACTTTGGTTTTTATTTTCGTTTTTTTGTTTCAGTTTTGTCATTTCGACGAAGGAGAAATCCCCGCAAGTAGCTCGACAAAGTATTTCAGAATTTAAAATGCAAAATCATTTAGCAGAATGATTTATCAGGTAAATTAAAATAAAGTATTTTAGTACAAAAATATCAGTAAAAACTAATTTATTGATTTAGAGTAAAATACGATTCTCGGTATGAAGAAAACTACTTTTTATTTTCTATTTGTTTTATTTTCGGTTAGTTTGAACGCTCAGGTAAGAGCTTTTGCTGGTGGAACTTATTATCGCCATACTGATTTTCAGGAATCGGGTTATTTAGAAGTAACATCAGGAGTTGATGTTAGAGTTTATAAATTTTTTAAACCTGAAGCTTCCGTAAGCTATTATTTTGGAAGATTAGAGGATTATAATAAATTAGATCAGACAGGAAATACGATAAGTATTTCAGAAGCAAATGCAAGCGCTTTAAATTTTGGTTTTACATCAAAAATATGTCTTTCTTGGGGTGAGTATGGTGCTGGAGATGCAGTCTTGCAAATTTTACCTCGTTATAATATATCCCGAATCGAAGCACAGCAAAATTACACATTAATCAATCAGAGTAATCCTGCTCAGTCAAAAACTCAAAAGGATATAGTAACCGATTGGCAACATTCTTTAGGAATTGGTCTTGGTCTGGATATTATACTATCAGATAAAAATTATGATTCTTTAGCAATTAACATATATTATACGGGTGTAGATATGGGTGAAGCTTTGACTGATGTAAAAAAGTCAAATTCCCATTATGATAGTACAACACTTGGACTTGGAATGAATTATTATTTTGGGTTTAAAAAGAAATAAAGAGCAAAGAACAAAGAACAAAGAGTAGCTTTAAAATCGATTCAATAAAAAACCGCAAATCTTTTAAAAAGAATTGCGGTTTCTAGGTATAAAAAATGGTTGGTTAATAGCGATATTTTTTTTTACAATGATATGTCTTTAATTCGAAACTAAAAAAAATCCCTGTAACAAAAAGAAGTTTTGATGTTAACTATTTAACATTACAGGCATTACCAACATTGTAACAGTTTCTCCTTCTTCTAAACCGTCTACTGGCGTAAGAATCCCTGCTCTGTTAGGCAATGACATCTCTAACATGATCATGTCAGATTGCAGGTTAGTCAACATTTCAGTTAAAAAACGTGAGTTGAAACCAATTTGAAGATCATCTCCTTGATAATCACAAGTTAATCTTTCTTCTGCTTTGTTTGAGTAATCAATATCTTCTGCAGAAACATTCAATTCAGCTCCGGCAATTTTTAAGCGAATTTGGTGCGTAGTTTTGTTTGAGAAAATGGCAACACGTTTAACTGAACTTAAAAATAAAGAACGGTCAATCATTAATTTGTTTGGATTTTCTTTTGGAATTACCGCTTCGTAATTTGGGTATTTTCCATCAATCAAACGACACATTAGGATATAATTGTCAAATGAGAAAGTCGCATTTGAATCGTTGTATTCAATTTTTACTTCAGCGTCAGAACTTCCTAAAATACTTTTTAAGATATTCAAAGGTTTCTTTGGCATAATAAAATCAGCTACCTGAGATGCTTTTACATCTGTACGTGCATATTTTACTAATTTATGAGCATCCGTAGCAACAAATGTCAAACCTTCTGGCGAAAACTGGAAGAAAACGCCAGACATTACCGGACGTAAATCATCGTTTCCGGCAGCAAAAATAGTTTTGCTTACTGCAGTTGCCAAAACATCAGCAGGAACTAAAGTTACAGATGGATCTTCAAGATTTACAGATTTTGGAAATTCTTCTCCAGCTGCATAGGCTAATGCATATTTCCCTGAATTAGAACTAATTTCAACTGTATTATTATCTTCAACTGTAAAAGTTAAAGGTTGTTCTGGAAATGTTTTTAAAATTTCAAGCAAAAGTTTTGCAGGCACAGCTACGCTTCCTTTACTTTTAGAATCGATTGATAATGTAGCCGACATTGTAGTTTCAAGATCTGAGGCCGAAACTGTCAACGCATCATTGTCTAGTTCAAATAAAAAGTTGTCTAAAATAGGCAACGTGTTGTTACTGTTAATTACACTACCTAAAACTTGTAATTGTTTTAATAAGTACGAACTCGATACTATAAATTTCATCTGTTTTGTTTTATTTTTTGATGTGTTTTTTAGCAATTAGAGGCTAAATATACGGATTACAAATATATCGTAAACTATCTTAGTTTTGCAATTTTTTTATTAACATCTATTTGCTGTATTTTCTTTTTCTCATGTAAGTAAATACGAGTCCGAAAACCAATAAAATTAGAATTGGAAGTCCGATAGTTATGAATTGCGTCATTGTATAGTTTTCATAAACTTTATCCTTATCTAATAAAGGCAAATCAACATCTTTACTTCTAATGTTAATAAGTCCGGTATCGTCTAACAAATAATTGATGCAATTCATCATAAAATCTTTGTTGTCGTATAAATTTCCGGTACGCTGATCATAACCTAATTCGACAGGCATCATGTTTTTATCCAATTGATTTCGCGCTAAATCTCCATCAGCAATTATAATCATTTTGTTTGTTTTTCCCTTTGCCTGAAATGCATTTTCTTTGAAAGGTAAAACACGATTCTCGAAAGCCGAATGAAAATCTCCTTCTAATAGAACAGCTAAAGGTGAGTTTCCTTTATTTAAATATTCTTGAGGAGTAGTTTGCTCTGTTACAATATTCAAATTGATTTCGGTCGGAGTTCCAATTTTCTTGGAATATTGAGACGATTGTAATAAAACCGTTTTCTTGATTCCGTTTTTCAAAGTGTCAATCGGGCTGGCAAAATCAAATTTAATTTGGCCTAAATTTTTAACAATTGGGTGTTTGCTTGAAGATATTACAATAGGAGCGTATTTCCATTTGAATTCCTGATATTGCGTTGCGCTTCCTTGCTCTCCGGTGGCCAGTTTGATTGGACTTCCGTATTCGTCTTTTACTAAATCAGGATTAATTCTGAATCCGTATTTGAAGAACATATCGTTCAGATTCAAATCTCTTGGATAGGCCAGAGTAGCGCCAGATTGATTGTATAAACTGTCCATATCAGCAGAAACCTGATCGATTAACCATAGTGTTTTTCCGCCATTCATGATAAACTGATCCAAAACCTGTTTTTCTTCATCAGAAAAAGTTTCCGTTGGTTTTGATATAATAGCCAAATCATATTTTTTAAGAGCGTCTAAAGTTCCGGTTGGGTTTTTAGAAACTGAATCTAATGTGAATGGTCCAATATAATAGCTTTCTTTAATTTGCCTCAACATTTTCGCGACATGAACCTCGTTCATTTCACCATTTCCTTTTATGAAAGCGACTTTCTTTTGTTTGGCTTTGGTAATTTTATTGATAGCATCTGATATAGAATATTCTAAATGCTGAATCGAACCGATAACTTTTTGTTCAGTCGAAGCACCCATAATGTTTTTCAACAGCGGAATATTCACTTCTTTGCTATCATAAACGGCAATTGCCCAAGGAAAAACCATCGCTTGAGATTGTTTTCCTTTATCGTCAACTGTGATGTTTATTGGCGTTAATCCTTTTTGATAAAGAGATTTTACCATTTCCATACTTTCGTCTTCGTTTTCCATCGGATTTACAAATTCGAAAACAATATTGTTGTTATAAGCTTGGAATTCTTCTAATAATTGTTTGGTTTCTTGCTGTAATCGTCTGAAATCTGCAGGAAGATCACCCTGCATATAAATCTTAATCGAAAGCGGATTCCTTACTTGTTTTACAATTTGCAAAGAAGTCTCAGATAAAGTATAACGTTTGTCTTTGGTTAAATCAAATCGTTGGAAAAACAATGTTCCCAATACATTTAAAACAATTAAAACAAAAACGGTAATACCTAAAGCTTTGATATTTTGTTGAGTAGATGCTTTCATTATGCTTTAAAAGATTTTAATTGATAAACAGTAAAAGAGAGGAATAATACTGTGATACTTAAAAAATAAATTACATCACGAGTATCAATCACGCCTCGGCTCATACTTTTAAAGTGATCCTGCATACCAAATGCTGATACAATATTAAAATCTCCAGGAATCAAAGAAGCCAACCCCTGAAAGCCGAAATAGAAGAAGAAACAAAGAAAAACAGCAATAATAAATGCCACGATTTGATTCTCTGAAAGGGTAGAAGTAAAGATCCCAATTGCAGAATAAGAAGCAACCAAAAATAATAATCCGAAGTAAGAACCAATCGTACTTCCCATATCGATGTTTCCTTCTGGTAAACCCAAATTCGAAATCACTTTCACATAAATAAAGGTTGGTACAATTGCTAAAACAATCAGGAATAACGAACCTAAAAATTTTCCGTTTACTATTTCCCAAATTGATAATGGTTTGGTTAAAAGCAATTCTAATGTTCCCTGTTTTTTTTCATCAGAAAAACTTCTCATAGTTACAGCAGGAATCAGGAAAATCAAGATCCATGGCGCTAAGGTGAAGAACGGGGTTAAATCTGCATAACCGGTATTTAATATGTTATAATCCCCTTCAAAAACCCATAAAAAAAGTCCGTTGCTAATTAAGAAAACAGCAATGACCAAATAGCCAATAGGAGATCCAAAAAAGGATTTTATTTCTCGTAAAATGATTGATTTCATGTACTTAATTTTGTTTCAAGTTTTTCTTGTTTCAGGTTTCAAGTTAACAAAGCTTTGCGAACTTTGTCTTTTCTAAAAACCTTATAAATATAATCTTTGCGCCCTTTGCGGTTAAATTTAGTTGTTTTTATTGTTTCAGGTTTCAAGTTGCGAACTTTGCGTAAATCTTTGCGAACCTTGCGGTTAAGTCCATGAATTTGAAACTAATTTAAACTAACTATTTTATCTACGCTCCACGCCTCAGGTTTTGCATTGAATAATTGTTTTGTAAAACTCCAAACAGAATTAAAAAGTTCAGATTGTCTGTAATTTTCTAAATCTTCTTCCGTTTCCCAGTAACTGTAAGTAAAAAAGATGCATTTGTCATTTTTATCCTGATACAATTCTAAAAAACGATTTCCATCGGCATTTCGTATTTTGTCTTTTACGGTTTCAAAACTCTCCAGAAAGTCCGGGATTTTTTCTTCGTGAAAACTCATTTTTACTATTCTAACGAACATATTATGCAATTTTAGATTTCTGATGTTAGATTTTAGATTTACTAAAACCCTAATACGCGCGCAAAAGTATCAAAATTGATTGTTCTTTTTATTAAAAAATAAAATATTCTAAAACTATAGTTTTTCTACAATCTTGTCAATTTCGACGAAGGAGAAATCCTCGCAAGCAACTCCGTAACGATAATCTAATCTTTGTTGAGCTTCTCGCGAGGATTTCTCGTGCCTCGAAATGACAAAAAAAAGGCGAATTCAGCACATCAAAAATCTAAAAACTGAACTCTAAAATCTAAATTTTCTAAAGAAACTGAATCGTAATAACATCACGATAATTCAATCCTAACAAACTATTTGCAGAGCCTACTTTTGAAGGATTACTCCTAAAAATAGCAATTTCAAGAAAACCAGCTTCATTAAAAATGGCCAATTTTTCACCTTCATAAGTTTTAATTGGATATTTGTCAGATGTTGCAATCGCTGAGTAATTCGGTAGAATGGTTTTGATACTTTTCGGTTTCATCACAATCTCATACGGGCGCCCTTTGGCAACCTCTATAAATTGCTGTTTTGAGATGTTGGTCACAATATTTCCAAAATGGTCAATGTAAATAACATATCCTTTTAGTGAATTTCCATCGTTGGCAACTACTGCTTGTAATTCAGTAATCTGTTTAATTCCGGCAACTTCTTTGCCAATAACATTCAGTAAACCGCCTTTTGCAATATGGCAGGCCACTTGTATAAAAATATCCAAATCGCTGAATTCAGCCGGAAAACGGTCGTGAATGTTGATTTCGACAATTTTCTGCGGAACGATTTTCTGCGTAAGCATACTTAGAATTCCGTTATCAGCACAAATAAAATAATGATCGTTCCATTGCATAGCAATATGCTGATTTTCTTTATTACGCTCAATATCAACACCTATAAGGTGTACGGTTCCTTTAGGAAAACTTAAATAGGAAGCACCAATAACATAACTTGCTTCGGCAGTATTAAACGGATCTATATCATGCGAAATGTCAACAATTTGAACCTCTGAATATTCAGAAAGAATCTTACCCTTTAGCGAACCAACAAAGTGGTCTTTTAAGCCGTAATCAGTAGTAAGGGTAATTATTGACATAATTTTGTTTATAACTATTGGTAGTATTTAAATCTAATTTTCATTAAATTTGAGAAATGCAAATCTAATAATACTAAATACAAATTGAAAGAAAGAAAAGACAATTTGCATTTAAAGATATGAACATACCCGACAACCACCGATTTATAAAACTGATTTATTTTTAATTTAAAACTACTTCATTTGAACGAAAGAATTATCGAGCTAATAGACATCGCTCCAAAAGACTTTTGGGGCGCTCAAGACTCTCATCTTGAAATAATTAAAAAGTACTACCCAAAGCTTAAAATAGTAGCGAGAGGGACGACTTTAAAAGCATTTGGCGAAAAAGAAGTTTTAGATGAATTCGAAAAAAGATTTCAAAGGTTAATGCTGCATTTTACCCGATACAACAACATTGATGATAATGTAATTGAACGCGTAATTATGAGTGATGGTCAGGATGAAAAAAAATCATACGATCATGACAAAATATTAGTTCATGGGGTTGGAGGTAAAATAATTAAGGCCATGACGCCTAACCAGCAACTGCTGGTAGATACCATCAAAAAAAATGATATGGTATTTGCTGTTGGTCCTGCCGGAACCGGTAAAACTTATACCGGTGTAGCAATGGCGGTTAAAGCGCTTAAAGACAAAGAAGTTAAAAGGATCATACTTACCCGACCAGCGGTTGAAGCAGGAGAAAATCTTGGTTTCTTACCCGGCGATATGAAAGAAAAACTAGATCCGTACATGCAACCTCTTTATGATGCTTTACGCGATATGCTTCCGAACGAAAAACTCGAAGATTACATTTTAAAAGGAATTATTCAGATTGCGCCGCTGGCATTTATGCGTGGGCGCACACTTGATAATGCTTTTGTAATTCTCGATGAAGCTCAGAATACAACCCATTCACAAATGAAAATGTTTTTGACCCGTATGGGGAAAAACGCCAAATTTATGATTACGGGAGATCCTGGACAGGTCGATTTACCACGCAGAACTATTTCTGGTCTTAAAGAAGCTATTTTGGTTTTGAAAGACGTTGACGGAATCGGAATTATTTATCTGGATGACAAAGATATCGTACGTCACAGATTAGTGAAAAAGGTAATTGATGCCTATAAACAAATTGAAAATCACGATTAATTTTATAAAATGTCAAATGTAAATCGTGAAATGTGTTTTGACATTTATTAATATTCGTTTTCTACATTATCTTTAATAGGAATGTGGAAAACGAATATTTTTTTTGAATTAGAAAATTAGAAAACTAGAAAATTAGATTTTAATATAAGCTTCCGAATGACAATTAGAATATTTATTTTTTTACTCTTGATATGTTTGATCTCTTGCAAAAAAGCAGAAATTCCTGTAAATAAATTTGTTGGAACATGGTATGATACAGAATATATAGTTCCTGGTAGATCAAAAATTAAAATTAATAAAGACAGTTCTTTTTCTTATCGAAGTGCTGGCTGTGATTGGAGGGTATTATCAAAAGGGAAGTGGAAAATAATTGGAGATTCAATAGAGTTAAATAGCACAAGTAGTGATACATGTTATAGAATGTTTCCTTTTATTGAATGCATTCCTGTTGGAAAATACAAAAGAAAAGATCTTTTGACAATTCCTAACTTTGATCCTAAAATTGATGCTTCTTTTGCAATTTTCGATAAAGAAATATTTTATATTAAAAATGATTCTCTAGTTTACAAATTAAAAGCAAGCTCTAATTGTCCTGATACTTTGAAAATAAAGTACGCAAGAACTCAAAAGATTAGAAAATGAAACAACTAGATGATTTCTATCTAAAACAAGAAGAGCCCATAAAAGGCGTATTTCTTGCATTAAGAGAAATTATTCTAAAACAAGATCCAGAAATTACTCATGTTTTAAAATACGGGATGCCCTTTTTTTGCTACAAAGGAAAAATGTTCTGCTATTTATGGATTCATAAAAAACACAAACAACCTTACGTCGGAATTGTGGAAGGAAAACATTTTGATGAAACATTTTTACTTCAGGAATCGCGTTCGAGAATGAAAATTATGTTGTTTAATCCTAATGAAGATTTGCCATTGGAACAAATTGAAACGGTTATTCAGAAAGCATTAAATTTATATAAATCGGGAATTATAAAAGTTTAAATTATTTATAATTCAATATTTAACGAAATAGTTAAATAAATAATAAACTTCGCTCTTTTCGGGCTTTTAAGCTTTGTAATCTTTGCTCTTCTGAGCCTAAAGCCGTAAATTTGCATTATATAAATACTTGATTTTTAATATGACTAAGCTTAGAAATATAAAAGTTGTAGTAAGTGACCTTGACGGAACTTTACTCAACCCTCAACACAAAATTTCAGATTATACCAAATCCATTTTTCAGGAACTTCACAATCAAAATTATCTTATCGTTGTTGCTACAGGCCGTCATCATCTTGATGCTATGGCTATTATTGAAACACTTGAAGTTCCGGTTTATTTAGTGAGTTCAAACGGAGCGAGAATTCATTCGCCGGAAAAAGAAGAACTTTTTTCATTCAACTTAGACAGTGAGGTTGTGAAAAATGCTTTAAATGTTGATATTGACCCTGCTATTACGGTAGTTTTATTCAAAGAAAATGTTTGGCAAACCAATAAAATAAATGAAAAATTAAACGCTTTTCAAGCTGAACTAAAATATCGCCCGGAATTAGTAGATTATAAAACATTGGAAGATTTTGGTGCAATAAAAATTTTCTTCTCCTGCGATGATCATGAGAAATTAGTAAAGTTGAAAGATGCTATTTTGGCCAATTCTTCAGAACATCTACATCACGCTTTTAGTTTGCCGACTTGTTTGGAATTTATGGATAAAGCTGTAGACAAAGCGGTTGCCATTGAAAGAGTTTTAGAAAAAGAAGGATTTACTTTAGAAGAAGCAGTTTCTTTTGGAGATGGTTTCAATGACGTTCAAATGTTGTCTGTATCAGGAAAAGGCCTAATTATGGGAAATGCTCCTGCTTTACTAAAAGAAACTTTACCTAATTTAGAAGTTATTAAAACGAATGCCGAAGATGGTGTGGCTAGATATATTTCTTCAAAAATATTAGATAAAGAATTTGTAATTGGTTAATTTTTAAATATTTACCGATAAAACATGTTGTTGATTAAAGCTAAATTTATAAATTTATAGGAAATTTACCAGATTTCGGTATAGGCCTTTTATAAGATAGTAACTTAATCTTTAGCATTATGAACAAATTTTTACTTCAGCTTCAAAAAAATTGTATTTCTGGAATTATCCTTTTATTACCTCTGGTTGTGTTTTTTATGATACTTGAGAAAGTTTGGGGATTTTTTCGAAAGTATGGTGATAAAGTATCTCACATATTACATTTAGATAAAGTGTTAGGTCCAATAGGGAGTGATATTCTGGGAGGATTATTTCTGATTTTATTGATTTATTTTAGCGGTTATTTAATGCAATTCTCTTTCTTGAAAAGATTTACAGAATGGATTGACGATAAATTAATGGTTTTCTTACCTGGTTATGAAAAGAATAAAAAATTAGCTGAAGAAAAATTAGCTCATAAAGTTGAAAAGCCAAAAACAGATTTGCCTATTTTATTAAAACAAGGTGATTACTGGCAACCTGCACATTTAATTGAAGAAAATGAAGATGGAAATGCGGTAGTATTTGTACCAACAGCACCTGCTAAAGACCAAGGGCAAATTTATGTTGTAAACATAGCAAGTATAAAGAAACTGCCAGACACTACTTTAGGAAATCTGGACGCATCTATTAAATCATTAGGAAAAGGAATTTTAGATTTTAAATAATTCTTTTACAACTACAGATATGTAATCCCTGAAAGTTTTTTCAGGGATTTTCTTTTTTAATTAAGTACTATCTAAGACCGGAAGATCAATAAAGAAAAACAATTTTTTTAATAACTTTCAAAGTGTATTTTTGTTTTCTCAAAACAACTCCCCATGACAAAAAACATTTTTATACTTGCCTTTTTATTTCTTTCAATTACTGGAAAAAGCCAAAACCTAAAATTAGAAGAAATAATGAAAGGTGAATCTTTTATTGGAAATCAACCAACAAACGGGCGTTGGTCTTTAGACGGAAAAAAGGTTTATTTTGAATGGAATCCGAAAAATGAATTAGGAACAAGTACTTACTTCTGGCAGAAAGGAATGAGTAAACCAGAGCTAGTTTCTCCAAAAGAAGAAGCTTTTTCTCAAATGGATTTTAAAACAAAACCTGGATCAGATGTTGTTTATTATCTGGATAAAGGAAGTTTGTATTCCTATTCCATTCAATCTAAAACTTCAAAGAAATTAATTCAGCAATCTACCCCAATTTCTAATTTGCAATTAGGAACTCAAAGTGGAGTATTGTTTTTTGAACAAAATGATAATATTTTTAAATACAATACTAAAGACGGGTCGCTTTTACAAATAACCAACTTTAATAAAGGAATTAAAAAAGAAACAAAACCGGAAAAAGAGAACTTTTTAAACACGCAACAAAAAGAATTGTTCCAATTTATTAAAGATAAGGAAGCAAAAAAACAATGGAATCTTGCTAAAAGCAAAGCAGTAAAATCTGATTTTGCCAAAGAGTATTTTTATGGTAAAGACCAGTTTTATAATCTGAAACCGAATCCAAATGGAAATTTTGCTACTTTTTTATTAGTTGAGGAACCGGAAATAAAAAAGGAAACGATGGAAGTTTTTATTACTGCTGACGGCTATAATCAAACTCCGGAAACAAAAGAGAAAGTTTCTACAGCCAATTTTGTTAAAACTAAATTTGGAATTTATTCTGTTGTAAAAGATTCAGTTTACTACCTAAATTTTTCGACTTTAAGTCATATTCAGGATGCACCAAAGTATTATGAATTGTATGATAATTTAAAAAACAAAGCTAAAGAAGACAAATTGATTGTTCCTCAGGCTCCCGTTTATAATGAAGACGGTTCATTAGCGATTGTCGAAATCAGAAGCCAGGACAACAAGGACAGATGGTTGGTAAACTTAAATTTAGATAAAGGGACTTTTGAAGAAATTGAATATCAGCATGACGAAGCCTGGATAGGCGGGCCTGGTATTCCGGGATATTCTTTTGAATCAGGAACTCTTGGTTTTTTAGCAGATCAGGAAACTATTTATTTTCAATCTGAAGTTACAGGATATTCTCATTTGTATACTTATAATGTAAAATCTAAAAAGAAAACACAACTGACAAAGGGAAATTGGGAAGTTCGTGATGTTACTTTATCAAAAGATAAAAAAGCATTTTATTTAACGACAAACACAACTCATCCCGGAAATAGAAATTTCTACAAATTAGCTGTTGCTGATGGTGTTTTACAACCCATTTTAACTAAAGATGGAGCACATGAAGTAGTACTTTCACCAGATGAAAAGTCACTATTAGTTCGATATTCCTATAAAAATATTCCATGGGATTTTTATTTAGCTGATAATAAGAAGAACACTACCTTACAGCAAATATCTTCTTCAACTACAGAAGCTTTCAAACAATATCAATGGAGAACTCCTGAAGTAATTACATTTAAAGCGCAAGATGGAACTCCTGTTAACGCACGAATTTATACGCCTAAAGCAGAAGTTTCCAATAAAGCTGCTGTAATTTTTGTGCACGGAGCAGGATATCTTCAAAATGCTCATAATTTCTGGAGCAATTATTACAGGGAATTTATGTTTCATAATTTATTGACCGATTTAGGTTATACTGTTTTAGATATCGATTATAGAGGAAGTGACGGTTATGGTAGAGATTTCAGAACCGGAATTTATCGTTTTATGGGAGGAAAAGATTTATCTGATCATCTCGACGGAAAGAAACTATTAGTTGAAAAATATGGTATTGACGCCAATAGAGTAGGAATATATGGAGGTTCATATGGTGGATTTATTACTTTAATGGGAATGTTGACAACTCCAGGCGAATTTACTTCGGGTGCAGCGTTGCGTTCTGTTACAGATTGGGCACATTACAACCACGGATATACGGGAAACATTTTGAATTTTCCAGAAACTGATCCGCAAGCTTATAAAAAAAGCTCACCAATATATTTTGCGGACAACTTAAAAGGAAACCTTGTAATGCTCCACGGAATGGTTGATGATAATGTTGAGTATAAAGATGTTGTGCGTTTGTCTCAACGTTTTATAGAATTGGAGAAAAAGAATTGGACTTTGGCTTCATTCCCTGTAGAATCACACGGATTTAAAGAAACCTATTCGTGGATTGATGAATACGGCAGAATCTTAAACTTATTTAATTCAACGCTTCTGAAAAAATAGTTTACAGTTACGGTTTTCAGTCAAAGCATCAAAACTGAAAACTGTGACTGAAAACTGGATACTTTCTTGTTTGCTCTTTTAATTAGTTTTAAATTTGCATTCATAAAACAACAACACAACTTAGGATAATGAGCAATACAATTACAACAACAAATTTTAATTTCCCGAATCAGAAATCAGTTTACCGCGGAAAAGTTAGAGAAGTTTACAATATTAATGACGAACTTTTAGTAATGGTGGCAACCGATAGACTTTCAGCTTTTGATGTGGTTTTACCAAAAGGGATTCCGTACAAAGGACAAATTTTGAATCAGATTGCAACCCGATTTATGGAGTTAACAGAAGATATTGTTCCCAATTGGTTGATTGCCACACCAGATCCAAACGTTGCTGTTGGACATTTATGCGAGCCATTCAAAGTAGAAATGGTAATTCGTGGTTATGTTTCAGGACACGCCGCTCGTGAGTATGCTGCAGGGAAAAGACAAATTTGTGGTGTAACTATGGCAGAAGGGCTAAAGGAAAATGATAAATTTCCAGAGCCAATTATTACGCCGACTACAAAAGCTGATAACGGTTCTCATGATGAGGATATTTCTCGTGAGGATATATTAGCAAAAGGAATTGTTTCTGAAGAAGATTATATTGTTTTAGAAAAATATACACGTGATTTATTTCAAAGAGGAACTGAAATCGCTGCAAGTCGTGGTTTGATTTTAGTTGATACAAAATATGAATTCGGAAAAACGAAGGATGGCGTAATTGTTTTGATTGATGAAATCCATACTCCGGATTCTTCTCGTTATTTTTATGCTGATGGATATCAGGAAAGACAGGAAAAAGGTGAGGAGCAAAAACAATTGTCAAAAGAGTTTGTACGTCGTTGGTTGATCGAGAATGGTTTTCAAGGTCAGGAAGGACAACAAATTCCTGATATGACAGATGAATATATCGAATCTGTATCAGAGAGATACATTGAATTATACGAGAATATTTTAGGAGAAAAATTTGTTAAAGCTGATATTGCAAATATTGATCAGCGTATTAATAAAAATGTATTAGAATATCTTTCTACTAAAGCTTAATTTTTAGTTTTAAACTTATATGAATAGCCCCGGATTAAATTATTTTAATCCGGGGCTATTTTTATTGCTCCATTTTAGTTTTCAAATTCTCAAGTCCCTTTTGTAGATCTTTGCCAATCATTTCATCCATTTTCATCATGGGCATCATAATATTCATCGGATAGGGAAAAACACCGTTGATTCCCCATTTTACTTTTGTTTGATTTGCTGAGATGGCTTCTGTAGACATAAAACCAACCGCAGTATCATTCATAGGTTCCTTAAAACGAAGAGCAAAGTCAATACGTTTTCCTTCTGTTACCTTAGTAATTTCCTGTTCACCAACTCCTACATCTTTTACCTTACTTTCCCATGCAGAAATGGCACCAACAGATCCGTCAGTTCCTTTATAAGTTAACTTCATTTGGGGATCTATATTAGCCCAAACACTAAAATCGTTTTGATTCTTCAGGTATCTAACATAACTAAAAACACTATCAGATGGTTTGTTGATAGTAATTTCTCTTTCTACAGCATAGTCTTTGGGCATAAAATAAGCTGTAATTAATACAACTGATACAATTAAGATCAGAATAAGTAAAATTCTTTTGATGATTAGCATAATCGGTGGTTTTAAGGTTAGTACTAGTTTATTTCGCTAATATTTAATAGTAAAGTTAAAAAAGTAAAGAATTGATTTTATGGTATTTTAATTTTTTATAAGATTTTTTATATTTTTTTTAATTCAAACTGTAACATATTGAATAAATGAGCGTCTATATATGAAACGGTAAATTAACATTCAAATATGTTTATTAGATAATTATTAAATGAATGTTAAGAATTAGTTAAAACAAGGTACTTGGCAATGCATAATACAAAAATAGAATTACATTTACATAGAATTTAAAAATCATCAATAATCAATCAATTTAACAATCAATCAACATGAAAAAATCAGTAATTATCTTAGGAGTAGCTCTAGTAGCATTTGCCAATGTTTCAATGGCAGCAGGTCACATGAACCCAAAATTTGAAATTTTAAATAGTTCTGCAGGTCCATTGCATGTAGCAATAAGTAAAGGAGATGTAGAAATAGTAAGAAAATTTATTGCATACGGTGCAAATGTAAATGAACAATCTGAAGACATGACACCTTTAATGATCGCAGCTCGATACAATAAAGTTGAGATTATGAAAATTTTATTAGAAAATGGAGCGCGTCCAAATGATAAGAACGAAAAAGGTTATACAGCTTTGAAATATGCAGAAATATCAAATGCAACTGATGCAATTGCTATTTTGAAAAGTTTAAAATAACAGTTTGTTTAAATCTAGTTTGAGTTAGTATAAAAACGGCCTTCCTTGAGCAGAGGGCCGTTTTTTTATTTTCTAGTTTCAAATTAGTTTTCAAAATCTATTTGCTGAATTTCCTTGTCCTGAATTTTTGAAAACAAGATCAAAGCTGTAATTGCTCCAATAGTTGCAAACAACATATCAGATTGCGTATCCCAAACATAACCTTGTGTTCCAAGAAATGAATCCCCACCTTCACCAGTTGCCAGCGAAACAAACCATTCAATAAATTCATAAGCGGCACTAATCGCCAGACAAATGCTGACAATAATGAAGTTGAAAAAGCTTTTATTATTGATTACTTCTTTTCGAATAAATAATTCCCTGATAATCATTGCCGGAACCAATCCCTGAGCAAAATGTCCTACTTTGTCATAATTATTCCTGCTTTGATGGAAAATTTCTTTTATATAATCAAAGAATGGAACTTCAGCATAAGTATAATGCCCGCCAATAAATAGAATAATACAATGAATTAAGATCAGTGTATAAGTGAAATTTGTAAAGCGGAATTTTTTAAAAGTAAAAGCTAAAACGAGGAAACCAATAATGGCTGGAATAATTTCAAGAAAACAAGTAAATCCTTCTTTTGGATTAATGACAGAAGCCAATAGTGAAATTAAAAAAAGCGTTATTAAAAAATAGATATATTTCATGAATAGTTTAATTGATTTGATGCAAGATATTAAACTAAAATGTAATGGAATCAAAAAAGCACCATTAAAAAATAATGATGCTTTTTCTTTAACCAAATTAACTTAACCAATTAATTTATTTTAAAATCCTTATTCAATAGGAACATGTTTTTTGCGATTGAAAATCCAAAATATAATTGGGAAAACCAAAAGCGTTAAAATAGTTGCTGTTATCAAACCTCCAATAATTACAATGGCCAAAGGTTTTTGTGATTCAGAACCAATTCCGGTTGAAATTGCTGCCGGCATTAAACCTATCGATGCCATTAAAGCAGTCATAACAACGGCTCTTGTTCTGGCTTTAACTCCCATAAATATGGATTCTTCCAATGTGAATTTGGCTTTCAGATTATGATGGAATTCAGAGATCAGAATTACTCCATTTTGAATACAAATTCCCAAAAGAGCAATAAAACCAACACCAGCTGAAATTCCAAAATTCATTCCTGTAATATGTAGTGCCATAATTCCACCAATAATCGCAAACGGAACATTCGCTAAAACAAGGAGTGAATCTTTAATATTTCCGAATAAAATAAACAGCAATACAAATATTCCGATTAAACTGATTGGCACAACCTGAGCCAAACGCGCGCTGGCACGAACCTGATTTTCAAATTCTCCTGTCCATCCGGTTGTGTAACCGTTTGGCATTTTCAATTCGGCCACTTTTTTCTGTGCTTCTGCAATGGTACTTCCTAAATCGCGATCACGAACAGAGAATTTAACACCAATAAAACGTTTTGTATTGTCTCTGTAAATGAAAGCCGGACCAGTTACGGTTTTAATGTCGCAAATTTCTTTCAACGGAATTTTAGCACCGCTAATGGTTGGAACTTTAAGTTCTGCCAAATCCTCTTCATCTTTTCGGTATTCTTTAGAAAAACGAACTCTCACATCAAATTTTTTCTCATCTTCATATTTTTGAGTTGCCGTTTTCCCGCCAAAAGCTAATTCTAAAACAGCTTGTGCGTCATTCAATGTAACACCATAAGCGGCCATTTTTTCTCGATCCAGAATTACACTAATTTCTGGCTGACCAACATTTCTCAGAATTCCGGCATCTTTTATACCTGGAATATCTTTAATTTTTGCCAGAACTTCATTTGATAATTCATCGAGTTTATCTAAATCATCTCCATAAATTTTTACAGCGTTTGAAGCTTTAAAACCAGCTACAGATTCGGCTACGTTATCAATAACGGGCTGAGAATAATTATAGGTAATTCCCTGATGTACTTTCAGTTTATTGTCCATTTCATTAATCAGGTCATCCATACTGATTTTTCGGGTCCATTCTGATTTTGGTTTTAAATCAACCTGAAGCTGAATAAATCCAAATCCATTCGGGTCTGTTCCGTCATTGCTACGACCTGTTTGAGACAACACATTTTTTACTTCCGGAAAGCTTTCAAGATCTTTACGAATCATTGCGGCGGTTTGCACACTTTCAGGAAGCGAAGTACTCATTGGTAACTCTGCAGTTACCCATAAAGCTCCTTCATTTAATTGTGGCAGGAATTCAGTTCCTAAAAAAGTTGACGAAAAGAATATAGAAGCAACAATTGCTATAGAAGCAATCAGCGTTTGTATCTTATGTTTAAAAGTCCAGGCGAATCCTTTTCCAACAATTCTATCCCAGAAGTTAACAAACGGATTGTGTTTTTCTTTTACATTTTTATTTAAAAGAATATGGGATAAAACCGGTACTAAAGTCAAAGTGAACAGTAAAGCTCCCATTAACGCAAAACCTAAAGTGTAGGCTAGGGGCGAGAACATTTTTCCTTCTACTTTCTGGAATGAGAATATCGGCAATAAAGCGGTAATAATGATTAATTTAGAAAAGAAAATAGCTTTACCCATTTCAGTTCCGGTTTTTTTAATCAAACTTCCTTTGGCAATTTTATTGTAAGCAGTCATTCCCAATTGATGCGCCCGGTGGTCCAATACCACAAACAATCCCTCGACCATCACCACCGCGCCATCAATAATAATTCCGAAATCGACTGCACCCAAACTCAGTAAGTTGGCACTCATTCCCATCATCTTCAGACATAAAAAAGCAAACAATAAGGATAATGGAATAACAATCGAAACTGTAAAAGTAGTTCGCCAATCGGCCATGAATAAAAACACGACACAAGTAACCAGAATAATTCCTTCAAATAAATTGTGCATTACCGTTTCGGTCGTGAAATTCATCAAATTATCACGATCGTAAAAGGTTTCAATTTTAATATCTTTCGGAAGAACATTATCATTTAAATCTTTGATTTTATCTTTAATTAAGGCTAATGTTTCCTGAGCGTTTTCTCCTTTTCGCATTACGACAATTCCTTCAACAGCATCATCGTTTTTGCCAATTCCGGTTTGCCCGACTCTCGGCATAGAACTTTCATAAACCGAAGCGACATTTTTTACTAAAATCGGATTTCCTCCAGCATCATCAACAATAATATTTTCAATATCCGGAATCGATTTTAAAAGCCCAACACCGCGAACTACAAATGCCTGACCGTTTTTCTCAATAATATCTCCACCAACATTTAAGTTTCCGGCATTAACAGCATTGTAAACTTGCAATGGTGTAATGTTGTATTTCGCTAATTTGATAGGATCAACACCAACTTCATACGTTTTAGTTTGTCCTCCAAAAACGTTTAAATCGGCAACACCAGGAACGGAACGAAGTTGTTTGTCAATTACCCAGTTTTGGTAAGTCAACAATTCTCTACTGTCTCTGCTGTTACTTTTTACAATATATCTGAATATTTCTCCTGTTGGTCCATACGGAGGCTGAACATCGGGTTCAACATCTTCCGGAAGAGAAACATTTTTCAATAAATTATTGACCTGCTGACGCGCGAAAGTGTCGTCGACTCCATCATCAAAAATGATTTTGATTACAGATAATCCAAACATGGTAATACTGCGAACGCTTGTCTTCTTTTGAACAGAGTTCATCGAGATTTCGATAGGAGAAGTCACAAAACGTTCAACTTCTTCAGCACTTTTTCCATTCCATTGTGTAATGATAATAATCTGAGTATTCGTTACATCCGGAAAGGCATCAATTGGCATATTTTTGAAGGAAATAAATCCGGCAACCGCCAATAATCCCACCCAAAAAAAGGTGAATGCTTTATTCTTAAGCGAAAAAGCAATAATATTTCTAATGAATTTGTTCATGACTTATTCGTTTAAGGCGCGATAAATAAATAACTGATTGTTAGTAATGACTTTTTCGTTTTCTTTTAAGCCACTTTTAATATAGGTAGTGTCTCCAACAACACTATAAACTTCAACTTGTCTTGTCTCGATATTGTGACGATCTTTAAAAACCATTACAAAGTTTTTACTTTTATCGAAAACAATGGCATCACTCGGAATAGCTATCAGAGATTTATCTTCTTTAAAAGATAATTTGATATTGGCATTCATATCAGGTTTTAATAAATAACCGGGATTTTGCAGTTTTATACGTGCCTGCATCGCTTTGGTCTCCGGATCAATTACGTTGAAAATTTTATCTACTTTTCCTTTAAAAACTTTATCGGGATAACTCAAAGTGGTTACATCGGCGTCAATTCCAAGTTTGACTTTGTTTATGTCCACTTCATTAATATTAGCCATTGCCCAAACTTCGCTGATTTCGGCAATATCAAATATGTTTTCAGAACGGTCACTTCTTAAAAGCATATCCTGATTAATACTTTTCTGAATGATAAAACCACTAATTGGTGCCGTTACTTCATAAATAGAGCCTGCTTTGATATTATAGATTTTATAAGTCTCCTGGATTTTTCCTAATTGTGATTGTGCTTTGTTTACTTCAGATTTTGCCTGAAGAACATCACTTTCAGAATTTAATTTTCCATCAAATAATTCCTGAGCCACTTTCAAATTGTTTTTTGCCACTAATAGATCACTTTTTGCATCAAGAGATTGTTTCTCAAAATCGGCGATATCAGTACTTTTTATGGTTGCTAAAACTTGTCCTTTGTGTACGTAATCTCCAAGTTCGACATTTACTTTAATAACATTTCCACCAACAAGCGGATATACGTCAATCATTTTATTATTGTCAGCTGTTATTTTTCCGTAAAAACTCAATTCGTTTTTTACAGGTTGTGTTTGTGCAACAGCCGTTGTAGTGGTTTTTAGCATTGAATCACTTAATGCAAAAGAAGTATTGGTCTGTGGATTTTCAACTTCTTTTTTACAGCTTGCGAACGTCAGACTCACAATTGCAATTACTATTATTAGTTTATGTTTCATCTTTATTTAGTTTTAGAATAAGTCTTTGTTAATGGTGCTGTTTAATTCTTCTCCTGAAAGTGCTAGTTTTTTCTTCAATTCATTAACCTGAACTGTTGCCTGATTGTAGCTTTCCATAAAATCTGTAAATTCTAACAAACTCACGTTTCGTTTTTGAAAATTGGTTAGCATTCCGTTGTAAACGGCATCAAAGTCTGCATTCACAGTTGGTTTTATAACCGCGTAGTTTTTTCGGGATTCATCCCATTTATTCCAGGCTGATGTGATTTCTGTTTGCAATTGCAAATCAAAATTTTGTTTCTCAACTTTAGACTGATCTAAAATGGTCTGAGCATATTTTATGTTTCCTTTATTTTTATTCCAAAGCGGAAGCGGAATACCAAGCGTCAAATTAGCTTCTTTATTAAAGGCGCCACTTCGTTGATCGTAGGTCGCGCCAACAGTTATATCCGGAACTGAAAGTGATTTTTGCCATTTAACATTAATTTCGTTGGCATCAATTTCTTTTTGTTTTGCTAAATAATCAGGACGATTGGCGATCGCTTGCTCTTCAAAAGATTTTAAATCAAAATTGATAGTTTTAAGATATTTATTGAATTCTGTATCAGATACAATCGGAACTATAGTTTCAGTTGAATTCAATAATAATTTCAAATTCGCTTGTTCTTCAATATTGTTATTGACCACTTCCATTCTTTCATTTTTGAAATTCAGATAAAGAGATTGTAGACGAACAACATCTTTCAAAGGAATATTTCCTTTCTGTGCCTGAATAGAGTAAGAGTTGATTAAATCTTCAATATGAGCCAATTGTTTATCAGTAGTTTCAAGAGTTTTGGTGTTGTAATAAACTGTGTAGAAGCTCTTGCGCAATTGCAATTTTAAGGTTCGTAGTAAATCATTAAATTGCAATTCAGCCAATTGCTCATTAGTTTGAGCCAGTTTTACTTCATTACGTTTTTTTCCGCCTAAGTAAATAAGCTGTTCGATACCAAATGCTTTTTGTCCGTCTTTTCCAATATCAAAATATTGATTTCTTTCAGGATTATAAGCATTTAATTCTGCCGTAATGGTCGGATTATCCCAAATACGTGCCTGAATGGTCAGCGCTTTTGAGGCATCAATATTATATTGGGAGGCCAGTAAAAATAGATTGTTTTTTAAAAATTGGCTTTCACAATCTTCAAGAGTGACTGTTTTTTGAGCAAAGCCTGCCTGACTTGCCAAAATCAGAAATAGGAGTGCAATTAACTTTTTCATTGTATCGGTTTTATTTGATACAAAGATGCTATCGCAAGACTTTAAGAGACCTTAATAATCAACTTAAAAAGACCTTAAAAATGATTTATATGGAAGTAAAAATAATCTTAGTGAAAAATCAATTGAAAGAGATTGGTGTTTTTTTGAGGAATACTGTATTTGATTTTAGCATTGTGGAGCGTTAAAATACGATTGACAATACGCAATCCAAGTCCAAAGCCAGCAGTACCTTTTGAGTTTTCGCCGCGCATGAAAGGCTGAAAAAGATTTTTCTGCTCGTTCTCACTCAAAGTATTTCCGGTATTTGAAATTGAAATAATAAGATGATCATTTTTACTGCTAATTTTTACGTTGGCTTGTTTGTTGTCCGAGTAAATACAAGCATTTTTTAGAACATTACCTATGGCAATTTCGAGTAAATTTTTGTTTCCTTTAATTTCTAAAGCAGTATCTAAATTGTCATTTTCTTCCATTTCAAAAAGAATGACGAAATCAGGAAAGCTTTTGTTTAAGTTTTCAATTGCCGAAAACAGAATTTCATCTATTCGTTGTACTTCATGATTTTCAAGATTTTTATTATCAATTTTAGAAAGAATCAATAGCGAATTAATAAGTTCGGTTAATTGATTGACATCTGTTAAAATTGTTTTTAAGAAAGATTTCCCTTTATCAGATGTTGAGTCATCTATAATGGTATTTTCAATCTGCGAAGTTATGCGAGACAACGGAGTTCTGAGCTCATGCGAAGCATGCGCCGTAAATTCTTTTTGTTTTTGATAGGAAACTTCAATTCGGTCCATCATGAAATTAAATTCATTGGCAATCAAATCGATTTCATTTTTAGTACTTTTTGATTCTATACGAGTGTCAAGATTGTTCTCATTTATGTTTTTTATTTTTTGATGGAAAATACTAAGCGGACTCATTGCTTTTTTTACCATAAAGGAAGTTAAAACCCAACAAATACAGGTAAAGAATATATAAGAAACAATTAAAGTATATCTTAGAAAAAGCAATTTTCGTTTTCCATAATCATCTGTTGCCGATATTAAAGCGTAAAAATCTTTGTCTTTTGTATCATAGAAAACGCCATAAACTTCATAATTACCTTGTTGTTTAAAAAAGGTTTTATGTTTTTTAAGGTATTTTAAATCATCAATAGACCAGTTTATTTTGGCATCGTCAATACTGCTGTAGATTAATTTGTAATTAGAATCAAATACTAATGTTTTTTCGTCATACAATTTATTGATGGAGTTTTGATCAATCATTTTCAAAAGCTGATCATCAACTTCTTTTACATTGACCAAAAGTTTAATATTAGAAAGAGCTTTAATTTCCAAGCGATCACGAAATTCCTCTTTTCTAAAATTAGAATACAAAACAAATATCACAGTAGATGCCAACCCAAAAAGGATTGTAAACAGCAAACTAACTAAAAGTGATATTCGGTTTTTTAAAGTCATTCCTGATCGCTTAAATAATATCCGTAACCAATTTTGGTCCGAATCAGTTTTACTTCATGGTCTTTATCAATTTTCTTCCTTAAAAAATTAATATAAACTTCAATGGTATTTTGATTGGTTTCAATATGATAGTCCCAAAGTTTCTCTGCAATAAATTGTTTCGATAAAACTTTTCCTTTGGCTTGAGCCAAGATCAGAATCAATTTAAATTCTTTTGGAGTCAATTTGATTTCTTCGCCTGAACGAAAAACTTTCATATCATCTTCCAGAATTTCTAAATCTTCTATGATAATCTTATTTTCGCTTTGCTGCGGAATATCTTTTCGTCTTAATAAAGAAGAAATACGGGCATACAATTCCTCAAAATGAAATGGTTTTACCAAATAATCATCGGCACCATTATCAAATGAAGCCAATTTATCTTCAATTTCACTAAAAGCAGTTAGCATTATAATAGGAGTCTTTTTATCAATTTCCCTAATTCCCTTACAGACATCAATTCCATTAATTCCAGGTACATTAATATCTAGAATAATCAAATCATATTCCTGCGGAAGGTATTTCTTCAATAATAAAGAACCATCATAATATGGTATACACTCGAATTCTTTTGAAGTAAAGAATGCAGAAATTTCTTTAGATAAAGTAAAATCGTCTTCGAGTAGTAGTAGTTTCATGCTGTATTTTATTAATCCATTCGGCTAATAATCACCGAATGGACGTTTTAAATTTCTTTCTTATTTAAAATAAGAAAAAGTCTCATTATTTTCAATTTTCAATAACGATTCATAAATCAACTGAATGACATTTTCAACATCTTCTCTGTGAACCATTTCAACAGTCGTATGCATATAACGTAAAGGTAACGAAATCAGTGCAGACGCCACACCGCCATTGCTGTAAGCAAAAGCATCGGTGTCAGTTCCCGTTGCTCTTGAAGTAGCGTGACGCTGAAACGGAATTTCATTTTCCTCAGCCGTATCCACAATTAAATCGCGTAGTTTATTTTGAACTGCCGGAGCATAAGCAATAACTGGTCCTTTACCCATTTTAAGATCACCCTCTACTTTTTTGTCAATCATAGGAGTAGTGGTGTCGTGGCAAACATCAGTAACAATTGCTACATTTGGTTTAATGGTTTGTGCAATCATTTCAGCACCTCGCAAACCAATTTCTTCCTGAACAGAGTTTACAATATACAATCCAAACGGAAGTGTTTTTTTATTTTCATGCAATAAACGAGCAACTTCAGCAATCATAAAACCACCCATTCTGTTGTCGATAGCACGACAAACGAATTTATTCTCATTCAAAATCATGAATTCATCAGGATAAGTAATTACACAACCTACATGAACGCCCATTTCAAGAACCTGTTCTTTAGTTTCACAACCCAGATCAATAAAAATGTTACTCAATTTCGGAATTTCCTCTTTGTCACGCAAACGAGTATGAATCGCCGGCCATCCAAAAACACCTTTTACAATCCCTTTCTTAGTATGAATATTAACTCTTTTTGACGGTGCAATCTGATGATCGGAACCACCGTTACGTATTACATATAGTAAACCATCATCTGTAATATAGTTTACGTACCACGAAATTTCATCCGCATGACCTTCGATTACCACTTTAAAAGCGGCATCAGGATTTATAATTCCAACTGCTGTTCCATAAGTATCGGTAATAAATGTATCAACGTAGGGTTTCAAATAATTCATCCAAAGTTTTTGTCCTTCACTTTCATATCCGGTAGGCGAGGCGTTATTTAGGTAGCTTTCAAGAAAAGCAATTGAGGTATCTTTTAAGATAGATTCAGTACTCATAAAAATATTTTTTTGCTAATTTATAAATTTGGTATTAGAGTTGTGTATAAATATATAATTTTACATTTAAATTATGACTCGATGAGATTTACCTACATTCTTTTATTTTTTATATTGATTTCGTTTTCAAGCCAGGCTCAGGTTACACCAAAAGAAAACCAGCAAATGGGCTACGTACTAACAGAACGGGATTCTATTTTGGGCGATACGATCGAATTGCCAGAGATTATTATTACCAAAGAGAAGCTCGATCCCGAAGCGCAAAAGCAATTCATGATTCTGCAGAATAGAGTTTATAAAGTGTATCCGTACGCAAAATTAGCTGCAGATAGATTGACCGCTTTAAATCAGGGAATGGCACGTCTGAAAACCAATCGTGAAAAAAAGAAGTATTTTAAAATTGTAGAAGACTATCTAAATAATGAATTCGAAGCAAGACTAAAAAAGCTTTCGCGTAAACAAGGTCAGATTCTAGTAAAGTTAGTTCACAGACAAACGGGAATTACAACCTATGAATTAATTAGAACCTTAAAAAGCGGTTTCAAAGCGTTCGTCTCAAACACTACTGCCAGTTTGTTTGATATTAGTTTAAAAAAAGAATACAAGCCATATGAAGTCAATGAAGACTATTTAATAGAAACAATTCTACAAAGAGCATTCGAATCCGGCCGATTGGTAAATCAGAAAGCAGCAAATCCCCTAAATTATAATGATCTTATGAATCATTGGGAAGAAAAAGCAAAAGAACCCAAAGGGAAATAAGGCTACGTATATAGTATAACAAACCCGACAGTTTATTAAAATCTGTCGGGTTTGTTTTTATACATATATATAAGAT
>NZ_JADKPT010000002.1 GCF_015351595.1 Flavobacterium sp. LC2016-12 | reverse complement strand
AAGCAATGATGGATGCACTGCGGATCAGGTATTGAACCTGACTGTTGGAACAAAGCCTTCAGATGTTGTAACTACAAAATCAATCTGTGCAGGAGATTCTTACAAATGGATTGATAATGTTACTTATACAACATCGCAAAACGGGATCAGAATCAGCAATGACGGATGTACGGCAGACCAAGTGTTAAACCTTACTGTTGGAACTAAACCTTCAGATGTTGTGACTACACAATCAATCTGTGCGGGAGAATCTTATACGTGGATTGATAACGTTACTTATACAACATCGCAAAACGGAATCAGAATCAGCAACGATGGATGTACTGCGGATCAGGTTTTGAACCTGACTGTTGGAACTAAACCTTTGGATGTTGTAACTACAAAATCAATATGTTCGGGAGATTCTTATACGTGGCCTGTAAATGGCATTATATATTCCGTACCCCAAATAGGAGTTAGAATCAGCAATGACGGATGTACGGCTGATCAGGTATTGAACCTGACTGTTGGAACAAAGCCTTCAGATGTTGTAACAACAGAATCAATCTGTGCAGGAGAATCTTACAAATGGATTGATAATGTTACTTATACAACATCGCAAAACGGAATCAGAATTAGTAATGATGGATGTACTGCTGATCAGGTATTGAACCTTATTGTTGGAACCAAGCCTTCGGATGTTGTAACTACAAAATCAATCTGTGCAGGACAAACCTACACATGGCCAGCAAACGGCATTATATATTCCGTATCTCAGACAGAACTTAGAATCAGCAATGATGGATGTACGGCTGATCAGGTATTGAACCTTATTGTTGCTTTACCATTAAGGGCTTCTGTTATTACTAATAGTGTATTACCTGAATTATGCACCGGAGAAAACAACGGCTCATTTAGTATTGAAATCTCAGGAGGAATCGCTCCTTATAAAGTGAGTTTAAACCAAAGCGATGGTGTGTATGGACAAGTGATCGGAATGGAACATTCTTTTAGCAATATTTCTGCAAGTAAACAAATTGTTTATATCAAAGATGCTTTAGACTGTACTTTTGAATTACAAGTAAATATGCCAGAATCGATTATACTTAATCCTGTTGCTACAGTTAATTATGGATGCTCTGTTAATTCCGTTAAAATTTCAGTTGACGTAAGTACAAATCTTAATGATATAGATTATGCTCTTGATAATGGTAGCTATCAAAAAGATAACCTATTTACAAACTTATCTGCCGGATTACATACCATAGCAGCAAGACATACTAACGGATGTTCAAAATCTACTAAACCTTTTATTATTAAGCATTTTGAACCACTAGAATTATCGCTAACTACTGGAGAACTAAACGAAATTGTAGCCAGTGCTACTGGCGGCGGCGGAGAATACCAATACTCATTTGAAGATCAATCTTTTAGCAAAGATGATAAATTCATCATTTATAAATCTGGAAACTACAAAGTTAGTGTTATTGATAAAAATGGCTGTTCTACTACTGTCACCCAATATTTTGCATACATAGATGTATGTATTCCCAATTATTTCACGCCAAATGGAGATGGTGTTAATGATGAATGGGGACCTGATTGTACGGTAAATTACAAAAATCTAACCTATACAATTATTGATAGATATGGTCGTGAAATAGCAAATTATCATTATGGACAAAAGTGGGACGGAAAATATAATGGAAAAGAATTAACCTCAGGTGATTATTGGTATATCATAAAACTTAATGATCCTAAAGATCACAGAGAATTTGTTGGACACTTTACACTTTACAGGTAACGGCAGTAACGCATGTTATTAAAATAATAAATAATGAAAAAAATCATATTATTAATACTGCTTACAGCAGTTACTTCAAGTTATAGCCAGGAATTAAATCTACCTGTCTTTACTCAATATTTAGCCGATAATCCATTTGTTGTATCACCAACATTTGCGGGTATAGGCGATAATCTACGAATAAGAGCAAATGGTTTAACACAGTGGGTTGGTATCAAAGATGCGCCAGACAATCAATCAATTTATGCTGATATGCGAATTCTGGATCGTTCAGGAATTGGAATTTCTTTGTATAATGATAAAAACGGAAACACCAGACAGACCGGCGCAAAAATTTCATTTGCGCATCATTTAACTTTGGATTATTACTCCAAACAATATTTATCTTTTGGTATTTCATACAATGTCAACACTTTTAAAATTGATATTGACAAGTTTAATTTTGAAACTGGAATTTCTGGAGGCATAGATCCGGGTGTCACAGACAATCGAAAAATTGCTAACAATAATTTTGATATAGGAGCCTTGTATAGAAATAAAGAATTCTATGTGAGTTTGAATGTTGATAATCTTTTAAATAAAAACATTGATAAATTCTATCATGAAGAACCAGTTTTACTGCGCAACTATCAATTATATACTGGGTATATTTTTACAGGAAATACTCAAAATCGAGTTGAATATGAACCTTCGGTTTTTTATCAATACTTTGCCAGTGACAAACGTTCCAGTACCGATTTAAACTTTAAGTATCGTCAATTTAATCGATACGATGATTATTTTTGGATCGGAGTTTCTTATCGTTTTCTTAATGATCAAATTTTACAGCCCAATGCATTGGGTCCAATGGCTGGATTTAAGAAATCTAATTTTTATTTTGGTTATTCTTACCAAGCAACATTAAACCAAATTTCGGCCTATAATTCAGGAACACATGTCATAACGATAGGTCTGGATTTCTTTCAAGGAATAAGTAATTGTCCTTGTACACAAAGCCCTGTTCATTATTAAATCACCAGCAACAGGGCTAAAAAAGTCTATTTTGCCCCCACAAAATAGGCTTTTTTTAATCCATCATTTTTAAGTTTCTTTAACCGTAATAATCTTCACCGGACAAGCTTTCGCCGCCAATTCGCAACTTTCAACAATGGTATGATTGGGAGATTTCAAAGTAAAAAATCCTTTTGCATTCTGCGAATGAAGTAAAACCGATTTTCCGTCTTTTTTTGACATTTGAAAATGAACCGGATCCATTTCGACGCAATAATTGCAGCCGATGCATTTGTCTCTTTGAAGTGTTACGATTACCACTATGCTTCTACAATTTTATATAATTTATCGGAAATTCTGATTCTGAAAGGCAATTTGAATGTACAATCGTCACCTTTTGTTGCTTTCTCGGCAACAATATCACCCACAAACATTTCATCTATAATCATTTCCTGCGCACCGGTACTTGGTCCTGTAACCAAAATTTTATCTCCGATTTTAATATCGTAAGCTTCAATTTTGAATTGTCCCACTTCTGCTTTTGGAAAATAATGGGTTCCTTTTCCAACATAAACTTTCTTTTGAGTTGCTGCAGATCCCGGAATATCACTCCAATCCCCTAATTCTTGTCCAAGATAATAACCTGACCAGAATCCGCGATTGTAAACTGTTTCTAAAGCTTGCATCCAAATTGCAATTTTTTCTTTTGAGAAAGTTCCATCATAGTAGGCATCAATTCCTTCCCGATAGGTTTTGGTTACTGTTGCCACATATTCTGGCGCGCGTCCACGCCCTTCGATTTTTAAAACCTTAATTCCGGAATCTATAACCTGATCTAAAAAATCAAGTGTACATAAATCTTTTGGAGACATCATATATTCGTTGTCGAGTTCGATTTCGAAACCTGTTTCTTGGTCGATAACCGTATATTTTTTTCGGCAGTTTTGTTTGCAAGCGCCACGATTTGCAGATGAATTATGCGAGTGCAAACTCAAATAACATTTCCCCGAAACCGCCATACATAAAGCGCCATGTCCAAAAATTTCAATTTCAACTAAGTTTCCGTTTGGTCCTTTAATCTGTTCTTTTTCGATTTGATCAGTAATCTTTTTAACCTGTCGTAAACTCAATTCTCGGCTTAAAACCATAGTATCGGCAAATAAACTGTAGAATTTTATGGTTTCGGTATTCGTTACATTCAATTGAGTTGAAATATGAATTTCCATTCCAATTGCTCTTGCCACAGCAATTACAGCTTGATCAGAAGCAATTACGGCTGTAATATTGGCTTCTTTCGCTTTTGTCAATAATGTTTTTACGACAGACAAATCGTGATCGTAAATAATTGTGTTTAATGTTAGATAACTTCGAACGTTTTTCGCTTCACAGCGATTCGCAATTTCTTGTAAATCTTCAATTGTAAAATTTACTGTTGAACGCGTACGCATGTTGAGTTGTTCTACCCCAAAGTAAATAGAATCTGCACCATTATCGAGCGCAGCCTGAAGTGACTCAAAGCTCCCTGCGGGAGCCATGAGTTCAATTTTGTTATGAAATGTCATTGTGAATTAATTTTAAAGCTTATACTTTTCTTTTAAAATTAACTTTATGTGGTATTTAAACGTGCTAAAGTTTCGCACTAAATATTTTTAAAAACAACTGTGTATTTGCCGACTTAAATTATATATTATCCTAAAATCTTATATATTTTATCAGACAATCTAATTCTGAAAGGAACTTCAAAAGTAACGATATCACCTATTTTAGCAGTTGAAGTAACTGCTCCATCAACAATCATTTTTTCTAAAACCAATTCCTGATTACCTGTAGTTGGCCCAGAAATTAGAATTTTATCACCAAGGTGCAATTCTTGGTTTTCAATAGTAAATTGTGCAACCTGAGCTTTCACGTAATAATGCTCCGCTTTTCCAAGTAGGACTTTCTTCACTTTTATTTTTTGTCGAATATCGGCTGGTTTTTCAGTCGAAGCCAAAGCAGTATCAGCTAATTCTCCTGAATGTTTGAATTTTAAATTTTCCGATTTTCCTTTTCTAAAAACTTTATTTCCAACCTGTTTTCCCGTTCTCAATCTTACCTGATCAACCAAAGGCATGTGAATAATTTCAAGACATTCTGTAGAACAACAATTTTCCATTGCTGATTTGCATTCATCACATTGAATGAACAACAAATGGCAACCGTCATTTTCACAATTGGTATGATTATCACAAGGTTTTCCACATTGATGGCATTGCGAAATAATATCATCTGTAATTCTTTCACCAAGACGATTATCAAATACAAAGTTTTTTCCGATGAATTTGCTTTCTAAACCTTCAGCTTCAATTTGTTTAGCGTAATTAATAATTCCGCCTTCTAACTGATAAACATTTTTAAAGCCCTGGTGTTTGAAATAAGCACTTGCTTTTTCACAACGAATTCCACCGGTGCAATACATTACCAGTTTTTTATCTTCTTTGTGATTTTGGAGTTGTTCGTTTATGATTGGTAAACTCTCTCTGAAAGTTTCAACATCTGGAGTAATGGCTCCTTTAAAATGCCCTACTTCACTTTCGTAGTGATTTCTAAAATCAACTACAATCGTATTTGGGTCATCCAGAATTTCATTGAATTCTTTGGCTTTCAAGTGAACGCCTATATTAGTAACATCAAAAGTTTCATCGTTCAAACCGTCAGCAACGATTTTATCACGGACTTTAATGGTCAATTTTAAAAAGGAATGATCATCATGTTCTACAGCTTCGTTCAAACGTATGCCTTTCATGAAATCATACACTTCAAGAGTTGCTCTGAAAGCTTCCAAATTTTCTTCCGGAATACTCATTTGAGCATTAATTCCTTCGGTGGCGACATAGATTCGGCCTAAAGCATCGAGCTTATTCCATGCTAAAAATAAATCATCACGAAATTTTTTGGAATCCTGAATTTTGGCATACGCATAGAAAGACAACGTAAGACGTTGTTTACCTGCATCATCGATCATGATAGCTCTTTCTTCTGCGCTTAAAGTGTTGTACAGTTGCATGCTATAAACTAATTTAAGTTGAGAATTTTTTTGAGGTGCAAAAGTAGGGAAAAAGGTTCTAAGTTACAAGGGGTCTGGGGTACTAAGGCTTTTTTTAAAGCGAAGGACTAAAGTTGCCATTTTTTTCCATTAATCTTTTTCATCGAGCAATGCTTGTTTGACCGCATTTAATTCGGCGATTTTTTCTTCGCTTACTTTTGGATATTCTAAATCCATTTCATCTAAAGCATGAATAATTGCCGAAGCAATCGCGATTCTAGCGTAATATTTATTGTCGGCAGGAATAACGTACCACGGAGATTTTTTGGTCGATGTATTTTTGATTAATTCTTCATAAGCGAACATATAATCATTCCAATACCCTCTTTCTTTAGCATCGGCTGCGCTGAATTTCCAGTTTTTATCAGGATTGTCAACTCTTTCAATAAATCTTCTTTTTTGCTCCTCTTTAGAAACATTTAGAAAGAACTTGATAACAACAGTTCCGTTTCTGTTTAGATATTTTTCAAAATTTCGGATATCTTGAAAGCGTTCATCCCAAACATCTTCAGTAATTAATTTTTCAGGAATTTTTTGTCCTTTTAAAATTTGTTCATGTACGCGAACTACCAAAACCTCTTCATAATAAGAACGATTAAAAATTCCGATGCGTCCTCTTTCTGGCAAGTGTTTTTGGCATCGCCATAAATAATCATGATCTAATTCTTCTGAGCTTGGGCCTTTGAAAGAAGATACCTGACAACCCTGGGGATTTATACCAGACATAACATGTTTGATGGCGCCATCTTTTCCCGCGGCGTCCATTGCCTGAAAAATAAGCAGAACCGACCATTTATCCTGAGCATAAAGAGTATCCTGCATCGCTGCCAATGCTTTTACCCCCATTTGCAAAGCTTCTTTAATTGCTGATTTTTCTTCATTGCCAAAATAAGAAGTGGGCCTGCCTTTTAGTGTAAAATCTTTATCGTCACCTACACAATATTGTTCTGAAAACTTCTTGGCTCTATGCAGTAATTCTTTTTTGCTTAGTGCTTTTAGATCGCTTGATTCACTATTCAAATTCTTCGATTTTATTTTATTTTTTTTTGACATAATAGGAGTTTTTACAATTATAAATGGATACATCAAAAAATAAATCCTTACAAAAAGTGTAGTTTGGCGATGTTTTACAGCTTTTAGTCGATTTTATTAACAATTGAATATCAATTAAATATAAATTTAAGAAAAAATGGGAATGAAAAATAATATTTCAAATCTTAATAAAAAAATGTTAACTTAGCTAATGAATTATTTGGTTTTTAGTTAGTTGAGTTTTAATAAAATTTAATAAAAAATTAAAAATGAACAGAATTTACTCTCCAGCAATTTTCTTACTTTTTTTATTATTATCCTGTAAAAAAGAAACTCCACCAGCGCCCAAGCCTCTCGAAATTCAAATCGTAAAAGTGCTGCAACAAGATGTAAATCTTGAATCCGAATTTACTGGTCAGACTTTTGGACAATCTGATATTCAAATTAATCCGCGAGTTGATGGCGTTATTTTGAGTCTTAACTTCAAAGAGGGTGGTTTAGTAACCAAAGGTCAAGTATTATACACAATTGATCCATTACCATTTCAGACTAAGGTTAGTGAAGCAGAAGGCCAACTAGCCGAGATGCAAGCCCGCTTGGCCAAAACCAAATCGGATTACGAAATGATGCAACCATTAGCTAAAATGAATGCTATCAGCCAAAGAGAATTGATAGCCGCCCGATCTGCTTATAATGCTTCTCAAGCCGCTATTAAAGCCGCATCAGCTAATTTAAAAAATTCAAAAATAGAGTTAGGATATAGTAACATTGTTTCTCCGATTTCCGGATTAATCGGAATCTCAAAAGTCAGAGTTGGCGATTATGTCCGTCCAGGCCCTGCATCTGTTTTAAATACCGTTTCAGATTTAGGTGATGTAAGAGTTCGCTTTACTATAAGTGAACAGGAATTCTTGCGCATTTTTAAAGAAATATCAAAGAAAGATTCTGATTTAAAAAATGCCTCAAAAACTATTTCGATCCTACTTTCAGATGGTTCAATTTACCCTGAAAAAGGGAAAGTTAGTTTTGCTGACAGACAAATTGATCCCGCCACCGGTGCTGTAACTTTTGAGGCTGCATTTGCCAACCCACAACAATTAATTCGACCTGGTCAATATGTAAAAGTTCTTATTGTAACTGATGTCCGCAAAGATGCATTGCTTATACCTCAACGCTCTGTTATTGAAATGCAGGGGATTACACAAGTGTATGTATTAGGAAAAGACAATAAAGTGGAAATGAAAGCCATACAACTGGGTCCGGCGTTCAAAGACTCTTACATCGTTACTGATGGACTAACAGCCAATGACAAAATTGCGCTTGGAGGAACTTCTCAATTAAAAAGTGGCAACGTTGTAACGCCGCAAATTAAAGAATGGACTCCAGGGCAAGGACAAGCAGTTAAATAATTCTGTGCTAACTTAATAATTTACAAACATCATTATGGGAGAATTTTTCGTTAGAAGACCAATTGTTGCCATGGTAATCAGTATCATTATTATTATACTTGGATTACTGGCTTTACAGAAAACGCCTGTCGCTCAATATCCTGATATTGTTCCACCTTTAGTAAAAATCACTACTTCATTTACAGGAGCAAATGCCATAAATGTAGAACAAGCTGTAGCCACACCAATCGAACAGAAAGTAAATGGTGTAGAAAACATGCTATACATGAAATCCATCAATACTTCAGACGGAGCGCTGACTGTCGAAGTAACTTTTGATGTAGGAACTGATTTGGATAATGCCAACATGCTTACGCAGAATAAAGAAAAACAAGCAGAACCTTTTTTACCTCAGAGTGTTAAACAACAAGGGGTTTCGATTAAAAAATCTTTATCATTTCCGATGATGATTTTTACGCTTACCTCAACTGATCCTAAATACGATGGCGTTTTTCTAAACAACTATGCCTACATCAACGTTATTGACGCTCTTGCCAGAATAAAAGGTGTTGGAGATTGTATCCTTTTTGCAGGAAGTGAATATTCGATGAGAATATGGCTTCAGCCTGGGAAAATGAGCAGTCTCGGAATCACGGTCGATGAAATCAAAAAGGCATTGAATGATCAGAACATGATTACACCTGGAGGAAAATTTGGTGCTGAACCTGCTCCGATGGGAACAGATTTTACCTATAGCGTAACACTTCAGGATCGATTGGTAACTCAAAAACAATTCTCAGAAATTATAGTAAAAAGCAAAGAAGACGGATCAAAAGTACTTCTTAGTGATATAGCAAGAATTGAATTGGGTACTGAAAATTATAGTTCGACTTCACGCAGAAATGGCAAACCCAGCGCGGCAATCGGAATATTCCAAATGCCTGGAAGTAATGCTTTAGAAGTAGCTGCAAAAGCTAAAGCAACTATGGACGAGATCTCTAAAAGATTCCCTTCCAATGTTGAATATCAGGTTTCACTGGATACTACAACAGCAATTACAGCGGGTGTTGAAGACATTCTTCATACTCTTGTTGAAGCTATTGTTTTAGTTATACTTGTGGTTTTTATCTTTCTTCAAAACTGGCGTGCGACATTAATTCCACTGATAACGGTTCCGGTTTCATTAATTGGGACAATTGCCGTTTTTCCATTATTAGGATTTTCCATCAACACACTTTCGTTATTAGGATTAGTATTAGCAATTGGTATTGTCGTCGATGATGCTATTGTTGTTGTGGAAGCTGTTGTACATCACATTGAACACGGAAAATCTCCAAAGGATGCCACTATACAAGCGATGCGAGAAGTGTCAGGACCTGTAATTGCAATCGCACTTATTTTGATTGCAGTATTCGTTCCTGTAGCAATGACACCTGGAATCACTGGCCGATTTTACCAACAATTTGCCATAACGATTGCCGTCTCGGTCGCCTTCTCTGCTTTTAGTGCCCTATCCTTAAGTCCCGCGCTCTGTGCAATGTTGTTAAAACCCACAAAGCCTGTAGCAGAACAAACTGGATGGCTTGCTAAATTTTTTACAGGATTTAATAGAATTTTCGAAAATGTCACAGGCAGATATATCAAAGGAGCAACATTCTTTGCTAAAAAAGCCATACGTATTATTGTTTTGCTTGCTGTCGTTTTGGTCGCAGTCGTATTCTTAGGCAAGAAAGTGCCGGCAGGATTTATTCCTGAAGAAGATCAGGGATATGTATTGGTAAATGTTAACGCACCTCCTGCTTCATCTTTACAAAGAACTGATGAAGTTACCAGAAAAATTGAGTCGATTTTATCAAAAGAAGAAACACTGGACTGTTACACCACCATTAATGGATATAGTTTATTAACCAGTTCTTATTTACCTGCAAACGCTTTCATCTTTATTTCACTTAAACCTTGGGATGAAAGAACAATGACAGCGAAACAAATAGCCGATAAAATCAACGGTCAATTTGCCAGACAAATTACTAATGCAACCGTAATGGCGTTTGGTCCGCCTGCGATTCAGGGACTTGGAGCATCGGCTGGGTTTAGTTTGATGTTGCAGGATAGAGGCGGGAATACTCCGCAATATCTCGCGCAGCAAACGCAGCTCTTCCTTGCTGAAGCACAAAAACGTCCAGAAATAAAAAGGATTTATACGACTTATAACGCCGGAACACCTCAGGTTAAATTGGAAATTGATAACGACAAAGCCATGAAACTGGGTGTGCCTGTTTCGAAAGTAACAGAAGTATTAGGTACCTTTTTGGGAGGAACTTATGTGAACGATTTCAACCGCTTTGGACGTCAGTACAAAGTATACTTACAGGGAGAAGCCATAGATCGAGTAAAACCGGAAAATCTGAATCTGATTTATGTAAAAAATGATAAAGGCGATATGTTGCCAATATCTACTTTGGTAACTGCAACAAAAGTCTCGGGTCCTGATTTTACAAATCGTCTTAATTTATTCCGATCGGCAGAAATTGGAGGAGCTCCAAACGAAGGTTATAGTAGTGCGCAGGCACTAGATGCTTTGGAAGAAGTAGCAAAAGCAACACTTCCGGCAGATATGAGTTACGATTACATCAACCTTTCGTATCAGGAAAAACATTCTCCGGGAGGAGGAACTGTATTCTTAATGGCATTGGTCTTTGTATTCCTAATTCTTGCCGCACAATACGAAAGCTGGAAATTACCTTTCAGCGTATTACTTGGTGCACCATTTGCGGTTTTCGGAGCCTTTTTAGGATTGTTCCTCGCAAGATTAGGAAGTGATGCCTACGTTAACAATGTATTTGCACAAATTGGTCTGGTTCTGTTAATTGGATTGGTCGCGAAAAATGCCATTTTGATTGTGGAATTTGCCAAAGAAGAATATGAAAAAGGAACACCACTCTATGAAGCGTCTATGACTGCGGCTAAACTTCGTTTCAGACCAATCTTAATGACGGCTTTTGCTTTTATTCTTGGAGTTGTACCGTTGCTAACTGCGACTGGTGCCGGTTCACAGGCGCGTATCGTAATGGGAATGGCCGTATTTAGCGGAATGTTGATTGCCACAGTTCTTGGAGTATTGATTGTTCCGGGATTGTTTGTTATGATTGAAAATATCGGAAAAAAGAAAGATGAGGTTGTAGCAACTGAAATTAGTACGGATTCAAAAACTACAGATCATGATGAATAAAGTAAAAATAGTAATCGTTATTCTTACTCTGGCAGTATTGCCTACAGCTTGTCTCGTAGGACCAAAATATCAAAAGCCAGAAGACCCTCAAGCGGCTAATTTCCGTTACGGACCTGGATATGCTGATACGCTTGCTTCTGTAGTTAACGTAAAATGGTTTGATCTTTTTAATGATGATGTTTTAAAGGGACTCATCAATAAAGGTTTACAAAATAACTACGATCTGAGAATTGCCATGGCCCGCATTGAACAAACGAGAGCAGAATTAGGGTATTCAAAAGCCGACTTCCTGCCTTCAGTTGGATACAGCGCAACAGTAAACAGCAATGAAAAAGCTTTTATGCCTTCAAATGCTTCAGCTACTTTATCCTGGGAATTGGATTTCTGGGGAAAAGTTCGACATGAAAACAGAGCCGTTCAGGATGAATTAATCGCCAGCGAAGAAGGACGAAAAGTAATTCTTTCTAATCTGGTAAGCGATATTGCCACTGCTTATTTTGAACTTCGGAATTTTGATAATCAACTGATTATCACAAACAAAACTCTCGAAACCAGAAGAAAAGCATTTGATATCATCGATTCAAGATTCAAGGCTGGTTATGTTTCTGAAGTAGATAAAATGCAAATAGCACAACAAGTTGCGATTGCTGAAGCAGTTTTGCCATCCATTCAAAGACAGATAACTATTAGAGAAAATACAATTTCAATACTGACAGGACAGGTACCGGGTCCTATAGAACGCGGAAAAACCGTTACTGAACTTGAGGTAGCCAATAACATACCCGTTTCGATCCCTTCTATTCTATTAAGAAACCGACCAGATGTTAGACAGGCTGAAATGTATTATATGGCTTCCAACGAAAGAATTGGCGTAGCGCAGGCAATGCGTTTCCCTTCATTCAATATCGCAGCACTTGCAGGATTTGCAAGTCAGGATGTAAGCAATTTATTTAACGGTTCTTCTTATTTGCAAAATGCAAGTGCTTCCGTAGCCGGACCTATTTTTAATTTTGGAAAAAACAAAAGAAGAGTAGAGATCTACAGACAAATTGCCGAAGAATCGAGACTCTCCTACCAAAAAACCTGTATCATTGCCCTTTCTGAAGTTGAACAATCGTTGCAAAATGTAAAAACCTATAAAGACGAATGGGCTGCAAGAGACAGACAAGTTATTGCCGCAAGAAAAAATTTAGAATTATCTGAAGCCAGATATTACAACGGTTATGTTTCTTATCTTGAAGTTCTTGAAGTACAACGCTCTCTCTTTGACGCCGAATTAAGTCTTTCAGACTTAACCCAAAGCCAATTGGCTTCTATGATTCAGCTTTACAGAGCTTTAGGTGGGGGATGGAATTAAATTAAGGTACAAAGGTTCAGAGTTGCAGAGGTACAAAGGTTTTATAACTGATATTAAAAACAAAAAGCACTATAAAAATAGTGCTTTTTGTTTTTAACCTTTGTACCTCTGTACCTTTGTTTCTTTGAACCTTAATTAGCAGAATTCGTTAAACGCATCTTGCAAATTCTCAGCGATTAATTCAGCTGGACGACCTTCGATGTGGTGACGCTCTAACATGTGAACCAATTCTCCGTTTTTGAACAAAGCCATAGAAGGCGATGATGGAGGAAAAGGAAACATATGTTGTCTTGCAGCATCAACCGCTTCTTTGTCAACACCTGCGAAAACTGTAATTAAGTGATCTGGTTTTTTAGCACCTTCTAAACTCATTTTTGCTCCCGGACGTGCATTTCTAGCAGCACAACCACAAACAGAGTTTACAACAACTAAAGTGGTACCTTCAGCTTTGATAGCATTATCTACAGCGTCAGCACTATGTAAATCTTGAAAACCTGCAGCAGTCAATTCAGCTTGCATTGGTTTTACCATTTCTTCTGGATACATATTGTTTATTTTTAAATTTTACTTTTGATTTTGCAAAGTTACAAAGTTTAAGCGCAACTACTTAATTTGAAGTATAAAGTTTTGTTATAGTTCGATTGGGTTTAGTCGAAAGTTGTAAAGTCATAAAGTCTAAAGTCAAAATGTGACTTAAAAACACCCTATTTATATAGCTTATTTAATAAACTTTTTCTGATACGGATACGTCTCATAAATCGTATTATCTTCATTAATCGAAAATCCTTTTGCAGCATCTTCTTTGGCACTACCTATCAAAGTATTAACTTCTTCTTTTGACTTTCCTAGTTTAAACAAGCAAATTGCTTTATAATATTTTGCATCCGAAAATTCCGGATAGATTTTGAGTGCTTTATCAAAAATTGCAATTGCCTCATCCCATTTTTTCAATTCATACTTAGCGATTGCTTGATAAAAATACGCAGTGGGATGCTCTAATTGCTGTCTGTTTTTGTAAATATCTGTGACATAATCATCAAAAAGTTTTTCAGCCTTTTCATATTCATTCAACTGCAGGTAACAAATTCCAATATAAAAACTATAAGGATGATCCATTCTATATCCGTTTCCATACAATTTTATACATTCTTCCAAATCTACAATGGCGTCTTTATAAGTCTTTGCAAATATGCATTTTATAAAGCCTCTATAAGGTAGCCATTCCTGCTTATTGTAGAAAACCGCTTTATTCAGATACTGCATTCCTACTTCATATTTTTTACATTTGAACCATAAACGTGAAACAGTACTGTCTTTTTTCAAGCCTTGGTCAAGACAGGCTTGCCACTCAGACATTTCAAATCCATAATGATATTTTTGAGCACAATTGGTTAAAAATTCCTCAACAATTGCGTCGTGCGCTTTATTTGTTGATACTTGTGCAAATGAGAAAAGAGTAAATAAGAAACTAATACCGAAAGTAATATTTTTCAAAGGCTTTGTTTATGGTTAAATTTATTTTGAAAGAAAAATCACTCTAAATAAAGCTTTTATAAATGGCATTTTGGGACACTTTAAAATAACTTTAACATCCTGCAATAAACTCGTTTCTTCGTCCAAAAACTTAAAAACTAATGCAGGATTACCTTTTTTAAATAAAGAGGAGAAAACAGGGCTTCCTAATTCGTTATGATGATACAAAATATCCAAAAGCAGTAAATCATAAAACCAGAATCGGTTCTTTTTATGAAAGGATGACATTTTGAACTTTTCGCTTTGAATAAATTCTATTAATGCTGAAGATTTTTTATCCGAATTTCTAAAAGTAAAACCGGTACTTGCCTTTGTCCATCCGCCGGCAGTTCCAATATTTAAAACTCTTTTGGTATTCATTTTCCAAAAAGGATAACAAGTCATCGGGATACTTCCCTGCTCCTTTTTTATAATTTGAAATGTCTCTGCTCCGAGTTTCTGCAAATAAAGCTGAATCTCCTTTTCGTATTCTTCTTTGGGAAGCAAATTCTCCGAAAATAAGGTATATTCGACCAAAGCTTCTGTTTTCGAAGTGGGCAAAACATACATAAAACGCGTATTTCCTTTTTGTTCCACCGAAAAATCCATGAAAGTAGCCTGTTCCGGATTGAAAATTTCATTTTCTGATTTCACAAACCAACCCACAAAATGCTGTTGCAAAACCGGATATTTGGTTTGAGTTTGAACAAAAGCTTTCGTATAAATACTATTGAATAAGTAATCACAGGTATATCTGTTTTCTTCGGTTCCCACAAAAACATGGGTTTCCAATTCATTGATATCGGTTACTTTTTCATTTAAAAAAGTAATATTTGATTCTTTAGAAATGGCTTCAAAAACAAAATTGTAAAAATCTATTCCCCGAATTTGATTGTATTGATAAGGTTTCAGCTCCAAATCTCTTTTGAATTCTTCATTCGCAAACAAAGCCGAATTCCATTTTTTGGATATAATCGAATCCCACATTGTTTCCTTCTCTGTCCAAAAACACCAGGTTCTGTCATTGCTTTTCTTTTGACTTTCATCTAATAACAAAATCGACTTGTCATTGAATTTTCCAGACAAAACCATTTTATAAACGGTCATCAAAGTCGACAAACCTGTTCCTGTAAATATGTAGTTGAAATGTTTTATTTGCGAAGAATTCATTCTCAAAAATAAGGAATTTTATTCTTTCAATTTTTCTAAAAGCAGTTTAAAATCTTTTGGGCTGAGGTAATTGTTATACTGTAGTATGATTTCATTTTTCTCATTCAAAACACACAAAACCGGATATACAATTTGATTGTTCATCGTTCCGAGTTGCAAAGCCAGTTCATGAACACCAACGTTATTGCCTGTTGGCTGGTATTTAAATGTTTGATTATTAAATGAAATATCCTTTTTCTCCTCTGCATTAAAATCAATAAAATAGAAATCTGAATTTAAACTTTGGATAATTTCCTGCTTTTTAAAAGTCGTGCTTTTCATTTTTTGACAATATTGGCACCAATCGGTATGTATAAAAACTATAATTTTCTTCTTTTGAATCAATTGTAAACTATCGATCGCCTCAAAAGATCTGCTTTGAAGTTGACAGAATCCATTTGAAGTAATTCCAAAAAAGAAGATAAGTATTGCTAGCTTTTTCATTTCGTTATTTTTTGCCACAGATGCCACAGATTAAACTTTATCTCAAAGTATATCGCAATCCAAAAAACCCGCGAATTGACTGATTTTGCCCGTAAACATAAGTTGTATCAAAAGTCAAACCGTATGGATTATCCGGTGTTACCAATACTTTTCCGGCCGAATCGTATTGGACATTTTTATCAAAAGGATCATTTGCTCTTGAAATCAAAAATGGATTTTTCTGCATTGGCGTGAAATTCAAAAGGTTCTTGATTCCTCCATAAAGTTCAAAATTCTTCCATCCAGAATACGTAAACTGAATATTCTGAATACTATACCAAGGCGAGTTTGGATCTCTAGGATCTAAATCGCTCAGTAAAGGCAACTTCATCGGACTGTAAACATTTCCGGTATAATCCAACAATAAATTTAAGGATTCTATTTTATACGAAACGCTCCAGGTTGCCGTAAAATTCTCGGTTAAAAAAGGTCGTTCTGAAACCCCGTTTTCCACATTTTTATTGTCTAAAACAGTAGCTCCCAAAATCATCTTTAATCCCGAAGGAAAATTAACATCCACATTCGTACTGATTCCCTGACTTATAGCGTAACCGTTGATATTGTCGTAAATGATTTTATTCGGATCGGTTTCGTAATCAGATATGATTTTATTACTGAAACGGGTATAAAAAGCCGTTGTTTCAATTCCGATAAAAGTGCCGTTTCCGAAATTTATTTTTTGAATGTAATTCAGATTCGCATTTACAGATTGTTCCGGTTTCAAATCATTCTGAATCACAACATCTCTCGAACCAGTTAATGCTGCGTGATCTTCGGTAAATAAATTCACAACACGAAAACCCGTTCCGGCATTCAATCTGAAAATCGTGTTTTCATTTTTCTTCCAGCGATATGCTACTCTTGGCGTATAAATCGATCCATGAATTGAGTTATAATCGTATCGCATTCCCAATAAAACCTGACTTTTCGGCGAAAGCGTGATTTCATCCTGAACAAAAATTCCGGGTAACCAGGTACTTTCTGCTTCTTTTGTTGCCGTTGTATTGTCATCGTAATAAGAATAGCGATTGGCAATTCCGGCAAGCAAATCGTTTCTTCCCAACTTTTTATCCCAGGTCAATTGCAAAAAACCAATTTTCTGATTCGCGATATACGATGTTGTTCCGTAACGACTGTCCTGATAATGCACATTTCCGGAGAACGAAAGCATCAGTTTTTCTTCAAATGGCAATTGATAACTTCCTATTAATTCGCCTCTTTTGGTATAAATACTTTCGCCGTAAATTTCATCGCCGCCTCGGTATTTTTTCTCCCAGCGCACATCACCGCCCCAGCGATCTTCGTACATTCCACGAGCCGCGATAGTAAAAAGTCGATTTTCATTTCGCAAAAAACTCCATTTATTGAAAACCGAAATCCGTTCAGACAAAGTTACGTCTGTAAAATTGTCTTTGTCTTTATCAACCACTTCATTGTAATTAAAGTAATTGATTCCCAAAAGTGTCATTGATTTTTTGGTGGGACTGAATTTCATTCCTAAATCGACATTGGTTTCTAAATAAGTTGTCGTAAAAACATCAGCAGCAAAAACCGGCGCATTCGTTGGGTTTTTAGTGATAATATTGATCAGACCGCCAACGGCTTCACTTCCGTACAAAGACGAAGCCGGACCTTTTACGATTTCAATTCGCTCTACCAACGAATTCGGAATTCCCGATAAACCATAAACCGTCGAAAGACTGCTCACGATTGGCATTCCGTCAATTAAAACCAAAGTATAAGGACCTTCCAAACCATTGATATGAATATCGCCCGTATTGCAGACACCACAATTAAGCTGTGGCCGAACACCGTTGATGTTTTGTAGTGCTTCATAAATGCTCGGAGTTGGATTCTTCTTAAAGAAAACCGGCGAATAAACCTCAACCGGAACAGCACTTTCTAACCTTTTGACTGCTTTTAAAGTTCCTGAAACCACCACTTCGTTAAGTTGATTTTCATTATCGGTCAGTTCAAAATCATAAGATTGAATAGAATCTTTTATCACTTGAATTTTCCTTTTTAAAGTTTGAAAACCCATTTGAGAAATCTGAATAGTATGATTTCCTATCGCAACATTTTCTAAAGAATAATATCCCAAACTATCCGTAACTGTTTTTTGTTTAGTACCTAGTAAATGTACGTTCGCGGCTTGTATTTTATTTCCTTCGCCAGTTACAAAACCAGAAATGGTAGTGGTTTCCTGCGCAAAAGAAAATTGTAAAGTAAACAGAATCAATATTACTATTGAGTTTTTCATTATTATAAAATTAAATTTAGACAAAACTAAAAATTAAATTTGACAAACAATGATTCTGAAACTGAAATTTTTAATTCAATTTAAATCAATATGTTATAATTTTGTTTAAACACATAGAAACATAGTATTTTGTTTGAGATTGAAGATTAATTTAAAAAGCTAGCTTTCACACATAGTCCCGAAGCTTCGGGATGTTTACATGCAAGTGAAACGCCTTTTAACGACTACAAAAACTATGTTTCTATGTGTTTAAAAATATCGACCAGAATATCAACTAAACCTTTCATCAATAAGTTCTTTATTAATAGAAGCGCCGGCGAAGGATCCCGAAGAAACCGCCATTGCCACAGATCTTGCCTGAATAACACAATCCCCGCTTGCATAAACTCCAGGAAGAGTTGTTTTCTGCATTATATCGACTTTAATTAAACCTTGTTCAGTAATTTCACAACCTAAATCTGAAGGTAAAGCGCAATGCTGTTCAAAAGGTGGTCTGAAATAAATCGCTTTTACTGTTGTTTTTGATTGGTTTTTGAAGATTACTTGCTGGATATTTCCGTTTTCATGCTCCAAGGACTCAATTTCGTCTTCAATGATTTCGATTTGATGCTGTTGAAGAATTTCCTTTTGCTCCATTGTTAAATTTGATTTTCCATTGGTCAGCAATCTTAAATCTTTGGTCCAATTCGAAATCAGTTTTGCATATTCAAAAGCCATTTCTCCGTTGGCGATGATAGCCGTTTTCTTTGTTTTCATTTCATATCCGTGACAGTATGGACAGTGCAAGACCGAAATGCCCCAACATTCAGCCAAACCTTCGATTTTTGGAAGCAAATCTTTTACTCCTGTTGCAAATAACACTTTTTTAGAAGTGAAAGTTTCTCCTGAATCTGTTTTGATCTCGAAACCGTCTTTTGTTTTTGTTGCTTGAACAGCAAGTCCTCTGTAAAACTGAACAGTTTTATAAAAATCTACTTGTAATTTAGCTTTCGCCGAAATGACAGCAGGCACTTCCCCATCTTGTGTAATGAAATTATGCGAATGTGGCGTTTGTCTGTTACAAGGCAAACCGCTGTCAATAACCAAAACCTTACGTAAAGAACGCCCTAAACTCATTGCCGCCGAAAGACCGCTGTAACTTCCGCCTACAATAATCACTTCAAAATGTTTCTGTTCCATAACGCTATCTTTTAATGATTTTTACTTTTGTGTGTTTTGTAATTCAGCAAATGCCCGATGATCATTCCGATTCCGCCAATGAAAATCAGATCAAGATGAATATCCAGAATGATTTCGCTTAAAACACTGATCCAAATTAACATCATTGAAACAATCAAAATTGTTGCTATTAATAGTCCTGATTTTTTTATAATTTTAAAGATTGCAAAAAGCCCGATCGTTGCGAAAAGCAAATCAATAAATGGATTGTGACTCATGCCTAAAGGCAGCACAGTCAGAAGCGGAAAAATCAGACAATGCACCAAACAAATCGTCGCGCTTGAAATTCCTAAAATATCGTAAAAAGGTGTTGTAGTTTTCTTCATTTCGTGTACATTTGCTTAATGCAATTTTGTTGCAAATATACATATAAAAATCAAATGCAACATTGTTGCGTTATTATTTTTTATTAAAAAAAATGAAAACAACGAGAAACACCACAGCAAAAACGGCCGTTTTAGAGATTTTTGGAAAATCTAAAACCGCGCTTTCACATACAGAAATTTACAAACAAATCGAAACTTTATGCGATCGCGTCACCGTTTATAGAATTTTAGATCGCTTGGTTAATGACGATATTGTCCACAAAATTGTTGACCTTGACGGAACCGTTAAATATGCAAAATGTCATCATCATGCACAGCGGGTTCACATTCACAATCACGCTCACTTCAGTTGTGAAAAGTGTCTTGAAATAACTTGTCTTGAAAATGTAAAGCCGAGTTATATCATTCCGCACAATTATAAAGTGAACGATATAAACTTTACGTTGTCAGGATTATGTCCCAATTGTTCCAATTCTAACATTTAAGATTTAGACTCGTCTAAAAATATTGTTGCGCGAATGTAATTTTTATATACATTTGTTAAAACAACATTTTTAAAATGACCAAATCTTTAGAAGAAGTTAACCAATCGGTTGCAACAGAGCATAAAAAGACAGGATTCCGCAAAATATTAGCCTTTTTAGGTCCCGCATACTTAGTAAGTGTTGGTTATATGGATCCCGGAAACTGGGCAACAGATATTGCCGGCGGAAGCCAGTTTGGCTACACTTTAGTGTGGGTTTTGTTAATGAGTAACTTAATGGCTTTGTTACTGCAAAGTTTAAGTGCCCGTCTTGGAATCGTAACACAGCGCGACCTTGCACAGGCTTCCAGAGAAACCTATTCTAAATTCATCAACTACATTTTATACTTTTTGGCAGAAATTGCCATTGCGGCCTGCGATTTGGCCGAAGTTTTAGGAATGGCAATTGGAATCAATCTTTTATTTGACATTCCGCTCATGGAAGGCGTTTTAATTACCGTTTTAGATACTTTCCTTTTATTATTTCTAATCAATAAAGGAATTCGAAAAATGGAGGCCTTTATAATTGCTTTGGTTGCTATTATTGGGTTTTCTTTTATTTTCGAAATGATTTTTGCCGAACCGGAAGTTTCAAAAATCATAGCAGGTTTAGTTCCTTCAATTCCAAATTCGGCCGCTTTATATATTGCGATCGGAATTATTGGAGCGACTGTAATGCCACACAACCTTTATCTGCATTCTTCTTTGGTGCAAACCAGAAAATTTGACCGGAGTCCTGCCGGAATCAAACAAGCCTTAAAATACAATTTGATTGACTCAACGATTGCGCTGAACCTTGCGTTCTTTGTAAACGCAGCAATTTTAATCTTAGCCGCTGCTACCTTTCATAAAAATGGAATGTTTGAAGTTGCTGAAATTCAGGACGCGCATAAATTCCTGGAACCATTATTAGGAACCAAATGGGCACCTATTCTCTTTGCCGTTGCCTTAATTGCCGCTGGACAAAGCTCAACCGTAACCGGAACCTTGGCTGGGCAAATTGTAATGGAAGGTTATCTTCATTTACGCATTCAGCCTTGGGTTCGCCGTATCATTACGCGTTTAATTGCCATTGTTCCCGCCTTAATCGTGATTTATATTTACGGGGAAAGCGTCACGGGGAAACTACTGATTCTAAGTCAGGTTATTTTGAGTCTTCAATTGGGTTTTGCTATTATCCCGCTGATACATTTTGTGAGCGATAAATCGAAAATGAACGGTTTTCATATTTCAAAACTAACTCAGGTTGTTTCCTGGATTATTGCTTCCATCATTGTTTCGCTGAATGCCAAGTTGGTTTATGATGAAATAACTTCGTGGCTCGAAAGCGCTAGTAACCCAATGATACTATGGTTTACGGTTATTCCGCTTGCATTCGGGTTTCTGGCTTTACTGCTTTATATCATTGCAAAACCTTTTATAGTAAAAGCTCAGGCAAAATTTGTGAACCATTCTCCACACAATTTGAAACTGCAATTTTCTCCAAAAGAAAGCCAGAGCTATAAAAACATCGCAATCTCTGTAGATTTCTCCAAAGCGGATGAATCTGCCTTGAACAGGGCTTTTGAATTAGGAGGACTTGACACGCAATATACTTTAATTCACATTGTAGAAACCGTTGGTGCCTTAATGTATGGAGGCCATGTTGATGATCATGAAACCACGATCGATGAGAAATTATTGTTAGAGTACAAAGAAATGCTTTCGCAGAAGGGCTTCAGCATCAAAACCGAACTTGGTTTTGGAAAACCTAACAGCGTGATTCCGAAAATCATAAACGAAGGAAATTTTGATATTTTAGTCATGGGAACGCACGGCCACACCGGATTAAAAGACATTTTATTTGGTACCACCGTAGACAAATTGAGACATAAAATTTCGATACCTTTGTTAATTGTTAAATAAATTAGGCACAAAGGTCCAGAGTTGCAAAGGGACAAAGGTTTTTTTACTTTGAACCTCTGTCCCTTTGAACCTTTGTGCCTCAAAAAGAGAAAAAATGACTTTTTCAGAAGAAAACTATCTTAAATCTATCTACCATCTTACGGCTTCTTTGGAAACTGAAGTGAGCACCAACGCTATTGCGGAAATGATGGAAACCAAAGCTTCATCGGTTACGGATATGCTTAAAAAGCTGGCAGATAAAGATTTAGTAAATTATAAAAAATATCAGGGTGTTTCCTTAACCGAAAACGGAAAACTGGCTGCCAAAATGATTGTTCGAAAACATCGTTTGTGGGAAGTTTTTTTGGTGGAGAAACTAAACTTTAGCTGGGATGAGGTTCACGATATTGCGGAACAATTAGAACACATCAAATCAGAGCAATTGATTAACCGTTTGGATGATTTCCTTGGGAATCCAACGGAAGATCCACACGGCGATCCGATTCCGGATGCGAATGGCCGAATCGTTAAGATTGAAAAACAGCTTCTTGCTGAATTATCAGTACATCAAATTGGGGTTTGTGTGGGCGTGAAAGATACTTCTTCGGAGTTTTTGAAATACCTGGACAAACAGGAAATCGCTTTAGGATCTAAAATCGAATTTCTTTCTAAGGAATCTTTCGATTTATCCGTTAAAATTAAAGTTGATGGAAGGGAATTATCTATTTCGAATAAAATTGCCTCTAATTTGTTTGTGAAGCTTATTTAGGAAAGGGTTATACCACAGAGATACGCGGAGGTTTTTCACAGAGGAACGCGAAGGACTGATTTTTTTCGTTTGTCAGACTGAGCGAAGTCGAAGTCTCGCAAAGTGACTCAGCGAACCGGGCTTCGACTTCGCTCAGCCTGACAAACTGAATGCTATAGCTTCAATATTAGTAAAAACTAAACAATACCTTTTTCAATCATTTCTAACATTACCGGCGAAGCATTTTTAAATGTCGGTTCTTGTTCGATAATACTTCCGGCGTTTTTCTTATTTACTTTGAATGTTACGTCGTTATCCGTCGTAAACAAAAGTGCCGTCAAAAACGGATTTTTGATATAAGTTCCTAAAACCATTAAAGCTTCATCTAAAGTATGGATACTTTCAATTTCTTCGGTTTTGTAACGTGAAGTCAAAGAGATTGAATACGTATTGTCTTCATTCAAAACCAATCGGAAGTAAATGTTTTTAATCTCGGTATCGCCAATCGTTTTGGCTAATGTAAGTTTGGCAAAAGTGCCGCTTTGAATGCTTTCTTTGACGCGTTCGCAAAAAAGAGCAAATATTGTTTCGTACATTTTTTTTAAGGTGCTAAGGTTCTGAGATGCTAAGGTTCTAAGTTTTTAAAACCTTTTGAATCTCTGTATTGTGTTATTTAACCGCAAAGTCCGCAAAGATTTGCGCAAAGAGCACAAGGAAAAACTTTGTGTGTCTCTGTGTAAAACTTTGTGCAACTCTGTGGTATAATTCTATTTCCCTGTAAATTCAGCTTTTCGTTTCTCTAAAAATGCTGCAGTTCCTTCTTTAAAATCCTGGGTTCCGAAACATTTTCCGAATGATTTTATTTCAGTTTCAAAACCATCTTTTCCATCTTTAAAATTGGCATTGATGGCTTTTATCGCTTTTCCTATAGCAAATGGTGCATTTTTAATGATTTTTTGAGCGATTCCGTTTGTAAATTCAAGAAGTTCGGCTTGAGGAACTACGTGATTTACTAAACCGTATTGTTTAGCCTCTTCGGCAGAAATCATTGCAGCGGTCATAATCATTTCCATCGCACGGCCTTTACCCACTAATTGCGGCAAACGCTGTGTTCCTCCATAACCAGGAATCAATCCTAAAGTTACTTCCGGCAATCCCATTTTTGCATTGTCTGATGCTACTCTGAAATGACATGCCATTGCTAATTCTAATCCACCACCAAGTGCAAAACCATTAACGGCTGCAATTACGGGTTTCTTTAAGTTTTCTATATAATCAAAAAGTGATTCTTGTCCTTCGGCAGCTAATTGTGCCCCTTCAACTACTGTATAATTGGCAAACTCTGAAATATCAGCTCCAGCCACAAAAGCTTTTTCGCCGCTTCCGGTCAAAATGATAACGCGAACCTCATCATTTTTGCCTAATAATTTGATGGCTTTATTCAGGTCACTGATCGTTGCTTTGTTCAAGGCATTCAGTTTTGTAGGTCTATTTATGGTTACGGTAGCAATTTTTTCTTCAATAGAAATTAAAAGATTTTCGTAGTTCATGGTCGTGGTTTTATGAGTTTGTGATAGGCAAAGAAACGATGAATGTGGTTCCTTTTCCGTAAGTTGATTCAAAGGTAATTGTTCCTTTGTAATTTTCGATGATGTTTTTTATAATTCCGAGGCCAAGACCCATTCCACTGGTTTTAGTCGTGAATTTTGGTTCGAAAATTCGGCTGGTATCCAATTTCTGAATTCCGATTCCGTTGTCTTTTACCGCAATTTCCACCGTATTATCTATACGTTTAACGGTGACCAAAATAGATTTATGGAACTGACTTTCCGGAATTGCCTGCGTTGCATTCTTAACCAGATTCGTAATCACACGTATTAACTGCGTTCGGTCCATTTTGGAGATGATTTCCTCTTCTTCGCTTTCAAAAACAATATAATCTTCGTTGAAAATATCTAATGCCAATTCCACAACCTCAACCACATTCAACGTTTCATTTTGCTGAGCCGGCATTGAAGCAAAATTCGAAAAAGCCGAAGCCACCGCCGTCATAGTATCTATTTGCTGGATTAAAGTTTCAGAATAATCATTTAATTTCTGCTTGGCATCTGGATCTGTCGGGTCAAATTTTCTCTGATAACTCTGTACCGTCAAACGCATCGGGGTAAGCGGATTTTTAATTTCATGCGCTACTTGTTTCGCCATTTCACGCCAGGCTTCTTCACGCTCGCTTTGGGCTAGTTTTATCGCACTGGTTTCGAGTTTGTCCACCATTCCGTTGTAAGCCTTGATCAGGAAGTTAACTTCTTTACTATTGGCTTCTAGAACAATCTTTTCGTTTTTCTGGTCCAAATTGGTTTCTTCCAATTTATCTGAAATCGTTTTAAGCGATTTGGTAATGTATGTTGAAAGGAAGTAAGCTAACGCAAACGCGACAATCAACATAAAAGAATATACCTGACTTAAACGAATCAGGAAAGTATTCAACTCATTGTCATAATAACCGTCATCTTCTAAATAAGGGAGATTTAATATTCCGAGTGGTTTGAATTTTTCATCTTTAATCAAACTGTATGATGATCTGTTTTTAACTCCGTCGATCGTTTTAATATCTACAAAGCGCTTTTCGATAGACGATTTAACCAATTTCAGAATATAATCCGGAACTGGAGGCGCTACTTTATCAACCGCAAAAGATTCTTTCGACGATTTCAGCAGTTTTCCATCAAGGCTGTAAATATTGATTTCGATTTTGTGAATCTGAGCCAATTCGTGGATCTTATCCTTAAAAATCAAATCTAAATTAGAAGTTTTCAGCGGATATGTCGTAGTCGAAAGCACGTAATTGATATGTTCTTTTACTGCATTTTCTTTACGTTCTAAACGTTCCTGATGGTATTCTTTGGCTTCATTCTTAAACTGAATAATCGAAATCGAAGCCAATAAAAAAGATGCTACAACAATCAATACAATCATCGAAAGGAATATCCTTACACGAAGAGAAAGCATTGACATTTTGAAGTTGTTAAACATAGTTTTGTTTTGTTTGTTTCAGGTTTCAAGTTTCAGGTTTCGTCGCGGGTGGCAACTTGAAACCTGAAACTTGAAACTAAAAAACTATTTTCTTTCGCGAATTCTTTTGTAAAAACGAAATCCCAACATGATTAAAACCGAGAATAAAACAATTCCGATTACACCGAAAATCCAGTTGATGGCACTTTTTAAAACTACCAGAAATACTACAGCAAATAAGATAATGGTAGCTCCTTCATTCCATAAACGCATGAAATTGTTGGAATATTTTACCTCATCATTTTGCAATTGCTTGAAAATTTGATGGCATTTTAAATGATACAAATACAGCAAGAAAACAAAACACAATTTTACGTGCATCCAGGGCATTTTGAGCCAGGCGTTTCCTAAATCGGTAAAAAACAACATCCAAAAAGCAAAAATACTGGCCAAAATTGCCGATGGCCAAGTGATAATGTACCACAAACGGTAGGCCATTATTTTATACTGAGCTTGTAAAATTTCCTTTTCAGGAGATGGTTTTTCGTTGGCTTCAATTTGATAAACGAATAAACGCACAATATAAAACAATCCCGCAAACCAGGTTATTACAAAAATAAGATGCAGTGATTTTAAGTAGTTATAATATTCCATTTATTTTTTAAATGTAGATTGTACAAAAAGATCAGCCATAGCTTTCCCATAATCTTCATTTTCGTATACGACTGAAGCCACAAAGATTTTATCATTGAAAGTTCTTGAAAAAATCAGTATTGTTGCAACCGTTTTTCCTTCTTCAGTTATTGTTATTTGTGATTTTCTGAAATCCAAACCTGAAACATTCTCCACTCCTGTTGAATAACCTCCCAGTTGACCTTTTGGATAAATCTTACCAATATCTTTCAAAAGAAGAAAATCTTTTAACTTCATCTTAAGATCAAGTGATCTTGCGTCTCCTGAAAAATCTTCATAATTCGCTGAGAAATAATTCTCTTTATTTCTTTTAAAGGCAACTATAGAATGTGTCGTTTTAACTAAGGTTGTATCTCCTTTAATTTCTCCTTTTTCCTTTAGGTTCACCTTTTCATAATCGTCCGGAACAGTAATTGTCCACTTAAATGTTTTGTCAAAAAAACTATTATCTACAAAAGTGTCTCTTTTTTTGCATGCAACGAAAATCGCTAAAGCGAAAAGTATCACTGAAAAATATTTTATTCTACTCATTTATAAAAACTTATTATTATTTAGCCCACTCATTTATCCAGTTACTAACCGTCTGACACCACTCATCATCATCATTCAAACATGGAATCGCTAAGAATTCTTCGCCTCCTTTTGCTTCAAAATCTTCTTTGGCGCGCATGGCGATTTCTTCCAGTGTTTCTAGACAATCAGAAACAAAAGCTGGTGTTACAACCGCTAATTTCTTAATTCCTTTTGCTGGCATGTTATCAATTTCAACATCGGTATAAGGTTCTAACCATTTGTCTCCAGCTAAACGCGATTGAAAAGTCAAACTATATTTATCCGCCGGAATTCCTAATAATTTTATGACTTGTCTCGTTGTTTCATAACATTGGTGACGGTAACAGAAATCATGTGCCGGCGAAGGCGTGTTACAGCAAGAGCCATCAATTTTACAATGCGACTTGGTTACATCTGTCTTACGAATATGACGCTCCGGAATTCCGTGATACGAGAATAACAGGTGATCGTAATCAAAACCAACTAAATGTTTCTGAATCGAATCGGCCAAATTCTTGATATAATCTGGTTTGTTGTAAAACGCAGGAACATCTGTAAAAGTCATGTGCGGAAATTTCTTCTTACGGATTTCTTCAGCTTTAACTAAAATTGTCAAAGTCGAAGCCATTGCATATTGCGGATACAATGGAAAAAGCATTACTTCTGTCACGCCTTTATCGTGCAATTCCTGTAGCCCTTTTTCGATTGTCATTGTCCCATAACGCATTGCCAAAGAAACTGGAACGTTTACCAAAGGCTGTACTTTTTTCTGCATTCGTTCAGACAGCACCACTAACGGAGAACCTTCTTCCCACCAAATTTTAGCATATGCATGTGCTGATTCTTCTGGTCTTTTTCTAAGGATAATACCACGAACTAAAAAAGCTCTCAACAAATACGGGACATCGATCACGTATTTATCCATTAAAAATTCGTCTAAGTACGGTTTTACATCTTTTGTAGTTGGACTTTCCGGAGATCCTAAGTTTACTAATAATACGCCTTTCATTATTTTTTTGCTTTAGGCTTTAAGCATTAGGCTTTAAGCTTTGTTTTTGTTTTAGTTTTCGGCAAAAGTAGAACTTGCTACTTTTTAGAAATATGATAATTATTACTTTTTAGTTATCGTGAAATATCTAAAATCGATTTGTTAAGTTTTGTCGCACGCAGATTCGGCAAATTTTTTATTTGTGGAAATTTGTGAAATTTGTGGCAAAAAACCTAAACATTCGTATTAATCGACATCAAATACTTCTTTGGAGTTGTGGCAAACTTTTTCTTGAACGCTGCGATGAAATGACTTCCGGTACTATAACCGATTTTCAATCCCACTTCGTTAACATTATACGATCCGCTATCTAAAAGTTTTCGGGCGAAATCCATTTTGTAGTCGAATAGAAAACCGTAAACGGTATCGCCGTAAATTTGTTTGAAACCCATTTTGAGTTTCTTCAAATTCAAACCAATTTCATCTGCGAGTTCTTGCAATCCTGGCGGTTCGGCCATATTGGCGATGATAATTTCTTTGGCTCTTCGGATTTTCAAGACATTATCTTCATCAATCAAAAACGGACATTGTTCTGCGTTTGGATCTTCGGTTCTGTTGAAATACAAACTCAATAATTCATATCCTTTTCCTTTATAATAAAGGTTTTTTATCGATGGATGAAGGTTATAATGAAACAGCTGACTCAACACAATAGCCATAGAAGGACTGATATTTCCTTCGTTATAATACTTTTTATCCTTATTATCAGGACTTAAAAAAGTAATATAATCTGCTTCCGCAGAAAACAACGCGTGAAATTTCTTGATGGATACAATAACAGAAATGACCCACGAATTTGGAGCGAGTTCTAAATTCAGCGGTAATTCTTTCTGTGGATTGTACAAAAGCAACGATTTTTCTTCCTTCAAATCAAGAGCATAAGAGCCTTGATTGAACAGGAATTTGGCATTGCCTTTTATTCCGAAGTGAAACTGTATCAGACCACTACCCACTTCGTGCTGTCCAAAAAACGGTTCTAAACTGTCGTTTTGAAAACGGATCAGCGTAAAGTCGTCTTCAATTTTTATAATTTCCTGAGAACTCATAGCGATATTTTTTTGAAACGAAAATCATAGCAATTGGAATATGTTATTTAGAATCACTCTAAACAAATCATTTCAAACAACTTGATTTTGCTACAAAAATACTTCTTTTTGCATAAAAACAGACGATTAGAAACAAAAAAACACCCAGCGATACAAAAAGTACTTTGAGCGTTACTTTTATAACCACTATAGTAATAATTTTGTTGCACTTTTATGAAAGTGAATTTATGGAAAACAATAATGTACCGAAACACCTATATTTTTATTCAGTTGGTCTGAGTTATAAAAAAGCTGATGCTGAGGTAAGAGGTCAATTTAGTTTGGATGCAGTTGCGAAGACTCGTTTGCTTGAACAAGCTAAAACAGAAGGAATAGAAAGTTTAATTGTCACTTCAACTTGCAACAGAACCGAAATCTACGGTTTTGCTGAACACCCATTTCAATTAATAAAACTTATTTGCGATAATAGTAACGGATCTGTAGATGCTTTCCAAAAAGTGGGATTCGTTTATAAAAATCAGGAAGCTATAAATCATTTGTTTCGCGTAGGAACTGGTTTAGACAGTCAAATTCTGGGCGATTTTGAAATTATATCTCAAATTAAAACGAGTTTCACGCATTCTAAATCAATGGGTTTGGCCAATACTTTTATGGAAAGATTGGTAAACGCCGTGATTCAGGCGAGCAAAAGAATCAAAAACGAGACTCAAATAAGTTCTGGAGCAACTTCGGTTTCTTTTGCATCGGTTCAATACATTATGAAAAATGTAGAAGACATCGGAAACAAAAATATTTTACTTTTCGGAACAGGAAAAATCGGAAGAAATACTTGCGAGAATCTTGTAAAACATACTAAAAACGAACATATTACTTTAATCAACCGAACAAAAGACAAAGCTGAGAAATTGGCCGGAAAACTAAATTTGATTGTTAAAGATTATTCGGAACTTCATTTAGAACTTCAAAAAGCTGATGTTGTGGTTGTGGCTACTGGCGCGCAAAACCCAACAGTTGACAAAGCTATCTTAAATCTTAAAAAACCTTTATTGATTTTAGATTTGTCTATTCCGAAAAACGTTCATGAAAACGTAGAGGAATTAGAAGGCGTAACCTTAATTCACATGGATTATTTGTCGCAATTGACAGATGAAACGTTGGAAAACAGAAAATTACACATTCCGGCTGCAGAAGCAATCATTGAAGAAATAAAAGAAGAATTTGTGGTTTGGATGAAAGGCAGAAAATTTGCTCCAACTATCAACGCTTTAAAAGAAAAACTGAACGCGATTAAAGATTCAGAATTAAACTTCCAAAGCAAAAAAATCACTGATTTTAATGAAGCCCAGGCTGAAATCATCAGCAACAGAATCATTCAAAAAATCACTACACATTTCGCAAACCACTTAAAAGACGACGACACCATGGTCGATGAAAGCATCGAATGGATCGAAAAAGTCTTCAAAATAAAAGCATCTTAAAACATAATTTTCCACCATATAAGTCATATAAGTTCATTTAATATAGTTATTTACGCAATGCTTAAATTTACTTATATGACTTATATGGTGGAAAAAAATTAAAACATGGCTGAAAAAATAATCAGAATAGGGACTCGCGATAGCGAATTGGCACTTTGGCAAGCACATACTGTCGAGAAAAAACTAAACGATTTGGGTTATAAAACCGAGATTGTTGCGGTAAAATCTACAGGTGATATTATTTTGGACAAACCGCTTTACGAACTTGGCATTACAGGAATTTTTACCAAAACCCTTGATGTTGCCATGATTAACGGCGATTGCGATATTGCAGTTCATTCTATGAAAGATGTTCCAACGGCATTACCACAAGGAATTGTTCAGGCTGCGGTTTTAGAAAGAGCCAATGTTTTAGACATTTTAGTACATAAAGGAAATCCGGATTTTGAGAAACCAAGTACAATAGCAACCGGAAGCTTGCGTCGTCAGGCCTTATGGCTCAATAAATATCCTAACCATACGGTGGTTGATTTACGCGGAAACGTAAACACACGTATGCAAAAACTACAAGACAATAACTGGGATGGAGCTGTTTTTGCTGCTGCAGGTTTGGAGCGCATTAACATAAAACCAGAAAATTATATCAATTTAGATTGGATGATTCCGGCACCGGCGCAAGGAGCGATGCTTGTTGTGGCAATGGAAAATGACAATTATACTTTAGATGCGCTTTCGCAGTTAAATCATATTGAAACGGAGATCTGTACGTATATCGAACGTCAGTTTTTAAGAACGCTGGAAGGTGGTTGTACTGCTCCAATTGGTGCTTTGGTCACTTATAATGAAGACGAAGACACTTTACATTTTCAGGGCGTTTTGCTTTCTGTTGATGGAAAACAAAAACTGGAAGTCGACAAAACGGTCGATATTTCAGAATGGAAAAAACTAGGATTCTTCGCCGCACAGGAAATTCTAAACAATGGCGGAACGGAATTGATGCAATCTATTAAAGAATCTTTAAAAAAATAATGGCAAAATCAATTCAGATATTATCCACAAAAAAGCTATCGGGCGAACAAAAACAAGCGTTAACAAATGCTGGTTTAGAAGTTATTGATACCGATTTCATTCAAACTCAAAATAAATCTTTCGAACTAAAAGACCTCAACGAAAATCTAATTTTCACCAGTCAAAATGCCGTTCACAGTATTTTATCACATCCAAAAGCGGAAGAACTCAAAAGTAAAAACGTTTTTTGCGTTGGTTTAAAAACTAAGATTCTTTTATCTGAAAGTGGTTTTAATGTGGTGGCTTACACTGGTTACGCTTCAGATTTATCTGAAATTATCACTTTGATTTATCGTTCTGAAAGCTTTATTTTTTTCAGCGGAAATCTTCGAAGAGAAACGTTACCAAAAGCTTTAAAAGACGCTGAAGTAAAATTCAATGAAATTCAGGTTTACGATACATCATTAACGCCTCAGAAAATAAAAACAGCCGTTGACGCGATCTTATTTTTCAGTCCGTCTGGTGTTGAAAGTTATTTGAAAGACAACACCATCAAAAAAGAAACCTGCTTTTGCATTGGAGAAACTACTGCAGACGCTTTACATAAAATTACCAAAAACATCATCATTGCAGATCAGCCAACGGTCGAAGATGTGATTGAAGACGTAATTGAAGAATATAAATAAACCTTTGCAACTTTGTCCCTTTGTGACTTTGCACCTAAAATAAAAAACATGTTAAAAAACGACCTATTTTTAAAAGCATTAAAAGGAGAAACTGTTCAACGCCCGCCTGTATGGATGATGCGTCAAGCCGGAAGATATTTACCAGAATTCATCGCTTTGCGTGATAAATATGATTTCTTTACCCGTTGTCAGACTCCGGAATTAGCTGCAGAAATTACGGTTCAGCCAATTCGCAGAATTGCACCGGATGCAGCGATTTTATTTTCGGATATTTTGGTTGTACCTCAAGCAATGGGAATTGAAGTTTTAATGAAAGAAAATTTCGGTCCCTTTTTACCCAATCCAATTCGTTCATTGGCTGATGTTCACAGAGTTTATGTTCCGGACATTCAGGAAAGTTTAGGTTATGTAATGGATGCCATTAAATTAACTAAAGAAATGCTGAACGACGAAGTGCCATTAATTGGCTTCGCTGGTTCACCTTGGACAATTTTCTGTTATGCTGTTGAAGGAAAAGGCTCTAAAAGCTTTGATACTGCAAAAGGTTTCTGCTTTTCAAACCCTGCTGCAGCACATACTTTATTACAAAAAATTACAGATACAACTATTCTATACTTAAAAGAAAAAGTAAAAGCGGGAGTTGATGCCGTTCAGATTTTTGATTCTTGGGGAGGAATGCTTTCTCCGGTTGATTATCAGGAATTTTCATGGAAATACATCAACCAAATCGTTGAAGCTTTGGCTGATCACGCGCCGGTTATTGTTTTCGGAAAAGGATGTTGGTTTGCTCTTGGCGAAATGGGTAAAAGTAGAGCTTCGGCATTGGGTGTAGACTGGACTTGTTCGGCTAGAAATGCACGTTACTTGTCTGGTGGAAACATTACTTTACAAGGAAATTTTGATCCGTCACGATTGCTTTCTCCAATTCCGACGATTAAGAAAATGGTTCACGAAATGATCGACGAATTCGGAAAAGATAAATATATCGTAAATTTAGGTCACGGAATTTTACCAAATATTCCTGTTGATCACGCGAAAGCGTTTATTGACGCGGTTAAGGAATATGGGCAATAGTATAGTCTCGATTGGCTTTCCTGCAAGGTTTCCAAAACCTTGTAGGTATAAAATAGGCAACGTTATAAATTAGCAGACCTACAAGGTTTTGAAAACCTTGCAGGATGAGAAAAAAAAAGATAATAAATGAAGTTGGAGGTATTAGAAAAAGATTATTATTACCATATTTATAACCGTGGAATTAACGGAGTAAATATTTTTGAAAATGAAAATAATAAAATTTATTTCCTAAAACAGTTCTCAAAATATTTATCCGATAAGGTTTCAGTCTTTGCATATTGTCTGATGAATAATCATTTTCATTTCGTCATTCGATTGAATTCAGAAGAGAAAGAGGTTACTCAGGCATTCTCAAACCTATACAATTCTTATGCAAAAGCATTTAATAAGCAAACTAACAGAACGGGAAGTTTGTTCGAGAAGCATTTTAAAAGAATACAATTAAAAAACGAAAACTATTTAAAGCATTTGATTATTTATATTCATCTGAATCCTAAACATCATTTTGATATAAATTTTAAAGATTTTAGATTTTCATCTTATCAAGCTTTTACATCTGATAAAGAGACAAAAATAGAACGAAATGAAGTTTTAGAATTATTTGGAGATTTTGAAAACTTCATATTTTGCCATAATCAAAAGAATGATTTTTTAAATGAAACTTATACTTTTGAGTAGTACGTTTCATCCCGCAAGGTTCCCAAAAACCTTGTAGGTCTATCTGGAGACAATCAAAAAATTTAAATAGATTACGCAAACAATTAAATACCTACAAGGTTTTGGAAACCTTGCAGGAAACGCAAAACAAAATGCTCAACAAAGGCCTTAGAGACGAAGAAAGTATCAGAATAGAAAATACGCTCCGAACTTTACACGCACTTATTTTTGTGCCAAGGTTTTGGAACGCTGAAGATATTAGCCTGGTAGATGAGCAACTGAAGAGTTTTGGTTTAAGTTTAGAACGAACAATTGAAATACCGGAAGAAGAATTAATTATTCTGCTTCAGAGATGCCATCTAGATTGGAATCAACAAGAGAAATTTGCTGATATTTTGATTCATTTATCTCAAGAAAAACAATTTGATTTCTTAGGTAAAGCACTTGCTATTTACCAATACATCCAGAGAGAAAGCAAGGTTTTCTCCTTTGGAATAAATGCCAAAATCACATCCGCTAAAAACAAGTAAACATGAGTTTTACAGATTGGAAAATAGATCGAATTAAAAATGTTACTGCTGAAGAATTTTTCACGCTAGTCGATAAAAATAAAAATCACATTTACAAAACTTTTCCTGTAACGCTTGCCAATTCTGATTCTTTAAAGAAAGCAGAAGGTTTTATGGCCGTCAATCTTGAAAAAGAAAAAAACAATGAAGGCTTTTATTTTTTCGCAAGAGATATTAAAACCAATGACTTAATTGGTTATTTATGCGTAAAAACTATTGATTATCGCATTTCAAAATGTGAATTAGGTTATTTTACTGATGAAGATTTTCAGGGAAAAGGAATTACATCAAAAATGGTTTCAGCTGCACTTGATTTTTGTTTCAACGAATTGAAAATGAACAAAGTTTTCATCTGTACACAAGAAATTAACTTTGCAAGCCAGCGCGTTGCATTAAAACACAATTTCAAACAAGAAGGAATTTTACGAGACGAATTTAGAAATGGTGATGGCGAATTGCAGAACACTCTTTATTTCGGATTGCTTAAATCAGAATATAATACTCATGAAAGATAAATTTTACGCATACATACAAAATCTACAAGATCAAATCTGTGCCGGATTAGAAGCTGTTGACGGAACAGCAAAATTCCGTGAAGATCTTTGGAAACGCCCAGAAGGCGGCGGTGGAAGAACGCGCGTTATTGAAAACGGAAATGTTTTCGAAAAAGGCGGTGTAAACATTTCGGCCGTTCACGGAAAACTTCCTGAAACGATGCAAAAAATGTTTGGCGTAGGCGAAGCTGATTTTTTTGCCTGCGGATTAAGTTTGGTTTTACATCCAAAAAACCCAATGACACCAACCGTTCACGCAAACTGGCGTTATTTTGAAATGTACGATGAACATGGAAAAGTGATAGAACAATGGTTTGGAGGAGGACAGGATTTAACGCCTTATTATTTGTTTGAAGAAGATGCAACGCATTTTCATCAAACGTGTAAAACCGCTTGTGACAAACACAATCCGGAGTTTTATCCAAAATATAAAAAACAATGTGACGCTTATTTTTGGAATGCTCACAGAAACGAAGCCCGCGGAATTGGCGGTTTGTTCTTTGATTATTGCAAAGCAAATGAGCAAATGTCGATGGAAGATTGGTTCAATTTCGTATCTGAAGTTGGGAATAGTTTCTTAGAAGCTTATGTTCCAATTGTGGAGAAAAGAAAGAATTTAGAATATACTTCTGAAAACAGAAAGTGGCAGGAAATCCGTCGTGGCCGTTATGTCGAATTCAATTTGGTTCATGACAAAGGCACTTTATTCGGTTTAAGAACCAACGGAAGAATTGAAAGTATTTTAATGAGTCTGCCTCCGCATGTACAATGGGTTTACGATCATCATGCAGAAGCAGGAAGTGAAGAAGAAAAATTAGTGAAAGTATTGGAAAATCCTCGTGAATGGATCTCATAAATTGAACCCAATATTCATTTAACTTCTTTGTAATCATAAATTTAAATTGTAATTTACTCTAAAATCTTCAATCTAAAATCTAAAATATTATGGAAAGAGAAATGAACATTGCACAATTAGATCGCATGCATTCCGGTCAAGGATTTATTGCCGCTTTAGACCAAAGTGGCGGAAGTACACCAAAAGCACTTGCGCAATACGGCGTTTTGGAAAACAGTTACACCAATGAAGAAGAAATGTACACTCTTGTACATGAAATGAGAACCCGAATAATTAAGAGTCCTGCTTTTAAAAGCGAATATATTCTGGGAGCTATTTTGTTTGAAAACACTATGGATCGCAAAATCGACGGACAATGGACTGCCGATTATTTATGGGAAAAGAAAAACATCGTTCCGTTTTTAAAAGTAGACAAAGGACTTGCTGATCTTGCCAATGGTGTACAGTTGATGAAACCTATTTCCAATTTAGATGAATTACTAGATAGAGCTGTAGAAAAAAATGTTTTTGGAACTAAAATGCGCTCTGTTATCAAAGAAGCAAATGCTGAAGGAATTCGTGAAGTTGTTGAACAGCAATTTGAAGTTGGTTTACAAATCTTTCAAAAAGGACTTGTTCCGATTATTGAGCCTGAAGTTGATATTTACAGTGCTGATAAAGAAAAATCAGAAGAAATTCTGAAAGAAGAAATTAAGAAACAGCTTAGTTTATTGGATAAAGAGGTTAAAGTGATGCTGAAATTGTCTATTCCGAATGTGAATAATTTTTATAAAGAATTAATGTCAGATCCACATGTTGTGCGTGTTGTAGCATTGTCCGGAGGATATTCAGAAGAAGAAGCCAATGCGAAACTGACGCAAAACCACGGATTGATTGCCAGTTTTTCAAGAGCACTTTCCGAAGGTCTTTCTGCTGGCCAATCTGATGATGAATTTAACCAAAAACTTGATAAAACCATAAAAGCGATTTACACCGCTTCAATTACATAAAATAAAACATTAAAATTCTAATAAATTGGATTGTCAATTAAGGATTAAGATCTGTGATTTCTAATATCTGAATACCCACAATCAAAAATCTAAAATCAGCAATCAAAAATCTAAAATAGTTATGTTCCCATTACAAAGAGGCAGAAGACTACGAGTAAATGAATCTATCCGTAGTTTAGTTCGCGAAACAACATTAAGTCCAACTGATTTTATGTTTCCGATGTTTATTGCAGAAGGCGAAAATTATAAAGTTGAAATTCCATCCATGCCGGGGATTTTTCGTCGTTCGATCGACTTAACCGTTGAGGAAGTAAAAGAAATTTTTGCTTTAGGAATTCGCGCTGTCAACATTTATGTAAAAGTAGATGAATCACTAAAAGACAATACCGGAAAAGAAGCCTGGAATCCAAACGGATTAATGCAAAATGCTATTAAAGCCATTAAAGCTGCTTGTCCTGAAATGGTTGTAATGCCAGATGTTGCCCTTGATCCCTACTCTATTTATGGTCACGACGGAATCATCGAAAATGGCGATGTTGCCAATGATGCCACTAACGACGCATTAGTAAAAATGGCCGTTTCGCACGCACAAGCCGGAGCCGATTTTGTAGCACCAAGCGACATGATGGACGGACGTATTTTACGTTTGCGCCAAGGATTGGATGCTGCAGGATTTCATAATGTGGGTATCATGAGTTACTCAGCTAAATATGCTTCTGCATTTTATGGTCCGTTTCGTGATGCTTTGGACAGTGCGCCGAGAGAAGCTGATGTAGTGGTTCCGAAAGATAAAAAAACATACCAAATGGATTATGCCAATCGTATCGAAGCGATTAGAGAAACCCTTATGGATGTCGAAGAAGGTGCCGATATGGTAATGGTAAAACCAGGAATTGCTTATCTTGATATTGTACGTGAGGTAAAAAATGCCGTAAATGTTCCGGTAACCGTTTTTCATGTTTCAGGAGAATATGCCATGATTAAGGCAGCTGCAGAAAGAGGCTGGCTGGATAATGATAAAATTATGATGGAACAGTTAATGTGCATTAAAAGAGCGGGAGCAAGTTTAATTTCGACGTATTTTGCGAAAGAAGCTGCAATTATTTTAAACAAGTAATTAGTGACAAAATAAAGTATATTTTAGCGTCTCAATTTAAACCCTAAAAATATATGAAAAACGTATTACTTACTTTCATGATGGCCGCTACTTTAACAACTGTAGCACAGGAAATTAGAATTAAAAAAGATAAAATTAGTATCGACGAAACGGAGGTTGCCATTTTAGACAAAGAAAAAGTAGTTTACAAAATCTTATCTCTTGACAATCGCCCAATATTTTCAATTGAGCGAAAAAGCAATTCTTTACTTGATGGTTCTACTGTTTATTGGTCACTTCTTACTGATCTAAGCAACAATAAAACCAATGAAATTATTGATTACGGAAAAGATCAGGGGTTAAGTTTTCAGAGAACAATCGTAGCAAGTGTTTGTAATGATAAATACAAATTTATTAGCGCATCTGGTATAGACGAAAAAGGTGTTTTAGAATTTATTAATGGTACCCCAACAGATATTAAAAAAGTATTTGCTGATGCTGACCAAAAAACAAAAGACCAGTTAAAAACAGAATATGATGCAATGACTGCACTGAATGTAAAAGTTTCTGGTGGTACAATTTACCAAAAACAAGAAGTTTATAAAAATGGTGCTCCTGTATTAGAATATGTAGCAATTGGTGATGTGACTAAAAGTAACGTTACGTTTATGCCCAACTTTCCTCCAAGTTTAGTTTATACCGTAAATTCTACTTTTACAGAAATAGACAATAATAACAGAGAACAAAGAAGAACCAGAGTTGTTGGTGCATGGTATGCAACAAAAACAGGTTACAGAAACCCTAACACTGATAAACACATTAAAGACGAAATAATAACACCTGATAACAAATACTTTAATCTTAGAGGAACTCTTACTGATAGTGAAAAATTCAATCTTGATTTTTATGGTAATGAAGATAAAGATTTGCTTTCAAAACAAATCGTTGCAAAATTGCTTTATAATGGTTACAAATTTGAAGCAATGAAATAATAATTAATTTAATAATGAAAAAAGTATTATTCTTAACTGCCGTTTTAGCTTTTGCTTCTTGTAAAAAAGAGCAGGAGCCTTTTGGAAAATCAACTGAAGCTACGACCGAATCTTATTCAGAAGGAGAATCGGCGGAAGTCAAAACACCTGAAGCTTTAGGAAAATCAATTTTTGAAGGAAAAGGGAATTGTGTTTCCTGCCATCAGGTTGATCAAAAAGTTATTGGTCCGAGTATTCAGGAAATTGGTAAAACATACAAAGACAAAAAAGGCGATATTGTTACTTTCCTTAAAGGAAATGCAGATCCAATTGTTGATCCGAGTCAATTTTCAGTTATGAAAACTAATTTCCCGGTAACGCAGGCAATGACTGATGAAGAATTAAAGGCCATAGAAGCTTACATTTACAGCAATTTGAAATAAACAATTTCCTGCTGACATACTGTTGTCGCAAGGTCATCGTACATTTGAAATCAAACAAAACAATTGAACTAAAATGGATATTCAAAAATTTAGTATTATTGGGATTTCAGTACGAACGACTAACGAAAATGGTCAATCGGGAGAAGATATTCCCGCTCTTTGGAACAAATTTATGACAGAAGGAATTGCTGAAAAAATTCCGAATAAAATAGACAATGCTCTTTATTGTGTTTATACCGAATACGAAAAAGATCATACGAAGCCTTACACAACAATTTTAGGATGTCTTGTAAGCTCTTTAGATTTTATTCCGGAAGAAATGACAGGCAAAGCTATTGAAAAAGCAACTTATGAAAAATTCACTGCAAAAGGAAATCTTCATGAGAACATTGTTTTTAATGAATGGATGAAAATCTGGAATTCAGATTTAGACAGAAGTTTTACCTCAGATTTTGAAATTTACGGAGAGAAAGCACAAAATCCTGAAACTGCAGAAGTTGATATTTTTATTGCAATTAATTAGATAAAACAAAAACGGCGCTAAATTAGCGCCGTTTTTTATGATTATAAGATTACCAGATTTTTACTCTTTTCGCTGGTTCTATGTACATTTTATCTCCCTGTTTAATTCCGAATGCCTGATAGAAAGCATCAACATTCTGAATTGGCACATAAGCCCTGTACATTCCTGGAGAGTGTGGATCTGTTTTTACCTGACTTTTAATTGCCTCATCTCTGGTTTTTGTTCTCCAAACCGTAGCCCAAGAAATGAAGAAACGTTGTTCAGGCGTAAAACCATCAATTAGACCTGGATTTCCATGTGCTTTTAAGTACAATTGCAATCCGTCGTAAGCAGCATTAATTCCACCTAAATCTCCAATGTTTTCTCCCAAAGTAAATTTACCATCTACATGAATTCCCGGCAGTGGCTCTAAAGCACTATATTGATCTGCAAGTTCATTTCCTAAAGTTGTAAATTGTTTTAAATCGTCAGCAGTCCACCAGTCTACAAGATTTCCATCTGCATTATAACGTGCTCCTGAATCATCAAAACCATGTGAAATTTCGTGACCAATTACAGCTCCAATTCCACCATAATTCACAGCTTCATCGGCTTGGTAATTGTAAAAAGGCGGTTGTAAAATTGCTGCTGGGAAAACAATTTCATTATAAGACGGGTTGTAATAAGCATTAACAGTTTGTGGCGACATTCCCCACTCTGTTTTATCCACTGGCTTATTTAATTTTTCTAAACCTTTTTTGAAATTCCATTTTGATAAATTGTGTGCATTCTCAAAATAGCTTCCACCTTCAGCAACACTTTTAATTTCTAAAGCAGAATAATCTTTCCATTTGTCCGGATAACCCACTTTTATAGTGATTTTGTTCAGTTTCTCAATTGCTTTTACTTTTGTAGCGTCAGACATCCATGCTAAATTATTAATACGGTTTTGGTAAGCCGTAATCACATTGTGAATCATATCAATCGCTTTGGTTTTTGCTTCAGCAGGAAAAACTTTCTCTACATACAGCTTACCAAGTGCCTCTCCGATACTTCTGTTTACAACCTGTAAAGCATTTTCTTCACGAGGTAATTGTTTAATTGCTCCTCTTAAAGTTTTACTGTAAAAGTCAAAATTTGCCGATTCAATTTCAGTTGTTAAATGTGAAGTTGAACGGTTCAATAAAGTCCATTTTAAATATTCTTTCCATTGTGGTACTTTGTTTTCAGTAAAAACGGTTTGCAACGCTTTCATATAACGTGGTTCAATAACTACAACTGTGTCCAGTTTTGCCAAACCAAGTCCTGTAAAATAAGCATCCCATTTAATTGCCGGAGTTAACTTTTGAAGTTCAGCAACTGTCATCGGGTTATATTGAAGACGACTGTCTCTACTCTCAACACGATTTAATCTCGGACTTGACAAAGAAGTTTCCAAAGCCAGGATTTCTGCTGCGCTCTGTTTTGCTTTTTCAGGAGATTCTCCAATAAACTGCATCATTCTCGCTACATGAAGCTCATATTTAGCACGTTTTTCTTTTGAATCTTTATCTTCAGAAGTGTAATAATCTTTATCAGATAAACCCAATCGGCTTACGCCAAGACTTACCGAATTTTTTGAACTGTTTTTTTCATCAGCTCCAATGTAAATTCCGAAGAAATCATTTCCGCCCTGAGGTTCCATTTCTACTAAATACTTTTGAAGATCAGCTATATTTTTAATAGCGTCAATTTTTTTCAAGTATGGTTTCAAAGGTTCTATTCCTCTTTTGTTTCTCCCTACTGTGTCTAAAACAGTATTGAATAAATTGACAGCTTTACCTTGATCGGTATTCGATTTATACTTTGGATTTTTTGAAGCTTCCTTCAAAATTGCCATTGCATCTTTATCTGTTTTTTTGATCAATTCATTAAAACTTCCCCACGTTGTACGGTCACTCGGGATTTCGGTTTTATCTAACCATGTTCCGTTTACATATTGAAAAAAATCCTGACTCGGACTAACCTTCGTATTCATGTAAGAAACATTGATACCCGGTTCTTTTGGTTTTGCATCTTGAGCCTCAACTGCAGTGAATGTAAACATTGCAGAAACTACACAAAACATAGGTTTAGTAAGCTGTTTAATCATATTTCTTTATAATTTTAGTATATCTACAAACATATTGTTATTATTCGGAACTCTATGTTAAAATTTATCCAATAATTTCAGGTACGATTTTTAATGCAAAAAATCGATCATAAACAACAAAAAATTTCATGAATATATGTCTGATTATAAGTCATTAATTCAAATTGTTTTTGGAATATTTGCTAAAACTTTTATTACAGTGAGAGCAAAAATTCAGAATGCCTTTTCAGGAAAAATTGAAGCTATCGGATTTCCAATTTTAGCTTTATGCTGGGTGAGTTTCTTTTGGGGAACAACGTGGTTAGCATCTAAAGAAGCGGTTAGACATATGCCCGGGCTGCAGGTGGCCACTATTCGTCAGTTTTTGGGTGGCCTTCTTTATGTTGGTTATTTTCTAATCAAAAAAGAGCCATGGCCAAGAGGGAAACAATGGAAAACGATTATTATTTTATCTATTTTGAATTTTGCGTTAAGTAATGGCTTAAGTACTTGGGGCGTAAAATATATCAGCAGCGGATTAGGTGCTATTATTAGTGCTCTGTTTCCAATTTGGATTATTGTTATCAATTTTTTTAATGGTATAAAAATCGCCAAAGTGGCTTTATTCGGAATGCTTATCAGTTTTGGTGGGATCTGTATCATCTTCATGGATTACTTATCTGATTTTCTACGGCCAGATTTTCAATTCGGAATCTTTTTAACCCTCATTTCAACTATTACTTGGGCTTTCGGAATTTTGGAAACTAAGAAAAAGGCGGCCAGTTTTAATCCCTATTTCAGTTTAGGATTGCAGATGTTGATTTCGAGTGTATTTTTATTTGGAATTACAGAAGCCGCAGGAACTAATATTCCTTTGAGTGAAATCTCTTTAAATTCCTGGTGGGCGATTGCTTACTTAATCATTATTGGTTCGGTCTTAACTTTCATCGCCTTTATTTATACATTACAACATCTTCCAACGGAAATCAGCAGTATTTATGTGTATATAAATCCGATAGTTGCCATGGTTTTAGGATCTTTCATTTTTGGAGAAACCCTTACACAGGCCATTGCCATTGGTGCGGCCGTGACTTTAATTGGATTATACTTGGTCAACAAATCTATTAGAAAGACTAAAATTTAAAGAATATTATGTCTCTTTTGATCTCTCGCAAAGACGCGAAGTCGCAAAGTATAACTTAAAAAATAAAACTTTGCGACTTCGCGTCTTTCCGTGATTAAAATATTCTAACATATTACTTTTAATCAAAGTCAAAAGCCTGTTAAAAACAACACATAATTAGTTTTTTGAAAACTCCTTTTCGTATTTTTGCGCCAAATTCTGTTTATGAAATCTTTACTATACAAATACCGCAAATTCTTTATTGTTTTAATTGTATTTTCGGTAGTTACTATATCCCTATTTTATTCGGCTTTAAAACCACAAAAAACATTACCCATTTACAATCCGGCTGACGTAAATCCTGAACTGGTTGATAGCACCATTCAATACAAAAGCAAATACCACACCATTGCAGATTTCTCTTTTGTAAATCAGAATGGCGATACGATTACGCAAAAAAATTACGAAGGAAAAATTTATGTAGCCGACTTCTTCTTTACGACTTGCGGATCGATTTGTCCAAAGATGTCGACCAATTTATCAGAAGTTCAAAAAGCAGTTCTTAACAATCCTAAAGTAATGCTCCTTTCTCATACTGTCTTTCCTGAAGTAGATAGTGTTTCTGTTTTAAAAGCTTATGCTGTTAAATACGGAGTTGTAGACAGCAAATGGAATTTGGTTACCGGCGATAAAAAAGAGATTTACACGATGGCCAGAAAATCATACTTAGCGGTGAAATTAGGTCGTCCTGATCAATTGTATGATATGGTTCACACAGAGAATTTTGTTTTGGTAGATCAAAAACGCCGCGTTCGGGGATTTTATGACGGAACAAATAAAGAAGAAATTCAAAGACTTATAGAAGACATCAATTTCTTGTCGCAAGAGTAAAATTGGCTTATTTAAGTAAATTTTGGCACAATCAAAACGGTTAATTGCCTTGAAATAAAGAATTATTGTCTATTTTTGCAATCTAAATTCAATCTAAATAAGCTTGCAAAATACAATCCATACCCTGAAAAAAGGCGAAAAAGCCATTATCAAAGATTTTGATATCGATCTTATTCCTCTAAAGTTATTAGAAATGGGTTGTTTGCCGGGCAGCTTAGTCGAATTACTTCAAATTGCTCCTTTTGGAGATCCTTTATATTTAGACATTAATGGCTCACATGTTGCCATTCGTATAGAAACTGCTCGTGAAATTGAAGTTGAACTTATCAAAACCAATTTGTAATGAGCATTCAAAATATAAATGTTGCCCTTATCGGGAATCCGAATACCGGAAAAACTTCTGTTTTTAATCAACTTACCGGTTTAAATCAGCAGGTTGGAAATTACCCGGGAATCACCGTTGAGAAAAAAATTGGTTTCTGTAAACTTCCTCATAACATCAAAGCTAATATTCTTGATTTACCAGGAACATATAGTCTGAATGCCAGTTCAATGGATGAAAGTGTTGTGATTGAACTTTTGCTTAACAAAAACGACAAATTATATCCGGATGTTGCAGTAGTGGTAACCGATGTTGAAAATCTGAAACGAAACTTACTGATTTACACTCAAATAAAAGACCTTGAAATTCCGACGATTTTAGTCATCAATATGTCTGATCGTATGGAAAGCAAAGGAATTACACTTGATATTCCCTACTTAGAAGAAAAACTAAAAACCAAAATTGCCTTAGTAAGTTCGCGTAAAGGTCATGGAATCGAGGAGTTAAAAGAATTAATTGTTTCATACAAAACGATTCCGCATGAACCTTGTTTAAATGCTTCTGTAATTGATGCTGCCTATTTTGCAAAACTACAACACGCTTTTCCAAATCAATTATTGTATAAATTATGGTTGGTTATCACGCAGGATGTTAATTTTTTGAATTTGGAACGTAATGAAATCCGAAGCACTTTTACCAAATCACATTCGGAATTAAAGCGCCTACAGCAAAAAGAAACCATCAAAAGGTATCAATTTATCAATGATGTTCTGAAAGAAGGTTTACAGGTTGATGAATCGATGGCAAAAGATATTCGCGCAAGACTTGACCGTGTTTTAACGCACAAGTTTTGGGGTTATGTAATTTTCCTTGCGATTTTGTTTTTGATTTTCCAATCTATTTTCAGCTGGTCAACGATTCCTATGGATTTCATTGACAGCACTTTTGCTTCTTTAAGCAGTTGGGCCGCTTCAGAATTGCCAAGTGGTATTTTAACCGATTTGCTTTCACAGGGAATTATTCCTGGAATTGGCGGAATTCTGATTTTCATTCCACAAATTGCCTTTTTGTTTCTGTTTATTTCCATTTTGGAAGAAAGCGGATACATGAGTCGTGTGGTATTTTTGATGGATAAAATAATGCGTAAATTTGGGCTTTCAGGAAAAAGTGTCGTGCCTTTGATTTCAGGAACTGCATGTGCTATACCGGCAATCATGGCTACTAGAAATATCGAAAACTGGAAAGAACGTTTAATTACTATTTTAGTAACACCGTTCACAACTTGTTCAGCAAGATTACCGGTTTATACGATTATTATTTCGCTCGTAATTTCGGATCAGCGCGTTTTGGGAATTCTAAATTTACAGGGTTTATCGTTAATGTTATTGTATTTACTAGGATTTGGAACTGCTATTTTATCTGCTTATATCTTAAATAAGATTCTGAAATTTAATTCTAAAACCTATTTCGTAGTCGAAATGCCGAGCTACAAAATGCCGCTTTTAAAGAATGTTGGGATTAATGTTGTAGAGAAAACCAAAGCGTTTGTTGTTGGTGCGGGTAAAATTATCTTAGCAATATCTGTGATTTTATGGTTTTTAGCTTCTTTTGGCCCCGGAAGAGATTTTAACGAAGCCGAAACTATCGTAAAAGAAAGATTTGCCAATACAACTTTAAATGAAGTTCAGTTTGAAAACGAAGTCGCTTCTCAAAAATTAGAGAATTCATACATCGGAATTATGGGTAAAGCCATTGAGCCTACCATTTCGCCTTTAGGCTACGACTGGAAAATAGGAATTGCGATTATCAGTTCGTTTGCCGCACGTGAGGTTTTTGTTGGAACTCTTGCCACCATTTACAGTGTTGGAGACAGCGACAATGAAGCAACCATTAAAAGCAAAATGCAGAAAGAAGTAAATCCGCAAACGGGCGAGAAAATCTTTAATTTTGCTTCTGGAATTTCACTATTGCTATTTTATGCTTTTGCGATGCAATGCGCCAGTACATTGGCCATTACCAAAAAAGAAACGAATTCGTGGAAATGGCCCGCGATGCAATTATTCTTAATGAGCGGTTTAGCTTATTTTGTAGCACTTTTAGCCTATCAACTTTTAAAATAAACGGCTATGATACAAGAAATTATTGCCTTTGGAATATTATTTATCGCCGTTGTCTTTTTGATTAAGAAGTTCTTTTGGAAATCTAAGAAGAAAAAGGATTGTGGCGATGGGAATTGTGGATGTTCGTAGAAGAAGGTTCAAAGGGGCAAAGGCTCAAAGGGACAAAGGTTTTGGAAACAATTCACAGAGATATATAGATTAAAATTAATTTCAGAATATGGCAAACTTTATTTATTATGTATTTTTCATATTCTTAAACCTGTTTTTATTCTTATTTCTTCATAAAAAGAATCTTTTAAATCGTTCTGCTAATTTAATCATTGCAACAATTTTTATAAGTATCTACATAACACACCAATTAAATTTCTTTGCACATCAAATAAACCCATCGGATTTCCGAAAAATATGCGCTTTTAGTATTATTCTAATATTCTGGTTTTATTTAAATAATTACATATTAAAAAAAATGGAGACAAAAATAAGTTCTCTAAATTTTTTCAATAAATATATATGCATTTTTATGCAAAAAGGTTTTTTAAGCTATCTCCTTTTTATCATGACAACAATTACTCAAGTAGATTGGATTTCGCGCATGCACTAACCTAAGATTTAAAAAAAGCATTTTGTAGAAATACACAAAGTAAAAAAACACAAAGCTTCACAGAGATTTATATTTCTTTGTGAAGCTTTTTGTTTTCTTGGCGAATCTCTGTGGAATAAAAATCTATTTCACTCCCTCCCATTCTGCGTAAAACTGCGCCAGAAAGGTTTCCATAAACTTATGTCTTTCAGCTGCAATTTGTTTTCCTGTTTCCGTATTCATTTTATCTTTTAAGAGTAAAAGTTTTTCGTAGAAGTGATTTATCGTTGGTGCATTATTCTTTTTGTATTCTTCCTTGCTCATGTTTGTTACAGGCGCAATTTCAGGGTCATATAAGGCTCTATTTTTAAATCCGCCATAATTGAACGCTCTTGCTACTCCAATTGCCCCTATTGCGTCTAAACGATCCGCATCCTGAACGATATCCAATTCTATAGAGGAGAAGTTCTTTTCGAAATTTCCGCCCTTATAAGAGATGTTTTCGATGATGTTTACCACGTGTTGAATGGTATCTTCAGAAACATTCTCAGATTCCAAAAACAATCTGGCCGTTTTTGGCCCGATGGTTTCATCTCCATTATGAAATTTACTGTCGGCAATATCATGAAGTAAAGCGCCAAGCTGAACAACAGTCAAATCGCAATCAGTATCTTTTGCAATTAAAAGGGCATTTTTATAAACGCGCTCGATATGAAACCAATCGTGTCCACCTTCGGCATCATTTAGTTTTTCTTTTACGAACGCAATTGTTTTATTTATTAAATCAGAATTATTCATAGTTTTTTGTGTTGGGAATGGCACGCGGATGACACGGATTTAAACGGATTAACACTGGCTTTTTTCTATTTTAAATAAAAATGTTGATTGTCAAAGCTTACACTTCAACAATCAACAATATGTTTTCAATGTCAATTACAATATCAAAATTCAATTGCAATATCAATCTGAAATCTAAAATCTACAATCTAGCAGGTTCAACCCATTTAAAAATGTGAGATTCCTGCGGAATTACTAATCTTTCAGAAATTCTAGCCATACGGGCTGGTAATTTCATTAAGTAATCACGTGCTTTTTCTGCTTCATCTGTCAAATTAGAAACTTTGTCAATTTCCCATTTGTCAATTAATTTCTGCATGATATCTACATAATCATTTGCAGTGTAAACACCGATACGTTGTGCAGAATCAGAGAATTGTTCGAAAGCTGAACTGATCTTTTGACCGGATTCTCTTAAGAAGTGAGCCGGCATCACGATTTTTTGTTTCATCATGTATTGAAACGCCAACATCATTTCGCTAGGATCAACCTGGAAAATTCTCGTAACAAATTCGCTGTAAGCATGATGATGACGCATTTCGTCACCAGCAATCATTTTACACATTTTAGACAACTTGTTATCACCAAATTTCTTAGCCATTTGAGCTACTCTGTTGTGTGATACATAGGTTGCTAATTCCTGGAAACTAGTATATACAAAGTTTTTGTATGGGTCAGATCCAGTTCCGATATCAAAACCGTCGTTGATTAAGTGCTGTGTTGTCATTTCAATTTCACGCATGTTCACACGACCAGACAAATACAAGTATTTATTTAGTAAATCACCGTGGCGGTTTTCTTCTCCTGTCCATTGACGGATCCATTTAGACCAACCGTTTCCACCATTCTCTACCTGATTTATTCCTTCAACATCCATCAACCATGATTCATATGTAGGCAAAGCCTCTTCAGTGATCGTGTCACCTACTAAAGTTACCCAGAAATCATATGGTAATTCTTTGGCAATTTCGCGTAATTCTCTAACCTCCTCAAAGAAATTATCTCCTTCAGAATTAGGTAGAAAATCTGACGGCTGCCAAATTTTTTCTACTGGAATTAAATACTGTTCTACGAAGCTATCTACGTTTTTTTCCAAAAACTGCATAACCTCTAATCTAATGTTTTTTATAGACATTACTTATTTAAGATTGCGATTTGTGTTTCCGTTTTATTTCTGAAAACAAAAATCTATTTATACTCGTTTACTCCTTCAACAACTGCCTTTTCTGTCAACTTCATTAACTCGGCAAAATCATAATCTTTTACAGCCATTGCTTTATGTGCGGTAAAGGTAAGGTGATTTCCTAAACCAACCGGGAAAAAGCCATATTTTACCATTTTCCATGAATTGTTGATACTTACCGGAACCACATACGCTGATGGCGCATATTTACAAAGAATTTTCAAACCGCTTTGGGCGAATTCTTTTGGTTTACCAGTTTTACTTCTTGTGCCTTCGGGGAAAATTACTGCAGATCTTGTATTCTTTTCAATATATTCAGACAAGCCTTTGATTACAGGAATCGCTTGTTTAGGGTCTTTACGGTCAATTAGGACCGAACCTCCGTGGCGTAAATTGAAAGATACACTTGGGATTCCGCTACCTAACTCCTTCTTACTTACAAATTTACAATGAAATCGTCTAAAATACCAAATCATTGCCACGATATCGTACATACTTTGGTGATTAGACACAAAAATCAAAGGAACTCCCGTGGGAATTGTCTCTCTATTTTTAATAGTATACGTAGTTCCGACAAGATTGGTACATCTTAAAAGGAAAAAATTTAAATAATCAACGCTAATTTTATGAGCCTGATAGCCAAAAACATTTAGGCAGATCCATTGTATCGGATGAAAAACAACCAGACACAATCCAAAACATAAATAGTAAATTACGGATATGGGATACGAAATTATCTTTTGCATGCTTTAAAAAATTAATTGCCAAAAGTAATAAATAAATTTTTAGCGGTATAAAAATTATACAAGTATCAGCATATACGGTACTTAAAAGAAATAATGCTCTAAAAACTATACCAATTTGTACGAATTGTATTTACATTAATAATTGGATTTTACAAATTTAAGCGCTGTAGGACTATTATACATTATAAAAAAAGTGCCAATTCATTTCATAAAACCCATCAACCACTTTAAACCGAAAATAAAAAAATTACCTTTGTACCTGATATTGCAATTTTTTTCTGAATTAAATGAACTTCACTTACCCTAAAAATGAACGCTTAAAGAGCAAAACGACAATTGGTTTACTGTTTTCCGAAGGGAAATCGGTTTCAAAATATCCATTGCGTTTGGTTTACCGTCAAGCGGAAGCTGATTCAGAAGAAAAAATTAAAATGGGCGTTTCCGTTTCTAAGAAATATTTTAAGAGAGCCGTTGACCGCAATTATTTCAAAAGAGTGTTGCGAGAAACCTATCGATTAAACAAACATTTGCTTTGGGATAATGTGGAACAGCCTTATTCTCTGATGTTTTTCTATCAAACGAAAGACAAATTATCTTACGAAGAAATCAATACCAAAACGATTCAGTTGTTTGAGAAATTTCTGCAACAAATAAACAAAACGACAGATTCTGAAACCAAAACAGAAATCTAAATCTCAAAAAACAACTTTGTTTATCAAATTAGAGAAAAAATTATAAAAAAATTGTAGTTTTAACTCTAAATTGGAACTTTATGAGATATATTTTTTGTTTTTTCTGTTTTGTTTTAATTCTTTCTGGTTGTAATAAATCATACGATGCCAAAGATACAGTTATGGCCGTTCAAACTGTAAAACTTCCGCCTAAAAATGAATCAGCTGTATACGACAAAAGTTCAGATCAGTCGGATCCGGCAGCTCCTCCTGCGATAAAAGAAAAAATCGAACAGAAAATCATAAAAGAAGCGACTTTAAGATTTGAAACTGATGATCTTGAAACTACTTTCAATCGAATTCAAAACGCAGCGACCACAAATAAAGCAAGAATAATAAACGATTCTGAAGGAAAAGATTTTGCAACCGTTTTTAGAAATCTTACAATAAAAGTTCCAAGTCAGAATTTTGATCGTTTTATAAGTGATATTTCTAAAGGAGTTTCTTATTTTGAAGTTAAAAGTATATCTGCCGAAGATGTTACGGAACAATTTATTGATCTGACATCCAGATTAAAAACCAAGAAAAAGCTCGAAGAACGTTATCTTGAAATCTTAAAAAAAGCAAACAAGGTAAGTGAGATTTTAGAAATTGAGGAACAAATTTCGACTATTCGTGAAGAGATCGATGCCAAAGAAGGCCAACTCAAATATTTGGAAAGCCGTGTTTCTGAAAGCACGATTACTATTGAATTTTACAAAACAATTGCCGAAAAAGAAGGCGTTAAAATATCGTATGGCTCCAAACTGTGGACAGCAATTAAATCAGGATTCTATAGTTTATCTGATTTATTGATTTCATTATTAAGCGTTTGGCCGTTTGTTATCTTATTTTGTTTAGTAGCCTATTTTATTAGAAGAAGATTAAAAAGAAAAAAAGCATAAATCATGTATCCTTATCTCAAAAAGAAGTTCGTTATACCAGCCGTTGCCGCAGGATTTTTATTTATTGGAACCAGTTTCAAAGATGATTTCTTTGAGATCGCCAAACAAATCGAAATCTTCACGACTTTATTTAAAGCGGTTAACACCAATTATGTCGACGAAACCAATCCCGGTGATTTGATGGACAAAGCGATTAAAAGCATGTTGGGAAGTTTAGATCCGTACACGGTTTACTTTAACGAACAAGATGTTGTCAATTTTAAAATCAATAATACCGGAGAATATACTGGAATTGGCGCCTTGATATCTCGCAAAAAAGATCGTTTAATTGTTCGTGAGCCTTATAAAAATTATCCTGCAGATAAAGCCGGATTAAAAGCGGGTGACGAAATTATTCAGATTGGTGATGTTTTGATTGCCGATTTTAAAGACGACGCTTCTCAATTATTGAAAGGAACAAAAAATACCAAAATCCAGATCAAGTACCTTCGTCAGGGAAAAACCTTTACAACTGAGTTGGTTTTGAACGAAGTTGATATCAAATCGGTTCCGTTTTATGGAAAAATTGATGACAAAACAGGTTATATCGTTTTGGCACATTTTAGCAGAAAAGCGGCTGCAGAAGTAAAAGAAGCTTTAGAAAAACTGAAAGCTGATGGTGCAACACAAATTGTTTTGGATTTAAGAGGAAACCCAGGCGGTTTGTTAAATGAAGCAATTGACATCTGTAATTTATTTGTTCCGAAAAATGAAGTTATCGTAACAACAAAATCAAGAATTGAAAAACACAACAACACTTATAAAACGACCAAAGAACCTGTTGATACACAAATTCCACTTGCTATTTTAGTAAACGGAAGAAGTGCCTCAGCATCTGAAATTGTTTCCGGAGCTTTGCAGGATTTAGATCGCGCTGTTATTTTAGGAAGCCGCAGTTTTGGAAAAGGTTTGGTACAGCGTTCTGTTGACCTGACTTACGGAACTCAGTTGAAGGTTACCATTTCTCGTTATTATACACCATCTGGCCGTTGTATTCAGGCGTTGGATTATGCGCACAAAGACAAAAATGGTGTCGCTCAAAAAACGGATGCTAAAAATTTCAATGCTTTTAAAACCAGAAAAGGAAGAACGGTTTATGATGGTGGAGGTGTCTTGCCAGATATTGAATTAGACGAAACTAAAATGAGTCCGATTACGACAGCATTATTGAAGAATGACGGGATTTTTGATTATGCTACAACGTATTATTACAAAAATCCAAATTTAGGAGATAAGATTCCGGTGCTGACTGATGCTGATTACGCGAGCTTTAAGCAATATTTAAAAGCAAATAAGATCAGTTTTGATACCGAGACCGAAGTAGCTTTGAAAAACACTTTGGCAGCAGCCAAAACGGAGAAAATAGACGAAACAATTGCCCCGGAATACCAACAATTATTGGCAGCACTTGAAAAAAGCGAAACCACCCTATTGGATAAAAACCAAAAAGAAATTAAAGGTCTAATTCAGGAAGAGCTTATCAAAAGATACCAATATCAGGAAGGTTTATATCAATTTTACATTAAAAATAATTCAGAAATTAAAAAAGCGGTCAACGTTTTAAATAATCAAACCGAGTACAAGACGATTTTAAAAATTTAAAAAAAATGAAAATTTGCAGACTGTTGTTTTTATTTTTTATTTACAATTTATCGGCACAGCAAAAACCTATTGAAACCATTTATTTTGAGTTTGATAAATATGATCTTACTCCACAACAAACCGAAGTTGTAACTAAATTTATTAAAAGTATAGACACTACAAAAGTGGAGTCTGTACAGATTTATGGCTATTGCGATGATCGCGGTAACGACGACTATAATTTTAGATTATCAAATAATCGTGCTAATACGATTCAGAACCTCTTGGTTTCTGCCGGTTTTAATCAAAGTAAAATTGTTATTTTAGAAGGAAAAGGCCGTGTTGTCTTAAAACCGGACACCGTAGAAAACCTTCACGAAACCCGTACAAAAAATCGGCGGGTTGACTTGATTGTGGTGAAACGCAATAGTTTTGGAAAGGGTATTTATACCTCGTTTAAAGACAATTTAAAAGTTGGTGATAAAATATACCTTGATAATATATTATTTGACATTGGATGTTCAAAACTTACTCCTGCTTCAAAAAAAGAACTGGATAAAATTGCGGTAAAACTACAAACTGATAAAAAAATTCAATTTGAAATTAGAGGTCACGTTTGCTGCACTCCCGAAATTTACAGTGACGGAATTGACAAAGATACAAAAGAAAGAAGACTTTCGTGGAACCGTGCCAAAACCGTTTTCAATTATCTTTCTACTAAAAAAGTCTCCAAGAACAGAATGTCTTATCAAGGTTGTGGAAATAAATATCCTTTAGGACGTGGTGATGATTTTGACAGACGGGTTGAATTTTTGATTACTAAGATTTAGTGTCGTTTTGCCACAAGTCACTAAAACTTAAAGGTTTTTTACTTAAAGTTTTACTCTAAACAAAACTACTATTTTGCTATTTATCAGATTATTATAAAACTAAAAAGACTCTTATAAAACTATTGCAACATCGTGTCATTAATTTAAAATTCCCAGTTTTCTTATTCTCCGCGAATCATTTCAATATGCGGAATATCATCTTCTAAATACATTTCGCTTGTCTGGACAAATCCATGGCTTTCGTAGAATTTCTTTAAATAAAATTGTGCTCCAATGGTAATTTTATCTTTCCCGAAATTTGCTTTTATTCCAGCGATAGCTTCACGCATTAAATCGTGTCCCCATTTTTTATCGCGATAATTGGCATCAACAACAACTCTTCCAATAGAAGCATTATCAAAACTAATTCCGGCATCGAATAAACGTGAATACGCTACTACTTTTCCATCGTATTCGCCAATTAAGTGTAATGCTTTCTTGTCTTTGCCGTCAATATCCAAATAAACGCAGTTTTGCTCCACTACAAAGATCTCGCTTCTTACTTTAAGCAAATCATATAACTCGTGAACCGTTAGTGCCTCAAACGGCTTTATTTTCCATTTTAATTCCATTGCGAACTATTTATTCTTATTTGAAAGATCAAAATTAAATTTAAAAATCAAAATTACACTGTGATTTAAAAAAGAAATCCCGAATACTTAAAGCAAACGGGATTTATATTATTCTCTAATTATAAATTAGGATTCTTATTTCCTTGTCATCAAAATTTCCATACTTTTGTATTCTTCACCATTCTTCGTGTCATACATTTCCATCTTACGGGTATTTGCATCCACAAAAGTATAAACTTCACGATAAGGTGTTTTTTTACCATTTAATGGGCTAACCATTTCCCCTTTTAATTCAACCTTCTTAGTAGCTTCATCATATTTTCCTGTCGCAACCATCATACCAGTACCCATGTTATCGATAAAAGTAGTCGTAAATTCTTTGCTTGCATTATTATATGCCAAAGTAGCTTTTCCTTCAAATGGTTGCCCTATCATCGTTCCCTGATAATCGGTTTCCTGATAACGTCCACCATAGATCATTTTAATATTTGCTGTAGATGTAGCATTACTAGGTTTGCCATTTGGTTCTTCCCAAAAAGTCATATCACATTTCCAGGTTCCGGTTTCATCTGCCATCATTTTGTGGGCATTTCCAGGCGTAGCATATGCTGTCCACAATTTCATTTGCGTTGCAGAATCTAAAGGCTGCTCGGCAATTGGTTCTTCTGTTTTAACGCTATCCGTCACTGTAACGGCTTCCGTTTCTGGTTTTACTTCTTTTTTACAAGAAACAAAACACAGCACCAACATTGATAATCCTACATAAAAACTTTTCATAATTTACTGATTTAATGTTTGTTAAAACAAAAGTATGAAAATTATTGCAAACTATCTTTTATCAATTTTGACAGATTTTATAATAGCTTCTAACTCCAGCATTAGATCTCTTTCCTGATTGGATGGAGAATAGCAAAAACCTTCAATGACTAAAATTCTATTATAAGCTTCATCGACAATTGCATAATTGATAAAGGGTCCGGTCATGAAATCGTTCTTCAGCTCCCAGGTTCCTTTGGTTTCAAATGTCTTTTTCCCATCTAATGAAATAGTCGAAAAATACGGCGCATAAGCTTCACCGGTAATCATTTGTGTATTGGGTTCACGGCCTTTGATGTAGCGTCCGACTGAATCGCGCATTTTAACAATATTCCCAACAATGTCTGAAGTTTTAGTCAATTGTTTGATGGGTACCTGATAAATTAGAAGACTTGTATTACCGCTGATAATTTCTTTTTTCAGCCAAATAAAGTTCTTTTTGTGCAACATATATTCATACCCTATCGGGATTTGAACGCCAATATGAAATTTATTTTTGAGTACGGCTGGATTTAATAAGGCTTTGCTGTTGTCTTGCTGAATTTTTTCGATTTCGGCATCACGAATCATTTTGATAATTTGCGATCCGTTCATTTCGATACTACAAATAATATCGTCTACCGATTTTCCGTAGATACGAAAGGTGTTATGTGGTAATGCCTTGCTGCGGATAATCTCGAATTTATCTGTAGCGGCTTTTTTCACTACAATAATACTTCGGCTATCGGTAACAAAACCTTCGAGTAATCTTGCGGGGTATTGATTGATTGTAAAAAGAGGTTCTTCCTGAGTAAGACCCCAAACTGGCGAGGCAAATTTATTTCGAATGCTATCACCCACTTCTCCGTACCACAACTGATCATCAATAATGACCGAAATGGTATTGGTTTTACCCGAAACAGGTTCAGGTTGCTTTTCGGTTTTTAAGCACGAAAGCAATAGAAACGGGATTAGGACCAATAAAAAATGGGTTTTATTCATTTTATTAATTTATGAAATAAAACCCAAATTTAAATGATTTTTTTTTATCCGTTTATTTTGAGCTTCATTCCCGGTTTTAAATCTTCATTTTTAATACCATTCCATTTTTTAATATCTGAAATTGTAACTCCAGGATATTTTTTTGAAATACTATATAATGAATCTCCTTTTTTCACGTAATAATCTTCGCCCATGCTTTTTGCAGAAGCTGTTTTCTTTTTGAAAGAATCAACTGAAGCATTTGAAGCAATAGCTGTATTAACTGCAGCAGTTTCTTCGATTGCGGGAATTTCTTTAGAAATCACTAAAGTTTTCCCTAAACCAATATTATTTGACGTTAGATTATTAAGCTCTTTTAGTTCAGCAATAGTCGTACCGAATTTTTTAGCAATGCTTCCTAAATTGTCTCCGGCTACTACAACATATTCTTGCGCCTTACCTGTAGTTTTATCTTTATCATCAACAGCAGCAATGGCTTCTTCTGATTTTTTCTCTATTGCAGGAATTGTTTTAGCCTCTTTTGAAGCTTTAAGCGGATCAACATCAGATTTGATTTTTAACGTTCTTCCAAGTGCAACTGAATTTGATCTAAGGTGATTCCATTTTTTTATATCACTAATACTTACATCATACTTCTCGGCAATAGCGCCTAAATTATCGCCTTTTTGAATTTTATACAACTGAACATCTGTATCAATTGCTTTATTCAATTGTACTTTTGCTTTAGGAGTTACTTTTAAAGCTAAACGACTTGACATTGTTTTATTTTCAGCTTCGTGTCTTACATAAGCGTAAATCTTGTCTTCGTTGCTAACAAAAGTTGCAATTTTATCTTTTGGTAATCGAATAAAATGATTTTCTCCCTGATAAAAAGGAACAACATTTAATTTATAAGAAGGGTTTAAAAGCTGAATTTGAGATTGTGGCATGTCTAACAAATCGGCAATTTGTTTGAATGACATTTCGCTTTTAACATTAACTGTATCCGTTTCAAAGTTTTTAACGACAGCTCTTTCCGGGTTAATACCGTGTTCTTTATGATATTCAAAAAGATACATTGTTGCATAAAATGCCGGTACATAACCTTGCGTTTCTTTTGGAAGATTACTACGAATATCCCAATATTTTGTTTGACCTCCAGAGCGGCGAATCGCTTTGGTCACGTTTCCGGGACCTGAATTATAAGAAGCCAAAACAAGCTCCCAGTCACCAAAAATAGTATACATTTTAGAAAAATAGTCTGAAGCTGCGGCAGTAGATTTCAATGGATCACTGCGCTCATCGACGTAAGAATCGATTTTAAGTGCGTATTGTTTTCCGGTTCCGTACATAAATTGCCAGAGACCTGTTGCGCCCATTCTAGAAACTGCTTTAGGATTTAAAGCAGATTCTACAATAGCTAAATATTTAATTTCTAAAGGAATATTTTGTTTGGCAAAAGTTTCCTCAAAAATTGGAAAATAATATTCTGATAAAGCCATTAATCGGGAAATCGATTTTTTACGGTTCTTAAGAAATGACTTTATTATGTTTTCTAATCCCTGATTGTATTCAATATTAAAAGGAGATTTCTCATTCATTGCCTGCAAACGCTGTTTTAAAAGCTCAGTTGGCAATTCGGCATTAACATCCTGATCTGTATTTACAGTTTGAATATCTGTTGAAAAATCATTGTAGATATCTAAACTCAAACATTCCTTCATCCAGAGACTGTCAACTTTTGCAGCCACCTCGTCCTTTTTGAAAGAACTCTTTACAGAATCTAAGTACGACAGCTTTACTTCTGGTTTTATATCCAGCGAAGTTGTTGCAGTTTCCTGCGCAAACATCGTTATTGAAAAAAGAGCTGTAACCGCTAAGGAGATTTTCTTTACAATCATATAACATATTTTTAAAATCCTATAATTCAAACAATTATAGTAATCGTATTTTTGCAAACTTAAATAGATTACCAATGAAAAATATGCAAAAAAATGTTAATTGTGATTTTTTAGTCTAAAATCGCAGCGATTCCAGGTAAAATTCTTCCTTCTAACATTTCAAGCATTGCTCCACCACCAGTAGAAACGTAGCTCATTTTGTCTTCAAAACCGAACTGTTTTACAGCAGCAACAGAGTCACCACCACCTACTAATGAAAAAGCACCATTTTGCGTAGCTTCCGCAATATAATCGCCTAAAGCGATAGTTCCTTTTGAAAATGTTTCCATTTCAAAAACACCTAATGGTCCGTTCCATAAAATAGTTTTAGATTCTAAAATTACTTTTTTGAAATTTTCCAAAGATTTAGGACCTGCATCAAGACCTTGCCATCCATCAGGAATTTCTTTTACATCTACCACTTGTGTATTTGCTGTATTTGAGAAATCATCAGCAGCAATAACATCAACCGGAATATGAATCTGAACTCCTTTTTCTTTAGCCAATCTTAAAATTTCAAGTGCTAATTCTTGTTTATCATCTTCACAAATAGAATCACCAATTTTACCACCTAGCGCTTTAACGAAAGTAAAAGTCATACCTCCCCCTATAATCATGTGATCTACTTTATCTAAGATATTTTCGATAACCGTGATTTTTGAAGAAACTTTAGAACCTCCAAGAACAGCGGTAACTGGTTTCTCGCTATTTTTAAGAACTTTATTTAAACTCTCTATTTCTTTTGCCAATAATGTTCCGAAACATTTTTCCGTTGGAAAAAATTGTGCAATAATTGTTGTTGAAGCGTGTGCTCTGTGAGCTGTTCCAAAAGCATCGTTTACATAGATATCTCCAAGAGACGCTAATTCTTTTGCGAAAGCAACATCTCCAGCTTCCTCTTCAGCATGAAAACGTAAATTTTCTAACAATAAAACTTCACCTGGCTTTAAAGCTGTAGCTGCAGTTTGAGCTGGTTCTCCAACACAATCAGTAGCAAACTTAACTTCAACACCTAAAATTTCAGAAGCTGTTTTTAAAATATGTTTTAATGAATATTTTTCTTCAGCACCTTTTGGTCTTCCCAAATGTGACATTAAAATAACGCTTCCGCCTTGGGCTAAGATCGCGTCAATTGTTGGTTTTGCAGCTTCGATACGAGTTGCATCTGTTACATTAAAATTCTCATCCAATGGCACATTGAAGTCAACACGGATGATTGCTTTTTTATTTTTAAAATCGAAATCGTTTAAAGTTTTCATTTGATAATTTTTTAATTTTTTGAAAGAAAAACAAATATAGAACTTTTAGAGTAGTATTAAATTTGAAATATGTAAAAATAACCTATCAATAACAACGAAAACGATGTAATTTATGAAAAAAAACAAATTAATAATTAAAAAAGAGAAAAATGGTTGCTTATACCATTATGAAGTTAAACATACTGCAGTAAAAATCTTCTTTATTTTCTTCAAAATAAAATGAAATTCAGACTGCAGTAATTTAACTGTAAATATTAGTCGTGAACAGGGCCTTGCGTACAAGGACAGTTACTGATAGACTGTAAGAAATCAAATCCGATAGTAATTACGTGTGTACCGGTATTATAATTTCCAAGATCATTGAACATTACCTGATAAGAATATCCGAAGTAGAATTTAGACTTCATGAAACCCGCCATTGGCCCAACAGATAATGGTTTAGGAAATTGGTCGTTTAAGAAACGATAAGAAACTCCGATCCAGTAATAATCTTCGTAACGATTGTAACGTCTGTATTTGAAATTAAAATCGGTTGTAGAACGTTTATCACTTGCAAAATACTGGTAGAATACTGATGGTTCATATTCGATACGACTGTTTTCTCCATCTTTAAAAACATATCCGGTATAAACCTGGTAGTTTGAAAGTAAATTAGGTTCTATACCACGATATTTATCTGTGTTTTTCTTTAAAACGTTATTTGCGTTAAAACTCACATAAAAATTCCTGTTACGATACAAGGCACTAATATCAAAGTTATTATTGGCATTATAGCGATTATCTGTAACAGATGGGTCGATAACAGGATGTTCTATCGTCGTATTAAATTCATCTGTATCAATTCTAAACGTATTAAAATTATAGGAAATACCAAGAGACAAATATTGCTTTGTATAATAATCAAGAATCAAGTGATGTGCAAACGAAACTTTCGCTCCTGTTTGTCTTGTATAACCGTTCTTATCATTATAAACGGAGATTCCTACCCCGGAACGATCTAAGACTCTGAAATCAGCATAAAGCGATTGATTTTCTGGTGCATCCTTAATTCCAACCCATTGGGTTAGTCCATTGGCTCTAATTCTAAGATTATCACCAATCCCCGCATAAGCAGGCGAAAGAACAAAAGGGTTATCAGCCAAATACTGAGTAAACACTGGTAGGTTTAACTCCTGGCTGTAACCTGATGTTACAGCCATGAGTACTAAGGATAAAATTAATTTTTTCATTGTAATGATTTTTTTAGACAACATTATAGGGGGCATTATTTTGTTATCTGTATAAAGTGAAATGTCCAACAAACTCTCTTGCATCTTTCTCGTCATTTAGTTTAAGAACATACCAGTAATCACCAGAAGGTAATTCCTCTCCATTGTATTTTCCATCCCATTTTTGACCATAGCGATATTTAGCAATCTCACGTCCGTATCTATCGAAAATTGAGAATATTAAATTTGTATAAATGTTTGTACAGCCAGGACCCCACGATGTATTTGTTGCACCACCAGGAGTAAAGTAATTATCAAGACAAACATCTACATATTTCATAGGAACCGGCAACTCGAATTCACATCCGTTTTGATCTCTAACAATAACCTGATAGATACCAGATTTGTAGACATTGTATTTATTGGATGATGTAAATGGTTCACCGTTGAAACTGTACAAATAATCTTTTTTACCTCCTACACCCTGAACTTCAATAACGTTCATTTCTGTAACTCCCGCTGAAATTATATTCATAGTCAGTTTATCAAAGCTTTCGATATCGAAACTTTGTGTTGGCTGAATGCAACCATTGCTATGTCTGGCATATATTATATGCGTTCCAGGGGCAACATCTTTAAATTCCTTTTCAAACTGATAAGTAGTTCCTTTTGGATCATCAAGAATATAGTCAACATCTGCGTCCGCAACGTTAGGATCGATTGATACAGTTACAGTATTGGTTTCACAACCATAATCAACTTTAGCAATTGGCTTCATGTCTACCGGCATCGGTACATCAACGTCTAATTCCTGAGGGCAGTTTCCGTTATCTTTTACGAACACTGTGTGTATACCTCCTGCAAGATTTGGAAATGTATGTTGTGTTCCGTTAACCAATTGATAAGCACCATTAATATCGTCTAAACTAATCATGTATGGTGGTGTACCACCTGCCAAGTCAATTGTAAATGCACCATTAAGATCTCCAACACACTGTTCAGGCATTGTCATTCCAGGCGTTTCAACAACTGAAAGTGGTGCGTCAGGTTGTTTTATCTCAACTACTTCACTATCAAAGCACCCATGCTCATCAGTTGCTATCACTGTGTAGAAACCAGCTTTTAATTTCTCAAAAATGTTGCTGTCGAAGTATTGATCGTTTCTTGGTGAAATAGAGTATTTATAACTTCCTGTTCCGCCTTTACCGATTACTTCAATCTGTCCATCATTTCCACCAAAACATTTAACTGCAGTTGGGATAAATTCAGCTGAGAATACTTCTTTCGGCTGATCAATCGTAACAGACTCAGGTACAGTTTCACAATCGCCACTTTTAACAACTACCTTATAATCACCAGCTAAAAGATCATCAAATCTACCTTCTGACTGTGGTCCTTTTAGCACGTTTCCAGCACCATCTTGCAAGATGTATTGATAGTTTCCTAATCCGCCTGAAGCACTTGCAACAATTACTCCACTTGGATCTTCACGACATAATACTACAGCATTTGTTATATCTAAATTAGCCAATAATGGTTCAATAGCTTTTATTGTGATTTCATTAGAAACAAAATCAACACATCCATTAGCATCCTTCACATAATATTTGTATGAACCCGGAGCAACATCAAACGAAACAGAACTTGTAAATGGAGCTGTTGAATATGTAAAGTTATCACTACTATAAGTGTATGGAGGCGTACCACCAATAGCACTTAACGTAAGTTCAGTATCTGTAAGACATGTTCTTTTTCTAGACTCTACTAAACTTGGTTTAACTTCAGAAGGTTCCGTAATTGTTATAGGAGCTGATTCTCCACTACAATTGTATCCATCAGTTACAGTTACCGTATAAGTTCCTACACCTAAACCAGCAAATGAAGATGCAGACTGAGGTCCTGAAGATCTTACAGGAGTAACTGAAGTAGTATTTAAAGTATATAAATAATTACTACCCTCTCCACCTGTAACCGCAGTTACTGTTATAGTCGCGCCCAAATCTCCATTACATAATAATAATGTTTTGTCTGCTGAAGCTGTAACCGTTATTGGTGTTGGAACTACTAATCTAACCTGATCAGTATCAATACAACCACCAGCATCTTTAACAGAAACTGTGTACAATCCAGCTTTTAATCCTGTGAATATGTTTTGAGTAGAAAAATCTACTGTCATCGGACCATCTAATTTATATAGATAATCGCCAAACCATCCGCCTTGAGCACTTATACGGATTTCTCCATCATCATTACCTGATACACAAGTAATTTCTTTTTTAACAGCTTTAATTTCTAATTCTGTATCCGGTCCTTCAATCGTGAACTCGGTTGTAACCTCACAATATGGTGAATTAACCAAATTGGCAACTACAGAATACTTACCGGCAGTAAGATTTGCAAGTTTTAATTCAACAGATGTTGAACGTCCACTGCGTATGTTACCTAATTGATCTGTAATTACATAATCAAATATACCCGCGTTGTCTGCTGGTTTAATTTCATCTACTAATGTTAATGTAATACTTCCGTTAGCTGCATTAAAACATGTTATGTTAATCACATCTGAAGCTACTATATCAAAAGTATTTGGATTATTAACCGTGTGGAATCTTTCAACACTACATCCCGTTACAGTGTTTGTTACAATAATTTTATAACTACCAATTTGTAATCCTGTAAATAATCCTGTTGGACTAGATGTAAGTGGATATACAGTAGGAGTAATTCCTTCAATTGTGTAAGTTAAGGTTGGCAATGTTCCGCTTGTAGCGATTGCCGTAACCTGAACTGACTCACCATCTTTACAATTAATAGGTGTAACGTCAAGATCAAGATCAGCTATACCTACATATGGATTAATTGTAACCGCAACTGATGAACCTTGACAGTTGTTAGTATCAAATACATTTACCACATAACTTCCACCTAAATTATCAACTTCAGTGTAAGTATTTCTATCATCTTTTTGAACTGTTTTACCATCTCTGATAAATTCGTAGATAAGATAATTGTTAGAACCACCTGTTACAGAGCCAGGAGCCACTGTAATAGTTGCGCTTAATGGCGTATTAGTTCCAGTATTACATAGATATTGAGTAACTGTTGGTGTAACAACCGCAATAGGGTTTGGTTGCGCTACTACAGCAGTTGCTGTGTTAGAACATCCTTTTCCTGAAGTTACCGTTACAGTATAAGTACCGAAAGGTAAGTCATTGAAAATTGGTGATTCCTGAGCCACTCTGTTTACAGGTCCAGCAAGACTGTACATGTAAATAGGATTATCATTTGTACCTGTTAAAGTTACAGCAATACTTCCGTCTGTTCCTCCATTACAAGATACAGGTGATGGTGTTGCCACAATTCCTGTTACAGGTCTTGGATCTTCAATTATAACAGTAACATCTTTTTCACAAGATGATGTTGTTCCAGTATCTCTTACCTTAAAGATATAAATACCAGGAGCTAAACCATTAAATATTGGAGACACACTAGTTGTTGTCCAGTTATCTCTCGTATAAACATAACTCACAGGAGCAACTGTTCCGCCGCCAGCAGTTAAGGTAACTGTTCCATCAGCAGTTGTACACGTTGGTGTTTTAGTAACCTCAGCAAGTAATGTTAATGGCTCTAAAATTTTAACAGGAGCAGTTGCTTTAACTTCACACTTGTTTTTATCTCTCACCGTTACTGTGTAATCTCCAGGAGAAGAAACTATAAAGAAATTATCATCCTGGAATTCTACTCCATCTAAACTATATTGTAAAGGAGCTACACCCGTTGCAGCAACGTCTATTCTGTATCCGACTGTACTATAACATTGACTAGCAACGCTAACATTTGTAATTGCCGGCATTGGGTCTAATGAAATATTTACCGTAACATGTTGGAAACATCCGTTTGCATCTTTTACATAAACATCCCAGGCATCAAAAGCCGGAGCTATTTTTGTCGTCGCAATTGTTTTAGTATACTCGTCCTGATAATCTCCAGCTGTTGGAGTCGTTCCCGCAGGAACAAAAGCATACGTATAATCAGGAGTTCCGCCAATAATAGTCGTTTCGTCAATTGTTAATACCGCACCCGTAGTTTTACAGTTTTGGTTTACGTTCGTAATTACCAAAGCAGATAAATCTAATACCGGAGGTTGTGTAATGATAACATTACCTGAAACTATAGTACAGAATGGGTAAGCTGTTTCAGTAATACTCACTGTATAAGCTTTACCTTCAACCAAATCAAAAGGAATTGTAAACGGATTAACCGTGTTAGAATTTCCTGTTCCGGAAGCACCCGGTATGGCAACACCACCATTTAAAATTTGGTAAGTATATGGACCTTTGTAATCTGTAATATTAATTGAAATTTTTCCTTCGTTACTTCCAAAACATTTTACCATTGAAGAAGCAGTAGCCACAACTTCTGCTATATTGAACAATGGCACTTTGTATGCATCAGAAATAATGAAACATCCTGTTGTTTTATCTGTTATTTTAAACTGATAAAGTTGTCCAGGTACTGTAGCTGTATAATCGAACGTATTTGTTCCGGCAGCCACAGGAGTTACAGTTGTACTATAGGCAGCGCCATCAACTGAAACCTGATATTCAAAATTATAAGGAACCGATCCTCCTGCAATAGTTACTCTGATAACTTCACCAGCATTATTACAAGCTGCTTTAGTAACTAAAGCTGTTTTTGCAGAAATTAATCTTGGGAAAGGACTAATTGGTACTTTAACATCATCAATACATCCGTTAGCATCTTTAACATAATAAGTCAAGTTTTGCGCAGATCCGTTATCAATCACATTAAATGTATTTGTTGTTTCCCAAACTGTTCCATTTTCACTATAAGTGTAATCACCCAATGCACCTGTACCTGCACCGCCAGCACCAGTTACGGTAACTACAGTTGCATTTAAAGTATTTGCAGGGCTTGAACATGTAAATGGACTTGCAGAAGCGCTAGCCACTACTAATGATGGACTATCAATAACCACCGTAGTTGGAGCACCACAATTTCTTCCTGATGTCACGTTTACTGCATAAGTACCCGCAGACAAATTAGTAAATAATGGTGTATCCTGAGTAATTAGAACACCTCCCGCTGGTATAGTACGCTGAATTGAGTACTTATAATCAGGGTTATTATTTGATGGCGCTAATGTAAATAAGATCGAACCATTGTTTACGTTTCCTTGTGAAGGAGAACAATATGGCGATGTCGGATCTGCAGTATATACAACCGGAGTTGGAGCTGTCATTATAACAGCAGGTACTGGATACGAACAATCTTTTGAATCATATACTACAAACTGGTAAGTTCCAGGAGTTGCAGCGTTCACACTGTAATCTACATAAGTAGCACCAGGTGCAAATGCAATTTTACCAGATACCGGACCCGTACCGATTTTAACAGTATAGCTATAATCTGGGTAACCTCCAAGGGCACTTACTCTAATTGTTCCGTTAAGAGTACCTGTACAATAAATGTCTTTTTTGTTTTCTGCCGAAGCAAAAAGACGTCCATTAATTGTAGTACTTACTGCAGTCGAAACACAACCGAAATTATCTCTCACCATAACTGAATAGGCGCCTGGAGTTAAATTAGGGAATGTATTTGTCGATTGCCATGACTGACCATTATTGATCGAATATTCGAACGTTACCGGATATGGAACTGCTTTTGTTGCAGTTACTACCAACGTCGTAGAATTTGTATTGTAATAACAATATTCTGATGTTGCATCAATTGTTGCTACCGGTTTAGGAGCAGTTACCAAAGTAAATGCAGCTGCTACCGCTACAGTACAATTATTCGAATCTTTTACTGAAACAGTGTATGGTCCTGTTTGTGTAAGATTTTCAAAAACACCATCTGTATTAGTTAAAATAGTTCCATTTGGCTGTGTTAGTGAGTAAGTATAATCACCCCATCCACCGGTAGCAGTCAACGTTACAGCACCAGAAGTTGTACAGCCTAATGGCGTAACAACCGGTGTTGCTAAAATTAATGCTGAAGCCGGAGCTTTAATATTAAATGTTATTATAGGCGTAAAGCAATTCGTTACATTATCAAATATTTGAATTGTATGAGCTCCTTTTGCTAATCCAGTTAAATTAATTGTTGAACTTGTAAAAGGACCTGCAAACGCCACACCATCAAGTGTATAACGGTATGAACCGGCAAAACCAGATACAAGGAAACTTGCTTTTCCATCTGTCGCAGTTGAACATGTAATACCTGTAGTATACTGCTCTACTGCTTTAATATTGATAACATTAGCAATTCTAAATGGTTTTTGAACCGTACATTTATTAGCATCTGTTACCTGGAATACGTAATCAACATCTGGCAATAAGCCTGTAAATGTTGCATTCGTTCCCTGATCTGAGAATGCTGGAGAAATCATTTGATACGTTTTCGTACCAATACCACCTATTACAGCTGAAATAGTAGCGCTTGTATTTAATGTTGTACAAGTGATTACCGCTCCTTGCTTAATTGTGAAATTTGTAGGAGGTACTAGTTTCAAGATAGTAACCGAGCTACTAACTGAACAGCCATTAGCATCCTGAATGGTATATGAAATAGTCTGATCATTTTTAGTATCATCAACAGTATAAGTAGTTTTCTTTGTAAAAGCACTTCCTTTAAAGCTATATAAATAGTCTTTTGTACCGCCAGTCGCCCCTAAAACAACCATTGCAGATTGTGCCACATTACCAGTACCACATTGTAGCGGCGTAATAATTGGTGCAACCAAAGCCAATGCTGAAGGCTGTAATAAAGTTCCTGAACCTGATTGTTCACAACCTAGTGCATCTTTTACTACATAAGTATAAGCACCTGCAGCAGCTGGGTATATAGTTTTTGAAGTAAATGCAGAGGTATTAAACTTATAAGTATAAGGTCCCTGACCACCACTTGCAACTAACTCAACAGAACCTGTTCCTCCAAAACATTTTGGTTGAACATCTAAAGATGAAACTATGATTGGTTTAATTGGGTCAACAGTAACCTCAGTGGTTTCTATTTGACATCCATTTGCATCTGTAATTCTAAATTTGTATACATCAGCATTCGCAGCCGCAACTGAGTATGTAAATGTTGTTACACCAGCAAGTACAGTAGTTGCAGGCGTAATAACCGCATAAGCAGCACTTCCTTTTTTAACTTCGTATTTAGCATAAGGTAATGTTCCCTTTTGAATTGAAACCGTAATGGTAGCATTTACAATAGTAGTACCAGGAGAACAGTTTAACACTTTAGTCACCTTAGCTGTTGCTGTAGGTGTAGGTGTGATTGGAGCCTGCATTAATGGTGTTTCACAATTATTAGCATCTCTAACTGTTACATCTACAGGACCAGAATTTAATCCTGTAATTTTATATGGTAACGGAGTAGTAATTGGTTGGTAATTACCAGAATTTACCTTAATGTAATATGGTGGAATACCTGCAGTAATCTGACTTACTGTTACTGAAAAATCACCTTCTTTAGCACATTTATCATCAATACTTAAAGCAAATACCGGACTTGGGTCTAAAGCAATCTGAACTGGTGCCCATTCAATACATCCATAAGCATCTTTTGCCCACACAAGATAATTTCCTGAGTTAACATTAAATGTATTTGAAGTGTAAGTAGATAAGAATGAAACCGCTGATGGTTTTGTATCTCCAGCGCCAAAACCAATTGCACCATTATCTATCACTATTTGGTATAAGTATGATCCTGCTCCACCAGATGCCTGAGAGGTAACAATACCTGCATTTGGTTTACAGTTGTCATTTTTAAGTGATGAAGCAACTACTTTTAAAGGAGTTGATGATTGTTTGATTTCAAATGTACCTGAAGAAGCCTGACAGCCTTTAACAACGCCATTATATTCAGTATAAGCAATATAATATCTTCCCGGAGCCAAAGTTCCAGGTAAAGTCGCCGGATAAGTTCTTGTAAATGGAGTTGTAGTACCAGCAACATTAACTTTAACCGGAGCGGCCATAATTGGTAAATTATCCTGTTCTCTAAAAATTTGATATGCTACATCAGTTGTAGTTGCTAACCATTTAGAAACCGTAAATGATACGCTTCCATTATTGGCACCACTACAAGTAACATTTGTTGCTGTAGCAGGGCCAACTAGTGCCGATGCTGCAGGAATAGGACCGTTTGCCGATTTTAAGAAGTAGCATTGCGTTGCCTTATCATGTACCACAAACGTATAAGTTACACCTGGTATTAAATTATTAAATGTTTTAACCGTTCCGCCTACAACGTCCGGACCAGAAAAGTTAAGTGAATATGGTGAAGTATTAAACTCCAAAATAGCAAACTCATAATCTGCACTAGGAATAACAACCTTAACAGTAACAACTGCGGTTCCTCCAGTGGTACAGTTTGACGGTGTTGTAGCAATATCTATATCTAAATCCTCCGGAGGAGAAGCCATAGTAATTTCTTTAGATGCCGGACAGCTATTTGCGTCTCTAACTTCTACCGTATAAATTCCAAAATCAATGATATCAAATTTATGAGATGAACCAGTTGGTGCATTAAAAGTATCTGAGTAACCAAAATTATTACTAATATGGTATACATATGATCCTGTACCTCCTGTAACATTTTTAACTGTAATCGACCCAAGATTTGAACCTGTACCTCCTGTTTTATCACATTCAATATTTTCTTGTTCAGTTTCAAAAGCGACAGGATCTGGCGATACTACAAAAGCTTGTGCAACACCTGATTTCAAACAACCTTTAGCGTCACGAACCTGGTACGTATAACCTTTACCTCCTCCTACTGCTCCAGTAAGACCTGAAAAGTAACCAGTATCATTGCTTGTAGCCCAGTTATCAATTGTGTAAGTAAATGGCGGAGTTCCACCAGTTACACTAATTTGAATAGTTCCTTCTGCAGAAGCTGTACATAATGTACCAGTCGCTACTGCTGTCGGTGTTGGAGCAATTGGAGCCGTTACTGTAAATGAAACAGTCGATTCCTCTTCACATCCCGCAGATTTTACTTTAAAGTAATAATTTCCAGGCGTTGAAGTGGTGAACACATTAGTACCCGCAGGTAATAAAGCTGTATAAGTTCCTCCTAAGCCGTTTTTAACCTCATAAGTGTATGTACTGTTACCACCAGCTGCTGACAAAGTCACTTGTGCATTTACAGTAGTAAATGGTGGAATTACCGTACATGTTACATCTTTATTTGGAGTAACTGTTAATTTTAATTGGTTTGTTATAACTAAATCAAAAGCAGCAGATATACAACCATTATCATCCTTAACCGTTAATTTATATGTGCCTGGTCCACTGATCGTTTTACTTGCGTTCGAACTGTAATTACCATCTACTCCATATTGTTTTGCTGAACCAGCAAAAACAGTTCCAGACATGATAATAGTAAGATTTCCGCCTGTATAACAAGTAGTCGCTATTGGATCAACTGTTGGAACAGCGTCTCTTGTAATATGAACATCTTTTGTTATTGGACAGCCATTAGCATCTCTTACGTATGCAACATAATCAAGGCCATCAGCAACTGTATTTTTGTCAAATTTGTTATCAGTAGTATATCCTGCCGGGTAAGTTGGTGCAGCTGCTCCCAATTTTACAACAGCGTAATATAATGTTCCTGTTCCACCAGTAGCGTCTACTGTAATCACACTGTTATTTCTGCTACAGAAAACCTTTGGCCCACTTGCACTTACAATAGTAACAGCAGTAGGATTATCAAGTACTATAGTTTCAGAATCTTTACATGTTGTAAGATTATTTGTTACAGTAAAAGTATATGAATCTCCTTTTAAGCCTGAGTATGTTATAACATCTCCAACTTTTGAAATACCTGTCGTAATTAATCCGGAAACGGCACCTGTTAAGTTATAAGAATAACCATTCGTTCCGTTAGTGTTACCAGAAATTGTGAATTCAAGTTTTCCGTCTGCTAAATCTTTACAAGAAACATTCTTAGTGATTGAACCTGATTCCTGAATTGGATCCACAGGAGCTATAGTATACTCACCTGTTTTAATACAACCATTAGCATCGGTAATTTTAACGTAATATGTTCCAGGAAGTAAACCTGTAAAAGTATAAGTATTAGAATTTTGATTTATAGCAACTAAAGTTCCTGTGGGTGGAGCTGCAGCTGTATGACTTGTAATTTCATATTTTAATGGGAATGTACCACCGGTAACATCCACTTTTAAATCAGTTCTTAATTTTGTCGCATCACAAGTAATAGCCGGAGCTGAAAAAGCTAAAGGTCCAGGAGGGTCTAATGCCACTACTGTCACTGAAGTAGAAACAGTACAACCATTTGCATCTGTAACAACAATATCTACCAATCCTGACTGGTCTGTTGAAAAAGTTTTAGAAGTTATTGGACCAACAACTGTAGCCCCTTGTGTATAGGTATACCTGTATTTATCTGTTCCTGAAAAAGCAGTTCCACCACTAGCCGTAACTGTAATAGTTGCAGCTTGCGCTACATTATTAGTTCCACAAGATAATTTAATTGTTACAAGAGCTGAAGCAGCCAATTTAACAGATGGACCGTTAACTGAGACTGATTTGCTAAAAGTACATTTTGTCTTAGTATCTCTAACTACTATAGAGTAAGAACCTTTTATTAAACCTGTAAATTCATTAGATGGTTGCCAGTTACTTCCATTATCCTTACTGTATTCATAAGTTCCGGAAACTGGAGTAGCCTTAACCGTAATTTTTCCAGTAGCTTCTCCAAAACATTTAACATGTTCTACAACTGTTGTAAAAGCAGGTGTTACTTTTGGTGCAATCGTTTCAGTGAAACCTGTTATACATCCTTTACTGTCTAAAATTTCAAACACGTAAGAACCAGATACACTAGCCGGATAAGTAAATGTTTTTACTCCTACTCCCACTGCTGTGTAAGTAGTTGGAAAGCCTGCACTGTTAATGTTTACTCTGTATTTATAATCCGGATATCCGTCAGCGATTGTAACTTCAATAGTAGCATCTGTACTAGAACTACAATCTAAGATTTTAGTTATTTTATGCTGCGAAACTACTACTGGTTTAGCAACTATTTGTTTCGCTAAATCAATAGAACATCCTGTAGAAAGATCTTTTACAGTAACAATATAATCACCAGGAATTAATCCTGTAAAAGTTCCGTTATTTTGAGTAGTTGTACTGCCATTAATGCTGTACACATAATTAGTTTTAATGTTTGGAGTTACTCTAATTGTTGCTCCTCCTGTTGATCCCGCACATAAATCAGTTGCAGTAGCATCTATATCAGCAACCGGATAAACTTTATCGTTAATTGTAAAAGTTCCATCAACTTTACAGCCTCTTAAATCTTCAACAGTAAAAGTATAATCTCCCGCTTCTAAATTTTCAAACAATTTAGTTGTCTGAACAATCGCTGCTCCTGTTGCAGGTTTTACCGTATAGGTAAAAGATCCCCAACCACCAATTGCGTTAATAGTTGCTGTTCCTTTTTCATCACAAGTAACATGTGTTACATCTGTAGGATTTAATTTCAATACTGCAGTTGGCGCAGCAATTGTAACAGGTTCTGAATCAGAACAAGTGGTAGCTGTATTGGTTACTACTATAGTATGTGTTCCAGTACCTAAGTTAGGCACCGAAATATCAAATGTAGTTCCAATTGCAGGAGAAGTTAAGCCTGTTACTGTAGCTAATGCATCAACTTTATAAGAGTAAGCAACATTGTTACCCATTCCTGAAACCGTGAAGATTGCACTTCCATCGGTTGAACCTAAACATGAAATGCTGATTTTAGATTTTTCTGTTACGACAATAGTCGCCAACGCTTTTATCTCAAGGTCTTTTTCGTAAACGCATTTTTTAGCATCTCTTACTTCAAAAGTGTACGTCTTTCCTGCAGCTAAACCATTAAATTGATTGCTGGTTTGATACGTAGTTGTACCAGGAGGTGTAGGAGATTTAATTCTGTATTCAAGACCTGCTGTTGGTACTGCAACTCCCGCAGCATTCACAACATTTGTGATTGTTACGCTCGCTGTATTACTTGGACAAGTAACTGCACCAGGAGTAAGTGTCATTCCTGCCGGAGAATTCAATGCTACAATTGTTCCAGCAGAAACTGTTTTAGAACAGTCTTCGCTATCCGTAATTTCAACTGTATAGGTTCCTGCTGCAATTAAATTTGGAAATATACCATCTGTATTTGTAGCTACAGTTGTCGTTCCATTTTTTAATACATAAGTAAAGCCTCCATTTCCACCAGATGCTGATGCTGTAATAGTTGCTTTGGTCTCACAAGTGTATGGAGTCGTAATCGAAGCCGAAGCCGTAATGTCTGTCGGCTGATAAACTTTGAATTTGTATTCCTTAGTACATTGTGTAGCATCTTTTACAATAAATGAATATTCAATTCCTGCAACAGATCCTGCTAAAGGACCGTAATGAGTTGTACCTGTAAAAGGACCAGTACCATTAAACTGATATGTAAATAGCGTAGTACCATTACCTGCTGTAATATCAATATAGCCATTAGCTGCACCAAAACAAGTAACGTTTTCTACTTTATACGTTGCCGTTGGTTCCGCTTTTGTACTAACTGTTTTTTCTACAGGGAAAGAACAGTCGTTTGCATCTTTAATATCAAAAACATAAGTTGCTGCTGTTGCTGCAGAATAAGTGAATTTTGGTCCTGTAATGGATCCACTTGTAAATAAAACAGTATTTGTTGCTTTATTTTTAACAGTATAAGTATAAGGACTTGTTCCTCCATCAATCGTAACTTCAATAGTTGCATTTGCAGCATTTCCAGATTTACAAGTTAATGGAGCAGTAATATCCGCTTTAGCTGTTATTGCTTTATCAATTTTTTGACTTACCGCAGCAGCCTCACAATTATTGCTGTCCGTAATTAAAAAGTCATATGTAATACCAGATGCCGTTGCGATATAGGTAAATGTAGGCCCATCAAAAGGTGCACTAGGATTACTATATGTAACACCTCCGTTTGTACTTACCTGATACGTGTATTTACCTACTCCACCTGTAATTTTTACAGTGATTTTAGCATTTGTACCAAAACATAAACCTGCGTCTTTAACTACTTCTGCAGTAGGGTTTTCCGGTTTATCGATAATCAAATCAGAATCTCTGGCATCCTGACATCCGTTTGCATCAACTCCAGATACAGTATAGGTTCCTGGAGGAATATCTTTTAAGATACCATCACTTGGGAATGTTTTAGTAAACGGTGAATTTTTATCTTTAATTGTTAAAGTGTTAGCACCAGTTCCACCAACTGCTGATGCAGTAACCGTTGCACCAACCTTACAAGTTGCTGTCGTAGCAATAGCATTTACAATAAAAGCTTGTGGTGCAGTAACTTTAGGCTTAATAGTAAAATTACAAGATGCAGCATCGTCAGCATAACGAACACGAATATCATATGTCCCTTCTGCCCTGTCAATTACTGGTACAGGAGAAACTTTAGAATTTTGCCAAACAATTGGATTCGCAGATCCGTTTAATGTATAAAAGAATCCATTTGTAGTGTCAAAATTTTCAACTACAATGTTGAAAGAACCATTTGTATCACCTTTACATTTAACTCCGTTTATGTTATCAACTTTAGCTGTAAATGCCTTTTTATCTTCTACTTTAAGATTTAATATTTTATCAGCTAAACATGATTTTGGCAACTGACGTACCCAAACATCGTCAATCACTAAATCGTTTCCATTAAATACTTCACTTCCCGAACGTATCACAAAAGTTAAATTGGTGTTCGCTCCAGGATTTAGTTTAATACTAATCGGAACCCATTTTTTTCTATCAGGATGATTTAAGCCAGGCGCAATTTCTCCTGTATCATCTCTCGCTACTACATTACCTTTAGAATCAATTAATTCAATTCTAATAATTGGAGCAGCACTATCATAAGAAGGCATTAATAAATTTCCTACGTAAAAGTCAACAATAACGTCTTGATTAGGTATAACATCTGCAATTGGTTTACTGTATAAAATACCATATTTCCCAGCAGCATTACCAACATTTACTAATAAATATCTACCATCAGGGTCTCCCGTGTTATCTAAGTTATTAGGGTTTGTAGTATGATCTTTAAAGTGGAACCATGCGCCACTATTATTTGACAGTTTATCATCTCCTCTCCAGAAAAAACTAGCAACGGAGTAGGCATTATCTTCTACAGATTGACTTGGTGTTCCATCAGGGAATTTACATAGATAAGGTGGATTAACTCTTTGGTCATTGAAGCAATATGCCGCAGCAATTCCAGGAGCTGTCGTTGGAGGTCCGCTTCCAAAATCCTCTTTTAGTAAATTACTAAAAGTTGGAACAGATACTAAATTGTACTCTACTTTAATTTTATAATCTCCAACAGGAATATCTTTAAAGATATAAGCCGGAGAATTTGTATTTAAAGTATAAATATAATTAGAAGGATTTGCAGGATCCGGTTTCCCTAAATAGTAAGAATAGCTATAATTTGAACTTGCATCGGCATTAACCGTTACTGTAGCTGTCCCTTCTCCTTTACAATTATAAGTTAAAACAGGATCACTAAATATAGGATCAGCCGGTTTTTCGTCTAAAATAATACCTGACATCGGAAAAACACACCCAGCAGCATCTTTAATATATAATGTAATAGGTGTTTTGCTTGGGTTTATGTAGGCAAAATTATCTTTAATATAAGTATCTCCTCCGTCAAAACTATATCGGTATAAATCTGGTGCAGGAAAAGGTACACCTCCCTGAGGATTGGTAATTCTAACCATTCCTTGTTTAGTATTCCCTGTCGGGCCGCAACCTGACAATTCAGCAACACCAGCAGAAGCAGTTAGCGTAGCTCCAGGCCCTGTAATCTTAATAATTTTTTCCGGATCAGTACATTCTACTCCGTTTATTGTATATTTTACTGTAACCTTATAATCCCCGGCAACTAAACCTGTTGTTGGTAAAGATGTATATGCACCGCCGGCAACTCCAGCGACACTATAAGAAACGGTATAACCAGAATCTGCAGGAGTAACTGTAATCGAAATTTCTCCTTCTTTAGCATTGTAACAATTTAAATTTTTTGAATTTATAGTAACTGTTGGTTTAGCAATAGGATTTACAGAAAATGTTGGAATTGTATAGGTACAGTCATTACTGTCAGCAACTATAATGCTATAGCTACCACCTGGACTTTTAACTATAATTTTATCATCAGAAGAAACATATGGCTGCCCATTTATAGAGTAAAAATAAGGTTTTGTACCACCTTTAGGGTTTATTGTAATTTCTCCATCTGAACAAGCTGTCAGTGATTTTACGTCATAAGTTGCGGTAAGTGGATCAGGTGCGTCTATATTTATATCACTTGAATAGGTACAGCCATCAGCTGTCGTTACGGTAAGTACATAATCGCCCTCAAGTAAATCGAATTTTGTAGTATTTTTAGAAACTGGTCCAACACTTTGAATTGTGGTATTACCTTGCTTGATTACAAAAGTATAATTTGGTTGCACATTATTTGCAGCAACGTCAACACTACCCTTAGCACCTGCACAAAGAGGTTGTGTTATCACTGTCTTAACATCAATATCTCTTTTTCTTATAAGAATGTTTTCAACTGTAAAATCACATGGGAAATCAGTTACAATAGTCTGCCTAACATGCACAGTATAAGAACCAGGAGTACTTATTGGAAATACATTAGTTGGCTGATATGCTCCGATAGCTCCATTTGGATCTGTGCTGATTGCATACTCATATCCGCTTGGAACACCTTCAACTGTAATACTACCATTTGTTGAACAAATAATATCGGTGTGCTTTTCTGTTGGAGTTAAAGGATTTTTATAAACATCAAAATAAAAACGATTGAAACAAACTCCACCTTTATAGGTAACCGTTAATCTGTATTTTCCTTTTTCACTTGCAGTATAATCAGATCCTGTTCCTACTTGCTCCCATTTACAAAGTTCACTTGGGTTTCCAGTACTTGCCAATGCTTCATTCGGACAGTTTTTACCCGTTGCTACGGTACAGCTACCTTCAACGAAACGCTCCCATACTATATTGGATGCATCTGTGATATTTGTTTTTATTTCTTTTTTAGCATTACCACCACACAAATAAATGTTTGGAAACGGTTTACCGTTATCGGCACAAGTTACAGTTTCACTTGCGAAAGGTAGCACAGGATTTGGACTTGTACTTTTAAAACGAGTTACCACAAAAGATTGTGAGATAGATCTACATGGTGCTGCTGCTAAGTTATACACATAATATGTTCCTTCTTTAGTCACATTAAATGGTTTTCCTTCGCCAATTTTATTGGTCATTGCCGCATCACTATACCATGTGTACGTTTCATATCCTTTTGCTGGAATAAGATCAACGCTATCTGTACATAAGGTTACATTTTCAGTATATTTACAACCGTCTATACCTACTAAAAAGTTTGTGGCTTTTGGTGTTACGGCACAACCTTCAGTTGAATTAACACTTCCTTGCGGATCTGTTTCATCGATTGAAAAATTGGTGTTTTCCTTACCTTTGTAAGTAGCAAAGGCCTGGTTATCGATACTATTAGAACAAGCCTCACTTAACGAATGACAATCAGGAACAACCTGAACTTTAAAAGCAATAGTGCTTACAGTAGGATTGTTTTTTGTAATTAACAAGGGATCTGTTACCTCAAATACTATTTTTCTTGTAACAGGATCATAAGGTGTTTTAACTCTAATTCCATCTGGTAACGGAAGTAAGTCTTTTGACTGATCAAAAATAACGTTTATTGGTAACTGGTCCGTAATAACTAAAGAAGTTGCATCATCATTACCCTTATTTTGAATAGTAATTTCATAACGCAGCTGCTGACCAAGTGTCACATTCTTTCCTCCGATATCTTTTCCGTCTGTGTCTTTTACAATTTTTGTTAAAAATATTTGAGGCGCTATAACTTCTACGTTAAAAGCATTAAAATAAACACCATAACCATCACCACTGGTCGTTAATTGTAAATCAGCTTTTTTATCGCCATTTTTAATAATAGCATTATTGGTATTATTCAAATTGATAATACCTGCATCAAAACCAAGTGTATTTGTACTTGCTGGTCTTCTTGCGAGATTGTTTCCCGAAAGATCATTAATAACACTACAAAAGAAATTGTCTTTTTTACGCTCGTTAGTATAAACCTGTGTACCATTTACTGAATAAGTATCTCCTGGCGTATTTGCATCTCCTTCTAAAGCTGAAAAAGCTAATTTTACTTTTACATTTCCTGTTGGAATGGTTTTAAAACCTGAAACTGAATAAGTCAAAGGACTACCATTAGCTTTGATCCAGCTAAATCCATCGTAAGCAGTAATATATTTTGCGCTTGAGTTTGGATCTTCATAAATAACAAACAAGGACCATCCTGCTGCATACCCTCCATTACTCAATTTACCGCGAGCAGCATTAATATTTGCAACTATATATTCTCCTTCAGGGTTTTTTGAAGCTTTTAACAGGTCTGTAGCATCATAATAATAAGCATAGGGTATTTGATCACCATTTGTTGTTTTTGGAGTATTATTGTAATAATCGTAAATTAACGTTCCTGTAATTTTATTATAAGTTGTTTCGTTGGCAAGCTTAAACTTTACCTCACCTAAATCACTTCGCTTTACCGTTTTGTTATCTAAAGAAGCTTGTGTATAAACACCTGACCAATACAATCCTGCATACACAATTTTGTAACAAGCTCTGCTTGCATCCGGCACCTTTAAACTTGCAGCACTTGAGCTAAAAGTATCGGGATCATTATCAATATCAACATATTGCATGTTCTCCGAGTTATTATCTGTAGTTCCGATAAAAGCATCGTTAGCATACTCATTTTTCTTATTGTTATCTCTATTAACAACACTATTACCAATAAGCATCATATCTCCTCTAATACTCGTATCAAACCTTGAAGTAAAAGGTATATGATTTTGTGCTAGCATAAAATAACTTTGTAATAAAAACAAAGTCAATAAAATCAATCTTAGGTTAGTAGGCTTTCTCATAATCTTTTTTTTGTTTACTTACATTTTATCCTTTAAGGGGCATTATTGAATAAAACACTTCGTATTATATAACATTTATTATTATTACGTCCTCCGAAAAGAGGACCAACTTTAACTCTATTAATTCTCCACTTTTACGATGGCCATTTTCCCGTTATATGGCTTGTTACCTTTTGCTTCTAATGCCTTAGTTGCTTCAGATAAACCTTCAAATTTCTCGTAATAGATATAATATTTACTTGTCGCTATATTGTAAAAGAAATTAACGTCTGATCGTCCTGCAGCAACTGCCTTAGTCAGGAATTCATCTCTTTTTTCAACACTGCTGTGAACTGCAATAATCATATAATAACCATTTTCAGAATTTTTGATGTTCTTGATGATCTGCATATTTGACTGATCTTCACCAAAATCAAAATCACTTGCCGTTAATGGTGTACTACTTATTTTTGTATTTTCCTTAATACGTTTAAGAGCTGCAACATCCTGATTGTATCTTCCTTCATCATTTTCATAAGCTGCACGCTTAATTCTACGTTTTTTCTCGATCTCAGTTTCCGCTTTGATACGTTCTAAATTCGCCAATAACGCAGCACTATCTTGTTCCATTTGTAATTGAGCCGCTTTCAATTGGTTTATCTTTTCAAGATAAGCTTTGTTTAAAGCATCATTTTTATTTGGAACTTTTCTTAATCTTTGGTTATATAAATTAGTAAGCTTGATAAGCTCCTCTTTTGATGTTCTGTTTGCATCAGCAAGCTGTACTTTGAAAGCCTCTAACTGACTGTTTTCTGCAGCAACACTTTTAAACGGTTTAGGTTCTCTGTAGATTCCTTTTTCACTTAAATCATTTTCTTCTCTAAGATCATCCAGGTCTTTTTGCTTTTTGGCCACTGTTGTTGTAAACTGTGCATAAAGCTCTTTTTGTGATGTAATTGCTGCATCTATAGCTTTTGATAAAGCCTCGATTTCTTTTGCTGAATCATCTTTTGGAGCTGACGCTGCTGCTGCTGCTGCTGCATCTGCTGCTAACTTAGCTTTCAATTCTGCTTCTTCAGCCAGTCTGGCTTGTAATGCTTCCGCATCAGCTTTCGCTTTGGCATCAGCAGCCAATTTTAACTGAAGTGCGTCTGCATCGGCTTTCGCTTTTTCCTCAGCTTCAAGTTTAGCTCTTACAGCATCTTCCTCAGCTTTCGCTTTGGCATCAGCTGCTTGTTTTATTTTTAATGCTTCTGCATCCGCTTTGGCTTTAGCATCTGCTGCAAGCTTTGCCTGAAGGGCTTCTGCATCAGCTTTTGCTTTAGCATCAGCAGCTAATTTTGCTAAACGAGCTTCTTCTGCTACTTGTAATTGCTTCGCTTCCGCTTCAGCTTGCAATTTTGCAGTAGCTTCAGCATCCGCTTTTACTTTAGCGTCTGCAAGCAGTTTAGCTTGTAAAGCTTCCATATCTGCTTTGGCTTTTGCATCAGCAGCTAATTTCGCCTGTACTGCTTCTGCATCTGCTTTCGCTTTAGCATCGGCAGCTAATTTCGCTTGTAATGCTTCTTCTTCCACTTTTGCTTTGGCATCAGCCTCTTGTTTTACTCTAAGAGCTTCTGCATCTGCTTTCGCTTTTGCATCTGCTGCAAGTTTCGCTTGTAATGCTTCTGCATCTGCTTTCGCTTTGGCATCAGCAGCTAATTTTGCCTGTAGTGCTTCTGCATCCGCTTTCGCTTTGGCATCAGCTGCAAGTTTTGCTTGTAATGCTTCTGCATCTGCTTTCGCTTTGGCATCGGCTGCTAATTTCGCTTTTAGTGCTTCCGCATCTGCTTTCGCTTTTGCATCCGCCGCTAATTTTGCTTGTAATGCTTCTGCATCGGCTTTCGCTTTAGCATCGGCAGCTAATTTTGCCTGTAGTGCTTCTGCATCAGCTTTTGCTTTTGCATCTGCAGCTAATTTTGCTTGTAATGCTTCTGCATCGGCTTTCGCTTTTGCATCAGCTTCAAGTTTTGCTACACGCGCATCTTCAGCTTCTTGTAATTTTTTTGCTTCTGCTTCAGCTTTTGCTTTTGCAGTAGCTTCAGCATCTGCCTTAACTCTTGCATCAGCAATTAATTTTGCCTGCAATGCTTCCATATCAGCTTTCGCTTTCACGTCAGCAACTAGTTTCGCTTGTAGTGCTTCTGCATCGGCTTTTGCTTTTGCATCGGCAGCTAATTTTGCTTGTAATGCTTCTGCATCCGCTTTGGCTTTAGCATCGGCAGCTAATTTTGCTTGTTGTGCTTCTGCATCCGCTTTTGCTTTAGCATCAGCAGCTAATTTTACTTGTAATGCTTCTGCGTCAGCTTTAGCTTTAGCATCGGCAGCTAATTTTGCTTGTAATGCTTCTGCGTCAGCTTTTGCTTTGGCATCAGCAACAAGTTTTGCTTGTAGCGCATCAGCATCGGCCTTCACTTTTGCATCGGCAGCTAATTTTGCTTGTAGTGCTTCTGCATCAGCTTTTGCTTTGGCATCAGCAGCTAGTTTTATTTTCAATGCTTCGGCATCCGCTTTTGCTTTTGCTTCTGCAGCTATTAACGCTTGTCTTGCTTCTGCATCAGCTTTCGCCTTCGCATCAGCAGCTAATTTTTCTTTTAAAGCAGCTTCTTCAGCAGCTTTTGCTTTCGCATCAGCAGCTAACTTTGCCTTATTTGCAGCATCAATATTTGCTTTAGTTTTTGAATCAGCAGCAGCTTTTGCTTTTGCATCAGCAGCTAATTTTGCCTGATACGCATCTGAATCTGCTTTTGCTTTTGCATCTGCGGCTAAAATGGATTGAAGATCTGCGGCTTCCGCTTTTGCTTTTATATCCGCTTTTCTTTTCGCTTCTGCAGCATCTGCTTTTGCTTTTGCGTCGGCAGCTAACTTAATCTGTAGTGTTTCAGCATCAGCTTTCGCTTTGTCAGCAGCTAATTGTGCCGCCGTTTTTTGTGGCTCTTGCTTAGTAGCGGCCGCTTTCGCTTTTGCGGCTTCAGCATCGGCTTTTGATTTGTCTGCAGCTAGTTTTAATCTTAATGCTTCAGCATCTGCTTTAGATTTGTCTGCAGCTAATTGTGCCGCTGTTTTTTGTTCTCCAGTTGCTGTTTTGCTTGCAGTTAATGCTTGTGCTCTCGCAGCAGCAGCAGCATCTACTTTTGCTTTATTATCTGCAGCTAATTTTATTCTGCGTGCTTCAGCATCGGCTCTGGCTTTATCGGCCGCCAATTGAGCTTGTGTCTTTTGTTCTGTTGAAACTGCTTTATTCGCATTTGCTGTTTGCGCTCTCGCAGCAGCTACAGCATCGGCTTTCGCTTTAGCATCTGCAGCTAATTTTAATTTTTGTGCTTCTGCAGCATCAACTTTAGCTTTATTATCTGCTAATAATTTTACTCTTGCCGCCTCAGCATCCGCTTTTGCTTTTTCAGCAGCAGCTAGTCTTACTTGTTTTGCTTCAGCATCTGCCACAGCTTTTGCTTCAGCAGCTAATCTGGCTTTCTCCGCTCCATCAACTCTTGTAACTGGCGCAGTGGATTTTTTAGCCATTACCGGTTTTGGTCTTGAAGGATCAATAAGCGAACCTTCATCATCATCACCGTAATAGTAATTTTTACTTTTGAATTTATAAGCAATTACAAATTCATGGGAAGCACCTAAATTAGTTAGGTTGCCCATTCCTCTTTCGTAATTATATTCAACAGCAATGCTTGGTGAAATATTTACACCAAGCCCTGCCGAAATTCCGTATAATGTATTGTATCCTGCCTGTGCCCATACTCCCTGTGGAATAGCAATCACGGCAAGTCCTGAAAGAACTGTTTTGTCTTTTTTAATTTCTGTTTTTACAATACCTGAAAATTTACTTCTGTCAAAAAAGCCATAACTATCAAGATACCCGGTATACATAGCGTGTAATTCGATCGCTCTTTCCGGATCGTCTTTTACCACTCCTGTACCGAAATTGTAAAGAATAAGATTGTTTACCGATAGTCCGAAATCAAGAAGTGCAGTACCGTAATTGATACCAGGATTAACAGTAAGTAATGTATTTGAAGGATAGTCACCGTTTAGAATAGTTGGGTCGTCAGAAACTATTTTTCCCTTGTCTAATCCGCTTTGATATACTCCGGCATTTAAACCAAATGTTAAGTTACTATCTTCCTGTAAAACGATGTTATGAGCAAAATTGACTACTCCGCCAAAAACGGTCATCAGACCATAATTTTGCTGAAATAAGCCAACTGCAAAAGCTTCGTTTTCTCTGAAACGACCGGAATAATTGAATAAATAAGTATTTGGCGCATCATCAAACTGAACCCATTGTCTTTTGTTATAAAAACTTACATAAGGGTTTGATTCGCGAACAAAACTAAATGTTGGATTGATTAAATATCTATTAAACTTTAATGAATTTCTGATAGGTAATGAAAACGAAACAACTCCATTCTCAGAAGTTTCCTGGGAATAGAGTGAATTTGAAAAACCGTAAAATAAAGTTATGAATAGTAGGATTTTCTTCATATTATTTTATCACAGTTATTGATCCTTTTTTTTCACCTGTGTCTGCTTGAATGACATAGTAGTAAACTGGATTTACATTTTTAAAATCTTTAATAAACGAATTGACCTGGGGGTCGTAATTACTTCCAACATCATCAAACATGATTTCTCCGTTTGAACTTATGATTATCAACTTGGTAGTTGCTGTTTTATATGCATCAGGGATGTTCCAATATGGATAACTTCCACTTAAATTTACTATGTTAGGAATTACCGCTGTTGGTGGGGCTGGTCCGGTAACTTTAAAAAGAAACTCTTTTGTAGCAATACATCCAGATGCCTGAGAAATTTTAGCTTTATAATTACCTACTGCGGCTACCAGATAGGTATTTGTCGTTGCACCGTTAATAAGATTGTTATTTAAATACCATTCGTAAGACGGACTTGTTGCGTCAGTAGTAACAGTAACGTTTATTGTTTCTCCTTCGTTAAGTGAAACCGTATCTGCAACATCAATACTGGCATTAAAACCATTACTCTTAAGATCGATTATGCCTGTAGCAATACACCCACCAAAATCAACTTCGACAGTATAAATACCAGATTCACTAGTTTTTACAGTACGAGTGTTACCACCATATGGAGCACCATCTTTTTTCCAGGTGTAATTATTACCGCTAGTTGCTGTTAAAACAGTCCCATCACCACTTGCACAAAAAGGATTGCCTAAACTTGAATTTATAGTTACAGCAGAACCTGAACTTGAAGAAGAAACAGTAACTCTATTTGAACTATAATTCACACTAGAACATTCACCATAATCAAGTTCAGCAAAATAAACACCCGCCGAATTTACTACTAAAGAAGCTAAATTTTGTCCTGAGATTAGAACATCGTCTTTATACCATTTATATTTAATATTCGGATAATTTGCAGGTGATGACCCCTCTACTTCAGGAGTAAGATTATCAACTGATAAGGTAAAACTCCCTCCAGAACAGAAAGTAGCAGTGTCTCCATTTTTATTAATTAAAAACGAAGATACATAGTCTTTATAATAGGCTGAAAAAGAGTATGAACCGGAGAAATTTTGTGCTCTTGGACTATTAATTCCGTTACTACTTACTATTCTTAAACTATAAGTATTGGAGCCTTTTAATGTTCTGGGGATTGCAAATTTAATTGTTTGTTCAGTACTTGATAAAGGAATAACCTCAAGTGTTGTAGTAGCAGTTGGAGAACTAAAACTACCAAATTCATCAGACAATTGAACTGAAAAAGTAACATCTGACGCAAAATTTAAATACGAAAAAGTCGCTAGATATTCATTGAATTTAGCGTCATCAACAATATCTCCAGCACAAATATCCTTAAAAGGCAATTGTTGAGGAGATATTGATGATTGCGCATACAAATTTACTTCTGAAAGAAAAAGAAGTGCTAAAATTATAATGCATTTAAAAAAATTCAGAGTAGTTTTTTGAATCATATAGTACGAGTTCTTGCTAAGTCTATATCTTCAAAAAACAGAATGTCGATAAATGTTTCAGAAAAGTCATATTTATAGTTCTCAATAATATCCTTTGCAAGAACAGAATAAGAAGCTGTAATCGATGAATTCTCCTGACAATTTGTAGTAGACTGATTGTTCGTTTCAGTCGCTATAGAAAGGCTATCCTTGGGGATGGATAGCCCTGCTATTAACTGATTAGAATTATCATCTAATTTGCTGATACGTTTATCAGCTATATCACTATTTTGGTTTAAAACTATTGACGCAGTTTTATTGCAGTTTGTAGTAAAAGAAGCTGTTTTACCGGCTTCTGTACTTTGTGCATGTAAACTTAAAGCAATAGGAGATACCAAAAATATTGTATAAATAAAATACTTTTTTATAGTTGGGGCCATTATGTTTTGATCTTTATTTAGTCCGGTATAAGACGATACATAAATTGTGTCTGGGGACTTTATTAATAAAATTTACGCTGTAAAATAAAAATCGAAATCAATTATTTGTTGCCGCTCGACGCTGTGATTTTTCCTAATTGTAATCTGAAATCCGGCTTTTTAGCATTGTAGATATCAATGAATGTTTCTTTGTTATCACTTTGCGACATAACATTGAAAAACACAGGGTTTCCGTACCAGCTTTCTAAATCTTCATTGTTAGAATTGTATTCTGTAAAGATGTTTCCATTACATAGGTTAAAGTACATTTCTTCAATTTTGATTTTCTTAAGATTAGCATCGTTAATCTCTGTTTTACTGTCTAATAAAACTGCAGGATTAAATCCAGAGATTACGCTTCTTTTCATTTCTAGTGAAGCAGTTTCAGCAACATAAATTGCCTCTTTTACCAAACCAGCCTGAATATCAGCTTTGATGTTCTCACTGTCGTTAAGCATTGTAATATTTGTGGCTACAACTAAAGTTTGTTTTTTAGTAAAATCAGTTTCATTTTTCTTTTCGAATGATTTTACTTCCATGCAACGAGATCCGTCTTTATTACTTGATAAATAAGAAGATCTTACTGCTAAAGAGTTATATAAACGACATTGTACACCTTGAGTAAATTTGTAATCGTCGTTAATTGATTTATAAGAAACTAATTTAGTAGCGTTCAAATCACCACCAAAGAAAGCAAATGAGTCACCACCAGAGTAGCTAACCATTACATTTTCAACAATAGTTTTGCTTCCAACACCAGCAAGCGTTAAACCATTGAAAGTATCAGCTCCTTTTACTTTTTTTCCTGCAAATTCAACTCTTACATATCTTAAAATCCCTGAGTTTCCAGCAGCATTGTCACCACCATAAGTAGTAAGCGTTGGATCAAGATCTAAGTTATAAGAACCTACATTTCCAAATTTATTGATTGGAGCATCACCAAGAATCACAACTCCACCCCAGTCTCCAGCTTTCTTCTGGCTACGGTTTGATGTAAATACGATTGGGTCAGTTTCTAAACCGTCTGCAATAATTTGAGCACCTTTTGTAACTACCAATGTTCCTTTTGTCTCGAAATCACCAATAATTAAAGTTCCAGGCTCGATCGTTAAAACAGCATTGTTTGTAACATAAACGTTTCCTTGCAAAACATAAATATTCCTCTTCAGCAATTTAGTATTAACAGAAATGTTTCCTGCTAAAATTTGGTTTGCTTCTCCATACTCTACTTTGTTAGGCTTAAATTCGGTCCAGTTGTTCAACCAATTAGTGTAGCCCATAATTCCTTTCTCTTGCTGTGCACTCATTGCAGTAACTGTCAAAAGCACGCAGATCATTTGAGTAATTTTTTTCATGATAAGGGGGTATTACGGTTAATAATAAATTTGGGTATGCGTAAATGATAAAAACTCATCCCGGGTTTTCTGATATTATTCAGAACACATCGAGAACGAGTTGTTTTTTTATATCTCTTTCAAAATAACGTTTATGAAATCTAGCTCATCTACGTAAAGACTTTGAAAAAGGTTTTAAAAAATATTTTTTATTACATTTCGTTCAAATCGTTGAACTCATGTAATGATTTCAATGTGCTTTCGTAAAATAAAATAGCAGCGATCAAATTTCCTTTGTCTGAATAAGGCATCATTTTTCTCTGAAATTCTACTGTTGTATCTAAGAATGCTGTTGTACCAACTGCTTGTCCGTCTAACACTTTCTTGTGTTCAGAATCGTCCGGAATACCTAAGTCAGCCATTGTAACGCCTGGTTTAGTCACCAAAGCAATGTAAGGGAGAGTTTTCACTAAAACTTTTATACGCTCAATGTATAATTCCAAAAGCTCACCTTTTTGCATACCACTCAATTCTTTTTGATCATGGTATTTACGGATAATAGCTGTTGTACTAATTATACTTCTCGGAGCATTTTTTGCCTGCGCAGAAATACCTCCGGTTGTCAATAAAAAAAGTGCACTAAATAAAATAATTTTCCCTTTCATAGATTCTTATTTATAGTTGTTATTGATGAAAACAAAAATATATAAATTAACTTAAATTGCAACTTTATTGATTTCTTTTTTCAAAAAAAAACCTTAAAAAAAACTTAAAATCTAGTCTTATGTCGAGAAAATGTGCGTTTTAACGAGCTTTTTGTTAAAATAGTTAAAACCCAAACTGTAAGATATTACACATAATATTTGTTGGATTTTACAAAATAATAACCAAAAAAAATCCATAATTATCACTTTTTCAAAAAAACTATTAACAAAATATTCTTAATATCTCTCTTAATTAATCCCTGTATTAACAAAAGCTGGCATCAAAAACAAAAAAAATTAAGTTAAAAACCTACTTAAAAAACAGAAATAAAAGTAGCCTGATAAACTTATTTCACGAAAATTTTTGACTATATCATTTTCTTATATCTTTGCTTCATGCAATTTTCACAAATTTTAGGTCAGGATTACATCAAAAGTCACTTGATAAAAAGTGCTGCTTCAGGACGAATTCCGCATGCACAATTATTCATCGGACCAGAAGGAAGCGGTACGTTATCTACCGCCATTGCTTACGCGCAGTATATTTTATGCAACAACACCGGTAATGAAAACGAAAACGGCAACGATTCCTGCAATCTGAAGTTTCAAAACATTTCACATCCCGATTTGCATTTTATCTATCCGACCGTTACGACTGAGGATGTAAAAACAAAGCCAAAGAGTCTGGATTTCATTCAGGACTGGCGAACTTTTATTCAGGAAATGCCTTACGGAGGTTTATTTGACTGGTATAAAATGTTAGGCGTTCAAAACAAACAAGGAGAAATTAGGGTAGAAGATGCTCAGGAAGTTTTAAAATCACTTTCGTTAAAATCATACGAAGGCGGCTATAAAATTATGATTATCTGGATGGCCGATAAAATGAATATCGCCGCTTCAAATAAATTATTGAAACTTTTAGAAGAACCATCAGATAAAACAATTTTTATTCTCATTTCTGAAAATGAAGAAGATATTATACAAACCATTCGATCTCGTTGTCAGGTAATTCACTTTAATGGTGTACCAGAAAAGGTAATTACTGAAGCGCTCGTTTCTCAGGAAAATATCGATTCAAACCAAGCCAAAAAAATTGCGCATCAGGCTCAGGGAAATTTTAACAAAGCTCTTTCTTTATTAAAAGAAGATGATGCAGAATATCCCTTTGAGCAATGGTTTGTCAATTGGGTTCGTGCCGCATTTAGGGCAAAAGGAAATGCAGCCGCTATTCAGGACTTAATTACCTGGAGTGAAGAAATTGCAGGTTTAGGTCGTGAAAGCCAGAAAAAATTCATTCAGTTTTGTATTGAAATGTTCAGGCAGGCACTTTTGCTAAATTATGAAGCTCCTACTTTAGTTTACATTGAACCAAGGGTTGACAAATTCAAACTTGAAAATTTTGCTCCTTTTGTAAACGGAAATAACATTCACGACATTTTTAAAGAACTTTCAGATGCGATGTATCACATTGAAAGAAACGGAAATGCAAAAATAATTTTAACTGATTTATCTATAAAACTGACTCGTTTAATTCATAAAAAATAGTTTCCAAATGAATAATGTTGCCTCCATTTTACTGTTAGCTTTTTTAGCCTTAACCTTTTTACAATCAGGCTATGAAAAAATTTTTTACTGGAAAGATAATGTTGAATGGCTCAAAGGACATTTTGCCAAAACACCATTAAAAAACCAAGTACCGCTTGCCCTTGCGCATCTTTTAGTTTTAGAATTAATTTCTGGAATTTTATGTGTTGTTGGTGCGATACAATTATTAACAAATAGTGGTCGCGAATTTGGTTTTTACGGCGCTATTTTTTCATGTATTTCTTTGTTAATGATGCTTTTTGGTCAACGTTTGGCCAAAGATTACGATGGCGCAAGAACCATTGTAATTTATTTTATTCCGGCCGTTATGGCTGTTTATTGGTTGAATTAAATCAACCGCAATTTTGTAATTCTAAAATCCGTAAAGGATTAAAATAAATTAAAAAAATGAATCCAAAACATCCTTCAGAATCGCTGACTATATTAACTGATTTAGTTTTACCGAGCGAAACAAATCCTTTAAATAACCTTTTTGGTGGTGAATTATTAGCCCGTATGGATCGCGCCGCCAGTATTGCTGCCCGCAGACATTCTCGCCGAATTGTAGTAACAGCTTCTGTAAATCACGTAGCTTTTAACAGAGCAATTCCGCTTGGGGCCGTAGTCACAATAGAAGCAAAGGTTTCAAGATCTTTTAAAAGTTCTATGGAAGCTTTTATTGATGTTTGGGTAGAAGACCGTGAATCCGGAAGCAGAACCAAAGCCAACGAAGCAATTTATACTTTTGTTGCAGTAGATGATAGCGGAAGACCTGTCGAAGTTCCGGCAATTATACCGCAAACCGACTTAGAAATTCAGCGTTTTGATGCTGCTTTACGTCGTAAACAGTTGAGTTTACTGCTTGCAGGGAAAATAAAACCAGAAGAAGCTACAGAATTAAAGGCTTTATTTTTATAGTAAATTTTGATACAATTTGGAACAATAAACTTCAAAAAAAAGAAGTATTTTTACAAAATTACAAGCCTGATACAAATCTAAGTCAGTACGTTATTTAATTTCTGATTTATTTTGAGAATGAAAGAATTATAAAAATTTAGATGAAAGAAAAAGAAAAAAAAGAGATGAGTTCAGAGAAAGATGCCAAATTAAAAGCGTTACAACTTACGCTTGACAAACTAGATAAAACCTACGGAAAAGGTACCGTAATGAAAATGGGCGATAAAGCCATTGTAGAAGTTGAAACTATTTCTTCAGGTTCTCTTGGTGTCGATTTAGCTCTTGGAGTAAACGGTTATCCAAAAGGAAGAATTATAGAAATATACGGACCAGAATCTTCTGGTAAAACAACTTTAACTTTACACGCAATTGCCGAAGCTCAAAAAGCGGGTGGAATTGCTGCGTTTATAGATGCAGAACATGCTTTTGATAGAAATTACGCTGAAAAATTAGGCGTTGATATCGAAAACTTAATCATTTCTCAACCAGACAATGGGGAGCAGGCATTGGAAATTGCTGAAAACTTAATTCGTTCAGGAGCAATTGATATTGTGGTTATTGACTCGGTTGCTGCCTTGACACCAAAAAGTGAAATCGAAGGTGAAATGGGAGATTCTAAAATGGGTCTTCATGCACGTTTGATGTCTCAGGCTTTGAGAAAATTAACAGGAACAATCAGCAAAACAAACTGTACTGTTTTCTTCATCAATCAGTTGAGAGAGAAAATTGGTGTTATGTTTGGAAATCCTGAAACTACGACGGGTGGTAACGCCTTAAAATTCTACGCTTCAGTACGATTAGATATTCGTCGTTCATCTCAAATTAAAGATGGAGAAAACGTAATTGGAAACAGAACTAAAGTAAAGGTTGTAAAAAACAAAGTTGCTCCACCGTTTAAAACTGCTGAATTCGACATTATGTACGGAGAAGGTGTTTCTAAAACCGGAGAAATTCTTGACTTGGCTGTTGAGTTTGATATCGTTAAAAAAGCAGGATCTTGGTTCAGTTATGGCGACACTAAATTAGGTCAGGGTCGTGATGCTGTAAAAGCTTTAATCAAAGACAATCCAGAATTAGCAGATGAATTAGAGGCTAAAATTAAAGCACATATTAAAGAATTAGCAAACGCTTAAATCTTTATAAATATCCTTAAAACAAGGCTTTACATACAACCCGACAAGATTTAAAACTTGTCGGGTTTTTTATTTCAAAAATAATAGTAAAACTGACGCAACCTTTTTAAAACAATTACATCTTATAGAGAGACATAAGAATTGGGTATCGTTATAAGTACCCAATTTGAAGGTTTTTAGAATAAATTTGGTTGATTTGTTTTAAATAAAAATCCGTTGGCTTGTTTGGTGCTGACGGGTTTTTATTCTTTTTTAAAAAAAATATTCAATTTCGACGCAACCTTTCTCATTTTTCGCTCTCTATAGTATTATGACGTTAACTTGAGTTCTAACCAAACTCTTTATTATCAACTCTTAAAGTCTTTTACTATGAAGGAAAAATTAGAAGTGTTGTTGAATAAAAACCGTAAAAAAACCAAACTAAGATTTAAAAAAGTGTTACGCTTTATTTCAGAAAAAATTATCCATAGATAACTTTTTGAATATAAAATGGGGGGTTTTAATTCAAAAGAAAAGCCGACTAATTATTGCAATTAGTCGGCTTTTAAATTATTTTTTATTTTTTACTTTTTGAAACTCAAGCAAGCCTTTGTAGATCACTTGCCTGACTTTATCACGAAGTTCTTTTCTGCTTTCTCCGGTTAACCCTTTAGTTTCTATAAAAGGGAGTATCTTTACTCTCATTTTTCCGGGGCTGCCGCTCAAAAAAGTATAGGAGAATCTTTCCTTGTTGTCCGGATAAACAATCGGAACAATCGGAATTTGATGCTCAATCGCTAATCGAAAAGCGCCGTCCTTAAATTCATCCAATAATATACTTTCATCATCAGGAACTCCTCCCTCAGGAAATATGCAAATACTAAGTCCTTGATTAAGTCTGCTTTGTGCCCTTTTGAAAACTTCATTTTTACTTCTTGAAGAATTTCTATCAACCAAAATACAGGTTCTTTTATAGAAAAATCCAAACAACGGAATCTTAACGAGTTCCTTCTTTCCCACAAAGACAAACGGATTTCTAACCACTGCCAAAGTCAGCATAATATCCGTCATTGAGGTATGATTAGCAACTATCATATAACTCTTTCCTCTTTCCAGTTTCTGTTGGCGCTCCACCAAATAATAAAAACCCATCCCAAAAAGGATGAATTTAGCCCAAATGCGGGCCATTTTAAAGAAATAGGGGTATCCACTTTCGGTTATAATAGAAACAAGCAAAAACGGCAGCATAATCAATATCGGAATGGCCATTACCACGTAAAACCAAATGCGCCACAAAATCCAAAAAATAATCTTAATTCCTTTCATAGCTTCAAATGTAAGAAAACAGAAATGAATTTTTGATAAAAGAATTGCTTCTCTTGGCAAGTAGAGTACTTTTTTTACCACAAAGAGCACAAAGATTTTCACAGAGAAAAGAAGGTTTGAAAACTTATTGCAAGCAAATTAAGATCACGGAGATTTGTGTCTGTGAGAAACTCATCTATGATTTTCAATTATTACAAACACTTTATCATTTTTCAAACTTTATGTTTCAATAGTAAAAAAAACATTAATTTTATAAGAAAATATTTATTAAAAAATTTATCATTATATGACAGAAAATGAAATATCGACTATTATAATTGGATTAGCAATTGATGTTCATCGAGCATTAGGACCAGGTTTGTTAGAAAATGCTTATCAAGAATGTTTATTCTACAAAATTACACAACGTGGACTTGTTGTCGAAAAAGAAAAAGCAATACCATTAATTTTTGAAGAAGTAAAGTTAGATTGTCGCTATAGAGTTGACTTACTAGTAGAAAACAAATTTATAATCGAAATAAAAAGTGTAGAATCATTAACAGTACAACACTTAGCTCAGACTTTAACTTATCTGAGGCTTGGAAACTATAAACTTGGATTACTTATAAATTTCAACGAAATACTTTTAAAAAATGGAGTAAGAAGAGTCATTAATGATAAATAAAAGGCACGATTCCTCAGTGATCTAAGCTAAGTTTTACTTTATAGACAACAGTGAAAACTTCGGATCTCTGTGAAAAACTTCGTGCACTCTGTGGTAAAAAAACATTAACATAGAACGCTTACGTTCTAAAACTTTACAAAAACTTATGCTCTTTGAGGTAAAAAAACGAACTTTGCGTTTAGAAATAAAAAACTAGAATGGCAAAAATACTAACTGGTGTTCAGAGTACTGGAACGCCACACTTGGGAAATTTATTAGGAGCAATCATACCTGCAATTGAATTATCGAATAATCCTGCAAATGAATCTTATTTGTTTATAGCTGATTTACATTCGATTACACAAATTAAAGACGGAAAAACATTAAGAGAAAACACTTATAGCACCGCAGCTGCATGGCTTGCTTGTGGTTTAAATCCAGATAAAGTTACTTTTTACAGACAATCTGATGTGACGCAGACAGCCGAATTAACCTGGTATTTAAGCTGCTTTTTTCCATTTCAAAGATTGACTTTAGCCCATTCTTTCAAAGATAAATCAGATCGTTTAGACGATGTTAATGCCGGACTTTTTACTTATCCGATGTTAATGGCTGCCGATATTTTGTTGTATGATGCTGAATTTGTACCGGTTGGAAAAGACCAGTTACAACATTTAGAAATCACTCGCGATGTCGCTTCCCGTTTCAACCATCAGATGGGCGAAACTTTTGTAATTCCAGAAGCTAAAATTCAGGAAGACAGTATGTTGATTCCGGGAACCAACGGCGGAAAAATGAGTAAATCTGCCAATAATATTATCAATATTTTCCTTGATGATAAAGTGTTACGCAAGCAGGTAATGAGCATTGAAACCGATAGTACGCCACTTGAAGAACCAAAAAATCCGGATACCTGTAACGCTTTTGCCATTTATTCATTATTAGCAACTGAAGAACAAATTGCGGAAATGAGAGCGAATTATTTAGGCGGAAATTACGGTTATGGTCACGCCAAACAAGCTTTGTTTGAATTGATTACCGAAAAATTTAAAACCGAAAGAGAAAAATACAATTACTACATAAACAACCTTGAAGAAGTAGATGCACTTTTGAAAAAAGGTGCTGAAAAAGCTTCTGTTGTTGCAGATGGTGTTTTGGCCAAAGTTCGAGAAGTTCTTGGATTTGGAAAATAATTTTTTTGCCACGAATTACACAAATTTACACTAATTAATTCGTGCAAATTTGTGTAATTTGTGGCAACTTCTTTTAAATTAAATCGCCTCAAAAAGCTTCCCTGGCAAAGGCCGAATAACACCTTTCAATTCCATATTCAAAAGCATTCCTGAGATTTTATAAATAGGAAAATCACATTGAAGCGCAATTACATCCAGCAATTCTTTTCCGTTCTTGAGCAGAAAATCATAAATCTTTTGCTCGTCCAATTCTAATTCTACAAACAATTGTTTTTGTACGGGTTTTGACTTCTTTTCAATGTCCCAATTCAACACATAAACTAAATCAGCAGCGCTCGTTAGAACGTTTGCTTTTTGTGTTTTGATCAGATCATTGCAACCCTGGCTATATTTGTCTGTAACGCGCCCGGGAACGGCAAAAACGTCACGATTATAATCATTGGCTAAATTTGCGGTGATCAGCGAGCCTCCTTTATCTGCAGATTCAATTACAATGGTGGCTTCGGTCATTCCGGCCACAATACGGTTTCGGCGTACAAATTTCTCCTTATCCGGGTTGGATGAGCTCCAAAACTCTGTTATAAAACCGCCATTTTCTTCCATTCTGGCAATATATTTTTTATGCGTTTTTGGGTAAATTTGATTCAGTCCATGCGCCAAAACCCCAATGGTCTGCAGGTTATTATCCATTGCCAATTGATGTGCGACAATATCAACTCCGTACGCAAAACCGCTAACAATTACTGGATCTAGCGGCGCCAGATCTTCAATAAACTTTTTGCAGAATTCCATTCCGTATGAGGTAATCTGCCGCGTCCCGACAATACTTATTAGTTTTTTGTTTTTTAAATTAATATTTCCTGAAGTAAAAATCAAAACAGGCGAATCGATACAATGTTTGAGACGGTCTGGATAACTTTCATCCTGAAAAAAGGAAACATTAATGGCATTCGATTTAATGAATTCTAATTCCTTATTGGCCTTTTCAAAAACCGTCTTGTCTTTTAGATTCCGCAACAAAACCGAACCAACGCCATCAATACCTGCAATTTGATTACTTTTAACTTTGAAAATAGCTTCAGGATTTCCAAAATGGGTCAATAGTTTTTTGGCCATAATATCACCAATGCCATCTACTTTTAATAAGGCTAATAAATAAAATAATTCCTGGTCTGACATGGCTTAAAAAAAAGTTTATTGAGAGGACAAAAAATATCTTTTAAAACAAATTATTATGAAATTAAAAGAAGCGCAAAGATATAAATTAGAAGTAAATTCTTATAAAAAATTAAATAGTAAAGATTTCGCATTACTTTAGTCAAAAAGCTAATTTTATTTAACTAACTGAAAACGAATTGTCTATAAAATTATCAGAATTGTTAATAAAAATTGTGAATAAAATTTTGATAACTATATTGGATGTATAACTTTGTTACTATGAAAATCGAAACTTATATAGCACAGTTATTGTATCGTTATCAGTGTGTAACGGTTCCAGGGTTTGGAGCATTTTTAACCGAAATTCAATCGGCGCAGCTTAATTCAAGTACAAATTCGTTTACTCCACCGAGAAAAACGATCGCATTTAACAGTCTTTTGAAAAACAATGATGGTTTGTTGGCAAATCATATCGCGCTAACAGAAAAAACCTCCTATGGATTTGCTGTAAGTGCTATTGCATTTCAAGTTTTAAGCTGGCAAAAGACGTTAGAGGAATCTGGTGTTTTAAATATAAAAAACATCGGTGATATTCGTCTAAATGCCGATAATAATATGGTTTTCACTCCAAGTGATCAAACTAATTATCTAACGAGTTCTTTCGGTCTTAGTCCGTTTGTTGCTCCAATGGTAAAAAGAGAAATTTTTGAGAAGAAATTACAGGAAATCGAAGAATCGAAAGTATATCAATTACACGATTCTGAAGAAGAATCAAAATCTTCAAATTCTTTCTTAAAATATGCAGCAATTTTTGTTTTAGGTCTTGGCATTACAGGAAGCATTGGTTATCCGTTATACCAAAATCAAATCACTACAAAAACGCTTGTAGTAGAAAATGCGGTTCAGAAAAAAGTAGAGAACAAAATTCAGGAAGCTACATTCTTTATTGAGAATCCGCTACCTGCAGTAACTTTATCTGTCGATTCTGCAAAAACAGAAGTTGTAAAAGTACTGCCTTATCACATAATGGCAGGTGCATACAGAAGTGAGGCAAATGCAAGAAAAGCTTATAACCAACTGGTTAAAGATGGTTATGAAGCGCGAATGCTTGGCGAAAACAAACATGGCTTATTCCCGGTTTTATACGGAAGTTATGCAACAATGTCTGAAGCTCAAAAAGCACAAAAAGAAATACAAAAAGGTGAAAATCCAGATGCCTGGATTCTAGTCGAAAATCTATAAAATTTAAAAAGTCTAATCTTTCGATTAGGCTTTTTTTTGGCCTATTTTATTCTTAAAAAAGCCTTTTACGTTAATATACATCCTCAGCAGCACATACTTTAGATTCAAATAAATCTATAAAAATTATGTGTTACAAATTAAAATTATTCTTTGCTTTTCTTTTAGTATTAACTTCACAATACTTTTATGCTCAGCAAATTACTACGACATCAAAAGCGCAAATTGCTTTAGAAAAAAAAGCGGAAAAATCCTCCGATGATTATCATAAAAAGCTAAATGACGAACATGCTAAACTGAAACAGAATCAGGACAAACTAAAAAAAGAGCAAAAAACGGTTGAGAAACATCAAAAAGATTTGAAAAATTCAGAAAAAGATTTACAGAACAGCAAAAATAAAATAGCTAAATTAGAATCTGAAAATCAAAAGATTAATTCAAAATTGAGTTCTCTTACTACAGAAGAATCTCAGAAACAACAAGTCAAACTGAAAAAAAATGAACTTGAAATTCAAAAACTTAAAGTAAAGCAAATCAATCAGCAAAAAGCTTTAGAAAAGGCACAAGCTCAGATTTAAAAATAAAAAACCTGTTTCATGTGGAACAGGTTTTTATTTTGCAATTATCTTAGCGTTTTGCGAAAGAATCACTTTACCATTCTGATAAATAGTTAGTTTCGCCGGAGGCGCATTTTTTTCACCAGCAACTATAAAGGCGCATTCATACGTATAATTTTCCTTCTTAAATTCGTATTGGTGGTTTCCTCCACTTCCTTCTACCACGAAATTTCCTCTATAAATTATTAGATCAGGCTTTTCACTCATCGCTTTCTCAATTGGCCAGGAAACATAGCGATAATTCTCATTTCCCAAATTATCAATTCTGATCCTGAATTTTTCTGTTTCCAGAACACAAATCGGTTTTAGAAAAAAAGCAATACTGGAATCCAATTCTTTTTTTTGAGCAGCAATCAGTTTCTTTTTCAGATCAATCTCTGCTTGTGACTGGTAATTTACACTGGTTAAACGGCCATCAAAATCCATCCACACATTGCCCTGATTTAGCATTATACCGCGCCAACCCATATCAGACCAGTCTTTTGCAGGATCTGATTTTGTAATTTCATTCTTTAAAGCGGTATCGAAAATTTCATCATAACGTTTGATAAAATCAGATTTGTCGATAATATCAGGTATTGGATATTCGCGTTTTAAAGGATAAGCAACCAGTTCTGCGATCACTTCTTTCTTGTCACTTTTGATCGCATCAATAAAGCTTTTGATACATTTTTGATACTCAGGTTTTACAGTCTGAGCCGAAACGAAAGCGTCCACAAACAGTACTAAAACCAAAAACAGATTTACTTTTTTCATATTAAAAACACTTTAATTGATAATTAATCTGATTATTAAGTTCCAAATATAAAAGTAATTAATTTATGCTTTCACATAAAAACTTTAAGTTTATAACGCATTAATTCATCTCATTATTATTCCAATAAAAACCAAAAAAACCTGTTCCACATGAAACAGGTTTGTTCTTATTTGGTTACTATTTTCGCATTCTGATTGAGAATCTCTTTTCCATTCTGAGAGATTGTTAGATAAGCTGGTGGAGAGTCATCTGTACCGATTACAATGATATAACATTCATACAAATAAGCGTCCTTTTTGAATTCGTAATGGCTATTTCCTCCGCTTCCATCTGAGATCCATTTTCCATTAGTAAGTATTAAATCAGGCTTTTGACTCATCGGATTTTTAATCGACCACGAAGCATATCGGTAATTATCGTTTCCTAAGTCATCTATTCTGATTCTGAATTTAGACGTTTCCAAAATATAAACCGGAGCTTTAAAAGTGGCAATTGACGGATGAAGTTTTCCTTTCTCGCCGGCAATTAATTTGTTTTTAAGATCTTTCTCCGCCTGCGATTGGTAATTTATTGTAATTACTTTTCCGGTTGTATCCATCCAAATATCGCCTTGGCCAAGCATTATGCCACGCCAGCCCATTTCTGCCCAATCTTTTGCGGGATTTGAGTTTATGATTTCTTTCTTGAGGGTTGCATCAAAAATTTGATCGTATCGTTTTATAAAATCGGCTTTATTTTTAACCGTGGGGATTGGATATTCTCTTCCAAGCGGAAAAGAAATAAAAGCCGCAACTCCTTCCTTGTTGTTGCTTTTTACATTGGAAATAAAGCTTTTAACGAATTTTTGATACTCCGGTTTTAGGTCCTGCCCTGATGAATTATGAACACAAAAAACAATAAATAGTACGTAAATTATCTTTCTCATAATTTTCTATTTTACATAATGTTTAATCGGTTTATTCCGATTATAAACACTAAGTTACAAAATAGAAAATTAATTGATACTGGCTTTGAACATTTTAAGTTCGTCCCAGGTAAATTCTTCGCCGTGTTTTTCTTTCAAACCATTCAAAGATTCTTCCTGATAAAACTGAAAAGCCTCACGCAACGCCAGAATTTTGTCGTATGGCAAAACATCAGATATATCAACTTTCTTCGCCTGAATTAATTTAACCAAATGCAATTCAATAGTTTGGACATTCAGTTTTCTAATTCTGGCAATATCCTGAATGGAGTTTTTTTCCAACCACAAATCATACGTTTCTTCCACTGTAGTTTTCTTTACTGCTTTCGGTTCGTTTTTATCTAATTTTCTGGCTGTATAACGCACTGTAGGTTCATCCAATTTAAAAATATCAGTATTCGCCATATTAAATTCCTCTCGTATCTTAGAAACCTTGTCAGTTTTATAGTTTTTAATCGCTGTAGACGTCAATTTCTCTTTACAGATGGTTTCACCTGCCACAACGATTTCTATGAGTAATTTGGCCTTCATTAAGCGCAAAACTGCTTTAGTTTGCAAATCGTCTAAAAGAGCCAGTTCTTCATAAAATTCCTTGACTTTCTTAAACTTCTGAATTTCAGCCATTTTCTGCAAAAGATCAGTTACCAGCCTATCCATCGATTTAAAAAAGTAATCGTAAGCCGCCACTACCCTTTCCTGCACGAAATATAAATCGACATTTTCTTTGCTGAAAATTTTATTAAGCTGCTGAATGAATTTCTGCGAAGGATCCACCAACGCATCGATGGTTTCTAAACGCTTGTGCGCCCAAACAGAATGTTTCGCTTTTTCAGAATTAACCGCATTTTCATTATAACTAAAACGATGATTTCGCCATTCCTGAGCCAAATCTGTCCAATTAAAACTGTTAATCAAATAGTTATGAATAAAATTTTTGGTTTCGAAGTGAAGCGAATTTTTCAGGACTTCTTCTGTCGCTTTGTTCAAAGCATAATCCATTACATCTTGATCATTCGAAATACCATTCATTTGCAGTGGAGAAAGCAAAATAAGGCCGTTTAAAGACGTTAAACGTGATAATGCCACATAGGCCTGTCCGGGAACAAAAACTTGCGATACATCGAGCGCAGCTTTCTCAAAAGTTAATCCCTGACTTTTATGCACTGTAATTGCCCAGGCCAATTTTAGCGGATAATGCGCAAATGTACCTAAAACTTCTTCTTCAATCTCTTTTGTCAGCTCGTTTACTTTGTAGCGAATGTTTTTCCATTCGTACTTTTCCACTTCAATGGTTTTATTCTCTTCCGGAAAATGAACAAAAATTTCCTCCGGAGAAAGGGATTTGATAACGCCCATTTTTCCGTTGAAATAGCGCTTTTCAAATGACAAATCGTTCTTTACAAACATGACTTGTGCACCAACCTTTAATTTCAAATTTTCTTCAACCGGAAAGATTTTTTCCGGAAAATCGCCCACCACAAAAGGCTGATAAGCATATTCATTTCCTGCCAAATCGCCTATAGCCTGCTCGTTCATCGAATCGGCTTTTGCGTTATGGGTGGTCAATGTGATATAACCCGGATTATTCTTTAAATCGAAATCCGGTTTTACATATTCGTTCAAAATCTGAATATCTTGCGGTGTAATCTGATTGTTTCGAAGATTGTTCAAAACCGAAATGAATTTATCATCACTCTGGCGATAAATCTTAGATAATTCAATGTATAAGGGCGGATTTTGCTGAATTACATGCGAATGGAAAAAGAATTTTCCTTTGTAATAATTACGCAAAGTGCGCCATTCTTCATCCCGAATTACGGGCGGTAATTGCAATAAATCGCCAATAAACAGCACCTGAACACCTCCAAAAGCGCGAGTATTTCTTCGTACCGTCTGCATCATAAAATCAATCGCATCAAGTAAATCGGCACGCAACATACTCACTTCATCAATAATCAGTAACTCCATGTTTCTGATTACATTACGCTTAACATTGTTCATTTTGAAATGCCTGCGCAGCGACTCTTTATTTTCAAATTTTACCGTTTCTGTAAACTGTGAACTCTCTTCATAAGTCGGTAAAAAGGCCGAAAATGGAAGCTGAAACATCGAATGAATGGTTACACCGCCAGCGTTTAGTGCTGCAATTCCGGTAGGTGCCACCACAACTGTATTTTTATGTGTAGTCGCAATGATTTCGCGCAATAAAGTCGTCTTTCCAGTCCCGGCTTTACCAGTTAGAAATATAGATTTTTGCGTTTGATTAATGAATTGTAAGGTGTAAGCAGCAGCTTCTGAAACGTTTTGCATTGGGCGTGTATTGAAATGCCAAAAGTATCGCCTTTTTATAAAAGAAAAAACCTAAATCTTGACAGATTTAGGTTTTTAATTTAGTTAGTTTGTTTGGTATTATTTTTTAGCTTCTTCTTTCGCCGGAGCCGGAGTTTCCGTTTTAGGCTCAGCTTTATATTTATCGTTCAAAGCTTTAATGATATCTTTTGTGATGTCATATTTCTCTTCAGCATATAAAATTGACGCTGCATCTCCTGTTCCGTAGATATAAGAATAACCGTTTTTCTTACCGTAATCTTTGATGAATTTTTTAACTCCGCTTATTAGAGAATCCATTTCAACACCACTTTCTTGCTGCAATTGTTGAGATAATGCTTGTTGAGCATAACCCAATTGTTGCTCTCTTTTTTGCAATTCAGCTCCTCTTTGTTGAGCCCATGCCTGTCCATTAGCTTGCGCCTGACTTTGAAAATTAGCAGCGTCTTGTTTAAAACGAGTAATTTCCGCTTGTAGCTGTCTTCCTTTTTCTTCTGCCTGAGCTTTGTATTTAGCTTCAAGATCTTTTGCTTCAGTGTACTCTTTCATTAAAACCGAAGTATCAACGTAAGCTGTTTTTACTTCCTTAACCTCTGTTGCTTTATTACACGAAACAACCAAAATTGAAAGTGCGATAATTACTAATGCTTTTTTCATTTTCTAAATTTCTATTTTTTTTAATGTATTGAAGACAAAAATATAAAAAAATAAATAGCATCAACATAAAGTTTAAAAAATGCTATAATTTTATGATATTGTTTTTATTTATGGAAAGAAAAATGTCAATAATTCAACACTATTAAAACCGGCTTTAATAGCTTTTATTAGAAACGTTTTCTCGAAAAAGACATAAATTACCCTCAGTAAAGCTGAAAAAGCGGCAGAAATGCGCTTAAATTGCGTTTTACTTGTTTTTTAAGACATAAATGTGGGATGAATACTCTTTTGTACTGCCCGCTTTTAAATTTGATTTTAATCCGATGAAAAAAGCGCTGATATAATTCATTTTTCCAGTTTTGTATTTTTCGGATAATAAACTCACATAAAAAGAATCAAATTTCATTGGAAGCACTTTTTCCAATTTCATATCTACTTTTTCAAAAAGCGACTCAATGGCTTTTTTTGAGAAATGCCAAAAATGAATTGGTACATCATAAGCTGCCCAAAATTCATTATAATATTTTGCGTCGTATGATTTAAAATTTGGAACCGCAACAATTAATGTTCCAGTTGGTTTTAGCAAACGCTTCAATTCCTGAATTTGAAGTTCTAAATTTGGAACGTGTTCCAAAACGTGCCACATGGTAATTACGTCAAACGAATTATTTTCAAGAGCGTCAATTTCGTTCACAAAAGAAATTCCTTTTTGTATCGCAATATTTTTTGCTCGCTCGCTTGGTTCCACTCCAACAGTTTCCCAACCGTCATTTTTTGCGGTCAATAAAAAATCTCCCGTTCCGGCACCAATGTCTAAAATTCGTCCTTTTTGAGATTGCTCTAAATTGATTAAATTCAGTTTATTCTTTAAAGCAATATTTTTTACAAAATGATATGCTTTTTCAAATAAGGAACGTTTATTATCTGTATGCGAAATATAATCTTCGCTTTCGTAATATCGTCCAAGATTTTCCAAAGCGGGTTGTGGAGATGTAATCAACATATCTAAAGTTTCATCGTGGTACAATTCGAAAATTTCTTTCGAAACAGAATGATCTTTAACAGTAAGAAAATGTTTTTTGTTTAAAACGTCCATTTTATAATTAGTAGGTATTTGGGTTTAATTTTAGGCTTTAATATATATTCTTTAATGTTTCCAATTTATTTTCACACCCGACATCTTTTCGTTTTCAATTCTTATATCTGCCAAGATTGTAAAACCGTTTTTTATATAAAACGGCATTGGAGATCTATAATGTTTTGTATTCTGTTTTATTTCATTTTCATGATCAATAACCCAACCATTCAAACTCGTATTGTTCTTTTTTAATTCATTGACTAAAAGTGAACCATTTCCTTTTCCTTGTATTTGATGGTCCAAAATTATAGCAAACCAATCTTCTCCTTCTCTCAGAAAAGTAAATGCCCAGCCATTAATTTTATTTGAATCATCAAACAGCAAATAATGTTTTGTATTTGAAAGTCCGTTTAAATACAATTCAAAATCTTCATTGTTTTTCAAATGCAATCTCGCTGGATACTCCTCGTTCCAAAGTTCACGCAGAATTTCTTTTTCCTCTAAAGACAGCATTTTCTTTTCTATAATCTTCATATAACGAAATTTTAGATTTTAGATTACTGAAATAGTTTCACGTGGAACAATTAGTTTTTGTTCCAAGTTTTTCTTGTTTCAAGTTTCAGGTTAAATCCTCAAACTAAAATTCCCTCCCAGTTTCGCGTTCCAACAACCTGAAATCTGAAACAGATCAAGACGCACTAAAGTGCGTCTCTACCTTTATCTTCCCATATAAATCAAAAGCACAGAAATATCACTCGGAGAAACTCCGCTGATTCTTGAAGCTTGTGAAATGGTTACAGGACGAATTCTGCTCAATTTTTGTTTTGCTTCAATTGACATCGATTTGATTTTATCATAATCGAAATTCTCCGGAATTTTCACTTCTTCTAAACGAGTTAGTTTGTCAGCGTTATTTCTTTCCTTTTCTATATAACCAGAATATTTGACCTGGATTTCGGCTTGCTCCAAAATTTCCTGATCAACATCATTTGCTTCTATATATTCTTTTACTTTTTCAAACTTCATCATGTCCTCCAAATCAATTTGCGGACGAGAGAATACTTTGAACATTTTATCACCTTGTGTAATTGGAGCAGTTTCTTTTGCTTCTAAAATTGGATTCGTTTCTGCAACCGAAACACTTGTCTCTTTGAAAAACGCAACCATCTTTTCAGATTCATTTAATTTCTTTTCCATTCTGCGTAAACGAGCTTCAGAAGCCAAACCAATTTCATGAGACATTGGTGTCAATCTGAAATCAGCATTATCTTGACGCAACAATGTTCTGTATTCTGCTCTAGACGTAAACATACGATAAGGTTCTTCTGTTCCTTTCGTAATTAAGTCGTCAATCAATACTCCAATATAAGCTTCATCACGTTTTAAAATTAACGGCGCTTTTTCATGCACTTTTAAATGCGCATTTATTCCGGCCATCAATCCTTGCGAAGCTGCTTCTTCATATCCTGTAGTTCCATTTATTTGTCCGGCAAAATATAATCCCTCAACTAACTTTGTTTCCAAAGTATGTTTCAATTGCGTTGGTGGAAAGTAATCGTATTCGATCGCATAACCTGGACGAAAGAATTTCACATTTTCAAATCCGGCAACTGAACGCAAAGCTTTAAATTGAATATCCTCAGGAAGCGAAGTTGAAAATCCGTTTACATAAACTTCACAAGTATTCCATCCTTCCGGCTCAACAAAAAGTTGATGACGTTCTTTATCTGCAAAACGATTTATTTTATCTTCAATCGAAGGACAGTATCTTGGCCCAAGACTTTTGATTCTTCCGTTGAACATTGGCGAACGATCAAAACCTTCTCTTAAAATATCATGCACGTCCAAAGACGTGTATGTCATGTGACAAGATCTTTGATGTGTCAATGGAGCTGTCAAATCAGAATACGAAAACTTATCCGGCTTTGCATCTCCTTTTTCTTCGTTCATTTTAGAATAATCCAAAGAACGTCCATCCACTCTTGGGGGCGTTCCTGTCTTCATCCTTCCAGCTTCAAAACCTGCTTTCACCAAATCTTCGGTAATTCCGGTTGCGGCACTTTCTCCTGCTCTTCCTCCTCCAAATTGTTTTTCTCCAATATGAATCAAACCATTTAAAAAAGTTCCGTTTGTCAAGACGACAGATTTAGATCGAATCTCTACTCCCAACGAAGTTTTGATTCCTTTTATCTTTCCGTTCTCGATAATCAAACCTTTTACCATCTCCTGGTAGAAATCCAAATTTGGAGTTCCCTCCAGCATCATTCTCCATTCTTCAGCAAAACGCATTCGATCACTTTGAACTCTCGGCGACCACATTGCAGGTCCCTTTGATTTGTTCAACATCTTAAATTGAATTGCTGTTCGGTCTGAAACAATTCCAGAGTATCCTCCCAACGCATCAATCTCACGCACTATTTGTCCTTTTGCAATTCCGCCCATCGCTGGGTTGCAAGACATCTGTGCAATGTTCTGCAGGCTCATCGTAACCAATAAGGTTTTCGATCCCAAATTTGCGGCCGCTGCCGCGGCTTCAGATCCAGCATGACCTGCACCAACTACTATAACATCGTATTCTTCTAAAAACATTTTATTTTCTATTCTCTGGGAAACCGTTTAAGTTGGTCCTCAGAATTAAATTCTTTATTCTTTTGTTCCACGTGGAACGTATTAAAGGGTTTCAAGTTTCAGGTTTCAAGTTTCAGGTTTCAAGTTTCAGGTTCTCACTTTACGAAAGTTCCACGTGGAACATCCGTAGATTTTTTTCCAAAACTTCAAATCAAAACTTCAAATCAAAACTTCAAACCAAAACTTCATTTTCAAATGTTCCACGTGAAACGATGAAATTTTCCTTTCAAAATTAAATATGTTTCACGTGGAACGTTCAGATTCCTTTATTATCAAAACCAAACATGTTTCACGTGGAACAACTAACTCGTTCTAATAACTTGAAACTTGAAACCAAATAAACCTGAAAACAAACTTCTCTACTGTTCCACGTGAAACATTGCGATTTTTTCGTCTTCTTTCGAACGCATTAATTCAGCATCTTTCTCTGACTTATCTTTATAACCACAGTAATGTAATATGCCGTGAGCCAAAACGCGTTTCAATTCTTCTTCAAAAGAAACATTAAAATCCTTTGCGTTATCTTCTACTCTTTCAACAGAAACAAATATATCTCCGTTTAGTTCGTTACCAACCGTGTAATCAAAACTGATAATATCTGTTAATGTGTCGTGATCAAGATATTCTACATTTATCTTATGAAGATATTCATCATCACAAAATATATAGTTTATCTCTCCTTCGTTTTTATTCTCAGAAACGATTACAGCACTTAACCAATCAGAAAAGGCTTGTTCGTTATCTAAAGTAAATTCGGTTTCGTAATTAAAATTGATCATTTTGTATTAAAATATTCTTGAACCTTTTGATTAAAATTCGAGCGCAAAGGTAGTGATTGTCTATTTAAAATCTCTACACTGTTTAAATATTCCAAAAGTGAACTTGGTAAAGCATTCGAACGATTAGAAAATTCAGCTTTGTTTGTTTCAGATTGACGCTTTGTATCCTGACCTTGTTGTTGCACTGCGTTGTTTAATTTTAATAATTCCTGCTGAATATTTAAAATCCTTTGAAGGTTCTCATTCTTAAAACCTTTATTTAAAAGTTGCTTTTCAGATTGTTTCATTTGATCAATTACAGATTTGCCTTGAGAATCTAAACCTTGTTTTGCCAACTCTTTTTGTAAAGCTTCACGAAGTTTTACCTGTTCTTTGTATATTTCCATAATCGCTTCAGCATCTCCTTCTCCATCGTTACCTTCTTTATTCTCATTTCCTTTTCCACCATTTTTATTTCCCTGCCCGTCTTTACCTTGTCCTTCTTTACCCTGCTGTTTACCTTCACCACTTTTACTATCCTTTCCTTCTCCGGGTTTCTTTCCTTCCTTCATTCCTTCTTTCATTTTATCACCCAACCCTTTTTGCTTTTGAATAATATCTGGCAATTGCATTCCTTGTCCTTCTCCCGGTTTTGGTTTTCCAGATCCTGGTTTCGACATTGACATTTGCATATTATTTAATAAGTCACTCAAAAAGTCAGCTAATTTATTGGCAGACGAAACAGCATATTGCTGATGTGAAACTCCTTTTGGAACCTGAACGTCTGTCAAAGATTCAATAGCTTTGTCTACATTATATTGTACGTTACCAATTTCCTTCGTTACATCTTCTGCTACTTTTGGGTTTCTCAAAGACAAAGCAAACAAACTATCATCTACATGTTTGAACTGTTGTTTCAAATTCTGTTGTACTTTAATGTTTTTAGTATAAGCCGAAGAACCTAATTTCATTGATTTAAATTGTTTCATTACATCTTCCTGAGATAATGAATAAGCTAAAAGATTATCCAAAACCTGACGAAGCATTGCAACATCTTCTTCTAATTGTTCCTGATCTCCACCTTCCATACTTGATTGCATTTGTTGTGCCATGCTCTTCATTTTTTGAGCAGCACTTTTTTGTTTTGGCTTAGCCGAAGAAGTATTCTTTTTAGCCAATTCCTCAGAAGCTTTTTGTAAATCAGAATCAACATCTTTTTCTTTTGAAGCATCGGACGGAATATCCAATGGTGCTTTTAATGTTTTATTTTCTTCTTTCAAATCCTTCAGATCTTCCTGGATCTTATCAAAAGATTTATTGATTTCATCCTGTTTGTCTTTTGTGTTTTCACTGTCTTTATTCGAAAGTTTCTCTTGTTGTTCTGCTAACTTATTTAATTTTTCAGCAACCTGATCTGCTTTTTTCTCTACATAAAAACGTTTTGTTAACTCAACTAATTGTTCTAAGTTGCGAGATTGGTTCTTGCTAATCTGTTTGAATTTTTCCATCTTATCAAACAAATCTTCACTGTTCAATTTATCATTTAAGTTCTTTAATTCATCTAAAAGCTTTTGGTTTTTCTCCAAATCTTTCTCTGCATTGTCTAAACGCTTTTGTAAATCATCAGCCGTTTTGTCTTTCTTTTCGTCTTTGAACTTATCTAAATTCTGATTCATTTTCTCAGCGAACTGTTTCATCAATTCATCTTGTTGTTTTTGACGTTTGATAAAATCATTGATTTTTTGCTGATCTTTGAACTCTAAATTATCCTTTTCTTTTCCTGTATTTTGAATCTTATCCATTTCAGAAAATTGCTTGTTCTGATTCTTCAAAGATTTTTCAAGACTATTGATGTTCTGATTTTGTTGTTGCAATTCCATATCCTGAACTTCATCTGTAGTAGAAACTCTGTCTGAAAAAACAGAAGACTTTGTACTCTTAAAATGATGAGGCGCATCATTATCAAAAACCTCGAAATAGTATTCATACGATACTCCTTCTTCTACAGCAAGATTACTTGGAAAGTTAAAAACGAACTGATCAAATACTGCTTGCTTAACAGGAATGGTTCCACGCTTAGCCGTGTTTGGTTTGTTACGTTCATAATAAACTATTTGTAATTTCGATAAACCATAGTCGTCTCCCAATCTTCCCAAGACATAATTTTTATCCAACTTTAAACTGTCTGGTGCGGGAGAAACTGTGATCGTTGGATGCTGATCTTTGATAACTGACAGCTGATAATCCAGTTTTTCATAGTTTTTAACCTTATTATTCGAAGTAAGAATTTGATATTCTGTATTTTGACTGATGTTTCTAGCCAATTTAAACTCGTTTTCTGCTTTATTGAACTTAAAAACTGCATTTCCATCCTTCCAAACAATCTCCTGAGTCGATTGTGTATTCATTTTCCAGGTTACCAAAGTTCCTTCCGGGACAATTGCATTTCCAGTTCCTTGGATAGTTTCTGATTTCTTTTTTAAATAAGATGGAAAATTCAACACCATTTCAAAGTTGGCAATTGATGGAACTGTAATCACTTTTAATTCATATTCATCAGATGAAACTGAATTTCCTTCAAAAGAAAATTGAACATTATCAACTGGTTTTTCAATCTTGAATTCAAACTTTCCTGGTTGCGAAGATTCCATAAAATAGCTTTCATCCCCAATATGAATCATCACATTCTCCGGAACTACTTTCCCAACCGATTCCATTTTGATGACGAAATCTTTATTTTGTTCTGTTTGTAAATTCGAATTTAAAACCACAAATTTGAAAGGAGCTGGTGGCAAAAAGGTAGCATTGAAATGTACCACTCTATTTAAACTTTGCGAAATAATATTGCTATTTCCAGAAATATAAAACACGGCAACAAGTAAAACTGGAACCAAAGCCAATGGCAAATATTTCTTATTCGCTTTAAAATTGATGGCATTCCCAAATGGAATTGGCTGCAACGAATTCGCTTTTTGTTCTATCGAAGCCAGCATTAATTCTGAACTTTCTGCTGAATTTTCAGAAGAAGATAATTGTAAAAAGTTCGTCAGCTTATCACTTACTTCTGTAAAGTGGTTTCCAATAATTTTAGAAGCCTGATTATAATCAATTCCTCTCTGAAGTTTGAACAACTTGAAAATTGGAAACAAGATAAATCGGAACAAAAGGAAAACTTCTACTCCAATAAACAGCCAAAATAAAATCGTCCTTCCTACTGGTTTTAACCAAAGAAAATACTCTATAAAAAGCGTAAACAGAAAATACAATAATCCAAAACCAATAAAAAGAAGTCCCCCTTTTATCAATTCATTGGTGTAATATTTCTTTATAAAAGCTTCTAACTTTTGATATATAGCAGATGTCGTTTTCAAAATAAAATCTCTTTTGATTATAACCTATAAAAGTAGTAATTATAGTTATTCAAATTCCAAAAAATAAATTCCAAATTCCAACTTGAACAGCATCTTGGAATTTGGAATTTAAAAAATTGGAATTTAAGTAAAGTTGTATCTTTGCATCAAAATTTAAACAAATGTCAAAGCAAGTTCGCGTGCGTTTTGCACCAAGTCCAACAGGACCTTTACATATTGGCGGAGTTCGTACTGCCCTATTTAATTATTTATTTGCCAAAAAAAACAATGGTGTTTTCTATTTAAGAATTGAAGATACAGATCAGACTCGTTTTGTTCCTGGTGCTGAAGCTTATATTATGGAAGCATTAGAATGGTTAGGAATTGCTCCTGAAGAAACCGTTGGTAAAAATGAAAAATTTGGTCCGTACAGACAAAGTGATCGTAAAGATTTATACCAATCTTATGCTGATCAATTGATCAATTCGGGTTGGGCGTATTATGCTTTTGATACTCCGGAAGCTTTAGATGCACATAGAAAACAGCACGAAGCAGAAGGAAAAACATTTATTTACAACCATCACAATCGTGAAAAGTTAGATACATCTTTGGTGATTTGTGCTGAAGAAGTTGCTAAAAGAATTGCTAATGGAGAGCATTATGTAATCCGTTTTAAAACTCCGGTTAATGAAACTTTACATTTAAAAGATATCATTCGTGGCGATGTAAAATTTGAAACGAATTTACTTGATGATAAAGTATTATTTAAAAGTGATGGTATGCCAACCTACCATTTGGCTAATATTGTTGATGATCATTTGATGGAAACTTCACACGTAATTCGTGGAGAAGAATGGTTGCCATCGATGCCGCTTCACGTTTTATTATACAGAGCTTTTGGTTGGGATGCTCCGGAATTTGCACATTTACCTTTGATTCTAAAACCGGTTGGAAACGGAAAATTATCAAAAAGAGATGGAGACAAATTAGGATTTCCTGTGTTTCCATTAGAATGGAAAACCGAAGAAGGCATTTCATCTGGTTACAGAGAGAAAGGATTTTTCCCTGAAGCTGTTATCAACTTCCTTGCTTTGTTAGGTTGGAATGACGGAACTGATAAAGAATTATTTTCTTTAGAAGAATTAGTTGAAGCATTTGACCTGAACAGAGTTCATAAATCGGGAGCAAAATTTGATCCTGAGAAAAACAAATGGTTCAATCACCAATATTTAATCAAACAAAATGATGCTGATTTAGCGAAAGACTTCACTCCTTTTTTAGTTGAAAAAGGTGTTGATGTTTCTAAATATGACGTTACAAGAATTGTTTCCTTGATTAAAGAAAGAGCGCATTTTGTTTCTGAATTTTGGGATTTAACTGATTTCTTTTTCCAGGCTCCAACCTCTTATGATGAAAAAGCAAGCAAAAACTGGAAGGAAGAAACTCCGGCTTTAATGCAGGAATTGATTTCGACTCTTGAATATATTGATGGATTTGACTCCGCAAATATTGAAGCCATCGTAAAAGATTGGTTAACTAAAAACGAAATTGGAATGGGTAAAGTAATGCAGCCTTTCCGTTTAAGTTTGGTTGGAGCTCTTAAAGGTCCTCACCTATTTGACATTGTTGAAATCATCGGAAAAGAAGAAACTATTTCGAGAATTCAGAAAGCCATAAGTACTTTATAAATAAGTATACTTTAAATATCAAACGCTAAGAAACATCTATTAAATGTTCTTAGCGTTTTTTTAATGTCTAAAAAATTTAAATTGGAAGAATATTCGTAATTTACCCAATCATAAAAACTAAACAATATCACCATGAACACAGCATTAATTATCCTTTTAGTCTTCGGATTCTTTATTTTTATGTCTTCTTTTTTTACCGTGAAACAACAATCGTCTGTTGTAATCGAAAGATTTGGTAAATTTTTAAGCGTAAGAAATTCAGGTTTACAACTTAAAATTCCGATCGTCGACAGAATTGCCGGACGTGTAAATCTTAAAATTCAACAGTTAGATGTTATCATTGAGACAAAAACCAAAGACAACGTTTTTATCAAAATGAAAGTTTCGGTTCAGTTTAAAGTGATTCAGGAAAAAGTATACGATGCTTTTTATAAACTGGAATATCCACACGATCAGATTACCGCTTATGTATTTGATGTCGTTCGTGCCGAAGTTCCTAAACTAAAATTAGACGATGTTTTTGAAAGAAAAGATGATATCGCCATTGCAGTAAAAAGAGAATTGAACGAAGCTATGACCACTTACGGTTATGATATTATCAATACTTTGGTAACCGATATTGACCCAGACATTCAAGTAAAAAATGCTATGAACAGAATTAACGCTGCTGACAGAGAAAAAACGGCTGCCGAATTTGAAGCTGAAAGTTCAAGAATCAGAATTGTTGCAAAAGCAAAAGCAGAAGCTGAAAGTAAACGTTTACAAGGTCAAGGTATTGCAGATCAGCGTCGTGAAATTGCAAGAGGTTTAGTAGAAAGTGTTGAAGTTTTGAACAGTGTGGGAATCAATTCACAAGAAGCTTCGGCATTAATTGTAGTTACACAGCACTATGATACATTACAAGCAATTGGTGCAGACGCCAATTCAAATTTAATTTTGTTACCGAATTCTCCACAGGCCGGAAGTGATATGCTGAATAATATGGTTGCATCGTTCTCAGCATCGAATCAGGTTGGAGAAATGATGAAGAAAAACAATAAAAAATTAGAAAAACCTAAAAAGATTGAACCACTTCAATCTGGTTATGAAGATGATATTCAACCCGAGATAAAAGAATAATACAAATAAAAAAGAGGCTTAATTGCCTCTTTTTTTATTAAATAACCAACTGATAATATGTGGTAAAATGGATTGCAAAATCTTAGGATAGTTGTTGGAGAAATAATCTTTATAAGAAGAAAAGAATCCATTAACAATTTTCTGCGGTGTAATTCCTTCTTTGGTTCTCTGAAAACTTAAGACCAATTTCTGATAATTAATCTCCTTTTCTAATTTCAGAATTTCCAAATCTCTTTCGATTTCAGCGTATGATGCGTATTTTTTTGGTTCCATAAATTAGTCGTTAAAAAAGATTTCTGAGAATTTTTCTAAAATTGGACCTTCCACAAACTTATCTTTAATAAAGAAAAGTAAAATGGTAAACAAAAGATAGATCCCTCCTACTGCTAAAAATCCAAGCGCTGTACTTTCGAATAATGCTCCAAAAGCGTAAGCTGCCGCAAAAGATCCAAAAAGTAAAACCATACTAAAACACAATAAAATTAGAGTAAACTTGAAAATTAAAGTAGTCGATTTCATCGCAACCTTAAATCCCCAAAGTTTGTAATACGCTAAATGACTGTCTAAATAAACTTTAGCCTGATCCTGAATGTTTTCAGTATTTTCTTTTAACTCCTCAAAAGCCATAATTGTAGTTTAAATTTAAAAAAAGAAGCACAAAAAATTACTTTTAAAAGTAATCAAAATTTGTGCTTCTTGTATTTATTATTTTTGAAGTTTAGCGTTCTGTGCTTTTAAATCAGCTAGTTTAGATTCTAAAAACGTAATTACCTCTTCTGTTTTATGACTTACATTCGAAAGCAATTCATCAAATGTACCATCAAGGCCTTTAGTAGCACCAGTGAATTTTTCACGAAGAACTTCAGAACTTGCTGATAATGAATCTTTCAAATTATGTGCTGCATCATCTATACCTTCTTTCAATTTCGCTCGGGTTTTTGATCCTTTATCCGGAGCAAATAAAATTCCAATTGCCGCACCTGCAGCGGCGCCAGCTAATATTGCCGCAATAGTATTTAAGTTCTTTGACATAATATTAAAATTTAAATGATTAATAAAGGTACTGCTTTTTTGAAATATAAAATATTGATTAAATGATATTTACTATAATTTAACAATACAATTAATACATGTAAGCTACTGCTTCGTATTTACCATCATTTTCAACTATGCTTACAAACGGATAACCTTTTGTAGCTGACTGCGTTTTGATCCTTAAAGCAGTTTGGTTTTGATTTGCAATTGGCGGCTCTCCTTTTGTCTTCGTCGATATTCCTGAAAAATTAGCGGCTTGTTTTAAACCTATTGTCTTTTCCTGAGGCAAAACAGTTACCATTTTGTAATCTGATTTTGAATCTACTACTACTCTATCAGATATTTTTTTAGTTTGATTCGTTTGTTTATTGGTAATTTTTGAAACAGCGTACTTCGTAATTTTATGTTCTTCCGAGCTTCCGTTAAAAGAATAATGAATTAAATCATTTTCATGTTTGATAAAATTAACATCCAATTCTTCTCCATTATGTTTTGAGATTTGATGTGTTTGAGAAATTGCAATGTTTGCAAATAAAATAGCCAGAGTAAAAAATACATTTTTCATGATAATTAAATTTAAGGATTAAAAAATTTCTTTGATCAAAAATGAAAATCAAAATTTATAAATCACAAAACCAATTTCATGAAATTTGAAAATTATGAAATGAATCGAAAAATACTTTTACTGAAGTATTATCAAAACACAAACACAATTAGAATTGACCATAAAACCAATTTTCGGAATGCAGACTTAGAATAAAATCTAAAAACAAAAAACGTAATTTTTGAATTTTCAGATAAACTCAGATTTGATTCCTCAAGTGTCATTTTTAAAATTAAAAAATTTAAGATTTGACCTTTGGATAAAAATAGCAACTTTATAAACAATTGTATGTTAATAACCCGTTAAACTCACAAAAATGATGTCTAAAACTTAAATAAAGCTTAAAAATCAACAATTATTCAAAAGATGAGTTACGAGATGGAAGAAGTAAAAAAAGGCCTTAAAATTAAATTATGAAGGTCACTTTTACTCTAAATTATCTATTAAAACATTAATTTTGATAGTTTTTATATATAATAATTATAAACTTCTAAATTAGAATTATTGATTGTTAAAATTGATATAATAAAATTTACTTTTTAATTTTGTCAAAATTCACAGCTTTTTTAAAAGAAGATTGAAAATAGCAACTTTATAAACATTCTGTTGTTAATAAGCTCTAAAGAAGACCAAAATGAGACCTAAAACTAAAATGAGACGCTTATTTTAATTGTTTTTTAAAAGATGAATTCTGTATCGGAAGAAGTAAAAAAAAGCGTTTAAAAGCAATTTATATAAGTCATTTTTAATATAAAATATTTATAAAAATTTAATTTTAAATAGAAAATATAAATAATAAAAAAAGCGCTTATAAAAAGCGCTTTTCAATAGATTTTAATGATGTTATTTCTTTACCATTTCAGAAAGAATTTCAATTTCTCTCTCTGAAGCATTTTTTGGAGGATTTGAATATAATTTTAAAATTTCATCTTCAAACTGACTTTTTAAACTTTGATTTTCTAAATCTCTTAAATTCAAAAGTGCTTTTGATCGAACATAAGTTGATTCACTTCTTAATGACATTGTATATAATTTTTTGATATCCTCTTCTTCAAAATCAGCAGATTTCAAATGAGAATATTTCAAAATAAACTGAGCAAATAACAACGAAGCCTTATTATTGTTAATATTTTTCTTTAATGAATTTTGTAACAATGAAAAACTTGAAACATTTTTGATGCTCTCCCCTATTGCACTTTCAATTGCAATACGTTCCGGCTTAGTTTCAACTTTAAAATATTTATTAATATCTTTTAAAGAATTATTGATACTATTTTCTTCCTTTTTACCTTTTTCTTCCCAGGCATCTTTCAAGCCAACAGTTTTGTTAAATACTAATTTTGAAGCAGTTGAATCTTTATCAACAGTAAAATAACCTAAACGTTGAAATTGAAATTTATCTTCATTTTGAGCAGTTGCCAAACTTGGTTCTACAAATCCTTTGATGATTTCTAATGAATTTGGATTGACAAAATCTAAGAAATTTTTCTCTTTATAACTGTCCGGCGCTTCATCTGTAAACAAACGATCGTACATACGAACTTCTGCTTCAACGGCATGCTGAATAGAAACCCAATGCAGAGTTCCAGATACTTTTCTTTGACTTGCTTCTGTTCCGCTTCCGCTTAAAGAATCGGTATCATAAGTAACATGAATTTCTGTAATATTTCCTGCCGAATCTTTTATAACACTTTCTCCTTTAATGATATATGCATTTTTAAGACGTACTTCTTTTCCTAAAGTCAAACGGAAAAACTTTGCCGAAGCTTCTTCTAAAAAGTCTTCTCTTTCAATGTACAATTCACGAGAAAAAGGCACTTTTCTGAAACCAGCATTCTCATCTTCCTGATTATTCTCTGCTTCCAACCACTCCTCTTTTCCTGCAGGATAATTTGTAATTACCAATTTTACAGGATCTAAAACAGCCATTACACGAGGTGCAATTTTGTTCAAATCTTCACGAATACAGAATTCTAAAACTGATACATTGATTAAATTATCACGTTTTGCAATACCAATTGTATTCGCAAAATTACGCAATGAAGCAGCAGTATAACCACGTCTTCTTAATCCGGAAATAGTTGACATTCTAGGATCATCCCAACCGTTAACATGCTTTTCTTTAACTAGTTGCTGTAATTTTCTTTTACTAACAACAGTATGTGATAAGTTACGTCTTGCAAATTCTCTTTGCTTTGGACGAATCTGATTTTCATCAATAATCTGGTCTAAAAACCAATCGTATAATTCACGGTGAGGCAAGAATTCAAGTGTACAAAAGGAGTGTGAGATTTCTTCTAAATAATCACTTTGTCCGTGTGCCCAATCGTACATTGGATAAATTTTCCAATCGTCTCCTGTTCTATGATGATGTCTGTGCAAAATCCTGTACATGATAGGATCACGCATCAGCATATTGGTAGATTTCATGTCTATTTTCGCACGAAGAATATGAGTTCCAGCCTCAAATTCACCGTTTTTCATTCTTTCGAATAAATCTAAATTTTCTTCAACAGAACGATTTCTGTACGGACTATCTGTTCCAACAGTAGAAGGAGTTCCTTTTTGAATCGCCATATCTTCAGAAGACTGACTATCAACATACGCTTTATCTTTTTTAATTAATAAAACGGCCCAATCGTACAATTGTTGAAAATAATCAGAAGCATAACGTTCTTCTGCCCAGGTATAGCCTAGCCATTCCACGTCTTTTTTAATAGCGTCAACAAATTCCTGCTCTTCTTTTTCTGGATTTGTATCGTCAAAACGTAAATTTACAGGAGACTGATAATCAAGTCCTAAACCAAAATTTAAAGCAATAGAACTAGCGTGTCCGATGTGTAAATAACCGTTTGGTTCTGGTGGAAAACGAAAATGAAGTTTAGTTTGTGAAAGACCTGATTTTAAATCTTCCTCTATGATTTGTTCAATAAAATTGAGTGATTTCTCTTCTGATGCCATTATTTTATAGTAATTTTAGCAAAGATAAAAAAAAGGTTTCAGGTTTCAGGTTTAAAGTTACTTAAGTGGCGTTAAACGTGAAACTTTAAACCTTAAACAACAAGAAAATGGGAGTTATAAAACTAAAAAACATCCGCACTTTTTCCTACCATGGATGTTTAATTGAAGAAGGAAAAATTGGATCAGACTATACTGTTGATCTAAAAATTAAAGCCAATTTACAGCAATCAGCACAAACAGATCATCTTCTTGACACTGTTGATTATGTACATTTGAACAAAATTGTTACTGAAGAAATGGCAATTCGTTCGCATTTATTAGAACATGTTGCTAAAAGAATCAATATTCGTGTACTTGCTGAAATAGAAATGATAGAAAAAACAACAGTTTGGGTTTCTAAAATAAATCCTCCTATTGGTGGTGATGTTGAATCAGTTACTATAAAAATGACCGAAATTAGAAAGTAATTTTTTCACGCATAAAAACTAATTTTTTAAAATAGTTACTTTTAAAGTTTTGAATTTTAAAGATTTTAGTTACTTTTGCCATCCGTTCAAGCAATGGCGTCGTGGCCGAGCGGCTAGGCTGGGCTCTGCAAAAGCTCCTACTCCGGTTCGAATCCGGACGATGCCTCAAAAACCTCTAAAGCAATTTAGAGGTTTTTTTTATGTTTAATTTTTAGAAAAAATTAGATAAAGTTTAAGTTCGAATCCGAACAATGCCTTTAAAAACATACAGAAATATATATCTTTTTTTATGTTTAATTTTTAAAAAAAATTAGATAAAGCTTATATTTGAATCCGAACGTTGCTACAAAATCGGTAACGCAATTTGAAGGTTTAATTCTTAGTATTTCCACAATCTTGTCACCAGAGGTTAAAATGTAACTTATAAAAATAAAAAAACCTCTGAAATTCAGAGGTTAAATTTTATATTTTCTAGTTATTAACTACTACTTCTCAATCTTCTCAAAAGCATTTCTAACCATTTCTTTTTCTTTTGGAAACCAGCCCTGAATCATTAGAGCAAATCCAAAAACCATTAAAACAATACTGATAATCTTCTTTATTTTAAGAATATTATTGGGTGTCATTTTAGACTTTAATTGTTTGGCTAATACTATTTTAAGACAATCAACCAATAAATAAGTTATAATAACTGATGTAAAAAAAGTAATCATTCTGGAGTTTTGCATCTCTAATTTTGGTCCGACAGAAATGATAACTGCTAACCAAAATCCTAATACTCCAATGTTAATAACGTTCAGTAAAAAACCTTTCACAAACAAACTTCCGTAGTTTCTTTTGATGATATCACGATCAATTTCTTCATCGTTTATTTTTTCTTCTTTCTTTAATCTTACAAATGAAATTAAACCATACGCGAGCATAATAATTCCACCAAAAATAAAGAGTGCCGGCTTATCTTTTAAACTCTGAATTAGTCTGTAACTTCCTAAATACGCAATGGCTATAAAAAAAATATCACCTAATACTACACCAAAATCAAAGACTATTGCAGCTCTGAATCCTTTTGTAATACTGGTTTCAAGTAATATAAAAAATACTGGACCTACCATAAAACTTAAAAAAAGTCCCCATGGCAGTCCAGCCAAAATATCATTTATCATTCAAATAGAATTATTATTTCACTTCTTCGATTTTACCTCCAAAAACCGTTTTTTGATTAATTTGTCTAGGTTTTCCGTAAATGTAAATAGAGCCTCCTGCGCTTACTTTTGCATCAACAAGCGTAGTAGCATTCACATCTGCTTTTCCGCCCGCAGAAACGCTTACTGTAGTTTGAGAGGTAACTAATTTGCTAGCTAATAAAAAACCACCAGCGCCCAGACTTGCATCCTGGTTTGAAGCTTTACCAGTCAAGGTAATTTCTCCTCCTGAAACTGAGCTCACTTTTAGTTTATCAACATCCAAATCTACATTAATTTTACCACCTTCCTGTGCACTTACTTTAAATGAAGTTGCTTTTATAGCTTCTGTACCTGTAACGAGAGCACCTTCGTTAACATCAATAAGTTCTAAGTGTTTGTAGTACAATGTAATATCCAGCTCATCTCCAGCTAATGGTTTAGATATAGTCATTCTTATTTTTAAGGTCCCTTTTTTGTTGATAACCTCTACTTCTGATTCACGAGCTCCTTTAATGACTACTTTATTGTCTGAAGACGCTACTAATTTAACATGAAGTTTATCAAAAACTTTTACTTCATCAAAATCTCCTACTTCTTTCGTTACCTGTGCAAATGACATTTGTACAAATAAAATTGCAACACCAATTAATAACTTTTTCATATCTCTCTATTTTAATTTAATAACTATTCTGCTCGTCGCAAAAAATGAAAATCCAGTTGTTTTTTAACTAAATCGGCATTTTTTACTTTAACATAAATTTCATCTCCTAATTGTAATATGCTGTTTGAAGTCGCTCCAACCAAGGCATACTGTTTTTCATCGAAAGTATAATAATCATCTTTTATTTCTCTGATTCTCACCATTCCTTCGCATTTATTTGAAACAATTTCAACATAAATTCCCCATTCTGTAACTCCTGAAATAACGCCCAAAAATTCTTCGTCCTGATGATCCTGCATGTATTTAACCTGCATGTATTTGATACTGTCACGTTCAGCATTTGTTGCTAAACTTTCCATATTGGAACAATGTAAACACTTTGTTTCGTAAATTTCTTCGTTTACAGAAGCTCCTCCATCTAAATAAAATTGCAGCAAACGATGTACCATAACGTCAGGATAACGACGAATTGGCGAAGTAAAATGGCTGTAATAATCAAAAGCTAAACCATAATGACCAATATTTTCTGTTGAATATTTGGCTTTACTCATACTTCTAATGGCAAGAGTATCAATTAAGTTTTGTTCTTTTTTACCATTCACTTCTTCCATCAAAGCATTCAATGATTTTGAAATATCACCTTTATTTCTGAAATCAATTTTATAACCAAATTTAGCAATTACGGTTTGCATCGCAATCAATTTATCTTCATTTGGTTCATCGTGAATCCTGTAAACAAATGTTTTCTTTTGTTTTCCAATGTATTCAGCCACTTTTCTATTGGCTAAAAGCATGAACTCTTCAATAAGATGATTGGCATCTTTTGAGACTTTGAAGTATACTCCTTCTGGTTCTCCCTCTGCATCTAAATTGAATTTTACTTCAACTTTATCAAAAGAAATTGCACCATTGGCCATTCTTTTCTTTCTTAAAATCTTAGCTAATTCATCTAATTTTAAAGTTGCTTCCACAATTTCATCTGAAACAACGTAAGATTCTCCGGTAATTGAAATATCAACCGGAATTGTATTGTCTTTTGTTTCAATGATATATTGTGCTTCTTCATAAGCAAATCGCTGATCTGAATAAATTACTGTTCTTCCAAACCATTGATTGATAACCTGCGATGTTTCAGAAACTTCAAATATGGCAGAAAACGTATATTTCTCTTCATTTGGACGCAATGAACACGCAAAATTAGATAAAACTTCGGGAAGCATTGGCACTACTCTATCTACCAAATAAACCGAAGTTGCTCTTTGATACGCTTCATCATCCAGGATTGTTCCTTCTTCTAAATAATAAGAAACATCAGCAATATGAATACCAATTTCGTAATTTCCATTTTCTAACTTTTTGAAAGACAAGGCATCATCAAAATCTTTTGCATCTTTTGGATCGATCGTGAACGTAAGCGTATCACGCATATCACGACGTTTTGCAATTTCAGATTCCTGAATCGAAGTATCAATCTTTTGTGCAAAAACCTCTACTTCTACCGGAAAATCTGCCGGTAAACCATATTCAGCTAAAATAGCATGAATCTCTGTATTATGTTCTCCAGGTTTTCCTAAAACTTTAATCACAGATCCAAACGGACTATCAGCTCTTTTAGGCCAATCTTCAATCGTAACCAATACAACATCACCGTTTTCTGCTTCTCCAATTTTATCTTTCGGAATAAAAATATCCGTATACATTTTAGGATTTGCTGTCGATACAAAAGCAAAATTGGCCTGAATATCTATTACACCAACAAACTCTGTTTTATTTCTTTCAATTACTTCAATTACTTCTCCTTCAGGTCTTTTCCCTTTTCTTCTGTTATAAACATAAACTTTTACTTTGTCTTTGTCTAATGCACGATTTAAATTATTAGTCGGAATAAAAACGTCTTCACTAAAATCAGGACAAATAAAATAAGCTGTTTTTCTGCTCGTCATATCAATTGTTCCTTCGTAATAATCCTGACTTTCGGCTTTTACTAAATATTTACCAGGTTCCGTTTCTATAATTTTCTTTGAAGCAGCGAGAATTTTTAAATCTTTTATAATCTGATTTCTGCTTTTTGTATCGTCAAGTTCAAGTTTTGCTCCTATTTGTTTGTAGTTGAATGCTTTATTTGGGCTTTGCGATAAAATTTTTACTATCTTACTAGAGAAATCTTTCTCATTTTTTATCGGCTTTCTAATTTTCTTACTCATATATCTTTTCTTAAAAAGTTAAAATTACAAATAAGATATCAGATTATAGATTTTAACAAATAAATTATTAAAAAAATAACTTTCGTATCTTTATAAAAAGACCTTGTATGGAAAGCTTTAAAACCATCGCCATATTCAATTACCAGCACGAAACTGTTGTTCTGAAACACTTATTAGAACAAGAAGAGATTCCTTATTTTTTTGAAAACGAAATAACGCTCTCTGTGGCTCCAATGTATTCGGCAGCATTGGGTGGAATCAAACTCAAAGTTCATCCAAACGATTTCGAAGAAGTTCAGCAAATTCTGGACAATCTCAACAGTCCGCTGAAAATCGTTTAAACACTTCTATTTTTTCAATTTCAAAAAAATTTTTTCTTTTTAAACTTTCAAAGTTGTCAACATATATTAAATACAACAAAAAGAAAAATTTAATTTAAATTAATTTATGGTTGTTATTATAGCTTGTTAATATGTGCAATAATTTTATTTTTAAATGTATTGAAATGAAGTTTTGCTTACTTATATATAGTTATCAACATACTTATATTTAGCTAAAAGATTAATTTATAAGCCTTTTTATATTTTAATTAACAACGGTTGACAACTAAAAATAGATTCATTTTGTAGATAAGTTCATATGTTGATATTTGTTGAAAATGGCATTTTTGATATTGATAACTTTTCTAAAAATTCCTCAAACTTTATTAGGTTTTTTGATTCCGGTTTTGGATTAGTTTTTTTTATGACACGACCAAAAAAAACTTCTAATTTTCTATCTGAACTTATTAACAAATAATGTTAATTTAAAGTTAACTGAATATCAACGAATTAGCTTTTGGTATTAACATTCTAAAATTTTAACAAAATATATGTTTATTTCTAATTGATATTCAGCTAATTATAGAGATAGTAAAATTGTTAATAACGCTAAGTTTTTGATATAAAGCTTGTTGTAAATGGGGAGTGTTTTACCACAAAGAACACAAAGTTTTTACGCAAAGTTAATAAAGTTAGGATCTATATATACGTGTTAATCTGTGTCAAAAAGGTCACAAAGTTTAATGCATATACTAAACAGTTTTTTCGCCACGACTTAAGGAATTTTATAAAACTAAAAATTCGTGAATTCGTGGCGAAAAAATTTAATTTCCTTTTTAGACATGTTTGTAATTGTTTGGTTAAATTTGCAATACACAACTAAATAGTATTTACAATGAAAATTTCGATAGGAAACGACCACGCAGGACCAGATTATAAAAAAGCAATTGTTGCCATGCTTAAAGCAAAAGGATATGAAGTAACGAATTACGGAACAGATTCTGAAGATTCTGTTGATTATCCAGATTATGGGCATCCGGTTGCGAATGATGTATCTGAAGGAAAAGCTGATTTTGGAATTGTTATCTGCGGAAGCGGAAACGGAATTGCAATGACAGTGAACAAACATCCAAAAGTAAGAGCTGGTTTATGCTGGACTAAAGAAATTGCTTATTTAACACGTTTACATAATGATGCCAACATTGTAAGTATTCCAGCGCGTTTTACGTCGGTTCCGCAAGCAGTAGAAATTGTTGAAACTTTTTTAACAACTGCATTTGAAGGTGGAAGACACCAAAACAGAGTGAATAAAATCGCCTGTTCGTAAAAAGTAAAAAAAATCGGGTGCTTCGCACCAATAAAAATAAACACACCGGGCGGATTTTTAAAATTCATCCGGTTTCTTGATTTATAAAAACGTTAATTCAGTCAGTTCGCTGATCAAATTAATGTAAATTCAGTCAGTGCGTTGACTGAATTTACATGTTATTTTTACTAATATAAACATAGTCAAGTATTTAGATTTTATCAGTTAGTATTAGATAAACTAAAACAATCTGGATCAAAAAAATCCCCGAAAACTTCACAATAAAAGAGGTTTTACTCGTTTTATGTTTAAAGAACAACATGGCGAGCAATAAACCAATTGATCCGCCGATGCCTTCAAGAAGAAACAATGTGTTTTCCGGAATTCTTCGTTTGTTTTTTCGGGCTTGATGTTTATCATATCCAGCGAGAACAAAAACAACAATATTTATAAATAAAAACGACACTAATAAAACTTTCATTGGCTTAAAATTAGAAACAAAGGTATTATTTTGGCTGTATAGAAGAAATTATTAATTTCAAACAAAGAATTAAATAATATAATTCCTAAATAATTATGAGCCCAGTGCAATTATTTGAAGAAAAGAAAGTGAGAAGTCATTATGATGCTGAGAAAGAAATTTGGTATTTCTCGGTAATTGATGTTATTCAGATTTTAACAGATAGCGTCAATCCAAGAGATTATTGGTATAAAATGAAAATTAGAGTAAAAACTGATGATGGGCTTGAACTGTCGACAGTTTGTCGACAATTCAAAATGATTGCTGAAGATGGAAAAATGAGAATGACAGATACTGCGGATACTGAAACATTATTACGTTTAATTCAATCTATTCCTTCCCCAAAAGCAGAGCCTTTTAAGCAATGGCTGGCGAAGGTTGGTTATGAAAGAATCCAGGAATTAGCAGATCCATCTCAAAGTTTAGATCGAGCTCGAGAAAATTGGCAAAATCTAGGTCGTAGTGAAAAATGGATTCAGCAACGAATGACAGGGCAGGAGACACGTAATAAATTGACAGATTATTGGAAGGAATCTGGAGTAGAGAAAAAGGATGAATTTGCATTGCTTACCAATATTATTCATCAGGAATGGACTGGATTATCTGTAAAGAAACATAAAGAAGTAAAAGGATTAAAATCTCAAAATTTAAGAGATCATATGTCGGAAGCCGAATTAATTTTTGCAGCTTTGGCAGAACTTTCTACAAGACAAATTGCCGAAAGTGATGAGGCAAAAGGGCTTTTAGAAAATGCAAAAGCAAGTAAAAAGGGAGGAGCAATTGCAAAAAATGCCCGAATAGCTTTGGAAGACAAAACAGGGAAAAGCGTCGTAACGGGAGAAAATTTTCTCCCTCTGGATAAAAAGAAACTAGAATAATTTTTTTTAAATATTTAGTTTATTTTTGGCCATGTTAAACCAAAACAAATAACACAAAATCTTTACAAACATTGCAAAACACTTTGCATCTTTGCGATTAAAATAACACAAGAATGACTAATATTCAATTCATTGCCAAGACTGTTCAAACGGCGCCAATTAACATTCAAAAAACCGTTCAACTATTAGAGGAAGATTGTACGATTCCGTTTATTTCCCGTTACCGAAAAGATACAACCGGGAATCTTGACGAAGTTCAAATTGAGCTAATTGCCAAACTTCAAAAAGAGTATGAAACGATTGTAAAACGTAAAGAAGCCGTTTTAAAATCAATTGAAGAACAAAAAGCGCTTACGCCAGAATTGAAACAAAAAATTGAACAAAGTTTTGATTTACAAGAAATTGAAGATTTTTACCTTCCCTACAAAAAGAAGAAAAAAACAAAAGCCGATGTGGCGCGCGAATTTGGTTTAGAGCCATTAGCGAAAATTATAATGTCGGAAAGTAATGTTGATGTTGATTTTATTTCGACGCAATATATCAATGAAAATGTAATTAACGAAGAAGCCGCCATGCAAGGCGCAAGAGATATTGTGGCCGAATGGATCAACGAGAATATTTTTGTTCGTAAGCAATTGAGAAGGTTATTTCAGCGAAAAGCGACTATCGGAACTAAAGTTGTAAAAAAGAAAGCCGAAGAAGAAGGAGCGCAAAAATTCAGTCAATATTTTGATTGGGAAGAACCTTTGACAAAAGCGCCATCGCACCGTTTATTAGCGATGCTTCGTGCAGAAAACGAAGGTTTTGTGAAGATGAAAGTTGATGTTGATTTGGATGAAGCTTATGATGTTATTGACGAAATTATCATTAAAAAACAAAATAGCACAACAGCTCATTTGCAGTTAGCGATTGAAGACAGTTATAAACGTTTATTGAATCCGGCAATTGGAAATGAGACTTTGCAGGAAGCAAAAGCAAAAGCAGATGCTAACTCAATTCAGGTTTTTGCTAACAATTTAGGGCAATTATTATTAGCTCCGCCGTTGGGAGAAAAACGAATTTTAGCGATCGATCCAGGTTTTAGAAGCGGTTGTAAAGTAGTTTGTCTGGATGAAAAAGGTGATTTGTTATACAATGAAACGATTTATCCGCATGCGCCTCAAAATGAGGAAGCAATGGCAATTAAGAAAATCCGTTCAATGGTAAATGCGTATCAAATTGATGCAATTTCTATTGGAAATGGAACAGCTTCAAGAGAAACGGAATTCTTCATCAAAAAAATTGCATTTGATAAACCGCTGCAGGTTTTTATCGTTTCAGAGGCTGGAGCTTCGGTTTATTCGGCTTCAAAAATTGCAAGGGAAGAATTTCCTAATTATGATGTTACAGTTCGTGGATCGGTCTCAATCGGGCGACGACTTTCAGATCCTTTGGCCGAATTGGTTAAAATCGACCCGAAAGCAATTGGCGTAGGCCAGTACCAACACGATGTTGATCAAACCAAATTAAAAGAAGAATTAGATAATACGGTAATTCGCTGCGTAAACTCGGTTGGAATCAATATCAACACCGCAAGTAAGCATTTACTAAGTTATGTGAGTGGAATAGGAGAGAAGCTGGCGGAAAACATTGTGCAGTATCGTTCAGAAAATGGTCCGTTTGAAGACAGAAAACAGTTGAAAAAAGTGCCTCGCTTAGGCGATAAGGCGTATCAGCAAGGTGCGGCTTTTATCAGAATTTCGAATGCTAAAAATCCGTTGGATAATTCGGCAGTACATCCGGAAGCTTATCCGGTTGTGGAGAAAATGGCAAAAGATCTGAAATTATCTGTAAATGACTTAATTGCAAACAAAGAGAAAACAGCGCTAATTAAAGCCGAAAACTATATTACACCTGAAATTGGTTTGCTTACGCTAAAAGACATCATTAAAGAGCTTGAAAAGCCTGGTTTAGACCCAAGAAAGTCTGCGAAGGTTTTTGAATTTGATGCGAATGTAAAATCGATCAAAGATTTAAGAACCGGAATGATTTTGCCGGGAATTGTGAATAACATTACCAACTTTGGCTGTTTTGTTGATATTGGAATCAAAGAAAGCGGATTGGTTCACATTTCTCAATTAAAAGCTGGTTTTGTAAGCGATGTAAATGAGGTTGTAAAATTGCATCAGCATGTTGATGTGAAGGTTACTGAGGTTGATGAAGACAGGAAGAGAATTCAATTAACGATGGTTTTGTAGAAATACCTAAATACCAAGTAGAAAAGTCTTAAAAAAAATCCCAAACGACAATTGCCGTTTGGGATTTTTGATTTTAAAGCTATCCAGGTTTTGTAAGTGAAGTTTTAGATTATAACAACTAATTGGCTGTAAATATGTTAAGTTAAATTAGGTAAAAAAAAAACCTTTTCCACTTCAATTTGTTAAACTAATTCTTACCTATTAGTATATATTTGCGGGAAATTAAAAACCCCAAATACCATGAAAAAAATTATTTTGATTCTAATTACGTTATTATTCTCCACCGTAGGACAGGCTAAATATCTTAAGGCAGTTTTGTATTTAGCAGATGGAACCAATAAAACTGGTTTAGCAAAACTTGTTGAAGAGAATGACTCTAAAGTTACTTTTAAAATAAACGAAGATGCAGATAATGAAAAAATAGCAAGTGCTGATGTTATTAAAATAGTATACACTAATGAATCAGGGAATATATTTACTATGGAATACCTTTATTTAACAAGTGCAGGTGTTTTTTCAGGAAAATTTTCAAATTCCAGAAAGAAATATTGGTTTGATATTATTTACAATAAAGAATATAAAATAGGTAAAATCTTTGATAAAGGAGATAGTAGAAGAAATACTTTCAGATCAGCCAGTTCTTCTTTTTATTTTGGAAAAAAAGGAACCGATCATTTAGTTTTTGGCTACAATACTATGGGAAATGTAGTTAAATCTTATGGAACAGATGCAATGATGAAGAAAATGGCGAAGCAGGAATTTGCAGATTGTCCAAAACTTAGTAAAGCGATCGAAAACGAAACATTTGAACTAGATACAGTATTAGATAGAATAACAGCTATTTTTAATAAAACAAAATGTAAATAAGAAAAAAAAATCCCAAATTACAATCATAACAATTGTAATTTGGGATTTCTAAATTTTAAAAGTTGTAATTATTATTTTACTTCTTCCTCTTCTTTTTTGGCAGCAGCAGGCTGGTCATCTTTGGCAGCGTTTTTAAATTCCTTAATTCCGCTTCCTAAACCTTTCATTAATTCTGGAATTTTTTTACCTCCAAAAAGTAATAACACAATACCTACTATTACAAGGATTTCTGTAAGACCTAATCTTCCCATGATTGTATATTTAATGCCGAAGCAAATTATTTTTCTAATTGTACCGCAAAGGTATATAGAAATATACGAACAAAAAGTGTTTTTGGATTAAAATATTTAGCGTTAGCAACGTTAAATATTTTATAAAATAGTAAATTAAGCAGATTCGTTCAAATCTGGTCGGCATCAACAAGGCGATTAATTATTATATTTGCTCATATAAAGAACCGAAATGACTAAGAAGAAACATAATTTCAGGAGAAAATTATTCACTAAAAACCGACTGGTAATTTTGAATGAAGACACTTTTGAAGAAACGTTTTCGCTCAAACTCAATCTAATGAATGTTTTCGTTGTGTTGTCTTTAGGAAGTATATTCTTAATTTTAATTACCACTTTTATTATTGCTTTTACGCCTTTGCGCGAATTTATTCCGGGATATTCTTCTTCTAAATTAAAAAGGGATGCAACCAGATTGGCAATAAAATCAGATTCACTAGAAACTGCTTTAAGGAAAAATGAAGCTTATATTCATGGAATACAGAAAGTTTTAAGAGGTGAACTGGACTATGCAAAATTCAATAAGGATTCGATTTTAGCAGAAGTTGATGAACCTTCAGAAGTAAATATGAAAGCTACTGAAGAAGAAATGAAATTAAGAGAATCTGTGGCAAAAATAGAAAAGGAGTCTGGCGAAAAAACGCCTGGTAAAAACAAAAGTGACAAGAAATAATAGTATAAAAAATGTCGATTAAATCTGTAGCAGCAAAATTATTTGCCAGCAAAATATATTATAAAACGCAAGCTTGGGCTAATAAACCGGTAGAAACACAACAAGAAGTTTTTAAGGGTTTAATAAACAGCGCAAAAGAAACTCAGTTTGGAGTTGATCATCATTTTGATAAAATAAAAACAGTTCACGATTTCAAGAAACGAGTTCCGATTCGTGATTATGAAGACTTAAAGCCTTATATCGACAAAGTTCGAATGGGCGAAAAGAATATTTTGTGGAAAGGAAAACCGCTTTATTTTGCGAAAACTTCAGGAACAACTTCGGGCGCAAAATATATTCCGCTGACAAAAGAATCAATGCCGTTTCATATTGAAGCTTCTAGAAATGCAATTCTTCATTATATATATGAAACCGGAAATGCAGATTTTGTGGACGGAAAAATGATATTCCTTCAAGGAAGTCCCATTCTAGTTGAAAAATACGGAATCAAATTTGGAAGACTTTCCGGAATTGGGGCGCATTTCGTTCCGAAATATCTCCAAAAAAACCGAATGCCATCCTGGGAAACCAATTGTATTGAAGATTGGGAAACCAAAATTGATGCGATTGTTGAGGAAACTATCGAGCAGGATATGACGATAATTTCCGGAATTCCGTCTTGGGTTCAAATGTATTTTGAGCGTTTGCAAGAGAAAAGCGGTGGTAAAAAAATCAGCGAATTATTCAAGAACTTTAATTTGTTTATTTACGGAGGTGTGAATTATGAGCCGTATCGTGCGAAGTTCGAAAATATGATTGGCAGAAAAATCGATAGTATCGAATTGTTTCCGGCTTCAGAAGGATTTTTTGCTTATCAGGATTCTCAAAAAGCAAAAGGAATGCTGCTGTTATTGAATTCTGGAATTTTCTACGAGTTTATTAAAGCAGATGAATTTTTCGAACCAAATCCAAAAAGTTATACTATTGGAGAAGTTGAGGTTGGCGTAAATTATGCTTTGATTATTTCGACAAATGCGGGACTTTGGCGTTATAATATTGGTGATACAGTGCAGTTTACTTCTTTGTTTCCGCATCGTGTGATAGTTTCAGGCCGAATCAAACATTATATTTCTGCATTTGGAGAACATGTCATTGCGAATGAAGTCGAAAATGCTATGAAAGAAGCCACTGCAGGAACCAAAATTGTTATCAACGAATTTACAGTAGCACCACAAATTAATCCGTCAAGCGGATTACCGTATCATGAATGGTTTGTAGAATTCGAGACCGAACCGGAGAATATGGAAGTTTTTGCTGAGGCAATTGACAGTTCTATGAGAAAGCAAAATATTTATTACGATGATTTGATTACAGGAAGTGTTTTACGAAAAGTGGTAGTAACCAAAGTTTCTAAAAATGGTTTTCAGGAATATATGAAATCGCAGGGAAAACTAGGTGGTCAGAATAAAACGCCGAGGTTATCTAATGATAGAAAGATTGCGGATAATTTGAAGTAACTTTCGAAATATTTCGAAGGTTAAATTATTTATTATCCCTATGAATAGGATGCAGAGTTATTAAAATTAATGAGTCAGGGAAAGTTTCAAAATAAATACCGTACTTCTTCTATAAGAGCTCAATGGTGGGATTATGGCTGGAATGGAGCCTATTTTATAACAATTTGTACACAAGACAGAGAACATTATTTTGGAGAAATTCAAAATGATAAAATGGTTTTGTCAGAAGTCGGTATTATTACGGATATATTGTGGCATCAAATTCCAATACACCATAAAAACGTTGAATTGGGTGATTTTGTGGTCATGCCAAATCATATTCACGGAATTTTGATTATTGATAAACAATCGGATAATATAGATGTTGATAATGTTGAGACAGGGCATGTAGAGACAGGGCATGCCCTGTCTCTACCGTCATCACCACCGTTACCGGCGTTACCATTATTACCCACAGAAACAATTCAAAAACCAGGTTCGCAACGTTTTCAAAATATTGGTAAAAATACCATTTCGTCAATTGTTGGTTCATATAAATCTGCGGTAACCAAACATGCTAATAGATTAGGATATCCACATCAATGGCAAAAATTATTTTATGACAATATCATTAGAAACAATAATGACTATCAAAGAATTTCTGATTATATTGTTTCAAATCCGGAAAATTGGGCGAAAGATAAATTTAAAAGAGAAGGTAAATAAAAATGATTTTTTAAAAAATTATGTGGGAGATACAAGGTATGCCTTGTATTTGCTTAAATTTGAGTTTATAAAATAATATAGAATGAAAGAAACCAAACATATATCAAGATCAAGGGCACAGGAATCATCTGCGGCTATTGAAAAAATGTACATCACAATGCGCCACTTATTCAACCGTGGTTTTTATAAACCAATGGGAGTTTCAGGCGACAGTTTACGCGAATCATTATTAGCATTACGCCCTGAGATTTACGGAAATATAGGTGAAGAAAAAGTAGAACTAAATGGTCTTTTGTACGTTATAGAACGTCTTCCGATAGGAATTGAACAATGTCGTTTTATCAATTTAACTTCAGACGAAGGATATTCTAAATCACATTTTCAGGCGATTGTTCCTCCAAAAAGAAGAAGAAACTGTTACAGAATCGATGAAGAACAAATGAATGTTGAAATCACACGTGGACGTTCTGACATCTACGATATTTTGACGCATTTGACTTTCATTTTTATCGAATCACATAAAATTAAAAACAGGGTTTTATTAGATGACGGAGGAGAGGTTTCACGCGATTGGCTGAAATTGGAGCAAGCGGTAACGCAAACAAAAAAACTGGCTTTAATAGAAAAAGAAAAAGCAATCTCGCACGTTGCCAATATTTTAGGAAGAACTTTTGAAGAAGTGTTGGATATTTACGATTCTTTCGGATCTGAAAATGCTCCGGATCGTTTTCTTCATGTGATTTATTGGTTAGGAAAATTGGCGATTGAAGAAGTTATCGAAAACAATAAAAGAACAATTACGTTCAGTCCGGTTTTAAGAGAGCGTTTAGGACACCATATTCACGGTGAAATCTGGGCAACGAACATCAAGGAGGTTTTAAAGACTAACAATCTTTTAAAACGCCCGATTCACGTGATAAGTGCAAACATGCACAGCGTTATGAATTCGATTTTCGCAACACCGTTATTGAAAACGAAATTCAAAGACAAATCAGATTTCTTTATTTATGAAGAATTAAGTAAGTCTGGTGCCAAAGATATTAGAGGTGTTGTCGAAGAACTGGCATTAAAAAACGGAATGATTTCTTTACCAGATACATCAGGAACAAATATTGATGTTCAGATTTTTGACACAGCCAAAATTGACTGGGAAAAAACCGGATTTCCAAAAGCGGTTATTGAAGAAGCCGCACCGGTTATTATTGTAATGGATTATGCGTTTGGAGAACAAGCCTATGAAACAATAGACGAGCTTTTGAAACCGTATAAAAAAGATACTTTATTGAATGTACGATCGGTTTCGATTATGGGAAAAGCCGGAATCTTGGAAGGCGGAAAAGGCGATATCATGATTCCGACAGCTCATATCAACGAAGGAACAGCTGATAATTATTTCTTTGAAAATGAATTAACAGGCGCTATGTTTGAAGGAAACGACATTGCCGTTTTTGAAGGTGCGATGGTTACCGTTTTAGGAACATCGTTGCAAAATAGAGATTTGTTGAAATTTTTCCATGAATCAACCTGGGGTGTAATTGGTCTTGAAATGGAAGGTTCTTATTATCAAAAAGCAATTCAGTCAGCATCAAAAATTAGAAAAAGTGTTCCGCACGATATTAAGGTTCGTTATGCTTATTATGCTTCTGATAATCCTTTGGAAACAGGAAGTACACTAGCTTCAGGCGGATTAGGAACGACTGGTGTAAAGCCAACTTATTTGATTACCATTAAAATTTTGGAACAAATTTTCAACGTAAAATAAAAAATAAATGAGTACAAAAGTACCCCAAAATTCAGATCAGGAAATAGATATTTTTCAGCTTTCAAGAAGCATAAACAGCTTTTTTGATCATGTAAACAGATCTATTTTTAGAGCAATTCAGTTTTTTATTCGAAACTGGATTGTGGTGTTGGTTTTGGTGGTGCTTGGAGCTGCACTGGGATATTATTTAGATTCCAATAAAAAATCATATAACAATCAGATTGTGGTAACGCCAAATTTTGAGAGTGTTGATTATTTATATGCCAAAGTCGATTTGATACAGGCCAAAATTGTTTCCGGAGATGTAGATTTTATTAGAAATACAGTGGGAATTGCAGATCCAAAAGCAATTCGAAGAATTGAAATTAAACCAATTGCAGATGTTTATAAATTTATTGAAGATAAAGAACAAAACTTTGAACTCATTAAATTAATGGCTGAGGTTGGTGAAGTAAAAAAGGTGTTAGAGGATAATGTTACGAGCAAAAATTACACCTATCACACTATTTCTTTTCTTTCAAACGGATTAGTAAACGAAAAAGAAGTTGTAGAGCCGTTATTGAAATATTTGAATAATTCGGCTTATTTTAATTCAATTCAAAAAATAGGTTATAAAAATCTGGAACGTGAAATCGCTCAAAATGATACCATAATAGCTCAGATCGATAATGTTTTAAACGGACTTTCGAGTACTGCAAAAAACAGCACTAAAAACGATAAACTGGTTTATTACAGTGAGAATTTGCAGCTAAATGACATTATAAAAACGAAACAAAAGTTAGTTACAGAACAAGGAAAAAATAGATTTAGAATTATAAGTTTTGATAAAACAATTAAAGATATTACTACAACTTTGAATATAAATGAAAATAAAACAGTCAACGGAAATTTTAAAATCTGGCTGCCAATTTTCTTTGTTTTTCTTTTTGTTTTAGTGAGTTTGTTCCGTAAATTTTATCGTAAGCAACTTGCAATCTCACACGCAAATCAACCTTAATACAATTGAAAACCAATTCTATTTTTGAAAGACTTTTGCAAAATCCATTTTTAAGACGAAGTTTTGGGACTTTGTTTTTAAGAATTTCGGGAGCGCTATTGTTATTTGGTTTTACAGTATTTTTGACAAAATCGTATAGCCCGAAATTGGTAGGACAATATGATTTTGCAAGATCCTTTCTTTTAGCAGTAGGAACTATTTGTTTGTTGGGTTTCGATCAGTCTATTTTATATTTTAAGGGCAAATTGGCAAGTTTGGACGCTGTAGACGCGTTAAAAAGCATATATGTCAAAATGGTTGCAATGCTTTTTGGAACTTCGGTTATCGCTCTGGTTATTATATTATTGATAGATAAAAAAGTAATCAATACTTATTTTGCAGATTCTGAAGTTTATTCCATTTTTTTAAAAGGAGCTGCAACCTTGTTTTTTTACGGTTTATCTACTTTAAATACTGAAGTGATCAGAGCTGTAGATAAATTATATATTGCAGAGTTATTTAGAAATATCATTAAATACATTCCGCTTATTATTGGTTCTATTGCCTTATTTTATTGGCATAAGGAAACTTATTTGGTAGATGTTTTTTTAATCGGATTTGTGTTTCTTGCCCTAATTAGTTCATTATTAGTTTTATATTATTTCGGTAAAATATCAGTAGTAAAGCCAAGTGAAGTTTTTTCGCATAAAGAAGTTTTTCTAAGATCATATCCAATCGCAATCAGCGGAATGGCTATATTTTTATTAATGTGTTTCGATATTATGTTTCTAAAGAAATATCGAAATGACGAAACAGTTGCTTTTTATTCAGTTGGAGTAAAATTGATGACTATTATTTCGGTGGTAATTTTATCCATAAATATTACGGTCTCTGCTAAAATTTCAGAATATTTTGCAAGCCAGAATAAAGCAGAATTAAAAAAAACAGTAAGAAACTGTGCTCGTTTGATTTTCGGAATTACATTTCCTGTAATTGTTTTAATCAGTGTTTTTTCTGAACATATTTTGTCTTTTTTTGGGCATCAATATATAGCGGCTAAAGAAGCTTTTCTCATTTTAATTATTGGTCAGGGAATTTGTTCTGCATTTGGTTCTGCTCCGATTTATTTGAATATGACCGGAAGACAGCACACTTTTCAGATGATTTTAATTATTGCTGTTGTTCTTAATTTTGTTTTAAACCGATTTTTAATTCCGGAATACGGAATGACTGGCGCTGCAATTGCGTTTGTTTCGGCTTCTCTTTTCTGGAATTTTGTGGTAGCAGTCTATATTTATAAAAAGGATAAAATAAAGATTTTTTTGAATTAAAATGAAAATACTTCAAGTCATAAATTGTCTGGAAACCGGCGGCGCTGAAAAGTTGCTTTTGGATTCAATTCCGCTTTATAATAAAAGAGGAATTCAGGTCGATTTATTACTCTTAAACGGAACGGATTTTCCTTTTTTAAAAGCATTAAAAACCATCAATTGCTGTAACATTTATTCTATAGGGTCAAAAGCATATAATCCGCTTCATATTTTTAGAATAATGCCCTTTTTACGAAAATACGATATTGCTCACGTTCATTTATTTCCATCACAATACTGGATTGTTTTGGCTAAGATTTTTTCTTTTTCCAAAATAAAATTGGTTGTTACAGAACATAGTGCGACTAATCCGCGCATAAATAATTTTTTTTTAAGTATTCTGGATCGCTTTATTTATAAATTTTATGATAAAGTGGTTTGCATTACAGAAGAGGTTTATCAAATTCGGAACAAACATTTAAGAAATCCAAAATCTCAGCTTGTCTTAATTCAAAATGGAGTTAAGCTACAAAACATTTATAATGCCAAACCTTATGAAAGAAAACTAATTTCAGAATCAATTCAGGACCAGGATATTTTATTAATACAAATTGCAAGCTTTAATAAGCATAAAGATCCTGAAACAGTTATAAATGCAATGCAATATTTAACTGAAAATTATAAGCTTATTTTTGTTGGAAATGGTCCATTTAGAGAAAATTGCGAAAATTTGGCAAAAAAAATTAACGTTGTAAATAGAGTGTTTTTTTTAGGAAGCCGCACTTATGTACCACAACTTTTAAAAGCTGCAGATATTTCTGTTCTAAGTTCAAAAGGCGAGGGATTAAGTCTTAGTGCGATTGAAAGTATGGCTTCAGGAAAACCTTTTGTAGCTTCAAATGTCTCCGGAATGGACATTGTTAAAGATGCCGGTATTTTGTTTGAAAAAGGAAATGCTGAAGAACTTGCGTTTCATGTTAAGAAGTTAATGGAGGATAAGGATTTTTATGAAAGTATTGTAAACTCCTGTCAAACAAGAGCCAAACAATTTGACATAGAATATATGATTGATAAACATATAGTTTTGTACAAAACAATAATTCAATAATGAAAAGAATGGTAAACAAAAGCACAATGGCATTTCTGCTGATTGCGATAGCTAATTTAGCTGTAGCTTTCTTGTCGTTTTTTATTTTACCACCAAGATTTTTTTACGATTCAGCAATTATAATTTATGATAAATTTGGTGAGATAGGTTATTTCGGAAGTTATCCGTTGACTATCTTATTTTATAAAATCTCGGGTTTACGCTATTTACCTTTTCCAATAATCGCACTTTTGCAATTTCCAATTTTAATATATATTTTATATAGAATTGGAATTCCTGATAATTTTGAAAAAGTCAACATAAAAAATCTTTTAGTGTATTTAGGAATTTTTATGATTGCTGTTTTCATAGCAATGCCCTCAAAAGAATTTATCACTTTTTTATATGTTGCGCCAATAGTGTTTATGTGTAGAAGTAAGCGATTCTCGTTTAAAAAAACCATAATAATATCGGTATTGTTGTTAGTTTTATTTGGTGCCTTATATAGGCCTTATTTTGCTTTGATTCCGGTAATAACTGGCGGGATGTATTTGATTAGTTTAATTAATTTTAAGAATAAGACGCTAACGACTCTTTTTTACGGTTTATTAATTGCCTTTTTTTTGTCATTAAGCTATGGAATAGTAAAAGGAGAATATTTTTCTGAAATGAGTCGTGAGTTAGTGAATAAAGCCCGAATTGGGGCGGCAGATGCAAATTCAATGATTGTACCGCCATTAAAACCGGATACTTGGTATGGAGAAATTGTCGCTATTTTTTACGGTTTTTTTACGGTGAACGTTCCTGTAAATGGTTTGAAACATATACTTTCACCTCAAATTTTAGTTTTTATAATTTGGCAACTTTTGCTGTTTTATATCTTACTGGTTCGTTTTTCTAAATGTTTAAAAGAAAGAAAAAAATACAATTATGAACTTTTAATTATGTTCATTTTGTTTTCATTTTTTATCCTGCAGGGAGTTTTTGAACCCGACTTAGGTTCGGCAATAAAACATAAAATTGGTGTTTTTCCTTTAATCTATTTTGCATTATATTATGAATATTTCCGAAAAGAACTTCAATAAAATATTTCATGTTTTTCTATGTTTGATCGGAGTTGCGATGATTTTTAGAAAACCATGTTCAGTGCTGATTATATTGTTTGCCGCATTTAATTTGATTTTCGTAAAAAAATTAAAATTTACTAAAACAGCATTGATTTTAATCGCGTGTATTGCTTCTCCAGTTTTACTGGAGTTATTACTGTTTTGGAACAATGATTCTTTTGCAAAAGGACTAAAAGCAATTGAAAAAAGTACTTCATTATTGATTTTCCCTTTGTTTATTATCGGAAATTATCATCGTGTAAATTTTCAAAAATTAGTGCAGACTTATGTGATTGCGACAACTTTAATCATGTTGTTTTTCTTTATCAGATTTAATATAATAGATGCTGAATTGATGAATAAATACCTAAACGGAATTCATTTATGGGAAATGGGATATCAGTTTGCAAATAGTATTGGAATTCATGCTCCGGCATTGAATATGCATCTGGCTTTTGTGTCGGTGTGTGCGCTTTATTTTGTTTTTGATAGTTTCAAAAATCATCAAAAAATACTATTTAAAATAGCAAGCGTGATTGTTTTTCTACTCTCTTTTTTCTTTGTTCTTTTTGTAAATACAAGAATGGCATTAATGAATGTTTTGGCAGGATATGTTATTGTTTTATTTTTTGAAATAAGCTCAAAATTCAATACAAAAAAGATTGTTTTTACTGCAATTACAGTTGTTGTTGTGGTAATGGGAATTATATTTTTCTTCGTTCAGAAAGATCCATATATGAAGGAAAAGTATTCGACAACAACATTTGCATATATGGATAAAGTAGGGAAATTAGATGAAATTGATCATCCTGAAATAAAGGTTTTTAATTCGTTGGTAACAAGGGTTTCGATCTGGAAATCGGCTTGGGAATTGTCTTTAAAAAATCTTCCTTTTGGAGTTGGTGCTTCTGATGGAAAACCGGAGTTAAACAAATATTATAAAGCAACGAATCAGCAATTTTTAGCTAAATATGAATTTCCAACACACAATCAATTTCTTGATTTTTTATTGAAATTTGGAATTCTGGGGCCGTTTGTGGTTCTTCTTTATATTTTCACAATGGGTTATTTGGGTTACGATTTAAAAAATGCGATGATATTTTCATTTTTCTTAATCTTTTTCACATCCAATTTAACTGACGATTTTTTACTCCGTTTTGACGGAATAGCCTTTAGTGGATTTTGGTTTTCTATTTTCGGAAGCTATTGGCTACAGAAAAATGTTATTCCTGATAAAGAGCCAGTAATTGTCTAAAGTTTTTATTTTTGTCGAATAAATCATGACATCTTAACAATGCATTTTCTCCAAAAGAAGCTCTTGTTTTAGGATCTTTTAAGATTTCAAAAAATCGTTCTAATTCGCTTATATCAGTAAAAAGAAAGCCTGTTTTATCATGTACAACAGCATCTTTATTTCCAATAATGTTAGTTGCTATTACTGGTTTTTGCATTGCCATCGCTTCAAGAACAGCAATTGGAAGCCCTTCCCAAAGAGATATTTGCATGTAAATATCAATGTTATTCAGTTCTTGTAAAACCGTTTTCCGATCTAAAATCCATCCTGTAATTCTGATGTTTGGAGCTGTAATTAAAGGTCTTAATTCACCATCACCAATCCAGACAAAATTGAAATCCGGAAACTGTAAAGCTATTTGATTTAACATTTCAGGATTTCTTGCAGCTGTAATTCTGGCCATTATGCCAATCGTTAATTTTTCGTTTTGATGAAGTGTAAAATGTTCACGGATATTATCAATATCGATTCCGTTTCGGATTAATTTTGCATCGCCAATTTTTTTGGCAATTTCAAGTTCAGTATCACCACAGGCAATAGTTGTTCCGCCAAAAAGCCATTGAAAGGTTTTCTCAATTCGCCAATATAAATTGGAGGTCGTGTTTGAAATATCAGTTCGTAAAAAGGAATAACCGTGTGGCGTGTAAAAGAGTTTTGTTTTTTTGAATAAAAAAAAATAAGCAATCCGACCCAAAATACCTGCTTTTGAGGAGTGAAGATGAACAACATCGGGATTAATTTTTCGAAGTTCCTTAATTAAATTGATAACCGCTTTTAAATCCTGAACAGGAGAAAACTCCCGAACCATAGGAATCTCAGTTAAGTTAACTCCATCTGAAAATTCAGATTTTATTTTACCCGGATCGATTTCTTTTCGATTGCCACTATAAATAATAGTGGTTTCTGTGTTTTTGTTTATTTCAGTATCGCCAAAGTAAGTCGATAAATCACGAAAATAAGTATAAACGCCGCCGCCCAGAGCTTCTATAATGTGTACAACTTTCAAAACAGGGGATTTTATTACGGGTAAAAATAGATAAATGTGTTTACAAATTATCTAAAAACGAGAAACTTCTTTTAAGATATGATTTCAAGTCTAATTTAAAGGACAGATATTTTATTACATTTGTGCCTCTATCTTAGGTTTTACTTAATAATAAAACTTGAAAAAGTCCAATTAAATCAATTATGAAAAGAATACTTATTACCGGAGCAGCAGGATTTTTAGGGTCGCATTTGTGTGACCGATTTATTAAAGAAGGCTATTTTGTTATTGGAATGGACAACCTGATTACGGGAGATCTTAAAAATATTGAGCACTTATTTAAGTTAGAAAATTTCGAATTTTATCATCATGATATCACCAAGTTTGTTCACGTTCCTGGTGATTTAGATTATATTTTGCATTTTGCTTCACCAGCTAGCCCAATTGATTATTTAAAAATTCCGATCCAGACTTTAAAAGTGGGATCGTTAGGAACGCATAATTTATTAGGATTGGCCCGTGTCAAAAAAGCAAGAATTTTAATTGCATCAACTTCGGAAGTTTATGGAGATCCGTTGGTTCATCCTCAAACGGAAGAATACTACGGAAACGTAAATACGATTGGCCCTCGCGGTGTTTACGACGAAGCCAAACGTTTTCAGGAATCGATCACTATGGCGTACCATACTTTTCATGGTGTAGAAACCAGAATCGTGCGTATTTTTAATACGTATGGACCAAGAATGCGATTAAATGACGGACGTGTAATTCCGGCTTTTATTGGTCAGGCTTTGCGTGGAGAAGATTTAACCATTTTCGGAGATGGAATGCAGACACGTTCTTTCTGTTACGTAGACGATCAGGTAGAAGGTATTTTCAGATTATTACATTCAGATTATGTTTATCCTGTAAATATTGGAAATCCGGACGAAATCACTATTAAGGATTTTGCTGAAGAAATCATCAAATTGACTGGAACTAATCAAAAAGTAGTGTATCATCCATTACCAATAAATGATCCTTTACAACGTCAGCCAGACACTACAAAAGCGAAAGAATTATTAGGATGGGAAGCAAAAGTAAGCCGTTCTGAAGGAATGAAAATTACTTATGATTATTTCAGATCGCTTTCTAAAGAAGAACTTTCCAAGGAAGAACATAAAGACTTTTCAAGTTATATAAAATAATTTCGAGCGTTAATGAGTGAATTAGTTTCTATTATAACGCCAACTTACAATGCTGAAAAGTTCATTCGGGCAACGATAGAATCAGTTCAAAATCAAACGTACCAAAATTGGGAAATGATTTTGGTTGATGACGCTTCAACGGATGAAACTGTAAAAATTATTCAGGATTTTGCCGAAAAAGACAGTAGAATAAAACTGTTTAAATTAGAAAAAAATTCAGGAAACGGTTTTGCACGAAATATAGCTTTAGAGAAAGCAGTCGGAAAATATATTGCTTATTTAGACGCCGATGATTTGTGGTTTCCGAATAAATTAGAAAAGCAGATTCAGTTTCTAAAAGAGAATAATTTGCATTTTACTTTCAGTTTTTACGATTGTATTGATGAAGAAGGAAATTCTTTAAACAGAAGAGTAGAAGCACCAGTTAATCTAACTTACGACGAACTGTTTTTTTGCAATTACGTTGGCAATTTAACCGCCATTTACGACGCAGATTATTTTGGTAAAATTGTAATTGAAGCCACTCAAAAGAGACAAGATTGGCGTTTGTGGCTCACGATTTTAAAACAAATTCAGGTTACAAAACCAGTTCCTGAACCTTTAGCTTTTTACAGAATAAGAAAAGATTCTATTTCGTCATCAAAATTCAAATTGATTAAACATAACTTTGGTGTTTACAGAGAATTCCACGGATTTAATTTTGTGTTTTCTGTTATGCTGATGGTGCGATTTTTATTCACACAGTTGATTATCAAACCCAGATACATAAAGAAGATTTAGTGTTTTTCAAGATCACAAATTGTGACCTTGAAGAATCGTGCTTAAAATTGGAGGTCGCAATTTGCGACCTTCAATTATTTTTTATATCCAATTTTAACTCTTTCACTTTCGTTTTCTTTTTTCTCTGTTAGTTCATCTAAATAAGAAAAAACCAATTCAATATTTTTGTCATGATTCTCTAACTTCTTCTGAATCTGTAAAATATCAACTTTAATTTCTGTTGTATCCAGAAGCATTTGTCTCACTTTCGTGAAAATGCGCATAATTTGAATATTGGTTTGAATAGCTTTGTCGCTTTTTAATACACTTGACAACATCAAAATACCATGCTCAGTGAAAGCAAAAGGTAAATATTTTTGGTGGAGACCTCTTCCTTTCTTTAAGGTCGCAATTTGCGACCTTAAAGAAATACTTTCATTTTCAGTTAGTTGAAACATAAAATCTTCAGGAAAACGAGATAAATTTCTTTTTACTTGTTCATTTAACCTCTTAGTTTCTACTTCATAAAGAGATGCCAAATCACTATCTAGCATCACTTTTTGATTACGGATAAAATATATTTTATTTGAAATTGTTTCTTCTGAGAGCAAAGATTGATCGTCCATAAGTTTTTATTAGCAAAAAAACAAATGTAAGATTTTATTTATATTATAGGTAAGATTTGAATTGCTTTAATTTTCCTCGATTGGTTCTTTCTAAAACTTTTTTTTGGGTAAAAGTGAAGTTTAAATTAGGTTCCAGATATAAAGAAATTGCTTCTTCTATTTTTTGAATTTGTTCTGCATTCAATTCTTTTTCAGAAACATATTCAATTTCAAAAGTATCCAATTGAGTTTGTTTGATGATAAATTCTTTGACGTTTCCATCGTCTTCAATAATACTTTTAGTTACGTAATAGAAAGTCAATCCTGGCGATTTTTTTCCGCTTGGCAAAATCGCAACGTCGTTTGTTCTTCCAATTAATTTCTTTAGAATTGGTTTTTGTGGTGTACTTTTTTCATCTAAAATTCCGATGTCGCCAATTTCATATCTTATAAAAGGATTTGCTTTATTGAATAAAGAAGTAATTACAATTCGGCCTTCTTCTCCGTAAGGGAGCACTTTATTATTTTCATCTAAAATTTCTACAAAAAGTGTTTCGGCATTCACTTGCCATTCACCTTCTGGATTTTCAAAAGCAATTAAATCCAATTCTGAAGCGCCGTATTCGTTGATGATCGGAATACCGAATTGTTTTTCCAAAAGTTTTTTATCCGATTCAAAAAGCATTTCCGAAGTAACAAAACATGCTTTTAATGTCGGACAAATTTCTTTTAGAATGATATTTTTTTGTTCTAAATATTTGGCAAACAAAACAATCGAACTGGTATAACCGTTGAGGTAATCGAATTTTTTTGTTTTGAATTTCTGCAGAAATTTTTCTAAAACTTCATCGGATAAATCGAAAACCGGAAAACGAAAACGCCGACTCAAAAAATCCTTAAAACGCTCTTTTTGATAGCCAATAAAATCCATCGGAATACCGTAAAAACGAGCCTGATACGAAAGATTAAAATCGATGTTAAACCATCCGAAACGCATAATATTCGAAGCCCAGGTTAAAGCATGCGAATATTTGTCTTTGGCAAAAACAAAAGGAGTTCCGCTGGATCCAGATGTTTTGTTGAGGTAAACATCTTTTTTAGAATATCCTTTAGAAAGCCTTTCTTCAAGAGGCTTTTGTAGATTTTGTTTATTCAGAATAGGTAAATCTTCCCATCTTGGAATATTTTTATTTCCAACTAATTCCCCATAAAAGGCGTTGTTTTGTAAATGAAAAGCAACAATTTCTTCTTTTTTATTTTGAAGGAAAACCGCATAATCTTCTGCAGATAAATTCACAATTCGATCCAATTCAGCTTTGGCTTTCTTTATCGGAAAACCATTTAGTTGAAGCGAAATATCGAAAAGAGAAATCATTTTTGGGGATTAATTTTCATCAAAAATAATATTATCCAACTACTAACAGAGAAGAATCACGAACTTTTTAAGATTTAATTATTTTTTACGTGTAAAAGCAATTATTTTTGCACCACAACTAAATACAACTATACCATGACAATTTTATTATTGGGATCAGGCGGAAGAGAGCATGCTTTTGCGTGGAAAATGATTCAGAGTCCGCTTTGCGAAAAACTTTTTGTTGCACCAGGAAATGCGGGAACGGCTGGAATTGCTACAAACGTTGCAATGTCTCCAACCGATTTTGATGCCATAAAAGCATTTGTACTAAAAGAAAATGTAAAAATGGTAGTCGTTGGACCTGAAGATCCGTTGGTAAAAGGTATTTACGATTATTTTAAAAACGACGAAAGTTTAAATCATATTCCAGTAATTGGACCATCAAAATTAGGTGCTCAATTAGAAGGAAGTAAAGAATTCGCTAAAGAATTCTTGATGAAACACAATATTCCAACAGCGGCTTACGATAGTTTTACTGCCGAAACAGTAGAAAAAGGATGTGCTTTCTTAGAAACTTTACAACCTCCATACGTTTTAAAAGCAGATGGTTTAGCAGCTGGAAAAGGAGTTTTAATTATTCAAGATCTTGAAGAAGCAAAAACGGAATTAAGAAACATGCTGGTTCATGAAAAATTTGGAGCAGCAAGTTCAAAAGTGGTTATCGAAGAATTTTTGGACGGAATAGAATTAAGCTGTTTTGTTTTGACAGACGGAAAAAGTTATAAAATCCTTCCAACAGCAAAAGATTATAAAAGAATTGGCGAAGGCGATACAGGATTAAACACAGGCGGAATGGGAGCAGTTTCTCCAGTTCCTTATGTTGATGCTGTTTTGATGGAAAAAATCGAAACCCGTATCGTTAAACCAACAATTGAAGGTTTTCAGAAAGACGGAATCGAATATAAAGGATTTGTTTTCATTGGCTTGATCAATGTAAAAAACGAACCAATTGTTATTGAATACAACGTAAGAATGGGTGATCCGGAAACTGAGGTTGTGGTGCCAAGATTAAAATCTGATTTAGTAGCATTGTTTCAGTCTGTTGCAGATCAAAAGTTAGACACTTTCGAATTAGAAGTTGATCCAAGAAGTGCGACTACAATTATGGTAGTTTCTGGTGGATATCCTGAAGATTTTGAAAAAGGAAAAGTAATTACAGGATTAGAAAATATTACAGATTCTATAGTTTTTCACGCAGGAACAAAATTAGATAACGAAAATGTCGTTAGTAATGGAGGACGTGTATTAACAGTAACATCATACGGAGACGATTTCCAACAGGCCATAAAAAAATCTTACCAAAACATAGATAAACTAAATTTTGATAAGATGTATTTTAGAAAAGATATCGGCTTCGACTTACTTTAAGAAAGAGTGAGCTGTAGTATCTTGGTTTTCTGTTCCGGCGTCATCAAATATGCGTAATTGTTTAATCCAATAACCGATTGCGCATGCGCAGATGATCATAAAAATCCAGTTAATTGTGCTTGCAGCAAACCAGCTAACTAGTTCCAAACGACGTAAAAAGTCAAGAGGAGCAAACAAAATGTTAACGAATAAGTATTGTATTCCTTCGAAAAAAGCTGTCATAATTTAAAAAATTATATGTTATTTATTGTTTTGTAACGCATTGAAGACAAAATTCAGGTAATAGAATCTTTTTTCAACTTGTTGGGTTTTTCCTTTTAAACAAGTATTATATTTACAATCACAAAAGTATAAAATATCCTTATGATAACAAGTGTTTTTAAAAAATCTACACCATTAAATTATTCTTTGGTTGTAATTTTAATACTGGTTTTCTTTTTTCTCTTTCAAATTCAGGAACCTTCATGGATGAGTTCTTATTTTTTGGCGTTTCAAAAAATAAGTTTATTATGCTTTATTTCAGCTTCTTTTTTTCTGATAAACTTTATCGTTAAAAAGAACGGACTCAGTAAAGACAATGGTTACGCGATATTTTTCTATTTATTATTTATCTTATTTTTCCCGACGATATTTAATAACCCAAACGTTATCTACGCCAACTTTTTTCTGTTATTGGCCCTTCGAAGATTGATTTCACTTCAGTCATTAAAGGCCTCAAAAGAAAAAATATTTGATGCTTCTTTTTGGATTTTAGTGGCTTCTCTCTTTCAATTTTGGTGTATTCTTTTCCTTATTTTGGTTTTTATATCAATTGTTTTTCATGTTTCGAGAGATTATAGAAACTGGGTTTTACCCTTTATAGCGCTCTTGGCGGTCGCAATCATCTTTTTATTGGTCTCTTTAATTTTTCATTTTAATGTCATTGAATTTTTCGAAAAACGAGCCGTAATTGATTTAAGGATTGATTATTTTAAGAACAATTACGAAAATGGAGCACTTTCAATATATGTTGCGGTAGCTTTATTTTTTGTAGTTTCGATGTTGACAACATTATCAAACAGACCTCAAATTGTACACACATCGTATAAAAAAGTAGTGGCTTGTTTTTTTATTGCCGTCTTTGTTTTTATTCTTTCACCTAACAAAAGCAATGATTTATTGATTTTCAGCATTACGCCTTTAACCATTATGGCTGCAAGTCATGTTGAATATGTGCAGCAAAAACTAAACAATGAAATCGTATTTTACGTACTTATGTGCTGTAGTTTATTTACGTTTTTCTCTCAATTATAATTTACTTCCATAAGCAAGATCACCGGCATCACCAAGTCCTGGAACAATGTAGTTTTTCTCGTTTAATTTTTCGTCTAAGGCAGCAACCCAGAGATGGCAATTGTCTGGAAGACTCTTTTCAAGATGGGCAACACCTTCTGGTGCAGCGATAACTACGACAATATGAATTTCTTTTGGAACCGCATTCTGAACTAATTTTTCATGAACGGCAACAATAGATTGGCCAGTTGCCAGCATTGGGTCCAGAAGTAAAACTGTTTTATCATTTAAGTCTGAAAGTGCTTGATATTCAACTCTAATTTCAAATTCATGATCGTTATTCGGATGATATCTGCAGGCCGAAACAAAACTGTTTTCAGCATGATCAAAATAATTTAAAAAGCCATTATGAAGCGGTAACCCAGCTCTTAAAATGGAACACAAAACCAAATCACTATCTATTTCAGTAGTTTTTTTAATGCCAAGCGGTGTTTGAATTTCGACTTCTTTATAAGACAAATTTTTGCTTAATTCATAAGCCATAATTTCGCCAATACGTTCGATATTTCTTCTAAAACGCATGCTGTCGTTCTGAACATTTACATTTCTGATTTGACCTAAAAAGTGGTTTAATACGCTATTATTTTCAGATATATAATGAATTTTCATGAGGAGTTTTTAGAATTATCAATGATTTGCGATACTAAAATGAAAAAACAACCGTTTTTTTCACACTATAAAAGTATAAAAAGTATCTTTGTCTCTCTAATAATTAAAGACATGTTTTCAAAATTAGCTTATTCTGTTTTCGAACAAAGTATCAAAGATTATCACCAGTTTGATAATGTTGATCAGCCAATAAATAATCCTTATCCAAAGGACAAATTTGAGCATTTATTATATCTAAAAAACTGGATTGACACAGTTCAGTGGCATTTTGAGGATATTATTCGTGATCCACAAATTGATCCGGTTGCGGCTTTGACTTTAAAAAGAAGAATCGATGCTTCTAACCAGGAACGTACGGATATGGTTGAATATATCGACAGCTACTTTTTGCAAAAATACAGTACTGTAAAAGCAAAAGACGGAGCAAAAATTAATTCTGAAAGTCCAGCCTGGGCATTTGACAGATTGTCAATTTTAGCATTGAAGATCTATCATATGCATGAAGAAGCTACTCGAGCAGAGGCTTCACAAGAGCACAGAGATAAATGTCAGGAAAAATTAAACATTCTTTTAGAGCAAAGAAGTGATTTGTCTACAGCAATTGAAGATTTATTGACTGACATTGAAAATGGTGATAAATTCATGAAGGTGTACAAACAAATGAAAATGTACAACGACGATGATTTGAATCCTGTTTTATATCAAAATAAAAAATAATTGGCAGAATTGTCCAATAAAATTAAGCATATAGCCGTCATGAGACTATCCGCAATGGGAGATGTCGCCATGACGGTTCCTGTTTTACGCGCCTTTGTAAAACAATATCCTGACATTAAACTGACGGTAATTTCCCGTCCGTTTTTTAAACCTTTTTTTGACGGAATCCCAAATCTTGACTTTTTTGCTTTTGATGAAAAAGAAAGACATAAAGGTTTTCCAGGGCTTTTGAGATTGTACAGAGATGTCAAAAAATTCAAAATTGATGCTTTTGCAGATCTTCATAATGTTTTAAGATCTAAGGTTGTGAGCTTACTTTTCGCTTTAAGCGGAAAAAAAAGAGCAACAGTCGATAAAGGAAGAGAAGGAAAGAAAGAATTAACCCGTGCAGAAAATAAGATTTTTAAGCAATTGCCAACCATGTTTGAAAGACACGCCAAAGTGTTTGAAGAACTCGGTTTTCCATTAGATTTATCGAATCCTGAATTTCCTGAAAAGGCAAAATTAGATCCAGCTATTTTGGAAATCATTGGCAATCAAAATCAAAAATTGATCGGAATTGCACCTTTTGCGCAATACGATTCTAAAGTATATCCAATCGATTTAATGACGGAAGTTATTTCAACTTTGGCACAAAATTCAAATAATAAAATATTGCTTTTTGGTGGAGGAAAGAAAGAAATTGAAGTATTAGATTCGCTCTCAAAACCATTTGAGAATGTAATAAATATGGCTGGTAAAATTAAATTCCAACAGGAATTGCAATTGATCAGCAATCTTGATGTGATGCTTTCTATGGACTCAGGAAATGCGCATATTGCTGCAATGTTAGGCGTAAAAGTGATTACGCTTTGGGGCGCAACGCATCCGTTCGCGGGATTTTTACCATTCAATCAAAGTTTAGAAGATGCTTTAACTTCAGACAGAAATCAATATCCAAAATTGCCAACATCTGTTTACGGAAATAAAATAGTTGAAGGTTATGAAGATGCGATGAGAAGCATTTCTCCGAAAGACGTAATTGCTAAAATAGAACAACAGTTCTCAAAATAATCTTAGAGAAATTCCAAAATAGAAATTCCAAATCCCAATTGTAAAGTTGGAATTTGGAATTTTTTTATTGAGATTTAATTTTTTTCATAAATCAAGAAATAGATACCCCATTGGTTTCTTTTTGTTTATATCAACTACAACTTTAACAAAACGATTTTCTTTTTCTGTTGCCAGTAAAATATGCTCAAAATCGTTGGTTGAATTTCTGTAAACTTTATGGATCAAATCTGATTCTTTAACTTTATTCGATAAAATTTTGACAGCTTTTAATTCACTTATATAAGGCCAAATATTAAAAACACTATTGTTAGAGACTGATATTTCTGTCATTCCATCAATCATTGATGCGTTATACTTTTCTTGCGAAAGTAGTTTAGGCCCTTTTTTGTTTCTCCTTTTTTTAATTATAAAGTAAACACAAAAAAAGGATGTTACTACAAATAGTAATATAAAAGACAAACGAAGGTAGTGATGCATTGCCATAATATTTAGTGTTTTAAACTTGTTGACAATCAGAAATAGCTTTACAAAATTTACTATAAGAAAAAAGAGATGTATCAGCTTTAAGCGCACTACTAATATAGTAAATTTTAGGCATAATTTTTAAAAAATATATAAAATTTGATACGGTTTTTTGCACATTACTTAGACATACTTATCGAACTGTATAAAATTATTGAAAAAAAAATTCCAAATCCCAATTTTAAGTTGGTATTTGGAATTTAAAATATTGGAATTTCTTATCCTCTACACATCGTCATAATCTACATAAATAGATTCTGATGTTGGATGTGCCTGACAGGTTAAAATTAATCCTGAAGCAATTTCTTTATCTGTTAAAATAGAGTTTTTTGTCATTTCTGCAGTTCCAGAAGTTACACGAGCCAAACAGCTGCTACAAATTCCGCCCTGGCAAGAATAAGGAGCGTCAATTCCTTGTTTTAAGGCTGCATCCAGAATAGTTTGTTTTTGAGACATTTCGAAAGAAACTTCGTCATCATCAACTAAAACGGTAATTTTTGTATGTCCTTCAAGCGAAGTTTTTATTTCATGTTCCTGAGAGGAAGAAGTAAAAAGTTCAAACTTAATAGCCGAATCTTTTACGTTTTTCTCTTTCAAAATACCAGAAACGGTATTGATCATTTCCTCTGGTCCGCACAAGTAAAATTTGTCAAATTGAAGTTCTTTATGTTTATTGTTCAAAACAAAATTCACTGCCGATTTTTCAATTCTTCCAAACAATGCATTTTCGGCTTTAGCCTGACTAAATACATAATGCACGAAAAAACGACCAACATATTTAAGTTGTAAATCGTGTAATTCCTGATGAAAAATAGTTTCCTCCGGAGTTCTATTTCCGTAAACCAATACAAATGAACTTTTTGGCTCACTTTTTAAAACCGATTTTATAATAGAAAGTACAGGAGTAATTCCACTTCCTGCAACAAAAGCAGCATAATTTTTTTGTCTTTCAGCATCCGGTTCAAAGGTAAACTTTCCTTCAGGATGACCTACTTCAAGAACATCTCCGGCTTTCAGTTTTGTATTGGCAAATTGAGAAAATAAACCGTTTTTAACCGCTTTTACAGCAATTCGCAATTCACCGCTTTCTGGTGCAGAGCAAATAGAATAAGCACGTCTAATCTCTTGATTGTCAAGTGTTAGTTTTAAATTTATATATTGTCCCGCAATAAATTTATAGTCTGGTTTTAGTTCCTCGGGAACATTAAAAAGTACAGAAACGGCATCTTTGGTTTCACGTTTTACCTCTTTAATTATCAGTTTTAAGAATGAAGGCATGATTGTATATTTTATGCAAAAGTAGCAAACGGCGGTTAATTCACAGACACTAAACGATTATTTTTAACTTTTTTTGTAACGTTTTCTTACATTTGATCTCTTACTACAAAACTCAAAACCAATTAACCATGATTAAAAAGTTTATTTACCTCGAATGGAAAGCCTTTACAAGATCGGCTTCATTTGGAGCAAACCTGGCAATGAAAATTTTACTAGGTTTTTTAATGATTTATTTTTCGCTGATTTTTATTGGAGCGGGAGTTGGAGCATTTTATATATTAAAAGAAATGAACCTTGAGCCTTTAGTAACCATCAATAAATTTTTACTTTATTATTTTCTGTTTGATTTGGTAATTCGTTTACTTATGCAGTCAATTCCGGTATTAAACATCAAACCATTATTGGTTTTACCTTTCAAAAAACCAACGATCGTTCACTTTTCGCTAGGAAAAACAGCATTGTCTTTTTTTAACTGGGTTCACGCACTCTTCTTTGTACCTTTTTCGATCGTGATGGTATTAGAAGGTTATGATGTTATTGGAATCATAATGTGGCTTTTGGCTATTTTCTCTTTAATATATATCAACAATTTTTTGAATATCATTCTAAGTAATATCGACAAACTATTTGTTGTTTTTATTGGCCTTGCAATTGGTTTAGGAGGGGCACAATATTATAAATTATTTGACATTACCATTTTTACAACACCTTTTTTTCAGGGACTGTATGCGCAAAAGGGATTATTTTTAATTCCAATTTTGGTGTTGGTAGGATTGTATCAATTTACGTTTAAGTATTTTAAGAAAAATTTGTTTTTGGACGCTGGACTTTCAAAAAAAGAAGATGTCGCAACAACTGAAAATTTGGTTTGGTTAAATCAATTTGGAACTCTGGGAACGTTTCTTAAAAATGACATCAAATTAATCCGAAGAAATAAAAGATCTAAAACGACTATTGTTATGAGTGTGGTCTTTTTGTTTTATGGATTGATCTTTTTTGGAAATACACATCAGCCAGAGGCAATGCATATTTTTGCGGGAATATTTGTATCAGGTGGGTTTTTATTTGTTTTCGGACAATTTGTACCAAGTTGGGATAGTTCGTACTACCAATTAATGATGACACAGAATATTCCGTATCGCGGTTACATTACTTCAAAATGGTGGCTGATCGTTATCGCGACTTTTATATCAACAATAATCGCTTCATTTTATCTCTTGTATGGTTGGGAAGTATATTTAACAATAGTTGTTGGTGCAATTTATAATATCGGAGTTAATTCTCATTTAGTTCTTTTGGGCGGTGCATTTACCAAAACGCCAATTGACCTGAGCAATGCCGGTGGGGCTTTTGGAGATAAAAAAGCATTTAATGCCAGCGCGATGCTGCTTTCATTACCAAAGATATTTTTGCCCTTATTATTGTATTGGCTTGGACTTCATTTTGCTGATAAAACTGTTGCATTGGCTTTAGTTGCCGGAGCTGGGGTTTTAGGATTTATTTTTAAGGAAAAAGTTTTTTCGCTTATTGAAAAAAGATATAAACTTGAGAAATACAGTACGATAAGCGCTTACAAACAAAAGAATTAATTAGTCAATTTGAAAATGTGCCAATTAGAGAATGTATTTCTATTGGAAAATCTAAGATCAACAATCTAAAATCTAAAATTACCATGATACAAGTAAATCAACTTTCAAAAAAATATAACGGAACAACAGTTTTAAATATTAACAATCTTGAAATTCCAAAAGGACAGAGTTTTGGATTAGTAGGGAACAACGGAGCGGGAAAAACAACTTTTTTCAGTTTGCTATTAGATTTGATTCAGCCTTCGACTGGACATATTACGAGTAATGATATTCAGGTGAATACGAATGAAAACTGGAAATCTTTTACAGGTTCATTTTTAGATGAAAGTTTCCTTATTGGTTATTTGACTCCAGAGGAATATTTTTATTTTATCGGAGATTTACGTCATCAAAATAAAGCTGATATTGATGCATTGTTAGCCCAACACGAAGAATTTTTTAATGGAGAGATTCTGAATAACAAAAAATACCTGCGTGATTTATCGAAAGGAAACCAGAAGAAGGTGGGAATAATTGCCACACTTATCGGTAATCCTGAAGTTGTAATTTTGGATGAACCTTTTGCAAATTTAGATCCAACAACAGTTAGCCGATTAAAAAAGATCATTAAAGATTTGGCAGAAAATCCAGATGTTACTGTTTTAGTTTCAAGCCATGATTTGCAGCATACTGTCGAGGTTTGCGACCGAATTGTAGCCTTGAATAAAGGAGAAATTGTCAAGGATATTCAGACCTCAAGAGAAACCTTACAAGAGCTGGAATCGTTTTTTGCCGTTTAAGTTTCTATATTTCAAAAAGAAGCGTATTTTTACACGTCATTATACTAAAAAGCCTTTTTAGAAGTTAATGGATTTAAACTCTTTTCTATTGAAAAAGAATACTCTAAAATATTGTTTTCCGTTCGTGTTTTTGTTCTTTTTGATAGCTTGTTCTACCAAAAAAAACACGTTTTTGTCCAGAAATTCACATGCTTTAAGTACAAAATATAATATTTTGTACAATGGAGGCATTGGTCTTGATAAAGGTTTGAAGTCTATTCAGGCAAATGATCAGGATAATTTTTGGAAGATGCTGCCTATTGAAAAAATGCAGGTTGACGAAAATTATTCCGGAGAAGAAAAAGCTAAAAACCCTGATTTTGAATTAGCGGAAACAAAAGCAACAAAAGCAATTCAGAAACACTCCATGAATATTGGCGGAAGAGAAAAAAACACGCAAATTGATGAGGCATATTTAATGCTTGGGAAAGCGAGATACTATGATCAGCGTTTTATTCCGGCTCTGGAGGCATTCAACTATATCTTGTATAAATACCCAAACAGCAGTAATATTTACACGGCAAAAATCTGGCGAGAGAAAACCAATATGCGTTTAGGAAATGATGCTATTGTAGTAAAGAACATTAATCTGTTGTTAAAAAATACAGATTTGAATAAACAAACTTTTTCAGATGCGAATGCATTATTGGCCGAGGCTTTTTTACATCTGGAGAAAAAGGATAGTGCTGTAGCGAAACTTAGAATTGCTGAAAATTTTTCGCGTATAAACGAAGACAAAGCGCGTTATCGTTTTATTTTGGGACAAATGTATCAGGAAATTGGAATACGAGACAGTGCGATTTATTTTTATAATGCTGTGATCGACATGAACCGCAAAGCCGATCGAAAATATATGATGCATGCTTACGCGAAAAAAGCACAGATGTTTGATTATGAAAATGGCGATCAGGATATGTTTATTGAAACGTACAATAAATTAGTCGATGATCGTGAAAACAGACCCTACTACGATATTCTATTTTACGAAATGGGTGTTTTTTTCGATAACTATAAAGAACAGGAGAATGCGCTTGAATTTTATAACAAATCGTTAGCAAGAAAATCTAAAGACCCTTATTTGGTAGCTTCGACTTACAGAAACATTGGAAACATGTATTTTAAGAATACAGATTATACGATGGCTGCCAAATATTATGATAGTACATTAGTAAAATTAGATCCAAAAAGCAGAGAGTTTGCCTTTATTGAAAAAAACCGAAAAAACTTAGACAACGTCATTAAATACGAAGCAATTGCAAAACGAAATGACAGTATTATAATGGTGTATGGTTTACCAGAAACAGAGCGAAAATCCTATTTCGAAAATTATATTACCGAGCTTAAAAAGAAAGACGATGCAAAACGTATTGCAGAAAAAATAGAAGAGGAGAAATTGGCAAATATTGAACGTAACTCAAATGCAGGGAACTTACCTACCGCTGTAAATCCACAAGCACCGGTACCTACTGATTTGCCGGGTGGAGGAGCACTTAATCCTCCAGGAGCAAATGACCAGGCAAGTACTTTCTATTTTTACAATCCAACAACGGTTGCATACGGAAAAGTGCAATTCAGAAAAATGTGGGGAAATCGATCTTTAGCCGGTAACTGGCGTTTGGCTTCTTCAAAAACAATTGTAAATCCTGTTCTACAAGATTCCTTAAGTATGCGTCAGGATTCTCTTAATGCTTTGCAGGATTCTGTTGTCGTTGAGAAGTATACCACGGCATTTTACGAAAAACAACTTCCAACAAGTCCCGTTGTAATGGATAGTATTGGTAAAGAACGAAACTTTGCTTATTACCAACTGGGTCTCATTTATAAAGAAAAATTCAAGGAATACAATTTAGCGAGCGACAAATTGGAACAATTATTGAAAAATAATCCCGAAGAAAAATTGGTTTTGCCGTCGATGTATAATTTGTACAAAATATATCAGATTACAAATCCGGCTAAGGCAGAGAAAGTAAAATCGGATATAATAGGAAATTATCCAACTTCAAGATATGCCCAACTTTTAAATAATACCAATACAAATGATTTGGCATCGCCTGATAAAGAATATAAAAAGTGGTATAAATTATATGAAGAAGAGCAATTTGATGTTGTTTTAGATAATATTGATAATTTGATTAATCAATATGCCGGAGATGAAATTGTTTCTAAATATGAATTATTGAAAGCCAATACTTTAGGAAAAGTAAAAGGATTGGCTGCTTATAAAAAAGGCTTAGAAACGGTAGCAGATAATTATCCGAACAGTGAAGAAGGTAAAAATGCCCGTGAAATTTTAGAGAAACAAATCCCAGGTTTAGAAAAGCTTGATTTTACGGCAGTTGATGGAAAAAACTGGAAAATTTTATATTTAGTTGCTAATAACGATTCTCAAACAATTAAAAAAATTGAAGAAGCCATTAAAGTATTTTTATTAGTTGAAAATTATGAAAGATTAACAACGTCATTAGATAAATACAATAAAACCCAAAGTTTTGTAGTTATTCATGGAGTAAAATCTGAGGCATATGCCAGAGATCTTTCAGGAGTTTTTAGAGACGATAAAAAGTATAAAATCACACAGCCTGCAATTATTATTTCAAGCGATAATTACAAAGTGATTCAAATCAAAAAAAATCTGGAAACATATCTAGCGCCCAAAAATCCATAAACCATGTTTGAAAAAGCAAAAAAAAGCGGCACAGAATTATTAGGTAAAACAAATCGAATAGTAGAAGGAACTTCTATTATAGGTGATATTGTTTCTAAAGCCGATTTTAGATTGGATGGAGAATTGATAGGTAATTTTACTTCGCAGGGAAAACTGGTTATAGGACCATCAGGAATTGTAAAAGGAGAAATTATTTGCCACAATGCTGATATTGAAGGTGAGTTTCAGGGAAAACTAAAAGTTTTGGAAGTACTTAATATAAAAGCTACGGCCCATATTCATGGAGAAGTACTTGTTGGTAAATTGTCTATAGAACCAGGAGCAGAATTTACTGCAACATGTTCGATGCTTGCAAATACAAAAGAAGTAACTTTGAAAGATGGAAAAGGAGCCGAACAAAAACCAAAGGAATAAGTGGATAGCACTTATTAATATTCCCATTCAAATGGGCGTTATTATTTTTTTGTTTTCTTATTTAGGAACCTGGTTAGATGAAAATCATCCAAGTCCAAAAATCTATTATAATAAGATATTAATCATGGTTGGCGTTTTTCTGGCTTTATATAATGTATTTCGCCAGGTAAACGAAATCAATAAAACAAAGTAGTTTGTCTTTTAAAAGAGCTTTAAATAAATGTTGCATCTTTGCATAAAATTATTTCAAAATGCTTTTTAAAGACAAAACAATTTTACATTTATTCTTTTTTGCTTTAGCGTCGTATATAGTGCACAAAGCTGTATTTATTTTTTTTGATCTCCCAAATCAAAATTTTCATTATAGTATAGAATCGTTGTATTTGATTTTTTTTGCTTTTGCAGCTGTTTTTTTCATGATACTATTAAAGTTTAAAACAAGTCATTTTGATAATATCGGAATGCTTTTCATGGGAGGTACTTTTATTCAAATGTTTTTTTTCTATTTTGTTTTAAGACCGATTTTGACAGATAAGCTTCCAAACATGGCAATTGAGAAAATCAATTTTTTTATAACATTTATTTTATTTTTGTTATTTGAAACGCTTTTAACTATCCGATTATTAAATGAAAAGCGTTAAAATAACGATTCTGTAAAACAAGGTTCAAAAATAATTTTTCATATCCTTTTGAATATTAATAAAAAATGTACCTTTGCACCAAATTTTAGAAACGTAAAAAATAAGATTTTCAACAGATATGGTGATTTCAAACAAACCACTCAGATTTATTCTTGTAGCTTTATTAGCTTCTCTTCCTGTAATTAGTTTTGCTAATACAGAAAAAGATACTGCACATACACAAACTGAAGCAGCTCACGAAGCTGTTGCGGAAGGGCATCATGCAGAGCCGACAGATGTAAAATCTAAAATTAAGGCTTTTATTGGTCACCACGTTTTAGATTCTCATGATTTTACTTTGACTCAGGATGATGAAACAGGAAAATACTATGGGTTTTCTTTACCTGTTATTCTTTGGGATAATGGGTTGCAAGTTTTTTCTTCATCAAAATTCAATCACGGACATAGTGTAGCTGAATCTAATGGAAACTTCTATGCAATTAATCACCACAATGGCAAAATCTATAAAACAGATGCTGCCGGAACAATTACTGAAGATGAAAAGACAGGAAATCCGACAAATGTTCGTCCTTTAGATTTTTCAATTACAAAAACTGTAGTTTCTATTTTTGCAGCAGCGTTATTAATGTTTTGGTTATTTTCAAGCCTTGCAAAATCATATGCTAAAAACGGAGGTATTGCTTCAGGAGTTGGAAGAATTTTCGAACCATTAGTAGTTTACATTCGTGACGAAGTTGCGATTCCAAATATTGGAGAGAAACACTATAAGAAATACATGAGCTATTTATTGACAATATTTTTCTTTGTATTGTTTTTAAATATTTTTGGATTAACTCCACTAGGAATTAATGCTACAGGTAATTTAACAATTACATTTGCTCTGGCACTAATTACTTTTCTAATTACAAATCTTTCAGCAAATAAAAATTATTGGGGACACATTTTCTGGATGCCAGGCGTGCCAAAACCAATGCGTATTATTTTAGCACCAATTGAATTGTTAGGAGTTTTCATTAAACCATTCTCATTAATGATTCGTTTGTATGCAAATATCTTTGCAGGTCACATTGTTTTAATGAGTATCATCGGATTAATGTTTATCTTTAAAAGCTGGATTGGAAGCAGTTTATCTTTTGGATTATCATTTGTACTTTCTATTCTTGAAATTTTGGTTGCCTTTTTACAAGCCTATATTTTTACAATGTTATCTGCACTTTACTTTGGTTCTGCTGTAGAAGAACACCACCATGAAGAGGAAGCTCATCATTAAAACTTAGATTCAAGATCTCAGATAAAAAGATTATTAATCTAAAAATCTGAATTCAAAAATCTAAAATCAAATTGAATGTTTAATTTTTAATATATATACATATGAACGGTTTAAATTTCATAGGAGCAGGATTAATCGTAATCGGAGCTGCATTAGGTATTGGTAGAATTGGTGGTTCAGCAATGGACGCTATTGCTCGTCAACCAGAAGCTTCAGGAAAAATCCAAACAGCTATGCTTATCGCAGCTGCACTTATTGAAGGTATTGGTTTCGCTGCGTTATTCGCTGCTTAATTAAAACACAAAAAAGAAATAGTTGCAACGGTTGGTTGCAACTATTCTTTAAAAATTAAAACATTAAAATTGTTTCTTATAGAAGCAATTTAAAAAGACATAATTTAAAATTTATAATTATATATAATGGATAAGTTAATATATCAGTTTGAGTTCGGTTTATTTTTCTGGCAAATACTAATATTTGTTGGATTAATTCTTTTGTTGAAAAAATTCGCTTGGAAACCAATTCTTGATGCAGTAAACGATAGAGAGCAAGGTATTAAAGATGCATTACTTTCTGCTGAAAATGCAAGAAAAGAAATGGAAAATTTGCAAGCTGACAATTTAAGAATTTTGAACGAAGCTCGTGCAGAACGTGATGCGATGTTGAAAGAAGCTCGCGAAATGAAAGAGAAAATGATTGCTGATTCTAAAAACGAAGCACAAGCGCAAGGTCAAAAAATGATCGAGCAAGCTAAAGCTGCTATCGAAAGTGAAAAAAATGCTGCTATGGCTGAATTGAAATCGCAAGTTTCAACTTTATCATTAAGCATTGCTGAAAAATTATTGAAAGAAGAATTATCTAACAAAGAATCTCAAACTAAATTAGTGGAGAAAATGTTAGGTGACGTAAAGTTAAACTAAGATTATGGCAAGTACAAGAGCAGCAATTCGTTATGCAAAAGCAATTCTAGACTTAGCAAACTCTAAAGGTGTTGCCGAAGCTGTAAATAACGATATGAAGTTAATTGCTTCTACAATTGAAAGCAATTTAGAATTAAGTACTTTTATTCAAAACCCAACTACAAAAGTTGAAATTAAAGAAAGTGCTCTTTTAGAAGTTTTTGCTAGTGTAAATGGTGTAACTAAAGGGTTGTTTCATTTATTATTCGAAAACAAAAGATTCGAAATTCTAGAGGCAATCGCAGTAGAATATAGTAGAGTTTTTGATGAAAGTAATGGAATTGAAGTAGCAAAAGTTACCACAGCTATTCCGATGGATGCAGCTTTGGAAGCTAAAGTTTTAGCAAAAGTTTCAACTTTATCAGATAAAAAAATAACAATTGAGAATATAGTAGATCCATCAATTATTGGAGGATTTATTTTAAGAATAGGTGATCAACAATACAACGCTTCTGTTGCAAACAGATTACAAGTATTAAAAAGAGAGTTAAGTAATTAGTTTTATTACACATAAAAGTGTCTAAATTATAAATTAAGATGGCGGAAATCAAACCTGCTGAAATTTCAGCAATATTAAGAAAGCAAGTAGAAGGTTTTGAATCTGGTGCTACGCTAGAGGAAGTAGGAACGGTACTTCAAGTTGGAGATGGTATTGCTCGTATTTACGGGCTATCGAATGTACAATATGGTGAGTTAGTTGAATTTGAAAACGGACTTGAAGCTATTGTATTGAACCTTGAAGAAGACAATGTTGGTGTGGTACTTTTAGGACCATCAACTGGAATCAAAGAAGGATCAACAGCAAAAAGAACACAACGTATTGCTTCTCTTAAAGTAGGTGAGCAAATGGTAGGACGTGTAGTAAACACTCTTGGTTTTCCAATTGATGGAAAAGGACCAATTGGTGGAGACTTATACGAAATGCCTTTAGAAAGAAAAGCTCCTGGAGTTATCTTCCGTCAGCCAGTTACTGAACCATTACAAACAGGAGTAAAAGCAGTAGATGCTATGATCCCGGTTGGTCGTGGACAACGTGAGCTTGTAATTGGTGACCGTCAAACAGGTAAATCAACTGTTTGTATCGATACAATCTTAAATCAAAAAGAATTTTACGATGCAGGAAAACCTGTATTCTGTATATATGTTGCAATTGGGCAAAAAGCTTCAACTGTAGCAGGAATCGCTAAAATGTTGGAAGAAAAAGGTGCAATGGCTTATACAGTTATTGTTGCAGCTAACGCTTCTGATCCAGCTCCAATGCAAGTTTATGCTCCTTTCGCAGGTGCTGCAATTGGAGAATACTTTAGAGATTCAGGTCGTCCTGCACTTATTGTGTATGATGATTTATCTAAACAAGCTGTTGCTTACCGTGAGGTTTCTCTTTTATTAAGAAGACCACCGGGACGTGAGGCTTACCCTGGAGACGTTTTCTACTTACACTCTCGTTTATTAGAGCGTGCTTGTAAAGTAATTGCTGATGATGGAATTGCTAAAAACATGAACGATTTACCAGATTCTATCAAGTCTATCGTAAAAGGTGGTGGTTCATTAACTGCTTTACCAATTATCGAAACTCAGGCTGGTGACGTTTCTGCATATATCCCAACAAACGTAATTTCGATTACAGATGGTCAGATTTTCCTTGATGGAGATTTGTTCAACTCTGGAGTTCGTCCTGCAATCAACGTAGGTATTTCTGTATCTCGTGTTGGAGGTAATGCTCAAATTAAATCAATGAAAAAAGTTTCTGGAACTTTAAAATTAGACCAGGCTCAATTCCGTGAATTAGAAGCTTTTGCTAAATTTGGTTCTGACCTTGATTCAGTTACTTTAAACGTAATTGAAAAAGGAAGAAGAAACGTTGAAATCTTGAAACAAGGACTAAATGATCCTTATACAGTTGAAAATCAAGTAGCAATTATTTACGCTGGTTCTAAAAACTTATTGAAAAACGTTCCTGTAAATAAAGTAAAAGAATTTGAAGCTGATTTCTTAGCTTACTTAAACAGCAAACATAAAGATACGCTTAACGCGTTGAAAGCTGGTAAGTTAGATGACAACATTACTGATGTTATCGAAAAAGCAGCAAAAGAAATTTCAGCAAAATATATCTAATTAGATAATTCGTTAATTAGATAATTAGAAAATATCTCAGGAGACTTTCTAATTATCTAATTTTCAAATTGTCACATTTTTTAATCGACAAATGGCAAATTTAAAGGAAATCCGTAATAGAATTACTTCCGTTTCATCGACGATGCAAATTACATCGGCTATGAAAATGGTTTCTGCAGCAAAGCTTAAGAAAGCACAAGATGCAATCACTGCGATGCGCCCTTATGCCGAGAAATTAACGGAGTTGTTACAAAATCTTTCTGCTACACTTGATGATGAAGTGGGAGGTGATTACACGACACAACGTGAAGTAAAAAAGGTATTGCTTGTAGCTATAACTTCTAATAGAGGTTTATGTGGTGCATTCAATTCTAACGTAATTAAAGAGATTAAAAATCGTGCTGCTTTTTACGCTGGAAAACAAGTTGATGTTTTTCCTATCGGTAAAAAAGGAAATGATGTGCTAAGTAAAACTTTTAAAGTTCACGGTCATCATAATGCCATTTTTGATCATTTGACTTTTGAAAATGTTGCCGGAATTGCAGATAATTTGACTGAAAAATTCTTATCTGGAGAATATGACAGAATCGAATTAATCTACAATCAGTTTAAAAATGCTGCGACTCAAATTGTTCAGACAGAACAATTTTTACCGTTAGCTCCAATTAAATCTGATGTACCAGTTTCAGCTGCAGATTACATTTTCGAACCTTCAAAAGAAGAAATCGTGTTGACTTTGATTCCTAAATCATTGAAAACACAATTATACAAAGGAATTCGCGATTCATTCGCTTCAGAACATGGAGCACGTATGACAGCTATGCACAAAGCAACTGACAACGCAACTGAGTTGAGAAACCAATTGAAATTGACTTACAATAAAGCACGTCAGGCATCTATTACTAATGAGATCTTAGAGATCGTTGGTGGAGCAGAAGCATTGAACGGATAAGACGTATTTTAATAAAATAGCTAAAAAGAGCCAACTTATTGTTGGCTCTTTTTTTTTGATAATTATTTTAGGATACCAATAAATTAAAAAAAAAGGGTGAAATATTTTTTTCGTTTTCAAAGAATTTATGAGAATTAACTTATTTGGTAATTAAATAGTTACAATTTGATTTTAAAAATATATATATTTATGCCTTTATAATTAGTAACTTTTTAACACTTTCTGCGTATAACATTTAACAACCAAAAAGTTATTAAAAATAGTTTAACCTAAAACAATGGCAAAAGAAAGTTTCAATTGGAAAAGTCTCTTCATTAATGATGAGACAAATAATTCAGAGGGTACAACGGCAACTCAACCATCGACGCCCATTTCAACAACTACTGACAAGAAGTTTCCGAATCAAGCTGCAGAAGCATTTCCAACAAATTCGCTGACAAATCCTTTTTTAAACGAAATTTTTGAAGTTTACGATAAAGGTTTTGAGTCATTGAATGAGTCTGGATTTGATTTTTTCGAACTTTATAAATCTGTTATGGCAGTTGGAGTGACAAATCCACAAAGTTATCAGATGGCTTTTACTATGGGTAAATCGATCAAATCTGACCTGACTAAAGAATTCCTTTTACAGAAAGGTAGTTTTTATATTGCAGAAATAGAAAAGGTTTATGCCAAATATGATACAATTGGGAAAACAAAAAAAGCCGAGCTAGATAATACGATAACCAAAGAAAAGTATAATTTATCTAAAAGCATTTCTGATTTGGAAGCCAAGATTATTGAACTTCAGAAAGAATTAGAAGCCAAAAAAATTGAACTTCAAAAAATTGATCCTGTTAATATGGAGCAGCTTTCAGAAATTCAATTAAAGATGGATGCCAACAATTTAGCGAAACAAAAAATATTAACCTCAATCAATACTGTAATAACAGGAATTAATCAATACTTATAATGGATAAATACGAACAAGAAAGAAGTACTCTTTTGACATTGCCAATTTTAAAACACTTTGACGAGTCTAAAGGAGAAATTGCTTTAAAATCAGGTGCGCTTAAAAAAGGTGAAAAGTCATTGTTTTTGGCTTTGGCACTTGGTTTATTAGGAGTTGGTGGTTATTTAATCTGGACTTATATTATTCCGCCATTATTTACGATGCTTGGTCAGGCCATTGCTTTGTCTGCTACGGGAGTATTTTTGGTTTTTTTGGTTATGATGGCGCCAGTTATTATGAAAGCGCTTCGTTTTGCAACAAAAAATCTTCATAAAGCGTTGATTCAAAGCAATCCTTTTAATGAGTTAGAAGAGCAAAAACAAAAAATGATCAAAAACCGTGAAGTTTTTAAGAACACAAAAGCGAAGCTAAAAGGTCTTAAAAATGAAATGGAAATAGAAGCCAATAAATCTGAAAAAGAGGCAAAAGAATTTCAGGAAGATGTTTTAAGCTTACAACGTCAGTCAGAAAAATTGAAATCTGCGATGGATGAAATGGTGAAACAAAACGGCGTTGCTGCAAAGGATACTGATGAATATGTAGCCCTACAAAGTGAGTTGGCCAGAAAGCTTAGCGATTCTCAAAGGGTTTCAACTCAATATGAGCAAAGCAAAAGTTTCATTCAAAAATACGGTGTTCGTGCTAATGTATTAGGGAAGATGGACCGTAAATTGACTTTAGCAGGAACAGCAATCGACATTAAAATTGCTGATTTTGATGTGACAGTTAAAATGCTTCAAAAAGAATATGAATTTGCTAAGAATGCTAAGGAAGCAACAGAAAGTGCAAAAAGCGCCATGTTGTTTACGAAAGACTGGGAATTAGAGTATGCTCTGGAAGTTGTAACATCTACAATCGCTCAGGATATTGCTAAAACTTCTGAAAACTTAATTGACATTGATGCACTGACTTCTAAATATTCTGTTGATAACGACGAACTTTATTCAAGGTTAGATTCATTGGCAGATGAAATTAAAACAGGTGACAATACAATTCCGGATTCAACAAAATATACAAATCCAAATTATAAAATGACCAAAGATGATAAAATGTCTGGTGGTGGTTTTGGAGATATTTTTTAACACAATAAATTAAATTTTATAAATAAAATGGGAAAAATTTTAAGAACAGAAAAGTTAACGACGTTTTCTGAATTATTAATAGTTATTGCTGGAATTGGTGCAATTTTAGGAGGAGTTTATTATTTGTCTCCTGGAATTAAGACTGCAGTTTCAAAACAATTAAACGGAATTGAGCTGAACCAGACAGATGTTAATAATGTTACGAATGCCGAAAAAATTGCACTTCCTTCGACAGAAATATCTTCAGAAGTTGCAGACAAACCTTTAGTGAAAATTGGTGCTTATGCATGGAATGCGCAGTCTGGAATTATTGTTTCGAATGGTGGTCCAAAAACAACAAAAGGATCATTGATGGAAAAAAACGGAGTTAATCTTGAAATTATTCGTCAGGACTGGCTTTCAGAATTGCGTAATATGCAAATGAAATTTATCGAGGAATTTGATAAAGGTGAAGCTTTCCCTTCTTCAGATAAAAGTGTTTTTGCTGTTATGATTATGGGTGACGGTGCGCCATTTTACATTAGCTCTGTTCAAAAATCATTAGACGAAAAATACGGAAAAGATAAATACCATTTACAAGTTATGGGTGTTGTCGGTATGAGTTATGGTGAAGATAAATTAATCGGGCCACCAAGCTGGAAGTCTGATCCAAAAACGATGAAAGGTTCTGTTATTTCTGCAGTTCTTGGAGATGGTGACTGGGTTACTACTGTAAACTATTGTTTTGCAAACGGATTAAAAGTAAATCCTGATCCAACTACTTATGATGCAGATGCGGTGAATATTTATCCATCTGAAAATGATGATTATATTAAATCGGCAGAAGAATTAATCAAATCTCAGACAACTGGATGGACGGTTACTTTGAAAGAAGTAGTAAACGGAAAATTAACAGGAAAATCTGTAAACAGAAAAATCGATGGTTGTGCGACATGGACACCTGGAGATAAAACAGTTTTTGATAAACTTACTGGTTTTGTTGATATTGTTTCTACAAAAGAATTCAATAACCAAATGCCAACTGCTCTTATTGGAGTTAAAGAATGGGCTGAGAAAAATCCGGATATTGTTTCTAATATTTTGAAATCGGCATTGACGGCTTCAAATCAAATGAAAAACTATGAAGACTGGAAAGTAAGAGCTTCACAAGCGGTTGCTGATACCTATAAACTTGAAACTCCTGAATATTGGTACAAAATGTTCAAAGGACAACAAGGAACAAAAGCGGGATTGACTTATAATATGGGTGGATCTAAAGTATTTAATTATGCTGACGTAATGCAATATTTTGGTTTATCAGACGGTGTGAACAGATACAAATCGGTTTATAATCAGGTTTCCGGATATTTGACAGAATTGAATCCGTTTGGATTTAATGAAAATGTTGGAGCAGTAGTTCCTTACGATCAAGCTGTAAACTTGTTTTTCTTGAAAAACATCAATGATATCGAATCTACTTCAGCTGATAAAGCAGATTATAGTTCAGAGGCAAAAGAAGTTGTAGCTTCTGGAGAATGGAAAATTAATTTTAATACAGGAAGTGCTGAGATTTCAAACTCTTCTAGTAGAGAAGTAGAAAAAATCTACAATCTTTTAATACAAGCGGAAAATACAAAATTAACGGTTGTTGGTCACACAGATAATGTTGGAAATGCAGATGCTAACTTAGCTTTATCAAAAAGTAGAGCAGAGGCAGTTGTAAATTACCTGAAACAAAAAGGTATTCCTGCAAGCCGTTTCCAATTAGTAGACGGAAAAGGTCAAGGCGATCCGGTTGCAGATAATAATACTGCTTCAGGAAAAGCATCAAACAGACGTGTGGTTATCACTTTATTAAAATAAAAAATATTAAAAGGCTATCTTAACGGATAGCCTTTTACAATAACTATGATAAAACTTTTAACTCCCTTTGAAAAAATATCAAAAATGAACAGAACGCTTATTTTAATAGGCTGGTTAGTTCTTTTGATTGTTATTTGGTTTGCGACAACAGCTGGTGAAAAACATCTTTTCCCATCTCCTGCTCAGGTTTTAGCTGGATTTTCTGATTTGTATAGAGAAGGTTTAGTGGTACATATTTTTAATTCGTTGTCTTTATGTTTTATTTCGATTTTTCTGGCTACCATAATTTCGTTATTATTTGCTTATGCATGGCCAATTCCATTATTGAAACCAATCGCTGAATTTGTTACAAAATTTAGATTTTTGCCTTTTACCGGACTTTCATTTTATATTACAATGGTAGTTCATGATGCACGAGCAATGCAGGTTTGGATCTTGGTCATTTTCCTGACTACGTTCTTAACAACTTCATTAATTGCCGTTATCAAAGACATTCCACAGGAAGAATTTGATCATGCAAAAATGCTGAAATGTACTCGGTTAGAGGTGCTTTGGCAGGTTATCATTTTAGGAAGGGTAGATTATGTAATTGATGTCATCAGACAAAATCTTGCCATCACATGGATGATGCTGGTAACAGTTGAATCGATTGTGGTAGCTTCTGGTGGATTAGGGTTTTTAATTAAAAACTCGGATAAATTCATGAATACCGGACGAATCATTGCACTTCAAATGATCATTTTATTAATTGGTCTTGGCTTAGATGCAGGAATAAACTTCTTAAGAAAAGCACTATTTAGATATTCAAAAATATAATCATGAAACACGAATATAAAGAGACGCTTTTATACGTAGAAAATCTTAGTGTTGCCTACGATGATACTGTTATTATAAAAGATATAAGTCTGATAGAAAAAGACGTAGTTAGAGACGGAGTACATTGCACCGGACAAGTTGTTGCTTTTGTTGGAAGATCGGGTAGAGGAAAATCAACATTCTTTAAAGCATTGACTGGTTTGATTCCGACGAATTCAGGAAAAATATTAATTAGAGACTTTGAAAACAAAGAACCGAATGCCGCTAAATCAGTAAACGAAGGTGACATAGGTTTTGTGGATCAAAAATATACTTTATTCAGACATAAGACAGTTACTCAGGCATTGCGATTTTCGCTGAGAAAAACAACATTGTCGAATACTGAAAAAGAGGAAAAAATAAAAAAATACCTGAAAGAATGGGGTTTAGAAAATTGTGCCGACAAATATCCTAACGAACTTTCTGGTGGACAAAGACAAAGAACAGCAATTATAGAACAGTTGTTTTCATCGGATCAATTTATTGTTTTAGATGAGCCTTTTTCAGGATTAGATGTTGGAAATATTGAAGAAGTAAAAAAATCTTTTGAGTTGCTTGGTCAATCTTCAGATTTTAACACTGTTATTTTTTCTACCCATGATATTGAATTGGCTATAGAATTGGCACAGACTATTTATGTAATTGGACATCCAACGGTTAATGGAAAAAAAGAAAACTACGGAACAATTGTAGCTAAATATGATCTGAGAGATATGGGCTTGGCCTGGAAAGATTATTGTGATGATCACTTAAAATTATCAAAAGAAATTATTCATCAAATGATGATTTCTTAAATTAGCGTATGTCAAAAAAGAACAATCCGATATCGATTATAGAAGAATCATTTTTGTCTCTAAAAAAATATTTAGAAACAAATATAAATACTAATGAAGCCGTTTTTACGGCTTCATTTATTATGGATCTGCAAAAAGAAACAAAAGACATTCTCGAAATTTGCAATGCATTAAATCAGGACACAGATTTTATTCAGAAAATAAATCAGGCTGTAAATCCTGTTTCCTCAAAAGGCTTATTGTTTAAAGCAGAACATTTTTTTCTTTCAGACATTTTAGATCTTTATGAAAGAGAATCTGCAAAAAAAACTGAAAAACAAGAGTTTGTTCTGGCGTATTATTATGATGCATTGCGTAACAAACATTTCGCAGATGAAAATTCAGTAAATGAATTAAATCAATTGGTTTTTACTGCAGAATTCAAAAATCATCTTTTAAAAATAAAGAAGGAAAACAAGATAATTGGTTCAAACGCGTATCAAAATCAATATTTACTTCCTGAAGTTTTATCCGAAAAAAAGCATAACAAATTAGAAGAAATTTTATTGAAGTATCAAAACTTCATTCATTTTGCATTTGATAAAAAATTTGAAAACGGACAAGCTTTTCAAAATTATATTGGTTTGAATTTAAACAAATTAAAAAATGAAAAAAAGGAGATAGATCCTCTTCCGGAAGAAGATACGCTCGAAAAAGTGCTGAAAGAATTAAACGCATTAGTCGGTTTAGCAGAAGTTAAAAAAGACGTTTCGGAACTTATCAATTTATTAGAAATACAGAAAAAACGTTCTCAACAAGGATTAAAGAATGTTGAAATAACTTTGCATACTGTTTTTCTTGGGCCACCCGGCACCGGAAAAACTTCTGTCGCAAGACTTTTAAGCCGAATTTTTAAACATTTGGGTTTTTTATCTAAAGGTCAAATGTATGAGACAGATCGGGAAGGACTTGTCGCGGGCTATGTAGGACAAACAGCGACAAAAGTTGATGCCGCAGTAGAATCAAGTCTTGGTGGGGTTTTGTTTGTTGATGAAGCTTATGCGTTATCTCAAAATGCATTTGGGAATGATTACGGAGCTGAAGCTGTAAATACGCTTTTGAAAAGAATGGAAGATCATCGCGAAGATCTGGCAGTTGTAGTTGCGGGATATACTGAACCAATGAAGATTTTTATAGAATCTAATCCTGGACTTCGTTCTCGTTTTAATAGATATTTTCATTTTGATCATTTTACTCCGAGTGAATTATTTCAAATTTTTGAATCCTTTTGTTCGAAGTCTGATTTTATTATTTCTGACGATGCTAAAGAAAAACTAAGCGACACTTTCGATTTGCTGTATGAAAGTAAAAATGAAAGTTTTGGAAATGCCAGAGTGGTTAGAAATCTATTTGAGAAATGTGTTCAGAATCAGGCAAACCGAATTGTGAAATTAAAAAAAATCACCAACAAAGTATTGAAAACATTGACCGAAGAAGATATCCCGGAACCAAAGGAAACGGAGCAAAATGTTAACTTAGAAATGAAAAATAAAGAATCTTAAAAGCAAAAAGAGCTGACATCCCCAATTGTCAGCTCTTTTTAAAATATAGTAGTTTTTATCTTTTTCTATTTGAGTTATAAAATGGTGATTCCTGGAATTACTCAAAAACCAAGAATCAATACCATTTTATAAATTTACCAGGCAGAAATCCATCTGCAGCGCTTTGTCTTTTATGGGAACAAACTAGCTTTATCAATCCCAATGCTCTGTTTTTTTTTTTGAGGGTTACAATCCAGCAGAATCAATCCCTTGTGCTTTGTCTTTTATGGGAACAAACTAGCTTTATTAGTCCCAATGCTCTGTTTTTTTAAGGGTTACATTACAGCAGAATCAATCCCTTGTGCTTTGTCTTTTGTGGGAACAAACTAGCTTTATTAGTCCCAATGCTTTTCTTTTTTATAAGGGTTGTATTTCTAGCTTTTCTCAATCCCTGTGATAACAAATTTAAGAACAGACTATTAATTAATAGTTACATAATTATTAACTTTTATTTATAGATTTCACATGTCTAATATTTTTACTAATATTTAGGCAATGAAAAAAAATGAGTATTTTTGAAGTCTATACTTTTTACAATGGGACTACAAATTCAGGAACTGCTTACAATAGAAGAAATGCTGGCTCAAATTGATACAATGCGTTTTCTTTATCCAAAGCTTTCAATTGAAAAATATAAATCATTTCTTTTAGAGATGGTGCCGCACAATTATATTCAGATTGGTGTTTTTGAAGATGGCGTTTGTTTAGGTATAACCGGTTGCTGGTCAGCAACAAAATTGTGGACCGGGAAATATCTTGAGATAGATAATTTTGTGGTAAACCCGGAGCATCGTTCTAAAGGAATCGGAAAATTACTGACAAATTATATTGAACAAAAAGCCATTGACTTAGACTGCAGTATCATTGTTCTGGATGCTTTTACGGGAAATTTTGCCGCACACCGTTTTTATTATAATCAGGGTTACGGACCAAAGGGATTCCATTTCGTTAAAATTTTGGATGAAAATAAACTAACGCAATAAAAAAGTATCTTACTTTTTTTATTGAACCTGCAAAATCAATATTAAACCAAAGAATTGGTTATTTTTGTTTTACAAACCTTATTATTAAATTATTTTGGGATTATATAAAAATCTATTCAAGCAAACTGCGATTTACGGACTAGCAACGGTATTACCGCGAATGCTGAGTTTTTTATTAGTAAGATTGTATACAGGTATTTTACCAACTGCAGAATATGGTGAAGTTTCAATTGTTTTATCCTGGATGGTTTTCTTTAACGTTGTACTTTCTTATGGAATGGAAACCGCCTTTTTCAGATTTTATAGCGCTGAAGAGGACAAGAAAAATGTAATTGCTACTTCTACAATTTCGATATTTTGGTCTTCGATAATTTTCTTGTTTGTTGCCTTAATTTTTAGAAATACGTTGGCAAGCCTTGCCGAAGTAGATGCACAATATGTTACCTATTCGGTTTGGATTTTAGTTTTAGATGCTTTGGTTTTAGTCCCATTTTCTAAGCTTAGAGCCAACCAGAGACCAATGGTTTATGCTGCGATTAAAATTGGAAATGTTATAATCAATTTATTGCTGAATATTTTCTTTTTAATGTACTTGCCAAAATTGGCTGCTTCAAATCCTAATTCGGTTTGGGATAATTTATATGTTGAGAATTTCCAGATTGCTTATATTTTCATTGCAAACCTATTGGCGAGTTTAGCCACTTTTGTTGTGCTTTCGCCAAATTATCTTTCACTGGGAAGAAAATTCGATCCTGTACTTTGGAAAAAAATGATGAAATACGGTCTGCCAATTTTGGTTGCCGGGCTTGCATTTGCCGTTAACGAACATTTCGATAAAATTCTATTAGGATATTTATTACCTGAAAATCTGGCTAAATCTGAAGTAGGAGCTTATTCTGCCTGTTATAAACTTGGTTTGTTTATGGTTTTGTTTGCAACAGCATTTAGATTAGGTATCGAACCTTTCTTTTTCAGTCATGCCAAAAATGAAAACGCACCTCAGACATACGCTGTAATTACCAAATATTTTGTGATTCTGGGATCCCTAATTTTATTAGGTGTAATTGTTTTTGCAGATATTTTAAAGTTTTTGCTGCTTGATAATAAATCATACTGGGAAGCCATGAAAGTCGTGCCGCTAATTATTCTGGCAAACTTCTTTTTAGGAATTTACAACAACTTATCGGTTTGGTATAAACTGACGGACAAAACAAAAATTGGCGCTTATATCTCAATTGTTGGCGCAATCGTGACTTTGGTTTTAAATTATTTTTTAATTCCAAAATACAGTTATTACGGTTCTGCAATTGCCACTATTTCTGCTTACGGAAGCATGATGTTGATTTCTTATGTTTTAGGAAATAAATATTACCCGATACCTTATGATATGAACAAAATTGGAGCTTACCTTGGAATTTCAATTGTATTTTCAGCTATTTCTTTTTACGGATTTAGAGAAAATTATTTTGTCGGAATTCCGTTATTACTAGGCTTTATCTATTTTGTTTACCATAACGAAAAAGACACGATCAAAGGAATTATGAATAGAAAGTAATATTACTTTTTAATCTTTTAAAATAAAAAATGAAAATACAAATTATCAATAAATCACAGCACGACTTACCAAACTACGAAACAATTGCTTCGGCAGGAATGGATTTACGTGCTAATTTAACGGAATCAATTACGCTTAAACCTTTAGAAAGAACTATTGTAAAAACGGGTCTTTTTATTGAATTACCAATAGGATACGAAGCTCAGGTTAGACCAAGAAGTGGATTGGCGGCCAAAAAAGGAGTAACCGTTTTGAATTCACCCGGAACCGTTGATGCCGATTACAGAGGCGAAATAGGGGTAATTTTAGTAAATTTATCAAATGAAGAATTCGTAATCGAAAACGGTGAACGAATTGCTCAATTAATAATCGCGAAACACGAAAGAGCCGAATGGATTGAAGTTGAAGAATTATCAGAAACTTCAAGAGGCGAAGGCGGATTTGGAAGTACTGGTGTGAAATAGTTTTCAGTTGCAGTTTCAGTAATTAGTTTTCGACTTTGCGATCTCAAAAATGAAATGATTAAGCATTGCGAACAGTGCGTATCCCGATAGCTATCGGGATTGCGAACATTGCGGTAAAACAAGAACCAACTCAAGAAGATTTTTTTAATCTTCCCATAAAAAATAAATACAAAAATGAAAATAATAGTTCCAATGGCGGGCCGTGGCTCGAGACTTAGACCACATACTTTAACTGTTCCTAAACCATTAATTCCTGTTGCAGGAAAATCAATCGTGCATCGTTTAGTCGAAGACATTGCTAAAATCTTAAAACAGCCTATTGAGGAAGTTGCTTTTATTTTGGGTGATGAAGCTTTTTTTGGAGATGATGTTGTTGCAAGTTTACAAGATTTGGCAAAAGGTTTAGGTGCAAAAGCATCGATCTATCGTCAGGATTTGCCATTGGGAACAGGTCACGCGATTATGTGTGCAAAAGAATCACTATCTGGTCCTGCAGTTATTGCTTATGCAGATACTTTGATCAGAGCCGATTTTGAGCTAGATCCTTCTGCGGATTCGGTAATTTGGGTAAAACAAGTAGATCAGCCAGAAGCATTTGGTGTTGTAAAATTAAATGCTAATAATGAAATTATAGAATTGGTTGAAAAACCAAAAGAATTCGTGAGTGATTTAGCTGTTATCGGAATCTATTATTTTAAAGAAGTTGGTGATTTGAAAAAAGAACTTCAGGGCGTTTTGGATAATAATATTCAGAATGGTGGAGAATATCAAATCAATGATGGTATTAAAGCCATGATGGCTAACGGAAAAGTTTTCAAAACAGGAAGCGTTGACGAATGGATGGACTGCGGAAATAAAGATGTTACCGTTGAAACTAATTCAAGAATGCTTGGATTTTTGCATAATGACGGAGAACATTTAGTAGACTATGATGTGACATTAGAAAATTCGACAATTATTCCTCCTTGTTATATTGGTGAAAATGTAGTGTTGAAAAACACAACAGTAGGACCAAACGTATCTTTAGGAAAAGGATGTCATGTAACGGATAGTGTTATAAAAAACAGTTTAGTTCAGACATTTTCTCAAATAAAAAATGCTAACTTAGACAATGCGATGATTGGGAACCATGTTAGTTATGATGGTAAATTTTCAAGTATCAGCATTGGAGATTATTCTGTTTTGGAATAATAAAAGTTTAAAATAAAATTATGTAAATGATGAAAAGAGGGTTTTTTGTAATTTTATTTTTCGTTTTGCTTGGCAATTCAATGTCGGTTTTAGCTCAGACTGAACCGGAAGATATTGCTATGGCAACCGATGAATATCAAGACTCTTTTTATGAATCATTAAAACAAAAAGGAATTGAAAATTATGATAAAGCCATCGTATCATTAGAAAAATGTATTAAACTAAAACCTAATGATGCAGTAGCTTACTTTGAATTGGGAAAAAATTATTTTTTCCTGAAACAATATAGTAGTGCTCAAAGTTCATTTGAAAAAGCAACACAGCTAGATCCGAAAAATAAATGGTATTGGCTTGGAATTTATGATGTAAGTTATGAAACCAAGAACTACCCTTTGGCAATCGAAACGATTCAGAAAATTATTCCGTTTGACGAGGAGTACAAAGATGATTTGATTTCGCTGTACATGTTAACGAATCAGTACGACAAAGCGCTTGCGACAATCAATGAGATGAACGATAAGTTCGGAAAATCGGATGATCGTGAAAGATATAAATTGCAGATTTTATCACAGGGGAAATATCAAAATTCTGAGATTGAAAATTTAGTTACCCAGATTAAACAAAATCCGAAAGAAGAATCAAACTATGTTGACCTGATTTTTTTATATTCAAAAAACGAGGAAACAGATAAAGCTTTGGATGTTGCAAAACAGTTGGCGAAAGAAATTCCGAATTCTGAATGGGCTCAGGTGAGTTTGTTCAAAGGATATTTGGATTCTAATAAAGCGGATCAGGCAATTAAGTCGATGAATGTAATTTTATCAAGTTCAAAAATTGATTCAAAAATAAAGCATCGTACATTAAATGAGTTTTTGATTTATGTGAATAAAAATCCGCAGTATGCTCCTGACTTAGAGAAAGCGATTGCCTACTTCGACAACGATGCGAATGTGGATGTTGCAAAAGAAGTTGGTAAATTTTATCATAGTAAAGGTCAGTATGAAAATGCAATTAAATATTACGAAAAACATTTAAAGGCCAATTCAGATACAGATCGTGAAACCAATTTGCTTTTGCTCGAAGCATACACTCAGGCAAAACAGTTTGAACCTATGACAAAAAGAGCGATGACTATGATTGAAGTGTATCCGAGCCAGCCTCAATTTTACTATTACGCAGGCTTGGGAAGCAATAAGTTACAACAATTTAAGAATGCAAAAACCGTTTTAGAAATGGGACTCGATTATGTGGTCGATGATAAAACACTTGAGGGAAATTTTAATATTCAGCTTGGAGAGGCATATAATGGGTTAGGAGACGCTAAGAAAAAAGAGGAATACTTTTTGAAAGCAAATGAGTTATTAAAACAAAAAAAGTAAAAAATGAAAAAATATATAGCATTAGTACTACTGTCGGTTTTTGTGATTTCATGTAAATCGAAAGCTGTCGCAGTACAAAACACAGACAAAGCTGTTGAAGCGCCAAAAGAGGATCGAAAGGCAATAGCAAAACATTACGACAATAAATTAGATTTCAAAACATTAAATATTAGAGCAAGCGCGAAATATGAAGATGAAAAACAAAGTCAGAATGTAAGCGCAGATATTAAAATTGAAAAAGACAAGCAAATTTTAGTAAGTGTTCGTTTTCTTGGAATTACAATGGCAAAAGCATTGATTACGCCAAATTCAGTAAGTTACTATGAAAAAATAAAAGGGACTTATTATGAAGGTGATTTTACAAGTTTAAGCAAATGGCTGGGAACGGAATTAGATTATAGCAAAGTTCAAAATTTATTAGTTGGAGAAGCTTTGGATGATTTAAGAAAAGGAAAATATACACAAACAATTGTAGAAAATCTTTTTAAATTAGAAGATGAAAAGGAAGCCAAAATAAAGAAGACATTTTATTTAGACTCTGAAAAATATCTGATTCAAAAAGAAGAGATTTCGCAACCAACAGAAAATAGAATTTTATCAATAAAATATTCTGATAGTAAAACTTTTGATCAGGGTATACTCCCAACAAAAATCGAAATTAATGCCGTTCAGCCAAAAGGGAAGACGGATATTAATTTAGAATATAATAATATTACGTTTAATGAAGAACTTTCTTTTCCATATAGTGTTCCAAGTGGGTATAAAAAAGTTATAATTAATTAAATTTGCAAAAAGAAAAAAGAAACATGCCAAAATTTCTCCTCAGCCTAATTTTTATTTGTGCCACAACTTTTATGTGGGCGCAGGATTCGCAACAAGAAAAACTGGAGCAGCGTAAAGCCCAGATTCAGCAGGAAATTAGAGACAATGAAAAAATGCTGCAGTCTGTAAAGAAAAAAGAGAAATCGGCTGTAAATGTCTTTTTAATTCAGGCGAATAAAATTAAACTGAAAGAAAAGCTAATCAATACTACCGCAAAGCAGGAGAGACTTCTCAGCAATGATATGTATATTAATCAGGTTCAGGTTAATAAGCTAAAAAAAGAATTGAAGGTTTTGAAAGAAGATTATGCTAAAATGATCCTGAAATCATATAAAAGCCGTTCAGAGCAAAGTAGAGCGATGTTCATTTTGTCTTCTGAAAGCTTTTTGCAGGCTTATAAAAGAGCACAATATTTAAAACAATATACGAATTTTAGAAAAAACCAAGGTTTAGAAATTCAATCAAAAACGGCTCAATTAGTCGATTTCAATGCTAAATTGGATGGACAAAGACAGGTTAAGAAAAAAATTATTGCAGAAAATCAAAAGGAAAAGCAAAGCTTGGAAATTGAAAAGAAAGAGCAGCAAAAATTGGTTAATTCAATCAAAAAAGATAAAAATAAAATTATAGCAGACACCAGAGCTAAACAGGCAGAAGCAAAAAGAATCGACAGACAAATCGACCGCTTGATTCGTGAAGCCATTGCTGAGGCAAATAGAAAAGCTGCTGCGGAAAGAGCAAAAGATAATCCGGGATCGGCAGCATCTACTGCTCCGGTTTCCTCTTCTAAAATTGCTTTAACACCAGAAGGAAAGATTCTGGCAGCTGATTTTAAAGCCAACCGAGGAAAATTGCCCTGGCCGGTGGAAAAAGGATTTATTTCATTAGGATATGGCGATCAGCCACACCCACTTCATCCATCAATTACAGTTCACAATTCCGGAGTTGAGATTACGACAGAGCAAGGTGCAACAGCACGTGCCGTTTTTGAAGGTACAGTTTCAAGTGTTATTGTTTTATCTCCAATCAACAGAGCAGTTATGATTCAGCATGGAGATTATTTCACTGTTTATCAAAACTTAAGTCAGGTATTTGTAGAAAAAGGGGATAAAGTAAGTATCAAACAAAGTATTGGAAAAGTAAGAACCAGCGGTGATACCGGTAAAACAGTAATTAAGTTTTTGATTCTTCAAAATACATCAAATAATAATCCGGAAGGATGGTTGCAAAACAGATAAAAAAAGGGAGCTTTAATTAGCTCCCTTTTTTATTGTTGCTGTTGCTGCAAATGATCCATATAATCAAGTTGCTCCTGAACGCGCGATGAAACTTCCTGAAGTTTGACGTCATTGATTTCTTCGAATTGCCTTCCATCTTCATAACCAATCGAAACACAGACAGAAAGTGTCTGTCTCGCTAATCCCTTAAAAGTTCCTTTTATAGGTGTACAATCGCTAAAATTTCTTCCCACTGAAAGCCGAACATGATTGTCCATAGTCCAGATATTATTCGTCGGATCCAGACCTAACCAACCTTGTTTTGGAGTGTAAATTTCTACCCATGCATGTGTTGCGCCTTCGCCTCGAAGACCGCTTTCATTGGGACAAATATAGCCGCTGACATATCTTGACGGAATTCCCGCAGTACGTAAAAGCTGTAATAAAATATGAGCAAAATCCTGACAAACCCCTTTTTTTAAAGTCAAAATTTCGTCAACAGTAGTTTCAATATTTGTGATTCCTTTGGTATAAATGAAATTATCATAAACGTAAGCATTACATTGTTGCGCAATTTCAATTATGGACTTGTCTTCAATTTTGATTTTTTTCAATATAGCTTCAATTTCATTTTGTTTCTGAATATCATCCAGATAACAAAGGCGCAATAACAGAATGCTCTTTTCTTTTTCATCCTGAATATCTTCCACGGAAGTGGCATCAATCTCCGGAATTCTAAGAGAATGATTCACCCGAACTAACATTCGGGATTCGATTGTCATTTCAGTATGAACACCCAAAACATTGAAATTTCCAACGCGATTTCCATAATAATCTTCAGAAATATCAACATCAGGATTGTGTGTAATTAAAAGCTGATATTGTAATACTTCCTGATTTTCAAAATGATGTGGAAATAACCGGATTTCATTAATACTTTCTTTTATGGGATGATTATATTGATATTTTGTAAGGTGAACTATTTTGAAAACCGCCATATTTTTAGGTATAAGAAAAGAATAATTTTGAAAAATCTGTGGAAAACTGAATCAATTGATTTTTGGTATTTCGCAAGACTTCTTCCAATTCCTGATTAGTCAAATGTTGATAATCTGTATAAGCAACATAACTTTTCAATCGACCAAACTGGTTCATCAAAGTTCGCGCTTCACTCAGATCATTGTCTTTGAAAAGACAGTTTAGATAGGTGTTTATAAAGTCTAAAGTATAAATTACAGAATGCGCAAAATCCATATTAAAAATAACCTGATGCACTACTTTTCGATTGTGCGAAATGTTGCTGTAACTTTTGAGATATAATTCATATCCGGACAGAGACAGCAATAAACGGCGCCAATACATTAAATCTTCTTCACCTTCAAGATTATAATTAATAGGATCAAAGTAAGCCTGCGTCATCGAAATAGTTTGTAAACATCTTTCGATATGTTTGCCAATACTCGAAAAACACCAGCCCAAACCTCTTGGCATTGTAACCTGAAGGATTCCGTTATAAAGCAGTAAATCCTTGTTAAGTTTGGTAATAATTTTTAGTGCGTCATTGGTTTCCAGTTTTTTTGGAAGATCTGGCGAGTTCATATAATGATACATCGAATTGATATGTTCCCACAATTCTTTGGTGATTTTATCCTGAGAACCGCGTGCATTTTCGCGTGCTTTCACCACTAAATTTTTAACCGAATTATCATTTTGATTGTCGCAAATAATGTATTTCAGAACATAAGTAGAGTCATATTGTATCGCATGAATTTTATCTCTAGACAAATTGGTATAATATTCTAAAAGCGGTTTATATCCTTGAGAATCATTAATTTCTTTATCAAAAGATAAAATATAGGAAGTGTTCAAAGTAAGCAACATTCCATCTGTGCGTTCCATGTATCGGTTGAGCCAAAACATTCCGTCGGCAACCCGGCTAAGCATATTTACTCCCATTTTGAATGTTTTTTTGAGGTTAGAAAAATGATTTATTTTATAATCCAGGTGTCTTTACTGCCGCCGCCTTGAGAGGAATTTACAACCAAGGAACCTTCTGTTAAAGCAACTCGTGTTAATCCGCCGGGAACAATTTGAATTCCTTTTGGTCCGCAAAGGGCATAAGGCCTTAAATCGACGTGACGTAATTTTAGTTCACCATCAATCAAACACGGAACAGTACTTAATTGGATTATAGGCTGTGCAATAAAATTTCGGGGCGTTTTGGTAATTGCAATTTTAGCTTCGTCCATTTCTTCCTGAGTTGCTTTGTTGCCCATAATCATTCCGTAACCGCCACTTTGATTGGTTTCTTTGATAACCATCGTTTCCATATTGGCAAAAACGTGTTCGCGTTCGTCTAAATTTTCCATTCTGTATGTTGGAACATTTTTGAGAATCGGTTCCTGATTTAAATAATATTTAATCATATCCGGAACGTAGGCATAAATGGCTTTGTCATCGGCAACGCCATTTCCTACAGCATTTACCAAGGCTACATTTCCTTGTCGATAAGCACTAATTAAACCCGGAACGCCAAGTGCGCTGTCGGGTTTAAAAACCAAAGGGTCAAGATATTCATCGTCTAAACGGCGATAAATAACATCGACCTGCTGTAAACCAGAAGTCGTTTTCATATAAACGCGATTATTATTGACGACCAAATCTCTTCCTTCAACTAAGGGAATTCCCATTTGACGTGCCAAATAAGTGTGTTCATAATACGCCGAATTATAAACGCCGGGCGTCATTAAAACCACATTTGGATTAGACACATTTCTTGGCGAAAGCGAAACCAAAATGCTGTGAAAAATCATAGGATAATTACTGACCATACTTACATGGTTTGACGAAAGCATATCCGGAAAAATACGTTTGGTAATTTCACGGTTTTCCAACATATAACTTACGCCGCTCGGGCATCGGAGATTATCTTCCAGAACATAAAATTCACCTTTTGCTCCGCGAATCAAATCGATTCCGGCAATGTGAACATGGATGTTATGAGGCACTTTTATTCCCTGAACTTCCTGAATATAATGTGGACAAGAAGCGATCAATCCTGCTGGAATAATTCCATCTTTTATAATATTTTGGTCATTATAAATATCTTCCAAAAATAAATTCAGCGCCATTAAACGCTGTTTTATTCCGGATTCAACTTCTAACCAATCTTTTTGTGTAATTATCCTCGGAATAATATCAAACGGAAATATGCGTTCAATTCCGTTATCATCATCACTATATACGGTAAAGGTAATTCCCTGATTCATGAACAAGTCAGAAGCCTGTTGCTGCTTGTTGGTTAAATTTTTATGACTTAAACTTTGTAAAGTTTTGAAAACCTGACTATAGGATTCCCGAACACCATCGTTAGAGAACATTTCATCCCAACCACTATGATTTAAACTGGGTGCTAATTTTGCCATACTATAATTATTAAATAAATTGAATTACGGACTTTTTGATGAAAAATATTTATTTTTTGGTCTAAAATACAACTTTATTTTTCTTTAAACTTTCAAATAACTGTGAATTTTGTAATTTATGTAAAATTCATTTTTTGAAGTTTTTATTTTGAAAATATGACTTTTTAGAGGTACGTTTTTTTGAGATTTCGTAGCGAAGAAAATGTGAAGTAAGAAGAAAGAGAGCTGTTAATCAGTTTTTTGAATAAAAAAAGGAGCAATTTGAGCTCCCTTTAATTAATTCGTGAACTCCAAAGATTGGAATTTGGAATTTAAAATTTGAAAATTATTTTAGTCATATTGTTCTAAAAAATATTTCACAACATCCGTTGTCGTTACGATTCCTTTAAGCTCGCCATTGTCAACAACGGGCAAAGCATGGAAATCTTCTTTTACAAAAATTTCGGCAAGATCTCTGATTATAGTATCCGATGAAACAGTTTTTGGTTTTGAAGTCATGACTTGCGAAACGGTGAGCATATCCAGAATGGCTTCATCAGCTCCGTCCTGGCCTTCAAACAAAGCACCAAAAGTCAATCGGTTAATATCGGTTCTGCTAATGATACCAACAACTTCTTTTCCTTTTACGATGGGAATGTGGCGAATCGTATTTTTCTTTAGCTTCTCAACAACTTTTTTAAGATCATCATTTTCGTTTGCAGTCACTACGGTTTTGGTCATAATGTGACTGATTGGTTCTCTTTTTTTCATAATTGATTTGTTAATATGTTATTATCAAATATGTCGAATAATCCTGATAAAAAATATGACTTTTATCAGCATGGAGATCTCAGTAGAATAATCTCATTTATTGGGTTTTCATCAAAAAAAGAGTCAAAATCAAAGTAAAAAGAGGTAAGAATGTAAAAATCATTCTATTGTTCAACGGAAATTGTATAGAGTGAAATTTAAAAATAGTATTTTTGCACTATGGAAACAAATAGACAGAAAAAAATAGGCGGTGTCATCCAAAAAGATTTGGTTGATATTTTGCAAGGTGAAGTGCGAAAAAACGGAATTAATAATTTGGTAATTTCCGTATCCAAAGTTAGCGTTACATCAGATTTATCTGTGGCAACAGTATATTTAAGCATTTTTCCACAAGAAAAAGCAAAGGAAACTTTAGAAGGTATAAAATCGAATACAACCTTAATTAAACACGATTTGTCACAACGTGTACGTTTGCAATTGCGTCGTGTACCAAACCTGGTATTTTTTATCGATGACTCATTAGATTATATCGAAAAAATTGACAATGCTTTATCAAACAGAGAAAACCCAATTGAAAACCGTGATCTTTTAGAAAAAAGAAGAAAATCATAAGTTGAATTTCCCCCTTTACATAGCCAAACGTTACATTTTTAGCAGAAGTAAAAACAATGCTATCAATATCATTAATCGCATTGCCAGCATGGGAATTATTGTTGGCACAATGGCTTTGTTTGTGGTTTTGTCTGTTTTTAGCGGACTAAAAGTATTCAGTCTTTCTTTCACCAATGAAATTGATCCGGATTTAAAAATTACTAGCACGCTGGGAAAATCATTTTTGCTTACTCCAGATCAGGAAAGTAAAATTAAAAAGTTAGATGGCGTTGCTTCGTATACCAAAATTATTGAAGAACGTGTTTTGTTTTTATTTAAAGACAAACAACAAGTTACTTACTTAAAAGGAGTTGACAGTCTTTATCCTGTTGTAAATGATATCAGGAAAAAACTTTTTAATGGTCAATGGGTGAAGCCGGATACGTATCAGGTTGTAGTGGGTTACGGAATCGCCAGGGATTTTTCTATGGGCGTTTTAGATTTTGAAAATCCATTGCAGATATTCGCGCCAAAACCCGGAAAAGGAGCTTTTGAAAATCCGGAAGAAGCTTTTAATAAAACCGATGTTTTGCCTGTCGGAATTTATTCGATTAGTGAAGATTTAGATTCAAAATACGTGTTTGCTGATTTAAGTTTAGCGCAGGAATTACTTATGTACAAACCGAATCAGATTTCGGGAGTAGAATTCAAACTAAAAGAAAATGCCAATGAAGATGCAATCCGATCTCAACTGGAAAGTGTTTTCAAAAACAAAATCACAATCAAAAACAGAGCGCAGCTGAACGAGTCTTTATATAAGATGCTTAACACCGAAAACATTGCGGTTTATTTGATTTTTACATTGGTAATTATCGTGGCCCTTTTTAATTTGGTTGGCGCTTTAATCATGATGATTTTAGATAAAAAAGGAAATTTAAAAACCCTTTTCAATCTCGGAACAGAAATCAAAAGCCTTCGAAAAATATTCATGCTTCAGGGAACTTTATTAAGTGTTTTTGGAGGGATTATTGGCCTTGCTCTTGGAATTATTATGGTTGTTTTACAGCAAAAATACAACCTTATTATGTTGACACCAACTTTGGCTTATCCTGTCGTTTTCACTTTAGAAAACGTACTTATCGTGATGACAACCATTGTTTCACTTGGTTTTGTGGCATCCTTAATTGCCAGCAGCAGAGTAAGCAAAAAGCTCTTAGATTAATATTTCTTCTTAAAAAATATTATCTATATTTACCGTCTTAAAAAGCTACAGCATATGATTGTTTCTGCCTAATCCTATTTTATTTTTTAATAATTAGGATACTTACGTTTATTTTTTCGAGTTCAGATAACTTATTCTGGACCAATTTTATCATTTATCCTATTTATATATCATGACAGAAACAACTATACAAAAAAGTTTATTTTCTAAAATTTTTACCACTTTAAAACAAGCTATCAAAGGCGACGAATCATTTGATTACACTGCCGGAAGCATAAAAAAAGCCGTTATTCTATTGGCCATTCCGATGGTTTTAGAAATGATGATGGAATCGGTTTTTGCTTTAGTCGACTTATATTTCGTTGGCCATTTGGAGCATAGCAGTTTTGCAATTCAAACCGTTGGTTTAACCGAATCGGTACTTACAATTATATATTCACTAGCAATCGGAATGAGTATGGCAGCGACAGCTGTTGTAGCGCGACGCATTGGCGAAAAAGATCCAATCGCTGCTGCGAAAGCTGGAATGCAGGCTATTATTATTTCTTGTGCAGTTAATAGCGTAATGAGTGTTCTGGGCGTTATCTATGCTAAAGATATACTGATTTTGATGGGAGCATCTGTTCAAGCTGCCGAACACGGTTTCAGATTTACACAAATCATGATCGGAAGCAGTTTATGTATCATGCTTTTGTTCCTGATTAACGGAATATTCAGAGGTGCGGGAAATGCAGCAATTGCAATGAAAAGTTTGTGGCTGGCGAATATTTGCAACATTATTTTATGCCCAATTTTGATTAATGGTCTAGGACCAATTCCGGCTTTTGGATTAGTAGGTGCAGCTTTGGCAACAACCCTGGGAAGAAGTATCGGAGTATTATACCAAGTATATCATTTGTTCTTTGGGAATGGAGCTTTAAGAATTTACGTTTCTTACTTTATTCCGGATTTTAAGCAGATAAAAGCTTTGGTGAAAATTGCAGCTCCTGGAATTTTACAATTCGTAATTGCATCTTGCAGCTGGATTTTTCTGGCGCAATTGGTTGCTACTACAGGTGGTGATCATGGTTCTGCAGGTTACCAGACAGCATTGAGAATTATGATGTTTTTTATTCTTCCGGCCTGGGGATTGAGTAACGCAGCTGCAACTTTGGTTGGTCAGAATTTAGGAGCGAAACAAATTGAACGCGCCGAAAAATCAGTATATACAACAGCAAGATACAATGTCATTTTCATGGCAACAATTATGGTCATTACATTGGTTTTTGGCAAGTACATTATTTCGTTTTTTACTAACGATGAAATGGTTAGAGTAGTGGCCGTTGAAGCATTGCAGATTATGAGTATTGGATTTGTTTTCTACGGAATCGGAATGGTTTTGATTAATACATTCAACGGAGCAGGAGATACCTGGACACCAACGGGAATCAATTTCTTCGGATTTTGGTTGTTTCAAATTCCATTGGCTTATGTATTGGCAAAGCATTTTCATATGGGACCAACAGGCGTTTTTATTGCAATTCCGGTTGCGGAAACTGCTATAACTTTAGCAGGAATTGTTCTTTATAAAAGAGGAAAATGGAAACGCATTCAGGTTTAATTAAAATAAAAAGACCTTCATTCGAAGGTCTTTTTTTATGTTTTAAGCAAATTCATATCCTGCATAAACCTGTTCGATTTCTTTCATGACTGCAAACAAATCTTCAGGTGCATCGGTTGTAACTAACTTTTGTTTGTATTCTTTAAACGAATGAATTCCTTTGAAATAATTAGTATAATGACGACGCATTTCAACGATTCCCAAGCGCTCGCCTTTCCATTCCATTGACCAGATTAAATGATTTCTGGCAGCTTCTACGCGATCTATAACCGTTGGAGCAGGTAAGTGTTCTCCAGTTTTAAAGAAATGTTTGATTTCATTAAAAATCCATGGATAACCAATCGCAGCACGACCAATCATAATTCCGTCGATCCCGTATTCGTTTTTATATTTTAATGCTTTTTCCGGGCTGTCGATATCGCCATTTCCAAAAATAGGCATTGTAATTCTTGGGTTATTTTTTACACGTGCAATGTGCGACCAATCGGCGTGGCCTTTATACATTTGGGCACGGGTTCTGGCATGAATAGTTAATGCCTGAACACCAATATCCTGAAGTCTTTCAGCAACTTCATCAATGTTGATAGAGCTGTCGTCCCAGCCTAAACGCGTTTTTACAGTTACTGGTAAATCGGTACTTCTGATAACAGCTTTTGTTAAACGCACCATCAAATCGACATCTTTCAAAACGCCGGCTCCGGCACCTTTACAAACTACTTTTTTTACAGGACAACCAAAATTGATATCCACTAAATCTGGTTTTACGGTAGAAACAATTTTAGACGAAAGTGCCATTGCTTCTTCATCTCCACCAAAAATCTGAATTCCAACCGGACGTTCGTAATCAAAAATATCCAGCTTCATTCGACTTTTGATAGCATCACGAATCAATCCTTCCGACGAAATAAATTCAGAATACATTAAGTCAGCGCCATGTGTTTTGCATAATCTGCGAAACGGTGGATCGCTCACGTCTTCCATCGGTGCTAGTAATAAAGGAAATTCGGGTAATTCTATGTTGCCAATCTTGACCATCTTCTATATTTTGTGCAAAATTACAACATTTTAGTTCAATTTGTACCAAATTGAGGTTCAAAGGTTCAGAGTGACAGAGGTTCAAAGGTTTTATATCAGGCTTTTAAGAACCTTTGTTCCTTTGAACCTTTGCAACTTTGTACCTTAAATCAAGTTCTATAGTCGAAAAACCGAATTGGTTTTCTGCTCATCGGATTAAAAACTAAAGGATTTAAAGTTTCTTTTGAAGCGAATTCAATTTTTGGAGTTACTCTTAATTTGGCTCTGAAATGATCTTTGATTTCCTGCAGAAATTCAGGCGTTTGATTTTTTACGGCAATTTTTATCAGGATTTCATCTGTACCTAAATCATTGGTAGAAATCTCAATAATATGATTTTCGATATTGTCAAAACCACTCAAAACATCATTCATCGCAGGCGGATAAAGTGTTGTGCCTTTGTATTTTATCATTTGTTTTTTACGGCCAATTACTGGGCCAACACGCAAAGTATTTCTACCGCAAGCACATGGTTCGTTATGCAATTGTACAATATCGCCAGTTTTAAAGCGCAATAAAGGCATGGCTTCAATTCCTAAAGTAGTAAAAGTCAATTCGCCAACTTCGCCATTTTTTACTGGCATATTATTTTCGTCAAGGACTTCGACAATAATTAATTCCGGATGATGATGACCTCCAATTCCATGCTCGCATTCGGTAAAAGCAGTGCTCATTTCAGTAGAAGCATAAGTCGAAAACAACTTAATATTCCATTTCTCTGTAATTTTTTTGGACAAAATATTCATTGAAAAATCCTGGTCTCTCAACGATTCTCCAATACAAATGGCACCTTTTATACTTGAATTATTATAATCAATTCCGTGAATTTCGGCATATTCAATTAGCTTTAAAAGAAAAGACGGAACCGTAATTAAATAAGAAGGTTTGTATTTTAAAATAGAGTCCCATTGCAATTCCGGAATTCCGGCACCAACTCTAATAACGCCAACTTTTAGTTTTCGTAATCCAAGAAAATAAGCCAGACCCGCCATAAATTTCCGGTCGATAGTAGTCATTAATTGAACGACATCGCCTTCTGCAATTCCGGCACAGGCAAATGAAATGGCTTCATTATAAGCCAGTCGATCTAAGTCAGAATCCGTTAAACCAAAAGTTACCGGATCGCCTAAAGTTCCTGAAGTCGAGGCATAATCAATAATTTTATGTTGTGGCACACACAAAAAATCATCGTTATATTGTTGTAAATCTTCTTTCGTGGTAACAGTCAAATATTGTAAATCTTCGAGTGTTTTTATAGTTGAAATATCAATATTTCTTCCGGCAAAAAGGCGTTTATAAAAAGGAGAATTCTCGCTGATATACGTTAAAAGTTCCGCTAATTTTTGTTCCTGAAAAATTTTAATTTCGTCTAAAGAATTTTTTTCTATCGCTGGAATCATTGTAATTTTCTTTTGAGTTTTTTTAAATATTTTTCAATTTTTGCTTTTTCAGGAGCGGTAGTAATTTCTTTGGTCAGGGCTTTTTCAAAATTAACCTGAGCAGCGCGGAATTCTTTTTTTTGATAAAAGTACAACCCTGCTTTGTAATATACAACCCAATAATCAGGGTTTAAAGATTGGTAATGCTGAATAAAGTCAGAAGAAATCCTTTTCTTGTTTTTTAGATACAAATCGAATTGGTGATTTTCAACTTTGAAATTTTTATAATTTTTAAAAGCTTCAGTTCTAACAAATGGATCTTCGGCAATATTTAAATTTTCCTCTTCGAATGAAATTACTGAATTTGATTTTCTGTCAAATATAGAATCCAGATTGTAACATACAAATTCGCCGAGTTGAAAAGGATTTGCTGAAACCCAAACCAGTTTTTCTTTTGGTTTAAAAATAATTCCGTGATGTGCGAGCAATTGATTCAAAGCTTTTTCATTTCCAAAACCCAATGATATATCTTTTAGACCTTCTTTATTTCGAAGAATTTCAGAAGCAATTTTTTGATTTATTTTTGGATTTTCATCTAAAAGTTCCTGCATTCTGTCAAGGCGATATTTTGAATGACTGTCTTTAATTTGTATCTGATTTCGTTCATCATTTTTGAAAGCCTCGCTCTGAAAATGATTGGAACAAATTAATTGATTGCTGTTCGGAACATCGTATACATCCATTTTTTTGGGTGAAACTTCAATTAAAACAGCTTTATTGTCCTGAGCACTTCCAACCATTATGGATTCAGACACAAAAACTTTTCTTTTTTTAGCTATTGCGATTGCTTCTTCAATATTGTGGGCGTGCTGTAAAATTTCCCGGGTCAAAATGGAAATAGGTGTTTTGGCACTCAATGGAATTTCAGATTTTCCTGCATTGATCGTAACGGTCAAACCCTGCTGATTCATTCCGGAAACAGCTCCAATCATTCCGGGCCAGGTGACCATCATAAAATTATAACCTTGTTCCGGTTTTATGAAGGCAATGATTTTATTTTCCGCGAAAGCGTCATTTACATAAAAATCAAAATTACGTCCAAGAATTAAATTTCCATCTTCAGATTTTTCACCCCAGGCGGCAAATGAGGAACAACCTACTAAAGCTAAATCTTGTAAGGCGTGTCCAATATCATGTGCGGCATGCAAATACAAATTACGCTGGTATTGCGGTGCGATATTATCAAAATTATTTGAAGTGTATTGCGAAACACCATAAATTTCGGTTTGATATTCCTCAGGAACATTGGTGTATAATTTCCGATTGTACCATTTTAGAAACTGACGAAGTAATTTTTGCTGAAATTTTGATGGAACGATATCTTCTATTTTAGAGAAAAAGATATTCTCCTGTTTTTTTAAAAGTGAATCAGACAAAGCGCCGGTAGTAACACCAATTTCTAAAGGATCGCCTTCGACATATAATTCCCAAAGACCTTGTTCGTTTTTTAAAAGTGAATTTTTTCCTGATACAAAAACAGTAGGAGATTGTTTTGTTACAACAGGTTTTGCAGTATTATATTTTGAAATATCAGGGGCATGATGCATAGATTTTGATGTTCCGCAAGATGCCAACATCAATAAAAAACTAACGAATAAAAATAAATTAATCCGGCTTTTCATATACACATTTTTTATTCAGCAGCCTGATTGATTTTGGTTACTAAATATTCTTTTCCAAGAATTTCAGAACAGGTTACAACAGCTCCAATAGTTACTCCCAAAACGCCGTGCATGTTAATGCTTTGTCCGGTAAGATAAAGATTGTCCAATTTAGTTTTTGATGGTATCAGGGTTTTCATTGGATTGCCGGAATCTTTTACATAACCATACATATTACCATTGTGACCGCCAATATAATCCCGATAAGAAAGCGGTGTAGAAGTATGAATAGACTGAATACAATCTTTTATTCCTGGAAACTTCAATTCAATTTCATCAAGAAATTTAGATGTTTTTCTGGTTTTAAATTCCTGATAACTTTCGCCACGATCATTTTCCTCAACAGTTGTGTTAAAAGTATTTACCCAGGGAGCCACATCGTCATACTTCATATAGGTGATGAAAGTCATCCCTTCTGCCCATTCTTCTTGTTTTTTTGAAGCATTCATAGAAGCCATAAAAGCTTTTGGCCATGAATTTTCGTCGTAATCATGAGCATTCCAGACTTCACTGCTTTTTTTGAAATGATAATGATTATGATTGATGTACTTGAAAGTTTCGGGCTTAAAAACAAGGTATAGACTAAAAGCTGAAATAACGCCTTCAAGACTTTGGATTCGGCTAAAAAATGCTTTTCTGAAATGTTCTTCGCCAACTAATTTCAGTGTAATTTTGGGATCAATATTAGAGATAAAACGAGTGCCGGAAACCTGAGTTCCGTCTTTCATTTCTACAGCCGTTACTTTGTTGTTTTCAACATTAAAACCAGTAACTTCTTTGTATTTATAAAATTCGCCACCATGTTTTTTGAGCTGTTTTAAGAGTTGTTTTGTAATCTGACTTCCGCCATTAATACAACGCCAGGAACTTTGTATATAGGAGTTTACCGAAAGGGCATGAACATAAAACGGCGATTTATCCGGAATACCGGCATACAGAAAATTGCTTCCCGCCAAAACAGCTTTTAGCTTTTCATTTTGCGTACTATTATCTATTATTTCTTTTGCGTTTAATTCTAAAATAGCATTGTCATATTTGCCTTCCCATTTTAAATTGTAAAGAGGAAATGAGTCGCAAATCGTTCGCAGTTTAGTGCAGTACTCCTCAAGGTTTTCTTTTTCTTGAGGGAAAAAATGTTCTAATTGTTTTACAAAATTTTCATAACCCTGCGCATGTGGATATTCATTTTTGTCATCTTCAAAAGAGATAATATCAAAACCATTTTCGTCTAATTGCTTCAGATTTAGTTTGTCAATTATTCCTAAATATTTAAAATATTTATAAAGATTTTGGTCTTTTCCTAAACCACCGATATAATGAATTCCTGTATCAAAAATGGTTTTATCGCGAACGAAAGTCTGCAGATTTCCACCGTATTGGTTGTTTTTTTCGAGCACACAAACGCTATAGCCTTCCTTTGCCATAATAATGGCTGAAACTAAACCGCCCAGTCCGCTGCCCACAATTACAACATCGTATTGCTCCTTCATTCTAATTTTTCTTTAATACGATTATGGAATCTTCTTCTAAAACATTTTCAAAACCAAAGTTAATCAAAGTGGATTTTAAAGTAGAGTTATCAATTAAAATAATGCATGAAGTTACTGTAACAATTTTTTCGATAGTATTATTGTAGTTTTCATCAGAAATTAAGACAGCATCAAATTGATTTTCTGAAACGTTTTCAAGATTTTCCAAATAAGAGATTTTTCTTTTTTTGAGGAAATAATTGTTTTTTGCTACTAATGATTTTTCTTCGTCTGCAATGTATGAATGTATTTTTCGCTGTGGTTCCTGAAGCGTTAATAAAACATCCAGCTGTCCATAATCATTCGCCAAATGTAATATTTTGGCTTTCGCCGAAAGATGTCTGTTTAGGCGGTAATAGATTTCTAAATGTGTTTTTAAATTGTTTTTAACGCTGTTGATAATTTCAATTTCTTTATAATCATAACTATGAAGAATCATTTTTTTGAAATATTCCGGCCCTTCTAATTCCTGACGAATTTTAGCAAATTCTGTCTTAAAATATGAACTTAATTGTTTGGTTCTTTCGACGTAATTTTTTCCAAAAGAAAGATCGTCTGGCGAAATTCTTTCTAAAATAGAAATAGTAAGAGAACTGTCATGAATTACAAAATCGCCTTTAGGAATTGCTTCTGAAGCACCGTGAATCAAAACAGGAAGAATATCTAAATTGAATTCTTCGGCAAGATAAAAAGCACCTTTATGAAAACGCTTAATCTGATTACTTTCAGAACGCGTTCCTTCAGGAAAGATCATTAACGAATAACCTTCCTTTACTTTTTGACGCAAATGTTCAACGCCGCCTTCAATTCCTTCTGAAACCGGATAAAAACCAGCTTTTCTAACTGTTCCGCCAAAAATAGGTGAGTTGTAAACCCAGTCGTTTACTAAAAATATAATTTTCGGACTCAGCATTCCCATGGCCAGAATATCGATAAATGAAGAATGATTCGCGATAATAATGGCTGGTTTTTCGAAATTTTCACCGAATTTATTAACGACTTTTTTACGAAGAAAAGGGCTCGAATATAAAACTGATTTCATGAATTTTGAAATCACATATCGAAAGCCTTTCATTTTCTTTTTTTCTTTTATTGGAAGAATTGGCATGATGGTAATGCTGAAAAGCGACATCAAAATACCGCCAAGTCCATAATAGGTAAACGAAATGATACCGTGAATAAAGGTGCGCAATACAAAAGGTGGATTTCCTTTTTTCGAGCGATTTGATATAAAAAGTTTAAAGAGAATCGGATAGAAGATAAACGTAATAATCAATGCAGCGAAAACTCCAATTAGGGAAACAGATGAAATAGATCGCAACGCTGGATGTTTGGCAAAAATCATCGCGCCAATTCCTAAAATAGTGGTGATAACGGCCAGAATAATCGATGTCCTGTAAATGGCAATCTCATTTTTTCCGGTTGAATATTCTTTTTGAAGCGCACTTGTCATGAAAATACTAAAATCAACGCCATGTCCAAAAATCAAAGTGCAGACAATCATGCTGAAAATATTCATTTGAATACCAAAAATGCCCATAATTCCCGCCGTGACAATTCCCGTTAAAGCAATTGGAATACAGCTTACAATAACCAATTCAATTCTTCTAAAAAAGAAAAACAGAATCAGGATTACAGCAACAAACGAATAATTAACCAACGAATTGAAATCGGTTTTCAAAGTGCTGAAAAAAGTTTCGTTCATTTGCTGGCGGTCAATTGCAATTAAATTATTCTTGGCTGAAGCCGATTTTACAAAACCATCTCGTTGCTCTGGCGTTACTTTTACTAAAGTTGAAATCGTATAAAAACCATTTTTTTCGGTTACAAATTCTTTCAGTTGAAGTGCCTGAATTTTTAAATATTCCTGAGCTGAAATCGGTTTAAAATTAAAATCTAGGTGATCGTAAAAATTAGAATAAGTGGTTGGTTTAAAGCCAAGTTTTGAACCTTCGGTAATTAATTGTGATTTTAAAAGCTGTTTTTTATTGGCATCCCAAAACGAATTCCATTGATTTATTTTTTGCTGCTGTTCCTTCTGCGAAAGCATAATTCCTCCAACTGAGCTGAAATTTAAAATTTTGTTTTGTTGTTTTTCTTTTGATAAATCAGAAAAAAGCTGGCTGTTGTTTTGCAAAACTTCTTCCATGCTTTTTCCGTATGAAGCTACATAAATAGTCTTTGAAGTTAAACTAGTGCTTTCTTCCAATTCTTTTTCGGCTGCTTTAATTTCCTTCGGAACAAAATTCAATTGTGACAAATCGTTATTAAAACCGACATTATTATAAGTGAAAAAGCAAACAATAGTAATTAGGACACAAAATCCAATTAAGATTTTATTGTTGTGAAAAGAAAAATGCGCCAATTTATCAATCACATTTTTCTTGTGTTCAAAATTGTTTTCTTTAGGTTTATATAAATGAGGAACAATCAAAAGCGAGAAAAATGCCGAAGCCATAACGATAACAGCAGCGAAAATTCCGAGATCATTCAATGCATCAGATTTCACAAAAAGCAAACATAAAAACGCAACAGCTGTTGTTGAACTGCTCATAATAACCGGCATCGTAATGTCTTTGTACAACGTTTTGATGTCACTGTTATGTTTATAATGCGTTAGAATATGAAGGGAATAATCGATCGTAATCCCTAATAAAACAGAACCAATTCCGAGTGAAATGGCTGAGATTTGTTCTTTTACAAAATACAAAAACGCCACGGCAAACAAAGCGCCAAATACTGTTGGAAGAAAAATAATCAGCGGAATTAATATTTTTCTATAAAACAAAATCAAAATCAGCATTAGCGTAATCATTGCGATTGTTGTTGTTAAAACAATATCACTTTTAATTTGATTGGCATTGGCAACGGCAATCAAAGCCGAACCAAAATAACTGATCGAAGTTTTGCTTTTAAATTTCTGATTTAAATTTTCCTGAATCGACTTTAGTTTGGCTGCGAAAATCGTGTTTTTCTCTGTTTCGCTCGAAGGCAGATTGGAAGTTATAAAAAGCAATAATTTCTTTTTGTCTTTCGTCATGACAAAACCATTGTCAAGCGTAAAATCGTCGCCGATATTTAATTGCTGCAATTTTTTTAAAGCGATAAACGAAATTCCAAGCGGATCCTGCAAAATAAAATTCTTCGTAATAAATCCGGAAGGTGAAATAATTGATTTATAATTTCCCTGAACCGTTGCCGCAATACTGTCTTTTTGTAGTTTATTCTGAATCGCTTCATAATCTTTATTTTCCAGGAAAAGAGGCAAATTCCCGTAAACGAAATCAATAGTTTCCTGAATGTTTTCTTCGTCAATTTTCCCTTGGATTCCCGTAACATAAGGTTTGCAAGATTTAGAAACGCTGTCTGAAAAAGCAGTTGCCATTTCCTTTAAATCTTCATCTGAACCGTTTTTTTCGAGTTTGAAAATCACGGTTATTTTATCGGCAAAATTTAATTGTTTTAAAACTTTTGCTGTAACGTCAGCCTTGTCGTTTGTTGGAATTAATTTCGTGATATCTTCTTCAAATTTAATTTGAGAAGCAAAAAATCCAAATACAAAAAGCATCAAAACAGCCAACGCAACCGACAGAGATTTTCTCCGGTTGACAAACATATGAATGGCGTAGAAATAGTGATGCATTTATTAAATATTATTTTGTTATTGTCAGTTCGCCACGAACTCACGAATTAACTTAAAATAATTCGTGAATTGCTTCAACAGTGGCTATCGATCGGGTCGTGGCAAAAAAAAATCATTGTAATCTTTTATCCCGATAGCTATCGGGAGTGGCAAAACTACAAAGATTTTTCAGAATGTTTTTTGGTAAAAGCCGTTAAGAGTATATAACTCAACAAACCAAAAAACAGCGCCGAAACGGATGCTAAAATAAGACTTCCGACGATATATTGTGTAGCATTTTTTTGAATATCATCAAGTGTAACTGAACTGTCTAAAATTAAGGGAGTATCAGTAGAGACAAAATAACTTCCCATTTTTAGAGAACCGTAGATGACAAAAGGGATGAAGGGAGGGAAACTCACATTAGAAGATAAGTAAGCTATGACTTTATTAAGCTTAAATAAGGCAGCAAATGTAAAAAGCAAAATGGTCTGAAAACCCCAAAAAGGAGAAATCCCGATGAAAACACCCAAAGCAATGGCGGCAGATTTTTTAAAATTGGAATCCTTGCTCTCTAAAATATCTTCAAGAAAGAATTTTTTAAAACCTTTTTTTTTTGCTCTTCGAAGGAAATCCCTTGGCTTGATATATAAAAGGGCATTCGTTACCAAAACCGTATTCAAGATACTGATTCGGGTAAAATCCTGGAAGGGACGAAAATGCGAAACACGTTCTGCCGGATCATATAAAACCTGAATCGGAATATTTTTGACTACAATTCCTTTCCACGCAGATCGAACTATGACTTCAATTTCAAACTCAAATTTATTGGTGTAAAATTGCTGCGGAATTAAATTCAAAGGATACAATCGGAAACCGGATTGTGTGTCGTCCAATTTTATTCCGGTTTCGAATTTGAACCAAAAGTTTGAAAATTTATTTCCAAAGCTGCTTTTCTTTGGCACATTTTCCTGTGTCATATTGCGACTTCCAATCAACAAAGAATTTGGTTCGTTTTGAATTTCTTCAATAAAACCCGGAATATCAGAGGCAAAATGCTGTCCGTCAGAATCGATCGTAATGGCATATTCGAATTTCATTTCGAGTGCTTTTCGGAATCCATTTCTAAGGGCACGTCCTTTTCCTAAATTTATAGGATGATGAATTTGTGTAAGCTGAGAATAGGATTTTAAAATATCTGGTGTAGAATCTGTAGATCCGTCATTAATAATGATGACGTTTGAAGTGAAATTCAGAACAGAATCCAGCACTTTTTGTAGCGTTTTGTGATTATTGTACGTTGGTACAATAACACAAAAAGAAGTGGAATTTAAAAGATCTTGTTGTGACAAAATAGGTTTCATTTTGGAGTTTTGCTATCGCTTACTTAACGAATTGTTTTTCTTTTTCAGAGAAACTTTTCGATTGTAAAATAAAGTCTTTTAAGTACTCTTTCAAAGCGCTATTTTGCTCAGCATAATGATCTGTAATATATTTTTTGTCTTCTTTAATATTCTTTTTGTAACCCGTAATTCCAGGAACATTTTCCTGAATGCTTAAACGGATCAATCTGATTTCAATATTATTTGGTTCGCTTTTTATGGTTGATTCAAGCAATTTTGCACCTTCCTTAAAACGAGCGATTTTATCATTTAATTTCTTTTCAAACTTAGAATCCAATAAAATGGAAGCCGCTTTATAAGCCACTAAAGTTTTATCATCAGCATTCGAAATATCAGACAATTTTTCTGAGAATTCTTTAGCGTTGCTTTCTGATTTTGTAACGCCAGTATACATTTTTCTGATAGCAGCCAAGTCTGGCGTGCCAGCAAAATGAACCCATAAAAGTAATGTTAATAGCAGTTTCATATCTCTAATTTTTTATAGACATTGCTCAGTTTCAAAGCAACAGTCTCGTTAAAATAAGTGGTGTTTTTTACTTTCACCAAATTATCTTCAGTCAGTGTAATATCAAGTTCTAAACGCAATTCAGGATTGTTTTCCGGATTAATAAGCGCCATGAATTTTACGTTGGTAAGTGTTTGAATCATTAAGGTTTCCTGAGTGATTTTCTCTGTAAGTTCCTTAATAATCTGAATCATGCAAACGCCTGGCATAATCGGGTTTCCCGGAAAATGGCCTTTGAAAACTTCGTGTTTCTCATTGACCAAAATCGTAATACTATATTTAGAATCGCTTGTTTTTTCTTCTGAAAGAACTTTGTAAAAATCTTTTAAAACCATTTTTTTATTTTTTTCCTCCAAAGGCATAAGAAAGGCCTAATTGGAAATTGACATTGGTATTATAACTTCCTAGTAAATAATAATCATTTCGGTCATTATAATAAGAACTATCAAATACATCCAGTATCCCTTTTTTTAGTCTGGCTTCAAATGTAAGACCTGAAGGCAAACGATAAGCAATACCACTAATAAGGGCCAAATCATTATACATTTCAACTTTGTCTAAATTATCATTTACAAGAACATCTACTCCAGGACCAAATTGTATTTGAATTCCGGGTCCAAAAGTTAATTTGTTTAGGAGCGTAAAAGATAAATAGCCCAATTGTAAATCACGAGATTTTACAATTTCGTTTTGATTATTATCATAAAAATAATAGCCAACATTATCAGATCCCTGCCTGCTGTACGTTATTTCAGGCTGAAGCCCATATATTTTCGTAATATTTATTTCTCCAAAGGCACCAACATAAAAATCAGTTTTATAACTGGAACGCGTTTCTGAAATAGTTGAAAACGAAAAACCTCCTCTTAAACCTGGTTTAAAAGAAGCTTGCGCCTGCCCTTTCTGGAATCCAAAAAAAACTGCTGCAACGATTAATAAATGGCTATATTTCAAAATGTTATTTTACTTTAAAAGTATAGCTAATACCAAATTGCAAGACCTGATTTAAAATAATCTGATCATAATAATAGTCATCATAATCAATACCATCGTAACCGTAAATATCAATTAACCCTTGTTTGAATCGGGCTTCAAAAGTTAATCCGTTTGGAAAACTGTAACCAAGACCGCCAACAAAAGAGAAATCCGTACCAATCGGATCATATCCAAATCGGCCAAAATTGTCACTTGTTTTAATATCAAGAGATGGTCCGGCTAATACGTGAAAACCTTGACCTCCAAAGTTAAACTTTGCAACGGCACCAAGTGTTACATAATCTAACTCATATTTTGTGTTTTCAAACGAGTCAGTGTCGAAGTAATATTCACGACCTTCAGACCCTTGTCTGGAATACGTTATTTCGGGCTGAAGTGTAAAATATTTATTGAATTTGATTTCGACCAAACCTCCAATGTAGTAATCAGATTTCATACTATTGTCATCAATATTCGTTAAAGTCGAAAGATTCAAACCGCCACGAATTCCTGGACTAACTTTCATTTGGGCTTGCGAAGTTGTTAGGCCGATAAATAAAACAAATGCGAATAAGGTTATTTTTTTCATTTTGGGTCTGGTTTAGGTTAAGGTGAATTTTACTCTGATTTAAAATAATTTAGCTCAATTCTCAATTTGATATTCTGATGTAAAATGACAACTTTTTTGGCAAAAATATCGTTTTCTAAAGTAAAAGTAATTGTTATTTTTTCTTTTGTTTTAGAAGCGCGAACGAGCTTTTCTAATTTATGCTCTTTTTTGGAGACGAAAAAATAGTTATCACGATTCCCGTCTGCCGATTTATATATGTTATCCGATTCGTTTTCAAATTGTTCCTGAATCAAATACTCTTTTTTAAGAAGCAGTCTAAAATCTTCTTTCAGCGTATTGATCAGGATTTTTTTATCTAATTCTGATACAATAGAATTGACTTTAAAAGTCGTGTCGGAAATCTCAAAATCGAACAATTTGTTACCGAATTCGGTTGTAAAAACGACGCGATGTGTGGTGTCATTTATTTTCTTGGCAATGAAAATTCCAGACATTTCATGACCGTAAACTGTGATGTTAGTTTTGTAAACATAATCGGTTTTGGGTTCAGAAAAATAAGGAACTTCATAAGTCGTTTTGTCTAATTTTTTAGGCGTGTAATTTTTGGTGACTGAGCCACAAGAAACCAAAACAATTGCAAGAAAGCAATTAATTAGAAAAAAGGGAATCGTCGATTTTTGCATTGATCACTTTATTTTTAAGTACAATTCGGGTATAATCTTCAGATGATTCTAATAATTTTACCTGAACAACTGTTGCTTCTTCTTTATCGAAAGTCAGTTCGATTTGTTTGATGTATTTTTTTAGCGTTGCATCTTTCGGAACAAATTTCGCAATATTTTGTCCTTTTGATTTGAAGTATGAAATCGCAAATTCTTTATCGTCAAACATATTACCGCTTACACTCCCCACAATTAATTTATTGATGCGGCCAAAGATTTTACTGTTGCCTATATCAACCGCACTTTTCTTTCCCTCATCGTTGATCAGGATTTTTCCATTTTTAAAAACAATGCTGTAATTGTATGGTTTTTTATATTGCCATTGCAAAAGATTTGGTTCTTTAAAAATCATTTTTCCTGATGTTTCAATATCCTTGGATAAAAAGTCCATATGTTTATATTGAACGAAATCAGTACTCAACGTTTTGATTTTTTTAGAAACCACATTGACGTCTTGCTTAAATGAAGCAATTTCGGCATCCGTCATTTTTTGTTCCTGAGCAAACAAATTGCCTGAAATAAATAGAATTAGTAGTGCTATTTTAGTTTTCATATTTTGTTAAAATTGTGCTTTGAAATATTTTTGCCACAGATTAAAATGATTAGAAAAATCCGTTTTTATCCGCGTTTTCGCTTTAGCGAATCCGTCTCATCCGCGTTCCATCCCATAAGCTTTAAGATTCAAAAGTTCTTCCACAGAAATCACTTTGTAATTGTTTTGCTGTAAAAATTGCAAAAACTGTTCCAATACTAAAACCGAGTGTAATCCCGTGTCGTGCAAAAGTACAATTCCGCCGGGAGAAACTCGTTTTATTATGCGATTGAAAATTAAATTTAGGTCTTTTGTTCCGCCATCAAGAGAACGAATATTCCAGCCAATTACTTTATGGCCGGTTGTTTTTAAAGCTCTGCGAATGGATGGCGTGGTAACTCCGTAAGGCGGACGAAAAAAGTTAATTTTTTTAGAAGTAAATTTTTCAAGAAGTTCATCTGTTTTCTGAATTTCTTTCCTAATTGTTGCAGCATTATAAAAATCAAAAAACTTCGAATGGTTATAAGAATGGTTTCCAACCAAATGACCTTCAGCAATAATTTGTTTTACAATTTCCGGATGTGTTTCGATATTTTTTCCGATGCAGAAGAAAGTCGCTTTGGCATTGTATTTTTTCAGAAGTTCTAAAACTTCCAAAGTAAAAACACTCGGACCGTCATCAAAAGTTAAGGCAATTTTTTTTTCAGTTTCTAGCGGATTATTACAGAAAGATTTTACATGATAATTGGAAGAAATTCGGGCGGAACCAAAAGCATTTATTCCCATCCAAATCAAAACAATCAAAACAAACCACCAAAAATTTATTGCCATATAAAGATTCAGAAGAAACAATAAAAGCAATAAAAAAATAAAAAACAGAGATATGTTTTTATGCGTTATCATTTTGAAAGTAACGTAAAACTATGATTTTTTCCATTTACCTGATTGTACAATAAAATGGTGTTGTAAGCTGGTTTAGTAACCGAATTTACTTTTACAATTTCCGGAATTTCCTGAGTTTTTATAATTTTTGATGCCATCCACAAAGCAAAAGCCGAAGCCGTATCGTATTCTCCACTCAAATGTTTGTAATACAATTGAGGTGTTTTTGCGAAAGCATTTTCTGCAATATTTTTATAAAAAATATCAGATTCAATATTTCCATCGAATCCAAAAACAACAGCATCAACGTCTGAAATTTCTAAATTATTGGCCTTTAAAAAAGCAATTAGTTCCGATTCAATTTCGTTTTCTTCCAGTGTATTTCTGATTTCAACATCAAGAATTTCTGCGTAAGTCGAATCTTTTCGTTCGTTTTCTAAAACAAAAAAACTCGCGCCTTCGCCATAAACAACTCCAGTTGAGGTTGTATTTAAAATATTGGATGGAAGATCATTTTCTTTTTTGATTCTTCCGGCCAATTTAAAAAGAGATAAAGTATATTCGCCGTTTTCATCAACACCGCCAACCAAAATCGAATTGGCTTCGTTTTCTTCAATCTGCATTTTAGCATCCAAAAGTGCCGACTCAAAAGAAACCGCTCCGTTTACATACGTAAAATTGTAACCTTTGCATTGCAACGACAAAGCAATTTGCGCCCCAACTGTATTATGTGTCGATTGAATAAAAGAAGTTGGAGTTAAAAATTCTTCATTATTGTCCAGAATGTTTTTCAGGAATTTTTCAGAATCTTCGATGCATCCTAAACCCGTTCCCGTAATAATCGCGTCTACATTTTCGACGTTAGCATCTTTCATAGCTAATGCCGAAGCTACGATTCCGTTTTTTACTCCTTTTGCCATTCGGCGAATTGCAGCAGGAGAAATGTAATCTTTGTAAACCGAAGGAACAATCGAAAGTACTGTTTCGTTTGTATTAACAACCGCTTCTTCTAAAAAAACAGTATCAAATGTTTTTTGAGTCGAAATACAGCCTACTCCATTTATATATGTTTTTTTTGTCATTAGCTTTTAGAAAATATAAGGGTTGAACAATTTCCTCCAAAACCAAAAGAGTTAGATAAAACGTGTTCGATATTTTTCATTTTTAAAGAGGTCTGTGGTTGCAACTCAAATTCTTCCATCGGAACTTCGAAATTCAAATTGGGATAAACCACACTATTCTGAATCGCCAAAACACTGTAAACGGCTTCAATTGCTGCTGCAGCTGCTAATGTGTGTCCTGTGAACGGTTTGGTCGAACTGAAATCAGGAACTTTTCCATCTTCATAAATTCGGAGTAAAGCTCTACCTTCCGATAAATCATTATTGGGAGTTGCGGTTCCGTGAACGTTGATATAGTCAATTTCAGAAGGTTGTAAACCCGAAACTTCAAAAGCTTTTTTCATAGCTAAATAAGCGCCGTCGCCATTTTCTGAAGAAGCAGTCTGGTGAAAAGCATCGTTTGCATTTCCGTAACCTGAAACTCTGGCCAACACTTTTTTGTCATATTTCTGAACCATTTCATCTGATTCTAAAACTAAAAAAGCAGCCGCTTCACCCAGGTTTAATCCTTTTCTGGTATTGTCAAAAGGTTTGTTGTAATCGTCAGATAAAATCATCAAAGTTTTAAATCCGTTGATGGTGAATTTTGCCAAAGCATCGGTGCCGCCAACAATAACGCGATCTAATTTTCCGGTTTTGATCAATCGTGCGCCCAGCATTATAGAGTTCGCTGCCGATGAACAGGCGGTACTAATTGTCGTAACCATTCCTTTTAAACCCAATTCTGAAGCAATTTTTTCAGCTACATCGCCACCGTCATGACAGGAAATGTATTTTACAAGATCAGGATTTTCGAAATAATCGTAATAATGTTTTTCGGTCATGTCCATACCGCCAACACTAGTAGCTGAAATAAGTCCAGTTCTAAATTCGTTTATCGAGGTGATTCCTGCATTTTTAACCGCTTGTTTCGCTGCCAAAGTTCCGATCATGGCCGTTCTCGAAAAATTATTATTTTCAGAAAGCTGTAATTCGGCAACCAATTCTTCGTTGGTTTTTTTGATCTCGCCAACTTTAATTACATCGGCATGAACAGTCGGAATATTTTGGATTTTGGAAATACCAATTTTATTTTCGATCAGCGAAATATAATTTTCTTCGACTGAATTTCCAATCGAAGAGATAATTCCCATTCCGGTTATTGCAACGCCCTTTGTCATTTTAGATTATTAGATTTTTGGATCTTTGGATTGTTAGACTTTTAAATTATATAAATAAGAATATCCAATAATCTAAAAATCGTACAATCTAAAATCTATTTTGTTCTGTTCGCGCTAATGTACGCCGCCATAGTTTCGATCGACTGGAAAATTGATTTTCCTTCTTTCGGATCCACCAATTTAATTCCGTAATCTTTATCTAAAATCACGATTAATTCAAGTGCATCAATCGAGTCTAAACCTAAACCGTCTCCAAACAAAGGATCGTTATCAGCAATGTCTTCGATTGCGATATCTTCTAAGTTTAAAGTCGTTATGATTTTATTTTTTAATTCTTCTTTTAATGCTTCCATGATGAGTTATTATATAATGTATTGATAGTCTCGTTCGTATATTTTATGTTTTCTTCCTTGCTTATCGTGCAAAGAAAAGCCTTGTAATCGTCATTAAAAAATTCCACCCAACCGCAAAGTACGATATCTGCTTTATCCGAATTTAGTAAAATATTCGAATAATTCGACATAAATTCGGTGTTGAAAACATCAAATATAAAGAAAGAATTCTCGCTTTTCAACTGATGGCGAATACTTATTTCGCCCAGACAAATATTTGGCAGCGTATAAACAAAAACCGCCGGACTCGGATAATAGTTTTCTTTGTCTGAAATAGATTCCTGGTATTTTACATCGGTATCTAAACTCGAAGATTTATTAGCTAAAACCAAAGCGATATTATTTTCTTCTTCCGAAGAAGTTATCGGACTCAAAAGTAATTCAGCACCTAAAAAAGCCAATTTGCTCAAAGCATCCATTTTGAAAAACTTCGGATATTGAATGTCAAAATTACGATAGGCTTGTTTGGAGAAATCAGCAAAATTGGTGGGTTCTGTTTTGAATACAGAAGTTCCGTTCAAAACAATTTCGTTGTTTTGGATGGTGATGTAGGATTGTATGTAGGTTTTGTTTTTAGTCATTTTGTTGTTTGACAGAGGTTTTTAATATCTCTCTTTAAACTAATTTGTGAAAAAAGAACAGGAATATTCAATTTTTGATTTTCTTTAATCATTGTCAAATAAATGTCGTTTTTGTCTAAAATAAATATTCTACTTGTTTGAAATCTTGGATTAATAGCTAGATAATTAAGACTCTTATAAATTATTAAATTTCCAGAATTCTTATGTTTTTCAAACCCTTTTTTTTCACAATATTGATTAATAAGTAATTTGTTTTCTTCTACATTGTATTTGCTGACAATTTTAGTTAGGCATTTTTCAGTTGCTTTTCTATAAATTGTAAAGGCACAATATAAACTAAAAATAAAAAGCAGATAAAACTCAATTCCAGTTTTTGAATAATCACGATAAGGGTTAAAATAAACTAAAAAAGGCATTAGAAATCCCCAGCTAAAAAATAGATATAAAGTTATTGTCCCAAATTTCTCAAGCCAATCTTCGGAATAGACTAATTTATTTTTTTCAATACTTTTTCTAATATTTAAATTTTTTAAACTTCTCATTTATATCTTTTCAAAAATCACTGCCGTATTACAACCCCCAAATCCAGAAGCCGTTTTCAGAAAAATTTCAATACTTGCCTCTTCATTTTTCTCAATCACATTAATCGTTTCACTTACCCCAATTTCATCAAAACCTTTCGATTCAAAAAGTATATTTTGATTGGCTGATTCAATTGCAATTACTGTTTCTAATAATCCAGAAGCGCCTAAGGTATGACCATAAAATCCTTTCAAACTATTGACTGGAACGTTTTGTAAATCCAAACGATTTAAGGCAATCGCTTCCATTTCGTCGTTGAATGGAGTTGCGGTTCCGTGTGCTGAAATATAATCGATTTGATTGGAATTGATCTTCGCTTCTTTCATCGCATTCTTAATACTTCTGAACAAACCTTCGCCCGTTCTTGAAGGTCCGGAAATATGATTGGCATCGTTTATCGAACTGTCTCCAATAACTTTTATTTTAGCATTTCTGGCTTCCGCCGAAACTAAAACTGCCGCTGTTGCTTCGCCCAAACTTACGCCGGTTCTGTTTTTAGAATACGGTTTACAAGGCAAATCGCTCATCGCCTGAAAAGCATTAAAACCAGATAAAACAAATTCAGAAACTTCGTCGCCGGCAACGACGAAAATGTTGTCATAAAGCTCCGATTGAATCATTCTTTTGGCAACTGAAATCGCTAAAATTCCGGAAACACAGGCATTCGAAACTACAATTGGCGTTGTTTGAAACCCGAAGAAATCAGCAACATTTTTTGCCAAAACATCTAAATGTGCGTTTTGAAAACTCGCTTCAGAATTCTCTATTAAAGCCGTAACATTTCCTTTTGTAGTCGAAAGTATAAAAGCCGTTTTCGAATTTAATTCAATTCCTGAATTTTTGATCATCGGCTCTAAAGCCAAAATCATCATTTTCTCTAAACGAGAATATTTGGTGTCAGTGCTAATTTTTTCAAAAGCACTTTTTATTTTTTCATCAGCAATTATAGAAGCATAAAACGGATTCGGCATCAAGGAAATATCCTGATACAACTGAATTCCGGAATCGCCACGCAAAATTGCTTCGATGTTGGAGGCAACATCAAAACCTAAAGGCGTGATACAATTGGTTTCATTTATATATACTTCTCTTGTCATTTTGTGATTTTTATTGAATGCTGAAATGGAACGCGGATGACACAGATTAAACGGATTTACACGGATTTTTTATTTGTGTAAATTGGTGTAATTCGTGTTTACAACAACAATCCCACCTTACGTTTCCATTCCTCATAAAAAGGAGGATTCGTCAACATTAAATTTCCTTCTTTGTCTAAAAATACCTGAACAGTTTCGCCAGTGCAGGCTACTTCGCCTTGAGCGTCAATAATTCTAAAGCGGTAAATTATTTTGGCGGCTGGTGTATCTACAACGGTGGTTTCAATCGTTACAACATCGCCGTAACGCAAAGACAATTTGTGTTCGCATTTTGATTTTACAATTGGCGTTGTGTAACCGGTATTGCCAATATCTAAATAGGTCAGTCCGTGTTTTCTTCCAAAGGCTTCTCTTCCATCTTCAAAATAGGTAATATAATGGCCGTGCCAAACGATTCCAAGCGGATCAGTTTCGTTAAAACGAATTCTGATTTCGTGCGAAACGGTTAGGGAAGTGGCTTCGTTATACTGTTCTTTTCTTTTTGTCATAAAATAAGGCAATGGAAGTTGTGATTATAAAGAACAAAAATAGCAAACTTATTTTTGGGATGATTTCGACGAATGATCCGTTGCGCAATAACACATCGTAAAAAGCTTCTAATCCCCAATTCATAGGAGATGATTTAGCAATGATTTGCATGATTTTTGGCATCGCAAAAACAGGAACCCAAACACCACCAACGGCGGCTAAAATGATTACACTTGTTGCGCCAAACGGAGCTGACTGTTCTTGTGTACTCGCGATAGTTCCCAATAAAATTCCGAAACCAATTGCGCCAAAACCTGAAAATAAAGCGACAACACTCATTAAAAACAAATGCCCTTCAACATTTAAGGAAGGCAAACCAATATGCGGAAAAAGGAAAATTGCCACCGCAACCATCATATAAAACTGAATCATACAGATTAGCAAATACGTAATGGTTTTTCCGATGATCACGATTAAATTTGAAACCGGATTGGTTAATAAACGCACAAATGTTCCTTGTGATTTTTCTTTTACAATATTGATGGACAACGGAATCACAATAAAAAATATTGCAAAAAGTGTCCAGGCCGGAACGTTATGCTGAACCGAATTCGGCAGTACTTCTTTGTTGTTTATTCTCGGAATTATTTCTTTAAAAGTAATGAAACTCTTTTGGTCGAATTGCGTATTTTCTTCTCCTAACTGATTTTGGAAAGTCGTATAAATGGACTTGGTTTCAATTTGAGAAATCATTTTATCAATGGCGTTCATAACTGAGGTTTTGAAACTCATTTGAACAGCCGGATCAAAATACAATTTCACTTCTTTTTGCTGTAAAACTTTCGAAGTTTTCGGTTCGGTAATAGAATCGGTAAAACCCATTTTGCTCACAATGTTCTGTACATTCTGATCTACTTTGGCTTGTAAATCGACACTTAAATCTTTCGGAATTACAATCGCCAATTTGAATTTTCCTTTGTACACATTTTCTTTGGCAATTTCTTCTGTAATAGGCTGATCGTCGATTTGCGTTATAATATCGAATGCATTGTTCTTTTGCAGATTATCAAAAACGGTTTTTGAAACAGAACCTTTGTCGTTGTCAACCAATAGGATCTGAATTTTGTTTTCGCTTACGGTTTTAAAGGTACTATCCTGAATGATAGTAACCGTGATTACCAATATCAAAGGCATGATGAACAGAATGATCAAACCGCCCAAATCGCGTTTGAGCAGTAAAAATTCTTTTACGATCGACATCCAAATTTTATATAGCATCTCTAAAGTCTTTACCGGTTAATGAAATAAAAACTTCTTCGAGATTTCTGGCTTCTTCAACAGACGCAATCAAAGTGGATGGCGTGCCTTGGGCGTAAATTCTACCTTGGTCTAAAATGGCAATTGTGTCGCAGAAATCTTCGGCTTCCGCCAAATGGTGCGACGTATAAATAATCGTTGTTCCGTTTTGGTTTAATACTTTTAAATAATCCAAAATAGCATTTTTAGATTGTACATCAACACCAACGGTTGGTTCATCCAAAAACAAAACTTTGGGATTGTGCAGAATTCCGGCAATCAAATTGACTCTTCGTTTCATTCCGCCAGAAAAGGTTTCAATGCGTTTGTCGGCGAATTTTAAAAGTCCCAAAAGATCTAAAGTTTCGATTACTTTGTCTTTTAAATCAGAACCTTTCAAGCCGTACATGCTTCCAAAATAATGCAGATTTTCGCGCGCCGTCAAAGTTGGATAAAGGGCATATTCCTGAGGAACAACACCAATGATTTTTTTGATTTTGGAGGAATGATGCGAATAATCCAAATCATTAATCGTGAAATGTCCTGAAGTGGGTTTTATCAATCCGCAGAGCATGGAGATTAAAGTGGTTTTTCCGGCGCCGTTCGGTCCAAGTAAACCAAAAATCTGACCTTCATTTATGTCCAGCGAAACGTCGTTCAAAGAAAACATTTCTGCGTCTTTGTACTTTTTCGAAAGGGATTCTATTTTTATAATGGAATTCAAAATATAATTAGCTGATTGCTTTTTTTAGTTTTTTGAAAAAGATTTCTTCGCGATTGGCGATGTCCAAAAGTTCGTCGGCAATGGCATTGTAAGCGTCTTCTTTGGCGCTTCTGTTTTTGTAAATTCGGGAAGCTTCAACTGCAAAATCTCTCCAGGAATCTCCAATCTGAGTCATTTCTTTCGAAAGGATTTTCAATTCCTCATTACCCAAAATAACCGAAGCTTCCTGCAAAAATGCCGCATAAATAAATCGGAAACCACCGCCTCCAGTTCCAATTTCTTCCTGCATGCGCACCATTTGTGCCAGGTAATGATTGGCTTTTCTGACACCGTGTTTTGCAGGCCATTTTCTGATTCGGCGGGAAACAAATTTAATTCCGCGTACGCCGACAATTGGCATTGGTGCCAGCATAGTGCGGCACGTATCTTTGATTCCTTTGATGATCGCACTTTTAAAATCAACTTCACCCGGAACCTGAATTGGATAATACATCTGTCCTCTTGGTGCAAAAGCCCCTTTGGCAAAACGTACTTTCTCTAGTTCATTATGCGTTAAAGTTGTAACAGTTTCCATCACAGGATCGCTAATCAAATAATCGGTTTCGGTTTTTCCGTAAACGACTAAATTATGCGCGTTGAAATGAAAACGGTATTCATCCGGAAAATAAGTAAGGTTGTAAACGCCAACTTGTAATCCGGTTGGAATATTATTTTTTAAATTTTCGTCTAAAGCCTGAGTGGCATTTGACACAGATGAAAATTTTTGTCTTTTTATTTTAAGATTTAAACGGCTTGCGACTTTATTAAAAATCTGTCCGGGCAAAGTTCTATAACTGATGGCCGGCGCGTGATTCACTTTTATGAAAGGCAAATAAACGAACAAAAGTCCGGAACCAATTCCGAAAACCATCGGTTCGCTGATGTTCAGTCCACTGTTTTTTAGCAAATTTGACGCTACTCCATTTTCACAATGAGCAGATTGATGATGTGTAAAAGTAACTTGCATTAATCTGTTTTAAAGTTTTTTAATTCGGCTATTGAAATGTCAAAAGCGTCGGCATATTTTTGTAAAGTCTTGTCGTTTAGTTCTGCGAAAACGGTTGGTTTGAAATGTCTTTTTACGCGCCATTTCCACATGTCGACATAACCGGCAAGAATCGTAAGATCCATTTTATTGAGTTCCATATAATAACAAATCGGACTCAGTTCTCCAATCTGAACTTTTAGTTTTGCTTCTTCGGCACGTTCTTTTATATCATCTATCGCGTTTGAAAGTGCAATGGCTTTGGGTTCCCAGCCTGTACTTAAAGCGGTTGTATAATTGCCGTTTTCATCGGTAGCATAAACCAATTCTTTGAGGTTCTTTTTGCTTAAATTTCCATCGTGCTGAGGTACATTTTCTTTTTCCATGACGGGATTTTATTTTCGATTTAGCATTAAGTTGCTGCAGAAATCGTCTTTTGAATAAACAAATTAATTTCGCATTCTAAAAGTAGTTGTTCTTCAAGAAAGCTTTGACAGCTCATCGTACATAAAGTGTAATTGTCGCCAACAAATTTTGAAACCAAAGTTGCTTTGGTGGTAATGCTATTGCCAACTTGTGGGAGCGCATGAATTTTTACATTTTTTAAAGCACTGATAAAACCTATAACGTTAACATTCTCATTTTCTGTACCATCTTCATCAAAAAAATATTTTTTTCCGACAATTGAAGAACAAGTTTGGGCTGTATTTTCTATTAAACCAGCTTCTGTAAAAATGTTTTTATCGACAAAAATATTGTCTTCTTTGATCAAAAATGTGGTTTCTACGAAGTTCGCATCGATATCTAAAATCAAATCGACCATCAGCATTGGAGCGCGATGAGGCAAGTAATTTTGGATGTCAACTCCCACTTTCATAATCTTGTTTATTTGGCTAAAACGGTTTTCATTTGTCCGCTTGCAATTTCTTCATTATTCAAAAAAGTCACAATCTCAACCAAAGTGATTCCGCCAAATTCCTGCAAAATTGTAATGTTCGATTGAATCGTATCGTCGATTTTTGGCAGTTTTTTAATTTCGATATCTTTAATCGAACCGATGTAGCCCGTTGGTGCCATTTCGTTTTTCAAAAAAAACTGATAACCTGTGTGCAAAGCCACAGACTGCGCCATATGTTCAATTAAACCAGCTTCCAGGAAAGTATTTTCTTCCAAAAAAATATTATCATTCTCAATTTTCAATCCAGCTACCAATGAAGTTTCAGAATAAGAAAATAGGCAATCTACCATTACAAAAGGAAACTTCTGCGGTAATAAATTCCCAACAGCTTCTTTTTCTAAAAGTATAGTAGTTTCCATTAGCAAACGGTTAAATACGCATACGCAAAAGAGAATCTTCCGCTTTCAGGAACTGACAATAAAATGCGGTCTCCTTTTTTTAATTTGCCAGAATTCATTAATTCTTCAACAGCAATATAAATTGATGCCGATCCCACGTTTCCAACTCTCAAAAGGTTCATAAACCATTTTTCGTCAGTAATTACAATTCCTTTTTGGTTTAATCCATTTTTCAATCCTTCAACAAAAAAGTGAGACGAAACGTGTGGTAAAAAATAATCAATTTCTTCTGCTGTAACGTTGTGCTTTGCCATGGCATCGCTCATACTTTCAACACCTTTTGGCAAGATGAATTCATCTAATAATTTAACATCCTGCTTAACAGCAAAAACAGATTCGTTCAACCATTCATCTGGTTTGAAATCACTCCATGGTTTGATTTCACCATTTTCTAATTTATCTCCACCGGCATACATACAAGCTTCTAATTCGAAGGCGTAAGAATACGATTCCATCCATTCGATTTTTAACGAGATGTCTCCGCTTGGTTTATTCTCTAATAAAAAAGCACCAGCTCCGTCAGATAACATCCAGCGTAAAAAATCTTTTTTGAAAGCGATAATAGGCTGCGCTTCCAGATTTTTTAAGTTGATGATTTCGTGATTGTATTTTGGTGACGAAAGCCAGGTCGAAACTTTTTCAGATCCTGTGCAAATTGCATTTTTAGAATTTCCAGATCTAATTGACAAAAAACCATATTTCAAGGAATTCATTCCGGAACAGCAAATTCCCATAGAAGAATTCAATTCTACTGATCTGTTTTTTAATAAACCGTGAACCATTGCAGCATGCGACGGTGCCAAAACATCTGGTGATGAGGTTCCGCAGGAAAGCACTTCGACATCCTGATCTGTGAATTTTTCATCAAATAATTGTACGATGGCATTGCGCGTCAATTCAGCATTGCTATGTGTGCTTTTACCTTCTTTGTCGACAGCGTAATAGCGGCTTGTAATTTTATTATTACGCAAAATAATACGTCTTGCCTTCGAGGCAGTATCATTTATAAGTCCCAAATAATTTTCCATTTCATCATTTGAAACAGCTTCGTTGGGTAAATATTTTGCGGCTTTGGTAATATATACGTCAAACATAATTTAATTTCCTCTTCTAAACTCCCTGATAATATTGAGTTTCCTTTTTTATTTTTTTGAACTTAAATGGATAGGTAATAAGATGCAATATATATACTATTGGCGAGATTAGCCATATAGCTAAGAATAAATAAACATAAAATATTTTAAGAAGCGTTTTTCTGTTTTTTTGATTTTTATGAATGATATTAGACCATTTATTAAAGATTTTATTCGCTGTTTTATCTACCGTAACTAAATACGGACTGATTTTTACAGCGCCTATTTCGGCTAATTTTGGCTGTAAATCGTCTAATTTGTTTTGATTTAATTTGGAAAGCATCACTTCTCCAAATTTATCCGATTCCTGAATGTCTTTGTCAGAAACACCAGGTAGCGGAAAAAAGCCTAAATATTTTTTCTTAACTCCGGAAAACATCCAATTCACAATAGTAATCACGCTGATTAAATTGCCAACGCGATCGACCAAAGCTACATTTCCAACCAATTTTGCATTCACATCACGCAATAAAACTTTGACTTTTTCCTGCGCCATAATCCACATATTTCGGGATCCGTTTATGGTAATGACAGGCGTGTTGTTCAGAATAGTTTTGGCTTCAGTACTTTTCAAAAAAGAGTTCATCGGAATCGAAGGCGACAAATACCAAACCTGATAATGCAGTAGCACAAGATCGTATTTTGTATTAAGAATTTCCTCAGAAACCGGTTTTAAAGCCGTCGGAATCTGAAGAAAAGACTCCGGAAAAGCGTCAAAAAAAGTGGTTTTATTCCACGGAAAAGGAAAAGGTTTTTCTAACTGAATTTCGTGAAAAGTTACTTTTATATCCTCTGAATTTAAAAAGGGTTTCGCAATATTTCGCGCAATCGATTCTAGTTGCCCGGACTGAGAATAAAAAACAACAAGGACATTTTTCATTTGATTAGGAAGCTTTGGTTGCAAACAAAAATAAGTAAATTTATTTAAACGAATTTTCTTGTTTAATGGAATGTTTTTTCGCCACGAATTCACGAATTTATTTTTAATCAAATTGTTATAATTCGTGAATTCGTGGCGAAAAATTAGCTTTTTATATCATTCCAAAAATCGAAATAATTGAACCATTGCAAAGGATATTTTTGCAGAATACTTTCTACACTTTTTACATATTCCTTTAATAATCCTTTTTCGTCACGATGTTTTACGGTTGCTTCTCGGGCGTATAAATGATAATGAAGATTTGGTTCTTTCATTACATAAACAAAAACAACAGGAACTTTTAATCTTGAAGCAATTAAAAATGGACCAGCCGGGAAGTTGGCTTCTTTGCCGAGAATTTCTGCAGAAAGTGATTTGGTTCCTTCAAAATAACGATCTCCGGTAAAACAAACCAATTCGTTGTTAGCTAGTGCGGCGTTAATCTCAAAAATATGAGACAAATCGTCTTTGATAATGATGAATTTTACGGTAGGCTTTTGGGTAACACTCTCCAGATAATTTTTAATAGCCGAATGTTCTAAGTCAGTTGTAACCAAATTGATTTGAAAATCAAGATCAATATCGCCCAAAAAGTGTTCGGCAATTTCAAAATTTCCAACATGTGCGCTGATTAAAACACCGCCTTTTTTCTCGGACAAAAGGTTTTTCAGAATTTCTATTCCGTCAAATTCGTAAGTGAATTTGTTTCGCATTCCTGCCGAAATCGAAATTTTGTCAATGATAGTCTGCCCAAAAGTGTAGTAACTTTTGAAAACCATTTTTTTTGCCTGGAAATTGGAATAGCGGAGTCTTTCTTTAAAATAATAAAAAATAGCGCGATTGCTCTTTTTTAGAAATAAAAAATAATAAGAAGCAACAAAATAAAGTAGGACATAAGCAGACTTGACACCCGCTTTTTGTATCAAAAAAACGAATATTCTATAGCCTAAAACTGTTCCTTTTGATTTGCCATCCCATTGACTCATTAAACAGCTTTAGCTTTTAGTTTGGTTTCAATAAGGTCGTAAAAATTTTGAAAAGTCGCAATCCCAACAAAATCAGCTTCAACTAGTTTTACACCAAAGTTAGATTCAATTGAAACTACTAAATCAACATAATCCAAACTATCCAACCCAAGTGTATCTTTTAAATTAGCATCTGGTTCAATTTCATCATTATCTACTTCAAACTCATCAACCAAAAAACCATTAATTCTCGTTATAATCTCTTCTTTATTCATTGTTCAATTTAAACTTTTTAACCACCAACGCAGAGTTGGTTCCTCCGAAACCGAAAGAATTGGACAAAAATATGTCAAATTTTTTGTTTAAAGTAGTTTTGACCAAATTTAATTTAGAAGCATCTTCATCCGGATTGTCCAAATTGATGTTTGGCGCGATGAAATCATGCTGCATCATCAAAATAGAATAAATTACTTCACTGGCTCCTGCCATCCAGCATTCGTGGCCAGTCATTGATTTTGTGGAACTTACATATGGGTTATTTTCTCCAAAAACTTCGAAGATCGCTTTGGCTTCATTTCCGTCTCCAACCGGAGTTGAAGTGGCATGAGCATTAATATATTCGATGTCTGTCGCTTTTAATTTTGCGTCGTCAAGCGCTCGTTTCATGGCTATAGACGGGCCTTCGACATTTGGAGTTGAGATGTGACCACCGTTTGATGAGAATCCGTAACCTACCACTTCGGCAATAATATTCGCACCTCTGGCAATGGCTGATTCGTAACTTTCCAAAATTAAAGTGGCACCTCCGCCTGACGGAATTAATCCATCACGGTCTGAATCAAAAGGTCTTGACGCTTGTTCAGGTTCGTTTTCTCTTTTTGAAAAAACGCCCAAACCATCAAAACTGCTCATTGCATATTTGTTGATTTCCTGTGCACCGCCTGTAATAATAATATCCTGGAAACCACTTTTTATTAAGAAATAAGCTAGTCCGATAGAATGTGAGCCACTCGCGCAAGCTGCACTTACCGTTAAATTGATACCTCGAAGTTTAAAAATGGTTGAAAGATTCATCGTTACCGTTGAATTCATCGACTTAAAAATTGCTCCGGAACCTATTAAAGCCGTATCTTTTTTCTCACGAACGATATCTGTAGCATCAATAATCGCTTTAGAAACACTATCGTTTCCGTACATAATTCCAACTTCACGCGCATCAAAAAAAGCATCGTCGATATTGGCATTTTTCAATGCTTCGATAGTAGCCATATAAGCATATTCGGTTTCTTCACCAATGCTCATACGTTGTCTTCGGGTCAATAAATTTTTCAAATCTGCTTTTGGAACAACGCCAGTTAAAGCCGATTGAAAACCATATTCTTTTCGATCGGCATCAAACTGAATACCAGATTTTCCGTTGTATAAAGATTCCTTTACTTCCTCTAAAGAAGTTCCGATACAAGAATAAATTCCCATTCCAGTAATTACAACTCTCTTATTCATCGTCTTTCAAAGTAATTTTTTAATCCTTAAAGTGTAATTTTTGGATGTTTAGCAAAACTTAAAACAATCCGCAAACATAATATTCTTAAGAATATATTCCTCCATTTATATTGATAATCTCTCCTGTAATATAACTTGATTTTTTAGAAATCAAAAAGCTTACCAAATCTGCTACTTCCTCGGCTTCGCCAAAACGATTTACCGGAATTAGCTTTAATAATTCCTTTTCATCCAGTTGACTTGTCATGTCCGTTCTTATAAACCCGGGGGCGACAGCATTTACTGTAATATTACGTTTTGCCACTTCCTGAGCCAATGCTTTGGTTGCCGCAACAATAGCGCCTTTTGCAGCAGAATAATTGGTTTGTCCAGCCGTTCCTTTTACGCCTGAAACCGAAACCATATTTACTATTCTTCCATATTTATTGCGAAGCATTTTTTGAATAAAAAACTGCGTCACATTAAAAAATCCGTTTAAACTTGTGTTTACCACTCCATTCCAATCTTCGGGAGTCATCCACATAAAAAGACCGTCTTTTGTAATTCCGGCGTTATTTACAATAGCTTCAACCAATGCTTCCGGATTGGCTTCCTGCCATTTTGTTAAAACGTTTTGAACTTCTTCAAAATTAGAAACATCAAAACCTAAAATCTCTCCGGTTGCGCCTAATTTTTGTATTTCCTGAAGTGTTGCTTCGGCAGCTGTTTTATTCGAATGATAATTAATCAGAATATGATAATTGGCTTCGACGGCTAATTTTTTACAAATAGCACTTCCAATTCCTCTCGAACCGCCTGTTACTAATACACATTTCATATATGTAGGATTTATTATTTATTGGGGGATAAATATTATTTCTTCTTTTTAGCTGCAGGTTTAGCTGCGGTTTTGGTTGCAGGTTTAGCCTGTTTTATTTCTTGCTTTGGCTTTTCAGCTGCAACTTCAATTGTTTCTTTTTTTTCTGTTTGAGAAAATAGTTCAGCGTTTTCAAACCATTGATTGCTTACTACAGTTCCGTCGGGGTTAAGAAAGCCCCATTTCCCTTCATTTTTTACACGGGCAACACCGCCAATAAATCCTTTATCCTGTTGTACAAACATGGCGATAATTCCGTTTGCCGTGATTCCGTATTGTGTCGGGATGATTATTTTTCCAGTTTCGTTGATGAATCCCCAGTTTTTTTCTTTCACAGGAGCCAGTCCGTTTGAACTGAAAACTTCAGCATCGCTATAAGTTGGTTCAATTACAAATTCTGCTTTTGGGTTTATATATCCCCATTTTGAACCCACACAAACCGGAGCTAAATTTTTAGAGAAAGCTTTTGCTTTATCATATATAGGCGTAATTACCCAGTTTCCTTTTAAGTCAATGAATCCAATTTTTCCGTTCTTTTTGGCAAAAGTTAAATCCTGTGTTTCAAAATCCCAGATTTTTTCTGCTCCATCAACCGGAATAAATTTTCCTTCGCTTACAATTCCGAAAGTTTTATCTTTTCTTGCCCAGCTTGTATTTTTAAAATAGTTTCCTATTTCATCATAAGCAGGTTCTACTAATTCTTTACCTGAAGTATTAATAATTCCCCATTTTTTATTGTTTTCAACTCTGGCGAAACCATTTTCAAAAGGTTTAATCTGATCGTATTTCGGTTCCAGAACAACTGTCATTTTTGGATTGATCAATCCAACCTTATCATTCTGTCTGAAAAACGCAACACCATCTTTAAAATCAAATAATTTTTCAGAAGCAGGGGCTTTTTGAATTTCTCCTTTTGTATCAATATAAACCCATTCCTTACCTTTTTTAACAATGGCAATTCCGCTATTGAAATCTTTTGCATCATCAAAAGTTGCCGGAATTGTAAAAGTTCCTTTTGTATCTATAAATCCCCATTTTCCATTTTCTTCTGCTGCCGCTAAACCTTCAGAAAAGCTTCTTGCCGATTTGTATTTTGGCTCAATTTTAAAATCTCCGTTTTTAGAAATATACCCAATTTTAGAATTTTTTTTAACTAAAGCCAGTTCCTGACTATTAACAAATTGAATACAGCATGCAAATAAAAAAAGAAGTGTTTTTTTCATGATTAAAGGTTCAATATTAATAATGTGAAAATTAAAATTTAACTGTTGATCAGATAATCTTTTACTTGTTGTACAAACGGATACATTACCTGATCTTCCTTAAATACCGGAATTATATTGCGAACATCGTCATACCATTTTTTGGTAACCGATGAAATTTTGTCTTTTTGATTTAAATAATCAATAGCCTGAACAATGGTGATCATTTCGATGCTTAAAACTTCAAATGCATTTTCGATTACTTTTGAGGTAATCACCGCTGCGTTTGTTCCCATACTTACAATATCCTGATTGTCATTGTTGTTCGGGATACTGTGAACGTACATTGGGTTGGACAACATTTGGCTTTCGGCAGTTGTTGAGGTTGCCGTAAACTGAACGCCCTGCATTCCGAAATTAAATCCTAATGTTCCTAAATTGACAAACGGAGGAAGAATTTCGTTGATTTTTGAATTCAGTAAATAATTCAATTGACGTTCTGCCAGCATCGTTAATTTGGTAATAACGATTTTTAATTTGTCCATTTCAAGCGAAATATAATCGCCATGAAAATTACCGCCGTGATAAACGTGTTTGTTTTTTACGTCGATAATCGGGTTGTCGTTTGCCGAGTTAAATTCGTCTTCCAGAATAGAAGCAACATTATTGATCGTTTCTAAAACCGGTCCCAAGATTTGAGGTACACATCTTAAAGAATAATATTCCTGAACTTTTTCTTTGAAGATTTCTTCGGTGTTTTCTCCAGAATATAAATGGTCTTCTCTTTTACGAATTAAAGTACTGTCAGAAAGATTTTTTCTCATTCTTTCTGCGACTTCCTGTTGTCCTTTGTGACGTTTGGTTTGGTTTAATTCTGCCGAAAAATGATCGTCATATGCCTGAACCAATTCGTTGATGGCGCAAGAACATTTTAAAGACCAATCTAATAATTTGTTGGCGTGATGCACATTGACAACGCCAATTCCGGTCATAACCGAAGTTCCGTTAATCAAGGCCAAACCTTCTCTGATTTCTACCTGAATCGGTTTTAAACCTTCGATTTCGAAAACCTCCGGAGTTGGTCTTCTTTCTCCTTTATAAAAAACTTCGCCTTCGCCAATTAGGACCAAAGCCAAGTGTGATAATTGTACTAAATCACCGCTGGCACCAACACCACCGTGTTCAAAAATTAATGGTGTAATGTCTCTGTTAATCAATTCTGCCATCAAGTGGATTACTGAAGGATGAACTCCGGAATTTCCTAATGAAAGTGTATTCAAACGAGCTAAAATGGCAGCTTTTGCACAAACCGGGCTCAAGGGTTTTCCGGTTCCTGAAGAGTGGCTTCTAATTAAATTGTATTGCAGCTGAATTTGGTCTGACTCTTTAATTCTATATTGAGCCATTGGTCCAAAACCAGTATTTACACCATATATTACTTTGTTTCCTGAGAATTCTTTCAGAAAGTTAAAGCTTTCGTTTACTCGATTTAAAACTACATCGCTGATCGCGACTTTATTATTCCCAAAAATGATAGCCTCAAATTCTGCTAAACTTAAATATTCATTAATTGTATTCATCAAATCGGTTTTGATTGTGCTAATTTAATTTTATTTATCAAAATAAATGTAGTTATTTTGATGAAGGCAAATGTAAGTTAATAATCGATAACATTTTTATTATGACAAAGGAGTTTGTTGATGTTTTAGTGATTGGTGCAGGACCTTCTGGATGCGTTTCGGCATCGTATCTTCATAAAAATAATATTAAGATAAAAGTGGTGGAGAAAGCAAAATTCCCAAGACTTGTGGTCGGTGAAAGCCTTATTCCACGAGTGATGGATCATTTTGCAGAAGCCGAACTTTTTGAATGTCTGGATGCGATGAATTTTGAGAAAAAACTCGGCGCTCGTTTTATTAGGGGAGAAGAAATTTGTGTTTTCGATTTTGGCCAGAAATTTGGAGAAGGCTGGGACTGGACCTGGCAAGTGCCTCGCGCTGATTTTGACAATACAATGGCGCAGGAAATTGTTCGAAAAGGAATTGACTTAGAATTTGAATCCGAGGTTTTGGAAGTTTCTTTTGAGGGGAAAAATTCGAAAACAATTGTAAAAGACAAAGACGGAAATTTAAAAGAAATTCACGCCAAATTTATTATTGATTCCAGCGGATACGGAAGAGTATTACCAAGACTTTTAGATTTGGATACACCTTCAAAATTAGATCCGCATTCTTCGATATTTACACACGTAAAAGATATAAACAGACCGGAAGGAGAGGAAGGAACGCAAATTTCATTTGATATTCTGGAAACCGAAGTTTGGTTGTGGGTAATTCCGTTTTCGAATGGAAATACAAGTTTAGGCGTTGTGGGTCCTACGGATTTTATTAATTCGCTTTCTGAAAATAAAGATAATGCCGAGGCTTTGCGAAATGCAATTCAAAAATCGGATTATTATATTCAAAGATTTAAAGGAACCGAGTTTTTGTTTGAACCGGTAAAACTGGAAAATTATTCAAGAGCGGTAAAAAGAATGTACGGTGATGGTTTTGCGTTAACCGGAAACAGCTCAGAATTCTTAGATCCGGTATTTTCATCAGGTGTTGCTTTTGCAACCGAATCGGGAATGCTGGCGGCGAAATTATACATCAAAGAATCACAGGGAATTGAAGTAGATTGGGAAACTGAATTTACGGACTACATGAAAAAAGGGATTGCCGTTTTTACCACTTACGTGAAAGAATGGTACACCGGAAATCTTCAGACTTTGTTTTTTCATCAGCCTGAAAATCTGGATGTAAAAGAAAAAATTTGTGCGGTATTAGCCGGATACGTTTGGAATGAAGAAAATCCTTTTGTGAAAAAACACGATCATGTGATCAAAAATATGGCGTATTTACTGAATATGCAAAAAGAACAAAGCCCCGAATAATCAGGGCTTTTTTTTTTGGTTTTATTTGAATGCTTTTTTTACAATCATTTTTGACAATGTTTTGGCAGTTTTAGCGTATCCTTCTCCAATTCTAGATTCGTCACTAAAATTATTTTCCCATTGATTTTCCGCTCGATTTCCAGGTGCTTCTTCGCTGGTGATCTCTAAAAGGACATTTGATTTGTTAGCAGTTTCTACAAATTTTAGATTTGTAGAAACTCTTGCCGTTGGTTTCGCAATTGATGTATTAAAACCTGGATAAATCCATATAGTTTGCACAATTAAGGTATAAGGAGTATTTAGTCCTTCCTTAAAGTTTATTTTTTTTCCTGCCTTTGATAATTCAATATTTCCAATTTCTAAAAATTTTGGTGTCCAGATTTTTTTTCTAGCAGCAACCCATTTTTTTTCCCAAAAGAATCCGCTTCCTTTTGTGTCTTTATCTAATTCTGCTTTATGTTCTTCAACATATTGTGCTTCTGTTTTTTTTTCTTCCATCATAGTGAAATTACTATAATCAAATTCAGTGTTTATCTCTGTTTGATCTTTTAAGAAGTCAAAATTTCCTTTTATAATATTCATTTTCTGACTGAATACTGCTCCAGAAATCAGGAAAAAAGCCAATGCTAATTTTTTCATTTTTTTAATGATTATTATGTTTTTTTGAGGCTAAAAGTAATTCAAAGTTTGATTATCTAAAATGAGTTAAGGATTTTCTTGTTATAAAAAAAAGAGGATATCAATTTGATATCCTCTTTTTGTCTTCAAAAAATAATATAGTAAAAAAATAATACTACCAGAATTTAACGTACAACGCTACAATAATCAATAATGTAATTACGATTAAAACTGTAGTTTGTGGTTTTACTTTAAACATTTCAGCATCTATTTCAAACGCTTTTGGATTTACTTTAGGACCAGCGAAACTGATTCCGATCATCGCTAACATGGTAAAGAAGAATGATAATCCCATACAAATGTGGAAAGGAATTTCATAAGCTCCTTTTCCATTAGGATAAGCTGTGTATAATAAAGTTTCGTTTCCGAATAACATTGGCGCATATTCGTTGAATAATACTGACAATACAAATCCTAAAATTACACCTACAATTGCAGCAGTTCCAGTCGTTCTTTTCCAGAACATACCAAGGAAGAACATAGCAAATACACCAGGGCTAATGAAACCTGTATATTTTTGGATGTAAGTGAATCCACCAACACCACCAATTCCTAAAATATCATTCCATGTAAATAATACCGCTAAAAGCATTGCAGCAAAAACGGCAATTCTACCAATGTTTACCTGTTGTTTTTCACCTGCTTCTTTTTGGATGTATTTTTTATGAATATCTAACGTATAAATAGTTGAGATACTGTTTACTTTTCCAGCTAATGAAGCTACAATTGCAGCAGTCAATGCCGCTACAGAAAGTCCTTTTAAACCAGTTGGCAAGAATGTCAATACAGCAGAATAAGCTCCGTCTTTTCCTCCAACTAATTGTGGTAAATGTCCGTTTTCATATAAAACGTAAGCAGCAATACCAGGCAACATTACGATTAATGGCATTAATAATTTTAACATACCAGCAAATAAAATACCTGTACGAGCAGTTTGCAAGTCGGCACCTAAAGCTCTTTGTGTAATGTATTGGTTACATCCCCAGTAGTTTAAGTTGATAATCCAGATACCGGCAAGGTATGACATCAAACCTGGGAAAGTCAAATATTTATCGATTTCAAGTTGAGATGAAGTAGCAGTTGGTTTTGGAATAATCATTTTGAAATGCTCTGGAGCTTCTCTCATTAAAACTTTAAAACCTGCAATTGCATTTTCACCAACTCCAAAGTATTGACCAACCGTTGTCAAAGCAATATAAGAAGTTACTAAACCACCGATGATTAAAACGGCAACCTGAATAACGTCAGTATAAGCTACAACTTTCATTCCTCCTAAAGAGATAAATAAAGCGAATACAGCCAATCCAACCATGATAACGTGAAGATATTCTCCACCGGCAAGACCATTAATAGCAACGGCTCCTAAATACAGGATAGAAGTTAAGTTTACAAATACATATAAAAACAACCAGAAAACTGCCATAATTAAAGCAGTAGATTCGTTATAACGTGTTTTTAAGAACTGAGGCATGGTGTAAATCTTATTTTTAAGATATACAGGAATAAACCAAACTGCTACAATAATAAGCGCAATAGCAGCAAGCCATTCGTATGCTGCAACGGCAATTCCTAAGAAGAAACCTTCACCGCTCATTCCGATAAATTGCTCAGCTGAAATATTTGAGGCAATTAACGAAGCTCCAATAGCCCACCACGTTAAATTTCCTTCAGCCAAAAAGTACGCTTTAGCATCTTGTTCGTCTTGTTTACGCTTGCGGTAAACTGTGTAACCGTAGACCGAGACTACGATGAAATAAATAATAAAAACCGCATAATCTGCGAAAGCAAGGTTCTGGTTCATTGTTAGTAGTATTTTAAAAATTAGTATAGGTGATTGATTGTTTAATAAATTATAAAATCAGCTTTTTAGTGGTTTTATCTGACTAAAAATAGGATATGTGTTTTATTTATGTTATTTTTTTGTCAAAATAAGAACGAAAGCCAAAAGTATAATAAAAATCTATATTTACATCACGAACAAATGTGTTTTTTACATTTATAAGTGGATTATTATGTTAAATTTTAATAGGGTCTTATTTTGCTTCGACTTTTTCGCCAACTGCTTCTTTGTAATGTACGTCTGATTGTTGTCTTAAAATTTCTGCACTTTTCTCAGGTGTGATATCACGTTGCGACTCGCCTAACATTTCGTAACCCACCATAAATTTTTTAACTGTTGCAGATCGAAGCAAAGGCGGATAAAAATGCATATGAAAATGCCATTCAGGATGTTCTAAACCATCTGTTGGCGCCTGATGGATCCCTGATGAATAAGGGAAAGAAGTACTAAATAAATTATCGTACTTAATGGTTAATTGCTTTAAGATTTTAGCATAAGTACTTACTTCTCCTTCTGTAAAATCAGTAATTTTTGAGAGGGCTCTTTTGCTTAAAATCATTGTTTCATAAGGCCAGATCGCCCAGAAAGGAACCAATGCCACAAAATCATCATTTTCAATTACAATACGGCTTCCTGATTTTAATTCGGCCTGAAGATAATCTTGAAGAAGCGTTCTTTTGTTTTTATCAAAATAAGCTTTTAGGTTATGATGCGTTTTCTCAACCTGCGTTGGCAATGATGATTGTGCCCAGATTTGTCCATGCGGATGCGGGTTGCTGCATCCCATAACACTTCCTTTATTTTCAAAAATCTGAACGTGATTGATGTATTTTATGTTTCCTAAATCGGTATATTCTTTTTGCCAGGTTCTGATGATATTTTCAATTCCGTCAACATCCATTTCCGGTAACGTAAGATCGTGTCTTGGCGAAAAACAAACTACTCTTGAAATACCCTGTTCTGGTTTTGCCTTAAAAAAGGTATGTTTAATGTCTTCTTCAAAAATAATTTCTTCCTGTTTCATAGCAGCAAAATCATTTTCGAAAACGAAACTGTTTTCGTATTTTGGGTTGTTTACGCCATTGGCCCTAACATTCCCCGGACATAAATAACAGGTTGGATCGTATTTTGGTAATGCCTCAGTGGCAATGGTTTCATTTTGTCCCTGCCAAGGGCGTTTTGCACGATGCGGTGAAACTAATACCCATTCGTTAAGTAAAGGATTGAAGCGTCTGTGAGGATCTTCGTTAATGTCAAAATTTTTCATTGTATTCTGTTGTGGTATTAAAGTAATGTTGTTCCGTTTGAGATTTTTACATCATAGAATTTTAATTCAATTCCAAATGTATCTAAATAAAGTTTTGAAAATTTACGTTTTACCTCATTTTCATTTCCTTTTTTAACTAAATTAATGGTACAACCACCAAATCCGCCACCCATTACACGTGCTCCAATAACTGCATCATCAGCTTTTGCGGTATCTACAAGCATATCCAGCTCTTCACAACTTACTTCGTATTCCTGCGATAAACCGTAATGTGTTTCAAAAAGCAATTGTCCTAAAAGTTCTATATTTCCATTATCTAAAGCCTCACATGCTTTTATAACACGATTAATTTCTTTAACTACAAAATGAACTCTCTTAAAAACAACCGGAGAAAATTGATCCTGAATACTCAAAAGTTGGGCTTCAGAACAATCTCTGAAACTTTTTACTTCAGGAAAATGATTCTTTATAATTGATAAACCTTCCTCACATTCTAATCTTCTTGTATTGTACTCAGAGGTAAAAAGAGAATGTTTCACATTACTATCAAATAAAATAACAGAGTACTCTTTGAAGTCAGCATCGTGATATTCAAATTCCAAAGTATTGCAATCCAGTTTTATCACTTTGTTTTCAAGTCCATGAACGCTTGAAAACTGATCCATAATACCGCAATTGATTCCTACCCAATGTTCTGCTTTTTGACCCATTAAGGCAATGTCCACTTTTTCAATTTTTAAATCGAAAAGCTCTTTTATGCCGAAAAGCGTTCCGCACTCCAAAGCCGCCGAAGAAGACAAACCAGAACCAACCGGAATATTACTACTGAAAACACAATTGAAACCTTCAAATGAAAATCCGTTGTCCTGAAGTTGTTTTACAACGCCACGAATATAATTGGTCCAAACGACATCGCTTAATTGAATTGGCTCATTTAAATCAAGTTCAAATTCTTCCTTTAAATCGATGGCGATTATTTTAGATTTTTGAGTGTTGTTTTTTTCAAAAGCAAAGCAAATTACTTTATCAATAGCAGCCGGTAAAACGTAACCGTCGTTGTAATCAATATGTTCTCCAATAATATTGATTCTTCCTGGAGAAAGCACAATTTTTTGAGGAACAGATCCGAACGATTTCTCAAAAAAGGCTGAGGTGTTTTGTATTAAAATGTCATTCATTATTTTGTAATTGTAATAGTGTTGTCTTTTAATTCAAATGAAAAATCATTAGAATCAGATAAAATATTGTTTAAGCTAATTAATTGATGTGATCAAATTTATAAACCGTTGTTTGACGGTATTCTGAACCTTTTTTCAAAACTGAATTCGGGAAATGTGCCTTATTTGGCGCATCCGGAAAATTTTGGGTTTCAAAACAAATTCCGCTGGTTGCATGATATTTTGTGTTTTCTTTTCCCTGAAGGATATCAAAACAATTTCCGCCTACATATATATGTACACTTGGCTGATCTGTATAGACTTCCATTTTCAGGTTGTTTTTCTCACTGAACAATTGAGCAGCAACTTTGTCTTTAGATTCAATTACAAAAGAATTGTCAATAGAAGAAGGACAGTTTTTAGCTGTTCTGAAATCGAAATCATGATTAGAAAGCTCCGTGAATTTTCCTGTTGGAATACCTTCAGCATCTGTTTCTAACATCTTATCAGCATTGATATACATTTGCTGATCTAAGACTGCAGTATCATGCCCGTCAAGATTAAAATAACTGTGATGGGTTAAGTTTATAACAGTATCTTTTGTGGTAGTTGCTTTGTATTCAAGTTTTAATTCGTTTTGTTCTGTTAAAGTATAAGTAAGATAAACGTGTAATTCTCCGGGGAAATTTTCGTCTGAATCTTCGCTTAAAAGTCCAAAAGTTATAGATGGATTTTCTCCACCGGTAATATCATTTACATTCCACACTCTTCTTCCAAAACCTATATTTCCACCGTGTAAAGTATTTTCATTATTATTACCAACAAGCTGAAATGTTTCATCATTTAAAGTGAAAGTTCCTTTGCTGATTCTTCCCGCGTACCGGCCCACTGTGGTTCCGAAATAAGGCGCACTTGGTAAATTATAAGAAGATAAATAAGATTCTAAAGAATCAAAACCCAAAACAACATCTACCAGTTTTCCGTTTGAAGCAGGAACTTTTAAGGACGTAACTGTTGCACCATAATTAATAAGCTGCACTTTCATTCCGTTTCTATTAGTCAATTCAAAAGAATGAATTTCTTCGTTATCAGGCATTAAACCAAATAATTTGCACTCAGACTGATCTTCAAAATGCGATATGTGTTTTATTTCCATATTATTTTTACCAAAAATGAAATTCAAAAATAGAAACATTCTTTACCTTTACATACCAGTACCTACCAGTTTTTTGTATATTGCGTCAAAATTCTACTTTTCATGAACATAATTTCTATCCAAAACAATCTCGGTTTACCAAAATATAAACAGATTATTCTTTCAATTGAAAAAGCGATCGAAGAAGGTAAATTGGTAAAAGGTGACCGACTTCCGTCTGTCAATAAAGTTTGTCTGGCTTTTTCTTTGTCGCGCGATACTGTTTTGCTGGGATACGACGAATTGAAAAAAAGAGGAATTATTTACGCGATTCCAGGTAAAGGATATTACGTCAAAAGCACTGAAATTGCTATAAAACAGAAGATATTTTTGCTTTTTGATGAATTGAATATTTTCAAGGAAGACATATATAATTCTTTTTTAAAAAATATTGGAAAAAATGTTCAGGTGGATATTTTCTTTCATCATTTCAATTTGCAGGTATTTCAAAAACTAATAAATGACAGTAATGGAAATTATACGAAATACATTATCATGCCGACCAATTTAAACGATATAGTCAATTTGATAAAAACCCTACCAGTGAATGATGTTATTATTTTGGACCAGACCAATCCTGATTTAAAATCATATCCGGCGATTTATCAAAATCATGAAAAGGACATTTTTGAAGGATTAGTAAAAGGAAAAGCAAGGGTAGGCAAATACAAAAAATTGATTTTAATTTTCCCTGGATTTAGAGAGCCACTTGGAATGAAATTAGGGTTTGAAGCTTTTTGTTCTGAATATCATTTTGAGTCTGAAATTATAACCGAATTTACGGATCGCGAAATTACTTCAGGAGATTTATATATTATTCCGAATGATCGTGATCTGGTTCGGGTGATTGAAAATGCCCGAAATCAGAATTTGAAATTAGGATCTGATTTCGGAATTATATCTTATAACGAAACACCTCTAAAAAAAGTGGTAGCTAATGGTATTAGTACCATTTCGACCCATTTTGAAATGATGGGTAAAATCCTGGCCGAGATGGTTATTAAGGGTAATAATGTGCAGATCGAAAATAAGTCGGCTCTTATTATGCGAAATTCTTTGTAGTACTTTGTTTTTGTGTTTTTAGCAAAACGATCATCAAATCACAATTAAACTTATTTTTGTTTATTAAATGTATAATTTATTAGTAAAAAAAATAAGGATCCAATTTTTTGTTTTCGTAAAACTTTTTTATTTACATTTGCAAATGTAAATTTTACACTTATTATTTGTTTTGATTTTAAGGAAAGCTTTTTTTCTTTTCGTAATGCTGCGAGACAAATTTTAAGCCGCTATTAACCACAAACCATTTAGATACTTAAAATGAACAACAAAATTGACCAATCAGCCGCAAATAATATTCGCGCTTTAGCCATTTCGATGGTCGAAAAAGCGAATTCAGGCCATCCTGGGGGCGCCATGGGAGGTGCTGATTTCATGCATATTTTATATACTGAATATTTAAAATACGATCCGAGCGATATGCACTGGATTTTCAGGGATCGTTTTTTTATGGATGCAGGCCATCTTTCGGCACTAATGTATGCCCAATATTATCTGTTAGGAAATTTCGAAAAAACAGATCTTCAAAATTTCAGACAATGGGGTTCTGTAACACCCGGACACCCTGAGGTTGATGTAAAAAGAGGAATTGAAAATACTTCCGGACCACTAGGACAGGGACACGCCATGGGAGTTGGAGCAGCAATTGCGGCCAAATTCCTGTCAGCAAGATTTGAGAATTTATTCGATCACAAAATATACGCTTACATTACGGATGGAGGTGTTCAGGAGGAAATTTCTCAAGGTGCCGGACGTATTGCGGGACATTTGGGACTGAATAATTTTATCATGTTTTACGACTCAAATGATGTGCAGCTTTCCTCTATGACCGATGAGGTAACGACAGAAAACACCGCTATGAAATATGAATCATGGGGCTGGAAAGTGGTTACAATTGATGGACATGATCATGTTCAGATTCGTAAAGCTTTGACTGATGCGCATAACGAAACGGAGAAACCAACCCTGATTATTGGAAGAACCATTATGGGGAAAGGTTGTGTAATGGCGGACGGAACAATGTATGAAGGTCAGTGCGAACTTCACGGAAAACCAATTGGGGGAACTAAAGCTGATTTTGAAAAAACATTATTGAACCTAGGTGCAAATCCTGAAGATTCATTCGCGATTTATAAAGAAGTTGAAGAATATTATAGAAACATTTTAAATCAAAAAATTGTTGAATCGGCTGAAAGAAAAGCAAAATTTGCGACTTGGGAAACTCAGAATCCTGAAGGAGCTCAAAAGATAAAACAGTTTTTTAATGGCGATTTACCAGCTTTAGATTTCGGTTCAATTGCTCAAAAAGCAAATGCCGCAACAAGAGATGCTTCGGCAGCTGTTTTAGGATATCTGGCTGAAAATGTAGAAAACATGATTGTTTCTTCTGCCGATTTGTCTAACAGTGATAAAACAGATGGTTTCCTTAAAAAATCATCCGTTTTAAAGAAAAATGATTTCAGCGGAGCCTTTTTACAAGCGGGAGTAGCTGAATTGACAATGGCTTCGATTGGGAATGGAATAGCACTTCACGGTGGCGTAATTCCGGTAGTGGCGACATTTTTTGTTTTTTCTGATTATATGAAGCCGGCTATTCGTTTGGCAGCCATTCAGGAATTACCGGTAAAATATGTATGGACACACGACTCTTTCCGTGTAGGTGAAGATGGTCCTACACACCAGCCAATTGAGCAGGAAGCACAAATTCGATTGTTAGAAAAAATTAAAAACCATTCTGGCGATCAAAGTTTATTAGCGCTTCGTCCTGCTGATGCTATTGAAACATCTGTTGCCTGGCAAATGGCGCTGGAAAACAAGAAAACACCAACAGGTTTAATTCTTTCCAGACAAGAAATTACTTCTATTCCAGCAATTGGGAACTCAAGATTTGAAGATGCTTTAAATGCCAAAAAAGGAGGGTATTTAGTAAAATCAAGTGAAGATCCTGCTATTACTTTAGTTGCTAATGGATCTGAGGTAGCGACACTTATTGAAGCTGCGGAAGAGTTGGAACACATCATCAAAATAAAAATAAATGTTGCTTCTATAATTTCAGAAGGACTTTTCAGATCGCAGCCAAAAGCTTATCAGGAAAGTGTTATTCCGCAGAATCAATTGGTTTTCGGACTTACGGCGGGTCTTCAGGTTAACCTGGAAGGTTTAGTTGGTAGCAAAGGGAAAGTTTTCGGATTGGATCATTTTGGATACTCAGCTCCGGCCTCAGTTTTGGATCAGAAATTCGGATTTACAAGTAAAAATGCCTGCGAAGAGATTATCAAATATTTAGAGCAGAATAATTATAACATTTCAAAATAAAAGAAATATGAAATTTTTTATAGATACAGCAAATTTAAAAGATATTAAAGAAGCCAATGATTTGGGAGTTTTAGATGGTGTAACCACAAACCCGTCATTGATGGCGAAAGAAGGAATTACAGGAGCACAGAATATTCTGGATCATTACATAAAAATTTGTGAATTGGTTGATGGCGATGTTAGTGCCGAAGTAATTTCGACTGATTTTGAAGGAATGATTGCTGAAGGAGAAAAACTGGCAGCCTTGCATCCACAGATTGTAGTGAAAATCCCGATGATAAAAGACGGTGTAAAAGCAATCAGATATTTTGCTAATAAAGGAATAAAAACCAATTGTACTTTGGTGTTTTCTTCAGGTCAGGCGTTGTTGGCTGCAAAAGCGGGAGCCACTTATGTTTCACCTTTTATTGGACGTCTGGATGATATTTCGACTGACGGAATGAATTTGATTGAAGAAATCAGATTGATTTATAATAATTACGGTTATGAAACCCAAATATTAGCGGCATCAGTTCGACACGTAATGCATATTATTAATTGTGCCAAAACCGGAGCAGATGTTATTACGGGACCATTAAGTGCGATTGAAGGTTTGTTGAAACATCCTTTAACGGATATTGGATTAGCAACCTTTTTAGCAGATTATCAAAAAGGAAATAGCTAAGATTTTTTTCACGCAGTCCCGATAGCTATCGAGAGCAGATTTAACAGATGATCAAGATTGAAATAAAATCTGCTGAATCTGCAGGATCTGCGAGAGATTATTTTTTCAAAATAAATTTGTTTAGTTTTTAATAGTAGTTTTATTGAAGTAAAAACCCTGAAAGCTTTTAGTTTTCAGGGTTTTTTATTTTGTAAAAGAAAAATAGTCACGCCCACATCTATCGGTACAAAAGATTAAAATGATGAAATAATCTGTATAGATCTGCTTAAATCTTTTAAAATCTGCGTGAAACTTTTATCCTAAAGATTAAGTACAAAATCATTTAGTAATTTTTCTTCATATTTTTCTTTGTTGAAAGTATACAAATACGAACCTTTTCGAGAAGATTGCATATCTTTTTCTTCTAATTTATTCAGAATTTCTAATGAATTAATTTTACTGATAAAGTTACGTTTGTCTAATTCTTTGCTTAAAATTGCCTCATACAATTCTAATAATTGACGCATGGTAAATTTTTCAGGCAACAATTCAAACCCAATTGGTTTAATTGAAGTTCTGTAACGTAACCTTCTAATGGCAAAATCTACCATTTCGTTGTGGTCAAAAATCAAGTTTGGAGCATCGGTTATACTAAACCATTGCGCATGATAATTTTGAATAAGTTCCGTATTGTGATTTTCAATATTGATTAAGGCATAATAAGATACAGAAATAGTTCTCTCGACCGGGTCACGATCAATTTCACTATAAGCATGTAATTGCTCCATATAAATATCGTGCAAACCTGTATAAGTATGCAATATTCTTATAGCCGCGTTGTCGAGTACTTCATCACGTTTTAGAAACCCTCCAATCAAAGACCATTTTCCTCTTTCAGGCTCAAAATCTCTTTTAATCAAAAGAATTTTTAAACCTTCATGGTCGAATCCAAAAATGATACAATCTACTGCTAATAGGACTTTATCGGCAGAGCTATAACTGTTTAGCATAATAAATTTTTTATGGTAAATATATAAACTTCTGAATATGTTTCATAATTTATTAATGTGTTTTACACACTTATATGTATAACTACTCAAAAGTAACGTTAAAAAAAAGACTTTTTAGAAAAAAATAACACTCTTTTTTCTCTTTAAAGATAGTTTTAAGACGAAAACAGAATATTACACGATGGTTTTTTGAAAGAAAGACATTTAAACACTCAAAAACGCGAAGTCAAAAACAGGATTTTATTTACAAAAACAGCATTTTGTATTGTTTAAATTCTTCAAAATTACAACGTTTTCGTTTTTTTTAGCAGATGTTAATTTTTGCTTAAAAAGTTGCTTTTTAATGAAAAGTGTAAATTTTACACAATTAACTTTCAAAAAATGCGCTTTTTTTGAAAAAAACACCAACTTTTAAATGTTTATTTGACACTTAAATTACGATATGTACTTTTTTAGTCGCTTTTTTTTATGATTTTAATTTGTTTTTAAGGTTTTTTTTTATTTAAATTTACAAATGTAGAATTAACACTTATAATTACACAACTAACCAACCTTAAAAAAACCAATATGATAACAAACCAACGATTATTTTTTTATTGCAATTTTTTATTGCCAAAAAAAGAATGGCTATTAGCATTAATGATGCTATTATTTTCTGTTAATCAAATGTCGGCCCAAGGCAAAGAGATTAGCGGAGTTGTTACTTCGGCCCAAGACAAATTACCATTGCCCGGAGTGAACATTATGATTAAAGGAACAAAAACAGTTGCCGTAACTGGATTTGATGGAGAGTATACTATTAAAGCATCACCAAACGATGTATTAGTTTTTTCATTTTTAGGTTTTCAAAATCAGGAAGTAACGATTGGAAGTCAATTAAAAATAAATGCTGTATTAAGTGAAGATACTAACAAATTAAATGAAGTAGTAGTAATTGGATACGGAACACAAAAGAAATCTGACTTAACAGGATCTGTAAGTGTCGTAAATTTAGAATCAGCTAAAAAGACAGTAACCTATGATGCTGCAAAAATGCTTCAGGGGCAAGTACCTGGTGTAACAGTACAATCATCTGGAGAGCCTGGAGGTTTTGTAAATGTTAAAATTAGAGGTATAACTTCATTCACAAATAACAATCCTCTTTTTGTAATTGATGGAATTATGGTTGATGCACCTTATGATTTTGCACCGGGAGAAATTGAATCGATGCAAGTTTTGAAAGATGCTTCTTCGGCTGCAATTTATGGTGTTCGTGGAGCAAACGGAGTTGTTATTATTACAACTAAAAAAGGAAAAGCAGGCAGAATGGATGTTAAGTTTAAATCTATTGTTGGACTTCAGGATGTAGCAAAAAAATGGGATGTAACGGATCGCTTAGGATATCAGAAAATTACCAGCGAAGCAGAAAGAAACAGAGATCTTAGAGCCGGAGTTCCGGTAAGTATCGCTCCTGGAAATGATCCTAACAGTCCATCCTATATTAATAATTTAGATACAGACTGGCAAAAAGAATCAATGCAAACGGGTGTAGTACAAAATCAGGCTTTAACTTTTAATGGTGGAGCAGAAAGTATTGCTTATAGCATGAACATTGATTATTTTAAAAACACTAGTTATTTAAAAACACCACAAGAGTATGAGAGATTGTCGACCAATTTGAATTTGAATGGTAAAAAAGGAAAATTCAAATATGGAGCTAAAATTGCTTATACACAGTCTGATAAAGAGCTTTTTAATGAGTATAATGCAGGACAAACCTTTATTAGTGATATGCTTACTGCTGTACCAACAATGCCAGTTTATGATGCTAATAGATTGGGGGGCTACGGAGGTACAGATAATCTGACGCAACGCGCAATTTCAATGAATCCAATTGGATATAACAACCTGATTGATAATAACGGAAAGAGAAACCGTTTCATGGGGGACATTTGGGGCGAATTTGAAATTGTTAAAGGTCTTAAATACAAATTAGATGTCAGTTATGACAGAACAGACTGGGAAAACAGAAAATTTATACCGCCGAGTGATTTAGGATGGTATTATATTACTACAAATGACGAAGCTTCATTAGATGTAGAAACCGGAAATGAGTTAAGAACTTTCGTGAATAATTTATTGACTTATGATCTTACAGTTGGAAAACATAAAATTGATGCTCTTGCAGGCTGGATTCAGGAAAAGAGAGACTATCACAGATACAACTCAAGAGGTGTAGGCTATACACCGGGAGAAATTCCAATGCTTCAGTATGCTGATGCAAGAAATGCAAGTGAATATAAATTTACGATTACTGGAATATCATACATCAGCAGATTAAATTACGCTTATGATGACAGATACTTATTGCAGGCTAACTTTAGACAGGACAGAACGTCTCTTTTCAGTGAGATCAATAATTCTGCAAATTTCTACTCCTTTTCAGGAGGTTGGAAAATTAGTAACGAAAAGTTCCTGCATTTGCCAGAATGGGTAAACAATATTAAACTTAGAGGTGGTTATGGTACAATAGGTAACAATACAATTCCACAGTACTTTTTTGCTTCAACGGTAAACAGTTTTGCCGGGTATGATTTTAACAATGAGCTAGCTCCAGGAACAACTGTAGTTGCTGCACTTGACCCTAATGTACACTGGGAAAAAACAACCAGTAAAAACATCGCATTGGAGTTAGGATTTTTAAATAATGACTTACAGTTTACAGCAGAATATTTTACAAAAAAAGTTACTGATATGTTGGTAGGAGTTCCATTACCATTTTCTACAGGAGCTTTTCCGGCAAATATTACAACAAATGCAGGAGATATGGAAAATAATGGTTTTGAGTTTACAGCATCATATAGTAATCACCACCATAAATTTAAATATGATATCTCAGGTAACTTTGGAACTTTAAAAAATGAAGTAACCAGAATTGGCGCTACAGGAAATCCTATTTATGGAGCAGTTTCAAAAACAGAGGTAGGAAGATCAGTTGGAGAGCTGTTTGCATGGGAAGCTATTGGTATTTTTCAAAATGCAGCTGAAGTTGCGGCTTCTCCAACACAAACAGGTGCAGCTCCCGGAGATGTAAAATTTAAAGATGTAAACGGCGACGGAATAATCACAGATTCTGATAGAACCTTTCAGGGAGTATCTATTCCTAAATATGGTTTTGGAATGAATTTTAGTGCCTCTTATGAAAACTTTGACTTCTCAATGTTTTGGCAAGGTGCGGGAGGAAACAAAGTTTTCAATGCCATGTACCGCAATTTAATGATAGGACAATATACCAATCACAGTACAGATGAATTGAACTACTGGACACCAACCAATACAAACACAAATGTTCCTGCACCGGTAATTGGTGACCCAAATGGAAATGGTAGAGATTCTAACAGATTTATACAAAGTGGAGATTATGTGAGATTGCAAACTATGGAAATGGGTTTCAATATTCCTTTGAAAGATAAATTTATCCAAAAAGCCAGAGTGTATGTAAACGGTCAAAACTTATGGACTATTACAAAGTATACTGGATATGATCCGGATTTTACAAGTGATGGATTACTTTCAAGAGGATATGATGCAGGATCTTTCCCTAATCCAAGAACAATTTCTTTAGGAGTAGAGGTGAATTTCTAAACCGGTTTAACCAATTAAAAACGTATTAAAATGAAATATAAAATATTTAATTATATAGCTGTTTTCTTTTCACTGGCTGTTGTAACAACAAGCTGTGTTGATAATGAAGATTTGACTCAAATTGACCCCAATAATGATGCAGTTGATTCATTCTGGAAAACAGACCAGGATGCAATTGAAGGTGTGAATGCCGCTTACGGAAGTTTATTAACAGATGGAACTTATATGCGTAGTACCCCACTTTTATTAGATGTAAAAGCGGATGATTCGCGTACTAACAGTCCTTGGGGTTCAATGTACAATGTAGGTCACTTTAACTCAAATGTAGCGGATGCTGCTATTTATGGATGGGCTTATGAAACGTATTATCAGGGAATATATCGCGCAAATCAGGTCTTAGCAAATGTACCGGCTATTCAATTTGAAGATGCAGCACTTAAAAACAGAATACTGGGACAAGCTTATTTTTTAAGAGGACTGTTTCTTTTTCATGCGGTAAACATGTTTAAAAATGTACCATTACCAACAGAACTAGCGGTATATTATCCGCAGAAAACACAGGCTGAAGGATGGGCTCAGGTTATTGCCGATTTTAAAGCTGCAGCAGAGTTACTTCCAACTTCATACAACGGTGTTTCAGGTCTGGATGCAGGTCAAAAAGGACGTGCTACAAAAGGAGCTGCTTTAGGATATTTAGGAAAAACGTATTTGTTTACTAAAGATTTTACCAATGCAAAAACAACATTCAAACAAGTAATAGATTTAGGAGTTTATTCTTTGGTTTCAAATTATCGCGACAACTTTACAACAGCTAATGAAAATAATTCGGAATCTCTTTTCGAAGTACAATTTAGTAGAGACGCAGGTGGTGTAGATTTAGGTTGGGGTGGTGCTCCGGCTTCAGGTTGGGGGAAAACTTCTGCACGTGCGATTACTTATGCTCCAAGAGCTTTCGGATGGACTGACGTTCAGCCAACATGGGCACTTTTTAATGAGTATCAAGAGGAAAAAACTGCTGCAAATACAGTAGATCCTCGTTTAGATGCCACTATATTTTATAATAAACCTGGAGTAAAGTTATACGGTAAAGATTTTGCGACATTTTATGCTGCCAGTCCAGCCGATTTAAATGACTTATTCTGTAGAAAATACCAAAATTCAGACGGAGAATTTGCAGATGAATACGATTGGCGTTCCGGAATTAATGAGCGTTTGCTACGATATGCAGATATTCTTTTAATGTATGCAGAATGTTTAAATGAAACAGGTGATACTCCTGGAGCTTACTCATATATTCAAATGGTAAGAAACAGGGTTGGTCTTCCAAATTTAGCAACTACAAAACCTGGAATGTCACAAGAACAGATGAGAGAACAAATTGGACATGAGAGATTTTTAGAGTTCCCACTTGAAGGTCACCGTTTTGATGATATTCGTCGTTGGGGATGGCTTCAAAATCCAACAAAATTAGCGTGGTTAAAAGCAAGAGATGCTGAGTTTAATTCTTATACACCAGGAAGAGAATATTTCCCAATTCCACAATTAGAAATGGATAACAATCCGGGAACTGTTCAAAATGACAGTTATTAAAAACAGTTTTCAGTCTCAGTTCACAGTGTGACTGAAAGCTGAGACTGAGACTAATATTTATTTGAATTAGTTAGAATACCTAATATCATATGGCAGGAAAAAAATCTGTCATATGATATTATCTTAAAAAAAGAATACGATTATAGAGTAATGAATTTTTTACAGTAACTAAATTTTATCATAAATGAAAACAATTACAAGTTTGGTTTTGTTAGCAGTATTATTAGTAGGTTGCCAGAATGAAGATACTATAATCCCTTCGAACGATGAGGTTGCCACAGTAGCGGAAACTCAAAATTCTCAGGTAAAAAATATAACAGCAAAAACGGTTAGCGGCAATGTTCCGTCGCATGACCCAAGTACAATTATTAAAAGCGGTGTTAATTATTATGTGTTCACAACAGGTGATAATATACCCATGACCTATTCAACAAATTTAACAAGCTGGACTTGGGGAACATCAGTGTTCACTTCAACTCCAAGCTGGATTTCAAGTTATGTTCCTGGTTTTACTAAAAATTTCTGGGCACCGGATTTGGCATGGTTTAACAATCGCTGGAATATGTATTATTCTTGTTCGACTTTTGGATCTGCAACTTCTGCAATAGGGTTGGTAACGGCTCCTTCTATTTCGCAAAGTGCCGGAACAAAATGGACAGACAGAGGACTTGTTGTGGCCTCATCATCTGCTTCAGATGTAAATGCAATTGACCCTTCTATTTTAGTAGATGGAAGCAATGTTTATATGGCTTATGGTTCCTGGCATGCTGGTATTGGTGTTGTTCAGATTAATGTTTCAACTGGAAAACCAACCGGAACAAGAACTATTGTTGCCGGAGGAAGCAGTGCTTCATGGGAAGCTCCTTGTTTAATTAAAGAAGGAAGTTATTACTATATGTTCGTAAACAGAGGTTCTTGCTGTAATGGTGTAAACAGTACGTATTATATTGTAGTGGGGCGTTCAACAAGTCCGTTTGGCCCTTTTACAGATAAAAACGGAGTCAATTTAAAAAGTGGAGGCGGAACAACAGTTTTGGCAACACAAGGAAATTATATCGGCCCAGGGCATTTGTCAAGAATTACAGGAACACAAAAAGGAGCGGTTCATTATTATGATGGAGCTGACAATGGAAATCCAAAACTAGAAATTGTATATTTCACATGGTCATCAGGGTGGCCTACACTTTCTTATTAATTTTAATATTCAGAGGAAGGTTTCATAAAGCCTTCCTCTTTGTAATCTTTAAAAACACGTTATGAAAAAAGCACTTTTAATTACATTTCTTATTACTCTTTGTAATCAGGCAAGTTTTGCCCAGAATGAAACCACAGTAGTAACTATTAAAAATAATGCAGATGCGCCAACGATCAATAAAAACATTTACGGGCATTTTGCGGAACATTTAGGACGCTGTATTTATGGTGGATTTTTTGTGGGAGATACTTCAAAAATTCCAAATACAAAAGGAGTGAGAAATGATATTGTGGCTGCTTTAAAAGATTTAAAAATTCCAAATTTAAGATGGCCTGGCGGATGTTTTGCCGATACCTATCACTGGAAAGACGGAATTGGCCCTCAGGAACAAAGACCAACTATTGTAAACAAATGGTGGGGTGGTGTAACTGAAGATAACAGTTTTGGAACCCATGATTTCCTGAATATGTGCGAATTGCTTGGAGCAGAACCGTATTTATCAGGAAATGTTGGAAGCGGAACGGTTCAGGAATTGTCTGACTGGGTTCAATATACCAATTTCAGCGGTAAAAGTCCGATGAGTGATTTGCGTAAAAAAAACGGAAGAACAGAACCTTGGAAAGTTAAATTCTGGGGAATTGGAAATGAAGCCTGGGGATGCGGAGGAAATATGACAGCAGAATACTATGCCGGAGAATACCGCAAATTTGCCACTTTCATGTCGGATTGGGAAAATACTGGAGGAATTACCAGAATTGCTTCAGGATCAAACAGTGCCGATTATAATTGGACAGAAGTTTTAATGAAAAACATTCCGCTAAACATGTTAGGCGGAGTTGGAGTACACCACTATGCCGTAATCGACTGGGGCAAAAAAGGAGATGACAGAAATTTTACAGAAGAAGGTTACTTCAAAACCATGCAGTCTGCTTTAAAAATGGAAGAGCTAGTTACAAAACATAGCGCTATTATGGACAAATACGATCCTGAGAAAAAAGTTGCCATGATTGTTGACGAATGGGGAGGCTGGTACGAAGTAGAACAAGGAACAAATCCTGGATTTTTATACCAACAAAACACGATGAGAGATGCTGTTTTGGCCGGAGCAACTCTAAATATTTTCAACAATCACGCAGACAGAGTTCGTATGGCAAACTTAGCACAATGTGTTAACGTGTTGCAAGCCGTAATCCTTACGGATAAAGCAAAAATGATTACTACGCCAACGTATAGCGTAATGAAAATGTACAGCGTTCATCAGGATGCTAAATTATTACCGTTAAGTTTCCAATCGCCATTGTATACTTTTAAAGGAGAAACACTTCCTGCGGTATCAGCTTCAGCTTCAAAAGACAAAAGCGGAGCAGTTCATATTTCGTTGGTAAATGTTGACGCTAAAAACAAAAACAAAATAGAGATTGATGTTAAGGATCTTGGAGTAAAAAACTTTACAGGAACGATTGTAACATCAGCAAAATTACAAGATTACAATTCATTCGATACACCAAACAAAATTGTTCCAACAGTTTTTAAAGGTTTCGAAAACAAAAAAGGAAAACTTGAAATTACTATTCCTCCTTTCTCAGTTGTTGTTTTAGAAGGAAAATAAAATATAGAAAAAATGAAAAAATCCAATTCCATTTTAAAAATTGTCTACATCGGTCTGTTGTCAATTGCATTTGTCAGCTGTTCCAGTGATCCAGACACACCTGTAACCCCAGATCCGGGTCCGGTGGTTGATCCCCCGGTGGTTACACCTGCTTTTCCAGGGCCAACTTATGCCGATAATTATACTTCAATTTCAAGTTGGGGCAGCAGAAAGCAATGGAATTTGGCTAACGTGCACGATCCATCTGTAGAAAAATCGGGTGAATATTATTATATGTACCAAACCGATGCTTCTTATGGAAATGCACATGAAGGCAACGGACATTTTTTCTACAGAAGATCTAAAGATTTAATCAATTGGGAATTCATGGGATCTTCAATGACGCAGGCTCCGGCTTGGGTAAAAGATTCTTTGAACAATAAAAGAGCGAGAATGTCTCCGGCTTTGCCTCCAATCGAAAATCCAAATTATGGCTATTGGGCACCATGTGTTCGTAAAGTGGGGAACAAATTCAGAATGTATTACAGTATCGTCGTAACGAATCCAATTGTAGGAACAGACACGAATACTTCCTGGTCAGAACGTGCTTTTATTGGCTTAGCCGAAACAGATGATTTGGCTTCAAACAATTGGGTTGATAAAGGAATGGTGGTGTGTTCTGAACCTGACGGGGTAAAAAGCTATGTTAGAAACGGAGGAAATGATTGGGATGCTTATTTTAAATTCAACGCCATCGATCCAAGTTTTATTCAGACTCCCGAAGGCGATCAATATTTAATTTACGGTTCATGGCATTCCGGAATTGCAGCTTTAAAACTGAATCCGACAACCGGAAAACCTGATAAATTAAAAACAATTGAGGATTACGGAGTAAGAATTGCCGGCCGAGGAAATGTTAATACAAATCGTTGGCAGGCACTTGAAGGTCCGGAAATTATGTATAATCCGGAAACTCAGTATTACTATTTATTCCTGGCTTATGACGAATTATCAGTGGCGTATAATACACGTGTTGCACGTTCAAAAAACATTTTAGGACCCTATCTTACCAGTACAGGAATGAGTATTGGAAACGGAGCAGAATGTTTTCCAATGCTAACACATCCCTATCAATTTAAAAATCATACAGGCTGGGTTGGTTTTGCGCACTGTGCCGTTTTTCAAAATCCGGATACAAAAAAATGGTTTTATGCATCGCAAGCCCGTTTACCGGAAGGCGTTCTTGGAATTGCAGTTTCAAATGCGATAATGATGGGACATGTTCGCGGTATCGAATGGACAGAAGATGGCTGGCCAGTTGTAGAAGCAGAACGTTATGCCAGAGTTCCGACAACGACTATTTCTGACGCCAATTTCATAGGAACCTGGGAACAGATTACCATGAATTACCAGTACAAAACACTTCAAAAATCAGTGACATTAAATTTGACGGCCGATAAAAAAGTGAGTGGTGATGCAAACGGTACCTGGTCGTACGACAGTGCCAAAAAAATCTTAACCGTAAATGGTGTAAAATGTAACGTTACGGATGCGTGGGATTGGGAATCAGCAACTAGAAAAGTAACCTTGAGTTATTCTGGTTTGACTGCTGCCGGATTACCAGTTTGGGGTAAGAAAGTGAATTAAAATAGTAGCCACAGATTAAAGGATTAAAAAGATTAAAATTAAATCTGCAAAATCTGCGTGAAAAAATATTGCGACTAATAAAAGAATGTATTAAATAGATTTTTATTGCATTATATCGCCAAAATAAAACCATAATGAAAAACCTAATTACAAGCCTATCCCTAGTTTTGATTGCATCCGTTACAACAGCAGTTGCACAAGTAGATCCGGCAAAATTCAATAATCCAATTATAAAAGATCAATATACAGGAGATCCTGCGGCATTGGTTTACAAGGATAAAGTGTATTTATACGCCGGTCATGACGAAGCACCAAAAGATTTTCATTTTTATAAAATGAACGAATGGGTCGTTTACTCTTCGTCAGATATGAAAAAATGGGAATCACATCCGGTGCCATTAAAAGTTACTGATTTTGCTTGGGCAAAAGGTGATGCATGGGCTTCGCAAGTAATCGAAAAAAACGGAAAATTTTATTGGTATGTAACGGTTCATCACGGATCTATAGATGGAAAATCAATTGGAATTGCAGTTTCTGACAGCCCAACCGGACCATTTAAAGATGCTTTAGGAAAAGCCTTGATCACAAACGATATGACCAAATTCAGCGATATAAGCTGGGACGATATCGATCCGACAGTTTATATCGACACAGATGGACAAGCCTATTTGTTTTGGGGAAATACAGCCTGCCATTATGCTAAATTAAAAGACAATATGATCGAATTAGATGGACCGATTCATCATATAAAAGAATTGCCTCATTTTACAGAAGCACCCTGGATTCACAAACATAAAAACTGGTATTATTTATCCTATGCTTATGAATTTCCGGAGAAAATCGCTTATGCCATGAGTAAGTCAATTACGGGTCCATGGGAATTCAAAGGAATTTTGAATGAAATTGCCGGAAACAGTAACACGAATCATCAGTCAATAATTGATTTTAAAGGGCAATCGTATTTTATTTATCACAACGGTGCAACCCAACCAGACGGAGGAAGTTTCAGAAGATCAGTCTGTGTCGATAAATTATATTATAACAAAGACGGAACTATGAAACGAGTGGTTATGACTTCTGAAGGAATTCAATAAATAGTTAACATTCGCAGTCACAGTTTACAGGTTTGCTTATATGATCTAAAAAGTTTTCAGAGTAAAAGCCAAACTTAAATTTCTTATATCACTTATATGGTTTACAAAAACATAAAATATATACTTTCTGTTTTAATGATGCTTATAGCTTCAGTTTCGTTTGCGCAGGAAATTGTCGTGCACGATCCGGTTGTCATCAAACAAAAAGACACTTATTATCTGTATTGTACAGGTAACGGAATTAGTGTTTTTAGTTCCAAAGATTTAAAAAAATGGGATAAGCAGCCGCAGGTTTTTGCCGATAAGCCAGTTTGGGCAGATGGTGTTGCTGCCGATTTTAAGAATCATATCTGGGCACCAGATATTTCGTTTCATAACAATACCTACTATCTGTATTATTCCGTTTCGGCTTTCGCCAAAAATACATCGGCAATTGGTGTAGCGACCAATACAACATTAGATCCAAAAGATAAAAATTACAAATGGGTCGATCAGGGAATCGTTATTCAGTCACAACCCAACCGTGATATGTGGAATGCCATAGATCCAAATTTAATTTTTGACGAAAACAATACGCCATGGTTATCCTTTGGTTCTTTTTGGGAAGGATTAAAATTGGTAAAATTAAATCCGGATTTAAAATCGATTGCACAGCCTCAGGAATGGCATACGATTTCGAAACGCAAAAGAACTTTTGAATTAGCAGATTCTGATCCGGGAGATGGCGCATTGGAAGCTCCATTTATTTTCAAGAAAAACGGTTATTACTACCAATTTCTTTCTTGGGATTTATGCTGTCGCGGAGAAAAAAGCACTTATAAGGTTGTCGTTGGAAGATCAAAAAACGTAACCGGACCTTATGTCGATAAAGACGGAAAACCATTAAATGAAGGTGGTGGAAGTTTAGTCGTTCAGGGCGACGAGAATTACTTTGGCGTAGGCCACAACAGCGCTTACACGTTTGATGGCAAAGATTATATTTTTTACCATGCTTACGAAAAGAAAACCAACGGAACACCAAGATTAGTGGTTAAAGAAATGCAGTGGGACGCCAATTTATGGCCCGTTTTAAAATAGAATAGCAATACAATGAAAAAATATAATTTTCCGATACTAACGATTTTCATTTCACTTCTGATTTTGATTTCCTGTAAAGAAACCAAAAACGAGGTGGTGCAGCCTGGCGATAAAACTTCAGTTTTAAAAGCGGGTTATCAAATAGAACCGGTGAACATTCAAAATGTAAAATTATCCGATTCTTTTTGGCTGCCAATTATCAAAAGAGTACAGGAAATTACGATTGCTTATGCCATTCAAAAATGCAATGAAGAAGGCCGTTTTGAAAACTTTTTAATCGCAGGAAAACAAAAAACAGGAACAGTAAGAGGAGAAATGCCTTTTGATGATACAGATGTTTATAAAATTATTGAAGGCGCATCGAATACTTTAATCTCTGCACCAAATCCAAAATTAGAACGCGTTTTAGATTCGTTGATTGCCATTGTGAAAATTGGTCAGGAAAAAGACGGTTATCTAACAACATGGAGAACCATAAATCCGGCAAAACCGCCATGTACCTGGGTTCCCGTTATTGAAGGAAAACGTTGGGAATCGTTACAAATCAGTCACGAATGCTACAATTCCGGACATTTAATAGAAGCTGCTGTCGTACATTATGAAGCTACAGGAAAAAGAAATTTCCTTGACATCGCCATCAAAAATGCCGATTTATTAGTGAAAACTTTTGGAGATGGCCCTGGTCAGGTAAAAGGTGTTCCGGGACATCAGATAGTAGAAACGGGTTTGATCAAATTGTATCAAATTACTGGTAAAGAAGATTATTTAAAACTGGCGAAGTATTTTTTAGACAATCGCGGAAACCCGAACAATCATAAATTATATGGAGAATATGCACAAGATCATATTCCGGTTGTACAGCAAAATGAAGTGGTAGGCCATGCTGTAAGAGCTGTTTACATGTACGCTGGAATGACCGATGTTGCGGCGATGACCAAAGACAAAGGTTATACCGATGCCATAAATAATTTATGGAATAATATGGTCAACAAAAAAATGTACATCACGGGCGGTATCGGATCAAGACATGACGGAGAAGCTTTTGGAGCGAATTACGAATTGCCAAATCTGACGGCTTACAATGAAACTTGCGCCGCAATTGGCGATGTGTATTGGAATCACAGATTGCATAATTTATCTGGAAATTCGAAATATTTTGATGTAATCGAAAGAACGATGTACAATGGATTAATCTCCGGAATTTCATTAGACGGAAAACAATTTTTCTATCCAAATGCCTTAGAAGCTGATGGTGTTTTTAAATCAAACAGAGGATCTTGTACACGTCAGGCCTGGTTTGACTGTTCTTGCTGTCCAACGAATTTAATTCGTTTTATACCTTCTATTCCGGGATTGATTTACTCTAAATCAAATGATGTTTTGTATGTGAATTTGTATGCATCAAACAATGCTTCTTTCAAAGTTGGAAAAACAGATTTGCAGATTTCTCAGCAAACCGGATATCCCTGGAACGGAAAAGTAGCAATCTCGGTTAACCCGAAAAAAGAAAGCCAATTTACGATCAAACTTCGTGTTCCGGGTTGGGCAAGAAATGAAGTTTTGCCAGGCGATTTATATTCTTATAAAAAAGCTTCGACTCAAAAACCAACTATTAATGTAAACGGCGAAACATTGGCGATTGCACCACAAGAGGGTTATTTCGTCGTAACCAGAAATTGGAAAAAAGGAGATAAAATCAATCTTAATTTTCCAATGGAAGTTCAGGAAGTAGAAACCAATTCAAAAGTAGAAACGAACAAAAATAAATTTTCTTTAGAATATGGGCCAATTGTTTACGCAGTCGAAGAAATTGACAACAAAACCAATTTCGATAAAATAAACGTGAGTTCTTCAGATACTTTCCAAGTAAAAAAGGAAGCCAATTTGTTGCAACGAGTAAATGTTATTGAGAATTCAAAATTCAAAGCAATTCCATATTACAGCTGGTCAAACAGAGGTGTTGGGAAAATGAAAGTTTGGTTGGATTATAAGTAGAGAATAGAATATAGAGAATAGAACATAGAGAATAGAACATAGAGAATAGAACATAGAAAATAGAGGCAAGAAGAAAGAATCAAGATTTAGCTGCAGATTTTAAGATTAGAGAATTAAATCTGCTCAATCTGCGGAATCTGCGAGAAAAAAATTAAACACATAGAATCATAGAATTTAAAATGAATAAAAAGAGTTTTAAACAAATCTAGATTTGAACACATAGCTATGTGTCTTCAAGCAAATGAAATGCCTTTTCTTAAGCTATCAAATTCTATGTCTCTATGTGTTTAAAAAAATAAAGTTAAAGTTTATAAAAATAAAAATCCGTTTTTATCCGCGTTTTCACTTTAATGAATCAGTGTAATCCGCGTGCCATAAAACACATTTAAATATAAAAAAATGAAGTCCAATTTAATTACCAAAATTACCCTTTGCGGTTTATTGCTGAACGGCTTTTATGCATCGGCACAAAAAAATAATCTTCAGGTTGATGCTGCCAAAACAGTAACCAAAATTGAACCGACGATGTACGGAGTATTTTTTGAAGATATCAATTTTGCCGCTGATGGAGGTCTGTATGCCGAAATGATTAAAAACAGATCGTTTGAATTTGAAACGCCAATGATGGGTTGGAACGAACCAAACAGCGACCGACATAAATTAAACGAGCAATCCGGAATTGCCAAAATTGTTCAGTATTCCCAAAAAGGAACCAATCATAATTATTGTAGAGTTACCATCAACGACGCAAATGGTTATGAGTTAATCAATGACGGTTTCAGGGGAATGGGAATTAAAAAAGACCTGAAGTATAATTTGTCTCTAAGAGCTTCAAAAATATCGGGAGATATTACGAAGATTAAAATTCAGTTCATTGATAAAAATAAAAAGGTTTTAGGCGAAACTTCAATAGCGCCAACCTCTAAAGATTGGGCAAATTATACCACACAATTAACCGCAACTGCAACAGAAGCTAAAGGACAAATTAGAATCACTTTTGAAGGAAAAGGGGTAATCGATTTGGATGTGATTTCGCTGTTTCCGGAAGACACCTGGAAAGGGAGAAAAAATGGAATGCGTGCTGATTTAGTACAATTATTATACGATTTAAAACCAGGATTTTTACGTTTTCCAGGAGGCTGTATTGTGGAAGGAAAAACATTGGCATTACGTTACCAATGGAAAAAATCGATCGGAAATGTAGAAGACAGAGAAACAATGATCAACCGTTGGAATACGGAATTTGCACATAAACTGGCTCCCGATTATTTCCAGAGTTTTGGTTTAGGATTCTATGAGTATTTCCAACTTTCAGAAGATATTGGAGCTTCTCCATTGCCAATTTTAAGCTGTGGAATGGCGTGTCAATTCAACACAGGAGAATTGGTTCCGATGGATCAAATTGATCCTTATGTACAAGATGCTTTAGACTTAATTGAATTTGCAAACGGAGATTTAAATACCGCTTGGGGAAAAGTTAGAGCCGATATGGGCCATCCAAAACCATTTAATTTAAAATTCATTGGAGTTGGAAATGAGCAATGGGGACCAGATTATATCGAGCGTTTCAAAGTGTTTCAAAAAGCCATAAAAGCAAAATATCCAAACATTACAATTGTATCCGGAACAGGACCATTTCCTGACGGAGATTATTTTGATTACGGCATGAAAGAACTTAAAAAACTGAATGCAGAAATTGTTGACGAACATTATTATAAAGATCCGGCATGGTTCCGTAAAAACGTAACGCGTTACGATAATTACGACCGCAAAGGACCGAAAATTTTTGCCGGAGAATATGCAGCGCAAAGTGTGGCAATCGCAAGTCCGGATAATAAAAACAACTGGGAATGTGCTTTTTCTGAAGCAGCTTTCATGACCGGAATGGAGCGTAATGCTGAGGTTGTTCACCTGACTTCTTATGCCCCTTTATTGGCACACGTAGAAGGCTGGCAATGGACACCGGATATGATTTGGTTCAACAATTTACAATCTTACGGAACGCCAAATTATTATGTTCAGAAATTATTTTCTAACAATAAAGGAACCGATTTAATCAACATTACAAAAGACGGAAAAGCAGTTACAGGTCAAAACGATTTGTTTGCATCTGCAGTAAAAGATGTGAATTCGAAAGAAGTAATTCTGAAAATCGTGAACACTTCTGCAGCAGCTCAAAATGTTTCAATTGATGTAAAAGGAGCAAAATTAGATACAAAAGGAACGGCAATAACTTTAAAAGGAGATGGAATAAATGATGAGAATTCTTTTGATGCTCCGACTAAAATTAGCCCGAAAGAAAGCGAATTTAAAGTAAGCGGAAGCAAAGTTCAATATGATTTTCCAGCATACTCTGTTACTGTTTTGAAAATTAAGATGAAATAATCGCAACAGAATAAATGTAAATGCTACGTTTATTTTTTGTTTTGACCTTAAATCCTTGTTTTGATGCATTATTTGTAAAAATTCAAGTGCCTGTTTTTATTAAGTGTTTATTGTACACTTATAAATGAATTATAATTATATTTGTCATTATTAAAAATGAATTTCGAATGAAAAATTACGTTATAGGATTGGACTACGGAACAGATTCTGTTCGAGCGGTGCTAATAGATACTGAAAATGGGCAGGAATTGGCATCAAATGTTTCTCATTACAAAAGATGGAAAAACAAACAATATTGTGACGCGTCGATAAATCAATTTCGTCAGCATCCTTTAGATCATATAGAAGGTTTAGAAATTACGATTCAAACCGTTATAAAAGAAAGTAAAGTAGATCCTTCGTTAGTGCGTGGAATTTGTATTGATACTACAGGATCGTCTCCGGTGCCAGTTACGAAAGACGGAATTCCATTGGCTTTGACAAAAGGTTTTGAGGAAAATCCAAATGCGATGATGGTGTTATGGAAAGATCATACTTCAATCAACGAAGCAAACGAAATCAATGAACTGGCCGTAAGCTGGGGCGGAGAAAATGTAACAAAATATGTAGGCGGAATTTATTCATCAGAATGGTTTTGGGCAAAAATTTTACACATCGCCAGAGAAGATGAAGCAGTTCGAAATGCAGCACATACCTGGATGGAACATTGCGATTTAATGACGTATTTGTTAATTGATAATAAAGATTTAAAAACCTTTAAAAGAAGCCGTTGCGCAGCGGGTCACAAAGCGATGTGGCATGCAGACTGGAACGGACTTCCACCAGTTGAATTCTTAGATAAACTGCATCCGTATTTAGCACAGCTTCGTGGCAATTTATATGATGAAACCTATACATCTGATTTAGTTGCCGGAAATTTAAGCAAAGAATGGGCAGACCGTTTAGGACTTTCTACAGATACAGTAATTGCCGTTGGAACTTTCGATGCACATTCAGGAGCAGTTGGAGCTAAGATTGGTGAAAACACTTTAGTTCGCGTTATGGGAACTTCAACTTGTGATATTTTGGTGGGTTCTTATGATGAAGTGGGAACAAAAACCGTTCGTGGAATCTGCGGGCAAGTGGATGGATCTGTGATTCCGGGCTTTATTGGTTTAGAAGCTGGACAATCTGCTTTTGGAGATTTATTGGCCTGGTACAAAGAATTATTAATGTGGCCGACAGAGCATTTATTGACTTCTTCAACAGTTTTAAATGATGCTCAAAAAGAACAATTAAGAGAAGAATTCAGCGATAAATTAATAGTGGAATTGACAAAAGAAGCAGAGAAAATACCGGTTTCTGAAAGTCTTCCAATTGCTTTAGACTGGATCAACGGAAGAAGAACTCCGGATGCTAATCAGGAAGTAAAAAGCGCGATATCCAATTTATCTTTAGGAACAAAAGCACCACATATTTTCAAAGCTTTAGTAAATGCCATTTGTTTTGGAGCGAAGAAAATCGTAGATCGTTTTGAAGAAGAAGGAGTAAAAATTGACAGCGTTATCGGAATCGGTGGTGTTGCTCGTAAATCTCCTTTTATCATGCAGACTTTGGCGAATGTTTTAAACAAGCCAATTAAAATTGCAGCTTCAGATCAGACTCCTGCTTTAGGAGCAGCGATTTATGCAGCAGTTGCAGCCGGAATTTATCCAAACGTAATTGACGCAAGCCAAAAAATAGGAAGTGATTTTGACGGAGAATATTTCCCTCAATTAGACAAAGTAGCGGCGTATAACAAATTGTTAATCGCTTACGATCAATTAAGTGCTTTTGAAGATCCAACTATAAAAACATCGCAACATGAGTTCTCTTTATAAAGATTTAAAACAGGAATGCTACGAGGCCAATATGCAGTTAAATGCATTGAATTTGGTAGTATATACTTTTGGAAATGTTAGTGCGGTGGACAGAAAAAATGGTGTTTTTGCCATCAAACCAAGCGGCGTTCCGTATGAAGATTTAAAACCAGAAGATATTGTAATTGTCGATTTTGACAACAATGTAATTGAAGGAACAATGCGTCCGTCATCTGACACAAAAACACACGCTTATTTATATAAAAACTGGCCAAATATCGGTGGTGTGGCACATACACACGCGACTTATTCGGTTGCCTGGGCACAGTCGCAACAGGATATTCCAATTTTCGGAACAACACACGCAGACCATTTAACTGCTGATATTCCTTGCGCGCCTCCAATGGCAGATTCGCTAATCGAAGGTAACTACGAACACAATACAGGAATTCAGATTTTGGACTGCTTCAAAGAAAAAAATCTTTCTTACGAAGAAGTAGAAATGATTCTGATTGGAAATCATGGGCCATTCGCCTGGGGAAAAAATGCAGCAAAAGCAGTATACAACAGCAAGGTTTTAGAAGTCGTAGCCGAAATGGCGTATCTGACTTTACAAATAAACCCGAATGCACCAAGATTAAAAGATTCCCTAATAAAGAAACATTACAACCGCAAGCACGGAAAAGATTCGTATTACGGACAATAGAAAGTTTGTTTCAGGTTTCAGGTTTTTTTTGTTTCAAGTTGTTGGAACGTGAAACCTGAAACTTGAAATAAACAAAAACAAAACTAAAAAATAACCATTCAAGATTTTCAGATTCCAACAACCTGAAACCTGAAACTTGAAACAAAAAATAACAAAATGATTGACATCTCTCAGAAAGAAGTATGGTTTGTAGTAGGAAGCCAGGAATTATACGGTGAAGAAACTTTAAGAAAAGTAGCGGAACATTCTCAAATAATTGCAAAAGGATTAGATGCATCATCTAGTTTACCAGTAAAAGTGGTTTATAAAGATGTGGTAAAATCGCCTTCTCAAATTTTAGATGTTTGTTTGGCTGCAAATTCGGCTAAAAACTGTATCGGAATTATTGCCTGGATGCACACTTTTTCGCCAGCAAAAATGTGGATCGGAGGATTAAGTATTCTGAAAAAACCATTATGTCATTTACATACACAATACAACGCTGAAATTCCGTGGGGAACTATCGACATGGATTTCATGAACTTAAATCAATCTGCTCACGGAGATCGTGAATTTGGTTTTATCATGTCAAGAATGCGTAAAAAACGCAAAGTGGTTGTTGGACATTGGGAAGACAAAAGAGTTCAGAAAAAATTAGGTATCTGGACAAGAGTAGCTTTAGGATGGGATGAACTTCAAAACTTAAAAGTAGCTCGTATTGGAGACAATATGCGTGAAGTTGCCGTTACAGAAGGAGATAAAGTAGAAGCTCAAATTCGTTTCGGAATGTCAGTGAACGGATTCGATTCATCAGATGTTACGAAATATATTGAGAAAGTTACAGACAAAGAATTAAATGATTTGTTGGCTGTTTACGAGGCTTCTTATACTTTGACTGATGCTTTAAAAGAAGGCGGAGCGCAAAGAAGTTCATTAGCGGAAGCGGCAAAAATTGAATTAGGTTTGAGAGCTTTCCTTGAAGAAGGAGGTTTTGGAGCTTTTACAGATACGTTTGAAAATCTTGGTGTTTGGAAACAATTGCCAGGAATTGCAACACAAAGATTAATGGCTGATGGTTACGGTTTTGGTGGAGAAGGTGACTGGAAAACAGCTGCAATGGTTCGTGCATTAAAAGTAATGAACGTGGGTCTCGAAGGAGGAACTTCTTTCATGGAAGATTACACTTATCATTTCACACCTCAAAAATCATACGTTTTAGGATCACATATGTTGGAAATTTGTCCATCAATTGCAGATGCAAAACCTTCTTGTGAAGTACATCCGTTAGGAATTGGAGGAAAAGAAGATCCGGCTCGTTTGGTATTTAATTCACCTGCAGGAGATGCCATCAATGTTTCTTTGGTAGATATGGGAACTCGTTTCCGTTTAATTGTAAACGAAGTGGAAGCTATCAAACCAATGGCTGAATTACCAAAATTACCAGTTGCGAGAGTTTTATGGGATTGTAAACCAAACCTTGATATCGCAGCAACAGCATGGATTTTAGCTGGAGGTGCGCATCATACAGTTTACAGCCAGGCTATTACAACAGAATACATGGAAGATTTTGCTGATATCGCTGGAATTGAATTATTAGTAATTGATGAAAGAACTACCGTAAGAGACTTTAAAGATAAGATCAATGCAAATGAAGCTTATTATCATTTGTTTCAAAACGGCCTGTAGACTAAGGTACTGAGGTTCTAAGGTACTAAGATTCTAAGATTTTTTAGTACTTTTAACATCTAACATCTAACCAATTTAAAATATCAATTATGAATGTATTAAAACGTTGCGTTTTCGGGGTGGGCCTTCTAAGTTTGGCGGCAATTTCAGTTCAATGCAAAAGCGATAAAAAAATGGACGACACTACAGTTTCTTCCGATCAAAAAGCTACAGTTACAATCGAAAAATCTGCTTATGGAACAACTTCAAAAGGAGAAAAAGTAGACAGCTATAAGTTGAAAAACCAAAATGGGATGGAAGTTGATATCATCACTTTTGGTGGAAGAATTACAGATTTGAAAGTGCCAAATAAAGACGGAGTTTCTGAAAATGTAGTAATCGGATTTGATAATTTGGCACAATACGAAAAAGAAAATCCATTTTTTGGAGCTTTGATTGGAAGATATGGAAACCGAATTGCTAAAGGAAAATTCACGTTAGACGAAAAAGAATATCAATTGGCAATAAACAATGCGCCAAATGCTTTGCACGGTGGGCCACAAGGGTATTTTAATGTGGTTTGGAAAGCAGATGAAGCAAAATCAGGAGATTCGGCAATTTTGAAATTATCTTACTTAAGTAAAGATATGGAAGAGGGTTATCCTGGAAATTTGAAAGTTTTTGTGACTTATACATTGACTAATGATAATCAATTAGAAGTATTATATGAGGCTACTACAGATAAGAAAACAGTGGTGAATTTAACACAACATTCTTATTTCAATTTATCAGGAGATTTCACAAAAACAATCTTAGATCACGAATTGACGTTGAATGCAGATAAATTAGTTCCGGTTGATGCGACCTTAATTCCAACAGGAAAATTAGATGACGTTGCCAATACGCCTTTCGATTTCAGAACGCCAAAATTAATTGGAAAAGACATCGACGTTAAAAACGAACAATTAGAAAGAGGAAAAGGATACGATCACTGCTGGGTATTGAACAATCCTGAAAAAGGAAAAACAATTATCGCAAAAGTGTATCACGCAGCAAGCGGAAGAGTTATGGAAATGACTACAGATGAACCTGGAATTCAGTTTTACTCTGGAAATTTCCTTGACGGAACTTTACCAATGCCAAAAGGCGGAACATACGCGCACAGAACAGGACTATGTTTAGAAACAGAACATTATCCTGATTCTCCAAACCAGAAAAATTTCCCAACAACGGTTTTAAACCCGGGAGAAAATTATAAAACTAAAACTACTTTTAAATTCTCTGTAAAAAAATAGTTTTAGGATTTGTTTATTAGTTTAGTAATTCTCTAAAAAACCTCGAAAGTTATGCTTTCGAGGTTTTTTTATGGATTAAAAGTGGCCACGAACTTCACAAATTAACACAAACTAGATTTGTTTAAAAAATGAATTAAACGAATTTTTACTCATTTTTTGTCATTTCGACGAAGGAGAAATCCTCGTAAGTAACTCCGTTCCAATAAGCCAATCTTTGTCGAGCTTCTCGCGGGGATTTCTCCTTCCTCGAAATGACAAAATTCTGTCAAAAGCTTTGCGACTCTGTTCTCAATAGCTATCGGGATTGCGCGATTAATTCATTTCAACTCTGTAAAAAGCTTAATTTTGCAAGGTAAAACGAAAACAAAATGAAACATCTTTTTAAAGCAGAATTAAATTGGACTTCAAACCAAAATCAAGAAGATTCAACAAAGAGATTTTACAGTAAAAAACATCAAATAAAAATCGAAGGAAAACCTGTTTTAAATGTTTCAGCAGCAAAAGCTTTCAAGGGCGATCCGGAATTATACAATCCTGAAGATTTGTTGCTAAGCAGTTTGGTTTCCTGCCATATGATGTCCTATTTATATGTGTGCTCTCAAAACGACATTGAAGTTTTAGAATATTCTGATAATGCAGAAGCAACACTTGAAGTTGCTGCAGATGGAAGCGGGCGTTTTGTTGAGGTCGTTTTAAATCCAAAAGTAAAAATCTCAAATTCAGATAAAAAAGATTTGGCAATTGAACTGCATACAAAAGCCAATCAATTGTGTTTTATAGCCAACTCTTGCAATTTTCCAATTTTGCATAAGGCGAGTTGTGAAATTTTAACAGATTAAATTCCAAATAAAAAAATTCCAAATTCTAATACGACTTGTTGTCCATTAGAATTTGGAATTTAAAAATATTGGAATTTGGTCCCGATGCTTCAGGATTAAATATTGGAATTTAAATCTTAATCACAAAACCACCATTTGGTTTCATTTTTACAATAAGTTTTTGGCTTTTTGAAATCGATTCTTGTTTAAAGCCATTTTCATCTTCCAGAATAGTAAACCCTTTTTCATTCTTCACAAAAGACAAATCAAGTTCAATTTCTTTTGGCGTATTTTCTCCATTAATTCCAACAATGTGCCAGGTGTTACCACTTTTTCTGGCCATTACAATATATTTCCCAGGAAAACCGGAGATGAATTTTGAGTCGTCCCAATTCGTAGGAATATCTTTTAAATAATCCACAACATAAGCTGGCATTTTCGCCATTCCTTCTGGAATTTCGGCTAGATGCTGAATCCCTGACAAGAATAAAACAGGCAAAGCCAATTCAAAAGCCGGAGTTGTTTTTCGATTAATATTCGGAATCTTATCCAAAGCCATTGGAGTAAAATCCATTGGATCAAAAACGTTTCTGGCAAAAGGAAGCATTGCACAATGGCTCGGTTCTAAATCGGCAATTTCCTGAAAAAACGTAATGTATTCATATCCTTTTACCGCTTCAGTAGTCAATAAATTAGGATAGGTACGCTGCCATCCACGAGGTAAAGTCGCGCCATGAAGATTGATCATCAATTTGTAATCGGCAGCATCCTTTAGCATATCATGATAATAGGCAATCATTGACTGTCCGTCGCCTCCAAAAAAGTCAACTTTAATTCCTGCAATTCCAAGATCGTTTAATCTTTTAAATTCAAAAGCTCTGCTTTCAGATGTCAATAATTTATTCTTCGGATGATATTCAGTGCTGTTCCACGAACCAGAAGAATTGAACCAAACCAATAATTTTACATTTTTAGTTTTAGCGAAATCGACTAATTCTTTCATCTTTTCATAACCAATTCTGGTATCCCAATCAGCATCAATCAAACAATAAGGCCAATTCATTTTTGATGCATAGTCAATAAACTGATGTGTAGTTTCGTAGTTGACAGAATCATCTTTTAGCAAAACCCAGCTCCAGGAAGAAAGCCCGCTTTTAATAAAAGAAGTATCCATTTTTACGGCAGGATCAGCAAGATCAGTTCCTAAAGTACTTTCGGTAATCGTATTTAATGAGCCAATTGTAATAATGCGCCAAGGCGTAATCCAAGGCAATTCTGATTCGGGATTTAAAGCGCCGTTTGGGAAAATTTCTTCTTTTTGAGGAAAAGTCACCTGCAGGGCTTTTGCATTTTCATTGTAAACTAATCTTGTACCACAGTATTTGTTATGAAGACCCGTTTCTGAAATTAAAACCCAGTTGTTGTTAGTTTCAAAAAGTGCCGGATAAACCCAACCTTCGCCAATGACAGGTTTTGTATTAACAGGAACACCCATTGCATAATGTTCTTCGTAAGCAGGATTAGTTTCTTTCCAACCCGTTTTAGCTTTAGACATGGGTTGTAGCCAGGCTTTCGCCGAAGAATCAAGGTTATAAGTTGTTTTTTCTTCAACAATCTTTTTTAATTCTTTTGATGTTGAAGGAAAGTTATATCGAAGCGCAACGCCATCTTTTGAAAGTTGAAAAATTATTTCCATTATTTCACTTTTAGAATTCTGAAGACTTACTATATATTGATTGGCAGAGTATGAAATGTCTTTTCGTTTCCCTTGAAGCATCGAGTAGTGGTCAGTTACTTTTTTAGCTTGAGAAATTTTAGTGACTTTTAAATCGGAATAGAAATCGGCATCTTCACGAATAATCCCAAGTTCAGATGTGTTAAGAACAACCCTGTTATTATATAAGATAGAATAAGTTGGTGTGTTTTTTGAATTCATTTCGAAGCCAACTTTTATGGTCTTCTCAGAATTTGTGAAAAATGAATTTGGTTTTTTCTGGGCCGTCGCACTGACGAATATCCCAAAAATGGTTAGTAACAATAGGTTTTTCATAGTTAAGTGTTTTTTTTACACTTGTAAATGTAGTCAAATTGTTTTGATATAAATTCCTTGTTGCGAATTATTTTATGGATTGGAAAAAGGTTGAGATCTGTTTTTTTATAGACAAATCTATATATAGCAACGATTAATTTTTGATAAGTTTTTCTTTTAATTTTTGAATTTGAAAATCCCCAAAAGAAATTCCTTTTTTTTCGTATTGATATAATTTTGAACTAAAGAAATAAGTGAATGCGGTTATTAAAACATATGAGATTAAGAAAAACAAGTCGCTCTTTTTATTAAAACCTGTGAAACTAATTGCTATAGAATATACTCTAAGAATGAAAAAATGTAACAAATACATGCAGAAGGAATATTTACCAATCAATCGAAGAAAATTTCCGGTTCTATTTTTAAATTCTAAATCTTTGATTCCGATTATAAAAAGACAAAATATTGCGGAATAAATATATGGTTTTTGAAGAGTGTAGTAAAAATAGTAGCTTGTTAAGCTGGTTTGACTAAAAAAGATAAAAAGAAATAGAGATATAATTAAAAAGATCCTTTTGATTTTTATTGGAAAATGAACCGTTTTAAAAATATTAAAAAGTAAAATGCCGCTGCAAAATACTGGAAATTGATTTGGAAGCCAATGATAAAGATAATATCCTCGAAAATTATTATGATTTGTAATTTTTAACGAATCAATTATAATCTCACCTGTAAAATTAATAAAACTTGAAAACAGAATTGAAATTATTAAAAGAATAACAGAATCTTTTATGGATTTTATTTTGCTAAATAGGAAAGGAATCATGTAGTAAAAAAGTACTTCTGTTCCAATACTCCAACCACCAGGAGGAATATAATTAATAACGGGTACAATAACTCCATTTAAGAATAAAACAGAAATTAAAACTTTCCAGTATTCAACAGAATGAATTCCTTTCAATAATATTTCAATCAATGTATAAAACAGAGCAAAAAAATAATAGAGAGGGGCAATTCTGAAAAATCTTCTAATAAAAAAAAAAATGTTTCTTTCGTTTCCATCTTTTTCATACCTGTTGCCGTATGAATTAAATAAGGTTATTGAACTTAATATAAAGAACAATTGAACTCCCATAGAACCAACTTCTGTAAATTTTTTTAAAAATATTGAGTCAGAAAAATTTTGACCTACATGAACAATTATTACTAATAAAATAGCAATTCCTCTTCCAAAATCAATCCAATTGTATTTTTTAAAACTATCTGATTTTAAGTCCATATTTTTTTTTGAATTTATAATGTCGCTTTTTGCGCTTTGTGTCTTTTAGATGAAAATTTAAAAGATTTTTTCAGGCTATAAAAATAAAGAACTATTATTCATTGTGTAAAAGATATATTATACAACAAAAAAACCTCTTCGAAAGAAGAGGTTTTTGTACCCGGAGCCGGAGTCGAACCGGCACGGTTTCCCACAGGTGTTTGAGACCAGCGCGTCTACCAATTCCGCCATCCGGGCTTAGCAGACGAAAAAACAACTCATAAATCAGTTATTTTAACGCAATAGAATAAGTAATTATGATGTCATAACTGTGCTTATTCCTTTAACACGGTGCAAATGTAAAAAATAAAATTAAATGTTCTACTAAAAATACTTAAATTTTTCCTTTCAGTGTCCAATAAATTTTCTAAATTTGCACCTCGTTAAAACGACGCACACACAACTAACTACACCCGAGGCATTTATACACGTTTTGTTTTACCAAAAATGGTCAAGCCGAATTGTACAGAGCGCAGCGGCGTAAAAACAACAAATTATAATGTCGCACCTAGAACCAGAAGCTAAAATTTTTGCTTGTTCACAAAGTGTCTATCTTGCAGAAAAAATTGCCGAACAATACGGAATTCCGTTAGGCAAAGTAACGATGTCAACGTATAGTGATGGAGAATTTCAACCATCTTACGAAGAATCAATAAGAGGATTACGCGTTTTTATCGTGTGCTCAACTTTTCCATCTGCTGATAATTTGATGGAATTGTTACTAATGATCGATGCAGCCAAACGCGCATCAGCAAGACATATTACAGCTGTTATGCCATATTTTGGTTGGGCAAGACAGGATAGAAAAGACAAACCAAGAGTTCCGATTGGAGCAAAGTTAGTAGCCAATTTACTAACTGCTGCAGGAGCAACAAGAATCATGACAATGGATTTGCACGCAGATCAAATTCAGGGATTCTTTGAAAAACCAGTAGATCATTTATTTGCATCTACAATCTTTTTGCCATATGTGCAGAGTTTAAATTTAGAAAATTTAACCATTGCATCACCAGACATGGGAGGTTCAAAAAGAGCATATGCTTACTCTAAGTTTTTAGAATCAGATGTAGTAATCTGTTACAAACAAAGAAAAGCAGCCAACGTTATCGATACTATGGAGCTAATTGGTGAAGTAAAAGGTCGTAATGTAATATTAGTAGACGACATGATCGATACAGGTGGAACATTAGCGAAAGCGGCAGATTTAATGATCGAAAAAGGAGCATTAAGCGTTAGGGCAATTTGTACACATGCTATTTTATCAGGTGGCGCTTACGAAAAAATTGAAAATTCAAAATTAAGCGAATTAATAGTTACCGATTCAATCCCATTAAAGAAAGAATCAAACAAAATTAGAGTAGTGAGTTGTGCACCTCTTTTTGCTGAAGTTATGCACATGGTGCACCACAACAATTCCATTAGTGGAAAATTTATAATGTAATTTGGCAATAGGCTTTAGGCAGTAAGCTTTAAGCATTTCCTAAAATACATTAAACAAAAAGCCTAAAGCCTAGTGCTTAAAGCTTAAAGCAAATAGAATATTATTTAATAACTATATTTTTTTTACAATGAAATCGATTACAATTAAAGGATCAGAAAGAGAAAGCGTGGGCAAAGTGTCAACTAAAGCCTTACGTAATGCTGGAGCGGTTCCTTGCGTGTTATACGGAGGAAATCAGGCAGTACACTTCTCAGCAGACGCTGCAGCGTTCAAAAACTTGGTTTACACTCCAAACGCACACACAGTTGTGATTGAGCTTGGAAAAGGAAAATCATTCAATGCAATTTTACAAGATATTCAGGTTCACCCTGTATCTGACAAGATTTTACATATTGACTTCTTTCAATTATTTGATGACAAAGAAATCACTATGGAAGTTCCTGTAAAAATCGTTGGTACATCTAAAGGTGTTCTTGCAGGTGGTGTTTTACGTTTAAACACTCGTAAATTAAAAGTTAAAGCTTTACCTAAAAATCTTCCTGATTTTGTTGAAGCTGACATTACGCCACTTGAAATGGGTAACAAATTGTACGTTACTAAAGTTGGATCTCCTGACTATAAAGTAATGCACCCAGACAACACTGTTGTTGCTCAGGTAAGAATTTCTCGTGCTGCTATGAAAGCTGCTCAAGAAGCTGCAAAAGCTGCAAAAGCTCCTGCAAAAGGAAAGAAAAAATAATTTTTTTCAAATCTATACAAAAAGCATCAATCGAAAGATTGGTGCTTTTTTTTTGCTTTTAAAGGTTCTGAGAAAGGTGCAAAGGTTCAAAGTTGCAAAGGGACAAAGTGCTTTTGCTTTAACTCAAACCAAACGAACACAAAGCATAAATGAAATCCGTGTTAATTAATTTAAATCCGCGTCATCCGCGTGCCATTCTTAGCGCACCTTAGTGTACTTTTCGGTTAGGATCAAATTATCTAATTGCCGCATTTTCTAATTTTATAATTTTTTAGAAGCAGAAGTTTCAGGTTTTTAAAGACGTGACATTCCTGCCATCCACTTGTATCTTTTCCTTGCTAAAGGAGCAAGAAAAAGGATACCGCTGCTGTCAGGGCTAGCAAGAATGATTCATTTCTATAAGAAAGAGGTTCAAAGGTGCAAAGGTTCAAAGGGACAAAGTGCTCTTGTGTAAATGGGATAAAAGTGTAATAAAAAATCGGCATAAATCAGTTTAAATCCGCGTCATCCGCGTTCCATTCTTAGCGCCCTTTGCGTATCCCGGTAGCTATCGGGATTGCGTTCTTTGCGGTTAATGATAATACAAATCAAATTATCTAATTACCACATTTCCTAATTATCTAATTAACCAATTGCCACATTCCCTAATTAAGTCTATTTTTGCATCATGATAAAATGGATGACAAAACTGTTTTCATCAACACAAAAAGAAGAGAACATAGATAGTATGAAACCGGAGGTTCACGAACACCCAAAAAACAATATAAAAAGCGTGAGTAAAAAATATTTAATCGTAGGACTAGGTAATATTGGCGCCGAATACGTAAACACAAGACACAACATCGGATTTAAAGTCCTTGACTTTTTTGCCAAAAAAGAAAGTCTTTCATTCGAAACCGTAAAGTTGGGAGCGCTTGCCGAATATAAATTTAAAGGAAGAACCTTTTTTCTGCTTAAGCCAAATACCTACATGAATTTAAGCGGTAAAGCGGTAAAATACTGGATGGACAAAGAAAATATTCCGTTAGAAAACATTCTGGTTATTACAGATGATTTAAACCTGTCTTTCGGAACTATCAGAATAAAGCCAAAAGGAAGCGATGGAGGTCATAACGGATTAAAAAACATCAACCTTGTTTTAAATACCCAACAATATACCCGTTTCAGATTTGGTATTAGTGATCAGTTCAAAAAAGGGCAGCAAGTAGACTACGTTTTAGGCGATTGGGACGAAGAAGAAAAAGCAAAATTACCGGAACGTTTAGAAGTCTCTTCAGAAATTATTAAGACATTTGGAACTGCCGGATTAGAAAATACCATGACTACTTTTAACGGAAAATAAAGATTTACAAGTATTTAGGTCTTAAAAAATCAGATTATCAATTAATTAAATTGAATAATAACGAAATAGTATTTTCTATTCCAAAGTTAAATGTTTAAATTTGGAATAAATTATTATAAACCATAAAATCATAATATCATGGCTTTTGAACTACCACAATTACCTTATGCATATGACGCATTAGAACCACATATTGATGCACGCACAATGGAGATTCACCATACTAAGCATCATAATGCATATACTACAAATCTTAATGCAGCTATTGCAGGAACAGATTTGGAAGGAAAAACAATCGAAAACATCTTAATCAACTTAGATAAATCAAACGCTGCAGTTCGTAACAATGGTGGAGGTTTCTACAACCACAATTTATTCTGGACTGTAATGACTCCAAACGGTGGTGGATTACCAACAGGTGATTTATTAGCTGCAATTGAGTCTTCTTTTGGAACTTTTGAAGAGTTTAAAGCAAAATTTGCTAAAGCAGGAGCTACACAATTCGGTTCAGGATGGGCTTGGTTAACTGTGCAAAAAGGAGGTAAATTAGAAGTTGTAGGAACTCCAAATCAAGATAATCCATTAATGCCGGAAGTTGCTGGTAATGGTGGAACTCCAATCTTAGGAATGGACGTTTGGGAGCATGCTTACTACTTAAACTACCAAAACAGAAGACCAGATTATATCGAAGCTTTCTTCAGTGTAATCAACTGGACAGAAGTGGCAAGAAGATATGCTTTAGATAAATAGTCTTCTTAAGAAAATAGAATAAAGAATATAGAGAATAGACGGTTGACTTAAAGTTATTCGTCTATTTTTTTTGTCTATACTTTTAATCTTTATTCTATAAGAATGGAGTATAGAATAAAGAGTATAGAATAAAGAGTAAAGAAAAAAGACGGAAGGCTGAATAAGCTGTCCGTCTTTTTTTGTTTTTAGTTATATGGTTTGAACTATGCGCAACATCTATATTCTTTATTCTATACTCTTTTTTCTAGAATAAAATAAAAAAGGCGGAATCTCTTCCGCCTTTTTTGCCCCAAATCTACCATAAACTTAACCTACTAATGTTAATGGTTCTGTAAATGTATAGCAGTTGTATTTATATAGAAAATTTTTCAGACGAACGGCAAATATATCCGATTAAGTAAGAAGAGTAAAGAGGAAAGAGTAAAGAGTAAAGAGGAAAGAGTAAAGAGGATAGATTATAGAGGATAGATTATAGAGGATAGAAGATAGAGGATAGAGTATAGGGAAATAAAAAAGACGGATGGCTTGATAGGCTGTCCGTCTTTTGTTGTCGTCTATAAAAGTATGTTCAACAATCTATATTCTTTATTCTATTCTTTTTCTCTTTTGTTATAGTCTATAAAAGTATGTTCAACAATCTACATTCTTTTCTCTTTTGTTGTCGTCTAGTAAAACTATGTTCAACAATCTTTCTTCTTTGCTCTTTCTTCTTTCTTCTTTGCTTTTAATACAAAATAAAAAAGGTGGAATCTCTTCCACCTTTTTTGCCCCAAATCTACCATAAACTTAACCTACTAATGTTATGGTTTAGTAAATATATGGTAGTTGTATTTATTTAAAAAACTTTATAGACGAAAGGTAGATATATCCGATTAAGTGTGTTAAAATTGCTTTAAAGTGTTAGCTTTCACTTTATTCCAATAAAAAAGGTGGAATTGCTTCCACCCTTTTTGCCCCAAATCTACCATAAACTTAACCTACTAATGTTATGGTCTTCCAAAAGTAATTTAGCATTTCGGTTTTGCCAAACATATAGGATGAACGGCAAAAAAAACCGATGAAATGCACATTTTAACCTTTTGTTAATACTTTTAATACGCTCTTGCGTCTTTTCCTTCATAGAAATTCATAAATGCACGGTTCACTACACGATTTCCTCCAGGGGTTGGATAATCTCCTGTAAAGTACCAGTCTCCCAGGTTTTTAGGACACGCAATATGTAAATCTTCGACTTTTTGGAATATTATTTTTACTTCAGCGTTAATTTCAGGTGAACTTAACATCTCTGCAATTTTATCTGAGATTTCTTCCGGTGTAAATTGATCGTAAATTGCCGTTACATAATTTACAACATCTGTATCTAAATAGTTCTCCTGAGCTTTACATTTAGTATAAACATCGTCTACGATATGATATAGATTTCTTTCCTTTAATAAAGCCAAAGCTGCTCTAAAAGCAACAAGACCTTCCAGTTTTGCCATATCAATTCCGTAACAGTCAGGGTAACGAATTTGTGGTGCCGAAGAAACAATTACGATACGTTTTGGTTTCAAACGGTCCATCATCTTAATGATACTCATTTTAAGAGTTGTACCACGAACAATACTGTCATCGATTATGACCAAATTGTCAGTTGGTTTGATTACGCCGTAAGTAACATCATAAACGTGAGCAACTAAATCATCACGGCTACTGTCTTCTGTAATAAATGTTCTAAGTTTAGCATCTTTAATAGCAACTTTCTCCGTACGGATTTTTACCGCCAATAACTCCTGAAGTGTTTCGGCTGTAAGTGTATTTCTGTTTTCTAAGATATAATTGTTTTTTCTCTGATTTAAGAAATCCTGAGCGGCTTCAACTAAACCGTAAAAAGATGTTTCGGCTGTATTCGGGATATAAGAGAAAACTGTGTTATCTGTATCACTGTCAATTGATTTAAGAACAGCTGGTAAAATTAGTTTTCCTAAATCTTTACGTTCCTGATAAATTTCAGCGTCACTTCCTCTAGAGAAATAAATTCTTTCAAAAGAACATGCTTTCTTAACAGTTGGTTCTAAAATTTGCTGCATCGAAACTTTTCCGCTCTTTTTGATAATCAAAGCATTTCCCGGATCAATTTCCTGAACACTTTCAAAAGGTACATTAAATACAGTTTGAATAACGGGTCTTTCAGAAGCAACAACCACTACTTCGTCATCCTGATAGTAATAAGCTGGACGAATTCCTGCAGGATCTCTAAATACAAAAGCGTCACCATGACCTAATAAACCGGCCATTGCATAACCTCCGTCTAAATTTTTTGCTGAACGGGCTAATATTTTTGCAATATCCAAACGATCTGCGATTACAGGAGAAGCTTCTCTTTTAGAATAACCTTCAGCTTTGCAGTCTTGGTACAATTGCATTACTTCTTTGTCTAAGAAGTGACCAATTTTTTCCATTACCGTAACAGTGTCTGCCATTTCTTTTGGATGCTGTCCAAGTTCAACTAAATTTTCGAAAAGCTCTTTAACATTCGTCATGTTGAAGTTTCCTGCCAAAATCAAATTACGGTGCATCCAGTTACTTTGACGTAAAAATGGATGTACACTTTCAATGCTGTTTTTTCCGAAAGTTCCGTAACGTACGTGTCCTAAAAACAATTCTCCAATATATGGAATCTCTGATTTAAGTTTAGCTACATCGTCAGCAATCTCTGGACGAGCTGTCAATTCTTCATTGATACGATCGTTGATCTGTTTGAAAACATCCTGAATTGGTTGTGCATGATTTGAACGAACTCTGCTGATATAACGTTGTCCTGGCTCAACATCTAATTTGATGCTTGCAAATCCGGCACCATCCTGACCACGGTTGTGCTGCTTCTCCATCATTAGATACATTTTTTGTATCCCGTAAAAAGCAGTTCCGTATTTCTCTTTGTAATATTCAAGCGGTTTAAGAAGTCTAACTAAGGCTATACCACATTCGTGTTTTAAAGCGTCGCTCATTGTGTTTTGTATTTTGTGTTGTTGTAAGTTGTGTGTATTAACGTAATAAAAAAAGCCCCGTGTTATCGAGGCTTTCGGGCATTATATTTCTATGTCAAACTGAGTTAACGACTTAAATTGCTGTAATCGAATCGCTACTTCTGCTTTGCTTAATGTTTCCATCCTTTCAGTTCCAAATTTCTCCACACAAAATGAAGCTAAATTAGAACCGTAAATAATTGCATTTTTCATATTGTTAAACGAAATGTTTTCGCTTTGTGCAATGAATCCTGAGAATCCACCTGCGAAAGTGTCTCCGGCTCCTGTTGGATCAAAAACATCTTCTAGTGGCAATGCCGGTGCAAAGAATACTTCTCTGTTATGGAATAAAAGCGCTCCGTGTTCTCCTTTTTTGATCACCACATATTTTGGTCCCATGTCCTGGATTTTCGCTGCTGCTTTTACTAATGAATATTCTCCTGAAAGTTGTCTTGCTTCTTCGTCATTAATTGTAATAACGTCTACACGTTTAATTACGTCCAATAATTCAGGAAGAGCGCAATCCATCCAAAAGTTCATAGTGTCTAAAACTACTAATTTTGGTTTTTTCTCCATTTGATCTAAAACACTGCTTTGTACTAATGGATGTAAGTTTCCTAACATCACAACATCAGCGTCTTTATAGTTTTGAGGAACTTTTGGCTGAAAATCTGCCAAAACGTTTAATTCAGTTACAAGAGTGTCTCTAGAGTTTAAATCGTTGTGGTATAAACCGCTCCAGAAAAAAGTTTTACCGCCTTTTACAATTTCGATACCAGAGATATCAATATTTTTTGAAGTTAAAAGATCTAAATGTTCTTGAGGAAAATCGTCGCCAACTACAGAAACGATGGCCGATTGCAAGTTAAAAAAGGATGCTGATAAACCAATGTACGTTGCAGCACCACCTAATATTTTATCTGTTTTTCCGAAAGGAGTTTCAATCGCGTCGAAAGCAACCGTTCCAACAATCAATAATTTATTCATTTTATGAATTTCGAATTAGGGTGCAAAGATACTTCATAAGTTGCAATATTGCAACGGTTTAAGTTCTCAAAATTTTCTTAAAAAAACAATATCGATTTCGGGGGTAAAACTATTGTAAATGAGAGAATTATATTTGAATCTTTTGACGGATTAAAATATGTTTTTTGGTTTTAAATTGCAAGTTTTATTTTTGGAAAAATGTCTAAATTTTATCTGAGTTCTTTAAAAGAATAGGTTTTTCTTTTTCCGATTAAAACAGGAAGAAGCTTTTGGTGTATGATTCTTTATTTATTTTATGTTTTTAATCCAATTGATCGCATCTTTCATAGGCTCTTCAGAGTCTGAAAATGCTGTATTGTGGCCCAGCTTTGGAAACAATTTATATTCATAATTTTTCCCTTTAGATTTTAAGATATCAAGATATTCGATTGATAGCTTAACGGGAACCTGAATGTCTTTGCCTCCAAAAATCCAGATTCCCGGAATTGATAATTTAGAAAGAATATCATTGGGATTTGTATCAATAAACTCATATTTGTCTGGGTCATGGAAAACATGTTTTCTTGTATCTTCTTCTGAGTGCGTATCCCAAAAATTGATATCTCCATTTGTATAAAATTGGAATCTCAATTGTTCTTTAACTGTTATAAGAGCACCGCTAAATATGGTCATAAATTTGACTTTTTTATTTTTCTCTGCAGTTAATGGAATTATCCATCCAGCTTGACTACCTCCTATTAAACCTATGCGTATTTGATCATTTGATAAATATTTTGATAAAGTATTTACAGCAGCACTGGCATCCAAAGACAAAAGATTTAGATTGGAGAAATCAACATTGTTAGTCCCTACTTCAGGTCCTGCATATACACCGGCTGATTCTCCGACTCCACGTTTATCATAGGTTAGAACTGCAATTCCATTGTTGGCCAGGGTTGTAGCAAAATTTATCATTCTTTTTTCTTGTCCAGATCCATGAACAATTACAACGGCTGCCTGTACGTTGTTAGGTGTAAAAATAGTTCCGGCGATTGAAATTCCTTCACTAACAAATTTTATTTCCTTAGTAGTAAAGTTTGGCGGAATTGCTGATGCATAACTAGTGACAAAAATCAATAACATTAAGAGAGAATATGTGCCTATTTTTTTTGCTCTTAATATGGATTTAAAAATCACCATTTTATTTTTCATTTTTAAATTTTACAGTTGATACTTCTTATCAAAATAATTCTTCAAAACCCCAATCTGAATTAAAATCATAAAAGGAACTACTAATAAAGTATACAATAAAGTTTTTGAAATATGAATTCCAGAAACGATTGTCGAAATTTTATCAGTGTACGATTTTCCTATTTCTAAATTGTTCTGAGTTCCGGCAAAAAATACATTATAAGCAATTAAAAGAGCCAAAGCAATTCCGATAAAAATCCATGTTGAGTTGGAAATTAAAGGTTTGTAAGGTTTGATTTTTGCTTTTTCAGCCACTAAAACCTGCGCCATTATTTTTGAAGTAAAGTCAAAAGATGGCGTTTGCAAAGTATCTTCAGCCATCATTTTATCAATAAGATTTTCTATGTTTTTATCGCTCTCTTTCATACGTAGCTAATATTTGTTTTTTAATGGAATATGTTATCGGTAATCTTCATTTTGTTTTTGTTTTGGAATCTTACCGATTTCATAACACGCTACTATTTCTGGTTCTAATTGCTTTTTCAAGATGACTGCTAATTTCTGTCGGCTTCTAAATAATTTTACTTTGACATTGTTAGCATTGATATTCATAATCTTTCCTATTTCCTCTAAACTCTGATCTTCAAAATAAAATAAAGTCAGCAGGAAATTTTCATCGCTCGGCAACAAATTCAAACAATTCTGAATGGTCTGCTTCCGTTCTTTGTCTTCTAAAGCACTCAAAGCATTATCCATTGTTTTGATTAAATGTGCCGAAAATTCATCTATTGATATATTAAGGTCTTCTTTTTTGTTTTTCTTCAAACGATCTAAACAGGTATTATAAGCTATCTTATAAATCCATGTAGAAAATTTTGAATCACCTTTAAACTTGTTCAGCGAGCTATAAATTTTGATAAAAGTATCTTGTGCAACTTCCTCAGCTTCTTCCCTGTTTTTAACCATCTTTAGAGCCAAAGTAAAAATCATATCCTTATAACGATTCACCAGCACGGCAAAAGAATTAGTCTCGCCCTGCAGAATTTTATCGATATAATGTTGATCACTGATTGCACTCATATTATATAGGACGACGGTTTGTTTGTTTAGGTTACAAGAATTTGAAAATAAATTTCAATTTTTATAAAAATTCCAAATTCGAACCTTAAGATGAAATTCCAATAATAAATTCCAAATTCCAATTTTCAGATAAGGTAATTTCAGCTTTGACAAAGTTCAAAACTTTGTCAAAGCTTACCCACAATATTGTCTCCTCCGTCGAAATGAAAAAATGTGAAATAATAACTTTGTTGCTTTAAGCTTTGAGAAAGGATGTTGTTTTTTAAAATAAATTATAAATCAAAATTAACTGATAATCAGCAACATTTTGAATTTGGTGTTTAAAAATTGGAATTTATTTTCAAATTCTTGTAACCTCAATTAAAAAGGTGTCGTCCTATGGAGTATCAATCAATTAAATAAAACAAAATTATTATGGGACCAGAAATTTTAATACCAATTAGCATGTTTTTGATGATCTTCGGGATTATCTATCTTTTTTTCTCAACCAGAAACAGAGAACGTATGGCGCTTATTGAAAAAGGCGTTGATGCCAGTATCTTTTTTAAAGGAACAGGAAAAAGTTCTTCTTGGAAAGTTTTTGTTGTGAATTTGGCTTTCTTATTAATAGGAAGTGGGGTTGGAATTTTTATCGCTTTATTAATTACAACTTATACTTCTTTAAATGATGAGGCAGTTTTTCCTTCTATCATTTTCATTATGGCGGGAGTTGGCTTATTGGCAGGGTTTAGAACAGCTAAAGACTTAGATAAAGAAGAATAAGATTTTTAAGTTACTGCTTAAAAAAAAAACGCATCAAGGAATATTTTTCTGATGCGTTTTTTATTTTTTATTCCATTTTTGAACCGATGGTCTCGTAATATTCATCAACAGAAAGCTTTGGTTGCATGGATGCCATAACGGCCAATTGATCACAACGCTCGTTTTGTGGGTGATTGTTATGGCCTTTAATCCATTTAAAATTGACTTGGTGTTTCCGGTAAACAATTAAAAATCGTTTCCATAAATCGGCATTTTTTCTTCCAACAAATTTTTTTTTCTCCCAGCCTAAAACCCATTTTTTCTCAACAGAATCTACTACATATTTAGAATCTGAAATAACCAAAACTTTCATATTCGGGTTTTTTAGTTTCTCCAAGCCCACAATTACCGCCAAAAGTTCCATCCTATTATTAGTGGTCAAGCGAAAGCCTTCATAGAATTCTTTTTTATGAGGCGTTCCAACTAATTCCATTACCACACCATAACCGCCGTTTCCGGGATTTCCTTTTGCAGCGCCATCTGTATATATGTGTACTTCGTGAGTCATTGTTGTTTTTTTTTCACCATATAAGTGATATAAGTTCATTTTAAACTTTGTCTATACTTTGTTCGTTATATAAGTAATGTAAGATTGCGTAATGTTTCTTATATTTCTTTTAAGATAAAGTACGATTTACACCTGTTATTATATTTACTTATATGACTTATATGGTTTAATAATATAAGTGATATAAGTTCATTTTAAACTTTGTCTACATAACTTTGTTCATTACGTAATAATCTAGGATTGTGTAAGGTTTTTTATATTTCTTTTAAAATAAAGTAGGATTTACACCCTCTATTGTATTTACTTATATGACTTATATGGTTTAATAATTTTTTCACCATATAAGTTGTATAAGTTCATTTTAAACTTTGTCTATATAACTTTGTTCATTACGTAATAATCTAGGATTGTGTAAGGTTTCTTATATTTCTTTTAAAATAAAGTAAGATTTACACCCTCTATTATATTTACTTATATGACTTATATGGTTTGATAATTTTTTTAGTTGGAATTTTCTTTTGCTGAATCCTCTAGTACTGCCTGAATAATCTCCGGAAAATACTTTTGTTCAAGCTCGTGAATCTTTTCGGCTACGGTTTCTGGTGTATCATCTTCTGTCAGGGCCACATTTTTCTGGAAAATAATACCGCCTTCATCATAATTTTCATTTACATAATGAATTGAAATTCCGGTTTCTTTCTCCTTGTTATTGACTATAGCCCTGTGTATGTGCATTCCGTACATTCCTTTTCCTCCATAATTAGGTAAAAGTGCCGGATGAATGTTTATAATTTTATTAGGATATTTCTCGATTATATTTTCTGGAAATTTTAAAAGAAAACCAGCCAAAACTATTAGATCCGGGTCGATTTCCTGTATTTTTTGTAATACATTTCTCTCTAAAAGTTCGTTTTTTGAGAAGATTTCGACTGGAATTTGATGATTTTTTGCTCTTTCGATGACTTTTGCCGAAGCATTGTTGGTAAATACAGAAACCACATTTGCAATTTGAGTTTTTGCAAAATATTTTATAATGTTTTCTGCATTAGTTCCTGATCCTGAGGCAAAAACAATAATTTTTTTCATAATCGACTTTATTTTGAGAATGCAAAAAACGGAATAAAAATCGAAAATAAATAGTATTAAAAGGGCTTTCTTGAAATTAATTTTATAAATTAGTATCACATTTATAAACTAAATAGTTGTTTTAAAATAAAGTTTTTTATTTTTGCCAACAAATTAAATTCTAAAATTAAAGATTATGTCAGACATTGCATCAAGAGTAAAAGCGATTATCGTAGACAAATTAGGTGTTGACGAAAACGAAGTTGTAACAGAAGCAAGCTTCACTAATGATTTAGGAGCTGACTCATTAGACACTGTTGAGCTTATTATGGAATTCGAAAAAGAATTTGATATTCAAATTCCAGACGATCAAGCAGAAAACATTGCTACTGTTGGTCAAGCTATTTCTTATATCGAGGAAGCTAAAAAATAATAATACTGCACCCGGTTTCTAAAAATACCAATTTTTGAAATTCCAAATTCCAGTTGGAATTCGACTTTTAATTTTTGTAATTTCTAAGGATCGGGTGTTATTATTTTTTTTAAAATTTAAATTTCGATTGATTTTCAATCAATAAGATATATTTATATTGTAATGCCCATGGCTCTTAAGTAACATACTGTTAAGAAAGCGTGGGTTTTATTTGTTTAAAGTACAAAATACATATTTATGGCATTAAGGCGAGTTGTTGTAACAGGATTAGGTGCACTTACTCCTATCGGGAATAATATCCAGGATTATTGGAATGCACTTGTGAATGGGGTTAGCGGAGCCGCTCCTATCACATACTATGATACAGAGAAGCATAAAACGAAATTTGCCTGCGAAGTAAAAAACTTCAATATTGAAGACTACATGGATCGCAAGGAATCTCGTAGATTAGATAAATTTGCTCAATATGCTATTGCTGCCAGTGACGAAGCTATCAAAGATGCTGGACTTACAAATGATAATGTCGATAAAACAAGAGTTGGTGTTATCTGGGGAGCAGGAATTGGAGGTTTGGAAACTTTTCAGGAAGAAGTAATTTATTATGCTAAAGGTGACGGAACTCCAAAATTCAATCCGTTTTTTATACCTAAAATGATTGCCGATATCGCTCCTGCGCACATTTCAATGCGTAATGGCTATATGGGACCAAATTATACTACGGTTTCTGCATGTGCATCTTCTGCAAATGCATTAATTGATGCTTTCAACTACATTCGTTTAGGAATGTGTGATATTATTGTATCAGGTGGTTCAGAAGCTGCTATTACCATTGCTGGTATGGGAGGTTTTAACTCTATGCATGCTTTATCTACAAGAAATGAAAGTCCGGAAACGGCTTCAAGACCTTTTGATGCAACCAGAGATGGTTTTGTTTTAGGAGAAGGAGCAGGAGCTTTGGTTCTTGAAGATTACGAACATGCTAAAGCAAGAGGCGCAAAAATTTACTGTGAAATTGGTGGAGGCGGAATGTCATCTGATGCTTACCATTTAACTGCCCCACATCCGGAAGGAATTGGAGTTATTGCAGTAATGAAAAATACACTAAGAGATGCTGGAATGAATCCTGAAGATGTTGATCATATCAATACACACGGAACTTCTACTCCATTAGGAGATGTAGCTGAATTAAAAGCGATCAGTGCTGTTTTTGGTGATCATGCAAAAAACATCAATATCAATTCAACAAAATCAATGACAGGTCACTTACTTGGAGCTGCCGGAGCTATCGAAGCAATTGCTTCAATCCTGGCAATGCAACACAGTCTTGTACCTCCAACGATTAACCATACAGTTGTGGATGAAAAGATTGATCCTGCATTAAATCTTACATTAAACAAACCTCAAAAAAGAGAAGTAAATGTTGCTATGAGTAACACTTTTGGTTTTGGTGGTCACAATGCTTGTGTATTGTTTAAAAAATTAGTTGACTAATTTCTGTATATGAATATTATCAAAAAAATATTTTCTAAATCCCGTTCTCTAGAAGACGGGATTTTTTTTGACACTATTCAGAAAATACTTGGTTTTCCGCCGGCGAACATTGATTTTTATAAGAAAGCATTTACGCACCGGTCTTCAAACAAACTTGATGAATCTGGAAACCCAATTAATTACGAACGACTTGAATTTTTAGGAGATGCTATGTTAAGTGCTGTAATTGCAGCACACTTATTTAACAAAGCTCCTAATGGCGACGAAGGTTATTTGACAAAAATGCGTTCCAAAATTGTAAGTCGTGAGCATTTGAATGAATTAGGCAAAGACTTGAATTTAGTGCGTTTCGTAGAAAGTAAAGTGCCTATTCAGCACTTTGGTGAAAATATTCATGGTAATATTTTCGAATCGCTTATTGGAGCTATTTATCTGGATAAGGGATATGCCTTTTGCGAAAAATTTATACAAAAACGAGTAGTTACTCCTTATGTCGACATTGCACGATTGGAAGGAAAAGTAATTAGTTATAAAAGTTTGGTTATTGAATGGTGTCAGAAAGAGAAGAGGATCTTTCATTATGACATTTTTGAAGATAACGGTATTGACGGACAACGCCTGTTCGGTGTCAAATTAAGTATAGACGATAAAGTAATCGCAAGAGCGCGAGCAACTTCAAAAAAGAAAGCAGAAGAAAAAGCATCACAAAGAGCTTATTTTGCATTTCAGGAAAAAATAGATAAGAAATAACTACAAAAATACCGTTAGTTTCTTAAAGCTATAACGTTTTCGTTTATAAATTAACAAAAACAACCACATCTTAACTATTGATGCTCCGTTAGAAATAGTATATTTACACCTTGATTTTTCATGATATGGCTATTCATAGATTGGATTTAGACGAATTTGACGAGATTGATTATTATTTAATGGCAATTCATACTTCATTAGAAGATTATAGATTAGCCTATTTTATCAATAAAAACCTTCCGATCAACTTAAGTAAGAGCAAAAACGAGATCCATGCTCAGACTAAGGAAGGCGAGGCAAATTTTTCGAGATTTTACTACTATGATTCTGAAAAAGCCATTTCCTGGAATTTGATTCAGAATAAAAATGAAATCATTTCTGTGAGTACGAATGATTTCCAGAATTTGTTTTCCAGCGAAACAAGTGAGGTTTCGACAACAATTCATTTACTTCCTGAATTCAAAAAGGTAGATTTTTTCCTGAAAATAGACAATAGCGATGAGGCTGTCGATTTTTCAGAAATTCAGCAACAACTAAATTCAATAGAAAGTATTGCAGCAATATATGCTGTGGATACCAACAAAATAAAATCAAAAAACAATCTAATTTTTTAAAAAAAATGTTAACAAACAAGAAAACCAAAATTGTTGCTACGCTAGGGCCTGCATGTAGTACGAGAGAGATTATCAAGGATATGATCGAAGCAGGGGTTAATGTGTTTAGAATCAATTTTTCGCATGCTGATTACGAAGGAGTAAAAGATAAAATTAATATTATTAGAGGCCTTAACGAAGAGTTTGGTTATACAACTGCAATTCTTGGAGATTTGCAGGGACCAAAACTTAGAGTTGGTGTAATGGAAGAAGGGACGGTAGTAAATGATGGTGATCTAATAACTTTTACAACTGCAGAAGATATTATCGGAACAGCTCAAAAAGCATTCATGAAATATCAAAATTTTCCAAATGATGTAAATGTTGGAGAGCGTATTTTGCTTGATGACGGAAAACTTATTTTTGAAATTATTTCTACTGATAAAAAAACAGAAGTTGTTGCTAAGGTAGTTCAGGGTGGAGAATTAAAATCTAAAAAAGGAGTTAATCTTCCAAACACAAAAATTTCATTACCGGCTTTAACTGAAAAAGATATTGCAGATGCTATTTTTGCTATCGAACAAAAAGTAGACTGGATTGCACTTTCGTTTGTAAAAACACCTCGCGATTTACAAGACTTACAAGAATTGATCGCTAAGCATTCGGATGTTAAAATTCCAATCGTTGCTAAAATTGAAATGCCGGAAGCTCTTGAAAACATCGATAAAATTATTGCTTATTGTGATGGTCTTATGGTGGCTCGTGGAGATTTAGGAGTTGAACTTCCTGCACACGAAGTACCATTGGTACAAAAAGATTTGATCCGTAGAGCTAAAACGGCTAGAATTCCTGTTATCGTTGCTACACAAATGATGGAAACAATGATTACAAGTTTGACTCCAACAAGAGCTGAAGTAAATGACGTTGCAAACTCTGTAATGGATGGAGCTGATGCCGTAATGTTGTCTGGAGAAACAGCGACAGGAAATTACCCTGTACAAGTTATCCAAAAAATGACTCAAATTTGTGAGGCAGTTGAGGATTCTCCGCTTATTCAGGTTCCACAAAACACGCCACAAATTAAAACAAAACGTTTTGTTACTAAAACAGTTTGTCATCAGGCAGCTTTGTTGGCTAATGAAATCAAAGCAAAAGCAATTTGTACTTTAACAAATAGCGGTTATACAGCTTTCCAGATTTCGGCTTGGAGACCATCTTCTCATATTTTGGTGTTTACTTCAAACAAAAGAATCTTAACACAATTGAATTTATTGTGGGGAGTTAAATCATACTTCTACGATAAAGACGAAAGTACAGATGATACTGTAACTGATGTTAATGAAATCGCAAAACAAAAAGGTTATGTTGTAAAAGGAGATTATTTGATCAACCTTGCTGCAATGCCAATCAAAGATAAAGGAATGGTTAACACCATGAGAGTTTCTGAAATAGAATAGTTTAAACTTACCAATATTAAGAGCCGTCAAAATTATTTGACGGCTTTTTTTTGTCCTAAATTTCCCTTTTTATTAATATTTTTAGTAAAAATGAATCACTTTAACAAACTTATAAAGTGGGTTTTTTCTGTACAGTCGCATCAAATTGTTTAAGCGATTAACATAAAATAGTAAACAATTGCTATCGACGCGAAGAACTACACGCTAAATTCGCTGCATTTTTTGAATAATTCTGTAAAAATGCCTTCCCAAAAAAGAGTTTTATACTAAAAATATAAAGTAAAAATTTAAATCTAACTTCCTCGTTTTATGTTTTTTAGATGTTTCATTTTATAAAATGAAACACTGTGGAGCAAAATAAAACATTTTTAACGTTTCATTTTATAAAATGAAACAATGTCAGGCCTTATAATTACTATAGTTCGGTTTTTTATTAGTTAATTTTGAGAAACTTAAAAAAAAGTTAACAAGAAACTTGTTTCAAATTCGCCCCGGAATAAAGAAATTAAAATTTGAAACATGTACATAATTGGAGGGAATATTCTTATTGAAAAAATGAAATAATACGCATTTATATTTTATACGCATATCATTTATAACAAAGAACTATTAACAAATTTTATTACCATGAAACAAGTTAGACTAAAATGTGTTTTTAAAAATGCAACGATGCTCTTGGCATTTGCATGCTTCACAAGTATGCAAGTGAATGCTCAAAGTGCAAAAAAGCCCAATATCCTTATACTTTGGGGAGATGACATTGGAACCACTAATATAAGTGCTTACAGTGATGGAGTGATGGGATACACGACACCTAATATTGATCGATTGGCCAACGAAGGATTACGATTTTTACATTATTATGGAGAACAAAGTTGTACCGCTGGCCGTGCCGCTTTATTAACAGGACAGCATGGACTTAGAACAGGGCTTACAAAAGTTGGTTTCCCGGGGGCTCCGATGGGAATGAGTCAATTAGATCCTTCTCTTGGTGGTATAATGAAAAACTTAGGCTATGTTACAGGTCAGTTTGGTAAAAATCACGTTGGTGATCGTAACGAAAGTTTGCCGACAGTAAATGGTTTTGACGAATTCTTTGGAAATCTGTATCACTTAAATGCTGAAGAAGAACCAGAATTACCTGATTATCCTAAAGATCCTGAATATTTGAAAAGATTTGGCCCTAGAGGTGTATTAAAATGTACGGCAACCAATTCGGATGATGCAACTACAGATCCTCGATTTGGCAGAGTTGGAAAACAAAGAATAGAAGATACAGGTCCTCTTACTAAAAGAAGAATGGAAACTATAGATGATGAAACATCTGCAGCAGCTATTGATTTTATCAAAAGACAAACTTCTGCCGGAAAGCCATTTTTCTGTTGGTTTAATGCTACACGTATGCATCTTCGTACGCACGTTAGAGCAGAACATAGAGGAAGATATACTCATGGAGACAGTGAATATATCGATGGTATGATCGAACACGATTTAACAATTGGAGATATCTTAAAAGCGCTAGATGATTTAGGAATTGCAGATAATACTATTGTAGTTTATTCTACAGATAATGGTCCACATATGAATACATGGCCTGATGGTGCAATGACACCTTTCCGCTCAGAAAAAAATACGAACTGGGAAGGTGCGTTCCGCGTACCTTGTATAGTACGTTGGCCGGGAGTAATTAAACCAGGACAAGTTACTACTGAGTTAATGAGTCATAATGACTGGATGCCAACTTTAGCATCAATTGCAGGAGAACCTGATTTAACAAACAAACTGTTAAAAGGATATACTGCTAATGGAAAAAGTTACAAAGTACATTTAGATGGCTTTGATCAAAGTAATTTTTTACGTGGTAAAACACCAAAAAGTGCGAGAGACAAATTCTTTTATACAGATGATGATGGCTTATTAGTTGGTTTGAGAGAAGGTGACTATAAATATGTTTTTGCAGAACAACGTTTGGGCGGTACAATGGGAGTTTGGGCAGAACCATTTACGAAACTGCGTTTACAAAAAATATTCAATTTGTACCAAGATCCTTTTGAAAGAGCTGATATCACTTCGAATAGTTTTTGGGAGTGGCAGTTGAATCACGTTCAGTTAATGTATGGCGCCATACAAGATGTAGTTGTATTTGCAGAAACATTTAAAGAATATCCTCCAAGATCAATTCCGCCAAGCTTCTCAGCTTATACCATTATGGAAGAGGCAATGAAAGATATTAAAGCACAGAAATATATTGAAAAAAATGTTCTTCCTAAATTAAAAGAGGATGAAGCAGCAGATGCAAAAAAGAAAAAATAATTAACTCTAAAGAAACAGGATTTTAAATAGTCCTGTTTCTTTTCATTTAAATATTATAATTATGTATAAGAAAATATATGTATTGCCCCTGTTTTTATTATTATTGGTTTCTTGTAAAAAAACGGATACTGTAACAAGTACTAATTCTCAAGATAGTACGTCAACAGTGGCAACAAGTAGCGATCCACTACCTAGTTGGAACGACGGCACACTTAAAAGTGATATTATTGCATATGTAACTAAAGTAACAAAAGAAGGAAGTCCTGATTTTATTCCGATTGAAAGCAGAATTGCGACTTTTGATAATGATGGAACACTTTGGGCTGAAAAACCATATGTTCAGGAATTATTTGCTTTTTACAGAGTTAAAAAAATGGTTGAGGCAAATCCTGCTTTGGCTCAAAAACAACCTTTTAAAGCTGTTGTAGAAAAAGACAAAACCTTTTTTGAAAAAGGAGGTGATAAAGCACTAATCGAATTAGTCGCTGCAACACATACCGGCATGACCGAAGATGAATTTGAAGCTTCTACAAAAGAGTTTTTTGCTGGTGCCCAATATCCTGGTAAAAATGTTCCGATAAAACAAATCAGATACCAGCCTCAATTGGAGCTTTTGAATTATTTGCGTGCAAATGGTTTCAAAACTTTCATTGTAACGGGTGGAACGATCGAATTAGTGCGAGCAATATCAGCTGATTTCTACGGAATCCCAAAAGAACAAGTTGTTGGAACTTCTTTTAAATACTCCTTTGATGATGCGACCAATAGTATTAAAAGAGAGCCTGCATTAGATCTTTTTGATGACAAAGTAGGAAAGCCAGTTGGCATACAATTACACATTGGTCAAAGACCTGTTTTTGCCTGCGGAAATGAAGGTGGAGCTGGTGATCTTGCCATGCTAAGATATTCTTCAGGTAGCAAATATCCTTCTTTTCAAATGATTGTAAATCACAACGATTCTATAAGAGAATATAGCTATCAGGAAAAAGATAATTTGTCTTTAAATACTGCTGCCAAATACAAATATCATGTAATAAGCATGAAAGACGATTGGAAAAAAATATTCCCGGACAAATAATTGAATTTGGGATAAAGTAGATTTCTGTTATAAAATATTTAGAATGCAACTAATGTATAATTTATCCAGAATACCTTATGAAAACAAATTTTAGATCAATTAAACTGGCCAGTCTCGCGAAGACTTTTGGCTTGCTTTTTTGCCTCTTTATAGCCACAGTTGGTTATGCGCAAAAAAGCCCAAATATTATTATTTTATTATCAGATGATACCGGATGGGGAGATTTAGGTCCTTATGGTGGTGGTGAAGGTCGTGGAGCAGCGACTCCTAATATTGATAAAATGGCCAAAGAAGGAATGCAATTCTGGTCGTTTTACGGACAACCAAGCTGTACTCCTGGTAGAGCTGCTTTAATTACAGGAAGAATACCTAACCGAAGTGGTATGACCACTGTTGCCTTTCCTGGCGATGGAGGTGGTTTACCAAAAGCAGAGTGGACATTGGCATCTTTGCTAAAACGTAAAAACTACAACACCTTTTTTGCCGGAAAATGGCACCTTGGCGAAGAAGATTATTCGATGCCAATTGCACAAGGTTTTGATGTGATGAAAAATGTAACATTATACCACTTAAATGCTTACACATACACAGATCCTGAATGGAATGCCGATATGCCGGATGATATCAGAGCACAATGGGCAAAAGGAACTAAAGGAGCTTTAGAAGGTGAAGCTGGAAAACCATACAGAGAGGTTAGAAAAATTGATGGAAAAGTAATTCCGTTTCTGGATCAATATACAGAAGAGGAATCTATTAAATGGCTGAAAGAAAATGGCAAAAAAGGTGATAAACCCTTTTTTATGGAAATTTCTTTTGCAAAAAACCATCAACCAAACTTGCCTCATCCTGATTTTGCCGGCAAGTCTGCAGGGAAAAATAAATATGCCGATTGTATTGTAGAATTGGATACAAGAATTGGCCGTATTATGGATGAAGTTCGAAATCTTGGGATTGCCGAAAATACTTTAATTATTTACACTGTAGATAATGGTACTTGGCAAGACGTTTATCCGGATTGTGGATACACACCTTTTAGAGGAACAAAAGGAACAGACCGAGAAGGTGGAAGCCGTATTCCAACATTGGCATGGTGGCCTGGAAAGATTAAACCAGGAGTCCAAAATCATGATATTTTAGGAACACTTGATTTCATGGCAACATTTGCTGCTTTATCTGGACAAGAATTGCCAACGGTAGACAGAGACGGCAAGCCAACTATTTTTGATAGTTATGATATGTCGCCAGTTTTATTTGGAACTGGTAAATCAAAACGAACAATGTGGTTTTATTTTACAGAAGATGAATTATTACCGGGAGCAATAAGAATTGGAAAATTTAAAGCAGTGTTTAATTTACGTGGTGATAACGGACAAGCAACAGGAGGTTTGGCCGTAGATTCTAACTTAGGTTGGAAAGGGGGTTCGAGTTATGTAGCAACTGTACCACAAATATTTGACTTATGGGCAGATCCGCAAGAGCGCTACGATTTATTCATGAACAATTTTACAGAGAAAACATGGTTCTTGCCAACTGTTCAGAATATTATTGGAGAATTTGCTAAAACCTATGAAAAATATCCTCCTCATGTAGTGCAAAGTAACCTATATCCTGGCCCAATTACTATTGATAATTATTTGAAGCTTAGAGACGCACAAGAGAAATTAAAATCCATATCAACAGCTAAAAGAAGCGGTGGAGGGTGATAATTTAATTGGATAAAAATTAAGAAACAGAAACAACTTTTAAATTTACAAAAGTTGTTTCTGTTTGATTTTAAGAAGGAGTAAAAATCTTTTAAAAGAAAATAAATTATGAAACTTCCAAGGTATTCTATTTCAGTTCAATCTCTTTTTATTGCAGTTGTTTTTCTTTTAAATTTTAATGTTTTTGCACAAGAAGAACCAAAAGCGGGAGCAAGCGCACAGGAATTGGCAGATAAAATGGCAAATCCGGTAGCAAATTTAATTAGCGTTCCGTTGCAAAATAATCTTACTTACGGGATTGGTCCTTATAATGGAATAAAATATCAGATTAACATACAGCCTGTTATTCCTTTCAAATTAAGTGAAAATTTAAATTTAATTACCCGTTACATTCTTCCAGTAGTAGATCAACAAGATGTTATCGGCGAAAACACACATGAGTTTGGCTTAAGCGATGCTACGGTAACCGCTTTTTTTGCTCCTAAAACTAAAGGTCTCATTTTAGGAGTTGGTCCCGCTTTTTTGGTTCCAACTGCTACAGAAAAATTTTTAGGAACAGAAAAATTTGGTATAGGTCCAAGTGTCTTAGTCATGCATCAGGGAAAAGGACTATCAATTGGTTTTATAGCCAATCAAATTTGGTCTGTAGCTGGTAGTTCAGATCGGGCAGATTTCAACCAATTTTACACTCAAATATTTCTTTCACACAGTTATAAAAGCGGTGCAAGTTTAGGTTTTACTTCAGAAATTACACAAAACTGGCAAGGAAATACAACGCTTATTACGGTTAGTCCAAATGTTGGAGCCATTACAAAATTAGGAGGACAAACCATGCAATTTGCAGTTATGCCTTTAATACCAATTGTAGGACATTCAGCTATCAGACCAGATTGGGGATTAAGAGCGGTTGTGGCTTTTATATTTCCTCAGTAATACTTCATTTATCTGAAGTTTATAATTGTTGCTCATTTTCCATCTTAAGAAATAAACTAAAAGACATGAAATCAAAAATTTTAGCACTTGTAACAGTTTGCTTTTTAGTATCCTGTACAAAATCAACAAAAATAGATGAAACGACAGTAGTTGCTGATACCACGGGAACAGCGGTATTTAAACCTGCAGATTTTGAAGAACAAATAGTTTACAATCGTGCAATTGAAGCAGTTATTTGGGGAATGCCCGCAGTTAATTTTGAATTGCTTTACGAAAGTCTTTTAAAAGCAAAAGGAGAGTATAACCAAATTGTTTATTGGTCAAGATTAATTGATTCAAAGAATCAAACCCTAACTCCAAATCCGGATGTTATTTATATAAATCCATTGTATGATACCAGACAAGGACCGGTTGTTTTAGAAATTCCACCAGTAGAAGGGGTTTCCTCTTTAACAGGTAGTTTAGATGATGGCTGGCAGACTGCTATTGAAGATATTGGTCCAGCAGGAGTTGACAAAGGTAAAGGAGGGAAATACCTCATTTTGCCACCTAATTATAAAGATGCTGTGCCATTTGGCTATATTCCAATGCCTTCTTCAACTTATACGGGTTTTGCCATATTGCGTTCTAATCTTACAGATGGAAGTCCGGCTGACATTAAGAGAGCAACTGATTACGGAAAAAAAGTAAAAATATATCCGCTTTCAGAAGCTGATAATCCGCCTCCAACACAATTTGTAGATTTAATAGGTATTCCGTTTAGCAATACCATTCCATACAATATGCACTTTTTTGAAATATTAAATCAGTTTGTTCAGAGAGAACCTTGGTTGACTCGGGATATGGTAATGATTGACCAATTGAAATCTATTGGAATCGAGAAAGGAAAAACTTTTCAGGCAGATGCCAGAAGACAGGAAATTCTTAATGCTGCAATTAAAGTCGCACACAGTTGGATTGATAAAAAATATGAAGCCATTTTTACTCCTCCTTTTTATGATGGCACAAAATGGGCATTACCGGCATCTCAGGATGTAGTTAAAGCGATTATGGCAAATTATGAACTGCCAAATATATATCCGGTTGATGAAAGAGCAATAAGCTATTCTATGGCTTACTTCAGCGCGAAACATTTGGGTTCAGGACAATTTTATTTGATGAGTACAAAAGATAATAATGGCAAGTCTTTAGACGGATCAAAACTGTATAAACTTCATTTGCCGGCAAAAGTTCCTGTAAAATTATATTGGTCTATAACAGTTTATGATCGTGAGACTCATGCTTTAATAGTTGGTGAAAAATATTTCAGCCGTGCCTCTACAACACCGGGACTTCAAAAAAATGCTGATGGTTCTGTAGATCTTTATTTTGGTGCAAAAGCGCCAGCCGGAAAAGAATCGAATTGGGTACCAACCAATCCTAAAGGAAAATTTGAATTACTGGCTCGTTTTTATGGTCCAGAAAAAGGTTTTTTTGATAAAGCATGGAAAATGGGAGATGTTGAAGAGGTGAAATAAAATTATTTTATGGCTGAAAAATTCACAGATAACGACGACAATCAATTTAATCCGGCAGCATCAAAAGCAGCACGTTATGATAAAGGTGTTGCTATTCGAAAGTTGGTGCCCCGATCAAGTCATGCCGAATGGAATCCGTCTGAGAATCGTGAAGATCCGGTTGAAATTTTGATCAAAACCAGTATCGGGAGAATGGAAAATTTAGTGCCAATTCGATACAGTCGCATGATGGAAAGTCCGTTTTCATTTTTTAGAGGAGCTGCTGCAATCATGGCCGCTGATTTAGAAAATACGCTAAATACAGGAATTGATCTGCAGCTTTGTGGCGATTGTCATTTGATGAATTTCGGAGGATTTGCAACTCCTGAGCGAAAAATCGTTTTTGATATTAACGATTTTGATGAAACATTTCCGGGACCATGGGAATGGGATATCAAAAGATTAGCGACCAGTTTTGTAATTGCCGGAAGATGGAAGAAATTCTCTAATAAAATTTGTAAAGAATTTGCCTGGCATGTGGCTGATAGTTATAAAAGAAATATGTCGGATTATAGTCAATTGTCGGCACTTCAAATTTGGTATGCTGATATTGATCTTGCAGAACTGATTGAACGTGGGGACGACGAAGAACTCAAAGAATTTCAACAAAAAAGATTAAAAAAAGCTTCCGAATATACGGCGCACGAGAAAGAGTTTGCTAAAATGACTTATATGGAAGGTAACCGTGCCAGAATAAAAGATGAACCGCCTTTAATTTTTCATCCGATAGGAGAAGAATGGCAACGACTTGAAAGAGAAGCTACCACTATACATAAAAGGTATATGGAAACCTTATCTGACGAGAAAAAAGTGTTGCTAAGCCGGTATGCTTTGCATGATTTTGCCATCAAAGTAGTAGGAGTAGGAAGCGTAGGAACACTTTGCGGCATTAGTTTATTGATGTCCGCTACTGCCGAACCTATCTTCTTGCAGTTTAAAGAAGCCAGACAAAGTGTTTTAGAAGCTCATGTAAAGACAAAAGGCAAATACAGTCATCAGGGAGAGCGAATTGTCAGAGGACAAAAGTTGATGCAGTCCGCTTCGGATATGTTTTTAGGATGGACAAATGATAGTGAAGATAAGTTCTTTTACATCCGTCAGCTTCGTGATGCCAAAGTAAAACCTGTTCTTGAAATTATGAAGCCCAAAAATATGGCCTCATATGCAAAAGCCTGCGGTTGGGCGCTGGCGAGATCGCATGCACGTACCGGAGATCCTTCCATCTTATCAGGATATCTTGGCAAAGGAGATGAATTTGCCAATGCCATTGCAAAATTTTCGGTTTCGTATGCGAATCAAAATGAGGCAGATTACTATACAATGCTGGAAGCAATTAAAGAAGGAAGATTACCAATATCAGAAGATATATAACTTTCAATAATTATTAAAATTGAATTTATGAATAAGAAGTTTTTGTTTTTTATGGGCTTTGTGATATTGACAATCACAGCAAAAGGCCAGACACAGCGTATCGATTCAACGGCTGTTTTTCTCTTGCATCGAACTAGTGAAACGTTGCAGGATATAACATCCTGTAGTTTTACGACAGTAACTACGTACGATGTTTTTAATGAACATTTAGGATTGATAAAGCATGCACTAAATGAAAAAGTCACCATGAAGTTTCCAAATAAAATGAAAGTGATTTCTTCAGGCGACAAAGGAAATAAAGGGTTATGGTACAACGGAAAAACCCTGAATTATTATTCATTTGATAATAATACCTATGCAAGCACAACAGCTCCGGGTTCTATTATTGAAACCATTGATGAAATAAGCAAAAAATTCGGAATAGAATTTCCGGGTGCCGATTTTTTCTATCCTGATTTTTTGAAGGATTTATTCTCAGAGCAGGGCAATTTAGTTTTTTTAGGTAAAACAATAGTCGATGGACGTGAGTGTTTTCATATTGCAGGAAGCGATACAACAAAAAGTTTCCAGTTTTGGATTGCCAATGACGATTTGTTTTTACCTGTAAAACTAGTAATTATATATACCAACGATAAAGACAAGCCACAATACGAGGCTATTTATAAAGACTGGATTGTAAATACAGATTATCCAAATTCTATGTTTGAATTTATGACACCTCCAAAAGCAACCAAAGTAAAGCTTGCGCCTAGAGAAACTACTAAATAATGCAAAAATCAATTGTCATGAAAGTATACAAATCAAAAAATAAAATCTCGATCCTGGTTGCAGCATTGTTTGCAATATTGACTATGATACCAGAAGAAGCAGCTGCACAGCGTTTTGGTCATTTTGCACCGAGACCAATGCCACGACCAATGCCAATGCCGCGACCAATGCCAACGCCAAGACCAATTCCCCCGGGACCAGGACCGGTTAGACCTATTCCGCCGAGACCATTGCCGCCACCGCATCCTTATCCTCATCCCTATCCAAGACCGTTGCCACCGCCACCATTTCATCCTTATCCGGTGCCGTATCCTTATATCTACCATCCGTTTGTGCCTTATTATTGGGGGCCAACCTGGTATCCTATAGGTTTCTTCGCAGCAACCTTAACCACGGCAGCAATTGTTATTACGGTTGAAAACAATCAATACAATTATGATGACGGTGTTTATTATGTTAAAGATTCAGGTGGTTATAAAGTTGTTCCTGCTCCATTAGGTGCTACAATTTCAGAACTGCCAAAAGGATATGTAACCATTACGGTTTCGGGAACAGAGTATTATTATTACGGAGGAACTTATTATGCAAAGGCATCGAGTAAGTACAAAGTAGTAAATGCACCCGTAGGGGCAGTTGTAGCACATCTTCCTGAGGGAGCAGAAGAAAAAACCATTGATGGTCAAAAATACTTGATTTATAACAATGTTTATTACCAGCCAATCTCAAAAGAGGGTCAGGATAGTTATGTTGTTGTTCAGGGAAAATGATGATATAGGCTTTGAGGGTACTTAGAATGAATAAAAATAAAGTATCCTAAAATAAGTAAGAATTTTAACCACTCTGTTATGTTAATTAAACAAAATGATTTATCTTTGAGAGTATAGTAAGGAATTGTTATATAAGGAGTTGTGTTTTATTAACAACTGTTTAACATGATTTGCCTTTCGTACTAGATTTGATCATGATTTTATAATGTCACATTAAACGAATTTAATCATTAATCTAAATACCACAAAATGAATATTAAAAGAAAGAATCTTCGTATTATCCCATTTTTTGTGATGGGATTGCTTTTCAGTTGTTCTCCAACCGTAAAAGTAACTACTGATTATGACCATTCTGCCAACTTTGGCGAATACAGAACTTTCACTGTTTATGATTTGAGAGCTCAGGAAGGTCAGGTAAATCAACTTAATGTTGATCGTGTTGCAAAAGCCATTCGTGCCGAAATGACTGCAAAAGGCTTTACAGAATCCTCTTCAAATCCGGATCTAAAAGTAAATGCAGTATCCATCCTAAAAAATAAAACACAAGTTACAGCCGATACTAATTTCTATGGTTACGGTGGTATGTACCGTCCTTATGGATATTGGGGTGGTGGTGCTATGATGGGCGGCGGTTCAACAACATTTAATTCCTATGATTATGTTGATGGTTCATTGATTATTGATATTGTATCTACCAAAACCGGCAAACTGGTTTGGCAGGGAATTGGGAATGCACAAATTGATAGCAAGCCTGATAATCCGGAAGAATTTATCAATGGTGCAATTAAAAAAATATTAGAAGGTTTTCCTCCGGGATTAGCCAAAAAATAGTTGACCAATTTATAGCTATAAATTTAATGTATAAGGGCCTCTATACTTATTTGTTTCGGCAAATAAGTATAGCCTTTTAAATGACTCCCCAAGTCTGTTCTTTTAACCAACATTAAAAGAAATACCTTTTAAAATTTAAGCCGGAAATTATGCTCGATATAGTACTCTCTCTTTTCTTTTTTGTAGCCACAATAGTTGGTTTTGCAACATCATTTATGGTTCTTTTTTCAAAGAAAAACTATTCAAAAAGTTTCTTTTTAGGGCTATTTCTGTTCAGTCTTGCCGTTGTGAGTGTCTATAATTTTTACTTATCGGCCACTACTTTCAAGACCTTCCCTGATCTGTTTATGATCACAAAATCATTTATGTTTTTAGTAGCACCTTCTGCTTTCTTATATGTAAGAAGTGTTTTGTTTTCAGACAGGATATTTAGAAAGTATGATTGGATGCATTTTCTGCCTTTTATCTTCTATTTTAGTTTAACACTAATTGTATGGGTTGACAGCTATTTTGATCTTCCTATTATTAATAATTTGGCAGTTAGAATAGAAAGCCCTTTTTCGATGCTAAGTCTAACGATTTGGCTGATGTACGCTTTTTGCCAGACTATGATGATTTTGAATTATGATTTGAAAAAATTCAACGTAGATCAATTTAACAGAATAAAAGTTTTAAGCTGGATCCGACTTTATAATTTGATGATTTTGTTTTTGTTTTCGACGCTTTTTGTACATTATTTTTTAGTAAACCGTGTTGATAGTATCGACTTTTCATGTTATATCCTGATTTCTTCAGTGCTTGTTTTTACAGTGGGATGGCTTTATTTTAAGCCGCAAATTTTCTATGATGCAAATGAAATAGTAGAGGTAAATGATAGCAATGAAGTAAATGAGAATTTTGACTTTGATCAGCAAGAAAATCACCTGGTGATCATTAAAACAAATGAAACAAAAAATAGTCTGCCGGTAGTGAAAGAATTAACGACAGAAAAAAAGCAACAATATCTCGCTCAATTAGAAAACATCTTTGCTACAAAAGAGCTTTTCCTGAAGAAAGATTTAGTGATTCGTGATATTGCTGAAGAGACCGGAATATCGGTACATCATCTATCAAATTTAATTAATTCAGAATTCAATCTTCATTTCCAGGATTATGTAAACCTGAAAAGAATTGAATATTTCAAAGACAAAATAAACGATCCGGATTGGAAAGATTTGTCACTTGAAGGAATGGCATGGGGTTCCGGGTTTAAATCAAGAACGACCTGTTTCAGAGCTTTTATTAAGCATACCGGAAAATCGCCTTCAGAATATTTTAAAGTAATCAGAATCAATCCTGAAAAAGCAACTACTTATTATTTAAAACAATCTTCAAACTAAAAAGATATAGTTTGTAGAAAGGGTTTGTTAGGTTTTATTAATTTTTAAAGTAGAAATGATGAAAACGAAATTTAAACAGAAACAAACAATCAAATCATTATTTACACTACTACTTCTTTTTGTTTCCTTTATTGGACAGTCACAACTAAAAGGAGGTCATATTTTGGGAGCCATGGGATTGCAATCCGGAACTCAAACTCCTGCAAATACCTTAAGTGTTTATATTCCAGGATATTTTTATAGTGCATCATCTTTAAAAGATGCCAATGGAGATAAATCGGTTGCTAACCCAGATTTAACCATGACGATTACCGGAGCCGGAATTTCATGGGTAAGTGATTTTAAAATTTTAGGAGCTAATTATGGTGCAACTGCATTATTGGCTTTTGCAGCAAATACAATTCAGGGAAATAGTACAGATGTGAATAATTCCCTGGCATTGACAGACTCTTATATTCAACCCATTCAATTAGGATGGCATAATAAAAGAGCCGATTTTGTAGTGAGTTACCAAATGTATTTGCCAACCGGAAGATTTACAGCCGGAGCATCTGATAATAGTGGTTTAGGAATGTTCATGAACGAATTTTCAGCCGGAACAACTTTATATTTTAATGATAAAAAAACATTTCACTTTGCCACTTTAGCTTCTTATGAAATCAATGGAAAAAAGAAAGATACCGATATTAAAACCGGAGACATTTTAAGTATTGAAGGCGGATTGGGTAAAACATTCTATATGATGAATGCAGAGAAAACAGCGCCAACAGGAATATTGAACGCGGGTTTAATTTACTATTTACAATATAAAGTGACTAGTGATAAGATTCCTGTACCAATAATAGGAATTGTAGAAGGTGATAAGGATAGCGTTGGAGCAATAGGAGCCGAGATCAACTATTTTCATATTGGTTGTAAAACTTCTGCAGGATTTAGATGGCTGGCTGAGGTTGATGCTATTAACAGATTCCAGGGGAACACTTTTTTTCTGACACTGGCCCATGTGTTTAGTTTAAAGAAAGAATAGTTGAAATAACTTGAAGCTGTTTTTTATCTCATAGTGTTTTTTATCGAATGCAAATAAAATCTAAGGTTGGTTAATATAAAATATCGAGATTCTAAATATGAAAAACACAAAGCTCTTCCGAAAAATGGTTCTCGCAAATGTTTTTTTTCTTTTGTCATTCAATGTGATGATGGGACAAAAACAGCATATTAGTTTAAGAGATTCTTTAGATCATGCAGTCGATTTAAGCGACTATATTATTTATGCACATGGTTTTATTGTAGTTCCAACAATTATTACAGAACCTGCATTGGGAGGTATAGGAGGGGCACTTGTTCCTATTTTTTTAAAAAAACGTCCGCCAGTTATTGATGAAAATGGAAAAAAACGTTTTATAAATCCTGACATAACAGGAGGAATTGGAATGTATACCGGTAATAATAGCTGGATGGTAGGTGCTTTTCGTTCTGCTACTTTAGTAAAACCGAGAATATTATATCGTGTCATGGCAGGATATGGCGATATGAATTTGTCATTTTATGCAAACAATTTACCTGTTGGAGGTGACCAGGAATTTAAACTAAATTTTAAATCTACCATTTTCTATACGCAATGGTTAAAGCAATTTAGAAATGCGAAATGGAGTGCCGGACCACAATATCTTTTTTTAAATTCTAATATAGAGTTGCCGGATTTGAATCTTCCTCCTCCTTTTGTAAAACCTGGAGATATTAAAAGTACAGTCAGCCAATTAGGAGGTGCACTTCAATTTGACGGCCGCGATAACATATTTACACCAGATAAAGGAATAAGGATTCAATCCGACTTTTTTTGGTCAGATGATGCAATAGGAAGTGATTATGATGCATGGCGAGTCAATTTATCAGCAATAGGTTATTATCCAATTGCTAAAAAATTAATTGGGGGGTTAAGAATAGAAGGAGAACAGGCCTTTGGAAGTCCGCCTTTTTATCTTTTGCCGGGAATAAATTTAAGAGGAATACCCGCAGCACGATATCAAGGCAAAACAAGTATTGTTACAGAAGCCGAATTTAGATGGGATGTATACAGGCGATGGAGTTTAATGGGTTATGGCGGACTTGCAAGTGCCTTTAACGATTGGGACCAGGCGTTTGCAAAACCCGTGGTGTATAGCTATGGAACAGGTTTCAGATATTTATTAGCCCGTAAATTCAAATTACGAATGGGTGTCGATGTGGCAAAAGGACCAGAACAATGGGCATATTATGTTGTTTTTGGAAGTAATTGGATGCGATAGATGCTGGAAAGAAAATAGAATATAGAGAATAGAACATAGAAAAAAGAGACTAGAGGCAAGAGAAAGATTCTGATGGTGTTGATGTAGCCACAGGATAGGAACAATGGGCTTATTATATTGTTTTGGATGTAATTGGATGTGATAAATCTTTAGCATAAATCAAAAACAAAACCCCGATGATAATTATTTCATCGGGGTTTTATTTTTGAAGGTGATTTTCGGGTATAATTCTATTGTAGAAAAAAGAGGTAAAGAGATTTTAAGTTTAATCCGCAATCACAAAAATTATCTAATTATCTAATTGACACATTATCTCATTGATACATTATCTAATTAGTATTTGCATATTTTGTAAGGTTTTATAGATTAATAAAAATATTGTGTAAAAATTAACGGCAAAGCTGTAGTTTTATTAACTAATATTTAATTGTTTTGTAACAAATATAAATTTGAGGCTACTAATTAGTCAACTATTTAAATCATTGATTATGTATAAAATTACGATGAAATCAGTTTTTGTGGCATCAGCATTTTTGGTTGGTGTGAGCAGCTGTTTTGCACAAGACGTTTTAGTGAATTCACTAAAAATGAATGCGAGTGATAAAAGTAAAGAGAACTTTAAATTCACAGAGCAAATTAACCTGGGAACAACTTCGGTAAAAGCACAAGGTTCTTCAGGAACGTGCTGGAGTTATGCTACAAACTCATTTTTAGAATCAGAAATGATTCGTTTAGGAAAACAGCCTGTCGAATTGTCTCAGATTTATTCTGCAAGAAATGTATATGTAGAAAAAGGGATTAATTACGTGCGTATGCATGGTGCTGTAACTTTAGGTGATGGAGGTGCATTGCACGATGTAACGAACATGTATAAAAAATACGGAGCCGTTCCAAGAGAAGTGTACACAGGATTAAACTACGGAACGGATAAAAATAAATTTGGAGAAATGGCGGCGCTTATCGAAGGTGTTTTGGCTGCTGTAGTTAAAAATCCAAATGGAGAACTAACTCCAAACTGGCAAAAAGCATATGCTGCAGTAATCGATTCTTATTTAGGAAAAGTGCCGGAAAACTTTACATACAAAGGGAAAAATTATACACCACAATCTTTTGCTAAAGAAGTTGTTGGAATTAATCCTGATGAATATGTAGAAATGTCGTCTTTTACAACTGCTCCATATTATCAAAAAACAACCATGATGGTGCCGGACAACTGGTCATTTGATCAGGTTTACAACGTAAAAGTAAATGACATGACCGATGTTATTGACAATGCGTTGAAAAAAGGATACACTGTAGCCTGGGCAACTGACGTAAGTGAGAAAAGCTTTAGCTGGAAAAATGGTGTAGCTTATGTTCCAACAAAGAAATTTGATGAGATGACAGCTGAAGAAAAAGCAGACATGTTTAACGGGCCAAAACCAGAGCCGGAAATTACTCCGGAGATGCGTCAGGCTGCCTTTGATAATTACACTACAACAGACGACCACGGAATGCATATTATTGGTCTTGCAAAAGATCAAACCGGAAGAGAATATTATATCGTAAAAAATTCTTGGGGAGAAACAAACGACTACAAAGGTTTCTTGTTTGTAACCAAAAACTTTGTGAAGTATAAAACAACTGCCTTAATGGTAAACAAAGGCGGAATTCCAACTGATCTTGCTAAGAAATTAGGAGTATAAGTTTTAGACCGATTTTAAAAATATAGAAAAGCGCTGCAAGTAAAATTGTCAGCGCTTTTTTCAGTTATAATAGCCAAAAGTAGAAAAGATACTTTTCGTATTATTTTTAGTTTTGTGTCTGTTTGTTTTTGTTTTATTGTTGAAAAACAACACTTTAACGTTTTTTAAGGTTGTTTGTGGGTATAATATAATAAAAAAAGGAACTATAAGTACCTTTGCTATTATTTTAAGGTTCAGAATAAATTAATCTAATCATCATGAAAACTTATGCAGTTAAGATTACAACAATTGCATGTGTTTTTTCTTTGAGCTGTTTTGCACAGCGTGCTACTTCAAAGGCTCCTGTCATTGCACCAATAGCAAATGCACATTCACAAACTGACAACAAATCTGGTGATGATCTTGTATTGGATTACTATCATGTAGAAGAAACTATTAATATGTCTTTTGGAAGAAGAGTGACCAAGTACGATGTTTCAAAACTGGATATGGTAAATACCTATGATCTTGGGCCAAACAATACAAGAACCGTAACAGTAGTATATAGAAAAGCAAAAGTAAAACCAACGGAAATAGGAATGCTTTCCAAAAACATTAAGGACACCGTTATAACAATAAAACCAGTAAAAGTTGAGGTGATCCCACCAGCCCAAAAAGCAAAATACCTTACTGTAGACCTCACCAAAACGTATATGAAAGTGATAGACAAAGGTTATGCTTCAGCAGATATGCTCAAAAAGGTAGGAGATAAGCACTATTTTAATGGTGAAATGACGGAAGCTGCCAAGTTTTATGCGCAGTTATTGGAGATGGCTCCCAATTCAGAAGCGTCTTATTATTATAGATATGCACAGTCGTTGAAAGAGACCGGCCAAACCGAAAAAGCCAATGAGATGATGGTGCTGTTTGAAAGTAAAAACGCGAATAACAGAATTGCGAAAGAATAGTTCCACGTATTCTCAGAGCAAAAAAAATCCCGATCACAAAATGATCGGGATTTCTTTTTTATAGTCAGACACTAATTATCGATTGTTAGAAGATATAACATTGGAATAGCACAAAAAAAAGACTATCATGAAAATGATAGTCTTTTAATAAGCTCCCCCTCTTGGGCTCGAACCAACCCCGATAGCTATCGGGGCTCTGATTAACAAGATCATTTGGAGTAAATATCAAAAAAAAATACCACTTACGAAATGTAAGTGGTATTTAATAAGCTCCCCCTCTTGGGCTCGAACCAAGGACCCTCTGATTAACAGTCAGATGCTCTAACCAACTGAGCTAAGGAGGAATCACCTTAAAGGTAAATATGTTTGCTAAAAAAAGTTGCTCCCCCTCTTGGGCTCGAACCAAGGACCCTCTGATTAACAGTCAGATGCTCTAACCAACTGAGCTAAGGAGGAAGTTGTTGCTCTTTTTAGCGAGTGCAAATATAGTCGATTTTTTAATTTACCAAAAATATTTTAACTCTTTTTTTAATTATTTTTTTTACTTGACAATCGCTTTGTAAATATCGTTTCCGTTAGCAAATAAAAGCAGTGCTATAAGTAGAACGAAACCAACCATTTGGGCGTTTTCAAGGAATTTGTCACTTGGTTTTTTACCACTAATTATTTCGTACAATAAAAACATCACATGACCACCATCAAGGGCAGGAATTGGCAATAAATTCATAACACCAAGCATAATTGACAATAAAGCAGTGATTGACCAGAACGCTTCCCAACTCCAGGTATTTGGAAAAATGTTGAAAATTGCTGCAAATCCACCAACTTCTTTATAAGCTTCTGTTTTTGGATTAAAAATTGTTTTAAGCTGATTTCCGTACTCAACTAATCCGTTAGCACCAGTTTCAATCCCAATCGGAATTGACTCCGCAAAACTAAATTTTTGACGGTTGATCGTATAAAGATTTAATTTTTCCAGATTAGAATAGGGTAATCTTGAAGCATAAGCTACTCCCGATTTAGATTCTTTGTTGAATTTTAAAGCACTCTGAATAACCTGATCTCCTCTTTTTACCGTTACTGGAATCGTTTTTCCACTAAAATTTTTAAATCGAGCGGCTACTTCATCAGCATATTTAACCGGAACTCCATTAATATGAGTTAATATATCGCCTGGTTTTACTGCTTTGGTATTTGGTGAAGTTTCATCGAAGCCAGAAACCACAAAAGGAATTCTCATTTCTACTAAAGAACGCTTAACTCCAGAGTTGCTGATTTTATTAATAATGTTAATAGGAAACTTAATTGTTTTGATTTCGTTGTTTCTTTCAACAGTAACTTCGCTAGCCATGAACAGGTTTTTAGCGATATCGTCATAACGATCTATTTTTTTACCGTTAATAGCAATGATTTTATCACCTGTTTTAATCCCCGCATTTTCAATTGCAGGATTGGTTACCCAAACACCATCTTTTAAATCAGCATTGGCTACATAAGTATCACCATAAACAAACGCCATTCCTATATATATAATAAAAGCAAGAATAAAGTTTACTGTAACACCACCCAACATAATGATCAAACGTTGCCAGGCCGGTTTAGAACGGAATTCCCACGGTTGAGGTGGAAGCGCCATTTGTTCTTTGTCCATACTTTCGTCGATCATTCCTGAGATTTTTACATAACCTCCAAGCGGTAACCAACCAATTCCGTATTCTGTTTCGCCAATTTTCTTTTTTAGAAGCGAATATTTAACATCAAAAAACAAGTAAAATTTTTCGACTCTGGTTTTAAATAATTTAGCGGGAATAAAATGCCCTAATTCGTGAAGAATAATAAGTAAAGATAAACTCAATAGAAATTGAGAGAGTTTGATAACTATATCCATTTTGTATTTTTAGTTCGTAATTTAACGCACAAAAGTAACGTTTCTATTTTAATTTGATAGCGCAATATAAGACATAAGGTTTTAAATGTTTGTTAATTAATAAACATTTAGATTTCTCCTTTTATTAAGATGCTGTAACTTTACTTTTTTATACGCTATCATACCTAATTGGTAGCCTAAAACCATTAAAAGTTACATAATATGGCTTCATTATTATTTTCTCCACTTACTATAAAAAAAATCACTTTAAAAAACAGAATCGTTATTTCCCCAATGTGTCAATATTCAGCAGTTGACGGATTTGCAAACGATTGGCATTTGGTTCATTTAGGAAGTCGTGCCAGCGGAGGCGTGGGTCTGATCATTCAGGAAGCTACAGCCGTTTCTCCCGAAGCCAGAATTTCATCTGCCGATTTAGGAATCTGGAAAGACGAACACATTCAGAAATTAAAAACAATCAATCAGTTTATAGTTTCTCAAAATTCAATTCCCGGAATTCAGTTGGCACATGCCGGCCGAAAAGCAAGTGTTTCTGCTCCCTGGGAAGGCAATAAAAAGTTAGATTTCGCTCAAGGCGGATGGCAGACAGTTTCTTCAAGCGCGATTCCGTATCACGATGATGAACCGTTTCTTCCGGAAGCTTTGGATCAAAATGGAATACAAAAAGTGATTGCTGATTTTAAAGCCGCAACCAAAAGAGCAGTTGAAGCAGGTTATCAGGTTGTAGAAATTCATGGGGCACATGGTTATTTACTGCACCAGTTTCTTTCTCCTTTAACCAATAACAGAACAGATGCCTACGGAGGAAGTTTTGAAAATAGAATCCGATTTACCTTAGAAATTGTAGAAGCAGTTCAATCCGAGTGGCCGTCAGACTTACCGTTATTTGTTAGAATCTCAGCTACAGACTGGGCAGAAGGCGGATGGAGCCCTGAAGAATCAGTAAAACTTTCCGAAATTTTAAAAGAAAAAGGAGTAGATTTAATCGATGTTTCGTCTGGCGGATTGGTTTCGCATCAGCAAATTCCGTTACATCCAAACTATCAGGTTCCATTTGCTGAAAAAATAAAAAAAGAAGCAAATATTTTAACGGGAGCAGTTGGTTTAATAACGCACGCCATACAAGCCGAAGAAATTCTGAAAAACAATCAGGCCGATTTAGTTTTATTCGCCAGAGAATCTTTAAGAAACCCTAACTTACCATTAGATTTCGCCAAAGACTTGAACGAAGACATCCAATGGCCAAAACAATACGAACGCGCTAAAATTAAATAAACCATAAGGTTTTAATTTGAACCATTAAGATCCATTAAGCTTTGAACTTAATTTTTCTTTAAGCAGCAAAACTTAATTTTCTTAATATCTTAATGGTAAAAAAAACATTAAAATTTATTTTAATAAAAATCACAAAATGCAAAAAATAAGAACAGCACTACTATCATACGGAATGTCGGGGAAAGTTTTTCACGCTCCATTTTTAGACATTCATCCCGGATTTGAATTATTAGGTTCCTGGGAAAGAAGTAAAAACCTCATTCAGGAAGATTACCCGTATGTAAAAAGTTATCCTTCAATCGATGATTTATTAGCAGACAATGTCGATTTGGTAATCGTAAACACACCAGTTGGAACCCATTATGAATATGCTAAAAAAGTGCTTTTGGCCGGAAAACATGCCGTTGTCGAAAAAGCTTTTACAACAACAGTTGCCGAAGCCGAAGAATTAGCTTCAATTGCAAAAGAAAAAGGATTAAAATTAGCCGTTTTCCAAAACAGAAGATGGGATAGTGATTTTAAAACCATCCAGAAAATAATCAAAGATGGTGTCTTAGGAGATTTGGTCGAAGCTGAATTCCATTTTGACAGATACAATCCTTTATTAAGTATAAAAGCGCATAAAGAAACAGCCAATGACGGAGCCGGAATCCTGAAAGATTTAGGGCCACATTTAATCGATCAGGCAGTTTGTTTATTTGGATCTCCAAAGTCGGTTTTCGGAGACATTCGTTACACCAGAGAAAATTCTTTAGTCGATGACTGGATTGATTTGTTGTTGATTTATGACAATTTCAGAGTGAGGTTAAAAGCAGGTTTTTTTGTGAGAGAAGCCAATCCTGCTTATACTATTCACGGAAAAAAAGGTTCTTTCTTAAAACCGCGCGGTGATGTTCAGGAAGATGAATTAAAACTCGGCAAAAAGCCAAATTTAGAATCGTGGGGGACAGAATCTGAAGATTTGCAAGGACTTTTACATACTGAAATTAACGGAGAAGTGATCCGCGAAAAAATACCAACCCTTCAGGGAAATTATTTCTCCTTTTTTGATGGCGTTTATGATTCCATTGTAAACAATAAACCAGAACCCGTTACGGCACAGGATGGTGTAAAAGTAATGCAGATTATTGAAGCTGCTATTGCGAGTAATGCACAGCAGAGGGTAATTAATTTGTAAATAAATTGGTCCACGGATTTAGCGGATTAAAGCGGTTTTATTTAATCCTTTTAATCTTTTAAGCTGTGGCTAGAAAAAATATAGACGCACAGTTGTGCGTCTTTTTTTATGCAGTTAGATAAAAAACCTTTGTCCCTTTGTTCCTCAGAACCTTTGTTCCTTAAAGAATTTATAAACATATAACGTTATAAATTCAGGAACTGGCGGTCTTCGTTAGTGTGTAAAGTACATTTTTTGTATTTTTATACTAGCAATCCAAAAATCCATTATTTTGATCAACTTCAATCCATTATCACTATTCCAAACCAAAGGGAAAATCAAGAAAGTCTATAGAGAAGCAAAAGCTTCTTATTTAAACCGAATTCGTTTTGCCGTGGGAATGTTTTATTTCGGAATGGGGTTAAGTTTTGCAACATGGGCAAGCCGAATTCCGGATATCAAAACCGCCTTGCATTTAACCGAAGGCGATTTGGGTTCTATACTTTTTGCGCTCCCAATGGGGCAATTGGTCATCATGCCTTTTTCAGGAAAAATGGTTACAAAATTCGGTAGTCACAGGATTTTAGTTTTCTCCTTAATAATGTATGTTTTATGTCTGGCCAATTTAGGTTTAGCAACAACAGCCTTTCAATTATCAGTAGGTTTATTTTTGTTTGGATTGTTTGGAAATCTAGCTAATATCGCTGTAAATACACAAGGTGTTTATACCGAAGTACTTTTCAAAAAAACAATTATGTCCTCCTTTCACGGCATGTGGAGTTTCGCCGGATTCACAGGTGCATTGGTTGGCTTGGGAATGTTAACTTTAAATCTTTCTCCATTACATCATTTTATTATTGTTGGCATAATTGTAATAATAATGGTTGCTTTTAATTTTAAATTTTTGGTCAGAGCCAAAGAAAAAATCAAACATAAAACCTCCGAAGGTAAAAAGTTATTTGTCAAGCCAGACAGCACTTTAATCTGGCTTGGTGTAATTGGCTTTTGCAGTATGGCGAGCGAAGGCGTTATGTTTGACTGGAGCGGCGTTTACTTTAAAGATATCGTACAAGCACCAGGACCATTGGTAATTTTAGGATATACTTCTTTTATGATTATGATGGCGAGCGGACGTTTTCTAGGCGATGGTTTAATCAACAAATTTGGACGTGAACGCGTAATGCAAATTAGCGGAGTTATGATTTCTGCCGGGCTTTTCACTGCCGTTTTTCTTCCTTATATTATTCCGTGTACGATTGCTTTTATGGCTGTTTGTTTGGGTGTTGCCACTATTGTTCCGACAGTTTACAGTATGGCCGGGAAAAACCCAACCGTTCCACCGGGAGAAGCTTTAACGATAGTTTCGAGTGTCAGCTTTCTTGGATTCTTAATGGGACCTCCAGTAATTGGGCATATTGCTCAAAATTTTGGACTTCAATTTTCGTTTGCTTTTATCGGAATCTTTGGGGTTCTGATTGCTTTTATGGTTTCTAAAATTAGAGTTACCCAATAAAAATTCTATCAACACTTTTTAAAAATACATATTATTTATAAGAAATAACTTATAAATATAGTTTTTTGTTTATATTTGAATTTTAAAACTTTTGTCTCGCAGAATTTTAAAAAGACCAAAAAACCAATTTTATCCTTTGAATCAGAATTGAAATGATTAAGCATTTCAATTTAAAATCACTATTCAAAGTAAATTGTGTTTTATGAGAAAAAAGTACTTGGTCTTTTTTATTTTTCTGCCTTTTATTCAAATTTTTGCACAAGAAGAAACGACCTTTTTTGGATTTGTTATTGACACCAAAACACAAGATCCAATAGAGAATGTGGTGGTCTCTATTCAGAATTCTTCCTTAACACAACTTACATCAGCCAACGGAAGATTCGAACTTCATTCTCCAATAAAAGGAGAACAGCTGCTTTTGATTCACAGTCAGGGTTACAAAGATTTGCTTTTAAAACTGGAATCCAATTTTGGATTTAAAGTGAACCTCGGCATATTACTGCTCGAAGATAATTTTTCAGATGAAACGCCTGCTGCTTTAATCACTTTATTGGATAGTGATCTAACAGATGATAACAGTTCGTCTGAAATGACCTCTGGGCTTTTGCAATCTTCAAAAGATGCTTTTATGCAGGCTTCGGCTTTCAATTGGGGTCAGGCCCGATTTAGGGTTCGGGGTTTGGATAGCGAAAACGGAACCATGATGCTCAATGGTATGGTCATGAATAAACTGTATGATGGAAGGCCACAATGGAACAATTGGGGAGGTTTGAATAATGTACTCAGAAATCAGGAATTTTCTGTTGGCACTGCAGCTTCTACTTATACTTTTGGAGGTGTTTTAGGCACACAGCAAATTTTTACACGAGCCTCCATGTATAGAAAGGGAGGACAGTTAACGTTTTCTGGAAACAATACCTCCTACAACTGGCGCGCCATTGGAACATATACTTCCGGAATGAATGCTTCGGGTTGGGCATATGCGATTTCAGCAGGCAAACGCTGGTCGGATGAAGGTTTTTTTGAGGGAACAAACTTCAAGGCGGAGTCTCTATTTATAAGTGTTGAGAAAAAATTAAATGCAAAACAAGCTTTAAATTTTACAGGTTTTTATACACCAAATTCAAGAGGAAAAAATTCGGCAAACACAGCTGAAGTAACACAATTAACAAGCGAAAAATACAATTCGTATTGGGGTTTTCAGAACGGAGAAAAGCGAAATGCAAGAATTAAAAAAGTGGAAGAACCACTTTTAATGTTGAATCACTATTTTAAAATTGATGAAAAAACAAATCTCAATTCAGGTATAATGTACCAGTTTGGGAAAGTCGGAAACAGTAGCATTGATTATCAAAAAGCAGACAGTCCAGACCCAACTTACTACCGAAAATTGCCGAGTTATTTCAGTTCACTTTATGCAAAAGATCAAGGAGAGTTCTCAGGTGCTTTTACTCCTGATTATGAAAATGCAGAAAAAAATAAAATCTCCTTCTTAGAAAATTCTCAAATAGATTGGGATGTCCTGTATCGCGCCAATCAAAACCAAAGGACAAATTCAGATCCAGCTATTATAAATTATGAACCGGCACAAAGCCGCTATGTTTTATACGAAGATCGAACGGATGATAAAACTTTTGCAGTGAGTTCTAATTTGAATTCGCAGCTGACGCCCAATATTTTTCTTGATGGAGGACTTACTTTTAGAAACCTGAAATCACATAATTTTCAATATCTTTTAGATTTACTTGGCGGTGCATATTTCGAAGATATTGATCCTTTTTATAAAGGAAACCAGTCACAATCGGATTTGCAAAATCCAAATCGGAAAGTAAGAGTCGGGGATGCTTATGGTTATAATTATAATTTTCTGGCCAATACAATTGATGCTTTTACCCAGTTTCGACTTTCTTATAAAAAGACTGATTTTTATTTGGCACAATCGTATGCTGTATCCAATTATCAGCGGGAAGGTTTATATCAAAACGGAATTTACCCAACAACTTCCCTCGGCAAAAGCCAAAAAGTCAATTTTGAGAATTTTGGTTTCAAAGGCGGATTTACTTATAAAATTTCGGGCAGACAATCTTTGTTTTTTAATGGAGAACATTTGACACGAGCGCCTTCACTTCGAAATACTTTCTCCAATTCACGCCTAAATAATTCAATTGTCCACGGACTTGAAAGTGAAAATATTTCAAGTGCTGAAGCCAATTACGTTTATCATTCACCCAAGCTAAAGATGCGTTTAACCACTTATTATACTTTGATTAAAAACAGTACCAAAACTTCCTTTTTTTATGCCGAAGGTATCTTTGATAACGGTGCCGGTTACGATGCAACAGACGCTTTTGTAAGCCAGACGCTAACCCATTTAGACAAGAAAAATGTTGGAGCAGAGTTGAGTTTTGAATATCAAATTTCATCCACTTTAAAAGCAACTTTAGCTGTTGCTTACGGTAATTATATCTACAATAGTAATCCTGATGTTTTGATTACCAATGATGCAAATGCTGCAATAGCAGACAAACTAACCTCTTTTGATTTTGGGAAGGCTTACATTAAAAATTACAAACAGGCAGGGATGCCACAACAAGCTTATTCATTGGGATTAGAATATAGAGATCCCAAATTTTGGTGGATTGGTGCAAACATAAATTATCTCTCCGAAAGTTATATTGATATTTCTCCGATTGCCAGAACCGCTCAATTTTATATCAATCCGGCGAATGGTTTTCCTTTTCCGGAAGCAACAAAAGAGCGTGGAGATGCATTATTAAAACAAGAAAGATTTAACCCGATTACATTATTGAATTTTTCAGGAGGAAAATCCTGGCGCGTTCACGGAAAATACATCGGACTTTTTTCAAGTGTAAATAATGCCATGAACTCTATTTATAAAACCGGTGGTTTTGAACAGGCGCGAAACGCCAACTTTAGAGCTTTAAACCAGGATGTTTCGAGCGGAACACCATCCTTCGGGCCTAAATATTATTACGGATACGGTCGCACTTATTTTGTAAATCTTACGATCGGTTTATAAACCTGAAAAATAGAATTCTTATGAAAAAGATAGTTTTAAAGTTAATTTGTGCACTCTCATTTTTATTTGTTTGTGGATGTAATAATGATGTTGAAATGCCCAAATTAGAGTGTACCCAACCCGATTTGACAGTGAATAAAACAGTCGAAAAGGTACATGAACTTGCTGGTCCTGTTGCAAAACAATATGTTTATGATGATATTATAGAAGCCTATGTAGTATCAAGTGATGAAGACGGGAATTTTTTTAAAACCATTTCATTTCAAACTTTACCAAAGGAAGGAATTCCTGCCACAGGTTTCAGTGTACCAGTAGATGCGTCGAACACTTATATTGATTATCGTGTTGGAAACAAAGTGTATGTGAAATTAAAAAATCAGTTTACAGATTTATTCTACGGCGGATTGAGAATAGGAAGTTTGAATGTGAGTAATGCAGGAGATCCAACAATTGGCAGGATTTCGCAGAATGATTATAAAAGTGTATTGAATGCTTCTTGTACTATGATTGATGAAAATCTATTGGTAAAGAAAATTTCTATTGAAGAAGCATTAGATGATACTAAACTAAATACATTGATAGAACTTACAGATGTAGAGTTCACCGAGGGAGCAATTGGTCGTCATTATTTTGAAGAAACGAATAATGTAGGCGGTTCAACAAACTGGAATTTGCGTGATAAAACGGGAAATCAGATTATTTTCAGAACCAGCAGTTATGCCAGTTTTTCAGATCATTTAGTACCCGAAGGAAGCGGAAAAGTAAGAGGAATTATAACCAAGTTTGGATCTGATTATCAAATGATGATTCGCTCAGAGCAGGATGTTGTCATGAACGGAAAAAGAAATATTCCATTTTTTGCTGAAGATTTTCAAACCGTAAAAAACAATGTAAATTTTGCATTGCCCGGCTGGAGTAATATTGTTGAAAAAGCTACCAAATTATGGAAAAGTATGGTGTATGGCGGCAACGGTTACGCCGAGTTTAATACCACCAGCACGACAGCTGCTGAAAACATTGCCTGGTTAGTTTCTCCTAAAATTAATATGACAGGCTATAAAAATGCAACACTATCTTTTAGAAGTGCCCAACATGATTTGAAGATGGATTCGCCATTAAATTCTTTAGAAGTTTATGTTTCAGAAAATTTTGACGGCTCAAATATTTCTAAAGCAAAATGGACAAAATTAGAAGCAAAATTTCCTTCTTTGTTAACACCAGCTCGTACATTTATAAGTTCAGGTACAGTAAATTTATCAGCTTATTCAGGAGACATTCATATTGCATTTAAATATATTGGCTCTGGAAAAGATAAAACTTTAAACGGCGCTTTTATGGTGGATGACATTAAAATTTTTGGCGAAAAGTAGGTTTTATTTTTTTTGATAGTAATTTAAAGTATTGATTTTTTGGAGAATAATTTAATAGTGTATTTTTTTTGAGATTTAAACTGTTAAAATTTGATGGAATTTTGTATTTTGGTCATCCCAAATACAAATTAAAAATTATGAAAACCTACTTTATCGCCATCCTGATGATGGTACTACCATGCTTAGTGCATAGCCAGGACAACACTGCACCTGTCCGTTTAAAGCAAATTAATATTGTAAAAACAAACTATCAAAACTCTACAGATGGTGAAATTATCAATAAAACTGTAGTGTTTAAAGACGGTAAAATACACACAATTACTACTTCAGACGTTGTTCAGCATTTCTTTTACAACAAAGCAGGATTGTTGGATATGACTGTAAAGGACAAAGTAGGAAGCGACTGGAAAGAGGTTGTAAACTATACTTATGATGCAGACAACAACATTACAAAATTTGTAAAAAAATATCAGGAAGGCCCAGATTATATTACAAAAGTGGTGACTTTTGGATATGAAGGAGCAAGGATAAAAGTGACAACTAAAAAAAGTACGAACCATCAAAATTTAGTTGATGATATTGAGTATATTGTTGAAAATGGTATTATTGTGAGACGTACTTCACGTGACAGAAACAAAGCTATTATTGGTAAAATTGAATATGTTTATACTAATGATAATGTGATAAAACATAGAGGTTTGGTGGGAGATAAAATCTCTAAAACATATACTTTTGACGATAAAAAATCAGTAGATCAACTTATTGTTCAGAGTTTGTTTGGTGATAACTACAAAGTAATTGTGCCGATGATCTCGTATCACGAAGAGGAGTTTAGTTTTGAAGCAATATCTTATAATAACGAATTGAATTTCAGTCCGTCATCTAGTGCTTTGGTTGCTGTAAGCAGAAAGTATAAATACAACAAATTGAACTTTCCAATTTTCTGTACTCAGATCGAGGAGAACGGAATTGTAAAAACGGAGAAAACATTTATTTACGAATAAAAAACTGTAGCTTCAGTTGGATGAAACCATTTAGAGTAATTTCTAAATGGTTTTGTTTTTTAAAAAAAGCAACAATCTCTTAAATAGAACTTAAAAAGAATATTCTATAAGGGTTAGTGTGCTACAAATCATTAAATTTGCACCTTATTCAAAGCTATGTTAGAAAAAGAAGTTATAAATTTTGAGAGAACAGCCATTGTTGGTATTGTGACTCAAAATCAAAGTGAGGAAAAACTTAACGAATATCTTGACGAATTAGAGTTTTTAACTTTCACCGCTGGTGGTGAGGTGATCAAACGTTTTTCGCAAAAAATGGAACGCCCGAATCCGAAGACATTTATGGGAACGGGTAAAATTGAAGAAATCAATCTTTTTGTAAAAGAAAACGACATATCGACTTTAATTTTTGATGATGAATTGTCGCCTTCACAGCAAAAAAATATCTCTAAAATTATTGATTGTAAAATCTTGGACAGAACCAATTTGATTCTGGATATTTTTGCGCAAAGAGCGGAAAGTTCTTATGCAAGAACACAGGTTGAATTAGCGCAATGTATTTATTTATTACCCCGACTTTCTGGTTTATGGACACACCTTGAGCGTCAAAAAGGGGGTATTGGTATGCGTGGACCTGGGGAAACAGAGATTGAAACGGATAGACGTATTGTTCGTGATCGAATTTCGTTATTGAAAGAAAAAATCAAAACGATTGATAAACAAATGGGTGTTCAGCGTAGTAATCGTGGTGCGATGGTACGTGTGGCGCTGGTAGGGTATACCAATGTTGGAAAATCGACTTTGATGAATGCCGTTGGGAAAAGTGATGTTTTTGTTGAGAATAAATTATTTGCAACGTTAGATACAACGGTTCGAAAAGTGGTGATAAAGAACTTACCATTTTTGCTTTCTGACACCGTAGGTTTTATTAGAAAACTGCCAACGCAATTGGTAGATTCTTTTAAAAGTACGCTTGATGAGGTTCGCGAAGCTGATTTGTTATTGCATATCGTAGATATTTCGCATCCTGATTTTGAAGATCATATTGCATCTGTAAATCAGACTTTGCAGGATATTAAGGCACATGAAAAACCAGTAATTATGGTTTTCAATAAAATTGATGCCTACAAACATTTGACGATCGACGAAGATGATTTAATGACAGAGAAAACGCCAAGACATTATACGCTTGACGAATGGAAATCAACCTGGATGCACCGTTTAGGAGAAGAAAATGCATTGTTCATTTCTGCTACAAATAAACAAAACTTTGAAGAATTTAGAGAAAGGGTTTACGAAGCAGTTCGTCAAATTCATATTACAAGATTCCCTTATAATAAGTTTTTGTATCCGGATTATAAAGATGCCATCGAGAAGGAAGAAGAACAAGATGAGGAATAATAAAAACTTTTACCACAAAGGGCACAAAGATTTTTATATTCAAGTATTATAAACACAAAGTTCGCAAAGCTAAATCAACATGTAGCTTTGCGAACTTTTTTACTTATTAAGTTTTTCAAAAAAACTTTGCGCTCTTTGCGGTAAAATTGACAGATTAGAACCCGAAATTAACACCTAAACCAAAAACTTCTCTGGTTTGAAAACCCTGGTAAGCATTGTCATCATAAATAGCCTGGAAAGAAAAATTGGCTGATAAATATTTGTTTACTTTCATGATGATATTTAATGAGTAATCAATATCTACATTCTGAGGATCTTCAAGATAATTAGAGTAAAGATTTAAAGTGTTTTCTGCCGTTACGTTGGTCATAATCGCTAGCTTGTAGTAAACTGAAGCGTAGAAACCCAATTCGTAACGCATACTTTTGCCTTCGTCTACGCCAAAATAAGCTCCGTCAACATAAGGTAAGCCAGTATTCTGGTCAATTCCAGAAGTATAAGCATTGTCTACAAAAGTGAATTTTGAAGTTAAAGGTGCGAAGTTAATTTTAAGATTGGCATCTTTAGTCCAATAAATACCAGGACCTGTAGTTAGATAACCCGGAGACATAAATTTGGTATTTTCTGTTCTGATTTCTTTTCCGTTTGCATCCTGGCCATAAACATAACCAGTTGTAAATTGGGTTCTGAAATTTAGAAAGTAAGAGTAATACCACTGACCAAAAGCTTTTTTACCAACAATTGAATTCAGTTCAAAGCGGTCATCTGTCTTTTTTTCGAAATCGGCGTTTTTGGTTTGCAATAATCCGTAGGAAGCTAATACTTTGTTATCCCAGGTTATGTCATCTTTTTTGTAATTGAAATCGTAGTTGATTCCCAAAGTTCCGGAAAAGCTATCTTCTCCACCTGCAATCCAGTTATTAAAACTTGATTGATTTAATAAAAGTGAAACCGTCCCTTTTGTCTTCCAACCTTCTCCTTCAATAGTGTCGTTAATTTTTTTTACTGCTTTTTCAGTATTCTGAATTAACTCTTTTTCGGTATTTTGGGCTTGTACAAAAGTGAAATTTACTAAAACGAAAAGTAATAACGCTAGCTTTCTCATAGTTTTTAGTTTAGAAGTGTATTAACAAATATACTAAAAACCGTCAAAAGGTTCAGGGTTTATTACTAGGAAAAGAAAGTTATTTCTTAGTTTCTTTATATAAAGGCACTGCCGAACAAGCTTCTCCGTACATAATACTTCTGGCAAAAGGCTGGAGATATGTTGTAGCTAAGATATATGCGCGCATTGGAACAGGTTTTTTAGAACAGCCTTTTACAATTACAGGTTTATTTTGATATGCTGAATAATCAATGTTTTTTAAGATTTCTTCGTATAAACTTCCGTCTAAATCTTCGATAGTTCCATTAACTACTTTTTTGGCATAGGGCGCCAAATGAACACTTACTAAAATTAATGCCCAAGCCGGAACAATTGCATCTGTACTGCAATTGACAGCCACATATTGATCTTGATATTGCGACCAATCGTGATTTTTTAAGTGCTCTCTAAAGTCTTTTTCTTTCAATAAAAACCCTTCTAAAAGCCATTGCGAAATGTCAATTTGCATACGCATTCCCTTTGGATAATAATCTTCCAAATCAAATACTTCGAGTGCACTATTGGCCACTTTATTGATGATTTCTTCCATATGAAAAATGGTTTCAAGTTTAAAGTTTCAGGTTTCAAGTTGCGTAACCTGAAACTTGAAACTTTAAACCTGAAACAAATATTTTAAAGCATTCCTAATTCTAATTTTGCTTCTTCGCTCATTAAATCTTTACTCCATGGCGGATCAAAAGTAATTTCGACATCGACATCTTTAATGTTTTCGATTGTTTTTACTTTTTCTTCCACTTCTCTTGGTAAACTTTCCGCAACCGGGCAGTTTGGAGATGTCAATGTCATTAAGATTTTTACTTCGTAATCTGTGTTAACCATTACGTCGTATATCAACCCTAATTCATAAATATCTACAGGAATCTCCGGATCGTAAATGCCTTTTAAAACTTTTACAATTGATTCTCCTAATTCGTTTGTGTCAATTTCTTGTTCCATTTTTTTTTGTTTTTTTTCACCATATAAGTGATATAAGTTCATTTAAAACGTTGCGTTGTTTCTCTAACTTTATAATTTTTTTTAGATCATTTAAGCAAAAGGCTAATAATCTCTTATATTACTTATATGGTTTAAATTTAATTTCTAATCTTCGAGCCAGCGATATAATTCGTTGACGTATGTTTTTTGGCCTTCGTGATAAATATTTGTAACGTTGAAGTTTATCATTAATCCTAGTGGGCATTTTAAAAGTTTCATATAAGACATTAATTTAGCAATATGAACAGGTATAATTTGATCAACAGCTTTTAATTCCACAACTAAAGAATTTTCAATCAATAAGTCACATCTTAAATCTGATTCTAATTCCAAACCTTTGTACTCGACAGGAATTACCAATTCAGATTGAAAATTAATTCCTCTTAAAGATAATTCTTTAATCATGCATTGATGATAAATGTTTTCTAAAAGCCCTGCTCCAATATTTTTATGAACCTCAATTGCGCTCCATTAACTTGATAAATTAAATCTTTCAAATATTTCTTCGTTATCATTATACTTTTTCAGCAATAATAAGAAATAAAAAAGAAAGATAAAACTTACTTTTTGTGTTTTTTTCCACCATATAAGTAATATAAGTTCATTTAAAAGTTTAGTTTTAATTCTTCTTATATTTTAACTTAAAACACCTAGTAAACACACCGCTTATATTTCTAATATGAACTTATATGGTTCAAAATTCGCCACTAATTATTCTTAGCATTAAAAGCCAAAGCGTACATCTTGATGTTTTTAATCATTGAGACCAATCCGTTTGCACGCGTTGCAGATAAATGTTCTTTTAAACCAATCTCATCGATAAATTGAGTGTCGGCATTTATAATATCTTCTGCTTTTTGATTCGAGAACGCGCGGATTAAAATGGCGATAATTCCTTTGGTTAAAATAGCATCACTATCTGCAGTAAAGACAATTTTGTCATCATTTTGCTCGCCATGTAACCAAACTTTCGATTGGCATCCTTTGATTAAATTCTCGTCAGTTTTATACTCTTCATTGATTAGCGGTAGACTTTTTCCTAATTCGATGATGTACTCGTAACGCTGCATCCAATCATCGAACATTGAGAATTCGTCTATTATTTCGTTTTGTATCTCTTTAATTGTCATAATTATTCTTTAGCAAAATCAACTAGCAAATTTACCAATTTTTCTATTTCCTTAGGAGGAAAACCATTGTCAAAACCTGTAGTTTCGTAGGTCTTTTGATTTTGAGTTATTTTTAAATTTCCAATTGCGGCGCCATCATAAAATCGTTTTTCAGTTGGTGCTTTTAAGGTTGGAATGCTTTCTAATTTAATTTTTGAAAACTCTGTTACAATCTGTTTCCATTTTGCATCGGTGATTTTCTTTTCTATCGGTTGTGTATCTCTGCCATTAGTAACCGAAACTGTTTTATTCTGCACAACGATCTTTTTGTAGACTCCTCTCGAAACCGCAGAATACTCCATTTGTGTTGTTGTCATATCAGCAAGTTTTTGGCTTGAACAGCCTGTTCCGAAGAAAATTGTCAGGATTAATAAAGATAGTATTCTCATAAAATGTGTTTTTTAGCTTAACATGGTTTTTGCTTTTTTCACTGCTTCAACCATCGCATCAATTTCTTCTTTAGTATTGTAAAAAGAGAAAGAAGCACGAATGGTTCCCGGAATACAGAAGAAATTCATGATGGGTTGTGCGCAATGATGACCAGTACGAACGGCGATTCCTAATTTATCAATAATAGAACCAACATCGTAAGGATGAATACCATCAATATTAAACGAAACCACAGACGCTTTATTTTTTCCGGTTCCGTAAATTCGTAAACCTTCAATTTCTAATAGACTTTTTGTAGCGTGCTCTAATAATTCGTTTTCGTATTGTTGAATATTCTTAAAACCAATATTGTTTAAATAATCAATAGCAGTTCCTAAAACAATTCCACCAGCGATATTTGGAGTTCCGGCCTCGAATTTATGAGGAAGATCAGCATAAGTCGTTTTTTCGAAAGTCACTTCTTTGATCATTTCGCCACCGCCTTGGTAAGGAGGAAGTTTATTTAACCATTCTTCTTTTCCGTATAGAATTCCGGTTCCGGTTGGACCACACATTTTATGTCCTGAAAAAGCATAAAAATCGCAATCTAATTCCTGAACATTTGGCTTTAAATGCGGAACAGCTTGTGCACCATCAATCAAAACAGCAGCTCCAACAGCATGCGCTTTATCAATAATATATTTTATAGGATTGATGATTCCCAATGCGTTCGAAATATGATTTACGGTAACGACTTTGGTTTTTTCAGATAACAAAGCATCAAAAGCTTCCATAACCAATTCACCATCTTCGTTCATCGGAATCACTTTTAAAGTTGCTCCGGTTTTTTCACATAACATTTGCCAAGGCACAATATTACTGTGGTGCTCTAAAGACGAAACAATTACTTCATCGCCCGGTTTTAAAATAGATGCAAAACCGTTTGTAACTAAATTAATTCCGTGTGTTGTTCCCGATGTGAAAAGTACTTCGTGAGCAAATTTTGCATTAATATGTTGTTGCACTTTACCACGAGAAATCTCGTAAGCATCAGTAGCTAATTGACTTAATGTGTGAACACCTCTATGAATGTTGGCGTTTATTTCCTGATAGTATTTCACTTCGGCATCGATCACAATTTGTGGCTTTTGCGAAGTCGCTCCGTTATCGAAATATACCAATGGTTTTCCGTTTACTTTTTGTGAAAGTATTGGAAATTCAGCTCTTATTTTTTGGATATCTAGCATGTCTTATTTAGAAAAATTCTATCTACAAAAGTACTAAAACTAAATTGGTTTCTACGGCAATTCGATAATTTCCTTTTATAGTGCCATCAATTGCAGGCTTAAATGTTGATTCCGTAAAATTAGATTTGATTTTATAAATTATCTGAAAAGGAAATCTAAATTCGATCATAATATCGTGATCATAAATTAATTATATTGCATTAAAAATAGCTGACATCATTATGAAAAAAATTCTCAAAGTACTTCTTCTTGTTTTAGTTCTTGCCTTTTTGTATTTCGGATTTACAACTTATCCCAAACTTGATTTGATTTCCGGTTTCTCGGCCAAAAGTGTGGCTTCTGGTCATTTTATGGATAATCGGTCGTTAGACTTGATCCAGAAAACGGACAATGACATCGATATGATTGATTTGGCAAAAAACTCTATTGATGAAGCTGGTAAGTTTGCTACGGCTTCGGTTTATGGTTTAAAGGAAAGAAAAGCAATTTACAGAGAAGGTTTAGGGGCAACTTTGATCAATGAGGATTTTGATGTTTCAAAACCGTATTTGCTTCCGAAAAGAACAAAATTAGTCAACAATCTTCCTTTTCCTTACGGGAATAATGAACCAAAAGATACTACGTTTTCAAATGTTGATTATGCAAAATTGAAAAGTGCTGTTGCTAATTCATTCGATAAAAATGGAGGAAAAGCGAAGAGAACCCGCGCCGTTGTGGTTTTGTATAAAGATAAATTGATAGCCGAAAAATACGATACCGGTTTTAATAAAGACAGTAAAATTTTAGGATGGTCGATGACAAAAAGTATCACAAGTTCGGCTTTTGGCGTTTTAGCTAAACAAGGAAAAATTGATATTTATAAACCCGCTCCAATTGCAGAATGGCAAAATGATGATCGTAAGATTATAACAATAAATGATTTGCTTCATATGAATTCCGGTTTAGAATGGGAAGAGAATTACAGTACGATCTGTGATGCGACAAAAATGCTTTTTCAGGCTGAAGATATGGGAAAAGTGCAAATGGATAAACCAGCGCAATTCAAACCGAATACACATTGGAATTATTCTTCAGGAACAACCAATTTATTATCCCGAATTTTAAGAAGCCAGTTTAAAACACAACAAGAATATCTTGATTTTTGGTACGGCGCGTTAATTGACAAAATCGGAATGAATTCGATGATTGTGGAACAAGATATGTCAGGAACTTTTGTAGGTTCCTCTTACGGATGGGCAACGCCAAGAGACTGGTCAAAATTTGGATTATTATACCTTCATAAAGGAAACTGGAACGGAGAACAAATTTTAGATGAAAGTTGGGTAAAATACACCGCAACACCAACAAATACTTCTGAAGGAAAATATGGAGCGCAGTTTTGGTTAAACACCGGAGGGAAATTCCCGGATGTGCCTCGCGATATGTTTTATTGCAGTGGTTACCAAGGACAAATGGTGGCGATTATTCCGTCTTTAGATATGGTAATTGTGAGAATGGGAGTGAAGGAAGAAGAACCCGGATTTGATTTTAATGGGTTTTTGAAAAGGATTATTGATAGTGTGAAGAAGTAGATTGTTTTTATTCCTGCAAGGTTTCCAAAACCTTGTAGGTATCGAAATGCAAACATAATACCTACAAGGTTTTGGAAACCTTGCAGGAAAGCAAAAAAAACCGATAAACTTCAAAAAGCTTATCGGTTTTTTATTTTTAAGGAATAGAATTTTCTACAAATCAAATCCTAAATTCACACCCAATTTCATGGCAATGATTTTAGTAATTCTTTGTTTTAATTCCGGTATTTTGATGCTTTCGATAACGGCATTTGAGAATGCGTACATTAATAAAGCTTTTGCTTCTTTTTTCGGGATTCCACGAGATTGCATGTAGAACATTGCAGTTTCGTCTAATTGTCCAACAGTACAACCGTGAGAACATTTTACGTCATCAGCAAAAATTTCTAATTGTGGTTTTGCATTGATAGTTGCTTTGTCACTCAATAAAATATTGTTGCTTTTTTGGAAAGCGTTTGTTTTTTGAGCTTCTTTTTCTACCAAAACTTTTCCGTTGAAAACTCCAGTCGAACGATCAGAGAAAATTCCTTTATAATCCTGGAAACTTTCGCAATTTGGTGTTGCGTGGTTTACCAAAGTATAATGATCAACGTGTTGTTTTTCGCCAATGATTGTGATTCCGTTTAGCGTACTTGTCAATCTTTCTCCAAAATGATAGAAGTTCAAATTGTTACGAGTCAGATTTCCTCCAAACGAGAATGTATGTACATAAACGTGACTTTCTTGTTGTTGCGAAACGTAAGTGTTGTCAATTAAGTTCGCTTCAAGATTGTCATTTTGAATTTTGTAGTGATCTACAATCGCACGTTTTTGAGCAAAAATCTCTGTAACCGAATTGGTTAGAACCGGATTTTCATTCAAACTTTGATGACGCTCGATAATTTGAACATGTGAATTTTCACCCACAATAATCAAATTTCTTGGCTGAACCAACAAAGCAGATTCGTTTCCTGTTGAGAAATACATGATCTCAATAGGTTTGTCAGCCACTTTCTTTTGCGGAATATTGATAAAAGCCCCTTCGCTTGCAAAAGCAGTATTCAACGAAGTCAAGCTTTCGTCTTTACTTGCAATTTGGTTGAAGTATTTATCGATAACCATTTTATATTTTGGTTTAGTCAATGCCGATGACATCAAGCAAACATCAATTCCGTCATGCGTAGTAGAAGACAAATGCGAACTGAAAACACCATCAATAAACACTAATTTATAAGTGTCGATTTCGTGTAAAAAATATTTTTTTACCTGATTAAATTCGATTGCATTTTCTTGCTTAGGAAAAACCGTAAAGTCATTTTTTAAGATGGCGTTTAACGATGTATATTTCCAAGCTTCTTCTTTTTTGGTTGGGAAACCTTTATTTTCGAAGTTTTTTAAGGCATTTGTGCGAATGTCATGCAAATCTGAATGTACATCGACACGCTCTTCAAAAGCCATAAAAGACGATACTAATTTTTCTTTTAAATCCATTGTTCTTTTGTTTCCTTCGGTGTTTCAGGTTTCAAGTTTCAGGTTGCCCGTTGTGACTTAATTCCTTTGAATCCGTATTGTTTCAGGTTTAATGTTTCAGGTTTTTTACTGAAACTTATTTCCTTTGAAATCCTTTTTATTTAGATAGGTGATAAAGTTTTTTATTTTACCGCTTAAATTTTCATAATCTGTTTTTAAAACTTCGAATTTTTGTTCTGAAATATATTCAAAATCAAAAACCCGATATAGCTGAGATCTTGTTTCTCCGGCTGATCCTTTTGCGATTGATAAAAATTGTCGAAATTCTAAATTTCCATCTCTTTCAAAACCTTCAGCAATATTATCCATCACTGACCCGGAAGAATCTTTTATTTGATTTTTAAATCTGAGATCAGATCGTAACTCTGTTTGAACTGCAATAAGATGAATTTCTTTTGCCAATCGTCGAGCTTCTTTCCAAATTTCTAAATCTTCAAATCGAGTTATTGTTGCCATAATTTCAGTTTTATTATTTTAAGTTAAAACTTACAAATATAGTTTGTAACCTGAAACTAAAAAAACTTGAAACCTGAAACAAAATTTTTAATTCTCTGCTTTAATCCAGTCGTATCCTTTTTCTTCCAATTCGTAAGCCAATTCTTTTCCTCCTGATTTTACGATTCTTCCGTTGTATAGAACGTGAACGAAATCCGGAACGATATAATCTAACAAACGTTGGTAGTGTGTGATTACGATAATTGCGTTTTTCTCGCTTTTTAATTTGTTAACTCCGTTAGCCACAATTCTTAAAGCATCGATATCAAGACCAGAATCGGTTTCGTCAAGGATAGCTAATTTTGGTTCTAACATTGCCATTTGAAAAATCTCGTTTCTTTTTTTCTCTCCTCCGGAAAAACCTTCGTTTAAAGAACGAGATAAAAATTTACGATCGATTTCTAATAATTCTGATTTCTCACGAATTACTTTTAGCATTTCGTTAGCCGGCATTTCTTCTTGTCCGTTTGCTTTACGAGTTTCGTTGATTGCAGTTTTCATGAAGTTAGTTACACTAACTCCAGGGATTTCTACAGGATATTGAAACGAAAGGAAAACTCCTTTGTGTGCTCTTTCTTCTGGAGCAAGATCAGCAAGATCTTCTCCGTCAAGGAAAACTTCTCCATCAGTAACTTCGTAGTTTTCGTTTCCTGCGATAACTGCAGAAAGTGTACTTTTTCCAGAACCGTTTGGTCCCATGATAGCGTGTACTTCGCCAGCTTTAACTTCTATATTAATTCCTTTAAGGATTTCTTTATCACCAATTCCGGCGTGAAGGTTTTTTATTGATAACATTGTTTTTTTATTTTTATATAAATGTCAATTCTATTTTTGTTGTTTGGTTTAGGATGTTGGCATTAAAATGCGCGTGTCCTAAATATTCCATGCCTAAATAATCGGCTGTTTTTTTGAACGGAATGTAAAAACTCTCTTCAATTTCGTTGTCGTGTGAATTTGATATCACACCAATTTTCTTCCCTCTAAGCTTTCGTCCGGTTTCTTTTTCAATTCGGATTAAATCCGAAAAGCGATCAAAGAAAACCTTCATTATTCCACTCATATTATACCAATATATGGGCGTTGCAAAAATTAAAGTGTCGTACTCTTCGAGTATTCTTCTTATTAAAGGCAGAAAATCATCTTCTCTGTTTTTGCTTTCGTAATCATAATGAGAAATATTATAATCACTTAAGTCAATCACATCAATTCCCGATTCTTTTGCAATTTCATCGACAATTTTTGTTGTGTTTCCGTTTTTTCTGGACGAACCTAAAATGATGACTTTTTTGTTTTCCATTAATACTTATTCATAATGTCCTTTCAAAGAAAGAATATTTAGTATTTCAATATTGTTTTCTTCCGTTATTCTATAGACTATTCGATGCTCTTTATCAATTCTTCTTGACCATCTTCCAGATAATTCATATTTTAATTGTTCTGGTTTTCCAAGTCCCTCGTAAGGATGAAGTAAAATGTCTTCAATTAGACTTGTGATTTTTTTCATTATTGATTTGTTTCCGGACTTCTTCCAAAAAAGAATGTCTTTTTGTGCCTTTTCAGAATAAATTATTTCCACAAATCTTCAACTTTTATTTTAACTCCCTTGCCTTCTTCAATACTTTTTTCAGCGTCAAGAATCTCTTTTACAAATTCTGAATTATATGGTTTTTCGCTCTCTTCAATAATTTCAAAACCAAGAGATTTTGCCAGTGATTTTAAAACTGGAAAATCTTTTTTCTTTACATTTTTTAAGATGATATCCATAATTTTTGCTTTTGATTATCCAACAGATCCTTCTAAAGAAATCTCTAATAATTTTTGAGCTTCAACAGCAAATTCCATTGGTAATTTGTTCAATACATCTTTACTGAAACCGTTTACAATTAAGGCAATCGCTTTTTCTGTCGGAATACCTCTTTGGTTGCAATAAAAAACCTGATCTTCTCCAATTTTACTTGTAGTTGCTTCGTGCTCGATTTTAGCCGATGGATTTTTACTTTCGATATAAGGGAAAGTATGCGCTCCACAATTGTTACCCATTAAAAGAGAATCACATTGTGAAAAGTTTCTTGCATTCTCAGCTCTAGGGCTAATTTGCACTAATCCACGGTAACTATTTTGTGATTTACCAGCCGAAATACCTTTAGAAATAATAGTCGATTTAGTGTTTTTACCTAAATGGATCATTTTAGTTCCGGTATCTGCCTGTTGGTAATTATTGGTAACGGCAATAGAATAAAATTCTCCTACCGAATTATCTCCTTTTAATACACAAGAAGGATATTTCCAGGTTACAGCAGAACCTGTTTCTACTTGTGTCCATGAAATTTTAGCGTTTGTTTCGCATAAACCTCTTTTGGTTACGAAGTTGTAAACTCCACCTTTTCCTTCTTTGTTTCCAGGAAACCAGTTTTGAACGGTAGAATATTTAATTTCTGCATCATCCAAAGCGATTAATTCAACCACAGCAGCGTGCAATTGATTTTCGTCACGACTTGGTGCAGTACATCCTTCAAGGTAGGATACGTAACTTCCAGCATCAGCAATAACAAGCGTTCTTTCGAATTGTCCTGTTCCTGCCTGATTGATTCTGAAATAAGTTGAAAGTTCCATTGGGCAACGAACGCCTTTTGGAATATAACAGAAACTTCCGTCAGAGAAAACTGCTGAGTTTAATGCTGCGTAAAAGTTGTCTTTTTGAGGTACAACAGTTCCTAAATATTTTTTTACTAATTCTGGATGCTCTTTGATAGCTTCAGAAATCGGGCAGAAAATAATACCTTTTTCTCCTAATGTTTTCTTGAAAGTAGTAGCCACAGAAACAGAATCGACTACAATATCCATAGCGACATTGTTCATCATTTTTTGTTCATCAACAGAGATTCCTAACTTTTTGTACATTTCTAAAAGTTCTGGATCTACATCATCCAAAGTTTTAGTTGGGTCTACTTGTTTTGGAGCTGAATAATATGAAATAGCCTGAAAGTCTGGTTTTTGATAATGAACATTTGCCCATTCCGGCTCAATCATTTCTTTCCAGGCACGAAAAGCCTCGATGCGCCATTCGGTCATCCATTCCGGCTCTTCTTTTTTAAGAGAAATAGCTCTCACGATATCTTCGTTTAAGCCAATAGGGAACGTCTCCGATTCGATATCGGTGTAAAACCCGTATTCGTATTCTTTAGTTTCGAGTTCGATTTTTAAATCGTCTTCTGTGTATTTGCTCATTTTTGATGTAAAGATTTAAAGATGTAATTTTCAAAAATTTCAAAGAATTACTCTTTATTAGTCTTGTTATTCTTTATTAATTATAGAGAGAATGATTCTCCGCAACCACAAGTTCTGCTTGCATTTGGATTATTGAATACAAATCCTTTTCCGTTTAGCCCTCCTGAAAATTCCAGAATTGTTCCAGCTAAATATAGGAATGATTTTTTCTCAACTGCAATTGTTATGTCGTTGTCTACAAATATTTTATCGTCTTCGCCTTTGGTTTTGTCAAATTTTAAATCATATGACAAACCAGAGCATCCGCCACTTTTCACACCTACGCGTACGTAGTCATGTGCGGCATCAAAACCATCATCACTCATCAAGTCGATGATTTTCTTTTTGGCTGTATCTGAAACTTTTATCATTGTATATGGTATTTATTTTTTCTTTCATTTTAATCTGCAATCAAAATAGTAATGAAATTATTACATTTTTAAAGTGCTGTGTTTCAATGTTCAAATGAAATTGTCTGCAAAGATACGACTTAAAAACCTTTTTCCATAACGGTTCACATTATTATAACAAATGTTAAAATAGATAGAAGTTATTTTGTTTTAGAAAAATCTGTTTTACGATAAACAAAATTCATTTTCTTTCATAATTTTACTTGAAAGCTTTTTGATTTGACAATAATCTTTGATTTAAGTTAAAATACCGTATTTATACGTGCTTTAACTGATAGAATAGTGGTATTTTTGCACAAAATTATGGGTAATTATGAAAAAACATTACAAAAACGGGTGGGTTAAAGCACTTTTTGCAGTATTATTTGTTTTTGGATTAGGTGCTACATTTTACATTTTTAGCAATGAATCTAATCCTGATTCATCTATGGTCATAAATAAGGAAAAACAGGGTATTGGCAAATTTAGTGAACAAGAACTTGCCCGAAAGGATATATTAGATTCTTTAAATATTCTAAAATTGGCTTACGATGTTGCTATTTTAGAAAAAACAGCTTTGTCGCAACAATTAGAGTTAGAAAGAAAGAATATTGAAAACTTGACGGAAATAATAAAAGCATCAAAAAATCCTTCGACAGATCAGATAATACTTTACCGTAAACAATTCTCAGATTTACGACAATCATTAAACTCTAGTGTTTTAGAGGTTAAAAAATTGAAATCTCAAAATAAAAACCTGTTATCTGAAATTGAAGATCAGAATGTGGTTATGTATCAACAAAAAGCTGAAAATGACACTTTAATTTCTAAACAAAAAAAATTAGAATCAACCTTAAAAGACGCCTCAAAATTAGCAATGAATAATTTTAAGGTAATCGCACTTCGTGAGAAAAAGTCTGGAGCAGAACTGGAAACAGATAAAGCGAAAAACGCTCAAAAGCTGAAAGTAAGTTTTACTATAAATGGAAATTCGATTGCAAAAACCGGAAAAAGAATTTTTTATATTCAGGTTCTGGATCAAAAGAACAAGGTTTTGGGTGAAGATAAATTAATCGAATTCGGAAATGATAAAGCTTTAGTTTATAGTTTTATAGTGGCAGTTGACTTTCAGGGAAAACCTGCCAATGTTTATGGAATTTTGAATTCTGATGATGGTCATTTCCCAAAAGGAACTTATTTTGTCAACTTCTTCGACAAACAGGAAATTTTTGGAAGTACATCAATTACGCTGGAATAACCCCTATTTTTTTGAGGGAAGTTTTAAGTAGAAATTTCTAGTAAAAGGAAATTGGATTTCCTAGATTTGTTCTATCAGAAATTTACTCTCATGAAACTTTATCCAATAGAATCCGGAAATTTTAAATTAGATGGTGGTGCAATGTTTGGCGTTGTTCCTAAAACAATCTGGAATAAAACCAATCCCGCAGACGCAAACAATTTAATTGATATTGCAGCGCGCTGTTTGCTTATTGAAGATCAAAATCGCCTGATTTTGATTGATACCGGAATGGGCGACAAACAATCAGAGAAATTTTTTGGTTATTATTCGCTTTGGGGATCACATTCTATTGATAAATCATTGGCTAAATATGGTTTTCACCGAGATGATATTACCGATGTTTTTATGACGCATCTGCACTTTGATCATTGTGGAGGAAGTGTACAATGGAATGCTGATAAAACCGGATATGAACCTGCGTTTAAAAATGCGAAATATTGGACGAATGAAAATCATTGGGAATGGGCAACCAAACCAAACCCAAGAGAAAAAGCTTCTTTTTTATCAGAGAATATTTTACCGATGCAGGAAAGCGGGCAACTGAATTTTATAAAACGTCCTGAGGCTGATTTTGGTTTTTCTGAAGAAATGAATTTTGGAATTTACTACGTTGACGGTCATACTGAAAAACAAATGATTCCGCATATTCAATATAACGATAAAACAATTGTTTTTTGTGCCGATTTATTGGCTACAGCCGGGCATATCCCGCTTCCTTATGTAATGGGTTATGATACAAGACCTTTATTAACCATGCCTGAAAAAGCAAAATTATTAAATGCAGCAGCAGATCAGAATCATTATTTATTTCTGGAACATGATGCACACAACCAGATTATAACAGTTGAACATACTGAAAAAGGTGTTCGATTAAAAGAGGTTTTTACTTGCGAAGAGGTCTTTTAGAACGAATCAAAGCTAAAAAAATCCCATTTTCATAGGAATGAAAATGGGATTTTTTATTGTTCTGTAATAATATTTTGAAATACTAATTTGTTTTAAACTTCCAAACCTGACCAATAGTTTCGCCTCCTTTATTGTCTTTGACAACTACTTTCCAGTAATATTGTTTTGCAGGTTCTATTGCAACCGAAGTTGAAAGTACAGCTATGTTTTCACTTACTTTTGCGGTTGGTGGATTGACTGTTCCAAAATAAACATCATAAGTAAGAGCGTCAGAAGTGTCAACATCAGAAGCGCTCCATTTTAATAAAGTGGTTGTTCCGTCTAAAGCTGTATTTAATACAGGAGCAACTAATTCAGGCGAAAAAGGTAAATGATTAACCACAGCTTCTCCGGTAGTGTAAAGTTTAAAAGTCGCAGAATATGCACTTGCTAAACCTTTGCTGTCTGTTGCTTTTATTCTCCAATAATAAGCAGTATTTTTTTCTAAAGCTACAGAAGTACTATTGGTTTTAACTTCCGCTGTTTTTACAATTTGAGAGAAAGCATTGTCTTTTGCCACCTCAATTTTGTAGGTAATAGCATCTTTGTTTGCATCTGTAGATGTATTCCATTGAAAAGCAACAGTATTGTCTACACATAATTTATTGTCAACAGGAAGTGTTAAAGTTGGTATGCTAGGAGCAACATTTACTTCTTCAACAGGCGGTGAATCTTCTCCTCCGCCACATGAAATTAGTGAAAGTCCAATAATTAAGAGGTATATAAAATTCTTCATCTTTATTTTTTTATGATTTTAATATATTCTGGAGTTTCTAAATAGATTTTGGCTGCATAAATCCCTGAAGGCTGGTTTTCAAGGGTTAGTTTTGCAGTTCCATTTTCGATAACATATTTTTTACCTGAAACCAATTGTCCGCCAAAACTGTAAAGTTCAATTACAACTTCATTTTTGTCAGTTGGAACTTCGATTTCAAAAATTCCGTTAGTTGGATTTGGGTATGCAGAAAGAACTGTTCCTAAAATATCTGCTGTTTTAATTTTTTTAGAATAAATCCCTTCACATGCTTTTGCCGTTGCTACTTCAAGTAAACCACCTTCTTTAAGTTCTAGTGAGAAATTAGAGTCACTAGTTTGAAACTGTTCTGTTCCGTCAATAAAAACAGTAAATGGAGCTGTTCCTTCGGTAATTTCTACATCCACTTTTCTAGAAGTTATACTAGATTTTCCAGTAGTAGTAGCTGCTTTTACAATTGTAAAATTGAAGTTTTGCTCAAAGTTTTCATCAGGAATCGTAACAGAAACCGTATAACTTCCCGGAGCTAAGTTTGCTACTTTTAAGCTGTTGTTAGTGAAAGGGTATGTTTTTCCGCTAATAATAGCTTCATAAACATAAGTTGCTTGTGCAGTTATATTTATTTCGCCATTATTTTCCCCTAAACATGATTCTCCCTTTGTCTCTACAGTAAAATTATCGTTAGGTAGTACAAGAGTAGATCCGCAATTGGTATTATAAGTGGCTGTTGCATCTTTTTTGCCAGACATTTTTTCGTTAGCAAAAGTGATGTCATCAACCTGAATACATGTTAAATTAGGATTGTTTCTAAAGTCTATAGAATAATCATTGTCTAATCCTTCGAAATTAACATTATTTCCATTTTTAATGTTTAGGCTTACTAGATTGTTTGAGCTACAATTGATGTGTTCTAATTTTTTATTTTTTGAAATATTTAGAGTTGTTAATTTGTTTTCCTTACAATATAATGTCCATAAATTTGCATTGCCTGACAAATCCAAAACGGTCAATTGATTTCCGCTACATGAAAAGTGAGACATGTAGGTGTTTTTAGATACATTAATTGAAGTTAATAAATTGTTGTCACAACCAAATTGTGATAATGAAGTTTGGTTTGAAACGTCTAAAGTTTTAAATCGATTGCCCTCGCAAAAAAGATACATTATAGACTTATTGTTTGACAGATCTAAATTTTCAAGCAAACTATTGGCACAATTTAAATAATTAAGACTTGGATTTGCTGTTAAATTTAAGCTGGTTAGTTTGTTAGTATGGGCATATAAATAATTAAATTTCGGGTTTTTAGAAAAATCTAATGATGTCAATTTGTTTTCCTGACAATTAACAGTTAAAAGTTCTGTGTTTTTAGAAAAATCTATTTGCGTAAAATAATTGTTCTGACAGTCTACTTTTGTAAGTAAAATGTTTTTAGATAAGTTGATCTTACTTAAACGATTATAACCACAACTTAATTCGGTTAAAGCAACATTCCCCGAAAGATCGAGTTCCGTTAATTGATTGTTCGAAACAGACAGCTTTTCTAAGGCTTTAAAATCTTGGATTCCTGTTAAATCCTTAATAGGAACTTCTGTTGAGCCTTGAGCTATATAAAGACTTACTTCTTTTAAAGAAGAAATACTTGATGTTAAAACACCTCCATTAACGCCATCTTTGTCGATACCAAGTTTAATTAATTTGTTTTCAAAAACAAGATCTGGAATTAATGTAAAACTATTATCGTCACAAACTAAAGCATATGAAACAGTTGTTTCTTTTAAATTTGGCCAGTTCGTGTCTGAAAAACTTTTGTCATCAACCTGGATACAAGTTAAGTTAGGATTACCCTTAAAGTTACCAGCAGTTAAATTTGTGTTTTTTCCATTTTTCAAATTCAAACTAAATAAGTTATTTGCTGAACAGTCTACCTGCACTAATGCCGTATTTTGTGAAAGATCTAAGTTTAGTAACTGATTTGACGTAGCATTCAATGACGTTAGTGCAACATTTTTTGTCAAATCAACAGCTTTCAAATTATTTGAAGAAAAATCCAATTGTTTTAAAGCAACAAATCCTTCGATTCCGGTTAAGTTTGAGATAGTACTTGAAGATACATCTAAACTTGTTATTGCAGCAATGTTTGAGGTTAATACTTTTCCGTTTTTACCATCCACATCAATTCCTAAATCAATTAATTTATTTTCAAAATTTGAGTCGGGAATTACCACAAAAGCATTACAGAGTGTATTATAATTTGCAGTAGCATCTTTCAAACCTGACCAGTTTGTGTTAGCATAATCCTGATCATCGACCTGAATACATTTTAAATTGGTATTGTTTGTAAATAAAGAAGTGCTTTTGTTTAATAAGGTATTTTTACCATTTTTTAAATCTAAACTTACTAGTTTGTTGTTCGAAGTATTTACAGAAGTTAAGGCGCTATTCTTAGAAAGATCTAAATATAATAATTGGTTGTCTTTACAGTTTAAAGTTTGCAGACTTGCAAAATCCTGAATTCCTGTTAGATCAACAATATTACTATTTGAAACGTCTAGTGTTTTTACAGTGGCAATGCTCGAAGTTAAAACCTGGCCATTTTTACCATCAATATCAATTTTTAAAGCGATTAATTTATCTTCAAAATTAGAATCAGGGATAACAGTGTAAGGTCTGCAATCTTCAGAAAATTTTGTCCAGATTTCTTTCTTTGTACTCCATTTTGTGTCTGCGTAGACTTTATTGTCTACTAAAACACAATTTAAATAGAGAGCGTTAAGTAAGTTAATATCTAGGGCAGTATTGTTCCCGTTTTTTAAATTAAGATCATATAATAACTTGCTGGAGGCTAGATTTACAGAAGTCAATTTTGTGTTAAATGATAAATCTAAACTTTCGATTCTAGTTTCCTGCAAAGACACAGAAGTTAAAGCGATATTTTTAGAAAGATCAAGACTTTTTACAGGGTTATTACTTCCGTTAAAATACTCTAGTTTTGAATTATTGGTTAAATCTATACCAGATAATTCATTGTAGCTTATGGTAAGGTTTTTAAGTAATAAGTTATTAGATACGTCTATTTTAGTTAAATCATTATAATGTGCAGTAAGCGTAACTAATTTAGTATTTTGAGTAACATCTAAATTTTTTAGTCTATTAGAAAGACAGTCTATTGCAACAAGTTCTTTATTATTAGAAATATCCAATTGTATTAGCTCATTGTTATAACATGCCAGGCTAGTCAATAAAGTATTCTTAGATATGTTTAAATTATTTATTTTATTTCTATAACAATCAAGTGCTTTTAAATTTGGCTGTTGGCTCAAATCCAGAGCAGCTAAACTATTATTATCCGTTCTTACTACTTCTAATTTATTATTTTTAGAAAGATTTAATTCAGTTAATTTATTGTTGTTGCAATTTAAATTTTTTAATAAAACGTTGCCAGAAATGTCTATTGAAGTTAGTTGATTAACTCCGCAATTTAAATCTGTCAATAATACATTTTGAGAAAGATCCAAACTAGTGATTTTGTTATTGTAACAATTAAAATCAACCAGCTGTTTATTGTCTCCTATAGAAATAGAAGTTATTTGATTACTATCAAAGTTTAGTGTTTTAAGTTTTAAGTTTTTAGAAACATCTAAAGTAGTAAGTTTATTACTTCCACAAATTAAGCTTTCAAGTTCCAGATTATTAGAAACGTCTAAAGTTGTCAATTTATTTGAACTGCAATTTAGAGTTTTAAGCATTAAATTTTTGGAAACGTTTAAAGAGGTAAGACTACCAGTATTGCCTCTAAAAGTCAAGTTTTCAAGTGCAGTAAAGCCTTCAATTCCGGTTAGATCGGTAATGTTCCACTGATAGTACGAAAGATCAAATGTTTTTACTGTTGAAATTGCACTCGTAAGCACTTTTCCGTTAATACCATCCTTGTCATATCCTAAATAACCAAGATAACTTTCAAACTCTGGATCCGGAATTTTAGTGTATTGTCCAGGTACTTCAGCAACATCTACAACAGAAACATTATCTACCAAAATTTCAGAATTAAGAGTTCCGTTTACTGTAACATCAATCTCTATATTTTCAGATACGGTTGACGTATATTCGAATTCAATTTTTCTCCATTCTGATGTCGAAAAAGTAACATCCGACTTTTTTGCAATTTCTTCTTTAAAAGTTCCAGGCTTGTGATAAACACTCAAATCAAGAGAAGAAAATGTTCCTAAAACGGCTCTATGATATAAAGTTACACGGTACGTTTTATTTGCCTCCACAGCAAAAAAATCAGTGTTAATGAAATTAAGCGTTCCGCTGGTAAGCTGCATATTTGTACTTGAATTTCCATTTTGAGCAGTTGAACTCTGAGAAACTAATTCGCTTATGTAGCGATACCAATTGTCTGGTTGCGACGATGAAGTCCAGGTTTCAAAACTGCCATTAGGCACCAAATTAGTCTGGGCCACTGTGGTTAAAGAAAGCAGCAGTAAAAAATAAAGTAGTTTTGTTTTCATAGATTAAGATTAAGATTCCGTTGCACAAGGCTAAAGGTTTTTAATTGTTTTTCCTTACGGGAAGACGTAAACGAGTTTTTTTTAAAATTAGAAAAGAATAAAAAGAAAGAAATTCTATTTTCATTAAGCCGAAAATAGAATTTCTCCTTGTTAAATTATTCCACTATAATTTTTTTAACTGAAGCATTGTCACCATTGATTAAATAGACATAGTAAACTCCTTTTGGAAGACCAGCCAAATTGATTGTGTTGTCTGCACTGTCTGAATCAAAATTAAATGCTCGTACCAATTGTCCTGTTGTGTTGTAAACTGTTGCTTTTTTCAAAAAAACATTATTTATGCTGACTTCCCCTTTTGTTGGGTTTGGGTATAAAACTGCCTTGTCATAAATAGAATCTTCAACTCCTAAAGTACAAGTTGTAGAATAAACAGTGTTTACTTCTTTAATTTTTGACCAGTTAGCATTTGAAAAAACCGCGTCATCTACCTTTACACAAGCAAGTTTATCGAGACCAAGAAAAGTGGTTGTAATATTATTTGCAGCATTTTTTCCGGTAACATTCAGGATGATCATATTTGTATTATTTCCGTTTTGCAGATTTAAATACAACAGTGGATTTGAAACTACATACACAATTGTAAGTTTACCGTTTTTAGATAAGTCTAACGATGTAATTTGATTTGAAGAAGCATCCAGTGTTTCTAAAAGAATATTCTGACTTAAATCTAAAGTCGTCAATTGATTATTACTGCAATTCAAATAAGTTAATGCCGTGAAATTTTCAATTCCCGCCAAATCTTTAATGTTACTGTTAGAAAGATCCAGGCTGGTAACCTGCTTAACATCTGTAATTGTTATTTTTCCATTTAAACCATCAGAATCAATTCCTAAATCAATTAATTTTTGTTCAAAATTGACGTCAGGAATTAGAACAATCTGGTTTTCACATAAAACGCTGTAACTAGCTGTAGCGTCTTTTGCATTTGCCCAATTTTTATTTGAAAAAGCTACATCATCAACCTGAATACAAGTTAAATTTGGATTGTACTTGAAATTATCGCCCATATTTCCAAAACTCGAGTTATTTCCATTTTTTAAATTTAGGCTTGTTAATTGATTATTGTTACAAGACAAGGAATTTAAATCTGTATTCATCGAAAGATCGAGATCTGTTAATTGGTTAGATGAGCAATTTAAAATATGTAAAGGATTTTTGGAAGTATCCAAACTTGTTATTTGATTAGTGTCACATTCTATTCTTATTAATACTGTGTTTTTAGAGGTATTTAAACTTTTTAATTGATTGCTATTGCAGTATATAGCATCAAGCAAAGTATTGTTAGAAATATCTAAATTCGTTAGTTGGTTATGATCACAAATTAAGTTTGTTAAAGCGGTATTTTTAGAAACGTTTAATGTAGTTAATTGATTTGAATTACAATACAAATGTGTTAAAGCAGGATTGTTGGTTACATCAATATTTGTAATTGCATTATTTGTAAAATATAACGTCTTCAAGGCAGTATTTTGAGAAACATCTATACTTGAAATTTGATTTTCATGAAAATACAAATCTAATAAAGCTGTATTCTTAGAAACATCTAATTTTTTCAACTGATTACCTCCGACAGATAAATATTTTAATTTGGTGTTGTTCGAAACATTAATATCTGAAACATTATTATTGTCGCATTCGAAATTTATTAAAGATGTAAAATCCTGAATTCCGGTTAAATCGCTAATAGATTTTGAGCTTATAAATAAATCAGTAACTGCAACTGCATTAGATGTCAGGACTTTGCCGTCTGTAACTCCTGAATCAATTCCTTTTGCGATTAAAGCTTTTTCAAAATTAATATCCGGAATTAAGGTATAAGTGTCACAACTAGTATTAAAAATTGCGGCAGCATCTTTTTTAGTCGCCCAATTGGTGTTTGCATATGAAACGTCATCAACCTGAATACAGCTTAGATTTGGATTGTTTATAAAATTTAGATATGCAAGTTTAATATTGTTTGCATTCTTTAAATTTAGACTCGTTAATTGATTAGAATTAGAATATAAACCGACTAAGGCAGTATTTACGCTAACATCTAAAGTGGTTAGCTGATTTTTTGAACAATTTAAAAATTCTAAAGCTTTATTTTTGTTTATATCTAAATTTGTTAATTGATTAGATTGACAATATAGCTCTGTTAGAGTAGCGATGTTAGAAACATCCAGGTGGGTTAATTTATTTTCGCGACAATCCAACAGATTTAAAGCTGTATTATTACTTACATCTAAACTGGTTAATTGACTAGTATTACAGCCCAAAAATGTTAACGCAGTATTTGAGCTTACATCCAGAGTAGTATATTTGTTTGAACCCGAATCTAATTTTGTTAACGCTGTATTTACTTTAACATCTAAAGCTGTTAATTGATTTGAATAGCAGCTCAAATTAAGTAAAGCAATATTATTACTTACGTCTAAAGAGGTTATCATATTGTTGTTGCAGTCCAGAGTAGTCAGAGCGGTATTCTTACTTACATTTATTTTTGTTAATGAATTTTGACCACAATACAAATCAGTTAATGATACAAAGTCTTCTATTCCTGTTAAATCTGAAATATTACTTTTGTTAAGGTCTAAGAACTTTACAGTGCTAATAGTATCAGTAAGAACTTTTCCATTTAATCCATCAGTGTCAATTCCTAAATTAATTAGTTTTTGTTCAAAATTGGCATCGGGAATTAAGGTATAAGCAATTTCAGGTTTTCCTGGTGTATATAAAGCCGAAATTTCTTCCGGAGTCAAAACACGATTCCAAATGGCAATATCATCTATTGTTCCTTTAAAACCTTCGTTTATGCTATCTCCAGAAATTCTTTGACCGACTCTAAAGATGTTGCCAACAGTATTTAAATTTACAGCTTTTTGATCTACAAAATTACCATTTACAAATATCGAAAGTTTAGATCCATCATAGGTAAGCGTAAAAAAGTACCAATCATTGTTGGCGTAATTAAAGTTGTTGATATAATAGTCGTCACTAGATGAAGAGGCTCCACTTATCATCTGGAGATAACCTTTACTATAAATAGAAAGAGACAATCTTTGTAATTTAGCTAAGGTACCGTAATTAAAAATTGAAACTTCAATTTTATTGGGATCAGAAAAAGAATCATTTGTTTTAAACCATCCTGAAATTGTTCTGGGAGCATTAATTTGAGGAATATTTGGTATAACAGCATCGATATAACTGTTTACGCCATCAAAACTATAAGCAGTGTTGCTATTTCCGAATCTGTCTGATGTTAAAGTAGCGGCTGTAACAGTTCCGTTCGATCCGTTTCCGCTAGTATCATTTGCATTTCCATTAAAAGGATAATAAGCAACTAAACCATTTGTTGGTATTTGCTCATTTCCTGAAGGTAATGTAACCGTTATGTTGACTGCGACTCTCAGTAGACTTTCGCATCCGTCAATTGTTTGCGAAACATAATAAGTACCTGTTTGTAATACAGTCGATAAATTTAAAGCAGATCCGGCAACAGGAACGTCATACCATTTCAAATTAATTCCGGAAGCTTTTAAGTCTGCAACTGTAGTGATATTATTGAATGTTTGTGAACTGGCAGTTGGAGGAGGTGTCTCACCTGCAGAAATGACTATATTATAGGAAACTATACATCCATTCACATCTCTTGCATTTATTACATAATTTCCTGGAGATAAACCTGCAAATGCATTTGAAGATTGATAATTAAAGGGCGAAAGTGCATATTCGTATGGTAGTGTTCCTCCAGTTGCAATAGCCGTTATTTTACCATTATTGTTGTCACATGACGAACTTGTACTTGTTACTATTAAATTAAGAAGTTCTGGCTGTGTGATAGTGAAATTTTTTGTAATTGATAATGAAGCGGCATCTGTTATGGTACAAGAGTAATTTCCGGCAGCCAATGCCGTTATAGAACTGGTTGTTTTTCCATTAGACCAAAGATATGTATAGGGAGCCGTACCGCCCGAAACAGCTGTTATAGAAGCTGAACCATTTTTATCGCCAAAACAAGTTATATTGGCTTGAGATGTTGTTATTACAAACGAAGCTGGACACACAACTGTTAATGGTACATTTTTATTAACATTTGTACCATCACCTAATTGACCATCAGAATTATCTCCGAAAGTCCACATAACGCCATCAGAACTCACAGCAGCTGTATAATACCAACCTGCGTTTACCTCTTGCCAATTTTTTGAAGCTCCTATTTGTACTGGGATTAGGCTGTTGAGAGTTGTGCCATTTCCTAATTCGTTATGCGAATTATATCCCCAGCTCCATAAAGAGCCATCTGTTTTTATGGCAATTGTATGATCGCCCGCCGCTCCTAAACTTTTCCAATTCGTGGACGTTCCTATTTTCGTCGGAACATAACTATCCGTAGTTGTACCGTTTCCTAACTCTCCATATTTATTTTGTCCCCAAGCCCATAAGGACCCGTCTGTTTTTATAGCAAGTGTATGACTGCCTCCTCCACATATCGTTTTCCAATCAGTTGCTGTTCCGATTTTTTTTGGTGAATAGCTTTTAGTAGTAGTACCGTCTCCTAATTGTCCGGCATTATTTCCTCCCCACGTCCATAAAGAGCCATCTGTTTTTATGGCAATCGTGTGATAATAACCTACCGTTATCGATTTCCAATCTGCAGCTGTTCCAATCTGTTTAGGAGTGTTGCTACCCGAACTGGTACCGTTGCCTAGTTCTCCAAAATAATTATCTCCCCAAGCCCATAAAGTTCCATCGTTCTTTAAGGCAACTGTATATTGATTTCCTGCTGCCACTGTCTGCCAGTTAGTAGCAGTTCCAATTTGTGTAGGAACACTTTTATTTATAGAGGTGCCATCTCCCAATTGTCCTTCCTTGTTGCTTCCCCAGGCCCACAAAGAACCATCGTTTTTTAGTGCAACCGTATGATTAGTTCCGGTAACTACTATTTTCCAATCAGTAGCTGTTCCTATTTTTTGAGGTGTATAGTTATTTATAGTGGTGCCATCTCCTAATTGCCCTTCCTTGTTGCTACCCCAGCTCCATAAACTATTATCTGTTTGTGTAGCTACAGTATAACTATACCCAGCAGTTACGGTTTTCCAGCATTGGGCATTTATTTGTGAATAAGAAAGTATTAAAAATAAAAGTAAAGTTTTTCTCATATGTTAAGGTTTTCTATTATTTTAATTTAGGGTTTTGATGGAAATTTATTTTCATAAATTCAGTTTTAGGACTAGACGCAAGTATACCTATTTTAATTAGATTATCCTTACGGGAAGACGTAAAGGGGCGCTTATTTGTCAATAATTTAATTTGTAGGATTTGAAAAATCACCATTATTAATATTTCGTAAGAAATAGTTTAAGTCTTTGCTGTGAAGTACTTTGTTGTTATTTTACATTTTCTTAAATCATAACTAAAATTTCATAACACAGTGTTAACTGTTAGTATTTTGTAACAAAAAATCATAATTTAGACCCATATTTTAACTTTTATCATAATTACAGACATGAGTCATATAAAACCAAATAGCTTATCTGCTTTTGCATTACTTGTTTTAGCAGGTTGTAGTGTAACCCTACAAGCACAAAATTCAACTCCTAAAACAGCGATTATCGCTCCTTTGGCTATTGTAAAAAAAGCTCCGGTTACTGAAAATGAATTAAAAAGATGGAGCCATCTTGATTTGGCAAAAGATACCATTGCCGGAATGAGTGTGGATAAGGCTTACGCCGAATTACTACAAGGAAAAACGGGTGTAAAAGTAATAGTTGGTATTGTTGACTCTGGTGTTGATATCGAACATGAAGATCTAAAAGGAATGATCTGGACCAATCCTAAAGAAATTGCAGGAAACGGAATCGACGATGATAAAAACGGTTTTATAGACGACGTTCACGGATGGAATTTTCTTGGGAATGCCGTGCATGAAAATCTTGAAATGACACGTGTTGTTAAAAAAGGTGACGACGGTTCTGCAGAATATAAAAATGCTCTGGCCCAGTATACCGAAAAATATGAGAAAGCTTTACAAGACAAACAACAGGTTGATCGTTTGTTAGAGATTCATAATACTGTAAAAAAGGCATTAAATAAAACAGATTATAAATTAGAAGACTTAAGTTCTATAACTTCTACGGATCCAAATGTTTTAGATAGTAAAAGAATAATGACGCAGATTTTTAATAGTGCAGGTCCGACTTTTGATCCCGAAGCAGAATTGGAAGACTATAGAAAACAAGTTTACGATCAATTAGATTACAATTTAAATAAAGAATTTGACGGAAGAAAAATCGTAGGCGATAATCCGGAAGATATTAAAGACAATCATTACGGAAATAATGTTGTTTTTGGGCCGGATAAAGAAGAAGCACTTCACGGGACTCACGTTGCCGGGATTATTGCACAAGTTCGTGGCAATAATTTAGGTGGAGACGGAATCGCTAATAACGTTGAAATTTTGACGGTAAGAGCTGTGCCGGATGGAGATGAATATGATAAAGATATTGCATTGGCAATTCGTTATGCGGTAGACAATGGCGCAAAAGTGATTAACGGAAGTTTTGGAAAAAGTTTTTCTCCTCACAAACAATGGGTTTATGATGCTTTACTGTATGCTAAGAAAAAAGATGTTTTAATTGTTCATGCGGCAGGTAATGATGGATATAATATCGATGAAACAAAAAATATTAATTATCCAAATGACTCTCAAGACAACGTAAAAGAGTTTACAGATAATGTGATTACAATTGGTGCAATTAATAAAGCATATGGAGAAACGGTAATAGCTCCATTTTCAAACTTTGGAAAAATTAATGTAGACGTTTTTGCTCCGGGTGAAGAAATTTATGCAACGGTTCCAAACAATAAATACAAATATTTGCAAGGAACATCAATGGCATCACCAAATGCTGCGGGAGTTGCGGCCTTAATTCGTTCTTACTATCCAAAATTGAAAGCAAATCAGGTAAAACAAATTTTGATGGACTCTGGAGTTGCACTTCCTGCAAAAGTAGTTTTGGGAGAAAACCCTAATCCAAATGAAGCACCAGTGGCTGTTTCATCAGTTGAATCATCAAAAACAGCTAAAATGGTAAATGCTTATAATGCATTGCTAATGGCTGAAAAAATGTCGAAGAAATAAAAATATAAAATACTAATCACGATGGAAGAGTGGCAACTCTTCCATTTTTATTAAAACAATGATGCGAAAAATTATACTATTATCCTTTCTGAGTTTTGGTTTAAACTCTGCATTTGCGCAAAATGCTCCCTATTGGCAACAACATGTCGATTACAAAATGGAGGTTTCTATGGATGTAAAAAACTATCTGTACAAAGGAAAACAAGAATTGGTTTACACTAATAATTCTCCTGATACTTTAAGAAAAGTATTTTATCATTTATACCCAAATGCTTTTCAGCCAGGAAGTGAAATGGATGCGCGTCTGCATTCTATAAAAGACCCGGACGGCAGAATGGTTACAAAAGTAAAAGGTGCCGATGGAAAAGAGGTAAAACAAAGCCGAATCGAAACGTTGAAACCAAATGAGATTGGATTTTTAAAAATCACAAATTTCAAACAAGATGGTGTAACAGCTCAAACCAGAACTTCGGGAACTATTCTTGAAGTGACTCTGGCTAAACCAATTTTGCCAAATTCTAAAACTACTTTCAGTTTAGATTTTGATGGCCAGGTTCCGGTTCAAATTCGTCGTTCAGGACGTAATAATAATGAAGGTGTTGAATTATCAATGTCGCAATGGTATCCAAAATTAGCCGAATTTGATTTCGAAGGATGGCACGCAGATCCTTACATCGCAAGAGAATTTCACGGTGTTTGGGGGAATTTTGATGTGAAAATTACAATTGATAAAGACTATACAATTGGAGGTTCTGGATATTTACAGGATAAAAACCAAATTGGTCACGGATATCAGGATGCTGGTGTAACAGTTGTGTATCCAAAAAAAGCAAAAACATTAACATGGCATTTTATTGCACCAAATGTTCACGATTTTACATGGGCTGCAGATAAAGCATATACGCATGATATTGTAAAAGGACCAAATGATGTTGACTTGCATTTCTTCTATAAAAATGATCCAAAAACAACTGAAAATTGGAAACAATTAGAGCCTTTGATGGTAAAAGTGATGGATTATTACAACCATAAAGTTGGACCATATCCATACAAACAATATTCATTTATTCAGGGTGGAGATGGTGGAATGGAGTACGCAATGTGTACTTTGATGTTAGGAAGCGGAAAACTGGAAGGAATTTTAGGAACTGCAACACACGAACTAGGACACTCTTGGTTCCAACATATTCTGGCTTCAAATGAATCAAAACATCCATGGATGGATGAAGGATTTACCACTTATATTGAAGATTCTGCTCTAAATGAAATTGCAGCTAAAAAAGAAGAAAATCCATTTAAAGGAAATTATGCAGCTTATTACAGTTTAGTAAATTCTGGTAAAGAGCAGCCGCAAACAACCCACGGTGATCGTTACGACGAAAACAGACCATACAGTATTTCATCTTACGTAAAAGGAAGTATCTTTTTATCGCAATTGGCTTATGTAATTGGGCAGGAAAATCTTGATGCCACTTTAAAGAGATATTACAACGATTTTAAATTCAAGCACCCAACACCAAATGATATCAAAAGAACAGCGGAGAGAGTTTCCGGAGCTGAATTGGATTGGTATTTAATTGATTGGGCTGAAACGGCAAATACAATTGATTACGGAATCAAAGACGTAGCAGATAATGCTGGAAAAACAACTGTAACACTAGAAAGAATTGGAAGAATGCCAATGCCTATCGATTTGAAAGTTGAATATACTGATGGAACTTCTGAAACATTTTACATTCCATTAAGAATGATGAATTTCATCAAACCAAATCCAACTCCAAATGTAAAAAGAACTGTTTTGGAGGATTGGGCATGGGCGCAATCCAACTATAGTTTTATAATTGACAAAAATAAAACAGCAATCAAAAAAATCACAATTGATCCAAGCGGATTAATGGCTGATGTAAAAGCTGCAAACAATGTTTTTGAAGTGAAATAATCTTTATTTGTAGAAATAAAAAAGTCCCGTTAAATTTTTAAACGGGACTTTTTTATGGTTTGTTAAAGGATTAACTCAAATGCTCCAGCATATCTTTAGTCATGGTTTCAAGATCAAAAGTATGTTTCCAGTCCCAATCTTTTCTTGCCTCAGCATCGTCAATACTTGCCGGCCAGCTGTCTGCAATTTTTTGACGGAAATCTGGATTGTAAGTAATCTCAAATTCCGGAATATGTTTTTTGATTTCAGCAGCAATTTCAGTTGGTGTAAAGCTCATTGCAGCTAAATTATAGGATGAATGTATTTTGATTTTTTCAGCCGGTGCTTTCATAATATTGATGGTTGCATCAATTGCATCATCCATATACATCATTGGCATTTTGGTTTCAGAAGATAAAAAGCACTCGTATTTTTTATCGGCTATAGCCTTATAAAAAATATCAACAGCATAATCCGTAGTTCCGCCACCAGGAGGTGTCGACCAGCTAATTAAACCAGGATAACGGATGCTTCGAACATCAACTCCATAAATATTATGGTAGTATTCACACCATCTTTCGCCAGCTTGTTTACTAATTCCGTAAACAGTTGAAGGCTCCATAACGGTATATTGCGGCGTGTTTTCTTTTGGAGTTGTTGGTCCAAAAACCGCAATACTTGATGGCCAGAATACCTTTTTTATCTTTTTTGCTTTCGCTAAATTTAAAACGTGAAATAGAGAGTTCATATTCAAATCCCAGGCAAATGCAGGGTTTTTTTCGGCTGTAGCCGATAAAAGTGCCGCCATCAAATAAATATCAGTAATTTGATGTACCTCTACAAGATGCTCAATTTGGTTAAAATCTAAAGCATTGACCACTTCAAAAGGTCCTGAATTAACAACATCAGTATTTAATTTTCGGATATCAGAAGCAATTACATTTTCTGTTCCGTATAACTTACGTAATTTCTGGGTTAATTCTGTCCCAATTTGACCGCAAGCGCCAATAATCAAGATTTTTGGATTCATTTTTTTTGTAGTTTTTTAGTTATGCAAATATAACGTTTTCGCAATTACACAAGCTTTTTAGAATCATAAATTATAGATTCAATAATGAAAAAGTTTGTTTGTTGGATAATTCTCTTTTACAAGGGTGTGCCTTTGTGCCGGCACGGGTGTGTCTGTGTGCTTTTAAAAGTCTTTCTTTAAAAATATTTTTATTGAGCATAAAAGGTAAAAGAAACCTTTTAAATGGTTATGGAGAGCACTATCGGAAGTGACAAAAAAATAACCTTGTTTTATAGATTCTTTAGCAAAAAACAGAATTCGTAATTGTAAATTTACTTTGTAACTTTGTAGCTTAATGTTTTACCAAATGAAATATAAAATATCTCTTTTTTTACTTTTAATTTTTGTGTTGAATTCATGTCAAAATGAAAATGAAAAACGCCTTGCTGAAAATCTAAAAGTGGCAAAAAAGAACGAAAAAATATTTAATAATATTAATAAGGCCTGGGTTTTTATAGACGAACCAATCAATGAAGTTTCAGAAAAAAATATAAACTCCTGGAACGAATGGCGTGAGTTTTTAAAAGAACTTGGAGAGAAACCAAGAAAAACAATCGGTGCATTTCAGAAAAAATCAACTGCTATTTCAAAAAAAGCAATGGCACTGAATAACAATATTCCTGCAGAATTTAATCTTCCTCAAATAAAAAGCCGAATTTCTATTTTGATTACCAAAGTCAAAATGTTGGATTTATTCATTCACTTGAGTACGATTCCAGATGAGAAAGTAATTTTTTTGATTGGAGAAATCAACAAAGAATTGGTTTCATTAGAAAGACAAATGGATAAAATTGTTGAGAAAGCTAAAATTCCGAAAGAAGAAGGTGAAGAAGATTTCTTGAGAATGTTAGATACAACACGTGCGATTCCTAATTCAGGGCCTGTGCCTCCAATACAAAATACGCCTAAAGTTGAGTAAAAACGCCTTATATACAACGTATGACAATTTGCCCAAAACGCAGCAGATTGCAACAAATTTACTGGAAGGAAATCAGTTAAAAATGCATCTTAGCGGTTTGTTGGGATCGGCCGTTTCATTTATCATTCGCGCTGTTTTCAAAAAAACCGAATTGCCTTTTTTGATTGTTTTAGATAATAAAGAAGAGGCCGCTTACTATTTGAACGATCTCGAACAAATGATTGGTGAGCAGGATGTATTGTTTTATCCGGCATCATTTCGTCGTCCGTACCAGGTTGATGAAACAGATAACGCCAATGTTTTGCTTCGCGCTGAGGTTTTAAACCGAATCAATTCCAGAAAAAAACCAGCTGTAATTGTTACGTATCCGGAAGCACTTTTTGAAAAAGTGGTAACACGTCAGCAATTGGACAAAAACACGTTGAAAGTCGCATTAAACGATAAAATTTCGATCGATTTCATAAACGAAGTTTTATTTGAATACGAATTCAAAAGAGTTGATTTTATTACTGAACCAGGAGAATTCTCAGTTCGTGGAGGAATTGTCGATGTGTTTTCTTTTTCAAACGATCATCCGTACCGAATAGAATTCTTCGGAAATGAAGTCGACAGTATCAGAAGCTTTGATGTTGAAACCCAATTATCGGTTGAAACCCATAAAAAAATCACGATTATCCCGAATGTTGAAAACAAGATATTTCAGGAAAATCGCGAGAGTTTCTTAGATTATATTGCAGAGAAAACCGTTCTTTTCATTCAAAATACCGACGGACTTTTTAGTCAGTTAGACAAACAATTCGCAAGGGCAGAAGAAGCTTTTGAGAAACTTTCAGGCGAAATTAAACATGCCACTCCGGAACAATTATTCTTAAATCAGAGTTCGTTTATCAAACGTGCTTTGGATTTTCCGATAGTAGAATTGGCTTCAAAACCCATTTTCAAAACTACAAAAAAGGTTGAATTTCATTTTCAGCCACAGCCTTCTTTCAACAAACAATTTGATTTGTTGCTGAATAATTTGAGCGACAATCATTTTAACGGTTATAAAAATTATCTGTTTTGTTCGAATGATGCACAGGCAAAACGCTTTCATGATATTTTCGAATCGCTAGATGAAGCGAATTCAGAGAATATTCGCAAGCAATATCACACGATTGTATTGCCTTTGTACCAAGGCTTTATTGACGAAGAAAATCAAATTACGGCCTATACCGATCACCAGATTTTTGAGCGTTATCACAAATTCAACATCAAAAACGGTTATTCTAAAAAGCAGAATATTACGCTAAAAGAATTAACAGCACTTTCTGTTGGAGATTATGTAACGCATATTGATCACGGAATTGGGAAGTTTGGTGGCTTGCAGAAAATTCAGGTGGAAGGCAAAACGCAGGAAGCCATAAAACTAGTTTATGCTGATAATGATATTGTTTATGTAAGCATTCACTCGCTTCATAAAATTTCAAAATACAACGGAAAAGACGGAACACCTCCGAAAATCTATAAATTAGGATCGAACGCCTGGAAAATTTTAAAACAAAAAACCAAAGCGCGTGTCAAACATATTGCGTTCAACTTAATTCAGTTGTATGCAAAACGCCGTCTGGAAAAAGGTTTTCAGTTTGCGCCGGACAGTTACCTTCAAAATGAATTAGAAAGTTCGTTTATTTATGAAGACACTCCTGATCAAACCAAATCTACACAAGAAGTAAAAGCCGACATGGAAAGCGATCGCCCAATGGATCGTTTGGTATGTGGAGACGTTGGTTTCGGTAAAACAGAGGTTGCGATTCGCGCCGCTTTTAAAGCGGTTGACAATAGTAAACAAGTTGCAGTTTTAGTACCGACCACTATTTTGGCGTACCAGCATTACAGAACATTTACCGAAAGATTAAAAGATATGCCTGTTTCGGTTGGTTATTTAAACCGATTTAGAACTGCCAAACAAAAAACACAAACCTTAAAAGATTTAGCTGAAGGGAAACTTGATATTGTCATCGGAACGCATCAATTAGTAAACAAAAATGTAGTTTTTAAAGATTTAGGTTTATTGATTGTCGATGAAGAACAAAAGTTTGGTGTAAATGTAAAAGACAAATTAAAAACGATTGCAGCGAATGTCGATACGCTGACTTTAACCGCAACGCCAATTCCGAGAACGCTTCAGTTTTCATTAATGGCAGCGCGCGATTTATCTGTAATTACAACGCCTCCGCCAAATCGTTATCCGATTGAAACCAATGTGGTTGGTTTTAATGAAGAAATAATTCGTGACGCCATTTCGTATGAAATTCAGCGAAACGGACAGGTTTTCTTCATCAATAACCGAATCGAAAATATAAAAGAAGTGGCAGGAATGATTCAGCGTTTGGTACCAAATGCAAGGGTCGGAATTGGTCACGGACAAATGGAGGGCGCAAAACTCGAAGAATTGATGTTAGGTTTCATGAACGGCGATTTTGATGTTTTAGTGGCAACCACGATTATTGAAAGTGGTTTGGATGTACCAAATGCCAACACGATTTTCATCAACAACGCCAATAATTTCGGATTGTCAGATCTTCACCAAATGCGTGGTCGAGTGGGGCGAAGCAACAAAAAAGCATTCTGTTATTTCATCTGTCCGCCGTATTCTTCCATGACCGAAGACGCCAGAAAACGTATTCAGGCTTTGGAGCAATTCAGCGAATTGGGAAGCGGTTTCAACATCGCCATGAAGGATCTTGAAATTCGTGGTGCCGGAGATTTATTAGGTGGCGAACAAAGCGGTTTCATCAATGAAATTGGTTTTGATACCTACCAAAAAATCATGAACGAAGCCATCGAAGAATTGAAGGAAAACGAGTTCAAAGATTTATATCCGGAAGAGAACGATATTGACACGAAGGAATACGTAAAAGATTTACAAATCGATACCGATTTTGAATTGTTGTTTTCTGATGAATATATCAATAATGTTACCGAGCGTTTGAGTTTATACAACGAGTTGGGTTCTGTAAAAAATGAAGAAGAACTGGTTATTTTCCAAAACAAATTAATTGACCGTTTCGGACCAATGCCTCCGCGTGCCAATGCTTTGATGAACAGCATTCGCATCAAATGGATTGCAACCAACATAGGAATCGAAAAATTGGTGATGAAAAAAGGAAAAATGATTGGTTATTTCGTTTCAGATCAACAGTCTGATTATTATCAGTCGTCAAAATTTAGAAAGGTACTTCAATTTGTTCAAAAATACAGTTCACTTTGTCAAATGAAAGAAAAACAAACGCCTAATGGTTTACGACTTTTATTGACTTTTGATAATGTAAAATCGACCAAAAGAGCATTGGAATTGATGGAATTATTAGGGGAGTAATTTTTTTGTTTTTTAGAAGCAGAAAGATTCTTTTTCAAAAGACGATCAGTCCCGCTATCCCTTCCAATCTTTTGTGCCGAACACCGGCACAAAAGGATTTCCAGTCTTATCGGGGCTAGATTAGACGTTTTGTAATTCGATTTACCTTTTTTAAACCTTGTGTAGAAAAGTAAACATAAAAAAATGCCGGATGAAATTTTCATCCGGCATTTACTTTTTAAAAAATATTAATTCACGCTAATTCGTGAATTCGTGGCGAAAACTTATTATTTCACAATCAGCTTCTTTGTCACATTAAATTCATTCGAATTAATATTTACAATATAAATCCCCGAAGCTAAACTGTGATTAATTTGTCCTGAAGCCGAAAGTCTGTCTGTTAAAACCGTTCTTCCGTTCATGTCTGAAACAGTGATCGAAGCCATATCACCAGCTTTTAATTCAGGTATTAATACATGAAATTCACTGTCAGTCGCCGGATTCGGATAAATCCCAATTACAGCTTCAGTTTCTGAAACAGCATCAATTTTTAAGGCAGATTTTCCTGTTCCAACTGTTGTTGGTTCCAATTGCCATTGTGCACTGTACCAGCCATCTTGAGAATTTCCGTATTGTGCAGAACCCGTTTGGTTTTCAACATGAATAATATTTCCTGACTGCCATCTGTTTCTTAATCGCGTCCATGTTCCGTCAATATAATCGCTAGACCATTGTGCACTCCAAAAAGTTGTATCTGTAATATTACATTGAACACTTCCAGTCTGACCTTCGATATTAATCAATTCACCAGTGGCTACATTTTTCAGCACAAAATAAGTCGCATCTATAGTAATTTTTTGCCATTTGTAACTGTTGCCAGAAATGGTTGTTCCATAACCAACATTCGCACCGGCATCAGATAAATAAGCTCCGGTCCATCTGTTTTTAATCGTGTAATAATTTCCTGTTGCAGTTGAAACGGTTACAGTACAAGTTGCTGTTTTGCTTCCACTCACTGTTGTTACTGTTATTGTTGCAGTTCCGTTTGCAACTGCTGTAATTAATCCCGAAGCATTTACCGTTGCTACAGCTGTATTGCCAGAACTATAAGTAACCGATTTATTTGTTGCATTAGCAGGAAGAATTGTCGGCGTCAATTGTTGCGTTCCTCCAATAGCTAATGAAGCTGTAGTTGGATTCAAACTTACACTCGTTACTGCAACATTTGTTGCGTTTACCGTTACCGCACAAGTCGCTGTTTTTGCTCCATCCTGAGTGGTTACAGTAATAGTTGCAGAACCTGCTGCGATTGCAGTTATTAATCCAGTTGCGTTTACAGTTGCGATAGCCGTATTGCTTGAACTATACGAAACCGTTTTGTTCGTTGCCGTTGCAGGCGCAACTGTTGGTGTTACTTGTTGTGTGGTACCAACCAATAAAGTGGCCGTTGTTGGCGATAATGTAACTCCCGTCACCGCAACAACAGTTCCCGGATTTGAATCGTACCAGGTGTTGTTCATGTACCAGCCTGTTTTGTTTCGGCTTAAATCGGCAGTTTGATTGGTTCCGTCATTGAAAATTAAATTTGTTGATGTTACATTGGTAAACGTATAACTGTACCAGCCATTTCCGGCATCGGTCATATTTACTCCCGGCCAGGTGGCATTTGCTAAAACTCCCGCTGGTAAAGCGCTCCAATAATAAATTTTAATTCCAGTTCCCCAATTAGATGGTTTATAGAAGTACACCGTGAAATTACTATTTGGATTTACCGTAATAGTTGCTGTTGCAGTTTTATTACCATCTTGAGTAGTTGTGGTAATTGTTGCTGTTCCCGCAGCAACTGCTGTTACAAGTCCAGATGAATTTACCGTTGCAATTGCAGTATTGCTTGAACTATACGTAACATTTTTATTTGTTGCATTTGCCGGTAAAACTGTTGCAGTTAATTGTTGTGTATTTCCTGCGTATAAACTTGCAGTAGTTGGTGTAACACCTACAGAGGCAACCGGAATTGCCGCAACTGTGACAGCTGAAGTCGCTGTTTTGTTGCCATCAACAGTTGTAGCTGTGATTGTAGTTGTTCCTGCAGCAACTGCTGTAACTAAACCAGAAGAATTTACGGTTGCAACCGCTGTATTGCTTGATGTCCAGTTTATATTTTGATTTGTTGCGTTTGCCGGCGCGATCGTTGCACTTAATTGTTGTGTAGAACCCAAACCAACCGTTACTGTCGATGGACTAACAGAAACACCTGTCACCGCAACAACCGGAGCATTGGTATTGGTTAAAACCAAATATTCATATGCCGCAAATGATCTTGTCGCACCTGCAGTTAAAGTCACAGAAGCATTACCATTGTATGGGTTTACATAAGTTCCTGCTAACGCCGCCGGAATAACATACGATTTAGAAGCATTTCTTAAATTTGACATTACGATTACTTTTTCAGTTCCTAATGTTTTTGTAAAAATGCTAATATCATCATTGGCATACATTGTTAAATCTCCACGTCTAATGGCTGCGCTAGAGGTTCTGAAATTTAAAATCTTAGCGAAATCAGCAGCAGCAGTTGGGTTTTGGGACCAGTTGAATTTAAAGCCTTGCCAAGGCCAGTCGGTTTTAGGTTCGTAGTCGATTTCCTGTCCGCTCATTAAAAAAGGAACTCCTTTCATATAAGCAGAAACTAAGAAATTGGCAACAATTCCGTTATGGTTATTGAAGATTACGAATGGCCTTTGAACCCCATTATCATTTGTATAAGTGTCATGATTTCCGGTGTAACGAACGGCTTGATTTGAACCCGTTGCATTGGCATATTCATAATCATTGATAGTTTGAAAACGAGTCGAAACCGGACCACCGGCAGCAACATCTTTTAAGGCATTCCAAAACCATCTGTCACCAAAGTTCATGTCAAAACCAGCCGTAAAGTTGGCTTGTCTATCTCCTTCTGCTAACATTAATAATTTATGAGAAGAAATTCCACGAATGTTTCCGATAACTTCAGACCAGAAATCTAATGGAGGATTATTTGCGTAATCGCAACGGTATCCGTCAACGTTCGCAGCTAAAATCCAGTAACGCATAGCATCTTTTATAGCATTTCTTGTAGCAGAACTATTAAGATCTAGCGCTGCGATATCGGAGAAGTTTCCTAATTGCTGAATGGTGGTGCCACTTCTCAAATAATACTCAGGATGCGTGGTTGTCCAGGCATTATCCCAAGAAGTACCATTGATGGCGATATCCAAAATAACGGCCATTCCACGACTATGAGCTCCATCGACTAAAGTTCTTAGATCAGAAAGTGAACCATATTCTGAGCCCACGGCTTTAAAATCTTTAATACAATAAGGAGAAGGCGAACTTCTGGAATCAGTACCATGCGGGTAAATGGGCATTAAATAAATAACGTTGGTACCGAGTGCTTTAATATTATCTAAACGGGCGGTTACTCCGGCTAAATTTCCGTTGGCACTAAACGGACGAATATGTACCTGATACATGTTTACATCTCGGGTATCGGGAACACCGGCAAATGGTGTACCGTACTGAGGCGGATCTTGTGCATAAACGGAACTTGCAAATAATAATAGAAAACAGATTACTGCTTTTGTGAAATGAAATAATCTAGTGGTAATTTTGATTTTCATAATTTCGGTTTTTTGCATGCTTGTCAGCATCTCTAACTAAAATTCATTCTCACTCGCATTGGTTTTTAAATTCGACAAACATTTTGTGGTTAATAGTTTTCAAGTAGTAAAATTTTAATTTCTGTCTAAAAAAGACATAGGTATTGCCACGAATTTCACGAATTAGCACAAATTTTAATCTGCAGCCTTAATTCATGCCAATTCGAAATTCGTGGCAAAAAGCTTAGAAACTTAGTGTCTCAGAACCTTAAATTATAACTTTTTCAATCCCTTTAATTCTGTAGCATTTCCTTCTTTAATGCTGATAGCAACACCTCCGCCTGGAGCTAAATACTGTTTCAAAATTGTTTTTGAGGTTACAACGGCTTTAGTTACAGTATATTTTTGTGGATTTTTATCCCAGTTAGCTTCTTTAGCATCGGCGTAAATCGTAGCAATGAATTTTTTTCCGGCAGGTAGATAATCAAATGTGATATTAGCCGTTCTTGCATTTTCGTCTGTGATTCCTCCCACAAACCAGGCATCTTTTCCTTTGGCTTTACGTGCAATCGTGATGTAATCTCCTGGTTCAGCTTCTAAAATATAACTGTTGTCCCAATCGACTGCAACATCTTTAATGAACTGAAAAGCATCTGGAAAACGCTCGTAATTGCCTGGAATATCAGCCGCCATTTGCAACGGGCTGTACATGGTAACATAATACGCCAATTGTTTTACCAAAGTTGTGTTGACACGTTGTGTACTTCCGGTTCCATAATACGAAAGATCAGTTTGGAAAATTCCTGGCGTATAATCCATTGGGCCTCCCATTAATCTTGTAAAAGGCAAAATCGTAGTATGATCCGGAGCTAATCCCCCCATAGATTCAAACTCCGTTCCGCGAGCAGATTCCTGAGCAATCCAGTTTGGGAAAGTTCGGTGCAAACCTGTTGGTCGAACCGCTTCGTGACTGTCAATCATGATTTTATAATCAGCAGCACGTTTGGCAACATTGATATAATGATTTACCATCCATTGTCCGTCATGGTGTTCGCCACGCGGAATAATTTTACCTACATATCCTGTTTTTACAGCGTCGTAACCGTTGTCATTCATAAATTGAAAAGCACGGTCTAAACGACGTTCGTAATTGGTTGCAGATCCTGAAGTTTCGTGGTGCATGATAATTTTAACTCCTTTTGAAGCCGCATATGCATGAACTGCTTTTACATCAAAATCAGGGTAAGCGGTTACGTAATCAAAAACTTCTTCTTTCCAGTTGTTGATCCAGTCTTCCCAGCCAATGTTCCATCCTTCGATCAGGATGGCATCGAAACCATTTTTAGAAGCAAAATCAATATATTCTTTTGCTCTTTCTGTTGTAGCCCCGTGTTTTCCATTCGGCGTAAGCTTCGTGAAATCATCAGTTAGTTTTACATTGTTTTCTTTTCCGAAAGCCCACGTACTTCTTCCTGCTACAAAATATTCCCACCAGATTCCGATGAATTTTACCGGTTTGATCCACGAAACATCTTTATAACTTGTTGGTTCATTGAGGTTCAGAATTAATTTTGAAGCCAAAATTTCAGTTGCTTTATCACTAACGACAATAGTTCTCCAAGGCGATTGTGCATCCGTCTGCATATAACCTTTTGCGCCTACTGCGTCTGGCGCTAAATGACTGCGCATTTTGTTGTTTACAGCATCAACTTCAAGATACATTGCCGGATAATTGATTAATCCTGCTTCGTGAATGTTGATGTATAATCCATCATCAGACTTCATCATAGATGGCGTTTGAACAGCAAGTTCTTTTATTGGCCACTGTGAGTTAATTTCGATAGTGGCTTTTTTCATCAACGAAGGAATCTCAGAAATTTTCGAAGTCGTGTACGCATATTCGTTGGTATCATAATCGCCGGGAATCCAGAAAATTTTATGATTTCCAGCCAAATTAAATTCAGAACGTTCTTCTTTTATCACAAAATAACTCAAATCATTTTGTTTTGGAAATTCATATCTAAAACCTAATCCATCATTGAATAAACGGAAACGAATGCGAATATATCTGTTGTTGTTTTTCGCTTGCGCTAAAGTCACAACCAATTCGTTATAATGATTACGAATGGTTTTTTCTTCTCCTAAAACCGGATTCCAATTTTCATCAACAGAGGATTGTGCTGTATTTGTAACGGTAAAACCATCCAAAAACGAAGGCAAATTTTGAAGTTCTAAACCCAAAGAACTTGGTTTTATAACCGCTTTTTGTTTATATGATAATTGGTAAGACGGAATTCCGCCTTCTTTTAATTCAAATTTTAAGGAAAGATTTTTGTCTGGCGAATTGATTTCCTGTGCCTGAATCCATAGGGAATTCGCACAGATGAAAAGTAAAAGCGCTAGTTTTTTGCTCAAACGAATTTGAAGCGGCATTTTTTGGGATTGAAAATTCATGTTATTTAGTTTTTTGCAAAGCTAATTTTTAAAGTTGCTTTTTTATTAGTTTTTCAATACTAAATATTGAAAAGGTTGTAGTGTCATTTCGGCACCAACAGTTACGGCATTTCCGGTAAAAGCATCTTTCCATGTTCCTTTTAATGCAGGAGCAACCAAATATTTAACGGCTGAATTTGTTAAATTAGAAAGAACCAGAACTTTTTCTGTATCGTTTACCATTGTAAAAGCACTTACAGCATTAGTACTATATCCTGTATAAGTTCCTTTTTTTATCGCATTACTAGCATTTCTGAAAGCGATTATTTTTTTGTATTCTGCCAAAACAGCTGCATCAGCCGTAGACCAGTCGATTGGAGTTTTTGCAAAATAATTGATTCTTTGATTGTATCCTACTTCTTGTCCGTTGTAAATCATTGGAACAGATTTCAAATAGGCCGCAACAACAAATGTAGCAATCGAGCCTTCCTTACCTCCAAAAAGTTCATAAGGAGTTCCCTCAGAAAGGTTCACATCATGATTGCTTGTATATCTTACAATTCTATTTTCTTGGTTGTAATTGTTTGCATATTCAGTAGCGTTTGAATCCTGAATTGTAGTGGCAGATTTATTTTCTTTGAAAAGTTTTTCTAAAGTCGAGAAAAAGTTAAATCCAAATGTATAATCAAAACCAGAAGTAAAGTGATTCACTTTTGTACCCTCAGCTAACATTAATATATTTTGATTTTTTTTGATGTTTCTTAATTTCGTAATTGCATCTGTCCAAAAGTTTTGAGGAACAAAATCAGCATAATCGCATCTGAAACCATCAATATTTGCATTGTAAACCCAATATGACATCGCATCAATCATGGCATCTTTCATTTCTGCATTATTGAAATCCAATTGTGCAACGTCATTATAATTTGTTCCTGGAGGAATGATGATTTCTCCTTTATCGTTTTTTTGATACCAATTTGGATGTTGTGTAATCCAGGCATTATCCCAAGCTGTATGGTTGGCAACCCAGTCCAAAATTACAGCCATGTTTTTTTTGTGTGCTTCTTCAACCAAAACCTGAAGATCTTGTAGCGTACCAAAATCAGGGTTTACTGCCTTGTAATCTTGTACAGCATAAGGTGAACCTAGTTCTCCTGAAGCTTTTATTTTTCCAACGGGATAAACAGGCATTAAATAAATCACATTTGCTCCTAATTCCTGAATTTGGGCAAGTCGGTCCTGAACACCTTTTAAAGTTCCTGCCTGACTAAAAGCACGAATGTTTACCTGATAAATTATGGCGTCTTCCTTCTTTGGCATCTTATCGAAAGCAGCACCATATTGGGTATAAGGGGAAGGGGCAATAGGGGTGGAATTGTCATCAGAAGAACTGCACGAAATAAAAGCTAATGCAATTAGCAGCGTGTAGATGATGTTTATATTTGATTTCATATTTTTTAAATTTGATTAAATAAGTACAAAGTTTAAAGATATCCTGCCTTTCGCTCAAAAAGGCAGGTATCACTCAAACTAATCTAGCTTATTTTAAATGTTAGATTATTTTTTAACAATAGTACAAGTTGCAGTTGCCGGGTAACCATTTGATAGCGGATCTACTTCGTTTATTTTAAAAGTCACTTCATAAGTTCCTTCTAATCCAATGCTATAAGCAGCTGTATTACCAAGGTTAATTGTATCGGTTGAAGCATCTGCAGGACCATAATTTACGTCCCAGGAATTATTTAATCTAAATTTTAAGGCTCCTGGTAGTAGGGTGGTAGTTATTTTCCATGTTTTGTTTTGATGGTCATAACTCATTGGAGTACTTGCATCCCAACTTCCGGCTGTTGCTGTTCCAACAATTCCCCATGAATAAGGTGTGCCGCTCCATTTTAAAGTATTTAAATTTACTTTTATTTGATAGGAACCTGCTCCTGGAAGTGTTAAATCAGTATCGCTCATGTTTTTCAAATCAGCATTTGACGCTCCAGCACCAAAGAACTGAGCCCAGTTTCTCTCCCTATTTAATTTAAATCCGGGACCGGCACCTTCAGGTACAGTCATATACCCTTGGTAAATTCCTACTTGTATTTCTGTTAATGCTGCTGCAGTTTCTATACCCCATCCCTGATAACTTCCCGGCATATAGATTTCGCCGAACACTACTACTTTTTCGTAAGGTGTAACCGTTATTGTGACGGGATTTGAATAAATTCTATGATCCATCGAAGACTCTACACGTATTACTAATTCTCCAGCAACATTCGGTTTTAGGCCTAATTCTGTTGCGATTTTGTTCAATTCGAAGACAGTAAAAGATTTACTTAAAACATCTTCGCCAACTTCAACTCGTTTAGCTTTTCCCCAAGCCTCGCTTCCTTTGACATCAGTAGTTAAGTCAAATTGTAGGGCGTAGGTAACAGGTGCAGCGATTGGATAAGTCACTTTTGGCCATGAAACAAGTAACGCTTGCTGATCAGACTCATCTTCTTTAAGTACAATTGTTTTCGATGAAACTTCAATCGCAGAAGGGAAACTTACTTTTGCTAAAGTTGTTAGTTGTCCATCAGTTTCGCAGGAAGCAGCTAAAAAAAGCAAACTGCCTAGTACGAATAATTTATTTATATATTTTTTCATAATAGTTTTTTGTTTTTAGTAACCAGGATTTTGTTTAAGTCCGGGATTAGCATCTAAAGCAGATGTTGGAATTGGGAACAATTTTCTAAAAGCAGGAGAGGCAGGTCTGAATTCGTTTGCCAATAAAAATTTGTCAAAACGAATCATGTCTTGTCTTCTGTGTCCTTCCCAATTTAATTCGAACCCTCTTTCGTTATAAATATCATCCAGTGTTGGGTTTCCTTCCAAAGGATCTAATCCCGCACGTTGTCTGATTTGATCGACGAAAGGTTTTGCTGCAGCAGGATTTCCTAAACGAGCGTTGCACTCTGCCATCATTAAAATTACATCAGCATATCTGTAAATAGGGAAGTCATTTGAAGCTCCTCCACCAGTTTGTGCTCCTGCTGGATAAAATTTAATGTTGCGAACGCCAGCCTGAGGATCAGCTCCCGGATCATCTAAAGAAGCAACATCAAGAGTGTAATTAAAGCCACCTTTTTGTTCTCCAACTAAAAACTGTTTTCTTCGAATATCCTTTAAGTCGTATTTCAGGAAGAAATCTTTAGGAACTATAGTTCCGTTCCATGTGTCAAATCCGAATAAAGCTTTTCCATGTGGCCCATACAGACTACGATTGGTGTAAATATTACGAGAAACAACATCAAGAGTAGCATAGATAGGTAAAATAGTTTCATCGTCCGGCAGTACATCTCCAAACAATTCGTAGTATTTATTTCCCAGAGGACTATTAGTATTTTCTTCACCTGAATGTAAAGTAAAACCACCTTCGCTTACTTTGTTACAAGCAGCCAGACACTCGTTCCATTTCTCTTCTCCTGTATATACCTTCGCATTTAAATATACTTTTGCTAATAAGGTATATCCGGCCCATTTATTAAATCTTCCATAATAATTTCCACCTTTTGTTATCGAAAGTAATTCTACATTTTCTGTTAATTCCTTTACAATAAAATCAAATACTACTTTACGACTTGCCTGAGGAATCTTGTCTACCGTAATATTATTATCAGTATAAAAAGGAACATCTCCAAAATCATCAATCAATAAATAGTAAAAAAAAGCACGTACTACTTTTGCTTCCGCTATTTTTGAAGGATCTGCATTTCCTTTTTCTAATAGCTCAACTGCTAAGTTGGCTTTGAAAATACCATTGTATAACCATCTCCAGGTATTATTAATAATACCCTCGCTTGGAAGCCATACATGTTTGTGCAAACGGGCAAAATCCTGTTGCCAGTTACCGTCATTTCTATGCGGAATTACCTGCTCATCCGATGACATACAGTTCATGTCATACCAGCCGTTATCAGCTCCTGCATAACCTACTCCAGGGACACCTTTGCGTTCAAAATCTCCCGGAATTTCAGCATAAACACTTGCCAATGCAATATTGGCTCCCTCAGGAGTTCCGTAAAAGCTGTCAGGCTGATATTTATCGTATACATTTTCGTTTAAATCTGTACAGCTAAAAAGGGTTAGGAAACATACACTTCCTGCTATTACTATATTTTTAATTTTCATTTCTTTTTACTATTTAAATTTTACAGTCAAACCAAATGCAACACTTCTGGTACGAGGATAAATACCTTTGTCCTGACCAAAATTATCATTAGGATCACTACTTGCGCTTACGTTCAATTCCGGATCAAGACCTGTATAATCTGTGATAAGAAGCAAGTTGTTTCCTGTAAGAGAAAGTCTTATATTATCTACATATTTATCTGTAAAACGGAAAGTATATCCTGCTGTAACATTATCCAGACGAATAAAAGAACCATCTTCCAACCATATATCAGATCCGTATGGAGAAGAACGAATTCCTTTCTCAACACCGCTTTCTAAAATATTTGAACTACCTGTATTCTCCAACATGCTTAACCTTTGGTTAAGGGCGTTGTAAATTTTATTTCCTCCAGAACCTCTCCATAACATGGAAACATCAAAATCTTTGTATCTGTAAGTTGGATTAAAAGCAAATGTATAGGTTGGCAATGCTGAACCTGCATTATAGCGATCTGCACTTCTGGCACCCTGATCTATAAGACCACTATCATCACGATCCTTTACAGTTTCGACACCATTGCTATTAACTCCGGTGTGCTCCAGAATATAAAATGAACCAATAGGTTGTCCTTGTACTAAATAGGAGTTTGGCGCACCCCAGCCCACATAATTGGTATTTAAAGGGATACCATTAATGCTGCCGCTTAAATTAAGTACTTCATTTTTCATGAAGGATACGTTTCCTCCTAAGGTAAGTGTGCTGTTTTCTGATTTAATAACATCATACGCCAAAGCAACTTCTAAACCTTTGTTTGAAATACTTCCTACGTTTGCTTTAATTTGATCGTATGGATAAGGCGGTTGAGGTACAGTGTAGTTGAACAATAAATTATCTGTTGTTGAATCGTAAACATCTATACTACCTCTTAATCTATTATCTACAAGAGCAAAATCAAGTCCAATATTGGTTTGTTTTTTAGTTTCCCATTTCAAATCAGCATTTGCATTTTGCGAAATACCAAAATTGGTTATAAGAGATCCTCCAAAATAAATAGTTCCTGCACTATCTACAAGTGGTAATGAGGTTTGTGGATAAAGACCCTGCTGGTTACCGGTTTCACCATATCCAACACGCAATTTCAATTCATTAAACAAAGTTTGATTGGTCATGAATGACTCTTTGTTGATTTGCCATGCAACAGATGCTGAAGGGAAATTTCCCCATTTGTTGTTCGTACCAAATACAGATGAACCATCTCGTCTGATACTTGCTGTAAGTAAATAACGATCTAATAAAGAGTAGTTTAGTCTTCCTAAATAGGAAACTAATGACCTGTCATTTTTATAAGATCTGATATCTCCGGCTCTCACTTTAGATAAATCACCAAATTGAAGCGCATTGTAAGTAGCTTCATCACTAATAAAACCTCTCGCCTGAGTATAATTGCCCTGATAAGTTTGACTTTGCCATTCGTATAAAGCCAGTGCATTAAAGCTATGAATCCCAAAAGTTTTTTTATAGGTAAGACTTAAATTGGTTAATTTTTCGTTTTGTCTCTTATTATCGATATTAGCAAAACCGTGTTGCTCAACTGCATTAGCATCTGTTGATTCTGCCGGCATATAATATCCTGCAGTATAATTTGTCTTTCTCCAGCTTCCAAACCAGTTTGCTGCAAAGCCTTTGCCTAAATCTAATTCCGCTTTTAAACTTCCAAATAAATTATCTTCCTGTCTTTCATTTGTAACTTCTTGTGCAGCTGCATAAGGATTTAGATAGTGAAATACGGTTGAATCTGTAAAATAGCTTTCATCAGTATTAAAAACCGGATCTGTTGGTCTTGCTAATAATGCATTTGTAATTAGGTTAGATGAATAACCTACAGTTCCAATATTTCCAATACTGCTTGTTATATTATTTACTCCTGAATTTAAATTAAAAGTCAATTTTAATTTGTCATTAAGAGCCAGTTGCGTCGCCTGAACACGACCAATATATTTTTGATTGCTTGAATTAATTACTACTCCATCTTGCAAAATAGCTGTTATGGAAGCTCGGTAATTGAATTTTTCAGTTCCTCCACCAAAAGATAATGTATGGGTTTGTGTAATTCCGGTTTGCGTTAAAAGACCATACCAATCTGTATTCGAGCCATGATTTGAAGAGGCCGGAACACCAATATTTTGAGCAGTTTCCCACCATTGGTTTGCATCAAGCATATCCAATTTTTCTGGAATGAAATCTATAGAAGTGTATCCTATATATTCCATCGTAGTTTTGCCTGCTTTATTTTTTTTAGTGCTCACAATGATAACCCCAGGTGCTCCTCTTGAACCGTAAACCGCAGTAGCTGAAGCATCTTTTAAAATATCTATACTTTCAATCTCACTTGGCGGAACCTGATTTAACAAATCCATGTTTCCCTGAATTCCATCAACCACTACAAGCGGATCATTTCCTCCAATTAAAGAAGAAATACCACGAATACGAACACTTGGTGTTGAACCTGGCTCACTTCCAACCTGAGTAATATTTACACCAGCAGCTTTTCCTGAAATCAAGGATAACGGATTTACAATTGCACCCTGATTCATGTCTTTTGCAGCTACAGAAGAAACAGCTCCGGTAACATCTCTTCTTGCTGTAGTACCGTAACCAACTACTACAATTTCTTGTAAATCAGTTGCATCCGGAATAAGCTGAATGTTTATAATGCTTTGATTAGCAGTTACTTTTTTTTCTTTATATCCAATAAAGCTTACTATGATTACAGAGGAAGTGCTTTCAACTGTAATCTTGTATTTTCCGTCAAAATCGGTTACCATTCCATTTCTGGTTCCTTCCTCCAGAACAGAAGCTCCGGGTAAAGGCAGACCGTTTTCATCAGTAATAACACCAGAAACCGTTTGTTTTTGATATTTAACGACCTCTGTTTTTAGCTCGGGCTTTTTTAAAATAATCTGAGTATCTCTAACTTTAAATTCAGTTGGAGTTCCTTTAAAAAGTTTATCTAAAACAATATTTATGGGTTGATCTTTTACAGAAATTGAAATTGTTCGATCTAAATCGATATCACTCAATTTGTAAATAAACCTGAAATCTGTTTTTTGTTCTATGGTCTCAATAACCTTCTCGATAGTTGAATTGTTTAATTCCAGAGTTACTTTTGTCTTTTGGGCATAAGTATTTCCTCTAATATTAAACATGGCGACCAAAATAAGTAGTGTAGTTAGTTTCAATTTTAGGTCATTTTGGAACACTCGGTATAGAAACCCAGTATTCTTTGATTTTTTTTTCATAATTTTGTTAATTGATTGTAGTTAATTCGTTATATTCAATCACTTAGTTAATCGGAAATTGTTCGCAGCTCTTTCCGATTTTTTTATTCTAGTATTTTCTCTTCATGTTTTTTCATTGGTTTTAGTGGTTATTTAATTAGTATTTGATTGTTTTTTATAGTGTAATTAATGCCGTGAATGTCATTAAAATAGCTCATCACATTTTCGATAGATTCTTCTTTGAAACTTGCATTGAATTTCTCATTTGCCAGTTTTTCATTTTTATTTACAATAGTTACGTTGTATCGTCTTTCTAATTTGGTGATGATGTTTTTGAAAGTCATGTTTCTGAAAGTTAATCCACCATTAATCCATGAAGTATAGATATCGGTAATAACTGGTTTAGTAAAAATCACGTTATTCTGTTTGTTGAAACTTCCCTTGTAGCCTGGTTTCAGAATAATATTTTTATTGGCATCAAATTCTTCTTTTACATTATACATTCCAACAGAACCTTCAACCAAAACAACATCTGTTACAGCATCTTCAGGATAATTCGACACATTAAAATGCGTTCCTAAAACACGAACATTCAAATTGTCAGCATTTACGATAAAAGGATGTTTTTTGTCTTTGGCAACATCAAAGAAAGCTTCTCCATCTAAAAAGACCTGTCTGTTTTCGCCGGCAATAAATTTTACAGGATATTTTAAAGTAGTTCCAGAGTTTAAATGAACAATAGTTCCGTCAGACAACTGCAATTGAAATCTTTTCCCGTACGGAATCTTGATGGTGTTATAAGCGATTTTTTCTAAATCAGAATTATTGTCGTAAGTAATTTTATCTCCGTCCTGATTTCCAACTATATTCCCGTCAGCATCTCTTACTTCAACTTTATTATTCTCAGAAATAATCTGAATATTTCCATTTTCTAATTGTAATACAATGTCGGTGCTTTTAAAGTCGAATTTTGGTTCTGATTTAGTATTGAAAGCTCCTTTTTGATAAGCAAGTCCAATTCCTAATAAAACAACTACCGAAGCGGCAATTGAAATGTATTTTCTGAAATTTGATTTTTTAGGCGCGATAGAAATTGTAGTTTCATTTTCTTTAGCTGCACTTAAAATGTTTAAGAAAATATCATCAGCAGTTTGCTGATTCATTTTTGGCGTTTCGCCCAAAAGATTTTGAATGTCTTCGACAGTCGGAAAATCGTCTGTAAGTTGATTTTTTTTGTAATAAGCAATTACTTCATTTGTTTCCTCAGGTGTACACTGGTTTAAAACAAATTTTTGTAAAAGGTTTTTTATTTCAGAATTTGAATTCATTACGAATTGTTTTTAGGTCCGGTTTTTATATAATACAGTTGAAAGGAAGTTGAGTACTACTCAAACGTTGTAAATTTTTAAATTTTAACATTTTGATGTTGAATAAACCTTTGTTACGGGTTGATTTTGCTGAGTTCTATTATGAAGAATAATTTTTATTTTTTTTGCAAGAAATAATGTTTTTGTCATTCGAACTGTTGATTTAACCGCAAAGTTCGCAAAGGTTTATGCAAGAAACGCAATGAAAAAAACTTTGCGCACCTTGCGTAGATCGGATCAATACATATTGTTGTTGAGAAATATTAAAATACTGAGTTTATATTTTTAAAATCAAATAGAAATGCAGGATTCTTTTAGAATCAACTCTAGATGTTATTGGGAAACATTGAAAATTTTATACATCTTAATTAATTTTTAACGCAGAGAACACAAAGATTTTTCGCAGAGTTTACTAATATTTAAGTTGTGTTTACACAATCTAAGTCCGCAAAGCTTTGTGAGCTTTGTGTTTTTACTAAACTTAGAATATTTAAAAAAACTTTGTGTTCTCTGTGGTAATTTTTTTCTCTCCACAGCTTTTCGTATTGATTCCTGTAGATCCCTTGCGGTTAAACAAAAAAAAATCATCCGAAAAGGATGATTTTAATGGTTTGTGGTTTTTTGGTTTAGATAATCTCGTCATGAACGTGAAAAAAGACCCGCATCGATTCTAATGCTTTGCTCATTTGGTTCCTGACTGTATTTATAGAGATGCCGAGTTCCTGACTAATTTCTTCATAACTCATGCCTTTCTTTCGGGACATTTTAAATATTTGTTTTCGTTTTGGAGGGAGCTGTTTCATGGCCTCCTTTCGAAGCTTTTTACAATCTGCTTCCCGTATGGAATAATCTCCATATTCATGAGATTTTTGACTTTCGTAAAAAACGGCTTCTTTAAGAGCTAAGTCGTTTGCAGCTTTATTTAGAGTATTAAAAGCCTGATTTCGTGCAATGGTAAAAATATAGGCTTTAAAAGACTGATCCGGATTTAAGTTTTCGCGATGCAACCAGACTTTCATAAAAACATCCTGAACATTTTCTTCGGCTGCTTCTTTCGATTTTAAAAGACTAATGCTGTAACCATAGATATCCTGATAGTATAAATCAAAAAGTTGGCGAAAGGCTTTTTCGTTCCCATTTTTGAGTTCACTAACTAATAATTGTTCGCTATGGTTTTTTGTGTCTGGCAATTTAATTAGTCTTTATTTAATTCTAATTATATCTGGCTGTCAAACAGAAGATTGTTATTTGACTTCACAGCAAATATATAAAAATATTATTCGCAACAAATTATATCTAAAAAAACTTAATTCTTATTTTTATAACGTTTTTTGAATGAATGAGACAAAAACAGTCTAAAAGTGCCCTTTTTTCAAGTAAGTGTATTTTTGACGCTTTAATAAATTGCAATTTAATTTAGAATTTATCTTTTGAGAATATTCTTATTTGCGAAAATGAAAATTTAAAGAGAATGACAAAAAACAATTTAAAAAAAAATCCTTTTGTCTTCAATTGAAGGACAAAAGGATTCTATGAAAATTAAAATATAACTTAGTTTTTAAGATCTTTAATTACTTTAAAAGCAACATCAACCTGATCTTCTCCCACTAAAATAGTGAATTCATTTGAAGTCGAAATTACCTCGTTAATAATAATTCCTTCCCATGCTAAACGCTGGAAAATGAAATAATAAATACCGGGAACTACGATGTTTTCTTTTGGTAATTTTACTGTAATTGAAGCTAAATTATCTAATTTTTGAATCAATTTTTCACGCATAAAGTGTTTTTCAACTAAATGATTTACACTGCTGCTGACAACGATATTCGTCTCATTTACACCACGAGATGAGGTGTAGAAAATATCAGATAAAGCATTAATATCAGAAATTAAATCGGCTTGTTTATTTAATACCGTTTCTGAAGCTGCAAAAGTGTAATCCGTCAACTCAGAACGAACCGTAATTTCGCCAATATTCTTGATTACTTTATTGATTTTATGATTCAGTTTAAAATCCAATTCTTCAGTAAGTCTTTTAAGTGACATTACTACAGCGCCTTGTTTTACTTCTTTGCCAAATTCACTTTCTAATTCGGTCATAATGTTCCGAGAAAGAGAGGTTAAATTAATTATTCCGAGAGATAATGCATTTAATAAAAACGGCTTTGTTTTGATGTAATTTTCGACGATTGAAGAAACGGTTTTCATAATTTTTTTTCTTTTTTTTTGTAATGTAATTGTGTTGGTTTGGTTTAATAGTGATGTTATAAATCTTTGCAAAGATAAATAAAAAAACAATTTGTTACAATTATAACAATAAAAAAATATGTTAAAAATGATAAAATGCGTCGGTAAGATGTTCAATTGCAAATGTTTCGCCGTCTTTATGGATCGCAATGATGTCAAAACGAACCTCCATCGCGTCATTAAAATCCATTTCCCTATCGTTTATGTAGGCATTTACTGCTTTTATCAGTAACTGAATTTTTTTGGGTTTTACAAAATCCTGCGGATCTCCAAAATCTAAACTCGATCTTGTCTTAACTTCAACTATGGCTAAATAGTTGTCTTTTTGTGCAATGATATCAATTTCAGCCTTTTGAAAAGTCCAGTTTCGATCTAGAATTTCATACCCATTTTCCTGAAGGTATTTTGCGGCCAGTTTTTCTCCTTCTTTTCCTAGTTCATTGTGTTCAGCCATTTTTTTGAGTTTTAGTCGCAGCTGTGCTTTGCGTGTTAGTAATTTTACGCAAAGACGCAAGGTCGCAAAGTTATAATTTACTTTGCGACCTTGCGTCTTTGCGAGATTATTATATGTGGTATTTAAGGCTTTTCAATTAATGAATAGCCAGCAGAATTTATTTCTTAAAAGTAATCGTACTTCCTGATGCATTAACGTCAATAGTAATAGTACTTCCCATAATTAAAGCTCTATTGTCCTGAATATGGCCAGCTGGGAAATTGAAGATTACAGGAATATTATATTTTTTGGTTACATCGTCTATAATTTCGACTGCATTTTTACCCCACGGAACTTCGTTATCTTTCATTTTTGTCATTCCTCCAACAACAATTCCCTTCAGGCTTTCAATGCATCCGTTGCGGCGTAGATTCATCATCATACGATCAATATGATATAAATATTCATCTAAATCTTCAATAAATAAAATTTTATCCTTACAATCTATTGCAGATGGAGATCCTAATAAACTGTACAAAATAGATAAATTTCCGCCCACTAATTCGCCAGTTGCTTTTCCGAAACGATTCATTTTGTCAGGACCAACGGAGTACGATATTGGTTCGCCAAACAAACTCGCTTTCATAGAACTAATAGCCGCCGGAGTTGCTCTCGGAATCGTTACAGGCATTACACCATGAATCGATTTATAACCCATTGTATTTAAATGGTTGTGTAAAACGGTCACATCACTAAAACCAATAATCCATTTTGGATGTTGTTTGAATTTGGTAAAATCCAATAAATCAAGCATTCTAACAGTTCCGTACCCGCCACGAACACACCAAATCGCCTTAATATTCGGATTATCCAATTGCTTCTGAAAATCAGCTGCACGTTGCTCATCTGTTCCCGCAAGCTGATGATAGTCAAGTCCAATTGTACTTCCAACAACAGCTTCTAGACCCCAGCTATGCAATAAATCTATAGTAGGTTTAAGGTTGTCGTCTATGTTTTTTCTGGCAGTTGCTAAAAGTGCTACAGTATCTCCTTTTTGTAAATAAGGTGGTGTGATCATGTTTTGTTGAGATTGACAGGTGAATGATTGTAAAGCAAAAATAAGAAATACGAATTTATAGCGTGTAAAGTGCTTCTTTAAATTTATATATATAGGGTTGATCATAAGTTGTAATTGGAATAGAATAACAAATATAGAGATTTTAAAAATTTAAATTATTGGAAATTTCCTACAAAGTGGTATTTTTGTAATTTCATTTTTTTAAATACTCAGCAATTATGCGCAACTTTCAAGCCAGAATTTATTTTATTTTTCTTCTATCAATTGTAAATTTACACGCGCAATCCAAAAAATATATCATTCACACCATTGCATTTTACAATTTCGAAAACCTCTTTGATACCAATAATGACATCAATACCAATGATGACGAATGGACGCCAACAGGAACACAGCATTGGACAGAAGAGAAATACCATCAAAAATTAAAAAATCTTTCCAGAGTTATTTCTGAAATTGGAACACCCGAAAACCCAAATGCACCAACAATTATTGGAGGTTCTGAAGTTGAAAATCGGGGAGTTTTAGAAGATTTGATTAAAGAAACAAAATTGCTCCCTTTTGATTACGGAATCATTCATTTTGATTCACCTGATAAACGTGGAATCGACGTTGCATTACTGTATCAAAAGAAATATTTTAAACCAACTTCATTTTCTAATATTCCATTGTTAATTTATAAAAATAAGGTTGTAATAAAAGAAGAGAAAAAAGAAGAAACTGATGACGAACTTGAAGATAAAACAGAAATAGTAAAAGATAATAATCGTGTTTTTACCAGAGATCAGCTTTTAATAACCGGATTTCTAGAAGGCGAGGAAATAAGTATTATCGTAAATCACTGGCCATCGCGATCGGGGGGAGAAAAAGCTTCAAGCCAATTTCGTGAAGCCGCGGGAAGATTAAACAGAAAGATTATCGATTCTCTACAGCGAATTAATCCAAATGCCAAAGTTTTTACAATGGGCGATTTAAATGATGGTCCGTTTAATAAAAGCATAAAAATAGCTTTAGGAGCAAAGGCAAAAAAGACAGAAGTTCGGGAGTTTGGTATTTTTAATCCCTTTGAAGAAATGGCAAACAAAGGAATGGGAACTATTGCTTTTCGTGATTCCTGGGATATTTTCGATCAAATCATGATGACGGAATCCGTTATAAAACCCGATTATTCCGCCTTTACGTTTTGGAAAGCAGGTATTTTTAATCGCCCTTTTTTGGTTCAGACTTCAGGTCAATACAAAGGATATCCACTTCGGCATAGTCAGACAGAAGTTGGTTTTAGCGATCACTTTCCGGTTTATGTTTATTTGATAAAAGAAAAAATTTGAAACTGTAGAGGCGCACAGCAGTGCGTCTAAACATTATCCATTATAGAAAGTGCACGCACTGCTGTGCGCCTCTACAAAAACTTTTCACTAACTTAGCTACTCAGAAACTTAGTATCTTAAAACATGTCAATAGCAAAACCTTTCAATCTTACTAAATGGATCGACGAAAACCGTCATTTATTAAAACCACCAGTTGGAAATAAGAATCTTTATGTTGATTCCGGCGATTATATCGTAATGATTGTGGCGGGCCCAAATGCCCGAAAAGACTATCATTACAATGAAACCGAGGAGCTTTTTTATCAACTTGAAGGAAGCATAAAAGTCATTATTCAGGAAGATGGCGAGCGCAAAGAAATGGAATTAAATGCCGGTGATATGTACCTGCATCCTGCAAAGATTCCGCATTCTCCAGTTCGTTCTGCGGGTTCAATAGGGTTGGTAATCGAGCGTAAACGTGCCGGAAAAGGGTATACCGACGGATTGCTTTGGCATTGCGACAATTGCAATAATAAATTATACGAAGTGTATTTCGAGTTGCACAATATCGAGAAAGATTTCTTGCCTCATTTCGAACATTTCTATAATTCTGAGGATTTAAGAACCTGCGACAATTGCGGGACTGTAATGGAATCTGATCCGAGGTTTACAGCTAAAAAGTAATATTATTCTTAAATAATTACATCGAAAATACTATTCGCATCTTTTTTGATGTATATTTGTATCATTAATGAAACAAATTAGATTTATTTATGATACAAGAAATCATTGCATATAGAAATATTGTCAATAATATTGAAGATTTAATGAATAAATCGCCATTTAAAAAAGGGTATATTATTGAAAAGGTTGGTATACCCAGCCCTACATTTTATCGTAAATTAAAAAGTCGAACATTTACTCCAGATGAAGTATTATCCATTGCAAAAATCCTTTCTCCAGAAGAGTGTTTTAGACTCGAATTATTAGCAGATATAGAACAGGCTAAACAAGAGTATGTTGAAGGCAATTTTATTACTCACGAAGAAATGTTGCTTGAATTAAAAAGAAAAAAAATAATTTAGTTTTAAAGATTAAAAATTGTCAAGGGTTCTTGACGATTGTCATGGAATCTTATTAAATGAATAAAATCGGTATTTATTATGTAGTATAATGATGTGTACTTAGAAATCAATATCTCGTTGCATTCTAAATCATATCTAAATTTTCCTATATGTGGATTTTTTGAGATTAAATCAATAGTTCGCAAAACTTCATTTACAAATTTCTGAGCAACTTCATTACTGCGATATTGTTTTAAATAATTTCGGGTAGTGTAAAAAGTGTAGTTAGCGCGTTTTGACCAGACAATATTCATTTTAATAAATTTATCTGGTAAAATTATAAAAAATAACTTACAAAAATATTTTTGACTTACAATTCAAACTTTTTCCCTTGCTCTGGATAAATAATTTGTAATCCTAAATCATTTTGACTTTTAATCTGTTCTTTAAGCGTTAAAATATTTTTAGTAGGCGGTTTCAAATGAGTCACGATAATTTTAAAACCTTTCAAAGTTCCTTTTCCAGCTAACTCTTCTAAAACGTGAAGTTCTTTCATCAAATAATTTGGAGTTAAATGCCCAAATAAAAATTGGTCCGGCTGTTCATTTGGAAAGGATACTTCAATAAAAATTCCTTTTAGTTGTTTGGCTTTTATAAGGGGCGCAATTGCTGTCCATAAATCTTTCAAATCAGTACTTTTTTCAACAGCATCAGGCCCCGTATCTCCTAAATATAAGGCATAAGCATCTCCATTTTTAATTAAAAAAGCAGTACTCTCAAAAGGATTGACATGACTTAACGGAAAAGCTTTAACCGTCATTGTAGTATTGGTGATCGGAGTTTCTTCGCCAATATTTAAAGTTTGGAAATGATATTTTTTCAAGGGTTTTCCGGGACCTATATCTCCAAAATTGGCCCAGGTTTGGTCGTTGAAATAATGGTTTTCCATCATTTCCATGCATTTATTAGTAGCGTAAACAGTCTTAGCAGAATCGGCAGGCGAATTAATAATCAAGCCCGAAACATGATCTAAATGCGCATGCGAAATGAAATACCCTTTTATATACTTTCTCAAAACTTCATTTGTTGAAACTTTGAAAACTTTATTTTCAATGGCTTTTTCAATTCCGGCATTTATAGTTCCGGCGTCTAAACTGATGTAGTCATTCGTGTTGATTGGTGCCAGTAAATAAGCCGATAGATTTTTTTCATCTATACCGCCTTTTACTCCTAAAGGAACAACCTGAAAGGAAGATTTTTGTTCTTTTTGAGAAAAAGCATTCAATGATATTAAAAGGAAACATAGCAGAATACGATTGAAAATGGTCATATCTAAATAATTTTGTATTGCAAATTTCATCAATTAAAGCGAATAAATTGGCTCATATTTCCGAAATTCATCATAAATAGCCCTAAATTTACTTTGTTTTTAATAACAGAATTGGATCAGAATTCAACTCGAAATAATATCTTTACAAAAAAATATAACAATTTTAACTAAAAAAGTTACAATGACAACAATAGCATCGCAATTTGGAATGAATGAGGCTCTGGATAAATTGGGCATCAAATTGATAAATGACGGAACATCAACAGGATTACAAAACTTTTCATCAGGAGAAATTCTGGATAGTTTTTCACCAGTTGACGGAAAATTGATTGCTTCGGTAAAAATGTCAACTCAGGAAGATTACGAAAAAGTAATGCGTTCAGCAACGGAAGCATTCAAAACATTTCGTTTAATTCCTGCGCCACAACGTGGTGAAATTGTACGCCAGTTTGGAGAAAAATTGCGTCAGAATAAAGAAGCGCTGGGTAAATTGGTTTCTTATGAAATGGGAAAATCATTGCAGGAAGGTTACGGAGAAGTGCAGGAAATGATCGATATCTGTGATTTCGCAGTGGGTTTATCAAGACAATTGCATGGTTTAACAATGCATTCTGAAAGACCAGGACACCGTATGTATGAGCAATATCATTCATTAGGAGTTGTCGGAATTATTTCGGCATTCAATTTTCCGGTGGCAGTTTGGTCTTGGAATACGGCTCTAGCATGGATTTCGGGAGATGTGTGTATCTGGAAACCTTCCGAAAAAACACCTTTATGCGGAATTGCGTGTCAAAATATTATCGCTCAGGTTATCAAAGAAAACAATCTTCCGGAAGGAATTTCATGTTTGATTAACGGAGATTACAAAATAGGAGAGTTAATGACAAAAGATACTCGTATACCTTTAATTTCTGCAACAGGGTCAACGCGAATGGGGAAAATCGTTGCACAAGCTGTAGCCGGACGTTTAGGAAAATCACTATTAGAATTAGGAGGAAATAATGCGATAATTGTAACTCCGGATGCTGATATTAAAATGACCGTTATTGGAGCTGTTTTTGGAGCTGTTGGAACTGCAGGACAACGTTGTACATCAACACGTCGTTTAATTATTCACGAAAGTATTTACGATAAAGTGAAAGACGCCTTAGTAGCAGCGTATAAACAATTACGTATCGGAAATCCGCTTGACGAAAATAATCATGTAGGACCACTTATTGATACTCACGCAGTAGAAATGTATGCGATCGCTTTAAACAAAGTGGTTGCTGAAGGTGGGAAAATTTTAGTAGAAGGCGGAGTACTTTCAGGCGATGGCTACGAAAGTGGTTGTTATGTAAAACCGGCTATTGCCGAAGCTGAAAATTCTTTTGCAATCGTGCAGCATGAAACATTTGCTCCGGTTTTATACTTAATTAAATATTCTGGTGAAGTTGATAATGCAATCGAAATTCAGAATGGTGTAGGACAAGGATTATCTTCTGCAATTATGACAAATAATTTACGTGAAGCTGAAAGATTTTTATCTGTAGTTGGATCAGATTGCGGAATCGCAAACGTAAATATCGGAACTTCTGGAGCTGAAATTGGTGGTGCTTTTGGAGGAGAAAAAGAAACGGGGGGAGGTAGAGAATCTGGTTCTGATGCATGGAAAATATACATGCGTCGTCAAACAAATACAATCAATTATACTACAAGTTTGCCTTTGGCACAAGGAATTAAATTTTATTTGTAATAAATCTTCAAACTTACATAATGTAAAAGGCTTCCAAATTTGGAAGCCTTTTATTTTTAAAAACTGTTTTTATGAGCTTTATTTTTTAAGAATGGTCTGATTGAATGAACCATCATTCGTGTACACTTTTACTAAATAAGTTCCTGCAATCAAGTTGCTTAAATCGATACTTTCAGCATCTTTACCAGCATTTTTAACTAATGTGCCAGACATATTGTAAACCTGAACTTTTTCTATTGCCTGAGTTGATTTAGTAATGTATAAAACATCAGCAACCGGATTTGGAAATAAAATTATTTTCTCAGCTTCTGGTTCTGCAACAACTTCTGTTGTTTGTGCCATACGAGCTGTACCGCCGGTATACTGTGTACTGATGTAGAACAAGTTTGCAACAGATCCTTTAGTAATAGTATTTGAACCTGCAGGAATTGAAGCCGTAACGATTCCGGCTGATGCGGTGTAAGAAACGTTGTTCACTTTAATTGTTCCCGTAAAATTAGAATCAAAAACTAAAGTTAAGGTTGAAGCACTTGTAGTTGTATAAGTAATTGAAGTACTTGATTCAATTTTTAAACGAGCTGTCAATGTTAATCCTGCATACGTTACAGATCCCGGAGTAGAATTCATGTTTCCTGTAATAGTATAAAAGGAACTTGTTTTTCCAGAAGTTGTAAAGTTGTGAATTTGATCACCGCTTGGTGTTCCGGTTGTAACCGTGATTGTCCCTGAACCTGTTGCTACTGTTCCCGTTCCGGTAGTTGCAATTGAGTAAGACAAAGTTGCTGTTGGCGTTCCGGTAATAGTAATAGTTTTAGCTGTAGAATTTTTTACAAAGCTAATTCCTGAAGCTGGTAATCCAGTAACAGTTGCATCAGTTGCAGTTCCTCCCCAAGTGAATACAATTGAACTAATAGCCGCACCACTCGCAACTGTTTGATTGTTGTTGCTAGTTGAAGTTAGTGTTTGAGTTCCTGCCGGATTAACCGTAATTGTTCCAGATCCTGTTGCAGGCGTTCCAGTACCAGTTGTGGCAATTGAGTATGATAATGTTGCCGTTGGAATTCCTGTAATAGTGATCGTTTTAGCGGTAGTATTTTTTACAAAACTAATTCCTGAAGCTGGTAATCCAGTAACAGTAGCATCTGTTGCATCTCCACCCCATGTAAATACAATTGTTGCAATGGCAGTTCCGCTTGTTACGGTTTGATTGTTATTGCCTGTAGAAGTTAAGGTTTGAGAACTTGCCGGAGGGTTTCCTTCTCCCTGTACTGCAACAAGAGTTCCCGAATAATTAGTCAATGCCGATTTAAGAGCAGTAATTACAAGTGAAGATTTGTCATCTACACTATTGTCAAAAGTCCATTTTAAATCGCCTCCTGAAACACGTCCTGCGTATTGTGTTGTTTTTGTTTTTGCGGTTGTAGGTTGGTCTACCACTAAATTTTTAACGTATAAAGAAGCATCAGTATCAAAGTTGTTATAAACATTTGCGCCAGATTTAGATTTAACAGCGCTGCTTACAGTCTCGCCCCTTGTTGTGGCTACGTAAGCATCAAAATCAGTAGTTGAACTAATTTTACCTGCAATATTGTACAAAGGATTCGGATCATTATAAGCGACAAAACGCATATCATTTGTTCCGATTGAGGCATCAAAAGTATTATTGAACGCTTTGATTGATCCACCAGCTTCACCTGAAAAGGTTCCCATTGTTCCGGCATTATTTACCTGATTCGCTTCGTCCCATATATCTGTTCCTTGTAAAGAAGTTAGCATAGGGTTTTTAGTGTTACGGAAATAATTTCCCTCAATAAACAAGGAAGATCCTAATGTTGATCCTGAACCATATTTAGAAACACCATCAAAATAGTTGTTATAAATATGGGCTGAATAGTAGCGTACACGAGGGTGACGCGAATCAGAGTGGTCAAACCAATTGTGGTGATACGTGATGTACAAACCACTTGTTGTTCCTTCGCTTAAACCAAGGAGACTTGCTTTTCCACTATCCCAAAAGTGATTGTAGGATAAGGTGATATAAGTTGAAGTTTTATTATCAAGAGCTCCGTCTCCTTTGATTTGGTCTGCATCGCTTCCCGCATTTCCATAAAACAAGTCGCAGTTATGAACCCAAATGTGATCATTAGCTTGTTGCATTCCAATATTGTCTCCTGCAGTACTATTGCAATTCATAACGCCAATATTGCTAATTTCTACGTTAGAAGCTGATTTAAGTCGGATTCCCCAGCCATTTGCGACAGCATCTGTTCCTATACCTTCTAAAGTAATATAGCTTGATGCATTATTGGCGTTTTCGATAACAATATCTCCGCCTTCCATTACAGTTAAATCAGTAACATTTCCTACCAATCGGAAAATAAACGGACGTGTGTCTTGTCCTTTTTTGATAGCGTATAAAATATTTTGTAAACCAACGCAAGGATTTGAGCTAGCACCAGTGATGTTCATCGAAATGGTGTTTTTAGTATTTGGAGTAATGTAGGCAATTACTGCATTGTCTTTCGGAGTTCCATCTGCTTTGTATCCTCCGGGAACGCGCCCGTCGGCAAAAGCAAAGCCATTACGGTCCTGTGCGGCAACAGTTAAATTACCGGTTGTTGCTCCGGTTCCTTCAACACCAGAAATTACAGGTTTTACTTTTACAGTGTAGGTTCCGGCCTGTAATCCTGGAATATCAGCTCTAAAATAACTTCCGTAACTACGAATAAGCTGATCATCAATTTTTTTGTCTGTCACCCCTTGCCCGGTGTAGTAGACGTTGTACGTCTGGGCACCGCTAACGGGCTGCCATTTTACAAAAGCCGACTCCAGCCAGCCGGATGCTTCGTTGATTTGAACTTGTTGGGCCCAAATTTGGACGGTAAGAAAAAACACAGTCAGAAAAAGTAGGTTTTTTTTCATAATTGTTTGGTTTAAGTGGTTAAATAGTTAATGTGGTTTTTTATCTTTTACATTTTATTTTTATTTGTAATCGATTACACAAAAATATATGATTTTTTCAAATTCCTAATATTTTTGCAATAAAAAATAATATTGTGTAAAAAAATATGCTTTGTATTTGTAATAATGTAATAAATTGCATTAATTGTAATTTATTACATACAAAAAATAAACCGTGAAAAGTCTTAATTTTATTAGCTTTCCTGAATTGAAGAAAGCAACTTTATTTTTGCAAAAGTCTTTTTCAATTTTAAAATCGATTATTAGGACACAATTATATTTTTGAATGAAAAAGATTACTTTTTAATTTTTTAAAGCAGTAAATTTTCATTAAAAAAGAATTTATTCGATTACTTTTTTAATGGCTTAACTTAAAAACATTCTTCTTTTTTAAGAAAGAGGATAAAATGAGGAGGTAAAATTAGCGCATAAAAAAAGCCTTTTTGAAAACTCAAAAAGGCTTTAAATATGTTGTAGTAAGTTTTTAGTCTTTGCTTGACAATTTAGATAGTAATCTTAAAAATTCAACGTATAACCAAACCAGGGTAATCATTAATCCCATAGCGCCAAACCATTCCATGAATTTTGGCATTCTTTGTTGAACTCCTTTTTCGATTTGATCAAAATCTAAGAAAAGATTTAATGCTGCAATGATAATTACAAAAACGCTAATTCCAATACTCATCATACCGTTTCCATAATGCACTGGTGTGAAATTGAAAATTAGAGAAGCTAGCCATGAAATCAAATAGTACGTTGCTATTGCCAGTGTAGAAGCAATAACTACAGATTTGAACTGCTCTGTAACTTTTACAATTTTAAATTTATATAAACCTAAGCAAACTAAGAACGTTACTAAGGTTGCGCTAACAGCGTTGACAACAATACCAGGATATTTTATTTCAAAAATAGCAGAGATTCCTCCAATAAATAGACCTTCAAATAAGGCATAACCTGGGGCTAAATAAGGAGAAAGATGGGGTTTGAAAGAAGACACAACAACCAGAATTAAACCAATAATAGCACCTCCAAAAGCGGGTACAATTGGATTCATTCCGTTAAATGCCATCCACCATGTTACCATAGCAGCAGCCGTTAAAATTAAAAATAAAATAGCTGTTTTATTGATAGTACCTGACAAAGTCATTTCCTGATTGTAATCAATAATCTTTGCTTCGTGCACTTCTTCAGCTTTTGAAACAGCATTTGATGAAAAACGCTTGTCGCTTAAAAATGGATTTTTTGAATTGAAGTTCATATTTCTAATACATTTAATTGTATTCAAATATATGGAGTTTTTTTGAAGTGCAATTGTTTGCGTTAAATTTTTAACATGAAATTTTCGTTACTTAAAAAGGCTTTAAAATAAAAAGTCCATCAAAAAAACTCTTGATGGACTTGTATTTATTTTGATGTAATTTTTTAGTTCAATAAATCTAAAACTAAAGATGGAAACAAACCTAAAACAATATTTAATACCATTGAAACGATTGCAACAGCATAGATAAGGAATGGTTTTCCGGTACGTTCCTGATTTGGTTCTTTAGAATACATTGCCAGAATTAATTTGAAATAATATCCAACACTGATGATTGAGTTGATAACAGCTACAATTACTAAAGCGATGTAACCAGATTCGATTGTTTGGTTGAATAAAAATAATTTAGCAAAGAATCCAGAGAAAATCGGAATACCAGCCATTGATAATAATGAACCAGTTAATATTGCAGCCAATAACGGATTCGTTTTTCCTAAACCATGGAAATTGGTAATATCTTCATTGTCCTGATTTTTGCAAACATATAATATAACACTAAATGCAGCAATTCCCGCTAATGCATAAGCAGCTGTATAATACAATAAAACTCCTGCTGAAGTTGCAATTGTCAATAAAGTCATCAACATGAAACCTGCATGTGAGATTCCTGAGAATGCCAACATACGTTTTACATTTACCTGACGTAATGCCATTATATTTCCAACAGTCATAGAAGCAATTGAAATGATTACTACAATAGTTTCAAAAGTTGGTAATAAATCCTGATTCTCAAGTGATGGAATTAAATTCAACGCTGAGATTAATTTGTATAAGGTTGCAATCGCTACCACTTTTGCTAAAGTACTCATTAAAGCAGTTGTCAAGGCAGGAGATCCTTCGTAAACGTCCGGAGCCCAAAAGTGAAATGGAACGGCAGCTACTTTAAACAACATTCCGATTACCATTAAAACCATTCCAATAGGAAACCAGATTGGTAATTCAGCAGATAAAGAACTTTCGCTGATTTCAACAACGTCAAAACTTCCCATTGCACCGTAAATTAAACAGATACCAAATAAGATAATTCCTGATGCGAAAGATCCCATCAAAAAGTATTTCATACCGGCTTCGTTACTTTTTAAATTCAAACGCTCACTTGCAGCAAGTACATATAAAGCAATTGATAAAATTTCGATTCCTAAGAAAAACATTGCTAAGTTTCCAAAAGATACCATTGCAACTCCTCCAGCCAATAAAAATATTTTTATAGCTACAAAATCTGAAATTTTGGTTGGGTGGTTTTCATAGAAATTATGACTCAATGCCACTAGGAAAATGGTCAGGATGATGAACAATGAAGAAAACGCAGTAGAGAATTTACTCACTGTTATCATATTGTTGTAGTAACTTTCTGTTGATCCAAATTCAGAAAAATTAAGTGCCAAAACGCCTAATAAACCAAGAATGGTAATTGGAACAATGGCTTTTCTTAAATTAAGAATTTCAAATAATAGGCAGAAAATACCCAATCCTGTTATAGCTATTAATGTATTCATTTTTGCTTTTTTGATTTAGGAAATCCAAACTACAGATGCCCTAATTTATTTTTATTTAAAATATTAATTTTTATTGATAACGTTCAAAATCGTTTCTAAGCTTGGTGTAATCAAATCTGTAATTGGTTTTGGATAAAATCCAAAGAAAATTAAAACAGCTATAATTACTACTAATGAGATTCCTTCATTAACAGTTACATCTGCAAAAGTTTTCGAATTCGTTTCTCCCAACATTACACCCTGAAACATCTTAAGCATATAATAAGCTCCTAAAATAATAGTTGTTCCACCTAAAACAGCGAAGCAAATATTGATTTGAGAAAGACTATACAAAACCGTAAATTCTCCAACGAAGTTAAAAGTACCTGGCAAAGCTACAGAAGCTAAAACCAAAATTAAAAACATAGAAGTGAATTTTGGCGACTGTGTGCGGATACCACCCATTTCTGAAATGTTTCTTGTTTCATATCTTCTATAAATGATTTCAGCTGCGTAGAATAATCCAACTACAACAAAACCGTGAGCGATCATTTGTAGAACAGCTCCACGTAAACCGTCAACAGTTAACGTATAAGTTCCCGCAGCGATTAATCCAACGTGAGCAAGAGAAGAATAGGCTAATAATTTCTTTAAATCTTTTTGTCTTAAGGCAACGATTGATCCGTAAATAACTCCGGCAATTCCTAAAGCGATAAAAATATTTTTGTATTCAATTGCTGCATTGGCTGTAATTGGTAATTGCCAGCGAATAACACTGTACAATCCCATTTTTAACATGATACCAGATAAAAGCATAGTTCCGACAGTTGGCGCTTTTTGGTACACGTTTGCCTGCCATGTATGGAAAGGAATTATAGGAATTTTAATAGCATAAGCCAAGAAAAAAGCCATAAAAATCCAGATTTCTTCTGTTTGCGACAAATTAACTTTGTATAGATCTTCGATTAAGAAACTTCCAGCTTTTTGGTATAAGTAAATGAAAGCTACTAGCATGAACAATGAACCGGCAAGTGTATAGATGAAGAATTTAACTACCGCTTTTCTGCGTTCTTCAGCATCACCATTACCCCAAATAAGTGCAATAAAGTAAATTGGAATTAAAGCTAATTCCCAGAAAATATAATATAAAAGACCATCTGCAGCAAGGAAAGTTCCTGTCATAGCAAAAGCCATAAATAAAATTAAAGCATAAAAAGCTTTAGCGTTTTTATATTCATTCCCAAAAGAAGAGAATATAATAATTGGCGTTAAAGCTACAGTCAATAAAAGCATAGCAATTGCCAATCCATCAGCATTTAAAGCAAATGAAATTTTAGGTTGTGTAATCCACGCATTAATTACACTGATGTTTTCACCAGCACAAAAATTATTTAACAAGACAACCGAACAGCCCAAAGCTGCCAAACTAAAGAACAAAGCTACTTTTGATGCTAGTTTATCGCCAGCAAAATAAGTGACAAATGCACCAATTAAAAGAATAATTAATATAAGAGAAACGTTCATAGTTATAAAATTATTGAGCTAAAAATATATAGGAAATAATGGCACAAAGACCCAAAACAAAAGCAAACAGATATAATCCGATACTTCCGTTTTGTAATTTTTTACCTTGAAAAGCCAGTTCATTAGTCACTTTGCCTAATCCGAAAACAACTGCAGATAAACCAGTTTCAACATAGTCTCTAAAGAATTTTGACAATCCATTTATAGAGCGTACAAATATTGCATCGTAAATTTCGTCTACATAATATTTGTTATATAAAACCTTGGTTAAACCAGTAATGTTTTCGTCAGCTTCAGGAACATTATCTTGTTTGAAATATTTAATATATGCAATCAAGATACCGATCAATCCACCTAAAACAGCAACTCCCATAAGAGTATATTCTGTTGTGCCTAAATGGTGCTCTTCTCCGGCTACTTTCGTGAAAAGAGGAGCCATATATTCATTTAACCAGCTGTTTCCAGGAAGACTAATAAGACCTCCAAAAGTGGCTAACAAAGCTAATATCATTAATGGGAAAGTAATTAATCCGTCACTTTCGTGTAAATGATGTTTTTGCTCTTCAGTTCCTCTAAAATCTTTAAAGAAAGTAAGGAACATCAATCGGAACATATAAAATGCCGTCATGATTGAAGCAACAGATCCAATAACGTAAAGTGGAATACTGTGGTGAAAAGCAGTCATTAAAATTTCATCTTTAGAGAAGAAACCAGAGAAAAATGGCACACCTGAAATCGCTAATGATGAAATCAACATAGTCCAGAAAGTGATTGGCATTGCTTTACGCAAACCACCCATTTTACGCATATCTTGCTCTCCGTGCAATCCGTGAATTACAGATCCTGATCCTAAGAACAAACAAGCTTTAAAGAAAGCATGTGTAATTACGTGAAAAACGGCTACTTCATAAGCACCGAATCCTAAGGCTAAAAACATTAATCCTAATTGAGAAACAGTAGAGTAGGCCAATACTTTTTTAATGTCAGTCTGAACCAAACCAATTGTTGCAGCAACTAATGAAGTTATAGCTCCAACAATAGCAATTACAGTCTGAACGTCTGGCGCTAAATCAAAAACAAAGTTTAATCTCGTTACCATAAAGATACCTGCAGTAACCATCGTCGCTGCGTGAATCAAGGCAGAAACCGGAGTTGGTCCAGCCATCGCATCAGGTAACCAGGTGTATAACGGAATTTGAGCTGATTTACCACAAGCTCCAATAAATAAACATAAAGCTGCTAACGAAAGTAAAGGTATGTTTAGATTTGTCGCTCCGGCAATCGCCGTTTTTAAAGTTGCATAATCTAAGGTGGAAAACATTGCACCAAGAATGAACATTCCGATTAATAAACCTAAATCTCCAATTCTGTTCATGATGAAAGCTTTTTTCGCAGCATCATTGTAATCCTGGTTTTTATGCCAGAATCCAATTAATAAGTACGAACAAAGTCCAACGCCTTCCCATCCAATAAATAATACTAATAAGTTACTTCCGGTTACCAATGTAATCATGAAGAATATGAACAGATTCAAATACGCAAAAAACTTATGCATATTCTCATCGTCGTGCATGTAACTGATAGAGTATAAGTGAATCAATGATCCAATTCCGGTTACAAAAAGCAACCAAAGAACAGAGAGTTGATCTAATAAAAATCCTAAATCAATATGAAGATTACTGATCTGGATCCAGTCAAATAAAGTTACCTGAATGGCTTTTCCAGTTGAAGTAATTTGATTAAAAAGTATAAGAGTAACCACAAAAGAAACTGCTACGGCAACTGTTCCGATAATACCCGAAACGGTTTTTCCTAAGCTTTTCCCGAAAAAAACATTGATTAAAAATCCTAAAAAAGGAGATAAAACTAAGACTAAAGCTAAATTGGTATCCATTTCCATTTATCCTTTTAAATTTTTTAAATTATCGATACTAATTGAGCCTAAATTTCTAAAAATAGAAACCAGAATGGCCAATCCTACCGCAACTTCTGCTGCAGCAACTGCCATCGAAAAGAACACAAAAACTTGTCCCTGTGCATCTTGATGATACGTTGAAAAAGCAACAAATAAAAGGTTAACTGCATTCAACATGATTTCGATAGACATGAAAACGATAATAGCATTTCGTCTGTACAATACACCAAAAACACCAATACAAAAAAGTACAACACTTAAAAAGATGTAGTTTTCAATACCTATTTGATTTAATATATTACCCATTATTTATTTAATTTTTCTTTTTTAGACAATAATACTGTTCCAATCATGGCTACTAAAAGTAAAATCGAAGCAAATTCAAACGGAACCATATATTCGTTCAATAATATTTTACCTAAAACCTTAATAGATTGAAAATCTTCTCCAGTCGAATCATATTCTCCAACAATTGGTTTAGAATTGATGAAAATTGTAATCAATACAATAACAATTAAACAGAAAGAAACAATAGCGCCCAAACGTGTAATTCTAGGTCTGTGAACCTGATGGCGCTCGTTTAAATTCATTAACATGATCGTGAACAGGAACAAAATCATAATCGCCCCCGAATAGACTATAATATGTACGATAGCCAAAAATTGAGAGTTTAATAATAAATAATGACCAGCAATTGAAAAGAAACAGATTACTAAATAAATAGCACTATGAATTGGATTTCTACTAAAAATGGTCAAAAATGCGGTAATCACCGTAATAAACGCTAAGAAACAAAATATAATTTGTACAGTTGTTGCGTGTGCAAAATCAGGAATATGTATCATTTAGTTAGCATTATTAAGTTGAGCATTTTTGATCGCCACATCAAGAGGCATCACTAATCTGTCTTTTCCAAAAATGAAATCTTCTCTTTCATAACTAGAAGGAACCAACACTTTTGAAGTTGTCAAATAGATAGCGTCTTTTGGACAAGCTTCTTCGCAAAGGCCACAGAAAATACATCTTAACATGTTGATTTCGTAAATCTCAGCATATTTTTCTTCTCTGTATAAATGTTTTTCATCTGGTTTGCGTTCAGCAGCTTTCATAGTGATTGCTTCTGCAGGGCATGATAAAGCACATAATCCACAAGCAGTACAGTTTTCACGACCTTGTTCATCGCGTTTCAACTGGTGTTGACCGCGATAAACCGGACTCATTTCACGTACTTGTTCAGGATAGTGAATGGTTACTTTTTTTCTGAAAAGGTGCTTAAGTGTAATAAGCAATCCTTTCACAATCGCCACAAGATACAATCGCTCCCAAAAAGTCATCTCTTTGTTCGAGACCATCTTTTTTCTACCCGATAATGATATAGTTTCTATTGACATTTTTTAATGTATGATTTACGATTCATAATTTGATGGTTAAATCAAATCCAAAATCTATTTTATTTTTAATTTGAATCTCGATAGCTATCGGGACCACCGTAAAAGGATACCGCTTCTAGCAGAGCTAGGGCTCAGTTATTAAAATCCTAAGTATGCTGCGATATCATGTCTTAAAATTACAACTCCTGTAATCATAATATTAATGATCGAAAGCGGAATTAAAATTTTCCATCCTAAGTTCATTAATTGGTCATATCTAAATCTTGGAATTGTCCAACGCACCCACATATAGAAAAAGATCCAGAAACATATTTTAGCAAACAATACTGCAATTCCTAAAACGTTAGCGATATTAACACCTACATTTTCTACCATCCATTGCATTCCTGGATAATTGTATCCTCCAAAAAACAATACAGATATAATGGTGGCAGAGATAAACATATTTGCATACTCAGCAAATAAATAGAATCCCATTTTCATGGATGAATATTCAGTATGATATCCACCAATCAACTCAGATTCACATTCTGCTAAATCGAAAGGTGTTCTGTTTGTTTCTGCAAAAGCACAAATCAGGAAAATTAAGAAAGATAATGGCTGATAAAAAACATTCCAGTTCATTCCAGCTTGCTGCTCCGAAATTTCTTTTAGGCTTAAAGTTCCAGTCATCATCAATAATGCAATCATTGATAATCCCATAGCAACTTCATAAGAAACCATCTGTGATGCCGCACGAACAGCTCCCATTAAAGAGAATTTATTGTTTGAAGCCCATCCACCAATCATTATTCCATAAACTCCAACAGAAATTACTCCGAAAACATATAATAAAGCAATATTTACATCTGTTGCCTGTAAAAGAACATCACGTCCAAAAACATGAAGTCTGTCTCCCCATGGAATTACAGCGCTTGTCATCAAAGCCGTACTCATGGCAATTGCCGGACCAACAACGAATAAAAATTTATTAGGTGTATTTGGCTCAAATTCTTCTTTTGAGAATAATTTCATACCATCAGCAAGTGGTTGTAATAAACCTCCCCATCCCGCACGGTTTGGTCCTACACGGTCCTGAAGAAAAGCCGCAACTTTACGTTCAGCCCAGGTAGAATACATCGCCATAATCATTGTTATAGCAAAGACCACCACAATTACAACACTTTTCTCTATAATAAACGTACCATCTACCATCATTAAGAAATTTTGTTGTTAGTGTTTAATGGAATTTCAGCCATACTAATTTTTTTACGGTCAATATCTCTACCCATAAGGATAGTTTTTTCAGTATCAATTTCTACTTTCTCTAATTTTTGAGTGTAGTTATTTTGGTTGATAACAGAATCTTTTTCGAATTCTCTTGGTCCTTCAATAACCCAGTCATTCACATTTTTGTGATCAAAACGACAAGAGTTACAGATGAATTCTTCCACTTCATGGTACTCATCTTTACGACCTGTTACACGTTGAATTTCTCCTCCAAACATCCAAACGGTAGTTTTTCCACAACATCCCGGAGTTGTACATTCTCTGTGTGCATTATATGGCTTGTTGAACCAAACTCTCGATTTGAAACGGAAAGTTTTATCAGTTAATGCACCAACTGGGCAAACGTCAATCATATTTCCAGAGAATTCATTATCGATAGCTTTTGAAATTCCTGTTGAAATATTAGCGTGATCTCCACGATCTAATACTCCGTGAACTCTGTTGTCTGTCAATTGATCTGCAACTTGTACACATCTTTGGCATAGAATACAACGGTTCATATGTAGTTGAATATTTGGACCAATATCTTCTGGTTCAAATGTTCTTTTTTCTTCAATAAAACGTGATTTTGGATTTCCGTGTTCGAAACTTAAATTTTGAAGATCACATTCTCCGGCCTGATCACAAACTGGGCAGTCAAGTGGGTGATTGATCAATAAAAATTCTGTTACAGATTTACGGGCTTCCGTTACTCTGTCAGAAGATTTACTGTTTACTTCCATTCCGTCCATACATCCTGTTACACAAGATGCCATTAATTTTGGCATTGGTCTTGGGTCAGCTTCACTACCTTTAGAAACTTCAACTAAACAACAACGACATTTTCCGCCGCTGCCTTTTAATTTTGAGTAATAGCACATGGCTGGGGGTACCAAATCTCCACCAATCATACGTGCAGCCTGCAGGATCGTTGTTCCTGGCTCTACGTCTATACTTTGACCGTCTATGGTTACTTTCATCTCTTATTGATTTGAATGTTGAAAGTCGGAATATTTAAAAGATTTGCTGTCCTTTTTATATTATTAACTTTATAACTTTCTGCTTTATATTTCTTTATACGATTACTTTACCGCCTACCAAATGTTTCACTTGCGAGAAAGGTTCAGCAACAAAATGATCTCTGTGTTTAATTTTTTCAGGGAAACGAACGTGATATTCAAATTCATCTCTAAAGTGACGGATCGCTGCTGCTACTGGCCAGGAAGCTGCGTCGCCAAGTGGGCAAATTGTGTTACCCTCGATTTTACTTTGAATACTCCACAATAATTCAATATCTTCTTCACGGCCCTGACCGTTTTCAATTCTCCACAAGATTTTTTCTAACCAACCAGTTCCTTCACGACAAGGTGTACATTGTCCGCAAGATTCGTGGTGGTAAAAACGTGCAAAATTCCAGGTGTTTCTTACTACACAAGCAGTGTCGTTATAAACGATAAATCCTCCAGAACCTAACATTGATCCGGTAGCAAAACCACCATCACTTAAAGATTCGTAAGTCATTAATCTGTCTTCACCATTAGCTGTTTTGAAAATCAATTCAGCTGGTAAAATTGGCACTGAAGATCCTCCTGGAACAAACGCTTTCAAAGGTCTGCTAGAAGACATTCCGCCTAAATACTCATCAGAATTCATGAACTCGTCAACACTTAATCCTAATTCAATTTCATAAACTCCTGGATTTTTAATGTGTCCCGAAGCAGAAATTAATTTAGTTCCAGTTGAACGACCAATTCCGATTTTTGCGTAATCATCTCCAGAGTTGTTGATGATCCAAGGCACAGCTGCAATAGTCTCTACATTGTTTACTACTGTTGGGTTTGCCCAAAGTCCGGAAACCGCTGGGAAAGGTGGTTTAATACGAGGATTTCCTCTTTTACCTTCCAATGACTCAATAAGTGCAGTTTCTTCTCCACAGATGTAAGCTCCGGCTCCACAGTGAACATGTAATTCTAAATCGTAACCTGTTCCTAATATATTTTTTCCTAACCAACCGGCAGCTTTTGCTTCGGCGATTGCTCTTTCTAAAATTTTGAAAACCCACATATATTCTCCACGAATGTAGATATACGAAAGGTTAGCGCCTAAGGCAAAACTTGAAGTAATCATTCCTTCGATCAATAAGTGAGGAATAAATTCCATCAAATAACGATCTTTGAAAGTTCCAGGTTCAGACTCGTCGGCATTGCAAACTAAGTGTCTTGGTTTACCTGATTTTTTATCAATAAAACTCCATTTCATTCCGGCAGGGAAACCCGCACCACCACGGCCACGAAGTCCTGATTTTTTTACTTCTTCAACAACTTCATCTGGCGTAAGTGTTTTCAAAGCTTTTTCTACAGAAGCATAACCACCATTTTGGCGATATACTTCGTAGGTTTTAATACCCGGAACATTGATTTTATCTAATAATATTTTCTGTGACATCTTATTTATCGTGTAATATTATTTTATCATCTCTACAATCAGCGATTAACTGATCGATTTTTTCTTCTGTCAATTTTTCTTTGTAGAAATCGCCTAACTGCATCATCGGAGCATATCCGCAAGCACCTAAACATTCTACTCCGGCAATAGTAAACATTCCGTCTGGAGTTGTTTCTCCCATCTTAATGCCTAATTTTTCAGAAGTATAATCCATTAAATTTTCAGCACCATTCAAACAACAACAAGAAGTCTGGCAGAATTCGAACATGTATTTTCCAATTGGTTTTTGGTTGTACATGGTATAAAAAGTAACCACTTCGTAAACCTCAATTGGTTTGATGTGCAAAATTTCAGCAACTTTATCCTGCAACTCAGTGCTCAACCAGTTATCATGCGCATCCTGCACTTCGTGCAAAACAGGCAACAAAGCTGATTTTCTTTTGTCTTCAGGATAATGACTGATCAATTCATTGATGCGAGTCATCAATGCTTCAGTCATGTTTATTTCTTGTTTGTAATGTTTTCTTTCCATTCTTATTTTGGATTTTAGATTTTAGATTTTAGATTTTTCAATCTGTATCTAGAATCAGCATTCTGCAATCTTTTTTAATTTTAGATTTCTGATTTTAAATTTTAGATTTTTCAATCTGCAATTTAAACTCTAGAATCTGCAATCTTTAGGCGTCTAACTCTCCTGCAATAACATTTAAACTTGAAAGGATAACAATTGCATCTGATAATAAAGCGCCTTTAATCATTTCAGGATATGCCTGGTAATAAATAAAGCAAGGTCTTCTGAAATGTAATCTATATGGAGTTCTGCTTCCGTCAGTAACTAAGTAAAATCCTAATTCTCCATTTCCTCCTTCAACCGGGTGGTAGATTTCTGCAACTGGTACAGGAACTTCTCCCATTACAATCTTAAAGTGATAAATTAAAGATTCCATTGAAGTGTAAACATCTTCTTTTGGAGGAAGGTAGTAATCAGGAACTTCTGCGTGATATTCATTTCCGGCTGGCATTTTATCTAAAGCCTGACGAATGATGCTTAAACTTTCACGAACTTCAGCATTACGAACACAGAAACGATCATAAGTATCACCTGATTTTCCAACCGGAACAATAAAATCGAAATCTTCGTAAGATGAATAAGGATGTGCAACACGAACGTCATAATCAACTCCGGCAGCACGTAAATTTGGACCTGTAAATCCGTAAGCCATTGCTTGCTCTGCTGAGATCGCACCAACGTTTACAGTTCTGTCAAGGAAAATTCTGTTTCTTTCGAATAAGTTTTCAAATTCTTGCCAAGCGACAGGAAAATCTCTTAAAAACACTTCTAGTTTGCGGAAAGCCTCTGGTGACCAATCTCTTTCGAAACCACCAATTCTTCCCATATTTGTTGTTAAACGAGCTCCACAAATTTCTTCGTAGATTTCGTAAACTTTTTCTCTAAATTGAAAAACGTATAAGAAACCAGTATAGGCACCAGTATCTACACCCAAAATCGAGTTACAGATTAAGTGGTCTGTAATACGAGCCAATTCCATTACGATAACTCTTAAATATTGCGCTCTTTTAGGAACTTCAATATTCAACAATTTTTCTAAGGTCATCCACCATCCCATATTATTAATAGGAGAGGAGCAATAGTTCATACGGTCTGTAAGAGGCGTAATTTGATAGAAAGGGCGATTTTCGGCAATTTTTTCGAATGCTCTGTGGATATAACCAATAGTTGGTTCAGCCTCAAGAATTCTTTCACCATCCATCAATAAGATATTCTGAAAAATACCGTGTGTTGCTGGGTGTGTTGGACCTAAATTCAGTACTGAAAGCTCGCTTCCGTCTTCGTTTAGTTTCTCCTTTATTATTTTAGCATATCGATGCTCTGGTGGTAATAATAGTTCTGACATTTTATAATGTTGAATTATTTATTTTTTAGCAATTTGTTGTTGTTCTTCCAAAGAATCTGTCGTCTTTATCCGTTCTTCCGCTGTCTTCCATTGGGAATTCTTTTCGCATTGGGAAAGAGATCATTTCGTCCATATTCAAAATACGTTTCAATTGCGGATGTCCAATAAAGTTAATTCCGAAGAAATCGTAAGTTTCTCTTTCCATCCAGTTTGAACTTAAGAAAATATTTGAAATGGTTTTTATCTCTGGTTTTTCACCATTAAGGTATACTTTGATTCTGATACGTTTGTTCTCGTACCAGTTGTGCAAATGATATACTATAGCGAACTGACGATCTGTTTCGTTGTCCGGATAGTGAATTCCACATAAATCAGTTAAAAAGTGAAAACGTAAATCAGAATCGTTTTTCAAAAAAAGAATTAAAGCAGTGATTTTATCTGCTGTTGTTTCTATTGAAAAAATATCTCTTTCTTGTTGAAAGTTAAAAACACTTGAATCAAATGTTTCTGTAAGTTTGTCTTGAATCAGGGTATTTTCTAAGGCCATCTTATGAAATATTATATGAAGCTAGTAATTCTTGGTATTCTGGAGAGCTTCTGCGTCTAACAGATTCGCTTCTTACCAATTCCTGAAGTTTCATTACTCCATCAACAATTTGTTCTGGTCTTGGAGGACATCCTGGAACGTAAACGTCAACCGGAATTACTTTGTCAATTCCTTGTAAAACAGAATAAGTATCGAAGATTCCACCTGATGAAGCACAAGCTCCAACTGCAATTACCCAGCGAGGCTCAGACATTTGTTCGTAAACCTGTCTTAAAATAGGCGCCATTTTTTTAGAAATAGTTCCCATTACCATTAACATATCGGCCTGACGAGGAGAGAAACTCACACGCTCAGAACCAAATCGTGCTAAATCGTAGTGTGAAGCCATTGTAGCCATGAATTCGATACCACAGCATGAAGTTGCAAAAGGTAATGGCCATAATGAATTGGCTCTTGCTAAACCTACAACGTCATTTAGTTTTGTAGCGAAGAAACCTTCTCCTACAACTCCTTCCGGCGGCGCAACCATATTTACATTTGAATCGCTCATTTTATTTTAGATTTTAGATTTCTGATTTTATAAATCTTGTATATCGAAATCAATATTTTAAAAGTCAATATTATATTTTGAGAAACTGTGTTTCAAATCTAAAATTCTAAATCAATCTAAAATCTAAGATCTGAAATCTAAAAATTTCTTATTCCCAGTCTAAAGCTTTCTTTTTGATGATATAGAAAAAACCAACTAAAAGAAGTGCCATGAAAACAATCATTTTTAGCATTCCTTCCATTCCTAATTCCTTGAAGTTTACTGCCCAAGGGTAAAGAAAAATTACCTCTACATCAAATAATACGAACAAAATAGCTACCAGGAAGTATTTTACTGAAAACGGAATACGGGCATTACCAACAGATTCGATACCGCACTCAAAGTTTTTGTCTTTAACTTCTGAGGTTCTTTTTGGTCCTAATTTTCCAGAAATTATGATTGTTCCTACCACAAAACCAACAGCTAAAATGAACTGCATTAAAATAGGAATGTAACTGTATTGATCAGATTGCATAAACTTAGGGTTTTTACTTAAAGAATAAGCCACAAAGATAACTTTCAACTATGTAAATCACAAGATAAAAAATGATTTAAGTATGTTGAGAAACGGTGTTTGTGTCTAATTTTTATTGATTATAAATAACAATCTCAAATTTTAATATTTTTTTAAGATTTGAGCAAAAAAAACGTCCCGATACTTCGGGACGTTCTTAAAACCATTCAGAGGCAAAAAAAATAAATTGCTATATTTTTCTTAGATTACTGCTACTTTAGCAGCAACTTTCCCTTTTCTTCCTTCTTCTTCTTCATAGCTTACACGGTCACCTTCGCGTAATTCTTCCGCGTTAATTCCTGAAGCGTGAACGAAGATATCTTTTCCTGTTTCTTCGTCTGTAATGAATCCATAACCTTTAGATTCATTGAAAAATTTTACTGTACCTGTACGCATTGTAATTGTAATAATAATTTATAATGAAGCAAATGTAAGATATAAATTCATACAAAAGACAATAAGGTGTTAATTTTTTGTAAAAATTATTGATTCACAGTCTTTTCGCTATTTATATTGCATCAAATCCTATACAGCTGTGCTTTATTTGAGAATCATTAATTCTAGTAAACGAACTAAGAAAAATTAACCTGACTTTAAGGTCATTTTGACAATTATCTTAATTTGTTCAATTATTTAGTAGTAATTATTACAAAGGCTCTTGTTTGTTATAGTTTTTAAGAATTTGTCAAAATCACAAAAGAGAAATAAAAAAAAACTGCAACTAAAAAGATAATTGCAGTTTTGTATTTTGAAACTCTGTAGAATTTTATTGAATATCAACTTTAATATGTAATTCTTTTAGTTGAGCATCATCAATTGTTGCAGGCGCATCAATCATTACATCACGTCCTGAATTGTTTTTTGGGAAAGCAATGAAATCTCTAATAGTTTCCTGTCCTCCTAAAATAGCAACAAGTCTGTCCAATCCAAATGCTAATCCTCCGTGTGGTGGTGCTCCAAATTGGAAAGCATCCATTAAGAAACCGAATTGTGCTTTTGCTTCTTCTTCCGTAAATCCTAAATATTTGAACATTAATTGTTGTGTCGCTTTGTCGTGAATACGAATTGATCCTCCTCCAATTTCATTTCCATTTAAAACCATATCATAAGCATTGGCACGAACTTTTCCTGGTTCAGTTTCCAATAATTGCATGTCTTCTGGTTTTGGAGATGTAAACGGGTGGTGCATTGCATGGTAGCGTCCACTTTCTTCATCAAGTTCCAATAATGGGAAATCTACAACCCATAATGGAGCAAATTCTTCAGGATTACGTAATCCTAAACGAGTTGCCAATTCCATACGAAGTGCTGAAAGTTGTGCGCGTGTTTTGTTTGCCGGTCCGGAAAGTACAAAAATCATGTCACCAGGTTTTGCACCTGTAATTTTTGCCCATTGTCCTAAATCGTCCTGATCATAAAATTTATCTACAGATGATTTGAAAGTTCCATCGTCATTGCATTTTGCATAAACCATTCCTGATGCTCCAACTTGTGGGCGCTTAACCCAGTCAATTAAACCGTCAATTTCTTTACGTGTATAATTTCCTGCTCCCGGAACAGCGATCCCTACTACCAATTCTGCAGCATTGAATACCGGAAAATCTTTGTGTTGTGCATACTCGTTTAACTCACCAAACTCCATTCCAAAACGAATGTCCGGTTTGTCATTTCCGTATGTTTTCATAGCATATTCGTAGGTAATTCTTGGAAATTTATCTACTTCAATACCTTTAATTTCTTTTAGTAAATGTCTTGTCAATCCTTCAAAAACATTCAAAATATCTTCTTGATCCACAAATGCCATTTCGCAATCGATTTGTGTAAACTCAGGCTGACGGTCTGCACGTAAATCTTCATCACGGAAACATTTCACAATTTGGAAATATTTATCCATTCCACCTACCATCAATAATTGTTTGAAAGTTTGTGGAGATTGTGGCAATGCATAAAATTGTCCTTCGTTCATACGGCTTGGTACAACGAAATCTCTTGCTCCTTCAGGAGTAGATTTAATTAAATAAGGGGTTTCAACTTCGCAGAAATCTAAATCAGATAGATATTTACGAACTTCCATCGCTACTTTATGACGGAATAATAAACTGTTTTTCACAGGATTTCTTCTGATATCTAAATAACGGTATTTCATTCTGATGTCTTCTCCGCCATCTGTTTCATCTTCAATTGTAAATGGAGGTGTTAAAGCTGCATTTAAAATGTTTAATTCAGAAACTAAAATTTCGATTTCACCAGTCGGAATATTTTTGTTTTTGGCTTCACGCTCAATAACAGTTCCTTTTACCTGAATTACAAATTCTCTTCCTAGTGTTTTAGCTAGTTCAAAAACAGTTTTATCAGTACGACTTTCGTCGAAAATAAGTTGTGTAATTCCGTAACGGTCGCGTAAATCAACCCAATTCATAAATCCCTTATCGCGTGATTTTTGAACCCAACCCGCTAGTGTAACTTCCGTATTAATATTTGAGGCGTTTAACTCACCACAATTATGACTTCTATACATGATCAAAATTTTAGACTGCAAAAGTAAACACAAAATTCAAATTAATATAGAAAGTGTGCAACTAGATGTGTATTAATTTGAAATATTTTGTTAATTGTTAAAATTAGGACTAGTAATTTCTTTAGATTTGGAATACTAAAAACAAACTTTAAATACCTATGAAGAAACTTTTTATTGCCGGTCTTGTCCTTTTCAGTACATTAAATGTTGTTGGACAATCTAAAAAATATGTCACTTTTGAAGCCAATATTGCCAATAGAAATGGTGATGTTATTAAGATTATCAATAATGGAAAAATTGTAAAAACAATTAATGTTAATGCAAAAGGCATTTTTAAAGATACTTTGATTGTTGATGGAGGAAGGAGCCGTTTGTCAGATGGAGTTGAATCGACGGAATTATTTTTGAAAAACGGATATGATATCAAATTGAAAATGGATGCCAAGCAATTTGATGAGTCCATTGTGTATACCGGTAAAGGAAGTTTAGAAAACAATATTTTGGCACAACGTATTTTAGCCGATGAAAAATTATATAATGACTCAGTTTTAACATTAGATGATGCTTCTTTCAATAAATTGGTTGAAGAAAAAAAGACTGCTGATCTGGCTCGATTAAATAATAAAAAATTAGATCCTGAATTTGTAAAAATTGAAACTGAAAATGGTGTTCGTGCGGTAGCTGAAATTGCAGAATATCGCAAACAAGCACAGGAAATGGCAAAAATGAACAATACGCCATCACCAGATTTTGATTATGAGAACCATAAAGGAGGAAAAACCAAACTTTCAGATTTAAAAGGAAAATATGTTTACATTGATCTTTGGGCAACATGGTGTGGACCTTGTAGAGCAGAGATTCCTTTTCTTCAAAAAGTTGAAGAAAAATATCATGGGAAAAATATTGAATTTGTAAGCGTTTCTGTTGATACTCCAAAAGATCATGATAAATGGCAAAAATTTGTAACGGACAAGCAACTTGGAGGTATTCAGCTTTTCTCAGATAATGAATGGAAATCTGCTTTTGTAACCAGTTATAATGTAACAGGAATTCCCAGATTTATTTTGATAGATCCAAAAGGTAACATTGTGGACGCTAATGCGGCAAGACCTTCATCTCCAGAACTTCAAACACAATTAGACACATTATTGAACTAATTTTTGTATGAAATTATAACGATATAGTAATTTTATAATTTTTATAAAATCCCAGTAAAACCAATGCTTCGGCGTTGGTTTTTTTGTTTTTAGGAAATCTCCAATGTTAAGTTTTTATTCAATGTTACCAAATTGTTAAGTAAAAGTTTGTTTAATGTAAACTATTAACTATATTTGATAACGATTTGATAACATTAATACCTAAAGATATGAAAAAATGTGTGATTTTAGTTGCAATGATGTTCTCTGGAATTTTAGTTGCACAAGAGGTAAAACCAGAATTAGAAGCTGTTGGAAATAAAGTAAAAGCTACTTATTACCATGAAAATGGTAAAGTACAACAAGAAGGTTTCTTTAAGGACGGTAAACTGGATGGCGTTTGGGTATCTTATGATAATAAAGGTAATAAAATTGCCGTGGGAGAATATACAGACGGATTGAAAACTGGGAAATGGATTTTCTTTAATGAAAATACTTTAAGCGAAGTTGCTTATGAAAATAGCAAAGTCAGCTCAGTTAAAAACTTACAGAAAAATGCTTTAGCTGATAGAAACTAAAGTAATTTCTAAGATACATTTAAAGAACCGCTTTTTATAAGCGGTTTTTTTTATGCCTTTAATTTTTTGCAGCTTTTTTTTCTTCTTCCATACCAGATTATAAAACCGGATACAGGAAGAGCTGCCGCAATTAAACTTACTATAAAAGCAATAATTTTTCCGGGTAAATTCAGAATTTGTCCTGTATGGATTCCGTAATTCATTTCGACAACCTGGAGTCCTAAACTTTTTTGATCATATGGATCACTCTGAAGCAGTTTTCCGTCAAGCGGATGGAAATAGTAATTGCTTTGGTGGTCGTATCTTAAAGTGTGAGGATAAGCTCCAGTACTAATTATGTCCCCTTTTTTCTGCGGAAGCAAAACAAAAAACATTTCGGCTTTTGGTTGCAATTTTGCAGTTTCAATAAAAGCACGATCAACTGCAGTTATACTATTTGTTTTAAATTTTGTAGTGTCAATTACTGGTGATTTGGTTTCTTCAGCTTTGTCTCCGCCAAAATTGAATGTTTTATAAATGCCATCACCAACCCATTCGTAGGTAAAGGTTAAACCTGTTATGGCAAGAATAAGTGCAATAAGCGAAATGTAAAAACCAGAAGTATTATGCCAGTCGTAGTTTACACGACGCCATTTTGCGGACCATTTAACGGTGAAACTTCTTTTGATATCATATTTTCGTTTGGGCCACCATTGAATAATTCCGGAGATTAATAATAAAATAAAGATGATGGTTGCTCCACCAATAATATGTTTTCCAATATAATCGGGCAGGAGTAAATACAAATGAATGTATTCAACAATAATAAAAAAGTCAGTTTTTGGATTTTCGGTTTTTAAATATTTTCCTGTATATGGATTGAAATACAGGTACAAATTTTCAGTATCAGAGTACGTATAGACAATCGCAGACCGATTTATTCCGTAATACGAAACCATACTTGCTGTATTTTCAGGAAGTATTTCTTTTGCCTTTTGCTGTAAAACAGAAGGCATCAAAAAAGATTTGTTCTGAGGTTCAACAAATCGCCATTCTTTTCTTGTAATATCTTTTATTTCATCATGAAAGCAAAAGATACAACCGGTAACACTTATTATAAAAACAATAAGCCCGGAAATTAATCCGAGCCATTTATGTAGAAAACGTATTTGTTTTTTGAAACCCATTTTTGAATAAAAGCGTAAAAGTATGCGCTAAATCAATTAAGGGCAAATTATTTTACTTATTTTTCAATAAGTACTTCTTTTTTTGGTTTTAAATGATAAGCCACGTAAAACGATATTGAAGCCAGAACAATCCAGAAAACATCAATAAAGAAAACCTGAATTTTGTTTTCCATAAAAGAAGTCCAGAACCAATTTCCTGAAACGATTCCGTTTGTAATCGGGATTAAGAAACCTAATATGCTGCCGGAAATCAGGCAAAATTTATTGGTAAAGGCATCATTCTTTTTAAGTATAAAAAAGAATGTCAGGATTAACCATCCCACAAAATAAACAGTATAAAGATTATTCTGAGTTAATGGGTAAAATATTTTGGTAACGATAAAAGCAAGCGCGGTGATTGGATACATGCTCAAACAGATAGCCAAATAAACACGAACTACACCTGCATTGAAACGTCTTTTCTTTTCTGGCATATTGTTTTTTTGTCTTGCCACTAACCAAATCATAACACCTGAAATGATCACAAAACAAGTAATAATTCCTAAAATGAAGCTGACTATTTTTAGAGCATAACCGCCATAATCACCAAAATGAATTTTGTACAAAACATTTTTCACAACATCCAGATAATTGTTATCAGTTACTGGATTTTTCTTTGCAATTTCTTTTCCATCGGCAATTCGGTAAACTACTTTTCCAATTCCGGTAAATTTTTTGTGGTTTGGTATTTCACCTTCCACTAAAACATGCATGTTAGCATCGCCGTAATTTTGAATGAAAACACGTGTAATTTCAAAATCAGACCAATTGCTTTTTGCTTTTGCAACGAGTTGATCAATGTTAAAAGGATTGGCTAGTTTTTTATTTTCAAATTTATAATCAGGATCGTTGTATTCTAATTCTTTATATAATTTATCCTGATCTCCTTTATATAATGCCATTACAGCGGGAGCCACGATTAGAAGTTTAATCATAAAAAAAGCTCCGGTCACAGCATAAACAAATTGAAAAGGTAATCCAATCATTCCTAAAGCGGTGTGAGCATCTGTCCACAATGTTTTTAATTTTTCTTTTGGACGGAAAACATAAAAGTTGGAAACAATTTTTTTCCAGTGTAATAAAACGCCGGTAACAATTGCAAATAAGAAAAATAAAGCTACAAATCCCGAAAGATAATAACCTACAGGATACGGAACTTGCGCCAGGAAATGCAATCTGTATAAAAACTCACCGAGCGAATATGATTCTTCGTAGGTAAAAGTTTTGAAGTTTTTAGTATCAAGATAAAAAAAGGAACCTTCTTTTTGTTTGGCTGGAGCCAAAGTATCTTTGGTACCTTCCATATAAATGGCAACCCTTCTTTCATTACTTGGTTTAGAAATGGTAATATTTCTTCCGTGCAATACATATTCTTTATCAAGCTTTTGCAAAGTTGCGTTGTAATCTAATTGAATTTCTTTAGTGATAGCGGTAGATTCACTTCTTTCCCAATTGATGATTTCATCTCTAAAAAAAGAAAAAGATCCTGCAAAGAAAATTACAAATAGCACAACACTAATAACGATTCCGCTAACGGTATGTGTATGAAAGTAGATATTATAATTACGATTGCTCATGCTTATTGTGCCGTTGGATTATAGGTTTGACCCAAGTAAATGAAAAGAGAAAAAACTAGCGTTAGAAGAATATAAATACCCCAAATCTTCCACCCGCTTTTTGCAAGAAAAGCGACAACCATTAAAGCAACCCAAAGGATAAAGCCACTAAAAGCCATCGTCATTAATATGTTTGCACGATTAAACCATGAAGCGAGTGCTAAATGAAAAGTAACAGAGACAAAATAGCCTCCTAGAATCGCAGCAGTAATTTTGGCAAAACGTTGCCATTTAGATTGGGTTAAATATTTTGGATTTGCTGGCATAGAGAGCTTAAGAATAATTTAGTAATAGTAAAATTCTAATAAGGCAATAATTATAAATAACAATAAAAGAGCAATGCTATTTACTTTTTTTAGAGGTTTTAATATAATAATCAAACTACCAATAGTCATTAGCTGAATAAAAAACATGAAAGTACCGCAACACAATGATTGTGTAAAAAGCCAAACGGAATAAGCAGATAAAAGAAGCAAGAGTCCCGTGATTTTAGTTTGCCTTGGATTCTTTTGCATCCATTTTTCAAAACCTAAATCATATGATAAAGCCGCTCTTTTTGACGTGTAATACAAAGTATAAAAAGCTAAAAAAACGATAAGACTTGCAATTGTTATCATGATTAAAAATTTAAAACGTGTGACTATTATTTAGAATAAATTTTAATAGTGCAAATCTAAGTTAAGAATCTAAACAAAACAAGTTATTTTTATTTATTCTAAGTAAGTTTTCTTGAATTTGGGTATAAAAAAACCTACTCATAATTTGAGCAGGTTTTTTTATATAAATTGAAAATTATTTGAAAATTACAATTCTAAAGCACGTTTAGCATCGCCGTTCATCAATAATTCTACTGGATTTTCTAAAGCTTCTTTTACAGCAACCAAGAAACCAACAGACTCACGTCCGTCAATAATTCTATGATCGTAAGAAAGTGCAACATACATCATTGGGTGAATTTCAACTTTACCGTTTACAGCGATTGGACGCTCGATAATGTTGTGCATTCCTAAAATTCCTGATTGAGGAGGGTTGATGATTGGAGTACTCAACATACTTCCAAAAACTCCACCGTTTGTAATAGTGAAAGTTCCACCAGTCATATCGTCAACAGTAATTTGACCGTCACGAGCTCTTAAAGCTAATCTTTTAATTTCAGCTTCAATTCCACGGAAAGTTAATAATTCAGCGTTACGAACAACAGGAACCATTAATCCTTTTGGTCCTGAAACTGCGATAGAGATATCAGCAAAATCGTAAGCGATTTTGTAATCACCATCCATCATTGAGTTAACATCTGGGTATAATTCTAAAGCTCTTGTAACTGCTTTTGTAAAGAATGACATGAAACCTAAACCTAAACCACCATGTTTCGCTTTGAATGCATCTTTGTATTCATTACGAATTTGGTTGATTGGTGTCATGTTAACTTCATTGAAAGTAGTCAACATTGCTGTTTCGTTTTTAGCAGCAACTAATCTCTCCGCTACTTTACGACGTAACATCGATAATTTTGTACGCTCAGATCCACGGCTTCCTCCTGTTGGAGTTCCCATAGAAGGTACTGCGTTTACAGCGTCGTCTTTTGTGATTCTTCCACCTTTACCAGTTCCTGAAACTGTTGCTGGTGCTATATTTTTTTCGTCTAATATTTTTCTTGCTGCAGGAGATGGAGTTCCAGCTGCATAACTTGTTGCTGCTGCCGGTGCCGGAGCTGCTTTTGGAGCTTCAGCTTTTACTTCTGCCTTTGGAGCCTCAGCTTTTGGAGCTTCAGCCGCAGGAGCTGCTGGAGCGTCCCCCGCAGGTTTTGCTGCATCTGTGTCAATTAAACAAACTACAGCGCCTACTGCTACTGTATCACCTTCTTCAGCTTTAAGCGTAATGATACCGCTCATTTCAGCAGGTAATTCAAGAGTAGCTTTATCTGAATCTACTTCAGCAATAGCCTGATCTTTCTCTACATAATCTCCGTCTTTTACTAACCAAGTTGCAATTTCAACTTCTTTTATTGATTCCCCTGGTGATGGGACTTTCATTTCTAAAATCATCTTATTTTTTGTTTAAGGTTTTTATGGTTTCAGGTTTCAAGTTGTTACACTTAAAACCTGAAACTTGAAACATTTTTTTATCTGAATAAATCTTTATCGAAAACCATTCTAATCGCATCTGCATGACGACGTTTAGCTCTTGTGTAACTTCCTGATGCCGGAGCAGCATAAGCTTTTAATGAAGCTAATCTCCATTTTACAAGATCGAAGTTCATTAACATAAAGCTGTAAGCTCCCATGTTTTTAGGCTCTTCTTGTGCCCAAACATAATCATCAGCATTTGGGTATTTAGCAATAATTTCTTTTAATTGTTCCACTGGTAAAGGGAATAATTGCTCGATACGAACAACTGCAACATCATTTCTTCCGTTGTTTTCTCTTTCAGCAACAATGTCATAGTAGAATTTACCTGTAACAAAAACTAAAGTTTTTACTGCTTTTTTATCTACTGTATTATCGTCAATAGTTTCCTGGAAACTTCCTGTTGCTAATTCTTCTACTGTAGAAACGCATCTTGGGTCACGCAATAAACTTTTTGGAGAGAAAACTACCAAAGGTTTACGGAAATTTGTTTTCATTTGTCTTCTCAACAAGTGGAAGAAGTTAGCTGGCGTTGTACAATCTGCAACGTACATATTTTGTCTCGCACAAAGTTGTAAGTAACGTTCCATTCTTGCAGAAGAGTGTTCTGCACCTTGTCCTTCATATCCGTGAGGTAGTAATAAAACAATACCATTTTGGTTGTTCCATTTGTCTTCACCACATGAAATATATTGGTCAATCATAATTTGAGCTCCATTAGAGAAATCTCCAAATTGTGCTTCCCAAATCGTTAATGCATTTGGATTAGCTAGTGCATATCCATAATCAAAACCAAGAACGCCGTACTCAGATAAAAGAGAGTTGAAAGCACCGAATTTTCCTTTTTTGTTTTCGATAGCATCTAATAGAATTACTTCTTCTTCAGAATCTTCCACTTTAACTACTGCATGACGGTGAGAGAAAGTACCACGCTCTACGTCCTGACCTGAAATACGAACATCAAATCCTTCTGTCAAAAGAGAACCGTAAGCTAATGCTTCAGCTGTTCCCCAGTCAATAGTATTGTTGTCGTATCCTGCTTTTCTATCCGTAACAATTTTGGTTATTTTGTTGATGAATTTCTTGTCAGACGGTAAAGTTGAGATTGTATTGATGATAGAATCCAATCCTTTTTTGTCAAAAGTAGTGTCTACTTTTTGAAGCATTTGTGTATCCGTTACCTGAACAAATCCATCCCATTCGTTTTTCATGAATGGTGTTATAATTGTCAAATCTTTTTTACGGGAAGCTTCTAAATTCTCTTCCATATTAGATTTGTATTCTTTTTCTAAAGCATTTACATAAGAAGCATCGATTACGCCGTCAGACAATAATTTCTCAGCATAAATATCTCTTGGATTTTTATGTTTTGCGATGATTTTATATAAAACAGGCTGAGTGAAACGAGGTTCGTCACCTTCGTTATGACCGTATTTTCTGTATCCTAACAAATCGATAAATACGTCACGTCCAAATTGCATTCTGTAGTCTAATGCAAAAGATACTGCGTGTACCACAGCTTCAGCATCATCAGCATTTACGTGTAATACTGGAGATAATGTTACTTTGGCAACGTCTGTACAATAAGTAGAAGAACGAGCGTCTAAATAGTTTGTAGTAAAACCAACCTGGTTATTAATTACAATGTGGATTGTTCCTCCAGTTTTGTAACCGTCAAGCTGAGCCATCTGAATGATTTCATATAAGATACCTTGTCCTGCAATTGCAGCATCTCCGTGAACGGCGATAGGTAATACTTTAGAGAAATCGTCAGCATAATATTTATCTTGTTTTGCTCTTGTAATTCCTTCAATTACAGCTCCAACCGTTTCTAAGTGTGAAGGGTTTGGTGCTAAATTGATATTAATGCTTTTTCCTGATCTTGTTTTTTTGTCAGCCGTAAGACCTAAGTGGTATTTTACGTCACCATCAAAATATTCCTGATCGTAATCTTTACCGTCAAACTCACCAAAAATATCCTGAGTAGATTTTCCGAAGATGTTTGCCAAAACGTTCAAACGACCACGGTGTGCCATTCCCATTACGAATTGTTCAACACCTTTTTCAGCAGCTTGCTCGATCAAAGCATCTAAAGCTGGAATAATAGATTCTCCACCTTCTAGTGAAAAACGTTTTTGTCCAACATATTTAGTGTGTAAGAAGTTCTCGAAAGAAACTGCTTCGTTTAATTTATTTAAGATGGTTTTCTTTTCTTCTGTAGAAAAATTAGGCTGGTTAACATTAACTGCTAATTTATCCTGAATCCATTTTACAACACCAGGATTTCTGATGTACATATATTCAATTCCAATATGTTGGCAGTAAATCGATTTAAGACGCGTTACGATATCCTGTAAAGTAGAAGGTCCAACTCCGATAGTCTTAGCCGCATCAAAAACTGTTGAAAGATCAGCAGTTGTTAATCCGAAATTCTCAATGTCTAAAGTTGGAGATGAAGTTCTACGATCACGCACCGGATTTGTTTTTGTGAACAAATGCCCGCGCGTACGGTAACCATCGATTAATTTTAATACGTTGAATTCTTTTTGAAGTTTTTCTGAAACTTTGCTGTAATCTGTGTTGTCGCTAGTCACATATTCAACAATCTGCTGAACCGGATTTTCGTCATTATAAGTTGTTTGTCCAAAGTCGAAACCTTGAAAAAAACTTCTCCAGCTAGGCTCAACGCTGTCTGGGTTAACTAAATATTGATCGTATAATTGTGCGAAAAACTCTGTATGCGCTGCATTTAAAAATGAAAACCTATCCATAATATTAGTGAATATACTTTTTGTTAAATAGAATGGCAAAAGTACAACAATCACATTTATTTAAATCTTTTTTTTACGTACTTTTACGTAAAAATTTGTTAAAAATAGATCTAACTATGAAGAAAAATCAAATTTCAATCGTTTTCAAATCTTTTTTTGTGATTATGACAGTCTTTTTTTCTAGTTATGCAAGTGCCCAGCAAAACTATGTTATAAACAACCACAATGATTTTTGGGATAAAGTTCAGTTCGGAGGTGGATTAGGTCTTGGATTTGGATCTGGATATACCGATATTTCTGTAATGCCAAGTGCAATTTATAATGTTAATGAGATTGTATCTCTGGGTGTTGGATTGCAATTTGGTTATTTATATCAAAAGAATTATTATGAATCTTTTGTGTACGGAGCAAGTTTTCTAACCTATGTAAATCCAATTCCGCAACTTCAACTCTCTGCCGAATTAGAGCAGGTGAGAGTCAATGCAGAATATGAAGCAAGCTATAATTTCCCTGCTTATTCTGATGATTTTTGGAACACCGCCTTGTATCTTGGTGCTGGTTACAGAACTGGAAATGTAACGATTGGTGCTCGCTACGATGTTTTGTATAATCCGAATAAAAGTCTTTACGGTTCTGGATTTATGCCTTTTGTGAGAGCGTATTTTTAAGAGGGGCTAAGGTTCTGAGGAGCTAAGTTGCTAAGGTTTTAATAATAAAAATACCATGAATCAGGTTTTATATTCGAATATAGTTTTAAATTATTTAAAAGATAATCATTCTGAATTTTTAGAAAATATTGATTTTAAAGAAGATCATTCGTTCGACTGTTCCATCAAAAGTATAAGTGGGAGTAGATCTTTATGGATTGCGACTTATAATTTGGAATTAACACTTGGTTTTGAAAACCATGAAAGTAAATGTGATTGGCATATTCATATCGGTGCATCTGCAGGGAATAATTTACTTGAAGAATTAAATAAATTAACAGAAGAAATTGATGGAATTTTAAATAACCAGAAAATGTTTGTTTTGGAAGAAGATATGTATCTTCCAATTCACGGAAATGACGAAGAAGATATAAAACACAAAGGAAATGTTAAGTTTTTTAACTGGAGTAAGATTTAATCTAAAAAAAACCTTAGCATCTCAGTAACTTAGAACCTTCTACTTAAAATTCTTCCGAAACCAAACCTTCTGCCATTCTCTTTTTAAAATCAAAAATGAAACCTGTTCGGCAAGAATCACCAAATCTGAACCGTCTAGTTTTTTTATTTCGATTTCAGAAACATCTATAATGTAAAGGAGGTTCAAATATTCAGCGAATTTGTACTGAATCATTCGATAGATTTTTTCGTGTAGCTGAATTTTTAATTCGTCTGGAGAAATACTTAACGGAAAATCGATTCCTTCATTGGCTAAATTAAAATCCTTGTTGATTTGTTCGATCAGGTTGAGATATAAAGTCTCTGCCTGAGCTTCTGCTAATAAGGACTCGGTATTTATTGGTGCTACAAACATATTTTTATCAATTTCAAATTTCAAAATCCAATGGCAATGTCAATTTCAATATTATTGCGACATCTGTTTAAAATTGATTTTTGCAATTGCTATTGTTATTGATTTTTTTAAACCTTACGTCCCATTAGATTTTCACCGAAAGTTCTCAAAATACTTTTCTTTTCGGCATTAATATCCATTTTTTCTAAAGTTTCAAAAGCTTTAAAAGTGTACATTTCTATCGCTTCCTGAGTCGCTTTTGAAGCTCCTGATGCATTAAAAATCGCTTTCGCAGTTTCTATTTTTTCTAAATTATCTTCTAATTGTAATTCGAATAACTGTCGTAATTCTGCTGCTTTTTCTTTAGATGAAAATTCAAGAGCTTTTAGATATAAATACGTTTTTTTGTTTTCGATAATATCTCCCCCAACTTGTTTTCCAAAGGTTTCCGGATCTCCGAAAGCATCTAAATAATCATCTTGTAACTGAAATGCCAATCCAAGATTAAGTCCAAAATCATAAATTAAATCAGCTTCTTTTTCAGAAGTTTTCGCTACAATAGCACCCATTTTCATGGCTGCAGCAACTAAAACAGCTGTTTTATATTCGATCATTTTCAGGTATTCCGAAATGGTTACATTGTTTCTTTCTTCAAAATCAACATCCCATTGTTGTCCTTCGCAAACTTCAAGGGCTGTTTTGCTGAATAATTTTGCTAAATCCCTAAAAACAGTTGGTTCGTATTGTTCGAAATACTGATAAGCCAGAATTAACATTGCATCGCCGGAAAGAATTCCAGTATTGATATTCCATTTTTCATGAACAGTTACTTGCCCTCTTCGTAAAGGTGCATCATCCATAATGTCATCATGAACCAACGAGAAATTATGGAAAACTTCAACTGCCATCGCTGCCGGAAGGGCTATTTTATAATCGGCATCAAAAACTTCTGCAGCCATTAAAGTTAGTACCGGACGCATTCGTTTTCCGCCAAGCCCTAAAATATAGGTAATAGGTTCGTAAAGATTTTTGGGCTCTTTGTCTATGCTTTGGTTTTCTAAATAACTAATGAAAAATTCCTGGTACTGACTAATATCGTGCATAAAATGAAAATCTGTTTATCGAGGCTCAAAGATACAATTCAAATATGAAATATATTACCCTAAAATTTAAATGCTAACTAAGATTTAAAATCGGGTAACATTGAACTCATTTTTAATCTGTTAAATTATTTTTAAAAAAAACTTGGAAACTTATTTGGTGTTTAGAGTTTCCTGTCTATATTTGCAATCTCAAATGGAAACCCGGAACACTTAAAAAGTTTCCATTTTAAGTTTAGATGAGTTATAACTAAACAAAACCAAATAATTATGAAAACAACATGGACCTTAGATTCTAGCCAATCAGATGTTTTGATTAAAATGAGACATTCGATTATTGCCTATTTAGGAGGAACTACAAATAAATTTGACGGTTACGTTAATATCGAAGACAATGAAATCGAAGATGCTTCGGTTGAATTTTCATTAGATGTTAATAATAAAAATGACAGTTTTCAGCATATCGATTCTCACATGCAATTGAATGATTTATTCAATGTAAACGAGCATCCGATTATCAGTTTCAAATCCACATCCTTTCAGAAGATTAATGATAATATCAATTTTTTCAAAGGTGATTTAACCATAAAAGATGTTACCAGAGTTGTAGAACTTGATGCAGAATTTATTGGTGTCAATTCATATAACGGACAGAAAAAAGTTGCTTTTGAAATTAAGGGAGATATTAAACGTCAGGACTTTGGTTTAGATTATAATGCATTTAACTTCAACGGTGGTTTAGCATTAGGAAAAGATATTAAACTTATTGCAAATCTGGAATTTAGTATATAAATCTTACATAATGAATAAATTAATGTAAAATTATTACAAATATAATGGAAACTATTTTTTCAATTTTAGTTTCCTAATTATATTTGTAATGCAATTTGAATTTAAAATGAAAGAGAAAATCATATCAAAAGCGAGTGAGTTGTTTTTAAAGCTCGGTTTTAAAAGCGTTACGATGGACGATATTGCAGGCGAAATGTGTATTTCTAAAAAAACGATTTACAAATATTTCTGTAATAAAGAAGTTTTGATTGAAGAAAGTACTTCAATGGTTCATAAACAGGTTCATGAAGTTATTGATACCATTGTTGCGAAAGATTATAATGCCATTCATGAGAACTTTGAAATTCGCGAAATGTTTCGCGATATGTTTAAAAACGCGACGGATACTTCGCCTCTTTATCAGTTGAAAAAGCATTATCCGGAAATCTATCAAAATGTAATGACACACGAAATCGATCAGTGTAATCATTACTTTAAAGACAATATCTTAAAAGGAATTAGCGAGAATTTATACAGAGCCGATTTGAATATTGATATTTATGTGAAGTTTTATTACACCCTGATTTTTCACATTAATGCAACTACGGTTTCTGAAAGAGAAGCACAAAAAATAGAATTAGAAGCTTTGGAATATCATACGAGAGCTATGGCAACCGAAAAGGGAATAATCGAATTAGAAAAACAACTTAAAAAATTTAGTACTTAATTAATCAATCTATATGAAACGAATAATTCTTATATTTTTGTGTTCAATTGGCTTGACTGCCAACGCACAAGTCAAAACCCTAACCTTAAAAGAGGCTCTTACATACGCGCTGCAAAACAAAGCGGATGCTAAAAAATCGAAACTACAGGTTGAAAATAGTGAGTATCAAATTCAGGAAATTCGCTCAAGAGCTTTACCGCAAATTTCTGGTAATGCAAGTTTAACCTATAATCCAATTCTGCAAACTAGTGTAATCGATGGAGGATCTTTTGGTCAGCCGGGAACTGCTATTCAGGCTACTTTTGGTCAAAAATGGACTTCTGGTGCGGGAATTTCTTTAAGTCAGGCGTTGTTTGATCAATCTGTTTTTACAGGTTTGAGAGCTGCTAAATCTACTCGTGAGTTTTATCAAATAAATGACGAATTAACAGAAGAACAAGTTATTGAAAGGGTAGCGAATAATTATTATGCTGTTTACGTACAACGTGAAAGATTAATTTTACTAGATAGCAATTACGTTAATACTACTAAAGTTCGCAATATTGTACAGGGGCAATTTGACAATGGTCTGGCTAAAAAAATTGATTTAGATCGTATTATTGTTAAAATGTCTAACATTGATACAGAGCGTCAACAAATTAAAAATCAAATTACTTTACAGGAAAATGCGTTGAAGTTTTATATGGGAATGCCTATAGAAGCTCAAATCGAGATCCCAAAAGAAGAATTTGAAGTGGTTCCTGCTGCCTTAACGGAAGTTCCTAATGTTGAGAACAGAACGGAATATTTGCTTTTGAAAAAACAAGAAGAATTATTAGTGTTTAATAAGAAAGCTACTGAAGCATTATATTACCCAACATTAAACCTGGTTGCGGGTTATAATTATTTAGGGCAGGGTCCTGAAATGCCTCTTTTTGGAAAACCAAGAGATGGTGTTTATTGGTCTGATTATTCTTCTATTGGATTGAATTTACATGTGCCAATCTTTACAGGTTTCGGAACTCGTGCTAAAGTAAGACAAGCAGATGTTGAAATCAGATCACTTCAGGAAGATATTAAAGACACCAAACTTTCACTTGATTTAGATTACAGAAACGCAATGGCTCAAATTGAAAATAACCTTATCACGATTAACAATCAAAGGGAAAACATGCGTTTGGCTAAAGAAATCTTAAGCGATACGAAAAACAATTACCTTCAGGGATTAGCATCATTAACCGATTTATTGGATGCTGAAAACGAATCTCTTGAGGCTCAAAATAATTTTACAAGAGCAGTTTTAAATTACAAAATTGCTGAGATAACACTAATCAAATCAAAAGGCGAACTAAAAACTCTTATTAAATAACTAATTACAATGAAGAAAACTATTATAACAATCGTAATCATAATCGCAGCCTTAGGGGTGATTGGATATGTCTTAAATAATAATAAGAAGGAGAATAAAGCTAAAACTGATATCGTTGCCGAGAAAAATGCTGCGGTTTCAGTAAAAATTTCTCCGGTAAAAACAGAAGAAGTTTCGCTAGACTTCGTTGCAAACGGAAATTTCCAACCAATTCAACAGTTGACATTTTCTGCTGAGAAATCAGGAAAAGTAATCAGCGTTTTGGCAAAAGAAGGAGATTACGTAAAAGTAGGTCAAACTTTATTGACAATGAGAGGTGACGTTATCAATGTAAATGCACAACAAGCGCAGGCTGTATACGCAAATGCAAAATCAGATTATGCTAGATATGAAAATGCTTTTAAAACAGGTGGTGTTACAAAACAACAATTAGATCAGGCGAAATTGGCTTTAACAAATGCTCAATCTAACTTAACTCAGGCTAATATTAATGTTGGAGATACAAGAGTAAAAGCGCCAATCAGCGGATTTATCAATAAAAAATACATTGAGCCAGGATCTATCTTGACAGGAATGCCGGCAACTGCATTGTTTGATATCGTAAATGTTTCTAAATTAAAATTGGTAGTTACAGTAAACGAAAATCAGGTAGCAAGTTTAAAAGTTGGAAATACTATCAGTGTAACTGCTAGTGTTTACCCGGACAAAAATTTCTCTGGAAAAATCACTTTTATTGCTGCAAAAGCAGACGAAAGTTTAAACTTCCCTGTTGAAATTGAAATTGCAAACAATACAAATAACGACCTGAAAGCAGGTATGTATGGTACTGCAAATTTTGCTTCAAACCAACAAAAACAACAGTTAATGGTTGTACCTAGAAATGCATTCGTAGGAAGTGTAAGCAGCAACGAGATTTTTGTAGCTGAAAATGGTATTGCAAAATTGAAAAAAGTAACTGCTGGAAGAATTTTAGGAGATCAGGTAGAAATCATCAACGGATTATCTGATGGCGAAAAAGTAATTACTACCGGTCAAATTAACTTACAAGACGGTAATAAAGTAGAAATTATTAAGTAATTATAGGCTGTAAGCCGTAAGCAATAAGCTTTAAGCATTTTAAAAGCGTAAAGCCTGTTGCTTATAGCCTAAAGCATAAATAAAAAAATATGAAATTAGCCGAAATATCCATAAAACGTCCGTCGTTAGTAATTGTATTGTTTACAATTCTGACACTTGGTGGATTGTTCAGTTATAGCCAGTTAGGTTATGAGCTGATCCCTAAATTTGAGCAAAACGTTATTACAATTTCTACAATTTATCCTGGAGCTTCTCCAAGTGAGGTAGAAAACACTGTAACCAAGAAAATTGAGGATGCGATTGCATCCTTAGAAAATGTCAAGAAAATTGACTCGAAATCATACGAAAGTTTATCTATCGTTTCGATTACACTGACATCAAATGCAAAAGTCGATTTCTCATTAAATGACGCGCAACGAAAAATCAATGCAATCATTAGTGATTTACCAGATGATGCTGAAACACCTTCGTTAACCAAATTCTCGCTGAGTGATTTACCAATCATGACGCTTGGTGCCAACGGAAAAATGGACGAGGCGGAGTTTTATGACTTAATTGATAAAAAAATCGCCCCTATTTTGTCTCGTGTACAAGGTGTGGCGCAGGTAAATATTATTGGTGGTGAGGAACGTGAGATTCAGGTAAATCTTGATGCATTAAAAATGCAGGGTTACGGATTATCTATTCCTCAGGTGCAACAAAATATTTTGAGTTCAAACTTAGATTTCCCAACAGGAAACATCCAAACGAGAAATCAAAAAATATTAATTCGTTTAGCGGGTAAATATAAAAGTGTTGAAGAATTAAGAAATTTAGTAGTTTCTTCTCAAAACGGAATTCAGGTTCGTTTAAGTGATATTGCAGACGTTCAGGATACTCAAAAAGTAGCAGAGAAAATATCTCGTGTAGATCAAAAAAGTGCAATTGTTTTACAAATCGTTAAACAATCTGATGCAAATGCGGTTGCAGTAAGTGAGCAATTATTGAAAACAATTGCAACTCTTGAAAAAGATTATGAAAAAAATCATTTAAAATTAGAAGTTGCAAAAGACAGTACGATTTTTACTCTTGAAGCAGCAGATTCTGTTGTTCACGATTTATTAATCGCGGTAATTCTGGTAGCATTTGTAATGTTATTCTTCTTACACAGTATTAGAAACTCGTTGATTGTAATGGTTTCTATTCCTGCCTCTTTGATTGCAACATTTATTGGTATTTATTTAATGGGATATACATTAAACTTAATGAGTTTATTAGGACTATCTCTGGTGGTTGGTATTCTTGTGGATGATGCGATTGTGGTATTGGAAAATATCTACAGGCACATGGAAATGGGTAAAAGCCGAATTCGTGCATCATACGATGGTACTGCAGAAATTGGTGGAACCGTAACTTCGATTACCTTGGTAATTGTGGTGGTATTCTTGCCTATCGCGATGAGTTCTGGTTTGGTTTCTAATATTATCACACAATTCTGTGTTACGGTAATTATATCAACTTTATTATCACTTTTAGCTTCGTTTACTATTATTCCATGGTTATCATCTCGTTTTGGTAAATTAGAGCATATCGAAGGAAAGAATTTATTTGGAAGAATTATTCTTGGTTTCGAAAGTTATTTAACACGTTTTACTAACTGGGTTTCTGAATTATTAACTTGGTGTTTAGATCACTATGTTAAAACTATTTTAGTTGTATTAGTATTGTTCTTCGGATCAACAATAGGATTAATGGGTGGAGGTTTCATTGGAGGAGAGTTTTTCGCTTCTTCTGATAGTGGAGAGTTCCTGGTTCAAATCGAAATGCCGAAAGATGCTTCGTTAGAACAAACGAACTTCATGACGCAAAAGGCAGAAGCTTATTTGAAAGCTCAGGAATATGTTCACAGTCAGATTACAACAGTAGGACAAACTTCTGAAGGATTTGGTGCGTCGCAAGCTACAGCTTACAAAGCAGAGATTGACGTAAAAATGATCGAGCAAAAAGATCGTACAGATGATGCAAACGTATACGCTGCAAAAATCAAACGTAAACTTGAAAAAGTATTGGTTGGAGCAAAAGTAAAAACGGTTCCGGTTGGTATCTTAGGTACTGCTGAAGATGCAACTTTAGGATTAATTGTAACAGGTCCTTCAACAGAAGCGGCTATGGCATTTGCTAAAAAAGCCGAAGCAGAATTACGTACTATTCCTGGAACAACAGAGATCAAATTAACAGTTGAAGATGGTAACCCTGAGATTAACGTTAAGGTAGATCGCGATAAAATGGCAGCTTTAGGGTTGACATTACAAACAGTAGGTTTAACCATGCAAACTGCTTTTAGTGGAAATACTGACGGAAAATACAGAGCTGGTGAATACGAATATGATATCAACATCAGATATAATGCTTTTGATAGAAAAAGTATTACGGATGTTAGTAATTTGATTTTCATCAATGCAGCTGGTCAGCAAATTAAATTATCTCAGTTTGCAACCATTACAGAAGGTTCAGGACCTAGCCAGTTAGAGCGTAGAGATAAATCAGCATCGGTAACTGTAAAAGGACAAAACGTTGGGGTTCCTTCCGGAACAATTGTAACACAATGGCAGGCTAAGTTAGATAAACTTGAAAAACCAGCTGGTGTTAACTATATCTGGGGAGGTGACCAGGAGAACCAATCTGAAGGATTTGGTACTTTAGGAATCGCTTTATTAGCCGCTATTATTTTGGTTTATCTTGTAATGGTGAGTTTATATGACAGTTTCGTTCACCCATTCGTAGTATTATTTGCGATTCCGCTTTCGTTTATTGGTGCGATGTTGGCATTAGCTTTAACAAACAACTCATTAAACATCTTTACCATTTTAGGTATCATCATGTTGATTGGTCTGGTATGTAAGAATGCGATCATGCTTGTTGATTATACAAACCAAAGAAGAGCAGCTGGAGAATCAATCAGAACGGCATTAATTCAGGCAAATCACGCTCGTTTACGTCCGATTTTGATGACTACAATTGCGATGGTATTTGGTATGTTCCCAATTGCATTAGCATCTGGAGCTGGAGCGGAATGGAAAAACGGATTGGCTTGGGTAATTATCGGAGGATTAATTTCTTCTTTATTCCTAACCTTAATTGTGGTTCCGGTTATTTATAACATCATGGAGAAAATAATTGCTAAAGTTAGCAAAGGAGAAAAAATCGATTACGAAGCTGAAATGGTTGCTGATTATGAGCATACAGAATTAAGTGAGGACGGTTTTAATCCTAAACATACCCATTAATTTTGATTTAATTTTAGATTGAAAAAATCCCAAATTCCGAAAGGAGTTTGGGATTTTTTATTTGACTGAAGTTCCCAAATTTGGAATTTGGGATTCATTATTTGGAATTTAATTAGGTTTATTTCTTTACAATCTTAATTGTTTTAGTTTGACCTTCTGAAATAACTTTTAAGAAATAAAATCCTGATGCAACATTTGATAAATCAATTTCTGAATGTGTGTTGTTGATTTTTTTCTCTAGAATAGATTTTCCGGAAATAGAAATTATTTCGATTTTATCAATGTTTGAAGTATTGTCAACACTCAAAACATGCTGAATAGGATTTGGATAGTATTTAAAATTGGGTAAAACAAAATCGGGAGTCGAAAGATCGCCATTTAATTTTGCCGTTACAGCAAGACGTTCTCTGCTTTCAATTCCGTTTATGGTTTGCGAAGCGTAATAGGTCGTTCCGTCAACCAGAATTGTAGTTAATGGCAAAGTAGCTTCCAAAGCTGATTTACTCATTTTTCCAGCCGCAGCATTATCACTGCTATACCATTTTATATTTTGTCCTTCAACAACAAGATCTGCTAAAGTTTGTCCAGGTTTAAATTCAAGTGTTAATTCGTCTTTTCCGTCTATCAATGGTGGTGGTGGGTCTACAGTTACATCAATTACATACACACCACAGCCATTTGTATCCCTTACTGTTATTTTATAATTTCCATAATTAGGGACTTTAAAAACAGGATTAGACTGAAAATTAATTCCTTCTAAGGAATATTCATATTGGCCACTTCCTCCAATTGCTGTAATGGTTATTGTTAGATTTTCTACAAGAACATCTGCAATTAAAGGTGTAGGTTCCGTTATATAGGTCTGAAGTAATACTTTGCATCCAGTGGCATCGGTAATTTCGACAGTATAATTTCCCGCCTCTAAATTTGCGAAAACCATTGTCGATTGCTCACTTACTATCGGTGTTCCGGAAAGATCTTTAAGAGAATAAGTAAAAGGTAAATTTCCGCCAGATGTATTTATTGTAATAGATCCATCTTTCATTCCAGAACAAGTTACATCTTTTTTTAATACTTCTGCAATGATTGGTTGATAAGCAACAAGGGCAACCATCAGTGAATAGACACAGCCTAAAGCATCTTTTGTATTTATCATGTACATTCCCGGTTCTAAATTGGTAAATACATTAGCAGAGCTATAAGAGCCTCCATTAAATGCATATTGATAAGGAGATTTTCCTCCACTTCCCATAATAGTAACAGTTCCTTCGGGGTTTATACAAGAAATTCCTTCTGTAGTTATAAGAGAAATCAAATAAGAGTTTAAAATTAAATTAAAATAATTGGTTGTAATAGTCCCAAGATTATCAATTCGGGCATAAATGGTTTTAGAATTTTCAGTACTGATATAGCCCGAAGGATTTGCAATTGCATTTGTATTGTTGTTTGCTTCTTCAAGACTTAAATGATAACTAATTGAGGTTTCAGTGGGATTTAGATTGTCTAGTAATTCAGTTTTTCGAATTGTTAAGTCAAAATTAGTATCACCAGCACAGTGTTCAATATTGGTAACCTGGGCATAAAAAACAGTAGTAAAAAAGAAAAGAAAACAAAATAATGTTTTTTTCATAGTATTAGATTTGTTAAAATGGACTTAACAAATATATACAAAAAGCGATTCTACAATTGTATAAAGAATGATTTTCTCACAAAACAACTTCACATTAAATTTTCTTTAAACATGAAATCTTGAATTATAAAGTCTTGGAATTATAAATTTCAAAAACTTAAATTTATAATTTTAGATAAAGATAATGATTATAATAATCAATAATAGCCTTGCCTTCCAATAAAACATCAGCACCAATAATACCATCAACCGCCTTTGATTTATAAGCTTCCAATGCTTCATTAACATGCGAAAGATCAAAAATTACTAAACTGAAATCTGCATTTTTCCAGCTTCCGATTTGTAAAAGATTACTGGCCGAAATTTGCGTTCGCATACCTGTTCCGCCAGCTCCTGAAGCTTTGGTTTTTGATTTTTTTGCTGTAACACTAAAAAGTTCAACACTTTCAAAACCTATACAAGTATTGGAAGCTCCTGTATCAAGAATAAAATTCCCCAAAATACCATTGATTTTTGCTTTTATCAAAAGATGTTGCGTCTTGGTAACTTTGAATTTTATTTTTTTGTAGCTCTTTTTTTTAAGAACCTCGTGAAGATTTTCCATTTTCGATAATGATTGAGTATCAAAAATAAACCAATTACAGTCAATAAACTAATGATATAATAGATATAATTTGATGTTTTTTCTTTCTGTGAGATTGAACCGTAATACACAAACGAGCTCCAGTAATAGGGAGATTTTTTAGCATTCGGAATCGATTTATCATTCAAAAAAGCAATTTTCGCATCGGCATTACCTTCAAAATAAGGAACATCATTTTTGACATTTTTATAGAAATCAGTCATAAAAACCGATGTGGTATAATCGTTTACTTTCCATAAAGAAAATAGTAAATTTTGTGCGCCGGCAAACTGAAAACCTCGCGCCACACTCATGGTGCCTTCGGCTTTATAGAGTTTACCAATTCCGGTTTCGCAAGCACTTAAAACCACTAAATCCGGATTGATGTTGAGGTTATACAATTCAGAATACAATATTTCCTGATCAGAGAATTTAATACTTGCCGGAGTTTCAACATCGCCGGAAGAAGCATGTGTACTTAAATGTAAAATGGAATAATTGGAAGCATTGTTTTTGAAATTTGAAAAACTCGCTCCTGAATTTTCTAAATATTTTCCCTTGAAATTACTTCGGATGGATTCTAATTCTTTCTTTGAATAAGTCAATTCAAAAGCCGTTTTTTCGAATATGGGAAAAACGCCCAAAACTGTTTTATGTGATTTTGAAATTGGTTTTGAATTCAGATACATATTTGCTGAATTATTATAGGCAATATTGAAATCATTGAGCAAATAATGCATTTTAGCAAAATTGGTTGTGTTTGATTCTGTGGTAATCAATGTTTCAAAAGGAAGGAAATTCAAAATTCCATCAGGAACAATGATGAGGTTTTTATAGATGACATTTGAAGGTAATTTCAACAAATCATAAACTCTTTTTCCATAATAATTATATCCCGAAACATCATTTGTAATCGCGTCTGCAGAACTGAAATAATCAATAAATTTCACAATTTCGAGCATAGATCTGTGTGCAGTATATATATGCTTAAAATTGATTCTATTATTTTGTAAAGTGAAATAAAACAGATTTTCATTTCCGATAAAATAATAAACTAAAACAGCTTTATCGTTTTCTAACTTTGAAAACAATTGTTTTAAATTACAGTTTTCAGGAATATAATCCGGGTTTTCAGATTGAATATTTTTCAGCAAAAGCATCAATTCATTTTGCTTTTTTATAAGCTGATTTATTTTTGAAATATTGGCTAAATCGCCTTTTTGCTGTTCTTTTATAATAGTGTTATTGACATTCTGAAATTGCTGTATAATTTGTTTTTCTTTCGCGGAAGCGTCTTTAATATTTGAACGATAACCTTTTAAAATTCCGGATTTTGTTTTTTCGGCCAATTGAAAAGCGTCGTCTAAATATTGTATTTTACTGTCTTCCTCATACAATCGATCATAAATCAAAAGACATTTCTCAGTACGATTGCGCGCTCTGATTTGGGTTATAATTTTAGAATTTTCATAAATTAATCCATTCATCAAAAGATCTTCGATATAAAAAGAAAGTTTGAAGGCGTCGAGAGCTTTTTTTGGATGATTTTGTTTGAATAGAATTTCTGCTTGTAAATCTAAAACATCAATTAAAACCGTTTCAGCATACAATTGATTTTGATTGGGAGAAATGTTTTTTAAAGAATAGTTGGGAATTAGAATTTTAAAAACTGCAGAAATCTGTTTCTCACTTTCATCATATTTTTGCTCATCAAAAAGCAATAAAGCTTTTTCATAATAGAGTTTTGCTACTTTTCGTGGCTGTTGGTTTTTAGTTTGAAAATACAGTTTTTCAGCTTTTGTTAAATACGAATCGGCGACTTCAAATTGTTGTCTTTGCCTATTAAGAGTTGCCAGATTTCGATAAGAATTGGATAAAGTTTCTGATTGCTCTTTTTCATTTTTAAGATAATTAACCGCCGATTCAAAAGCATTTTCGGCTTTGTCATAAATCTCCGGCCGCATCAAATTTCCAGCCGAACTTAATATATAATTATTCCCCAAATTATTCAGCAAAGTCCCTTTTTGAACATTCGATAATTTTTCTGTTTTTAAAGTGTTTTCCAATAATTCAATAGCCAAAGAAATCTTTCCGGAACTCTGATACACATTCGATAAATTCAAAATCGCAGCAAATTTCTGTTTTTGTGCATCAGAATAATTTTTGGTAGTATTGACAATAAAAAAATACTGTTTAATAGTATTCTCAGCATTATCATAATCACCTAAAACGGTGTATAAATTACCCAAAGGTTTCAGGCAAAATTCAATAATATCATAATTGGAAAGTTGCTGTTTCTGATAAATTTGCCAGGCTTTTTCATAACTCGAAATCGCTTTTTCCGTTTGCCCGAACTGATTTTCATAATAGGCTTTATTGCAGTTTAAAACCACAATTGCCAGTAATTCATCGGTAGTTTTTGGTTTGGAATTTCTCCAGAAATCAGCCTCCGTTTTCGTTAAATTCTGTAACGCTTTCGCGGAAGGATGAGCAACAAAAACATCAATTGTATTATATATTTTATCTTCCTGATGCTGTCCAAAAACATTCAGATTTATAAAAAAAAAGATTAAACCATATAAGTGATATAAGTTCATGTTAATTGATGGCGTATTTTTTTTCACCATATAAGTGATGTAAGTTCATATTAATCGTTGCGTATAATTCTAAAATCAAACTAAAGAGGTTATATAAGCTTCTATGTTACTTTTAATATAGAGAAGCATATTTCGATAATAAGTTATCCGGTTTTTAACATGAACTTACATCACTTATATGGTGAAAAAATCAAAACTTCCAAATCCCGTAAAACTGGAAATAATTAAAATTCTGTTCAAAATTAATCACATATCTCGCACCCAAACTTGGACCAATTCTGGCGAAACCAGCCGTTAAATCAAACAAAAGACCAGTCTTAATATCAGTAAAGGAGTTTTTTATTGTATTGGATGTTGTGGTTGTACTAATTAAAAAAACTTCTTTTTCAGCTTCAAAAGTTTCGGTTTTTATATTCTGATTTTGTTCTTCAGAGACATTGATATTCGCCTGAATTCCAGCACCAATTCCAATATAATTATTAATGTTATAGCGAATCAAAAGCGGAACTTCCCAATTGACATTTTTGTTTTCTGTCTCAGTAGTGGTACGCACCAATTGTCTTACTCCGTTTGCGTTTGTGTTTATTTCATTTTTAATATCAACTTCACTATCGTACTTGTTCAAAGCATTAACCCATTCTGCCTGCCAATAAAAACGATAGGATTTAAAAGGCGAAATCGTGGCGCCCACAAAATAGCTTGTCGATTTATCTAAATCAGGATATAAATTGTATCCGGCTTTTGCACCAATCGAAATTCCGGGCAAGAATCGGGTAGTGGCGTAATTGGTTATTATAGGTTCGTTTTTATCAAATATAATTGCTGTTCGGCTTCGGGTTTTTACTTTATGGAAGTCCTCTGCAAACTTCATTGAATATTTTACAAAACCTTTTGTAGAATCTTTTTCATGTACATTTTTCTGTTCACTTCCCGGCAAATAAATGTTTTTGAAAGTGAAGAAAATCTGTTTTTGTTTGATAATTGTATCCAGACAACTTACAGTTGGTTCTTCGTCTTTTGGACAAATCGGACATCTTGGATACATGTCTTCAATCTGAAATGTCTTTTTATCAAACATATCCGGAATATCCGTTTCTAACCGAATCATTCGCGCCGGACCTTCGCCGTTATTTTGAAAACGGGTTTTAAAATTCACTCTTTTAAAACGCACCAATCTGTAATTCATAAAACTTCCGTTCGATCCCATTTTGTTCGGGTCGTGAGAAGTGACAATCTCCATTTCCAGATTTTTAATTTTGTGGTTTTTATAACTTCGATTTGGAACAAAAATGCCACGCATCGTAACTGTTGCGCTGGTGTCTTTTATCATTTCGGGAGTGGTTTTAAACGTATAAAAAACATTGCGTGTTTCGCCCGGATTGGTATCATCAAATTCTAAAACCGAAACGTTATGATAGGTTTTATTAGCTTCTAATAAGGAAGCATCCAAATCTTCTTCAGTGGTTGTATTTCGGTATTTTTTGAGCTTAACTAAGTTTTCGGAGGAAGTCAGATAATTTTTAGAATCATCCAAATCATCAACAGAAGCAACTGTGTTTTCGTTTATTTCGCGTTCGTTGGCATAGGTTCTAAAATCGACCAATTCAAAATTATTGTTTTTGAATTGTTTTTCATTATAAAACAAATACAGTTTTCCGCTCGCTACATAATTCTCCAGATTTTGATAACCTACTACAACTACCATTTCCTGTTCCGGAATAGGGTCGCAGTTTTTGATGATTGCGAACCCATTTTGATCTTCTATTGATGCAATATCTTTATAATTCGTATCCGTTATATCGTTTATAGCTACTTTTTTAGGTCGTGTTGCTGGTGGTTTTCCGTTGTCATAATTGTTAGTTACAGCCAAACGGGTAGTGTATGTCCCTTTATTTTTATAGACATGTTTAGGTTCCGCTTCTTTGCTGTAGTGGCCATCGCCAAGTTCCCATAAATAGGAATAACTTGGTTTTGGCGCACCCGCAATCGGAATCAAAGGCGGCGTTTCGGGTTTATAATTAACAACGTTTCCGTTTTGAATAAAACCAATATTGGCTCTTCTGGTTATGGTGTCTTTTACTTTGGTTTGTCCTATTGAGAGAATAGAAAATAGAATAAAGAAAATAGACAAGAGTGGTTTCATAGCTAGTAGTTTTTTAGCTTTAAAATCATCAGGATTAATTTTAAAACTGGATTAAATGTAAAAAAAAGTGATGAGCAAATCACCACTTTTTCTTAAAAGTATTTTGTAAGTTACTGAATAGCATTGATTGCGGCTACCAGTTGTGCTTCTGTTCCAACCACAGTTTCTCCAAGTGTAAAGGTGTAAACATCGTTTGCGGCAACGGTAACGGCTTTTATTGCGTAGCGCCAGTTGCCATTGTCTTCCGTCACAAAAATCACGTGGCAAGCCAATCCAATCGGAATTTGACCATAGTGTTCGCTGAATAATCCGGCTGTGGTGTAAGTATCTAACTTAGCCAATGCATTTGTTCCTTCTCCGTCATAAGATAAATAAACCGCACTATTGTTGTTATCATAGCCATCGGGAGCATCAACAAGAATCGTTGTTTTAGGTCTTGGATCGCTGTAGAAGCGGTCCACATTTGTCCATCCAAAGTTTCCAAAAGTTATATAATAGTTGGCACCTTCGCCCTGAACACCGCCTTTTCCGCCATTGTCTTCTTTGTCTTCTCTCCAGGCTAGTTCACCTTTTTCGTCAATTACACCAGCCCATAAAGTCATGGCATTGTCCAAACCATCAGTTAAAGCAGTTGGGATAATCATACTCATTGAACAGGAATTTTGAAGTTCAACACCGCCCTGAGTCGCTTTGATGAAGATTTCTCCTCCGGAAATCAGTAAATTTTTCTTTCCGTCGGCCGTAATTCCCATTGTTGGTTTGTTGGTAACTAACATATTTCCTTTGTCAAAAAGTTCGATGTATTCGATAGCTACAGTTCCTATTACCGGATTTCCGTTTTTGGTTAAACAGTTTCCGTTGATGTTTACTTTAACGCCTTTTGCAGAAGTAAAGGTTACCATTCCGTCTCCGGCTGTAATAGTAAAGTTTTGGGTGTTTCTTTTAAGTCCTTTTTCGCTAATACTTTTAAATGCTGCCGAAGTTGGCGGAGAAATAATAATAGCATCGCCATCGCTGCTAGTGTCACAACTTACTAAAGTGATAACTAATAAAAATAAAAGACTAATAGTTTTAAATTTTGTATTCATGATTTCTAGTTTTTATAAATCTGTCTTGATTAGTTTCAAGTAATTTTCAGATTCTGGTTATTAATTTTAATTTTATATACTTATATCAACTCACCAATAAAATTGTTACCCCGATTTTTTATTTTTTTTAATTTATGCTGAAAGGCATTTGTCTTCAAAGAGATTTCCGTCTTCATCGACAGCAACCAGTATGTTTTTCTTTCGCGAAAGCGTAACAATTAAATACAGCCAGACAAGAGACCATAGTCCGAATGTGATGCAAGTCAGAAAGAGATGAAAAGAATGTTTGACGGCTTTTTTTTCTTTGGATAAAACCACATAAGGCAGTTTTTCATTGTGTTCGATAATGACAAAACCATTTCGTTTTTTAGCCGAAATCATTTCGTAAAATTGATCGAGATTTTGTTTGTTTGTGAATTGATACGTTTCCATTTCTCTTAATTATTTTGGTTTAAAAGATTATTGTACTCCTATATCAAATTGATTTTGTAATTGTTACCCCATGAAATGAAAGTTATTTCAGATTCTTTTTCTAAATTAGCTATCAAAAAGTTTTTTTATGGGCAACAATAAAATTCATCCTGACCAAATGTATATTGAAGGACTTGCTGCAAATGACTCTGCAATCATTCAGTCTATTTATAAAAAGTTCGTTCCAAAAGTCGTTTTTTTCGTCATGAATAATTCCGGCGATAAAGACCAGGCACAAGATATTGTTCAGGAAGTAATGATCTTGCTTTTTAATCAGGCGAAAGCCAATACCTTAAAATTAACCTGCCCGTTTGATGCTTATTTCTTTTTATTGTGCAAAAGAAAATGGCTGAATGAATTTAAAAAAACATCTAATAAAGGGGTAACAATTCATGAAGATATAGTATCTATGAATGAATCTGCACTCGATTTGATTGGACAAACAGAAGAATTTGACGAAAAACAACAGCTTTTTGACACAATGTTTCAGAAACTTGGAGACAAATGTCAGGAACTCTTAAAACTAAGTTTTTCAATTAAGTCGATGGAAGAAGTGGCTGAAAAACTCAACGTAACTTATGGTTATGTCCGTAAAAAGAAATCGTTGTGCGTAGGTCAGTTAACGCAGTGGATTCAGGAAGCTAAAAATTTTAATTCTCTAAAAAACAATTAGTCATGAACGAAGAACGCTATATATTATTTGATCAATATCTTCAAAGCGAAATGACTGCTGCCGAAAAAACTGATTTTGAAAAACAATTAGCCGAAGATCCGGAATTTGCATCAGAATTTGAAACTTTCAAAGAAGTAGAGCTTCAATTACAAAATAAATTTGGATTTGAAGCCGAAAGAGAAGCGTTTAAAGAAAATCTGAATCAGATTGCAGAAAAGCATTTCAATAAAGAAAAACCAAAAGTAGTATTGATGCGTCCGTGGTATTTAGCTGCGGCAGCCTCTGTAATTATTTTATTTGGATTGTTCTTCTTTGACTACAATCAGAATCCGTCTTTTAATGATTACAATCATCCCGGGCAAGCTCATTTTACAGAAAGAAGCACTACGGATATGCATCTTTTACAAGCTGAAAAAGCTTTTAATAGCCGAAAATTTAAAGATGCTATTCTGTTTTTTGAAATGGCTTTAAAAGACAATAAAACACCAGAAGTTCAATATTATTATGGTGTATCCTTATTAGAAACCAGTGAGTACCAAAAAGCAGAAGCTGTTTTTAACGAATTGAAAGCCACAAACCCTGTTTATAAAGACAAGTCACTTTGGAATTTAGCTATAATGAAATTGAAGCAAAAAGATTATAAAGGATGCAAGCAAATCCTGCAATCTATTTCTCAGGATTATGAGGATTATGATGAAGTTCAGGAGCTATTGGATGCCTTAGATTAGAGAATTATTTCGCAGAGATACACGAAGAGTTCTCACAGAGATTCGCAGAGTTTTAGATAGCTTTGCGATTTTTTTTTGCCACAGATTGCCACAGATTAAAAAGATGAAGCTTTGTGATCTCTGCAAGATGTAGCATATCAAATTAAATCTTTGCGAATCTCTGTGAGAACTCTTTGTGCACTTTGTGGTAAAATCCTTTTTAGCCTTTACGTAAAACCGTAATTGAATTTGAATTTTAATAACTACATTCGAATTTATTTTATGCCAAAACACCCAAACCTATTATAACCTAACGTTTATTTAATGAAAAAAATTACCTTATTTTTTCTCCTGGTTCTTTCACAAATAACCTTCGGCCAGGCCAAAATCACAGAAACTGAAAAACTTGCCGCAACTTGTAAAGTTTGGGGATTCTTGAAATATTACCACCCAGTTGTTGCAAGTGGAAAAACCAATTGGGATGAAAAACTTTTTGAAGTTTTACCAAAGATCGAAAATGCACAGACCAAAGAAGCCTATTCGCTACTTATCGAAAAATGGATAGATGATTTAGGAGTCGTACCAGTAAATAAACCTGCAGCTGATGACAAGAAGAGAGATTACTTTTATAAAAATCTGGATTTAGAGTGGACACAAAAAGACAAATTGTTTTCAAAAAGTCTTTCAAAGAAGCTTAAGTTTATTACAGAGAACAGATTTCAAGGTCCAAATTATTATGTAAATCGTGACGGAAAAGGAGTTGCACTTCAATTTGTAAATGAGCCGGTATATACTGATTTTCAATGGACAGATAAAAAATTGCGCGTATTAGCATTATTCCGTTTTTGGAATTATACAGAATATTTTTTTCCATATAAATATGTAATGGATCAGAAATGGGACGAGGCTCTGATTGAAATTTTACCCCATATTGCAAATTCTGCTTCTGAAAAAGAATTTTTAATGGCTATGCGTGAAATATCGATAAAACTTAACGATAGCCATGCTGCTATTTTTAATTCGGGAATGATGAAATACTTAGGCGGTGAAAAATATACTGCTTTCGGAACCAAATTTATAGACGATAAAGCGGTAATCACTACTGTAGCAAATGATTCTTTGGCAAAAATCGATGACTTAAAAATAGGAGATATTGTAACCAAAATTGATGGTGTAACTGTTGCAAAAAGATTAGAAGAAATTTTAAAATATGTGCAGGGGTCTAACAAGGCTGTGGCGACAGTAAATGGCGGTTTTTTGATGTTTAGCGGAAATACTGATGAAATAGAAATTGAATTTATTAGGGATAACGTCACCTCACAAAAGAAGATACATCGTTATCCAGGTGAAAAAATTAAAAGATCACCGCCAAAGACTTCACCGAAATGGGAAATTCTGGAAAATAACATTGGTTACGTAAAGATGAACAAAGTACCAAAAGAAGAAATACCAGAAATGATGGAAAAATTGAAAAACACACAGGCTATTATTTTTGATATAAGAAACAGACCAACCGATACAGATTTTCTCGTTAACGAATATTTAAATCCAGAACCCAAACCGATACTGAGATTACTTTATCCGGATTTGAGTTATCCAGGTCGTTACTACTTTAACAACGAGATGCAGGAATGTGGTAAAATTAATCCAGACTATTATAAAGGTAAAGTAGTTGCTTTGGTAGGTCCGGGAACGCACAGTTTTGGTGAACAAACGGCAATGAGCCTGCAGACCGCACCAAATGCTACTATCATTGGTACTCAGACGTCAGGTGCTGATGGACCAAATTATTACTTCAATATTATTAAAGGTTTTGATTCATCTTTTACTTCTGCAGGTGTTTTTTATCCCAATAAAAAAGAAACACAGCGTATTGGTATTGTTCCTAATATTGAAGTAAAGCCAACGATTGTAGGTGCTCAGCAAGATAAAGATGAAGTTCTGGAAAGAGCTTTATTGTTTGCTAAAAACGGAAAATAATTTTTTAAACTAACCCAAAACTATTTAAAATATAACCATTATTAAATGAAAAAAATTGCCCTCTTTTTTCTCTTAGTTCTTACACAAATTACCTTTGGCCAGGCCAAAATTACAGAAACCGAAAAACTTGCCGCAACTTGTAAAGTTTGGGGATTCTTGAAATATTATCATCCAAAAGTGGCCAATGGCGATTTCAATTGGGATCAACAACTTCTGGATATGTTGCCTAAAATAGATAAAGCACAAACGAAAGCAGAATTCTCCTTAATTCTCGAAAACTGGATTGATGATTTGGGAGTTGTGCCGGAAATCGCTCCAATTGCAGCGGTAAAAGATGTCGAATATTTTGATAAAAACTTCGATTTAAGTTGGATCAACAGTACTAAATTATTTTCTAAAAAACTTTCAAAGAAACTTAAATTTATAGAAGAGAATAGATTTCAAGGAGAGCAGTTTTACATTTATGGTGTAGATGGGGTTGGGAATGTTGGTTTGAAAAATGAAAATAAGAAGCATCCTGATTTTGCAGATAAAAACTCAAAACTTCGAATGGTATTTATGTACTGGAATTTAGTAGAATATTTTTTTCCGAGTAAATATCTAATGGATAAGAAATGGGATGTTACTTTAGAAAAAATAATACCGCTGGCAATTAAAGCAGAGAGTCAAGATGATTTTTATTTGGTAATGAGAAAAATGGTGTCTGGAATTAATGACAGTCATACAGAATTTTATACCTATTCATCTCCCAAAGTAAGAAATTATTTTCCTGGTAACGGAAAGATAATTGATGAGAAACTGGTTGTTACAGAAATTTTGGCCGATAGTCTTGCTCAGGCCGATGATATAAAAGTGGGTACTGTAATTACCAAAATAAATGATAAAACCATAAAGGAGCTTATCGCAGAAAACAGGGATTTGATTTGCGCTTCAAATGAACCTAAATATTTGGATAAACTGGCGAAGAAAATACTAAGGAGCAATACTTCAGACACAGTAAAAGTGGAATTTTTTCAAAATGAAAAGTATGTTACAAAGACAATGACCTGGTATGAGTATCATGATTCACACAGAAATGAATTTAAAAAAGGAGCACGAAAAAAGAAGGAAAAATTCAAGCTTTTAAATAATGATACCGGCTATGTTAATATGGGAGTTATAGGTGTCAAAAATATTCCCGACATGATTGAGGCACTAAAAAACACAAAAGCAATCGTTTTTGATATGAGAAATTACCCGAAAGGTACTTTTGAAGCAATAGGAAATTTTTTAAACCCTCAGGAAAAGAAATTTGCCATTTATACTCATCCGGATTTAAGTTATCCGGGAAGATGTAAATGGAGTAGCGGAACTTCAATGGGTTTTGATAATAAAGATTATTACAAAGGAAAAGTGGTTCTTTTACTAAATGAAGACGCTCAAAGTCAGGCAGAATGGACTGCGATGTGTTTTCAAACTTGTGGTCGCACTACAATTATCGGAAGCCAAACGGCTGGCGCAGACGGAAATGTTTCTATTTTTGATTTTGAGGGATTTAATACTAATTTCTCAGGGATTGGTGTTTTTTATCCAGATAAACGGGAAACGCAAAGAATAGGAATTGTTCCTGATATTGAAGTAAAACCAACAATCAAAGGAATTCAGGAAGGAAAAGATGAGGTTTTAGATCGGGCCTTGGTTTTTATTGAAACTGGGAAATAGCTTTCAAATTTAGTTTGTCATTCCGAACGAGGAATCCCCGCAAGTAACTCCGCAGAGAGAATTGCCAATCTTTGTCGAGCTTCTTGCGGGGATTCCTCGTTCCTCGGCGTGACAAGAAAATGCAAATTCTTAGCAAATAGAAACAAAAAAATCCGTGTTCATCCGCGCTTTCACGAAGTGAATCCGTATCATCCGTGTGCCATCTCATCAAGATTGGGAAAGTTTTTAATATTGTCGTAATTTTGGCTTTTTAAAAAATTTCACCATTGAATTCAACATCCATAATTACCGATACACATACCCATTTATATTCTGAAGAATTTGATCAGGATCGTGACGAAATGATGCAAAGAGCCATAAATGCAGGAGTAACTCGTTTTTTTATTCCCGCCATTGATGCCGCTGCCACACAGTCGATGTACGATTTAGAGCAAAATTATCCGGATTTTGTCTTTTTGATGATGGGTTTACATCCCACTTACGTGAAAGATAATTATGAAGAAGAATTAAAACACGTGGAAACCGAATTAGCCAGAAGAAAATTTTATGCTATCGGCGAAATCGGGATCGATTTATATTGGGATAAAACACACTTAAAAGAACAACAAATCGCTTTTAGAAGACAAATTCAATTGGCAAAACAATACAAATTGCCAATCGTAATTCATTGCCGTGAAGCTTTTGATGAAATTTTTGAAATTTTAGAAGAAGAAAAATCGGATGATTTGTTCGGAATTTTTCATTGTTTTACCGGAACGCATGAACAAGCTTTACAGGCAATATCCTATAATATGAAGCTGGGAATTGGCGGAGTTGTAACTTTCAAAAACGGAAAAATCGATCAGTTTCTAAATCAAATCGATTTAAAACATATTGTTTTAGAGACCGATTCTCCTTATTTGGCACCCATTCCGTACCGTGGAAAACGAAATGAAAGCAGCTATTTAGTCAATGTTTTGACAAAATTATCTTATATTTATAATGTTTCTGAAGAAGAAATTGCAGCAATTACAACACAAAACTCAAAAGACGTTTTTGGTATTTAATAGTCAACTAACAATACTTTAAATTTTTTTTTGTTCTTTTGCCCACCTAAATAAATATTTATAATGCAGAGATTTGATGCCATTCGACCGTTTTATGATTCAGAAATAAATGAAGCACTTCGTGATGTTGTGAATCATCCGATGATGAAAACCATGATGAACTTTACTTTTCCGGAGGTAGAAGATGAGGTTTGGAAAGAGCAGCTTAAAAAAACACATTCAATTCGTGATTTTCAATGCAACTTTATTTATAATACAATTCAAAAGGTTCTGGAGAAAAGTTCTGAAGGTCTTACAACTTCAGGATTTGAAAAACTAGAAAAAAATACTTCTTACTTATTTATTTCTAATCACCGAGATATTTTATTAGATACTACTTTACTAAATGTTTGTTTATTTGAACATGGTTTAGTTATGACAGCATCAGCCATTGGAGATAATTTAGTAAAGAAAGCTTTCTTAAGCACTTTGGCAAAACTGAACAGAAACTTTTTGGTTTTAAGAGGTTTGACGCCAAGAGAAATGCTGCAGAGTTCTAAATTATTGTCTGAATATATGGGGCAATTATTGCTTCGCGAAAACCGTTCGGTTTGGATTGCCCAGCGTGAAGGCCGTACAAAAGACGGAAATGACGAAACCAATCCGGGAGTTTTAAAAATGATCGGAATGGGTTCTGATGAAGCCAATTTGATGGATTATTTTAAGAAGTTAAAAATCGTTCCGGTTTCTATTTCATACGAGTACGATCCGACAGATGTTCTGAAAATGCCACAATTAATGGCAGAAGCAAAGAACGAGGTTTATATTAAAGAGAAAAATGAGGATTTCATGACCATTTTAAGTGGTATTATGGGAACCAAAAAAAGAATACATATTTCAGTTGGCGATGTTTTAGATACTGAAATTGACCAAATTGTTGCGGAGAATGACAACGCAAACAAACAAATTCAGGCTTTGGCGCAAGTTATCGATGATTCTATTTTGAAGAGTTACCGATTATGGCCAACAAACTTTATTGCTTACGATATTTTAAATCAGACGGATAAATTTTCTCATTTGTACAGAGAAAGTGAAAAATCACTTTTTGAGCGTCGTTTAGAAATGCGTATCGGAAGCGATAATCCTGTTACCAGACAAGGATTTCTTTGCATGTATGCGAATCCTGTAGTCAATAAATTAAAATATCAGGATGTCATCTAAAGCTAAAATACTTTTAGTTTATACCGGAGGAACCATTGGTATGAGCAAGGATTTTGAAACGGGCGCACTCAAAGCATTCAACTTTGGGAAGCTATTACAAAAGATTCCGGAAATCAAACAATTAGATTGCGAAATTGAAACCGTTTCTTTTGAACATCCAATAGATTCGTCAAACATGAATCCGGAAATGTGGACCAAAATTGCCACAATTATTGAGCAGCATTATAATGCTTATGACGGATTTGTAGTGCTTCACGGATCAGATACCATGTCCTATTCGGCTTCAGCATTGAGTTTTATGCTGGAAAATTTAACAAAACCAGTTGTCTTTACTGGTTCTCAATTACCAATTGGAGATTTGAGAACAGATGCTAAAGAAAACCTAATCACCGCAATTCAGATTGCTTCACTTCAGGAAAATGGAAAACCGGTTATTACGGAAGTTTGTCTGTATTTTGAATATAAATTATACCGAGGTAACCGAACTTCAAAAGTAAATGCAGAACATTTTAAAGCTTTTACAGCACCAAATTATCCTGAATTGGTAGAATCTGGTGTGCATCTTAAATTAAACCGACATTTATTTCTTCCCATAAAAAAAGACGCCAAACTGATTGTGCATAAGAATTTAGACAATCATGTAGCGATTATAAAAATGTTTCCGGGAATGAGCGAAGTCGTTTTGTCTTCGATTCTTGCCATTAAAGATTTAAAAGGAATTGTCCTTGAAACATATGGCTCAGGAAATGCACCAACCGAAGATTGGTTTTTGAATTTAATTGAGAAAGCCATTCAGTCTGGTTTACACATTGTAAATGTAACGCAATGTTCTGGCGGAAGTGTCAATATGGGACAATACGAAACCAGTACAGCTTTAAAATCGTTAGGAGTTATTTCAGGAAAAGATATTACTACAGAAGCCGCAATTACAAAACTGATGTATTTGTTAGGACATAATATTCAGAAGGAAAATTTTAAAACGATTTTTGAAACGGCTTTGCGCGGTGAGATTTCGTTATAAAAAGAAAAATCTCAAAAAATTAAATTCCAAATTCCAATCTAGAGATTTAATTCTCACGTTTGGAATTTGGATTTTTTTTATTGGAATTTTTAAGGTTTAATCTTTATAAGGAACCTGACAAGTTTCCAACTCTTCTTCAGAACTATGTCTTTTATAATAAACATAAACAATAACCGAAATAATACAAATGATTCCCTGAATCGCAACTGTATTTCGTGTTCCGATAATATGCGAAACATATCCAATTATTAAACTTCCCACAGGAATCATTCCCTGATAAGCCATTAAATAATAACTGATACTTCTTGAACGCATATTTACAGTGCTTTGAGTCTGTACATAAATGTTTATTGATGAGGTTTGCGCCATCATTCCGACACCGCTTAATGCCATACAAATAAGCGCCACAGTCAAACTATTTGAATAGGCTAGTATAATTACACTAAAACCTAATAATAAACTCGCAGCGATCATTATTTTGTTCATATTGTCGGCTTTTTTAAGATTGGCCAAATAGATGGCTGATAAAATGGAACCAATTCCGGCAGCACTTTCAAACCAGCTAAAAGTTTGAGCGTTCCCACTAAAAATATCTTTAGCAAAGACCGGCATCAAAGTATTGAAAGAAATTACGAATAAACTACTAACCATTAACATCAGCAGCATTTTTGCCATATCCGTTTCTTTTTTGACATACTCTAAACCTTCAACAAAATCATCCCACATTTTTAATTTGTCCGTTGCTTTAATGTGCGGTGTGATTTTCATCATCAGCAAAGAAATCAAAACCGGAATATAGCTTAAGAAGTTTCCAATAAAACAAATATCTTCACCATATTGGTGCAGAATAATTCCGGCAAGAGCTGGTCCGGCAATTCGGGCGAAATTATTTAGGGTGGAGTTAAGAGCAACTGCATTTGGTAGATCTTCTTTATCATTGACGATATCAATCATCATGGTTTGTCTACAGGTCATATCAAATGAGTTTATAATTCCCTGAAAAAGACTCAAAGCCAGAATAAAGTTGATGTTGTATATTTTTAAATAAATCAGTAAAGCCAAAGCTCCGGCTTGAAACATTGCTAAAGACTGCAATAGGATCATACTTTTATGTCTGTCGTAACGTCCAATAATACTTCCGGCAATTGGGGCCAGAAATAAAGACGGAATCATACTTAAAAAAGTAGCTAATCCCAATAAAAAAACAGAACCTGTAACGCTGTAAACCATCCAACTTACAGCTGTTTTTTGAAGCCAGGTTCCGATAACAGAAACCGATTGTCCGTAAAAGAACAATTTGAAGTTTTTTGATTTTAACGCTTTAAACATAACTCTTATTATTTTTTTACAAAGTTCGGAATTATGATTTCATTAGAAAAATTAATAATTTTACTGATAACAAGTAGTAAAACTTATCAATATGGAAATCTATCAATTGGAATATTTTATTAAAACAGCTGAGGTTTTGCATTTTACCAAAGCGGCAGAATTGTGTTTTGTAACCCAATCCGGACTTTCGCAGCAAATTAAAAAGTTAGAAGAAGAACTCGGAATGCCTTTGTTTGTAAGGATTGGTAAGAAAGTACAGCTTACTGAGGCCGGATCTGTTTTTTTAATTCATGCGAAACAAATTATAGAAAATGTTCAAAGTGGTAAACAAGCTATAGATGATTTAAACCAAATGATTGGTGGAGAATTACGAATTGGCGTGACTTATATTTTTGGACTTTTGGTTTTGCCAATCGTCGATTTGTTTGCCAAAACTTACCCACATTTAAAAATCGTGGTCGAATATGGCACAACCGAACCTTTGGAACAAAAGCTATTGAATAACGAATTGGACTTGGTTTTAGTCATTTCTTCTAATGAAATTGAACATCCGTTTCAAAAAGTACCCTTGTTTACTTCGAAGTTGGTTTTGGCGGTTTCAAAAACGCATCCGTTAGCCGTTTTAGACAAAATTTCCTTTAAGAAAATAGAAGATCTTCCGCTTATTTTACCTGTAAAAGGGTTTAATTCGAGGGAATTCCTTGATGAATTGTTTTTAAAAAACAATATGAAGCCTACCGTTTCGATTGAATTAAATGCGGTTCATGCCTTATTGCGATTAGTGGGTGATAGCGATTATTGGGCAACGATTGTAACCGGGAAAGCCCTAAAAGGCTGGGATAACATCAAAGCGATAAACATTACAGGAGTTGCAACACAAAGAGATTCTTTTATGCTAACAATCGAGGGAGCATATCAAAAAAAGGCAGTAAAATTATTTATGGAAGAATTCAGAAAAAGTATGTAAAGGATTGTGCGATTTTGTTTTTCTAACTCAATTTTTTTTGTGTTCTTTGCAGACCAATAAAGAGAGGTGTCCGAGTGGTTGAAGGAGCTAGCCTGGAAAGCTAGTATATGGGTAACTGTATCGTGGGTTCGAATCCCATCCTCTCTGCAAAAACTAAAAACCGCAATTTCATATTTCATGAAATTGCGGTTTTTTATTTAATACCATGATATCAGATAATTTACTGCTTTACACTATTTTTCTTTTTAATGTTTAAGGTATCCTGAATTTTAATAGACTGGGGATTGCGGTAATTTCCCTGATCGTTTAAAATATTCCAAAAAATCGAACTCTTCAGGATACCCATGTAAATGCCATTTTCCAATAATCGCTGTCTTGTAACCTGCTTTTTTTGAAGTAGTTTGGGAAGGTATACTGACTATTATCAAAGCGGTCATCATTCAATTCTAAAACAGTTGATATGGCGATGTTTTTCCGGTTAAGATTACCGCTCTATTGGAGCAACAAATAGAGTTGGCAGCAAAGCATTTTTGAAAATCACACCATCTTTGGCTATTCTATCTATGTTTGATATCGGAGCTAACTCGCTAATAGGATGCCCATAGGCACTAATAGCCTCCGCCGCAAAATCATCAGTCATTATAAATTATGGGGTTTTCCAAATATTTTCCTGTCACCAAATTCTTGTTTAGTGCTTCTACAAGAGTGCAGCGATGTAGTTATTAGAATAAGCAAAAACATTTTTTAAACATTAATTTTTTTTATATGAATTATTTAGACCTAATGATAATGATGTATAAAACGAATCAGGCGCTTTTCTATTCGCAGGTCGCATTGATGAATCTCAAATTTTAATTTTTAGAGAAATTTTTAGACTCGCTTCCTCTTGTATCTTGGATAGTCACTATATAAATCCCTTTTTTGTAACTGGAAACATTAATTTGATCTTGGTAAAGCCCAGTTGTAGAGTATAATGTCTTTTGCAGAACTGTTTGGCCAGTAGTAACTTTTGAGATCTTTAGGGTAGCGCTTGGGTTGGGGGATTCAAAAGTTACATTTAATAAGCTTGAAGTTGGATTTGGATAAAGAACAATGTTATAAACCGGAGGAGGCGGAGGCATAATTTCACATAGTGGCACATGACTTTTTCCATCTAAATTCCAGCCTGGCTGTATTGGAACACACATCCAGTTTAAAGCAGTAACGGCATTATCGGGTTCACGTGTTGTTGCAGCATAATCATTTACAGCGAAAGTATTAGACTGACCAGTTTGCCTTGTTACGGATCCAGTTATTGTAGCGTTATTGCTGTTTGAACTAGAGTCTGTTAAAGTTGTTCCTGAAGTCTCATCACATTTATAGTTAGCCAGTAACTGATTGTAAAACGGATGGCCTGAACTTACCGGTTTTGTTGCCCATTCTACTAAAACATCATTAGGTATTACTGAATTCCAAACCCTGATATCCCTGTAGCTACCATCGAACTTTAGACTATAGTTAGTTGTACCATCCTGATTAATAACAAATGGTAAACCTGAGTTAATACTGTTAATGTTCTGCATTTTTTCATATCCTACGACCACTCCGTCTTCATAGGCTGTCATCAATCCATCCCTGTCAAAACTCACGGCAAGATGATGCCATGTGCCAGGCTCCAAATATCCTCCTTCAATATCTAATCTGTCTGTTCCATCGCCAATATTCACTTTCCAAAATTTACCGCTTTGTGCAGCGATTACAAATCCTGCGTTGGTACCTCCGCCCCAGTTCTTGTTGCTTATTAGTGCAGGATCGCCCGTATAAGTATTGGCTTTTACCCAAAATTCAATCGTAAAATCTTGCGTTGTTCCAAATGAAAAAGGCGTTTGGTTAATTGGTTTGGCAAAAGATGTCGCCTCAAATCGAGATTCATTAAAAGTTGACGCATTACTGACAACAGTCTTGCTAAGCTGCTGCGTTGTAAAATTTGGATTTGAATAAATATTAAAAATGGTTCTTTCCTCGATAGTTCCGCCACCATGCCCGGCTAAATTTCCACCATGGTCTGTTGTAACCACAACCAGCCAGTCTTCATTGGCGTAATTGGGTCTGCTTTTCATTGCAGCAATTACAGCGGCGACATAGGTATCAGTGGTTTCTATAGTCGAAACGTATTGTGGGATTGTGGAAGAAAACCCATACGTATGACCAGCATGATCTACATCATCAAAAGCTACGAAAAGCACATCAGGATTATCATTTGTCAATGCCAGTACTGCACCATTCTTGACCTCCAGGTCTGTCGCGTAAGTGTTTTTTATATTAGCATTTTGTAGAATGGTGGTGTTTATTGGCCCCCAATGTACGCAAGAGATGGTTTTTAGACCGGAGTTGAAAGCCTCCATTCTTGAAATAAAATCGGGATAATTGGTAAAATTCGCGCCTGAAAATGTATTATCAGTAACACCATGTTTAGTATGCCAAACTCCTGAAAGCATGGTGCTCCAGCCATTTCCACTCCAGGTTTTGTAGGCGCAAAGTCCGTCAGTGCTGTAAACAGCATGGGTGAGTAAATCATCAATTGCCGGCGTATTGGCAGCAGTTAAAACATCGGCACGACAACCGTCAATTCCAATAAAAAGCACCTTTCGTACCTGGCTTTGGACATTTAAAATGACAGTTAAAGTTAAAATAAAAATAATTTTTTTTTTCATAACAAGTTTTTTATAAAGTTATTTAACCGTTCATGTAAGACATCAAAACGAAAAACAACGATAAGGGTTAGAAATTATTTATTGTAAAGCATTATAAGTTATAGGCGAATTTGAGAATTCATAAATTGCTATTTTATTGTTTTATAAATTTCTTGCAGTCACCCCTTCTTTCATCCTGAACCAGCAGAATATAAACGCCGTTATTCAATCTGGATACATCGAACTGGTCTTGAAAAATTCCGTTTTGGGAGAATATATTTTTTTCTAAAATAATTTGTCCACTAGTATTTATTACTTTCAGCTTGCCTTTTGCGCCTTGAGATTTAAAATTTAAATTCAGAAAACGCGAGGTCGGATTCGGACTCAGGTCAATTTCTAGCATATCCAAAACAGGTTTATTGGCGGTTATTTTTTTGTAATTTTTGAGATTATTTCTTCTTTGTCAGTAACTGTTTTGATAATATACATACCACCTGGAAGAGAATTTGTTTGAAGTCGAACGGAATTAGTTTTCGGTGTCTTCATTATAACTTCTTGGCCCATAATGTTATAAATGGAGATGTTCTGGATAACATCACTAGATTCAATTGTCAAATTATCTGTAAACGGATTGGGATATACAATAGTTTTTTTTATTACCTCGGCCATAACAGTTTTATTATTCGCCATCTTTTTAAGATTTGTCGGGTTTCCAAGTGAATTGTTTACTGAAAACCAATTCGTTCCAAGATATTCAGGTAAGGAAGCTAATCCGAATAACATAGTTGAAAAGTCTACTGCCTGAATATAAGAGGCTCTCGGTGTGGTGTTACTTCGCATGTATCTCCATAATACTTTTTTTGTCGGATTGCTGGGCAGGCTATATACGGCAGGTCCTGTTCCGTTATTATACAATGATAACAGATCTGACTTAGTATTAGAATAGATCGAACTAAATCCTGCGATAATATGCGGTGAAACAATTTTGTTTGGATTATTGTTTATTTGGTCTGCAGAATACCCTCCGCCTGGTATTTCTCCTGCTCCGCATCCCCATTCATAACTATTAGTTGCTCCTGAATTGGTGGCGAATAATTTATCTGAACTTAACCAGTTGTTGTAATAGCTCATATAATTGGCATCATTTTTAAAATAATTCACAAAATAGTAAGTAAACTGTGGGACAAAGCAGGAGGTGAATCCACCATCAGAAAGCGTTACATATCCATTGTAATTAGGATGAACTACGGGTGCCGTTACCGGATTTGCAAAGTAGGTATTCCAAAATGTTTGAGATTTATTATAACCCGGATTCGATGGATTTGCATTTTTAGCTAACCAGGATACCAGCATATATTCGTTAAACGGGGTGGTAAATGCAGATCCTACTTCGCCTGATTGATCCAGAACCATTGCAATTTGTGTTGGATATATTGCTTTGGTATAATCCATGGCACCCAATAAGGTATTTACATTGGCCACAATTGTAGCATTTGTAGAAAAATAATTCCTGCACATAAACAATCCCATTGCAAAAATGGCATTATCAACAGTACTATATTCTGTTGACCAGGAACCATCCGGGCCGCCAGTGTCCCACTTAAAATAACGCGGAAACATTCCCGCTCCATTTACTTTACCATTATTTTTAAAATCAATAAAGGTTTGCGTGGTGGCGATGACCTGATTTGCTGCTGTAGTATCCCAATTCACAGCATCCCCGGTTTTGGCGTACATAGCACCAGATATACATAAAGATATAAGCCCAATTCCGTTTGCCGCTATAGCAGCCGGTTTAGGTCCGGCTCCATTAAGTGCCAGGGCATCCAGATAAACACCATTTGACTGGCGGATATCCTTATAAACCTTATAACTATTTTGAAACAATTCTGTAATATAAGCCGGTTGATTAGAGTCATTGTTGATTACGATATCGTCAAAATATAAGGTGATATCCTTATTTAGTCCTACAGGATCTTTAAAATCCGGCATTAGGCTAATAGTTGTATAATTTCCGGTTAAACTACTGAAATCGAATACAAGATCCTCCCATTCATTTACTTTCGTCTGTGGATTCATACTTGCTATTTCAAGTGGCCCGTTCGGTCCTCCTTCTAATTTAAATTTGACCGGAGAAATTCGGGTTTTATAGACTTTAACGTGTACATATTTATTTATCGTTAAATCTACTGTTAGGGTCGACCAAAAACCTTCCCAGGGTAGTCCGTCTTTATCACGGAAAAATTTGCAGACTTTATTACTGGTATTAATTCCTGTTTTAAAAGGATTATTAACAACAGTCAAAGTACTAAGATCATTGGAGCCGCCTTTTATTATATTCATGGTTATTGGTGTACCCTCATAGTTTTCTATCATTTGAGAATAAAGAAAGGGGGTATTTCCTAATAACAAAAACAGCATTATGCTTCTAAAATAATTTTTAATTTTTTTCATTTTTATTTGGTTTTAGTTAGTAAATACATAGGGTAATTTAACTTTGATATTTACAGTTTTTTGTGATTAGAAAACTTTCTGTAAACCTTTAATTTGCACTTCAAAGTAATTTTAAAAACCGTGTTTGCCAGAATGGAAACCAAGAGCAATTAAGCCTTGTTTCACCTCGGGAGCATTCATGAACAAATTCCATATTAAACCAGTGCGGTAATTTTCTAACATGATTACTTCCGGCCCCTGATCAATGGCTAAATAGCGTTGGGCTGTCCATTGGAAATGTTGGCTATGGGCATCATAAAATCCTGCCACGCCCCAGGTGTCGGTTTTATAATTCTCATATAAATTATGCATAAGGGTTTTAGATTCTGCCGGGGTATAAACAATAGAACTTATTGCTGCAGTGGGCGAAATAACTCCTTTGTCATTGCTTGGCATGTGGGCATCATAACCTATTGAACCATCTGTATTTCGTGTATAAGAGGCGGTTAGACCCCAATAATTAGCTCCATAACCTTTATATTTTTTTGGATTGCTAACACAGTATAAGTAATCGATCCTGGCATGATTTACATTCAAATCCCAATAATTAGCGTATATATCTGATAGCTTGGTAGGATCTAAACCCAAATAGGAGTAATGCGCCCAAAACAAAGGGCCTCCATATTCTTCGGCTCCATTATGTTTTAGAATTAAAGGCAGGTTGTATTTTACATTAGCCGAAACAATCCCGCCACTTCTGGCCCAGCCCTGATGATACGCGGCAGGAGAAATTGGATGTGAAGGTGAAGCAGCAGCCATGACATAGGTAATCAAACATTCGTTGTACCCTTCGAGAGGAAAATTCTTTTGCCATTCATAGTTGGGGGACCAGTGCCAAAATAATTTATTCTGATTGTTTGTGTACCATTGCCAATCGACTCCTTTCCATAGATCATCGTATTTTTGTGCCAGGACTTTCTCAGTCGTTGTTCCGTTTTTAAGGTATTCGCGAACGGTTATCATTCCAGCAGCCAAAAAAGAAGTTTCTACTAAATCACCTCCATTATCCATAGTTCCAAAGGGAATAACATGACCTGTATTTCCATCTATCCAATGCGGCCATGCTCCATGAAAGCGGTCAGCTGTAGAAAGGAAATTTGCAATTTTATTTAAGCGTTCTGTACCCTGATCTCTTGTAATATACCCTCGTGACATGGCTGACACTATAGCCATTAACCCAAAACCGGAACCTCCTGTTGTAACTATATTTTGATCAAAAGCAGGATCTTGAGGATGGTATCGCTCTCTTGCCATTCCGGAATTGGTTTGAGCATATTCCCAGAAATAAGCAAAGGTTTGTTTTTGCACCAGATTCATAAGTTCCTCGTCAGATAATTTTACAACGGGCGGAGTGACAACTGGCGGAGTTACAACAGGAGGTGTAACTGTTCCGCTTTCTGAATCGGAACTACATCCCAAAAAAGAAAAAAGTATAAATAGAGCTGATAATTTTGTCATTTTTAGATTTTTTTATAATTAGTACCAATTTTGTTTGGGGCAAAACAAGCAATAAGTAGTATTGAAAAACATATTTATATTCTTAGAAATAGATAAGGAAAATAGCTTGCCATAGAAAAGTACCATGGCAAGTTTATCTGTATTATTTCTTTTTGCTGTATAAAGTGGTTACTTCAGCAGCAGTCAAAGAAGTGGAATACATTCTGAATTGGTCTAATCCACCAAGCCATGAAGACATCCAGCCGTCTGTACCACATGGACCACCGATGCTCAAAGATGTAATTTTCGAGTCGTCTAAATTGATAGCACCATGAGAACCCCAGGTTCTTGTACTCACTGCAACACCATCTTTATAGAAGGTAAGACCAGAAGTGGTCGCATCATAAACAAAAGCACAATGATGCCATGCATTATCAAAAAGCCCGGAAACACTAGAATCGCCTTCCCAGGTAAGCCAGGTGTCTGCCATATATTTGTCTACAATTACAAATTTCACGGCAGTAGCACTAGCAGAACCTTCCATTAATAAAAACATAGTACCTCCGGACCAATGTCCGTTTGAAGATTTCAGACTAAATGCAAATTCAGCACCACTTGAAGCACCATCATGTTTTTCCCAAAATGCAATAGTAAAACTGCCTGCCGTTGTAGCAAAATCATTAGGTTTAGCAAATGAAACAAATTTACCTGCTGTGCCCTGGGCTGCTTTACTTGCAGGGCCATCGATTACTGCGAATGGATTATCTGTAGGGAACTGCGCACGAATACTGTCTACAGCATTCATCAAAGGATTAGTGGTGTTGCCATCAAAAGCGACATAAAATTTTAGTGGCCCACCAACGGCATTGGCATCCGTAGGATAGTCTCCTAACGCCGGAGTATCCATTTCCTGACATCCAATAAATGCCAGTGAAATAAGCGCTATTGCAAAAGCTTTTCTAAATAGTGATTTATTAATTTTCATTGTATATATTTTTATGAGTTTGAATAGTGATTAATAATTAGGATTTTAAATTAAAATACCACCGGATTGATCTATTGCTGTTTGGGGAATTGGATAATATTTGTTTTTATCCTGGTATCCTAAACCACCTAATACAGATGTAGCCTGACCCCATCTTACTAAATCGTAAAATCTTTCGCCTTCCATTGCAAACTCTACTCTTCTTTCTTGTTTGATAGCTGCTCTTAATGTAGTCTGACTGCCTGTAATAGCAGGTAAAAGGTCACTGTTTCCTCCTCTTGCTCTGGCACGAACTTTCTCTAAATAAGAAGCCGCTTTAGGATTTCCAAGTTCATTAGCTGCTTCTGCAGCTATTAACAATACGTCTGCATATCGTATTATTTTAATGTTTTTCCAAAAATTCTTATTAACGCCATAGCTGGCGCGTATAGAAGGAGTAGTGTAAGCTTTTTTATTCCAATATTTTTGAGCCAAAGGAGGACTTGCCGGAAGTGTATTTCCAAATCCATCATCTTGTCCTGAAAACAGGATCGTTGCCGCTTTACGGGGATCACCAGTTTCGTAAGCATTAACTAAATCTGTTGTTGGTACATTGAATCCCCAGCCTAAATCCCAGGTACTTGTTCCACGAACTCCTTGTGATTCCCAGTAGTTATTGGCATAATCAGTAGTCTCCAGTCTTAAAAACTGCACTTCGAAAATGGATTCTTTAGAATTATCACCAGCTTCTGAAAACAAAGTTTCATAAGAAGATGTTAGCGCATATTGTCCTGAATCGATAACTTCTTCACTTTTTGCCAATGCCTTTGCATAATTACCCTGATACAAATACAATTTTGCTAGAAGACTATTTGCGAAACCTTTAGTAGCTCTACCCGGATAGGCCGGCCAGTTTAATGGTAAGTTTGCAGCTGCAAATTCTAAATCAGTAATAATTTGAGCATCTACTTCGGCAACTGTATTTTTTGCCTTAATACCATCACTTGGTTTTATGATCTTGTTCAAAATTATGGGTACAGAACCATAATCTCTTCGTAAATCAAAATAAGCAAATGCTCTAATTGCTTTTGCCTCCGCACTATTTACAATAGTTCCCTCATCTTTTAGGCCTGAAGCCTCGATATCCACAATCAAATCATTACAAGCATAGATCAAACTAAAATGACCATTCCAGTTACTGGCAAATTCTGTTGTAGCGTATTGGTAACTATCCATAACATTTCCTAATGTGGATGCATCAGTTGGTGTACTTCCTTTGGCAGCATCATCTGATCGTATACTCTGAAACCAGTATCTGTTCCAATCTGCAACACCTCCTTCGGTACGTATTTTTCCATACAATCCAAAAGCTTTTTCTTCAAAACCACCAGCGGCTAGATCACCGTCTGTTGCTACCCCTAAAGGCTTCATGTCAAGAAAATCATCATTATTACAAGAATGTAGTATAGGCAAAGTAAGAGCTGCTATGAATGATAATTTTATAATAAATTTATATTTTTTCATTTTTTGTATTTTTTATCTATTATTAAAAAGTAACATTTAATCCTAATGTGGTGATAGCAGGAAGTGGGTATCCTCCCGAATCTCTTCCAAATGCAATAGGAGAACCACCAGCTTCAGGGGTAAATCCGGAATTATGTTTCCATGTTACAGGATTTTGAGAATTAATAAATAATTTCAATCCCTGGATATTCGCTTTGTCCAATAATTTAGAATTAAAATTATAGGCCAGTTGAACGTTTCTTAATCTGATATAGCTTCCATCCTCAATCATATAAGTTGAATTTTGCTTGTTATATCCTGAACCATCATTCAATCTTGGTTCCCAGTTTGAAGTACCTGCACCTGTCCATCTGTCCAACCTGTCGGTTCTGTAGTTAAATTGGGCAAAAGTGGAACCATTGCCCCAGTCTCTCCATATCTCATTACCGTAAACTCCCTGAAAATCTGCAGAAAGTGAAAGGTTTTTATACGTAACGCTTCCAGAAATTCCGTACATGATGTCCGGAGTTGGATTTCCTATAATTGTTCTGTCGTCTGTGGTGATTTTTCCGTCTCCATTCACATCTTTATATTTTAAATCGCCAGGACCATAAGTACCAAGTGCACTTGCCGGAGAGCCCAAAATATCAGCATAAGATTGATACACTCCTTCAGCAATATATCCGTAGAAAGATCCAATTGGAGCACCTGCAGTCAGGATAGAAGGTCCCTCTGACACTTGAAAACCGTCCTGATATACAGATTTTACTGTGTTTTCTAAAGTCGTTAGATTCCCGCTTATTGCATATTCAAAATCAGGACTTATTTTATCATTCCATGAAGCAGAAAATTCAAATCCTTTATTTTCTATTTTTCCGGCATTGGTGTAAAATCTCTCGCTGCCCAGATCAACAAAAGTTAATAAGTTGTCAGTTGTTTTGTTAAAGTAAGTGGCTTCAATTTTTAATCTGTTTTGTAGTGTACTCATTTCCAATCCACCCTCATAAGAAGTGATCGTTTCCCATTTTAAGTTTGGATTATTTCTATAAGATAAAATATAAGCCGGAACTAATGATTCACCAAATACTGCCGATGAACCAGTTGTATAACTTGGGTAAGAAGGATAATGAATAGAAGTATATTGATTCCCTAATTTACCATAAGATCCTTTTAATTTTAATGAGTCAAAAATCCCAAGGTTTTGCATGAAATTTTCTCTTGAGATTTCCCAGGCTCCACCTACAGACCAGAAATTTTCAAATCTGTTATTTCCGGTAAAAGCAGAAGAACCATCTCTACGGAAAGAGGCATTTAAGATGTACTTTCCGTTATAATTATATAATGCTCTGGCCAAATAAGAGACTGTTCCATCTTCATATTGATCTGATCCTGATTTACTTGTTGAGGGATCGCCGTATGGGTATACATTTAAATACCACCATCTTTTATCATTAGGAATCTGATCTCCATTTATGTATTGTGAAACAGATCCGTTAAGAGAATCATATCCAAAATAATATCGTGTATAACCGGCCATTGCAGCTATACTGTGTTTTCCTAGTGATTTATTATAACTTAATAAATAATCCTGTTGTGTCTTTTGATAGTTGTTGCTGTATTGATTTACAGAAGTTTGCGAACTGCCCCCGGCATTAGTAACCTGATCGGTTTCAGCAGCATAAATGTTAAATACCGGACTATATCCACGGCCTTTATTATAACCTAAATCGGCATAATAAGCTGCTTTGAATTTTAAATCTTCAAATAATTTGAATTCAGCAAATACATTTCCGACAAATCTGGTTTCGCGATTTAATTGCGTCCCTTTTGTGCCTTTGACATATAATAAAGGGTTGCCAATTTGTGCCCCGCCAATTTGAACTGGTAATTGATTATAAACACCTAACTCAGAATTAAAGGCTTCAACAATTGGAGTAGCGTTTATTGCAGAACCAAAAGTGTGTAATTGTGCTGGTCTGGCATCAACACCACTAAATCCTACACCCAGTTTTATAACATTTGATAATTGTAATTCATTGTTTAAATTGAATGTAAATTTCTTGTATTTTTCATAATCAATTAAACCTTCGTCTTCTAAATATCCGGCACCCAAATAAAATTTATTTTTATCTGTTCCCGTTGAAACACTAATATTATGGGTAATTATAGTTGCATTATCATTTGAAATTGCATCAATCCAATCCGTGTCTCCCGTAAATTTATCATAATAAGCATATGGTGCGGCACCTTCATTTTGTCGCTGTTCATCATATAAGGTTTTAAATTGTGAAGCGTTTGTAAGTGATGGTTTTCCAACGATTGTTTTAACACCTAGTGTTGTATTATAATTGATGGTTATCTTTCCTTCTTTTGCTTTTTTAGAAGTAATAATGATAACCCCATTTGCACCACGCACACCAAAAATAGCTAATGATGATGGATCCTTTAAGACCTCTATGGATTCAATATCATTAGGGTTGATAAAATTGATATTATCTGTAAATATACCATCAACTACATACAGCGGTTTTGTATTGTATCTACTTACAGTTCCTCTGATTCTGACATCGGGCTCTACTCCTGGCTGCCCGGAATTCACAACTGAAAGACCGGTAACTTTTCCCTGAATAGAAGCTATGGGATTAGAGTTTGGTTTGTCAGCAACAAGCTTTCCTTCTACTTTTACTATAGAGCCTGTTAAGTCTCTTTTCTTTGCTGCTCCATATCCAATAACGACAACCTCTTTTAGTTGAGAGTCTTTAGATTCTTGCAACGTGATTGTCATAGCACCTGAGGTTCCATTTATTGAAACGGTATCAAATCCAATCATGCTGATTTTTAGGGCATCACCTTCTTTGGCTTTTATAATAAATTTTCCATCAAAATCGGTATAAGTGATAGTATTTGAATTAATGGCTAAAATAGTTACGCCTGGAATAGCGAATCCTTTTGGGTCAATAATTTTTCCTTTGATTACCTGACCAGACATACATGCCGGCAGCGCGATGAGTGCTAAAAGGCTTAAAATGTAATTTCTCATTATTAATATTTTGTTAAAGTTTAGTAGGTCAAAGTAAATACATAAGAAAGCCATAGTGTCCACTTTTGAAATACTACATTAGTACATCAACAAATAAAAAAACGAAAAAAACCTAATGTTTTCGGGGTATGGGAAGGGCATAAAAGAACACATCATCCGCCTATGATGTACGAATGATGTGATTTAAAAACGTAAATAATTAATATAAAAAATAAATTATCTGTAAAAAAATCAGCTTTTCTTTACAGATAATAAAAACCTGGATAGATTTTCTTCTGAGGAGAGGTTTAATTTCTTTCTCAATCGATAGCGATGAAGATCAACTCCCCTAAAAGTGATATTCATCATTGGAGCAATTTCTTTTGAGGAAAGATTCATTACCAGATAAATACAGAGTTTAATATCCTTTGGAGTCAGATTTTGATATTGCTGAGACAGATTAATAATAAATTCATTATGAATCTGATTCAGGTTTGCTTCAAATGTTTCCCATTCATGTTTATTAAGGGCATTGATTTTTATAGCTTTTTTAATTTCGCTTTTTATTTTATTAAGGTCCATGTCCTTACTCAAAATATCCTGAACTTTGTTAATCATTTCACTTTGTTTTGCGATTGAAAGGGATTTAACGGCAACCTGAGATGATTTTGATTGTAATTCCAGCTCAAGAATATGTCTTTCATATTCCTGAATATTTAATTCGTTTTCTGCTCGTAATTCGATTTCCAGAATTTTCTTCTGGTATTTCAATTCTTCTTCCTTCAATTTCAGTTTCTGAATATATTTCATTTTATTCCATCGATAATAAACAGATACTATTATGCCTATTGAAATGAGATATAATAAAATCATCCAAAAAGAAAAATACCAGGGATTTGCAATAGTGAAATTAAAATCGGCAATCGTATTATAGTTCTGCCCATCATATCCGTAAATACTAATAGTGTGGGAACCACTGTTGAGGTTATTTAAAAGGATCACTCCTTCTTTTACTGGGATAAAAGATTTGGCATTACGTAACTTATAAAATAAATCCTGTTTTGCTGTTCCGTATTTTCCTGATATTACATTTATTTTTAATTCAGAATTAAATTTTATCGTCGATCTGTCTTTTAATAATTTGTCCTTATTGAAGGCTTCAATCTTTACCTTTATATTGGGTCTGTTGCCATATTTTATGTTCAAAGAAATAAATCCGTCGTCTAGATTTACTATATAATTTTCCTTGTTATTGAAAACATATACATCATCATTAATAATTTTTCCTTTGTAATATTTCTCAGGGATACTATTCCAGACAAACTTATTTCCATTTGCATAAATATGATATAAAAGCCCCTCCTGTAACACTATAAAACTACTTTCATCAATAGTAACAATGTCTGAAATGTTTTTAAAGTTAGAATTAAATAACTCATTTTCTTCTAATTGACCTGTAATTGCATTAAAAGTGTACCAGGTATTATGAATCAAAAAAAGCATTTCATGTCGAAATTCAAATATTTTTATTCTATAATCATTTGTAATTTTATTCGCCTGGCTAATATTTTGAACTTCTGTTGTTTCGAAAGCATCGTTGTATAAAATTCGATATAATCCTCTGTATTTATCTGCGGCCCATATTTCATTTTTTCTATTTTGTGCAACATGTTTAATGGGATTTAAAAGTTTTTTAACCTCTATCTTACTAGAAAGATCATTGATTTTATTATAAATCATTACACCACTATAAGTTCCTTGCAAGTAGGAATTATAAATGCTGCTTTTTGTTAAATTCCCAGCTCCGTGTACGTTATGTAATTTCGAAAATACATTATTCTTATAAACAAATATTCCTTCATCATGGCCAATAATATATTTGTCATTTATCTTACTGATAGACCATGCCTGTCCTTCTGAATTAGGAATTAGGGAAAGCTGCTTGTCTTCATATTTAAAAACGCCATGATTGGAAGCCATTAAATATCCTTTTGGAGTACTTGCAACGGAATATACAGATCCTAAGATTCCGGAGTTATCATTAAAAATTGAAATTGGAGAATTGACTTCAATGTGCGAGATTCCGTTATCGAGCCCCAGCCACAAATCATCTTCTTTGTCAAGGGTTAAATTCAAAATTGAATTGTTTATTAAACCGTTATTTCGAGTAATGTTTTTATAAGAACCATCATTCAAATCGACGATAAAAAGTCCTTTATGTGCTGTTCCTATTACTAATTTATTGCTTTTTAAAAATCGGGCAGCATTTATATTAGCTTTTTTCAAAATGGTGTTTAATGGGTTATTCCATGAATTCATAATACCGTTTCCATTAACGAAAACACCATTTTTTCTGGTAAAGACATATATTTTGTTGTGGTATTTTTCGATACCGTGAATGACATTGTTCTCCACAGCTGACCAGCCTTTGACTTTTTGAATATGATGATCATTGGTCAACTTATAAACTCCCTTATCTACTGCAGCAATAAGTAACTGATTGTTTATTGTATAACAATAGGAAATAAGAAAGGGTAGTTTAACTTTCTTAATGTGTTTGCCATCATACCAGAAAATCCCTGTAAACGATTGAAAGTAAATTTTGTTATTAAACTTAAAAATTTTCCAAATTTCCTCATTTTCCTTTTCATCAAAAACCTTTTTTCCATTTGTAATGGAGACATAGTGCATTTTTCCTTCCTTTCGAAACCAATATCCAAATTCTTTATAAGATCCTGAGTAAATTTTATTGCCATCGGCCATTATAGATCGAATAACCGTTTTATGCGGCAACATGTTTTTCTCCCATTTCACTCCATCGTAGCGCAATAAATAATAATGATTTGCAAAATACATCGCATCGTCATTTCCTTGCGTCAAACTCCAAATGTGGTTATCACCCTGATAATTTGATTTTCCGAAATTTTCTACAAAAGGAAGCAATTCCTGAGAAAAAAGTTGCGATGAAATAATACTAAAAAGTATTACAAAGAGTGTTTTAGCTTTCAAAGTAAGGAGTGTTTTATTTCAAATGTAATTACATTTATTAATTATCCAAATGGTCTCAAATACCTTAACTTACAGGCATATTTTTCTTTTTTGAAATAAAAAAACGTTGAATAAAAGTTTTGAAGTGCTACATGAAAAGCAATCGGGGCCACATTTTTAAGCGCTCCCTAAACAATGCAGATTCTTTGCTGCTGTAAAAATATTAATTTTACAAAAGCAAAGGAATCAGGATTTTGTAACAAAATATTATAATTTTTGATAAAAATTGTAATGAAGTTATGTACTATTTCTCTTAGGTACCTTATGATCTTGTTAAAGATGTATAAAAATAGGCCCCCGAAAAAAGGTTATAAAGTTTAATTGGAGAATTTATATTTCTTAAAGCTTAATCTCAAACAAACTAAAAGAACCTTCTTTATAATGTTCAGGTAATTCTTTTGTCCATTCGATAGTGCTGATTCCCTTGTAATTGAAACCGCAACTGGTGTAATATTTATTTATTCTTTCGTTTCCACTGTGAGTGTCAAGTCTAATGTATTGTTTACCATTTTCTTTAGCATATGTTTTAGCCCATTCTACAATTTTTTTGACATAGGATTGTCCTCTGAATTTTGGATTTGTTGCAATACGATGTAAGTATATTGCAGGATCTTTAGCAGCTTCTTTCCAAATAATCAAGTCATTAAAAGTAAGTACAAAGGTGCAGGCAACTTCATTTCCTTCTTTGATAATAAAATGACGATTTTCTGTTATTTCTTTCTCGATAAGTGCTCTTTCAAAACCTCTCCAGCTTTTATTATTGACTGTTTTTTGATAGGATGTAGCTTCATTGTAGATATCGAAAACAGCATCGATGTCTTGTTTTGTAGTTTTAAAAAATTCCATTATTGAGTTGTATTCTATCGATTAATCAATACTTCAAAGGTAAATTTTTAAATTTCAATCGTCGAGGTTTCGACTTGAAAATCTAAAACTTCTCGTTTAGCCCCGATAGAAACGGCATCCTTTTGTGTCCGCCACTGCGGACACAAAAGAGATAGTGGATAGCGGGACGAGTGGTCTTTTGAAAACGGATCTTTTGCTCCTTAAAAAAATCTCAATTCTGTAAAGCCATTTTGACCTGAGGCAGTATACGGTCAACAAACATCTTATAAGCTGTTTCTGAAGGATGTAAGCCATCAGAGGCGACTAAACTAGTATTGCTTAAGCCTGTTCTTGTAATATCAGTAATAGAAATGAAAGTTACACCTTTGCTTATACAGTACCTCTCAGCAGAAGTGTTGTATTGATCTATCTCATTCGAAATTTTCATTCGGTTTTCGTAAGCATAATTAGCTGCAAAAGGAGTGTAGGCATAATCTGGAATGGAGAGTACAATGACATTGTTTTTATCGCCTTTGGCCAGAGCGATTGCTTTGTTTAATAATTGTGGAAATTCTTTTTCATAGACAGAAAAATCCATATGCTGATACTGATTATTAACTCCAATCAATAACGTAACCAAGTCATAATTTGGTTCTGGATTTTGAGTATTTACTGCCGAAATTAAATTCGAAGTTGTCCAGCCGGTTGTGGCAATTACTTTTAAAGAAAAATTGGTTCCCGGATAAATTGTTTGTAAACTTGATTTGAGTTGTTCAGGATATCGGCAGGTTTCGCATACGCTTTGACCAATAGTATAACTGTCGCCTAAGGCTAAATAATTGATAGATTGTGCTATTGGAGTTGTTGGAACCTGTGTGGTTGGAGGTTTAACAGGAGGTGGAGTAACAGCAGTGCCAGAGCCAGAGTCTTCAGCACTACAGCTTAACAAAAAGATGCAGAATATAACGATAACTATTTGTTTGAAATGTGGTTTCATAATTTGGATAAATTAGATTCTTGGTCATCTTAAACAAATAGTTACGTTAAATATATTGATTTGGTTTTTATACCATTTCTGCTTTCATAACTATTTCTTCTTCAATGGCATTCCAAAGTCCGATTCGTTTTTCTAAGGCAAGAATTGAGATTTCTTCTACTTCTTTCCATTTTTGAGCATCATCTTCGCATAGATCTGTGATCATCTGCATTGCCATTGGTCCGTGTTCATCAGCATCCAATTCTATGTGTCTTTCAAAATAGTAAAGTAATTTGCTTAGATCCGTTTCTGGTAGATTTTTTTGAAAGTTTTTTAAGATTGCAGTAAACATACTCGGAATTAAATCTTCTCTTCCAAAAGTAAAAGCAGCAGCAATTTCATGTGGTTTTCCTTGTTCGATAACTCTAAAGGTAAAATCTAAAAAGGCTTTTACATCAGGATGTAGCGAGCTCTGTTTTATGGCAACAAAAATATTATGCAGCGAATGTACTTCTGATAAAAATTTATTGATTCCAGTAGTGTCAGCACCACAATCTTCCATGGCTTCAAGGTACATTTCGTAATGACTTTGTCTTCTTCCGTCAATCGTTAAATCAGTTTCTTCGGCAAGAACGATTTCATTGATCAAATATCTTGTTTCAGGATTTTTCGTAGCAAACCAGGGTGTTGTTGTGCAGGTAAGTTTGGCTTGTAAAGCTTTTAGTAGTGACATAAAATCCCAAACGGCAAATACATGATTTTCTAAGAAAATATGTAAATCATCAATGCTTTGGATTTTGTTGTATAAAGAATGTTGTAATAGTTGTTCTTTTTGAGGTTGAATGCTATTGTTTATAGTTTCAATATTCATTTTTGGAATTTTTGTGCAAAGATAAAAAGCTTCTCGGTTAGAAGAAGCTTTTAGTATTGTTTTTGTATATAATTTAATAATTGTTTATTATTTAAATGCTGGAATTCCAGTAACATCCATTCCGGTAATCAATAAATGAATGTCGTGAGTACCTTCATAAGTAATAACGCTTTCAAGGTTCATCATGTGTCGCATAATCGAATATTCGCCGGTAATTCCCATTCCGCCTAACATTTGTCTGGCTTCACGGGCAATATGAATGGCCATATCGACATTATTACGCTTTGCCATCGAAATTTGAGCTGTGGTAGCTTTTCCTTCGTTTCTCAAAACTCCTAAACGCCAGGTTAATAATTGTGCTTTGGTGATTTCGGTAATCATCTCGGCTAGTTTTTTCTGTTGCAATTGCGTTCCTCCAATTGGTTTTCCAAACTGAATTCTCTCTTTAGCATAACGTAAAGCAGTATCATAACAGTCCATTGCAGCTCCAATTGCGCCCCACGCGATGCCGTATCGGGCAGAATCTAAACAGCCAAGCGGTGCTCCTAATCCTGATTTATTTGGTAAAAGATTTTCTTTTGGAACTTTCACATTATCAAAAATCAATTCACCAGTTGATGATGCACGTAGCGACCATTTATTATGCGTTTCGGGAGTTGTAAAACCTTCCATTCCACGTTCAACAATTAAACCGTGAATTCTTCCAGTTTCATCTTTAGCCCAAACAACAGCGATATCTGCAAAAGGAGCATTCGAAATCCACATTTTGGCACCATTTAGAAGATAATGATCTCCCATATCTTTAAAATTGGTAATCATGCTTCCCGGATCAGAACCGTGGTCAGGCTCGGTTAAACCGAAACAGCCCATGAATTCTCCTGTTGCAAGTTTTGGCAGGTATTTCATTCGCTGTTCTTCGTTTCCGTATTTCCAAATAGGATACATCACCAAAGAAGATTGCACAGATGAAGTCGATCGTACACCAGAATCACCACGTTCGATTTCCTGCATAATTAAGCCATAAGAAATCTGGTCTAATCCTGCACCACCATATTCATGTGGAATATAAGGTCCGAAGCCACCAATTTCTCCAAGTCCTTTTATAATTTGTTTTGGAAATTCAGCCTTTTGAGCGTACTCTTCTATAATTGGAGAAACTTCTCTTTTAACCCATGCACGTGCAGATTCGCGAACTAATTTATGTTCGTCTGTCAATAGATCGTCAAGGTTGTAATAATCTGGAGCTTGGAATAAATCTGGTTTCATTTTTGATAGTTTTACTAAAACAAATTTACGCAATAAAAATATAACAAAACAACGTTAAATTGTTATATTTTTTTAATTTCGTAACAAAATTAACAACAAAGTAGCAAATTAATTTTAGTTTATTGAAAATTTAAGCGTTATTTTTGAAATCCAAAAACACATTAATGAGGCTAATCATCTCTTTTCTACTACTTTTTGTTCTTAATATTGGTTTTGCTCAGAAAAAACAAATTAGTGAACAGGAATATTTACGATTACAGGATAAAATTCGACTTCATTTTAATGCAAATGTCGACAGTGCACTTGTATATGCCTACCAAATGGAGAAGTCTGATAACAATAAACACCTAGCCTTTGCAAATAGTGTTATGACCATTTTCTTTCAAAAAAAGGGTAATACAAAAGAATCGCAAAAAAGATATAAAGCAGCATTTTATTATCTGGAAAAAATGCCAGAATCTCGCGACAAAACGCAGATGAAATCGTATGTCTATAATTATGCTGGTATAGTGGAGCACTGGAAAGGTGACTTTAGCAAAGCACTCGAACATTATCAAATGGCCTTGAAGTTTTCTACTGAAATAGATGATACTAAGCAAATTATTAAGATTAACGGCAATATTGCAATACTAAATGAGGCAGTAGGTAATTATCAACTGTCTATTAAAAATCTAAAAAAGCTTATTACATTTATTGATGCAAAGGAAGGTGCTTTTACTAAAATAGAATTGTTGAATCATAAAAGTAATTTTAATCGCGCTTTAGGTAGTGCATATGAAAGTTACTTCATGAAGAATTTGACTAAAAAATATCTGCTTGATTCTGCGGAGTATTATTATAAGAAAACAATCAATTATTCTCAAAATTTCGCTGAAAATAAAATTTCTGCTCAATTGAGTTTAGGAAATGTATACAGTTGGAAAAACGATTTTAAGAATGCTGAAAAGACGTATTATGACGTTATATTTTTGGCACAGCAAAATAATTCGATAACTACTTTGTGTATAGCAAATTACAACTTAGGAGATATTTACTATTCGACCAAAAAATATGATAAAGCCCTGGTCTTTTTTAAAAAATGTGATTCACTTGCATTAATATCAAAAGATAATACTATTGATTATTTGAAGTCTAATTTTTATCAGGCCAAAATCTATAATATTCTTAAAAAACCTGATTTAGCTTATAAGCATTCTAAAATCTATCTAGATAATTATGAGCAATATGAAGCAAAAATAAGTGAGGAAGCTTTAGAAGTAAATTACAAGCAAGGAGTTGATGATTTGGCAGTTGAAATGGTTTCTATCGAAAAAAAATATAAAAATGAAGTTTTTTTAAATAGGGGGCTTAAAGTTTTTTATGTTTTAATGTTTGTAGGTATCGTCTTTTTATTAATAAAAAATATAAGAGACAAAAATAAAGCCCATAAAAAGATGAATGCTTTAATTGAAGAATTTAAAGCAAACATTGAAAAGAAAAATAATCCTGAAGTTGCAGTATTAGAAAAGGAAGAAGCGATACTCGAACACGAAGAAATTCATCTCAAAAAAGAGAATGTCAATTTAAGCATTGATGAAGCAAAAGAGAATAAAATAGTTGAAAAATTATTAGCGCTCGAGAATAAATTAGAGTATTTAAATGCTGATTTTACATTGCCTTATGTGGCAAAAAAAATAAAGACAAATACAACTTATTTATCATATGTAGTAAATAAAAGGTTTGGCAAATCTTTTGGGGAATATTCTAACGAACTAAAAATTAACTACGTAATCAATGAAATGATTACCAATCACATGTATAGGAAATACTCGACACAGGCTATTGCAGAAAGTGTAGGTTTTAAAAATGCGGTTTCATTTGCAAAATCTTTCCGTAAAAGAACAGGTGTATCTCCAGCACAATTTGCCAGTAATATTTAGTTTCATAATGTTTTCTATTACCCCAATCTTTTTAAAAACAATTTCAACAAGATTTATTATCTGTTTGCTGTTCTTCTTTGTTTTCAACCCAGCATTTGCTCAGCAGAAAAGCACATTGATTGAGGATGACTATGAAACATTAAAGCACAAAATCCGACTCTACTTTAATTCATCAGACAATCGTGCCATGATGTATGCCGAACAAATGGCAAAATCCAGCAATTATGAACATTTAGCTTTTGCAAATGGCGCAATGGCTGTTTTCTTTCAAACTAAAGGCAATACAAAAGAATCCCAAAAAAGATATAAAAAAGCACTTTATTATCTGGAAAAAATGCCGGAATCCCATGATAAAATACAAATGAAGTCATATGTCTATAATTATGGAGGTATAGCAGAATGGACAAGAGGAAATTATAGTAAAGCGCTTGAAAATTATCAAACAGGTCTCAAATTTTCAAATCTAATACATGACGTCAAACAGATCGTTAAGATTGAAGCTAATATTGCGTTGCTTAATGAGGCAGTTGGGAATTATCAATTAACCATTAATCACTTAAAACACCTTAATGATTTTGTTGCTAAAAATGAAGAGGTTTTTACTAAGGATGAATTATTGAATTATAAAAGTAATAATAATTATGGCTTAGGAAGAGCTTATGAAAGCTACTTTATAAAAAACGTAAGTAAAAAATATTTGTTAGATTCTGCAGAATATTATTATAAAAAAACTATCAATTATTCTCAGAATCCTTCAATCACTAGAATATCGGCAGAGTTAAGTTTGGGTAATGTTTATAATTGGAAACTTGATCATAAAAGTGCCGAAAAGATTTATTATGATGTCTTGTTTTTGGCACAACAAAATGATCTAAAAGATGTTTCGTGCGTGGTTTATTATAATTTAGGAGATATTTATCATACAATTAAAAAATATGATAAAGCATTGGTCTACTTTAAAAAATGTGAATCACTTGCAGCCATAACAAAAAACAATACTATTGATTATTTGAAATCTAATTTTTATCAGGCAAAAATTTATACTATTCTTAAACAATCAGATTTAGCTTATAAACACTCTAAGATTTATTTGGACAATTATGAGAAATACGAAGCTAAAATAAGCAAGGAAGCTCTGGAGGTAAATTATAAGCAGGGCAATAATGATTTAACTGCTGATATGCTTTCTATTGAAAAAAAATATAAAAAAGATCTTTTTTTGAACAGGGTTCTTACTGTGTTTTGTGTGCTTTTATTTTTAGGGATATCATTTCTTTTGATAAGAAATGTAAGGGCAAAAAATAAAGCCTTGAAAAATATGGATGTCTTAATTGCGAAATCTAAAACGGAAAAGGTGGAATTGAGTAATAAAATAGAAGGTTAATTCTCAAAATAAATTTTATGAAGCGAATTTACTGTTTCCTGTTCTTTTTTGTCTTTACTGCTACATTTTCTCAACAGAAAAATGCATTGATTGAGGACGATTATGAAACTTTGAAAGATAAAATCCGTCTTTACTTTAACTCCTCAGTTGATCGTTCTCTAGTCTATGCTGAGCAAATGGCAAAATCCAGCAATTATGAACATTTAGCTTTTGCAAATGGCGCAATGAGTAGTTTATTGCAATTAAAAGGTGAAACACATAAATCTAAAGAAAAATACAAGTTGGCACTTGGTTATTTAGCTAAAGTACCTGAGTCTAAAGAAAAAAAACGTGTTACAGCTGACGTTTACAATTATGGAGGATTAACAGAATGGTACAGAGGAAATCATGCTGCTGCCTTAGAAATATTTCAATCAGGAATTAAAGTTTCTTCGCAAATAGGAGATATTAGCCAGATTGTAAAATTCAAGGCCAATATCGCATTGCTCAATGAATCTGTTGGGAATTACCAATTAGCAATCAAAAACGACCGAGAAATTATTGACTTTTTAGATAAAAATGAAAATCTGTTTACTAGTGCAGAACTTTTAAGTAGGAGGAGTAATGTATATCTTGGTTTAGGAAGTGCTTATGAATCGTATTTTATAGATAAACGAAGAATGAAACTGTTAGATTCTTCTGAATATTTTTATAAAAAGGCAATAGAATATTCTGGAAACTTTCCTTATACCGAAGCAACTTCAAGATTAAGTTTAGGAAATATTGCGAGTTGGAGAAAAGATTACAAAAGTGCAGAGAGAATATATTTTGAGGTTGTAAATCTGGCCCTAAAAAATAAACAGTTTGATTTATTAAGCTCTGCTTATTATAATCTAGGGGATCTTTTTCAATCAAATGGACAATACTACAAAGCATTGCCTTTTTTAAAAAAAACGGATTCACTTCAGGTTTTACACCATTCAAATGAAATCTCTTATTTAAGATCTAATTACTATCAGGCAAGAATTTACAATAAGCTGAATATGCCTGAACTTGCTCATAAGCATTCTAGAATTTATCTGAATCTTTTAGATAAATTGGAGGGAAAATTAAATGAAGAAAGATTAAAGGTAAATTATAAACAGGGAGAAGACAATCTTACAGCCGAAATGCTTTCTATTGAGAAAAAATATAAAAAAGATGCCTTTTTGAATAGCATGCTAAATGTGTTTTATGTGATTTTGTTTGTTGGGATTGTCTTTTTGCTCATTAAAAACATAAGAGATAAAAAGAAATCCTATAAAAAGATGATTGCATTAATTTCTGATGTTTCGAAAAATAATAAAAAATAAGAATCAGTCTGTTGGTGGAATTATCTCCGTAAAACAAGAGTTTATTTTTATGAAATGCTGATACAAGTGTTTTTACAAAATAATATTGCAAATTACGCTAGAGTATTCTGGTGTAATTTGCAATATTATTTTAGTAGAATTTACATTGATTATGTTGTTTTAGAGTTTTAGCTCTAAATAGGACATTTATTAACTAAGTCCCCCTCTGCCATCTTTTCCAGGATCAACCACTATTGGTGGTGTAGGTGCTTCTTCTCCATCTCCTCCTCTAACCATTTTTTGTTGGTTTGTAGATAATTTTTCTGCTTCAAAATCTTCGAATTTTAATTTCATATTTGCCATGATATTGTGTATTAGAATTATTACATATCAAAACTAGGTAAAAAGGAAAACGCTTGATCGAGAATGCGGTTTTGAGAATTTTTTGAAAAGACTTTAAGGGTTAGTTAATTGTAAATCAATAATTTAAATGTTTGATTAAGGCTGATATAATTTATAAATTGTATGTAGTATAATTGATAAAATGTGTGCCTGTAACGTTTTTTTTTGGATAAAAACACTAATCTTTGTAGTGTAATTATGATTTTAAACGATCCGAAAAGATGTTAAAACTTGTCCAAAAATTTCTACAAATAAATAGATACTCAGAGATAAAAAATGAGTTTAAGGATTTGTTTCTTTCTCATCCAAATTATCCAAGTTTATTTGCGATAACAGATTCGTTAGATCTTTTATCAATAGAGAACGCCGCAATAAGAGTTCCGAAAGAACAAATAGTAGATTTGCCAGCAAACTTCTTAGCTTATTTTCAGGACGAACTTATATTAGTAGAAAAGGCCAAAAATGATGTACGTGTTACAACAGAGAAAAAAGGACCGCATAAAATGGCTTACGAAAAATTCCTTTTAGACTGGAATGGCGTAATTGTAGCGATCGAACCAAATAATGTAATTGCAAGAGAAAATTTAAAAGTAGAATATAATTGGTTAAAATATTCTCTGCCTCTTTTTCTTTTAATGGGCTTGTCGTTTTTTTATAATACATATAGTTTGTTTAGTCTTGCTTTTTTAACAACATCTATATTAGGTCTTATCGTTAGCATACTTATTGTACAGGAGAAGTTAGGTTTTAAAAATACTATGATTTCGAAATTTTGTAATCTGAGTTCTAATTCTTCATGTAATTCTGTAATTAATGCTAATGAAGGAACTGAAAACAGATTGATTAATTTTTCAGATTTGCCACTGATTTTTTTCGGTTCAAGTTTGATTGCAATTTTAGTAAAGCCTTTTGATTCGGCAATATTTATCGGGTTTTTAAGTTTACTGGCTATTCCTGTTATAGTATCGTCTATTTGGATTCAGAAATTTGAGATTCAAAAATGGTGTGTAATGTGTCTGGTAGTTTCGTTCTTAATTTTTATGCAAAGTGCAATATGGTTTGGATCAGACTTTTTTACATTGACTTTTGCGTTTGAGAGTATGTTTCCATTTTTGTTTTCTTTGGCTCTTCTTGTACCAATGTGGCTTATTGCAAAACCAATGATAAAAAGCATGCTGAAAAGTGATAACTCACTTAAAGAACTGAAAAAATTCAAAAGGAATTATTCATTATTAAACTTCCTGTCTCGAAAAGTTATAAATACAAATGGATTTGATGATTTAAGAGGTTTGAATTTTGGTAACAGAAATGCAGCAGTAAAACTATCTGTAATTATAAGTCCAAGTTGTGGTCTATGTAACACCACATTTCAGGAAGCATTCGATTTGGTATTGAAATTTCCGGATAGAATATTTTTAAAGGTTTTGTTTAATATCAACCCAGAGAATACCGATAATCCTTATAAAGCAGTTGTAGAAAGACTTTTGACAATAAACAGATCGACACCAGGAAAAACGGTAGAAGCTATTTCAGACTGGCATATTAAAAAAATGAGTCTTAAAAAATGGCTTAAAAAATGGCATGTCGAATCAGTAAGCATGATGATTAATCAGGAGATTAATAAACAATATGAATGGTGTTCGAAAAATAATTTTAATTATACACCGGTTAAAATTGTAAATGAAAGATTATTCCCGAACGAATATGAGCTGAACGAGCTGAAATATTTTCTAAATGATTATGTAGAAGATATGGAAATTCTCGAAAAAATCGCCTAACAGGTGAAAATCAGACAGAATCTTCAAATGTCTTAAAAAGATTGAAGTCTAAAAACTTAGAACTTATGTTAAAGAATATTTTAAACCTTGAAGGAACTCAGGAATTAACAGCAAATGAGCAAAAAATGATCATTGCTAATAATGTAAAAGAAGCATCTCCAAGATGCGAGGCCTGGATTAATGAAGAAGATTGTACATCATATTCTGATCGGAGAGAGTTGTGGCAATTAAATTGATTAAAAATTAAAACATAACGTATATGTTAAAGAAAATTTTAAATCTGAAAAATGCTCAGCATATAAGTAAAAGTGAGCAAAAAACAATAAAAGGAGGAATTCCTGAATGTTGGATTTATGCGATAGAAGCGGGATGTGTTTTAGTGCCAGTTGGCGAACCTTGCCCCGTAGATAAAATGCCGGGTATTTGCGATACAAGTCGCCTTTGCTGTTAATTTAATTTTTTTTGCAAGTATACAATATAAAGCCTTATCAGAAATTTAGTCATGTTTTTTTTTGAATTTGTAGGCGCTCGATCGTGGAACATTGAGCAAATATCCCAACATTGATGATTGGTGTCGGGATTCTCAGGAAATTGGTCGCTGTGTTAATTTTATTTGGTTAGGGTTAGCCAGTGCCATGTCCTAGAGAAAAAGTTGTATCGCTAATTTTTTATTTTTTAGATACTTAACAGAGTAGATTTATTTCTTCTCTGTTTTTTTTTACTATTAAATCAAAAAATATAATGTTAAATTGCTACTGAAAAAAATAAAATAGAAATTGAAAAAATTTACCCATTTTAAACAAGCTGATATTAAAGATTGTGGGCCAACATGTTTAAAAATTATTGCAAAACATTATGGTAAAACAATCAATATTCAGGATTTGCGAGACATTAGTGAAACAACTCGCGAGGGGAGTAATTTGCTTTTTTTAAGCGATGCCGCAGAGAAAATTGGCTTTAGGACTTTAGGGGTAAAATTAAATTTAGAAAGATTAGAAGAGGCGCCTTTGCCATGTATTTTGCATTGGAATAAAAACCATTATGTCGTTCTCTATAAAATCAGGAGAAATACATATTATATTTCAGATCCGGGTTTTGGACTCATTGAGTACAATAAAGAAGATTTTATAAAATTCTGGATTGGAAATAATGCCGATAATGAGACAAAAGAAGGGATTGCATTGTTGATGGAAGCAGCACCAAAATTCTTTCAGTCTGACTTTGATAAGGAAGAAAATAAAGGATTAGGTTTTAAATTGTTGTCACAATATGTATTGCGGTATAAATCATTTCTCACGCAGTTAAGTATTGGTTTGGTTGCTAGTAGTTTATTAATGCTTATTTCGCCATTTTTAACCCAAAGTATCGTTGATGTTGGTATACAGAACCAAAATCTTCGTTTCATTTATTTAATTCTTTTTGCGCAATTATTTCTTTTTGCGGGTAAAACAGGTTTAGAATTGATCAGAAGCTGGATATTGCTTCATCTTTCTACCCGAATCAATATTTCGCTTATTTCAGATTTCTTTATTAAGCTGATGAATTTGCCCATTTCTTTTTTTGATGTCCGAATGACAAGTGATATTATGCAGCGGATTAATGATCATCGACGTATTGAGAGAATTCTGACTACTTCCTCTTTGAATGTTCTTTTTTCAACGATTAATATGGTCGTTTTGGGTGCAGTTCTGGCCTATTTTAACCTGAAGATATTCCTCGTGTTTTTTATTGGAAGTTTATTGTATTTTGGATGGATTACTTTGTTTTTGAAAAGGAGAGAAATTTTAGACTACAAACGCTTTGCAGAGGTATCTCAGGAACAAAGCAAGGTGATGGAGCTTATAAATGGCATGCAGGAAATAAAACTACATAATGCCGAAAAACAAAAACGCTGGGGTTGGGAATATGTGCAGGCACGACTTTTCAGGGTTTCAATAAAAGGATTGGTTTTAGAACAAACCCAAACCATCGGCTCTTCTTTTATTAATGAATTAAAAAACATTTTCATCATATTTCTTTCGGCTAAATTGGTTATCGATGGGTCAATTACACTCGGAATGATGCTGGCAATAAGTTCCATCGTAGGAAGCTTAAACGGACCAATAACACAACTTATAGAATTTGTCCGGGAATTACAGGATGCCAAAATATCATTAGCAAGGTTATCTGAAATTCATGAAAAAGAAGATGAAATACAACAGGAAATGCATCAGACAAATGAAGTTCCGGTTGATTGTGATCTTACCTTAAAAAACGTTTCTTATCGCTATTTGGGGTCAGATATTCCTGTTTTGAATGATTTGAATTTGACAATTCCGGCTAATAAAGTAACAGCGATTGTAGGCGTGAGCGGAAGTGGTAAAACTACGTTGATGAAATTACTTCTTAAGTTTTACGAGCCCGAAAAAGGGGAAATAAATATTGGAAATGCCCAGCTAAAAAATATTTCACAAAAGGCCTGGCGATCGAATATTGGCGCCGTGATGCAGGAAGGTTTTATTTTTAGTGATACGATCGCCAATAATATTGCTTTTGGAGTTGATAAAATTGATAAAGAACGGTTGGTATACGCAGCAGATGTGGCCAATATAAAAGAATACATCAGTGGTTTGCCATTGGGATACAATACAAAAATTGGAGCGGAAGGAGTGGGAATGAGTAGTGGACAAAAACAACGCCTACTCATTGCCAGAGCAGTTTACAAAAATCCGGAAATACTGTTTTTTGATGAGGCAACATCAGCTTTGGATGCTAATAATGAAAAAGCAATTATGCAAAAACTCGATGTGTTTTTCAAGGACAAAACAGTTATCGTAATTGCCCATCGATTGAGTACGGTAATGAATGCTGATCAGATTGTGGTTTTAGATAAAGGAAAGATCATTGAAATTGGAAACCATTCAGCATTGGTAGAACAAAAAGGAAATTATTTTGAGTTGGTTAAAAATCAATTACAGTTAGGAAATTAATTATGGCTGAAGATACATTCGAATTAAGAAGTGAAGAAGTTCAGGACATTCTCACGAAGGTACCACATTGGATGATCCGCTGGGGAACTGTTTTGATATTCGCCATTATTTTTATGCTCTTTTTTGTTTCATGGTTTATAAAATATCCAGATGTTGTAAACACAGAGATTGTAATTACGACTAATATTCCGCCTGAGAAAATTGTATCAAAATCATCGGGTAGAATTGAAGTTATTTTGGTGAAAAATAAAGCTTTAGTATCAAAGGGTACTACACTGGCAATTATAGAAAACACGGCAAATTATAAAGATGTTTTTTTATTAAAAAGCATAGTTGAAAATTATAATGTCAACGATTCAAAAAAAGCATTTCCGTTTGCTGTTTTAAAAAATAGTCAATTAGGAGAAATTGAAAGTGCTTTTGCTGTTTTTCAGAAGGATTATGAGGCTGACAAATTAAATGAAAATTTACAGCCTTTTGAAGTCGAAAACAGAGCACAAATTTCTGAAAAGATTCAGATTAAGGAAAGATTGGATATTTTGCAACAGCAAAAAGTACTTAATGAAAGTGAATTACAGCTTCAGAAAAATGAAATTGCCCGTTTTGAAACGCTGTTTAATAAAGGAATTATCTCAGCGCAGGAAATGGAAGCTAAAAAACTGGGCTATCTTCAGGCGCAAAAGAATTATAAGGGCTTATTAACATCGATTTCTGAATTGAGGTCCTCATTGATAGATAATACAAAATTGAGTCGGAATTCGCAGATAAGTGGCACTAAAGAAGAAGTTAACCTTGGTCGTAATATGGCGCAGTCCTTTTATCAGCTTAAAAAAGTGATAAAAGATTGGGAACTGGCTTATACACTAAAATCATCAATCAGCGGTGTGGTTACTTTTTTGCAGGTCTGGAATGAAAATCAGACTATAAATGTGGGAGATAATGTTTTTTCTATTATTCCTGATGCAAAGAATGGTTTCATCGGAAAGGTAAAGGCTCCGGCACTGAATTCAGGTAAAATAAAAGTAGGTCAAAAAGTGAATATCAGATTGGCCAATTTTCCGGACAGGGAATTTGGTGTACTAAAAGGCAAAATTCAGAATATTTCTCTCGTTCCGGATAAAGATGGAAACCTGCTTTTGGATGTTGCGCTTCCAAACGGATTACAGACTTCTTATAATAAGCAAATTGTATTTCAGCAGGAAATGAAAGGAAGTGCTGAAATTGTTACTGAAGATTTACGATTAATTGAAAGAATTTTATATCAATTTAAGAGTATATTTGAACAAGTTTAAAATTAACCCAAAGACTAAATAATTAACCTAACCACTTTTTTCTTATGAAGAAGACACTGCTTCTTGTCCTTGTATTATTATTTCAAAATGCATTTTCAAAACCCATTACCGAAACTCAAAAACTAGCAGCAACCTGCAAAGTTTGGGGTTTTCTAAAATATTACCATCCAAATGTTACTGACGGAAGTAAAAATTGGGACGAACAATTGTTTCAAATTTTGCCAAAAGTAGAGGAAGCACAAACTGCCGAAGCTTTTTCGTTGGTAATCGAAAATTGGATAACTTCTTTTGGTGAAGTAAAAGCTTATAAAATTTCGACACCAACTTTAAAAAAGGAATATTTTGATAAAAACTTTGATTTGTCATGGTTTTCAAAAAATGATTTATTCTCGAAATCTCTTTCGAAAAAATTAAAATTTATTGAAGAAAATAGAATTCAGGGTAAGCAGCTTTATGTTGATTACGAATTGAATACAGGAAATATACCTTTGCAGTTTAACAACGAAATAAAGTATGCCGATTTTAAATGGACAGATAAAAATTTGCGTCTTCTGGCATTGTTTAGATATTGGAATTATATAGAATACTTTTTTCCGTACAAATATCAAATGGATGAAAATTGGGATAAAGTATTAATTAATATGCTTCCAAGATTTTATGCGCCGGAATCTGAGAAAGATTTTGTTTTGGCAATGCGTGAGATTTCTATAAAGCTTAATGATACGCATGCATCAACTCAAATGTCTCAATTATTTGATTATTTTGGAGATAAATTTATACCTGCGGATGTCAAAATTATTGACGAAAAAGCAGTTGTCATTAGTTTAAAAAACGATTCATTAGCAAAAGTAAGTGATTTAAAAATAGGTGATGTAATTATAAAAGTTGACGGAAAAACTATTGCTGAACTTTTAAAAGAAAATGGGAAATATGTTGAAGGATCAAATGAACCATCTGTTTTAAGAAATGCATATTGGACAATTTTTAATGGAAAAACACCATCAGTTGAAATTGAATTTATCCGTGAAGGAAAAACGGCGATTAAATCCATAAATCGCTATAAATACCAAGATTTAAAGATTCAGTTTCCGGAGCAGGAAAAATGGAAAATTTTGGAAGGAAATATTGGTTATGTTAATTATGGTGAGGTTGAAGAAAAAGATGTTCCCGATTTAATTAAAGCCCTTAATAATACTAGCGCGATTATTTTTGATAATAGAATGCGTCCGCACGATGTTATGTTCACTATTTCAGAATGGCTTAATCCGGAACCTAAAGAGTTTGCTAAATTTTTAGATCCCGATATAAATTATCCTGGACGTTATTATTGGAGAGAAGGAATCGAAAAATGTGGCAAAAACAATCCAGATTACTACAAAGGTAAAGTAATTGTTTTGCTTGATGAAAAAGCAGTAAGCCATGCTGAAATGAATGCTATGAGTTTACAAACTGCTCCAAAGGTAAAAGTAATAGGAAGCCAAACCGGCGGTGCTGACGGTGGGAAATATGGATTTTCAATCATTAAAGGTTTTTACACAACATTTACTTGTTATGGGGTTTTTTATCCAAATAAAAAAGAAACCCAACGCATTGGTATCGTTCCCGATATCGAAGTGAAGCCTACGATTTTGGGTATCCAGCAAGGTAAAGATGAGGTTTTGGATCGAGCAATTTTGTTTGCTAAAAACGGGAAGTAAAGATTATGTAGTCTTTGTCAAAGTTTCAAACTTTGACAAAGATGCTTTTTACATCTTCAAATAAAACTCCTTTGTCAATTCAATATATTCAGGAGTGTAAACGTGTCTGTCAATTTCGATAATTAATTTATCGATTTCAATTTCATTGGTTTCATTTCGACTAAAAGCCAATAAACTGCGCTTGATTTCAGATTTTGGAGTTCCCTTTACACGCGTAATTTTGATCGGATATAATTCGGATTCTTTTGCCAAAGCGATAAATTTTTCTTCTTCTTTGAAAGGAATAATTAAAGCGAATATTCCATGTTCGGAAAGTAATAAATCGGCTGCTTCTACCAGCTCTTCAAAAGGCATTGCATCCTGAAAGCGGGCTAAATCACGCTGTTCATTTTCGGTTTTATAATCTTCCGCATAAAAAGGCGGATTCGAAACAATCAAATCATATTCGTCTTCAGGCTCTTCAATAAATTCATCTAAGCCGGCATGAAAACAAAATAAACGATCTCCCCAAGGCGAGTTTTCAAAATTATCGACCGCTTGTTCATAAGCCTCTTCGTCAATTTCAAGAGCATCAATTTGTTCCGCATGAGTTCGCTGGGCAAGCATCAAAGCGATAATTCCTGTTCCTGCACCAACATCTAATATACTAAAAGGATTGTGGCTTACTGGAGCCCAGGCACCAAGTAAAACACCATCAGTTCCGACTTTCATAGCACAGCGATCTTGATTAATTGAAAACTGTTTGAATTGGAACATATCTGTTATAATTGTAGATTAAAGATTTTTGATTCAGAAGAAAACTGAATACTTAAAACTGTAAACTGATCACTTTTTTAAAGGTACATTTCCACAAGCCCTTCAGGCAAGTTCATAATGACTTTTTTATTCTCGCGGTCAATTTTAACCAGGAAATGATCGATCATCGGAATTAACATTTCGACTTCGCCATTTAAAACTTCAAAAAGAGGTTGTGCTGTAGTATCGTTTACAGCAACGATTTTTCCAAAAACGCCTAAACGCTGGTCTTCGATTTCAAAACCAATAACTTCGTGGAAATAAAATTTGTTGCCGGAAAGTTTTGGCAACATACTTAAAGGAAGATAAATAGCATTGCCCATAATAGCATCTGCATCTTCTTCGGTATTCATATCTTCAAAACGAATTCTAAGAAAATCGTTTTTGTGTAAAGAACTTTTTTCAATAAAAAAAGGAACCAAGTGTTTGTTGCATTCAACAAACACTGATTCCAGATTTTCGTATAACTCAGGTTCATCCGTGTCTAAATAAGCCAGAACTTCACCTTTGAAACTAAATTTTTTAGCGATTTTACCTAAATAAAAACATTCTTCTTTACGCATTCTCGCTAGCTAAAATTATGCTTCAGTTGTTTCGTTATTTTCTTCAGCAGCAGGAGCTTCTTCAGTAGCAGTTTCTGCTTCTACTTCAGCAACTTCTTCTTCAACTGCAGGAGTTGCAGCAGCGATAGCGTCAGCTTCAGCCTGAGCTGCAGCAGCTAAACGTTTAGCGTTAACTTCTTGTTCTGCTTTAAAAGCTTTAGCTTTAGCATCAGCTTGCGCTTTTGTTAAACCGTCTTTTTTAGCATCAACTTTTCCAGCTTTAGCTTCTAACCAGGCAGCTAATTTAGCATCAGCTTGCTCTTGAGTTAAAGCACCTTTACGAATACCTCCATCAAGGTGGTGTTTCAATAAAGCACCTTTGTAAGAAAGAATTGCTCTAGCAGTATCAGTTGGTTGTGCACCATTGTGTAACCATTTTACAGCGCTGTCAAGGTTTAATTCAACAGTTGCAGGGTTAGTGTTTGGATTGTAAGTACCGATTTTTTCTAAGTATTTACCATCTCTTTTTGAGCGTGCATCTGCAGCTACAACCCAGTAAAAAGGTTTTCCTTTTTTACCGTGTCTTTGTAATCTAATTTTTACTGACATAATCTTATGATTAAATTTTGAGGTACTCGACCTCTGTTAATTAAGGGCGCAAAGATATAATTTTTTTATGAATTATGCGTTCCAAACAGTATTAAATATATTTAAGGTGAATTTTTATCATTTTTAGACGGTTTTAGGACCCCTTTTTTAAATATTTATTTCAAATAAGGTACTTTTGCAGCAAATTCATTCTATATGAAAAAAATCTTTTATTTTTTATCACTTCTTTTTATCCTCTCATCTTGTACCGAGGATATAAAATTCAATAATCCGGCCTTTCAGGGCTTAAAAGACAACGTTTTTTGGAAATCTAATGGGTATGTAGCAAATTCAGCAACAAATGAAAACATTGTTATTGAAGGAACTCTAGGTTATGAAAAAGTGATTTTACAAATACCATCTTCTGAAGTGCAAACATATGTTCTTGGAATAGATGATGTTGCAATGGCATCTTATTCAAATACTTTTCCCGGACAACTGGAGGAATTTAGTACAGGTGAAAATAAAGGCAATGGTCAGATTGTAGTTACAGAATTTAATAGTGAGACAAATACAATTTCAGGAACATTTAAATTTACCGCTCTTAATAAGGATGAAACTGATGCTGAGAACCCTAAAGTTACTTTTACAGAAGGTGTTTTTTATAAAGTTCCTGTTTCGCCGACTAGTAACTTCGTAGTAAATTAATTTTTAATTTGCGATAGATTGATTTTAGTGGTTTCTGCTTTTTTAAATCAAAATAAAAACATAAATAAACTAATATATAGTAGATTAGAGAAAAATAAGATTACATTTGCTACATTATTATAAATAAGTACATATGAACATTTTTGTTGGAAGCCTTCCATTCAGTATTGAGGAAGCAGATTTAAGAGAGTCTTTCGAGGCTTACGGAGCAGTAGATTCAGTTAAAATCATTACTGATAAATTTACAGGAAGAAGCAAAGGTTTTGGTTTTGTTGAGATGCCAAACGATGCTGAAGCTCAAAAAGCAATTGATGAATTGAACGGAGCTACTGTTCAAGGTCGTGCAATTGTTGTTAATAAATCTGAACCGAAACCTGAAGGTGAAAGAAGAAGCTTTAACAATAACAGCCGTGGTGGAGATTCACGCGGAGGTTATGGTGGAGGAAACAACCGTGGTGGAAATGACCGTGGTGGTAGAGGAGGATATTAATATTTTTTTCTAAATATATAAAAGGGATCAACGAAAGTTGATCCCTTTTTTTTGTTTAAATGTTTCAAGTTTCAGGTTTCAGGTTTCACGTTCCAGTAAACTTGAAACCTGAAACCTGAAACAAAAACAAACTATAAGTTAGCAACAAGCCAATCTCCAACTTCGCTGGTTTTGTATGCTTTAGTTCCTTTTGCAGCTAAATCTTCAGTAACAATCCCTTGCTCTAATGATTTGTTTACAACCGTTCTAATTGCTTCAGCTTCGTCTTTTAATCCGAAAGCATCTTCGAACATCATCGCTGCAGATAAAATAGTCGCTAATGGGTTAGCAATATTCAATCCTGTTGCCTGAGGGTAAGATCCGTGGATTGGTTCGTATAGTGAAGTATGCTCTCCAACAGAAGCAGAAGGCATTAATCCCATAGAACCTGAAATTACAGAAGCTTCGTCTGTTAAAATATCTCCGAATAAGTTTTCAGTAATCAATACATCATAAGAGTTTGGCCATTGAACCAAACGCATTGCAACAGCATCAACGAACTCATAAGAAACAGTAACTTCCGGATAATCTTTTTCCATTGCCTGAACAGTTTCTCTCCATAAACGTGAAGTTTCCAAAACGTTTGCTTTATCAACACAACACAATTTTTTACTTCTTGTCATTGCTAATTCAAAACCTTTTTTAGCTAAACGCTGAACTTCAGCTCTTGTGTAAACACAGTTATCAAAAGCAGTTTCTCCGTTGTCTTTTCTTCCTTTTTCTCCAAAGTAGATTCCGCCAGTTAATTCTCTTAAGAAAACCAAATCAGTTCCTTCGATTCTTTCTCTTTTTAAAGGAGAATTGTCAATTAAAGATGGAAAAGTAAAAGTTGGGCGTACGTTAGCGAACAACCCTAATTTTTTACGCATCAATAATAATCCCTGCTCCGGACGAACTGGTGCGCTTGGATCGTTATCGTATTTTGGGTGACCAATTGCCCCAAACAAAACAGCATCAGCTTTCATACAAATTTCATGCGTTTCATCAGGATAAGGAACTCCAACGGCATCAATTGCACAAGCTCCGGTAAGCGCTGGCGTCCAGGTTATTTCGTGATTGAATTTTTTTGCAATAGCATCAGATACTTTTACAGCTTCATTGATTACTTCCGGTCCGATTCCGTCACCGGCTAAAAGGGCTATGTTAAATTTCATTATTTTTAGTATTTTGTTTGTTATTAAGGTTCAAAGTGGCAAAGGCTCAAAGGTTCAAAGTTTAAAAAGATAAAGAGAGAAAGCCTTTGTTTCTCTGTAACTTTGAACCTTTGTTCCTTTTCTAAGCAATTACATTCAACATCTTTTGTGTCGCAATAATTGCTGCAACCGTTTGATCTGAATCTAAGCCTCTTGTTTTAAATTCTTTTTCGTTGTTTACCCAGGTGATGATTGTTTCACATAAAGCGTCAGAACTACTTCCTGGTGGAATTCGCACTGCATAATCAATCAATTTTGGGAGCGTTAGTTTTTTGCTTTTGTAGATTTTAGCTAAAGCATTCATAAAAGCATCAAACTGGCCATCGCCTTGTGCATTTTCTTCGATGATTTCATCGCCGAATTTCAAGCATAAAGTTGTTGATGGACGCATTCCTTTTGAGTGAACCAATATATAGGACTCAATTTTTATCTTTTCTTCGTAAGTATGACTGTCCAAAACATCAGAAATAATGTATGGCAAATCTTCTTTGGTAACCGTTTCTTTTTTATCACCTAATTCGATGATTCTTTGGGTAACTAATTTTAAATCTTCCTGATTTAATTTCAAACCTAATTCCTGAAGATTTTTCTCAATATTGGCTTTTCCAGATGTTTTTCCTAAAGCGTATTTTCGTTTTCTTCCAAAGCGTTCCGGAAGTAAATCATTAAAGTATAAATTGTTTTTATTGTCACCGTCAGCGTGAATTCCGGCAGTTTGCGTGAAAACATTATCACCAACAATTGGTTTGTTGGCAGGAATTCTATATCCGGTAAAAGTTTCAACAAGCTTGCTTACAGTATATAAGGAAGTCTCCTTAATATTGATGCTAACTTCCGGTAAATAGTCATTTATAACAGCAACAGTACTTTCCAGTGGCGCATTTCCTGCTCGTTCGCCCATTCCGTTTACGGTTACGTGAAGTCCATTTATGCCTGCTTTTATCGCTTCCATAACATTGGCAACGCTTAAATCATAATCGTTGTGTGCGTGAAAATCAAAATGAATTGTTGGATATTTTGCTCTGATTTTTGAAAGAAATTCGAAAGTCAGGGACGGAATTAAAACGCCCAAAGTATCGGGTAATAAAATTCTTTTTACAGGCTGAGTAGCTAAAAAATCCAGAAACTGAAAAACATATTCAGGAGAATTTCGCATTCCGTTGCTCCAATCTTCCAGGTAAACATTGGTTTCAATATTATTTTCTTTCGCTAAAGCGATGATTTGTGCAATTTCAGAAAAGTGTTGTTCCGGAGTTTTTTTTAATTGATGCGTTAAGTGATTCATTGAACCTTTGGTTAATAAATTTTGCACTTTAGCGCCTGCTTTTTTCATCCATTCAATCGAAACTCCACCGTCTACAAAAGAAAGAACTTCAATACGATTAATATATCCCCGTTCTTCAGCCCAGGTTGTAATGCCTTTTACGGCTTGAAATTCTCCTTCACTTACGCGAGCTGAAGCAATTTCGATTCTATCAATATTTAATTCCTCCAACAATAATTGTGCAATGGTTAATTTTTCTGCAGCAGAAAATGATACTCCTGAGGTTTGTTCACCATCACGAAGCGTCGTATCCATTATTTCAATTTTTCTTTTTTCCATTATAATATTGTTTGCTTTTAAAGCATGAGTAATCTTAATATTTATATTTTGGTTATCAGAATTAATCCGGTAGACCAACACATTTTTGTTAATTGAATGTCCGTTCTGTTTTCTAAATCCTGAATCAGTTTTTCAACATTTTTGTCATGATTTACTGGCCAGTTTTTTTGAGGAAGCATATCATCTATTAAATAGATACCGCCTGAATTCAATAAGTTTAGAGTTTCGTCTAAAACGACATATTTCCCAGGCCATGCATCAGCAAAAATCAAATCAAATTTTGAATCTGTATAATTCAAAATCCATTGTTCCGCATCTTCACAAACGAATGAAACATTTGATTTCTGAAAATATTTTTTTGCAATGTCTTGGTATTCTGCTGAATTATCAATTGAAATTAAGTTTGAATTTTCGCTCATTCCTTCAATCATCCACGCAAGTGATAATCCGGTTCCGGTTCCTAATTCTAAAAAGCGACCGTCTTTTTTTGTTGCTGTTAATGTTCGAAGAAAACTTCCTGTTTGTAAATCAGACGGCATTGAAAACGCAATTTTTTCAGAATCAGTTTTGATTTCCGAATAAAATTTTGGCAATACAATGTTGTTGTCATTCATTTTTTAGAAAGAGTTTCTGATTCAAAAATTAAAATCAAAAGCAGTTACAAAGCCCAACTATAGAATTGAAACTTACGTAACTGCATTTAAGTTGGTTGTGTTTAGTAAGGAAGCTTATCGGCGAAAGCCACAATATCTTCCTTAATATTTTGTAAATAATCAATGTCATCAAAACCATTGATCATGTTGTTCTTTTTGTAACCGTTAATTGCAAAAGACTCTGATTGACCTGTTGCCAATAAAGTAATCGTTTGGTTTGGTAAGTTGATTTCTAATTGGGTATTAGGATCAGCTTCGATTGCTTTAAAAATTGTATCAGCAAATTCAGGGCTAACCTGAACTGGCAAAACACCAATATTTAAACAGTTTCCTTTAAAGATATCAGCAAAGAAACTTGAAACTACCGCTCTAAAACCGTAATCGTAAACTGCCCATGCAGCGTGTTCTCTTGAAGATCCTGAACCGAAGTTTTTTCCTCCAACCAGAATTTTTCCGCTATAAGTTGAATCGTTTAAAACGAAGTCAGCTTTTGGAGAATCATCTCCGTTATATCTCCAGTCTCTGAAAAGATTATCTCCAAAACCTTCACGTTTTGTAGCTTTTAAGAAACGAGCCGGAATGATTTGATCTGTATCTACGTTCTCAATTGGCAGTGGCACTGCACTGCTGGTAAGTATATTAAATTTATCGTATGCCATTTAATTTTAGATTTTTGGATTTTAGATTTTAGATTTTCTGAAAATGAGAATCTATGTTAAACCTAAAAGCAATTTTATTGATTTTTTGAAATTGTTATTGCCATTGACTAGAACAGCTCTCTTGGATCTGTCAATTTCCCTGTAACAGCAGCAGCGGCAGCCATAATTGGACTCGCTAATAATGTTCTTGAACCAGGACCTTGACGACCTTCAAAGTTTCTGTTTGATGTACTCACCGCATATTTTCCAGCTGGAACTTTATCATCGTTCATTGCTAAACAAGCTGAACATCCTGGCTGACGTAATACAAAACCAGCTTCAGTTAAAATATCTAAAATACCTTCTTCCTTAATTTGAGCCTCAACAACGTGAGAACCCGGAACTAACCAAGCGGTAACATTATCTGCTTTTTTTCTTCCTTTTACAATTTCCGCGAAAGCTCTAAAATCTTCAATACGTCCGTTTGTACAACTTCCTAAGAAAACATAATCAATTGGTTTTCCAATCATCACGTCATCTTCGTGGAAGCCCATGTAAGCAAGTGATTTCTTGTAAGTTTCCTCACCACCTTCAACTTGGTTAGCGTTTGGAATATGTTTTGAGATACCAATTCCCATTCCAGGGTTAGTACCATAAGTAATCATTGGTTCAATGTCTGAAGCTTTGATGTTTAATTCAGCATCAAAAACAGCATCGGCATCCGTTTTAAGTGTTTTCCAGTATTCAACAGCTTTAGTCCAGGCTTCGCCTTTTGGAGCATATAATCTTCCTTCAAGGAAATCAAAAGTGGTTTGGTCAGGAGCGATCATACCTCCACGGGCACCCATTTCGATACTTAAGTTACAAACGGTCATACGTCCTTCCATTGTCATGTTTTCAAAAACATCTCCAGCGTATTCAACAAAATAACCTGTACCTCCAGAAGTAGTTAATTGTGCAATAATATAAAGTGCAACATCTTTTGGACCGACACCTTTGCTCAATTGACCGTTTACGTTGATACGCATTTTCTTTGGTTTAGGCTGCATAATACATTGTGTAGAAAGCACCATCTCAACCTCAGAAGTTCCGATACCAAAAGCAATAGCTCCAAAAGCACCGTGAGTAGAAGTGTGAGAATCTCCACAAACAATAGTAGCACCTGGCAAAGTAATTCCGTTTTCAGGACCAACTACGTGTACAATTCCATTTTTAATGTGACCTAATCCCCAGTGCGAAATTCCATATTCAGCAGCATTATCTTCAAGCGCTTTAAGCTGATTTGCAGATAGTGCATCTTCAACTGGTAAATGTTGGTTTATGGTTGGTGTATTGTGATCTGCAGTTGCAAAAGTACGCTCTGGGTAAAGAACCTTAACGCCTCTGGCTTTTAATCCTAAAAAAGCAACAGGACTCGTAACTTCATGAATGAAATGACGGTCAATAAAAAACACATCTGGTCCATCTTCAATTTTACGCACTACATGTGAATCCCATACTTTGTCAAATAATGTCTTACTCATTTTTTATTTTTTTTAATTGTAATTTCTATAATCACAGCAATCTTCTGATAATAGCAAAACAAAAGTAAAAAAAGATACAAAGTGGTCAATTTCAATATTTCATTATATACGATACCCAAACTAAAATACAAATTGCTATTCGTATTTATACGTTTAATTTTGGCCGGAAAATGAAAGATAAATTGGTTTTGTTTTTCTTTTTCTCGTTAATTTTGATTGAATTGCTTTTAATTTTAATAGTTTGCAAATTTATCTCAAAATCAATACAAAATGCAGTATTTTCTTTTAAAAAATGTAACAAAATGAATAAAAATAGTAATAATTGTTAGTTTTGGATTCTCTTTTAGGATTTAAGAAGTTGTCAATTAATATGATTTTAAAGCCTAAAAAATCAATTTAGAATGGATATTGGTAAGTTCAATTTTAATTCAAATACTACGACATCCAAGAAGTGTATTTTTATGAAAATTTAGGAAAGAAAAGGGAAAATGAAGTTTTAAAATCGATACTTTACGGTTGCTAATAAATATCTTGGAACAAGTCTTATCGTTGATTTGTAAGAAGTATAATTGTCTAATGTTACCAGTGTAAATTCATTTTGATTTGAAATATTATTAAATAACAATCTATAAGAGAATCTGCTTTTTTCTGGCGTACAATTAACTATGAGATTAATGAAAGTGTAATTTTTGGAATTCATTTCATAAAAAGTACTATTAAATTCAGCCAGCCATGTTTTTGAAATTTTATAATTGCAATTGATGAAAGCATCTTTTGTTTCATTAGACGTAATGATGCTGTTGAAGTTTGTTTGATAATAGTTATAGTTAAACCCAAAGTCAAAATTGACAGGAATGTTATAATAAGTGGTTGCCGAAAAAGTATATAGACTATTATAACTTTTTAAATTAGAAAATTCCTGACTGTTTACTTTTGTTGGATTGTTGCTCCAGTTTTGGCGTGTTTCTAATTTCGTTGCCCATTTTAATTTTCTAAAATAGTTAACAAGACTAAAATTACCATTAAAGCTTTCGCCACCTTCTGTGATAATGTAATTTTGAAAGTTGAAATTCTCAGTTATTTCATTTTCGCTATTGAGTGTCTTTTTCGATTTGATGTACGATAAATTAGTGTCGATTGAAAATCTTTTTTCGTCGTTGTAAAAGGCATGAGAAAATGAAATAATTTTATTTTGTAAGAAATCGACAGTTATGATTCCTTTCGTAAAAGTTCTATAATCTGTAAGAAGATAGTCAGTTGTAAGGAAATTAATTTCTGGAAATGAATTATTTTTAGCATAAGAAATACTAAAATTTCCTATACTTGTTTTTTCTAGTTTAAAAGTGAAATTTGGATTTAGAAGAGAGTAGTTTTTCTCAAAATTATTTCTTCTAAAATTGTTTTGAATGTATTTTAAATTGGCTGTAAAATTTGCTTTTACGCTAAAATTGTATCGAACTGCCCCATCCAAAGAAAAGAAAGACTGCTTTAATTTAGTATTAACTTCATAGTCTGTATTATTGTTTTGGTCAATAAAAAAATTAGAGAAAATAGATTCGTTGCTTTTTTCATATTGAAAAGTTAGTGCTGTTTCTAAGGTTCTATATTTTGAAATCAATTTGTTTTTTATTCCAAAATATTGGTTTTTATTATCTGTATTTTGTTTAATTAATGCGTTGGGATTTGTTTGTAAAAATTCATTTAGAAATGGAGATTTTAGATTGTTTTTCTCATTCAAATTATCATTTCCAAAATAGAAATAATTATGCAGTATAGTTCTGTTTGTTATGCTGTACGTGTGATTGAAATGATTGTAAAAAGTTTGATTTTTATTATTTGAACTCTGATTTATAACTGCATTATTAAATAGTAAATTAGAATTTATGGTGTTTGGGTTGTTTTTGTAAATAAAAAGATTGGTAAGATAATTGTCGTCGTTACCTAAGTATTTCAATTCTATTTCACCTGAAGAAAGCGATTTTTTGCTGATATAAGCATTAGCTTCATTATTAATTATCGGAGTTTCGCCAACATTATAAATCGTTTCAGAAATGGAATTCTGAATTTGATTATCATTAGTAAAATAGCCAACTCCTCGAATGGTTAACGAAGGTTTTATTTTTGAAGTAAAGCTTAATGAATTGAAAAATGCTTTGTTAAAAATGCTTTGTGATTTACTAAAAGAGCTGTTTTCATTACTATTGATAGTATATTGTTTTTTTGCAGCCTTTTCAATTCTATCTTCTCCAAAAACGCTGGAACTTATAATTGCATCTTGGATTAATGAACTTGCTTTTTCTCCGGAATTATTATAATCGGCAAGATAAAAAAGCTTTATTTTCTTTTTTAGAAGACCAAGGTTTATGCCCTCTTTCCAGCGATTTTCTGAAACTATTCCGGCACCGGCAGTAATATTTCCAAACCAAATATTTTGTTTGTCTTTTTTTAGTTTCAAATTCAGGGCGACTTTGTCTGAATTATTCATTTTTTTTAAGATGGGGTTGTCCTCAAATGCATCGATAATTTGCACTGCATCTAATACTTTGCCATCTAAGTTTTTGGATAGTAATTTATAGTTTTTATCAAATAAGTCTTCTCCTTCAATGAGTAATTTGTCAATTGATTTACCATGTGCTTTTATAGAACCATCCTTTTGGACTTCAATTCCGGGTAGTTTTTTTAGGACATCTTCGACTGTTTGCTCAGTATTATTTAGGAAGGAAGAAACTTTTATAGTGGTGGTATCTTGATCTCTTTTTATTTTTTTATAGGATTCGATCACTACTTCTTTAAGGTTTTCTTCTTTGGATTCTAAAGTAATGGAGTGTTGGATACTCGTTTTGTTTTCAATTAGTATGGTGCTTCTTTCTTTGGTAAATCCTAAACTTGAAATTTCAATAATTATTGATTTGTCTTTTGGCTGGTCAATTTCCAATTCGTAGTAACCATTTTCATTGGTAAAGCAATATGATAAAGTGTTGTCATTACTATCCATAATAACAACAGAAGCACTTTCGATGCCTCTGTTTGTATTATCTTTTATGATTCCTGAAACTTTTGTATTTTGAGAAAATAATAAAACGGGGAGTATCGCCAGTAAAACGATAAGTAGTTTCTTCATTTGCTAAAACTCAATAAATAGATCTGAAATTTTTGGTTCGTTAAAGTAAACACCAGAGAATTTTTTTTGTGCCATTTTTTGTTTGGCATCCTGCTTGTCTCGTGTTTCTTTTTGAAAAACCTGAAACTCTTCAAAAGTTATAAAATTCATTTTTTTAGGGAGACTAATATATTTTACAGTTTCTTTAGAGTTTGTCGGGTATTCAATACTTTTAAAATACCATTTGTACATTTTCTTATCGTCACTAACTTCCAAAATAAGGCCAGGTAATCCTTGAAATTTCCATGGTCCGAATGGCACAGCTATTTCAGGATTATACCATGCCGTATAATTACGTCCTCTAAAGAAAGTCGAGGCTTTTTTACACGTAAAATTCCCTATTTTTTTTGTTTCGTTAATAAGTTTCCAGTTTATTTTAGGTACAATTTCCTTTACGTGAACTTTTTTTCCATCAATATAACTAGACCACATTGTTTTTTTTGGAATATTATACACAGTTTCTGACCCTGAGGAACTGGTAGGCAAGCCAGAGTTTATGCCCATGGTTTTTGTGTCATCATTTACAATTATTTTCTCTTCTTTTTTTGTCTCGGCTTTTTCTAAACTATCTTTTGCTGTGACATAATAAGATTGGTCTTTGCTAAAGATCATGTAAGAATTGAAATCAAGAGAATAAGGGGCTCCTTCTGCGGTCGTACGATAGCCATAATAAACAATACCTTTATTTTGAGCGGTACTTATCAAAAAATTTAGAAAGGCTAGAAGGATTATTATTTTTTTCATTTTTAGAAAGCTTTATGCTGTTTTTCAATTTGTTAATAAGCTTTAAACTTTAGGTTTATGAAAGCGTAATTAAAAAAAGTTTAAAATTTCATTCTGTAATTTCTTTGAAATTTTGCTCTATTGTTCCCTTTTCTGATGGAGATGAAGTTGGAACTTCTTTATCTGCCATTAACATTCGTTCGTAAACTCTTTGCAAATGATCGTTACAGAATTTTATATAACCTTTTCGATCCATCCAATTTATAGTTTTTTTGTCTGTGCTTTTTATAAAATCAATAGGAGTTTTATTGGTAGTCGGATATTCAATACTTTTAAAATAGTAATTAATTTCCTGACTGCTATCATAAGCTTCAAGAATTAAACCAGGTAAGCCTTGTAATTTCCATGGTCCGTAAGGTAAGGGAATTTCGTTAGTGTACCATGCAATATATTCTCTCCCTCTAAATTGTGTAATAGCTTTGTTACATGTGAATCTTCCTATTTTTTTAGTTTCATTTTGAAGATCCCATTTAAATAAAATTTTTTTTTCAGCAACATATTGAAAGCCATTTTTTAAAAAACTACTCCAAACACTATCTTTTTGTAAACTGGTAAATACCTGGCTTCCGTTTTCTGTTGCAGGTAGCCCGGCTGTATAAAGTGTAGTTCCTCCTTGTCTATTTGGGAAATTATTCATTAATGCATCTAAAGAGTCTTTTTGGCTCACATAACTGGATTCTTTTTTATTAAAAACTAAAGTTGCCAGGCGTTCTTTACCATTTTTACTTCCAAAGTAACTGCTTTCAATTTGTCCGTAATAAACGATTCCTTTATTGCTGTTTTGTGAGAAGCATAAATGTTGAAATAATAATAAAATTAATATCGTTTTGGTAAATTCTTGTTGATTTGAAGACATCTGGTTTCTCGGTGTTATAAATGTAAAGAAAGAAAATTTAGAAAGACATTATTTGTTTTAACAAAAATTTAACGTGTATTATCTTTGAAAATAACGATCCAATAATAGTTGATTGATCTATTTTCTTTCCCAAAAAAAAGCGTAAATTTGGACTTCCTCCATATTCTATATATCGTTTTTCATAGTCCATATAATCAATGATTTACAATGGTAAGAATTGGAATTTGGAATTTATAAAATTGCCTTTTTAGAAAACGTATGTATTTAATATTCGATACCGAAACAACCGGATTACCAAAACGCTGGGACGCCCCAATTACCGATTCTGACAACTGGCCTCGTTGTATTCAGATTGCATGGCAGCTCCATGACGAAATGGGACAGCTTATAGAGCATCAGGATTATTTGGTAAAACCGGACGGATTTAATATTCCGTATGATGCCGAACGTATTCACGGAATTTCGACTGAATTGGCTGAAGCCGATGGAATCACGCTGGTCGAAGTTTTGGAGAAATTCAATATTGCTTTAAGCAAAACCAAATTTATTGTGGGTCAGAATTTAGGTTTTGACGTCAATATTATGGGAGCCGAATTTCATAGAATGGGTGTGGATTCTCCAATGAGTACGATGCCGGTTTTGGATACTTGTACCGAAGTTACTGCTTCATTATTAAAACTTCCCGGAGGTCGTGGAGGAAAATTCAAATTGCCAACATTAACAGAATTACACGAATACCTTTTTAATAAACCTTTCGCGGAAGCGCACAATGCAACTGCCGATGTTGAGGCAACTACGCGTTGTTTTTTAGAATTAATTAGAAGAGAGGTTTTTACCAAAGAAGAATTAGATGTTCCGAAGGATTATTTCAAAGAATTTCAGGAAAGAAATCCAGAGGAATTTCCGTTAATCGGATTAAAACACATCAATTTAAAAGCGGCTTCTGATAAAATCAGAGAGCAAATTAAAGCTTTACAGGTTGATGATGTACAAACAACGGTTTCAGCTTCAGACAGAGAAGATTTTAAAGCGGCAAAATATGCGCATTTACATAATCATACGCAGTTTTCGGTTCTTCAATCGACTATAGGTATTGCAAATATTGTTGCGGCTACAGCCAAAAACGGAATGCCGGCCGTTGCCATGACCGATACCGGAAACATGATGGGGGCTTTCCATTTTGTGAGCGCTGTCATGAACCACAACAAAGCGGCATCCGGAAAGAATAAAGCTTTAGTTGAAGCTGGAGAGGAACCAACAGAAACCGAAATAAAACCAATCGTAGGTTGTGAATTTAATGTCTGCGAAAATCACTTAGATAAAAGTAAAAAAGACAACGGAAACCAGGTTGTGTTATTGGCCAAAAATAAAGCCGGTTATCACAATTTGGCAAAAATGTCGTCGATCGCTTTTACAGACGGTTTTTATTATGTTCCGAGAATTGATCGGAATATCATCGAAAAATACAAGGGAGATATCATGGTTTTGTCCGGGAATTTATACGGAGAAATCCAAAGTAAAATTCTGAACATCGGTGAAAACCAGGCCGAAGAAGCTTTGATTTGGTGGAAAGAACAATTTGGAGATGACTTTTATCTGGAAGTCATGCGCCACAATCAGGAAGATGAAAATCGTGTAAACAAAACCCTGATTGAGTTTTCTAAGAAACATAATGTCAAGTTAATCGCGACAAACAATACTTATTATTTAAATAAAGAAGATGCCAATGCACACGATATTTTATTGTGTGTAAAAGACGGTGAAAAACAGGCAACGCCAATTGGTCGTGGCCGTGGTTACCGTTATGGATTACCCAATCAGGAATACTATTATAAGTCGGAAGAAGAGATGAAAAAACTCTTTTCTGATCTTCCTGAAGCTATTATCAACATTCAGGAGATTGTCGACAAGGTTGAAGGATATTCACTTTATCGTGATGTATTACTTCCAAAATTTGATATTCCGGAGGAATTTGTTGTTGCTGAAGACGAAGCTGATGGTGGTGTTCGAGGTGAAAATAAATATTTGCGACACCTTACTATGGAAGGTGCCAAAAGAAGATATGGTGAAATTACAGAATCGATTCAGGAACGTTTGGATTTTGAGTTACTAACGATTTCAAATTCCGGATATCCGGGTTACTTTTTGATCGTTCAGGATTTCATCGCCGAAGCCAGAAAAATGGATGTTTCGGTAGGACCGGGACGTGGATCTGCTGCCGGTTCAGCGGTAGCCTATTGTTTAGGAATTACAAACATTGACCCAATTAAGTACGATTTGCTTTTTGAGCGTTTCCTTAATCCGGATCGTGTATCCATGCCCGATATTGATATCGATTTTGATGACGAGGGTCGTGGTCGTGTTATGGATTACGTAATTAATAAATACGGTAAAAATCAGGTTGCTCAAATTATTACTTATGGTAAAATGGCAACCAAATCAGCAATTCGTGATACGGCGCGTGTATTGGATTTACCATTGTTTGAAGCCGATAGAATTGCCAAATTGATTCCGGCAATGATGCCGTCAAAGTGGAATTTGGCGCGTTTTATTTCTGAAAACGAAGATGAGGTTAAAAAAGCGCTTCGTTCAGATGAGTTTGATAATGTAAAAGAATTGATCGCTATTGCCAATGAGGATGATTTAGCCGGAGAAACGATTCAACAGGCAAAAATCCTTGAAGGATCGATGCGAAATACAGGAATTCACGCCTGTGGGGTAATCATTACACCATCGGATATTACGAATTTCGTTCCCGTTACCACCGCAAAAGATTCCGACTTATATGTAACACAGTTTGATAACTCGGTTGCTGAAAGTGCCGGATTGCTGAAAATGGACTTCCTGGGTCTGAAGACCCTTACATTGATAAAGGATACGGTTAAACTGGTAAAATACAGAACCAATATTGATCTGGATCCTGATACATTTCCTATTGATGATCCGGAAACGTACGCACTTTTCCAAAGAGGAGAAACGGTTGGAATCTTCCAGTACGAGTCGCCCGGAATGCAGAAATACATGAAAGATCTGAAGCCGACGGTTTTTGGAGATTTAATTGCGATGAACGCCTTGTACCGTCCGGGACCTTTAGAATATATTCCGTCTTTCGTTCGAAGAAAGAATGGTGATGAAGAAATCAAATACGATTTAGATGCCTGTGAAGAATATTTAGGAGAAACGTACGGAATTACAGTTTATCAGGAGCAAGTAATGCTTTTGTCGCAATCGCTGGCTGACTTTACAAAAGGTGAGGCCGACGTTTTGCGTAAAGCGATGGGTAAGAAACAAAAGGACGTACTGGATAAAATGAAGCCTAAGTTTGTGGAACAAGCATCGGCAAAAGGACATGATGCAAAGGTTTTAGAGAAAATCTGGAAAGACTGGGAAGCATTTGCGAGTTACGCCTTCAACAAATCACACTCGACTTGTTATGCCTGGATTGCATACCAAACCGCTTATTTAAAAGCGCATTATCCAGCGGAGTACATGGCTGCGGTACTTTCGAATAACATGAATGACATCAAGCAGGTTTCGTTTTTCATGGAAGAGTGTAAGCGTATGGGCTTACAGGTTTTAGGTCCGGATGTAAATGAATCGTATTATAAATTTACAGTAAACGACAGTTATGCTGTCCGTTTTGGAATGGGTGCTATCAAAGGTGTGGGTTCCGGAGCTGTAGCAACAATTGTGGAAAACAGAAAAGACGGAAGATATAAATCAATTTTTGATTTAGCGAAACGTATCGATTTACGTGCCGCCAATAAAAAAGCAATTGAAAACTTAGCTTTAGCAGGTGGTTTTGATTCCTTTGAAGGAACAACAAGAGCACAATATTTTCATGATGATGGTGATGGAATTACCTTTTATGAAAAGGCGATGCGTTATGGATCGAAGTTTCAGGAAAATGAAAACTCATCTCAGGTAAGTTTGTTTGGAGAAGCCAGCGAAGTTCAGATTGCCGAACCAGTTGTTCCTCCATGTGAAGACTGGAGTACCATGGAAAAATTGGCTAAAGAGAAAGAAGTTGTCGGAATTTATATTTCGGGACATCCTTTGGACGATTTTAGATTTGAGATGAAATACTTCTGCAACGCCCGATTGGAAGCGTTGAAAAGTATGAATGAATATGTGGGGAAAAATTTAAATTTTGCAGGAATCATCAATAACGTACAGCATCGTGTGGCCAAAAACGGAAAAGGCTGGGCGGTATTTAATTTAGAAGGATATGATGAAAGTTATGAGTTTAAGATTTTTGGTGAAGAATACTTGAAATTTAGACATTTCCTGATTCAGAATAACTTTGCTTATTTGAAAATTTTAATAAAAGATGGCTGGGTAAACCACGATACAGGTAAAAAGTCTGATCCAAGACTTACGTTTGTTGAGGTTCGACAATTACAGGATGTATTGGAGGCTTTTGCTAAAAAATTGATTCTGCTGTTGAATATTAAAGATTTACAAACTGATTTTATTCATACGCTGAGTCATTTATTTAATGCTTATAAAGGAGATAATTCGGTGACTTTTGAAATCATGGAATTAGAAAAAATAAAACGCTTAGTTGAGGTGGAAACCAATACTGATTTTGAAGAAACCGAAGAGGCTGTTTTTGTCGATGAAAGTGAAGATGCAGATTCGCCATTAGAGGAAACCAAAATTCAGGAAGTAAAAGAGGTTGAGGAAATTAAGGTAGTGACCAAGTTAACGATGCCAAGCAGAAGATTAAAAGTGAGAATTTCGACAGAGTTATTACAGGAATTAGAAAAACTTCAGATAAATTTTAAGCTGAATTAAATTTTAACAGTTAAATTTTAGAATTATGTAAAATTTTTATGTTAAAAATATGCATGCATAATACTTTTTTAGTAATATTGCCCCAAATTACAACGTTTTCGTTCCAAGTCTAACTTTGCAAACCAAAAAAATATGTTAAAATATTTTATGTTTGCATAAATTAATTAAATCAGAATTATGAAAAAGAACCTATTTTTATTAGGATTATTAGTTTGCTCTATGGCCACAATGGCGCAAACAGAAAAAGCAGATAAACCAGAAAGCTGGTACTTTAAATTAGGAGGATCTTATTTTAATCAAACTGCTTCGACAGAATTTCCAGAAGTTGGAGGTCAGGCACCAAACAGAGATGTTTATCAAGGTACTCTAACAAATAATAAATTGGTTTCAAGAGAAGGTATTACAGGTTCTTTTGGACAAGGTTTCAGATCTGGAATTACTGCTGGTTATCGTTTTTCTACACGTTTAGGAGTTGAGATGTCTGCTAACTACTATATTAGTAATAGCAAGACAATGGCTCAAACTACTGATAGACTTTATGGTTTTAACCCTGCAAATAACGTAGCTACTTACATTAGTTTCACAGCTGATGGGCAAATTAAGGCTTTTGATTTAGCACCAGCTATTGTAATGTTTTTAGGTGAGGCTCATGGTTTTGAACCTTACACTAAAGTTGGAGTTATTGTTCCAATTCACGGTACATTAGATATTAAAACGGATAGAGAATTAGTGTCTTATGTTGGTAATAACGTAGTAAGTACATCTAATATTTACTCTAAAGATGTAGTAAAACCAAATCCAACAATTGGATTTATGGCTGCTTTAGGTACATCTTATAAATTAGGAAAACACATTTCTGCTTTTGCTGAATTAGAATACCGTAACTTTACTGTACACGGAAAAACTAAAGAGACTACTGAATATACAGTGAATGGACAAGATGCTTTAGCAACTAGAACTACATCACAAATTCATACAAATTACCACGAAAAATTAGATGTAAATTCTAATAACCCTTTGTTTAATCCAAATACAACTACAGCAGATACGGCAGATACTACACGTCCTAATGATAAAATGGACGAATTAAGTTCTTATGTTGGAATCTCTGGTTTAGGTTTGACTTTAGGTCTTAAATACAGCCTATAATTCTAAAGAAATTTATAGTTTATAAAAAAAGGATATTCATTTGAATATCCTTTTTTTTTGTTTGTCCTCCTGAGGAACGAAGGATCACACAAGAAATTCCGCAAAGTGAGGTACCAATCTTTGTCGAGCTACTAGTGTGATCCTTCGTTCCTCAGGAGGACAATACTAGTCGACAAAATCATTCTATTTCGAATTCCTAAACTCCTTCAAAACTTCATCCATAACCCAAGTTGTTCTGGCTGCAGAAGTTCCTTTTGATGGATTTATGCCTTCATTACCTAAAAGTTCTGCAACTACAGTTTCTATAAGAGGTTGTTGAATATGCAAAGGATTTTCAATCGTAATACTTTCTTTTTCTCCGTTTGGATATTGAATATGAATAGGATCGTTCCCGAAAGTTGAAAAAGAAATCTTTCCTTTATTGCCCACAATTTCAGTATTGTCATAACGTTCGAAACTGGCGAAATTCCATAAGCCCGTTCCGTGAATTCCGTTTTCGAATAAAAAGGACATCGAAACCGAATCTTCGGCAGGATAAGCTTTAAGCTGAGAACTTGCGTAACCACGAACAGATTTGATCGGACCTAAAACAAAATCAAGAAAATCTAAAGTATGACAAGCTAAATCAACAAATATTCCGCCACCTGAAATATGCGGTAAAACTGTCCAGGGCAAATTAATTTCGTCATCATAACGCTGTTCAAAAGGATGGTATAAAACGCAATTTACATGTCTAACAGTTCCAATTTTATTCTGATCAATTAGCTCTTTTATTTTTAAGAATCTTGGTAAACTTCTTCTATAGTACGCTACAAATAATGGAACATTGTGCTCTTTACAAACTGTAATCATCTCGTTGCATTCTTCAAATGTCAAAGCCATTGGTTTTTCTACATAGACAGGTTTTCCTGCTTTGGCACACAAAATAGTGTATTCTTTATGAGAGGATGGAGGCGTAGCAATATACACGGCATCAACTTCAGGATCGTTGATTAAATCTATAGCATTAGAATACCATTTTGGAACATTATGACGTTTGGCATAATCTTCGGCAAGTTTGGCATCTCTTCGCATTACAGCAACCAATGCAGAGTTTGGAGTTTTTTGAAAGGCCGGGCCACTTTTAACTTCCGTTACATTTCCACAACCTATAATTCCCCATTTTATGATTTTCATCTTTCGGTTTTTTAGTTTTTCAAATTTAAGCGAAAAGGATTATTTAAAAAAGGTTCGCCACGAATTCACGAATTATTTTTTCACGCTCCCGATAGCTATCGGGATAAAAAGATTTAAGCAGATGCACACAGATTTTTTTTCTTTTAAAATCAAATTAATCTGCCTAAATCTGCAGAATCTGCGTGAAACAAATTCTAGGCAGTCTTGAAAAAAATAGCCACGAATTCACGAATTAAAATCAATATTAATTCGTGAATTCGTGGCTAAAAAAAACTTAAGCTTTACTTTATTTTTTCGGCAAAGCAGTAAAGTCCATATTGTAAAGCGTGAACGCCTGTACATCTACATTTTCCTGAATAGAGGCTGCAACCGATTTTCCTGCTCCGTGACCTGCTTTTACATCAATACGAATTAAAACTGGATTGTCTCCAGTTTGTTTGTCCTGTAATTCAGCAGCAAATTTAAAACTGTGTGCCGGGACAACACGGTCATCATGATCACCAGTTGTAACCATTGTTGCGGGATATTTAACTCCAGGTTTTACATTTTGAACAGGAGAATACCCTTTTAAATATTCGAACATTTCTTTATTGTCCTGAGCTGTTCCATAATCATAGGCCCATCCTGCACCAGCTGTAAAAGTATGGTAACGCAACATGTCCATAACACCCACTGCTGGCAATGCTACTTTCATTAAATCCGGACGTTGAGTCATTACGGCTCCAACTAATAAACCTCCGTTAGAACCTCCTCGAATCGCTAAGAAATCTGATGAGGTATATTTTTGAGCGATTAAGTATTCACCAGCCGCAATAAAATCATCAAACACATTTTGCTTTTGAAGTTTTGTTCCTGCATCATGCCATTTCTTTCCGTATTCACCACCACCTCTTAAATTAGCAACCGCATAAACGCCTCCATTTTCCATCCAGACAGCATTTGCAATACTGAAACTTGGTGTCAAACTAATATTAAATCCACCATAACCATAAAGAACCGTTGGATTTTTACCATTTAATTTTAATCCCTTTTTATAAGTAATAATCATTGGGATCTTAGTGCCGTCTTTTGAAGTATAGAAAACTTGTTTAGATTCATAATCTTCACTTTTGAAATCAACTACCGGTTTTTGATAAATTTCAGATTTGCCTGATTTTGGTTCTAATGAATAAATTGTTCCCGGTGTCGTGTAGTTTGTAAAACTATAGTATAAAGTTTTTTCGTGTTTTTTTCCTCCAAACCCACCTGCAGTTCCTACTGACGGTAGTTTAATCTCGCGAACTAATTTTCCATTATAATCGTATTGTTGTACGAATGAAACCGCATCTTTAGTATAGTTGGCAAAAAAGTATCCACCACCCGTTGAAGGCGATAAAATGTTTTGTGTTTCTTTGATGAAATCTTTCCAGTTTTCCGGTTTAGGATTACTCACATCAACCGTTACAACACGTTTGTTAGGAGCATTTAAATCGGTTTCAATAAACAATTTGCTTCCTTCATTTTCGATAATGGTGTTATCACTGTTGAAGTTGTCTATAATAGTTACAATTGGACTGTTTGCAACTGTTAAGTCTTTGATGTATAATTCGTTTCCATAAGTAGAATTTGAAGCTGAAATCACTAAGTAACGATCATCTTCCGTTACATATCCACCAACATATCTTCTTTTTTGATCTGCTCCAAAAATAAGTTTGTCGTCTTTTTGCGAAGTTCCCAATTTATGAAAATACAATTTATGCTGATCTGTTTTAGCAGACAATTCGCTTCCTTTTGGTTTATCATAACTTGAATAATAAAACCCTTCATTACCATGCCATGAAATGCCGCTGAATTTTATATCGATTAAAGTATCTTCTAAAACTTTCTTAGAAATAGCATCAATAATAATTACTTTTCTCCAGTCACTTCCGCCTTCAGAAATGGCGTAAGCCGCTTTTGATCCATCTTTAGAAAAATCCATTCCACCAAGTGAAGTTGTTCCGTCTTTAGAAAAAGTATTCGGATCTAAAAAAACTTCTTCTTTTCCATCAGAACCTTTTCTGTAGATTACCGATTGATTCTGAAGTCCGTTATTTTTAGAATAATAAGTATATTTTCCTTCTGTAGAAGGAGCGCTTATTTTTTCATAATTCCAAAGTGTTTCCATTCGTTTTTTAAGTTCATCACGAAACGGAATTTTATCCAAATAGCTATAAGTAACTTTGTTTTCAGCTTGTACCCAGGCTCCGGTTTCGGCAGATTTATCATCTTCAAGCCAGCGATATGGATCACTTACTTTAGTGTCAAAATAGACATCGACAGTTTCACCTTTTTTTGTTTCCGGATATTGAATTTTATTTTGTCCAAATGAAATTCCTGCAGTTGTAATTGCCATTATAAGAAATGTTTTTTTCATTGTTTAAGTTTAGCGGTTGTAACAAAAATAGTGGTTTTTGTGTTATAGAAAGTGATTTAACCACAAAGAGCGCAAAGATTTTTCCTATGCTTGGTTTTGTAAAAACACAAAGTTCACAAAGCTTTGTGTTGATTCTAACTTTGTGAACTTTGTGTTTTCTAAAGATGTTTTTAAATAAAAATCTTTGTGCACTTTGTGGTTAATCTAGCTGCTACAGATTAAAGTTAACGCCCAAAACGATGTTTCTTCCAATATTAGGAATACCGTCTGTTTTTAATCTTGAAAGGTGTGCAATGTATTCTTTATCAAATAAATTGTTTCCGTTCAGGTTAACATCAAAAGCAGTTTTACCCAATTTTACCGTTCCTCCAAAACCTAAGTTTACTAAAGTATAACCTTTTGAAGCCGTTTCAAAACCACTCACATTGTCTTGGTTAAAAGTTGAAGAAACGTTTAAAGTTGCAAAACCTTCCTGAAACCAATCTTTAATTTTGAATTCGGTTCTAATGGTATTATTCCAATTATTAGCCGGAATTAAAGGCAAATAATCTTTATTGTCTTTTTTACCTGTTACAGTTTCAAAACTTGTCTCAAAATGCAACCAGTCTAAGGGATGCGGGTGAAAGTGCAATCCGGCTTCACCACCAAACAATTGTGCGTTATCCTGTACATAGGCAAAAACGTCATTATCATCGATAACATCTCCGGTTGGCGAAGTGTAGATGTAGTTGTTTACGTGGTTGTAAAACCCGTTTACGAAGAACTCAAAATGCGAATTTTTATATTCTAAGTTTAAATCGGTCTGAACGTTTTGCTCTGTTTTTAAATTCGGATTTCCAATTTCATAACGATTGGTTCCTTCATGAACTCCGTTTGAAGTTAATTCGGCTAAATTGGGCGCTCTAAATCCTGTTGCAACATTCAATCGAAGTGTTAAAGGCTCAGCTAATTTGGTTTTATATCCTAACGATGCATTAAAGCTGTCGAAAGATCTGTCTAAAGCTTCAAAATAACCTTCTTCACCTGAAATTCCGTGTTCTTCAGAAGTTATATTTCTATTGTCAAAACGCAATCCGGCTTGTAAAACACTGTTGTTCCATTCGTAATTCGCCGTTCCAAAAACACCAAAATCATTTGTAGTGGCATCCGGAATCAAAAATTCTTCACCAAAATTAGTGTTGGTCTGATGCATTCCCTGAACACCCAAAATCGTTTCAATTTTGCCCATTTTTGGGAAATGATACTTCGCGTTGTAATTGAAAGTATTCAGTTTCATTCTTAAAGAAGCGTCATTGCTGTCTTCAAATTCGCTTCTGTCATTGGCGATATAGCCTAAATCAACATCTAATTTTGAGTTTTCAAAAAAGATCACATTGTTTAAACTTAACAAATGATTGAAAATTCCCTGTCTTGGAAATAGGGTGTTTTTACTTGAAGACTGCTCTCCAATTCCGTCTTCTGGAATTCCAAGATCTAACTTATTGTAGTTGTATCTTAAAACACTGGAAAAACTTGAATTGCTATATCCGATTCCGGTTTTAAAATCGGTTTCGTTATAACGAGAATTTGTTACGCGGTCGCCATCGGCAATTTTATAATCGGAGTGCGTATTGAAACTTCCTCGCGCTAAAAATTTCCAATTGTCTGTAGATGTTTTTAATCCAATTGATGAGTTGCTTCCTTCTGTATTAGTGAAATATTTTTGACTGAAATTAGCTTTGAAAGTTCCAGCATCGGCAAATTTTTCAGGATTGAAATACAACACACCGCCCAAAGCATCAGAGCCGTATAACAAGGAAGCTGGTCCTTTAATAACTTCAACACTTTCAATTCCGGCATCGTTTAATCCTAATCCATGTTCGTCTCCAAACTGTTGATTTTCGATACGAACACCTTGAGAGTAAACCAAAACACGATTACCGCTCAAACCTCGAATAACCGGTTTTCCGATAGAAGTTCCGGTTGAAATCTGAGAAACTCCCGGAATGGTTGCCAAACCTTCAATCAAAGTTGAAGTTCCTTTTTGCTGTAATGTTTTGATGCTTTCATGCTCAATTTTCATTACGTTTTGCGATTGCAATTTATTAAAAGGGGTTGAAACTACAACTTCATCCATTTCTAAAATAGATTCTAAAAGTGTAATATCAAGTGTGTTTTCTTTTACTAATTTGGCAATGGTTTGATTCTGATTAGCATATCCAACATAAGAAAATGCAAGACGAAGACTTCCGTTCGGAAGATTTTTCAGTTCGTATTTCCCGTTTTCATCTGTTGTAGTTCCTTTATGTAATTCAGGAGCATAAACGGATACTCCTGGTAATGGTTGATTTTGAGCATCGGTTACAATACCTGAAACCGAATTTTGTGCAGAAAGTATGCCTGAAAACCCTAAAATAAGGGCTAATATGATTTTTTTCATTTGAAAATGATGCTATAGTTTAATTGAATTTTCTTGAGAATAAAAACAGAAATCAAAGCAAACTTGCCAATCCTGATAAGTATCAAGATGGAAAATTTATTTTTCGTCGAATTTTATAATTAAGAATTTGGTTTTATTTCGAGTATTTCGAAATCTAAGAAACTATAGCTGCGGGTGGGCCACGTAATAAATAAGCACTTCGTGAAAATGAAAAAACACTCTCAGGAATGGTAAAGAAATAAGGAATTTCTTTATGAAAAGTGCGAAACTGAAAAGCAAAATCTTCAGGAAGAATATAACTTCCAAAAGCAAAATGACAAACGTAACACAAATCATAATTATGATGCTGATGCGTTATTTCGCCACTTGGATCACTATAATCGTGATGACATTGTTTTTCTGAAAGTTGCTTTACAATATGCTCATAACTGTGTATCGACTGAAACAATATTGAGAACAATATTGTCAGCGCGAAAGAAACACTTAATATGAGCTGCTTTTTTTTCATGCAGGACAAAGGTATAAAAGAGCAATGAAAAATTGACTCATTTTTCGGATTCTGTTGCTGATTTGTTGAAAATAGTGCAACAAATAGTTTTATTCGTCGTGAAAAAGAGAATAATTACTTTCAAATGGTATCCTGAACTGGCATTATATTATATTTGTGTGAAATAAATCTACTTTAAAAAACGTTTATTTGAGAACCACTTTAAAACCAAAATACAATATGCGATTCCTTTTAAGTTGTTTGTTTTTAATTTCGTTTTTCAATGCTTTTTCGCAGGAAGAAGTGAAACCTGAAATAAAACCAGTGGTTAAAATTGATTCCTTATATCGTGAAGATCAGTTTTATTTTACGATAACTTATAATATGTTAGTTCAGGGACCTCCAGGCTTAAAACAAGATAAATTTTCTGCTGGATTTTCAGGAGGTTTTCTACGTGATTTTCCCATCAATGAAAAAAGAACTTTTGCAATAGCACCTGGTTTAGGAATAAGCTATCAGAATTACTATCAAAATCTAACCATTTCAACAGCTACGGACGGATCATTACTTTATGGTGTTAACAGCTACGACGAATTTGTTTCGAATAGATTTCGACAATATTCAGTTGATTTACCAATAGAATTCAGATGGCGAAACTCAACTTTTGAAAGTACTAAATTCTGGAGAATTTATACCGGAATAAAATTCAGTTATGTTTTTGCGGCTAAGTCAGTTCTAAAAGACGGAGAGAACACTTATAAAATAAAGAATAATCCAGACTTGAATGATTTTCAATACGGAGCTTACATTTCCGCGGGATATAATACGTGGAATATTTATGCCTATTATGGTTTAAATCCGTTGTATAAATCTTCTGTAAAAACTATAAACGGAGAAAGTGTCAATATGAGAACATTAAACCTTGGACTGATTTTTTATATTCTATAGCCACAAATATAAAAATAATAACTGCGGTAAAACGCCCAGTAATAAACCTATCATTAATTCTTTGGGCGTGTGCGCTTCCATTTCTAATCTTGAAGAAGCCACAACTCCGGTCATTAAAATTAGAAAAGCACCCCAATAAGGATTTTGCATTTGTAAATGAATGTTTAAACCAATCACAAAAATGGTCAATCCGCTGATGGCCATAACATGCAGACTTGCCTTTATTTTAAAAAGGGAACATATCAAAGCTAAAATTGTACTGAATAACGCACCAAGAAAAAAGAAATGAAGTTCAGGATAACGTGCAATTACAATACTTCTTTTTACGAGAAGAATATATAAAAAACACTGTAAAATAAGCGGAATTTTACGTTGCGATGTTTCAGGAACCATCACAGAATTTACGTGTCCAGTTGAACGAAGCAACAAGAAAAACAAGACCGGAACCAAAAAAGTTATAATAAGAATCTGGAACAACACATAATATTTCTCCTGATTGGTAAAAATATCTCCCTTGCAAAATAGATAAAACAAGGTAGCATATATCGAAATAAAAATCGGATGCAGGATATAGGAGAATAGTGGAAGTATCTTTTTCAAAACGCTATATTTTGTGGTATTCAACAAATATAATAATGTTTTTTACTGCGAAATATATAAATTTTCACAAATTATCTTTAAAATATTTTAAGGCTGTGTGAAAAACAATTCAAGCTTTAGTAACTGATTTTTTTATGAAGGTGCCAAAAAATAATTCGTGGAAATTTGTGCAATTCGTGGCAAACCTTTTTCTTTTTTTACTTTCCTTCAAATCCAATAATTAGTGAAATTTTGTGAATTTCGTGGCAAACCTTTTTCTAAATTTGACAAAAGAAACTTTCTAAATGAGCATAAATTTAAAAAACCTTATTTCAGTTCTGGATGCCAAATGGATTGGTCCTGATACTGATGTTTTTATTGATCATATTTCTATCGACAGCCGCTCGTTGCAAAACGGATCAAAAACATTATTTTTTGCCTTATCTGGTGCTAATAATGATGCTCATTTATATATTTCGGAGTTGATAGAAAAAGGTGTTCAGAATTTTGTAGTGCACCACATTCCCAAAAATAGTGAAGGGAAAGCCAATTTTTTGGTGGTAAAAAACACGCTCAAAGCTTTGCAGCAATTTGCAAGTTATTATCGTGATCTTTTCGATTTCCCTGTAATAGGATTAACAGGGAGTAACGGAAAAACGATTGTAAAAGAATGGCTTAATTTTTTATTAAGCCCCGATTATAATATTATAAGAAGCCCGAAAAGTTATAATTCTCAGGTTGGCGTTCCGCTTTCTGTAATTGCCATTAATGAAAAACATAATTTGGGTATTTTCGAGGCCGGAATTTCGACGGTGAATGAAATGGGTAAGCTCGAAAATATCATCAAGCCTACAATTGGTGTTTTAACCAATATTGGTCCTGCACATGATGAAGGTTTTGAAAAGTTAGAACAGAAAATCAAAGAGAAGTTATTGCTTTTCAAAAAATCTAAAGTTATTATTTATCAAAAAAATGAGCTTGTTGATCTATGCTTAAAAGTATTTTCTAAAGAATATCCAGTAAATGAAAGAGCTCTTTTTTCCTGGAGTTTTAGTGATAGTACTGCCGATGTTTTTATTCTCGAAAAGGAAAGTAGAAACGAAAGAACAACTGTTCAGTATCAGTTCCAGAATGAATTTTTCGATTTAGAAATTCCGTTTAGTGATTCGGCTTCGGTTGAAAACACGATTTCTTGTTTATTGGTTCTGCTTTATTTTAATTACGATTTTGATACGATACAGAAACGTATCAAAATGCTGTACCCGGTTGAAATGCGTTTAGAGGTAAAGAACGGAATCAATAATTGCAGTATAATTGATGATAGTTACAGTTCCGATTTTCAGTCGCTTAAAATTGCTTTGGATTTTCTGGAAAGTCAGCAAAAGAAGAACGCAACAAAAACCGTTATTTTATCTGATATTTTCCAAAGCGGATTTTCAAATGAAGAATTGTATTCTAAAGTGGCGCAACTTATCGCTGATAATAAAGTCAATCGGGTAATTGGAATTGGAAAGACAATCACATCTTTTGTAACCAAATTTCCAAACATTGTCACATTTGAAAACACAGCCGAATTTATTTCGAAGTTTGAAAGTTTAAATTTCAATAACGAGACAATCCTGATTAAAGGTGCAAGATCGTTTCAGTTTGAAGAAATTGTTTCTTTGCTTGAAGAAAAAACCCATGAAACGGTTCTGGAAATTAACTTAGATTCCATTAGTCATAATCTGAATTTCTTTAAAGCGAAACTAAATCCTGAAGTAAAAATCATGGTTATGGTGAAAGCTTTTGGATACGGAAACGGAGGTTTGGAAATTGCAAAATTACTGGAACATCATAAAGTAGATTATTTAGGTGTGGCTTTCGCCGACGAGGGAATCTCTTTGAAAAATGGCGGCATTAAATTGCCAATTATGGTTTTGAATCCGGAATCGACCAGTTTTCCTTCGATTATTCAATATCAGTTAGAACCTGAAATTTACAGCATTAAAGGATTAAATGCCTTTTTGAAAATTGCACGCGAAAAGAATCTGAAGGATTTTCCCATTCACATAAAACTAGATACAGGAATGCATCGTTTGGGTTTTGAAGAAAATACACTAGATGAATTAATTGCAACTTTAAAAGGAAATACGACAGTAAAAGTTAAAAGTGTTTTATCGCATTTGGCAACAAGTGACGAGATGAAACATTATGATTTTGTAATTTCTCAGATAAATTTATTCGAAAAATTGTCTTCAAAATTAATTTCAGAATTAAATATTAATCCAATTCGTCATATTTTGAATACATCCGGAATTAGCAATTTTCCAAATGCACAATATAATATGGTACGATTGGGAATTGGTTTGTATGGCGTTTCCAATGATCCATCGGAACAAAAATATTTAGAAAACGTAAGTACTTTAAAATCGATTATTTCTCAGGTTAGAACAATTCCTGGAGGCGACAGTGTTGGTTATGGCCGTCGTTTTATGGCTGAGAAAGAAACAAAAATTGCCACAATTCCAATTGGATATGCTGACGGAATTTCGAGATTATGGGGAAATCAGGTTGGTTTTGTTACTATTAAAAATCAAAAAGCATTTATCGTTGGAAGTGTTTGTATGGATATGCTAATGGTAGATGTAAGTGAAATTGATTGTAAAGAAGGAGATTCGGTTATAATCTTCGGCGACAGCCCAACGGTAATAGAAATGGCAGAGGCTTTAAAAACGATTCCTTATGAAATTTTGACTAGTATTTCGCAACGTGTAAAAAGGGTATTTTTCCGATAGTTTACTGGGATTTTAAAGAAAATTACGTATTTTCGATATCTATTAATCACTACTAAAATATACAATTATGGGATTTTTTTCAGAATTTAAGGAATTTGCAATGAAAGGCAACGTGGTTGATCTGGCTGTCGGTGTAATCATTGGAGCTGCTTTTGGTAAAATTGTAAGCTCATTTATCGAAAATGTAATTACGCCCTTGCTATTGAAACCAGCTTTAGATGCCGCGCATTTATCTACCATTGAAGAATTAACCGCTTTTGGAGGAGTAAAATATGGTCTGTTCCTTTCGGCTGTGATTAACTTTATAATTGTGGCTTTTGTATTGTTCTTAATTATTAAAGGAATAAATAAAGTGAAGAAGAAAGACGAAGTTGTTGCACCACCAGCCGGACCAACACAAGAAGAATTGCTTACACAAATTAGAGATCTATTAAAAAATAAACAATAATATACTATACCGCTACACTAAGTCTAATTTAACCGTTCCTTAACTGGGGCGGTTTTTTTTATATTTGTTTAATTTGTAACATTTTGTTATTTTTTGTGAAGCGTCTTGTTTTCACTTTTATTATGTATACTTTTGCATTATAATTTAGATTTAATTCATACTAAAAATATAAAAATGAGAATAGCGGTTGTAGGTGCCACTGGTATGGTTGGCGAAGTAATGCTGAAAGTTTTGGCGGAAAGAAATTTTCCGGTTACAGAATTAATTCCTGTTGCATCTGAAAGATCAGTAGGAAAAGAAATTGAATATAAAGGAACAAAATATAAGGTTGTAGGAATGCAAACAGCAGTTGATATGAAAGCTGATATTGCCGTTTTCTCTGCCGGAGGTGATACTTCATTAGAATGGGCACCAAAATTTGCTGCAGCCGGAACTACTGTTATTGATAATTCTTCTGCGTGGAGAATGGATCCTACAAAAAAATTAGTAGTGCCAGAAATCAATGCTTCAACATTGACTAAAGAAGATAAAATTATTGCAAACCCAAATTGCTCAACTATTCAGATGGTATTGGCATTGGCACCTTTGCATAAAAAATACAACATTAGAAGAATCATAGTTTCTACTTACCAATCTATCACCGGAACTGGTGTAAAAGCAGTAAGACAATTAGAAAATGAGTATGCAGGAATTCAGGGAGAAATGGCTTATAAATACCCAATTCATAGAAATGCGATTCCACACTGCGATAGTTTTGAAGAAAACGGATATACTAAAGAAGAAATGAAATTAGTTCGTGAAACTCAAAAAATTCTTGGTGATAACACGATCAGAGTAACTGCTACTGCAGTGCGTGTTCCTGTTGTTGGAGGACATAGTGAAGCAGTTAATGTGGAGTTTACCAATGATTTTGATGTAAACGAAGTTCGTGAAATTTTACACAATACTGATGGAGTAGTAGTGCAGGATAATTTAGACACTTTCACTTATCCAATGCCACTTTATGCTGAAGGTAAAAATGATGTTTTTGTTGGAAGAATCCGTCGTGACGAAAGCCAGGAAAATACATTAAATATGTGGATTGTTGCTGATAACCTAAGAAAAGGAGCAGCTACAAACACAATCCAAATTGCTGAGTATTTAATTGCAGCAGGTTTGGTATAAACTAGAGATTAAAGAAAATTGTTATAAAGGGAAGGCCGTAATTGCAGCAATGTAATTACGGCTTTTTTGATGCTTTTTATCAGTACAATATTGTCATAAAAAAAGCGAGAATCTGAATTCTCGCTTTTTTATTTTTAATATTCTGGAGCCAGTTCTAATTCCAGTCCTTCTAATTCTGTAGTAATTGGGATCTGACAGCCTAAACGACTATTAGATTTAACATAAAATGCCTCCGAAAGCATGGCTTCTTCATCATCGCCCATTTCTGGTAATGCAACATCATTTAGAACATAACACTGACAAGAAGCACACATGGCCATTCCGCCACAGGTTCCTTCAACAGGAAGTTCGTATGCCTTGCATAACTCCATTATATTCATTGCCATATCAGTTGGAGCTTGTAACTCGTGTATAACTCCTTCTCGATCTTTAATCTTTATTAATACATCCATTTTAATTATTTGGAATTTTCTGATTTAGGATTTAATAACGTGAATAAATCCTGTATTGTTTTAACTAGCTGATTTAAGGCTAAATGCGTATTCTCTTCTGTTACCTTCTTTCAGGCGCATTTTTACCCCGATGATATTGCCGCCTTTTTCTAAAACAGTAACAACTGCCATAACAGAATAATAATCTTTATCTGATTGAAAAATTAATGTTCCTTCGTAAGTAGAGTTTAAAACTCCTTGCTTATCTGTTTGTGCAGATACTTTTCTTGGATGAGCAAACTCAGCAGCACTATAAGTGGCTTTATTTGAGAATTTTGCTTTTCCTTCGCAAAAATCATACAAAAAGTCATAGTTTCCAACTCTAAAAGTACCTTCTTCACCAGCTCCGGTTGTTGAAAAAACAACTTGTCCTGAATATTGAAAGTCAGTCCACTCTTCAGATTCGTTTAACCACGCTTTATCTGCAATTAGGGTTTGGCCTTGTTGAGCATAATTTACAGAAACAAAAAACAGTAATAATAAAAGAGCGTAATAATTCTTCATAAATTTAAGATTTAGGGTTATGTTACAAATTTAAGTTAAATCTGTAAGAATTAGTTAACTAAAACTCTTAAATCTTTATGTTGTTTTTTATTAATTTCGCAATATTACATGCTGTTTTGTATGTTTTGTTTACAATTTGTAAAGTAAACATGCAAACGAACTATTATTCTTGTTAATAGTTCACAGGTGTAAAGGCGCGAAAAACGCTGCTTTATTACATTATGTTTACCACAGTTTCGATTTGTGGAGCATACTTTTTTATTGTTGTTTCAACACCTGCTTTTAGTGTCATTTGATTTACGCTACAGCTAATACATGCTCCTTCAAGACGAACTTTTACGTGTTTGTCATCTTCGATTGAGATTAGTGAAATATCTCCTCCATCAGAATTTAAAAACGGTCTAATTTCATCTAGAGCCAATAATACGTTACTTGTTAATTCTTCTGTTGTCATAATTTTATGTGTCAATTAAACAATGTGCCAATTAGAAAATGAGATAATTAGATAATTTTCTAATTGGCACATTTTCTAATTTTCTCATTATCTCAATTATCTATTTTTTCTTTACTGCTGAACATCCTGCCATAGTTGTAATTTTAATGGCTTCTGTTGCTGGTAAACTATCGTTTCTGTTTACTGTTTCTTGTACTACATTTCTTGTAATTTCTTCAAAAATAGTTTCAATTACAGAAGCTGTTTGTAAAGCTGCCGGACGACCGTAATCTCCTGCCTCACGAATGGATTGTACAATTGGAACTTCTCCTAAAAATGGAACATTTAAATCTTCAGCAAGGTTTTTAGCTCCTTCCTGTCCAAAGATATAGTATTTATTGTCAGGTAATTCTTCCGGTGTAAAGTACGCCATATTTTCAATAATACCCAAAACAGGAACATTTATGTTGTCCTGCATGAACATGGCAACTCCTTTTTTAGCATCTGCAAGTGCCACGGCCTGAGGTGTACTAACTACAACAGCTCCGGTAATTGGCAATGATTGCATGATAGAAAGGTGAATATCTCCAGTTCCCGGAGGTAAATCGATTAGCATGAAATCTAATTCTCCCCAATCTGCATCAAAGATCATTTGGTTTAATGCTTTTGCAGCCATAGGTCCTCTCCAGATTACTGCCTGACTAGGTGCTGTAAAAAATCCAATAGAAAGTATTTTGATTTCAAAGCTTTCAACTGGTTTCATTTTTGATTTTCCGTCAACGGTAATCGAAATTGGCTTTTCGTTTTCAACGTCAAACATAATTGGCATTGAAGGTCCGTAAATATCAGCGTCTAAAACTCCAACAGCAAAACCCATTTTGGCAAGTGTTACGGCAAGGTTTGCAGTAACTGTAGATTTTCCAACACCACCTTTACCAGAGGCAACGGCAATAATATTTTTGATTCCCGGAATTGCTTTTCCTTTTATTTCATTAGGATTTTCCTTCGCTTCAACTTTAATGTTTACTTTAACTTTCGCATCAGGAGATACCAATTCGTGAATTGTTTTTTTGATATCATCTTCCGCTCTTTTTTTAATGTGCATTGCCGGTGTATGCAATAATAAATCTACCACAACTTCATCACCAAAAGTAATAACGTTGGCAACAGCACCGCTTTCAACCATATTTTTTCCTTCTCCAGCTATGGTGATTGTTTCCAGAGCTTTAAGAATTTCTTTTCTATCTAATTTCATTTTTAATGTAGGTGTTTCTATTGGAGAAACGTATTTAAGCACTATGTTTATTTAAACTCGTTTCAGACTGCAAAGATAACAGATTATGTTCGGATTTCTGCCCTTTTTGAATCGTATTTATTGATATCGAAATTATTCAAAATGATACTATTGCGCTTTTTTCGCCCTTTATTAAAGTTTGTATAGCCAGCCAATTTAATTTTAGAAGAAAAAGAAACCCTCCAGATTAATTGAATCTGGAGGGTTTCTTAAAAAAAATGGTCTACAAGTTTATTCGTATTTTAAATATTTTAAAATGTCTATTTTGGTTACCTGATAGGCTTTTGCCAAAACAATCATTAAAGTCAAAATCAATAAAGAAACTAGTGCAACACTAAACGGCACAACCGAAACATTAATTCTGAAAGCAAAATTCTCCAACCATTTTTGCAATAAAATATAAGCTGGAACAATTCCGATTAAGAATCCCATCAGGCAAAAAATAACATATTGTTTTGATAATTCTTTAAGCAAAATATCTGTTTCTGCACCTAATGTTTTTCTGATGGCAATTTCTTTCAATCTTCTTTCCATCGAAAATGATGCCAAAGCAAACAATCCAAAAATGGCAATAATGATAACTACAAGATTCAAAATAAAGAAAACATCTTTTTGTTTTACCTGTTCTTCATAGGTTTTGGCAAAACCTTTATTTACAAATTCATAATCAAAAGGATAATCCGGATTTACATTTTTCTCCCAATAACTTTTTAATTGAGCCAGCGTTTCACTTAAATTGTTTGGAGAAACTTTTACATAAACATTCTGAAAATTGTTCCATTTTAAAGTTTTCGTATTAATGAAAACCATTGGAGGTACTTTGCTTTGAAATCCCGTAATGTGAAAATCCTTTACAATTCCGACAACCTTAAATTTTAAATTTCCTTTTTCATTTCCCCAGCCAGAACTTATTATAGTATTAATGGGATTTTTTAAGTTTAATGTTTTAGCCAGAGTTTCGTTAATCAGCCAGTTGTTGATTGTGTCTGAAGCAAATTTTGGTGACAAATCGCGACCTTCGACAATCTTAATTTTCATCATTTCCAAAAAGCCAAAATCCATTTCAACATTTCGAGGCTGTACAAAAATGCCATTATGTGTAAGACCAGAGCTGGAATTGGTGCTGTTCCCAAAAGTACCTGCAAAGGTAGACACCTCCTGAACTCCTGATATCTTTAGGACTTCTTGTTTTGTGGTTTGATATTTTTGTCCTTTTGTTTTGTAATCCGGATAGTTAAATGGAATTCGGATAACCTGATCTCCGCTGAACCCCAAATCTTTATTCATCATATAATCAACCTGAGAATTGACAATCAAAGCTCCAATGATAAAGAATGCTGCAATTCCGAATTGAAAGATAAGCATCGAATTCCGAATCCAAATACCGCTTTTGCTTCTTGAAAAATTGCCTTTTAGTACTTTTAAAGTTTCAAAATTTGAAATATAAATAGCTGGGAATATACCCGCAAGAATAATTACTAATCCAAATATAAAAATAAGCTGCAGGTAAAATTCGCCGCCATTCATAGTCAAAGATTTCTTTAAAAAGTTATTATAGTAAGGCAATGAAAGTTCTACGATGGCTAAGGCAAATACAATAGCCAGAACTACAATAATAGCTGTTTCAAAAATAAACTGACTGATAATCTGGTTTTTTGAAGCACCTACAATTTTACGAACACCCACTTCTTTAGCCCGTTTTATGGCAGAAGCCGTTGCCAGATTAATATAGTTTACCAGTGATAGAACCAGAATTAAAATGGATAATCCTGCCATTATATATAGAAGCTGTAAGTTCCCTCTGCCTTCAGGAGTCGATTGTCCGGAAGCTTTTGTACCATGAAGGCGAATTGTTTTCAGCTGATCGAGAATAATTTTAATTTCACCATTTTCTTTGATGTATTGCTCTGGAGTCTGGCCACTTTCTTTAGCATCTTTTAAAGTTCTGTTTACATAATTTACGTTATGCATTTTCTTTAAAACTACCGCAATATCACTGTTCTTTTTGGTTTTAATCATCAAACCATAATTAAAGTTTCCCCATTGGTTTTGATCGCCTTCACGAACTACCCCTCCAAAAACATAATTAGGTTCGACAGTAGATGGTTTTATCAAACGGTAAACCGCTTTTACCGTATAAGATTGATTTTCATAGTTAATAGCTTTTCCAATCGGATCTTGATCGTTGAAAAGTAATTTTGCCTGATCTTCTGAAATGGCAACGCTGTTTTTCTCTTTCAAAATGTCTTTTTTCGAACCTTTTATAATTGGAAAAGGGAAAAAATCGAAAAAGTTATTGTCAGATACCGTGATCTTTTTGTCTATTAATTTTTTATTTTGGTATTTAATTACAGATTCGTTGTACCAAATATTCATAAAGCAAATTTGCTCAATTTCAGGAATTGTTTCTTTACAGGTATTCCCAAAAGGGATAGAACTTGTTCCCCAAGTGTCGCCAGTTGCACCTATTACATTAAGTACCTGATATACATTTTCTTTTTCAGGATTCCATTGATCGTATGCGTGTTCGTTATTCCAATATATAATGGCGAAAATAACGCCGGCAATTCCGATGCTTAATCCTAAAACATTTAAAAACGAAAACAGTTTGCTTTGCTTTAAATGATAAATAAATATTTTAAACCAGTTAAAAATCATGGTGTATTTTTTATAGTTGTTGTTAGTTTTCCTTAAAGATCTAAAAAGGTTTTTTAACCTTGTAGTTTTTAGATCATTGCTAATATTTGACAAACCAATCCAATTAGGATTGTGATTGCAGTTACAATAAATTTTATCATCTTGAAATTATTTAGCGTCCATAAAAACATCCACATTTCTCTGGTTTAATCGTTCAGAGAATATCACACCATCTTTCATATGAATCGTTTTTTGCGAAAACGAAGCATCATAATCAGAGTGGGTTACCATCAAAATTGTCGCGCCTTTTGCGTGCAAATCCGTTAAAAGTTCCATTACCTCATTTCCATTTTTACTGTCCAGGTTTCCGGTTGGCTCATCGGCTAAAATGATTTTTGGGTCGTTTACCAAAGCTCTTGCAACCGCAACTCTTTGTTGTTGACCTCCCGAAAGCTGTTGCGGATAATGTTTCAAACGATGAGAAATATTCAATTTCTCGGCAATAGCCTCAATTTTTTGTTTTCTGTCTGATGCTTTTACGTTGTTGTAAAGCAAAGGCAATTCGATATTATCGTAAACCGAAAGTTCGTCGATCAGGTTAAAATTTTGGAAAATGAATCCGATGTTTTCTTTACGAACCTGCGCTCTTCCTTTTTCTTTTAGACCGATCATTTCCTGATCTAATAATTTATAACTTCCGTCATTAGCGCTGTCTAAAAGCCCGATGATATTTAGTAAAGTCGATTTTCCACAACCTGAAGGTCCCATGATAGTTAAAAAATCACCTTTTTTAATTTCTAAAGAAATACCGCTTAAGGCTGATGTTTCTACTTCTTCTGTTCTAAAAACTTTGGTTAAATTTTGAATTGTTATCATAATGGTAAAGGTGTTAAAAATGTTATTATTCGTTTTTTGATTGATGATTTTAATTGATGATTGAAACTCTTTATTAATTGTGAATTGTGAATTGTGAATTGTGAATTGTAAGTTGTGAGTTGTGAGGTTTGAAACCTGAAACTTGAAACCTTTTTTATTGAGAACTAATCGACAACTCCTCAACATCCTTATAATCCGTGTAAGAAGAAGTAATCACTGATTCGCCTTCTTTTAGTCCTTCCAGAATTTCATAATACGAAGGATTTTCCCTTCCTAATTTGATGTTTCTTCTTTCGGCTTTATTTCCTTTTACTACAAAAATCCATTTTCCCGCCGTTTCCTGATTGAAGCTTCCTTTTGGAACTACTAGCGTTTTGTTTTTCTCTGATAAAATCAGTTTTACGCCAAAACTAAGTCCGTCTTGCAAAACGATTTCTTCTTTAGAAGTGAAAGCCAGTTCCACTGTAAAGTGCCCGCTTTTTACTTCCGGAATTACTTTAGTCACCAATACTTCCAATGTTTTTCCTTTAAATTCTACCTGACCTTTTAAGCCTTCACGAACTTTTTCCAAATAGAATTCGTCAACATCGGCAGCCAATTTGTAGCCTTTTTTCGAATCGATTTTTCCAATGCTTTCTCCTGCCTGGAATGTTTTTCCCAAAACAGGTTCAAAGGAAGTTAATCGTCCAGTTTCCGGAGCTGTAATCAAAAAGTTCTTTTTGTTATTTCTTAAAATATCCAAACTTTTTTCCATCGTTTGAATCGAGCGATTGATTTGTGAAATCTGAATTTGATTGGTTTGTTTTTCTTTTTGAATACTTTGTTGAATGGTTCTTTTGCGCTCTTCCTGAAAACGTAAACTTTCTTTGAATGTATTCCAGTCGTTTTTCGAGATTACTTCTTTTTCGTATAATCTCGCATTCATATCGTATAATCTTTTGGCGTCGTTATAATCGTGATCGATCAAAACCAAATCTTTATTTAAATTTAATTCCTGATTTCTGATGTTCAGTTTTCCGGTATTCAAATTATTGATTTGCTCAATAATTGCTGTTTCCTGAGTCAGATAATTCAGTTCTGTATTCGGATTGTACAAGCGGGCTAAAGATTGCCCTTGGGTTACCATTGCGCCATTCTCCACAAAAATCTCTTTTACAGATCCTCCTTCTGTAACGTTCACAAGCATTACGTTCAAAGGTTCAACTTTGGCTTGAAAAACCACAAAATCTTCAAAAAAGGCTTTTTCGATTTTTTGAATTGATAGTTCTTCGGCTTTTACATTTAAACTTCTTTTAGTGTTAAACGAAAAAAAGATGATGACAGCCAAAGCTAAAAAAACTCCAATTGCTATTGTGAGATATCTAAATTTTCTATTTTTACGAGGAATTACTTTGTCCATTTTATAAATAATTTGTTGATTACCAATAGGTAAATACTGTGCCACAAAATTTATTATTTGTAAAGCCTTGATTTTAAAGAAGCTTTAAAAACCATTCAAAAAAAGGAGTGTTCGATAATGAACAGTTGACCGTTCGAAATCGGACAAAAAAAGACAGATGCGAAAAAAATTAGCCCAAATATTAATTGTTGACGATCAGGAAGAAATTCTTTTTTCGGCAAAAATGATTCTCAAAAAACATTTTGAAACCATTTTTACGACAAATAATCCTAAAAAAATCATTTCTCTTTTAAGCGAAAATGAAATAAATGTGGTTTTATTGGACATGAATTACCGAATTGGTTTTGAAGATGGAAGAGAGGGAATTCATTGGCTAAAAGAAATTAAAACACTTTCGCCTCAAACGATTGTGATTTTAATGACGGCCTTTGGTAAAATTGAAACCGCTGTTGAAGGGATAAAAATTGGTGCTTTTGATTATGTTTTAAAACCCTGGCACAACGAAAAACTACTGGAAACTATTGATAAGGCTGTCGCCGAAAGCAGAAAAAACATTAAAAAACCGGTAGTCGAAAAAACCGAAAAAAGATATTTTGTCGGCACTTCCCAAAAAATAAAACAAGCCTATTCTATTGCTGAGAGAGTGGCCAAAACCGACGCCAACGTTTTAATTTTAGGTGAAAACGGAACCGGAAAATATGTTTTTGCCGAGTTTATTCATCAACATTCTGAACGAAAAAATCAACCTTTTGTTCATGTTGATTTAGGTTCTTTGAGTGATAATTTATTTGAAAGCGAACTTTTTGGATACGCAAAAGGTGCTTTTACTGATGCCAAAGTTGATACGCCGGGAAGATTCGAAATGGCTTCTGGTGGAACTATTTTTCTCGATGAAATCGGCAATATTCCATTGCATTTGCAAGCCAAATTATTACACGTTTTACAAACTAAAACTGTAACGCGTTTGGGAGAAAGCAAACCAAGACCTCTAAATGTCCGCATTATTTCGGCCACAAACAGCGATATTAAAGCCGAAGTAAAAAACAAAACTTTCCGTGAAGATTTGTTGTACCGCATCAATACAATGGAAATTCAGTTGCCATCCTTGCGAGAACGAAAAGATGATATTGTTCCGATGGCTAATTTTATCCTTGATCAGATTGCCGAAAAATACAATCAGGAAAACTGGCAATTTGAAGAAAATGCCGGCCCGTATTTAGAAAAATATCCATGGAAGGGAAACGTCCGCGAAATGGAAAACAAGATCGAACGCGCTTTGATTTTAGCCGATAATAATACGATTACAGTTCACGACTTAGATATTTTAGATTTTGAAGAAGTTCAGGAAAATGATGAAAATCCTCTTTCTGAAATGGAAAAAACCGCGATCGAAAAAGCCTTATTCAAACATCATGGCAACATCAGCAAAACTGCCGAAGAATTAGGTTTGTCAAGAGCCGCTTTATATAGAAGAATAGAGAAATACGATTTGAAAAATACTTAAGCACTGGGTTGATTTTACCGCAAAGAGCGCGAAGTGTTTTTTTTCGGTGCGTTTACTGTGAACTATATTAAGTTCGCAAAGCTTTGTGTTGCGAACTTTGCGTAAACCCTTTGCGACCTTTACGGTTAAATTTATAAGCATTATTAAGAAAAAATAAATGAAAAATTGGAAGTTTTATAACGCCTTATTTGTGAGAGTCTTGTTTGTCATGACGCTCTTCTTCTTTTGCGTTTTTCTGATCTATAAAATGTTTTATTACAATGCCATTTTATTCGGACTTTTTGCTGTTGTAATGTTGTTCGAAATGTATTTTTTCGTAAAAAACCAATTACTGTTTTACGACAGAACATTGCTTTCGATACTTCAAAAAGACTTCTCGACCAATTTCCCCGAAGAGAATAAAAAAGAGAATTTCGAAAGCTTATACCTTTTGTACGATGCTTTAAAAATTCAGCAGCAGGAACAGACCTCAAAAGAATTAGTCTATCAATCGATCTTAAATAGTATAGATACCGGCGCTCTGATTTTAGAAAAAGAGAATGACGAATGGAATATCTTTTTGATGAACGATTGTTTTTCTAATTTATTCAAAGTGCCAAAAGTGAGTCATTGGAGTTACTTAAAAAACTATTTGCCATCGCTTTGCAACGAAATCGAAAAGTCTGATTTTGCCGAATTAAAGTCGGCTATTTCGATAAAAATTGAAGATCAGGATCTGCAGACTTTTATGCTTCAAACATCGCTTACTAAAACCTATAATAAAGAATATTTTATTATTTTATTGGATAGTATTCAGCGTGTCATTGAGAAAAAGGAAAAAGAAGCCTGGATCAATTTGATGAAGATTATCTCGCATGAATTAATGAATTCCTTAACGCCAATACGCGCACTTTCGCAGAATTTACTCCAAATTGTCGATCAGGAAAAACTGGAAGAAGATGATTTTGAAGACATCAAAAGCAGTATTTCGACAATCATAAACAGGAGCGATCATTTACAGGTTTTTGTGGAGAACTACAGAAAACTGGCCATGCTTCCAACGCCAACGAAAGTGATGACGCCAATCAACGCGCTTTTTGATGATTGCCTCCGAATCATGAATCCGATTTTAAAAGCAGAAAATATTGAATTGATTAACGATATAAACAGTTCCCGTTCGATTTTGATTGATAAAAATCAGATGGAGCAGGTGATTATCAATTTGATTACGAATAGTATTTATGCCTTAAAAGAGAAACAGGAAAAGAAAATGTTTCTCTCCAGTTATACCGAAAACAATCGTTTCTTCATCACGATTTCGGATAACGGAAAAGGAATTGATTCTGAAATTCGAGACAAAGTTTTTCTACCCTTTTTCACTACCAGAAAGGACGGCGCCGGAATTGGTTTAACACTTTCTAAAAACATCATTGAAGCCCACGGAGGTTATCTAAGCTATCAAACTGATGAAGATAAAACAAGTTTTGTTATTTGTTTGATTTAGGATTTTTTCTTTCCTGCAAGGTTTTCAAAACCTTGTAGGTATCAGTATTAACGGGTTAACTTTTAATTGATAATGATAAAGAATGTAAACCTACAAGGTTTTGAAAACCTTGCAGGAAGTTCTAAAATGAACTTATATCACTTATATGGTGGAAACATCCGGCGTCCAAAAGTGTTTATCTAAATCTATAATTTGATTGTCCACGACTTCAATACCCTCGCTTTCTAAAAGCTGCTGCATTAAATTCGTTCCGTCAAAATGGTGTTTTCCGGTTAAGAGTCCTTTTCTATTGACAACACGATGCGCCGGAACATCATCCCTATTATGACAGGCATTCATCGCCCAGCCGACCATTCGGGCAGAGCGCGCGGTTCCTAAAGCCTTTGCAATAGCACCATAAGAAGTCACTTTTCCGTACGGAATTTGTCTGGCGATCTCATAAACTCTTTCAAAAAAATTATCTTCAGCCATAGGTTGTTTTTTTGCCACAGATTAGAGGAGTAAAAAGATTTTTAAAATTAGTTTCCCGCAGATTCTGCAGATTTGAGCAGATCAAATATAAATCTTTTTAATCCTTAATAATTTGAATATTTTACCAAATAGAAAAGATAAGTTTAGTCAAAAATATATCCCTTTAAATCTGCCTGAATCTGCAACCCGAGCGATAGCGAACTGGCGAAGCAAATCTGCGTGAAATATTTTTTACCACACAAACAAAAATCATTTTAATCCTGTAATCTGTGGCAAACTAAATTTTTATCCAAAATAGTAATTTAAAATATTAAAAAGAGTAACCACAGCAACCAAACCCGTAATGCTTCCAATAATAGTATTCATGTTGCGCATCAGGTAATCGGTTTTCTTTTCTATTTTTCCGAAGAAGCCGATGTAACTGTACAAAGCAGCAAACGAACCCAAAACAGAACCCATTACAAAAGTAAAAATGATATTGCTTTCAAACACAAAAAGATGGTAAGAAGCTAAAGTAACACTTACCAAAACGTAATACGGAATCGGGAAGAAGTTCAGGCCTGAAAGCAACATTCCTAAAAAGAAACGGCTTTTTTTACTGCTCTTTTTGATTTTTGATTTCTTTTTGGCTTTCGGTTCTTTGGCGATAAACAGAAAATAAATCGTTAGAATTGAGAAAATAACAAATCCAACTTCACGCAATAAAGTCACAACATCCGGTCGATTGTCGATTACATGTGCAAATAAAAGAGCAACATAAACCTGAAAAAAAATCACGACAAGCGCCCCTAAAACAAACCATAAAGCATTTTTTCTTCCCTCTTTCAAATTTACTTTTGCTGCGGTCATGTTGATTAAACCAGGCGGAATAATCCCAATGAAAGCGGCAATAAAACCTGAAAGTAATGGAGTAATTAAGACCATTCAGTTGTGTGATGGGTTAGTAAAATCGGTTTTTAAAATTAAATTAGTCTTTAATTTTAAAACGAATATACGTAATTGCCTTGTTAATTTCTAAATATTGTTTTTCATAAAAGGTCTGAAAAGCAGTAACTTCTTCCGGACTTCCTTCATTTGTATACACATTATGATTCGCATATAAAACTTCGTGACCTTCACCGTGAAGCAATCCAAGAGTATAACCGTGCATGAATTCACTGTCGGTTTTAAGATTTACGACACCGTCTTTTTTAAGGATTTTTTTGTACAATTTCAAAAACTCAGAATTTGTCATTCTGTGTTTTGTTCTTTTGTATTTGATTTGCGGATCCGGAAAAGTAATCCAGATTTCGTCCACTTCATTTTCATTAAAAATATGATCAATCAATTCGATTTGAGTTCGAATAAACGCAACATTATGTAATCCGTTTTCAACAGCGGTTTTAGCACCTCTCCAGAAACGGGCTCCTTTAATATCAATTCCGATAAAATTTTTGTCTGGATATCTTTCTGCTAATCCAACAGAATATTCTCCTTTTCCACATCCTAATTCTAAAACTAATGGATTATCATTTTTAAAGAAATCAGAGTTCCATTTTCCTTTTAAAGGCATTAAATCGCCTACAACTTCTTCTCTAGTTGGTTGAAAAACGTTTTGAAATGTTTCGTTTTCTCTGAATCTTTTTAGTTTATTTTTACTTCCCACTTTTACAAAAATTTTCAGCAAAATTAAGGAATATAAACGAATGAATCAGGCAGAATGGTTTAAAAACTAGAATATAATTCCTTGCTGGTGTATGTAGTTTGTTTTTTGTCACTCCCGATAGCTATCGGGATTCACAGATTAAGAAGATTTTTAAAATTCAGATTCTGTAAGCTGGTGTAGTCGCTACGGGACATTAATTGCGGTCGTATTTATTTTTTCTACCAACATTTAACTCCTAAAGGAGTATATCTCGTAGAGATTATATGTTGGTAGAAAAATAGTCGCCACGCCGAACATTGTCCCGTAGGGACTATATATTTTAAGATAGAAAAAATCTTTTTAATCTGTGAAATCTGTGGCAAACCTAACTTTTACCCATAATGCGGTTCTGTAATTGGTTTTGATTTTGGATCTAAGGTTTCATCGTGTTGTGATAAATCCAATCCGATGTGTTCTGATTCTTCTGAAACTCTTAGCGGAATAATAAAGTTGGTTACTTTGAATAAGAAATAAGCTCCGAAGAAAGTAAAAATAGAAACCAATACCAACGCCATCATATGATGTCCGAAAACATTCCAGCCTCCGTGTAGCAAACTTGCATCTTCGCCATGAGCGAAAATAGCCGTCAGGATCATTCCCATAATTCCGCCAACTCCGTGACAGGCAAAAACGTCAAGCGTATCATCAAATCTTTTGGAGAAACTACAATTTACAACAGAGTTTGAAACCAAAGCGGTAACAAATCCGAAGAACATGCTTTCAGGAACCGATACAAATCCTGCAGCAGGAGTAATGGCAACTAAACCTACTACAGCACCTATACAAGCTCCTAAAGCCGATACTTTTCTACCATTCATACGGTCAAAGAAAACCCAGGTTAACATGGCTGCTGCCGATGAAGTGGTGGTGGTTGCAAAAGCCATTGCAGCAGTTCCGTTGGCTGCAAGAGCTGAACCCGCGTTGAATCCGAACCAGCCAAACCAAAGCATTCCGGTTCCTAATAACACAAACGGAATATTGGTTGGAATATGGTCGCTGTTTTTTCTTTTTCCTAAAACCAGAACTCCGGCCAAAGCTGCGAATCCAGAACTCATGTGTACTACTGTTCCTCCGGCGAAATCTTTAACGCCAAAATAACTTCCTAAAACTCCTGTCGGATACCAAACGGCGTGACATAAAGGAGCGTATATGAAAATGGTAAATAAACTGATGAAAATTAAATAAGAGATAAAACGAACGCGCTCTGCAAACGAACCGGTAATAATGGCCGGAGCGATGATCGCAAATTTCATTTGGAACAAAGCAAAAAGCATAAACGGAATCGTACTCGCTAATTTTTTATGTGGTAAAATATTAACGTAATCCATAAAGGCAAAAGTGGTCGGATTTCCGAAGAAGCTGTAAAAGTGCTCTCCAGATCCAAATCCGATTGGATCTCCAAAAGCTAAACTGAAACCAACGGTAACCCATAAAAGTGTTACAACGCCCAAACAGATGAAACTTTGCAACATGGTTGAAATCACATTTTTCTTGCCTACCATTCCACCATAGAAAAATGATAATCCCGGCGTCATGATTAAAACCAGACAACAAGAAGTTAACATCCAGGCAACATCGGCAGGAACGATTTGGTCTAAAGTGCCAAATTCTGATAGTACATAATTATTCTCTGTAACTGTTGGCCAAAATGCGCCCGTAATACAAACTAAACTTATAATAATAAAGGAAATGATCCAGCGTCTTTCTATTTTCATTTTTCAAATACTTTATTTAACCCTATTTTTTTTGGGGTCAAAGTTAAAAAAAAATAAAGATTTTGATTTTGAGGGCTGTTAAAATAGAGGTAGGTGTTTGATTTTAGTCAATTTTGTAAAATTCATATCCTTTTTTTGATAGAATTGTATTTCTGAATCAAAAAAAAGAGTCCAAATTGCCAAATATGTTATAATTAAATTGCTATCGTGACTTGTAACGTGCTATAAAAGTTACGTTTATAATAAGAAAGTTCTAAAATGTTTATTTTTTTTGAAGTTTCGCAATCAATGCGTCTTCGATTGGCGCTTTTATTTTAATTGCGGCATCCACTTCGTCATTCGGAACCGTCATTGATAAAACGTATTGCTGAATTTTCCATTCTTTTCCCACTTTCACCAAAACACCAGAACCGCGACAGATTTTCATTTGTGTATTTAGTAATTCATCAAACCACGCAACCTTTCCGGTTTTGTCAAAAAAGATATGACGTTCCAGAGTCGTAAAATTCCAAGTTCTGCCACTTTTGAAAAAAGGCTGCGCCCAAGTCTGAAAATCTGGTTTAACCCAGTTCTCTGTAGCATCTGTCCCAATGAAAATTGCATCTTCGGTCATTGCATTAAAATAGTCTTCAAATTTCACATCGGCAGCGGCTTTGTGCCAGGCATCGAGTGTTTTGTTGATTTTTTCTTTTTCAGCATTTTGTGCATTAGCAAAAACGGTCACAAACAATAAAAGGATAATTGATTTTTTCATGGGTTTGGTTATTTGAGTTAAAGGTAAGAAAAAATCTTTTTAAAGGTTCAGAGGTACAGAGAGGCAAAGGTTCAAAGGTTTTTTAAACTTTGCGCATAATATCTCTCGCAAAGTCGCAAAGTCGCGAAGTTTTATTTTAAGTTTTTATATTCGTTATCACATAAGTAATATAAGATCGTATTAAACATTGCGCATAAATTAAGCGCAAAGCAATAAAGACTTAAAGAAAGCTTTTAAAAAAAAACTTTGCGACTTTGCGAGATTAAAACGACAAAGCAAAGCAAAACTCAAATTCTCTTACATAACTTATATAGCGTAAACATTCATTTACTATATTTGAATGCTTTAAAATACCACATTATGAATTCGAAAATATTTATTAGTTCGATTGTTATTACTTCTTTAATTTTTGTGTCTTGCAAAAAGGAATTAGAACCTCAGGAAAGTACACCCACTTCTGAATTAGTTAAATTAGGATTGGTAAAAGATACGGCAAAAGTCAAGTCGGTAGTAGAGGCACCACAGCCACAGACCAATCCGAATACGGTATTGGGTGAAACAAAAGGAATGAATCCGGCACACGGACAACCGGGACACCGTTGTGATATTGCAGTAGGCGCGCCGTTGAATTCGGCACCAACGCAAGGACAAACGGCAACTGCTCAACCAACACAAACGGTACAGGTAAATCCGAATCAGAAAAATATGGTGACCACAACAACTGTTGCGGCTCCTGCAAAAGTGGCGAAAGGAATGAATCCGTCTCACGGACAGCCAGGACACAGATGTGATATTCCGGTTGGAGCGCCTTTAAATTCTCCAGTTGCAAAAACAGCTGCGGCAACTTCAACGCAAAGCGGAAGTAGCACACAAAGTTTTACCGTTACACCACCACCAGCAAATACAAACGCAGTTCCGGCTTTATTAAGTACCGAAGCGCCTAAAGTTGCCGAAGGAATGAATCCCGCTCACGGACAACCAGGCCACCGTTGCGATATTGCAGTAGGTCAGCCATTACCAAAGACGTAGTTTTTTTTTCCACCATATAAGTGATTATAAGTTCATTTAATTAGGGTGTTTACTTTGCGCTAAATTTGTAAATAGTAGAAGGTCATATAAGATTGAACTTAAATTAAACGCAAAGTCGCGAAGTCGCAAAGAAAATAAACTTTGCGGCTTCGCGACTTTGCGAGAGATATTATGCGCATACCTAATATAAACTTATATGACTTATATGGTAAAAGCGTGAGAATTGATCTCCCATAAGCAACCTAATATGTACTTATATCATACAGCATAAAAAAATAAGCCCAAAGTAATTAAATGAACTTATAATCACTTATATGGTGGAAAATTAAGCGCAAAGTTATTAAATGAACTTATATCACTTATATGGTGAAAAAAACGTTTGTTATTAAAATGTTTTCTGCTTTTCGAAAGTAGTTGTCAATGTTTTTTTGGCTTTAGCCAAAGCACCACTAAAAGCTTTTTCAAGTGTATCTGAGTGTTCTGTAACGGTTATGGGTTGTAGTTTTGCTGTGCGGACTTCGATTACACATTTCTTATCGTTTAAACTGAATTTCTCGCCATTTTCGTCTCCAAAATGTACTTCAACGCGGGTGATTTTTTCTTCAAAACGTGTTAGCCCTTTTTCTAATTCTCCAGAAAAATAAGCTTCTAATCTTTCGTGTCCTTCGATGTTTTTGTCGGTATTGATTTGAATTTTCATATGGTTTATATTTTAATGATTATTCTCAAAGCTATCTTTTTTAAGATGAAAAGCCAAGTGAGTTAAGGAAACATTATGAAAATAATGAAAGGTTCTTTTGCTTGGTTTTGTCAGGCTGAGCGGAGTCGAAGCCCCGCAACAATGAGAAGCTAAATATTCTGTCTTTCGCTAATTGCCTTCTGAATTTCAACTAAACACAAATCCAGATTCTTTTTAATATCAGTACTCCAAAAACGAAGAATTTTCCAGTTTTGAGATTCTAGATACGCATTGACTTCGATATCTCTTTGCATATTTCTTTCGATTTTTTTGATCCAGAATTCGGGGTTGGTTTGAGGTTTTTTTCTGGTTTCCCAATCTTTTCCATGGAAGAATTCTGAATCTACAAAAATGGCAATTTTGAGTTTTTTAAATGTGAAGTCTGGTTTGCCGAAGACTGTTTTATTGTTTTTTCGATATCTGTAACCTAGATTCCATAATGCTTTTGCCAAACGAACTTCTTCTTTGGTATTGGTGCTGCGAACAGCTTGCATGTTTTTGGATCTTTGTTCTGGAGTTAATTTATCCATATTTAAATAGTAAAAGAAACTATCTAAATATAAGACGATTTTAAACTATTTTGTGAATCTAATTTGTAAATTAAGTTTAAAAAACAACTTTCCATCTTTTCTATATAAATCACCGAATTTATGTTTGTTTCCACCTCCTGTTTCAAGTTTTGTATTATTTAAAAGATAGTTTTCAAAGTCATTTTTATTATAAAGGTGATAGCAGAGGATGTCACCATCCTCTTTTACAATTAAGTAGCCTCCTGTAGTATCGTATATGCCGCTCCATACTCTAGAAGGCAGCATACCTAAGGCGACATCTGTAAGGAAGCGTTTAATTTTGTATCTGTAAAACTCATGATTATTAGTTTTGTCAAAATTTAAAGGATTCTCTACTTCAAGAATATTAATTAATTCTGTTGTTAATGTTGCTTTTCCGGAATAATAATAAACTAATATTTTTGCTAATATTGATGGGAGCAAACTGTCAATTAGTATCAAGTTATTAGAAAAAATTGGTTTTTCAATTGCTTTAAAGAGTAAAGTTCCATTTTTTTCAAAGATGTTTTTTGTTCTCTTTTTTACATCTTTTAATAATTTTGATCCTCTCTTAATAAATAAAGAGTTTATTTCATTGATTTCTTGATCATTAATTTCAGTATCTATGACTTCAAAAGTGAAATTTGAAAGTTGCGAAGCATTAAAAAGTGTAGCAGCTTCTCCTATTTGTGATTTTATACTGAAACCAAGGATTGGTTGTTGGTTTGTGTGCTTGTCGTGAATAACTATTGTTATATCTGTCTTTACAGAAGAGCCTGCTTTTATTGATACACAATTTATGCTATGCATAAATTCTTCAATTTCTTCATTTTCATAGCCTTTACCAGATTCTTTGGTACCTTTAACAGTATTTAATAGTGTAATGGCTTTCTCCTTAAAAGTTTCAATAGGAATTCGTAAAACTTCTTCCTTTCCTGAAATTAAAACAATATCATCAAGAATGGAATACTCGAAATTACCTGTTTTTTCAGTACGTAAGATTTTAATTATTGGATAGAAAACATTAGGGATTTTTTGAATATTTTCGTCACCAGGAACTAAAATTTTATCGCTTAGTAATTTGAATAAAACATATATTTCGCTCCATTCACCTATATTTCCTGATTTCATAATTTATTTTTTATCAAATCAATTATTTTTTCAGCAGTTGCTTGTATTGCAGGAACGGCAACCGAATTTCCAAATTGCTTGTAAGCAGAAGCGTCAGCAACAGGAATTATGAAATTATCAGGAAATCCTTGTAGTCTTGCCCATTCACGAGGAGTCATTTTTCTAATTCCTTCGCGATTTACTTCACCTTTTATATGTGTGGTCGGAGTGAAATCTTTTATTCTGTTGTCAAGTACTAGGTTTCTTTCACGACCCATTCCTCCAACTAAAATTGAATTTGAAATTTCATCGTCTTTGATAATCGAATATCCAAATCCGTTTCCTTTATTAGCATGTCTTTCTTTATGATTTTTTAAAGTTTGTAAATATTGAGTTGACAAGTAATATTTTGTTGGAACAACTTTCTTTTCTTTTACACTTTTGAATGTTACTTTTTCTTCAAAAGGTTCAGGATATTTAAAAGAATCAATATTCAAGTCCTTTCTAAATCCAACAATATAAATACGTTCTCTGTTTTGAGGAACACCAAATTCTTTAGCATTCATAATTTCAGGTTCGGGAACATAATATCCCAGATCATTTCTAAGGACATTTAAAATTGTTTCTAAGGTTTTTCCTTTATCATGACTTTTCAAGCCTTTTACATTTTCTAAGAAAATTGCTTTTGGTTTTTTGTCTTTAATAATTTTAGCGACATCAAAAAACAACGTTCCCCTTGTGTCTTCAAAGCCACCTCTTTTTCCGGCTATTGAGAATGCTTGGCAAGGGAATCCTGCACACAAAACATCAAAATCTTTTGGGATATAATTTTTGGTTCTCTCTTTTGTTATATCTCCAAAAGGAGTCTCTCCAAAATTTGCTTTATAAGTTTTTTTTGCATTTTCATCCCATTCTGAAGTAAATACGCATTTACCACCCAAATTTTGTAGTGCTAATCTAAAACCACCAATTCCGGCAAAAAGATCAATAAATTTGAAAGTATAATCTTTAGGAGTTGGAAAAGGTACATCTTCAACTTCGAATAATAATTGTTGTAATGCAGAATCGGAAAGAATGTTTAGTTTTTCTTCCTCGTTTTTGTATTCTACAATTTGTTTTAAATATTCTACTGCTTCTTCTTTGAAATGATCTTTAACTCCATTGTCATAATTGTGCAAATAATGAGTTAAAACAGCTTTTCGATTATCATCTTCTTCGATAAAACGAATTTTAAATTTTTTACCATCAAACTCATCAATTGATATTTTCTCTTTCATTTCTTAAAATTGTTATCGTTAAAAAAAGCTCCAAAATCAGTGTCAAGAGCTGTGATTATTTTTTCTATAATTTCTATTGAAACATTCCGTTGACCTTTTTCAATATCTGAAATGTAGTTTCTGTCAACGTTAGAAATATTGGCTAAATACTCGATTGAGTATCCTTTTTGTTCTCGAAGTTCTTTGACTTTGAATCCGAATTTTTCTTTGATATTCATAGTTTATAAAAATAGTTTTGTGCGTACAATTGACCCGCGTACAATTGACCTCATTAAATATTAGTTTTCAACTCGATATTAACCATGGTTTTGACTTTTGATGTATAAAAAAACGCCAATCATTTCTGACTGGCGTATATTAATATTTCTAAATCTTCTTATGAAACCAAGTCCCCTAGCCCTGATAGAAGCGGTATCCTTTTTAGGCCATCGGAAATGTCTCGTTTACCGTAAACGATCTGCCTAAAAAGATACAAGTGGATAGCAGGAAATAGCTCCTAAAGAAAAAGAAATTCCAAAATTTTGAATTCAATTCTTTATTTCTTGTGTGCTTTAGTGCCAATCTTTGTCGAGTTTCTTGCGAGGATTTCTCCTTCGTCGAAATGACAAGATTGCGTGGTACTTCTCTATTTTTAGACTTTAGTGTCAATCTTTGTGGAGCTTGTAGTGCGACTCTTCGACTTCGCTCAGAGTGACAAACTGTGCCTTCTATGGAATAATAAACGAGGTTATTTCTCTTTCTTATTCTTATCCTTCTTCCCCCATTTAATTTTCATTTTCCCACCATCATCAACGGCAAGTAAATGCAGGACAATTCCGCGGTCGCGCACGGCGTCGCGTTCGGCTTTGGTGGCGAGTTTGGCGTCGTCTTTGGAGTTTCGGAGTGGGATGGTGAGTGCCATATTGGTGCCGCGGCCAAAGGAATAAACACCTTCGGCATCGAGGTTGAGAACGCTGGAACTTATGGTGAGTTTATTGACGTCGACCAGTTCGCCGCGAAGTTTGCAATTGCCGGATAAATCGCTGAAAGTGATGTTCTCGACATCGCGAAACGGAAACGCAAATTTCCCGATTTTAACGATTGGCTCAAAGTTTATTAAAGCACCGTGACTGACCTTGAAATTCAGGCTTCCGTGTGTTGAATTCGGGACCAATTCGCCGTTATGGATCATTCCGGTCATATCGGTATTGCTGGTGAGCTGTCCGCGAATATTATTGGGCGTAAATGATTTGATTCCGAAGTTATTAAACGACTTTAAAAATTGCGTAATATCAACCTGATTAACCTGTGCGTTGGAAGCGAAATTGTAATTTTTGCCATTTGGAGAAAGCGTCGTACTAAAATTAATGCTTCCGCCACACGTTTGCAGCGAACCATTTTTGATGACCAATCGCGAATCGATCATCTGAATCACCGCTTTTGTATTGGTTGCGGTCAATTTATTGTACGTGATTTTATCGGCTTTGAGGTTAATGTCGACAATGCATTTTTCGATCGCGTTGCGCAACTGGTTCGACATAGAAGGTTTTTTGGCAGTGACTTTCCTTTTTTGAGAAGTGGCCAAAACACCCAGAAATTGTTTAACATCGATACTTGGGCAATAGATATTCCAGTTTACGACCATTTTTTCAGGGGCATCGTAATACAGATTCAGGAAATTATTGATTTTTCCATCTATAAAAATGGTGTTGTTTTTATGTTTGTAAGCAATTTTATTAATGATCAAAGCCTCTTGCGTAAATTGTAGCTGAACGTTTATTTTTTCTGCATTAATGTTTTTGGGAATAAAATGGAAGGAGACATTTTTAACGTCTACATTTCCAATAAAACGCGGTTTGGTAATGTATAAATTGACAATATCAAACTGAAATTTAAGGTTGAGCGTGGCGTGGCCTTCGGTAAAATGAATCCATTTTTCGGTGTTTTCTTCGTTCATAACCGGAAGATCAAAATCAGAATTCACGACTCCCGTAGCCAATGGTTTTTCGAGATTGTTGATGGATAATTGCGCAATTTTAAGCGGCACATTTCTGTATTTAGCAGAAAAACGGGTTAGAATTACAGCCGAATTCGCATCGCTAAAACCTTCTTTTGGTTTGAAATTGTTGGTAAAAATACCTTTGAAATTACAATCGGTCAGTAATCCATCGGGAATGCTGAGTTCGTTGTTGTGCACTTCGGCCTGAACGACAATTCGAGGATCACCTTCGGCATTAAAATCGCCTTTGATGTCGCAATTCACATCAATTTCCTTTTTCAGATTAAAATGGTTCAGCTTAGAACTGATGTTTGCCGATAATAAATTGGAAGCATTTTGCCATAAAATTGTAGTGCTAATGTTGATGCCGAACAGCGCGCTGCCTTTGGCTAAATTGAAAAAAGCAACAATGTCAAAGGAATCGGATCCAATTTTTAAACCATCTGTTTTTACATCTATTTTTTCTTTTTCGGCCGAATAGGTAACGGCAAAAGTGCCTTTGAGACGTTTCTGTTTGGCGAAACTTCCGTGAACGGTATTGAAGGCCAAACTACCAATTTGAGTATCCAGAAACAGATCGGTTTTCCAGTCGTCTCCGTCGTAATCTACTTTCGATTTTAAGCTGGCGACGTCAAAATCGAATAATTTGTGGCCAATGCGATTGTCGAGAATAAAATGAACATTGTTGAGGTCGATTTCGTCAATCGTGGTTTCGCTGTCCGATTGGGTTTCGGGTGTTTTTTTCTTTTTCGGTTTAAAAATATCCGAGTTAGAATAACCGTTTTCGGCTTTATAAAGATATATCTGAGCGTCGTTGATCAGGATTTTATGAATGTTGATTTCCTTTTGCAGTAAACTCCAAACGTTTAAACGGACTTCTATTTCTTTGGTTTTTAATAAAGTATGTTTGTGGGTTTTCCATTGTTTGTCTTTGAGTTCGACATCTTTTAGAGCAACTGTAAAATTGGGCAAACCGGTTAAAAATTTATATTGGAAATCGCCAATATGAAAATCACCGTTTATATTGTCGTTGATTTTGGTATTGATTTTGGCCATTATTTCGGTTTTGTTCTGATTGAAATAAATCGATAGTCCGGCACCGGCAATTAACACTAATGCGACAAGTCCTAAAACAAAATATCCAAAGCGTTTGGCGTATTTTTTAAAACCGGCTGATTGTAGAAAGTTTTTTATTCTATGTAAAGTTGCTGTCATAGGAACGAATTTTCTCAACATTAAAGATAACATAAAAATTAATGTTATTTTAATAATTTGATATTCAATTTATTGTGGTAAAATGTTTTAGGAAATCCAAACATGTAAATTATATAATTAATGACAATACATTTATAATCAAAACTAATTTGGGAATGGTGTTTCATTCGTATTTAATTTTTAAATTTGTACTCTAGTTTGAAGATTAATAATTCAGACGTAATTTAAACCTAAGATATTATGGCATTAGCAATAACAGATGCTACTTTTGACGAAGTAGTTTTAAAGTCAGATAAACCAGTAATGGTAGATTTTTGGGCAGCATGGTGCGGTCCTTGTAGAATGGTTGGACCAATCATTGACCAATTAAGCGACGAATACGCAGGTAAAGTTGTTGTTGGTAAAGTGGATGTGGATGCTAACCAGGAATTCGCTGCAAAATATGGTGTGCGTAACATACCAACCGTTTTGGTTTTTCATAACGGTGAAGTTGTAGGTAAACAAGTAGGAGTTGCTCCGAAACAAACTTACGCAGATAGTTTAGACGCTTTGTTATAATCGTAAGATTATAATTGATATAAAAAAGGTTTGGCGAAAGTCAAGCCTTTTTTATTGGGCTTTTTGCCACTCCCGATAGCTATCGGGATAAAAAGATTTTGTTTCACGCAGATTCTGCAGATTTTAGCAGATTCTGCAGATTTATTTAAAAGCATGTATTTAAATCTTTTTTAAACTTTCCTAGTAAATAAATAATCTGCGCAAATCTGCTTAAATCCTTTTTAAATCTGCGTGAAAAAATATAATAGTAAAGGTAGTTCCGGAATCTGATTTTGAAATGACTTTAATTTTAGCGTTAATTGCTGTTGCTAAATCACGGATTAAATGCAGGCCCAAACCAGATTTGATTCCGATGACTTCTGAGTCGTCGTACAGCGCTTTGAATTTTTCCTGCGTTCCGCCGGGGCCATTGTCGGTTATGGAGAGAAAGGTTTGATTGCTTTCTTGCCAGGCTTTCCAGATTATTTTTCCGTTTGAAGTTTTATCAAGAGCTTTTATAGCGTTTCCGGTCAGATTTCGGATGATGGTTTTTAGGTAATTTTCATCTGTATTTAAGATGATGTTTTCCGGATCTTCAAAGGAAATTTCGATATTTTCAACACTTGAAAAATGTTTTTGAGTTTCTTCAAATAAACCGGAAACCGGAAAAGTATGAAATTGAGGTTTGAAGTTTTCCATTTGTCCTTTGCTCCACAATAAAATATCTTCCATTGATGATAATAAATTTTCGGCTCCGGTAATTACTTTAGTTTGCATTCGTAAAGCAGTTGCTTCGTCTATCAGTTCCGGACTTTCTTTTTGAAGATGTAAAAAGTGAATTAAGTTCGAAACCGGACTTCTTAAATCGTGGTTTAAAATACCAAAAAATCTTGCTTTTGTTTTATTGGCTTCGTCTAATTCGGCATTCAGAAGTTGTAATTTCTGATTGGTTTTCTTTCGGTTCTGACTTTGTTTAAATAGTAAAAGCAGAATAATGCCAACCAGTGCCAATCCGGAAATGAGGAAAATGCGTTGTTTTTTGGCATCTGCAATCTGAATGTTTTTAATGGTATTTTGAGTCGAGAGGTTTTTTATTTCCTGACCTTTTGCCTTGTTTTGAAAACGGGCTTCGGCATTGGCAATATTTTGCTTCGCTGACTCGAGCATCATCTCGTCATTGGCCTGACTGTAAATCTCGTTGTATTTGTAGGCTTCTTTCCAAAGCCCTAAAGCGGCATAACTTTGAGCTAATTTTTTATTGATGTTGACGTACGATTCTTTGTCATAGGTATAAGCATTTTTGGAGGCCAATGTCAAAATTTCGATTGCGTTTTTATAGTCTCCTTTTTCATATAAAACCCTTCCCATAACGGCATTGGCTTCCATAATAATATCATCGTCGTTTGATTTTTGACCCAATAAAACTGCTTTTTTAGCATAATAATAAGCCGCATTGGTCTGGCGTTCGTTTACGTAATATTCAGACAGGCTTCTGTTGGCAAAACTCAAATTAAGGAATAAGGAATCTTTTATTGTTGGGTAGGTATAAATCAGCTTATAATATTTTTGAATACTGTCGAACTTTTTCATCGGAACAAAACATTGCAAATAGTAGTTGCACAAAAAAGCACTTACATAAGGAGAACTTTTGACATAAGGCTTTGCTTCATGTAAATATTCGAGTGCTTTTTCATATTGTTTCATTTTAGTGTAAGCCGCCGCAATTTGACTGTATGAAATTCCGATATTTTCTGTATTGGCAACCGTTTTTGAAATTTGTTTTTTGTAGACAATGGCTTTTAATTGATAATCAATAAAAGTTTCATATTGTGCATTGTTGAGGTGATATTCGGCTATGCTTCCGTAAAGAACTGCTTTTGTGTAGGTGTTTTTTGTGGTATCTACTACTTTTTTTATGTAATCGGCCAGATGCTTGTTTTTAGAAGTTTCATTTAGCGCATAATACATATAGTTAAGGCGCGATAAAGCAATTGTCAAATTTTTAAGGTGTCTGGCGTCTTTAGCATATTTCAGAGATGCTTCATAATTAACTAATGCTTCCTTGTATTGATTGTTACTGAACTCATAAGCATATCCTTTGAAATAATAAAATTTACTCAGAAAGGCCGGGTATTTTTGCGAAAGCTTTATCCCTTTTTCTGAAGCTGCCAAAAGTGCTGAATAATGTTCTGCATTTTGAATTTCATTACAGTATTTTACCCAGGCTAGAAGTTTTTCTTCTGGGGTTTTATAGCGTGCTAAATTGGGTTCCCGCTGTGCAAAGGCAGCGCATGTTATAAAAAGCAATAACAGGAATCCCAGTTTTTTCATGAAATAAAGTTTAGGTTTTCTTTATAACTTCTTCCGACCGGAATAGCAATATTGTTGTTCAAAATGATTTCTGAAGTATTTATTTTTTGTATAAATTGTTTCTGCACCGCAAAGCTTCTGTGAATTCTAATGAAAGACTGAAAATGATCTTCTTTCAAAAGATTTCCGATACTCGATAAAACACAATGTCTCTTTTTATTAGTAATAATTAGAGTGTAATCCTTTAAGGCTTCGAGATATAAAATTTCGTGCAGTTTTACTTTTGTTTGTTCGTGGCCTTCTTTAATATAAATGGTATCGCCGCCAATACTGGCTTCAAAAAGAGAAGCTTTCAATTTGATTTCCATAAACTCTTCAATACGGCTTACGGTTTGCGAAAAGCGATCTAGTTTTAAAGGTTTCACAATAAAGTCAAGCGTTTCGATTTCAAAACTTTCAACAGCATGTTCCGGATGCGCGGTTATAAATATACAAACCGGAATTTCTAGCGCTTTTTTTCTGAATTCTATTCCGCTTAAACCGGGCATATCAATATCGAGAAACAAGATATCAATGTTTTGTGTGTTTATAAAAGGGAGTGCTTCTTCAGCCGATTCAAAAACGCCCAAAATATCCAGAACAGGAAATTTTTTAGCAAACGATAGCACCGTCAGCCTGTCAATTTCGTCATCGTCAATAATAATACAGGTGTATTTTTTGGTCATTTATTTGGTTTTTGCGTCGTCTGTCTATTTAAAATGTCGTCTGTCTATTAGTGGTTTTTAGGCCGATTTTAATCCTGCAAATTTGTCTCGTAATACTTCATCAGCAGAAAAGAAATAGGCTTTTGACTTTTACAAAAATAATGCTATTGAATTAAATAAGAACCATTTAATAAATTTTTAAACTAAATTATTATGAAATTTTCAAAAACCATTTTTACCATTTTATTAGTTGCCATTTCTACCATTTCATGCAGCAGCGATGACGGAACCGACGGAACCAATGGAGTTGACGGACAGCCAGGTGCACCCGGAGCAACAGGAACAGCTAATGTTATTTATAGCGCATGGATCAATGCTCCAACAGCCGCTGCCGAAAATATAGACGGAACTTCCGGGATGTCTACCACTATTAATGCACCAGAACTATCCGATGAAATTCTTTCAAAAGGAACCATATTGGTTTATGTGTCTTTTGGGTCTGGCACCTTCACAGTACCATACACCTCCACTGCAGGCGGATTTGTTAATACCATAACCGCAATTTCTACTCTTAAAAAAATCAAATTGTTTCGCTTTAGACATGATCAGGGAGGAACTGTAAACATTCCGACCTCACTATCATGGCGCTATATTTTGATTCCCGGTGGCGTTGGTGCTGCAACGGCTAAAGCTGCAAAAGCAGATTATGCTAAAATGAGTTACGAAGAAGTTTGTGCGCATTTTAATATTCAACCTTAAGCCTTGAAAGAAAAAACCATTGAACGAAATAATAACATTCAAATTATAGTATTATGAAAACTTTAAAAATCCTTTTTACCATTTTATCAATCGCAACTTTAACCATTTCCTGCAGTAGTGACGACGACAAACCAGAGGAAATTAAATATAACGAAGAAAACCCTTTAGACGCTTATATGGCGGGATCTGGATTCAGCCAAAAAGCGGTAGATCAAAAAAATGTAGGAATTTATGAATATGGTTTTAGTTTTAAACCCACCGTAACAGGGAAAATTAACGCTTTGATTGTGAAAATTCCAGATGTAAACAGCGCACTACGAATTACTTTGTGGGATGCAGCGACGAAAACAGTTATAAAATCGGAAACTATAAATGTACCTACCGCGAATGTTACAGTAGAAAAAGCAATAGCTTCAATTGCACTAACTAAAGACAAAGAATATTTTTTCACGGTAAATAGTGACGACTGGATTAACAGAACAAAAACCGACGGATCTGCGGCAACTTATCCTATCGTTGCCGGAAATATTGTTATTACGGGTTATGCTTTTATCTCAAGTACGGCAGCGGAAACTATTTTTCCTACCAACGCGCGCAATACGTATTATGCCGGAGATGTAACTTTTAAATTTCAACAAACTGAGTAATTTGTTTTTGGATAGCTTGAATTAGTAAGTTTGGGAAAAGGTCTGGCAATCGTCAGGCCTTTTTTTTAAGTTTTTTTTGCCAGTCCAGGGCTCTCGGGACAAAGGATTGGAATGATATTGTTTCACGCAGATTTAAAAAGATTTAAGCAGATGCACACAGATTTATTTATTATTAAAATCAAAATTAAATCTGCTTTAATCTGTAAAATCTGCGTGAAAAATTTTACGACTAACTTTTTAAGCAATATCAAATTAGTGGAAATTTGTGTAATTAGTAGCAAACATTTTAATCCGTGGTAAACATTTTTTATTTTTAACGAATCTTATATTTCTTAAAAATGAAAATCCGCTACAGCTTTCTTTGTTTTTTCGCTTTCCTTACCATTGGTTTTTCTCAGTCGAAACAAAGAGGAAAACTTGTTTTAGAAAATGGTGTTTCAGAGCAAATGGCTATTCGTCAAAATATGCTTTTAATGAAGTGCAGCATTTCTTAAAAGAAAACCCTAATTTTAGTCCGATATTAAAACGAAAATTATTTCAGGCGACAGACGGTTTGTACCGCGCCCAAAATATTAAAAAAGAAACCGAATGAAAATTGAATCGGAAATAGAGAAAGTCTCCAGTTTTCAGCATCTCGAAATGCTGGCGAATCAGGTGGTAGAAGGTTTTATATCCGGAATGCACAAGAGTCCGTTTCATGGCTTTTCTGCCGAATTTGCCGAGCATAAAGTCTATAATGCGGGAGAAAGTACCAAACATATCGATTGGAAATTATTTGCCAAAACCGATCGTTTGTACACGAAACGTTTTGAGGAAGAAACCAATTTACGTTGTCATCTTATTGTCGATAATTCGTCGTCGATGCATTATCCGGAACTAAAATCGAATCAGCCTTTTTATGAAAAGAAGATTGGTTTTGCAGTTTTGGCATCGGCCGTTTTGATGAATATTTTAAAGAAACAGCGCGATGCTGTTGGCTTAAGCGTTTTCTCAGACAGCTACGAATATTATGCTCCCGAAAAAGGAAGTGATCGTCACCATAGAATGCTGCTCAATAAACTGGAACAATTATTAGAACAGCCAAAAGTTAAAAAGAGCACGGATACGATTACGTACCTGCATCAGATTGCGGAGAAAATGCACCGCCGTTCGATGATTATTCTGTTCACCGATATGTTTCAGTCAGAAGACGATGAAAAGCTTTTTAATGCGCTACAACATCTAAAACACAACAAACATAAAGTGGTTTTGTTTCATGTAGTTGATCATGAAACCGAGCTGAAATTTGATTTTGATAACACACCAAGGAAGTTTATTGATGTGGAATCAGGTGAAGAAGTGTCGATTTTTGCAGATAATGTCAAAATGGAATATGAAAAAAGGGCAGAAGCGTACTTTAAAAACCTGGCTTTGACCTGTGCGAAGAACCAAATTAAGTACGTTCCGGTGAATGTTGGTGATAATTTTGAAAAAATACTGACTACATATTTAGTTGAAAAACAAAACTTTGGCTAAGAATTTTAAAATATATTTAATTTTTTTTATCAAAACACTTGCAGAAATGAAATTCTGTACTATCTTTGCAACCGCAATAACGCAGAGGTTTGGTAGTTCAGTTGGTTAGAATACATGCCTGTCACGCATGGGGTCGCGGGTTCGAGTCCCGTCCAGACCGCAATATTGGGAAAAGCCTTTCTTTTAAGAAAGGCTTTTTTGCCCAAAAACGGTATCTAAGATTAGTTGTGTTGTTTGCTACGACTTTGTAACTCGTAGCTGGTTTAGTAGTTAGACCAATGAAAAGCTTTCCACTTTTGTGGATGGCTTTTTTGATTTAAGACATATTGGGATTGTGGTTTAACCGCAGAGTTCGCAAAGATTTACGCAAAGGTTCGCAAAGTTTATATATAGCTTTGCGAACCTTTGCGCTTTTAACCTTGCGTTCTTTGCGGTTAAATTTTGTATTATTTCCTCTAATAACATATAATTTGGTCGTGATAGTTTAAAAATTTAGTTTGGAATTTATTTAAAATCAGAGGATTAAAAATTTCTCAATTTTTATTCGCAAAAACCCTTGCAGAATCAAAGTTCTGTTGTATTTTTGCACTCACAATAACGCAGTTGGTTTGGTAGTTCAGTTGGTTAGAATACATGCCTGTCACGCATGGGGTCGCGGGTTCGAGTCCCGTCCAGACCGCAATATTGGAAGAAGCCTTTCTTAACGGAAAGGCTTTTTTTATTTTAGGAAGTCTTCTAAATAAATCCCAAATAAAAAATTCCAAATCCCAAACGACCAATGTACTAATTGGAATTTGGGATTTTAAAATATTGGAATTTAATTTTCCCTACATTTATATATCGCAAGAAATTATTTAAATGGAACGATCAACATTCAAAATAGACAAGTACTACCTCACAAAAGTAGATGCTGATAAAAAAAGCATTTATTGTCATCATGATTTGATGGGAGAATTGTTGGTTCCGACGCACAAACACGATAAAGCACAAATGCTGTATGCCGAAGGCGACGTGGTTTTTGTAACTACCGAAACGAAAAGCTATTTTTTACCGGCAAGACATTTTATCTGGATTCCGGCTGGGGTAGAGCACAGCATTCAGCCAAAGTCGGAAAATGTGATGATGCGAAATCTATACTTTCCAGTGGAGAAGGATGAAGATGTCTTTTATAAAAAGGAAGGTATTTATCCGGTGAATAATTTACTGCTTCAAATGATGCTTTTTACCAATCAATGGAACGGTGATTTGAAGAAAGGTTCTCCGAACTTTACAATTGCCAAAGCGATAAAAGCAATTCTTCCTCAAATTTGCACTAACAATCTGCCTTTGGAATTACCACAGCCAAAAGACAAACGACTAGGGAAAATCCTTCGACATATCGAGAATAATTTAGGAGAAACAATTCTCTTTTCTGAAGTTGCCCATGAATTCGGTTATAGCGAACGCTCTTTGTATCGCTTGTTTCAGAAAGATCTTAAAATGTCCTTCATTCAATATTATACTATCAGAAGAATTCTGAAAGCAATCGAATTGCTGTTGGACAGAAAACTTTCGGTCAAAGAAGTGGCGCTAGAGGTTGGTTATAGTAGTGTACCGACATTCAGTAATACCTTTTTTAAATTCCTTGGACAAAGACCTTCTGATTACTTAAATGGGGAAGATGTTTTAAAAAGCAGATAAAAAATATTTTTCTCGCAGATTTAGGAGATTTCGCAGATAAAAAAGAAAAAAATCTGCCGAATCTGCTAAATCTGCGAGAGACTTTAAAATAATAATTACCACTTCTTAATTTGTAATAAATTGTTTTCCAGTGTTTTATTATAACGTTTTCGAAAATAACAATTTTAACATTTGTCCGAAATGAATATGTTATTGACTTTTTAGAATTATCAGTCAACAAAATAATGTGGGAACTTTGCACCATAATTTATTTATGTACTCATGTTCCTTAATAAAACAACAAATTCTACAGAAGATTGTTTTCTCAAAATCCTGCTGTTATTTCTAATTGTATTCACATTCAATAATGTACAAGCACAGGAAATTCATTCGGTTTCATTAAGTGAAGCCTTGAAATTAGCTAAAGAAAACAATAAAAAAATCCTCAGATCTCAATTAGAGACTACGCTCTCAGAGCAAAACATCAAAGAAAGAAAAGAACTCCGTTTGCCGGACATCGAATTAAACGGAGAGTATTCCAGAATTACGAATATTACCGAATTCAAAGGAAGCGGTTTCTTAAACGGTAAAGAAGTTACGAAGGCAATTCCTGAAATTTATCAGGTGAATTCCACTTTTACAATGCCCATTTATGCTGGAAATAAAATCAATAACGCCATCAAAATTGCGAATCAGGAAAGTGAAATTGCCAAAATAAAAACAGAAAAGACTGAAAATGATATTGAGTTGGAAGTGGTTGCCAACTATTTGGCTATTTATAAAATGATGGAACTTCAGAAGATTTTTGAAGAGAACATCAAAGAAGAAAAAAGCCGATTGAAAGAAGTACAGTCGCTTCAAAAACATGGTACGCTTACCAAAAATGAAGTCATTAGAGCCGAATTACAGCTTTCGGATCGTGAATTAAATGCGCTTACAAATTCCAAAAACATAAAAATTGCGCTTCACGATCTGAAAACTTTAATTCAATTTCCGGAAAACGAAGAAATCGCGATTGATACTACGGCCAATCTGGATGAAATGCAAGGTTTAGATCCGTATGACTTTTATTTGAGTAAAGCTGCTCAGAATGAAGAAATGCGAATTGCGAGTCAGGAATTAGATATCAAAAAAACGGAACTAAAATTGGTTAAAGGCAATTATCTGCCAACCGTAAACTTCTTCGGGAATTATGGTTTTTACTATCCGAACTACAAATTTTTTCCGCCAAATCCGTATTTGTACACTTTAGGGCAAGTGGGTATCGAGGCGCATTTTGATATTTCGGCTTTATATAAAAACAAAACCAAAATGCAGCAGGCCAATACCAAAATCGAATGGCAGCAAATGCAGACTGAAATTATTAAAGATGAAATTCAGGATAAGCTATACAAAGAGCATACACAATATCAGGAAATCCTTGAAAAATTTGTGGTTGTAGATAAAGCTTTGGATTTAGCGAATGAAAATTACCGCATTGTAAAGCTGAAATACTTAAATCAATTGGTTTTAATAACGGAGATGGTCGATGCTGATAATGCTTTATTACAAGCGAAATACAACAAAGTTTCTACCCGATTGGATGCTGTTTTGAAACATTACGAGTTGTTGCATACGGCGGGGATGATGCCTCAGAGCTAGATTTTAAGAGGCAAGAAGCAAGAGACAAGATTTTAGACTTAAGAGGCGAGATTTTGGAAAATAGAATATAGAGAATAGAATATAGAATATAGAATATAGAAAATAGAATATAGAGAATAGAAAATAGACAAAAATATATAGAGTTTATGGTTAAGATAAAAAATGAGACTAGAAGAAACAGAACGTTTCATATCATAATAACAAGTATTGCTTGTGCTCTTGTGGTGAGCGGGGTTATTTTGGGGATTTGGTTTTATGTTTTCAACAGCAATCACGAAGAGACAAATGACGCTCAGGTGGAGCAATATGTAACGCCTATTATGTCTCGAATTACGGGTTATGTGCAGGAAGTTCGTTTTGACGAAAATCAGTTTGTGCATAAAGGTGATACTTTGGTTGTGATTGATAACAGAGAATACAAATCAAAATTGAATGTGGCGCTTGCCGATGTTCAAAGCGCGCAGCAAAGTAGTGTTGTGGCTGAGAAAAATGTTGCGACAACAGCGAGTACAACGGCAATTGGAGAATCACAATTGGAAGCTTCGAAATCTAATCTTTGGAAAACAAAATTAGAATACGAAAGGTACAAAGCTTTGGTAAAAGAGGAAGCGGCAACTTCGCAACAATTAGAAAAAGTAAAAGCCGATTACGAATCGGCACAGGCGCATTTTCAGGAGATGAAGGAAAGAATTCATTCTTCTAATTTAAGTACATCCGTTGCTGAAGCCAATGTTCCTACAACACAGACTAACATTGCTTCTCGACAAGCTGTTGCTGATAATGCGGCATTATTTCTTTCCTACACGATTATCACAGCGCCTTATGACGGTTGGGTTGGAAAACGAACTTTACAGCCGGGACAATTGGTAAAAGAAGGTCAGTCTTTACTTTCGATTGTAAGCAAAGAAAAGTGGATTACAGCCAATTTTAAAGAAACACAATTGCAATATTTAACCGTTGGGCAAGAAGTTAAAATTGAGGCTGACGCAATAAATAATAAAGAATTTAAAGGAATTATTACTTCATTATCGCCTGCGAGTGGAGCTAGATTTTCTTTGCTTCCTCCGGATAATGCAACAGGAAACTTCGTAAAAATCGAACAAAGAATTCCGGTTAGAATTCAGTTAAAAGATAACGACAAACAAACCGACTTTTTAAGAGCCGGAATGAACATCACCGTTATCGCCGAACACCACTAAAATGGAAGATAAAAGTATTTTTAAATCCTGGGTTCCAAAATGGGCAATCATTATTATTTTGTTTGTCTGTTTGTTGCATTCCATGATTTTATTGGGAGTTTATACTTCAAACGTAACCTACGCGGCAAGTTTTCTGGACATCGAACCAGAAGATTTGCAGTTTGCGATGTGCGTAACCTACGGAACTTTGCTGGCGACAATTTTGATCGAAAGCCGATTTTCGAGTTTTTTTCCTGCCAAGAATTATCTGATGGCGGTGTATTCCGTAATCGGAATCACGATTATTTCATCAGCCTATATTACCAATTTTTATCTGTTTTTACTGCTGCGAGTTGCCGAGGGAATTTTAATGGCGCTTCCGGTAATTACGATCAGACAATTGTTGATTGAACAGTTTAATTCTAAAAACGCCATTATAATTGGTTTCTCCTTTTATTACGGTTCACTGTTGTTATCAACGCCGTTTATTATGAACATTGCCGTTTGGTTTCTGGATCATTACGATTGGAAATACATGCTGTATGTTTCAGGCGGACTTCAGGTTTTGAATGTTTTTTTGATCTTGGTTACTTTTCGTGGACATAGAATCACAAAGAAAATTCCGCTGTATCAAATCGACTGGTTGAGTTATATTTTAGTTTTAACTGCTATTCTTTGCGGCGCTTACTTTTTTGTTTATGCCGAGAAAAAATACTGGTTTGAGTCTTCTCAAATGGTTCTGAGTTTGATAATTTCCATGATATCGGGAGGGTTATTCATCTTTAAAGAGCTTTTAGTAAAAAGACCGACTTTTAATTTCGAAGTTTTTAAATATGCCAATTTGCGAATTGGGTTTCTATTGTTTTTCCTTTTTTACATCAGCAGAGCAACGCTGAGCCTTTGTCATTCGGTGATGTTTTCTATTTGGAATTGGGATCCGTCGCGCGTTGCGGGCGTGCAATACATTAACGGATTAGGAAATGTAATAGGATTGATTTTGGCTGCTTATTTTCTAATGAAATCGGTATCAACTAAAATCATTTTTATAATTGGTTTTTCTTTGATTGCGTTGTTTCATTTTTGGTTTACATTTCTGTTTGTACCCGATGTAGCTTTATCCGATATTATCATTCCGTACGTTTTACAGGGAATTGGCGTTGGATTTTTATTCGTTCCGTTAATCTTGTTTACGACATCTTCCGTTCCGGCTAAAATGGCTGTTTCTTTGGGAATTGTCGGTGTTTCTGGACGTTTTTGGGGAAGTACGATCGGGTTTTGTGTGATGCAGAATGCAATGGTATTCCTGAATAAAAAGCACTTTTTAAAACTAAGTCAATTTGTAACTGGCGAAAGCCCCGAAGCACAACAAACAATAGCGTCAACAGCACAGAGTTTTATGGCAAAAGGATATTCCGCAGACAATGCGAATACTTTGGCCTTGAAAAAAGTTTTCGGAACCATTACCAAACAAGCCACTTTATTGGCCGATATGGAAATTTATACGATTGTGGGTTATGGTTTGGTAGTTTTGATTATTCTTATTGCATTAAATCAGCATTTAAGGCAGACAATGACTTTGGTTAAAAGTAAGATTTGGATTGGGTAAGTTTTTTTGTTTCAGGTTTCAGGTTTCAAGTTTCAAGTTTTTCCTCATTTTTGTCATTTCGAGGAACGAGAAATCCTCGCGAGAAGCTCGACAAAGATTAGATATTCGTTGCGGAGTTATTTGCGAGGATTTCTCGTTCCTCGAAATGACAAACAGTACGTTCAATCCATTTATTTAATAACAAATCTTTATCAATCTCTGCGAAAAACCTCCGCGATTCTCTGTGAAATAACCCTATATTACCCTATCTTGCGACCGTTAAAAAAACAAAATATACAATGAAGCAGCAATGTGTTATTTTTGATATGGATGGCGTGATTTGTCACACCAATCCACATCATGCAAAAGCTTTCGAGGCCTTTTTTGATAAATATGAAATTCCGCACTCAGAAGAAGAATTTGAAGAACATATGTACGGAAAACATAACGGTTATATCATGTCGCATTTCTTCAAGCGTCCCATTACCGGTGAAGAACTTATAAAACTGGAAGACGAAAAAGAAGGAATGTTCCGTGAGGTTTATAAAGATAAAGTCGAAACGATTCCGCATTATTTGGATTTTTTAAGCGAATTGAAATCTCGTGGTTTTAAAACGGCGGTTGCAACATCTGCTCCACGTGCGAATCTGGATTTGATTGCCAATGTTTTAAAACTAGATGAAAAAATGGATTCGATGCTATCAAGCGAAGACGTAAAACAGCATAAACCAAATCCGGAAGTATATTTAAAGTCTGCAGAACGTGTTGGCGTTGCTCCTTCGGACTGTGTTGTTTTCGAAGATTCTTTTTCGGGCGTTACAGCTGGATTAAATGCAGGAATGAAAGTAGTTGGTGTTTTGAGTACGCATACCAAAGAACAATTGCCTCCGTGTGATTTTTATATAAATGATTATAGTGAGGTTAATGTGGATAAGATAATTGAGTTACTAAATCCCAATACAAAGTAATAAACACACTAAGTTTCCGCCACGAATTCACGAATTTTTAAATTAATTTGTGAATTCGTGGCGGAAAAAAACTTTGCCGAAAAGTATTATTTCGAAATCTCTTTTATCGTAATATTCCTGAAATCAATTGGCGAACGCTCATAATTCAAAGAAATTTTCCCTTCTGTAGAAGAAGCATCCGTACATTCATTTACTAATTTTCCGTTTAAGTATTGCTTAATTTTCCCGTTGAAAGATTTAATAACAACGGTATTCCATTCGCCATACGGATTCTCGTTGGCTATAAACTTAGGAGAAACGACACTTGCAGCGGCTTCAATTGATTTCCCATTTACTTTTGCTGTTACCTGATCCAGGAAAATAAAGTCTCCGGTAGTATTTTCTTTTATTTGAAACTGAAATCCTTTTGGCCAGATTTTGTCAGCCGCGTCTAAAGGAATATTATACATTACACCGCTGTTTTTTGTGCTGGTTGTTTTGTATTGCTCTTCCAGATTCCATCTGTATTCTAATTCTAGTTCAAAATTTTTATAGCTTTTTTTGGTCATTAAACAGCTATTCTCATTTCCATGCATGCGAATCATTCCGTCGTTAAACTCATAAATATCTGATGGCTGCTGTTGCGCTGTATTGGTTTTCGTAAAAGCGTACCAATCATCCATTTCTAAAACTTTTCGTTGAACGAGACAGGAGCTTAAAACAAAAAGAAGAATAATAGCGAAAATTGATTTTTTGAGCATATCCAAAATTTATCTGTTTTTAACTTTCAAAAATACTTCATTTCTAAACCAATTTTCATCTTCCTGAGTTTCAAAAATTAGTTTTGGAAGAAAAAGTGTCTGACCCTTAGAAATATATAAAAGATAAAGATCTTTTAATTCGAAAACTTTTATAAAATTCTGTACATCGATTGTACCTTCTGATATTTCACCCATACGGGAAATGATTCTATCAGGGAAAATTTCGTATTGTCTTTCTTTAAAAATAATTTTGTTTTCCTTTGAATTTGCAAAACTCCAATATTTATAGATCGTAAGAACAGGATACATGAATCCAACAACTATAATAAAAAAGCTAAAAGAATCTTTTTTTCCGGTAAAAAGAACTATAGCGGAAAATATCCACATAAAAGCAAATAACCATCCTCGTCTTTTTAATTCAAGTCTAACAAGGAACATGAAGTATTCTTTTTTGGTAAGTTGAAATTTTTTGGTTTTAATCATTGGTAGCTTTTTGGATTTGTGGTAAATTTAAAAATAGATTTTGTATATGAAAAAAATAATTAGAATTGAACGCATATATGAGTTCAAATGAAATAAAGTTCGAATGATTTTTGCAATATTTTAAAATCTAAAATTATGACCACAAATCATCTTTCAGAAGAAGTTGAAGCCCGATTAAGTGAGTTTTTTACAAAGACTATTAATCCAGAAGAAATGGCAAAGACAATACGACAAGTAAATTATGTTCTTTCGTTATGCGCAATGAGAAGCTGTGAAACTGTAGGAACAGAATTCAATAATCTTGAAGATAATTTTTATTGGATGAATAAGTTGGCGGAAGTTTTGGATCCTTATTTGGAATAAAAGAAAAATTAAGATTTGTTTTTCCGCACCGTTTTTGCCACTGTATTACCTCGCTTTTCAAGGGATTTTATCCGTTCATCGCGGTTAAATTCACCTTGGTTTTTCATTTCATCGAAAGCCAATAAATTATCTTTTTAATCAATAGAAGTTTGTAAATTTATGACATCCAGTGGCCAAATCCCGTTATAATAGTCCAAATGCCATTAACTTTTTTTAGAAAATAACTCTGACCATAAGAACTGTGAAGAGATTTTGAGTAGACGATAGAAATAATACAGTTTTCAAAGCCATTGTCAAAGATAGGTTTGCTAATCAAGATTATGTTTTGTCTTTTATTTGTATTCTTAAATATTAGTTCTATTTCTTCTTTTGTTAAACAATTAGTGTTTTTGATATAGTCTAATTGTTTTATTAATTCTGAATTCCAAACTTCATTAGTATTGATATTATTCTTTTCAAATTCCTGTAGTGTGCTTTCAGATATTACGAATCCTTCATTTTCTTCTTTGAATTCTTTGATATTAAAGGACGTATTTGGTTTTTTACATTGTATATAAATTATAGATTTATTTTTCTCAATCTCATGATCAATTATTTTTTTAAATATTTCGTTTTCTGATTTATTCTGAGCGAAACTTAAAGTCGAAATTAGAAGCAAAAATATTTTTAAAGCTTTTTTCATAAATATTGATTTCAAATAAGCGTAAATTTATATGATTCATTTAAAGTAAAAACGAAGTAAAACAAAAAAGCTTCTGATTTCTCAGAAGCTTTTTTCAGTGCGGATAATAGGACTCGAACCTACACGCCTTGCGGCACCAGATCCTAAGTCTGGCATGTCTACCAATTTCACCATATCCGCGTAATTGTGGGTGCAAAGATAAGCATAACTTCGAATTTTCAAAGCATTTTTGAAAAAAAATATTAATTCTCTTTTTTGTATTTTTGAAATTCTATAAAAATCTTTTAAATGGAAAATATTAAGTCGTACGTTCAACAACATAAAGATCGCTTTATCAATGAGTTGATCGAATTATTAAAAATTCCGTCGGTTAGTGCCGACACTGCATATTCGCAAGATGTTATCGACACAGCAGAGGCTGTAAAAGAAAGTTTATCAAAAGCAGGCTGCGATTTTGTCGAAACTTGCGATACTCCGGGTTATCCAATTATCTACGGAGAGAAAATAATCGACCCAAATTTACCTACCGTTTTAGTTTACGGACATTATGATGTTCAGCCACCAGATCCAATGGAATTATGGACATCGCCACCATTCGAACCTGTTATCAAAAAAACTGAGATTCATCCTGATGGAGCAATCTTCGCGCGTGGTGCCTGCGACGACAAAGGTCAAATGTACATGCACGTAAAAGCATTAGAATATATGGTACAAAGCAATACTTTGCCTTGTAACATAAAATTCATGATCGAAGGTGAAGAAGAGGTTGGTTCAGCAAGTTTAGCCTGGTTTGTAGAACGCAATCAGGAAAAACTGAAAAATGACGTTATTTTAATTTCAGATACCGGAATGATTTCGAACCAACAACCGTCAATTACGACAGGTTTAAGAGGTTTGAGTTACGTTGAGGTTGAAGTTACAGGTCCTAACCGTGATTTACATTCAGGTTTATACGGTGGAGCAGTGGCAAACCCAATTAATATTTTGGCTAAAATGATTGCTTCATTGCACGATGAAGACAATCATATTACAATTCCGGGTTTCTACGATAAAGTTGAGGAATTATCTGCTGAAGAAAGAGCTGAAATGGCAAAAGCGCCTTTCAGTTTAGAAAAATATAAAAAAGCCTTAGACCTAAACGATGTTTACGGTGAAAAAGGCTATGTAACCAACGAACGCAACTCTATCCGTCCAACGTTAGACGTAAACGGAATCTGGGGCGGTTACCAGGGTGAAGGAGCAAAAACAGTTATTGCAAGCAAAGCTTTCGCTAAAATCTCAATGCGTTTGGTTCCAAATCAGGATTGGCATGAAATCACAGAACTTTTCACTAAACATTTCACAAGTATTGCTCCGGCTGGAGTTACGGTAAAAGTAACGCCGCATCACGGTGGTCAGGGTTATGTAACGCCAATTGACAGCATTGGGTATCAGGCAGCAAACAAAGCATACACAGAAACGTTTGGAGTTCCTGCAATTCCGGTTCGTTCAGGAGGAAGTATTCCAATCGTAGCTTTGTTCGAAAAAGAACTAAAAAGCAAAACCATCTTAATGGGATTCGGTTTAGATTCTGATGCGATTCACTCGCCAAACGAGCATTTCGGAATCTTTAATTACTTAAAAGGAATCGAAACTATTCCGTTGTTTTACAAGTATTTTGTGGAATTAAGTAAGTAAGAATTTGCCACTTTGTCTCTTTGCCACAAAGGCGCTAGGGCACAAAGTTTTTTAAGTTTAGATTCTTTGTAAAGATTATAAATATTCTAAATCCGTTCAGAAATGAGCGGATTTTTTTATGGGCGTTCCCTTCGGTCGGGCTATCCGCTATATTCCCGATTAACAAAAACTACGGCAAAAATGCCTTGTTTTTCTAAATCGGGAGATACCGCTCCTATCCCTAACGCACACTCAGGTAAGTTCAGGTTATCTAGTTCTAAGCTAAAAAACCTCAGAACCTTAGCAACTTAGCCCCTCAGAACCTTTTTTCAAAAAAAATACTTGCACATTAAATTTTTATCTCTACATTTGTAGAGCAACATCTATAAGTGTAGAGTAAAAACATTCAAATGCAGAAGCTTTTCATATTATTATTTTGTGGGACTATGTTTTTAAGCTGTAAAAGCAAACCCATCAATCAGAAGATCGATCACAAAAAAGAAGGTGTTTGGATTGACGACTACGTGCAAGACAATGTCAGATACAAATCGTTTGAATATTACAAACACGATGAACCGGTAAAAAAGTGGAAATCCTACATTGGAGGAAAAATCTACAAAACAGAGAAATATAAAAACGGAATCTGTACGGTTAAATATTATTATGAAAACGGAAAAGTACAATCAACAGGAAAAACAAAAATGGAAAGTAATTCCAAAGAAACACATTGGTTTTACTTTGGAGATTGGAAATTCTATTCTGATAAAGGAAAATTAACCGAAATCAAAAAGTATAACAACGGCGAATTAATCTCGGAGCAAAAAATAAAATAAACCACTAAACGATTTAAATTTATGAAAAAACTAATTGCTTTCTTTTTTATTACATTGAATGTTGGATTGATGCAGTCTCAAACCTATAAAGAATTTGTTGCAAAAGGTGATGATGCTTATAAAGCGAAAGATTATAAAGGATCTGTTGGCTATTATGAAAAGGCATTTAAAATAGAACACAAATCAGCTACAGATTTATACAATGGTGCGTGCGCTGCAGCTTTGAACAATGATGATGAGAAAGCTTTTAAGTGGCTGGATTTAGCAATTGATAATGGTTATGAAGACATTGCTCACATAAAAATAGATAACGATTTAGAATCGCTGCACAATAAGAAAGAATGGACAAAGACAATAGATAAGCTTCAGAAGAAAATGGATATTTTGAGCGTTAACTATGATAAGCCCCTTCAAAAAGAACTTTTGGATATTTATGCAGAAGATCAGGGTATTCGTGGAGATTTTATGAAAATTTATAAAGCGCCTAATGCTGATAAAAAGAAAATCGACAGCATAGGTAAATTAATGGGCAAAAAGGACAGCATCAATCTGATCAGGGTAATGAAGATTTTAGATGAAAAAGGCTGGGTAGGAAAAGATGTTGTGGGATCGCAGGCCAATCAAACTTTGTTTTTGGTTATACAACATGCAGATTTACAATATCAGCAAAAATACCTTCCAATGATGAAAGACGCTGTTAAAAAAGGGAACGCCAAAGCAAGTTCTTTGGCTTTACTTGAAGACAGAGTTGCTCTGAGAGAAGGTAAAAAACAAATTTACGGAAGTCAGGTTTCCTATCATCCAACTACCAAGATTCCGTTTGTTTCTCCGCTTGAAGATCCTGATAATGTTGATAAAAGAAGAGCTTCTGTAGGGTTAGGAACGATGTCGGATTATCTTAAAAATTGGAATGCTACCTGGGATGTGGAAGCGTATAAAAAAGAACTTCCGGAATTTGAAAAACTGTTAAATCAGAAAAAGAATAAAGAATAAAGAATAAAGAATAAAGAATAAAGAATAAAGAATAAAGA
>NZ_JADKPT010000001.1 GCF_015351595.1 Flavobacterium sp. LC2016-12 | reverse complement strand
GATTAAAGATTATCTCAGCTGGTTTCAGAGCATTCCGATTTTCAATCGGAAGTGGTCGGGGGTTCGAACCTTCCAATGAATCGGAACAAGCTATCATCGCCCACCAAAAAGTAGTTTGTTTTGTTCCTCAGAATTGATTAAATCACTATTAACCCATACATTTTTTCTAAATATTTAGGGTAATTTGCTAAATCATTAGCAATATCCCCATCTTTAAAAATATCAAAAGAGTTATACCCTTTTAAAATTTCTACACCACAAAAACGATAATTACTTGTAATATTTAAAAATAAATCTTCAGTTCCTTTTCCTTGCATCAGGGACTGCAAAGGATTGTCAAAACTTTCAGTGGGTGCATTAAAAGTAGCACAAATCATAAACTTTTTTCCTTGCATCTTTCCACCTGTTCCGTATTGCTTGGTTAAATCATCTCTGGTTCTGCCATCTCCTGAAAGAAACTTTTGACTATGTAGTCCGCTATTGAAAACTTCATCTACATATTTTTTATAAATCCATGGCGCACCAAACCAATTGACAGGTGTTTGAAGAATGATAATATCAGCTTGGAGATGTTTTTCTACTTCTTCATCTGCGTCGTAGCCGTCTTCTACTTTCGTTTCTAAAATTTCAAAATCTTTTGATTCAAAAAAATCTTTAGCTTTTTGGTTGAAAGCATCGTTTAATAATCCTTCTGACCAATTTGGATACGTTAAATGTGTATTGATTAATAATACCTTTTTCATCTTTATTATAATTTCTCGATTTTGTAATTAAATTGTATAATCTATTGAACTCATATGTGCTTCGCCCATACGATCGCCATATATTGGGAATTTTGTAAAACAGATATCTATACCTTGAATATCTTCCTTTGTTAAATGAATTTTTGACGCGCCAAGATTTTCCAATAAATGTTCCTCAGTACGAGTGCCTGGAATTGGAACAATATTAGGGCTTTTAGCCAGTAACCACGCTAGGGCAATTTGAGCAGGTGTTGCATTCTTTTTTTTAGCATACTCTTTTAGCCACTCTATCATTGGCATGTTCAGTGATAAAAATTCTTTTGAAAAACGAGGAAAGCCCGCTCGGAAATCTGATTCTTTGTCGAATTTAGTGGTTGTATCGTATTTACCAGTCAAAAAGCCCGCACCTAGAGGAGACCAAGGAACGAATCCGATCCCTAAATCTTCACATGTTTTAAGCACTCCATTTAACTCGACATTACGTGTCCACAATGAATATTCTGACTGAACAGCGGATACTTTTTGAACGGCATGTGCACGTTGAATTGTTTTAGCACTAGCTTCGGAAAGTCCAAAATGCAAAACTTTGCCTTGCTGAATAAGGTCTTTAATAGTGCCCGCAACTTCTTCGATTGGCACGTTCGGATCAACGCGGTGTTGATAATATAGATCAATATGATCGGTGCTCAGACGCGTAAGTGATTCTTCAACAACTTTCCTGATTCGTTCTGGCCTGCTGTCTAATCCAATAGTACCATCGATTGCAAACCCAAATTTTGTGGCAATTTTGACTTCATTACGAAAAGGCGCCAGCGCTTCACCAACCAATTTTTCATCTGTGTAAGGACCATAAACTTCTGCTGTATCAAAGAATCGTACTCCATTTTCAAATGCCGTACGTATGGTTTTAATAGATTGTTGATGATTTGCAGGCGGGTTGTAGTTTCCTACCATATTCATGCATCCAAGACCAATTTCTGAAACTTCCAGAGTTCCGAGTTTTCTTGTTTTCATATTGTTGTTTTTATTATCATTAATTTGTTTTGTATATAATGAAGTATTCGTCGCTGACAATAAATTTGGCGCAAATAGCAAACCAGCAGCAGCAAGTGACGTTTGTTGAATAAATTTCCTTCTTGAATTTTCTTCGTCTTTCATCTTTATTTTTTTTAATGATACAAATTTAAGTGCAACCTAGAGAAGCAAAGGAAACGGATCACTAATAAAAAGGATACAAATTACGGATAACAAAAAACGCCATCTTACAAGGGCGTTTTTTTATTGATTTGAACAAGTTGCAATCGGTATTCTTTTGGTGTGAGATTAACTTGTTTTTTGAAAAACTTTGAAAAATAATTGGGATATTCAAAACCTAATTCATAAGCTACTTCTGCAGTTTTCATTTGAGGATTTTGTTCCAAAAGTTCTTTCGCTTTCCTTATAACAAATTCATGAATAGTTTCAAGTGTAGATTTTTGAGTAAAATGTTTTACAATATCGCCCAAATAATTAGCGGTTAGTCCTAATTTATCGGCAAAATATTGAACATTCGGAATTTGAGAGACAGGTTGGTTGTAATAATCAATTAAACTTTGTTGAAATTCAGATATGATGTGATTATATTGTTTTGGATCCGTTGAAAACTGTCTTTTGTAAAATGCTTCAACTAACGAAACCAAAACATTAACATAGGAAAGTAGAACGGCAAAATGTTTTTTATCGCTTTCGTAATATTTTATCATTAGTTTAAAAACCAGACTAATTTCTTGTATTTCTTCTTCTGTTAAATATAATGCCTCGTGTTGTCCATAGTCTAAATAGGTTTTGAATAAAAAACGGTTTTCCTCAATTATTTTTTTGGAAAGCTGTAAATACATTCCAGTATATGTTGGTTCAACATCCCAGCCTGTAGTCAAAACTAACTCAGGACTATTAAAAAACACAGCATTAATTGGTTTCTCCTTAGGTGTAATTTTACTCTTAAAATTTATTTTGATTGATATTCTGTAAAAATCAACCATAACCGCTTCTGATTTCAAAAGCATGTTTGGCGGGTCGTAGTATCCAACATCAATATCGTTGTCCAATGGTTTATTCAAACCAATGTAATCATTGTACGATTTGAAGTCTCTAAAAAGTTTCATTAGTGTTTGTTTTTTGATTCTGACGAAAACTTCAGATCAATTGTTTGTAGATCATTAAATTGCAGTACTGAAAAACAATTATTATGTTTTAAGCCAGAAATTAGATTCTGATTAGGCTAATATAAGAAATATCTTTGCGATAACTAGCTTATGTTTCAAGGTAAGTACATGTTTAAATAAATTATTTTATCGAAATTTTCTTCAAATCATGCAAAAGATAGTTCGTAAACAGGTTCGTAAGGACCACCAAAAAACTCCTTAAGAAATTAAGTAGTTTTTTGTTCAAAATCTCCAGTAATTTTATTGTATCGGGTGTAAAAATTTGAGTCAACAGAAAATCTGTGAAGAGAAAAAAATAACGCAAATAACGCTAAGTTTTTTTACTCTAAGTTTTTAGTAAAGGCATTGCAAAGTCTCGGGATACAGAGGTTTGTTTTAATTTAGCTGTGCGAACTCCGTGCTTTCTAAGGCATTCTTAGATAAAAACCTATGTGTTCGCTGTGGCCAAAAATAATTATGTGGTATACTTTTATATTTTACCAATATTTAGCAATGATTCTAAGTTAGAATTACCTAATGCTATTTTTATAATGTTTCGTATTTACAGCATTAAAAGAATAAGATATCATCAGATAACTCCACAGTGCTAACTTGTTTTGATCTTGTATTTTTGCTAAGTATTTCATTGATTCAGTTGACTTATAAAATGAAAAAGCATAATTTATTTCTAATTGCCTAACGGGTATATATTTCATTGAAAAGTCATTTTCAAATCCGAGAAACTTTGACACTGGTTGGCCTAAATTGCTAATTAAAGGGTATTGATTATAGAAAAGATGAAAATCGGAACGAAGTGATAATTTACTATTTATTGGTATTGTAGCGAATAAATAGGGATTCACCAGACCTTTTCCGCCAACATCAGTAGGGAAACGGGTAAATACATTCATATTTCCATTAAATTTCCATGTTACGCCATATAAAACATCAAAATCTCCCGATTCGTTTGTAGCTAATGAAGAGTTGCTTCCACTAATGATTTCAGCACCCAGTCTCCAGATTGAATTTTTAAGAGTTAATCGAATTTCGGGCTGAAGATAGTAAGCAAACAATTTTTGACCTTTCGGGTTTTTCCCAAATTGTAAATAGGAGTTAAGTGTATAATACCATTGTTTTGTTTTAAACTCAATCCTTCCGCCAGTAGTTGCACGAGTATACATTTCTTCTGAGGTTGTACTTTTTAAAAAATCAACAATATTCAGTGAATTAAAAGAAAAATATCTATCAGAATTATAATGAAAATTATTCGTTAACAGGTATTTGTAACGATTTGAAGCAACTGGAGAATAAGATGGTTCAAATTCTTCATTATAGTTGCGAGTAAACAAAAAGAAAAAATCATTTGAAATATGTTTCGAATACTTCATCACGCGTATCCCTTCATGAGCCCTTCCTTGCTGGGCCCATGGTGCATCAGAGAAAAGTCTCCCATTATCTAATAAGATACTTTGCCTTCCTAATCTAAAATTGAACGATTTAAATTTCGTTTCAAGAAACAACTGATAAAAATTAATACTTCCTACTTTAGAAGCTTTATTATTCTGATCCCAAAGATGAATTTCCTGCACATCGGATTTGATTAGCCATTTTTCTCTTGCGTATTGCATCGAAATTCTGTTTCTCTGTGTAATATAGAAATAGGGATCAATGGAATCATTGGGAGGGAGTATATAATTTGAAGTATATTCGGCTCGAGGCCTTATTTCTATATCCATTATAAACTGCCGTGTCAAACTATCTGTTTGCTGCGCATTAAGCTGAAATATGATAAAAAAAAGTAATAGCGGGTTTGCTTTTATTAACGTTTTTAGTATCATAATTCTTTTATTCTATAGATTTAGTATGAAACACAATAATAATCAATTTTCATTTAATATTTGAGACATAAAAAAACTCCAACGTTTAATTGGAGTCTTTTCTATTCTTTTCTATAATGCCTGATCTATTTATTTAGCCAACAATTTTCTAATCTCTGTCGCTATATTCTCTAAATTACCAGGAGCATTTCCTGTTGCAACAAATTTAATAACGCCGTTTTGATCTATTAAAAAGTTTTTAGGAATAGAAGCGGTGGCATATTCATTCCAAATTTTTCGATCTGAATCAACGCCATAGTTAAAGTCAATTCCGTCTTTTCTTAGTTTGGTTACTTTATTCAATACTTTTTCCTGTGTTTCTCCACTGGATATAGCTAAAAACACAAAATCATCTTTTTTAAATGGCTCGATGATTTTTGATGGAATATCATAAAATTCCATTAGGCAAGGTGCACACCAGGTTGCCCAAAAATTCACTAAAACAACTTTCCCTTTTAAATCAGAAAGTTTTATCTCCTTACCATCAACCAATTTTAAAGTAAAATCTTTTGCATTATCATTTACGTTTAAAATATATTCTTTTTCATCTGCTTTAACTACAGTTTTGCCTTCTACTGGTTGGGAACTCATTTTTTTCTCATTTTCTATTTTTTCCTGTTCCGTATAAATTCCAATTAAAATTATGAATTCCTTATCTCCAATTTTATCTCCAAACTTACTGGCTAATTCATTTCTTTTCTCTTCAGAAACCCCTTTAGTCATTGATTTAACATAACCTTCGGCACCATACTTTTCAACCGTTTCCATTGAGACAATCTCATTGTTTGCGATAATTACATATTCAGGTTTTTTGACATCTTTATTTTGCCCGTAAAAGGATTGAGAAATTATTATAAGGGCCAAAAGAAATAGTTTTTTCATGTTTATTTGGTTTTGAGATAGTTATTTTTATTATGATAGTTTACTTTTTGGTGAATATAGGAATTATCTTTATTAAAAATATCCTAAAAATTTGCCAATAAATGGGTTCCTTACGAATAAAAAAACTCCATTATTTTGTAATGAAGTTTTACTAACCGAACATTATTTTACAATTTCTCTTTTTTATTTTAAGATGTTTTCTTCCCTTTAATCAATAAAATAAACCTTTTTAATCTTATTGTTTTCAATATGATAAATAGCAACCGCTTCTACAATTTCTTTTCCAAATTGAACACGTTCTTTATCTATCACGGTATTCCCCTGAACAATTCGGCCCAGTAATTCACAATGTAAATTAGGAACTTTTTCAAACATTGCTGCGTAATTTTTTCGCATTTCTGCCTTTCCTTTTTCTATTAATTTATCCTGGTAATTATAAATTTCAACATCTTCGGCATAGGGTTCTAAAAAAGCATCTATATTTCTTAAATTATAAGCATTTAATTGTCTCTGTACCAATGCAAGCGGAGTTTCTTCGATAATTGATTCGGGTTTAAAAACGACTCCATTATTAATAACACGATCTATTTTTGAGAAGTTTTCAATAGTATCAACAGGATTGGCATTCAGTAATATCAGATTTGCTTTTTTCCCAACAGAGACGGTTCCAAATATGTTTTCTTTATTTAAAATTTTGGCTCCGTTAATCGTCGAAGCCTGAATGATTTTCCAATTACTCATACCGCTTTTTTGCATCGCTATTAGTTCGTTTAAATAAGAAGACGCATGCAAAGTACCAATGTTTCCGGCATCTGTTCCCGTAGCTATTAAAACACCGGCATCAGCTAATTTTTTAAGATTTTCTGAACTGATTGTATTAACTTTTGTCATTCTGGCTATTTCTTTCTCTGAATTCATATGTTTTTTATACTTATTGACAAGTACAGTATCAGATAAATGTCTAAGATCTAAAAGTGTCCCTAACTGAAAAGGATCTGCAGTTTGCAATTCATGATTGCTTATTTTTAATTTTTGTCCCAGAGTATTTTCGTAACCATTAGAAACTTCTAAAGTAGGGCAGAGTACCGTTTTATTCTTCTTTAGTAATTGCACAAAATCGTCTTTTACTATTTCGTCATCAACGCTATGTACCAGAAAATCACAACCGTTCTCTACTGCTAATTGTGCAGTAATTCTCTCTGTTGCATGAACCGCTACTTTTAAATTGTTTTTGTGCGCTTCGTCAATAATAGCTTTAATAATAGGCAAATTTTTTCTGGCACTCGCTTCCGTTTCTAAACCATCTGCACCTACAATGTACCAAATCTTGATGAAATCAGGGCCATAAGGCAATTGTTCCTGAACCATTTTTATTCCGTCATCAACAGTTTTTACTAAACTAAATGGTGCTTCGTCTTTTAGATTTTTATATATCTCAGGTTCATAGGTTGTCAATAAAGGTCCTGTCATATTGATACTTGACGCATACTCTTTATTTTTGAATAATTCTCTCTGCTTTAGATAACTGTATGACGCTCCAACATCAATGACATTGGTAATACCATTTTGAAGATATCTTTTCAGCTTATCTTCCATAGTTTGATGTGCTAATTTCATTTCCTTTTCATAAGGAACTTCATTTCTTAAATTAATAACATCCGGGCGCGTGTACAGACCGCCATTCTGAAAAAAATGCACGTGGGAATCTGTGAGTCCCGGAAAGAGATATTTACCTTTTCCGTCAATCACAGTTGCATTCGCAGGAATTTTTATCTTAGTGGATTGAATTTTAGAAATTAAATCATTCGTAATAATTACGGTCTGGTTAGGAATTAGTTTTTGTTTTTCAACATCAGCTACTGTTACATTGGTTATGTAAGTTTGGGCAAAAAGTGGAGAAAACAAAACTAAAAATAGGGCTGTAAAAAGGAATTTCTTTATCATAATGGCCTTTGTTAATTGTTTCTCTAATTCAAATAAAAGCCAATTAAACTGACATTATATCAATTAGATTTAACGAATATAAGAAATATCTTTATTCTCGATTATTAAGTCAATTGTGTGATATGATCTATAATTGGCTGACTTTTTCAATCTGCAAGATTTAAATATTTCATAATAAAAACTATTTACTTTCTTGATTATTAAAGTTGTATATTTATTAATTCTCATTTTAGTAATAAAAAGAGTTGAAAATTCTTCCACATCTTAAGGAAAAACAGCCAACTCTTCGAGAAAATTTGTCAAACCCCAATGACAGAAATAAATGGAATTTTGTAGTGTCTTATATAATTAAAATCAAACAACATGAAAAAAATAGCAATTAATGGTTTTGGCAGAATTGGAAGATCATCATTAAAAATAATTTTGGATACGCCAGATTTAGAAGTGGTAGGAATTAATGATTTAATGACAATTGAAAATGCAGTTTACTTATTAAAATACGATAGCATATACGGTAAGTTTAATAAGAAAGTAAGTTTTGAAGGCGATTTTATATTGGTTGACGAGCATAAAATAAGATATACCGCAATAAAAGATCCTGCAGAACTCCCATGGAAAGAGTTGCAGGTAGATGTTGTAATCGAAAGTACAGGGTTCTTTACCAATAAAGCAGATGCAGAGAAACATTTAACAGCCGGATCTAAATTCGTTGTCATTTCAGGACCAACTAAAGATACACCAACGGTGGTTCATGGTGTAAATACTGAAGATGGAAAAGTGGCCGTGTTTTCATGTGCCAGCTGTACCACGAATAATATAAGTCCGATTATTGAAATTTTAGGACGAAGAATTGGAATTAAAAAAGCCATTTTAAATACAACTCATGCTTACACAGCATCACAAACATTGGTTGATGCTCCGTCTAAGAAAGAACCAAGAATGGGACGAACAGCAGGAATCAATTTAGCGCCAGCTGCAACGGGAGCTGCAATAGCAACAACAAAAGCTTTACCGCAATATTTAGGTAAATTTGATGGTGTTGCAGTGAGAGTTCCAGTTCCCGTTGGCTCAATATCGGACATTACTTTTGTAACCGAAAAACCAACCACTGTTGACGAAATTAATTCCATTTTAATCGAAGAATCAAAAACGGATCGCTATCATAAAGTAGTGGCCGTGACTGATGAACCGCTGGTTTCTACAGATATTATACAAAGCCCTTTTGCTGCTACTGTCGATTTAGAAATGACAAGAGTAGTTGATGGAGATCTCGTAAAAGTAATGGCGTGGTATGACAATGAATGGGGCTTTACTAACCAAATGATCAGACAAATTCAGGAATTATAAAGGTGAATTTTTTTTAAAAAATAAGTTATAAAATCTAGAACATCAATTATGAACTACGCACAATTAGCCTTTACAGATAATATTAAAAAGATTCAGGAAGAAGCCGGAAGCAGGAATTCTTATGATCGAATGGAAAAAATGTCAGTTGTGGATGGATTGACAGAAAATGAGATTAGATTCATTAGCGACAGAGATAGTTTTTATATGGCGAGTTTTGGAGAAAATGAATACCCCTACATTCAGCATCGTGGCGGCCCTACGGGATTTATTAAAGTACTAGATAATAAAACGATTGGGATAGTTGACTTTTCTGGCAACAGACAATATATTTCAACCGGTAATATTTCTAAAAACGAAAAAGTAGCACTTATTATGGTTTCATACCCACATAGAGCCCGTCTAAAACTTTATGCACATGCAAAAATTGTTGAATTAAAAGATAATGAATCCTTATACAATACTTTAAAACCTGATGATTACAAATTTCGCCCTGAAAGAATGATGATTTTTGAAATTCAGGCTTATGACTGGAATTGCCCACAGCATATTACGCCACGTTATTCAACAGAAGAAATAGAGGAAGCTTTATTGCCTCAAAAAAAATACATCAATGAACTTGAAAATAAAGTAAAGGAACTCGAATTGAAATTATCAGGTAAATAAAACAGATATGAATATTGATATTTTGGCTTTACAATAGAAAAACCTCCATTAAAAGTAATGGAGGTTTTGCAAATAAAAGTTAACTAAATTTTTACCACGGACTAACTCCGCTTTCATCTTCAATATCATTACTAAAAAACATTCCATTAGGTCCATTTTCATCTGTTACTGTATGTTTGATGATAAAAGCAGCAGCACTTTCAACAGTTCCAGGGCCGCTGTGGTGATTGAAATCTGTCGCAGTATAACCAGGATCGATAACATTTACTTTGAAAGATAAATCTTTAAGTTCATAGGCTAATGCAATAGTATAAGCGTTTAAAGCTGCTTTTGAAGTCATGTAACCCGTTGCTTTAAAATTATAATATTTCCAACTTGGGTCACTATGCAAGGTCAAAGATCCCAAACCAGAAGTGATATTAGTGATTCTTGGCACTTCTGATTTTTTAAGCAATTCTAAAAATGCCTGCGTAACACTAATTACACCAAAAAAGTTAGTGTCAAAAACATTCTGAATTGCTGTAATTGATGCAGTTGAAGCACTTTGAGGAAATTCTCCGCTGATACCAGCATTGTTTATCAGAATATCTAATTTTCCTTGTTCTTTTTCTACAATACTTTTTGCAGCCGATATAGATTCTGGTTTTGTAACATCAATTTCAATTGCTTTGATGTTTTCGAATCCTTCTTTTTTTAATTCCTGCACGACTGCATTACCTTTTTCAAGGTCACGAGCTCCTAAATAAACGAATAAACCTTTTTTAGAAAGTTGTTTAGTTATTTCTAATCCAATGCTTCTATTAGCTCCTGTAATTAATACGATCTTCATCTTTTTATTGTTTAAAATTATTGAAGCAAAGTTGCATCCTTTAAAAACCAAATCATTTGCCAAATGACAAAAAGCATTTTAGCGAATATTTTTTCTGATACGGCTCAAAGAAGATTGCGTAATGCCTAAATAAGAAGCGATATAAGAAAGTGGAATACGGTTGACCACATTGGGATAAATTTTGAGAAACATCAAATAGCGGGTTGTAGCATCTTCTGAAACCAACGGGCTTCTTCTTTCTATTTTCTGGATCAGTGCTCTTGAAGTAATTTTATTTACAATAGCATCCCACGGAATGATAATATCTAAAAGTTCTTTCCAGTCTTTTTTAGAAAAAACCAGCATTTTACAGTCGGTGATTGCTTGCACGTAAGCATTGGAACAAATATCATTGTTAAAACTCTCCAGATCAACGACCAGATTGTTTTCATCAATAAAATATTTGGTAATTTCTTCACCTTTGTTATTGTAGTAACAAACTCTTATGATTCCTTCTAAAACAAAGCCGACTTCCTGAGCAATTTTTCCTGCTTCAGAAAAATATTCGTCCTTTAGGAGGATTTTTTCTGTCGCCTTTTTTGAAATTAAATCAAGTTGCTGTTGGTTTAAGTTTCCAAATTGCAGTATATATTCTATAAACTCTTTCATACTGCAAGTTAGTCAAAGTTGTTTTTTTATTATTTGCCATTTGACAAATAATGAGGAATAATTTTATAAGGTCATTTTACTCAACTCGACTTCAAGACGATCAAAATTTTCTTCATTTTTATCTACCACAAATGGTCTAAGTTTGGAGCACTCTTCAGCGGTTTCAAAAACCATTCTGAAAACAATTTGTGTTTTCTCGTTAGCTACTTTTTCAAATGTTGCTACTATATTGAATAAAGGTTTAGAAATGCGAATCCATGCTATTTCCGTAGGTTTTTCAATTTTCACAAACTCACATTCATTTTGAAAATTTCCTTGCTCCGGTGCGTGCATTACAAATTTCCATCTGCCGCCAGGTCTAAGGTCAAATTCTTCAAATGTGTTGGTAAATCCTTTTGGTCCCCACCAATTTTTTAAATGATCTGGATTTGTCCAGGCTTCAAAAACAAGTTCCTGAGAAAAGTTTACAATTCTCGAACTTACAATTTCGCAGTCAGGAGTTGTTGGAAAAGTTATTGTTGCCATTTTAATTTTTTCTTTAAATTATTATTCCGATTTAATATTCAATTCCATTATCGGCATAAACCTGTCTTTAATGGAAGTTTCAATTTGTCCTGTTTTGACAAAACCTAATTTTGTATAAAACAATTCTGCATTAGGTTCTGAATCAAGGATTATTTTATTAACGCTTGTTTTTTCAACTTCTAATAAAAAGTGTCTCATTAAAATTTTCCCAAACCCTTTCCCGATATATTCCGGTAATATAAATAAATTATCCAGTTTCACCGTTTTTTCATCCTCGTAAAGAAAAGAGTAGTAGCCTGCCAATTTCTTTTCTATAATCAATTTATAAACCCCATTTGCATCAATATAAACGGGAGTTACGGTTAAAAATTGGGACCATTTTTCAATTTGTTCATCAGAATACCCCCAGTAAGCCTTTGATTTTTTGGTGATATCTGTCAAAATTTGATGATCACTGCTTATGGCTTTTTCTATGGTCATTGTATATTTTAAATTTATTATTTCAGAAATAAAAATAAATAAAAAAGTACTTTTTAAAAAATTAAAGCTTTCTTAAATTCATTTGAAGGTATTTTTAGTTGTTGTAAATTAGCTATATACGATAAATAAAATATAGAAATCATGAAAACGAAAATTATAGTGGCCGTTTTATTACTAGGTTTTGTAATATCGGCGAAAGCGCAGAAAAAAATTGAAACAACAGAATTGCCTAAACCGGCACAGGAATTTCTTAAGAAGCATTTTAGTTATACTTCCGTAGAAATTGCTAAAAAAGATGCCGAGCATGGTGAAAAAGGATATGAAGTGAAACTAAAAGACGGAACTGAAGTGGAATTCTGGAAAGACGGTTCGTACCGTGAAGTTGATGGCGATGATAAACCCATTCCGACCGAATTTATTCCAGACTCTGTCAAAGATTATGTTTCAAAAAATTATCCAAATGAAAAAATAACGCATATCGATTATGGCCACAAGGATTTGGATGTTGATTTAACAAATGACATTGACCTTGAATTTACCAAAGAAGGTAAAATTCTAAAAGATAAAAAGAATAACGTCCAGTAATCTTTTTCTAAAATGAGAAGCCTCCAAAATCAAGAGATTTGGAGGCTTTTTTTTGAATCTTTAGTATAAACTTTTCACAAGTGTGTAATCTTTACACAACGCAATTTTAGCTTAAAATCTCTAAAGTACTCATTGTCAATTTAAAATGATAATGGCATAAGGCTTGTAAAATGGGATATAGTCATATTTCTTCGAATAGTTAATTTTTATCATTTTTTGACGATCAAATAATATTCAAAAGGAATGCCAATTTAATAAAAGCCATTAAGAAACAGCAATTGCCCATTATGAAAAGCGAAACAATTATTCAGGAACAATTTTACACTTCAAGCAAAAGTGAACTTCCATTAAACAGCTCAGTTTTTAATATAAACAATCAATATTCTCATAAAGATTTTAAGAAAAACGTAAATCCATTAAGTTTTATTGTGCTACTTGGTACATTTGCATTAATGCTTGCGGGCTCTTTTATAGTTTATAAATTACAATCAGACTTTGATCAGTTTCATATAGACAGAATAAATTCTGCCTGGGGTCTGCCTTTTTTAATTCTGACTGCAGCTTTATTTTTCTTCCAAACAGGTTCATTTCTTTATAATTTATACTTGTACTTTAAATACAAACCGATTGAATCAGTTTCAGATGAACTATTGCCAACCTGTACTGTAATAGTCCCGGCATACAACGAAGGAAAATTAGTATGGGATACTTTATTAAGTCTTGCAGACAGTGATTTTCCGGAACAAAAACTACAATTACTAGCAATTGATGATGGAAGTAAAGATGATACCTGGTACTGGATGCAACAAGCTAAACTAAAATTAGGAGATCGTTTGGAGATTTTTCAGCAGCCAGAAAACAAAGGAAAACGTCATGCTTTATACCGTGGATTTGAATTGGGTACAGGAGAAATTTTTGTAACCGTTGATAGTGATTCAATTGTAAAAAAAGATACTTTAAGAAATCTTGTAAGCCCATTTGTAGTTGATAAGAAATGCGGTGCAGTTGCAGGAAATGTTCACGTTTTAAATAATAAAAAAGCCCTGTTGCCTAAAATGCTAAATGTGAGTTTTGTAATGAGTTTTGAATTCATGCGTTCTGCTGAGAGTATGTTGGGTTCTGTTTTGTGTACTCCAGGTGCCGCTGCAGCTTACAGACGCGATGCTGTCCTTAATTGTCTGCCGGAATGGATTGATCAAACCTTTATGGGACAACCATCAGACATTGGTGAAGATCGTGCCATGACCAATATGATTCTGAAACAAGGATTACATGTATTATTCCAAAGAAATGCAGTTGTTCTTACTAATGTACCGGAAGAATACGTTGGTTTATACAAAATGTTTATCAGATGGGGTAGAAGCAATGTACGTGAGAATATCATGATGGCACAATACGTTTTCAAGGATTTTAGAAAGGAATCTAAATTTGGTGCCCGTCTTTTATTCTTAAATCAATCGTTAAAGATCGCTATGGCTTACCCGTTCTTGCTATTTATGCTATTTTTTATAGCGATACACCCAATATTATTCTTTAGCTCTACGCTTTTAAGCATTTTGATAGTTTCGAGTTTCTCAGTTCTATTCTATGCAAAAAGATATAGTTTATCAGAAGCTTTCTGGGCATATTCATACAGCATATTTTATACTTTTAGTTTATTCTGGATTACACCTTATGCTATTGCAACAGCCAACAAAAGAGGTTGGTTAACAAGAGGTTTATCTGAAGTAAAATAAATTAGAAATAAAAATGTAGAGAGCCCTAAGAACTATTTCGTTTTTAGGGCTTTTTATTGTCTTTTAATGAAGCGTAAACAAAAGATACTCGCCATGATCTGAAACGCCTCTTTCTGTTACAACAAAACCTTTATTTTTGTAAAATTCAACAGCTCTGGTATTTTTTTCTAAACATTTTAATGTAATAGGAGTCTTCATTATCTGAATAGCTTGTTCAAGAAGTTTTGCTCCAATTTTACGTTGTTGATATTCTTCATCAATATAAAAATGATGAATAAAATTTCCCGGAAGCCAAAACGAAATAAAGCCAACAACCTTATCGTCAACAAGAGCAACTAAAATAAATTCAGCTTCAGTTTGATGATCAAAATCGGTAAGATTATAATTCTTCGTATCTACCCAGTAGAATGTTTTTTGCCGTACTTCCAGAAAAATTCTTTGTAAATCAGCTATATGGTTTTTATTTCTTTCAACGATTTGAAGCATTTTTTTCATTTAAATTGAAATAACTCAAATTTACAATATTATATTTATAAACATAAATAAGCTCCTAGTAACTAAGTTAATAGGAGCTTATTATATTGATGTGGTATGTAATTCTTTTATTTTAAATTGCTGAAAAATGAATTTGTTCTTAAATTTTCTTAAGTGTAATTTTTACTTCTTTTAATTTTAATATTAGCTCATCATCTGTTATAGTGCTTTCGCTTGGAAACGGCGTACCAGTTTCGTCTTTAATAACTAAACTTTTTCCTTTTTTTGTTAAGGCATAAGTACCATTTGTAATTGGCTGCAATAAGAATCCCGTTACATGCCCATCTTCTGTAAAAGTTAGGTTTCCAGATGTTAAAATAACATGTTTTGCTGAATCCGTAAGTGCTACGTGATTACTTTCAACAGCTGTTATTTTCCAGGAATTCACCAATTTATTTCTTTTATTATGGCATGAAATCGTTAATAGGGTCAACAATGTAATTCCGAGGACAAATAATTTAGATTTTTTCATGGTTTTGAGATTAAAAATTAAACATGAAAAGTTACAAAAAAAAAATATTCGTTTTATATTTTTCTAGGAAAATATCTAATAATTAGTCTTTTACCAATTCAAGAGATGCTTTTCTATTCTCTCTTAAAGGATAAAACTTAGTTTAAGGTAAGAGCTCCCAGAATCTCTTCATATAAAAATGGCCCACCGGGATAAGTAGCGGTATAGTCGAGATTCATCCATACCTGACCTCGATCATCTATATGATAATGGATTTTTTTGCCATAACTTTCCTTTACAAAAAGTACGTTTTTTATAAGATAATTGACTTTTTCCAAATCAATTAAAGAACCAATCAGAATTTCAGGATAAATGTGTCCTTTTGTATGTATAAGCCTTGGAGTTCCCCCAATAGAACGTACTGCGGCAGCCATTAAGATAGAGTGATCGTCGCAATCTCCTGAAAAATAAGCCAATGATTCAGTGGCAGTTGCAATATAGTCTCCTTCCTTCGGGTCATTTACATAATTCCAACGGCTATTAATCTCTTTAAAGACAGCAAAACACTGAATTATGGTTCTGTAGTCTGAATATCCTTTAACATTCTTAAAATGCTTTGTTGTGGCCATAATAGCAAAATTTCGAACTTTCGGATTTTGATATTCTATGGCATTTATAATTTTTGATTTATTTGGAAAAGGAAGCAATTTTGCCGCAATAATATCCTGTGGAAACGGATTATCAGACATAGTATAAATCATCGAATTGTAGTCTTCCGAAATTTCATTGAAACCATAATTCCCAATAACAGTTCCGTAAAACAAAATCAACAAATACAAGGCAATACACAGTATAATGATCGTTCGCAGCAACATTAAAGAAAAAAATATAGCCGCGAAAACGATTATAAAAATAAAAACACGATCTAAATTGAAAGCCCATTTTAGATCGATTAAATTTTGATGCAGAATGATGAAAACCGGAATGGTAATTAAAAGACTCAACAGCATAATAATAATCCTATCCCAGGGTGATTTCACCTGTAATTTGGATTTTAATTGCGGAAAGTCGATTTTAGGGAATTTCATCATAAGAATTAAAAGCAGTTTTTACAGCGCTTTTACCGTTTCAACAAAAGTACTTTTTTTATCAATAATTCCCAGATCAAATAATTGATTTTGAATTTTATCGAATGCTTTTTCACTTAAATGTTTTTGAGACCATTGTGTCAACTTTAGCCATTCCTGAATATCTTCAACTTTTTGATTGAAAAGATCGGCCAGAGTTTTATCAATATCAGGAATCTGCGCAAAATCGTGCGTTGTTTTATTGATGATTTCAAGTATTTTCTCCACGATTTTTGGATTCTTTTTTAAAAACTCATCGCGAACGGTAATCACAAATGATGGCCATGGAGTAGGGCAGTCGCCTACACGTCTAAAAACACCTTTATCAACAAGTGGTTTCGTCATAAAACGTTCCCACATAAAATAATCGGCTGTTCCGTTTGTTAAAGCATCAACGGCACCATCAATTGTATTTATAATTTCAAATTGTAAATCATCCGTTTCCCAACCTTGTTCATGTGCATTTACATACGCCATTAGTTGTGAACCTGAACCTAATCTCGAAATCGCTACTTTTTTGCCTTTAAGATCTTTAACCGAATGAAAGTCTGATTTTTCAGCAACATGAATCCCCCAAATCAAAGGAGATTGTACATAAATCTGAACAATTTTACTTGGGTTTCCTGCAACAATATCTTTTACAATTCCTTCTGTCAAAATAACGGCAATATCAGCTTCACCATCACGCAACATCTGACACATTTTACCTGTACCTTCAGGGATATTCTTCCATTGTAAATCAATATTTTCTGCTTCAAATTCGCCATTTTCAATGCATAGTTGCCATGGCAAATTGAAGTGTTCGGGAACACCTACAATTTTTACAGTTTTCATTTAGTTTAAGTTTAAGTTAAGTTGTTTGGTATGCGTATTTTAAGTTTGTTTAGTTTTTTAATAAATCTGCTCTGTGTTTTTCTGAAAGACAAGGTTCTGCAAAATCTATTACCGAAAGTTCTACATATTCATTCAAAATACTTTTTACAACAAAATAATCAACTTCGCGAGTTATTTCGACCGCAAAAAGAGTCTCATTCATACCTTCAGATTCGCAATTAACTTCTTTGAGTTTCTCTCTAATGATTTCCTTGTCAAAACCTTTTTCTAAAATTACAACCTGAACAATTGAGTTTCCGGAAATTTCAATAGTTTCTCTGTAAACCAAAGTCTGTTCATCTTCATCAAATTCTGCAAAAAAAATGTCATCTGTTGCAATCAAAGGTCCAAAAAACGGAATATTATCTAATTTAAAATATCCCTTTTCTAAATCAATTATTTCTCCCCACATGGTTTCTACAACCGTATCTTCTAATAAATCGCTATAGTATCTAAATAGGATTTTTTTATGCGTTTCTGCCATTATTTTAGTTATACTTTTTTAAGCTCATCTCTAAATATTTTTGAGTGATGATAATAATTATCTAATTTTCAAATTGACTAATTATCTAATTTAGTTTTATCTAATTGATCTCGTCAATAATTGCCTTCAACGGCGATATAACAATTCGATATCCATCAGGATCCTGAAACATTTTTCCGTTTTCATTCCAAAAAGGATTAATTGCAGCTATAGTTGAGATATTATTACGTACAAGTTTATTTTTCAATTCATTATAATCTGAAATAGTTTTCGGATAAAGCACAATTACATCTTCTTCATCAAAAGTATGTTTGGCTTTTGAATCTGATTGTGTAAATTCAAAATGCCAATCCAAACCTGATTTTCCAATAAAAACACCATCGTAATTATTGTGATTCTGAAAACCACCTAACCGTTCAAAACCGAGAATATCAACATAAAAATTTTCGATTCTCTCTAAATCATTGGTATGTCGTGCAACTCTTAAAAACATAATTTAGGATCTAATTTGATTAATATGATGTTCTAAATGTTCAACGTAATCTGTCATTAGAAATCTTAAATCAATAACAGATTCATCGCTTAGGATAATTTTATAATCTAAAGCTTTTTCGTCAACAGATTTCATAATTCGAATGATTTGCTTGTTTAACGATAGCCATAATTGATTGAGTTCGTTAATGTCCTTTGTCTGATATTGATTTAACTTTACTAAATCAATTTGATTATAAGGCCTGTGACGATAAGGTTTTGCTACATAATTGATTTCTGTAAAACGAACTAAATTATGAATTGCAGAATCGATTAAATGTCCCAAAACTTCTTTTTTGGACCATTTTCCAGGCTTTCTTTCTTCCAATATAACAGAATCAATCGTTGGGAAATATTCTGAATTTTCATTCAGCAACTGATCAAATTTAATAATTGAATCTTTCATAAATTATCTAATTACTTCTGAGCAAGTTTATTCAATGTATAAGCAATAAGCGCATCTACCGCTTTGTACGGATCTTCACTAAAGGTTCCTGAAGCACGATTGGCAATAATAGCATTTAAAGATAGCGCATTATGCCCTAAAAGTGCAGAAAGTCCATAAATTGCAGCTGTTTCCATCTCTAAATTAGTAATTCTTTGATCGTCAAAATTGAAATTATCCATTTTATTGTTTAATTCCTCATCCTGAATATTCAAGCGCAATACGCGTCCTTGTGGACCATAAAATCCGCCGGCAGTTGCAGTAATTCCTTTAAATATTTTATCAGATTCAATAATTTTTTCTAATGTTTCAGAACAAGGAATAGCGTAAGGTCTTCCTTTTCGGATATCCCAATTGGTATGCATTATAAAAGCATCTTCCAATGCATCCTGAGAAACATCGTCAATTAAATAGGAGCGAAGCATATTGTCTAATCCCAATCCGAATTTTGACATGACAAAACTATCTACGGGAATATCAGCATGCAAAGAACCTGAAGTTCCTATTCTAATGATATTCAGTGAAGTCAAATTTTCTTTTGGCTGACGCGTTTCTAAATTGATGTTAACCAAAGCATCTAATTCGTTTAAAACAATATCAATATTGTCAGGGCCAATTCCGGTAGACATTACAGAAATTCGTTTTCCTTTATAAGTTCCTGTTTGCGTTTTAAACTCCCTTTTTTGCGTTGAAAATTCAATAGTATCAAAAAACTGAGTGATTTTTTCTACTCGATTTTGGTCTCCCACAAAAATTATATCGTTTGCAATATGTTCAGGACGAAGGTTTAAGTGGTAAACACTTCCGTCTGGATTTAGTATTAATTCTGATTGTTTTATCATTTTTTTTAAGGTTCTGAGGTTCTGAGTGGCTAAGGTTCTAAGGTTTTCTAACTTCACGCACAACTTGAAACTTGAAACATGAAACTAAAAAAACATTTTTACCCTCCAACTCTTTTTGTTTTAAAGCCTTTTTCTTTTAAAATCGCCATGATTTTGTCACGATAATCTCCTTGAATGATGATTGAATCATCTTTAAAAGTTCCACCAACACTTAGTTTGGTTTTAATTTCTTTGGCCAGGATTTTAAAATCTTCATCAGATCCTTCGTAACCTTCAATTATGGTGGTTGCTTTTCCTTTTCTTTTCTCAAATTTGCAAATCATTGGTTCCTTTTGAACATATAAAACATGTTCTTGTTCCTGAATTTCTTCAGGTTCATTAGATTCAATGTGATCCGGAAATAAGTTTTTTAATTGATCTTGTAAGTCCATAAATTTTTATTCTAAAAAAAAATAAATTCCAATAAATATAGTTCATAAAAACCAAATTCCAAACTCCAAGTTGAATTGGAATTTGGAATTTTAATATTGAAATTTAATAAGTTTACTTTTTAATTAAACCTAAATCTACTAATCGTTCGTATAAATAATCTCCAGCTGTAATATCTTCAAATTTCTTAGGGTTTTCAGCATCAATGCAGTTTTCTAAACAATCTAAGCGCATATCACTCACAGGATGCATAAAAAATGGTACAGAAAAACGAGATGTTCCCCATAATTCTCTCGGCGGGTTTACAACCTGGTGAATTGTTGATTTTAGTTTGTTGTTTGTATGTCTTGACAACATATCTCCAACATTAATTACTAATTCGTCATCTGCTGCGATCGCGTCAATCCATTCTCCATCATGATTTTGAACCTGAAGTCCTTTTCCCTGAGCACCCATTAAGAGTGTAATCAGGTTAATATCACCGTGAGCAGCCGCGCGAATCGCATTTTCTGGCTCAGAAGTAATTGGAGGATAATGAATTGGTCTTAAAATTGAGTTTCCATCTTTTGCAAATTGATCAAAATAAAACTCGTCTAAACCTAAATGTAAAGCTAAAGCTCTTAATACGTAAACACCTGTTTTTTCAAGCATTTGATACGCATCTTTACCAACAACATTAAAACGTGGTAATTCTTTTACTTCAACATTTTCTGGATATTCCGAAGCATATTTTGAATCTTTGTCAACATACTGACCAAAATGCCAAAATTCTTTCAAATCTCCTTCTTTACGGCCTTTAGCATGTTCTTTTCCAAAAGACACATAACCTCTTTGTCCGCCAATACCGGGAATTTCATAATTATGCTTAGTTTCTACTGGCAAAGCGAAAAATTTTCTAATTTCGCTATAAAGCTCGTCTACTAACTGGTCGTCAAGAAAATGACCTTTTAGGGCTACGAAGCCAATGTTTTCAAATGCACTGCCGATTTCATTTACAAATTTTTGTTTACGTTTCGGGTCGTCCGAAAGGAAATCACGTAAGTCTACACTAGGAATGTTTTGCATACTTTACATTTTTATTTTAAGAAGAAAGGTGTCATAAAACCTTTCAATAACAAAGGTAGAGAATATTTTAGAATTGAATTTTAAAAGTTGTATTAAAATAAAAAATATATAACAATAACAAATAAAATTGTTATATATTTCTATATTTGAAAGACTAAAAAACAAACCCCAATTATGATCTTTTACAGACAAGACCTTACCGACGCAAAATTATTGGAATTATACAAAAAGCTTCTTAAACCCCGTTTGATCGAAGAAAAGATGTTAATCCTTATTCGCCAGGGAAAAGTATCTAAATGGTTCTCCGGAATAGGACAGGAAGCAATTGCAGTGGGAGTGACGTCTGTATTAGATGAGTCCGAATATGTTTTGCCAATGCACCGGAATTTAGGTGTTTTCACTACACGAGATATTCCTCTACACCGCTTATTTTCTCAATGGCAGGGCAAGGCAGATGGTTTTACAAAAGGAAGGGATCGCAGTTTTCACTTTGGCACACAGGAATATAAAATTATAGGAATGATTTCGCATTTGGGTCCGCAATTAGGAGTCGCAGACGGAATCGCCCTTGCAAATAAACTTCAAAATAATAAAAAAATAACCGCTGTTTTTACGGGTGAAGGCGCTACCAGCGAAGGCGATTTTCACGAAGCCTTAAATATTGCTGCAGTATGGAAATTACCTGTCATGTTTATTATTGAAAATAACGGTTACGGTCTTTCAACGCCAACAAATGAGCAATATAGTTGTACCAACCTTGCTGATAAAGGAATTGGTTATGGTATGGAAAGTCATATTATTGATGGAAATAATATTCTGGAAGTTTATAATAAACTTTCAGAGTTAAAAGAACAAATGCAAAATGATCCGCATCCTGTTTTATTAGAATTTAAAACTTTTAGAATGCGTGGGCATGAAGAAGCAAGTGGTACCAAATATGTCCCTCAGGAATTAATGGACGAATGGGCTGTAAAAGATCCGGTGACAAATTACCGCGATTATTTGACTAAAATTGGGGTTTTAACAGCTGAATTTGATGAGCAGCTTCATGATGAAATCAAGCAGGAAATTGATAAAAATTTAGCTATCTCAAATGCTGAACCTGAGATTACACCAACTTATAGTGGAGAATTAGATGATATCTACAAACATTTTATTTATGAAGAAGTTAACCCTTCATCAGAAACTAAAAACATTCGATTTATTGACGCAATAAGAAATAGTTTGGAGCAATCCATGCAAAAGCACAAAAACCTGATTATTATGGGGCAGGATATTGCCGAATATGGAGGTGCGTTTAAAATAACAGATGGTTTTGTTGAGTTTTTTGGAAAGGACAGAGTTCGCAATACTCCAATTTGTGAAAGTGCCGTAGTTTCGGCAGGAATGGGATTATCAATTAACGGTTACAAAGCAATTGTAGAAATGCAGTTTGCTGATTTTGTTTCAACAGGTTTTAATCCGATTGTTAATTTACTGGCAAAATCACATTATCGTTGGGGCGAAAAAGCTGATGTCGTGGTTCGTATGCCTTGTGGTGGTGGTACGCAAGCAGGACCTTTTCATTCTCAGACAAACGAAGCCTGGTTCACCAAAACTCCAGGCTTAAAAGTAGTTTATCCGGCTTTTCCTTACGACGCAAAAGGCTTATTAAATAGCTCAATAAATGATCCTAATCCGGTTTTATTTTTTGAACATAAGCAACTATACAGAAGCGTTTATCAGGATGTTCCAACAGATTATTACACCATTCCATTAGGAAAAGCAGCTGTTTTAAAAGAAGGAAGTAAAGTAACTATTATTGCTTTTGGAGCTCCTGTGCACTGGGCATTAGAAACCTTAGAAAAAAATCCTGAAATCGATGCTGATTTAATTGATTTAAGAACACTTCAACCTTTAGATACCGAAACTATTTTTGCTTCAGTAAAAAAGACCGGAAAAGTAATTATTTATCAGGAAGATACTATGTTTGGTGGAATTGCGAGCGATATTTCTGCATTAATTATGGAGGAATGTTTTGAATATCTGGATGCACCGGTAAAAAGAGTAGCCAGTTTAGATTCACCAATTCCGTTTACAAAAGCATTGGAAGATCAGTTTTTGCCTAAATATCGTTTTGAAGAAGTTTTACTTGATTTATTGAAATATTAATTAGAAAAAACTTATTGCTTTGCAGAAAGAACATTTTTTTTATCTTTAAAGCATAAATAACTTAACTTATGAAAAAACTGTTTGTTTCTATTTTTGCTATTTCATTACTTTTTTCATGTAATAAAAGCAACAAAAACATCACGGATAAGGCTTTAGACCAAAAGTTTGACCGTTACAAAGATGGTTTTGTTACCAGTCTGTGGAAAATTAGTCCAAATTGGGCTTCAAGTGCTGGTTATCACAAACTTGATAGTGTTTTGACTATACCGGATGGCAATCAAAAAAAAATAGTGCTTGATTTTGTCAATGCTCAATTAGATTCTTTAAAAAAATTCAATATTGATGAATTATCAGATAACAACAAAACCGATTTTCATTTGATTAAAAATGAACTCGAAAGTGATATTTTCAGTATTACAGAATTAAAATCAGGTGAGTGGGATCCTTCCAGTTATAATGTTTGTGGTTATTTTGCCGAAATTTTAAACGGCAATTATGAAACCCCTGAAGTTCGTCTTCATGCTTTTAATATCAAAATGAATAATATTCCGGCTTATTATGAAGCTGCAAAAAAGAATATTAAAAACCCAACAATTGAACATACAGATCTTGCCATTGCACAAAACATTGGAGGCTCTACAGTTTTCGAAACCGATTTAAATTCAGCTTTGGAACAAAGTAAATTGAGTGCCACTGAGAAAAAGGAAATAAAGGACAAAGCAAAAGTTTCAATAAAAGCGATCAAAGATTATGCGGAATGGTTGCAAAATTTATCAAACAAAACACCTCGTTCTTTTAGATTAGGATCTGATTTGTATGCCAAAAAATTTAATTTTGACATTCAGTCTAGTTATACTGCTGACGAAATCTATAAAATTGCCGTTGATCATAAAAATGATTTACACGATAAAATGTTTGTTTTGGCAGATAAACTTTGGGAAAAGTACAAAGGAAACGCACCAAAACCAGCAGATAAACTGGATTTAATCATACAGGTAATTGATAAAATTTCATTGCAGCACACCACTCCTGAGAAATTCCAATCAGAAATTGAAAAACAAATTCCAGAGTTAACAGCATATGTTAAAGCCAAAGATTTATTATACATAGATCCATCTAAACCGTTAGTAGTTCGTAAAGAACCGGCTTATATGGCAGGTGTTGCCGGTGCTTCGATTTCGGCTCCGGGGCCTTATGATAAAAATGCCAACACGTATTACAATGTTGGAAGCATGTCGGGCTGGACGGCTGAAAATGCTGAAAGTTACTTACGTGAATACAACGATTATATTCTTCAAATTTTAAACATTCACGAAGCCATTCCCGGACATTATACACAATTGGTTTACAGCAATCAATCACCAAGTATTATCAAATCTATTTTAGGAAATGGCGCTATGGTAGAAGGATGGGCTGTTTATGCTGAAAAAATGATGTTGGAGAGCGGTTACAAAAACTCTGATGAAATGTGGTTGATGTATTATAAATGGAATTTAAGAACAACCTGCAACACTATATTGGATAATAGTGTACACACAAAAGAGATGTCTAAGGAAGAGGCTATGAGATTACTTACAAGAGAAGCCTTTCAGCAACAAGCAGAGGCAGAAGGAAAGTGGAAACGCGTAACTTTATCTCAAGTACAATTGTGTTCTTATTTTACAGGATATACCGAAATTTACAACTTAAGAGAAGAGCTTAAGAAAAAAGAAGGAGATAAATTCAATTTGAAACAATTTCACGAAAAATTCCTAAGTTTTGGAAGTGCTCCGGTAAAATATATTAAAGAATTGATGCTTTCAAAGGAATAAATTTTCTAAGATATTATAAAGAAAAGGTTTGACAAGATTACGATCTTATCAAACCTTTTTTCTTTACTAAATTTTTACAACTAAACGTTTTCCGTGCGAAACTTCTGCATTCCACATTTGTTCAATATCTTTTAAGTCAACTTCTTCGATATTTACTTTGATTTTGTTTTGAGTAGCTAAAAGAAACATTTCCGGAAGTATTTCTGAAAACAATAATTTCACTTCTTCTTTTGACCAGCTTCCTAAACCAGAGCCTGATAATTGAAGATCAACACTTCTTAAGATTCCTGCTGACAATTGGATAGAATCTCCTGCTATACTTCCAACATTTACATATCTAGTTTTATGAGTAAAAGAACCATTTCCTTTTAATACAGAAAGGATTAATTCTGCTGTATTTCCCCACAAATAATCCAAAACAATATCAATTGGTTTATTTTGATGAATTTCTTTTAGCTGATTTATAATGGTCTCTTCATCTTGCTTTAAGGAAATAATTTCGTCAGCGCCTAATTCTAATAGCCTTTGAAATGTCTTTTCATTTCTTGCAGTAACAATTATTTTTTTTGCTCCGTAATGTTTCGCAATCTGAATCGCCATTTGTCCTGTAAAACCAGCTCCTCCGTTTATCAAAACAATTTCTCCTGGTCTTATTCCTGCCCTGAATTTAAGCGCCATCGCAGAGCCTGCTACTGCATTTGGCATTGCGGCCGCTATCGTATTGCTAATTCCTTCTGGTAATGGCACCAAAATATTTTTATCAATAATTGTTTTTTCAGCCATTGTACCGGTAATTCCTCGAGCGTAAACTCTGGTTCCGTTTTCTAATAAACCTACTGCATCACTGCTAACAACAAATCCATTTTCATTGTGATTATATGAAGAATAATGCTTTCCGCTTGCTTTACCTTTATCTAAATTAGTAATGGCTACGGCTTTGACCGAAAGTGAAATTTGATTTTCATTCTGTGGAATTGGTTCTACAAATTCTGCATATTTGGGCGATTCGCCTCTTTTATAAACTACTGCTGCTTTCATAATTATTTAATTTTATGATGCAAAGTTAGAATCCCATTTATGCGCTGACGATAACATTTGTTATCAAATGAAATTTTCCACCATATAAGTTATATAAGCTCATTTAAACTTGGCTTATAATTTATCATATAAGTTATTTAGTAAAATTCAATTATTTTGCGTGAAGCGATTGACTTTTAATTCGGCTTAAATGAACAGTGCTTACTCCGAGATAGGAAGCAATATAATGTTGTGGCACTCGCTGAAGAACCTGAGGTCTTTCTTCAATTAAATTAAGATAACGCTGGGTAGGAGAGTCTTTTATAAAAGAAACAAAATGTTTCATATAATCAAATGTTCGTTCGAAAAGCATATTAATAAAACGATCTCTTAATTCTGGAATTTCTTTTATTTCTTCTAAAATTTTATCCAGATCACTTTTAGAAATCCACCAAATAACAGACGCTTCGATGGTTTCAATCGCGACCGGACTGGGTAATTTTTTCATGAAACTTTCAATAGAAGCCACGCTTTGATTTTCGAAGAAAAACTGTGTCGTTAAATCTTTTCCGTTATTATTAAACCAAACCCGTATACAGCCTTTTTCGATTATAAAAAGCCTTTTTGAAATTTCACCTTCTTCTAAAAGTATCGTTTTGGAAGGAACTTCAAGACGTTTGAAATGGTTTGTGTATTCGATCCATTTAGAATCTTTTAGAGGAAATTTATTTCGGAATTGATCAAACATTATCTTTTATAACTTTGGTTCTTGAAATAGCATCATGAAAACCATTTCGCGAATAGAAAAATGAAAATCTATCAAAAGGAATAAGTCTGCAAAATGTTCTGCTCACAATATCTATAAGCTCTGGTTTATTTCCTTCTAAAGTAACAACCTTCGTTTTTGTTATAATTTTCCCCAAAGTTTTTTGAGTTTTATATTCGAATGGAATATAATAAAGGGAAATAAAAATGATTAAAAAACCAATTCTGAAGATTGATAATTCCGCTCTGCTTGTTAATGGTAAAAAGGCTTCTAAGACTGGTTCAATCATGAAATAAAGAATAAAAACCACAACAAAATCAATTGTGAAGTTTACAAATCGTATTCGCGATTTAACTGTATTGTTTTCAATTTTTTTGATGATTTGGTCTTCGGTTTCAACTTTTGCAGTTAACGTTTCAAACGTAGAAGTATCAATTTTCCTTAATTCAATTTCTTTTTCTGCAGCGTCAATTGCCAATTCTTGATATTTGGTACGATTTACTGTGACAATTTTAATTAATTCTTCTTCTGTTTTGATAGACATTACCTTGGTAAAGTTGTTCTCCATGCTTGATCAATTTATTTAAACAATATAAATCTAATTCGAATTCGATTCCAATTCAAACAATTGCACCTGGCTTTTCAATCGGTCAATCAACAAATTCATCATTCTTTTGTTTAAACTTGAAGAATTCTGAATGTAAGTTTCATATTCTTCAATTGTAAAAAGCGCCATTACAATTCCTTTTAAAGAATTTCTGAACTTTATATCTTTTTGAATGGAATTTTCTATGACCTGGAGTTTCTTTTCGACGGTGTAGGAATAGAAATCGGCCTTGTTTTTATTTACGTAGTTGATAAACACCGCAATAAACAAATCATTTTGCAGTTTTAAAATAGGCCTAATCGTCTGATTTTGAAACAACTCATCTGCTGAAGATTGAGCACTTACAGTTCCTAAAGTTTCTCCTCTGAATTCTCTTAAAAAAGTGTCTCTATCTGCCATGTTTTTTCTTTAAATTTAGAAAAAATTCCAATATAAAAAAATCTATTTTTACTCTTATAAATTAAAATTATGCGATTTCATACCAGAAAGTGGGTTAAACCCGAAGATTTAAATCCAAACGGAACTTTATTTGGTGGAAAACTATTAGCGTGGATTGATGAAGAACTGGCATTATACACCATCATTCAGTTGGAAAATACCAGAGTCGTTACCAAATACATGTCGGAAATCAATTTTAAAAGCTCTGCACGTCAGGGTGACATTGTTGAAATTGGAATTGATGTGGTTAAATTCGGAAATACATCACTGGTTTTAAAATGCGCAGTAAGAAATATGATGACGCGTGAAATCATCATCACAATTGACCACACAACAATGGTTAATTTAGATGGAGATGGAAAACCTAAAGCCCACGGAAAAACCCAAATTGAATTTGTAAAAGATCGTTTGTAATTTTTTTCTCCACCATACGATATACGTTAATTTTAACTAAACATAAAAAAATAAGAATGCTTAAAAATTTTATAGTCGTTTCTATTCTATTTACCCTTTTAATCTCTTGCAATTCTAAAGAAAAAAAAGACAAATACAATCGTGTTTTGTATCGTGCCGTGAATGGAAAAGACACCGCGATTTTAGACATCAAAATCAACGATAAAAGATTTTACGGACGTTATGAAATACTATATCATAAAATCGGAAAAGATTCAGGCGATGTAAGAGGGGATATGCATGGAGACACACTTAGAGGCGATTTTCATTTTATCTCAAATGGAGGAAGCTGGAAAAGAACTCCAATCGCTTTATTGCAAAAGGATAACAAACTGATTCTCGGAAAAGGTGTCATCGGAACTTACTTTAATCTTCCGCTTTTTCTTCCTGAAGTTCCTATAGAATACAACAACTCTGAGTATGTTTTTGAAAAGATGGAGAAATAAAGTTTCAAGTTTTCTTTGTTTGCTTCGCTAATTCGGCTAAAGCCTCGTGTCACGTTTCAAGTTGTAGGAATGTACTTAACTGCAAAGTTTGCAAGCCAAACTTTGCAGTTAAGTTATGCTCAAAGGCAAACAACCTGAAACCTGAAACTTGAAACAAAATAACCTTTAATCTAATCTTCCAATCTTCGAAGGCAATTCGAATATTTCCAAATCAAAATATTCTACAGAAGCCATTATATGATCAAAAATATCGGCCATGATATATTCGTAGTTAGCCCAGCGTTTATCACTTGAAAACGCATAAATCTCTAAAGGAACACCATGTGCAGTAGATTGTAACTGCCGGCACATCATATGCATGTCTTTATTTAATCCAGGATGTGTGATCAAATATTGTATTATATATTTTCGGAACAAACCCAAATTAGTCATATTACGACCGTTTAGCGCCAGCGTTTTGTCAACACCACGTAAATCGTTGTATTTTTCAATTTCAGCTTGTCTGCTTTCAATATAAGTACTAATCAGCTGCACTTTTTTCATCTGATTCAAATCTTCATCATTCAGAAAACGAATGCTGCTGCTTTTAATTAAAACATGTCTTTTAATACGTCTTCCATCAGATTTTTGCATACCGCGCCAGTTTTGAAATGAGTCTGAACTCAAGGCATACGTTGGAATCGTGGTAATCGTATTGTCAAAATTTCGAACTTTTACCGTTGTTAGATTAATTTCGATTACATCTCCATCGGCACCAAATTTATCCATCGTAATCCAGTCACCAATACGAACCATATCGTTAATCGCAACCTGAACACTCGAAACAAATCCTAAAATAGTATCTCTGAAAATCAAGATAATAATAGCGGAAAGTGTTCCTAAAATAGTAAGTAATTCGCCTTTTTTGATTCCGAATAAAGTCGAAATAATCATCGCAACCCCAAAAATCCAAAGCACAATCATAATAACCTGAACAAAACTGTCAATTGGTTTGTCGCTATATTCTGGTTTTTGCTTTAGATAATCACGTAAGGCATTAAAAATCGTTCTGATAATCCATAAACTGATCAAAACTATATAAATACCCACTATTTTTCCAAAAAGGGTTTCCCAATATTCGTAACGGTCCAGAATTATTGGAACAGCTTTATAAATAAAAAAGAACGGAATTAAATACGCCGTGTATTTTGTGGTTTTATTGTGAATTAAATAATCATCAAACTTTGTTTTAGTTTTTTGCGCAAAAATGGCGGTCAATGTAACTAAAACAAATTTTGCAACATAATAAATGGCGTATGCCAATGCCACCATAATGGCAATATTAAAGATTAGGCTGATGTAAGAGGCAAAGTTGCGGCTCATTCCCCAATCTCTAAAAAGCGGATATAAAAAGTTAAATATTTTATCCAAAGGCTTATGCATTATTTTCTAGATATTTTTTCTCAATGTAGAAAGTTCCAAACGGAATAAGAGAGGCTATCAAAATAATCCCAAAGGTTTTTAAATCCCAGTTTTGAGATTTTTTCAATAAAAATGCCAATATAATATAACCAATAAACAAAACACCATGTGTCATTCCTAACGGACGCAATACGGTATGATAAAGTTCTGGATTGTTGTTTTTAATAATAAGCATGTTTGCGAATAAAACTAAATAGGAGATTCCTTCTAAAATTGCAGTAACTTTGAAAATCTTGAGCATGTATCTATTTTTTGAATTTATACGAGCAAAATTAAGTATTATGGTTGGTTTTTGCGATATGAATCCGGAAACTATTTATTTTTGTATTCTTAAACTTTGATAATGAGTAAGCGCGATTTAAAAAAATATTTAGCAGAATTAAATAAGGAACAACTCGAAGAACAAATTATCGAATTATACGAGAAATTTATTCAGGTAAAAACCTTTTATGATTTTGTTTTTAATCCAAAAGAAGACAAACTTTTACAGGAAAGTAAAACAAAGATCTCTCATGAATATTTCCCAATCAAAAAACCGAATGCAAAATGGCGTCCGAAAGCCAAAATGCGTCGTTCTGTTGCCCAGAAAATGATCAAACATTTTATTGTGTTAGGAGTAGATCCTTTTATTATTGCCGATTTGATGTTGTATAATATCGAAATAGCGCAAACGTTTTCTTCAGGAAATTTTATAAAGCAGGAATTATTTTACAAAAGCATGTTTAATTCTTTTGAGCAAGCTGTAAATTTTATAATTTCTAGTGGAGTTCTATCTGAATTTAAAACAAGGATTTTAGAAATTCAACAGCAAACTATTCAACAAAAATGGAAAAACAAGTATGATTTTGAGGCAATTTTGGACAAAATTGACATATAAAAACACTTCTCATAAAAAATCTTATTTAAAAAAATCATTTATTTTAGGTTAAAATAAGATGAATAACTGTTTTTTAGGTGTATTTTTGCAAAAATCCAAAAATAAACAATGTCTCAAAACACTTTAGAAATAGAAAGAGAAGAGAAAAAAGAACTTTATGCATACCAAAAAGGCGATATTGATGCCATTTTTGAACGTTTAGATAATGCTCCAGCTCAACATCATTTATTGTATCAATTACCTACAGGTGGTGGAAAAACAGTAATTTTTTCCGAAATCGTTCGTCGTTATTTAGCTAATAACGATAAAAAAGTGGTTGTCTTAACACACCGTATCGAACTTTGTAAGCAAACCTCAAAAATGCTTAAAGGGTTTGGTGTTAGCAACAAAATAATCAATAGTAAAGTAAAAGAATTACCTGATCAAAACGATTATTCTTGTTTTGTGGCGATGGTTGAAACTTTAAAAAACCGTATCAATGATGAGAAATTACATCTTGATAATATTGGTTTGGTCATTATTGATGAGGCACATTACAATTCATTTAGAAAATTATTAAACTCATTCAAAAACGCTTTTATTCTTGGAGTAACAGCAACACCTTTGAGTTCAAATATAAAATTACCAATGCACCAGAGTTATGATGAACTTATTGTGGGTGACACTATTAGTTCATTAATTGACAAAGGATTTCTTGCACGCGCTACAACGTATAGCTATGATGTAGGTTTGACTTCATTAAAAGTAGGTATCAACGGAGATTATACCGTAAAATCATCTGATGATTTATATACCAATACTATCATGCAGGAGAAACTTTTGCATGCTTATACAGAGCGTTCTTTAGGTAAAAAGACTTTGATTTTCAATAACGGTATTCATACTTCATTATATGTATATGAAACGTTTAGAGAAGCTGGTTACGATATCAGACACCTTGATAACACAAGTAGTTCTGAAGAACGTAAAGATATTTTGGCATGGTTCAAAAAGACTCCGGATGCGATTTTAACATCTGTTGGAATTTTGACTACCGGTTTTGATGAACCAACTGTTGAGACTATTATCTTAAACAGAGCCACAAAATCGTTAACTTTATACTACCAAATGATTGGTCGTGGATCTCGTAAATTACCTGGTAAAGACGAGTTTACAGTAATCGATCTAGGTAATAATGCCGCACGTTTTGGTTTATGGAGTGAGCCGGTAAACTGGCAGCATATCTTTAAATCACCTGAATTTTATTTAGAAAATCTACGTGATGATACTGAAATCGAATTGTATTTCAAATACAGTATGCCACCGGAATTAAGAGCAAAATTCAGTAAAACTGCAGATGTTACTTTTGATGTTGATGAAGAACATAAATTAATCATCAAACAGAATTTACGTTCTAAAGTAGTATTAGACAAATCATTAGAACAACACGCTTCAATGTGTGTAGATAATACAGAAACATTACAGGAAGCAAAAGCACTCGGAAAAGAACTGGATGACGATATCGAATGCCGTATCAAACGCTATGCAAAATGTTTGAGCCAATGCAGTAAAAACTACCGCGAATGGCTGGTGGAGGATTATAAAAAGAATATGATCTTATTGATCGGTAAAAAATACCGTGAAAAAATCATGAACGAGCCGGATTGATCTGGAAGAGGTTAAAAAAGTTTCAGGTTTCAAGTTTGTTGGAATCTGCATTTAACTTGAAACCTGAAACTTGAAACAAAAAATAAACAAAAATCAAAACATGTCTAAACAATTCTCAGCATTAGGAGTTTCAGCACCAATTTTAAAAGCTTTAGGCGAATTAAATATTGTTGAACCAACAGAAATTCAACAAAAAACAATTCCATTGCTTTTATCTGAAAGTCATGATGTTGTTGGTTTAGCTAAAACCGGAACTGGGAAAACAGCTGCTTTTGGATTACCATTATTACAGTTAGTTAATACTGAAATCGCAACAGTTCAGGCTGTAATTTTAGTTCCAACCAGAGAACTTGGACAACAAATATTTAGAAATTTAGAAGATTTTGGAAAACATATTCCAAATATCTCTATAGCTTCAACTTGTGGTGGAATCCCAATAAAACCACAAATTGAACGCCTAACACAGCCAACACAAATTGTTGTGGCTACACCAGGACGTTTAATTGACCTGATTCAGCGCAAAGCAATTGATCTAAAACAAACTGAATATTTAGTTCTGGACGAAGCCGATGAAATGGTTTCCATCCTAAAAGAAAGTTTGGACGAAATTGTTGTTGAACTTCCTAAAAAACACCGCACTTTATTGTTTTCTGCAACTTTACCTGGAACAATCAAACAATTGATTCAGAATTACTTAAATAAAAATGTAGTTCAGGTTAGTGCCAATATGGAGACTGTTGGTAACCAAGGAATTGATCACGAATATATTGTAGTTGACCCTATTGAAAAATTAGATGTTTTAATGCACTTTCTAAACTCAAAAGAAGGAGAACGCGGAATCATCTTCTGCAAAACCAAAGCTGCAGTTAATAAATTAGCCAAAAATCTGGCAATAAATCGTTTTTCTTCGGGAGCATTGCATGGTAGTTTATCACAAGGAATTCGTGACAGAATTATGGAGCAATTTCGTGAAGGACATATTAATATTTTAGTAGCTACTGATTTGGCAGCCAGAGGAATTGACGTAAAAGAAATCTCTTATGTTGTCAATTACCATTTGCCTGATACTTATGAAACTTATGTTCACCGTAGCGGAAGAACGGCAAGGGCAGGGGCGAAGGGGCTTTCATTAACCGTTTTGCAAGAGGAAGAAGTAATTGAAATTCCGGAATTTGAAAAAGAATTAGGAATTAAATTCATTAAATTCCAAAAACCATCTGTTATCAGTTTAGAAGAAAACAATACGCTTTTATGGGCAAAACAAATCTTCAAAACAAAACCTAATCACGACATTTCAGCTGATTTAAAAACAAAAGTAAAAACAGTTTTTCATCATCTTACTAAAGATGAATTGATAGAGAAACTAATGGCTAATTACGTTTTACAAAACAAAGTTGAAGTAGCTGAAAAACCTGTTAAAAAATTCAAAAAGTAGCAATCACAGTTACTCATTTTCCTTATTAATATTGTAATTTTATGGAGTAGTAACACTCTTTAAAAGCAAAATTATAATGGCAGATATTGAAGTAAAAAGAATAACAATACACGAGCTTGTTCAATTGCAAAAAATCGGCAGGCAAACTTTTCAGGATACTTTTTCGGACTCAAATTCTGAGGAAAATATGAAAACTTATCTGGCGGAAAAGTTTTCATCTGAAAAACTAACTTCGGAACTAAATAATAAAGATTCAGAATTTTATTTTGCAACTCTTGACAATAACGTAATTGGTTATCTAAAAGTAAACTTCGGAGATTCTCAAACCGAATTAAAAGACAACAAAGCCCTGGAAATTGAACGAATCTATGTTTCAAAAGAATTTCACGGTAAAAAAGTAGGCCAATTACTTTACGACAAAGCAATAGAGATTGCCAGACAAAAAAACACTGAATATGTGTGGTTGGGTGTTTGGGAAGAAAATTTGCGAGCATTAAGTTTTTATAGAAAGAATGGTTTTGTTGAATTTGACAAACACATTTTTAAATTAGGAAATGACGAGCAAACAGACATCATGATGAAACTTAAATTAGCAAATTAATTCTACAAGAATTTAAAAGAAAACTCAAAATAGGGTTTTATATGTAGAATTATAATGTTAAATTTATAGAACTGCTAAAGCAGCATAGTTTTATTCATGAATCCTACTTAATAGACAACATATATGAAAATAGTCATTATAGGAGGTGGTTTTGCCGGAATCAATCTTGCAAAAGAACTTGTAAACCAACCTCAAATACAAGTAACACTTGTAGACAAAAATAATTATAATTTTTTCCCACCACTTATATATCAGGTTGCAACGGCTTTCCTTGAACCCTCTAGTATTAGTTATCCTTTCAGAAAATTTTTTGCAGGTAAAAAAAATCTACAATTTCGTTTGGGTGAATTACTTTCTGTTGTTCCGGAAGAAAACAAAATAATTCTTAGTAATGGTGAATTAACCTATGATCATTTGGTTTTCGCCACAGGAGCTGAAACAAGCTATTTTGGAATGGAAAACGTAATGAAGAATGCTATTCCGATGAAAACCTTAAATGATGCCATCGAAATGCGTAATGCATTGCTAAAAAACCTTGAAAAAGCAGCAATTACCAAAGACATACGCAAACGCCGTAAATTACTAACGATTGTCGTTGCAGGTGGAGGACCAACAGGTGTAGAAGTTTCCGGGATGTTTGCTGAAATGCGTAAAAATATTCTATTGAAAGAATATCCTGAATTAGAGACCTCTGCAAGTAATGTTTATTTGGTCGATGGGGGAGATGCACTACTCTCTCCTATGAGTGAAGCTTCTCAAAAAGATACTTTAGAGGCGCTTACAAAATTAGGTGTTGTAGTAAAATTGAATACCCGCGTTACAGATTACGTCGACGATACTGTATTTTTTGAAAATGGAGAAACCATCAAAACAAAAAATTTAATTTGGGCTGCCGGAGTTTCTGCTAAACTTTTTGACGGAATTCCAAAAGAAAGTTATGGTCGTGGAAGGCGTATGGCAACTGATCAATATAATAAAGTAAACGGTTTTCAGAATATTTACGCTATTGGTGATACTGCTATTTTAGCTGGAGATACCAAATTCCCTGATGGACACCCGCAGGTTGCTCAGGTTGCCATTCAGCAAGGATTAAATTTAGCAAAAAACTTTAAGGCAATGGTTCAAAACAAACCTTTGAAACCATTCGCATACAAAGACAAAGGCTCCATGGCAATTATAGGAAAAAATCAAGCTGTTGTTGATCTGCCAAGTCCAAAATGGCATTTCAAAGGCTTTATTGCCTGGGTAATTTGGTTATTTATCCATTTAATTTCTTTGATTACTTATAGAAACAGATTAAATACTTTTTGGAATTGGATGGTGGCTTATTTTGCAAGAGATCAATCTCTTAGAATGATTATCAGACCGGACAAAAAGCAACAACTCGAATAAGACAAGTCTAAATTACATAAAAAAGCCAGAATTAAATTCTGGCTTTTTTAATTTATTCTGCGGTCGTTGGATCAATAATACCAAAAACCTCACTAACTGAATTGGCGGGAAAACCACCTAATTTAGCATGTTCATAAACCATTTCTTCATTTGGTGCAATGTATACACAGTAGATTTTATCGTTTGTAACATAACTGTTTACCCATTGAATTTGAGTTCCCAGTTGATTAAGTACCCCACATGAGGTTTGTGAAATATCTTTTAATTGATCAGATGTAAGTTTACCGGCATTTGGGATTTCCCTTTCAATTACATATTTAGGCATAATAATTAACGGTTTATTTTTCCTACTCGTGTGGCTTTTCGGTTTCGCCCCGTTTTTCAAAATGGTTTCTGGATTCCATTTAATTTTAAGCCTTGTAAAATTACGAAATAAAGAATATTAAAACACTTAAAAACAGCGCTTTAAACAATCGAAAATATTAATGCCCAACAGAAATTTCATTCTCGCTATCAACTGCCACCTGTTCTTTTATAAAACGTTTTCCAATCTGCAAAACAACAAGTGCAATTAAAGTCGTTACAGTCATAATAAGAACCATTGGAGCAACTGAATCTTTCACAAAAATTCCAACAGCAAAAGAAGCCAATGCGCCTAAACCTAATTGAATTGCACCCATCAAAGCAGAAGCACTTCCGGCATTTTTAGCAAAAGGTGCCATTGTAAGCCCAGCAGTATTTGGATTTGAGATTCCCAAACAACCTAAAAATAAAAATAACATTACAATAGTTTCGTACAGTCCTAAAAGATTATTCACTGAAAGTATTAGGAAAACAATACTAATTACGGATTGTGAAATCAAAGCTGCCATAATCATCTGCTCACTGGAAAATTTTTTTAATAAAACTGAGTTTAATTGGCTTGAGCCTATAAAACTCACTGACATAAACGCAAAAATCCATCCGTATGTTTTGGCATCGACATGATAAATATCCATAAAAATGATAGGAGAGGCCGCTACGTAGGTAAATAAACCCGAAAATGCTATAGAACCTGTAAATGCATAGGTATAAAACTGAGGCTCTTTTAGCACTTTCATAAAGTTCGAAATAATTGGTTTTGGCTTTAGTGAAATCGAAGTATCCGGCTTATAAGAATTAGGTAAACCAACTTGTGAAGCAATTAAAATTGCAATTCCCATGCACATTAATATAAGGAATACAATATGCCAGCCAAAATCTTCTGTTACGTAACCTCCAATTGTTGGCGCCAGCATCGGCGAAAGCCCTAGAACCAACATTAATAAAGAAAACACTTTTGGAATATCTTTTACAGGGAACAAATCACGAACCATTGCTACTGATGCTACAGTTGCTGCACAGCTTCCAATAGCCTGAATAAAACGCAATAAAATGAAAGTATCAATATTATTAACGTAGATACAGCCAAAAGAAGCTAAAATATAAACTATTAAACCAATAAATAAAGGTCTTTTTCGTCCAAAACGATCTAATAAAGGCCCGTAAAGCAATTGTCCGGCTGAAATTCCAATAAAATAACTTGATAAAGTCATCGATACTTTAGCTACAGTAGTGTGCAAATCCTTAGCAATACCTGAAAAACCAGGTAAATACATATCTATAGAAAAGGGACCAAGAGCGGTTAATGAACCTAAAATAAGTATAAGTTGAATGTATTTTTTTGTTGTCATTTTTTTAAAAAACTTGCTTTTTAATTTAAAATATCAATTAATATTTACTATCTTGTTAAATACAACAACCATTTTTTACTAAAAGTGGTTATTATGTAAGATTTCAAAAATGTTTTGAAACTTTAACTATAAATTTTTAACTATGAAAAAATTCACTTTACTATTGGCGCTTATTTTTACAACAATTTCATTTGCACAAACAATTACATCTAAACAAGAAGATGCAAATGTAGAACAATACGCTTTGCTTACAAAAGTTAATCAGTATTATCCGGATATCACTTTAAACAAAACAATCACAAATTTTTATGCTGACGGAAAAATTATTGATTCTCAACAGCAATTTGATTTGAAAGGAACAAAATTTTCAAGTTATAAAATTGGTATTGAACCAGGTAATAAAAAATTGCTATTTGAATATGTTTCTGATGAAACCGGAAAAGTTTTTGGAGACGTTCAACTTTTCAAAGGAAATGTTCTCAGAACAACATTTTCTGATAAAAACAATGAAATTGAAGTTTCCTTAAATGGTAAATCAGTTTATTTGAAGAAACTATAAATTATAATTTCAATGATAAAAAAATGCATCCGCTTTAACGGATGCATTTTTATTTATATTTGACTCACAATTTTAAATGTCAAATTTTCTTTAAATGAAAAAATTAATTTTATTCTTAGTATTTGTTTCTTTTACAACGTATGCACAAACAAATCGCTTTACAGGAACCTGGAGCAATGAAAATTGTAAGGACTGTAGCAAAAAATATATTTTTAAAATGACTATAGCGCAATCTAACTACAAAATTGTGGGAACCGCAGAAGTTACAAGTGACAACGCAGAATTGAATTCTGGCGTTATGGATATTACCGGATATGTATATGTACTTGGCGAGAAAGCTCAGATAAAAATTAAGGCTTCAAACGGTCAAGCAACAAACGCCGTACTATATGTAAATGAAAATGTTATGCAATTCAATAAAGGAGGTGGTTCTGATTTAGTGCCAGATGAAACAATTATGACAAAGTTGTACGAATAAGGCAACTTTTGAATTATGTTTTTTTGACCTATAATTTATATTATGTAAAATAGAATATTTTGAAACTTGCTTCTACCACATAATGGTTCTTCTTAAACTATTTCATGGCTGCTTGTTTTATGAGAATGCGATAAATAAAAAAATTAAAGTGCAGTCACTTCTATTGAAATTTAATAATCAGTTGTTTTTAAAATATTTAAAACAAAACGAAAGTTAAAGAATAAAGAAATTAATCAATAAAAAATCATTTTAAAGCTTGTATAACCATAAAATTTAACATTTCTTTAAAATAATTACATTCTGTTAAAGATGCTTTCATTGTAAGACTTTATTTTATTATTTTTACATTCGATACTTTAAAAAAATTATCAAACGTATGAATACAATTGCTGAGCATATTGCCGATTTTTTAAAAGAATACCCGCCATTTGATAATTTGACTTTTCAGGAATTATCTGATATTGCAACCAATATCAGAGTCATTAATTTAGAAAAGCATACTGTTTTGTTTCAAAACAACGACGTACTTCATGATAGTTTTTATGTTGTGGCATCTGGTGTCATAAATTTAACCACAATCGCTGATGCCGAAGAAACAATTATCAATAAGTGTCATGAGGGAGATATTTTTGGGTTAAGACCGTTTTTTGCCAAAAATAACTATATGATGACTGCGAAAGCACGTGAAGAAAGTATTATATATGCTATTCCGATCGCTGTTTTCAGACCTTTTGTAGCCAATAATTCAGATGTTTTGAATTTTTTACTGGAAAGTTTTGCTATAAATTCAAGACACACAAAAGATAGTGTAAATACAAACGGAAAAGTGATTTCTGATACTTCCTTTTATGTAGATCAGCAATCTGAAATGCAATATATTCAATCTCTGACCTATAATAACTCGCCTTTAACAACTGAAGCCAATCATGTTGTAAAAGATGTTGCTATTTTAATGACTGAAGCAATGGTTGATAACATCATTGTATGCGAGAAAAACAAACCAATTGGAATTGTTACTGCTACAGATTTATCATCAAAAATTGCCACAGGACGCTATCCTATTACAGAGACAATTGATAAAATTATGTCTTCACCTGTCGTTACCGTAATTGAAAACGTATCTCTTGCAGAAGCACAGTTATTAATGCTAAAACATAATGTAACGCATTTGTGTGTTACTAAAGATGGTACAAATAAATCTGCTGTTAAAGGAATTATTTCTGAGCACGATCTAATTGTCGCTCAGGCCAGTAACCCTGGCGTTTTGATTAAAGAAATCAAACGTTCTCAGCTTCCTAAAGACTTAAAACAAATACGTGATCGTCTGTCTGATTTGATTCAGAATTCGATTCAGAAAAATATTCCAATTTCACATATTAGTAATATCGCCAGCGAAATTAACCTGGCTATCATTAAACGTGCCGTTGAATTATCAATTTTAGACTTAGGCTCACCTCCTGCTCGATTTGCATGGTTAAGCATTGGTAGTCAAGGTCGTAAAGAACAGCTTCTATTAACAGATCAGGATAGTATTTTAATTTTTGAAGATGTTACTCCTGATAAATACAGAGAAACAAAAGATTATTTTTTAAGACTGGCAAAAAGAGCTACAGCTATATTAGAAAAAGTTGGTTATGAGTATTGTCCAAATGGCCATATGGGAAGCAATATGTTATGGTGTAAATCATTGACAGACTGGACAAAGCAGTACAACAGCTGGATGAATACTCCAGGTGAAAACAGCAATGATTTAAGTAGTATTTTCTTTGATTACGAAATTGTTTTTGGAGAGCCAAAAATTGAAGAAGTAATTGAAAATGTTATTTTCAAAAATGCTGTAAACAATACTTTATTCTTTGACTTCTTAGGAAACGATGCATTAAAGCGAAATTCTCCATTAAGTTTCTTCAAAAAATTCATAGTTGAAGAAGAAGGCCCAAATAAAACAAAATTTGACATTAAAACCCGTGCTTTAATGCCTTTGATTGATGGAGCACGTTTATTGATTTTGAATGCCAATATTAAAGGAATAAAAAACACTTATTTAAGATTCAAGCAGTTAGCAATAACTGACTCTAAAAATGCTGAAATATATTTAAGTTGTGCTGAAGCTTTTTTAACTTTATCTAAATTTAGAACTGTTGAAGGATTGAAAAATGACGATTCAGGACAATACATCAATCTTAGAGAAATGTCTAAAACAGATAAGGAAAAATTGAAAAATGCTTTGACACCAATGAAAGACCTTGAGGAATTAATTAAGAGTAAATTTCAACTTACCCAATTCTCATAAAATATGCTAGACTGGCTGAAAAATATTAATAAAGAATATCCGGATTTCTGGAAAGACTATTTAACAAAATTTGAGACGAAACCCAATCGATTCGTGGTTTTGTCAACTGAGACTTCAGGATTAAATCCTGATAAGGATGTTATTTTATCTTTAGGAGCATTTTCAGTTATTGATGACGGTATCGTGATTAAGGATAATTTTGAATCGGTTTTACTGCAATATAAATACCTGCAGGACAATGGACTTTCAAATGAATTTATCATTGAAAGTAAAATGATAAAAATGCCGGAACCTGATGCATTAGAAGCTTTTATAAATTTTTTAGGAAATGCAATTTTAGTAGGTCATCACATTAATTTTGATATCGAAATGCTAAATTCAGCTTTAGAACGTCTCGATTGTGGCAGAATAAAAAATGAAGCATTAGATGTTGATGTGATGTATAGAAAACTGATGGATGTCAATGACAAGCAGTTTTCGCTTGATGATTTATGCGAAATATATAAAATCCCAAAAAGTGATAGAAATTCATCAGCTGAAGATGCTTATCGAATTGCTCTCTTATTTTTAAAACTAAAATCGAGATTGGGAATAAAATAAAACATAAAAAATGCCTCTTAGTTTTAAGAGGCATTTTTATTTTGATTTATTTCAGAATTAAGAAATTCTTTCTTTCATAATTTCTTCTACAACTTCCGGATTCAATAATGTTGAAGTGTCTCCAAAATTAGAAAAATCTCCTTCCGCTATTTTACGTAAAATTCTACGCATAATTTTTCCAGATCTTGTTTTTGGTAAACCAGACACAAACTGTATTTTATCTAATTTAGCGATTGGTCCAATATGATCCGCAATATATTGATTAATCTCTTTAACCAGGTTTTCTTTATTTCTAACTTCTCCTGTCTCTTTTAAGATTACATAACCATAAAGAGCATTTCCTTTAATATCATGAGGGAAACCAACAATTGCAGATTCTGCAACAGCCTGGTGCTCGTTAATCGCATCTTCAATAGGAGCTGTTCCTAAATTATGTCCGGAAACAATAACTACATCATCTACTCTACCGGTAATTCTGTAATAACCAACTTCATCTCTAAGCGCACCGTCTCCTGTAAAATATTTCCCAGGGAAAGAAGAGAAGTAAGTATCTTTATAACGTTGGTGATCTCCCCAAATAGTTCTGGCAATTCCAGGCCATGGAAATTTAATACATAAACTTCCAACTACTTGGTTTCCTTCTATCTCATTACGTTTTTCATCCATTAAAACCGGCTGAATTCCAGGCAATGGCAAAGTCGCATAAGTTGGTTTTGTTGGCGTTACAAAAGCGATTGGCGAAATCATGATTCCACCAGTTTCAGTTTGCCACCACGTATCAACTACCGGACATCTTTTATCTCCAACGTGATCATTGAACCAGTGCCAAGCCTCTTCGTTAATTGGTTCTCCAACTGATCCAATAACTTTTAGCGATTTTAGAGGATATTTTTGAATATAATCTAAACTTTCTTTCGCTAATGAACGAATTGCTGTTGGTGCTGTATAGAATTGTGTAATTTTATGTTTTTCGATAATATCCCAAAAACGGCTAAAATCTGGATACGATGGAACTCCTTCAAAAATTACAGTAGTTCCTCCGTTCAATAATGGACCGTATAATATATACGAGTGACCTGTAATCCAACCAATATCAGCAGTACACCAGAAAATATCATTTTCTTCGTGACTGAAAACATTTTTGAAAGTGTATGCGGTATAAACCATGTATCCTGCTGTGGTATGAACCATTCCTTTAGGTTTTCCTGTAGAGCCAGAAGTATACAAAATAAACAAAGGATCTTCAGCATCCATAATTTCAGCAACACTGTTATCCAGAGCTGCATCCAACAAAGGTTGTAACCATTGGTCACGACCTTCTTTCATTTTAATTTCAGTCTGAGTTCTTTTAACCACTAAAACTTTAGAAACTGAAGGGCAAGAATCTAAAGCCTCATCAACAATTCCTTTAAGGTCAATAGTTTTATTTCCTCTATAACCACCATCGGATGTGATTACCATTTTACATTCACAATCATTGATTCTGGCAGAAACTGCAGAAGCAGAAAATCCTGCAAAAATCACAGAGTGAATTGCACCTATTCTGGCACAAGCCAAAACAGCAACAGCCAATTCAGGAATCATTGGCAAATAAATACAAACTCTATCTCCTTTACGAACTCCTTGCTCACGCAAAACATTCGCCATTTTTGATACTCTTTCGTAAAGTTCGTTATATGTTATATGTAAAGCTTCTTCAGAAGGATCATTCGGTTCAAAAATGATAGCCGTTTTTTCTCCTCTTTTGCTTAAATGTCTATCGATACAGTTTTTTGTAATATTAACTTTAGCTTCAGTAAACCATTTTACTTCAGCATCAGCCATATTAAAATCCACCACTTTTTCCCATTGTTGGTACCAAGTAAAATTTTCTTCAGCTATTTTTCCCCAGAATTTCCTTGGCTCTCTTATTGACTTATTGTAATGTTTAAAATATTGTTCTAAATTTTCAATTTTATAATAACTCATATGTTTTTGGAATTTTTTTATAAATGTATTAAATATCAGCGTATTCTTAAAATTATTTAATTCATAAATTTTGGCAAAAAAAAACACATATTAAAAAAAATATTATCTTTTAATATTTATAATTTAAAATTTTGGTTTTTTGCGTCAAAATACCTATCGTAAAAAAGGCATGATAAATAAATACCATGCCTTTTTAATTTTAACAATTTCAATAACAATTAATTTTTTGTAATTCTCTACTACAATCCGCAATTCTATTTTGAAAATAGCAGCAGCTTTATTAATTAAAATAGAAATCTCTACAAGTATATTTATCACTAAACATACCCCATTATACGGGATTACCTCACTTAACTCACTTGCTCACAGAAGTTAAGTGAATGCAATATTGCATCTATATCCTTTTTCTTAATAAGTGCTTACTAATTCAAAATATTACATAAAACAGAGATACAGTGCAAATCCCATCACAGTCGAATGTGTGGTAATTCCCAATTTATTATCCAATTTTTTTCATAGCAGTCATAGATTCTCTCAACCATGCTCCTACTTCTTCGATAGGATGTTGACGAATTTCTTTGTTTACTGCAATTAAAATAGCATTATCTACTCCATTTGAAGTTGAGAATGGTTTTCCTATTATATTTGTTTCAACTGTTTTCATAAATTCAGTCAATAACGGTTTACAAGCGTGATCGAACAAATAACATCCGTACTCAGCAGTATCCGAAATAACGCGGTTCATTTCAAACAATTTTTTTCTTGCGATTGTATTTGCAATCAATGGCAATTCGTGTAATGACTCATAATAAGCAGATTCTTCAATGATTCCGGCTTCAGTCATAGTTTCGAAAGCTAATTCAACACCTGCTTTAACCATTGCAATCATTAAAACGCCATTGTCGAAATATTCTTGTTCAGCGATTGGGGCTTCTTGTGGTGCTGTTTTCTCAAAATTAGTTTCTCCTGTTGCAGCTCTCCATTTCAATAAATTCACATCATCATTAGCCCAGTCGATCATCATAGTTCTTGAGAATTCTCCAGAAATAATATCATCTTGGTGTTTTTGGAATAAAGGACGCATAATGTCTTTTAATTCTTCAGCAAGTTCGTAAGCTTCAATTTTTGCAGGATTAGAAAGACGATCCATCATATTTGTAATACCACCATGTTTCAAAGCTTCAGTGATAGTTTCCCATCCGTACTGAATTAATTTTGAAGCATATGCAGCGTCAATTCCTTTTTCAACCATTTTATCAAAACATAAAATAGATCCCGTTTGCAACAATCCACAAAGAATTGTTTGCTCACCCATTAAATCTGATTTTACTTCAGCTACGAATGATGATTTCAAAACTCCTGCTTTATGACCTCCAGTTGCTACAGCATAAGCTTTTGCCTGATCTAAACCAGCAGAATTTGGATCATTCTCAGGGTGAACTGCGATAAGTGTTGGTACACCAAATCCTCTTTTGTACTCTTCACGAACCTCAGATCCAGGGCATTTTGGAGCACACATAATTACTGTGATATCTTTACGAATCTGCATTCCTTCTTCAACGATATTAAACCCGTGAGAGTATGCTAAAGTCGAACCTTGTTTCATTAATGGCATAATAGCAGTAACTACAGCAGTATGTTGTTTATCCGGAGTTAAATTACAAACTAAGTCTGCAGTTGGAATTAATTCTTCATATGTACCTACTTTAAAACCGTTTTCAGTAGCATTTTTATAAGAAGCTCTTTTTTCAGCGATTGCATCTGCACGTAATGCATAAGAAATGTCTAAACCTGAATCTCTCATGTTTAAACCTTGATTCAAACCTTGTGCACCACAACCTACAATAACAACTTTTTTCCCTGCCAATGCTGCGATTCCGTCTGCAAATTCAGATTGCTCCATAAATTCACAAACTCCTAATTGTTCTAATTGTAATCTAAGTGGTAATGTGTTGAAATAATTTGCCATTTTCTTTAATAATATTTAATGATATGTAATTTATAATTGATACTAGTTAAACGTTTCTAACAATGATGAAATTTCCATTTTTTCTTTAGAAACTGATATTCTGCCTGAACGAACAAACTGCATTATGCCGTAAGGCTTGAATTTTGCATATAATTCTTCAATTTCAGAACGTCTTCCTGATTTTGAAATCACAAAGAAATCACGAGAAACCGTCACAATTGTAGACTGACTTTCCTTGATGATATTCTGAATTTGTTTTTCATCAAACAACAAACTTGACTGTATTTTAAACAAGGCATTTTCTAAGAAAATTGTTTCTTCATCTGTGTGATAAAATGCTTTGATAACCTCAATTTGCTTTTCAATTTGTCCAACGATATTCTGAACCCATTTCTCCGTTGTGTTTACTACAATGATAAATCTTGAAACATTCTCTATTTCTGATTCTGAAACGTTTAGACTTAATATATTAATGTGGCGCTTTAAGAATATCCCAGATATCCTATTCAACAATCCAACATTATTTTCTGAATATACCGATATGGTAAATGTTTTATCTTCCATTTTGTTTTTAGTTTTTTTTTGTTTCAGGTTTCAAGTTTCAAGTTGTACAACCTGAAACAAAACAAACCTGAAACTTGAAACCTTTTTCTTTAGCTTAATCTAATTTCTGAAACACACGCTCCTGTTGGAATCATCGGAAAAACATTGTTTTCCTTTTCTACCATAACTTCTAAGAAATAAGAATCTTTTGAAGCCATCATTTCGGCTACAGCAGCATCTAAATCTTCACGTTGTGTTACTTTTTTAGATTTGATATGATATCCTTCTGCAATTGCGACAAAATTTGGATTAATCATTTTTGTTGAAGCATATCGGTTATCAAAAAACAATTCCTGCCATTGACGTACCATTCCTAAAAACTCATTATTTAAAATGACAATTTTTACCGGCACTTGCGTTTGGAAAATAGTCCCCAATTCCTGAATGGTCATCTGGAATCCACCATCACCAATAATAGCTACAACTTCACGATCTGGTCTTCCCATTTTAGCTCCAATAGCTGCTGGTAAAGCAAATCCCATTGTTCCTAAACCACCAGAAGTAATATTACTTTTAGTTGAATTAAATTTCGCATAACGACAAGCAAACATTTGGTGCTGACCAACATCAGAAACGATAATCGCATCTCCTTTTGAATGTTTGTTGATCATTTCCATGGTTTCTCCCATTGAAATACCTTTACCGTTTGTTGGATTCAACTCTTCATTAATAACCGTTTCTACTTCGATTTTATGCAATTCTTTGAATTCATTATGCCATGAATCATGTGACTTTTTGTCGATTAATGGAATCAAAGCAGTTAATGCTTCTTTAACATCACCTAAAACGGCTACTTCTGTTTTTACGTTTTTATCAACTTCAGCTGGATCTATTTCAAAGTGAATTACTTTTGCCTGCTTAGCGTAAGTAGCTAATTTTCCGGTAACACGGTCATCAAAACGCATTCCCAATGCGATTAAAACATCGCATTCGTTAGTCAGCATATTAGGACCGTAATTTCCATGCATTCCTAACATTCCAACGTTTAAAGGATGATCTGTTGGTAAAGCTGATAGACCTAAAATAGTCCATCCTGCCGGAATTCCTGATTTTTCAATAAAAGCTTTCAATTGTTCTTCAGCCTGACCCAAAATAATTCCCTGACCGAAAACTATGAAAGGTTTTTTTGCACTATTGATTAGAGCAGCAGCTTCTGCGACTTTATCTAATTTTAACTTCGGAACCGGAACATAACTTCTGATAGCAGTACATTTTTCATAACTAAAATCAAACTCATCAAATTGAGCATTTTTAGTAATATCAATCAATACTGGTCCTGGGCGTCCAGAACGTGCAATGTAAAATGCTTTTGCAATAATTTCAGGAATTTGAGAAGCTTCAGTAATCTGAAAATTCCATTTTGTTACCGGAGTCGAAATTCCGATAATATCTGTTTCCTGAAAAGCATCAGAACCTAATAAATGTCTCCCCACCTGTCCTGTAATACAAACCATTGGAGTTGAATCGATTTGAGCATCTGCAATTCCGGTAACTAAATTTGTTGCTCCCGGACCTGAAGTAGCAATTGCTACTCCAACTTTTCCTGTAGCTCTGGCATATCCCTGAGCCGCATGAGTAGCACCTTGTTCGTGACGTACTAAAACGTGGTGTAATTGATCCTGAAATTTATATAATTCGTCATAAACCGGCATTATGGCACCTCCAGGATATCCGTAAACCAAGTCTACTCCTTCTGCTAATAAACATCTTATAACGGCTTCTGCCCCTGATATTTTCATAGTATATTTTGTTTTATCAATGTCAATTTCAAAAATCAAAGTTCAATGGCAATGTTAAAAATCAATTTCAATGGTAAATCCTAAATTGATATTTTTAATTTTTATTGCTATTGCTTTTTTGATATTGTTATTGCAATTGATTTTTGATATTGTTATTTAATTAATTATCGGTTACGCATCCTGTTGAAGCGCTTGAAACCGATCTGGCATATTTAAGTAAAACTCCTTTTGTAACTTTTAACGGTGGTTGTACCCAAGCCGCTTTTCTAGCTGCAAATTCTTCATCGGAAATCTTCAGGTCGATTGTATTTTTCACAGCATCGATAGCAATTAAATCACCATCTTTTACTAGTGCAATACCACCACCATCATAAGCCTCTGGTGTAATATGTCCTACGACAAAGCCATGTGAACCTCCAGAGAACCTTCCGTCTGTAATAAGAGCGCAGCTGCTTCCTAGTCCTGCACCAATAATCGCAGATGTAGGCTTCAGCATTTCAGGCATCCCCGGACCACCTTTTGGTCCACAATACCTGATGACGACTACATTACCTGGTTTGATTTTTCCGGCCTCAAGACCTGGAATTACTTCAAATTCACCTTCAAAAACTACCGCAGGTCCTTCAAAATATTCTCCTTCTTTTCCGCTAATTTTTGCAACAGCACCTTCAGAGGCAAGATTTCCGTATAAAACCTGAATGTTTCCTGTTGGTTTTAACGCTTTTTGAATTTCATGGATTACTTGTTGTCCGTCTTGTAAATCAGGCGTTGAAGCTAAATTTTCAGCGACTGTTTTTCCTGTAACTGTTAAACAATCTCCATGAATCAATCCTACTTTCAATAAATATTTCATTACAGAAGGAATACCACCTGCTTCATGAATATCTTCCATCATGTATTTACCACTTGGTTTCATATCAGCCAATACTGGTGTTCTGTCATTAATTGCCTGAAAATCATCCAAAGTAATCTTGATATCAACAGCGTGAGCCATTGCAATTAAGTGCATAACAGCATTTGTAGAACCTCCTAAAACAGCAACAATTGTAATAGCATTTTCAAAAGCCTTACGAGTCATAATATCTCTCGGCTTAATATCTTTTTCTAATAATATTTTGATTGCTTCTCCTGCAGCCAGACATTCGTCTCTTTTTTCCTGACTTAAAGCAGGATTTGAAGAGCTGTATGGCAAACTCATACCTAATGCTTCAATTGCTGAAGACATTGTATTTGCAGTATACATACCGCCACAAGCACCAGCGCCCGGACATGCATTTTGAATAACACCTTTAAAATCTTCAGGAGTGATTTCGTTTTTAACCTTTTTTCCTAATGCCTCAAAAGCGGATACGATATTTAAAGATTCTCCTTTCCATTTTCCTGAATGGATTGATCCACCATAAACCATCATCGCCGGGCGGTTTAATCTTCCCATTGCGATTAGGGCTCCTGGCATATTTTTATCACAACCAGGAATAGCAATCACACCATCGTACCATTGTGCTCCCACAACTGTTTCAATAGAATCTGCAATTACATCACGAGAAACCAATGAAAAACGCATTCCTTCAGTACCGTTAGAAATTCCGTCACTAACACCAATGGTATTAAAAATAAGTCCGACCAGATTTGCGTCCCAAACACCTTTTTTAACATCTTTTGCTAAATCATTCAGGTGCATGTTGCAGGTGTTACCATCGTAACCCATGCTCACAATACCTACTTGTGCTTTTTTCAAATCTTCTTCAGTTAAACCAATACCGTACAACATCGCTTGCGCCGCAGGTTGTGTTTGATCTTGAGTGATGGTTTTGCTGTACTTATTTAATTCCATTATGTATTAATTTATTTTTAATTTTTATTCAAAAAAAAACCTTCCAGTATTTGGAAGGTTTATAATATAGTTTTTCAATTATATTTATACCATTCCCGATGCAGATGTGAAAATCACATTGACAACAACGACAGAAGTAATAATAATTGAGATTTGCATCTTGCTATTTTTTTAGTGAGACAAAAGTATAAAAACTTAAGTGACTAAAAAAATAAAATCTCAACATTTTAGATACTTCTTGTTATTTCTTTCAATTTTTAACAAAAAATATTAAACAATTGTCGATTGTCCAATACTAACGTTGTCATTATTAAAATATAATAAATCGTCTTTACTGAAAATAAAATTTGAAACAAACTCCCCTACTTCATTTGTACCGAATTTTGAATCTGCTTTTAAATCAACAGTAACAACTTTAAATTCAATTGCTTTTTCAATTGCCTGATATATCACGTTTGCTTCTTTAAACAAACCGAAATGCTCTAATAACATTGCAGCTGATAAAATTGAAGCAATTGGATTTGCAATATTTTTTCCTTTTGCTTGTGGATAAGAACCGTGAATTGGTTCAAACAAAGCATTCTTTTCTCCTAAAGATGCTGAAGCCAATAAACCGATAGAACCTGTAATAACACTTGCTTCGTCTGATAAAATATCTCCAAATAAATTCTCTGTCAAAATCACATCAAATTGTTTTGGATTTAAGATGATTTGCATTGCTGCGTTATCCACAAATAAAAAGTCTAAAGCTACATCTGGATAAGCTTCGCCCACTTTCTGAACTACTTTTCTCCATAATCTTGAGGTTTCTAAAACATTTGCTTTATCCACCATTGTTAACTTTTTACGACGATTTTGTGCCGATTTAAAAGCTAAATGTGCTATTCTTGTGATTTCTTCTTCTGAATATTCACATAAATCAGAAGCATGTGTTCCTTCTTCATTTAATGTTTTAGCTCCAAAATAGGCACCACCTGTTAATTCTCTGAAAATTGTAAAATCAGCGCCTTCAATAATTTCTCTTTTTAAAGGAGAAGAATCTACTAATGATTTGTAAGGTTTTATTGGACGAATGTTAGCGAACAAACCAAGCTCCTTACGCAATTTCAATAATCCCTGCTCCGGACGAACTTTTGCATTTGGATTATTATCATACTTAGGATCTCCAATTGCTCCAAATAAAACAGCATCAGTATTTAAGCAAAGATTCAGCGTTTGTTCCGGCAGAGGATTTCCTGTTTTGTCAATGGCAATCGCACCCATAAGTGCCTCTTCAAAAACAAATTCATGATTGTACACTTCGCCAATTGCATATAAAGCTTTTTTGGCTTGTAAAATTACTTCCGGTCCAATTCCGTCTCCTGGTAAAACTGCTATTTTCAAATTCATAACGTCTCGTTCTTTATGTATTTAAATCTTTATTATTCTTTTTTCTTTGCTCTATTTTCTTTTTAACTAGCTTCTGATCAATTCTCCCTGAATTTTAGAAGCCTCAATAATCTGATGAATATCAGCATCTAAAACTTCTTTTTTAATATCAGCGAATTTCAAAAACTCAATGTATACAATATCCAATTGCACTTTTGTAAGTTCGTAACCTACTTTTTTAGCACGGTAAGCCAAAGCAGCTCTTCCGCTTCTTGCTGTCAAAATAATTGAAGATTCATTTACTCCCACATCAAGTGGATCCATGATCTCGTAAGTTGCTCTGTTTTTGATCACACCATCCTGATGAATTCCTGAACTATGCGCAAAAGCATTTGCTCCAACGATAGCTTTATTTGGCTGAACGATCATTCCCATACTTTCAGAAACTAATCGGCTCATTTCATTCAATTCTCTAGTATTGATGTTGGTATCTAAATTAAGGTAAGGATGTTGTTTGAAAATCATTACCACTTCTTCAAGTGCTGTATTTCCTGCTCTTTCTCCGATGCCATTAATAGTACATTCTATTTGTCTCGCTCCATTTATTGCTCCTGCAATAGAGTTTGCAGTTGCCATTCCTAAATCATTATGACAATGACATGAAAGGATTACATTTTCAATTCCTTTTACGTTCTCTCTTAAATATTTAATTTTTGCTCCGTATTCTTCTGGCAAACAATATCCTGTTGTATCTGGAATATTTAATACAGTTGCTCCAGATTTAATCACTTCTTCACAAACCTGTGCTAAGAAAGCGTTATCTGTTCTACCTGCATCCTCTGCATAAAACTCAACGTCTTCTACATATGATTTTGCATGAGATACAGCATATTTTGCTCTGGCAATAATATCTTCTCTGGTAGTATTTAATTTATGGAGTATATGAGATTCAGATGTTCCGATTCCTGTGTGGATTCTAGGTCTTTTAGCATGCTTGAGGGCAGCTGCAGCAACATCAATGTCGTTTTTTACAGCTCTTGTCAGTCCGCAGACGGTTGCATTTTCTACAATTTTACAAATCTCAGAGACCGATAAAAAATCGCCCGGACTTGACACAGGAAAACCTGCTTCGATAACGTCAACTCCCATTTTGTCTAGTCGTTCTGCGATAACTAATTTTTGTTTAGTATCTAACTTACATCCTGGAACCTGTTCACCATCGCGCAAAGTGGTGTCAAAAATTTGAACTTTCTCTCTATTCATATTCATTTATTTAATGTAATTTCACATCTTGATAACAAATATATATTGTACTTACGCAGTATGAAATTCATTTTAATGAAATTATACTGTTCATAACGCAATTTATAACGAGTTAAATATTTAATAATCAATAAGTTACATTATTATATTTTACAATGGCTAACCATCAAAAAGATTTCTTATTTGTTCTGATTAAATCGCTTTCCAAATCCGAAAAAAGACAATTTAAAATTTTTGCAAGCCGATTGGAGACAAGTTCTAATACTAAATTCATTGAATTATTCAATATTTTAGATAAGTCCGAAACCTACGACGAAAAGCTGATTTTAAAGAGCGGAATCATTAAAAAAGTACAGCTATCTAACTTAAAATCATATCTATACAAGCAAATACTAGTTAGTATTCGCTTGAATATTCCTAGCCAAAATATTCGCTATCAACTACGTGAACAAATAGATTTTGCTGTTATTCTTTATAATAAAGGATTATATAAGCAGAGTTTAAAGATTCTTGACAAGACTAAAATACTTGCTTTAGAAAATGATGAAAAATATATGGCGTATGAAATTGTAGAATTCGAAAAACTAATCGAATCGCAATATATTACGCGAAGTATTCAGGGGCGAGCTGATGAATTAGTAATTCAGGCGAAAGAATTAAATTATCGAAATACAATCTCCAGCAAATTATCCAATTTATCACTTCAGTTATACGGAATCATGTTAAAAACAGGTTACGTAAAAAGTGATGAAGAATATAAATATATTGATGATTATTTCAACAGACATATTTCAAAGTTAGATGAAAGCAAATTTGGCTTCCGCGAAAAATATTGGTTTTACAATGCCAATTTATGGCGTAGTTTCTTAGTTCAGGACTTTTTAGCGAGTTATAAATACGCTTATAAATGGGTTACCTTGTTTTATGACAATCCAAATATGATTTATCTGAATCCGGTGTTTTTCTTAAAAGGAAACCATTACTTTTTGGAATCCCTCTATATGTTGAAATATCAGTCAAATTTCAAGAAATACTTAACCTTATTAGAAGAAACGATTGCAGATCCAAAATTTCCGGTAAACGATAACATTGCATCACTATCATTTCTATATATTTATAACAATAAGCTAAACTTACACATTCTCGAAGGAACTTTTGCTGAAAGCGAATATTTGATTCCGGAGATTCTTGAGAAAATAAAAATTCACAGTGAACATCTTGACGAACATCACGAGATGTTGTTTTACTATAAAATTGCTTCTATCTATTTTGGAAACGAAAAGTACAATGAATGCATTTTGTACTTAGACAAAATCATCAACAATAAAAACTTGTCAATGCGCGAGGATTTAATGTGCTTCGCGAGATTATTATCGTTGATTGCACATTATGAGTTAGGAAAGGATTATTATTTAGAAAATCATCTTAAAAGTACCTACAAGTTTTTGCTGAAAATGAATGATTTACATGAAGTTCAAAAGGAAATAATCAAATTTTTAAGAAACCTGAATAACTTCTATCCAGCAGATATTAAAAAGGAATTTATTAAAATGCGTGTACGTTTTATTGAGCTGGAGAAAAACACCTATGAAAAAAGGGCGTTTCTTTATTTAGATATCATCTCATGGCTGGAAAGCAAAATTGAAAACCGAAAAATTGCAGATATTATCAAAGAGAAGGCGAAATTGAGTAGTCGATAAGAAACTAAATTCTAATTTTTATCCCGAAGCTTCGGGGCCAAATTCCAATAAAAAAAGCCTTTAAAAACTTAGTCTTTAAAGGCTTTTTGTCATTTCGACGAAGGAGAAATCCTCGCGAGAAGCTCGACAAAGATTAGATTCTCGTTGCGGAGTTACTTGCGAGGATTTCTCCTTCGTCGAAATGACAAGATTGTCCATAAAAAACCCGACAGGTTTTAAAAAAACCTGTCGGGTTTACCTCTCCAACAATTGGAATTTGGAATTTTATAAATTTGGAATTTAAATATGTTTATTCCACAATATTAGAACTCATCACATAAAAGTTTTTATCAACTTCTAAAGTTCTGTTTTCATTGGTTGTATTTATTGATTGCCATTCTGTTGTTGGTTTCAACCAGGTTTCTACACCGTTTATTTTTACTTTTACCGGTAAGTCAAATTTTGCTACACAATTAGTCCAATGATATCCTAAAGTTCCATTTTTGAACATATATTCAAAAACCGGAATTTGCGTTGTTGTTAAATATTGAGCAAAAACTCTGTTAAAATTAATTCCAGATTGTGTATTAATGTAATCTTCAATTTGTTTTGAAGTAACAGTTTGATGATAGAAAGTACTATTTAAACCTCTCAAAATAGATTTCCACTTTGCATCGTCATTTATAACCTGACGAATAGTATGCAACATGTTTGCTCCCTTTGGATACATATCACCCGATCCTTCACTGTTCACATCATAATGCCCGATAATTGGCGTGTCGTTTTGAATACTTTTTCTGCATCCAATCACATATTCAGCTCCGGCTTCTTTCCCGTAGTAATACTCAACAAAAAGACTTTCAGAGTAGTTAGTAAAGCTCTCGTGAATCCACATGTCTGCAATATCTTTATATGTAATATTATTTGCAAACCATTCGTGTCCAGATTCGTGAATAATGATAAAATCAAATTTTAATCCCCAGCCAGTTCCACTTAAATCTTTTCCTAAATATCCGTTTTTATATTGATTCCCATAAGTTACACTACTTTGGTGCTCCATTCCTAAATACGGAACTTCAACTAGTTTATAGCTGTCTTCATAAAACGGATAAGGTCCAAACCAATTTTCAAACGCTTTTAACATTTTTGGAGCATCTTTAAACTGTTCTTTGGCTTTAGCTAAATTATCACGCAAAACATAATAGTTACAATCTAAATCTCCTTTTTCTCCTTTATATTTTTCTGAAAAGTTTACATAATCTCCAATGTTGATATTCACACCATAGTTATTAATTGGGTTTGAAACATACCAATTAAAGGTTTTTGTACCGTTCTTTTCTTTTTTAACGCTTTGTAATCTTCCATTAGAAACTTCTGTTAAATCTCCCGGAACGTTCACACTGATCAACATGTTTTCTACTTCATCGTACATATGGTCTTTACATGGCCACCACACGCTTGCTCCCAATCCCTGACAAGATGTAGCAATAAAATCTTTTCCGTTTTGATCCTTTTTCCATGAGAATCCACCATCCCAAGGTGCTCGCACAGCTTCTTTAGGTTTTCCACCAAAAGAAATTACAATTTCTCTAGTCTCTCCTACTTTTTGTTTCGCAGTTAATTGAATAAAAAAAGCATTTCCGTCTCTTTCAAATTTCAATTCTTTTCCATCTTGCGTCACTTTGTAAATTTGCATTGGTTCCTGCAAATCAATCTGCATCTTATTGTTTTCTGATAAAACAGTATATTTTATAGTATTTGAACCTGTAATTGTTTTCTCAGCCGGATTTACTTTTACATCAAGATGATAATATTTTAAATCCCACCACGCTCTTTCTTTTGTAATGCTTCCGCGTAAAGTATCCTGATGTGTAAAAACAGTTTCAGACTTGTTTAAAAGTCCTTGCGCATTGGCATTAAAACCAACCAAAAAGGCAATAAAAATGCCTCCAAAGTAATTTTTCATAAATTAGAAATTTGAAATAAATAGGGTATTTATACGAACTTAATCTTCAACAAAAGTAAACATTCGGATCAAGTTTTTAATAATTTTATAATTTCGATTAGAAAAATTTAATGTTAAAGTTTACAATTCTTCCTTACTTTAGCTAATTCATTTTTTTTATTATTGTTTTATGAAAGTTATTTCCATCGTTTCTGTTTTATACTTTATGTGCTCTATAGCAGTTTTCTCGCAAAACATAACAATTCATAAAATAGAAAATAAACTAACTGTTGATGGCGATTTATCAGATTGGAAAACTCCTTTCATTGGTCCATTAGTTATTCATAATTCTGGACAAAAGGCTACTCAAAATACAATGATTTCACTTTCGTGGAATGATGATAATCTATATATAGCTTATAATTCAGTGGATTCTAAAATCATCGGATCAAGTCAGAAGAAAGATTCCCCTGTTTTCAATACAGATGATTTAGTAGAGATTTTTATTGATGCCGATGGCGATGGGCAAAATTACATTGAAATTGGAGTAAATGCCTTTTCAACCCATTATGATATGCTCTTAAAGTGCATTTCTCCTGATTGTGGTGGATGGAAAACTTCTATGAATTTTAACATTGAGGGACTTGAAGCAGTTAGTAAAATAACAACTGAAGGTTTTTCTACCGAAATTAAGATCCCGTTTTCAAGCTTGCAGAAAATTCAGAATGGTAATTTCTTAAAGCCAAAAATTGGAACAAAATGGAAAGGAAGTGCTTTTAGAATTGATTATGGTAACACAACAGAATATCTAGCGTTACAGCCTTATAAAAGTATGAAATTTGGATTTCATCAACCAGTGGAGTTTGCGGTTTTTGAGTTTATGGAGTAGTTATTGGTTTAATTTGTTTCAAGTTTCAAGTTATCGCGCATAACTTGAAACTTGAAACCTGAAACAAAATCTTTTACTTCTGACGCTTCTTCAAAACATCAACAACATCATTCAATTGAAAGCCTTTTGCCTGTAATAAAATCAAATAATGAAACAATAAATCGGCACTTTCACTTAAGAATAAATCATCGTTATCATCTTTTGCTTCAATAACTACTTCAACAGCTTCTTCACCTACTTTTTGAGCAATTTTATTAATTCCTTTTTCAAATAAAGAAGCTACATAACTCTTTTCAGAATCAGCATTTTCTCTCCGAATTGCAATTGTTTTTTCTAAGCTAGAAATGAACCCATAATTTTCTTTGTTTTCTTCTTGCCAGCATGTATCTGCCCCTGTGTGACAAGTTGGTCCAACTGGTTTCGCCTGAATCAAAAGCGTATCGCCATCACAGTCATTTTTAATATCTACAAGTTCTAAAAAATTACCACTCTCCTCGCCTTTTGTCCAAAGCCTTTGTTTTGAACGGCTAAAAAAAGTAACTTTCTGCGTTTCTATTGTTTTTTGAATTGATTCTTCATTCATATATCCCAGCATCAAAACATTTTTAGTTTCTGAATCCTGAATAATCGCTGGGATCAATCCGTGTGAGCTTTTGATGTCTATGTTCATATTTTTAGTCTAAAGTTGTAAAGTCGAAAGTCTTAAAGTCAAAACTAAATTCGAACTTCTATATTATTATTTCTTAATTCGTTTTTCAAAGCTTTAATTTCAATTTCTTTAAAGTGAAAAACACTCGCAGCCAATGCTGCATCCGCCTTCCCTACTTTAAAAGAATCTACAAAATGCTGAATATTTCCTGCACCTCCCGAAGCAATAATCGGAATATTAATTAATTCTGATAATTTAGCCAAAGCTTCATTAGCAAAGCCATTTTTAGTTCCATCATTATCCATGGATGTGAATAAGATTTCTCCTGCTCCGCGTTCAGCCACTTCTACAGCCCAATCGAATAAATTCAATTCTGTTGGGACTTTTCCGCCAACTAAATGCACAATCCATTGTCCGTCAATTTGTTTAGCATCGATAGCCACAACAACACATTGGCTTCCGAATTTCTGTGCCAAATCATTAATCAGTTGCGGATTTTTTACTGCCGATGAATTAATCGAAACTTTATCAGCACCGTTATTCAGTAGAATTTCAACATCTTCAACAGATGAAATTCCCCCACCGACAGTAAACGGAATATTGATTTTCTCCGCCACACTTCGCACCATATTGACTAACGTTTTTCGACGTTCTTCAGTAGCCGAAATATCCAGAAAAACCAATTCATCAGCACCTTCAGCCGAATAAATTTTCGCCAATTCTACAGGATCGCCCGCATCGCGTAAGTCAACAAAGTTAACGCCTTTTACGGTTCTTCCGTTTTTTATATCCAAACAAGGAATGATTCTTTTTGCTAACATTTTTTTTAATGTGTCAATTAGAAAATTTGATAATTAGATAATTTTTGACGTTTCGCATAAATTATCTAATTGACTAATTTTCTCATTATCTAATTATAAAATTTTCTAGTTGTTTCAAACTGATTCTGCCTTCATAAATTGCTTTTCCGATAATCGTTCCTTCACAGCCTAAATGAGCTAATTTTGGCAATTCATCAAATGTTGAAATTCCACCGGAAGCAATTAGTTTTATGCCATTCGCTTCTTTCAAAATTTTTCCATACAAATCAAAACTTGGGCCTTCCAGCATTCCGTCTTTGGCAATGTCAGTGCAAATAACATATTGAATTCCTTTCATTTGATATTGCTGAATAAACGGAATCAAATCTTCATCTGAATCTTCCAACCAGCCTGAAACAGCTATTTTTTCATCTTTGGCATCAGCGCCTAAAATGATTTTATCTGAACCGTATTCTGAAATCCATTTTTCGAAAATTGCTCTGTTTTTTACTGCAATACTCCCGCCGGTAATCTGACTTGCACCGCTTTCAAAAGCGATTCTTAAATCATCATCGGATTTTAAGCCTCCGCCAAAATCAATTTGCAGACTTGTTTGTGTCGCAATTTGTTCTAATATTTTATAATTGACAATTTTACTTGATTTAGCACCATCAAGATCTACTAAATGTAAATATTCGATTCCGTGTGCTTCAAATGATTTTGCTACTTCAAGCGGGTTTTCATTGTAAATTATCTTCGTATCGTAATCACCTTTTGACAAACGAACACATTTTCCGTCAATGATATCTATGGCTGGTATTATTCTCATTTTATTTAAGTCTTAAAGTTGGAAAGTCTAAAGTCATAAAGTCTTTAAATCCTTTTCTACATTTTTAAAAAATTCTCTAATATTTTCTCACCAACAGCTCCGCTTTTTTCCGGATGAAATTGTGTTCCGTAAAAATTATCTTTTTGCAATGCCGATGCATATTCTAATTCATAATTCGTTGTAGCAATACTTTCAGCGCAATCTGGAGCGTAAAAACTATGCACCAAATACATAAATTCATTTTCGGAAATTCCCTTAAACAAATCCGATTTTAGATTGTAAATCTGATTCCATCCCATTTGTGGCACTTTTACTTTTGACGTGAACTTAATCACATCAACATCAAAAATCGCCAAACCTTTGGTATCGCCTTCTTCAGATGATTTACACATCAATTGCATTCCTAAACAAATTCCCAAAACCGGCTGTTTCAAATTCGGAATCAAACTATCCAAACCACTTTCTTTCAGTTTTTTCATTGCCGAGCTTGCTTCACCAACGCCAGGAAAAATTACTTTATCAGCCTGTTGAATTTCTTCAGGGTCATTACTTAGAACAGCTTTAAAACCAAGCCTTTCAATAGCAAACATAATGCTCTGAATATTTCCTGCTCCGTAATTTATAATTACTATTTTCATTTTTTTTGTTTGTTTTGTTTCAGGTTTCAAGTTTCAAGTTCTGTTGAGCAACCTGAAACTTGAAACCTGAAACTTTTTACAGCATCCCCTTGGTTGAAGGCAAAATCATTTTCTCTGTATCTCTTTTCACCGCTACTTTTATTGCTTTTGCGAAAGCTTTAAAAATCGCTTCAATTTTGTGGTGTTCATTTGTTCCTTCCGCTTTTATATTGATGTTCGCTTTGGCGCCGTCAGAGAACGATTTAAAGAAATGGTAAAACATTTCTGTCGGCATTTTGCCTACCATTTCGCGTTTAAATTCGGTTTCCCAAACTAACCAGTTTCTACCGCCAAAATCTATAGCAACTTGCGCTAAACAATCATCCATTGGAAGACAGAATCCGTAACGTTCTATCCCTAATTTATTGCCAAGTGCTTTTGCAAAAACTTCTCCTAAAGCAATGGCAGTATCTTCAATCGTGTGGTGTTCATCTACTTCTAAATCGCCTTTTACAAGGATTTCTAAGTCCATTTGACCGTGACGTGAAATTTGGTCTAACATATGATCGAAAAAAGCAATTCCGGTTTCGATTTTGCTTTTTCCCGTTCCGTCTAAGTTTAAATTGATAAAAATATCAGTTTCATTGGTTTTACGGGTAATCGAAGCCGAACGTGCTTCTAATTTCAAAAACTCATAAATTTCTTTCCAACTCATTGTCTGAAGAACAATAGTTTCATCTAATTCTTCACGTTTCGACGAAATTTCATTGCTTCCAATTCCATCATTATTATTAATGAAAATTGCTTTTGCACCTAGATTTTTTGCCAATTCAACATCCGTCAAACGATCTCCCAGAACAAAAGAATTTGCTAAATCATATTCTGGATTATTCAAATATTTCGTCAGCATTCCGGTTCTTGGTTTACGTGTTGGCGCATTATCCTCTGGAAACGATCTGTCCACAAAAATCTTATCAAACAAAACACCTTCGTTTTCAAAGGCTTTTAAAATGAAATTCTGCGTTGGCCAAAACGTATCTTCCGGAAAACTATCCGTTCCTAAACCGTCCTGATTGGTTACCATTGCTAATTCGTAATCTAATTCATTTGCAATTTTAGCCAAATACTGAAAAGCTTTTGGATAAAATTCAACTTTCTCCAAAGCATCTAACTGATAATTTTCAGGTTCTAAAACAATCGTTCCATCACGATCGATAAAAAGTACTTTTTTCATAATTTATATTTTCGAGACCTAACAGGTTTTAAAAACCTGTTAGGTCTTTTTACTTAACTATTTCAATAACTTCAATTCTTTAATTAAAACGGCATTTTCCTCCGGAATTCCAATCGTGAATCGAAGACAATTTTCACATAAAGGCTGAGTTGTTCTGTTACGAATTACAATTCCTTTTGCAATTAATTCGTCATATCTTTTGTTGGCATCATCTACTTTTACCAGAACGAAATTAGCTTCTGTAGGATAAACTTTCTCAACAAAAGACACTTCTAGTAAAACTTTAAGTAACTCTTCTCTTTGTTCAATTATAGAAGCTATTTCCTGTTTTATTTTATCAGAATCTTTTAAACGTTCAATCGCCCTTTGCTGTGTTAATTCGTTTACATTGTAAGGAGGTTTTATTTTATTTAAAACCGAAATTACAGCTTCAGAAGCATAACAAATCCCTAAACGAATTCCTGCCAAACCGTACGCTTTTGAAAGCGTTTGTGTAATAACCAGATTTGGATATTCGTCAATTTCTATAAGCCAGCTTTCCTTGTCTGAAAAGTCAATATAAGCCTCGTCAATCACAACCAAACCTTTAAAGTTTTGAAGCAATTTAACCACACTTTCATCAGAAAAAGAATTTCCAGTTGGATTATTTGGCGAGCATAAAAAGATGATTTTTGTATTGGCATCAACAGCTTCTAAAATTTTCTCCACTTGTGGCTGAAAATCTATCGAAAGTAAAACTTCCCTGTTTTCTACTGCATTAATGTTCGCCAAAACGCTATACATTCCATACGTCGGAGGTAGCGAAATAATATTATCAACTTTAGGTTCGCAAAAAGCTCTAAAAAGTAAATCTAAAACTTCATCACTTCCGTTCCCTAAAAGAATCTGACTTGATTTTACGCTATTGTTCTTCGCTAAAATCGATTTAACTGAGCTTTGTTGCGGATCCGGGTAACGATTTACACCATTCTGAAACGGATTTTCATTGGCATCTAAAAAAATCATTTCAGCAGTATCAAAGTCTTCAAACTCATCTCGTGCTGAAGAATAAGGTTTTAATGACTTAACGTTTTCACGTGTTATTGTATTTATATCGAATTTCATTGTCTTAAATTTTAGAATATAGAGTATAGAATATAGAGAATAGAATTCTCGCTTTATCTAAAATTTTTCTACATTCTTTGTTCTATATTCTTTACTCTATACTCTTTAAACGAAGTGTTACAGCATTTTTATGCGCTTGTAAACCTTCGGCTTCAGCCATAATTTCAATAGCTTTCCCAATGTTTAGAATTCCAGTTTTAGAGATTTTCTGAAACGTCATCGATTTCATAAAACTATCCAAATTCACTCCGCTGTAATTCTTTGCATAACCGTTTGTTGGCAACGTATGATTAGTTCCTGAAGCATAATCTCCAGCACTTTCCGGAGTATAATTGCCAATAAAAACGGAACCTGCATTTACAATCCCGTTGCAATAGAAATCATCATATTCGGAACAGATTATAAAGTGTTCCGGTCCATATTCATTGATTAGATCCAATGCAATCTGATCATTTTCTACATAAATCAATTTCGAATTTTCGATTGCTTTTTTAGCGATTTCTTTTCGTGGAAGTGCTTCAAGCTGAATTTGAATTTCTTCTTCGACGGCATCGATTAACTTGTTTGAAGTTGAAACTAAAATTACCTGGCTATCAGTTCCGTGTTCTGCCTGAGATAATAGATCAGAAGCTACAAATGCCGGAACCGCTGTATCATCAGCAACAATCAATAACTCTGACGGTCCCGCCGGCATGTCGATGGCTACTCCAAATTGCGTTGCTAATTGTTTTGCTACCGTTACAAATTGATTTCCGGGCCCGAAAATTTTATACACTTTCGGGATTGATTGTGTTCCAAACGTCATACCGGCAATTGCCTGAATGCCGCCTACTTTTAATATTTTAGTAACACCACACAAATTGGCTGTATACAAAATTGCCGGATTAATTTTTCCAGTTTTGTCTGGTGGTGAACACAAAACGATTTCTTTGCAACCTGCAATTTCAGCAGGAACTGCTAACATTAAAACGGTTGAAAATAAAGGCGCCGTTCCTCCCGGAATATACAACCCGATTTTTTGAATTGGTCTTTTTTCCTGCCAGCAATTTACACCTTCAATTGTTTCAACTGAAATTCTATCTGTTTTTTGGGCAGTGTGAAATTTTAAAATATTCTCTTTTGCCAATTGAATTGATTTTTTCAATTCGTCTGAAATTGAAGCAATTGCCTCCTCAATTTCTGCAGGAGTAACTTCGTAATTATCTAAAGTGATTCCGTCGAATATAGAAGTGTATTTTGCAACGGCTTCATCGCCTTTTTTCTGTACTTCTTTAAAAATTTCTTTAACCGTAACTTCGATATCATCGATCGTTTTGGTTGGTCTTTTTAATATTTCTGACCAGGTATCTGGTTTTGGATTGTCTATTTTATTCATTATTTTATGCTTTATGCTATAAGCTGTAAGCTTTAAGCTTTTTAACTTTGTGTTTTCCTGGCTTAAAGCGTAAAACCTAAAGCCTAAGACGGACGAAGTCCTAAAGAACCATTTTCTCAATTGGGCAAACTAAAATTCCTTCAGCTCCTGCTTCTTTTAGTTTGTCGATTACGTCCCAAAAAGTGTCTTTATCAATTACTGAATGAACACTACTCCAACCTTCCTGCGCTAATGGCAAAACAGTTAAACTTCTTAAAACTGGTAGAATTTTTCCGATTTCATCAATTTTATCGTTTGGTACATTCATCAAAATATATTTTGAATTTCTCGCTCTTAAAACCGATTGAATTCTGAATTTTAAAGTATCAATGTGCTTCTGAATTTCCGGAGAAACTTTAGGAGAAACTGCCAAAACAGCTTCACTTTTCAGAATCACTTCAACTTCTCTTAAATTATTTTTGAACAAAGTACTTCCACTAGAAACAATATCTACAATAGCGTCGGCAAGACCAATGTTTGGTGCAATTTCTACAGAACCTGAAATTTGGTGAATATCAACTGTTAAGCCGAAAGAATTGAAATATTCATTAACAGTGTTTGGATAAGATGTTGCAATTCGTAAACCTGCTAAATCCTGAATAGAATTATATTCAAAAGTTTTAGGGACAGCTACTGAAACCTTGCATTTTGAGAATCCCAGTTTTTGAATTACCTCAATATGTTTTCCTTTTTCTACTAATAAATTATCTCCAACAATGGCTAAATCTACTACTCCATCAATTAGATATTGAGGAATATCTGAATTTCTCAAATACAAAACTTCTAAAGGAAAATTGGAAGCTTCTGCTTTTAATTGATCGTTTCCATTGTTGATCGAAATACCGCAATCTTTTAGAATTTGGATGCTGTCTTCGTTTAAACGACCTGATTTTTGAATTGCAATTTTTAAAGTACTCATTTTTTAGTTGTTTGCTTATTAATAGTTTGAGTACAAAGAATTGGAATTAAAAAACCCGCTTGATGTACTCAAACGGGTTTTAAAATATGATGATTTACATGCATACCATTAACACATCGCCTGAGAGCAATAATGAAAATGATGATGATGTAATTGATTTGAAATCATTGTTTGGTTTGTTTTATAATTCTTTGATTCGGTTGCAAATATACTAGTTAATTTCATAAAAAAGCAATTTTTAATTTAACTTAACGATAGTTTATTGTTAAAAAATATTTCAGACAGCGTTTTTATTACGTTTTTTCAATTCACTATAACGTTTTCACGTTTTAGTTAAAACTCAAAACTACAGTGGTTCCTACTTCTATTTCACTCTCAATTTTAAATTGAATATCCAGTAATTCCGTTGTTCTTTTTACAATGGACAACCCTAATCCTGTTCCTTTTATTTCAGGGTGATCGGTAGAATTAGATCTAAAAAATGGATTTAAGATTGCTTCTAAATCTCCTTTTGCAATTCCGATTCCTTTATCTGATATTTTACAGATTGTTTTTCCGTTTTCTTTCGAAAGTAAAATCAAAACTTCGCCATTATTTTTACTGTACTTAATTGCATTCGAAATAATATTCCTCAGAATGGTTATCACTAAAAAATTATCAGATTGAATATAAAAAGCCTGTTCAGCATCAAATTTTACATCAAGATTCTTAGTACTTATTTTTCCGGAATTTAATGTCAGAACGTCCAAAATTATAGAGTTCAAGTAAACAGATTCGGTATTTATGTTTTGCTTTTGATTCTCGAAACGCGCCATCAAAAGAAGCTGATCAACAAGCATATTTAAATGATCCACTTCATTTATACAATAATTTATCTTTTCTTCATATTCGCTATTATCACGTGGTTTACGAATTAAAACCTCAAGTGTTCCTTTAATCACTGTTAAAGGCGTTCTTAACTCATGTGAAGCATCTGAAGTAAACTGCTTTTCACGTTCAATAGCGTCTTCAATTCGGTTTAATAAATTGTTTATGGTTTTTGAAAGCGTATATAATTCGTCACGCGTTTTGGGCAATGGAATTCTCGTTTTCAGATTGTCTTTCGTAATAATTTTTGACGTATTTATGATAGCATTTATCGGTTTTATACTTCGTCCGGCAAAGAATCTGGCAATAAAGAATAACAGTAATAAAATTGCCGAAAAAGACAAACACATGATATCGAACAAATTATTTAATACCATTTTTGAATCGGCCAAAGACATGGCAACAACAACATACCCAATTTGTTTCTTTTTAACATGAATCGGAACCTGGATCTGTCTTATTGCGTGATCCCCCATCTTAGTGTCAAATAACTCATAATCTCCTACAAAGTCATTAAATTCAAGTGTTTGTGTTTTCAAATTGGGTGCTTTTTCAATAATCTCTTTGTTCAAATCCAAAAATTCTACAAAAACCGGATTTACATCTACCGTATTATGTTCCCGCTCATTCCATTCTTCCTCATCAATTAAAACAACTTTATCACCGACAACCTTAATTTCTGCTAAATGATTCTTAATTTCAGTTTTTAAATTTTCATCAATATGACTATATGCAGTGTGTTTTACAATAGAATAAATCAACGAAAAAACCACAAAAATCAACAAACCGGTTGTGATTATATAGTTTAAGGCAATTCTGTTTTTAAAGGAAATTTGTACCATCTATAAGTCGTTTGCGATATAACCTATACCACGTATTGTTTTTATATAATCTTCTTCAATTTTTAAATTGAGTTTTTTTCTAATAGCGTTCATAAATACATCAATAACTCCGGTATCATATTCAAAATTGATTTCCCAAACGTCTTTTAGTATTTGATTTCGGGTACAAACCTTTCCTTTATGTTGAATTAAATAAGTTAATAATTCGAATTCCCTTTGCGTCAAAGCTACTTCTTCCTCATTTTTCAAGACAATATGCCTTGATAAATCGATTTTAATGGTTCCTAAAGTTAACGTTTCAGTTCCTTTTCTGTTTCTAAAATGAACTTTAATGCGTTCTACCAATTCTTCAAAACTAAATGGCTTTTTGATATAATCATTGGCCCCGGCTTTTAAACCTTCTATAGTTTCCTGAACCGTATCTTTTGCAGTCAGAAAAATAATTGGTGTCCTCTGGTCTTTAACCCTAATGGCTTTACACAAATCTAATCCATTGATTTTAGGCAACATCCAATCCAATAATATTAAATCAAATTGTTGATTATGAACCAATTCAAAACCTTTAGAACCATCACTCGCTGTAGTGACTTCATATCCTTCTTCCTGCAACCCTTGTTTTAAAAACTGAACAATTCCTATCTCATCTTCTACTATTAAAATATGCATTTGTTCTTTTTTATTAAAATTATATTCTTCGTCTTTAATTTAATTAATCAAAGGTAAAAATTTAAAATTTTGGAAATGACTAAAAACCATATCAATACCACAAAAACTTATTTATCTTAAGCGAATATTAAGTCAACTCTAACAAAGGTAAAAGCTGAACTTAATCCCGAATTAATGAACCGGAATTAATTTTGTGAAAAATAATTTCATGACTTTTTACAAGAAACTTTCTCCTTTATACAATCTTGCAGTGTTCTATTTTATTATAAGTTTTCTATTGCGAATTGTTCTCTTTTTTCATCCCATTACACAAAGCTCTTTCACCATTTTTCAGAGTCTTAAAATTTTTAGTTTAGGCCTTATTTCAGATTTTTTTGTCTTTGTTATAGCTAGTATTTTTTTGTGGTTATATCTAATTTTTGTTTCGAATTCTAAATACAATAAGCCTTCAGGATATATTATTCTTGGAGTTTTTGTTGCGCTGTTTTTATATGTAGCCTCTGGAAAAAGTATTTTTGATGAATACGGTGGCGCATTACCAGGAATTATTTTAATTTTCATCGGAATTAAAACTGCCCTTTTTGCTCTTCTACTTTTTCTGCCAAAATGGAGAGATAAGATTAGATTTTGGTTATTTGCTTTTGTGATCTTCTTGTACGTTTTATTAATTCTTCAAAATAGTCTTAGCGAATATTTCTTTTGGAATGAATTTGGTGTAAAATACAATTTTATTGCCGTTAATTACCTGATTTACACAAATGAAGTTATTGGAAATATTATGCAGTCTTATCCAGTAATCCCCTTATTTTCAGGTTTATTTCTTGTAACTGGAATTACGACTTATTTTATCCTTAAAAATTCTAAAACCTTTATTGCAGAAATTCCAAATCTGAATCAAAAATTAAAGCTTTCCGGAGTTTATATCGTTTTGGTTTTAATTTCTTTAATTGCTATTCCAACTTTAGCAAAAACAGAAAACTCTAAAAATGTTTTTGTTAATGAATTACAAGCTAATGGATTATATAAGTTTTATTTAGCTTTTCAGAATAACAAATTAGATTATTTCAAATTTTACAAAACGCTTCCAAATGGGAAAGCTTCTGAAATTTTAAAGCAACAATTTTCAAATTTAACGGGAGATGACACGAATAGAGATATCAAAGGAGATTCTCTTGAAAATCATAAAAATGTCGTTTTAATTACGATCGAAAGTTTAAGTGCTGAGTACATGAAATCTTATGGAAATGAGCAAAATATCACACCTTTTCTAGATAGTTTAGCACAAAGAAGTCTTCAATTTACCAACTTGTATGCTGCAGGAAACAGAACTGTTCGCGGGCTTGAAGCTGTAACTTTATGTCTGCCCCCAACCGCTGGAGAAAGTGTGGTAAAAAGAGAAGATAATAAAAATAAATTTTCTACCGGATCTATCTTCAAACAAAAAGACTACAATGTAAAATTTATGTATGGTGGAGATGCTTTTTTTGATAACATGCAGGATTTCTATTCTGGAAATGGTTATCAAATTGTAGATAAATCAAGTTTTTCTCCTGATGAAATTACATTTTCAAATGTTTGGGGGGTCTGTGATGAAGACATGTATAGAAAGTCTATAAAATTAATGAATGCTGAAGCCAAGGAAAACAAACCTTTCTTTAATCATATTATGACGGTAAGCAACCACCGGCCATTTACGTACCCTAATAATAAAATTGACATTCCTGGAGATATTAAATCTCGAGATGGTGGTGTAAAATATACCGATTATTCATTGAGAAAATTCTTTGAAATGGCCAGTAAACAACCATGGTTTAAAAACACTGTATTTGTAATTGTGGCTGATCACTGTGCCTCTAGTGCTGGAAAAACACAACTCCCTTTAGACAAATACAGAATTCCTGCTTTTATTTATGATCCAACCGGAAAACCATCAAAATACAATCAGTTGATGTCTCAAATTGATTTAATGCCAACGCTTTTTGGATTATTACATTTTGATTATCAAAGTAAGTTTTTTGGCCAGGATGTTTTAAAACCAGGTTATAAACCAAGAGCTTTCATTGCAACTTATCAGGATTTAGGATTTATAAAAGATAATGTTTTGACGATTTTATCCCCAAAACAAACCGTAAAACAATATAAGTTAAAATTGAATCCAAAGCCTGGAGTAGCTCAGGAATATCAAATTTATTATGACGAAATTCCATTAAAAACAGAAAGGACTGATTTGATCAATGAAACTATCTCGTTTTATCAGACAGCTTCAGGTATGCTGAAGAAAAAGAAATATCAAAAGTAGTTTTTTTGTTTCAAGTTTCAAGTTTCAGGTTTCAGGTTTCAGGTTTTAGGTTTTAGGTTTTAGGTTTAACCGCAAAGCTCGCAAAGGTTTTACGCAAAGTTCGCTATGATTGGTAAAAAGAAAGCCTCAAATTCTAATTGAATTTGAGGCTTTCTTTTAAGTTATTGTTTCTCATTTCAACTTGAAACCTGAAACAAAAAAACTTGAAACAAAATTTTTTAATCATTTTGATTCTGCATTCCGAAAAGATTTCCGTTTTGATACATTTCAAGATCATCTTTTAAAGCTTGATTATTTCTTTGCGTAACTGCAGATGAATCTAAATCACTTAAATCAGGTTTTCCTGCATTAACCCACGCGGTGTACCAAAAACTAGCTGTTGCAGTAATAGCTTTTCGCATTTGGTTTTCAACCATTCCGTTCAACTCTTTGTGTAGTTTTTTAGCATAATCTTCTGAGAAAACAGCAGTATTATACTTAGTCTTCAAAACTTTCCCGTCAGCATCCATCTTGAAAACCTGATTTTCAGGAGTTGCAGTTCTTAGTTTTTTATCTATGTCCAATAACGGCTGAGCTAAACTATGTGTATCATTAATCATATCCCAGACTGCTTTATGAACATCTTCATAATATTGGGCCTGTGGAACATTTAGTTTATAATTCTTAGCAAACAATTCAGGTAATCTGCTTTCCCAAAGGGAATGAATTCCTTTTTGATCGCTTAATTGTCCGTCATGATTTGCAGAAGTATGTAGTGGCATATGAGCATCACCAATATAATGACCCAAATCAGCAGCAAGAAATAAAATCTCTGCTCTGTTTTTATCTTTAAAAGCCTTCGTTAATTTAACCATCATATCTTCGATATACCAAGGTAAAATTCCGTTGTCATTCAAGAATTTAGCATTGTATTTTTTCTTAGCTTCTTCCATCGTTTTCGGCAAACTGTCAGCAGAACCAAAATTTTCCATATCAAAATAATGTCTTGGATTCTCATCTTTATAATTCAGTGCATATTTACGAATGTCCGGAACAGAAGCTTCCTGTGTAATAAAATCAATATGATTGTAAAAAAATATTTGTACTGGGCGAGGCAAAGCCATTACTGCTGCTTTATTAATACGCTCGTGACCAACGATTCCCCATGATAAGGTCAAAAATCCAATTCCTAACGCAAGAAAAGCAATTAGTCCTGGTTTCATTTTAATGTTTTTCATTTTTTAAATTTGTTTGAGGGGGCAAATTTATCTCATTTAAAGGAAATTCAAAAGGAAACCAACTAAGAATGTATTAATTTAATTTTTTTCAGGTTTTTGAAGATATAATTGCAATAAAATCATTTTTTCAATTATTATTAATTAGTTGAATCAGCTAAAATACAAAATTGCCACCAAGCTTAAAGTTGCAATAAATATCCAAAGAAAAACTCCTTGCAGCAAAGGCTTTACTCCTACTGATTTTAAAGTATTTACATTTAAAGTTGCCCCAATTAAAAACAAAGTTATAGTTAAACCGATCTTCGCGATACTCACAATATGCGGAGCAACAATGGCTGTTTCCGGCACATAGGTATTGAAAAGCATGGCTAAAATAAACAAACCAATAAAATACGGAATCCTGATTTTTGTCCCGACACTTCCGGATTGTTTTTTAAAAAGTAAGACTGTTCCGAGTGAAATTGGAATAATCCACAAAGCTCTGGCTAATTTTACTGTTGTTGCAACCTGTAAAGCTTCTGCACCGTATTTATTTGCTGCACCAACTACAGAACTGGTATCATGAACAGCAATAGCACACCACAATCCGAAATCTTTTTGAGACAAATCAAGTTGATGGCCGATAAATGGAAAAACAAATAACGCAATAGAATTCAGAATAAAAATAACACCCAAAGCAATAGAAGTCTGATTTTCATTTGATTTAATTATCGGAGAAATTGCTGCAATAGCACTTCCACCACAAATTGCTGTTCCGCAAGAGATTAAATGTGAGGTTTTTTTCTCTGTTTTGAGCCATTTCCCTAAGAGTGCTCCAAAAATTAAAGTGCTAAAAATAGAGAAAATAGTTAGTAGAAAACCTTCTTTTCCAGCTGAGATTGCTGCTGAAGCATTCATTCCGAAACCTAAACCAACAACTGAAAATTGCAATAAAAAAGTTATCACTTTATTATTAAATTCAACAAATGGATTTCCGAAAACATTGACAGTCAAAACTCCCAATAATAAAGCTATTGGAGGAGAAATAATCGAAAACAGACATAACACGATTATTAATACGAAAACGGCTTGCTGGAAATAAAGATTCACTTCGAATAAATGGCTTTCAGAATGTTGCTGTGTTTTCAAAATATGCTATATTGATAATTATTGTACAAAGGTCTGCCATATATTTTGAAAACACCAATCGTAAATTACAATTGACTATAACTTTAAATTATAGTAATCTGATAAATTTTGAATAAAAAGTTCTGATAATGAATCAGATTTTCCGACTAAAGTGATGATGTAAAAGTATCTTTCAATAGACAAATTTTCAACATCCAGAACAATCAATTCATTATTTTTAAGTTCATTACCAACTGCGTGGATTGACATAAAAGCAAAACAATCTGAATTTAGTAAATATGATTTTATACTTTCGGTACTTCCTAATTGCATTTCGACGTGTAAATCAGTTGTCATTTTTACGCCAATTTGTTTTAAAGCATATTCTATAACTTCAAGTGTTCCTGAACCACGTTCTCTGGTTATAAAGCGCATTGACTTTAAATCATCTACAGCAATTTCACTTTCCTGTACCAACGGATTTCCGCTTCTACAGACTAAAACTAATTCGTCTTTTAAGAATGGGATATATTTTATTGATTGATTTTTTGACTGTCCTTCAACAATTCCAATTTCAATTTCTTTATTAATTAAGGCATTTTCAATTTGTTCTGTATTTCCATTCAGCAGATTAACCTTGATATCTTGCTGTTTTTGATGAAATCGTGCCAAAACAGGAGAAATAATATATTGCGAAATGGTAGTACTTGACCCTAATCTCAGCAATCCCTGGCGTTCATTGATAAATGAACTCATTTCAAAATCGATTTCCCTGTAAATTTCAAAAATGCTTTTGGTGTGTTTTAAAAGAATTTCACCTGCCGGAGTTAGAGCAATCTTAGAACCATTTCGCTCAAAAAGTTTGATTTTATAGGTTTCCTCGAGTTCCTGAATGTGTTTTGAAACTGCTGGCTGTGAGATATACAATTCAGTTGCCGCTTTAGTAAAGTTTAAGCGGAGTGCAACGGTGTAGAATACTTTTAGCCTGAAATCCATAGTATTTGTTCTTTTTGTTTCCTTCGCCAATTCGACTAAAGCCTCGTGTCATGTTTAAAGTTTCAGGTTAAGCACAAACTACAAAACCTATGAACCTATGAACCTTTGCTTCTTTGTACCTCTTTTAAAGCAATCCGTTATATTTCCTTACAAACCATTCAGTAGTCAATAAAGCAGCAATTAAAATCAACAACCAAACCCAATCAATTAACGGTGTTTTTGTCGAAATATTTTTCTCGATCGATTTATATTCTTTGTTTTCTAAAAGAGCATTAATTAAATCATCTGCCTGATTCTCAAAGAAGGCTTTTCCATTTGTTTGTAATGCCAATTGTTTCAATTTTAAAACATCGGGATTTACAAATTGTTTTTCAATATCAAAATCTAAAATTTCAAAATGACTTGAATAAGATGTATTTGAGTTTAGTTCTTTTACAGAGAAATTATATTTTCCGGCTGTTAAACCGTCCAGATTTACAGAGAACGAATTATTTCCTTTTAATAAATCGTAATTTTTACTTTGTTTTGTTTCAGCGTTTGTAACGGTAATAGTAAGTCTCGCTTTTTCATCAAACTCATAATTTTTATTGAAATATTGCGCGTTGATTGCAATTGCCTCTCCTGAATTGTAAAAGCTTTCATGTGTTACAACCAAAGATTTTTTAGAAGTTGAAGAAGCCAAATATTGAATAATCTTATCTATGAAAACATCATATTTTTCAAAGGACTGATTGTCAATATGACTTTGCAAACGCCATTTCCAACTGTTTTCTCCTAATAAAAAAGCGGTTCTTTTTCCCTGATTTTCGGCGAAAGCCAATAAAGGTGCATTTGTAGCAACGTTTCTAATTTTTGAAGAAAGCAAAACAGATACATTTCCATTGGTTGAAATTGTTCCGAATAAATTTTGTAACGGTGGAAAATTTCCAAAACCAAAATCTTCAATGGCAAACAAATTAAACTGAGATTGAAATTCGGATAAATAATCTTCTCTTTGTCCGCTCATTTTAAAAACCAAATTGTTTTGCTGTTGATTTAAAAAGTTGAAATCGGTGTTGTTTCCTGTGATGATAAAAGTGTTTCTTCCTGCTAATTTATTATTGTCGAATATTGCTTTGAAAGCTGTTGTTGGCTGGTATAAAACTAAAACAGAAACTTCTTGCAATAAATTGATTTCATTTGGCTTAACCAATATTACTTTACGTTGTGCATTAACTTCAATAGAACGTTTTAATGACGCAATATCTGGATGATTTATAGACGAAACAATCGCAATTGTAGATTTCTGATCAATTATTTCAACGGCAAAATTCTTAATATTATTGTAGCTGTTTTTCTCTTTTGCGTTAGATGAAATGCTTGCTTTAAAAATTTGCAATCCTACTTTATCAGCAGGAAGAAGTATATTTATTGTAGCTGTTTTTTTAGAAGGAGAAAAAGAAACTTTCTCTTTTGCAACAACCGAATTTCCTTGCAAAATTGTAAAATCTGCCGTTGTAGCTTTATCTCCGGCATATTGTAGAAAAACTTCAACGGGAAATTTATTTTTATGAAAAGCGTATTTGTTTACGTTAAGCTGATTAATTTTTAAATCAAAAAACGTGGTTGTATCTCCCACAACCAAAGGATAAACTTTATTAACAGGATCAAAACGATATACATAATCGTTTCCTGTAGTCTGATTTCCATCAGTAATTATAACTGTTGGGAAAATCAGGTTTTTGTTGATGCTTTTTAAGTTCTTAGCAACTTCATCAAGATTAGTTTGTTTTCCTTTGAAATCAAATGTAGAAGAAGGCTTAAAATCTGCATCAAACTGATAAGACTGAATGTCAAATTTTTCCTGAAGCGCAGGATTTGAAATTATTTTTTGATATAATTCAGCAACTTTTTTGTCTGATTTTAAAGCTACGATTGAACTCGAATTATCAACTGTAATTGCCAGCGGTGTTTTTGTTATTTCAAGTGAATTTTTAGAAACGATTGGATTTATTAATAAAACCAATAATCCGAAAATGGCAAGAAAACGTAAAAAAGCCAAAAACACAATCACATTGGATTTGTTTTTGGCTTTAAAATAATATTGAAAATATGACAAACCACCCGCTATTACTAATGAAAGCAATAATAATAGAATCGTATTTGTAGTCATATATTTAATTTAATGATTGGAAGATTAATAATTCGAAGATCTCAGAACAAAACCTTAGAATCTTAGCAACTTAGAACCTTAGTATCTTAGGTTAACATTCCTCCACAAACATTAAGTACTTGTCCAGTAACATAGGCACTCATATCTGAAGCTAAGAAAAGACATGCATTTGCAACATCTTCAGTAGTTCCTCCACGCTTCAATGGAATTCCTTCTCTCCATCCTTTTACTACATCTTCAGGTAATTTTGCGGTCATTTCAGTTTCAATAAATCCCGGAGCGATTGCATTACATCGAATATTACGAGAACCCAACTCTAAAGCAACTGATTTTGTAAAACCAATTGCACCAGCTTTAGACGCTGCATAATTTGTTTGACCAGCATTTCCGGAAACTCCAACTACTGAACTAATATTAATAATAGAACCTGCACGTTGTTTTAAGAAAGTCCTTTGAATTGCTTTAGTCATATTAAATACTGACTTTAAGTTTACATCAATAACCTGATCAAAATCAGCTTCTGACATACGCATCAATAAATTATCTTTTGTAATTCCGGCGTTATTAATTAAAATGTCAACTGTTCCAAAATCAGCCAAAACAGCATCAACAAAAGTTTGCGCTTCATTAAAATCGGCCGCATTCGATTGGTATCCTTTCGCTTTAACTCCTAAAGCGTTCAATTCAGCTTCTAATGCTTCTGCAGAAGCTGCAGACGAACTATATGTAAAAGCAACATTTGCTCCATGTTTAGCAAATACTTCAGCAATTCCTTTTCCAATTCCACGACTAGCGCCCGTAATAATGGCAACTTTTCCTTCTAGTAATTTCATATTCAAAATTAATTTTAATATTTATTTGTAGCTATTCCTGCTATGAATGACTCGTCAAATATATGATAATTCCCTTTTTAAAAAAATAACAATCGCAATAACCTATCAACAATGCACTTTATGCGTTAAAAAAAATATCAATCCATTTATCCTAAAAACTAATGTAAATGGCTATGATAGTAAATAAAAACAGAAACAAAAACCATTAAGTATTATTCATCAAATCAATAAAATCAAGCTTTCCGGCAGAAAAATTCAATATAACAAAGTCTGAGTACCGAGTAGTAAAATTTTTGTACAGTAAATGAAAATAATTCTAAAAATAGTTGGCGTTTTTTCAGGTTCAAATCTTATTCACCATTGATTTCTTTCACAGTTTCGCAGATAAAAGCGTTTTAGCCTTTAGTGAAATAAAAAAAGCAGCTCAAAAAAATGAGCTGCCCTTCCTCCAAAATTAAAATCAAAACTAAAAAATTTTTAATTAAGCTTCCAAGTGGTCATTCTAAAAGGACTTGACGCACTAGTGAAGGTATAAACTGGTTCAGAATAAACTAATCTGAAACTTTCTTTTTTTACATAAATTCCCTCTGGATCCATCAAGTATTTATCAAAACTTGCAAGGATTGCAGGCGTTGCTACAGTTGTATTTCCGTTCCAGGACTGATGCTTAAGGATCATTTTTTTACCAGGTTCATCTTCTTCAACAGTAACGAAATGCTGCAAAGGTGCTCTCCCTACGAAACTGTAATAAATGACGGTACCAATACCAGTATTACTGTAAATTTCAATCGCTGAAATACTTTGCCCCTCTGGTAAGGCGGCATTAATTTTTTCTAATTCTGAATAAAACAATGCTGAGTTTGTTGGTGCCTCTACAGTATAATCATCTATAAAGAATCCAAACCAGCCAAATGGTTGTCCAGGAAGCAATAATTTATAATCATCAGTAAGAGCCAAAGGTTTGTCTGTATATTTTATAACAGCACTTACACCATTTGTTCCAGTTGCTGTAAAACTTCCATCAGCATCATTATAAGTAAAATCGGTTAATTTTTGCCCTCCCACTTCAACTGCAGGACTTACCAAAATTCCGGTTGGAGTATATCCAACTCCCATATTATAGCTAACAGAATAGCCACTTTCGATAGAATTTGATTCAGCAAAACGAGTTGCCGTCGTAAATGAGAAATCAAATTTATGCGTAGTTGTACCATCATTAGTTTCAAGCAGTCTAAAAAGCGGCCTGTCTGCACCTCCTATAACATTTTGTTCCATTACAAGATTTTTTGGCAAATCTGTCCAATCTTCAGCTGTTGCTTTTACAAAACGCAATTCACGATTATTTCTATTGGTTTTAAAAACAATATCACCGTTTTCTTGTCCGTAATACAAAAATTGAAAATCTCCCAAATATCCTTTTGCTTCGAGCGAAGGAATGGGATAACTATTCGAGTCTGATAAAAGGTGAATTCTGTTTTTAGTGGTAAAAACGACACTAACAGTACTGCCTAACTGAATTTCGTATTCACTTTTATACGTCTTAGTATCACTATCAAAGTCGGAAGCCATTTGGACAGTTCCGTCTTTGGCAAACCTAAATAAATGAGTATATCCGCCTAAAACCGTATTATCAGTAAAATAAACTGCTTTCCAGCCAAATTCTGAAGAAAGCAATAATTCATTTAATTCAGTTTTTTGAGCATTTAAACGCTCTGTTGGTGTTTGGCTAAACTTTTGTTCAGCATCTGTATTATCGTTACAGCTGCTTAAATGCAGAACTAAAAGTGCTGCAAATAAGTACTTATATAGGTGTTTTATTTTCATAATAGTTCTTTTAATTATTTATTACAGCTGTTGTGTTTTTTTCGGCCTCATCTCTTAAAGCATAGAAATCCATATTAAAAGCTTCCTTGAAATATTTGACTACAAGTGCTTCTTTTGCTTTTAACGCAGCAAGAGCGGTCGGACTTTTAATACCAGCTAAAAATGCAGCATATTCTGCTTTTGAATAGATTAAGATCATTGAAGCCGTTTCTGCGAAATCTTCATTGATATTTGATCTTGCATAACTTGTAATAAACCCAAGTTCATTTGATACCGGAATTTTATAATTATACCAATCTGCTGTATAGCCTCCTGGTGTCAAGAGCTTCCACGCTTTTTCATCAAACGGTTTATTCTGGTTCAAAATATGAATATACTCATGCTGAATGGTATGTATAAACTCCGATACGTTTGCGCGATTTGATTGATCGATATAATCAGTTTCAAAAAGTGTAACGCGCTGTCCGCCTTCGGCCAAACCTAAAGTTCTAGTACCTACACTATTTAAGTTTACTCCGCCAACCAAAACAATTTCTCTTGGTGCTATTTTTTTTACGAAATCCGCACCTCCGATTGTTGCATAACTTTTAAGCCATATTGTCTGAACAATTTCAAGTGCAGGCTTTACTTTATTAATTGTTGGAGGAAATAAATAACGACTATTATCAACCGTATTTTGATTCCATTTATATTGTACATTAATATTATATGGATTTAAATAAGTTGTTGTGATCCAATTGTCTAAATTTGTTTTTACTGGCTGTGTATAGTCTAATTGACTTTCTCCCAGCTGATCATCTCCAGCACATGAAATTAGAGCTATCGAAACTATTGCTAAAACCGCAATTCTATTATATTTTAATAATTTCATAATTTTAATTTTAAGATTATCTAGGATTTAGTTCTACTCCGGTACTTGATGCATGCAATGGAATTTGCAACGCTCTACGGTTATCATCCTTTACTAATATATTTGCCGGTTTATTTGACGTTTCATGTTTTACCACAATATTAAAACGCTTGATATCAAACCATCTCAAGCCTTCATGTATAAAATCTCTTCTTCTTGTTTCTGCAATTGCTTTTACATATGAGGTTTGCACTGGCGTCATTGTATAAAACGGAGTGTATTCATCTTGAACAACAGGAAATTTCTCTACTACTCTTGCCTCAGACAACTTATCTGTTGTACTATCGTATGTTGGAGTTCTTGTTGCTAAAAAGTATTCTAATTCATCGTTTGCCAGATCTATTTGACCTTTCATAACATGGGCTTCTATCCTGTTTAAGAAAAACTCATCATTACTAAGTAAAACTTCGGCTACATAAGGATCTCCAATTCCAGCTGTTACATTTGAGTATTTAAAATATTCATAAAACTTTGGAAGAAATAAGGTGATACTACCGTTAGATGAATAAAAGTTATAGTAATATGCTTTTCCAAAAAGGTTTGTATTTCCTCCAAAAATTTCTGGTCGGCCTGTACCTGACAGATTAAAACGGTTTAAAGAATACACTCTACTCACAATTGAATTTGTAGAAACAATCAACAAATTAGTTTCAACATTACTGCTTGCGTATTTTAATTGCTGATCTTCAACACCTATAGACTCATAAGTAGAAAAATCTCTTAATTTACCTTCTGGTCTTGAACCCAAATCATCTGATAATTCGATAACCTTGTCCCAGTCTCCTTTTACTAAATAGAATCTACTGGCAAAAGCTTTTGATGCATTTACATTAAAATGAAATCTTGGTTCTTTGTAATCATTTGTTACATATTTTAAACCTTCTTCGATATCTTTTTCAATAAAATCAAAAACTTCGGCAACTGTATTTCTTTTGTATTTAGTCAACAATTCTGTTTCTGGTTTTGTTACGTACGGAACTCCTAAATCTGATGTAGCAGTAGCAGGATTGTAACGTTTTGACCAAAGTGAAACCAACATAAAGTGAGAGTAAGCTCTCGCGATAAGAGCTTCTCCCTTTTGCGGATTAAGACTTGATGGATTTCCTAATTCATCGATGGCCTGCAAAGCTTTGTTTGCGTGGGCGATTGCTTTATAGCATGCATCCCAATAGTAAGCCTGTGTGTCAATATTTGTCGTTTCAGTCTGAATCAACCAGTTATAGTTCTGCTCGTTATTTGCTAATGTTTCTTGCATTCCGCTATCAAAAACGTTATCTGACATTGTTTCTGCAATCTCGAAGTAACTCATTTGAGGATAAGCTTCAACTAGCAGTTCTGAAATTTTTGCAGGTGTGTCAATTTCAGTTCGGTTATCTGGTTTTTCTGATAGAAAATCATCGCAGCTAGTAATACATATAAGTATTAAAAGGGATAATGTTATTTTTAAGTTTTTCATGATTTTGACTATTATAATGAAAGGTTTAAAGTAAAAGTATATTGAGATGTTACTGGTAAAGCAACTCCTCCCGAATTACGAAACTCAGGATCCTGACCATTCAATCTTTTATCAGAATAAAGTAACCATGGATTAACCGCAGATCCTTTTATAGTAAATGTACTTACTCCTATTTTTCTCTTGAAATCACTAGGGAACTCCCAACTTAATGATATATTTTTCAATCGAATAAAATCCCCATCTGCAATACGGACATCAGAATAATTATAGGTATTATACGCTTTTGCAAGGTTACGTGCTCCATCATAATTCGCATTTAAACGTTTGTCTGCGATAACTGGGACGTTAGTATAATTTTCATCTCCTGGATTGATCCAACGGTTTGTAAAATCTTTTGTAAATACAGTTAAATCATCATAAGTACTGTCGTAAATTGGATTTAAACGAACTTTGTTTCCTCCTGACCCAACAAAAAATACATATAAAGACCAGTTTTTATAAGTAAATGTATTCGCTAAACCAATAGATTTATTTGGCTCAATTGATCCCTCATATTTTAAATATTTTGTAACATTTAAATTATCCTGAAAATTAGCCTCTGTAATATTATTTTCAGCTCCATCCTGCAAAATAAATGTTGGAAGACCTTGATTATTTAAACCTGTAAATTGGTATGAGTATAATGAATTTCTAGGATGCCCAACTGTATTTCCTCCATTAGAATCAACTAAATCAAATGCTGTTGGTGTATTTTCAAGTCTTGTGATTTCTTGGTTATAAACTGAAAAATTAAGTGTTGTAGACCATTTAAAGTCCTTATTATCAAAGTTTTTAGTGGTAAATGCAACCTCTAAACCTTTAGTTTCCATATCGGCATTATTTCCTTGTCTAATTCTTTGACCACCAATTCCTGAAGTAATTACATAGTCAACTAGGTCAAATGCCTTACGACGATAAACATCTGTAGTAAATTGAACTCTATTGTTAAACATTCCAAGATCAACTCCGATGTTAGTTTCGAACTGTTTTTCCCACGTTAGGTCACTGTTTTGTAATTCTTCAATTCTAATCGCAGTTTCTCTGTCATCAAGATTGAAACGATCTGTGACAGCACTTTTGTAGATTGCCAAAGAGTTTGTTGCAGGACCTGCTGTAGCAGTCAAACCATAAGAAGCTCTTAATGCCAAAGTATTTACAGACTCCACGTTTTTCATGAATTTTTCTTCAGCTACATTCCATTTTCCACTAAAAGTATAGGTTGGAAGCCATCTTGATGAGTCACTATTTCCTTGTCTGTTTGATCCATCATAACGCCCTGTAAGAGAAGCTGTATAACGACGATCGTAAGTATAACCTACTTTCCCGAAGAAACCAACCGTTCTTTCTTTTTCTTCATTAAAACCATAATATGAATCTCCCCCATTAATTATTTTTTCAATTATTCTTGGGTCTGTAAATGCTGTCAATCCTCTATCGTATTGTAGACCTGCAGCCGTAAAATTATCGCTTGACCTGTCAACTACTCTCATCTCAGTTCCAAACAAGCCTTCTACTTCATGTTTATCGCTGAATGTATTTCTGTAGTTAATACTATTTCTTAAGTTATAAGATGTCATGTCGTTAGTGAATTTTCTTAAGAAACCTCCGTTTGGCAAGACAGAAACTTTTGGGGCATTTAAATCGTTAGGATCCTGGTACAAAAAGATATTATCATTTCTAACAAGAGTATTAACTCCATCTTCACCATCTGGTGTTCCGGCTTTGTAAGCTCCAACAACGTTTGAACCTTCTAATATTTTATGTTCACGACTTGTGTTTGCATAACGAGCTGAGCCTGTTAAATTATAAGTTAATTGCGGTGATATTTTGTAATCTAAATCCAATTGAAAACGAATATCTTTTACCTCAATTTCCATATAATTGTTGGCCAATTCGTTAACAATATTCATTTTTGCCCAGTTATTTCTGTAATATTCCAGGTTACCATTTTCGTCGTATGGACGCAAGGTTCTACTTGTATTTAATACATAATTAAATGGATTAATATCAAAATCACGAGTTACTTTACCAAAAACAACATCTTTCTCGCTTTCATAACTTCCCGGGGCTCCCTGATCTCGAATAGACGCTAGTGTAGATAAGGTAATATTCAATTTATCATTTACATAAAATGTACCTTTGATGTTACTTGAAATTTGTTTTACATCATCGGCAATCGTCCATCCCGGATCTGTATAATAACCTAATGAAGCATAAAATGTATTGTTTTTTCCTCCACCAGAGAAACTTAAAGAGTGATTCTGTGTAATTGATGGTCTAAATAATACACTAAACCAATCTGTATTTGCCATTTCATATTTTCTCAGGAAATTATTGCGGCTTACAGGATCGTTATTTACTAAATAACCTCCTGTTTCAGGGTTATATGTGTTTATTGCTCTTCCCAAAATGTTATATGCTCCACCATATCTTCCATTTACAGTTGAAGGCAAATCAAGGTATCCTTTAGCTTCCATTTCCTTAAAAATACTCATCGATTCCTGAGAATTTAAAATATCATACTGGCTGTAGTTTGGAACGGTTCTAACAGTTTGCTCTAAACCATATGATATTTTTAAAGGTGAATCCCTACGACCCTGCTTTGTTGTTACAACTACAACTCCATTTAATGATCTTGAACCATAGATTGAGGTAGCCGATGCATCTTTAAGAATTTCAATACTTTGGATATCATTAGCATTTAAACCTGCAACAGATGAACTCAATAATGTTTCTGAGTTTCCAGATGCTAAATCTGCAAATGACATATTGATAATATCTTCCTGCACAACTCCATCAATTACCCATAAAGGTTTTGTGTCGCCAAAAATAGAAGAAGATCCACGAACTGTAATTTTAGGTGCCGTACCAAAAGTTCCTGTGACATTTTGTACAGTAACCCCCGCTGCTTTACCTTCAATCATTCTACTTACATCAACAACCCCATCAACCTTCAATTCAGTTCCTGAGATTTTACTGATAGCTCCTGTAAATGTTCTTTTAGAGGTTTTTTCGTAACCAGTAGTCACGACAACTTCCTTCAAATTTTGACCTAATTCATTTAAAACTATTGTTGGATTTGTGTTAGAGATTCCAACTTCTCTAGTTTCCATTCCAACATAAGAAATCACAATTACGGTACTATTAGCCGGCATTTCAATAGAAAAATTACCATCAAAATCGGTCAAAACCGCAATTTTAGTTCCTTTTGCCATAACTGTTGCCCCAGGCAACGGACTTCCAGTTTCATCTGTTATTTTTCCCTTAATAATAGGACCGGTTAATATTTCAAAAAGCGAATCATGATTAGCTGCATTTGAAAATGGATCTGAACTCGCATTTTTTTGCAAAATAATCTGATTACTAACTTCTGAGTAAGTAATATTGAAAGGCACTAAAATTCGGTTAAGAACACTTGATAAAGTTTCCTCATTTGCCTGAATACTAACCTTTTGATTTAATTGTGGCAATCTTGAATTATACGAAAATTTTACATGTGCCGATTTTTCTATTTTAGATAATGCATTGTCTAAAGTTAAATTTGCAACTGTAATTGTGACTTTTGTATCTAGTTTTCTTTGCCCATTTACACTGTTTGCCATAGTAACACTTGAAAACACAAGTGCTAAGACAAACTGAAATAGCGTTATTTTCATGATTCGATGGAGTAATCGTTGTTTAACAACTGGTTTTTTCATAATTTTGGTTTGTTTTGATTAATACTGTTCGCGTGTATTCTAAGAAACGTACTGAATTACTCTTTACAGAGAGGAATTCAATTTTATAAGTGTCGATAATGTTACAGCATTTCGGCACTTTTTTTATGCATACTGTTTTTACATAGGCATTAAATGTTAGTTTGGTTTTTGGTTGATTTTTACTTTTTATACAGGCTTTAAAAGTCTCTTTAAATAGTTACAGCTATAAAGATGACATTAATTACAACCTTCAGATGTTATCGTTATTTGGTTTCCGTTCATTTCGAAATTGGTATTTGTACCAATACTTTTACAAATAATTTTTAATTTCTCCGTTAACGGCTGATCACTTAGCGAGGTCGTAAGATGACAATCCTTTAGCCTATGCTTCGGATAATCGATATCAACTAAATAGGCCTGCTCGATTGTCTCAAAAATTTGAGATACGGGGATATCAGTAAATTCAAAACTTAATTGCTCAATATTACCAACATTACGCACTAATGCTTCATCTTCAGTAATATTTGTTATTTTATTGAATTTTAAATCACTACGTAAAAAACGAAGTGCCTGATTAGGAAGCAAAACGACTTCCTGTTGATCTGATTTAGCCACCAGATCATTTGATCTAACCTTCACTTTACCGGTGCGAACAAGAACTTCAACATCTGGCTGATCAGAATAAGCTTTTACTCGAAAACTAGTTCCAACTACCTTTGTAACGATCTCGTTTGCATAAACATAAAAAGGCTTTTTTGGATTTTTACTAATTTCAAAGAAACCTTCGCCGGATAAATAAACCTTTCTTTCGTTTCCGGTAAAGATTTTAGGGTAACTTAATTTACTATTAGGTTGCAGTAAGACTGAACTGCCATCAGACAATGTGATAATCTGAGGTTTACTTGAATTATTAGTTTGTTCGACTAAGCCTTCACTATTTTCATCAATCAATTCTTTATAAGTAACAACATTGTCTCTGCTGATATGATTTTTATAAAACCAAACCGACATTAAACAAAAGAATATACTTGCAGCAATTCCGCTAAGAAAATATTTCCTAAAGAAATTATCTCTTGAGTTTTCAATAAAATTGATTTGATTTTCTTTTTCTTCAATTTTAAGCCAGGTCGCTTGTAACGCCTTATGAATATCAGAGGAAGATAAATTCGCTTCCGGTACTTTCATTGCCAATAAAAAATGTCTGGCATCTTCAACTAACTTTGCGCGCTGGCGATTTTCTAAGGTCCATTCTTCCCAACCATCGACGTCAATTTTTAATAAAATCCACGACTGGAATGATTCATCAGACAAAAAGTCTTCTATTTCGGTATATGTATTACGTTTTTGCATCTAAAAATGAGGTTACAAAAACATAGAGGACAGAACTCTTCTTCTATACTCACCAAATTTTGATTATTTTTGATTTTTTTGAAATAAAATTAAAAACTGCTTGAAGATAGTAACAGAAATAACGAAAAAGCCCCTTTCCATTCTTTGCGAAGGTTAAGTAAGCCGCGGTGTAACAAATTACTTGCTGACTGATAATTAACATCTAGCATTTCAGCAATTTGTTCAACAGTTAATCCTTGATGATAACGAAGGTATAGTGCTTCTTTTTGACGAGAAGGCAATTCATTCAATAATTTATTTAAATGAACTACTTTTTCTTTTGTCGCATAATCATCATCAATAAGTTCATGTTCAACAGAAAACTCTAATAAAAAGGCAATAGAATCTGTACTTGTAGTCTTACGGAAAATATGATCTCTCTCAAACAATCGGGCAATCCTCTTTCTTACACTAGATAACAAATAGGCTTTTACCACAACAGAACCTTGCAATGAAGAACGGTAAACCCAAATATCTGTAAACACATCCTGAACACAATCCTGGACTTTCTCTTCATAGGAAGAAAGCGAATTACCATAACGAACCAAATCTGCGTAATATCTTTCAAATAACATAGAAAATGATTTTTCATCACCTTCTTTTAGATTGTTCCAAAGTGTATTATCGTCAAAACTATTGAATGGTAAAATTGCGGTCTTCATGGTTTAATTTGGGTAGCTTCAAAAAAAGGATTTTTACATAATGTTAGGAATGTATTTTTTTAACATTATTCTTTCATTTTGTGCGATAAATATAGAAAAGCAAATATTTAAATCCCAATTTTTTTACATAAAAGAAACACTTTCTTAATGTTAAAAAACGCTGTATTAACTGATTTAGCTGACAAGAGAAACTATTAAAAAAAAATATTTTTATTTTAGTTAAAAATAAAAAAGTAAGATTTTATTGCGCAAAACTTCAAGCGTAATACTAAAAAAAATAGTGCAGTTAGTAAGCAGCTTAAAGATTTTTTTAGACTTAAAAACAATAAAAAAAGCCTTGCTAATTCAACAAGGCTCTCACTAAAATTCTATTTTAGAATTAGTTCTTTAGAAAGCTACATTCCATCTTGGTAATTTTGCATTCTCATCTAAGAAATTCTGTAAAACCTGCCCTTCAACAGCAGTCGGGATAGCTTTTACATCTCCGTTAAATGTCTCATACCAAACAACCTCTAAAGCATCAATGCTCTCTAATTTCATTTGTGCTGGCCAAGAATATTTTCTTCCTGTTTTAGCAAATTGATGACCGTTTACGATTTTATCATATAAACCACCATTTTTACTTTTTAAAGTTCCATCATTCTGAACAGTTCCTGTAGAAGCAACCATTATCAATTCTTTTGCATCACCTTCAACAGCATAAACAACAAAAATTCCTGCACTTCCTTCCGGAGCGTTACAAACTTGTTCTAAACTATCTTCGATTGTAAAAGTAAAACTGTTGCTTACTTTAAACTTTTTTAAATCTTTACTCATTTTTCTTATTTTAAGCTTCTTAGATGTCCTGATGGTTATCGGGTTTAAGTTGCCAAGTTTTTAATTATACTTCCAATTATTTTAAAAATGTAAAAAAGTCTCAACACAATATTGAGACTTTTTTTTGGAATTTTTTATTTTGAATATTGGAGATTATCCAAGTACTTCTTTTACTTTTTTACCAATTTCAGCTGGTGAATCAACAACATGAATTCCGTTGTCTCTCATAATTTGTTTTTTAGCTGCAGCTGTATCATCAGATCCACCTACAATAGCACCTGCGTGCCCCATTGTTCTACCAGCAGGAGCGGTTTCTCCAGCGATAAAACCAACAACTGGTTTACGGTTACCATCAGCTCTAACCCATTTAGCAGCATCAGCTTCTAATTGACCTCCAATTTCACCAATCATGATGATAATTTCAGTTTCTGGATCATTCATTAACAATTCAACAGCTTCTTTAGTAGTAGTTCCAATAATTGGATCTCCACCAATTCCGATAGCTGTAGTGATTCCTAATCCTTGTTTTACAACCTGATCAGCAGCTTCGTAAGTTAAAGTTCCTGATTTAGAAACGATACCAACTGTTCCTTTTTTGAAAACAAAACCTGGCATAATACCAACTTTAGCTTCTCCCGGAGTAATAATACCTGGACAGTTTGGCCCGATTAATCTAGAATTTCTTTCTTTAACATAATTATTTGCTTTAATCATATCTGCTACAGGAATTCCTTCTGTAATAGCAATAATTACTTTAATTCCAGCATCAGCAGCTTCCATAATTGCATCAGCAGCAAAAGCTGGTGGTACAAAAATGATAGATGTATCAGCTCCAGCTTGATCAACAGCATCTTTTACTGTGTTAAAAACCGGACGATCTAAATGGCTAGTTCCTCCTTTACCTGGAGTTACACCACCAACAACATTAGTACCGTACTCAATCATTTGAGAAGCGTGGAAAGTTCCTTCGCTTCCTGTAAATCCTTGAACAATTATTTTGGAATCTTTATTAACTAAAACACTCATGATATATATTTTATGTAGTTTTTAAAATTGTGATGCAAAAGTAAGGTTTTGTAATGTATTTTAATCTTTTTGTCTTCAAAAAAATTAAGAAAATTGACTCATTTGATAACCACGGTACAATTTATCATCCTTAATTTGCCATATTGTAGAAAAATGGGCTAATAACATCTCTTCTCTAGGGTTTTCAATCGTTTTCACAAAATGAGAATACCGTATTGATACCAGATCATCTTCGGCAATAATATGACTAATTCTGACTTTAGAACGCACATAAGCACGACTAAGTTCATTGGCCATACCCACCATAGAATCGTAATTCATCTGAATTAATCCTTTACTGCTATTCCATTCCACAATAATATCCGGATGTAAGTACGTTTTAAGGATTTCACTATCAATTAAGGCATCCGACTTATAAAATTTTTGAACAAATTCTTTTATAGACATATTACTTCAATTTATTTAGAATTTCAGGAATCTTTTTGATATTGGCTAATTGTTTTAACTTTTCTCTTGATTCTTCGATTGGAGTGCCAAAATAAGATTTTCCACCTTCAACTGACTTAGTAACCCCAGTTTGTCCCATAATAACAGCCTTCGCTCCTATTGTGATACCACTAGTTGTTCCAACCTGTCCCCAAAGCGTAACTTCATCTTCAATAATAACACAACCTGCAATACCGGTCTGTGACGCTATTAAGCATTTTTTTCCAATAACAGTATCATGTCCAACATGAACCTGATTATCAATTTTTGTTCCTTCACCAATTGTTGTATCCCCTGTAACACCTTTGTCAATCGTACAAAGTGCACCAATACCAACATTATCTTCAATAACAACACGTCCTCCAGAAATTAACTGATCAAATCCGTCTGCACGTTTTTTGTAGTAAAAAGCATCCGCACCCAAAATTGTTCCCGCATGAATAATTACATTATCTCCAATTACGGTATGATCGTAAATAGAAACATTGGAATGTATCAAACAGTTTTTACCAATTTTGACATGGTTACCAATAAAAGTATTTGGCTGAATTACAGTTCCTTCACCAATTTCTGCAGATGTAGAAATAGATACATTTGCAAATTGAAAAGGTTTGAAGTGTTTGGTTAGGGTATTAAAATCTCTGAAAGGATCATCAGAAATTAAAAGAGCTTTACCTTCCGGGCAATCTACTTTTTTGTTAATTAAAACAATAGTCGCAGCCGATTGCAAAGCCTTGTCATAATATTTAGGATGGTCAACAAAAACAATATCTCCTGGTTCAACGACATGTATTTCGTTCATGCCTAAAACTGGAAAATTTTGGTCACCAATAAATTCGCAATTAAGCAAATTTGCAATTTCTTGTAAAGAATGACTCTTTGGAAATTTCATATATTTTAATTAGAAAATTTGTCAATTAGAGAATGTGTCAATTAGAAAATGTGTCAATTAGAAAATAAAAATTTTTCAATTTCTGCTTATGCATCAATTTCCTAATTGACTCATTGACAAATTATCCAATTAAAAATTACTCTTTTACGCGCTCCATGTAAGAACCTGAAGCAGTATCAATTTTAATTTTATCACCTTCGTTGATAAATAACGGAACGTTTACTGATGCTCCAGTTTCTACCGTAGCAGATTTTGTAGCATTAGTCGCTGTATTTCCTTTTACTCCCGGCTCTGCATAAGTAACTTCAAGAATTACAGAAGATGGCATATCTACAGATAAAGGCAAATCAGTTTCAGTGTTTACCTGAACCATTACACTTGTACCTTCTTTTAACAATCCCGGAGCATCTAAAATATTTTTATTTAAAGAAATTTGCTCAAAAGATTCTGTATTCATAAAATGAAATTCATCTCCTTCAGCATATAGAAACTGGTAATTATGCGTTTCTACACGCACATCGTCAATTTTATGTCCAGCAGAAAATGTATTATCTAATACTCTTCCTGTAGTCAAACTTCTCAATTTTGTTCTTACGAATGCAGGACCTTTTCCAGGTTTTACGTGAAGAAATTCAACGATTTTATAAATATCGTGATTGAATTTAATACACAATCCATTTCTAATATCTGATGTAGATGCCATTTTTTTTTTAATTTTAGAATTTAGAATGTAGAATTTAGATTCCCAAGGAATTAACAATCTACATTTTATTATTTTTTATATTTTATTTGAGTTTTAATTATGGAGTTAGAAATCTAAAATCAGAAATCTAAACTCTAAAATTAATAATTTCCTGAATAACCCTTCATGATTCCTCTTGATGAATTTCTGATAAAATCTAAAATCTCATCTCTCTCAGGAGTAGCTTCCATCTCTGCTTCAATAATACTTAAAGCCTGAGTTGTATTGTAATTCTTTTGATATAAAATTCGGTAAATTTCCTGAATTTCTCTAATTTTTTCTGTACTAAAACCTCTTCTTCTTAAACCAACTGAATTGATTCCAACATAAGATAACGGCTCTTTTGCAGCTTTTGTATAAGGCGGAACATCTTTTCTTACCAAAGATCCACCAGAAATCATAGCATGATCTCCAATATGAATAAATTGGTGAATCGCCGCCAAACCTCCAATTACAGCATGATTTCCAACAACTACGTGACCTGCCAAAGCAACTCCATTTACAATAATTGCATTGTTTCCAATTTCGCAATCATGCGCGATGTGAGCATATGCCATTACAAGACAGTTGTTTCCAAGAATAGTTTGCCCAGATGCAACTGTACCTCTATTTATAGTAACACATTCTCTAATGGTGCAATTATCTCCAATAATAGCAAGAGAATCTTCTCCGCCAAATTTTAAATCTTGTGGCACTGCAGAAATTACTGCCCCTGGAAAAATATTGCAATTTTTACCAATTCGAGCACCTTCCATAATGGTCACATTTGAACCAATCCAGGTACCATCACCAATAACAACATTATTGTGAATTGTTGTAAAAGGCTCGATTACAACGTTTTTAGCGATTTTAGCGCCAGGATGAACATATGCTAATGGTTGATTCATCTGTATGTTTTATATTTTAAATTAAAATAGTCTAATTTGGGCAACAAACGTAAACAATAATTTTCATTAAATTATTATTGTTTTTTTACAATTTGAGCCATTAATTCTGCCTCGGTAACTAATTTACCATTTGCGTATGCATTTGCCTGCATATGACAGATTCCTCTTCTGATCGGAGAAATCAATTCGCATTTGAAAATTAATGTATCACCTGGCAATACTTTATGTTTGAACTTAACATTATCTATTTTCATAAAATAAGTCAAATAATTTTCAGGATCCGGAACTGTGCTTAAAACCAAAATTCCACCTGTTTGTGCCATAGCTTCAACAATTAAAACCCCTGGCATTACCGGAGCTTCAGGAAAGTGTCCAACGAAGAAATTTTCATTCATCGTTACATTTTTCAAACCTACAACATGTCTGTCAGACATTTCTATAATTCTGTCAATTAACAAAAACGGTGGTCTATGTGGTAACATAGCCATGATTTTGTGAATATCCATTAAAGGTTCTTTGTTCAAATCATAAACAGGCACATGATTTCTCTGCTCAATTTTGATGATTTTTCCAATTTTTTTGGCAAACTGAGTATTTACGTAGTGACCTGGTTTGTTTGCGATAATTTTTCCTTGAATCCTTACTCCAATTAAAGCCAAATCCCCAACAACGTCTAATAATTTATGACGTGCAGCTTCGTTTGGATAATGTAAAGTAAGATTATCTAAAACACCATTCGGTTTTACAGAAATTTTATCTTTACCAAAGGCTTTCTTTAAATTTTCCATTGTAGCATCAGAGATCTCTTTATCTACGTAAACAATAGCATTATTTAAATCTCCACCTTTAATTAAACCATGCTCTAATAAAGACTCTAATTCATGTAAAAAACTAAAAGTTCTTGAATTAGCGATTTCATCTTTAAAATCGGCTATGCTTTTCATCGTTGCATTTTGTGTACCTAAAACTTTAGTACCAAAATCAACCATAGCAGTAACCTGATAATCATCGCTTGGCATTACCAGAATTTCACTTCCAGTAGCTTCATCTGTAAAAGAAATTACTTCTTTTACAACATAAACGTTACGTTTAGCGTCTTGTTCTTCAATTCCGGCTTTTTCTATTGCTTCAACAAAATATTTCGAAGAACCGTCCATAATTGGAAGTTCTGAAGCATTTAATTCTATGATAACATTATCCAAATCACAACCAACCAATGCCGCTAGCACATGCTCTGGAGTCTGAATTTTTACACCTAATTTCTCTAAATTGGTACCTCTTTGTGTATTAACAACATAATTAGCATCAGCTTCAATCACTGGCTGACCTTGCAAATCTACTCTTACAAAAGTGAAACCATTATTAATTGGAGCTGGTTTAAAAGTCATTGTAACTTCTTTTCCAGTGTGTAATCCAACTCCTGTTAGTGAAATTTCATTTTTGATGGTCTTCTGTTTAACCATTATTTCCATTTTTTGGGTTTATTATTTGTTTTTTTAATTCATCCAGTTCGGACACAATTTTTGGTAAATTTTTAAAATGAACGTATGATTTATTAAAATCACCGTATCCAAGCGATGGAGATCCTTGCAAAACTTCATCATCTTTGATGTTTCTTGCTACTCCTGACTGAGCTTGAAGCCTTACGTTATTACCTATAATTAAATGTCCTGCGATACCAACTTGCCCACCAATCATGCAGTTTTCGCCAATTTTTGTAGAACCTGCAACGCCTGATTGAGCTGCTATTACAGTGTTTTTACCAATTTCTACATTATGGGCAATCTGAATCTGATTGTCTAATTTAACTCCTTTTCTAATAATCGTAGAACCAAGAGTTGCTCTGTCAATTGTAGTATTGGCTCCAATATCTACATTATCTTCTATAATTACATTCCCAATTTGAGGTACTTTACTATAAACACCTTGTTCATCTGGCACAAAACCAAAACCATCCGCACCAATAATAGTTCCCGAATGAATGGTGCAATTATTTCCGATAACGGTTTCTGAATATATCTTAGCCCCGGCAAAAATATATACATTGTCGCCAATAACAACATTATCGCCAATAAAACTGTTTGGATAAATTTTTACATTATTACCTAAAACCACATTTTGTCCTATATAACTAAAGCTTCCTAAATATAAGTTTTCTCCATGTTTAGTTCCTTCAGACATAAAAGACTGTGCTTCTATTCCGTTTTTATTCAATTTTACCTGATTGTAAAACTGCAAAAGTTTAGAAAAAGACGCATAAGCATCTTCAACTTTTATTAAGGTTGTGGTAATTTCCTGTTCTGGTATAAAGCTGTCATTAACAATTGTCACTGAAGCCTTAGTAGTATATATGTAGTTGATATATTTGGGATTAGCCAAAAAAGTAAGCGATCCTTCCTCGCCTTCTTCTATTTTAGATAACCGAGAAACTTCTGCGTTAGGATTCCCAACAACTTCTCCTTCTAAAATTCCCGCTATTTGTTCTGCTGTAAATTTCATTGCGACAAAAATATAAAAAATAGATTTTAAATGTTAATTTTAGATAAGTTGTTTTGGAAAACAGATGTAATATTTTGTTACCAATTTAGATAACGATTTCAAATTCAATTGATCAGATGCTTCTACAACATCCTCAATTGTTTTATCTTTTTTCAAAATTCGTATCGGTTCAGCTTCTTTACTGTAAGCCTGATTTTTTATTTTTCCTCTAAAAATAAAAAATCCGGCATCTACAGACGAAATATGATGTTCTTCTGCAAACTCTTCTTTCATTGATTGCGATTCCTCCATCGGAATTTTCTCTGCACTTAATTTAATCTTCAATAAATCTCTATTAATGATCATTTTACTTAAGGTCGAAAGTATAAAATCATCCTGTCTCTGCCAGGCTTTCAAAGCGCTTATAATATCAAAATCATCCAATTGAGAAAATAAATCCAGCTTGTCAGCATCAAAATCTTCCAACGACACTTTGTTTTGCATAAAAAATAAAAGTGGTTCGCTGCACGGTAAAGAGTTTCCTTTTAAGGTTAGCTCTTTGGCTCTTTTCAATACTTTCATCAAAATTAACTCTGCCACCAAGCTCGTTTTATGCAAATAGGCCTGCCAATACATTAATCGTCTGGAAAGCAAGAATTTTTCAACAGAATAAATTCCTTTTTCTTCAATAACCAAAACACCGTCCACGACATTCATCATTTGGATCAATCGCTCAGAATTCACATTTCCTTCAGCAACTCCGGTATAGAAACTATCCCTTTTTAAATAATCCATCCTATCCATATCTAATTGACTAGAAATCAATTGCAACATGAACTTTCTGTGGTATTCACCTTTAAAAACCTGAATCGCCAAACTCAACCTTCCATCAAACTCTTCATTTAACTGATTCATGAATAACAGCGAAATTGCCTCGTGATTTACATCTTCAACAATACTTTTTTCCATCGCATGAGAAAATGGACCATGACCAATATCATGCAATAAAATAGCAATCAATAAAGCACATTCTTCGTCGTTTGAAATAGCAACTCCTTTAAAACGAAGTGTTTCAACAGCTTTCTGCATCAAATGCATACATCCTAAAGCATGGTGAAAACGCGTATGATTAGCACCCGGATAAACCAAATACGATAATCCCATTTGTGAAATACGGCGTAAACGCTGAAAATACGGATGCTGAATTAAGTCGTAAATGAGTTCGTTCGGTATAGAAATAAACCCATAAATAGGGTCATTGAATATTTTTAACTTATTGATGTGAGTCACAATCTGATTCTTTTTAGGTCAACAAATATAAGTAATTAACTATAAACAGCTTTCGGTTTTTTACTTAAAAATCAACAATAATTTACCTTGATTTTCAAAGCAATACATAACGTAAAAGAGGATTTTAATCTAAAAAGAGGATTCATTATTCTGAATTTTATACTATTTTTAATACTTTTTAAGTTCTATACTTCTAAATTGCATTAAAAATTAAAATACGTTTATGGACAAGATAAAAATACTTTGGGTCGACGATGAAATCGATCTTTTAAAGCCTCATATATTATTTCTGGAGAAAAAAAACTATGCTGTAACTACTTGCAACAACGGATTGGATGCCATTGCTTTGTTTGAAGAAGATAATTTTGATATTGTTTTTTTGGATGAAAATATGCCAGGTATGAGCGGTTTGGAAACACTTTCAGAAATGAAAGAAAAAAAATCAGCCATTCCGATGATTATGATTACTAAAAGTGAGGAAGAATACATAATGGAAGAAGCCATTGGTTCTAAAATCGCTGACTACTTAATCAAACCCGTAAATCCAAATCAAATTTTGTTGAGTTTGAAGAAAAATCTGGATCATTCGAGATTAATTTCTGAGAAAACAACTTTAGATTATCAGAAGGAATTCCGCAAAATCTCCATGGAATTAGCGATGGTTAATTCTTTTGAAGATTGGGTTGAATTGTATAAAAAATTGATTTTTTGGGAATTAGAATTAGAAAACATCAACGATCAGGGAATGATTGAAATCCTTGAATCCCAAAAGGTTGAAGCCAATTCGCAATTCGGAAAATACATTGAAAGAAATTATGAAGACTGGTTTGCACCAAAAGCAGATAAACCTATTCAATCGCATAATTTATTTAAAGAATTAGTTGTTCCGGAACTTAAAAAGAAAGACAAGCCAATCTTGTTTGTTGTTATTGATAATTTACGTTACGATCAATGGAAATCTTTTGAAACTGTAGTTTCTAACTATTATAAATTAGAAAAAGAAGTTCCCTATTTCTCGATTCTTCCAACCGCTACTCAATACGCCAGAAATGCTATTTTCTCTGGGTTATTGCCAATAGAAATGGAAAAACAATTTCCGCAATATTGGAAAAACGATGTTGAAGATGGTGGAAAAAACCTTTACGAAGCCGAGTTTCTTTCTGCTCAATTAAAACGTTTAGGATTAAACATTAAAGAAGATTATTTTAAAATTACCAATTACGCAGGCGGTAAAAAATTGGCAGAAAACTTCAAAGCACTAAAAGGCAATGATTTAGTAACAGTAGTTTATAATTTTGTAGACATGCTTTCCCACGCCAAAACGGAAATGGAAGTCGTAAAAGAGCTAGCTTCTGACGATAAAGCCTATCGTTCCCTGACTTTAAGCTGGTTTAAAAACTCTCCGCTTTTAGAAATTATTCAGCAAGCACAACTTTTAGGATTCAAATTAATTTTGACCACAGATCACGGGACAATTAATGTAAAAAACCCATCTAAAGTTGTTGGAGATAAAAATACAAGCTTAAATTTGCGTTATAAAACCGGTCGTAGTTTAACATATGAGCAAAAGGATGTGTATGTCGTAAAAGAGCCTAAAGATATAGGTTTACCAGCTATAAATATGAGTAGTTCATTTATTTTTGCCAAAAACGATTACTTTTTGGCTTATGTAAACAACTACAATCATTATGTGAGTTATTACAGAAATACATATCAACATGGTGGAATTTCATTAGAAGAAATGATAATTCCGTTTTTGGTTTTTAATCCGAAATAAGACAGTTTTCAGTCCCAGTTGAAAAATGTAAACTGGGACTGGGACTATAATTAATAAGCAATAAAAATGAATATCGTTTTTTCATTAGATCAAATTCAAGAAGTAGCGGAGCAAATTATAACTTCAAATCCAAAAAAAATCATTCTTTTTAATGGTGAAATGGGAGTTGGAAAGACTACTTTAATCAAACAATTATGCAAAAGTTTAGGGGTTGAAGGCGCTACAAGCAGCCCAACCTTTTCTTTAGTTAACGAATATTATACTTCTAACAATCAAATTGTTTACCATTTTGATTTTTACAGATTAAACAAAGAAACCGAAGCGCTTGATATGGGCGTTGATGATTATTTGTATTCTGGAAATTGGTGTTTCATTGAATGGTCTGAAAAAATTGCAAGTCTAATTCCGGAAGAACATTCTACAGTTACAATTAAGTTATTGGCTGATGGAAAAAGAAACTTAGAACTGGTTTAAATTCCACAGAGATTCACGAAGATTTCAGGGAGATTCGCAGAGCTTCTTTTTACAAATTCTTTGTGTTACTCTACGAAAACTTCGTGTATCTCTGTGAAACAACTGATATAATTATGAATACCCAAAATATAGTCGAAATAATCCCTTTTTCTTCAGATTTAAAAGATCACATCAAAACCTTAAACTTCGAGTGGCTTCAAAAGTATTTTAGAATTGAGAAGAAAGATGAATTGGTACTTTCAAATCCACAAGAAGAAATTATTAATAAAGGTGGAATGATTTTCTATGCAAAATATAATGATGAAATCCTTGGAACAGTTTCGTTAATGAAAATTGATGAAGACACTTTCGAATTAAGTAAAATGGCCGTTTCAGACAAAGCACAAGGTCTCGGAATTGGCAATAAATTATTGATTCATAGTATCGCTGTTGCCGAACAAAACAATATCAAAAAATTGCTTTTATATTCAAACAGAATTTTACTTCCCGCACTACATTTATATGAAAAATTTGGCTTTGTTGAAGTTCCATTAGGCGATGTCAGTTATGAAAGAGCTGACATAAAAATGGAAAAAACAATCTCTTAATATTGACTTTTAGTATTAGCAGAATATTTACAGTAATTTTAAAACTTTTTACGTAATTTGTACTCTTAATTATTTGCACAACCCATGTCAATTACTTTAACTCCATTTACGAAACAACAATTGTTACCACAAGAAGAAAAACTTGAAGTGGGCCGATTTAAAAGAGAGCTTTTCATAGGAATACCTAAAGAAACCAGTTATCAGGAACGTCGTATTTGCCTGACGCCGGACGCTGTAAATTCGCTTACCTATGAAGGTCATCGCGTAATGATTGAATCTGGTGCAGGGGAAAGTTCCAGTTATTCTGACAAGGAATATAGTGATGCGGGAGCAGAAGTTACAAAAGATACCAAAAAGGTTTTTGGCTGTCCGATGTTACTTAAAGTTGAGCCACCAACCTTGGCTGAAATTAAAATGATTAACCCGGAAACGATTATTATTTCAGCTATTCAATTAAAGACAAAAAAGAAAGAATACTTTGAAGCTTTAGCTCAAAAAAAAATAACTGCATTAGCCTTTGAATATATTAAAGATGAAGATGGTTCTTATCCAGCTGTAAAATCTTTAAGCGAAATTGCAGGAACTGCTTCGATCCTAATCGCAGCGGAATTAATGATTACGGATGAATTTGGAAAAGGACTTTTATTCGGGAATATTACCGGTGTCCCTCCTACTGAAGTCGTCATTTTAGGTGCTGGAACGGTAGGCGAATTTGCTGCTAAAACTGCCATTGGGCTTGGAGCAAACGTGAAGGTTTTTGATAATTCGATCACGAAATTACGCCGTTTGCAGAATAATTTAAACCAAAGAATCTTTACTTCTACAGTACAACAAAAAGCTTTATTGAAAGCATTAAGACGTTGTGATGTAGCGATTGGCGCTATGCGTGGTAAAGAGCGCTGTCCGATTGTAGTTACGGAAACTATGGTGGAGCATATGAAAAAAGGAGCCGTAATTGTCGATGTTAGTATTGATACCGGAGGCTGTTTTGAAACTTCAGAAGTGACTACTCATGAAAAACCAACTTTCATAAAAAGTAATGTTTTGCATTATTGCGTACCAAATATTCCATCAAGATACTCCAAAACCGCCTCATTATCAATTAGTAACATTCTTACTCCATACTTACTACAGATAGCAGACGACGGAGGTTTAGAAAGTTCTATCAGATGTAATAAAGGTTTAAAAAACGGAGTTTATTTATACCACGGAATCCTAACAAATAAAGCAATTGGCGATTGGTTTGATTTGCCAGACAACGATATTAATTTACTTGTATTTTAAAGGAACTTTAGCGTACCTTTGCAAAAATTTTATTTCATGAAGTTCGTACATCGTTTTGCTTATTATTTGATTGGTCTGATTATGGGATGCTTTTTTGTAGCCCTTGTTTTTAGTGGAAAAGATACACGTTGCAACTATTTCCCGAATGCCCGAGTTTTAAACAATTTACGCACAAAACCTTTTCAATATTCCGATAAAGCAATTCAGACTTTGAACGAAAAATGGATAGATACTGCAGATATCAAAAATACATTGACTTATGGAGATGTTGATTTTGATCAAAGCAATGTTGATTTCAAAAAAGGAAAATTATATATCATTGAAGGTAAAACAGTAAAAAATCAAGAAATCATTCTGAAAGTAGTTAACTACGAAAAGAAGGCTGTTTTAGAAGAAATTATTAAAAAATAGCTTTAAAACCACTCAATTTCTTTGAGCCCTTTTGATATCAAAAAAGCATTCGTTTTACTAAAATGTTTGTTACCAAACCATTTTCCCTGATTGGCACTCATTGGAGACGGGTGGCCTGACTCTAGAACATAATGTTTTGAACGGTCAATTTTTAATCCTTTTTTCTGAGCAAAACTTCCCCATAATAGGAAAACAACATTTTCTTTTTTATCGGAAATAGCCTGAATAACAGCATCTGTAAAAAGATTCCATTTTAAATGTTTATGACTATTAGGGCTATCTTTTCGAACTGTCAAAGAAGCATTCAAGAGTAAAACACCCTGGTCTGCCCATTTTTCCAAATTTCCGGAAGTTGGCATAAAAACAGAATCTAAATCTGAATTTATTTCCCTGAAAATGTTACGCAAAGAAGGTGGGATTTTTACATTATCATTAACTGAAAAGCTCAATCCATTGGCCTCTCCCGCTCCATGGTAAGGATCCTGGCCAATAATAACCACTTTTACATCTTTGAAAGAACAATGATTAAAAGCAGAAAAAATTAAATCTACAGGCGGATAGCAAATATGATGTTTACAATCTTCTTCTAAAGATGTAAGCAATTCTGTGAAATACGGTTGTGCCATTTCATCTGCTAAAACATCTTGCCATTCCTGAGATAGATTAATTTTCATATTAAAATAATTTATTACAAATTTCGCAAAGTTTTTTTCAAAGTACTAATTAATAGTACTATTTCGTTTTAAAACTTTGTAACTTTGAACTTTTACAACTTACGATATATAATGATATCCATTACCGAAAAAACATTACAAGATTTACAATTTCCAACAGTGCTCGAAACCATTTCGGCTGGCTGTAATACAGATATTGGAAAAGAAAAAGCTTTACAAATAACACCATTTAGAGATAAAGAAACTTTGATGCAGGCTTTGATGCAAACATCCGAATATGTTTCTTCTTTTCAAAATAATAACGCAATACCGAATCACGGATTTGACGCCATAACACACGAAATCAAGTTCCTGGCTATTGAAGATAGTTTCCTGGAAGTGGGAAGTTTTAGAAAAATTGCTACACTTTCATCAACATCAAATTTCCTGTTGAATTTCCTGAAGAAATTTGACGATTATTATCCAAATCTAAATGCAAGAGCATCACGAGTTGAATATACCAAAGACATTGTAACTCTAATTGATGCTATCGTAGATAAATATGGAGAAATAAAAGACAATGCTTCTCCAGCCCTTTTGAGTATTCGTCAGAATATGAATATTGTTCGTGGTAAAGTCAATCAAAGTTTTGGAGTTGCTCTTTCTCATAATAACAGCCTTGGTTATTTGGACGACATTAAGGAAAGCTTTGTTCAAAACCGTAGAGTATTAGCGGTTCTAGCGATGTATCGTCGTAAAGTAAAAGGTTCTATTTTAGGAAGTTCTAAAACCGGAAGCATTGCTTACATCGAACCGGAAGCTACTTTACAATATTCGAGAGAACTAGCGAATCTTGAATATGAAGAAAAAGAAGAAATTACCAGAATTCTAAAGCAATTATCAAATCAGATTCGTCCGTATTTACCATTACTAATTGAATATCAGGAATTTTTAAGTGATATTGATGTAGTTGCCGGAAAAGCAAAATACGCAAACAGAATCAATGGAATTTTGCCAACCATTACAGAAGAAAGAAGATTATTCTTTAGAGAAGCTTATCATCCTATTTTGTATTTGAATAACAAGCAAAAAAATGAAGTTACGCATCCACAAACCATTGAATTAAAACAAGATAACCGAATTATTGTAATTTCAGGACCAAATGCCGGCGGAAAAACAATTTCGCTTAAAACGGTTGGTTTGTTACAATTGATGTTACAATCAGGGATGCTAATTCCTGTTCACGAGCGTAGTGAAACTTTCTTATTTGATAGAATATTAACGGATATTGGAGATAATCAATCTATTGAAAATCATCTAAGTACTTATAGTTATCGCTTAAAAAACATGAATTATTTCCTGAAGAAGTGCAACAAGAAAACCATGTTTTTGATTGATGAATTTGGTACAGGTTCTGATCCTGAATTAGGTGGTGCTTTGGCTGAAATTTTCTTGGAAGAATTTTACCATCGTGAAGCTTTCGGAATTATTACGACACACTACTCAAACTTGAAAATTCTCGCAAACGAATTGCCATTTGCCACAAATGCAAATATGATGTTTGATGAGAAATCATTAGAGCCAATGTATAAACTGGCTTTGGGTCAGGCCGGAAGTTCGTTTACCTTTGAAGTCGCTTTAAAAAATGGTATCCCGTTCGGATTGATTAATCGTGCGAAAAAGAAAATCGAAGTTGGAAAAGTTCGTTTTGACAAAACTATTGCTACTCTTCAAAAGGAAAGATCGAAGCTTGAAAAAACTTCTATAAATCTTAAAGAAGAAGAAACGCGCGCACGTGAAGAGAGTAAAAAGATGGAAAACATCAATGTAAAAATCAAACAAAAATTGGAAAGCTATCAGGAATTGTATGATAGCAACCAAAAGACAATTTACATTGGACAGAAAATTGAAGATATTTCAGAGAAATATTTCAACAATAAAAATAAAAAAGAACTTATTGGAGAGTTTTTGAAAATCATAGAAATTGAAAATTCAAAACGTAAAAAAGCAACTCCAAAAGAAGCCAAAGCCATAATCGAAAAGAAAAAAGAAGTGATTGCTGAAGTTTCTGTTCAGGTTGAAGAAATCCGAAAAGAGAAAAAAGAAAAGAAATTGAAACCTGTTATCGAAAAACCAAAACCAATTTTAAAAGTTGGTGATCGTGTAAGAATGTTGGACGGAAGATCTGTTGGAAGTATCGATTCAATAGAAAAAAATAAAGCAACTGTGAATTACGGAATCTTTACTTCTAAAGTAAGTTTGGATGAATTGGAATTTGTTGAAGCTGGAAAAAAATAAGTTTTCAGTTTGCGGTCGCAGTTTTCAGTTTAAAATTATGGTAAAAATTAGTATAAAGTAAAATAAAGCGATTAAAATGAATATTTTAAAAAAAGCAAGAATGAAGATGGTAAATTTTTAAAAAGCTTTTAAAATAAATTTATGCAAGCCAATTTTGATTTGATAAATTTATTAAAATACAATTCGTAATAGATAAAACAAATAACACAAAAATCATTGAAATTCATGCGCGATTTTCCACCAAATAAAAAAATTATCATCTTTGACGGTGTTTGCAATTTATGCAATAGCGCAGTTCAGTTTATCATCAAAAATGATAAAAAAGATATTTTTCGTTTTGTGGCTTTGCAATCAGAATTAGCAAAAGAGATTTGTAATTATATTGGAGTAGATCAAAATAAAATTGATAGTATCATTTTATATAATCCAGGAGTTGCCTATTACTATAAATCTTCAGCAGCTATAGAAATCGCAGAGGAATTGGGAGGGCTTTATAGTTTGGTTTCAATTTTTAAAATCTTTCCTGAAAAATTGAGAAATTATATTTACGATTACATTGCTAAAAACCGCTACAAATGGTATGGTAAAAAAGAAAGCTGCATGATTACTACTCCGGAATTGAAGACTAAGTTTCTTTAAAAAACTCCAATTTATAAATTCCAAATACCAATTATCTCAATATTGTCATTTCGAGGAACGAGAAATCCTCGTAAGTAACTCCGCAACGACAATCCAATCTTTATAGAGCTTCTAACGAGGATTTCTCGTTCCTCGAAATGACAAACTACTACAAAAAAAATCCCAAATTCAAGTTTTAAATTGGAATTTGGGATTTTAAAATTTGAAATTTACTAGATTTATTATCTAATCAACTTTCTGTATTTCAAACGTTTTGGAGTTAAATCACCACCTAAACGTTTCTTTTTGTTTTCTTCGTATTCAGAGAAACCTCCTTCAAAATAGTAAACTTCTGAATCTCCTTCGAAAGCTAGAATGTGTGTACAAATTCTGTCTAAAAACCATCTGTCATGCGAAATAATTACGGCACAACCAGCAAAATTCTCTAAACCTTCTTCAAGGGCACGCAGTGTATTTACATCCAAATCATTCGTAGGCTCATCTAATAAAAGTACGTTTCCTTCTTCTTTCAATGTCATTGCTAAGTGCAAACGGTTACGCTCTCCACCAGATAACATAGATACTTTTTTATTTTGCTCACCACCACCAAAGTTAAAGCGAGATAAATAAGCTCTTGAGTTTACTTGCTTACCGCCCATCATAATCAATTCCTGACCGTCAGCAAAGTTTTCCCAGATTGATTTATTTGGATCAATATTAGAGTGAGACTGATCTACGTAAGCGATTTTTACAGTTTCTCCAACTGAAAATTCTCCGCTATCTGTAGCTTGTTCTCCCATAATCATTTTGAAAATGGTAGATTTACCAGCACCATTTGGTCCAATAATCCCTACAATTCCGGCTTGTGGCAAAGTGAAGTTTAAATTGTCATATAACAATTTATCTCCAAAAGCTTTTGCTACATTTTTAGCTTCAATAACATTTGTTCCTAAACGTGGACCGTTCGGGATATAGATTTCCAGATTTTCATCCAGTTGTTTTTGATCTTCGTTTAGTAATTTATCGTAGTTCTGTAAACGCGCTTTTTGTTTCGTTTGACGACCTTTTGCTCCCTGACGTACCCAGTCCAACTCACGCTCTAATGTTTTTCTTCTTTTAGATGCTACTTTTTCTTCTTGTGCCATACGACTAGATTTTTGGTCTAACCAAGAAGAATAATTCCCTTTCCATGGAATACCTTCTCCTCTATCTAGCTCTAAAATCCAACCTGCTACATTATCAAGAAAGTATCTATCGTGCGTTACCGCAATTACAGTTCCGGCATATTGTGCTAAATGTTGTTCTAACCAAAGTACAGACTCAGCATCTAAGTGGTTGGTTGGCTCATCTAATAACAATACATCAGGTTGTTGCAACAACAAACGACATAAAGCTACGCGACGACGCTCTCCTCCTGAAAGGTTTTTGATTGGCGTATCACCTTCCGGCGTACGCAAAGCATCCATTGCAATTTCAAGTTTTGTATCAATTTCCCAAGCACCAAGAGCATCAATTTTATCCTGTAAAGCTGCCTGACGATCCATCAACTTATCCATTTTATCAGGATCTGAATAGTTTTCTTCAAGACCGAATAAGTCATTAATTTGATTGTACTCTTCTAAAACTGCCATCGTTTCAGCAGCTCCTTCACGAACAATTTCGATAACTGTTTTTGAATCATCAAGAATTGGTTCCTGCTCTAAATAACCAACAGTATAACCTGGCTGAAAAACAACATCTCCTTGATAATTTTTATCTACTCCGGCAATAATTTTCAAAAGAGAAGATTTTCCAGAACCATTTAAACCTAAAATACCAATTTTAGCTCCGTAAAAGAAACTCAAATAAATGTTTTTAAGTACTGGTTTGTCTGCTCCCTGATAGGTTTTACTCAATTTTTGCATTGAGAAAATTACTTTCTTATCGTCTGACATTTTTTATGTTTTTTATTTTAATTATTTACTTTTTATTTATCTAAAATATACTGCAATTAATATAATTACTTAAACCCTTCCTTTCAACGCATTAAAAACCCATGCATTAGCTAAGAAACCAACTCCAACAGCACCAAATCCCCAGCCTGAAACATCACTATATCTAAATACGCCAAGACCTATAAGTAAGAATCCCATAAGTACCATTATAAAAGTAGCCCAACCTAAAACGGTATTTTTATTCATTCCCATAATTATAATAATTATTTTTTATTGTGATTTATTTTTAGAAGTGCAAATATCGTGAATTTTCACGGCTTAATTAAATATTTTATAAAGCATTTCTTTTAACAGATCTGATTGTGGCAACGCATTAGCACCAACTCCTTTACTTTTAACATCTACATCACGTAAAGCACCAACAATCTGACTCACTTTTCGCATTGGATAATTTTTCAGGGCTAAATCATATTCCTTTAAAAAATAAGGATTTACACCAATTGCTGAAGCTACATTTTTAGGATTTTTATCCTTCAGTCCGTGATACTTTAGAAGCTGAACAAAAAATCCGAAAACCAATCCGGTTGTCATTACTAATGGATATTCTTTAGGATTATGAGCAAAGTTTTCTGCAATTTTATAAGCTTTCAACTGATTGCGCTCTCCAATTGCTTTTCGAAGTTCGAACACATTATAATCTTTACTGAAACCAATGTTTTCCTCAATATGTTGTGGCGTAATCGTAGTTCCCTGAGGTAAAATAATCTGTAGTTTTTCTAATTCATTGTTGATTTTACTCAAATCAGTTCCTAAAAACTCAACTAACATTGCATTCGCTTTTGGATCAATTGTGTATTTTTTTCCGGCAAGAATGCGTTTTATCCAATCGCCGACCTGATTCTCGTACAACTTTTTACTCTCGTATACGATTCCGTTTTGTGCTAATAATTTGGTAACTTTTTTACGTTTGTCAAGCGTTTTATATTTATAACAAAAAACCAAAACCGTTGTTTCCATCGGATTATTAACGTACGATTCGATTTTATCAATTGTTCTTGATAAATCCTGGGCTTCTTTTACAATTACTACCTGACGATCAGCCATCATCGGATAACGCTTGGCCGTTGAAACAATATCCTCAACGGAAACATCTCTTCCATATAAAACTGTTTGATTGAATCCTTTTTCCTCTTCAGAAAGCACATTCTGCTCGATATACTCCGACAATTTATCAATATAATAAGGCTCTTCACCCATTAAAAAATAAATCGGTTTGATATTTCCCGCTTTGATATCATTAACAATTTTTACAACTTCGTCCATTCCAATCTTTTGTTTCAAGGTTCAAGTTTCAGGTTCTGGTTTCAATAACTTGAAACTTTAAACTTGAAACCTGAAACTATTTTATATTTTTGCTTTATGTTAAAGCTAAATTTTCCTTCCTATACTTTTCGATTCAAAAATAGCGAAAATAAAGTGTCTATTTTTGATGAAATCAGAAAAAAATTTATCATTCTTACCCCGGAGGAATGGGTCCGTCAACATGTTGTACATTATTTAATGAATGAAAAAAAATACCCTAAATCGTTAATAAACGTAGAAAAAGTTTTAACAGTCAACGGTTTACGAAAACGGTATGATGTTGTGGTTTTCAATTCTGATGGTTCTATACATATATTAGTAGAATGTAAAGCCCCGGAAGTGAAAATATCACAGGCAACTTTTGATCAAATTGCGCGTTACAATATGACAATGCAGGCACGGTTTTTGAAAGTCACAAACGGTCTGAATCATTTTTACTGTCAGATGGATTTTGAAAACGAAAAATATGAGTTTTTAAAATCATTACCAGATTATAAAGAAATTTATTAAATTATAACATCATTACTTTTGGATAAAATAGCAGTCGTCATTTTAAATTGGAACGGAATAAAATTGCTTGAGCAGTTTTTGCCATCAGTAATTCAATTTTCAGCAGAAGCTACTATATATGTAGCCGATAATGCTTCTACAGACGCTTCCGTAAATTTCGTCATACAAAATTTCCCAACCGTAAAAATCATTCAAAACAATGGAAATCATGGCTTTGCAAAAGGCTATAATGATGCTTTAAAAGAAGTAGATGCCGAGATATACGCTTTAGTAAATTCAGATATCGAAGTAACTGAAAATTGGTTAAAACCCATAATTGAAACTTTTGATAGCGAAAAGCAAACTGCTATAATTCAGCCTAAAATTCTTGATTTTAAAAACAAAGAATATTTTGAATATGCTGGCGCTGCAGGTGGATTTATAGATAAATATGGTTTTCCATTTTGTCGCGGACGTATTTTCGACACCGTTGAAAAAGATAACGGACAATATGATGATGTTATTGAATTGTTCTGGGCATCAGGGGCTTGTTTCTTTATCAGAAAAGAAGTTTATGATGAACTAAAAGGCTTTGATGAAAGCTTCTTTGCCCATCAGGAAGAAATAGATTTGTGCTGGCGTGCCGCAAACGAAGGACACATTATTAAATACAACTCCAAATCAGTTGTATATCATGTTGGCGGCGCTACATTACAACAAGGAAATCCGAAAAAGACATTTTTAAATTTCAGGAATTCATTGCTAATGCTGGTTAAAAACTTACCTAAAAAAGGATTGTTTTTTAGAATTTTCTTCCGAATGATTTTGGATGGAATTGCCGCTATCCGATTTCTTACACAAGGAAAGTTCAGTCATACTTTTGCAATTTTAAAAGCACATTTTTCTTTTTATTGCATATCTTTAAAGTATCTTCGAGAAAGAAAAGATTTTCAAATACAGCAATACTATACCGTGAAAAGTATCGTTTACCTATATTACATAAAGAAATTGGTTGTTTTTAAAGAAATCTTTAACAGTAATCAAAATATTAAAAACTAAATTTGTAATCAACGTTTAATTAAATATAATACCTATGAGAAAAATAGTTATCGCACTAACAGTATTAACGGCCTTAACTTCTTGTGTATCGAAAAAGCAATACGCAGCATTAGAAGCTAAGAACAAAGAAACTCAAGATTTATTAAACTCTTGCACAGTGAAATTAAATACTTGTTTAGAAGAAAAAGCAGGATTGGCAGCTACAGCTGAAAGTTATAAAGCACATAATCAAGATTTGATCAACAGTTCTAAAGATTTAACTGTATTAACTACTAAAGGGGCTGAAAACCTTGAAAAATCTTTAGAGAGCTTAAAAGAAAAAGATTTAAAAATCTCAAGACTTCAAGATGCATTAACTAAAAAAGACAGTGTTACTTTAGCTTTAGTTACAAGTTTAAAAGGAGCAGTTGGAATCAACGATCCAGATATCGAAATCAATGTTGAAAAAGGAGTTGTATTTATTTCTATCGCAGATAAATTATTATTTAAAAGTGGTAGCTATGAAGTAAGTGATAAAGCAAAATCTGTTTTAGCAAAAGTTGCAAAAGTAGTTAACGACAAACCAGATTTTGAATGTATGGTTGAAGGTCATACTGATGATGTACCATACAAAAGCAACGGTATAATTCTTGACAACTGGGATTTAAGTGTTAAACGTTCAACTTCTATTGTACGTGTATTAACAAATGATCTTGGTGTTAACCCTGCAAAATTAATTGCTGCTGGTAGAAGTTCATACGTACCTTTAGTTGCAAATGATAGCGCTGAAAACAAAGCACGTAACAGAAGAACTCGTATTGTTGTTATGCCGAAAATCGATCAATTCTATGATATGATTGAAAAAGAAATGAAAAAACAAGCTAAATAATTTAGCGTTTTACATACTCTAAAAAACTAAAAAGCAGGTCTATCGACCTGCTTTTTTGTATTCTTAATTCTTCTATTTAAACAATTAAATGCAAATCAAGAACAACATTATTTTTAATTAACTAACTAAATTTTAACTGATAATAAAATTACTCAATAATTTTAAATTATTACGCAATTTCAGTATTTATTTACAAAATATCAATATCGCCTTTTCCTTCCCTTACAATTACTGGCTCGTGCTCAGATAAATCGATAATCGTAGATCCCACATTGTCGCCATAACCACCATCAATTACCATATCAACAAGATTTTGCCATTTCTCAAAAATCAATTCAGGATCAGTTGTGTATTCAATTACATCATCTTCATCACGAATAGAAGTTGAAACTACTGGATTTCCTAATTGACGAACAATTTCCAAAATTATATTATTATCAGGAACACGAATTCCGACAGTAGTTTTCTTTTTAAACTCTTTTGGTAAATTATTATTTCCCGGTAAGATGAATGTATATGGCCCTGGCAAAGCTCTTTTTAAAATTTTAAAAGTTGAAGTATCGATCTGTCTCACATAATCAGATAAATTACTAAGATCGTGGCAAATAAAAGAAAAATTTGCTTTTTCTAACTTCACCCCTTTAATCTTAGCGATTTTTTCTAACGCACGAGAATTGGTAATATCACAACCTAAACCGTAAACAGTATCTGTTGGATAAATTACCAAACCTCCGTTTTGAAGCACTTTTACCACTTTTGCGATTGCAGCTTCACTAGGTTTATCAGGGTATATTTTTATGAACTCAGCCATTATGTTTTTTGTTTAAAGTTTAATTTGTTCAGGTTGCAAGTGTAATATTTCTTAACCGCAAGGTTCGCAAAGATATTACGTAAAGTTCGCCATAAAAACTTTGCGAACTTAATAAAGACATTGGAAATAAAACTAAAAATAATACTTTACGTACTTTGCGGTAAAATTATATTCAAAGCAAAACCTAAACTTTTTAACCTATTATATCAAGCTTAGCAAATCTCAGCAAAAGCTTTTTAATTCCGCCAACTTCAAATTTAATTTCAGCCTTTTTATCAGGGCCAAAACCTTCTAAGTTAACCACTTCACCTTTTCCAAAACGTTCATGCATAACCACATTCCCAATTGTTAAATTGCTGTCAAATAAATTTGCATTTGAAGAACCAGGTGCATTTCCTGCAACAGGTTTTAGTTTTCTAATATTTAAATCCGGTTTTGGTTCATTATCCGTTATATGTTTTGGCGGTGTTCCTCCAATTGGCTTTGCTAATCTTAGTTTTGATTTATCTACATCCCCAAAAATATCACTGTCAATTGTTGATTTGTAACGATAATTACTTTCTGCAGGCGTAAGATATTCCAAATATTGCGGATCGATTTCTTCAATAAAACGCGACGGTTCACTATCTGTCAATTTCCCCCAACGATAACGTGATTGCGCATAAGTCAAATACGCCTGATGCTCTGCGCGAGTTAAAGCTACGTAAAATAATCGACGTTCTTCTTCCAATTCACTTCTGGTACTCATACTCATAGCACTCGGAAATAAATCTTCTTCCATTCCTACTACAAAAACATGCGGAAATTCAAGTCCTTTTGCTAAGTGAATCGTCATTAAAGCTACACGATCTTCATCAGAAGTATCTTTATCCAAATCCGTTGCAAGTGCAACATCTTCCATAAATTCAGAAAGTGCTCCTCTTGCACCGTCAATTTCTCTTTGCCCTTCCGTAAAATCTTTTATACCGTTTAAAAGTTCTTCGATATTCTGAATTTTAGCCATTCCCTCCGGAGTAGCATCTTTTTTCAATTCCTGGACTAAACCAGTTTTTTTGGCAACGTGATCTGTAAGATAAAAGGCATCCTGATTTTGATCAATAACTTGAAAACTCTGAATCATCGTTACAAAATCTTTCAGTTTATTCTTTGTTCCAGTATTCAGTTTTAGATCAATTTTATCAATGTTCACCATCACTTCCCAAATTGAACGCTTGTAATGATTGGCTGCGATAGTTAATTTCTCTACGGTTGTATCTCCAATTCCACGGGCTGGATAATTGATAACACGAATTAAAGCCTCTTCATCTTTTGGATTAATTACCAAACGCAAGTAGCACAAAACGTCTTTAATTTCCTTACGTTGATAGAATGACAATCCACCATAAATTCGATACGGAATATCACGTTTTCTCAAAGCATCCTCCATTGCACGAGACTGCGCATTTGTACGATACAAAATCGCAAAAGCTCCATTATGAAGCTGGTTTTGCATTTTTTGTTCAAAAATAGTACTGGCTACAAAACGTCCTTCCTCTGCATCAGTCAAACTACGATGAACCTTGATTTTTGCGCCAAAATCATTTGCCGTCCAAACTACCTTATCTAATTTGGTTTTATTATGTTCCATCACCGTATTTGCCGCTTCCACAATATTTCGGGTAGAACGATAATTTTGCTCCAAACGAAACATTACTACGCCTTCATAATCCTTCTGAAAATTCAGGATGTTATTAATGTTTGCTCCACGGAAAGCATAAATACTCTGCGCATCATCTCCTACTACACAAATATTCTGAAATTTATCTGACAAAGCTCTAACAATCAAATACTGAGAGTGATTTGTATCCTGGTACTCATCAACCAAAATATAACGAAAACGATTCTGGTACTTCGCCAAAACTTCTGGAAAGCGAGTCAACAACTCATTTGTTTTCAATAACAAATCATCAAAATCCATAGCGCCGGCTTTAAAACAGCGATCTACATATTGTTGATAAATCTCACCTAATCTTGGTCTTTTTGCCATTGCATCGGCTTCAACCAATTCTGGATTATTAAAATAGGCTTTTACCGTAATTAAGCTGTTTTTATAGCTCGAAATTCGGCCCAAAATCTGCTTTGGTTTATAAATATCACGATCCAGCTGCATTTCCTTAATAATCGAAGAAATAAGTCTGGCCGAATCTTGTGAATCGTAAATTGTAAAGTTTGAAGGGTATCCCAAATGATCTGACTCTGAACGCAGGATACGGGCAAAAATCGAGTGAAAAGTTCCCATCCACAGATTCTTAGCTTCAGTTGCTCCCACAATATCCGAAATCCTGTGTTTCATTTCGCGGGCTGCTTTATTCGTAAAAGTAAGCGACAAAATGTTGAATGCGTCAACACCCTGCGCCATCAAATAAGCAATTCTAATCGTTAAAACACGGGTTTTTCCAGATCCTGCACCAGCAATAATAATCATTGGCCCATCTTTCTTTAAGACGGGTTGTCGTTGTGCTTCGTTGAGCTGGTCAATATATTTTTGCATGAAATTTTTCTCCTTTGATGCAAAAATAGGAATTAAAAAAGAAAGTTCCTAAGGCGCAAAAGAAAGGTTCTGACGTTCTAAGATACTAAGGTTCTTAGTATTTTTTTGAAGCACGGCAATTGGCATTTTTTGAGACATGGTTTCCCGCTTTCGGCTATATCTCTCCGTTCCACTCCGAGGATACCGCCTCTATCGGGGCTAGATACAAACAATTTGCTTCTTTTAAATGATTTGAAAGAAAAATCCTTAATTTTAAAATAATCTTATATTTGCAATACTTATGAAATAAAATGAAAATAGTCCTTACTGAAAATGCTGAAAAAACATATTTTGACATTACAAATAAATACTCTGAAAATAAAGCTGCTTTATTTTCTAAAAATACTATTTCAATTTTGCACATGATTGAACAAAATAATCAAATTGGATCCAGATATAAAAAAACTTCCTATAGAAAATTCTTAATGTCAAATCAAGTCTATTTGTTTTATAAAATTGAATGTTAAATAATTTATATTGTTCTTTTTTGGGACAATAGAAGAAATCCAGCAAATTTAGATATTATACTTAGTTCTTATCTTTTCTTTAAAATCTGAAAAGTCTATCGTTCTTCCTGCTTTAATATCCTCTTCACTTTTTTCAAGCTGTTGAATTAAAATTTCTTCCGGAAATAATAAGGCCGTAATTAATTTAACTTCCTGATGTGTAAAGTTTTTCGATTTCAATTTTCTATAATATGTTGCATGTTTCAAGCCTAATTTTTGCATAAAAAATTCTGCTTTATAATAAGATTTACCAATTAATTCTGGCAAACTATTAATGTAATTTTCGTAACTCTCAACTATCTCTATCATTTTACGATATTTTTAACTATCAAATTTTGATACAAAGATAACTAATATATTGATACTATAATCTAAATAGCTAAATCTAAAAACTTAGCAACTTTACTTAAAAAACACATCATAAGCAAATCGAATCAAAGTACCGATTACCACAACCAAAAAGAAAATTCGAATAAAACCATTTCCTTTATTGATCGCTAATTTTGCTCCAAGCCAACCTCCAAGTCCATTACTGACTGCCATCGGAATGGCGATGGTCCAGATGATTTTCCCTTTTATCATAAACAAACAGATCGAACCGAAATTAGTCGCCAGATTTACCATTTTTGCATTCGCGGAAGCGTGTAAAAAATCAAATCCTAAAAGAGCGATAAAAGCCACAACAAAAAAACTTCCAGTGCCGGGACCAATAAATCCGTCGTAAAAACCAACAATCACACTAATAACAACCGCATAAATTATCTGAGTAGTAGCTGAATGATCTTTAGCCACATGCTGTCCAAAATTTTTCTTGGCATAGGTATAAATAAACAATAAAGACAAAACTACCAACAAAAGCGGTTTCATGAAATCATTGCTGACCAAAGTCAATATAGTAGAACCCAAAAATGCTGATGGAACTGCCAGACACATCATGATTAAAAGTAATTTCCATTGAATAACTACTTTTTTCAAATATTGAAAAGCAGCAAAAGCGGTTCCGGTAAAAGCTGGTAATTTTAAAGTCCCTATAACAGTTGAAACAGGTAAATTCGGCAACAAAATCAATCCCATGGGAGTTTGAATCAATCCACCACCACCAACAATGGCATCAATAAATCCTGCAGCAAAAGCTGCCAAACAAAGTAAAATTATAATATAGCTTTCCATTAATCTTGTGTTTCAGGTGGTTTTTAAGAACCGTTCACAAAAGTAAACTTCCCTTTTGTTTATTACAATAGAATTAATCTTGTTTTCTCAGCAAAAATTATATTTTTGTTGAAAAATTGAACCCAAATGGACTATACAAGAATTATAGAATTAGCAAGTTATACTTTACCAGCCATCGTTACCGGATTTGTGGCTTACAGCTTTTTTGAACTGCATATTAAAAACAACGATAAGAAACGTGCTTTTCTTTTAAACAGAGAATATCAGAAACAATCATTACCAATACGTTTGCAGGCCTACGAGCGTATGACGTTATATTTAGAGCGTATCAACCTAACCAAATTATTGATTAGAATTGCTCCTATTTCAAACGAAAAACATGATTATGAAAACTTTGTAATCGATCAAATCGAACAGGAATTTGAACACAATCTTACACAGCAAATTTACATGTCTGACGAATGTTGGACAATCATAACTACCGCTAAAAACTCTACCATACAGATTATTCGTAAGGCTGCCATGAGCGACAGAGTTGACAGTGCTGATAAATTAAGAGAGAAAATTTTAAATGATTTATTAGAGAAACAATCGCCTAGTAATGCTGCTTTGGCGTATATTAAGAATGAGGTTTCGGAATTATGGTAAAAATTCATTTTAGAGTTCAGATTTTAGATTTTAGATTCTCAATGGTAATCTAAAATCTAAAATCAGCAATCTAAGATTGCCTATTGTCACTCATAACCTCAGATTTATTCTGCGCATATTCATAGCCCTGTTCCCACCATTCTTTCATCACTTCTTTATTGAAAATAAGAGCGTTATCAGTCAATTTTGTCGGCGTGTAATATAAGTTAAGTTTTACATTCTTATTGTTTGCCATAAGTTTTCCTATAGCAATATCGTGTTTTTCTACCTGATCTAAGGCGATTCTGAACAAGTCAATCATTAATGAAAATGGATTTTTACCTATGACAGTTTTATCCATATTAACTTCGGTTTCAAGGATAATAACGTCTATTTCTGTAGCTCCTCTATTGATAGCTTCACGAATTGGTACCAGGCTTGAAAAGCCTCCATCGCCATATTCGCAATTGTCTTTCTCCACCAAACTCATAAAGGGCACATAGTTGCTGGAAATCCAGGACCAATCACAAAACTCCTCATAAGTACAATCTTTTACTGATTTATATTCTGATTCGTTTTTAGTAAAATTGGTTACTGTAATGACCACATCATTATTCAGTTTTTTCAGTTTATTAAAATCCGAAAGTGAAAAATTATTTCGGATGTACCTCTTCAATCCCTTACTTTCTCCAAAGGTTCTTTTTCCTCTAAAAAACTGACGTAATACATTGAAGTGATTAATTGTTACAATATCAACTCCATCTTTAGTTTTAACTACAAACGGGCAAATATTAAAAATACTTCCCATTGTAACATTCGTATAAACCGAGTGAATTTTTTTTATATGACCCAAAGCCAAATGCGGAATAAGCAAACTTCCTGTAGAAGTACCTAAAAACAAATCGTATTCGTAATTTTTTTCTTCTATTAGATATTGCGCCACACCACCAGCAAATGCTCCTTTACTTCCTCCACCAGAAATAACCAATGCTCTCATAAATTTATTGTAGGTTTTGTTTTCTAGAAAATAGAAAAAGAATAAAGGGCAAAGACTTTCTTATCTGTATTAAATCTTTACTCTTGCCTCTATATACTATTCTCTATATTCTATTCTCTATATTCTATTCTCTATATTCTATTCTCTATTCGCGTCAATCTTTCCTCTTGCTTCTTGCTTCTACTTCTCTATCTCTTTCAGCAAACGATTCAATTGAAACTGTTCATCGGGGGTCAAATTAGGCAAAATTCTTTCAAACGAAGCACGCATTTCTGATTTTTTTAATAAAAACCGAATTGTGTCTCTTCCAAATTTTGAAAATTGCCACATATGGTGCGTTGTTGCTCCAACTAAATTACTCAAAACCTGATCATTAATAATTTTAAACGCAATTAGTTTTTCAAGTGCATTTTGCCTTGTTGTGGCTTCATATTTTGTAGAAGAAAAAGCAATTAACTCTGAAACTAAAACTTCTGGATTTGCAGTATAATTTGGTGTGGATAAAGCTAATGAAAGCCACATTGTTCGTAAATTATAATCATTAAAACCAATCCAGTTTTTAGATTTTTCCAGATATTCTGCACGATGATCCGGGAAATTTTTCCATAACCAATACAAGGCAATTTCCTGCGTTTGATAAGACTTATCATCAAGCAGCGTTTCATATTCGACTCTAAAATCTTCCGGAATTTTACTCAAAGTTGTCGCAACATCCTGACGAACCTGAATATTGTTGGTTTTTAAAGCAATTAGTAAAAGTGTTTTTTTAGCCTCGTACTTTTCATTTTCCAATTGATCAACAATTGCCTGTTTTACAGAATAATAAACATCTGACTCTAGAGTTTTCTTAAAGAAAGATTCTTTCTCTGCTAAAGGCGTTTTCTTCACTTTATCAACTTCCAATCTAATCTGAATTGCTTTATTTTTACTTAGTAAAGCATTCGCAGTTGCTGTATCAAAAACGGTCGATTCTAACCAGGTTTTCTGAAATTTACCTAAATCAAAATTGGAAACTTTTTTAATTTCGTCAAAGAAGTTATGCGTATTTACGGTTTCATAAGCGTACTTTTTTAAATAACTTTTTATAGCTTTTTTAAATGCCTTATCTCCAATCGATTCGTGCAAAACAAACAATGCCCATGCACCTTTTTCATAAAAAGTAAGTGAACTTGCCTTGGCATTCAAAACCGGAATCGTATCGATTCTGGATGCAAATTTGATCTGTTGTGCGGTATCGTATAATTTGGAGTAAAAGAAATCATCGCCATAAATTTCTTTTTCTGCCAAAGCTGCATAATACGTTGCAAAACCTTCCTGAAGCCAGTGATCTTTACTGCTTTCTGCTGTGATTAAATCACCAAACCAATGATGCGCCAATTCGTGTGCATCCACATTCGTATAGTTTCGATCTTCAAAACCAATTGAATCTACCACATATCGCGTCGCAAAAAGTGTCGAAGTTGTATTTTCCATTCCGGCGTAAATAAAATCGCGAACCGGAATCTGTCTGTAAATTTCCCAAGGATATTTCACTCCGATTTCTTTCTCTAAAAAATCAAAAATGTGCTTCGAATAACGATACGTCGGTTCAAAACGATTCGCGTCTTTATTCTCCAGATAATACTCTAACGGAATATTAGATTTAGCGGTCCCTTCTTTTTTATCATACTTTCCAATGGCAAGCATTAATAAATAAGAGCTCATCGGTTTTTTCATTTCGTACTGCCAATGATTCAAATTTCCGTTTGAAGTTTTATTTTTTAAAACCCCGTTTGAAATTACCTGATAACCTGAATCATAGTTGAATCCTAAATTAAAAATTACTTTTTCATTGACATCATCAAAGCTCGGAAACCAATTGCTCGTATATCTTCCCTGCCCTTGTGTCCAGATTTGCACCTCTGAATTCTCAATAGTGACAAAATACAATGCCTGTTTTGGCTTAACTACATATTCAAAAGTCAAATGATTTTTTCCTTTTTGAAAATTTCCGATTATTTGCAATTCTTTACCTGTATTTATGGAATTAACCTCTTTATTGTCAATTTGGACATTGGTAAATTCCATGTTTTTGGCATCGATTTTAATGGTATCAATCGGTTTCAAAACCTCAAATTGATAATCAACCGAGCCGGAAACCAATTTTTCCTTTGCATTTAAAGACAATTGTCCCGAAACGGTTTTAAAATCGACAAATTTGGTTTGCTGTGCAAAAAGGAAAGTGGTAAATAATAGAAGGATGTATTTCATTGAAAATTAGAGTTTATGGAATCTGTATCCCAAGATCTTGGATTGCTTTTTATATAATTATAAATTGTTTCAAATCTTTTGTAATTACGGACAATATGGTCGTGATAGTTGGTTTGCCATATTTTTGTAGAAACAGATTTACTTTTGTCTTCACAAATCTTATTAATTTGTGCCGTTGTAACTGATTTGAATAACGCTACAAATGATGAAATTGAATTTGGTTTGCGCAATAATTTAAAATCGGAATGGTCATGATTCGTACTCTGGCTCCAATTATCACGTAGAGGCGCACAGCAGTGCGTCTCGGCAACGTTTACCCCAATCTTTGTCGACATACTGGGCGTAGACGCACTGCTGTGCGCCTCTACGATATGCGTGTGTGGATTATTCCCGTCTACAGTATCCATTGTGGTAGAAATTTCATTGTGTTTTTGAATTTCTATCAACAAATGCACATGATTTGGCATCACAACCCAATTATGGAAAAACCAGTTTTTACGGATTTTAATTGATTTAAAAAGCTCATTCTCTACAATTTGACCATTTTTATTTAAAATCATTTTCTCATTTTCAATCGAACCAAAAATGCATTCTCTATTTTTTGTAACTATTGTTATAAAATAAATTGCCTCACTTGAATAGTCCCAGTTCTTTAATCTTTTAGAGTCGATTTTATATTTATCTTGATATAATGTCATTTTTTTGGCGTATAGGAATTCCAAAGTTACAAAGGTTTCATCAACAAATCGAATGAAATTTGTAAGTTTACCACATAAAATAACAACAGCGTGCCAACACCAAAAAAAGCCTTATTCAACTGGAGCAGTGGAAAAGATTCTGCTCTTACTTTATATAAAATTCTACAAAATCCCGAATATAAAATTGAATGTTTATTGACCAGCGTCAATCAGCAATTTCAACGTATTTCAATGCATGGCGTTCGCGTTGCATTATTAGAAGCGCAAGCAAAAAGCATTGGTTTGCCTTTAGAAATTCTGCAAGTTCCGGAAATGCCTACCATGGAAGTCTATGAAAATGTTATGACTAAAACTTTGACAGAATTAAAAAGTCGTGGTATCACACAGTCTGTTTTTGGAGATATTTTTCTGGAAGATTTGCGTAAATATCGTGAAGATCAATTGGCAAAGATTGGTTTTGAAGGTGTTTTTCCAATTTGGAAAATTCCAACAAAAGAGCTGATTCAGGAATTTATTTCGTTAGGATTTAAAACTATAGTAGTTTGTGTTAATGAAAGGTATTTAGATAAAAGTTTTGTGGGCAGAATAATCGATCAGGATTTTATTAGTGACTTACCTGAAAATGTAGATGTTTGCGGAGAAAACGGCGAATTTCACACTTTTGCTTTTGATGGTCCGATTTTCTCAAAACCAATTGATTTTGAAATTGGAGAAATCGTTTACAGAAAATATGAAAAGCCTAAAAACGAAGATTCATCAGATACTGCTTGCGACACTAGTGCCAGCGATGCTTTTGATTATGGATTTTGGTATTGTGATTTGATTCCCAAAAACTAATTAGACAATTAGAAAATGTGTCAATTTGATAATTTGAGGATATCTATAATTATCACATTTTCTAATTGACACATTTTCTAATTTTCAACATACATTTTAAGCAAATTCGTAACTGTGTTCCAATTACGCATAGTCACGATAACATTGAGTTTTTTCTCAATGTATTTCCCCTCTAATCTTGTTTTTCCGGCACCAACCGCATATTTTATAAAAATCCTGTTTCCGTCAATACTTGCTTCATCGGGTTTAAATTGGCTGATTTTTAAATCATTTATATTTTCCTTTTTTAGTTCCGTTGAAACAAAAGCTACATATAGTTTTTTGGTGTCAATATCTTTTTCTTTCAGATAAGGACTGTTTTTAAAGCACAATTCTAAATCTTCTTTTGTAATTACAATTGTAGGAACTTCATGTCCAAAAACCTTGAAGATTTCCTGTTTGATCATGAAACCCACTTTCGAAGCACTTTCTTCCTCAGAATCCACAAAAACATTCCCGGATTGGAGATAGGTTCTCACATTTGTAAAACCAATATTCTCCAGCATTGTTTTCAAAGCTTCCATTTTCATCATGTTGTGGCCAGAAACGTTGATACCGCGTAAAAGTGCTAAATGTGTTGTCATTTCAAATAATTTTATTCTTCAAAGATATTATTTTCTAAACTTCAATTTATCAGATTTTTAAATTTCCCAATTAAAATCTATCTTCGCTTTTCCAAAGAGAAAGAAAATAGAGTATAGAATAAAGAACATAGACCACGATCTATCCTCTTTATTCTATACTCTATTTTCTAAAATCTAAATTCAACAATCTAAACTCTAAAATAATTAATGTCGAACAATCTCCTTGAAACCCCAATTGAATACCTAAAAGGCGTTGGTCCGAGTCGTGGCCAGTTGCTTCGTAAGGAATTGGGCATTCATAAATACAGAGATTTAGTTAATTTTTTTCCGAATAGATACATCGACAGAACCCGTTATTATAAGATAAATGAACTTCAGAATACAGGAGCCGAAGTTCAGATCATTGGTAAAATCATCAATATAAAAACGGTTGAATTTGCTAAAAACAAAAAACGTTTGGTTGCCACTTTCGTGGATGACACAGGGCAAATTGATCTGAATTGGTTTCAGGGACACAAATGGGTTAGAGAGAGTCTAAAGCTGAATGAAGTTTGTGTGATTTTTGGAAAATGTTCTTTGTATGGAAGCCAGTTTAGTATGGCGCATCCTGAAATTGAATTATTGAGCGAGCACGAAAGAAGCCTTCGATCCGCCATGCAGCCCGTTTATCCATCCACTGAAACATTGGCAAATCGAGGAATTTCAAACCGAACGATTAATAAGTTGATGGAACAGCTTTTTATAGAAACACAAGCTTTATTTACTGAAACTTTCCCGCCTTATTTAATTGAAGAGTTAAAGTTAATTCCGAAAAGAGCGGCTTTATTCAATATCCATTTTCCAAAAAGCACTGAGGCTTTGGCGAAAGCCCAATTCCGATTAAAATTCGAGGAATTGTTTTTTATTCAGCTTCAATTAATTACTAAAAACCTGATTCGGAAACACAAAATAAAAGGACATCCCTTTACCAAAGTAGGCGAACTTTTTAATGAATTTTATCAGAATCATTTGCCATTTAACCTTACAAACGCTCAAAAAAGAGTAATTAAAGAAATCCGTTCAGATATGGGAAGCAATGCCCAAATGAACCGTTTATTACAGGGTGATGTTGGTTCCGGAAAAACAATTGTGGCTTTTATGAGCATGCTTTTGGCTATTGATAATGGTTTTCAGGCCTGTTTAATGGCTCCTACTGAAATTCTTGCCAATCAGCATTTTATTGGTTTATCAGAATTAGCTAAAACATTAGATCTTAATATCAAAATACTTACCGGTTCAACCAAAACTGCAGCTAGAAAAATCATTCATGAAGAGCTTGAAAATGGCAGTTTGCATATTTTAATTGGTACGCATGCTTTGTTAGAAGATAAGGTACAATTTCAGAATTTAGGTTTGGCCGTAATTGATGAACAACATCGTTTTGGTGTAGAACAGCGTTCAAAATTGTGGAAGAAAAATGAAATTCCGCCACACGTTTTAGTGATGACCGCCACTCCTATTCCGAGAACTTTGGCGATGAGTTTATACGGAGACTTAGACATTTCTGTAATTGATGAATTACCTCCGGGAAGAAAACCAATTCAGACCGTTCATCGTTTTGACAGCAATAGGTTAAAAGTCTGGAAATTCCTTCGTGACGAGATCGCTTTAGGAAGACAAATTTATATTGTTTATCCGTTAATTCAGGAATCTGAAAAAATGGATTACAAAGATTTGATGGATGGTTACGAAAGTATTTCTCGTGATTTTCCATTACCTCAATATTCAATTTCTATTTTGCACGGAAAGATGAAACCAGCAGATAAAGATGCTGAAATGAAACGTTTTTCTGAAGGAAAAACCAATATTATGGTTGCCACTACTGTAATTGAAGTTGGTGTTAATGTACCAAATGCCAGTGTAATGATTATCGAAAGTGCAGAACGTTTCGGGTTATCTCAATTACATCAACTACGTGGCCGAGTTGGTCGTGGTGCCGAACAAAGTTATTGTATTTTAATGACCAGTCATAAATTAAGTGCTGATAGTAAAACACGTATGGAAACTATGGTTCAGACAAACGATGGTTTTGAAATTGCGGAAGTTGATTTGAAATTGCGTGGTCCTGGCGATTTAATGGGAACACAACAAAGTGGTGTTTTAAATCTTCAAATCGCAGATATAGTAAGAGATCGTGAAATTTTGAGTTTGGCAAGAAACTACGCAATGAAAATCTTAAAGGAAGATGGCCCACTTCAAAAACCTGAACATGCTATCTTAAAAGCTGTTTTTATTGAACTAACAAAAAAGAAGAATATTTGGAATTATATTAGCTAATATGTTTCATTACCGTCGAAAAACAAAGTGTTTGTTATATTTTTTTAACTTTTTCTGTGAAAAATATGTTTTTTTTATTGCAAAATCCTACATTTGCTGAAATCGAAACAAATTATAATCACTATCAATGATGATTAAATATTACCCTTTTTTATTTTTTTTCTTCATCATTACTTCAATAAATGCACAATCAGGATGTTTTAACTCTGATTTTTCTAATGCTGATTTTAATGGATGGAAAGCTTCTTACGGGACAAGGTCCAACCCAAATTTGCATAAAGGAGAAAATTTTAAACATCATTTTATTACCAATATTGATGTAAAAGATAGTATTGCTGGTCTATGTGGTGGTGAATTATTTATGGTTCCTCCAGGAGAAGTTCATGCTGCAAGATTAGGTAATAATTTAGGAGGAACTGAAGCGGACCGATTAATCTATGATATAAATGTTGTTAGTAAAGATAATAATTTATTCATCTATAAATATGCTGTTGTTTTAGAAGACGGCGGACATGAAAAAGAAGCTCAACCCAATTTCAGCGTTAGAATATTAAATGATAAAGGCAGCGAAATTGATCCTCGTTGTGGCGTTTACAATGTAAGCTCAGGCGAACCTTATCAAAATGCAAATGTGTGTGGCGATATTTACTGGACACAATGGAATACAGTAGGAATCAATCTTGCTAATTATATGGGAAAAAAAGTTTCCATTGAATTTACAACTAGAGATTGCAGTTTTGTAAAACATTTTGGTTATGCATATATTTCTGCAAAGTGTAGCCAATTAAAAATAAATGTCGCCGTTTGCTCTGGCGGAAATAATTTTACATTAACAGCACCAGTAGGATTTATCGGATATTCATGGACTTATAAAGGCCAAGTTGTTGGTACTCCTACGCAAAGTATTACTTTAGCATTAGCAGATTATCCACCTGGAGCAACCTTCGAATGTTTATTGACTTCATTCAATAACGGAAATACATGTGAATCAACAATAGAGGCGACCTTATCAAACCCAACTGTAATTACACCAAATTATTCTGTTTCTATTCCTTGTAAGGTAGATTATAATACTTTTAGTCCTATCACTTTTCAGGATAAAACTACTATATTAAATGGAGTCATTAATAAATGGGAATGGGATTTCGGCGATGGTAAAACTTCAACAGAAAAGAACCCAAGTCATATTTTTGAAAATTCAGGTGATTACACGGTTTCGTTGACGGTTTATTCAGTTACTGGCTGTTCACAGTTTATTTCTAAACCAATTCATGTAGAAAATAACCCTATTGCTAAACCAGCAGTTTCCGAAATTCAAACACTTTGCTATTATCCTGTTCCAACACTAGCAAATCTAGATACAAATGGATTAACAGTAAAATGGTTTGATTCCCTACTTTCAACTGAAGCTGTAAGTGAAACAACTAAAATTATATCAAATAGAGATATTTATTGTGCTATTTTTAAAGATGGTTGTTTAGGACCCAGAACTAAAATTTCAATTATAATCAATGCTATAGGACATCCAATAGGAGAAGCAACTCAATCTTTTTGTTCAAGTGAAGCTCCTACAATTGCTAATCTGAAAGTTAACGGGTTAGCAGTCACCTGGTATAACGCTCAAGACGGCGGAAACTTAATTAGTGATTCTACACCGTTACAAAACAATGTAACTTATTATGCCTCTGATTATGATGCCAGTATAGGTTGCTCAAGTACAAGATGGGGTATTACGGCAATTTTAAAAGAAGGATCAGCTGTTATATCACCAGATTTTACACAAGAATTTTGTTCTAATGAGGATTTTACACTTAAGAATTTAAACTATTACAATTCTTCTGTTCGATATTACAGTAATATAAATGACACCGCTAAACTTCCACACACCACACCTTTAGAAAGTGGTGCAACATATTATGCAGCAATAATTGACCCTGTTACTAAATGCGAAAGTAATAAGCGTACAGCAATTACAGTTAATATTAAACCTTGCGACATCAATATTTATAACTTAATCACTATTGACGAAAATACACAAAACGATCATTTAGAAATTGAGAATATTGAATACTTTCCTGAAAATGCAATTCAGGTTTATAATCGTTTTGGTCAATTAGTTTATAAAATGTCTGGTTACGGTGTAGATAGTAATTATTTCTATGGAAGAGCTAATGCCGGCGAAGTTTTCTTAAAAGATGAAAAATTACCAACGGGATCTTATTATTATATTATAAATTATAAAAAAAGAGATCAGACTGATGCAACAAAAAAAGGCTTTTTATACATACATAATAATGGGTAATACTTTCAAAAAAATAATATTTTTAATTGCAATTATTATATTTTCAATACATAATATAAAAGCTCAAAATGACGCTAAATTATCTATTTTTAATTATAATCCTTTGTTCTACAATCCAGCGTTCGCAGGTTCTGCAGATGGATTAAATATTGTTGGAATATACTCTACCCAATGGGTCGGTTTTGACGGTGCTCCAAAAACACAATACTTGTCTGCAGATACAAAATCATTACAAAAAATAGGATACGGTATTAGTTTATACAACGATGTTGCCGGCCCAAAAAAAGAATATAACATCGAAGGCAACTTTGCTTACTACATCAAGCTTGACCGAAAATATAAATTAGTTCTTGGTGTAAAAGGAGGAATCAATTCATACAGTATAAATAAGGATAATTTAGACATTTATGAACCTGGAGAAGTTGTAGATAATTTTGGAACCGAAAACAAAACCGCTCCTATTTTTGGTGTGGGAGCTAATTTTTACTCTGATAAATTTTTTATCGGAATTTCAAGTCCAAATATTATACAAGCCAAATATAGCAGCATAGGAACAATACTTTCACAACGAAAAAATTATTATTACAGCAATTTTGGCTACCAATTTGAAATCGAGCGTGATATTACCCTAACACCGGCTTTACTTGCGAGAATTACAGCGGGAGCACCTGTAAGTATCCTGACTTCTTTAAACCTTAATTGGAGAAACAAATATTTAGCTTCGGTAAATTTTGACTACAATTCAAGTGTTGGCGCATTTGCAGGAATTCAGATTATTGATGACTTGAAGATTGGATATGGCTATGACATCTCAACAACTAAATTTAGCAATTATAATAACGGATCACATACATTCTTTTTGAGCTACACTCTTCTCAACGAAAACAGTGAAAAATGTACTTGCCATCTGTATTAATTGAGGCTCAAAAATACAACATTTTAGAGGAGCTGATTTTGAAAAAAAAACCTCATTGTATCAAAATATTCAATTGTCCTTGGTAAGGTGATTAGATTTGTTGGGGGCAAATTTTTGGCTTGAATATTTTATTCGATACAATGAAGTATATTTAATTTTTTGGTTATTTCTTTTTAGGAGCCTCTTTCTTTTCAAAAAGACCATTAAAAAGACCTTTACTCACTTTATTTTTATCATCTTTTCCCGTTGCTACAAGATGATCAATATATTCCATATATGTTTTTTTGCGTTCCTCCAGAAATCCAATCAGATATTCTTCAGATGCTGACATTCCACTGGCTTCTTCGATATGCAAAAGTTTTTTGTATAGCGGTTCGATAAATTTTACAATAATATCCTCCGGAACAGATTTTCTTGTCCCAAAATAACCAACGATTTCTCCATCAGAATCGGCTATAATTTTAAAATCGGTAATTACCCAATAATATCTGCCCGTTTTAGACATGTTTTTGATGATAACATGAATATTTTTACTTGCTTTAATGCTATCCCACAGGAATTTAAAAATTACTTTTGGCATATCGGGATGACGAATTATATTATGAGGCTGTCCAATAAGTTCAAATTCATCATAGCCCGATACGTCAATAAAATCTTCATTCGCATACAAAATAGTTCCTTTTGTGTCTGTTTTACTTAGTAATACTTTATTTTTATTCCAATCTACTTCTCTGTCTGATGGAGTCGGGCGGGTAATTCTGGTATCCATAAATTTTGTATTTAAAATTAATAAGCAATTACATTCTGATAATATTTAATTCCATAAAGTATTAAGTATTGATTACAAATAAGTTCAAAGCTTTTAGTGTCCCGGAGGTCTGCTATTTATTGACTTAACATGAATATCATTAACCATATCATCAATTTTTTTTGCACTATCACGCATCATGTCCAAATAACTCAAAAGCTGATCGTTGTCAGTATGCCCTTTTGAAACATCAATAAGCTTTAATACCGAACTTACTGGCAATTTTAAATCCAGAGTTGTTCTGTGTACAAAGTCATTATATTCCTTGGTAGCTGTTAAAGAACTATATTTTGCCGAAGCTAATTTCATGTTTTCCAACTCATATTCATCCGATATTTTAGAAATATGGTTTTGACTATGTGTTTTAAAGTAGTATGCCCAATATCCATTCATAAAGAAAACAACAGCAGCAAGTACAATGTGTATGATAAGCGTTTCCAAATCAAAATTGACCTGAGAAAAATACAACTGTATTCCACTTGGATCAGTGTAAACAAAGTTTTGCATATAGGCTAAAACAACATGATGTGCAACGACCAAAAGCGTAAGCGGAATCTGTAGTTTCCAGTTTTGATAAATAATCAGGATTGTACTGGCAATGAAAACAGTGAAATGCATTTCGAACAAACCATGCATCTGATAAATATATTGTGCCATAAATATAGCCAGCACAAACGATAAAACATATTGGTAAAACTTAGAGTTTTTAAGAAAAAACTTTGCCGAATAATAGGCTAATAAATTTAAAGTTCCAACTCCTGCTCCAATCTCCCAGGTGTCGTATTTAAAAGCCAAAGCAATTCCGAGAAGAAAATAAATGGCAAGAACATAATTAATAATCGTATCCGATTTTTGTGTCATTGTAGACATGAAATTGTGCAGGTAATCCTGTTCATTCAAACTAGCTTTTGCTTTCATAATTTAGGTAATGTTAAGGTTAGATTTATTTAGTGCATTTTGGTAACGAACATCCATAAGCTCGAAGAGCTAACGCATCAAATGAAGGGGCATTTGTATGACTTAATAAAGAATCTATTGCCTGTTGGGCATAATTACTGTCGGCATCTGTACAGTACCTTGTTTTATTATAATTTCCGCGATAATATAAGTTTTGAGAAGCATCGATGAGAACTGCCTGAGGTGTAGAGAAAACACCGCAATTTTTTGCTATATCTTCATCAAAATAAACAGGAATTTTAGCATCAAACTTGTTCTGAATTTCTTCGATTGTGAAAGTCTTTTCGTTGTTTAATACTACAATTTTAAAATTGATTTTGTCTCCATACTTTTTAATCAAGCCACTTACATGAGGCACATTAAAACGCGAACATGGGCATTCAGGATTAAAAAAATGGATAAAAACGGGTCTTTGATCTGTCACACAGCATTTTAAATCCACTTTACTTCCTATGGCTATCTCACGATAATTTTGAGGAATTGGTGTAGGCAAACTGTATTGATATTCGTTTTGCCAAAATAAATAAGAAATGGCTGCCAGTAAAAAAGTAAACCATAATCCAAGAAGTATTTTTTTCTTCATAAACAGACGATTTTAGTTTAAAATATAAACAGTTGTTAATTTAATCATTCTTAAAAAGCAAAAAATTTAACTTAATTAAAATAAAAAACCTACATATATTAACGCCTTGCATATTAAAACATTAATATTCTCACAAAAAAATCATCATATTGTTTAACCTTATCAATGTTACAAATAAAATCGATAAAGAGCAAAAGAAATCAGACAAAATACAACAAAAAACTAAAAAATAGGTTTTTTCTTACTTTCTAGATGCGTATTTCTGCTTTTATTATCAGTAAAAACTTAAGAAAATACATCTTCTTTAGTCGATTATTTTCCTTCACTTTTTTAGTTTCCTTCAAATATTTTTTTTTACTTATATATTAAACCTTTGCAAACTTAAACAGTCTAATACATAATCTAATCTAAAAACTTGTACATACAAATGTTAAATAAAAGCCAACCTCTTCTGATTTCGGTTCAAAAAGTTAAATTTGTAAGCTACTAAAAACAATCCCAAAAAAACATTTACCTCAATTTTATGAAAGTAAAAAATCTAATTTATGCCCTATTAATTATAGTGCTCGGAGGGTTTATCGCCTATAGAGTTGTTTCTAACAAAAGTAAAAACGACGAGTCTAAAAAGTCTGGTGATAAAGACCGCCCAACAACCGTGACTGGACTTGTGGTTAAAACTTCTACGTTTGATAATAACTTATCATTATCAGGATCTATTGAAGCTAATGAACAAATAGAGATTCACAGTGAAGTTTCTGGGATTGTTGAAGGCATTTATTTTACTGAAGGTACCTATGTAAATAAAGGTCAGGTACTTTTTAAAGTAAATGATATTGAATTAAGAGCACAATTAAGACAAGCTCAAACAAAAGAAGGTTTAGCAGCTGAAAATGAAAGAAGAGCTAAATTATTACTTCAAAAAGAAGCTATCAGTCAGGAAGAATTTGATATTGCAAACGCAGACTACGCTTCTATGAAGGCACAAACGCAATTAATCAAGGCACAAATTGCTAAAACTTCTGTAAAAGCACCTTTTTCAGGAAAAATTGGTTTACGTTCTATTTCACCTGGAACTTACATAACTCCTACTGTTTTAGTCGCAAAATTGGTAAACACAGGAAAGTTAAAAATAACGTTTTCTATTCCTGAAAAATATGTATCGCAAGTAAAATCAGGTTCAACTATTGATTTTTCAGTTTCAGGATCTGATAAGGTATATTCAGCGAAAATATATGCTATTGAACCAGAGGTTGAAGTAGCAACTCGTACTTTACAAGTTCGAGCTATTGCTGATAATATCGATGGAAAACTTTTCCCAGGAACCTTTGCAGATGTAAAATTACCTTTAAGTACTATTAAAGATGCAATTGTAGTTCCATCTGAAGCTATCGTTCCTGTACAAGATGGAAAAAAGGTATATGTGGCCAATATGGGGAAAGCCAAAGAAGTTATGGTTGATGCCACAACAAGAACTGATGCTTCAATTTTAATTCTTTCAGGATTAAAAGCGGGTGACACTCTGATCACAAGTGGCGTTATGTCATTGAAAAATGAAGCACCTATAAAAGTTAACGTAAAAAAATAGGAATTTTTAAGTTATGAATTTTGAGTTATGAATTAAGGGTTTGGACTTCCATTTTCCTAAATTCTATAATCTAAAATCTGAGCTCCAAAATCTAAAATCTAAAATTTCACATGAGTTTATCAACTACAAGCATAAGAAGACCTGTTTTAACCATTGTACTGAATCTTTTGATTATTTTATTCGGTTTTATTGGTTATACCTTTTTGGGTGTTCGAGAATTCCCATCTATTGATCCGGCGCAGGTTTCCATCAGAACAAATTACACAGGAGCCAATTCTGACATTATTGAATCACAAATTACTGAACCCTTAGAGAAAGCAGTAAATGCCATTGACGGAATTCGAAATATTACTTCATCAAGTAATCAGGGAAGCAGCAGTATTACAATAGAATTTAATTTAGATAAAAACTTAGAGGAAGCGGCTAATGATGTCCGCGATAAAGTTTCACAGGCAGTTCGAAGTTTACCGCAAGATATTGACGCTCCACCAGTAGTTTCTAAAGCGGATGCGGATAGTGAATCTATTATTTCGATGACTGTTCAGAGTGACAGTCGAAGTTCTTTAGAATTAAGTGATTATGCTGAAAATGTTATTTCGCAACGTTTAGAAACCATTCCCGGAGTAAGTGGTGTTCAGATCTGGGGACAAAAACGTTATGCAATGCGTTTATGGATTGATCCGGTTAAATTAAACGCCTATAAATGCACTGTCTCTGATGTTCGAAATGCTTTAAACGCGCAAAACGTCGAACTACCATCTGGTAAATTAACGGGAAACAATACCGAATTAACTGTAAAGACAATTGGAAATCTTTCTAAACCAGAAGAATTCAATAATATTATTATTCGAACAGATGGAGATAAAATCGTTCGATTAAGTGATGTTGGTGGTGCAGAACTTGGTCCTGAAAACATAGAGACTTCTTTAACATCGTCAGGACTTCCAATGATTGGTCTTGCTATTGTACCGATGCCTGGAGCCAATTATCTAGATATTTCAAATGAATTTTACAAAAAGTACGATGCTTTAAAAAAGGATTTACCTAAAGATATCAAACTTAATATTGCATTGGACAACACTCTGTTTGTAAAAAAATCAGTACTTGAAGTAGCCGAAACTCTTGGAATTTCTATTATTCTGGTAATTATCATTATCTATTTGTTTTTTAGGGATTGGGCAATTGCTTTTAGACCTTTAATTGATATTCCGGTATCTTTAATTGCTACATTTTTTATTATGTGGCTTTTTGGATTCTCAATAAATGTACTGACCCTTTTAGCAATTGTTTTGGCAACCGGTTTAGTGGTTGATGATGGAATTGTGGTTACTGAAAATATCTTCAAAAAAGTTGAAGAAGGAATGTCGCCAATTGAAGCCGCAATTAAAGGTTCTAATGAAATATTTTATGCTGTAATTTCGATTTCGGTAACATTGGCAGCAGTATTCTTGCCAGTGATATTCTTAGAAGGCTTCGTAGGCCGACTCTTTAGGGAATTTGGGGTTGTAATTGGTGCAGCTGTATTAATTTCGGCCTTTGTATCGTTGACTTTAACGCCAATGTTGAATGCTTATTTAATGAAAGGCGGCGAACAGAAAAAATCAAAATTCTACGTTAAAACAGAACCGTTTTTTGAAAAATTAAACAGCGGTTATGCCGATGCTTTAAATCGTTTTATGGATAAAAAATGGATCAGCTTTCCAATTCTTATTGCTTGTTTTGGATTGATCTATTTGTTCTTCACCATTCTTCCAAAAGAAACAGCTCCTTATGATGACCGTAGCTCTGTAACGATGCGTATGACAACTCCTGAAGGTTCTTCTTATGAATATACTAATCGTTTTATGCAGGAAATGTCAAAATTGGTTGATGATTCTATTCCAGAAAAAAAAGTTAGTTTAGTAATTACAGCGGGAGGTTCAGGAGGTTCTGCAACAAATTCCGGTTTTATTAGACTTTCATTAAAAGAACCAGACGAAAGAACCAATTCACAGAAAGATATTGCTGATAAATTAACTAAATGGACTAAAAAATATCCAAGCGCTAAGACATCTGTTCTTCAACAGCCTACAATTTCTGTTAACAGACGTGGAGGTTTACCAATACAATATATTATTCAGGCTCCAAACTTTGAAAAATTAAGAGAAAAGATTCCGGTATTTATGGATGAAGTTGGTAAAAGTGATGTTTTCTCGACCACTGACGTAAACCTTAAGTTTAATAAACCGGAAATCAACGTAAGTATCGATCGTGAAAAAGCAGAAAGTTTAGGAATTTCAATTATTGATATTGCTCAGACTTTACAGCTTTCTTTAAGCGGACAACGTTTTGGTTATTTTATCAAAAACGGAAAACAATATCAGGTAATTGGTCAGTTTGATCAAAAAGACCGTTCGAAACCTTTGGATTTAACTTCTATGTTTGTAAAGAACAAAAGTGGAGAATTGATTCAGATGGACAACGTTGTTAAGATTGAAGAACAAAGTAATCCGCCACAATTGTATCATAACAACAGATACATGTCGGCGACTGTTTCGGCAGGTCTGGCTCCGGGAAAAAGTATCAGCGATGGTATTGAGGAAATGGACCGAATTAAGGCAAAAGTTTTAGATGAAAGTTTTACCACTGATTTAAGTGGAGAATCAAGAGATTTTGTTGAAAGTAGTTCTAACACTTCTTTCGCTTTCGGATTGGCATTATTATTAATCTTTTTAATTCTTGCGGCACAGTTTGAAAGTTTCATTGATCCGTTTATTATCATTTTAACGGTACCAATGGCAGTTGCCGGAGCATTATTCTCTTTATGGTTATTCAATCAGACATGGAACATTTTTAGTCAGATTGGAACCGTAATGCTTATCGGACTGGTAACTAAAAACGGTATTTTGATCGTTGAGTTCGCCAACCAGTTACGAGAACAGGGAAAACCAAAATTAGAAGCAATTTTAGAAGCTTCTGAAGCACGTTTACGTCCAATTTTAATGACGAGTTTAGCGATCGCATTAGGTGCATTGCCAATTGCAATGTCACTGGGTGCAGCATCTACAAGTAGAATCGGAATGGGAGTTGTAATTGTTGGAGGAACTATTTTCTCTTTAGCATTAACACTGTTTGTAATTCCTGCGATTTATTTGATGTGGTCTAAAGCCAGAAAACATTATCCGGAATTTGATCATATTGAAGAATACGAAAAAGAAAGTAAATAATTTATTAGCCACGAATTTGACTAGATTGAATTCGTGGTAAAAGAAAACAAATATGAATACTAAAATTTTGTTCCGCAGTTTAATATTCTTCTTCTTCTTTTGCATTACAAGCACGAATGCTCAGGAAGTACTGACTATTGGAGACGCTATGAAAATAGCCTTAGAAAATAATTTTGAAATTAAGATTGCAAAAAATAACACAAAAATAAGTGAAACCAATGTAACGATTGGTAACGCCGGAATGTTGCCTGTCGCAACTGCATCGGTTACTGATAATAATAGCATTACAAATTCATCACAAACACGTCAGGATGGTACTTCGACCTCTTTGGATAATGCAAAAAACAACAGTTTAAATTACGGAGTAAGTTTAGGATGGACGGTTTTTGACGGAATGAAAATGTTTGCCAGACTGGATCAGTTAAAAGAACTTCAAAAACTAGGTGACGCTCAGTTAAAACAAACCATTTTAATTAAGATTGCTCAGGTTAATTCTTCTTATTATGATTTAGTACAACAGCAACAACAATTGTCTGCATTAGATACTACGATCGTGATTTCACAGCAACGTTTAAAATTGGCTCAAAACCGTTTTAGCATTGGTAAAGCTTCAAAATTGGAAGTTTTAAATGCTCAGGTAGATTTAAATTCGGATCAGGTTGCTTTACTAAGACAAAAAGAATCGTACGCAAATGCTAAAATATTATTGAATCAATATTTAGCCCGCGATCCAAAAATTGATTTTAGAGTTACGGATTTGGTTACTGTTGACAATACCTTGGTTTTAGCCGATTTAATGGAATTGGCACAGAAACAAAATCCTGGTTTAGAAGCTCAGATCATAAATAAAAGAATTGCAGAGTTACAATTGAAGCAAGTTAAAGCAGATCGATATCCTGTAGTAAATTTAACTTCAGGCTATAATTTTGCCGAAAGTGAGTCAAGTTTAGGTTTTACAAGTCAGGCTTCCTCAAGAGGTTTGAATTATGGTTTTAATGCCACACTAAATATATTTGATGGTTTTAATCAACATCGAAATGAAAAAGTAGCAAAACTGGAAATTGAAAATTCTCAGATTGCAATTGAGCAGCAAAACATGATTCTGAACACACAATTAAGCACCGCTTTTCAGACGTATTTAACCAACCTGGAATTAATTGATCTTGAAGAAGATAACGAAGCAATTGCAAGACAAAATTTAGAAATCACATTGGACAAATTCAAAATTGGAACTATAACAACACTTGATTTCAGAACGGCTCAGCTTAATTATGTTAATGCAAAAGTACGTTACAGTAATGCACAATACGTAGCTAAATTATCTGAAATTGCATTAAAAGAATTAGCTGGTAATATGAATTTTTAAGTAAATTTGTTTCAAAATTTGACTTAAATGATTGCATACAACACTAAGGAGTGGTTTACTTTTATATTTCGTTTTCATAAATCGGATACTGTTCGAAAATTATTTCCAATAATGATAGCGATCGGAATTTATTCCGGAATTGTAGGATATTTAGAAGTAGGCTATTTAGGAATTGACAGTAATAATTACATTAAAAACATTCCATTAATGCATGGAATATTAGGATTTGTAATTTCGCTTTTATTAGTATTCAGAACCAATACCGCTTACGATCGCTGGTGGGAAGCAAGAAAAATGTGGGGCGCTTTGGTAAACAACAGCCGCAATTTTGCTATAAAACTTTCAGCGATTCTAAAAGACGAAAACGATCGTAAATTTTTCAGAAAGTTTATTCCAGGTTATGCCACAATTCTATATAAACATCTAAATAATTCGGAGACAGCAAAACAGCTTTTTGATGATGTAGATTTAGAGCTAGATCATCATAAACACAAGCCTAATCAGGTAAAGCGAATGATGTCACATAAAATTAATGATTTATACGAAGCAAAAAAAATAACAGGCGACCAGCTTATTATTCTAAATAATGAACTGACTGCTTTTACTGATATCTGTGGTGCGTGCGAGCGAATTAAAAATACACCTATTCCCTACTCTTACAGTGCATTTATCAAAAAATTCATTTTCTTTTACACCATGACATTACCCTTTGGCTATTCTTTAAGTTTGGGTTATTATGTAGTTCCTGTGGTTGTTTTTATCTTTTATGTTCTGGCCAGTTTAGAATTAATTGCCGAAGAAATTGAAGATCCTTTTGGCGATGATGAGAACGATTTGCCAATCAAAAAAATCTCTGAAAACATTAAAAAACATGTTGAAGAATTAATTTAAAAATTGCTTCAAAAATTTCACTAAATAATTGGAATCACAAAATAAGGAGTTGCTAATAATTATTGGTTTTCAGGAAATCAAAAACAGTCCGAAAAAACCAAATAAATTGTTTCTTACTACAATGCGCAATCCTTATATTTGTATCCTCATACAAGAATAAAATATAACATGAAAATATCTTACAACTGGTTAAAACAATTTATCAAAACAGATTGGACATCTGAACAAACTTCAGAATTGCTGACAGATTTAGGTCTTGAAGTTGAAGTTGTCGAAAAATACCAGTCTATAAAAGGTGGTTTAGAAGGAGTTGTTGTAGGACACGTACTTACTTGCGAGAAACATCCTGATGCTGACAGATTAAAAGTTACAACAGTAAATATTGGCTTAGAAGCTCCCGTGCAAATTGTTTGTGGTGCTGCTAATGTTGCTGCCGGACAAAAAGTTCCGGTTGCTACTATCGGAACCGTTTTGTACGATAAAGAAGGTGCTGAATTCACTATCAAAAAAGGAAAAATTCGTGGACAGGAAAGTCACGGAATGATTTGTGCCGAGGATGAATTAGGTTTAGGTACTAGTCACGACGGAATTATGGTTCTTGATGATGCTCTAGAACCTGGAACACCAGCTTCTGTAGTTTTCAAGATTGCAAATGATGAAGTATTCGAGATTGGATTGACTCCAAACCGTGCTGACGCGATGAGTCATTATGGAACTGCCCGTGATTTAAGAGCCGGAATGTTGCAACGTGGTGTAAACATAGAATTGATCACACCATCTGTAAGCAACTTTAGAGTTGATATGCGTACCTTAAAAATCGATGTTAATGTTGAAGAACCTCTATTAGCACCTAGATATTGTGGCGTAACTATTTCAGGAATTACGGTTCAGGAATCTCCAGCGTGGTTACAAGATCGTTTAAAAGCTATTGGATTAACTCCAAAAAATAATATTGTAGACGTTACTAATTATGTTTTACATGAATTAGGACAGCCTTTACATGCGTTTGACGCTGCAAAAATCAACGGGAAAGTAATTGTAAAAACACTTCCGGAAGGAACTAAATTTACCACTTTAGACGATGTTGAAAGAACATTGCACAAAGAAGATTTGATGATTTGCGATGAAAAAGGTCCGTTATGTATTGCGGGTGTTTTCGGTGGAAAAAAATCAGGAGTTTCAGATGGTACAACATCTATATTCTTAGAAAGTGCTTATTTTGATGCTGTAAGTATTCGTAAAACAGCCAAAAGACACGGATTAAACACTGATGCTTCTTTTAGATTTGAAAGAGGAATTGATCCAACTATTACAGAGTATGCCTTAAAACGTGCTGCCATTTTAATTTTGGAAGTTGCAGGTGGAAAACTGACTTCTGATGTTGTGGAAGTTTATCCTAAAAAAATAGAAGATTTTTCAGTTTTATTGAATTTCAGTCATGTGTCTAAAATTATTGGACAGGAAATTCCAAAAGACACTATCAAAAAAATACTTGTTTCTTTAGATATCAAAGTGAATAGTGTTTCTGATTCAGGATTAGGATTGACAATTCCAGCTTATCGTGTTGATGTACAGCGTGAAATTGATGTAATCGAAGAAATTTTAAGGGTTTATGGGTACAACAACATTAATTTCTCTAAGAAATTCAATGCTACTGTTGCCAACTCACCAAGAACGGAAGATTATAAAGTACAGAATGTAATTGCTTCTCAACTGAATTCTCAGGGTTTCCACGAAATGATGGCGAATTCTTTGACAACAGCAACGTACGCTAAATTGTCAACTTCATTAAAAGAAGAGCACAATGTAACGATGCTGAATCCATTGAGTAGTGACTTGTCTACAATGCGTCAGTCTTTATTGTTTTCAGGATTAGAAGCCATTTCATACAATATCAACAGAAGAAATTCTGATTTAAAATTATTTGAATTCGGAAAAACATATCATAAATATCTTAACGGATATGAAGAACATAAACATCTTTCTTTATTGATTTCAGGAAACAGAAATAAAGAAAGCTGGACAAATCCTCAAAAAACTACCGATTTCTTTTTAATGAAAGGTTATGTAAAAGGGATATTGTCACGTTTAGGAATTGATAAAATTTCGAATGCCCCGGTTCAGACTGATATTTTTTCAGAAGGAACTGCGATTTGCTACAACAATGACACTTTAGTTGAAATGGGTGTAGTTAAGAAATCTATTTTAAAACATTTCGGAATCAAACAAGATGTTTATTATGCAGATTTCAACTGGGATTTAATCCTTAAGATTATCACAGGCAAAATTAAATATTCTGAGATTCCTAAATACCCTGAAGTTCGTAGAGATTTAGCGTTGCTAATTGACCAAACTACAACGTACGAAAGTATCTTTAACTTGGCAAAACAAACTGAGAAAGCGCTTTTAAAAGACATTAATTTGTTTGATGTTTATGAAGGTAAAAATCTTCCGGAAGGCAAAAAATCATACGCCTTGAGTTTTACTATTCAGGATAATACAAAGACACTTACTGATACTCAGATTGATAAAATAATGTCGAAACTACAACAGACTTTTGAGACTGAACTTGGAGCTGTTTTGAGATAAAAGATATGTCTTTATAAATAATAATAAATCCCAATTCTATTAAATCTAGAATTGTTTTTTTTTTATTCCTCTCTTCCGAAAATTAATATATAATAGCCGAAAATATAGGATAGTTTCTAATTTTTTCTTTACCACTTAAAAAACTTAATTCCATTAAAAAATTACACTGAATAATTTCACCTCCTAATTTTTCAACTAGTTCACAAACTGCTTTTGCTGTTCCGCCAGTTGCTAAAACATCGTCATGAATTAAAACACGATCTCCCTTCTTAATAGCATCTGTATGCATCTCTAAACTATCTAAACCGTATTCGAGTTCATACGAAGCTGAAATCGTCTCAAATGGCAGCTTATTAGGCTTCCTAACAGGAATAAAACCTGCATTAAGTTCTTCTGCTAATAATATTCCGAAGAAAAAACCACGACTCTCCGCTCCTACGACCTTATCAATTTTTTGCCCTTTTAAAGATTCTACTAAAATTTTGAGACATTCTTTCCTTGCAATTGGATCATTTAATAGCGGAGTGATATCTTTAAACAAAATTCCTTCTTTAGGAAAGTCCTGAATATCACGTATATAATTTTCAATCTTCATTTTTTTTTATTTTTATGTTATTTTATGCTTGCATATCTCGCATTTATACCTATCTTTGCACCCGCAATAAGCAATCAACAAAGCTACGAAAAATTAGCTAATTGATAACAAAAAGGCCTCGTGGCGCAACTGAATAGCGCACTTGATTACGGCTCAAGAGGTTACTGGTTTGAATCCAGTCGAGGTCACAACACAGCCAAATGGCGTCAATTGAAGACAATTGACGCCATTTTTTATTTAAAAAACTACCTTTCAATATATTACAAATCCAGAAATTAAATTTAGACTATCGAGTAAGTAATATGGAATTGAGGTACAAGTAAGATAGAATTTAAAGAAGTACAGTTAGAGCCACAAAATCAAATTGCACAAAGGTTTGTGGCCAAATCTTGGAAGATGTGTTTTAAACAATTAGAAACGCAGCAAATTTAAAAGTAGTAAGCTAGCTTCTGCTAATTTCTAATTTAAAATATTTTTGATAATTCACACTATTTCAACTCCTTTAATGCAACTTCCAGTTTATATTTTTCCCGAACATAATCATCCTCTAATGAGTCAATAGTCTGTTGTAAAGATGGATCATAGTCCTTAATATCCCCAGCAAACTTTTTAGTAAATTTTACTTTTTCCTTCAGTAGGTTAAGTTGCTTCTGAGCATCTTCTATGCACATATTCATGTATTCCCGCTCGTCTTGAGGGTGAGATTCTACTTGTTCTCTCTGCTGATCGATAATCACTTGTGCCGATTTAGTTATGCTGTCTGATTCTTTGTTCAATGCGTACCATTTTCTAAGTAGATTATCATTAATACCAGAGACGTCATCTAAATCTGTCTCCAGACCATTTTCATCTGTACTTGTCCAATCTTTTTGCTGGCAGCAATATAACAGTATAGCAATACCGGCCAGTATGTAAAACTTTGTTTTCATATAATTTCTTATTTAATTTCTCTTGTGATATTTTCAATTACAAAACAGTTTTATTCTTACTGCTTTTTCTGGTTTTCAATTCTTTGTTTTTGTTGTTTGCCAATTTGATAGTACTAGCAACAGGAAAATTTTCTGGTAAAATCGAAATTGTTTCTTCAATTACTTTACGAGTTTTTAATCCAACAGCAAAATGAATACTATTGGCTTCAACAATATCATTGACTTTGTCGTTTTTGAGCTTTTCTGTGGTTTGAGTACCACGAAATAAATTCACTGCCAATTCTGTATTTTCCATATGGTCGAGAATGTTTTCATCAGGATTAAGGCCTCTAATCTCGCGTATGGCTTTTACATCCAGACCTCCATAAAGTCCTCTATATCCATGGTTTTGCAAAAAGGCATAATCTGCAGGGGTAACAATACCAGCTTTTCGTGCGGCTCCTGCTAGCTGAAGATTTCTCTTAGCCAGTTCTTTGCGAAGAAAATATCTTCGCTCTTTTACTATTTTTAAATTTTTACTTTTCTGCTGTTGGTTCAATTCCTGCAGACGAGCTTGTGTCGCAAAATAGGCTTGTCCCAGCGCTACCGGTTTTAAAGTAGAATCTGCATTTTGAATTATAAGATAACAGCCATAGCGTGATAATTTTACATCTCCACCATTCCTTTGTAAATCATTCTCAACTGATTTTATTGCTCTAAAATCTTTAAAATGTAATGCCGTCTCCTGATCGGTATTAATGCAGGCAGCCTTTGCTTTATCGACCACCTTAATAAATGAACTATACTTAGTGTACCCTAGTAATTTTGCTACATTCTTGGCACTCCAATACTCATTACCAGTCTTATCTGTTTTTCTAAGTTTCTCAAATACTGATATGCTTTTATATTGTCTTTTACTTGTTTCCATTTTATTTCTTATTTAAAACTTGAAACTACTTTTCTAAACCTGACCATTAAGTAATCGAATATGACAAATTTCATCTATTATCTCAAATAGTAAAATGATCTGCGTCACTTGGTACAAATGTTCTAAATCTTAAAAGATGATTACGATCATTTCCATTTTTTAAGCATCGAACTATCTTTAATTCAAATTAAAACTATAGAAATGAGAGATTTAAAAGAAATGAAAATGGAAAAATATATTCTAAAGTTTAGTGAGATCGGAATTAACGATATTAATAAAGTAGGTGGCAAAAATGCTTCTCTGGGAGAGATGTACAATAATCTTAGTCCTCGTGATATTAGAGTTCCCAATGGTTTTGCCATAACAACAACTGCCTACAAAGATTTTATAGAATACAATGATTTAAGTTTTGCGCTAAATAAATTAATGCAACTTTTGGATAAGAAAGACTTTACTAACTTAACTGAAATTGGTAAGAAAGCGAGAAAGCTGCTACTTGATGCAAAATTTCCCCTTGATCTTCAGACTGAAATTTCAGATGAATACGTCCGATTATGTGAAGGCAGAGATCTGACTGTTGCAGTTAGAAGCAGTGCCACTGCAGAAGATCTTGCCAATGCAAGCTTTGCCGGGCAGCACGATTCATTTCTAAACATTAAAGGTGAAATGCCACTTATTTATGCCGTTAAATGCTGTTTTGCTTCACTCTATACAGACAGAGCCATTAAATACAGACTTGACAAGGGTTTTGATCATGATAAGGTATTTCTTTCTGTAGGCATACAACAAATGGTTCGTTCAGATTTAGCTTGTTCCGGTATCGGATTTACACTAGAACCCGAGTCAGGATTCCTTGATGTGATTCATATTGCAGGGACCTGGGGTCTAGGTGAAACAATTGTACAGGGTACTGTAACTCCTGATGAATTTCTTGTATTTAAAAGATCCATTAAAAATAATAAAAAAGCTATTTTACAGAAAAATCTCGGAGCAAAAAATAAGATGCTCATTTACAATGATAATTCATCGGGCATTAATTCAACGGTTTTAAAAATTACGCCAAGAAAATGGTGCAATAAATTTGTACTTGACGACTCCGAAATTGAAAAACTCGCCAGATGGGCCCTTATTATAGAAGAACATTATAATAAACCAATGGATTTTGAATGGGCGAAGGATGGCTTAAATGGAGAGCTTTATATTATTCAGGCCAGACCAGAAACGGTACATTCCCTTGTTAAACCAATATCAATTACTACTTATAAATTAGAAAAAAAAGGAGTAGCACATGTTCAGGGCGAGGCTATTGGAAACCGTATAATTTGTGGTACTGCAAGAATTCTTGTATCGCCAAAAGACGCTTCAAAACTCCAAAGTGGAGAAATTCTGGTTACTAATTTTACCAGCCCGGATTGGGATCCTATCCTAAAAAAAGTGGCTGGAATCATTACCAATAAAGGCGGACGAACAAGTCATGCCTCTATAGTAGCCAGAGAAATGGAAACACCAGCCATTGTGGGAACCGGTAATGCCACTGAAATTATTAAAGATGGGGATCTTATTACCCTGAGCTGTGCAGAAGGAAAAACCGGTTATGTCTATAAAGGCAAATTAAAATACCTGCAAACAACCGTGCCACTCAACAAAATAAAGCTTCCTGAAAAACCAAAAGTCCAGCTAATAGTTTCTGAACCAGAAAAAGCATTTGAATTATCATTTTATCCAAATGATGGCGTAGGATTACTCAGACTTGAATTTATTATAAGTCACAACGTGAAGATACATCCCATGGCGCTCATTCATCCGGAAAAAGTACTTGATGCTGATCAAAGTTTAGCGATAGCAGCACTCACACAGAATTACAGTTACAAACCAAATTACCTCATCGAAAAACTCGCACAGGGTGTCGCTACAATTGCAGCAGCTTTTTATCCCAAAGAAGTCATTGTCAGAATGACTGATTTTAAAAGCAATGAATATTCTCAACTTCTTGGAGGTTCTTTTTTTGAGCCTCACGAAGAAAATCCAATGCTTGGTTTTCGCGGCGCTTCTCGTTATTACCATGAAAAATATCGTGAAGGATTCAGGCTTGAATGTGAAGCAATGAAAATAGTTCGGGATGAAATGGGACTTACCAATGTAAAACTCATGATTCCATTTTGTCGTACGCCCGAGGAAGGAAAAAAAGTAATTGCTCTAATGGAAGAATACGGTTTAAAACACCACAATAATGGCCTTGAAATATATGTCATGGCCGAATTACCTTCTAATATTTTACTGGCGAAAGAATTTGGGGAAATTTTTGATGGTTTCTCTATAGGATCTAACGACTTAACACAACTCACCTTGGGTATAGATCGTGACTCTGAATTAATTTCAGATTTATTTGATGAAGAAAATGAAGCTTCAAAACAATTCATACTCCAAATAATAAATACCGCTGTGAAAATGGGTAAGAAAATTGGACTTTGCGGACAGGCGCCAAGTGATTCAGCAGAATTTACAAAATTTTTAGTAACGGAAGGAATCGACGGCATTTCTTTTAATGCTGATGCCTTGATAAAAGGTATTAAAAATATCAACTCATCCTTAGCTCAGATAGAGCTCAAAAAAACTGTCACTTCGCGCTAGAACAACTTCCTGAGTCATTGAACAAAATAAAACTACTAGAGAAAATAACGAATATAAAACAGTGATTATCAAAAACATTTAACGAAATTTGTTTAAAACAAATCGATTGCGAAATGAAAAATCAGGCACTTTTAAATGCAATTATTGAAAATGCAATCGATGGAATTATTACAATCAACGAAAGGGGAATCGTTGAATCTATTAATCCTTCAGCATGTAGGCTTTTTTTGTATAATCCGGAAGAAGTTATTGGTAAAAACATTTCACTTTTAATGCCTTCTCCAGATAGAGAAAAACACGATTCTTACATACAAAACTATAAATCTTCAGGAATTCCGCATATTATTGGACATGACAGGGATGTACTTGGACGGAAAAAAGACGGAAACATTTTTCCTTTCAGACTTGGAGTAAGTGAAGTTAAATTTGAGGGAGAAAGAATTTTTGCAGGCTTCATTCATGATATGAGTCACCAAAAAGAAGCGGAAAACCGTTTAATGCAATACACTCAGCATTTAGAAGAACTAGTAAAAGACCGTACGCAGACGTTAAACGAAACCATTGAAGCCTTAACCGCCACACAAGAAGAGGTGAGCAACACCCTCGAAAAAGAGAAAGAACTTAATAAAATTAAAAGCCGCCTCTTATCGATGGCCTCCCATGAATTTAGAACACCTTTAAGCACCATTCAGCTTTCCACTGCCCTACTGCAGCGTTATGTAGAAAATATAGATAATCCAAAAATTGAAACCCATATACGGAAGATCAAAAGCGCCATTGTAAACCTGACTACAATTTTGAATGATTTTTTACTTCTTGAAAAAGCAGAATCGAATAAAATTACTCTCGAAATATCAACTTTTAATCTACAGGATTTTATCAAAGAAATTATAGGAGAATTGAAGCTCCTTACAAAAAAGAGACAAAAGATAATTAGCATACCCAATACTGAAATTATTTTGGTAAAGCTGGACAAAAACTTACTCAAAAATTGCATCATCAATCTTGTATCCAATGCTATAAAATATTCAGGAGAGGAAACCGAAATCGAACTATCGACTTCAATCACGGATACTATGATAACCATCAATGTTAAAGATAATGGCATTGGCATTCCTGAGGAAGATCATAAACATTTGTTTGAAGCTTTCTTTAGAGCGCATAATACAGGAAATATTCCAGGGACGGGTCTGGGACTTCATATTGTTTCACGCTATGTATCACTAATGAATGGAACCATTTCATTTAAAAGCGCCATTGATAAAGGAACCTTATTTACTATTGAATTGCCACGTTATGACTAAAATACTTATCATTGAAGATAATGACAATATCAGAGAAAATGTTGTTGAAATACTTGAACTCTCCGGTTATGAGGTTTTTGCAGCAGCTAATGGAAAAACAGGAGTGGAAACAGCACTTAAAATATTGCCTGATCTAATACTATGTGATATTATGATGCCTGAACTTGATGGATATGGCGTTTTACACATTCTTCATAAACATCCTGAAACACAAGCAACACCTATTATATTTTTGACTGCCAAAGCGGAAAGAGCCGATATTCGTAAAGGAATGGAGCTGGGAGTTGACGATTATCTTACTAAGCCATTTGATGATATCGAACTCTTGAAGGCGATAGAAGCCCGGTTAAAGAAAAAAGAACTGCAACAACTTTTTTATGGGCAGAGTGCCGAAAACCTCAACGCAGTTATTTCTAAAGAAGACGGACTCGTAAAACTAAAAGAAATCATGCTTGATCGCAGTACGCGACATTATAAAAAAAATCAATATATTCATTACGAAGGCGATCATGTACTAGGGATCTATTATATCATAAGCGGAAAAGTTAAGACGGTAAAACTTACCCAGGAAGGACGTGAACTTATTACAGGTGTTTATAAAGAAAATGATTATCTGGATATTAGTATATTGTTTTCGAATGATACGTATAACGATACGACTATCGCACTCGAAGAAACGGTTTTAAGTTTTTTGCCAACAGAACAGCTTGATAAACTTCTTTTTCTGTATCCTGATGTAGGTGCAAAATTCATAAAAATTCTCGCAAATGACATGCGGGAAAAAGAAGAACGATTGCTGCAGATTGCTTATATGTCGGTACGCAAAAGAATTGCCCAAGGCATTGTACACCTGCTAAAGCAACATAGCTCTGATGGAACCAGTATTAAATTTTCCAGAGATGATCTGGCAGCTTTTTCCGGAACTTCACCTGAAACTGTAAGCCGCACTTTAAGCGATTTTAAAGAAGAAGGATTAATCGAAAAGACTTCCAGTACGATACATATCCTTAATTTAGAGAAACTAAGCAGAATAAAAAACTAAAAACTCAATTTATGATGAAGATCATATTCGCAAATGATTGTTGTCACCCTATCTAGGGATAATCTATGGTAATTTTGATTTGACTATTTCAACAAAACAGATAAAATCTTATTTCCTTTTAATCAAAGTATTCTAATCGTCTTGTAAAACTCTTGAATAATGAAAGTAATTAAGCACTCAGGACATGTTGTACCTTTCAATATTGAAAAATTAAAACTTTCTCTTCAAAAATCAGGTGCTGATCCTGATCTTATCAGGGAGTGCCTGGTACAGATACAGAATCAAATGTATGAAGGCATAACCACCAAGCAAATATACAAGCTGGCATTTGCGATTTTAAAAAAAGCATCAAACGGACATGCTGCGCGATATAACCTGCGCTACGCATTACAAATGCTTGGACCGGCAGGTTTTTTCTTTGAAAAATTTATATCTAGACTTTATGCTGCTGAAGGTTACAAAACAAGAACAAATCTAACCCTGCAAGGAAAATGCGTATCGCATGAAGTAGATGTAGCACTGAAAAAAGAGAACAAGCTGTGGATGGTTGAATGCAAATTTCATAGCAGCAGAGAAGGCGCTTCAGATGTAAAAGTGCCAATGTATATTCTGTCCCGGTTTAATGATCTCAAAGCGAAACAGCATACTATTTTTAGCGGAAGCGAAAACATCGACTCCTGTATAATAGTAACAAACAACCGATTTACTAAAGATGCTGAAACTTTTGCCATTTGCAGTGGAATAACTCTTTTAAGCTGGGATTATCCTAAAAATAACAGCATTAAAAATAAAATAGATAAAGGAGGACTTTACCCGATTACATGTCTCACAACGCTGTCAATGGTCGAAAAAGAAAAATTGCTTATTCTCGATCAAATACTTGTAAAAGATCTTATTAATGATTCGAAAAGTCTTCATAAAATAGGAATTAGTGAAAACCGGATCAGAAATGTATTAAAAGAAGCTTCACAAATTTGTAAACTTATTTAAGATGAAAGTAAAATTTATTGGAGGCGCCGGAACCGTAACAGGCTCAAAGACACTCATAGAAAGTAACGGTATCAGAATATTGATTGATTGTGGACTTTTTCAAGGCCTTAAAGCTCTTAGACAACTTAACTGGGAGCCCTTACCGGTTTTGCCTTCTACAATAGATTATGTACTTCTTACCCATGGTCACCTGGATCATTGCGGATGGCTTCCAAGATTGGTTGCTCAGGGATTCACAGGTAAAATATATTGCACCTCTCCTACTAGAGATGTGGCCAAACTTGTTCTTTTAGATAGTGCTAAAATTCAGGAAGAAGAAGCCAATAAAGCCAACAAAGAACATTATTCTAAACATGAAAAGGCAGAACCACTCTACACTTTAGAGCAAGCTGAAGCTGTTCTTCCCTATTTTAAAATCTTACAACCAGATACTTCAACAGACATTTCTTCTGATATTACTGCTACTTATACTGGTGCAGGACATATTATTGGTGCCTGCACTATTACATTAATACTTGAAGGCAAAACTTTGGTTTTTTCAGGTGACATAGGACGCGATGACGATGTCTTGATGTTTCCGCCAACAAGACCCATACTAGGGGATTATCTCTTTTTAGAAAGTACTTATGGTAACCGTATTCATCCGGATCTGGATGCAAAAAAAGAGCTTGAAAACTATATCAATACCACTATAGAACAAAAAGGAACGGTTATTATTCCAGGATTTGCCGTTGAAAGAGCACAATCTATAATGTATTTGATATGGCAACTTAAAACGGAGGGCAGAATTCCAAATGTTCCTTATATTCTGGATACACCGATGGGTGCCAGTGTCCTGGATATTTTTTTACAGAATATGCAATGGCACAAACTCTCTGCTAATGACTGTCATGAAATGTGCAAAATGTTTAAAATAGTTTCTGAATACGAACAGACTATGCGTATAATTGAAGATCCTCAGCCGAAAGTAATCATTGCTGCAAGCGGAATGGTCACAGGAGGTCGCGTATTATCCTATTTCGAGCATTATATAGGCCTGGAGAAAACTACTGTTGTAATAGTAGGCTATCAGGCAGAGGGCACTCGAGGAAGAAGACTTCTTGAAGGTGCCGATGAAATTAAAATATATGGAAACTACTACAACGTAGAAGCTAAAATAGTTCAGATTGAAGGACTCTCTGCTCACGGCGATCAACAAGATCTTGTAAACTGGCTTTCAGCACTTAAAAATGTTCCCAAATGTATCTATCTGGTACATGGAGAAAATCTTCCGGCAGATGAACTTCGAATTAAAATTCAGGATCGATATGGTTATAACTGCAGTGTTCCGCTTATAGGAAGTGAAGTAGAAATCTAAAAGATTCTTCATTTTCTTCTAAAATATTTTGGAACCTCAAACCATAATACGGATACAGATCCTGCCAATACACATACAATAAGCTGAAAAACTGTAGGTATTTCAAAATTAAATAATGAACGTAAAAAGGGTACTGCAAATAGTAGAATAACCAAAAGCACCATAATGTCTATTAAAAGAGAAACCATAAAATTTTTATAGTGAAGTGTTACCCATAATGAATAATAAAAAGATCGGTTTACTAATGTGAGCACGACATTGGCCGTAATCAAAGTCAAAAAAACCATACTTCGTGTGCTGTTTTCATTCCATTGATTGTATACTGACCACTGATATATACCTAATACTCCTATAGTAATAACAACTCCCTGCAAAATACTTGTTATCAATTCTTTTGTCTTAAAAAAAGTAGATGTCAATGCTCTCGGTCCTCTTTGCATGGTATCGGCTTCAGTAGGTTCATTCTCATAGAGTATTGAACAGGTTGGTCCCATAATAAGTTCTAGCAGAATTACATGGAGCGGACTGAATATATTGGGATAAATCCATCCTAAAGCAAGTGGAATAAAAACGATCAGAATTATGGGAATATGTATTGATATAATATATTGAATTGCCTTTTTCAGATTCGTATAAATTCTTCTTCCCATTGCTACGGCCTCTACCATTTTAGAAAGATCATCTTCTACCAGAATAAGGGAGGCAGCATCTTTTGCTATAGCTGTTCCCTTTTTTCCCATGGCAATACCTATGTGAGCTGCTTTAAGTGAAGGTCCGTCATTTACACCGTCACCGGTCATGGCTACAATTTGTCCATTTGCTTTGAGAGCGTTGACAATTCTTAGTTTGGCTTCGGGAAACATTCGGCTAAACAAATTGATATCCATTACTTTACTTTGTAATTCTGAATCACTCAACTTCATTAGCTCATCGCCTGTAATGTCTTTATCAAATCCCTTGAAACCGATTTGCTGCGCTATCGCATTTGTTGTACGGGCATTGTCTCCCGTAATGATCTTTACCCCTATTCCGGCTTTGTAAAAAGACTTTAGAACCTGCGAAATATTATCCTTTGGTGGATCATAGAAAGCAACAAGACCCTTAAAGACAAAGGGAATTTCCTGCTGTTTTTCAGGATAACTATTTCCTTCGAAAACACCTTTGGCAACACCAAGAACCCTGTAGCCTTTTCCAGTTAATTTATCCATAGCCAATTGTACAACTTCTCTTTCCTTAGTTTTAAGATGGCAAACTTCAAAAATTGCTTCAGGTGCTCCTTTTGCCGCGACAATACGATTTCCTCCTGCATCTTCAAAAATATGGGTCATCATTGGCGGCTTGCCTGATAATGGATATTCATGAATCATTTTAAAGTTGGTCGTCAAATCTTTAGCTGTAAACTTTTTATACGTGTTATGCAGAGCAATTTCCATAGGATCAAAAGGTATGGGCTCACTAGCCCACATCGCCGTTGTTATAAGGTCCTCAGTTTCTTTTATTTCCTCAAAAGTAGTAACGTCTGCCTCAAGCCCTGATGGGAGATAAAGGCCTGCCAATTCCATTTTATTCTGCGTTATAGTTCCCGTTTTATCGGTACAAATAATAGTCGCACTACCCAGTGTTTCAACTGTTTTCATTTGCTTGACCACAATGCCCATTTTCATTAACCGGCGCGCTCCCAATGCCATAAATGTTGTAAACGCAACCGGAATCTCTTCTGGTAATATACTCATGGCCAAAGTAAGCGCTACCAAAAGACTTTCCAAAATATTACCCATTCTGGCATAATTGATAGCCCAAACCAGAATAAAAACTACGACTCCAACAAAAACCATTTTTTTTATAAAATTCCCAATCTGAAGTTCTAATGGTGTCTTTTCTTCGGTAATAGCTTCCAGACTGCTCCCTATTTTCCCCAATCTTGTTTGGTTTCCTATCTCTGTAACTTTAATAATTGCTAATCCGCTTACAATGGTAGTTGCTGAAAACACTTTATTATCTTCTTTTTCTTTATCTTTAAAAATACTCATCGATTCACCGGTAAGTATCGATTCGTTTACCGAAAAATCATTTGAACGCAGGATAACACCATCAGCGGGAACCAATCCTCCTTCTTCCACCATTACCAGATCACCAACAACAATATCTTGTGTTTTAATATTTTGCTGTTTCCCGTCACGAATAACTTTGCACAAGGGCTCTATGAATTCCTGTAATTTTGCCAAAGCATTTTGGCTTCTCTTTTCCTGATAAAGTGATATTGCAGCAATTAACAAAATTGAAGCGGTAAGAAATACTGCGTCGCTATATTGCTTATTGAAAAAGTAAATTGCGGCCGCAACGAGTAATAAAAGAATCATTGGTTCTGCAAAAATGCTTTTTAGAAAAGCTAAAAACCTGTTCTCTTTTTTGTAATTATACTTATTGATTCCAAATTTTGCTCTAAAATCAACTACCTCGTCAATACTTAGTCCCCGTAATTCTTGTTCCTTATTATTCATAGCTTGTACATAAATTAGCATCGCCGTATAATATGTTAAAGATATAAAATAAGTTTTGCTTTAAAGAGCGGCTTCAAGTATTGAAAAGTATAGCTTTTTTATTCCAGACTAACCGATGGAAAGATGTGCAGTCGTACTTTTAAGGCCTTTAAAACCAAACAATGTTCTTTACAAATTGAGAAAATCTTCAATGTTTTGTTGATCATTTTACTTTCCTCAATAACGGCCATAGGTCTTAATACAATATCAGTTATCTCTGAAAATTCATCTGATAGTAGTATAGACGCACGGGCGCTACTTTTGAATCTTTTAAATTTTAATCCTTTATGTCTGGCTGTATTAAAAAATGCAGTCATATAAGAACTTTCTACGGCGGCGAGAAATAGATGCTCTGCTGACCACGCATTTTCATCGAGATTTTTTAAACAGGAATAAGATGACACTTCTATATCATTATTAAAGATAACGGCACTTACTTTTGCAGTTCCATTTAGCTGACATTCCAAATCTACCTGATATTCCTGTGAAGTTTTCATAATAACTAAATTAGTTAGTTCTTCATTAGTAATAAATGATATCCAACATATCTTTTATCTGGCACTAAATTAAAAACTAAAAACAGAAGTGCTAAAAGTCATCATTACAAATGATTCAGATCATTTTTATTCTTTGTGCTTTAATGCAATTTTACATTGCAAAAGGAATTAACGGTAAATTTTAGATTTAAGAGTTGCACAAGCTTCTAATTTCTAAAAACCTAATAAAATCTTATACTAACCCAAAAAAAGATAGCCATGGAAAATCAACAATTATTCGTAGCAAATTATAAATCACTGCAGCAGGCAGAGGATGCAATCAAAAAATTAAAAAAAAGTGGATACGACATTACAAAACTTTCAATAATTGGTAAAGATTGCTATACGGAGCAAAATGTTCTTGGATACTTTAACATTTACGATAAAATGGAAAAATGGAGTACTACCGGACTATTTGCCATAGGGCTATGCGGGTTATTGTTTGGATTACTATTTATTTTCAACCTCACTGCCAATCTTCCCTACTTTAGAATACCCATTATATATGCCTGTGTCGCCGTACTTCTAGGAGCTATGTTGCCATTAATAGGTATGGGATTTTCAAAAGACAAAACCATAAAATATAAAACCGAAGTAAAAGCTCGTAAATATGTGCTGCTTGCTCAGGAAACAAATGCCAAAATTGAAATTATGAGAACCACACTTAATACTCATATTCCTAAAGAAAATTCAATAGAAGAAAAAGAGAACCGCGCTCTATTAGAGAACGAAGCTTTTCACCTCTAACAAATAAAACACTATAAACTCAAATTAAGCAACTATCTAAATAAAAACGATATGAAAACTAATGAAGAATTGCAAAGAGATGTTCAAGACGCCATTAAATGGGAACCACAGCTGCATGCCGCAGAAATTGGTGTAACTGCAAAAGATGGTGTAGTAACCCTAATGGGAACTGTAGACGCCTATTACAAAGAAATTGAAGCTGAAAATGCCGCCAAAAATGTTGATGGCGTCAAAGCAGTTGTTGAAGAAATTGAAATCAAATATTCCAGCAATACCAAGTCTGATGAAGATATTGCCAACGATGTCTTAAAGGCTCTAACAGATAACTGGAATGTACCTCAGGAAAAGATTCAGATTAAAGTTGAAAAAGGCTGGGTTACGCTTGAGGGTCAGGTAATCTGGAATTATCAAAAAGAAGCCACCAATAAATCCGTCGGCCATCTTACAGGTGTGAAAGGGGTAACCAACCGTATCAAAATAAAATCTGAAATACAGGATGAAATTGAGAAAAAAAATATCGTAAGAGCCTTAGAAAGCAACTGGACACTGCACTCTGAGAACATATTTGTTAAAGTCGATGGTACAACCGTGACATTGACAGGAGCTGTTTCTTCACTTTTTCAAAAAGATCTTGCAGAAAAAATAGTTTGGAAAACACCGGGAATCTGGTCCGTCAATAATCAGCTTGTTGTGGAACATAAGTATGCCATATCAGAATAACTTTAAAAGGGAGATGAAGTTCTCCCTTTTATCCCAGTTTTTTAAAATGCATAAAGAGGTTCATTTTAATAGTTTTTCCTAAAAAAATTATTTTTAAAATTAAAAATTATGAAAACAATAATAACCTTAATGACAATTACAGCAATCACTGCTGTAATTCTGATTAGTAACATAAGACAAAACCAAAAAAAAATAACTCTTAAATAACAATATCATGGACCCAAGCTGGATCATATTAACATTTATGAGCATCGTCATTTTAATTGTGATGATTTACATCTTTATACAAAACAATAAAGATCGCAAACAATATGAAAAAGATTTAAACACACCTTCAAATCTGTATGAAGAAGAATCTGAAGTAAATGACTTAGATAAATTTTAATTTTTTTATCCTATTAACAATATGAAAATATGAAAACTACAATACTGTATACTCTGTTTCTCATAGCTGCTACACTTACGCTAGTGAATCGTTATACTCCATTATATATCAATAATTCAATACTTCATTTTATCATCCTTTTTATTGCAGCTTTAACTTTTGTACTTATAGCAAGCCAGTTATTTGGAAAATTAAAAAAATCAAGATCACAGTTACTGGCATTCATTATTGTTGGAGTTTTATGTTTTATTAAATCCTTCCTTACCTGGGGTGGTGACTGGAAAACACAAACAATTTTATACAAGAACATGACGAATGATAATAAGAATATAGAGTTTCAAATGCGGGGGGATCGCTTTTCATTCGGATATAAAAAACGCGTTGTAAACAGGTTAAAATTATTTCCCGGATTTGACTGGACTACTGATATTGATACCGCGACAATCGATCACAAGCACTGGAAAAAAATGAATCTTTATGTTAATGAAATGAAGTTTGTTTCAAAATAATAATAATAAACCGAATTCGTCATTAATTAAAACAATTAGGGCTTCGTACCCGATCAAAAATCTAGAAAGCATGAAAAAAATACTTGTTACAACCGACTTATCTCATAGCTCCAAAGTAGCTGTACGTTTTGCTATTCAGCTGGCATCTCAAATAGGTTATGAACTTACATTTCTATATGTAAATACGTCATTTATTATTGATCCTTTTTCTGCTGTTACTTTTGTAGGTCTTCCGGAGCCAGATAACAAAAAACAGGAACAAGCTCTTATAAAATTTGTACATACGCTATACAGACAAACCAATAAACAACCAGGTAAGACAACTTATATTGCGGAAAATAAGCTTGATGTAAGCGAAGCCATTTTAAATTGTGCCAAAAGAATCAAGGCCGATTATATCTGTATGAGTACAAGAGGCGGTGGTCTTGTAAATAAGCTATTAGGAAGTCATACGACAAGAATCTTACATGACTCTCCAATCCCACTTCTGGTTGTTCCAAGACATTACAGAATAAAAAAATTAAGTACCGTTTTATACCCATCTGATTTAGAAAACATTGAACACGAACTGCCTTTGATTAAAAAATTTGGAACCTTATTTGATGCCTCGATTGCCGTATATCATTATGATTTTTTTACAGAGGAAGAAGAAATCAACAAAAAATTAAATAAAATAGAACATAAATTTAAATCTGATAAAGTAGCTTTTTATTTCAAAAAGTTAAATCCGGAAGTGTCATTATTGCGACATCTTCAGATAGACATTATGAAAGTCAAACCTTCCATCATTACCATGTTTGCCAAAGAAAACCGAAACTGGTTGGAGCAATTATTTCAGCCCCTTAAAACTTCTGAAAAAGGCTTCAATACCAGAACTCCAATGCTTGTACTAAAAAAATAATAATTGGCAGGAAAATCAGAAATATGATTTAACCTGCCAATTATTATTTTTTTTAAATCCTATTCTTTATAAGTTAATAGTAAAACTTAACTTTAAGGTTTACTATTTTTGAAATTTTGGTTTCAATCCATAATATTTAATACTATGCTCAATAATAAAAAGTCTTGCTTGTTCAATATTATCAGTAATCATGAATAATTTCGAATCAGCATCATTTATGGTTCCCTCACTTTTCATTAGATTAATATGCTCAATAAGCGCTTTATGGTATTGTGTATTGAAAATTATGATCGGAAAATTTTTAATCTTGCCCGTCTGTATAAGCGTAAGAGCTTCAAAATATTCATCTAGCGTTCCAAAACCGCCGGGCATTACAACAAAGGCAAAAGAATATTTTACCAAAAGTATTTTACGAATAAAAAAATGTTTTGCTTCTACCCATTTATCAAGATACGAGTTAGGCATTTGATCGACGGCAAGTTTAATATTACAACCAACAGACTTTCCTCCAACTTCTTTTGCTCCTCTATTAGCCGCTTCCATAAGTCCTGGACCTCCGCCTGTCATTATTGTAAAGCCAAGTTTGGCATATTCGCCTGCTGCCCTTCTGGTAAATTCATAATAAGAATGATCTTCCCTAAAACGGGAAGATCCAAAAAAGGTGATACAGGGACCAATAGAATACAGTTTACGAAAGCATTTTATCAATTCCCATAAAGTAATGATTATAAATTTCAGTTCAGCAAATCTCGATTGAGGGCCTTCTAAAAACTTAATTTCGGACTTATCATTCTGATTTTTTTGCTCTATCATAATTTCACTTAATTATTTAACACAAATAAGGCTGTTCAAGATTCACTTTTAAATGATTTATAACTTTAATTACTCCTGGGGTTTTATAAGCAATTCTTTCCGCTTCTTCTTTTTGAAAAATTGAACCAACCGTTCCCGATAATTGAACTGTTGCACCTGCAACCTCAATATCGATCTCGTCTGTATCAAAAGCCCAATGTCTTTGTAGTGCCTTTTCCAGTAATTCTTTCTCTACCTGATCGTATACTTCTCTTTTAAGTTTAATGTTATTGGTAACTTCCCTTACTCCCTTCTGGTTTCTAATTAATTCCAGAGCGAGCTCTCTTTGAAAATTCCATGGTAAAATACCTTCTGCAGTTACACGGCCTTTTTCTACAATGATACCAACCGTATTTTGCGGAACGACCTGATTCTCTTTCAATTTTGTGACAATTTGAGTTGCAATTTCCTGATCAGTGGTATAGGAAGTTTTTTCAAGTATAACCTGAATTTCATCTACAATTGCTGCCACACCTTTATTTTTTTTTGCAGCATGCAGGGCTTCTGTTTTTTTAACAAGCATGTCAACATTTCCTGTTAAGGTAAATACACCTTCTTTTACAATAACTCCAATCTCGGCTGCATGCAGCAAAGGCTCGAATTTGAGCGCCTCTTGAATTTCTCTTTGCAAAATATCATTACTTTTCATATTTTTTTATTTAAGGTTTGCATAAATCAATCAAATTCGACTAAAAGCTCATTATCTACATACCATACACCAGGTGTATTCCATGCAATTCTTTCTGCTTCCTCTTTCTGAAATAGTGAACTCACAATACCACTTAGAGTAATAGTTTTATTATCGACTCTAACTCGTATATTATCAATATCAAGCAACCAGCTGCGACGAAGCGCTTTTTCAACGAACTCCTTTTCTAGTTCATTTTTTATTTCGGCCTCAATTTTTATTTTATCAATTACTCCCCTAACACCTTCTAAATAACGAATAGCATTCTCTGCTGCTTTTCTTTGAAAATTCCAGTGCAAAATCCCTTCAAGTGTTACCCATCCATTCTCTACTGTTACTTTGAGCAGATGGTCAGGAACGGCCCAGTTTTCACGCAATACCTTAACAACTGATGCAGCTATATCGGTATCACTTTTAATTGCTGAAAAATATAGATCAACTTTTACATCGTCGACAACTGCTTTTACACCAGCAATATTTTTAACAGTTTGCTCCGCCTCTTTTTTCTGCGTATAATTATCTACCGTACCTCCAAGGGTTACAATACCATCATTAACGCTAACATCTATGTCGTTAGAATTTAAGATAGGCTCCCATTTGATCGCTTCCTTTACTTCTTTAAGTAAAACATCATTATTTTTTTTCATGGCAAAAAAATTTAAAAATTATAGCTTTGAATGATAATAAACAAAGCATTTTAGTTTCTTATTGTGAAGTAAAATTCATGTATTTATATCGAAAAAAAAATGATTTTAAGCAACATGAAAAGTGATTTGAATCATCCTGAGTAATTGTAAAAAAAACTTTAAAATCAAATGATTCTAAAGTTTCTCTTATTTAACATTAGTTTTTTAAACATAGTGTCAATCTTTATTCAAAGCCCTTTGTGCTTCTTTTTGGAGATCATTATATTGTATTTTCTCTACAGAAATACCAACTCCTAAAATTGTACCTCCTTTAAAGGTTCCCGGTGTTTTATATTCGTTGCTTACAGCATCACCACTATCGTATCCTATGCATAAACCGTCTCCTGAAAGAGTAAATTTCCCAGCTTGTGTTCTTATTGGTCCTTCTGCAACAACTTTATCATTGATGTACAATTTCATCTTTCCAATTTGTTCATCATGCTCTCCGGTTTTTTCCCTAATGAATTCCATTCCCAGCGTATATTTTCCAGGTTTTAGAATTTCCATTGAGGTGAATTTTTGCTCTGGAGCAATTCCTAAAAAATTATAGACATAATTTAATTTTCCATCTTTAATAAATAAAGTATGACCGCCAAAACGCGAACCATGTGCAAATATAACCCCTGATACAGAAGCGTCTTTGATCTCTACATCTGCAATGATTTTGTATGATCTTCCACGAATATTTACAGCTACCCCTTCGGGTACAGGAGTTGTCCCCGGATAATAAATATATCTTTCTCTCATTTTTTCCTCAGATGGCCTTAATGTTGCTAATACTTCTATTGCAGTCCTGTCATCTAAAGGAAGTACTAAATTTTTATCGGCTTCATCCATCCATGCGGCAATTAGTTCTTTTAATTTATCCGGATTTTTTTTGGATAAATTATTAGCCTCTGAACGATCCATATTCACATTGTATAATTCCCATTCATCCTTATCAAAATTTCCTTTCCCTGACAAGGGTGCATGAAGTGCCACAGCTTTCCAGCCATCTTTCCAGATTGCTCTTGAGCCTAACATGGAATAATATTGAATGTGTTTTTGAGTGGGATCATTTGGTTTACCATCAAAACTATAACGCATTGATACTCCAGAAATAGGATATTGTCCGACGCCATTATGTGTTTTTGGCATTTCAAGTCCACAAATGTCTAAAATTGTAGGAACAATATCTGTGGAATGGTGGTATTGGTTACGTACTTCGCCTTTTGCTTTTATTCCTTTTGTCCATGAAATTACTAAAGGATCACAAGTTCCACCAGCATATTCGCTGTATCTTTTAAACATTTTATAGGGTGTTGAAAATGCCGCAGCCCATCCGGTAGGATAATGCTCGTATGTATCAGGACTACCGAGCTTATCGATGTATTTCATATTTTCGGATAATTCGTCCGGATATCCGTTAAAAAATTTATTCTCATTGACAGAACCCGATGGTGAACCTTCTCCTGAAGCACCATTATCAGCAGCATAAATTACAACGGTATTTTCTAACTGACCGCTTTTTTCTAAGTAGTCTATTACACGGCCTACCTGAGCATCTGTATATTCAGAAAATGCAGCATATACTTCAGCTAATCTCGAGAATAATTTTTTCTCATCTGGCTTCAAAGCATTCCAAGGTTTTACGTAATCACCTTGATTAGAAACACTTGGAGGTAATGGATTTAAATCGGTTAGTTTAGTATCAGCAGGAACGATTCCTTTTGAAATCATACGAGGTAAAACCCATTTACGGTAAGCATCATAACCTTCATCAAATTTACCTTTATATTTATCAATATACTCCTGAGGTGCATGATGAGGTGCATGGTTTGCACCCGGGCAATACCATAAAAACCATGGCTTAGATGGATTTGTAGCTTTTTGATCCCGAATATATTCAATTGATTTATCTGCTAAATCTTTAGATAAGTGATACCCCTCTTCAGGACCATAAGAAGCTTCTGTAAAATGATTATCTTCGACTAAATCAGGATACCATTGATTTGTTTCTCCACCAAGAAAACCATAGTAGCGATCAAACCCTAATTGTGTAGGCCATTGTTTGCGACTTGCGCCTGAGGCAACATCCTGCTCTGGTACATTATGATTTTTTCCAATCCAAAAAGTACTCCAGCCATTTTCCTGTAAAACTTGTGCTATAGTTTCACATTGTTCAGGAATACGGCCGTGCGCACCCGGAAATCCATCCGCACCTTCAGTAATAGAGGCATTCCCTGTTAGATGATGATTTCTACCCGTTAAAAGTGTTGAACGTGTTGGAGAACATAAAGCGGTAGTATGCCATTGTGTATAAATTAGACCATTATCAGCTAATTTTTGCAATGTTGGCATGTTAATTCCTCCTCCAAAAGGAGACCACGCTGCTTGTCCTGTATCATCAAATAATATAAAAAGAATATTTGGTGCACCTGCTGGCGCCGCTTTAGGTGTGTAAGGTCCCCAATCTGCTTTTGAATTACGAATATCTAAATTAATTACTCCGTGAAAATTTTCTTTTCTGACTTCTCTAGGATCAGCTTGGGCTAATAATTTATTTGATATGTTGCAGAAAAATAAACATAAGATAAAAAGCAATATGCCTTTTGTAAGAGTAGCATTTTTTTCAGTATTCATAATTCCATATTTATTAATGATTATTGTTTTTTGAGCCATATTCTTAGGTCATCTTTTAACTAAAAAAGAAAACTTATAATACTACTAAATCAAAGTAACAAATGATTTATCAAGCAAAATTGGAACAAGAACCTCTAAAAAAAAATGATCCTTATCAGTCTGAAAAGTGATAAAGATCATTATTTGAGATTCTAACTTTTTAAACAAATATTTGCTGTTGAAGCTTGCTGAAAATATCATTACAAATATTGAATAATACGATTCTTTTTATAATCCTATAAATTTTAAGTACATGTCATCCTTTTTTGATTTTAAACCTGTGGAATAGATATATTTTTTTGTCTCATTAAAACTTAATCTAATCTTAAGCAAATAAAAAAAATAAGATATAGAACAATTCGTTATTTCGTATATATCTAAAAACCAACTACAAAATGAAACTCTTAACATTGTTTCTTCTATTAGTAGTGCTTCCTATAAACTGGGAACCTGACTTTAATAATGCAAAAAAAATTGCAAAGGAAAAACACGAATTAATTTTATTGAACTTCTCTGGATCTGACTGGTGCGGTCCTTGTATAGTGTTGCGCAGAGACTATCTTGAAAGTGTTGTTTTTACAGAAATGGCAAATGCCAATTTAGTATTGGTAAATGCTGATTTTCCTAGAAAGAAGAAAAATATTGGTATACCGGAACAAGTAAAACGTAATGAAGATTTAGCCGAAATTTATAACAAAGAAGGTAGTTTCCCTCTAACCCTTCTTTTGGATGCTGATGGCAAAGTAATCAAGACCTGGCACGGTAAACCTGAAACTACACCTGAACAATGGACTGCAGAAATAAAAGCGATCTGTGATAGTAAAAAATAACATATTAAAAAATCAAAAATATTCGCAATCCCTAAAACTCATGGGAAACAACTTTACTATTACAGTTGTAGCCGGAAATGAGAAAACAGGAAATGAGAATATCAATCTTGCCATTGAAGAAATCAGAAGGATCGAAAAACTGTTCACTACTTATAAAGAGGACAGTCAAACCAATCTGATAAATCAAAATGCAGGAATAGAGCCTGTCAAAGTAGATCAGGAGGTCTTTAATCTTATTGAAAGAGCTGCGGGAATTTCGAAAATTACCCAAGGAGCTTTTGATATTTCGTATGGAAGTCTTGACAAAAGTCTGTGGAATTTTGACAAAACAATGACCAGTCTTCCTGCCCCTCAGACAGCAAAAAAAATGATCCACCTTATTAATTACCGAAATATTATTCTTGACAAACAGAATTGTACTGTTTTTCTAAAAGAAAAAGGAATGCGAATTGGTTTTGGTGGTATCGGAAAAGGTTATGCCGCAGAAATGGCTAAACAAATACTGCTTAAAAATAATGTTCATAGTGGTATTATAAATGCCAGTGGAGATCTCTGTGCCTGGGGACTACAACCAAACGGTCAAAAATGGACTATTGGTGTAGCCAATCCTGATGCCCCAAATGCTGCTTTTTCTTATATGGAGATATCTAACAAGGCAGTTGCCACTTCTGGAAATTATGAAAAATTCGTAACCATCAACGGAAAAAAATATTCGCATACTATTGATCCCAAAACGGGACTACCGATAACCGGAATAAAAAGTGTTACCATTATCGCTTCAAATGCTGAATTTGCTGATGCAATGGCCACTCCAATAGCGGTTATGGGAATTAAGGCAGGATTGTTTCTAATTGACCAGATTCCGGATCTATATTGTATTATTATCGACGACAACAATAAAATTTACACTTCAAAAAACATCAACCTGAAATGAAAAAGCCAAAACAAAAAGCGCTCGTAATATTATTATGTAGTATTGCTTTTACAGGCATTCTACTCACCTCCTGTACTTCGGTAAAAGAATACCAAAAAGGAAAAATCAACGATTCTGAAATGGTACTTTCTAACAGGAAAATCGAAAAGACAGAACTCAGCTTTCAATCCTACCGTGAAGGAGCTTCCGGAGCAAATTCAGGAAAAAGCGGCGGCGGCTGCGGTTGTAACTAATTTTCATAAAATTAAAAATGAAAAGAATATTCATTACAGGATTTGCCTTACTGGCATTATTTCAGGTAAGAGCGCAAAATGTACCTACAGATTCCACAGCTTACAAAAGCAGAAAATTAAAATTGGAAGAGGTAAATCTGGTTTCCAGTTATTATAAACAAGACGGAAACAATTCTGCTGTTACAGGAGGAATTGGTTCTGAGCATCTTACTGACATCGCCAATACTATTGATATTAAGTTAGTCAAGTACGGAGAAACGGGTATAAAGCATACCTTTGATATTGAAGCAGGTATTGATCACTATACCTCTGCATCATCAGATATGATTGATTTGAGTGCCAATTCATCGGCATCCTCTTCAGACAATCGTTTTTATCCATCATTAACTTATTTCAGAGAAAATGAAGAGAAAGGAAGAACACTTGGAATCGGTGTCTCATCATCAACCGAGTTTGATTACCAGTCTTTTGGAGGAAACATTAGTTTCTCACAAAAAACAAAAGACAAAAACGGAGAATTTACAGCTAAGTTTCAAACCTTTATCGATCAGTTAAAACTAATTGAACCGGTTGAACTGCGTCCACCAGGCCAAGAAGGTTATGGCAGTGCCAATCGAAATACTTTTGCAGGAACTTTGAGTTACTCGCAGGTTATAAACAAAGACCTGCAGATAATGCTTGTAGGAGATGTTATCAGTCAAAATGGTTATTTGAGTCTTCCATTTCACAGAGTTTATTTTGAAGATGGTTCTGTTCATCAGGAAAAAATGCCGGATACCAGACTGAAAATTCCACTAGGAATCCGTGCCAGTTATTTCGTAGGCGACAATATAATTATCCGCGCTTACTACAGGTATTATACTGATGACTGGAGTTTAAAAGCTCATACCGCTGATCTTGAAATTCCGATAAAACTAACGCAGGCATTCTCACTGAGTCCGTTTTATAGATATTATACTCAAACCGGAACGAAGTATTTCAAACCATATGGTGAACATACCCCAGCCGATGAATACTACACCAGTAATTATGATTTGTCAAAGTTTGACAGTAGTTTCTTTGGAATGGGCATGAAGTTTACGCCGTTAAATGGAGTCTTTGGACTTAAACACTGGAATACTTTAGAACTTCGTTATGGTCATTATACTAGAACTACAAATATGACTTCGGATATTATTAGTATTAACATTAAGTATAAATAGTCAAAACTAAATTCAAAATTACATTCATTAAAAACCACCAAAGTCGTTTGAGGATGGTGTTTTATAATTTTAGATAATCAGTGCTCTTTTATTTAGGAATCATTTATTCAGGAATTAAACAAACTTTCAAAAAGAACTGTGGTAATTTTGATCTATTAGGAAATTGGAGGGGATACCTTGCTTACCATAAAAAGCTAAGACGATTTTAATGCTACTCTCATAAAAAAAAATAAAGTTAGATACAAATTTCCATCAATCCCCAACAGGATATCCAAACCAAATCACCAAAGCCACTGGAAGACAGATAACTACATATAATAAGCCAATTTCTTCAAATCATCCAAAAAAAATGTTGAAATTTGTCCCGTGGGGGTCACCACAGCCAAAAGGCTCCAATTGAACACAATTGGAGCCTTTTTTTATTTAAAAAAACATTAAGTTATATTTTTTGTTTTTATTTCCATTTTTACAACCCTTTTAATTTCGTTTATTATTTGAAACAAATAAATTAAGTTTTGATAACTGCTGGTGGACTCCATTCATCTTTTAAAGTTTTTTCTTCAGGCCAACCAAACAAATTGGGTGTTATAGAAGAAGGTGCTTATGCCGACCTTATATTAGTAGATGGAAATCCTATTTTAAATTTGAGTATAATGGAAGATTATGACAAAACATTATTGTTGATTATAAAAGATGGAATCATTTATAAAAATATACTTGACAAATAATATCCAATATGATAAATAGATTGTTTAATAACTTTTTCTTGGGTTTTGTCGCATCTGTCAGAATCAAATATAAGAATTTAAGTAATTTAAAAGTTAGCCTGCCAACTTACAGAATGATTTAAACGTAGTTATCCCTGGTTCAATCATCTGATTCTTTCTCAACATATGAACAACTTCAATTCCGCTCAATGTTCGTCTGGCCGATTCAAAACTTTTAAAACCTAATCCATTTTATATGCGCCACTTGATAAAACGATGATCCTGTTCTGCAATATTGTTGAGATATTTACACTGCCGGATTTCAATCTTTGAGAATGGATGTTTATTATATACTTTGATTGCTTCGGTATTAGAACCGATTTTATCAATATTTATTATTCTTGGCCGGCAGGTATTACTAATTGCTTTAATTAGAAATGACTGAACACTCATTCTCTGTCTTTTTCTGGTCAATAGAAAGCCTACTGTATTGCCTAATTTATCTACTGCTCTATATAAATAACACCAAATGCCTTTTACTTTGATGTAGCTCTCATCTAATCTCCAGCTCGCTCCCACTCTGCCTTTTCGCTTCTTCATCTCTGACTCAAGCAAAGGTGTAAACTGATAATCCCAGCGCTGAATTGTAGCATGATCCACAAGCACTCCTCTAATTTTCATTATTTCCTCAACATCATGGTAACTAAGTGTAAATATTAATTTAAAATACACTGCCTGAAGAATAATATATTTTGGATAACAATGACCTTTCGCATTCATTTTTTGATGGGTTTAAAATTCTAAAGATAAAAGTTATTCCCAGATGCGACAGAACCTAAAACTACAGTATTACTTTTTCTTTTTATTATTTCTTCCCCACCAAATTAAAAACCCGCTAACAGGAAGAAATGCACAAAACAAAGAGATAAATGACGCTAAAATTTTGGTTGGCAAACCATATATACTCCCCGTATGAATGGCTAGATTACTGTTTCTCCACTTTGCTCCAAGCGTTTTATCCTCCTGTTTAACCGTATAATAATTTTCGGCTGTCCGGCTGTTGTAAGTGTAGACATCCGACTCATCCCAACCTGAAGTTCCTTCATGTTTGATAAACGAATTAACAGGTACTGAAACTTCTTCTAAATTTTCTGGAATTGATAATCCGATAGCCGACCAATTTGGAACTTTTACTTTAATATCAGCTACGATATACTGCAGCGGATCCATAATTTTATTAGATTTTTCTTTACTTATTTCAGGTGTTTTACTCCACACCTTTTCAGGATCATTACCAAGAAGAACATAAATTCCATTCGTCCACCATTCAAAAGTCCAGACAAGTCCTGTCGCCGCAAAAATTAGAATAAACAGAAAAGTATAAATACCTCCGATATTGTGAATATCATAATTTTTACGTTTCCATTTGGTAGTATTTTTCCAGCGGAACCAAACTCGCTGCTTCAGCGCTGCTTTATTTTTTGGCCACCATAAATAAATACCTGTAACGACTAAAATAAAGATAAATAAAGTGGAAAAACCAACCACGTAATGGCCAATATCATATGCAAGCAGCAGATTTTGATGCAGTACTCTTAGATTATATATCCAATCGTACTTTAAATCTACTTCACCTAACTCTTTTCCAGTATATTGATCAATAAAAATGTTGCTGTAAATTTCGCAATCACCTGCCGCTGTCCAATGCGGTTTAATATTTTCTACATAACTTGTAAAATAATAACTTTTCTGCGGATCGCTGCTAATTTGAACGTAATCTGCCTCAGGGTGTTTTTGCCTTACAATAGAAACAAGAGTATCCAAAGGCAGAATCGTATTTTTAACCTCAGGCACAAAATATTTTTCATGGTGATACCATAAAGAGAGCTCTTCATCCCAAACATAAATACTGGATGCAAGCATACTTACAAATACTACCACCCCAGTCATAAGACCAATCCATAGGTGAATTTTATTAAAAATTTTTCTCATCAATTATTTTGGCATATAAATCGCTCGCAAAAATATATTATTTTTATTCAATCTTAATCTACAGATATAAAAAAAAAATAAAATTGAAATTTGGCCTATCAATTCGCCTCTTTTACCACATTTGACAGCAATTAGTAATAAAGTAGTTCTAAAATTTACAGTTAATGTAATTCACGTTAACTGTCAAAAATAAAAGGATCCAACCTTTAAATCTTCTAATTCATTAAATAACACACAGTTAATTCTTTATTGTTTTTATTTAGAATAATTAAAAATTATTTTGTTTTAACAATGCTTTAGGAGTATATTTGCAAGCAATTAATCTATAGATTTTAAAATAATGCGCGCACTAGGATTTAAATTTTTATTAGCCTTTTTTTTAATTACAGCCAATATTTACAGTCAAAATAGCAAAGTCAAAATTTCTGGAATTGTACTATCCAATACTGGTAAAGCAGCAGAAGGTGTTTCTGTTTCGCTAAAAGGAACTTCTTACAGTGACTTCACTAACGAAAAAGGAGAATATGAAATTAGCGCATCGCCAGGCAGCTATAAATTGGTAATCAGCTCTATAGGCTTCAAACCAAAAGAAATAGAAATAACTTTAGAAAAGTCAGATCTAAAAATTAAAAAAATAAGCATAGAAGAAGATACTGCTGCTTTAGATGAAGTTAAGGTTACCGGAAAATCAAAAGAACAGCATGCGCGTGAACAGGCATTTAATTTAAATGCTATTGAACTCAAAAAATTATATAATACTTCAGCAGATTTAAATCAGGTTTTAAATCGCACTTCAGGAATTCGAATTCGTGAAACCAGTGGTTTAGGGGGTGATTTTAACTTTTCTGTTAATGGATTATCGGGCAAACAAATCAAATTTTTTATTGACGGTATTCCAATGGAAAATTTTGGAAGCACCATGTCTTTAAATAATATACCCATAAATTTAGCTGAACGCATTGAAGTTTACAAGGGTGTAGTGCCAGTTTCGTTAGGAGCAGATGCATTAGGTGGCGCTGTTAACATCGTTACCAACCAAAATATCAATAATTATCTGGATGCCAGTTACAGCTATGGCTCATTTAATACACATCGAGCGGCATTATCCAGCAGATACACCAGTGAAAAAACTGGATTTACAGTTGGTGTAAATGGTTTCTATAATTATTCAGACAATAATTATATCATGAAAAATATCACTTTATCTGGTCAAAGTACTCCTGGCAATTTCAGAAGATTTAATGATGGTTTTGAATCAACCATGGTACAAGTCGAAACTGGTTTTAGAAATAGAAAATGGGCAGATATTTTTCTTATTGGTTTTCAATATGCCGACCGTTATAAAGAACGCCAGACAGGCGCTACTCAGGAAAATATTTTTGGAGAAGTCCACTCTACCGGAGATTTTACAATGCCAAGCATAAAATATAAAAAAGACAATTTTTTAATTGACGGATTAAGTGCCAATTTGTATGCCTCTTATGCAATAGACAAAAGTACCAATACGGATATCTCAATCAATAAATATGACTGGAACGGCGAAGTGATCGATACGCACCCAAATTTTGGAGAGCAGGGATCATTTCAAATTTTTAAATATGAAAATAAATTTACAATCGGCCGTGCGAATTTTGGTTATAAACTCAATGAAAACAATACATTCAGTTTCAATTACAATTTAAGCAACAGTTCAAGAGAAGGTATCAATCACTATAATTTAAGCAATCAGGAATCCAATGCATTGGATGTTCCTAATAAATTAAATAAATCAATCGCGGGATTGGGCTGGGAAAATCAATCTTTTAATAATCGCTTAAGCAGTTCTGTATTTGTAAAAAATTATCGTTTGCATACTTATATCAGAGAAGCGGTTTTTTATAATGCGACCGGTTATAAAAAAGAAGAGTCTGAACTTACCAATAATTATTTTGGATATGGTACAGCATTAAGATATAAATTTAATGATGTCAGCGGAATTAAAGCTTCTTTTGAACATACCTACAGAATTCCGGAAGTTGAGGAATTATTGGGAGATGGGATTAATATCCTTGCTAATCCTAAGTTAAAACCAGAGAGCAGTAATAATTTTAATCTGGGAGCTTATTATAAATTTATTTTAAAGGATTATGAATCCCTTTCAATTGAAGCAAATGGTTTTATAAGAAAAGCACAGGATTTTATTCTTTTACTTCCAGGCGGCATATTTTCTACTTACAGTAATGTTGGAAAAGTAGATATTACTGGTGCAGATGCCGATGTTAAATACACTTATAAAGCATTTAACGCTTCTTTTAATGCCAGTTATAACAATTCAATTAATAAAGATCAGGCATCTTCTGCCTATTTAGACAGAATTCCAAATCAGCCTTGGCTTTTTGCTAATGGAAATTTAGGATATGGAAAGGAAAACTGGCTAGGAAAAGATTCTAAAATTCAATTTGACTGGTACTCACAATACATACACTGGTTTTATCTAACGTGGCCAAGCAAGGCTTTTGAAGCTGGTAAAAGCAGAATTCCAACTCAGTTTATTCAAAATGCGAGCATAAGTTATTCCTTAAAAAATGGCACTTATAATATTGCATTAGACTGTATGAATATCTTCGATTCAGAGGCATATGATAATTACAAATTACAAAAAGCAGGAAGAGCTTTTTATATCAAATTAAGATACTTCATCAAATAATAATAATAATAATAATAATAATAATAGTAATTAACTTAAATTAATAATAATGAATACTAAATTGAAATTTCTAAGTTTATTGAGTTTTGCCCTACTAAGTCTTACTTCTTGTAGCAATGATGATAAAAAAGAAAGTGACGAAACGACAACCGGAGAAGAATTTGTTTTTGCAGGAGGCGTTGAAAATCCATCAGCAGCTTATATGCTGACATCAGGAACATTGGCTACTGGATCTGTAACTGCGAATGGCAGCGGAGCAGAAATAACAGGAAACGGCAGATTGTTTAAAAATGGGTTTTATTATAATCTGGCTAACGGAAAACTATCTAAATACAAGTTTGAAAAGAATATCCTAACTTTATCAAAAGAAATCACTTTGGCAGGTAATTCTTTATGGTCATATTGGTTAAATGACAACACACTTATTGTATGGAACGGATCAACTTCAGCTCCAAGTGCAGATCTTATTTACAACGTTGTCAATACAGATGATTTGTCTGTCACTAAATCAGGAACATTGACTGTTACAGGTTTACAGGCTACAGATAAAGCAATTTATCTCTCAGGATGTGTAATAAATAATGGAAAATTATATTTGCCATATACGGTTTATCATTCTGGATGGACAAGTACTTCTGTTGCTTATCTTGCATCTGTAGATTACCCTTCTATGAGTAATTTACAAATTGATACTGATACACGTTCTGGTGCTTTAGGTACATTTTCTACTTTAATGGGTGGTACTATAAAATACAATAATGACCTCTATATTATTACGGACTGTGGAGAACGTTGGGGATCTATCGCCGATAAACCAAGTGCTATTTTCAAAGTAAGCAATGGTGCTACAGAAATTAATTCTGACTACTTTTTTGATTTATCTGCAATTAGCAGCGGAAACAAAGAATTTTACGGCCTTTACGATCTAGGAAACGGAAAAGGAATTACACGTTTGGGAAGAAAAGATCTTCTTTTAACTTTCGATGATTACAGCGGTACGGACGTTTTTGAATATTATGTAGTTGACGTAGTGGCTAAAACTAAAACAAAATTAGATTTACCGTTAAGTCAGTACACAAGCTCTTCTCCTGTTTTTGTAGAAAACGGTAAAGCTTATATTTTAGTGTCATCCAAAACAAATGGTAAATTTGTCTACACTTACGATATCAATTCAGGCAGTTTAACAAAAGGTATTGAAGTTAAAGGTTTAGATTATGTAAACTGGATCTCAAGATTAAACAAATAAACGGTATAAACAACTGTTATTTAAAGGCTGGAATTTAATAATTCCGGCCTTTATTTATAATGGATTTTTTTTTGAAACTCAAATTAGCGTCGAGTTCACAATTGTGCTTTATTACTGCTCCTTTTAGGGCATAAAATTTCTTGTTTTTCTTTCTACTCAAAAGTATTTGAGTCTACAAATTCTAGTTATAAATTTCCTTTTTTAGCTCAAAGACGAATCATTTCAAAAGCAGTCTTATTTATTAAAAAATGATTATTTACACTTAATTACGTTAAATAGAATAATGCTTTTTGAAGTATTTCCAGCTGTATTTTATAAATCTTTGAGTCTACGATTTTTTTTCTACGTGCTATTTTGGGGATTAAACCTGATGGTTTTTTAAAGTACAATTTCAAATCTTCAAAAAGTTCTGCCTTATTTTTTGAAGCATCTATTAAAACTAAGTCTTTAATTTCTTCTATCAATGATAAACTATTGTAAAGATGTTTACTAAATAAGCAAACCGTAAAATTTGTTCTTATACTATCTAATTCGAAAAATTCTACCAGCTCTGAATAGTCATATACTACAAATACCGAATAATCAAAATTATCCAGTTTGTTCTTATTTTTCAGTAAAAAAGAGTCTTCAGAAAATTCAAATTCATCTTTAAACTTTCTTTTAAACATTTTTAAAAAAATTCCTTTATTATCCCGAACTAAAACTCTTTTTTTAATCATCTTTAAGAATTAATATTTATCTTTCTTATAATAATTTATACTCTAATTATATAGTGACAGGAAATTATCCCGGAATATAAAAAAGAGCCTGTTTTATATTCCGAACACTTTAAAAGACATGCTTAAAACAAGGAAAGAATTATTATTAAATTCAATTATAAACTCTGCGAAACTTTGAGTGCAAACAAGTATCAATTTTGACAAAAATTAATAAAAGACAATATTATTTCACTTCACAAAAAATAATAACCGATAGGGTTAATTTTTGCAAAATATTCCTGTAAATAATAAACGAAGAAAATGATTCTAACCAACATTAAGATTCGAAGTTCCTGTTGAACTCAAATTCTTAATTTTTTTAATTTTATCATTCAATTTCAAAACCCGATCCAATTGTTTTTGTTGAATCGTGTATTTCGTATAATATTTATACCATTCTTTCCCAATAAAAAAGGTTGTCACAGAAACTCCTGTAAGTAAACCAACAAAGTAATTAGTAATATCCATAATTTCTATTTTTTAGTTAAAAAGCATTTTTATCTCCTTTCAAGGTTACAATAACTGTTAATAAGCAAATTTTAATATCAGTGATTAAGCTCCAGCGCTGCACATATTCGATGTCTGTCGTAACGCGGCGCTTCATATCGGATACTTTTTTGGTTTCGCCTCTAAGTCCCGACACTTGGGCCAGACCGGTAATTCCCGGTTTGACAAAATGACGAACCATAAAATTATTAATATGACCATTGTAGTCTGAGGTATGTTTGACCATATGAGGCCGTGGTCCTACTATGCTCATTTTTCCCATCAGGACATTAAAAAATTGAGGCATCTCATCCAGACTAGTACGTCGGAGGAATTTCCCAATAGGTGTAATTCGGGAATCTTCTCTTTTTGCCTGTTCACTTTCATCCCCCATATTTACATACATACTTCGGAATTTATAACACCAAAAATTTTCGTTTTTTTTACCCGTTCGCATTTGTTTAAATAAAACAGGTCCTTTACTTTGTCTCTTAATAAGAATGGCTAACAAAGGATAAAGCCATGACAAAATGAAAATAATCACCAACATGCTGAAAACAAGATCAAATATTCTCTTAACTAACCGATTGTAGGCATTTTGTAATGGTTCAAAACGTGGTTTGATAACATGAAAATTGTTTAAATGGCTGGAATTAAAATGTTTTTTTGAAATGGATGAAAAATCAGGAACAAATTTCAAACGCATACAATGTTTATCTCCAAGCTCAAAGAAATAATTTAAATCTGAGATGAAATCGGGCTTAGATACTATGAATAATTCATTAATATTATCTCTGGATGCATTATCAATAGCTTCGGAAAGCGCTTCACTAAAATCTTCATTATTTATGTATTCAACGGAAGAATTTTCGTTGAGAATACCTACGAAATCAATAAAAAAAGAATTGCTCTCTAAATGAGATGCCAATTCGATACTTGTTTTGTTAAACCCCCATATAGCAACTGTATAACGTTTGAAAACCCATCCTTTAATTTGTCCTATAACTACAGTAAATAAAATTCTGGATAGCAAAAAATAGAACAGTAAAAAACTTATTTGAAATAAATTTGCCCTGCTACTAAAGAAGTACAATACATTATCCTGAAAAATAAATATATAACTATGCCACAATATTCTTTGTGTAAAGAAAGCACGCCAGCTATTGCGAAAAAAGGTTTCTAAACTGAAAAGGACATTTACTTTATATAATTGAAAATAAGTAACCGAGAATAACCAACTTAAAATTGTAATTGGAATCATCTTATTCAGAAATAAGGCATTCCATCCGATCTTTTCTTCACTTGCATAATTCAAAAACAGTATGGTACCAAATACCATCGCGATCATATCTACAATAGCACAGCAAATTATGAACGTAAATTTATGTCTGTTTCGCATTTCTGATTTTTTTTAAATAAATTGTAACCTACTGCCCCTATTACACTTCCAATAATTCCGTATAAAACATCCATTAAATCCGGACTTCTCTTATGAATTAAAAATTGCCCGCCCTCAGCTATACAAACAATTATTGCCGCGATACCAATATTTTGTATAAAATTGAAATTTTTAGCAGGATTTAATTCATTTGAATTCTTGTACTTCGTATAGGCTTCTAGTAAAAAACCGACAGCTATAAAAGGAATAGCAGTACGTAAATTATAATAATGATTACTCCACTTCAAAAGCCAGTTTGGTAAATAGCTTTCACTTTTAAGGCTGGGATCAGGTAACCAGGAAAAATAAAAAACGACAGCGATAATTAAAAGCAATATCATCAGAAGTATTTTATGAACCATTTTTTATCTTTTAATATTAATAAACAGTTTTTTGTTTGAGATGGATTTGTAGCGCCAGGCGATTATTAGGCTTCTTTCATCGTAAGGCCTCTTTTATACCAGGGACGTTTTATCTTTGCTTCCTGGTATTGATAACCATAGTTTAGTCCATAGCCATATGCGGTTTTCATATTTACTCCGTTTATAAGGATCCCTACATTTTTTAACTGCTCCTTCTTAATAAAATTATTTATGTGAACTAAATTACTTTTATCTGTAAAACCATATTTTACTACAAATACAGTAACATCAGCCAAATAACTAAAATTGAGTGTATCAGATACTATTTGTACCGGTGCAGTATCAAGTATTATAAAATCATAAAGCTTTTTTGCCTCTTCAATTAAAGATTCAAAATTAGAATTGGTTATTAATTGTGATGGATTAGGGGGAGCCTCTCCTGCAAATAAAATATCCAGGTTTTTAGAAAACATAGTATCTTTTTGCACGAATCCTTTCCAGTCATCACTTTTATTAGCCAGGAAATTGGTGAGTCCTAACTTACTTTTATCCACTTTAAAATAATCATGCAATTGAGGATTTCTTAGATCGACACCTATTAGCAATACTTTTTTATTGAGGTTGCTAACGGTTATAGCATTATGAAATGCACTAAAGGATTTCCCTTCTCCCTGAATAGAAGAAGTAAACAATATTACTCGTCCTTTCATTTCCTCTTTTTTTGGTAGTAAATAAGATATATTTGAAACCACAGTACGTGTTGCTTCTGCTATCATAGAACGTGAAGTAGCTGTGTTATCAAGTTTTTCACCATTATCTACTTTAGGAATGTACCCTACAATAGGAACATTAGACATTATTTTCAGAATATCGTCTTCGTTATGTATTTTAGTATCTAAGACTAAACGCAGGTATATGAATCCAAAAGGAAGAAGTAAACCAAACATAAAAGCACCCAGCAAAAATGATTTTGGTTGCGGAAAAATTGCTGTATAATTCGTTTCTGGCGCATTTAAAGTATTTAAATTTGATTCTAAAATCGCACCATTCAAAACAGCTTCTTCTCTCTTTTGTAATAATGCTACATAGGTTTCTTCTTTCATACTAAGATCACTATTGATATTGCCCAAAACTTTATCTTGCGTAGGAATGTTTTTAACTTTTGATTCGGCAATATTTTCTTCTGATTTATTAACTCTGTTATTTTGATTTAAAAAGTTTAAATAACCTTCTAAAGTATTCACTATCTGCTGCTTTTGACTAGTTAATTGGGTTATTAAAGTAATGTAGGCAGGATTGTTTTTTTGTGCTCTTTCCAGGATTACTTCACTCTCAAGAAGTTTTGCATTATAATTTAAAAGCATTTGATTGACTATCGGTGATTCTAAATTGTAATCTGTACCTAAAGTTTGGGTAGCACCAGATCTCTTAATATCGCTAATAGCATAACTAGTAAGCGTAATTTGTTTTTCATTAAGCATAGAGCTTTCTTTTTTCTGGCTTCTCTCGGCGGTTCTTTCGATAGCATAATTGTCCATTACCGCTATATCATTATTTTGCAAATATTTTTCTTTTACACTTTCAATAGAATCTTTTTCTTTAGTGAAACTTTTTATTCTTTGATTTAAGTAAGAAACCGTATTTGTAAATAATTTTTGCTTGTTGATAACAATATTTTTATCCAGCAAAACGATAATTTCATTTAATATTTTTCTTGAAAGCACAGGGCTTGAACCAGTGTGATTTAATTCTATTGTTCCTTTTGACTTTTCATCGGATAAAACAATAAGTGATGACTTTAGATTTTTTAAAGCAATAGCTGTAGGTTCAAGACTCACTTTATATTCGTTTTCGAAATAATAAGCTGGATTTTTCTTCGCTTTTTCAGATAACTGAATTTTAAATGGTAAACCTTTGATGATCTGATCTCCTTTGTATCCTTTAACGTTATATTGATCTTCGGTATCAGGATTTGTGATGGTAAATCCTTCTTTACTTACTTTAATGTCATAAGAAACTAGTGGTAATGAATCATTAGAAACCGTAAATTTTAAAATAAAAGGAACTTCATTTACATTATTATTTTGAATGGTATAAACTTTTTCAAAATAACTGATATTTAAATTCACATTTTTTACTACATCCATCAAAAATTCATTGGAGGTAATCAGGCGGATTTCTTCCTCTACATTATCATCATCACTTTTTTGATTCGTAGTGATGGTAATTATTTTTGTTTTGTCTTCTTGTTTTTTATCTATAAAGATCAAAGCCGAAGTTTGATATGTTGGTGGTACTATTTTGATAAAAATAAAAGCGGCACCTACACATAAAATTAAACTTAGCAAAAACCAAGGCCAATACTGTAAATACTTTAAAAACTCTTTTTTAAAATCCATAATTATTTAATTAAGTAGAAATGGTAGTACTATTTAAGAAGCACAACAAATTGAATGCTAAAATGAAAATTCTCTTCTATATCGTATTAATCTGTCAGCAAAAGAATAACTGTTAAAATAGAGGCAGATATAGCCAGCAGTTGTATCGGGTCCTTGATTAATCCCCCGCTATTTACTTTTAGTTTATTAGGCGTTACCACAATAACATCATTTTGTCTTATTCGAAAATTTGGATTAGACATCCATGCAGCTGTAGTTAAATCGATGTGGTAAACCAAACGCTTTCCGTCTTGTTCTCTAATAAGTTTTACATCTTTTCGAATGGCTGAATACGTTAAATCTTTTGCCAGACCTATTGCATCAAGTAAACTAATAGACTCTTCACTAAAAGATATTACACCAGGAGCATTCACTTCTCCCAAAATGGTAAATTTATTATTGAGAACGCGAACCTGCACTGTAGGATTTACTAAATAGCCTTCATTTACAAGACGCCCTTTTATTTTTATCTCTGCATCTGCCGGTGTTAAACCACCCACTTTAATTTCGTTTAAAATTGGCAGCGTGATATTCCCCTGAGGAGTCACTAAATAGCCTGATAACCTCATCATTTCTACTGATGTTTGTGAAGTCGAAGTCGTATTTATATTAAAAGGCGCCGCTACTAAAGGGTTAAGATCACCAACTTCAACTTTTAAAATATCATTCGGTTGTATTTTACTCGATGTATAATTTAAATTAGAGTTCGCATAGCTATCTAAATCTTGCAAATACAACATTTGCTTTTTGGTTGTACAAGACTGAAGCATCAATAAAAGCAATAAAATAATCGAAAGGAAAATTTTCTTCATTTTAACTGTATAAATATTAATATTTGTGTAATCCAGATTTTAATCAATTAAAATGAAAACTATTTTAGTGCTGAAAATATCCTTATTCAGAATGTTCTCATAAACTAAAAAAGTTTTCATTTCCTGGTTATAATTACTGGTTTTGTTTAAATTATTTATTTGGAAAATCCTTCTGTTAACCCACTTTTTCACTGATGATTAAGACTATCAAAAAACAAAGTAGACAGATTAATTTTGATCTTTTATAAATGCAGCATGTATTGTCTTAGAGCAATCGTTTTTTTAAGAAAAACAGCCATAATTGCTTCTAAACCATGAAACTTATAAATTTTATAGTCTTCATATAAAACTTCAAATGCAGTTTTAAAACTGGTACTCATACCTCCCATTCTCATTCTAACAATATAAGAATTGATATAACTCATCTTAATTTTATATTTGTATAAGTAACGAAGTAAGAATTCAGTATCTGATGCTATTTTAAAGTCAAGGTTATAAGCACCATTATGATCAATTATTGTTTTCTTTAGGTAAACAGTAGGATGCAAAGGCAACCAACCTTCTTTAATTTTTTTGAGACTAAAGACACCTCCTATCCGATCGCGAATCAGGCGTTCTTCCTTATCGTTCGAAACATAAACGCCATCACCATAAACGCCATCAATACTAGAGTCTGCATTAAAACGGGCTGCAATTCTTCCAACGGCCTTTTTATCATAAAATTCATCATCAGAATGCATTAAACCAATCACATCTCCTGTTGCCAATTTGAGCCCTTTGTTTATTGCATCATACATTCCACTATCAGGTTCTGAGACAAATTTGCATATTTTGTCTCCGTAAGATTCAATAATTTCTTTTGTTCCATCTGTAGAATTGCCATCAATGATAATGTATTCAATATCATGATAATTTTGTTCCAATACACTTTTGATAGCTTTTTCGATAGTAGCTTTTCTATTGAAACATACGGTTATAATAGTTATTCTCATCATAATAAATTTTAAGATTAATACTAACTGAATTTTTAGCGTATAAAAACCTAATCCCCCAATAAAAAACTGAGGGAAAAAAAGTAGAAATAAATTGTATTATTGTATAAAAAAGAAGTGCTTATAGTTTTAATAACAACTTATCAAAATAGCTGATCGTAGTAATCAAGCCTTCTCGCAATTGTATTTTAGGCTCCCAGCCATTAAGCTTATTATTTGCCAAAGAAATGTCTGGCTGCCTTTGTTTGGGATCATCTTGTGGTAAATCAAGATGAATAATTTTCGATTTAGAACCTGTCAATTCAATAATTGTCTGGGCCAGCTCGAGCATCGTAAATTCGTTAGGGTTACCTAAATTTACCGGACCCAGAAATGAAGGTTCAGACCCCATCATACGAATCATGCCTTCAACTAAATCGTCAACATATTGAAATGAACGAGTTTGCAAACCATCTCCAAAAATGGTAATATCTTTTCCCTGCAGAGCCTGTACAATAAAATTTGAAACCACTCTCCCATCACCAGGGTTCATATTAGGCCCGTAAGTATTAAATATTCTAATGATTTTAATGGCAACTTTGTTCTGATTGTGATAATCCATAAATAAAGTTTCGGCACAACGCTTTCCTTCGTCATAACAGGAACGAATACCTATTGGATTTACATGCCCCCAATAGCTTTCGGTTTGAGGATGTACCAACGGATCTCCATACACTTCACTAGTACTGGCTTGCAACACTTTAGCATTAACACGTTTGGCTAATCCTAAAACATTGATGGCTCCCATTACAGAAGTTTTAATTGTCTTTATCGGATTATATTGGTAATGAACAGGAGATGCAGGACAAGCCAAATTGTAAATCTCGTCAACCTCAGCATAATAAGACTCTGTTATGTCATGTCTTACCATTTCAAAATAAGGATTATCCAACAGCTCAATTATATTTGATTTAGTTCCCGTAAAGTAATTGTCCAGACAAATCACTTCATTTCCTTCATTCAACAATCTTTTGCACAAATGAGAACCGACAAATCCAGCTCCTCCAGTTATCAATATTCTTTTCATTTTAATTCGATGTTATTTTTGAATGAATCGATTTTAGTTTGAACTTGAAAGAAGTAATGTGACTTAAAACGTGCCAGATAAAATCCTTCCTTACCATCTAAAAAGCCTAATTTCAAAAAGTAAGCGCCCAAAAAATAGACTGCAGGAAGTAATCCTGTATTAATCAGGCTGTATTTAATTTTTTGATTGAAAGATAACAGCGTATTTTTCGTCTGCTTTAACTGCAGATATCTGTGGGCTTCCCAAGTAGAATAAGCATTGTGTTTGGATATGTAATGTTCTAAGTTTTTAAAATCTTTATGAACAACTTTCGATTTAATAACCCCAACCTTACCTTCAATAATTGGATGTTCATGTACCTCCATGTCTAAATGGCTCCACAAATCTTCATCGATTTTTTCATAGGCACCTTTTGATTTCTTAAAAAGGGCCGACTTTTGAAATCCATACCCATATTTAAGTTTCCTTCCCATAAAATAGTTTTCAAAACGTATTGTGAAACCATTATAATAAGGATCGTGGATTTTGATACCGACTTCGTTTACAAATTCATCAGAAACAAATTCATCAGCGTCCAAAAACAAAATCCACTCGTGGCGAAGGTCAGCATTTTGTAATGCCCAATTGCGTTTTTTTGGAAATTTACCATTCCATTGAAATTGCAATACTTCAGCCCCCTTGGTCTTTGCAATAATCGGAGTATCATCAGTGCTGCAGGAATCTACTACGATTATTTGATCAAAACGCTCTAATTTATCCAGGCAAGATGGTAAATTTAAAGCTTCGTTTTTTACAGAAACGATTACAGAAATTGGAATTTTATTCAAAGCTTCTAGGTTTTATAAGTTTGGCAGGATTTCCTCCTACTATTGTATTTTTTTCGACATTTTTAGTCACTAAACTTCCTGCGCCTATAATAGCATTTTCTCCTACTATTATACCAGGCATTATGATGGCTCTTACCCCAATAAAAACATTTCTCTGTATTACTATTTTACTCGTAATTAAATTCATAGCAGGTTCATTAAATGCATGAGTACCAGTACACAGATATACTTCCTGGCCTACTGTGGCGTGCTCAAATATTTCTATAACTCCCAACGTATAAGCATTGGCCCGATCGCCGAGGCATGCGTGATCGTGCAAGATCAGGTTCCATGGAATTTGAATTCTTGCCCTCTGATGTACAAATGGTTTTCCATAAATTTTACATCCGAACAATTTGAGCCAAAATAATCTCCATGAATTAGCAGGTTTTGGAGTCCAGGTACAAAATAATAACCATACATATTCCCATACTATCATTTTAATACGCTGCGATACTGACCATGGTGAATCGTATGGTGAATTTTGAGAATGCTTTTGTTTCATTCCTAATTTTGTTTGATTTTCATAGACTCAAATTCATTTAAGAATTCTGCTGCTAATTTTTCATTGGAATGTGTATCATTTACCATCAAGCCTGCTGTTGCTAAGTCATTGATTAGTTTTGGATTATTTATTAAGTCTTTAAGGTACTGACTCAAAATTTCGACTCTTCTTTCTGCGCGATGATCGAAACACAAACCATTTTTATTATGAATTAAAAAATCTTTGAAACAGTCTAAATTTGAAACTATTGTAGCACATCCCCAACTCATAGCTTCTAACGGTGAAACGCCAAAAGTCTCGCCTTGTTCGGCTATAGAAGGATAGACAAACACAGAGGCTTTTGAATATATTACATTTAATTTATCGATATCGAAAATAGGTTCCAAAAATCTCACGTTGCTATTTTGGGCTAACTGTTTTAGTTTATCCAGATAAGTTTCTCCTCCTCCTCCGGTTTCTGTAGAATAAGGACCTACAATAAGTAATTGCCAATCTTTTGCGTCAAGGGTGACAAAAGATTTTATCAAAATATCTAAACCTTTTTCTGGATGAATTCGGCCTGTATATAAAATTATTTTTTGCTTTTTTGAAAAATCAATAGTAGTTGTGTTTCTGTAAGGCAATGTATTTGGAATCATAACGACCTTATCAAAGTATTCGGTCTTAATTTCATCTTTTATAGCTTTTGCTACAGGGCTGGAATTAGCTCTTAAACGTGCATTTTTTGTATAAAATTTCATTTGTCCTTTTGGCATTCTTGCCACATCTATCATACATTTTTTCTTTTGCTTCAATGATAAAATAATAGGCAGCCAAAAGGTATTCGAAATTATGATATCTGTATTAGTGGCAATTTTTCGAACGGCTTTTAAAGTGTAAAATAAATCCAGAATCTTTAGTACAATACCAGAAGATGGTGCTTTGTAGCCTTTTACTCTGATATGGTCAATTCCATCTTCACTTTCAACATTTGAAAGTCCTTCAAATGATTTTGAGATATAGTTTACTTCGTGTCCCCGATTAGCAAATTCTTTTGCTAAACCGTACCACATTTTTTCAACAGCTCCGCCCATTAATGGGGGCACAGGAAAAAAAGCACCCTGAACTATTGTTATTTTCATCGCTTAGATATTCTTGTATAATTCCAACATTTGTTTACCCATGACCTCTGTGTCGTATTTATTTTTCACTAGTTCCCGACCTTGTCTTCCCATAACTTCTAATAACATTGTTGGTGCATTGAAGGCTTTAACTAATGCATCTTCTAAATTCCTAACCGATAAATCAATCCACCACCCACATTTATATATTTCTAAATCTTCCCACGGTGTACCTTGAGTTGTTATTACCGGAACTCCTACCGCCAAAGCTTCGGCAACTACAATTCCAAAATTTTCGCTATGCGTTGGTAGTACCATTACATCGGCAGATCTCAAGAAGTCCCACTTTTCTTCACCATACTTTGCTCCAACAAAACGCACATTTTCTAAATCCTCAACACTTTGAATTAGACTAGCCATGTAATTTTCCTCGCCTGTGCCTGCAATTTCAAGAGTCCAATCCTCTGTATAACAATTCCTCCACGCTTCCAACAGGATTTCAATACCTTTTTTAGGATGAATCCGGGACATAAATATCATTTTTTTTGTTCCGTAATATTCTTTAATCACTTTTATATCACTTAAATAAATTCCGTTTGGAATAATATGAATAGGATTTTTATAACCCAAAGCTTTAATATTTGCTGCCTCCATCTGAGCAGTTGCATGAAGGCATATTGATTGTTTCAGAGCTCTCTTTTGATATAAAAACAATGCTATCTTTTTTTTGAATGAATTATGAGCCAGAATCCAGGGTTCCAGCATGCCATGTGGAGAGACAATAACTTTTATTCCCTGTTTTTGAGCTACATTTTGAAAACCCCAATTTTGAGGGGTCCAAATTCCGTTAATATGCACAATATCTGGCTTTTCACTTTTAAGAAAACTGTGAAACTCGTTCATCAAGGAAAACCATCGGGATAACTTGCTATTAAAAAACTTTACTGGAATACCTTCAATATTTATAGGATCCTTAGAAATACCTGTAGCAATGCTAAAGGTGGTATCTTTTTTTAATGCTGCGCTCAGCAACCGCATATATTCTGTGGTTCCACCGCCACTTTTATCAATACTAGCTATATAATGAATTATTTTCATGCCTGGATCATTATGTTAGTTATGTTGATAGTTTGAGTATTCAAAAGACAAAACCTTTTTGTCTATTAAAATATTTACAATTCTTTGACAATTCTTTGATTTCTTTAGCAGGATTTCCACCGTATAATCTGTAAGGAACTGTAAACTTTTTATTTAATAAGGCATTTGCTCCAAGGACAGAATTAGCTGGTAAAGACGCGCCGCCTAAAATAGTTGAAGCAGTTCCAACAAAACAATAATCTCCGATAGTTATGGGATGACTGTCCTGAATATTTAATTCGATATTAATAGAATGGGTAAGCAATTGACTTGAATAACCTGCAATTGTAACAAAATTGCCTATCTGAATCATATTAGTGCAATCGATATGATGTTTTTTTGTAATAGCCGAATGTTCTCCAATTATTAAATTTGATTTGCGGTCTGGCTGATGGGAAAAATGTTTCGAATTAGTGTTAGTAGGAAATCCAGTGATCCAATTACCTCTTGCAATACTAGAGTGTTTTCCAATTATCATTAAATGTAAATGTACTGCGACATTAAAGTTTCCAATATTAGAATCCAAATCCATAATAAGCCTTTTAGGATAAATCCATGAAAAACCAATTCTGGCTGATGAATGAATTTCATATTTAAAAAAATGAACCAGAACAAATCGTTTTAAAGGCCAAGGCAATAAAACGGTTATTATTTTTAGTATCATCATGATTAATTTTCTATTAATTCAACATATTGACGAATTGTATTACTGAAATCAAATCGTTTTGCATTTTCATATCCAAGTGTAATGGTAGCGTTTCTAAATTTTATATCATTAAATTTTAAAAACTGATTTGCAAAAGAGCTTGCATCGTTTGGATCAGCATATAATGCAGCATTTCCGCCTACTTCATCCATCATAGGAGCTTTATTGCTTGTAATAACAGGCGATCCACAAGCCTGAGCTTCGATTATTGGCCAGCCGAAACCTTCAGAATAAGAAGGGAAAATCATGGCCTGACATCTGGAATAAAGTGCTATAATTTCCTTATCACTAGGATTCTGTATTTGCAAAATTCTATCGGAAACATTTAATTTTTGAATTAACTCAAGCAGTTGTGCATTTAGTGCTTCTCCGGCCAAAACTAATAATCCATCCCAATTCTTTTGCAATTCATAAATCATATAGATTAATAATTTTCTGTTCTTACGTTCCAGATCAGAACCTACATGCAAAATAATGTCCTTGCCTTTTAGTTGTTGAAACTTATTCAATACTTCCTGAATCTGCTCTTCTGGCAAAGGCACAAACTTTTCAGATAAAGCATTATGAATAATTATCCAATTTTTGTTGCTATCACTTTTTGTATCAATCTCCAATAATTGATTTAATGTAAATTCAGATACTGCTGCCAGTTTTTTAGCTCCTGATAAGGCTTTTAAAATTATCTTTTGCAATACTTTGCCAGATTTTGTGGCATGACAATAAGTATCTCCAAATCCAAGGCCTGCTCTTATTGCTAAAACATCATGACAGGTAATAATTGTTTTCTTTTTAGGTAGAAAATAAAGGTAAAAAGCATTTGAATGATCACAAATATGATAGCTTACTGATCTAAACAAGATAAAATTTATACTTCTCGTAACTAAAAGCTGAATAGGAAATAAAAAAAACTTATCTACATATCCTAACCACTTCATTACGCCTTGCTTATTTAAACTTAATTTTCTGAATATCTCACCAGGACGAATCACTTTAACGTGAAGCTTAGATTTTGTGTATCCTTCTGCCATTAGAACTTCAAAAATTTGCATGCTAAACTGCTTGTCAGGCTTATAATTACCAATTAAAATTATTCTTCCAATCATAAACTATTTTTTTTCGACGAAGTTTCGTCCTTTTTTAAACTAGCCATAACTAAACCCGTCATAATAACGGCATAACCTAAAATACTGGGTTGAGCCCATTGTCCTTGAAATATTGCTATGCAGGCAGCTCCGCAAATAATAAATGGCAGGAGTTTTTCTTCTTTTGGTAATTTAAAAGACTGAAAAGCAATACTAATTGCTAAAACGATACGCAAAACCATAAGTCCCCCTCCAAAAATAATTCCCTGTTCACCACCTATGCGACTAAACTCTGTTTCTCCAACCAGAAAGACAATTTTACCCGTTAACATTTGGGCACCAGCATTTGTACCCATACCTAAATTTCCTGCAAACAATGGCTGATCAAATAGTTCCAAGATAGGTCCGGTGAATTCATTTATCGCCCTTAAAAAAATTGAATCCGTTAAACCTCCGCCAGTTACTTTATTTACGGTATCAACACGATCCATAAATACTTCAGTACCTAAGCTAAATATTGTAGAATATTTTTGTAAAATGAGTATCACTAAATAAAAAGCAATACCACTAATAAGTAATTTAACTAACATTTTACCTGAAGTTACTGACGCGATGATGGCGAATAAGCCTACAATAGCAACAGCTACAACTGCACCACGGCTTATAGTAAGAGGTAAGGCAATAACTAAGGCAATGGTACTGGTATAAAGTAAAATTTTGGAACAATAATCCTTAGACAACCAAAAATAAAAAACGAAGACAGAGACCGCTGTATAGAAAATAGACAAACCTGAAATAAACGAAAATGTTCCTGGTGGCCTACTGTAACCCATTGCTCCGGAAAATCCTGCACTTCCTTCTCCTCCAACGCCAATATTTATAAATGCTGTCTGAGGACTTATAAATTGAAAATAAACAATAGTTGTCATTAAAATGTTCATTACCAGAAGAAATCGCCCGATTTTTAGCACATCTTCTTTTACCAGAACTTCTCCAATTATAAAGATAAGTGGAAAATGAAGCAGCATAATTCTGGCACCATAAATACCTACGAAAAGATTTTCATGCCCAAATGTTAGTGTAATTACTAACCCAAACAAGGTAAATATAGATCCAAAAATAATATATGGATTTATAAATTTCACATTCTCATAGATAGCCCTTCCTATTATAAAAATAGCAACAGGATCACGTACAATCAGTAATGGCGTAGCCAATCCCGGTAAAACCCATTTACGTAAAGCACCTTCAAAAATCCAAAGTAAAAAATATAACCAAATAGCTATTTTTAAAAAGTTATATTTTGGCTCTACTACTTCTTCTATCGTACTATCCATTATTCTGTTTGTTTTAAATCTCTAACGAAGAAAGTGCATCAGCCATTTCCTGTCCATAAACGGACCATGGTCTGGCTTTAGCTTTATTTTGAGCTGCGAGTCCGAATTGTTCCAGTATTTCTGGTTTTTCCAGTATTTTAATAAGAACTTGTTTCAATGCTGATGAAGAACCGGCCGGCACAATCCATCCATCTTCATCATCCCTGATCAGATCCGGTCCTGCTGTACGATCTGTTGTAATGACTGGTACTCCTTGTGACATTGCTTCTGTTATTACCAAACCAAAACCTTCAAAAAGAGAAGGAAAAACAAATACATCATGTTCACTCATACAGGCTAATATCTCTTCATGAGGTAAAGACGGAATCCATGTGTGTTTTTCTAAGGCTTTATTCAGTGCAGCACAATTAGCTACTGCTTTTTGACCTACAATAGTTAACTCCACTTTATTTTGCATTCCTTCAACTGCTTCAAATAAATAAGAGATCCCTTTTCGTTGCGATAGACCGCCGATAAATAAAACTTTAAGCTTTCTATTTCCAAGCGGCTGATACTTTTTCTTTTGCTTCACTTCCGGAAAACCATACGGAATTACTTTTATTTCCGGTAAGTCTCCTGAATACTCTTTTAATGTTTTTTTGGTAAAGCTACTTGCTACAAAGAGCACATCTGCCAATGCTAATTCCTGATCCTTTTTTTGGAGTTTATCTGCTGAGTCATTAAATCCGGTAAGTGTGCCTGACCAATCAGGATTTACGTCAAATTCTTCCTGCAGTAATAACCGGGCACTTTTCCAATAACCAATAGGTAAGTCATAAATACAACAAAGCCCTAATTGTTTTGCTTTTTTAAAGGTAGACAATGCTCCATCTTCATAGGCATAGACTCCTGATAGTCCTCTTTTCTTTGCTTTCTCTAAATTATTTGAAACCCATTTATCATGCTTTTGATAAACTTTGTCAATACAAAAAATACCATTTTCATGTGCAATTAAACTATCTAAATTCAATTTTGAAGTTAACAAACGTCCAAACTCAAAAAAAGAGTTTGATCTTGTGTAGGGTTTCCATGTTTTATCTAAACTTCTTCTTTTTAAATCTTTTAATTTGGGGTTACTGCTTAATTTGTATAATAGCTGCCCCGGGAATATTGCTATCGACGTAAATAATTTAAAAACTAGCTTATTTTGCAATAATCCAATCATCAGATTTTTTGAATTCGCATTTAATGTTGGATGAGAAACCAATAACTTCATGATACGAAAATTGAATTAATAAACTGTGTGGCCATATTTTGCGTATCAGGAACTTCAATATCCATCGGAATTATATTCAAATTATTTTTTTCATATTTAATAATTTGCGGTATAACGTACTGTCCCTTTATTGGTGTCCATTCGCGCGAAACACAAATCGTATTTAGCTGATGCTCTTTGTAGGCCGCATAAACTCCGCTTTTTTCACTTTGGTAATAAGGTGTTGTAGATATTCCAAAATCACTATCACGGAGTACTTGTGATATTACATTTTCAGATTGTACCCCCAAAACCTCATAACCTATTTTATAATTATCCAGTATAGAGATATAACTTGTAAGTTCCGGGCCGTTTTTACCAATAAAAACAAATTTTATTGGCTTTTCAAACTTATTTGAAGTACTCATTAAATCAGCAACAAAATCTTCAAAAGGAGCTCCATTATGAATTGTACCAAATAAAACAAATTGCACAAATTCTATAGATTCTTTTTTTATTCCTGTCAAAGGTATATTACCACAAATTGGTAAAATTTCTGCACTAATATTATGAGATTGCAGAAAGAATTGATATAATTTATTTTGAGTACTTATATAATGTGTTTTAGTATTATGAACTACCTTTTTAGCTATAATTTGTTGTAATCGACCAATACATTTGTGTTTGATAGAAGATTCAACATCGATCCCTAACCATAATTCATGAAACATTATATGCCACTTATGATTTCCTTTTATTCTTTTTAAGTAAGATGGAAGCCAGAACGGCAATCCTTTTGGGTTAAAACTATAAGGGACATATTGCAAAGAAATCCAATCGGGTTCGAAAGTTTTCAAAACACTTTGCAACCAAATTAGGCGTTGATTATTGGGAGTTGAAATAGGTATTCTATGTACCAGTACTTCTGTTTCTTCTGTTATTTGAGTTTCACTGATAAAAGAATTTGCCTGATGGTCGCATATAGATAAAATTTGAGCTTCATGACCAGATTTTATAAGTTTTCCACATAATCGACGAGTATAATCACCTACACCATCATTACCAATTTCGGCTGAGCCGCAAATAAAGAGAATTTCCATATTGTCGTGCGTCTAATAAATAAAACTGTTTAAGAACTTACTGATATTAATAATTATTTATTTTGCTATTTCTCTTAAATCCCATTTTATAGGGTTAATTGATTATCATTATTTTTTATTAGAAAAATATTATATAAACAAAACAAAATGGTTTGCAACAATGAAACTACTCCTAATGCTATATTAAAAAATAAAACTCCTTTTAAGCTCCTTAAATCTAATACGCTTGCAAAAAAAACAATCGAAAACAAATTAATTAAAATTGACACTATTGGAGACATAGCCCAACCTCTTGATGTATATAAGTTAAAAACCACTCCCCCTAGTAAACCAATGCAGCTACTAATTATACTTAATAACAACTCAAATTGCAAACCTTTGTAAGCGTCTCCAAGTACCCATAAAATTGGAGTAGGAAATAAATAAACTATTAAGGCGATAGCATTTACTAAAACAAGCAAGAGCCCCATTATTTGCAAGAAACGGTTAAGCAATAAATATTTATCTGGAATTAATTTAGCAAAGTGAGGAATAATTAATGTTGCAATTATTACATTAAAAATGGACAACATAACACTTACTTTACTTAAAGCACCTAATTGAGCCAAAGAATGTGTATTGCCAAAAATAGAAACCAACCAAATTGTAATTTGTCCTGAAAAACAGTAATAAATAGAGGTTGGAAGTATTCGTTTAACTAGACTTAATATTTCACTTCTCACTTCTTTGTCAGGCTTTTTGTCTTTGTCAGCCATAGTATACACTATTTTTCTTAAACCAACATTTCCCCATATACGAGGAATACCTGCCGTTAATATAGCTACAAAAGCCCAGGGAAAAACAAACATAGTCAAACCTGATAAAAATAATCTGACAACTCCTACTTCGATTTGATTTCGTTGTAATGGTACGATAGTCTGATTCAATTTAGGAATAATTTCTAATAAGGAATCTGATAAAGTAGCATAAAAAGCAGGAATCAGCGCCGTTGCTATAAGTAATGCCATAATCCAGCTAGCACCATTATGCAATAATAGATAAAACAAAATAGGTACTGAGATTAACAAACTTGCAATTGCAAATTTTCTTCTTAAATCTAAACCAGTCGCTAAAACAGTGCCCATTTTTTGCTTATTTTCCCAAACTTTTCCTCCTTGAGCCATGACCCCCGGAACGATACCCCCGTCAGCAAGTACGGCCATCATCCCCAGCATTGTATTAGCTAAGGTATAAAAAGCATATTCCTGAACAGTTAACAAACGGATTATTAAAATCCCTGAACCAAATCCTAAAATCTGTATAATAACTTGAGCACTTCCGGTAATCGAAAGCAATTTTCCCCAGCTTATGACTGTATCATACTTAGGATGTTGTTTGAACTTTATCAGAATATTTTTCAAGGAATGAAAATAAAATGGTTAAAAAATAGTTTTTATATACTCGATTAGCTTACCCTTTTCCAATTCCCTTAATCTGAAAACCAATTGCTTTTAATTTTTCTGCATCCAGAATATTACGCCCATCAAATACAAAAGCAGGCTTATACATTCTGGAATAAATAGTCGCCCAATCATACATTTTAAATTCATCCCATTCAGTTAACACTGCAACTGCATGCGCTTGATCGAGAGCATCCATTGCTGTTTTATAAACGAAAATTTGTTTTATTTTTGATTCAATTTTCTGTTCTGTAAGTCCCTTTAATTCCAGTATATAGCGCATATCGTATTTGATTTTTTCTTCAGAAACTTTTGGATCATAAATGTGAATTTCTGCGCCATCTTCAATGAGATGTTCTGCTACATAAATAGCAGCGGACTCTCTGGTATCGTTGGTGTTTTTTTTAAATGCCCAACCTAAAAAAGTTATTTTCTTTCCACTAACTGTATTAAAAAGCGTGTTGATAATATTCTTTGCAAAACGATATTTCTGATAATCGTTCAGGATAATAATCTGCTCCCAATAATTAGCCACTTCAGGTAAATTAAAATAGCGGCATAAATAGACTAAGTTTAGAATGTCTTTTTGAAAACAAGATCCTCCAAATCCTACTGAAGCTTTAAGAAATTTTGATCCAATTCGGGTATCAGTTCCAATGGCATTGGCAACTTCATCAACATCTGCTTCAGTTACTTCACATAAAGCAGATAACGCATTAATCGAGGAAATTCTTTGTGCTAAAAAAGCATTGGCTGTTAATTTTGATAATTCTGAAGACCATACATTTGTGGTTAAAATTTGTTCTGGTGACAACCAATGCCTGTAAATATCAACCAAAGATTGAATTGCCTGTAGACCACTCTCCGTTTGTTTTCCTCCAATTAAAACCCTGTCGGCATTAAGTAAATCATCAATAGCTGTTCCTTCTGCTAAAAACTCCGGATTTGAAAGTACTTCAAATTTAACACCGTTGCCCGTATGATCTAAAATAGTCTGTAATGTTTCGGCTGTCCGGACTGGAAGAGTTGATTTTTCTACTATTATTTTATCCGTTTTGGCTACTCGGGCAATTTGTCTGGCACAAAGCTCAACAAATTTTAAATCTGCCGCCATTCCTTTGCCTTCTCCATAAGTTTTCGTAGGAGTATTTACTGCTATAAAAATCATATCTGCAGCTTCAATTGCACGCTCTACTTCGGTTGAAAAAAACAAATTGCGACCTCTTGCCTCACGAACTACTTCTGCAAGTCCTGGTTCATAAACAGGTAACTTATCCAGATCCTCCTCATTCCATGCCGAAATGCGAGCTTCGTTTAAATCTACAACAGTTACTTGAATTTCCGGGCATTTTAATGCGATAACAGACATCGTTGGACCACCAACGTAACCGGCACCTAAACAGCAAATATTTTTAATTTTCATTTAATATCTTTTAGGAGGCATAAAAAATTACGTTCTACTACTTTATTATTGGTTTACTCGAAATAATTTAAGATGCTATAACCACATTCCTTTAAATGCTGTTCTTTAGCCATCAACTTTAAATCAGATTCCATCATTTCTTTTACCAATGCAGGTAAATCGTATTGGCATTGCCAACCTAGTTTAGTCCTGGCTTTTGAAGCATCTCCTATTAGTAAATCTACTTCTGTAGGTCTAAAATAATTTGGATCGACTGCTAGTACTTCTGTACCTGCTGCAATCTGATAATCCGGATTGCTACAATATTTCACAAAGCCTTTTTCTTCTACACCTTTACCTTTAAATTCTAATTCAATACCTACTTCGGCAAAACTCATACGAACAAATTCACGAACCGGAGTAGTTGTTCCTGTTGCAATTACCCAATCTTCAGGTTCTTCTGCTTGTAGAATCATCCACATCATTCGCACATAATCTTTGGCATGCCCCCAATCGCGTTTTGCATCCAGATTTCCCAGGTATAATTTTTCTTGTAATCCTAAAGCTATTCTTGAAGTTGCTCTGGTAATTTTACGCGTTACAAAAGTTTCTCCACGAATAGGTGATTCATGATTAAACAAGATTCCGTTACAGGCATACATTCCGTAAGCTTCTCTATAATTTACGGTAATCCAATAGGCATACATTTTTGCCACAGCATAAGGCGAACGTGGATAAAAAGGTGTTTTTTCAGTTTGGGGTACTTCCTGCACCTTCCCATACAACTCTGAAGTCGATGCCTGATAAATTCGTGTCTTTTTTTCCAACCCCAGTAAACGAATCGCATCCAGAAGGCGCAAGGTTCCTAATCCATCTGCATTACCAGTATATTCCGGAGTTTCAAATGAAACTGCTACATGACTCATCGCTGCCAAATTATAAATCTCATCAGGCTGAATTTGCTGAATTAAACGAGTCAAATTGGTACTATCAGTCATATCACCATAATGCAAAATGAAATTCCTGTTTTCTATATAGGGATCTTGATATAAATGATCAATACGATCTGTATTAAACATAGAAGTTCGTCTTTTTAAACCGTGTACGATATAGCCTTTTTCTAGTAAAAATTCACTCAAATAAGCTCCGTCTTGTCCGGTAACACCTGTAATAAAAGCTATTTTTTTTAATGGACTCATAATGTTAAGTATAAGGCACAAGGCATTGTGTTGCAAAGTGCAAATTTTTAAAATCGTAACGATAAAATTTTTGTTGGAGATAAATTAAAAGGACCTACTAATAGATCTTTTCTTTAAAATTTTCAATATTTTCCAAAAACCAATTGTAGGTTTTTTGAATTCCTTGTTCAAGATTAATCTCGTGTTTCCAACCGATCTTATGCATTTTAGAAACATCCAGCAATTTTCTTGGTGTCCCATCCGGTTTGTTATCATCCCAAATAATCTGTCCGGTATGCCCGACGATTTTTTGTATTATAGCAGCTAATTCTTTAATAGTAATATCTTCTCCGCTTCCCACATTGTACAAATGTCCCGGAAGCTCATTTTCTAAAGCAAAAACTACCGCTTCTGCCATATCATCTACAAATAGAAATTCCCGCATTGGTTTACCTGTACCCCAAAGGATAACTGAAGCATTATTATTTTCTTTGCCTTCATGAAATTTACGAATCATCGCCGGCAAAACGTGAGAACTGTCCAAATCAAAATTGTCATGGATACCGTATAAATTTGTTGGCATTAAACTCACAAAATCTTTTTTGAATTGTTTGCGTATAGCCTGGCATAATTTTACACCACTAATTTTTGCTAAAGCATACCACTCGTTTGTAGTTTCTAACGAACCTGTCATCAAATACTCTTCTTTTAAAGGCTGTAATGCTAATTTTGGATAAATACACGAACTACCTAAAAAGATAAACTTGCTTACACCCAACTTATGTGCTTCACCAATAAGGTTATTTTGAATTTGCATGTTTTCCATCAAAAATTGATACGGAAAATCATTATTCGCCATGATCCCTCCTACTTTTGCCGCAGCATCTATAATAACATCAGGTCTTGTTTTTCGAAGAAAGTCCCGAACATCTTCTTGTTCTCTTAAATCCAATTCTTTACTTGAAGCTCCTATAAGATTATGGTAACCTTTTGCTTGTAAGGTTCTCCAAATAGCACTTCCAACCATTCCTTGGTGTCCGGCAATATATATTGCAGCATTTTTGTCAATCATTGTAGGCTCGTTTATAAAAAAATTAAAATGAATTATAATAATGGCGAAGCAATAGATTCTAAATGTTGATAAACTTGTTTTACCTCTTGAGAATTTTCTTTTTGCAAGACCATTAAGGCATCGGTGGTGTAAATTAAAATGCAATTTTTAACACCAATAAAAGTAGTGTGTAATGAAGTTCCTATGGCAATATTTCTGTTTTCGTCAATTGGATGGCCTTTTTGCACCAGATAATCATAAACCGATTCGAACGAACCCAGATCAGACCATTCAAAATGACCAGGGACTACTTTAATGTCTTTACTTCGTTCCATAACTGCATAATCAATACTTATGGAAGGAATATTTAGTGACAATTCATAATTCAGAAAGCCGTCTTTATTTACTTCCCAAACCGCTTTTGAAGCCCAATAAACTTCAGGTTCCTGCTTTTCAAGCTCTTCTAAAAATTTTTCTGCTTTAAAACAAAAAAGTCCACTGTTCCAAAAATAATTTCCATTTTGAAGATAGGCTGTTGCTGTTTCGAAATCTGGCTTTTCATGAAATGCAATTACATTTTCATTCTCAAATTCAATATAACCATAACCCGTTTCCGGTTTAGTAGGTTTTATACCAAACGTAACAAGGTAATCCTGATTAGCCAGTACAATCGCTTTTTGCAAAGCAGCATCATATAACTGATTGCTTTCTATAATATGATCTGATGGTGTAACCAGTAAAATATCTTCTGGCTTTGATGCAAATGCTGCAAATGCAATTGCTGCAGCTGTATTGCGAGGTACAGCTTCTACAATATGAGTAAAAGACTTACTTAATTTTGACATAATGGCATTACTCATTTTGTAATTTTCTATATTTCCAACCACTATCGTTTTATTGGAAATAACCTGATTACGGTTCACTGTTTTTTCAAAAAGTGACTCTCCGTCAAAAAGTTCAAGATATTGCTTAGGAAGTGTTTTTCTGGATAGAGGCCATAATCTGCTGCCAACTCCCCCTGTTAGAATTACATGAGTAAGAGTACTAATTGCCATTACTGTTCATTAAAATTTCTTTCTGATACACTTCATGACGCAAATTGGTACTTGAAAAACGATGGTCTCTTATATTAAAGTACAACTCAATTCCTTTTTCTTCGCAATAACTTCTGCCTGTAAAATCTCTTTCCTTATATTCATCTCCTAAGATACGCACATCAATAGTAAAGGCTTTCAAAATATCTTCTAAGTCCTGTTCAGTCGCATAAGGAACTATTTCATCAACAAACTTACACGCTTTCAATTGTATGTAGCGTTCGACAACAGTTTGAGTTGGTTTATTTTTTGTTGGGCGATCCAAGGTGGGATCGGTCTGTAAACCAACAATTAAATAATCACAATGTAGTTTTGCTTCTTCAAGCATTTTCACGTGCCCTGCATGTAATAAATCAAAAGCACTAAAAGTTATTCCAATTTTCATAAGCTTAATGTTTTTAAGTTAAAAGTAAGTTTGTTAATATGGATTTGTAGTCAAAATACATTATTAACCTTGTTACAGGATTTTAATGCTCCTTTTTTCAGAAATGAAAAGGGGTTCCCCGTGAATAGCTACAATCTAGCTATCCAAAAAAGAAAAATTTATGTCTAAAGAAATTAAAATTATTGTTCCTTATAAGTATAAAAACAATTCAAATTCAGACTTAAGAATTCAGAAATTAAAAATCATTTTTATCGGCTATATCAACAATGTTAATTTATGTTAAAATTATAATACTGATGTAGAATTAAAACTACATTTTCGTTGCTAAATGTCCTTACTAAGGAAAAAATGCTATTAAAAATGTAAATGTTTACCGTGCTTCGAATTAAATTCACAAAGTAATTAATACTTGAAACAGCACGTCTGCTTATTAATAAAAAAGGCTGTAAACCCTTGTGATTGTTTAGATTTTGAAGAATATTTATTTGCAGTGAAAAATTAAAGTTGAGCTATTACTCTTAAAAAAATAACTGAGGTAAATACAAAAGAGTAAATCTCTATTTAAATCATAATGTGTTTTAATACAAAATAATTAGGATTATGAAATGGTACGTCGTATACACTAGACCCAAATGGGAAAAAAGAGCCGCAGAACAATTAACCAGATTTAATGTCAATTGCTATTGCCCTTTGATTAAAAAAATCGTGCAAAGATCTGATAGAAAAATAAAGGTCGAATCACCATTATTTGATCATTATATATTTGTACAATTAGAAGAAAAAGATAGAAATCTGGTTTTTAATTCACCTGGTGTGGTACGGTATTTATTTTGGTTAGGTAAACATGCTATTGTAAAAGACCAGGAAATTGAAACTATAAAAGAATGGCTTAAAAGTGGCGATACTGCCAAAGAAATATCGGTTATGCAGTATCAAATTGGAGATGAAATACATTTGAATTCCGGGCCATTTTGTGATCATAATGCTATTGTAAAGGACATCACAAAAACGCATTATGTTTTAATTCTGGAATCTTTGGGATATGTTTTAAAAGTAAAAAAGTAAATATTAGGTACTAATAGGAAGTAAAAAATTAGAGTTCTTTTTAATAGTGAACTCTATTTTTTTTGTGTGGATAACAAAAAATGTTTTTTGTCTAAAATTAAGTATCCAACTTGAAAATTTCACTTTTTTTGATTCCTAAAATTTTCACTAACTTATCTAACTTTGATAATTTGAGATCAACCATTCCTTTCTCAATACTCTCATACTTTTTCAAACTCATTTCCATTTGAATAGCTATATATTCAGAAGTATGATTATTTTCTATCCGATACTTTTTGATTCTTAAATAGTAATTTTCCATAACTTTATTATTTAATTTACTCTATTTATGTCTCGCTATTAAACTTTTAATTTTACATTTTTTCAGAATAATTTATCTTGCCGTTTCATTGAAAAAAATAGACACATCAAATTTAAATATGAACTCAATTGAAACATCTAAAACTTTTGAAATCTCAATTAATTTAGAAACAGTTAAATCGACATCTCCTCTTTCAATTTTACCATAGCCACTAGGGCTCATTTTTAATTCAGCAGCCACAAACTCTCTGGTTAAGTTTTTTAATTCTCTTATTTTTCTGATATTTTCGTATACACTATATTTCATGAAAATAAAAAATTTTAGTAATTCTTATCTTGAATTACTATTGTAGTTAAAAAAAATTCGCTCTTCTTTCAATGTTATCAAAAAGTTAAATTTTAACCCTAAATAATATATTATTAATAACATTTTTGACCAAACAATCAATTTTGTCTTGCCAATTTTAAATTTCGCTCAAAAATATGCATTTTTCATAGTTTTAAATAATAAATCTGTCCAACGGATTTTAAAATCGATAAAATGCAATTACTCGCCTTCTATAACCAATTTAAGCCGTCTAAAAATTAAATTTAACCAGATAAAAACTACACTAACAGCGCATTACCAAACAAAGCCTTAATTATTAAGACTATAGAAAAAGGAAAAATCTTGCCAAAAACAAACTTTAGTTAAAAGGTGCACAAATACTTTTGAAATCAGTTTTTATAAACTACGAAAGTATCTGATTTTTTATTAGAAATCATTTGGGGTTTTTGATCAATAACAGCCAAATAACAGAAGAAGCAAGCCAATACGTCTAATAACTATAGAGTGCACAAGGGATATTTAAAACAAAAAAACTGACCAATAAATAAATTGATCAGTTAAGTTAGATGTATATCAAAAATTATAATGCTTATTGTGTTACTAAAAGCTGTGGATAAGGATTAGAAGTTGTATTTATAATTACGGTTGCCTTACCTTCTTTTACATTTACTAATAGCTTGCTAAGTGTGGCGTTTGACTTAAAATTACTATTCATAAATACTCCTGAATATTTACTGTTCCAATCTCCATCTATCACTAAAGAAGATACTGTACTTGTTACAGTAGAGTTTGTTATATAGGCATTTACAGGATTATATATAACAGATGAAAATAAGGTTGTTGCATCTGAAAAATTACATCCTTCAATATAGGAGTTAATAGATTTAATAGTTGAAGCTGTAGTACTGTTACTGTAAAAATTAGAATTATAGAGAGAGATATCTCCACTGCTTATAACTTGCTTTCCTGTAAAACCTGTAAAATCACAATTGGCAGCTATTGGATAATTATTTCCACCTAAAATAAGGGCGGATTGTCCTCCACTAAATTTACAATCTACCCAGGCATTTAAATTGTCTGCCCTTGTTGCTAACATAGAAACTGCTGTATTGCAATTTATAAACTGACTTCTGTAAAACATTGTTTTATCAACAAAGCTGGAATGATCAGAATCTCCGTTTACAAGAGGATCTTGAAAAAATCCTTTATTGCAATTTACAAAAGAAATATTATCAAAGAAATTATTATCAAAGCCCATCATTTTATCTAACTGAAAGCCATAATTCTGATCTCTAAATACTACATATTTTAACCATACAAAACTCATATGCTGTGTACCAAAGTTTTGTGATGAATAAACACCTACACTGCCGCCTTGCAGCGTCAAATGTGCCAATACAAAATTATCGTCCTGACCACCCGTAAGCGTTATTAAAGGAAAATCATCTTTCAAACCTACTATGGAAGTTTTTCCTGTACCCTTACCCATAATTCCATGAGCTCTGTCAAGAGGGACTTTTAAAGTAGAACTAATATAATAGACACCCTCAGGAAGTTGTGCGACTCCATTTGTATTTATTAAATTCTGAATATAAGTTGTACTATCTGGTTTACCTACTCTGTCAGATCTCCAATTTGCACCTGTCGGATCCGGTAATGTTTCCCATGCAGGTCGGCTCCAGGGCGTGTATTTATTTCCCAGAATAGAAGCACTAAGATTTGAAACTATTGTTGTATTAGTTATAGCAGTAGTTTGCTCAACATTATTATATTTTAGAGTGTTGGTATTATCTAAATTTCCCAAGAGATCATACCCGGTAACTGTTCCGCTCCCTCTTTTATATCCCCCTAAAGCAGCAATCATTATCATGTTAGTTCTCGGCGATATTACATCAAATTCTGTAGAAAGTTTTTTATTTAATATAGATACATTGGCAGCATCGATATCATAAGCTCCGGTTCGAACAGCAGAATATGAGTTACCACCTCCTAAATCTGTTATTTTAACATTGCCCATATTACTCGCCTTAAACATAGCTTTGGTTCCGTCTCCTGTAAGATTCCAGCCTTCTGCATCAATACCAACAAAAGTAGCCGATACTAAATTATTCAGCTCGCTTGTATCTCCATGAGGTGTTAGAAAATTGGTGTGCAAATTCACATTACCATAACTAGGAGTTGCGGTATTTCCTTTCATAGTCAAAACCGTCGTTAACCCTCCTGATTGGTGTTTTATAAATTTATTATTTCTAAAATAACCAGACTGGCTACAATCTATTAAAATATTACCACCGTAATTTATAAAGGTATTATTTGTAAACGTTGCATTTGTTGCCTTTAAAGTTGCCCATTTTATAGATTTAAAAGTACAATTAGAAATTACTCCTCCTGCCTGAAGCGTTATCGTTTTATCTTGTGGAAGTAAGTTTTCTAAAACCACTCCTGTACTTCCGGCTGTTATTGTAATATTAGATACTTTGGTTAATGATGGATAACCATAAAGCCTTTGATTGCTTTTCATGACAATATCTACTCCTGAATAATCCCCTTTTTCTAATCGTACAGCACCATGCAAGTCTAAAGCCGCCTGAATACTTGCTTTTTGAGCAATTGGTAACAAAAAAGCTTCAAAATATTTAATTTCTTCCAATTGATTATTTACTCCCGATGGTATTTCTGGAGTTTTTACGGGAGCATCGTCAATAGCATAATGATAGTTTTGTGAAAAAACTATAGTTGAAAAGAGTAAAAAAAATATTAAATGTTTCATTGTCCAGATATAATATAGGAATTTGTGCCCGTTTTTCTAAGAAAGCCAAACCTTACGTTTCCAGAAACACTGGTAAACTTTGCACTACCATTTGCTTTGTAGTTAATTGACACTCCTGAAGGGGCTAGTATGGTCAATACAGCACCGTTATGGGCTTCTAAATTAATAGTCTCCCCTATTAGCATACTACTAAAATTGGCGGTTAATGTTAATGTGGCTGATGTTGTACACTCTATTGTATTATTTACATCCGCAGCAGCAATGTTTCTTGAAGAAGTGAATGAAATAACGTTAGCTTTGGTAATTGGAGTAGTTACCCCTCCGGTTAATCTGTCGGCTGTTTTTGCATGTAAGGCATATGGCACACTCAAAAGCTGTGTAACTCCGGTAATATTATAATTCGCACCACCCTTTACATCAACTTGCGTTTCTATAAAATAAGGGCCTTTATCCCAGGCTATTTTACTAAAATTACCTATAGAAACAGTTCCCGTTCCAATTTCAAGAGAAACTAAACCATTGTTATTTGTAGTAGGAGAATGCGTTTCCTGATATACAGTTGTTCCGTTAACAGTACTTTGATGTATAATAACTTTAAGGCTAATTCTCGAATTCATGATCAGACTATTATCTTGTGCGCGAATAATTGCCTGATAACTCATTTTTTCAGGTGCTTGAGCAAGTACTGTAAAGGTAAAAGTCAAAAATAAAAGTATCGTAAGTGCAATTTTCATTATATTATTTTTTTAATATTTTAAAAGATTTATAAAGTTTGTTATCCACATATACCGTAAGTACATAAAGGGATGAACTAAAGTTGTTTAAGCTAATCTGGGTTTCAGCTTGAGTAATTACATTTTGCTTCAAAAGCCTGCCTTGTAAGTCATATAGACGATAGGATCTATTTGCGGCTTCCAGCTCATCGCCTTTCATACTTATATTGACAAAATCTGCCGTTGGGTTTGGGAAAACAAATATTTCTGTTGTAGGTTTTTCAATTTCTGGTGTACCAAGACTTTCATCATTTTCCTGATGCTGTATACCCTGAGCTACATTATAAACTGTTTGTACTCCTATATAAGTATAGAATACCTGGCCAATTGAATAAGTTACAGAACCAGAACTTCCTGTTGCATTACTACCAGATGTAATTATGGTTTCCATAATATCTTGTGTATTTTGACTATTTCCTTTAAAAGGAAAGAACAACAGCATAATTATGAGCAGATTAATAATTTTTAAATTTTGATACTTCACAGTTTTATAGGCTTATTATTTTACTGCAAAAATATTTATTTACAAAATAAAACCGATAAAACTGATTTTAATTCCGATAAACGACATTAAATGTAGTATTTTAATGACTATTTACCTACATTGAAAAAATCCTTTATAGCGTTCCTCTCTCTTTACTAAAAAATAATAATGAACCAGATCACACCTAATATGACAACTGTTATGTTTTCATGAAAATATATTGGTTGCTTCTTTTTTTACTTATTAGCATATCTGATTTCTTTAAAAATCTGAACAGCTATTACTAGATATTTACCTTCCAAAAAACATGTAAATAACTAAACGAAAGCAACTTATAAAAAAGTAAAATTAAACATTTTATTTCTGTCAAAATAAATACTGTCCTGTTCAAGGGTAAATTGGTCTCAACGAGGAATTATTGCCTTTTAAAACAAAAAACAGAAAGATAAATAGGTAAGATATTTACATACAAAAATCTTGCAATTGCAAAAAAGGAAAATTGGTCAACAAAATTGGTTTCGTAAACAACTTATCAGATTTAGTAAAATTACCCAAATCTAATTTAGAATATGTTATTCATAGATGGTAATAGCAATGATATGAATACAAGTATAAGCGAAAAAAAACTTTATTTCAAAAAAACATTAATAGCTAATTAACAGATACATACAAAATATTTTACATCAAAATTATTAGCCAAAAAAGAATTATAACTCCCACATCTATTTTTTAGATAAACAAACTATTTAGTAAAAAAAATACTCAGTTCTAAGTAATAAATTATAAATATCATGAGGTTAAACTCATCATATTATTTTGCCCAACTTTAATTTTAATAGCATTAAAATGAAAAGACTTAACAAAAATAATTTAGACAACAAGATAAGTTGGACTAAAATGACGTATCCTACAAGTGCGTTACATAACCTTTTTGCAGAGCAAGCTGCCATTTTCCCTAATTTAATAGCTCTTGAATTTGAAGATGAAAAGCTTACATATGGAGAATTATTAAAAAAGACAAACCAAATGGCTAATTATTTTCTGTCTCAGGGCTTATCCCCTGGGCAAATAGTTGCTGTTTCCATGGAGCGAAGTCCTAAATTAATTATCGCTCTCTTTGCCATTTTACAATGTGGTGCCTCATATTTACCATTAGATCCTAAATTTCCAATTGGACGTTTAGAATTTATGCTTGAAGATTCTGAGGCTAGTTTTTTGTTGACTACAAAATCACTTGTATCTTCATTGCCAATTTATTCCAAAACAATATTGGTCGAAAACGCGTTGTCAGTATTAGACAACTATCCTATTTCACCTGTTTTGCTTACTGTTGCTCAAGAGGCTGTTGCCTATATGATGTATACCTCCGGATCTACCGGAAAGCCCAAGGGAGTTACTGTAACTCATAAAAATTTAGTAAACTTCTTATTCAGCATGGCGATTGAGCCTGGCATAAATCCTGATGATAAATTACTGTCCATTACGACAATTTCTTTTGATATTGCAGGTCTCGAATTATTTCTACCCTTAATTAAAGGTGCTATAGTAGTTTTTGCTGATTACCAAACTACCCATGATGGGCAGCTTTTACTTCAGCTCTTGCAAAAAAAAGAAATTACAATACTTCAGGCTACACCAACTACATGGCAATTACTGCTTGATTCTGGCTGGGAAACACCGTTGAGGTTAAAAGCCCTTTGTGGCGGTGAAGCTATGCCTTTAAATTTGGCGCATCAGTTAACTGCAAGATGTGATTCTCTTTGGAATATGTACGGCCCGACAGAAACTACAATATGGTCAGCTATCAAGCAAATTAACGCCAAAGATGAATTAATTACAATTGGAGGACCTATTGCAAACACACAAATTTACTTATTAGATGAGCATGGGCAAGCTGTTGCCCCGGGAACAATTGGAGAAATAGTTATTGGTGGAGATGGTGTTGCTCAAGGTTATTGGAAACGTCCGGAACTTACAGCTGAAAAATTTATTCCAGATTCATTTTCAACAGAACCAAATGCTATTCTTTATCGTACCGGTGACTTGGGAAAATTATTACCGAATGGAGAATTTCAATGTTTGGGGCGCATAGATCACCAAGTAAAAATTAGAGGACATCGTATTGAATTAGGTGAAATTGAAACTGCCTTAAATAGTTTTCCAGGAATAAAACAGTCTGCAGTAATTGTAAGCAATTATTATGGAAATGAAGATAAACTTATAGCTTATTTTAAATCTAATGAACAACTAAAGGATGAAAAAATAATTCATGAGGCACTTTCAAAAATTTTACCAGAAATATTATTACCCTACAAATATATTTGGGTAGAGGATTTTCCAATAACACCAAACGGGAAAATTGATAAAAAGAGTTTACCAATTCCTGAATATACCAGACCAGACTCTGCTCCTCTATTTAAAAAACCTAATACACAATTAGAAAAAGATATTGCAAAGATCTGGAGCGAAGAATTAAAAATACCAAGTATAGGTATAGATGATGATTTTTTTGATATTGGAGGTAGTTCAGTATTGGCACAAAAAATTACTTCGGTATTGAGACAACGTTTATCGATTGAAGTACCTGTTTCAAAAATGTACATCTACCCTACAATTAGAGAGCTTTGTACAATTTTAGGAGAGGATAAAAATGGAGAAAAAAATAAGGAAGATTTGTTTGCCTTTAAAGAGACCAAAAACAAAACTGTTTCTGCAGACATTGCGGTAATTGGTATGGCTGGAAGATTCCCTGGTTCTGACTCAATGGAGGAATTATGGGAGAACTTAAAAAATGGAAAAGAGACAATATCTTATTTTACAAAAGATGAATTAGACATTAGTTTGCCTGAAAGTCTTCGTAAAGACCCACTTTATATAGGTGCTCGAGGGATTTTGTCTTCAGCCAAAACATTTGATGCCAATTTCTTTGGATTAAACCCACAACTTGCGGCCGCTATGGATCCGCAAATAAGAGTGTTTCTAGAAATTTCATTTGAGGCATTAGAGCAATCCGGACATCTTCCTAAACATTACAAAGGAAGTATTGGAGTATACTCAGGCAGTGAAATTAATACTTACTACGAAAATAATATATTTTCAAACAAAGAGCTAAAAAGTTCAATAGGCGAACTTCAGATCTATACTGTAAATGGAAAAGATTTTATTGCCCCCAGAACTTCATATCATTTAAATTTAAAAGGTCCTTCTGTTAGTGTGCATTCCGCTTGCTCGACTTCGTTATTAGCAGTTGCTGAAGCGGTAAAAGCAATAAGAACCGGAATGTGTGACGTTGCTCTCGCGGGCGGTTCCAGCGTAACTTCACCCATAAATAGTGGTCATCTTTATGATGATGGATTTATTAAAAGTCCAGATGGTTCTACAAGATCTTTTGAGGCTTCTGGAAAAGGTACCGTCTTTAGTGATGGCGCAGGAGTCGTTTTACTTAAAAGATTGGAAGAAGCTGAAAAAGACGGAGATATTATTTACGGAGTAATTAAAGGCGTTGGTGTAAATAACGACGGAGGAGACAAAGGCAGTTTTATGGCACCAAGCCCAAAAGGTCAGGCTGGAGCCATAATAAATGCATTCAATGACGCTCAAATATCGCCATCAACCATTACTTATATGGAAGCACATGGCACCGCAACTCCTATTGGCGATCCAATAGAAATAGAAGGACTTAAAATCGCTTATGGTAAACAAGAAAAAAATGGCTATTGTGCTTTGGGATCTATAAAAAGTAATATGGGTCATACCACTGCTGCTGCAGGTGCTGCAGGTCTAATAAAGACATTATTAGCAATGCGTCATAAGCAAATACCTCCAATGGTTAATTTCACGAAACCAAATCCAAATATAGATTTTGATAATAGCCCTTTTTACATCAATAATAAATTGATTGACTGGAATGCCGATGGTAAAAGAAGAGCTGGCGTGAGCTCATTTGGTATAGGAAGTACCAATGCACATGTTATTGTCGAAGAATATGAGATGAAACCTTTGCCACCTTCAACGACGCGACCACTTCAAATACTCATGTGGTCTGCTAAAAGCCAAAATAGTCTGCTGAGCTATGAAAATGAGCTGGGTAACTTTATTGATAAATCAAAAGATAATGATTTAGCAGACATAGCTTATTCATTGAGTGCAACGCGCGATGACTTTAACCATAGAAGCTTTTTAATAGCCAATACTGCAAGCGATGCAGCCGAAAAATTAATTTCTCTCAAAACAAAAAGCATTAAATCCGCACTATTAAAAAGTGCACCTGGCGAAATGGGATTTTTATTCCCGGGACAAGGAGCCCAATTTTTACAAATGGGTAAAACGCTTTATGATAACGAAGAAGTATATCGCAATGCGATAGATAAATGCGCTGAACTATTGATGGAAGATTTAAATTTAGATATACGTCATATAATCTATCCTGAAATTAACTCCGGTGAAGCGGAAGAACTTTTAAAAGATACTCGTTTAACGCAACCTGCTTTATTCGTTACCGAATATGCATTGTCTCAATTATGGATGAGTTGGGGAATAAAACCAACTTTTCTTTGTGGCCATAGTATTGGTGAATTTGCCGCAGCACATTTGGCAGGAATTATGAATTTAAAAGACGCTTTACACATCGTTGCGGTTAGAGGAAAATTAATCAGTGGACTCCCTGGCGGATCTATGCTGGCTGTACGAGTACCTATTGAGCAATTAAATGAAGTGCTTCCTGAAACACTTTCACTTGCGGCAATAAATTCAAATCAGTTTTGTGTGGTTTCGGGCACAAAAGAAGATATTACTGATTTTAATAAAAAACTTGATTCGCAAGATATTCCCAACAAAATACTCCTTACCAGCCATGCCTTTCACTCTTTTATGATGGATCCTATTTTAGAATCATTTAAAAATGAAGTAGAAAAAATAAAATTAAATATTCCTCGCTTACCTATTATCTCGACAGTAACGGGAACCTGGCTTTCAGATACAGAAGCCACAAGTGCAATCTATTGGGTGAACCACTTAAAAAATACGGTAAGATTTGCAGATGCAATGGATACTGCATTTGGTTTAGAGGATTATATATTATTAGAAGTTGGCCCTGGGCAAACTCTAATTACTTTAGCGCGTCAACAAGCTGTTGGTAAAGTCATACCAGCTTTTCCTAGTCTAACTTTTCCTAAGGATGAGCAAGAAAACGAATATTCTACTTTGTTAAACGCTTTAGGCGACTTATGGATTAGAGGTATAAAACCTGACTGGCATGCTTTTTACGATCAACAACAGAGACAAAAAATCAAATTACCGAGTTATGTTTTTGATCGCAAACCTTGTTGGATTGAACCTTTAAGTACAGTTGAGACAGTAGTAATTCAAAAAACTGCCGTTGCTGATATACCGGCAGTTTTAAATACACCTATAGCTTCAGTAGAAACCGATAGCGCTACCAAAACAAACAATTCAAGAAAAGATTCAGTACAATTTAAGATTTCAGAAATTATTAGGAACGCATCAGGAATAAGTTATGAATCTGATGCAGCATCAAATACTTTCTTAGAACTTGGACTTGATTCCTTATCTCTTACCCAATTGTCAGGCAAACTGAAAAAAGAGTTTGACTTACCAATTACTTTTAGACAACTTAACGAAGTTTTTTCAACACCATCTCTTTTAGCTGATTATATAGACCTTAACCTTCCTGAAGAGGATCTCAATGAATCTAAAAAAGAAATTGAAATCACTCCTAATGAAATCATTGAATCTAATATTTTAATAAATAAACCTCAATTATCTTCAATTGAAAATCAAATTTCATTAGAACAAATTGTTCAGCAAATACAGCTTTTGAGCCAAAAGATCGACCAATTACAAAATTATCGAAATACCACCTTAAATGGAAAATCTGCTCTTGGAAGTCTGAAAACAGAACTTTTAGATGCTGAAACTTTTAAACCCGACAAGGTCATTGAAACAAATGAAACCCTACAACCAGAAAAAACTTTTGATGTTTTGAAGATTGCTGATCAGCAATTTTTGGAGAACAAAATCGCAGATAAAAAGTATATCATAATGGCTAATGATCCACCTGTTAAGGGCGGAAAATTAGGGCGTGACGAAAACGGGAATCCAGCATGGTTTATAGAAGATTCTAATAAAAAAGGGAAGTTCATAAAAATACAGCTACTAGAATCTTGCAACCATGATTAATAATCAATTATTTTAAATTGTCACTTTACGAACTGTACAATTTCATTTAAAAATAGAATTATGATAGTAATGAAAAACAAACCTCAACCCCAAATTCAAACTAAAAATGAAATTCAATTTTTTCCATTTTCACCTGAGATTGAAAGAGTAATCTATTCAACAAATTCTCAACAGGAAATATGGTCAGATTGTATTTTTGGAAGTAGTGATGCCAATAAAGCATATAACTTATCAGTTTCGATTCAATTTAAGGGTAATTTAGTTATAGATACATTTGAGCAAGCACTAAAAACTTTAATACAACGTCATGAAGGACTTAGAGCTTCTTTCAGTCCAGACGGACACTTTATGTGCATTTATACCGGAGGTGATATTAAAATATCTTACAATAATTTTTCTAACCTAACCGCTATTGAAAAAGGAAAATATATAGATAGTGCAATCAAGGAAGAAGTTAATACTGTATTTGATCTTGTCAATGGTCCTCTGTTCAGAGTTAGCGTAATTAATGTCGACGATTTTGAATATTTAGTCACCCTTACAATTCACCATATTATAGGTGACGGACTCAGTATCGATATAATGTTAGAAGAACTCGGCACAATTTATTCAGCGTATATTGAAAATACAGTACCGGAACTTCCAGCTCCAGAGCGATTCAGTGATTTTGCCGAAAAAATAAATTCTTTTATGGAAAGTACTGAATATCAAAATTTAGAAGATTTTTGGCTAAATATCTATAAAGAATCGGTTCCAACAATTGAACTACCATTAGATTATGAAAGACCTTTATTACGAACATATAATAGTGCTCGCCTGGATTTTCCTTTAGATGATAAAATAATAACCTCACTAAAAAATATAGGAATAAATGCCGGTTGTAGTTTGGTGACGACAATGCTAGCAGCCTTTGAGGTCTTTTTATGTAAAATTACTGGTCAGCACGATTTGGTAGTAGGATTCCCTTCCTCAGGAAATACATTGTATGATATGCGACAGCTGATTGGAGATTGTGTTAATTTACTTCCGTTACGAAGTAAAATTAATCCTGACATTAGCTTTTTAGACTATCTAAAGCAAAGAAATTCTCAGTTGTTTGATGCATATGAACATCAACAAGTTAGTTTTGGTCATCTTCTTAAGAGTTTTGCAATTCGCAGAGACCCTTCAAGAATTCCGTTAGTTCCGGTTATACTAACAGTTGATTTGAGTCGGACTATCGAAAATGAATTTTCATTTAAGGGTCTTGCTCACGATTTAAACCTGAATCCGAGAGAATATGGAACCTTCGAAATTCAGCTTCATATTTTTAAATCTAAAAATGGACCTATATTTCAATGGACCTATAATACTACATTATTCAAACCAGAAAAAATAACTCAAATGATGCTTTCATTTGAAGAGATAATGCATAAACTAATATCAGGTTCAGACAATCCTTTATCAGATTTACTCGGAGGCAATTATTTAGCAGATTACGACATTCTGAATAGTACTGAAATGCCATATCCAAATGTAACTTTGACAGAGTTACTTAAAAAACAAGCAGAAATTACACCTCAGAATACAGCCTTAGAATTTCATGATTCAAAAACTACTTACACCGAGTTACATGAAAAAGTGAACCAGTTAGCACATTATTTAAAAGCGCAGGGAATACAATCTGGTGATTTTATTGCTGTTTCTTTTTCACGAAGCCCGGAACTGCTTTACACTTTATTAGCCGTTTTACAATGCGGCGCGGCTTATATACCATTGGATCCCGAATATCCAAAAGAACGTTTAGAGTTTATGCTTAATGATTCTGATGCAAAGATGTTAATAACCAGTAAAACTTTATTTGCATCCTTACCGTCTTGGTCGCATACTATTTTTATAGAAGATGCTATTGATTTATTAAACCAATATTCTTCTTTACCGCTTGCTTTTACCGTAAGTTCCAATAATGTTGCTTATATACTGTATACATCCGGATCAACCGGCAACCCAAAAGGAGTTCCTATCACACATAAAAATTTGGTTAACTTTCTTTTGAGTATGGCCTTAGAACCTGGTATTAACGAAAATGACAGGGTATTATCTATCACCACTATCTCCTTTGATATTGCAGGATTAGAATTGTATTTGCCACTTATTAAAGGCGCAACATTAATAATAGCAGACCACGAAACAGCTAGAGATGGAAGACTTTTACTTGAATTAATAAAAAAAGGAAACATCAATTTTCTGCAAGCGACTCCCACAACATGGTCAATGCTTTTAGACTCTGGTTGGTCTGAACCTTTACCGCTTAAAGCTTTATGCGGTGGTGAAGCTATGCCCGAAGATCTCGCCAAAGAGCTTGTAAGTAAATGCCATACGCTTTGGAATGTTTATGGTCCAACCGAAACTACCATTTGGTCATCTGTAAAACAAATAAGTACTGATGATACAGCAATAACAATTGGAAAACCTATTGCAAATACACAATTTTACATCATTGACGAGCAAGGACAACTTGCCGCACCAGGAAAGATTGGGGAAATTGTAATAGGTGGCGACGGTGTTGCAAAAGGCTACTGGAAAAGACCAGAACTTACATCGGAAAAATTTATTAAAAATAAATTTTCTGCCGGCAAAAACGATATAATTTATCGTACAGGTGATTTAGGAAAAATACTTCCAAACAACGAAATAGAATGCTTAGGGCGTCTCGATCAACAAGTTAAAATTAGAGGACATCGTATCGAACCAGGAGAAGTAGAACAAGCACTACTATTACTTGATGGTATAAAATATGCCGTTGTATTAGCTGACGAAAATTTTCTTGTAGCACATATTGTACCTCATTCCAGTGAAGAAAGTAGCGAAAATCTGATACCTATATGGCGCGAAGCTTTGGCATCAAAATTACCGTCACAATTAATTCCACATAATTTTAATTTAATAGATAAAATGCCAACAACGCTTAATGGCAAAATAGACCGTAAAGCATTATCCAATTATAAAGTAAATAAAAAAGCTAAATATACTGCTCCCCGAACAGAGGAAGAAAATATAGTTGCAGCTATTTGGAAAGAAAGCTTAAACATACAGAACATCGATATTTTTAGCGATTTCTTCGAGATGGGAGGACATTCAATCAAGGGAGTAAAAGTTATGATTGAAATAGAGAGACACACTGGCAAGCGAATTCCGTTGTCTGCTTTATTCAAATATTCAACAGTAGAAAAATTTGCTAAGCTACTAAACACAGGAACCGAAATTTATGCAGAATGCTTAGTCCCAATAAAACCTGATGGGAACAAAGTACCACTTTTTATCGTACACGGAGCAGGACTTAATGTTTTAAACTTTATCAATTTAAGTAAACACTTTGATGAGGATCAACCTATTTATGGTATTCAGGGCACAAAACCGAAAGGTTTTGATGGATGGTATGAATCAATTGAAGCTATGGCAACACATTACATAAATGCCATCATAAAAGTAAACCCAAAGGGACCATACGCCTTAGCAGGTTTTTCTTTTGGTGGCATTGTTGCCTTCGAAATGACGCGTCAGTTAAAAGAACAAGGCAAAACAGTGACCCTAACGGCACTACTCGACTCTTATGTTGATTCTTCTTATTATTATGGAAGTTACAGACGAAAACAATTAGTCAGATACTTTGATATTACGCACAGAAGATTAGACTTTCTAAAAGAAATGTTATTGAGCTGGAAGGGTTTTAAAATGCGCTTTAATGGAAAAAAAGATTATATCTTAAAAAGACATTTTGGTAAGAACGACACGATGAGTGAACAAGAAGCTTTGGCCTTTAAACAATTTATAGAAGCTGATAGTTTAGTTAAAAAAATTGTTGATCGCTATCACCTTAAACCACAAAACTTTGAAGTTGATTTATTTCGATCAAAAGATGATATTAACTATAAATTAGACCCTACACATTTAGGATGGAAAAAAGCGGCATTAAAGGGCGTGACAATTCATAATATCTCCGGTAATCATTTAGAAATTGTAGCACCACCAAATGATAGAGTATTGGCACGACTAATTCAGGATATTTTAGATAAAAAACATGAAAACATCTAGGCTCTATATTTCTTTTTCAAATATCAAGAGCGTTAAATTATTCTCTGGTAAGGAATACTCATTAAATACTAATGATATAATTATTTACTGTATTTATTTACCTGACTTCATCGATTTAAAATCTGATTTGTATAAGTTCCTTAATTCAATAGAAATTAAAAAAGCAAAACGCTTTTACAAAGAAATAGACAGAAACCGATTTATTACTTACAGATCGATTTTAAAAATAATTTTAGGAGCCTATACTAAATTAGCCGTAAAAAATATTTACCTTGATTATGATTTTAATAAAAAACCATATTTAGCATCGCATCCTTGGTTACATTTCAATATCTCACATTCCGAAAACTTTGCTATAATTGCAATTTCACTTAAAAAAGTTGGAATAGATATTGAATACCTGTCTGAAGATTTTAAATTCACAAATCTGCTTCCTGATATTTTTGATGAAAACGAAAGGTTAACGATTCAAAATGCTACTGACAAAAAAAAAACCTTTTACAGTTTATGGACACGCAAAGAATCTTTTGTAAAAGCATTAGGAAAAGGTATTGATGAAGATTTTAAACATATTCCATGTTTAGATGGACATCATAGCGTAGACTTCAGTCTAATTAAAAATACTCAAAACTGGCAGGTGTATAGTTTTGATCTTTCGGATCACTATTTGGGAGCTATAGCTTTTGAAGGTTTGTCATCATCTTATAATAACTTAGAAATGTACAACATACCAAATACTATGACAGATTTAATGAAGCTGATTCCAATTAAATAATTTATCCGTTTAGAAAAACTGCTTTATATAAAACATGTTTTCCTTTTCAAATTTTGGTGTTAGTAAGTTTGCATTAATCACGCTGATAGTTATCTTAATATGTTTTATGATTTTTTTGAAAAAATAGAGGGAAATCCTTTTTTATTGCCATTTGCTGACCAAATCAAAAGATATAGTTATTGTGTTTATGGTGTTGACTATTTACTATCAAATTAATCACTGAACATAATAAGGTATACTGTACAAACATCTTACCGGATTTCCATCTTTGAGTGCCGGAATCCAGTTTGGGGATAATTTTAAAACCCTTTCTAATTCTTCACCTGAACCATAACCAATATCTCGAAGAATTTTTATTTCAGACAAACTGCCATCTTTTTCAATTTTTATATTTACAAAAACTCCGCCTCTTGAAGCTTCATCTTCAGTTAATTCTTCCGGAATAACGTAATTCTTCTTTAAAAAAACATGCAACTTTTCTATACCTCCTGGAAATTTAGGCAAAGCTTCTACCTCAGATGCATTATAAACTTTAGTATCTTCTGGCTTATTATCGTGAGGCTTTTCCGATTTTATTGTTTTTTGAGGTACAGTCTTTTCGATATTTTTAGTTGTAGGTTCAGCCACTACCGAAACATTATTGTTTTGACAACTAAATAACAGTAAAAAATTAGTGGCTACTAAAAAATTTCTTATCATAGTTTTTCATTTAATGGAGAGACTTTTGTATTTCAACTCTTTTAGAAAAGTAAAAAAACAACATTTATTCCATTACAGTATCAAGAAAACAAAATCTTTAAAGTAAATTTCTGCACTGCTCAATTCTTAATGAAACTATTTCTCTAAATCTTGCATAAAATCTTTTTTTAATTGGGTCATAGTTCACTGAAATTTAATACACTAATGGGAATTACGTAACGAGTAACCTTTAAAGTATAACAAACAGATTTAAGTTGCTACTACCTTTACGAAAAATAAAAGCTGCCATGGAAAACTTAACTATTCAAACTCAGAAAATTAAAAAATGTCCTTATCAGGTTATGGCTTACGGTGAAAATAAGTGTGATGTAGCCTACCGCACTCCATATAAGGGAGACTGGGGACATTGGGACGAACCTACTGAAGATTCACTGCCTACTATAAACAAAGAGGATACTGAAATGGTTATGAATTAATAAGTTAAGCTTCGTGAAATTCGGAACAACATGTTCACTACTTATAAAAAATAAAAAAACCTATTTTATAATAAAATAGGTTTTTTTTATTGTCTTGTTTTTGATGACACCTTTCAAACGTGATAGATTAAAACTTCAGAGCACTATATTAATACTTCGTCCATTTGCTTTATAATTAATAATAAACATAAAGCATAATTTTTGAATTAGAACTGTCGATAATTTTCTCCAGCCTTTTAAAAAACATTTCGTTTACCATTGGGCAGCCGTGGCTATTGCTGATATAATAATCCTGCTCCTCGTAGGGTACAGCCGAATACTGGTGCAGCACTACAGCTCTTTTTAAGGCATTGCTGTTGGAATCATCCAGTCCGTTAAGTCTGTAGGCTTTTCCGAAAATACCTGTATAGGATTTCTCAATCGAATATCTGCCAAGGGAAGTGCAATTTGAATTGGGAGTATTGCTGAATTTCAATTCTCCTCTTATTCCGGTCTCCGACCCACTGCCATGGGCTACAAGACCCTGGTCTAATATTTTGTTATTTTGAAGATCGTAAACAAAAAAACGGTTCTTGCCCGATTTAATTTTCATGTCTACCAAAAATGCAATCTTAGTATTATAACGGCCATTATTGGTTAATACCGATTTGATCTCGCTAACGTGATCAGCAAGCCTTACATACTCGAGCTCCGATAATGCTTCTTTTTTATCCGTTGCATTGTAAGTGGAAAAGGAACTCAGAGAAACAAACAAAACCATAAAAAATATTTTCATACGCTGTACAAAATTGAATTAAGTAAATTGAGATTTGGGAAACTGTAAAACTTAAACTTTCATTTTCTGATGTTGCAAAAATATGTAGATATTTTATATAATTCCCCTGTTTACTCTGTTAAATATTTTATAAATAACTGATTTACTGAATTTTATAAAATTAATAATTTCTAAGAAGCAAAAAAATGCAAAAGTCAATCCCGAAGGCCTTCGGGATTGCACAGCTTTTCATGAAAAAGACTTCGGAGAGCGAGGGTGATCGGGACTATTTTTGGGTATTAGTCTTTTGTAAATAAGAGCGATAAGCGATAACATTTTTCACATCATCGCAATAAATCATAACAATCTGTAATATAGTTATTTATAAAATTAATATTCGTAAATTGCTTCATAATTTAAACCTGTTTTTTCTAAAAATTAAAAATCAACATTATGAAAAAGTACATTTTAATTCTAGGTTTTATGTTTTCAATAGCTTCATTTTCACAAAACATTACATCAAAAAGTGAGAATGCAAGCGCGGCACAATATGATTTGCTAAAAAAAGTAAATGAATATTATCCTGATATAAGCTTAAGTGATAAGGTGGTCAATTTTTACGTCGGTGATAAAATAATTGACACCAAACAGGAATTTGCTATAAAAAACACAGAATTTACCAGTTACGAACTGAGTATTAGTCCTGATAACAAAAGGGTAGTATTTAATTTTGTGTCAGAAAAAAGTGGAAAAATTTATGGTGCTGTTGTTCTAGTTAAGGGCAGTTATGTAAGAACAACTTTTAATGAAAATTTAGGGCTGGTTGATGTAATGGTGAATGGTAAATCCGCTTGTATACAAAACATAAAATAAAATCTTGACAAATACAAACCGGCTGATTTTACTTGGTCGGTTTGTAAAAGTATCAAATTTGAAAGGTTAAACTTTGGCACATCAAGTATATAGTCATCTCATTTCAATAACATTCTTTCCGTAATTGTTTTATTTGAAGAAACATCGATTCCGGTAACTTCGGCATACTTTACATTGGGTAACCAAAAAGAACCGCCTTCAATGCGCACAAATATTTTTTCTACCTGAATTTTTTTCTGATTTACACTTACAAAAACATGATACTTTTGGTCTGAATCTACCTTTTTCAAGGTTAAGGGTAACTTTTTATATGATACAAATTGAAGCTCAAACTCCTCATTATTTAAGGATTTACTTTCTATTCCGTAGGCAAATTTTCGTTGTATATAATTGAAATCTGCTTTTTCTCCTTTCTCAGCATAGCGAATCCAATAGGCTTTTATAGGATTGCTTTTGCTTATTTTTCCGTTTTCCTGGTAGTTTAGGGCGTAAATAGCAGTGTTTGTATTGGGGTCTCGCTGAACGTAAAACAGCATATTATCAATGTTTTTAGGTGTTGGAAAATGTAATGGCGATGGATTTTTGGATTGGGCCGATAGATTTCCAGAAATTATATTTACTAAGATCGTTATAACGATTAGTGATTTTGTAAAATAGTTAAATGGGAATTTATTCATAAATGGAATTTTTATATGGCGTGTTGGATGTCACTGTTTCGACGCAGGGGACTCGAGCTATAGCGAACAGACGAAGTAAATCTCCGTAAGCAACTCCAATCTTTGTCGAGCTTCTCGCGAAGATTTCTCCTGCGTCGAAATGACAATATTGTGTTTAAACTTTGCGTCTTAGCGCCTTTGCGAGATTAATTTTATTTTCTAAAAGCTTAACTTAATGACATTGCCAGAAGCGTCAGGACTATGTGTTAAATTACTTTTTTTTTAACTACACGAATTAATTTGATTCCACTACATTCTCTTTTTCGTTAACCTTAAATACCCAATATTTTATCAGTGGATAATTAAAGCCATAAGAAACAAAACTATCGATAATTAATCTTCCGATTCTATAATCGATTTGAAATGTTTTTTGCAAAATAAGCGTACCAAATGATTTTAAGGAAATGCTTCCCAAAACCACCAACGCGAATTTAAAAAGCTGACTGTTAATGGGACTAACATAACCAGATTGATTTTTAAATACCCAAAATCTATTGATGCTAAAATTGATAACGGCACCAACGGTTCCGGAGATTAGAATAGAAAAGGTAAAATGCAGTTTGAATACTTCTGTCAATAAAATCATCAAACCATAATCGGTAAGGCCTCCTAAAAATGCTGCAACTTGTGCTTGTAGAAAAGTGAAAATGGATTTTTTACTGAACATATCAGTCTTGGTTTTTATCTTTTAAATCGCCCAGCCTTAAAAGCTTTAAGCTGTCTATGCTATTAATTATAAGCAATATTATAGTGATTAAACCAGCCAAATAGGTAATTGATCCCTGAAATAAAACTTCGATAATTAAAATGAATGCAATAATAAACCGAAGTTCTGTTGGGCCAACAAAACCGGAATCTATACTGTATTCATTGGTAATTTTGTAGCGCAACTGGCTGATGATAATAGACCAGCCATACAAGGCGACAAAAGCAAAGGCTACTATTTGTGTGCCATTTTCGGCATAAATGTAGTAGCCAAAGCCTATAAGTACAATACCAATCCAATCGGCAATAATATCGAGTGCAAAACCATACCAACGACGTGGAATGTTTCTATAATAAGCCAATCTTCCATCTAAAGAATCGCCTAACCAATTTATAGCCAATCCGATAATGCCCAAAAGCAAATACCAATTGCCTACATAAGCGCCTAAAACAAAAGCTAAAAAAACAAGTCCAGAACCCAAAGTACCCAATAAAGTGAGTATGTTTGGAGTAATGAATTTAGGTACTTTTGGAAGCAAAAATACAATGGTTAACTGTTCTGCTTTTTTTAAAATATTAGTGCGCTGACGGTCTGAAAACGTTCTTTGTGCAATTGCACTAAAACCTTCAACCTGAGTTTCTTTTCCCATTAATAAAACAATATTACTAAGCCTGAGAGTAAGCCAATTTTAGTTTATAATATTTTATTTTTCTTTGCGTATTTTTTAAAAAATCCGTGGTTCTTTTTAGCTTACCTGATCTAACCAGATAACTAAATGCGAGGACAATCAGCATAATTATTTAACAATACCTGCAAAACGTTGATAGAAAACCGTCGGACTGTTCTCATCCTTAGGAGCATATTTTCCAGCTATAATTGGAACATAAATAACCCTTCTTCTGCTTTCTTCACCACGGATAGAAGATTCTGCCACTCTGTGCCACAAACGGCCATCGTGAATGGTTAAATCTCCGGCTTCCGGATTTATAGCAACTTCCTGTGGATCGGGTTTATTGTCTAAAAAGTACTTTTTGCGAAAAAGCATTTGATAAACACTTTGCTTATGCGTACCCGGAATGATTTTAAGGCCGCCGTTTTCGGGTTGTAAAGTGCTTAAGTGAATACCTACATTTAGCATTGGATTTAATTTTCCACCATAAAAAATATCTCTCAAACCATCTGTATGCCATCCCATTTTAGTAAACTTACTTTCCGGCCCATTGATATAATGATTAAAAACCATTCCGTCTTTTTCTTCAGTACCTAATCTTGAGCCCTCGCCTGCCAGTGGCAATAAACTATTAAATCTTGGATCAAGTAGAAGACCGCTTAAGGTTTGATGATGCTGATTGATAAAAGCAAAACGCTGTACAATAGGAGAACCATCTAAATCTTTTCCGTATTTAATGGGAACACCATTTACTTTTTGAAGGTCATTGTCAATCCATTTTTGCTCCACTTGTTTTGACGCATCAATGATGGATGAAACCGTTACCGGATTTATAAATTTTTTGAAATGGATGAAGCCATGTTCGTTAAAAAAGTTGATTTGCTCAGCAGTTAATTGCTCAGTAAGGGTAAAAGTTTTATAAGAAGATACCATGTGATATATGATTTAATAAATGAAATAATAGTGTTTTAATTTTCTCTAAGTGATTAGCAACAGCAACAACAGCACATTCGCATTCGAATATTTTCGTGCATTTGACCTTAGTAAAATTAAACATATTTCTTTTATTAGACATACTCTATAGAATTAGTAGATATTTAAACAAATGTAATATAATTTATCTTTTTGCAAAGATTTTTTTTAAATTTTTTTTCCTAAAAATTAAATTTTATAAATTCCAGCTGCGGTTTTTTCGATAAAAGCCTTTGGCAGTACACGATTGGCATAAACCGAAATGATATTGGTAAAACCCGGAATAACTTCTGATTTTTTGTTGAACGTAGCTTTAACGGCCATTTTTGCAACTTCATCAGGCTGCATATTAAACTTTTCAGCCATTTTATTAAGAGGGTTTACACCCGCTCTCGCGGCAAAACCAGTATCAACCGGACCCGGACTAAAACAGGTTACTGAAATTGAAGTTTGGGCAAGTTCAAAACGCAAGGCACGGGTAAACGATAAAACAAAAGCCTTTGTGGCTGAATAAACAGCCAGCGTAGGTACAGCCTGGTAGGCAGCAGTACTCGATATATTTAAAATGTAGGCTTGTTTTTCTTGTAAAAGTATGGGTATTAATAAATATGAAAGTTCTACCACTAAATTCATGTTAAGCTGCATCATGCCAAGCTGATCAGTTAATGAAGACTTACTAAAATCGCCCCACACACCATAACCGGCATTGTTAACTAAAAAGCCAATGGAATAGTTATTGCTTTTTATCCAATCGGTTACTTTTAGCGCTGCACCATTTATCGAAAGATCAATCGATAAAAAAGGGGCATTTATGCCGTATTTAACCTTCAGCTCATCAGATAGTGTTTTTAATTCAACTTCACTCCTTGCAACAAGCAATAGCGGATAACCCTGTTTAGCCAGTTCATAAGCAATAGATTTTCCAATACCTTTGCTGGCACCAGTTATTAAGGCATAAGGTTTCGTTTTTTCGCTCATTTTATTAATTTAATAATCAAATATAAAGATTAATTGTAAACTGTTGGGTGTGCAACGTGTATTATGGTTACCCACTTCTCTCCTATCCTCTGGGACTTATTGACTCTATCTTATTATCCAACTCTAATTACTTATTTTATAATACCCTATCTATACCAATTTTAATTTTTTATTTAATCTCTTCCAGTATAAAAGATATAGAATACCAACGCATAGTATGAAGATATCTATTTTCATGATAAGCGGTATACGCTCAATTATATCACTATAATAACTACCTCCTATCAATGCTCCAAGGCCAATTCCTAATTCCATAGAAATGTACATTGTTGCAATGGCTTTCCCGCGATGTTGTGGACTGCTGAGATCTATTGTCCATGCATTTATTGCAGGAGACAATGTACCTGTACCCATTCCGTAAATCGCTGCGCCTATTAATAGTGCCGTAACATTTGTACTTTCACTTATGACGAATAACGAAAAGGCTGTTACTACCAGTCCGACGAGAATAACACTCGTTCGACCGTAGCGGTCAGAAACTTTTCCCGCAACAAACCGCACCAAAACTGATGCTGCTGTAAAAGAAGTAAAAAATATTCCTTTATTTTCTGCACCCAAATGTTCGCTCCAGTCCGGAATTAAAGTAAGTATTAATCCAAATGCGGTATAAGAGAAAAAAGTTATTATTCCCGCAGGAAGTGCTCCAATATCTATAATATCAGTACGGCTGATATAAAACATAGATTTATGGAGTTTTTCTTTTGTTGCTAAAGTTTCTTTCATATTCATTACTATAACTATAGATAAAAAAGCAAGAAATGAAGAGCTGTAAAACATAGCATCAATTCCAAAGGCATTTACAATTAAGCTTCCTACCGCCGGCCCTAAAGCTCCTCCAATACTAAAACATAATCCATGCATACCCAATGCTTCTCCCCATCGCTCCTGTGGAATAATATCAGCTACATAGGCAGAAGTTGCAGTTGGCTTAAATCCTGTTGAGAAACCATGAACCAATCTTAAGAGAAGAAAACCAGAAACTGAACTTAAAACTGGATATAAAAAACCGCAAATTAAGCAAACAACAGATCCTACAGCCATAACAGGCACACGTCCCCATCGATCTGTCAGTTTTCCGCTAAACGGACGTGATATCGCAGCTGTAAGTGTAAATAATGAAATAATAAGGCCTTTATATTCGGCTCCTCCCAAACCGCTCAAATAACTGGGAAGCTCTGGTATAATCATGTTAAAGCTGGAAGAAAATAAAAGAGAACTCAGGCAGAGCAAAATAAACTGGAGCGTGTAAATAGACTTTTTGTTTTGTGACATTCTGGAATTTTTAAAACAGCCAAATATACTCGTTTTGATGAAATAGTTAATTATATCCTTTTTCATCCAAATTTATCAGCTTACTCACTTACTTTCAGGTTTGTATGCAGCAAAATAAAAATAGTTATTATATAACCAGCTTCCCGAATAAGGGATTAAATTTGAGATACTGTTATAATTTTTTAATTAAAAAGCGTTAAACTATTCAGTTTAACGCTTTTTGTATATTACTAATCGTAAATGAATCCGAAACGTACTCAACTTAACAACATCACGCTGTGATTTTATTTATTTCAGTCAGATTGTTTTAAGGTTCAAATATTATTGTGCATCCCAAGCTGCACTGGCATAATAAATAGAACTAGTTACTGGAGCTTTCCAGTATTCCTGGCTTCCGCCACGGAAAGTATGAAGACTTACTGCATTAACATTTCGTTTTGAATCGTTGGTTACCCAGCGAATTGTTTGATTTAATAACTCCGTCCCATTAACATAATATTTGACATAGCCGTTAGTATTTGTCCCAGTATTTAACTTAACAGAAATCTGACAATTATAAGTCACACCCTCTTGTATGTAATACTTTTTTCCAAAATCATTGCCAAATTGACCAGGCTGATCTTTATAATATACGTAAGGTTGGAGATAGGCTCCGCTACCTTTGGCGCTATTTGATCCATTTGGACAATACCACATAAATCTGGCGCTACCACCATTGCCGTCCCATCCTGGATCGCCACCCGTATTTTGATCACCAATCAGTATACCATATCCGCATTTACCACCTCTGCTCCAATAAAATCCCGAATTAAATTTCATCTGGAACCAAACGGTGTACACTCCTTCTGACCAAACTCCAAAAGATGTACACAAACCACCCCCACACGATAGCGTATTTGTCTTTAATGTAATCGTTCTTGCTCCGGCACCGCCTCCAGCAGCAGTGGCCAATGGAGCGGCGTCCTTAGCGCTTTGAGACACATCGTTCACACCACTTTTGGATACTTCTTTGTTAACAGCTTGTGGGACATATAAATCTTGTTCCTTTTCACAGGAATTAAATACTAATGCTACAACAAATAGCACACTTGTTAATTTTAATAATTTTTTCATTTTTAAAAGGTTAATGATTAATAATTAAATAGTTAGTTTATTACCAATCACATCTACAATTATTATGGGATCGTAATTAACGCTGTAAAGTTGGTAAATAACGATTCTCAAAGGAGAATTTAAAGTACGTTTTTACGTACACAAAAGTCCGACGTGTTATATTTTTTATCTATTTTAGATTTTAAATATTATATCGTTAAAAAAGTGCAAAAAATTAAATAGAATCAATTATTACTGTAACAAAGAAATTTTATCAGAATTGTTACAAATTCTTTCGTGAAGCCGGACATTTCTTCCAAATTTTACAACATCTAAATGTTATTATATAAGGAAGATCTTTTAAAAAGAATTAATTTTGAGATAATTAAATAAAGATACGTCATGAAAAATTTCTTAATATTTCTCATATCAATTTTCTTTTTTTCCTGTCAACAAAAAGAAAATAAGGAAACCACTACTGAGGCTTCAGATTCAATTCCAATAGAGAAAACTAAAGAGGAAAGCAAACCAGTAAAAGAAGAAAACAAACAAATAGGCGACACAATTTTTATGGTCTATAAGAATGAAAAAAATCTCTATATAGCTGAAGGTTCTTTAGATTCTATTCATTCTAAAGTATATATAAAATTTAAAAATGAAAATTCAGGCGAATTAAAAGGACTGATTTTTCCAGCCGGCGGAAAAGGAAATATCCGTTTCAATCAAATCATTTTTCCGGATAACTCCTCAGACGGGCCTTTTGGAATGGATTTGAAAATCGATTTAAAACAAAAAGGAGATCATATTTTAGTTATCGGACATTCCTTAATGGCTGATGAACCTTATTTTGGTAAATTCAAAGTGCAACTTGAGAATTAGAAGTAATAAATTACCTAGAACTTGTAATTAAGATAATTAATCATTCATTTTCCTAAACAACATTTTCATTGATTCTGGATCAATTGTATCCATATCAATCAGTTTTAATGACTTAACCATTTTAAGCGTGCTTGTTTTATATTTTAGAAAATGAGGTGTTTTTAAATGGGATTGATAGGCATCATTATCTTTATACATTTCTAATATTCTAATTTGGGTAGAGTCCTTCTTTTGATACATCGGGAAGATTGCTAAAACTCCAGGCTCTAGCTTTACGGATGCTGCTGACTCTTCTTTTAATATTGCTTTATATTGCAATAAATATTCAGGATAAATTTCAATTTCTGAAATGCGAATCATCATGTCTTTTTTTTGCGCTGAGATAGAATTAGAAGTAAAAATTATAGCCATAATCATTAAATGCAAAAAATTACTTTTTGAAAATCTGTTTTTAAGGCTGAGGATAAACTTTTCCATATGCAAATTCAATTTAATTATTACGTTTGTTTATTTGAAATGCCTAATATAAGGCATTTTTAGCATTATTTTCTCGCTTCCTTCCCTTTTGTTTTTACATTATGGTATTCAATTTTAGGATTATTTCGTCCCTAATTCTTGTTTAATCGCTTTTAAGATGTCATTGAAGTATTTTTTACGTTTTACTTCAAAGACTAATAATTCATAAACAAACAACAGTATTATGAGGTGCTAAATGTGTTTTTCACACATAAAAAAGTAACATAATAGTTCTTAAAGTGGGCTAATAATCACGCAATGTTTCATCATTTTTCTCTAACTTAGCGCGGTAGATCTTAAAATTTAAGATTGAGCCAAACTTTGTTTTTTCTGCAAAGAACTGAACGAAAAAGAATTACTATTTTTTCTACTCCTTTTTTCAGAAAAACATTTTATAATAATTTTAGTTAATTGAAAACTATGAGCAAATTTGATTTTGGAATTGTAGGATTAGGTGTAATGGGGCGTAATTTACTTTTGAATATAGCGAGCCATAACTTTGCAGCAGCAGGTTTAGATTTAGATACCGAAAAAGTTAATTCTCTTCAACAAGAAGCCGGTCCTAATGATACCATTGAAGCAACAACAGATGTTAAACATTTTGTAGAACTTATTCAACAGCCAAGAGCTATTATGTTACTGGTTCCTGCAGGAAAGCCTGTTGACAGCGCAATAGCAAGTTTACTTCCACATTTAGACAAGGGAGATATTATAATTGATGGTGGTAATACTTTTTTTACCGATACAGACAGAAGATTTTTGGAATTATCTGAAAAAGGAATCCACTTCTTTGGAATGGGAATTTCAGGAGGTGAAAAAGGTGCGAGATTCGGCCCTGCTATGATGCCAGGTGGTGATCAGAAAGCATACGAGAGACTTCGTCCTATATTTGAAGCTATTGCAGCAAAAGTAGATGGCGAACCTTGTGTAGAATATTTAGGAAATGGATCTGCGGGTAACTATGTAAAAATGGTTCATAACGGAATCGAATACGGAATCATGCAACTTATTTCTGAAATTTATGACCTTATGAAAAGAGGTTATAATCTAGATGAAGATACTATTCAGAAAACTTTTGAAGAATGGAACCAAACCCACGATCTTAAATCATATTTGATCGAAATTACTGGAAACATTCTGAAACAAAAAGACGAAGACGGAAGCAGACTAATCAATAAAATTTCGGATTGGGCAAAATCTAAAGGAACAGGGAAATGGACTTCGCAAAACGCAATGGATTTGCAAGTGCCGATTCCAACTATTGATGCCGCCGTTTTTATGCGCGATATGTCTAAAACGAAACCGGAAAGAATTGAAGCTGCCAAAAAACTAGTGTGGAACGCTCCGTCACCTGATGTAAATACAAGCGAGGCAATTGCGGCATTAAAATCGGCTTTATACTTATCTATTGTCGTGACTTACGCACAAGGATTAGCACAATTACATACTGCATCTAAAGAATACAATTACGGATTAAACTTAGAAACTGTTGCCAAAATATGGCGCGGTGGCTGTATTATTCGTGCTAACATTTTAGAAGATTTCAGAAAAGCATATGTTGCAAAAACAGATTTACCAAACTTGCTTTTAGATGCTGGAATCGCTTCAAAATTAACCAAAAACCAGGCAGGAATGAGATCAGTGATTCAATTTGCTGTTCAAAAAGGATTACCTGTAGCGGGACTAATGAATTCACTGGCTTATTTTGACGCCTACAGATCTGAAAATCTACCAACAAACCTAATTCAGGCGCAGCGCGATTATTTTGGCGCTCACACTTACGAAAGAATCGATACAACAGGTGTTTTTCACACCCAATGGTCTGAATAAGGAACTATAAGCAACACAACACACAAATGAGTAAGTTCAAAAATATAAATCCAACCATTATTGTCATTTTTGGGGGAACGGGAGACCTGGCAAAAAGAAAACTATTTCCCGCATTTCAAAATCTCTACCTTGATGGTCGAATGTCAAAGAAATTTGAGATTATCGCACTTGGAAGAGCTGAAAAAAGCGATGAAGAGTTCAGAGGCTATGTGCAGGAAAACCTAAATATCTTTTCAAGAAAGAAAGATACTTTGGATCCGGAAACTCAAAAATTCCTTTCTCACATAAGCTATCATAGCCTTGATATAGACAAAGAAGCGTCTTATAAAAGTTTGAATGAAAAAATAAATGCTATTGATGAAAGTTTTGGAGAACGTGCCAATCGTCTTTTTTATCTTTCGATTACGCCTTCTTTCATCACTACAATTTCAAGTAATATTAAGAAAATTGGCCTTGCTGCTAATCCAAAGCAAGATCGTATTATTATTGAAAAGCCTTTTGGTTATGATAAAACTTCTGCAATTGCTCTAAATGAAATGCTTTCGCAGACTTTCAAAGAAGAACAGATTTACAGAATCGATCATTATTTAGGGAAAGAAACCGTTCAGAACATTTTGGCTTTCCGTTTTGGAAATTCAATGTTTGAACCTTTATGGAGCCGAAACTTCATCGACTTTGTTCAAATTACAGTAGCAGAAGAGGTAGGCGTTGAAGAACGCGGTGGTTTTTATGAAGGAGTTGGTGCCTTAAAAGATATGATCCAGAACCATTTGCTTCAAATTCTTTGTATGACCGCTATGGAAGCTCCGGCTTCATTACAGGCAGATGACATTCGAAACCGTAAAGCAGATGTACTAAAATCTATTCGTCGTATCAAACCGGAGGAAGTGGATCATTACGTTGTCAGAGGACAATATGATGCTGGTGCAATAAAAGGAAATCCTGTTCCCGGATACCGTCAGGATAAAGGAATTGCGCCGGATTCTATTACAGAAACCTACGTAGCCATGAAAATTTATCTGGACAACTGGAGATGGCAGGGAATTCCGTTTTACTTACGTACCGGAAAAAGAATGGAAGAAAAACAATCTTCTATTATTATACAGTTTAAGCCAGTTCCACATTCCTCATTTTCTTATGGAAAAGAAGGGATGACGCCAAACAGGCTTATTATCAATATTCAGCCTGCAATGGACATTAAACTGCAGTTTATGACCAAGAAACCAGGTCTGTCACTTTCATTGAGACCAGCTGAAATGATCTTTGATTATTTCGCCTGCTCTACAATGTCGCCGGAAGCTTATGAAACGCTTATCGCAGATGCATTGGCAGGAGATCCTACGTTATTCATGCGTTGGGATCAGGTAGAACAAGCCTGGGATGCTATCGATACGATTCAACAAGTATGGAAAGATACAGTGCCTGTTAATTTTCCAAATTACAAAGCAGGAAGCTGGGGACCTGAAGAAGCTGACGAACTATTGGCGCGTCAGGGACACAAATGGATTCCAAACACACAAACAAAAGAAGAATTTTTAGAAGATGATACAGATATATAATACGACAGAAGAAATTAATACTAAAGCAGCAGACCTTTTTGTAGCAGCAGCGCAAAAAGCAATAGCTGAAAAAGGCCAATTTACAGCCGTACTTACAGGAGGCTCCTCTCCTGCCGGTATTTACAAATTATTAGCTTCTGACACTTACAAAACTAAAATAGACTGGAGTAAAGTTTTTATTTTCTGGGGAGATGAACGTTGGGTTCCTCTTAATGACGACTTAAGTAATGCCAAAATGTCTTACGCTACCTTATTAAGCCACGTTGCTATTCCATCAGAAAATATTTTTGAGATGTACAAAGATGAAGTTACGCCTGAAGATTTTGCTATTACTTACGAACAGTCAATTAGAAAGGTTTTAGGTGACGAAGGAAAATTTGACCTTATCTTATTAGGAATGGGCGATGACGGACACACCGCTTCCCTTTTTCCCGGTCAGGCAGTTTTGGAAGAACAAAACAAATGGGTTGCGGCCTATTATCTTGAACCTCAAAAAATGCACCGTATCACACTTACGGCACCATTAATCAATAAGGCAGAAAAAATCATTGTAGTAGCTTTTGGAGAGAAAAAAGCGCCTGCATTGAAAGAAGTAACAAAAGGAGAATACAATCCTTCACTTTACCCGATGCAGTTGATTAAGCCTGTTTCAGGAGAATTATTATTTCTTGTAGATAAAAGCGCAACTGGTAACTAACTAGAATATTATTTTATAACCAGTTTATATTTCAAAGTATGAACTGGTTATCTATTTTCTTGACTTTTTCTTCCATACAGCAGAATTCTTTTGAATGCATAAATAGCAGGAAGCTTTGGAAACTTTTCTTCAATTCTAGTTTTAAATGCTTTTATAAAGGATTGCTTTTGATCTTCCTGAAGAAGCTCTAAATAGGGAATCAGAGCCGAGCCAGAAATAAAATTATACAGCGTATCATGATCGTGAGCAATTATGGGATAAACTTTCTCCATAATCTGAATTTCTTCTAATCCGCCATCAAACATAATTTGCGCATATTCATCCATACTTAGAACAGGAGAATCTCTTCTCCATCCTTTAAAATAGGCTTTAAAAGGGTCTTCTTCCGCTAACTGATATAAAATTTTATTTAGAATATTTTCCTTCTGAATGGGCATCTGCACTGCAAACTGACCTTTTGAAGTAAGTGAATTAATCAGTTTTGGAAATAATATTTCATGATTATCAGACCACTGAAGCGCAGCATTACTAAAAACTAAATCCCATTTTTTGTTTGATTCGAGTGTATCTTCTACTGACAAACGTTCAAAATGAAGATTAGCAGTCTCTAAAGATTTTGATTGTATCAGCATTTCAGCTGATGAATCAATCCCAAGGAAATCAGTTTTGCTGAACTTTTCGGCTAATATGGCGGTTTGTTCACCAGTGCCACATCCTAAATCAATTGCAGTTGAAGCTTCCTGTAATTCAATAAAATCTATTAGATCATAAAATGGTTTATTACGAAGGTCTTTAAACTTATTATATATTTCCGGATTCCAAGGCATAAGGTTCTCAATTTTATGTTATTAATCACTTCTGTTGCTAACTAAATTACGAAAATAAAACTAGGTGCATAAATAAGAAAATGAAGAAAATTTACCCTTTTCAATTTTTAACTTTATTCTTAGCTTTTTCAATACTATATTTGAAGTGTAAAAATAACACCCCTTCATGATCTTGCCCCTGCTCTTTCAAATTTTTATTTCGTGGCTTATCGCCTGTTGTATTATAAAAGTATTCAATAAGTCAATAGCAACACCAGACTCAAAAATTTATCAGGAACCTACGTTGCTTACAAGTATTCTTTCTACTATTGCTATTGAGTTATCGCTAAAAACCAAATTAAGAATCGGAAAGGTACTGCACCATAGCTTTGGACTATGTTTTGCAACCGTTTATTACCTGATATGGTATTGTGAATTCACCGAAATTTCCTGGGCGACCAGCATAATTATAGGTGTTATCAGTGCATTGATCCGAATTATAAGCTGGACCTTTCTGCTTGAAATTATACCTTCCGTGCATACTGCTAATTTTAAAGGATATTATCTTCAGCTTGTATTTGTACACAGTATTTTCATCATTGCTGCTTTCTCTTTGGACTGGCTATTGCTTTAATAGCTTTTAAAACATTCATTTAGTGAACTATAATGCACAATCTCATTTAGTTAAAAATGAGATTTTTTTTATTTACCATTAAATACCGATTGGTATTTGCGCTATATTTGTCATAAATCTTAGCCCGTAAATTAGAAATCATGAATACTTCAGACATCATATTAAATAAAGTAGCTCCAATTTTTAATAAACAAGGATACGTAGGCACCAGCTTAACCGATATAACAAAGGCTACCGGACTTACTAAAGGTGCGATTTACTGCAATTTTTCGAACAAAGAAGATTTAGCATTAAAAGCCTTTCAATTAAATATAAACTTAGCCATAACACCTTTATTCAAGCTTGTTGCCGCTAAACAAGGCAGTATAAATAAATTGCATGCTATAACAGAGTATCAGCGCAGCTATTATGATCTGGTTAAAGACATGGGCGGTTGTCCAATGTTACGAGCAGGAGTTGATACAAAATTCATCAATCCGCTACTATTTAAATCGGCACAAAATCTATCCCAAAAATTTACTATTGGTTTAACTAATATTATAAGTGATGGCATCCTTAACAATGAAATTCAGCCAAATACTGACGCAACAAAATATGCCAAAATAATTTTATCCCTAATTGAAGGAAGTTCGCTTTTGGCCTTTACACACAATGACGCAACCTACATAAATGATGCAATGGATTTTATAGATATTACTATAATTAGCAGCATCAGGAAATAAAAATTTTTAACCCGTCAAATACCGATCGGTATTTGATGTAATATATTTAGAAGATGGAAAAAATATTAAAGACAAAAAGAAAAGTTAGATTTCAGGACTGTGATCCTTTTAATCATTTGAACAACTCCAAGTATTTAGAATATTTCATTAATGTCCGTGAAGATCAAATTGCTGAAAATTATGATCTTGACATTTTTAAATACATGAAGACTACAGGTCTGAGCTGGGTAGTTGCCTCGAATCAGATAAGCTATTTGAAACCGGCATTCACAATGGAAACGATACTGATTGAATCGCAGTTAATTCAATATACAGACAATCTCCTACTCGTTGAAATGAAAATGTGGAATGAAGATGAAACAGAATTAAAAGCCATACTATGGATAAAGTTTATTCACTACAACATTCAGGCAAAAAAAGTAGCAAACCATTCTGAGGAATTGATTAAATTATTTGAATCTGTTGTTTTACCTGTCGATCAGGCTATTTTTGAAAATAGATATTTAGAAATTGTTCAAAAAGCAAAAAACAGAACGTATGCCTAAACTAGAAACAATAGAAGAATTTATTGCAATGGTCGAATCTAATGAACATGATAAGGCAATTGAAAAATTCTACACATCCGATGCTTCAATGCAGGAAAACCAGGCCGAACCTCGTGTAGGCAGGGGTTTACTTGTTGCTAATGAAAAAAATACGCTTCAAAAAGTCAAATCATTAGTATCCAAATGCATTCGTCCCTATTTTGTAAATGGTGATCAGGTTGTTATTCAATGGTATTTCCGATTTGAATGGAAAAATGGAAGTATTTCTGAAATTGAAGAAATTACCCGTCAAAGCTGGGAGGGCGAACTCATACAATCAGAAAAATTCTTTTATGATCCTAAGCAGTTTGCAGGCATAAAATAATTATAAACAACTCTAAAAACGTTTTTATATTAAAGCAAAAAGCTCCGCAAAATATATCTTTGCGGAGCTTTTTTATTATACTATTTTATTTGATGTATCCCTTTAGATCTTCAATACTATTTGACATCAAACCATAGTTTTGTAGTTAGCAAGTCTTTACCCTGAACCGCGATTGCTGCCTGATAGCTAGTCCCATTTAAAGATTGCTCTGTGCCCGGATAAAAGAAACGTGAAGGTATTTTTCCGTCTAAAACCGTTGCCGGACCAGCTGTCAATACTGGATAGTCCAATCTTCTCCACTCCGTAAAAGCATCAAGACCTTGTCCATAGAATGCAATCCATTTTTGTGTACCGATAGATTTAGCATAATTTGTTGCATCGTATTTTACGGTGGTTTGATTAAGATAATTAGCTATAACGGTTGCATCGGTAATCCCAAATTGATTGAACGATGCCGTAATTGCATTTTTATAAAGCTGTTCTGCATCTCCAGAAATATAACCACGAGCTACCGCTTCAGAAAGATTAAACAGTACTTCAGAATAAGAAACAAGTACTGCCGGCGATGCTGAAGTTAGGAAATAAGTTCCCGGTTTTGAAGTTTTAGCAAAACCCTGACTATTAGCATCACTGTTTGATAATCCATTTGCACCCCCAACGTACTTACCTACACTTACATCTGATGGCAATTGCGCATAGACAGGCAAACGTGGATCGGATAATTCATTTAACTTATCAACCATTGTTTTTGAAATACGATAATCATCACGAGTTTCGAACCATGCAGAAGCAGGATTTTGCTGAGGCGAACTAGTGTAAGTAAACTTAAAAGTATCACTATTGCTGCCAAGTACTCCTGCAGCATCGCTTGTAGCTTCAATCGCAGCTTGTTTAGCCAAAGCTGGTTCTCTGTCAGATATTCTCAATGCAATACGCAAACGAAGTGAATTCACCAGTTTTTTCCATTTTAAAATATCACCTTTATAGGATAAGTCACCTGTTACGGTTCCATTTGCTGTATTTAATAAAGATTGTGCTTGTTTCAAATCTTCTAGTAATCCTGTATATACTTCCTTTTGAGTATTATACGCCGGAGTTACTTTTAGACCTGCTTCTTTATAAGGAATGCTTCCATAAGCATCTGTCAACAATAAAAATGTCCATGAACGTAATGTTAATGCAATCCCTTTATAATTTGAGTTTGCCTGTTCTTGTGAAAAATTGATAATTGTATTCAAATCCGTAATCAAAGTTGCATATCCAGTATTCCACAAAGTAGTGAAAGAAGTATTAGACACATCATATCTGTCCGGTTCCGTATATTGGATTTTAGCCCAATGTTGCACAAATAACAGTGACGAATCAAAGTTATTTGTCGAGCCCCAATATAAATCAGCCCCTTGTTTTAGGGTTCCTGTTAAAAGGTAAGGTGCCAATGGTGTTTCAGTTGCATTTGGATTTTTATTAATATCGTCCAAAGTATCACTGCATGAAGTCAGTGTAAATGCAAATAGCGTTGTATATAATATTTTTTTTAACATGATTCTGTATTTTTAAAATCTTAGATTGACATTAAGGCTGAAATTTCTGGTAGTTGGTAGAGATAAACTCTCCAATCCTTGTGCATTTCCAGTATTGAAAGCTGTTTCAGGATCAATATTTGGTGCATCTTTATAGATAAAAAACAGGTTACGACCTACTGCAGTAATGCTTGCTCCATCTAATCCCAGCTTCTTAGCAAATGCCTTATTGAAGTTATAAGCCAATTTTACTTCTCTTAATTTCACGAAAGTCGAACTATAAATATAGGCTTCACTAATATTGTATGACGCTTTGTAATATTCCTGTGCACTTAGAACGGAAGAGTTAGGAGTTCCGTCGGCGTATACTCCGTTAAAGATCATTCCATCATCATATACCGCTGCTCCACCTGGCGCTGTTGTACCTGCTGGTAATAAAGTTTTTGTAGTACCTGCCAAATAGTAATTTAATCCACCATTAGCGGCGTCACGTCCCGGAAGAGTTTCAGCCAGTACTCCAGTATAAATTCCTGTTCTGTTTGTTCCTGAGAAAAGCTCTCCTCCTACACTAGCATCAACAAGAAATGAGAATTCAAGGTTTTTATAAGTTAATGTATTGGTTACACCTGCTAAATAATCTGGTGTGTAATGTCCCAGTACTTTCTTTTGGGGATCAGCTTTTGGTAATCCGTTCGCTCCTACTACTATATTTCCATTGGCATCACGTTGATAAGCTGTTCCATAAAGTGCCCCGTAAGCCTGTCCCACAGATGCCAAAACATCAACACCTCCTGAAGAGCCAATCGTGTAATTTTGAATCTGTTTATCATAATCCAAAATCTCCACTTCACTTATGTTCTTTGAATAATTTACAGCAACATTCCATTTGAAATTTTCATTTTGAACAGGATTTCCGTCCAACTGAATTTCGATACCACGATTATTTATCTTACCTGCATTGATTAATTGTGAATTATAACCACTTGAAGCCGTAGTCTTTATCTCCAAAATCTGATCAAAACTATTGGTATTGTAATAAGCAAAATCAAAATGAAGTCTGTTTTTCCAGAAAGAAGCTTCTAAACCAACTTCGGTTGAGCGTGTTGTTTCCGGTTTTAAGTTTTCATTAAGTTTCTTCTGAGAAGAAGTTTGAATCGGATTTCCGTCAAATGCAGTTTGAAAATTGTAAACCGTAGACAATTGATACGGATCTGCATCATTACCAACTTCAGACCAGCCACCGCGTATCTTTAACAAATCAAGTGTATTGCTTTTCAGTTTCAAAGCATCAGACAATACCAAACTACCACTAACAGAAGGGTAAAAATAAGAACGGTTATTGCTTGGCAATGTTGACGACCAGTCATTACGAGCTGTTGCGTTCAAAAATGCATAATTTTTATAACCCAGTTGTGCCGAAGCATAAGCACTGTATACTCTTAATCTCGACAAAGAGTTTGATGAAGTTAAAGGATCTCTTGAATTAGTTAATGTATATAAATCAGGTACTGCCAAACGTGGCGCTTTTTGATAATTATTTGCATCGCTATGGTTACGAACGTTGAATCCGGCAAGGGCATCTAAACTAAAATCATCGTTTAGTTTTTTAGTATAAGTAAAAATACCTTCTGTATTTTGTTCGTTTACAGTGTATGCATCTTCAGCATATGATCCGAAAGGAGTTCCATTTGTACCGTACTTAATCTCATACTTTCTGCGATCATTATAATAATCAACTCCAGTACGGAATTTAAAATTAAGTCCTTCAAAAATCTTTGCATCCAAGTGAATATCACCAATTAATCGGTTACGCTGTTGACTTGTAGTATTATAATTTGCATTCCAATACGGATTACTATAATAGCTGTTATTCCAGTTTCTGGTCCAATCCTTATCAAGTTCATTGATGTCTACCTGGCGTCCAAACCAAAGAAACTGAAGCATTACACCGGCAGCACGGTTACCCGAAGGACCACCTGGTAAAGCTGGCGCATTAGTAACAATATAGTTAGCATTTACACCTACTTTTACACTTTTGGATATTTGGTAATTCGTGTTAACGGTAAAGTTTGTTTTGTTAACCTCACTGTTAGGCACCGTTCCTAATTGTTTTTGATTGTTTACTCCCAAACGAAAATCTGATTTTTCATCTGATTTTGCCACAGAAATACTGTTATCATATGTAAGACCAGTATTAAAGAAATCTCTAACATTATCGGGATGAGCTACAAAAGGTACTGCCTCACCGTTTGAATAAAACTGTGGAATAAGGCGTCCATCCATTTTAGGTCCCCAACTTTCATCAACCCCATCATTAACTCCTCCTCCTTTACCATCTACGTAACTAAATTTCCCATTTGATCCTTGTCCAAATGAATTCTGAAAAGAAGGCAAAGTGCTAACCTGAGAAACCGTTATACCAGTACTGAAGTTTATACCCAATCCTTTTTGACCTTTTCCAGATTTTGTTGTTATAAGGACAACTCCATGCGCAGCACGTGATCCGTAAAGCGCAGCTGCATTAGGGCCTTTCAATACGGTTAATGTTTCAATATCATTAGGATTCAAATCGGCAATTGCATTTTTGAAATCACGAGTTGCACCACCAAAGTTCAACTGCGAGTTATCTACCGAAACTCCATCCACGACAAATAATGGCTGGTTATTTCCCGCTATAGAAGTCTCCCCACGAATAATAATACGTGAAGATCCCATATCTCCTTGTGAATTGGTAATACGAACTCCTGCCAATTTACCGGTAAGACTATTCAGAAAGTTAGTTTCTTTAGTATCAGACAATTGCTTACCTTTAAGAGCTTGGGTAGTGTAACCTAAAGATTTCTTTTCTTTTGAAATACCAAGTGCGGTAACTACTACTTCTGATAACGCATTTTGTTCCTGAGTAAGCTCAATAACAACAGCGTTTGTATTTGCTACAAATTCTGCTTTTTTATACCCTAAAAAACTTACTATTAAGGTATAAGGTAATTTTTGTCCAGTCTGGAAAAAAAACTTCCCGTCAAAATCAGTTACAACTCCGTGTGTTGTTCCTTTAATATTAATTGAGGCCCCGATAATAGGCTCTTTTGTAATAGCATCTACAACTATTCCCTCGAGTTTAGATTGAATTAAAGGTTTGGTTTCTTGTGCTTTAATTCCGATGGAAATCAAGAAAATACACAACCAGATATATCTATTTAATTTTTTTTTCATTACTTTGTTTTGGTTTAAAAAATAAGTAAGCCCTGAACGGATTAACTCCATTCTCGCTTTTCTTATAGAGATGAACAATTTCTTTAAGCTTCACCATTTCTGCTGCAACAGAAATGGTTTTTTTATTTGCAACACATTCGCTTTTTCATTTTTATATTTTTAGATTACTATTATTTAAATTGGTTTTTATAAAAGTTTTAACCCAAAATTTCAAGGTTTTCTCTTATCAAAAATTTTATGTATTAGACATTTGACGAATTTCAAAAGCAACAAGCTTTGAAGAATTAATCATCAAAATGGTTCGTGTTTTTTTAAATCAAATCCTTTTATAGCCTTCCATCCCTTTGTATATAGGGATTTTTAAATTCTACCAATTTGATAGAACAAAGGTATATTAAAAATTTAAAAACCCAAGTTTTAAGAGATTTTTTTGCAAAAAAAATGTTAACTAAAATTTTAGTGGAATTTTAAATCACTTTAAACAAGACAGTTACTAGTTTTTGCAAAACCTTTTAATAAATACGAATTTTCTTAATTTTTAAAGACTGCAGTGGAAGAATAAGCCTTTTTAAAAACTCCGAAACTGAGATAACTGATGTATCCGTTAAAGACTTCCCGTTCCTTACAAATCCTCTAAAAAATGGTTTATATATTCAAAATGTCTAACATCAGATTTCATTTTAAACTATCTTTATAGTAAGAAACCTTCATTTTTACACTATGAACGATAAATCATTACTCAGAGGTTCTATTTTCAGACATCTTGATGGCTTAGCTGTTGCTCCAGTTGCAATTGCTCTTAAAAAAAAGGAAGTTTTAGCGTTTATCCTAAACAAAAAGGAAGTACAGCTGACAGAACTTCTAAGTGCTTTTAGAGCCAATGAAGGCTATTTGAATGTTGGCTTGAGAATTTTAGCTTCACAAGGCTTTTTAGATTATGAAGTCAATAATGAAACACAGGAAATTAAGATCTCAGTTAATGAAAAGACAGAAATAGCTTTTTCATTGTTCCATCTGTATCAGGATGTTGTTGATTTACTTCACTTTTCGATCCATTTCCATACCCGTATTTTTGATGATGTACCGTTTGAAAAACTCAATATTATTTTTGAAAAATATAAGAAAGGATATGGAATTACAACTACTAATGATGTTCTTACTAACACCATTCAGGATCAGGTTTTAAAACATATTGAAGGTTATCTGATTGCGCCCACTATAGTTCGTTTGGCAATGAACGGAATGTTTCATAAATATTTCATGGAGACTTCTTTCAAACCCGAAGAGTTTCATAAATCGCCTGAAAATTTTAAAAAAATCCTGGACTTTTTGGTGCATCTTGGCTGGTTTCTGGAAAAAAATGGAAATTATCAATTTACCGAAGTGGGATTATTTTTTGCAAAGAGATCAAGTGCTTATGGCGTGACCGTTTCTTATTTACCAACTTTTGCCAAAATTGAAGAATTAATTTTTGGAGACCCGGCTGTTTTAAGAATGATAGCCGATGGTGAAAATGAAATTCATGTAGATCGTGAAATGAATGTTTGGGGAAGCGGCGGTGCTCACGACACTTACTTTAAAGTGGTAGATGAAATTATCATTAAACTTTTTAATTTACCTATTGAAGAACAACCCAAAGGAATTCTCGATATGGGTTGTGGCAATGGCGCTTTTCTGCAACACATTTTTGAAGTAATCGACAGGCAAACTTTAAGAGGAAAAATGCTGGATGAATATCCATTGTTTCTGGTGGGAGCCGATTTTAATCAGGCTGCCCTTAAAGTAACCAGAGCTAATCTTATAAAAGCAGATATTTGGGCAAAAGTAATTTGGGGAGATATTGGTCGCCCTGACCTACTTTCAGATGACTTAAGAGAAAATTACAATATTGACCTGAAAGATTTACTAAACGTAAGGACATTTCTGGATCACAATCGTATTTGGACAGATCCTGAGTACATCAACAAAAATAGAATCAGTACCTCAACTGGTGCGTTTGCTTACAGAGGAAAAAGAATCAGTAATAATATGGTAGAAGATAATCTCCTGGAACATCTGCAAAAATGGTCTCCTTATGTGCGGAAATTTGGTTTGCTTCTGATTGAGTTGCATACCATAAATCCAAAATTGGCTGCCAGTAACTTAGGAAAAACACCTGCGACGGCCTATGATGCTACACATGGTTTTTCCGATCAATACATTGTTGAGATTGATGTCTTTAATAAGGTTGCAGCAGAAGCAGGATTATTTCCAGATAAAGCAATTTTTAAACGATTTCCGGAAGCGGATATCGCTACGGTAAGTATCAATTTATTGAAAGGAAACTAAACGAAAAAACCTCCAAAATCAATGACTTTGGAGGTTTTACCTTTTATAAATTTCTTTAAAGAATTAAGATATCAGTACTCTTTTATATTTAGGTATGTCTTTTAAAACAATTCCCGTACCTCGTACCACAGCTCTTAAAGGATCTTCTGCAATATATACCGGAAGATCCGTTTTTCTTGAAATTCTTTGATCAAGACCTCGCAGCATTGCCCCTCCACCGGCAAGATACAGTCCTGTATTATAAATATCCGCAGCCAGTTCAGGCGGTGTCAGCGAAAGTGTTACCATAATGGCATCTTCAATTCTTAGAATTGATTTATCTAAAGCTTTTGCAATTTCTCTGGAAGTAATTTTGACTTCCTTAGGTTTTCCTGTGAGTAAATCCCTTCCACGAACCAATAAATCATCTGGTGGAGAATCTAATTCCTCAATTGCAGCACCCACGTCTATTTTTATCTGTTCGGCAGTAGCATCTCCAATATATAAATTATGATGCGTTCTCATAAAATACAGAATGTCATTGGTAAAAACATCTCCTGCAATTTTTATGGATTTGTCGCAAATTATTCCTCCTAAAGCAATAACTGCAATTTCTGTAGTTCCTCCTCCAATGTCAACGATAATGTGCCCTTGTGGCTGCATAACATCTAAACCAATTCCAATTGCAGCTGCCATAGGCTCATGAATTAAAAATACCTCTTTTCCATTTACTCTTTCACAAGATTCTTTTACGGCCCTCATTTCTACCTCAGTAATACCGCTTGGAATACATACTACCATTCGTAGTGCGGGAGTAAAAAAATTCTTCTTTAATTCGGGGATATTTTTAATAAACCAGTTAATCATTTTCTCCGATGCATCAAAATCTGCAATTACACCGTCTTTAAGCGGTCGGATTGTTTTAATATTTTCGTGTGTTTTACCTTGCATTAAATTAGCCTCTTTGCCTACAGCAATAATTTTCCCGGTCCTAATATCTTTTGCCACGATCGAAGGGCTATCGACCACAACTTTTCCTTCATAAATTATTAATGTATTAGCGGTGCCTAAATCCATAGCTATCTCCACTGTCATAAAATCAAATAAGCTCATAATATAATTTTCTATACAGAATGAACGCTTTTGTTTCTTGTTTATTCTCTCTAAACGAGAACTTTCACTTAATTTTATAATAATTTTGGCAGTATTTGTTATTAATTTTTAGATAGTTAAGATAATTTTCTGATTAAAATATAAATCTTCATTTCTTATAACAGAAATTAACAAATTTAATGTTGCACCAATTTGGAAGTTATCGACATAAAAAAACCTTTCCGTTTTAAGGGAAAGGCTTTTGAAAATATTTTTTGTTCTCTATAATTTATTATTTTTTTACAACTTAATTCATTTACTTCAAAATGGCCTATAAAGAATTTATGATAAATTCACTTCGTCTGTTTTGCTGATGTTCAGCTTCCGTACACGAAACACCATCAGTACATTTATTGACAAGCTGTGTTTCCCCATAACCTTTGCCTATTAATCGGTCTTTACCGACACCATTTTTAACAAGCCATTGTATTGTAGATTTTGCTCTTCTGTTGGATAATCCTTCATTGTATTTGGATGAAGCACGACTGTCTGTATGCGAGCGAATGTCAAGTTTCATAGTTGGATTCTCGTTTAGGGCCACCAATATTTTTTCTAAATCAATGGCGGCTTCTGTTCTAATGTTGGATTTATCCAAGTCAAAATAAATCATTTTAATACCAAAACATTTTCCTAAGTCATCACCAACGGTAACTTTACAAATGGCTTTATCCAAAGCAATCGGAAGACTGGTTTTACCATCTATTTTTGGTATTGTCACATTAACTTCCTTGGTTGTATAATCCGGATTTTCTGCTCGCACGTTGTATGTTTTTCCACATTCTACAGGAAAGCTATAAAATCCGGTTACTGTTGATACAGTTGAATTTTTTATTTCCTGATTTTCAAACAAAGTAACTTTCGTTCCTGGCAGAATTACACCTGTCTCGGCATCAGTAATTAGCCCGTTCAATTCCTGAACGCATTGTAGCCTTCTGGTTTCTAAAAATTTATAAATATCATCAGAGCCTTGTCCTCCATCTTTGTTGGAACTGAAATATCCTTTTCGGGTAACCGGATCAATTACATATGCAAAATCATCCTTTGGGGAGTTGACATCAGAACCAACATTCTGCACGTTACTGACATTTCCTGCACTGTCAATATTTGCCACAAATACATCCAACCCTCCAAGTCCGGGATGCCCATCTGAGGTGAAATAAATTTCGTTTTCATCCGTTACAAATGGAAATGTTTCCTTCCCTTCTGTATTTATGGTTTTTCCCAGATTCTCCGGTGTACCAAATCCGCCGTTATTATTTATACTAACTTTATAAAGATCAGACTGACCTAATGTTCCTGGCATATCGGATGCAAAATATAATGTCTTTTCATCAGGGCTCAATGCCGGGTGTGCTGTACTGTAATTATCGCTGGCAAATGGCACTGCAGTAATGTTGGTCCATTTCCCGTTTTCAAGCGTTGCTTTATATATTTTGATTAAAGTAATTTTTTCTTCATTCTTTCCTTTTTTTCCGTTAACATAATTGTTTCTTGTAAAATATACTGTTTTTCCATCTTTAGTAAAAACCGGTGTAGATTCATGAAATTTGGTATTTAAATCTGTTTTGAACTTTTTTACTTTTGCAGAATCAATATCGGCTATATATAAATTTGTGAAATATTCTCCAGTCCATTTGTGCTTTCGTTGAGAAAAATTTCCAGTATCTCTGGCTGAGGCAAAATAGATTTTGTTATCATGAACAAAGGTTCCATAATCAGAATATTTAGAATTGATTCCGGCATTCTCAATAGTATAACGTCCTGAATGGGCTTTGATTTCGTCTAAATAATTTTTGTCTTCCTTATATAGATTTCCTCTGCTGTCGTCTTTGTATTTTGAATGAAATTCGTCCAGAATTGTACTTGCTTTACTTGTCTGCCCGGTTGATTTTAAAGACTGTGCATATCGGTAATAATATTCACGCTCAAGATCTGTATTCATTGCAAACAATTCGTCGTACCACTTTACTGCTCCTTCAAAATCTGAATTGAAGTAGTAGGCGTTCCCCAGTTTCTTAAACATGTCTTCGGACTTATAGCCTTTTTGCGCAACCTTCTCATAAGTTTTTATTGCATCAACATATGCGTAGCTATTATAATTTTTATCACCTGCATTTATTTTTGATTGCTGTGCATAACTTTCAAATGAAAAAGCATTTACAATTATTAGACAAAGAAGTGTACAATTTTTCATAGTGATAGTTTTTTTTAGAAGAAACGTGGAGTTGTCATTTTACCATTGTTTTTAAAGAATTCATAGCGAAGGAATATCTCGTGTGATCCTGAATTGTAATTGTTTAGGTTTGTAGTTTCACGATCGTAACCATAACCTAAATAAAGTCCGTCTGTGATCTGAAACCCTACCATAGCACTTAATGAAGCGCTCCATCTATAAGCGACACCTACGACAAATTTATCATAGAACATAAAATTGGCTGATAAATCTACCTGAAGCGGTGCACCTTCTACCATTTTAGTAAGGACAGCAGGTTTGAATTTGATGTATTGGTATTTATCAAGGTCAAAAACATAACCTGCCATTAAATAATAATTGATTTTATCTTTGTAAATAGCCACATCGTTATCATCGTATCGATTTGTTTCGATAAAATTTGGTACTGAAAAACCGATGTAAGCCTTATCAGAATGCCAATAAACCCCGGCTCCAACATTCGGAGAGAATTTATTATCCAAATCCTGAAACTGTGGATCTCCCGCATCTTCCGGATTCAGTTTACTGGCATCTAAACTGAAGATATTACCCGTTCCTTTGATACCAAATGAAAGTTTGAAATTGGCAGATGTCTGAACGGTATAAGATACATCAACGGATATATTATTCTCATTTGTTGGTCCAATCTTATCATTTACCAAAGAAGCACCAACTCCCAGCCTACTATTGTTGATAGGTGTATTAATTGAAAAACTACTCGTTTCAGGTGCACCATCCAGTCCGACCCATTGTGTACGGTACAACCCAAAAATGCTTAAGGCTCCACGAGAACCTGCATATGCAGGATTAATATTTATTGTATTGTACATGTATTGCGTAAACTGAGCGTCTTGTTGTGCAAAACCTGCAATTGCCACAAACACTGTTATGAAGGTAAATAATTTTGTTTTCATAGTTGAGCTTTTTTTGCTTATTACCAATTAATCACACCTAAAATTTAAATTAAATATTAATCATTCCCAGACAGATATAAGTAACCTGTTGCACTTACCGCTTCATTCAGATACGTTGTATAGGTAATGACATAGAAGTAGGTTCCGTCTGGCAATCTTTTTTGTTTGGCTACTGTAGCTCTTCCTTCAGAAATACCTTTAAACGCTACCGCATTATTATCATAGTTGTAGGCATCATAAACCAGAACACCCCAACGATCATAAATTTGAACATAAGCGTTAGCATAACACTCGATTCCGTCAATTTTGAACACCTCATTTTTATCATCACCATTAGGAGAAACAGCATTATGAATGGTTACTTTACAAGCATTTAATGGTAAAATTGTTGGATCATCTTCTAAATTAGAATTATCATCAGACAGATCGTTAGCAGTTAATCCATCCGGACTTACGGCATCAACCTCAGCCTGGTTTTCTACAAGACCTGCATCAATATCTGCAGCGGTCAGAACATAAATACCGACAAAAGCGGTAGTATTCGTTTCCCCCTGTCTTAAAATAATCGGTCCTCCGGAAATGGTAATTCCTGGTTTTGGATCTTTTACTACAATGTTTACTAACGGTACATTTCCGGTATTGGTAACAGCGAAATTATATGTTACTGTTTCGCCAATCTCTGCATAACCATTTTTGTTTTCATCATTAAAGGTTGCTGTTTTTATTACGGCTATAGAAGGTCTGAATGTTAAATCAATAACCGTTGGATCATCATCAGCAGTCAACGTCGGATCTGTACTATCTGAAACATCCGTTACAGGATTTCCTGATGGATCATCTCCAATAGCCATTGCTGTATTTATAACGGCTCCATTCGCAACATCTCCCACTGTTACCGTATAAGATGCTGTAGCAGTACCGTCAGCGCCAGGTAATAATGTACTAGGTGTAACCGCAATCGAAGTCGTTGTTAACATTGGATCTGTTATTACAACATTAGTAAGAGGTACATTTCCTGTATTTCTAACTCTGAAATTGTAATTGATTACTGAACCAACGCCGCCAGAACCAGTTAATATCCCACCTTTTATCAATGTAATATCTTTAAATTGAACAACTGGCGTAACTGTTGGATCATCATTACCAATAAGCGTCGGATCATCACTATCTGATAGATCCTGAATAGCAGTTCCTATGGTTGGCTGAGCGGTTACCAGTGCCTGGTTAACTACAAATCCGGCGTCAATATCAACCTGAGTAAGAACATAAGTTCCGGTATAGGTTGTTGTATCAAACTGACCTATTGCTAATGTTGCAATTGGAGTTCCCGCAATTGTTGCTTTTGGATCTGTAACAACAACATTAGTAAGATCTATTGCTCCCGTATTGGTAATTCGGAATGAATAACGAATCAATTCTCCTGGTTGTGCATAACCGTCGCCATTTGTGTCTGAGAATACGCCTCGTTTCACTAATGTAATTCCTGGCTGTGAAACTGCAATTTTAATTACCGCCTGATCACAATTTATACTATTCAGGTTTTCGCAGATTTCATAGACAATAGTATATATTCCCGATGATGTGCCCCCTGGAACACTTACCAATCCTGTTGCAGGATTCAATGCAGGAATCGCTCCTCCGGCAATTGGATCGGCTGGTGATAATACATGTATTGCAACTTGTGATAAAGTTGGTGCAGCGTTGTCTAATAAATCGTTTGTTAAAACATTTATCACATCGGCCGCTCCGTCTAATCCATTTATTCCGGTTGCAGCATCATCATTAGCGATAATTGGTCCGGAAATAACCGTAACAATAATATCGGCCTCACTGCAATTTGTTAGATTTAAATTCTCGCAAATTGAATAGCGAATCGTGTACGTTCCGCTTGGCGTTCCGGCCAAAACACTAACATTTCCTGTAATAATATCTAATGTTGGTACTGGACCGGCATTAATTGGTGTGGCTGGTGTTACAATTCCAATAGTAATTTCTGCCAATTGGGCTGCTACTCCATTTAGATTGTCATTTGTAATTGCATTGATAACATTGGCCTGACCGTCAAAACCATTTATGTTTAGAACAGTATCATTATTTGCTTCTATTGTTGTTGCTGTTACTGTAATAAATACCGTTGCATCATCAAAATTTGATGGATTTAAATTCTCCGCAATTCGGTACTGAATAGTATACAGTCCAGCAGGAGTTTGAGCCGGAACGCTAACAATACCAGTTGCAGGATCTAATTCAGGAATATTCAAACTTCCGTTAATAGGATCTGCCGGATTTAAAATTGTAATAGTAATTTGGCTTATGTTTATCGCCGCTACTTTTGCTTTTTTAGCCTCTATTGAAGAATCATTGAATGAGTCGTTATCCAAAACATTCAGTGCATTTACTGCTCCAACATAACCATTTATATTAAGATTGATATCATTGTTGGCTAAAATTGTTGCTGCATTTACCTCAACAATTATATTTGCTTCACTGCAATTTGTTGGATTCAGGTTTTCACAGATTCCGTAATGAATAGTATACGTTCCATTTGAAGTTCCCGGAGGTACATCAACACTTCCATTCGCAATATTCAATACCGGTACCGGGTTTCCAGTCACGTAATCTGCCGGAGTTGCCGTGTTTATAGAAGTAATCGTTACCTGAGCCAATTGAATTGCAGCTCCGTTTAATGAATCATTTGTTAGTGCATTGATGACATTGTTTGCTCCAACATAACCGTTGACATTTGTGGCAGAATCATCAACAGCAAGAATTGTTGGCCCTACAACTGTAATATAAACTGTTGCATCATTACAATTAATTGGATTTAAATTCTCACAAATATGATATTTGATTTCATAATCACCTGCCGGAGTTCCTGCCAGAATACTTACCATTCCCGTAAGTGGTTCTAATTTTGGAACTGCTCCACCATTAATCGGCGTTGCTGCGGTATCAACAGTAATATTGACATTAGTTAAGCTTGTTGCTGCTCCATTAAGCGTATCGTTTGTTAAGACATCAATAGCATCATTAGTTGCTACATAACCGTTGATATTGGCTAGTGTATCATCATTGGCTACTATTGCCGGAGCGTCAACCACAATAGTTATAATAGCATCATCATAATTTAACAAAGTTGTCGCTTCTCGTAGTCTATAACTAATAGTGTAAGTTCCTGCTGTCGTTCCTGCCGGAACACTAACAATACCAGTTGCAACATCTAATGTTGGCACAGTACCACCGTTTATAGGTGTCGCAGGAACAACATTAGTAATAAGAACATCTGCCGGAGTTACCAGAACGCCGTTTAAAGTATCATTGTCCAAAGCATTGATCGCATTTGCAGTTCCCACAAAACCATTAATTCCGGTTGCATTATCATCAACTGCATCAATAGGTGCAGGAACAACTCTTACTGTAATTACTGCCTGGTCACAATTGGTTGAATTTAATCTTCCGCAAATTTCATAGGTAATAAAATAGGTTCCTGCATGAGTACCAGCCGGTACATCTACATTTCCTGTCAGAACATTTAACACTGGAACCGGGGTTCCATTAAGTGAGCTTGCTGGCGTTATTAATCTTCCTCTAAAATCTAAAAAGTCCATTGGCAATCCATCCAATGTATCATTATTGTAAGCATTCAATACATTAGTTGCTCCTGTGTTTCCATTAATATTATCAACTGCATCGTCATTGGCTACAATTGGCGGTACTAATACAAGAATAGTAATAGTAGCTTCATCGCAATTTAAAGGATTTAGCCTGTCACAGATTATGTATTTAATTTGATATGTTCCTGCCGGGGTACGCTGCGGAATAGATACAAATCCGGTTCCAGGAAACAAGAACGGAACCGCACCTCCATCAATAGGGGTCGCTGGAGAAACTACGGTTCTTATTACCAGGTTGATGTCTGTCAAAGGAGATCCATCATATCTATCATTACTTGTTAAAGCATTCAATACTTCTGGTGCGCCGCGATATCCATCGATATTTGTAATTAAATCATCTTCGGCTAAAATTTGCGGTCTGTCTACCACAACATAAATGGAAGCCTGACTACAATTAGCAGGATTCAGCTTTTCACAGATTTCGTATTGAATTATATAAGTTCCTGATTGTGTTAATAGTGGAACATCTACATTTCCAGTAATGGTATTCAATACCGGAACATTTCCATTAGTTGACGTTAATGGTACAATAGTACCAATATGTCGAATATTAACCTGAGGGAATGAAACTGATGCGCCATTCAACAAATCATTTGTTAAAGCATTTATAATATTGTTTCCTCCTCGGTAGCCGTTTATATCCTGCACAAAATCGTCATTGGCAATTATATCTGTAGCCAAAACAGTGATTACAATATCCGCCTCACTACAATTTGTTGGATTCAGTTTTTCGCAGATTCTATAGTGAATAGTATACGTGCCTTCCGATGTTCCTGCTGGTACATCAACGCTTCCTGTTGTGATATTCAATAGAGGAACCGGATTACCTGAAACATAATCTACTGGTGTTAGCGTATTTAAAGACGTGATATCAATTGCATTTAATTGAATATCTATACCATTTAATCTGTCGTTTGTAATCGCATTTACAACATTGGTTGCGCCAACAAATCCATTAATATTACTAGCTGAATCATCATTGGCCACAATAGTTGGTGCAATAACAATTATAGTTATTTCAGCAGTATCTAAATTAGCAGTATTTAAATTTTCATTTAAAGTATATTCAATTGTATACGTTCCGGCTGCCGTGCCCGTTGGAACACTCACCCACCCTGTTGTAGTATCTAAAACAGGGATTGCACCTCCATTAATTGGAATGGCAGGAACAACATTACTAATGGTTACTTGTGAAGGAACAACAGCAACTCCATTTAATGTATCATTCGTTAAAGCATTAATAACATTGTTTGCCCCAACAAAACCGTTGATATTGTTTGCTGTATCATTGACAGCATCAATAGGAGCTGAAATTACGTTAATAAATACCGTAGCATCATCACAATTTGTTGCATTTAGTTTTTCGCAAATATGGTATCTAATTTCATAGTCACCGGCTGGAGTTCCTGCCGGAATACTTACGATACCTGTTAATGGTTCTAACAACGGTATTGGACCTCCATTAATTGGTGTCGCTGGAGTATCAACTGTAACACTAACCAGATTTAAGTCAGCTGCAGCTCCGTTAAGTGTGTCATTTGCCAAAACATCAATTGCGTTTACTGTTCTTACATATCCATTGATATTAGCGACCGTATCGTCATTGGCTTCGATAACCGGGCCTGTAACTACTATGGTAATAATAGCGCTATCAGTATTGGTAATATTTATTTTCTCACTTAAACTATATGTAATAAAATAACTGCCTGCTGCGGTACCTGCAGGAACATTTACATTTCCTGTTGAAGGATCTAAAACAGGAACCTGACCTCCATTAATAGAAGCTGCAGGAATGATGTTGTTAATAGTTACCTGAGAAGGAATTACCGCAACTCCGTTTAGCGTATCATTTGTTAAAGCATTGACAACATTTGTAGTCGTTACAAAACCATTTATTCCAGTGGCATTATCATCAACAGCAACAATTGGTGCCGCAACTACTGTAATTGTAATGGTAGCCTGATCGCAATTTGCAGCATTTATATTCTCACAAATCTGATAAACAATTTTATATTCTCCTGCTGGTGTTAAGGTAGGTACACTTACAAAGCCAGTTGTAATATTTAAAGCAGGAACCGGACCTCCATTTATTGCTATCGCGGCCGATATTACTGTTGCTTTGATTTCAGCTGTATTTATCGCAGCACCATTTAATAAATCATTATCAAATGCATTTAAAATATTTGTTGCACCTGCATAACCGTTTATTCCGGATGCGGCATCATCGTTAGCTATAATTGGTGCTGCATCAACGATTACAATAATATTGGCATCTGAACAATTTGTCGGATTTAATTTTTCGCAAATTTCATAATGAATCGTATACGTTCCTGCCGTAGTCAATGGAGGAACATCTACATTTCCTGTTAGCAGGTTAAGAACGGGAACGTTTCCATTGACTGAAGCTGGAGGAACTGTTGTATCCAATGAATGAATATTAACCTGAAGCAATGAAACTGGTGTGCCATTAAGCTCATCATTTGCCAAAGCATTAATCACATTATTTGCTCCTGCATAGCCATTGATCGAATTCACAAAATCATTATCAGCATTAATTATTGTTGGCAAGACATTGATTACAATATCAGCCTCATCACAATTTGATGGATTCAGTTTTTCACAAATTCTATAATGAATTGTATATGTTCCTGCTGATGTTCCTGCAGGAACATCAACGTTTCCTGTAGTAATATTCAATACCGGAACCGGATTTCCTACAACGTAAGGTGGAGTTTGAGGCGGTGTTGTGGTTAATGAAGTAATATCAATTGCATTTAACTGAATATCCATACCATTTAATCTGTCGTTTATAATGGCATTTACCACATTATTGGCACCAACAAATCCATTAATATTACTAGCTGAATCATTATTAGCGACAATAGAAGGAGCTGTAACAATTATAGTTATTTCAGCTGTATCTAAATTAGCTATATTTAAGTTTTCACTTAAAGTATATTCAATTATATACGTGCCTGATGCGGTACCTGCCGGAACATTTACATTTCCGGTTAAAGGATCTAAGACAGGAATGGCTCCTCCATTAATTGGAATCGCAGGAACTACATTACTAATGGTTACTTGCGCAGGAACTACAGCTACTCCATTTAACGTATCATTTGTTAAAGCATTGGCAACATTTACAGCTCCAGCAAAACCATTAATAGCACTTGCGGTATCATCAACAGCATCAATAGGAGCTGAAATTACACTAATAAATACTGTCGCATCATCACAATTTGTTGCATTTAGTTTTTCGCAAATATGGTATCTAATTTCATAGTCACCGGCTGGAGTTCCTGCCGGAACACCAACAGTTCCTGTTAAAGGTATTAATATAGGAACCAGTCCTCCATTAATTGAAGTTGCCGGAGTATCAACTGTAACTGTCACCTGATTTATATTAGTTGTTGCTCCATTAAGATTATCATTTAACAAAACATTTATAGCATTTGCAGTTGTTAGATAACCATTAATATTAGCAACCGTATCATCATTAGCTTCAATAACAGGAGCGGTAACTTCTATCGTAATTATTGCCGTATCATTATTGCTAAGGTTTAGTATTTCTCTTAAACGATACGTTATAGTATAACTACCCGCAGCTGTTCCGGCCGGAACGCTTACATTTCCTGTTGAAGAGTCTAAAATCGGTACAGGACTGCCATTAATAGAAACTGCCGCTGCAAGAACACTTATTTCAACATCAGCAGGATTTACTAAAACACCATCTAAAGTATCATTATCTAAAGCATTAATAGCATTTGGTTCTCCTATAAATCCATTTATCGAAGTAAAAGGAATATCATCTTCTGCAATAATTTGTGCCGGAACAACAGTAATTGTTATAGTTGCGTCATCACAATTAGTTGCATTAAGGTTTTCACATATCCTGTAAACAAATTTATATTCCCCTGCCGGAGTTAGAGGCGGAACACTAACAAAACCTGTGGTAGTATCAAATGTCGGAAGTGGGCCTCCACCTATTGCACTTGGGGCTGATATAATTGTTGTTGTTATTTCAGTAAGATCAAGTGCTCCTCCATTTAATAAATCATTATCATAAGCATTTATTACATTTGTTGCACCCGCGTAACTGTTAATTCCAGAAACTACATCATCATTTGCAATAATTGGCGGCGCAATTACATTTATAATAATAATCGCATCATCGCAATTACCTCCATTTGGTAAGTTCGGATTTGGAGTATTTAGGTTTTCGCATATTTTATATTTGATTTGATACTGTCCCGCCGGAGTTCCTTGGGGAACATTAACTCTTCCTGATGTTAATATTAATTCCGGAACAGGACCTCCATTTATAGGAGTAGCTGGGCTGACAATGCTACCCGTTAATACTCCTGCCAAATTAATATTTATAATATCTCCGTTAAACGTATCTGCTCCTACAGGATTTATATAAGCATTAATAACATTGACTGCACCAACATAACCATTTACATTATTGGCAACATCGTCATTAGCAACAATTGGTGCTGCATCTACAACAATTGCAATACTGGCATCTGAGCAATTTGTTGGATTTAATTTTTCACAAATATGATAAGTTATGTAATACGTATCTGCCGGAGTTCCTTCAGGAACAGTAACCCAACCTGTTGTAGTACTAAATATCGGAACATTCGCTCCTCCATAAACTGGATCTGCTGGTAATTCCTGAGTAATTTCTATTTCATCAAAATTTGCAGAAGTAATTGGTACTCCATTCAAAGTATCGTTATTATTTATAGCATTAATAACATTCACTTGCCCGGTAAAACCATTAATATTCTCTACTCTATCGTCATTTGCATCTATTATAGTAGTTCCTACCTGAATTAAAATATTTGCAGTATCGCAATTTGAAAGTGAACCAATTTCACAAATTTTATATTTAATATCATAAAGTCCTCTTGCTGTACCAGCAGGAACATCAACATTTCCATTTGAAATATTTAAAACTGGAACTGGTGCGCCATTAATTGGAGTCGCCGGAATATCAACCGAGATTATGACATTTGATGTGGTAGCTGGTAAAGCATTTAGTCTGTCATTAGTCAAAACATTAATAACATTCAGGTTTTCAACGTAACCGTTTACTATAAATGGAACAACGTCCAGTATTGCTTCAATCCCTGCCGAGGTTACGTGTACAGTTTCTGTAGTTGTTGAACAATTGGAAGGATTAGCTGTTTCACAAATAGTGTAGGTCAAAGTATAATCATCTGCTGGTGTTCCCGAAGCAACTGTTATAGTGTTATCACCATTGAGAGTCAAATAAGGAGATATTGTATTTACAGTAACTGTGACCGTTGAAATACTTACAGAAGCACCGTTTAGAGTATCACTATCTAATATTGTAGTAGTTGTAGTTCCTCCTGTGTCACCAGAAATTTCTGCAAAATTCTCAGGAACAGCGCAAATTTTATTAAAAATAATAAATGGTGTACCAAGAGAAATACAGCTGTCTAAACCTACTCGTCTCACGTAAATTGTGACAGTTCCGGAAGCTAAACCACTAAAAATATTACTTGCCTGAAAAGTTGTGCCATCTTTACTATACTCATACCCTGTTCCTAAATCAGGATCAGTAATTGCAATTATTCCTGTAGCATTTGTGCATGATGGCTGTTGTGTAACATCGCCAATTGGAGCTGAAGGAACATCAAAAACATCCAAAGTGACCTGATTTGAGATAGTCTGACAACCTGCTTGCGATTGAGAAATTAAAACTCTAAAATATCTATTTCCCGGTGTAGTATAAACTGGTGTAGTATAAGAAGCAGTTGTAGCTCCTGAACCAGCACTTACATTAGTATAAGGTCCTGCCAAAACTGTCGCCGTTTGCCATTGATATAGTAAAGTTCCTGAGGGGATGTTTCCAGATGCTACTACCGTAAAAGTGTGTGATTGATTGATGCAAACTTCAGCATCAGTTGGTTGAACTGATATAAGAGGAGATTCAAAAACTTCAACTTTTGCTGTATTCGAATTGACTGCACCACAACCTGTTCCTGATTCACTCGCTTGTAATCTATAAAACGTATCAATACTTAGAGGACCAGTAGTATAACTTGTGGTATTAGCCCCTGTACCGTCAGTTACATTTGCCCAACCTGTTGTCCCGTCTAACGATTTTTGCCATTGGTAGGTAAAATTTCCTGAGCCACCTGTCGCGCCAGATGACATTGTAAATGTTCCGCCTTCACAAATATTCCCTCCGGTTGGTTGCGTTGTAATCGTCGGATCTGGAATTACAGTAGCCATAACCACATTAGTAGTAAGTGTACAACTTGGATTTGAAGAACTTATTATAGCTCGATAATAGGTTGTAGCTGATAATGCCGCTGACGTATAATTTGCTGTTGCTCCTCCGGTACCTGTCGAGACATTTGTCCAGCCTGTTGTGCCGTTTGGTGAGCTTTGCCATTGGTAAGTAAAAGTTGCCGAGCCACCATTGGCAGAAGCAGCGGTAGATAGCGAAATTGTCCCGCCAACACAAACAGTCGCCGGAGTGACCGGCTGGGTTATAATACTCGGAATAATAACACCTGAAACATTTGAAGTCACAGGAGAGCATCCCTGTGTATTATCAGAAATAACAACTTGATAGTAGGTATTTTGAGTCAGAGCTGGAGTTGTATAGGAGGATGAAGTTGCTCCTGAAATATTAGTATAAGGCCCTGCCAATACGGTAGCACTTCTCCATTGATAGGTATAATTTCCTGAACCTCCACTTGCCGTTACATTTAAAGTTGCAGTTGAACCACTACATATATTTGTTCGCACAACAGGTTGTGTTGTAATAAAAATATCAGATAAAACAACAACCGTAGCGACAGAAGAAGTTATCGTCGTACAACCATTTCCACTTGCAGAAACCGCAACTCTGTAGTAAGTTGTTTGTGTTAAAGCTGGTGTTACATAAGTTGACGATGTAGCTCCAGAAATAGGACTAAAATTAATATTATCAATACTATTAGACCATTGATATGTTAAACTTGGTGTTCCGTTTGTAGCTGTTACTGTTAAGGTATGATTTCCTCCCGAACAAATTGTTGTTCCTGTCGGCTGAACTGTAATTGATGGATCAGGAACGACTGTTGCTTGTACCACATTAGATGTTAATGTACAATTTGTTGTTGATGAAGTAACGATACAGCGATAAAAAGTGTTCACTGATAGTGCTCCCGAAGTGTATGAATTGCTAGTCGCGCCGGTTCCGCCAGTAACATTTGCCCAACCAGAAGTGCCGTTTGCAGAACTTTGCCATTGGTAACTTAGTGTTCCCGCTCCACCATTTAATGAAGCCGTGATAGTCAGATTCACAACACCTCCAACACAAATTGGTGCCGGTGCTGTAGGTTGTGCCGTAATAGTAGCAACAAATACCGGAGCTGCATTTGAAAAAGTCTCACAGCCATTTGGAGACTGTGTCACCTGTACTCTATAATATAATGTTGAAGTTAATGCCGCTGTGGTATAAGTATCTGTGGTAGCTCCTACTCCGCCTGTAACATTTGTCCAGCCTGAAGTTCCATTTACAGAACTTTGCCATTGATAAGCTAGAGGTAAAATAACATTTCCCGAAGCAACAACACTCATCGTATGTGTATTTCCTGAACAAATTGTACTGCCTGCAGGTTGTTGATTAACCACAGGATCAGCACCTACTGCCACTAAGGCATTGTCAGAAACTACTGAACCACAACCATTTCCTGTAGCTGAAACCTCTACTCTATAATGCGTCGTTGCGGTAAGTGCAGGAGTGGTATAAGAACTAGATGTTGCACCAGGTATCGGTGCAAAGCTGGCTGTATCCGGACCGCTATACCATTGATAATTTAGACCTGGTGTTCCTCCCGTAGCTGTAACATTTAAAGTAAAAGAACCTCCTACGCAAACGGCTCCATTTGAAGGTTGTACTGTAATACTTGGATCAGCAACTACTGTAGCCTGAACACTATTTGACGTCAAAGTACAATTTGTTGCCGATGAAGTAACCATGCATCGATAAAAAATGCTGCTCGCTAGAGCTCCTGAGGTATAAGAATTGGTTGTTGCGCCAGTACCTCCAGAAACATTTGCCCAACCAGAAGTTCCATCTGCAGAGCTCTGCCATTGATAACTTAATGTTCCTGTACCTCCATTTAAGGATGCGGCAATACTAACTGTTACAATTCCTCCTACACACACAGGAGCAGGAGTCACAGGTTGCGCAGTTATAGTAACAACATTTACAAGAACCGGATTTGACAAAGTTTCGCAGCCAGTAGCGATGACACCTTGTCTCACTCTTGCTCTATAATATAAATTTGAAGTTAACGCTGCTGTCGTGTATGTAGTTGTTGTAGCTCCTGTTCCACCCGTTACATTTACCCAGCCTGATGTTCCATTAGTAGAACTCTGCCATTGATAAGTTAAATTACCAGGTGCTGTATTTGTAGCTGTTGCTACAACAGTCATCGTATGCGTGCCACTGGAACAAATGGTATTTCCAACCGGTTGAGTTGTAACCACCGGATCTGCGATAATTGTTAGTTTGGCGACAGTACTGCTAATTTGGGTACATGAATTAGAAACATTTACTCTGTAATAGTATTCTCCAACTGCTAAACTACTTGCTGTTGTATAGGAAGCATTTGTTTGACCTGAAATGTTACTCCAGCCAGAAGTTCCGTTAGCAGAACTTTGCCATTGATAACTATAAGGAGTTAAACTTCCAGACGGAGTTGTGCTTAAAGTTATAGTTCCACCTAAGCAGATAGTAGAGTTTGCTGTTAATGGCGAAGTTATTAAATCTGATGGTTTTGTAATTTGTACTTCATCAGAATAAGGCGTACAGGAGCCATTTGAGATAGTCCATTTTAATCTTGTTGTTCCTGTTGAAATTCCGGTAACGGTTGTATTGAAAAGATTTGGATTGGTTATTACGGCCGTATTACCAGCATTAGAAACAAATGTCCATAAACCAGTCGACGTTCCAGAATTATTCCCGCTCAAAGTTGCTGTTGAAGTGTTACAAATCGTTTGATCAACTCCTGCATCTGCCAAAGGAGATAATTCATTTATTGTAACGGTTACAGTACTTGAACTTGAAGGACAGCTTCCACTTGAAATGGTCCATCTGAAAACGTAAACTCCGGCTTGCGTGCCCAAAACACTAGTCGTTGGTGAAGATGGATCTGCAAACACTGCTGTTGATGGTCCTGAAACCTGTGACCATAATCCGGTACCTGTTGTTGGTGTATTTCCACTTAAATTCACTGGTTGAAACTGACATACTGCAAAAGGATTTCCTGCATTGGCTGTTGTTGGTAAAGGATCAACTGTCAAAGTCATGTCATCAAAAAACGTACAGCTAAGGTTTGTTGCCGTCCAGCGTAATACATAAGTTCCTGGTAAACTTGGCGTAAATGTTGAAGTTGGGCTTGCAGTATTTGAAAAAGTCCCTCCAACTGGCCCACTAAATTTAGACCATGCGCCTGTTCCAACCGTAATTGTATTAGCTGCTAAAGTTGTATTACCAGACACACAAATCGTCTGATCTGGTCCTGCGTTTGGTGTTGTTAAATCTGCCGTTACGGTAATTTGCACCGTGTCTGCGTTAGGTGTACATATTGTACCATTGCTCACGGTCCAGCTAAAAACATAAACTCCCCCTGTAACGGTTAAATTTGAAACTGTTGTGGTTGGTAAAATTTCAGAACTAAAAACGGCTGTAGTTGGTCCTGTAACCTGAGCCCATCTTCCTGTTCCAACTGTTGGGGGTGTCGCTGTAAGCTCAGTTGTTGATCCACAAATCGCATTATCTCCTTCTACTACAGCTGCTGAAGGTGTCTGGGCATTCTCAACCCTAACCTGATCAGAACTGCTACACGTTCCTGCGCTTACAGTCCAGTTGAAAACATAAATTCCAAAACCTGGATTTATAAATGTTGTAGTTGGATTGGTATCATTCACAAAAGATCCTCCTGTCGGGCCTGCTAAAACAGTCCATTTTCCTATTGTTCCAGGGTCAAGTGGCAAAGCTGCCATTTGTATAGCAAGAACCGAATTACATAAATTTTGGTCTGGTCCTGCATTTGGAGCTGTTGTTATTTGACCGTTAATCGTAACAGTAATATCATCAGAAGTTGCAGGGCAAGATCCGGCAGCAGGAATGGTATATCTAAATACATAAACACCTGGAACCAAACCAGTAACCGATGCACTATTATTTCCTGTTTTTGTTATTGTTGGAGTACTTGGACCTGAAACATAAGTCCATGTCCCCGTACTTCCATCGTTTCCTGTTAAATACAAAGGCCCTTCCAAGCAGGTCGAAATATCTGATCCGGCAGCAGCAGCTTCTGTCACTTTTATCGTTGTACGGTCTTTACTTTCAGGACATACTATCCCAGTATAAGTTGTCCATTCTAAAATGTATTCCCCAGTTATTAAATTAGATAAAGTTGAGGTCGCTGATCTTACATTAGAAAAAACAGGAGAATTTGGTCCTGAAATTAATGACCAAATTCCGCTACCAACTGTTGGTGGTGTTGCTGCCAATGTAACAGTCGAATTATTACATGTTGTCTGATCTGGTCCGGCAACTGCTGTCGATGGTGGTATATCACTATTTATTTGTACTGAATCTGATGAAGCAGGACAAGCACCTCTGGAAATAGTCCATTTATAGACCCAGGAACCACTTGTTAAACCTGTAATAGTTGTTGTTGGACTTGAAGGATTGGTTATCACTGGCCCATCACCACCACTTACAAATTCCCATAAACCAGTTTCTCCGGCGGCTGGAGTATTTCCAGTTACCGTCACTGTACTGCTACAAACACTCTGATCTGGTCCCGCTGTTGCTGTTGTGATATCCGGAGCAATTGTGATAGCAACAGTATCTTCACCAGCGGCACAATTTACATTGGTAACTGTCCATTTAAATGCATAATTACCATCGCTTAAGCCCGTAACTGTAGTATTGTATAAGCTCGGATTTGTTATTGTTGCTGTTGTACCAGAAGTCTGCGTCCATAAACCAGTTCCAGGCGCAGGATTATTCGCTGCCAAAGTTATTGAAGCTGTACCAGTTGCCACACATTGATCAGGACCGGCATCAGCATTGGCACCTTGTGAACTATTAGTAGTGATATTTACAGTATCTGATGAGGTACCACAACCATTTGCAATTGTCCAGGTAAAAATATACACTGTATTTGCTATCAATCCCGAAGCAATAGCATTGGGACTGTTTACATTATTAAAAGTGATACCGGCATTTGGTGAAACAGTCCAGGTTCCGGTTTCAGTACTAACTGTTGCATTTCCTTGCAATTGAACCGGTGCTCCATAGCAAATAGATTGATCAGTTCCGGCATTTGCAGGAGTTGGCGTTGCACTTGAAACTAAAACTTTCGCCGTACTCTGCGTAACATCACAAGCAGAGCCGCCAGATATAGTCCATCTAAATTCATATTGTCCGTTTACAAGTGATGAAATCATTGTCGTTGGATTGTGCACATCTGCAAATACTGCTGTAGACGGTCCTGACGCTTGTGACCACGTACCCGTTCCTACTGTTAAGTTTCCTGCCAATACAGCCGAAGTTGCATTACAAGCCAAAACCTGCATGGTACCAGCATTGGCTCCTTCCGCTGGTCTGGATGCAACAATTTTAACATCATCATAAACTGTTTCGCACTGACTTCCCGCGTTTGGATTTTTTATTATCCTAACTACATAAGTTCCCGAAAAAGTTAATTGATCTATAGTTAAACTACTACCTGAAAAATTTACCAAAGGAGTTGGAAAAGATGGATAAGGAGGATTTAAAACTGGATTAACAGCCGGTCCGTCAACTATTTGCCATTTCATTTGCCCGCTGCCTGTCGAAGTAACAGGAATTACTGCTGTTGAAACATTACAGGCTAATGCCTGATCAGGTCCGCCTGATATTGATATCAATTCTTCTAACACAATAGTATAAGTTCCTGTTCTTACACAATTTGTGGTACTATTAGTTAAAGTGTATAGAAAAGTATATGTTCCTAAACTCGTCATTCCGGTAACCAAAGTTGTAGGCGAAGTTGGATTTGCAATTGTTGCGCTTGGCCCTCCTGTTTGTGTCCATTGCACGGTTTCATTTACATACAAGGGTACCGTTCCCTGCAAAACAGTCGATGTTCTGCCATCACAATAATAAGAAGAAGATCCAGTAACATTAGTAACATCAGCAGTTGGCGGCGGCACTGTAACAGTCACCCTGTCAGAACCGTTGGCACAAGTACCGACTACAGTCCATTGAAAAACATAAGTTCCCTGAACCAGACCACTTACATTAGTATTATTAGCATTGGCATTAGCAAAAGTTGGGACATTTGGACCCGAAACAACAGTCCAGGTTCCTTGTTGTTGCCCTGGTGTATTACCACCAAAACTACCATTTAAATTTACGTTTTGGGTAGCCGAATAACAATTAGACAAGTTAATATCTGCACCAGCTGTAACGGGCTGTACCCCTCCTAAAGTAGAAATAACTACTTCATCAAATGAAGTACAACCTGAAGGATTCGATATAGTCCAGATTAAAGAGGTATTTCCAGATGAAGCCCCGGAAACTGTAATAGTAGAAGTTGGCGAATTAGGATTATTTATTGTAATTCCGGCGTTATTATTACCATTTATAGTCCAGGTTCCGGTTTCACCAGCTCCTGGAACATTGCCATTTAAAGGATACGTTCCCTGACAATAGGTTTGGTCTGTACCTGCATTTGCAAAAGTAACGGGCAAAATAGTAATAGAGACATCATCAGAAACTGTTGCGCCATCTTGACATTGCGCAGTTAATCTAAACTTATAAGTATTTCCTGGCACAGCTCCTGTTACTAATGTCTCAACAAGATTAGGGTCCGTTATATTAACGGCAGGCCCTCCTATTTGTGTCCAAAATGGATTTTGCAAATATCCTGCACTGCTATTTTCAGTTCCAAATAACTTAAACTGATCTGGCGGTAAAGCCAATTGTCCACCCGGACATTGACTTCGATCTGCATTCGCATTTACTGTACAATTCTGCGAAAATGTATAGATTGGAAGAATAAATAAAAAGAATAATAAAACACTTTCTAAGGCTTTTAATTTAGAGTAATTTAATTTCATAAATCTTAAGGTTAAATTTTAAAAAAAATGAATTTTATATGCGTTTATTAAGAAACAATAGGATATAAGAAATTAAAATACCGAATATTTGGGGGCTATAGTTCAGTAAAAAAATAGGAAAAACATTCCAAACCTAAAGTTAATTTATAGTACACTACTATATATAAAATTTAATCCTAAAATCGTTTCACTTTATAATATGAAACCAACTTCACCTAAAATGCAACGGTTCAACAACTTCTATAAGGCAAATAACGCTTACAGATTAAATATTAAAATATGCTATTTATTAACACATAATAATTCTAATCTATGAAAACTAAGCTTATATAAGCCATAAAATAAATTTGAATTTAAAATGTAGAATAGTATCTTTTGAGCGAAACTAAAAGTCATTTTTATCTTTCTTAAAAGGGTGATTAAAATATTTTTTAACCGTTCCCAGGAAATTATAAACCAAAAAAAAGCCTCCAAAATCAAATGATTTTGGAGGCTTTTTTATATTATAAATTAAAAATTACATCTCGTTCAAATCGTTGAATTCGTGTAATGATTTCAATGTGCTTTCGTAAAATAAAATTGCAGCGATTAGATTTCCTTTATCTGAATAAGGCATCATTTTTCTCTGAAATTCTACTGTAGTATCTAAAAATGTAGTTGTTCCAATTGCTTGTCCGTCTAATACTTTTTTGTGCTCAGAATCGTCTGGAATACCTAAATCGGCCATAGTCACACCTGGTTTAGTAACCAAAGCAATATAAGGTAGCGTTTTTACTAAAACTTTAATACGCTCAATGTATAATTCCAAAAGTTCACCTTTTTGCATACCACTTAATTCTTTTTGATCATGGTATTTACGGATGATAGCTGTTGTACTGATAATACTTCTTGGAGCATTTTTTGCCTGTGCTGAAACAGCTTCAGTTGATAAGAAGAAAAGGAAACTAAGTAGGAAAATTGTGCTTTTCATTTTGAGAATGTAATTGGTTGTTAATAGGACAAAAATATATAAATTAACTTAAACTGCAACTGTATTGATTTCTTTTTTTTAATTTAAATTTAACAATCAGCCTAAAAGCTAAAATGGCCTAATCAATATAGAAAAAAGATGGATTACAAAAAAACGTAATTAACCACTGTTTATCAACACATTAACACGCTTATGACTTAATTATTCTAAAACGTCCCGGATATTTTATATATATACTTTTTTTGTTTCCATAATAATCCATAAAGTCTTCACAAACAAAAACGGCATGTGCAGTTGACCAGGCAACTACTCCGCAGAATTCACTTCCTGATTCGCGCTTTAATTTTTGTATTTCTTTGCCTTCTTTAAACCCTAGATATTTGTAAATTGTTGGAGTATATACTTCACCTTCCTCTAAATCCTCCAAAGCTTTATCAAAAGTTGCCTTCTTATCAATAATTTGTTTGTACTTTGCCATTACAGCATAGGTCAATACTGCATAATCTGTTATTTTTTCGCTTTCACAATTTTCCTTTATAAATACAAAGTCAGCAGAAAATTTAGCTTTGTTTAATTCATCATTTTTCAGGTTGAATGATGCACTATTTTTTAATGTAATTTTATAGGTAGTGTCGTTTACTTTTTCAGTCACAAAAAGATTGTCCAGTCCATAAACATTTAAAGCAGCTTTAATAAAAGCAATCGATGAGCAATTTGTACGCTCTCCTTGTTTAAAGCTTTCGAATATTTTATCCGCGCTCAATTGTGAGTAAGCGTTGGAACAAAAGAACATTAATAATATAACTATTGAACTAACAAATTTCATTTTATGTTGTATTTTATAATTTCCTCATAGCATTTTTGAGGATTCATAGATTATACAAATCTATTAAAATCAATTCATAATTTTTTTTTAGTTCTTAATTTTTTTCAAATATTGTAAATAGAAATCTTTAAAAAGAGGCTAATTTGGTCAATCTAAATTATGTATCAATTAGCAGTTAAGCACATACACCAAAAAAAACGTCTCAAATAAAGTTTGAGACGTTTAGCTTTTATTTTTTTTCTTCGTTATTCAATTTATCATCGAATTCTGGTGTTTCACCTTTAAATTTATGAGTGTCAACATCATAATTTTCATCATTTGTTAAAACTTCATCATGTTCTTTATATTGATGTTTTCTCGTATCACTTCTATCAGCGCCAGTTTTTTGATTAGTGCTTTTCGGATTTTGATTATTTGTGTTCATAATAATACGTTTTAAAGTTTAAATAAAATTACTTTAAACTGTATTGATATGCTTATATAATCATCAATAAAAGTTATAAAATACAACTATAACAAGAACTACTCTATCTTGCTGTTAAATTTAGAGAAACTGTAGAAAGGTTTCCTAACCCATCATAACGTTCTGCCCAAATTTCAATAATATCTCCTGTTTTCATTTGTACCGATCCTATGATAGGCACCGCTACAATACCCGCAGTCGTAAGAAGCCCGCTACTAGCTCTTCCGTATACCTTCGTTTCAGTAAGAACTGTATTGTTTTTTGCTATGTAAAAAATAAAAGTTGCGTCGGCAGTAGTTTGATAGGAAACTGAAGCAACTACTTGAAAATATCTCGTTTTGTTTCCTCTATACGTAATTATGTTATCTCCATCTCTTGTAAAACGAAACAAATTATTAGAAGTAGTAGTTCCTACTAATTTCTTTCTGCTTGCAGTCCCCGTACCAGAAAAAGTAGTTGACACACCACTTCCAACATTAGCGCTCAGATTTATATCGCCAGTAGCATCGCTATCCCCTTCTCTTGGAATACCCGGTGAATCTACTGTCCACGCATTACTAAAATTATATCCCGGATAAGTTGATCCTGCCGGATAACGATTGATAATACCAGAAGGAGCTGTAGTAGTACCAGAAAAAACGGTACCTATTAAAATACCGGTTCCAACTGAAGTACTAGTCAAACCGCTAACATTCATCGCAACATCTGCAACGTCGACCGTACTAAAACCACTATTTTTTTGTATTAAACTAAAGTTACCGGTAAATGTTTCAAAAGTTCCTACATTAGAACTAAACCATGCCTGGTTACTTAGTAACAAATTTCCAATATTAGAATACGTAATTCCACCGTTATTAGTTACAAACTGAACGATATTACCAAAATACAATCCCAAACCTGAAATAGTTCCCACGCCTGCAGTCATCCCACTTATAACGGTATTCTGAACCAAAAGAGAGGTATTAGAAGCTATTCCGGGACCGGTAATATTAAAAGCACTTGCTCCCTGTAAAGTAACATTTCTAATACTGCCTCCTGTACTTCCCTGAAAAACAACTCCTGGAGCTTGTAAAATATCTTCATTTGTGTCAAGTCCTGATACATAAGCATTGTTTAAATCAATAGGAGCTGTTAAAGCTATAGTGCCATTAATTTCATAGAGGGTATTTGAAGTTAATAAATATCTTGTATTCCCTCCTGCTAATAATTCTGGTGCCAGGTCTGTTACCGATTTAACCAGTTTATAATTGTTTCTTAAAGCGGAACCTTCATTAGCAATTTTGACCCATGAGGTGGTAGTTAAATTATAGTAATAAAAGGCTTTTACAGTAGTGTCATAAACTAATAAACTTTCAGCAGGAGTAACAATTGCAGTTCGTTGTGCTGTTGTCATTCTGGGTGCTAACATACCTTTTGTTGTAGAAGTTATATCTAAAACAGAACTTACATTTGGTGTAACAGTACCAATACCAATTTGTGCATGACCAAGGAAGGTTAAAAAGAAGAAAAACAGTACTAGTACATTTCCTGTATTTTGCGGAGTAGATATATTTATCATAATTTCTCTATTTTTGGTTGCTTTGATTTCCTATTTTAAATTTTAATTATCTGGCTGAATTTGAAATAACCACTTTCTCTGTCAATTTTTTATTTTCTGTTGTTAAAAACTCAACTATATAAATTCCATGACTTAAGCCATTAGTTGAAAAAGAAAAATTTGCCTCTGATCCCAAATCCTTTTTCGATAAAACCACCTTACCCAGCATATCATAGATTTTTACAGACTTTATTGCTATATTATTTGGGTTTGAGGCTTTTAAAACATTGTTATTATTATCCTGGAAAATTATAAATTGCTTGTGGGCTTCTTCAGATACGCCAAGTGTTTCACTTGTAAAAGTGATTTTAAATCTGTCTGAATATATTCCGGGGGCAACGGTTACCTGATAACCTTCATTTTTGATATCATGATAAGATTGATCCAGTGCGTCATAAAGATAAATTGACTGTGAAGTATCAAAATTTATTACTTCCGGAATATAAAATTTAAAAGTAGCGCTGGTCCCTGCTTTTACTGTTATGGGTATTTTTTTTGTTTGATCAAAATTTAAGCCCTGAATGACATAACTACTGTTTTCAATCCAAAAAGCCACATCATTAGGAGGACTGGTGTCCATGTTCAGAGCATCAATACCAATATCTACACCATCTGTAGCCTCAGGCAAAAAAGCCAATGCCAGTTGTCTGGTAAACTTATTGTCGATAATTGTATTAAGTTTAAAATACTGAAAAACGTTTACCTCCTCATTACTATTAGTTTTATCAGCAGCTTGTTTTGTTTGTTTTTCAAACTGAGAAACCCCTGGACCTTCTTTAGTATATATACGATGTGCGTTTTTAAAAGTTGCTGTACCATTAGCATTAGCAAAAACAACAAACCCCTGGCCTATTGGCGCATATCTGCGGGGAATAGAAAGTGATGAAGATAAGCCTGTTGTATTTAAAGTTCCATCCTGATTATAAGAATTAAATGTCGCTGGCACATAGACACCGTCAACACCTACAGACATTGGTGAATAACTTCCGTAACCACCTCTATAGGCAGCGAGAAAGTGAGAATTTACTGTTTTGTCCTGTTCCCAAAAATAAGCAATTCCACCAGTTGCCAGATTATCCGAATCTAAAAGGAAGGCATTTAAATGCAATGCCGATGGATATGGATTACCTGTTAAAGTTGAATTATTAGCACCTAAATTGATCGTAATATTTCCATCGTTAGGTTTTCCTCTAAAATCATATCGTTGGGCACTTCCTGAATTATTGACCACACCAGTTCCTTCAGGGTCAGCACTATCTGTTCCGCTGGTTCCTTTCATAGAAAAACCTTCTCCGGCAGCAATTGTGCTTGCTCCTCCTACAAATACCCATTGCGAATAGTTATTTGCATTTATTAGCTTATGTATCCAAACTGATGAAATAGCCAGCGGATTGGCTGTTCCGTTATAATTGCTTATCACTGTTGCAGGGTTTGACAATGTAGATGTGGTTGGCTGATTGAGCATTGTAATGCCGAAATTTTCATTTCCCACTGTTGCAGAAGCATTTCCTACAGGCGAACACCAATAATTATATTCAAAATTATCACTGGTACCTTCCTGATATACGGATAGTTTCCCTTGTCCGGTATTGGTTGATGCAAGAGTCGTACCCTGAATTAATTGTCCATTATTTCTCAGATACAAGTTTGAGTTTGCTTCTAAGTTAATGTTCTGTTGTACAAAAAGAATTTCGCTTTTAACGTACATATTTGCAGTTGGTCCAAAATAAATCTGGGCAAAACATTTTGAAGTACTAAGTACTAATAAAAATAATATTCTTGTCATAATTTCAAATTAGAGGTACAACAAAACAACTTAGAGATTTTATAACTAAGCCTTCTTTTTATTTACAATCAGAAAGCCTAATAAAATAGCAGAAGCAACTAAAAACAAGATTTTATCATTAATGGTTGCAGGTAATCCTACGGGAGGCGGAATCGTGGGCGGAGGTGGTCCCTGGCCCTGAAACGAATATATATAATTAGAGAAAAAAAACAATAAAAATACCAGTAACACCATTTTACATTTCATAATATTCAATTTTGGGGTATTAAATAGCTGCAAAAAAATCTTAAAGAAAAAATTAAGATATTTTCAGATGAAAGTTGGAACAGGAGAAATTCTAATATTCCGATTTAGATTGCAAAGGCAATGTCCTTATGCTTTACGTGTTTTGGTGTCATAAAATTATGATTAATCTTACATTAATTTTTATATTTTAAACCTGAGATTTTATATAATTCCCACATTAACAGTATTATTGTAAAAAATAACCGTCCGTACAAGTCTTCAATTGTCTATTATAATTTTTCGCCAAAAAATGTAAACAAGTCTTGTACTGGTACTCTTTTGTTTTAAATTTGCCGGCATAATCAAGCAAGTGATTAACTAATTTTTCTGGGAGATACTCAGGAATAAATGACCTAATTCAAGGAAGTAAAAAGTGGAGAATAAACAAACGAGCTGGAATATTTGTCACGAATGTCAGGGACGAGGCAAAAAAAGTCAAAGGCTCACTAAGAAAGTACGACTCCGCTACCAGACAGAACTTGACCTATTTGAAAAATCGAAAGACGAAGGATCTGCTCCAATTCGCCCTAAGGCCCACTTAAACGTATGTCTTAACTGTTCCGGATCCGGATTACTTGCTTCTGAAATCCCTCCTATTGCTGATAATGAAAACTATCCACATATTGCTATTATTGGTGGTGGTATTGGTGGAGTTGCTCTTGCAGTAGCTTGTTTACACCGCGGAATTCCTTTTACTCTTTATGAACGCGATAGCAATTTTGATGCGCGATCACAAGGTTACGGACTTACTTTACAACAAGCCAGTAAAGCAATTGAAGGACTTGGAATTTTTTCTTTAGATGAAGGCGTCACTTCGACAAGACACTTAGTTCACACTACTGATGGAAAAGTGATCGGAGAATGGGGTATTAGAAAGTGGCTACAATCAGAAGCTAAAAATTCTCTAAAGCGTACCAATATTCATATAGCTCGCCAATCTTTACGTTTAGCTTTGTTAAAACAACTCGGCGGAGACGAAAAAGTACAATGGGGGCATCAATTAATAGATTTTAAAGAAACTGATGATGAGTCTATTGCTCTAACTTTTCAGGTTAATGATGAAATCAAGAACGTTAAAGCTGATCTTGTCGTCGGCGCTGATGGTATTCGTAGTTCTGTCCGACGATTATTGATTGGTGAAGAAATTACTCCTCTACGTTATCTTGGCTGTATTGTTATATTAGGAATTTGTCCGTTAAGTGCATTCAAAAATCTTGAAAACCCTTTACTCGATTCGGCTACTGTATTCCAAACCGCCAATGGCAATGAACGTATCTACATGATGCCTTACACGTCTGACGCTATAATGTGGCAACTTAGTTTTCCAATGAGTGAAGAAGAAGCGAAAACTTTAAGCGCACAAGGAACACATGCTCTCAAAGAAGAAGCTTGCCGCAGAACACAATGGCACGACCCTATTCCGCAGATTTTGGCGGCAACTTTGGAAACTCAAATTTCCGGCTATCCAGTTTATGACAGGGAATTACTCACTTCAGAGTTATTAGAGAAAAGTGGAAAAGCTACTTTAATTGGAGATGCGGCCCACCCAATGAGCCCGTTCAAAGGACAAGGTGCAAATCAAGCTTTACTAGACGCACTCTCGCTCGCACGAGGTATTGCAAAAGGATGTAAATCTTTAGTGCATTGGAAAAAAATAGGAATAAGAGAAAGTGTTTTAACTGAATTTGAATCCGAGATGTTAGAGCGCAGTGCTGTTAAAGTGAAAGATTCCGCCGCGGCAGCAGAATTCCTGCATTCTGACATTGTGCTTCATGAAGGCGATGAGCCCAGAGGACGGTGTTTGAAGAAAAAAGATTTGTAGTTCTGTTCTACCTTATATAATTGGGCGAAACACATTTCTGCCAGTATTCTACTATGCTTTTTATCATCTCTTTCATTTCTACAAAATCATATGGTTTTATAAAAAATCCCTGTACCGATTTTGAATAGGCTTCTACAACATGTTTTTGTTCTGCACCTGTAGTGAAAAATAAGTAAGGAATAGACTTCATTCTCAAATCTTCATTTTCATGAATTTTTGAACGCAACTCTATTCCGTTTAATTTTGGCATATTTATATCCGAGAAAATAATAAAGGGCTCAATAGCAGTTGCAGTTAAATAATTAAGTGCCATTTCTCCATCATTAAAGAAAATAATTTCATTCTTGTAATGAAGTTCTTTAAATACTAAAGCCAGGATTTCCTGATCATCCGGGTCATCTTCTATAATAATTATTGGTCCGCCCTTATTCATGAATTCTTTTGTTAATTGGTACCGGGAAAGATACTCTTTTAATTTAAACGGAAAGTAATTTTCGTTTTCTAACCAAACAAAACGTAAAATAGCTCAAAAATAATTATCGTAAGTTGTCATCCTATAATAATACTCGCAAGAAACACGTGTTTTATCAGTTAATTTAACTATATTCGTTAAAAATCATAATTCCTTACTTTACAATTTAAGGTCTCCATTCTAATAATTACTAAAATATAGGTGCTTTTCCAGCAAATTACTGCCATTATTTTTCTAAATATAAATTCGTATTATATGAATAACAAAGAAAAAAATGACAAAAAGGAAATAATCCTTTACTCAGATCAAATCGCTTTTCATGAAAAAGAAAAGGATCAAAAAAGTCCAGATCTGCCTCTCCTAAAAAAAGAACTTCCGACAACAAATAATGAGAAAATACAAAATATTGCTGAATTTATCGTTGTCACTACAAAACCCGCCAAAAAAAGTGATAAACAGACCACTGAAATTCATGACCTAAAGGAACAATTAAAGGCAAAAGAGCAATTATTGAATAATCATATCAATGCTATTAACTCTACAAATGCATCATTGGAGTTTGATCTTGAAGGTAATATCCTGAGTGCCAATAAAAATTTCCTTGAAATAATGGGTTACAATGAAACTGATTTACTCGGAAAACATCATAGCCTACTTGTTGATTCCTCTTATTCAAAATCTAATGCTTATCAACTGTTTTGGAACAGCTTAAGAAAAGGAATTTATCAAAAAGATGAATTCATACGAGTTGCTAAAAATGGTAAATTAATATGGCTTTTTGGCAGTTATAACCCTATTTTGGATACTGATGGCAATCCCTATAAAATTCTAAAGATTGCTACAGATATTACACTTGCAAAAACACAATTTTTGCAGTTGGCAGTTCAGGCTCAGGAAAAGGAAAAAAGGGCCTCTGAATTAATCATAGCTAATAAAGAACTTGCTTTTCAAAATGAAGAAAAAGAAAAACGAGCCGCCGAACTAGTGATCGCCAACAAAGAATTAAAATTTCAGAACGAACAAAAAGAACAGCGGGCAAAGGAATTAATTATTGCCAATAAAGAACTTGCTTTTCAGAATAAAGAGAAAGAAAAACGCGCTGCAGAACTAGTTGTCGCCAATAAAGAATTAAAATTTCAGAATGAACAAAAAGAACAGCGGGCCAAGGAGTTAATCATTGCCAATAAAGAACTTGCCATTCAGAGTAAGGAAAAAGAAAAACGTGCAGCGGAGTTGATTATTGCCAATAAGAAATTAGCAGCCGAAAATATTCTGAAACAAAAAAGAAAGGTGGAGAAAGAAAAGCGTGCAGCCGAATTAATTGTTACCAACCGGGAACTTGCTTATCAGGAAAAACGAACTAAAGAATTGACACTAGCAAACGATGAGCTCAAGAAAGCTCAGGAAGAACTGGAGTCGTTTTCTTATTCTGTTTCGCACGATCTTCGGGCACCAATACGCGCCATTAATGGTTATACACAAATTCTTATAGAAGATCATATTGACGCCATTGACGATGATGGAAAAAATGTACTTAACGGCATAATAAAAAACTCTAATAAAATGGGAGTTCTTATAGATGATTTACTAGCCTTCAGTAAATTAGGCCGCAAACAGGTATCCTCTATGAACATAAATATGAAGTCACTTGTAAATACTGTTATAAGCGATTTAACCATTGAAAAAGGCGAAAACACACCCATATTCGAAATCGATGAACTTGCCCCGGCAAATGGAGATCCTTCGTTAATTAAACAAGTGTGGATCAATTTAATATCGAATGCAATCAAATATTCAAAATATAAATTAGAAACCCGAATTAAGATAACATCAACTTCCAAAAATGATAAAATCATATATAGTATAAAAGATTGGGGTGCAGGCTTTGACATGGAATATTATGATAAATTATTTGGTGTCTTCCAGCGTCTGCACTCACAGGAAGAGTTTTCAGGAACAGGCATCGGTCTTGCAATAGTCCAAAAAATAGTAAACCGACACTACGGAACAGTGTGGGCAGAATCAAAATTAGACGCAGGTGCAAAATTTTACTTTAGCCTGCCAGATATTAAACATTAAAAGATAAAAAAATGAATTACGACGATATTGAAATTTTATTTGCCGAAGACAGCATGGAAGATGCTACACTAACGATACGTGCCTTAAATAAAAGCGGTTTTACAAACAAACTTTTACATGTAAAAGACGGAGCAGAAGCACTTGATTTTATGTATTGTAGAGGAATTTATTCCGAAAGAAATCCAAAATCACATCCCAAACTTTTTCTTTTGGATTTAAAGATGCCAAAGATGTCCGGAATACAGGTGCTTGAAAAAATTAAAAGTGATGTTCAATTTAAATCAATTCCTGTAGTTATCCTGACTTCTTCGCAAGAGGATCCTGATATAGCTAAATGCTACAGTTTGGGTGCCAACAGTTATATCGTAAAACCAGTAGACAGTAATAATTTTTTTAATGCCATAAAAGATATGGGGATGTACTGGATGATACTCAGCCAGCCTGCAATCTAAAGTCAAAATTGAACAATTATTTAATCTGAAACTATGATTCCTTATCAAATAAAAAAAGATATAAAAGTTTTGTTATTAGAAGACAATACTGCTGATGCGGACTTAATAGTAAGGCATTTGACAAAATCCGGATTGTCATTTAGCTCAAAAATAGTTGAATCCAGAAGGTCATTTGAAGAAGCTTTGGATGCCTTTTGTCCGGATATTATTTTATCAGATTATTCATTACCAGCATTTGATGCTGTTTCTGCCTTTAAGCTAATTAAAGAAAGGGAACTTAACATACCTTTTATAATTATTTCAGGTACTATTGGTGAGGAAAATGCGGTAATGCTCATAAAAGAAGGAGTAACAGATTATGTTTCTAAAAATAATTTTTCATCCTTATTACAAAAGATCACTCGCGCACTTAAAGAAGCTGAGGAACTAATAGAGAAAGAAGATCTCCTTCAGAAATTAAAAATACAAACTGCAGCACTACTAATAGCCAATCAGGAATTAGAATTTCAAAATGCTGAAAAAGAAAAAAGGGCTATTGAGTTACTTAATGCAAATAAAGAATTACTTGCCTTCAATTTCATCTCCAGCCATGATCTCCAGGAACCACTTCGAAAAATTCAAATCTTCATTTCAATTATGATGGAAAAAGAAATGAAAACTATGACCGAAGATGGAAAAAACAATTTAAATCGTATACATGTCGCGGCAACAAGAATGAGACAACTCATTGAAGATTTAATGGATTTTTCAAGGGTAAGTACAGTAGATCATCAATACGAAATGACCGATTTACAAGATATTATTGATGATGTAAAATTAGAACTCAACGATACTATTCGTCATAAAAAAGCTGTTTTTAAAATAAATGGATTAATGCCTGTCAATGTTATGCCCTTTCAATTTAGACAGCTACTTTACAATTTAATAAGTAACTCACTAAAGTTTTCTATCCCTGAAGTTCCGCTTCAAATTACCATACAATCTGAAATTCTTAAAAATGAAGAGTTCAGAAGGCTTAATTTGCCCAACAGTCCACAAATTTGTGATTATTGGAATTTTAGTTTTCAGGATAACGGAATTGGTTTCGAAGCACAGTACAATCAAAATATCTTCGTTATTTTTCAGAGACTGCATCACACTGAGCATTATTCCGGAACTGGAATTGGTTTAGCTATAGTAAAGAAGATTGTCGATAACCATAACGGAATTATAGTTGCTGATGGCAATTTAAATAAGGGCGTTATATTTAACATCTACATCCCAATTGATAAAATATTTAAGAAGATCCCGGAAGATTTGAAAACCTCAGAACAATTTTCCGAAGTAGCCGCTAATGATTTACAAAACGCATATGAAATGCATTAGTCTTCTCCGTTCATATTCTACTAAAATTAATTAAATTAGCTAAAGAATATTCTTGGGCCAGATAATAATCATTCAAAAAACATTTGAATCTGATCTAATATATGCAATGGTATATTTAAATATTTCAAACAAACAGACGGTGTAGTTAAATACAACATTAATTTTTTCCTTTTATAAATTAAAAGAATGCTTGATAACTTTCCTTTCTATCTTGGTATATTAATTGTTATTTTATTGCTGATCATGATAGCCAATAAAGTAAAAGTAGCTTACCCTATTTTATTGGTATTAGCAGGATTGGCCATTAGTTTTATTCCCGGCGTGCCTGCAATTAATATCGAACCTGAACTCATATTTATTATATTCCTGCCTCCATTATTATATGAAGCAGCGTGGACCGTTTCGTGGAAAGAAATGTGGCGTTGGCGCAGAATTATTACAAGCTTTGCTTTTGTTGTCGTTTTCGTTTCTGCACTTTCAGTAGCACTTGTTGCTAATTATTTTATTCCGGGCTTTTCATTGGCATTGGGTTTTGTTTTGGGTGGAATTATCTCTCCCCCAGATGCAGTAAGTGCGGGTGCTATTTTGAAATTCGTTAAAGTACCAAAAGCAATCTCATCTATTCTGGAAGGCGAAAGTTTATTGAATGATGCGTCTTCCTTAATCATTTTCAGATTTGCCATGATTGCGGTTGCAACAGAACAGTTTATATTTGTTAAGGCTGCCACAAGTTTTAGCTGGATGATTATTGGCGGAGTTTCTATAGGATTACTAATTGGATGGCTTTTTATGAAAGCCCATAAATATTTACCCACTGATACCAATGCAGATATTGTTCTGACGCTTCTTACACCATATATCATTTACCTGGCTGCCGAAGAAGTTCACTGTTCCGGGGTTTTGGCTGTAGTAAGTGGAGGTTTGCTTTTATCAAATAACAGACATCGTTTTCTTACCAGTAAATCTCGTTTACGCGGTGTAAATGTTTGGGAGAGCCTCTGTTTTATATTAAACGGATTCGTATTTATGTTAATTGGACTAGATCTTCCACAAATTACGAAAGGGCTTGAAGACGTTAGCCTTCCCTCTGCTATTGGTTATGGAGTACTTATCACATTTGTATTAATAGTAAGTAGAATGCTTTCTTCATATGGCGCTGTAGTAGTAACAATGATTGCCCGAAACTTCATTACTGTGGCTGATAAAAGGAATCCAGGTATAAAAACACCTTTTATACTTGGTTGGACCGGAATGAGGGGTGTTGTTTCCCTGGCCGCTGCACTTTCAATACCTGTTTATTTGAATAACGGAAATGGTTTTCCGCAACGAAACCTTATTTTGTTTATTACCTTTATTGTTATTCTTTTGACTTTGGTAATTCAGGGACTAACGTTGCCTTATTTTATCAGAAAAATTAATCTTACGGACATTTATGATCCTATTCCGCGTGAGGAAGCTTATCATACAGTACGAAAAGAATTAGCAGAACACGCTATAAATTATCTAAAAACACATTATAGCGGAGAGGTTAAAGAGAATACACCATTGCAGCATCTCATTCAAAAATGGGAACTTCACAGCAACGGAATAGATGACGAATCGATTGGCGACGAACTTAAAATTATTTATCTCGATCTGTTAAACGAACAAAGACAATGGCTGATCGATAAAAATAAGAAAGATAAAACTTTAGACGAATCCATAATTAGAAGACAAATGTATTACTTGGATATTGAAGAAGAAAAATTACGCTTTCTTTAATTGATCTATCTTCTAAGTAATATTATTTGTAAAACTTCATCAGTAATAAAAAAAGCCAAGATAATAATACAATTATCTTGACTTTTTCATCATTAACAAGTTTGAAACAATTACTTCTTAGCTTTACTTTTATTTTTGTTCTCTTCAATTCTTTTCGCCACATCTCGCTCGACCTGATCTAAACTAAAACTTGCAGGTGGCTGGCTTGGTGGATACTCGACAAAAGTTTCCAGAAATTTAGCCGCATGAATTGTCATGTCAGCCATTATATAAGAATTTTTAACTCTAAAATCGTCATATTGATCTGAAACAACATCGGCACGTTCATATGGGTCCATGCGGAGATTAAAGATTTTAGGAACACGATAGGTGGTAAAAGGTTCATACCAAACGGCAAAACCACCTGGCGCTTTATTTTCTCGATAAACTGCTTTCCAATTACCAACTCTGTAGGCAACTATTTCTGCATCATCATTAAAATAAGCAAATTCAGTTCTGTTCCCTTTTGGCTGTTTTCCTGTCAGATAATCCAATTGGTTATAACCGTCAAGGTGAACTTTAAATTGTTTGCCTCCTACAGAAGTTCCTTTTAATAAACGCTCTTTTATGGTGGTATCACCAGCTGCAGCAAGGACCGTTGGAAACCAATCGAGTGCCGAAAATATTTCGTTAGATACAGAACCTTCTTTGATATTTCCTGGCCAGCGGATAAACGCCGGAACACGGAAAGCTCCCTCCCAATTAGAGTCTTTTTCACTTCTAAAAGGCGTTGTCGCGGCATCAGGCCATGTAAATTGATTTGGACCATTATCTGTACTAAAAATAACAATAGTATTTTCTGCAATACCTAATTCATCTAAGGCTTGCATTAATTTACCAACATTCATATCCATTTCAATCATACCATCAGCATACTCATTTCCTACCATTCCGCTTTGTCCTTTCATAGATTCACGAACGTGTGTAAAAACATGCATTCTGGTAAAATTCATCCAGGTAAAAAATGGTTTTCCACCCTCTTTTTGTTTTTTGATAAATTCGATACAGGCAGCTGTTGTTTCATCGTCAATGGTTTCCATTCTTTTTTTAGTCAATGGTCCTGTATCTTCTATTTTTCCACCTGCAAAAGTGTGCAATACTCCACGTGGACTATTTTGCTTAACAAATTGCGGGTCTTTCTCTGTGGGCCAGTATGGTCTTTCTGGCTCTTCCTCTGCATTTAAATGATATAGGTTTCCAAAAAATTCATCAAAACCATGATTCGTTGGCAAATATTCGTCACGATCTCCCAAATGGTTCTTTCCAAATTGACCTGTTGCATAACCCAATGGTTTTAAAGCCTGGGCAATTGTAATATCACGATCCTGGAGCCCAACTGCTACACCCGGAATACCAACTTTAGATAAACCAGTACGTTTCGGACTTTGCCCCGTAATTAGGGAAGATCTTCCGGCAGTACAGCTATTTTCGGCGTAGTAATCTGTAAACATCATGCCTTGACTGGCTAGCTTGTCCAAATTTGGAGTTCTGTAACCAACAACACCAAAAGAATAAGCACTGATATTTGTCTGTCCAACATCATCTCCAAAAATGATTAAAATATTGGGCTTTGATTTATTGCCTTGTGCAAAGCAGCCTGGCAAAATGACGAAAAACAATAAAATTATTATAACAAATTTCATTATTTCGCCCTCGTTAAATAGCTTAATAAATTTCATAATAAATTGATTTTAAGTTTATATCAGGAATATTTACTAGTAAATATTACATAAAGATATTTTATAAATATTTTGTACGATTAATCAGAGATAAAAAATGCGTTCCACTTTATAGAATGGAACCAATTTTAAAAGGATATTGAACAATTAAGCTGTTTAATAATTAAAAACTTATTAGATCCAGAGTCTGGTTTTTTGTAAATTTGATTGAACTACCTTTTAATGTAAAATTAAGACTATGAAGATTTTACCATCAAATTCTACTTTACTTGTTATTGATGTACAGGAAAAATTATTACCTAAAATTCACGAAAATAAAGAAGTAATAAAAAGTGTGATATGGGCTGTAGATTTAGCACAAACAATAGGAATTCCGCATATTCTCACCGAGCATTGTCCTCATAAAATAGGAACAACACCAGTTGTATTACGCGATAAATTCAAAGAAAAAGATATTGTGGCAAAAGTTTATTTTTCTGCTGTTCGCGAAGGAAATCTTATCGATAAGATACAAAAGGGAAGAAAGCAAATTATTGTAACGGGAACTGAAGCACACATTTGCGTACAGCAAACTGTTCTGGATCTTTTGGAATTGGATTATCAGGTTTTTATACTTGATTCGGCTGTGGGAACGAGAAATCCAAATGACAAAGAAAGAGCACTCGAAAGAATGAGTAAAAACGGAGCGGAAATAATCACACCTGATATGCTCGCATTTGAATGGCTGGAAAAAGCAGAAACACCACTCTTTAAGGAAGTACTTACTAAATTTATTAAATAATGAATAACATAGAAAATAGCAATTTTAAAAAGCTTCTGGGTATTTGGAAAACCTCTGGCATCATTACATCTGATCAAAAAAAACTGGAATTGACCGGAATTGACAGCTACGAATTGATTCTCAAAGGAAATTACATTTTGCACAAAGCAGCTGTAAAAATGGGAACGGAAAAAAGTGAAACGTTTGAAATTATTGCATTGTTGAATAATTCAATAGATTTTGCTAAAATGCACTATTTCAATTCAAAAGGTGAAGATGGTGTAATGAAGAGCTCGATAATCAACAATGAATTTGACATACAAGGTAAAGGCCTTAAATTTTCCGGAGAGATAAATGATGAAAATACCTTAATTACTGGCAAATGGTTAACTCAATCAGAAGATGGAAATTGGAGTGAATTCATTAAATTAAAACTCGAAAAGCAAACCAATAAATAAACCGCAATAGTAAATTTATAAGAATTTAGTACTGCGGTTTCCTTTTCTACAATTTTTTTTACTTAAATCTGATTCTTACGGTTTAATAAATGCTAAAATATCAGCATTAATAGTTGCTGCATCTGTCGTTGGCATTCCGTGACATAAACCGGGATAAGTAATTAGTTTTCCGTTTTTAACCAATTTAGCAGCTCTTAAAGCAGTCGGAACATAGGGAACAATCTGATCATCTTCCCCATGAAGTATAAGAACAGGCTTATCCACACTTTTCAAATCTTCTGTAAAATCCGTTTCCGAAAATGCTTTTATACAGTCATAATGTGCTTTAATTCCTCCATTCATTCCCTGACGCCACCAATTATCCTGAATTCCTTTTTTTATATCAGCTCCTTCTCTATTGTATCCGTAAAACGGGAAAGTAATATCGTGATAAAACTGTTGTCTGTTATTGGCTGTATTAAAACGGATATCATCAAATACTGCTATAGGAACTCCGTCTGGATTATTATCGTTCAAAACCATATAGGGGGTTACTGCACTTATAAGTATTACTTTTGCAACTCTGCTTCCATATTTTGCAGCATATCTTATGGCTTCTCCGCCTCCGGTTGAATGTCCGATATGTATGGCATCTTTCAAATCTAAAAATGCTGTAAGTTCTGCTACATCAGCTGCGTAAGTATCCATTTCATTTCCTGTATAGGTTTGTGTAGATCTTCCGTGTCCGCGTCTGTCATGCGCAATTACTCTAAATCCCTGATCAAGGAAATATAACATCTGTGCATCCCAATCATCTCCAGATAATGGCCAACCATGATGAAAGAAAATAGGCTGCCCTTTTCCCCAGTCTTTATAATAAATTTCTGTTCCGTCTTTAACTGTAATCGTACTCATTTTACTTTTTTTTAATGTTTATTAATCACTTTAAATTGAATTCACTTTTATAGTTTTTCATACCAGTCTAAAATATAATCGGCCACTATTTCCCATCCATTTTCTCCACAGATGAAATGACTTTTTCCTTGAAAAATCTTCAGGTCTACACGACTTTTTTTGTCTTTGTATTTATTTGCTAAAGTTGTTGTAAGGGATGGTGGAAAAATATTGTCACTACCTCCTCCTATAAATAGAATCGGTTCGTGTGATGTACTAAAATCAATGTTAGAAAAAGAATTTAGGACCAACTCACGGCTTACTTTATAACTTTCAGGGACTGCATACGTTGCAAAAGCATCTGCTCTTTCACTTTCTGGCAGCGTATTAAAAAAACATTTATCATACCATTCACGGCTTCCCATAAAATACTTTTTACCAGAAAAAAAGCCAAATGCCGGTATAACTGATTTTAATGTTTGTACTGGAGGAAATACATTTTTAGGCGGTGCACCATCTATACTTACAGCTGCAGCCACCTTATTTAATTCTAGCAATTTCATCGCCGCCATTCCAGCCATAGAATGTCCAATAACTAATGGTTTTTCAGGTAAGCTGTCTATCAGTTGTGCAATGTTGTCAACCACATCTATAAAACCTGTTTTTACTAGTTCAGGATGTACCTGTTTTCTTAAAGCTGCAGGGTTTCCATCATGTCCCGGATTAGCTGGTGTATAAACGGTATATCCTTTTTGTTCATAATGCGTTTTCCACTTTGCCCAGCTTATATTGTTTACAAAGTTTCCGTGAATAAGAATTATGGATTTTGATTTTGTCATAAGATTAAATATTTAAAAAAATTATAAGTATTGTCAATGACTATTAAAAGCTTAAGCTCTAATTACTATAGTGTCATTTTTTAGTAATAGATCAGCTTAATTTTTGATGCTTAAAAAACTGAGCAATCATTGCACCGTAATTACAAATTATTAATTATCAGGCAATTAATCAAATATACATATTTTTCCTGTAACTACATTTCGCTAATTTTGAATACCATTTGTGATATATAACAAAAAAATGGTGTTTCTTGAAAAGGATCAAAAAGCACCATTGAAAATTATTAAATATTATTCTGAGATGACAAAATGCTGTCACCAAAGATTGATGTTATAGGTTTATTTACGCATAATTGAAAAAGAAGAACAGTACTTTCAAAAATGCATTTTCTTATCCATTTTCAGGATCATATTTCATCGCCGTACATAAACAGTTCTTTCTTTGTTTACTCATTAAAATAGGGCAATTTACACAAGACTTACAACTCTCCCAGAAAACCTCGTCATTAGTTAATTCTGAATAAGTAACAGGTTCAAAACCTAGTTCGTGGTTCATTTTCATAACTGCCAGTCCGGTAGTCAGACTAAATATACTTGCTTCAGGATATTTTTGACGACTCAATTCAAAAGTTTTTCTTTTAATTCGTTTTGCAAGGCCTGTGTGTCTAAATTGAGGAGCGACAATCAATCCGGAATTAGAGACAAACCGGCCATTTTCCCAAGAAGATATAAAAGAAAAACCTGCCCATGTTCCATCTGATGCAAAAGCAATAACCGCATCGCCATTTTTTATTTTTGTTTCTAACGATTCAGGAGAACGCCCTGAGATACCTGTGCCACGTGCAATAGCAGAAGATAATGTGGTATCACAAATTTCTTTGACCCAAAAAATGTGGTGCGCGTTGGCCACTTCAATTATAAAATCTAATAACTCTCCTGGAATTGTACTATTCTGTGATAAAGCTGTTTTGTGCGCGATAAGAACAGGCAACGGAAAATCTATGCCTGAAGAATCTGTAATACGTTGCTCGGTTTTCATGTTTGATTATTAGAAATACAAAACATTAGATTCAAACGACATACCATGAATGATGACGTAATCAAAACACTAGCGTTAATACCTGTTTATACACTACTTACAATAAAATGAACTTTTTTATCATATATTCATACACCTATCAAAATGATAAGATCTTCTCATTTTGATATTCCTCATCTTTTATAAACTAAAAATTTCTTCTAGTTTAATAATAGAAATCCCTATTGGCAATACTTTTGGTGCTTTTGCCAATTTCTCTGCCAAAAGTTCTGTTGGTAATGGCTTAAACTTTCTAAACAAACCTATTGCGTTGACTGTTCTTAGAAGATTATCCATAATTTTTTCACCAAATCGATCAGTACCAACTCTTGAAAGTAATCCGGGTTTGAAAATAATATACTGACGGAAACCAAGTTCTTCAATCTTATCTTCCAATTTTCCTTTTATTTGAGAATAAAAAACTTTGCTTTGTGCCGAAGCTCCATAAGCAGATAACAAAACAAACGATTTAATACCATTTTCCTTTGCTAATTTTGCAAACGTTGCAGGAATATCAAAGTCAATTTTTATTTGATTTTCCTTTGATCCGGCAGCTTTAAGGGTTGTTCCCAAACAAGAAAAAAAGACATCACCAACTATTAGATCTTTATAAGAATGTATATTAGAAAAATCGATAATTTGTTCTGTCAACTTTGGATGTTGCTTTCCAATAGATCTCCTAACAAAAACAGTAACTGATGTATAAGCTGCATCTGCTAGCAGTTCGTCAACTAGGAATTCTCCTGTTGAACCTGTCGCTCCAATAACTAATGCTTTCATATTATAAATTTAAAAATTCCTTTTTAGCTTTTTCAGTATTTTTCCTCCGGACTTTATCTCGCAATTGATTTTCCTTTTACATTGCTATCAAAATTTCATTTAAAGTAAGGAAAAAAAACGTAACTACTTTCGATAGCGTTCTAACAAATTTAAAAAAAATACTAAACTCTTCGCTTAGCATTTTTTTCTTTTCATTCTATTTTATCGTGAATTTCTCTTATATCTTGTCTAAACTTTATGTTTTACTTCTACTAATCCAGTACTTTCTCCAAATATATTTGCCTGGTTTTCTGAAATCATGGTATGTGGATATCCTAAATCAATTGTGCTAATTTTATTAAGATTTTCAATCTCTTCACTGGAAAGTGTAACATTTAGTGAATTCAAATTATCAGCAAGCTGCTGCTCATTTCGTGGGCCTAAAATTGTCACTGTAGATAATCCGCTATTGTCGTGTTTTTGTCTTAACCATGCTAAAGCAATATCTAATATTTTGGTTTCTTTTTCTTTAGCAATTTTTTCAAGCATATTTAAAATTTCTGTTTCTCTATTACCGGTTTCACCTTTTAATAAAGCTCCTCCCCACGCTTGTTGTCTTGACGTTTCATCTTTCAAATTTGAACGATATTTCCCGGTAAGAGTTCCTCCTGCTAATGGAGACCAAAATGCTGCTCCCAAACCTAATGATTCTGCCATAGGCAATAATTCTCGGTCTGCTCCTCTTTCAATTAAATTGTATTCTATTTGTATTCCCGCAACGGGAGCCCATCCTCTAATTTCTGCCAGCAATGCAGCATTTGCAATCTTCCAGGCTGGAAAATTGGAGAATCCGGTGTATAAAATTTTACCTTGACGTACTAAATCATCCATCGCTCTCATGATCTCTTCAATTGGTGTCTGTCCATCAGAAAGGTGCGCCCAGTAAATATCCAAATAATCCGTATCCAGACGTTTTAAACTTTGTTCAACAGAATGGATTATATTCTTTCTGCTGTTTCCGGTAGTCAATAATGTAGATCCTCCTGTAGAAAATTTAGAAGAAAGTATTAAATCATGACGCTTTTCTTTTATAAGATTTCCGAGGATTTCTTCAGATTGCCCTACCTGATAACCATCGGCAGTATCAATAAAATTTCCTCCTGCTTCAATGTATTTATTGAAAATGTTTTTTGAAGTTTCTTCGTCTGAACCATGTCCCCAACGTGTTCCAAAGTTTCCTGTTCCTAATGCCAGTTCCGATACTCTAAGTCCGGTTTTCTGTCCAAAAATTTTGTATTTCATGATGTAAAAAGTTTAAATTTATTCTGTACTAATCAGTACAAAATTGATTAAAAAAAGTTATTCTATTATTTCGAGATTAAATTTTATAAGTGCTGCCAACGAGGTATCATCCATATTCATTCGTCTGGTGATATTAATTCCGTTCCATAAATTAAGCAGGTGACTTCCAATAAGTTCAGCACTTTTATCCGTCTTGATGAGATCTTTATTTTTACTGGTCTGAACGACATCAACAAATATTTTTTCTAATTCAAAAAGAAGCTTTGCTATTATTTTTGCGGTATATTCATCTTTTGCTGCCATTTCAACCAAAGCATTTCCCATGAAACATCCTTTTGCTTTATTTATATTGGCACTGTCTGAAAGTTCAAGAAAGAAGGATTTCAAATACTCAAAAGGATTTTCGCTTTCCCAAATTTCTTTTCTCAATCTCGAAAGTAAGTTAGAAGCAAACTGTTGCAATGATTTTTCGTAAAGTTCTTTTTTTCCTCCTTTAAAAAAAAGGTAAAAACTTCCTTTACCAATTCCCATAGCCTTTAATAACTCTTCTGCAGAAGCTGCCTCATACCCTTTCTCCCAAAAGACCTGAGCGGCTTTTGAAATCACTTCCTGTTCATCGAATATTTTAGGTCTTCCTGCCATTTTGAATTAATTACGTAGCAAAGATATTGTTTTGTACCAATTAGTACAAAATACTGTTGTTACTTTAACAAAAAATTAACAACAGTACTATTTAACTAAAAAACTTATTTTAAAAGCCTCCCGTAGTTTTATTATTGTTTTTATTAAAGCTGATTTAAATTCAATACATTTGCAACTCACAAAAAGAAATGAAAAACAATAGTAACATCTCTATTATTATTAGTGTAGCCATTATTAAATGTCTACAGCGAGGTGTTATATAAATATATTTGAAGATATAATTTAAAAAGACCTCCCTTAATCAGGAGGTCTTTTTGATTTTAAACCATTATGAAAAACGTAACAACAAATAGTATTATCGCAATTATTATTATTCGTCTCACATGACGAGTCAGGATTCTATTGCATAATAAAAACCTTTCTCTGTCAAAACGAGAAAGGTTTTTTTTTTGAAAAAAATTAAACCTAACAATTAATAAATACTCACAAGAAATAGCCATGAAAAATCCATACACTTTTACAATTTATGCCGAAGATCAAATACAATTGTTTCAAAAAATCACTTTAATCTTTTCAAGAAAAAAAATTAAAATAGAAAGCTTCAACTTTTCTTCTTGTGAAGTTGATCACATATCCCGCTATACAATTGTAGTAACAGAAACTTCCGAAGTAGTTCGAAACTTAGTACCTCAAATCGAAAAAATCATTGAAGTGTATAAATGTTATTGCAATACTAATGAAGAAATTATCTGGAAACAGATTACTCTTTTTAAAGTGCCAACAGCCACTATATATGAGGATAATCTAATTCATTTCCTAAAAAAATATGATATCACAGCAGTTTCCATCGAAAGGGATTATACTGTTTTTCAGGCCACCGGAAAAGAAAACGAAATCAATGAATTAGTTATCAAATTGTCTAATTTTAGTCTTATTGAGTTTGTAAAAAGTCCCAGAATTGCGCTGATAAAAAACAGTGAAGGTTTTGCAAAGGAATTGTCAGATATGGAAATGCAGAGAGAGGATTTTTTTGTATAACGCCTTGAAAAAACTTAAAATCTGTTATTTTTCTACTATTTTCTGCTGTCAAAATTCCTCAGAAAGTTTAAATTGTTATATTTACTTTTTTAGCTGACAGAAAACGGTGTGATTATTCAATTTTTATGCTGTTGAGTCAATTAATTTTTAGAAGTCAAAATGGAAAAACATATAGAAACGGTAGCATCGTTACCTCTGGAAAATACTCCAACTACATACCCTCAAATAAAAAAAGCCGATTTATTACCCCATCCGGAATCTCGCTTGGATTCTATGGAAATGAAGGAAACACCGCTTAGCGATTCTACTATTCCTTATAGAGATTTGACGAATGTTGTCAGTAAAAAAGAAAGTATTTCCCGACTTATTAATAAACTTGATGTCGAAAATAGTATTAGATATCAGCGAACTGTAGAAGATACATATTGCAACGTCTATTCTTACGATTATTGTTACTTCTCCAAAGTATATCTTCCTACAGTTTGGTGGACAGAGGAATCTCTTGAAAAAATAGCACAAGGACAAGAGATCGAAGCTGTTTTTGAGCAAACCGTAGACAGAATTTACTCGAGTGCCATAACCGATTGGTTTGCTGAATGGGGGCCTAATTTTGGCTGGGAGAAAATGTATACGGCAGATGAGATTCAAAAGAAAGTAAATAAAAATGGCGGTATTGGAATAATTTGTGCCAAAAGAAGAGAAAAAGGACTTTCGGGACATATTGTTCCTGTGGTTCCGGAAACAGATTTACATAAAGCATATCGTGAAAATGATATTGTAATTTATCCATTGCAATCGCAAGCGGGAAAACTGAATTACAATTACTTTTCAGAAGTAAGAAAAGACTGGTGGAATGATGAATTATATTCCTCTTTTGTGTTTTACTATCATGAGTAAATTAAGTCTACAAACCTCCTGGTCAAACATTCAAAAAAATAATTGATTTTCAGCGTGTTAACTACTTGGAAATAACATAATAAAAGACTACTTTTGCAACTTGGAAAAAACAGGAATAGCTAAAAAGTACAATTAGGCTATTCATCTGCTTAAATTATTGATATAAAAGTAATTAATGATTATTAGCATTTTATAAGCCCCTTTATAAAATCTTACTTTTTTATCAGTCATTCAGTTGATACAAGTGCAAAATTCCTAAAACTAAAATACATTTCTAAAATTCTAAAAGTCGAATAAAACTTTTTTAATGGAAGCAACAATTTATGCAATCCGTTAAAGATTCTTTGTCTCTGTTTTTAACTAATTAGATCTGTATCTGCGAATAAAAAAACAACTTTAAAATATTATCAACCATAAAAAGAAAATTAGTATAAATGAAAGACAATCAGACAAAAAAATATTATTGGGGAATTGGATTAGAAAACGAAACCTACATGCAATTTGAAGAATCCTTAATAGTTTCTGGTGAGTTTATACAAGAAAAAATTGGCTTTGAGAAATACAGTATCGACTATAGAAAATGCTACAAACCAGAAAGCTTAGCCCCTGTTTTGAAAAAAGCTTTTAATTCAAAAGAAAGCTATAAAGTGAGCCGAATGATGAACAGTCATTCGCTTGAAAAACTGGACATCAATTATCAGCATAAAACATTATCTCCTATAAAACCATTAATGGATACCGCAACTGGTGAAGTAAGTGCACAACCAATTGAAAATCCTGAATATCTTGGAAAATCGATCATGGAACTTTTCCTTGAAGATCAGCCATATAATATTCAAAGTATGATTACCCAACGTAACAAAACAATGGGATCTGTACATTTTGATGGCGATTCTATCGAATTTGTAACCAAATATTTTGAAAACAGAACAATTGCTGATTCTTGCAAAGAATTAAAAGCAACTAAAAAGTTGTTTTTAGATAAAATCAATGAATCATCTGTTTTGAATGGAAAATTAAATTTCCCAGATTACAACAACGGACTTAATATGTTCATGACCAATCAGGAAAACCTGGTGTTGTTCAATAACGGAACCTACCATTTTCATATTACATTACCTTCATTGACTGAAGACAGCCGAATTGTTGATTATACTGAGTTTGAAAAAACACACGCCAATGCAATTTATTTATTGCAATGGTTTGAACCTTTTTTCATAGCTACTCTTGGAAGTCCTGATATTATGGGCGTGATAAGTGACAAATACAGTCTGGATAAAAAGTTTACTTTGGGTTCTATGCGTAATGCAATGTCTCGTTACATAGGCGTTGGAACTTATAACAAAGCAATGCCAAAAGGTAAAATTCTAACTTACAACGTAGACAATTTTAGAAAACTACTGAAATTCGAAAAAGAAGAAAACATCTGGTGGCGCGATCAGATTGAAACTGAAATGGAATATGAAATGCTTTCAGAAGTAGGTCTTGATTTTAATCAGGAAAAAATGTACCAAAGCGGTTTCGAATTCAGAAGTTTTGATGAGTTTCCGGCAGAATATTTAAATGATGTACTTTTCTCAATTATTTTAATTTGTGAGCATTCTTTAAACCTTCCTGATGTTCAGTGGGGTCATGACAGTAAAGCGTGGAATAATCTTGTTTTCAAAACCTTGAAAATGGGTTATGCAACTGAAATTAATGAAGAAGAAAAGAACGAAGTTTTAACTTTACTTCAGCTATTAAATCCTTCAGATGAAAATTATAATACTTTAAAATCTGAATTTGATGAGATTGTATTATTAGACGAATTTTTCTTTAAAATTCTGGCTGTTTTACATGATAAATACAAAGACAACAATGTTTGTCTGGATTCGATGTACGGACAAAAAACAAGTTCTCCGCCAAAATGGAATAACTTTAATAAATACCAAACAGAACGCCATTTACAGCAAATTGGAAATTTCTCTGATAATTAATTTATAGAGTAAAAATAGTGAAATCCACATCAAATTATGATGTGGATTTTTTTTATACCCAAAGTACTTCGATACGTAATTACAAAAATCTTAATATCAGGTATATCTACTTATAACGTATTAGTAAAAGATCGCTAATTTTATAGCTCTTTTATACTAATAGCAAGACATTATGCAATTATTCCTCCTTGAAAGACTCTGGAAACGCACACTATACCCTTCCGAATTTCCTGCTTCAGATTATACGTAAACCTGGAACGATGAGATTAAATCCCTGTACCATCTGGGGATTAGCATGGAAGATACTTTACAATTTTTATACTTTGAAAATCCTGATTTTGATACTTTCAAAAACTGGATCCATAATCGGACAAAAAACGAAAATACAGCAGCTGAAGATTTCATTGAAAACGTTCTCTCAGAAAAAGATCTTCTATTTTGGGATAAAAACGGTTATGTCATTGTAAAAAATGCTATTTCAAAAAAAGATTGCGAAGCGACACAACAAGCCATATGGGATTTCTTAGAAATGGATCCCAACAAAAAAGAAACCTGGTATAAAAGAAATCAAAATCAAAAAGGCTTAATGCTTAATTTTTCGGATCATGAAACCTTAAATAAAAACAGATTTTCTCCGAGGATAAAAAAAGCTTATGAACAGCTTTATGGCACAGATAAAATATACAAAACCATTGACAAAGTAAGTTTTAATCCGCCTGAGACTGAAAATTTCGTTTTTATGGGAAGTCCGCTTCATTGGGATACCAGCTTAAAACAACCTATTAAATTCGGTCTTCAGGGTTTGCTTTATCTAACTGATTGCGGTATTAATGACGGTGCTTTTCATTGTGTTCCGGGATTTAATAATAAAATAAATTATTGGCTCGATAACCTTCAACCAAATGAAAACCCAAGAGAAAAAGCCATTAAAACATTAGAAGCTAAACCTATCATTGGTAATGCAGGGGATTTTATAATCTGGAATAATGCGCTACCACATTGTGCAACAGCAAACAAAGGCGAAAATCCAAGAATGGTTCAATATCTCACCTACTTACCGGATGATTATACCACTTCGGAAGAGTGGGTTTAAATCATAAAAAAGCCCATTCCTTTCGGTTTGGGCCTTGTTTTGTCTTACAACTTGATTTATTTTTTATGTTTAATTACCACCAAGAACAGCTTTTAATGAAATATATTTATCTAAGTTTTTAAAATCGTGTCCTTTTCCTTTCATCGATTTAATAAAAGAAGGTGTAGCACCAACTGCTTTTGCTCCCACTACATCATCAAGATTCAAGTCGTTAAAACCAAGATCCTTATATTGTAAAATTAATTCCGGTGTTACATTTAATGATTTCAAAGCAAATAAGTCTTCTGCTTTAATATCATTATAACCTGCTTTCTTAAAACTAGTTATGTATTCAGGTGTAACATTTAACGACTTCAAAGCCATCAAATCATCGTTCGAAAGATCATTGTAGCCTATTTTTTTATAGGAATAAATAAAGGCCTGATCAATGCCCAATGATTTAAACGCAATAACGTCGTCATCTTTATCTTCTTCGTCTTCTGCATCTTTGTTATTCTTTTTAGAATTAGTAGAACTGTGGAAATCCTTAATATATTTTGCATCTACCCCTTGAGATTTCAATGCAATAATATTACCCGGACTAAGATCTTTATAACCAGATTTACGAATCTCTTCGATATAAGCTTTGTCTATATTTAACGATTTAAAAGGAACAAGGTTTTCTAAATCAATATCAGGAACTACTTGTTTGATTGAAGTAATATAGGCTTCATTTACATCTAATGCCGCAAGAGGAATAATCTGATCTTTATCCAGATTGCTGTAACCATTTTTCTTAAGCATTTGCACATAAGATTGTTTGATGTTGATCATAAAGAAAACGATAAAATCTTCATCGTCTTCAAGATCAATTCCTTCTTTGCTCATTGCTGTACGATAGTCTTTGTTGGCTGTAAATTTATAGCTTCCCATTCCATTATTACCTTCAAATTTACCAGTAAAAGTCATTGTTCCTGCTTCACGCGTTAAGGTAAAAGTACCTTGCTTGTCTTTTGGAAGATCATTAAATTCATCTAATTGAAAAGTACTATTAGAATTGTTCTCGTCGCTCTTAAATTGAATACTTACGGAATTACCTTTGATAGTAGCAAACCAACTTCCTTCGGTTTCCATTCCGCCCTGATTGTTTGAATGCTCTCCTTGTTTCTCTTTAGAAGCAAGAGTTTGACTTTGCGCTGCCGGTTGATTAAAAAGGCAGGCAAACAGCACCATAATTGGCACCAGGAAAAAATATTTCCAGGTGGTGTGCACGTTTGATTTTTTTGAGTTCATCATGATGATTCGTTTTTTTAATAATGATTGATTATAGTTAGTTGTAAGACTCAAAGGGAATTGGGGTGCTGCTACCTTTAGCAAACTAAACTGGTAACTTTCTTTCTCAACCACATCTTGCTGCAGCATCTGATCATCTGTCAGGAATTCAAGATTGATTTCTAACGTTTTTCTCCATTGCCATGCGAAAGGATTAAACCACTGGAATATAAGAACGATCTCAGCAAGCAGAAGATCAATCGTGTGCTTTTGCTCAATGTGAATTTTTTCGTGAAGCAAAATCTGATTATAGGTTTCCCATTCATATTTCTCCGGATTGATAAAAATATTATTAGCAAAAGAACAAGGCGCCTTATCGCCTGTTATTTCGATAATACGAAACTTTCCATCCTGAATAACCGACGTGGAATAGGCTCTGTAAAACAATATAACCGCCTGCATCAAAAAGTTAAGTCCAAAGACAATTACGCCAAACCAATACAAATAAACCAACAACTGAACAATTGACTCAATATTAATTACTTGTTTAGTTTCTTCAACAAGCGTTGGTTGTACTGGCTGTTCTTTTACTGTTGGAGTTACATTAGCGTTAACTGGAGTTTTCGCTACTATTACAGGTTTTTCTACAGCAATTTTTCTAAAGGAAAATTGCTGAGGAACCGGAACTAATGGTAAAATAAAAGCCAATGCCATGCAGGAAAGCAATACAAACCTGTTTAAATGAAAGAACGTTTCTTTTTGCAAAAGCAGTTTGTAAAATACCAAACAGGCAGTAAGAATAAGCGCTGAATATAAAATATAAGGTATCATATCTTTTCTTTTTTAATGAGGTGCACGATTTCATCTAATTCTGTTTCGGTCAATTTTTGCTCTTTGGCAAAAAACGCCAGCATTCGCGGATAAGAATTATCAAAATATTGACTCACAATATCCTTCAGTGCAAATTGCTGATACTCTTCCCTACTGATCACCGGAAAAAAGCAATGCATATTACCGGCCGTTTCATGATTCAAAAAACCTTTTTCTTCTAATATCTTCACAATTGTAGCCACACTATTATAATGCGGTTTCGGATCTGGTAACAATGGAATAATATCTCGTATGAAGGCTTTGTTCAAATCCCAAAACACCTGCATGATCTGTTCTTCTCGTTTTGCTAGTTTTATCATGGTTTAAAAATTTTGACGCAAGATACTACTAATTAATTAGTAGACAAACTAATTTGTTAGTAATTTAACTAATCAATTAGTAAGAAAAGCAGATTCATAGTTTAAAACACATATTATTATACTGATTTACAACAACATAGATAAAGTAGAATTTTCCTTTTATTTTAAACGAAATGTCAATATTGAAAAATTAAACTCCTATTATATAAAAGAAGATAACGGCAAAAATGCGTATTTTTATGTTCCTTAATTTCTAAAACTCAGTTAAGCCTGCTTCTTATTCCTAATTAATTTAAACCCATAAATTATGAGCGACATTGCACAAAGATTTCCAGAGAATCCGCTTTTGATGCCAAAAGATTTGGAGGCAAGCAGCGAAGAATTACAAATTATAAGCCTTTTAAATCCGGGTGTTTTTGTTTTCGAAGGAAAAACCTGGCTGTTGGTAAGAGTGGCAGAAAGTATTGCACAAAAAGAAGGCGTTATCTTTTTTCCTGTTGTAAACGCTTTAGGCAAAATTGAAATTATTGAAATACCGCTTAATGATCCTGATCTGGTTGCTACAGATGCCAGAGTAATTCAATATAAAGGACTTGATTATTTAACGACACTCTCCCATCTTCGCCTGTTATGCAGCGATGATGGGGTTCATTTTTATACTCCTGAGGGCTTTAATTCACTTGTAGGTTCTGGAATACTAGAACAATTTGGCATTGAAGATGCGCGGGTAAGTTATCTTGAAGATACTTTTTATATAACTTATACAGCCGTTTCATCCAACGGTGTAGGTGTTGGATTGCGTACCACCAAAGACTGGAAAAATTTTGACACAAAAGGCATGATATTTCCTCCCCATAATAAGGATGTTGCCATTTTTGAAGAAAAAATAAACGGCAAATTTTATGCTTTGCATCGACCGTCAAGCCCACAGATTGGTGGCAACTATATTTGGCTAGCCGAATCTCCAGACGGAATTCATTGGGGAAATCATCAATTTCTTTTGGGTACACGCATGGGACTTTGGGATAGTGCCCGAGTTGGTGCCGGAGCAGCGCCCATTAAAACGGACAAAGGCTGGCTCGAAATCTATCACGGAGCAAATGCGGAACACCAATATTGTCTCGGCGCATTTTTAATGGATCTTGAGGATCCGTCTAAAGTTATTGCACGTACAGTAGAACCTATAATGAGTCCACAGGAAAATTACGAACTGAGTGGCTTTTTCGGTTATGTCGTTTTTACTAATGGCCATGTTGTGGATGGTGATAAAATTACCATGTATTACGGAGCTGCTGACGAATTTGTTTGTGGAGCTCACTTTTCAATTGCAGCAATTTTAGCAGCTTTAGAAACCTAAGCTCTTCCTGAATATCTTCAATCTTACAGAGTCATGCTCACTTTCAAAACTGGCAAAACGGATTTCTCTCTGTTTTTGCTACGATACTGCTTTTTATTTATATAAGACGGATTGCATCTTAACGATTAAACCACTTGGTATTTATCAAATAGAAATATTTGATTAGCAATACATTGACATGCTTTTCTCTATCATGGTAATTGTACAACCTTATAAAACAATCTTATAATAAGTTGGCAAATACATGGAGTAAATTTGGAAACCTTGAATACAAACCCTTGGTACTCCGACATTAAACTATTAAAAATAAATCAAAATTTACAGTTTATGAAAAATTTACAAGACGAAAAACAGCGTGATTTATTGCAAAATAAATCAGATGGAACTAATAAATTCCTGACTACCGATCAGGGCGTTCGCATTAATGACGATAACAATTCACTTAAGGCTGGTGAACGCGGACCTTCCCTACTCGAAGATTTTATATTAAGAGAAAAAATCACCCATTTTGATCACGAAAGAATTCCGGAAAGAATTGTACACGCACGTGGATCCGGGGCTCATGGTTATTTTGAAGTTACCAACCCAATTCCTGAATTAACTAAGGCCGGATTTTTAAAAGAAGCCGGACTAAAAACGCCTGTTTTTGTTCGATTTTCGACCGTTGCAGGTTTTAGAGGTTCAACCGATCTTGCGCGTGACGTAAGAGGATTTGCCGTTAAATTTTACACTCAGGAGGGAATTTATGATCTGGTAGGAAATAATGTTCCTGTATTTTTTATTCAGGATGCCTCAAAATTTCCGGATCTGATTCACGCCGTAAAACCGGAGCCACACAATGAAATTCCGCAAGCCGCTTCCGCACACGATACGTTTTGGGACTTTATTTCACTAATGCCGGAATCCATGCACATGATTATGTGGGCGATGTCAGACCGTGCTATTCCAAGAAGTTATCGAATGATGGAAGGTTTTGGCGTGCATACTTTCAGATTAATTAACGAAGCAAACGAATCTGTTTTTGTGAAATTTCACTGGAAACCAAAATTAGGAACACATGCCGTAGTTTGGGATGAAGCCCTGAAAATTTCAGGTAAAAATCCCGATTTTCATAGACAGGATTTATGGGAAGCAATTGAAAGCGGAAATTTCCCAGAATGGGAATTAGGCGTTCAAATCATTCCGCAAGCAGACGAACACAAATATGAATTTGATTTACTGGATCCAACCAAAATTGTTCCCGAAGAACTTGTTCCTGTAAAAATAATTGGCCGAATGGTATTAAATAAAAATCCGGACAACTTTTTTGCCGAAACAGAACAAGTTGCTTTTCACCCGGGGCATGTTGTACCGGGAATTGATTTTACAAATGATCCGCTTCTTCAGGGAAGATTATTCTCTTATACCGATACACAATTATCAAGATTAGGAAGTCCTAATTTTCATGAAATTCCAATTAACAGAAGTGTTGCTCCGGTTCACAACAATCAACGCGACGGGCATATGCGTCAGGAAATTAATAAGGGCCGTGTGAGTTATCATCCAAATTCGCTTGGCGGAGGATGTCCTTTTCAGGCAAAAATTGAAGAAGGCGGATTTTCAAGTTTTAATGAACGTGTAGACGCGCATAAAGTGAGAGAAAGAAGCGAAAGTTTTGCAGATCATTTTGGTCAGGCAAAATTATTCTTCAACAGTCAGACTCCAACAGAAAAAAGTCATATTGTAAAAGCGTTGCGTTTTGAATTGGGCAAAGTAGAAACAGCTGCGATCAGAGTCAGAATGCTTGGGCTTTTATCTCAGGTAGACATGCAGCTAGCCGAAAAAGTGGCTGAAGGACTAGGAACTTCAGTACCGCCAATTCTTGAAACTCCTATAAACAAAGGTGTTTCTCCAGAAAATGAAATGGGAAATCAGGAACCGCGTTCTATAGATTCATCGGTAAAATCGTCTGATGCCCTTTCGATGATCAAAAACCCAACGAATACGCCCACAATAGCTTCCAGAAAAGTAGCTATACTTTGCGCCAATGGCGTTTCTGCGGCGTCCGTGATGAACATGAAAAATATATTATTAAAAGAAGATGCCAAAGGATTTATAATTGCTAAAAACCTCGGATCTGTTCTTACTGACGAAGGCGGTGCAATTCCGGTTGATTTTAGTTTACTGACGACATCATCAGTACTATTTGACGCTGTTTATATTCCACATAGCGAAGGCCTAAATGATTTGGCGAAAAATGATGATGTTCTTGAGTTTCTAAATGATGCTTACAAACACTGCAAAGTTATTGGTGCCGATGGTGAAGCAATTGGAGTACTAAGTGAAACACCATTTGCTTCAAAACTTAATAACGATGATTCAGGCATTATTTTATACAGCGATCCGGCAACTGAAACATTTGCACTTGACTTTATAAACGCTATGGCTAATCATCGTATTTGGGAACGTGAAGAAAATTTATACAACTAACACTAAAATATAACTCATATGAAAAATTCAGATAAACCCACTCCGGTTAAAACTGCCGTTAATAAAAATGGTAAACATAATATTGTATCTCCTTCTGCCGATGCCGCTTCAGAGCTAAAAGATTTCTTTATTGATAGTCTTAAAGATATTTATTGGGCAGAAAATGCACTAGTCACCGCTTTGCCAAAAATGGCGTCAAATGCCACATCTCCTGCGCTGACCAGTGCCATTTTAGAACATCTTTCTGTAACCGAAAACCAGGTTAAAAGATTAGAAAAAGTTTTTGAACTCCTTGGAGAAAGTGCGGAAGGAAAAAAATGTGAAGCAATGGCAGGACTGCTTAAAGAAGGCGACAGCATTTTGCAGGAAACGGTTCCGGGAGCCGTGAGAGATGCCGGTATCATTGCGGCCTCACAAAAAATCGAACACTATGAAATTGCGTCCTACGGTACTTTGTGTGCCTTCGCCAAAACACTTGGCGAAAATGACGTAGCAAAATTGTTAACGCAAACGTTGGCAGAAGAAAAAGAAGCCGATTGTGTGCTAAATGATGTTGCATTAAATACAGTAAATAGGGTTGCAGCTGAATAGCAGCATACTTTATTACTTATTTTCATTTTACTTGAAAACATCTGCAGTTTATGCAGATGTTTTTTCATACAAGATTTCATCTGGAAACATTGGTCTAAATCCTTTATTTAAAACAATGAAACACTATAATTCAGTTCTTTATAAATAATTCTACGTATATTTATAATAATCCTTTGCGAAATGGAATAGTAAATCAAAAAGGAAAATAGTCTAATAAGTACTGATTCATAATTTTCAAAAGAAACCAAATGCAGAAAATTTTATTATCAATAATCTTGTCTTTATGTTGCTCACTGGCATGGACGCAAACGAAATCAATCGATAGTACTGCAATAGCTGTCAAACCCAAAAAAAATATCGATTTTAATGTAATGCCCTACATCAGTTACAATAGAAATCTTGAATTTATGTTTGGAGCTATTCCCATGATGATGTACAAAATAAATCCAGCGGATACAATTTCTCCTAAAACTTTATCTGGAGTATCAGCTATTTACACTACTAATAAATCTTATTTTCTAGCTTTATTTAATAAGTTTTATTTTAAAGAAGATAGTTGGCGCGCCACGTTTTTCTTCATGACAGGAAATCATAATTCTCAATTTTATATGGATGATATTGATGCACCTGATTTTTATGATTATGGAACCAAAACTACTATTCTAAATTTTAGTGTTCAACGAAAAATAATCAAATCTTTATATGGTGGCATCGGTTATGCATACGCACATTATGATACTACTTATGAAGATGACGTACAACCCGCTTCAAAAACACATACAAATGGCTTACAGGCAATTGTATTGTATGACACTCGTGATGCTGTTTATTATCCTACGAAAGGAGAAAAAATAAGAATGCGATGGCTTACTTATCCGGAGTGGTTTGGAAATGATGTCAATGCTAATAAAATCCTCTCCGAATACAATAAATACATTCCGATGCGTAGTGGAACCGATGTTTTGGCAGCGCGTTTTTCAGGTAAATTCGGATTGGGTGCTATTGCATTTGAACAACAGGTTACCATAGGCGGAGAAGACATCAGAGGATATTCTGAAGGGAAATATCGCGGCGACGGACTAATGGCGATACAAAGTGAATATCGCTACAATTTTAGTAAAAAGATGGGCGTTGTTGGATTTGCGGGTCTTGCCACCATTTATGGTTCTGATACACCCGATTTCAACTGGAAAATGTATCCGGGTGCCGGCGTAGGATACCGTTACAAAGCTTTTAAAACCGTAAAATTTAATGTAGGACTGGATGCGGCCGTTGGAAAAGATGACTGGGGAATTTATTTCAGAATTGGAGAAGCTTTTTAAAAAGTCAATAGTTGTTAAATAATCTATAAAACAACACTCTTTTTGACAATCAGTTCGTCATAAAGACAATAAAAAGTTTAATTAAATGTTTAGGTTATTAGGTTAAATCTAATATTAACTTATATATATAAAATAGAAAAAAAGTATGAAAAAGATTTTGTTTTTAGTTATGATGATTGGTGTTTCAGTGCATGGACTTGCACAAGATGAGCTCAATAGAAAACAGCAATCAATCCAACCTAAAAATTCAGAAAATAAAGAAGTGATTCCGCCAACAGAAGCTCCGCCAACAGACGAGCCTCTGCCTCTTTCAAAAGAGCCGATTGTTTTAAAAATAAATCCGGATGAACTTTTCAATAATAATATTCTTTATAAAAGAGAAGCCAATGTAGAAGGTATTTTTTATAGAAGAAATGAATATTTAGGTGGTTTTGTAACGAAATCTTTTACCTCTACAATTCGTTACAGAGATGCTGCTTTTGTTGACGGCGATAAGATCAAAGTGTATCTGAATGATAAAGTTATTGAACCTGAAGTAATTCTTGACGGAAGTTATAAAGGATTCAAAATAAATTTAGTTAAAGGGATCAACAAAATTGATTTTGAAGCTTTAAATGAAGGTTCTGCTTCACCAAATACAGCTGAATTTCAGGTTTATGATGATAAAGGCGAAGTAATCGAATCTAGCCAATGGAATGTTGGTAAGGGTTACAAAGCAGTTATCATTTTGTATAAAGAGTAAACTTAAAAGGTTTAATTATTCGTTCAAAATTATTAATGGGGACAAAGTGAAAAAATCATTTGTCCCTTTTTTTATGTCTCAAACGTTCTTTCTTTTCTATTTAAAAACAAGCTTCAAAATTTATCTACTGTAAATCAAATATTTATACAATTAATTTTATTCTTTTTTGTAAATTTGAAATACCCCTTTATTAAAATCAGACTTTATAAATTGATTTTTTCAAAAAGCTAAAATTTGTAAAGTGAAAGGCAATGCATGGAGTTTTAATAAAATTTTAAGTTTTTTTCGTTAGCAAAATCACTAACTTGTATAGAGCTATTAATACACAGTTAAGCCGTTTTAAAATAGATATGCTTCTTAATTCTCTAAAAAAAAGAAACATAAAGTAAAATAACTAAAGTCGTTTTATCCATTTAGGAATAAAATTGGACCGACTTTTATCTAACAAAAAAATAAAAATATGCGAGTACCCATCATTAGAAAAAACATAGTATTTACACCAGATTCCAAAAGAGTTGTTGCCCGATATTTTATGAATGGCGATGAAAGAACCCAACAAATGGTGATGCGGATAATGATGCTGGATGAAAAACAGGTTTTACAAACTCTGGAACAAACACTTAGGGAATTTGCCAGACGACATCGGAATATTTCAAGCATATTTTTAAAACATTGCGAGAAAATCAGACCTATAATCGAAGGAATGCAGGTAGATTACGAAGCTATTTCCCTGGATCGAAAGATGCTGATAGGCTCCTACTGTACCATGGAATATGCCATTGAATCTGCCGCTATTTTTAATCCGTCAATTATAGAAGATTTTGACCAGACAGGTTTAGAAATGGGCGAAAAACGTGTCATTCTTTCTTTCAGGGCAACAGGTGAAGGTCATATTTCGTCCATTGTTTTTAGAAGAGCAATTCTTGATCGGAACAACAATCTTCAGGTAATGAAAATTGGGCATCATATTGACAAAGCCGAAATTGAACATAAAACCTTGTATAACAAGGAGCGCTTCTCAATGAAACTCTATGAAATGCATACCGATGATAAATACATCGCCCAAATTATGCAGGAATTACCAAATGAATTTGAATATGCGGTATTAAAAGCTCTGGTGAAAACAGGTTTAAGCGATCCATCTATCAGTCAGGAAAGAAGAACCGCACTCGAAGAAATAATCTGGCTGGCTAATTCTTTTTATGATTTGTCTTTTCAACATGATTCTGATATTACAGAGCGTGTTATTTTTCCAATATCTGAGTCTGAAAGTCGTGGTATAGAAGATGCGCGTTTTGTTCGTTTTGATGATGATCATGATGATTCTCATCGTGTATTGGCCACTTATACAGCTTATAATGGTCACGCTATCTTGCCAAAACTTATTTCTACTGAAGATTTTTATACGTTTAGGGTAATGCCTTTGCATGGAGTGGGTGCACAAAATAAAAATCTGGCCTTATTTCCGAGAAAGATCAAAGGAAAATATGCCATGCTTTCACGTATTGATGGCGTTAATAACTACATCATGTATTCAGACAGGGTTACGCAATGGAATACTCCTATCCTACTTCAGGAACCGCGCTTTGCCTGGGAATTTACCCAAATTGGAAACTGCGGATCGCCCCTTTGGACAACAGAAGGATGGCTTGTAATTACCCATGGTGTGGGTACAATGCGACGTTACTGTATTGGAGCATCTTTATTTGATCTAGATGACCCATCAAAGGAAATTGGAAGATTGAAAGAACCTTTGCTTTCTCCTTTGGAAGATGAACGCGAGGGTTATGTTCCAAATGTTGTTTATTCCTGTGGTGCCATTATTCATAACAACAGTCTGATATTGCCATACGCCGTCTCCGATTATTCTTCTACTTATGCCGTTGTAGATTTAGTCGAATTATTAACGGCTTTAAAGAATAGTAAATAAGATTTCAGACATAAATTTATAAACAAATCCCATTTCGATATGAAATGGGATTTTGTTTTGATTATTAGGAGAAATAGACATTATTCAATAGTAGGATCCGGTTCAATTATTTCCGGTTGAGGAGTTGTATAATGATGATCATCGAGCCAGGCAATAAACAATTTGTAACCAATTGAAAATACGATCGGACCAACAAACAATCCTATAAATCCTGACATTATAAATCCGCCAATAACGCCCAAAAAGATTACTAACATCGGCACCAAAGCGCCTTTACCCAATAAAAGTGGTTTCAAAACATTATCTGAAAGTCCGCTTATGATAAAAAAGATAGTCCACCCAATCGCATAACCGGAATCTCCGGTAGAAAAAAGATATACAATAACTCCAATATTTATGATAATGGGGCCTATCTGTAAAATAGAAAAAACAAGACAAATCAAGGTCAATATTCCAGCATACGGAATATCGGCTAAAAACAATCCAAATGCCTGAATGAGCGTTTGAATAATAGCCACTCCCAAAATTCCTTTCACCACCTGATAAATGGTAGAAGTTGAAATGGTCATAATTTCATCTGCTTCAGTTCCGGCAATCTTTTTTAGAAATTTATGGACCATAGTTTTTGCTCCGGGTGAAACCAATAAAATTCCGGCAATAATGACCGAAAGGATAAATTGCAAAAAAGCAACACCTGAACTTAAAATACTTCCCATAATTTTGGTGGAAAATTCTTTAATCTGATCCTGATACTTAACGACACTCTGTTCTATATCTGTTGATGCTGAATGCAAAAACTCGTAAAGAGGTTTGCCAACTATAGGCCATTCTTTAATCGAAGGTTTAGGCGGACTAATCTTAAGGGTTCCGGCCTCAAACTCGGTTTTCAATTCTAAAAAATTGGACGTTGCAGCTTTTAAGGCATATATTACTGGCATTAACATTATAGCAATAATTGCAATTGTTATGATTACAGCTGCCAACGTTTTTCGTCCTTTTAATATTCTTTGCAGAAAATTAAATAAAGGATAAAATGCCACAGCTAATATTGCTGCCCAAAGGATTGGCATAAAAAAAGGCATTAGCAATGTAAGACAAAACCCAACAACCAGAAAGATAAAAAATAGCTGCAAAATAGTGTCAAAGAGTTCTTTTCGTTTATTCACATTCGAATTTTCCATTTTATTTTGTTTTTAGATAATAATTGGTTTTACGTGTTTGTTTATTATTTTTTTAAAGAAAAGTTGGCATCAGAAACCAATCTTCCTATTAAGATTACCGGGTATAAAACACCTGTCAGCACTTCGATCTGAACGAGGGAGCGAGCAAAAGGATGAATGGGGACAATTTCGCCATAACCTGTCGAGGTCATGGTGATATAACTGAAATACATGAAATTAGCCTGTTGGCTGCTGCTATCAAATGGAGAAACGGCCATCTGAAAAGAACCTTCGATGTGTTTAAAAACAAATAAATACACCGTACACCATAGATTGACCAACAACATGTAAACGACTATCGAACCAATAATACGATATTGTGTTACGGGCCCGGGTTCTAATACTTTTATTAAAACCAACCCAATTAAAAGCAACATTAAAGCAACCGACAAAAAGAGGTCGGCAAATACAACAATAACGTTGGTCTGAAAAAAGTCGATCCACTGTACCATTAAAAACAAAAATGGAATAATAGAAACCAGAAGGGCCTGCTTTTTATCTTTTGATAATGAAATAATTCCCGCCAATATAAATAACATCCAAAAAATATTGATAACTACCATGAAACGAGAGTAGCTGCCAAATAACGGAATCACAATAAATTGCATGATACAAAGCAGTAACAACATGACGCTGAGTCCTTTCTCCTGTGTCCATAAACGATATAAAAAACGATCATTTTTTATTTCCATAATTCTCGATTGTTAATTAAATAAGAAGCTAAACTGGATTATATGTAATACTTTAAATTGGTATAGGCTCCGATTCTACTTTTCCAATTGGCCTGCGCCAAAGTTTAAAAAGAAGAATGATAAAAATGGGCAAAAAACAAATCGCCGACATGACCAGATAAATATCTTTATACGACAGTAACATAGCCGTCTGAGCCGTTTGATTAGAAAGGCTTTTCTCTGCTTTTTTCTGTGCTTCAGCATCTGATAATCCCATGAATAAAAAGTTTCTTTTGGAACTCGCCAATTGATTTTCTGCCTGTTTATTGGTCATGGTCAATTGTTGGCTAAGTCCTGTTTTATGCTGTATATTCATATTTGAAATAAAGGTTCCTAAAATCGCTCCTCCTAAAAGTGATGCAAAAACAGCCTGAGCAATAATCCCGCTCATCATACGAGACGTACTTAATTTTGGCGGAACTCCTTCTGAGATATAAAGCAAGGATACCGGAAAAAGAAACCCCATTCCAAGTCCTTTAAAAATCAGTGGCAAAAAGAAGTCCGAAGAATCTATTCCGGGATAAAACCTCAAAAAAAGCATAACATGATACAATCCGTAGCACGCAAAACCAATAATCCAGATCGTTGCCAGATAGATTCTTTTGTATAAAAGATAGGTTGACAACGGAATCGAAATACACAACCCAAGCAGTAAAGCAAGATGTGTCTGAGCGCCCAAAACCGAATCAAAACCCAAAATATTAGTCATATAACCCGTTACAATACTTCCGGTTCCGTTCATAATCCCAATATAAAACATCAAAAAAGCACCAATCACAACATTTTTATACCGATACACATCCGGATCGATTATAGGATTTTCTGTGAAACGAGTATGCAATAGGTAAATTCCCAATAATAGAAACAAAAGAGCCGTCGCCAATCCTATTTTTGGATCATCAAACCAATTACGGGTTTGACCTTCAGCACATAAAAAGAGAATCACCATAAAAAACAGTATCATGATCATCCAGCCTCGCCAGTCAAACTGAAATACCGCTTTCATAGGCGCCACATCGGCCTTATAAAAATACCAGGCTAAAAGAATGCATACTAAAAAATTGACATTAAGAAAATAGACACTAAAAGTCCAGTTGTGCAAACTGGTAAAATGAGCCCCAATATATTGATATAAATGCTGACTTCCCTTCTGAATAAACTGAAGAATACCGTACAACAACGCCATATTAAAAACAGGATTGTATTTTAATATAATAGGTACCATCGAAGCAAATATCCCAATAACGGAAACAATAGCCATAAGAGCACGACATAATGTAAACCACCCGATTGTAGGTGCAAATAAAGAGGCCGTATTGAAAAGCAGCGATAAAAAACTTACCGATAAAATCATGGTGCGAACGCGAATCTGTTTGCCTAATTTTAATCCCAAGGGCATAAAAGCCAGCATACTAAAAATGGGAATATAGACAGAATACGTAAAAACTGTAGTTGAAGCTCCAAAATGCCCCAGAATCTGCGAATTATCATAAGTAGTAACGTTCAGTCCATTAAAAAAAGGAATTGTAAGGATGTATAATCCTATAAGTGTAAAAACGCTTCCTTTTTTTCCTGCGATCATCTTTTACTTTTTTACTTCGACAGTTACATTCATACCGGGTTTTACTTCTTCTAAATCTTTATCTGCAGCCTCAAATTCAATTTTAACCGGAATTCGTTGTGTTATCTTCACAAAATTTCCAGTCGAATTATCCGGTTCAACCATAGAGAACTTCGCTCCTGTTGCCGGAGAAAAACCTAGCACTTTTCCTTTAAATTCTTTTCCGTCCAATGCATCAATAGTAATGGTGACCTGTTGCCCCTGTTTTATTTTTTCAATTTGAGTTTCTTTAAAATTGGCCGATATCCATAGCTTTTGGTTCAGTACAATCGTAGCTATTGTTTGATTGGCGTTAATTAATTCTCCTATAGAAAGATTGCGTTCTCCAACATAACCATCAGATGGGGCTGTTATGCTGGTATAGGATAATTGCAACTTTACTGCATCAAGATCTGCTTTTTTTCTGGCGACTGTTGCTCTCGCAGCTTCCAGATTGATATTGCTTTGTTTGGTAACAGATCCACTGGCTTCCAAGCCTTTTCGGCTCGCTTTTACGTAGGCTTCCTCCGATTTCAGTTTCGAAATCACCTGATCGTATTGGTTGCGTGTCACAGCCGAATCGGCATACATATTTTTGAAACGCTGATAATCTTTCTGAGCTTTTTCAAGACTCGCCAAATCTCCGGCTAACTTTTCCTGACCCGAAGCCTGATTGGATGCTGAGGTTGTAATGGTCTGCACTAAGGAATGCAGGTTTCCTTCGGCTATAGCCAAATCAGCTTCGGCTTGCTTCACTTTGATGATGTATTCTGAATCATCCAAAATCACCAAAGTATCGCCTTTATGAACATACTGGTTGGCTTCAAACCTAATTTCTTTAATATGGCCTGTTGCTCTTGCTGCAACACTGTTGATATAAGCCTCAACCTGAGCATTATTAGTGGTTTCATAATTACTGAAATCAAAAAATAAGCTCAAAATCCATAAAGCTCCAGCGATCAAAAAAACAAAAGATAAAACCGTTAAAACCGTATTTCGTCTTTTATCTTTCTTCTGAATTGCTTCATTTGGTGCATTTTCTTCGCTCATGATATTTATATCTTAAAGTTTACCCATGGCATATTGCAGGGAATAGTATTGAATAATTAAATCTAAATTGGCATTTACCAAGGAAATTCGGGAGTTATTCAATTGCAACTCAGCATCTACTATTTCGCTGATTAAAGCAAAATCATTATCATATCTGCTTTTTACAATTTTATAGTTACTCATCGAAAGCTCTACATCTTTTTTAAAGGTTTTGATATTCTCCTTGCTTTCAGCATAACGTACGTAAGCATTTTTTACTTCGGTAGTAATTTGGTCTTTCGTAACGGCCAAAGCAATATTACTCTTATCAATTTCCAGTTTATCTCCTGAAATACGATGTTTTAAAGTATAAAAACTCGATACATCCCAGCTTAAAGAAAGGCCGGCAGCCCAATAATTAAGTATATTGACATAGGTCGGCCATTGTGCCGGATATTCCGTATTCAGAATAAGATTGGCATTAATGTTGGGTCTAAAACCGCTTTTGGTTAGACTTAAATTAGACTCGGAGAATTTAATTCCTATTTCAGCGCGTTTGATTTCTTCTCTATTCAAAAAGGCTTCTTCTAAACTTTGCTGAAGATTTAAATTCTCTGTCGGAAGCATGCTTTCCGCTACTTCAGGTTTTAAAATAGTGTTCGTTGGAAAACCAATTAATATGTCCAGATAATTACTGATTAATTCGATTGTATTGGTACTTCTAAAAACCGAAACCTTAAAGTTAGATTGTTGCAATTCGGTTCTCAGTAAATCACTTTTTAAGTTTTGACCGTTATTAACACGTGATTTTAACTGGCTGATACGAAGATCTGTATTGATGATATTCTGCTTCGTTACTTCAATTTGACGGTATAATTTTTCAAGGGTAAAATATTGTTCTGTAATCGCATTTTTAACGTCAGCCTCAGTCATCTTAACAACCGATTCCTGCATTTGACTAAGTAGTTTTTGTTGCTCAATTCTATTATTGATTGACCCTCCGCTGTAAATTGGAATCGCCGATACAATATTGGCAAATCCCATATGATTCAAATAATCTACGGTAATGTTACTTTCATAAAATCCATCATACAATTTAGGGTCGCCTATATAAGTATATCCGGCACTTAAACCCACACGCGGCATTTTGGCAATTTTAGCCTGATCTACATTTTCATTTGCGATGGCCAGATTGGTATTGGCAATTTTAAGTTGTTTATTATTCTGAATACCAAGTAATATGGCTTCATCCAGCTTGATTTTTTTTGCATTTCCGAGGCTATCTTGCTGAGCAAAACTAAAGCTGGCAGTACATACCAAAAGAAGAAACAAAAATTTTAAACCTAAATCTTTTAATCGCCAATAATTCATCAGATTTATTCACTTTTTAGTTAATAAAATGGTATGCGGAAACAATTTATTATTTAATGACTTGAGTAAAAAAATTGGGCTGAGGCGTAGAATATTCAATTATTAAAATTGAAAGTCGGAGTATAAAAAATTACAATAAAATCCCGTTTTGAGCTTTAATAGATTTAGGAATATCTTCTTCTTTCATCATTTGTTTCAAATCAATTTCGATAGTTCGGCAGATCGAAAGCATCGGAATATCATTTGGTAAACCTCCAAAAGGATTTTCAGAATAATCCCCAACAAGTTCCATCAATAAAAAAATCCAGGAAACAATGCTTACTACCGGAATAAACAACCAAACATTATAAGGGCCAATTTGATCAAATTCAGCAATTAAACCAAATGGCAATAAAACAATAAAAATCCAGACAAATAAATTACTTGCATAAGCATACAAACGGGGTAACGGAAAATTCTTAATTCGCTCTGCCTTACCCTGTTCATCGTATAAATTATTTAGAAGTGTCTGCAATTGCACATGATAGAAATCATTAATAATGTCATCTTTTCTAAGCTGCATCAAATCTTGTGATTGTAAATCAATAATATGTGTAGCCATATTCCTGAATCTCTTCAAATCAGCATATTCCTCAGAATTAAGATATTTTTCCAGCATTTCTTTGGTAAAATCATCTTCAAGAGTATCACCAGCGACTTTTTCAATTGATCTTCGACTTCTTTTTGCAATATAAGTGCCCAGTGTAATATGTTCCCAGGATGTAGGTATTGATAATTGGGCCCGAAAAGCATACACATAAGCAATATTTCTGTAAATGAGTTTTTTGGTTATGGCATCAATTTCTTCTTCAGAAAGTTTTTCAACAGATGGGTGATTTCTAATATAACCTCTCGTAGTAACACCCCACATGCGGCTAATATTGAGGATTGTTCCCCATATTTTTCTGGCTTCCCAGATTCTTTCGTATGACTGGTTGTTTTTAAAACCAATATAAAAAGATACTGCAGTCCCGATGATTCCGATACTAACCCACGGAATCGAAATCCATTTTAGATGTAAAAATTCGTATGAAAATAAAACCAGAAAAGACCATACAACAATCCATAATAAATAACCTCCGCTGAATTTTACTAATGCACCAAAGCTGAAACTATTATTTACAAACATAAGCATCTGATTTATAATCATTATAAAGATAAAAATAAGCTTAATACAAACTCAATTTTATGTTAAAAAAATTGCTTTTTAGAATTAAGGCAATAAAAGAAGCTTTTTTCCTGCTTAATATTAATATTATATAAAACCTGATACTAAATTGTGTAATTGCCTGCAATTCATTTTTGTATAATTTTAAAGCATGAAGTACTCAAATATTTTAGTAATAGATGATGATGCTGAAGATATTGAAATATTTTCAGAAGCGGTTAATTCTTTTAAGGAAAACATCACTATTACAGCGTATACAGATGCTTCTTTGGCTCTGGAAGGCCTAAAAAAAGCAGCAGAATTACCTGATATAATTTTTCTTGATTTGCAAATGCCGCGTTTAACGGGAAAAGATTTTTTGCAAAAAATAAAAGAAGATGATCATTTACAAAATATACCAATTATCGTTTTATCTGGCCAATCTGATGTCATTATGAAAGATATTTATGAAAAGATTGGTGCCCATAATTTTATTTGTAAACCAAATAGTTACAAAGAATTAGTTGAAGAGCTTCGTGGCATCTTGAATATCTAAAATTATCATTTTTTCCTTTGCTTTAATCTGAATTTTATTATTAATATGTTAAAAAGCCAGTTGTTTCTCTTTATATTTGATTTTTAAAGTAATTCATTTCAAATATTTAAGAAAACAATGAAGCAATTATACTGTTTATGTCTGCTGATTGCAATGTCTTTTCCATCTTTTGCGCAGGCACCATCCTCAACTGCCAATTACAATCTGGCAAAAAAACGGCTTTTAATTCAGCTTTGCAGCTCCTTCCTTTATGCAACATACCAAGGGAAAATTGATGAAGACAGTGCAACCGTTTTGGCTGCTAAAATTTATAAATTACCCCTTTTATTAAATTATGATGAAGGGTTTTATGATGCTTCAGATAAAGCTTTTCTAGATGGAAGTGCATTGTTAGAAAAAGGAAACATCACAGCTTTCAATAAAATTTTAGTAAAAACACAAGGAACCACAAAAATAAAATTACTGCTTCAACGTGGAAATTTTTATCTATCTAAACCAGGAGGAAAACCTGAATATCTTCAGAATGCTTTGTACAATATAAAGGAAGCACTCAAAATCAGTAACGAGCTTAAAATACAAAAATGGCAGCATCAAAGTATGATGCTACTTGGAAAATATTATGCGAAAGCGCGTAATTTAGATGAAAGTAAAAATTGTTTTATCAAAGTTGTAAACGAATGCCGAAAACAAAATGACCAAAAAGCCCTCGCTGATGCATTGGCCAATCAGGCACAATTTCTACCGGTTTTTGATCCTCAAAAAGAAATTATTTTAAATGAAGTCATTAAACTTTACAACACTCTGGGATTACAAGAAAAAATGATTGTAAATTATTTAAAGATCGTTGTCATTCATTATTATTCCGGAAATTTAAAGGTAGCACTTAAAGGATTTTATCAAAGTTTGTATTACCAGCGAAAAGCCGGTTTTAAGCACATTCATTTTACTGAAGCCACGATCTCCTACATTGAACTTTTACAAAACAATACAAAAAGCGCCTTGTATTATGCTTTAAAGAGCATAAAAACAATGGAAGCAATTAATGACTATAATTTTGCAGATGATTTTTACCTCCGCCTTGGTAACGTTTATCTCGCGCTTGGTCATTTCGAAGAAGCCAAAGCAACGTATGAAAAAAGTTTTGAAGAAGGAGAAAAAGGAAGTAATACCGGTGGTTGGTACAAAAGTTTTGTGAGTTTGGTGGCTGCCATGTCTTCAAAAGGAAAAGATCAGGAAGCTATTGATTATATTAATTCGGTTACGGCTAAATATCCGCCACCAAATCTCTTTGATAAAATGATTCTGGCTAATACCAAAGCGCTTTGTTATGACAAGCTGAATAATTTTGCTATGGCAGAAAAGAATTATAAGGAGATGGATAAATGTGCGCAGCAAATATTAGCACCCGAAACTGTAATCGATATATTAAACCTGTACTCTAATATGACTGCTTTTTACGCCTACAGATACAGAGTAAAAGAAGCCACCTTTTATGCTGATAAAGTTGCATCTATAGCACAATTGTACAAGCATAATTTTACCTCTGAAAGACTTGAAAGTTCCTTATCCAAAATTGATTCTATAAATGGTAATTATCTTTCTGCATTAAAACACCATCAGGTCTATAAAAAGCTAAATGATAAGTTGGTTAATTTTTCCAAAAACAAGGAAATTGAAGAACTCAAAATTCGGTATGAAACGCAAAATAAAGAGAAGGAAATCAAACTCTTAAACAATCAATCAGAATTGCAGAAAAGCGAACTGCGTAAATCACAACTTTTAAATTATTTAGCGATTGGAAGCTCTGTTTTATTTATAATTACGATCGCGTTGTTATATAACCGTTATCGATTAAAACAGCGAAATCACGCTAAATTGGAACAGAAAGAAAGAGAAATCCATAAGAAAAACATTAATTTAAAACATTTGCTTGATGAAAAAGAATGGCTTTTAAAAGAAATTCATCATCGTGTAAAAAACAATCTTCAAACCGTTATTAGTCTGCTGAATTCACAATCGGCTTATTTGGATAATGATATGGCTTTATCGGCAATAAAAAACAGTCAGCACCGAATTCATTCAATGTCGTTGATTCATCAAAAATTGTATAATTCTGAAAATATTTCGACGATTAATATGCCGAATTACATTAAAGAATTGGTTGAATACCTGAAAGAATCTTTCAATACCGGACAAAGAATTCGATTTGAAATTAACGTTGCTCCTTTAGAATTAGATGTTGCACAGGCTGTACCGTTAGGGCTTATTTTGAATGAAGCGATTACGAATTCGATCAAATATGCGTTTCCAGATGACCGCACAGGAATGATTCATGTGACAGTAGAAAAAGTAAAAGACAGTTATTATTTACTAACTATTTCCGATAATGGAATTGGCTATAATACTAACGTTAGTTCGGAAAGAAAAAATTCTTTTGGAATGAGTCTGATAAAAGGTTTAAGTGATGATTTGGAAGGAAAACTTTCAATAGAAAATCAAAATGGAACGATTATAAAAATTGAGTTTTTAGCTGAATTTCTAATTGATAAAAATAGATAAATTCCAATAAAAAAATTCCAAATTCCAAACTTTAAATCCCAAATTCCAATTTAATAACAAACCCGACAGGTTTTAAAACCTGTCGGGTTTATTAAACTCCAGGATTGGAATTTGGAATTTCTTTTTTGGAATTTTTAAAATTATTTAGTTTTAAGGAAAAAATCCAACAATCCTTTTTGAACTGCTTCTGTGTTTTCCTGAACGATCCAGTGTCCTGAATTTGGAATATTGGTTTCACGAACATCATTAGCAACCAATTTAGTGTGGTCTTTTAAAAATGCTGCTGCAAAATATTGACCGCCCATTGTAAGAACCGGCATAGTTAATTTTGTTTTCATGAATTCAACATTGTCTTTCCCATCTTGTTGAAAAGCGCCAAACCATTTAAAACTTCCTGTTGTTGCTCCTTTTACAGAATAAGCACGAATAAATTCAGCTGTTTCTTCTTTTGTAAAAGCGTCTTTTTTATTGGCAACTACCGGCCAAAATCCTGTTAAGAATTCTTTTTCTTTCCCAGCAACGATAGCTCCGGAAGAAGGCCAGCTAAAGAATCCGAACCACCATGCTGAAGCTGAAACTTGTGACCAAACGGGCTCAATTCCAGGAAGCAAAGCATCCATTAAAGCTAATTTTTTCACTTCAGTTGGATATTGAGCCGCATAAGCGAAAGCTACCATTAAACCAATGTCATGACCTGCAACATTCACATTTTTATAACCTAGTTTTTTTACCAATTCATGAATATCAGTTGCCATTGTTTTTTTATCATAACCACTTTCTGGTTTTCCTGACTCTCCTACTCCTCTCAAATCCGGAGCAATGACAGTGAAATGTTTAGAAAGTTCTGGCAAAAGTCTGTTCCACATGTACCAGTTTTGACCAAATCCGTGAATTAGTACTAACGGCTCGCCTTTTCCACCAATTACGTAATGAATATCAACGTTGTTAACGTTTACGGTTGCGTGTTTAAAGTTGGCAGGAGGATTTGCTGCTTTAACTGATTTATTTTGTGCAGGTGAAGTTGTACCTACTAAAAGTGCTGCAATAAGCATAGCTGAATTTTTAATTATTGTTTTCATTTTTATGTTGTGTTATTATTTTATGGGACAAATTTACAATAACGGAACGATCGTTCCGTTATTAATTCTGTTAATATTTTTATAAAACTAAATTTTAAACTTTTAATCCGATGTAAACCATTGATTTTACAAGTGTTTCTATAAACTGAGAGATATTAAATAATAAGATTGTTTTTGAAAAAATAAGAAAAAACATAAAAAAATCCACCTCTTTCAAAACCAAGTTTGAAATTGATGGACTCCTTCCGAACAATTCTAAAAAACCTATTTATGAACTAAGCTGAAAAATCTGTTGAAAATGTGAGTTCTTTATTATTTTCAATTTCTGTTTTTAATGCATCGATTTTATAATTGGCAAATTGATAAGCGTCTGATCCTGTAAGCATTCTTAAAGGTGGCTCAGGATTCTGGGATAGTTTTATAATTAGCTTCGCCACTTTTTCAGGATCGCCTAACTGATTTCCTGGTAAATCCTGCTGATGCTTGCGTACCCCTTCGCGAATATCGGTGTAAGCTTCAATTGGATTTGTTGGCGCAATTAGTGAACTGCTGTTCAAAAAATTGGTACGCACATAACCTGGTTCTATAATGGTTACATTGATTCCGAAAGATTTTACTTCTTGCGCCAGCGCTTCAGAAATTGCTTCAACGGCAAATTTTGTACTGCAATAGATTCCCCAACCTGCTCCGGCAAGTAATCCGAAAACAGAAGAAAGGTTGATGACGTGCCCAAACTTAGCCGCTCTCATATGAGGTAAAATGGCTCTGGTTACATTTAATAATCCAAATACGTTGACGTCAAAATTAGCGCGAACTTCTGCATCAGAACTTTCTTCGATACCACCAATTAATCCATATCCTGCATTATTTACCAGATAATCTATAGACCCAAATTTTGATATAGCACTCTGTACAGCTTCTTTTACACTTTCTTCATCAATTAAATTTACCTGCAAAGGCAAAAACTGAGCTGTCGTAAAGCCAACCGCTTCTTTAAGCGATTCGGCGTTTCTGGCCGTTGCCACAACATTGAATCCCTGAGCTAATAATTGCTTTACCAAAACAAGACCTATTCCTTGTGACGTTCCTGTTATAAACCAAGTTCTATTTTCATTTTTCATAATCTGTTAATTTAAATTTTCTAAATAATAGTTAATTAAATAGATCATTATTCCTTAATGATGTTCTTATCTTCATAAGCCATTTGGGCGATTTCGTCTTTTCGTTTAAAACTAACTCCCTTATGTTTTTGAATGTACGATAGGATTTCTGTAGTTGCAGCAACCATTTGTGGTGTTCCTCCAATACGATCATGAAAGCTTATCGACATTTGCCTGCGCTTTTTTTCTGATTCTCTATAAAGCTGGTCAAATTCCAATATCACCTGACGTGCAAACTGATCAGCACTAAAATTTTTGCCCTCTATCAATACAATATCGTTACAGCGAATGGTGTACGGAACCACTGCAAAATCTTTTCCTTTTACTTTTAATAAGAATGGCTCGTCCCGACTTAAATCATCAATATGATACTTAAATCCAAGTTCCTGCAAAATTTCGAGTGTGTTTGTTCCGCGTCTTAACCAATTTGCATTATATCCGACAGGTTGAAAACTGGTTACTTTTTTAATAGCATCAGCACCGTCTTTGATGAATTGTTTTTCAGTTTCATACGGCATAGAATATTGTGTTGCCCAATCCATACCATGAGCAGCGGCTTCATGACCTCTTTCTACAATTTCTTTGGCAAGAGCTGGATTTTTTAATACCGCCGATCCGACCATATGCGAGGTAACTTTTACACCAAACTTATCCCAATTGTCCAGCATTCTGGGAATTCCTTCTTTGTAGCCATATTGATACCAGGTTTCGCCAGGAAGATCGGTAAATCCTTTTTGCATATTCTGCGGAAACGGACTCTCCGCATTTACAGGCTGACCACCGGCTTCAAACTGCATCGATAGCGATACTACCAAACGTGATCCGTCCGCCCATTTGGTATTGGAATCTTCTTTATTGACTACTATATTTGTTTCTAAATCACTTGCCAGAAGTGTCGTTGCTGGCAGTAATCCGGCAAGTCCAACAAGACTTGCTTGTTTAAGAAATGTTCTTCTGTCCTTCATATTGACTTATTTTTAGGTCCTTAGCCTTTAACTATTTCAATACTTTTTCAATAATTAAAGTCTCTTCATAAAGCGAAAATTTGCTTATCAGATTATTCTCAACTGTAAGATGTATCGCAAGTGGCATTTTAAAATGTTTGCCATTTTTTTTCACTGTTCTTTCGACAAAACCAAAGACGGCTACTTCATTTCCTCTCAATAAAAAAGATTGTGCCTCGAGTTTTTCACTTCCGTCAACAAAATAACTAAAGAGAGTTTTAAACAATGCTGAAATTTCTGCTCTCTTAGAACGATGTCCTGTCCATGGCATGTATTTCGATTCGAATATATACCAATCGACTTTTTCTGAAACCATAGAAGCGATTTTGTCCGGATCTTTCGCATCAATATAGCCAAAGAACTTTTCTACAGTTTCTTTTGTTTTGATTTCTTCATCTGTCAATTGTTGTCCATATACTGAAAAATTCAGCAAGAGAATAGCTAGAATTACATATATCTTTTTCATTTTTTGCCTCCGTTCTCTTTAATATCTTTATAAGCATTCGGAATATTAAAATTGAAGTGAAGCCAATTGAAAAGCTCGTAACCTTTGTCATACTCTTTCATTGTTACTGCCTTTTTCGTCTCTTCTAAAGTCAGTCCTTTTTTTACAGCATCTTCTACATTAGCTTTTAAGGCTTCAACGTAATCAATTGTGTATTTTATTCCGGCTTTATTGGTAACTCGGCCGTGACCGGGAACAACAATATCATTGTCGCCAATCATATTATATATCTTATTCAGATTATTAACTGGCTCCAGAAAATAGCCATCAAATAACCACGGAATGGTCGGGCTCTCAGCAATAAAAGGATTTCCCGCCCATAAAACATTGCCTTTTGGTGATTTTAAATACACAAAAAGATCCGCAGGAGATTGGGCTGTTCCCACATTTATTACTTCAACAATATTTCCTTTTCCCATATCAATTTTCATTGTCTCATTAATAGAAATCGTTATATCTGCCGGACGATAAACACTTTCTTCAATGCCTCTGCCTTTTCCAAAAAGCATAATCATGAACCCTTTGATATTGTCATAATTTTTAGAAAGATTGTCTTTGCAGAATTCATTCTGAATAACAATGGTTTCTTTCGGAAGAAGATAATTTCCAAAACAATGATCACCATGATCGCTAGTATTGATTGCATAAATTATCGGTTTATCCGTTACGCTTCTGATCAGTTTATAAAGCTGATCGTAAAGTCGTTTGCATAACATGGTTTCGATAAGCAAAACACCTTTTTCTCCCACAATAAATCCTGCCGAAGTAGCTTGTGCAATACCTTTTGATGTTTCGGCTTCTGCAGTTTCCGGCGCAACGGAATAAACATTGTCGACAATTTTATGCAGTTTTAAAGTTACTTTATTAGCATCCCATATAGGCACATGATCCGGCATTGGAAATTGAGCGTGTACATTAATGCTGATAAGAAGCAATAAAGTAATTGCAAATGCCGAAATTATTTTTTGAGTTTTCATGATTTATCTTTTATGTTTTTATTGTTTTATTTGATATCCTCCAAAATATTTAATAGGCGACCATTCCGGAATTACCGGCGCAATACCGGGATCAAGAGCTTTGAAATCTCCATTTCCGTACACTACTTTTCCATTCACAATGGTCAAGTCAGATTCGATATTTCGAACTTTATCAGCAGGAATCCCAAAATAATCATCAGATAAAATGGTCATATCGGCATACATTCCTTTTATCAATTTTCCTTTTTCGCTTTCTTCTCCAGAAAACCAGGCGCTTCCGGAAGTATACAATTGAAGTGCAGTAAATTTATCCAGAATCTGATCTTTTGGCCAGAACTGCATTCCTCCTAAAGTTTTTCCTGTAAGGAGCCAATGCATTGCCATCCACGGATTATACGTTGAAATTCTGGTAGCATCTGTTCCCATTCCGACAGGGATTCCCATTTTAAGCATTTCTTTTATTGGAGGTAATTGTGTTTTTGGCGCTCCGTACATTTTCTCATATAATTCTCCCTGAAAATACATTCTGAATTGTACTGCAATTCCGCCATTAAGTACTTTCACTCGTTCTAATTCTTTTGGTGTAATAGTTTCGGCATGATCAAAAAACCAACGTAAACCATTAAACGGAATTTCCTTGTTTACTTTTTCAAAAACATTCAGCATTCTGTCAATTGATTCGCCATAAGTGGCGTGCAATCGAAATGGCCATCTGTTTTTAACCAATAATCTGATAATGGGTTCCAGATCTTTTTCCATATCATCTGAAAGGACAATTCTTGGCTCTAGGAAATTTTCAAAATCGGCTGCAGAAGCTACAATGTTTTCTCCTGCTCCTTCCTCGGTATAACCATTGGCAACTAAAAGGTTATCATTTTTATTAATTAAAGTTGAGGCAACCCATTTTTCATAATCTTGCAACTCTTTTCCTTTTTGCTGAGCAAAGAGATAGTAGGAAATTCTAAGATTTAATTTTCCTGTTTTCGCTAATTCCATTGAAGTTCCATAATCTGTCGGAAAGTTTTGCGATCCTCCTGCGGCATCAATTACAGAAGTCAACCCAAAGCGATTCAACTCTCTGTTAAACTGAAGTGAACTGTTGATTCTTTCTTCGGGCGTTAATTTTGTGGTTAAACCTAAAGTAGTGTAAATCGCTTTTGGAGTTTCTTTGGCGAACATTAATCCGGTCAGATTGCCGTTTTTATCCTGCTCTAAAATACTTCCTTCATAGTGTGTGTCTTTTGTATAGCCTAAAACTTCAATTCCTTTTTTATTCAAAAAAGCTTTTCCGTACAAATAGGTAATAAAAACAGGTTTGTCAGGAACAGCCGCATTTATCTCTTCGATGGTTGGTTGCCTTTTTTCCTCAAAACCATATTCATTCCAACCGCCAATTACTTTAATCCAAACACCGGGCGGAGTTCTGGCAGCTTGTTCTTTCAGCATTTCCATTGCTCTTTTTAGTGTTTTCACACCATCCCAACGCAATTCAGCGTTATAATTAAGTCCTTCACGGATAACGTGCATATGACTGTCATTTAAACCCGGAACAACGGTTTTACCTTTGGCATCAATAGCTTGCGTGGTCGCTGTTTTATAATTTTCTAAAATACTTTTTGATGTTCCGGTTGCTAAAATGATTCCGTTTTTGGAAGCAATTGCCTGAACAAATTCATTGGATTTTTGCATTGTAGCAATTTTTCCATTAAAAATAATCAGATCGGCTTTTTCCTGAGCCTGCATAAGCAGGCTGAAGAAAAATAGTACTATAAATATTCGTTTCATTATTTTGAAATTTAATTGCTCTGTTCGTTATTTTTTAAAGAATTATTTCGCCAGAAAAAAGGCCAATAAATCTTTTTGAACCTGAGCCGTATTTTCCTGAACCAACCAGTGCCCTGAACCTGCAATTTTAGATTCTGATACATTTTCTGCCACCAATTTAGAATGCTCTTTAAGAAAAGCTGCCGCAAAATATTCTCCACCCATGGCCAACAAAGGCATTTTTAGTTTTGTCTTTGCAAAAACTAAATTGTCTTTTCCGTCCTGCGGGAAAGCCCCAAACCATTTAAAAGTAGATTTAGCTCCGTCTTTAACAGCATAAGCTCTTACAAATTCAGCCGTTTCTTCTGGAGTAAAAGGATCTTTAACGTGTCCCACCATTGGCCAGAAATTAACTAAAAACTCTTTTTCTTTTCCTTTTACGATATCTCCTGAAGCTGGCCATGCAAAAAATCCAAACCACCATGCCGAAGCCGAAACTTGTGACCAAACTGGTTCGATTCCTGGAAGTAATGCATCCATCAAAGCCAGTTTTTTTACTTCGCTGCCATATTGCGCCGCATAAGCATACGCCACCATAAGTCCGATATCGTGACCGGCGAGATTAACACTATTGTATCCAAGTTTTTTAACCAATTCATGAATATCGGTTGCCATTGTTTTTTTATCATAACCTGATTCCGGTTTGTCTGATTCTCCAACTCCTCTTAAATCGGGAGCTATAACAGTGAAATGTTTTGATAGTTCCGGAAGCAAACGATTCCACATGTACCAGTTTTGACCAAAACCGTGTACTAAAACAAGTGGCTCTCCCTTACCACCAATTACATAATGGATATTAACACCGTTTACAAAAGCGGTTGCATGTTTAAAGTTAGCCGGAGGATCAGCAGGCTTAACAGTTGCCGAATCAGTGGTAACTTTTGCTTCGTCGACTGCTATTGGTTCTGCTTTTTTGTTGCACGACACAAGCATAAAAAAACTAATTATTAAAAGACCTAAAAAAGCTTTTCTATTTTTTGATCTTGCATTTTCGTTGGAAATTGATTTCATAATTTTAGATTTAAAGTGGTTATTAATTATTTAGAAGAAAAAAGAACATAGAATATAGAGTATAGATTTTAGCGCAAATTCTTGACTCTTGACTCTTGACTCTATATTCTGTATTCTTTATTCTGTATTCTTTATTCTATATTCTTTATTCTTTATTCTTTATTAGCCATTCCGAAATAAAAATTGCGATTTCCTGCCAGCCGGGTTGCCCTAAAACAAAATGGTTTCTGCCGGAGAAAAGTTTATAGTCCGTAACTGAGTTTTTATCGGTATATCTTTTAAAATTCTCTTGGTTTAATTGATATGGAATCGTGTGATCTGCATCTCCTGCGATAAATAATATTGGACGATGTGGTTTAGAGAAATCAACTTTGGCAACAGCTGTAATTGTATCTCGAACCACAAGTTTTGATTCCGGAATCGCCAATTCTTCATATCCTTTTTTCTGAAGTTCGAAAGACAAACCATTGGTAAAAGCATATTGCCATTGCGGAAATGTCATTAAAAAAGTCTTTTTTGCAGAAGTAAAAAAACCTAACGGTCCCCATCCTGCTTTTAGAAATGAAAATTTAAAAGACATAATACCTTGTGGAGGAACCGAATGAATAGCAACAATGGCTTCCGCCAACCCTTTCTGATTTAAAATCTGAGCAATCAATCCGCCCAAAGAATGACCGATAATAATTGGTTTTTCTGAAAATGATCCTGCAATTTCTTCAAAATAATTTATCAGTTGTTGCAATCGAATCGATGCTATTTCGGGATCTGGATGACGCTGGCGAAGCTTTTCTGCTGTATCATTTTTATAAGGCCACGGTGGAGCAAATGTTTCGTATCCTTTAGATTCGTAAAAATCCCGCCAATCGTTCCAGGATTCATTACTCACAAAAGCTCCTGTTATAAAAAGAATTGTTTTTGGATTTTCGGTGTGCATACAGTCGTTATTAGATTGTTATGCAATCGACTAGGCTAGAATAATGCCTGTATTTTAAAACGCTATTAATCAGTGTTTTAAAAAATTTTATAATAAAACAAAAAACTATATATCGCTAATTGGCAATAAAATATTTGCGATATGACACTAAAGAATCCGTATAATAATTAAACATTTTTGAATTAAGTAATCTTAAGAGTAAATTAAGATTGATTTTTCTACACCAAATAAAATTGTCTTACTAATATTTATTTTTACATTTGTCTTATTTTTATTTATTCTAAATAGATTCCTTTTTCAGGCATTTTTAGAGTGTAAAAAACAAACCCAATTATTTTAAAAATTGTAAAATTCTAAATATGAAAAAGAAACTTTTCATTTCGATTGCATTAGTTGCAGCCTTATTTTCGAATGCTCAGCAAAAGAATATTTTATTAGAAGCCTCTTTTTGGAAGTCCGCTCCAAATGTAGAAACTGTAAAAGCCGAAATAGCAAAAGGAAACAATCCGGCAGAAGCCAATGCAAATGCATTTGATGTAGTTGTTCTTGCTATAAATAATGATGCTCCAAATACAGCAATTAAATTTTTATTAGAGCAACCTGGAAATCCAATCAACAAATCGACTCACGATAATCGTATCTATTTACACTGGGCCGCCTATAGAGGAAATGTTGAAATGGTAGAATATCTTATTGCAAAAGGTTCAGATATTAATTTTGAAGACAGTCACGGAGCTACTCCAGCTGATTTTGCTGCGGCTAACGGACAAATTGATCCGGCTTTATATGAGGCATTCTTCAAAGCAGGATTAAATCCGAAGAAAAAATATAACGATGGCGCCAACTTATTATTGCTTACGATTCCGTTTGATAAAAACCTGACAACTGCTGAATTTTTCACAACTAAGGGAATGTCTCTTAAAGATGTGGACAATAACGGAAATACAGCTTTTAATTATGCTGCAAGAATTGGAAATATTGACTTATTGAAAAAAATTGCTGCAAAAGGAATCAAAGCTACAGATAATGCTCTTTTTATTGCTGCACAAGGAAGCCGTAGAGAAACTACTTCATTAGAAGCTTACAAATATTTGGTAGAAGAAGTAAAACTGAAACCTACAGCTGTAAACAAATCAGGAGAAACTATTCTTCATGTTTTGGCAGGCAAAGCAAATCAAAAAGAAATCATCAATTATTTCCTTGCAAAAGGCGCAGATGCTAATAAAGTAAATAAAGACGGGAACACACCTTTTATGATTGCAGCCGGAGCCAGAGAAAATGGCGCATTGGAATTGTTACTTCCAACCACGAAAGACATTAATTTAAAAAATGTAAAAGGAGAATCAGCTTTAACAATGGCTGTAAAATCAGGAACTCCTGAAAATGTTGCGCTTCTTTTAAATAAAGGGGCCGATGTAAATGTTATGGATAAAGACGGGAATAATTTAGGCGTATACCTAATCCAATCCTATCGTCCTGAATCAAAAGGGCCAGATCCTTTAGAAGCAAAAGTAAAATTATTACAGGAAAAAGGTTTAAATCTTGCTGCTGCTCAAAAAGATGGAAACACTTTGTATCATTTAGCGGTTGTAAAAAGTGATTTGACTTTATTGAAAAAACTAGCTCCTTTAAATATAGATGTTAATGCCAAAAACAAAGACAGCATGACGGCTTTACATAAAGCTGCCATGATTTCTAAAAACGATGAAATCCTGAAATATCTGATTTCAATTGGTGCTAAAAAAGACATTAAAACTGAATTTGACGAAAGCGCCTACGCTCTTGCCAAAGAAAATGAGTCTTTAACAAAACAAAATATATCAATCGACTTTTTAAAATAACTTAAAAGCAAGATGTAAAATGTGAATTGTGAGATGTTGGAAGTCAATCCATAATCAAATTTCCCATTTACCATTTTACATCTCACATCTCACATCTCACATTTCCCATCTCACAAATAACAATTAACAATTCACAATTAACAATTATATGAAATCAATTCTTAAAGTCGCTTTTACAGCTACGTTAATATGCCTTGTCTCTTTTCAATCTGTTGCACAAAGCAAATACAAATGTATGCTTCAAATGAACAATTATATGGGCGAAGGTGCTTATATCGTAGTTTCACTAATTAATCCAAAAGGAGACTATGAAAAAACACTTTATGTAATGGGTGATGACAAAAAATGGTACAAATCATTGAAAGAATGGAATAAATTTCAAACTCAGAAACATGAAGATATTAGTGCAATAAGCGGAGCATCAGTTACGGGTGGCGATCGTAGTATTACTACTTTTGAAATTGAAGATGCTAAACTAAACAAAGGATATAAATTACGTTTTGAATCGGCTGTTGAAGATCAAAAATATTATGTGACTGATGCCGAAATTCCGCTAACAACTGCCGGACTTGCTGATAAAACAGAAGGTAAAGGTTATATTAAATACGTAAGATTAAACAAAATCTAATACATAAAACCATAGCTTTGTCAAAGTTTTAAACTTTGACAAAGCTTACTTACTTTTTAGCATAATACTTCATGACTCTTTCTTTTTGGCGTTCCTCTCACCTGGCTTTGGCTTTGGTTTCTTCTTTATTTTTGATTTTGGCATCGGTAACGGGTATTATCCTGGCTGTTGATGCTGTACAGGAAAAAACACTTCCGTATAAAGTCGAAAATTTTGATCAAATAACGCTGGGAGAAACGCTTCCTGTATTAAAAAAATCCTATTCTGAAATGACGGAGCTAACCGTTGATTGCAATCAGTTTGTAACGTTGCAGGCTATCGATCAGGATGGGAATGATATCAACGCTTATGTTGATGTCAAAACAGGAAAAAAATTAGGAACTCCGGTTAAGAAAACTGAGTTTATTCAATGGATCACGAGCTTTCACCGCTCTTTATTTTTACATGAAGCAGGTCGTTTTTTTGTCGGTGTTATTTCCTTTTTATTATTCCTGATTGCTATTTCCGGGTTTGCTTTGGTTTTGAAAAGACAAAAAGGAATTCGTAATTTCTTTTCGAAAGTAATCAAAGAATATTTTGCTCAATATTACCATGTTGTTTTAGGAAGATTGGCTTTAATTCCAATTTTAATTATAGCACTTACAGGAACGTATTTGTCGCTGGAAAGGTTTAACTTTTTCATGGATAAAAAAGAGCAAAAAGAAAAAACAGAAAAAATTATTCCTACCAAAAAAGGGGCGAAAGTCAATGTTTTCAAGACTATACTTTTAACGGATGTAAAGAAAATCGAATTTCCTTTTACAGACGATCCTGAAGAATATTACATTATTGAATTAAAAGACCGTGAAATTGAAGTGAATCAGGTTACGGGTGAAGTAATTAGCGAAAAAAAATCGCCAATGACGGCTCAATTTGCTGCTTTGAGTTTAGACCTTCATACCGGAAGAATTAACGCGATCTGGGCTCTGGTTCTGGCTATTGCTTCATTAAATATTCTCTTTTTTATTTATTCCGGTTTTGCGATGACTTTAAAAAGAAGGTCAAGCCGAATTAAAAATAAATTCAAAGCCAGCGAAAGCAAATACATTTTATTGGCTGGGTCTGAAAACGGAAGCTCTTTGCGATTCGCCAATGCGATTCAGAAACAATTGAATGCTGCTGGTGAAAAGGCTTTTTTAACCGAATTGAATAGTTATACGACTTTCCCAAAAGCAGAACATATTATTATTTTTTCTTCCACACACGGATTGGGCGATGCTCCTTCTAACGGCAGAAAGTTTATTTCCCTTTTACAAAAACACAAGCAACAGCAAAAAATCAATTTTTCTGTGGTTGGATTTGGTTCAACAGCTTATCCTGATTTTTGCGGTTTTGCCCGCGAAATTGATGAACTTTTAGAAGAACAAAACTGGGCAGAACGTTTTCTGGATTTACAGACTGTCAACGACAAATCGGCGGTGGAATTTGTAGAATGGATTAAATTGTGGAGTGCCAAAACCGGAATTCTGTTGTCTACAACGCCTTCTTTATACAATCACGCCCCGAAAGGTTTGCAGAAATTAATGGTTCTGGATAAAACGGCTGTTTCTGAAACAGAACATACTTTTATTCTTACGCTTAGAGCTAATATGAGAGCTAAATTTACCTCTGGTGACTTACTGGCCATTTATCCTGCCAATGATACCAGAGAGCGCCTCTACTCTATCGGAAACCATTCCGGTAACATTCAATTGGTTGTAAAACTACATCCAAACGGATTAGGTTCCGGCTTTTTGAATGAGTTAAAACCCGGCAATGTCATCAAAGCACGAATCATCAATAATCATGCTTTTCATTTGCCTAAAAAAGCTTCAAAAGTGGCGTTTATCTCCAACGGAACCGGAATTGCGCCTTTCCTTGGAATAATCGAACAAAACAAGAAAAAAACCGAAACGCATTTATACGCCGGCTTCCGAATGGAAACGGAAACGGTTACAGGTTATAAAACCTTCGCATCCCAAATGATGCAAAAGCAACATTTACAAAGTTTTCATTTAGCTTTGTCCCGTGAAGAAAATCATTATTATGTGATGGATTTGATCAAACGTGATGCCGAATTTTTTCTGGATTTATTAGAAAATAATGGCGTAATCATGATTTGTGGTTCATTGGCTATGCAAAAAGATGTTGAATCAACACTTGATGCTTTATTATCTGAGAAAAATAAACATTTAAGCGATTATAAAAACAAGGATCAAATATTGACGGATTGTTATTAAACCAAAAAGCTTTATGAAAACGAATTACAAATCCCTTTTCAATCCATTCCTTTTCCTTTTGGTATTGGTTTGCAGTTTCAATACTGAAGCTCAAACGTTACGAAAAAGAACAACAATGCTTATGGGAGGCCGATTTGATATTTCAATTGTAGCAAACGATTCTTTGACAGCAGAAAAATCAATTGATGAAATTATTGCTGAAATCACCAGAATTGAAAACCTGATTTCGGACTGGAAACCTACCTCTCAAGTTTCAGAAGTCAATCAGAATGCAGGAATTCGTCCTGTAAAAGTCGACAAAGAAGTTTTTGAGCTAACACAAAGAGCGTTGCATTTTTCTGAAATTACAAATGGTGCTTTCGATATCAGTTTTGCTGCCATGGACCGCATCTGGAAATTTGATGGCTCAATGACCGAAATGCCTTCGGCGGAAGCCATAAAAAAATCAGTAGAGAAAGTCGGTTACAAAAACATCATTTTAGACAGCACGCAATCGACTATTTTCCTGAAATTAAAGGGAATGAAAATTGGATTTGGCGCTTTGGGTGAAGGATACGCTACTAACAAATGCAAAGATCTAATGCTTTCCAAAGGCATCAAAGCCGGAATCGTAAATGCAACCGGAGATATGACCGTTTGGGGAAAACAACCCAATGGCAAAGACTGGAACATCGGAATGACAAATCCTTTTGATACTGATAATCTTTTTGCCGTTGTTCCGTTGCACGATGGCGCGGTAACGACTTCAGGTAGCTATGAAAAATTTGTAGTTTTAGATGGAAAACGATATTCTCATATCATCAATCCTGCGACCGGATACCCTTCAACCGGACTTTGCAGCGTTTCTGTTTTTGGTCCCAATGCCGAAACAGCCAACGGATTTAGTACTTCGATTATGGTTTTAGGAAAAGAAGCCGGAATCAAACTCATCAATAAATATCCGGAATACCGCTGGATTATGATTACAGATAAAGGGAAAATTATTAAATCGAAGAAGTTTAATAAGACGAAGTTTCATTTAAAAAACTAGGTTCTTTTTAAATATGCTTTGTGTGAAAGAAATGCGCTTAAGTTTAAACACATAGAAACATAGCTTTTGAAACCGCTTAAAAAGGCATTTCATTTACCTAAAAACACATAGCTATGTGCGAGAAACTAGTTTCTTTTCATTGCCTTCTTTTTAGACACAAAAACTATGTTTCTATGTGTTTAATTTTTTTCTCACGCAGATTCGGCAGATTCGGCAGATTTTTAATTTTTAATTTTTAATTCCTTAAAAACGCAAAGCTATGTGTGAGAAACTAGTTTCTTTCCATTACCTTCTTTTTAGACACAAAAACTATGTTTCTATGTGTTTAATTTTTGTCTCCCACAGATTTAGCAGATTTTTAATTCTAAATTTTTAATTCTTTTACTATTTAAAAAACAGCAACTTTTCATACTTTTATCAAAACATCCTGATTTCGTATGACAACAGATATTTTAGAAGTAAATGATTTTATTGTTTTGATTGAGCAGTCTTACGCGACAAAAACGGTAGTAGAGAAATGCGAAATTGACGGCGATTCCATTGGTTTTGCTTTTTATGGTTCCGGCAATGTCGAATTGGAAATCAAACATAACAATCAAACCAAATACCTCACGAATACTACCGGTTTAGCGATTTGTTTCTTTGGAAATCAGAAAGTAGAATTCGCCCATAAAATCGAACCGGATAAACCATTACAATCGATAAGTATTTTTGCCAAACTTAAATATATTAACTCATTGCCTAAGGCTGAAAAAGAAATCTTCGAAAATCATCTTTCAGATTTGATGCATCCAAAAGAGCATTTTGTAAAAGGACCTGCATTTTATATGACGCTGGACATGCAAGTGGCTGTTCAGAAAATCTTCAATACGTCGTACACCGGGACTACCCGACTGCTATTTTTAAAAAGTCAGGTCAACGAACTTTTAGCCCATTTTTTTGCTTTGCTAACCACAGACAAAAAAGCGGATTTATCTGAATACGACAAAAACAAATTGTTTCATGCGAAAGAAATTGTAACAACAAACTATTCCAAACCACCATCGATTACCGAATTATCCAAAATGGTCGGCCTCAACAGCAATAAACTGAAAAAGAATTTTAAAGAGCTTTTCGGAATTCCGGTTTTCAAATACATTCAGGAAGAAAGACTGCATAAAGCCTATGAATTGCTTCGTGATAGTGAAAAAACCGTACAGGAATCGGCTTGGGAAGTGGGTTATGAAAGTTTGAGTTCTTTTTCGAATGCATTTTATACTAAATTTGGGACACGACCGAATGATGTCAAACAACAATTCTTTTCAAACAAATCTTAATTCTTTTCCGACAAATGATTTCGTTCTAATCAACCCAATTTTGTATCAGTTAATCACAAAACGAATTGATATGAAAACTACAAAAATTTTAGTTCTGGGAGCCAATGGAAAAACAGGACGCAGAGTATTGGAAAGATTAGAAAATAATACTGATGTTGAAGTTCGCGCAGGTTCACGATCTGCCGCCATTCCGTTTGACTGGGAAAAACCGGAAACCTGGCAAGCGGCGCTTCAGGACATAGATGCCGTTTATATTAGTTACCAGCCTGATTTGGCTATTCCTTCAGCAACAACTGCTATTCAGCTTTTTAGTGGCTTAGCTACGCAAATGGGCGTTCAGAAAATGGTTTTACTTTCCGGAAGAGGCGAAAAAGAAGCGCAAATTTGTGAAGAAATAGTGAAAACCAATGCCAAAAAATGGACAATCGTACGAGCAAGCTGGTTCAACCAAAACTTTAGCGAAAGCTTCTTTCTGGAGCCAATATTAGCAGGTTACGTTGCATTACCAAGAGCCGAAGCACTAGAACCTTTTACAGATGCTGATGATATTGCCGATGTAATTGTAGCTTCGATTTTAGATGACAAGCACAACGGACAAACCTACGAACTTACAGGGCCAAGATTATTAACTTTCAAGGAAGTTATTGCAGAAATTGCGAAAGCTACGGATAGAGAAATCGCTTTTCAATCTCTAACTTTAGAAGAATATATTCAGATGCTGAGAGAATACCAGGTTCCGGAAGATCATATTTGGCTGGTTAACTATTTATTTGAACAGGTTTTGGATGGCCGAAATTCATCCATTACTTCAGATATAGAAAAGGTTTTAGGCAGAAAAGCCAAAGATTTCTCTGCTTATGCTTTAGAAACAGCTAAAACCGGCATTTGGAATCAGACTGTACCTCATAATTAAATCAAAATGCATTTTTTGAGAGGAATGTTGTCTGGTTTATTCGTCTGGACTTGTGTGAGTTTATCTTTTTATATTTTGGGAAGTATTCCAGTAATTAAAGATTCATTCTTCGCGCAAGCTTTTATAGTTATGATTGTTATTTCATTTTATGTTTTTCTGGCGGCTCAGTTTTATTATAAAAAAGGATATCAAACTAACGGAATGATAGTTGGAATTATAATAGCAGGAACAGCCTTGTTATTGGATATTTTTATAACAGTGCCTTTTGTAGAAATTCCAAATGGCAGAAGTTATCAAAGCTTTTTCAGCAGTCCGGTTTTATGGATTTTAGTTTTGATAACTGTTTTTACGGTTTATTTTTATTGGAAAAAGAACGTCAAAATACATTAAAAAAATACGCCAGAGTCATTATGGCGTATTTTCTTTTCATATAAATCTAAAGCAATACTAACAAAAATCAGGACGGTTCTTTAAGAGGCGATTTGACCAGCCAAACTGCCTTCAATCCAAACATAATGATCACCAATGGCAAGTATAACTCATTGTTCAATAAAGTACTTATACCCAGAATATTAATATCGAGATAAGAATCGAGCATTCGTAAAAATAATCGGCAACTGTTGATAATGAAAACGACTTTTATCAGACGATCAATTCCCGTTGATTTCAAATACAAACCCGCCAAAATAATACTTCCTAACAATTGAGAGAGTCCCAACGGAAAATACAACGCCCACCAAACTTGCTGTATCGATGTAACGGTTTTAATTATTGCTGCCCGATCTGTTGCAATTGAGGTTGCATAAGTATCAACTAAATAACCCTGTACAAAAAACAATTCAATCGAACGGATAAAAAGTTCTAATAAACAAAAGATAAAAAAACCTAAAAAAGCAAGAATCCGCCAGCCTTTATCCTGCCTAAAATCATCAAAACAAATAGTAAAAAACAAATACAGTAGTCCAAACATACTCAAAAGCATCAGCCAGGACCTGTAAATATTGAGTTTATTTCCGCCATTAAGAAAATCAGTAATTACATTTCCGGTTTCGGGTACTTTTACAAAAACCCACCATTGAAAGGTTTGAACTACTATATAAATCACAGCCATTATAGCTGCCCCAATTTTCATTTGCTTATTTGTTATCATAGCTTTTGAATATTAAATTAATACATTTTAAAAACTGCTTTTGTCTTAGAATTTATCGAAAAAAAATATAAACAAATGTTACAATAACAGTACCTATACACATTCTTTTGATCAAAATTTGGTTGCATCTTATAATTTGAAACCTTTAACATTCAGCAGTTTCGAACTTCCTTTCTCATAAGTTTCTACTTTTACTATAACAATCCATTTTATAAACCACTGTAATATGAAATCAATTCAATCCCGATTATTATTGTTAGTTTTATTATCAGGAACAGGAACAATTTGTGCACAAGATGTACTTCCATTCCCTCCTGCTCCATCAGCTTCACAAGCCGGAGTAACTATAGAAACCTCTTTCTATAAAAAAAGGGAAGAACCCAAACATTTAGCCAAAGACGCTCCGAATATTTTAATTATTTTGATTGATGATGCCGGTTATGGAGCACCTTCTGCTTATGGGGGAGAGATTAATACTCCGGTTTTAGCCAGTGTTGCCAATCAGGGTGTTTCTTATAATAGATTTCACTCTACGGCAATGTGTTCACCAACAAGAGCCTCTCTGCTTACCGGGCGAAATCATACGAGAGTCGGAAACGGGCAAATTGCGGCTATAGCCAATGATTTTGATGGTTTTAGCGGAACTATTCCGAAAAACTCAGCAACAATGGCTGAAGTTTTAAAGGATTACGGTTACAATACTTCTGCTTTTGGAAAATGGCATAATACACCCGAAGAATTAATTACTTCCAAAGGTCCGTTTGATTACTGGCCTACCGGATACGGTTTTGAATATTTCTATGGATTTTTGGCTGGAGAAGCTTCTCAATACGAACCCACTTTGGTAAGAAACACAACTTATGTAGAAACACCTAAAACATCGGGCGGTCATAACTATTATCATTTATCTGAAGATTTAGCGGATGATGCTATTCATTGGCTTCAGGAACAAAAAGCTTATGCTCCGGATAAACCCTTTTTCATGTATTGGGCTCCTGGTGCGGCACATGGTCCACATCATGTTATGAAAGAATGGGCAGACAAATACAAAGGAAAATTTGATGATGGTTGGGATAAATACAGAGAACGCGTTTTTGCAAGACAGAAAAAATTAGGTTGGATTCCAGAAAACACCTTGCTTTCACCAAGAGCTGAATCGATGGCTTCATGGGAATCAATTCCGGAAACGGAAAAACCTTTTCAACGCCGATTAATGGAAATCTGGGCAGGATTTGCTGAACATGCTGATTATAATGCAGGACGTGTTATTGATGAAATCAAAAAACAAGGAAAATTAGATAATACAATCATCATTTATATTTGGGGAGATAACGGTTCTTCAGCAGAAGGATTGTACGGAACTATTAGCGAGCAATTAGCTCAGAATGGTATTCCGACCAAAATATCAGAACATATTGATGCCTTAAATAAATTGGGCGGATTAGATGTTCTTGGTGGACCAAAAACGGACAATATGTTTCACGCTGGCTGGGCCTGGGCAATGAGTACGCCTTATCAGGGAACAAAATTGCAGGGTGCTTATTTTGGAGGAACACGTCAGCCAATGGCAATTTCGTGGCCAAAAGGAATCAAACATGATACAAAACCGCATCCTCAATTTCATCATGTAATTGACATTGTTCCTACGATTTATGAAATAGCGCATATTAAAGCACCGCAAATTGTAAATGGTTTTGCCCAAGATGAAATTGATGGCGTGAGTATGGTTTATTCTTTAAATGACGCTTCCGCGAAAGATACACGTCACACTCAGTTTTTTGATATTATGGCCAGTAGAGGTGTTTATAATAATGGGTGGTTTGCTTCTGCACGCGGGCCTCGCGAACCTTGGGTTGGCGGTATCCCAAAAGGCATTAAATCCTGGACACCCTTAACCGATACCTGGCAATTGTATAATATAGATGCCGATTGGTCTCAATCAACCGATTTGGCAGCAAAAGAGCCAAAAAAATTGGAAGAAATGAAAGCGCTTTTCTTAACCGAATCGGCTAAAAACAAAAACCTGCCAATTGGCGGCGGTTTATGGTCAACCGCTTTATACCATCCTGAAGATGCTCCTGCTCCACCTTATAACAGCTGGGATTTTGAATCTCCAATTGTGGGAATGCCGGAATCAGCTGCGCCTAAATTGGGTAAAAACAGCAGTACCGTAAACATGGATGTCGAAGTTCCTGAAAATGCAAATGGAGTTTTGTACGCATTGGCTGGTTTTTCTGGCGGTGTAACTTGTTATATGAAAGATGGCTATCTTAATTATGAGTTTAATTTATTTGAAGTAGAAAGAACAAAGATTAAATCAAAAGACAAAATAGCTTCCGGAAAAGCTAAAATTGAAGTGGAATCAAAACTAGTAGATAAAATTGGCGGTGCCATGAATGTTGTTTTAAAAGTAAACAATAAAGTGGTTGCACAAGGCCAGGTTCCAAGAGCGATGTCATTACACTTTACTTCAAACGCTACTTTTGATATTGGTACTGATATTGATTCTCCGGTTTCTCTGGATTATTATGATCAGGCGCCATTTACTTTTAATGGAAAAATTGGGAAAACAACTATATCTTATATTAAAAAGTAATTTAAAATAGAAAGTCTATGATGAAGACAATCAGAACGATAAAAAGAATATTTACACCAATAGTTATGACAATCGCGTTTTCAATTTTATCGGTTGGCTGTAAAGACAAAAATGATTCAATTATAAAAGAAAACGCAGAAAAACCAACTGATTCAACTGATTTATTAAAGCAAGCTGCATCTAAAAAAGACCCTGTAATTGAAATTGCCGGCAGTGATGAAGTCCAAAAATTAGGAGATTATGCCGCTGCAAAAACAATTGGGATATTAGCTTATCAATGGGGATATGCTCCGGTAAGAATGGAAGAAACAATGAGGGAATATGTAAAAGTTCCGAATCCGAAACCTGCTACAAGTTACAGAGCACCGTTAAACCAAATAGGTTGGGCAAGATCTCTCCCAACTGCGGCAGATGCTGATATGCCAACAGCAAATAATGATACTTTTTATTTAAGTGCAGTTGTCGATCTTAAGGAGCCAATGGTTTTAATAACTCCCGACACAAAAGACCGCTATTATGTCGTAGACGTATTTGATATGTACCAAAATCTTATCAGTTATATTGGAAGAAGAACAACAGGAACAAAATCAGGCAAATTCGCTATTGTTCCTCCTGGATGGAAAGGAGCAATTCCGAAGGGCGTTACAAAAGTAATAACAGCTACAACTCCTAAAGTATGGCTTTGGGGTCGATTAGCAGTTAAAGACGGAGATAATATTGATGAACTTCATAAATTACAGGATCAGTTTAAACTTCAGACTCAGACTGAATTTAATGGTGGTAAGGCAAATGGAAATTATAGTTTGCCATCATTTCCACAACTTAATACTAAAGATAGTTTAGTATTTTACAAAAAATTAGCCTTTGCAATGTCGCAAAATCCAATTTCTGAAGTTGATAAAGGTTTAGTGGGGCAATTTGAAAAAATAGGTTTGACTCCTGGAAAATTTGATCCTTCAAAGCTGAATAAAGAGCAATTAAAAGGTTTGTACGATGCTACTCTTGAAGCACCACTAACCATTATTGCGTCTATTCGATCTGCCGCAGCTGTAGTAAACGGTTGGCAATGGGTAACGAAATTAGATAATTTTGGTTACGATTATGCCTTGCGTTCTGTTGTTGCAGGACCTTATTTAGGCGGACAGGGCGAAAAAGAAGCCTTATACCCTATTCGGTTTGCAGATAGCGAAAACAATGCATTGACTGGTAAAAACACTTATAAGATAACCTTTGATAAAGAACCTCCTGTGAATGCTTTTTGGTCATTGACTATGTACGACGCCAATAACAAACTGTTAGTTAAAAATGATCTTAACAGATACAAAATAAGTAATGATATAAAAGGGTTTGTCAAAAAAGCAGATGGTAGTTTTGAAGTTACCATTTCGCATGCAAAACCGACCAACACAAACAACTGGCTTCCAGCTCCTGATGGTGGTTTTTATTTAATTTTAAGACTTTACCAGCCAACAGATGAAGTTTTAAGCGGAAAATATAAAATTCCACAGGTTATTAAGCAATAGCCTTTTAAGCTATAAAAAATAAAGCTCCTCTAGATAGAGGAGCTTTATTTTTTATAGCTAATTGAATTTTAATTTACTTCATTCCAAACACTGTAACATCAGCTTTACCGTTTAAAAAACCTTTAGTATCATACCAAAATTCAATTGATTTTAATTTTCTTTTGCCTCCATGTAAATCAATGACTCTGCTTTCGCCACCTTTCGGAATTTCTACTCTGGTATTGATGTTTTCAGGCGCACCATCATCGTAGCGAACCACTAATCGCTGAATGTTTACAGGCGAATCTGTCACTTTAAACTTTATTTTTCTATAATAATCATGTGGTCCCGGAACCGCAAGCGCATCATGATCTGCCGTGTGTTTAGCATGAACGGTCCCTAAAACACGCCAGCTTCCAGCTTTGACGTTGTTATTATGTTTGGGATGAATAACTTTTTGCGCTTGTAGATTATTAAAACTAAAAGCACCAATACAAATCAATATTAAAACATGTTTCATTTTAATCATTTTTAAATTAAACTCTAAACCATTTTATCTCAAAAATCTATATTCTATATTCTTTTCTCTTGCCTCTTGCCTCTTTCTTCTAATCTAAAATAAAAACTACTCCGGCTTCTGCAACTTTTTCAAATTAGCATAAGATATAACAGCAGTAATTCTAATCATATTGGATTGCGCACCGTTATCGCCGGCAATTATTCCTCCATACGTTGCATTTAATCCTAACATTTTCATTACCTGATAACCTGCCGTAATACCTCCGGAAAAAAGATTCTGTTTATCATCCTGATCCACACCGTCTAATTCTAGATCACCTCCATATTGATATCCGAGATCTGCACTTAACCAAAAATTATCAGTAAAATTATGAGATAAGTGATTCTCTATTGAATACAAAGCATGTTGTTGTGATTTATTAGCCATTGTTATAAATGTCGGATCATTATTTGCCGTGTACATATGAATTGAAGGATAAATTTCCAGCCATGTTGGTCTTTTCGGATTTTTACTGAGCCAAATATCAATTGGAAAACCCACTTGAAAAGTTAACCTGTTTGATCCCAAATTAAGAGGTTTTGCACTATCGTATGATCCTGAATACCATATTCTACCATAAAACATCATCGAAAATGTCTTTTTCTCATATTGACTATATTCAATAACATTCAAAGCAGGCTGATTTACCAATCCAAGTTTAAAACCTATAAAACCATCTGCAAAACCGGACGAACTTATATGTGGTGCCGGAAGTCCGGGCTGACTTGCTGTTAAACTTCCCGAAACATCACCTGGAACGGCATTTACCATTACCTGAGCAAATCTATTTGCAAGACCAAAATTATAAACCAACGTAAGCGGAAAAGCATTAATATGCAAATCGGCATCTTCAATAAGTACATTTCCCGGTGTAATATTTTGATTCATACTCATCCATTTCGGCAGAAAAGCAAAGGTGTTTTTTGGGCTCCATAATAAATTCCTAGGTCCGTCTCCTTGCGCCATAGCTGGCAAGCTGATCATTAAAAATAATAAAATAAAATACTTAAAATTTAGCTGTACTCTTTTCATACTTTATGTTTTAAACTATAACAAATTCACTTTCACACTGTTGATTTTGCCTTCAAACTTATATGGCGCTTTTTTATAATATCGCATCGAAACAGAACCTCCAAGATCTTCTCCAACATCAAAAGTTTCGCTGGCGGTAAATGCCGCTGGAACTGTTCTTTTTACTTCACCTTTGGCATATTCTTTTCCGTCAAGCGTAATAACTACTTCTGCTGGAGCTCCGGGTTTTGCAATTGTTGTCAAGACTTCAATTATATGCTTTCCTGCTGATATTTTTTGATCGGCTTCAACTGTATATCTTTCGATTATCAGCATATTGTATTCGTATACTAATTTTCCGTTTTCCATAAATAAAGTAACGCCACCGCCGTTTCCTCCCAATGCATATAAAACACCGGACGTATTCTCTTTTACATCCAAATCAATTACAATTTTATTGCTCTTTTTTCCTAAACCGGGCGCACTAAACTCTGGCATTCTTTTCGTATTTTCATCAAAAACCCATGAATTATAAGGCGATCTGATTACATCTTCTGGATGAATACGAAGCCAGATTCCGGCGCCAATAGGATAATCTTTATTGTCTTTTGCCTGTTTATTGAAAATATCCTTTAGTTCTTTCAGTTTCTCCGGATTTTTAGCTGCCAAATCATTGTATTGCGTAAAATCTTCTTTGATATTATACAGTTCCCAAACATCTTTGCTCGAATCCCATTGCGCTAAACCTTTTTGAGCCGGAATCCAAGGAAATAAAGGTCCGAAAGTACAGGCATACCAGCCGTCTTTATAAACACCACGACTTCCGTTATTATCAAAAAACTGAACCTTCGAAACTTCTTTGGCTTTAGGATCATTAAAAGTGTATTTCATACTCACACCGTCCATTGGCATTTGATCAAAACCGTTTACCACTTTTGGTGCTTTTATACTTAAAATATCATAAATCGTTGGCACTATATCATTTATGTGATGAAATTGACTTCGTGGTGTTTTGTCTGGTTTGATCATTTTTGGCCATCTTACCACCATGGCGTTTTGAGTTCCACCAAAATGAGAAGCAACCAGTTTTGTAAACTTAAAAGGCGTATTTCCAGCCCAAGCCCAGGAAGAATGATAATTGTTTTCTAATAAAGGCCCGCCAATAGCATCTAAACCTCCCAATTTATCTAAAGCCGCTAATTGCTGTTCAATAGTATTGGAGACTCCGTTTTGCGCTAATAATTCGCTTATAGAGCCGTTTTGTCCTTCGGCACTTGATCCATTATCTCCCCAAATAAAAAATACGATGGTATTCTCTTTTTGTCCGTTTGCTTCAAGCGCATCTAAAACTCGGCCAACTTCATGATCGGCGTGTTCTACATATCCGGCAAAAACTTCCATCATTCTGATTTGAAAAGCTCTTTCAGACTGCGGAATACTTTCCCACGAAGCCATAGTTTTGTCGCGTGGTGTAAGTTGTGCACTTTTCGGAATCCAACCTAATTCTTTTTGACGTTTGAAAACTTTTTCACGGTATGCATCCCAGCCGTCATCAAATTTTCCTTTGTACTTATCTGCCCATTCCTTAAAAATATGGTGCGGTGCGTGACCAGCTCCAGGGGCGAAATAAAGTAAAAAGGGTTTATCTGCAGCATACGCTTTATGTTGATTCATCCAGGTGATGGCGTGATCAGCCAAATCGGTTGTTAAATGATAATTTTCTGTTTTTGGAGGCTCAACTGGCGTGAAATCATCAACCAAGCGCGGTTCGTATTGAGAAGTTTCTCCCGCAAGGAAACCGTAGAAATGTTGAAAACCATAATTTACAGGCCAATAATCAAATGGTCCGGCAACGGTAGTTTGGTTGGCTGGCGTATTGTGCCATTTTCCAAAGGCGGATGTACTATAGCCATAATTCTTTAAAACCTCGGCAACTGTTGCGGCTTCTTTCGGAATAATTCTGGTATAGCCATCCCAGTCTACCGCTCTTTCCGCAATAGTTCCGCTGCTGACTCTGGTATGATTACGTCCTGTAAGTAGGGCTGCTCTGGTTGGGGAACATATAGAAGTGGTATGGAATTCGTTATAAGCAATTCCTTCACTATATACTTTTGACAATGTTGGCGTATTGACACCACCGCCAAAAGTACCTGGTGTTCCAAAACCCACATCATCCATTAAAACAATAATAATATTTGGTGCATCTTTTGGCAAATGATCGGGCTGCGCTCTTCGTTTGTGCGTACTTTCTGCAAGTGTTTCGTTGGCCGTACTGGCACTTGGAACGGGCGGAAATGGTAACACATCCTGTGCCTGAAGATTAACAAATGATCCTAATAGAAAGGATAGAATTAAAATCTTTTTTCTAATAAATAGGAAAGAACATAATGTCTTATTATTGGATTTTTTTTTACTATAATAGATTTTTCTCATAGAGTAATAGATTTTAAAATTTAATTGGAATTGCAGTATTTTTATATAAAAGACCCCATCACTATCCTTTTCTGATGAGATAAATCAATATTTCATCTTCTAATTCTTTTGACAGATTCTCGCACTCCAGTTTATGCTGAAAGTACTTTTCGAATTTTTTCTTAAACTTATCCGCTTGCAGCCTGCTGGTACAATAGTCATCACAAATCATTTTAAACTTGTCGTCTACTAAATATAAAATCTTAAGCGATTCTATATACTCTGCGAATTTTGCATTATACAACTCTTTAGGAACAGCCATACTATGTGATTTTTTAAATTGATTAAATTTAAGACTTCAAAAAGCACCTTATAAAAAACAAAAATCAAATTCTTAAAACTCCCCTAATTTTAAGAACAGTATAAAGTTATGCTGTAATAGATTTTAAAAAAACAAAATCTAAATCAACTCCGTTTCATATTATAAGTTGAAACCTGATATTTATTAAATGTTGTAAAATGCATCATTCGTAAAAGAGAAAAGAGTACCTTTAAAGAACAAACAAAACGATATAACATTCTGATAATAATACAATTAAAAACACAAAAAGTATAAGATTTTGTTTCTAATGCTTTTTAGATTTGTAGTATCAATTTATAAAAACAACGAGATGAATATTTCAAATCAGAAAAACAACGTTGAAAACAGCTCCAGAACCTCTGCTAAAAAAACTAAAATAATAGCAACCTCGGCGAGAAGTAATGAGAAGTCAAGCATTGAAACCAGAAAATCAGTTCAGATAAATAAATAATTAATACCCATAAAACCTTTAGATTATGCCAAAAGAAATCAACGAAGATTTCGGTCTGGACGATCGCAATTTTCACCCGGAAGAACAGTTAATCCATTCTGTCAGTAAAAAAAAGAGAAACAAAAGATTAAAACAAGACTTAGAAACCGAACCCGACAAAAATCCTGATGATGCTCTTGATGACGCTTTAGATGAAGATCTTATAAATTTTTCAGATGAAGATTTTGATAAAAGAGACAAATCTGATTCCTGAATATAATCTTAGTCGCAATAACTAAATTTGAAATTTATTTCATGAAGAAGCTCAATTAAACAATTGAGCTTCTTTATTTTTAATCCTTAAAATGCAATTCCAAAATAAAGCTATTTTAGAAAAAAACTAAGCTAAGACAAGTTTTAATTTTATCATAAAAAACTAAATATCATATAATTAAAAATCATTTACTAAAGTATTAAATTAAGTCATTTTGAAGTTACCATTATCCTATTATCTCCATAAAGACGTCCTTTTTCTGGCCAAAGATTTGCTCGGAAAAGTGGTATTCACTCAAATCGAAGGCCAAATAACGGCAGGTATAATCGTAGAAACTGAAGCCTACTTTGGCGAAATAGACAAAGCCTCCCATGCCTACGGCGGCCGACGTACCAACCGAACCGAAATCATGTACAGCGAAGGCGGCGTCTCCTATGTGTACTTATGTTATGGCATTCATCACTTATTCAATATCGTAACTTCCGTTAAAAATGAACCGCATGCTGTGCTCATACGGGCTATTGAGCCCCTGATTGGCACAGAAACAATGGAATTACGACGCAATATGCCGATCACTAAAAGCGCTATTTCATCGGGTCCCGGTTCTGCGGCTAAAGCTTTAGGAATTGACAAGACTTTTAATCAAAAAGATTTAGGCGGAGAAGAAATCTGGATTGAAGACCACGGCATCCGATATTCAGAAAATGACATAGCCGCAACCCCAAGAATAGGTGTCGCATACGCACAGGAAGACGCTTTTTTGCCCTGGAGATTTTTCGTAAAAGACAATAAATATGTAAGCAAACCTAATAAGTTTTAAATTCAAAAATAACATAAAGTATCACATTATAAAGAACTACATATGTATCAGACTAACAAAACAATAAAAAACTACTATCGATTTTATTTATGATGCTTTATTTAAATAAAAAATGAAAAATTAGAAGGCAAAACGAAAAAAAATAAACCTTTAGAAAACAACATTTGTTTACACTTACATTTCCCTTCTTTCAAATGTTTTGCCTACAATCTACTTAAAAATTCTGATGTCATTTTTTGACTAGCTTATCAAAATAATTCACAAAAATTATAAATAATTATACCGATTGGTATATATTTGCAGTCGTAAATCATACGAAATCATGAGTAAGGCAGAAAGAACCAAACAGTTTATCATAGAAAAAACAGCTCCTCTTTTTAATACAAAGGGTTACAGCGGTACATCTATGAGTGATATTACAGAGGCAACAGGATTGACAAAAGGAAGTATTTATGGCAATTTTGAGAATAAAGATGAGGTTGCCCTTGCTGCTTTTAAATACAACATCAAGAAACTTCAGGATGCTTTTGGAAGTGAAATCGAAAAACAAAAGACTTTCAAAAATAAATTATTAGTTTACCCACGCTTGTATTCTCATTATTATGACTTAAGAGTCACAAAAGGCGGCTGTCCGATTCTAAACACAGCATCAGAAGCAGATGATACGCATCCTGTACTGCGAAAAAGTGTAGAAAGAGTAATCCTCTTTTGGAAAGAAAAAATAATGTATTTCATTGAGCAGGGCATTCTTGAAGGCGAATTCAAAGCCAAATCAATTGATGTCGAAAGAACAGCCTTGACCATAATTGCTTTGATTGAAGGCGCCGTTATGATTGCAAAAGTAACCGGAAATGTAAAAGATTTGTCCACTGTAATGCTTTCGGTAACTCAAATTATAGAAGAATTAGAATAAAGCAATAATTTCAAGGATATTTCTTTTTTTATCAAATAAAATATACCGATAGGTATAAAAAATATTTAATGTCAATTCCAATCCAACAATCCAACAATCTAAAATCCAACAATCTAAAATCTAAAATCTAAAATAAAATGACACGTTTACAAGTACTTCAAAACCACATCGACAGAGAATTTACCGCTTCGCCATCGCCTTTTATGCTTTGGATGCGACCAATAGTATTAGCCGCTGAAGACGGAAGTGTTACTTTTCAATACTTAGTCAGAGAAGAAATGTCAAATCCGGTTAAATCACTTCATGGAGGTGTTATTGCAGCTATTGCGGACGATTGTATTGGTGCTACGATGTTTTCTTTGAATGAACAGAATTTCTATACCACCATCAATCTAAATGTTGATTATTTTGCTCCGGCGCGTGTGGGCGATACCATTATCGCCAGAACATCGATTATTAAAAAAGGAAGACAATTCGTGAATGCGCAATGCGAAATCTGGAACGAAGCCCAGACGAGGTTAATTGCGACTGCGTACTCTAATTTATTTAAGACGAATTTGGTGAAACAGGAACTTTAAGTTTTTGTTTCAGGTTTCAAGTTTCAGGTTTCAGGTTTGAAATGTGCTTATAAAATAGTTACGCTTTTTTTTAATCAAAAATATACCGATTGGTATAAAAATATTATTATGACATCTCTACAACGAAAATTACTCATCTTTACCGTAATCCTCGCCGCGATTATGGAGCTTATTGATATTTCTATTGTCAATGTGGCGCTTTCGCACATGAGCGGGAATTTGGGTGCGACGCTGGAAGATACTTCCTGGGTCATTACCGCTTATGCTATTGCCAATGTTATTGTCATTCCGATTACGAGCTTTTTGAGCGCCAATTTGGGGCGTCGCAATTATTATATCGGATCGATTATTCTTTTTACGTTTTGTTCGTTTATGTGCGGGCATTCGTCGAATATCTGGATGTTGGTCTTTTTTAGATTTCTTCAGGGAATTGGTGGTGGTGCTTTATTGTCCATCTCTCAGGTTGTCGTTTTTGAACTTTTTCCGAAAGACAAACAATCTACCGCCGGCGCTTTATTCGGAGCCGGAATTTTCATCGGACCAACGATCGGACCAACGCTGGGTGGATATATTACCGAGAATTACGACTGGCCGTGGATTTTCTTAATTAATATTCCGATTGGAATTCTGGTTGCGATTTCGTGTTATTTTCTACTAAAAGAACCACCCGTAAAACCCGAAAGCTCAAAAGTCGACTGGACCGGAATTACCTTATTAGCCATCGGAGTTGGTGCCTTGCAAACCGTTCTTGAAAGAGGCGAAGTCGAAGATTGGTTCGAAACCCGCTATATTGTAGTTTTAACCGCCATTGCCACAGTCACTTTACTGGCTTTTATTTATTGGGAATTAAAAATCGATAAACCCGTCGTGAATCTGCGTGTACTGAAAAGCAAATCATTAAGTATAGCTGCGATTCTGACTTTCGTTACCGGTTTCGGAATGTTTATTTCGATTTACATCAGTCCCGTTGTGGCACAGCGTCTTTTGAGTTTTTCGCCCTATCAAACGGGATTACTTTTGCTTCCGGGTGCTTTGTTTGCTTTGGTCGCGCTAAAACTCTGTGGAACTTTACTGCAAAAAGGTGTTTCTCCTGTCCTCATTATCGCAACTGGTTTTCTGCTGTTCATTTATTTTAATTGGAGAATGTCCGGAATATCATTAGACACCAGCGCTTTTGAAGTCGCAACCGCGCTTATTTTCCGCGCTTTGGGATTGGCTTTGTTAACCGTTCCGCTAACAATGCTGGCCGTCTCTTCACTTGACGATAAAGATGTTGGACAAGGCGCAGCCCTCAACAATATGATGCGACAATTGGGCGGTTCCTTTGGTGTCTCAATCATCAACACGTATATCGCGCATCGTTATGCTGAACACCGAAACGTATTAATTTCAAACGTAACACCAGACAACGCCAACGCAATGGACAGAATAAACGCCTACATCAGTTATTTCCAACACAGAGGTTTTGCCTACAACGAAGCAAGGGCAAAAGCCTTAAAACTAATGGAAAACATCGTAACCAAACAATCTTCCTTATTAAGTTACAGAGATGCTTTTTTCCTCGTCGGCTTATTTTTCGCCCTCACCTTGCCCCTATTATTGTTAGTAATGAACAAATCCAAAAAACCAAAAACAAATATTATACTCTCTGATCATTAAAGTTTTTACCACAGATTTAAAGGATTAGTTTCTATACGCTTAAATAGCCACGACCCGAGCGATAGTGAACAGGCGAAGCAATTCACGAATGATTGCGCATAGTAATAAAAAAAATCGTGAATTCGTGGCGATCTTTTTTTTTACCAGCCTAAATCTGCCTAAATCCGCGTCATCCGTGTCCCATTTCACAGTTCACATTTCACGCAATCACAAATAAATCATAAAAAATTAGATTACATGACCAATCGGTCATATATTTGTTCTGTAAAATAAAAGCTATCATGGCAAAAGGAGAAGAAACCAGACAATTCATCATCGATAAAGCAGCACCCATCTTTAACACAAAAGGGATTGCAGCAACCTCTATGAGCGATATTATGGAAGCAACCAAATTGTCCAAAGGCAGCATGTACGTTCATTTTGAAAACAAAGAAGTTCTGGCCTGCGCCGCCGTAGATCATAATATGAAAGTATTAGGCGATAAACTAATGGCTAAAATCAGCCAAAGCAAAACAGCCAAAGAAGAACTATTCACGTATATCGATTTTTTCAGCAATGCGGTAAATCCGCCCCTAACCGGAGGCTGTCCGTTATTGAATTTCGGAACAGAAGCCGATGACACCAACCCTGTTGTAAAAGAAAAGATCAATCAGGGCATAAAATACAATCAGCAATTATTAGAAAGCAGCATCAAAAAAGGCATCGCCAACGGTGAATTTAAACCAGACTGGAACGCCGGAGAGTTCGCCACCGTAATTTTCGCCATGATGGAAGGCGGTCACCTAATTTCAAGAATGTCAGGCAACAATGATAAAATGCAAATCATCGTCAAAACCCTCAAAAAAACAATAGAGGAAAACAGTCTCTAATTTTTTTTGTTTTAAAAATGACCTTTCGGTCACTTTTTAAAAAAGGTTCAAAGAGGCAAAGTTACAAAGGGGCAAAGGTCAATAGCTACCAAGGAAGCATAAACCGTTAAACGATTAACATATAACGATTAACATATAACGATTAACATATAACGATTAACATATAACAATTAACATTTAACAACTCACATTTCACATTTCACCACTAACAAGTAACAATTATGAAAACAATCTTAATTTCAGGAGCATCAAAAGGATTCGGAAGAGCCTGGGCAGAAGCATTTTTAGCAAAAGGATACAAGGTAGCTGCAACAGCAAGAAATATCGACACCTTAGCCGACTTAAAAGCGCAATACGGAGACGCTATTTTACCTCTTAAACTAGACGTAAACAATCGCGCAGAATCTTTAGCAGTAGTAGAAAAAGTACAGCAACATTTCGGGACCATTGATATCCTGATCAACAATGCAGGTTACGCTTTAAACGGTGCAGTTGAAGAAGCTTCAGAACAAGAAGCAAGAGCACAATTCGAAACCAATTTCTTCGGAACTTTATGGTTAACACAAGCTGTTTTGCCTATTATGAGAAAACAACAAAGCGGTCATATTATTCAGGTTTCATCTATTTTAGGAATCACCACTTTACCGGTTTTAGGTCTTTACAATGCCTCTAAATTTGCGGTTGAAGGTCTTACTGAAACCTTATCTCAGGAAGTAAAACAATTCGGAATCAACGTGACTTTGGTAGAACCAAACGGTTATTTCACCGATATCTGGGGTAACGGATTCAATAGCGAAAAAATTGAAGCTTACGACGGACTTAAAAAAGCCATTGCAGAAGGACATGATCCTGATACTTTCGGACAAACAAGCGCTACTGTTCCGGCCATCATCAAACTAGTCGAAGCCGAAAACCCTCCTCTACGCCTATTCTTAGGAAAAGTAGCTTTACCACTAGCCAAACAAGTTTATCAACAAAAACTAGCCACCTGGGAAGAATGGAATGACGTTTCTGTAGCAGCACACGGATAATTTTTTTTTAAGTTGATTGCAAAACGAGATTGTTTCTTTTTAGGAAATGGTCTCGTTTTTTTGGTTTTGCTTTGTTTTGTTTCAGGTTTCAAGTTTCAGGTTTCAGGTTTCGGGTTTCAGGTTTCGGGTTTCAGGTTTCAAGTTTCAATTTAAGCAGCAGTTTTTATATTAGATTATTTCTTAAATAGATTATTTCTTAAACCGGTTATAAATGAAAGTTTAAATTTCAAATCTTTCTTCTTGCCTCTTTCTGCTATTTTCCATTTTCTATACTCTATTTTCTATGCTCTATTTTCTATGCTCTATATTCTAAATTCTTGCATCTTGCTTCTTGCCTCTTTCTTCCATTTTCTATTTTCTATTTTCTATATTCTATTTTCTATATTCTATGTTCTATATTCTATTTTCTTACCTCTTGCTTCTTGCCTCTTTCTTCTATTTCCCATTTTCTATATTCTATATTCTAAATTCTTGCCTCTTGCTTCTTGCCTCTTTCCTCTAAAAATCCCCCTAAACAACCGCCATTACATCTTCCCCCAAAAACCTTACATAATCCCCACCTCAAACCCTATCCATAATCTCAAAAATTTAACTCCATTTCCAATTTAAAATCAATCAAAACCCTTATTTTCCCGTAATTCTTGACATTTCCTTTAAACAGCTGTTAAATTTTCAATAAAAACTAATCGTTAATTCTGTAAGAAAACGTATATTTGAGTAAACAGTATATTTAAATAAAGTGCAGAAAAAAACAAAAACACCAAGTTTTATATTCCCCAAAACTCCAACCGGAGTAGACGGACTGGACGAGATTACGAATGGAGGATTCCCAAAAGGGCGCCCTACTTTAATCTGCGGAGGTGCTGGCTGTGGGAAAACATTAATGTCAATGCAATTCCTGATAAAAGGAATCACCGATCATAACGAAACCGGGGTCTTTATGTCTTTTGAAGAGCCGTCGGACGACCTTACCTTAAATGTCAAATCACTAGGTTTCGACATTGAAAAACTAAAAAAAGACAAAAAACTCGTAGTCGATCACGTGCGCGTAGAGCGATCAGAGATTGAAGAAGCAGGCGAATACGATCTCGATGGTTTATTCATCCGATTAGGCTATGCTATTGATTCCGTAAAAGCGACAAGAGTAGTATTAGATACCATAGAATCCTTATTTGCAGGACTGGACAATCAGGCGATCCTGAGAGCCGAACTGCGCCGTTTATTTCATTGGCTTAAAGCCAAAGGCGTAACCGCAATCATAACCGGAGAACGCGGAGAAGCAACCCTAACCCGTCAGGGCTTGGAAGAATACGTTTCAGACTGCGTTATCGTACTCGATCATCGTGTAATCGAACAGGTTTCGACGAGAAGACTGCGAATCGTAAAATACAGAGGATCTACTCACGGAACCAACGAATATCCGTTTCTAATTGACGAAGAAGGAATTTCAGTATTGCCTATTACGTCTTTAAAACTCGATAATGAAGTAAGTTCTGATGTGGTTTCGACAGGAGTTCCGGGCTTAAACGATATGTTTCATGGCGGTGGATTTTTCCGTGGCAGCAATATCCTAATTTCAGGAACAGCCGGAACAGCCAAAACAACCGTAGCCTGTTACTTTGCCAATGAACAATGCGAAAAGAACGAAAAAACGATCTATTTCGCGTTTGAAGAGTCTCCACAGCAATTGGTGCGTAATATGAGATCGATTGGTATTGATCTTCAAAAACACATCAAAAAAGGAACATTGCAAATCCATTCTTCCCGTCCTTCATTAAACGGCCTAGAATTGCATTTGCTAACGCTTAGAAAACTAATTAAAGAGTTTCAACCCACTACCATCATTATTGATCCTATCAGTAATTTGATCACGGTAGGAAGCGAACACGAAGTACGTTCGATGCTGGTTAGGCTTATTGATATGCTGAAAGCACACAATATAACCGCTCTTTTTACGTCTTTAAATAAACAAACCGATAATTTCAGACCCGATTTGGCTGAAGAATCCGTGTCGTCATTAGTCGATACCTGGATCACGGTGCGCGATATGGAAGGTATTGGCGAAAGAAACCGCGGGATCTTTATTATCAAAGCGAGAGGAATGGGACATTCCAATCAGGTGAGGGAATTTGTGATTACCAGTAAAGGAATTGAATTGCTGGATGTAGAACTAGGTCCAAACGGAATCCTGACCGGTACTGCAAGACAAACTCAGAAATTCAAGAAAACAATATCAGATATTAAGCTTCAGAACGAAATTAGTCGTAAAGACAGAGAAATTGAACGCAAACGCAGAGTTCTGGAAGCCAATATAGAAGCACTTAGAAACGAATTCGAATCGGCACAGGAAGAATTAAGCTCCCTGAAAGCCACAGAAGAATTACAGGCATCATTTTCTAAGAAAAAATAACAACAAGATGAAAAAAGAAGTCGTAGCCGAATGGCAGTTACTGCTCTATATAGCAGGTCAAACACCAAAATCGATCAAGGCGCTTGAAAACATAAAAAAGTACGCAGAAGAACACCTGGCCGGGAAATACAGCATCGAAATTATCGATTTGCTGAAAAATCCCCAATTGGCCGAAGGTGATCAGATTTTGGCGGTACCAACCTTAGTCAGAAAATTTCCCGAACCTATTCGCAAGATCATTGGCGATCTTTCGAATGAGGAAAGAGTACTTGTAGGGCTTAATATTAAACCCTTAAACACTTAAAAAAAATGGATAATTCAGCTGATGGGACAAGTACAACCAAACATAAGTTCATGCTTTTTGTTTCGGGTATGTCTGTTAAATCAGGACATGCTATCGAAAATTTACGCAAAATATGCGACAAGCACCTCCGCGAAAACTATGAACTGGAAATCATAGATATTAGCCGGGATACAGAACAGGCCGTCATACATCAAATTGTAGCGATCCCAACTTTAATAAAAATACAGCCCGCTCCTAGGCGAATCATTTTAGGCGATTTGTCAGACAAGGAAAAGGTATTGAGAATACTTAATTTAAGTGAATAGAATTTGATAGTAAACGATAAAAATATTGACTCCTTATTGGCAGAAATTGAATCGTTAAAGCAACAGCTTTACGAATCAAACAGTATCATTGATGCCATAAAAGAAGGAGATGTTGATGCCCTTGTGGTCAACACCAACGGAACACCGCAGCTGTACTCACTGGAAACAGCCGATTATACCTACCGACTCCTGATTGAGAAATTCAGACAGGGTGCACTAAGTATCGCCAAAAACGGCCTGATCTTATATTGCAACGATTATTTTGCAAAACTGGTCAATACGCCCTCAGAAAAAATCATTGGGAATTACCTTCAGGAATATTTCGATAATGCCTCGCAATTTGTAACGCTCATTGAAGGTTTAAAGTACGGATTGGGCACGCACGAAATCCTTTTTAAAAGTGATGGCGGCTCCCCTACTACCTTTACGGCTTATATTTCGCTGACAGACCTTGAACCGTCTGTAGACGCGATCGGAATCATCGTTATTGATTTAACCGAAAAGAAAAAACACGAAGAAGCTTTAATCAGGCATCAGCAGGAACTCGAAGGAAAAATCAACGAGCTCAACCGCATCAACAGCAATCTGGAAGAATTCATTCACGTGATTTCGCACGATTTAAAAGAACCGCTGCGTAAAATCGTCATGCACAACGGAAAAATTGACGGTACTTATTTAAACGGAGTAGACGCCAGATCGATGGAAATCATAAAATTATCGGTCTTGCGACTCAATTCCCTGGTTGATGATTTGGTGCAATACTCCTCGCATACCGCACAGGAAGAACGCACCGAAATTAATCTCGCCTCTGTTATTGCCGAAGTAACAGAAGATCTTGAAGTAACGATCACTGACAGAAATGCCGAAATAAAAATCGGCGACCTGCCTGTTATCAAAGCGTCACGCGTGCAAATGCGCCAGCTTTTCTCGAATTTAATATCCAATGCCATTAAATATTGCAGGCCCGATAAGCCTCCCGTAATACAAATTTTTCAGGCAGCTGATTTAGACGTTGAAATACCAAATCAAAATAGTAAATTTGTAAAGATTCAGATCAAGGACAACGGTATTGGAATGGAGTCCGGACATCTTCTTAAGATTTTTACGATTTTTCAGCGCCTCCATGCCCGAAACGAATATTCCGGAAACGGTATTGGCCTCGCGATTTGTAAAAAAATTATGGAAAACCACTCCGGAAACATCACTGTCGAAAGTACACTGAACGAAGGAACAACTTTTAATCTTTACTTTCCAATTGTATAAAATGCCGCAAAAAAACCTTCATATCATAATTGCCGAAGATGACGATGACGATGCCGATGTAATCCGTGAAATCTTCAACAACAACCCCAGTTTTGCGAAAGTGAGCCTCGTAGCCAATGGCGAAGAACTGCTCCATTTCCTAAAAAATGCGGCAAACGAAAACCCCGACGTGATCCTGACTGATATTAACATGCCCATACTCAACGGCATCGAAGCCCTGCAGGAAATTTTAAACCACAACGACCTCAAAAACATTCCCTGCTTTGTCTATTCCACGAGCATAAACCCTTCTTACAAACAAAAATGCGATGTACTGGGCGTAAAAGGCTATCTCATTAAGCCCTACTCCTACGAGGCTTTCGCCGAAATCCCGAAGACGATTTTAAGTAGTATTGAAGAATAAAAATATAAAACGAGATGTTTCTTTTAGAGAAGGTCTCGTTTTTTTTATTAGGAGCTGTTTCCCGCTATCCGCTGCAATCTTTTGTGCCGAACACCGGCACAAAAGGATTTACGCTACTATCGGGGCTAGGGGAGTTTTTTTCATAAGAAGTTTTATGTTTAAAAATTTTACTAAAAATTCTTATTTAAACAGCATTTCTATAAACACTATTTCCAGCTCCGTAATAATTTGAATAAATATGTTGGTAAATAGTAACCGTTTTTAAACTTACTTCTTCATCTGTATAAAGTTCTTGAGGAAGCCAAAGCAATTGATTATAGATTTCACTTTTTACCTGAGCTGTAACTTCTCTTTTTTCTCGCCAACGATCAATTTTTAATTTTTCTGTTTTAAGCTTTGTTAATGTTTCTTGAGCAACTTTCTTTACTTGTTTAAGATCATTACCTTTTAATTCTTTCCCTTCTCGAAGCAAATCAAAAATTGCCAAAGTTTCTTGATCTTCCAGATTTTCTCTAACAACTCTTTGTTCTTCAAAACTTAGATCTTTAAAAAAATTATTTAAATTATTAAAAGCTGTTACCGTATCTTCTAGCGATTTTCCTTTATTATACTCCTCAACGATTTTTTTATATCGTTCATAAAAATCCAATCTCATTGGATTTTCTTTTAGCATTTGTTGCAACTTTTGATCGATAGCTTGTTGTAAGTCATAAACTAAAGTGTTTTTGTTTGGCACTTTTGCAAACGCAGCTTTTAACTTTTCAAAATCTAACTTACTTAAATCAACATAAACTTCATTCTTTGGCTCATTTACTTCTTCTTTTAAATGTACACTCTCGTTCACAATACTTTGCAATTGCATCATTATTTCAGTTACATCTGCCGATTTTACACTTTGATTTAGTAAATTATAAATAGCGTCAATAGCATTAAATTCTTTGATATACAGTTTTGATTGTTCTTCAGGAAATAAGGCTTTATACTTTCTAAAAACATTACGAGCCATAATCTCAAAACTTGTACGAGTTGTTTCGTTTAAACAAACGCAATCTCCTGCTTTTTTAAGTAGACCAATTTTTTCCATTGGTTTAACATTAAATAAATCAGAAAGTTTAAAATTTACAGAATGCAGATAATCTTTTGTTTCTTTGATTGCTTTTTTTAATTCAATTTCTAAATCTTCAATCTCTTCAACAGCTTTTCCACCTTCCTTATCTTTGTCGCCCTTTCCGCCTTCTCCGTAAACAGAATATGCCAATTCTAACTGTTTATACACATTCCCATAATCGACAATCAAACCATTTTCCTTTTCATCGTCATAAACTCGATTGGCTCTGGCAATCGTTTGCATGAGTGTATGTCCTTTTATAGGCTTGTCTAAATAAACAGTCGAGACACATTGTGCATCAAAACCAGTAATCCACATTGCACAAACAATGGCTAAACGAAAAGGGTTTTCGGCATCCTTAAATTCTTTTTCTAAATTACGTTCAACCATTTTACGGCGATGTTGCTCAATATCTAAATTCATTTTGCGGAATTTATCTACTTCGTTTTGCTCACTGCTAACTACAACACAAACTTCTGTTTCAGCGACTTTATCATATTTACGTCTTAATTCTTGCACTTCTTGTTGATCTTGTGCTTTAGAAATTCTATCTTCTAATTCTTTTAAATAGATTGGCCAATATTTCACGATCAATTGATGCATGCGTACAGCAGTTGGCTTATCGAGTGCAACATACATCCCTTTTCCTTGATAACCTCTTTCATTAAAATGCCAAACTAAATCTTTTGCAATAGCATCTAATCGATGTTCTGCAGTAAGTATTGGGTAATTTTTTTGAAATAAATAAGCTAATTTTTTCTTTTTATCTTCATCAAGATTTTCGTCTTCCAAAACTTCAGCCATTTTTTCATCAAGCTCAGGATTTTCAATTCCTAATTTTTCGCCTCGGTTAATATATAACAATGATAAAGTTGCATCATCTTCGATTGCTCGTTTGAAATCATAAACTGAAACATATTCACCAAAAATATTTTTAGTTAATTCCTCTTCATCTTTAATGATTGGAGTTCCTGTAAAACCAAGATAAGAAGCATTTGGCAAACCAAAGAAACGCATATTTCGAGCATAAGTTCCTCCTTGCGTACGATGTGCTTCATCCGAAATTACGATAATATTTTTACGATCAGTAATTAACGGATATTCAGATTCCTTTTCAGGATCAATAGAAAATTTATGAATTAAAGTAAAAACATAACGATGATTTTCTGCAAGTAATTCTCGAAGATGATCACGTCCCGTGAGTCCTGTTTTTTTTCCTGCAACTATATTTTTATCATTGACTATTCCAACTCCAGAAAAAGTATCATACAACTGATTTTCTAATTCAGTCCTATCGACAGCAATTAAGAATGTGAATGCGCCGCCAAATTTACGGTGTACTTTTTCGCATAAAAAAACCATTGAATAAGATTTTCCACTTCCTTGAGTATGCCAATAGACTCCCAGTTTTCCCTGCAGATCTTCGATATTGCGAACGTTTTCTAATACTTTGTTTACACCAATATACTGGTGATTTTTCGCCATTAACTTGACTACATCGCCACTATTATCATCAAATAACAAAAAGTTTTCGAATAAATCCATCAAGCGATGCGGTGCGCAAGTACCTCTTAACATTGTGTCCAAACTTACTACTCCTTCTTGTTCTTCTTCGATTCTTTTCCAATCCAAAAAGAATTTGTAAGGACTTGTCACAGTTCCTACTTTGCTGTCAACGCCATTACTCAATATGATGAAAGCATTGGTATGAAAAACCTGTGTAATGGTATCTTTATAATCTTTGATATTATCATTATAGGAATTACGTAAATCATTACAATGGGCCTTTAGTTCAAAGAAAACTAAGGGAATACCATTTACAAATCCGATTACATCCGGACGACGACTATATAATTCTCCAACAATTTCTAACTGTCGAACAGCTAAAAAATTATTGTTTGTATAATCGTAATAATCAAATACTTTAAGTTTCTTTTTTATCAGCTCGCCTTTATCATTGGTATAACTTACAGGAATACCATTTTTGAGAAGTTCATACTTTTCCTTATTGGTGCTGGCTAACGTTTTGTCAGCCGCTTTTTGAGCTAGAATTTCATACGCTTGTTCATAGACAAAAAGAGGTAAATCACGATTTAGATCTGCTAACGCTTTAATAACAAAACGTTTTAAAATTACTTCCGATTTGTTTTCACGGCCTAATAAACCTTGTTCTCCAAAGCTTTCTTTTGTCCATGCCGTAACCACTTTCCAACCCAGCTCTTCCAATACATCCTGAGTGGCTTGTTCTATGAGGGCGTCTTCTGAATATTCGTAGCTCATATTATTTGATATAAGGTAATTTTAATCCAATTTGATAAACATCAAAATATCTTGGAATTTTAGCACTTTTCAGATCAACATTTATTAAGTCTTCTAATCCATTTTCTTGATCTGGATGAATAATTAAACAATCAATAACCTCACCTTGCTTTTTATCCAATTCTTCATAAACTTTTTGTAAACGGGCATATCCGCTAACTTGACGAATGTCTTCATCATGACTACCATTTAGATAAATCATTTTATATTTAGCATCTATGACCATTTGATAATCACGCGTTTTTAGTAAAAAATCAAGTTCATTTCCATAATGCTTAAATTGAAATTTTATTTGATTTTGAAATCGGTCTTTTAGCAATCCTAAAGCATAGAGTTCAAACAATTTACTCATATCAATCCAAAAAGGAGGCGTTTTAATTGTAACTTTCTCTGTATTAGAAATATTATACCCAAATCGTCGCAAAATTTGTTTTGCTAAATGAATTGCAGGTTCGTACTCTTTATAAAACGCATTTGTTTTACTATGCTTAATTTCGTTTAAATCAATTTTATCTGAAACTTCATGAAATGTAGGATTTATGTAATTAAAAGTATCCTGTAAATCTTTATTATTAGTGAAGTTTGGATAATGTGGCAAATATCTTTTTACAAAAGTTAATGCTTTTTTCAACAAACGATTTTCTTTATTATTTAATCCAAACTCTTCATAACTACAATAAGTATATAAATTTTTATTTTGCTGAAGATTAAGTTTAATTGATTTACCAACCAAAATCTTTCCTTTTACTTTACTATGAAGATTTTGCTCAACCTTATAATATGATTTCTTTAATCCTTTCCTAACAATCGTTTTAATTAAACTTAAAAACTCTACTACCAAAAAAGGCGTTAACAAATCTTGCTTTTGATCAATTTCAATAGTGGGTAAGTCCCATTTTACCTCAAATAATTCATTTATTTCCTTTGCTACATCAGTATGTCGAAGAGATGAAAAAAGCATTTTAATAAAATCAACTTCTTTGTCTAATTCATTCAGTTTTGGCCTAACATGTAAAGCTGAGTGGTTTGTTTGAATCCAATCAACACCAATGAAGTAACCTGTTTTTATTCTATATGAATTAAGCGCTGTTTGAGATTTTCTAATTGAAAAACAAGGTAAACTAGTATCTTTACCTCTGTGCTTTTTTGTAAAAAGTGGCTCATAAAGATCTGTTGGTATTACAAGCATATCATCTAGAAATGATTCCTCGTCATGCTCCCGATATGTTAGTAAATTAACACTCAAATTCTGCTATTTTTTTAATTTCTTCTTTTGCTGTTTCAAGTAATAAGCCATCTTTTACATATTCGTTCAAGATTGGAATTATTTCATACGTTAATCGCATTTCGAGTTCAGCTTTCTGTTCCTCTGTGCTTGTTCCTTTCAATAGAAAATAGCTATGCCCTAACTGAATCTCTTTAAAATTAAAATCTGAAGCTAAAAAATCTGAATTGATATTTATCCCGTCTTTTACTTTTACAAAAAGATTTGCAACACAAATAAATAATGCTTTCCCCTTTGCTGTATTGATAACGTCTACATTCGGAAAAACATCAACAAATGCAAAACGTCTTTTTATTGCATAATCAATATGACCTACACTTCTATCTGCTGTATTCATTGTACCTATGATGAATAAATTATCCGGTATAATTATGGTGTTATCTCCATCAATATCGTACAGACTCTGTACAGGTTCATTACGATACTCTAAAGCATAGATTAATTCTCCTAAAACAGATGGAAGGTTAGCTCTATTTATTTCGTCAATTATTAAAACATGATTTTCTTCAGAAGCTGCTGCCGTTTCAGCAAATTCCGCAATAATTTTATTTTTTGTTTGATAGAAAATGTTTCCCTCTTCATCTATTTCAGAAACAATTCCTCTAACAAAATCTTCATAAGTATAAGAAGGATGAAATTGAATAAGTTTACACCTATCTGGAATATCACCTCCCAAAAGTTCAAATGCCATTTTTTTTGCCGAATAGGTTTTCCCAGTTCCAGGAGGCCCTTGAAGAATAATTTGTTTTTTATATTGAAGTAAGTCTATTATTGAATTCATCTTTTTATACTCTTTACTATTTTGAACTTCTCCCGAAAGGATTTTTTTAACTAGATCAAAAAAGGAATTATCACTAAGTTGGATTATTGTATTTGTAATTATACTATTTGGCCCCAGGTTGTCCATAATACCTGGAACATTAATTCCACTTTTATGTACATCTTCCCAAACTTCTAATGAAAGTCTTTGACCCCATTCTCCATTAAAACCATTTTCAACTGTCAAATCTTCATAAATACAGGGAGCATCTGTAAAAGTTACGATTTCACCGTCATCATTCCTTGATCGATTTCTTAATAAATCATCTAGAGTTGTTTCTAAAGTACTTTCAACTTCTGTTTCAATAAAGGTTGAATGTCCAAAAAATTTATTTTGATTAAATAGGAGTACCTTATCGCCAGGTTTTATTCTTTTAGCGGTATTAAGAGTTTGCGTTACTGGTCCTTGCTTTTGAACTGTGTATTGAAAATACATAACAAAACTATCATTTTCTAAATCATAATTTATTTTTTCTTGCTCATAGCCATTTACTACCCAATATTTTGTCTTTTGGGTTATTACTTTGTATTTACACATACAAGCATCATAAAGATCTTTGATCGAAATATCTAAAGGTCTTAAAATATTTTTAGATGCTCTTAATATAGATAATGTCTTGTCTTTTAAAGGCTGGCCTTTTCCTATTTTTGAGGTATTATCTATATATTTATCTATAATTCCCTGTTCGCAATTCTTAATTGGATGAAGAATCAATCGTCCTTCTTTAAATTGCAATTGAACATCGTAGGAATTAAAATCTATACTCTGTTTAGGTAAAACAGTTCTAATATTTCTAAAATTATCTTTATTCCTATATATTTCAGGATTTAAAAGGTCTGTCTCTAAAAATGTGGGTTCCATTTCTAATTCAAAAAATGCTTTTTTCTCACCACCAGTTGACCTCGTAGTTTTTACAATTAAACTGACTGTTAATTTTAAAAATTTAAACGCAATTAAATCTTTTATTTTTAATCCTGTATCAGAAATTAAAATATCAAACTCAAGCTTATCATTTTGATTAGTAGTCATTTTATTCCAAGCTCTAGCCTTCCATAACTGAATACGATTTCCTCCTATGATAAAAGCATAATCTCCCACATCAATACCATTATACCATGTACTTTCCTTAGGTGCTTGGTAATATCCGTCATCAATTTGTTTTGTATCGAAGTTCCCCGATATCTTACCAAAAAATATTTTCATTTTAGACATTTAAGGTTTCTATTTGTAATTGTTCAACATCAATCATACCGCTCATCAACCTCGGTAATAAAATGCCTCTTGCTTCTTTTAGAAGTTTATTTTGCATCTTAAAATTTCTTATTGAATCAAAAATTGATAATGCAATTGATTCAAATTGATTCAAATATTTTAATTCGGGAATTAAAATCTCAATTTTTTTTAAATCTTTCGGATATACATGAGGCTGAGCTGCACCTTGTTGTAAATTAGTTATTATATCTTGATTTTGTTTTAATGTAGAATATATAAAAAATACATGTTTGGACATTTTTGAATCTACATAAGAACAATCTGACGCCCATACATCTTCTAAATATAAATTAACAAAACCTGCATTTGCACCAGATGCGCTTACAGTTATGACTGGATTGAATGTATTAGCCGTATCGTGATAATAAGCAGGATTTAATCCTCCAGCGACTACAGGAATCTTTCCATCACAAATTGTACTTTTAGTAATATTTTTCCCTTTCAATATATCTGTAAATAGCCCAATATTTTTTCTTTCCCAACCCTCAGGAAATCCAGTAACCTCATCAAATTTAGCAGTTTTATAACCCGGAAAACGCATTTTCACAAACCATTCCTCATAAGTAATTTGGGCTTTTTCTTCCAATAATTTAATTCGTTTCAGGTTGTTCTCAATTAAATCATCATAAGATGATAAAATTGATGCAATTTTGCTTTGGGTTCTTTTGGATTTAGGTACAATAAGCTTAATATTCGAAAATGAAGATTTAGAAACATTTTCTCTACCTGAAGCGGTCCCGGAATCAAAAGTTTTTAACTGAAATAAATTAATTTTTAATAAATAATACACAAAATCTTCATCGTAATAATTGTTTGGAACAATTGCATTTACGGCTTGATTTATAAAGAGTTCGGTATGCGCCTTTATCATTTTTTGACCAATACTCCCAATTGTGACAACGCAAGTAGATCCTTTAGGAATAAGGCTTTTTTTATACTTAATAAATCCTTTTTCCGAATAATATTCTTCTGGGTTATAACAATATTTTTTATCAACCTCCATGTCAGTTGGTTTTACAAATATTGTATGTTTTCCATATAAATCAGGTTGTTTTCTTGGGGGCGTATTTCCCGTAATTACCTGACCTAAATCTCCAATAGTTATCTCTTTCCAACCCTCTCTCATAATTGCACACTTTGAATTTGTTGCATCAATCGATTAGCTTCTTCACTCAAAGTTGTCAATTCATCATGAATTTCGATCATACGCCCTTGGTAATCAAAATCCATATCGAGATTAACTACTACACCTACATAGCGACCGGGAGTCAAACTATAATCTTGCAAAGCAACTTCTTTAAGATCTACAATTTTACACAAGCCTTCTACATCTTCATATTTGCCTGTTGGGAATTTTTCGTTAAACCATGTATTATTAGCACTAAGTTCTGGCTTTTCACCACGAAATAACTGCATGATAGCGGTAAGTCCTTCTAATTGTTCTTCACTAAAATCATTGATGGTCGTACTTACTTTACGGAAAGTGTTACGAGCATCAATCATCAGTATTTTATTTTTGTTTTCCTTCTTTTTTCCTTTGTTATAAAACCATACATGACAGGGTAAAGAACGGGTATAGAAAAAATTATTCCCTACCGAAACGATACATTCTACAGCTCCGGTTTCTATTAGTTCTTTACGAATTCTTTTTTCGGCATTACCCGCATCCGTAGCCGAGGAAGCCATGACAAATCCTGCACGTCCTGTACTGTTTAGATAGGAATAGAAATATTGCATCCATAAATAATTTCCATTACTTACAGTTCCATTACCTGTAAGTGGTGCTCCAAAAGGAAGGCGCTCGTCTTCGGCCAAGAATTTATTTTTGGCATCGACCTTATCCACATTAAAGGGAGGATTTGCCATAACAAAATCGCATTTTCCGGTAAGATTATGCGGGTTAGTATAAAAGCTATTGCTTTCTATAATTTTGCCTTCGATACCGTGAATGGCTAAATTCATTTTAGCTAATTTGGCATTGTTGCTTTTTAGCTCTGTACCATAAACATGAATGGCTTCATTTACCTTTTTATTTTCATGGTCCTGAACAAAATGAGCGGTTTGAACAAACATTCCACCAGAACCACAAGCAGGATCATGTATGATTCCATGATTAGGCTGAATAAAATTCACAATAAGGTTTACCAGTGATGGAGGCGTAAAGAATTCTCCACCTTCTTGCGCACCAGCACCTTGCATAGAAAATTTCATCAAGAAAAACTCGTAAATACGCCCAAAGACATCTCCTTTGGCATGTCGAACAGCATCTTTATTAAACACACGAACCAAATCACGTAATAATTTTTCGTCAAATTCCTGATAACTTTTTGGTAAAATACCTGCTAAATCTGGATATTCAGCTTCAATCAATTTCATAGCATTGTTGATGGCTTCCGATATATTTTCAGTTTCTGGTAGAGATACTAAGTATTCATATTTAGCTTTTTCAGGTAAAAGAATCGCTCCAGCTCCAGCATAGTCATTCTTAGTTGGTTCCAGTTGTTTACCTGTACGCGGATTTATAGCTAAAGAATTGGCTAAAATAATTTTGACATCTTCATAACGGTTTTGTGCAAAACGTAAGAGCACTAATCCTAGCAAAGGGTCTTTATATTCGGCAGCTGTAAGTTTGGAGTTCCCTCTTAGTTCGTCAGCAGCATCCCAGAGTTCTTTTTCTAAATTTTTTATTTGTTGTTGGGTCATGAAATATTGTAAAAACTTGTATTTATTCTGATTTTTATTAAATGGCTAAAGTATCGAATATTTCACTAATAAGAGTGTGGTAATCTGTAAAAGTGAATAAAAACATCACTAAAATTCTATGAAATATTCATTCTACCCCACTCCCCCGCTCCCAAAAGTGTTCTTGTCAATCGCTGCGCAAACGTCTCTGACTTTGCGCCATTTCAACAAAGCCCACAATTGAAAATAAAAACACCTCAAAGTCTCCGACTTTAAGCTAAATTTTGTTTAGAATACAATCCAAACAAAACCTTAAAAGACAGTACTCCAAAAGTACCATCTTTTAAGGTTTTTCTTTTTATACTACTATCCTACTCATCTTACAAACTATTCAATTTAAAAAACCTTTTACTACCACTATAATAACTTTTACTAGTAATCCCTTAGAAATACCCCTGCTCTCCTAAGTGTTCTCTACTTTCGCTGCGCAAACGTCTCTGACTTTGCGCCATTTCAACAAAGCCCACAATTGAAAACAAGAACTCCTCAAAGTCTCCGACTTTAAACTAAATTTTACTTAAAAATAGAATCAAACAAAACCTTAAAAGACAGTACTCCCAAGTATCGTCTTTTAAGGTTTTTCTTTTTGTACTTCTCTCCTACTTTATTTTATAATCAATCCATTTAAAAAACCTTTTACTACTATTCTAATACCTTTTCCTAGCAATCCATTGGAAATAGCTAGGCCTATATTTACGAATCGATCTAATCAAAACAATACAATCATGAGTAAATTTTCCGAGCAGGTACATATTGCTATCAGCAGTTTTTCGCAAAACGTTATTTATTACGATTTGCAGCTTTCACAAAAAATGGCAGAGCATCATTATTTCTCTTTTATGTGGCAGTATACATCCAAAGCCGTAATCGAACCCGCTGATCAAGCGGCTGCTTTAAGCAAACATATAGGCGCTGAAGTCATTTTTACGTTTAAAGTCAACGGCATTCAATTAATGTCTAAAGGCATAATAAACGGCGTAGAATCCGTTGACCGCCACGGAAGTCCGGCGGGAATATTAGTTTCGGGAATAAGCCACACCGTAGTCATTGATGACATGAAAAAATCAAGAATCTTTCTCGAAAAGAACCTTCAGGATATTGCACTGGAAATCTTTTCAGAAGAAAGTTTCGGAGAGTTTTATCAGCGTGAAGCTATTTTGCCCACTTTCACAAAACCCTTCAAATACAAACCACAGTACAACGAAACCAGTTTTGAATTCCTGAAACGATTAGCAACACGTTACGGACAATGGTTTTACTTCGACGGCATGCGCATGCAATTCGGGCAAACCAAAACCAGCAAAGTAAAACTCATCAACGGTTCTTCGCTTCATCACTTTAAGATTCAGGCACAGTTAGTTTCGCATAAAACTTCTTTTGGCGGATACGACCCCAACAACGCATCCAACATCAAAAACGCCTCCGAAAAAAGCACCAGCGGAAGTCAGGATCGTTTTGCAAAATCGGTTGGTTTCAATCAGGGATCAATCGTCCGCCAGGGTTTAAGCAATGGCGCCTATACCAACAATGCCCAAAACAAAGACGAAATCGACGAAATGGTCAAACTGCAAACCGCAGGCAGAGATGCCAACAGTATTTTTTACAGTGGTACCTCCTATTTACCAATCGGCGTAGGACAAGTTTTCACCATCCAAAACAAAACCGTAGAACACGAACTAATAGCCATCGAAATAACCCACCACTCAGAAGTAAACGGAAACTACAGCTGCGAATTCAAAGCCATCCCCGCCGATGTCGCCGCGCCCCATTACACAGACGTTACCTCTTTCGCAACCGCCGAAAGCCAGTCCGCCTTGGTAAAAGATAACAACGACCCCGAAGGCATGGGACGCATCAAAGTCGATTTCTATTGGCCCGGCTGGGGAAATACGAGTGAGTGGATGCGTATGATACAACCTCACTCCGGTTCAGGAAAAGGCTTTTATTTCATTCCTGAAATTGGCGAAGAAGTACTAGTTGGTTTTGAAGGTGGCAATGTTGATTGTCCTTTTGTGATGGGAACCCAATATAACGGACAAGCATTTTCTGGCTACAACACTCCCAAAAATGATTTAAAAGTCATACGAACGCGATCCGGAATTATAATAATTCTTAACGATGCTGATGGAAGCGTTTTAATCCAAGACCCAAGCGGAAACAAATATTTCATGGACGGAAATGGAAATATAGAGTTAGAAGCTCCTAAAAATATGACATTCAATGCAGGAGAGGACATCAATATGAATGCAGGGCAAAACATGACCACAACAATAGGACTCAATAAAACGGATACTATTGGCGGTAATCATACTGAAACTATTACTGGCTCGAAAACCATTTCTATTGGTATCAATTTTATGCTAAATGTTATAGGGAATATGGCTGAATGGATAAAAGGAAATAAAGAAACAGAGAGTAAAGATATTAAAGAAATAGCTCAGGAAGTTCTGTTAAACAGCGTCGAGAAAAGTATAAATGTACGAGGTGCCAAAAACGTAAACAACCACAGTGGCGAAACATCTAAAAACGGTTAATTATGAGCATTACAAGAATTATTGGCGGAACATTAACTAAAACCGCCACAACCGGAAATATAGACATACGGGCAACAGAAGGAAATATAGATTTTATTGCTGCTCAGCATAATATTTGGCATGGGCAAGAAGAAGGAATTATCTATCATGATTATGAACCTCTTCATCCATCAGATACATTAGCCACTACAATCGATATTACTTTAAATATATTTTTTGACGGCACACAAAACAATAAAACCAATACAACAAAAGGCAGGGATTACAAGGAGTCGAACCATGAAAATGACAGTTATACCAATGATTTCTCGAACGTGGCACGTGGTTATGACACTATAAAGGCCGATGAACCTTTTCAGGAAAGTATTTATATTGAAGGAATAGGAACCCATGATGAGCAAAGTGATGATGTTCTTCCTGATGTTGCCACGGGTATGGGTGACAGAGGTATAGTAGCAAAAGTTGTTAAGGCTTGTGTCGAAGCTGGCAAAAGAGCCTTCAAGTATAAAGGAAAAGAGATTGATGAATTAAAAGTAAATGTTTTTGGTTTTAGCCGTGGCGCGGCAGCTGCCAGACATTTTTTGCATATCGCCAATAGTCCTGCTATTGTTTTTAATACAGATGGAAATAATAATATAACAATAAATACACCTCGAAGCTATCAGGGGATGGAAACTCAGGATTTTAGGTTTAAGGTACCTTACAGCCCTATATTAGACAAACATGGTTATTTTGCCGCCTGCTTATTGAAAAACCAAATTAATCCAAAAAAAATTAAATTCAATTTTACAGGGCTTTATGATACCGTTGCTTCTTACGGGGTTTATCATGGAAATGATGTAAGTGATTTAGATCTTGATGCCATTAAAAATTCACATTTTGTTTTTCAGCTTTCGGCAGATGATGAATACCGGGAAAACTTTGACCTTACTGATATTACCAGTGCAGGTTTAAATGGGCTGGAGTATACACTGCCCGGCGTCCATTGTGATATTGGCGGTGCTTATAATGATCTCGAAGACGAAGTTTCTGTTTTATATTATAAAAGAGAATCTGTTTACAACAGGATAATTCATGGTACTGATACCGAAATAGAAAAATTTAGGAAAATAGTAATTAACGAAGGCTGGTACAAACCTTATCAAATTACTGCCGGAGTTCTTCGCGATTCAGACCTGGGTACAGAAACAAAAGGAAGCATTGATGATACAGAAACTTTTTACACCGTTGTCGGTACAAGAAAAGGCCTGCGCAATATTTATGACAAGATCCCACTAAAAAAAATGCTGTATTACTCCGGTCAATTTGGAGTGATGTACGATGAAGATATTGTAAAAAAAACACATGGAATTAACCATGCTTTTTTACAGCAAGTGTATAATCAGTTATTCAACTATATGGTAGCATGCAACAATCTGCGTAATGAGTATATCAAGAATAAACCAACGTCAGATCAGGAATACTTAAAAGAGCTGCGCCAAATATCATACCTTGACTATATAGATCCTGAGGATTTAAAAACTCTTCGAAACGAATACCTTCACTGGTCTGTTAAAGCCAATAGACTGGGATTGAAAACACGTGAAAGTCAGGCTCCATCTAAAGAAGGAGCCCTAAAACAACAATATAGAAAAAGAGAAATACATCATGGATAAAAGAAAAAAACTATTACTGCATTGTAGTTTACTTACCATTATTTTTACCCAATTAATCAGTTGCCAAATGAAAAAAGAATTACCGCAGTTTCATGTAGAAATGTGCCATGCTGAAAGCAAATACAGAATAGAGCTTGTTTATGATAAAATAAAAACTTTGGAGGGTATTTCTGCCTCATTCCCCTATGGAGGTTCCTCCGGCGTATGGGGAGATTCTCATAAATCATGGACAGAGCAATATGGTACCCCTATTGGCGCAGACATTACGTATTATGTAGGATATGAAGATATTTTTTATCGCCTAAATGTAGATTTCCAGGTAGATACGATTGTAGATTTAGCCAAAAGGTTATATGCTACTGATGAAGATTTAGAAAATGATGAAGAACTAAAGGAATATGTATATGAACGTAAACCTAATCAGTATGGAGCGTATACAGAATTTAGAGATCTTGTTTTTGGCTTTGCGCCAAAGGGAATGGTCGTGGTTTGGCTGCGATATGGTGCTTCACAAAAAGAACTGGGGCGCTATCAGGCTGAGGTCATAAAAGATGATAAGATCCTTGAGAAAAAGTTATTTGCTTCCTGGTCAATGAATCGAAAAGAAGTACGTGAAAAATATTTAATTGCAGATGCCAGTCCTCAAAAATTGGACAATTACCGTAAAAAATATGTCTGGCGTCCTGACATAACTTCTGAAAATAAAAACTTTAAACTTTTCTGGATATTAACAGAATATTTTAATGCTGAGACTGAGAATGCAGTTCGCCCAATTTTATTGCATCCTGCCAAAAGAGAAAGGGCTATTCCAAGTCTTATTACTTTTTTTTGGGAAACCGGTAAAGGAGAAAAATTCGAAGGCAGGGCATTTTTTAATTGGGAGAAAACAAACGAACAATTTAAAAATGAAGATAATGGGGATAATGAAATTCAAATAAAAATTAATCCTGACAATAGCGATTTTGAAGTACTAATAAATGGCTACCCTTTAGAAACAGTCAATAAAAGAGTTTTTACAACTGATAGGGAATTTAAAGAATCTTATAAATAATTGCGACATACAACAATTAACAAAAAGAAAATACAATGGATAAATTAACTAAGACCCATTTTCTCTTGATATTAATCGCGATATCAATGCAAACTTACTTATTAAATGGTGAAAGACATTCTGAAGAGGCTATATTATTTGCAGTTCCTATAACGATTAATATACTGTTATTCTTGATTTACATTACTCATAAAGAAAATTCGGAATACAATGACTCCATAAAAACTATATTAAAATATTCCTTAATTATTTCAGCAATCTATTTTGTGTTTTTTGGATATTTATTTCAATTAGGCAAAGCTTTTAAAAATTAATTATGAAAAGAGAAAGTAAATATAGTGATCCAACAAACAAATTACTTTTATTGCTATTGATAATTATTGTAATTGCAAATTGTGTTCAAAGCTATTATTTCAAAGCAAACAAAAGATATGACTGGACAACTAATGCTATAAGTAGCAAAGGAAATATAGTACAGGTTTCAAATTGTACTTTTAAAGGTAACCCATACGATATTAATAAAAATATAATACTCGACAATGGCTGGGATAAAACAAATGATACTGAAAATAATGTGAAAGATACTTTTTTTCCAGATAGTCTATCAATAAAATGGTTTTCGTACAGTGAGCAAAAATTTTACAATGGTAGTTTTGCTTTACCTAACGAAACTATTGAGACAAAAGCAATACAAATGGGTATGTTTCCCAGCGTTCAGAATGATCATAATGATTATAGAGTCCTTCACTTTATTGCTGAAGTTCAGCAAAAAGGAAAGATTGCAGTATGGATACAAAAATTTGATGAAAACCGTAATTCAACAAAATTAAAAATTGCTACTTACCACGCCAAAGAGACAAAAGCTGGCTGGCATATTTTTGATGATAGTTCAGAAACCAATAAAATATCAGAAATCGATATTTCTAAAAAAGTGGCTTTAGTGATGGAACGACATTTTTATAAATTAAATATTTCATTACCAGAAGGATATATCCTAAACAATTCTTACTTCGAATTATTTAATCAGCACATTTGGCGTTTTAGTGAACGAGAACTAAAAACAGTATTAAGTTTTGATTTTCTACCAAAAGAATTTGATTTGGAATGGAGCAATGGAAAAAAAAGGTTTACTACACAATTTTCTTTTGATGAAGATGAGGCCTTAGAAGCTTTCAGAAAAGAAAGTAGTAATAGAGATTCAGTAGATTCACTGGTTTTAGAACTAGTCGTAAATGACCATAATGATGCAATAAAAGTTAGTCTTAAAAATACAAAAACAAATTCGAACTTTATATTTAAAGATCAATATCAATCTAAAAATGAGAGAAGTATTATCCAACTTAGAAACTGACCAATAAAAGTAGGATTTTTTATAACAACACAATTTCAACTATAAATGCAACATTTTAAAACTTCAAAACTCCGTAAAATCCTTTTAGGATTTTACGGAGTTTTTTTTATTCTAACATTTAACCCACAACTACCAGCCCTTCACAGCCCCACCTTTAAATTCACGAACCGCTGCCTGCTCTACTTCTGCAGATTGGAATGCCTGAAGAAATTGTTTTACCTTTTCTTCATTTTTATTGTCTTCGCGGCTTACTACAAGATTTACATATGGAGAATCTTTATCTTCTACAAATAAGGCATCACGCGCCGGAACCAAACCTGCCTGAGAAGCAAAAGTGTTGTTGATAATAGCAATCGAAACATTTTGATCGTCTAAAGCACGAGGCAACTGAGGCGCTTCTAATTCTAATATTTTTAGATTTTTAGGATTACTTACAATGTCTGTTACTTTAGGCAGCAAACCAACTCCAGAGCGCAATTTCAATAAACCGTTTTTTTCTAAAAGCAATAACGACCGTCCTCCGTTTGTTGGGTCATTTGGAATAATGATAGTGCTTTCGTTTTTCAATTCAGAAAGGCTTTTTATTTTTTTAGAATAAGCCGCAATCGGGTACACAAATGTTTTTCCAATAATGGCCAATTTATAACCGCGTTGTTTCGACTGCTCGTCCAAATAAGGTTTGTGCTGAAAAGCATTGGCATCGATATCGCCCTGACTCAACGCTTCGTTTGGAATAACATAATCATTAAACGAAACCAATTCCACCTCAAGTCCGTATTTTTCTTTGGCTACTTTTTTAGCAGCTTCTGCCACTTTTAATTCTGGTCCGGAAGCAACTCCTACTTTAATGTGGTGCGGATCGTTCTTCTTGTTTTCTCCACAGTTTGATAAAACAAGTGATAAGGCAATAATTCCGGCTGTTTTAAAGAAATTTAATTTCGTATTCATCTTCATATTTTTTAATTTTTAATTCTAAGTTTTTAATTGGCAATTATCTGTGATCAAATCGTTTTGATAAGGTATCACCGGCAAACTGGATCAGGAATACCAGAATCACCAATAAAGCCAATACCGAATTCATGGTTACCGCATCATACCCAATATAACCGTACTGATAGCCCACTTGTCCTAAACCGCCTGCTCCTACTGCTCCGCCCATTGCAGAATATCCTACAAGAGTGATTAAAGTGATAGAGGCTGCATTTATCAAAGAAGGCAATGCTTCCGGCAATAATACTTTATATACAATTTGAAAAGGCGTTGCACCTAAAGCTCTTGCCGCTTCAATTAATCCTGATGGCAAACCTAAAAGACTATTCTCTACCAATCGTGCAATAAAGGGCGCTGCCCCAATACTTAACGGAACCAATGCCGCACTAACGCCAATTGATGTTCCAACAATCGCGCGGGTAAACGGAATCATCCAGACAATTAAGATAATGAAGGGAATAGAACGGAAAATATTCACCAAAACAGATAAAACTCTATTTAATACAGGCTGTTCTAATATTTGATTTTTTCGGGTAAGGAAAAGGAAAATACCTGTTGGAAGTCCTAGCAGGAAGCCGAAAAAGCCAGACAAAAATGTCATGATGATCGTTTCCCAGGTTCCTTTTAATAATAATTCAATAATGGATTCAGACATAACCTATGATTTCAGTTTTAATATGTTTTGATATAAAATATTCGATGGCAGCCTTGTAGTTTTCGCGCTTACCGGATAACTCGATCAGCATAATCCCGAAATTAACTTCACCCGCCTGATCCATTTGGGCACTAATAATTTTAAAATTAGTATCAAATAATCGTGAAACTTCTGAAATAACAGGCTCATTTACTGATTTCCCTGTCATTTCAAGTCTTAATAACGGGTTTAAATTTTCTCCATCTTCCTTTTGTAATCTTTCCTGATAAACAGCAGGAATATCCAGATGCAAAGAAGAAGCTATAAATTCTCTTGTCAGTTCGTGTTTTGGGTCGGCAAAAATTTCGCCTACACTTCCCTGCTCTATCAGTTTTCCGTGACTAATTACGGCTACTTCATCACAAATTGATTTTACCACTTCCATTTGGTGTGTAATCAGTAAAATTGTAATATTAAGTCGGCGATTAATGTCTTTCAATAAATTCAGAATAGATCTTGTGGTTGCAGGATCCAATGCGCTTGTTGCTTCATCACACAATAAAACTTTTGGATTATTGGCTAATGTTCTCGCAATGGCAACTCTTTGTTTTTGCCCTCCCGAAAGACTTGCCGGATAATCATTTGCTTTTTCGGATAAACCAACCAATTGAAGTAATTCTAAAACTCTTTCCTTAATTATTGCTTTTGATGTTCCGGCTAATTCCAAAGGAAAAGCAACATTCTCAAAGACTGTTCTCGAAGAAAGTAAATTAAAATGCTGAAAAATCATTCCGATTTGCCTTCTTTCAATAGCCAATTGAGCATTTGATAATTGTATCAGGGATTTTCCATCCACGATAATTTCTCCTGAAGTTGGTCTTTCCAGTAAATTAACGCATCTGATTAAAGTACTTTTTCCTGCTCCCGAAGTTCCAATTACACCAAAAATTTTCCCTGGCGGAACCTTTAGCGAGACATCCGATAGCGCCGAAACAATTCGGTCTTTCTGATGAAAAGTTTTACTAACGTTTTTTAATTCAATCATTCTTTAATTTTAGTTTAAAAACAAAAAAGCCTTTCAAATTACTCATGAAAGGCTTTTTGAAAAAATAGTATTATTTTATATAGAAGCCCCTATAATCATTACAGTATCCCAGCACATCATTTTGTTGCTGTTATAATAATTCTTCATATTGTGGCTCTTATTTCTCATTGCGTTTGCAAATTTAAAGAGTAATTTTCAATTTTACCTCATAAATCATTAAAACTTTTATTAACCTATCAAAATAGTAGATTAAATAATTTTATTAGTTATTAGTTACTCTTTACTCTCTACTCTTGACTCTTTACTCTTGACTCTTGACTCTTGACTCTTGACTCTTGACTCTTGACTCTTTATTCTATTCAATCCTCAAAAATTTTCATAACGACGCTTCCTTCTACAAAACCTCTAAACACAATCATTATAAATTATTTTAATAACACTCAAAAATTATTAATTTGATTAATAAAAATACTCACCATAAATTTGTCTCATCAAAATCAAACAATTGATTTTAAATAATTAAAACAACTTAAAAAAATAGAAATCATGAAATTTACAAGAAGAGCAAACGCAAATTGGAAAGGTACAGGAATGGAAGGAAAAGGAACCATCAGTACACAAAGCACAACTTTAAACGAAGCACAATTATCTTTCAAAACCCGTTTTGAACAAGGAGTTGGAACTAACCCGGAAGAATTAATCGCAGCGGCACATTCAGGCTGTTTCACCATGCAATTAAGCTTTTTATTATCTGAAGCTGGTTTTGTTCCGGAAGATTTAGATACAGTAGCGAAAGTTACTTTCGAGGACGGAACTATAACTTTAATTCAATTGGAATTGACCGGAAAAGTTCCTGGAATTTCTGCAGAAGACTTTCAACTGGCAGCTCAAAAAGCAAAAGAAATTTGTCCGATCTCAAAATTATTAAACACTGAAATTACTTTATCTGTAACATTAAATTAATTAAATAGCAACAACTTTTAGATAAATTCCAAATTTTTTAAATTCCAAATTCCAATTACTTTAAAGACAAAATCAACACAGTCTTGTCATTTCGATCCCGAGGCTTCGGGAGAGAAATCCTTGCGAGAAGCTCGACAAAGATTGACTATTAGGAACGGAGCTACTTGCGGGGATTCCTCCTTCGTCGGAATTGACAAAGATTACGAAAGTTGGAATTTATCAGTAAAAACATCAACACAAAATCTAAAATTTAAATTTTATTATTATGAAAACAATTAATCGCTATTTCGCATTTGCTGCTTTAATCTTAAGTTTAGTATTTACAACTGTAAATGTTAGCGCACAAACTAAAACTGCTGCTCCACAAATTAAAAACGTTGTATTGGTACACGGTGCCTTCGCAGACGGTTCAGGATGGCAGGGGTTATACCAAATTTTGACTAAAAAAGGATATAACGTGACTATTGTTCAAAACCCATTAAGCTCTTTAGCAGATGATGTTGCTGCTACAAACTTAGCGTTAGACAGACAAGACGGACCAACTATTTTGGTTGGACATTCATGGGGCGGAACTGTAATTACAGAAGCCGGGAATCACCCAAAAGTAGCGGCATTGGTTTACGTAGCCGCTTTACAGCCTGATAACGGAGAAAACTCTATTCAATGGTTGCAAACTGCGCCTCCTGCTCCTGAAAATGGTGTATTAGCTCCAGATGATAAAGGAATAGCTTATTATGACAAAGCTAAATTCCACGCTGGTTTTGCCGGAGATTTAAGCAAAGAACAAGCTGATTTTATGTACGCTTCTCAAGGTGCTTTCCACGCACAAGGTTTTGGAACGCCTATTACAAAAGCAGCCTGGAGAGATAAACCTTCATACGGAATCGTAGCAACAGAAGACAAAAGTATCACACCAGATATTCAACGTGCGATGTACAAACGTTCGAACACAAAAATCACAGAAATAAAAGGAAGCCATGTGGTTTTTATTTCACAACCAGCAAAAGTTGCTAATGTGATTATTGAGGCATCGAAAAAATAATAATTGTTTCAGCTTTGAGCTAAGTATTTAAACACATAGAAACATAGATTTTTATACTGCAAAAAGGCGTTTCACTTGTTTCGAGACACATAGCTATGTGTTTTCAAGCAAGTGAAACGCCTTTCTCGACAAAGGAAAACTATGTTTCTATGTGTTTAAAATTACATAAACTTACTCACCGCTTTCACAAAATAAGGCGAATCGTTCCAACGGATTTTTCGATAGGCGAAGTCTTTTTTAAGGGAATCCGGGAGGGAATTCCAGATGGCTTCATTCATTTTCTCCAATATTAATTTCTTTGAAAAAGAATCGGAAACCACCAAACTGATTTCTCTTACGGGAATGGGTTCTGTGAAAGGTTTAAAAAGCCCTGATGGTGCGTCGTTCAAAATAGAAAGCTGTGGAATAATCGCAAATCCCAAATGGGCTCTGACCAGATTTTTTAGAGTTTCAATCGAACTGATATCGTAAGTAAACTGCTCTTTTATTTTATCTGAGGATTTTAAACCGCAGATATCCAGTAATTGTGCATTATAGCAAAACTCGTGATGTAATAACAATAATTCGGTTTTATCTCCGGGCTGCATTTCATAAAACGCTTCTTTCGCCATGGGATGGGATTCATTCAAATACGCCACAAAAGGTTCTTTAAAAATGGGATGTTCAATTAAATTCGGATTTCCGGTTGGCGTTGCCATAATAGCAACATCAATCGTTCCCGTTTCTACATCTTTCATCAACTGACCGGTATTCGATTCTCTGATAATAAAATGCACTTTTGGAGTCGCCTCTTTCATCGCTTTAATAAACAACGGAATCAGATAAGGCGATAAAGTGGAAATAATACCCACTTTAATCTCCCCTTCCAGCAGATTTTTCTCATTCACCACAAAATCCCGAATTTCATCTGCTTCACGGAGAATTTTCTTTGCCCGGTTGATAATTTCGGTTCCTAATATAGTTGGTGTCAAGGGTACTTTATTCCGATCAAAAATCTTAATTCCGATTTCCTCTTCCAGATTCTTTAACTGAATTGTTAATCCGGGCTGGGTTACCATACAGACTTCGGCAGCCCTTGCAAAATGGCGTTCTTCGTCTAAGGCTACGATATATTTTAATTGCTGAATCGTCATTGATTATAATTTTATTTTATAAAGATACAGAAATATCAATTTTGATTATAAAACTGTAGAGATTTTACCACAAAGTACACGAAGATTTTTTGATGTGGACGGCTTTGTAAAAACACAAAGTTCATAAAGCTATGTGAATATAACTTTGTGCACATTGCGTAATTCTTAGCATACTTTGCGGTTAAACCTCAAAGTTGTTACATCAAATAAAAAATTTATTAAAAAAATTCTTTTCGACAAAAACATAAAAAACCCATAATCAATTACTTAAAACATAAATATAGAAATTTTACAACATTTTTCAATAATTCTATAATTTTTAACAAAACCAAAATCTCAAATTGTACGTATGTATCAATATACAATACTCTGGAATGGCTTAAATTCAAATGGTGAAGTTTTTGGAGCATATTGAGTTTAATGACCTTCCGGGTTATCGTTTTATTTCGTTAAATTTATAAAAGCCGTAAAAGATTGGAAAAGCCTGAAATTCAGAGATTAAAAAAAAGTTTGCAATATTTGGAAAGCAAACAGCGAGAATTAAAAAAACAGCAGGATAGTGATACTCGCAGTATTGAATCCATTATAAAATATTTGAAAAAAGACATGATCCAACAGTTTAACCTAACGGATTATGATTCTTTAATCAAACACCAGATTAAAAACACGGATGTTTTTATTGTCCATGTAAGGTATATCATAGAAAGTCACTTTTCAAATTCAATTTGAGTGGTTAATGGGCTTCCACTACAAATAAAAAGTACCTAAAACTTTCAGGTACTTTTTAACTATTACTACAACATAGCATTATTCATAAGTATACAATTGCACTTTCTGAATTTCGAAATCATCAACGGCAATTCTCACGTGCCTCCCCTGATGTGTTTGGTCGCCATTGAAATGACGAAATGTTTTCCAAACCTTATTTTCAAAAGTTCCCTGATCGACTTTTAAGATTCCTGCGTTAGCTGTTTTATCTTTTAATGGTTTAAACGTGATCACAATTCCCGAACCGGCAATATAAAATTCATTTGGTGCAATTTCAATTATAATGGCGCTTGTCGTTGGCCAGATTTCTTCTTTGGCTCCATCAGACCAATTTAGCGTATAATCGTGTTTAAAAGTAAATTCGTAATCTCCTAACTGAATAACCTGCAATTGGTTTTCCTTATCTAACAAAACACCGTCTATTTTATGTAATCCCTTATTGGCTTCTATAACCGGCGTTAATTGTCTTACTAAATCATATATTTTTCCCAGAGGTTCTTTTTTTCCATCTTCAACTGATTCAATAGAAAACGGTGAAAAACCAATTGCTTCATAATGTCCAATTGCATAAAGCCCCTTGAATGCCGCTGTTTTATCAAATTTATGTTCCGGAATAAATAAAGGATCACCCTGACGAGTAAATAAATCGTTCCAATGTTTAAATGATGGATTATAAAAATCTGGAGAAAGAAAATCAATCGAATTTCCAGCGGCTTTCCAAACATCCATCAAATGTGGCAAAGGTCCGGCACTTGGGTATTCTCCCGGTTTTTTTTCAGCAGCATTCAAAGCAGCATTTACAAACATTGGAATGGCATAACTGTCTTTTCCGGCTTTAGCAACAGCATTGGTGAATTTAGAAAAATACCAGACCATAAAAATCTCATCGGTTTGGAGGCTTTTTCCAAAAATAGCTTCCCAATTTCCTTTTGCTTTAAAACCATTTTTCTTCCATACTTCTAAAAATTCTGGAACCAATTTTTCTTTATTTTTCTGAAGATATTGTACTAATTCTGCCGGCACTTCTTTATTGAAAGCTTCATTTGCCTGTGGACAATAATCTCTCGCTGTTGGCAGCATTCCGATTTCATTTTCAACCTGAATCATGATTACGGTTTGTTCTTTCTGATCAAAGTCTTTAAGGTGCGCCATTAATTTCTGAAAAGCATTTATATCTGCCTTCAGATTGTTTTCATTAAAAGGCGTTAGTATTTCATGGCTTATGTTTTTATCATCTTTTACTCTCGGGTATTTCTTCTGATTTAATTTTACCCAGGCCGGAGCGTGGCTTGACATACTGTTTTTCCAGGATCCAAACCAAAGAAAAAATAATTTCAAATTTTCTTTTCGGGCGCGAAGAATTAAATCATCAACCAAAGAAAAATCAAACTTGCCTTCCTCCCTTTCAATCAATTCCCAATAAACCGGGGTTAAAACTGTATTGAGATTCATATCCTTCAATTTTGGCCAAATAGGCTCCATACTTTCCATACTGGTAGCCGAAGAATTTCCCAATTCTCCACCCAAAATAAGAAACGGTTTTTCGTTAACGATCAATTGTGTCTTATTTCCTTTTTTTTGAAGATGAGTTGTTTTTTCCTGACTAAAGCCTAATTGCATTGCCATTACCAGCAATAAAAAAAATCTCATTATTAGAAGATTAAACATAATTCTCATTTTAATATTAAATCAAATAAATAATCCATCCTATAAAACCAACATCTGGCATTATAAGATGGATTAAGGTAAAAAGGGTTTTAATTTTTTACTAATTCGCCTGAAAAATCTTTACTGACATCTTTTCCGGCAAGACCATCAGCGGTTCCTTTGTATGCATGTTTACGAACGTAGTTGGCATCCCAAAGGTTTGGAGATTCATCCGGAAGCCAGTTTTCATGTTCTTTGACACTATCAGAAAGTCCCCAAATGGTTACTCCATATTGCTGTGCTGTCGGAATGTGTTTTTTGTACATATCGATCACATACTGGTACATTTCTGCCTGAGCGGCTTGTTGTGCAACAGTTGGTGCATTTGTTCCTAACCTGATGTCCAATTCAGAAATTTTAATCAATTTTCCGCTGGCAGCTAATTTTTGGAACATTTGAGCAATCTTGTCTTTATCTGTTGTTAACGAAATGTGCATTTGCGTTCCGATACCGTCAACAGTAGCACCTTTGCTTTCGATATAGTTTACATACTCAATTAAACCATCACATTTGCTTAAGCTTGACTCTAAATTGTAATCATTAATAAACAGTTTATCGGTTGCATTTCCGTACTGACGTGCCAGTTTAAAAGCTGTTACAGCATAATCTTTTCCAAGATATTTCGCCCATGAAAAATAGTCTGCTGCTGTATCTCCTTCATTTCCGGTTCTTAATGTTCCGTCTTCTTTCATTGGTTCATTAACCACATCCCAGGCAAAAACAGAAGTTTTGTAATGCGTCATCATTTTAGAAATCCAATCCTCCATAGACTTGCCAATAATGATTGTTTTTTCAGCATCTGTTTTCTCGATCGTCACTGGTGCAGTTGGTCCTCCATTTGAATCACCTGAAGTCACCACAACATTGTCAATGTAATAAGTGCCTGCGGTTCCGCCCAAATCAAAATTCAAACCTGTTTCAGTCCCGTTTCCTTTAAACTTCCACTCTACTAATTTCCATGTTGTAGAAGTAGTCTGATCGCCCTGATAATGGGCTGATGTACCTGTTGTTGAACAACGAACAGATCCCGCAGCTTCTGAACGAATCATATACGAAATCGTATAATCTTTATCTAAAGTCATTACACTTGTAAAATCAGCATGAATTTGTGTTTTCCACTGATTGGCAGCATCACTTGTTGCATTAACCACTTTCATCGCGCCATTTCCTTCATACGCATTTGCTGCTCCGGCAAAACTTAAAGCATTATCAGCTCCATTGTATTTTGCCCAGCCATTGATATCAGTGTTTAAAGTACCATTGGCTACCAAATTAACTACAGTTGGTGCTGCGTCAAGATCTGTAACAGCTAACGTATTTACATCAATAAGATAAGTTACGTTTGGAAGAGATCCTAAATCAAAGCTTAATTGCAGGCTATTACTTCCGACAGCAAAATCATTTGCATTTAATGTAAATTTGATTTGTTTCCATTGTGAACCTGTCATAAATGCTTCTGCTCCACCTGTACCATCCCAATTGATCCACGGGTAACCATTTGTCAGTCCTGTAAAAGAAATACGTCCTTTACCGGCCTGATCTGATTTGATGTAGAAAGAAACCTCATAACTATGACCAGCGACAACCGGAATGCTTGGAGATGCAAGTTGTAAATTCCAATAATTGGCTGATGATGCAGATGAAATTAATTGCACTGCTTTAGAATTAGCCGTTAATCCCGCATTATCCACAATTGTAATTCCCTGACCCGGATTGTTTCTACTCCAATTAGAAAAAGTGCCATTTTTTAAACCCGCAATATCCATTGCATTTGCTCCGCTTGAACCCGGAATTACGGTTGGCGCAATAATACTATTTAAATAACTTGCATTTTGATTCGAATGCCAAACCAAAGTATGTCCGAAAACGCTTAAACCAGCCGATTTAGTAGCAGCAATAAAAGCATCCATAGTCGTAAAATTAATTTCTCCTTTTGAATTTACCATGGCACCATGTTTCATCGCATAACCAGGAGTAACTTCGTCAAAATTTTCATTGACTAATTTTCGGTATGCGGCATCGCTCATGTATAAATCAGTTCCGATTCCGTTTCCTAAAACAAAATCAGTATAGGTTTTTAATGGTTCATAACGGCTGATTTTTTCAACCAGTTCTAAAGGCAATTCTGCTCCGGTTATGGCGCCGTGTTCCGGGTCTTTTTCCCATTCCATTAAATTATCATCGCATGATCCTAAGATCATTAGAGAGGAAGCAATTATTGGGATTATATATTTGTATTTCATTTGTTCTATTTTTTAAATTATATGATTTTTCTTTTTTATATTCCTCTTTTACAGATTTATACTAGTTAGGGAAATCATTATAAGTTGGTGTGTTTAAGGAAACAATTCTCCAGTTGTCTGTATATACTTTCACAGAAGTTGCTTTTGAAGGAAACTCTACAGTACTATCATTTCCTGTAACATCTTTCAATTTAACATCAGAGTTTTCAAAGAAAATACCAAAATTTTGATACGTTGCAGCCTCACGGTATGCTAAAACAGTTTCGAAAGTAAAAGCTTCTTTAGACCATGCATAAAATTTGTTTAACGGAATCGTAACCGTTGTCCAGCCAGTAGTTTGAAAAGCAACCGATTTTCCGTCTACAATCCAAGGCACATAATTGTAACAACCTCCAGTCCATTCTCCACCATTAAAATTATTGATTGTACATATTTTTAAAAACCCTGAATCTTTCCAGGTATCCGGTACATAAACATCAAACTGAAAAGCCACTTGATCTAATGCTGTGTTTGCCGGAATATAAGGTGTTAATTGTGCTCTCCAGTTGTCAACGCCATTTCCTGCTGTCCAAACTTCAGTGCAACGGTTTTTGGCAGCATCAAAAGAAGCGATACGCGCCGGACGATGCGGAACATATTTGCCTTGCGAAATATTATCAGTTCCAATAGTTCCTGACTCTAAATCTTCCGGTTGAATCATACTAGTTGAAGTTCCCCAATAGCCGTGAGAGCCGCTTCCGTCAAAATTTAATAAAAGACCTTTTTTAAAGTTAAAATAAGCTGGAGAATAAGCACCTCCATTTGAACCTTCAACAAATATTGAACCTCCAGTATCTGAAACTCCGCCTGGCATTGTAACTGTAAAGAATTCACCATCAGGATCTGATACGATTCCGGTCGTTACTGTAACATTTCCAGGAAAAACTACTTTGTTTATTTCAGTTAAACCAGCACCGGAAACTGTAATTTTTTCACCCGGATTTGGCATTGTATTAGAAATACTGCTAATAGTTGGACTTGAGGCACGAATCTGAAATGGAAATACTGTTTCGGTATTATCATTTACAAAACGAATTGTATTTCTGTCTGCCGGCTCTGCTTCTATAGTTGGTGTATCACCGGAAACAGTCAATATTATCGAATTATCCGATACAAAAACGACATTAAAATAAGTCGAATAGCCGTTGATGTACACTTTTTTAAGTCCACTAAATCCAGAACCTTCAATTCGTATTGTTTGTCCTAATCTTACAAAATTAACTTCTCTGTCCGGAACAGCTGAATTTACATCTTCTAAGAAAACTTTTTTGACTACTATTGAGCTACTTGCTGAATCGTTATTATCGCAAGAGGTAAACAGTAACCCAAAGAACATCATTCCAATAAATGCAAGGGCTGCCCAATATCTTTTATTTAATATATATTGCTTCATATTGATCAATCTTTTTAAATTATTATTTTTCATAATACTAGAACAAGTCTTTTATTTTTTCCTCTGTAAACTCATAAGGAACTGGATTTTCTCTTAACAAAGGATTTTGAACCAATTCAGATTCCGGATAAGGCAAAAGAAAAATCGTTGCATCAATTACACCAATAGAGCGCGTACTGCTGCTTCCTGTATCATCGATTGTTACTTTATTGATTGTATTGTCATACAAAATCGGAACGATAGTACCTCTATTCTGGCTTGTCACATAGTTGATTACTTCTTGTTGTTTGTAATAGGCTCTGCGAACTAAATCATACCAATATTGTCCTTCCATACACAACTCTACTCTTCTTTCGTGAATAATATCAGCATAAGAAAGTGTTGTTTTAGGATTAAGACCTGCACGTGTACGAAGTTCATTTACTGACGCAATAGCCAGACCATCAGCAGTTGTAGCGTTGTTTCCTAAAGCTGCTTCGGCATAATTTAAATACACTTCTCCTAAACGTAACATGTAGGTATTTAACCCTGAGTTCATACGAGATGTTTTAGCATTGTCTTTTGTAGAACCTACAACACCTTTTTTAACCGTAAGGAAATCATTAGTATGATCAACCGTATAACCTCCATTTGCTTTATTGATTTCAGGATAAAAATCATTATCCGCCATCCAGGTTGCTTGTCTGCGTTTGTCTGCTGACTCGTATTCCTGTAAAACATTATAAGATGCTCTTGTCCAATAACCCCATCCGGTATCATCTCCTGTAATGTCAGATCCCAATGCAAAATAAGCCTGCTGTGTGTTTGTTACGCCATAATCCCCGTTTGGAACCCATTGAAGCGCAAACATAGATTCTGTATTGTTATTATTATCGATCTTAAATAAATCGTCATAATTAGCTAACAGTTTATATGGCCCGGCAGTGATTACTTTTTCAGCAGCTTTTTTAGCCAAATCAAGATATTCTTGTTTTCTCGTTCCACTATTTGGATTCTCACTTACTCCTGAAAATGACAAGTACACACGAGACAACATTCCGTAAGCACTATATTTTGTCAATCTACCAGCCTGACCAGCAGTTTCAGGAAGAAATTTAGCTGCAAATTCTAAATCGCGAATAGCAAATTCATAAACATCTTTTAATGGATTTTTGTTCACTATTGGATTTTTAACCAATTCTCTCGGGTCAGTCGAAATAATAACATCTCCCCAAAGTGAAGCCAAATACCAATAGGCTGTACCTCTCATAAAACGGGCTTCAGCAATATATTTATTCTTAACCGCAGCACTAACTTCACTATCAGAGATTCCGATAATTACATTATTTGATTGTTGTACTACATTGTACAAAGATCCCCAGGCAGAAACCAAAGGCCCTGTTAATCCGGTTTCAGACAGATCGGTAAAAGGATAAATATAATCTGAGTACGGAGCGTATAAATTATTGGCACGTCCGTCTCCTAAACCGTAATAAAATTTATCATTAAAATCGAACCAAACTTTATTGTATAAGGGTCCAGTTGCAGCCTGAAAATCGGCTTCTGTTTTATAAAAATTCTCTTTTGTAATCTGATCGTTTGGTTCAACGTCTAAATGATCACTACAACTAGTCCAAACAAATGGCAATGCGATCATAAGAACCGAGTAAAATATATTTTTTGTTTTCATAGTTTGCAATATTTTAGAAATTAACATTTAATCCAAGAGTCGTGATCATTGGCGATGGATAGCGTCCATTATCAATACCGGTTAAAAGCGCATCCTGATTAAGAGAACCAACTTCCGGATCGTAACCTTTATATTTGGTGAATGTCAATACGTTTTGAGCGTTTGAATATACTTTGATGTTCGAAATACCATATTTTGAGTACAATGATTTTGGTAAATTGTAACCAATCGAGATATTCTTCACTCTTACATACGATCCGTCTTCTATAAATCTGTCGCTAAAACGATAATTAGAAGCCGAGGCTGCTGATGAAGCTGCAATTCTTGGCATATAAGGATCTCCGCCTACAATTTGCACATTACGGTAATCATTAGGACCAGCAGGATCAATTAATCCCAATTGTGCATATCCTAAAGCTGATGACAATAAATTCGTGTTTTCACGAGGATTTTCTAACCAGCGTCTTTGATAATTTGCCACATCGTTTCCATAAGAACCTGTTACTAAAATACTCACATCAAATCCTTTGAAAGAAAATGAGTTGTTGATTCCGAAAGTAAAATCAGGATTAGGATTACCAATATAATCACGGTCTTTCTCGTTGATTACACCATCATTATTAACATCTTTAAAAATATAATCTCCAATCCAGACACCATTTTCGCCGATCGCCATTCCTTCTGGTAAAGCGGTAGGTTTCACAGTTCCGGCTGCATCTTTATAATAAAAATCAGTAGCTTTTTCAAAACGTCCAATTACTTTGTATCCATAAAACTGACCAATTGCCTGATCTACTGCTGTACGGGTAACAATAGTTACATCAGAACCTTGTTGAAGTGATTTATTTAAGATTCCGGTTTCTGTATTCAATGCCAATACTTTACTTCTGTTCATAGAGAAGGTCACATTTGATCTCCAGGTAAAGTCTCTTCTGTCCATATTTAAAGTATTCAATGTGAACTCAAGCCCTTTATTTTCAAGAGAGCCAATATTTACCCACGGAGCAGAAGTTGATCCTTGCCCCGTTGTTCCCACGTAAGCCGGAAGAGGCAATTGCAATAATAAATTATCTGTTTTTTTGTAATAAACATCAGCAACAAGTTCGATTCTGTTGTCTAAGAAGCTAATATCAAGACCTAAATTGCTTGAACTTGTTGTTTCCCATTGTAAATCTTTATTAGCTGTATTTGCTGCCAACAACCCTGTTCCCCAATTGGTTGCAGAAGCATTGTACGTTGATGTATAGGCATAGTTTGGTACATTTTGACTACCAACTTCTCCCCAACCCAAACGTAATTTCATATTGCTGATTACTTTGCTTTCTTTTAGGAAATTTTCATTTGAAACTTTCCAGGCTAAGGCCGCTGATGGAAACCAACCCCATTGATTGTCTTTATAAAATTTAGAAGAACCATCTCTTCTTATTGTCCCGGTCACGAAATATTTATCATTGAACGAATATTGGACTCTGCTGAAATAAGAACTTAATGAACTTGTATTACTTCCGTTTGAGTTTTTAGCTGTTGTAGCATCTCCTGCATTTAGATCTGTTGCGCCATTTGTCAGATATCCTGTTCTGTACCCATAAAGGTTTTCCCAGTTTGATTCCTGCATCTCCTGACCTAACATAGCTATAATTTTATGATCCCCAAAAGTTTTATCGTAGGTTAAAACATTGTTCCAGCTCCAGAATTCACTATTAGATTTCGTTCTTGAACCTTCTCTCACGTCATTTACTAATGCTCCAAAAGTATACGATGGATTGAACGTGTAATTATTGGCAAAACCATAATCTAGCGAATAAGTTGTTTTGAATTTAAGGTCTTTGGTAAAACCAATCTCAGCATAAGCATTCGCTCTTATTCCGTAATTGATATTATGATTGTCTTTGATAGAAGCTAAACCTATTGGATTGTTTTGAACAAATTCTTTAGTATCCGGACCATCAAATGTACCGTCAGCATTACGAACTGCAACGTTTGGCGTTTGTTTAAGGGCTGTTAATATTAGGGCATCATCCTGCACTGTAGTGGTTTGATTGGTTTTGCTTAAAGCGAAATTTACTCCCACTTTCAAAAAGCTTTTTACCTGAGAATCCACAACACCTCTAAGATTAAAACGATCAAATCCAGATCCGATCGCAATGCCTTCCTGATCTAAATAGCCTATTCCCATGGCGTAAGTAGTGTTTTCAGTACCTCCTGAAGCTGATAAATTATAGCTTTGCATCAAAGCTGTGTCAAAAAGTTCTTTTTGCCAATCTGTTCCTTCTCCTAATAAATCAGTTCTAATGAAATAATTATCACGTTGTACGATTCCTAAATCAGAACGGGTATTTTTAAGGGTACCGTACTCTTTAAGATTTAATAAATCTAAATGTTTCGGAATTTCCTGCCAGCCTACATAGCTGTCGAAATTCAGAACCATATCTCCTTTTTTACCACGTTTTGTTGTAATCATGATCACTCCATTTGCCGCTCTTGATCCGTAAATAGCTGTTGCTGAAGCGTCTTTCAAAATATCCATCGAAACAATATCGGCCGGATTGATATTCGCAAGCGGATTTGTATTTACAGAACTTGTAGATCCGTCTATAATAACACCATCGATTACAAAAATGGGTTCATTTGATCCGTTTAAGGAACTGATACCACGAATACGAATAGAAGAGCTTGAGCCTGGCGCACCACTGTTCGACTGAATTTGAACACCAGCTGCACGACCCTGTAAAACCTGATCAATTGTTGTTGCAACAGATTGTTGTACAGCCGCACTGGTAACTGTAGAAACAGCTCCGGTTAAATCTGATCTTTTCATTGTACCGTATCCTACAACTACAACTTCTTTTAAGCTATTTAAATCTTCTTCAAGAATTATGTTAATCTGAGTTTGATTATTTAATGAAACTTCTTTTGATTTAAAACCGATGAAGCTAAAAACCAAAACCGCATTTGGTGTGGCCTGAATGGAATAAGTGCCATCAAAATTGGTAGCTGCAGTTGTTTTTGTTCCTTTTACAATAATATTGACTCCCGGTAACGGTCCACTATTATCTGAAACTGTTCCTGACACAGTTGTCTGAGCATTTACCGAAGCAGAAAACACTAACAACAGGATCATAAAACCCAAATTTTTAAAGTATTTTGATTTGCTTTTAGTAAGTAAAAAGTTAGTCATAAATGATTGGTTTAATAGTTAATATATGGTTTAGTTCGTTTTTATTGATTGACTCTTTACTTCTCAAATCTTATTAGAAATAAATCACTAAAGAACCTTTCCTGAAAACAAATATATATAAATTACAACAATACGCAATCGGTTGTGTAAATTTTTTATTTGAATTTCTAAAAAAAACTCTCCAAAAAAAACAGTATCTATATTTTTATTAATAAAATTTTAGATATTTATTAAAATCAAGATTTAAAACAACGAAAACGTTGTAGATAAAATTATGTATGATTAAAAAAATTATAGAAAATGCAAAAATGAGTATCTTATATATTTTTTTTCCTGTCCTTGGTTTTAGTAAAAAATTAAATACAAATAATTCGTACAAAAAGAGAAAACGTTCCAGCAGACCCTTCAATAAGTTAGAGAAAATTTTAAGAAGGATTTAAATCACAAAATTTTTCCAAAAAAAGACAAAAGGGCAATCGGTTGCTTATTAAGCATAAAAAAACTCCTTTCAAACTAAATTGAAAGGAGTTTAATATAATATCAATAGTAGTTTATTTGATAAATATTTAATCCTGAAAAGAACTAACTTTTACCCGATAAAGCTTAAGATTCTTTTCTTCTTGAAGATTCCCGTACAAGTACTTCCGTATTTAAGAAAGCAATTTCCTGTACATCTTCATTTTTCGCAGACTTAAGATTCTTAATAATAATATCTGCAGCCGCTTTTCCCATTTTTTCAGCAGGATGCGTGATAGTCGATAAATTTGGATCAATAATTTGAGAAATAGGGTCATTATTAAAACCAATAATAGCAATATCTTCCGGTACTTTTATACCTCTTTTCTTGGCTGTTTGCACCGCACTGACCGCAATGATATCTCCAGAAGCAAAAACGCCGTCAGGAAGTGGTTTTATGTCAAACAATTTATTACTTGCCTTTACTCCTTCTTCATAAGTAACGGCTTTCAAATCAATAATCAATTCCTCATCAACAGGTAAATTGTGATCTCTTAAAGCTTCAACATAGCCTCTTTTTCTTTCATTATATAAATTACCGAATTCTGAACCTGCTGTTAAATGCGCAATACGAAGACAGCCTTGTTCTATTAGATGTTTAGTCGCTTTATAACCAGCTGAATAATTGTCAATTACAACTCTGAAGGTATTATAATCTTTGGGAACCCTGTCGACAAAAACCAACGGAATATTATTGTTTGAAAATTGATGAAAGTGCGAAGTATCTCTGGTTTCCATCGCAAGCGAACAAATAACGCCACTCACACGGTTACTGTATAAGGATTTCGCCATATTCACTTCATCATGATAAGAATCATGCGATTGCATAATGATTACCGAATAATCCGATTTTTGAGCCGTAATTTCGATACCACTAATTAGTGATGACAAAAAGGGTTGTGTAACTGTTGGTATCAGTACGCCAATTGTTTTTGTTTTGTTTCCACGCAAACCTGCAGCAAGAGTATTGGGTACAAATCCCATTTCTTTTGCAGCCTTTTTAACTTTCTTGATCGTCTTATCACTTATTGAGTGATGATCCTTTAAAGCCCTTGAAATTGTAGAAGTTGCCAGATTAAGCTTTTCTGCAATATCATAGATCGTTACGTGTTTATTTTCTTCCATGAATTAAATATATAAAATGTAAATATAAGTATTTTACAACAAGTATATTTTTCCAAATTAACCTTCCATTTTACGATCAGCCAATATCACTATCTAATGATGAAAATCCAATATTCCAACATTTCAACATTTCAGTATTCCAAACATCCAAAATTCCAAGATTCCAACATTCCAAGATTCCAACATTCCAACATTCCAACATTCCAACATTCCAACATTCCAACATTCCAATTATCCAACTTCCAATTATCTAATTGTCTAATTATCTAATTGCCTAATTGCCTAATTATCTAATTGCCTAATTATCTAATTATCTAATTAACCTCACTCCTCATACATTTCCATCCACAAACGGGTCTCCTCAAGATCCAGTTCTTTTTCTATTTTTCGAAAAATTTCTTCATTCACTGACCCTTGTTTGTGCATCACTTCCAGTTTTGCCCGCTCAATATTTAGCAGATCAATTTGAAGTTTAGTAAACTCATTAAAAATCTGTCCTCCCATTACTTTACCATTGCCAAAAAAATTAGCCGGTAGTTCAGTTTTCTGCAAACGATTAAACTTCACTTCATATTTACTTTTAATGTTATGAAGTAAATCGTCATTAAGCAATGAAAAGTTATCTTCAATATGGGCAATTGTCTCAGAAACTATAACATTCCTGATCTCGTATTCTTCGGCTATAATTGAATAAGGGTGAATTTTTAATTTTTTGATCAGCCACGGAAGTGTTAATCCCTGAATGACCAATGTCGAAAGAATGACACAAAAAACCAGATAAATAATAAGATTACGCAAAGGGAACGCCTCTTTTTCATTCATCATTAAGGGCAATGCCAAAGCGGCTGCCATCGAAACTACGCCTCGCATTCCCGACCACCCAAAAATGATCATGTTTCGATAATCAAATTCTTCTTTCTGTTTATTTTTACTGCTTAAGTACTTCTGCAACAATGTTGACGGAATTACCCATAGAAAACGTACTACAATAACAACTGCACTAATACTCGCTCCCCATAGCAACAAAGAACTGCCAGAATAATTACTGATTCCGATGATAATATGACGAAGCTGTAAACCAATCAATATAAAGATAAGACCATTTAAAATATTAGTCAAAATACTCCAGATGGTTACGGCCATAATACGGCTTTCATGTGTAAAAATACTTCCGGATCGTGCCGAAAGATAAAGCCCGGTTGTTACCACGGCAAGTACACCGGAACATTCAAAATGTTCTGTAATTAAATAAGAAGCAAAAGGCGTTAAGAGCGTTAATGTCGCTTCTATTATATCATCGCAAACAAATTTTTTATGAACAATGCTCATTACAAAACCTACCACTAAACCAATGGCAATACCAAGTGTTGACATGATAAAGAAATTCAAACCAGCCTCCCAAAGCACAAAATTTCCAGCCAGAATTGCTGCCAATGCATATTTATAAGCTACTAATCCACTGGCGTCATTAAGCAGACTTTCGCCTTCGAGTATCGCAATCAGACGAGGATGAAGACCCAGACCTTTTGTTATTGAAGTAGCCGAAACCGCATCTGGAGGTGAAATAATAGCGCCTAGTAAAAAAGCCAAAGGCCAGGACATATCTTCAATAAGCCAATGTGCTGCGAGAGCAACTGCTATCGTGGTAAATAAAACTAAACCAACAGCTGCCATCGTTATTGGCCGAATCGTTTTTTTGAATTCAAACCAACTCGTATACCAGGCGGCATGATATAAAAGCGGAGGTAGAAAAATAATAAAAACGACTTCAGGGTTCAGGGCAATAACCGGAAGCCCGGGAACAATACTAATGACAACCCCGCAAAGTACCAAAACAATTGGAATTGGAAAATTGTATCTCTTACTGATCAGGCTAAGAAAAGCAACGCCAAATAGTAACATAATGATTACTGTAATATTTTCCATTTACTGCTGTTTATAGATTTTTTGATTATACTCAAAATAGAGAACTAATATAATATTTTATTATAAAAAACATTAAATAATCCAACACAGAATTGAAAACACTTTTACTTGTTTTGTACCAGAATATTTCGATATTTTCTGCTAAAGTGTTTTAAAAACAATTAAATTTGGAAACCCTAAATTCATTGCAATTATGTTACAAAAAAGAAATTTTCTTTGTTTATTAGCCTTACTTCTTGCGTTATTTTACGCACCACTCTCCTATTCACAAACCACTGCTCCCAAAAAGGAAACCCGTTCAAAATTATTTGAAGAAGCCACCACAGACAGTGAGTATCTTATGGCTATTGAAAAGGCCAATGAAATGATGGAATCAGCTTATAATGATGCTGATTTTGATAGTGCTTCTCATCATTTGTTTGGAGAAATTAAAAGAACACAAGGCAAACTTGACCTTATTCTTGAAAGCCTGAAAGGTGCCAATCCAAATGTGCGTAACCAGCAAATGTATCAAACCGTGTTGGAAGAAATTCAGCAACAGCTGGAAGAACAGAATAAGGCTATCAATTTACGCAATGAAAATCTGGAGAAGATTAAAGGCCGATTTATCGAGCTGCGTAAAGACAAAAATCTAATGGCGCTTTTAAAAGATACTATCCGCCGCAAGCAGTTCAAAAAAGAATTTGCCAACCTAAGAAAAAAATATCTTAGTACAGATAGCCTGATGACGAAAAATCAGGGAATCTTAAACAAGAAAAAAAGAATAACTGTACAACGAAAAATAGCCGTTTCGAACGCATTGCTGGTTGTTGAAGGTAAGCTTGAAAAGTCTGGAATTAGTATGCTGCATAAAGAATATCCTTTTTTATGGAGTATTAACGATTCGGTTCCTAAAAAAACTGTGGCACAAAACATAGGAGCCAAAATAGTAATTGAGGAAAAGGTTGCTGCTTACTACTTGAGTTACCGTACAGGCGGACTCATTACACTGCTCTTTTTTATGGGACTTCTGGCCTGGTATGTTTCACGTAATTTAAAATACCTTAAAACAAATGGACATTCAGAAAACCTTTCATTATTTAATTTCAAATATTTAAACAGAGGGTTTCTTATTCCGGTTGCTGTAATCGGACTTAATATTGCCGTTGTCAGTAATTTATTTGCACCGGCTTTGTTTATAGAATTACTTCAAATGCTTTTGCTCGGAATTTTGACAATTCTTTTCAAGAATCAATGGTCAAAAGTAGCGATGAAAAATTGGCTATTTCTTCTAGGTTTGTTCTTCACGCTTTGTTTCCTGGATCTTTTTATTGAAGTTGGATTCCTGCAACGCTGCGCATTCATTGTCATAAATGTTTTAGGAATACGCTATGGCCTGGTACAAATCAAAACGCTCAAAGAGCAATTGTACATACAGGGATTTTTCAAATGGGCGAGTATAATTTTTATCGGGTTTAATGGTCTGTCGATACTTTACAATCTTTTCGGAAGAGTTTCACTTTCGAATATGCTTAGCCTCACTGCTTTTATTTCGCTTACGCAGATAGTAGCACTTAGTGTGCTATTGAAAATAATCTTAGAAATCATTCTTCTACAGATATATACGACCAGGGTAAAACGTGGAATTGAAAAGATTTTTGATCACGAAAGTTTATCCAATACACTCAAAAAGCCTTTCGTTTTGGTAATTGGCTATATGTGGGTGGTGGTAATTGCCTCGAATTTAAATATTTGGCAATCCCTTCGAACTTCTTTAGGAGAGTTACTAAGCCGTCCAAACAATATTGGAAGCATAACTTTTACGTTAGGAAACATTGTTTTGTTTTTTATCATCATTTGGATTGCCCATTTACTTCAAAAATATGTTGCCTATTTCTTTGGCGAAATTGATGATGAAAACGAAGAAAATGTCAACAAAAGGCAACATTCTAAATTACTCATTACGAGACTAATTGTTTTGATTGGCGGGTATCTTTTGGCCGTTGCCGCTTCCGGAATGCCTTTGGATAAACTGAGTATTCTTTTAGGAGCTTTAGGTGTCGGTGTTGGACTTGGACTTCAGAATGTGGTTAATAATTTCGTTTCGGGTATTATCTTAATTTTTGATAAACCGATTCAGATTGGGGATGTTATTGAAATCAGTTCTGAATCCGGCCGAGTGAAATCGATGGGATTGCGTACCACTAAAATCAATGCGCCAAACGGTGCCGAAATCATTATCCCGAATGGAAATTTATTGTCTCAAAACATCACCAACTGGACGTATACAGACAATTTTAAATTAGTTGAAGTTTCAATAGACATTAGTGGCGACACTACTCCAGACGATATCAATGCAACGATCATAGAGGCGCTGGAAAGTTTGTCTTTGGTAAATACAACCAAAACACCGCAAATTTTCTATAATGCTATTTCTGATGGAAAATATAAAGTTCTGGTAAAATTCTGGTGCAGTATTTATCGTACTGAAGAAACCGTAAGCTCTGCCCGTCAGGTTCTTTTTAGTAGTTTTAAAGCTAAAGGATTGACTTTTTCGAGTTAAAAACTGATAATCCAAATTATAAAAAACGCCTCAACAATTGAGGCGTTTTTCATTACTACTATTTTAATTAATGGTGATCATCGTGAGAATGTTTCTTATCATTATTAGAATTCCCTTTTGAATTTTTAGGGTTTTCATGTTTCTCTTTGTGATCTGATTTGTTTTTCTCCGGTTTATTGCCTCTGCTTTTTTGCGGTTTTCCATGATATCCTTTTGGATAACTTTCTCTGTGTTTCTTGTGATACGAATAAGGAGTATTTCCTTTATAATCGTTTAAGACCACTTTATAGCCTTTATACAAATCATAATTTCTGTACTGTGAAGGAAGTCTTTTATCACGGGTCCATCTACCGTTATTATCATAAATATACTGCCTTTGGGCAACATCATAATAAATATCAATATCAGGTAAATAATAATATCTGCTGTCGTCATTTCCTTCCGGTCCCCAGCTTGGAGGAGTTCCAATATTTACATTAATTGAAACTTGTGCCTGAGCAAAAGATATACTCATAAATAGCACTAAGGCGAATACTAATTTTTTCATCGTTTTTGTTTTAAAATTTAATTTCATTTAATAGTAATCGAAAGTAATGCCAATAATTTCGTTTATCGCATCCATTATACAGAACCACCAAACCAATCGACGGAGAGCACTTTTTAACCGATGTAGAGGTATAAAAAAACGCCTCAAAATTGAGGCGCTCTTCATTAGTCATGTTTTTAATAATAGAGATCGTTGTGTGGAACTTCAGATCTTTTTCTTTGACTTTTATTATTACTTTCCAAAAATAATAACAACTTCAACTTCAGCATAATTCTTTATACCGATCAGCCAATTTTATCGACCAATACTGCTTTTCGGTATAAAGAACTTATTTCCAGCCTCCGCCTAAAGCGCGGTACAAATCAACCACCGCTTGTAATTTTTGCAAATTATCGTTAACGCCACTCAATTGTGCCGCTAAAAGATTTTGCTGTGATGTCAATACATCTGTATAGTTTGTAGCCGAACTGTATTCTAAAAGCTGTTGTGTATAATCAACTGCTTTTTCTAAGGCTTCAATTTGTTTTTCTCTTGAATCTTCTTTGTCAGCCGCCATTTGATAAGCGTACAAAGCATTCGAAACTTCCTGTCCGGCAACCAAAAGACTTTGTTGGAAATTATTATAAGCCTGTACTTGTTGTGACTGCGCTGTTGTCAGTCTCATTTTATTAATTCCCTGATTAAATAAAGGCTGTGTCAATCCGCCAATTAACGAATAGAAGACTGAATTGGTAAAAAAGTCTGTCAATTGCAGATTCGAAAATCCGCCACTCGCTGTTAATGTCAAACTTGGGTAAAAATAAGTTTTGGCCATATTTGTCATTTCAAAAGCCGTTCTCAAATTAAATTCCGCCTGACGAACATCAGGGCGATTTTCTAATAATTGAGAAGGCAAACCAGTCGCCAGATTCTCAGGTATATTTTGAGTTCCTAAAACACCTCTGTCAATTGGCCCCGGAGCTTCTCCTAATAAAATATGAATTGCATTTTCTACTTCACGAATATTGCGTTTTAAGTCTGGAATCAATACTTCTGCTGCGTGTTGGTTGGCTTCACTTTGTACAACCGCTGCGCCGGTAACTATCGCACCTTCTTTTAGATCTTTTATGGTTTGCACATTTTTGATTCGGCTTTCTAAGGTTTCCTCTGTGATTTCCAATTGTTTATCATAAGCCAATAATAAAAAATAATTGTTGGCAATATCAGCTATCAGTTGGGTTTGAACCGCTTGTCTTGCAGCATCAGTACTTAAATAAGTGGCCAAAGCTGCTCTTTTAGAACTGCTCAATTTTCCCCAGATATCCGCTTCCCAAGATGTACTCAAACCTAATTTATAAGTTGTAGTCAACGTGTTGATGTTTATTCCAGCAGGGAAATTTAATCCCGCTTGTGACTGTTTATTACGAGTTACATTAGCATCTACATTCAGCGTTGGATAATAAGCTAATTTACTTTGAACTAAAGAAGCATTAGCCTGTACAATATTTTCAATCGCATTTTTCAGATTTAAATTCTGATCTAATCCTTTTTGAATTAGCGCATTCAGTTTTTCATCTTTAAAAACAGTTTGCCAGGGCATATTCGCAATCGTAGTCGAATCGGCGGAAGCCTGATCACGATACAATTTATCTGTCGAAATAGTTTCCGGACGTTCGTACTTTTTGGTAATCGAGCACGCACTTAAAAGTGCGGCTGTCAATACCAGTACAATATATTTATTTGAACTATGAGTCATTTCTTTTGAATTAAATTATTTACTCTTTATGAGCTTCGATCAATTGCACTTCTTCATCATCATCATCGTCATCATCATAACCGTCTTTAGCAGGACCACTTACTTTTTCCTGTAAAGTCTGGAAAATGATAAACAATACCGGAATAACAAATACTCCCAAAATGGTTCCAATTAACATACCTCCAACCGCTCCGGTTCCGATCGATTTATTTCCGACAGCTCCCGCTCCGGTAGCAAACATTAAAGGAACAAGTCCAAGAATAAAAGCGAAAGAAGTCATCAAAATTGGTCGTAAACGAGCTACGGCTCCTTCAATTGCTGCCTGAACGATTGGCAATCCTTTTCGTCTTCGGTCTAATGCAAATTCGACAATCAAAATACCATTCTTCGCCAGCAATCCAATCAACATGATTAAGGAAATCTGCAAATAAATATTACTGTTTAATTTGAAAATAATCGAGAATAAATAAGCTCCTGCCAATCCAAACGGAATGGAGAACAACACCGCAAATGGCAATATATAACTCTCGTATTGTGCACTTAATAAAAAGTAAACAAACACCAGACAAAGAATAAAAATGAAAATAGTTTCACTTCCTGAAGCTAATTCTTCACGTGTTAAACCTGAGAATTCATAACCATAACCTGCTGGTAAATTTTCAGCAGCCACTTCCTGAATTGCCTTAATAGCATCTCCTGAACTAAAGCCCGGGTTTGGTGCTCCTGTAATCGAAATAGAAGTAAATAAGTTAAATCTTGAAATCGATTCCGGTCCAAAAACTCTGGTCATTTTTACAAACTCTGTAATCGGAGCCATTGTTCCCGCATTGTTACGAACAAAAATTTTATTTAATCCTTCTGTATTGGTACGGAATTCCGGAGAAGCCTGTATCATAACACGATATTGTTTTCCGAATTTATTGAAATTCGAAGCATACAATCCACCATAATAACCTTGCATCGTCGACAAAATCGAGTTTACGGCAACTCCTGCATCTTTGGCTTTAGCCAAATTAATTTCCATCATATATTGTGGAAAACCAGGATTAAATGGTGTTGTCGCATATTGTATTTCCGGACGTTTGGATAGTTTTTCTAAAAAGTCAGTATTCACTTTATAGAATTCCGCCGTAGTATGACCTCCTTTGTCCTGCAACTGAAATTCGAATCCACCACTTTGTCCAAATCCCTGAATCGTTGGTGGTGAAATAAAGAAGATATTAGCTTCGCGAATTCCGCTTGTTTTGGCAAAAAGCTGACCAATTACATCATTAACGCTTAACTCACGTTCATCCCAAGGTACTAATTTTACAATAACCATACTGTAAGCACTACCGGCTCCGGCTGTAAAGTTTTGCCCCACAATACGAAGCGTGTTTTTAACTCCCGGAATCGTTTTGGCAATACTGTCAACTCGTTTCGCTATTACATCAGAACGCTCCATAGAAGCCGATGGCGGTAAACTAATATTGGCAAAAACAGTTCCCTGATCTTCCGAAGGAACGAAAGCAGATGGAGTAGTTTTCATCATATAAAATAATGCGGCACTGGCAATAAGAATAGAGGCCAATACAATCCATTTTTTAACAGAAAGGAAACTAACCGAACGTTTGTATCTGTTTGTTACATTATCAAATGCAACGTTAAACGAGGTATAAAATCTTTGAATAAAACTTTTATGTTTATGATCGTCAGCATGTGGTTTTAAAAGCAAAGCACACAATGCCGGACTCAATGTCAATGCATTAATAGCAGAAAGGATAATCGCAACCGCTAATGTAATACCAAATTGTTTGTAGAAAACCCCTGTAGATCCGTTAATGAACGTTACCGGAATAAATACCGCGGCCATTACAAGCGTAATCGAAATGATCGCTCCGGAAATTTCATCCATCGCATCAATCGTTGCTTTTTTAGACGATTTATATCCGTGATCCAATTTGGCGTGCACGGCCTCGACGACGACAATCGCATCATCGACCACAATACCAATCGCAAGTACCATCGCAAAAAGTGTCAATAAGTTAATCGTAAATCCGAATAAACTCAGGAAGAAAAACGTTCCTACAATAGCAACCGGAACCGCAATCGCCGGAATTAATGTCGATCTAAAATCCTGTAGGAAGATAAATACAACGATAAAAACCAATATAAAAGCTTCAATTAAAGTGTGAATTACCTTTTCGATAGAAGCATCTAAATTTTCATTAACGTCAACAAGTATGGTATATTTTACTCCTTTCGGGAAGTTTTTAGCCGCTTCTTCAATCAGTTTTTTAGAATTGTTGATTACGTCACGAGCATTTGATCCCGGAGTCTGGCTAATGGCCATCGCCGCAGATTCTACACCGTTTGTTTTAATCGTTGAAGAATAACTTAGCGATCCTAATTCTACTTTGGCAACATCTTTTAATCGTAACATTTGTCCGTTACCAACAGATTTGATGATGATTTCACCAAATTCCTTTTGGCTGGTTAAACGTCCTTTGTATTTAATTACATATTGAAAAGCCTGATCGCCATTTTCACCAAATTTACCTGGAGCAGCTTCGATATTCTGTTCTGCCAAAGCAGCCGAAATATCACTCGGAATCAATTTATATTGTTGCATGATATCCGGTCTTAACCAGATTCTCATAGAATAATCTTTTGCACCAAAAACCGTTACATCTCCTACTCCAACGACACGCTGAATTTGAGGAACAAGGTTAATCTTAGCATAGTTTTGAAGGAAAGTCTGATCGTATGCTTTATCGTCGCTATACAAAGAGAATATCAACAAGTTACTACTCTGACTCTTTGTTACTGTTACCCCTGCCTGAGTTACCTCTACCGGTAATAAACTCGTAGCTCTCGAAACCCTGTTTTGCACGTTTACCGCTGCTAAATCAGGATTTGTCCCAACTTTAAAGAAAATTTTGATAGACGCATTTCCGTCGTTTGTTGCTGAAGAGGTCATGTAAGTCATGTTCTCTACACCATTAATTTGTTCTTCCAACGGAATTACGATACTTTTTAATACCACATCCGCATTCGCACCCGTATAACTGGCTGAAACGTTTACGGTTGGCGGAGCGATATCAGGGTATTGAGAAATAGGCAGCTCAACAAGGCCTAAAACACCCAGAATTACGATGATGACCGATATTACTGTAGAAAGTACTGGTCTTTGTATGAATATTTTAAACATTTTTATTTTATTTTAAGTCGGCGTATACCGTTTCTGGATTCTGATTTTGAGGTTTAATTTGGCTTCCGTCTTTTAAAGAAGCAACTCCTTCTAATACAATTTCATCTCCTGTTTTTAAACCACTTGTAACCACATAATAATTACCTGCTGTATTTTCTAAAACTGTAATATTGACGTTTTTAGTTTTTCCATCTTTTCCAACTGTAACCGCAAAAATCTTATCCTGAAGTTCGAAGGTTGCACTTTGCGGAATTATTATTTTTTCTACAACTTCATTTGGAATTCTAACTGTAGTACTACTTCCGCTTCTGATGATGCTTTTTGGATTTCCGAAACGCGCTCTAAAAGTAACCGAACCTGTTTCCGTATTGATTAATCCATTTACGGTTTCAACTCTTCCTTTCTCCGGATACGTTGTACCGTCTGAAAGAAGTAACGAAACCTCAGGCATATTTTTTATTTTTTGAGCCAGCGTAGTTCCTGGAGATGCTGTACTTTGAGTAAAATCCAAAAGCTTTTTTTCATTTAAAGCAAAATACGCGTAAACATTACCAATGCTTGAAACTGTCGTTAAAGGATCAGCTGTGTTTGAACTTACCAAACTTCCTAAACGAAACGGAATAGAACCAACCACTCCATTAACCGGACTTGTTACGGTTGTATACCCTAAATTGGTTTTAGCATTTACCAAAGCGGCATTTGCCTGTGCTAAAGTAGCCATAGCCGATTCGTAATTGTATTGTGCCGATTCTAAATCGTATTTACTGATAATTCCTTTTTCAACCAAAGGTTTTACTTTATTAACAGCCAGTCTCGCAGCACTTACAGAAGCCTGCGCGCTTTTAATACTTGCCGAAGCCGTTCTAACTTCCTGCTCGTATTCGGGAGCACTTATTTTGAATAAAGGCTGTCCTGTTTTTACAACAGCACCTTCATCAACAAAAATTTTGTCGATGTACCCTTCAACCCTAGGGCGGATTTCTATATTTTGTTGTCCTTGGATAGTTGCCGGGAAATCAGCATATAATGTCGCTGTTTTAGGCTCTAAAGTTAACGTTTTATATTCCTTAATTTCTGGCGCACCGCCAGCCTGAGCTGATTTATCATTTTTATTTCCGCAAGAAGCGATGATAACTGAAGCAGCAAGAATGCTTAAAAAAGATTGCTTATTCATTTTGATGAAATATGAGATTGTCTATTTACTAAGATACAAAAGAACTAAAACTATTCACACAAAATTTTCCCAATAGACGAAGCGCCAGATACAATCGATAAATATAGAGTGAGAACCGATAAAAGTTGTTTGAGTAAAAAACCGTAATTTTGATAAAGGCTCGTCGGCTGTAAAATGGTTTTTATGGATTGTGATTCCATTTTGAGCGATTGGTTTTCTGTTATATTGCAATAAAAAGTAATATTGTCCTTAAAATCAGAAAGTATAATGACATTTAATTTTTTTAAACCTTATATGTTCCCCGTAATACATATCCTGACCTGGATATTGTTAGGATACATTCAGCTGTTTTACATACCGCTTACCTGGAATATTAATCTTCCTGGCATTTTTTGGTTTTGGCAATCTCTTGTCTTATTTCTCCTGATCGTTATTTTCTATTATAATGCCTTGATTATAGTTCCAAAAACAATCATAAAAGATAACGTAACACCGTTTTTACTGTGGGCGCTCTGGATCGTTTTTGCCCTGCAGCTTGTCTCTTATTTATATAATTACAATACCGATCTGCGTGATCAACTGGCAGCTCTTTTAGGCTTTAAAAAATATAGAAATGATTATTTTGATAATTATGTTTTCAGTTTAACCTTATTGGTTTTAGGAATCAGTACCAGTTTTGCCATGTTGCAGCATTGGCAAAAAGCTGCACAGCACAAACAAAAATTAGAACAGGATAAAACCATGGCCGAACTGGCAATGCTGAAAGCCCAGATTAATCCACACTTTTTTTTCAATTCGCTTAACAGTATTTATTCGCTTACCTACACAGACATTGAAGATTCCAGAAATGCTCTGCACACTTTAAGCCGAATGATGCGCTACTTGCTTTACAGTACAGAAGAAAGAACCACATTACTAAAAGAAGCCGATTTTATGAAGGATTTTATTGCCCTGATGAAACTTCGTGCCAATAGCAAACTAACGATTACCACAAACATTCCTGAAAAAATACACGACTATCCAATTGTTCCCATGTTGTTGTTACCTTTGGTAGAAAATGCTTTTAAACATGGTGTTCACGCCACAGATAAAAGCGAAATACATATTTCACTTGTGCAAAATGGAAGTGATCTTACTTTTGAAGTAGAAAACACTTATTTCGAGAAATCTTCTACAACAAATGAAGGCGGTATCGGGCTAACCAATACAAAACGAAGACTTCATTTAATTTATCCAAACAAACATTCCCTGAAAGCTGGAATTGCCGAAAACGGAATGTATAACGTAAAACTGCAAATAACTTTAGACTAATGACAACATTAAAATGTATAGCAGTTGATGATGAGCCTCTGGCGTTAAAATTGGTCGAAACTTTTATCGAGCAGACGCCTTTTCTGGAATTAATTTCCAGTTGTGACAATGCCGTTGAAGCCATGGGTGTAATCAGGGAAAAACAGCCTGATTTAGTCTTCTTAGATATTAATATGCCCAATTTAACCGGAATGGAATTGGCACGCCTTTTACAGGAACAGCCGGGATCATTGCCAAAAATTGTTTTTACGACGGCTTACAATCATTATGCTATCGAAGGTTATAGAGTGAATGCTGTTGATTATCTTTTAAAACCTTTCAGCTATGAAGAGTTTTTACGTGCTGCAAACAAGGTATTGCAGTTAGCACAAGAAACTTCAAATGAAAATCCGCAAGCCAATGCTGAAGATGATTTTATCTTTTTGAAAGTAGAATATCAATGGGTGAAAGTGAATTTAAAAGACATTTTATATATCGAAAGTTTAAAAGATTATGTCAAAGTGCATCTTGAAAATTCAGATAAAGCTTTGATGTCGCTAATTTCATTAAAAGCGTTGGAAGAAAAACTACCCTCTTCAAAATTCATGCGAATGAACCGTTCTTTTATCGTTTCCCTTGAAAAAATAAGCGCGATCAGTAAGAATTCAATCTTCATTAATAAAACAGAAATTACCGTCGGCGAACAATACAAAGAGACTTTTAAAGTAATCGTTGACAAATGGATAAAATAATTTAGCTTCTAATAAAATGGAAAAAAGATCAAACAAATATTACTTAACATTAAGTTTAAAAGAATATGCAAATGGCGAAACACAGCCTGCAAAAGAACTCGGAATAGAATTTAGCAATCACGATGAAATATTTGATATCATCGAAAGAATAAAGGCTAAAAACTTATTCGACAATGAATCTGAAGCAATACAATTTGCATTGGGATTGAAATTGTTTGGGGAGATGAAATTGAAGCATCGTAAAAATCCTTTATTTGACGAATTAAACGAGGTTTTTCCTGTGTTTATGAAGAAATTAAAGAGTTTGTAACGTACTATTGTCATTCCAGGAATGACAAACAATACGTAAGAAATGCTATGAAATATAAAACGCTTCAGAAATCTGAAGCGTTTTTTGTATATAAATGAAAGACAAATTAAGTCTTTGCTTTTCTTTTAACCGTACAGCCAATTTCTTTTGTCTGAGTAATCGCTGGTTTTTGATTGCTTCTTAATGATGCAATCACATCCTCTACATATTTCGTTTTTTGTGGATTGTTTCCTTCCGGATCATTGTCGATTGCTCCAACATATTCCACTACATTTCCTTTAGCCGTTTTTGATACTATAAAAAGATGCGGCGTACGTTTTGCTCCGTATTGATCCGTTACCTTTTGGCCTGCATCAAATAAATAAGGGAAAGGATATTTTTTGCTTTTAGCCAGTTCCTGCATTTTTTCGAAAGTATCTGCTTTAGAAGCTTCCGGATCATTAGGATTGATGGCAATCACCGGATAACCTTGCGGTCTGAACTTATTATCCAGATCAATTATTCTTTGCTCATAACCTATCGCGTACGGACATTTATTGCAGGTAAAAACTACAATATATCCTTTTGCTTTTGGAAAACTGGCAAACGAAACTTCTTTGCCATCAACATTTTTCAATTTAAAGTCCGGTGCAGTATCTCCAGCTTTAAGGGTTGCATTTTGTGCCTGCGTAAGAAAGGCAGAAAATGCCAGCATAACTAAAAGGATTATCTTTTTCATGATTTATAGTTTTTTATATTCAGTTATTAATTGCTCATAGGTAAATTCGTTTTCCATAAACTTTCGCTTATCGCCTTTGATAAAAAGAGTTGCCGGAATACTTCCAGACCATGAAGAATCTATACGATCAATATATTCCTGCGGACTGCTTTCATTCAATAGAAAAACTTCATTTTTTAAATTCTTTCTTTTAACAAACGGTACAACAGCTGAAGTCAACTTTGATTTAAAATCAACGCTCACCAACAATACTTTCACCTTATCCGATTTATAATCGGCCTGAAGTTTTTCAAAATGAGGCAATTCCTTAATGCACGGTGCACACCAGGTAGCCCAAAAGTTGACCACATAAGTACTGTCTTTGCCATTTTTTACTCTTTCGTTAAGCTGGTCGATATTGAGCAGCTTAACATTTTGGCTATATGCCGAAGATGAAATAGCCACAAATAAAAAGGCGGAAATACTAAATGTCTGAATTTTTAACATACAATAGAATTATTTGTTTCTGAATTATCCATACAAATGTAGCCGATAATTTTTTTTGTTGCTGTTAATGAAAGTTTAATACCCTTTTATTCTCCCTAAATTATTAAAAAAAAATAAAACGTTTTCGCTTTTTTAAGGACTTTTTAAGCACCTAAAAATTCTCTCACCAAATTTCTATTCGTAAATTAGCAAAAACAAAATTGATCCGCATGACAGTACTTACGTTTACCCTGATTATGATTCTTGGCGCTTTTTTAGCAGGTTTTATTGGTTCATTATCAGGATTGGGGGGTGGTATCATTATTATTCCGCTTTTAACTGTCATTTTGGGAGTTGATATTCATTATGCTATTGGTGCCGCTTTGGTTTCTGTAATTGCAACTTCATCTGGTTCTGCAGCAGCTTACGTTCGGGAAGGAATTACCAATATGCGTTTGGGAATTTTTCTTGAAATCGCCACCACAATAGGTGCTGTTTGCGGGGCTCTCCTTTCCACTATTGCTCCTACTTCTTTCATCGCCGTTTTATTTGGGATGACTTTAATATTTTCAGCTATTAATTCCCTTCGAAAAAAAGAAGAACATATTGTTTTAGAATCAAGTCCGTTAGCAAAAAAACTAAGATTACAAGGTACTTATCCGTCACATGATGGCGAAGTTATTAGTTATGGAACCAAAAATGTAATTGGCGGTTTCAGTATGATGGGAATTGCCGGAATGATGTCGGGATTACTCGGAATTGGTTCCGGGGCTTTTAAGGTAATTGCGATGGATAACATTATGCGAATCCCATTTAAGGTTTCGACTACAACCAGTAATTTCATGATGGGTGTTACAGCGATGGCGAGTTCTGTCATTTATATTCAGAAAGGTTATATCGAACCCGGAATTTGTATGCCGGTAGTTATTGGTGTTTTATTCGGTGCTATGGCCGGAGCTAAAGTTTTAGTAAAAACAAACCCTAAAAAACTCAGAATATTTTTTGCCTGCCTGATTTTTGTTTTGGCAGTAAATATGATTTATAACGGACTAAGTGGAAAAATCTAACAGTATGCAGCAAGAAAAATTTGGAGAAAAAGATTTTCAAAACATCGTAGGTAATTTATTGCGTTACGGCGTTTGGACTTCCTTATCAGTCGCCTTTATTGGCGGAATTGTTTATTTGATGGGACATTCTACAGATATCGAAAATTACTCGGTATTTCATGAAAATGACAGAAACATCTTTGAAGTAATTGGAGATATTTACAATGGAGTTATTCAGGGAAAAGGAGAATCGCTGATCTTCTTCGGAATCATTTTACTTTTTCTGACGCCTGTATTTCGTGTTTTGCTTTCTTTATTTTCTTTCCTTCTGGAGAAAGATTATCTTTATGTTGTTATTACGCTGATTGTAATTCTGATTATTTTGATCAGTGTTTCATTTGGGTTCTCTCATTAATTAGGATGTAGGCTATAAGCTTTAAGCTATAGGCTTTCCAAAAAGCTTAAAGCATATTGCCTGATGCCTAAAGCAAAAAAACTTTGTGACTTCGTGCCTTCGTGGCAAAAACCTAAAATTATGGAAATAGGAATAGACAGTTTTGCTTCGGCAATGTATGGCAGCAACAATTTAAGTAGTGTTGATGCAATGGAACAATTACTTCAAAGAATCGAACTGGCAGATCAGGTTGGTCTTGACGTTTTTGGAATTGGAGAACACCATAAAAAAGAGTTTTTAGATTCGGCTACCGTTGTAATCTTAAGTGCTGCCGCCGCGAGAACAAAAAATATCCGACTGGCTAGTGCTGTTTCAGTGCTTAGTGCTGCCGATCCTGTAAGAGTATACCAAAGTTTTGCTACTTTGGATTTGATTTCAAAAGGTCGCGCCGAAATTGTAGTGGGCCGCGGCTCTTCTATTGAAGCTTATCCCCTTTTCGGATTTAATCTAAATGACTACGATGCGCTTTTTAAAGAAAAGTTAGAATTATTTCTACAAATTCGGGACAATGAATTTGTAACCTGGTCAGGAAAATTTCGCCCTGCCATAAATAATCTACCAATTTATCCGAGAACATTGCAGGAAAAATTACCTGTTTGGCTGGGTGTTGGAGGAACTCCTGAATCTTTTGTAAGAGCTGGATCATTAGGTTTGCCATTAATGGTGGCTATCATTGGAGGACAGACACACCGTTTTCGCCCTTTAATCGATTTATACCGTGAAGCAGGAAAAGCATCAGGTTATAAACCCGAAGAGTTAAAAGTTGGAATACATTCACCAGGTTTTGTTGGAACAACTACTGAAAAAGCCATAGACGAATACTACCCTGGTTATGCCGAACTTTGGACAAAATTAGGATTAGAGCGTGGATGGCCGCCGGTTACCAAAGCCAAATTTGACGGACTTATTGATGACGATGGTGTTTTAATTGTGGGAAGTCCGGAACGTGTAGTTGAAAAACTATTAAGACACAGCGAATCCCTTGGCGGCGTAGACCGATTTACTTTCCAAATGGATAATGCGGGATTAACACACAAACAATTAATGAATGCGATAGAACTCATCGGTACAAAAGTGATTCCACTAATTAAAAAAGGTTAATTTTTTTGGCACAGATTGCACTGATTAAAAGGATTTTAGAAACTAAAAACAAGACTCTAAACCCTTTGAACCTTTGTCACTCTGCCCCTTTGAACCTATTAAATAAAAAAATATCCGCCAATTGGCGGATATTTTTTTATTTAATCTTTTTTTCTAAAAATTAGAATTTATAAGTTACCCCAACTCTAAAGTTTCTTGGTGCTTCCGTCTGCCAGTAATAAGCAGAAAGCCACTCATAATAAGAACCACTGTAAAGGTATTTATCCAAAATATTGAAAACATTCGCTGTAACTTTTACTTTTCCTGTTTCGTAAGATAAACCTCCGTCTAATTTAAAGTAAGATGGTAATTTTTGAAGTCCTTCACTCCATGTATCTGTTTGACGTCCGTCTTGGAAAGTTCCTCCAAGAGACACTCCAAATCCTTTAATTTTACCACTTTGAACCGTGTAATTTAACCATGCATTTGCTACATGTTTTGCATAACCCGGTACAATATCTCCAACCATAATTCCTGTTGCTGCAGAAACTGCCGGATCCACTTTATTTACGATAGACTCTGTAAAAGCATAATTCGCAATTAAATTAAGTCCGTCGAATAATTTTCCTCTTAAATCAAACTCAATTCCCTGTGCTCTTTTCTCTCCTAAAACTACACTGTATTGTTCACCTGGTGTATTAGCAGGATCTGAAGTAAGTTCGTTTTTCTTTAAGATACTATATGCCGCTAAAGTAGTGCTCCATGAACCGTCGAACCAGTCTTTTTTGATACCAATTTCAACATTGTTACCTGTTAATGGTTTTACACTTTCTCCGCTTTTAATAATTCCTGATTGAGGTGTAAAAGCCTGGTCGTATAATCCGTAAACTGCCAAACTTTCAGTTACAGAATAACTAATTCCAACACGTGGCGTAATATGGTTGTCTGCTATTGGAGCTCCACCCCAGCTTGCCTGACTAATCCATGTATATCTTGCTGCAAGTGTTAATCTTAATTTATTTTGGAAGAAACCAAGTTCATCCTGAATATATCCTGCAGCATATTCTGAACTCATCAAGCCTCCGGCATTTTTAGCTCTGATTGAAAGTGGCGTTGTATGATCAAAAGCAGGGAAACCATTAGACGGTGGACCATAATTTGGGCTGTTAACATTGAATGGGCTATCAACAGTATCAAGATCGTGTGATTGTCCCCAATCTGCTGCATAATCCTTGCTTCCTAAATCGACACCACCCAAAATTTTGTGGCTAACCGCTCCAGTATTGAATTTTCCGTTTACAAAAACTTGTCCTAAATACATATTACTTTCTGCATCCCAGATACCTACATTTCTTATAATTTCACCAGCTGCAAGCGTTCCTTCCGGCACACCATCAAAATCTCTATCTACAGGACCTGGACCAACAACACCTGGCCAAGAACTATATCCTTGTTGAATGTATTTAAAATAAGAAGTTTGAGCAGTTAATTTCCAATTGTCATCAAACTTATGCTCGAACATTAAATAGCCACTATGATCTTGTATGTTCGTATCTGGCAAACCTGGTTGTGTCATTGTAAATCCGACAGGTAATGTTCCGTATCCACCTGATTCAGGTCCAAATACATAATAAGAACCTACCTCAGTCATATTTGCATACTGAAAATTATATTCAGCTGTAATTTTTGTTTTATCATCAAATTGATATGAAATTACCGGTGCGATTACATAACGGTTATTATGCTCATAATCACGGTGAGAACCTTTATTTTGTGCTGCTCCATTGAATCTGTATAGTAATTTTCCTTTTTTATCCAATTTACCGTCAAGATCAATACTAACCCTGTAAAAGTCATAACTTCCACCAAGTACAGAAACTTCCCCTTTTGTAATTCCGGTTGGTTTTTTCGTCACCACATTATAAAGTCCGCTTGGATCTCCGCTTGAAAGCATGAATCCTGCCGGTCCTTTTACAAATTCAATATGGTCTACAAAACTCATGTCTTCCGTTAAGGGTCCCCAGAAAGAAGAAACTACATTAAATCCGTTACGGAAAGCCTGAATTTGAGAACCACGCATTGTAATATTAGTATACAAATCACCCCAGTGCTCTAAACGTACAGCACCACTCACATTACGAATAACACCATCACTCATACTCGTAATTTGTTGGTCTTTTAAAGTCTGACCACTAATAATTTGTATGTTTTGAGGAATCTCTAAAACGGGAGTTTGAAGACGCAATGACAAAGAAGGTTTGTCTTGCTTGTATTTATTTTTTGTAATAACAACTTCATCGAGATCTTCCTGGCTTTCAGAAAGTGAGAAGCTTTTATTTGTAGTTTGTTTCGATTTCACTACAATATTGTCTTCAACTGGCTGAATTCCGACAGCACGAATGCTAATTACGTAACTGCCTGGTTTTACATTCTTAATTTCATATTGTCCGTTCGAATTGGTAACGGCAGTATATTTAGTTCCTTTAAGAGCAACTGCAATATTTTCTGCAGGGACGTTTCCACTTAAGGAAACTTTTCCAGTCACTTTCCCCAGCTCCTGACTAACCATATTTAATGAGGTTAATAGCAACATATAGAAGAAAACTTTTTTAATGGTTTTTATATTCATTGTAATAAGTTGTTAAATTTCGTTGGCAAAAGTAATTCCTAATATCTTGTTTTCCAAATTATTTTTACTTATTCTAAATAAGAACAAGTCTTTTTTTATCACCTAGTGTTACAAACAACTGAAAAACAACGACAAAGGCCTGTTTCTTTCGAAACAGGCCTTTGTTAAATATTTAATATTCTAAATAATCATAATAGTGCAACCCTGATAATTTAAGTTAAATTAACATAACCGAATTTTACATTTAGTTTTTCAAAAAAATAAAACTACCAGAATCAGCTTTTAAAGTTTTTCCATCAAAATCAATAGAAATTATCCCAGTTTTTCTTGGCGCAACAGTACTTTCATTAAAATGGGTATGCAAAACATAATGCATTTTATTGTTTTTACCCCAAAAAACATCACCATGGCCGATGCCATTCTGTTTTACATTTTTTCTACTGATTATTGGACTGTCAACCGACTTTTCCCAAGGACCAAGTGGACTTTTACTTGTGGCATAACCAACAGCATAATCAGGATTTCTGAAATCATTTGCAGAATAAATCAAATAGTACAAACCATCGTGTTTTAAAACCGTTGGTCCTTCTGTAACGGGCCAGTCTGTATTTTGAGTGTTTTCCCAAGGTAAGGTTCCTGAGATACATTCGGTTAAAGTTCCTGGTTTAATGCTTTGAAGATCATCATTTATTTCGGCTACAAAAATTCGGTTTCCTTTTGTCAATCTTACGTGATACAAATATTTCTTTCCATCTTCATCAATAAAAATAAACGGATCAATTTGATTTCCTGTTTCAATAATTGGCTTTTGAGATTCATTTTTAAATGGCCCCAACGGACTATTACTGCTTGCAATCGCAATATTTTCATTAGCCGTATAAATCATGTAAAACTTATTGTTATACTTTAAAATCTGTGGTGCCCAAAAACCTTTGTCACCAAAAGCATCGCCCTTCTTTAAAGCCAATCCATTTTGAGAGCCTGCCGGCCCTTTCCATTTTTGTAAATCGGATGATTTATAAACCATAAATCCTTGTCCGTTTAATGGCGTTTCTCCTCCGGTAGTTCCGTATAAATAATAGGTTCCGTTATCATAAAATATAGTCGGATCTGCTAAAAGAATATTCTTTTGCTCAGGCTCTGTTGTTTTTGGAGGATTATTTTCCTGAGAACAACACACGAAAATGCATAGCGAACTTACTAGGGTTAATATTTTTTTCATTTTTATATTTTTTAGATGTGTTAATGAGACTTTTAAGAACCTTTGTCAAAGTTTTGAACTTTGACAAAGGTCTGCGCATTTAATCTTTGTCGAATTTCTTTTCGATCCTTTGTTCAGGATGACAATCGCACCGCGCATCTCACATTTTTCTAATTATCTAATTATCTCATTTTCTAATTATCTCATTTTCTAATTAAAATTATTTCACAGAAAACTGATACAACGAAACCGTATGGTATTTTTGTCCCGGTTTCAAAACAATTGGCGCAAATTTTGGCTGATTTGGAGCATCTGGAAAATGTTGGGTCTCTAAGGCAAAAGCCGTTCTAAAATCATCTTTGGCTCCCGACTTAAAAGTGTTTTTAGACTGCATGAAATTTCCGCTGTAAAACTGTAAACCCGGTTCTTCGGTATAAATATCCAACGTAATCCCTGATTTATCTCCAGAAATTGTTGCCGCATGATTCAGTCCGTTTTTCTTAGTTCCGTTTAAAACATAATTATGATCATAGCCTTTTCCAAATTTCAACTGTTCATCCTTCGTTTCAATTCTTTCGCCAATAGTATGTTTTGAAGTAAAATCGAAAGCCGTATTTTTAACCGATTTTAATTCGCCTGACGGGATTAATCCCTCATAGACAGGCGTAAATTCATTCGCGTAAATCTGAAGTTCGTGATTCAAAATGGAACCGCTTCCTTCTCCATTCAAATTAAAAAAGGCATGATTGGTTAAATTCACCAAAGTAGTTTTATCAGTCGTAGCTTCATACTCCATTTTGATGGTTTGATCTGCTTCAAGCGTGTACGTTACTTTTACTGTTAAATTCCCAGGAAAACCTTGTTCTCCATCTTGAGAAACATAACTAAAAACTAAAGTGTTTTCATTCGTTTTATTGACATCCCAAACCACATCCTGAAAACCTTTTACACCGCCGTGCAATGCATTTTTTCCGTTATTTAAAGGTATCTGATATTGTTTTCCTTCTAAAGTAAATTGTCCTTTAGCAATGCGGTTTCCAACACGGCCGATGGTTGCTCCAAAGTAAGGTTCCGTTGAAGTTTTAAAGCCTTTTGCGCTGCTCATTCCCACTACAACATCGGTTTGTTTACCATTTTTATCAGCAACCCAAAGTCCAATTAACCTTCCTCCATAATTGGTAAAAGCAGCTTTTATTCCTTTATTTTCGATCCAATATAAATTGACTTTTTTACCATCAATTATAGTATCAAAATTTTTAGTTTCTAAAACGGCTTTAAGCGAATCTGTTTTTATTTCAGAAGTTGTTTCAGAAGATGGAACATCCTTTTTATTGTCTTTACAATTAAATTGAAAAAGAGCCAGCAAAACGACTGCTGCTATTTGAATATTTTTCATTTTGATGATTTTAAAATGTTTTTATTTTGATGGAATAGCCAATTGCGTTTCCTCACTTACTGGTTCTCCCAAAACCGGAAATCCGTTTGCATCCCAGCTGATTTTTTGCATTCTTGGTGATCTCTTGTTACCACATCCTTCGCCCGGATTTGAATTGGCGTGATACAAAATCCAGTCTTCTTTTCCGTCCGGAGATTTAAAAAAAGAATTATGCCCCGGTGCGTAGACTTTGTTTTTATCCGATTGCTTGAAAATTGGCTCATCGGCTTTTTTCCAGGCAGTTGTGTCTAATAAATTGTCACCGCCATTGAAGCTTAATAATCCTAAAGCATAAAAATCTGTCCAACAACCACTGGCCGAAAACACTATGAAAATTTTATCGCCATTTTGCAAAAACTGGGGGCCTTCATTAACATTTACCTGAGGCGGATTAACAGGATCATTCAGTGCTCCGTGCGTTTCCCACCCATGTGTTGGGGAGGAAATTAAAACACGATCCCCTTCAATTTCAAGCGGATTTTTCATTTTGGCGATGTAAATATTCTGCTGCCCGTTTGTGTCGCCTTCCCAGCCTGCCCAAATCATATACAGCTGTTTTTTGTACTCAAATACATTTCCATCAATGGCCCATTTATCCGTTTTTGCAGCAATTTTTCCTTTAAATTCCCATTTTCCTTTAAACGGATCTGATGCTTTATTTTCCAAAACATACATACGATGATTATTGTTATCGCCATTATCTGCGGCGAAATAAGCGTACCACTTTCCGTTAATTATATGAAATTCAGGAGCCCATATTTCTGCCGAATAATCCGTTCCTTTTGGAGCTTCCCAAATTGTTTTACTTTCGGCATTCTTTAAATCAGACAAATCTTTGGTCTTCCATAAAACCAATCTGTTTCCCAGTGTATTGGTATAGTAATAATAGCCTTTGTAGTATGTACTGTAAGGGTCTGCCCCCGAAGGCAAAAGCGGATTCGAGAATGTTTTTTGCTGTGAATATCCAGCAGAAACAACCATTAGCAAAAAGAGAATTAAGTGCTTTTTCATTTTTATTTTTTTATTTTTTGGCCTGTTTTAAACACATAGGGACATAGTTTTTCTTTGTCTGAAAAAGGCGTTTTCACTTGTTTAAAAAAACATAGCTTAACGGGAAGCTTTGTTACAGTTTAAAACTTTGACTAATGCTATGTGTGGAAACTAGTTTCTTCTACCTTCTTTTTTTCAACACTAAATCCTATGTATCTATGTGTTTAAAAAAATCCTATTTTTTATTTAAGGCGTTAATTACCTCAGTATTTATTTTGTTTATTTTTTTAAAGTCCATCTTGTCTACTTTTCTGTCATACGTCATAAATCCGTTTACTTCGCCTTCAACATCGGTTGTTTGTGTATAAACCGCTGCCGAAAATCCTGATTTTACAAAGCTTTTTAAGACTTGAGCATATTTGATATATTCAGTAGTAACCTCATTTTCATTTTTGAATTTTACATATCCCCAATTATCATTGGCTCTCCATAAATGGCCTTCAATTGGCAAACCAATTCCACCATATTCGCCTAAAACAGTTACCCTTCTTGCATCATATAAATACATTTCCGGTCCAGGATAGTGGTGTAAATCTAAGATATCTCCGGTCTGAAAATGATTTCCTCCACTTGATGAATTCGTCAATCGGCTTGGGTCGTGTTTTTTTGTCCATTCGGTAATTTCGACCGTTTTAAATTGACCCCAAGCTTCGTTGAACGGAACCCAGACTACAATACTCGGATAAGAATATAAGTGATCCATAATCTCTCTCCATTCTTTTCTGTAGATTTCTTCTGATTTTGCAGAACGCTGTAATTCAGTCCCATCAAAATACTTTCTGTCTTGCCAAATCGGCTGATCATCTCCGCTCGGCATATCTTGCCAAACCAAAATTCCCAATTGATCACAATGTGTATACCAACGATGCGACTCTACTTTTACGTGTTTTCGAATCATATTAAAACCTAATTCCTTTGTTTTAATAATGTCGTATTTCAAAGCTTCATCCGTTGGCGCTGTATACAATCCGTCAGGCCACCAGCCTTGATCCAATGGACCAAACTGAAAGTAATCTTTGTTATTCAGTTGCATTCTAACAATACCATTTTCATCTCTTTTTGATGAAATTTTTCGCATAGCAAAATAGCTTTTAACTTCATCAGCCACTTTATCTTTACTGATTAAACTGATTTTTGTCTGATATAGAAATGGACTTTCAGGCGACCATAATTTTGGATTATTCAAAACAATATCCAAACTTTCCCCTACAACCGCTTTTTCTTTAGCGATTTCCTTAGCTCCTTCGAAAACAGCAATTTCGACAATATCGCCCGTTTCTGCTCCGGCAACTTCTGCTTTGATATTGATACTGTTTTGATCAATATTTGGAGTTGTTCTTAAATTGGTGATATTTTTGGGGTTTACCGGTTCAATCCAAACGGTTTGCCAAATTCCCGTAACAGGTGTATACCAGATTCCTTCCGGGTTTTTGACTTGTTTCCCTCGTGGCTGTGGGCCATCGTTTGAAGGATCCCAAACTTTTACCACCAATTTTTGTGCACTTCCTTTTTTGATAAAAGGCGTAATATCGAATGTAAACGGAGTGTAACCGCCAGTATGCGAACCTACTTTTATATCGTTAATGAAGATTTCTGTTTTCCAGTCGACAGCACCAAAATGCAAAAGAATGTTCTGGCCTTCCCAATTTGATTCAATTGAAAAATTAGTTTCGTACCAAAGTTCTTTCTCTGCTCCCACTTGTTTCATAACACCAGACAAGCTTGATTCTACCGCAAACGGAACCAGAATTTGCCCATCATATTTTGAAGGTGCCGTTTTTCCAAAATCCTGAATAGTGTAATTCCATAAACCATTCAGATTTTTCCATTGGCTGCGCTCCATAATCGGACGGGGATATTCTGGTAAAGCTTTATTCGGATCAACCTGAGCGGCCCATTTTGTCTTGATTTTATCTCCTTGTGGCTTCCATTGTGCATTTGCTGCAAATCCTAAAAACAGGGCAACCAGCATTATTGTTTTATTTCTCATTACAATTTTCCTTTTTTAGACATTAAATAAATTACCAGGCTATTTCCACAAAAGCCTGGTAATTCCAAACACTAACTTAACTAACCAATTTTACGTGAATTTTACTTCACTATTCTTTATTCTTAATTATTCAATTTCAGACTTGACCACGAATACGGTTTTTCAGCTATATTGCTCGAAATACCTTCTAAATAACTTGTGCCGCCTTTTGTTCTTAGTTCTACATTACAGCCCATTCTTGTTTGTTTTGAAGGCATCCCTCCTAATAAACTCCATGGAATCTTTGCTTCTATTTGATATCCCGTAGCTGTTTTTACAGTTGTTGAAACAATTCCCTGAATCTTATCTGATTTCTTCCATTTACTATTTTCGCCCTCAGACATTGAAAATGCAGCTGTTTGTCCAAATTCTAATTTAAAAATTGAATTTCCGGGTGCTACTAAATTCTGATTCTTTGGATCTAAATACAGATTAAAACCATCGCTTTCGCCAATACTGTTTCCGTTCACAACCTCGCTGTCTTTCACTTTTGCAAAAACATACAAAAACAATGCATCATAACTAAAATTTGCTTCCAGTTGCGTTGCTCCGTTTTGGCCAATAAAAACAGGACCTGTTTTCTTCCATTCGGCTTCGTTGCTTTGTCCATCAATTACAGCTGTTGCATTTACTGCATTAATTTCTGCTAAAACACGGCCTTTAATCATCCAAACCTGAGATGAATTTCCAAACTGATTGGTCGTTGTCAGTGCAATAACCGTATCGTCATCTAAAACTTCAATGCTATTCCATAAAGCTGATTTCCCTGGAGTAATTAAAAACGGAACCGATTTTCTGTCAAAGTTTCTGGCCTGATTCGTTCCGATTACGACTTTCATTTCAGCGTTATCCAGTTCGTTCGTGGCTCTATTTTCAGTTCCTTGGTAAGACATTAAAACCTCTCCCGTACTTAGCTGAGCCAAATAAGGTGCACCTGCGTAGGCAGCAACATTTATTTCTTCTGCTAAAGCATAATTTCTGTTATTGCTGGAGGCGTCAACCGTTTTTTTCCAGTTTTCTGAAAGTGTATTTCGGATGATATAAGGTTTAAACTGATTGTTTGTACCATTATCTTCTATTGAAAATACAATCTCGCTTTGATTTTTCAACAGAATTGGCGATGGCATTCCGTCTCTTTTTCCAGTTCTAAAACTTACTATTTCAGGGCTTTCTGACCAGGTTGAACCATTGTCAGAAGAACGAAGCAATGATATATTTTGCTCGTTTGAATTTTTATATACATTTTCATTAGAAAAAAACAACTGAACTTCTCCACTCGGAATTTGTAATGCCGAAGGTTCCCAGCAGCCGTTTTCAAATTCTGCTGCTGCTTCATAAACAATTTTATTATCCGTCCAGGTCAGTCCTCCGTCAATACTTTTAATGGTATTAATAGAAAAATTTGCTCCGCTATTATTTGCAATAGGTCTCGGATTATAACAAATCAAAATTGAATTATCTTTTAATTGCAAAATATCAGGCGTTGTCATATTTACGGAAGCCGTTCCTGAAATCACTTTAATGGGCGCGCTCCAGGTTGAACCTAAATCATTACTGATTTTGACCAAAATGGCTCCTCCAGCTTCATAAGTACAAATTAGTTTTTTGCTGTCTAACTGAATTAATCTGGCGTAACCATTATAGTCAGAACTGTTTTTATCTGAAATTTGAGTCAGAGATGCATAATCCCAGGCTATTCTGATGCCTTCTGTTACAGGTTTGGATTCAATTGGTGTAACATTCGGTTCTTCCTTAATTGGATCGCCTGACGAATCACTGCAGGAAAGCAACGGAATAAAAATTAATCCCAGCAAAAAACTATTTATATTTTTCATTTACTTTTTAGGTTTTGATTCTGTTTTGGTCAGGCCAAATTGCTGAACCAAACTGTCATATTCATTTCTTGAGATGGTCACCATACAACCGTGGCGCACTTTTTCAGGGAAACTGTATTTGTCCCAATCGGCAAAAAAAGTATATCCTGAAGCCTGAAACCAAGGTCCGTTTAGGTTATCTGCAATTGATAATCCGTAGGAAACTCCTGGATATTGCTCGTAATACATATACCATGCTTTATCATCCGGTGAAGGAATCAACATTGGTGCTTCTCTGAAATTTGGACTGATAGATTGCTGAGGCAAAGAATAAGGTCCTAAAAGCGATTTTGATTTCGCAATTCTAATCGTTTTACCAGTTGTCCAGTACAAAGTTGGATAGGTTTCATCTTTAATAACAGCATAATAGGAATCACCAACTTTACGGATGAAAACATCAATCGTTCCCATATCCCAATCGAATAAACGTTTTGGCGTTCCTTCAAAAGTTTTTAAATCTTTAGACAAAACATATAAAGTTCGCTGACTTGCCCAATAACGCTCCGGATCTTCTTTTGTTCCGTCAAGATGCGGTGTATGCCAGGTCATGATGAACTTTCCTGAAGGTGCATCGTAATACAGTTTTGGCGCACCAATTCGCTGTAAAGCATTCGCATAATCAGGCGTGCTTTTTAAATCAGGTGTATAATCTGAATGTTTTTTCCAGGTAATTAAATCATCCGAAACCCAAATATTGATGCTTTTCGCATCGTCACCCGTGTTTCCTGCGATGTAATATTTCCCATCAGGCCCTTTACAGATATCCGGATGGCCTTTATAGTCTTCAAAAACCCTTTTTCCATCATTTAGATTATCCCAATGCAAACCATCCAAACTAACGGAATAATACAATCTGCCATAATCTTTGTGCGTCATGTGTGCAAAAAGATAGGCTTCATTTTTAGGTTTTTCATTTCCCTTCACCTGTCCCGGCGGATCTGGTTGTTGCGCTTTCGCAGAAATTCCAATCAGAATTGCTGCCAGAAAAAAGAGCTGTTTTATTGTATGTTTTTTCATTTTACTTAAGATTAAAATGTTTTTTTTGCCACAGATTAATGGATTAAAATGATTTTTTTTTCGCCACGAATTCACGAATGATTGAATACAATACAGTAGAAAAAAAATTCGTGAATTCGTGGCTATTTTTAATTTAAAATGACTTTTTTTCGCCACGAATTCACGAATGATTGCGCATAATACAGTAAAAAAAATTCGTGAATTCGTGGCTATTTTTAATATTTTAAATAATCATTTAAATCTGTGAAATCTGTGGCAAAAAATAATTATCTAATTCTTCTTATTCGCCTCAGCCGTCATCTTTTTAATCAAATCTGTTTCGGCTTTGATATATGGCGTTCCGTCTGTGTGGAATACTTCGTGAAACCAAACTTCTGGTTCTGCAGTGTACGTTTTTGTCCAGCTGTCCCAGGCGTATTTGGTTTGCGTTTTTCCGTCAACCAATCCCCAATTGATCATAGCAACATTATACTTGCGGGCAACTGGTAAGAAACCTGCAAATGTGCTTCCGTTTGGTCTTGCCATGTATTCAGTACACAACAAAGGTTTTCCGTAGCGTTGCAATTGTTTGATCACTTTTTCGAAATCTGCAGGAGTATTGTAATTATGAAAAGAAACTACATCAGATTGTTCGATCTGCATTTTGTGCATTGGTTTCATTTTAGCTTCATCACTCCAGTCTCCAACCCAAACTCCCGAAGTCAATGGTTGTGACGGATTGCTTTCTCTCGCCCACACAAAAACGTCTTTTAGAAGAGGCAGCACCAAATCGGCTTTATTTTTAATTTCCACTTTTTCGTAAGAAGGTCCCGTCATATTATCCGGTTCATTCCAAACATCCCAACCCAAAATACGGTTGTCGTCTTTAAATTTAGAAATCGTTTCTTTTACATATTTCTCTAAACGAGGATATTCTTTTGAATCCTGCAATACCTTTTGTCCCGGACTTTGAACCCATCCTGAGTTATGCGTATGCGGTTTTGGAGCACGTTGCTTTCCTAAAACCGGAAACGGATCCCAGCACGAATCAAACAAAACAAATAGTATTTTGATATGGTGTTTATCTGCAATTCCTAAAAAAGTATCCATGCGTTTGTAAAGTCCTTCGGCATCTTGCTTGTGCAATAAATCGTGGAGATAAACTCGCATCACATTCATTCCGATTCCCTCGGCCCAGCCTAATTCCTGATCAATTCTTTTTGCGTTAAAAGTATCGGCCTGCCACATTTCTAACTGATTGATGGCTGTGCTCGGATAATAATTGGCACCCACCATCCAGGGCTGTTCTGCGTACCATTTATTAGCCTGTTCTTTGGTCCAGATTTCTCTTTTTTCGACTGTGGCTGTTTCGTTTTTGTTTTCTTCAGAATTGCTTTTTGTTTTGTTGCAGCTAAGCAATAAAAGTCCTGCTAACGTAAGCGTTAGGTACAATTTTATTTTTCTCATTATCACTTTTTGTATTATGAACAATCGTTCTTTTATGATAAGGGAATCAAATTGAGTGATCTGATTCCCTTAAAAATAGTTTAATATTCCGGGTGTTGATCCAGATTTGGATTATTGTCTACATCAACCTGTGGAATTGGCAATCTTTGATTTTTACCAACTGTAAAGTTTTTGAAATCAGGATCACGAAGTGCAATTTTATCAACAGAAGCCTGCGTATCTAAATCGCCCCAACGTTTTAAATCTTCCCAACGAACACTTTCGCCGGCTAATTCTAAAACTCTTTCCATTTTTAATCTTTCTAAAAACTTATCGTGATCATTACCTATTTCGGGATGAGCTGCAGCAAGAGTATTCATGTTTACACGTGCTCTAACCATATCAACATATTGATAAGCGGCAGCCGTATTTCCTAATTCGTTTAAAACTTCTGCGTAACGTAACAAAACATCAGCATAACGAATTAGTCTGTAATTGACCTGACTGTAATAATCTTCATTATTTCTATAGTAGTCACGGCTTCCTTTTCTAAACCAGGCTTCATTATTGTTCCATTCCCAATCTTTACCATACGTTTTGTCTCCAAAATCAGCCAATAAATCTGGATAATATAATGTCCATCTTAAACGAATATCAAGATCACCATCTTTATTTTGCTCCTCTTTGAAAGCATTGATCAACCAAAAACGAGCTTGTCCGTCAGACCATCCAATACTTCTTGGAGCAAAAAACTGAGCACGATTACTTGAAACTGCAGCATTTGGATCTTCACCCGTTCCTCCTTTTCTTTGATCTCCAAACTGGATTTCAAAAACAGATTCGTTGTTGTTTTCATTAATATCTGTAAAGTTGTCTCTGTAGTTCGATACTAAGCTGTACTTAGCTCCATCACCAGAAATTAGATATTCTAAAGCCGTTTTTGCTTCTGTCCATTTATGCTGTTGCATATAAACTTTTGCAAGAAAAGCTTTTGCAGCTCCTTTGTCTGGTCTTCCTGTCTGGTCTCCTGCCCAATCTCTTGGTAAATCTGCGTAAGCTTCATTCAAATCTTTTTCGATCTGAGCCCAAACTTCTGTTACATTTCTTTGCTGCGGTAAATCAGCTGGCGTAGAAGGCTCTAAAACCAGTGGAATATTTTCCCAAAGAATGGCAGCATAGTAGTAATGTAATGCTCTAAAGAATTTAGCCTGAGCTAAAATTTTCTTTTTATCATCTTCATTTTGAAAAGGGATATTGGGAACATTGGCTAATACCTGATTGCATCTAAAAACAGCTTTGTAAGTATCTCTCCATGTTACATTATTCCCTTCCCAAAAATTATAATTGATGTAATTGAATCTTGTCCAATCTGCCAATTCTGTCCATGGGCTTACACTATAACCTTCATCAGAAGTCAAATCTAAACGAAAATACATCCATCGTGCCCATAATCCATCTTTATAAAACATGGCATAAATTGAGTTGACTCCGGCTTGTGCATCACTTTCAGTTTTCCAATATTGTTCTGTTTCAATATCAGTCTGGCTGTTCAGGTCTAATTCATTTTCGCAAGACGATGCGAAAAAGAGACCTAAAAAAACTACGGTTATTGTTATTATTTTTTTCATTATGCTATTTTTTTAAAATTAAAAGCTAAACTCAACACCAAAAGAATAAGTCTGAAGGTTCGGGAAAGCGCCATTATCAACACCTCTCTCAAAAATATTACTGTTGCTGAACTCAGGATCCAATCCTTTGTATTTAGAAATTGTAATTACATTTTGTGCAGATAATGTTAATCTTGCTCTGGTAATTCCTGATTTTTGTAAAACGCTATCAGGCAAATTGTACCCAAAACCAACGTATTTTAGTCTGATAAAGTCACCGCTTTCCAAGAAACGATCACTATCTCCTCTTGAGTTTAAAGTTGAACCTTTTGTAATTCTAGGAAAATCAGTATTTGGGTTTTCAGGTGTCCACGGCTGAATTCCTGTTCTGTAGTTACTATTGTCGTCAAAACGATCTACCACACTTCTAAATCCGTTGTAAACAGTAGCTCCATGTGAAGCAATCCAGTTCATAGAGAAATCAAAAGATTTATACTCCGCTCCGGCGTTTAAACCCATTTCAAATTCCGGCCATGGACTTCCAACGATATCTTTGTCTTCAGTTGTAATTTCTCCATCACCATTAACATCTTTAAAGCGAATATCTCCTGGCAAAGCATTTGGCATAATAACTTTTCCGTCTGCATTTTTATAATTCTGAATTTCTTCTGCAGATTGAAATAAGCCGTCTGTTTGAAGTACATACCACATTCCTACCGGGTTTCCGCTGCGGGTCATTGTGTTTCCAACAATGTTTTCATTTTGACCGTTCCCTAAAGCAACTAATTTGTTGTTTACTTTTGTGAAGTTTACAGAAGCATTAAAAGAGAAATCATTGATTTTTTTGCTGTATGCCAATTCAAGCTCAAGACCTTTATTTTCAACAGTTGCAGCATTAGAAATTGGGTTTCCTCCATCATTTCCTGTTGTTAATAAGATCGGGAAACCAAATAATACATCTTCTGTACGGGCAATAAAATAATCTGCTGTAAAACGCAAATCATTATTTAAAACGCCAAGATCTAACCCCACATTGGTTTGTTTTAATTTTTCCCAACGCAATTGAGAATTGGCAAGTTTTACCTGAGTTGCAGAAGGATATAAAGTTTGTCCGTCTCCTAAAACAACCTGTCCGAAATTATTAATAAAACTTTTAGATTCATATTCTCTAATATTTCCAGAACCTAATTCTCCGTAACTCGCTCTTACTTTTAAGTCCTTAATGAATTCTGATTTAAAAAAGGATTCATTGCTGATTCTCCATCCTGCAGAAACCGACGGGAAATTACCCCATTTATTGCCATCACTAAATCTTGATGATCCGTCACGTCTAATAACAGCATTGAATAAATAACGATTATCATAATTGTACTCTAATCTTCCTAAATAAGAAGTCAAAGCTGCTTCGTTTATGAAACCCCCAACTACCGGCGAATCCCCTTGATTTAAAACTGTATAATATTCACCTGTTGCTGAATTTATTGGAAGATTTCTCTTTGTCCCGTAAATTTGGTCGTAAGTATCTTTCTGAAAAGTCTGACCTGCCAAAATAGTGATATCATGTTTGCCAAATTCTTTCTTGAAAGTCAATGTGTTTTCATACAGCATTGTTTGTGATCTTCCTCTATTTTGATCTGTGTATGATTGATCTACCGGCTGATTTAAGGACCAATTTCCAATTTTTCTTAAAAATTCATAAGAATCAACGCTGGTTTCGTATCCAAAATTGAAACGGTATTTCAACCAGGGTGCGAATTTTATTTCTGACCAGACATTTCCTCTGATTCTGAAATTTTCATTTGTAGTATTAGCAAAATCTGCAATAGCTAAAGGATTTGTACCGAATGTATCTGCAACACCTTGTTTTCCGTAACCATATCCTCCAGGATTCGAAGGATCGTAAACCGGAATTGTAGGCGTTAATCTGTATACATCAATAATTGGATTTCCAGACATTTCATCTGTTTTGGAATTACTGATCGCTAAGTTTTCTCCAATGCTAAAAATTCCTTTTGAACCACTTGAATTTACACGGAAAGAGATTCTGTCAAAATCAGTCCCTACGACAGTTCCCTGATTTCCAAAATAATTAGCCGACATGAAAAAAGTAGAATTTTCTCCTCCGCCTGCAAAACTGGCATTGTAATCCTGAATCATTCCGGTTTCAAAAACTTCATCCTGCCAGTCTGTATTCACTGCCATATTTAGATTTTGTCTTGTAAATCCAGCATTATCGTACGCCATATTATTGTATTTTGCAAACTCTTCTGTTTCCATTAAATCATATCTTGGCATAGTGGTAAAACTTGTTTTCGCCGAAACTTCAACCTGAAGTGGCCCTTTTTTACCTTTTTTGGTTGTAATAATGATAACACCATTTGCCGCTCTTGAACCATAAATGGCTGCCGCGGATGCATCTTTTAAAACCTGAATACTTTCAATATCGTTAGGATTAAAATCTCTGTTAGCTGTTGTCACTAAACCATCAATTACATATAATGGATTAGAACTCTGAAGATTTTTTAAACCACGAATTTCAATATTGGCTTCCTGTCCGGGGCGTCCGCCACCACGAACCTTTACACCTGTAACTAAACCTTGTAATCCGTCTGCCACAGTTGTAACCTGTCTTTTCGTGATTTCGTCGGCTTTTACCAGCGAAACTGCTCCTGTAAGGTCTTTTTTCTGCTGTGAACCATAACCTACAACAACAATCTCATCGAGTTTCATTGCATCTTCAGTTAAAGAAGCATTTACAGTAGTTTGATTGTTAATAGCTATTTCTAAGGTTTTATATCCTTGTGAGCTAAAAATCAAGGTTTGGTTTGATTTGGCTGCAATAGAATACTTTCCGTCAAAGTCGGTCGCAACACCATTTTTTGTGTTTTTTATTAAAACATTCGCAAAAGGAATTGGATCTCCATTTTCAGAAATAACTGTTCCTGTGATCGTAATCTGCTCCTGCGCATACGTTTGCTGTAATAATAAACTAAAGAAAAACAAGAGGTAATATCTCTGCTTTAAAATTTGAGTGAACTTTGTTTTCATTGATTTTTCATTTTAGATAGTTTTTCATTTTTTTGGTTGGTTTTGTAAAGTCATATTAAAAATTTTAATCGTCCGGGATGCGAACAAAAAAATAATTAATATTGTTCTTTAATAAGAATTGGTTCATTTTTCTGTTAAATTATTAATGATGTATTTTTTCAAACTTTAATTTATTGATAGCTTATTTTTTTTGCTTAAAAATTATCAATATGATTTATTTGAAAATTCAAAGTAGATGATTTTAATTCAAAATAAAATGATTCATTTGTGTCAATATCTCTCTCAAATGATTCAAATTGTATCAATTTTGACTAAAAATAAAATTCTTGCAACATTTGGAATAAGATTGAGACGATTTGCTGAAGCCTGTTTTTTAAATAAAAATTATAACAATGCGTAAATTCTTTCTTTTACTATTTTTTTTAACTTTTTCAACAAATTTTATTCACGCACAGGAATATTATTTTAAACATTTTCAGGTTGAAGAAGGACTTTCTAACAACACCGTGATAACCTCTATCCAGGATGAGGACGGCTTTATGTGGTTTGGAACTAAAGATGGTTTGAACAGGTTCGATGGCTATCATTTTAAAACTTACAGAAGCCAAAACGATCCAATTCATAGTCTTGGAAGCAATTATGTTCAGTCATTGCACGCCTATCGGGGCGCTATTTGGGTGGGAACTGATAAAGGGTTGTATCAGTATGATAAAAAAACAGATCATTTTACTGTTCTGAATGAGGCCATAAATGACAGAATCAACGATATAAATCATGATCAAAAGGGAAATATCTGGTTTATTTCAGGCAATATATTGTACAAATACGCTCCATCCAAAAAAGAAACCAAAACTTTTAGTCCTAACAAATATTTTGTGGCAACCTCAATTGCAAGAGATTCACAAGGCGAGATCTGGGCTTCTTCACTGAACAAAATATATCATTATTCTGAGGAAAGTTTGTCGTTTGAAAATATCGCTTTAACACCTCCTTCCAATAAAACCAGTTTCAGAATCACCACAATTTATGCTTTAGACAATGAAAATATTCTGATTGGAACGCAGGATCACGGTGTACTACTATATAACAGAAAAAACAAAACGACTTCTGATTTGAAATTCAGTTCCAAAGAGCCCGTTTTTGTGCGTCAGTTTAGAAAAAAAGATACTGCAGAACTTTGGATTGCGAGCGAATCGGGTGTTTATGTTTATAATCTTAAAACAAAAACGAGCGTTAACCTCAAAAAAAACTACAATGATCCGTACGCCATTTCAGACAATGCGGCCTACTCTATTACCATTGATAAAGAAAACGGAATCTGGATTGGTACTTATTTTGGCGGAATCAATTACCATCAAAAACAATACACCCAATTCAAGAAATATTTTCCGCAGAAAAACCAGAATTCCATCACCGGAAGCGCCGTTAGGGAAATCCATAAAGATGACGCAGGCGATTTTTGGATTGGTACTGAAGATGCCGGTTTAAACCGTTTTAATCCTAAAACAGGGAAATTTACTTCGTATTTGCCAAACGGAAGCAAAAGTGGTGTTTCCTATTATAACATCCACGGTTTATTGCCTCGAAAAGACAAAATCTGGGTTGGAACTTTTGAACACGGATTAGATGTTTTAGATAGAAAATCGGGTTTAGTTATCAAACATTACAGCGCCAATGATCCTTCAACAGGCTTGAGAAGTAATTTTATTTTTTCTTTTGGTGAAACAAAAAACAAAGATTTAATAGTTGTTACCACGATGGGAATCTATCGGTACAATGAACAAAATGACAATTTTGACATCTTAAAAATGTTTCCCGAAACCACCCACTATACCGTTTTTAAAGAAGATAGTGATGGGAATTACTGGGCCGGAAGTTATAGAGATGGTTTATTTTTCTACAATTCAAAAACACATAAAAAAGAGGTTTTTATATATGATTATAAAAATCCGGATGGCATTAGCAACAATTCGATTAATTCGATTTTTGAAGACAGCCATAAAAACTTATGGTTTGCTACCGAAAATGGTTTGAATTTATTTGATAAGAAAACAAGAACATTCAAAAAATTCACTACTAAAAACGGACTTCCAAGCAGTGTGGTTTATTCTATTTTAGAAGATGGAGAAAAGAATTTATGGCTAACCACTTCTAAAGGTTTGGTGAAATTTAATCCAAACCACAAAAAAATTAAAATTTACACGACTGCCAACGGTTTATTGAGCGATCAGTTTAACTATAGTTCGGCTTTTAGAGATACCAACGGCGATATGTATTTTGGAAATTTAAACGGAATGATCAGCTTCAATCCGAAGAATTTTACTAAAAACAAGTATACACCTTCGATGTTCATCACGAATCTTCAGATCCACAATAAAGATATTGACGCCAATGAAAATGATTCACCTATAAAACAATCTATTTCGCATCTTGATGAACTCGAACTGAACAACGATCAATCTTCGTTTAATCTTGAATTCGCTTCTTTAAATTTTACTGCCCCTGAACTTACAGAATACTGGTATAAACTTGAAACTGTCAACAATGACTGGGTCTATCTCGAAAGAAACAATAAAGTTTTCTTTACAGAACTGGCTCCTGGCGACTATGTTTTTAAAGTAAAATCACTAAACAGTTTTGGTGTCTGGAGTAAAGAAGTGAAACTGAAAATTGTAATTCTACCGCCTTTCTGGGCGAGTTCTTATGCTTATTTTTTCTATTTTCTATTGATTTGCGGTTCGTTTTATTACATCATTCGTTATTCTCAAAATCTGACACAGCTTAAAAATAACCGCAAAATAAAGCACCTGAATGACGAAAAAGAAAAAGAAATCTATCAGGCTAAAATTGACTTTTTCACCAATGTTGCACACGAAATCAGAACGCCTTTGACACTTATAAAAGGACCTTTGGAGAAACTTTTGGTGATGGAACATCAATCGCCTGAAGTACCTCAGAATCTCTCTATAATGAAGAAGAATACTTCACGTTTACTGAAATTGGTGAATGAATTGCTAGACTTCAGAAAATCGGAAATTGGCGGATTGAAACTCACTTTCGTGGAAGCCAATATCTCGTCTCAGGTTCGCAATTTACATTTAAGATTCAGTCCGTTAATTGAAGAAAAAGGAATCGATTTTGAACTTAATTTAGGAGAAAAAGACATTTTTGCTTTTGTGGATAAGGAAGCCTTCAAAAAAATCCTGAGCAATTTGATTAGTAACGCTATTAAATACTCCAAAGACAAGGTTTCTATTTCTTTATTCAGAGATGATAAAAAACTGACTTTAGTGGTTAAGAATGATGGAAATTTGATTCCGTTTCAGCTAAAGGACAAGATTTTCGAACCCTTTTTCAGGGTTGATAATATGGATTCGACTTCCGGAACCGGAATTGGGCTTTCGCTGGCGCATTCGCTAACACAATTGCACAATGGAAATTTACAACTGATTCCGGATTCAGAATTAAATATTTTTGAGCTGATTGTACCGCTGCACCAAAAAGAAGAATTTATGTTGTACACCGACTCTGAGAAAGAAGAGGTTCAGACTAAAATTGAAAAAATTGAGACAGAATCCAAAAATGAAAAAGCACAAATTTTAGTAGTGGAAGACAATGAAGATTTATTAAATTTTATTACTTCTGAATTGTCTTCAACCTACACTATTTTAAAAGCAGAGAATGGCGAAAGCGCCATAAAAATCATTCACAACCAAAACATTCAGCTCGTTATTAGCGATGTCTCCATGCCGGTTATGGACGGAATTACAATGTGTAAAGAGATTAAAACAAATCTCGAAACCAGTCATATTCCGGTAATTTTATTGACCGCCAAAAACTCCCTGAAGTCACAAATTGATGGTTTAGAAGTGGGTGCCGATGCTTATATCGCAAAACCATTCTCAATGGATTATTTAAAAGTTCAGGTTAATAATCTGATTGAAAACAGAAAACAGATCATGAACTATTATGCAAGTTCTCCGCTTTCGCACATCAAAAGTATTGCGCACAATAAAACAGATGAAAAATTCTTAAAGAAACTGGATGACGAAATTCTGAAAAACATCACAGATCCTGACTTAAGCGTCGAATCATTAGCAGAAATCATGAACATGAGCCGTTCTACTTTATATCGAAAAATCAAGGATATTTCGAATTTAAGTCCGAATGAACTGATCAATATTGTACGTTTAAAAAGAGCCGCAGAATTGTTATTAAATGAAAATTATAAAATGTATGAAATCGCCGAAATGGTCGGTTATAAATCGCAGACAAGCTTTGGAAGAAATTTTCAAAAACACTTTTCGATGTCGCCGTCTGATTATATTGCGATGAATAAGTAAATGTGTCAATGTGTCAATGTACCAATTAGATAATGAGATAATTATTAGCACCAATATCATTATCTAATTGCCATATTTTCTCATTATCTAATTATCTAATTGCCACATTTTCTAATTATCTTTAGACTGGAAAATTAAATTTCTGTTGAAACAAAAATCTAAAGATGAATAATAGTAATACAATCAGAAAAGTCGCCATTGTAGGTTATAACCGAACTCCGTTTGCACGTGCCAATACCGCTTACGCCAATGTTGGAAATCAGGAAATGATGACCGCGGCCTTAAACGGACTTATTGATAAATACAATTTAAAAGGCCAATTATTAGGTGAAGTAGTGGGCGGTGCTGTGATCAAACACACTTACGACAGCAATTTGATTCGGGAATGTGTAATGAAAACATCTCTTGATCCTGCAACTCCTGCCTGTGATGTACAGCAAGCCTGCGATACCGGAATTGAAAGTGCTATTTATGTTGCCAATAAAATTGCTTTGGGTCAAATTGAATCCGGAATTGCCGGAGGTGTTGATTCCATTAGTGATATGCCAATTGCTGTTAGTGAAAAACTGAGAAAAATTCTGCTTAATGCAAGACAAGCAAAGTCATTGGGAGAAAAAATCAAAACGTTTTTAAAACTTCGTCCAGCCGATTTGACGCCTTTGGTTCCGCGAAATGAAGAATCACAAACCGGACTTTCGATGGGCGGACACACTGAAATTACGGCGAAACATTATAAAATTGCAAGAGAAGATCAGGATAATCTGGCGCTTAAAAGTCATTTGAATATGGCAAAAGCGTATGACGAAGGCTTTTTTGATGATATGATAACGCCTTTCAACGGATTAGACAAAGACAATAATCTGAGAAAAGACAGCACAATTGAAAAATTAGCTTCTTTAAAACCAGCTTTCGATAAAGTAAACGGAACATTAACGGCTGGAAATTCAACACCGCTTACAGATGGTGCATCCTGCATACTTTTAGCCAGCGAAGAATGGGCAAAAGAGCGCGGGCTTCCAATTTTGGCCTATATTACTTTTGCTGAAGTAGCCGCGATTGAATATGTCAAAAATCAACAGAACCTTTTATTAGCGCCTTTATTTGCTGCCAGCAGAATGTTAGAAAAAGCGGGATTAAATCTGCAGGATTTTGATTATTATGAAATTCACGAAGCTTTTGCTGCACAGGTTTTAGCAACCCTGAAAATTTGGGAAAGCCCGGAATTGAGTGCGCAAATAGGTTTAAAGAAACCTCTTGGCGCTATTGACAGAGAAAAACTAAATGTAAAAGGAAGTAGTTTGGCAGCCGCCCATCCATTCGCCGCAACAGGTGGAAGAATCATTGGCGTTATGGCTAAATTATTAAACGAAAAAGGTTCCGGAAGAGGATTGATTTCGATTTGTGCCGCTGGCGGACAAGGAATTACAATGATTATTGAGAAATAATAACTTACATAGTCAAACCTAACAGTCCCGAAGCCTCGGGACTGTTAGGTTTTCATTTTGAATTTAGAAAGCAAATTCTTCGACACTTGCCAGAGCTTTCGGCAAAGCATTCTCAGCAAAATCAGGAATCGCAGTTCCCTCTACACGAAAAGTAGTAATATCTGTAATTCCTAAAAAGCCTAATACCGTACGCAAATACGATTCTGAAAAATCATAACTTTTATAAGGACCTTCGGAAAATATAGCCCCTGAAGCAATAGATAAGAATACTTTTTTATCTGTCAATAATCCTTTTGGACCATTCTCATCGTAACTAAAAGTCTTCCCTGCCCTTGCAACCTGATCGATCCAGCCTTTTAAGACTGCCGGAATTCCAAAATTGTAAAGCGGTACACCAATTACAATAATATCCGCTTCTAAAAGATCTTTTACTGCTGCATCTGAATATTTAAGAGCGTCTTTTTGTGGTTCTGTATGAAGTTCTGCAGGGACATAAATTGCACTTATATGCAGATCAGTCAAATAAGGCAAAGGCGTTTTTGAAAGGTCAAGTGTTTGTACCTGAATTTCATTGTGTTCTGCTTTCAGTTTCTCCAGAATAGCATTGGATAATTTATTACTAAACGAAGCATCTCCTTTGATGCTTGTTACTATATTCAGAATTCTTTTACTCATGATTGTATTTATTTTGTTTATGATACAAACTTATCTACATTTGCTATCTCTTTTATAGTACTATCCTCAAGGATAGCGCTATCCTTGAGGATAGTAACAGGATAAATATGAAAACAAAGAGCGAGTTAAAAAAAGAGTTGTGCGGAGAACCAGAAGAATGTCTGGCAGCATTGCTGCCTGTGAGAGATGCATTGGAAGTTTTAAGCGGCCGATGGAAATTGCCCATTTTGATTGCCTTATCAAACAGGCCCAAACGATTTAAGGAAATCTCTAAAGACATAAACGGAATTACAGATAAAATGCTTTCGAAAGAACTTAAAGATCTGGAGATAAATAAATTGGTTACCAGAACGGTTTATGATACTTTTCCACCAACTGTTGAATACGCAAGAACAGCTCACAGCCACACTTTATACGATGTTATTGGAGCATTAAATGAATGGGGAACATTGCATCGAAAAGAAATTATTGGTAAATAGCTTTTGTTTTTTTCTTATCAAAAGCAAAATTTTCATTTGGTTAATCAAAAGAACCAGATCAATAATAGTTTCTTTTAATTTCCACGAAAATCAATATTTTATCTTAAATTAGTGTACCAAAAAACTGACACAGTTTTTTAGAAGTTTTGTATGAATTCATTTTAAATCCAATAAAAATGATTGACTCAAAAATACCCGAAGGTCCACTAGCTGAAAAATGGAGCCATTACAAGGCAAAAGCAAAACTTGTAAATCCGGCCAACAGAAAAAAACTAAACATTATTGTCGTTGGAACAGGACTTGCCGGAGCTTCCTGTGCGGCTTCTTTGGCTGAACAAGGTTATAATGTCAAATCATTTTGTTTTCAGGATTCTGCCAGAAGAGCCCATTCCGTAGCGGCACAAGGCGGCGTTAATGCGGCTAAAAATTACAAAAATGACGGCGACAGTACGTTCCGAATGTTTTATGACACTATTAAGGGCGGCGATTTCAGATCCAGAGAAGCTAATGTTTACCGTTTAGCAGAATGTTCCGCACATCTTATCGATCATGCTGTAGCGCAAGGCGTACCCTTTGCCAGAGAATATGCCGGCTATTTGAACAATAGATCTTTCGGAGGTGTTCAGGTTTCAAGAACCTTTTATGCGCGCGGACAAACTGGACAACAACTTTTGCTGGGTGCGTACCAGGCATTATTACGTCAGGTTTCTTTGGGAAAAGTTGATTTGAATACCCGTCATGAAATGCTTGAATTAGTGGTTATTGATGGAAAAGCAAAAGGGATAATTGCGAGAAATCTGGAAACTGGAGCGATTGAACGCCATGCGGCAGATGCGGTTGTATTGGCTTCGGGAGGGTATGGAAAAGTATATTATCTTTCTACTTTGGCAATGGGCTGTAACAGCTCTGCTATTTGGAGAGCACATAAAAAAGGCGCTTTTATGGCGGGTGTAAGCTGGATTCAGTTCCACCCTACTTCACTTCCCCAACATGGAGAAAACCAGTCGAAACTGACTTTAATGTCGGAATCTTTGCGAAATGACGGCCGAATCTGGGTTCCAAAAACAGCCGGTGACGACCGAAATCCGAATATAATTCCGGAAGAAGAGCGCGATTACTATCTCGAACGCAAATATCCATCCTTTGGAAATTTGGCTCCAAGAGACATTTCGTCAAGAGCTGCAAAAGAGCAAATAGATGCCGGACATGGCGTCGGACCAATGAAAAATGCCATTTATCTTGATTTTTCAGATGCCATCAGAGCGCAGGGAAAAGATAAAATCGAAGCAAAATACAGCAATCTTTTTGCGATGTATGAGAAAATTACCGGAATCAACGCTTACAAAGAACCAATGTTGATTTCACCGTCGGCACATTTTACGATGGGCGGACTTTGGGTTGATTACGAATTGATGACTACGATTCCTGGATTATTTGCCTTAGGAGAGGCCAATTTTGCAGATCACGGCGCTAATCGTCTCGGAGCAAACTCTTTGCTTCAGGCGTGTGTTGATGGCTATTTTATTGCGCCCTACACGATTCCGAATTATTTATCAGGAGAACTAAATGCTCCAAAAATTGATACTTCGCATCCCGCTTTTGAAGAAGCTGAAAAAACAGTACAATCGCAATTAAATCGGTTTTTAAGCAGTAAAGGCACACTTTCTACCGATTATTTTCATAAAAAAATTGGACGCTTATTATACGAAAAATGCGGACTTTCAAGAAGCAAAGAAAAACTAGAACAAGCACTTGAAGAAATCAAAATACTGAAAGCTTCTTTTGAAAAAGACTTACTAATTACCGGCGATGACAAACTCAACAGCGAATTAGAAAAAGCCGGAAGAATTGCCGATTATATAGAATTAGCCGAATTAATGTGCCATGATGCCCTACAGCGCGAAGAATCCTGCGGTGCCCATTTCAGGGAAGAATATCAGACTCCCGATGGTGAAGCGGTTCGTAACGACGCCGATTTTTGTTATGTCTCGGCCTGGGAATGGAAAGGAAAAGAACAGCAGCCTGAACTTCATAAGGAACCGCTTGTATTTGAATCCGTTGAACTTGCTGTGCGAAGCTATAAGTAATTGTGAATTGTTAATTGTAAATTATTAATTAACAATCCATAAGGCTCCATTTTACAACTTGCAAGCAATTCATAATTAACAATTAATAATTAGCTATGAAATTATACCTTAAAATATGGCGACAATTTGATACTTCTTCCAAAGGAGAAATGGTAGATTATGAAATAGACAACGTTTCAGAGCATATGTCTTTTCTTGAAATGCTGGATCTTTTGAACGAATCCCTGATTCACAAGAAAGAACGTGTCATCGAATTTGATCACGACTGCAGAGAAGGAATTTGTGGGCAATGTGGTATTATGATTGACGGACGAGCACACGGACCACTTAAAAATACTACAACTTGCCAGCTTCATATGCGAAGTTTTAAAGATGGCGATACCATATATATTGAGCCCTTTCGCGCCAAAGCTTTTCCTGTTTTAAGAGATTTAAAAATCGATAGAAGCGCTTTTGATAAAATCATTACAGCTGGAGGATTCATTGGAGCTTCAACCGGTCAGGCACCGGAAGCTAATAGTATTCCGATCTCTTACGAAACCGCCGAAGCTTCTTTTGATGCTGCCGCTTGTATTGGCTGCGGAGCCTGTGTAGCGACCTGCAAAAATGCAAGTGCCGCTTTGTTTACGGGTGCTAAAATCACCCATTTAGCTTTGCTTCCGCAAGGAAAAATTGAAGCTTCAAAAAGGGTTTTAACCATGGTTCAACAAATGGATGCAGAAGGTTTTGGAAATTGTTCAGACACCAGAGCCTGCGAAATCGAATGCCCACAGGAAATTTCTATTCTTTCAATCGCAAAAATGAATGCTGAATATACTAAAGCTTTGATTTTTAGAAAGTGAGTTCTTCTAAGGTTCTAAGGTTCTAAGGTTCTAAGGTTCTAAGGTTTCTAAGGTTTCTAAGGTTTCTAAGGTTTCTAAGGTTTCTAAGGTTTCTAAGGTTTCTAAGGTGAAAATTAATAAACTTTGCGACTTCGCGCCTTTGCGTGATTATTTCTGCAGTTTTTTTATTCCCTTCCAAATTTCACGCAAAGGCACAAAGGCGCCAAGTATAAAACTTAAAAAACTTTGCGGCTCCGCGACTTTGCGAGATTAAAAACATTTTCTAAAGTTCAAAAACTTAAAAAAACTTTGTGTCTTAGTGCCTTAGCGGCAAATCACACAGCAAAATAAGGCGATAAAATATCTTCAAAATTATACAACCCTTTTTGTTTGTCTTTAAGGTTTTCGGCAACAAAAACAACGCCGCTTCCAAAAGCTTCTCTTGAGATTGATTCGTGAATTAATCTGACGGTTTGATAAGGAAATCCGAAGATAACTTCATGTTTGCCTACTATTCCTCCTGCTCTTACGGAATTAATATTCTCTTTTTCAACATCTAATGCTTCAGCAATTTTTATTGCGGTTCCCGAAGTTCCTTCTTTCTTTTTAAAATGTTCTTCATTCACTTCAATATCAACCCAGGGTGCAATTTTCTTCAAAAACTTAGCTGCAAAAAGTAAATAATTCACTCCAAGTGTAATATTTGGTGACCAAAAAACGGTGGTTTTAAGCGACAATTTCTTTAATAACTGAAGTTCTTTTTCTTTATAATGAGAAATAGCCGAAATGATTTTAATATTCCTTGTCGCTGCCAGTTCTCCATAATCATAAATTCCTTCATTCGAAGAAAAATCAATAATGACATCAACAGGATGTTTGTCTAAAAGCTCTTCTATTGATGTTTTGGAACTGGAATAAATTAATCCGGGTTCATCTGACTGAATTCCGAAAAATTCCGGAACTGATCTGTGTTCTAAAACGGTACTTTGTCTTAAAACCCACTCTAAGCAGAAATTTTTATTCTCCAGCAGTATTGATGCTACTGATTTTCCAGTCTTTCCGAATCCGATTAGTCCTATTTTCATAATTTATTTTTTTATTTGGGCGAAATACCCGTTAACAGAAATTGACATTTTTTGAAGTTTTTGTCAAGTCTAAAATTCAATTATTATCTAAGCTGATAATTATCCTCTCTTGCTAAAATAGAAATATTATCACAGGAATACTAGTAAAAAGAGGCATTTGTAACAATTAAAACCAGAGTTAATCAGAATAATAGTGCTAAATATTTATTTCCCTATTTCGTAATTAATTACTCTTCTATTATTTTCTTTCTTTAAATAAAGAATTCACAAATTTAGCAGATTAAAAAGTGCTTAATTTTTCATTATCCTATTTTTAGAAAAACCACAATAAAAAAAAGATTTCATAATGTCCAACTAAACAAATTTTAAGTAGTTTTATGGCCTGATTGTCCCAAACAAAATCAGTACATAATGGCCTACAATAACAACGAATTAATGCGTTTTTTAGACGCGCAGAATAAATTATACCTTTCGGCTCTTTCTGAAATCAAAAAGGGCAAAAAAGAGTCTCCATGGATGTGGTTTATTTTTCCTCAGATTAAAGGAATGGCCTCTTGTGATACCTCAAAATTCTACGAAATTAAAAATGCCGATGAAGCAATAGCATTTCTGGAGCATCCCATTCTTGGAAAACATTTGATTGAAATCACTGAAGAATTAATCAAAAACGAAGAAAAAACAGCAACGGATATATTCGGTAATCCTGATGATGAAAAATTACAATCATGTTTGACTTTATTTGCCAGCATTCAAAACTCGGAACCCATATTTCAGGAGGCATTGCATAAATATTTTGACGGATCATCAGACTTTCATACGTTGCAGCTGTTGTACAGCAATCTTTAAAAGTATTGAAAACTTAACTTAAAAATCTCAAAAAGATAAAGTGATTTCCTTTCGTTTCTAATTAAGATAACTATATTTGCAACACTGTTGCGTTTGTTGTAATTCGCATAGTTCTCCCAAAAAGAATGAAAAAGAAAGTTATTATTATTAATTTTTTGATGTCTCTAATGGTATTGTCCGCAATGCTGTTTCAGACGGTCCATTCTTACGAACATCTTTTAACACAATTAACAGAAAAGCACTGTGAACATCATACCAGTGCTAATCAAAAGGAAATAACGCACAGCCATTCCGTTGATACTAAATGTCCTATTTGTCATTTTGCTTTTAGTACTTTTATTCCGAATTCTTTTCAGTCCTTATCTTTTGAAAAAGTACAAATTGAAACTTCTGAAGTATTTTTATATACAAAATCAATTTCAACTTTCTTCAAAGGCAGTCTATTTGCATTAAGAGCACCTCCTGCTCTTTAAGCATTACCTTCAACATTTTATAAAAGCCATACTTGTTTGTCCATTTTCTAGATCTGGACGAAAGAAAACTGTATTTATACCCCTTATCCAAATTATCGATAAGTTATAAAACGGCATTTTTTAAATGTTGAAATAAAGCTATTGTATTAGCTTCATACATCATCCTTCTTTTTCCGAAAAACACGATAAAGCACTGTTTACGAACAGAATGCTTCTGTCATTTTACGGTTTCTATTCATTCAAACTCATAATTTAAACAATAAACTATGCTTACAGCTGAGAATCTGACTAAAAAATATGGCGATCAAATCGCTCTTAATAAACTGAATCTAACAATTAAAGAAGGAGAAATTTTCGCTCTTTTAGGTCAAAACGGAGCAGGAAAAACGACTACTATCAATCTGTTTCTGGGCTTCATTGAACCTACGAGTGGAGAACTGGAAATTAATGGTGTTTCAGTAGCTGAAAATGCTCAGGAAACAAAAAAATTCGTTGCATACATTCCCGAAACAGTAATGCTTTATCCGAATCTTACCGGTATGGAAAACCTGAAGTTTTTCTCGTCTTTGGCCGGATTTAAATATTCTAATGGAGAATTAACTTATTTCCTAAGCAAAGCTGGACTGCAAGCATCGGCACATCAGCAACCTCTTGGTGGTTATTCAAAAGGAATGCGTCAGAAAGTGGGCATTGCCATTGCTATTGCCAAAAAAGCGAAGGTTCTCTTGTTAGATGAGCCTACCAGCGGTCTAGATCCAAAGGCTTCTAACGAATTCTCCCAGATTCTAAAAGAACTTTCAGCGGACGGAACTGCTATTTTAATGGCTACACATGACATTTTCAGGGCACGTGAAGTTGCCACCCATATTGGAATTATGAAACAAGGTAATCTCGTCACCATTATTGAGGCTGAGAAAATATCTGCAAATGAATTGGAAGCGCTTTATTTACAAACTGTTTAAAGGGAAAAGAGTTTCCATCAACCTAAAATGAAAAATCTACTTTCCTTTCTATTCTTATTCATAAGTGCGCAAAACCTGCATTCGCAAAGCATCAGCAAAAAAGTTAAAGACAGCATTGCTCAGGACTCCATTCAAATGGAAAAAAATGAATTACAAACAGTCGAAATCATTGGCCGTTCGACACGAAAATACAACAGCGACTACTCTTTTTCTGCTACAAAAACAGCAGCATTAAATAAAGATATTCCACAATCTATTTCGACCATTACCAAAGAATTAATTGCAGATAAAGGTGCTTTTTATTTGGCAGATGCCGTAAAAATGGCCAGTGGTGTTATTCCGGCCAGCTATTACAATCAATATACGATTCGTGGTATAAGTCAAAATGAAGAGGGCCAAATTATTAACGGAATGCGAACCAGACAATATTACTTTCTACAGCCTTTGACAACTAATATCGAACGCATAGAAGTTATAAAAGGACCTTCGAGTGCCACATTCTCGTCTGTAGATCCGGGTGGAAGCATCAATATGGTGACCAAAAAACCTTTGGCGACAGATCGAAAAGAAGTGAGTCTAAGCGTTGGCAGTTTCAGCACACTTCGAGGAACATTAGATTTTACAGGGCCGTTAAACGAATCAAAAACACTTTTATATCGCGTAAATGGTGCTTATCAGGAAGCAAAATCGTTTCGGGATCTGGTCAACAATAAGTCATTTCTGCTATCACCCTCTTTCAGTTATATCCCGAATGAAAAAACAGCTATTAATACAGAATTAATTTTAAGCAGTATGAACGGCAATCTGGATCGGGGTCAGCCTATTTTTGGTGCCGTGGCGGGAAAAACCGATTTAAACAAAACGCCAATCAGCTTAAATTTAGGTGCTGCGAGTGATTTTTTCAAATCAAAAGAAATGATTTTGATGACCAATTTTGCACATAAATTCAATTCTAAAATTGGTTTTAATGCTTCTTATATGAAACAAACCTGGACAGAAGATCTTCAGGAACACAGAACCACAAATGCTTTTGCAGTTGATATGAATAATAAGCCGGTAACAAGTCTGGCCATGATGCAGTTTGTTCAGCGCGAGCAAAATTGGGATATTGATAACTTAAGTGCTTATTTAAATTTTGATTTTAAAACGGGAAAACTGAACCATAAACTACTGACAGGATATAATTTAAGCAGTTGGAACAAAAATAAAGGCGGCGGGCAAAATGCGGCACGTGGTTATCTATTAAAAGACGGAACTATAGCCGGTTCATTTATTCCGGCAAATGCCGATAATTACCAGACTACCACTATTGATGGCGTTGTAATGCCGAAACCCAATGTAGATTATTTTAATTTAAATAATCCGTCTTATAAAATCACAAGTGCTGACGATTATACTTTAAATGTTCGAACTGCTTTGCCATCGGCTTTAACCACAACAAACGCCCTTTATATTCAGGATCAGATTCAATGGCAAAGAATTACCTTTTTACTAGGCCTGCGACAAGAATGGTTTGAAGATATTACCAACTACGAATCAAATAATGAATTGACCGTAAAGAAATCGGCTTTACTGCCGAGAGTTGGGATCACTTACGCCATAAACAAAGCCATAAACGTTTACACTACTTATCTTGAAGGTTATCAGCCACAATCGAATACCGTTACTTTAATGCCGCAAACAGGTACTTTGCCTGCGGGAAGTTTATTTGATCCATTGGAAAGCAATTTAAAAGAAGTAGGCTTAAAAGCCGTCTTTCTTAATAATACGATGAGTTTTAATGCTGCATTTTATGAAATCAATCAGCGTAATATTTTGATGAATGCTAATGATCCAGCCAATCCGGACTTATTAGTAACAAGAGGCGCTGAGCGCAGCCGTGGTTTTGAATGTGATCTGGCTGGATATATTACACCGCAGTGGCAGATTAATGCTTCTTACAGTTTCATTGACGCTGAGATAATCAATGATCAGAACCTTGCACTTATTGGTGCACGAAAGCAAAATACACCAAAAAATAGCGCCAATTTATGGACACGCTACAACTTTGCTGCAGAGACTGTTTTAAAAGGTTTTGGCGTTGGTTTCGGTATGCAATATCAAAGCAGCAAAATACCTTGGTTTACAAGAGATTTCACACTTCCAGATTTTACGATTTTTGACGCTGCTTTGTATTATAAACCAAATAATAGCAATATTCAAATTGCGGTCAATGCAGGCAATTTATTTAATAAAACGTATTGGTTAGGCGCTCAAAACTATTTGAGATTGTTTCCCGGAAGTCCGCGAAACGCAAACCTGACTGTAACTTATAAATTTTAATTGGCATGAAATCCATACATATAGAACTTTTAATAGCAAAACATCTAAGAAATACGGTTTTTAAAAATTCGGCCGTATTTATAATCTCACTATTTATTGGTGCTCTCTTATTATTTGCAGCGCTATCGGGTTGGAAAAACTACAACAGCCAAAACGAAACCAGTGAAAAATACCAGCATCAGTCGCGGGAAGACTGGCTGAGCAATCCGGATAAAAATCCCCATCGGATGGCGCACTATGGAAATTTTGCCTTTCGTAAAAGCACGTCTTTAAGTGTTTTTGAATTTGGAATGGAGCCTTTTTTCGGGAATGCCATATTTCTTGAAGCGCACAAACAAAACACAGCCAATTTCTCTGAAGCAGGATTCTCCAACAGTATTATGCGTTTTGGAGAAATTAGTATTGCAATGGTTTTTCAGGTTTTATTACCACTGTTGATTTTTTTCCTCGGATTTAATTCGGTCGCATCCGAAAGAGAAAACGGAACATTGAAACTTCTTTTAAGTCAGGGAATCAGTTGGAAACAGCTTTTATTTGGAAAAATACTTGGGGTAGCGAGCGTTATTATGATACTTTTTATACCTGCAGTTTTAGTACTTATTTTAGTTTGGATGCTCCTTCAAAACTTTACCATTTCAACGGATGAAACGATAAAATTGCTATTGTTCATTCTCTTTCATTTTCTTTACCTGTTGTTTTTCTGCGCCATTGCTGTTCTGATTTCTGCTTTAAGCAAAACATCAAAAAAAGCGCTGATTTCCTTAATTGGAATTTGGCTACTCTTTACTATTATTTTGCCGAGAACAACACAGGCCGTTGGCGCTTATATTTTTGAAGCACCTTCGAAAGTGCAATTCAACAGTAATATTGAAAAAGATATTCTGAAACAGGGCGACAGCCATAACCCAAATGATCCGCATTATAAAGCAATCAAAGATTCCTTATTTCGTGCTTATAAAGTAGATTCGGTACAGAAACTTCCGTTTAATTATTCCGGTTTTATTATGACCGAAGGAGAAAAAATCAGCTCAAAAATTTATAATCAGCACTTGGAAGATTTACTTCAAATTTATGAAAGGCAAAATAGTTTTTCGAAAGCCGTTTCGTTCCTAAACCCTTATATCGCCATGAAAAATTTATCAATGGGATTATCCAACACGGATTACGATTCTTACATCGATTTTCAAAAACAAGCCGAAAATTACCGTTATAATATGGCGCAAAAAATGAATGCGTTACAAATTAAATATATCAGTAATAAAAAGCCGGAACCAACAGATAAACCACTCACAATTGACAAAGACCATTGGGCCGATATTGATTCTTTTCATTATGATCCAAAAGGAATTCTGGCCGTTTTAAAAACTGAAATTCTTTCTATTATCTCACTCATTCTCTGGATTATCCTGCTTTTTATCTTCCTTAAAATAGCAGCTAAAAACCTTAAAGCCATCTAATATGTTAGTATTATTATTTAAAAATTTCATACGCTCGAAAGGAACCAAAATTGGTTTGCTTTTTTTACTGCTCATTGGTTTTATAAGCCTTTTAATTGGTCGTCAATTCCAACAAAAACAGCAGCAAAATATAGCAGAAACAGCGCTTTATCAAAAAGAAAACATTGCACGAAATGCGGCTTTTCATAAAGATGAAATGGGGCTCTTGTTGTATTACATAAAATTTTCGCTGGTCAATAAAACATTACCCATAAACAGTCTGGCCATCGGACAACGTGATGTAAATCCGTCGATACAAAGTGTCACGATTCGTGGTTTGGAAGCACAGAAATATGATTCGGAGTTAAATAATCCAAATAATCTGTTGGCGGGAAATCTCGATTTTGGTTTTGTGCTTATTTATCTTTTTCCGCTTTTGATTATCGCCTTTTCGTATAATATCATTTCCGAAGAAAAGGAAAGCGGTACATGGAAAATTGTTGCCACACAGAGTTCCAATATAAATTTCTATATCCTAAAATTGTTTTACATCCGAATAGTAAGCCTAATTGCGGTGCTTACCGTTGTACTCACTATTGCAGCGTTTTTTCTGAATATTCCGTTAGATCAATCGTTGCTTGCCTTTTACGGACTTGGTATTTTATATATTCTTTTTTGGTTTTCGGTCTGTTTCTTTATTGTTTCACTACAAAAAAATTCAAACTTCAATGCTGTAATTTTATTGACTATCTGGCTTTTTATGATTATCATATTACCTGCAGTTATTAACTCTTATATTGTCAATAAATACCCTGTTCCGGAGGCTTTAGAACTAACTTTAAAACAAAGAAACGCCTATCATGAAAAATGGGATATGGATAAACAAATTACACTTGACAAATTCTACACGCATTATCCACAATTTAAACACTATCCTTTACCAAACACCGAATTCAGCTGGCTTTGGTATTACGCGATGCAGCAAATGGGCGACGACGAATCGGCAATTCAATCCAGAGAATTGGAGTTGAAACTAAAACAGCGCAATCGGGCCAGCAAACTTATAGCGCAGTTTGTACCAACGCTTCATACGCAAATACAACTGAACGAGATTGCTAAATCTGATCTGGAAAATCAGCTTTTATTTTTAAAGGAAACCAAGCAATTTCATGAAAAATTGCGATTGCATTTTTATCCTAGAATATTCGACAATGCTCCCGTAAATCAGGAAAAATGGGAGGAATTTAAGATTGAAACTTTTAATGATAACTCAAAATTAGATTTTGCAAAAGCGTTGCTTCCTTTGCTCCTGTTCAATTTAATTTTAATGAGTTTTGGCTGGCTAAACTTCAATAGAAAAAAGCAAATTTTCTAAGTTTTTCAGTTCATTATAATTGATATAAAGCCTATTTCATTAATTTGAAATAGGCTTTTTTCAAAAATAGCATTGCCAGCTCTTGTCTCTTTGCTACATCTTCATAATAATTTACTATCCACGCATTGAAGTTTAAAATAGGTCCTTAACAAAATTTAAATTATCATTTTTTAAATTTGTTTGAAACGAAAAGAACTCTGCTCTTCTCAAAATAGACCCGTTATGAAGCTCCAGCAAATTCAAATTCAAACCAACAATATTCAAGATACTGAGACATTCTATAACGATATTCTTGGTCTTAAAATCCTTGAAAAAAAGTCTGACTCCCTCACTATTCAGGCGGGAAGTTCGATTTTAAAATTTATTGAAAACCCTGAATTTGATTCTATTTATCATTTTGCTTTTAATATTCCTGAAAACAAACTGGAAGAGGCCATTCAATGGTGTGCTGACAAAGTCGATTTGATAATCATTCAGGACAAACGCATCATTGCCAACTTTGAAACCTGGAATGCCAATGCTGTTTATTTTTATGATAATAATGGGAATTTACTGGAGTTTATTGCCAGACATGATCTGGATAATTTTCAAATAAAGGAATTTAGTTCTAAATCAATATTAAACATTAGCGAAATTGGTATTATTGACGAAAACCCAATGGAATTAGGTGCAGAATTAATAGAAGAATATGGGTTGTTTTTTTTTGCTAAAAATTACAATAGTGAAAATTTTGCTGCGATTGGCGATGATGAAGGTTTGCTTATTATAGTAAAACCATATCGAAATTGGTATCCAACTGAAATTCCCTCAAAAAGCAATAAAATAGATCTTAGAATTGAAAATAAAGGCGCTAAGATTGAATTAAGTTTTTAATCCATTTCTTATTTTTAAAGGTTTATAATTCTTTATTTTTACAGAAAACAAAAACTACACAAAAATGCCGTTTGTCAGAATCAGTCTTCCGAAGAAACTTTCATTGGAAACAAAAAATACCATTTCAGAATCGATTCATCAATCCTTAATAGAAGAATTTCATATTCCGAAGGATGATTATTTTCATGTTATTGAAGAACTGGAAAATCATCAAATAAAATATCCGGAGAGTTATCTCGGAATTTCACATTCAGAACAAATCGTTTATGTTCAAATCATTGCCGGACAAGGAAGGACATTGGAACAGAAGAAGAAATTGTATCATCAAATCGCAACCAGAATTTCGTCTTCAACCCCAATTTTGATAAACAATGTTATCATTGTTTTACTGGAAAATAATGGACTTGAGAATTGGTCTTTTGGGAATGGCGAAATTCAGGAACCAAAACATTTGAAGAAGTAATTAAAAACATAAACATTTATTTCATTTATTTGATATTACTTTTTCATTCAGAAAATTGTAAAAAGAAACAATTCTCATTATTCATTTAACGACAATATGGCAAATCTGCTTAAGATAATAGTGTTCCTTATTTTTTTAAAATCAATTGGTCTTAATGCGCAATCTGAAAATAGTGCTTTACAAAATTTACTTGAAAATAAATTGCTTGAAAATAAAGATTTGAAAGACTTCAAAAAGTTTCAGGAGAAAATTGAAACCAAAACTAACGCCACTTATTTATATTGTTTATTTCAAATCGAATACAAAAAATTGACAGGAAATTTCTATTCTGATTTTTTTAGCCATAACATTTTTGAAAACACTAAATTAACGACAGAAGAACAGAAAAAAGAAAATCTTGAACTTAGTGCGTATTTATCAAAACTGAAAAAGTCCGAACTTATTAATGAAAAACAGTATTTGGAATTTCAGAAAAAAATAAATGACAATTTTTATACCTACCAACTTCAATTAATAAATGAAATTGCAAACCAATCACTTAAGGCAGATTATATGTCTTCTGATAAACTTAAAAAATTTGCTAACAAACTTAGGGATAATGGAATAGTTGGCCTTCAATATGACAATCTCATCATCGCAATAGAAAATGAAAAAATCGAAAATCCAATTGACTTTCTTTCATATTGTAATAAGTCGGTAATTATTAATTTAAATAATTATCCAACTGAACCAGTAAAATATCTGGAACTTATCCATAAAGAAACAGCAGGGACAATTCCCGAATTGGCTTTTACTAATTTTGATTTTCAAATTGAACTCGATAATGAAATGCCTGATGATGACAGTAAATTTTATAATTTTATTGTTTCCCTTCAATCAAATGAGAAAAAATACAAACAGAAAAGTTTTTATAATCTTTACACACCAAGTAAAAACAAATATTCTAATGGTAAAATAGATTCTCAGGAATATTATAAAATATTCAACAAAATTTTGGCTGATCAGCATTCTGCATACAGACTTCATGAGGTTAAAACCTATAACGGAAGAGCTATTAATGATGAAATTTTTGGAATAATCGCTTTGACAAGAGAACAAGAAAAAGTCCTTCAGGAATCTGATTCTTATTTTAGACCTAGTTATGAAGACTTTAAAAGCAAGCCAACCACCGAACAAATTGAAAAGGCAATCGAAGAGTACACTAAAATTGGTCTATTTTCACATCTGTCACCTACTCAAATTAATGAAGCAAAAGAAAAAGTTTCGATGCAGGAAAACAGAAGTTATAACGAAGTTTTGTCTGCTTTTGCAAACATGATATATTGGTACGACACAGAACTTTCCAATCTTGAAGATCCCTATGCAGAACTTCTAAAAGAATTAGCCAAAATTTCAAATAATGAATTCAATCCAGTAAACATTTCAAATATTTTTGATATTGAAAAAAGTAAAAAAACAACTTTAAAATTTAAAATAGGAAATAAATCGTATTCTAAAACTTTCAAAATAAATGATGATTGGATCGATGTAGATTTCTTTGAATTTTTAAAATCCGTTTTAGTCGAAAATAAAATTAAGGGGCATTTCTATGATTTATTTACAGGGGGACAAGACGCACAAGTTGTTTATCTCACAAAACAACAATACGACTATTTACATGAAAATAGACTTCTAGTTTTTTCTGATCAAGAATGGACTGACGAAGACTAATAAAATCATTCCTCGATCAGTCAATTATAGCTCTAAAACTTCATCTTCTGAATTCTCCCCGCATTTAAAATCGCCAACAGCGCCACGCCAACATCAGCAAAAACAGCTTCCCACATGGTTGCGAGACCGCCGGCACCTAATATCAGCACAAAGGCTTTTACTACAAAAGCCAAAGTAATATTTTGCCAGACAATCTTTTTGGTTTGTTTTCCGATGTTGATTGCCATCGGAATTTTACTTGGTTTATCATCCTGAATAACAATATCTGCGGTTTCAATGGTGGCATCGCTTCCTAAACCGCCCATCGCAATTCCGACCGTACTTAGAGCAATTACAGGAGCATCATTTACGCCATCGCCAACAAAAGCTACAGTTTGATTTTTAGCTTTAATTTCGTTGAGTTTATTGACTTTATCTTCCGGAAGCAAATCTCCAAAAGCATTTGTGATTCCAAGTTTTCGGGCTACAAACTGTACTACATTTGTTTTATCACCACTTAACATCGTTACTTTGACGCCTAATGCTTTTAATTTATTGACCGCTTCCTGAGCATCTTCTTTAATTTCATCTGCAATGGTTAAGTAACCAGCAAATTTCTTGTTATAAGCAATCGCAATTGTCGTGTAAACTACTTCATTCGGATCTAAATCATATTTAATACCGAATTTATCCATTAATTTGAAATTTCCAACGTGCAATTCTTTTCCGTTGATTTCGGCTTTTAAACCATGACCTGAAATTTCTTCTACATTTTTCAATTCAATTGCAGCATCAATTTCACCTACGTAATTGTGAATTGCCGTCGCCACTGGATGTGTACTTTGACTTTCTAAAGCATTAACCATTTTAAGTATTTCTCCTTTATCGACATCGTGATATATAATTACTTCCTGAACCTTAAAAACGCCTTCTGTCATGGTACCGGTTTTATCCATTACAACATTTTGAATTGTCGAAATACTGTCCAGAAAATTACTTCCTTTAAAAAGGATTCCATTTTTACTTGCTGCTCCAATTCCCCCAAAATAACCAAGCGGAATACTGATAACTAAGGCACAAGGACAGGAAATTACAAGAAATACCAAAGCTCTGTAAAGCCAATCACTAAAAACATAATTATTAACAAAAAGCATTGGCAACAAACAAATGGCAATGGCCAAATACACTACAATTGGTGTATAGATTTTGGCAAATTTCCGAATAAACAATTCAGCCGGTGCTTTTTTAGTTGTCGCATTCTGAACCATTTCAAGGATTCTGGACAATTTACTGTCTTTATAATCGGTTGTAACTTTTACCTGCGCGATTGTATTTCCGTTAATCATTCCGGCCAAAACAGTTTCTCCTTTTACTTTGGTCGCAGGTTTACTTTCACCGGTAAGAGCTGCAGTATTAAACGAAGCGTTATCAGACAATAATTCTCCATCTAAACCTAATTTTTCTCCAGCTTTTAGCTGAATAATTGATCCAATTTTAGCATCAGACGCTTTGGCCTTTGTCGCTACATTATTTTCTAAAATAGTGACTTCATCCGGACGCTGATCTAGTAAACTTTTAATATTCGATTTAGCTCGTGCGACTGCCAGTCCCTGAAAGTTTTCTCCAATAGTATAAAACAGCATAACTGCAACACCTTCAGGATATTCTCCAATGGCAAAAGCACCGATTGTAGCAATGCACATCAGGAAAAATTCTGAAAAGACATCCCCTTTCATAATACTTTCGTAAGCTTCTTTCAAAACCGGAAGTCCAACCGGCAAATAAGCAATGATATACCAGCCAATTCTAACATAACCCGAAAACCAGTTTTGCGGAAAGTAATTGTCAAGCCCAATTCCGATTAATAATAAAACAAATGAAATTATCGCAGGCAAAAACATTTGAAACAAACTGCCATCAGCATTATGTTCGTGATCATGATCGTGATCGTGTCCGTCATTTTCGACATGATGGTGCTCTTCATGAGCTGAACAGCAACCGGATTGGTTCTTTTTCTTTTTAATTATTTTTTCATCTGTATGTTCCATAGGGAAGTTTCAAGTTTTTTTGTTTCAAGTTTCAAGTTTTATGTTGATGCCTGGATTGGATCTAAAATCCGCGTCATCCACGTTCTAAATGAAACACTTTCTAAAGTTACATATTTTACGACAATTGTTTTTATCTAATATTTTTTTATTTAATCGCGCAAAGGCGCTAAGTCGCAAAGTTTCTCAACTTGAAACTTGAAACCTTAAACAAAGAAAACTATTTTAATGTTCATGCTCGCCCCCGCCTTTCATCGCAGACAACAAATAAAAAGCACCTTCTGTAACGACTTTAGCATTCGGAGCAATTTCATCTACAAACTTCAATTCTGTAAAACCTAAATCAGTCGTTCCCGGAATAACTTCTATGGCTTTAAAATGAATTTCTTTCTCGTGATTTTCTTCTTTGCCGGTTTGTTTTTCCTGATGTTCTGCTTCCTCTACAAAAACAAAATATTTATCGGCATTTCGAACTACAGCGTCTTTTGGCAAGGCAGGAACAGTCGCATTGGTGATGTTGATATTGGCAGAAACATACATTCCCGGAATCAGTCCTTTGGCATCTGCTGATTCGATCTTGGCGTGAACGGCAACCGTTTTGCTTTCATTTGAAAAGGATTTATTGATTCCGAATATCTTTCCTTTAATTGATTTATTGGATTGATTCGTCAACACAAAATCAATTACCTGTCCCACTGAAATTGATCCTAAATCTTTCTCGTAAACATTCAGATCCAAATGCATTTGGCTGTTATCAACCACTTCAAACAACGAAACTCCTGTTTGAGCATAAGCACCTTTTGCAATACTTATTTTACCGACGTAACCGTTTATTGGCGCCACGATTGGTACTAGTGACGTGCTTCCTTTTGTGCTTACATGTAAAGCATCTAATTTGTTCTTCGCTGCTTGTAATCTTGCCCTCTCTGCCGCTAATCTCGCCTTTACTTCCTGAAACGTTTTCCTCGGATTTACATTTTCGTCGCTCAATGTTTTCTGGCGATTGTATTCCAATTGCAAATATTCGATATTGGCCGTAGCCGAATGATATTCTTCCTGCATTTCGATTACTTCCAAATTTTGAATCGTAGCCAACACTTTTCCTTTATTGACAAAAGTGCCTTCCAAAACAAAAATATCTTTCACGGTTCCACCAATTAAAGTCGAAACTTCAGCGGAGTTTTGTGGCGGAACAGTCGTGTATCCGTTGGCTTTGATGACTTTATTGAGGTTTCTGTTTTCAATAAAACCGGTTTCAATGCCAATAGTTTTGTATTGAGAAGCGGTTAAAGCAACTTCTGTCTGTGATTTTTCTTCTTCGTGTGTTTCTTCCTCTTTCTTTTCATTGCAGCTGGTGAACGTAACCGCAAGGAACGCAAAGAGGAAAAAGCGCAAAGCACGCAAGGAAATTACACGTTGCGACCTTTGCGTAAACTCCCTAGCGTTCTTTGCGGTTAAGCTATTTAATATATTTTTCATTTTTAATTATTTTTGATGGTTGGAAATTGAAGTTCGATGGCACTTTGATTGTAATTATGAGTCGCCTCAGCATATTGTTTTTTAATATCAATAGCCTGATTTAAAAAACTGATGTACGACCAATAACTCATATCGCCATTGGCATAACTTTTTTGTGCCGTACTGATAATCTGATCAGCATATTGCAAACCTTCATTCTGATAGTAATCGAGTGCTTTTTGTTGTTTTGCAAAGTTGTTTTGCAATTCCTGCTGTTGCAGATTCAATGTTAATTTGTTTTTATCCAAAGCCAATTGCGACTGTGAAATACTGATCTCAGAAGCTTTGGCTTTTGCCGAGTTTACTCCGCCAAACAACGGAATCTGTAAACCTGCCGTAAAACCCTGATACAACCAATCAGTGTTGATGCTTTGAGCAAAATAACCTAAACCTAATTTTGGCGTTCTCATCGCTTTGTAGGTGTTGCTTTCCTTCTGATAAACCGAAATCTGTTGTTGATAATAATCGGTCAATAAACCTTCTGCTTTCGAATTTCCTTCTTCTTTCATAATAGCATATTGTAAAGCTATTTTTTCATCCGGAATAATGTTTTCATTTGTTTGAACAAAAAACTGCAATTGTTTTTGGTAGATCGCCAAATCGTATTCTAATTGTGCTTTCTGCGTCTCAATTTCTTTTACTTTCGCTTTGGCACTGATGACTTCAATATTTCCGCTTTCTCCGGTTTTAAAACGCAATTCGGCATTCTTTAGAAATTTGATGTAAATTTCATTTAATTCCGAATTTAATCTTTGAATTGAAACGCCGTACAAATATTGATAATACGCCAATGTTACCGCCTTTTCAATTTCATAAGAAGATAACGCTTTTCGTTTTTCGGCCAGTTTTACCAATTCTTCCTGCAATTGTCGATTCGCTTTTGTAATATTTCCTATTGGGAAGTATTGCTGAACTGAGACGTTATGGTCAAAATCGGCACTATTGAATTGCCCGCCCTGGTATTGTACCTGGAGCGGATCTGCCTGAAATGCAGTCTTTTTTAGAACGGTTTGTTTTTCGATTTCTTTATCGGCAATTTTTAAATCGATGTTGTTTGATTTTGCAAGTTCTATTGCTTTTTCTAAGCTGATTGCTTGTTGGGCTTGTGCAAACGTACCGACTAATAGGAACGTTCCTAACCGCAAAGTGCGCAAGGTTTTTTGCGCGAAGTTCGCGAAGGGGTTTGGGCTGAATATATATATTGAGTTTTTCATTTTCTTTAATTTTTACTTAGCGTTCATTGCGTAAATCTTTGCGCTCTTTGCGGTTAAGTCCACGTTCCAATAATAAATACAGAATTGGCAAAACGATTAGTGTCAATAATGTCGCTGAAACTAAACCTCCAATAACCACAGTTGCCAAAGGTTTCTGCACTTCTGCTCCACCGCTTGTGGACAATGCCATTGGCAAAAATCCTAACGAAGCCACAGCCGCAGTCATTAAAACCGGACGTAATCTCGTTTTGGTTCCGATTAAAACTCTTTGTAACGGATCGAGTATTCCTTCTGCTTTTAATTGATTGAAATACGAAATCAGTACAATTCCGTTTAAAACGGCAATTCCGAATAAGGCAATAAAACCAATTCCGGCTGAAATACTAAACGGCATGCCTCGCATCCAAAGGGCAAAAACACCTCCAATGGCCGATAATGGAATGGCGGTAAAAATTAATGCTGCTTGTTTGAAGCTGTTGAAAGTCAGATATAATAAAATCAATATTAATCCCAATGCAATAGGTAATGCAACCATTAATCGATTGGTAGCTTTGACCAAATTCTCAAATTGACCGCCGTAGGTTACATAATATCCAGAAGGAAGATTAAAATCTCGTACTAATCGCTCCTGAATTTCCTCAACAACACTTTTAATATCGCGTCCGCGGACATTTAATCCAACAGTAATTCGGCGTTTCCCATCTTCACGCGTAACCTGAACCGGGCCTTGCTCGTAATCAACTGAAGCAACCTGAGAAAGCGGAACCTGCTGTCCGTTCGGTAGCGGAATAAACAAATTGCTGACATCGCTAATATCAGCACGATTGTCCTGATTCATTCTCACGACCACATCAAACCTTTTGCTTTCTTCGTAGATTTTTCCGGCACTTTCTCCTGCAAATGACGAACGAATAATTTGGTTGATATCTGAAATATTCAATCCGTATAAAGCGATTTTATTGTAATCGTATTTGATTGTAATCTGTGGTAAACCGGTTACTTTATCGGCTTTTAAGTCACCGATTCCTTCAATATCTTTAATTCTTGAGATTAGTTCTTTTGCTTTTGCATCCAGAATCTCTAAATCATCTCCAAAAATTTTGATGGCAATATCACTTCGGCTTCCCGTCATTAATTCGTTAAAACGCATCTGAATCGGCTGTGAAATCTCAATATTGGCACCGGGAATGATTTCCATTTCTTCTTTCATGGCATTGGCCAAGTCTTCCCAATTATCGTATTTGCCTTTCCATTCCTTTTTGTCTTTTAGCACAATAATCAAATCGCCGCTTTCAATGGGCATTGGATCGGTTGGAATTTCTCCACTTCCAATTTTGGTCACAATCGTTTTGATTTCAGGGAATTTAGCTTTCAGTAACTTCTCATATTTAGTAGTCGTTTCTACCATCTGCGTAAGCGAACTTCCTGTCATAATGGTGGCATTTATTGCCAAATCGCCTTCTTCAATAGTCGGAATAAATTCACCGCCCATACTATTAAAAACTAACCATGCAATGGCAAATAAACCCACTGAGATTCCCAGAACTATCTTTTTAAACTGTAGTGCTTTCTCTAAAAATGGTCTGTATAAATTCTCCAGCCAAACCATCATTCGGTCACTGAAATTGGTTTTGTGTTCTGTATTTTTTGAAAGGAATAACGCACTCATCATTGGTACATAGGTCAATGAAAGCACAAAGGCACCAATTACAGCAAATCCAACCGTCATTGCCATTGGCTTGAACATTTTGCCTTCGGTACCAATTAAAGCCAGAATTGGAAGATATACTATAAGAATAATGATTTCTCCAAAAGCGGCACTATTCCTGATTTTTGAAGCCGAATTGTAGACTTCAATGTCCATTTCTTCTTGCGAAAGCTCTTTTTTTCTTTTGAGTTTTTGCAGATGATGCATCGTTGCTTCTACAATAATAACAGCTCCATCGACTATAATTCCGAAATCAATTGCCCCAAGACTCATTAAATTTCCGCTTACGCCAAAGGCATTCATCAAGATCACGGCAAAAAGCATGGCTAGGGGAATAACAGAAGCAACAATCAACCCTGCACGTAAGTTCCCTAGAAATAAAATCAGCACAAAAATGACGATTAATGCTCCTTCTAAAAGGTTTTTTGTAACTGTTCCGATGGCATTATCGACTAATTTCCCTCTGTCAATAAAAGCCTCTGCAACCACTCCTTCCGGCAGACTTTTGTTAATCTGAATCATTCTTTCATGAATTCGGTTGACTACGGCGCTGGAATTTTCTCCTTTTAACATCAAAACCAAACCCGAAACAATTTCTCCTTTTCCATCTTTGGTTGACGCACCATAGCGCAACGCAATTCCTTCACGGACTTCGGCTACATCACGGACTAAAACAGGCGAACCATTGCGGTTTTTAACTACAACATTCCCCAAATCATTTATTCCTTTCGCCATTCCGACACCTCGAATAAAATAGGCATATTGATCTTTTTCGATATAAGCTCCCCCAGTATTTTGATTGTTTTTTTCTAAAGCATCAAAAATTTCGGTAATCGTAACACCAAGACTGTTTAATGTATTTGGGTTTACCGCAATTTCATATTGTTTTAGCTTTCCTCCCCAGGTACTAATGTCGGCAACACCTTTAATTCCTTGTAGTTGCGGAATAATAATCCAATCCTGAATAGTTCTTAATTGTATCGCATCGTATTTGTTTTCATAGCCTTTTTTGGCATAAACATCATATTGGTAAATTTCGCCTAAACCAGTTGTAATAGGAGCTAATTCAGGCGAACCTGCATAAGCAGGAATGTTTTCTTCGGCTTGTTTTAAGCGTTGAAATATTTGCTCTCTGGCCCAATAAATATCGACATCGTCTTCAAAGACGACAGTTACGACAGACAATCCGAAGCGGGAAATACTACGCAGTTCAATAATATTGGGAACTGTTTTTACAGCCTGTTCCAGCGGATAAGTGATCAATTGTTCCACTTCCTGACTGGCTAAAGTTGGAGCTGTTGTAATGATCTGCACCTGATTATTGGTGACATCAGGAAGAGCATCCAACGGCAAATTTTTAAGCGAATAGCTTCCCCATGCAATCAATACAAGGGTAAATAACAGTATAAAGAACTTATTCTTTATACTGAACTGTATAATTTTATCTAACATTTGAATATATAATGACGTGAGAAATTAGACAAAGTTTGTCTATTCATTTTGTGAAAAGTCCACAACTCTCTAACCCGAACTAGCCGGGCATCATTATGCTATTTGAGGAGGCTGCCAAATGCTTCCGTAGAAATTGGAGGCAAAAACAGAATTATAATTAGGTAAAGCTTTTGAAATAATAGTAAAAGCCACAGGAAACTCAAAACTTTCAGAAAGCTGATAGCTCAAAATCTGCGCTCCGCAGCAATTGCAAGCGCAAAATGGAGAACACAAATCATTGTCCTTATCGTGTGAATGATTAGCTTCAGATGAAAACTGAGCTGTTTTATGCATAGCACTATTCACTTCCATATCTGCACAAGGCATATTTGAAAGTGCCATCAAATAAATTGATAATAGTATTGCTATCCATTTCATGATGGTAAAAATACTATTTATTTTTTATATTAAAATCTAAATAATTGAAATTGATATCTTTCCTAACCATTTTTTTTAATCACATACAGGTAATAAATTTTTATTTAAAAATTTTACTTTCTTAAAAAAGATTGCAAATGGTAAGAAAATTTATTTAACTTTAACAATAATTAACATATTGAACCAAATCAAATTTTAAAATACAAAAGCCTATTCAATTACAATACAGACTATAACATACATTTTTTTAAAGAATACATTAGTTACCTATTTATTTTTCGCAGTTCTATTAATAATTTTTATAACACTACAATCGATGAAATGTAATACACTAATATCAGCCTCACTATTATTCTTTAGCATGCAAATTTTTGGTCAGGTTTATACTGACAAAATAGTTGGTAAAAAAAATGAACAGCTCAAAGACAGTCTTAAAGTCGAAAAATACCCATATGCCTTACCTATCTGGGGAGAAAAAGTTGCTCAAAAAGGATATAAATTACCTTATTCTGCCGGAGTTTCTGTGAATTATTTTTGGCAGGAATCTGAAATTGTAATTAGCAACCTGGAAGTAGGTTTTAATAATGGTCCTCAATATAATTTAGATGAAATAGTACGATTCGATAAATCTACCGTAGAAGCTGGTGCACTAACCATCAGACCTGATATTTGGCTGCTTCCTTTCTTAAATATTTATGGAATTTTTGGAAAAGCCAAAACAGCTACTAAAATTAATGCCGGAATTTATGTTCCGGATGCCGATAATAACTGGTCTCAAATTGCAAGTTTTAGTACTAAGGCTAATTTTGATGCGACAACTTTTGGTTTGGGTATGACACCAACAATTGGTATTGGCGGAGGCTGGCTGGCATTGGATATGAACATGGCCTGGACCGATATTAGTTCTCTTGATAAACCTGCCTTCTCTTATGTTTTTGGTCCAAGACTAGGAAAAACTTTTAAATTACCTAAACCAGAAACCAATGTTGCTGTTTGGGTTGGTGCTTTTAGAGTACACATCAACGGTGATACTGACGGAAATATTCCATTATCTGATATGTTTGATTTAACTGGTCTTGAGGAAAAAGTAGATACCGGTTTCGCCAAAATAGAAGAAAACCAAACAAAAGTTGATACTTGGTGGGATGGATTATCTCCAGCACAACAAGCGAATCCTGTAAATATTGCCAAACATAATACTGCAGACAGAGCGCTTAGTAAAGCCAGCGATATTTTGACTTCTTTAGATGGCGCTTTGAGCACCGCTGAGTCTTCATCTGTGCAATATTCGCTGCAAAAAAGACCTAAAGACATGTGGAATTTCATTATTGGTTCTCAATACCAATTCAGTAAACATGTAATGTTTCGTGCTGAAGTTGGTTTCTTAGGTAGCCGTACACAAGCATTAGGCAGTCTTCAGTATCGTTTTGGACTTTAATCCATTAATCCTATGAAAAAAGGTTTATTATTACTTATCGCTTTCTTTTGTATAACATCAGCACAATCGCAAGTTTTAATTTCCTTGCTTTTTGGAGACAAACTGAACTCTCCTTTTCTAGAATTTGGTTTGGATGGTGGTGTCAATTTTTCGACGATTTCGAATATGGAAACCTCAGGCACTGAAGTGGGTTTTAATCTTGGATTTTACTTTGATATTCGATCTAAAAAAAATCCTGCCTGGATGATCAATACCGGTGTAATCGTAAAATCTCCTATGGGAGCGCATGGTCTACCCGTTTATTCTTTAGGTGATGCCAATTTAGATAATACTTTTGCCGGTGGAAAAGTGGATCGTGAGATACGTTATTTTAATGTTCCGATTTTAATTAAATATCAATTTAAAAATAATATTTATCTAAAAACGGGGCCACAGCTTGGATTACTGGCCAAAGCTTTTGATAAATTTCATAAAGATTATAATGGTGATGATGTGGAATATAAACACAACATTAGAGATCAAATACATGTTATCGATGCGGGAATTGCACTTGGGGCCGGTTATCATATGAATATCGGAAACGGGTTAAATATGACGGTTCAATATTATTACGGATTGGTTCCTGTAATGAAGGGAGATGGACCTGTACAATACAACAGATCTTTGTATGTAACAGCAGGTTTGCCAATAGGCCGTGGAAAAGCAGCCAGAAAAAAAGCAGAAAAAGAAGCCGAATTAAACCGTGTTATTCTGCCTGAAGAAGAAGCTCCAAAACCTGGAAATTAATCATTTGGGTTGTTGATAGAAATAATCAATTTTAAGATTTCATGATTGTGCAAAACAAAATGAGGTTCTGTATACAAAATAGCATTGTTAGGCATAAAAGGCATTTCGGCAGCCAACGGATTTTGAACTACAACAGTTCCTCCATGAGCCTGAATAGTCTGTAATCCAAACGTGCCATCAGTATTGGATCCAGATAATAAAATACCCACTAAAGATTCACCATAAATTTCTGCAGCAGATTCAAAAGAAACATCAATACTTGGCCTGCTAAAATTTACTTTCTCAGAAGTATCTAACGCTAATAAGTCATTTTTTTCAAATAATAAATGATAATTTGAAGGTGCCACATAAACAAAACCCGGCACCAATGGCGTTTTATCTTCAACAGGTTTTAAGGGTACATTCGATTTTAAATTAATTAAATCTTCCAGTGTCTGATCGTCAGTACTTTTTCGATGCAAGACGATAACCATTGCAAAACCATTTATTTTAGGTATTTCAGGCAAGATTTGCATCAATGCATTTAAACTTCCTGCAGATCCGCCTATTATCACCACTTTACAGCCTGATATTATTTCACTTTTCTCCATATCTTTTCCTTTTCAAACTGTTTGTATTTCGTTGGAGCAATCGAGTACTTTATGGTTTCTTTCGTTCCTAAAGCAAGAAATCCCAAAACAGCCAGACTTTCATCAAATAGATTAATGACTCTCTTTTGAAGATCGTTGTCAAAATAAATTAAAACATTACGGCATAAAATCATATCAAACTCATTAAAAGAAGTATCTGACACCAAATTATGCTGTGAGTAAACCATCTTTTCAGCGAGTTCTTCATTAAATTTTGCAATACCGTAATTGGCAGTATAATAACTCGAAAAATCTTCCAATCCACCAGCATCACGATAGTTTTCTGAATATTCTTTCATCATTCTTAACGGAAAAATTCCTTTTTTGGCTGTTTCCAAAACCGACGCATTAATGTCCGTAGCATAAATAAGCGATTTATGGAGTAAACCGGCTTCTTTAAGCATAATGGCCATGGAATAGACTTCTTCGCCTGTAGAGCAGCCTGCGTGCCATAATCTAATGAAAGGTTTGGTTCCGAGTAATGGTAAAATTTCTTTTCGTAAAACGTTATAAAAAGTGGGATCGCGAAACATCTCAGTTACATTTACCGTGATTTCGTCTACCATTCTTTTGTAATATTCAGGGTCATATCGAACTCTGGAAAGAAATTCATGAAAATGGGTAAATCCATCTAAATGAAAAAGTCTGTTCACACGTCTTTTCAATGAAGCTCTCGAATAACTTCCAAAATCAAAACCATAATATTCGTAAACATCATTAATAAGTGTTTCTAACTCGATATCTTCAATCATAATTCATCTCATATTTCCTTCAGCACCTGAAGTAATTTATCTACATCAACTGGTTTTGAAACGTAGGCATCTGCCCCAGCCTCCAAACATTTTTCTTTATCGCCTGTCATAGCCTGTGCCGTAACCGCAACTACAAAAGTCAATTTTCTTGACGGAATCGCTTTTATTAGCGGAATTGCCTCATAGCCATCCATTTCCGGCATCATCATATCGATTAAAATGGCATCAATGTGCTCGTCTGATTCTAATAATTTCAAAGCTTCTTCTGCACTTAAACAAGACAAACAATCGAATGATTTGGCACGTAAAGTATTTTCTAAAGCAAAAATATTTCTAGAATCATCATCAATAATTAAGAGTCTTTTTTTATTCATATTCTCCTGCTTTTAGTTTGTTTTTTATTTTTTGCCACTCCCGATAGCTATCGGGATTCACGGATTCACAATGTTTAATTTTAGAAAGAAACCCTTTAAATCTTTTAATCTATGGCAAAACTTTTTTAATTATATTTTATCATATAGCCAAACACGTAATAACGACAACAGTTGATCAATATCTACTGGTTTTGTTATGTAGTCTGAAGCTCCTGCTTTAATACATTTTTCCCTGTCGCCTGTCATTGCTTTTGCTGTTACGGCAATAAGTGGCAAATTCAGGAATTTAGGCATACTGCGAATTTTTTCGGCTGTTTCATAACCGTCCATATTTGGCATCATCATATCTAACAAAACAATGTCTGTGTCCGTATGTTCTCCTAAAATTTTAATGGCTTCTTTTCCATCAAAAGCGGTAATCACATTCATTTTAAAAACTTCTAAGGCTTTTGTCAATGAATAAATATTACGTACATCATCATCTACAATTAATACCTTTTTCTCAAACAGGATATTGTTAAGTAAATTTAGCTTTTTATGACTGTCTTTTTTGTCTTTTGGATCTTTTTTATCTTCAACTAAATGAAGGAAAAGCGAAACTTCATCGAGCATTCTTTGGTACGAATGCGCTGTTTTTACGATGATTGAATCGGCATATTTTTTAATCTTGACTTCTTCTTTAATAGACAAACTTTTTCCTGTAAAGACAATTACCGGTAAGTTTTCTAAGCCTGGATTTTTCTTTACGCCTTCCAGAATCTCATACGCTTGTTTATCCGGAATTCCCATATCCAGAATGACACAATCAATTTCTTTTTTATTCAGTGCATCCAACCCTTCTGAAACTTCACTTTTTATTTCCGAATTAATATTATAGCTCTCTAAGAAAAACGACAATGCTTTAGCATGTTTCGGATTGTCTTCGATAATCAGTACTTTTTGCGCTTCTTTATTAATAATACTTTCTATTCGAAGGAAAACTTCCGGAATTTTATCAAATGCCACCGGTTTATCTAAGAAATCTACCGCTCCTTTCAGTAAACTTTCCTGTTTCAATTTATGAGAAGACATAATGTGAACTGGAATATGTTTGGTTTGAGAATTGTTTTTTAATTCCTCCAAAACTTCCCAACCACTTTTTATCGGAAGTTCAATATCCAATAAAACGCCAACAGGCTTATAAACCAAAGCAAAATTTAAGGCATAGTCTCCCCTTACTGCAACAATTCCTTTATAGCCTTTTTTACGGGTGAAATTTAAAAGTGATTTAGCAAAATTGATATCATCCTCAACGATCAAAATTACTTTATCTCCTTCAAAAATTGCATTTCTGTCGTCTTCAATTTCATCCGGAATTACAGCACTTAAATACTTGTTTTTAGGTTTTTCCTCCATTTCCTCTTCCGTCGGTACAATTTCTAAAGGTGGTGCTTTTTCTACTTCAACCTTTTTGATACTAGATCCAAAAACAGGAACACATAAAGTAAATGTACTTCCTTCATTTTCTTTACTATGCAAAATTATTTCTCCTCGTAGTAATTTTGCCAGTTCACGACTGATTGATAATCCTAAACCAGTTCCTCCATATTTACGTTTTGTTGAACCATCTGCTTGTTGGAACGCCTCGAAAATTAAAGGTTGTTTCCCTAACGGGATTCCGATTCCGGTATCTTTTACGATAAAGCAAATAATTTTATCATCATCTGTATTTACTTTAATTTCTAAACTTACTGATCCTTTATCTGTAAATTTAATTGCATTTGAAATCAGGTTTTTAAGAATTTGTTCCAAACGCATTTTGTCTGTTTTGATGACAATTGGCGCTTCTTTAGAAATGATTTCAAATTTAATATTTTTCTCTTTTGCTACATGGCTAAACAGATTCCATAAATTATCTGTAATTTCTTTGGTCGAAACATCTAAAAATTCAAGATCCATTTTTCCGGCTTCAATTTTAGATAGATCCAGAATTTCATCAATTAAACCTAACAGACTATTTCCTGAACTCTGAATCACTTTTGCAAATTCAATTTCTTCAGGAACCATGCTTTTGTTATTGTTTTCAGATAACAAACGGCTTAAAAGTAAAATTGAATTCAGAGGCGTTCTCAATTCATGCGACATATTAGCTAAAAACTCTGACTTGTAGCGAGTTGTCAATTCTAATGCTTCTGATTTCTTCTGAATTTCATTATTTTTTTCTTCTAATAAAACACTTCTTTCAGATAATTCTTCGTTGGTTTGTTCCAGTTCTTCCTGTTGTACACGCAATTCTTCCTCAGATGCCTGAAGTTTTTCTGTTTGTGCTTCAAGCTCCGCATTTATTGCCTCTAATTCTGTATGTTGCGCTTGTAATTCCTCAGATTGAGATTTGGTTTCTTCCAATAACTCCATCACTCTCCTTCTATTTTGAGTCGATTTGATGGCAATTCCGATGTTGTTAGAAATCGTCTTTAAAAACTCAATTTGAAGATCAGAAAATCCATAAATGCTTGCTAATTCAACTGCGCCTTCAATTTTGGTATCCAACAAAGGAAACGCTATAATATGTGTTGGTTTTATTTGGCCTAAAGCATAATTAATCTGAATGTCATCTGGTGACAGCACTTTCAATTCAAGCAATTGTTTAGAAATAACTGCCTGTCCAATCAGGCCTTCTCCTTTTAGTATGTGCTCACGATTTTTACCTGGAATATAGCTGTATCCGCCAGAAAAATGAAGCTCATCTCCTTCTAATACATACAAAACTCCTGCGCTGCTGTTGGTATAATTACATAAAAACTCAATAACATCTTTTGATAATTTTTGAAGTGTTTTATCACCAAGCATTACGTTATTAAGGCTTGCAACTCCTGTTTGCATCCATTCTTTTTGTGATAATAACTCAAAAGAAGATTTCAAGGAAACTCCCATGTTATTCAACGATTCTCCGACGCTTCCCAACGCATCAGATTGCATATCATCTACGCGTATATCATAGTTTCCGTTTGAAATATTACTTGCAATTGTACTAATTGCTACAATTCTTTCAGCAGTTTCCTGATCCTTCTTTACTAATTCATTCTGAAGTACTAAACGTTCATTATAATCTTTTAAAATTCGGAACAAAAAGACAATTGAAATCACAAAAGCAATAATAAAGGCCACAACAATGAGAACTAAACTATAGGTTCCATAACGTTCTGAATTCTCGCCTCGTTCTTTTAGAAGCGTTTGTTCAATATTTTCAATACTTTTAATTTTTGCTCTTAAATCGTTCATCATTACCCGACCAGCATTAAGATCAAAAGTAACAGCGTCTTTGGCTAAGCGTTTTTTAACAATTTGATTGTTCAGATACTTAAAAAAACTATCTCTAAGCACTTTTAATTCTATTAACTGTTTTTGCTGATTTGGATTATCAACAGTCAGTTCCTGTACTTTTTCAAAATAATCATTAGATTTTGTCTCAGAATCACGGTATCTTTCAATAAACTGTTCATCTCCCGTAATGAGATAACCTCGCATGCTGGTTTGCGCTTCGGTTATAATGGCTGATCCTTCATTTAAATTGTAAATAACTTCCTGAGTGTGATTTACCCAATAATTACTATCCAATAAACTCTTTATACTAAAATAAGAGGCCGTAGAGGAGATCATTAATACCACTAATGAAACTAATGAACTGATTAATAAATTACGTTTAAAGTTGTTCTTCATGTTTTAAATTATAATTATTCGTATTTTAAAGGAAGGATAATAATAAAGCTGGCGCCCTCTCCTACCTGACTTTTTGCTGTGATTAACCCGTTGTGTTTTTCGATGATTTTTTTGGCAATTGCAAGACCAATTCCAGTGCCTTCATAGGTCTGACGATCGTTTAAGCTCTGGAAAATAATGAAGATACGATCCAGATAAATTTCATCGAACCCAATTCCGTTGTCCTTTACAACGATTCTGCAAAACTTTCCATCTGGGGCAACTGGGCTTTCAAAAGACTTTTCGGCAATAATTTCAGAAGTAACTTCAATTACCGGATGGTCAGTATTTCCTGAGAATTTAAGAGCATTTCCAATTAAATTCTGAAAGACCTGTCGCAACTGACTCGGAATACTATCTATTGTTGGAAGTTCGCTGGTTTTGATAGTTGCATTTTTTCGTTCAATCATATAATCAAAATCGGAAATTACTTCCTGAAGCACCACATTTAAATCTGTAGTTTCAGGTTTTACCTGCGATGACAACCTTGAATACGCCAGTAAATCGGTAATTAAAGTCTGCATTCTTTCAGCCGATTTTATCGTACGGTCAACATAATCAATTGCTTTTTCATCAGTAGTTAAATAAAGTTCTTTGATGATTTTGATAAAGATTTGAATCTTTCGGATAGGCTCATTTAAATCATGAGAAACAACCCATGAAAACTGCTGAAGTTCATGATTTCTAAGTTCCAGTTCTTCATTTTTTAAAACCAATTCTCTGGTTCTTTCTGCAATTTTGATTTCAAGGTTATCCTGAGCTTCTTTTCTGATTTTTATTTCTTTGGAAAGAAGGTCTTTCATTCCTTTCAATTCATTTTGCTGCTCGTAAATTTTTATGAATGTTTTTACTTTAAGAATAAGTAAATCAGAATCTACAGGTTTGGTAATGTATTCTACAGCACCGGTTTCGTAGCCTTTGAAAATGTATTTTTTTTCGATATTTAGTGCCGAAAGAAAAATAACCGGAATGTCTTTGGTACGCTTATTTCCGGAAAGAATTTTGACTACCTCGAAACCGTCAAGTCCGGGCATCTGAACATCCATGATGATAAGACAGTAGTTTGTCTTTAGGATCTTCTTCAGGGCTTCTTCTCCAGATTCAGCAGTGTCAACATCGATATCGTGCAATTCTAATGTCTTTTTTAAGGCAATTATATTTGCTCTTATATCATCTACAATTAATACCATGCTGTTGGGGTAAAGCGTTATGAATTAAAATTGTTAAGTTAAAATTCGATTCAGATAAAATTTTTGTTTTTTGAAATACTAAAACGGTGATTAGCTCGTTTCAGCGAAACTCCCAAATTTATAAAAAAAAACATCCGAAGGGTTTTATCGAAGCTGCCAATATGTTACATAATTCCCATGTGGAGTTTATAAAATATCCATGTCGATTCTTAAAAATACTTTTTATTGAGACAATCTTAAATTCAATTCAGTCAACCTTTTATTGGATGTATTTCTATTTTAGAGTCTTATTTATGGAGTAAATTTCTAGCTATGAAAAAGACAAAAACATTTCCGGAGCAAAAACAAAATCTTCCAGGAAACGAACATTTGATGCATCCGGAACCAGAAATTATTAGAGAAAACTACGTTGGAAGCGGAAAATTATTAGGAAAAGTTGCTCTTATAACCGGTGGTGACAGTGGTATTGGCCGAAGCGTAGCCGTTCATTTTGCCAGAGAAGGCGCCAATATCGCGATTGTGTATCTTAAAGAAGATAAAGATGCACAGGAAACAAAAGCATTAATTGAAAAAGAAGGACAGGAATGTTTGCTAATCAGCGGTGATCTGAAGGACGAGAAATTCTGCAAAAACGCTGTGAAAAAGTGCCATACTCATTTCAAAAAATTAAATATTGTAGTAAATAATGCTGCAACACAATTTCCTCAAAACGAACTGGAGAAAATAACCGCTTCGCAGCTTCACAAAACTTTCGAAACTAATATTTATCCCTATTTCTATATAACAAAAGCGGCCCTGCCTTTTTTAAAAGAAGGTGACACTATCGTAAATACTAGTTCGGTTACTGCCTATCGTGGCAGCGAACACTTAGCAGATTACGCCAGTACAAAAGGTGCAATAGTTAGTTTTACAAGGTCATTATCGACAATGCTGGCTAAAAAGAAAATACGCGTAAACGGCGTTGCGCCCGGGCCAATCTGGACACCATTAATTGTAGCCAGTTTCGATAAATTAGCCGATTTCGGAAAAGACAATCCAATGGAAAGAGCCGGCCAGCCCTCAGAAGTTGCGCCTGCCTATGTGTTTCTGGCCTGCGAAGACAGCAGTTATATTACAGGACAATTTATTCATATTAACGGTGGAGAACTAGTGGGGGGCTAAATTTTGTTTCAGGTTTCAGGTTTCAAGTTTCAGGTTTCAGGTTTCAGGTTGCCTACTTTGCAATTACATTAATACCTTAGAACCATAGTACCTCAGAACCTTAGCTCCTTTAAAAATAAAAAAATGAACTACATAGACATTATCGGATTATTTGCAGGGACTTGTGTCACTATATCGGTGATTCCTCAGATTCTGAAGGTTTGGAAAACCAAAAAAGTTAAGGCGATTTCGCTCAAAACTTTCAGTATTCTTACTTTCGGAATTATGGTATGGATTGTCTATGGCATTCTGAAAAATGATTTGCCGATAATAATAACCAATAGTGTTTCACTTTGTCTGAATCTCGTTATGGTTTATTTTATTATTTATTATGAGAAAGAATCTTAGAAAAAAGGTTCTGAGGTTCTGAGTTGCTGAGGTACTACACGTATGTGATATAAAAATCTTAGAACCTTAGTTCCTTTAAATAAAAAAAACAGCTCAATAAAAGCTGTTTTTTTTTTCGTAAGATCGAATGTATCGACAATATGTAATGCTTATCAGCTAGCTAATTTTTGATTGTATGGCTTAAATGACAAATGGTATTTCTCTTTGAAAATACGTGGCAGATAGTTTCGGCTTGCTAATCCTGCGGCATGCCATACTTCTGCGATATTAATATTCGAAATTCTTTTGATTTCGTTGATTTGTCTTGTTGCCAAATGTAATATTGGATCAAAAGTTGTCATATAGTTATAACTATGTTGAGCTATCTCCATCTCCAGAATACTGTTTAGGATACTTTTTTGAAGTAAACTTCTAACAATTCCTTTTTGAGGCATCTTAGTTAGTTCTTGTAATTTCTCCGCAATTTTTTGATTTTTTGTTCCGATATATAAATATTGCCCTGAATCTGTAGTGAATCTTTTTTTAAGTTGAGAAACCATTTCAGTATTTTCTTCTGCAACAGAAACCACTGTTGGCATTCCGACTAATGAAAACTGAATCGGTTTGTGGCTTTCAAAAGATAATACGCTATTTATAACCGATGTATTATTCAAAACAGCTGTCTGATTGCTTTTAATTTTTCTTTGCGTTCCATTCGCACCAAAACTGTGTGTTAAGATACCTTTTTCGCAATAAGCAAAAAATACAGGTGCAGTTTGAAGCGATTCAATACTTAAAGTGACATCGTGATTAAAAACAAGATCAAAATTCACATAAGACATTTCTTTTTCAAAGCGAACAGCCTTGATAGTACCTCTCGCCCATTTTGATTTTATATTTAATGTGTATTCATTATTGTTTACAACTAATTCACCATCAAAACTATCTTTAAGATCATTAAAAATAGTATTGAATCCTCCAGTATTTAAGTATAGTTTTTTCATCTTGGTTTGAATAAAGTGGTTAGTACATATTTACGTACAAAACTTTTTTATGGTTTTACTTTGTTATTTTGATATTTCAAAGTTCGTACATATTGCAAATCAATTTATTACACAATTTTGGAGAGAACTTTCATAATTACTAGAAGAGAGGTTCAAAGGTTCATAGGCTCAAAGCGACAAAGGTTAAAACTTACGTAATAAAGGTTATTTGTTTTGCAACGAAAACCAAAATAAAACAGAGATAACACATCAAAAAGGGACAAAGGCGCAGAGGAACAAAGGCGCAAAGGCTCCTCCCAATATTGAAAGCCTTTGAACCTTTGCCCCTATGAACCTTTGAACCTCAAAAAAAAACAGCTGCCTTCAGAAAAATCCGAAAACAGCTGCTTCTCAGCAAAATAAAAATACCTACTTAAATTATCTTACGTAAGTTTTTGGACGTCTGCATTTACAGAATAATTATCCTCTGGAATATCTTTAAAGAATTCAGCTTCTTCTAAATCGGCGGTTGGGCCGTATCCCATTAAATGAGTTCCTTTTTTTTGATCACCCGTTTCTATTACATATAAAATAGACATATCATCAGGGTCGCTCATACCTTCGTAACGATGATGGGCAACTATAAAAATTTCTTCTGGTTTATAAGCGTATTTTGTTTCCGAGTCTAATAAACAGCCGTTTTCAAACAAAAAATTTGCCGTGTAACCTTCTTCCTGATATTTTCTGATATAATCGGTTTCGTGTTTTTGTTCTTTTTTCATGACTTAATTTTTTAAGCGAGATTGTTTTGTAAATCTTTGTTTTATCAAATTTCATCATAGATCACAAATAAAATTAACTCAATAGATTTAAATCTTACCTCAATTAAAAAAAGCGAAATCAAAATCAATATTATTTTCTAATTTTAACAATCCCTTAAATTATTTAGGGATTACTATAATTAAAACGTACTATTCTTTACAATAAAACCAAAATTTTAATGACCAATATAAATCAGGATTTTCTTGCTAAGGGCGGTGAAATGGGCGCACTGACACGTGCCAAAGACTGGAGTAAAACGGCAGTCGGTCCAGTCGAATCGTGGCCACAAAGTTTACGCACTACGTTAGGAATTCTTTTAAACTCTAAATTCCCCATGTTCTTATTTTGGGGACCGGAACATATTTGCTTTTATAATGATGCTTATCGCCCAAGTCTGGGAATGGAAGGAAAACATCCTTTTATCTTAGGTGAAAAAGGAGCCGATTTCTGGCCCGAAATCTGGGATTTTATCAAACCCTTAATCGATCAGGTTCTGACTGAAGGTGAAGCAACCTGGCACGAAGATCAATTTCTGCCCATCTATCGCAACGGAAAAATGGAAGATGTTTACTGGACTTTTAGTTATAGTCCTGTAAATAATGATTCGGGGAAAATTGACGGCGTCTTAGTGATTTGCAATGAAACGACAGACAAGGTAAAAATGTTGAATAAATTAGAAGAAAGCAATACCCGCTATCTTAATAACATTTTGCAAACTCCAAGCGCCATGTGCGTTTTTAGAGGGCCTGAATTTATAGTAGAAATTGCCAATGATCTTATGCTGGAATTATGGGGAAAGAAAAATAGTCAAGTACAAAACAAACCTATTTTTGAAGCCTTACCTGAAGTAAAAGGACAAGGCTTGGAAACCATTCTTGATACTGTATACCAAACGGGAGAAAAATTTGAAGCGCACGAACGACTTGTAAAATTACCCCGTGAAAGCGAAATTGAAGATGTATATGTTAATTTTGTGTATGAAGCTTTAAAAGAAGCTGACGGAACCATTTCAGGCATTGTAGCAGTAGCGAATGATGTTACGGCACAAGTAATCGCACGAAATACTGTCGCAGAAAGCGAAAAAAGATTTAGAAACATCGTAAAACAAGCACCACTCGGAATTGCGATTCTAAAAGGCAAGGATCTAATTGTTGAAATGGCCAATCCTACTTATTTACAAATTGTAGATAAACAAGAAAATGAAATTTTAGGACACCCTATTTTCAAAATGGTGCCGGAGGCCAAAGACACTGTTTATCCTTTGCTTTTACCTGTTTATGAAACCGGAATTCCCTATCATACTGATGAACTTTCGGTAACCTTAAATCGCTATGGCAAAGAAGAATTATGTTATTTTAATTCGGTTTTTCATCCATTACGAGATGAAAACAATATTGTTTCCGGAATAATAATCGTTTCTTACGAAGTTACAGAAGCTGTAAAGGCAAGACATCTTTTGGCAGAAAGTGAAAAAGCATTTCGTCAGATTGTTATTGAGTCCCCAATTGCAATGGCCATCTTTAGAGGTAAAAATCATGTTGTAGAAATGGCTAATAATGCCATGATGAAAGCCATTTGGCAAAAAGAAGAAAGTGAAACTATTGGAAAGCCAATTCTTGAGATTTTTCCTGAATTACTAGAACAAAAGTATCCTGAATTACTAGACAATGTGATAAAAAACGGCGAAATTATTCGTGAATATGAAGCTATCGCTTATGTCGATATAAAAGGAGAACTTAAAAAGTTTTATCTCGATTATCAATACACGCCTTTGTTTGAGCAAGACGGAAAAGCATCTGGTATAATGGTTACCGTAAATGACGTAACCCAAAAAGTCGATGCCCGTAAGAAACTGGAAGATGTTGAACAAAGAGCCCGTTTAGCGGCTGAAATTGCCGAAATTGTAACCTGGGATCTAAATGTTCCGACTCAGGAATTAATTTATTCTGAAAATTTACCCGCACTTTTTGGTCATAAAAAAAACAAGAAATTAACAAGACCGGATATCCTACATCAAATTCATCCCGATGATCTTTCTATTTTAGAAAAAGCCTATAAAGTCGCGCTTAAAACCAGTATTTATAAATACGAAGCTCGAATTATAAAACCTGATCATTCTATTGCGTGGATTAAAGCGCACGGAAAAATATTCTTTGATGATAGCAGCGACCCTACCCAAATGATTGGTACTATCATTGATATTACAGATGAAAAGAACAGCCAGCAAATTCTAATGAAAAGCGAAGAGAAATTCAGGCTTCTTGCCGATTCTATGCCGCAGTTTATCTGGACTGGTGACGAAATGGGAAATCTGAATTATTTCAACAAATCAGTTTATACGTTTTCTGGTTTATCTGAAAAAGAAATTGACAAGGACGGCTGGTTGCAAATTGTACATCCTGATGATCGCGAGGTAAACATAAACAAATGGATGGAAGCGATAAAAACCGGAAACGACTTTTTGTTAGAGCATCGTTTTCGTCGTTATGATGGTGAATACAGATGGCAGTTAAGCCGTGCTATTGCTCAAAAAGACGAAGAAGGAAATACACAAATGTGGGTGGGAACAAGCACGGATATTCACGATCAGAAAAACTTTACCGACAAACTCGAAAAAGAAGTTTCTGAAAGGACGGCTCAACTCGAACTGAAAAACAGGGATTTAATCAATATGAATATCGAGCTGCAGTCTTTTGCCTATATCTCTAGTCATGATTTGCAGGAACCACTTCGGAAAATTCAAACTTTTGCCAGTCGTTTAGCGGATTTGGATGATGAAAACATTTCGGCGAAAGCCAAAACTTATTTAAACCGAATTGAGGTTTCCGCCAAAAGAATGCAAACCCTGATACAAGATCTTCTTGCCTACTCCAGAACCAATTCTGCCGACAGGGTTTTTGTAAAGACAAATCTGGACGAAATTGCCGAGGAAATACAAAGTGATTTCTCTGAACGAATTGAAGAAACGAATGCAGTAATAGAGTTTGATCCTTTAGGAGAAGCAACTGTTATTCCGTTTCAGTTTAGACAATTACTTCATAACCTCATCGGAAATTCTTTGAAGTTTTCTAAAAAAGGCGAAGCGCCGCATATTGAAGTCAGAGCCAATAGACTTAAAGGAAAAGAAATCGAAATGCCGGTTATTTATCCTGAAAAAATGTATTATCATTTGACAATATCGGATAACGGAATTGGTTTTGATGCTGAATATAAAGAACGAATCTTTGAAGTTTTTCAGAGACTAAATACTGAAAGTGAGTTTTCGGGTACCGGAATTGGTTTAGCAATTGTCAAAAAGATTGTCGAAAACCATAAAGGTATTATCACTGCGCATAGTGAAAAAGGAAAAGGTGCAACATTCGAAATCTATTTACCTGAATTGTAAAATAAAAAAAACACATAAGCCAAAAGTACTTATGTGTTTTTATATCGAGGTTTAAATCATTTTATTCCTTACGATTTGTAAACGAAACTTTTAATGTCCGGAACAAATTCTTCCCAGTTGATTTGTAATGCGTGTTCTATGGATTTTACGATATCCTTCATTAAAACTGGCTTAGTTATAAATAAATTAGCACCTAACGTGCGGCATTTTTCTATAATACCAGGTTCATTTGAAGTCGAAAAAATGACAACCGGAATGTCTTTTTTATCTGAGTTCCTTATTTCTGTCAAAACATCAAAACCGTTTTTTCCAGGCATATTCAAATCTAAAAAAATGACATGCGGCGTTGGTGGCGGATTATAAATTGCAGATAGTAATTTATCTCCTCCGTTATAGGTTTTAAGTTGTATTTTTTTTGGCAATGACTCAATGGCATCTGCAAAAATGCTCAAATCGTCCTCATCATCGTCTGTGTAAAATATCGTCAAATCTGTCATGGTATTTAGTGAAACGATTTATTTTTTTCAAAGATACTTCAAATTTATCGATTTATTAGCTTCTCTACAAGCCATGAAATGAAAAAATTAGTAGTTGTAATCTCATAAGTAATAATACAAATTATGTAACCCAAAATAATATATAAAAAGCAATTTTACTTATATAAAATTAAACCTGAAACGTCGTGCTATAACTCCCATTAAATAAGAGTTTTAGTAAATTGTTTTAGCATTAAATAACTAAATATAAAAGTCATGGGAGATCATAAAGACCTTACAAACGAATTTGCTGTAGATAAAATAAAAGATCTTGCAGAAAACATAAAAACCTGTATGTTTTGTACGTACAATGAATACAGATTACAATCACGCCCGATGTCTGTTCAGAAAATTGATGACTTAGGCCAGCTTTGGTTTTTATCAGACAGAAACAGCAGTCAGAACGCAGAAATCAGCCAGAATCCACAAGTTGAAATTTTCTTTTCTGAACCGCATGATAAGTTTCTTACTTTACATGGAACTGCATCTATTTCGTACGATCGTGAAACGATTAAAGAATTGTATAATCCAATTGTAAAAGTATGGATGCCAGGTGGTGTAGATGATCCAAACTTAAGCGTAATTAAAGTTATTCCTGAAGATGGTTATTATTGGAATAACAAAAACGGTTCAATGGTGGCTATTGCAAAAATGGCAGCAGCACTTGTAACCGGAAAAACAATGGATGATGGGATTGAAGGGACTTTAACTTTGGAATAAGTTTATATTTAACCGCAAAGTTCGCAAAGGGTTTACGCAAAGGACACAAGGATAGTAATTAATCATTGCGAACCTGGCGTAAACCCTTTGCGAGCTTTGCGGTTAGACTACCCCTTAAACTCCAAAGCATTCAAAATTCCGGCCTCACTTGCAGTATTATTAAAATACACAAAACCTGGTTTTGAATTGATTTCAGCCTTTATCCGAAGTAATTCCTCTGTGTCATAACTAGAATAAAACAGTTTCGGGATACCATGAAATCTTAGATAAACCAAAGGGAAATTAATAAAAATAGTTTGAGGTAATTTAGGATAACTAACGCTGCAAAATGTTATATTATTTGCTAAAAAGGCCTCCCAAACTTCTGGAATCCACCAGCTTTCATGACGAAACTCAATTACATTTTTGAACTCTGTATTAAGGTTTTGAATAATTAACTCAAGATTTTCAGGACTGTATTTATAACTCGGCGGAAACTGAAATAAAACAGCTCCAAGTTTTTCCTTAAAACCCGATTTGCAAATCTGATAGAAATCGGCAATAAGGTCTTCGCAATTAACAAACTTTTTGATATGCGTAATTTCTTTGTGCGCCTTGACTGAAAATGTAAAGTTTTCCGGTGCTTTATTATACCAGTTTTCGAATACTTTTACAGTTGGAAATCTATAAAAGCTTCCATTAAACTCGTAGGTGTTAAAATGCTGGCAATAATAATCAAACAATTTAGCAGTGGGCAGATTTTCGGGATAGAAAATGCCCTTCCAAAATCGGTTATTAAAGCTGGAGCATCCTATTTGAATTTCATTTTTCATATGTGTAATTGTTGACATTTGGTACAGAAAAAACTTCTTCTATTTCTGTGGCCAGTGTGTTTTCTAATCATAGGTAAATTGCAACGCAGGCAGACTGTTTTCGTATACGCTTCCCAATGCTTTTTCAATTCATTCTTTTTCTTCCAATACAGGAACTCAAAACTATAAATAGAGCATTCAGAAATAATTTCATTCAGATGATGAAATGGAATTTTACCAACCAATGATTCGGGATGAATATGGCATCGGTACAAAACTTCATTTTTAATAATGTTCCCTACTCCGGCAAATATATTCTGATCTAAAATCGCATCACAAATCATTTCATTCGGATTTTTTTCCAGACTTTGTTTTGCTTTTTTCGGATCCCAATTATCGTTCATTACATCTTCGCTCCAGTCATAGATAGCATTAATATCTCCTTCCAGAATTTTTATCGAACAGGTATAAAAATTAATTTCTCCATCAGAAAATCCCAGACTTAACCTCGGTTGGGTTTCCTTTCGTTCATTGACACGATAAGTTCCAAACATCAGCATATGAATCTTTACCGTAAATCCTTCAAAACAAATTAAAAAGTGTTTTCCCCAGGTTTTAAACTTCTGTATGGTTTTATCTTTTAGACGCTGAATATCAATAGAACTATTTCCGGAAACGTCAATTATCTTTTTTCCTGTAAATTGTTGTACTTCTTCTTTTAATATGACTATAGACGGACCTTCGGGCATAATATGACTTTTAAATTATAAACTAAAAAGTGCAGCTTTATTAGACTGCACTTTTCTTTTCTTCAATCAAAATAAAATCTAATCTGCTTCTGCAGCTTCAAAGTTTACGGCATTTACAGCCACAATTGTCAGCGCTTTATCGGCAGCTTTTTCTTCTTCAAGCGTTTGCTCTAATAAAGAGGCCGCTTCTTCCATACCTAAAGTTTCCGCAAACTGTCTTAGTGTACCGTAAGTAGCGATTTCATAATGTTCGATTTTCTGGCAAGCGGCAATGATTCCGGCATCACGAACAACACCAATTTCAGTTTCTTCCAGAATTCCGTTCCCTTCTTCAATTAAGCCCGCCATTGCATCGCATTTTTTTGCGACAGCTTTCTGACCTGCAAGTTCAAAAACCTGCTCTAAACGGCTAATTTGTCCTTCTGTCTCAGTTAGATGACTGTTTAGTGCATCAATAAGTTCTGGCGATGTAGCATTTTTAGCCATTTTAGGAAGTGCTTTCGTTAAAGCTTTTTCTGCCCAGTAAATATCTTTAAGGCCATCTTCAAATAATTCTGTCAAACCTGATGCGGCATCAGACTTTGGTTTTGTAACTCCTGTCTTTGTAGTTGCTTTTGCAGTTGCTTTAGACTTTGTAGTTGTTTCCTTTTTATTCGTTGCGGTTTTCATAATAATAAATTTATATGGATTAATATGAGATAAAATTAGGTATCGCAGTTTCGGTTTAGTTATATCATTGTTTGATTTCGTTCCATTCTAAACACCTGTTAATTATACAATTACATTTTACAATCCTATAAAGAAATCGGTCGCCTTCGTCATTAGATTTGTATAATACTAATACTATAAAACTTTATATCATGAATACTACAGAACAAAAAAACAGTACAACCAGTAATAGAGATCCGAGAAACCAAAATCTAAATACTGCCGATAAAAACAGACTTATGAATGAAGAATTGTATGATATCGACGACATGAAAGAAATTGATGACGATAACGCAGTAATCGCAGAACGCGGCTACACTGTTAGAAATGGACACAATCCTGATGGTATAAATCCGGACGAAATGGTTTATGACAAGAAGGATATTGAGGATTTGGACGATGATTTTCACTCAGAAAAAGATCTAATACATACGAGCGATGATTTATATGATGATGCTGTAGATGAAGATCTTGATCCTGCTGTAGATGAATTAGATAATCCTTCAGACGTTCGTGAGCGCGAAGATGGAGACTTTAATGAAGTTGATGATCTGGAAGACATTGATCCGGATGAGGAAGACGAAGACGAAGATGACTTTGAAGAGGAAGAAATCGAAGAAGAAGATTCTGAAGAGGATTATCCTGCAAATGATCCTAGAAAATTTTAAACTCAGAAAGGCTAAAAACAAGAAAACCGTTAATTACTTAACGGTTTTTTTTTATGTTTTAATTAAGTTACTGAGGTATACTGTCATTTCTATTTCTATGATAAAACTATATGATTAACTTTGAAATTATTAATTTCAATCCCCAATTTTCTCCAAAGTCGGAATATCATCCATTTTCTCCAGGCGTTCTGCGAGTCCGGCTTTTGCTTCGTTTAATTCCAGTTCGGCTTTGCCTAATTCTTTATACCATTCCTCTTTTCCAACGTCCGAAGCCTGAATTTTACGCATGATTTCATAAATTTCACCCTCAGCTTCCATTACTTTTAATCTTTTGTAATACGTCAGACTCTCGGTCATATGTGCCAATGCAATCATAGCGGTTAAAAACGGATGATTGTTGGTTACATTAACGTCTTTAATTCTTCCGTGTTCGAGTTCTACTTTTAAGGCGAAAGCGAATTCTTCCATATTAAACGCTTCATGTTTGCTTTTCGGATTCAAATACGCTTCAATTGCTTTTACGTTATTCATTGTCGAGAGATCAACATCAGTTCCCTTCTTTTTCAAATCATTATAAACCACATTCCCTATTGCTCTCGCTTCATCGATGGTTGGGTCATTTTCCGGATTTTCAAAATCACGAACCGACCAATCCCAATTCTCAGGATGAACAGGTTTTATATACTTCTCACAAAAATCTGTTACATCATTTTTTAAACTTACCATTTCGTCTTCTCTTTTGATGTAAACATCCTGATAAGCACCGCTTTGTGTTCCCATAGTATTTCTTTTATTTTAAAAAATATAAACGACACATTTACCGAAGTATATGTGTCGTTTCAAGTTCGTTATTTAATTTACTGAGCTATATAGACTAAATACTTCTACGGCCGCCAATAAGCGAAAGAAGAAATAATACAATGAATATAAAGAATAATACTTTAGCTATACTTGCTGCTCCGGCGGCGATTCCACCGAAACCGAATATTCCTGCCACTATGGCTAGAATAATAAAAATGACTGTCCAACGTAACATAAGCTTGATTTTTAAATTAATATGATTTTTGTTTGTTACTCAAATTTCATGTTTTTAAAAGATAAACATTAACTCTAAACATTATATTAATAGCTCTATAAGTACTGATTTACAATAAATTGAGCTGATAATTTTGTATTAACTCAGAAAAAGCAATTTCGGTTCTCGAAAAGTATTTCTGATTGCTTCGGCTTTTTTTAGCCCTGTCAAAATAGTGCTGAATCGAGCCGTCTTCATAAGTCGAAACCAATAAAGGATGAACGTAATAATTCTTGCAAACGTTTCTGGTATTTCCTAGCGCCTCTGCTGTAATATCATAGGCTTCCAAAATATTCTTTTTTATTTCTTTTTCGTCTGATGTTGTTCCGATTTCCATCAGAGTTTCAAAAAATATAATCGACGCAGCCCAGGTTCTAAAGTCTTTTGCACTAAAATATTCACCAGAAATACTATGTAAATATTCATTCACCATATGACTGTCTAAAACCTTTTTTTCGCCATTTCGATCGTAATATTTAAAAACTTCCCAACCCGGAATTTCTTCACATCGACTTACTAATTTTATAAGTTTTTTATTCTTGGTTGTAATCGTATGCTGAATTCCTTTTTTTCCGACAAACTCAAATCGGAGTGAATTTTTATCAATGTTAATGTGGCGTTTTCTTAAAGTCGAAAGTCCATATGATTTATTATCCTTGGCGTACTTTTCATTTCCAATTCTAATATGCGTTTCTTCCATCAATCGAATCACCAAAGCCACAACTTTCTCTCTTCCCCATTCTTTTTGTTCTAAATCCTTATCAACCTGTTTTCTAATTGCTGGCAACTTGGATCCGAATTCAGCTATTTTGTAAAACTTAGTCTGATTTCTGATCAAATTCCACTTCGGATGATATCTATATTGCTTTCTGTTTCTATCGTCTAAACCAACTGCTTGTAAATGCGCATTTGGCAAATCTGAAATTTGTACGTTTTGCCAGGCTGGCGGTAAAACCAAACTGTTTATGCGTTTTAATTCGCTTTTTTGCTTAATACAACGACCCTTTTTTTTATAAATAAAACCTTCTTCACATTTGCATCTTTCAATAGTCAATTGCTGATTGCTTACGTAAACTAAATCCAGTTTTTCCAATACCAAATGCGGTGTTTTAATGAACTGGTTCACTAATTTTTCAGCTTTGGCTACTTTTGTTGCATTCATGTGTATTCGATTTTTGTTTCCCGTCAAGCGGATGTTTTAGCCACAGATTTAAAAGATTTTCAACTATTATTCTCATTTTCATAGTCTGTGGCATTTATTTTTTAATTTTTCTTCAAAGAGCGAATGAGGCTTTTTTTATTCATATAAGACCGTCCTGGAATATTTGCTTTTATAGCCTCCTGATACAAGTCTTCCTTTGTCCATTCTTCATAAGGCTTTGTTTTTTCTGCTTTTAAATCAGGATCTTTTTTGGTCGTAACCGGAGCTGATTTAGTTTTGCTATATCCTTCCTTTAAAAGGCCATGATAGTCACTTTTACCTGTTGCATACATGATTAAGAATTTTAGGTTTAAAATTGAATGTTTGGTATATCAAATTTCAAAATAAAACAGTTTCAGACCGTTATATAATTCTTGTAATAACTTTCATAATTAACTTTAGATAGAAAGCATAAAAAAATCCCAACTCTTTTGGAATTGGGATTTTTAGGGTTGTCGTTAAAATGGTAGTTATTTATTTTGAAGATATAAATCAATTTCGAGATATTTTTCTTTCATCAAACTCAAAGCAAAAGCGGCTGCTGCTGAGGTGAAAACAGAATAATCAAGTGGCGCTTTAATTCCAACAGAAAAAATCATTGACAAACCGAAAAGCAATAATAGACAACCGCTAAGTTTTGCAAACAATTCAGTTTTTAAACCGATTAGCAAGAAAATTGGAAAAATGATTTCAGCCGCTGTGGCAATTATTGCAACTGGCTCGATTAAACTTTCCGGAATTAGCGGATTTAAAACTTTAGTATATGCAAGGAAATTACTCCAATTTCCCCATGCTGAAACTGCGGCATTCCATAATCCAAATCGATCTGCAACTGCAGAGATAAATCCGATTGAAATGGCGAGCCGTAAGAATATTTTAATTGTTTTTTGGTTGATTATTGACATAATATCATTTGTTTTAGTCAGACTTAAATTATGATTCAGCTTTTCCAATTTCATCTATGGAATCAAGAGTAACATTCTTTTGCTTTCCAATTAATTTATTTCCCGTTCTCCATAGAAATCTAATTAATAAAACTGCCAGAACAATTACAATCATTCCTCCCAAAAAATGTGCGACACCCGATGACTTTGATTTGTGAAATTCAACTGAGGCACTCATTAAAGAAGTAAAAAATGTATTTATTGTAGCTAAAGTTATAAACCCTGCTAAAAACAATAAAAGGTAGCCTGCAATTATTTTTAATATTTTCATAAATGTACTTTAAACAACTAATTAATATATCATTAGAGCAAACTGTATTCTAAAGATTCCCCAATATAATAACTATAGTTGATATCAACCATAAAATAACATTAATCATTTTTGATTTTTATTTAAATTAAAATTCTGTCTTTCAAAGATTATGATTTAAATAGTATACTTCCTTACGGAAAACCGCAATTGATAAAAATTTTCCATCATCTTGAAATCCTGTAACATTATTTAATAATGCTGTAAGACATTCTTTGTATCATCTGAATAATTTTACATCATAACATTTAAACTATAAAATCATGAAAAAGATACTATTAGCCGGAAAAGTAATTTTAGGAGCAGGATTAATCATTATATTTTTGAATTCTTGTAAAAATGAACCTAAACAAGAAGATCCAAAAGAAGTAGCAGAAGATGCAAATGAGGCAAAATTTGACTCAATTGATAGTAAAGAAGATGATTCTGAGTTTTTAGTAGATCAGGCTGAAATTAATTTAGCTGAAATCGAAATTGGAAAATTGGCACAAACTAAAAGTACTAATCCCGAAGTGAAAAAATTCGGAAAAATGTTAGTAGATGAACATACTAAATCGGCTTCTGAAGTTAGTGCTTTGGCTAAAGCAAAAAACTTTACATTACCCACTTCTCTTACTGAAGACGGACAGGAAGAATATAAAAAATTAAACGAAAAATCAGGAGTGGATTTTGATAAAAAATTCGCTGATATGATGATCGATGGTCACGAAAAAGCGATCAAAAAACTTGAAGAAGCTTCTAAAGATGCAAAAGATCAAGATGTTAAAACGTGGGCTTCTAATAATATTGCCGGATTGACCGCGCATTTAGAGCACGCAAAATTGCTAAAACAAAATTTAGACAAAAAGTAAAATAAATTTAATTGGTTATTATTTATTTTAAAAACCCCTTAAGAGTTGAATTGCTTAAGGGGTTTCTTTTTTTTAAAGGTGCGAAGTTACAGAGGTGCAAAGGTTCAAAGGTTTAGTCTCTGTGGTAATTCGTAGCATCCCAAAAATAAACACATTTAAAAAAAACTTTGAACCTCTGCTACTTTGAGCCTTTGAACCTACTTCAAAGAAGCCATATCAATCACAAAACGATATTTGATATCTCCTTTTAATAATCTTTCGTAAGCATCATTTACTTCGTTTACGCCAATAACTTCAATATCTGCGGTGATATTATGTTCTGCACAGAAATCAAGCATTTCCTGAGTTTCTTTGATTCCACCAATGGCAGATCCTGCAAAACTTCTTCTTCCTAAAATCAAACTGAATGAGGTTACCGGAAGCGGATCCATAGGAGCGCCAACTAGTACCAGATTTCCATCTACTTTAAGTAAGTTTAAATAGGAATCGATATTATGTTCAGCCGATACGCAATCTAAAATGAAGTGTAATGTTTTAGCGTGTTTCGCCATTTGTTCCGGATCTGTAGATAAAACTACTTCATCAGCACCTAAACGTTTTGCATCTTCGGTTTTAGATAATGAAGTCGTGAAAACTACTACATGAGCGCCCATTGCTTTCGCCAATTTGATTCCCATATGACCTAAGCCGCCAATTCCAACAATTCCCACTTTTTGACCAGGACCAACTTTCCAGTGTCTTAACGGAGAATACGTTGTGATTCCTGCACATAACAACGGTGCAACTCCGGCAAGATCTAATTTGTCTGAAATATGCAATACATAATTCTCATCAACTACAATACTTTGTGAATAGCCTCCAAAAGTTTGTCCGCCTAAATGTTTGTCAGGTGAATTGAACGTTAATATATTTCCTTCGTCACAGAATTGCTCTAAATCATTTTTGCAATGCTCACATTCTCTGCAAGAGTCAACCATACAGCCTACTCCAGCTAATTGACCTACTGTGAAATTCTTTACATGCTCTCCTACTTTTACCACTCTCCCTACAATTTCATGTCCGGGAACAATTGGATAAACAGTACCATGCCACTCGTTTCTGGCCGAATGTAAATCGGAGTGACAAATTCCGCAATATAAAATTTCTATTTCCACGTCATGCGCCTGTACCGCTCTTCGTTTAATGTCTAATGTCTGTAATGGTGCCTCAGCAGCTTCTGTACCAAAGGCTTTTACGTTTTTTGTTTCCATGTTTTAAGTTTTTTTGTTTCAGGTTTCAGGTTTCAGGTTGCTTAGCATTTGCCACAAAGGCACTAAGTCGCAAAGATTGACAACTTATAGCAAAGAAGTATCTAGTGTTATCCCTTGGGATGACACGATTATGGTCAGGTAAGCTCAGAATTATCTAATTATCTAATTATCTAATTGACAAATTATCAAATTATCAAATTATCAAATTCCTCTAACTCCCAAAACTGTGATATTCTTTATCTGTAACGCTGTCAAGCCATTCCCCATGACCTTTGTCTATCTCTGTAATAATAGCTAAATAAGAAAATTTTCTAAACGGGGTCGCTCCGTACCAATGTTCAATTCCCGGTAAAATGGTGATCACTTCGTCTTTATGAATTAAGCGAACTGCGCTTCCTTTTTCCTGATAATAACCTACACCTTCTTTTGCAATAAGCATATGCAGGCTTGAATTAACATGCCAGTTACTTCTTGCACAAGGCTCAAAAGTAACTTCCTTAATCATTGTATTTTCGGGATGAATATTACTAGTTTGTTTTTTATAAGATACTTCGCCCGTCATATACGTATTTGGGACTTTTCCTTCTTCAATAACTGCTGTATAATTTGTTGACATAACTTATTTATTTTTTAGAGTTAGTATTTATTTAAAGCTATTGTACTGGTCGTCGGTTACGGGTTCTAACCAATCTACAATTCCGGTTTGGGTATTAGTGCTTATGGCAATGTGAGTGAATTCGCTATCTGGCGACGCGCCATGCCAGTGTTTAAGGTCAGGCGGAATATTGACAACATCACCTACTTGCAGTAACTGAATAGGTTTACCAACTTCCTGATAAAATCCTGTTCCCTGTGTTACGATCAGAATTTGTCCACCTGGATGAGTGTGCCAGTTGTTTCTTGCACCAGGTTCGAAAACGACATTACCAACTGCAGTATTTAGAACCGGGTCATTTGGAACTAGCATTTTAACCCAGGCTTTTCCTGTAAAGTAATCAGCCGAAGCCAAATCGCCTTTAGGAAAAATTTCGTTTAATTGATTTTCTGAAGTTTTCATAATTATTTGTTTTTACTATCGGAACAACCAAATCCGAAAAGCAAGAATGCGCTTTAAGAAGTTAGATTTAGTTTATAGAAACCGATAAAGGATTAATACTAATTATTTCGATGCAAATTTACTTTAGTAAAACCGACCTCAGATAATGATAATCAAACAAAAAATTAAGAATATGAAACAATTTACATTCTCAACGATTTCGGAATGGTTCCCGTGAGTCTTTTAAAGTAATTATTAAAATAGCTTGGATATTCAAATCCGAGTGAGTAACCGATATCTGCAATGCTCCAGTCGGTATGTTGCAATAAAGCTTTGGCTTCGCCGATAATTCGTTCTGTAATATGTGCTGTAGTAGGTTTTCCGGTAACTTCTTTTACCGAACGATTGAGGTGATTTACATGAACAGCAAGGCTTTGTGCGTAATCTTGCGGCGTTTTTAAAAGTAAAGGCTGATCTTTTGTTTCTACCGGAAATTGTCTTTCTAAAAGTTCCAGAAACAATGAAGTGATTCTTGAAGAAGCATTCTTATGTTTAAAAAAGTTTTCAGAAGGCTGCATTTTCATCGACTCATGCAGAATCAAATTGATATAATTGCGGATTAAATCATCTTTAAAAACATAATCTGTTTCTTGTTCTTCGATCATTTTTTGGAATAACGAATCTATAAACAACTTTTGTTCAGGTAATAACGAAAAAATTGGTGTTCCTCCTATTTTAAACAAAGGCGATTCATGAAGACTTGCTGATCGATCATTTACCTTCAAAAAATCTTCAGTAAAAACACAGGCAAAACCTTCATAAGAAGGCGAAAGGGTATCCCAGGAATAAGGAATATGTGGATTTCCGAAAAACAAAATAGTACCGTCGACTTCTATTCCGCGATCCGCGTAATGTATGAGACTTTTGCTGGTATTGATACAAATCTTGTAAAAATCCCTACGGTTATAGGTTGGGATTTTACTAACATCACCATTTACTTCGTATACTTTAAAACCTTTCAGCTTTAAATCGTTTATTCCAAGTTCTGTTGCCTGACATTCTATTTGCTCTTTCATTTTGCAAAGTTATGAAAATCAAATAAGTTTTTTTTTGTTTTCAGGTTTCTTTTGTTTCAAGTTTCAGGTTTTGGGCGGGCTTAACCGCAATCCCGATAGCTATCGGGAGCTAAGGGTTTACGCTAAGGTCGCTAAGTTTTTTTAGCTGGGGCGAAATAATCTCGCAAAGTCGCGAAGCCGCTAAGTTTTTTTTCTTTACGTGCATTGCGTAAATCTTTGCGAACTTTGCGGTTAAATCACTTAACTATTAAAACTCCAGATTTTAATCCTCTCGCTCTAGCAGATAAAACTACTTCTTTAGCATTTTCATCTTTTTGGATGATGATTTGTGCATATCCATTAAAGAGTTTTCTCTTCCAGGGTTCTGCTGGAGTTACTACTTGAATAATTCCGGGATCGGTGTTCATTACGTCCCAGTCTTTTGCTTTTTGCAATGGCGTCGTAGCAATATAAATTGTGTTTTTTCCTTCTTTTAAAATTGCTTTATTTAAAATGTATTCTTGGGCATCTTCCTTCCTTGATTCGACTTTATTTCCGTTTACAAAAACTACGGTTTCTTTTCCTATTTTCTTATAGAAAAACGTTATGATATTAGAACCTGACTTGTTTTTTAACTCAAAATCTCCTTTGTAAAGATATGCCGGAGCTTGTTTTTTATAATCCCTGTCTTTAAAAGCAGTACTCCATTCAGTATCAACATCATCCTGAATTTTATCTGGAAGATCTGCTGAAACCAACTTCTTCTCCTTAAAATTATTTATAGCAACTAACTCAATGTTATCAATAAATTTATCACTCTCTAATGAAGTTGGGTCTCCATTTCCTACTCCCATAATTTTTCCGCCTTTAATTGAAAACGTAATTTCGTCGTTTGCTGTTGGAATATGCAGAGCGTTTTTATCAGTCAATTCGGCCGTTAGAACCACAACGTTAGAGTTTGGAAGATTTTCTTTATCTATAGAAAGTTTTACTTTTTCTGGGTTTCCTGTTGTTTTTTGAACTTCGCTCAAAACCTTTTTTCCATTTTTAAAACCAATTGCCTCCAAAGTTCCGGTTTCATATTTTACCTTCCATTCTAAATGACCGTTTCGCTCCATTTTCTTCTTGCCAAGACTTTTTTTGTTGAGGAAAAGTTCCACTTCATCACAATTTGAATACGCCCAAACGTCGATTTCCTTTCCTTCCATTCCGCTCCAATTCCAATGTGGCAGAATATGTAAAACAGGTTCATTTCCCCACCACGATTTCAAATAAAACACATTGTCTTTTGGAAAACCACAAACATCCATCATTCCAAAATAAGATGTCACCGATGGCCAGCCATAAGGTGTTGGTTCACCGCGATAATCAAAACCTGTCCAAAAAAATACTCCTGCCAAATACGGTCTTTCAGCATAAAATTTCCAGCCTTCTTCTATACTATAAAAAGTTGGGCGTGGTTTTTTATCGTAAGCACTTTGATAATGTTTCGCATCATCTGTAAAATAAATCCCTCGTGTTGCAAAGGTTGAACCTTCCTCCGTTCCCATTCCGGGTTGGTTTTTGAACTCATTTCGGTGTGCATCGATATCACCGTTTCCTAAATAATTATAACCCATAATTTCAACAACAGAAGATATTCCGCTTTTAAAACCACTGCTAATTCCAACAGTTACAGTCCTTGTTGAATCAATACTTTTCGCAAATCCCTGCATCACATTTGTAACGCGTTCGCCCACAATATTTCCTTCAATATTCCATTCTTCATTCCCAACGGACCAGCAAAAAATACTCGGATGATTGCGGTCTCGTTCTATCATTCGCTTCAATTCACTCAAATGATAATCGTTAATTCCCATTAAACGGGTTTCATCTATTACCAACATTCCCAATTCATCACAGGCTTTGAGCAATTCCGGAGTTGGTGGATGATGCGAGCAGCGATAAGCGTTCGAACCCATTTCTTTGAGTTTTTTTATTCGGTAATATTGCAATTCATCTGGCAATGCCGTTCCAATTCCGGCATGATCCTGATGATTATTGGTTCCTTTTAGTTTAACCGATTTTCCATTCAGGAAAAAACCTTTTTCAGGATCAAACTTCATAGTCCTAATTCCAAAAGGCGTTTCGTAATGATCAATTATTTTTCCATTTTGCTTAATTTGAGTTTCCAAACGATATAAATTAGGATTTTCAATATCCCATAACAATGGATTTTTTATATTTAATTTTGAAGTAAAACTGGTAGTTTTATAAAAATCCGGAGCTTGAGCATTTTCAGAAACAGAAGTAATTTGTTTCCCTTTCGCATCAAAAATAGTCTGAGTAATTTCAATTGAACCTTTATACTTTCCTTTGTTTTCAATTGTAACTTCAGCAGTAATTTCGGCATTATTCTGTTTTACCTCAGTGGTTATAAAAGTTCCATTTGTCACAACATGAATCGGATTTGTTTTCTTTAAATACACATGTCGATAAATTCCGGCACCTTCATAAAACCAGCCTTCTTCCATCGAAGCATCAACCCGAACCACGATTGTATTTTCTCCACCATAATTCACATAAGCCGAAACATCGTATTCAAAACCATTGTAACCACTTTCTTCTGTTCCGAGGAAATAGCCGTTAAAAAACACTTTAGAATTTCTGAAAACGCCGTCAAATTTCAAGGATATAATTCGGCCTTTATCACTTTCCGGAATACTGATTTTCTTTCTATACCAGCCAATGCTTTTTTCAGGAAAACCTTTTCCCGCCGTTTTAAAGCCGTGACTATAGCTTGCTTTTTCGCTGAAAGATTGCTCTACAGCCCAGTCGTGAGGTAAATCTAATTTTCTCCAGGCACGGTCATCAAAGCCTGACGCTGCTGGTCCATCTCCAAATCCGGTTTTTGTTAAATAAGAGAAATAGCCTTCAGCGTGGCCAAAATCTTTTTGTGTGTCATATAAATGTCCGAACGAAAAACACCAATCTTTATCAATTAAATTCAATTCCCTTTCTGATTTATTTTGTGCCGAAGTACAAAACGAAATCAAAAAAATAAGACAGGATAGTGTGCTTTTCGAAAAAATAGCTTTCATAAACAAGAGGATTGAATAAATTCTTAACAAATAGCGATAAAAATATCGCTTTTAAACCGATTAAAATAATAGTATTTTATCAAAATCTGATCTTTATCTCAAACAATAATACCTGAAAATTAGACGTTAAAAATTTAGAATCATTCTATCAGAGGTTCTGGAACAAATCTTGTTCTTTTGATGTAATTTTATATTGAAAATTAACAAAACCAAATTGGATCATGAGTGTTATAAAAGACGAAAATACGCTTCTTAGCACCATTAAGCGTATTGATGACAAAATAGATAAATTGAACGATCAAAAAATAATTGCTTTTTTTGAGCACCTTGGCCTGACCAAAAGAGAGGATGTTCCCAAGAATTTTCTGGATTTTGAAACTATATTGATCGTAGTTCCAAACAGACATATTTCACACGAATTAAAATATTTTAAATATTCCATTTCCCGTCTTTCTTTCGTAACCAATCCGTATGCGAAACAAATTCATGTATATGATTTTAAAGAATGGAATGCTATTACCCGAAATAAAACACAATTTCAGGTTAGGGAGTTGCTAAAAACCAGTTTTGGAGGCGTGAGAGATATTACCGAAGGAATGAATTAACTATCGCCAATGAAATGGATCACCAGAGAAAGACCTAAAATTGACAGAATTGCGTGCCCATGGCTAATCAAAAAATTTGTCGACCGCGATGCCGAATTTATTTATGTTCCTTTTGATGATGTTCTGGCTAAAGCCGAAGTTTTAAATGCGATTCCGTTTGACATTCCGAATGTAGAATATACCCATTACAACGAAGAATGTACTTTTGACTACATTGTAAAAAAGCATGAAATTAAGGATCCTGCTATTTTAATAATGGCCAAAATTGTGCGTGGTGCCGATACAGATCAACATGATCTTGCAAAAGAATCGGCAGGGCTCTGGGCCATTTCTGCCGGACTTTCTCATAATATCATCAACGATGCCGAATTATTAAAAAGTGGAATGGTTATTTATGACGCGCTTTATAGTTGGGCAACGCATTTGTACAAACAAAATCATTTACAAAATAGTCCGTTTGAGAATCTGCTCCATGAGGTTTACAACAAATTCCTGGCAGAAAAAAAATCAAATCAGAAAACACCTTCTTGGGTTAAGGATTTAAAAGAAATCATTCAGGATCAGATTGATACTCAGTTTGCTTTTGATCTTAAAAAAATCTCAAGTGATTTAGAACTCAATCCATCTTATCTATCCAGAGAATTTTCTAAGTATTTTGAAGATTTGAATTTTGGTGAATATGTTAGAAAACTTCGTATCGAAAAAGCCATCAATCTTATTCAAAATTCCACTTATTCATTGACTGAGATCGCTTATATGACAGGTTTTTCAGACCAAAGTCATTTTACACGAATTTTTAAACTGCATACAGGGAAAAATCCTTCTTCTTATAGAAAAAATTCACAAAAAAGTAAACCAGATACAAAAGGTAAATAAGGTTCTATTTATATCTACTAAGTCTATATAGTTTTGTATTACCAACAAATACTATTATGATTTCATTCAGACACATTGCAATTATTTCTTTATTTTTCACCAGCTTTAATTCCTTTTCTCAAACAACTTATCCTAAAATTACGGGTTATTTCGGCGTTATGCATCCAATAGTCACCATAAGTAATGAACAAACCAATTTAAATTTCAGGGATTATTATGCCGTTGGTTTTCCAACCGGAATCAACATTTGGAAAAACTCGAAAATAGGTTTTTCTTTTGAAGTTGTTCCGAATATAAAAGTACAGGGCGCTAGTGATAAAGTAACCAATTTATTATTCCATCCCGGCGTTCTCGTTGCCTTAGGAAAGGGTTATACTTTTGCCGGAAGAGCAGCCTTTGAAAGCAGCGGACGATATGGTTTTACACCTGTAATTAATAAAACCGTTATAAAAAGTGAAAATTGCAGTTATTTTGTTGCGGTTCCGCTTCCAGTTAGATTTGGTAACGATCATCCTGCAACATTTACGGTTGGTTTTCAATTTGGAATTGCTTTTTAAAACCAAATATTATTTTTCTTAAATACCACTAATCCAATAAATTAAGTAACGAAATAGCACAAATTATTTTCCGTATTAAAACATAAATTCTTATATTTCAGCAACTTAATCAAAGGCACATTCATTGCTTACTCTCAAAAAGTATTCATGTCGTGCCTTTAATCGTTTCTTTAAAAACAAAAATAAATTTTACCTATGGAAACAAAATTTGATATCATTGTTATTGGTTCAGGTCCGGGCGGCTATGCCTCGGCAATTAGATGTTCGCAATTGGGTTATAAAACTGCAATTGTCGAAAAATACAAAGCTTTAGGAGGTACTTGTACCAACGTTGGCTGCATACCTACAAAAGCATTACTCGATAGTACAGAACATTATCATACTGCCGAAACCAAATTTGCCACTCATGGTATCAATACGGGTAAGCTTAGTTTAGATTTTACCCAATTAATTAAAAGGAAAAGCGAAGTTGTAGAACAAAATATTAATGGTCTTAATTTTTTAATGAAGAAAAATAAAATTGAAGTTTTTGAAGGAATTGCTTCATTTTTAAACGACAAAGAAATAAGCGTTAAAGGAACTGACGGTTCATCAACAACAATTTCCTCAACCTATTATATTATTGCCACAGGCTCTAAGCCCGCTACAATTCCTGGTGTTGAAATTGATAAAAAAAGAATAATTACTTCTACGGAAGCACTTTCGCTTCCTGAGAAACCAAAAAGCATGGTAATTATTGGCGGAGGTGTTATTGGTGTCGAAATGGCTTCAATATATGCCCGAATAGGAGTCGAAATTACTATAATTGAATATTTTGACAGCCTGATTCCGACAATGGATAAGGATTTAGGAAAAGAACTTAAAAAGATATTTACCAAACAGAATATTAAAATTTTATTGAGCCATAAAGTACAATCAGCCAAAAATAACGGCAAAAACACAACAGTCAGTTTTCTTGACGCAGCAAATGCTCCACAGGAAATTACGGCCGATTATTGTTTGGTTGCCGTTGGAAGAAAACCTTACACTGAAGGCTTGGGACTGGAAAACACGGGTGTAGAATTAGATTCAAAAGGCAGAATTGTAACCAATGAAAAACTCCAAACCAAGGTCCAAAATATTTATGCTATTGGTGATGTTGTTGCCGGAGCAATGCTGGCGCACAAAGCAGAAGAAGAAGGTATTTTTGTAGCAGAAACCATTAACGGACAAAAACCCCATATCAATTACAAATTGATTCCAGGTGTTGTGTATACCTGGCCTGAAGTGGCTTCTGTTGGTTATACGGAAGAAGAACTGAAAGAGAAGAATATAGAATATCGTGTCGGCAAATTTCCTTTCTCTGCCAGCGCAAGAGCGAGAGCCGCTATGGAAAAAGAGGGTTTTTCTAAAATTCTTTCCGATCCAAAATACGGTGAACTGCTAGGCATGCACATCATCGGTCCGCGTGCTGCCGATTTAATTGCACAAGGGGTAATTGGAATGGAATATGAAGTTACTGATGAAGATATGTTCCGAATTTCATATGCCCATCCAACTTATTCTGAAACTTTAAAAGAAGCTTATATGATTGCTTCGGGACAAGGAGCTATTAACATTTAGAATTTTGTTTCAGGTTTTCTTTGTTTCAGGTTTCAGGTTTGGATTGTGCAGTTTAACCGCAATCCCGATAGCTATCGGGAGCAAAGTATTACGCAAGGTTCGCAAGGTTTACATACAGCTTTGCGAACTTACACAGCCAACTGCAAACACACCACAAAAAATACTTTGCGTACTTTGCGGTAAATTTTTACCACAAAGTTCACAAAGGAATTCCACAAAGTTCACAAACGCATAGACCAAGTCAATCACATACAGCTTTGCGAACTTTAAAGTCCACTACAAACACATTAAAAAAATACTTTGCGTGCTTTGCGGCAAAATTAATTCGTTATCTAATTTCAAAAATACTAATAAACTTTTGTTCTAATTTTTTCCTCTTTCTTTCTTCATTCCACCTCGAATAAAAAGCCATAAAAAGTAAAAACAAGTTAACGATTGTAGACGCTCGTCTGAGTCCTTTCGCAAAAAACAGAAAAAATATATTGATTGCCAGTATAAGAATTATTGGAGAATAGTATACCCAAAATTGCTTATACTTATTAACTGGTTCAACAATACAATCAACTTTAAGTCTATTATTAATGTTCTCATATTTTCCTCTTATGATAAAATTTGTTGATGACTTTGGAGAATTTACCGTTAAACTAAAACTTTTATCATCAAAAAATCCATAAAAAGGCTTTATTGCACCGGATATAGGAAATATTCTAACCTGCCCCAATGCTGCTTTTGGTAAACCAATTTCAGTATTGTTTTTTAATCTTTCACGAAAATCTAGCAAGCTGAGTCTTGATTCCATTTTTACTTTTTATTAGAAACTCTTTTTCTATAATTAATTAAAAGTAACTACTTCAATCTACTCAATTCCATAGAACCATAAATCGCTCCAATAGCTTCAAAAACTTCTTCTTGATTTTCATTTGTTGTCCATCCTTTTTTAGAAAGTTCTTTTCTTATCTCATTTTCTGATTTTCCTTTTATAAGATGATAATTGCAGAAATCCAAAACTTCAATTGGAATTTTTTCTAATTGATAGGTTATGATTATGGATAATATTCTTAAATAAGCAACATAATAAGTTAACACTAATTGAATAATCCAGCTTATTATTAGACCTATCCATCCTGTGTTTAACTTTTTAATAGTTAATCCTTCTGAAAACCTGATTTTTATAAATTCTAAAAAACCAATTCTTTCGTAATTGTTTTCATTTAAAATGATTTCGTATTGAAAATATAGGTTAGAAAAATAAATCAGAAAAACAATTCCCATCAACAAATATTGAATTTTTGATATATCTGTAAAATTTGAAATTTTTATTAAATATTTTAATGAGTAAGCTATTGCTAAACCTGTCAAAACTTCAAATACGCCGATAAAATAAATTCCATGTATAGAAACTTCTGCAATAATAAATCCAAGAATTAAGGATATCAGTAAACCTCCTATTACTAAAATTGAAAAGTTTTTTCTTTTAGATTCACTAGGTTGTGGTAAATTTTCCGGAATTATATAATCGTCCCAATTATTTTTTCTTTCAGTTTCTTTTTCAAGTTCATTTAAAGCTTCTCTATCATATTCCTTTTCAGTTTCCTTAAAGGCATAGATAAACAATTTAACTCTTTTCGAATTTCTTCCATTATCCCACATTTCATTCCCTAAAGATTCACTTTTTACTTCTACATTTCCATGATTAAAAGTAATTGTAATTGCTTCAGTCCATTTTTCAAAACCTATTGATACATCTTTTCTTTTTGCTTCGATTGAATTTTCATTTTTAAAGATAATATCCCAGCCTAACTTTAAAATTGTTTTTTCGACAATAGGAATAAAAACTGTTTTGTTTAAAGAAGTTCGAAATTCTTCTTTATACTTTGGAGACCAACTAAAACTATGCTTTTTATCAATTGACTTTTCGTAAATCACAAATTTTTCTTCCATGAAATTGTTCTATTTTTTTTTAAGATTTGACAATTTATAATAGCTTATTTGAGTTATATTTCTTTTTATTGTTGCGTCAATATACTCTTAACCATTTCATTCAAAGCATTTCCATGAATATTTTTGGCCAGAATAATTCCGTTTTTGTCTATTAAAAAATTTAATGGTACAGATTGAAGCATATAATCTACAGCTGCCGGAGATTTCCAATATTTAAGATCACTTACCTGTATCCATGGAAGTTTTTGTTTGGCAATAGCTCCTAACCAAAGTGGTTTTTTAGTATCCATTGAAACGCTGTAAATAGATAATTTACCAGAATAAGTATTGTATAATTTTATCAATTCCGGATGTTCCTTTGTACACGGTCCGCACCACGATGCCCAAAAGTCAATTAGGACTAAATCTCCTCTTAAAGATGTTAAGGCTACATTATTTCCTTTTGTATCCGGAAGATCAATTTCTGGTGCTATATCTCCTACTTCAAGGCCTACAACCTGAGCTTTTGAACTGGTTATGACGCAACATAAGAATCCTAAAATAAGTAAAGTTTTTTTCATAATTGGTTAAGTTTTATTGGGGCTTTTGCAAAGTTTCAAGTTTTCTTTGTTTCAGGTTTCAAGTTTAAAAACTTTGCGACTCTGCGACTTTGCGAGATTTATACATTAGCAAATATAAATACTTCTTTATAATTCTTCCCTCCGTCATAAAATTTTCCTAAATATTTTTTCTTAAATTGATATATCGGGAAAAGTCGATATCTTTGCGCCATGGAACAAATAGAAATCTTTAAGGCACTGTCAAACAAATCCAGATTGCAAATGCTGGAATGGCTAAAAGAACCCGAAATACATTTCCCGGATCAACTTCAGCATGCAGGATTTGAACACGGCGTTTGTGTGGGGCAAATACAAGCCAAGGCAGGCCTGACGCAATCGACCGTTTCTGAATACTTGTCGATTTTACAACGTGCCGGCTTTATCGAAGCCAAACGCATTGGACAATGGACTTACTACAAACGCAACGAAGGTGCCTTTGAAGCACTCAGTAAATTAATTCAAACTAATTTGTAAATTACTATGAGTACAAACAACCTGTTTTCGCCATTTAACTTAAAAACGTTAAATCTTAAAAATAGAATCGTAATGGCGCCAATGACGCGCTCCTTTTCGCCAAACGGAATTCCAACTGATGAAGTAGCTTCTTACTACCAAAAAAGAGCTGAAGGTGAAGTTGGTTTAATATTATCTGAAGGTACAGTAATCAACAGACCTTCATCATCAAACGATGCAAACGTACCTCACTTTCATGGCGATACAGCTTTAAAAGGATGGAAAAAAGTGATTGATGAAGTTCATGCTGCCGGAGGTTCAATGGGACCACAAATATGGCATATGGGAATTATGGACAACCACCATTCAGGATGGGTGCCACCTGTTCCTTTTGAAGGTCCGTCAGGATTAAACCGACCTGATTTTAGAAATGGTGTGGCAATGTCTGAAAAAGATATTGAAGATACTATTCTTGCTTTCGGACAGGCAGCTGCTGATGCTAAAAGATTAGGTTTTGATACGATCGAAATTCACGGTGCGCACGGTTATTTAATTGACCAGTTCTTTAGAGCTGAAACAAATTTACGTACTGATATTTATGGTGGAAAAACATTACCGGAACGTAATCGTTTTGCTATTGAAGTAGTAAAAGAAATTAGAAAACAAGTAGGTGACGATTTCGCTGTAATCATGCGTTTTTCTCAGTTTAAACCTTCCGATTATAATTACAAACTGGCTAAAAATCCACAAGAATTAGAAGCTTGGCTTACACCTCTTGTTGACGCCGGAGTAGATATTTTACACTGTTCTCAACGTCGTTTCTGGGAACCTGAATTTGAAGATTCTGATTTGAATTTTGCAGGATGGGCTAAAAAAGTTACAGGAACACCAACTATTACGGTAGGTTCTGTTGGACTTTCAAGTGATTTCTTCGGAGCATTTGCCGGAGAAAGCTCTGAGCCAACTTCTTTAGAAGAACTAAACAGACGTTTTGACAGAGGCGATTTTGATTTGGTTGCTGTTGGAAGACCACTTCTATCTGATCCTAATTGGGTTGCGAAAATCAAAGCCGGAAAAATGGATCAATTGAAAGGTTTCAGTAAAGAAGCTTTGGGGCAATTGGTTTTAGAATAAATTAAGGTTCAGAGTGGCAAAGGTGCGAAGGGACAAAGGTTTTAACCTCTGAACCTTTGAATCTTTGTCCCATTTTTCAAAAAATATAAAAGGGATGAAACAAATTATGTTTCATCCCTTTTTTTGAATTTCTAATAACTAACAAAATTAGGAATTCAATATTTTTAAATTAGGTACAGAGTTGCAGAGGTACAAAGGGGCAAAGTTTTTAACCTTTGCATCTTTGAGCCTTTGTCCTTTTACAAAGAAACTTTTCTTCTTTGAAATTTATTCTGAAGCCAATTTCTAACAGGCTCATCGTATAATTTTAAGCATAAAAATGCGATCACAATACTGGCGATTAAAACGCCTATTCCTATACCATAACCATCTTTTATATCCACTTTATTATCAACAACCCATGCAGTATACCAGTAAATTAGCGGATAATGCGTAATGTAAATTGGATAAGATATATCACCTAAAAGCTTACATATTTTAGCTGAGAAAGCACTTTTAATTTCACCTCCCGCACCAATCGCAACAATTAAAGGAAATACTAAAATAATACAGAAAGATTCATATAAACCGTTCATCCATAAGCTGTTTTCATCTCCGATTCTTGGTATGATAAGCACTGCTGAAATCATTAAACTACAAATCCAGAAAGCGCCTTTGATGTGAATTAGTTTTCCTAAACGGCAAAGTAAAACACCTGCAAAAAAGGGATATAATAAACGGGTAAATCCAACATTCATTTGTTCCAGATTCAAAGACCATCCACCAATAACATCTCCTTTTGGCCCGAAAACAGTATAATTGATCAGCATTCCGGCGAATATCAATACAAATACGGTCATTACTTTAATCGAGAATTTACGAAACAAAACAGCGTATAAAATATTGGCAATATATTCGAAGAAAAGCGACCAGGCCGGCCCGTCAAGCGGATGCATTTCCCCCCAACCCCTGATTTCCAGAGAAGGCGGAATTGGCAATAATGTAAATCCGATCACCATGGTTAAAATTACCTTCCACACTTCCATTCCGGCGATCATGGGAAATAAAATATCAGAAGCCTGAAAATAATAGAATATAGCACCAATGATCATTCCCATAATTCCCATGGGCTGTAAACGAATCAAACGTCGTTTATAAAACTCCCATTGTGTCATTTTTGCCCAGCGATCGTCGTAAGCATAAGCCACAACAAATCCGGACAAAAGAAAAAAGAAATCAACGGCTAAATAACCGTGATTGATTATTTGTTTAAATCGGCTTCCTCCGTTATGCGCTTCGAAAATATGAAAAGCAACGACTAAAATAGCGGCTACTCCACGCAGACCGTCAAGAATTTCGTAATGTTTTTTTGGTTTAAAATCGGTAGAAACTGAACTCATAAAAAAATGGTTAATGGTTAGTTGTTAATGGTTAATGGTTAATTAATATTAAACTTATTTAACCGCAAAGTGCACAAAGGCTTTACGCAAAGTTCGCAAAGCTTTGCGAACTTTGCGTAAAGCCAATTGCAAGCAAACTATAAAAATACTTTGCGCACTTTGCGGTTAAATTAACTTTACAACATAGAAATTCGTAAAGCCTTAAGTAAAACTACATAATTATCTAATTTTCTAATTATCTCAATTATCTAATTCTTTTATTCCTGATGATTCTTAAGCCACTCCAGTCTTCTTTGATCCGGTAAATGTGTTACTTTAAAATTTTCAAATTTAGCCTCAAAACCTTTTCCATCTGGCGATGCAGCCATTAAGCCAACCATTACTGGTGTATTATCTTGTAAAGGCGCATTTCTGGTCATGATATAATTTTTGTCATCATAAGAGAAAAATACTTCAACAGCGTCTAATCTTCTTACTACTTTTATCCAGACAAAAGGTGGCGCTTTGTCCAAAGTTGTTACACTCCAATCGCTTTTGTCGTGTGTTACTACTGTGCTAATATTAAATTTTCCGTCTACAAATTCAACTCCGGTTTTGATATAGTTTTTTTCATCAATACGAATCATTAATCCCATTTGATCAAATCGTGCAATGTAATTACCTGTTATTTTTACTTTGGCTTCAAATTCTCCGCCATAAGTTGCGTAATAAAACGGTGCGTCATCAACGGTAAATCCGTAATGTGAAATACGCCAATAATCACTGCTTCCGGTTACATTCATAATTAATGCATTGTTTTTAATTTCCCATTTTTCAGGTTCATTAAACCATTGCATTTTATTCAGGCTTTGCGCCGAAAGGTTTTGTCCCAGGAATAAAACCATGGCGCCAAATAGAATATTTTTCATTTTATTTACTTTTTTATTTAAGTACTAAGACATTTAAACTTTTAACATCTAACATTTTACATCTAACTAATTGAAAAAAGCAAAGCTGCAACTTTTTACACTTGCAGCTTTACAACCAACCAATTTAGAAAATTAATGAAATTATTGAAGTGAAAAACTCACTTTAGATTTTATGTTTGTAGATGATGCACCAATGATTGCTTCAAAAGCTCCCGGTTCAGCAACCCAGTCGTGTTTTTTATCGTCGAAGAGACTCAAAGCCGTTTTGTCAACAGTAAAAGTTATCGTTTTCTCTTCTCCTGCTTTAAGTGAAACTTTCTCAAAACCTTTTAATTCTTTAATTGGACGAACCAAAGAAGATTTTAAATCGCTGATATAAAGCTGAACTACTTCAGAACCTTCTCTGCTTCCTGTATTTTTCACTTTCACAGAAAATGTAATCTGATCTCCAGCCGACATTTGTTTTTTGTCTGCTGTTACTTTTCCGTATTCAAAAGTTGTATAACTTAATCCATGTCCGAAAGAGAATAATGGTTTTATTTTTTGTTTGTCCGCCCAACGGTAACCCACAAAAATGCTTTCTTTATACGTTACATCTTCTCCACCTGGAAATTCTCCTAAAGCGTGTGCTCCGTTATCAGACAATTTTACAGGGAAAGTGAAAGTTAATTTTCCAGAAGGATTTACATCTCCAACCAAAACTGCCGCCAAAGCATTTCCTGCTTCTGTACCTAAAAACCAACCTTGTACAATTCCCGGAACCTCTTTTACCCACGGCATTGCTATAGCATTTCCTGAAATATTTACATAAACGATGTTTTTATTTACTTTCGCTAATTCAGAAATTAATTTATCCTGACCATAAGAAAGTTCCAATCCTTTACGATCGTGTCCTTCATCGTCCTGATTTTCACTTTTATTCAAACCTCCAATAAAAATCACAATATCAGCATCTTTAGCTACTTTCAAAGCTTCCGCAGTCAATTCTGCCGGAGAACGTTTTTCTTCTAAACTTACTTTTGCAATAACTCCATTATAATTACTTGTTGGATCTCCAACATAACCGCGTGCATAAACGATTTCAGCCTGGTTGCCAATTCTTTTCTTTAATCCTTCAAGAGGCGTGATTTCATATCTTGCTTTCAATGAAGAACTTCCTCCACCAACAGTCATCATTTTGATTGCATTTTCACCAATAACAGCGATCTTTTTAGTTTTAGAAAGATTGATAGGTAAAATGTTATTATTATTTTGAAGTAATACGATTCCTTCTTCAGCAATTTTTAAACCTGCCTGAGCGTGTTCTTCTGTTCCGAAAGATCCAAACGGTCTGTTTCTATTCATTGTAGTTAAGAAAGACAAACGTAAAATACGACGTACTTTTTCGTCTAATTCTTTAGTTCCAATCTCTCCTTTTCTAATCATTTCAGAATAAGGTTTTGCTAAATAATAGTTGTCATAAGCATTACTTGTTCCCCAAGAAAGTCCGTTAGTCCAGGAACCAAATTCCATATCCAAGCCATTGTGAATTGCTTGTTTTGTATCGTTAACACCTCCCCAATCTGAAACTACAACTCCTTTGAAACCCCATTCTCCACGAAGAATATCATTCAACAAAAATTCATTATGACAACATTGCTGTCCTTTGTATTTATTGTAAGATCCCATAATGGCCCATGCATCACCTTCTTGTACAGCCGCTTTAAAAGCCGGAAGATAGATTTCGTATAAGGCACGATCATCAACAATTACGTTTACTGAGTTACGATTCGTTTCCTGATTGTTTAAAGCGAAATGTTTAACGCAGGCAGCAACTCCATTAGATTGTACTCCCTTAATGTAAGGAACCACCATTTTTGAACTTAAGAATGGATCCTCTCCCATATATTCGAAGTTACGTCCGTTTAATGGTGTTCTATAGATGTTTACGCCAGGTCCTAAGAGTACATTTTTATTACGGTAACGTGCTTCTTCACCAATTGATTTTCCGTATAAAGCAGACAACTCTTTGTTCCATGTTGCTGCAAGTGCTGTTAAAGCCGGAAATGCTATACAAGAGTCGTTTGTCCAGCCTGCCTGATCCCATTCGTCCCATTTCACTTCGGTACGAATTCCGTGTGGTCCGTCGGTCATCCAGTTTTCCGGAATTCCCAGACGCTTTACACCCGGAGAACTGAATTTAGATTGCGCATGAATCATAGCGATTTTCTCAGCAGTTGTCATTTTCGAAAGCGCATCTTCTACACGTTCGTTAATTGGCTTTTTGTCATCCAGATAAACCGGAACTTTGTTTTGGGCATTCATCCCAAACGAACTCAACATAAACAGAACAAGAAGAGTTTTAACGTTTTTAAACATAACTATTAATTTATTAAAGCATTTAATTTACAAGCAGCCACTTTTAGTCAAAAGTACCTTGATAATAATATTGTAAAGCTAAAACGTTATAGTTCGTGTTAGAATTTTAAACTAAAAAAAGTAGTGAAATAAAAAACCAAAGGACTTAATATCAATTAATTAACTTATTAAAACTGGCAAAAAAAGTAGTAGTTTTAAAATAAATCGTTAGACTTTCAGTGAAATTAAACCGATTTTCATGACCATTTCTTCAAAATCATTTCGGGAAACTGCAGCTTTATTTCTTGCTCTTGTGCGATAATTATAAATGGTGCTTAAAGAGTAACGAAGAAAGGCTGCAATTTTTACACTGTCTGTAATCCCAAGTCGGATAAGTGCAAAAATTCGAAGTTCTGTGTTCAATAATTCGCCTTGTTTTAAAACAATCTGTTCTTCTCTAATAAGCAAATCATTAAAGTCTTTTACAAACGTTGGATATAAATTCAGAAAGATAATATCGAAATTCTTGTACAATTCTTCCAGTTCATTATCAACCAAAGTTGTTGATTTTAGCATTTTATAAATTTCATCAAACTGTTTTGCAGTCGCCTTCTTATTAAGGATAATGCGATAATTTTCTAATTTATTAATGTAAGTCGAACACAGACTGAAGAAATGAGCAATATATTCTTCTTTAATGTGATTTGATTCTGATAACTGTGCGTTACGTTCCTGCAACTGATTGTTGGTTTCAGTAATGTCTTTGTTTAATTCGGCTAGTTTTTGACTGGTTTCATAAAGCTCTCCACGAATTCTGGATACCTTTTTCATTTGTTTGTAAACGTAAATTACCGCTACAATCAAAAATGCCGATAACAAACTAATGCATAAAAGATAAAGCTGAAGCTCTGTTTTTCGTTTTGCTTCTCTTTCTGAATAAACAGTATTTATAATCGAATAAACTTCGGACATTAAAAGCGTACGAAACTGTACATTGCAATAAAGTGCATCTTCAATTGCCGATTGCGTCAATTTATAGGCCATATCGACATCTCCAACTTCATAAAAAACCAACGCCAGTTCCTGAAGAGAAGCGTTGTCTTTATTGGCATTTTTTAAATCAGCAGTGGCAGAAAGTGCGTAGTATTTTTTTCGTAATTCTAATTGATGTGATCTTTCATAAATACTCCCTAAAAGGTAGGTAATCATTGCGTATTGCGGATTATCTTCTTTAGTATTTTCCAATAAAGCTTTTAATTGTTTCTCAGCTGTACTCTTTTTAAGATACATACCTTGCTGAATTTTGTTGATTTTATAATTTAATGTGCCAGGATCTAAAACAATTAAAAGAGAATCGCGGTATTTTTGAATTTGATGCATGTATTGAACACTATAACTATTGGCGGCATAATGCTCAAAAAACTCACGATATGCTACATAATAATTAGGAAGCAATATTTTTGACAATGTTTTCTTGTCTATGCTTTTTATCAATGCTTCAGATTCCCGATATTTTCCTGAAGAAGAATAAAGCGTGACCAATTGTATTTTGGCCAAATTCAGCAAGTCTTTATTTTGAAGTTCTTCGGCAATTTTCAGATTCTTTTTGACGTAGAAGATAGCCGAATCTGAATTGAATTTTTGATATTCTGTGTATAAGGTTTTATTATAACTGTACTCCTGCTCTTTCGTTAAATCGTCTGATTTAATTTTTTTGAAATTTAAAATACGTTCTTCTTTCAACTGAACATAGCGCTGTTTGTTTTTTAAGGCGTCGTTTAGCTTATCCAAAATAGTATCTGTACTATCAGATGCATGAACCGGGTTTCCTAAAAGAACCAATAAAAGAAATAACAAACAATTTTTCAAACTGAATAAAAATAAATGATACCTACAAATATAGTAAAGTGATGCCATTAATCTGAATTATTTATTAAGGTCTGCTTTTTCCAAATGCCAAATTTCATAACAAAAGAAATATAAAAAGCGTCTTATAAAAACCCCCTTTTAAAGAAATCTGCGCAATGTTTTTTCTAATTTTGTTAGAACAACTTTTCCTTAATAAAAACTAAATCAACATGCCACATTTTGTTATTGATTGTTCCGAAAACGTAATCCGATTAAAATCTGCCGACGAAATTATGCAGGAAGTTTTTAACGCCGCTTTATCAACTGATCTCTTTATTTCTTCTGAAATTAAAGTCCGTATCAATCCATTTTCCTATTATAATAATGGAAATACATTGGATGATTTCATTCACGTATTTGGTTATATTATGGAAGGCCGAAATACAGATCAAAAAGCAAAATTATCAAAAGCAATTGTGACAAAATTGAATGAAATACTCTCTGAAGTCCCAGTGATTTCAATTAATATCAAAGATTTTGAGAAGGCGAGTTATTTTAATAAAACGATGATTTAAGGTTGACGTGATATAATAAAATTTATATCATTATATGTTTGTTATAAAATTTAAAGCCTAATGACCCCAATATTGTCATCCTGACGAAGGAAGGACCACACTTGTAGCTCCGTAAAGTACATCGCCACTCTTTGTCGAGTTTCTAGTGTGATCCTTCCTCCCTCAGGATGACAAAAATGCAAATAAAAAAGCTTTGTCAAAGTTTAAAACTTTGACAAAGCCGAAATCTATTTTCTTTACTCTTTACTCTTTACTCTATATTCTCAATTAACAGCAATTGGTGCCGCCAAACAACTCTCAGGAATATCAAAAGCATTTACCAACGCGACAGCATCGGGACGAATATCCCAACAAAGCTGGTTGACCATTTTACGAACTGCTTTGGTTTTCACTGCTTCCATATAACCATCTTCAAGATACCATCCTTTGTTTTTTTCTAACTGCGAAAGCGCGTATAATTGGTTTAATTTTGTCAATATTTCTTTTGATTTTTCATCCTGAACTGTTTTAATCGCTGCTTGAAATTGTTCTAAAACTACTCGTTCCAGATATGCCTGAGCAACATCTATCATTTGGTGCTGAACCACATTAAAAGCATCGTACGGCTCTAAACCTCCATCAACCAATTTCTTAATACGTTGCGCTGCGGAGGCCAAAATTGTTTTTTCTCTATGGATAAATGCCTGTAAATGAAATTGATCATCCAGCAAATGTTCATCATCTGTTCTGCGGGTTGCTATTGGATTTTTTTCGGTAATAGCAACTTTAGCATTTTCATAAACATAATTAATAATACCTAAAGACCCCATTTCGCCAAATGCTTTTCTGAATTCTGACAAACGATTTTTGGCGACTAACTGCATCAAAACAGTATTATCACCTTCAAAAGTGGTATAAATTTCGGTGTCGTTTTTTAAATCATCAATTCGGTTTTCAGATAAATATCCTTTTCCTCCACAGGCCTCGCGGCATTCCTGCAAAATATCTCTGGTGCTCCAGGTAGAATACGATTTCATTCCGGCAGCCAAGGCCTCGATTTCCTGTATTTCATCTTCCGTTTTATTCAAAAATCTTTTAGTCAGATATTGCAAAGCAAAATGAACGGCATATGTTTTTGCCAATGGCGGAAGCAGTCTTCGCTGATGCATTCTGTAATTTAAGATCGGAACTTCTGAACCTCCTTCCGGTCCAAATTGTCTTCTCTGATCGCTGTAACGAATTGCAATTGTTAAGCCTGATTTCGCTGCTGCTAATGCAGAACGTGGAATCCCGATTCGGCCTCCAACCAAAGTTCCAAGCATCGTAAAAAATCTTCTGTTATCACTCGGAATTGGGCTTTCAAATTCTCCTTTATCATTTACAAAAGCAAAACGATCCAGCATGTTTTCCTTCGGAATTATTACATTATCAAACGAAATTGTTCCGTTGTCAACGCCATTTAAACCCATTTTATGCCCGCAGTCGCCAATCGTAATACCACTTAACGTATTTCCGTTGGTGTCGCGCAACGGCACTATGAAAGCATTTACGCCGTAATCGTGATCGTCAATAATTAATTTGGCAAAAACGGTTGCCATTTGTCCGTGAACTGCGGCGTTGCCGATATACTCTTTTTGGGCATTTTTATAAGGCGTATGAATCGTAAAAGTCTGATCGTTATGATTGTAAGTTGCTGTCGTTTCCAATCCTTTTACATTCGAACCATGATGCGTTTCGGTCATTGCAAAACAACCCGGAATTTTCAACGAACCAATATCTTTTAAATATTTAGCATAATGTTTCTCGGTTCCGAGCGATTGAACACTCATTCCCCAAAGTCCAAACTGAACACCAAATTTTATCACTAAACTCAGGTCATGATAACTCAAAGTCTCCATGATCGCAAAATAATCTTCTACGTTTCCTCCACCGCCATATTCCTTCGGATACGCCATACTTCCTAAGTTTTCTTCGGCTAAAATTTTACACCAATTGTAAACGGTTTGGCGGTAAACATTAATGTCTGTCGAAGTTTCATAAGCAAACTCGGGCCTTGAAATTACTGATTTTACTCTTTTGATAATGGCAGCTTCTTTTCCGTCTAAAAGCTCCGTTATTTTCTGAATATCAAAATTAGAATTCGTTTGAGAATTGGCTGTAAAAGAACTTGCTTTGGTTTTGAAGTTCTGAATAACTTCTTCGCCTAAAATTCCTAGATCATTTTCAAGTTTTGTAAACTCAGGTTTTATTGTTGAAATGTCTACATCTTTTTCAGAAAGTGCCTCTGCAATATCAAAAATAGATTTTATAGAAGATTTATCTTGTATACTTTTTTCAATATCCAATTTCCATTGTGCGAGTTCATTTCGTGAAGGCGGATTTGAAATATCGACTTTAGAAAGAAGCTTTTGTTTTTCTTCGGGCGAAAGCCACACCAAATCATTAATAAACTGCTGAATAGTTGCAAACTCTTTTTGAGTCAACAAATCATCAGACCACACTAAATAAAATAAAGGTATAAAGGCTTGAAGTTTGGTATTTTTCATAAAAATATAGAATCGGTTTAGGAACAGCATTATAAATTTTGCTCAATAAAAAAGCAGGAATGAAAATACTCATTCCTGCTTTAACATCCTGTTAAGATTCTGGTAATTTATTTTTAAACCAATAAAAAGTATGCAAATTACATTTAAAGAGAATCTTTAGACGACAGGGTATATTTCTGTTTTAATGCAAAAATATGGTGTGAATTAAAAACGATAACCGCTATAAAAATGATGCTGTAAGCTGCAATTTGCAAAGCGCTAATGTGTTCATGAAAAACAAAACTTGCCAAACAAAAAGCTATCATTGGATTGATATTTAAAAGCATTCCTACCGTTGATGAATTGATGCCAGAAAGCGCATAAAGATTCAGAAATAAAGGAAATATGGTAAACAAAATCGCAATGGTTTCGATACAGAAATAAAACTTAAATTCGGTTGGAACAGGCCCGCTGTATGCCGGATAAAATGGCAATAAAAACAAGGCCGCCAATGTAATATGAAACGTTAGTGTAATAAATTTATCAAAACCTTTATTGACACGTTGACTTACCAAATAAGAAGCATATGTCAGACCAATAATAATACTGAAAAACATATCCATAATTGCTGTGTACGACAATAATAAACAACCGGAAACACTCAATCCAACAGAAATCCATTGTGTTTTACTTAATTTTTCTTTTAAAATGAAATAAGCCAATAAAGTTGTTAAAATCGGACAAACCAAATACGCCAGTGATGTCGCTTTCACGCTAATATGATTCATCACATAAATAAAGGTGAACCAGTTTAACATCAAAAAAGCACTTCCGCCAATATTTAATAAAATCGCTTTTCGCTTCTCTGAAGCTGACAGCGCTTTAAAAATTGAAACTGTTTCTACTAATTTTTTTCTCTTAAAAGCAAAAACAATTAGCAACATCAAAATACTACAACTAAAGACGCGGTAAAATAAAATATCTAAAGAAGGATATTCATGGATTGGCTTCAGAGCCAGACTAAAAAATCCCCAGATTGCAAAACAAGTAATGGCTGCTATGTAATATTTGGTTGTTTTCACGATGGTTATTTTGATTAATTTTCTATTAAAGCAAATTTCTTAAAAATAAAACAGCAATACAGATACAGTTTTTGTAAATTGCACCATAACAGTTTTTTTTTTATGAAAAATTCCAATTACTTATATCTTCAGTTTGCCGATCGCATCGAAAAGCAAATAAAATCAGGCGTTTTGAATGTTGGTGATAAGCTTCCTTCAATACGCGAAGTTTGTGCCGAGACTGGCTACAGCATGAGTACCGTAAGCAAAGCTTATTATGAAGTCGAAAGCAGATCTTTGATTGAATCAAGGCCTCAATCCGGTTATTATGTGAGTAATACCTCTGCCAGAATTATTGCAGAACCTTCGCCAAGTAGTCCTGTTTTAAAATGCCTGAATATTGATCGTGAAGATTTGATTGATCAGGTTTATGGTAATATGACAGATAACAGTATTACGATGCTTTCATTGGGGTTTCCTTCGAATGAGCTTCTTCCTATTGCAAAATTAAATAAGGGAATTATTCAGGCAACGCGTCAGCTTCCCAATAGCGGAACGAGTTATGAACAAGTTCAGGGAAATCTTAATTTGAGAAAGGAAATTGCACGTTGGTCTTTTACATGGGGAGGTTCATTAACCGAAAATGATATTATTACAACTCCAGGTTGTACGAGTGCAATATCACATTGTCTTATGACACTGACCAAACCGGGAGATACTATTATTACTGAAAGCCCGGCGTATTTTGGAATTTTACAATTAGCAAAATCACTGGGTTTATACATTATGGAATTGCCAACTAATATGACGACAGGAATTGAACTGGAGGCTCTAAAAAAAGCACTTGCGACAAAAAAGATAAAGCTTTGTTTGTTGATGAGTAATTTCAGTAATCCGTCCGGGAGTATGATGCCTGTTGAACATAAAATTGAAGTCGTTAAGTTGATGGAGTTTTACGATGTTCCGTTAATTGAAGATGATATTCATGGCGATTTGTATTTTGGCTCGAGCCGACCAACCAATTGCAAAACGTATGACGAAAGCGGCATTGTACTTTGCTGCAGTTCTGTATCTAAAACATTGGCTCCGGGCTATCGCGTGGGCTGGGTTTCACCTGGGAAATTTAAAAAACAAATACTCCGCAATAAAATTTATCACACGCTCTCCTCACCTACTATTACACATGAAGTTGTGGGCGATTTCCTGAAAAATGGAAGGTATGAAAATCATCTCCGAAAAATTCGCCAGATTCTAAATCACAATTGCAATAATTATATCAATACCGTTTTAGAATCTTTCCCAACGGGAACAAAAGTAAGTCAGCCGCAAGGTGGTTTTTTCCTTTGGATAGAACTGGATAAAAATATTGATACAGCTGCTTTTTATCATTTAGCAATGAAACACAATATCAGTATTGCACCGGGAAGAATTTTCTCTTTTCAGGATCAATTCTCCAATTGTATGCGCCTGAGTTTTGGTTTGCCATGGACAAATGAATTACGAGAATCAATTAAAACATTAGGAAGACTACTGCATTATTAAAATAAAAAACCAGACAACAATTACGCTGTCTGGTTTTTACAAATCAAAATCCAACATTAATTACAAAACAAAATAAGCATCTGCTGTCGCTTTTTTGGTTTCCGGTTTAAGATCAAACTCCTTAATGATATCGAATTCACTTTGATATTCATTAAGCATTTGCATTAAATTCTTTTCAATTGTATTCGAAATAGCTGTCACTGGTGTATCAGTTGGTCTGTTTTCGAAAGGATCCTGTAAATGAATTGCCATTTTCTCGATCAGGAAAAACATTCCTCCGATAGTCGTAATCAACGGGATTGCAAACCAACTCAACAAGTTAACCAATCCAAAAGGTAATAACAGAATAAATAAACACAACGTCATTCTGATATACATGCTATAAGTCGTTGGAAAAATCGTGTTTTTAATACGCTCACATTTTCCCATTGCGTCACATAATCTTGTTATGGTGTTATCAATTTCTACTTGTTGATAAGGGTTAAGACGTTTATCTTTTCTTGCAATTCTCAAATCTCTACCATGCAACAATAAGATTGCATTTGGTACATTTTGATGATTTTTTACAAAATTTACTTCTTCTTCACTAATCAAATCTTTGATTGGTTTTATGGCATCTTTATTTCTTAAAGCCTGCCCTAAACTATAACACCATGCGATTTGTCTTTTGGTGAAGTTTTCTTTGAACTCATTGGCTTCAACAGAAAAATCAGGGTCTTTATAAAAAGTTAGCATTTGTCTCACTAATGTTCTTGATTCATTAACGATTGCTCCCCATACAATTCTGGCTTCCCACCATCTATCATAAGCCTGATTCGATTTAAAAGCTAATAATAAAGATATAATGGTACCAATCATAGTTGGAATCGCAATTGGAACATCCACAGAAACATTAATAAAATAGTGATGAAAAACTTCAAACAATATCGTGTAAGCCAATACGAGTGCCAATTCTACTTTTATTTTTCCAAGAACATATTTCATTGGAATTCTTTTCTTTAACAACATATTTTTTCGTTTTTAAATGAAACGTATTCTTTTTTGAAGCTGGATTTACGCCAATTCTTCATATAGCGACAAAACAGGAAGTCCTAATCTATCGTTGATATTTTCTTTTTTATTTTTTGTGAATTTGATTTTTTCGCCTTTACGTGTTTCAACTAACAAATCGATATCATATTTTGAAATGGCTTCGGATAAATAAGGAGCAAATTCTTCGTAATTATCATCAAATTTTGAGGTTTGGCTAACAATTTCAAAAGAGAAATTGGCACTTAAGTACTGCTGAACATCTTTAACATGCATATTAGCTTTACCGTTTTCAATATAAAGTGCTTTATTAAAATCTTCTTTAAACTGTTCGTTGCCTAAATGCAAAATCGGGCATTTTTGATTTCCTGCCAATTGCATAGCATATTGATGAATTCGCTTTGTTTCTTGCTTATAAGATTGTGTAAGAACAATCAATTTTACATCAAAGGCTTCGATGATGCCTTTAAAAATTGGAGCAGAAAGCCCGTATTGATTGTGAATTTTTATTTTGCAGTTTGCAGTATGTTCGATAATATATCTGCAGGTTTCAAGAACTAGTTCCTGACTTGCAGTAAGACTAACTCTCATTTCGCGCAAAAACTGTGATGATGAAAAAGTATCAGGCGTATCTGAAACCATCATTAGAATAATCTCGCAATTAGTATTTTTTGCCTGATTAACAGCTGATTTTACAGCGCTGATAGTATCTTCTTCTAAAGTCGTTGGTATAAGGAAATTTTTCATATGTATAATCGTTTAGTTTATACATACAAAATAACTACTCGTATATTAGAAGGTTCTTAAGTTAAAATTAGAATTTCCTAAGATTCAACATTAGAATTTCTAATGTTGGCTTTTTTGGTATTGTCTTTCTTAAAAATGATTGTTACAATCGTTCCTTTGTTTTGTTCCGATTGTACTTGTATCTCACCATCGTGCATGCGGATAATCTTAGAAGCCAAAGGAAGCCCTAAACCGTAACCAATATATTTGGCTGCAATTTTTCCTCTAAAGAAAGGTTCATATAAATGTGGAATATCTTCTGGCGGAATTCCGATTCCGATATCATTAATACTGATTTTAATCCAGTCTTTATTGGCAGAAAGCGTCACAAACACTTCATTATTATCAGAATATTTAACTCCGTTGGTAATAATGTTATTGATCGCCAATTCTAAAAGAGGCTTGTTGCACGGAATTAAAAGTAAATTAGAATCTTTAGGAGCAAAATTAAGTTTGATGCTAACACGGTTGTCCGGATATATTTTATCCAAATCCGATTTTACATCCATTAATAACTCATCAATTCTGGCAATATCCAAAACTTGTTTTTTTCCGTCGTAACCAGTTTGTGTTAACTTCAACAAACTTTCAGTTAAATTTCCTAATCTTGAAGCCTGGCTGTAAATATTCTCCAATGACTGAATATATTCCGGAACTGCTCTTTCTTTCAAAAGCATAATTTCAGACTCGGCAATTATAGTTGTTATGGGTGTTTTTAATTCATGGGAAGCATTATTAATGAAGTTCGCCTGAATTTCAAAAGAAGTTTCAAGTCGGTCGAGCATATCATTAAAAGTATGTGTAAGATCTGAGATTTCATCAGAATTTTTAACCTCCGGTAATCTGTTATGAAGATTAGAAGCACTAATTCTGTTTACTTCCTTGGTAATTCTCGCCACAGGATTAATAACGCGTTTAGCCAGAAAACGCCCCAAAAAGAAAGCCAGAATCACAAAACCGAGTCCGCCAAAAAGCAATATTTTCACAATATAAACGGTCGTGGTTTTCCCTCTTTTGTCGCGCGCACCAACTATTACAATATATCTTTGATTATTTTCTGTAAAAACCTGACCTAAATAATATTTACTATTAACCTCAAAATAATCTTTTCCTGTTTCAAGAATATTGGAGTAAAACTCATTGGGTAAATTTAATTTAGTATTATAATCGAAACTATTGGCACTGTTTATTTTAAGAACATATTCCTCTTCTTCAATAAGTTCTTCCAATCCATTTTTTTTAAGATTGCTATAGTATTTTTTCTTTTCAGGATCATTTTGAAAATGAATTGAAGCCACAATTTTAGCTCTGTCTTCTAATCTTTTCAGGAAATGATATCGATTATTTTCACGAAACAATACAAAAACTAAAACACACAATAGCAGTGTACTAAAGGTAGAAAGGGCAACATAAGTAAAAGTAATTTTTTTTCTTATATCCATTTTATGGCTGTATAACATAACCTAAACCTTTCATGGTATGAATTAGTTTGGTTGTGTAAGGTTTGTCTATTTTTTTTCTTAGGTAATTGATATAAACATCAACAACATTGGTATTCATATCAAAATTAATGTCCCATACATTATCTAAAATCTGATCACGGGATACAATTCTGCCTGTATTTTTTGCTAAATAATAGAGTAACTTAAACTCCTTGGCAGTCAAAACAATTGATTCTCCGTTTCTTTTAACTGTTTTAGATTTACTATTAATTTCTAAATCACTGATTATAATAGAATCTACTTTTTCAGTTTCCTGATTGGCTCTTCGATTAAGTGCATTTACCCTTGCATCGAGTTCACCAAATTTAAAAGGCTTCACTACATAATCATCTGCACCGGCATTTAATCCGGTAACAATATTTTCCGAGGTTCCCAGCGCTGTCAAAAGTAGGACCGGAACAAAATTTTTGTCGGCTCGCAATCTTCTACAAATTTCGATACCGTTGATATCCGGCAGCATTACATCTAAAATTACTACATCAAAAGTATAATTCTGAATCATTTCTAAAGCCGTTTTACCATCAAGAGCAACGCTGACATCATTGTTATTTTCAGCGAATCCTTTACGTAAAATGGATAATAAATTTGGTTCGTCTTCGACTATGAGTAATTTCATTAGAATAATTGTATTAGTAACAAAAATAAGGATTGCCTTTAAAAATCTAAATCTCAATTGTTATAAATTATGATTTAATTATGAACAGTTGAACGAACGCTATTTCAGATTTTAGATTTCAGAATGTAGATTTAGAACCGGCTATCTTAAATTAGGTTTAGAATTTTTCTACCTAATTCAAATAATATCCATTGAAATTGTTTTAGAAAGTTTCGCCGGCGTTTAAATAGAATCCTTTAGAACTATTCCCCCACGCCTGATCAACAATTAAATTGGTGCGGGTTGCTTTATCTATTAAAATCCGTAAACCTAAACCAGCAGCGGGTTGAATGGAATGAAAAAGTTTTGTATCAGTATCCGGATTGCTTGTAGTTACAAAATTTGTAAATACAACTCCGCTAAACATTTGATTGCAAGTAATTGGAAACCTGAATTCGGAAGCCAGATAAACTAAGTTTGTTCCTCTGAATAATCCTTGTGTGTACCCTTCTCCGCTTCGACTGCGTTGATCCCAGCCAATGGCGGGTAAATTTAAATAAGGTACTTTTCCCCTTGTTACAAACTGTCCATAGGTCCAAAGCGCCAAAATATAACGTTCGTTTTTTTTAGAAACCGGAATAAAATGGCGATACTCTGCATAGAGAATATTGCTATTATCCTGATTTTTAAACAATACAGGATTAAATCGATAATTTATGTTCGCAAACCATCCGCGTGTCGCATTTACCTGATTATCTCTGGAATCGTGTACCAAATTAAGACTCACGCCTGTCAGGAAATACTCCGAATTATCAAATCCATATTTTTGGCTATATTCATAATGGTAAGTCGTTTTTCCGTTCTCCAAATCAAGTTCTTTGTCAACTATATTGGCGTACCAATCAATATTGATTCCACCACCAACATAAAAATTATTTTTTACTTCAAAAGAAGCTGCCTGGTGAAATTTAAAATAATTATAATCCATTGGCTGTGCAATAGAATCAATACTAAAACCTTGTGGTTTGTCTCTTGCAGCAGGAATAATATTGGTACCTAACCCGTAGTTGGGCTGTGAAAATATGTACATTCTATAGTCACCGCTTAAGAATATCCTGTTATTTTTTAATAAAATATTATTCTTAATATTTATCAGCCATTGCTTTTTTGTGGTGTAGGTTATTCCAACATTGGCTATCGAATATTTATCTGCTTTTTCTTTTCCTTTGAAAGTATATTGTGCTACTGCTCCATAAAAGAATCCTGTTGCTGGTTGAGAACCAATGGCCGGAATGATTAAGAAAAAACTGTTTTTTATAGGCTTAACAACATAGACAGAATCTTTCTTTTTGAAAATTTCTATTATTGTTTTGGGAGGACAAATATTGGGATTAATGGAGTCGTTTTGAGCGATTGAAGTAAAATGTATAAAAAACAATAACACTAAGATTTTATATTTCTTCTGAAAGCAATTATTTTTTAAAAATTTTACCATCTGAAAGTTTATTTTTGGAAATAACGATTCAATCTTATTGTAAATATAAGCCTTATTTTCAACATTTTACACGAATATTCTTTTAAATTACAAGAATAAATTATATAACATTTTAAAAATTTAGGATTGAAAATTCGTCAATTATTACGGTAATCAGTATCTTTTCACTCGCAAATAATCATCAAAAAACAACATTGAAAAAAGAGTCTGAATATTTTCTTGATAAAGAATACAATTCTATCAGTTATGGTAGAGACGAAGCCAATTTCAAGGATTTTGAATGCTGTGTCTTCAATAATTGTAACTTTTCTGCCTGTACCTTTTTAGCCGTTACATTTATTGATTGTGTTTTTAATGACTGTATTTTTAGTGAAGCTAAAATTAATTATGTTGCTTTTAGAACTGCCACTTTTAATCGTTGTGAAATCAAAGAAGTAAATTTTGCGATGTGCGATAAACTGATTTTTGAAGTTCACTTCTATGATTGTATACTGGATTTTTCTAAATTTTATACCTTAAAAATAAAAGGAACAACATTTACCAACTGCAGTCTGATTGCCGTAGATTTTATGGCCACAGATCTTACCAGCGTACTTTTTGATAATTGCGATTTATACCGATCTGAATTTGACAAAGCAATTGCCAACAAAGCCGACTTTAAAACGAGTTATAATTATACGATAGATCCGTCAAAAACTAAACTAAAGAAAGCTGTTTTTGCTTTGAAAGAAGTGAAAGGATTGTTGTTTAAACATGATGTGATTGTCAATTAATTAAGCTTTTTTCTATTGAATTAATGCTTTATTTTGGCAATAAAATTTTTATTAAAATTATTCAGTATATCTTAAGTTTTTAACTTCATTTAATATATTTTTGTCATCGTTAAATCAAATTTCAAAAAAAAATGGCAGAATTAGAAGTAATTAAGCACACTAAAAAAATGCATGAAATCGCAACTAATAAAAAGCACACCCTTCTCGAAAAAATAAAAGAAATTGGGTTAGAAATTTTCATTATTGTATTCGCAGTTTCCTTGTCTATTTGGCTACACGGATGGAGTGAACACAAACACGAACAGGAACAGGTTAAAAAGTTTTTGATTGGATTGAGATCTGATATCCAAAGTGATGTTAATGACAGTAAAGACATCATTAAACAATATCAGGAATTCGGAAAAATCTATGGCTCTCTTAGCAATTTAGAAAGAAGCAAACCTTACGATCAGCACAATCTTCAAAAGCAATTGCCTTACTTATACGTCAATATATATTTAAGGCCGAATATTTATAGATTTAATGGTTTTGTATCTTCCGGGAGAATAGGAAATATTGAAAACGATTCTCTTTCATTAAATATTTTAAAATATTATCAACAAACACTTTCAGAAGTTGAAGCATCAGAATCAGGATGGATGTCAAATCAGAAAAAACTACAGACTTATTTAGATGAAAATTTAAATAATCCTGAAAGTATCGAAGACAATTGGAATGTCTTGACAACACCGAAAGGAAGAAAATTAACTAAAAACCTAATTCCCTGGAATCAGATTTACGAACGATATAATAATCTAATCAAATCTGGAGAAACCATTATAAAACAGATTGATAAAGAATATGATTTAAAAAATTAAATATTTTCATTTAGACAAATCAATTAAAATAAAAATGACCTAAACACGCAATTCAAGTGTTTAGGTCATTTTTATTTGCTTTTATTTCTAATGAATTATTTTTTTCTCCATCACATAATCTTCCATCAAATAACCTTTTCCAATGTCAATATTGACTTCATCAACCACTTCAAAACCTATTTTTTTATAAAAACCTAAAGCCGAATTAAATCGGTTTACATTTAAAATTAATGCTGTTGAATTGTTATCTGAAGCTAATTTTCCAATTTCATCAATAACCTTTTTACCAATTCCTTTTCCTTGTGTTTCAGGCAGAAGGTATATTTTGTGAATTTTTGTTAATGTTTCTCCATTGTAATTATGTTCTATTCCGATAAAACCTAAATTAGTTTCACCTTCATAAATCATATAAAATAATTGTTCTTTTTTATTGTATTGATCTGTTAATGCTTCATCCGAATAAAAAAGATCCAACATATAATCTAATTGTTCTTTTGATAGAATCTCGCCGTAAGTAATGGGCCAGGTTATATGTACTATATTTTGAATTAGCTTAATATCACTAATTTTTGCTTCTGAAATTGTAATCATATTTTATTAAAATCCTTTTATTATTTAGTAAAAACCTGATTTTCTTGCTCGCTTACTCGGATGAAAGTTGTGCGTTTAGTAAGTTCTTTTAAACGCGAAGCGCCAACATAAGTACAAGCGCTTCGTAAACCTCCCAAAATATCTAAAACTGTATTGATGACTTTTCCTTTAAAAGGAACCTGAACTGTTTTCCCTTCACTTGCTCTGTATTCAGCTACTCCGCCAACATGTTTGTCCATCGCAGTTGTAGAGCTCATTCCGTAAAATTGTTTGAATTTTTCACCGTTGACTTCGATTAGTTCTCCTCCACTCTCCGTATGTCCGGCTAACATTCCGCCCAACATTACAAAATCAGATCCTGCGCCAAACGCTTTTGCTACATCTCCGGGCGTAGAACAACCACCGTCACTGATAATATGTCCGCCCAAACCATGAGCTGCATCAGCACATTCTATAATCGCCGAAAGCTGCGGATATCCAACACCTGTTTTTACACGGGTTGTACAAACAGATCCGGGTCCAATTCCGACTTTTACAATATCGGCACCAGCCAAAAGCAATTCTTCGACCATTTCACCGGTAACAACGTTTCCTGCAATAATGACTTTATCAGGGTATTGTTTTCTGGTTTGCTTTAAAAACTGAACAAAATGCTCGGAGTAACCGTTGGCAACATCTATGCAAATGAATTTCAAAAGCGGATTTGCCGTTATAACTTGTCCTATTTTAGCAAAATCCTCTTTACCGGTTCCTGTGCTTATCGCAATATAATTGTAGAAATCTTCTGGTTGATCCTTTAAAAAATCGTTCCATTCCTGAGGTGAATAGTGTTTGTGAATAGCGGTAAACAATTTTTCTTTAGCCAAAACTTTAGCCATTTCAAAAGTACCAACCGTATCCATATTCGCCGCCATAATCGGTATACCTGTCCAGATTGTGGTGCTGTGCAAAAATTTAAAATTTCGTTCGAGAGAGACTTCAGATCGGCTTTTAAGCGTTGATCTTTTTGGTCGAATCATTACATCTTTAAACCCTAATTTCAAATCAGTTTCTATTCTCATGGCTTTAAATTTTCTGTTACTCTCAAAGATATTAATTTTGAAAATGACGTCTTTAAAATCAAGAGAAAACTAATTATTCAGTTATTAACAATTGTTCCATTTTAGATTTTAGATTGCTGGAAATAATTCCACAGAGATTCACGAAAGTTTCACAGAGATTCACAAAGTATAAAAACCTGAAACCTGAAACTTGAAACTTGAAACTAAAAACTACCCGTGAATCGTTTCTCCTTTTCCGTAATTCGAAATAATCGATTCTTCATAAGCAAGCCATTCTCTCCAGCGTTTCTCAACATCGATTCCAACTCCGTATTTTCTTGCGTATGTGATGAATGTTACGTAATGTCCCGCTTCACTTTCCATTAATTCTCTGTAAAAAACAGCTAATTCTTCGTCCTGAATGTTTTCTGATAAAACTTTAAAACGCTCACAGCTTCTGGCTTCAATCATGGCTGAGAATAATAATCTTTCAACAAGACCAGAAACACGGCTTCCGTCACCACTTTTCTTCATATATAAATACAATTCATTTACATAATCGTCTTTGCGTTCGCGGCCTAACTTCAATCCTCTTTTGATGATTATATTGTGAACTTGCTCAAAATGATCGATTTCTTCTTTGGCTAAAGCCAATAAATCTTGCACCAAATCCTGATGTTCTGAGTTATTGGTAATAATCGTAATCGCATTGGTTGCTGCTTTTTGCTCGCACCAAGCGTGATCAGTCAAAATTTCTTCAATATTTTTCTCTACAATATTTACCCATCTTGGGTCTGTTGGCAGTTGCAATCTTAGTACGCCCATAATCTTTTGTTTGTTTTGTTTCAAGTTTTCTTTGTTTCAGGTTCTTTTAGGAACGAAAAAAAGTTTAAAGTTTTGCTTTACGTTTTTATTACGTGTCACAAAACTTTAAACTTGAAACCTGAAACTTGAAACAATTAAGTTTCAAGTTTATTAATATACGAAAATCGGTCTTTCGCTCATCATTTCGTTTACTTCGTTAGCTACTTCTTCAATAACAGCTTCATTTGTGTGATCAGCTAATACTTTATCGATTAACGCTACGATAGTTTCCATATCTTCTTCAACTAAACCACGAGTTGTGATTGCAGCTGTTCCAACGCGTATTCCAGAAGTTACAAATGGTGATTTATCATCAAATGGAACCATATTTTTATTTACTGTAATTTCAGCTTTTACTAATGCATTCTCCGCTTCTTTACCGGAAATATTTTTATTTCTTAAGTCAATAAGCATCATGTGGTTATCAGTTCCGCCAGAGATGATTTTGTAACCTCTTTTTACGAAAGCATCAGCCATAGCATTTGCATTTTTTTGCAATTGCATAGCGTAAGTAAAGAATTCATCTTTTAATGCTTCACCAAAAGCAACTGCTTTAGCAGCGATAATGTGCATTAAAGGTCCACCTTGATTTCCAGGGAAAACAGCCAGATCTAATAAAGATGACATCATTCTGATTTCTCCTTTTGGAGTTGTTAATCCTTGTGGATTTGGAAAATCTTTCCCCATCAAAATCAAACCTCCACGTGGTCCACGTAAAGTTTTGTGTGTTGTTGTAGAAACGATATGACAATGTGGAATTGGGTCATTCATCAATCCTTTAGCAATTAAACCTGCAGGGTGAGAAATATCAGCAAATAAGATTGCACCTACACTATCAGCAATTTCTCTGAAACGTGCAAAGTCCATATCACGAGAATAAGCAGAAGCTCCAGCGATAATTAATTTTGGTTTTTCTTTAGTAGCAATTTCCTGAATTTTATCATAGTCTAAGCGACCAGTTTCAGCATCAACACCGTAAAAAACAGGACGGTACAAACGACCTGAAAAGTTTACAGGAGAACCGTGAGTCAGGTGACCACCGTGAGATAAATCGAAACCTAAAATAGTATCACCAGGATTTAAACATGCATGGTAAACTGATGTATTTGCCTGAGAACCTGAGTGAGGTTGTACGTTTGCGTATTCAGCACCAAATAATTCTTTGGCTCTGTCAATTGCAATTTGCTCAATAACGTCAACTACTTCGCAACCGCCGTAGTATCTTTTGCCAGGATATCCTTCAGCATATTTGTTAGTTAAAACAGAACCAGCTGCTTCCATTACCTCGTCGCTTACAAAGTTCTCTGAAGCGATAAGTTCTAATCCGTGAATTTGTCTGTCTTGTTCCTCTAGTATAAGGTCAAAAATTTGTTCGTCGCGTTGCATTTTTTCGTTTTTCGTTAATTTGATGCAAAAATACAAAAAAACGTTTGTGATACTGTTAGATTATGATATATTTGACATAGAATTTTTCAACAAATAATTAACATACACATGCCAATAACCGCCAACGATACCAAAAGAAAATCATGGTTAGAAGTACCAGAAAATAGTGACTTCCCTATACAGAATATTCCTTTCGGTGTATTTCTTACCAAAGAAAATGTCGTTACAGTAGGAACAAGAATTGGCGATTACGCTATAGATTTAGGGGCTTTACAACAATTAAACTATTTTGAAGGAATAGATTTAACTGATGATATGTTCATGCAGGATACGCTTAATGATTTTATTTCTGACGGAAAAAAAACATGGCGTTTGGTTCGAAATCGTATCGCCGATATTTTCGACGAAACCAATCCACAACTAAGAGATTCAACAAAAGATCGCGATATTGTTATTTTTAAAATCGATGATGTAGAAATGCAATTACCGGTTTTAATTGGAGATTATACCGACTTTTATTCAAGTAAAGAACACGCTACAAACGTTGGTAAAATGTTCCGCGATCCCGAAAACGCTTTATTACCAAACTGGTTACACATTCCGGTTGGTTATCACGGAAGAAGTTCTACTATTGTTCCGTCCGGAATTCCGGTACACCGACCAATGGGACAAACTTTACCAGCTGGGGAAAAATATCCAGTTTTTGGGCCTTCTCGTTTAGTAGATTTTGAATTAGAAACCGCTTTTATAACGACCGATGTTAATGTTATGGGAGAAAATATCCCAACATACGAAGCTGAAGATTATATTTTCGGAATGGTTTTATTGAATGACTGGAGCGCGCGCGATATACAGAAATGGGAATATGTACCACTAGGACCCTTCTTAGCCAAAAACTTTGCAACGTCAATTTCTCCGTGGATTGTAACTATGGATGCTTTGGAACCTTTTAGAACTAAAGGACCTAAACAAGATCCGTCTCCGCTTCCTTATTTACAAACCAAAGGAAAAAAAGCTTTTGATATTCATTTAGAAGTTTCAATTCAACCTGAGAATCAAGAGGAAGAAACTGTAGTTTCTAAATCAAACTTTAAATATTTATACTGGTCCATGGCCCAGCAATTAGCACATCACACCTCTAATGGTTGTCGTGTAAATTCTGGCGATATGATGGGTTCTGGAACAATTTCTGGCCCAACTCCTGACAGTTTTGGTTCTATGTTAGAATTAACCTGGGGCGGAAAAAATCCAATAAAATTAAAAGACGGAAGCGAACGTAAATTTATTGAAGATAATGATACCGTAATCATCAGAGGTTTCTGTGAAAGCAATGAAGTTCGTATTGGTTTTGGAGAAGTTTCAAGCCAATTATTACCTCCTTTTGTGAGAGCATGAAGAGAAGATTCAATACATTAATTTTAATGTGTATAAATAAAAAAAGCTTGTTAGTTTGTTCTAACAAGTTTTTTTTATGTTTTAATCTCGCAAACTAAGCTGGAATTTGTTGGCTTAAACAATGTAATGTACCAAATCCCCAGATGAAATCGATACAGCTAATTCCGATTACTTCTCTATCTGGAAAACATTCGGATAGAATATTTAAAGCCACACGATCATTGCTGTCGTTAAACGTCGGCACTAAAACACATTTATTCAGAATTAAGAAATTAGCGTAACTTGCCGGCAATCTTAAATCTTTAAAATCTACACGTTTTGGCATTGGTAATGCGACAATGGTTGGCGACTTCCCATCTTCTAATTTGGCATTTTGTAAACGCTTTAGATTATCTTGTAATGGTTTGTAATTTGAATCGTTTTTATCCGTCTCTACGATCGTTACGATTGTATCTTCATTTACAAATCGGCATAAATCGTCGATATGTCCGTGTGTGTCATCTCCTTCTATTCCGTCCCCAAGCCAAATAACATTGGTAACTCCAAGATATTCTTTAAAAACAGCTTCGTAATCTTCTTTGGTGAAATTTTTATTTCTAACCTGAATTGTTGGATGCATTAAACATTCTTCAGAAGTCAATAAAGTTCCTCTTCCGTTTACGTCAATCGCACCACCTTCAACAATTACCGGTTTTCCTTTGTACATAACCTGTGTTAAAGGAACATCAATGAAATCTGCAATTTTACCCGGAACAAACTTGTCTAACTGATAGTTTTTATATTTTGCCCAACCATTAAAATTGAAATTCAAAGCTTCTCTTTTTGAACCATTTTTTACAATAATTGGCCCGGAATCACGCATCCAACTTCTGTTGGTTTTATGAATGATAAAAGAAACATTCGCAAGATTTACTCGTGCTCTTTCTAAAATTTCGTTTACTTTTTCTTTTAGTTTTTCATCGGCTACGACCAAAAAAACAGTTTCAAAAGTGGCTACTTTTTTAATAAATTCTACAAAAGCCCATTGAACAGCTTCGTATTTTCCTGGCCAGTCATTACCATTATGCGGAAAACACAATACAATTCCTTGTTGGTTTTCCCATTCTGCTGGAAATCTTCTATTATTTGTTGACATAAAAAGGTTCTAAATTTTGAAAGAGTACAAAGATAATCATTCGAAAGGATTATAAAACAGTCTATTAAAAATCCACCACAATTAAGCCAAAATATCTTGCAAAAATTAAGTTAAAGATTAAATAATGAAGGCTTAATATACGACCAAGATCTCCTAATTACTTTTGACGAAACTAAAAACTAATAAAATGAAAAAATTAACTATTTCATTACTAACTGCTCTTTTAATTATGACGAGTTGTAATAATGATGAAAATTCAAACAACGAACCAGAAGAAGCTGTTGTAAACGAAAATCCGGGAACTTTTAAAGAAATTGGTTCTATCACGATTGGGGGTGAAGCAGCAGCAGAAATTTCTACTTATGATGAAAAAACAAAAAGACTTTTTACTGTTAACAATAGCGGCACAAATCAAATTGATGTAATTGATATTTCAGATCCGACCAAACCAGTTAAAATTGGTAAAATTGACCTAACTCCTTATGAAGGAGCTTCAAATAGTGTTGATGTTTATGATGGAAAATTAGCTGTTGCATTAGAATCAACCACAAACAAACAAGGAAACGGAAAAGTTGTAATTTTTAATACCACAGATTACAGTTTAATAAAGCAAGTTACCGTAGGTGCATTGCCAGATATGATTACTTTTTCGCCTGATGGAAAATATATTATGACGGCTAATGAAGGTGAACCAAATACAGATTATTCTCAGGATCCAAACGGAACTATTTCTATTATTGAAACTAGTACTTATGCTGTTACAACATTAGATTTTGCTTCTTTCGCTCCTCAGGCTGAAACTTTGAAAAAAGACGGATTCAGAATTTCAAAAGTTGCCAAAAGTTTCGCTCAGGATATTGAACCAGAATACGTTACTATTTCAGATGATTCAAAAACTGCCTGGGTTACTTTGCAAGAAAATAACGGTGTTGCAAAAGTAGATTTGACTTCTAAAACAATTACGGCTATTTATCCTTTAGGATATAAAAATTACAATACAGCTGAAAATGCAATTGATGTAAGCGATAAAGACGACAAGATTGCTTTTAATCCATGGAAAGTTAAAGGTATGTTTATGCCGGATGCTATAAGCCATTTTTCTGCTAATAACGTTCCTTATTTTGTTACGGCCAATGAAGGTGACGCAAGAGAATATACTGCTAACACTGATATCAAAAGAATGAAAGACTTAACGTTAGACGCTACTGTTTTTCCTGATGCAGCAACTTTAAAACTAGAAACAAATTTAGGAAGATTAAACCTTATCGCTGACATGGGAGATACTGACGGCGATGGTGATCTAGACGAAATGGTAGCTTTTGGAGCGCGTTCTTTTACAATATGGAATGGAAGCACAGGGAAGATTGTTTACGATAGTAAAAATGATGTGGACAAAAAAACACAAGAACTGGGAACTTATGATGACAAACGTAGTGACGACAAAGGTTCTGAACCAGAAGCTGTAAAAGTTGTAAAGATGGGGAGCCAGAATATTTTATTTGTTGGCCTTGAAAGATCTGATGCTTTCATGACGTATGATGTAACAAATCCAGCATCACCTCAATATTTGCAAACAGTAAAAACAGGAGATGCACCGGAAGGAGTATTATTTATTCCTGCTTCTAAAAGCCCTACAAAAAGAAGTCTTTTGGTTGTCAGCAGCGAAGGTGACGGAACCGTAAAAATCTATCAGCCAGATTTAAAATAAGTTTCAACCATCAATCTAAGAAAAGGGTAAAATAAAACATTTTACTCTTTTTTTATGCCCATAATTTAGATTTCATTAACAAATATGCATAATAAAAACCTAAAACATGGAAATTATGTAAGAGTATATACAACAGAATTTAAAAGTCTAAGTATAATTTTGTCATGAGTTTAAAATAAAAACCAACTTAATATTGAATATCATGAAAAAGAAATTAGCCTCCGTATCCCTGTTAATACTGGCATTTGCAGCAAATGCACAAAATATGGCAACTACTTCAACACAGCCTTCTATAGATAAAGAACCATATGACAAGTGGTCAATCGAATTAAATGGTGGTGTTAACAAACCAACCAGAACAATGACTCCTGGTTATTCTACTGCAACTCTTAATCCGTTTCACGCAGACTTAGGTGTAAGATATATGTTTAGTCCTAAATTTGGGGTAAAATTAGATGTTGGTTATGACCAATTTACAGAAAGAGACGATACACCAGATTTTGAAAGCCGTTATGTTAGAGCAAGTTTGCAAGGTGTTGTAAACATTGGTAGAGCTTTAAATTTTGAGACCTGGACTAATACTATTGGTGTCTTGGCACATGGTGGTTTTGGAGTTGCTCAAATAAGTACTGAAACCGGATATGGTGGTCAAGATTATATGGGTCATGGAATTCTTGGATTAACAGGACAAATTAAATTAAGCAATAGTGTTGCCTTAACCGGAGATCTTACCGGAATTGTAAATGGAAAACAAAACTGGAACTTTGACGGAATGGGCAGAACTACAACAGGCTCATTTGATGGTGTTTTATTAAATGCTTCAGTCGGTTTGACGTTTTACTTGGGTAAAAACGAAAAACATGCTGACTGGGTTGGCGAAGAAGACAGATACGACGAACTTGAACAAAGAGTTGGCTTAATTGAAACTGGTCTTTTGGATACAGACAAAGATGGTGTAGCTGATTTATATGATTTAGAACCAAACTCAATTACTGGTGTCGCTGTAAATACAAAAGGACAATCAATTGATACAAACCAAAATGGTGTTCCTGATGAATTAGAAAGCTACTTAGACAAAACTTACGCTAAAAAAGGCGATAACAACCTAACAAACAGCACTGTAGAAGAATTAATTAACGGTGGATATGTAAATGTATACTTCGACTTTAACTCTTCTAAACCAACAAATGCTTCTTTATCTGGTGTTGATTTCTTAGTGAAATATTTAAAAAATAATCCAGGAAAATCTGCTGACATTATAGGTTATGCTGACGAAATTGGAAATTCAAGCTACAACACTGAATTGTCAAGAAAAAGAGCTGAAGCTGTGAAAAAAGTGGCTACAAATGCAGGAATCGATGCTTCAAGATTGAATGTAATTGCTAACGGAGAAGATACTTCTGTAAACAAAAATTCTAAAGAAGCACGTCAAATCGTGAGAAGAGTTACTTTCCAAGTGAAATAATCTCTATAAATATAAATGCAAAAGGCGGTTTCAAATTTGAAACCGCCTTTTTTATTTCCAATAAAAAAGGACAAATATAAATTTGTCCTTCTTCAATTATCGTTTTAACTTATTTAATCGATTGCTCTCTTAGTAATATCACCAAAAGCATCAATTCTTCTGTCTCTGAAAAATGGCCAGTTTTGACGTACATTTTCCTGTAAATCTAAATCAACTTCTGCAATTAAGATTTCTTCCTGATCGTGAGACGCCTGCGCTAAAATTTCACCTTGAGGTCCCGCGATAAACGATGCTCCCCAGAACTGAATTCCGTCAGTTCCGTCGATATACTGCTCTAAACCAATTCGGTTAGCAGCGGCAACGAAAACACCATTTGCAACCGCATGGCCTTTCATTACGTTCATCCAGGCACCGTATTGATTTTCTCCGTACTGTTCTTTTTCTTTTGGATGCCATCCAATTGCTGTTGGATAAAACAATACTTCTGCACCTTTTAAGGCAGTAATACGAGCTGCTTCCGGATACCATTGATCCCAACAAATAAGGGTCCCAACTTTTCCTTTTTTAGTTTCTATAGCCTGAAAACCTAAATCACCAGGTGTGAAATAGAACTTTTCGTAGAAATGAGGATCGTCCGGAATGTGCATTTTGCGGTATAAACCAGCTTCAGTTCCGTCTGTATCGATGATGTATGCACTATTGTGATAGATTCCAGCCATTCTTTTTTCGAAGAAAGGAACAATGATTACCACCCCTAATTCTTTTGCCAATGCGCTAAAAGCAATAAAAGAAGTACTATACAATGGTTCTGCTAAAGCAAAATTATCGACATCTTCACTTTGGCAAAAATAATGACTGCTATATAATTCTGGTAATAAGATCACTTCTGCCCCTTTACTGGCAGCATCTTTAACCCAACTGATACATTTTTTAAGATTATTTTCGGCAACGTCATTCAGGTTTAACTGAATAACGGCTATTTTATATTTTCTTTTCGGCATGACATAAAATTTAGAGTGCAAAAATAGTAATTTTTAGAGGAATGACAAAGTTGATTAACCGCAAGGGCGGAAAGATTTATGTAAAGTTCACTAAGATTATGTTTATTGACTTTAAGTACTTATTCAAAAAAAGAAAACCATTTTACAATTACTTAATTCTATATGGAATGAATTAAATAATTACAAAATGGCTTTCAACCTAAATCTATAACCTAAAAACTGTATTAATCAATAACCACTTTTGTTGTGATAAATTCAGTTTCAGATTTTCTGAATTTGATATCAAAAGTTCCTTTTGCAGCTGACTTGAATTTGTAAGTCGTCTTTTTAGGAGCTGGAACTTGTTGCGTACAAACCGCTGATGGGTATTTTGCTTCAACCTGTAATCCTTTTACTGTACCAAGTGTTACTTCGCTAATTTTATCAAATTCTCCACAAGCGTTATCTACCACAAAAGTCACTTCATAACTAAGCTCATCGTTTACTTTTCCGGTTGCTGGTCCTTTAACCTCCGTTACAAATGCAGCTTTGGCTACTGGGCTAGGAGTTTCTGCGTCGTCATCGTCATTGTTGCATGAAACAACTGCTAATGATAAAAATAATACTACTAAAACTGATTTTAATCTAAAACTTTTCATATAAAATAATAATTAATTGTTAATTACTATGAAGATGCGAATGCGTTGCATTGGTTGCTTTGGCTAAATGTTAAATATTTTTAAGAGCACATTAAACAACTACATGTCAACACTTTGCCCGATGAAAAAAAATAACACAACTACCGTTATTTCTTATGAAAATTGAATTTTCAACCCTAGCCCCGATAGCAGCGGTATCCTTTTTAGCCGCTTTTTCAGCGGGTAAAAAGATACAAGTGGATAGCGGGACAGGTGTTCTTAGGGAAATGATTATTCTGCTTCAAAAAAAAAAAAAAAAACACCAGCCTTTCGACTAGTGTTTAAATATCTTTATAGCACGTAGATTATTATGCTGCAGTAGCTTTTTTAGGAAGTATTTTTTTTATCAAATTTACGATCACCAAGACTACAAGTCCTAAGGCTAAACCTACTACAAATTCTTTTATAATATCAGGAAGATTAATTTTAAGTGATAAATGATGAAAAAAGGGAATATGATGCACAAAAATACCTCCGGCAACTAATAACAAAGCAATTGTACCAATAACGGTTAAACTTTTTATAATTAATGGAAGTGCTTTAACCAAAATATTACCAATAAATTTTGTGACACTTTTCTCTTTTTTACTAAACTTAATAAGTTTATAACCTGCCTCATCCATACGGACAATTAATGCTACAATCCCATAAACGCCAATAGTAGCGATTACTGCAATGATCGATACTACAACGATTTGCTGTGAAATAGGTTTACCAACTACCGTACTCAAAGCGATAATCACAATTTCAACAGAGAGAATAAAATCAGTTACGATTGCTGATTTTATTTTTCCTTTTTCCATTTCAAGAATTTGTTCCTCGGTAAAGGTTTCTTCCGTTATTCCTTCTGATTCTTCATGCGAATGCGGAAATATAAACTCGTATATTTTTTCAGCTCCTTCGTAGGCTAAGAACAATCCGCCCAAAACTAAAACCACAATAATTGCAACTGGGAAAAAAGCACTTAATAAAAAGGCTATTGGTAAAATGATTATCTTGTTAAGTAATGATCCTTTACTGATTGCCCATAGTACCGGAAGTTCTCTTGAAGAAGCAAATCCGGAAGCTTTTTCGGCATTAACAGCTAAATCGTCTCCTAAAATCCCTGCAGTTTTTTTTGCTGCAACTTTACTCATTACTGCAACATCGTCCATAATTGCTGCAATATCATCTAATAGTACGAAAAAACCTGATGCCATTATAATTGTTTTTATTTTGTAATTCTACTTAATTTGGTTGTGCGAATCTACTACTTTTCATTCAATTTTCGGCTAAAATATTAACTGCATTGTCCTAAAAGAACCCAGATAATGACAAAAACTAAGATTGTTCCAAAACAGCCTCCGCCTAATTTTTTTGCTCCGTAACCTGCGATTAATCCTCTAAAAATATTGTTCATAGTATTGGTTTTTAGTTATTTATTTGATTAAATATAATGTTTTTTATATAATATAAAGTTCAGAATTTAACGAATCAATTTCTTTATAAGACTTTGAAAAAAAGTTTCATTATTCACGGTTATAATTTAATTCCAAAAAAAAACACCAGCTAAAAAACTGGTGTTTTGGAAAATTATTTTTTATTAAGATTATTCAACTGCTTGTGTCTGGTTTCTGAAAACCAATTTACCATCGAAAGCATCAATCAAGATAATACTGTCTGTTGTAATATTTCCAGCCAGGATTTCTTTAGACAATTGATTCAAAACTTCTCTCTGAATCACACGCTTCACTGGTCTTGCACCAAACTCAGGATCATAACCTTTATCTGAAAGATATTTGATTCCTTCCGGAGTTGCATCCATTGTAATGCCTTGTAAAGCCAGCATCTTGCTAACGCTCTTCAATTGTAAACTTACAATTCTAGAGATGTTATCGACAGTTAATGGCGTAAACATTACGATTTCGTCAATACGATTTATAAATTCAGGACGTACGGTTTGTTTCAATAATCCTAAAACTTCCACTTTTGCAGCTTCGGTTGCAGAATCGATACTTCCTTTTAAATTCTCAAATTTCTCTTGTATAATCTGACTTCCCATATTGGAAGTCATGATGATAATCGTGTTTTTGAAATCGGCCAAACGACCTTTGTTATCTGTCAATCGACCTTCATCTAAAACTTGCAATAAAATATTGAAAGTATCCGGATGCGCTTTTTCGATTTCGTCTAACAGAATTACAGAATATGGTTTTCTACGAACCGCTTCTGTCAATTGTCCACCTTCATCATAACCCACATATCCCGGAGGCGCACCAACCAGGCGGCTCACACTGTGACGTTCCTGATATTCGCTCATGTCGATACGCGTCATGGCATTTTCATCATCAAAAAGATATTCGGCCAAGGCTTTTGCTAACTCTGTTTTACCGACTCCGGTTGTCCCTAAAAACAAGAATGTTCCAACAGGTTTTTTCATATCCTGTAAACCAGCGCGGCTTCTACGAACAGCATCACTCACCGCTTCTATCGCTTCTTCCTGCCCTACTACTCTTCTGTGTAATTCTTCTTCAAGATGTAGCAGTTTTTCTCTTTCAGTCTGAAGCATTTTCATTACCGGAATTCCAGTCCATTTGGCTACCACTTCTGCAATATCTTCGCGAGTAACTTCTTCTTTAATCAAAGAATTACCAGATTGGTATTCCTGTAGTTGTTTCAACAGAACATCCAGACGTTCTTGTGCTTCTTTGATTTTTCCGTAACGAATTTCAGCTACTTTTCCGTAATCACCATCACGTTCTGCACGTTCTGCTTCGTATTTAAAGTCTTCAATTTCTTGTTTTACGGATTGAATTCCGTCAACAACATCTTTTTCCGATTTCCATTTAGTATAGATTTCATTGCGTTCTTCTTTGAGATTCGCCAAATCCATTCCTAAAATCTTCAATTTACTTTCTTCTTTTTCGCGTTTGATGGCTTCAATCTCGATTTCTAACTGCATTATTTTACGATCCAAAACGTCTAATTCTTCTGGTTTTGAATTGATTTCCATTCTCAATTTAGAAGCAGCTTCGTCCATCAAATCGATCGCTTTATCCGGTAAAAAACGATTCGTAATATAGCGTTGTGAAAGTTCAACAGCGGCAATAATCGCCTCATCTTTAATTTGAACTTTGTGATGTGTTTCGTATTTTTCTTTGATACCACGTAAAATCGAGATTGCACTTTCCGTATCCGGTTCATCTACCAAAACCTTTTGAAAACGACGCTCTAGTGCTTTATCCTTCTCAAAATATTTTTGATATTCATCTAAAGTTGTTGCTCCAATCGCTCTTAATTCACCTCGAGCCAAAGCTGGTTTCAGAATATTAGCCGCATCCATCGCACCTTCTCCTCCACCCGCACCAACAAGGGTATGAATCTCGTCAATAAACAAAACGATATCACCTTCGGCAGCTGTAACTTCTTTTACTACTGATTTTAATCTTTCTTCAAATTCTCCTTTGTATTTTGCACCGGCAATTAAGGCTCCCATATCTAAAGAGAAAACGATTTTATCTTTTAAGTTTTCAGGCACGTCGCCATCTACAATTCTGTGCGCTAAGCCTTCTGCAATAGCAGTTTTACCAACTCCAGGCTCCCCAACTAACATTGGGTTGTTTTTGGTTCTTCTGGTCAAAATTTGCAATACACGACGAATTTCTTCATCACGACCAATAACCGGATCCAGTTTTCCTTCACGCGCTAATTCGTTTAAGTTTTTAGCGTATTTATTTAAGGCATTATAAGTCTCTTCCGCTGAAGCTGAAGTTACTCTTTCGCCTTTTCTTAGTTCTTCAATAGTTGCTTTTAAAGCTTTTCCGGTTACGCCCTGATCTTTTAAAATTTGGGCCACTTTACTTTTTGAATCGAAAATCGCTAAAATTAAATGTTCGATTGAAACGTATTCATCGTTCATTTTTTGTGCAATAATTTCAGCTTCATTCAACGCTTTATTAGCATCTCTGGAAAGCATAATATCGCCTCCCGAAACTTTTGGAAAGCTCTGAATTGTTGAATCTAGTATTTGTAAAAACAATGGCACATTTACGTTCAGTTTTTTCAAAATAAACGGTGCTACATTTTCGTCAACCTCAAAAATGGCTTTAAAAATGTGTTCGTTTTCTATTTGCTGCTGTCCGTATCGTTGCGCCAATTGCTGCGAAAGCTGAATGGCTTCCTGCGATTTAGTTGTAAATTTATTTATGTTCATATGTCTATAATTATTTAGGTTTGATTTTTCATTTAATAATCGATACCATTAAAATTTGAATTTATTGAATCCGCTTTTTAATTTTAAATGGTGTAATTTTGTTGATGAACTTTCAAATTATATTCCATTTTAAAAATACAGACAAAAAGTCATTAAAAACAGCTTTTTAGCTAATCTTAAACGACAAAAAGTCACAAATACAGTCAAAATATGAGTTTTTTAAATTCTATCTTCGGAAATTCAGACAATTCTGATTCACAAAAAAGTAATGTGAACTGGATTCCTCTTACAAATTTAGCACAGTTAAATGATATAGAGAACATGTCGAATGTTAAGCCTATTGTAATTTTTAAGCATAGCACAAGATGCAGCATTAGCCGTTTTGCCCTAAAACAATTTGAAAGAGAATATGATTTAGATGAAACTGTCGATGCTTTCTTTTTAGACTTAATTGAGCATCGCGATGTTTCAAATGAAATTGCCAGTAAATTTGGTGTTTACCATGAATCGCCACAGCTTATTTTGATTAAAAATGGTAAAGCTGTTTATGATGTTTCGCATAGTGAAATTAATGCTGAGGCACTAAAAGCAAAGATTTGATATTTTTTTGCCACAGATTAAATGATTATAAATCTATAAAATCATCTAATCTGTGGCAAATTATTTTTCTAAAAACTTCCGTCAGATCCGCCTCCGCTATAACCTCCTCCTCCAAATTCCATTGGAGAATCTTCTGGTTTGACACTTGGTTTCATTCCGAAAGCTGACGCTACAATTAAGGCTTCTGCATTTAAAAATGCGTTTGAATTATTAATTCTGCCTGGTTTAAAAGTTAAACCGCTTTCCTTCTCTTTCAATTTCTTTATGGAGAAATAAGCTATTGCGAATAACACTACTCCGCCTAAAGTCAATGCCACTTCTATCGGTAAAACTGAATAATAAAATCGGATAGTGTAAATTGAAAAACCAATAGCTAAGAAACTTATCCAAAGCATTATTCTGTCTTTTGTTTTTAAGGCTTGCACCAAATAAACAATGGGAACAATCAGTGTAAAAGCATAAAAGAAATACGCAAACGGAATATCTTTTCCCGGGAGAACTTCATTTCCTAAAAGCATTACTGAAAGCTCTCTTACAACCAAATAATTACCGGAAAGATAGAATAGAATTAAACAGAAACTATTAGCCAACAAAAAACCATTATAATAATAACTTTCCGTAAGACTAGCAATTGATTTTTTAGTAGAGAAGTAAAATCCGCCAGCAAATAAAATCGCTGCAAAAGGCAAAATTGCTTTTCCTAGTTCGCCAAATTCAAATAATCCATAGAATAAAACTGCTGAACTTGCTAAACAAAAAACCAACAACGATGTCAAATGCAAATGGCGTCTGTACATTACAAATGCCGTAATTGCCATGAAAATAGCAATTATAAGTTCATAGCCATCAGTTGTAATTCCGATTGCTATTCCGATATTTAAAATGGTTCCCAAAATAAAAGCATCATCTAAACCGTGTCCGTAATATTTTTGATTTGCTAAAAGTTCTGCTCCTGCAAAACCTACTCCGGCAAAAATATAACAACAAATTTTGAAATATAATTCATCGCCCACCATTCCAACTATGGAAATAGCACCGCATATTGATCCGTATAAGAATGATCCCAACAGAAAAAATCCTAATCGTACCAGAATATTCTTTTGGGTTTTAAAATCCGGTAATTGCTTTTTAATTAAATCTTTTTGCTCTTTACTTATAAAACCAGCATTTTGCAAAGAATTTGCCTCTTCCAATAAAGCCAAATCGTTTAATAATTGTTTATCGTGTGCTATCATTCGGTTATTTCTTTATGGAAGTTTTTAATCAATTTAATGAATACTACTATTGAACCAATAAAATAGACTGGCAGCATAAAGACAAAGAACTCCCAAATATCAGAGAAATCTACTAAATCTAAAATTCGAAAGAAGAATATGTTTAAACCAATATAAGCGTAAATAATCATAAAAATATATAAGGACATTGCCTTAGTTTCATGACTGACTTTATAAAAATAATAAGATGAAGCAGCCAAAATCAACCCAAAAAGCAGCCAAATCCCATCATAATCAGAATCTGTCAAATTACTAATTGAGGCTATGCTTATTAAATGCAAAGCAAAAGTGAGATAAATGAAATTAAAATGTATTTTTAAATTTGTTCTGGAACTATATATTGTCAATAAAATAAGTAAACCTCCCAGTATGATAGCAGAATAGCTAAGTGTTTCATTCGAATAAAAATCATTATGCAATAAATCCTGAGGTGTGACAGAAAGCCCGATATAGGCAGCTAAACCAGTAATTGCGATAGTTAAAACGCTTTTATTATCGAAATAATAGGCACAAAAGAAACTTACTATAGTCGGAATTAAAGTTGCCAGATCATAATGCGTTCCAAAAGGTTTGTACTGAAATTGCAGATAACCAATAAAAATACAAGTCAAGATATTGGCCGCTAAAACCAGATATTCTAAAAATGGGCTCTCAAAGACAGTTTCTGTTTTTTGAAACCCTTTGGAATTTTTAAAGCAATAATAGAAACAGACAACGATAACAATAAGCAATATCGAAAGAATGGCAATATGTCCAATACTATCAATGTTTTCATAAATTAAAATCCCGATTCCGGAAGTAAAAAGTAAAACAGATAAATATAGGAAAAGTTTCAATTCTGCATTCAAAGAGAAAATATTCAGATTTCGATAAGCTTTAATTTCCTGATATTGATTTTCGGTAATTAGATTCTTATCCAGAAGCGATTGGGTCGCCTGGTCATCAAACTTATTCATGTTTTGGCTTTATAAATAGTAAATCAAAAATAGTCTTTTTTTGATTGATTAAAGTTTATTTTTTAATACATAAAATCTTTCTTTAAAAATTAATACATAAAAAAACCGATTTGTATATAACTACAAATCGGTTTCTTATTTAAAAAGCAAAAACTTATTAAAAAGCAGCTTTCATTTTATTTTTAATAGCATCCAAGCATAAATTATTGATGCTGCCTTCGTGCGTGTGTCTAGTTTCTTTTGGAGATTGATACGTTCCCGCCTCCAATTGTTCTGCAACAGCTTTGTAAGCGTCTCTAAACGGTATTCCAGCTACAACCATTTCGTTTAAAGTATCTACTGTAAACAAGTAATCGTATTTTTTATCTTTTAAAATATTGTCTTTTACCGTAATATCTTTTACAGAGAAGATCGCGATATCCAAACACGCTTTTAAGTTTTGAAGCGCTGGAAACAATCCTTCTTTTAAAAGCTGCAGATCTCGGTGATAACCACTTGGCAAATTATTAGTAATTAAAGTGATTTCGTATGGAAGCGCCTGAATCTTATTGCATTTCCCTCTGATCAGTTCAAATACATCTGGGTTTTTCTTGTGAGGCATAATACTTGAGCCTGTTGTAAGATGTGCCGGCAAACTGATAAAATCAAAATTTTGGCTCATATACAAACATACATCCATCGCAAATTTTGATAAAGTGGCTGCTACACTGCTCATGGCAAAGGCAACCGTTTTCTCTGCTTTTCCACGGCTCATTTGTGCTGCTACGGCGTTGAATTTCAACGTTTCAAAACCTAATTCCTGTGTTGTAAAAGTTCTGTTGATTGGAAAAGAACTTCCGTAACCTGCTGCAGATCCTAATGGATTTTGATCAACTACTTTAGAAGCCGCGTTTAACATTGTAATGTCGTCAATTAAACTTTCAGCATAAGCAGAAAACCACATTCCGAATGACGATGGCATCGCAATTTGCAAATGCGTATAACCTGGTAATAAAACATTTTGGTGTTTTTCTGCAGATTCCATTAACAAATCAAACAATGTTTTTACCTGTTCTTTTATTGCTTTTAATTCATCTTTTAAATACAAATGAACATCAACTAAAACCTGATCGTTACGAGAACGCGCGGTATGGATTTTCTTTCCGGCATCGCCCAGTTTTACCGTTAATAAATATTCGATTTTAGAATGTACATCTTCAAAACTGTCTTCAATTTCGAAATTTCCAACTACGATATCTGCAATAATGTCGTTTAAGGCATCAACCAAAGAAGTTGTTTCTTCTTCAGTTAATAAACCAATTTGACCCAGCATTTTTGCGTGTGCAATTGAACCTAAAGCATCGTATTTTGCCAAAACTAAATCTAATTCACGATCGTTTCCAACTGTGAAATGTTCAATTTGTTTGTCTGTTGGTATTCCTTTTTCCCAAAGTTTCATAGGTGATATTTTTAGATCCTATTACGGTTAGTTTTCCGCCACGAATTCACGAATTAATTTTAAAATAATTCGTGAATTCGTGGCGGTTATTCTTTTCTTATAATTTAAAGAAATCGCTTAGTATTTTGATATACAAGTCGACTCCTTCTTCAATTTCATTTAAAAAAATAAATTCGTCTGCTGAATGTGATCGCAATGTTTCTCCTGGTCCTAATTTTAAGGATTGACAGCTTAAAACAGATTGATCTGAAAGCGTTGGCGAGCCGTACGTTGTTCTTCCAAGAGCGATTCCAGCCTGAACTAAACCGTGCGCAATTGGAATCGACGATGCATTTAAATGCATTGATCTTGGTGTTACTTCGGCGTTTACATTAGCTTTTACCACTTCTAAAATCTCCGTATTTGAATAACGATCGGTTACACGAATATCAACAACCAAATCACATTCTGATGGAACAACATTATGTTGTTTTCCGGCACTGATTTGCGTTACAGTCATTTTTACAGGACCTAAAACATCAGAAATTTTATCGAATTTATAGTTTTTAAACCATTCCATTACCGGAATTGATTTGTATAATGCATTATCATCATTTTGATGTGCAGCGTGACTTGCAGTTCCTTTTACTTTTACATCTAAAACTAATAAACCTTTTTCGGCTACAGCCAATTGCATTAATGTTGGCTCACCTACAATGGCGCAATCTAATTCTGGTAAATGCTTTAAAACACTGTTTAAACCGTTTTTTCCGCTGCTTTCTTCTTCAGCGGAAGCCACCATTACCAAATTATGCGACAAGTTTTTATTCTCATAAAAGTGAACAAAAGTGGCCAAAAGTGAAACCAGACAACCTCCGGCATCATTACTTCCTAAACCATATAATTTTCCGTCTTTTTCAATTGCTTTAAACGGATCGTTTGTATACGCCTGATTTGGTTTAACCGTATCGTGGTGAGAATTCAGTAAAAGTGTTGGTTTGTTTTCGTCAAAATATTTATTGAAAGCCCACACATTGTTATTTTCTCTTTTAAAAGGAATTTCGTTTTGATTGAACCAATTTTCTATTAATAGCGCTGTCTGATCTTCTTCACTTGAAAACGAAGGTGTTTCTATAAGGCTTTTTAATAAACTAATTGCTTCCTGGGTAAGCGTTGCAATATTTTTCATAGTTAATGGTTTCTTTGCCATGATACCGATAGCTATCGGGACGAAGTCACAAAGTTTTTATTAAATCTGTGACATTTTTAATTTGCGCAAATTTCTTAAATTAATATTTAAACACCTTCCGCAATTCTATTTTTTTTGCCACAGATCAAAACAATTTTCACAGATTTATAAATCATTTAATCTGTGGCTATTTTTTATAATGTAATTGTAGTATGCAAAACATCTGGATTTTGGAGCATTTTATGATGCCCAATTTTGATTTTTTGTACACCTCTTGACAAACTGTTAAAGCAGTTATCTAATTTTGGAATCATTCCGGAGTGGATAACTTTTTCTTCTTTTAACTTGTTGTATAAAGCTTCGTTGATTTCTGTAATTACAGAAGCATCATCTTCTGAATCTTGTAAAACACCTTGTTTTTCAAAACAGTACGTTAGCGTAACATCAAAAACTTCAGATAATGCAATTGACAGTTCGCTTGCAATGGTATCAGCATTTGTATTTAATAATTGACAGTTTTTATCGTGTGTGATTGCACAAAAAACAGGAACAATCCCGTTTTCAAGCAATATTTTCAATAAAGTTGTATTGACTTGTTTTACATCGCCTACAAAACCATAATCAATTGTTGGATGATTTCTTTTTGTTGACTGAATTAAATTCCCATCAGCTCCCGAAAATCCCATTGCATTGTTGTCTTTTGCCTGCAATTGTGCCACAATATGCTTGTTGATTTGCCCTGCGTAAATCATAACTACAACATCAAGCATTGGAGCATCTGTAATTCGGCGTCCATCAATCATTTGAGGGACCAAACCAATACTTTGCGCCATCTTTGTAGCCGATTTTCCTCCGCCGTGAACCAAAACTTTATGTCCTTCTATTTTCGAAAAATCAGTTAAAAATTGTTCTAGTTCTGTTGGATTGTCGATTATATTTCCACCAATTTTTATTACGGTAACTTTCATATTTTAAGGTTCAGAGGTTCAGAGGGACAAAGGTTCAAAGGTTTTCCTTAAGGCTTTAAAACCTTTGAACCTTTGCGACTTTGTGCCTTTGCACCTCAAATTACAATTTCTTTAAAATCTTCTGTAAAACTAATTGTGCCGAATACGTTCTGTTATTCGCTTGCTGAATTACGATTGAATTCTCACTGTCGATAACTTCGTCGCTTACAATTACGTTACGACGAACCGGAAGACAGTGCATGAACTTTCCGTTGTTTGTCAGAGCCATTTTTTCGGCCGTAACGGTCCAACTTGGATCGATGTTAGTTACTTTTCCGTAATCGTTGAAGTTGCTCCAGTTTTTTACGTAGACAAAATCGGCATTTTCGAAAGCTTTATTTTGATCGTATTCAATTTTGCAATCTTTTGTAATTTCCGGACTCAATTCGTAACCTTCCGGATGTGTGATTACAAAATCCATATCTTTTTGCATTTGCATCATTTCTACGAATGAATTGGCAACTGCCTGAGGCAAAGCTTTTGGATGCGGTGCCCAGGAAAGCACTACTTTTGGTTTGTGTTTCGTTTTATATTCTTCCATTGTAATCGCATCAGCCAAAGACTGTAATGGATGACGCACAGCACTTTCCATATTTACGATCGGCACAGTTGCGTGTTTCAAAAATCCTGAAATTACAGTTTCAGCATAATCTTTTTCTTTGTCAGCCAGACCTGCAAAGGCACGAATAGCAATAATATCACAATATTGAGAAACTACTTCAGCTGCTTCTTTAATATGTTCTGAAGCGCCAGAATTCATTACTGCTCCATCTTCGAACTCTAATGTCCAGCCTTCATTGGTAAAGTTCATCACCATAACATTCATTCCTAAGTTTAAAGCCGCTTTTTGAGTACTCAAACGCGTTCTTAAACTCGGATTAAAGAATAACATTCCTAATGTTTTATTCTTTCCTAAGCTTTGATTTTTAAGCGGATTCTTTTTGATTTTTAATGCGCTTTTTACCCATTTTGATAATGAGTTGATATCTTGAATTGAAATATAGTTCATTGTTTCTTTTTTTATTGTTGCGTGGTTTAGACGCTGATTAAACTGATTCGCTATCGCGAAAACGCTGATTTACACGGATTTTTATATTCTTACTTTTCTACTGTTCTCAAATATTTTCCGCTTGAATTCTGGTTTTACACCAAAATTTAAAAGTAAACCGACTTCGCAATTTGTTCCTTTTAAATAATTTAAAATTTGATTTTCAAACTCTTTCACTATACAATCGGCTGCTTTTAGTTCTAATATAATTAAATCTTCTACTATTAAGTCGGCATAATATTGTCCAACTTCAATTCCTTTATAATAAACCTCTATTTTCATTTGAGCTTCAACTTTAAGCCTTTATTTTTTAATTCTAAGTATAATGAATTTTGATAAACTCTTTCTAAAAAACCATATCCCAATTCATTATAGACTTCGTAAAAAGTTTTAATAATAGCTTCGGTTAATTCTTGATGCAATAATTTCATAAAAAATAATTTTGAATGAAATATACTACATTAAATTAAATAACAAAGAAAAAATCCGTTTAAATCCGCGTTTTCGCGATAGCGAATCCGTTTCATCCGTGTTCTATTTACACAATCCTGGTAAAAGGAATTTCATCTTTTAATGCTTTTAAAATAAAATTATCATTTAATCCGTTCACAATCCAGGTTTCAATATTTGCTGCTTTTGCGATTCCTGCTGCTTCTATTTTAGATTGCATTCCACCTGTCCCGTGTGATGATTTTGATTCTCCGATTTCTTTTTCTAAAACCTTTAAATCATTAACTAATTTTATCGTTTCCGGATTTTCATCGTGAATAGAATTCTTAGTATAAATACCGTTTGTATTGGTTGCAATTATCAGAATATCAACATTTAAAAGAACTGCTGTTAAAGCCGCTAATTTATCATTATCTCCAAACCGGATTTCATCTGTGGCGACAGTATCGTTTTCATTGATAATCGGAATGTAATTATTCTCCACCAAAACATTAATCGTGTTGACAATATTTACTTTCGATTGCTGCTTTTCAAAATCAGAATAAGACAATAAACACTGGGATGTCAATAAACCTAAATCACTGAAATTTTCATGGAAAATCCGCATTAAATGGGGTTGTCCAATCGAAGCCAAAGCTTGTTTTAATGCAATTTCTTTGCCTTTACTTTCTAGTTTTACAAATTGTTTTGCCGCGGCAATTGCTCCTGAACTTACAATTACAAATTCGTAATCTTTGTTTAAAGCGGCAATCTGCATACCAATATCTTCAATCTTTCCCCGCGAAATATGATTGGTTTCCTTGGTTAAAGTATTACTTCCTATTTTTAATAAAATCCGCTTTTTCCCCATTGTTGTTGTTTTAACCGCAGTTTTTTAACCGCAAAGTGCGCAAGGTTTTTTATATTTTTTGTGTTTACAAACGCTAAGTTCGCAAAGCTTTGTCTTTAATTTAAATTCCAATTTTTAAATCCAATTCCAATTATTTGAAATCAAAAAATCTTCCCCCACCAATCTAAAATCTAAAATCAGAAATCTAAAATTCTAACGTATTTGCCCTTCTCCGTAAACGTACCACTTATTGGTAACCAAATGCTGTAAACCAATTGGTCCTCTTTGGTGCAATTTATCTGTACTTATCGCTAATTCTCCGCCTAAACCAAATTGTCCTCCATCTGTAAAACGTGTTGACGCATTATGATACACTGCAGCGGCGTCAATAGACTCCATGAATTGCTTTGCCTTTTTTTCATCCTTTGTAATAATCGCTGCTGAATGTCCTCCGCAATATTTGTTGATTTTTTCAATTGCATGTTCTTCAGAATCAATGGTTCCGATGACAATTTTATAATCCAAAAATTCTTCGTACCAGATATCTTCATTTTGAAGTGTTTCGGTATTTTCGAAATTTTCTAATGATTTATCAACGATAATTTCCACTTTAGATTCCGTTAAAGCTTCGATTAACATGGCGGCAAAACCTTCGAAATTTGGTAATCTTGAATCGATTAAAACTTTATCCAAAGCATTACAAGCCGAGATTTTAGAAGTTTTGGCATTTAAAATTACTTTTAAAGCTAAATCGGTATCGGCATTTTCATGAACGTAAACAAAATTGTTTCCACGACCGCTAACAATTACCGGACAAGTGGCGTGCTGTTTGACAAACTCAATTAATTTTTCTCCACCTCTCGGAACAATTAAATCGACTTTTTGAGTTGGTTTTTCTAAGAAAGCCTGAGTTTCTGTACGATTGTAATTCAAATATTCAACCCAGTCTTTTGAAACTCCATTCTCTTCCAAAGCCTTATGCCATAGCGCCACAATTTTCAAATTTGATTGTAAAGCTTCTTTTCCACCTTTTAATAAAATCTTATTACCGGATTTAAAGGCAATTCCGCCTGCTTCAATCGTAACATCCGGGCGCGATTCGTAAATAATTAAAATCGTACCAAATGCAGCCGTTTTATTAATAACTTTAATTCCATTATCATGAACAAAATGAAAACGTTCTACTCCAACAGGATCTTCTTGAGAAGCCAATTGATTCAATGATAAAATCATCTCATCGACCTTTTTATCATCTACTTTCAAACGTTCTTCCATCGCTAAATCTGAGCCGTCATAAGCCAATAAATCCTCCTGATTGGTAAGAATGATTTGATTCCGCTCCTGATCGACAAGCTTTGCCATGGAGCGCAAAACGAGATTGCGTTTTTCAATTGATAATGGATTCATAATTTATAGTTGGTTGGTTGTTTTTTTGGTTGTTTCTCTTAATCGAAACCTTATAATATACCTAACAGGTTTTGGAAACCTGTTAGGATAAGCATTTTAGTTTTGAAGCTCTTCCAAACTCTCTTTTAAAGCTACAATAAAAGTGTCAATATCTGATTTTTTCACAGTAAGCGGTGGCAAAATTCTTAACAGATTTTTGTTGTTCGCACTTCCCGTAAAAATATGTTTCTCAATAATTAATTTCTTTCTTAAAGCTGAAACATCAAAGTCAAATTCAACTCCAAGCATTAATCCTTTTCCTTTTACTTGTTTAATTCCAGGAACTTGCTTGATTTGCTCTGAAAAATAAGCTGAAACTTCGTTTACATTATCTATTAAATTTAGCTTTTCTATTACATCAAGAACCGCAATTCCTGCTGCACAAGATAAATGGCTTCCGCCGAAAGTAGTTCCTAATAAGCCATAACTCGCTTCAAATTTTGGAGAAATTAAGATCGCTCCAACAGGAAAACCGTTCCCCATTCCTTTTGCTACAGAAATAATATCAGCATTAATTCCGTGATGTTGAAAAGCAAAGAATTTTCCACTTCTTCCGTATCCTGATTGTACTTCATCTAAAATCAAAACAACATCGTATTTTTTACATGCTTTTTCTAAAGCCTGAAAAAACTCAGTAGTTCCCTGATCTAAACCTCCAACTCCTTGAATTCCTTCAATTATTACGGCAGTAACATCGCCTTTTGCAAGCTCTGCTTCTACTAAATCAATTTGGTTTAATGGTAAAAAAGTAACTACTTGCTGTGCATTAATTGGCGCCACAATTTTTTTATTATCAGTAACCGCAACTGCTGCAGAAGTTCTTCCATGAAAAGAATTATCAAAAGCTATAACTCTTGATTTTCCATTATGGAAAGAAGCTAGTTTCAAAGCATTTTCATTTGCTTCGGCTCCAGAACTGCATAAAAACAGTTCATAATCTTCTAATCCTGAAAGTTTTCCTAATTTCTGAGCCAATTCAACCTGCAAAGGATTCTGAATAGCATTCGAATAAAATCCTAAGTGATTTAACTGATTTTTTAGTTTTTCAACATAATCAGGTTGTGTATGGCCAATCGAAATTACACCATGTCCACTATATAAGTCTAAATATTCCACTCCGTTATTGTCTGTAATAGTGCAGTCTACTGCTTTTACAGGCGTTATGTCATAAAGTGGGTATACGTTAAATAAATTCATGTCTTTTTGTTTATTTTGTTTCAGGTTTCAGGTTTCAAGTTATTTGTAGAACGTGAAACTTGGAACTTAAAACTAGTTTAATTTTCAGTATTCCTATTTCAAGTAACGCAAAGAACGTGGAACTTGAAACTTTAAACCTGAAACAAATTTTCTCTAAAATCCGCTTGGTTTCAAATGTAAACCGGTGGTTTCTTCTAATCCGAACATTAAATTCATGTTTTGAATCGCTTGTCCTGAAGCACCTTTGGTTAAGTTATCAATAACTGAAGTTATTAAAACCCGGTTTCCTTTTTTCAATAAACTGATGATACATTTGTTGGTTTGTACGACTTGTTTCATATTAATATTCGTCGTTGTAACGGTTACAAACGGTTCGTTTTTATAGAAATCTTCGTATTTGGCAACCAATTGTTCTAAACTATCGTCGGATAGTGTATATAATGTTGCAAAAATCCCTCTTGGAAAATCTCCTCTGTTCGGAATAAAAAGCAATTCACTTTCAAAATCATCCTGCAATTGAACCAAACTTTCTGAGATTTCTCCTAAATGTTGGTGTTCAAAAGCTTTATAATGCGACATATTATTGTTTCTCCAACTGAAATGCGAAGTATCTGAAAGACCAACTCCAGCGCCGGTACTTCCTGTAGTTGCATTAATATGAACATCATTATTCAACAAATTATTTTTAGCCAAAGGCAATAATGCCAACTGAATCGCTGTCGCAAAACAACCTGGATTTGCAATATAATTTGCTTTTTTAATATCCGCTTTATTCAGTTCTGGTAAACCATAAATGAAATCTTTTCCTTCGAAATGAGCGTCTTTATTTAATCTGAAATCATTTCCTAAGTCAATGATTTTAGTGTGACTTGCAAATTGATTCTCCTTCAAAAAGGAAATTGACTTTCCATGCCCTAAACATAAAAACACAACATTCACCTCTGGATTGATGGTGTCAGTAAAATTCATTTCAATATCTCCCATCAAATCGTGGTGCGCCACAGAAAGTGGTTTACCCGAATTGGTCGTACTGTAAACAAAATCGATATTTACATTGGGATGATACATTAATATTCTGATAAGTTCTCCGGCCGTGTAGCCTGAACCACCAATTATTCCGACATTAATCATGATCTAAATGGTTTACAGATGAAAATATGTTTTGTGCATTTCCTAAAATCTTAATAAATCCTTTTGCATCGTCAGACGTCCAGGCGTTGTTCATTTCTCCGTATTGACCGAAACCTGTATTCATCAAATCGTTTTTAGATTCAATTCCGTCAAGCGAAAAATGATATGGCTTTAATGAAACCGTTACAGTTCCATTTACCGTTTTTTGTGTGTCTTGCAAAAAGGTTTCGATGTTACGCATTACCGGATCTAAAAACTGACCTTCGTGAAATAACATTCCGTACCAGTTTCCTAATTGTTCTTTCCAGTATTGCTGCCATTTACCAAGTGTATGTTTTTCTAGTAAATGGTGCGCTTTGATGATGATTAAAGGAGCAGCAGCTTCAAAACCAACTCTTCCCTTAATTCCGATAATGGTGTCTCCAACATGGATATCTCTACCAATTGCATAAGCGTTTGCCAGTTTTTCAAGTTTTACGATATTTTTTTCAGGAGCATCTTTTTTACCATTTAATCCAACTAATTCTCCTTGTTCAAAATGTAAAGTCACTTTTTCTTCTCCTTCTTTTTGCAATTGTGAAGGATAAGCTTCACTTGGCAATGGCTGGCTTGAAGTTAACGTTTCTTTTCCTCCAACACTTGTTCCCCAAAGTCCTTTGTTGATAGAATATTGCGCTTTTTCCCAAGAATAATGAACACCATTTTGAGCTAAATAATCAACTTCCTCTTGTCTTGAAAGTTTTAAATCTCTAATTGGCGTTATAATTTCAATTTCCGGAGCGATAGTCTGGAAAATCAAATCAAAACGAATCTGATCATTTCCTGCACCAGTACTTCCGTGTGCAATAGCACTTGCTCCTACTTTTTTAGCATATTTAATAGCCTCAATTGCCTGAAAAACACGCTCTGCACTTACTGATAACGGATAAGTATTGTTTTTTAATACATTTCCGAAAATCAAATATTTTATAGCTTTATCATAATATTTATCTACGATTGTAAGATTTGCGTGTTGTGCGCTTCCTAATTCGTAGGCTCTTTTTTCAATTGCTGATAATTCTTCAGCATCAAATCCTCCTGTATCTACAAGTACGGTATGAACTTCGTATCCTTTTTCATTTTTTAAATATTTCAAACAATACGAGGTATCTAATCCTCCACTATAAGCTAATACAACTTTTTTCATTTTATATAATTTAGGCTAATACTTTCGTATTTAGCAAGTTTGAGATTTCTTTTTTATTGGTATTCTTATGACAAAAAAATAAAAGACATAATTTTATTTAAGAATAAAGCTTGTTTTATTTTTTTCAACCTGTTCAAAACAGCTTCGTTAAAAGGATGTCTTGGAGGATCTTTTTGTTTTTCTTTTGGGTCATACAACATTCCGGTACAAAGACACATTTTGTTTTCCTTGCTTTTCAGAATTTCGTAGTTGGTACAGGTTTTACAGCCTGACCAAAAACTTGGATCAGTAGTTAATTCAGAAAAAGGTACTGGTTTGTATCCTAAATCAGAGTTGATTTTCATTACCGCTAAACCAGTAGTGATTCCAAATATTTTAGCATCAGGATATCTTTGCAGTGAATAATCAAAAACTTTGGATTTGATCTTTTTAGCCAAACCTAAACTTCTGTAATCCGGATGTACAATTAAACCAGAATGTGCCACGAATTTTCCGTGCTGCCAACTTTCGATATAACAAAAACCTGCAAATTTTCCATCTGCCAGAGCAATCATTGCATCACCGTTCGCCATTTTTTTCTGAATGTACTCAGGAGTTCTTTTAGCAATCCCCGTACCTCTTAATAAGGCAGATGATTCTATCGTATCGCAAATTTCCTGTGCGAATTTGAAGTGTTCTTCTTGAGTTACAACAATAGAGATTTTCATTTCAATAGTTGAAGTTAGAGTTAAAAATTAAAACGTACTGTTTAGTTTGAAATCTAGAAATCAATCCAATAAAATTAGACAAAATAGAAGTAACATTCTCAAAATCAAAAGATTGATTTAGAAAATTCACAAAATAATATATAGTTTTAGGATATGTTTGTCCAATGGACAAATTGTGTGATTTCAAAATGAAAAATGAATATAAATAAATACGCGGCGAAAAACTCTGTGAATACTATAGAGATAGTATCCGTACTTCGGGAGAAGTTACAGGAGAGTTTGTCCGTGACAAAGAAGTTATATGTAAACTTATTTTATTCATCGAGTGCAAAAGTACACTATTTTTTTATTTAGAAAACAAAAAAAATAAATTCTAACATTTTTTTAGCGTAATGTTATTTTTTTTCAAAGGCACTAAGGTGTTTTTTTTAAACCTGCAACTTAAAAATTATAAAATAAAAAAGAAAACCCGATAGTTGTATTTAACTATCGGGTTTTAAATATTTTAAGATTTTATTTTTTAGTTCTTAGTAAACGGAATAACTTTTCCATTCCCTAAAACAACCATATCAAAACCTGTTTTAGCTTCATTAAATTTAAATTTTAGTCCCGCTCTTTTAGACTCAAAAGTATCTTTTTCACCTGCTACAGGCTCAACAGCAAACTTAGGATAATTTGTAATTTCTGCATTCAGAACACTGTTTTTCTCTGTAAATTCAATTTTTAGAGGACCATTTGCAGCAGAGTAATTCCCTACATATCCATCTAAAATAATGTCTTTCTCCACTTTACCTTTTCCTGCTGTCCAAACATTATTACTTTCATTATAATCTGGGAAAGCGTGATCAGGATCTAGTGTAATGCTTTCAATCTCTTCAGTAGAGTTGTGTTTAAAAGTCCAGTCATTATTACGTTGCCAAATTTCAACAGGCAATTTCACTCTCGTTACTTTTCCACTTTTTGTTTTTACATCCAAAATAATCGGCATTGGCATTTTATCGAAATTCTCTACATTAATTACAACACCCTTAGATGGGTCGTTTTTAACATATTTAATAGAATTAATCCCTTGGTCAAATCTCCAGTTATTTACAAACCAACTTCTCCAGAACCAACTTAAATCTTCTCCGGCAACGTTTTCAATTGTTCTAAAGAAATCATCAGGAGTCGGATGCTTGTAAGCCCAACGTTCAACATAAGTACGTAATGCTTTATCAAAACGCTCTTGTCCTAAAACCTGCTCTCTCAAAATTGTCAATCCTGCACTTGGTTTTGCATAACATAAAACGCCAATATTAGCTTCCTTCATATTGTCAGGAGAACTCATAATCGTTTCTAATTTTGGACTTGTATAATACTCTACATCTTCATGAAGATCTGCAGGTTTTTGTTTGTACTCTCCATTATTGAAATCAAAAGAACTTACAGAATTAATAAAAGTGTTAAAACCTTCATCCATCCATGCAAATAAACGTTCATTAGATCCTACAATCATAGGAAACCAAATATGTCCAAATTCGTGGTCAGTAACTCCCCATAAATCATCTCCTTTAGATTTCCATCCACAAAAAACAATACCTGGATATTCCATTCCGCCTTCATTTCCTGCAACGTTTGTTGCAGCTGGGTAAGGATATTCAAACCACCTTTTTGAATAATTCTCGATAGACGCTTTTGTATATTCTGTAGAACGCCCCCAAGCATCATTTCCAGCACTTTCAACCGGATAAGCTGATAAAGCCAACGATTTTTTACCACTTGGCAAATTAATCTTTGCTCCGTCCAAAATAAAAGCAGGAGAAGATGCCCAAGAGAAATCACGAGCATTTTTTATTTGATAGTGCCATGTTTTCTGTGCCGTTGCATTGGCTGTTGCAGTTGCAGCAACTTCTTCTGCTGTACGAATCATCACAGTTTTATCGCTTTGTGAAGCAGCTTTATAACGTTTAAATTGTTCTGCTGGCAAAACTTCTGCGCCATTCAACAATTCTCCTGAACCTACAACATAATGATTCGCAGGAACTGTAAGTTTCACGTCAAAATTTCCGTATTCCAGATAGAACTCAGAAGCTCCTAAATAAGGTGCAGTATTCCAGCCGCGTACATCATCATACACACACATACGTGGGTACCATTGTGCAATAGTAAAAATTTTTCCATTTTTTGTTTCTAAAACTCCCATTCTGTCTGATCCTTCGAAAGGAGCAATGAATGAAAATTCAATTTTTATTTTTACAGCCCCTCCCTTTGAAGCCAATTCTTCCGGAAGGAAAATTTGCATTCTGGTATCTGTAACAATAAATTTTGCATCAGTTTCAACTTTAGTTTTTCCGTTAGAGATTACTTTTACTGATTTAATTTTATTACCTCCATCAAAAAGCTGCCCCTGAGCTCCGTTGCGGCTTCCTGTTAAAGGCACAACTGCATTTCCTCTTGAATCTTCCTTAAATAAGTTTTGATCTAAGTTTAACCAAACAAATGATAATTTATCCGGACTATTATTGGTATAAGTGATTTCATCAGTACCAGTAATTTCATTTTTTACCGCATCTAATTTTGCTGTTATTTGATAATCAGCTCTGTTTTGCCAATACTCAACACCAGGCTGACCACTTGCAGAACGGGTTGATGTGCCATTTTTTGTGTAAAAATGTGGCGCAAAAGCATCATGATAATTGTAATTGTTTACCGAATTTACTGCTGTTGTAGCTGGGGTTTGTTGCGCCCAAACAGAAGAAATCCCTACAAACAAAGCCATGGTTAATAAGGCTTTAGAGGATTGTTTTTTCATATTTTTTAGCTGTTTATGTAGCAAATTAATGAAAAAAAAAGCTATTTACAGAGAAAACCTTAAGCTTTAATTGAACTTTAGCAAAATTTTATCAAAAAAATAATTTAAGCTATTTCTTTCAAAAACTAAAATTTATAAAATATATTTACAGCTAGATAAAAACTAATTATTTTCCAATCATATCATTTTGAATACAACTATTTCAAATTCAACATTTAAAGCTTCTATTAAAAACGCAGGAGCTGAATTATTCTCGTTAAAGAATCAGGATAAAGAATTTATCTGGGAAGGAAATCCTGATTTTTGGGGAAAGCATTCCCCTATTCTTTTTCCAATTGTTGGTACTTTAAGAAACAATATTTATACTGTGGACGAGAAAGAATATCAATTGCCAAGGCATGGTTTTGCAAGAGATATGGAGTTTCTACTGACTAATAAAACCGAAAACAGCGCTACTTTTTCCTTACAGTCAAATGCTGAAACATTGAAAAAGTATCCGTTTAAATTTGAATTACAACTTATATATACACTTAAGGAAAGCACTTTAGACATTGAATACAAAGTAATAAATCAAAATAAAACTAAAATGCCTTTTTCTATTGGTGCACATCCGGCAATTGCTTTGCCTGGCAATTTTGAAGATTATAGCTTAAAATTTGAAAAACAAGAAGTCTTACAATTTTCACTTTTAGAAAATGATTTGGTTTCTAATAAAACGCAAGTTTTAAAAACTACTGAAAATTTAGTTCCTTTGAATTACAAATTATTCGAAAACGATGCTTTGGTTTTTAAAACATTAGAGTCGAACTCACTTACTATTCTTGAAAATTCAAAACCATATTTAAAAGTTGATTTTGAAGATTTTCCAAGCTTAGGTATTTGGACAAAAGAACAGGCTCCATTTATATGCATCGAACCTTGGTTTGGTTATTCAGACACACCCGAAAATTCTGGCGATTTATTCGAAAAAGAAGGAATTTTAATTTTGGATGCAGATCAGACATTCACTTCAAAATTCAGTATACAAATATTATAAAATTAAAAAAATGTTAGAATTCAATTTTTCTCCATTTCCAACTATAGAAACAGATCGTTTGCTTTTAAGAAGAATTACCAATGACGATGTAAATGAAGTTTTTGAACTGCGTTCTAACCCAGAAACCATGAAATATATTCCAAGACCCTTAGTAAAAAATAACGAGGATGCTCTGGAACATATTGCGATGATTGAAGATAAAATTGTAACAAACATTGGTATCAATTGGGGAATCACCTTAAAAGACAATCCAAAACTACTTGGTATTATTGGGTATTACAGAATGCAGCCTGAAAACTATCGTGCCGAAATTGGTTATATCCTGTTACCGGAATTTCATGGAAAAGGAATTATTCCTGAAGCTGTAAACAGATTAATCAGATATGGTTTTGATGATTTAAAATTACATTCGATTGAAGCAGTAATTGATCCTGAGAATTTCGCCTCAGAAAAGGTACTGCAAAAATGCGGGTTTGTAAAAGAAGCGCATTTAAAAGAATCTGAATTTTACGAAGGACGTTTTCTTGACAAGGTAATTTACTCATTGTTAGGGAAATAAAATCAATATTCATTTCTAAAAAAAATAAATCTCGTTAAATATACTTTTTTCACAATAGTAGGTTTGCTATTACGTTATATTTGCACGCGAAATAAGCAATTAAATCTTATTTTGATTTTCGAAAACTTACTTATGAAAAAAACTGTTATTCTCCTTTTTCTCTTACTTTCAATCCATTCTCAAAGTCAAACTTATTTAAAATTTAACGCTGCGACCGCTCTGTTAGCAATACCAAATGTTGGAATTGAAACTAGTATTGGAGAAAAAACGACATTTAGCATCGATGTTATGGCTTCTTTTTGGGAATCTTTTAATGGACATAACCCAATGAAATTTTACACTTTAACTCCCGAAGTAAGATATCATTTTAAAGAGAAATATAATGGTTTCTATGTCGGTGGTCATATTGGACCTGATATTTATGAAATTCAAAAATGGAATTATTGGAATAGTAACAAATATGAACATGGATTTGGATATCGTATGGGAGTTACAATTGGTTACAATATAAAAATCAATGACAAATTCTTGTTAGATATTTTTGCCGGCGGTGGCTGGCACCAAGGATTTTATCATGGTTATTATAATGATGGTACACCTGGCCGATACGAAAAAGCAGAAAATTGGAATAAAAGTGGCGAATGGCTGCCTTATCGTGGTGGCGTAATGCTTTCTTATAAATTAAATTAGAATTTAGATAGTGATTTAATGTATAAATCTTCTACCTTTTTACGAGCCCAATCCGTTTTTCTTAAAAATGTCAAACTGGATTTAATACTTGGATTTGAAGTAAAGCATTTTATCGGGATTAATTCTGATAAGGTATCAAAACCATAATAAGCTACAAGCTTTTCTAATATGGATTGAAGCGTAATTCCGTGTAAAGGATCTTTTGATTGATTTTGCATTTTATCTTTTTAAAATAATAGTAAAAAGACCGTACTCCAAAAAAGTACGGTCTTTCCTTTTTTACAAAATTAACGAATTGAAATTAAATTTAAATCAAATCGACTACTATTAGAATATAAATTTAAATCCGACTGAAAGTGGCGTTGTTAAACTTGAACTTCCAGCTAAATAAGCTGAATCAACATTTGCCATATGTGCTAATCCAAAATTATTTACTGTAGTTTTAGGACCGTCTTTTGGATCTATAGTGGTAGATGTAAAATTTGCCAGATCATAAGAAAACTCCACTGAGAAACTTTTAGTTACAAAATAATCAAAGCCCCCAGATACAGACAAACCAACCTGATTTATTTTAGTATCTTTTTCTTTTTCCTTACCTGTAATAACCGGCAATGCTGCCTGTCCAAAGAAATAAAGGGAACCAGCTACATTCCAATACTTTCTAGCTAACGGTTCAATTACGATTAAATCTGTCTTTGCTATTGTTTTTGAATTTAAATCCGACTTCATATTAATATAACCAAGTCCTGCTCCAACAGCTACCGATGGGGTCACAAATGTACCAACAATCGGCAATACTGTCAAATTTGTATATTTTTCATTTGAAGCTTTGGTTTGCTGATAACCAAATTGAGAAGTAGCAAACCACGCTCCTTTTAAACCTTGATTTGCCTCCTGTGCTTTTGCAGTTAAACCGATTAGCACAACACCAACTAATGATAAAATTTTTTTCATGTTTGAGTTTGTTTTAAATTATTAAACAAACTTATATGTAAGTTTTTTCTTTAAATATGATCAAAATCATTGATTAAAAAAAATCTTTAATTATCTTAGATTCCATTAAAGTTTTTCAATTTTGTTTTACATTTGCAACTATGTTAAAAACAGTCAATATACTTAATAAGAGAGCTCGTTTCGATTACGAGATAATCGACACCTATACTGCCGGAGTTGTTTTAACCGGAACAGAGATCAAATCTATACGTTTGGGAAAAGCTAATATTACCGAAAGCTTTTGCGAATTTAGCAATCTTGAACTTTTTGCTATCAATACTTATATTGAAGAATATTCTTTTGGAAATCAATTCAATCATAAGTCAAGAAGCGAGCGAAAACTACTTTTGAATAAGAAAGAATTAAAAAGCCTTCATAAAAGTGTACAGGCAAAAGGACTTACTATTGTCCCGTTAAAATTATTCACTAATGAAAAAGGTCTCGCAAAATTGCAAATAGGTCTTTGTAAAGGAAAGAAAAACTACGATAAACGTGAGTCTTTGAAAGAGCAAGACACAAAACGTGACTTAGACCGAATTAAAAAAGCGTACAATTAAAAGTGCTATAATTTTTCACTAAAGAGTTATTTATTAAGATTTTATCGTTATTTTTATAGAAACAATTTAACTGTAAAATATGAAAAAGTACTTAGTTTTGTTAATCGCCGTACTGGCACTTTCAAGTTGTGGCAGTAATACATCAATTGTAAATAGCTGGAGAGATCCTGACGTAACAGTTGCTCAGGAACACTTTAAAAAAGTTTTAGTTGTTGCTTTAGTTAAAGATGAAGCTTCCAGAAGAATTACAGAAAATAGGATTGCAGCCAGTAATCAGATTTTCAAAACTTCTTACCAATTTTTAAATGAAACTACAAAGCAACTAACCCAGGAACAAAAATTAAAAATTCTACAAGACGAAAATTTTGACGGCGTTGTTACAATGCGTTTAGTAAGTACTGAAAAAGAAACAAACTACGTTCCAGGAACTTATACAGGAATGTACTACGGAGGTTTTGACGGAATGTACACCGGAATGTATGGTTATGGATTTGGAAACTGGTACGGAATGTATTCTCCAAATTTCTACGATCCGGGTTATTATCAGGAAACTACATCTTATATGGTAGAAACCAATATTTTTTCATTAAAACAAAACAAATTAATCTGGACAGGAACTACGAAGTCTGATTATGTGACTGATTTAGGACAAACTGTTGACGCCATTATGCAAGCAGTTGTTGGCGAAATGAAAAAAGACGGATCTTTACCAAAATAAAAAATCATCAAAAAGCAATAATCAAAATATTGCTTTTTTTTTATAATTTTAAAAATGACTAATTTTGTCAAGACAATTTAAATCATTAATCTAAAAATGAAAACATTACTTAAAAATGCACGTGAACACAAAGGATTAAAAACCCGTGAAGTAGCACAACTTCTCGGAATTGATCAGGCATTGATAAGTAAATTTGAGTCAGGTTCAAGAAAGCCCACTAGAGAGCAAATTTCTAAACTTTCGCAACTTTTAGAAATTGACTTCGAAACTTTAATGATTGCATGGTTAAAGGAAAAAATCCTATATGAAATTGGTGATGATGAATTTGCTTTGAAAGCTTTAAAAGTTGCCGAAGACGAGATAAAGTATAATAAAGCAATATCAAATTTAAAAATATCAACTTCTTTAGAAAAAATTTTAAAAGAGATTGATATTCTGAAAGATAAACTAGATACTTACAGAAAATTCGATAGTTATAAAATTAAGCAGGCTCTTGAATTAGAATATACTTTTGAAAGCAATCGAATTGAAGGAAATACGATGACACTTCGTGAAACCGATATGGTTATTAATGAAGGCTTAACTATTTCCGGAAAAAGTATGCGCGAACATCTGGAAGCTATAAATCATCAGGAAGCAATTGGTTTTATCAAAGATTTAATGCAGAAAAACAATGCTTTGAATGAACGTGATCTTTTATCAATTCATAATTTAATTCTCCGCGGCATTATTCCAGAAGATGCCGGACGTTATCGAAAAGTTCAGGTTATGACTCAGGGAAGCAGCCATATGCCTCCTCAACCTTCAATGGTAGCTCAGGAGATGGAAGAATATTTCATTTGGTACGAAATAAACAAAAACAAATTACATCCTATCATTCTTGCTGCAGAAATGCATGAAAGACTAACAACAATTCATCCATTTATTGATGGAAATGGAAGAACGTCACGTTTAGTCATGAATTTAATATTAATGCAAAAAGGTTATTTAATTGCTAATATAAAAGGAGATCACGAAAACCGAATGCAATATTATCAATCCTTAGAAAAAGCGCAAACAAAAAAAGACAAAGAAGAATTTTTACTATTTATTGCTCAGATAGAAAAAGAAAGTCTAGAAAGATATATTAATATTCTTACCCAATAAAAAAGCCCAATTAATTGGGCTTTTACTCTAATTTTTATCTTCTAATAAAGGAACAAATCGAAATTCTCCAAATTCATGTTTTTCAAATTGCGTTTCATTTTTACGAATTAACAAAGTCATAATCTGAACATCTTCACCTAACGGAATAACCAGTCTTCCTCCTATTTTTAACTGAGCCATTAAGGGTTGAGGAATAAAAGGGGCTCCCGCCGTTACAATTATACTATCAAACGGAGCATGATTTGGCAATCCTTTATAACCATCTCCAAAAGAAAGATGTTTTGGACGAATGTTTAATTTCGGAAATAAATTAGAAGTTGCTTTAAACAACTCGTTCTGTCTTTCAATACTATAGACTTTAGCACCAAGCATAAACAAAACAGCGGTTTGATAACCCGAACCTGTTCCAATTTCTAAAATTTTGTGATCTTTTTTAACCTCTAACAACTGTGATTGAAAAGCAACAGTGTAAGGCTGAGAAATAGTTTGTCCCGCTCCTATAGGAAATGCCTTATCCTGATATGCATAATCTTCAAAACTTGAATTCAGAAAAAGATGTCTTGGGATTTTTTTTATCGCATCCAAAACCGCTTTATCAGTAATTCCCTTTTGTTCTAAAGTGCTTACTAATTGATTACGAAGTCCTTGATGTTTGGCAGTGTCTTTCAAAATGGGTAGGTTTTATTTTGGCAAAAATAAGAAAGTAAAAAAGAAATCAAATATTGATTTTTAATTATTAAATCGCTAAATCTTTATTGCATTAACTTTTACTTTCAACAAATAAATTATATTTTTGTTTAAAATACATTCTCATGTTAAAAGTAGGAGTTTTAGGTGCTGGTCACTTAGGTAAGATACATTTACGCTTATTACAACAATCTGACAAATACGAATTAGTTGGATTTTACGACGAAAATCAGGAAAATGCCGAAAGAATTTCAAAAGAATTTGGCTACAAAAACTTCAACACTATTGCAAAATTAATCCACGCTGTGGATGTAATCGATATTGTAACCCCAACACTTTCACATTATAAATGTGCCAAGGTAGCCATAAAATCAGGAAAACACATCTTTATTGAAAAGCCTATTGCAAACACTGTAGAAGAAGCTGAAGAAATAATTGCTTTAGCCAAAGAATACAATGTTAAAGGACAAGTTGGTCATGTAGAGCGTTTTAATCCTGCTTTCATTGCAACAAAAAACATGATCGAAAATCCGATGTTTATTGAAACACATCGTTTAGCCGAATTCAATCCACGTGGTACCGATGTTCCTGTGGTTTTGGATTTAATGATTCATGATATTGATGCCATTTTGAGCGTTGTAAATTCAAAAGTAAAAAACATCAATGCTAGTGGTGTTTCTGTTATTAGTGAAACTCCTGATATTGCCAATGCCAGAATTGAATTCGAAAATGGTTGTGTAGCGAATTTAACAGCCAGCAGAATTTCTATGAAAAACATGCGTAAAACACGTTTTTTTCAAAGAGATGCTTACATTTCAGTGGATTTTCTGGAGAAAAAATGTGAAGTAGTGCGTATGAAAGATGCTCCGGAAGTTCCTGGAGATTTTGATATGATCCTTCAAAATGCGGAAGGCGTAAAAAAACAAATTTATTTTACAAATCCTGATGTGGAGCAAAACAATGCCATTTTAGATGAATTAGAATCTTTTGCAAATGCAATTAACACTGATACTACGCCAGTTGTAACCTTAGAACAAGCTACAGATGCTTTGCGTGTGGCATATCAGATTATTGATTGTTTCGATAAATAAAATATAATTTCAAAAATAAATTAGCCACGAATTCCCGAATTTAATTGGTGAATTCGTGGCTAAAATCATAAATATAATACCTAAATTTAAATGAAAACTATAGCTGTAATTGGTGCTGGAACAATGGGTAACGGAATTGCTCATACTTTTGCGCAAAGTGGTTTTACCGTAAAACTTATTGATGTTTCTGAAAAATCTTTAGACAAGGGAATGGCAACGATCGCTGCCAACTTAGACAGAATGCTTTCTAAAGGAACTATCACTCAGGAAGATGTTGCTAAAACGATTACCAATATTATTACCTATACAGATATTAAAGATGGTGTTGTTGGCGTTGATTTAGTGGTTGAAGCTGCAACAGAAAATGTTGAATTAAAATTGAATATCTTCAAACAATTAAACGAAGCTTGTTCGCATAATACCATTTTAGCAACGAATACCTCTTCTATTTCAATTACACAAATTGGAGCAGTTGTAGCACATCCTGAGCGTGTTATCGGAATGCATTTTATGAATCCGGTGCCAATTATGAAATTGGTAGAAATCATTCGCGGATACAATACAAGCGATGAAGTTACTAAAATCATTATGGACTTATCTGTAAAACTTGGTAAAACGCCAGTTGAAGTAAATGATTATCCAGGTTTCGTAGCAAATAGAATTTTAATGCCAATGCTAAATGAAGCAATCGAAACGTTATACAATAAAGTAGCCGGTGTTTACGAAATTGATACCGTAATGAAACTAGGAATGGGGCACCCAATGGGACCACTTCAATTAGCTGATTTTATTGGTCTTGATGTTTGTTTAGCTATTTTAAACGTAATGTACGAAGGTTTTAAAAATCCAAAATACGCTCCTTGCCCACTTTTAGTTAATATGGTGAGAGCCGGAAAATTAGGAGTAAAATCCGGAGAAGGTTTTTATGATTATAGTGAAAGTAAAAAAGCAGAGAAAATTTCTAAGCAGTTTATCCTTTCATAAAAAAGAAATACCATGTCAATTCAATCGAATTTAAATAGTATTAAAGCAAGTTTACCAGAACATGTAACCTTAGTTGCAGTTTCTAAAACCAAACCTGTTTCTGACTTAATGCAAGCCTACGAAGCAGGCCAACGTATTTTTGGAGAAAACAAAATCCAGGAAATGACGGATAAATGGGAAGAAATGCCAAAAGACATTCAATGGCATATGATTGGTCACGTTCAGTCGAATAAAGTCAAATTTATGGCCCCATTTGTGAGTTTGATTCATGGAGTTGATAGTTTGAAACTATTGCAGGAAATAAACAAACAAGCTTTAAAAAACAATCGCATAATCGATTGTCTGCTTCAAATATATATTGCCGAAGAAGAATCTAAATTTGGTTTGGACGAAAACGAACTAAATGAACTATTATCATCTTCAGAATTCAAAGAGATGAAAAACATTCGTATCTTAGGGTTAATGGGAATGGCAACTTTTACAGATGACCAAAACCAAATTAAAAAAGAATTTACACATTTGAAATCAATTTTTGATTCCATTCAAACCATCGAAAATGAAAATTTACAATTAAATACAATTTCAATGGGAATGTCAGGAGACTTTCAGCTTGCCATTGATTGCGGAAGCACAATGGTTAGAATTGGAAGTAGTATCTTTGGAGGAAGATAATCTGATTTTAGATTGTAAATTTTAAACTGATTACTAAAAACTGAACACTGAATACTTGATTTGTACGCAATACTAGACATAGAAACCACTGGAGGCCAGTTTAATGAAGAAGGAATTACCGAAATCGCCATTTATAAATTTGACGGCCATGAGGTAGTTGACCAATTCATTAGTCTTGTTAATCCTGAAATTCCGATTCAGCCTTTTGTGGTGAAATTAACCGGAATAAATAATGCTATGTTGCGTTCTGCTCCTAAATTCTTTGAAGTTGCAAAACGAATCATCGAAATCACATCAGATTGCATTATAGTAGCACACAACGCTTCTTTTGATTACCGAATTTTACGTACTGAATTCAGACGTTTAGGATATGATTTCGAAGCCAGGACACTTTGTACAGTAGAATTGGCTAAAAAATTAATTCCGGAACAGCCTTCTTACAGTTTAGGAAAATTGGTTCGCGCACTTGGAATTCCAATGGCAGATCGTCATCGTGCCAGTGGCGACGCCATGGCAACGACAAAATTGTTTAAGATGCTTTTAGAAAAAGACCTTGAAAAAACAATTGTAAAAGACTTCATAAAACTGGAAGTTGAAAAAGGTATTGCACCAAAATTATTAGATCTGGTCGGGCAAATGCCAACTAAAACTGGTGTTTATTACATTCATAACGAAGGCGGAAACTTAATTTATATAGGAAAAAGTCAAAATATCAGAAAAAGGGTAAACCAACATTTCACCGGAATCACTACAAAAAGTAAAAAAATACAAGCGGAAGTTTTCACCATAACTTATGACGAAACCGGAAGCGAATTAATTGCACTTTTAAAAGAAAGCGAAGAAGTAAAAATTAATCGACCAAGACACAATCGCTCACAGAAAAAAACCGTTTTTCCATTTGCTTTATATGCAGAAAAAGATTCAAATGGTTATTTGAATTTAAAACTTCAAAAAGCTGATGGTCGCAAAAAAGAAATCACCTCATTTGCTTCTTTACAGGAAGGTAAAAACATGCTTTTTAAATTCACCACTAACTATCATTTGTGCCAGAAATTAACGGGTTTATATCAAACTAAGAAAGAGTGTTTTCAATATAAAATAAAAGAATGTGACGGTGCCTGTATTGGCGAAGTATCACCTGAAACGTATAACCTAAGAGTTCAACAATTCATCACCGAGCACAGTTTTGAAAACAAAAGCATGATTCTTATAGACAGAGGCCGAAATGTAAACGAACGAAGCGCTGTGTTAATTGAAAATGGGGTTTATAAAGGTTACGCCTTTTACGATTTGAATTATCAAATTACCAACATCGAAATCCTAAAAAACATTCTAATTCCGATGCAAAACAATCGCGATGTAAAAAATATAATTCAGAATTACATGCGCAAAAGCAAGTCACTCAAAATTCTTCATTTTTAAAATACCCTAATTTTCATTACCTTAGTCAATATGACAAAAATGAAATCCCAATACGAAAGCTTTAGAGAAAAAATAAAAGTAGTTCTTTACGGAACAGATACCGTTTTAGGAAGACTTTTCGATTTAGTTTTACTCGGATTAATTTTACTGAGTGTACTTTTGGTCATGATGGAAACCGTTCAGGGAATCAATCAAAAATACCATTCTCAACTTATTATCTGTGAATGGATTATTACCGTATTTTTTACAATCGAGTATATTTTACGTATTATCTCTATTCAAAAACCTGTAAAATATATTTTTAGTTTTTATGGTATTATCGATTTACTTGCTGTATTACCCATGTATCTTTCCATATTTTTCCCAGGAGCAAGTATTTTATCCGTCATTAGAGCCTTACGCTTTTTCCGATTATTCAAAATATTGCACATTCCTCAAATTTCACATCAGTCTGTACAATTACGAGAGGCAATTGAAGCAAGTAAAGAAAAAATTCTTGTTTTTATCTATTTCGTATTGATCAGTACCGTAATTATTGGTTCTGTTATGTATATGATTGAAGGTAAAGAAAGTGGCTTTACAAGTATACCAGTTAGCATTTATTGGACTATAGTTACCTTAACAACTGTTGGTTATGGAGATATTTCACCTATAACTCCTTTAGGCCAATTCGTTGCCTCATTCGTTATGATTTTGGGTTATGGAATTATAGCAGTCCCAACTGGAATTGTAACTGCTGAGTTCGCGAAAAACAGTCTGAAAAATAGCAATACTGTAAGCGGAAAGAAAACTTGCAAAAATTGTAATTCACAAGTCCATTTTGATAATGCAAAGTATTGCTACGAATGCGGAACAGAATTACCAAATATTTAATTTAAGGAGCTATTTCCAGCTGTACATTACAACTCCTCCTTATCTTTGTTGTTTTTTTAAGGCATAAAAGGAGCTTCCGCTGGTCGCTCTTTTATCCCAAAAAAAACTAACAAATATAAGTCCGGGGTTTCCACTCCCATCTGGGCTAAAAGAACTATGAAATATTTAATTACCATTGTCGGACCAACAGCTATAGGCAAAACAGCCTTAAGCATTGCTTTGGCACAACATTTCAATTGCGAAATAATATCCTGCGACAGCCGACAATTTTTTAAAGAAATGACGATCGGAACAGCAGTTCCAAATCAGGAAGAGTTAAATTCGGCTAAGCATCATTTCATTCAAAACAAGTCCATTTTCGAAAATTACACCGTTGGTGATTACGAAAAAGAAGCACTTTTAAAATTAGGAGAATTATTTCAGAAGGATGATTTTGCCATTTTAATTGGTGGTTCAGGATTATATGTAGATGCTATTTTAAAAGGTTTTGATGAATTCCCCGAAATTAATCCAGAAGTTCGTTCTGAAGTGAACTCAAACTATGAAAAACTTGGAATTAATTACTTACAAGAACAATTACAGAATTTAGATCCAGACTATTTTCAAAAAATAACTTTAGAAAATCCACAAACACTTCAAAATCCACAAAGGATGATGCGTTTTGTGGAAGTTTGCATCGGAACTCAAAAACCATATTCTTCTTTTTTAAATCAAAAGAAAAACAATCGAAATTTCACCCCTATTTTAATTGGCTTAGAAGCAGACAGAAAAGTAATTTATGATCGTATCAACCAGCGCGTTGATATTATGATGAATGAAGGCCTATTAGAAGAAGCAAAAGCTTTGTATCCTAATAAAGCGTTAAATGCGCTGCAAACGGTCGGTTATAGAGAATTATTTAGTTATTTTGACGGAGAATTTTCATTGCCATTTGCCATCGAAGAAATCAAGAAAAATACCAGACGATTTTCTAAAAGACAACTAACATGGTTCAAACGAAATGAAAATACAAAATGGTTTGATTATGCAAAAGACAGAAATGAAATTATAAAGCACATAGAAAATCTTGTTAAGTAAGAAATCTATTTTCTTTATTCTATTTTCTATATTCTAAATAAAAATCTAAAATAAACAATGCCAATATCTCCCAATTTCACATCAGTTTTAAGCAAAGACTGGGAAGTCAATTTTACACAATGCACGCCAAACGGTTATTTAAAATACACTGATTTGTGTAATATTTTACAATTAACCGCAGCTGCACATTCTGAAGTTGGAGGAATCAGTTTCTTTGATATGCAGGAATTTCATCAGGCTTGGGTTTTAAGCCGAATGAGAGTTGAGATTTCAGAATTACCAAAATGGCAGGATGTTATAACTGTGAAAACATGGATTAATAGTCTGGAAAACTCACGTTCTGTACGTGCATTAGAAATGTATGTAAACGGAAATAAAATTGTTGGCTGCGAAACATACTGGGCCGTTTTTAACACCCAATTACGACGTCCTGAAGCTTTGGCTTTGCCCTATGAACATTTTGAATTATTCCCTGAGAACAGAGCTACTTCTGAAGGTTTTTCTAAAATCAATATCAATCATGAAAAAGAAGCAGTTTTCGAAAAAACAGTTTATCTATCTGATTTAGACATTGTAAATCACGTTAACAATGTGAAATATTTAGAATGGTGTCTTGATCACGTTGATCCAAAAAGAATTATGAAACAAGAAGTTAAAAGTTTCGAAATGAATTTCATGAAGGAGCTTTCATTAAAAGATAATGTCGTAATTCATGAAAGTGAAGATGATGATACTACTACTGCAACATTCAGTATAACCAAAAACGAAAAAACGTGTTTTGCTTTAGAATTGCATTGGAAATAATTATATAGCCCACTGATTAAACGGATCAAACAGATTGTCACTGATTTTTAACTCTCGAGAGTTATTAAAATTTCTGTTGAAAAAAGAAAAAACGATGCCATTCAAATTTGACTGGCATCGTTTTTTTCTACTAAAATTATTTTGATTTCTTTTTTGAATCCTTTTTTGATTTATTAGGCTTCTTTTTCTTTTTCATCAACTCCATTTTACCTTTGATTCTTTTCTCTACTTCAGTAATATCAGAATCAAAAGCAAATTGCAAATTGCAAAGTTTAGCATTTTTGATTTCCTCAAGTGCGTGTTTAAATTGATGTTGTGCTTCATAAAGAATAGCTTTCTTAACAAAAATATCAGATTTATTGATTCCTTTTATTGTCAAAGCAAAATCAATCAGCTTTTGCGCTTCTTCATAATCTTCATTCAAAATTAAAGTTTGCAAATAATGCGGATATACTTCAAGGGCATGAATATTAATAGCTAAGGCTTCCTGAAAATAGTTTTTTGCTTCTTCATAATTCCATAATTGCTCCGCCTGAATTCTTCCGTATAAACACAAAACCATTGTGTTTTTATCATTATAAGAAAAAGCATAATCTAAAGATTCAATCGTTCCTTCAAGCCAATACGGATAATTATCCAGGGCCTGAAAAAGGTATTTATCAATTGTTTTCATTTCTAAAATCTTGTTTTAATTTCTGACGAGTTCCCTTGTAACTTTTCTGCTCTTTATTCTTTTTGAAATCGCTTCCGGTAAAAACTCTAACAGGATTTCCTCGCTCAATATTAAGTTGGTTCTCCCATTGTTTTCCAACATGATTCTTAAGTTGTTGCAAAGTTTCGTCTTCTAATTTTTTTAATAATCTTTCTGTTGCCAGTTTTTTGTTTTGGTGCTGTGATCGGCTGTCCATCGAAACTACAGCGATCCCTGTTGGAATATGAGTTGCTCTTATTGCTGAACTGACTTTATTTACATGTTGTCCGCCTGCGCCAGAACTTCGCATTGCCTGGTATTGAATATCATTTTCCGAAACTAATACACCTTTCTGTGGCTCAATTTCAAAAATTCCAATAAACCAGTTTTTGCGTTTGTGCATTTTTCTAAACTGACTTTGTCCAATCCATTGAATCGTCCCTATCCAGGAATTTACAAATTGACTTGCATTTTTTCCTTTTACAGCAAGCGAAGCAGTTTCAATAGTCCCATTTTCCTGCCCCGCTTCTCTTTGCAATAAAACAGTTTCTAACTGCCATTCCTGTGATTCTTCTAGAACTTTTTTAAGTACTTGGGCAACAACCCAAGTGCATTCTGCAGGTCCGCGACCTGCTGTTATCTGAATTATTTTTTCCACTTTAAATCTCTTTTTATCGGTCCATTCTAACAATCTTTGGAGTAAAAGTTCCTAAAACTTCAACCAAATCTGTTTGATTTCCCATCACTTTTGTAATGTCTTTATAAGCCATGGGAGCTTCATCAATATTTCCTCCAATCAAGGTTACATCATTGGCTATCAAAACCTTTTTGATTTCGCTTTGCGTAAAAGTGCTTTTACATTTCGCTCTCGAAAACAAACGACCTGCTCCATGCGAAGCCGAATTTAAACTTTCAGCATTACCTTTTCCTTTCACAATGTAACCTGGAGCGGTCATCGAACCTGGAATAATCCCCAATTGACCTTCTGCAGCAGGGGTTGCTCCTTTTCTGTGTACAATGCATTCCTGACCATTGACGATTTCTTTCCATGCAAAATTGTGATGATTTTCAATCGTTACAACTACTCTTTTACCAATCGCTTTGGCTATTCTCCTGTGAATATCATCGTGACAGGCTTTTGCATATTCTCCAGCCAAATTCATTGCTAACCAATATTCCTGACCGTCATGTGTGTTCAAATCAAGCCATGCCAAATGCTGCACATTTTTTGGTAAGGGACATTGTTTTGTTGCCAAATAGGTATAATGTTTCGCAATATTTGCACCCAAACCTCGTGATCCGCTATGCGACAGAACAGCAAAATATTCTCCTACACCTAACTTCCATTCATTTTCAGGATTATCAATTTTTGCAATTCCAAATTCTACAAAATGGTTTCCTCCGCCGGAACTTCCTAATTGTTTGTACGCTTTTGGTAAAAGATTCTTTAACAACGGAATATCCTGAAATTCACTTTTGTAAAACACTTCATGATCTACTCTTGAAGCATGAACTTCATTCATTCCAAACTTGGTATTGTCTTTTAAAATTGCTTCTAATTGATGTTCTTTTCCCTTGAAATACGAGGCTGGCAAATCAAAAATCGAAAGACTCATTCGACACCCGATGTCTACTCCAACGCCATACGGAATTACAGCATTGTCCGTAGCCAAAACTCCGCCAATTGGCAATCCATAACCTGAATGTGCATCTGGCATTAAAGCTCCTGCCACTGAAATTGGTAATTTTAAAGAATCATACAACTGAAATTTAGCTTGTTGATCAATTTCATTTTCACCAAAAATGGTAAAGGGAGCACGAGTTGTTTTCAGCTGGTGCATTCTGACCTGAACCGGATTTATCAAACCTTCGGCGACTTTCCCCCAGGTTCCGTGACCTTCGAACTTTTCGGGACGAAGCAAAACCTCTTTGGCCTCTGTTAGAATGGATTCTTTTTTTTCTCTTTTTCTGTATCTGTTAATTTGCCCTAAGGCGATGTTTATCGAATTGTTTTTCGGAAAGCCCAATTTAATCAGGTCTTTTCCGGATAATTTATTTCCCATAAATTTTTAATTATTCTTATTGTTTTTTTTTGCAAACCGATGCTAGTCAAAACTGAAAAGTTCGAACAAAACATAAGCGTACCTTCTTTTATCCTTTCGGATAAATAATGAAAATATTATTCGGGAAAATTTGAAGTGTCTAGAATAAAAAAAGCCCGAAACTAAATGTCTTCGGGCTTTTTATATATCTAAAAATGAATTTCTAAGATTGAAATAAGCCACGAAGAAGCGCTGCACCAAATCCGTTTGGTGTGAAGCTTTGTGATGTTGATGTAAGTACAAACATTTCTCTTCGTTTTATTAGGGTTATTATTTTTTTCGTCTGCAAATATTCATAATTGTTTTTTGATTTTCCAAATTTATTTTAAGAAAATTCATGTAAAAATATTTTCATTAACAAAACTCATGAACAAAAATGAGCCTATTCAACTAACAATGAGTAATTTAAATTATAAAAATAAAGGCATAAAAAAAAGCCCTGATTTCTCAGAGCTTTACTATTTTTTTTGTTTGGTGAATTTTGTTATTCAGTTACTTTGCTTTTAACAACTAATCTGAAACCTTCTCCGTGAATGTTAAGAATCTCAACATCTTCGTCAGCTTTTAGATATTTTCTAAGTTTAGCAATGTAAACATCCATACTTCTTGAAGTAAAGTAGTTGTCATCTCTCCAAATTTTTGTCAATGCTAATTCTCTTGGCATTAAATCATTTTCGTGAAGAATTAACATTTTAAGTAATTCATTCTCTTTTGGAGATAGTTTTATTGGCTCTTCGTTTTCGAAAGTCAAAAATCTAAGTTTAGAATTTAAGTGGAATTTACCAATATTAAACTCAAACTGAACCTGTTCTGCTTTTGTATCAGCAGATTTTCTCTGAATAATAGCTTTGATTTTCATCAATAAAACTTCTGAATCAAAAGGTTTATTCAAATAATCGTCAGCCCCTGCTTTATATCCTTTTAATACATCCTCTTTCATAGATTTTGCAGTTAAGAAGATAATAGGCACTTCGCTATTCTTTTCTCTAATTTCTTTGGCTAAAGTATAACCATCTTTATAAGGCATCATTACATCAAGAATGCATAAATCATATACATCTTTCTTGAATTTTTCGAAACCTTCCATACCGTTTTTAGCTAAAGTAACTTCAAAGTCATTTAACATTAGATAATCTTTAAGAACTGCCCCAAAATTAAGGTCATCTTCTACTAAAAGTATTCTTTTGTTATTATTTTCCATATTTTAATTTATTAATGGTATTTTTATTATAAAGGTGCTACCTTTTCCTTTTTCGCTTTCAACATATACTTGACCATTGTGATCCTCTACTATTCGCTTTACATAAGCCAGACCTAAACCATGTCCTTTTACATTATGCAAATCTCCAGTATGTTCTCTGTAAAATTTCTCAAAAACCCTTTTCTGAGCTATCTTACTCATCCCGAGACCATTATCTTTAACTTTTATCAAAATCATATCTTTGATATTTTCTGTAAAAATTTCAATTTCTGGAACATCCGGAGAATATTTTATAGCATTTTCTAAAATATTTACCAAAACGTTGGTAAAATGTACTTCATTTACTAAGCAAGTAGTTCTTGAAGCATTTAGATGCTTTACAACTGTACCGTGTCTATCTTCTAAGATTAAATTTACATGTTCAATTGCATCATCAATAATATCATGAATTGCAGTTGGTTCTTTTGTAATATCTAATTCTCTTTTTTCTAATTTAGAAATACGCAGAACGTTTTCAACCTGAGCATGCATTCTTTTATTTTCATCCCTGATCATTTGCAGATAACGGAATACCTTCTCTTTATCTTCAATAATTTTAGGGTTTCTAATTGCATCCAGTGCCAAATTTATAGTTGCAATTGGAGTCTTAAACTCATGCGTCATATTATTTATAAAATCTGTTTTAATTTCAGAGATATGTTTTTGACGCAACAATTGATTTAATGCACTTGTATAAGCAATTATTATAATAAGCGTAAATACAATGGATAATATTGTAATACTTAATAACTCTGATAATAAAAATTTCTTTTTATAAGGAAACGTTATATATAATTCATACTTACTATTTCCTTCATTATCAGTATATATCGGAATATGATAACTTGCATCTTTATCAAAATGAAACCCATCCGATTTTACTTTAGTTGGCAAACCACTATTAAGAACACCGAATTCAAATTTAGTTTTTACACCATATTCTTCAAGTTCTTTTTTTAGTAATTTATTAAGCTTTTCTTTTGTTATTCTTCCTTCAATTGGCGTTAATGAAGCAATATCTTTATATTGAATTTGTTGCTGTACTTTATTTAAAATATCTAAGCTTCCTGATTTTTCGATTTTTAAATCCGGTATAATACTTTGTCCCAAAGGATTATTATCGATACCATTGTTGTTATTATAAACCTCTGTTACACGCTTTGAACTAAAGTTTTTAAACCTTTCACTACTGAATTTTTTATTAAAAAGTGAACCACTTATATCATAATCTTCAGAGGTTAACGTACTGGAATAAACAATTGTTTTATTTGTTTTGGTATTTCTTTGCACATAAAGAACTTCCAGTAAATCTTCTTTCTTAGGGATTTTACCAGTACTGTCTTTTATACGATTATATTTGTCATAAAAACTATATTCTTCCTGCTGCTCTAGTTTATCAGCAACATTACCAATTACCTGGGTAACGTGGTATTTAAATTGTTCGTCATTATTTTTGAACGAAGAGTTGAACCAAAATACCTGAACCAGAATTATCCCAATAAGAGACAAACTCATAAGCAAAACAAGTATTCTAAAAAATAATTTATTCATCGAAACAAAATTAATATTTTAACAATATACTAAATAATACATTAACCAAATATTAACATTTAAGACTGATTTTGTTTAATATCTAAAATTTTAAGAATTTTAACAACTTCTTCCTTAGCAATTTTAAGATTTACGTTATTAATAACAAAATTGCTTCTGGAAATTCGATCTTCATCCTTCCATTGCATTTGCATTCTGCTTAAAACTTGCGCTGGGGTGATATTATCGCGTTTTAAGACTCTTTCAATTCTAATTTTTTCTGGTGCGGTTACTGTTATAATATAATCACATTCTTTATATCTCCCACTTTCAAATAATATAGCGGCTTCATAAATTATGTACTCGTAATTTTTATATCGCAATAACCATACCTCAAAATCTTTTTTTACAGCCGGATGCACTATTGCATTTAATTTAGCTAACTTTTCTTTATCATTAAATACAATTTCAGCAAGTTTAGCTCTGTTTAAAATGTCATTTTCAAAAACACTTTCTCCAAATACATTTTTTACTTTTTTTATAACATGATCCAATTGCATTACTGCTCTTGCCCCATCATCAGCTATATAAACAGGAACTCCCATTTCTGCAAAATAATTGGCAATGGTTGTTTTTCCACTACCAATCCCTCCTGTTAAACCGATAACCTTTGTCATATTATATTTTAAAAAACATACGAGGAAAAGCTTCTTGTGGTTTTTTCTTTAGAAGAATGATTTTTATAAATGATTTTAAAAACCCTGTTCCGTAGCCATAGAATTGTTTCCAAACTGCAATTACCGACAAGTATCCTATTTTAATACTTTTATTTTGAATACTTGCTGTAAGAAAAATTATAACGAAATATACGAAATATAATTGTAATAAAATATCAATATTAAATATTAATAGTAAAAAAGCTAATAATAACCCTAGTATAAAAACGGTCGGAAAGAAAAAAGTAATCTTATTATGTTCTGGATACCAACTATTTAATATTGGTCTTGCGATTCCAAATTTATGCACCTGAATAGAGAATTTCTCCCAATCAATTCTACGTTTATGATAAACATATGCTTCAGAAAACAATCTTGTCTCAAAACCTAAATTCCATAAACGAATTGACAAATCGGGATCTTCGCCCGGGTGAATATTACCAAATCCTTTTGATACTTCAAAAGCCTTTTTAGAAATTCCCATATTGAAACTTCTTGGTTGAAACTTATTAATTTTTTCTGAACCACCACGTATTCCGCCAGTTGTCAAAAATGAAGTCATTGCAAAATTGATCGCTTTCTGTATATCCGAAAAACTATCTAATGCTTTATCAGGTCCACCAAAACAATCTACATATTCATCATTTAACGCTTTACGCACCTCTGTTAAATAATTAGGCGGAATAATACAATCTGAATCAAAGATGATAAAATAATCTCCTCTCGCCTTTTGCATTCCAAAATTTCTCGAATCTCCAGGGCCTGAATTCTCTTTAAAATAATAAGATATATTCAATTTTCCCTGATAGGTCATTACAACATCTTTACATGGAATCGACGAACCATCTTCAACAAGAACAATTTCAAAAGGTTCATTATAATCAGATTTTGAGAGACTTTCTAAAAGCTCATCAACTTCATCTGGACGATTATACACGGGTATAATTAAAGAAAAAATCATAATGGGATGTGCGGTATTAAAGTGGCAATTTTTTTAATTTCAAAATTTTAACAAAGATATGTTATATTCATAAAAAAACCACCAACTTTAGGTTGATGGTTTTCATTTATAATAAGAAGCTATTATTTTATACTTTCAATATTTACAACTTCATTTGCTTCAGCTTTATAATCAACTCCAGCAAATTCAAATCCAAATAAGTTTAAGAAATCATTTCTATAACCCGCTAAGTCTCCAATAGCCGGCAATGTTTCTGTTGTAGCTTCTTCCCAAAGTTTAGCCACTTTAGCCTGAACATCATCACGCATTTCCCAATCATCAATTCTGATTCTGCCTTTGTCATCAACAGGAACTGGTGATCCAGTGTACAATCTGTCCTGGAACAAACGTTGAATTTGCTCAATACAACCTTCATGAATTCCTTCTTCTTTCATAATTTTATACAAAAGAGAAATATATAACGGAATTACAGGAATTGCAGAACTAGCCTGAGTTACCAAAGCTTTGTTTACAGAAACATAAGCCTGTCCTCCAATAGATTTCAAACTATCAGTAATAGAGAAAGCAGTAGCCTCTAAATGGTCTTTCGCACGTCCGATTGTACCTTTACGGTAAACTGCTTCAGTTAATGACGGCCCGATATAAGAATAAGCAACTGTTGTAGCACCTTCAGCCAATAAATTTTCATCTTTTAACGCATCCATCCACATAGCCCAGTCTTCACCACCCATTACAGCTACAGTATTTTCAATATCTTCTTCATTTGCAGGAGCTATAGAAACTTCAGTTACATTTCCTGTGTGAAAATCTACGGTCTTATTTGTAAAAATTTGTCCGATTGGCTTTAAAGTGGAGCGATGTAGTACTCCTGTATTAGGGTTCGTACGCACTGGTGAAGCCAAACTGTAAATAACTAAATCTACCTGACCTAAATCAGCTTTGATTAAATCTAAAGTTTGTCTTTTTATTTCGTTTGAGAATGCATCTCCATTGATACTTTTTGCATAGAGACCTGCTTTATGAGCTTCTGCTTCAAATGCTGCAGAATTATACCATCCCGGAGAAGCCGTTTTACCTTCAACTGGTGGTTTTTCAAAAAATACTCCAATTGTAGCAGCATCAGATCCAAAAGCACTTGTAATTCTTGAAGCTAAACCAAAACCAGTAGATGCACCAATTACCAATACTTTTTTTGCACCCGCGATTGCTCCTTTTGATTTAATATATTCGATTTGATTTTTAACATTTTGCTCAGCTCCCTTTGGGTGGGCAGTCAAGCAAATAAATCCTCTCATTCTAGGTTCTATAATCATATTTTTATTGTTTATTCGTTCATTTGCTACTCATTAAAGTGAGGTAAATGATTAGCTTATTTACGTTTAGTGAATTAGTTTTAAGATGACAAATATAAAGTATTTCTTTAGTTCAACAAGGCTTTGGCATGATTTAAAGCCGAATCTGAGACAACGGCTCCCGATAACATCTGAGCAATTTCGATAACTCTTTCGTCCTGAGACAGAAGCTTTAATTCTGATTGGGTATCATCATCAACGGTTGACTTGAATACCTTGAAGTGTGAATCACCTTTTGCTGCAATCTGAGGTAGATGTGTAATGGCAAAAATTTGCATATTCTTACTCATCTCTTTCATTATTTCACCCATTCTTATAGCAATTTCTCCGGAAACTCCTGTGTCAATTTCGTCAAAAATTAAAGTTGGTAATTTTGAATATTGTGCCAAAATTGCTTTCACAGCCAACATAATACGTGACATCTCCCCTCCAGAAGCTACTTTTTTCAGTAATCCAAAATCAGTTCCTTTATTTGCTGAGAATAAAAACTGCAATTCATCTTTTCCGTTTTGGAAATACGTTTCTGATGGCAAAAGCGCAATATTGAAACGAACATTTGGCATTCCCAAAGTTTCTAAAATTGAAATTAATTTATTCGACAAAACCGGAATTGCATTCGCTCTATTTTGGTGAATTAAAGCTGAAAAAGCATCTAATTCTTCCACTTTTTGCGCTATTGAATTAGTCAACAAAGCGATCTCTTCTTCTATATTTCCTAATTCAATAACAGCATTTTCTAAATTCGTCTGAATTTGAAGCAATTCGTCAACAGAAATTACCTGATGCTTCTTCTGTAAATTATAAATCAATTGCAATTTCTGATTTGTAAATTCTAGTTTTTCAGGATCATTTAATAATTTTTCAGAAACGTTTTGCAACTCTCTTGAAACATCATCAAATTCGATTGCAACACTCGTTACTCTTTCAAATAAATTTTGATATTCTACAGAAAATGGAGCAATTTTTTGAAGTGATGCTTTTATTTCATTTAAGTTATGAAAAACTCCAAACTGCTCTTCATTTGCAATAACCAAAGACTTGTCTATTGCTTCTTTTATAACTTCAACATTATTTAGTTTCTCAAACTCAGCTTCAAGTTCTTCTTGCTCGCCAGATTTTAATTTAGCAGCAATCAATTCGTTCAATAAAAAAGTATTGTATTCCTCCTCTTTTCCTGAATCACTTTGCTTTTTCAACAAAGCGTTCAATTTTGATTTATCTGATTTATACCCTTTCAATAACTTTTGGTAGGATGTAATCACATCGAAATTATGTGCAATAGCATCGATTATCTTAAATTGAACCGTTTCATCCGATAATTCCTGAGTTTGCTGTTGCGAGTGAATATCAATCAAAAACAAACTTAAATCTTGCAACTCCTGAAGGTTTACCGGACTATCATTAATAAAAGCACGAGATTTTCCTGAAGGTAAAATTTCACGTCTTATAATAGTGTCGTCTTCATAATCAAGATCATTTGCTTCAAAAAACTCTTTTAAGTTGTATTTAGAAATTTCAAATTGTGCCTCTATAATGCATTTCTCTTCTTTATTTTTTAAAGAAGTTAAATCAGCTCTTTTTCCTAAAACCAATCCTAAAGCACCCAAAATAATAGATTTTCCGGCACCGGTTTCACCTGTAATTATAGAAAAGCCTTTTGAAAAATCTATTGATAATTTTTCAATCAGAGCATAGTTTTTAATTGACAGCGAAGTAATCATAGGATAAAAATGTAAATTAAAGAAGTTTATGAAATAGTAAAATCGAAAATCAATTAATATTTAATTTGCGACCATTTGGTAGAATTCAGAGGCGATACTTTATTCAGGACATCAGACAAATCACTCACTGTGATACTTGGACCTCCTGAAAAGATAGAAACAATCTCATCTGATTTTGCATCAAAAAACACCCGTGTTAAAAAGGCATTTGGTTTAACCGAGTTAAATTTTCCGATAAGTAGTATTGAAGACTTAATTCTTTCTTTAGCACCTTTTAAATCGTCACTCATTTTATCTAAACCACTATGATACAAAAAAGTAACCTGACGCAAATCACTATACATAGGCGAAATCATATCTGTTATTAGATAATAACGATTTTGAATTCCATCAGCCTGGCTCCAACCTTTATAACCTCCTTGCTGCGCAACATTTGCAATGTTTTGAGCCGTTTCAAGATATTGATTTCCAGCTCCCATTTGAAACGAATCTGCATCCATACCTAAAATTAAATAGCTGTAAAAAGAAACTACAGATACTAAATTTGATTCAAAAGTGGTAGGATTGAACAACAATGGCTCGTATTCCGTGTAACGAAAACTAAAATCTTTATCGTTAAAATTGAATATAGGTGAAGAATAAGTTGAATTAAAAATTAATCTGGATGATTGTACCTGAATGGTTCCGGAAAACTGGTCAGAATTATTTGATGACAAGGTGATATACATTGAACAATTGATTCGTTCATTTTGTTTTAGCACCGATCCTGTCCAATCTGTTTTATTAACAAATTCAGATAAAGATGTCTGAAGTGTTTTAAAAACCTGTTGATTAGGATTTGGCAGCCTTTCAGTATTAATAGTTACGGTACAATTTAGCTGTTGCGCTTCTGTAAAGCCAAAAATTAAAAATACTAAAAGAGTAACTATTTTTTTCATAGAAAAATACTATTTGACTTGGCGTAAATATAAAAATACTGATATTTATTCTGAAACCTTAAAAACAATTATGATTTTGCAAAATGCGAAATCACCTTATTTAAAATATCAACTGCAACTGATTCTTTTGATTTTAATTCCATTGGCTCAATTTTAAAATCCTTATCAATAAAAGTAACTTTATTGGTTTCTTTTTTAAAACCTGCCCCTTCATCCTGTAATGAATTAAGAACAATCAAATCTAAGTTTTTTTTCTGAATTTTCAGCTTAGCATTTTCAATTTCATTTTCAGTTTCCAAAGCAAATCCAATTAGAAACTGCTCTTTTTTAATTGCTCCCAACGATGCTAGAATATCTTTTGTCTTTTCAAGCTCAATTGAGAATCCGTCTGCCGCTTTTTTAATTTTCTGAGAAGCAACAACTTTAGGTCTGTAATCAGCAACCGCTGCCGCTGCAATAGCAACATCAACCTGATTATAACAAGAATGACATGCGTCGTACATTTCCTGGGCAGAAACCACATTTACAACTTCAACTAAATTATTTTTTGCTTTAAAATGGGTTGGACCCGCAACTAAAATTACTTGTGCACCTAATTTTGCCGCTTCATTAGCTATATCAAAACCCATTTTTCCAGAGGAATGGTTTCCAATAAAACGCACAGGATCTATCGCTTCGTATGTTGGTCCAGCAGTAATAAGTATTTTTTTTCCTTTAAGCGGTAATTTACTTTCTAAATCAGCTTCAAGAAAAGCAATAATATTTTCCGGTTCAGCCATTCTTCCTTCACCTGACAAACCGCTGGCAAGCTCACCACTTTCGGCTGGAATCATTACGTTTCCAAACTGTTTTAAGGCAGCGAAACTAGATAAAGTTGAAGGATGCTTGTACATATCTAAATCCATTGCCGGAGCAAAATAGACAGGACATTTAGCCGATAAATAAGTTGCTATAAGAAGATTGTCACAGTTTCCTGTAGCCATCTTAGATAAGGTATTAGCAGTTGCCGGAGCAATTAACATTAAATCTGCCCAAAGACCTAATTCAACATGATTATTCCAAACTGCATCTTCATCATCCTGATTAAAAAAAGTAGAGTGTACAGGATTTTTTGATAATGTAGATAACGTAAGTGGAGTTACAAAATCCTTAGAAGCAGGTGTCATTATCACTTGGACATGCGCACCTGCTTTTATAAAGAGTCGTACTAATGAGGCTGTTTTATAGGCTGCAATTCCACCAGAAACTCCCAGTAAAATTTTCTTCCCGTTTAAAACTGACATTTATACTATATTATTTGTTTGAACCTCTGTGGTAAGTTTTACCGTCTAACCATTCCTGAACAGCTAAAGCGTGTGGTTTTGGTAATTTTTCGTAAAATTTAGAAACTTCGATTTGTTCTTTATTTTCAAAAACTTCTTCAAGACTGTCATTATAAGTAGCAAACTCTTCTAATTTCTCAGTTAATTCTTTTTTGATTTCAGAATTAATTTGATTTGCTCTTTTAGCCATAATGGTAATTGCTTCATACACATTTCCTGTTGGCTCTTCAATAACAGTTTTATTATATGTTATTGTATTTACAGGAGCATTCGTCTTTTTTAAATCCATGACTTTATTTATTTAGTAAATTTTTGTAAATCTGTTTCAACTCTGGCATACATTTCGTCTGCCTCTTTTTTATATTTTGTGTCACTTTTGAACTTCAATAAGTTATTATAAGCAACTTTAGCAACATTTAAACGTTCTTCCATTTTTGACGGAATACTATTTATTGCCAATTTATATGCCGAATCGTATTTATAGAACAACGCATCTTCTTTTAAAGGTGTTCCTGGAAAATCAGCAATAAAATTATCAAAAGCTATTAATGCAGATTTGTAATCTGAAATAGTATTATATCCTTTAGCATTTTCGTATGCTTTTTTCTCCAATTTACCATTCAAAATTTTCACTGCCTCGTTAGCCTGAGCAATGTATTCTGAATTTGGATAATTATCAATAAACGCTTGTAATTTCTCTAAAGCTTTTACCGTATCAGTCTGATCTAAACTATAAACTGGCGCTAATTTTGAATAACTGTAAGCTCCTAAAAATGCAGCTTCCTGTACTTTTTCACTACGAGGATAACCTGAAACAAAACTTTCAAACTGATAACCAGCTAAATAATACTGTTTTGTTTTATAATATGATTGAGAAAACATATAAAAAAGCTTTTCAGCCTGAGGCTTACCTCTATATGATGGTGCCAATTGTTCAAAAAGACGAATTGCTTTATTGTACTTTCCGGCGTCATACATTTTTGTTGCCATTTCAAATTTTGCCGCAACATCTTCATTTTTCAAAGCTTTTTGGTAATCACTACAAGAACAAAAAAGGACAACAACAATTAATAGAGATACTATTTTTTTCATTTTCTTACTTTTATTATGATTTCTTAGACAATTATGCCAAAGCAAAATCACACCGAAGTTCCGGTGGCAAATTTAGTTATTAATTTAGCTACTACAAAATATTTTTTGGTATAATAAAATACCGGCAATCTTACTCTAATTTAATACTGCTTTTAACAAATTTATTTAATCTTTCTGCCAATGAATCATCCACAGCTACCAAAGGCAAACGCACTGTATTATCAGCAATACCAAGGGCCTGAAACACTTGTTTGATTCCGGCAGGGTTTCCCTGCTCAAAAATCATATCAATACAATCTGATAAAAAGTATTGTGTTTTGAAAGCTTCATTTACCTTTTTATTTAGGCCCAAACGAATCATTTCTGAAAATTCTTTCGGAAATCCCTGTCCAATAACCGAAATTACCCCAGCTCCACCAGCTAAAACAATTGGTAAAGCAATCATATCATCACCAGAAATCACAAGAAAATCTTTTGGTGCATTTTTTAGCAATTGCAAAGCCTGAGCCATATCACCTGCTGCTTCTTTTATTGCTACAACATTACTAAAATCATTTGCCAGACGAATTACCGTTGCAGGTAACATATTACTAGATGTTCTTCCCGGAACATTGTATAAAATTACCGGAATTGGCGAAGCTTCAGCAATAGCTTTAAAATGCTGGTAAATTCCCTCCTGCGTTGGCTTATTATAATAAGGAGAAACAGACAGAATGGCTTCAAAAGCAGAAAAATCTCCGGTCTTTAATTCCTCAACAATCTGCATTGTATTATTACCACCAACACCAAGAACCAAAGGCAATCTTCCTTTGTTAGTGTCAATTACTGTTTTTATAACTAATTCTTTTTCGGCTTGTGTCAAGGTCGCGTTTTCAGCTGTTGTTCCCATAACAACAAGATATTCAACTCCTCCATCAATCGAAAAATTAACAATGCGCTGCAAAGCTTCGATATCAACTGAAAAGTCTTTTTTAAATGGCGTTACAAGCGCAACACCAGTTCCTATTAATGATTGCATATTCTATTTATAATTTATTTTATACTTTTTAAATACTTAAACAATTCGGAAACGAATAGTTTATAATTTTCCATTTCGGTATCAATCATCCATCTATTTAATGTTTGATCAACCGAAGAGAATCCCACCTTAAACTTCGCTTTTGATTTACTTGTTGTCATCATTAAAATCGGCTTTTCGATTTCATAGTAACTAATCAAAAGGTCAAATTCTGTATCAGTAAATTCACTTAGAAATTCTTCAGTAAACTCTCCCCGCCAATTGATGTGTTTTTTACCAAAAGTAGGTCTTGAATATGCTTTTTTCTTTTTTAATTTACCTCTATATGCAACAATTTTTATGTTTTCAGAAGCAATGCCCTGTAGAACCAGCTCTTTTACTAATTCCTTTGAATGACGAAATTCACTTTCATCTACCAATAAACCAATCGTTTGCACATTACTAGAAAACACTTCGTTTTTTACAATATGCAGGTTATTTTTTAATGATTTTTTTACAAAAAATTCCTTTATATAATTTAAAAACATAGTATTTTTACCAATTACAAAATTAATTATTTAAGTCGCATTTAAGATGGTAAAACTAAAAAAGTATAACGGATTTTTAAAACTTTTTGTTATATTCTTAACACTTTTTTTTATATTTTCCTGCAGTCAGAAAAATTATAATCTAACGAAGATAGAAGGAAAACAGCTTCCGGTAACAGAAAAAGCAAATGAAACTCCTGAAATTGAAAACTTCATCAAACCATATCGCGATCATATTAATAAGGATTTAGACAGTATTTTGGCTTATTGTCCAGAAACTTTGGATAAAAGCACCGGAAAATGGCAAACTACCATTGGAAGTTTAATGGCCGATGTTTGTTTGCAAAGGGGGAATTTAGTTTTTAAGGCGCGTGAGAAGAAAGACATCGATTTATGTTTATTGAATCATGGAGGAATCCGTGCTATATTACCAAAAGGAAATGTAACGACGAGAACAGCTTATGAAATTATGCCTTTTGAAAACAGTTTGATTGTAGTTGCTTTAAGCGGAAATCAAATTCTTGAAATTGCCAGTTATATCATTAAGGAGAAAAAACCTCAACCTCTAGCCGGAATGACTTTTACGATTTCAAAAGAAAATACAGCTAAAAACATTCTGATTCAGGGAAAACCTATTGATGTTAGTAAAACCTATTATGTGGTTACAAATGATTATCTGGCCAATGGCGGTGATAACATGAGTTTCTTCTTAAAAGCTACTGATAAATTTGACCTGAACTACAAAATCAGAAATGTCTTAATTGATTATTTTAAAGAAGTTGATACAATTCCGGTTAAAACCGATGTTCGGATTACAGTCGAATAAGACATTACGAGATAAAAATTAAAATTACTGCGCCTACGCAAAAAAAATATACAATGAAAAGAAGAGAATTTATCGAGAAAACTGCCGCAAGTACTGCCCTACTAAGTTTAGGCTTATCATTAAGCAGTTTTGAAACTAACGATATTAAACACTTAACCATTTTACATACCAATGATGTTCACAGCCATATAGATCCTTTTCCGGCTGATGATCCTCGTAATGCAAATAAAGGCGGTGTATCTCGAAGAGCGGCTCTTATTGAAACTATCCGTAAGGAGAATCCAAATGTACTTTTGTTAGATGCAGGCGATATTTTTCAGGGAACTCCCTATTTTAATTATTACGGTGGTGAACTTGAATTTAAGCTGATGAGTATGATGAAATACGATGCATCTACTATAGGAAATCATGATTTTGACAATGGTCTTGATGGCTTGCATGCACAAATGCCTCATGCAACTTTTGAATTTATCAATTCAAATTATGATTTTAAAAATACCGTAATGAATGGCCTTGTAAAACCTTACAAAATCTTCAATAAAAACGGAATTAAAGTTGGTGTTTTTGGATTAGGAATTGAACTTGATGGTTTGGTTGATAAAAAAATGTACAAGGAAACCGTGTATAATAATCCGGTTGAAATTGCACAGGACATGACACAATTATTAAAAAAGGAAGAAAAATGCGATCTTGTAGTTTGTCTTTCTCACTTAGGTTACAATTATCGAGATGACCAAACTAAAATTTGTGATTTGAAATTGGCTGAATTAACACAAGATATTGATTTAATTATTGGTGGGCATACGCATACGTTTTTGGACAAACCAACTATTGTAAAAAATAAAGCCGGCGAAAATGTATTGGTTAATCAGGTTGGTTGTTATGGAATAAACTTAGGCCGTATCGATTTTTATTTTGACAAAAATAAAGCTCACACCAATCAGGGAAAATCAATCATTGTATAATACTTTTCTTTGCCCTTTTGCTCTTTCGAGAAAATATTCGGCCATAAAATAGTAGGCTAAAATTTGTGTTACATCACGAATCAAAACCAGAACAACAGAGTGCGAAAAGTATTCATTGAAAATATAAAATATATCTGAAAATATATAGCAAACTGCCATTAAGGACATTATTAAGGCAATGTGTGTCCCTTTTGTAATATAACGTACAAAACAAAAATAACTCATAACACTAAGAACAATACCATAAAAAGTATAGAGTGCGTTATACTTTTTCATATTATCTGACTGTAGACTTAAAACCGAAACGAGCAAATAAACTATAAAGATTACCACTATTGATACAGGTAAAATATCCTTCTTACTTAACTTGACTTTCTCGCGCTCTGCTATGAAAATTTTTAAGAGAAGTAGATAAACTACCAAAAAGCTTAAAACTCCGCCAATTTCAGAGACCTCAACATCCATTAAATCAAACACCTGACCTACAAAGCAAAATAAAAATATAACGGCTTCTGTTTTTCCTACTTTAGACTCATTGCTTATAAAAAAGTAAAAGAATATTGCTGGCAACACTACTGCTTTTGCATAGATTGCCAGAAAATCCTGCCCTGTCCAATCAAAAATGATCGTCAGCAGCAACGCCAGAAAATATAAAATCAACGACGGTTTATTCGCTTTCATTCAGTTTAGTTATAAAATCTTCCTCAGATAATATCGGAATATTTAATTTATTCGCTTTTTCTAATTTAGCAGGTCCCATATTATCTCCTGCGACTACAAAATCAGTTTTTGCAGAAATGGAGCTTCCAACTTTCCCTCCATTATCTTCGATTGTTTTCTTTAATTCATCTCTCGAAAACTGAGCAAAAACTCCTGAAACAACAAAAGTTTTTCCGATGAATTTTTCTGTAGCATTGGGATTGATTTTTTCTACTATTTCAAACTGAACTCCATAACTTTTTAGGCGTTCAATTATTTTTTGATTTTCTTCATTTTCAAAAAACTCAATTACACTTTTTGCAATTCGTTCTCCAATTTCATCAACTAAAATTAGTTCCATTAAGGAAGCTTTGCTTAGTGCATCAATATTTTTATAATGTTTCGCTAGTTTTTTAGCAACTGTTTCACCAACAAAACGAATTCCCAGTGCAAACAAAACACTTTCGAAAGGAATCTCTTTTGATTTCTCAACTCCATTTACCAGGTTCTCAGCTGATTTTTGCGCCATCCTTTCTAAAGGTAAGATATCTTCAACCTTTAACTCATATAAATCAGCATAATTATGAACCAATCCGTTATTGAATAATAATGCAACCGTCTCACCACCAAGCCCTTCAATATCCATTGCTTTTCTTGAAATATAATGTTGAATTCGGCCAATAATCTGAGGAGGGCATCCGTAGAAATTCGGACAATAATGATTTGCTTCACCTTCTGAACGAATCAGTTCTGTCTGGCATTCTGGGCAATGGGTTATATATTCTGTTTTTACTGAATTTTCAGGACGCTGTTCTAAATCAACAGCAATAATTTTTGGTATAATCTCTCCTCCTTTTTCAACAAAAACAGTATCATTTATTCTTATATCTAATTTCTCAATTTGATCTGCATTGTGCAAGGAAGCTCTTTTTACTATCGTTCCCGCCAATTGTACTGGTTCTAAATTTGCAACCGGAGTAATTGCTCCCGTACGTCCTACCTGATACGAAATTGATTTTAATTTAGTCGAAACCTGTTCTGATTTAAATTTATAGGCAATAGCCCAACGTGGTGATTTTGCAGTATATCCTAGTTCTTGCTGATGCTGAATGCTGTTTACTTTAATAACCACTCCATCAGTTTCATACGGCAATTTATGGCGATGAATATCCCAATAATCTATGAAGTCAAAAACTTCCTGCATATTATTAACAAGCTTGGCTTCGTTTGGAACCTTAAATCCCCATTTTCTTGCAGATTCCAATCCTTCAATTTGAGAAGAAAATGGCAAGTTACTGCTCGTTACAGAATATAATAAACATTCTAATGGGCGTTTTGCAACCTCAGCACTGTCTTGTAATTTTAAACTTCCTGAAGCTGTATTTCTAGGATTTGAATAAGGCGTTTCTCCAATTTCAATTAATTCCTGATTCATTTTTTCGAAACCTTTTAAAGGCAAAATAATTTCACCACGGATATCGAATTTATCAGGATAATTTCCTTTTAGTTGTAACGGAATCGATTTTATTGTTTTAATGTTATTTGTAACCTCATCTCCCTGAAAACCATCTCCTCTGGTTAATGCCTGAGTTAACTTTCCGTTTTCATATGTAATACTAATAGAAGCACCATCATACTTTAATTCGCAGGTGTACTCTAATTTAACATTCCCTAAAACTCTCTGAATTCGGTTTTCCCAGTCTAATAAATCTTCTTTTGAATAGGAATTATCCAAAGAATACATACGATATTGATGGGCAATAGTTTTAAAATTCTTGGTAACTGCTCCACCTACACGTTGCGTAGGCGAATGCTCATCAAAAAATTCAGGATTTTTTTCTTCCAGATCCTGAAGCTGCTTTAATTTAATATCAAAATCATAATCTGAAATTGTGGCATTATCTAGCACATAATAATTGTAGTTGTGCTGATTAAGTTCTTCTCGTAAAGCCTGAATTGTTTCTTGAATACTCATAAAATATTAAAATGATGCGGATTGTAATGTTGAATAACTGAATATCAAAATTAGAATTATTTTCGTTGAAAAACATCAAAAAACAAAAGTTTTAAAAAATCAAAAATCAGGCAACAAAATATTGCAGCCTGATTTTCTTCTTGTCCACTATTCTTAAAAAAGAATTAAACAAAACCAACTTCCAAATGGTTTCTTCGTTTCATATCTTAACACTGATTATCAAATAATTAGAGCGCAAATATAAAACTATTTTTGGATAATGATAAAGTCTGAACGTCTATTTAACAAATGTTCCTCTTCTGTGCATTTTACTCCATTTTTACATTTATTAATCAATCGGCTTTCCCCATAGCCAATTGCGCTTTCAATTCTGGACGGATCAATATCCTGTGAAACAATATAGTCTCTTGTCGACTTAGCCCTGTTATCAGAGAGTTTCATGTTATATGCATCTTTTCCGCGCGAATCAGTATGTGATTCAATCTTGATTCTGATGTTTGGAAATTTTTTCATTATAAAAACCACTTTTGTTAACTCTTCAATAGCGAGTGGCGTGATGTCATATTTATCATAATCAAAGTAAATTGGGTTAACATCTACTTTTTCAACTCCTTTTTTCTTAACAACTAAATCATCATAGTTGCTCAATTCGAAATTAACGTCCTTAATCTCCCCTCCGTTTTCGTTGGTAGTTTCTACTGTTTTCTCATCGCTGCTGTAATTTGGTTTTGCGGCGATCATCTTAACTAATTTTCCACATGGAACTTCAATAGCATACTTCCCTTCATAATTTGTTTTGGTTTCTGCAAGAACATCACTGTAAGAATTATAAGCCATAATAGAAACATCAACAAGTGGTAATTTTGTTTTGCGGTCTATTGCCATACCAGAGATACTTTGGTTGCAAACAGGTTTTCCTTTGGTAAAAGAATAGATATCATCATCTCCCTTTCCTTCTGCCCTGTTTGAAGAAACATAGCCATAATTCTCCTGACTGTCAATTATGAAAGCAAAATCATCTTTGTTACTATTAATTGGAGGGCCTAAGTTTACAGGGGTTGAAAAGCTACCGTCGGCTAAAAGTGAACTTTCGTAAACATCCAAATCGCCATAACCGTAATGCCCATCAGAAGAAAAATATAGTTTTCCGTTGCGGAAATAGGGAAAAAGATCATTACCAATTGTGTTAATCTTTGATCCAAGGTTAACAGGTGAACTCATTGTTCCGTCGGCAGCAATTTTCACGTAATACAAATCGGTTTCCCCTATACCTCCCGGCATATCTGATGCAAAGAAAAGCCATTGTCCGTCTTCACTTAAAGAAGGATGTCCAACAGAATAATCATCGCTATCAAAGAAAACTTTTTGAGGATTCTCTAATTTATTATTTACAATTTCGCCTTTAATAATTTGAAAATTATTCGTTTTGGTTTCATCTATAACCAATTTATTCTTTTTGACAATGTTCGTCGAATAATAAATTGTTTTTCCGGTTGCATCAAAAGAGGCGGTTGCTTCATGATACTTGGTCATTACATTTGGAAGGAATACTGTTTCATTAAACAAACTTCCATCTGCAGGATTTCTTTCAGCAGTATACAAATTTAAAAAAGGCTGATTGTTCCAGGTATACAATTTTTCGCTAAACTTCGTTGTATCTCTGGCTGAAGTAAATACAACCCGATCCTGAAAAAAAGTAGCGCCAAAATCAGATTTACTTGTATTAATATCCAGATTTTTAATTGTGTAAAGAGATTTCGCTTTTGATAAACTATCCATCTGCTTTTTTTGAGCAACGTATCTGTTTATCTCATTCTGATCTCCTTTTTTAGAAAGATACTCTTTTGTCATTTTATCTGCTTCATCATAATCCATAACTCCTTTCAAGGACTGAATATAACGCAGATAGTAGATATCTGTTAAATTATTGCCTTGCACCTCGTATAATTTTTTGTACCATTTTAAAGCATTTCTGGCATCCGAAATAAAATAATACGAGTCGGCGGCGTTCTTTAATGTTTGTGCTGTCGGATTCTTGATGTTCTGTAAAATTTCTTCGTAAGCTTTTGAAGCATCCACATACGAGTAGTTTCTAAACAGTGCATCTGCCTTTTTTAAATTAGTCTGAGCAAAACTAAACGTAAAACTCAAAACTAAACTTAGGATATATAATTTTTTCATAGGTTTTACTTTTAGAAGAATCGAGGAGATTTAATTTTACTTTCGTTTTTGTTAAACTGATAACGCAAGATAATTTCATGCGAGCCATCATTGTATTTATTCAGATCGCTAACGGTGTAATCAAAAGCATATCCGATATAAAAACTTTTAGATATTTGAAAACCTGCAAGGATGCTTATCGAATCATCTGTTCTATAAGAACCTCCTATTACAAATTTTTCAGCAATCATAAAATTCGCCGAAATATCAGCAGTTAACGGAGCTCCACTTACTGCCTTTACCAAAAATGCAGGTTTGAATTTTAAATTCGGATTTAAATCAAAAACATAACCTCCCATCAAGTAATAATGTAAACGATCATAATTTACCGATTCCTGAATATCATCGTAATAATTACTCTGAATAAAACTCGGAACCGAAAGTCCTAAGTACCATCTATCAGTATAATAATAAACTCCAGCCCCAACGGCTAATTTTGCCTGATTGTCAATATTCTGATTTAACAAAACATCATTGGGATCGTAATATCTCCCTTTTGACCAATCGACATTTAACATTCTCATACCTGCTTTAAGACCAAATGCTAATCTTTTTTCATAACCAAGAGGAATAGAATAGGCAAAATTTCCATCAATGTATAATTCGTTTGATGGGCCAATTTTGTCATTAACAATACTTAATCCTAAACCTATTTGCTCATTTCTAAGCGGTGATTGAATAGTAAAAGATTGTGTCTCTGGCGCTCCATCAATTCCAATCCATTGTGAGCGATATAAAAGAGCTGCTTCTAAAGTGCCGGTAGATCCAGCATAAGCTGGATTTACCGCCATAGTGTTGTACATATATTGTGTATACTCCGGATCTTGCTGTGCACTGACACAAACCGAGATAAAAGAACATATTATGATGAAATACGTTTCTAATGATTTTATATATAGTTTCATAACGATACTTATTTAGTTTAATTAATTAGATGATTAATATAGTTGCTTATCTCATTATAGATAACCATCCTTTTTTAACCGTTCCGTCTCCAATGTCTATCACATAAAAATAAGTACCTGTAGGCAACATATCTCCTCTATTTATAACTCCAGATACATTGGCAGTTCCGTTCCAATCATTTTCATAATGTTGTTTACTGTATACTAATGCGCCATATCTATTATAAACTTTTAGCTCATTGTTTGGATACGATTCAATACAGTCAATTCTGAAAAGATCATTTGTTCCGTCATTATTCGGAGTAAACTCGTTATAAACTGTCAAACAAACAGGCTCTACAAAAGCTGAAGCGGTATTGTTTGTTGCATCAACATCTAAAGGAGTCGAATTTTCAATAGTTGCAACATTTAAGTAATCACCTCCTGACAATACTTCCGCAACGATTGTAAGTGTAACACTTTGACCCGCATTTAGTGTTGGGATTGTCCATGTTGTCTGATCATAGGTACCGGCGCTTGCATTTGCGCTTACGAAATCATAACCGCTAGGCAATAAATCGCTTACAACAGTATTTATAAAATTGCCTTCACCAACGTTGTTCACTGTTACAGTAAAGGTCACCTGCTCGCCAAAATTAGGTTTAGGATTATTAACTGTATTCGTAATTGTTAAATCAGAACATGTAGCTACAACAACATTCAAAGATTTAGTTGTAGTTTCATCACAGTTATTGGTATAAGTTACTGTTACAGTACCAGGGCCTACATCAGACCATGAAATAGTTGCTGAACCATCAGCGTTACCTCCACCTGAAGTAATTGTTCCGTTTGTTACTGACCATACATAATTGGATTTTCCATTCGCAATTGAATATGTAACATCTTGGAAAACACAAGGTGTATCATCAGTAGACGCTAGTTGTACCAAAGCATCATTTTCGAAATTAATTGTTATTCCAAGTCTTGTGGCACTAGCACAACCATTTGTTGTATTATTAAGAGCAGCAGCATAATATGTTCCAGCCGTAAGCTGTGTATTTGCTGCCAAAGGTGTACCGCCCGTTGCTGAAGAATACCAAACTACATTTGTTTCATTTACTAATATATCAACAAGTGTTGGCAATTTAGATAAACAGAATGTTTGTGTAGTTCTTGGTGTAGTTACGACACCAGGGGTACTAACATCTACTACAACTGCTAATCTTACTAGATTTTCACAGCCTACTGTACTTGATACAACTCCGTAATAAGTTCCGTCAACCAAAGCTGTTGTTCCTGGCAACGCAGTTCCTCCAGTTGCTGTACTATACCAAATTACATTTGCTTCATTAACCTGAATATCAGCAACTGTTGGTGAATTTAATGTACAGAAGTTTTGAGTTGCAGAATTTGTAGTTGGCGTAGCTGCAGGGTTTACAATAGTTATGGTTACCTGTAAACGAGTTGCACTTTTACATCCGGTTATTGCATCTGTAATTTCTCCAAAATAGATACCAGATGTTAAAGGTGTTGTTGCCGGAATCGGTGTTCCGCCAATAGCACTACTGAACCAAACAACATTACTTTCGTTTACCTGAATATTAGCAAACGTTGGAGCACTGTTTATGCAAAAACTTTGAGCTACATTATCAGTTGTTGGAGTATTTGAACTTCCAACAGTAACTGTTACTTTCAGTCTTATACTACTTTCACAACCTGTAGTTGCGTCTTTTATAGCTGCATAATAATCTCCATTTACTAAAGCTGTAGTTGAAGCAATTGCTGTTCCACCAGTTAACGCTGTGTACCAAACGACATTACTTTCGTTTACCTGAATATCTGCAACAGTTGGATTATTTTCAGAACAGAAAGCCTGAGTAAGAGCTGTTGTTGTTGGTGTGCCCGGATCAGTAACACTAATCGTTACTGATAATCTTGCAGCACTTTCACATCCTGTTGTTGGATCTTTGATTACTGCAAAATAAGTTCCACTTGTAAGTGTATTAGTTGATGGAATAACTGTTCCGCCTGTTAAAGCTGTGTACCAAACGATGTTTGCTTCGTTCAACTGAACACTTGCAAATGTCGGAGCATCTGCCAAACAGAAGTTTTGTGTTCCTGCTGTTACCAAAGTTGGTGTGCCAGGATCCGTAACACTAATAGTTACTGATAATCTTGCAGCACTTTCACATCCTGTTGTTGGATCTTTGATTACTGCAAAATAAGTTCCACTTGTAAGTGTATTAGTTGATGGAATAACTGTTCCACCTGTTAAAGCTGTATACCAAACGATGTTTGCTTCGTTCAACTGAACACTTGCGAAAGTTGGTGCATCTGCCAAACAGAAGTTTTGTGTTCCGGCGGTTACCAAAGTTGGTGTGCCAGGATCCGTAACATTAATCGTTACTGATAATCTTGCAGTGCTTTCACATCCTGTTGTTGGATCTTTGATTACTGCAAAATAAGTTCCGCTTGTTAGCGTATTAGTTGATGGAATAACTATTCCGCCTGTTAAAGCTGTATACCAAACTATATTTGCCTCATTCAATTGAACACTTGCAAATGTTGCTGCATCTATCAAACAGAAGTTCTGGGTTCCAGCTGTTACCAAAGTTGGTGTACCCGGATCCGTAACACTAATAGTTACTGATGATCTTGCAGCGCTTTCACATCCAGTTGTTGGATCTTTGATCACTGCAAAATAAGTTCCACTTGTAAGTGCATTAGTTGATGGAATAACTGTTCCACCTGTTAAAGCTGTATACCAAACGATGTTTGCCTCATTCAACTGAATACTTGCAAATGTTGGAGCATCTACAGAACAGAAGTTTTGCGTTCCAGCAGTTACTAAAGTTGGTGTACCAGGATCTGTAACATTAATAGTCACTGATAATCTCACAGCACTTTCACATCCAGTTACTGGATCTTTGATTACTGCAAAATAGGTTCCGCTTGTTAATGTATTAGTTGATGGAATAACTGTTCCGCCTGTTAAAGCAGTGTACCAAACTATATTGGCTTCGTTCAATTGAATACTTGCAAATGTTGGAGCATCTACAGAACAGAAATTTTGTGTTCCGGCAGTTACCAAAGTTGGTGTGCCCGGATCAGTAACACTAATAGTTACTGATAATCTTGCAGCACTTTCACATCCTGTTGTTGGATCTTTGATTACCGCAAAATAAGTTCCGCTTGTTAGCGTATTAGTAGATGGAATAACTGTTCCGCCTGTTAAAGCTGTGTACCAAACTATATTTGCCTCATTCAACTGAATACTTGCAAATGTTGGAGCATCTACAGAACAGAAATTTTGTGTTCCGGCTGTTACCAAAGTTGGTGTACCTGGATCTGTAACACTAATCGTTACTGATAATCTTACAGCACTTTCACATCCAGTTGTCGGATCCTTGATTACTGCAAAATAAGTTCCGCTTGTTAGCGTATTAGTTGATGGAATAACTGTTCCGCCTGTTAAAGCTGTATACCAAACTATATTTGCCTCATTCAACTGAATACTTGCAAATGTCGGAGTATCTGCCAAACAGAAGTTTTGAGTTCCAGCAGTTACTAAAGTTGGTGTACCTGGATCTGTAACATTAATAGTCACCGATAATCTCACCGCACTTTCACATCCTGTTGTTGGGTCTTTGATTACTGCAAAATAAACCCCACTTGTCAATGTCGTTGTTGCCGGAATTAAAGTTCCTCCGCTTAAAGAATCATACCAAACTATATTGGTCTCATTCAATTGAACACTTGCAAACGTTGGTGCATCGGCCAAACAGAAGTTTTGTGTACCTGCTGTTACTAAAGTTGGTGTACCAGGATCAGTTACACTAATCGTAATAGCCAATCTAACATTACTTTCACAAGTCGTTATCGGATCTTTTATTGCTGCAAAATAAGTTCCGCTTGTTAGCGCATTAGTTGATGGAATAAGTGTTCCACCAGTTAATGAAGTATACCAAACTATATTTGTCGCTGGACTAACATTTATACTTGCAAAAGTAGGAGCACTTGATAAACAGAATTCCTGAGCGGTATCTACAATTACTGGTGTTCCTGGATCAGTCACACTAATATTAATAGCTAACCTAACACTACTTTCACAAGTTGTCGTTGGATCTTTTATAGCTGCGTAATATGTTCCACTTGTCAATACTGTTGTCGATGGAATTAAACTGCCGCCATTAAGTGCAGTGTACCAAACAATATTTGTTGCCGGGCTAACATCAATACTTGCAAATGTTGGCGCATTAACTAAACAGAATTCCTGAGTTGTTCTATTAATTACTGGAGTTCCAGGATCTGTTACGCTAATTGCAATAGCTAATCTAACATTACTTTCGCAAGTTGTCGTTGGATCTTGTATGGCTGCATAATATGTTCCTGAGGTTAGTGCTGTTGTTGATGGAATTACTGTTCCTCCTACCAAGGCTGTATACCAAACAATATTGGCAACAACTGCCGGACTTACATTTATACTTGCAAATGTTGGTGCATTTACCAAACAGAATTCCTGAGCGGTATCTGTAATAACTGGTGTACCAGGATCTGTTACACTAATTGCAATAGCCAATCTAACATTACTCTCGCAAGTAGTTGTTGGATCTTTTATAGCTGCGTAATATGTTCCTGATGTTAATGCTGTTGTTGCCGGAATTAGACTTCCACCTGTTAAAGCTGTATACCAAACTATATTTGTTGCCGGGCTAACATTTATACTTGCAAATGTTGGCGCATTTACCAAACAGAATTCCTGAGTGGTATCTGTAATAACTGGTGTACCAGGATCTGTTACATTAATTGTAATAGCCAATCTAACATTACTTTCGCAAGTAGTTGTCGGATCTTTTGTTGCTGCATAATATGTTCCTGTTGTTAATACTGTTGTTGATGCAATTAAATTTCCACCAGTTATAGCATCGTACCAAACAATATTTGTCGCTGGGCTAACATCGATATTTGCAAAAGTTGGAGCATCTACTAAACAAAAATCCTGAGATGTTTTTGTTATTACTGGTGTACCCGGATCAGTTATAGTTACAGTAACTAATAATCGAACTGAACTTTCGCAACCCGTAACAGGATCTAAAATTCCTGCATAATAAGGACCATTGGCCAAGGCTGTTGTTGTTACCAATGCGGTTCCTCCTGTTGATACGTTATACCATACTACATTTGCTTCATTTACCTGAAGATTTGCTACTGTTGGTTTACTTTCCACACAGAAAGCTTGTGTTGTGTCGGTAGTTGTTGGTGTTTCCGGATCATTAACAGTTACAGTAACTATTTTAAGTTCACCGTTTTTATTTTGACATGTATTATCACTTTTAACCGCTACATAATAGGCCATAGGACTCATAGCAGTGGTTAATCCTGTAGCTGTTAAAACTCCACTAACACTAATTGTATACGTTACTCCGCCAATTACTCCATTAGAGATTGGCTGAGTTTTATTAGCATCTAAATACCAGAAGAATACAGGATTTGCTAAACTGCTTGTTGGTGTCAGTGTCGCAACCGTATCGTGACAAATAGAAGCATTAGCTAGTACAATATCAGTTTCCAGAGAAGTTGGCAAAATAGTAAATGTTACCTGTTTTCTGTCTGCTGGTGCAGTTTCACAATATTGTGTTGAACTAACACCAACATAATAGGTATAAGTTCCTGGTGCTAATCCAGTCAATACTAATTTTGCTGTTGCTTCGCTAAGCGCGGTTTGAGTTGTACCATCAAAACTATACCAATGATAAACAGGACTTGTTAGTACAGGTGTTGCATTTAAGATTGCATCCAATGTGACTGTACCGCTTTCGCTACAAATAATCGTATTATTTCCTCCATTAATTGTCACATTTGCAATTGCAGTTGATGGAGTTGTTGCTCTCACTACTACTGTAACCTCTCCTCTTTCTAAAGCAGGACAACCGTAACGAATTGGCTGAATATAATATTTATAAGTACCCTCTGCTAATGTAGCAGGAAGTGTAAACGTTTGACCGCTAGCAACCTGATTTCCTCCTGTTGGAGAATCATACCAGATATAATCAGCACAAGCTTTTGGTGCAACTGAAAGCTTCAACTCTTGTCCGGGACAGGCTGTGATATTATTATCATTGTCACTACCAATAACTTTAGTATTAGTTACACGATCTATAGTATGAACTCTAAGCTGATCTAATACAGAAACAGCGCCTCCAAAACTAATCACAACTTTGTCATAAGGTTGTGTTTGTGGTGCAACAATTGTCATTGCCATTGTGTTTCCAGAAAGTAGTTTCAATGTTAACAAACTATCATCACTTTCTATTGGTGCGCCAACGGCTATATTTCCTGAATAAAGCTGAATAGTGAATCCTTCAAGTAAACCAACTGTTAAAAGTGTTCCTGGTTTGGAAATTGTGATTCTTAAACTATCTCCCACCATAGAAGGTGTTCTAAAAGTTGCAGTTAATTCAGCCGCGGCAAGTACTCCTACTCCCTTAAACATTGTTGCATAAGTAGCAACGTCTCCATCAGCTACATTAAATGGATTAGAAACACCTACGGTAGATGTTAATGCGCCAATTCCTAAATCTCTAACACCAGAGAAGACATCTTCTATATCACCTTGTCCACAAGCAATTTGTGTTACTTGTTTTTTATAATAAGCGTCATAAACATTTACATTCTGAGCAACGCTTACAACAGATCCAAGTTGTACTCTAATACCATCATAATCCTGAGGGCCGGAGCCATTAGATGGAACAAATGTATATTCAAATGAATTTTGTCCTGGTAATAAGTTTACTAATGATCCTGATACAGATTGTAATGTTCCAATATCTATTGGATTATTAGATGCATTTCGTTTAGTACCTATTACAGAAATGTTTTGTCCTACTGCAAGTACACTGTTTTCTAAACCTAGTTTTACTGTAACCGGAGTTCCTTTAGGAATAGTTGTTGGCCATTGTAGATTTTGCCAGGTAGTTCCAATACCCAAAAGGCCTAAGCCTGTTGTTATTGTAGAGTAAGTACTCGGATCACCATCAGCACCAAACGGTCCATTTGTTACACCTCCTGTGATAATTGATCCTGATAATTGAGTACTGGCATAAACTCTTTCTAATAAAGAACTACAAGCTGCAGGATCAATAACACTAATCGTTACTGTCTGACTAGTGGTACAAGTTCCTAAAGTTGCAATTACCGTGTAGTTAAAAATACCAACAGTATTAAGAATTCCTAAATTTGCCGGTACAACATTCCCTTGTTGATTGTACCAGGTAACTGTTCCGTTTGATGAAGCCGTTAAAGTAACCGGAGATCCTTTTGCAACAGCAATTGAATTTGTTACTCCAGTTAATGTTGGTAACGGATTTACTGTTACAACAACTGGCAATTTAACAGATGGACAAGTAGAACCACTTGTTTGAGCCTGAATAAAATAAGTTCCACCTGCAGTAATGTTTGCCGCAGCTTGCGCTGTCATTATCGTTGTTCCATCTGTATTAAAGAAAGTGTAAGTTGTGTTTCCTGATGTATCAAGATTTGAAATAGCATCTTTCAGATTTGCTTTACCACAAGCGGCATAAGGATTTGTTACCGTTAAAGCTGAACCAGTAGGATAATTTACTACTACTACTTTTAAAGCTCCAGCTGCATTCTCACAATTTCCTTCATTAACTACTGAAACATAATAAGTATATGGAGCATTTGCAGCAGTAAGTCCGCTAATCGTTAAAGCACCTGTTGTAACATCTTTAGCATAAGTTACTCCGGCTATAGTTCCTGTAGTAATTTCTTGTGTTTTACTTTGAGTAGTATAATATTTAAATTTAGCTCCCGCCAAAGCAGATGTTGGAGCCAATGTAATAGCACCGGTACAAGAAGCTGTCTGAGGACTTGCAATTGTAACATCAGCTGCTACAGGAACGGGCAGTACTGTAATAGTAACAGGTTGACGGAAACTATTAACACATCCTGAACGTGTTGCTTGTAAATAATAAGTCGTTGTTGTTGTTAATGGAATAGTCGGACTTACAGCTACTACACTTCCGCCTGTTGGAGCGTTATACCAGGCAAATGTTTCTGTTCCCGTAGAAGATGCTGATAATGTAGCGGTTCCACCAACACAAATTGGCGTCGCAGCTCCCGTTATTGTGGCATTTGGGAATCTATATGAAACTTCATAAATATTTAGACTAGTTAATAATCCGACTAGTGCTCCTAATCTAATTTCTAATTTAGTAAATGCCTTTGATGCAAGAAAACTAACTTTAAATTTATTTCCTGATAATATTTGTAAATTCAATAAACTATTATTAACCTGAATTCTATCATTGTTATCAAGTGCTCCGTTATATGTACCTAAAGTAACGGATCCTAAAAGTGCTACATCAGCAAGTCCTCCAGGTAATTCTAATGTAACATCGATAATATCGCCAATCTGACCAGGATTCGTAAAAGTTAATTCCTGTTGAACATATGCACCAAGTGCGCCTACGGGGATGTTCAGACTGGCAAATGTATTCATATCTCCATCATAAGAACTACTTCCGTTACTACCAGTACATAAGGCACATACTGTTGGCAAACTTGAAACAGTCATTACATCTGAAATTGGTCTTAAACAACTATTAATAGTAGTAATTACAACAACATTAACAGCGGCCCTTGAACTACTTGTACAGCCCGATGATAAATCTGTAGTTTCAACATAATAGGTTTTATTTGCTGTTAAAGAAGGAGTAGTATATGGGTTTGAAGACAAAGCAGTTCCTCCTGTAGCTACATCATACCATGAATATGAAAACCCTGGACTGCTTGGAACCGAAAGTACGGCACTCTGTCCTGACTGAATAACTATAGTCGAAGAAACCGGAACCGGTGGAGCTGGTCTTGGATTTACATTTACATTTACAGGAGTACGTGTCGCGCTTAAGCAACTTCCAATAGCTGCCTGAACATAATAAGTAGCAGAAGCTGTTAGACTTGGTGTTGTATAAGATGTACCTGTAAATAACAAGTTTCCACCATTGGCAGCATCGTACCAATTATAAGTGGTACCAACAACTGGCGATTGTACAGCTATTGTTGTCGTTCCTCCACTGCATACGTTTAAGGGAGTAGCAACAACTGTCGCTGGTGCCACAGGATTACTTACTGTAATAGTAACCGGATTTCTTTCACTATTCACACAACCATTACGAGTAAGTTCAACATAATAAGTTGTGTTAGCTGTTAAGACAGGAGTTGTATATGAAGCTGTACTAGACAATAAAGTTCCTGCTGTTGCAGCATTATACCATCTGATTGTTTCACCTGCATCTAGAGAGGCCGTCAAAGTGGTTGTTCCACTACAAATAATTTTATTTCCTGAAATTGCAGGTGTTTTATATCTGTAAGTAGCCTGATAAATATCTAAACTAGTTAAAGCCACTACCGTGCCACCTAGTCTAATTTCGACACGATCAAAATTAGCTCCCGCAACTATACTGGCTTTAAAGCGATTTCCCGATAGTAATTGTAAAGTAACCAGGGAATTATTGATAAAAACCCTGTCACCATTATATGTACTTCCATTATAAGTTGCCAAACTAACAGCACCTAATAATGAAACATCGGCAATACCTCCTGGTAATGCCAGTTCAACATCGACAATGTCTCCTGTTTTTCCAGGATTATTAAATTGTAAAGTTTGCTGAATCCATCCGTTTAATAAACCTACCGGAAGAGTAAGTCTGGCTGCCGTAGCAATATTCCCATCTACAGAATTGTTTGGTGTTGTTGAAGAACAAAGTAAACACAATCCGTTTTGAGTTGTTTGCTGACTATTAGCTTCTAAACAAGTTCCTAATGGAGTTGCTAAAACTGTCACTGTAACAGGTACTCTGGTGGCACTTACGCAGCCGCCAGCAGTATTGCGTGACTCTACATAATAAGTTTTAGTTGCAGTTAAAATAGGAGTTGTAAAAGTATTAGAATCTCCTAACAATTTTGTTCCTCCCGTAGGGACATCGTACCAGTCCAAAACAACATTTGCCTCAGTTGTTGAAGCAGTTAAAGTTGCATTTTGTCCGGATAAGATTGAAACACTTTGTGTCAGTACCGTTGCTAGTGCAGGAACTGGTGTAGAGGTAACAGTAACCGTAGTTCTGGTTGCTGAATTACATGCTCCAATTGATGCCTCTACATAAAAATTAGTAACACCCGTTGGTACAGTTGGTGTATAAGTAGTTCCACTTGCTAATGCTACCCCTCCTGTTGCGGTACTAAACCAGGAATAAGTTGTTCCGGCTACCGGATTTGAAACCGATAATGTAGTGGTCTGAGTTGGACCCGTAGAACAAATCGTCGTACCAGTAGTACTAATAGTTGGTAATACAGGATCGGTAATTGTTATAAGAACAGGATTTCTTTCACTATTTACACAGCCATTACGAGTAATTTCAACATAGTAGGTTGTGTCTGTAGTTAAAGCAGGTGTTGTATATGCAGCAGTACTGGTTAATAAAGTTCCTGCTGTTGCAGCATCATACCATCTAATTGTTTCACCTGCATCCAATGTTGCGGTCAAAGTAGTAGCAGTTCCTGTACAAATAGTTTTATTCCCTGAAATTACAGGTGCTTTATATCTGTAAGTAGCCTGATAAATATCTAAACTTGTTAAAGCCGTTACCACGCCTCCAAGTCTAATTTCGACACGATCAAAATTGGCTCCGGCAACTATACTGGCTTTAAAGCGATTTCCTGATAGTAATTGCAAAGTAACCAAAGGGTTATTAGTAAAAATTCTATCGTTATTGTACGTTGCTCCATTATAAGTTGCCAAACTAACAGCACCTAATAATGAAACATCGGCAATACCTCCTGGTAATGCCAATTCAACATCTACAATATCTCCTGTTTTTCCAGGATTATTAAATTGTAAAGTTTGCTGAATCCATCCGTTTAATAAACCTACCGGAAGAGTAAGTCTGGCTGCCGTAGCAATATTCCCATCTACAGAATTGTTTGGTGTTGTTGAAGAACAAAGTAAACACAATCCGTTTTGAGTTGTTTGCTGACTATTAGCTTCTAAACAAGTTCCTAATGGAGTTGCTAAAACTGTCACTGTAACAGGTACTCTGGTGGCACTTACGCAGCCGCCAGCAGTATTGCGTGACTCTACATAATAAGTTTTAGTTGCAGTTAAAATAGGAGTTGTAAAAGTATTAGAATCTCCTAACAATTTTGTTCCTCCCGTAGGGACATCGTACCAGTCCAAAACAACATTTGCCTCAGTTGTTGAAGCAGTTAAAGTTGCATTTTGTCCGGATAAGATTGAAACACTTTGTGTCAGTACCGTTGCTAGTGCAGGAACTGGTGTAGAGGTAACAGTAACCGTAGTTCTGGTTGCTGAATTACATGCTCCAATTGATGCCTCTACATAAAAATTAGTAACACCCGTTGGTACAGTTGGTGTATAAGTAGTTCCACTTGCTAATGCTACCCCTCCTGTTGCGGTACTAAACCAGGAATAAGTTGTTCCGGCTACCGGATTTGAAACCGATAATGTAGTGGTCTGAGTTGGACCCGTAGAACAAATCGTCGTACCAGTAGTACTAATAGTTGGTAATACAGGATCGGTAATTGTTATAAGAACAGGATTTCTTTCACTATTTACACAGCCATTACGAGTAATTTCAACATAGTAGGTTGTGTCTGTAGTTAAAGCAGGTGTTGTATATGCAGCAGTACTGGTTAATAAAGTTCCTGCTGTTGCAGCATCATACCATCTAATTGTTTCACCTGCATCCAATGTTGCGGTCAAAGTAGTAGCAGTTCCTGTACAAATAGTTTTATTCCCTGAAATTACAGGTGCTTTATATCTGTAAGTAGCCTGATAAATATCTAAACTTGTTAAAGCCGTTACCACGCCTCCAAGTCTAATTTCGACACGATCAAAATTGGCTCCGGCAACTATACTGGCTTTAAAGCGATTTCCTGATAGTAATTGCAAAGTAACCAAAGGGTTATTAGTAAAAATTCTATCGTTATTGTACGTTGCTCCATTATAAGTTGCCAAACTAACAGCACCTAATAATGAAACATCGGCAATACCTCCTGGTAATGCCAATTCAACATCTACAATATCTCCTGTTTTTCCAGGATTATTAAATTGTAAAGTTTGCTGAATCCATCCGTTTAATAAACCTACCGGAAGAGTAAGTCTGGCTGCCGTAGCAATATTCCCATCTACAGAATTGTTTGGTGTTGTTGAAGAACAAAGTAAACACAATCCGTTTTGAGTTGTTTGCTGACTATTAGCTTCTAAACAAGTTCCTAATGGAGTTGCTAAAACTGTCACTGTAACAGGTACTCTGGTGGCACTTACGCAGCCGCCAGCAGTATTGCGTGACTCTACATAATAAGTTTTAGTTGCAGTTAAAGCGGGAGTTGTAAAAGTATTAGAATTTCCTAACAATCTTGTTCCTCCAGTAGGGACATCGTACCAGTCCAAAACAACATTTGCCTCAGTTGTTGAAGCATTTAAAGTTGCATTTTGTCCAGATAATATCGACACACTTTGTGTCAGTACCGTTGCAAGAGCAGGAACTGGTGTAGAGGTAACAGTAACCGTAGTTCTGGTTGCTGAATTACATGCTCCAATTGATGCCTCTACATAAAAATTAGTAACACCCGTTGGTACAGTTGGTGTATAAGTAGTTCCACTTGCTAATGCTACCCCTCCTGTTGAGGTACTAAACCAGGAATAAGTTGTTCCGGCTACCGGATTTGAAACCGATAATGTAGTGGCCTGAGTTGGACCCGTAGAACAAATCGTCGTACCAGTAGTACTAATAGTTGGTAATACAGGATCCGTAATAGTTATAACAACTGGATTTCTTTCACTATTTACACAACCATTACGGGTAATTTCAACATAATAGGTTGTATTGGCTGTTAAGACAGGAGTTGTATACGCAGCTGTACTAGATAATAAAGTTCCGGCTGTTGCAGCATCATACCATCTGATTGTTTCACCTGCATCCAATGTTGCTGTCAAAGCAGTTGTTGTTCCACTACAAATAGTTTTATTACCTGAAATTACAGGTACTTTATATCTGTAAGTGGCCTGATAAATATCTAAACTAGTTAAAGCCGCAACCACACCGCCTAGTCTAATTTCAACACGATCAAAATTAGCTCCGGCAACGATGCTAGCTTTAAAGCGATTTCCTGATAGTAATTGCAAAGTAACCAAAGGGTTATTTGTAAAAACTCTATCATTATTGTATGTTGCTCCGTTATATGTTGCCAAACTAACAGCTCCTAATAATGAAACATCGGCAATACCACCCGGTAATTCCAATTCAACATCTACAATATCTCCTGCTTTTCCAGGATTATTGAATTGTAAGGTTTGCTGAATCCATCCGTTTAATAAACCTACCGGAAGAGTAAGTCTGGCTGCCGTGGCAATATTCCCGTCTACAGAATTATTTGGTGTTGTTGAAGAACATAGTAAACACAATCCGTTTTGGGTTGTTTGCTGGCTATTGGCTTCTAAACAAGTTCCTAATGGAGTTGCTAAAACTGTCACTGTAACAGGTACTCTGGTGGCACTTACGCAGCCGCCAACAGTATTGCGTGACTCTACATAATAAGTTTTAGTTGCGGTTAAAGCGGGAGTTGTAAAAGTATTCGAATTTTCTAATAGTCTCGTTCCTCCAGTAGGAACATCGTACCAGTCCAAAACAACATTTGCCTCAGTTGTTGAAGCATTTAAAGTTACATTTTGTCCGGATAAGATTGAAACACTTTGTGTTAGTACCGATGCTAGTGCCGGAACTGGTGTAGAGGTAACAGTAACTGGAGTTCGGCTTGTTGCTTTACATGTACCAATTGATGCTTCTACATAAAAATTACTAACACCGGTTGGTACGATTGGAGAATAAGAGTTTCCGCTTGCCAGAGCAACACCTCCAGCTGCTACACTAAACCAGGAATAGGTGGTTCCGGCTACCGGGTTTGAAACTGATAATGTAGTCGCCTGAGTTGGTCCTGAAGAACAAATTGCTGTACCCACTGTACTAATCACAGGTGTTGCAGGATTTGATACATTAATAACAACTGGCACACGTTCATTTCCCTCACAACCGGGCACTCTTGTTACACCTATATAATAAGTTGTACTTGCAGTTAAAACCGGAGTTGTATACGAAGTTGTAGTAGCTAAAGCTGTAGTTGAAGTAGGTGAACTATACCAAGCTACAGTTGTTCCGGCTGCAGGAGTTGCAGTTAATGTGGTAGAACTTCCTGAACAAATTGTTTGATTTAAACCTCCTGTCACCGTTGGTGAAACAAATTCTAAACGAACATCATAAATTCTTAAATCAGTTAGCACGCTTACAGCGCCTCCTAATTGTATTTGAACCTGGTTTGTGTCACTAGTCAAAGTGTATCGTAGAACTCCAATAGTATTTCCAGGTAATAATGCCAGATTAAGCAAAGGATTATTTATCGCAACTGCTGATCCTGAATTTGTACCATTAAGTTTCGGCTGAATTGTACCGCTAGATAATAAAGATAGATTAAGCAAACCAGCACCACTACCAATATATAAAACAATTTCATCACCAGCCTTTGCTGTTTGATTAAGAACCAAAGTTTCCTGGGCAGAACAAAACAACCCGACGACTGTACTCAGAGTTGTAAATGTTGTTAAGCCCGCATCATTATCGTAGGCTGCTGTTGGATTTGTTACAGCGGAACCAATACAAATACCTGAAATATCATTTGTATTTGATATTGGTCTACAAAAGGTTTGTGCAAAGTTTTTACTGCTTAAAAGCAATAAAAACACCAAAAACAATAATCTCTTCTTTACGATGAGATCATAAAAAGTAAAAGTTTTTTTCATAATTTGGAAGATTAGAAAATGGACAATAAAATACCTGTTGCGATAAGTACGTATACTTAGGCAATTTTAAAAAACGTTAATAATCAGCTACTTAAAATGAAATTTAAAAAACCAGTTGTCTACTATTTTAAACCACATTTCATTAAAAAAATCACGTATACGGAAGTATACAAAGACCACTTCTTATTCATTTGAATAAAAAATATCTTGAACTTTTGTGGAATACTGATATGAATCAATTTCCAAATAAAATAGAGTGATTTGTTAGGTAGGTAATTTTCAGAAATGAAAATTTATGTCTATTAGCAGAATTTGGGGAATTCTATTAAATATTGAGAGTATGTTTCAATTCGATAAAATGTTGATTAGACAGTCTATCCTTATTTAGAAGATTTACAAAATTCTAAAATTTAAAACATTATTTAATACTAAGGATTATCAATTAAAGTTACGATAATACTTTTTTATTTACAAAGCCGCAATCTGGGGTTTGCAAATAATAAATTGACGTAATATTGACTCTTTTGAAAAACGTTTATAATTAAACTGAAATTTGCTTTTTTTTGCACAAGCTTAATTCTATCTGCAAGAATAAAAAATAAAGCTAAAATAATTTGAAGACCTAATGCAAATTTGATAAGTAGAGTAATTGTCAATTCCATAAGCAAATTAATTAAGTTATTTTAAAAAAAACTTTTAAACTCTAATGCAATAAAAAAATCTTTACTAATATTTTATTTCATCTAAAATGAAAAGGAAATATTATTCTTATAAAGTGTCTTTACAAAAAACATTTTGTTTAACCTTTCTTTCACTAAAATTAATTAAAATGAAAATATAAAACAAGTATAAAATTCTTATTTTTTAAAACTTAAAAAATAACTATATGTTAAAAAAAAGTATTAAACAGCAGGAAAAATGGCACTTTTAAGCAAAAAAGAACTGTTATATTTATCACAAAAAAAAAAATCTATTTCAACAAATCATTAAAAAAGAAGGTTTAAACCTACAAAAAAATAAGATAATCGATTAAAATTGACTTAAACAAATACATTTTAACCGATATAACATTGAATATCAAGTAAAAAGGCCATTCCTTTCATTATTAAGAAAAAACGCGTAGAAATACGGGCCAAAAAAAACATAAAAGTTTAAACAAAAGTTAAAAAAATAAATAAAGGCAAACAATTTAACATTCATTGTTTGCCTTTCCTCAACTTATTTTTGTCTTACTAAAATCTTAAGATTCCAAAATAGTATTAATTTGTTTGAACAATTGACCGTCACTTAAAAAAGCACCTTGCTGAATCAATTCAAAAATAGACGCATTTCTGTCTTCAGTAAATACTTTTTTTCCAACTTTCATTTCAATCGTTTCTGTAAACATATTATCACTTAACCATTGTAAACCATCCTTAGTTAAAAAGTCTGTTTCCGGAACCAGTGATTTTAATACTATTGATTGAACGTGTGTTTCAAAACACTGAAATAAAAAGATATGATTTTTCGAGAAATGCTCCAAAAATTCGGCTCTTGATAAAACACCTTCCCAGATCAAATCAGAGAAAACATCTAATTCCTGTTCAGCAACCTCAGGTTTGTTTATTTTAAGAGAATCCCATTCTGCTTTATCAATAGCCTGCGTAGCCAAAAAGCTGGCAAATTCTGCGTGCAATTCATCAAATTGCTCTTTTGTAAGTCTTGCGTATTTCATTTATTTTCTTTCTTTAAACATTCTAAAAAGAGCCTTCCATTTTTTGCTGTAATTATTCAAAAAAAAGCCCCCGCAAATGCGAGGGCAAATTTATAACTTTTTTTCCTTTACTAGAAAATGTATCTGATACCAAATTGCATTTGCCATCTTGATGTTAAACTGGCATCATAGCTAAAGGTTTTGGTTGGAGCATTATTGAAAGTATAAGTTGGCGTGCTTCCTGCCACGGTCACTCCAATTGGCTGAACGCTTGTTGGAACCTGAACCACTCCCCAATCTGAATTTATCAAATTTCCAAAATTTAAAATATCAATGCTAAATTGAATTGTATTCTTTTTTTCAGAAACAGATGAAACTTTAAAATTATAGTCCTGTAATAGTTTTAAATCACATCTTCCTCTCCATGGAGATACTGCCCCATAACGATCTGCATACTGACCTCTCCTGTCTCTCATATACTTGTCCTGAGCTATAAATTTATCGAAGGCTTCAGCCTGACCAGCTCCGCTAAAAGTCATCTGACCAATTTCTGCGGTTGTAGGGATATATAGTAAATCATTTACAGCTGAACCATCTCCATTAATATCACCTCCATAGGTATAATTAAAACGTCCTCCTTGAGCATATTCTAAGAATGTTGAAACGGTTGTAGCCCATTTGTCATGACCATACTTCCATTTTTTAGAAGCTACACCAATAAAGCGATGATTATCACCATATTTAGAATTTGACAATACATCATTATTTACATTTCCAAGCGCTGGATTAAAAGCAAAAGCATCTCCTGTAATTTCAGCCTCAATAGAGTTTACATCTTTTGATTTTAAGTAGTTATACGCAACGCTTGCATACAAACCATTTTCAAATGTTTTTTGCAATTTAACCGTTGCATTAAAAGCACTTCCTTTATCTGAATTGGTCATTACATAAGCATTATTTGCTCCATGATCTGCCGCCACATAAATTGCTCTGTTATCTACACCGGCCAAAGTTCCTGTTGGAGGTTTTAATCCCCAGTTTTGAACATGTACAGCATTGATATCTTTATTATAAGACAAATCTAAGGTTACTATATAATTGCTTTCAAATCGATGATCAAAACCTAAACTTGTTCTCCAAACCTGAGGCCATTTATAATCAGGGTCCATAATTTGTAAAAAGCTGTCATCGGCACCACTGACCTGATTTCCTAACCATACAAAAGGAATTCTTCCTGTAAAAATTCCAGATCCTCCACGCAACTGAGAAGTAGCATCACCTTTAACATCCCAGTTGAAACCAATTCTCGGTGACCATAAAATTCTGTCGCTTGGCAAGTCTGTTGATATTAACTTAACCGCCTCACCAGTTTGAGGATCATAATAATCAATACTATTGTCTCTGCCAGCACCTCCATTATCTGTATCTATATATTTCTGAATCAAATCAGCTGTGTTAAAGTACAATGGTTTATCTATTCTTAAACCAACAGATAATTTAAAATCATCATTTAAGCTAATATCATCCTGCGCATAAAATGCCAATTGTCCTACGTTCAGTTCTGCCAGTTTCCAACCACCATCTGCCCCAACTTCAAATTGGCTTTTTGTATTAAATGTGTCTTGTGCATATTTAAGGTTTTGCGCAATGATACTCGTTGCATAAGGCTGAGCGGCATCATTTAAGAAATCCTGAGTAGTAAAATAAGGAGTAAAAAAAGTTCCTGCATAACCATTTGGATTCCCAAAGTTGTCATATCCAGCTAAATTAAAAGAATTTTTAAATCCAAATTTCTCAAAAGAAGTTCCAAAAGTAAAGACATGTTTTCCCACTGTATACGTCAGATTATCTGTAATTTGAAACACCTTCTGATCTAAAGTATTGTTGATCGAAAAAGGTTCATGTCCTGCGATGATATAATTAGAACCTGCGCCATCCTGAATATTAATTACAGGAGCCGGAACAGAAAACGGCACGCGATAATCATTAAAATGAGAATATCCAGCCTGTAGTTTATTTGAAACTTTTTCACTGAATTTTGAATTTAACTCCGCTAAAAACGAACTTAAATTATTATTAATCTGATATCCTGAGTTTCTAAACTGTAATATCGAAGCATTTGGTCCCCTAAAACCTAAGGCTGTTGGGTGAGCCGGTTTATCTTTTGAAGCGTCCAGGAAATTATAAATAACAGCCAGTTTATGATTGTCATTAATATTCCAATCTACTTTAATAATTCCTTTATTAGAGTTCGATTCGTGTATAAAACCCTGATAAGCACCTGTATCATAGCCCAAAGCTCCCAAAGCTTCTGAAACCGCTTTCAAATCAGATTCCATAACTCTTGACTCATTAATACCGGTTACACCATCATTATTATTAGCAACGAAATTTGATCCTAAATCACTTCGTTTGTCGATTTCAAAGTTTCCAAAAATGAATAATTTATCTTTAATAATAGGTAGCCCTAAACTAGCACCAGCCTGAGTTTGCTCCAAAGTTGGTACAAATATTTTTTCACCTTTAATTTTACTTCCTGTCAAATCCTGATTTCTGTAAAATGCATAAGCCGTACCATGAAATTCATTTGATCCCGATTTTGTAACAGCATTAACAGAAGCTCCGGTAAATCCTGATAATGTTACATCGTAAGGTGCGGTCGCTACCTGAATTTGCTCAATTGCGTCTAATGAAATTGGCTGAGCTCCAGTTTGCCCACCGGGAGTTGCAGCATCTAATCCAAATGGATTATTAAAAACAGCCCCATTTAAAGAGTAATTATTATACTGATCATTTCTTCCTCCAAAAGAACCACCGCTAGCTGTTGGCTCTAATCTTGTAAAGTCTTCAGCAGATCGTGAAATTGTAGGTAATGCAGTTAATTCCCTTCTGCCAATTGTAGTTTCAGCACCGGTTTTTCCGCTTTTAAAAACTTTGTCCTTAGTTACAATTTTAACTTCCTCCAATGCCTGACTCGCATCTGCTAAGACCACATCAATATTAAAAGGTTTACCTAAATCAAGATAAATATCATCATATTCCTGATTTTGAAAACCTACAAAACTTACTACAATTTTGTAAGGACCTCCAATTCTCATGTTTAAAATACTAAACCTTCCATCTTCATTGGAAACGGCAGTATACTTACCTCCCGTAGGAGTATGGATTGCTAAAATACTGGCGCCGGGCAATAGTTCATTTGTGGAGCTTTTTACAATTCCCTTAATACTCGAAGTTGTTGTTTGCCCTGTAGCCGCGGTTAAGGCCAGCAAACATAACACTAATGCAAAGATTTTTTTCATTTTCCTGATTTTGAGTGAGTTATTATTCTCAAAATTAGGCAAAAAAAAACCACTCCTAAGAGTGGTTTTTATATTTTATTAACAAGAAGTTAACAAAATGTTATTTTTCAGCGATAATCTCGTATGGTAAGTCAACGATAACATCTCTGTGTAAACGGATGCTAGCAGAATATTTTCCAGTACGTTTTACGATACCACTAGTGATGAATTTTCTATCAATAGCGTTACCTGATTTCTCTAATGCTTCAGCAATGTCGATGTTTGTGATAGAACCAAAAAGTTTCTCTCCACCAGCTTTTGCAGTAAGTTTAATTTCTAGAGCTTTTAAAGTTTCAGCTAATGCTTTAGCATCAGCAACCACTTTAGCTTCTTTATGTGCTCTTTGTTTTAGGTTTTCAGCTAAAACTTTTTTAGCAGAAGGAGTTGCTAATGAAGCAAAACCTTGAGGAATTAAAAAGTTACGACCGTAACCAGGTTTTACAGATACTACATCATCTTTAAATCCTAAGTTCTGTACGTCTTGTTTTAAAATAAGTTCCATGTTGTTGTCCTTATATTTTAGAAGTTAGGTTCTGCTTTAACAGAAACCAGCGACTAGAGTTTTTAATTATTTTAATAAATCGGCCACGTATGGCATTAAAGCTAAGTGACGAGCTCTTTTTACAGCTACAGAAACTTTTCTTTGGTATTTTAATGAAGTTCCAGTTAAACGACGAGGAAGAATTTTTCCTTGCTCATTAACGAATTTCAATAAGAAATCAGCATCTTTATAATCAATATACTTGATTCCTGATTTTTTGAAACGACAATACTTTTTAGTTTTGTTAGTTTCAATGTTTAAAGGCGTTAAATATCTGATATCTCCGTCTTTTTTTCCTTTTGCAGATTGTTCGATTGTAGACATAATAATTACGCTTTAGTAGATTTTAATTTAGCTCTTCTTCTCTCCGCCCATGAAATAGCATGCTTGTCTAAACTTACAGTTAAGAAACGCATAACTCTTTCGTCACGTCTAAATTCAGTTTCAAAAGCAATTAGAACTTCTCCAGCTACTTTGAATTCGAATAAATGGTAAAAACCACTTTTTTTGTTTTGGATTTCGTAAGCCATTTTTTTCAGACCCCAATCCTCTTTCGATACCATTTCAGCTCCTCTACTAGTAAGAAATTCTTCAAATTTCGTTACTGTTTCCTTCACCTGAACCTCAGATAAAACGGGATTTAAAATGAAAACAGTTTCATAATGATTCATAAATACAATATTTATTTGTTAAAATTGGGTGCAAAAGTAACCATTCTTTTTATATATACAACACTTTTTTTACTTTATTCGTTGTAATGTAAAAAATAAGGTCTAAGTTTAGTTTTTTTCCTAGAAAAATAATACATTTACTACTGCTATCCTGAATTTATTCTAAATTTAAATGTTATGAAACTAAACTGTGTTGTTGTAGATGATAGTTCTATACAGAGGACAATTATTGCAAAATTAGTTAATAATCACCCAGGTTTGCACTTAATCGGGGACTTTTCTAATGCAATAGAAGCAAAAAGTTGTATCTCTTTAAATAATATCGATCTGATTTTTCTAGATATTGAAATGCCTGTTATCAATGGTTTTGATTTCCTTGACGGACTAAAATCTAAGCCTCAGATTATATTTATTACTTCTAAAGCCGAGTATGCCTTAAAAGCTTTCGACTATGATGCTACTGATTATCTTCAGAAGCCCATTGCCGTTGACCGTTTTAATGCTTCCGTAAAAAGAGCAATCGACATGCATCTGCTTAAAAAAGAAGTAAAAGAGGAAGAAGGCGAACATATCTTTATTAAAAGTAATCTTAAAAAGCTTAAAATTTTCACGTCGAAAATTAAGTGGATTGAAGCTTTTGGAGATTACGTAAGAGTAGTCACAGAAGACGACAGCAACTTAGTTCTTTCGACAATGAAATCTTTTGAAAATGATTTATCAAAAGACAAATTTATTCGTGTTCACAAGTCCTATATTATTAATATAGACAAAGTAGAACGCTTTAACAGTAAATTTGCTGAAATTGGAATCACAAAAATTCCATTAAGCCGAAACAAAAAAGAAGATTTAGTTAAAGCATTGTCAACTTCGTCGTAATTAATAAAAATCGACGTTGGCAATTACTTTTATAGCCCTATACTGAGCAACAGCTTCAAAACTATTCAACATTTTCTGAATAGTTTTTTTTGTGCCTCCTAAATTCAGGTTTTGCGGAATTTTAATCAAAATCGTTCTGATATATTCATTTCTGATTCTACTAATTGCTGGTTCTTCAGGACCTAAAACCGGCATATTTAAATTCTGACTCAAAACCTGATACAACCACATTGATCCTTCTTTCAATTTTTCAAAATCTTTGTGCTTTAAAGTCAGCTTTATAATTCTGAAATAAGGCGGGTATTTATAAATTTGTCGGTCATATAATTGCTCCTTATACATACCTATATAATTATGTGTTGTAACCTGCTGAATTGTATTATGATTTGGATTGTAAGTTTGAATCACAACTTTACCCTGCTTTTCTGACCTTCCGGCTCTTCCTGCCACCTGTGTCATCATCTGAAAACTGCGTTCGAAAGCTCTGAAATCAGGATGATGCAACATATTATCGGCATTCATAATCCCAACCAGACTTACATTATCAAAATCTAAGCCTTTAGCCAGCATCTGTGTACCAACTAAAATATCAATTTCTCTATTTTTAAAGGTGTCTATAATTTTCTCAAAACCAAATTTACCTCTTGTTGTATCCTGATCCATTCTTCCGGTTTTAGCTTTCGGAAAAAGAGAAATTAATTCCTGTTCGATTTGCTCTGTGCCGAAACCTTTTGTGGTTAAATCAATACTTGAACAACTATGGCAATGCGTTGGTTTAGCAATTGAATACCCACAATAATGACATCTCAATTGATTTTTATGTTTATGAAAAGTCAAACTTACATCACATTGCTGACAATGCGGAACATGACCGCAAGTCATACATTCTATTATAGGAGAATAACCTCTTCTGTTTTGAAACAAAATCACTTGTTCGCCCAAAGACAAAGCTTCTGCAATTTCTTCTATTAAAAGATCGCTAAAATGGCCCGTCATCCTTTTTCTGAAATGCTTGTCTTTTAAATCAACCAAAACAACTTCAGGCATTCGAACATTGTTATAACGTTCCGTAATCGTAACTAAACCAAATTTTTCAATTTGTGTATTAAAATAGGTTTCAATACTTGGAGTTGCTGATCCTAAAAGTACTTTTGCATTATGAAAATTAGCCAGAACAATTGCTGAGTCGCGGGCATGGTATCTCGGCGCCGGATCTGTTTGTTTAAAAGTCTGCTCGTGCTCTTCATCAACTATCAATAATCCCAGATCATTAAAAGGCAAAAATAAAGCCGACCTTGCTCCTATTACAATTTGAGCTTTAGCTGAATTTTCAAGTGTTTGTTTCCAAACTTCTACTCTTTCATTGTTACTGTATTTCGAATGAAAAACAGCTACCTTATCTCCAAAATGATTTCTAAGACGAGAAACTAACTGAGTTGTCAAAGCAATTTCAGGCAATAAATACAAAACTTGTTTTCCCGTTTCTAAATATTCTTCAATTAACTTAATGTATATTTCCGTTTTACCGCTTGATGTAACTCCATGAAGCAGACAAACTTCTTTTTCTACTAAACTTTTTTTAATTTCATTGAAAGCCGTTTCTTGTGCATCACTTAATTGTAATTGTTTTTCTGAAGCTTTTCCATCAAAAGAAACCCTATCGTGTTGCAGATAATATTCTTCAAAAATTTCTTTTTCAATTAATGTTTTTACAATCGTGGAAGTTGAATTTGAAACTTCAGTCAATTTCTTAACTGTAATAGGTTTCTTTTCTGAAGCAGTAATTTGAAAATAAGCCAGAACAATTTCCTTTTGTTTATTGGATCTTTTTAGGAATTCTAATAATTCATTTAACCCATTATCCGATTCGTATTTTGAATGCAATTTTACATATCGAACCAGTTTTGGTTTGTAACTTTCTTTTATTTCTTCTTCTAAAACAATGATATCCTTTTCCATTAATTTTTGAAGAACTGGAAGAATATTTTTTTTGTTTAAAATCGAAATAATCTCCTGAACCTTTAGAGAACTTTGTTGCTGCAAGGCTTCATAAACCAAAAATTCTTCATCCGAAAGCTCATTTTGATTCACGACAACATCTACTTTATGCGAAATAATCGTTTCACTTTCAAGTAACAACCCACTCGGAAAAGCACCACGATATACATCTCCAATACCACACATATAATAATTAGCAATCCAAAGCCAGTGTTTAATCTGAGTTTCGGTAGCAATTGGTCTTTCGTCTAATATCTGATGAATTTCTTTGGCATCATACAAACTTGGTTCATTCTGATGCATATCAATTACCAAAGCCGTATAAATTTTACTTTTACCAAAAGGCACTGCCACCCGCATTCCTTTTTTAATAAAATGGAATTCAGTCTCAGAAACACGATAAGTAAAGGTTTTAGCTAAGGAAAGTGGTAAAATAACTTCGACAAAAAACATGCGATTTTTTTATTGGTTTGAGAGAATTACTTTTTATTCGAAATTTTTTCAGCATTATATTCCTGAACCAATTTCAAAGTATGTTTTAAAGATGTTAGGTCTTTCCAATCATCGTGACCTGTAATAATAAATTTAGGATTCATAAATTTAGACTGCACTTTTTCAATCGATTTTTCCCACTCTTTCACATCGGCATCTCCTAAATATCCCAAATCTTTTGCTTCAGCACTTTTGATAAAACAACCTCCGTAAAGCACTTTTTCTTTATCAAACCAAACCACAATATTGTCTGGCGCATGCCCTTTTCCAGGATAATAAACCTGAAAAGTATGCTGCCCAACTGTAAATGTAGTATCATTTGGTATTACAAATTCAGCCCCATTTTGATCTTTCTCTTTAAGGATTTTGTCCGTTGCTTTTATAGTATATGTTTTAATTCCTTTTTGTTTGTAAAAGCCCAAACCTCCTGCACGATCATCATGAGAGTGCGTTGCAAAACACATAATAACATCCTTATTATGACGTACCTTAATTGTATCTAATAAAGGTTGGAACTGTGTTTGATCCCAAGGAGCATCAAACAACACAACACCTTTATCTGTAACAAGATATAATGCATTGGCAGAAATCAAAGTTCCTTTGTAATCATGAAATGTCTTATAAACATAAAAGTCACCTGTAAGATGACTTATTTGTAATGGCGAATTCTTAGATTGTCCAAAACTATTGGATAGTATCGCTAAGAATAAAATTATCGAAGCTAATTTTCGCATATTCTTTTTATTTCACTCGCGTCCAGTATTGTGTTCTTCCCATGATAGAAATCCCAACATAACCACGAAGTTTTAATTTATCAGCAGATTCTAATTCAATATAACATTTGTATTTTTTACCATTTGTTGGATCTAAGATTGACCCTCCATTGTATTCAGAACCATCTTTTTTAAGTCCGTTAATGATAACCATACCTAAAATTGGTTTGTTTTTTTCTGCACCTTCACATTTAGTGCATACATCTTTTTTGTGATCAGCACGAAGTATTTCTACGACCTTACCGTATATTTTTCCTGATTTTTCGTAAACTTCTACTACTGATTTTGCTTCACCAGTTTCATCATCAATGGTTTTCCACTTTCCAATAACGCTTTGACCTTGCATTGTACTTAATGTCAAGAAAAAAACACCAATTGCTAACATCCAATTTTTCATATTATTTATTTTTTTTTTGTTTTAATTTTCTGATAGAAGCATTCAATTCGAACCCTAAAAGCAGAATCATACAGTTGATCCAAATGTAAAACATTAGAATTAATAATGTCCCAATTGAACCATAAAGTTCGTTATATTTTGAGAATTTTATAACCCAAATCCCAAAAAAGAACGAAGATATAACAATTAAGATCGTTGTAAAAACAGATCCTATGCTAATAAAAGGCACTTTGTTATACTGTTTTGTACCATAACGTAATAATATTGAAGATGTTATAAGAATCATTAAAATAACGAACAAATATCTCCCTAAAATAATGAGCGGAATACGATCACTCAACACATCCTGAATGATTGTTTTTTGAATAAATACCTCAAAAACGACAATTGTAGCTACGGTAACAAACAATATAATTGTCATGATGAGCGAAATAGCCAACGCTACTAAATACTGACTAAACCATCCGCGTTTATCAAAAACATGTTTAGAAGACTCAAAACCACTTAAGATACCGTTAATACCATTTGCCATCAAAAAAATCGAAAGCAAAAATCCCGAAGAAAGTAATCCGGAGTGACTATTATTTAAGATATCGCTGATGATTTTGCTAATAGCATCATAAGTATTTGGAGGAACTCCTTGTTGCACAAATTGAAGAAAATCATCCTGAAACCCCTCAATTGGAATAAACGGAATTAAGTTCAAAATAAATAACGCAAAAGGAAACAAAGCCATAAAAAAACTAAAAGAAACCGCGCTCGCATGATACGAAAAAGCTCCTTCAAGAATTCCAAGTATATACATTTCTAATAAATCGTATAATGAGAATCCTTCCAGCCATGGGAATTTTATTCTCTTAAAAAGACGAGCTACAGAACGCACAACCGGGACTTTTTCAATCCGATCTTCAATTTCTTGAGACATATATTTTTAGATTTTTAGACTGCTTAGATTGGTAGACTTCTTAGATTTTTGGATTGTTTAGATTAAAGCATTCTGTGCCATGTCAAACAATTAACCATTAACAATTACTAATTAATTTAAAAAGCTTTCAAGCTCAAATCCATATTATAAATTGAATGTGTCAATGCGCCAGAAGAAATATAATTTACACCACAAAGTCCGTATTCACGAATGGTTTTTTCATTGATATTTCCAGACGATTCTGTTTGGCATTTTTTACCAATTAAAGCCACTGCTTTTTTAGTATCTTCGTAATTGAAGTTATCGATCAAAATTCTATGAACACCATCACTTAACAGAATTTCGCGAATTTCATCTAAATTTCTTGCTTCAACTATGATCTTTAAATCCAGATTATTAGCTTTCAAATACTCTTTTGTTTTCTTTATGGCAAGTGTAATTCCGCCAGCAAAATCAATATGATTGTCTTTCAGCATAATCATATCATATAAAGCGTAACGATGATTTTCTCCTCCTCCTATTTTCACTGCCCATTTCTCCGCTACTCTAAAATTTGGAGTTGTTTTACGCGTATCTAATATTTTAGCGCCCGTCCCTTCTAAAAGCTGCATTAACTGACTGGTTTTGGTAGCAATCGCAGACATACGTTGCATGGTATTCAAAACCACTCTTTCCGACTTTAAAATAGACTGAGAACTTCCTGAAACTTCAAAAACGACATCGCCATATTCTACGTGCGTTCCGTCTTCTATAAAAGTCTTTATTTTTAATTTTGGATCTACATATTCAAAAATCATTTTTGCCAATGCGACACCGGCAATAATTCCCTGATCTTTTACCAATAATTTAGCTTGTCCGTGTGCCGTATCAGGAATACAAGCCAATGAACTATAATCTCCCGGGCCTACATCTTCTCGAATTGCATTACTGATCAATAATTGTAATTCGGTTTGAAATTGTGCTTCGCTAATCATTTTTCTTAAATTTTATAAGATGCTAAAGTAGGACTTATTTTGGGGATTTGAAAGCCCCTTTAACACGAAAAGTCAATTAGTATCTTAATTATCTCTTTTTATTTACCATGAAGATATTAAGAAAAACTACCCTTTTCTCTTTAATAAAAGTTAATGTCTTAATGTTCAAATATTTTTATTTTTTGTTCGCCACTAATAAAGAACATTAAATATCTTTGAAGTTCATTCAAATAAAATCATGGGATTAATTAAAGATATTTACTCGGTTTCTTTTTACGAAAAATTTGGTCAGGCTGTCGCCGAAGTACATCCAGCTTTCAACAAACAAAAATTTATTGAAGCCATTTACGAAGGCGATTTTGCGCAAAAAGAATGGAAAGACCGTATGAAACACACTACTGTTGTCTTACATCAATTTATGCCCGAGAATTTTACTGAAGCTGTTTTTTTAATTGACAAAATCATTCAAAACTTAAAGAAAAACAGTTTTACAGATGGCAATCTGGCCTTCATTTTCTTTGCCGATTATATAGAAAAATATGGTTTGGATGATTTTAAAACTTCGGCGAAAGCCTTTGTTTCTATAACACAATTTATTAGTTGTGAATTTGCTGTTCGTCCTTTCATTTTAAAATACAAAGAAAAGATGATTGATGAAATGACAAAATGGTCGTTGCATGAAGATCATCATGTTCGCAGATTAGCCAGCGAAGGAAGCCGACCAAGATTACCCTGGGCAATTGCTATTCCCTTCTTAAAAAAAGATCCTACTTCAATTTTACCTATTTTAGAAAATCTAAAAAATGATCCCTCAGAATATGTTCGTCGAAGTGTCGCCAATAATTTAAATGATATTGTAAAAGATAATCCGGAAATTGTACTTGAAATTGCTCAAAAATGGAAAGGCATCAGCAAGGAAACAGATGCAATTATAAAACACGGCTGTCGTACTTTATTAAAACAAGGTCATCCTGAAATTCTGAGTCATTATGGTTTGGAAAGCACTAATATTGAACTTTCAAATTTCGAAATCAAAACGTCAAAAGTCAAAATTGGAGATTATTTACAGTTTCAATTTCATTTAAACAATAAAAATGACGAAGCTAAAACCATTCGTTTAGAATACGCAGTTCATTACAAAAAATCAAAAGGTCATTTGGCTAAAAAAGTCTTTAAAATAAGTGAAAAAATCTATCAGCCACATCAATTGACTAAAGTCGAAAGAAATCAATCTTTTAAACTGATTACGACTCGTGTTTTTCATACGGGAATGCATCAATTGTCGATTATTATTAATGGAACAGAAAGTGAGGCGTTGGAGTTTGAATTAGTTAAATAATTTCAATGCGCTAGTAATACTTACTCCATAGGAGTATCATGTTTATAGCGAAGAGAAAACGTGCAAAAAAAAAGCTCCAGCGGAGCGATATCTTATCACAATTATTTCGGCCCGCTGGGGCTGTTGCAATCTGGTATCTAAATTTTCTATAAACATTTCGTCTCTCCGAGACTTTTCGTGGATAAATTAAAATTTAATCAACACCATAAAAACAAACTCAACCATTTTCCCTACTTTTATAAATACAAAAGAAATCTTAATCTAAATTAAGTTACAGATCGCAGTTACCACTGTAATTTTGTTTTCAAATTAAATATAACCATGTCAAATATCAGTTTAATTATCGAAGAACGTGCTGCCAATATTGGCAATTTTATGGTAGGCAGATTATTGCCTTTCCGTGAAAAACGAGCTGTCGGACCATTTGTATTTATCGATCATATGGGGCCTGCTCATTTAAGTGATCATGAAAATATGGATGTTCCTCCTCATCCGCATATTGGCCTTTCAACCTTAACTTTTTTATTTGAAGGAAGCATCATGCACCGTGATAGTTTGGGAACCGAATTAGAAATAAAACCAGGTGCCGTAAACTGGATGACGGCCGGAAAAGGAATTGTACATTCTGAAAGAACGCCCGAGTATTTAAGACATTCTGACAAAATGCTGCACGGTTTACAAATTTGGGTGGCGCTTCCGAAAGAATTGGAGCAAATGGATCCAAATTTTACTCATGTAGAAGCAGATGATATTCCGAAATGGGAAAAAGATGGTGTTTCTTATAAACTAATTGCCGGAGAAGCTTTTGGTAAAAAATCGCCAGTTCCGGTTTATAGTCCGCTTTATTTTATTGAGATTAAAAGTACGGAGGCGCAGAAAATCAATATCGGAAAAGATTTGTTCGGCGAAAGTGGATTGTATATTTTGGAAGGTAGCATTAAAAGTGGCGAACATATTTACGATCCCAAACAGATTCTGATTACCAACGACAGTACTTTATGTGAGTTTGAAATCGCAGAAAACAGTACTGTTTATATTTTTGGTGGACAACCGTTTCCTGAAGAACATTTTATCTTTTGGAATTTTGTTTCTTCGGATAAAGAATTACTCGAAAAAGCAAAAAAAGACTGGACAGAACAAACTTTCCCGAAAGTTCCGGGCGAAACCGAATTTGTGCCTTTACCTGAACCAAGAATCAAATAACATTATGGATACAATCTCAGCAAAAATAGATACACGTTTGTATCGAACAGAAGTAAAATCAGCGAGTGATAATGTTTTAATATCTGATGAACCCCAAGAATTGGGCGGTAAAAATTTAGGTCTAAATCCGACAGAACTTCTGGCTGCATCATTGGCTTCCTGCACCGTAATTACTTTGCGAATGTATATCAACCGCAAACAATGGAACGTATCAGAAATAAACGTCAAAATTGATTTTGAAAGAGATTCTGAGCGAAGTGTATCCGTTTTCACAAGAAAAATAGAAGTAATTGGAGAAGTCGACGAAACACAAAGACAAAGATTAGAAACCATTGCCAACAGCTGTCCAATTCATAAAACACTTACCCATTCAATAGAAATTAAAACCACATTAATATAACTTATCATGGAAATAAATCAAATCAACGATATAAGAAAAGGCTATTTTGAAGCTATAGAAGACGGAAAAGAAGCCGGGAAAATGACCTATACCTGGGCAGGAGATTCAAAATTCATTATTGATCACACCGAAGTAAATGAAGGATTCAACGGAAAAGGTGTTGGCAAAAAACTGGTAATGAAAGCCGTAGAATATGCCAGAAATAATAACCTGAAAATTATTCCGCTTTGTCCTTTTGCAAAAAGTGTTTTTGATAAGACGGAGGAAATTCGTGATGTACTTTTTTCTTGAGGTACAGAGGCTCAAAGCAACAAGGTTCAAAGGTTTTATAGAGACGTACTTTTGTGCGTCTTTTTTAATTAATTATCGAAAGATTTTTTCTAAAACTTTGTCCCTTTGCTCCTCTGAACCTTTGAACCTTTAAAAACAAAATTTTCAAATCTCCTCGAAAAGCCTTACATTTGCATGTAATTTAAACTTAGAGTATGACGAGGATAATTACACTTTTCTGTATTTTTATAGCGCAAATCGGCTTTTCTCAAACGGCTGGCGACTATTTAGAAAAAATCAGAAACAACGAAGCTCTCTTAACAGCTTTTTTTCAACAAATGCCTAAAGGAGGCGATTTACACCATCATTTTTCGGGATCAATTTATGCAGAACCTCTTTTGGAAAGAGCTATTGCAGAAGATTTTTATTTGAATTTAGAAACCATGGCAGTCGCTAAAACAAAACCTTCAAACGGCAATTGGCAAACTTTCTCTTCTCTTAAAAACGAAGGAAAATTACCTTTCTATCAACAACAAGTAATGCAAACCTGGTCGGCTAAGGATTATAACGGCGTTTCGGTTCCTTCCGACGATTTGTTTTTTGACTCTTTTCAAAAATTCGAGCCTACTATCCAGGGGCATTTTGCAGAAGGAATGCTTGAATTAAAAAAACGCGCTCTTTCAGAAAATGTAAGTTACATCGAAACACAATTATCTACGATTCCGTGTGATATGAATGTTTCAGATTTAACTGATTTCAATTCAAAACTACGTCAGGCTTTTGTTCAAAAAGATGAAAAAGCGGTAATGAAACTTTTAGACGAATTGTACAAAGCGATTCAGCAGAAAGATGCTAAAAAATATGCGGCTGATTTCAATACTAATTTCATAGCAAAACTACACAAAGACTTAAAAATTGATGACGATAAATTTACGATGCGCTATCAAAACTTTGTGCTTCGTTTTATGGATCCGGTTGATTTATTCAAAAATCTGACAATTGCTTTTATCTCAGCAAATGACAGTAAATTAGTTGCGGGCGTAAACATCGTTTCTCCAGAGCATGGCGAAAATTCCATGAAAGATTATTGGTTACATATGTTGATGTTTAAATATTGTCACGCTAAATTTCCGGATGTAAAATACACACTGCATGCGGGCGAACTGACTTTAGGTTTGGTTCAGCCAGAAGATTTGACATGGCATATTAATGATGCAATTCACGTTGCAGGCGCGAACAGAATTGGTCACGGAGTTGACATTGCGTACGAACAAAACTCATATGATTTATTGCGTTATATGGCGAAAAATAATATTCCGATTGAGATTAATTTGGCGAGTAACGAATTCATTTTAAAAGTAAAAGGCGGTCGTCATCCGTTTACGCTTTACAAAGAATTTAATGTGCCAATTGTAATCAGTACAGACGACGCAGGAATTTTAAGAACCAATATGACGGAACAATATGTTTTACTAGCCAAAAGATATCCTGATGTTTCGTACACAACTATAAAACAATACGTTTACAACAGTATCAATTATAGTTTTATTCAGGATACATCGGTAAAAAAACAATTATTGAAAGATTTGGATGCGAGATTTAAAACTTTTGAAGACAAATTTTCTAAAAACTAACGAAACCTAACAGGTTTTAAAAACCTGTTAGGTTTGCTCAACATTAAACTATGATTCTAGAAGCCGATAAATTGCCCACAAATTTTACGGATCGAAAAGATTCACACAGATTTTTAATTTGTCTAAATTCGTGCAATTAGTAGCAAAAAAACAACACAATGAACATCAAACTTATCGCCATAGGCAAAACCGACAATAAATCGTTGCAGACTTTAATCGACGATTATACTAAACGTTTGTCGTTTTATATCAAATTTGATTTGGAGATTATTCCGGATATCAAAAACGTGAAGAATTTATCTGAAAGTCAGCAAAAGGAAAAAGAAGGCGAATTGATTTTATCAAAACTTTCTCCTACTGATCAATTGATTTTATTGGATGAAAATGGGAAAAATTTCTCTAGCGTTGGTTTTTCTGAAGAATTACAAAAGAAGATGAACTCCGGAATTAAAACACTGGTCTTTGTAATAGGTGGTCCATACGGATTTTCAGAAACGGTTTACAGCAAAGCGCAGGGAAAAATTTCGCTTTCGCTGATGACGTTTTCGCATCAAATGGTTCGTTTATTTTTTATCGAACAATTGTATCGCGGGTTTACGATTTTACGAAATGAACCTTATCATCATCAGTAGACTTTTGTCTCAGTTTTTTTTTGTTTCAGGTTTTAAGTTTTTAGTGGATATACTCCTCTTCTTCACTTATAAAAACAAATGGGATCTTTTTGTCAATTATAGTTTTTACCAGGATTTTACATTGAATATAATCTCCATAAAGCATCTTTTTATCGTATGAAAATATAATTTCAGCTTTCGGATTTATAACCAGGCTATCCAAAAAAGGTTCCAGATTATTTTTCGGAAAATCATACGTTTTTCTGCCTCTGTATTCTATCATTCCATTTTTCCTGAAATACAATTGACTGGTATTTTTGCTAACAGACTCCATTTTATAATACACTTTCGTGAAAGGCAAAAAAGCTAAATTCTTTCCGATGGAATCTGCAAAGGAATAATAATTTTCAGCTTTTTCATTTTTATGAGCGCTGTCTCCTCGCTTTTTTTCCTGCAGTTTCATTACTTCTGGAATTACCAATTTTAAAGGCAAACGTTTGTCAATATTGAAAATCCAATTGGTGGATATAATGCTGTTTTTTCTGTTTACTTCTGCAATAGTGTCTTTGCCTTCGGTTTTGAAGAAGATGTAAATTGGCGAATGATCCTGAATATCTTTTACAATTGAAACATTAGCTTTTGGGAGCAAGACATCTTTTTTTTCTTCACATGAAAAAAGAAGGAAAGCGATAACAAATGTCAAGTATCTCATATTTTATTTATTTTTAAACTAGGCTTTTACAAATTCATTTTCCCAAACAAAGTAACACATTCCACAGCTTCTTTTACATCATGCACACGCAAAATTTTTGCGCCTTTTGTCAATGCAATTGTATTAACAACCGTCGTTCCATTTAAAGCTTCTTGTGCTGAATTACCAAGCGTTTTATAAATCATTGATTTTCTTGAAACTCCCGCCAAAACAGGCAAATCCAACAAACTAAAAAGCTCCATTTTTTGCAAAACTTCATAATTCTGATCTGTTGTTTTGGCAAAACCGAAACCTGGATCGAGAATCAAATCATTAATTCCGAGGCTACGCGCCTTTTTAACTTTTTCAGAAAAATAGAAAAGCATTTCTTTTACAATATCGTCATATTGCGTCAAAGTCTGCATGGTTTGTGGATTTCCACGCATGTGCATCATAATATACGGAACATTGTATGCTGCAATTACATCAAACATTTTAGCATCTAATTCTCCGGCGGCAATGTCATTTATAATCGCTGCACCGCTTTCTATACTTGCTTTCGCTACTTCGGCTCTAAAAGTATCTATCGATAATAAAGCTTCCGGAAAATGTTTTAAAATCAATTCAATTACGGGAACAATGCGCTCTATTTCTTCGGTTTCGGTCACAAATTCAGCACTTGGTTTGCTTGAATAAGCACCAATATCTATAAATGTTGCACCTTCGGAAAGCATTTTATCTACTTGCGAGATTATCTCCTCTTCATTTTTATACTTTCCTCCATCGAAAAAGGAATTTGGCGTCACATTCAAAATCCCCATTACTTTAGGAATTGACAAATTAATAAGTTGACCTTTGCAGTTAATTAACATTTTGTTTCAAGTTTTATTTGTTTCAAGTTTCAAGTTCTCAAAGATTGCGTAAGTTTCAGAACTTGAAACTTGAAACCTGAAACTTGAAACATCATTTTTTTAGTTTCAAATTATCCCATTAACACTTTGTTTAGAAAAAACTTGAAACAAAGAAAACATGAAACTTGAATCTCTTGAAAAATTCCTTATTTTTGAAGAAATTTTAGCAAATATACAGCAATAAATGAAGAATACTTCCCTTGAATTTGATAATGTAATTACGGTTTGCCGCACACTATATATCAACAAAATGAAAGATTATGGCAGTGCATGGAGAATTTTAAGACTGCCTTCGCTAACCGATCAGATATTCATAAAAGCACAAAGAATCAGAAGTTTACAGGAAAATGAAATCCGTAAAGTAGATGAAGATGAAAAAGGAGAATTCATCGGAATCATCAACTATTCTATCATGGCTTTGATTCAGTTAGAATTGGGCGTTGCTGAACAACCTGATCTTGATGTAGAAAAAGCAACAGAATTATACGACGCTAAAATTAAACTGACTAAAGAATTAATGGAAGCCAAAAACCATGATTATGGCGAGGCATGGCGTGATATGCGTGTGAGTTCCTTAACTGATTTGATTCTGCAAAAAATACTTCGCGTGAAACAAATTGAAGATAACAAAGGTAAAACTTTAGTTTCTGAAGGCATTGACGCTAATTATCAGGATATGATTAATTATGCTGTTTTTGCACTAATTCTTGAGCCTATAAACAAATAAAATTCCAAAAAATAAATTACAAATTCCAATCCTAATCTTTGAAATTTGGTCCCGATACCCATCGGGCGGAATTTAAATTAAACCTATATTATGAAAAACATCATTACTCAATTCTCCCGAATATTCGTCGGCGTATTATTTATCATTTCAGGATTAATAAAACTAAATGATCCGGTTGGTTTCTCTTACAAACTGGCTGAATATTTTAGCGAGCCGGTTTTTAATATGCCTTTTTTAGAGCCATTCGCTTTAGGATTAGCTATCTTTTTATTAATTCTGGAAGTAGTTTTAGGTGTAATGTTATTAGTGGGTTATAAAGCAAAAACGACAATATGGGCTTTATTACTTTTAATTGTTTTCTTTACCTTCCTTACCTTCTACTCGGCTTATTTTGATGTTGTAAAAGATTGTGGTTGCTTTGGAGATGCTTTGCATTTAACGCCTTGGCAATCATTCACTAAAGATATTGTTTTATTATTCTTTATCTTGATTTTATTCTTCAATCAAAAATTAATAAAACCGTTATTTTCAACTCCACAAACCAATTTTGCAGTGTATGTCAGCGTTGTTTTGTGTGCTTTTATGGCCGTTTGGGTTTTAAATCACAATCCGATAAAAGATTTCCGTCCTTATAAAGTGGGAACTAATATTGAGAAAGGAATGGAAATTCCGGAAGGTGCTCCAAAGTCTGTAGTTGAAATGATTTTCATCTACAAAGTAAATGGTGTTGACAAGGAATTTGGTGAAAAAGATTTAGCAAATATTCCTGCTGGCGCCACTTTTGTAGATAGAAAAGACAAAGTCATTACGGAAGGTTATGTTCCGCCAATTCATGATTTCACCATGACAAAAGATGATTCTGACTATAAAGCAGAACTTTTAAAAGAGCCTAAATTATTGCTTTTCGTTACGTACGATTTGACCTTATCGGAACCGGCTGGAATGAAAAAGTTAGAAGCTTTAAACAAGGAAGCAAAAGCTAAAGGTTACAAAGTTGTTGCTATGACAGCTTCAGGAGCTGATGAAATTGCAAAAGCGAAAAAAGAATACGGCTTAAATGTTGATTTTTATTTTTGTGATGCAACAGCTTTAAAAACAATTGAAAGAGCAAATCCAAGTATAGTTGTTTTACACAACGGAACGGTAATTCAGAAAGTTCATTACAATGATATTGGAGATTTGAAATTGTAGAAATCTGCGAAATAAAAATAAAAAATCGGTATGCTATAAATAATTTAGTTTACCGATTTTTTTATTAAAATCTGACGTTTTTTAGTTCTTTAAATCCTTCCTAAAACAAAAAAACAGTTCCAAATTTTAGTTCCTAAAAAAATGATTCCCCGTTTTTTTCATTTTTCAGACGTACTATTACGATTTCAATCGCTTTTTTCTAACCGAAAATTTCAGTTTTGTTACAAAATAAACGACTCTTCAAATTTTGTTAATCTCCATTTGGCATTCAATTTGTTTGTTTAACTTTGTTGAGAACCTTAATTTATGAAATTGCTCTGATTTGAATTTGCAGATTCAGTTCAGAAAAGACAATTTATAATATTTTAAACCATTATTATAATTATGAAACAAATAGCTCTAGTTGTTATTGCATTGATTACTTTTTCATGTTCACAAGCACAGAAAACAAGTTTTTCTAAAGAAGCTTTATCTGAAAAATTATTAACAGTTGATGGAGGTCAGACTTCTTTCAAAAACATTTTAAAAAAATACAAAGGAAAAACTTTGGTTATTGAAGTTTGGGCTTCATGGTGTAGCGATTGCGTAAAAGCAATGCCAAAAGTAAAAGAATTACAAGCTAACAATCCCGACGTTTCTTATTTATTCCTTTCTGCTGATAAAACAGCTGAAAAATGGAAAATCGGAATTGAAAAACACGAATTAAAAGGCGATCATTTTATGATGAACGACGGAATGAAAGGTGTTTTTGGAAAAGCAATTGACTTAGACTGGATTCCGAGATATATTATCATCGACAAAACAGGAAAAATCGTTTTATACCGTGCTATAGAAACTGATTTTGATAAAATCAACGAAACACTAAAAAGCTTAAAACAAGCTTAATCAGTTGCACAAATTACAACAAAAAAACAAAAATAAAAAGAATAATAAAAACTACCAAAATGAGAAAAAAGATTGTTGCAGGAAACTGGAAAATGCATAAAAATGCCGCACAAACTGAAGAATTATTAAGTGAGTTAATTACAAAAATACCAGCACAAACTACTGCTCAGGTTATTGTAGCTCCAACTTTTGTAAACTTACAAGCAGCTGTTGCTAAAGTTAAAAATACGACAATTGGGGTTTCTGCTCAAAACGTTCACCAAGCTGAAGGCGGCGCTTTTACAGGGGAAATTTCTGCTGATATGTTAACTAGTATTGGTGTGAACACTGTAATTCTTGGTCACTCTGAGCGTCGTGCAATTTTCCATGAAACAGATGCATTAATCGCAAGTAAAGTGGATACTGCTTTGAAACATGATATGACTGTAATTTTCTGCTTTGGAGAAGAATTAAAAGATCGTCAATCAGGAAATCACTTCAACATTGTAGAGAATCAGTTGCGTGACGGATTATTCCACATTGCAAAAGAATCTTGGGCAAATGTTGTTTTAGCGTATGAGCCGGTTTGGGCAATTGGAACTGGAGAAACTGCTTCACCAGAACAAGCTCAGGAAATGCACGAATTCATTAGAGAAGTTGTTCGTAAAGCATTTGGTGCTGATATCGCTGACGAAGTTTCTATTTTATACGGTGGTTCTGTAAAACCAGACAACGCAAAAGAAATTTTCTCTAAACCAGACGTAGACGGTGGTTTAATTGGAGGAGCTGCTTTAAAAGCAGATGATTTCCTTGCAATTGTTACAGCAATCTAATTTTAGATTTTAGATTTTAGATTTTATAATCTTACTTATATAAAAAAGCGTTCGCTGTGCGAACGCTTTTTTTGTGCTTTAATTTATTCTTAAATTAAAAATGTTCTACCAGATTTATAAGCAACTTCTGCATTCTATTGTTACCTTTGCAAAAAAATTATTTATGTCAAATATATATTTAGGATATCATTTTACGATTGAGCCGAAAGAACCGGGATCAGAAATTTTAATTGCTGAATTAGGCGAAAAAGCGTTTGAAACTTTTACAGAAACGGAGAACGGAATTTCTGCTTATGTGAAGAAAGATCTATGGGATGAAAACATTCTGGATGACATTTATATTTTACAGTCTGAAGAATTTAAAATTGAATATACTGTTGAAGAAATCGATCAGGTAAACTGGAACGAAGAATGGGAAAAGAATTTTGAAGCGATTGATGTAGACGGAAAATGCCATGTTCGTGCTCCTTTTCATCCAAAAACAGATGCCGAGTTTGATATCGTAATCGAACCAAAAATGAGTTTTGGAACAGGTCATCACGAAACTACACACATGATGATTCAGCATTTATTAGAAATGGATGTTAAAGGTTTAAAAACTTTAGACATGGGTTGCGGAACTGCAATTTTAGCCATTCTAGCTGAAATGAAAGGCGCTCAGCCAATTGATGCCATTGACATTGACAATTGGTGTTATTTGAATTCTATAGAAAATGCCGAACGCAATAACTGCAAACACATCACCGTTTATGAAGGCGATGCAGCTTTATTGGCCGGTAAAAAATATGATCTTATTATTGCTAACATCAACAGAAATATCTTGTTGAATGATATGCAAAGTTATGTAGACTGTTTAAATAAAGATGGGATCATTTTATTTAGTGGTTTTTATGAAGAAGATATTCCTTTTATTGATGCTTCGTGCACTGAAAAAGGGTTGACATATGTTAAAAAATTTCAAAGAAACAACTGGGTTTCATTAAAATACGTAAATTAGTTTTAGTAATTACAACAGTACAAAAACCTAAAAACATGAGTACTAAAGAAAAAGTAAGAGAAAGAGTTCAGGTAAAAGAAGCAGTTGGTTTCAATAACGAAATCATTGTTTATAACGACGACGTAAACACTTTTGATCACGTAATTGACACTTTAATGCGTGTTTGCAGTCACACGGCTGAACAAGCAGAACAATGTTCCTTAATTGTACATTACAATGGAAAATGCACTGTAAAAACAGGGCCAATAGACAAACTTAAACCTCAATGTACACAACTTTTGGAAGCTGGACTTAGCGCCGAAATTGTTTAATTGTAAATAATTTAAAAAACATTCTATTTTATTCTATATTTGGAATAAAATAGAATGTTTTTTTATGGAAGAATACGGAAAAATATTAATTATCGCCACACCTATTTTCTTGGTGTTAATTATAATTGAAAAAATTTACGGCATCTATAAAAAAGAAGACACTGCACCATTGATAGACAGCGTATCGAGTATCAGCTCTGGAATTACCAACTCGGTGAAAGATGTTTTAGGCTTAAGCCTTACTTTTATTTCATACGAATGGCTGGTTTCTAATATTGCTTTTTATCATCTTGAAGCCAATGTCCTCTCCTATTGCATTGCTTTTTTCGTTATCGATTTTTATGGATATTGGAGCCATAGATGGGCACATCAAATTAATTTCTTTTGGAACAAACATGCCATTCATCATAGCAGTGAAGAGTTTAATTTAGCCTGCGCCTTACGTCAGCCCATTTCAAGTTTAGCAAACTTATTTACTTTTTTATTGATTCCGGCAGCATTATTAGGCGTTCCCGCTTCTGTAATTGCTATTACTTTACCACTGCATTTATTTCTGCAATTTTGGTATCATACAAAGCACATTAAAAAAATGGGGGTTCTTGAAAATATTCTGGTCACTCCTTCTCACCATCGTGTTCATCATGCCATAAATCCGGAATATCTGGATAAAAATCATTCGCAAATCTTTATTTTTTGGGATAAACTTTTTGGTACTTTTCAAGCTGAACTTGATGATGTTCCACCTGTTTTTGGCATCACGAGACCAGCACATACCTGGAATCCGATTAAGATTAATTTTCAGCATCTCACTTTATTAATTAAAGATGCGTGGCGTGCAGACAACTGGAAGGATAAGCTTACTATCTGGTTTAAACCAACCGGATGGCGTCCTGCAAATTTTGAAGAAAAATACCCTGTACACAAAATTGAGAATGTTTATGATTTTCAAAAATATGGGACACAAAACTCTCAAAAGCTTATTTACTGGTCGGTTGCTCAAGTCTTAATAACGCTTTTATTTGTTACTTATTTGTTTGATAATATTGCCAAAATTGGACTGCCTAATATCTTTATTTATGGCTTTTTTATTCTAATAACTATTTACAGTTATTGTGAATTGATGGATAAAAATAAATATGCCATTTTTTGGGAAGGATTGCGTTTTAGTATAGCTATTGCCATTATCACGTATTACGGAGATTGGTTTGGCTTAAACCAGATTTTTCCTTTCTCCAATTATATTATTTTAGGTTACTTAAGCCTGTCATTTCTGACTTACGCTTATTTCATTACAAAAGATTTTAAAACTACTCAAAACCAATTAATAAATTCATAACCCCCAATTATGAGAAATTCCACCATTTTTAAAACGTACGTTGCTTTTAGCGTACTCTACCTAATTATTTTACTTGCCGGATATGAAACTTTAGATCTCTTTTTAAAACCAATTTTAATTCCGTTATTGGCTTTTGGAACTTACTTTTATCGCAGTTTCCCAACTAAAAAAGCACTTCTGGCGGCTTTATTGTTTTCATGGATTGGAGATGTGATTTTACTTTTTGCGGATATCGCTGAAATTTATTTTATACTTGGCCTAGTTTCTTTTCTAACAGCGCATATTATTTATTGCGTCCTGTTTAACAAGCAAATAAAAGCCCGAGTTCATAAAAATAAAATTGCTTTCGGAATTGGAAGTCTTCTTGTCGCATTCTATCTGATCGGAATGCTTTTGGTTCTATTACCTTCTTTAGGTGATTTAAAACTACCTGTTATTATTTACGCTAGTGTAATCTCCATCATGCTTTTATTCGCTTTTAACGGATTTTTAGTTTGGGAAAAACCAGGAAATAAATACATTTTTGTGGGAGCAATTGTCTTTGTAATTTCAGATAGTATTTTGGCAATTAACAAATTCTATGCACCAATCGAAAGAAGTTCCTTTTTTATTATGCTGACTTATCTTGTGGCACAATATCTGATTGTAGTTGGAATATTAAAACTGAATCCCAAAAAGGCAGAATAGCTTATTATGGCACACGGATTGAACAGGTTTTCACTGGTTTTTTAAATCTTTTAATCCTTTAATCTATGGCAAAAACTATTTTACTCTTTACATTTGTAAGACCAATACTCTTAAACCATGAAAAAAATAGCTTTTTTTATCATTTTACTCATTACTGCAACCTCTTGCGTGAGTTCAAAATCCACTTTAAAAAATGTTGATGATAATGCTCCTGATTTAATTTTGAAGAAAGACAATACTTTTGCGATAACACTTTTCAGCAAAGACAAAAAATATGGTTACGATCCTGATTATCCAGTGAATATTTTTTACCGAAATACCCGAGATGAAGCTTTGAACGAAACTCGTTTTCTAAACGCTCTTGCCGGTCCAAATGGTGAAAAAATAACATATAAAAGATTAGAAACCTGTTGTCCTTTTCCAACCAAAAGAAGTGATATGGGAGCTGGCTTTTTAAATGTATATGAATTGACCTGGCCAGGACAAAAGAAACCTATTAAGCTTTATTTGAATGTATATGAAAAAGGAATTTTGATGGTTCCGATGGGATTGAGCTTGAAGAAGGAATAGAAATTACTAAAAAGACAAAAAATAAAAATGAGCATTTTCAATCAAATATTAGAAAGATCAAAATTAAATAAAGAATTAATAGGAGTTTGGAAATATCGCGACGATGATAAGTTCTGGTGTGGTTATGTTATTGATTTTAATGAAACTCTAATCAAAATTCAGCATTATACAAGTTTCGGAAAACCTGACGGACAAATCATAGCTCAGATTTCAGCAATTCAAAATGTTGATTTTAATGATGATTATGCAAAGGCTATGCAAGTCGTTATTGATTATTCGAAAGAGTTAGAAAAAGAAGAAAAAATTAATATTGCTATTTCTGATAATGATAATTGGGATTATGAAATTATCAAACAAATGGAAGGCAATTTGGATATTATTACAAGTATTGAAATTAATAACTCTGACTATTTTTCGGGATTTGTTATTGAAGTTTCAGAAAGCGACTTTATTTTAAATTGTGTTGGTAAACTAGGCCAGGATGAGGGACCGGTAGTTTATAAAATTGAAGATGTTACTGGTTTTAGAATAAATGATATTGATAATCGAAAAAGGGCAATGTTGTATAAATGGAGGAAATCTAGTCTTTAAATATCCTTGCAACCAATTATAACTCAATGCAATTCATATTCTGATTAAATGAAAAGAAAAATACTTGTAAGTATAGTATTAATAGTATCGACTCTTTTAGTAGTAATCGTTTCTGGATTATATTCAATGGAAATTGAAGATCATTACGGCGATTTGCAACAGATTTATTTTGATTCAAAAAGTGGTGATATCATTGTAAACAGGCAAACTCAAAAGTTTGGTGTCATTACAAAAAATTGGAAAAGGGCTGATGTAATTACAAAAGAAAATGACAATTTAGATTTATATGAATTAGTTTATATAAATCAGATAGAAAATAAATATGAAGTTTTCAGAAGTGAAAAGGAATTAAAAATTAAGGAATTGACATTTGATAAAATAGTTGAACTTAAAGAGAAAAAATTGCTAGAAACCGTAATAAAAAACTAATTTATGTTAGGACTACTATCTCTAATCTTAATGATACTACCTTTATTGTTTCAATTTGTATATGGAACAAAAGCCATTCGAAAAACTACGCCGATGACGTTTGGAAAAGTGTCTTTGACAAGTTTCATTTTGCAAATACTTTTTTCAAGTGCTATTTTTGGCGTTGCTTATTATAATTTTTCAAAATATTTTGATGAGCATCCAGACAAAGCCAGATGTCTGACTCCTATAGCGGGTCTTATATTTCTTCTACTATTTTTGACTATTGTGTTATTAGTGACTATTGCCGTACAATATTTTATAAAACAGCGAAAGCTAATAAGCTAAGCCCACATAAATTGTAATGAAAACAAAATCAGCTTTTATAATTTTCACCCTTTTATCACTGGCAGTATTTCCTTATTACATTGCTATTCTAACTATAAATTCTGATTTTTTCTATTCGATAATTCCGGGATGGCATACTACTATTATTCCAGGTCAAATAATTATAAATTTGATCAAATTTATAATTTTAAGTATTGTAACATTTCACTATTGGAAGCTTTCAAAATTAACTAAAGAGATTAGTTATAAGAAATTCTTAATCCATTTTTCGTTAACTTTTCCTGGAGTATTATTTGGTAAAATAAATCTTTATGACCTGCTTAACTTCCATTCCGTTGATCCGGACCACTTTATTAATCAGATTTATATCGTCGTCTATTTTCATATTTTTATGGATATTTTATTTTTTATCGGACAAATTCTATTTTGGATTTTTTATGTTAGATATAAGAGAACACGAGCCTTTCAATAACAATGACAAAGCAAAAAAATAAATAATAAATGAATCCAAAAGAGTTTATCATCCGAAGAGGCATTACAGACAACTATCCTCGAAAACTAATCTTAGAGCAAAACCAAATAAAATTTGATAGTAAAGATTTAAAAAATGATTCCTTTATCACTTTTCAAAAAGATGAAATAGCTGAATATAATTTTGGAGTAAAATTCATGAGATATAAATTCGTTTTCGGAAGAGAATATGTTATATCGATTCGTAGTAATGATAATCAAATTATTAAGATCAATTTTAAAACTTATTTTGGCAGAAAGAAAGATGAATATAATAAACTTTGCAATGAAATTTTAGACTCTTTATGGGACCTTTATTTTGGAGAAATTGCTAGCACCTATATTCAAAAACATGAATTAGGTGAAGAAATTCAAATTGGTGAAGTCACTCTCACTAAAGATGGCTTAACTATTCTTAGCACTGCCTCTTTGAAATCAAAAAATGAATTTATTCCTTGGAAGAAAGTTAGAACCAGAAGTTATACTACTTATTTTGCTATTTATTCTAAAGATGATGCAGTGAACATAAATCGTGGTTATAGCTATTTGAACGATTGGAATACTAATGTTTTACATAGCGTAATTAAAACTCTTTTAAAAAGAAAAGAAATTGAGAATGATTAAAGTTTTATTGAATTAAAAGTAGAATAAATAAGATATTTAAATTATTGGAGTGGCAAATTTATGAAGATTCAAGCTTTTCTAAATCCTCAAAAAATAAGTTAAACTCTTCCCTCTACTTGTTTAAATACTTTAATTTTGATTGTATAGAAAAATTAAAATGGAACAATCAAAAAATCAATATAAAATTGAAGCAACAAGCTTCAATTTGCAACAATACTTAGACAGAATCAAATTTTCAGAGGAAATTGAATTAACTATTGAAGGTATTACAAAACTGATGCGCAGTCAATTATTCAGTGTTCCATTTGAGAATATCGATGTTCAGTCTAAAAAAGTAATATCGCTTAATGGCGATGATATTGTAGAGCAAATTGTAACTAAAAATCGCGGTGGATATTGCTATCAGATTAATGGTTTGTTTTCATTGGTTTTGCAGGAAATTGGAGTTCCGCATTATTATGTTGCGGCGCGTCCTTTGGTGAATCCCGGACAGAATGCTAAGACGCATTTGGGTATTATTGCTACTATTGAAAATGAAGTTTATCTGATTGATTTAGGTTTTGGAGGAAACAGTATTAGAAAGCCTTTAAAACTGAGTAAAATTGGAACTGAGATTCAGCATGATTTTGATACTTTTACTTTGGTGAAGACAAAAGAAAATGAATTTTTATTACAAATTATGATCGGACAAGAATGGTCTAATTTATATTCGTTTGATTTGACACCACAAAGATGGATCGATTTTAAACCTGCCAATTATTACAATTACTCGCATCAGGATTCGGTTTTTACACAAAAATTAATTGTGGTTTTACAAAATCCGTTGGGCAAAAAAATATTATCTAAAAATTCCTTAAAAGTAATGACAAATGGGGTCTCTGAAATTTTTTCTTTTGAGGATAGTCAATTGAATACTATCCTGGAAACTGAATTTAATTTGAGACTGGAAAAATCTTAATACTTACTAATTCAAAACTTCTTAAAAACTCATAATTCCACCAAACTTCTAGCCCTGATAGAAGTGGAAATCCTTTTTTGAGAAAGCCTATTTTTTATGGTTTTTGCAGAGCGACCGGAGGAAGCTCCTGCAAAGACCAATAAAAAAAGGTTTTGGAGAAAAAGATTGCAACAGATAGCAGGATTAGCTTCTTAAAATAATCTTAAATCCTCATCCGCTATTCATAAATCATAACTACCTTTGCACTGTCAAAAAATCATATTATGAACATACAACATATTCCACAAATTAAGCATACTGATAGCGGGAATTTCTTTTTATTGGCGGGACCTTGCGCTATTGAAGGAGAAGAAATGGCTCTTAGAATTGCTGAAAAATTAGTTGGTATTACCGACAAACTTCAGATCCCTTATGTATTTAAAGGATCATTTAAAAAAGCCAACCGTTCTAGAATCGACAGTTTTTCTGGAATTGGTGACGAAAAAGCATTAAAAATTTTAAGAAAAGTGTCAGAGACATTTCATGTTCCAACCGTAACAGATATTCATACTAATGAAGACGCTGATATGGCTGCTCAATATGTAGATGTATTACAAATTCCGGCTTTCTTAGTACGCCAGACTGATCTTGTTGTTGCTGCGGCAAACACAGGAAAAGTGGTGAATTTGAAAAAAGGACAATTTATGAGTCCGGAAAGTATGAAACATGCTGTTCAGAAAGTATTAGACTGTCATAATGAGAATGTTATGGTTACAGATCGTGGTACTATGTTTGGTTATCAGGACATGATTGTTGATTTTAGAGGAATTCCTACTATGCAGCAATATGCTTCTACGGTTCTTGATGTAACGCACTCGTTGCAACAACCTAACCAAACTGCCGGTGTTACGGGCGGAAGACCTGATATGATTGAAACTGTTGCCAAAGCGGGTATTGCTGTAGGTGTTGACGGTATTTTTATCGAAACTCATTTTGACCCTGCTAACGCAAAAAGTGATGGTGCTAATATGCTTCATTTAGACTATTTTGAAGGTTTAATGACCAAATTGGTTGCCATTAGAAAAACAGTTAACTCATTCTAATTTTTTAATACACGTTCATTGAAAACAAATATTTTATTTTTCTTCCTGGTGTGCTTTTCATTAAACACTTTTGCTCAGGAAGAAATCGCAGTAGAAAGATACACATCACATAATAAAGGGAAATTCTTCGTTTCATGGGGTGGTAACAGAGACAGTTATACTGAATCTGATGTAAACTTCAGAGGAAAAGATTACAACTTTACGGTTGCTGATATGAAAGCTCATGATAAACCAAAAGGATACCATATTGATTATGTGAATCCGGCAAACATGACTATCCCACAAACTAATTTTAGAATGGGATATTTCTTTAACGACCATTATAGCGTTTCTATTGGTTGGGATCACATGAAATATGTGATGACACAAAATCAAATAGCAAATGTTACTGGTACTATAAATTTACCTGCTGATCAGGCTGGATCTTTTTACAACGGAGTTTATAATAATACACCTGTAGATATGTCTCTATATGGAGCTCAGGAAGGTGGTTTTGATCAAGGTACTGTTCAGGGAAACCCTCCTGCATTTTTAATGTACGAGCATACAGATGGTTTGAACTATATTAATACTGAGGTTTCCAGACATGACGATATTTCGAAATGGTTTGGTTTACCAAATACAGATAAAGTTCAGATTAACTTAACTGAAGGTTTGGGTGCCGGAGTTTTATATCCTAAAACCAATGCAACTCTTTTAGGAAAAGAACGTCATGACGACTTTCACATTTCCGGATATGGTTTATCTGCAAAGGCGGGAATTAATTTTACTTTCTTCAAGTATTTTTACTTACAAGGAGAGTTAAAAGGAGGTTACATTAACATGCAGGATATTAGAACTACTGTTAGCAATGAAGACAAAGCTTCGCAAGACTTTTTCTTCTTTCAAAGAATTATTGCTGTAGGAGGAATTTTTAGAATCTAATATTTCACAAAGTATACTTAAAAATAGTTATCATTTTGGTAACTATTTTTTTTGCTCTTAATTTGCCACAACATACTTTATTCATAAAAGTCAAACGATGACAAAATCAAAATATCTATTTCCCATCATTACATTTTTACTGAGCTTTGGTTGTGCTTTGTTTGTTGCGATGAAGGTTTTTCCGAACAATCCATTTTCTGGAAAAAAGCCGGAAAATGCTGTATCGAATAAAATTCATGATGGAGACCTTATTTTTCAAACGTCAGAATCAAAACAATGTGAAGCAGTAAGAATTGCTACCAATTCAAAATTCTCACATTGCGGCATTATTTTTTTCGTCAATGGCGGACAATTTGTTTTAGAAGCTGTACAGCCTGTAAAAATAACACCTCTTGAGGAATGGATTTCACATGGAAAAGATCATAAATATGTTGTTAAGAGACTCAAGAATGCAGAAACTATTTTAACTGAGGGAACTCTTGATAAAATGAAAACGTATGGCAAACAACTTCTGGGCAAGGAATACGATGCCTATTTTGAATGGACGGATACCAGGATTTATTGCTCTGAATTAATCTGGAAGATTTATAAAAATGGCGCCGGAATAGAATTATCAAAACCTAAGCAATTAAAAGATTTTAATTTGACAGATGAAAGAGTCCAGAAAATACTTAAAGAAAGATATGGAAATGATATTCCGCTTGAAGAAAAAGTAGTTGCTCCTTCTGATCTTGTTGATTCTAATTTACTAAAAACTGTAATTGATACCTATTAAACAGCTAAATGTTTTAGCCATGGGTTTTGCTGATAAAAACAGATTCACACAGATATTTTCAAATAAAAAAAGCGATGAGTAATCATCGCTTTTTCTTTATAAATTAAAATCCTTTAATTAATTCGTTGTTGGAAGAACAATTCCGGTTTGGTCTATTAAATAAATTAATGATGTCATGGTCGCTGCTCCAAGCTCTAACTCTCTTTTGTTAATAGCATCAAATTTATCATTTGCTGCGTGGTGATAATCAAAATAACGTTGTGAATCTGGTTGTAAACCTGCCTTCACGATCGTTTTAGAAGTTAAATGATCAATATCTGATCCAGCATGTCCCTTTATAAAACTGTGAATGTAATATGGCTCAAAAAGAGGTGCAAATCCTTGAATTTTTTTCAAATTTGCATCATCAGCTTCTATAGAAAATCCTCTTGGTGTAAATCCACCAGAATCACTTTCTAAAGCAAAAATATGATTTTCGTTCTTTTGTTTTGAAACTTCTTCATATTTAGCGCCACCTTTTCCACCGTTTTCTTCATTCATAAACAATACTACACGGATTGTATTTTTTGGTTTGTAATTTAAATTTTTAAGAATACGAACTACTTCCATACTTTGTACGACTCCTGCTCCATCGTCGTGAGAACCATCAGCTAAATCCCAGGAATCTAAGTGACCGCCAACTACCATAATGTTTTCCGGAGTTACAGTACCTGTCAATTCTCCAATTACGTTATGAGATAATACATCTGGTAAAGTTTCACAAGATTGTTTAAAATAAAATTTTAGACTTGGATTATTTTTTAATAATTTGCTTAACAATTCTGCTCCATTTGTACTAATTGCAGCTGCTGGAATATATTGTGCTTTTGGCAAATCCCCATATGATTGCCCTCCTGCATGAGGAAAATCATCTAAACGTAAATTCAAAGAACGCACAATAGTTCCAACCGCTCCTAGTTTAGCGGCTTCATGTGCCCCACTGCGTCTTTGATCTCCGGCGCCTGAATAAGCTTCAAAAGTTCCGATATTTTCAGGATTCATTGGTCTGTTAAAAAACACAATTTTACCTTTTACTTTATCTCCTAAAGCTTTTAATTCGTCGATACCCTGTACTTCAACAACTTCAGCAGTAAGTCCTGTTTTTGGTGTTGCAATTGATCCTCCTAAAGCACAAATTGGAACTGCAGTTTTAATTTTATTATCTAAAATAAAAGCCGTTTCTTTTTCACCACGAACCCAATGAGGTACCATAACTTCCTGAAGGTATACTTTATCAAGTCCTAAAGTTTCTAATTGTGATTTTGTGTATTTTACGGCTTCTTCGGCAGTTGCAGAGCCAGATAAACGAGCTCCAATATCATTAGATAAATACTCTAGCCAAGTATAGCATTTTGACTCGGTTAAAGCCTTTTTATAGAATAATTTGATGTTTTTCTCATCGTTCGACTGTGCAAAAGATGTCAATCCGTTTAAAACTAAAACAGTTAAAAGAATCGTTTTTTTCATAGGTTTAATTATGTTTTTGGGTTGTTGCACAAAGGAACAAAATTCTTTAGACCTGCCACAGAATTCAGTACAACTTTTCTTAAATTATTTTACCTCTATTAACTTGTTTTTTACGCCAATTCCGTTTTCATTAAAAGCCTCTATAGTAAAGTAATATTTTGTGCCTTTATCCAAACCTCTAAAGTCATACGAAGCTTCATCATACACCATAATACTGTTGTATAATTTGTCTGAAGAGATTCCGTAATAAATATTATAACCCACTGCATCTGGTTGTTTTTTCCAACTAATCATTGCATTTCGGAAATCTTTTGCATTTCTGTTAACTTTAAAATTAGAAACTGCTTTTGGTTTTGCTGCTAATCCATTTCCGAAAACTCTAAAGTCTGAAACTGCAAATAATCCTGAAGCATTATGAATGTTTACCATTTTGATGTAACGTGCCTTAATTGATTTTGATAACTCTACATAATCATGCGGAACGTCTTTAGCATTTTGAGATTTATCAACCACTAATGTCCAGTTTTGGGCATCATCAGACATGAAGATTTTATATTGATAATAAATATCCATAGCCTTGTTGTACTGCGTCGCTTTATGATCAGCATAATTAATTTGCAGTGCATTGATTTCCATAGACCTACCTAAATCTAGCTGCATCCATTCACCAGGTGCATCTGTTTTTGCTGACCAATAGGTTTGAATATTTTCATCGGTTAAATTTTCAGCACCATAACAGAATTTCTCATATACTTTTTTTCCGCCGTTATCCACTCTATGAGTTTCTACTTCATTACATTCTTCGGCAGAAGAAACGGTGACAGGTTTTTTATATGAAAGCAGCATCCATCCTGAAGTAGCTCCTTTTTCCTGATTTCTTTGAGAAGTTGGCAGAACGATCGGAAAATCACCGTAAGCCGTAATGGAATACATTACATCATCTTTATCAAATCCCGCAGGAAACATATCAATACGACGCTCAAAACGGTCTTTTATAGAGATTTTACAGGTTCCGGTGTTCCAGTAATTTCCGTAATTATCTGCAAAAGTGTTTCCGTGTCCGGCTCCAATTACAAATCCGCCTGGTTTGTATGACATCGGATTGTGTTTTTGATATGTAAATGGCCCCAAAGGATTATCTCCCACATGAACGCCATTGGCATATCCTTTAAATTCAGTTGCCGGCGCACCATATTGCATATAATATTTACCATTATGTTTGGTCATCCAGGCTCCTTCAATAAAATTCCCCCAGGGTGCAGGCTCCATATCATTGTTTGGTCCGAAGCGTTCCCAACCATGCTTTGACGGATCTAAAATAGCCACTTCTTTTATCTGACCGTAGGGACGCTGAATATCCTCTACTTCTGTCGCTTTGTATAATCTTTCATAATCTGCCTGATTTCCTTTTGGAAGCCAGGTATTATAATCCACTTCAACTCCAACTAAAGGTAACTTTCCGCTTGAACCGTAGTACATATAGACCTTTTTATCGTCATCCTGAAAAATTGCAGGATCCCAGGTTGGCAGCATTGCTTTATCGACGTGTCTTAACCATTGTCCTGATTTTGGATCGGCTGTTTTCCAGATGGGATGATCACTTTTCCAGGTTGAACCCACATAAAACAAAGTGTCATTTACAACCCATGCAGCTGGCGCACATTGATCATCATCTCCGGGCTTTCTTTGAAAACTGCCGTAAACAAATTTCCAATCTGACATGTCTTTACTCCAGAAGAATCCAGCCTGATTTGTGGCAAATAAATAATATTCTCCTTGAAAAGTAATTATAACCGGATCCGCGCTTGAACGGCGTGATTCCGGAATTCCATTATGATTTAGTGTAGTATAATTGTAACCAATATTAATTGGGTTGCAATAAGTCGTTGCCGATTTATTCGGATCGAACCATTCCGTTTTTCCGGGAATATTCGTTTTTTGTGCGAAAACATTGTTGTTGAAAATCATCAAAAACAATAGAATTGGCAATGTGATTTGATATGCTTTTTTCATAGTTTCATTTTATTTGGAAAGTTTAAAAGATTATTTTTTCTCCTTTACTCTTTCTTTTAATAGTTCAGGTTCATTTGTGGTAATGTAATCGAATTTATGATCAATAATCCAATCCATATCAGAAGCTTCGTTAACTGTCCAGGCATTTAGGATAATATTATTTTCTTTCGCTTCCTTAATCCATTCGGGATGTTTTTTAAAAACAGAAAAATGATAATCAACACCTGAAATTTTATCTACCTTTACTTCTTTCGGAGATTTATTTCCTTCCAGATATTGTAAAACTGTTTTCTGATCTACTTCTCTAATTTGCTTTAAGATTTCGTAATCAAAACTGATATAACAAGTGATTTTATCAGCATGCAGTTTTTTGATCGTTTCAACCGTTTTTAAAGCTGTCTTTTTTCCTCTTTCCTTACTTATTTCTGATGGCTTTATTTCGCAGACCAAAAGAGTGTGTTTGTTGTTTCTTTTGCCTTCAGTCACATACTCGTACAGCGTTGGTAACTTCTCTCCATTTGAAAGTTTAAACTTTAGCAAATCTTCATAATTTGTTTCTTCAATAAGGAATTTGTTACAATGCGCATCGTGATTGATTACGAGCGAATCGTCAGCTGTTCGCCAAACGTCAAATTCAGAACCCGGAAGTTTTAGATCTATTGCCTGTCTCAAAGAGGCGATAGAATTTTCAGGAAGATTATTCTTTTTCCATGCCCCACGATGTGCAACAATTGCATTTTTTTCCACTCCGCAAGAATGAAAAATAATTATCATTATTAATAAACTAAATACTTTTAATACATTAGAAATCTTCATTATTTCAAAAATTTATTATTGTTTAAAAAAGTTCTTTTTATGAAAAAGCCCTTCGCTAACCAGACGAAGGGCTAATTACTAATCTAACAAACCAACTATTTAGTTAATTCAAAACTAACTTTCTTGTCGGCAGCTGAGTTTCCTCCAACGAAAACATCGAACTGTCCAGGTTCTGCTACAAATTGTAAGTCAGAATTATAAAATTTTAAATCTTCAACCGCGATATCAAAGCTCACAGTTTGTTTCTCCCCTTTTTTAAGTGTTATTTTTTGGAAATTTTTCAGTTCTCTAACGGGTCTTGTTACTGAACCTACTAAATCTCTGATATACAATTGAACGGTTTCTTTTCCGTCATAATTTCCTGTATTGGAAACATCAACAGTTACTTGCAATTTCCCGCTTTCATTCATCTTATCTGATGAAATTTTCAGGTTTGAATAGTCAAAGTTGGTATAGCTTAATCCAAAACCAAATGGGAATAACGGCTCATTTCTTTCGTCAATATAATTTGATCTGAATTTTTCGAATTTACCTTCTATATTTGCCAATGGTCTTCCGGTGTTTTTGTGTGCGTAGTAAATTGGCACCTGTCCAACACTTCTTGGAAAAGTTGTAGTTAATTTTCCAGAAGGATTTACATCACCAAATAAAACATCAGCAATAGCATAACCTGCTTCAGTACCGGCAAACCACGCATTTAAAATCGCAGGAACAGTCTCGTTTTCTTCTTTTAAAACTAACGGGCGTCCGTCAAATAAAACTAAAACAACTGGTTTTCCTGTTTTTAATAAAGCGTTTAATAAATCTTTTTGAGCTTGTGGAATTTCCAGATTTGTACGGCTGCTAGATTCTCCACTCATTTCTGCAGATTCTCCCAATGCAGCAACAATAACATCAGATTGGTTCGCTACTTTTAAAGCTTCTGCCAATAATTCTTCTTTAGAACGGCCATCGCGGTGTAAGGTTTTCCCAAACATTGTTGCATTAGTTTCGAAAGTTTCATTATAATCTAAATTGCTCCCCTTTGCATACAATACTTTTGTAGATGGTCCTGCTACTTCTTTAATTCCTGCTAATAATGAAATAGCATTTTCCATTTTAGTAGCGACACTCCAGGTTCCCGGCATGTTTTCTTTTGCATCTGCCAATGGTCCAATAAGTGCAATTGTACCTGATTTTTTAAGAGGCAATACCTGATTTTGATTTTTTAATAAAACCAAAGACTGTGCTGCAATCTGACGTGCTTCTTTTCTGCTTGCAGACGTGAAAATTTCTGTTTTAGCTCTTTTCTCATCACAATATTTGTATGGATCGTGGAATAATCCTAAATCGTATTTTGCTTCCAAAATAAGTTTAACAGCATTATCGATTTGCTCGATTGTTACTTTTTTCTCATCTAAGGATTTTTTCAAAGTCGTTAAGAAACCTTCACCAACCATATCCATTTCAACACCAGCATTTAGAGATAAAGCTGAAACAGCTTGTAAATCTCCCATTCCGTGTTCGATCATTTCGTTGATTCCTGTAAAATCAGTTACGACGAAACCTTTAAAACCCCATTGTTTTCTTAAAACATCGGTCATTAACCATTTGTTTCCGGTTGCAGGAATTCCGTCAACTTCGTTAAAAGAGGCCATTACGGTACCTACACCTGCATCAACTGCTGCTTTGTAAGGAGGAAAATAATCATTGAACATTCTGATATGACTCATATCGACTGTATTATAATCACGTCCTGCTTCTGGTGCTCCGTATAAAGCGAAGTGTTTTACACACGCCATAATCGAATTATTTTTAGAAAGATCATGTTGTTGGTATCCGTTTACCATTGCTTTTGCAATCTGGCTACCTAAATAAGGATCTTCTCCTGAACCTTCAGAAATTCTCCCCCAACGAGGATCACGGGAAATATCTACCATTGGCGAAAATGTCCAGTTGATACCATCAGCACTTGCTTCCTGAGCTGCAATCTGTGCACTTCTTTCGATCAAATTCATATCCCAGGTACAAGATAATCCTAGCGGAATTGGGAATGTCGTTTCGTAGCCGTGGATAACATCCATCCCAAAAATCAATGGAATTTTTAAACGGCTTTTTTCAATAGCAATTTTTTGTACTTCTTTAATTTTTTGAACAGATTTAATATTGAATAAACCACCTACTTTACCTTCAGCAATTTTTTTAGCCACATCAGAACTGTTTGCTTGCCCTGTCGTAATATCTCCAGAAGTTGGTAAATTAAGCTGACCCAATTTTTCGTCTAAAGTCATTTTTGACAATAGTTCAGCTACAAACTCTGATTTTGGTTTAATTGTTACTGTGTTTTTAGTGTTCTTTTTTTGGGCATAACCCAAAACAGCACATCCTAAAAAAAGTAAGACTAATTTGTTTTTCATTATATATAATTATTTGTTCTTATTTGTTTTAATATTCCAGATTTAGCGCAGCGTTAAATTCCGTACTTCCCAGATTTAAATCCAAGTTTTACTAAACCTTGTTTAGTGTCTGATGCATTCATAAACAATTTCCATAACAAACCGCTTCTATAGTTCTCAATCATGGGAGCAATTGTTCCCTGATCAATTGCCAAATAACGAGCTGTTACCCAATTGTATTGTGGAGAAAAAGCATCATAAGGCCCTGCGATTCCAACATATTTTGCTTTATTATCATCATACAAATAGTGTAAAAACTTCATAGATTCTACTGGTGTATATGGGAAAGAAGATAATGCAGCGGTTGGTGAAATAACACCATTATCGTTATTAGGTTGGTGTGCTGTATATCCCGTTGTTCCGTCAGGATTTCGGGTGTAACTTGCTGTCAGTCCCCAGCATTTATCTGAATAATCTTTAAATCCTTTTGGATTAGCAACACTGTACTTAACCATTATTTTAGCATGATTTTGTGTCAATGCCCAATAATCAGCATATTTATCTTTTAAATTATTTGGATCTAAACCTAAATAAGAATAGTGTGACCAGAACATTGGCCCTACATTTCCTGTAGCTCCATTATAATTGAAAATAACCGGAATTCCGTATTGAGAACCTCCATTTACAATAGCTCCACTTCTCGCCCATGCTTTATGATACGCTTCTGCAGAAATAGGATGCGTTGGTGAAGAAGCTGCCATTACATATGTAATCAAACATTCATTATAGCCTTCTAATTTAAAATTCATTTCCCAGCCATAATTTGGAGACCAGTGCCAATATAAGGCATCTTGTCCCTGAGTGTACCAATCCCATTCTACACCCTTCCAAAGTACGTCAGCTTTTTCAGCCAATGCCTTTTCAGCTGTACTTCCATTTTTAAAATATTCTCTAATAGTAATTAGAGCCTGGCAAACAAAAGAAGTTTCTACTAAATCTCCTCCATTATCTTTTGTACCAAACGGAATTACTTTCCCATCTTTATTATCCATCCAGTGTGGCCATGCGCCGTGAAAACGGTCTGCTTTCTCAAGAAAAGTTAATGCTGTAGTAAGTCTAGAAACAGCTTCAGCTCTTGGCAAAAAACCTCTTTCTACGCCTACAACGATAGTCATTAATCCAAAACCTGAACCTCCTGTAGTAATAATGTTTGATTCAAAATTTGGATCTTCCGTAAGATATCTTTCTCTTGCTAATTTTGAATTAGGATCAGCATAATCCCAAAAATATTTAATTGCATCTTTTTGAACCTGATCCATTGCCTCATTATCTGTTAGAGGTTTTGTTGGGTTTGTTGGATTTGTTGGTAAGGGAGTACCGCCGCTTTTCCCTTCATCTGGTGAAGAAGAAGAACAAGAACTAAAAGCCCCCAAAAGTAGTATGATGTATAAACCAATTCTCATTTTTATAAATTTTGTAATATTAATAACTAAAAAAAACACCTGGAATTTACTCCAGGTGTATTTTGAAGAAAATTTATCGTTTGTCTTTCTCTAATTTGTATAGAGCAGTAACTTCATTATCTGTAAGAGATGCGTCATAGATTCTAAATTCATCCATTAAACCAGTATAATGAAGCATCCATCCATCTGCATTTCCCCAAGGAGCCCCTAAATGTTGCTGGTAACCACCAATAATAAATTTAGAAACTTCAGAACTTGCTAATTCCCCATAAGGAAGACCTCCTGTTAAAGGATCATTTGTATACCTCTTTGAAATAGATTCTGGCAAAACTATTTTTTGTCCATCAATATAAAGACTATAAGTAGAACTAGTACCATTATACGTCCATACTATGTGTTTCCATGCTCCAAACATATTAGGCAAAACATTGGCCTGCGCATGTTCAATAAATTGCCCAGCCCAAGGAATGCTAGGCATAACGTCTTTCTGAATATGATTTTTTAACAACATTGTTGTTGCTGGCCCTGTTCCTTCAATAAGTGTAAAGATGTTACCCCAAAAATCTGTCTTTTTAGGAAGCATAAATAACGATTGTGCGCCACCTGTATGCGGATCTGTTTTAATCCACATGGAAACAGTAATGCTTTTTAAATTTACTATCGAATTAGCAACTGTATTATAGGCTATAAAAGAACTTGCAGATCCTTGATACGCTTCCCCTTTTATACCGGTACCATATGTTATATTATTTCCTGATCCGTCCGTTATGCTGTTTTTTGAATCAGCAATATTACCATCAAAACTAAATTTAGATACTAAATGAGTAGCTGCAACATCATCAGAATTATCATAACCACCAATTGACTCGTAAGGAATTGGGGTGTTTACTTTATCAATACTATCCTCGCAGCTAACAAACAATGCTGAAGTTAAAGCGAAAGAAAGCAAGAAAATGGATTTATTTTTTTTCATTTTTAATGTCTTTTAGAATTAATAACCAGGATTTTGACTTGATAAACCTTTTGCTTCTGTCAAAAAAGATTCAGGAATTGGGAACAATTCATTTTTTCCTTCAGTAAACGTTTTTCCATCAGCAGCAAAAGCTGTTTTTGCCTGACCTGTTCTCACTAAGTCAAAGAATCTGTCAAACTCAAAAGCTAGTTCAACTCTTCTTTCTCTCCAAATCGCTTTTCTAATATCATCCTGAGATGTAAAAGTCGTATTGGCAAGTTTCGCTCTGTTTCTAATTTGGTTTAACAATGGAATAGCCTCACTCGTTTGTCCTAGTTCATTTAATGCCTCAGCTTTCATTAATAATACTTCAGCATATCTGATAAAAATAACATTCGCATCACTATCATCAGCTCCAGAATAATTAGATGAATATGCTTTATAGTTATATCTCTCATTATCAACAGTATTTGGAACAACTCTTCCGTCATATAATGTTGTTCCTCTGAAGATAATTGTGGCAGCTTTTCTAACATCTCCAGGCTCGTAAGCGTCTACTAAACTCTGAGAAGGTGTATTGAAGCCCCAGCCCCATCCGCCAGTACCACGAGCTCCCTGAACTTGAGAATATTGCTTAATTCCTTTAGCTGGAACGGATCCAACACCATTGATTTCAAAAATTGATTCAGGTCCATTTTCACCTGCCAGTCTAAACATTGCAGCATACTCCGGTACAAGACTGTACCCAGTAACCAGATTACAGTTGTCTACAACTTTTTGCCAGTTTTTTTGATACAGGTTAACTTTAGCCAACAAAGCATAAGCTGATCCTTTTGATACCCTCGCTTTTTCATCAGCAGAATAAGTTGATTTTAAAGGTAAGGCTGCAATAGCATCAGTTAAGTCAGCTTCAATAAAAGCATAAACGTCTGCAAGTGGTTTACGAGTAAGCAGCATGTTTTTATCTTCCAAAGATGATGGGTTTGGTAAATGATCTACAATTGGTACACCTCCATAACACTTCACTAAAGTAAAATACATAAAAGCTCTCATAAATTTAGCTTCTCCTATTAATCTTGCTCGTAAACCAGCATTGGCTTGATCTAATTGAGGTATAATATTTAAGGCCTGATTACAACGATTAATTCCAGCATAATAGGCTTTAAAATTACCTTCAGAAGAAGGATTCGATGCATTATAGGTTAAAGCATCCAATACATCTTTATCTGTACCAACGTCACCAGGAGATGATCCTTTATCTGCATCATCTGTCGTAATACTAGTTAAACCTATCCATCCAAAAGATGTTGTGTCCCAATCTAAGAATTTGTTATAAATTGCAGTAACGAAGGTTGTTGCCCCCGCATCATTATTAAACAATTCGATATCACCTGTAGAAATAGCCTCTGTTTGGTCAACATCTAAATAATCATCTGCACATCCTGTAAAAAACAAGGCAGTTAATGCAAGCATTGATATATATATCTTTTTCATAATATTAAAATTTTAAATTAGCACCAACAACAAATGATCTTAAAGTTGGATATGCATCCAACTCAACACCTTGAAGTTTGTACGGATCCCCGTCTCCATTTAACTCCGGTGAAAAACCTGAGAATTTTTGTGTGATAAATGGGTTGATTGCATTTACATATATTCTGCAATAGTTTATAAAGCTCTTTTCAGTCAAAGGAAGTTTATATCCTAAAGTAATATTATTGATTCTAAAGAAATCTCCAGATTCCAGAAAATACGTAGAAGCTACTGGAGTTGAATTAAAAGCTCCGGGATTTGAAGCTGTTGTATTGTTCGGAGTCCAGAAATCCGTTGCAGTTGCATCTTCAATGTTTTCTCCTCCAAAATGTTGTGCTTTTTTACCATTATAAACTTTCGCTCCAGAAGTACCATAACCATCAACAGAGAAATCAAAGTTTTTATAGTTTAATCCCAGAGTAACACCATAATTAGATTTTGGTAAAATAGAGCCTACATATTTTTTATCTACATCGCCTAATGCATCCTGAGTAGCTGTAGTTCCATCTGCTTTATAGTATAACATCTTCCCATTTGAGCTATCAAAACCAGCATACTCGTACATGTAAAAACTTCCTAAAGGCTGTCCAATAGATGAATTATCAAGAAATTTGGTAGTTTCTCCATTTCCTAAACTTCCCCCTTCAATTGGTGACAAAACAACATCTTTTAAACCTGTAAGCTCGTTTTTATTGTTTGAAAAATTACCTCCAACCCAATAAGAAAAATTATCATTAATTTTATCATCCCAACGCAAAGAAATTTCATATCCTTTATTTGAAACCTCACCGACATGTGCAGGCGAAGCAGTCGTGATACCTGAAGCCATATAAGGTTTTACATTTAAAATCACATTATCAGTGTTTTTATCGTATACGTCAAAAGTACCTTTCAATCTACTATCTAACAATTCAAAATCTAATCCCACAGAAGATTCTTCTGTAACTTCCCAAGAAAGGCTTGGATCAATTTGAGAGTTAATTGTAGTTCCTTCATATAAAATTGAGCCACCTAAATAAGAAGTTAATCCTGAAGCATACCCTTGTCTGTTAAGCGGTACATTTTGGTTACCTAGTTTACCCCATCCTCCTCTTAATTTTAATAAATTGATTCCTTTTACATCAGCCATGAAATTTTCTTTGGTGATCACCCATCCTAAACCAAAGGCAGGAAAAGTTCCCCAACGATAATCTTTAGCAAAGTTTGAAGATCCATCACGTCTAACAGTTCCTGTTACTAAATATCTGTCCATTAGTTTGTACTGGAAACGACCAAAATAGGAGGCTAATTTTGTTTGATTAAAAACTTCATCTTTATAACTTGTCACATTTGCAACATAATCAACATCTTTCAATGACCAGTAATTAGAATCTGTATTTACATTTTTTCTAATAATTGTCAATTTTTCTCTGGCACCCTTTACAGATGTTTCAATACCAGCCGTAACTTCTACATCATGAATTTCATCAAATACTTTATTATAAGTCAAATAGTTTGATAAATTCCAGTTAAAATATTCTTCTCTTCCTTTAGTTAATAAGTTATATGGAATTTTCTCAGTAACAACTCTTTGGTCATAATCTGCAGCTGTTTTATCTGGATTAGCCGCTAACCAAATATTCTCAGAGTCTTCAAAATTATATTGTTTCCAAGTATAATATTCGCCATTAAATTGGGAAGTAAATTTTAAAGAAGGTAAAATTTCATAATCTAATTTTAATCCTCCCTGGAAAGTAACGCTTCTTTGCTCCTCATCATATAGATCTAATTGAGCTACAGGATTTCCAACGTTATTGAAAGATGCTCCTGTTGTATTTGCAAAACCATCTTCTCCAACTCTGGATACACCATACTGCCCATTCGCAAAACGAACCGGTACTATTGGTGATTGTTTGTAAGCATTTGTAAATGCACTTAATGGCTTAGGACTTGAATTTGTTGAAGTTAAACTGAATGTTTGGTTTAAAGTTAACTTTTTAGAAATCTTGTACTCATTATTATTTCTAAACGTAGTACGTCCATAGTCTAAACCATTTAAAATTGCTTTTTCTTCATAATTTCCTAAACTGAAAAAGTATTTTATATTTTCACTACCACCAGAAACAGATATGTTATTTTGGGTATAAGAACCAGTTCTTGTAATTTCATCAAACCAATCTGTGTTTACAGGTTGATCCTGAGAAAATGTAGTAGCTTGCAAAGCCGAGTTTGTATAATAAGCGAACTTATTACTACCTGCCATTTTTACTTTTTTCAAAGGTTCTCTCACACCTGCAAAACTTTCAATTTCAACCGAAACTTTATTATCACCTTTTCCCTTTTTAGTGGTAATGATAATAACTCCATTTGCCGCCCTTGTACCATAAATTGCTAAAGCAGATGCATCTTTTAAAACTTCATAAGATGTGATATCATTAGTATTGATATTATTGATATTTTCAGTTTGCATACCGTCGACAATGTACAACGGGTTACGCCCTCCTAAAGCAGTTCCCAAACCTCTAATCACCACAGAAGGAGTACTTCCCGGTAAATCAGATGAAATAACCTGGACACCAGCTGCCTTACCCTGAATAGCCTGAGAGGCATTCAGTACTTTTGTTTTTGTAATTTCTTCTGCTTTTATAGAAGAAATTGCAGTAGTATTATCAATTTTTTTCCTAGTACCATATCCAATAACTACCACTTCTTTTAAAGCAGTATCACCAGCTTCCTTTAAAGTTATGGTCATTGGAGCCACAGTTGCCGGTATAGAAACCGCGTCAAAGCCAAGCATAGAGATTTTTAACATCTCACCCTCTTTAGCATTAATTGTAAAATTTCCGTCGAAATCAGCATCAGTAGAAGTTCTTGAATTGGGAGCGCTAATAACTGCTCCTGGAATTCCCATTCCACTACTGTCTACTACTTTTCCTTTAATTGCTTGTCCAGACATATAAGCCGGAAGCAATAAGAGCGCTAAAAAGCTAAAAATAAAATTTTTCATACAGTTCGTAATCGTTTAAGTTAGTAGAGCCAAATTAAACAATTACAACGTTGTAGTACATCAAACACCACTACTACATAGCTACATCATTATGTTAAAACCTGAATATACACTAGTGATTATCAAGCTTATAAATGTTAATTTAATTTCATTAACATAACGTTATGATGTAGTAATGATGTATTGGAATTATATAAAAAATTATATTCAAAAATGTAAAAAATGTAAAATTTACATGTAAATCTTACACACTTAATAAAAACTTTGACAGGTTTTCGTCCTGCAAGAGATTTAATTTCTTTCTAAGACGATATCTATGCAATTCTACTCCTCTAAATGATATATTCATCATAGGCGCAATTTCCTTTGAAGAAAGGTTCATTTTAAGATAAACACACAGTTTGATATCCTTCGGAGTAAGGATTGGATATTTCTTTGAAAGGTTTATAATAAATTCGTTGTGAATCTGATTCAAATTGGTTTCAAAAATTTCCCATTCGTGTTTATTAACTTCATTAATTTTAATAGCTTTCTTTATTTCGCTCTTGAGTTTATTAAAGTCTTTTTCAGAATCAAGAATATTCTGAATGTTTTCGATCATTTCACTTTGTTTGGCAATTGATAGTGATTTCCCTGCAACTTCAGAAGATTTAGTTTGCAATTCAAGTTCCAAAATATGCTTTTGATATTCCTGCATATTTAGTTCATTCTCGGCTTTTAATTCCATTTCAAGAATTTCCCTCTGATGTTTCAATTCTTCCGCCTGCAGTCTTAATTTTTGCATATAACGAAGCTTGTTCCATTTATAGTAGAAAAACAGAACCGCTCCTATTATTAATAAGTATAACAAAATCATCCAAAATGAAAAATACCAAGGTTTTGCTACACTAAAATCAAAATTGGCAACATTATCATAAGTCGCACCATCGTGTTTATAAACCTTAACAACATGACCACCACTGCTTAAATTATTCAAAACAATTAGTCCGTTTAAGACCGGAACAAATTCCTTACTATTATCCAGTTTATAAAACAAATTAGGTTTACTGGCTCCATAAATTCCTGAGATAACATTTATTTGCAGTTCGGTATTATATTTGATTTTTGAATCGTTTGGAACTAAATTTTCATCATTAAAAGATTCAATCTTAACAGCTGAATTTTGTTTATTCTCATATTTCAACTGTAAGGATATAAAACCATCATCAAGATTTAGCAAATAGTGATTGGCATGCTTAAAAATCCTTAAATTATCATTGATTAATTTTCCTTTGTAATATTTTGCCTGAATAATATTCCATAAAAATTTATTTCCCGTCGCTTTAATATGGTAAAGAATTCCATCCTGAAGCACCATAAAATGATCTTCATCTATGCTTATTATATCCGAAACATTTTTAAAGTTCTGATTAAATAATTCGTTTTCCTCTAGTTTGTTCGTTATCGAATTATAAGTGTACCACGAATTATTGATCAGAAATAGAATTTCATTTCTAAACTCAAATATTTTAACTCCAAAGTCGTTTTTAATCTTGCTTTGTTGTGTGATATTTTCAACCTTTTTAGTTTTAAAATTATCATCATATACAACCCGATAAAGACCGCGATAATTATCAGCAGCCCAAATTTCATTCTTTTTGTTCTGGGCTACATATTTTATTGGTTTCGAAAGATCTTTAATCACTTTCCTATGACTTAAATCTGAAAGATCATCATATGCGATAACACCGCTATAAGTTGATTGAAAATAAGTATTATTTATACTGCTTTTCGATAAATTCCAGCCTCCACTAATATTATTTATTTTAGATAACGAACCATTAGCATAAGAAAATGTACCATCATTGTGGCCTATAATATATTTATTATTAATTTCTGTAATATTCCACGCTTGTCCCTGAGTATTGGGCATCATTTTGAATTTCCCCGAATCAAATTCAAAAACGCCATGGTTTGTCGCTATTAAATAACCTTTGTTTGTTGTAGCTACTGAGTAGACAGAGCCTAAAATACCTGAATTATCATAAAAGATTGAAATAGGCGAATTGATCTCAACATGAGCGATTCCGTTATCTAAACCCAGCCATAAATCATTTTCTTTGTCAAAACCAATACTCAAAATGGAGTTATTCATTAAGACATTTTTTCTATCAATATTTTTATAGGTACCAGATTTAAAATCATATATAAAAACACCTCGGTTTCCGGTACCTACAATAAGTTTATTGTTTTTAGTAAACTTACCAACGTTAATTGTGGAGCTTTTTAAAATTTCATTTAATGGATTATTCCAAGGCTTTAAACCTTCTTTTTCTACAGTAAAAATTCCTTTTTTCTGCGTAAAAATGTAAGTCTTGTTTTGATATTTTTCGATAGCATGAACAACACAGTTTTTAAGAACATTCCACCCTTTTGGATTTGCAATTCTAGATCCGTTCATTTTAAAAGTTCCCTTCGCTACTGACGCAACATAAAGGTTTTGATCGACTACAAAACAATACGAAATTAAAAACGGAAATTTAATTTTCTGAATGTGTTTTCCGTTATAAATAAAAACATCATTGAAGGACTGGAAATATAACGAGCCATTAAATCTGAAAATTTTCCAGATTTCTTCATTGTCTTTCTCATCAAACAAACGCAGGTTTTTGGTAATTGAAATGTATTGCATTTTACCCTCTTTTCGATACCAATAACCAAATTCCTTATAAGAACCAGAATAAATTCGATCTCCTTCAATTAAAATCGAACGAATAATCGTTTTATTAGGTAATGAATATTTTTCCCATTTTACACCATCATATCGCAGTAAATAATGGTTATTAGCAAAATACATGGCATTATCTTTACCCTGGACAACGTTCCAAATTTGGTTGTCGCCCTGATAGTTTGATTTATTATAATTTTCAACGAAAGGAAGTAATTCTTGTGCTTGAATTTGTGAAGCGATGAAAAAGAAGAAAAGTGATTTTAGAAGTATCGATTTCAAAATATTCAGTTTTATGTCAAAGATACTGACAAATATTTAATAAGTAAAAAAGCCTCTCAAATGAGAAGCTTTTTTTATTCTGAACCGGATATAATCTAATTATGTAGCAAATGATAAACCTGATTTGCAATTTCATATTCCTCATCTGTTGGAACTACCAAAACTTTAGCTTTGGAGTCTGCTTTGTTGATTTCTCTAACAGCTTTAGAGCGAATTTGATTTTTTTCTTCATCTATGTCTATTCCAAAATATTCCATGTCCGTACAAACTAATTTACGCATATACGAAGAATTTTCGCCAATTCCAGCCGTAAAAACAATAGCATCTAAACCATTTAATGCTGCAGTATAGGCACCAATAAACTTTTTAATACGATAAGCATTCATTAACAAAGCCAACTGACATTCTTTATTACCCTTTTCAGCTTCGCCTTCAATATCACGTAAATCACTGTAGCCAGTAAGTCCCAGCATACCGCTTTGTTTCAATAAAACGGCATTTACTTCATCCGCTGTATATCCAAGATTTTTAATCATGTAAAAAACAACCGACTGATCAATATCACCGGAACGTGTTCCCATAATCAACCCATTCGATGGTGAAAATCCCATTGTGGTATCAATACATTTTCCATTTTTAACCGCAGCCATACTACAGCCATTGCCTAAATGAATAGTAATGATTCTAGAATTGTTCTCTAAAAAGCCAATTGCTTTTTCAGAAACATATTTGTGGCTCGTTCCGTGAAAACCATACACACGCACTTTATTTTCTGTTAAAAGGTAATTTGGAATTGCATATTTATAAGCCACTTCTGGCATAGACTGATGAAAAGCAGTATCAAAAACGGCAATTTGCTCAGCTGAACTAAAAATCTCTTCTGCAACATTAATTCCTTCTAAGTTAGCCGGATTATGTAAAGGAGCCAGCTCAAAAAGCTGTTTGATTTTTGCTTTTACCTTTTCGTCAATTTTTACTGTATCGCTAAAATCACTTCCTCCATGCACTACACGATGACCAACCGCTGCAATTTCTGAAGTTGATTTAATAACTCCTTTTTCAGCATCCAAAAGCATATTAGCCACTTTTTGCAAACCTACTTTATGATTGGGAATAGCCAATGTTTCTTCTATCGAATTAGACACCGATTTAAAAGTAATATTTGAAGTTTCTAAACCAATTCTGTCAATCATACCCGAACAAATTACTTCGTTTGTTGGCATAACCATTAATTGATATTTTATGGATGAACTTCCTGAGTTTATGATTAGTATTTTCATTTTTTTTATAGTTACTAAGGTACTAAGACACTAAGGTTCTGAGTTTTTTTTCAAATGCTCAAAGCATTTCAATATTTGATTTATTTTATATAGGGCTTTTTTCTACGTACTGCCGTACTGCGCAAAACTCAATCATTAATAATTTATAACTAATAATTAATAATTGATTAAAGTCCCTGCGCCTGAATCGCTGTGATTACTACCGTATTTATAATATCATCTACAGTACAACCACGGCTTAAATCGTTTACAGGCTTGTTTAAACCTTGTAACATTGGTCCGATGGCTAATGCTCCTGTTTCTCTTTGAACGGCTTTATAGGTATTATTTCCTGTATTTAAATCCGGGAAAATTAATACGCTTGCCTGCCCTGCTACTTCAGAATCGGGCATTTTGCTTTTCCCTACGGCGCGATCTACTGCGGCATCGTATTGAATTGGTCCTTCTATTTTTAAATCCGGTCGTTTTTGTTTTACTATTTCCGTTGCCGTTCTTACTTTCTCTACTTCATCTCCTTTTCCTGAAGTTCCGGAAGAATACGAAAGCATAGCAATTTTAGGTTCAATTCCGAACGCCGCACTTGAATCAGCTGATGAAATAGCGATTTCTGCCAACTGTTCTGCTGTTGGATTTGGATTAATAGCACAATCTCCAAAAACCGAAACCCTGTCTTCTAAACACATAAAAAACACAGAAGAAACTACGGATGAATTCGGTTTCGTTTTTATGAATTGTAATGCCGGTAAAATAGTATGCTGTGTAGTATGTGCAGCTCCCGAAACCATTCCGTCAGCGTGGCCTTTATACACCATCATAGTTCCGAAATACGAGACATCTTCCATTAAATCCCTTGCCATTGTAATACTCACATTTTTGGCTTTTCGAAGCTCATAATACGTATTGGCATAATCTTCATAAAACTCAGACTCAGCTGGATTAATTATTTTTATTTTTGAAAAATCAAATGTTATTCCGAGTTCAGCGACCTTATTTTCTATTTGTTTTTTATCTCCAATAATCGAAATATCAACCACATCCATATCTAACAATCTTGACGCAGCAGTAATGATTCTGTCATCATTTCCTTCAGGCAAAACAATATGTTTACGATATTGTTTGGCTCTTTTGACCATATTGTACTGAAACATTTTCGGCGTCATTCCTTCGGGCACAAAAGTGATCACTCTTTCAGATAGAGCTTCAATTGCTACATATTTTTCAAAAGTAGTAATTGAAGTTTCGATTTTATGCGTATTATTAGCATAGATCTCAGATCGTATCGAGCCTATTTTATTGGTTATATTATAAGTACCACCATCTACAGCAATAATTGGGACAATTGCCGAAAGTCCTTCAATAAGTTTTAAGATGCTGTCTTCCGGAATAATATTTCCCGTTAAAATGATTCCTGAAATAGTTGGATAATTTACCGATTCATTAGCCTGCAAAGCACCAAGAATAATATCAGAACGGTCACCAGGTGTAATCACCAATGCATTATCATGCAAATGAACCAGATAATTGTGCAATTGCATAGCTCCTACGCTATAATGCCCAATTTCATTATTCAGATAAGCGCTTCCAAACAAAACTTTCGCGTTAAGCTGATTAACAATTTCCTGCATTGTCGGATTATTCAAACTTGAAATTAACGGAATTGTATTAATCAAAACATTGGCCGGCAAACTTTTTTGAAGGCCTTTGGTTACCAATTCAATATTTTCAGGCTGTACTTTATTGGCAAAAACGGATAAAACTTCAACCTCTTTTACTTTAAAGGAGTCGTAAACCAAATAAAGGCTATCTACTAATTCTTCTAAAGTTTTCCCTACTCCAGATCCAATAATCATGGTTGGAATTCCGAGGTTTTTAGCAATTAAAACATTCAAATCTAATTCTATTGACGTTCCTTCTCCTGTAAAACTGGTTCCTTCAACCAAAACAAAATCAAAACGTTCTTCCAGTTTTTTATATTTCTCAATAATCAAATCAAGAACCTCCCCTATTTTTCCTTTATTTTTTTTCTTGATCAGTTTGCTTTTGGTAATAGCATAAGCTTCTTCAAACTTAATATCAAGATTAAAATAAGACAAAACTGTTTCAATATGATTGTCCTGTTCTCCATCAACAAAATCTTCTATTATAGGTCTGAAATAACCCACCTTAGCCGTTTTACCAATTAAAATGCTCATCAAGCCTAAGGTAATGATAGATTTTCCGCTATTATGGTCGCTGGTAGCTATATATACTGCTTTGCTCATAATTTAATTTTTTGAAATAATAATTAATAAACGTTAAAACCAACGTCTTTTTTTGAAATAGATAATGAGGGCTATTACCAATAAAAACATGCCTCCCATCACCATAAAATAGCCGTTTCTTTCTTTAAGCTCCGGCATATACTCAAAATTCATTCCATACACTCCAACAATAAAAGTAAGCGGAATAAAGATGGCAGAAATGATCGTCAGTGTTTTCATTATTTCATTCATTTTTCGGCTTTGTTCCGAAAAATAAAAGTTAGAAGCACTTTCTAATGAACTCATATCGGAATCAATTTGTTCCAATAGTTCTAAACTTTTTTGATGCAATCTGACGAAAAAATTGAACGTTTCTTTCTGAATCAATTCATTGGTATCATCGTCTTTAATTGTCTTCAAATAATATAAAGAGTCACGAAGTGGTATGATAGAACGCTTTAAAAAATTAAAATTATCGCGGTGATTTTCAATCTTTTCCAGAATAATAGGATCAGCACCTTTTTTAGTCAGGTCAATTAATTCTTCGATACTATCTTCTTCATCTTCAATCGTAATATAAAAATTTTCCATAACGGCATCTAGCAATAAATACAGTAAATAGTCTACTTTTTTCGTTCTTACGATTCCGGCGTGCGTGCGTAAACGTTCGCGTATATGAGTGAAGAAATCGCTTCTTTTTTCCTGAAATGAAATTAAAATTCCGTCTTTAAGAATAAAACTAATTTGTTCTACTTTCAAGCCATCAGAGTATTCTGAAGGTAAAAGCGATTTAATATTAAAAAATAAAACATTTTGCTGCTCTTCTAATTTTGTTCTTTTGGTAGTATTTAATATATCTGCTAATAAAAAATCATCCAGCTTAAAATGCGCACCAATCGTTTTAATTAATTCAAGATTATTTAATCCGTGAATATTTAGCCAATTATTTTTAGTGTAATCTATGCAGGTATTTAAGGCAAAAACGGTAAATTTTTCATATTCGATAACGTCAGCATCGTTATATACAAAAAGCTGCATTTCTGTTTCATGATCTTTATGAGATCCAGTATACTCTAAACTAGTATGTTGCAGTTTACGGCCTTTTTTGTATTTTATCTTTCTCATTCAAAATGATTTATATAGTAATATTACAAAAAAGATTTTGAACGGGAAATGACATTTGTCATTTTGTGAAGATATACAAATAGTAAAAACCTGCTATTGCTAACTTCTTGATCTTAAAAACTAAGTCATAAAAAAAACCGGACTATTTCTAGTCCGGTTCATAATTATGTACACTACAAAGTTTTATTGAGACAGCACAGTATAAGATAAATTATTAAAAACTCCATTTTTAACCTCAAAAATATCAGGAGTTACAATTTTAGTTTGAAGAGCACCACCTTTTTCCGCCTTAAAGCTAAAAGTTCCTGATACTGTTTTTTTCTCAGGATCCATTGCAGTAATTGTCATTTTTCCAACCACTGGCATATGCTCCGTATAAGTGTTTCCGTCTATTAAATAAGTATTTACAAACAAGGCATCGCTAGGAATCCATTCATCCCCATCAGTATCTTCTAAATCTTCATAAAAGTTATATTCTTTCAAGGGCATTGCATCTTTACTTGTAAAATCACTTTCACAAGCCAGCATAAGCATTTGCGAATCATCCTGAATATTTATATCAAATCTTTGTCCACTTCCGGAAATTTTAATTAAAGTAACACTATTGATTTTAGTTGGCTTCCATTCTACTCCGTTTATGGTTGCCGAAATTGAGCTGTTATTATCGTCGTTTTCATCACTACTACAGCTTGTAAACAAAATAGATAATAACAGTAATCCTCCAAGAATTTTTTTCATAGTTTTTAGGTTAAGTTTTGGTTTATTTTTTTTCAAAATAACCACTAAAAATTTTAAAAAACGTACGGGAAACCTCATTCATAAAAATAAATATATAGAACCTTTTTTTAATAGATGAACGCTCATTATTTTGCATAAAAAAACCGGCCTATTTCTAGTCCGGTTTTCTATTATTGTGAAAGAAGAATTATTTTACTTCTTCGAATTCAACGTCTTCAACATTGTCACCTTGCGATTGCTCTTGTTGTGGAGCAGCTTGTTGACCTTGTTCACCTTGAGCATACATAGCTTCTGTAGCTGTTTTCCAAGCTGCATTGATGTTGTCAAGAGCAGTTTGAATAGCTGGAATGTCTTGAGACTGGTGAGCCATTCTCAATTCAGTTAAAGCGTACTCTACAGCAACTTTATGATCGTCAGCTAATTTACTTCCTAACTCTTTCAATTGAGACTCAGTTTGGAAGATCATTCCGTCAGCTTCGTTCAATTTTTCAGCTCTTTCTCTTGCGATTTTGTCAGATTCAGCATTAGCTTCAGCATCTTGCTTCATTTTTTCGATTTCTTCAGAAGTTAATCCAGAAGAAGCTTCGATACGAATATCGTGAGATTTACCTGTTCCTTTGTCAGTAGCAGTTACTTTGATGATACCATTAGCATCGATATCAAAAGCAACTTCGATTTGAGGAACTCCTCTTGGTGCTGGTGGAATACCATCTAAGTGGAAACGACCGATAGTTTTGTTATCAACAGCCATTGCTCTAGCTCCTTGCAATACGTGAAGCTCAACAGATGGTTGAGAATCAGAAGCAGTAGAGAATACTTGAGATTTTTTAGTTGGAATAGTTGTGTTAGCCTCAATTAAGATAGTCATTACACCACCCATAGTTTCGATACCTAAAGATAAAGGAGTAACGTCAAGTAACAATACATCTTTTACATCTCCAGATAAAACTCCACCTTGAATAGCTGCTCCAATAGCAACAACTTCATCAGGATTAACTCCTTTAGATGCTTTTTTACCAAAGAATTTTTCAACTTCGTCAGCGATTCTTGGCATACGAGTAGAACCTCCAACAAGGATTACTTCGTCGATATCAGATGTAGATAAACCTGCATCTTTTAATGCTTTAGCAACTGGCTCCATAGAACGTTTTACTAAAGTATCAGATAATTGCTCAAATTTAGCTCTGGTTAATTTTTTCACTAAGTGTTTTGGTCCAGAAGCAGTAGCAGTTACGTAAGGTAAGTTGATTTCTGTTTCAGCAGAAGATGATAATTCAATCTTAGCTTTCTCAGCAGCTTCTTTCAAACGTTGCAATGACATTGGATCTAAACGTAAATCAATACCTTCTTCAGATTTGAATTCGTCAGCTAACCAGTCAATAATAACCTGGTCAAAATCATCTCCACCTAAGTGAGTATCACCATTTGTAGATAATACTTCAAATACACCGTCTCCTAATTCAAGAACAGAGATATCAAAAGTACCTCCACCTAAATCGTAAACAGCAATTTTTTGATCAGTTCCTTTTTTATCTAATCCGTAAGCAAGTGCAGCAGCAGTTGGCTCGTTGATGATACGCATAACTTTAAGACCAGCAATTTCTCCAGCTTCTTTTGTAGCTTGACGTTGTGCATCGTTAAAGTAAGCAGGAACAGTAATAACCGCTTCAGTTACAGTTTGACCTAAATAGTCTTCAGCAGTTTTTTTCATTTTTTGAAGTGTCATTGCTGACAATTCCTGAGCAGTGTATAAACGACCGTCAATATCCACACGTGGAGTATTGTTGTCACCTTTTACAACACTGTAAGGAACTCTTTTTGCCTCATCCTGAGTTTCAGCAAAAGTGTGTCCCATAAAACGTTTAATAGAAGCAATCGTTTTTGTAGGATTCGTTACCGCTTGTCTTTTTGCAGGATCACCTACTTTAATTTCTCCACCTTCAACAAAAGCGATGATAGATGGCGTTGTTCTTTTTCCTTCTGCGTTAGGAATAACAACTGCTTCGTTACCTTCCATTACAGAAACACAAGAGTTCGTCGTACCTAAGTCAATTCCGATTATTTTACCCATTTTTTATATATTTAATTTTGATATACATTTTATAACTCAGGTGGCATAAGTCAATCTTTGTGCCAATATAAAAAACCAAAGTAAATTGTCAGTTTTCATGTCGGCACAATAAAAATCATCTGACAACATGACATTTTTAAAACCTGACAGACGTGGCATATCAGTACTTTACGTGTCATTATCAGACATTTCTGTTGCTATTTTAAGGAGCTGTTTCCCGCTTTCGGCTATATCTTTTTTAAGGCAAAGAAAAATCGCCTCAAAAAAGGATACCGCCTCTATCGGGGCTAGGGCATCAGTTTTCAAAAGAAAGTTATTCTGATTAAAAACAATATTCTCAAAACCCATTTTTCAAATTATCATATAAATACTATATATTTGAAATAATCAAAACCAGATTTATTGATTCATATTTAAACCAAAAACATGAAACTATCTCAACTCCTTTTGATAATACTTCTTCCTGCCTTTGCAATATGTCAGCAAAAAAAAAGTGAAACAACAATCACAGGAAAAATCACCGGAAAAATTCCTGAAACCATCGAATATACTTTGCCTGTAAACGGAATCGATTATTTCGGATTTACAAATTCGGTTCAGCCAGACTCATTAGGTAATTTTCAAATAAAACTTCCTTTAAACAAAACTTCCTTCATAGAACTATCAACCAATTATAAGTCTTACGGAACCTTAATTACAGAACCGAAGATGAATTACAAGGTTTATATAAACACTGAAAATCAAGAAAATAAGTTTATCGTAACTTCTAAAAATGAAAAAGGCCAGCAGTTGTATAATAAGATTCCTAATAGAAATATGATTGTTGGTGAAGGCCATTTTGAACTTCAATCCCAAGCATACCTTAAAGATTCTGTTATAGCTGATATAAAACAAAAAACAGAACAGCGTCGAGAAATTGAAATAGCTGAATTTAAGAAATTATTAAAAAACAAAATTATTTCTAAAGATTTTTATGCCCTTGTACAAACTGACAGAGACTACTTCTATAAAGGGATGCACGGAAGCGTTTCTTTTATAAATTATTTAAATACTGCACAAAATAAAAATGCATTAACAAAAGAACAATATACTGAACTCTGGTCCTCGATTTTTGTATCAAATCCAATAACGAATCCTGAACTTTTAAGCTCTCCCTGGTTTTTTTATTATATCCAAAATTATTTACGCTACAAAGAATTAATCATAGAAGCAACAAGTACTGCGTCACTCGCAGAGTTGCATAAACAAGGGTTAATTCACACTCATAACATTAACAATGCAAAAAAATACTTATCCGGTCAGCAATTAGAATACTATTTTGCAGCCTATATTTATTACGAAGCAATCAACAAGAATTATGAAAAGGAATTAATTGCACTTTTTGAACAGTTCAAAACAGAATATCCTTCAAGTGCTTATACAACTTTTTTGGAACCTCTTATAATTCCAATTATTACCTTTCATAAAAAGCAGGTAGAGCCTTTAAACGAAAAAACTAAGTTTATTGATAATGCTGCAGGCATCAATTCCGTTAAAGATGCTTTAAAAGGATTGAATGGAAAACAATATTATATTGATATATGGGCAACCTGGTGTGGTCCCTGCAAAGCCGAATTTAAAAACAACACCAAACTATATCAATTATTAAAATCTAAGAACATTACTATGGTTTACATTTCTATAGACAAAGAGAGCCGTGAAAACCAATGGAAGGATATGATTCATTTTTACAATTTAGAAGGATATCATATTAGAGCCAATGAAAAATTAGATGCCAATTTACGAAATCTATACGGGAATCAATCGATGGGTATTCCGTGGCATTTCCTGACTGATGAAAATGGAAATATCATTAAAAAAAGTGTTAGCGGTCCATCTGAAATTGAAAATCTGGAAAAACAATTGAATGAAACTAATCCATAATGGAAAATTACACCATCATCATTTTTATTCTAGCCATTGTTATTGGTCTTTCTGCATTTGCTGACAAATCAAAAATTCCTTATCCAATTCTTTTAGTGATTGTTGGGGTTGCCATTGGTTTCATACCAACAATGGCAGAAATCGAAATCAATCCGGAGATTATCTTCCTGATATTTCTTCCACCTTTATTATATGATGCTTCGTTTAATATCTCTCCCAAACATTTCCGAACAAATCTTAGTACCATAAGTACTTTAGCAATACCTCTTGTTTTTCTAACAACGTTTTGGATTGCCGTAGTCTCCCATTATATGATTCCCGGAATGACTTGGCCGTTATCATTTGTACTTGGAGCTATATTATCAGCTACTGATGCGGTTGCTGCTGTAAACGTAACAAAAGGCCTCGGAATACCTGAAAAAACCATTACCATACTCGAAGGTGAAAGTTTAATTAATGACGCATCTGCGTTAGTTGCTTATCGTTTTGCTGTGGCGACCGCAATGGGTTCTGCTTTTATCATCTGGAAAGCGACATTTCAGTTTGTCCTTTTATTGGCAGGCGGATTTTTAGTTGGTTTTGTAATGGCTAAAATTCTGGCGTTCATTCTTACTAAAGTCCGTAAAAACATAAATGTTACCGTTAGTTTTATGCTTTTAATGCCTTTTGTAACCTATCTGGTTGCGGAACATCTGCACGTTTCAGGAGTAATTGCTGTTGTTTGCTTAGGTTTATCGATATCTCGTTTCAGTAAAAAAATCTTTCCGGAGAGTTTAAAAAACAATTCTAAAAACCTTTGGGATGTCATTATTTTCATTCTAAACGGATTAATCTTTATCCTAATCGGACTCAATTTTAGATATATTCTAAAAGACATTGATAACGATATGATTCTGCCTTATATTGCTTACGCCGCCATTATAACCGTCGTAGCATTATTAACCAGAATGATAAGAATCTTTTTTCAGAAAATAAATCTGCAAAAAGCTTTTCAAAAAAATGATCGAAAAAAACGAAAAGTCAGCGAACATGCCTTACTTGATTCTAAAAACAGTTTAGTTATTGCCTGGTCCGGAATGCGTGGCATCGTTTCGCTTGCCATTGCTTTAGGTTTACCAAAACATCTTCCGGACGGAAGCGCGTTTCCGGAACGAAATGCAATATTATTTATTTCTGTAGCGGTTGTACTCTTAACCATTGTAGGACAAGGACTTTCGCTTCCGTGGATTGTCAAAAAATTAAATATTAAAGAGGAAGAAAAATAATTTTTTAAAAAAAATAAAATAATTTGTCCAATTCTGAAAGTTCGATTGTTATTCCATTATAACAACATTTATAAATATAAAATTTAAACAAAATGGAAAATCGAATTAACATTCACGAAAAAGGACAAAACGCATTAAAAACACTTTATCCAATTGGAGGGTATTTGAAAAAATCTCCTCTAGAGCAATCCCTTATCGAATTAGTTCTTTTTAGAGTTTCTCAAATCAATCAATGTGCTTATTGTCTTGATATGCATTACAAAGATGCCCGTGACAAAGGCGAAACAGAACAAAGATTATACGGATTAAGTGCATGGAGAGAAGCAAGATATTACACTAACCGTGAAAGAGCTGCATTTGCCTGGGCAGAAGCTTTAACAAAATGTGAGGTAACCGATTCAGTTTACAACGAAACGGCAAAAGAATTTTCAGAACAAGAATTAATTGATTTAACTTTAGCTATCACAAACATTAATACCTGGAACCGTATTAATCTTGCTTTTCCTAATGAACCTGGAACTTACAAAGTAGGACAATTTGGTTAATTAAACCTAAAAAGAAACTGATTTATAACATCAAAAAAATAATAGTATGAACGAATTTGTATTAATATTTCGCAGAGATTTTAGCACTAAAGAAACCCAGCCTTCACCACAGGAATTGCAAGATTCATTAAAATTATGGCAAGACTGGCTGGGCGGAATTGCAGCGCAGGACAAACTGGCAAAACCTTTGCAACGCTGGGATGGCACAGGAAAAATTGTAACGAAAAATAAAAGCGTAATAAACGGACCTTATGTCGAAATCAAAGAGTCAATTGGCGGATTAATTATGATAAAAGCAGCAGATTATGGCGAAGCTGTTGCTATTGCAAACGGATGCCCAATATTAGATTTAGGCGGCAATGTTGAAATACGCATGGCGGTTACAGGAACCTATTAATTTTATTTCCTGATTGCATTTTTAAAATTATGGAAGAAAGTCAGCTTTTACCCCATTTATTCAGAACAGAGTATCGAAAAATAGTTTCGGTACTCTGTTATTTGTTTGGAATCGATAATATCGAAATTGCCGAAGACATTACAAGCGATACTTTCCTTACCGCAACCGAAACATGGAGCATAAAAGGAATTCCTGAAAACCCGACGGCCTGGCTTTATACAGTGGCAAAAAACAAAACCAAAAATTACTTAAAACGAGATGCCATTTTCGAACAAAAACTTGCTATCGAAATAAAACACACAGCAAATAAGTCAGAAGAAATTGAAATTGATTTATCTAACAAAAACATCAATGACAGCCAATTGGCTATGATATTTACAGTTTGTAATCCGGTAAATTCTGCCAAAGCACAAATTGCACTGGCTTTAAATTTATTATGCGGATTCGGAATTCAGGAAATATCAGATGGCTTTTTAACCAATAAAGAAGTCATTTACAAAAGAATCAATCGCGCCAAAGAAAAACTCAAAGAAGCCAAAATTAAAATTGAACAACCCACCATTGCTGAAATCAATGATCGTCTGGAAACGGTTTTAACGACCTTGTATTTATTATTTTCTGAAGGTTATTATTCGACTTCGCAAAACACGATTCTCAGAAAAGACCTTTGTGCAGAAGCCATGAGATTGACTTTTTTATTGATCGAAAATCCAACAACTAATTTACCAGCTGTAAACGCTTTACTTTCCTTAATGTGTTTTCATAGCTCAAGATTTGATGCCAGAACAAATGAAAATGGTGAAACAATCTTGTATCAGGATCAGGATGAATCATTGTGGAATCAGGAATTAATCGAAAAAGGCCAATATTATCTGGTACAGGCATCAACCGGAAATATACTTTCAAAATACCATCTTGAAGCCAGCATTGCCTATTGGCATACACAAAAAGAAGATACTCCTGAAAAATGGCAAAATATCCTGCAGCTTTATAATCATTTACTCTTTTTAGAATATTCGCCTATTGCAGCTCTTAACAGAACTTTTGCCTTAGCCAAAACAAATGGAAAAAAGGAAGCTATTATTGAAGCCGAAAAATTAAATCTTACTCAAAATCCTTTTTATTATTCGTTATTAGGCAATCTTTATACTGATTTTGACAATAAAAAAGCCATAGAAAATTTTGAAAAAGCGTTGCAAATAACTACTTCTCCAGCAGATAAGGCGACAATAATCAAAAACATTAATTCAATAAAATAATATTAAAATTTAATCTATATTCGTCAACCAAAACCATAAACTTAAAAAAATGAATCAGGAACTAGAAAGCAAATTTGATGAATTTGACAAACCAGAAATTATTAGAAGAAAACTCCTGCCATGGTGGATTAAAACTTTCTGTTGGATTTTTATGTTATTAGCGGTCTGCGGTCTGGCATCATTAATTGGAAATGCTTTTACAGACAATGTTAGTTTATCTCTTTATGGTTTCTCAAGCAATACAGCATATTCGGGAGTTGGTATTTTTATTATTGCAGTTATGACACTCAAAGGTTTTGCAGCGTATTCATTATGGTTTGAGAAGCCAAATGCCATAATAATCGCCAAAATTGATGCCATCGTAGGAATTGTAATTTGTATTGCGTCAATGTTTGTTTTACCATTTACTTCCGGCGATGGACACATCCCTATTAGGTTAGAAATTCTTTTGCTTATTCCTTATTACATCAAAATAAATAAAATTGAATATGAATGGGATAATCTTGAAAGTTTGTAATTCAAATAAAAGCAACTCTTCTTTTTTGAAAACTTTATAATGAAGTAAAAACGTAAGTTTTTTTTATATGCATGCATAATAATTTTAATTTATATCATACATTTCCTTTTTAATTTGTAATTTCGATTTTCTAAAAAGGACTGTTTATTAAAGAATCAAATCTTTGCAAAACGGTCGTAATAAAAATTAAAATACAATAAAAATGGCTTCATTTATTAAAGAAATTTCTTTTCGCTGGTCAGATCTTGACCCTAATTTTCACGTTCGTCATAGTGCTTACTACGATTTTGGCGCACAACATCGTATCGAAATTCTTGAAGAATTGGGTTTAACGCTGAGAGTGATGCAAACGCAGGGCTTTGGTCCGGTCTTATTTAGAGAAGAATGTGTTTTTAGAAAAGAACTAAAACTTTCAGACAAAATATTTATTCATACCAAAACATCAAAAATGAAAGCCGATGCTTCGCGTTGGTCAATCATTCACGAATTTAGAAGAGAAGATGATACTCTTTGTGCTACCATTACCGTTGATGGCGCCTGGATGGATACAAAACTTCGTAAATTAGCTTCTCCTACTCCGGAAATCGCTATTGAAGCTTTAAGCATTTTTCCAAAAAGTGATGATTTCGTTGGTTTATAAAAAGAAACATCCTTTTTCATAACTTTATCAAATCCAAAAAACATTTATTAAATGTGTTTTTTGGATTTTTTTCTTAAATCAAAAATTATGATTGATTACTTAAAAGACTTTAGAATAGGTTTCTTTATCGCCTTTATAGCCATTACAACAATTATTCTCGGTGCGATAACTGATAAAGTGCTTCGTTATTTTCTGTATCGCAAACAGGCCAATAAAGATTATGATGCAACCGGATTCAAGTTTTTAAAACATTTAATCATAACGGTAATTTATATTCTGGGGTTTGCTTTTGCTTTAATACAAATTCCGGAGTTTAAAATTATTGGGCACTCGGTTTTAGCAGGTGCAGGAATGATTTCTTTAGTTGCTGGTTTAGCTTCGCAACAAGCCTTAAGCAATATTGTCAGCGGAATTTTCCTGGTCATTTTTAAGCCTTTCAGAATCAATGACAAAATCACGATCAGCAATTTTGTCGGTACTGTTGAAGACATAAATTTAAGACAAGTAGTTTTGAAAGATGCCGAAAACAATCGCATCATTATTCCGAATGCGGTCATTAGCAATCAGATTATTGTCAACACCAACATGCATGGCACAAAATGCTGTAAAATAATCGAAATTGGAATTGGTTATGATTCTGATGTCGAAAAAGCATTAGAAATCATTAAAGATGAAATTGCCAAACATCCCCTTTTTATCGACACCAGAACGGCTGAGACCAGGAAACAAAAAGCACCTTTGGTTGTCGCGCGCGTTGTCGCACTAGCCGATTCAAGTGTAACTTTAAAAGCATGGGCCTGGGCAAAAAATTCGACAGATGGTTTTGTAATGTACTGTGATTTGCTGCAAAGCATTAAAAAACGTTTTGATGAAGCAAACATAGATATTCCGTATCCACAGAGGGTTGTCACATTAAAAAAAGATAAAACAAACACAGAGGAATCTGCAAAATAGCAAAATCTATAGATTAATACATTACTGAAATTTCAATCCAAAATTCACTTTATCAAAAGTTGTACTGCAGGAAATTGCAAATCGGCCCAAATTAACGGTTCCAAAAATTCCTTCTACTCCATGTCCGGAATAAAATCCGCCGGCTGAAAAACGACGCACCTGATATTTCAAAGCAATATCATTTACCCTACTGCTCAATTGCCCGAAAACAATAACGTTGCGGATAACTTCATAACTTCCAAAAACTTTGGGAACCAGTTTTTTATAGTAATCAAAACTTTCATCTGTTTCGTAATCAACACTTGTTGAATGCAGGTTTTCAAGATTTACTCCAATATAAGTGTTTTCAGAAAAATGCCACGATACACTAAAACCGGTAAAGGTTCCGTCATAACCACTTCTCGATTCCAGATAACCCAGACCAATTGTAGCCCTAAACTTGCCACAAATTTTCCCGATATAACCAATATAAGTTCGGTCAATTTCTGATTTATCTATTCCGGCACCAAAAATAATATCGTCGTCACACATATTAAATGCATACTGAAAATAGGCCGAATATTGATCTTCATTGGCCGCGACAACGCTCCGTCCCTTATCGAGATCGATATTGGCAGAGATTAATGTAGAGTTTATTACTGCGAAATCAAATGTGTTGATTTCCTGAGCAAATGTGGGAACTGTGAGTAAGAGTAAAAGTATTGTTTTTTTCATAATACTAAGTTTAGCTGACAATATTCTTACTCTAATTTAAAGACTATTTTCCTGTTAATAAAAGAAGTCCTTTGAAGTACCGCATTACTCGTTAAAATGCAATATTTTTATAATCAAGCACTTAAAACCAATTAAAACTTAAAAAAATAAGTATGTCATGCAGAAAAAGTCTTTTCTATTTTAATTTTCTGATAACTTTAAGACTTTACTTTTTGCATTTCAAAATGGTTAACGTTAATTTTATAGTTCTTAACCCTAAACCTGTTAGAAAATGAAAATTATAAAATTGCTTTTGCTGCTTTTTCCTATTTTTTGCTTTTCTCAAGAAGGAAGTATTAAGCCATTAGACATCAACTTAACCAATTACGAATATCCTTTTCCAGTAAAATTCATAGAATTGAGCAATCAGCGTCAACTTCTAAAAATGGCCTATATGGATATCATTCCTGAAAATTACAACAACAAAAACATTGTATTGCTTCACGGAAAAAACTTCAATGGAGCCTATTGGGAAACTACTATTAAAGCTTTAACTAAAGAAGGTTTCCGCGTCATTGTTCCGGATCAGATTGGTTTTGGAAAATCTACCAAACCAGATAATTTTCAATATACCTTTCAGCAATTGGCTGAGAATACTAAAAAACTTTTAGACCATTTGGGAATTGAAAAAACAACAATTCTGGGGCATTCGATGGGCGGAATGCTGGCGACAAGATTCTCTTTAATGTATCCGGAAACTACAGAAAAATTAGTACTCGAAAACCCAATTGGTTTAGAAGACTGGAAATTAGTCGTTCCTTACAAACCAGTCGATTGGTGGTACGAATCAGAATTAAAACAAAATTACGAAGCCATCAAAAAGTATCAAATGGCTAATTATTATGATGGAAAATGGAATGCCGATTTCCAAAAATGGGCTGAGCTTGGTGCCGGTTGGACGTCTGCTCCCGACTATGATCGCGTGGCATGGAATTCAGCTCTTTTGTATGATATGATTTTTACGCAGCCAGTTGTATATGAATTCAAAAACATCAAAAGTCCGACACTTTTAATTATTGGAACAAGAGATAAAACCGCTTTGGGTAAAAATTTGGTTTCTGAAGAAGTCAGAAAAACAATGGGAAATTATGCCGAATTAGGCAAAAAAACACAAAAAGCGATTCTGAATTCAAAATTAGTTGAAGTTCCAAACACAGGACATTTACCTCACATTGAATCTTTCGACCAATTTATAAAACCATTAATTGTATTTTTGAAACAATAATAATTGACAATCTAAAACTAAAATATATGTTTACAATAGAACAAATCAAAGAAGCACATGCTAAAGTAAAAAGCGGAGCAGATTTCCCAAATTACATACAAGACTTAATCATTTTAGGTGTAAAAGGCTATGATACGTTTGTAAATGACGGACACACTGAATATTATGGCGTGAACAATTATACCGTTGCCTCTGATGAAAAATATGACTTAATACCAATTTCGTCAACAGTAAATAAAGAACGCTTTATCGAGTTTTTAGTAGCACATCAGGACGGACAGAGTGACTATATGACTTTTTGTAATCAATGTGGGCAATGCGGAATAGCAAAATGGAGAGTTGATATTATTGAAATGACTTGTATTTATTTTGATCTGGCCGGTAACGAAATACTAATCGAAAAAATTCCAGGCTAGTCTGATAAAAATGGATCTTTATGTCTAAAAAATATATTCTGATTGCTCTTTTTTCGATTTGCTTTTTAGGATTTTCACAATCAAAAAAAACAAATCCAAAATTTAAAGTCATTGCCTTTTATACTGCAAAAAACGATCAGGCGCATATCAGTTTTGTTCACGAAGCCAATAAATGGTTTCCAAAAGTTGCTGAAGCAAATCATTTTGAATATGATTCAACCAGCAATTGGGATAATCTGAATGTCAAATTTTTAGCGCAATATAAAGTTGTTTTATTTTTAGACACAAGACCAGAAACGCCAAGCCAAAGAGAAGCATTTCAGAAATATATGGAAAACGGTGGTGCATTTATTGGATTTCATTTTTCCGCCTTTGCCTTAAATGATTCGTCTTACACGCAGAACTGGGATTGGTACCATAATACGTTTTTAGGTTCCGGCGAATACGGAAGCAATACCTGGCGACCAACATCGGCAGTTTTAAGAGTTGAAAATCAGGACCCAATAACGAAAGGGCTTCCTGAAACTTTTTCATCGCAACCGAATGAATGGTACCGATGGAGCAATGATTTGACAAAAAATCCGGATATCAAAATTCTATTAGCCATTGACGAAAGCAGTTTTCCGCTCGGAACAGGACCAAAAGCGCATGAAATTTGGCATAGCGGCTACTATCCTGTCGTTTGGACGAATAAAAAATATAAAATGCTCTACGTAAACATGGGTCATAATGATATTGATTACGAACACGGAACGAATAAAACGCTTTCAAATACTTTTGAAAATGAGAATCAAAACAAAATAGTTCTGAATGCCTTACAATTATTCGGAAATTCAAAAAAATAAATGATTTCAAAATGTTACACAAATTTTCTCCAATAATAAACCCTGAAGAGTTAATCGAATTAAAAGATTCAGCAGAAATTGTTTTAATTGATGCCCGAGCCGGAATCAATGCCGAAGAAAACTATAAAAACGAGCATTTAAAAGGTGCGCGTTATGTTGATTTGAATCGGGATTTAGCAACTGTTGAAAAAGCCCCTGCAAATGGCGGAAGACATCCTTTACCCTCTTTAGAAAAATTTTCAGAAGTACTTTCTAAAATCGGAATTTCTCCAAAAAGTCACGTTATTATTTATGATGATAAAAACGGATCAAACGCTGCAGCCAGATTTTGGTGGATGTTGAGAGCGATTGGTCATGAAAAAGTTCGGGTTTTAAATGGAGGAATTCAAGCTGCAATAAAATTAGGTTTTAAAACAAGTTCAGAAATCGAACGTTTTGATGCTACTGAATACAAAGTGTCTGAATGGAAATTGGCTGTTGCCGATATCGAAGAAGTCGAAAAAGCGCGAAAAAACACTGAAAATATTGTAATTGATGTTAGGGACAAAAATCGTTTTGATGGCCTCACAGAACCGTTGGATTTGATTGCCGGACATATTCCCGGAGCGATTAACGTTCCGTTTAGCGAAAATTTAAATGAAGATGGCTTCTATAAATCCGCAGAAGAATTAAATAAAAAATACAGCGCCCTTTTAAGCGATACAAAACCGGATAATGTAATTGTACATTGCGGCTCAGGCGTAACAGCCTGCCATACTTTATTAGCAATGGATTATGCCGGAATTGAAATTCCAAAATTATATATTGGCTCTTGGAGCGAATGGTCGAGAAACGATCGCGAAATGTTTACACAGAAAACAGAATAATTATTTTAAGATATAGAAATGCAGCATTGGGATATACTTTTATCAAACTTAGTAAATAAAAAAGCCTTTATTGACATATTGCTTTCCAGCGAAGCCAAAGGAGAATTAGCCGTTTTTAACAACCAAAAAGGAATTCTGTTTTCAGACATCGCTATTGAAAAATTCATTGAAAAAGAATATCAATATGATTCGGTAGAAGCTTCTCCGGAATCACACAGACAACTTAGAACTTTTTCATCGGGCGAACGCAAAAAAGAATTCTTAAAATACTGCATCAATCAAAAACCTGATTTTATCATTTTTGATAATCCGTTTGACCATTTAGATCAGGCTTCAAGAGTAATTTTAGCCGAATCTTTAAAAGACCTAGCTAACATAATTGCTATTATTCAAATCGTAAATCGTGTTGTTGATGTGCTTCCTTTTGTTCCGAATAAGGCACAGATTAAAGACAACTCCTTTGAATTGCATCCAATTTCAAAATCAGAAGATCATCATTTTAAAACCTTAAATACAGCCGCAATTCCAAAAGCAATTGAACCGCATTCCTTCCACGAAAGTGTATTAATCAAAATGGAAAATGTTTCGGTTAGTTATGATGAAAGAAAAATTCTGGACAACATTTCATGGACGATAAAACAAGGTGAATTCTGGCAATTAATCGGTCCAAACGGATCAGGAAAAAGTACCATTTTATCTTTGATTACAGGAGATAATCCAAAAGGATTTGGTCAGGATTTATATTTATTCGGAAGAAAAAAAGGAACCGGAGAAAGCGTTTGGGACATCAAAAAGCAAATCGGAATCTTCACTACTTCTATGACCGATTTATTTCAAAAGGGCCATACGCTGGAAGAAATGATTCTTTCAGGATTTTTCGATTCCATTGGACTTTATATCGAGCCAACCACGCATCAAAAACAAATTGTTTCGCAATGGCTTGAAGTAATCGAAATGACGCATTTAAGAAAAAAGCGTTTCATCGATCTTTCAATAGGCCAGCAAAGAGTTGGATTGATTGTTCGTGCTGTTTTAAAACATCCTCCATTGTTAATTTTAGATGAACCTGTAGAAGGTTTAGACGACGAAAATGTAGATATGGTTATTCAGTTAATCAATACAATAAAGCAAGAAACCAACGTGAGTATTTTATATGTTTCACATCGAATTGAAAACGGCCTCGCTCCTACTTCTGTTTTTGAATTATTGCCAGCATCAACGGGATCTATCGGAAAAATAAAATACCATTCAGAATTGAACTAAAAACCAGAAATGAAAATCAAATCAATAGCTGTAATCACAGTTGTGTTAGTGGGAATCTCATGTTCTACAACAATTTCAACAGCAAATAAAGAATACAAAATAACCAAAGTTTCCCGATTCAAATCAGATTGGGTTTTTAACGCAAAAGAATGGTTGCTGCATAAAGATACCTTAATCGGAAATGGAGGTCCAATGCACTGGGGAGTTATAGAATCTAAAAAACAGCTTCCTAAAAATTATGAAATCGATTTTAAGGTCAACATGACCAAAGAATCTTTATTTGAGATAATGCTAAACATTGATAAAGAAAAATATATTCGAACGTATCTTTATCAAATCGATCAAAACATCGTGATTGGACAAGGGGTTTACAGTAAAAACAGCGATGAATACGGTAAACGCGGCGGCCCAACTTTATTCAAAAAGCCATTGAAGTTAGAAAACAACAAATGGTATTCGGTTAAAATAAGAGTTGCCAATAATCAATTGTACTTTTCAGTGAATAATGAAACCTTCTTAGAGTGTTCCATCGAAAAAAGCAAGCTGAGCCAACAAGGAAAATTAGGTTTCCTAACCAACGGCGAAGCCAAAATAATAGACTTAACAATTAAAACGATTGAATAAATAGAAGTTAAATACAAATTCCAATAATTTACACGAAATTAATCAGTGCAAATTAGTGGAATTCGTGTTTAAGAAATTATCTAATTTTCTAATTGACAAATTATCAAATTAATTTTCCTCGTCTTCAATACTATGCGTCTTTCCATAATTGCGCCATTTCTCAATACAATCCTGAAAATCCTGAGGCAGTTCTGTATCGAAACGCATCATTTCTCCAGTATTCGGATGCACAAAACCAAGTGTTTTAGCATGTAAAGCCTGACGTGGCAATGCTTTAAAACAGTTCTCAATAAACTGTTTGTATTTCGTAAACGTAGTTCCTTTCAAAATTAAATGTCCACCATAACGTTCGTCATTAAATAACGGATGCCCGATATGTTTCATGTGTGCACGAATCTGGTGTGTTCTCCCTGTTTCTAATTTACAAGAAATCAAAGTTACATAACCAAAACGCTCCAAAACTTTATAATGTGTAATCGCTGGTTTCCCGATCTCAGGATCAGCAAAAACAGCCATTTGCATGCGATCTTTTAAGTGTCTGGCAAGATTTCCTTCAATCGTACCTTCTTCTTCAGCAACATTTCCCCAAACCAGGGCAATATATTCACGTTCAGACGTTTTAGCTTCAAATTGTTTGGCCAAATGCGTCATGGCCGCTTCTGTTTTAGCCACAACCAAAAGTCCTGAAGTATCCTTATCAATTCGGTGTACCAATCCTGGACGTTCACTGCTGTTCATTGGCAAATTATCAAAATGATGTGCCAATGCATTTACCAAAGTTCCGGTATAATTTCCGTGACCTGGATGCACAACCATTCCCGGCTCTTTGTTAATCAACAACAAAGCATCGTCTTCATAAACAATATTCAAAGGAAGATCTTCCGGCAGAATATGGTTTTCAAATGGCGGATGCGATAACATAACCGTTACAACATCAAATGGTTTTACTTTATAATTTGATTTTACCGGAATATCATTTACAAAAATGTTTCCTTCAGTTGCGGCGTTCTGAATTTTATTTCGCGTCGCATTCTGAATCAAATTCATTAAATATTTGTCAATACGCAAAAGCGCCTGACCTTTAGGTACTTCAAATCTGAAATGTTCGAATAATTCGTCTTCCAGATCTAAATTTTCAATATTATTGTTCATCTTTTGGGGTTTCTGTCTCAGGCACTGCTAAACTATCTGTTGCCTGACTATCATCTACATACGTTGCTTTTCCATCTCCTAAAACCAAGTCGATTTTAGAAGCTTTCAGCACGCGGTCTCCTACTTTTAAGTTTCTTCCTTTATAACGCATCTCCAAAACCATATCTTTTCCAAGGTTCGGAATATAAGTAATCGTCCCTGCTTCAAGACCTAAAGCCTTCAAAGTCGGAACTGCTTCACGATATGTTTTCTCAATTAAATCAGGAATTTTAACAGATGAAAATCCTGAAGAATTAATTTTAATATATATTTTTCTTCCCACTTTTACTTTCGTTCCCGGCAATGGATCTTGCTCAACAACACTGTATTTTGGGAATTCACTTCTATAATCAACACTATCCAAAAGCACGTAATCCAAGTCTAATTCATCCAATTTCTCTTCGACTTGTTCTTCAGTCAATTTAGACAAATTCGGAACCGCAATTTCATGTCCGTGATCAGTGGTAAAAGTCAACCAATGCATAAACAAATAACCTAAAACAGCAATAATAGCTAATGCTATTAAAATTTGCACGAAAAAAACCCGGCTTGTTAAATACTGACGTAAACTCATAAATTTATTTTTATTAGTGGCAAAGATAAAGCTATTTCGTTTCAAAAAAAATGATAATTTTGTTTTAAGGAAGAAAGTCGCGTGATTCTCATCCTGAGCGAAGTCGAAGGATAATTTTTAGGAGCTGTTTCCCGCTTTCGGCTATATCTTTTTTAAGGCGAAGAAAAATCGCCTCAAAAAAGGATACCGCCTCTATCGGGGCTAGGGCACTCTTTTTCAAAAGAAGATTTCTCTTCTGTCATTTCGACGAAGGAGAAATCACATCCAGAGAGTAACGCACTGAATTGACGCAGCAAACGGAGCTTCTAGTGTGATTTCTCCTTCGTCGAAATGACAAACAGAATGGAGGAATTAGTGAACATTATTGCAATTGCAATTGCTTCGTCCGTTCGCTATCGCTCGGGTCGTGGCAAAACTTGAAACGTGAAACAAAATAAAACTTTAAACAAAAATATATAATGAAAAATATTGCCATTATCATGGGCGGGTATTCAAGCGAATATAAAATTTCTCTAATCTCAGGAAACGTCGTTCATCAATATCTTGACAAAACAAAATACAACGGATTCCGCATTCATATTTTCAAAGAAAAATGGGTTTATGTAGACGAAAACAACGCCGAATTTGCCATTGATAAAAATGATTTTTCTGTAACTGTAAACGATCAAAAAATCACTTTTGACTGTGTTTTCAATGCTATTCACGGAACTCCGGGAGAAGACGGATTAATGCAGGCATATTTCGAATTATTAGGAATTCCACAATCATCTTGCGATTATTATCAATCGGCATTAACTTTCAATAAACGTGATTTATTATCGGTTTTAAAGCCATACGGAATCAAAACCGCTATCTCTTATTATCTAAATAAAGGTGATGTAATTGATACTGCAGAAATCGTTAAAAAAGTGGGTCTGCCATGTTTCGTAAAACCAAACAAAGCAGGTTCAAGTTTCGGAATTTCAAAAGTAAAATCAGAAGCTGAATTACCAATTGCGATTGAAGTGGCTTATAAAGAAGACAATGAAATCATCATCGAAAGTTTTCTTGACGGAACAGAAGTTTCTGTCGGCGTAATCAATTACAAAGGAGAAATTAAAGTATTGCCAATTACCGAAATTGTTTCAGACAATGATTTCTTCGATTATGAAGCTAAATACGAAGGAAAATCACAGGAAATCACACCAGCCAGAATTTCAGACGAATTAACACAGAAAGTAGGTGAAACTGCAAAACGTGCCTACGAAGTTTTAAAAATGAAAGGATTCTCAAGAAGTGAATTCATCATCGTAGACAACGAACCTTACATGCTTGAAATGAACACTATTCCAGGTTTAACAACTGAAAGTTTAATTCCACAACAAGCCAAAGCAGCCGGAATTTCTCTTGAAGATTTATTCACAAACGCAATCGAGCTAGCGCTCTCTTAAAGATACTAAGGTTCTGAGATTCTAAGTTACTAAGATCTCAGAACCTTTTTTTATTTAAAAACAATTTATCTGGTTTCCAAAAAAAACTTTGAACCTTTGCTACTCTGAACCTTTGAACCTCAAAAAGAAATGAAAGAAATCTTCGAATGGAATAGATTATTTTACAATGATTTGCCGGCAAATTTTGCCTTAGAAGTTGTATTTCGTTCTACTGTCATGTTTATCATTTTATTGCTGACTTTAAAATTAGCAGGAAAACGAGGTGTAAAGCAATTATCGATTTTTGAAACAGTAATCATTATCGCCTTAGGTTCTGCAGCCGGAGATCCAATGTTTTATGAAGATGTCGGTATTGTACCAGCAGCAATTGTATTTTTAGTTATCATCATTCTATATCGTTCCGTAACCTGGCTAACAGGAAAAAGCAAAAAGTTCGAAGAATTTATTGAAGGAAAAACAGAATGCCTTATTCAGGATGGAAAATTTTCAATCACAACTTTTAAAAAAGAAAGTCTGGCGCAAGATGAATTTTTCTCTGAATTACGCATCAAATCTATCGAACATTTAGGCCAAATAAAACATGCATTTATAGAAACTAGCGGAGAAATAAGCGTGTTTTTCTATGAGGATAAAGAGGTAAAATACGGCCTGCCTATTTTACCAGGTTTATTTAATGAAAAAAGTAAAATTATTGCAAAAGAAGGAATGCAAGCCTGTACTTTTTGCGGCCATACCGAAGAACAAAAAACAGGAACAGCAAAATGTAAAGTTTGCCACAAAGACGAATGGGTTCCGGCAATCAAAACACTTAGAATAACGTAAAGTAAATTCCAATAATAAAAAATTCCAAATTCCAATAAAATAAAAAAGCCTTTGCGCCTTTGTGCCTTTGCAGCTTTGAACCTTAAAAAAAGAAAAAATGCGAAAAGCCATATTTCCAGGATCATTTGATCCCATTACACTCGGTCATGAAGACATCATCAAAAGAGGAATTTCTCTTTTTGACGAAATCGTAATTGCCATTGGTGTCAATGCCGAAAAAAAATACATGTTTTCACTCGAAGAAAGAAAGCAATTTATTGAAGAAACTTTCAAGGATGAGCCAAAAATCTCCGTTATCACTTATGAAGGATTGACCATAGATTTAGCGCATAAAGAAAAAGCGCATTTCATTTTAAGAGGTTTGCGTAATCCAGCCGATTTCGAATTTGAAAAAGCAATTGCACATACTAACAGACGCCTTTCTAAAATCGAAACAGTATTTTTATTAACTGCTGCAAGAACTTCATACATCAGTTCAAGCATCGTTCGTGATGTATTGCGAAATGGCGGTGAGTATGAAATGTTGGTACCGGATGCGGTTAGGGTTAAAAAGTAAAATGGCAGATAACAAAATTTGTTTCATTTCTAAGATTATACTTTTAAGTTTGATGTTACTCCCAGTAAAAAGATTAATGGCTCAGAAGAGTTATGACTTTGGGAAAGAAATCCAAAATGCCGACCAATATAATTTCGAAGAAATAAACTTTATTGATTTAGAAGATAATACTAAATTAAGTGGAACTTTAATATTCCCCAAAACGAAATATTCAAAAATTGTCGTTATTGTACCCGGCAGTGGAAATGATACGCGCAATTCGCATTATATCTTAGCCGAAGAATTATTAAAAAATGGAATAGCAGTTTATCGCTTTGATGACAGAGGGGTTGGGAAATCAAGCGGAGAAGTTAATTTTAGTGTTGATCAAATTATAAAAGATCTTTATTATGCTTTAGATAATATTCAAAAAAATGATACTTTATCTAAAAAAGAAATTGGTGTTTTAGGTCATAGTTTAGGTGGAATTGCAACCATAGATGCTTATCAGGAAGGACTAAAAATAGATTTTTTAATCTTGATGGCAACACCAATAGAAAAATTCCATAAATTTAATCAACCTCAATATAGTTCAAAAACTAATCCCGAAATTAAGGTAAGTACTAAAACGCTTTTTCAAAATTTAGAGATCCCAATGCTTTTTATCGCAGGTACAAATGATAGTTTTTTTCACTGCGAAAAAACAGCAGCACTAGTAAATGCTTTAAACAATAAAAACATCGAAGTCAAAACTCTAAGCGGATTAAATCACTTTCTGAAAGCTGATACTGATGCCTGGAAAAAAACAAAAGAATTTGATACATTATATCAAATAGATAATAAGGCTGTAAATGATATAGTGAACTGGATAACAAACCTTAAATAGACTGTAATTTTATTATAATCTAAAAAACATAAACTTGCAAGCGAAAGCAATTATAAGTAATTTCGCATCTTTAAAACAAACAGAAATAATGAGCATCGAAAGAGAATTGAACAAACGAAGCGGATCTAAATGTGAACTTTGTGGCGCCGAAGAAAATTTAAAAGTATATCAGGTTTTGCCAACTAAAAAAGGCGGACTTGACGAAAGTATATTAGCTTGTACTACTTGTATTGACCAAATTGAAAATCCGGATAATGTTGATTTAAATCATTGGAGATGTTTGAATGACAGCATGTGGAACGAAAATTTTGCCGTACAAGTTGTAGCATGGAGAATGTTAAGCCGCATGCGCGCTGCAGGATGGCCTCAGGAATTGCTAGACATGATGTATTTAGACGAAGATACTTTGGCCTGGGCACAAGCAACTGGCGAAGGCGAAGATGACGAAAACAAACTGGTTCACCGTGACAGTAACGGCGTTATTTTAGAACATGGAGATTCTGTAGTTTTAATCAAAGATTTAAAAGTAAAAGGATCTAGTATGGTTGCCAAACAAGGAACGGCTGTACGTAACATTCGCTTAGATCACGAAAATGCTGAGTATATTGAGGGAAAAGTTGATGGGCAGCAAATTGTGATTATCACGCAGTATGTGAAGAAAATATAATCTATAAAGGTGCAAAGGTTCAAAGGTTTAAAACTTGACACGAGACTTTAGTCGAAATGGCGAAGCAAACTAAAAAAACCTGAAACCTGAAACTAAATAAAAAAGGCTATTCAAATGTGAATAGCCTTTTTTTTATTGTATTTAAAATTTCATGACAAAGGTTTAACTTGAAACAAATAAAACCTGAAACCTGAAATTAAAAAAAATTATTTTTGGAATAATTTATTGATTTGATCTTTTACGAATGGCTCAGAAACGTTACTTGTTGCTGAAGAAGCTTCTTTGCTTGAAACCATAAACTGAACTGTAGCTTTCTCAGGAGTAACACTTCCTGTGTAATGCAACCAAATATAATTGTTTGGCAATTCTAATTTAATATCATATAATGGGCTTGCTCCAAAACCATTCATGATAATATTGTAAAGACTTGCGTAATCGTTATTAACGTTTTTAAACGTGAACTTTCTCAAAGACGAACCTTCTTCATCGTCGTTCTGAATACTTGTGTAGTATACCGTGTATTCATCTCCGATTTTTTGAATATAGTTGTTATTTACTTTTCCTAACTTCTCAACCGGAACAGTTTCAAGAACTTTAATTTGTGCGAAAGAGGCAACACTTAACAATAAAACGGCAATCGTAATAATTCTTTTCATAATTAATTTGGGGTTTATTATTTACTAGTACAATAAACGCAGAAATTATGATAAAATAAAGCGTTAGCGGTTAATTTATTAACAAAAGATTAAGATTGTTATTTAAAATGGATTTTCGTTAGCGAAAACAATAAATTAAAATATTGAAAATCAATAAATTAATCAGATTATAATCATCTAAAAGGACCTAAAAAACAACTTAAAATCCCGATTTTACATACCTCAAAAAGCTTAAAAAAAGAAAAAATTTTACTACAAAAATGACTAAAAATCCATCTCTAGGTTTTCAATTTTATATCCCTTTAACCTCAAAAAAAGCTGAAACGAGACACCAGAAACAAAAAACCTTACCTTTCCTCTTCCTTCTTCACTACTTTTCTGGCAACCTCAATTTTAAATTTCTTGCCTTTCATTTTTTCATCTTTGATGTTTTTCAACAGGTCTTTTACTTTATTGTAACGTACCGCCGCAAACGAAATGAAATCTTTTACTTCAATCAAACCTAAATCGCCTTTTTCCAATTTTCCTTTTTGAGAAAAGAAACCAACAATATCAATCTTATTCAGTTTTGTTTTCTTTCCACCACTAATGTAGATGGTTTGGTATTCTGGAGGTTTTGGTAATGTTGTAGTATTCTCGACTTTTAAAACTTCCATTCCGTAGTCGATATAATCTAATTTTTTTTCACTTTCGTGGATGATAATATAAGCCGTTCCTGAAGCCTGCATACGTGCGGTACGACCATTACGATGTGTAAATTCGTCTTCTTTTAAAGGTAAATGATAATGAATTACGTGTTTCATTTCAGGAATATCCAATCCACGTGCCGCTAAATCGGTGGTGATTAAATAACTCATACTTCCGTTTCTAAACTGAATCAAAGCGCGCTCACGTTCATCCTGATCCATTCCACCGTGATAATAGGTAGCATAGATTCCCTTTTCGTTTAGAGTATCACTAATACGTTCCGCAGCATCACGGTGATTACAAAATATAATTGCCGATTGTGATTTCAACGAACAAATCAAATTGAATAAACTCTCTAACTTATCTTTTGCTGGCGAAACCACCATCTTCATGGAAAGGTTTGCTTTTTCTTCTTCTTCGGGAATAAAGTCTAAAACTGTCGGATTAACTACTCTTGTATATCTCGGAATCTCAATATCTGAAGTTGCCGAAACCAAAACGCGTTTGTTCAGTTTCGCCAATTTTCCAATGATATAGGACATTTGCTCATGGAAACCTAATTGCAATGATTTGTCAAATTCATCTAAAATTAAAGTCTGGATTTTATCTGTGCGAAAAGTATCTCTGTCGATATGATCAGCTATTCTACCTGGAGTTCCAATTAAAACTGCCGGAGGATTGCTTAAATTCTTAATTTCAGTATCTATTGAATGTCCTCCGTAACAAATATTTACTTTGTATTGCGTTCCCATTTTTTTCCAAACCTGCTCAATTTGTAAACCTAATTCACGCGAAGGAACTAAAATTAAACATTGAACTGAAAGAATTTCAGGCTGTAATAATTCTAAAACCGGAAGCAAAAAAGCCAATGTTTTTCCTGATCCTGTTGGAGAAAGCAGTAAAACATTGTTATCGTTTAAAATTGCGTCTTGAGCAACTTCTTGCATTTCGTTTAGGCTCTCAATTCCTAAATTCGAAAGTATGTTGTTGGAATGGTGTTTTTTATTCATTTTGCAAAAGTAGGTAAAAAAAGTTGTTTGCTACGCCAATTCGGCAAAAGCCTCGTGTCAGGTTTTTATTGTTTCAGGTTTCAGGTTTTCCAAACATTGTCTATAGTTTTTACCACAAAGTTCACAAAGGTTTTAAAATAGATTGTGTTTAGAATGTATTGAAAAACACAAAGTTCGCAAAGCTTTGTGAACTTTGCGTATCCCGATAGCTATCGGGGTTGCGCTCTTTACGGTAAAATGCCAAAGTGAATCTATCCTCATTTCAACCTGAAACTTGAAACCTGAAACCTTTTAAACAAATCAAAATTCCTATATTTGATTTCTATTAAAAAACCAAATTCATGAAACTTTTTACCATTTTCATTTCACTTTTCACAATAACAGCTTTCGCTCAAAACAATAAAAAATACGATACTTTTTTTGAGAAAGGAAACGGAAATCAATCGGCCTCCTATGAGGAAACTATTAAGTACTTTAAACTTTTAGCGAATGATTTTCCGACCATACAAATAAAGGAAATGGGACTTACAGATTCGGGAGAACCGTTGCATATGGTGACTTTTAATCCTGATAAAGAATTTGATTTTGATAAAATACAAAAAAATAAAGCAGTACTTTTCATTAATAATGGCATACACGCTGGAGAGCCTGACGGAATCGATGCGACTATGCAGTTCTACAGAGATTTAGCTATTGGTAAAATGAAAGCGCCCAAAAACACGGTTTTAGTTTGTATTCCGGTTTATAATATTGGCGGTGCTTTAAACCGAAATTCTACAACACGTGCTAATCAGGACGGCCCGGAAGTTTATGGTTTTAGAGGAAATGCCAGAAACTATGATCTGAATCGTGATTTAATGAAATCAGATACCCGAAATACCAAGAGTTTTGTGGAGATTTTCCAAAAAATAAATGCTGATGTTTTTATCGATAATCATGTGAGTAATGGTTCTGATTACCAATACAAACTGACTTATATTATGACACAACATAATAAATTAGGAACTGTTTTGGGTGATTATATGAATGATGTAATGATGCCGGCTTTGGTGAAAGATTTACAGCAAAAGAAAATCGAAACAACACCTTATGTCGATTCTTTTAAGGACACGCCAGATAAAGGTTTTGGGCAGTTTGTTGACAGTCCGAGATATACAACGGGTTACACTTCTTTGTTTAATACTATTGGATTTGTGGTTGAAACACATATGCTAAAGAAATATGCGGAGCGTGTAAAAATGACGTATGAATATATGAAATCAACTATGGATTTTACCGATGCGAATTATCAAAAAATCAAAGAATTACGAGTAAAAAATCTCGAGCAATATCAACCTAAAAAACCATACACTTTAAAATGGGAACTGGACAGCACAAAAGCGACCACTTTTTCGTTTTTAGGTTATGAGGCCGGATACAAAAAAAGTGACGCTACAACGGGAGATCGTTTGTATTATGATCGAAGCAAACCGTATAAAAAAGATGTGCCTTATATAAAAGAATTCAAATCACTAAAAGACGTTGTTATTCCGTCTGCTTATATCATTCCGCGTGGTTATTGGAATATTATTGAGCTTTTGAAGAACAATAACATCTCGTATACACAACTTAAAAATGATACGATTATTGAAGTGGAAAGTTATAGAATTGCGGATTTCAAAACGTTCACAAATGCATACGAAGGGCATTATTTACACTACAATACGAAAGTAACTTCTAAAAACGTAAAAATAGCTTTTGCTAAAGGTGACTATCTCATTTCAACAAAGCAGAAAGGAGTAAAATATCTGGTAGAAGCTTTTGAACCGGAAGGCGTTGATTCCTTTTTTAACTGGAATTTCTTTGATCCCATTCTACAGCAAAAAGAGCATTATTCAGAATACATTTTTGAAGATACTGCTGCTAAATTGCTAAAAGAGAATCCACAATTAAAAGCTGAATTAGAAACCAAAAAGCAAAACGATCGCGAATTTGCGAAGAACTCTGAAGCACAGTTAAACTGGATTTATAAAAACTCAGTGCATTATGAAAAGGCGCATATGCAGTATCCTGTTTATCGTTTGCTTTAAGTTTAACCGCAAAGTTCGCAAAGGAGTTTATTTTTTAGTGTGTTGAAAAAACTCTAAGATCGCAAAGCTGTTCGTTAAAATCTTTGTAAATAAATAGAGGATTAAAAATGATTAGAAAAATACTAAGCCCAATAATAATTTCAGTAATTCAAATTGTTGTTTTAGTAATAATTCATGACAGTTTAAATCATTTCTACCCAATACAACATAGATCAGTTGGATTTGGGTTGACTCTTTTTTTAACCGGAATTATTTTTATACTCTGTATTCTTGCATTTAATTTTTATCTGGAATTTTTTAAACGAAATTTGTATTGGATTGCATTCTGGCTTTTAATTCTGACTAGCATTTTACCATTATCAGCATTTAATGAAAGACCTTTAAGAAGTTCGTTTTTAATTCTGCTCGCTTTATTCGGATTTTTATCTTCTTTAATTTTGAGTAAATGGAGAATGAAAATAAATATAAAAACTGAAACAAATTTTTGAAAATGAGTTCGCGTGAGGGATAGGAGCTAGCTACCGAAGTAGCGTGGATAGCCCGACAGCATCCCGATAAGTGGGCGTATATGCGCAAAGTAATTTGCCCACTTATTGGGATGGTGGCACGCCCAAATTATGTATCCGATAAATAATAAACTGAATGAATTATTGACTATTCTCGTCTTTGATACCTTTGAGTAGCGCATAAATTGCCATTGCATGTCCCTGACCTAAGTCAAAATCTTCTTTAAGCCAAGTGACGATATCTCCAGCTTTCACATCGGGTTTGAGTTTTCCGTCTTGTGTGAAGCCTTTTTGTTCTGCCAAAGTCCTGAATTCAGCCGGACCATTACCAGTTTTTTCTTTAATTGTTTTTAAATATCCTTGAAATGACATAAAAATATCTATTAGTTAGTTAATCTATATGTACGAAAATACAAATAAAAATTTAAATTTACTAACAACTAATATTCTGTCTCGAAGCGTTGCAATAAAGTCTTATCTTGCCTCTTGCTTCTAACATCTTGCCTCTAACCTACTCTTCAACAGAAATCTTACTTTCCTCTTCAAAAAGCAATTTAATGTTTTCGTACGAGTTTTTCAAAGCTTCTTTAATTTGTTCCGGATTTAGCCAGGCCACTTTTTCGATACCTTCTTCGATCTGACCTTGCGGTATTCCTTCAAAATCAGAAAACATTTCGAACCAATGCGTGATTTTCAGTTTGTATTTTCCGTTACGTTTAAAAACGTGATACGTTTTTTGGAGTTTATTGGTGATTCGGAGTTTGCCAACGCCGGTTTCTTCTTCGACTTCGCGCATGGCAGTGTTTTCAATTTCCTCGCCTTTTTCGATTCCGCCCTTTGGTAAATCCCATTTTCCGTTTCTGAAAATGAATAAAACTTCTCCATTTTTATTGTACACAAAGCCTCCACCCGCTTTACTAACAGGGATTTTAGCTTTGAGAGTCTTCATAATCTCTCTTTCGTCGGGATGATATAAATAAGCCTTTTGAATTTTATTTTGAAAAATTTTCACTATAAGCTGTTCAATATCAATACTCTCCAACAGGAACAATTGAAAATTAGTCTCTCTTGAGATTTCATTTGTCAAAAAAAGTGGTTTGTCGTTCACAAAAACTTTATACATTTGTATTATGATTTTTAATAAAGATACTGCCGAAAAAACAGCCGAATTGCTTTTGCAAATAAATGCAATTAAATTGAATCCAGAAAATCCTTTTACATGGGCTTCTGGATGGAAATCGCCTATTTATTGTGATAATAGGTTAATTCTTTCATTTCCGATCATCCGAAATTACGTTCGTGATGAATTTGCGAAAAACATTGAAAAACAATTTGGAAAACCAGATGTTATTGCCGGTGTTGCCACTGGAGCTATTGGAATTGGAATTCTTGTTGCTGAAAGCCTTGGATTGCCCTTTGTATATGTGCGCCCTGAAGCAAAAAAACATGGGAGACAGAACCAGGTTGAAGGTTTTTTACAAAAAGGACAAAATGTAGTTGTAGTTGAGGATTTAATTAGTACCGGAAACAGCAGTTTGATGGCTGTTGAAGCTTTACGAAATGAAGGTGCTAATATTAAAGGAATGGCTGCGATTTTTACCTACGGTTTTGGTGTGGCCGAAGAAAACTTCAAAAGCGCAAATATTGATTTATATACGCTAAGCAATTATGAAAATTTATTGGAACTAGCAGTTCAAAAACAATATATTACAGAAGAGCAACAATCTACTTTACAAGAATGGAATGCAATTCCATCAACTTGGGGACAGGATTAATTTTAGATTTTAGATTTTAGATTAGATCTAGCTTTGCGAACTTTGTGTTTATAATAAATTTACAATATTAAGAGAACCTTTGCGCCCTTTGCGGTTAAAAAAAAAATAAAAAATAAAATATGAACTTAGAAAGTCCAAAAGTTACTGTTCAGAAATCAGCTCAAGATCTATTTGATCAATTATCTGATGTTAAGAATTTTGAAAAATTAATGCCGGATAATATCGCTAAATTTGAAGTGATTGGCGAAGATGCTTTTATTTTTGGATTGAAAGGTATGCCGGAAATAAAACTAAAAATGAAGGAAAAAACAGCGCCAAACAAAATTGTTTTGGGAGCTGCAAGTGATAAACTTCCTTTTACTTTGGTTTCAAACATCGATAGCGTTTCAGATTCATCAAGTGAAGTACAACTTTTCTTTGAAGGAGAATTCAACGCTATGATGGCGATGATGATCAAAGGACCAATTAGTAAATTCATTGAAACTTTGGCTAACAATATGACTAAACTTTAATAATGGTTAATTATTAATTGTGAATTATAAATGAAAGCCTGATCTTATGATTGGGCTTTTTTTTTGTTGCACGAAGGCACTAAGACACAAAGTTTTTTTACACTTTATCACTTCCATAAACCTCTGAGCCTTTGTTGCTATGAACCTTTGAACCTTCAAAAAAACAATTCATCCTTAAAAACCAACAATTGGGAATTATAAATTATAGCAGAAAAAATAATTAATCGAAGTTTGACCCATAAAACTAACACAAACTATAATGGAAACTACGATTAAGATTTTAATTTACATTCACGCTTTTTTTGGAGGAATTGGTTTAATGACCGGAATTGGAAGTGTTTTGGTTAAAAAAGGAAGCGCATTACATAAAAAAATGGGAAAATTATTCTCTATCGGAATGACTACAAGTTGTCTAATTTCTCTTCCTATTTGCTGGCTTCCCGGTCATCAAAACATATTTCTATTCCTAATTGGATTATTTACTATTTATCTTGTAATCTCAGGAAACAGGACTTCTTCTTTCAAACACAAATTAAAAGCCGATTTTATGGATAAATTAATTTCAGGAAGTATGTTGTTCTTCTCTGTGGTAATGATTTCTATCGGTTTTTACTGCCAGTTAAATTCAATTGAAAATGGCATATTGTTTACTTTCTTCGGCGGATTTGGACTTTATATGACTGTAAAAGACTTTATATTTTTCAAGAATGTTTCCGAATACAGGAAAAAGTGGCTTTCCAAACATATTGGAAAAATGGTTGGCGCTTTAATCGCCTCAATTACTGCTTTTATCGTTGCCGGAATGGGAATTGGTAATTTAATTTCATGGATGATGCCTTCTGTTTTAGGAACAATTTATATCGTTTACTGGAACAGAAAAATAGCACCAAAAAAAGAAAATCTAGTCAAAGTCTAATCTGCCACAAAGGCACTAAGGCACAAAGTTTTTAAAACCTCTGAACCTTTGTAACTCTTAACCTTTGAACCTCTCAGTAAAGCATTTGAACTTCCTTAATATCAAACTCGGAAACAGAATCGTCTTCAAGCAGAATTTGAATTTTTCCGAATGAAGAAACGCCTTGTATTATTCCCATGAAATTTTGTCCGTAAGCTTCAGTAGAAAGGTTTTTAAAGGGCATTGGAATACCTTTTCGGAATAAAGTATTAAAATATTCTTTCCAGAAAATAGCCGAGTTTAATTCCCAGTATTCTATTTTCTGCTGTATTTTTTCAATAATTAAAGCAGGCAGCAATTCCTTGTCAAAAGCATGTCCTAAAATAACAGCCAAAGAAGACGCGTTTGGCAATTCTTTAAAATTTGTTTGATTTACATTTAGTCCTAATCCAACTACTGACACGATCCTGCCATCGCTTTTGATGGTATTCTCGATTAGTATGCCACCAATCTTTTTATTGTATGACATAATGTCGTTAGGCCATTTTATACTTAAATCAGGAATATTTAATGATTTTAAAACCTCAATTACAGACAAGGAAACGATTAGACTCAAATTAAAAACCTGTTCATTATTATAAAGAAAATCCTTGACCAAGGCACTCATAATTAAGTTTTTACCTGATTCTGATTCCCACTTCGCCCCCATTTGCCCCTTGCCTTTTGTCTGATTTTCAGCTGTTACCACGGTAAAATTATCAAGTTCATCCTGGCTTGATAATGCCTTGAGAAAGTCGTTTGTCGAATCTATGGCATCGAGTTTGATTAGTTTCATTCAAGTAATTTAAATAACTTAATTTAATATTTTGTTAAGGTTCAAAAATAATCACAAATTTTGGTAACTTTACAAATTCATATAAAATAATTCATGGCGAAAAAGACTATTAATAATGATGTTCTACTGGCGAACATAATAAAGGGGATTGAAGAAGTAAAAGGAAATGATATTGATATTCTTGACTTAAGAGAAATAGACACGGCTGTTTGTGACTATTTTGTCATTTGCAACGGAAGCTCTAACACTCAAGTTAACGCCATTGTAAACTCAATCCAAAAAACAGTATCTAAAGATTTAAAAGATAAACCGTGGCATGTAGAAGGAACCGATAACGCGGAATGGGTTCTTATGGATTATGTGCACATCGTGGTACATGTTTTCCAAAAACACATTCGTGAATACTATAATATCGAAAGCCTTTGGGGTGACGCCAAAATAACTACAATCGAAAACAAATACTAAAGAAAATTTTTTCTAATGGCTAAAGATAATAATCCAAATCCGAGTAAATTTAAAATAAGTCCTTGGTTAATATATACCGCAATACTTCTAGTTTTTTTATTTATAAGTTTTGCAACCGGAGGATCTAACTTAAGCGAACCTGCTCAATTAACTTCTTCTAAATTCAATGTTTTATTAGAAAAAGGTCAAATTGAAAAAGTGATCGTTTATAATAAAGCTGAAGCTGAAGTTTATTTAACTGCCGCTGCCCTTAAAGATGCAGCTAATAAAAAGGTAGCAAAGGACATGTTTGACAGAGTAAACAAAGGTCCACACTATACTTTAGAAATTGGTAACGACCAGATTTTTCAAACTAAACTTGAAAAAGCTGTAGGCGAAGGCAAACTAAAAGATTTTAATTTTTTACAGAAAAACAATTGGAGCGACATTTTAATCAGTCTGCTTCCAATCATCATCATTATTGGTGTATGGATTTTCATTATGCGTAAAATGTCAGGCGGCGCTGGTGGCGGTGGCGGACAAATTTTCAACATTGGAAAATCGAAAGCTAAATTATTTGATGAAAAAACAGATATCAAAACAACATTTAAAGATGTTGCTGGTCTAGAAGGTGCAAAAGAAGAAATACAAGAAATTGTAGAATTCCTTAAAAACCCTGAAAAATACACCAATCTTGGAGGTAAAATTCCAAAAGGAGCTTTACTTGTAGGACCTCCGGGAACTGGTAAAACTTTATTAGCTAAAGCTGTTGCCGGTGAAGCACAGGTACCTTTCTTCTCATTATCAGGTTCTGATTTCGTAGAAATGTTTGTAGGAGTTGGTGCTTCACGTGTTCGTGACTTATTCAAACAAGCAAAAGAAAAATCGCCTGCTATCATTTTCATCGATGAGATTGATGCTGTTGGTAGAGCGAGAGGAAAAAGCAATATGTCAGGCGGAAATGACGAAAGAGAAAACACTTTGAACCAACTATTGACAGAAATGGATGGTTTTGGCACAAACTCTAACGTAATCGTTTTGGCTGCAACCAACAGGGCTGATGTTCTTGACAAAGCTTTAATGCGTGCGGGACGTTTTGACAGACAAATTTTTGTTGACTTACCAGACATTCGCGAAAGAGCTGAAATCTTTAAAGTTCACTTAGCTCCTATCAAAAAAATCGAAGGTCTTGATTTAGATTTCTTAGCAAAACAAACTCCAGGATTCTCTGGTGCTGATATTGCAAACGTTTGTAACGAAGCTGCCTTAATTGCTGCACGTAACAACAAAACTGCAGTTGACAGACAAGATTTCCTTGATGCTGTTGACAGAATCATTGGTGGTCTTGAAAAGAAAAACAAAATCATTACTCCGGAAGAGAAAAGAGCAATTGCAATTCACGAAGCGGGTCACGCGACTGTAAGCTGGATGTTAGAGCATGCTGCACCCCTTATAAAAGTAACAATTGTTCCTCGTGGACAAAGTTTAGGAGCTGCATGGTACTTGCCGGAAGAAAGACAAATTGTAAGAACAGATCAAATGTTAGACGAAATGTGTGCTACTATGGGAGGAAGAGCTGCTGAAAAAGTGACTTTTGACCGAATTTCGACTGGTGCGCTAAGCGATTTAGAAAAAGTTACACGTCAGGCTCGTGCTATGGTAACGATTTACGGTTTGAATGAAAAAATCGGAAACGTGACTTATTATGATTCAAGCGGACAAAGTGAGTACAACTTCTCTAAACCGTATTCTGATGAAACTGCAAAAGTTATTGACAAAGAAATTTCAGAATTAATTGAAGGTCAATACCAAAGAGCAATTCAAATCTTAGAAGAGAACAAAGACAAGTTAAATCAGCTTGCTGATATACTAATAGAAAAAGAAGTTATTTTTAAAGATGACTTAGAAACAATTTTCGGAAAACGTACTTTTGACAAAAATCTGGAAGAAGTGGTTTCGTAAATTATTCAGAAATATGTAATATTTTTTAAAATCTTAATTCAAAATAGCCTTTTGAATTAAGATTTTTTTATCTTTGAACGTTTTCAATTAACATGTAAAGTATTTCATATAAAATGAATTTTTTCAAAAAAATATTTGGTTCTAGCGACGCCGCATCTGACGAAGAACATGAAAGCGAATATGGAGGAGGAAATCCAATTCCGAACAGTCATTTATCTATTGACGAGCAATTCATTTTCAATTTCAAGAAAAATGGTGGTAAATTTTTGTATTGTGAAAACAAACAGGAAGTTGCAGAACAATTTGAAAACATTTTAGAAGAAAACGATTGGTTCGAAAACGAAGTTTTATGTTACGAACCGGGTCTTTTTCATTTACTGGAGGAGAACAAACTTATTTATGTTTCACCAAGAGCTCCTAAATTTTTACTAGCTTCTTGTGAAAACCTTATAGCCGATGAAGGTTCTATTTTATTTTCATCAAAACAAATCAGACAGGACAAACCAAATGAATTGCCGGCAAATATCGTTATTATAGCCACGACCAGCCAGATCTTACCAATGAAAAGCGACGGATTAAGTGCTATTAAAAGAAAATACGAAAGAGACTACCCTACCAATATTACTACAATAAAATATTTCGAAAAAGCAAAAGAGGAAGATTTTACACAATACGGAAGCGTTGCAAAAAATCTTTATTTACTGCTTTTAGAAGACCTTTAAGATGAACGAAACACTCAAGAGAACCATTTCTGGTGCTGTTTATATCGCTTTATTATTAACTGCAATTTTGTTTTCAACTGAAAGCTTTATCATCCTTTTTGGTCTTTTCTTAATAATTACAATTTATGAGTTTTGCAGTTTAGTAAATCTTAGCAAAATCTTTTCTATTCTTTTTGGTATTCTGTTATACAGTACAATTCTGTTAATCAGTCATTACAACAAGGAGACTACTTTGTTTTTAAACACTACATTCAATTCAGACTTAGTTTTAAATACTAATATCCAGCAATTAGATCTTGTGCTGCTGGCTGTAACATTAGTAATTTCTATAAAGTGTATTTTGTTTTTGTTTTATGACAATATTCAAAGTGTCAGTACATCTTCAAAATATTTATATTTATTAGGATATATTGTATTACCATTTATATTTATTGTTAAAATTTCTTTTGGTACCAATGATTATAATCCAAAAATTATTCTTGGTTTATTCATCTTAATCTGGACCAATGACACTTTTGCTTATCTAGTCGGAAAATCGATGGGAAAACATAAATTATTTGAACGTGTTTCTCCTAAAAAAACTATTGAAGGTTTTATTGGCGGTGTTGTATTTGCAGCTTTTGCAGGATTTTTAATTTCTAAATTATACATTCAGCCAAAACCTGAATTTAGCAGTAAATCTATTTTGATCTGGACGATAATTGCTTTAATTGTAAGCATTTTTGGCACCATTGGAGATTTGATTGAATCAAAATTTAAAAGAATTGCCGGTGTAAAGGACAGCGGCTCCATAATGCCAGGCCATGGAGGTATCTTAGATCGACTAGATAGTGTTATATTTGTAGCACCAATTATATTTTTATTTTATCAAATTTTATATTATGTTTCATAAAGAGGGAGGCCCATCCATTTTATTAGGTACTGTTTTTGCAGTTGCTGTTATTTTAATAGCTGAAAAATTTATTGATATCAATTGGCTAAGAATTTTAGTTCAAATAGCTGGATTAGCTGTATTGATTATTATTCTGCAATTTTTCAGAAATCCAAAAAGAATCGCAATCAGAAACAGCGATCACATTCTTGCTCCGGTTGACGGAAAAGTTGTGGTTATTGAAGAAGTTTATGAAGGTGAATTTTTTAAAGACAAACGTTTACAGGTTTCTATTTTTATGTCACCAATAAACGTACACGTTACGCGTTATGCTATGGACGGAATTATCAAATTCAGTAAATATCATCCGGGTAAATTTTTGGTTGCATGGCATCCAAAAGCAAGTGAAGAAAACGAAAGAACCACTGTTGTTATTGAAAACGAAACTTTTGGCCAGATACTATACAGACAAATTGCCGGTGCCTTAGCACGTAGAATTGTAAACTACGCACAAGAAGGAATGCAGGTTGTTCAGGGTACTGATGCAGGTTTCATTAAATTTGGTTCAAGAGTAGATTTATTTTTACCTTTAGGTACCCAAATTAATGTAGAATTGAATCAAAAAGCAATTGGTGGAAAAACCATTATCGCTACAAAAGCATAAATGACCAAAAAAGATTTAGATACTCGTTTTTCAGAGGCTGTAGAAACTGCTTTAAAAATGACCCAGTCGTCACTGCCACAAGATGTGCAGCTAAGACTGTATGCTTATTATAAACAGGCTACTTTTGGCACAGCAGTATACAACCAATCTGAGAACTTTGATTTACGTGATGCATTTAAAACAAATGCATGGATGCAAATTAGTCATATATCCATTGACGAAGCAAAGGAAAATTACATTGAAATCATAAATTCTCTAACATCAAAATAAATTACATTATGAAGAAAAATTTTACTCGCTTTGGCATTTTAACTTCATTCTTCGTATTATTTTCTTGTAATGATAGCAATAAATTAACCGAAGTTGTTGAAGTTCCTCTACCAACAAAAGAAGAGAAAATAACAATTGGAACACCTGAAGAAGTAAAAGCCGATCCAGGTTCATTTGAACTTACAAAATTGACTTTTCCTTATGATGGATTAGCACCTGACATACGTTCTCTAACTTTAGAAACACATTATTCGAAACATTATTTAACCTATACGAATAATTTAAACAAAGAAATTGTTTCGACGGAATTTGAAAACATGCCAATTGAAGATATTCTGAAAAAAATGGATCTTAGTAATGCAAAGCTTCGTCAAAACGCAGGAGGATATTACAATCATACCATGTATTTTAATCTTTTGACGCCAAAAGAACAAACTCCTAAAGACACTTTAGCTGGTTCTATCAATAAAGAATTTGGTTCCTTTAATAATTTAACGAACCAATTTAAAGCTATGGCCACCAAACAATTTGGTTCGGGATGGGTTTGGTTAGTTGTTGACAGATATGGAAAACTCCAAGTGACACTTACAGGAGATCAGGATAATCCGTTAATGAAAAACGCCTTGATTCCCGGAACTCCAATTATGGGAATTGATTTATGGGAACATGCTTATTATCTAGATTACCAAAATAGAAAAGGAACTTATATCGATGCTTTTTACAAACATGTTAACTGGGAGAAAGTAAACGAAAATTATAAAGAGGCTTTGAAGAAAGTCAAAAAAGTATAAAAAAAAGCTGATACAAAATGTATCAGCTTTTTTTACGTCTTCTAATGTCAAATATTATTTCAATTCGTAAATAAAGGATTCTGAAGGAGCAATTTTTACTTTTGCAATTCCTTCTCCATTAATAACTTTTAACTTAACAGAATTCATTCGATAAAGCTGATCTGTCAATTGATATTCGCTATCTTTTAAATTCCATTTTGAAATAACATCAGAAGGAACCTTTAATTCAAATTCACTTGTTTTTTCAGAAGAGAAATTCACAACAACAATTAGTTTTTGCTTTTCGGACCAACGCACATACGAATAAATAGAATCGTCATAACCTGCGTTATTCTGACGGTTTACAGACTGAATTTCCTGATAGCTTCCCATCAAAGCTGAACTATTAATTGAAAAATTCAGCAAACGCTTATAAAAATCACGTAAATTTTTCTCTGAATCAGAAAGTTGTCCTCCATCAAATTTTCCTTCATTCATCCATTTTTGATGATTGGGCACTCCTATATAATCAAAAATAGAAGTTCTGGAATGCGTTCCGAAACCTGCATTTTCATTTCCGGCCTCTCCTACTTCCTGACCAAAATAAACCATTGTTGGTGATGTACTTATTGTAGTTGAAACAACCATTAAAGGTTTTCCTCGTTCTGGTGTTCCTGCAAATTCAGGACTTGCCAAACGTTGCTCATCATGATTATCCAAAAAATGAAGCATATGATGCTCAATATCTGACATTCCCTTTTGAATATCTGATAAACCGTCTGGTGATGATTTTCCTTTTATGACATCTTTCAACTTATCGTAAGTTTCTACTTTATCATATAAATAATCCATCTTTCCTAAACGAATATAATTACGATATTCATTTGGATTGTAAACTTCTGCCAACAAAAAAGCATTTGGATTTTTCATCTTAATAGCGGAATTCATATAGCTCCAGAACTCGTATGGAACCATTTCGGCCATATCATAACGAAAACCGTCAACCCCTTTTGCTGTCCAGTACAAAGCAATAGATTTAAACTTTTTCCATGAATCAGGCACATCTTTATCCTGCCAAAAAGCAAAATGTTCCTGATAAGATTTTTGATCAAATCCAGCCGGAAGTTCAGGAAAGTCTTTCGAACCATCGGGACGAATTCCGTAATTTACTTTTACCGTTTCGTACCAATCATTTTGATCCGGTTTCACTTTCCTGGAACCATTACCTGTCCATTTTGCTGGATTTTCATCAAAGACACCATCAACTAATGGATTCTTTTCACCATTTAATGGTACATCTCCATCTGGAATTTGAAAATGCTCTTTTGGAATATAATAGAAATTATTATCTCTTTTATACTCCACATTTACATCGTCATCAGCTCCAAAATCCCTAACTCCTGCCGGATTATTTTTTCCCTCATACTTTCGCGCAATATGATTGGGTACAATATCAATAATAAGCTTCAAACCTGCTTTGTGTGTACGAGCAATTAATGCTTCAAATTCCTGTAATCGATTTGCAGGATTTACTGCTAAATCAGGATTTACATTATAATAATCTTTAACCGCGTAAGGTGATCCCGCACGGCCTTTCACTACTTCAGGATCATCATTTGAAATTCCGTAAACGGTATAATCCCTAACTAATGCATGGTGAGGAACGCCGGTATACCAAATATAGGTCACTCCTAAATCTTTGATTTCATGAAGTGCAGTATCTGTAAAATCATTAAACTTTCCGACTCCATTTTCTTCAATGGTTCCCCATGGTTTATTCGTTGTCTTTTTATTTCCAAATAAGCGTGTAAAAACCTGATACACTACAATTTTCTTTTCTGTAGCAATTTCTTCCTTAGACGTATTCATTTTCAAATCTTTTGTTTTACATGCCGAAAACAGCACGGTTACAGCCATTCCTGCAACTATAATTTTTTTATTTATCATACTCTTATTTATAATCTGATCTTTTTTTGAGGCTTTATAATTAAATTATTCCTTCAAAACCATTTTCTAAATTTAATCTAATTTTTAAAATTCAACTCAAATTCAATTCAATTTCTCAAAAAATGGATTAACAAGGATCTACTACAACGTGAGAGTGCTTTATTTTGTTGATAATTAAAAGCTTCATAAGAGCAAAGGTTCAAACGAACAGACTGCAAATACTTAAAGAAACCTTTGAACCTTTGCCCCTCTGAAGCTTTGTATCTAAAAAATATAAATTAATCCTAATATCCATGAAGGTTGTATCCTTTTTCATAAATTTGACAAAAATTTAATCAATTGAAGAAATCACTCTTTTTCATATCTTATTGTTTGTTTCTATTAAGTGCTCAAACCATTTTTGCTCAGGCACCCAAAAAAATTATTGTAGAAAATGCCGATTTTTCTGATGTCGATCAAGTAGCAGCACCAGATGCCCTTTTACTTACAGGAAATGTCAAAATAAATCATGATGGCGTTGTACTGACATGTAATAAAGCTTATTTTTTTCAAAAAGAAAATTATCTAAAAGCTTTTGGTAATGTACAATTGGTTCAGGGCGATACTTTGTTTTTAAACAGTAAATATGCTGAATATAACGGAAATATGAAAAAGGCATTTGCGACAGGAAATGCTGTAATGACTTCTCCTGATGCAACTTTACAAACGGATACTATTAATTTTGACCGTAATGTTCAGGAAGTTTTTTACAATACAAAAGGTACAATCGTTAACAAAGACAATACACTAGTTAGTAAGTCAGGTAGGTATTATGTAGCCGAAAAAAAGTTTCAGTTTTTGACCGAGGTAACGCTAACGAATCCTAAATATGTAGTAAAATCAAATCACTTAGATTATTATAGTAATTCAGGACATACTTACTTACTTGGACCTTCAACAATTACAAGTAAAGCCAACTATATTTATACGGAAAAAGGTTTTTATGATACCAAAAAAAACCTCGCGCATTTTCTCAGAAAATCTTATATTAAATACGATGATCGACTTATAGAAGGTGACAGCTTGTATTATAACCGGAATATCGAATTTGCATCAGCAACGCGAAATGTAAAAATTACCGATTCCATAAATCGTGGAATTGTAAAAGGACATTATGCCGAAATTTACAAACTGAAAGATTCTATGTTTGTGACGAAAAGAGCTGTAGCAGTTAACTTTGTTGAGAACGATTCAGTTTACATTCACGGAAAAAAATTAATGGTTACCGGAAAAGAAGGTGAACGAATCCTGAGAGCTTTTAACAATGTTCGTTTTTTTAAGGTTGATATGAGTGGAAAATGTGATTCTATACATTCAAACTCCAAAACGGCTTTGACAAAATTAATAGGAAATCCTATTTTATGGAATGGAGACAGCCAGATTACCGGAGATGTCATGCATTTAATTGGTGACAATACTACCAAAAAACTAGATTCATTAAAGGTGCTCAATAACACTTTTCTGGTCTCGCGGGATACACTCGGAACCGGATTTAATCAGGTAAAAGGGCTCAATTTATTTGGAAAATTCAGGGATGGTAAACTTCACGATGTTGATGTCATCAAAAATACCGAAGTGATTTATTATATGCGAAATGACGCCAATGAGCTCATCGGAATTAATAAAAATGTCAGCAGTAAAATCAATCTTATTTTAGAGAATAATGCTATTGAAACGATTACTTTTTATAATAAAGTAGATGGCGATATATATCCAGAAGCTGATTTACCTGAAAATGCACGAAAATTAAGAGGTTTGGTCTGGCGTGGCGATGAAAGAATTAAATCGAAAGATGATATTTTTAGTGCTGAGGACAATGAAGAAAATGACAAACTAATTCAGCAAGGAAAAGACCAGGAAGCAAAAGATAAAGACGTCCCTATGAAAGTCAGAAAAGAGACGCGTGATTACGATAAAAAGAAACCTGCATTAAAAACAAGTACAGCTAAAGCGGATACGACAAAAACTGCCAAGGCTAAGAAGTAGTTTTCAGTCTCAGTCTCAGTTTTCAGCGTAAAGCTGTGTGGCCTTATTAAGACTCCAATCTCAGTTTATAGTACAAAAAAACTTTGCTCCCGATAACTATCGGGATTGCGGTTAAAATAAATCATTCGTAATTTTCAGTTTTCAGTCAACTTGAAACCTGAAACTTGAAACTTTTAAACAAATAACAGTGAATCCAGATTTTATAAAATACCAGGCACAAACTTCTCCTTATCCACTCGGAATGGAAGTTTCACACGCTATTGGCTCTTATATTTACGACACAAACGATAAAAAATATTTAGATTTTGTTGCCGGCGTATCGGCTTGCACGCTTGGACACCAGCATCCGAGAGTGAATCAGGCTATAAAAGATCAGTTAGATAAATATTCACATGTGATGGTTTATGGCGAATATTCACAAAGCCCAGCCGTTCAGTATTGTAAATTATTGGCTTCACTCCTACCAGAATCTCTTAATAAAACCTATTTAGTAAACTCAGGTACAGAAGCTATCGAAGGCGCGCTTAAATTGGCTAAACGAACAACAGGTCGTAGTCAGCTTATTTCGTGCCACAATGCTTATCATGGTAACACTATGGGATCGATGAGTGTAATGGGATTTGAAGAGCGTAAACAAGCTTTCCGTCCCTTGCTGCCAGATGTCGATTTTATTACTTTCAATAACGAAGCCGATTTACAAAAAATAACAACCCGAACTGCAGCAATTCTTTTAGAAACTATTCAGGGAGGTGCCGGATTTATTCAACCAGAAAACAACTTTTTACAGAAGGTACGAAAACGATGTGATGAAGTTGGAGCCATGATGATTGTAGACGAAATCCAACCTGGTTTTGGTAGAACAGGAAAACTTTTTGGCTTTCAAAATTACGATGTCATTCCTGATATTGTAGTGATGGGAAAAGGTATGGGTGGCGGCATGCCAGTTGGTGCTTTTACAGCTTCTGCAGAAAAAATGGATCTTTTAACAGAAAATCCGAAGTTAGGACATATTACAACTTTTGGTGGTCACCCTGTCATTGCGTCAGCTTGTTTGGCGACTTTGCAGGAATTAACTGAGACTAACATAATGCAGGAAGCCTTAGAGAAAGAAAAACTCTTTCGATCGCTTTTGGTACATCCTTTGATAAAGGAAGTTAGAGGAAAAGGATTAATGCTTGCTGCGATGACTGAAACAGCCGAAATAACCAATGAGGTTATTCTAAATTGTCAGGATAAAGGATTGATTTTATTCTGGTTGCTGTTTGAAGGATGCGCCATTCGAATTACACCGCCATTGACCATTTCTGAAGAAGAAATAAAAGAAGGTTGCGCTATAATTTTAAGCGTTATGGATAACATTGTGAAAAAACAGCAAGAAGCTTAAATTTAAAGCTATCAGAATTTGTTATCCGACAAAATAAAAATTAGAATAATAATCAAAATAATCTTTTAAATATCAGAAGATTATGACTAAAAACAGAATCGAAATTCTGTCCATATTGTTAATTAAATTGTTCAAAACAATTAATTTCCTTTCCCCACAACAATAATATGGTTGCCTAAATTTATAACAGGCTAATTTCAAATAAAGACAGTATGCAATTAAGCAACGAAGAAGAAGATTATAACCTATCCCTATCCAAATTTGAGTCAATGTTAAAAACTAACAAAGTACTCTTTTTTGATTCTGAAGAATTTGAAGAAATTATTCTTCATTACTTAGACATAGGCAAGGCTAATTTAGCAAAAAAGGCCTTAAAACTTGCATTAGACCAACATCCAAAATCTACAGGCTTAAAATTAGTACAAGTAGAAATGCTGGTTTACGACGACAAACTGGAGATTGCTGAAAAGCTTTTGAATGAGTTGTATGCAATTGAACCTAATAACGAGGAAATATACATCCAGAAAGCTAATATTTGTTCTAAAAGAGATCAACACGAAAAAGCGGTAGAATTGCTTAAAATCGCCTTGCAATATACTGACGACTACGCTGACGTGTACAACTTAATTGGAATGGAGTATCTTTTCATGGATAACCTTGAGATGGCAAAAGACAGTTTTATCAAATGTCTTGAAGAAGACTTAGAAGATCAATCTGCTTTATATAACGTAGTGTATTGTTTTGAATTTTTAGATCAAAATCAGGAAGCTATTGTTTATCTAAACGATTATATCAATAAAAACCCATATAGCGAAATCGCCTGGCATCAGCTTGGACGCTTGCATTATGGCGTAAAAGAATATGAAAATGCGATTCGTGCTTTTGATTATGCAACGTTAATCGATGACGAGTTTTTAGGCGCTTTCATGGAAAAAGCAAAAGCTTACGAGCGTTTGAAGAAATACGCTGAAGCAATTGAAAGCTACAACAGAACTATCGAATTAGACGATGCAACTTCATATGCACTATTGCGTATTGGAAAATGTTACGAAAAACTGGGAAATGCTGTAAAAGCACTTCAATATTACAACCAGACCGTTCATGAAGATCCTCTTTTAGACAAAGGATGGATTGCCATTACCGACTTTTATGTTCGCCAGAAAAACTTTCAGAAAGCATTATTTTTTGTCAACAAGGCTTTAGCAATTGACAATCAAAATCGTTTGTATTGGAAACGCTATGCAACGATCAACAAGCAAATGAACTTTTTTGAGGAAGCAGAATTTGGCTATAGAAAAGCAGTTGAATTTGGTGATTATGCTTTGGATACCTGGTTATATTGGGTTGACATCTTACAATTTTTAGGTGAATTCGAAAGCGCTATTCAAACCTTATTGCAAGCTTCAGAATACTTTCCGGAGGAAAACGAAATCGAATATCGTTTGGCAGGATTGTATTTCATGATTCAGGATAATACAAAAGCAAAATTCCATTTAAGCAATGGTTTACGTTTAAACTTTGACAATTATATTTTGATCGAAGATTTATTTCCTGTAGTCTGGACAAAAAAAATGGTAAAAAATTATATTGAAAAACATAGAAAACAATAATGATTGATATTTTAAAAAGACGTTTTGGCTTATTAGGGCGTAATATTAGCTACTCATTTTCAAAAGGATATTTTACAGAAAAATTTAGCGATGAAGTTTTTGTTGGTAACAGCTATGAAAATTTCGATATTTCTGAAATCAATCATTTTACCGGATTGCTAAAAAACAACCCAGATTTAAAAGGTTTAAATGTTACTATTCCTTACAAGGAACAAGTAATTCCTTATTTGGATAAACTATCAACAAAAGCAAAATTAATTGGTGCTGTTAATACCATTAAGTTTACCAAAAACGGAAAACTTAAAGGATACAACACAGATTATTATGGCTTCAAGAAATCATTAAAACCATTATTAGAACCACATCATAAAAAAGCACTAATTTTAGGAACAGGTGGTGCTTCAAAAGGTGTTGCATTTGCTCTTGATGAGCTTGATATTCCTTACACTTTTGTATCCAGAGAAGCTAAGGAGAACATCATTGATTATGATCTAATCAATGCGACGACTTTTGACAATTTCCAAATTATAATCAATTGTACTCCAGTGGGAACAAGTCCTAATATTGAGGCTTGTCCTGATTTGCCTTACGAGTTTTTTACTGACAAACATATTGCATACGATTTAATTTATAATCCTGCAGAGACACAGTTTATGAAAAATGCTAAAAAATACGGAGCAATTACTAAAAATGGATACGACATGCTTATTTTTCAAGCTGAAAAAGCGTGGAAAATATGGAATAAATAAAAAAAATCTTAACAAATAAAATGCTAAAGTAATTTTCGTAACTTAGTCTATTCATTAATAGGTAGTTATGAGAAAAATATACTTACTTTGTATTTTAATATTTCTAGGAATTACATCCGCAAAAGCGCAAGGGACAGAAGTCGAAGAAAAAATTCCATTTACTGAACCGCGTTTTCGTTATTATCTGCAAACTTTACTTTTTTACAACGAATACCTGGATACCAAAAATGGTTCGTTTAATACTACACAAGCACGTGCCTTAATTCCTATTGGGAGCAAGGCATGGAACTTAAGGTTTGACCTCCCTTTAGTATCCGCAAATACTAATGAGACAAACAAAACCGGGCTTGGAGATGTAGGTATGGGGATAAGTTATATCCCCTTTATGAAAAACAGCCAGGGCATTGCTCTAAGAGCAAGAGTTTATGCTAATTCCGCAGTAGATCCAGCATTTGGATCCGGAAAATGGGTAATTATGCCGGCCTTTTTTTATGGTAGATATTTTAATGAGAAAAAATTTCTGTGGATTTCCTCCTTTGAATACCAACAAAGTTTCGCTGGATCAAGTCAACGCAATGATATTAGCATTGGTGTTCTCGAAAGTGTATTATTCCATTTTTTTGGAAAAAACTGGATTGCAGGTGATGTAGCATTACGATATAATAGCACTATCAATGGCTACCAAAATAATGCATACGTTGAATATGGCAGAAAAATAACCCCAACAAATCTGATATATATTCATCCAAGTGTTGCATTTGGCGGAGATAAAACATACAATTACGGTATAGAAGCTGGTTTTCTAATTTTATTCTAGTTTACGAGTAATTCAAAAAATCTTCATCATACCATACTCTATCAATATCCGGAAAAAACAACCAATCTTCAGTTACGATATAAATTTATGACTGTTTTTCTTAAAACACTATTTATTCCTAATTTAAATAAACATTAAAAAATCAATAAAAAAAATCACATCATAATCGCAAATTCCTTGAATAAACATGAATTTAATCGTAAAATAGCGTATAAACAAAGGATTTATTTTGTATTTAGAAACACCTTTACTATCTTTCGCACTGTTTAAAATAAAAACCTTATACATTTAAAATGTTAGAAGAAAAGAATGATAACCTGCAAGAAGCAGATGGAAAATCAGGAATCGAAATAAGCGATTCTATACAAAATGATGCAATTGAAACATTGAGTTCTGAAGTAACTCCAGAAAATGAAATTTCACCTGAAACTGAAATAGAAAATACTGCAGAAACTGAAGAAACCAATCATCAAACAGCACTTGACGCTATAACAAATTCTAATGCTGAAGAAAGTGAAGATGAGACGCTAAAAGAGCGCCATGATTTTCCTATGCAGGATTATGATACTTTTTCTTTAGATGCCCTTGTTGATGAATTGAAAAAGCTTGTTAATACAGATAAAGTAATGTCTGTAAAAGATCATATCGAAGAAATTAAAAAATCATTTTTATTACAATACAATCATCTTATTGAGGAGAAAAAAGAGGAATTTAACACCTCGAAACAAGATCCAAACGAAGAATTTGAATATCATTCTCCGCTTAAATCTAAATTTGATGAATATTACAATATTTTCAGAGAAAAAAGGAATGCCCATTTTAAACATCTGCAAACCAACTTAAAATCAAATTTAGAGAATCGACTTGCTATTGTTGAGGAACTAAAAGAACTTATAAATCCGCAGGAAAACATTAAAGATACTCTAAAACATTTCAATGATTTAAGAGAACGATGGAAAAATGCCGGTGCAATCCCAAAAGATAAATACAATCACGTTTGGAATAATTATCATTTTCATGTAGAGAATTTCTATGATTACCTACATTTAGATCGTGAAGCAAGAGATTTAGATTTTAAATACAATCTTGATCAAAAACAAAAAATAATAGCTCGTGTTGAAGAATTAGTAAATGAAACTGATATCAGTAAAGCATTTAGAGAATTACAAGATTTACACAGAATCTGGAAAGAAGATATCGGACCTGTTTCTAAAGAACATCGCGATGCCATCTGGAATAAATTTAGCGAGCTAACTAAAAAAATTCATGATAAAAGAGAACTTTTATTTGAAAGTCAAAGAGCAAACGAGCAACAAAATCTTGAAGTTAAAAAAGGTATTATTGCTACACTTGAGGTTCTAGGAACAGAAAAGGTAGGTTCGCACTCGCAATGGCTTGTTCAAATACAAAAAGTTGAAGCGCTTCGAAATGAGTTTTTCGCTGCCGGAAAAGTTCCTTCTGAAGTAAACGAAGAAACCTGGGCTGCATTTAAGACTGCCGTTAGAAATTTTAATTCTTTTAAAAATTCATTTTATAAAGACATTAAAAAAGATCAAAACGACAATTTAAACAAAAAAATGGCTCTTGTTGCCAAAGCAAAAGAACTACAAGAGAGTACTGATTTTGGTGCTACTACTCCAATAATGAAACAAATTCAGGAAGAGTGGAAACAAATTGGTCATGTTCCAAAAAAATATTCAGATAAGATCTGGAAAGAATTCAAAGATGCTTGTAATCATTATTTCAACAAACTAAAAGAACATAAATCTGAGGAAAACGGAGACGAAGTAGCCGCTTTTGATAACAAAAAGGCATACTTAGATATTTTGAGAGCTTATCAGTTAACAGGAGATCATAAAACCGATTTAGACGCTATTAAATTACATATTGAAACCTGGAAAGGATATGGAAAAGTACCTTTTTCAAGACGCCATATCGAAGGAAAATTCAATAAAATTTTAGATGCACTTTTTGAAAAACTAAGTTTGAGTAAAAAAGAAACGGAGATGATGCGTTTTTCTAACAGAATTGATTCTTTATCTGAAAGTAATGATACACGTAAATTAGATAATGAAAAGATTTTCCTAATGCGTAAGATTGAAGAAGTTCAAAACGAAATTTTTCAGTTAGAGAATAATATTCAATTTTTCACGAATACTAAAAACGCGAAAAAAGAAAATTCGATTGTTCTTGAAGTCCGTAAAAACATCGCCATCCACAAGGAAAGCCTTGAAGTTTGGAAAGATAAATTAAAACAATTACGTAATTTAGGCCAGGAATAGATCTAATTTAATTTTAAAATACAAAGGAGTAATGAGAAAATTCATTGCTCCTTTTTTTTATTCATTTTTTTACCGCAAAGCACGTTAAGATTAGCTTTGCAAACTTGCACAAACCTTTTGCGCTTTTTGCGGTTAAACTCTCATCCCACCAAACTTAACATTGCTATACAATTTGATAAAACTATTTTGCAAAATATTGATTATATTTGATTATCAAAATATTACAAACCTTAATACATTATAAAATGAAATTTACAAGAAAAGCAAACGCCAACTGGAAAGGAACCGGTATGGAAGGAAAAGGAACTATTAGCACTCAAAGTACCACTTTAGATAATGCACAATTATCATTTAAAACAAGATTTGCAGATGGAGTAGGAACCAATCCTGAGGAACTTGTCGCTGCAGCGCATTCGGGCTGTTTTACAATGCAATTAAGCTTTTTATTGAATGAAGGAGGTTATACGGCAGATGATTTATCTACGGAAGCTACAGTAACTTTTGAAGATGGAACCATAACACTTATTCATTTGGACCTAAAAGGAAAAGTACCATCAATTTCAGCTGAAGAATTTGAAAAAACAGCTGCAAAAGCAAAAGAGATCTGTCCGATTTCTAAACTCTTAAATACAACAATTACATTATCTGCAACTTTAGTATAGAGAATTGTAATTTTTAAACATAAAAAAATCCCGTTTCATGAAACGGGATTTTTTTTATGTTTAAATGAAATATTAGTTCATTGTAGCTTTTAATGCTTTTGCTTCAGCAGTCATCTCCAAAGCTTTATAAACACCTAATAATGTTTTAGATACATCTTCATTTTTAGGATCTAATTCATTTGCTTTTTTAAGGTAAGGAATAACACCTTTAAAAACGCCTTCTCTTTGCTTCTTTAAAACTTCATAACGTTTAGTATCTTTATCCGAAGTTCCCAATTTATTCATTTCATCAATAATTGGTTTTTCAGCTTCTAATTTTAAAGCAGCAAGATTCAAATATGCGTTTGTGTAATTTGGATTAATTTCAATTGCCTTCAAATAATACTTTTCAGCATCCTCTTTGTTATTAGCATTAGCACTGATAACTCCTAAATTAAAAACTAGATCTGCATTGTTTGGATCTTTTTGTAAAGCCTCACCAACTAATTTTTTGTAAGTATCGAAATCTTTAGTTTCAAGATACAAATTAGCCTCTGTAAGAATCAAAGAAGTATCGTCCGGATTTGTTTTTCTTGCATCAGCAACTGCTTTCTTAGCATCTTCGATACGTCCTTTTTGAACTAAAATTAAAGCTAAATTTTTGTAGATCTCACCTCTTTTAGAAGGAATAGCTTCTGTTTTCGGTTTTTCGTGAGTTCCTAATTTCACAGCTAAATCTCTTTCACTAGCAGTATTAAAACCATCATCATTTCCTGATGCTTTATTTACAGCAGTGTAACTAGTACCTTTACCAGAATAATTCAATTTCTTTAATTCTTCATACATTGGTAAAGCCGCATCAAAATCCTGAGCATTTACAGCAGTAGAAGCTGCGTAGTATAAATTGATAGTATCTTTTTTATCTAATAAATAAGCATCATACAATTTTTTTGCACCTTCTGAATTTTTATTCGCCTGAGTGTCTGCAATAGCTGAATTAATCAATAAACCTTTAATTTGTGTTATTGAAGCTGCAGCCTGTGTAGAATATTTTTGTTTTCCAGAAGTTTTTTCAATCTCTATTAATTTTTTATAGCTTTCAGCTGCAAGAGATAAGTTTTTACTTTCTTCTACTTTTTTTGTAGCTAATTCCAAATAAGCATTTCCTTGTACAGAATAGTATTGTGCCTGTTCAACATCTTTAGCATTAACTATTAGATTTTCTGCATCTTTTAGTATCGTAATTGCTCCTTGAGCATCTCCGCTTTTTAATGCTTTTTCAGCACCTTTAATCTGATCTTTTTGAGCAAAAGTAGCTACTGAAATCAATAATGCTGACGCAAGTATTACATATTTACTTTTCATAATATTCAATTTGTGTATTTAATTTTAATTTTAAGTGGTTTTATTTATTCCTCTGACTCTTCTTCTTCAGAATCATCCTCGTCTACTATTTCTTCATCAGAATCGTCATCGTCGTCGTCTTCAGCGGTTCCGTCATCTTCAAGAACTTCTAAGTCTGGCTTAACTCTTTCAATAACTGGCCCTACTACATTTCCTTCTTCATCAACAACAACCTCTTCAACATCATCTTTCATAACTTTTGTTACAGCAGCAATAGAATCTTTACCTTTTAGGTTAATTAATCGAACACCTTGTGTTGCACGACCCATAACACGTAAATCTTCAATAGCCATTCTAATTGTTAATCCGGATTTGTTGATAATCATTAAATCATCAGCATCAGTTACCGCATTAATGGAGATCAGTTTTCCTGTTTTCTCTGTAATATTAAGCGTTTTAACACCTTTACCTCCACGGTTTGTGATTCTGTAAACATCTTCACCATCTTCGTCTACTAATTTGGTACGTTTTCCGTATCCATTTTCAGTAACAACCAAGATTTGTGAATCATTAATATCGTTTTTGTCTACAGTAACCATACCAATTACTTCATCAGTATCATCTTTTAAGGTAATTCCACGAACTCCAGAAGCTGTTCTTCCCATCGGACGTGTTTTGGTTTCCTCAAAACGAACCAATTTACCAGACTTAACTGCTAAGATAATTTGACTTTCCCCATTAGTTAATTGCGCCCCCATTAATTCGTCACCTTCCTTAATAGTAATAGCAGCAACACCATTTACCCTTGGTTTTGAATATTTCTCTAAAGAAGTCTTCTTAACCTGACCTTGTTTGGTAACCATTACAAGGTTATGACTATTGATGTAATCTTTATCTTTTAGATCTTGTGTACAAATGAAAGCTTTAACTTTATCATCACTTTCAATGTTTACTAAGTTTTGGATTGCTCTACCTTTTGCAGTTTTACTTCCTTCCGGAATTTCATACACACGCATCCAGAAACATTTTCCTTTTTGTGTAAAGAACATCATATATTGGTGGTTGGTAGCAACGAACATATGCTCAAGGAAATCCTGATCTCTTGTTCCTGCACTTTTTTGCCCAACTCCACCTCTATTTTGAGTTTTGTATTCTGTCAGGTTAGTACGTTTGATATAACCTGCATGCGAAATTGTAATTACCACATTCTCATCTGCGATTAAATCTTCAATACTTACATCTCCACCAGAATATTCAATTACAGAACGACGCTCATCTCCGTATTTCTCACGAATTTCTTCAAGTTCTTCCTTAATAAGGTTAGTTCTCAAATTAACATCTGCTAATAATGCTTTTAAGTGTTCGATTAATTTCATCAATTCTTCAAACTCAGCTCTTAATTTATCTTGCTCCAGACCAGTTAACTGACGTAAACGCATCTCAACAATTGCACGAGCCTGAATATCAGACAAATTAAATCTTTCGATTAATTTCTCACGAGCTTCTTCTGTATTTTTAGAACCTCTGATGATAGCAATTACTTCATCAATATTATCAGAAGCAATAATCAAACCTTCTAATATGTGCGCTCTTTCTTCTGCTTTACGTAATTCAAACTGCGTTCTACGAACTACAACATCATGACGGTGCTCAATAAAATAGTGAATCATATCTTTTAGATTCAACATTTGTGGGCGGCCTTTTACAAGTGCAATATTATTCACACTGAAAGATGATTGTAATGAGGTAAACTTATATAAGGTATTCAAAACTACGTTTGGCGTAGCATCACGCTTCAGGATGTAAACGATACGCATACCATTTCTGTCCGATTCGTCACGAATGTTTGCAATACCTTCAATTTTTTTATCGTTAACCAAATCAGCCGTACGTTTGATCATTTCGGCTTTGTTAACCTGGTATGGAATTTCAGTAACAATGATACATTCTCTTCCGTCAACTTCTTCAAAACCAACTTTAGCACGCATTACAATACGTCCTCTACCCGTTTTAAAAGCTTCGCGAACACCTTCATAACCATATATTACACCTCCAGTTGGAAAATCCGGAGCTTTAATATGTGTCATTAATTCGTCAATTTCAATATCATTATTATCAAGATACGCTAATGTACCGTTGATTACTTCCGTTAAATTGTGTGGAGGCATATTAGTAGCCATACCAACCGCAATACCAGTCGCTCCGTTCACTAATAAAGTCGGAACTCTTGTTGGCATTACTTTTGGCTCATATAATGTATCGTCAAAGTTCAATTGAAAATCAACTGTTTCTTTTTCGATATCTGCCATAATATCTTCTGAAATTTTGCGCATTCTGGCCTCAGTATAACGCATTGCTGCCGGACTGTCACCATCAACAGAACCAAAGTTACCCTGACCGTCTACTAATAAATATCGCATACTCCATTCCTGAGCCATACGTACCATGGCATCATAAACAGAGGTATCTCCGTGTGGGTGATACTTACCCAGAACCTCTCCTACGATTCTCGCAGATTTTTTGTGGGCAGATCTTGATGTTACTCCTAAGTCATACATTCCGTAAAGAACTCTTCGATGCACTGGTTTCAAGCCATCTCTAACATCAGGAAGTGCTCTAGATACGATTACTGACATCGAATAATCGATGTAAGCTGATTTCATTTCATCTTCTATGTTAATAGGAATTAACTTTTCTCCTTCAGACATAAGTTGTTATATTAAATAATTATATTAGTTTCAAAGCGTGCCAAGATACGTTTTTTTCGAATTTTTTCAGCTATTTACTTACACTTATTTCAATGATTTATTAACAACTTTATTTGCTCTTTTAGTTAATAAATTAAGCGTTTTTTAACGCTTTTATTGTTATTTTTTTTGTCAATTAGCTGACAGTAGTTCTCGAAGGGTACGGTTTTTGTTTTTCAAACTGTAATTCACTAAATTTACAATACCAATAAATATATTATGGATGATAATTTTTCACCAAGAGTAAAAGATGTTATTACATACAGTAAGGAAGAAGCCCTTCGTTTAGGACACGACTTTATTGGTACTGAACATCTAATGCTGGGCATTTTAAGAGATGGTAACGGAAAAGCTATTCATATACTTAATAACCTAGCAGTCGATTTAGACCATTTACGCAGGAAGGTAGAAATACTGAGTCCAGCCAACCAGAGCGTTGAAGTAAATGCTGAAAAGAAAAATCTTCATCTTACCCGACAGGCAGAAAGAGCCCTGAAGACAACCTTTCTTGAAGCAAAAGTATTTCAAAGTTCGTCGATTAGCACGGCACACTTGCTTTTATGCATCTTACGAAACGAAAACGATCCAACAACCAAGCTATTGAATAAGCTAAAAATAGATTATGACATAGCTAAAGAACAATATTTAAACATGACGCCAAACGAAGAAGAATTCTTAGAAAACTTGCCAAGAAACGAATCGTACAATGACGATTCAGGACAAGATGACAGTCTTAAAGAAAGTAGTTTTAACAATCCGGCCAATAAGTCAAACAAAAAATCCAAGACTCCGGTTTTAGATAATTTTGGGAGAGATTTAACAGAAATGGCTGAGGAAGGAAAACTAGATCCGGTAGTAGGACGCGAGAAAGAAATTGAACGTGTTTCTCAAATTTTAAGCCGTAGAAAAAAGAACAATCCGCTTCTAATTGGAGAGCCAGGAGTTGGTAAGTCTGCTATTGCAGAAGGACTAGCTTTGCGTATTATTCAAAAGAAAGTATCTCGTATTCTTTTCCACAAACGTGTGGTTACTCTTGATTTGGCTAGTTTAGTAGCCGGAACAAAATACCGTGGTCAGTTTGAAGAAAGAATGAAAGCCGTTATGAACGAGCTTGAGAAAAACGACGACATTATTCTTTTTATTGATGAGATTCATACTATAGTAGGTGCTGGTGGAGCCACTGGTTCACTTGATGCTTCAAACATGTTCAAACCTGCTTTAGCAAGGGGAGAAATCCAATGTATTGGTGCTACTACTCTTGATGAGTACAGACAATATATTGAAAAAGATGGTGCTTTAGAAAGACGTTTCCAAAAAGTAATTGTAGAACCAACTTCTGTTGAAGAAACTATTGCAATTTTGAATAATGTAAAAGATAAATACGAAGATCACCACAATGTTACTTATACTCAGGAAGCAATTGAAGCCTGCGTTAAATTAACAAACAGATATATGTCTGAGCGTTTTTTACCGGACAAAGCTATTGATGCTCTTGACGAAGCCGGTTCTCGCGTACACATTACTAATATAGATGTTCCTAAACAAATTCTTGATTTGGAACGTCAGCTAGAAGAAGTGCGTGAAAACAAAAATATGGTTGTTAAAAAACAAAAATATGAAGAAGCAGCCAAACTTCGTGATGATGAAAAACGAATTGAAAAAGATTTAGCAGTTGCGCAAGAACAATGGGAAGAAGATTCTAAAAATAACAGAATTGAAGTTACAGAAGATAATGTAGCTGATGTTGTTTCGATGATGACCGGAATTCCTGTTAATAGAATTGCACAAACAGAAAGTAACAAATTAGCCAAATTACCTGAATTGATTCAGAATAAAGTAATTGGTCAAAATGAAGCTGTATTAAAAATTGCACGTTCTATTCAACGTAACAGAGCCGGACTTAAAGATCCTAACAAACCAATTGGTTCGTTCATTTTCTTAGGTCAGACTGGAGTTGGTAAAACGCAGTTAGCAAAAGTTTTAGCAAAAGAATTATTCGATTCCGAAGATGCATTAGTTCGTATCGACATGAGTGAATACATGGAGAAATTTGCGATCTCTCGTTTAGTTGGAGCGCCTCCGGGATACGTAGGATACGAAGAAGGAGGTCAATTGACTGAAAAAGTTCGCAGAAAACCATATTGCGTTGTTCTTTTAGACGAGATCGAAAAAGCGCATCCAGATGTATTCAATATGATGCTTCAGGTTTTAGATGACGGATATTTGACAGATAGTTTAGGTCGCAAAATCGACTTTAAAAACACCATTATCATCATGACTTCTAATGTTGGAGCACGTCAGTTGAAAGATTTTGGACAAGGTGTTGGATTCGGAACTGCTGCAAAAGTGGCTCAGGCTGATGAAAATTCTAAGAGCATTATCGAAAACGCATTGAAAAAAACTTTTGCTCCTGAATTCTTAAACAGAATTGATGACGTAATCGTATTTAATGCCTTAGAAAAAGCTGACATTGATTTGATTATCGAGATCGAGCTTAAAAAACTATATTCTCGTATTGCTGAATTAGGTTATAAACTAAGTCTTACTGATAAAGCAAAAGCGTTTATCGCTGAAAAAGGTTTTGACAGACAATTTGGTGCAAGACCTCTTAAAAGAGCGATTCAGAAATATGTTGAAGATTTATTGGCAGAAGAAATCATCACTTCAAAAATTCATTCAGGAGACGAAATCTTAATGGATTTGAAAGATGACTCTCAGGAACTTTCAGTAGAAATACACAAAGCAGAAGAGCCAACTAATCAATAAATTAGTTTAATTTTATAACAAAAATAATATACCCGTTACGTTTTCATAACATAACGGGTATTTTTTTTGAATAATTTACTATCTTTAGTAAAAGCAAATAGCTATTTTTGAATTTAAATTAAATAACAATAAAACAACGTATGCTTCAAAATAAAGTCATTTTAGGCAGTGAAGAATGGTGCTCATTTCCAGAACTAGGAATCCCGACAATCAAGGCTCGTGTTGATTCTGGTGCCAAAACTTCTGCAATGCACGCCATCAACATAGCTCCTTTTATAAAAAATGATGCCAATTGGGTGAAATTTGATATTAATCCAATTCAGAATAATATTAAAACCATCATCCATTGTGAAGCTCCATTGGTTGACAAAAGAATTGTAAAAAGCTCAAGCGGTTTTAGAGAACATCGCTACGTAATTCAGACCAATCTAAAAATTGGCGATGTAAAATGGCCAATCGAAATGACGTTGACGAATCGTGACTCAATGGGTTTCCGCATGCTTTTAGGACGTGAAGCGATGAGTGGACGTGTACTTGTTGATCCTGAAGAAAAATACCTATTAGGACAACCTACAACCGAAGCACTTAAAGAATTATATCAAAATTCTGAAAAAGCAACTTCTGGTTTACGAATTGGACTTTTAGCAAGTAATCCGGAGTTATACAGCAATAAAAGAATCATGGAAGCCGGTGAAATGCGCGGTCATGAAATGCATTTTTTGAATATCAAAGAATGCTACATGAAACTGGATGCCAAAACTCCTGAGATTCATTACAGAGGCGGAAAAATATTAAATCAATTTGACGCAATTATTCCCAGAATTCGTCCAAGCATTACGTTTTACGGTTGTGCCCTGACACGTCAGTTTGAAGCCTTGAAGGTTTTTGTTTTAAATTCAGCTACAGCCATCACACAGTCACGTGATAAATTATATTCGCTTCAGTTGCTTTTAAACAGTGGAATTGACATCCCGACAACTGGTTTTGCTAATTCTCCTTTGGATACTGACAACTTAATTAAGATGGTTGGAGGTTCGCCTTTAATCGTGAAATTATTGGAAGGAACGCAAGGAAAAGGCGTTGTTTTGGCTGAAACCAAAAAAGCGGCAGAAAGTGTTATCAATGCTTTCAAAAGTTTAAATGCTAATATACTAGTTCAGGAATTCATTAAAGAGGCCAACGGAAAAGATATTCGTTGTTTTGTAATTGACGGAAAAGTAGTTGCTGCTATTCAGCGTGAAGCTATGCCGGGAGAATTTAGAGCTAACATTCATCTTGGCGGAACTGCATCTGTAATTAAAGTAACAGCAGAAGAGAAAAAGATTGCTATAAAAGCTGCAAAAGCAATGGACTTAAAAGTGGCAGGCGTAGATATTATTCGTTCTTCTAAAGGACCTTTATTACTTGAAGTAAACTCTTCGCCAGGACTTGAAGGAATTGAAGGCGCAACCAACAAAGATATTGCCGGAGAAATGATTAAAGCAATCGAAAAAAACTTCAAAATAATTAGTTAGTTCATTCTAACTTAATATTCAATAAATATTTTAGCAACTTTGTCAAAGCTTAAACTTTGACAAAGTTTTTTTTTACCTTTAAAATAAAAAACAATGCTCAACCCCTACTTAGATATCATTTTCAGAAGTCTCGCAGTCTATTTTTTCATGACAATTGCTTTACGAATCTTCGGCAAAAAAGAACTTTCGCAATTAAATACTGCCGATATTATTCTGATTTTATTGATAAGTAATTCTGTTCAAAATGCAATGGTCGGTCCGGACACGAGTCTTTGGGGAGGTTTGGTTGCCGCATTAGCTTTATTTGTGATCAATTTTAACATCAAAAAATTAACACACAAATACAAAGTAGTCAGTGATTTGCTTTTAGACAAACCCGAAATCCTAATTCATAATGGAACTTTGGATTTTAATGCTTTGAGCAAATTAGACATTTCACACGAAGAATTAAAAGAAGCGGCACGTGAGCATGGTTTAGAACATTTGACCGATATAAAGCTCTGTACGCTAGAAATTGACGGTACAATTAGTATTATCTCGAAAGATAAAACTAATTTAAAAGAAACACATTTCAAGCGTAAGCACAATCATAAGAATCTAAGGAAATAAAAAGTAAAAAATTTCAAATTCCAAATTTAAAAAACGTGTAAAACAGTGGAATTTGGAATTTTAAATTATTGGAATTTGTATAAAAAAAAGACTGGTTTTCAATTGAATACCAGTCTTTTTTTTATTTCCAAAACTCATACTATTTTTTACGTTTAACTTTGTTTTGAAAGTGGTTTTCTATGTTAATATCCCTAATCGTTCTGTTAGTTAAACCATAAGCTTTTAATCTGTGATTAAGATTAGCTAAAATATAGTCTTGCTCTTTGGGGAATTTTTCCGCCAGTAATTTGTAATACTTCAAAAGTTTACGATCTTCTACTCCATCCAGAGCTTGCAAAACAGTATGTACAACTCGATTTGATTGATCACTTAAACCTAAAATAAAAGTATCTAAATATTTACTTTTATTTTTCAACAACCCTAGTGAATAATAAGCACTAACTCTTATCTTTTCATTTATATTTGTCGTAAAAGGAACAACAAAATTACCGTAATCGATATTCATTTCCTTTAACAAATAAGTACAAAATCTAAACGTTTCCTCGTCATTGATCTTCTCCGAATGAGCTTCTATAATTTCAAGCCAATCAGAACTCTTACCCTTCGCATACCAAAATACAAATTGAAAAACATCTAATAAATTCTCATTTGCAAAGGCAACTAAATACGGATAAGCACGTTGATAATCAAATTTTGTAAGTATCTGAATTAGCAGTTTTTGATTTTTACCTGCACTCAATTTACATTGTTCCTCCAGGACATTAATCGTTTCAGAGTCCAGATTTCGTTTCTTTAAAAAACTCCTTAGGCATTCTAATTTTGTCTGATTTTCATTGGTTGAAAAATACACCTCCAAGACATAAGCTGATGATCCCCCCAGAGTATACCTAAACAAATCAGAATTTCTTGATTTTAAATTTTCAGGTATAATTTCATCCAACCATCTTTCATACCAGTCCAAAAAATTTGATTCGAAAGCGAAATAAGGCTTTTGCCTGTCAATATCCACATTTACAACTCTTCCTTTAAATTCTCCATTTAAAACAAGTGCGTGATAATAACTACATCCCTGACTTCCGATAGGCAATAATCCCGAAAATATTTTTCCTAGCTCTATATCAAATTCTTCATCAGAAATAGTTTCATTTTCTTCGATGTTTTTGTTTAGATTATTCCAAAAATCATCTGACATATTTGGAGAAATTATGCAATCTTCTTTTAAATACTGTTTTGAATTTTCATAGATAAATTCATCTGTATTTTTTCGAAAAGGATAAATTCCATACGAAGGTCCGGCACCTGAATCTGAATAAGAAATTCCGCCATTACCAATATTCAGCAAAAATGATTTGTAGCATTTAGGAAGTTCCAACTGATATTCATTTTCAAAATTTAAGATATCTTCTTGTCTTACGGTATTCTCTAAAATATATTTATGACTGTCTGCTCCAAATACTTCTAATTTATTATCGGCATTTTTAGCCATTAACAGCTTACTTTTAATCCTTTCTAACTGCTTCAATTCTTCCATTCTTGTTTTACATTCTTTTGTTAAGTAATAAAATGCAATTATTAAATCTACATTATTCTACTCAAATAAAAAAGCCGATTTCAAATTGAAATCGGCTTTTTTTATGTCGATAAAATGCGATCAAAACTTCTCACATTTAATAAAAATCATTTTACTAAGAAATAAATACACTCAATACAAAGTAAACCAATCCTGCTAAAATAGCCGAAATAGGAATAGTCAATATCCAAGCCCAGATCAAACTTACAGTTACTCCCCAACGAACGGCAGATACACGTTTTGTTAATCCAACCCCGATGATAGAACCTGTAATAGTATGCGTTGTACTTACCGGAATTTTTAAATGCTCCGTAAAATACAATGTTAATGCTCCGGCAGTTTCAGCAGCAACCCCTTCAAATGAAGTTACTTTTGTGATTTTAGAACCCATTGTTTTCACAATTTTCCATCCACCACTTAACGTTCCTGCAGCAATAGCAGAATAACATGCTAATGGAATCCAGCCTGGCATTACTCCTTTTATTCCTAAGTCATCATTTGGCAAAACAACGTCTAACCATGATGCCATATGAACTCCCGGATTTGTATTAATATAAACTGCAACAGCTGCTGCAATAATACCCATTACTTTTTGAGAATCATTTCCTCCGTGTCCTAAACTAAAAGCCGCAGAAGATAATAGTTGCATTTTTTTCAAAGCTGCATCAGCCTGATGTAGATTCAAACTACTGAATATCAAACAAAAAGCACTAACCGTTAAGATAATAAAACCAACTAAACACCATTTAATATTATGCGGATCAAAAGCTACACTCCAGAAATGAGATTCAAAACGAGGCTTTTCAATATCAGCATAAGGAACCATTAGGCTACTAACAACCCAAACTGTTGCAATCATTAAAGCAACCGTGAATATTTTAGGTCCTATGATTTTACGAGAAGCATTTAACAACCAAATCGATATTAAATAAGAAGCCAATGCTCCCAATAATGGCGCTAAAACAATAAACGCAATGATAATAAGAACTCCCGAAGGCATTCCACCATCTTTTCCTGCCTTGTACCAGCTTACAATTTCGTACCAATAATGAGTAGTTCCATCTTCTCCGGCATAACCTGAGAAACCGTGTACAGCGATTGCATGTGCTACAGCTGCCCCAGCGAAACCACCAATTAAAGTATGTGATGAACTTGAAGGAATTCCTAACCACCAAGTCAATAAATTCCAACAAATAGCTGCAATAACACCGGCAAGGATAACAACAAGGTTAATTTCCATAGTGTGCGCTGTTTTTGCAACAGTATCTGCAACACCAAATCCAAAAACCCAATAAGCCAGAAAGTTAAAAAATGCTGCCCAAAGTACGGCCTGAAAAGGCGTCAAAACCTTTGTAGCAACAACAGTCGCTATAGCATTCGCTGCATCATGAAAACCGTTGATGTAATCAAAAATTAAAGCTAATACTATAATAATTATAAGTAGCGTCATAAAATTATAACTTCAGAATGAAATAAATTGAATTAAGAATGTTTTACAGAAATTGATTCCAGTATGTTCGCAACACTCTTACATTTGTCTGTTGCTGATTCTAAAACAGATAACACCTCTTTATATTTAATGATATTTTTAGCGTCTGTTTCGTTTTCAAAAATTTCAAAAACTGCTTTGTTATATACATTATCAGACTTGTTTTCTAGTTTGTTAATTCTAGCACAAGCATCTTTAATAATGTTCATATTTTTTAAGTTGCTCAACTCTTTTACAGCACTATCAATGTTTTGACAAGCTTCAAGGTTAATTTCTGTCATCTTTCTGATAGATTTTGTAATCTTATCAACCTGATACAATCTCATTCTGCTTGCTGCACCGTGAAGATAATCAGCAACGTTATCAATAGAAGTAATTAAAGTGTGAATATCCTCTCTATCAAATGGCGTAATGAAGTTTCTGCTCAATTCAAGATTGGTTTGACGTGTAATGTCTTCTCCTCTTTGCTCTAACTCATCAATTTTTTGAAAAAGAACTTCTCTTTCTTTTAATGGAAGGTTTACAGCTTCGTGTAAATTAGAAGCTAATTCAATTAAATTGCTTGAAGCTTCTTCAAAAAGTGGAAAGAATTTTTTGTCTTTCGGCACTAAAAATTGGAAAATACTGTTTATTGACATTTTTATATTTTTGATAGTGCAAAATTACTTCATTAATATTCTGTTATGTTAAGCCAGTGTTAACAAATCGTTTTCAATTTGAAAACTATCCAGGAACGCAACTGTCTTCTCAATATCGTAATGTAAGATTCTGTCTTCCTTAACCAAAGGCACAACTTCTCTATAACTGCTTAAGAACATTTCGATAAAATCACTTGATTTTAAAGGCTCTCTGTACGCAATTGCCTGTGAAGCATTCATTAATTCGATCGCTAAAATACGCTCCAAATTATCCATAACACGCAACGCTTTTGTTGCTCCGTTTGCTCCCATACTAACATGATCTTCCTGACCATTACTCGAAACAATACTATCAATACTTGATGGAGTTGCCAATTGTTTGTTCTGACTTGCAATACTTGCAGCCGTATATTGCGGAATCATAAAGCCTGAATTCAGTCCCGGATTATCCACCAAAAATGCCGGAAGATTTCTTAAACCTGAAATCAATTGGTACGTTCTTCTTTCAGAAATACTTCCTAGTTCTGCCAAAGCAATCGCCATAAAATCTAAGGCTAAAGCCAAAGGTTGTCCGTGGAAATTTCCTCCAGAGACGATCTGATCAGATTCAATAAATATGTTTGGATTATCCGTAACCGAGTTAATTTCAGTTTTGAATACTTTTCGAACATAATCTATCGCATCTTTTGAAGCACCATGAACCTGGGGCATACAACGGAAAGAATACGGATCCTGAACGTGTTTTTTCTCTTGTTCTATTATTTCGCTTCCTTCTAAAAACTCATTAATACGCTGCGCCGTTACAATCTGACCTTTGTGAGGACGAATAAAATGAATCAATTCGTTAAAAGGCTCGCTTCTTCCATCAAAACCTTCCAAAGAAATAGTTCCGATTAAATCTGCCAAATACGAATATTTATATGCTTTTAATAAAATATGAGCTCCGTAAGCACTCATAAATTGAGTTCCGTTTAACAAAGCCAAACCTTCTTTTGACTGTAAAACGATAGGTTCCCAGTTAAAATGTTTTAAAACTTCGGCGGAAGCCACTTTCTTTCCTTCAAACAAAACTTCGCCTTCTCCTAATAAAGGCAAAGATAAATGTGCTAATGGTGCTAAATCTCCAGAAGCTCCAAGTGAACCTTGCGTATATATAATAGGAAGGATGTCATTATTATAGAAATCAACCAAACGACTTACGGTTTGCAATTGGATTCCTGAGTGTCCATAACTTAAAGATTGAATCTTTAGCAGTAACATTATTTTTACAATCTCAGCAGGAACTTCTTCTCCAGTTCCACAAGCGTGAGACTTAACAAGGTTCTCCTGAAGTTTTGATAAATTCTCATTTGAGATTTTCACATTACAAAGTGACCCAAAACCAGTATTGATACCATAAATAGGTTCAGAGTGTGAAGCCATTTTTTTATCTAAATAATCACGGCACTTCTGAACATTTACTTTTGCTTCTTCAGATAGTTCAAGCATTTTCTGATTTACAATAATTTCTTGTAAATCTTCTAAACCTAATATTTCAGTACTTATATAATGGACTTCTCTCATGTCATTTTTAATTTAAGGCATCAAAATTCAACAAATCAATATTAAAAAGCAACATTTGTTCATAATAATTAAAAAATCAATAAAACAAATTATACGTATTTAGCTATTTCACAATACTAATCATACAAAATCAGCACTTAAATTTTCTTTACCAAAATCAATACTCAAAATTTATTCTAAAAATCCAATTTCCTACTTGTTTTATAGACTAATGACGGTTTCTACCGAATATTTCGATTAGAAATCAGCTTTTTAAGCTCGTGCCCTTGCCAGAAACACGGGTTTAAATATACGAATCCATCAATTTATGATGTTCAATCTTAGCAAAAGCTCAATATTAAATCAATGAGATTTGAATTATTAAAATATTCGCAAAAAGAAAATAAAGGTTTTTCGCTTTTATAAAAATCTGTACTTTTGAAACATCAAAATGAAAAGTAACAGCGCAAAATATCAATCTACAATGACAACTCAAACTGGAGTTGCAATTGCTGCTACAACAATTTCTACAACAACTACTACCCCTTAGGGGTATACATTTTACATATAATCCTGGTTATCTATACTTTTTTCTTGAAAGAAGAGAGTCATTGGATACATAAAAATATTTGCATAAAAAGAAAAAAATCATCAAAATGAAAGTATTAAAATTTGGCGGAACTTCGGTTGCCAATGCTCAAAATATAAAACTCGTTCTCGAAATTATAAATCAAAAATCTAAACAAGATCAATTAGTTGTCGTTGTTTCTGCTTTAAGCAAAGTGACCGATTTATTGCAATTGGCAGCAGCAAAAGCGGCGGCAAACGATGAAAGTTTCAGAGAAATTGTTGCCGAAATCGAGAAAAAACACCTTGACACTTTAAAAGAACTTATTCCGGTAAGCGAACAAAGCAGCTTGTTAAGCCACGTAAAAAGAATCATCAATCACTTAGAAACCCTACTTGATGGATGTTTCTTATTAGGCGAATTATCTCCTAGAACGGCTGACACGATTTTAAGTTTTGGAGAATTGCTTTCTTCTTATATCATTGCGCAGGCTTATCAGCAAATTGATAAAAATGTAGTTTATAAAGACAGCCGCGAAATCATCAAAACAAATGCTGATTTCGGAAAAGCGGTCGTAAATTTTGAGATTTCAAATCAATTGATTCAGGATTATTTTGCTGAAAACAAAGCGCAAATCAATATTTTACCTGGATTTATCGCTTTGACTCTTGACGGAATTACAACTACTTTAGGGCGTGGCGGATCAGATTATACTGCTGCGATTATTGCGGGAGCACTTGAAGCATCACAGTTAGAAATCTGGACAGATGTAAACGGAATGTTTACTGCCAACCCAAAAATTGTAAAACAGGCGCAGCCAATTGCCAACATTTCGTATCAGGAAGCGATGGAATTATCGCATTTTGGTGCTAAAGTGTTGTATCCGCCGACAATTCAACCGGTTTTAAGAAAAAATATTCCAATTTTAATCAAAAATACTTTTGAACCTGAAGCTGTAGGAACTTTGATTTCCGATACTGTTTCGTCTAAAGATTCGGTTGTAAAAGGAATCAGTCATATTGATAATATTTCGCTTGTAACATTGGAAGGTCCGGGAATGATTGGAGTTGCAGGTTCATCAAGACGTTTGTTCGAAGTATTGTCTCAGGAAAAAATCAATGTAATTTTCATCACTCAGGCTTCTTCTGAGCACTCTATTTGTATCGGAATTTTAAATTCGGATGCAGAAAGTGCTGAAAATGCAATTAACAGAGCTTTTGAAGTTGAAATTCTTCAAAACAAAATTGATCCTGCCATTGTAGAAAAAGACCTTTGCATTATTGCTTTGGTTGGAGAAAACATGAAAAACCATCAAGGTTTGAGCGGAAGAATGTTCAGTACTTTAGGAAAAAATAACGTAAATATCCGTGCGATTGCGCAAGGGGCATCTGAGCGTAATATTTCGACTGTAATTAACGAAAGAGACGTTAAAAAAGCATTGAACACTTTACACGAAAACTTCTTTGAAGAAAACACCAAACAGCTGAATTTGTTTGTAATGGGTATTGGAAATGTTGGTGAAAAATTCATCGAGCAAATTCACAATCAAAGGAAATTCTTAAAAGATAATTTAAAGATCAATGTTCGCGTTATCGCTTTGTCAAACTCAAGAAAAATGCTTTTTGATGAAGACGGAATTTCACTAAAAGACTGGAAATCGACTTTAGACAAAGGCGAACATGCGATTCCGACAGAATTTATTGCACGTGCCAAAGAACTGAATTTACGTAATAGCATTTTTGTTGATATTACAGCAAATGCAAGCGTTTCTGAAATGTATGAGAAGTTCTTAAAAGAAAGTATTGCCGTTGTAACCTGCAACAAAATTGCCTGTTCATCAGCGTACGACAATTATAAAAAACTAAAAAGCTTATCACGTCAATATAACGCTCCGTTTTTATTTGAAACTAATGTGGGTGCGGGATTACCAATTATTGACACAGTAAAAAACTTAATTGCTTCAGGCGATAAAGTGCACAAAATTCAGGCAGTTTTATCTGGAAGTTTAAACTTCATTTTCAACAATTTTGACAAGAATAATTCTTTCCATGATGTGGTTAAAGAAGCCGGAGTTCAAGGTTTTACAGAACCAGATCCGAAAATTGACTTAAGCGGTGTTGATGTTGCTCGTAAAATCCTGATTCTTATTCGTGAAAGTGGTTACGAAATGGATATTGACGCCATCGCAAACGAATCGTTTTTACCAGCAGAATGTTTGGACACAACAAACAACGAAGCCTTTTTTGCATCGTTAATCAAACACGCTCCTCATTTTGAGAAAATCTATGAAGAAGCATTAACAAAAGATTCAAGATTGAAATACGTAGCGCAATTCGAAAACGGAAAAGCAAGCGTTGGTCTGCAATTCATTCCAAAAGAGCATCCTTTCTATAATTTAGAAGGAAAAGACAATATCGTATTGTTCTACACAGATCGTTACGTAGATCAGCCGTTATTGATCAAAGGCGCCGGTGCCGGAGCTGCGGTTACAGCATCAGGAATTTTTGCTGACGTTATCAGAATAGGAAATAATTAAAAAAAGGGACAAAGGCACAGAGGTGCAAAGGTTCAAAGGTTTTTACTTTGTCACTTTGCCTCCTTGAACCTTTAAACCTAAATATAAAAATATCTAGAGGCAAAACCTTTGTTCCTTTGAACCTTTGCCACTTTGAACCTTATAACAAATGACACAAATTAAACTCTTTTGCCCGGCAACTATCGCGAATCTTTCGTGCGGATTTGACGTACTTGGACTTTGCTTAGACAATGCAGGCGATGAAATGATTGTTCGAAAAGTCGATCAAAAAGGCGTTCGTATTACTAAAATTGTCGGTGCCGATTTGCCATTGGAAACCGAGAAAAACGTTTCAGGTGTTGCGGCTTTGGCGATGCTGGAAACTTTAGACGAATTAGATTTTGGTTTTGAAATCGAAATTTACAAAAACATCAAAGCCGGAAGCGGGATTGGAAGCAGTGCTGCCAGTTCTGCCGGAGCGGTTTTCGGAATCAATGAATTATTAGGAAGACCGTATTCCCGTAAAGATTTAGTGCAATTTGCCATGCAGGGCGAAAAATTAGCCAGCGGAAACGCGCATGCAGACAACGTTGCTCCTGCCCTTTTAGGCGGATTTACATTGGTAAGAAGTTATGCGCCGCTTGATATTATCCGAATTGATAGTCCGGAAGAATTGTATGCTACGGTGGTTCATCCTCAAATTGAATTGAAAACTTCAGATGCACGTTCGGTATTGAAACAAAACGTTTCCCTAAAAAGTGCGATTATGCAATGGGGAAATGTGGGCGGATTAATTGCCGGTTTATACACCAAAGATTATGATTTGATTGGAAGATCGCTTCATGACGAAATCGTTGAACCATTAAGAAGCGTTTTGATTCCGGGATTTGATTTGATCAAACAAACAGCTTTAGAAAACGGTGCCTTAGGTTCTGGAATTTCAGGTTCCGGCCCGTCGATTTTTGCTCTAAGCAGAGGAAAAAACACCGCCGACCAAATCGCCAAAGCCATGAGCGAAGTTTATGAGAAAATGAATTTGCCTTATGAAATTCACGTTTCGAAAATAAATCCGGATGGGGTTAGGATTTTGTGAAACGTTTTAAATAAAAAGAATTAAGACACAGTTTGTCATTCCGAGGAACGAGGAATCCCCGCGAGAAACTCGACAAAGATTGGCGATTTAGCCTGCGGAGCTACTTGCGGAGATTTCTCCTCCGTCGAAATGACAAAACAGAAGCTTAAATAATATAATTATTGGATTTTGGAATTTAAAAAATTGGAATTTGATTGTAAAGAAAGTCTATTTTCTATACTCTATATTCTATTCTCTTTTTTCTAAATCTAAAATCTAAAATCTAAAATTAAACCATGAAATACTATAGTTTAAACCATAATGCACCAGAAGTTTCATTCAAAGAAGCTGTAATACAAGGATTAGCGAGTGATAAAGGATTGTATTTTCCGCAAATCATCACGCCTTTAAATCCTGCGTTTTTTAATGTAATCGAGAATTTAAGCCATAACGATATTGCTTTTGATGTGATTCAGCAATTTGTGGGCGATGATATTCCGGAGGACAATTTAAGAGAAATTATTAAAGACACTTTATCTTTTGATTTTCCGGTTGTGGAAGTTGAAAACGGGATTTATTCGTTAGAATTATGGCACGGGCCAACAATGGCTTTTAAAGATGTTGGAGCGCGATTTATGTCACGTTGTCTGGCGTATTTTAATAAAGATAAAAAAGACAGTAAAAATACCGTTTTGGTAGCGACTTCCGGAGATACGGGCGGTGCGGTTGCGAGCGGATTTCTTGGCGTTGACGGCGTTGATGTTGTGATTTTATATCCGTCAGGAAAAGTGAGCGATATTCAGGAAAAACAATTGACGACATTAGGACAAAACATTAAAGCTCTTGAAGTAGATGGTGTTTTTGATGATTGTCAGGATATGGTTAAAAAAGCGTTTTTAGATGAAACTCTGGCGCATAAAAACCTGACTTCGGCAAATTCTATTAATATTGCGCGCTGGCTGCCACAAATGTTCTATTTTTTCTTTGCTTACAAGGCTTTGAAAAGCCAAAACAAACCATTAGTTTTCTCTTGCCCAAGCGGGAATTTCGGAAATATCTGCGCCGGAATTATGGCAAAAAAACTAGGTTTGCCAATTGAGCATTTTGTAGCGTCTACCAATGTAAACGATACGGTACCAAGATTCTTAGAAAGCGGAAAATACGATCCGAAACCTTCTAAAGCAACAATTTCGAACGCTATGGACGTTGGAAACCCAAGTAACTTTATTAGAATTCAGGAATTGTACAACAACGATTTAAAAGCTTTCGAAAAAGATTTCTCATCGTATAGTTATACCGATGAAGAAACACTTACAGCCCTAAAACAAATTTACAATACCGACGGTTACATCGCAGAACCACACGGTGCTGTGGGTTATTTAGGTTTGAAAAAAGAATTGCAAAAACACGATAACGCAATTGGTGTTTTCTTAGAAACCGCGCATCCTATTAAATTCTTAGATGTTGTTGAACCTGCTTTAGGCATTAAACTTCCGATTCCAGAACAAATTGAAAGTGTTATGAATGAAGATAAAGTGAGTGTGAAGATTAAGACTTATGAGGAATTGAAGGCGTTTTTGGGGTAATAATTTATCTCTATACAAATATATAAGCCACGAATTTAATTATGAATTCGTGGCTTTTTAAATTAATTATTGAATTAGCTTTTTGTAAGTAAAATTGGTATGTTTGGAAAATATTAAAAAAAAACGATACTTAAAAAAAATCTTTAAAAACTAATATATTATAAGATTGCAAACTAAAAAATAATATGATAAAAATAAATTTAGATGATACATATGATCCAAAGTATGTTAGTGAAGATTTTAAATATTTCATTTTTGAAAGTGAACTTTGTGACGATACACTAATTGAATTGCACGTTTCTATAGTTCATCATCCTGATCCGTATTTACAAAATGTTTATAATTTAGGATTTGGACCACCTAATGAAGATGGAACTATAAATGATAAATTTAAAGTTAAGCACAAAAATATTAATAAATTATTCTCATCAATTTTACTATATGGAATTTTATTTTTGAATCAAAATAAAGAAAATTCCATTGGCATAGATGGTTCCGACGATTTAAGAGCATATCTTTATCACAGAATGTTTAGATATAATATATCGAACTTGGATAATTTATCTATTGTAGGAGTTGATTGGTATGTCAAATTATTAAGAAATAAAATCGATATCGAAAGAGATGAAAATGGATACCCATTTTTCAAACCTAGACCAGAAGTATTTGATACAGAAAGGAATCCACAAGATTTATATAGATATTATATATATAAATTAAATTAAATTAATATATTTGCATTATGAAAATCGATATAAATAGTAAAATTGAACTATTCAAAGCTATTTCTGAAAAAAATAGCCAATATAAACCGCTAGTTAAATTAACAACGGGGTCATCTGACACACAAGATAATTTATCTAAAGCTATTCGAAATAAAAAAGATGCTGAAAATTTTATTTCAGATTTGAAATCAGCCTTTAATAAAACAAAAACTTAATAAAAAGCCTTCAAAATGAAGGCTTTTTTTTATATTTTTACTCTAGAAAAATATAAAAAATAATGGACAAATCTACCAAGCTATTACTATTAAATCAAGTTTTTTCACCGATAATGCCCATACAAGAAAAAGATTTTTTCTTTGGACGAATAACTCAATTGCAAAAAGTTGCTGAAGCAATAAATGAAAGAGGTCAACATGCAATACTTTATGGAGAGCGTGGTGTAGGAAAAACGTCATTAGCTAATATTATGTTCTCCTCATATACTAACCTGTATCCAGTTAAGATAACATGTGATAGACAAGATAATTTTAAAACTTTATGGGAAAGAGCTTTTGAAAGTATACAGTTTTCAAAAACAACGGCTGGTATAGGTTTCAAATCAGACAAAATTACTGAAATAGTTGATATGGGAAATCAAATCAGTAATATTGTCAATCTTCGAGCTAGTCATGTGGTTAATTTACTAAATTTATTCGGTAATGATTTCAAGATGTTATTTATTTTCGATGAATTTGACAATATAATAAACGAAAAAACTAGATCAAGTTTTGCAGATTTAATTAAATCTTTATCTGACAACAACACAAATTCTACAGTTGTTTTAGTAGGTATTGCCGACAATATAGAATCTTTAATTGGAAACCACCAATCATTAGAAAGATGTCTAAAGCAAGTGAAAATGCCTACCATGAAGAAAGAGGAATGTGAAGAAATCATTAACAATGGGCTAAAAATATTAGGGTTAAAAATAGATAAAACTGTTAGAAATAAAATTGTAGAATTTTCGTCTGGTTTTCCTCATTATGTCCATCTGATTTGTAAATATGGATCTAAAGAATTAATAGAAAATGAAAAGACAAATTTTTCCGAGCCTTATTTAACGATTGCAATAAATAAAGGTATTGAAAACACATCTGAGCAACTACGAATTTCATTTAGAAAGGCTATTTTAGCTTCAAATAGTAGCAATAAATGGAAACATCTTCTATACTCTTGTGCTAATTGTGAAATTGATGAATTTAATTCATTTACAATTACTGATGTTGTTAAAAATTATAATTTATTAACTAAATCAAATTCAAAAAATTATAATTTAAATCAATTAACAACCGAAAGTAGAGGAGAAATATTATTCAAACTTGGTAAAGGAATGAGTACAAGATATGCCTTTAAAAACCCTATGATGAGAGCATTTGTAAAGTTAAAAATGAATTCTCAATAATCCCCCACTGGACTGAAAGTCATACTCATAAGTAAAAAACAAATAGCAGATTTACATTTTTTTTCAATTTGTAAATCTGTATTTTGTTTTATAAAAAAACTTTCTATACGAATCAAAATAAAAAATAATTAACATTTAAATTAATTCCTACATTTACCCAACCAAAAACCAAATTATTTCCCCCGCCAGCGCGAGCGTCCCGCTCGTGAACGCAAAGATTGGATCGGGCACGAGCGAGAAGCTCGCGCTAGCGAACTAATAGTTCTATTTTTTTCTAATTGCGAAATTAGTTTTTTGTAAGCATAATCACTATGTTTGATTTACCAAAAACCAACTATGAAAAGAAGGGACTTCGTTAAAACAACATTACTTTTTGTCACATCGGTACAATTGTTTCCTAACAAATTGCTTGAATCGACTTCAATTCTTAGAAGTAATTTCAAATACATTTATACGAATTCAAAACTTAAAAATCAGTTCTTTTTGTTTTTGAAAAATGTGTTTAATTTATACCCAGAGGCCGAATTCCATAAATTAATTTATGACAACACGATTTCAAAAAGTACTGATAAAGAGATTTATACGGCAACACAATCGCAGTTAGACGACATTACTCCTATGTTATCAAGCGTTCGTTATCAGCTTCCGGCTTTAATGCATCAAAAAAATGAGATGTCGGCAGAAACGGTTGCTTTGTTGGGAGAAGGTACTTCTTATAATGGTTATTTAGAAATTGGTTCTTCGGGCCGTTATCTGGATTATCTGGAAGAAAGTATTTCCATCAAAGGAAAAAGATATTATGCAGATGGCCGAAAACCAAAATATTCTTTTACCGAAATGGTCGAGCGCGGGCAAATTGCTGTTGGAGCAGAATATATTCCCTTTACCAATTACGAAACCAAATTTGGAGATCATGTTCCGCACAATAGTGTTGATTTGGTCACTGTTTATATCGGTTTTCATCATTGTCCTTTAGAGTTGCGAACGCAATATATTTCTTCCATCAGAGATACGATGCGAGTGGGTGGAAAATTGATTTTAAGAGATCATAATTGCGATACCGAAGATCAAAAAGTATTAGTGGCTTTGGCGCACGATGTCTTTAATTTGGGCGTAAACGAAACCTGGGAATACAATGCCAAAGAAGTTCGGAACTTTTATTCTTTAGACTTTATTTGTGCTTTTGTTGAAAACATCGGATTTAAATTCAACAAAAAAACGTTGTATCAAAAAGGCGATCCTACCAAAAATGCTTTAATGGTTTTTACCAAAATCTAATCTCTTTTCTCTGCCTGTTTTATGAAAAAAATTTACCGTTTTATTCTATTGCTATTCGCCTGGTTACTCAAAATTTTACAATTCATTTACGCCGGAATCAAAAAAGCGATTCGGTTTGCCAATAGAAAAAAGCGCAGGGCAATTCCGTTTTACGGTTTCCTTTTATTCGTTTTATACATTTTCTTATTAATACAATTCTCCGGAGATTCAAAATTCGATAAAACGATTGATAATAAAACACTGAATGATATTACGCAAATCAACCCGATTCAGGTCAATCAAATTATCAAACCCAAAACGGTAAACGAGATTGTTTACGCCATAAAAAATACAACCGGTCCCATTTCGATTGGAGGAGGAAAATACAGTATGGGCGGACAAACGGCTTTCGAAAACAGCTTGCATATTGATATGCGATCTTTCAATAAAATCGTCCGTATTGATACCACTAAAAAGCAGATTACGGTACAAGTAGGAATTCGTTGGAAAGATATTCAAACAGTAATTGATCCTTTGAATTTGTCTATCAAAATCATGCAGACGTATTCTAATTTTACTGTTGGCGGTGCGATTTCGGTAAATTGCCACGGAAGATATGTGGGTTATGGTCCGATTATTTCATCGGTTTTAGAATTGAAAATAATTACAGCAAATGGTGCTATTATCATTGCAAACCGAAAAGTAAATCAGGATGTTTTTTATGCCACAATTGGCGGTTATGGCGGAATTGGCGTTATTGCCGAAGCAACTTTGCAATTGGTTGATAACGAAAAAGTAGAAAGATTTCATCAGGTCATGCCTATTGAAGATTACAAAGCTTATTTTGATAAAAACATTAGAAATAATGACAAAGTCGTTTTTCAGAATGGGAATTTATATCCGCCGAAATACGACAAAATAATGAGTATTTCATGGGAGAAAACAACCAGACCCTTAACTGATACTGATCGATTAATAGATGAAACTCAAAATTATTGGCTGGAATCGAACTTATCAGGAGTGGTTTCCTGGGGAAATTCAGGAAAATGGATTCGCGAATACACGATTGATCCTTTATATTTTATTCCTAAAACGGTTCGATGGCGCAATAAAGAAGCGAGCTATGATGTGAAGGAATTAGAACCTTCTTCCCGCGAAAAGTCAACCTATGTATTGCAGGAATACTTTATTCCGGTGGAGAATATAAAATCATTTATTCCGAAAATGAGTGCCATTTTTCAAAATAACAAAGTGAATGTGATCAATGTTTCGCTGAGACATGCTTTGCCGGATCATGAAAGTTATCTTTCGTGGGCCAACAGAGAGGTTTTTGCTTTTGTGATTTATTACAAACAAGGAACCAATCCCGAAGCAAAAGACCATGTCAAGAAATGGACACTTGAAATGACAGATGCAATTTTAAGCGAAAACGGAACCTGGTACCTTCCCTATCAGCCTCACGCGACTGTGGAACAATTTCAGAAAGGATATCCAAATAGCGCTAAATATTTCGCCTTAAAAAACAAATTAGATCCGGAACAGCGCTTTACAAACAAGTTATTGGATAAATATAATCCGTATACAACAGACAATTTAGCGCATCAAAAAAAGAAAATAAAAGAATACTTCAGAGCAGAAGAACAAACGGTTCTAACGGTTCCTGAATGGTATTTGGTTTACAATCCAAAAGAATATGCAGATTATTTAAAAAGTGGTAAAAATCCGTCTGATTTTCCTTTTTACAAATCGATTGATGAATATTGGAAATTGTACGATCGTTCTATAAAACTGACTTCAAAAGCTTATCCTGAAAACGCCGAATATAAAACGATGCTCCAAGTCATTGGCGTAAGCATGACGATGGAATATGGCCTGAAAATCCTTTATGAAAATACAACAGGACGATTCTTTTCTTTGTTTGCAGAAGACAAAATATCCAAACAAGAAGAAATTATAATTGATGCTCAAAAAGCTTACAGCGACTTTGTTTACCAAACGGCCTGGTATGAATTTGAATTTCTTCCGTGGGTTAAAAAAGTATGGTCAGCTTCTGATAATTCGGATTGCAGTACATTACGAAAATGGGAAAGAACGATGTTGTTTACAGTCGAATTTTCATTTAAGGCATTTTATTCCAAACTTATTGAATGGGGCGCGAAATCCAGCTACGAAACGCCATCTAATCTGATTTATTTAATTGTTTCTAATAGTGACACTATCAAAGAAAGCAAAGACTTAAAAATCTTCAAAAAAGGAAATGGCGACAAAATGATTATTGCAGTTACAAGATGGGCAATTTTTACGACTGAAATGAAAAAATTGGCTAATCAGGATGTCAAAATTTATGAGATTTCAGGAAATGATGAAATTGCTGTTTCGACCATTATGAATAAATCACAAGATCTAAATTTGGATGGTATAAAGTTATTGTACCAGTCCAGCATTGTTACGGATGATGGTTTGAAAAGGAATGTCTACTTTATGCCGGTTGAGCAATTATTGCCATTTATTAAGAAGGCTGAGAGTGAAAATATTACTGTTGAACATGTTTATGATTATTAAATTATTTAAAAATAAAACTATGCTAAAAAAAATCGCAATGTTTTCATTAATTCTCCTGATATCTTGTCGAGAAAATGAAACTACTCAGAGAAGCAATGAGGAACCAAAAGCTTTTGAGGAAACAAGTATTGAAATAGGAAGATTTAGAAAAGGTGGTGATTTAGTAGAAGACTTGTATCAGGAACTTGTAGATAAATCTCCCGAATTGAAAGCTTTAGAAAACGAGCTAAGTGAATTGAATCCAAGAGATACAACAAATCTTTTTTATACTTATGATCAAAAATCTGATGATTATTACAATTCTGTAGAAAGTCATATTAATGGTATAAGAGATAGTGTAATGAAACAGAAAATGATAAATTTAATTACGAAAAGTCAGGATAAATATGTCACACAAAAAGCTGATATTGAAAATTTAGTAAATACGATCAATAAAAAACGAAGCGAGATAACCAATTATCATACTGCTTTAAAGATTATTTTAACCATTCCGCTTATTGAAGAATATCAAAAGCAACATTTGCCAAAAAAATCTCCATTTGAGAAAGTAATTGAGAGAGAAAATCAAGCGCTTGAAAAGACAAAAAGCGTTACGCCAAAATATTAATTGGAAATAAAAACTTAATGATAAATATAGAAATACCTTTTAACAAAGAGATTTACATCGAACAAAACAAGTTAAATTTTGATACAGCCTGGGCTAAACATTTAAAAAACAATAAAAGAAATAGAATTATTTCAATAGTTTTAATATCACTTGGAATACTAATAATAATTGGAAAAAATAATATTGGAGGATTATTCTGTGCAATGGGATTATTTAGTCTTTATATGGTTTATCGCATGAATGTTACTTATAAAGAAAATAAAAAAATATATTTCAATGCAACTTATAATGAGGTAAAAAATAAGGAAGACGCATGTGATTGTCCAATTTGGGAATTTCATGATGATTATTTTCTCTTTAAGGATTATCAACAAGACTTAAAATTAAAATGGATGGGATTACCAAGATATACAAGGATTGATGAAACAATATTCTTAGATTCAAAAATAGGAGTTCGTTTTATATTATCTGAAAAAGAAGTTGGAAAGGAAAAGTTTGAAGAAATAATAGCATTTCTGGATGAAAAAATTAAAACTGTATCATGAAACAAGTGAAATATAACTCTTAGAAAACAATCAAAATCTTCAATTGCCTCCAGGCAAATAAATAATTTCAAACTGGCTTTAGCCTAAATTATTAAGATTTTTGGCTAAAGCCAGTTTCATATTGTAATTTTGTTCCTCCAGCTAAAGCAGGAGGCAATTCAAATTAAAAAATAAAAATACAGCATCGCATACCATGATTACAAAAGCAACATTACAAGATATTCCTACATTAAATATTTTAATCAATTCAGCATACAGAGGTGAAACTTCTAAAAAAGGCTGGACAACTGAAGCCAATTTATTAGAAGGAAAAAGAACCAACGAAGAAGAGTTGACAGAAACGATTCTGAATCCGAAGAATACAATTCTGAAATATACTCAGAGCGACAAGATTATTGGTTCCGTTTTATTGGTCGAAAAAGAAAACCAATTGTATTTAGGAATGTTAACCGTTTCTCCCGAATTGCAAAACAGTGGAATCGGAAAAAAGATGCTGGCTGAAGCCGAAAATCATGCTAAAGCTTTGGGATTGTCCAGTATTATTATGACGGTTATTTCGGTTCGTGAAGAACTTATTGCGTGGTACAAACGCCATGGCTATGTGGATACAGGCGAAAGAGAGGCTTTTCCTGAAAGCGAAATTCATGTTACGATTTGTGAGGCGCCTTTGGAGTTTATTTATTTGGAGAAAAGTATTTAAGAGGGTTTTACCACAGAGATACACAATCCCGATAGCTATCGGGATGCGCAGAGATTCGCTGAGTTTTTTTTTGCCACGAAGACACAAAGTCGCAAAGTTTTCTTTTAAAATTTTCTTTGCGCCTTTGCGTCTTTGCGCGATTTTCAATTCTGGCGTTAGACGCACTGCTGTGCGTCTCTACAAAAAAACCTTTGCCTCTTTGTAACTTTGCAACTTTGAACCTTTTTTAAAAAATGAAAAATGAACATACGCCTTTTGCCTAAAAAAGATAGTAAAGCCTCTGTTTGGAGTGGTGGATTGACCTATGAATATTTGATATATCCGGAAACGGCAAGCTATGCCGACAGAGATTTTGCATTCAGAATAAGCAGCGCTACAATAGAACAAGAGCCTTCTGTGTTTACGAAATTTAGGGGCTATCACCGTTATTTGGTTATGCTTGATAACTGTTTAGATATTGAGGTAAACAAAGAAAAAAAAGTATATGAGAAATATGAAATCATGGAATTTAATTCGGATGATGAAGTGACTTCTTATACAAAAGGCACTGATTTTAATTGGATGGTTTCTGACAAAATACGCCATCATAAACTAAAAATAACGACTAATAGTCAGAACAGTAATGCTCAAATAATGCTTTTATTTTCTTTACGTACAACACTCATAAAAATTAATGACAAGACATACAATCTGAATACTTATGATTTATTAGTTATTGAAAATCAAAAAAAGGAAAATATAATGCTTGATTTTTCTAATGACTGTATCTTTGGGACATTGGATTTTTAGTCAAATTTTGCCACTAAGGCGCTAAGGCACGAAGTTTTTTTGTTTGAACTAATACTTTACTAAAACTAATCTCTCCCTAAATGGAATTACGATTTACAAAATATGCTTTTATAAATGCTTTATGGACTCTGATTCCAGTATTTCCGATTTTTAGTATTTTCCCTTGTGTGTTTTTAGCAATGGGAATTGAAAAGCTTATTCATAATTGTGAAATGAGTTATACAATTGTTTTGTTGCTTTCTATTATTTTGATTTTATTAACCAGCATTTTATTTATTAAAAAAACAAATTCCCTTTTATTAAATGATGAAAAAACAATCAAAGAAAAATTTATGTTACTTAATTTTTTTCTTTACGGTTTATTAAATACTGTTGTATTTATTCTTTTAGTTTGTGTAAATGTTGCCTGTCATGGAGACGGACAAACTCCATTGGTATGTATTATCTCAGGGCCAATATCAAGTCTGCTTTTAATTGTTTTCGGTTTTTTAATAGACCTAAAATAAAACAAATTCATATAATCATACCGTTAGCGCACTGCTGTGCGTCTCTACAGAAAAACCTTTGAACCTTTGTCGCTTTGCTCCTTTGAACCTTTTTTAAAGCACTAACTCTTCAAACAATCTTTGAATCGTTTTTTCCAAATCTTCACATAAACCAGAATGCGGTCTTGAGGTTTGAATTGCTGAACTTCTTATTGCTGTCAACCATCTAAAACGCTCTGGAATTTCCATTTGTCCAATTGGTCCGCCATCTTTGTTTCCGGCTGCAATTTTTTTAAGCGCTGTTATGTTGCAATGCAATTGTTCTATATCAAAATCGTTCGAAAGACTTTCAACCTTAGCATCGTCAATGTGCGACAATACTTTTATAAATTTGGCTTTTTTGCAAAACAAAATGATTCCGATATTTAGGAATTCTTCGCGCTCTACTCTGGGTACCACGCGAATTACGGCATACTCATATAAGTGACTATCTTGCATTTTGAGCTTGATTTACAAAGATTTCGGAATTATTTAATCGGGTTTGCAAGAATTGTAAATATACATTTCGCAGAGCTTCTGGGGTTTCATCAGTATCTTCCCAAACCAGCCATTCTTCCGGAATTGTATTGACAATTTCTTCTAATTTTTCGTTTGTTAAAAGCGCTTTGAATTCGGAATCAACTTCTTTTAAAAGAGAAGCCTGAGGCAGTAAAACGTGATCTTTTATCAGCGCAAACGGACTTTTGGCATGCTGTTCCCAATTGTTCCAGGAATGATGAAAATACAAACAGGCACCGTGATCAATTAGCCATAATTCTTTATGCCAAATCAACATATTGGTATTTCTGAATGTTCTGTCTACATTAGTGATATAAGCATCAAGCCAAACGATTTGCGATGCTAATTTGGCATCTACAGTTGTCACAACAGGATCAAAAGTGATCGCGCCTGATAAAAAATGAAGAGCAAGATTCAATCCCTGACTTCCCTGCAGTAAATCCTGAATTTCTTCGTCGCCCTCAGATCTTCCAAAAGCTTCGTCCAGATTGGCGAAAACCAACTCCGGAAGCTGCAGCTTTAAGGCTTTGGCAATTTGTCCTCCAACTAATTCGGCTATCAAAGCTTTTACACCGTGACCGGCTCCTTTGAATTTTAGGACATATTTAAAATCGTCATCGGCTTCTGCCAAAGCGGGTAAAGAACCGCCTTCGCGCAGTGGTGTGATGTAACGGGTAACATTTACCGTTCTGAGATCGAATTTGTTTTTCATAAGCAGTTTTACTGGAATACAAATCTACGGTTTGTTTATTTAACCGCAAAGTTCGCAAAGATTTACGCGAGGTTCGCTAAGTTTTTTTTAACTGTTGGGGTGAAATAATTTCGCAAAGACGCAAAGGCGCTAAGTTTATATTTTATTATAGCTTTTTTTTAACCTTGCGTTCATTGCGTAAATCTTTGCGAACTTTGCGGTTAAACTTTTTTTTCTAATTCCAAAAAAGCTTTTCCAAGATTCTCAATAATATCAGAGGCTATAAAAGACTGATAACCCGTTTTTGGCAAAGCAATATCTGCTGTTAAGCCATGAAGGAAGACGCCTAATTTTGCAGCATCTTTAGGTTCGTAACCTTGTGCCAGGAAACTTGTAATTATTCCGGTTAGGGTGTCGCCACTTCCTGCAGTTGCCAAGGCAGCGTTACCGGTTGTGTTTTCGTAGATTTCCTGTTTGTTGATGATGTAAGTTGGAGCGCCTTTCATTACGATAATCAGTTTGTATTTCTCTGAAAAGGAAATTGTTTTTTGAAATTTTTCCGATTCCGAATTCCATTTTCCGATAAGACGTTCGAGTTCTTTTGGATGTGGTGTGAGAATTGTGTTTTCTGGAACCAATTCAAGCCAGGATTGATTTTCTGCCAAAATATTCAATGCATCGGCATCGAGAACCAAAGGTATTTTATTGGTTCTTAAAAATTCAAATAAAGCTTTTTGGGTTGCCAACTCCTGCCCGATTCCTGGACCGATACCAATAGCTTGTGGAATTAATGGAAGATGAATATTGGTTATGAAATTCATATTTTCATCGGTAACAACCATAACTTCCGGAATCGAGATTTGCAGAATTTGGTAACCGCATTTTGGTGTAAAAGTGGTTACGAGACCACAACCTGATTTTAGACAGGCTTTTGAGGCTAAAACGGCAGCTCCTATTTTACCATAACTTCCGGCAATAATCACAGCATGGCCTTGCAGTCCTTTATGTGTATGAGGATTTACAGGTTTATAAAACTTTAAAATTTCTTCTTTTGTGATTAAAAACGGGATTTTCATTGAATCGATTTTATGAATTAAAGTTACATAAATTTTGAAGAAAAAAGTTCTTTCTTATTACCTGAGTCCCCTAGCCCTGATTGTAGTAGAAAGCCCGGAGTAAAAAAAGCAAAAATTTCTTGTTCTAAAAAAGCGACCAGCGGAAGCTCTTTTTAGAACATTAGAAATTTTGCTTTTTTTATGAGGACTTGTAACGGAAAGCTGGAATAGCTACTAAATATTGCGAAATTTATAATTTAGACTATTAATTTCCGATATTTTTTAAATAAATTTGCGACTCACTTTTATAAACAACACACAATGAAAAATACTGCGCTTACGCACATACATGAGAGTTTGGGAGCGAAAATGCTGCCTTTTGCCGGTTATAACATGCCTATTACCTATGAAGGCGTAAATGCTGAACACGAAACAGTTCGTAACAGTGTAGGCGTTTTTGACGTTTCGCATATGGGTGAATTTTTGCTTACCGGACCAAATGCTTTGGCTTTGATTCAGAAAGTAACTTCGAATGATGCTTCGACTTTAACAATAGGAAGAGCGCAATATTCTTGTTTACCAAACAATGACGGCGGAATCGTTGATGATTTGATTGTGTATAAAATGAAAGATGAGGAATATTTACTTGTTGTAAATGCTTCAAACATTGAAAAAGACTGGAACTGGATTTCTTCGCACAATGATTTGGGTGTTGAAATGAAAAACCTTTCTGACGATTATTCTTTATTGGCAATTCAGGGGCCAAAAGCGGTTGAAGCTATGCAGCCTTTGTCTTCTATTGATTTAGCTGCAATTGCTTATTATCATTTTGAAGTAGCTGATTTTGCTGGTTTTAATGATGTAATTATCTCTGCAACTGGTTATACAGGTTCTGGCGGATTTGAAATTTACTGCAAAAATGCTGATGCTGAAGCGATTTGGAACAAAGTTTTTGAAGCTGGTGCAGCATACGGAATTAAACCAATTGGATTGGCAGCTCGTGATACTTTACGTTTAGAAATGGGATTCTGTTTGTACGGAAATGACATTAATGATACTACTTCTCCACTTGAAGCTGGATTAGGATGGATTACGAAATTCAACAAAGATTTTACTAATTCTGAAAGTTTGAAAAAACAAAAAGAAGAAGGTGTTACTAAAAAACTAGTTGCTTTTGAAATGCAGGAACGCGCTGTACCAAGACATGACTATGAAATTGTTGATGCTTCTGGTGCTGTAATTGGTATTGTAACTTCTGGAACAATGTCGCCTTCTATGAATAAAGGAATTGGTTTAGGATATGTTACAGTTGCAAACAGTGCTGTTGATAACGATATCTTTATCAGAATCAGAAAAAATGATGTTGCTGCAAAAGTGGTAAAATTACCTTTTTACAAGAAATAAATTTTAAGACATATCTATTACGAAAATGCATTGCTCAAAAAGTAATGCATTTTTTTATGGCGAAATTAAGCTGAAATGGTATGCACTTTAACGGAAAGAAATCGATTAAATGTAAGTTATTTTAGAAAAAATATAACTTTTAATCAAAAAAATAAGTGTAATTTTAAGCTAAACGAAGACCTTCAATCTATGAAAAAAATACTATTATTTTTTTTGATGACTACAAGCGTTCTATTTAGTCAAAATAGCGCATCTACATGCGAAATTTTATTCAAGATAAATCGACTTATTCAAACCGAACATATTAGACCAAAACCTGTTGATGACAGCTTATCAATATTTGTATTTGATAATCTTATAAATGAACTGGACCCCTCAAGAAACATTTTTTTTAAAACTGAATACGATGACTTAGCTAAAAAATATCGTTTAAGTTTAGATGATATGATTATGGAAGGTGACTGTAATTTTGTGGATGCTATTTCTAATAAATATAAGGACGGGCTGCTGAGAACTAAAACAGTCTTAGAAAAGATTCAGACCGGAACCATCGACTATACTAAACAAGACACTATCCGATTTTATAAAAAATCATTTGCTTTTTATCTTAAAAAAGAAGATTTAGAAAAAGTCTGGTTAAAGAAACTACGTTATCAGATTTTAGATGATATGGCCGAAACCAGTGACAATCTGGATTCTATTAAAGCGAACTTTAAATCGATTGAACTAGCTTCAAGAACCACTATTTTAACCAATGAAATTTGTCGTTTCAATACCCTTTTAGAAACCAATACAAAACTGGAAGAGAAGATATACAACTTCTTTTGTACTTACTTTGATCCTCATACCGCCTATTTTAGTGATGATTCTAAATCGAGTTTTGTAGCTTCTCTCTCAAAAGAACACTTATCGCTTGGAATGACGGTGAATTTGAACGAGAAAAACGAAATTATTATTGACGAAATAGATCCGAACGGTCCTGCTTTTAAAACCGGACAAATTAAAAAAGGAGATCAAATTGTTTCGATATCCAATCAAAAAGAAACATTGCAGGTTTCATGTGCATCATTAGAATCTATTTCTACCATGATTTTATCTGAATCTAATAAAAGTATTACGCTTACGCTAAAAAGAAATTCAGGCAAAAGTTTCGACGTTTATATTGAAAAGCAAGTGATGAAGGATGAAGAAAACTCTGTTTTTAGTTTTATTGTGGGTAAAGAAAGTAAAATTGGTTACATCAAGATTCCTAGTTTTTATGCTGATTTAGATGGTAACAGCCGAAAAGGTTGTGCCGATGATGTTGCGAGAGAAGTGATAAAGCTAGATCGGGACAATATAAAAGGTCTTGTAATTGATTTAATTGATAATGGTGGTGGATCTATGGAGGAAGCCATCAAGCTGGCCGGAATGTTTGTTGATTATGGTCCGCTTTCGATTGTAATAGACAACAAACAAGGTACATCAGTTATTAATGACCCTTACAGAGGAATGATTTATAAAGGGCCCATTGTTGTATTAGTTAATAGCAATACAGCTTCAGCAAGCGAATTTTTCTCTTCGATATTGCAAGATTACAATCGTGCTTTAATACTTGGAAGTAATACACTTGGAAAAGCGACTATGCAAACCATTCTTTCGCTAGACGAAGAAAAAAACACTGACTTTTTAAAAATCACAATTAATAAATTTTACAGAGTAACCGGAAAAAGCCATCAATATGTAGGAGTAACTCCGGATGTTATTGTGCCTGAATTTTATGAAGGTGTCTATCAAAAGGAAAGTGATTTCCCGACAGCTATTAAAAACGACAGTATTCAGCCATTTTTAAAATACAAACCATTCGTAAAACGACCTTTAATAGATAAGCTTGCCCAAAATAGTACTGCGCGTTTGGCAGATAATTATTTTTTTAACGACGTGAAAAAAATCAATTTAAAAATTGATCAATTGGTAAACACCCCAAAATCAGAAATTCCCATGACAATTGACGCTGTTTTTAATCAGAAAAAGATAGTCAATTCACTTTGGAAAGAGATTAATACTTTTAATGATGAAAACAATCCTTTAGATGTTTATAATTCCAGTGTAAATCAATTTTTATTAGGTGTTTATCCCACAGAAAAAACAATAAACCAGTATCAAATTGATAATTTGAAAACAAATCCTTACCTGAATGAAGCAGTGAATATTATTACAGAGTTCAATGCTTCTAAATAGGTTTCAGGTTGTCTCGCTTTGAACATAGATTTTAACCGCAAGGTTCGCAAAGTTTTTTTTCGTTGCGTTCGCAGATGTTTATTAAGTTCGCAAAGCTGTTCATAGCGTTCTTTGCGTAAAAGCCTTGCGGACCTTGCGGTTAAATTCGACACGAATGTTTTTAAAATCACAGTTAAAATTTCATAAGAACATAATTTAAAAAAGAATACGATTGATTTTGGAAAAATAAGGAATAACCGTATTTTTGCATCACAAAAACTAAAAATTAGAAATGGGAAGAGCGTTCGAATTTAGAAAAGGAAGAAAAATGAAACGTTGGTCAGCAATGGCCAAAACATTTACCAGAATTGGTAAAGATATTGTTATGGCTGTTAAAGAAGGCGGACCTAACCCAGATGCCAATTCTAGATTAAGAGCTGTAATACAAAATGCAAAAGCCGCCAACATGCCTAAGGACAATGTGGAGCGTGCGATAAAAAATGCTAGTAATAAAGATACTGCCAACTATAAAGAAATTTTGTTTGAAGGATATGCTCCTCACGGAATTGCAATTTTAATTGAAACAGCATCTGACAACAATAACAGAACTGTAGCTAACATTCGTAGTTATTTCAACAAATGCAACGGAACTATGGGGACTCAGGGTTCTGTTGAATTTATGTTTGATCATACTTGTAACTTTAGAATTGCAAAAGGAAATCTTGATCCTGAAGAATTAGAATTAGAACTTATTGATTTTGGTGCGGAAGAGGTTTTTGAAGATGAAGACGGAATCTTAATCTATGCTCCTTTTGGAAGCTTTGGAGCTTTGCAAAAAGAATTAGAAAACAGAGGCCTTGAAATTTTATCTTCTGGTTTTGAGCGTATTCCGCAAATCACTAAAGAATTAACAGAATCACAAATCGCTGATGTTGAGAAATTAATCGAGAAAATCGAAGAAGATGATGATGTAATGAACGTTTATCATACGATGAAAGAAGAATAGTTCTTTTAGATTTTTTTTATTTCATACAAACTCCAGATTCTTCTGGAGTTTTTTTTTGACATAATGTGGAAAACCGTAAAGATTTCTCCTATAAATTATATAAATTTGGCAAAAATTTAATAGTCTATTACGTTTTAAACAAATTAAAAAAATATGATATAGAGAAACATTAAAATTCAAAAAGATTGATTTTCAACAAATTAGACACCCCAAGTTGCTTTTTTAAAAGTAGTTCTTATTTGTTAAAAATCATATCTGCGTACGCTCCAAAACAATAGAACAACCAAACCTACTATAAATTGAAAAAAAATAATTCAAGGTTATCCTTTTTTGCATTAAGTTTAGTTTTATTCCTTGTAAGTTTTAATAGTTTTTCTAATACTTTTAAAGACACTATTAATTCGCCAAGAAAGCCTTTATCGACTAAAAAGGTTATTTCTGTAAAAGCACCTACGCCTCCTCCTAATTCGTTTACCTATACTCAATCTTCTGAGAGCGAGTTTACAAATGAATTTTTAAAAAAGAATTTCCCTGTAGCACAAGAAACAAATGCTGATTTAAATCAAGCAAAAGCTACTTTTGAACAAATCGATAAAAATAGTAATGTTACCGATGTTCTGGAGACACGAAAATTAGCAATGCTTCCACTCGGAATCAAAAAAACGATTGGTGGTGTTCAATATATGCTCGGAATCAGTAATGCAAAATTTACTCCAAAATATACAGAATTAACCGCTTTCGTTAGGATTATTATACCACAGGCTGATTCTACTGGTAAACGAAAAGAAATATTTTTTGGTGCCAATAATATTAAGCTATCACATAAAGGAGGGTTAACTGGAGATACTAATTTAGTACTGCTAGGTGACGTTCCTATTCCAATTTTCGGTGATAAAGCCTTACTTATTTTGAAAGGCGGTATGAATATGACTACCGGTAAAATCGAAAATAAAACGTATGTAACTATTGATTGTAATGGTTTTAAAGAACTTGTTATCAGTGCAGATGTTCAGTTTTCAAAAAAAATAATAGTACCTGTTGATGATAATAATGTAATCATTAAAGATGCTTCAGTCGTAGGTAAAATTTCTACTAAAGCAACCAATTGGAATGACATTCTAGTTGACTTGTCAATTCCTAAATTTCAAATTACGAATTTTTCCGGATTATGTTTCCAGGTAAAGGATGCCAAGATCGACTTAAGTGACATTAGAAATTCTGAAAAAATAGTCTGGCCTTCCAATTACCAAAAAGATTACTTGATACCAGGAAATGAAACTTTATGGAGAGGTTTCTATGCCAAAAGTGTAGAAATCACTTTGCCTGAAGAGTTTAAAATAAAAACGGGTCAAAGACGAGTAACTTTTGCTGCAACTGATTTACTTATTGACGGAATGGGAGTTTCCGGTATTTTTTCGGCCAAAGATATTTTGGATATTAAATCAGGAAGTGCTGGCGGCTGGTCATTTTCAGTAAAAAACATCAATCTTGGATTTAAGGCAAATTCATTAGTTTCAGGCGGATTCGGAGGATCTGTTATTCTTCCTTTAACCAACACAGGAGCAAAATGTAGGGATGGTTCTATTGTAGAGTTGGATTATAATGCGATCATCAACCCTGTAGATCATGAATATCTTTTAAAAGCAGATATTGCTAAAAATTTATGCTTTTCTGTTTTTAAGGCTACTGCAAATATTGAAAAAGGGTCTTATATTGAGTTAAAAGTTAAGGAAGGTAAATTTTTACCAAAAGCTTTATTGAATGGGAATCTTACGATCAAGACTGCTATTTTAGAAAAAAGCGAGGCTGTAGACGGAACTGAAATTAAAAGAATATTAAATGAAAGTTTTGATCCTGATGACATCGCAAACGGTATTAGATATAGGACCGAAACAACTAGCGCAGATGGCAAAGTTCAAAAAGGAGCTATAGATAAAGATGGCAACGAAGTACCACTAGATCCCATTACAGGAAAGGCAATACCACAGCCAAAGAAAGAAACAATTGCCGAAAAAGGAGAGACGGCTACAGAAAAAACAACTGCAGAAGCTGACGAAACTAAAAAAATCATATTATTTGAAGGAATAGTTTTTCAAAACCTACAGCTTCAAACTGTTACACCCATTCTTAAAACCGATTACTTTGGTTATAAAGATAATTATGGAGATGAAGTGGGATCTTCAAAAGTGGCTAATTTTCCAATTACTATACATGAAATAGCCCTGATTGCTGATGATAATTCTGCTGCATTAAGGCTTGATCTGTCTATTAATCTGATGAAAAATCAGTTTGGAGGACGTACCAAATTTGATCTCGTCGGGAAATTCAATGAAAATGACGGAATCCAAAAATGGAAATTCGATTATGTGAAGTTTGCACGAATAGATCTTAATGCTGATCTAGGAGGAGCCAAATTTGCCGGAAGCATAATTATAATGGATGATGATCCTGTATATGGAAAAGGCTTTAAAGGTAATCTAAAAGCAGAATTTAAAGGTGGTATAAAAGTTGAAGCAAATGCAATTTTTGGTAAAAAAGACAACTTTAGATACTGGTACGTTGATGCCATGGCTGATAACCTAAACATTCCTTGCAGTGCCTTTGTTATTAAAGGTTTTGGCGGGGGAGCATATTACAATATGAAGAAAGCTGGTTTTAGTTCTTCATTTACAGCCTCTGGAGCAGAATATGTTCCAGATGAGCCCTCTTCTTTGGGGATAAAAGCAATGATTCAATTTGCCAATGCTGCAAGACCAGAAGCGTTTTGGGGAGGAGCAGGTTTTGAAATTGCATTTAATGACAATGGTGGTATAAATAGGATTAGTATTTATGGCGAAGGTCATGTCATGCAGGAATTTGGATTTAAAGTACCTATAGATGGGCTTAAAAAGAATCTTGAAAAAATTGTCACAGCAGAGAGCAAACTAGTAAAAAGTACGCTTGATAAAATTAAAGAGTCTAATCTGATTGAAGCATCGAAACAAGTTTACCCTGATTCTGTATCTGGTAAGGCTGGATTTAATGCATATGCGGCTATTGAATATGATTTCACTTCACATACGCTTCATGGAAGTTTTGATTTATATGTAGAAGTTGCAGGGGGAGTTATAAAAGGAAGAGCTTCCAAAAATAGAGCCGGTTGGGCAGTCTTGCATTTTGCACCAGATAAATGGTATATCCACATGGGAACTCCTACAGACAGATTAGGTCTAAAAATGGGTATTGGCTCTATAGAGGTCGAAACTGGAGGTTACTTCATGATTGGTGATGATATCCCGGGAAGCCCTCCTCCTCCCGATATTGTTGCCGAAATATTAGGTCTCGATGCTGCCAAGTTAGATTATATGCGTGATGAAAACAGCATTGCAGCAGGAAAAGGTTTTGCTTTTGGAGCAGATTTTAGTATTAAAACTGGTGATTTAACTTTCTTAATCTTTTATGCCAATTTCCAAGCTGGTTTTGGTTTTGACATAATGGTGAAAGATTATGGTGAAGCGCAATGTAAAGGTTCAGGTCAAATTGGTATAAACGGATGGTATGCAAATGGTCAATCGTATGCGTATCTGCAAGGAGAATTAGGTATAAAAATTAAACTTTTTATGATTCGAAAGAAAATTTCGATTATAAAAGGGGGCGGTGCTGTTTTGCTTCAGGCCAAATTACCAAATCCCGTATGGCTAAGAGGATATCTTGGAGGATATTTTAACCTTTTGGGAGGCGCCGTTAAAGGTAGTTTTAGATTTAAACTAGAATTTGGAAAAGAATGCGAATTTATAACTGACAGTCCGTTGGGAGGCTTAAAATCTATTGCAGATATTAATCCTTCTGAGGGAGCTAAAGATGTTGATGTATTTACTGTTCCACAAGTTGGTTTCAATATGCCTATAGAAAAAGCTTTCAATATTGAAGAAGATTCTGGTATAAAAACTTATATGCTTAAACTGGAAGAATATACAATTAAAAAGGATGGAGTTCCAATTGTGGGACAAATGACATGGAATCAGAACAATGACTTAGTAAGTTTTAATTCTTATGATATATTGCCTCCAACTACCAATTTAACTCTAACTGTAAAAGTAAGTTTTCAGGAAAGAATAAATGGAGTTTGGAAAACGGTTTATGATGAAGGAAAAATTGCTATTGAAACGGAAACTAGAAACTTTACAACTGGCGTGGCTCCTAACAATATTCCAGTAAATAACGTTGCTTACTCCTACCCTGTTTTTGATCAGAAGTATGTTTATCAGAACGAATCAAAACAAGCATATGTAGTTTTAAAACAAGGACAACCTTACTTATTTGAATTAAAAGACGGACAATCTCAGAAAGCATTTTATAAAACAGGAGACAAAACTGGTTCTTCTGCTATAACGTACGATAGTTCTCAAAGAAAGGTTATTGTTGATATACCGGCCCTGCAAACGTCTAAATCGTACAATCTTTCTTTAAAAACATTGCAAAAAAAGGTTGACGGTAATGCAAACTTGTCTGAATCATATACAACACAAAATTTAGATCAGGATGTAAGTGTGGATACAAAAAGTAATCAGTTAAACGAAACTATTACGGCTGGTGACGATATTGAATTATTACAATATAATTTTAATACCAGCCAGTACAATACTTTCCAGGAAAAAATGACAGCGAAAAAAGCGAAAAACACATATATCGAAATTATTTATTCTGATGTTCATGCTTTGCACGCAGAAAATGCATCTACAGAGCCATTTGATGAAATCGAAATTGTTGGTAACGCTAAAACTCAGAACATACCGTTGGTAAAAGTTGAAGCGCTTTTAGATGATGATTATTATAAAAATAATATTTATCCACTGCTATATAAAGTCTATCCAATAGAAGCAGGTATAACATTAAGTAGAGATACTACTATTTTAGGGCTTCCTCCAACAAAAGGAATTGAGCTTCTAACTTGGTATCAATCGTACCTGACAAATGATCCTGGAAATCCTTATCTAAAAGAAAGACTACCATATCGATACAATCAGCCTTACTATTATAAAACAGACTTTTTGGCGCTACAATATAAATTAGTCAATAAATATCTGAACAGTGAAAATCAGGCTATGATTGATAAATACAACTATATCATCAATGGAAGTTTTCCAATGATTAAAGATGGAAAATACAATATCAAATTAAACTATACACTTCCTGGCGGACAAGCAGGTACTAGTTCAATTTTTACATTCAATAAAACAAATTAGCATGAAGCTTAAATTTTTAATCATTCTTGTTTTTACAATAATTAAGGCTAGTTACGCACAAGAAAAAGCAGCAAAAGATTCTATTCCAGTTGATAAAAAGATTGGAATAGAGGTAATTGCCAGAGTACAAAAAGATAAAATCTTATTGCGATGGGCTGTAAACGATCCTCTTGCCTGGAAAAAGCTGAATACGTATGGTTATTTGGTTGAAAGATATACTGTAACACGAGATAATAAAACACTTCCAAAACCTGAAAAAATAGTTCTGACACAAGTTTCTAAACCCGAAGCTGTTGAATTATGGGAGAAATTAATTGATGAAAATGATAATGCCGCAATTGTTGCACAAGCTATTTATGGCGAAAGTTTTGAGGTTGGTGGCACTGATAATCTCCAATCTATTGTAAACCTTTCTCAAGAAAACGAACAAAGATTCACATTTGCATTATTCTCTGCCGATAAAGATTTTGAAATAGCAAAAAAAGCAGGATTAGGTTTTGAAGATAAAACGGTAAAGACAAATGAAAAATATGCGTACAGAGTTTCGTCAAATGTTCCTGAAGTAGAAATGCACATTGATTACGGCGGAATATTTATAGGCTTGAAAGATTATGAGCCTTTGCCAAAACCAATGGATTTCACGGCTCATTTTATGGATAAAAATGCTATGTTGAGCTGGAATTATAAAATGCTATCTCATATTTACGGAAGTTATTATGTTGAACGTTCGACAGACAAAAAAAACTTTAAAAGAGTAACAGACAAACCATACACTAGTTTAAATCAGCAAAATGAGAACAATAGTAAATTCTTTTACGCTGATTCTATTGCCAATAGTGCACAATATAGTTATAGAATTCAGGGTATTACTTCTTTTGGAGAATTAGGTCCTTATTCTGAAATAATCTCAGGAAAAGGAAAATCAATACTACAATTTGTTCCGCATCTTACAATTAAGGAATTTAAAGATGAAAAGACTGTTAACCTGATTTGGGAATTTCCTGAAGAAGGCAATGATGAGATCACTAGTTTTGAACTTAAACGTTCAGATCATGATGATGATAAGTATGTTACAGTTATAAAAAATATTCCCTCAAAAGCCAGAAACGTTGTATACAATAAGCTAAATGCTGCAAATTATTTCATTTTAACAGCAATTGGAAAAAATGGAAGTAACAAATCATCCTTTCCAATGTTAGTACAACCTGTTGACTCAATACCTCCTGCAAAACCTATTGGTCTTGAAGGTGTAATTGATAGTTTAGGAGTTGTAAAAATAAAATGGACACCAAACAAAGAAAAAGATGTAATGGGCTATCGTATCTATAAGGCGTATAATCCTAATGAAGAATACAGTCAGTTGACAATAAGTCCAAGCGAACCAAATAATTATGAAGACAAAGTAGTTATTAAAAGTTTGAATAGTAAGGTATATTATAAAGTTATCGCTGTAGACACCCATTACAATATGTCTGCGTTTTCTGAACCTTTAATTCTAAAAAAACCTGATGTAGTTCCGCCTACCTCACCTATTTTTTCTAATTACGAAATTATAGATGGATCCATTTTTCTCGAATGGATAAACAGCCAAAGTGAGGACGTGGCAATACATCAATTATACAGAAAAGAAAATGATCAAAACGACTGGTCATTACTTTATGAAACAAAAAATAAAGAAGAAAAATATCAGGACAAAACTACCGTAGAAGGGAATACTTACCACTATGCCATCTTTGCAAAAGACGAGAGCAATTTAGTATCTAATCCTTCGCCAGAAGTTGCTTTGGTTGTTCCTAAATCTTCGCTTTTAAATTCTGTAAAAGGTTTCTTTGCCCAGCCTAATAAAGTAAGCAATACCATTGATTTATCATGGGAATATTCTGATAAGAATGCTGATAATTTTGAGATTTACAAAGGCTCAGATAAAGAACCTTTACAATTAATTCAAGTTGTTACCGGCAATGTTAAACGTCTTTCAGATCCAACTATTACCATAAATACCAATTATAAGTACGGAATTAGAGCTGTCTCTAAAGATGGAAGAATGTCTAAAATGGATTTTTACACGGTAAAGTTCTAGTATATGAGCAATTTTTTACTTTTTCACGCTTTAAAAATCAAGAATAGTTAAATACTTATTCTTTCGATATTTTTATTTGTGTTCAAAAAGTTATTCGGAGGAATTATTTTTATTGAAGTATGGCGGCAAAATTACTACTTATTTGAAGGTTTTTTTTAAGAAAAGTAAAATCGTCAATGCTTCAGAGATTATAAATAAGCAATTTACATGGAATGGTTTTGCAGCTGGTACTAAATGTATTGAAAATAAATGAAAAAAATTTTACTCTTTTTAATATTACTGTCTTTAAAAAACTTTGCACAAACTACATACAGGGTTAATGTGCAAGGTGCATTGTTTAGTTGTGGCTGCTCTTCTTTAGGAGGAGAAGCGTTTAATTTGTATGACAGCAATAACAACATAATTATTCCCACAAATGCAGATTACACTAATTTTCCAAATGTTAGTTTTGAAACCAACATAAGACCTGCGAAAATAATTCATCAGGGAACATGTGAACCAACAGGTGATGATTGGTGTTATCCTTTCCCATATGGTCTAGCTTCTACTGTTGTTTTTAGCAGTGGTAGTTGTAGTTACAGTACATCTACAGATGGAGACCCGTGGGGATTAAAAGCTAATCTGCAAGAAATGAGCATAAATAACACTGGATGTATCACAACTGGTTTATCTTGCTCGGGAAGTATTGAAAGATGGGAAGTAAAAAAAGTAGGCAGCAATGTTTATGAAGCAATTCCAAACTCTAATGTGAATACGCTAACCCTACCCTATAACCAGATATATTCCGATGGTTCTGGAATTAACAAAACAACATACTTTAGGGCAAAATTTACAGGAACACAGGTCTATACATACCATCCATTTGTCTTTATTCTTTGTTCCCCAACTTTACTTAACACATCAAATCCTAACTATACATTCTGTAATTACAGTAATGGTGAAGTTCTTTTCACATTTAGCAGACCTTTAGATTCAAATAATAACGAAAAATTTCTATTCAGTCGCAATCTAGTGGGCACTGATTTATATTTCTCTTCAACATCTGCAAAGCAAGACGTTGAAAAAATCACTGATAATGTATATAAATGGAAGAACATCCCAGCTGGAACCTATAATTTCAGCTATCAAACACAATTGGGAGAAAATTCTCCATCCGAAGCTGTAAAAGATCTTTTATTTACAATTACACCAAAAGAAAAACTAAAGTTTGAAGTAACAATTTTACAGCCAGTATGTAATGACAAATTAGGCAAAATACAAATTTCTGCAACAGGAGGAAATCCACCTTACTATTATTATTTGGGAACAGAAACTATTGCAAATAAACATTCCTTCACAAGTCCATTTCTCGTACCAAATGAATTAGCCGAGGGAAATCATAAAATCACAGTAATTGACAGTAAAGATTGTATACAAAAACCAGAATTATGATAAAAAAAGTACTCTTATTTATTTTCCTTATAATTTGCTGCAATTCAAATGCACAGGAATATGGTATTTTAATAAAAACAACCTTTAGCCCATCACAAGGATGGAATGGAAGCCACGCCGGAAACCATACAATCATTTTAGGTAGTGAGCAAATTTCAAAAGGCAGTAATACTGAAAATACCGAAGTCGTAGAATATGATTTTTTCTATGTAACAGATGATCCAAATCAAATAAAGTGCAGATCATCAACAGCTGGTAATAAAAATGGGCAGGATTGCAAAATACCATTTAATCCAAATGAACAATATGTAATAATACCTTATAATAAAGATAATTTTGAAACTGCCTATTTTGGCGGATGTTTTGCTGATTCTGAAATTATAGGTCTACATATTATCGATCCTGCTACTGAAATTGATCCTGTAACTGGCCTACCAAAAACAAAAGAAACATGTCCCAGAGAAATTTTAACTTTAAAAGGAGGATGGAACTGGCAATACAAATTAGATAATGGAGGCTGGCAAAATTTTCCGGCTCAATATCAGGAAAAAAACACAATCTCTTTTTATGTAAAAGATTTAGAAGGCTATACAAATCAACAAAATATTCATTTCCGATCGGGTTATCAAACAATGTTTACAAATATAACGACGTACAAAATTGTCGGTTGTTCTCCTGATTTAGCAGTCAATCCTCCAGCGACTGGAAAAGTAAACTGTTTTGGCCAATCAACTGGCAGTGTTACGCTTGAATTTAACCCGAAACCTGAACTAAGCAGTAATGATAAATTTCTTATAACCCTTTATACAACAGACGGTACAAATGTAGCTTTCCTTGAACACATTTTTGTAAAGAAAGATGATCTTATTAATAATTCTTATACCTGGACTAATAGAAAAGCAGGTGACTATATTATAAAATACCAAACTCAAAGTCTTTCAGATGATAGTATAGAAATTGGTTCCAGCCCGGTAGTCTCATTAACATTTAAAATTGATAGTTCCAGCAAGTTTTCATATCAAGCCACTCCCGTACAACCTAAATGCAATGATGGAGATGCAGGTATTTTAATTACTCCTTCAGGGGGAACACCACCCTATTTTTACTTTTTGGATGATGGTGCTATCAGTAAAGGCTTTACAGACCCTATTGTAATTCCAATTGCTACTGACGGAAATCACAAAGTAAAAGTAATTGACAAATTTGGCTGCCTAGAAACAAAATAACCCAATTTTTAATAAAAAATATTTATGAAAAAAAATTTTATATTACTACTATTCTTTTTTGGGTTATTGGGTTACTCTCAAACAAATCCTTCAGATGTTGACAGCGAAGGGGCAAAAACCGTAAATATAAAAAGGCCGGCTGTACTTGCAATTTCAGGAAAGGCAATTGATGCAACTATTCTCAACATACCTAATGGTAAGATTGAAAACTTTCAAATTACTGGAGGTACTACGACTTACAAAGAAACTTGGACAAAAGATAATGGTAGTTTTGACACCCCAACTTCGTACAAACAATTCTTAGCAGGAGTATATATTGTTAGTGTTAGTGACGCTAATGGATGTACTGCCTCTAAAGAGTTTATTATTCAACAGCCAAAACAACTTGAGGTTATTATCGATAAACATGACTTAATCGAATGTTATGGTGACAACACCGGAACATTAACCGCTTCTGCTATAGGCGGCTATCCTTTTCTACCCGAAAATGTAATTCCAGATTATCAATACGAATGGTACGGAACGGATATAGATGGAATCAGTGAACTAGAAACAAAAAAGAATGGTAAAACTGTCTCCGGTTTAGAGGCCGGATATTATAAAGTCAAAGTATTTGACGAAGCTGGTCACAGTGCTTTCTCTAAGCCAGTATTCTTAGATTCAAATCCACAAATTAAAGCAACCGAGGTAATATCCCATCCAAAATGTTTTGGAGATAATGGAAGTATTACATTAACAATAAATGGAGGAACTGCCGGCTATAGTATCGTTTGGAAAAATGGTTCTAACAATACTATTGCCAATACACCGGTTGTTAACAATAATGGTGTTTATACCTCGACTATTAGTGTTCCTTCCGGATCATATTCTTATACTATTACCGATGCTTTAAAATGTGATCTATTAAGTCCAGAAGATAAACCTTTATCAATTAACACTGCACCAGATGAATTAATAATTGTAAAGACAGAAAGAATCCAGCCAACAAGCAAAACAGCTAAGGATGGACAAATAACCGTTACAGTTCAGGGAGGAACTCCAAACAATGGAAAATATACGTATACATGGACAAAGGGCGGAGATCCATTTACTACCAATACAAATGATTCTGGAGTAACTACTGGCTTAGAAAACGGAGTATATATAGTTACTGTAACCGATGCTAATAATTGTTTTAAAGCTTCTGAAAAAATTGTTTTAGATGCTTTAAATGTAACCATCACAAAACTTACAGATGTGAACTGCTATGGTGAAAAAACAGGTAGTTTGATTGCTGAAGCGACAGGTGGAAATGGATCTACTTATTTTTACAATTGGTATGAAGTGAATGGTCCTGATGTAACTGATCTTAAAATAGATACTAAAACAATTAATAGCCTTGCGAAAGGGACCTATAGAGTTGAAGTCAAAGATAACAAGAATAATATAATCTACGTATTTGCAGAGGAGACTATTAATGCCCCAGATACCCCTCTTGAGGCTACAAATAGCTTTTCATCAATTTCTTGCTTTGGAGCAAAAGATGGAAAAGCGACCATAACAGCTAAAGGAGGAAGTCCAAATTATACTTATACCTGGAAAAAAGACGGTTTATCTTTTGATTATACGACAAACAGCAGTGTAACACTTGAAGCAGGCGATTATACAGTAACAGTTACTGATGCGAAAAGTTGTACGGCTACAGTTTCTTTTACGATTATTGAACCTAAAATAATTGAAATTCCGACCCCCACAATAACAAAAGTTTTAATAAATGGGCAAAGTACCGGAGCAATTTCAATTGCGGCCGCGACTGGAGGTACAGGAACGCTTAAATATAAGTGGACTTCAAGCACTACTATTCCATCTCCCTCTGACACAAAAGATATTAGCGGACTTAAAGCCGGCGACTATACTCTAACTGTAACGGATGCTAACTCTTGTAGTGAAAGTAAAATTTTTACCGTTGAAGAGAATCCTGTGCTAAAAGTGGAACTAAAAGAAAGTTCTTCCATCCAATGTTTTGGAAATTCAGATGGAGAAATAACAGCCGAAGTTAGTGGAGGAGTTAAAGAATACACGTATAAATGGTTTAAGTATATTGACGACAAATTTGTTGATATTCCTGGTACAATTAATACGATTCCAGAAAAAGAAACTGGAAGATATAAAGTAATTGTATCCGATCAGGTTGGCGCGATAACAAGTGCGGAAATTACGCTTTCACAACCAGATCCGCTTAAAATTACATTTGATTCCGCTGTAAATATTTTATGCTATGGAGAAAATACTGGAGCAATTAAAATCAAGGTTGAAGGCGGAATTCCAAATAACGGAAATTATACCTATTCGTGGACAAAAGTTGAAGACTCTAATTATACAGCAACTACAGATAATTTATCGGCAATTTATGCAGGAACTTATAATCTTTTAGTTACTGATAAAAACAAGTGTACAACTGAACTGAAAGACATTAAAATTACTCAGCCAAACGCTCCATTAGCTATAGAAACTATTACTGAAAAGAACTTAACGGGTTTCGAAACCCAAAATGGTATTCTTGCTGTTGAAGGAAGCGAAGGAGCCGGCACTTATACGTATGCATGGAGATTAAAAGGAAGTTCTGACGTAATTGCCACTACAAACAGAATAGATAAGCTCCCAATTGGAACTTATGTGGTTACTGTCATAGATAAAAACAATTGTTCTGTAAACAAAGAATATAACTTAACACAGCCAGATCTATTAGAAATTAAAAGTATTGAAATGGCACAAAACACTCAGGTAAAATGTTATGGTGATAAAACTGCAGAATTAACCGCAACTGTTATTGGAGGAGTTCCTGATTACATTTACAAATGGTATAATGTTTTAGCTCCAACAGATATATTATCAACAACAAAAACAGTTCATAATTTAGGTGCCGGAAAATATATTGTTGCTGTTACAGATCAAGAAAGCAACATATCATATGGAATAAATGAATATACTATTACTCAGCCTGACCCATTGGCAATAACTAATATTAAAACAGATGTTTCCTGTAAAGGCGGAAACGATGGAACAATAAGTCTAACACTAACGGGAGGTTCTTCCGATTATAGTATTATATGGAATTACGATTCGGCAAATAATAACGGAAAAACCAATATTACTGGTCTTCCAGCCGGCACTTACACTGTGATGGTATCAGATAATAATGCCGTAAACTGTTCAATTAATAAAACAATTACAATTACAGAGCCAACAGATGATTTAGTAATCGCTAGCGATAATGTACAAAATGCGTCTGGATTTGGCTTGAGCAATGGAAAAATAGTCGTTCAAATTTTTGGTGGAACTCCAGCTTATACATATAAATGGTTTAAAAACAACGTAGAAATTACAGGTCAAACCACAGCTGTTTTAGACAATCAATTAGCTGGAGCATATAAAGTAATTGTAACCGACAGCAAAAATTGTACTGCTGAAAAACCATTTACTATTACAGAACCATTAGAGCTTAAAGTGTCTATCGCAATCGCAAAAACCATTGATTGTTTTGACGGATCAGGTATTTTAAGAGCACTAGCTACTGTTGGAACTGGTGTGCCAACTGCACAAGGATTTTATACTTACAAATGGTACAGAGAAAATGGTACTTTAATCAATACAACCGTAGATTCACAAGCAACAACAGGAAACATTCCAAAAGGTAAATACTATGTAACTGTTATTGATTCAAATGATAATCAGACAACTTCTCCTTTGTTTGAAATTACACAGCCTACACAAATTATTGTTACGATGGCGAATAAACAAAATGTTACATGTTATGACGGATTTGATGGAGTCGCTGAAATTAATGTTGTTGGAGGTACTCCGGATATTGTGGCAGGAGCTCCTGTATATACCTATTTGTGGAGTAACGGAAGTACTGCTAAAAACCAGTACACCTTAAGAAAAGGGATTTATTCTGTTACGGTTTATGATGGAAATTTATGTGTAGGAACTTTAAATAATATTGTAATAGATCAGCCTCAGGATTTCGGATTTGATTTAGATAAAATTGTACCAACTATTCCAACTGCTGGAAATAGTAACGGTGCACTTCATATTGAAATCGTTGGCGGAGTTGCACCTTACAGATACGTATGCAAAGACAGCAACGGAACTATTATCAAAGATGTACCAAATTCAACTTTAAAACAAGTTGATTTTACAAATCTTGCTTCAAGCATCTTTACGGTTTCTGCAACTGATGCAACCGGATGTACAAAATCAACAGAATTTGATTTTAATAATAATGTATTAGAAATTAGCATCACTCAATCGGCCGAAATCACTTGTAACAATGGAAAGAACGCTTCCATAACTGCAGTTGTGAACGGAGGATTTGGTATAAGAACTATTTCCTGGTATAAAAATGGAGCAAAGATTCCAAACGAATCCAGTGCATTATTAAACAATCTTGAAATTGGAACCTATTATGCTGTTGTAAAAGATTTTAATAAAGTAGAAGTTACCAGTAAATCAATTGTCATTAATCAACCAGATCCAATTGTAGTAACAAATACACAAAAAAATGTAAGCTGTTTAGGCTACAACGATGGTACCATTACTTTAACGGCCACAGGTGGAAGCAATAGTTTTCAATATCGCTACAAATCACAAGATTCCGGATATGGCAATTGGATAGCATTTGATAATTTAACTGCCGTCATTCCTAATTTAAAAGCAAACACTTACGATATACAAGTGCAAGACAATAAAGGCTGTAATTATACATCGATTGTGAATGTTAAAATTACAGAACCAAAACAACTTCTAATTAGTCAAAATATAATTATACCTGCAACAGGTTTTGGCCTTTCTAACGGAAGTATCAATATCACTGTTCAAGGAGGAACTTCAGCCTATAATTACCAATGGTTTACAAGTGCAAATATTCAAGTAACAGGAACTACTTCAACAGCATCAAATTTAGCCGCAGGTAAATATTATGCTGTTGTTACAGATGCAAAAGGCTGTTCTGTAACGTCAGAACTTTACGAAGTAAAACAACCTTCATTGTTAGTGGTTAAGATAACTCCAGTTAACGCTGTTTTATGCAACAGCGATAAAAATGCAAGTCTTAGAGCAAATGCTTCTGGCGGTCTTCCGGGTTATACTTACAAATGGTTTTCTGTTCCGGGCAATGGTGTGTTAGGAACAAATATAACATTAGGAAATCTAGGGATCGGAACTTACTATGTTGAGGTAACGGATACTAAAGATAACGTTTCAAAGAGTGACTTATTTACAATAATTGAACCTCAAAAAGTAGACAATACTCTTTCTGCGGATTATACACTTTGTGGCGATGGAAAGGATTGGACTATTACGTCTGCACCAACTGGCGGAACAAAACCTTATCGTTACTTATGGAATACCGGAGCAACTACCGAAGTTTTAACAAATGCAGCTCCAGGAAATTATTCTGTAACTGTTACCGATTTTAACGGTTGTAGCATAACTAAATCTATTTCTTTTGTCGCACCGCCTCACTTAGACGCTTCAGAAACAATTAAAATGCCTACCTGTTATCTTGGTTCTGATGCAAAAATTGTTGTAACTCCAATTGCTGGTACTGCTCCATATACTTATTTATGGAATACTGGTGAGAAAACAAACATCTTAAACAATGCATCTGCTGGCAAATATTCAATAGAAATTACAGATTTTAGAGGTTGTAAAATAACCAGAAATTATACCGTTATAGACCCTCCAAAAGATGTCATTTACCTGGGTGAAGATGTTACACTTTGCTATGAACAAAGCCTAACTATAAATGCCTCTATAGATGATGATAAAGCAACTTATTTATGGACTTCAGATAAAGGTTTCAAAAGTACAAATCCAATTATTACAGTTTCTCAGCCTGCTGATTATACAGTGGTTGTAACAAATAAATTAGGTTGCCAGGCAACAGATACCATTACCATATCAAGTCAGGAATCGGCAATTAGTTCTGAGTTTGCCATGTCTTCACAGGTATTTGTAAATGAGAAATTCATCATAGTGGATATCAGTAATCCAAAGGCAGATAATATTAAATGGAAATTGCCTCCAGAAGCAGTTGTAACAATGAATAATGGAGATTATGCCGAAATGAGTTTTACGAAAGCAGGCGAATACGACATTACATTGAATACAGAAAAAGGAAGATGTACGGCTTTTCAAACCAAAACAATTTTGGTTACAGAAGGAGAATATGTAGATCCGGATGATACTGATTTACAGAAAAAATTCGACCTGAAAGTTTATCCAAATCCTTCTAACGGATTATTTACTGTCGATGTAACATTAGACAAAATAATGCCTGCCAGTATAAAAGTGTATAACCTAAATAATAATGTAGTAATTGCTTCCAGAAGTGAAAATGGAAAAGATGCGTATTCATTCAACTTTAATATAAGCGGACTTTCATCAGGAATTTATTTTGTACTATTTGAATCTCAGCAAGGAAGTAAAGTGAGAAAATTAATTATACAATAAAATCCATTCATTAAAACAAAAAGTGAATATTTTAATAAAACAGCTCGAAATATAAGGTCAGTCCTTCCCTATTTCATTGTCCCGAATTTATCATAATGAATTTAAAAAAAATATTATTTTTTAGCATAATATTGTGTAACACTCTAGGATTTGCGCAAAATTTCAATGTTGAAGAATTAGGAAAAAACAAACTAATAAATGTCTCCGGTGGTGCTTCTGCCAACGGAGTATTTTATTCTGGAAATGCAGCCAGAGAGCCTTTTACCTATTTCTTAAACGGAAATATTAATGTGAACGTAGCAGGTTTATATAATATCCCTTTTTCATTTTCGTATACCAGTCAAAAATTTGGTTATAACAAACCGGTTCTTATGAATCGTTTGAGTATCCATCCTTCCTACAAATGGATTACCGCGCATATTGGAGATGTTAGTATGACTTTTTCCCCTTATACTTTAGCAGGACATCAGTTCACAGGACTGGGTGTTGATTTAACACCGCAAGGCAAATTTAAAATTAGTGCAATGTACGGTCGTTTGGTTAGAAGCAGTGAATATGATGTAATAAATACTGAACTAGTTCCTACCTACAAAAGAATTGGTTATGGATTTAAAACACAATATTCGTTAGAAAAAGTAAATCTTGGACTTTCTTTTTTTAAGGCCAAAGATGAGATGAATTCATTATCAACTCCGATCCCATATGAACTAGGCGTTTCTCCAAAAGATAATGCTGCAATTAGCTTTGAAACCTCTTTTAAATTATTTAAAAAATTACAGGTTTTAACCGATTTTGCAAATAGCAGTATTACAGAAGACACCAGAGTTACTGAAAGCAAAAAAGCTGAAAATATTGCCTCTATGTTTTTAAATTCTAATTCAACAACGGCGAGTTATAAAGCTTTAAAAGGACAATTGATATATCCTGCCGGAAAAGGAACTTTAGGTTTAGGCTACGAACGAATCGATCCTAACTACAGAACATTAGGAGGTTATTATTTTAATAATGATTTAGAAAATGTGACCGTTAATGCTTCTCAGACATTATACAAAGACAAATTAAGCTTAAATCTGAATTTAGGATTACAGAAAGACAATCTTGACAAACAAAAACAAAGTCAGATGAAAAGACTGGTGTCGTCTATTAGCGCCGATTTCAGGGCTAATCAAAAATTAAATTTTAATCTTAATTACTCTAATTTTCAATCGTATACCAATAGCAGAAATCAATTTGATTACATTAATCAAACCTCAGACTATGATTATTTAGACACCTTAAATTTCAGACAAGTCAATCAAAATGCTGCTATTACAGTAAATTATCTTCTAAAAAATGATAAAAGACAAAAACAAGCTTTCAATGCTACTTTCAGCATGCAGGACGCCGTAAATCAGCAAGAAGGAAAAACAATTGCTGGTGGGGCAAGTACCTATTACAATACAGGACTTTCATACATTATTGGTTACCCCAAAAAAGACCTTAATCTAACAGCTTCTTTCAATAGTACAATTGGAAAATTGGATGTTGGTGATAATTTAATACTGGGGCCAACGATTGGTGCTACGAAATTATTTTACGACAAAAAATTAAACACCTCTTTTTCTACCAGTTATAATACCAGCTTTAATAATGGCGATAAAGTAAATGATGTTTTTAATATCCGTTTAAATGGATCATATATTTACATGCAAAAACACAATATGGGGTTTAATGTTATATCATTATTTAGCAGCTCTCAAACTGTTAGAAATAATGATTTGACAGCCACTATATCCTACACCTATTCTTTCGATAAAATAAAATTACGTCCTAAACAAATCGAAGAAAAAGGAGAAATTACAGCACCGGAAACGCCAGATAATATTCTGAAAATTTCTTCTAAAGATGTTGTTTTAGAAGGCACAAAAAGTGAAATCATTTCTAAACTGGAAAAGCTTCAAAACAACTTAAGACCTTTACCTGAAGCAGAATTAAAAAAATTGGACAAACTTTTAGATATCGTCAGAATGACTTTAGACGATAAAGAATTCAAAGAAAAAGTATTGGATTATCTTGATTTGTATAATACTAACAAGGAAATGATTTCCCAATATAATAGCTTGCTCTTTGCTATTGTTCAGAAATTAAATCGCGAAATAACTGCAAAAGACGAAAGTATTGAACAAGTATATGTGGCCGCAATTGGCCGTGTCAATACAGATAAAATGCATGGAGTCAGTATCGAAGATGCTAAAGATAAAGTAGCTTACAACAGGTATATGAAATTAGTGGTAAGAAGTGAAAAAAGCGAAAAACAGCTAGTCAATCACAGATGGATGATGAAAGAATTTGCTTTTCTTGCCACGTTACCAAAAAGCGAATTGCAGCATAACGAATCAATGGCTGCTTTCAGTAAACAGGAAGTCAATTTATTCTTTGATTTAATTAACGATAAAAAAACTGCCGTAGAAATCAGCAGTCAATTAGAAGAAAAAATGATTCCATTTTACCATCAGTTGGCAGTCGAAAAAGCAGTAAATGATTCTATTGAATTCAAATATTAAGAGGAAGATTTTAAAGTATAATAGTTATAAAAACACCCAAATGCTAAAAAAAATACAATTTCAACTATTTCTAACCCTTGGAGTTTGGCTTTCGGTAATAGTTTCTGGTTTAGCACAAACCTTTCCGGTCACTATAAGCACACAGATCACACAGCCTTCACCTATCTATTTAAATAATTATGCCGATGCGACGACTATTAATAGTCCTGTCAAAGTGCAGATTATCTTAAATGATTTAACTATTTCTAATCGTCAAATTCGATTAAAATGTTATTTCCAGGGACAATCTATTTCGTTAATGACAAACGATTTTGTGGTTGGGGCACATGATCTTTTTCTGGAAGGTGGAGTACCGCTTCAGTTGACAAATGTAGATTTAGCACCCTATTTTCAATATCAGAATCTTCTTGGAGTTAATCCAAATCAATACGCACAGGCACTTCCTGAAGGAATTTATACTTTTTCTGTTGAAGTTTATGACTTTGCAACCAATAAAAAACTTTCGAAAAAAACCAGTGTAACCACTATCATTTTCCAAAATGATCCACCATTTTTAAATCTGCCTTTGAACAATGCTTCAATAATGCAGCAGAACATTCAAAACATTATTTTCAGCTGGACACCCCGTCAGATCAATGTTAGTAATGTAGAATATGAATTTTCATTAGTAGAAATCTGGGATAAATATACGCCCGTTCAAAATGCTTTTGCTTACACACCTCCACTTTATACAACAACTACACGTTCTACAACGCTTCAATATGGCATTGCTGAACCACAATTAATTCCGGGAAAAAAATATGCCTGGAGAGTAAAAGCTAAAGCACTTTTAGGCGCAGAAGAAATTGGTGTTTTCAAAAATAATGGATATAGCGAAATTTATTCTTTTGATTACGAAATATTTTGTACTGCTCCGCTGGCTATCAATGTAGAAGGAATCAGTGAAAATCAAGCTAAAATATCCTGGTCAGGAAGTATCGATAACTTTGATTATCAAGTAAATTATCGGGAAAAAAATGCGGATTCGGACTGGTATAAAGTAGTTACTCCAAGAGAAAACCTCACCATCACCAATCTTAAACCAAATACGACTTACGAATTTACTGTAGGAGCATCTTGCGATGTTGGAAAATATACTCACAGTATTGCTAAAGAATTTACAACACTGGTTAGAGACGAAATCGCTTTTCAGGGATGCGGTATAAAACCAGATCCAGCAGATTTAACAAACACTACGCCACTGAAAGAGCTTTTACCTAATGATGTTATCGCAGCGGGAGATTTCCCTATTGTAGTTTTACATGCAACTGGAAGCAACGGAACTTTTTCTGGTGATGGCTATGTAACGCTTCCTTTTATCGAAAAATTTAGACTGCTTATTGATGCAGCTGATGCAATTATTGCACAAAACGCAGAAGATAAAGCAGAAAATGAAAAAAGTGCTAAAGTAAATATAAGTGAAAACACTCGTATCAGGATTACATTCAATAATATTGGTTTAAATACTGATTTTAAACTGATTTCTGGAGAGATTATCGCTGCTTATGATCCAAAATGGAGCAGTATGGCTGATCTTGATGGTGTATTCAATGATGTCTTGGGTGATGCCGGAAATGTTATAAATCACGATATACAATATACTATAGAATCTGTAGTAAAAAATGAAGATGGCAGTATTACTATTAAAGGTCCTAATGGCATAGAAACCAAAATTGACAAAACGGTTAATGATATCATTATTACAGATAAAGATGGAAAACAATATGCCGTTCCTGCTAATGCTCCTACAGGAGAAATTAAACAAACAGGACAATTGGCTCCAGGTGGTATTCCGACTTCTAAAAATACAAATGGAATGGGATCTGGCGGCGATGTTGCTGAGATTTCTTCTTCAGATGTGAATGTAATTTTCTCTAAAGGAGGTGGTAAATATTCATTTGATACAGCTCCAACATCCGAAAATGGAAGTCTGACCAAAACCTATCAAACAATACCGAAAAAAGGTGGTGGTACTTATAATGTAAATTATAAAGCAATATCAGACAATCCTAATACTGATGTTGTAGTAGCAACAGTCGATTTCAAAAACGGAAAAACGAAGAAGGATCTTGTCTTTAAAACTCAAAATGGTACCGCAATAGACAGTACTCAAATTGTATGGAAAGATAATGTTGCAACGTTAACCTTGAAAAAGACATTAGATTTTGCTAAAGAAACAATCATTGCAACAGTAAAACCTGCAACTCCAAAAGATCCTAAAGAAGGTGCTGGAAAATATGATATTGCAGGTACGATGGATTTGTGGCATTTAACGAATAAAAAGGTAAATTTGACTTTGGTAAGGGTTAATAATGCAACAATTCCAAACGATGCTCAATCTCAGCTAAATGCTATTTATGAGCCTGCAGGAGTAACATTTAATGTTAATATCATAGATGTAACTTTAGACAACACTTGGGGTGAAAGTATTGAAACCAGCGAAAGTAGTTTATTAGCTACTTATACGCCAGAACAACAACAGATAACCGCAAACCTAAAACTAAAATTGGGTGCAGATTATAAAAAAGATACCTATTATGTAATTTATACTGATACTCCATCAGACAAATCTAATATACTAGGTTTCATGCCATTGAAGCGTCAATATGGTTTTATATTTAATAAAGTCAATATCGTTCGCACATTAGCACACGAATTAGGCCACGGTGTTTTTGGATTACAACATCCTTTTACAGAATATAACACTTCTACAACAACTGATCTCTTAATGGATTATGGTACTGGTGTATTAGTAAGTCATAATGACTGGCAGGTTCTTCATGCTCCTGGATTACAATTGTATCCTTTTATTCAGGGGGATCAAGAAGGCGAAAGTTACTGGACTGTTCTTGATGACAGATTTTTAAATTTAGACAAAGATCCGAAAGACAAGACAAAAGGTAGTTTTTCTTTTCTTTCTTATCATGGAGAAATTGTAACTTTAAATAAGGCAAATTTAGACCATATCCTTTTTAATTATGGCACAAGTGACTATCAATCAAGCGGTACACAAGCGCCAGGTATTCTTCAAAGTTTTATCATTAATACAAATGGTCTAAAAAATTTATATAAAATAGATCTTCAAGATGGTAAATACAAAGATGAAAAAGGAACACCTTATGTCTTTCCAGATATAAAACCAGCAATGATAGATGGAGTTATAGCATTTGTGCCTTGTGGTGCTGATGGTAAAACTTATAAATTTAAAAAATCAAATTTATCAACTTATTCAAATGCAAATGCAAAAGCAAGTTTAACTGATATTGATAAATTTCCATTTGTTCCTTTTTCTGTAAATAATCAAGCTTTAGAATCAGGAGGAATAAAAATATCTCAATCATTTGTATTATCTGATAATGAATCACGCTGGAGTTATGATCAGGACACTGCAGAGATGACTAAAAACTATTGCGAAAAGCCTGAATTGTTTTACATTTTAAAAATTGCGCAAATACGAAAAAACTATCCTGAAGCGTTTGACAAATTTACAAATACAACTCAATGGGAAAACCCAACAAATACAACTGTTACTGTTCCAACTGGGTCAATGACAATGGTACCTTCTGGCAGCAGTTATACAATAACTTATGTTTGGGCAAATTATCTAGCCGAAAATACTGCTTTACAAACAGATTATAAAAATAAAACCAATCTTGAAAATTATTTCAAAGTAATGTATCAGCAATTTAGTAAACATATCATATCTTCAAACAAAGATAATGATGCGTTTTGGAGCAAATTGGATACAAATACTTCAATCGATGCTATCCTTTCCCAAGTGAAAAATGAAAGTATTGTTGAATTAGAAAAGAAAGATATTCAAAAGAAAATAATTGCTATAAAAACAATACAATCAAATTCGATTGTAAATGAATTTCATGAAGAAGCTTTATTGAAGTTATTTGAAAGTACAACTCCTACGCAAGGTCAGGCAATACTTGATTTTTTAGTAACTAAATATGATGGCCCTTTAGGAAAAGAACCGTATTTGAAATCACTCTTATACGATATTGATAATAAATACCTATTTTTTGGAGATGATAACAGAGCCGTATTTGTAAATAATCTTATAAAAATTTGGAAAAACGTCAAAAAAACTGAAATTGAAGACTTAAAAACATTATTTAATAAAGACGAATTAACCTCAAAAGAAGTTAATACAATTCTAAAATTAACAATAAATTATAATTACAAATCAATATATGATCGCTTCTTTACCCACTTAAAGATGTCCGCTTCTCCAGGTGCAGGAATTACAGATACATATATTAAAACAAATGCCAAATATACGGCTGAAACTGGTAAAATAAATGTAGAGACATTATTAGCACTAGGATTCATCTCTATGTCAGATTTAAAAAAACCTGTCGATTTAGATCCTTTTCAGCCAATAATATTTACTAACAATACAACTTTATCAGCTTTTAATGAAGTTACTGAGTCTAAAGAAAATATGTATCTACCAGCATTTATCGTTTATTATGCTGATAAGGAAGCAACAGGACAAACCGTTTCTGATATAGCGCAAACAGCTGTTGATGTGGCCACTTTGGTAATCCCTGGAGCTCAGCTTACTACTCTCGGTAAAGTGCTGTTTTATGCAGATAAAATTAGCTCCGTTACCAGCATTACTGCAAGAGCAACAGCTGATAATAATCCGGAATTTAGTAAAGTTGCCGGTTTGATAAGTCTATTTACAGGTGTCGCCTCTGCTTCGACAATGGTTATGAAACCTAGTTTACTTAAAGTTGATAATTATACTAATATTTTAGATGCAGTAAATAATTCATCTAATATCGCTACAATTGCGAAAGATGATCGTTTATTAATTCAGGGTTTCTTACAAGAATCTAAAGCCACATTAGTTACTGAAAGTAAATTTGATGGTGCAATGTCTGTAAAATTTGAAAATGCAATGGGTAAATTAGGTTTAGCCATAAATATTACCAGCAAAGAAACTATGATATCAAAATTAGTATCAAAATTTCCGAAACTAGAGAAGATATTCGCAAAAACTAAAAATCAATTAACATTTGATAATGCTACTGGTCTTCTAAAATATAATGGTAAAACAATAGCGAATGTTACATCTAATGCTGAAGATGCAATTCTAACTGCTCAAAAGGTGGCAAATATTGATCGAACAGCCTCTAACATGGAAGAATTTACAGAAGAAGCAGCAATATACTGTAAAGGAGGAAATTGTGATTTAGTTCTAGGAGCTTGCTTTACAGGGAACACTTTAATAAAAACTAAAAAAGGGTTAATTCCAATTCAGGATATTAAAGAGAATGACGAAGTTTGGTCATATAACGAAAAAACTAAAACAAATCGTTGGAGTACTGTAGTACAGAAAGTAAATCTAGCGACTAAAAAGTTATATCAGGTTGTAGTAGGAAAAGATACCTTACAAGCTACATCAGAACATCCGTTCTTTACTAAAAAAGGCTGGATGAATGCCAATTTAGTTACCAAAGGAATGATGGTACTTTTAGCTAATGGTACATGGGGGAACGTAGAAGCCAATATTGCAAAAGATACTACTGCAACTGTATACAACATAGAAGTATTACCTGCCCATACTTTTTACATTGGTAATGAACAGGTATTGGTTCACAATGGTTTTGATTGTTTTAAGCAAAGATTTAAAAACTTAGCAAATGCATCAGATGATTTCTTTGAGGATTTTAAAGATAATTTAGAAATACTAGGTAAATTTGACAGTGGGGAATTAAATTATCCTGCATGGCAAATACTAAATAAGGAAACTTTAGCTTTAAGAACTAATATTGACGAATTAAAATTAGTTTCTAAAAATTTAGATGAAATTAAGAATGCTGGGGGATATCTAAAGTGGAAGGCTCTAAAAGGATTAGGACCGCAAATCACAAAGTTCAACAAAAAATTTATTGATTATATAAATCAATTTGATAATACTGCAACAAACCCTGATAAACATAATAAAGTATGGCGAGTTATGAGAGATGAACAATTAATGTCAAATCCAATCGTTGCAAAAAGTGAAACAGGACTAACTAAAGCAGGTAAACCATATACTATAGATGGACATGTTAGAAATGGAAGCGATGAAAGAACTATAACTCCTTATATCTCAAGTTTTACAAATAAGGAAGAGGCATTAGCTTATGCCTTAAACGACAATGGTAAGAAAGTTGTTGAAATTGATTTAACAAAAATTAACGGAAAATATATAGATCTATCAAATGAAAGTATAAGAAAATTTTTTTTAGGAGGACCAAGAGTACAAGGCTACGCAAAAAAATCTTTTGAATTTTTAATCATTATTGACGAAATTCCAACTACAGCTTTTAAAATTATAAACTAAATAATATGTCATTAATAACCGCTAAAAACATTGAGCATTTTCTTTTTAATAAAGATTCTGGTTTTTTGATAAAATATCACATTAGAGATGGAATTGATCCCATACTATTAGATAAATTATATGAAATTTTAGAAGAACTAAAAGCGGATTGGAAATATAAAGAAAATGTTCCTAAGGATATACTATATTATCTAATGACTATAGTACCTGGATTATATTACGATTTAGGATTATATAAAGATGATGAAGAAAAATATTACATATATAATGAATTGATTTACAATTTGAGTATTGCAATAGAAATGTGCTTAAATCCTAATCCTGATGATGATCCACATTTTAATACCCCTCTCAAAGAGTTGGAGTTTTAAAAATTAAATGAATTAGTTATCCTCTATAAAGCTTTTAATAAGACTTGCATGAGAAAGGGGTTTTGTTATATTTTTAAGATCTGTATTTGTCTCATAATCTAATAATATTAATGATTTAGTGGCAGAAATTGTTTTCAATTCTTCCACTAAATCATTAAGATAATTTTTTAACACATATTCATAAGAAGGAACATATATATTCAATCTAGCATTATAATAGTCTAAAAGTTCTGAACTATAAATCCCTTTTTGATGTCCTAAAACTGTACCATATTTTCTAGTAGTTCTTTTTAAGTTTTTCATATTTTTAATCAAAAACTTTGATTCATCAATTTCGTGGTTTTCAAAAACCTTTAAGCCTTGCCAAATACCTTCAACAGATTCACTATAACGATTATCTGTAAAAGGAATTGGGATATTCCCAATAGGATAAAAAGGACTAAATTTTACGTAATCATTCGTAGCTTTTGATGTTACATCAACTATTTCAGAATTTGGATATTCTTTTTGTATTGCTTGAATTGATTTTCTTTTGTGGCAAATAAATATAGGCATTTTGAATTTTTATGTTTTGGAATAGACAGGTAAATATCTTTTAATTTTTTCTCATCAATAAAAATATAGACGATGCTAAGAACTGTTTTTTTCTTTATTAATTGATATATAATAACAAAGATAAGAATTATTACTCCAATTGCAGATGGTGTTTTTTTTCACACTTTCTGCGTAAACCTATTTCAAGTCAAGCCTTTTCCTTTATAACAATATTTCAAATCTCCCTACTCCCCTTTTTCTCAACATAATTAACTCCCAATCCTCCCATAATCATAATTTTAGTCAGCTCTTCTGTTTCAATAATAATGTCCTGTTTCAAAACATTTCCTTTAACTGATTTTATATCAAAAGGTATTGTTCTAGAAAAATAATAATCGTCGCTTACAACAGTAATATAAAGATTATAACTATTCTTTAAAACTTTTAAAGGAATAGCAAATTCCCCTGTTTTCTCGTTTACTTTAAATGGGGTTGGTAAATCATTTATAGTTAGCGTTAAGTTTGGATATTTTCTATTGTCTAACGGTCTGTGCGTTTTTGAATCCAGTATTTTTCCTTTAACGATAATTGAAACTTCCTTGTCAACTGATAGTCTAACAGCAATTTTACCCACAATATGATTGTTTGGTTTCGGAACAGTAATTTCTGTTTGAACTGGTTCTTTTTCTTGCGCAACAACATTTGAGGCTAATAAAACTGATGCGGCAATTGCGGCATATTTGAAATTATTGATTTTAGAAATTTCATTGTATTCAAACTCCTGTTCTAACTGGGTAGATTTTATTCGTGCACAAATATTTTTGCCTTTATTTTCTGCAGCAAACCTGGCAATTTCAGAGTTTGATTTTTTACTTAAATCTATTACATTTTTACCACATGAATTACAAAATGATCCATTAGAATTGGAAATCATTCTATCAAAATTTTCAGTACAAGGATTAGCTATTTCTAAGGTGAATTTCTTTTTCATACTATATCTTTTTAAAGTTAAAATCATTCAAAATGATTACTACTTATATAGAGTATGTTTTGTTTAGAAAGGTTGGGAAGAACTTAGATTTATTTCTAAACTTTTTTAAAGGTCCATTGATTCTTATCCAAATTTGAAGCTATTTCTTATTCGTCACCTTAATCAAATAAGTTCCTTCCGGTAAATCGCCAATATTAGACGCATTTACCCCTGTTATTTGTCTTCCTTGCGAGAAAACCTCAACAGTTTTAGGAATATGTGTGTCATTTATTGGTCCAGAAGCGGTAGTTTTTACTGCTGCTGGAGTCTTTGCAATTGGTGTAGTTGCTTTTTTAACTGTGCCTGAAGTTTGTGAAGTTTCAGCTACCGCTGAAACTGTTGGTTTTGAACTGCTGTAAGATTCCATAACCTGCTCGCCTGTCATGGCAACATTATATATTTTAAGATCATCTATATCGGCATTGATACTAACTGCAGCGTTTAATTGTCCCAATTTAAGAATATAACCTTTAGTTAAGCGTTGAATTCCGTCTACTGATTTTAGTAGCTCACCATTGCGATATATTTTGGAGCTGGTACCATCATAAGTAATGCTATATTGGTACCAAACTTCTTTTTGAAGCGGAACTGAAACTACAATATTATTTGTATCTCCCCATCCAACCAAACTTAGATCTGAATTGCCGGCAACAGGAGTTTGTTGCACTAAACCAAAATACTGTGTATTCACCGTACTGCCATACCCCAAAATATAATTGACTGACGCAATATTATTAAACTTTACCCAAACAGATATTGATCTTGGTTTGTTATCTTGCGGAAGATCCCCTACTACACCTTGTAAAACCTTATTAGTAAGTCGCTGTGCTCCTTTAGCAACTCCCATTCTGTCATTTACAAAATTAGGTATTCCTAAAAGCGAAATCGTATTGTCTTTACTACTTAATGTCCCGTTGAAGTTAAACTCCTGAACCGGGTTTTGGGCATTAGAATTAAAAAAGCTTACAAACATTAAAGTGAGTAATAGTTTCTTCATATTTATTGGTTTTAAGTATTTAGAAAAAGTGTATCTCACGACACACTTCTATATAATATAGCTAGTGAAAATTTAGTAAATAAAACCCCCTTTTAAATAATAAAAATTGATACTGAAAGGCCGCTCATTATATTTACTTATAGTTTTACAAATTTTGTTAAAACTATAAATTTAATTCAATTTTACAAACTTATATCACGTATAAATACGGTATTCTCACTAAAATAAAGAAAATAATATTTTTCAGAACAGCAAAACCCAATATTTGTAAAAACATTTTTACAAAACAATGTCTTTGCTTAAAACTAGTTTACCATTTCACAAAAAAAACAATACACTTCCAAACAATTTCAAGTTTGAAATTACTCATTGTTTATAATGATTTTAAACTGAAAAAGAGAATTATGAAAATTCATATTAACTATTATATTTGTGGCACCTCAAAATAATAATACAAGAAATATGAAAACATCAAAATACACAAAAGTTGCCGTAATCATTATGGTTATTCTGTTTGTCGTTATTAGCGTAATAAGCTGTAGTGTTCATACACACAGCCATAGTTCAGGCAAAGTTCCACCGGGACAAGCTAAAAAAATGTCTGGAAGTAAAAGTGCTAAAGCTTACGCACCTGGGCAGCAGAAAAAACACTAATAAAACCAAAAAAGCCTTTTAAAATCCAACTTTAAAAGGCTTCTTCCACTATTCAAAAAATTTAATTCTACTAACACAAAAAACTAACTAACTATTTTTATAAACCAAATTTTAATTTCTATTTTGAAGTGATTTTATTTGACGGCTTATTTGTAATTTTCAATAAATAAGTTCCCTCCGGCAAATCATTAATACTCATTGCGCTTTCACCAACTATTTTTTGTCCTTGAGAATATACCTCAATACTTTTAGTCGTTCCGTTTATATCACTGTTCGTAATAATTGTATTTGATGGCGCAGATTTAGAGGCTACTTTCGCCTTTTCGTTCGTTTTCGCGGCTTTTGAAACTACTACAGATTCAGCAGCTACTATTGCAGGCTTAGAGCTATTATACTGATCTAAAATTTGCTCATCAGTCATTGCAACATTATATATTTTTAAATCGTCGATATCTGCATTTATACCAACTGTAGTATTAATTTCGCCCAATCTAAAAATAGTACCTTTTGTAGAACGTGATATTCCGCTAGCAGATTTCAATAATTGCCCGTCTCGATATATCTTCGAAACCGTTCCATCAAAAGTAATACTGTAGTGATACCATTTATTTTTCACCAAAGCAGTTGAAACAATAACATCATTTGAAGCGCCCCAACCAGCTAAGCTCAGGTCAGAATTAGAAGTCGTAGTACCTTGCTGTAGCAAACCACAATATTGAGCATTATAGGCAGTCCCGTAACCCCAAATGTAATTTGCTTTTACAACATCATTTAGTTTTACCCATATGGTAACTGTTCTGGCCTTATTATCCTGAGGAAGATCAACGATAATAGCTTCCATACCTTTATTAACTAAACGCTGAGCACTATTTGCAGCTCCATTTCTATCAGCAACAAAGTTGTTTGTCCCCATAAATGAAGTTGTATTCTTAACATTAACCAAAGTTCCATTAAAATTGAATTCTTGTATTGGATTCTGAGCGTTTACACTCAAAAAACTTACAAACACTAATGTGAGTAGTATTTTTTTCATAACAGTAGATTTAGGCAATAAAATAACACTGTGTCATTTTAACACCTCTAAACTATATTTTTAAGTTTTTAGTCGGAAATTTTTCCGACTAAAAACTTAAATAATCGTTTAAATAACCAAAATTGATGATTTACCCCGCTTAATTGTATTTATTTATACTTATAGTGATATTATTAAAATACTAAATTAAACGCATATAAAACTAGAATTTCTTACGTATAAATACGGTATTCATAAATTTTAAGATTCGTTTATTCACACAAAAAAAATCGATTTGTCTCTAAAATCTACTTCTTGAAACAAAAAAAACTCCGGATCATTAAATCCGGAGTTTTATATTTTTAAGATGTTTTTCTTCTTATTTTACAAATTCAATTTTTTGAACTTCTTCTTCATTAATACTATCAAAGAATCCTTGTTCATTCATCCAGTCATCACTAAAGACTTTGCTCATATAACGAGAACCATGATCAGGAAAAATAGCAATAATATTACTGTCTTTTGTAAACTCGCCTTCTTCAGCATATTGTTTGATAGCCTGCATTACTGCTCCAGAAGTATATCCAACAAATAAACCTTCTTTACGAGTAATCTCTCTTGCTGAGTGTGCACTTTCTTCGTCGGTTACTTTCATGAATTTATCAATGATATCGAAATCTGTAGCAGATGGAATTAAGTTTTTACCTAATCCTTCAATACGGTAAGGATAAATTTCTTTGTTATCAAATTCTCTTGTTTCGTGGTATTTCTTCAATACCGATCCAAATGCATCTACACCTAATATTCTAATATTTGGATTTTGCTCTTTTAAGAATTTAGCTGTTCCTGAGATTGTTCCTCCAGTTCCGCTACAAGCAACAAGATGAGTAATTTGTCCTTTTGTCTGTTCCCAAATTTCAGGACCTGTAGTGTTATAATGTGCATCAATATTCAACTGATTAAAGTATTGATTGATGTAAACTGAACCTTTAGTTTCTTCGTGTAAACGTTTGGCAACATTATAGTAAGATCTTTCATCATCAGCTGAAACGTGAGCCGGGCAAACATAAACTTTTGCACCTAAACTTCTCAACATGTCAATTTTGTCTTTTGATGATTTTGAACTTACTGCCAAAATACAGTTGTAACCTTTAATAATGCTGACCATTGCCAAACTAAAACCAGTATTACCAGATGTAGTTTCGATGATAGTATCTCCAGGAGAAAGGATTCCTTTTTTCTCGGCTTCTTCAATAATATATAACGCTATTCTATCTTTTGAGGAATGACCCGGATTAAAAGCTTCTACCTTTGCGTAGAAATTTCCTTCTAACTCTTCGGTGATTTTATTTAGTTTAATAAGTGGGGTGTTACCTATTAACTCTAAAACATTATTATAAGCATTTATTTCTTCTTTCATAAAAAAATAGTTAATCGAAGGCATTTTAAAATAACCCCGATAGGTTGCAAATTTAACAAAAAATTTCTAATTAGCTTTTAATTTTTTCTAAATCTAATAAAAAACTAAATTCTTTTGCTAAGTCTTTTAAAGCTTCAAATCTTCCTGAAGCGCCACCATGTCCAGCATCCATATTGGTGTCTAAAAACAAAAGATTATCATTTGTTTTCATAGTTCTCAACTTGGCGACCCATTTTGCAGGCTCCCAATACTGCACTTGTGAATCATGCAATCCTGTGGAAACATACATGTTAGGATATTTTTGTGCTTTTACATTATCATATGGTGAATAGGATAACATATAATCATAATATTTCTTATTGTTTGGGTTTCCCCATTCATCATACTCTCCGGTTGTAAGTGGAATACTATCGTCAAGCATTGTTGTAATAACATCTACAAAAGGAACCTGCGCTATCACTCCATTATACAATTGAGGGGCTTCATTTACTATAACACCCATCAAGAGTCCTCCTGCAGATCCTCCTTCTGCATACAAATGTTCAGCCGAAGTAAATTTTTCGTTAATTACAAATTTAGAGCAATCGATGAAATCTGTAAAGGTATTTTTCTTTTTTAACAGTTTCCCATCTTCATACCATTGCCTTCCTAAGTCTTCTCCTCCTCTAATATGAGCGATAGCATAAACAAAACCGCGGTCTAGCAAAGAAAGTCGTGTTGAAGAAAAATATGCATCCATAGTTATCCCATAAGAACCATAGGCGTAAAGCAATAACGGATTTTTACCATTTTTTTCTAATCCTTTTTTATAAATCATCGAAATTGGCACTTTTACACCATCTCTTGCCGTCGCCCAAACTCTTTCTTCGATGTAATTTTCTTTATCAAATTTACCACCTAAAACCTGTTGCTCTTTTAAGATTTCTTTGGTTTGGGTTTTCATATTAAAGTCAATTACAGACGATGGTGTTGCAAGCGATTGATAGCTGTAACGCAAAATATCTGTATCAAAATCAATATTCGTCGTAGTATAAGCGTTGTAAGTTTCGCTTCCAAAAGGTAAATAGTAATCCGGTTCACCATTCCAAGGAATGATTCGAATATGATTTAATCCGTTTGAACGTTCTTCTACAACTAAGTAATTTTTAAAAATTTCAATATCTTCCAGTAAAACATCTTCACGGTGTGGAATAAGATCTACCCAATATTTTTTTGCTGTTTTATTTTCAGGCGTTTTCATCAACTTAAAGTTGGTGGCCTTATCTTTATTTGTTAAAATGTAAAACGAGTCTTCATAGTGCGAAATACTATATTCCAGGCCACGTACACGAGGCTGGAAAACTTCAAATTCTCCATCTGGATTATCTGAATTCAAAATCCTGTATTCAGTCGTTAGAGTGCTTCCTGAACCAATTACGATATATTTTCTTGACTTTTCTTTACTGATTGAAACATTAAAAGTATCATCAGTTTCGTCAAAAACTAAAACATCGGTCGCAGAATCACTATTAATTTTATGTCTAAAAACCTTATCAGACCTTAAAGTAACTTCGTCTTGTTTGACATAAAAAATAGTTTTATTATCATTCGCCCAAACAGATCCTCCGGTTGCATTTTCAATTTTATCAGCCAGAATTTCGTTTGTCTCTAAGTTTTTAACCTGAATAGTATAGATTCTTCTTCCAACAAGATCAAGTCCAAAACTCGCAAATTTGTTATCCGGACTAATACTTAAACCTCCTAACTTAAAATAAGCATGTCCTTTTGCCATTTCGTTGCAATTGAACATAATTTCTTCTTCTGCAGAAAGGCTTCCTTTTTTTCTTGAAAAAATTGGGTAATCCTGTCCTGTTTCAAATCGGGTAATATAGTAGTACCCATTATAAAAATAAGGAACAGATGAATCATCTTCTTTAATCCTGCCTTTCATCTCTTCATACAAAGATTCCTGTAGCTCTTTTGTATGCGAAGTCATGTTTTGATAATAGGCATTCTCTTGATTTAAATAATCAATAACCTCTGAATTTTCCCTGTCATTAAGCCAGAAATAATTATCGATTCGGGTTTCTTTATGTTTTTTTAAGTTTTTTGGAATTACTTTGGCCTGTGGAGCCGATATATCGTTTTGCATTGATTGAGCATTAATTTTTATATAAGACAGGGCAAAAATACTATAAACACAATAGAACAGAATTAATTTTTTCATAAAATATTGTATTGATATAATACAGCAATATACTAATTTTGTCTGAAATAATTTAAAAATCAACAAAATGGATTTAATGGGAATGATGGGTAAACTTAAAGAAACCCAACAAAAAATTGAAGATACAAAAAAGCGTTTGGATACTGTTTTAATAGATGAACAAAGCGCTGACGGATTATTGAAAGTGACGTTAACTGCTAATAGAAAAGTTACATCAATCTCTATTGATGACTCTTTATTAGAAGATAAAGAACAACTAGAAGACTACTTAATCGTAACTTTAAATAAAGCTATTGAAAAAGCAACAAACGTAAACGAAAGAGAATTGGATGCCGTTGCCAAAATGGATATGCCAATGATTCCGGGGATGGATAATTTATTTAAATAAGATTCTAAGGCACTGAGAAGCTAAGGTCCTAAGACCAATAGTTTTCTTTTATTAGAGAAACTCAGAACCTTAGAACCTTAGCTTCTTAGTGCCTTTTTTTAAAACTTTTGAAGCGTTTCAATCACATAAGTGTGCATAACTTCTTTATAATCTAAATGCGTTACAATTCGGAGTTTATTATGTCCAAGTGCGCTAATTAAGATATTTTTCTGCTTTAATTTTTCTATTAAAAGCTGATCACTGTAACCTTCGGCTAAAGAGAAAATCAAAATATTAGTTTCTACTGGTTCAATTGCCGAAATCCAGGACTTCGTACTTAAAACCGCTGCAATCTCTTTGGCTCTGCGATGGTCTTCAGCCAATCTTTCAATATTATGTGCCAAAGCATATAATCCTGCTGCTGCTAAATAACCAACCTGACGCATTCCACCTCCCAGTATCTTTCTGATTCTCAACGCCCTGCGAATATCAGCTTTACTTCCTAATAATATAGATCCTATTGGAGCCCCTAATCCTTTTGATAAACAAACTGAAATAGTATCGAAAATAGCTCCAAATTCTTTCGGGTTTTGCCTTTTAGCAACCAATGCATTCCAAATTCGGGCTCCATCTAAATGGAATTTCAAGTTATTAGCGTCACAAACTTTTTTTATTTCTCTTAAATCTTCTAATTCGTAACAGGCTCCACCTCCCTTATTGGTTGTGTTTTCTACACAAACCAAACTCGTTAACGGACTATGATAAAACTCAGGATCATTAATTGCTGCAGCAACCTGAGTTGCATTTATCATCCCTCTGTCTCCATCTAACAAACAACAAGAAACGCCGCTGTTAAAGGAAACTCCTCCTCCTTCATAATGATAGACGTGTGCATATTTATCAGCAATCAACTGTTCGCCAGGCTGTGTGTGTAATTTAATTGCGGTTTGGTTTGCCATAGTTCCAGAAGGAAAAAACAGTCCCGCTTCCATACCAAAAAATTCAGCTACTCTGGCCTCTAATTCGATAACTGTTGGATCTTGTTTGTATACATCATCCCCAACCTGGGCATTGAACATATACTGCAACATTTCGTGGGTAGGCTTTGTTATGGTATCGCTAATTAAATTTATTTCCATATTCTAAAAACTATATCTTATTTTTGTGCAACAAAATTACGTATTACTGTTTGTTAATCTCGGCAAGTTTTAGTAAATTTTAACTAGCAAATTACCATACAACCAAATTAACGTAATATTTATAAAAAACATATAAAACTACTATTAATTTATGACAACTACCGAACAAATAAAAGGTATTGTGGAGCGCCTTGGTGCGTTGAGGAGGTATCTTTGACGTCGATGCCAAACTAATTGAAATTGCCAACGAGGAAGAAAAAACCTTTGCTCCCGATTTTTGGAACAATGCAAAAGAAGCCGAAGTCATTGTAAAAAACCTTCGAAACAAAAAAAAGTGGATCGAAGATTACAACAAAGCTATCGAACTTACTGATGAACTTCAACTTGCTTATGATTTTTATAAGGAAGGAGAACTTTCTGCAGAAGAATTAGACGAGCATTATAAAACAACGCAAGATCATATTGAAAACATTGAGTTTAAAAATATGCTTTCTGACGAGGGCGACAGCTTAAGTGCTGTTGTTCAAATTACTGCCGGAGCCGGTGGAACCGAAAGTTGTGACTGGGCCGGAATGTTAATGCGTATGTATATGATGTGGGGCGAAAGCTATGGCTACAAAATAAAAGAATTAAACTTTCAGGAAGGCGAGGTTGCCGGTATCAAAACGGTAACTTTAGAGTTTGAAGGAGATTATTCTTTTGGTTACTTAAAAGGAGAAAACGGAGTACATCGTTTGGTTCGAATTTCACCTTTTGACAGTAATGCAAAACGCCATACTTCGTTTGTATCGGTTTATGTTTATCCACTTGTTGATGACAGTATCGAGATTGACATCAATCCTGCTGATATCGAGATTACAACTTCACGCTCTAGTGGTGCCGGAGGACAAAACGTAAATAAGGTAGAAACCAAAGTACAATTGGTACACAAACCAACCGGAATTCAGATTCAGTGTTCTGAAACAAGATCTCAGCAAGACAACAGACAGCGTGCCATGCAAATGTTACGTTCTCAATTGTATGAAATCGAATTGAAGAAACAGCAAGCACAACGTGCCGATATCGAAGCCGGAAAAATGAAAATCGAATGGGGTTCGCAAATACGTAATTATGTTATGCAACCTTATAAATTAGTTAAAGATGTTCGTACCGGTTATGAAACCAGCGATGTTGATGGCGTAATGAACGGTAATATTGACCCATTCTTAAAAGCTTTTTTAATGATGATGGGACAAAAAGAAGAGGAATAAATACAGTATTCAGTGTCAGTTTTCAGTTAACTGTGACTGAAACTTGAAACCTGAAACTTGAAACAAAAAAACAGTTATGATAAAATGGGCAGATGTAATTCATTTTACAAATAAAGGAAATCCGACTCCTGAAAAAAGAGTGGAGAAAACTGAAGAGGAATGGAAACAGATCTTGACTCCGGAAGAATATCAGGTAACACGTTTAAAAGGTACTGAAAGATCTTTTAGCTCTGAACTTTGTAGTTTATTTGATCCTGGAATCTACGAATGTAAATGCTGTGGCACTTTACTTTTTGATGCTTCTGAAAAATTTGAATCAGGAACAGGCTGGCCTTCTTTTACACAACCAATAAAAGAAAACGCTATTGCCTATCATGCAGACAAATCATACGGAATGATTCGCGTCGAAGTAGTTTGCAATACTTGCGACGCACATCTTGGACATGTTTTTCCTGATGGCCCCGGACCAAGCGGATTAAGATATTGCATTAATGCTATTTCTTTATCTAAAATAAAAGAATAAAATTCATAAAAGCGATTCCTTTCAAAAGTGAATCGCTTTTTTTTTAGCCTAGCATTCCAATAAGGCAATTAAAAAATGTAAGTTACTACCTATCAATTAACTAAATTTTAATTTTCCGTTCAATTTCTCTAAAATCCATGTCTGTTTTAGGGAAAAACCTACATTAACTATGCGTGCATAAATTAGAAAACAATTAATAAATTAATACCTAAAGTGTTAATTTTGTAATATTTAAACTGTTATTTTAAACATATTTCAATAAACACAAAAAAAATATTAGGTAATTAGAATCTAATTGATTTTATTTGGCAAAAAATAACCCCAAAAATCAATTAAATTCATTAAATGAGATCCTATTCAATTCAAGAAATTAACGAAGTGATCAATGGCGTAATTTACGGCACTACTTCTCAAAGTATAACAGCAACAGAGCAATTAGAAAAAGCTACAACTTCAGAAATTTCGTTTATAGGAAACAAAAAATATGAAAAATACTGGTCGGCTTCAAATGCATCTATTGCAGTTGTTAATGAAGATATTTCAATCGAGCCAGGAGAAAATCGTGCTTTCATTAAAGTGAAAAATGCCGATTTGGCAATGTCACAAATTTTAGCTCTTTTTGCTCCTCCTACTCCAATCTTTCATACCAATATTCACAAAACAGCTACAGTCGATGAAACTGCAATAATTGGCGAGGGAGCCAGAATTGGTGCTGGATGTTATATCGGCCCAAAAGTTGAAATCGGTGCTAACGCAACCTTATACCCCAACGTGACTATTTTAGATGAATGTACTATCGGAAAAAATACGATTATCTGGTCAGGAACAGTTGTTCGTGAGCGTTGTCATATAGGAAGCGATTGTATTATCCATCCAAATGCAACTATTGGTGCAGATGGTTTTGGATTTCGTCCTTGCAAAGAAAAAGGCCTGGTTAAAATTCCACAAATCGGAAACGTAATTATTGGAAACGGAGTTGAAATTGGTGCAAACACTTGTGTTGATAGAGGTAAATTCAGTTCTACAATTCTTGGAGATGGATGCAAAATTGATAATTTAGTTCAAATTGGCCATAACAGTAATTTAGGTAAATTTTGTATTATGGCCGGAAACAGTGGCTTAGCCGGTTCTGTAACGTTAGGAAATGGCGTTATAATTGGCGGAAGTGCTTCTATAAAAGACCATACTACTATTGGTGACGGAGCTGTTGTTGGAGCTGGTTCAGGTGTAACCTGCGATATTCCTGCAGGAAAAACAATGCTAGGGTATCCTGCTGTCGAAGCTCGAGATGCATTGAAACAATGGGCAATCTTAAAACGAATGGTTTGCGATTCTAAAAAATAAGCAAACTCAATATTATAACAAAACCAGAAGCTGTCTTCTGGTTTTTCTTTTTATAAGCCATTACGAAGTCATCAAAACATAAGTTTTAAAGATACTTTGAATATTAAGTTTATTTTCAATTGATTTTGTAAATTAGCCAACAGTATTTTGTAAAAACATCAATATCTTATGGATTTAAACTTCAATAAAAACGAAGATCACAATAAACTCTTACTTTCTGAATTAAAACAAAAATTTGCCAAAGTAAAATTAGGCGGAGGAGAAAAACGTATTCAAAAGCTTCATGCCGAAGGAAAAATGACAGCGCGAGAGCGTATTGATTATTTATTAGATGAAAATTCTAAAAGTATAGAAATAGGCGGTTTCGTTGGCGAAGGAATGTATGCTGAGCATGGAGGATGTCCTTCTGGAGGAGTCGTTATAAAAATAGGATACATAAAAGGTAAACAATGCATTGTTGTCGCTAATGATGCTACTGTAAAAGCGGGTGCCTGGTTCCCTATTACAGGAAAGAAAAACCTACGCGCACAGGAAATTGCAATGGAAAACAGATTGCCAATCATCTACTTAGTTGATAGCGCAGGCGTTTATTTACCGTTGCAAGATGAAATTTTTCCAGACAAAGAACATTTCGGAAGAATCTTTAGAAATAATGCCCAAATGAGTAGTATGGGAATTACGCAAATCGCAGCCGTTATGGGAAGTTGTGTTGCGGGAGGAGCTTATTTACCTATTATGAGTGATGAAGCTTTAATTGTAGACAAAACCGGAAGTATTTTCCTTGCTGGAAGTTATTTGGTAAAAGCCGCTATTGGCGAAACTATAGACAATGAAACTCTAGGCGGAGCCACAACGCATTGCGAAATTTCCGGAGTTACAGATTATAAAGCAAAAGACGATAAAGACGCTCTGGATAAAATAAAAAATATAGTCGATAAAATCGGCGATTTTAACAAAGCTGGCTATAGCCGTATCAAAGCGGAAAAACCTGCTTTAGAACCTAAGGACATTTACGGAATCTTGCCAAAAGCAAGAAACGAACAATATGACATGATGGAAATTATCAATCGTTTGGTTGATAATTCTGAATTTGAAGCTTATAAAGAGGGATATGGTCAAACCATTATTACAGGTTACGCCAGAATTGATGGCTGGGCAGTTGGAATTATCGCTAACCAAAGAAAAGTTGTTAAAACCAAAAAAGGCGAAATGCAATTTGGTGGTGTTATCTATTCTGACAGTGCTGATAAAGCAACTCGTTTTATTGCAAACTGCAATCAAAAGAAAATTCCTCTAGTTTTTTTACAAGATGTTACCGGATTTATGGTAGGGTCAAAATCTGAGCATGGCGGAATCATTAAAGATGGTGCTAAAATGGTAAATGCAGTTAGTAATTCCGTAGTACCAAAATTTACTGTCATTGTGGGTAATTCTTATGGTGCAGGAAACTACGCAATGTGCGGAAAAGCATATGATCCAAGATTAATTTTTGCATGGCCAAGTGCGGAACTTGCTGTAATGGGTGGAACGCAGGCTGCTAAAGTTCTGGCGCAAATCGAAGCTTCTTCTCTTAAAGCAAAAGGAGAAATCATTGATGAGGCCAAGGAAACTGAGCTATTTAACAAAATAAAAGCGCGTTACGACGAACAAACTTCTCCTTATTACGCCGCTTCAAGATTATGGACAGATGCTATTATCGATCCTCTTGATACACGTACTTGGATTTCTATGGGTATTGAAGCCGCCAATCACGCGCCAATTCAAAAAGCATTTAACTTAGGTGTTATTCAGGTTTAATTTCATTTTACAAATTCTCAAAATAAGCTAAATAAAAAATAAAAAACTTATTTCCAGCTACTTAAAAATAAATATATCACTAAAAATTAGTAACTTAGTATATTATTTTAAATCACGTAGTATCATGGAAAATGTAAAAAGTTTGAATAAATGGGCAAATTCGCACACTTATTTACCAGTAGATTTAGTACGTATTGTTTTGGGTGTTTTTTTATTTATGAAAGGAGTTTCATTTGTAACTAATGCTCAATATTTACATGATTTAATTTCCCCCATTGACCAATATGGAGGCGGAATGTTTCTTTTGCATTATATCGCCCCTGCCCACATGATTGGAGGAATAATGATTGTTTTTGGGCTACTCACCCGCTGGGCAATTGCAGCCCAATTACCTATCCTTTTTGGTGCGGTCCTTGTAAATTTTATGGGACAAATGCATTCTGAAAGTTTAATTTTAGCAATAGTTGTATTGTTACTTTGCATCTTCTTCTTGTTGTATGGAGGTGGAAAACACTCAGCTGATTATTATTTCAAAATGCAGCAATAATATATTTCATCCTCAACTTATCTCAATAAAAGTTGAGGGTAAAATAATAAAGCTGATTTTAAGAAGTAATTAGCATTTTAAAATTTCTTTTATTGTGTTTTATGAGCTAAATTCGCAAACATGAATTGGATTCGTAAAACTGTTATTTTGGTATCACTTTTGATCCTTGCCTTTTTTGCATCGCAAGAAAGCGATGCTACTATGCAAAAAATCGAAAGTCAAAAAACGGATACCAATTTCTCTAAAGATTATACCGATTCATTAGCTTTCATACAACCACAAGCAAGTTATCAATTTGCTGCAAATATTAAGACAAATCATCCTGCCATCATTAAATGGTTTGATTCTTTAGTAGTTGTTATTTCACAACATCAAGTTGATAAATCAGCATCAAACTTTGCAAATCAATTTTCGACTCAAAGCAAGAAAGTCTTACTACTGCTCTACCCTTTTCATTTTTTTTGGTAGATAAATACATGAAAAATTAGTTAGAAGAATTTATTTCTTCATAAACAACTGAACCGTTTTCTTTCTGAAAACTCTTTAATATTCATATTATTTATCAAATTCAAAAACATGGAAACAAGTGTAACCATTATTGGTATTGTGATTGCAATCATAGTAGCCATTCCAGTATATTTTTCAGCACGAACGAGCGCTGCAAACAAATCAAAGATTCTAAATATTAAAAAGAAATTCAATCCAACTCATCCGGAAGAATTTGATTTAACCGAATCTCAAAGCAACAAAACGCTGGCCATAGATCAAAAGCATAGAAGATTTATATTGATGAACTTCAATCCAAATCAGCAAGAATCGACATTTATTGATTTAAAATCAGTTTCATCTTGTAAATTAATTTTGACTACCGATGGGAATTCAGATACCATTCTCAAAATTGATTTCGAATTTCAGGAAAGAGAAACTTCTAAAAAAATTACGATTCCATTCTATGATTTTGACGACGATCGTATCAAACAAATTAGCGCATATCAAGATCATATGTTTGCAAAAAAATGGCTTAAAATCATTCAGGATTCTATTTAATGTTAGTTATTTAATTCAGGGAAGAGGCTCAATTTTGAGTCTCTTTTTTTTATGACATTTATCATTTTATATCCTAATACGAAGAAGTAATTTTGATGAATCCAAAATGCTTTTTTATGAAAATTTCACTGATTCAGAAGTACAATGTTCCAGGCCCAAGATACACCAGCTATCCAACAGTTCCCTATTGGAATGAAGCTGAATTTTCAGAACAAAAATGGACAGCATCATTTCAAAAAGCCTTTTCAGAAAGCAATTCTCAAAACGGAATCAGTTTATATATTCATTTACCTTTTTGCGAAAGCATGTGTACTTTTTGCGGCTGCAATAAAAGGATAACCAAAAATCATTCTGTCGAAGAGGATTATATAAAAGCACTCTTAAAAGAATGGAGCTTATACTGCAAATTACTACCTGAAAAACCTTTCATAAAAGAAATACATTTAGGTGGCGGGACTCCAACATTTTTTTCAAAAAACAATTTAGAACATCTTATCAATGGCATTTTTACTTTTGCCAATAAAGCTACTAAATATGAATTTAGTTTTGAAGGCCATCCTAATAATACTACTTACGAGCAACTCCAAAAATTATATGATTTAGGCTTTCGCCGAGTAAGTTTTGGCGTTCAGGATTATGCCGAAAAAGTGCAGAAAGCAATTCATAGAATTCAACCTTTTCATAATGTAGCAAAAGTAACTTTTTGGGCTAAAGAAATTGGCTATACCTCTATCGGTCATGATATAATATTTGGTCTGCCTTTTCAAACTATTGAAGATGTTGTCGATACTGTCGAAAAAACAAATTCTTTAAAACCAGACCGACTAGCCTTTTACAGCTATGCACACGTGCCCTGGATTAAAGGAAATGGACAACGAGGATTCAATGAAGAGAATCTTCCGAAAGACGCTGAAAAACGTAAACTATACGAAATCGGAAAGCAATTACTTTCTAAAAATGGTTATTACGAGATTGGAATGGATCATTTTGCCTTAGAATCTGATAGTTTATACAAAGCATCTGAAAACAAAGGTTTACACAGAAATTTCATGGGGTATAGTGCTTCAAAAACACAATTAATGATTGGTTTAGGAGTTTCTTCTATTAGTGATAGCTGGTATAGTTTTGCACAAAACACCAAAAATTTAGAAGATTATTACCAACTATTAGAATGGAATAAATTGCCTATTGTGAAGGGGCATATTCTAAATGAGGAAGACTTGATTATCCGAAAACACATTCTAAACTTAACTTGCGAATTTGAAACTTCATGGACAAAAGAAAGTCTTTATTTTGATGATCTTGGAAATGCAATTTCTGACTTAAGAGAGCTGGAAAAAGATAACTTGATTGTAATTGACGAAAACAAAATTACAATTACAGAAGCAGGAAAACCATTTGTCCGAAATATATGTATGGCTTTTGATTTACATCTGAAAAGAAAATCACCGGAAACAAATCTCTTTTCAATGACCGTTTAATGGCAATTAGGAGTTCCCTGAACAAACAAACTCATGTTAGAAGGAGAAACGTAAGGAATTCCTAAACCTAAGCCTCTAAGAATAAACAAAACGCCAATAATGACGGCAACAAAAGGAATCGCTTTTTGGATTTTATTTCGAAAGGGGAGTTTTATTAAAGAATGAATGTAAACTACAATGGTCATTAATGGCATAGTTCCAAATCCGAACAATAACATATACAAAACACCTAAACCAGAACTCTGCATAGCAATTGCTCCAAATAAAGCAACGTAAACCATTCCGCATGGCAAAAATCCATTTAACAATCCAATTGTAAAAAGAGATTTATAACTTCTGTTTTTAAATTGATTTCCTAAACTTGATTTAATTTTTGAAATGATTTTATAAACAGGTTTTGAAAAATTATATCTCGAAAAAACTTTCTCCGGAATCAAAACGACTAATATCATCGCCACACCAATAAAAATGGACATGTTCTGTTGCAGTCCAGCCAGAAAAAAACCTCTTCCTAATAACCCAAAAATCAATCCGATTGTTGCGTAAGCAGTTAATCGACCTAAATGATAAGTCACAATTTGAGCAACTTTTTTAGCTTCATTCTGATGATCTACAGGCAACATCATAGCAATTGGACCGCACATTCCGATACAATGCAAACTACTGATTAAACCTAATATAAATGCAGAATATAACATGTGTACTTAATTTACGTAAATAACCTCTTTAGTTAAATACTTTGTTCCGTTATATTGCCACTCCATATTAACATCCCAACGGCCTTTAACCAATTTATCTTTCGGAATTAGTAATGCAGAATTAGTCAGCGTTATTTGAGTATTAAAGTCAAATTTTTTATTTGAAGGACGATACAACAAAATATTTCCTTTTATTTTATCACTTTCAAAATTTGCAGGAAAAGCAACTCTTACACCTTCTTTACTAAATATAATTGACGGTTTCTGTTGCAAATCGTGCGCATTTTGAATACGTGCCATTTCCTCCTGAAAATGCGAGTCGTGTTTATAATATTCTTCAACAACTAAATCATTGTCATATTTACTATTAGATTGTACCTCAAAAACAAAGTATAATATAAAGGTCATAAATAATGCAAAAGCAATGACAATTCCTGTTCCCCAATTTATTTTCATGGTGGTATTATTTTTAATTAAAACTTCGTGGACCTAAAAAATTTGTTGTAGTAGTTTCAAGCAATTCCTTGCCATTGTAAACGCCAATTTTAACTTTGGTTTTATCACTTTCTAAAAGCACTTCACTAATTTCTATAAACAAAGTTCCTTGAGAAATACCTTCTTTTTGTATTTTGAAATGTTCTTTTCCAACATTTTTGATTTCACCTTTTTGATCAATCAATTCAAAATGAATATCATTATAATCCTTCATTGTTTTGTTTACAATTTTATAGGTATAAACATTGCTTATTTTATCTCCTTTATGCTGAAATAGCTGACCTGGTAAACGAAGAATAATAGCTTCAACATTGGTTCGTAAAAATAACATTCCAACAAAGACACTTAATAATATTAATAAAACAGCTGTATAACCTTTCATTCTGGCTGTAAATTTGAAAGGTTCTTTCTTGGCTATTTCATCTTCAGAAGCATAACGAATAAGACCTTTTGGTAAGCCTACGGTTTCCATTATGGTATCGCATTCATCAATGCAAGCGGTACAATTGGTGCATTCTAACTGCGTTCCGTTTCTAATGTCAATTCCCATTGGACAGACATGAACACATTGATGGCAATCAATACAATCTCCCTTTCCTGTTATGGCTCTATCTTCTTTTTTATTATACTTGGCACGTCCTTCTTCCTTTTCTCCACGGACAAAATCATAAGCAACATTAATAGATTTATTATCTAAAAGTACGCCTTGTAACCTACCATAGGGACAAGCTATTATACAAACCTGTTCTCTGAACCAGACAAAAACAAAATAAAAAACACTAGTAAAAATCAGAAGTGCTATAAAATTGCTGGATTGTTTAACTGGTCCTTCTTCAATCATTAAAAATAATGCGTCACTACCAACTAAATAAGCTAAAAAGACATTAGCTATACCAAAAGAAATTAGAAAAAAGATCGTCCATTTAATAAGCCTTTTTCGGATTTTCTCAGCATTCCATTCCTGGCGCGCTAAACGTGATTGTGCACCACGGTCGCCATCTATCCAATATTCAATTCTGCGAAAAACCATTTCCAAAAAAATAGTCTGGGGACAAATCCAACCACAAAATATTCGACCGAAGACAACAGTAAACAAAATCACAAAAACAACACCGACAAGCATCGATATTACAAAAAGATAAAAGTCCTGGGGCCAAAAAGGAAACCCAAAAATATTAAAACGACGTTCTAAAACATTGAACATCATAAACTGGTTACCATTTACTTTTATAAACGGATTTGCGACTAAAATTGCCAATAAAACATAACTGACAATTTTTCGATAATCATAGAACTTACCAGACGGTTTTTTAGGAAAAATAAATTTTCGATTACCACCTTCATCAATAGTTCCAATGGTATCTCTAAAAGCTTCGTCTGGTAAATTTGACATGATTCTTATTTTTTAACTTCTGTACTATCTGTTGTTTTAATTGTAGTATCTTTTTTAGGAGCACTTTCATCTACCCAAATTTCTCCTTCCGGAGCTTTTGGATCTTTAGGGTTGCTTCCCTGCAAAGACAAAATATAACTAGCCACTTTTTGAATTTCTTTTGGTTTCATACCGTTAGTTTTCCAGGAAACCATTCCTTTACCATCACGTCCACCATTTGTTATAGTGTGAAAAATTTCTTTAATTCCTCCACCTAAAATCCAATGAGCATCTGTTAAGTTTGGACCAATTTGCCCTCCACCATCTGCTCTGTGACAAGCAGCGCAATTCGTTGTGAAAATTTCTTTACCCGCTTCCAGACTTTCTTTATCGGTAAGCAAAACAACCGTTTTTTCATCCATTAAATCCGGAGCCGTTTTTAGATACTCTTCAACATCAATTTTTGCTTGTGCCATTTCTTTCTTAAGCTCCATTTCCTGATTATCTGCTCCAAAAATTTCGTAGCGGGCAAGATAAACAACTCCAAAAATTATAGTGATGTAAAATAAATACACCCACCATGGTGGCAGATTGTTATCTAATTCTTTAATTCCATCATAATCATGATGCAGTAACAAATCTCCTTCTTTTTCAATTGGTTCTGTTTTAGTAAGTTTATGCATTAAATCTTTAAACCAAGTACTTTCTTGTAAACTCAAACTATCTTCATAATCCAGTTTTGCTTTTTCTTCAGGTGTCAGCAATTGATACATGACACGATTAACTGCATTCAATGTAATTTCGATCGCGACCAAAATAAATAGAAAAACAAACAAAAAAACAGAAACCATCGGATATTTTATAAAAGCTGGCTTATCACCAGAATCTATACAATATTCCATCAACGCAAAACCAATGAAAAAAAACAGTGGTATTCTTACATATGCAGGGAAAAACTTTTTCATCTTATTTATCTTTTGAAGTTACACCAAGTCCTTCATTTAAAGGAATTTCACTCATTTCTTTAATTTTATCCTTTTGATAGGAGAATACCCAAAAGCCCAATCCCACAAAAAAGAAAAAGAAAATTAAGAGAGACAGAATCGGGTAAATTTCTATACCCGATATATTCTCCATATTGTGTTTTATCTGTTCAAACATGGCTTTATTTTTTAGCTGTTTCTTTTACTTTAATATCAGTTCCAAGTCTTTGTATATAAGCAATAAGGGCAACGATTTCTCTTTCATTCATTGGAACAAACTTCTCCCCTTTTGCAGTTGCCTTATTTTTACTGTCTTGGTAACTTTTTACAAAATCAGGATCGTTTTCTAAACTCTTCTCAATTAATAAAGCCTGCGTTCTCAATGTTTTTTGAGCATTTGCAACTTCATCTGCTGTATAAGGAACACCAAGTGAAACCATCGCCTGCATTTTCTTTTGTGTCAATGAAACATCCATCGCCTTATTATCGAATAACCATTTATAACCTGGCATAATCGAACCTGCAGAAGTACTTTGTGGATTCCAAAAGTGATTAAAATGCCAGTTATCATTGTATTTGCCACCAACTCTTAGTAAATCAGGCCCCGTACGTTTTGATCCCCATAAAAATGGATGATCATATACAAACTCCCCAGCTTTAGATTGCGGTCCATAACGTTCCACTTCACTTCTAAACGGACGAACAGATTGAGAATGACAACCTACACAACCTTCTCTAATGTATAAATCACGTCCTTCAAGTTCTAAAGGAGAATAGGGTTTTACACTTGAAATGGTTGGAATGTTAGATTTAACCATAATCGTCGGCACAATTTGAATAACGCCACCAATTAAAATAGCAATTGTAGCCAGAATAGTTAACTGAATTGGTTTTCTTTCTAACCAGGTATGGAATTTTTCGCCATTAAGTCTATTACTACTTATTCTTTGTAAAGCTGGAGCCTGAGCTAATTCGTCTTCAATAGTTTGACCTGCATTGACTGTCATTATAATATTGTAAACCAATGTCAGCATTCCAACCAGATATAAAGTCCCTCCTATTGCTCTCATCCAATACAAAGGCATGATCGCTGTAACAGTTTCAAGGAAGTTCCCATACGTTAAGGTTCCGTCCGGATTAAATTGTTTCCACATTGAAGCTTGTTGAAAACCTGCCACGTACATTGGTAACGCATATAAAATAATTCCTAAAGTTCCAATCCAAAAGTGGAAGTTGGCTAATTTCGTTGAAAATAAAGTACTTTTTGTCATTCTTGGAATCAACCAGTAAATAATACCAAAAGACATAAATCCGTTCCATGCTAATGCTCCAACGTGTACGTGTGCAATAATCCAATCTGTATAATGTGCAATCGCGTTTACATTTTTAAAAGAAAGCATTGGACCTTCAAAAGTTGCCATCCCATAACCGGTAATCGCGACAACAAAAAATTTCAAAACTGGTTCTTCACGAACTTTATCCCAGGCACCTCTCAACGTTAAAAGTCCGTTAATCATACCTCCCCAAGATGGAGCAATAAGCATTATTGAGAATACAACACCTAAATTCTGAGCCCAGTTTGGCAAAGCGGAATATAATAAGTGGTGAGGACCAGCCCAGATATAAATAAATATTAAAGACCAGAAGTGAATAATAGATAGTCTGTAAGAATAGATTGGACGATTTGCTACCTTAGGAATAAAATAATACATCAATCCTAAAAAGGGAGTGGTTAAGAAAAATGCAACTGCATTATGACCGTACCACCATTGTACCAAAGCATCCTGAACACCAGCATAAACAGAATAGCTTTTTAAAGCTGAGACCGGTAATTCTATATTATTAAAAATATGAAGAACTGCAACTGTAACGAAAGTAGCTAAGTAAAACCAAATTGCAACATACAAATGTCTTTCTCTTCTTCTCAACATTGTACCAATCATATTGATACCCATTACGACCCAGATTAAGGCAATGGCAATATCGATTGGCCATTCTAATTCAGCATATTCTTTTGAAGAAGTATATCCTAATGGTAATGTTATTGCTGCAGCTACTATAATGAGCTGCCAGCCCCAAAAATGTAAATTACTCAAAAAGTCACTAAACATTCTGGCCTTCAACAATCGCTGAAGAGAGTAATACAGACCCGCAAAAAAAGCATTACCTACAAAGGCAAAAATAACAGCATTTGTATGTAACGGTCTTAATCGTCCGTAACTTAGCCATGAAATCCCATCAGTCATGTTGGGAAAAAGGTACATAACCGCCAGGGTCAGTCCCACTAACATACCGACTACTCCAAAAAGGATAGTGGCATAAATGAATTTTTTTACAATTTTGTTGTCGTAATAAAACTGTTCCATTTCCATAATTATACTTGTTTTTCTTCGGTTGGTGAATTATTATTCTGAGGAGTAATTTTGGTTTCATCGTCAAAAAGCATTCTGACTGAGGGCGTATAATCATCATCGTATTGTCCAGATTTGACAGCGATAATAAAGGCAATGAAGAAGCCGATTGCTACGAAAATACTAACTGAAATTAATAGATAAATTACACTCATACCTTAAATTTATGTTAACAAAATTAGTAGGTTGCAGGCATTTAAAATATGATAATTATCATAGTCAAAGACTTAAGTTAAATTTAATAAAAATTTATCTACAAATTATTTATAATGATTTTAAATTATTGCTACTTAAATAGTTAGACATTAAAGTCACAAAACTTACGATAGTAATTGTGCTTAGTGGCATAATAATAGCCGCTACTAAAGGAAGTAAATTTCCTGTCACTGCAAAAGAAAGTCCAATTACATTATATAAAAGCGACAAAACAAAACTCATTTTGATTATCAGAATAGATTTTTGAGATAATTTTAAAAAATAATCTAGTCTCGAGAATTCACTTGCATCTAATATTGCATCACATGCAGGGGAAAAAACGTTTACATTTTCAGAAATAGATATTCCAACATTACTTTGCGCCAAAGCTCCAGCATCATTTAAACCATCGCCAACCATCATAACATTCTGGCCTTTTTCCTGTAAGTTTTTAATAAATTCCAGTTTCTGTTCTGGCTTTTGACTAAAAATAAGTTCAGTACCTTTTGGCAATATTGCTTCTAGATTACTTCTTTCTCCATCGTTATCACCTGAAAGTACTTTCAATTGATACTTTTTACTAAGCATTAAAAATAACGTTGCAAGGCCATCTCTATACTGATTTTGAAAATTAAACTGACCATAATATTCATTATCAATTTTGATATGGAGTGCTGTTTTTTCCGGTTCGCCACTCTCTAAATCTGAAATACCAACAAATGCCGCCGAACCAATTTGAATTGCTTTATTTTTAATTGATGCTAAAATTCCTTTTCCTGTTATTTCCTCAAAATTGTCAACTTTAAGTCGCTTTGAATCCGGTAAAAAATCATATAACATTCGGCTCAATGGATGATTGGAAGCGCGTAGTACATTTTTTATAAGTATATAATTTTCATCAGATATAAGATTTCCTTCGTAAACAATATTCGATTTTTTATTTGTTGTTATTGTTCCTGTTTTATCAAAAACTATAGTATCAACTTTTGCCAATTGTTCAATAACCAAAGCATTTTTAAGATACATTTTTTGCCTGCCCATAATTCTCAAAATGTTTCCGAAAGTAAACGGAGCTGTCAATGCTAAAGCACACGGACAAGCCACAATTAACACCGCTGTAAAAACATTAAAAGCAGTAGTAGCATCAATAAAAATCCAATAGCTAAATCCTGCAAAAGCAATTAATAATAGTATTGGAGTAAAATAGCGACTAATTTTGTCGGTAATCGTTTTATGTTTTTGCTCAACATTTTTTTGAAAAATTTCATTACTCCACAACTGTGTCAAGTAACTTTGTGAAACAGAATGCAATACTTCCATTTCGATCACTTTTCCTATCTGTTTTCCACCGGCAAATACCTTGTCTCCCGATTTTTTAGTTATCGGAACTGCTTCTCCGGTGACAAAACTATAATCAATCTCTGCCTTTTCACTAATTAATATACCGTCTACCGGAATCAATTCCTGATTTCTAATCAATAACCTATCCCCCTTGATAACATCATAAATTGCTACACTCTCTTCTGATGTGTTCGTATTAATTTTAGTAACTGCAATAGGAAAATACGATTTAAAATCTCTCTCGAAACTTAGGAAACTGTAGGTTTTAATTTGAAACATTTTCCCCAAAAGCATAAAGAAAACTAAGCCTGTTAAACTATCAAAAAAACCTGATCCATAATTCATGACTATATCAAAAGTACTTCGAACAAACATGACGATGATTCCCAGCGCGATTGGAATGTCTATATTCAACATTCGCGATTTTATACTTTTGTAAGCAGAAACATAATAACCGCTGGCAGAATATAAAAAACTTGGTAATGCTAACAGAAAGATTAAGATTCTAAAAAAGGGTTTATAATTGTCCAGCCAGAATTCTTTAATTTCGAAATATTCAGGGAATGATAACAACATTATATTTCCGAAACAAAAAAAGGCAACTCCCAATTTATACGTTAAACTTCTGTCTACATTATTTTTCCCTGCTTCGTAGTTTTCTAAACTTATATAAGGTTCATATCCAATGGAACTCAACAGATAAGCTATAGATTTAAGAGAAACTACATCAGAATTAAAAGTAATTCGAACTCTTTTTTCAGGGAAGTTAACTTGCGAAATACTGATACCTTTTTGGATTCTGTTTAAGTTTTCAAGAATCCAAATACAAGAGCTACAGTGTATGTGAGGGATATTCAAAGAAACAATAGAAGTACTTCCTTCCTGAAATTCTAAAACTTTTGAAAGAATGGCTTCATTCTCTAAAAAATCATATTTACCCTGAATGTCCTGAGGAGTGGCGCCCGGAGATTTTTCAAAATCATAGTAACAAGTTAAATCGTGAAGACTGAAAATTTCGTAAACCGTTTTACATCCATTACAGCAAAACTTTTTTGCATCAAAATTGATTTCTTCATTTTTGGCAATGGTTAACCCGCAATGAAAACAACCTTGCTCACTCATAATTTGTTTTTTTTAACTTATGCAAAGTTTATAAATTGCAAAAGACTATAAATATGACATTTATCACGTTTTAAGAAATTATGATTCTAATTTAAGAAATAAAAAAAGGCAAATAACGCACGTACATTATTTCTTATCTTTTTTATGTAATTTTTATGTCTTAAGACACGAATATTGGCTAATTTTGCATAAAATTTTTGTCATGAATAAATGTGACCAGTGTATTGTACGCCAACTAACTTCTTTACAAGCCTTAAATAAAGAAGAAGTAATAAAACTAGCTAATAGCAAAACCACTTATAAAATAAAAAAAGGTGATGCTATTTTTGAAGAAGGTGAAGTGACAAACGGTGTTTTTTGTGTAAAAGACGGTATTGGAAAACTTTCAAAACTAAGTGCAAATGGAAAAGACCAAATCGTAAAACTAGTTAAAGAAGGAGAACTTTTAGGACAACGCTCCATGATCAGTAATGAACCTGCAAACCTGACCGCAAAAGCTGTAGCCGATATGGAAGTTTGTTTTATTCCAAAATCTGAAATAATTGGTTTCTTTAATACTAACAATCAGTTTTCGATGAAACTTATGCAATCTGTTTGTGAAGATTTAAAAGAATCTGAAAACGATAAAATTGCCTTAGTACAAAAAACTGTAAAACAACGTTTAGCCGAAACATTATTGCACTTGCATGAGGCGTTTGGAGAAAACCCGGACAAAACACTAAAAGTACAACTTACCAGAGAAGAACTAGCCGGAATGATAGGAACAGCAACAGAAAGCTGTATACGTTTACTATCAGACTTTAATAAGCTAAATCTCGTTGAATTAGTAGGTAAAAAAATTATACTTAAAGACGTAAAAGCATTAAAAAAAATAGCCGATCAATTATAGTTTTTTAGCTTCATTCCAAAATACATCCATTTCTGCTAAAGTCATTTCCATTAATGGTTTTCCTAATTCGCCTGCCTTACTTTCCAAGTACTGAAAACGTTTAATAAACTTTTTATTAGTACGTTCTAAAGCGTCTTCAGGGTTTACATTTAGAAATCTGGCATAATTGATCATTGAGAATAAAACATCACCAAATTCGGCTTCAATTTTATCCTGATCACCAGATTTTACTTCTTCCTGTAACTCTTCCAGTTCTTCCTGGACTTTATCCCAAACCTGATGCGGTTCTTCCCAGTCAAAACCAACACCTTTTACCTTATCCTGAATTCGGCTTGCTTTAACCAGTGCAGGCAAACTTCTTGGAACTCCTTCTAAAACCGATTTTTTACCTTCCTTCAGTTTTAATTTCTCCCAGTTTTGTTTTACTTCTTCTTCATCTTTAACAACTGTATCGCTGTAAATATGAGGATGGCGGTGAATTAATTTATCACAGATTTCATTACAGACATCGGCAATATCAAAATCATTAGTTTCAGAGCCTATTTTAGCATAAAAAACAATGTGTAACAACAAATCTCCCAATTCTTTCTTCACTTCGCTTAAATCATTATCCAAAATAGCATCTCCTAATTCATACGTTTCTTCAATTGTCAGATGCCTAAGCGTTTGCAAAGTTTGTTTTTTATCCCAAGGACACTGCTCACGAAGTTCATCCATAATAATTAATAATCTTTCGAAAGCTTTTAATTGAAGTTCTTTGCTCATTTTTGAAGTTTTTTTGGTTGAGACCGAATAATGTAAAAGTAAAAAATCCTGTCAAGAAAACATCTTAACAGGATCAATATATTTGAAAATAGATAACTACTATTCTTCTTTTTTAGCTTTTGCTTTTTTAGCAGCCGGAGCTTTTTTCGGTTTTTCTTCCGTTACCGGAGCTTCATCAGCAGTTTCAGCTGGAGCTGGAGCTAAATCAGTAACTAAACCTTTAGCCTGGAGTGTATTGTACCAGTTTAATACTTTTTTAATATCTGAAGGATAAACTCTTTCTTCATCATATTCAGGTAAAATTTCTTTAAAGTAAGCGATCAATTTTGCATTGTCTTCTTTATGAGAAATTGCCTGACCTTTGTTTTCTTTAACAGCAATGTTTTGCATTACTTCTGTTAAAGGTTTTTCGCCTTCATATGTATAAATTGAAATCTCTGATAATAAACTTACATTACTTTTTAAGTTTACTGTAATTTTTTTTCCGTCTGTTAATGATTCTGCCACAAAACCTGTACGAGTTTGTACTTTCAATACATATAAACCTGGTTTACCAGAAATGGCTAAAATTTTATCTAAATTCATGTTTATTAAAATTAGTATTAAGAATTTCTTTTTATATTTTATTATGTTCTAATTTTCTTAAGAACAATTATCTTCCTTTTTTTGCAGCAGCAAACTTCATTCGGTACTCTTGAAAAGTTTTACCTTCTGTAATATTTTTCAATTTCTTCTGAATCAAACGTTTTTTCAATGATGATATTTTATCTGTAAACAAAACACCTTCAATATGATCATACTCATGTTGAATAACCCTTGCTATTAAACCATCAAAAATCTCTGTTTTCATTACGAAATCTTCTTCACAATATTCAATTGTCACAGTAGGCTTTCTGTATACATCTTCACGAACATCAGGAATACTCAAGCATCCTTCGTTAAAACTCCACTCTTCTCCTTCTTCTTTAAGAATTTTCGCATTGATAAAAGTCTTTTTAAAACCTTTTAAATCCTTTTGTTCTTCAGACGGTAAATCGTCATCATCGCTAAAAGGAGTCGTATCAATAACGAACAAACGAATAGCCATACCTACCTGTGGTGCAGCAAGCCCAACACCATAAGCGTTGTACATTGTCTCATACATGTTTGCTATTGTTTCTTTTAAGTTTGGATAATCAGGCGTAATCGCCTCACCAACTTTTCTTAAAACAGGATCACCATATCCTACAATTGGTAAAATCATTTGTATTAATTTATGTATTATCTACTGAAAAACCCTGAATTTAGTTCTCCTAATTCAGCTGGCAAAAATAGTAAAAAATAGTCAACGAATAATTCTAAACAACATATTAAATCGTATTTTTTGCCTGTCTGTTAAAATCTCAGCTATAATTATGCCAAATTAATTCGTACAATTCTTACCTTTGTTAGTAAACCTCACTATATGTTTGATCGCATCTCGAAATTCACGAACAGTACCTCTTTTTTAAACGCCTCAAAAGTAACCATCGCTTCTGTAGTTCCCGTGGTGATTTTAAACTTTTTAGGACATTTTGAAATTGGTTTTACAATTGCTCTTGGTGCTTTCTATACTTACCCTAGTGATATTCCGAGTTCATTAAGTCATAAAATAAAAGGATTAATTGTGGCTTCCTTAATAGTATCAGGTGTCAATTTATTAGTCAATCTTGCTTATCCTTATCCTTTTATATTTTATCCCTTTTTAGGTTTTTTACTGTTTTTGTGTTCTATGATTTCGGTCTATGGGCAACGCGCTACATTGGTATCATTTTCTGCTTTGTTATCCATTTCCTTATCATTTGGTCACTTACATACCGGCTGGGAAGCTTTTGAATATTCAGGTTTCATCTTTATTGGAGGGATTTTATATCTCATTGTATCACTTGTATTTCATTTTATACAACCTTATAAATATGTTGAATTACAAATCGCAGAAGGCATAAAACTAACTGCAAAATACCTAAAATTAAGAGGTGATTTATGGAATCCTGAGGCGAATCGCCAAACAATTATTGAAAAGCAATTAGCAGTTCAGGTTGAATTGAATTTGATTCATGAAGATCTAAGAAAAATGCTGATTGGTAACCAGAATACTTCTGGAACGACAGCTCAAAACCGAAAAATGCTACTAGTTTTTATTACGTTGGTTGAGATTCAGGAACTTGCTTTATACACATCTTTTGATCACAGCAAACTTCATGAAAAATTTGACAAACATCCTGAAGTGCTTCGAACCTATCAGAATGTAGCTTACAAATTAGCTTCAACATTAAAAAAACTTTCTAAAAATGTTCATCATATTGCCGTTTACGTAGATAAGAATGATTTGAAAAATGAACTCGATGCACTGGAATTTGCCATTTTTGACTATGAAAAAAAATTAGGAAAAGAAGAAGCTTCAGAAGGTGTTTTGATGCTAACCAATATGTTGAAGTATGCTAAAAATCAAGTTGGAAAAATCAAAATTATCCAACGTGCTTTTTCATTGGCAATGCAATCTTTCAAATTGAAAGACAAAGATAAAGAGCTGGAAAAATTCCTTACACCACAATATTATCCGTTACGTACCTTGATTGAAAATTTAAGTTTTTCTTCTTCCATTTTCAGACATTCTATACGTTTGACCATTACTATTTTAATTGGTTTTCTGATCGGAAAAATTCTTCCGTTTCAAAATGTCTACTGGATTTTACTAACCATTGTCGTCATCATGCGACCTGGCTACGGACTTACAAAAGAACGTTCTTATAATAGAATATTTGGAACTATCTTAGGAGGATTGTTTGCTTTTGGAATTGTATCAGTTGTTCAAAATCATGTGGCACTAAGTATTTTCTCTATTGTTTGTATGCTTCTTGGAATCTCGTTTACACAAATCAATTACAAAATCAGTGCAACATTTGTAACGATGTATGTGGTTTTTATTTACGGAATTTTGACACCAAATGTTGTAGAGGTAATTCAGTTTAGAATTTTAGATTCACTTGCAGGAGTTATCTTGGCCTTTTTAGCCAATCAGTTTTTGTGGCCAGCCTGGGAATTTATTAATACACCAATACATATCGAAAACGCAGTTCGGGCCAACAGGAATTATTTAAAAGAAATTGCAGATTTTTACAATAAAAAAGGAGAAGTTCCAACTTCCTATAGACTTGCAAGAAAAAATGCGTTTGTTGAAATTGGCAACTTGATGACCTCTTTTCAGCGAATGATGCAGGAACCCAAATCGAAACAAAAAACATTACCATTAGTCAATAAATTGGTCGTCTTAAATCATTCTATACTTTCTGCCTTGGCCTCTTTGTCAACTTATATTCAATCGCATCAAACAACATCAGCATCTGACTCATTCAATTATATTATAAAAACTATTTTATCGAATTTGGATCAATCCATTTCTATTTTAAAGAATGAGACAATTATAAAAGATACTTTTTTTGATAGAGAAGATGTTACACTGCAATTTGAAGAGTTAAAGCGTAAAAACTTTACACGTCTGGCCACAGATGAAGATTTGGATAAAGAAACACGCCAGGCGAAAATGCAGGAAGCTCAAATGGTCATCGAGCAACTGATTTGGATGAGTAATCTCGCGGAAAAGATCTTGAAAATTACAAAAGAACTAAAAGCAACAAATCCAGATTAATTCATCTGGATTTGTTGCTTTTTATATTAAATGGGAGCTTAATTATTTTTCAATTTCAAAACTTCAGAAGTATGTTTTCTAAGTTCTGCTAATAGCTCTGGTTTATCGTTTAAAGTCTGACCATAAGAAGGAATCATATTTTTCATTTTTGCTTCCCATTCCGGTGTTTTAATCTGACTTGTAAAACATCTGCTGATTAAGTCGACCATAATTGAAACAGCAGTTGATGCTCCGGGAGAAGCTCCTAGTAAAACCGCTAAAGTTCCATCATGTGTATTAATTACTTCAGTTCCAAATTCTAAAACCCCACCTTCTTTTTCATCTTTCTTAATTACCTGAACACGTTGTCCTGCTTTTTCTAATTTCCAATCTTTAGAGCGTGCAGATGGTAAATATTCGCGTAAAGCAGCCATTCGGTCTTTTGGTTTTTGACGAACTTGCTCAATTAAATATTTCGTTAATGGAATATTATGGAATCCCGCTGATAACATCGGAATTAAATTATTAGCTTTTATCGATAATGGTAAATCTAAATAAGAACCATTTTTCAGGAAACGAGTTGAAAACCCCGCGAATGGCCCAAAAAGTAATGCTTTTTCACCATCAATTACACGAGTATCAATATGAGGAACAGACATTGGAGGTGCACCAACACTAGCTTTCCCGTAAACTTTTGCCTGATGTTTAGCAATAACTTCAGGGTTTGTACATTTTAACCATTGACCACTAACCGGGAAACCGCCGTAACCATTTCCTTCAGGTACATTTGCTTTTTCTAGTAAAGGCAATGAACCTCCACCAGCACCAATGAATACGAACTTTGTATATGCCTTTCTTTTTTGCCCTGTAGACAAATCAGTGATTTTAATTCTCCAGGTTTTATCTTCACGCTGTTTTAACTTTGTTACTTCGTGATTAAAATGCAAAGTAACACCATCAAGCTTTTCTAAATAATTAAACATGCTTCTGGTTAAAGCCCCGAAATTTACATCGGTACCAATTTCCATATGAGTTGCAGCTAATTTATCACTGGATTCTCTGCCTTCCATTACAAGCGGCATCCATTTTTTTAGTTGCTCAAAATCGGTACTAAATTCCATTTGAGAAAAAATTGGATTGCTTTGTAAAGCTTCAAAACGTTTTTTAAGGTATTTTACGTTTTTATCTCCCCATACAAAACTCATATGAGGAACACTTTTAATAAAATTATCTGGAGACGGTACTTTGTTTTGTTGTACTAAGTATGACCAAAACTGACGAGAAACCTCGAATGATTCTGCAATACTTATCGCTTTTTTAGGGTCAATACTTCCGTCTGCCTTCTCGGGAGTGTAATTTAATTCACAAAAAGCAGAGTGTCCTGTGCCGGCGTTATTCCAGGCATCTGAGCTTTCGGCTGCAGCGACATCAAGTCTTTCGTAAATTTCAATTTTGATATCAGGTTGTAATTCTTTCAAAATTACTCCAAGAGTGGCACTCATAATTCCAGCTCCAATGAGTACTACTTCACTATTTGAACGTATTGTTTCGTCAGGCATAACAGTATTTTATTTAAAATGCAAAGGTACTTTTTATAATTGCAAAAAAAAACTAATTTTCTATGATAAAAGTTATGTTTTTCTAAAAAATAAAAGGCTATACCATTGTAGGTTAAAAAAAATTAAACCCTTTTTGCTGAAAGATAATCCTGAAGCATAATTGTAGCGGAAATTTCATCAATTAATCCTTTATTTTGGCGCTGTTTTTTACTCAAACCACTATCGATCATCGTTTGAAATGCCATTTTTGAAGTAAAACGTTCATCTACACGAATAACTTTCATATCTGGAAAAATATTAGAGAAATGAGTCACAAAACCTTTAACGATAGAAGCACTTTCTGAAGGCTGTCCATTCATTTGTTTTGGTTCACCAATTAAGACCGTTTCTACTTTTTCTTTTGCAAAATAATCTTTCAAAAAATCAATTAAAGTGTTTGTCGGGATCGTAGTTAAACCTGAAGCAATAATTTGCATCTCATCAGTAACCGCAATTCCGGTACGCTTTTGTCCGTAGTCTATAGAAAGAATTCTTGGCATTTTATATTTTTTGACAAAGATAACTATTTTAATTTTCCAATTCTAAGCAATAAAAAATCCGTTTCGAGAATTCAAAACGGATTTTTACTCTAAATATTTAAAACCTAAAAAAATAAATATTATCTATTAAATAAACGTTTGAAAAAGCCTCTTTCCTCCTCTTCCTGCTCCTCTTGCCCTTCATATTGCGCAAACTTAGATTGAGCTTTTTCATGTTCATATATCAACTCCTTAATGTATTCAACATAAGACCTCTTTTTTTCTTCCAGAAATCCGATCAAATATTTTTCGCTAAACTCAACCCCACTTGCTGCTTCAATCTGTAAAAGCTTTTTATACAATGGTTCTATATGTAATGAAATCACTTCCTGAGGAACAGATTGTCTTCTTCCAAAATAATTAACAATCACACCATTTTCATCTTTTGCAATTTCAAAATCGGTTATAACCCAATAATATCTTCCTGATTTAGCTAAATTCTTCACAATAGCATGAAAGTTTTTTCCTTGCTTCAAATTTTCCCAAAGCACTTTAAAAATAACTTTTGGCATATCGGGGTGACGAATAATATTATGTGGTTGCCCCATTAATTCGTAATCTTCGTAACCTGAAACATCAACAAATACTTCATTGGCATATTCAATTATACCAAAAGCATTTGTTTTACTCATAATTACTTGCGTTTTGTCCCAAGTAACTTCTTTGTCAATTACTGTATTTCGATTCTGAAGCTGATTTTCCTGATTCATGTTTTACTGCTTATATAGTTTAGTTTTGGAATGGTATTTTTAATTCCGGAATGCTTTTGGAATTATAAAGCGAAATTAAAGCGAAGAAAAAACTCAAAATCTGACTTTTGTCATATTCTGATAGTAAAAAAACTTTTAGGGGGTATTTTTTCTAACATTAAATCTTTAATGGCTAAAAATATTTATCAAATTCACAACAAAAAGTTACATATATAACATTTTCAAAAGGTTTTACTTTTCTGCTTTTCCACAAATACGTTATCTTTGCCAAAAATTAAAACTTATGAATTCTTTACAGACTATAATTGAACAAGCTTGGGAAAACAGAGCTTTATTACAAGAAACTACTACAACTGATGCCATTAGAGAAGTTATCGAATTGGTTGATGCAGGAAAATTACGTTGTGCTGAACCAGTTGGAGACAAATGGCAAGTAAACGAATGGGTTAAGAAAGCGGTTGTAATGTATTTCCCAATTCAAAAAATGGAAACATGGGAGTCAGGTATTTTCGAATATCACGACAAAATGTTGCTAAAAAGAGGTTATGCTGAAAAAGGAATTCGTGTGGTACCAAACGCTGTTGCACGTTATGGAGCTTACATTTCAAGCGGAGTTATTTTGATGCCAAGTTATGTAAATATTGGTGCATATGTTGACGAAGGAACTATGGTAGACACTTGGGCAACGGTTGGTAGTTGTGCTCAAATTGGTAAAAATGTTCACTTAAGTGGTGGAGTTGGAATCGGTGGTGTTTTAGAGCCATTACAAGCTGCTCCGGTTATTATTGAAGATGGTGCTTTTATCGGTTCTCGTTGTATTGTTGTAGAAGGTGTTCACGTTGGTAAAGAAGCTGTTCTTGGTGCTAACGTTTGTTTGACTGCTTCAACAAAAATTATCGATGTTACTGGTGACGAGCCTGTTGAAATGAAAGGTTTTGTTCCTGCTCGTTCAGTTGTAATTCCTGGAAGTTATACTAAAAAATTCGCTGCTGGTGAATTTCAGGTTCCATGTGCCTTAATTATTGGTACTCGTAAACCATCCACAGATTTAAAAACGTCATTAAACAATGCGCTTCGTGAATACGACGTTGCTGTTTAGATTTTAAAAAATCCAAATTAAAAAATCCAAATTCCAATCATTAAATTGGAATTTGGATTTTTTTTGCTTCAATTTGTAACCAACAAATAAGATTCCGTTTTCTATATGAAGATACTTGTAATTCAGCAAAAAATGATTGGCGATGTTTTAATCAGTAGTATCATATGCAATAATTTGCGTACTGCCTATCCTGATGCTCAAATCGATTATTTGGTTTATGCCTCGACAACACCAGTTTTAGAAGGTAATTCAAGTATTGATAACATTATTTTATTTGAAGAAAAACATCGAAAAAGCAAAAAGGAATTATTAAATCTGGGGTTTCAAATTCGAAATGAAAAATACGATTTGGTAATTGACGCCTATTCAAAATTAGAAAGCTGGATTTTGGTTTTATTAAGTAACGCCAAAAGAAAAATCTCCTATAAAAAACCAGGAAGAACCTTTTTATATACTGATACTGTTCCTTTTGAATCTTTTCCTAAAACCAATTTAGGGCTTGCAATCGAGAGAAGACTTTCGTTATTAGAACCATTGAATTTAAAAACAGTAATAGATCCAATACCCAAATTATTTGTTTCTGAAAAAGAAAATCAGGAAGCTATTACTCTTTTTGAAAAACATAATGTCCGAAAAGATCGAAAAACTGTTATGATCAGCCTTTTAGGAAGCGAAACATTAAAAACGTATCCTTTAGAATTTATGTCTAAAGTGGTTGATTATATTGCGGATAATGCTGATGTAAATATTCTATTTAATTATTTTCCCAAACAAATTGAAGAGGCTAAAACCGTTTTTAATGGTTGTAAATCTTCAACTCAGGAAAAAGTTTATTTTGATTTGTTAGGAGGGGATTTACGTTCCTTTATTGGTCTGGTAAATCAATGTGATTTGATTATTGGAAATGATGGAGGCGCAATCAATATGGCAAAAGCACTTGAAAAACCTTCTTTCATTATTTTTTCTCCTTGGATAGAAAAGAAAATCTGGGCTACTTTTGAAGATGGAATTCATCATCTTTCTGTACATTTAAAAGATTATCATCCTGAATTATTTGATCACAAGGCGGAGAAAACGCTCAAAAAAGAAGCTTTATCATTGTATCAGGAGTTCCAACCTGACCTTTTTAAGGACAAAATAGAATTATTTCTGAGTCAAAATCTAAGCGCATCCATAAAATGATTTTGTCCAGTACACAACTTTTAACTGCTTTAGTTATTACCTATAATGAAGAACAAAACATCAAAACTGTTCTTAATCATTTGGCTTTCGCCGATGAAATCATTGTGGTTGATTCTTTTAGTACTGATGGAACTTTTGAAATCGCTTCAACATTTAAAAATGTGAAAGTGACACAACGTGTTTTTGATAACTTTGCTTCTCAACGCAATTTTGCTTTGAGTCTGGCTTCCAATTCATGGATTCTCTTCGTTGATGCTGATGAAAGATTAACTACAGAACTTCAAAAGGAAATCACCTTTGTAATCAATCAAAAAAATAGCGCTTCAGCCTATTTTGTTCGAAGAAACTTTATGTTTCAAAATAGCAAATTACGTTTTAGTGGCTGGCAAACCGATAAAATTATTCGCCTTTTTAGAAAAGAAACTGCTATTTATAATCATGAGAAAATTGTTCATGAAAAATTAATTGTAAAAGGAAAAATAGGCAAATTAAATAATAAACTAACCCATTATTCATATTCTAATTTTGAAGATTACAAACAAAAAATGATTTTTTATGGGCAATTAAAAGCGAAGGAAGAGTTTCTAAGAAACACTAGGCCTAATGCTTTTCATTTCTACATTCGTCCTGCATATCAGTTCTTAAATCAATATTTATTAAGATTCGGGATTTTAGATGGACGAAAAGGCATTATAATTTGCTATTTAAATGCTTTAAGTGTCGCTGTTCGGTTTCGGGAACTTAAAAAAATTCGAATAAAAGCTAAGCTTTCCAAAATTTAAGCTTCTTTTTCAGTCTTTTCTTTCTGGCAAATTCTTCTTGAAAATCACTTGTAGCTTTCCACATTTTTTCGAAAATTTCAGCTTCGGACTTATCTGTATAAAACTTTGCATACTCGTTACTCATGATCGCAATCATACCTTTTTGCGGAGTCAAACGGCTGAAATTATTCATTCGTTGTTCAAAACTCATAAAATCATGAAAATTCATTCGGTTTAAATCAACTAAAAAGAAATCGTATTTGTCATCTACTTTTTTTATTAAAGTATTTCCTGGCGAATGATCTAAAAACTCCACTCCTTTTTCGTGCAAATCAAAAGTAAATTTGGTAAATTGTCTCAATATATTGTCATGATCGGGATAACCAGGAATTTCTACCAACTCCCTATATGTTAATTCGGTTACCAAATGTTCACTTGCATAATAACTATCTTTTAAGCCAAGTGCATTAAAATTTTCAAGAAATGCGATCGGTTCGGGAGTTCCTATTCCTTTTTCCAGTAAAATTGTAGCATATTCAAAAGATCGTCTGGCTTTTGATTTTCTAAAATATTTATAAGCAATTTTATTTACAAGATTTGGAATTTTGAATGCTTTAATATTGATTGTTTTACCGTTTAAATCGAATAATTTTATTTTATTTCTATCTCCGTTACCAAAAAGCTCTCCTTCAGTATTAAAGTTTTGAATAAGAGGTAGTATATCTTTTGAGCTTTTTATAGCTGAAGAAAATTTAAATTTTGCAATCATATTTAATGTAAAATTGATTTAATATTTTTCAATTATTGGTTTCCAAAAATCAATTACTTTGGGCTTATTAATAGCGTGACAGCCAAATGGTAATTCATTATGAGTTAATTTCATTGCAAGATTAGGTTTTCTATCCATTGCAAAATATACAGCTTCTGTATAATTAGGAATTTTAAAATTTAAATCTAATTCTGGGGCTTTTAAAGACCAAAAAACATCTTCAATAGCATAAATTTTTTTGTCTTTTTCATTTAAAAAATCAAAGATATATTCTTTATACTCTTTTGAAATTTTATAATGTGATTCTACTTTTCGTAATGAAAATCCTCCATTTCCAACTTTAAAGAATATTGCTTCTCTCGCCCTTTTCTTTTTCGATCTAAATAATCTCGTAATTTTATAATATAAATTCCTGCATGTAGAGTTGGTAAAAGTTGCTAACCAAGGAGCTCCAATATAATCATATCCCTTCTCACACCATTTTTTTAAAGCATCTTTAAAAACAAAAGCATCTAACTGATAGATTAAAATATATTCTGTGTCTAAAAAACTTTCGTAAAAAACAGAAGACAACAATAACTCATTGTAACCTTCAATATCATCAAAGTAACGCTTAGGGAAACTTTTTGAACTAACATTATCGAATTTTCCAGATAGATACGAATGATCTAATCCTTCTGGATGTGCAATTACAATTTCGTAGTCTTTTAATATTTTACAGCATTGAAGAAAAGATTTTTCTTCAAGCTCACCAAAAAATTCCTTGTATACTGGAATAACTATTTTTACAAAATTTTTAGGCATGTGGTACTTTATAATTAGATCTAAATAATCAAGAATCTAAGCAAACATAGATATTTTGTTTTTTTTCTATGTTAAAAGAAACAAAAATAAACTTATTAATAACAAGAAAGTCGATAAATAAAAAAAAAATCTAAAATTAAATGAAAGAAATCATATACACATAAAAAAATCTATATTTGCCTACAAATTTGAATGTAGAAAAAAATATTTTTAAGACACGCAACCATTAACAAAGTATGCGATCTTAATTAAGATAGATTGTGCTTAATAAAAAATGAATTTTATAATCATCTGATTATTAAACATAGTTAAGAAAATATTTTCAAAAAAACACAATAAATTCTTTCAAAGAACGTAATTACTAGTAGATTAGATAACGTATATGAATGAAATTTATAAATTATTTAAGTAGTTAAATAACTCAATAATTAACATCATATTTTAACACAAACGGACACAATGCGCATTACCTTGATAAGTTTTGATAATTGGGGGTTTAATAAACATATTGCAACAACTTTAAAACAGGAAGGACATAATGTAAATCATATTGATTTTAATAATTTTGATTTTAAATATCCTAATGCATTCTATAGAATATATAACTTCTTTTTAAAAACTTTTTTCCAGAAGAATTTAAAAACGATGCATTTTGGAAAAAAAATAATAGAAAGTCTTGAAAAAACTAACGAGATGCAAGATGTTATACTTGTTATCAAAGGAGATTTTATTGATCCTGAAAGTGTCTTAAAATTAAAAAGGTTTGGAAAGAAAACAATTGCATATTTTAACGACAACACCTATAAATGCCCTAAAATAATAAGAGTAATTCCTAATTTTGATGAAGTTTTTTCGTTCGAAAAAAATGACTGCGATAAATATAATTTAAAATTTGCAACGAATTGGATTTACAATTTCACTTCTGTTCCAGATAAAAAACCGATTGAATTTCAGGTTTTCAATGTTATCTCAAAGGATAAAAGACTTCCTATTTTATGTAAAATTGTCCAAAACTTAAAATCAAAAAATATCAGTCATAAAATTTTAGTCTACGACAAGAAAAACAAATCCAAAAAAGCAAAAATTGAATTTATTACAAATCATATTTCTCTGCCTGAAATTGAAGAATATATAAATCGTTCACAAGTACTCCTCGATATCAATCGAAAAAATCAAAGTGGACTGACATTTCGTGTATTTGAAAGTATTGGACTTCAAAAGAAATTAATTACCACAAATGCAGACATCGTTAATTACGATTTTTATAATCCTAATAATATATTGGTCATTGACGAAAACAATCCAGATATTCCCGTTTCGTTTTTCGAAAAAGAGTACGAAGAAATACCTGAGAAAGTATATAACAAGTATACACTAAAAGGATGGATTGAAAATGTTGTATATAATTCACTACCAGTAATTAATTAAAAAAATGACTCAAAATATCTATATTATATGTCCTCCAAAAAAGGCAACCGGAGGGCCGGAAGCTTTACATCAATTAGGCTACATCCTTAATTCATTAGGATACAATGCCAAAATGTTATACTCTAAATATAAAAAAGATCCCGTACATCCTTTTTACAAATCTTATAACGTTCCTTATGTTATGAAAATAAAGGATAGTGCTGAAAATGTAATAATAGTACCAGAATCAATGACCAATCTTATTGCTAAGTATCCTTTGGCAGAAAAAAAAGTATGGTGGTTAAGTCTTGATTTTTATGAGGTTTTAATGAACAGCCGAGAAGAGAAAAAAAATTGGATTCGAAAAATATTTGTCCCCTATAAACATACTGAATATCGTTTTGAACCAAATAAAACTGTTACGCATTGGTATCAATCTCAAAGAACAAAGGAGTTTTTATTAACCAAAAAACTTGACAATGATATTGCTTACTTATGTGATTATGTGACGGAACTTTTCTTTGAAAATCTTCCCGAGCCTGGTCATTTTCCAAAAGAAAACATCATTACCTATAATCCTAAAAAAGGATTGGACAAGATTGAAAAATACATGAAACTTCTTCCTCAATATACGTGGACACCATTGTCTAATATGACGAGAGAAGAAATGAGAGATACACTTCGAAAAACCAAACTTCATATTGATTTTGGCTATTTTCCTGGACGTGATAAAATTCCGAGAGAAGCACTAATTTCTAGTGTATGCCTACTGACAGGACGCGATGGAACATCTGGTTTTAAAGAAGATTTAGGAATTCCTGAAAGATATAAACTTCATGCAGATGAAATGCAGACTGAAAAAGTAACAGCGCTAATAAATCATTTAATGACTAATTACGATCAGGTTTTTGAAGAGTTTTCATCTTTTAGAACATTTGTTATGACTGAAAAAGACAGAATGATCGAAGATGTGAAACAACTTTTTAATAAAAACTAACTTAGACCCTATGTTTGTAAGCGTTGTAATGATTACCTATAATCATGCTCTTTATATTAAACAAGCCATTGAGAGTATTTTATCACAGAAAACTAATTTTGAATTTGAGCTTGTTATTTCTAATGACAAATCTACTGATGAAACTGATGCTATTATTAGAGAAACCTTAGCTTCTAATCCAAATGCCTATAAAGTTAAATATTATAACAATGAGGTCAATTTGGGTATGATGCCAAATTCTGTTTCTGCTTTAGAGAAAGCTTCGGGAAAATATATTGCATTGTGCGAAGGTGACGATTATTGGTGTGATGATCAAAAGCTCCAGATTCAAGTAGATTTTTTAGAAAACAATGCTGATTTTAGCCTTTGTTTTCATAATGTATATCTGTTGACAGGAACTGAATTTAAAGAAGACAATCCCAGAAAAAAAATACCTGAAATTACCACTATAAAAGACCTTGCAAAAAATAATTACATTCATACACCAAGTGTAATGTATAGAAACAACCTTTTTGAACTTCCTAAATATTTTAGTGAAGCACCAATTGGAGATTACTTTTTGCACATGTTAAATGCGCAACATGGAAAAATAAAATATATGGATAAAATTATGTCTGTATATAGAATTCATAATACTTCATACTGGTCTTCTAAGAAAGAAGCTGAACAGAGAGTAATTATGATTGATTTTCTAACCAAATTAAAAACATATTTTGATCAGGACACTCAAAAGCTATTAGATCGACAAATTTTAAAGATAAAATCAAAAGATATGTCTTTTCTGGAAAAACAATTATATAAAATAAAGTCTCTGTTTTAACAGAGACTTTATTTTATATAATTGTTAAGATGAACTTAAAATTCAAGTTTCTTTGCCGGAACTCCAAAAACTGTAGTATATTCTTTTACATTTTTGATAACCAGACTCGAGGCACCAACTGTCGCGCCTTTACGAACTATTATATGCGGCAGTATTGTAGCACGGGTATTAAGTGTGGATTCTTCTTCAAGAATAACAAATCCACCGGTGAAGGAATAGGAACTCAAATGTGCCCATTTTTTAATTTTAGTGTCATGCCCTAAGCCTACATAACCCTGAATTGTAACAAAGTCCTCAATAATACAATCATTGCTAATATTAGCATACATAAAAACAATTAAACCGATTCCAACAGAAACATTAGTGTTTAATTTTGTCGAAGGATGGATTAAATTAATAAATCTGCCACCTTTTTCTAAAATTAACTCTGCATAATGTTTTTTCCACTTTACAGTTCCTAATGCACAGACAAAAATATCATTTTCCTGAATTTCATAATCTTCAACAGAAGAGATTATTTGAGGATAATTTTCGAAACCATTAAGGGCATCAATTTTATCATCTAAAAAACCCTTAACAACATATTCGATATTATATCCTGAACATTGTATAGCAAGATCATAAACTTCACGCCCAAAACCTCTTGCCCCTATGATTATCAGATTTTTCATTACTCTATTTTTAAATTACATGCTGCCCAAGAATACCCTACTCCAAAACCTGCCAGAATTAAATTTTTAATATTGTGCAGTTTTTCTTGTTTTTGAGCTTCATAAAGTGCAATTGGAATTGTTGAGGAAACTGTATTACCACAATGTTCCATTGCAATAAAGAATTTTTCTTCAGGTATTTTTATTTTCTTTCTTAAATGATTAAGCATGTATTTATTTGCCTGATGAAAAATATACAAATCAATATCGTCTTTTGATAAATTAGATTTTTCCAGAATTGACTCTGTAAGTTTTGGAACAAATTCTCCTGTGAAATTAAAGATTTCTGTTCCGTTCATGAACAAATTTTTGTCATTTCGAATGTTTCCATATTCATCTTTAATATCCTCATTTTCATTAGAAACCGGAAAACGCATTCCACCTTGTTTTACAATCAAATTTTCTGCCCCTTTTCCATCGGTGCCAAAAACAAAATTCTCAATAGAGCAAAAACCTTTCTCACTGGTTATTAGAGTGGCTGCTGCTGCATCACCAAAAATGGTTTTATTACTTTTATCTTTCGGATGAATAAATTTTGAATAGGTTTCTGAAGTAATTAATAAAATATTTTCAGCCATTCCACCAGCAATAAGCCCCTTTGCCAAACTCAATCCATAAACAAAACCAGAACATCCTAAATTAAAATCCAAAGCTCCAATTGAGGTGTTTAATCCTAATTTTTCCTGAATAATACAAGCTGTTGTTGGTAAAAAATAATCTGGACTTTGGGTACAAAACAACAAGTAATCAATTGTTGACCGATCTATATTATGTTCTGCAAATAATTTTTCAGCGGCCGAAACAGCCATATCAGATGAAAATTCATCACCTGCACTTATATGGCGTGAACTGATTCCTGTTTTTGAACTTATTTTTTCAATATCCCATTCCGGAAATTCCTGATTGATCAAATCATTAGATAAAACAGTTTCAGGAAGATAATATGAAATGGCTTTTATACTCGCTTTCATCTTTAAATTATATTGTTGAAGTTCTTCCTCCATCTAAAACTATATTTTGCCCCGTAATCCAGCTGCTTGCTTCCGATAATAAAAATACAATTGGGTTGGCAACCTGAACCGGATCACCATATCCTAAAGGATATTTTTTTTCATCCTGCTGAATAACTTCCAGAGATAAATCCTCTATTGATTTTGAAGTAATCTCCGTTTTTACCATTCCTGGTGAAACGCAATTTACACGGGTTTTGCTTACTGCAAACTCACTTGCCCAAACTTTTGAAATAGCAATTAATGCACCTTTACTTGCAGCATAAATTCCATTTCCTTTCATTCCAAACAAACCTGCAATTGAAGAAACTAAAACAATTGAGCTGCCTTTATTAATTTTTTTCTTTTTGAAAATTAAGTTTATCAAATAGGCAATTGAATCAAAATTTATACTTCTCATTTCATTCATTAATTCTTCTGAATAAAACTTAACAGGAGCCAAAGAAACAATTCCTGCAGAATGAACAATTCCGTCAATATTTTCAATTGTATCAACAATAGTTTTAATATCCTCCATTTTAGATAAATCTGCGGTTATAAAACTATGTCCCGTTCCGCATTCTTCTACTAGTTTTTCCAAAAAATCTTTACGTCTGGCTACCGCTATAAAAGTACCACCTTGTTTTGCAATTGCCAGACAGGTTTCGTAACCAATTCCTGAAGAAGCTCCGGTTACAAGTATTTTTTTTCCTGATAAATCAAATGGATTCATTATATATTTTTTAATTCTTTTTGTTTATTAAAATATTCGTAAAACTTTAAAATTCGAAATTCTTCATCACCAAATATTGGAGAGTGATTCTTAAAATTGATAAGATTGGACTGAATATTTTCTACAATTTTTTTATCTTCATTTAAAACTAAATCGAGAGAATCATTAGAGCTATTATTAATAAAATCAATAATATTTTGTTCTGATTCGTTTAACTCTTTTTCAAATTTTGAAGAAAAATATCTTACTCTTAAATTTGTTTTAGAAGGAGATTCTGGAAGCATAAATCCAAAGTAAAATCCTTTTCCTTCTACAGAACTTATAAATGCATTTGGATAGATATAAAAATGCAAATATCCTTGTATTTTTAAGGTTCTGTTTGACAAAGATTTTTCGATAATTTTATTAGGCTTTACATCCTCTCTCTTTGGGAATTCACACCAGCTATGTCCTTCAAAAAAATCAAATTTTTCAGGAGGCACAGAACCAAATCCCATTTTTGCAAATGAATTTTCATGTATAGAAGTACAATGATAACACTCTAAAACATTTTCAACCAAAAGTTTCCAATTTGCTTTATGTTCGATAGTATAATCTATTGTCTTTGTTCCAAAATGTGAACTTATCTCTTTGAGCGGAGCATATATATTTCCTAAATACTGCACTAAACTTTTATCAAATTCAGTGTTTAATTTCAGAAAAATAAAATCCCCGCAAAAGGCAATTTCATATTCTTTAAGCCTTAATTCATTTATATGATCTTTTTCAAATGAATTTCGGCACATTAAACCAACAACATTCCCTTTTTTTCCGTAAGTCCAGTTATGATACAAGCATGACGAAACTCTGTTTCCACAAGGTTCCTCGTGTATGGTATTAAACCTGTGCAGACACACATTTTGAAAAGATTTTATTGTACCATTAAAATTCTGAATGAAAATTTTATTTCCATAATATTCAAAAGTCAAAAAATCATTATTATTTGATAATTCATTTTTGTGTCCTGCTAAAATCCATGATTCATTAGAAAACAAAGATTTCTCCTTTGAATAAACCTCTTCCTCTATATAATCTAAATTCTTTATCATATTTCTATCAAATCTGAAATCACAACATTATTCAGCTTGATTTTAGCTGTCCCCCATGATAAGCCAACTCCAAATCCACAAATTATCAAATCCTTAGAAGTGTGTGTCAAATTTTCTTTCAATTCAGAAACTATAGTCAAAGGAATTGTAGCAGAAGAAGTATTTCCAAATTCTTTTAATGAATACGGAACTTTTTCAACTGGCAATTTTAATTTTTTAACAATCATTTTATTCATCATTAAATTGGCCTGATGAAATACAAAATGATCTATGACATCCTTATCAATTTCAAATTTCTCAATAAGTTTATTTACCGTTTTTGGAGCTTGTGAAATTCCGAAGCCAAAAACATCCATTCCGTCAAGAACCAAATTGCAGGAATTACGACTAATTCCCTCTTCGTTTTTTATTACTTTAAGAGAATCTTCATTTATTCTGTTTCTTGATCCTCCATCTGGTATAATAATCGCTTTATAACCTGAACCGTCTGTACCTAAGTCAAACAATAATTTTTCGGCATTTTCATCAAATTCAAATGCTGTTGCACTTCCTCCGTCACCAAAAAGCGGAACTGTACTCTTATCTGTTTTGGAAAGCAATTTACTGCTGGTATCTCCGGCTAAAAGTATCCCTTTTTTTAGACCTGTCGCTTTCATCATTCCCGCAATAATAGAAATTCCGTATACATAACCAGAGCATCCTAAGGGAACATCAAAGGCAATACAGTCTGTAGAAAAACCTAATCGATCCTGAAGTATTGCAGCAGAAACTGGTAAAATATAATCGGCAGTCTGAGAAACAAAAACCAGGATTTCGATTTCGTCTTTCTGCCAATTTAAATCTTTGATTAATTTTTCAGCAGCCTCGCAGCATAAGTCAGAGGTGCAAATTTCTTTTGTCGCAATACGACGTTCTTCAACTCCGGTTGCTTCAATGAATTTTTGAATTTCCTCCTGCGTTAATATTTCCAAATCAATATTACGTTCCTTATTTTTAGGGACACAGCAAGAAATACCTCGTATTGCAATATCATTTACTGAAAAAGCTGCCATTTAATTATCCTTTATTTTTAATGATTTCGAAAATATCGTTTAACGAGTTAGAAGATTTAATATCATCTCCTGTCAATTTCACAGAATATTCTTCATCAGCCATAGCAATTAATGAAAGTGCAGTTAAGGAATTCCACTCGTCTAAATCTCTAAAAACAGTTTCTTGTGTAATTAATGCCGGGTCCGTATCATCTAAAATGTCTGCAAAATTTCGCAAAAAAGTGTTGATTTCCATAGTATTCTTAAATTTATTTTGAGTTTATTATTTAAATTAGTTTTGTAAAAAAAATCAAATAAAAAATATTCATTTGATGATAAGAAAAAAATGACCTTAAAATACTGTCATTCAAACATGTCAGTTATTAATATTCTTTCACATATAGTTATAATGCGTACTTATGTCGAAAATTAAGGTTTCTTTTCCTATTTTTACCCCACAAATATAACAATAGTTTGCCCTTTTAAGGTAAATTAAACTCACTAATCAAATAATTAAATGATTCCTGTAACCAAAACCTTTTTACCACCACAAGAAGAATACAATTCTTTTGTAAAACGTGCATGGGATAAAGCTTGGCTCACAAATCGAGGTGAACTTACCTTAGAATTAGAAGACAAACTAAAAAACTATCTTGATGTCTCTCATCTGATAATTACTAATAACGGTACAATTCCTATTCAAATTGCATTAAAATTATTTGGTAAAGGTGGAGAAATCATCACAACACCTTTTTCTTATGTCGCAACTTCTGCAGCAATTGTGTGGGAAAACTGCACACCTGTTTTTGTCGATATCCATTCAGAGTATTTAACTATTGATGAGACTAAAATAGAAAGCGCAATAACGGCAAAGACAACTGCTATATTAGCCACTCACGTTTTTGGAAATCCCTGTAATGTTGAGGCTATTGAAAGCATTGCAAAGAAACATAACCTAAAAGTCATTTATGATGCAGCGCATTGTTTTGGGGTGAAATACAACAATAAATCAGTATTTAACTTTGGAGACGTAAGCACCTGTAGTTTTCATGCGACCAAACTATTTCATACTGGCGAGGGCGGCGCAATGTTTTGCAACAATAAAGATATTTATCATCAATTATTTTATAGTCATAATTTTGGACATAACGGACCATTAGAATTTCATGGATTAGGAATTAATGCAAAGATTTCTGAGCTACAATCAGCGATGGGTCTGGCTGTATTTCCTTATATGAACCATATTATTACTGAAAGGGAAAAAGTAGTAAATTTTTATAATGAAAATTTAGATTTCAAAACTGTAAGTACGATAAAAATAAGAGAAAATACAGAATGGAATTATAGCTATTATCCTGTAATATTTAATTCAGAAACTACTTTATTTAAAGTTCAGGTAGCCTTATTGCAAGAAAACATTCTGCCAAGACGCTACTTTTATCCTTCCTTAAATACAATTGATTATGTAAAAGGTGATGAAATGCCAATTTCTGAATCTATTGCTTCACGAATATTGTGTTTACCGCTGTATGTAGGGATTACGACGGAAACTTTAAAAAAGATAGTCGATATTATTAATACTCACACCTTATAGTATTTGTTTCATTTTAATCAAATATTTCTAACATTATGAATCAAGACATAAACACTGAAATCCACAACGCTTACGAAGTTATTAAAGAAGGCGGAATTATCCTGTATCCTACTGATACCGTTTGGGGAATTGGTTGTGATGCAACAAATCCGGAAGCTGTTGCAAAAATCTACAAACTAAAGCAACGTGCCGAAACACAAAGCATGATTGTTTTGATGAATGGAGAAAAAATGATGTATAATGTTTTTAAAGATATTCCCGAAGTTGCATGGCAGATTTTAGATTTATCCGAAAAACCAACAACATTAATATTGGACGGACCAAGAAATGTGGCTGCCAATATCATTGCAACAGATAACTCTCTTGGAATACGTTTAGTAAAAGAACCTTTTTGCTTTAAATTATTAGAACGAATGAAAAAGCCTTTGGTTTCAACTTCGGCTAATATTTCAGGACAACCAACGCCAATCGCATTCAAGGATATTAATCCTGAAATTGTTAAGGGAGTTGATTATGTAGTGAATTTATATCGCGATAAAGTTGCCGGAAAACCATCAACAATCATAAAATTAACGAATGATTCACAGGTGAAAGTGATACGTAAATAAATTTAGATTGCAGATTTTAGATTTTAGATTAATTTAAAATCTGTAAAAAAACTTAGAACCTTAGCAACTTAGTACCTTAGTCCCTTTAAAGAGTTTTCAAACTCTCAACAAGCCAATCAATATCTTCTTTGGTGTTATAATGACTAAATGAAATTCGGAGATTTGGTAATTTTAGATCCGTCTCCGAAAGCATTTCTTTTAAGACATGCGAAGGTTTGATACTTCCGGATTGGCAGGCACTTCCTCTTGAAACTGCAATTCCTTTCATATCCAAGCTAAACAATAACATTGAAGTTTTATCTGAAGAAAAAGGCAAAATGATATTTATGATATTATAAAAATCTTCTTTTTTTCCATTGATTCTAAAATCCGGAAAATGAATTTCAAGTTGCTCAATAAGGTACGTTTTTAGATCCGAAATGTATTTTCTTTCTACATCCAAATTCTCATAAGAAACAGACAAAGCTTTAGCCATTCCAGCTATTTGGTGTACTGCTTCGGTTCCGGCACGCAGGCCCTTTTCCTGTTCTCCTCCAAAAAGCAAAGGCTGTAAACCCGAGTTTTTACGAACAAAAGCAAAACCAATTCCTTTTGGGCCGTGAAATTTATGTGCACTTGCCACTATAAAATCAACCGTGTTTTTTTGCAGATCGATCTCAGTTTTACCAACTGACTGCACAGTATCTGAGTGAAATAAAGCATTATATTGCTTGCAGATTACACTAACTCGATCCAAGTCTAAAATAGTCCCAGTTTCATTATTAACGTGCATCAAACTCACTATTGTCTTTTTTTTATCAGATAATAAATTTGACAAATGAGTTAAATCAATACTTCCATCATGGTTTATTTTCACATAATCAACCTGGATATTATAATCAGACTGCAATGCTAAAACGGTATATAAAACTGCATGATGTTCGATTTTAGAAGTAATTATGCGCTCCACACCCAAATCTTCGACAGCTGAACGAAGGATCCAGTTATCAGCTTCAGTTCCACCAGAAGTAAAAATTATTTCCTGGGCAGAACAATTTAAATGTTTTGCGATGCTTTTTCTGGAAAGTTCTAAAATAGTCTTACCATTTCGTCCAAAACTATGTGTAGAAGACGGATTACCAAAATCTTCCATCATAACTTTAGTCATTTCCTGAATCACTTCAGGACGCATCGCTGTTGTTGAGGCGTTATCGAGATATACTTTTTTCATTACTGCAAAGTTAAGAAATATCAATTGTCAAATCTTAAATATCATTTGCCAAATTTTTCACTATTTTTGAGCCAAATAAAATTTACAATGAAAAAATATGCAAGCCTTCTATTATTTGCGCTATTACTAAACGGTTGCGATGATGGTGATTTAAAAGTTGATACGATCGATTTTGATGAAGTAACTTCTACAAGCTGTGACACAACCAATACTTTAGTTTATAAATTAAAATCTCAAGAAGCATTATTATTACAAATGCTTCCTAAATCAATTATAAACGAAGATAAGGACACTATCGTTTACGATATTAATAACACAACCTACCGCGTTTTATACAGAGCTTACAATGGTGAAGTTTCAAGAGAAAATATTTGTGGTGCAATACCACCAAAAACACCGAGTGTAACGGAAGAATGGGTAGGAACAGGCGGACAAATTCAAATTATTACAGGAGCAGTTTATAAAACACCTGCACCAACTGACGGACATACTGAAATCGTTGGCTATAACCATAACATTGTTTTTAAAAACATAACTTTTTCTAAGCCTTCCGGACCACAAGTTGAAGCAGAATATCCTTTTGGTGATTTTAAAACCGAGGTTACACCTGTAATTGTAAGTTTTTTAGAACCAGACAATGCAAAATATTGTCCTCAATTCAAAAAAGTCTTCAATAATAATACTTCCAATTCATTGGTTATTGAAAATTTTGATGGAGCAACCTTAATTAAAAATGAAGATACTCCAACCGGAACACCAAGAACGAGTCTGATTAATTTGAACGCTACAACAAACAATCTTTTTTACAGAACCTATAACGGAAACCTTCCTTTAGCTGCAAATGAAAATTATTATTGTCTGGAAAAAACACCAACTAATCCAACTGTAAAAGATACCTGGGTTGGTGTAGCAGGAGTAACAAATGTAAGTGGTATTATCGAAGTTACAACATCACACAGTCTTAAGGTTTACAAACATCAGATTGTTCTTAAAAACGTAACACTCAAAAAAGGAAACAGTACTTTTAAACTTGCTACTAATTTTATATTAGGAACAGTTACAACTATTGAACCGTAAAACACACTATTATATCGAGCATTAAAAGCAAATTTAAATTCTTACAAAAACATCCATTTTTAAAAACTGATTTTATTGCAAATTCAGGGCGAAAAATGGATGTTTTTTTATGCCCTTAAAACAGCTATTCTAAACGCAAAAATTACTACTATTTATTGTTTTGCCTAAAATAAACTTCTGTTGCACCTAGGCCATATTTTTGATAATTGGCATCCTGAAAATCTACTCCGTCGTAACGACCTAATAAAAAGTCAAGTTCTGCTTTTAGAATTCCTTCGCCAACACCGTGAATAAAAACAATTTTCGGAATTCGATTTCTAATCGCAAATTCTATGTGTCTTTTTGCTGTTTCTGTTTGCAAAGTCAAAATATCATAATTGGACATTCCGCGTTTATTTGGAACCAGTTTTTCGATGTGCAAATCAAATTCAGGAGCCGAAATTTCGCGCTTATCTTTCTTTTCTTTCACAAAACTCCTTGCTTTTGGCTCTTCTTTCTCTTTTGAAACAGCATCTAAATCAATTCTTTTAATAGAATTCATTAAATTACTGGAATCCTGAATTTTAACCAATTCATTGACAAAAAATGTCATCATAAATCCGTCCTCAGTTTCAATCAAAACTTCATTGTTTTTCACTGAAACCACTATTCCGTTTATGGCTTCGTCTAAGACGGAAACCTTATCTCCTTTAGTCAACATCCTGCTCCTCTTTATCTTGATTTTTACTTGGTGTTTTTGCACTTAACTGCATCATTCCATACATGAAAACTGCAATTGCAATTACCATTATATAGATATTTTTATCTTCTGAAACCTGCTCATATAACGCAACCGAAATCGCAAGAATCATTATTAAAATTTTAAAAGCTTTCATATATTTAAGTATAAGAGTTCAAAAGTATGAAACTTTAAAATAGCAGTTTCCAACTCCCGAATTGTTATCAATATTTTTTTTGTAAAATTGTAAAAAATAAACGCTGTGGTTTTAGAGAAGTATATGCTGCCTTGTCTGTTCAAAACACTCTTCGGAATTGAGTGTTTAGGATGCGGTTTTCAACGTTCTGTATTCTTACTTTTTAAAGGTGAATTCTTAGCCGCTTTTAAGATGTATCCGGCACTCTACTCGACCCTCCTATTTTTTATTTTTTTGTTTTTTTATTTTTTAAACAAATCGCAGACCCGAAAAAAAATGGCCTGGAATATGGCGATCATAAATATCGTTTTTATGCTTGGCGGCTATTATTACAAACATTTCTATTTGTAATTTTGTAAGAATTATTTTTTGATCTGATTCAAAATATCATTCATCATTTCAATTTGGACTTTTTGAATTTCGATTAATTCTTGTTGCTGATGCATGATCAAATGATCAATTTTATCATGAATCATTCTGATCTCTAATTCTGATTTCAGGTTGATCATATAATCCTTTTTTGCTCGAGTGCGATCTTTTTCTTCCTGACGATTTTGACTCATCATAATTACCGGAGCTTGTAAAGCTGCTATACAGGATAAAATTAAATTCAGCAAAATAAACGGGTACGGATCAAAACCTTTGTTTACCAAAATATAAACGTTCGAACCAATCCAAACTACAATAAAAGCTAAAAACGAAATGATAAAAGTCCAGCTTCCGCCAAAATCAGCAACCTTATCTGCTATTTTTTGACCAAAACTTCTTGTTTCTTCTTCATCTTCAACAATACTTACTATCGATTTATCTTCTTTTAAAGATGTAATTACATTTTTTTCCAGATCTGACAGTGCCCCCATTTCTGCAGATAAATAATTAGAAATGTATTTTTGTCGATACACATTTAATTCCTGAACCCCAATGCAGTCAGTATCACAAAATGATGGATAATCTTTAATAATAAGCCCTAAAACAGGATCATGTATTGATTTTCCATAAATTTTTTCACTTTCCGGGAACTCAATATCAGAAATAGCACTTTTAAAAGTTGAATTGTTTTTCATTTTTATAAATTTTACTGGCTAATTTACGCATTTAACTTTTTAGGAATAACATAATTCACATGTTTCAAAAATTCCTCTAATTATCACAAATCGAATTCTCAGAACAAAATTTCTTTAGGCATTTCGTGCCTTTATTTACAAAAAACACCTTACTTTTAACGTTTCAAATTTATCCATTCAATTTTATAATTGTGTCCAGAAATCTCATCATACAAAATATAAAAGCTTTAAAAAGCCATTCCAATATTAACTACGGAATCAAAACTAAAACAGAAGATTTTACCGAAAAGCTTTTCTATACCCTTTTTGATTCAAATGCCCCCTTAGATCAAAGCATAGACGAACTCGAAATACGCTTTAAGGAAATTGCGGTTTTAGCCTGTAAAAAACCAGAAAACTTATGCGAATCTATTTGGGATCGTTTTCTGGAAAAACTTCCTGGAGTTTTGGAAAAATTAAATCAGGATGCCGAATATATTTTAGAAAATGATCCTGCATCAAACAGTATTGATGAAGTGTATTTAGGTTACCCTGGTTTTTACGCGATTGCTATTTACAGATTAAGCCATGAGCTGTATCAACTTGATTTATTATTATTTTCAAGATTAATGAGCGAATACGCACATAGAATTACTGGAACTGACATTCACGCAGGTGCCAAAATTGCTTCACCATTTTTTATCGATCACGCTACCGGAATTGTAATTGGTGAAACTACCGTTATTGAAAAACATGTGAAAATTTATCAGGGTGTTACGCTTGGAGCTTTGAGTGTAAGCAAAGAAATGAAAAATGCAAAACGACATCCTACAGTAGAAAAAAATGTCTGTATTTATGCAAATGCAACAATTTTGGGAGGCGAAACTACTATTGGAAAAAATAGTATTGTTGGAGGAAATGCCTGGATTACCAAATCCATACCCGCCGATTCTATCGTTTTGAACACCACTACAACTGAAGTTAAAATAAAAGAAAAAAAATAAAATGGGTCCACAGAAATTGCTAAACCTAATTGGAAATACTCCATTAATGGAAACTGTCAATTTGGTTAAAAATAAAAACGTAAAGCTTTTGCTGAAACTTGAAGGAAATAATCCCGGAGGAAGCGTAAAAGACAGAGCGGCTTACAACATGATTGCATCTGCACTTGAGAGAGGCGACATTAAAAAAGGAGATAAATTAATTGAGGCAACAAGTGGCAATACCGGAATTGCCCTTGCCATGATTGCTCAATTATTTCAAATAGAGATTGAATTGGTATTACCGGAAGATTCTACAAAAGAAAGAACTCAAACCATGCGTGCTTATGGCGCTACAGTGATTTTAACGCCTGCTAGCGAAGGAATTATTGGTTCACGTGACTACGCCGACAAAAAAGTCGCAGAAGGCGGTTATTTGATGTTAAATCAGTTTGCGAATGATGACAACTGGAAAGCGCATTATAAAACTACCGGACCAGAAATCTGGAATGATACTGAAGGAACTGTAACGCATTTTGTTTCGGCAATGGGAACAACAGGAACAATCATTGGAACTTCGACTTATTTAAAAGAAAAAAATCCGGCGATTCAAATCGTGGGAGCACAACCAAGTGACGGATCTCAAATTCCCGGTATTCGCAAATGGCCTCAGGAATATTTACCTAAAATATTTGATGCTTCAAAAGTTGACACTGTTATTGATGTAAGCGAAGAAGAAGCCAGAGCAATGACCAAAAGACTAGCGCTTGAAGAAGGTGTTTTTGCCGGAATGAGTAGCGGAGGGTCTGTTGCAGTAGCCTTAAAAATCGCCGAACAATTAGAATCAGGCGTTATTGTAGCTGTAATCTGCGATCGCGGCGATCGATATCTTTCTTCGGATTTGTTTGACTAAGGAAGGTACAAAGGTTCAAAGAGACAAAGGTTCAAAGTTTTATTAACTTGCCCGAAAAACCTCTGCAGCCTCGAACCTTTGTAGCTTTGAACCTTTTTAGAAAAACCTTTGAACCTTTGTTCCTATGAACCTTTGCACCTCAAAAAGAAAAAAATGAACTACAGAAAACTAGGAAAAACAAACTTTAATATATCCGAAATCTCACTTGGTACCTGGCAGGTGGGAGGAAAATGGGGATCTGCTTTTGATAATAAAACAGCAGACGAACTTTTAAACGCTGCAATTGATAATGGCGTAAATTTTATTGATACTGCCGATGTTTATGAAAACGGCTTAAGCGAAACTGCTGTCGGAAGAGTTGTTCGTTCAAGATCAGAACGAATTTATGTAGCCACAAAATGTGGGCGTCAAATTAATCCGCATGTTAATGAGGGGTACCAGCCAAAAGTTCTTCAGAAATTTGTTGAAGACAGTTTGAAAAGAATGAATTTAGAAACACTGGATTTAATTCAGCTGCACTGCCCTCCTACTGAAGTTTACTACAGACCTGAGATTTTTGAAATGTTTGATCGTTTAAAAGATCAGGGGAAAATTTTAAACCTTGGTGTGAGTGTCGAAAAAGTAGAAGAAGCATTAAAAGCAATCGAATATTCGAATGTAACGACGGTACAAATTATTTTCAACTTATTTCGTCAACGTCCTTCAAAGTTGTTTTTCTCTGAAGCGAGAAAAAAAGACATCGGAATTATTGCCCGCGTTCCTTTAGCAAGTGGCCTTTTAACAGGTAAATTTGATGCCAAAACGACTTTTGAACCCCAAGACCATCGCAATTTTAATCGTAATGGAGATGCTTTTGATAAAGGTGAAACTTTTTCAGGTATCGATTATAACCTAGGGCTAGAAGCTGTTGAAAAACTAAAATCGTTATTTCCTGAAACAACTAACCTCGCCCCTATTGCTTTACAATGGATTTTGAGTTTTCAGGATATCAGTTGTATAATTCCTGGAGCTTCGACAGCAAATCATGTAATGTCAAATTTATCGGTTTATGATTTACCTAAATTGACTCCGGAAAAAATTAAATCCATGAACGCGATTTATGAAGAATATATAAAACCTTCGGTCCAGCATTTGTGGTAACCTACGATGCTAAGCTTCTGAGATTTTAAGTTTCTAATATTCAAAGTCAAAAAACTTAGAATCTTAGCAGCTCAGAAACTTAGTCTCTTTTGAACGCAACCTTTTTCTTGTTAAAGCATCTGATAATAAAACAACCTATAATTTCACTAAAGATGAAAAAACTGACTTTTATTATCTGTACAATTTGTCTGGTATTTGTTTCGTGTAGCAATGATGATAGTGCCGACAGAGAAAGAGATTATCAAAATTTAGGAAAGATGTACCGGGAGATACTCTCGCTTTCTAAAATTAATTCAGAGCTTTGCACAGATTCTGACCAATGGGATTTTACTGCAATTGGCTCTAAAGCTTGTGGTGGATCTGCAGGTTATATTGCTTATTCAAAAAAAATTGATAAAACTGAATTTCTCGCTAAAGTAAAAACTTATACAGACGCAGAGGCTGCCTTTAATACAAAATGGAATGTAGTCTCAACTTGCGATGTCGTATCACCACCAACCAGCATTGAATGTATTGATGGAAAACCTAAACTTTCTTATATCACAGTATCTGAAAAATAATTTCATCCATTGAAACCTAAAGCAGTAAAACAATAAATTCTAAAAAAGAAACTTAGTAACTTAGCAACTTAGAATCTTAGTTACTTAAAAAGAATGCTTAAAAAATCAAAATTTAAAGAATGGTTTGATCGTTATAAATATGCTGAATTAGCAAGTACAAGTGCCGCACTTACTTCTTCTCTTTTTAGTAAAATTTATAGTGGATTAACGACAGCCTATATTATTACTTTTTCAGAATATTTGGCTTTTTACAGCGTCATTTTTATTTCTTCTTATAAAAAATTGGTTCAGCAAAATAAAGCACTAAATAAAATTACTACTTTTAAAGAAATTGTTTTACTACTGAAAAATTTAGTTTTAGAATTTGGTTATCCTGCTTTTTTAGACTTTTTGGTAATTCGTCCTTTTTGTATGTATTGGATGCCTATTTTATTTGGGAATTATTTTTTCGGAATTATTTTTGGAAAAATAGCTGCCGATTTATGCTTTTACTTTTTTACGATTGTCAATTACGAGATTATCAAAAAGAAAGAAAACTAAATATCAAATTCAATCTTAAACTCAGCACCTCTGTTTTTACCTTCACTGGTAGCGCTTAAAGTTCCTTTATTTCTTTCAATAATTTTCTTGCACAAATACAAACCAATTCCTGTCGAAGATTCGTTTGCAGTTCCTAAACGGCTCATTTTGGTGAATTTTTTAAACAATTCTTCAATCTGATTTTTATCAAAACCAATTCCTTTATCTACCACTGTAAATATCAATTTTGAGTCTTCCTTATAGATTCTGGCCTTAATTTCACTGTCAAAATAAGAAAATTTCACCGCATTGCTTATTAGATTGACCATTACCTGAATCAATAAACCTTCATCAATTTTAAGAACAGCCGACTCCGTTTCTAAACTCAGACTTAATTTAATATTCTTATCAATTAAACGCTGCTCTACCTGCTCATTAATAAAAGGTAGAATATTAGGGAATATTATTTCCCGGGGTTCCTGATTAAATTTTGCAACCTGATCTTGTTCTTTTAACAGTTTTATAAAATTCTCGATATAGCGAAACTGCAAATTGGTAGATTCACAAATTAAATCAGCTAAATGCTTAATTGATTCTGATGGATTTTCAGTGAGAATCAATTTTGCCAATCCTTGCGGATTTCCTGCAAAATTTTTCAAATCATGTGAAAGCATATAAATCAAATCTTGTTTTTCGTTTATAAAACTTTCTGCCTCATAAATAGATTCCTGAATATTGCACATTAGCAAACCCGCTTCATCAGTGTATTCAGTCGGCAAAACTGAAAGTTTTCTATTATTTCGATAATCATCTAATGATTTTGAAGCTATCGAAATAGGTTTTATCAGTTGATTCAGGATTAAAAGCGTAATTGCAGTTGCTAATAACGTCATTACTAAAGCAAAAACTAAAATAGAAGTGGGTGAAATATTATGCGAGTAAAATAGCACAAAAAATAAAATTCCGATTAAAGGAATATGAATACCAATAAAAGCAACAAACAGAAATTTGAATGCATAACTTTTTTTCAGAAAGCTTATTTGTGAAAGATTGTGATACAAATTCATAAAAACATAACAAAAACGACTGGTTAGAAATGTAGAATTTAGGGATAATACTAAAACAAAGTTAGCTTTTAAACTTAATTAAACTAATAAATTCAACAATTTGATAAAATATTTTAAAATTTAAATTTATAAAAGTTTACAAACCCTTATTTTTGCGCTATGGGAAGAAAAAATACAGACAAAGTTGTCTTTCATCAAATCCAGGTTCTTGATGCTGGAGCAAAAGGAGTATCAGTAGCTAAGGCTCCAGACGGAAAAGTAATCTTTATTCCGAATGTAGTTCCGGGTGATGTAGTTGACGTACAAACTTTCAAAAAAAGAAAAGCCTATTATGAAGGCAAAGCCGTAAAATTTCACGAATTATCAGAACATCGCATTGAACCAATTTGCGAACATTTTGGAGTTTGTGGAGGATGTAAATGGCAAAATATGAAATACAGCCAACAGTTGTATTACAAACAAAATGAAGTAAAAAACCATTTACAGCGTATAGGAAAAGTTGAGCTTCCTGAATTCGAAACTATTTTGGGTTCTGAAAAACAATTTTTCTATAGAAATAAGATGGAATTTTCGTTTTCAAACAGCCGTTGGTTAACAGAAAAAGAAATTGGAAGCACTGAGGATTTAGGTAATCGAAATGCTTTAGGTTTTCATATTCCGAAAATGTGGGATAAAATTCTTGACATTCAAAAATGTCATCTTCAAGAAGATCCATCAAATGCTATCAGAAATGAAATCAGAGATTTTGCTAACGAACATAATTTAGCCTTTTTTAACCCGAGAGAGCAATCAGGTTTGTTAAGAACTTTCATGATTCGTACTGCTTCGACTGGTGAAATCATGGTTCTGATTCAGTTTTTCGAAAATGACAAGAAAAATCGCGAATTGATTTTAGATCATCTTTACGAAAAATTTCCACAAATTACTTCATTGCAATATGTTGTAAATTCAAAACAAAACGATACGATCTACGATCAGGATATTAAACTATATAAAGGTAGAGATTATATTCTTGAAGAAATGGAAGGGCTAAAATTCAGCATCAATGCTAAATCTTTTTACCAAACCAACTCTGATCAGGCTTATGAATTGTACAAAATAACACGTGATTTTGCAGGACTTACAGGTAATGAAACGGTTTATGATTTATATACAGGAACTGGTACAATTGCCCAATTCGTTTCTAAAAAAGCAAAAAAAGTAATTGGTGTAGAAAGTGTTCCTGAAGCTATTTTAGATGCTAAAGCAAACGCAGAACGCAATAATATTACCAATTGCGAGTTTTTTGTTGGAGACATGAAAGTAGTATTCAATGAAAGTTTTATTGCACAGCATGGAAAACCGGATGTTATCATTACAGATCCGCCAAGAGATGGTATGCATGCAGCTGTTATTGATCAAATCCTGAAAATTGCTCCTAAAAAAGTAGTATATGTAAGTTGTAACTCAGCTACACAAGCAAGAGACCTTGCTTTAATGGATGAAAAATACAAAGTTACCCGCGTTCGACCAGTTGATATGTTTCCGCAGACGCACCATGTTGAAAATGTTGTACTTTTAGAACTTAGATAACAAAATTTATAAATGAAAAAAATAATTTCTCTTTTATTAGTCTTTACTTTTGGCTTATCAAGCTGCGAGAAAGATGATATTTGTGATCCAGATACGCCCACCACTCCGCGTTTAGTAATTACATTTTATGATATTAATAATCCTTCAGTTCTTAAAACTGTAACTGATTTAATGGTTATTGGCGAAGATGAAAAGGCTGGAATTATTTTTAATGAAACCGCAACGGATACAACAAAATATTTAGCTAACGGAAGTACTGTTTCTATTCCGTTAAAAACAAATGCGCTTTCAACAACTTATACCTTTGTTTTAGATTCGCAAAATGATAATCCCGCGGCTATAAATACTGATGCTATAAGATTCAATTACACGCATCAGGATGTGTATGTTTCCAGAGCCTGCGGTTTTAAAACCACTTTTGTGCTTGACCCGCTCTCAACCAGCCCTCCATTGAGCCTTCCTTTTGTTCAAACTGATATTGATGGTAACGGACTTTGGATGCAGGAAGTTTTTGTAATAAAACCTAACATTGAAAACGAAAATGAAACACACCTTAAAGTATTTTTTTAGTAGTTGTTTACTGTTTTCAATGGTTTTGGTTCAGGCCCAGGAAACATCAACTACAACAGTAACAAAAGAAACTGTTCCCGCTAAACCGAAAACGGAAAGTGTCAAACCAGAACTTCAGGAAGCTGCTAAACCAGACAGTATAAAAACAGATCGTTACGGTCTTCGTATTGGAGTTGATTTGTATAAACTGACACGTGGTCTGTATGACAAAGATTATAAAGGAATCGAAATTACCGGAGACTTTCGTCTAACAAAAAAATACTATATCGCTGCAGAGCTTGGATTTGAGGATAAAACGACAGACGACGACAGGTTAAATTCTACCGCAACAGGAACATACATTAAAGGAGGTTTTGATTATAATTTGTATCAAAACTGGCTTGATATGGAGAACTTAATCACAATAGGTTTACGAGGTGGTTTTAGTACTTTTAGTCAGGATTTGAATAGTTACAAAATTTACAATCCAAACCCATATTGGGGAGAACAGCCTTCAATTATTGCTGACAAAAAATATAACGGACTTACAGCCGGATGGCTTGAAGTTGCCATGGGAATAAAAGCGAAAGTTTTTAATAACGTATTTGTTGGCTTTGGTGTTCAACTAAAAATGCTGGTTGCCAACACAAAACCAGATGGTTTTGATAATCTTTATATACCTGGATTTAACAGAACTTATGACGGAAGTTTCGGAATCGGTTTTAATTATACCGTTTCTTACTTCATCCCAATTTATAAGAAGAAAATAGTTATTCCTGCAATTACAAAAGAGCAGCCCAAAAAATAGCATTTTTACAGATAAATCAAAAAGCCTCAAATTAAGAAATTTGAGGCTTTTTTTATATTTTTAAATTTGTTATTACGATAACTGAAATTCAACCGCAGCATTTGAATGAATCAAGGCTGTATCAAAAATCGGAACAGAAAGATCTCCTGGCAAAATTACCAAAGGAATTTCGGTACAGCCTAAAATAATTCCTTCAGCACCGTTTTCTATTAACTGATTTGCAATTTCTAAATAACGTTTTTTAGTTTCCGCTGTTACAAGTCCTCTTCCTAATTCCTCAAAAATTGTAGTGTGAATGAAATCTTTATCTTCCTGACTTTCCGGAATTATAGCTTCTATTCCCTTTGCTTTCAACTTATCTGTAAAGAAATCGAGTTCCATTGTAAACTTAGTTCCTAACAAACCAACTTTTTTGATTTCCAGTTTCTGAATTTCAACAGCTGTGGCCGTTGTAATATGAATAAGAGGTAAATCAATTGCTTCTTCCAATTTATCAGCTATAAGGTGCATGGTATTGGCACATAAAACAATCGCTTCTGCCCCGCCCGATTTTAAGAACTGACAGCCTTTAAAAAGCATTTCAAAAGTCAAATCCCAATTATTGGTTTCGTTATTCTTTTTTATGTCAGAATAATTGAACGAATAAATCAGGCATTCTGAGAAGTTTAATCCTCCCAATTTTTCGTTTATTCCTTCGTTTATAAGTTTGTAATAATCTGCTGTAGAAACCCAGCTAATACCACCTATAAGCCCAATTTTCCTCATATAAAATAGTTTAATTATCCAATTTCTCTAATTCCTTTTATAAAAATCCATTTCATGAAAAGCTTCTCGCCATCTTTAGTTTTTACTGCCTGAAATTTAGGCGCAATCAAAGTGGCAACAATAAAAGCCGTCATTGGAATCCATATTCCGGTTAATTGTGTATAGTTTGCAATTACAAATCTGCCTGCAATAAATAAAATCGCGAAACATCCTAATTGATATAAAAAACCTCTTACTTGTAGTTTTGTCATTGTTTTCTTTTTAAAGGTTCAGAGTTACAAAGGTTCAAAGGGACAAAGGACCTAAACCTCTGCACCTTTGAACCTTTGCCTCTTTGTACCTATTTATTCATTAATCTGAAATTTCGTTCTCTTGCTTCCTTCGTACATTTCGTATTTTACCAAACGTGCTTCTAAGCTTGCGTTGAAAAGTTTGATTTTTCTTGAAGGTTTTAACCCAACAAATTTCAAAGCTTCAAGATTTGCTGTGATAAACCAGGCGTTTGTTCCCGGGTAACTTTTCTTTAAAGTATCTCCGATATTCTTGTAGAATTCTTCCATATGAATATCCAAACGCTCATCGTATGGCGGATTGAAAACCATATGCAGTTTTCCTTCAACTGCTTTTTCAGTGTCAAAAAAGTTATCTTCTGAAATTGTAACGTAATCTTCCAGATTTGCATTTCTGATATTATCCTTCGCTTTGTTTACAGCACTTGGCGCTTTATCAAAACCTTTTATGGTATAGTGGAATTCCTTTGTTTTTTTCATCAAACTGTTTACAATCTGATCAAATAAATCATTATCCCAGTCTTTCCATTTTTCGAACGCAAACTCTTTTCTGTTGATGTTTGCCGGAATATTACACGCAATCATCGCTGCTTCCGCCAAAAAAGTTCCAGATCCGCACATTGGATCCAAAAAGTGACTTTGACCTTCCCAACCTGACAACAACAGAATTCCTGCCGCCAAAACTTCATTGATTGGTGCAATATTCGTAGCCGTTCTGTAACCACGTTGGTGCAATGAATTCCCTGAAGTATCCAATGCAACCGAAACCTGATCTTTATCGATATGAACGTTGATTCTTAAGTCTGGAAAAGCTTTATCAATACTCGGACGCTGACCCGTTCTTTCTCTAAACTGATCCACAATCGCATCTTTACATTTTTGAGAAACAAATTCTGAGTGATTAAAATAAGTCGAATGCACTGTTGCATCAATTACAAAAGTTTGGTTGGCATTCAAAAGTTTAGACCAGTTTACACCTGAAATCCCTTTGTATAATGCCTGTTCGTTGTTTGCTCTAAACGAGTAAATTGGTTTTAAAACTTTAAGTGCCGTACGCAACGATAAATTGGCTTTGTACATAAAACCTTTATCGCCCTTAAAGCTTACCATTCTCACTCCTTTTTCGACATCCTGAGCACCAAGATCACGTAATTCTTTTTCTAATATTTCTTCGAAACCAAAAAAACATTTGGCTATCATTCTAAAATTTTCTTCCATCTTTATTTTTGTTTAAAAAAACAACTCCAATCGCAAATGCATATTACCAATTATATAGGTATCCTTGCGAAATAGTTATTTTTCGGCAAAAATACACTAAATTTGCGGTACTTTGAATTAATTGAAATAGAATAAATGTCTGAAGCACCAAACTCATCAACACCAAATCAGGAGCGTAACACCGAAAACTGGTTCTCTTCATGGTTTGATACTCCGTATTATCACATTCTTTATAAAGACCGAAATTACCGAGAGGCTCAGATTTTCATGGATAATCTTACGCATTATCTAAATCTTCCAGAAAAGGCAAAAGTATTGGATTTAGCGTGTGGAAAAGGACGTCATTCTATTTATTTAAACCAACTTGGCTTTGATGTTTTAGGCGCCGATTTGTCTGAAAACAGTATTGCCGAAGCAAGCAAAAACAGCAACGAAACCCTGCATTTTAAAGTTCACGATATGCGCGAGCCATTCGAAGAAAAATTCGATGCTATTTTTAATCTGTTTACAAGTTTTGGTTATTTCGAAAATGACGACGATAATCTTACGACTTTAAAAGCCATCAAAGAAAGTTTATCGGAATATGGTTTTGCTGTAATTGATTTTATGAATGTGACTCAGGTAATCGAAACTTTGGTTCCTGAAGAAGTAAAAACCGTTGACGGAATCGATTTTAAAATCAAAAGATATGTTGAAGATGGACATATTTTTAAAGAAATAGATTTTGAAGATCAAGGACATAAATATCATTTTACGGAAAAAGTAAAAGCTTTAACTCTAAAAGATTTTGAAGAATTAATGGCCGAAGCCGGAATTTTTCTTTTAGATATTTTTGGAGATTACAAACTCAAAAAATTCCATAAAACCGAAAGCGAACGATTAATCATGATTTTTAAATAGGTTTAATTGTTCAACTGTTAATTTGTTTAATCGTTTTAAGCAAACTAACAAAAACCGATTAAACGATTAAACAAAAACCGATTAAACAAAATAATGAACTACTTACTACCCTTATTTTCTGTACTTTTAGGTTATGCTGTGGCTTTATTTATAAAACCAAAAAACAAAACCAATCTAAAATTATTGCTTGCTTTTAGCGGTTCATTTTTATTATCGTTAACCGTAATGCATTTGTTGCCTGAGGTTTACGAATCTCACAATCATAATATTGGTTTATTCATAATGGTCGGGATTTTATTCCAGATCATCCTTGAATTTTTCTCAAAAGGAGCCGAACACGGGCATGTTCACGGGCATGCGCAAATGTCTCAGATTCCGTGGTTGCTTTTTATCAGCTTATGCATTCACGCCTTTTTAGAAGGTTTTCCGGTAAGTCATCATCATGGTCTAGCACTCGGAATCGCGATTCATCATTTGCCAATTGCTGTGATTTTAACCACGTTTTTCATCAACGCAAATCTCAACAAAAAAGCGATTTTTGCTTTCATGCTGACTTTCGCCATTATGACACCGCTTGGTACAATCGCATCTGAATATCTACCTATTTTAAACGCATATTACACCGAAATAACAGCCGTTGTCATCGGAATTCTATTCCATATTTCATCCACTATCATTTTCGAAAGTAGTGAAGGACACAAATTTAATGTTGCCAAAGTTTCCATGATCGTTCTTGGAATTTTATTAGCATTCTTGTTATAATTAGGGCGTACCCAAATTCACAAAAGGCGTATAAATATCCTAACAGGTTTTTAAAACCTGTTAGGTATCAATTTGTAGATCGTGAAAAAAAAACACCTAACAGGTTTTAAAAACCTGTTAGGATACTACAAAAATTATCTTATTGATTAATTTTCTAATTATCTAATCAATTCCCCGTTCTCTTTTTCTCATCCTGATTTCCAAAAGCTCTTTCTTTCACATTTATCTTCTTATTTCCAAAATTATAAACCACAGATAGACGTACAAATCTGTTACTTTCCGTTTGACTATAAACCTGTTTTACGCCATTTACAACCGAAGTAAAATCTTTTAAATAAGCCGTATTAAAAATATCATTCGCCAAAAATGCAATCTGCATGGTTTTATTAAACAAATCCTGTTTGAAACCGATATCAAAACTTGAAGCATACCCTACTTCATACAGACCACTTTTAAAAGGTGGAGTATACGAAAAATCGATTTGTAATTTTGTTGTTTTCCCCAATACAAAAGTGTTATTTGTAGAAAAATCTATTTGCAAACTATTTGAAGGAGTTGCATTTATGTCTTTAATAAATTCCGTTTTTGCTCCTAAAAAGTATAGTGAATTTTCACTCTGCCACCAATCTGCAAAAGTTGCTGAATAACTTTCTCCAACTCCATAACTTAAATTTTTAAAATAATTCTCACGTGTTACAATTTGTGTATTTGTTTCCGGGTTTGCACTAAATAAAACGCCATAACCATTTGCAACAGAATTGACAAAAACGCTAGTTCTCAGGATTTCTTTATAAGAATGCGCAAACTCAAAATTATCACTAAAAGAAGGTTTCAAAAAAGGATTTCCTTCAGAATAACTATTACTGCTGATGTAAATTCGGAACGGATTCAATAAATCGAAACGTGGTCTGTTGATTCGTTTTCCGTAATTCAAACTGAAACTATTGTTTTCATTTTTCTTGTAAGATGCATAAAACGTTGGAAACAATTTCAAATAATTGTTTTCTGTATTTTGATTCAGCGTTTCAGAAAACCCATTTGTTTGGGTATTTTCCAATCTTAATCCCATTTGAAAATTCCATTTTTCATTTAGTTTTTTATCTGCATTCACATAAATCGCCTGATTGTTTTCGGTATATATAAATCGGTTTGACTGATTTGGATCTAAGACCGGAGTTCCTGAAATTGTATTGTAATAAAGTACATCGCTGATACTATTTGTAAAACTCATTTTGGCGCCATAAGACAAATTGATCGCCTGAAACGGATGTTCCATATCGGCCTTAAAACTCCAGTTGTCAATATCCTGATTCGAAACATTTCTTCCCGCCTGATTCACATCCACAAAAATCATATCTGGCGTATAATTGTTTGCGATAAAACTTCTGTCGAATTTAGAATCGTAATTAAAATAATCCACATCAAAAGATAATTTTCGTTTTAAGTCATCAAGTTTGGTAATCAAGTGTGCATTATAAGTTTGATTACCCGATCCTCTGTCGGTATTACTTTTATTCAGGGTAATATTGTCCAATTGATTTTGAGCATTGTAGTTATTAATCGAAATATCCGATCTAAAATCTGGATTATTTCTGTCATTCATAAATTGAAAACCAACTGTCGTGCGTTCAGAGAAATCATAATCCAAAGCTATTTTTCCCGAAAGGTTTTCAGTTTTTAATTTTGTTGTGCTATTCATGTGCGAAAGTCCATCAGGGAAATACATTTTTAAATCGTCTGTAGCATTCAAATAACCTGTTTTCGCATTAACGCTGGCAGAAAAACGAAACTTATTTTTATTGTAAAAGAAATTATCTCTCAAAGTAACAATTCCATATTTATTCTGATCATAAGAAGCTGTTGTGGTATTTTTCCATGAATTGCGAACTCCTTTTTTCATGATAAGATTGATCAGTCCGCCAGTTCCTTCCGCTTCATATTTCGCCGGCGGATTGCTGATAATTTCAATGTTTTTAATATCACTTGCTGATATTGATTTCAAAAAGTTATTTAATTCCTCTCCAGCCAATTCAATCATTCTTCCATCAATCATAACACGGGAAGTTCCTTTTCCTAAAATAGTAATGGTATTATTTTTCACTACAACTCCAGGAGCTGTATTAATGGCACTTAAAGCATCGCTTCCAACATTTGTAACATTATTTTCCAGATTGTAAACCAAACGATCTGTTTTCTGTTCGATTGTTTTCTTTTTAGATTGAACAACAACTTCAACTAAATTAGTTGCATTTTCTTTTAGCATAATGATTCCTAAATCGGAATCCTTTTCTATTGCAATTTCTTTTTCGTATTCTTCAAATCCCAAAAGACTAACGCCTATTTTATAAGAACCTTTTTTAAGATTTATTCCAAAAGTTCCATCTTGCTTTGTTGTAGTTCCGTCAACAATTTTCCCTTCTGAATTTAAGATTGAAATATCTGCCCATTCTAAAGATGTTGTTTCGCTTGTTATTTTCCCTTTTAATTTAAAGGTTGATTGTGCTAAGCAAAAAAATGGCAATAATAAAAAGATAAGGAGGTTTGATGTTTTCATGATTTCTAGTTTTAACTTGTTCGATTAATTTGAAGCAAAGTTGCCTTAGAAATTTTCCCTGTGCGACCGACAAAAAAAAGTCGAACCATTTTCTATTGAAGAAATTGGTTCGACTTTATAAGGCACGAAGTACGACTTTTTACAAAAACCTTATTATGAAGCGTTTCGGTAAGCTGTAGGCGTTAAATTGGTGTATTTTTTAAAAGAAGTATTAAATGAAGATTTTGAATTAAAACCAACTTCGTATAAAATTTCTAAAACGGTAAGTTGATTTTTAGACTCATCTTTTAAAATATTCATTGCTTTTTGGATGCGATATTCATTCACAAAATCAAAAAAGTGCTGATCCATTTTATGATTAATCAAAACAGACAAATCCCGAACAGGAATTTCAATTTGATTGGCCAATTCCTGAATAGTAAGTGACGGATCAAGAAAAGGCTCTTTCTCAGCCATATATTGCTTTAAAGTCGAAATTTGGTTGTTAATCAAATCATTTTGAACATTGGTTGAAGCGGATTTATCTTCCACTTCTGGCAGAATCTCTTTTGTTAGTTTCAATTTAGAATTCACTCCTCTAAAAAGTTCGGGATGATTCAATGCTTTCATTATAAACCAGCAGGTTATAAACAAAGCGATGCTTCCTACAAGAACATTTGCCCAAAGAAATACCTCTCTAAAGCCACTATAGCGCAATACATTTTTTAATGCCACAATTGAATGTGCAGTAAGAAACACGCAAGTTATCTGAAAAAGCCATTTATAAGTCGCCGTACTTGGATTTGCGTAATTTTCTAAATAGATTTCTCTATACTTTTTCAATATCAAAAATACACTGACAATGTAAAAGGCATATTGAAATTCAATTAAAATCTGGATAAAATAAATCTCAGGCAATTTATTAAACGTTGAAAGAAAAGTATCTTTATCTGTGTCAAGGTTTAAATAAATTCCAGGAATGAAAACTAAATTGACAACGACAAAGGGCAGTAAATGAATTAAATGTTTCCATTGTAATCTAAAATCAGAATAACAAACCGCCAACACAAAAAGGTAAAACAAAGGCATTTCAAATAAACAGGCAGTTGACTTAAAAATCTCCCAATTTAGTCCGGTTCGCGTTACAGCATCGATAAAAAATCCGCTAAGATCGACAGCAGAGAAAATAAAAAACCAGGCAAATAATCTGTTTGCCAATTTATTTTCGGTTTTAACCGTTAATAAAAAAAAGGCCAGCAGTAAAGAAACAAAAACAGAGATCTTACCAATCCCTTGCAATAAGCTTAATTTATCCATTTATTTTTTAATATTTTAACAAATATAATATTTTTAGTTCTTTCAAAAAGGTTTTAAAAATTGCAATAAAAATGAGTATTTTTGGGCTATTCTATAACTACGAAAAATGACCTTTACAAAAACTACAGAACAAGCATCAAAATACGAACATTTAGAAAAAATGTCAGTTCATGAACTGCTTACCAATATCAATAATGAAGACAAAACTGTTCCGAACGCAGTTGAAAAAGCAATACCACAAATTGAAGCTTTAGTAGCTCAGGTTGTGGCAAAATTAAAACTAGGCGGACGAATATTTTATATCGGAGCGGGAACTTCAGGCCGTTTAGGCGTTGTTGATGCCTCAGAATGTCCACCTACTTTTGGAGTTCCTTTTGATTTGGTAAACGGAATCATTGCCGGTGGAGACACTGCTATTCGTCGTGCTGTAGAAAACGCAGAAGATAACGCGACACAAGCCTGGATCGACTTACAAGCGAATAATATAGGTGCAAATGATGTTGTAATTGGTATTGCTGCTTCGGGAACTACACCTTATGTAATTGGCGGTTTAGAAACTTGCAATCAAAATAATATCCTTACGGGATGTATCACAAATAATGCTGGAAGCCCGTTGGCTTTGACAGCGCAATTTCCTATTGAAGTTGTGGTTGGACCGGAATTCGTTACCGGAAGCTCCAGAATGAAAGCCGGAACAGCTCAGAAATTAGTTTTAAACATGATTTCGACTGCAGCGATGATTCAACTTGGAAAAGTGAAAGGAAACAAAATGGTCGATATGCAATTGAGCAACATCAAATTGGTCGATCGTGGTGTGAAAATGATTATGGGAGAAATTCCGGTTTCGTATGATGAGGCTTCGGAATTATTGAAAAAATATGGCAGTGTGAGAAATGCTGTCGACAATTATTTAAAGTAAAAAGTTTTCTGTGAAATGTAAAATATGGTTTGATACATAATTTTCACCACAAAGTTCACAAAGGTTTTTCGCAAAGTTTGCAAAGCCCTGGATAAAATTTAAAACAAGTTTTTTAAGATCACTAAGTTGAAACCTGAAACAAGAAAAACTTGAAACTTGAAACAAAAAAATGGCAAATAAAGAATTATTAGGAAAAGGAATTAAATATTTATCAGGTTCGTTGCCTCTATTATTTATTGGGCCTTCGTTGATTTATAATGCTTTTATGAATCAGCATACGAATTGGCATTATCTAGTTTTAGGGATCGGGATTGTAGCTTGTTTAAGTGCTATGTTTTTGATTTTTTATGGATTGAAAATCATTATGAAAGGTTTGTTTAACGACTAATTTGTATCTTTACTAAAATTCAGAATTATGGATATTCAAGTAGAAATAAATTGGATTCATCAAGAAATTGATAAAGTAAAAGATCCTTCTTTTGTAGAAAAATTAAAACATCTTTTACAATCAATCAACAATTCTACAGTTGATTCAGATGCTTCATATAATTTAGACATTGAAAATGCTTTAGAAAACATCAAAAAAGGAAATTTTTATACTGAAGACGAAGCCAAAGAAATTGCTAAAAAATGGGGAAGAAAATAATTTGGTCAAAAGATGCTTTTAGATTAATTAGAAGACATTCATTTTTATATTTTCTTTGAAAGTAAGTCTATTACAATAGCAGATAAAGTAGTTAATACCATTTTTGAAAGCACTGAAATACTAAAAAAACAACCAGAAATTTACAAACTTGATAAACAAAAAACTAACAATGATGGAAGTTTTAGAGTTTACAGTATTTATGATTATAGCATTTCATATCAAATAAATAACAATTAAATCTATATTCTTCGTGTACGTCACAACGCGCGAAAATCCAAAAAACATTCATGGAAGGTATAATTCATATTCAGAAAACATTCGAGAAAGTCATTTATATTGACAAAAAAATAAACAATCGGGAGTTTGAGGATTGTGTTTTTAAAAACTGTGATTTCTCTAATAGCAATTTTGCTTACAATACTTTTTTAGACTGCGAATTTATTGACTGTAATTTGTCGATGACCAGTTTGGCGGGCACCAATTTAAAGAATGTTACTTTTAAAAACTGTAAACTTTTAGGAATTGCTTTTAACGAATGTGATGACTTTTTATTTCAGGTTTATTTTGAAGAAACTGCCTTAGATTATGCTGTTTTTTCCAATAAAAAAATGCCGAAAACTAAATTCATAAATTGTTCAGTTAGGGAAGTTACTTTTATAGGAACCAATTTAACAAGTTCCGTTTTTGATAATTGTGATTTGGACGGCGCTATTTTTAATGAAACCCAATTGGCAGCTGTTGATTTTAGAACGGCTTACAATTATAAAATTGATCCCGAATTTAATCCGATGCGAAAAGCGCAATTTTCGAATCAGGGAATTGTGGGGCTTTTAGATAAGTATGACATTAAAATTGTTTGATTATGTTGCGTTATGTCGCCTCTATAAGGCTAAAACCAGTTGAAATAAATAATTTCTATAAATATTACACTCCTAAAGGAGTTTTTACAAATTATTTACATTTTAAAAATCAACTAATTAATGCTGCCCCAGCGGGGCAATATATTTATAGAAAACAATAAATCCATTTACTAATAGCTCCCTCGGAGCGACATAATATAGCGGCATCAAAGAGCAAAAAAACATGGAAGCTACCGAATCATATTTAGAAAGCGTTAGAAAGCAATTTTTGTATTACAAAATGTTGGGAGAAAAAACGATGAATCAATTAGAACCTGAACAGCTTTTTGTTGCAATAAATGAAGATACCAATAGTATCGCAACCATTATAAAACACATTTCAGGTAATATGCTGTCGCGTTGGACAGACTTTTTAACTTCTGACGGAGAAAAAGAATGGCGCAATCGTGATGCCGAATTTGAGAATGATTTACAATCAAAAGAAGAAGTTCTTGAAGTTTGGAATAAAGGCTGGGATGTATTTATTAATACATTAAATAGCCTAAAAGCGGAACAGCTTTCGGATATTATTTATATCCGAAATGAAGGCCATACCGTTATTGAAGCGATAAATCGCCAACTGGCACATTATCCTTATCATGTTGGACAAATTGTTTTCTATGCCAAGCAATTGAAAAATAGTGATTGGGAAAGTTTATCAATTCCGAAGAATAAATCCGGAAATTACAATGCCGAAAAGTTTGCCAAAGAAAAAGAAATTAAGAACTTTACAGATGATGAATTAAAAAGGTTGAAATGATTGAATTTCATGCTTATTTTGGTGGTCTCTGGTGGTGGATCCTGATTCGGTTTTGCAGAACAAAATTAGCCGATGAACAGTCTGACAAAAACAGAAGACGAAATTTATATTTTTTAAGTTTTCTTAATATCCTCATTGCCTCTATTGTAACAATATTTCTTCTGAATACGAGATTCTCCTAGCCCCGATGGGAGGGAAAATCCTTTTGTGCCGGGGTTCGGCACAAAAGATTTGGAAGGACAGCGGGATTCAGCTCCTAAATAATAATCTTAAATTTAAACATGAAAAAAATTATATTCCTTTTACCGTTAATCACATTATTCTCTTGTTATAATGCAGAACACAACTGCAAAGACTTTAAAAATGGCAAATTCAAATTTGAATTTGAAGTGAATGGGGTAAAAAAAACAACTTATTTTGAACGAAAAGACAATATTGAAATCGAAACTTTTGATGGAAAAACCGATACCTCAACAGTACGCTGGGTAAGCGATTGTGAATATATTCTACAGAAGAAACATCCAAAAAACATGGCTGAGGAAAAAGCAATCAGTATGAAGATTCTAACAACTTCTAAAGATTCGTATACTTTTGAATTCGGAATGGTGGGTTCTGAAGAAAAGCAACGCGGGAAAGTTTTTAAAGTTGAATAAACTAAGCTACTAATTCTGCCACAAAGGCACAAAGGCGCAATTTTTTATATCTTAGTGTCTTTGTGCCTTTGTGGCAAAACGCAAATCTAACATAATGAAAAATACCATATCACATAGAGTTGCCGACTTTCTAAAGGACTTCCCTCCTTTTAGCTTTTTACACAAAATGGATTTAGAAAAGCTATCAGAACAAATTTCGATTATCTACAAAGATAAAGATGCTGTGATTTTTGCTGAAAATGAAAAAACACATGATTCTTTTTATGTTGTTCATAAAGGTGCTGTGGCTTTAAAGAAAAGTACCAAAAACATCGTTCTGGACATGTGTGACGAAGGAGATATTTTTGGATTGCGTCCGCTTTTGGCACAGGAAAATTATATAATGGAAGCTGTAGCGCATGAAGAGAGTATTTTATATGCCATTCCGATTGCTGTATTCAAACCTTATGCACTAGAGAATAGAACAGTTGGGAATTTCCTGATTGAGAGTTATGCTTCAAACACTAAAAACCCTTATTCTGATATTCATAAAGATAAATTATATGGCGATGATTTGACGCATAATACAATGCAGCCAGACACTAATTCCTTTGATTTAACTCCTATCAAATATTCAAAAAAAATTGTTACTTGTTCGCCATCAACCACCGCAAGAGATGTAGCGAAAATCATGAACAAGAAGAAAGTTGGAGCTATATTGATTGTTGATGAAATGCTTCCGATAGGAATTTTGACTGATAAAGATTTGCGTAATAAAATCGTAACAGGAGAATACTCCATCATGACAACGGCCGAAACAATTATGACAAAACCGGTTGTTACCTATCCTAAGAAAATGACAGTTACGGAGGCTCAAATGGCAATGATGAAAAGTAATATTAGTCATTTGTGTTTAACGAAAGATGGCACTATCAATACAAAAGCAGTTGGAATTCTGTCAAAACATGATGTAATGGTTGCGTTGGGGAATAATCCTGCTGTTTTGATTAAAGCTTTAAAAAGAGCAAAAAAAATCAAAGAAATAAAACCCATCCGGAACAGAATAATGCAGTTACTTCAGGGATATTTAGATCAAAACATTCCGATGACATTGATTTCTAAAATCATAACCGAATTAAATGAAGCCTGTACTACTCGTGTTATAGAAATGTGTATCGAAAAAATGAGCAGTCCGCCACCAGTGAAATTTGCGTGGCTAGCATTGGGCAGTCAGGGACGAAGTGAGCAAATGCTGCATACCGATCAGGATAATGCAATTGTATATGAAAACGTTTCTGAGGTTTTTAGAGATGAAACCCGAATATACTTTTTGAAATTTGCCGGTCTTATTAACAAAGGACTTTTTGAAATTGGCTATGATTATTGTCCAGCCGAAATGATGGCTTCGAACCCAAAATGGTGTATGAGTCTGGATGAATGGAAAAGCCAGGTTCATCATTGGATTACAAATCCGGGGAAAAATGAAGTTTTATTGTCGTTCATATTTTTTGATTATAGTGTAACTTATGGCGACACAGAGATTGCTAGTCAATTATCTGATTCTATCTTTGAAGATGTAAAAGCAAACCCGATTTTTTATGTTCATTTGGTTAGCGGTGCTTTACAAAGTCCATCGCCAACAGGCTTTTTTAGACAATTTTTAGTAGAACAAGACGGAGCCAATAAAGACAATTTTGATATTAAAAGAAGAGCTTTAATGCCTTTAACAGATGCAGCACGTGTCTTGATTCTATCTCATTCTGTTAAAGGGATCAGTAACACAGCCGAACGTTTTGAGAAATTGGCCGAACTGGAACCTACGAATAGTGAATTGTATTTATCGTGTTCCTATTCCTTTAAAGCATTATTAAAGTTCAGAACAAAACAAGGGCTTTTACATCATGATTCAGGACAATTTATTGCCTTAGAATCTTTATCAAAAATGGAAAAAATAAAGCTCAAAAGAACTTTTAAAACCATAAAAGAGCTACAGGAATTAATTAGCGTAAGATTTAATGTTTCAAACGTAGTATAATTATGAGCTTACTTAATTTTTGGAAAAAAGAGGAAAATCTGTTCGATGAAAATATCTCGATTGAAGAAACTCGTTTTGTAGTTTTAGATACTGAAACGACAGGTTTTGATTATGAAAATGACCGGATCTTATGCATTGGAGCACTTGTATTGCAAAATGGTGTAATCTCCATTCAAAATAGTTTAGAAGTCTATATTGAACAAGACCACTATGATAAATCGACCGCGCAAATTCATGGAATATTAAAAGCATTTATTATAAAACGACCTAGTGAACTAGAAGCTCTGGAACAATTTTTAGCTTTTTTAGGAGATTCTATTATTATTGCCCATCATACTATTTTTGATTTAACCATGATTAATAAGGCCTTGGAGCGAAACGGCCTTCCTCAAATAGAAAACCATACATTAGACACTGCTTTTTTGTATAAAAAGACCCTAATAAAATCTCATTTGTTTGAAAGAAAAGATCATTATACATTAGACGATCTTGCTGACAAATTTGATATTTCTAAAAAAGACAGACATACCGCTTTGGGAGATGCTTATATAACTGCAATTGCTTTCTTGAAAATTATAAAAAAACTGAGGGAGAAAAAAGAGGTTAACTTGAATTCATTATTTAAATAAATGAAAAATGGTTTTTAAGATTTATTTATGAAGCTTAAATTTACATTTAGACTACAAAATTTACTTTTTAGTAATACATCCCTTATTATTTGTTAGCAATTTTAAAAGATTAGCATAACATGCATTTTGTTTTTGAGAGATAGCTTTGCTCTAATCAAAAAAATAAAAAACAGTTATGAAACTTAATTTTTTCAAATCAATCGCATTGTTAGGTATTACAGGTCTTTCTGTAATTAGTTGTCAAAATGATGACAAAGATTCTTCAAAAGATGTTAATGCTGACATTGACTTTACATCACATTCAAAAGTACCTGCTTTTGTTTATCCAATGACGGGGTTCGAAAGCCTAAAAATCAGTACACTTATTACGAGTGCAGATGTATTGCCAGATTCTCCTTCATTTGTTTATGGAGCTCAGCCTGACGGAGCCGGACTTATGAAAAACCCAAGTGGAGAAGGTTATATTTTGATTACCAACCATGAAATTTTGCAATCTGTTTCAAGAGTTTATCTTGATAAAACATTCAAACCTGTAAAAGGAGACTATCTTGTTGACGGAATTGGTGGATTGACACGTTTGTGTTCTGCAACTTTGGCAACTCCTGCAGTACACGGATTTGGTCCACTTTTCTTAACAGCTGGAGAAAGTGGTCAGGAAAGTATGGTACATGGGATTAATCCTTTAGGTTCATCAGCTGATAAAAGTAAAACCGACAGGGTTTTACCAGCACTAGGAAAAGCAAGTATGGAAAATGCGGTTCCGCTTCCAAAAGAAGCATATCCTGGAAAAACTGTTATTCTTATTGGAGAAGATCAATCCTATGCAACTTCTCACGCAAGTGCTGGACAATTGATTATGTATATGAGCACTGTTGGAGATTTATCTAATGGAAAATTATACGCTTTAAAAAGAACAGACGGAAACCAAGTAGAAACAACTATGAAATTGAACAACTCATATCCTGTTTCATTTGTTGAAATTCCAGATGCCAAAAATTTAACTGGTGCTGTTATCAATACAACTGTAAACACTTTAGGAGCGATTCGTTTTTCAAGAGTTGAAGATGTTGATTACAGAAAAGGAAGCGCAAGCAATAATAGAGAAATTTACTTTACCGCTACAGGACAAGCAACTTCAAATGCACCTGTTGAAGGTTACACTATGTGGGGACGTGTTTACAGGTTAAAAATGGATGCTAATGACCCTCTTAAAGGTACTTTAGAATTAGCTGTAGAAGGAGATAGTACTCCTGGAACGGGAATCATTAATCCAGATAATTTATGTGTAACTGAGAACTACGTTTATATTCAGGAAGACGGTGACAGTTATTATGCTGATGCTAAACATGATTCATATATCTGGCAATTTAACATCGCAACAAAACAAAATAAGCCATGGTTAAACATGAACCATAAAAGAACGGATACTGCTTGGAATACGTTATATAATCAGACTGGTGAGATGAGATTCGGAAGCTGGGAATTTGGTGCAATGCAGGACATTTCAGATATCATTGGTGTTCCAGATACATTCACAGTAAATATTCACCCACACACCTGGCAAACTGATGCATTTAAAAATGCTGATGGCTCTGGAATTAACACTAATAAAGAAGGTGGTCAAACTGTAATTATTAGAAACGTACAACGATAATAATTCAGCCAAAATAAAATTAAAAGCAACCCTTATTTTTCAATAAGGGTTGCTTCTATTACAATTTATTATGAAATTAAAACACTTTACATTCCTACTTTTAACGCTTTGTTTTTTCTTTTCATGCCAAAAAAATGAAGTTTCAGAAACAACGATTAAACAAGATTTACTGATTGATTTAACCAAGCTAAATAATGAAATTACTCAGCTTGAAAAGTTGGTAAATAGCAATTCATCACAAAAAGAAATTTTAACTCAATTTAAGAAGTCACGATTAGCTTATAAAAAAGTCGAATGGGCAATTGAATATTTTATTCCGGAAACTGCTCGTTTTATGAATGGGCCAGCATTGGATGAAATGGAATTAGAAGAAAATAAATCTTTTGAACCTCATGGTTTTCAGGTTATCGAAGAAATGATTTATCCAGAGTATCCAATCGAAAATAAGGAAAATATGATCAGAGAACTACATATTTTTCAATCGAATATTAAGCAGATCACAACCACTTTTGAAGTAATAACAATAAGTGATGATTATGTTCTGGATGCAATACAGCAAAATGTTTTCAGAGTTATATCGTTAGGAATTACAGGTTTTGATAGTCCAATTTTACAATCTTCGATTTTAGAAGCTGGCGAAAGTCTGATTGCGATTCCTGAATCTTTGGAAAAAATCAATTCTAAGAACAAATCATTGTCCGACATAAAAAAATTGACACAAAAAGCACAAGCCTACTGTGCTGATAATAATAATTTCAATGCTTTTAACAGAGCCTTTTTTATAACCGAGTATTTAAATCCTATTTCGAAAAAAATAAAAGCTTTTCAGAAAGAAGAAAACATTAAAAACGTAAAGAAAAACAGTCCGTTAAAACCAACTATTGAAACTTTATTTGATAAAAATGCTTTTGACGTAAATGGCTTTGTTCTTTCAGATGAATATAATTTTACACAAGATAAATCTCTTTTAGGAGAAAAATTGTTTTATGACAAAAGTCTTTCTAAAAATAATGACAGAAGTTGTGCGACATGCCATCACCCTGAAAAAGCATTTACAGACGGTTTAAAAACAAATGTTTCCTTAACCGGATCTAATTTAGCAAGAAACACTCCTACTCTATCTTACGCCTCATTGCAGAATGCACAGTTTTGGGATATGCGTCAATTAGATTTAGAAAAACAAAGTGTTGATGTAATTCAGAACAAAGACGAAATGCATGGATCAATGGAAAATATTCACGCTAAAATTTTAGTAGATAAGGAGTATATAAAACTATTTAAAAAAGCTTTCCCGAAAACTACAAAAACAGAAGCCTGGCAAATTCAAAATGCCATTGCAAGTTATGTGCGGTCTCTGAATTCTTTCGACTCCAGATTCGATATTTATATGAGAGGAGAAAAAAGCACTCTGAATAATCAGGAAATTGAAGGAATGAATCTCTTTATGGGAAAAGCGAAATGTGCTACCTGCCATTTCACACCAATATTTAATGGAACTGTTCCGCCAAGTTATTCTAAAACCGAGCATGAAGTTATAGGAACTCCGAACGAAGCATCAGGCAAAAAACTTAGTCCTGATTTGGGAAGATATCTATACAATAAAATGCCACAGTTGGTTGGTGCGTTCAAAACACCAACAGTTAGAAATATAGCTGTAACTGCTCCATACATGCATAACGGAGTTTTTAAAACGTTAGAAGAAGTTGTTTCCTTTTACAATAAAGGAGGTGGGCAAGGTTTAGGTTATGAAGTAGAAAATCAAACATTACCTTTTGATAAGTTAAATTTAACCGTGAAAGAAGAACAAGCCCTTGTTGCATTTATGAAAACGTTAACGGACAAACAATACCAGTAAAACCAAATAAATGCAATTAAAAATGCCAGAATTAAAATTTTCTGGCATTTTTGATTTTACTCTACAAATATTCGATAGGGAAATACATTTGAAGATCTATTTTTAAGGTTTTTCAAAAAGCTATCACATAAATAATTCCACTCATTTTTTGACAAATGTCCAATTTCTTCAGGGTTTCTTGCAAGAAAGATGTCCACAGTTCGACTAAAACCAGCTTTTACCGAGATTTCTTTTCGCGTTCCTTTTTGTATTTTAATATTTAAAATTGAGTTTTTAAAATGATCATAGCCAAATGCTTTAATGTCGGCAAAAGTTACGATTCTGCCTCTTGTTAACAGTGCATTTCTGTAAGCTAAAATTCGGTCTTTATTATTCTGTTTACTTAAACCTCCAACGGTATTTGTCATTAACGTAAGCGTCTGACTTATAAAAAACAGATCATCCTTCGATTCTAAAATAGTTCCGGTTTTGATATCATTTGCTTGTTCTGCACAAGTTGACCAATAATTTATTGTAAATGATTTACCAACAGTTTCATCATTTTTGGGTTTTATCGTTAAATAAGGATCATTATTTTTAGAAAAGCTATTCTCTTTAGCTTGCTGTTGAATAGAAGAAAGTAGTTGGTTTATTTGGTTCAAAGAACTATTCATAAAATCTTTCCCTAAACCAGAAAATGCGGAACTCTCATCTTTTAGCAAATCAAGTACATTTTGCAGGAGTTCAGAAGCACTTCTTGAATCAAATCTTGAAACTCCTCCTGTTCTCAAAACAGCACATCCTTCTTCACTAATATCATCCTTAAACTCCTTTATTTCATAATGGTAGTTTAAGAAATCAACGACAGAGTCAACATCCCGGTTCACCGCCAGGCTATGTAGGCTATGACGAAGGCAGCGTTCTTGTAAATAAAATTCGCCAAAAACCATATTCAATTGTTTTATTCGACGAAATAGAAAAAGCCCACCCTTCTGTTTTCGATGTATTTCTTCAAATTATGGATGAAGGAAAACTACATGACCGACTTGGGAAAGAAGGCGATTTCTCAAATGCTATAATTCTTTTTACCTCTAATATTGGTGCCGATCATATTGTAAAAACATTTAATAATGGTCAAATTCCGAATTCAAATTCCTTAATGGAAATTATGGGAAATTATTTTAGACCTGAATTTTTAGGACGATTGACTGAGACTGTACCCTTTGCGCCTATCAGCAAAGAGAATGCCTTGAAGATCTTTGAAATACATCTTAAAAAAGAATTTACAGACTTGCTTAGAAACATTAATATAGAAGTTGATATTCCGATGGAAGTCAAGCTTTATTTAGCTCAAAATGGCTACAATGCTCAATACGGGGCAAGACCAATAAAGAGTATCATAAGAAGTCATTTGAGAAGACCGTTGGCTAAAAAAATCATTTCAGGAGAAGTAAAAGATGGAGATAAAATGATCGTTACAATTGAAAATGATATCATAAAATGGATTAAAGAAGAAGTTTTACTTGATCATTAAATTTAAAAAATGAGCTAAAAAAACCGCTAAGAAATTCTCCTAGCGGTTTTTGCTTTTTTATTCTAAAACTAGCCCAATTTGCCCGTCATCATCTAATTCTGTTTCAACTGAATCATCATCTGAAAACTCTGGTGTTTCCGGAACTTCTTCAACAGGTTCTTCATATGGCAATGGCTCTAGTAAATTAACTTGTTTTAATTTATCGGCTGTTAGTTGATTTCCTAAAGCTTTAAAACCTTTTACAGCTATAAAATCTTCAACATCTATGTGTAAATCTTCTTTTTGAACTCCTTTTACCTTTGCAAAAACCAATTGTGCCAACGGACGATAATCTGTCGATACAATTTCTAATTGCGAATTTGGATGATCGGTAATAAAGCTTTCTTCCTTTCCTTCACTTTCAACTAAGAAGCGTTTTAAGAAATAACGTTCTTTTTCTCCGTCATAATAAATTGCCGAAATAGGTTTCTTTGGATTCCATTTTTCCAGCACAATCATATCTTCATCAAAGTGAGTCGATAATTCCGGAATTATAACTTTCAGTTTTCCTGTTTGATTGATGATTAAGATTTTATCGCTTGGTTTAAATTCGCCAAGTAATTCTCCTCTTGCATCAACATTTAAACGTTTTACGGTATCATCAAACCAAACTTTTCTTGGCAATAAGGTCGAAATTCCTTTTTCTTTTAATTCGATTTTCTTGATTGGATATTTGGTAACTAAATTTCCTTTTGAAGCACGTCCTTTAATGGCTAGCTTGGCAAAATCAATATCGAATTTCAATTTCTTGATCGTTCCCACCTGACGCAATAAAATAGTAATTACCTCAGCCTCTCCATTTGGATTATGAGAAAAATAAACTACTTGCGAACCAGCAGTTTCATTTGTTAAATCATATGGCTTATCACGCGTTACACCCGTTACATTGAAACGTTTAATGTATGAAGGTCCTGATTTTCCATCACGATAAATCATGTTGTAAATCGTACGTTTATCACTCTTATCGAAAATCGCAACGTGTATAATATCTTTCCCTACAAACGTCTTCGCATCTACTTTAGTAATGATCATTTTACCATCTCGCAAGAACACAATTACATCATCAATATCAGAACAATCAGTAAGATATTCGTCTTTTTTCAAACTTGTTCCAACAAAACCTTCTTCGCGATTTACGTAAAGTTTTGTATTTCTTAAAACTACTTTTGTAGCTTCAACATTATCAAAAACACGAAGTTCTGTCTGACGTTCGCGGCCTTTTCCATATTTCTCTTTTAATTTAGTAAAGTAAGCAATCGCAAAATCGGTTAAATTAGCCAAATTATGCTCGACTTCTTTCATTTCCTCTTCTAACTTAGAGATAAAATCATCGGCTTTATCAGAGTCAAAACGGGTAATACGAATCATCGGAATCTGAGTCAGTCTTTGTAAATCATCATCGTTAATTTCTCTGACAAATGATTTTTTGAAAGGCTCAAAACGATCGTATAAATATTTGTACAGCGATTCTCTATCAGAATATAATTTGAAATCGATGTACATTTCTTCACGAATGAAGATTTTCTCTAAAGTAGAGAAATGCCATTTGTTTTTTAATTCTTCTAACTGAATTTCTAATTCTTGTCTAAGTAAATCAACAGTTCTATGAGTCGAAATTTTCAACATTTCAGAAACTCCAATAAACAATGGCTTATTGTCTTCAATAACACAACCTAACGGCGCTACAGAAGTTTCACAGGCAGTGAAAGCAAATAAAGCATCAATTGTTTTATCTGGAGAAACGCCTGGAAAAAGATGAATTAAAATCTCTACATCAGCTGCGGTATTGTCTTCAATCTTCTTGATTTTGATTTTGCCTTTATCATTGGCTTTCAAAATACTGTCAATCAAAGTCGTTGTATTGGTCGAAAACGGAATTTGCGTAATTACCAATGTATTTTTATCTAATTGGGCAATTTTCGCACGCACTCGCACACGTCCACCACGTAATCCGTCATTATAATTGGACACATCGGCAATACCTTGTGTCATGAAATCAGGATATAATGTAAATGGCTTTCCTTTTAAAATTTTAACAGAAGCATCAATTAATTCATTGAAGTTGTGCGGTAAAACTTTAGTCGATAAACCAACCGCAATTCCCTCAGCTCCTTGTGCTAAAAGCAACGGAAACTTTACCGGAAGATTGTTTGGTTCTGCACGACGACCATCGTATGAAACTCCCCAATCGGTAATTTTTGGAGAATATAAAACCTCCAAAGCAAATTTAGATAAACGTGCCTCAATGTAACGAGAAGCTGCCGCTCCATCGCCTGTTAAAATATTTCCCCAGTTTCCCTGGCAGTCAATTAATAAGTCTTTCTGACCAATTTGCACCATGGCGTCACCAATACTGGCATCCCCGTGTGGGTGATACTGCATGGTGTGACCTACAACATTGGCAACTTTATTATAACGACCATCATCTAGCTCTTTTAAAGAGTGCATAATACGACGCTGAACCGGTTTGAATCCGTCTTCAATCGCCGGAACTGCACGTTCCAGAATTACATACGAAGCATAATCCAAAAACCAGTCTTTGTACATCCCGGTTACTTTCGTAATTACGTCTTCACCTTCTTCTTCCTGATTTTCGTAAAAATGCTGTCCTTCAAAATGTTTAGCATCTACGTTGATAATTTCTTCACTATCATCTCCTTCCTGATTTTCATCAAGCGGATTTTCATCTGAATTATTCTCGTCGTCGTTTGGAATTATGTTATCGTCTTCTTCGTCTTTCATTTTATATGCTGAATTATTTCAGTATTTATATGTATAACTTTATATTATTTAGTCAACTATTTTCTTCTTTGCTTTTAAGCTATCTAAAAATAATATTTCTTTTTTCTCCAATTCTTCGGTATCAACAAAATATTTGATTCCTTCTTTTTTCAAAAAAACTTTTAAATCATCTTTACAATAATCCCAATTTTCTTTTAAGTTATTAGAACTACTTGAGGTTCCACACGTAAAACAAAGTTCAATATGAGCAATTATTTCATTTTTGTTATTATAAAAAAGCATCAAATTTCTAGGCATATAGCATGTAGAGTAAGGAGCAACATCCCCTTCAATTTTACAATGATTTTTTATCAAATCAAATAATTCTTTGATTTTTGGTTTCTTCAATAATGTTATTTTTTCATTAATCATTGAAGTATCAAAATCAATTTTATTGTTTCTAATAATTTCTTCCCTATGCCTCAGTGTATCCCATGATAATCTGTCTGGATAAGAAAATATTTCTATCTTTTGAATTTGTTCAAGCTCGAAATCAATATTATCCGAATAATCTATTATTTGGTCAACTTCAACATTTCCCTCAGAATCTTTATTCTTATTACACGAAATTAAACCTAACATTATGATCAAAAACAGTATTCTCTTCATATAGTTATTCAATTTCTAATTATAAAAGCATAAATTTCAAAAACCGCAATCAGAGGATGCGGTTTTTTTAATGTTATTTTTTAAATAGCAACATCTTCAACTGCATCCAGCTCCACCTTCAAATTCTTGATAATAAACTCTTGTCTGTCCGGAGTGTTTTTTCCCATATAAAAAGACAAAAGCTGCTCAATTGAAGTGTTTTTATCCATCATAATTGGGTCTAATCTAATGGTTTCTCCAATGAAATTCTTGAACTCATCTGGCGAAATCTCTCCCAAACCTTTAAATCGGGTAATTTCAGGTTTTGGTTTTAGTTTTTCGATTGCATCTTTTCTTTCTTCTTCAGAATAACAGTAAATGGTTTCTTTTTTATTTCGAACCCTGAAAAGTGGCGTTTGTAAAATATACAAATGCCCTTCTTTTATTAATTCTGGGAAAAATTGAAGAAAAAATGTAATCAACAATAGACGAATGTGCATACCATCGACATCGGCATCGGTTGCAATTACAATGTTGTTATATCTTAATTTCTCTAAACCATCTTCTATATCTAATGCAGCTTGCAATAAATTGAATTCTTCGTTTTCATACACGATTTTCTTCGTCATTCCGTAGGAATTCAAAGGCTTACCGCGCAAACTGAACACGGCTTGTGTATTTACGTCACGCGACTTTGTAATCGATCCGGAAGCCGAATCTCCCTCGGTAATAAAAAGGGTACTTTCTAAGTTTCTGGGATTCTTAGTATCCGGAAGATGTGCACGACAATCTCTCAATTTTTTATTGTGAAGATTCGCTTTTTTAGCACGATCTGTTGCGAGTTTTCTAATTCCTGATAACTCTTTACGCTCTCTTTCGGCCTGTAGAATTTTACGCAATAAAGCTTCTGCAGTCTGCGGATTTTTATGTAAATAATTATCTAGTTTGTTCTTCACAAAATCATTTACAAAAGTACGAACTGAAACTGCTGGTGTCCCATCATCAGAACCCATATCTGTAGAACCTAATTTGGTTTTCGTTTGAGATTCGAAAACAGGTTCCATCACTTTTATACTAATCGCACTCACAATCGATTTACGAACATCAGATGCTTCAAAGTTTTTATTGTAAAACTCACGAATAGTTTTTACAAGTGCTTCTCTGTAAGCGGCTAAGTGAGTTCCTCCTTGTGTTGTATTCTGACCATTTACAAAAGAGTGATATTCTTCACTATACTGTGTTTTACTGTGCGTTAGAGCGATTTCAATATCATGATCTTTCAAGTGAATGATTGGATATTCTAAATCTTCTTCACTGATGGTTTCTTCTAATAAATCACGAAGACCATTCTCAGAAATATATTTTTCTCCATTAAAAATAATCGTCAAACCATTGTTTAGGTAGCAATAGTTTTTAACCATTTTAATTACATATTCCATACGGAATTTGTAGTTTTTGAAGATCGTTTCGTCTGGCGTAAAAGTTACTTTTGTTCCTTTTCGCTTTGTTGTTTCGATTACATCTTCTTCTAAAACCAGATTTCCACCTGAAAATTCAGCTGCTTTTTGTTTATCATCACGAACTGATTCTACACGAAAATAATTGGACAAAGCATTTACCGCCTTTGTTCCGACACCGTTCAAACCAACTGATTTCTGGAAAGCCTTAGAATCGTACTTTCCACCGGTGTTCATTTTCGAAACTACATCAACTACTTTTCCTAACGGAATTCCACGTCCGTAATCACGAACCGAAACCGTTTTGTCTTTGATAGTCACTTCAATAGTTTTTCCCGAGCCCATTACGAACTCATCGATACAGTTGTCTAAAACCTCTTTTAAAAGAATATAAATACCGTCATCCGGCGAAGATCCATCTCCCAATTTCCCGATGTACATTCCAGGACGCATACGAATATGCTCCTTCCAATCGAGTGATCGGATATTATCTTCGTTATATTGATTTTGCTCTAGCATAAATGAATTGGATTTTTGGCTAATGTACCATTTCTACACAAAAAATAAAAGCGTATTTTTTTTTTGTTATGAATAATAACAGCTTTTAATTCTATTTAAATTGATTTTAAAAAAATACAAGCTTTAAAAGTAGAAAAAATCAGTTTTAAAACAAAAAATTACGACTTGATTCCGAGTACTTCTTTTGCCAAAGCAATCATTTCGGGCGTTCCCGTATTTTTATTTTTTTCGTCAGAGAGTTTTACAACGCCTTGCCAATGTGTATTATCGGGTTTTGTATCGGTTAATTTAATAACCATATTCATAGAAGGAAGCCCAACGTCATTAGTAAAATTGGTTCCGATGCCGAAGGACATTTTAATTTTGTCTTTACAGAAATCAGCTATCGTTTTTACTTTCTCAAAATTAAGAGAATCCGAAAAAACAATAATCTTAGATTTTGGATCTATTCCCATTTTTGTATAGTGCATAATCACTTTTTGGGCAAATTCAATCGGATCGCCGCTATCATGTCGCACGCCGTCAAAAAGTTTAGAATATTTTTTATCAAATTGATTGAAGAAAACTTCAGTAGTATAAGTATCAGTTAAGGCAATTCCGAGGTCGCCGCCGTATACTTGCGTCCAATGTTCCAGGCTCATTAAATTTGCCATCTTAAAACCATATTGTGCAGCATGAAACATAAACCATTCGTGTGCATGGGTACCTAAAGGTCTTTTATTATTGACCATGGCAAAATGTACATTGCTTGTACCAATAAAACTTTGAGAACCGTATGTATTTAAAGTTTCGTTCACCAAAACATGAACATCATAAGAATGGCGGCGTCTTGTGCCAAATTCTAAAATAGAAACTCCAATTTTATTATAATTGTCAATTTTGTTTTTCGTCAGTTCTTTTACTGCTTCATCATTTAAACGAATTAAATGATTTGATTTGTAAAAAAGTTCAGATATTAAAGCCATTAAAGGCACTTCCCATAAAATAGTACGGTACCAAAAACCCTCAATTATAACTTTTATTTCAGAACCTTCCTGAGAAATATGAACCTCAGACGGATCATAACTATATCCTTGCAAAAAATCTAAATAAGTAGGATCAAGGTAAGGACAATGATGTGATAAATAATGTTTTTCGTCTTTTGTTAATCGTAAATCGGCCATTGCATCTACCGATTTCCGAAGTAAATCTGAAAAACCAGCTGGAAAAATGTGTTTACCACGATTAATGAAACCATAACGAACCTTTGCCTTAGGAAAAAGCCTGATTACAGCATGCTGCATCGTAAATTTATAGAAATCATTATCTAAGATTGATTTCAAAAAAGTTGTTTCCATAAGCCAGTTCTCTTTCATTTTTCAGTGAATGCTAATATACGCCAATTTCACAAAATAATAAAATTGTCTAAGCAAAGATGTGAAGACGATCTATTTCGAAACTACTTTAAAAGAAGCAATACTATTGGTATCCAGAAAAAATGTGATATAATCTCCTATCGTATTGTCAAACGTAATTTGAAATTCCAAACCTCCTCTTTTTTCTTTTGCATTCACAACTCTAACAGCCTGATTTCTTTTGTTCAAATAAAAAAACTGACTAGATTTTGAAATATTTTTTATCTGAAATGTGATTTTATGCCCTTTATTAACTTCAATAATTCCAGTTTCAGGAGCAATAATTTTATTATCTCCGGCTATTGTTTTATTATAAATTAAAGGTCCGTCCAGAAAATCATCTTTACTTAATCTATGGCCTAAATAAGAGCCAGAATCCGGGTAATGTTTTGCAAAAAAGTAATCTGGTTCCGTATCGAAATAGGCAGATTCAAAATCTTTTACCATTCTGCCTTTAGAATTATCATAATAACCCTGCCCCCAGGTAACGTCAACCAAACGCCATTTCCCATCAATTAAAACGGTATTCCAGGCATGATTTGAGGTGGTATTTTTTCGACCAATGTCTGCGAGTCTGATTTTGGAATCGCCACGAATAATTTCGGATTTTATTCCAACTAAGGCTGCCAAATGCTGGTATAAAAGTGTGAATCCTTCGCAAACAGCTTTCTGAGATTTGAATGTTTTTTGAAGCATATTATCATTCAATTCTTGTATTTTTCTCTGCTTTTCAGCCTCATTGCGATAAGAAAAGCTTTGTGTTCTTGGAGGATTAAGATAAGCATTAAAATCATATTTAATATTGAAGGCTATCCAACTGTAAATAGCCCTCGCTTTGTCATAATCTGAATTAAAATCTTTATCGATTCTCTGCGCTAGTTCTTCGGTGGAATCAAAACTTTTTGGATACTTTAAAACAGCCTTATCCACAGCGCTATATTTTTGCGCGTGAGAATACTGGAGGAAAAATACACTCAAAAAAAGGAACAGAAAAAAAATCTTTTTTATTTTCATGGGATTAGAAACATTCTTTAATAAGGTTTCTGAGTTCTTTATCTAACTCAGCATTTGTGATTTTATTTTGATTTAAATCAAAATTGGCATTAAAAGCAGGCAATGAAAAAGTCGCTTTTATATCTGCACCATATCGTGGCAAAGCGTTACGTCCGATTTCTAAAACAGAAGCACCTCCTCTTGAGCCCGGTGAAGTCGCTAATAACAACATAGGCTTTTGCTGGAAAACTTCTTTCGCAATTCGGGAGCACCAATCGAATAGATTTTTGAATGCTGCCGAATAGTTATTGTTATTCTCTGCCAGAGAAACTACTAAAATATCTGCACTTCCCAGTTTAGCCAGAAATGCTTTTGCAAGATCATGCTGCCCAACTTCTTTTTCAAGATCAACACTGAATAAAGGCATCGCAAAATCATTTAAATCTAAAATTTCAACTTCTGCATTTTCGAATAAACTTGCTGCATAAGTCGCTAAATGTTTATTGATTGACTGCGTACTATTACTTCCTCCAAAGGCTATTATTTTCATGGTTTCTCTTTTTGTAATGTTTCTTCTATTGGTTCTTTTTTTGGTTTGTCGATTTCATAAATCTCTTTAGCAATTTCTACAGAATACTCATTTGGATAAATTTTACCTCCATAAGATTTTGCATATACTTTAGTAAATTCTGCTCCAAAATACAGAATTATTGCCGAATAATATACCCAAACCAGAATTATTATAACAGAACCTGCCGCCCCATAAACTGACGCAACTGTAGAGCTTCCTAAATAAAAACCGATGGCAAACTTACCAATCATAAAAAGAACAGCTGTAACTCCTGAACCTATAAAAGCATCTTTCCATCTTATCTTTCCATCAGGTAATGTTCTAAAAATAATAGCAAAAAGAGTTGTTATACTCGCTAACACAATAACTATATTGACCACATAAAACAAATAAACCGTACTCTCCGGAAAATATACTTTTAAACGCGAACTAAGTAAGTCTAAAGTTGTACTTATAAAAAGACTGACCAGCATTAAAAATCCCACCGAAGCAATCATAGAAAATGACATTAAACGGTTTTGAATGAACTTCTTAACACCTTTATCTGGTTTTGCACGTAAGCCCCAAATAAAATTTATAGAGCTTTGTATTTCAGCAAAAACTCCAGATGCACCAATTAATAGCATAACGACTCCGAAGACGGTTGCAAAAACATTATCGCCTGATAATTGCACATTTTTTATAGCCTCCTGAATCTGACTCGCCGCGCCGTTGCCTACCAAGCCATTAATTTGCCCGTACAATTCCCCTGTAACAGCTTCTTCTCCAAAAAAGAAACCACAAATTGTAATGATAATAATTAATAAAGGCGGTAGCGCAAATATGGTATAATAAGCCAATGCAGCACTTAGCTTAATAGCATTATCATCGTTAAATTCTAAAAAGGTATTTTTTAGAAGAAACCAAGACTTGGCGAATATGTTTTTAATTCTCATTTACTATATTTTTGATATTCCCTCAAATTTAAGAATTAGTCAAAAATTTTGAATTGTTGCTTTTTGAGCAAATCTTATATTTTTACCATGTTGTTTTTACTCACTTTCATTTTTGAAACTTTTGTATATTCGCGATCTACGCCCAAGTTTTTAATTTTTAATATACTTTTGAACTCTTTTCTTGTTGGCTTCATCAAATAGGAAAGCGAATCTAACATTTTCCCTTTTATGGCCGTAACAGAGTCTAATTTCAGCAAGTCTTCTGGTTGATATATGCTCTTAAATGTAAGAACATTGTTTTCTAATGAAACTATTTCAGTCTCCCAAAAAATAGAATCCCTTGTACTTATAACCAAATTTCCGTCAATACGTTTTGCCTTTTGATTATATGATAATCTATATAATACGTCCGTATTTTTTTGAGACAATTCTATAGAATCACCGACTACTTTTATATCAAATTTCTCTTTAGTGTCCTTGGTAATTAATTTTCCATCAACAAGATTATATTCAGATTTTAAAGAATCCATTTTTTTTCTGTGAACCTTAAATTTATAAAAACATTCCCTTAAAATTCTGTCATCATCAATTCTTAAAAAAATAGAATCTTGAGTCATATACAATCCTTTAAATTTAGAAGGAAAAATATTCAATTCAGAATCATTAATAGGCTGAGGGCTCTCAAAATAAAATGAAAAACTTCCATAAGGTTCGGCTGCTGCTTCTGCTTTTTTACAGGAATTTGATATCATTATTACAATCAGAATTATAAATATCTTTTTCATAGCCGTTCTTATTGATAATGACAAAAAATCCCTTTATCATAAACCGTCCACAAGCTTGCTTTCTGGTTAGCAGCTTTTAAAGCGCTATTTGCCCAGGTATTGCAAGTATAAAATAAAGTATAACTTCCTTTTGCCTCGTAAAAAGCATCTTTTTTTCCGTAACTGTACCCTTTAATCCATTCCGGATTAGTGGGATTGCTGAAACTGTCTGAAATATATTCAACTAACTTTTGATAGTTTTCTTTTGAAATAAAAATGCGTTTGCAATTTTCGTTTTCTGCAAGTCCTTTGTAGAATGACGTATGCATTGCTGATGAACTTACTCCAAAGATTGCTTTTAAAGCTGTACTGGCTTTAAGATCTGACCATTCTGGTGTATGCAGATAAAAACCCTTGTCGCCCCATCCAAAAGCCACTAATGTTGCCAATGAATCTTTAGACTGTGTCTGGCTGAATTGTATTTCTTTTCGCCAATCTTTTATTTCATTTGCAACCGGAACTACAATATCAGTATGAACACCGTTGGAAAGAATGTAAATCGGAATTGCTTCTTTTTCATCCACTTTTGCAATATCTGCATTGACCGTAATTTTCGAAATCAGATACATCGAGATTAAATATAAAACGAGAAAAGTAATAATTCCGAGGATTGTCCAGCCGAGAAATTTGAAAGATTTTTTAAGCATTTTGGTTGGTTGTTTTTGGATTAATAAATTAGGTTATTTTGTTGTAACCAATTTTTGGGCCAAAAAATAAACTTTAAATTTTAAAAGTAGACTGGAATGCCAAAACAGAACGCGGATGATACGGATTCGCTAAAGCGAAAACGCAGAATTTGCACGGATTTTTTACTCTTTATTTTTTTTAAAAAATTTAGATTTATTCGCATTTTTTGTCAATTTCGACGAAGGAGAAATCCCCGCGAGAAGCTCGACAAAGATTGGGCTCTCGTTGCGGAGTTACTTGCGGGGATTTCTCCTTCGTCGAAATGACATACTTTGTACAATGAATTGAAAGAATTAAATTTTAAACATAAAAAAAACTGCTGAATTTCTCCAGCAGTTCAAGTCTATTCTCTTTATTCTTTATTCTATGTTCTAATAAAAATTATACGTTAAAACGGAAGTGCATTACATCACCATCTTTAACAATATATTCCTTTCCTTCCACTTTGAATTTTCCAGCTTCTTTTGCTTTTGCTTCAGAACCGTATTGAACGTAATCTTCGTATGAGATTACTTCTGCACGGATGAAGCCTTTTTCGAAATCAGTATGGATAACTCCGGCAGCCTGAGGCGCAGTTGCTCCAATGTTAATGGTCCAGGCACGAACTTCTTTTACACCAGCAGTAAAATACGTTTGTTGTTTCAATAATTTATAAGCGGCACGAATTAAAACTGATGCTCCTGGCTCAGTTAATCCCATATCTTCAAGGAAAACCTGACGCTCTTCGTAGCTTTCTAATTCTGTAATATCAGCTTCTGCTCCTACTGAAAGAATAATTACTTCAGCATCTTCGTCTTTTACTAATTCACGAACCTGATCCACATATTTATTTCCGTTTACAGCTGAATTTTCGTCAACATTACAAACATACAATACTGGTTTTGCAGTAATTAATTGAAAAGATTCCATTAAAACTTCTTCGTCATTTCCTTGAGGAGTAATAGTACGAGCCGATTTAGCTTGTAATAATGCCTCTCTGATTCTGTCTAAAAGTGCTTTTTCAGTTTGCGCTTCTTTATTTCCTGTTTTAGCAGCACGATTTACTTTCTCTAAACGTTTTTCAACCGTTTCTAAATCTTTTAGCTGTAATTCGATATCGATCGTTTCTTTGTCACGAATTGGATTTACATTTCCGTCAACGTGAACGATATTATCATTGTCAAAACAACGTAAAACGTGAATAATAGCGTTACACTCTCTAATGTTTCCTAAAAACTGGTTTCCAAGACCTTCACCTTTACTTGCACCTTTTACCAAACCTGCGATATCAACGATATCAACTGTTGCCATTTGTACGCGCTCTGGTTTTACCAATTCTTCTAATTTATTGATTCTTGGATCCGGAACGTTTACAACACCAATATTAGGTTCGATTGTACAAAACGGAAAGTTGGCACTTTGCGCTTTTGCATTAGATAAACAATTAAATAATGTTGATTTTCCAACATTTGGTAATCCTACAATTCCTGCTTTCATCTGTTGTTTCTGTTTATTTTTATTTGCTCCTGAGTTACTCAGGTTTTTTCCATCAGTACTTCTACCTTACTAGTATAGAAGTCACTTTTAATGGTTTATAATTTTATGTCTACTTTTTTGTTTCTGCCAAAATGATATTTTTTGGCTTTAAAATTTTGCAAATATAAGATTTAATAGCTCGTAAGTGAAGTAAAAATGACGATTAATGTATTTTAATACATCCTCTTAAAAAAAATTAAACTTTTTATTAAGTTTTTGTTAAAAAATATTACTTTTAGCAAATAACAAACAAAACAATAAACCAAACTTAACCAAAACCATGAAAAAGATTGTATTATTATTATTTCTATTAAATACGGCGTTTATTTTCGCCCAAAAAGAAGTTACAGGAGTCGTTAAAGACAAAACTGGCACACCATTACCTGGGGTTAATATTGTTGAGAAAGGAACAACAAACGGAGTTTCTACTGATTATGAAGGCGGTTTTACTATAAAAGTAAAAGAGGGTGCAACTTTAATTTTTACTTATGTTGGTTATTCAAGCGTTGAAAAATCAACTTCAGGTGGCAAAATTGAAGTTACTTTAGACGAAAGCGGCGGACAGATTTTAAATGATGTTGTCGTTGTGGGTTCCAGAAATGCTAAAAGAACTGTTGTAAATTCTGCTGTTCCAATTGATGTCATAAATGTAAAAGATGTTACAACACAAAGTGGAAAATTAGAAATCAACGAACTTTTACAATATGTTGCGCCATCGTTCAACGCCAACAAACAATCTGGTTCTGATGGAGCCGATCACGTTGATCCTGCTTCATTAAGAGGTATGGGGCCTGACCAGACTCTGGTTTTGATTAACGGAAAAAGAAGACATCAATCTTCTCTAATCAATTTGTTTGGAACACGTGGACGTGGAAATACAGGAACAGATTTAAATGCAATTCCTGCTGCTTCTATTAAAAGAATCGAAATTTTGAGAGATGGAGCAGCCGCACAATACGGTTCAGATGCTATTGCAGGAGTTATTAATATTGTAACCAATGACAACGTAAATGAACTTACAGGTTCTGTAACTTATGGCGTTTTCAATACCAATGCAAAAGGCGATTTCTTACCAGGAACTCCAAATACAAAAGGATTCAGATTAGATCAGGATGGTAACGGAAATTCTTACGGAAAAGATCAGGATTTTGACGGGGGTTCTGTAAAAATAGCAGCTAATTACGGTACATCAATTGGAAGTAAAGGCGGTTATGTAAATGTTACTGGTGAGTTTTTAAACAAAAACAAAACTTTAAGACCTAGTTATGATTTTAGAAAAGGTTTTGGTGATGCAGAAATTCAGGGTGTGAATTTATTTGCCAATATTGCAATTCCGATTTCTGATAAAACAGAATTTTATGCTTTTGGAGGCAGTAACTTTAGAAATACTGATGCTTATGCCTTTACAAGAAATGATGGCGAACGAGTTGTAGAAGAAATTTACCCAGGTGGTTATACACCAAGAATTACATCAAAAATAAATGACAACTCGATTGCAGCCGGAATTAGAACAGAAACTTCTGGCGGATGGAAATTGGATTTCAGTAACACTTTAGGGCAAAATAAATTTCAATACGACATTAAAGGAACTTTAAATGCTTCTCTTGAAGAAAATTCTCCAACAGAATTTGATGCTGGAGGACACAGTTTGCTTCAAAACACAACCAATTTTGATGTTTCAAAAAACTATGCTGATGTGATGAGCGGTTTTAATATTGCTTTTGGAACAGAGTTTAGAGTAGAGCAATTTAAAATTTTTGCTGGTGAAGAAGGTTCTTACACTACTTATGACACTAATGGACAACCAATTACTGACCCAACAACTCAAAGTGCACCTATAGATCCTATTTCTGGAGAACCAAGACCAGGAAGTTCACAGGGTTTTCCTGGATATAGCCCTGCAAATGAGGTAAATGAAAGCCGTACCAACTTCTCTTTATATACTGACGCAGAGTTAGATGTTACTGAAGGTTTTATGGTAAGTGGAGCGGTTCGTTTTGAAAACTATAGTGATTTTGGAAGTACTTTAAACGGAAAATTAGCTTCAAGAGTAAAACTTAGTGATCATATCAATGCCAGAGGATCTATCAGTACTGGCTTCCGTGCACCTTCATTGGCTCAAATTTATTATAATTTACGCTTCACCAACTTTAATGCAAGTGGTGCAACAGAAGTACTTTTAGCTCCAAACGATAGTCCTGTAACAAGAGCTTTTGGAATTGAAAAATTAAACGAAGAAAAAGCAGTAAATGCTTCCTTGGGTTTAACTGGTACTTTTGGAGATTTCACAGCAACTGTTGATGGCTATTACATTAAAGTAAAAGATCGTATCGTTCTTACAGGATATTTTGATGCGAGCAGTTTAAATCTTGGTGTTTCTGAAGCTCAATTTTTTGCTAACGGAGTTGACACTAGTACACACGGTTTAGATTTAGTTTTCTCATGGAAAAAAACATACGATTTTGGAAATATTGGAGCAACTTTGGTTGGAAACATTAACGATATGAAAATCGATGAAGTAAAAAATGGTAATTTAGATGCTGATACTTTCTTCGGCAAACGTGAAAAAGCATTTTTATTGGCTTCGGCTCCAGATAGCAAATTTGGTTTAAATTTGACTTACTCAAAAAATAAATTTGATGGAGGCTTGGCTTTTACCCGTTTCAGCAAAGTAGTTTTGGTTGACTATAATGATGAAGATGATGTTTACAATCCAAGATTAGTAACCGATTTAACTTTAGGTTACAGACTTAACAAAAATCTAAAATTAAGCATTGGCAGCAATAACTTATTCAACGTATACCCTACTAAACAAGACGAACAAGGTAATACCGAAGCCGGAGGATATTGGGACGCTGTTCAAATGGGTTTCAGCGGAGCTTATTACTACGCGAGACTTGGATTTAATTTCTAATCAAAATTTTAAAACACATAGAAACGTAGATCTTCTCTCTTTTATCGAATTAGTATAGGTAAGAACTTTTTCGCATAGTTCTATTCTATGATTTAAAAGTGTAAGGCGTTCTTTTAGATCGCAAGTCTATTCTTCTATGTGTTTCGAAATAAACTATAAAAAGAAAAAATCCTGAGTTCAATACTCAGGATTTTTTTTGTTCTTTATTAACACTACAATTTAAATTCTAATGAATCTATAATTCCTTTTTCTTCTTCAGTAGCAGTAAATCCAGATATATCCCAATACTTGGTTAGAATTTTATTCTGTTTATTAAAAAGGGTTTTCTCTTTAAAGACATCACTTTCTTTATAAGTAAAATTTTGTCTGTTGAAATTGGTTGTGATAAAATTATTCCGAACCTGAATATTTTTTTTGGCTTGATTTTTTAAAATCAAATCATAACCAATTTCCTCATTTGCAGTTAGTAAATAATAATCTTCACCATCAATTCTATAAGTTACCTTAACTTGTGATCTGGTTACATTCTTAGAACCCGCTTTTGTCTGTTCTTCAATTTGAGCGAGATTTCCAGGTGCGATAACAATGCTGAATTCTACAATTAACTTTTTTACCGGATCGTAAATAATCTCAAAAGTATCTAACGCTTTTTTAGACTTATCCAAAGGCGTGATTGACATTATATAATACTTATTATTTGGATGTCCTTTTGTTGTGAACTCGTATTCTTTCTTTGTTTTTGAATCTAAAACCGGGTCAAAATACTTCAAATTCGAATAATTCTCCATGATATTATTCAAATTATATCCCATTAAATCGGCACTAACATCTGTTTCCAACAATCCGTAAGATCTATTTTGTTCTACTAATAAAGTTGTAGTTGCTTTCTTTTGGTTTCCTTCGAATTGAAAATTTACCAACCCGTCATTATAATAAGAGTATTTATTATCCAACATAAAAAACTCCCTTACATAGACTTTTAATCTATAAGCACTAGCTAGTTTTTCCCTTGAATTCGAAACAATTTTTTGAAGATTTTTTTCTGGCTTTTCTTTTGAAACAACAATTTCCTCTAGTTTATTGTTGTTATTTTTAAGATAAACTACAAATAGATCTGGTTTTAAAGGTCCCCAACGAAGTGTCACTGTTTCATAGTTGGTCTCCGAAACCTGAAGACTAGAGGCGCCGTTCAATTCGAAAGTTACCTTCCCGTCCTGATTACTTATTAATGTTTGTTTCGTTTTCATGATAAACACGATTGCGTTTTCTATAGGTAGTTGTGTTTCAATATCTTTTACAACAATAGAATACTCCGCTTTTTGAGAAAAAGCAGTAGTGTTAACGAAAATAATTAATAATAGTAGTAATCCTCTCATAGGCAATTGTTAAAATATTATCATCAAATTAACAAAATAAATAATTAAGTAACAGTAAACTACCTCAAAAAAAACAAAAAAACTTATATTAATAAATAAAAAAAAATCCTGAGTGTAGTACTCAGGATTTTTAATATCTAAATTTTGATTAAGAATCGTTATTATCCGTGTAAAAACGCTTGTCTATTCAACAAGGTTTCTTCATCTTCTACGTGATTATCATCTGGCACACAACAATCTACAGGACATACTGCAGCACATTGAGGTTCGTCATGGAAACCTTTACATTCAGTACATTTTCCCGGAACGATGTAATATACTTCATCAGAAATTGGAGTTTGAGCATCTTCTGCATCCACTTCAGTTCCATCTGGTAAAATCACTTTCCCTTTAAGACTAGTTCCATCTTTGTATCTCCAATCATCAGCACCTTCATATATTGCTGTATTTGGGCACTCTGGTTCACAAGCCCCACAATTGATGCATTCGTCAGTTATAATTATTGCCATTTTTTTCTTAGTTACGAGTTAAAAGTTACAAGTTCAGAAATAATAATACGAAGATTTTATTCTGCTTTGTCTTATAACTTAATATAGCTTATTTTTGTGCAAAATTACAATCAAAACTATTCATAAACAAACATTATGACATTAGAAACAAAAAAAAGTGTTTTTGTTGAATTAGGAAAATTTCTGAAACAATTTTCTGAAAACGATACAACTCGAAAATCGGATGTTCTACATAACGATTTATTTTTTGATGATTTCGAAAAGCTGATCTATTTATCACAATCTCATAATGGATGGTACACACCTGATCAAGTGTATTTTGCAATAAAATCGTGGGCAGACGCTTTGACCGAAGAAAATCTTAATAAATGGATTTCAAATTACCGGACCGAGTTTTCTCAAAACAATGAAAACGAAAAAAATGTGGCGCTGATTTTAGCCGGAAATATTCCGTTAGTAGGTTTTCATGATTTTTTATCGGTTTTAATGACTGGTAACAAGGCTTTGATTAAAACATCATCAAACGACCAGCATTTATTGCCGTTTTTAGCTAAATATCTTATTGCTGTTGATGAAAATTTAAAAGAAAGAATCACTTTCGTGGAAGGCAAACTGGAAAACTTTGATGCCGTAATTGCCACTGGAAGCAACAATACATCTCGATATTTCGAATATTATTTCAAAGATAAACCCTCGATCATTCGTAAAAACAGAAATTCGGCTGCTGTTTTAAACGGAAAAGAATCTAAAGAAGAATTAGAAGCTTTAGGCGAAGATATTTTCCGTTATTTCGGATTAGGATGCCGTAATGTTTCCAAGATTTTTGTCCCAAAGGGTTATTCTTTTGATGCCTTTTTTGAAGCTATTTTCAAATATCAGGATGTTATTCATTATGAAAAATATGCTAATAATTACGACTACAACAAAGCCGTTTTTTTGATGAGTAATTTCAAATTATTGGATAATGGATTTTTGACCATAAAAGAAGATTCAAGCTACGCCTCGCCTATTTCGAGTGTTTTTTATGAATTTTATGAAAATATCGAAGATTTACAGACTCGCCTAGAGGCTGATTCTGAACAAATTCAATGCATCGTTAGCAACGATTTAATCGAAAATAGCATTCCGTTTGGCCAAACGCAAAATCCGCAATTGTGGGATTACGCAGATAACGTAGATACTATAACGTTTTTGTTAACAACAAAGTAAAAATATGTTTAATTATTTCGAATAATTTATCGCTTTTTCAGCTCCTATTGCCGAAATTTGCATCTTTAAAATTTTCGACTATTAACAAGAACCATGAAAAAACACAACTACAGCGCAGGTCCAAGTATTTTACCTCAGGAAGTTTTTGAGAAAGCATCAAAAGCAGTTTTAAACTTTAATGATACAGGATTATCTATCCTTGAAATTTCGCACCGAAGTAAAGAGTTCGTTGCTGTTATGGAAGAGGCACGATCACTTGCTTTAGAGTTATTAGGACTTCAGGGAAAAGGATATCAGGCCTTATTTTTACAAGGTGGTGCAAGTACAGCATTCTTAATGGCTCCGTACAACTTGATGAAAGAAAACGGAAAAGCAGCTTATTTAGATTCAGGTACATGGGCAACTGCCGCAATAAAAGAAGCCAAATATTTTGGAGAAACTGTTGTTGTAGCTTCTTCAAAAGAAGAAAATTACAACCACATTCCAAAAGGATACGCAATACCAAGTGATGCAGATTATTTTCACTGCACAAGTAACAATACTATTTTTGGAACTCAAATGAAAGAATTCCCTGCAACTAACATTCCTGTTGTTTGCGATATGAGTTCTGATATTTTTTCACGTGAATTAGATTTCTCTAAATTTGATTTAATCTATGCTGGAGCTCAAAAAAATATGGGTCCTGCAGGAACTACTTTAGTAGTAATCAAAGAAGATATTCTAGGTAAAAACGGAAAAGAAATTCCAAGTATGTTAGATTATGCTAAACACATTAAAGGTGAAAGTATGTATAATACTCCTCCTGTTTTTGCTGTTTACGTTTCTTTACTGACTTTACAATGGATTAAAGAAAAAGGTGGAATCGCTGCTGTTGAAAAATTAAACGACGCAAAAGCTGATTTACTTTATGCTGAAATCGACAGAAACCCATTATTCAAAGGTGCTGCAGCTGTTGAAGATCGTTCTAAAATGAACGTTACTTTCTTATTGAACAACGCTGACCATACGGCAATTTTTGATGCTGCATGGAAGGAAGCTGGAATTTCAGGAATCCCGGGACACCGTTCTGTTGGTGGTTACAGAGCCTCTATTTACAACGCTATGCCTATCGAAAGTGTTCAGGTTTTAGTTGATGTAATGAAAGCGTTGGAGTCTAAAGTATAGTTTTCAGTCGCAGTCGCTCCCGATAGCTATCGGGATCAGTTTATCGAAAATGTGAATTGAATACTGAAACCCTAGCCCCGATAGAAGTGGAAATCCTTTTATGTTTTTTTTCAAAACATAAAAGATTGGAACGGATAGCGGGATTAGCTCCTTTATCAAAAAAGAAAAAATTATATATATCTTAATCTTCTAATCTTAACTGATTAAACGATTAACCAAATAAACACATAAACTAAAATGAAAGTATTAGCGAATGATGGAATTTCAAAAAGTGGAATTCTGGCTTTAGAAAAAGGTGGATTTGAAGTTATAACTACAAAAGTAGCTCAGGAACAAGTAGCTAATTTTGTGAATGAAAACAATGTAGACGTAGTTTTAGTGCGTAGTGCGACTAAAGTTCGTAAAGATATTATTGACGCTTGTCCTGGTCTTAAAATTATTGGCCGTGGTGGTGTTGGTATGGATAATATCGATGTTGATTATGCTAAAAGCAAAGGAATCCACGTAATTAACACACCAGCTTCATCATCAGAATCTGTTGCTGAATTGGTATTTGGACACTTGTTTTCCGGTGTTCGTTTTTTACATGATTCTAACAGAAATATGCCTCTTGAAGGAGATTCGAACTTTGATGGTTTGAAAAAAGCTTATGCAAACGGAACTGAATTAAGAGGAAAAACGCTTGGTATCGTTGGTATCGGTCGTATCGGGCAAGCTACTGCAAAGATGGCACTTGGTTTAGGTATGAAAGTTATCGCTGCTGATAGTTTTATTCCGCAAGTTGATGTAAAAGTAGAATTCTTTGACGGTCAATCTATTACTACAACAATCGTTTCTCAATCATTGGAATCTTTATTCAAAGAAGCTGATTTCATTACATTGCACGTTCCTGCTCAGGATGGTTACATCATTGGTGAGAAAGAATTAGCAATTATGAAAGACGGTGTTGGAATCGTAAACTGTGCTCGTGGTGGTGTTATTGACGAAGTTGCTTTAGTAAAAGCTTTAGATTCAGGGAAAGTTGCTTTTGCAGGTCTGGACGTTTTTGAAAGCGAACCAAAACCAGAAATGGCCATTTTAATGCACACTAAAATTTCTTTAACTCCTCATATTGGAGCAGCAACCGGAGAAGCACAAGACAGAATTGGAACTGAATTAGCATCGCAAATTATTTCTTTGTTGAGCTAATTAATTATAATTAAATTATTTAGAAGGGATTTATTAACATCGTTTAATAAATCCCTTTCTTTTTTTGATTAAATTTGAGTTTAAATCTAATCTAAATTCTTTAAATCATGTTTGAACAATTAACACAATTAGTACAACAATACGGAGGCGATGCTGTTGTAAACAACACTGCTGTCCCAAATGAGCATAATGAAGCCGTAATTGGTGAGACTAGTAATTCGATATTCGCTGGATTGCAAAAGATTGCTTCAGAAGGCGGTGCAGAACAATTGGCAGGTTTATTTAACGGAACATCTTCTATCGACAGTTCTAACCCGGTTGTACAACAATTAACACAACAAGTGAGTGGAAACCTTGGTGAAAAATTTGGATTAAGCAGCGAAGCTTCTTCAGGAGTTGCAGCAAGCATGATTCCACAAATTCTAAGCTCCCTGGTAAATAAAGCAAAAGACCCAAATGATAGCAGTTTTAATATTTCAGACATAATCAGCTCAATTTCCGGAAATAGCGGACAAGCTTCTAACATAATGGATACTATTTCTAAATACGGAACTCAATTTGGTTTAGATCAAAACGCCGATGGAAAATTGGATGTAGCTGATGTTATGGTTGTTGCTAAAACTAAAGGCGGTATAGCTGGTTTTATTGGAAAAATCTTTGGAAGTAAATAAAGGTTCTAAGGGGCTGAGACACTAAGGTTCTGAGCTTTATCAACTTTACAAATAAAAAAAAGCTGTTTCTAACAGCTTTTTTTATGTTTTAAAAAACCTTAGCAACTTAGTATCTCAGCCCCTTAGTACCTTTTCCAAAATTTATTCGTAAATTTAAGCTTCAAAAAGCGGATCATGAAAAAGATAATTTACATATTAATCGTAATTTTTACTATAGTTGCATGTTCTACAGCTTCAAAAAAGAATACGGTTGCGTCGACTTCATCTAAACCCAATCCGGGAGTAAATGATACTGTTCGAATTGCAAATGATTCTTTAGAGTATGAAGTAATTATCATAGATAATGGTTTTAGTACATGGTTGGCTTCGCGGGCATACCCTAGAAATTATCATTCTTTATCCTATCTTGAAAACAAAAATTATATTTATGTGACAGAATGGAATAATCGCGCAACACAACCACAACGCTACAATCCTAATTTATATGAAATGTCAATCGATTATCGACCTGACATTCATTATGGTTACGAAGTAAATTACTTGATTTATAACTATATGATTTATTTTCAAAATACTTACAAACAAAAGCTTGGCGGGTATGTTCCGATAAGATAATGTTGTTATATTTGTAATCGTTTTAAATAAAGCATGGATAAATTAAAGAAACGTTGGGGCATTACCTCAAATGTACAAGCCATAATTATACTTATCGTTTTTGCCATCACAGGATCGGCATCTGCGTGGTTGTCTAAACCTTTTTGCGTATGGCTAGGCATCACCAAAGAAGATTTTGGTGGTTGGTTTACTTTAATTCGTTTGTTGATTATATTCCCTATTTATCAGGTTTTATTGGTCGCTATTGGAACACTTTTTGGTCAATTTCGCTTCTTTTGGAACTTCGAAAAGAAAATGCTTAAAAATATGGGCCTTGGATTCCTTTTCAAAAACTAAATTTCCTTACTGCTTTTCTGAAAGTAATAGGTATAAATCCACGTAAGGGTAAAGGATGGAATTATATCCGTAAACGGAATTATTTCTTCAACAAATGTCAAAATACTGGCTACTTTCCCTACTCTCCCTTTATACATTCTTGTCATGACAAAGGCAGCGATTGGTGCCCATATCACATCTGAAAACTCACCAATTAAAGGAATACTGAAAGAAATCATACCAATTCCATCCAAAAGCAAACCTAAAAGGAGTTTCCTCATTTTATCTTCTTCGTTTATTGCTTGTAAATCTTGCATTTTCAATTCAATTAGAGATTATTCGAATTTAAAAAGAAATTAGCAAAGTAATTTATTTCTAATGCCCATTTTTTTCTTTAATTACCACTCATTCAATTTTCAAGCCAATTTTATTTTGCAAATTAGAATTTGGAATTTATCCTTAAACTTCGGGATTGGAATTTGATTCTAATCAGAATCTTTGTTTCTTTGTAGAAACAGTTTCAAAAATGATACACGCAAAAAATATACATAAATTCTACGATCAGCTTGAAGTTTTAAAAGGAGTTGATCTGCATATTAAAAAGGGTGAAATTGTTTCGATAGTTGGCGCTTCTGGTGCCGGAAAAACAACTTTATTACAGATCTTAGGAACTTTAGATAAACCGTCAAAATCTGAAACCGAAACTACATTAACTATTAATGGTGAAAATATTTTAGGATTGAATGATAAAACATTATCTAAATTCAGAAATTTAAATTTAGGTTTCATTTTTCAGTTTCATCAGCTTTTACCAGAATTTACAGCTTTAGAAAATGTGTGTATTCCAGCTTATATTGCGGGCAAAAAACCATCTGAAACTGAGTCTGAAGCTAAAAAAATATTGACTTTTTTAGGGTTATCACATCGAATCAATCATAAACCAAATGAACTTTCAGGCGGTGAACAACAACGTGTTGCTGTAGCAAGAGCATTAATCAATAAGCCTGATGTTATTTTTGCCGATGAACCTTCGGGAAATTTAGACACACATTCTGCAGAAAATTTACATCAGTTATTTTTCCAGCTTCGTGATGAATTCGGACAAACATTTGTCATCGTAACACACAACGAAGAATTGGCTAATATGGCCGATAGAAAATTGATAATGGTAGACGGGCAGATTAGTAATTAGGAGCTATTCCTGCTGTCCTTCCAAATCTTTTGTGTCGCCCGATAGCTATCGGGAGCAGCACAAAAGGATTTTCCCTCCCATCAGGGCTAGGGCACTTGAATACTAAGAACTTTCATTTCAAATGAATCAAAAAGAACTCAAAGAATTTCTCGACGAAAAAGTCATTCAATACAATAATCAGGATTTTATTGAGAGCGATCCTGTACAAATTCCGCATTTATTTACTCAAAAAGAAGATATTGAAATTGCCGGATTTTTGAGTGCGACTATTGCTTGGGGAAATCGTAAAATGATCATCAAAAATTCACATCAAATGATGGAATTGATGGGGAATACACCTTATGACTTTGTAATGTCGCATTCTGATGAAGATTTGTCGCGATTGGAAAATTTTGTACATCGTACTTTCAACGGAAAGGATTTCGGAGGTTTCATAAAAGGATTACAACATATTTATAAAAACTATAATGGTTTAGAAGCGGTATTTGCAAAAAATCAGGAAGAAAATAGTTTGCAGAAAAGCATTCATGAATTCAAAAAAATCTTCTTCGAAATTGATCATTTACCCCGAACACAAAAACACATTTCTGATCCGCTAAACAATTCGGCAGCAAAAAGAATCAACATGTATTTACGCTGGATGGTTCGTCAGGATACAAAAGGCGTCGATTTAGGCATTTGGAAAACCATTTCTCCCGCTTCATTATCTTGTCCGCTTGATGTTCATTCCGGAAATGTAGCCCGCAAATTAGGCATCCTCTCGCGAAAACAGAATGATGGAAAAGCTCTAGCCGAATTAGATTTTAAGCTTCGTGAAATGGATTCAAAAGATCCGGTAAAATATGATTTTGCCCTTTTTGGACTAGGTGTTTTCGAAGGCTTTTAGCTTGAAAATCAACCTTTTTTATTCGGGTTTCTCGCTTTTTTTTCGTAATATTACGATATAAAGCTAATTTTATGGAAAAGCTTATAGAAATTATAAAACATTTCGTTATTCCATTCTTTTTTATTCTCAGCCTATCGCTAATAGTTATTTTACTCCTAAAAAGAATCTATTATCAATACAACTTGCCTTATAGACATCAAATTATTCGAAAATCAGAAATATTTTTAACCGAGATTACCTTATCAAAACCTGATAAAAATACATTAAAATATAAAATCGCAAAATTCAAATCTGAAATTCCAATTCATAAAACATGGTGCAAAGAAATGCTGATTTGTGACATGATTAGAATGAAAAGTAATTTAAAAGGAAAAACAGCTAAAAATATTCTTTTAATTTATAAAGAACTTGACCTAAACCATTATTCTGCTAGTTTAATTCGGGACTTCAGAAAATATAAAAAATGTGAAGGGATTTACCATTTTCAGGCTTTAGGCTACAAACCCGGAATTTCAATTTTAAAAAATTATTTATTTCACCGTAATAAAATCATCAGATCCAATGCAAATATTGCTTATTTGGCTTTATCAAAAGGTGATTGGCAAGCAGTTGACAAGCTTCGAATTAAAAATTCCATCATCACCACCATAAAAGTTATGGATGTACTGCATTCAGAGAAAATACCGCAGCCCAAGCAATTAGACCTCTGGATTCAGGCTAAAAACCCAACAATTTTAAAATTGGCTGTAATGACAATGGTTTTTTATAATTACAGAAATAAAGCAGCCGAAATAATAAAATTACTCCATCACGAAGATAAGGCTTTGAAAATTGATGCTATAACCGCAATTCAGGACCTGTTTTTAATAGAAGCGGAAGACGAAATACTGGCATTATTTTATAATGAACCTATCGAAATTCAACTGGAAATGTTGGAGGCTTTGGCTGAAATCGGATCTAAAAAAACAATTGATTTCCTGAAGATTGAAATTCCGAAACAGGAAGTAAAAGACCTAAAATTAAAAATGGTGTGTTCTTTAGATAGTTTAGATAGTGAGGCCTTAAATGCCTTAGGAAAGAAAGATTCAGACACCCAGAAAATGATTAATCATAACAGAAAATTAGAACTATGATGCATAATCTTTTACATTATCTTATTCGTTGTTATGATATTTTTATAGCCTCCTTTTCACTTGGCTATATTTTATTTTATATTTTTTTATCAATCTTATCCTATTGGGCAATCATAAAACATTTAAAATATCAAAAATATCTTGACGAAGAGGTACTACTTCGTTCTAATCATATTTTAGGTGTGTCAGTTGTTGCACCAGCCTTTAATGAAGGCGTAAACATTGTATACAATGTCAAATCATTGCTTTCATTAACATATCCAAAATTTGAAATCATAATTGTGAATGACGGAAGCACCGATGATACGCTCGAAAAATTGATAACTGAATTTGATTTGGTTAAAATTGACTTTTATTATCAGGAAAAAATACTAACGCAGCCTGTAAGAGGTCATTATAAATCAAAAAATCCTGCCTACTCAAAACTAATGGTAGTTGATAAACTAAATGGTAAAAGCAAAGCCGACGCATCTAATGCAGGAATAAATTCTTCACAATATCCTTTGTTTTTATGTACTGATGTTGATTGCATTTTAAAAAGCAATACTATTCTAAAATTAGCAAAGCCGTTCATGGAAAATGAAACCAGAGTTATTGCAACTGGGGCAGGAATCAGAATTTCAAATTCGTGTGATATTAAAGAAGGTTTTTTATTTAAAGTACATTACCCTAAAGAATGGTATCCGCGTTTTCAGGAACTAGAATATGTACGATCCTTTTTATTTGGCCGAATGGCCTGGAGCCAAATAAACGGACTTCTTCTAGTTTCTGGCGGATTAGGTATGTTTGACAAAGATATTGTTATAAAAGCAGGCGGTTACTGGCACAAATCGTTGGGAGAAGATATGGAACTTGTTACGCGTATGAGAAAATATATGCATGATGCAAATGAAAAATTTTTGATTCAATATATACCTGAATCACTTTGCTGGACAGAAGTTCCGAGTACAAGGCAAGTATTTTTGAGACAACGCATCCGCTGGGCAAGAGGATTAATACAAACACTCTATTTACATCGAAAAATGTTTTTAAATCCAAAATATGGAAGAACGGCTTTTCTGGTTCTGCCTTTTTTTTTCAGCTTTGAATTTTTAGTTCCAATTATAGAGTTTTTAGGCATTATCACTTTAATTGTAAGTCTCGCCTTTGGTCTGGTAGATTTTCACTATCTTTTAATAATCAGTACTATTGTTTATCTCTTTTATCTCTCGATAACGATAATTTCTATTTTGATTGACGAAATATTATACAAGAGCTATGCGAATTATAAAGAGCTAATTACGCTGGTTGGAATGGCAGTTATTGAACCTTTTGTTTATCATCCTGTCAATGTCTACGCCTCGTTAAAAGGATATTGGTATTTCTTTTCTCAAAAAGAACAAAAATGGGGTGTGATGGTTCGTAAAGGTTATGAAAAACCAGTTAAAAAATAATTTGAAAGATGAAAAGTAATAAACTCATATCAATAACTACATCACTTTTTTGCCTGCTTTTATTTTCTTATCAAAATATAAACGCACAAAAAAAAGTTGACACGGATAGTCTTTTGACTGTTATCCTAAAAAATATGAAGACCAATCATCCTGATTATAAGTTAAATATTAAGAGAGCATTGTTAGGGAAAAAACTAGCTCCGGATTATCTTGATTTTCATTTAGTGTTGGGACGAAATTATGATTTGATCAAATCAAAAGACAGTGCCCGATATTATTATAATTATGTTATTGATAAAAATCCAGTTTATGAAGACGCCTTTCTTTATCTCATTAATCTAGATATTGAAGAACAAAAATACGAAGAAGGTCTTATTACAACCGAAAAAGCAATTGAGTTATTTCCAGACAGCAAACCTTTTCGTATCAGAAGAATTGCAATATATTCTTTGCAAAACGATACTAAAAATGAAGCAAAATATCTAAAATCCATCAAAGCCAAATTCCCGAATGATCCCGATATCGGACAGCGTCTTTATCTTTTGTATTCAAAAACAAATTTTGAACGGGTTGGAGTCTATTATAATGAAACTACAATTAACCGGGATGGAGTTGGCCCCTGGTACTTAGCCAGTGTAGATTATATGAGGCAGCGAATCTGGGGCAGCGTAAGTGCAAAATTAAATTATGCAAAAAGACGTTCTTCAAGTTTAGTTATGTCAAGCGGATTTCAGGCGGAAGCTGAATCTTATCTTTTTGCCAAAAAAAATAATTACCATTATATTGATGTTGCCTATAGTCAGGACAGCGCCTTTCCTGAATTTCGATTAGGTTATTCGTACTATCATAATTTTAGTAAAGGTTGGGAAGCTGATTTAGGAGCGCGATATATTTTAATGCAGGATAATAGTAATTTAAAGGCGCTAAATATTGGTTTAGGAAAGTATTTTGGCTCTTTTTGGGTTAACTTAAGATCGTTCATTCAAGAAGATGGCACTTCAATTAATATTACTTCCAGATATTATTATAAAACAAAATATGATTACATAACACTAATTGCCGGTTACGGTACTTCACTAGACGACAGAACAAGAGCTGCGCAGTATGAAGTGAGAATGTCTGCAAGTTCTTATCGGGTAAGTGCAGGTTTTTCTAAATTGATTAAAAGTCACTACATTTTTGGTCTTCTCATTACAGCAAACGAACAGGAATATGTGGCAAATGAATTCCAAACAGAACTTGATTTTGCATTTTTAATGCAATATAAATTTTAAATATTATGAAAAAAAAGCACAACCGCTATGCTCCCCAACTCTTTTTTTTCCTATTAAGCTTTACTATGATGGCACAGTCTGAAATTAGTATATCGAATAAAAACAGTATAATCTCAAAATCTGAAGATAGTCAGAGTGCTGCTTTACTTTTAAAAAAATATCTTGATAAAGCTTTTGACAAACCTTTTGACAATATTTCTGAAAACAAAAAAGAAGAAGATTTATCTGAAATAATTTTAGAAATTTCGGATCAGGAAAAACTAAAACCAAATGAATTTATAATCAAAAGTGATTCAAAATCGATCTATTTAATAGCACAAAATCCAAAATATCTTCGATACGCGGTTTATACATTACTTGAAATTTGGGAGTTTAGAAAATTTACTGCTACAGAAACCTATATTCCAAAAGTCGAACAGTTAACATTTTTAAAAAATAGTAAGCAAACCTATCAGCCAGCATTCGATTACAGAGCCCTTTTTTATCCCGATAGTTATGATGAAGATTTTAGAGAATGGCACAAACTCGATTGGCAGGTTGATGATTTTGGCATTTGGGGTCATTCTTTTAATGTTTTAGTTCCGCCAAAAGAATATTTCAAAAGCAATCCTAAACTTTTTGCTTTATACGAAGGAAAAAGAAATGGAGAATCTTTGTGTATGACAAATGACACGGTTGTGGATCTGGTTGAGAAAAAAATGACCAAAATTATTGCCGATACACCCAATGCCCAATTTTATTCGGTAAGCCAGAATGATGATGTAGTTTATTGTGAATGTACAGAGTGCAAAAAGTTGAATGAGAAATACGGTGGCCCTCAGGGATCTTTTTATTATTTTTTGAATAAAATTGCCAAACATTTTCCAAAAACAAAAATCACCACACTCGCCTATTTACATACTCTAAAGCCGCCAGTAAATTTAAAAATAGAACCTAACATTTACACTATTTTTTGTCCGATTGAATTAAATCGCGGAAAAGCAATTACTGCTCAAAATTCGGCTTCATTTGTGAAAATGCTTGAAAACTGGAGTGCTACATCTCCACATTTATTCCTTTGGGATTATACGGTTCAGTTTTCTAATTACATGTCGCCTTTTCCCAATTTTGAACCTTTTCAGAGCAATTATAAACTCTTCAAAAAAAATAAAGTAGAGGGTGTTTTTGTACAGGGATACGCTGATGTTCCAGGAGACTTTTCAGAATTAAGACAATATCTTTTAGCCAAATTACTTTGGGACACTGATATTGATATTAAAGCTGTAACTGCTGATTTTCTAAGAGGTTTTTATGGAAAAGCCGCACCATTTGTTGGAAATTATTTGAATCTTTTAACTGAAAATCAAAATAAAAACAATGCCTATTTAGATATTTATTCAGGACCTGTACAAGCCAGAAATACTTTTTTGACTCCCGAAGCGATGGATCAGTATGATCAATTATTGGAAAAAGCGTCTAGTGCAGTTGAAGACGATAAAACACTAAATATCAGAATTAAAAAATTACGTTTAGCACTGGAATTTGTTTATTTTGAACAATCTAAATTCTACGGAAAAAACCAACATGGAATGTTTGTCGTAAATGACAAAGGAGAAAAAGAAGTTAAAAAAGGCTTAACAGAAAGAGTTTTAAAATTTACAAAATCCTGTAATGAATTTGGAATTTACGAATTAAGTGAAGGCGGCCTTTCACCAGATAACTATTACAAAGAATGGTTGGAAATTTGCAAAAACACGACAACGCATTTAGGCGAAGATTTAAAAGTAAGTTTTATAATACCGCCATCAGATGATTTTAAAGGAAAAGGAAGTGTTGGCTTGGTTGATGGCAACAAAGGATATAAAGACTTCAATATCAACTGGATTGGATGGTATGGAACTGAACCTTCTCTTGAAATTGAAACAAAAAAACTAGACTTTAATGCGTTGAAATTAAATTTTCTCGATGATCAGAGGCATTGGATTTTTACACCAAAAAAAATATTGATTTATGGATATGAAAATCAAAAATGGAAACTTTTAGAAGAAAAAACTTGTGATAATTTAACTGAAAATGACCAAATTACAACAAAATCATGGGAAATAATAAACCAAAAATTTAGTAGTTTTATAAAAATCAAAATAGTTATAAAACCCCAAACAGAAATACCTAGCTGGAGAAAACGAAAAAACAAAAAACCTATGCTAATGATGGATGAAATAGAATTATATAAAAAATAAAAGCCAACATGAATAGTAACGAAAAAAAAATTCTGATTATCGATAATGATGAAATGACTATCGAAATTCTAAAATTTATTTTAAAAAAAGAAGGGTATAAAATAAGTATTGCAAAAGATGGCATCAGTGCATTAGAACGAATTCCTATCATTATGCCCGATTTGGTTATTACTACTATAATTATTCCGCTTAAATCGGGATTGCAAATTATTAGCACAATCAAACAAAATTTCAAAAATATTCGCGTGATAGCACTTTCTTCTTTAGGTGAAGAAGAAAGTACAGTAGAAGAAGCTTTTGAATTGGGTGTTGATGATTTTATTGCAAAACCATTTAATCCAAACGAGCTTTTATTGCGAATAAAACGATTTTTATAGCAATTTAAAGTCTAATTTTGAGAAATACGAATGCCCCAATCTGTTGTAATTTCTAAGAAACATCAATTTTTCAGCTATTTATAGCTATCTTTGCACAAAATTTAATGCAAATGAGCACTTTCGAAAAATTCAATCTTCCAAAATCACTACAAAAAGCAATCGACGAACTAGGATTTGTTACTCCTACTCCTATTCAGGAAAAATCCTTTTCTGTGATTATGTCTGGCCGAGATATGATGGGAATTGCACAGACCGGTACCGGTAAAACATTTGCTTATTTATTGCCTCTTTTAAAATTATACAAATTTACACCAACGAATACGCCTAAAATTGTAATTCTCGTTCCAACCCGTGAATTAGTAGTTCAGGTGGTAGATGAAATCGAGAAATTAACCAAATACATGTCGGTTAAAACGCTTGGTATTTTTGGTGGTGTAAACATCAATACACAAAAAAAAGCGGTTTATGAAGGTGTTGACGTTTTAGTTGGAACGCCAGGTAGAATGATGGATTTAGCTTTGGATGCTGTTGTTCGTTTTGATGAAACTCAAAAATTAGTTATTGATGAGTTTGATGAAATGCTGAATTTAGGTTTCCGTACACAATTGACAGCGCTTTTGGCAATGATGAAAACCAAACGTCAAAACATCTTATTTTCAGCAACCATGACTGATGAAGTTGATGCTGTTTTGAATGACTTTTTTGATTTTCCGGAAGAAGTTACCCTTGCTGCTTCAGGAACTCCGCTTGAAAATATTACTCAGATCACTTATAATGTTCCGAACTTCAATACTAAAGTAAACTTACTGAAGCACTTATTAGAAACAAATGAAAGCATGGAACGTGTTTTGGTTTTTGTTAATAATAAGAAGATTTCAGACATGCTTCACACGCGTATCGAAGAAGATTTTGAAGGTCAGTTTGGAGTGATTCACTCTAACAAATCTCAAAATTACCGTTTGAGTACGATGGCTGAATTCCAGGAAGGAAATCTTCGTGGATTGATTACTACTGATATTATGGCGAGAGGTTTGGATATTTCGAATATCTCTCACGTAATTAACTTTGAACTTCCTGAATTCCCTGAATTGTATATGCACAGAATTGGTCGTACAGGTCGTGCAGATGCTACAGGAACTGCAATCAGTTTTATCACGCCACGTGAAGAAGAATTTAAAGTAGAAGTGGAAGTTTTAATGAATCAGGAATTAGAAGTAGCAGAATTCCCAGAAGAAGTTGAAATTTCATCAAAACTAATTGAGCCAGAAAAAGACAGACAACCAATTAAGTTTTTAATGAAAAAACAAACACTTAAAGGTGATGGTGCTTTTCATGAAAAAGATAAAAAGAATAAAAAAGTTAACCTTGGAGGACCTTCTAAGACTAAAAAGAAAACGCACGGATCTGTCAATCGAAATATGTTGAAAACGAGAGATAAAAAGAGAAAAGATAAGGATAAATAGATTTTTTATAGGAGCAAAGGTTCAAAGGAACAAAGCGACAAAGTATAAAAAAAGGCTCAAAAGTACAGAATTTAAAAACCTTTGTACCTTTGAGCCTTTGTTGCTTTGAACTTATTCAAATTATATTTTCGTAAACACAAGTCCAACCGGAGAGCACAATTCTATTCTTTTTCCTGTATCAGTAAGTTTTCCGCTAGTTTTATCTCTTTTGAATATTACAATATTACTAGTGTATTGATGCCCTACTAAAAGATAATTTCCTGTTGGATCAATTGCAAAATCTCTTGGGCCTTTTCCTAAAGTACTTTGTTGTTCAACTAACTCAATAGCTCCATTTTTTAGAATTTTATAAACTGAAATATTGTTCGCATCTACTCTATCGGTTACATATAAAAACTTCCCATCAGGTGAAATTTTGATCGCTGCTGCACCGGTTCCGCCTTTGAAATCTTTTGCGAGAATACTTGTTTCTGCAATCTTTTTTAAGTTTCCGCTTTTATCATAACTAAAAGTCGTAAGCGTCGCATCTAATTCCTGAATAAGATATACAAATTTACCATCTTTACTAAATGTCAAATGCCTTGGTCCACTTCCTGGTTTTACATCAACGCTTCCTTTTAATGTCAGCATTTCGTTTTTAGAACTCGGATTGTATTTGTAGATAAACACTTTATCTAAACCTAAATCATTAGACAGAACGAATTTTTTATCTGGAGAAAACATAACCATATGTACATGCGCTTTTTCCTGACGTGCTGCATTAGGTCCTTTTCCTTCGTGCTGAATCACTTGTCGTACTTCACTAATGCTTCCATCTGCTTTTTTCTTAAAAACGACAATATTACCGCCTGAATAATTGGCTACAATGACATTTTTATCGTCATTTATCAAATGACAAGGGTCAGCTCCTAAAGCTTTATTTGTATTTAAAAAAGTAACTTTTCCTGATTTCGCATTATATCCAAAAGCACTAACAGCACTTTGATCTCCATTTTCGTTTACAGCATATATAAATTTGTTATCTGCTGAAACTGATAAATAACTCGGACTGATAACATTTTCTGAAGAATTTTTAAATTTAAATTCACCTGAAGCCGCATCGAATTCATAAACATAAATCCCCTTGCTCTGGCAAGTATTTGTGTAGGTGCCTATCAATAAATTAAATTTACTCTGAGCCTGAGTAGTAAAAGCTAACGCTGAAAAAAGCAGCATATATAATCCTTTCATAGTTTTTTGTGGTTTTTTTAATATGCTAAAATACTCAATAATATCATTAGAAATTACATTTTTCGTTACAAATGAATTATCAAAAGTTACATTATTACAATTCAATTTTAGTTGTTTAAACCATATAAGTAACATAAGTTCATTTAAATTTTGGCACATAGTAATCTTTGTTTATAATCTCTTATATTACTTATAAGGTTTGATCAAAAATTTGTATTTTTGACCAGTATCTACAAAAAGTAGTGAAATAAATCGAAGCCAGAATGCATTTTAAACACCCCGAAATTCTATACTTTCTGTTTTTATTGATTGTTCCAATTTTGGTGCATTTATTTCAATTACGACGTTTTAAAACTTCTTATTTCACCAACGTCAAATTTTTAAAAGAACTTGCCGTTCAGACTCGTAAAAGCTCTAAAATCAAAAAAAGATTATTACTGGCAACCCGATTGCTATTATTAACTTGTGTTATTATTGCCTTTGCTCAACCCTTTTTTGAAGCCAAAGACAGCAAAAATGCCACAAACGAAATGTATATTGTTCTCGACAATTCTTTCAGCATGCAAGCCAAAGGCAAAAAAGGGGAATTATTAAAACGTGCCGTTCAGGAATTGCTTGAAAACACACCTGAAAACACACAATTTTCATTATTGACCAACACCGAAAATTTCTGGAATACGGATATAAAATCTTCAAAAAGTGCTTTACAGAATTTAAAATACAGTGCCACAGCTTTCGAACTTTCTTCGATAATGGCAAAAATCAAAGCGCATAAATCAGCACATAAAAAAGACATTGTTATTATTACGGATGCTGTTGGCTTAGCCGAAAAAGATGTAAAAAATATCGATTCTGAAGAGAAGCCTTATTTTATCATTCCAGAAGCCGAACAAAAAAACAATGTTGCTATTGACAGCGTTTTTATCAACCAGACTTTAGAAAATTTTTATGAAATTGGAATAACTTTGTCAGCTTATGGTGATGATTTTAAGCCCATTTCGATGGCATTATACAATCAAAACAAACTGATTGCCAAAACCATTATTAATTTTGATAAGAAGAAAAAAGAGATTCATTTTACGATTCCAAAAGAAGCTTTTCATGGTTATGTAAGCATTGAAGATAATGGCCTTACGTATGATAACAAACTTTATTTTAGTATTTCAAAAGCTAAAAAAACAAATGTGATCAGCATTGGAGAGCCTGAAAAAAGTAATTTCCTATCACGAATCTATACTTCAGCGGAATTTAACTACCACAATTACTCTATCAGCAGTTTAGATTATAATAGTCTTGAAGAACAAAATACTATTATTCTGAATGAATTAGCTGAAGTTCCGCAGGCTTTGCAAACCACTTTGAAAGCTTTTGTTACTAAAGGCGGAAATTTGGTTGTCATTCCTTCTGAAAAAACTTCGGTTTCAAATCTTAATTCTTTTCTTGGAAATTTTGGAAAAGTTCAATTTAGAAATCTTGAAGCCAAAAGCAAGTTAATTACCAAGATCAACTTTGATCATCCTTTATTTTCTGGTGTTTTTGAGAACAAAATCACGAACTTTCAATATCCAAAAACAAATAACTCGTTTGCTGTTTCAAGTCCGTATCCTGCAGTTTTATCTTATGAAGATCAAAGTGTATTTGTGACGGCTATTCAAAATCCGGTTTCAGGTATTACTGTTTTTTCAGCACCGATAAATTACGAAAATTCAAACTTTCAGCAATCACCTTTAATTGTTCCCTTATTCTATAAAATGGGACAAAACAATCAAAAAACAGGCGTAAATGCTCTTACAATTGGCAATAATCAACCTTATTTTGTGGATGTTTTATTGACAAAAGATGCCATTTTGGAAGTAAAAGGAAATGAAGATTTTTTTATTCCGATTCAACAAATACTGAATAATAAAGTAAAATTAACGTTCAATGATTTTCCGGAAACTGCTGGAAATTATAGCATTTTTGACAGAAAACAATCTGTTGAAAACCTGAGTTTCAATTATAAAAGAAGCGAAAGTGATTTGAGTCAGGTAAATACAAACATAGTTTCAGATTTTAAAACTGCTGATACAATTTCGACCATATTTAACACCTTACAAACTGAACGAACTGACAGCCAAATTTGGAAATGGTTTGTTATCTTTGCACTGTTATTTTTAGCATTAGAAATGGCAATCATCAAATTTGTAAAGTAAAGCTTAGATTTCTTTTAGAGCATCTTACTTTTTACAAAAATCAATTTACGATTTAAGTACAAAATAAATTTATCTACATATGAAAATAATCATCAGAAGCGCCAAAATTATCGATTCAAAAAGTCCGTTTCATAACCAGACTGTTGATCTTTTAATTGCAGATGGTTTAATAGAAAAAATTGGAACTTCAATTCTTGATATTGAAGATTCAACCGAAGTGAAATTTGATAATTTGCATCTTTCTCAAGGTTGGTTTGACAGCAGTGTTTCCTTTGGAGAACCCGGTTATGAAGACAGAGAAACAATTGCAAATGGCTTAAATGTTGCTGCAAAAAGCGGATTTACAGGCGTAGCTTTACAACCTAACTCCTTCCCTGTTATCGACAATCAATCACAAGTGAATTTTGTAAAAAACAAAGCAAATGGTTTTGCCACAGAACTTTTCCCCATTGGAGCTTTAACCAAAGCCAGCGAAGGAAAAGATATGGCTGAATTGTTTGACATGAAAAAAGCAGGAGCAATCGCTTTTGGAGATTATAATAAAAGTCTCGATAACGCCAATCTTCTAAAAATTGCTTTACAATATGTTCAGGATTTTGATGGATTAGTAATTGCTTATTCACAAGATGCTAACATCAAAGGAAACGGTGTTGCCAATGAAGGAATTGTTTCGACAAAATTAGGTTTAAAAGGAATTCCGAATTTAGCCGAAGAATTGCAAGTGGCCCGAAACTTATTTTTACTAGAATATTCCGGAGGAAAACTTCATATTCCGACAATTTCTACTGCAAAATCAGTTGAATTAATTAAAGAGGCGAAAGCCAAAGGATTGCAGATTACTTGTAGCGTATCTGTACATCATTTAATTCTGACTGATGAAAAACTAGAAGGTTTTGATACGAGATATAAAGTAACTCCACCATTGCGAACTGAAGCCGACAGAACTGCTCTTGTAAACGCAGTTTTAGACGGAACAATTGATATGATAACTTCAGATCACAATCCGATTGATATTGAGTTCAAAAAAATGGAATTTGATACCGCTAAAAACGGAACAATTGGACTAGAAAGTGCTTTTGGAGCTTTATTAACTATTTTACCTTTAGAAACGGTTATTGAAAAACTAACCTTAGGAAAAGCGGTTTTCGGAATTGAAAACAATTCTATTACTGAAGGTTCTAAAGCCAACTTCACTTTCTTTACACCTGAAGGGAAATCAACTTTCACGAAAGAAAATATCCTTTCAAAATCTAAAAATTCTGCCTTTTTAGGAACTGAAATTAAAGGTTCGGTTTATGGAATTTTAAATCAAAACAAACTTGTTACCACAAAATAATTAAAATGAATAATTCAATACAAGAGGGAAAATCAATCGCCATTACCAGTTACATTTTGATCATTGGTGTTTTAATTGCCATGTCGATGAACTCTGAAAATAAAAATAGTTTTGCATCTTTTCATATTCGTCAGGCTTTAGGATTGTCTTTGACTTTTATTTCTTTCGGAGCTATTATCAGCAACTTTGACAGCTTTATGATTACTTTCCCAATGTGGATCTGTATTTCTATTTTATGGACTTACGGGATTTTCAGTGCTATTCAGGGACAGACAAGACCAATTCCGTTAGTTGGAAATCTTTTTCAAAAATGGTTTAAATCAATAGGATAATAAAATTCCAAATTTCAACAACAATTCACATTTCACATTTCACCATTTTAAAAAATGAATCTATCTTTAGAATATAAAATACAAGAACCAAAAGTTATATTAGACAAAAATCCTGTTTTAATCTTATTACACGGATACGGAAGCAACGAAGCTGATTTATTTTCGTTTGCGACAGAACTTCCTGATAATTACTATATTATTTCAGCAAGAGCGCCTTACGATTTACAATATGGAGCTTATGCCTGGTATGCGATTAATTTTGATGCTGATCAGAATAAATTTTCAGATAACGAACAAGCCAAAACTTCACGCGATTTAATTGCTAAATTCATTGACGAATTAGTTGCTAATTATCCAATTGATGCTAATGATGTTACATTGATTGGTTTCAGTCAAGGTTCCATTTTGAGCTATTCTGTTGCTCTTTCTTATCCTGAAAAAGTGCAGAGAGTTGTTGCTATGAGTGGATATTTTAATAATGAAATTATTAAGGAAGGCTTCGAGAAAAATGACTTCAAGAATCTTAAAATATTTGCTTCACACGGAACTGTAGATCAGGTTATCCCAGTAGATTGGGCAAGGAAAACGCCAGCAGCTTTAGAAAATTTAAATATTCCGATTACTTATAAAGAATATCCTGTTGGGCATGGAGTTGCGCCTCAGAATTTCTTTGACTTTAAGAATTGGCTGGCTTTGTAGTTTTTAATTCTATATGGAAAACGATATTAAAATTGAGCATTTCCCTACTACTTTTAATAAAAGAGTTAAATATTTTGCATCGCTTTTTTTTCTGTTATTTTTATTTGTTATTATATTAACTCTCTTTAAATCAGATTCTGTCTCAGAATTCAATTTCACATTAGTGTTACTAATAAGTTTGTTTTTTGGTTTACCTCTATTATATAAAACATATCAAAATAGGTATTTTCTTGTTGACTTTGAATCCGATTCCCAAAATGTAAAAATTCTATATTTACATTTCAATGAAGAAAAATATCTTGAAACCACAATTGATAAAATTGAAGTACATCTTAAAAACACAAGTTCAAGAGCAGGATTTGATTGTGAATTAAAAGTAAGTGCTGAAAATTTAGATTTTACAATCGATAAATATTTTGAATGGGATTTTGTAGAAATAAGAAAATTATTTGAATTCATTCAATTTCATAAAAACATTAAACCATCTGAACAAGATCAATTTATTTTATCACGAATAGAAAATTACATTCAAAAAAACTGTGACTGAAAACTCATTACTCCCCTGTATAAAGAATCTTCTTTCCTTTTTTCAAAATATAGCCTTTCCAGGGAATTAATTGATAATCATCTTTTATCCAGGAATCGCCTTCTGATTTTCTTTCCAGAATAATAGATTCTTTTTGAGTATCTAAGAAAAGCTCGGCTTTATTTCCGTCGAAGATTACGTAGGCAACTGTCGTATAGGTTTTTCCGTCTTCCGCATGAGATAATTTAGTGCTGTTTTCGAAAATTCGAATGCATTCCTTTTTAAGAACGGACCAAGTATAACCCGCAGAAGCTTTACAACCATGAGAATCTGAATCACCTCCAACTACAGCCGGTGAGTTAGTTTCTTCTTTTACAACTTTTGTAGTTTCTTGTGAAGGCTTCTTTTCTTCAGAAACTTTTTTGGCACAAGAAAACGAAAGACCAACAATAATCGAAAATAAAAATATCTTTTTCATAAATCCTATTTTTTAAAAAGTGGTAGTAAAAAATAGCATTCTAAATACTATTTTTGATACAACCAGCTTTGATTAACCTCAAAAGTAATATTATCATCGTTATCAACAAAATATTTTAACAAGACTTCTCCCCATAATTCTCCATTACTGTAATCTGCAATAATCCATCTGTGGTTTAGAATCTTTATTTTATTGATGATAAATTTGTTCGGACCAATTTTATCCTGACCTGTATAAGGATTTCCATTTGGGTTTGAATTTAGATCCAATAATTTTTCGGTCACAACCGGAATTAATTTTTCATATAAAATTACTTTTCCACCAGAAGCACTGTTGTCAAAATAATTCTGAGCATTTTCATTGTGTTCTAAAGAAAAATAATCTGCTTCGGCCAATTTTCCTGACACTAAATTTATACTATCTCTAAGCTTCTTAGTTGTTTTATCATATCGTTCTTGTCCAAATTTTACTTCTCGGCTGTAGAACATATAAGTAAAAATATTCATTAATATCGCAAGGATAAAAAGGTAAAGCATTAAGGATTTTTTCATTTTGTGTATTATATTAAATTGTAATTTCTAAGTTATCATAAGCCAGGAAGACGTTTTCAGGAAGTTGTTTTTGCACTTCTTCGTGAAATCCTAAAACGTGGCTAATGTGCGTTAAATAAGCTTTTTCCGGCTTGACCAAATTTATAAAATCAAGTGCTTCCTTCAAATTGAAATGTGTATCGTGAGGTTCTACACGCAAAGCATTCACAACCAAAACTTTCAGATTTTTTAATTTTTCGATTTCAGCATCTTCGATTGTTTTCACATCGGTTAAATACGCGAAATCATCGATACGATAGCCGAAAACCTGTAAATCACCGTGCATTACGTTTACTGGTATCGCCATTTTATCACCAACAGCAAACGGTTTATTGTTTTCAACTTCAATAGTTTTAACGCTTGGCGCTCCCGGATATTTGTTTACAGTTTCGAAAACATAGTCAAAACGACGTTTTAGATTGTCAATTACACGTTCGTGTCCGTAAACCGGGATTTCTCCCTGACGGAAATTAAACGGACGAATGTCATCTAAACCGGCGGTATGATCTGCATGTTCGTGCGTAAAAAGAATAGCATCGAGTTTTCGACAGCCGCATGAAAGCATTTGCTGCCTGAAATCAGGGCCACAATCAATGACATAAGAGTGCTCATTCCACGTTATCCAAATAGAAACGCGAAGCCTTTTATCCTTAGCATCAGTGCTTTTACAAACGGGATGATCAACCCCAATAATCGGGATACCTTGAGAAGTACCAGTGCCTAAAAAATATACCTTCAATTGAACTTATTTTTTTTACAAAAATAGGATTATTTCTCTTTCATTAGAAGCCTAATTTGCTAACTTTGTAACAAATCTATTTAAAATAAAATGGGTACAGAAATAAAACTCAAAGGTGACAAGGTCATCGAACAGATTCCTTCTATAAAAGACAAAGCGTTACGCATTAATTTAAACGAGAATATTTACGGAACATTTGCTGAGATTGGCGCGGGACAGGAAACTGTGAGGCATTTTTTCAGATCCGGAGGTTCATCGGGAACTATTGCAAAAGCAATGTCTGCCTATGACAAAGATTTTAGTGATGCCGTTTACGGAATTGAAGGCGACGGAAGGTATGTTACTGAAAACCGACTCAAAAAAATGCTAACCTTTGAAGGTGAACTTATTGAAGAGCGTTTAAGTAGAGAAAAACATCCAAACAAACTTTTCTTTAGTTATGCCAATACAGTTGCTACTATTGATTTCGCCAAACAATTTAAAGGTCACGGCTGGGTTGGAATCCGATACCAAATCGAACCAGACGAAGCTTATAACGAAATTATTCTTCACATTCGTTTTAAAGAAACTGATGCCCGACTACAACAAGAAACACTCGGAATTTTAGGAGTTAACTTAATTTACGGTGCTTTTTACAAATACAACGATCCTAAACGATTACTTCGTTATTTATACGATCACTTAGATAAAGACCAGCTTGAAATCGACACTATTAACTTCTCAGGACCACGTTTTGCAGATGTTGATAATCGTTTAATGAGCTTACAATTGGTTAAAAACGGAATGACAGATGCCGTAATGTTTAACCCTGATGGAAAAAACGTACTACCAGCCGCAGTTTTATACAAGAAAAACCTTCTTGCCTTTAGAGGAAGTTTCCGTCCGGTTACGAATGTAAATCTTGATATGTATCAGAAATCATTAACAATGTTTCTGGAGGAAAACAAGGTTGAGAAAGATAATACCTTAGTTGTTTTTGAAATTACACTTTCGAATTTACGTTCTGATGGTGAAATTGATGAACGTGATTTCATGGACAGGGCCGAATTACTTTGTTCACTTGGTCAAACTGTAATGATTTCGAACTTCCAGGAATATTATAAAGTTGTCGAGTACTTCTCAAACTATACCAAAGCCAGAATGGGATTAGCAATGGGTGTAAACAACTTAGTAGATATTTTTGATGAGAAATACTACCGTCATTTAAGTGGAGGGATACTGGAAGCTTTCGGAAAATTATTCTACCGTGATATGAAAGTATTCTTATATCCGATGTTGGGAGAAAATGGTGAAATTATTACTTCTGATAACCTAAAAGTACATCCGAGAATGAAAGAATTATATAAGTTCTTTAAATTCAACGGAAAAGTAGTTGACATTAAAGATTACGATCCAAACATATTAAATGTATTCTCGAGAGAAGTTTTGAAAATGATCAGTCAGGGAAAAACGGGCTGGGAACCAATGCTTCCTTCCGGAGTTGCCGAAATTATAAAGGAGCATCACCTTTTTGGATATCATCCGGAAAAGGAATTAGAACAAAATACTTAAAAAAAATCCCCAAAAAAAAGTTTCTCTTTTGGGGATTTTTTTTGTTTCAAGTTTTTTTGTTTCAAGTTTCAGGTTTCAAGTTTCAAGTTTCCCTTGGGTGGTTTAACAATCTTAACCTGAAACCTGAAACCTGAAACCTGAAACCTGAAACCTGAAACCTGAAACCTGAAACAAAAATTTTATTTCAAAATCTGCGAAGCATGTTCTTTTGTTTTTACTTTTTCGATTACTTCTTCGATAATTCCTTTTTCATCGATTACGAAAGTGGTTCTGTTGATTCCGTCATATTCTCTTCCCATGAATTTCTTTGGTCCCCAAACACCGAAAGCGTTGATCACTGATTTGCCTTCGTCTGCCAATAATGGAAAAGGAAATTCGTATTTGTCTTTGAATTTTAATTGTGCTTTTTGACTATCTGCACTAACACCAAGAAGTTCATAATTATTAGCTTTAAAACGCTCAAAATTATCTCTTAGATCGCAAGCTTCAGCTGTACAGCCAGGCGTGCTTGCTTTTGGATAAAAGAAAACAACTAATTTTTTTCCGATATAATCTGCTAGTTTATGGGTTTTTCCGTCCTGATCAACTCCCGAAAAGTCTGGTGCTTTATCGCCTTTTTGTAATGTTATCATGTTGCTATTTTTGATTTTAGTTTTTTTTTAGAGTAAAGAATATAGAGTATAGAATAAAGATTTTAGTTTTTGGATTTGGCTCAATATCTCTACTACTAACTTATAATTCATAACTTATACTTTATATGTTTTTTGCCCCAGATTGACGTGGAAACCCCGGAGTTGTGGTAGTTTACATTTTTGCGATAAAAAAGCGACCAACGGAAGCTCTTTTTATTGCTTAAAAATGTTACTAACACAATGAGGAGTTGAAGCAGAAAGCTGGATTAGGCACATCATTAAAATTATACTATTTTTACGAGATTAAAAATACGGAAATGAATAAAGAAGCCCGCGTACAATTTGTTATAAATACGTTAAAAGAACTCTACCCTACTATCCCTGTTCCACTTGATCATAAAGATCCCTATACTTTATTAATCGCAGTTTTATTATCGGCTCAATGTACAGATGTGCGCGTAAATCAGATTACGCCATTGCTTTTTGCGAAGGCTGATAATCCGTATGATATGGTTAAAATGACGATTGAAGAAATTAAAGAAATTATTCGTCCTTGTGGTTTATCTCCAATGAAATCGAAAGGAATTCATGGCTTATCACAAATATTAATTGACAAACATAATGGAGAAGTTCCGCAAAGTTTTGAAGCCCTTGAAGAACTGCCAGCTGTTGGACATAAAACTGCCAGTGTTGTAATGTCTCAGGCTTTTGGTGTTCCTGCCTTTCCGGTAGACACTCATATTCACAGGTTGATGTATCGCTGGAATCTTTCGAATGGAAAAAACGTGGTTCAGACAGAGAAAGACGCAAAAAGATTATTCCCGAGAGAAATATGGAACGATTTACATCTTCAGATTATTTGGTACGGGAGAGAATATTCGCCTGCTCGAGGCTGGAGTTTGGAAAAAGATATTATTACAAGAACTGTTGGTAAAAAATCAGTTATAGAAGAAGCTGCTAAAAAATAATTTAGCAGCTTCTTTTATTTATTACATGCTTCCTTTTAAAGCATTGTATTCAGTTGTCATATCTAGCGATCTGTAAATACCCAAAAGTGATTTTGTTGCATCTGTATTTTTAGGCTCTAAAGTAAGGGCTTTTTTAAGGTACGGTATTGCACTACGCGTTATATCATCCTTTTTAGCGTTTAACTTATCATATTGCTGCATTTCTGCTGCCGATGTTCCTAAGGACGCTATTTCATCAGCCAGGTCTTTTTTTACTTGTAGCTTCAAATAAGCCATATTAATATAGGCATCAATATAATTTGGATCAAGCTCTAAAACATAATTATAAATCATTTCTGCTTTAGTGTAATCTTTTTTCTCCAGATAAGCATAAGCCAGATTATTATTTATCTCGATTTTTTTTGAAGGAACTGATTCTGTTCTTGGTTTTTCGTAAAATCCTTGTTGAATAGCTGACTCTCTGGCTTTTGGCGAAACAAAAACATCTTCTTCTTTTGTTTTCTTATTTGTGGCGTAATACAAAACTCCTTTTCCTGAATAGTTAATTTTTTTTAAGGTTTCATAATACTTAATTGCCGAGTCATAATCTTTTGCGTTTATGGACGAAGATGCGGCATTACAAAGATTTAAAGTATCTTTCTTATCAAACAAATATACTTTATAGCTTTTCTCTGCACTTTCTTTGAATTTACCACTATTAAAATCGGCCATTGCACCATTGACAAGACTCGATTTCATTTCTTTTAATGCAGCATTTGCTTTAATAGTAAATTTGAATTTTCCGGATTCATTTTCGTACAAAAATACATCCTGATATGCCTGAGAGGCCAACGTAAAGCTATTCGCTGCATCTATATTTTTTGCAGCTAAATCTTTTAATACATTTCCCTTTAAAAAATAATAATCTGATTTTGCTTCATCAGATGCATTTAGTATAAGATATTCGGTCTTATTTAAAATTACCAGTGCTTCCTGGCTTTTTCCTTTATCATACAGAGACTGTGCCTCTTTGATCTGGTCTTGTTGAGCAAATGCTCCAATATTTATCAATAAAAAAAATGATAATATCTGTAGGTTTTTTTTCATTTAGGTTCGGTTTGGTTGTTAGATGCTTCGGTGTATTTAAGCTATTTATGCAGAACAAAATGTTTGGTAAAATAGGTTCAGCGTAAATTTTTTATGCTCATTATGCTCAATTTTTCTCTATACAAACACTATAAGCTTACAACAAACAAACAAAATAATGTAGTGTAATTTTTCTTCATAGATTATTGGTTATTGGTTAAACATTTATTTTTGACATCATTATTAATTATCCAATCATTTAATTGTTTTAATACGAAAAATTCTTCAATTAGTTAAATAAGCCGTATTAAAAGCAACTTTTTTAACTAAAATAAAACTAAATACCGAATAAACAAATAAATTTTAACCTAAATATAACATTTTAACTAAAGCACGAGAAAAATCAGACAAAAAGAGGTGTTTTTATATCATCTAAAACAAAAAAGAACTAATTATCTTACTTTCATTTTACATAAAAACAAAAAAACTCACTATCCGCATTTATTTGCAAATAGTGAGTTTTTCCAACCAAAAGTTCGTTGGTTTTGAAAATAAACATCCGACTAAAATAGTGGGCTGTTTAATTAGCTATAATCTCAAAACTTTTATCTTTAACTTTCACGACTGTCAATGCTTGTGAATAGCTTAGTAAGAAAGAAACAACTTCTTTCTTAGGTTTTAGATTTTTAGAAGCTAATTCCTTCTTAGAGTAAATTTTCGCCATACTATAAATATGTTTATATAAAGTATAACGAGCTAATTTTCAAAATAGTATTAGTTGGTTAAAATAATTTGATGTTTATCAATTATTTTTCTCAAATTCATTAAAGCATACCGCATTCTTCCTAATGCTGTATTGATACTAACATCTGTAAGTTCAGAGATTTCCTTAAAACTCATGTCCTGATACATACGCATTACCAAAACCTCCTTTTGATCTTCAGGAAGTTCTTCGATTAATCTTTTCAAGTCAACTTCGACCTGATCAACAATCATTTTACTTTCAATAGTCAATGAATCGTCAGACATAACAGAAAAAATAGAAAACTCTTCAGTTTCTCTGTACATTGGCATTTTTTTAGTTTTACGAAAGTGGTCTACAATTAAATTGTGTGAAATACGCATAACCCAAGGCAAAAATTTACCTTCTTCATTATATGAATTGCTTTTTAAGGTTTTAATTACCTTAATAAAAGTGTCTTGAAAAATATCATTTGAAATATCTCTATCAGCAATCTTTGAATATATAAATCCATATATTTTAGACTCGTGCCTTTTAATTAATATCGAAAGAGCAGTTTCATTGCCTTCGATATAATTCTTTACTAATAGAGCGTCTGGAATATGCAGATCAGCCATAATACTACTTTTTTAGTTTTTATAATTTGGAGTAATTTTTCTAAAAAGTAATTTTATTGTATAGGCGGATCTTTTTTTAGTTTATGTTAATATCGTGACCAAATTTAACAAATAATTATTTTAAAAAGCAAATAAAAGCGAGAATAATTAATAGAAATATAGTAAAAAAAATAAACAAAAGTTAAACTTTATCGATAAAGTGCGTTAAAACATTAGTTTTTACAAATAGCGACGTTATAAAAAAATAGATATAAATAACTTACAATTAAACACTTAAGCTATTTATATCCAACTTTTTCATCTTTTATTTGCTACTGATATACACGTACATAATCTACATAAAACTTTTGCGGTAACACTTTATCATCTACTTCAGGACCTCCAAAATTACCTCCTATTGCTAAATTAACGATGATATAAAAAGGCTTATCAAAAGGCCAGGTATTTTCATTTTTCACAGAAGGATTAAAAGTATAGACTACAGTTTTATCTACAAAGAAATCAATTTTATCTTTTGACCATTCGATTGCGTATACATGGTATCCTTCTTCAATATTAGGAAAAGGAGTTCTTTTGGTATTAATTGTATTTCCATGACTGTCTTGTGTATGCAAGGTTGTATACACCATGCCCGGATCTCTGCCAATATATTCCAAAATATCTATTTCACCTGTTTTTGGCCAATGAACCTCATCTATATTAGCACCCAACATCCAGAATGCCGGCCACAAACCGTGACCAACTGGTAATTTTGCTCTTGCTTCAATTCGGCCGTACAGAAACTCTTTTTTACCTTTTGTGGTAATTTTGGTAGAAGTATATTTATTATCTTCTTTTTTAGCCTCTATTACTAAATTTCCATCTTTAAATTCGTGGTTTGTTTTGGTATAAATTTGTCTTTCGTTATTACCAAAACCACAAAGATTGGGGCAGCCATCGCCAATTTCGAAATTCCAGTCTTTTTCGTTTAAATCTTTATTATTGAAATTTTCTTCCCACACCAGTTTTCTTTTTACTTCTTGTGCTAAACAGAAACTGCTAATCAATAGCAATACCATTATTTTTTTCATAGTATCATTTTAAAATTACAAAAATTAAGAAGGTCAGCCTAAAACTGACCTTCTCATTTCATTATTACTAATTAATCTATAATCTATTGATATACTCTAACGTAATCAATCTCCATAGAAGACTGCGTGAAAGCCGCATCAATATTACCACCCAAATTACCTCCCATTGCTACATTTAAAATTAAGAAAAAGTCGCTATTAAAAGGTAAAGAACCATCATTAGGAACAGAATGAATCTGCACATCATCTACAAATGTTGTAACTGATGCCGGACTCCAAATTGCCTTATAAACATGAAATTCAGTTGAAACATTTGGAATTGTTTTAGAACCTGTATTCCCTTCTCCTCCTGAATGTCCAGGATAATGAAGTGTACTCAAAATAACATTTTGGTTATTACCAACATGTTCCATAATATCAATTTCTCCGCAGGCTGGCCAAGGCTTAGTAGCATAATTCTGCCCCAGCATCCAGATTGCCGGCCACGTTCCTCCACCAATTGGAAGTTTAGCCCTAACCTCCACTTTTCCGTAGGTAAAAGCAAATTTAGCATCTGTTTTTAATCTCGCCGAAGAATATTCAGCACCGCCAGATGCTTCTTTTTTAGCTGTAATTTTAAGGTTTCCACCTTGTATAATTACATTTGTAGCTGAGTTGGTGTAATTCTGTTTTTCATTATTTCCCCAACCATTGTCACCTCTTCCTAAATCATAGTTCCATTTTGTTGCATCGGGAGCTCCATCAGTATTAAACTCATCTGACCAAACTAGTTCCGTAAAATCTGCTGGTGGAGTCTGAGTTGGTTTTGTAGTAGTAAAAATATGATACCATGCCAAACTTGAATTTCCACCCATAACCGCTCTAACAACCATTCTGTTTTCTGTAATAGATAAGATCTCGTAAGAACTCTGACCAATGTAGTACCCCATAAATCCACCATCAGAAAAGTTTAACATTGTTCCTCTTGTTTGTGTTGCATGATCAGGATTTTTTGTCACAACTGATTCAGAAGGACTTAATGAAACCGTTTTAACTCCAGATGCATCATAAGCCAAACAGTCGTCTCCATCTCCACTTCCTCCTGCTACATTTTTGAATGCTGCATTAAAGAAGGTTGCTCCTCCATTGTCTAATTCATATTTCAATTGTCCGTCTACAAGAGAGAATGTCAATACGTTATCATATAAACAGCTGCTTGTTGGCGATCCTGCTTTTTCAAAAGGTGCCGCTGAATAATAATTTGAATAGTAATTTTTGGTAGCATCTCCATCATTTTGACCTACTCCCAAATGCGCTGGTTCTGAGGCTGACCAATACCATTTTTTAGAGGTACCGGCTGTTAAAAACTGCACCGCTTCTTCATCATTAAAATTACTAAGTACCGTCACATCCAATGTCGTGTTCGTAGCTATACCGCCTTTACCCGATGCAATTACGGTAACAGTGTAAGTGTTCACTCCTGTTTTTGTAAAACGCTTAGTAAAGACACCGCTTGGAGAATTCTCTGAAGTTCCGTCACTAAATACATATTTATAAGATACTGCATTATCTGCGGTTGCAATTAGCTTTACCATTCCTGAACCATCTCCATCGGGAGCATCGGCAGTTTTCCCAATAATTTCAGCTGTTACTTTAAGATTTGATGGTGCTGACAAATCGCCAAATGCATAATCATCTTTCTGGCAACTTACTGTCAGGAATAATGACAGTAATGCTATTATATTTATAATTATTTTTTTACTCATGATTTCGTTTTTTTAGTTGGATTGTTTAATGTCATCAAAATAATAGGTTTTTCCAGTACCGTTAACTCCAAAGTCAAAGAATACTACTACTCGCTGAAATTGATTGGCCGTTGTTGCTCCATTGAAATCAAAAGTTAGTTCTTCCCATCCGTTCGCTACAGTTGTAGTTGCATCTACTTCTTTATTAATTGAACTATCTGACATGTTTTCAAACTTCATTTTTACAATAATTCCTGCCTGAGGTGACCATACTTTCATTTTGATCTTTTTGAAAGTAGAAAAATTAAGCGGACTTGCCAATTCAATGAACGATCCTGCCCAGGTTTCAGAACCACTTGCTTTTGTTAAAGCTCCTACTGTTGCAGATGTATTAATTCCTGCTTTATCCGGATTATCAGCTAATACCGAATTTGCTCCTCCAAAACTGGTAAACCCATAAGTCAATACAGAAGATTCAAAAGTTAATGGTAATTTTAAAGTCTCCACACCTGCAGTCAATTCTATATCATCAAAATAATAATCAGCTCCTGTACCATTATTACCAAAATCAAAGAACACTACCAGTCTTTGATAATTGTTAGCATTATCAACTGCTGAGAAATCAAAAGTTAATTCTTCCCAACCGTTAGCTATAGTGTTAGTTACATCCACTTCTGTATTAATATCAGGATTTGTTAAGTTCTCTAACTTCATCTTAACTACAATTCCCGCTTTTGGTGACCACGCTTTAAGTTTGATTTTTTTCAATGTTGAAAAATCAATTGGTGCACCTAATTCTATAAACGAACCGGCCCAAACTTCTGAACCTGCACTTTTATTTAACTTAGCCACTTTTGCGCTTGGATTTTCTTCGTTTACACCTGGATTATTAGCTACAACTGTGTTTGCTCCTCCAAAATTAGTAAAAGCGTAATTCAGGGTTGTAGATTCAAAATCAACTGGTAATAAAACCGGATTCGATATTGTAATTGTTTCTTCGTAAGTAGCGGTTGCAACTCCCCCGCTCAATGCTACCACTTTTACATTGTATTCTCCAACATTAGCATAGGTATGCTTAATGGTTTCTCCTTCCATGAAATCTACTGGTGTTTCATCAGGAATCTCACCAAAATACACTTGAAAGAAAGTTTCGAAGTTTGCTTTTGCTGTAACTGATGCTGATAAATTGTCTCCTACAACATGTGCCAAAGTCACTTGTAAGTTAGTTGGTGCCAAAAACGAAACGGTTACTTCCTGAGTTACCTCTGTTATTTTTCCATTAATTCCCATAGCCTTAATTTTGGCTTGATAAACTCCTTCCGGATAGGTATGATCAACCGTAACTCCCGGCGCCATATATTCTGATTCTGAACTTCCATCTCCAAAATTTACTTTGTACTGCGTAACACCTTCTCCTTTAGGTAAAAAAGTGACTTTACCTGAATTATCTTGTGCTATGGTGGTCAAAGCAGATATATTAGTTGGTGCACTCACACCATCTAAATCAATATTGCTGCTTTCATCGCTTGAACAACCACTGAAAATTGTTATAACGAAAAGACTTATAATAAAATGTATTTTTTTCATAATAATGTTTTTATTTAATATCCAGGGTTTTGTTGCCAATTTCCATTTGCGAACTGAATTTCTTCAATAGGAAGCGGAAATAATTCATTTTTATTAGCAGTAAAACCTGGGATTTTCCCAACTGCTTTTCCTGTTCTAACCAAGTCAAAGAAACGTTGTCCTTCTCCAAAAAGTTCCACTCTTCTTTCAGCCCATATAAAATCGGTCAACGCTGCTCCAGAAACTGTAATATTATGATTGTTGTCACCAAAAGCACGTCTTCTCACCTGATTCAAATATTCTCTGGCTTTTGCATCATTATTACCGGAGCGGCTATAAGCTTCAGCTGCCATTAGCAAAACATCCGCATAGCGAATTGCTCTGTAATTATTTGGATTTGTAAGATTTAAATCTCCAGCCGCATTAGCGCTTCTTTTTCTTGGAAGGTATTTTCTATTGAAATAACCTGTGTCTTCATTTCCTTTTCCATAGCTCACGCCTTTCCCTCCATCAAATGATGAATTTGCAGCAGCCCAGGCTACAATATCCAGTATGGCAACATCTTTACGTTTATCGCCAACTTCAAAAGCATCAGCACTTTCCTTTGTTGGGATATTAAAACTAAATCCAGATGAGAATAATGGTCCTGAATAATTACGGATTCCGCTAAAACCAACTGCTACATTACCTTCACTGCATTGCAAACATCCAAATCCGGCACCTTCTACGTCTGTATATTGTACTTCAAAAACAGATTCTGTTCCATTTTCTCCATCCAATTCAAACATTGCATTATAATCTGTTTGTAATGAATATTTTCCAGAAGTAATAACAGCATCAAGAGCTGTTGCTGCCAGTGCAAATTTATCTTGATACAAATAAGCTTTTCCTAATAATGCCTGTGCTGCACCCTTAGTTGCTCTTCCTTTTTGAGATGCTGTTGGAGATAAATTTGCCACCGCAAAAGTTAAATCGGCCTCAATTGAGGCATAAACATCCTCAACTGATGAACGTGGAACTGTTTTTTCATCTCCAACTTTAAATCGAGCATCTCCTTTCATCGGGATTCCGCCAAACCATTTTACTAATTCAAATTGGTAATACGCTCTTAAAAAACGTGTTTCCGCAATAAGTTGGGTTTTTCCTTCAAAATCTGTTTTATTCTGGAATTCAAGTATATAATTAGCTCTCTGAACTCCTGCAAACATCCAGTTCCAAATATCTCTTAAATTACTGTTTACCGGAGTATGAATCATATCGTCGATTTGCTGAAAACCAATTACGTCTGTTGGACTTTCTCCTCCACATAAAGTATTATCTGAGGCAATTTCGCCCAAAAGAACATTTACGTACGAAGACTGAAGCAAATCATAGGCTGCAATTAATGCATTATCATAATCTTCTTTAGAATTGAAATAATTTTCAGAATCAATAGAATATTTTGGTGTAGGATCAACAAACTCATCTGAACAAGAAATACTTATCGTCGAGAACAGAGTTAGTGTTATAATGGTTGTAAATAAATATTTTTTCATTTTAATTGAAATTAAAAATTAATGTTTAAGCCCAATAAATAGGTTCTTGGAACAGGATAAAACCCGTAATCGATTCCGGCACCAATAGGAGATTGAGAAACTCCGTCCTGATTTCCAGGACCAAATGAAGCGCTTGGGTCAAATCCTTTGTATTTTGTGAAAGTGTATAAGTTATTTACACCCATATAAAGACGAAGTCTTGTAATTCCTGCTTTTAGAGATACTTTAGGATTAAGAGTATAACCTAATTGAACATTTTGAATTCTAAAATAAGAGGCATCTTCAACGAAATACTCTGAAAAAACATTATTTGAGGTAGCACTTGTAGTAACTCTCGGAACGGTAGTGCTTGTTCCTTCACCTGTCCATCTGTCTAAAACATAATCTAAACGATTGGCATCAGAAAGCACTCTTTCATAATTACGTACCATATCGTTTCCAATTGAAGCGTAAGTATATGCTGCAAAATCAAGATTTTTATAATTTAACTGCAAATTGAATCCCATTGTAACATCTGGAATAGGATCTCCAATATCTGTTTTATCTTTAGAATCAATTACGTTATCTCCGTTTACATCTACAAATCGGATATCACCAGGAGCTGCATTTGCTCCCAAAGCTAATTGTGAGGGATGTGCATCAACTTCAGCCTGATTCTGAAAAATTCCATCAGTTTTATAACCATAGAAATATCCTAATGCATGACCGGCCTCCATGCGTGCTGCTGTAGGCTGACCAACTCCAAAAGATCCCTGATCAATTATACCTGTTCCATTATTTACCTCGGTAACTTCATTTTTAATAAAAGTTACATTGTAACCTACAGACATTGTAAACGAGTCAGAAAATTTCTCTTTATAATCTATTGAAAATTCAAAACCAGAATTTTTGACAGAACCGGCATTCATAGTTGGAGAACTCGCACCTGGAGCACCCGTTCCATTAATTCCGGAAACAGGTATACCTGGTACCAACAAATCTTTTCTGGTATCACTAAAGTAATCTGCAACGATATAAAATCTGTCATTGAATAATTTTGCATCAAAACCAACGTCAAATTTTTTGGATTCTTCCCATTTTAAATCTGGGTTAGGAATTTGCCCTGTTGCAGTTCCGTTAGATAAGTTGCCATCAAATACATAGGTAGCTTCACCATCTAAAATACTTCTGTATCCATTATTTTTGATCTGATCATTTCCTAAGCTTCCATAACTGGCTCTAAATTTCAAGAAATTAAATGCTTCTGATTTTCCGAAGAAATCTTCATCAGATACAACCCACCCACCTGTAAAAGAAAGAAAGGATGCAGTCTTGTTTCCCGGGCCAAATTTTGTAGAAGAATCACGTCTGTACATAGCAGAAACAAGGTATTTTCCCTGATAATCATATTGTACTCTTGCAAAATAAGAAAGCCTTCTTTCATCATAATTACCTGAAAAAACATTTACCGCTGTCGGTAAGCCTCTCGCTAGTTTTAAGCTTGCGTTTTCCCACGAATTATTAAGAACATCGAAACCAGTTGCAGAAATATTATTTCCCCATTCTCTATAAATGGTATTTCCAAGAGTTCCTGTTATATTATGACTTTCTCCTATTTTTGTATTATATGTCGCGTAAATATCAAATGAATAATTATTATCATTAGATGAACCTTCTGTTACTGAACTTCTCTGTACGTCAAAAACTTTTCCACCATAACTTATTTGTTTGGCAAATGACCTGCTTTCTCCATTACCAGTATTAAAACCAATAGAACTTGACAAAACAAAACCTTTAAAAATCTTATAATCCAAGCCAAAATTTCCATTTAGTTTTTTGTAATTACCATCGTTATATGTATTAGCAAGCTGTGCTAAAGGATTGATAATTTCTGTACCTAAGCCTGTAGTACTTGGCACTAATGTAAATTCTCCATTGGCATCGTAAGGGGTAAGAGTCGCGGGTACATTTAATGCATTAAACAACACAGAGCCTAAACCATTTTCATTAATCGTTCTTCGATTTGTAAAAGTGTAAATAACATTTGTTTTCAACTTAAATTTATCGCTTAAATCAGCAGATAATGCAAGTCTGGCAGTATTTCTTAAAAAACCAGATTTATCCTCGCCAACAATACCTTCCTGATCTAAATGTGAACCACTGACTGCATAAGTAATTTTATCTGAACCTCCTGAAATTGACAAATCATTGCTAATAATTGGAACTCCTGTTTTAAGAACTTCCTTTTGCCAGTTTGTTCCTTTACCTAAACCACCAGCATTTGGGTATGGCAATGTTTTTCCTCCATTTGCATAACTTTCATTTAATAGTAAAGCATATTCTGTAGCATCTAACATTGGAATTTTTCTGGATGCTTCCTGAAATCCTGTATAACTATTAAAGGTTACTTTTGTTTTAGAATTCTTTTTACCCATTTTGGTAGTTACCAAAATAATTCCATTTGCTCCAATTGTTCCGTAAATAGCTGCTTGTGCATCTTTTAAAACAGTAATTGTCTCAATGTCGTTTGGATTTAATAATGATAAATCTCCAACATATCCATCGATAATAGCAGTAGGATTATTTTGCCCATTAGTACCAACGCCACGGATACGGATATCCAATCCGGCACCAGGAGCTCCAGATTGCGCCGTTACAACTACACCAGAAATAGTTCCCTGTAGAGCTTGCTCTACCTTAACAGGCTTTATAAGATCAAGTGTTTTACTGTCAAGTACAGAAACAGCTCCTGTAACTTCTCTCTTTTTTTGGCTACCATAACCAATTACAACAACTTCTTCTAATGATTTGGCATCATCACTCATTTTGACTGTAATTTTAGGACCTGAAACTACAATTTCCTGCGTTCGATAACCAATGTAACTTAAAACAATTGTGGTGCCGGTTGAAACACCAGAAAGTTTAAAAGATCCGTCAAAGTCTGTGGTTGTACTTTTTGACGAATTTTTAACTTTTACATTTACGCCTGGTAATGATAAACCAGCGCCATCTTGTACAGTTCCGTTAACATCAAAAGATTGCGAAAACGCAAAAGATGTAAACAGTAATAGTACGGTTAGTAATAATTTTGATTTCATAATTAGTTAGTTTTTATTGAAAGATAAATTTATCTGATCCGATTAGGAAAACGATAAAATTAACCTCAACAAAAAACATACATCATAAAAAAAATGTTACTAAATTTAATATATCATAAAAAATACCGCTATTTAACTACAATTTCAGAATGTTAATTTTTTTAACATAAACACATCAAAACCCTAACAAAAGGTTAATGTTGAGGTAATGTATAGTTTTTTTGAAATGATTTTTTACTTCCTATACAGCGAGAATATATTCGACCAACCCAATTTCATGCTGCAATTCCATTTTTTTACGCAAACGATATCTTTTTATCTCAACGCTTCGAACGGATATATTAAATAATGGCGCGATTTCTTTAGACGAAAGATTCAGTCGCAGATAAGCACAAAGTCTAAGATCATTAGGAGTTAACAAAGGGTGAAGCTGTTTGATTCTTTTCAGAAAATCTTTATCTGCATTATCAAATGCTTCTTTAAAAACATTCCAGGAATCTTCTTCCGTTATATTTTTATTAATTGTACTAATTACAGATTTAATGTTTTTATTATCATCCTGACTCGTTTTCTTTAAATCTTCTTTAATAAAAGCCAATAATTCATTTTTACTATTTAAACTCATGGTAGAAACAGCCAATTCCCGATTTTTACTATCGACATCCTGAGAAAGTTGCTCATTTCTTACTTTCATTAATTGTCGTTCATTTTCTAATTCTTTAATCTCAAGCAAAAGATTATTTTCTTCAATTAATTTCTCTTTTTGTTTATGGTAATAATTTATATAAGCCTTATTAATAAAATAGGCTAATACCAAAAACAATAGAAAATAAATAAACCAGGCCAGATTAGTCAAATACCATGGTTTTAAAACGATAAAGGTATATGTAGCCGTATTTTGCAAAATAGTATTTGCATATCGCGCTCTTACTTTAAAGGTATATTTCCCCGGAGATAAATTCTTGAAATTTACTGTAGCTTTGGTACTCCACTCACTCCATTCATTTTGAAAACCTTCTAGCAAATATTGATATTCTGAATTAATATATTTATTGTACTCCGGAACCGTGTAATTTAAAGTGACATTATTTGCATTAGAATGAAAACTACCCTGATTTTGAATTGCCACATTTTTCAGAGTTTCATTTTGTTTGTTAATCGTGATATCAGTTATATAAACAGTATAATTTTTAAAACTCAGATCTTCTATGTTTAAAGTATAATAACCATCTGTCGTACCAATTAAATAAATTGATTTTGAAATTTGCGTAATGTTTTCAAATCCCAACATTGAATTAGTCAAAGAAGACGGAATCGGAATGACATTTTGCTTTAACTGATTGCTCAACTTGCTGGCAGAGAAATAATGGATATAATTTTTAGAAAACAACCAGATTTTATTCGAATTATCGACAATTAATTTACCTGAAGTATATTCATCTTTTTCGAAGATAGAACTTAAGAGATTGTCTTTCTCAAATAGTTTTGTATTCGGATTTAGTTTAAAAATCCCACCCTTGTATGCATAATAAATTTGATTATTGAATTTAGTCAAACTTGCATTTTTACCTTTCTGAGGAGATTTATAAGTATAAAAACCACGTGTTTTTAATAATGACTTATCTAGTTTCAATCTAAAGATTCCTTTGTATTCATGACTTACATAAACATCAAAATTGTTTGTAAGTTCAAAATATCTTGACGAATAATCAAAACCTTCAATTTTATTTTTAAAAACCCATTGATTGTTTATTTTTTCCAAAACAGAAATTCCATAATAATTTCCCTGAAGCAATTGATTCTTATTCTTTGGGACAGTTTCAAACTTCCAGGTTCCCGAAGCCGCAAATATACTTCTGGCAGATTCATTTGTAATGATAAAAGTTCCGGAATCATGTCCGCAAAAAAGTGTATTATCATACACAAAAAGCGACCAGACTTGTCCTTTTGTACCATTTATAAATTTAAATTCAGTATTGCTCTGATTTGGTTTACAAAATAATCCCTGATTCGTTCCTACATACAACATACCATTAAAAGTTGCTGATGCATAAACGGTCCCTAAAACACCAGAATCATCTGTAAAACTGTGTACTGGAGAATTAATATTTATACAATTGATTCCATTATCTAATCCGGCCCATAAATTCTGATCCTTATCTTCAAAAAGTGAGAGAGCTGTATTATTACTTAACCCTTTTCTCTGTGAAATATGATATTTTAATTTCCCATTATTCGATAAAACAAAAATTCCATTTGAAACTGTTCCTAACGCAAAACTTCCGTCCTGTAGAAATTGACTACTATATACAAAACTTGACTTTAATTCGGTATCAACATCTGTAACAAAACGCGTTAACGTATTTCCAACTAATTTGTAAATACCATCCAATTGTGTTTGAATCAGCAATCCATCATCTGTAGTAAAAATATTGACAATCGTAAATTTCTTAAGAATTGGATGATCTGAAACTAATTTCGCTTTTCCACTTTCAATTTCAAACAACCCTTCTTTTATTGTCTGAAAATAGATTGCATTTTTTGGTGCAAACGATTTTATAACGCCATTTTTTGGCGCAATGATTTTGAACTTTCCCGTTTTAGTATCATAAATATAGATTCTATTCAAGGACTGAAACAAAATCCATTGATCATACTTTAGGATATTCCAAAACTGTTCGTCGTCTAATATTTTATTCTTAATAGTATCACTAAGCGACGTATATTTCAATTTCCCATTAGTGTGTCTGGTCCAGTAACCAAAATTCATATAACAACCCGTATAGATTTTTGTTCCGATGACTTTAACGGAGCGAATGATAGTCTCATTTGGAGCCGGATATAATTGCCAGGTAGTTCCATTATATTCCAGAAGACCGTCATTATTGGCGAAATACAAATAGTTTTGATCATCCTGTGAAATCATCCAACTTTGATTTCCTGCACCGTAAACAGAAGAAGAATATTTTACTATTGGCGGAAACTCCTGCGAAAACAGGAAAAGACTCATCAGAAATAATAGTGTAGATAGTTTTGTTTTCAAAATTACGATTGGTATTAATTTAGTATAAAAACAGTTCTAAAATAGTTTATTTTATATTGAACCAGCAAGTTTTTGGCAAAAAAAGCATCAATATTAAAATCTCACTATCCTTGAGAGATTTAGTTAAAATTTGGAACAATCTCATTAACAAAACTCAATTCAAAATTGATTACTTTTGTAAAAATTGACTTTTTTTATGCAAATTGATCTTTCAAAACTCGACCCAAAACATAATATTATCATTAAAGGAGCGCAGGTACATAATTTAAAAAATGTAGATGTCGCTATTCCCCGAAATAAACTTGTTGTTATCACAGGTCTTTCAGGATCAGGGAAATCAAGTTTAGCATTTGATACTTTGTATGCCGAAGGACAGCGTCGTTATGTTGAAAGTTTATCATCCTATGCACGTCAGTTTTTAGGTCGTTTAGACAAACCAAAAGTAGAATACATAAAAGGTATTGCACCTGCCATTGCTATTGAACAAAAAGTCAATACCACCAATGCGCGTTCGACTGTTGGAACTTCAACTGAAATCTACGATTATGTCAAACTTTTATTCGCCAGAATTGGTCGTACTTATTCACCAATTTCAGGACAGGAAGTTAAAAAGAATACGGTCACCGATGTTGTTTCTGATGTAAAAACATTAGAATTAGACAGCAAATGGCTTTTACTTTCTCCTATTCATTTAGAAGAAGGAAGACAGCTTGAAGACAAATTAAAAGTACTTTTACAGCAAGGTTTTGCACGTATTTTAGTTGACAACGAAATGGTTCGTCTAGATGAATTTACACCAACAGAAATCCATAAATTAGATAATAAAGACATTCTCTTGATTATTGACAGAATTGTTGTTAAGGAGGAAGAAGAATTCTATAATCGTTTAGCCGATGCCGTACAAACTGCTTTTTTTGAAGGAAAAGGAATTTGTTACTTACAAGAATTAAATTCAGATAAAAGATTTACGTATTCAAATAATTTTGAATTGGACGGAATTACTTTCTTAGAACCAAATGTTCACTTATTCAGTTTCAATAATCCCTATGGTGCATGCCCGGTTTGTGAAGGCTATGGAAATATAATTGGTATTGATGCTGATTTAGTTGTCCCGAATACCTCTTTATCTGTTTTTGAAAGTGCTATTTATCCCTGGAGAGGTGATAGCATGAGCTGGTATAAAGACGAATTGGTGAAACATGCATATAAATTCGATTTCCCTATTCATAAACCTTATTTCCAATTAACAGAAGATCAAAAAGATTTGATTTGGAAAGGAAATCAATATTTTCAAGGGCTAAATGATTTCTTTAGAGAATTAGAGGAGAAAAATTACAAAATTCAAAATCGCGTAATGTTATCTCGCTATCGCGGAAAAACAAAATGCCATGCTTGTCGCGGAAAACGTTTACGCGAAGAAGCTTCCTACGTAAAAATTGGCGGAAAAACAGTTTCAGATTTGGTAGATCTTCCAATTAAACATTTGGTTACGTTTTTCAAAGATCTTGAATTAAACAAATACGAACAGCAAATCGCAAAACGTTTGATGGTTGAAATCAACAATCGCTTATCGTTTTTGACCGAAGTTGGTTTGGATTATCTTACACTAAACCGAAACTCTTCAACACTTTCAGGAGGAGAATCACAGCGTATTAATCTAGCTACTTCACTTGGAAGCAGTCTAGTTGGTTCGATGTATATTTTAGACGAACCAAGTATTGGTCTGCATCCAAAAGATTCTGAACGATTGATCAAAGTATTGCTTTCTCTTCGTGACTTAGGAAATACTGTTATTGTGGTTGAACACGATGAAGATATTATGAAAGCTGCCGATATGATTATCGACATTGGTCCCGAAGCAGGAACTTTTGGAGGGAATTTAGTAGCTCAGGGAACTTATGACGAAATCCTGAAATCAGAATCACTTACTGCCAAATATTTAAATGGAGATTTAGAAATTTCTGTACCGAAGAAAAGACGAAAATTCAAAAACCATATTGATATTGTTGGTGCAAGGGAAAATAACTTAAAAAATATAGATGTCACGTTTCCTTTAGATGTTTTAACGGTTGTTACCGGAGTTTCAGGAAGCGGGAAAAGCACCTTAATAAAGAAAATTTTATTTCCTGCTATGCAGAAAAAATTGGAAAATGCTGCTGAAAAAGCGGGTCAGTTTACCGAAATAAAAGGTTCTTTCTCACAGATTAAACATATTGAATATGTGGATCAAAACCCAATTGGAAGAAGTTCAAGGTCGAATCCGGTAACATATATCAAAGCATATGATGATATTCGTGATTTGTATGCAAAAGAAAAACTATCAAAAATAAGAGGTTATCAGGCCAAACATTTTTCTTTTAATGTTGATGGAGGCCGATGCGAAACCTGTAAAGGAGAAGGTTCGATAAACGTCGAAATGGTATTTATGGCCGATGTTTCTTTACCCTGTGAAACTTGTGGAGGAAAACGTTTCAAAAAAGAGATTTTAGAGATCAATTTTGACGAAAAAAACATCAATGATATTCTAACTATGACTATTGATGATGCCATTGCTTTCTTTGAAAAAAATAAGCAAACCAAAATCACTCAGAAATTACAACCATTGCAAGATGTTGGTTTAGGATATGTACAATTAGGACAATCTTCTTCAACATTATCAGGTGGTGAAGCGCAACGTATTAAATTAGCTTCTTTTTTAGTAAAAGGCGCTACAAAAGATAAAGCATTATTCGTTTTTGATGAACCAACAACGGGATTGCATTTTCATGATATTAAAAAATTACTAGCTTCATTTGATGCTTTAATAGAAAAAGGGCATTCAATAATTGTAATAGAACACAATCTCGATTTAATAAAGTGTGCTGACTGGATTATTGATCTTGGCCCTGAAGGCGGAGAAAACGGAGGACACTTATTAGCAGTTGGAACACCTGAAGATATTGTAAAAGTAAAAAAATCTGTTACCGGAATTTATTTAAAGGATAAACTTTAAGTAAAAAAATCCAAATTAAAAATTCCAAATTCCAATAGGATAATCGCTATTGGAATTTGGAATTTATATTTTGTGATTTAAATTATTAAGCAACTAAACATTTCTCTTCAAAAGGATAACCATCTTCATCGATAGCTACCAATATTTTTTTCTTTTTAGATGCGTGTACGGTGAGATATAACCAGGCAAATGACCATAATCCTAAGGTTAAGCAAAAAATGGTAAAATTTAAACCATGATTAACAACCTTTCCTCCTTTAGAAAGAACTGCAAAAAGTAATTTGTCATTTCTTTCTTCTAGCGTAAATCCCTTGTGAACCTTACTGGATATCATATTAGAAAATACTTGCAAACTTTGTTCCTGACTCAGTTGATTCTTTTTCATAGCCCTCCTTTTTAAAATTAATAAACACTTCTTTAACTTTAACAATTCTAGTAGGTAAACAATTCAGATAAAAACTTTATAATTCTATTTTTATTGCATTTTATAAGATATTTTATATGTAATCAAATAAACCGCTGTCAAAAATTCAACATAAAGTTAATTTTAATAAATTAAACTACAAAACGAACAACTGTTAAATTTTAACACATTAACAACACAAAATCAATATTTTATCATTTTATTAATCATTTTTTTTAAAACCAAACGAAGGGGCTTCATAGTCAGGTTTTAAATAGTTTTCGGGTATAGTTGTAGTATTTCCGTCACGTAGCGCATTATAATGCGGCGACATGATTTCAATTCCGGCAGCATTAAACGAGTCCTGAATATTTTGATGTAATGACGAATAAATCCTTGGTTGTTTCGTAGGTTCTTTCGTATAAACATTTATTTGATAAGACACGTAAAAATCATCCAGGCTTGTTTGCAAGACAAAAGGCTCAGGTGTTTTCTCTGTCATGTCTGTCTTTAAAGCGGCATCAATTAGTGCTTTATGTATATCTTTCCATGGCACATCATAACCAATAGTAACGGTAGTATGAATTAATAATCCGTTTGTTGCATGTTTTGTATTGGCCGAAAAGTTAGTAGAAGTACTTGATAAAACTGTCGCATTCGGAATAGTAATATCTTCAAACTTAGGTGTCCTGATACGTGTAACCAATGCTGTTTTTTCGATTACTTCTCCACTTACATCGCCAATCTTAATAAAATCACCAATTTTAAACGGACGCATATACGTAATTACCAAACCCGCTACCATATTAGCAATGGCATTTGAGGAACCTAGTGAAAATAAAACCCCTACAAATACGGAAACCCCTTTAAAAATAGGAGAATCAGAACCTGGTAAATAGGGAAAAATAATTACCAGCATAAAAGCGTACATTAATAATCTAATGATGTTAAATGTTGGCATTGCCCAATCGTTATAAAACCCATCAATTTTTATGTTTTCTTTCTTTATCTCATCAAAGAAGAATTTGATAATTTTTATACTATATCTAAAAATGACAATAATAACAATAATCGTGATCAGACTAGGCAAAAAGTCTACAAAGCCCATTATAGCCAATTTTGCAGGAGTCAATATCCAACGTAATAAAGTCGTTGTATAAGCCTCTGTCGCCGGAAATATGCTAAATAAAACTGGTAATGAGAGATAAACAATAAAAATAAGGGTAATAATTTTAATAACCCCAAATAATCGCATCAATACAAACTGCTGTTTATGAGGAGACAAGATATTGATATTATTATAATTGAAACCTTTAAAATATTTATCGCTCTTTTTTAAAATTCGGTATTTTATCCAATTAAAAATTTTACCAACAAAGTATAAAACCAAACCAATTATTAAAATCAATAAAGCCGTGTAACCAAGGCGCTTCGGAAGTTGGGAATAATTTGCATTTTGATAAACAACTGCATTTTTTATTAAAGTTAAATTTCGTTTTGCAATAAAAGCAGCAGTTTCATTTTCGACTTTGGCATCAATATCTAAAACAGACATGATGATGAAGTCTCCCTTATACGTGATATCCTGAGAAATATCTGAAGGAACAACAACAATGGAATCACTTTCAAAAAAAGAATCATGATAGAGTTTCCTGATTTTTTCGGTAATAGCATTTGCTCTGTTTTCTGCAGAAAAAGAACCCACTTTATTATAAACATAAAAAAGTGTGTCTTTAAAAGGAACTATTGGGTATCCTTTTAATTTCAAATCAGGAATGGTGGTTTGCCCAGTTTTTAAAGTGTCTTTTTGAGCAGAGACTACTGGAGAAAATAAAATAAAAAACAATAGTAAAAAACAAAGTAATTTCTTTTTCATATAATGCTAGAAATAAATTGATTATCCTTTCTAACAAATATAAAAACAAAATAGCTTCGAAATTTAATTACTCCTTACTTTCTCAATAAAATCGTGTTAAATTCTAATTTTTGCCTTTTTCAGTAAATTATTAAGCACCTGATTAATGTCTGGAGAGATATTAAACTTATAATTTAGATAAACATAAACAATTGTTACCAAAATAGATTTTAATGCAATTCCAACTAAAGGATAAAGTGGAAATTCCCAAAAGTAAAAAATCAAAAAAAGAAACGTCGTTATTACCAGAGAATATAAGTTTTGTTTTGTAAAAGGATACAAATCAAGCTTTTTTACGACGAAAAGCAATTTAGCCAAACTATAGCAAGTTATAGATAATAGCGTAGCAAATGCAGAACCCATAATACCAAAAATTGGTATAAAAATGACATTTAAAACAAAAGTCAAAACAACCAGTCCTAATCCTAAAAACAACACCGTTCGGTAATATTTTGTATTGAAAATAATCGCATTATTATTCCCTAAAATCAGATCAAAATATTTTGACAAACCAATCATAAAAACTACAGGAATACCTCCTCTATAATCTTCAGGAACAATTTCATACAATTGATTGATGTTAACGAATATGCATAACATTACAAATCCGCCTACGATTTGAAGATTTATAGATGTTTTTTTATACAAACTATTAAGTTCATCATGTTTATTTTCATGCATTAATTTAGCCGTGATTGGGTATACAATTTGGTGCATTGCACGACTTGGAACTGAAATAACCAAAGCAATATAGGTCGCTACCGAATAATATGCAATATTTTCGATTTGCATATACTGATTCAATATCAATTTATCACCGTCTAAAAGCAAATTCGCCACACTTCCTGATAAAATAATATAGAAAGTATACTCCATAACACTTTTTACATTACTTGGTATCGTAATCTGAAAATTAGGCTTTTTGATATAAAAAGCGTAAAACATTGTAATCAAAAATGCAATAAAATAAATTCCGGCCGTAAAATAAACAAATTGAATTAAAGTCATCCAATTAAAATATAAACCTATCAACGCAAAGGTAGATACTAAGCGTAAACCAACCTCCTTTACAAAATTTCCAAAAACAGAATGCATGTGAACTCTCGCCCAGGCATAAAAGATTTCAAAGTAAGCCATACATATTCCAACAAATGGAATTAAAAGCATAAACTCTTTAACCACTGGATTTTCCTTAGAAACAAAAGCAGTAATATCATCAAAGAAAAAAATACCAATTATACCTAGAGGAATACACATCAAGATAGGAAATAATGCAGTAAATGACAAAAACTGTTCTCGTTCTTCTTCGGTTTTATATTGCGAATAAAATTTGACCAGAGTGTTTTGCATTCCAATAGCAAACAACGGCATGATCACATTTGCCGCAGACAATATGTAATTAGTAAGAGCATAATAGGTTGCTCCTAAATAAATAGGGTATAAATAAAGTGTATTGATAGCTCCAATTCCAAAGCCTATATAAGTAATAATTGTATTTTTGAAAGACTGATTTAAAACAATACCCATTTTTGGATTTCTGAATTTAGATTTTAGATTTTTGCAAAATATGATTAATTATTAATCAATTGTGCTAATTGTTTGGTAAGGTTTTTTCTGGAATATTGTTGTAATCCAATGCCATTAGCTTGTAATTTCCCTTCCAAAAATTGATTATAAAAGTCCAAAATTACACTTTTTAACTTCGCTTTTTCAGAATAATCAAAAAATACTCCTGTATTGGTTTCTTTTATAATATCTGCAAAATCAGAACCTTGTGGACCAATAGCAATTATTGGACGATTTGACACCATATATTCGAATAATTTACCCGGAATAATACTTTTAGTGTCTTCCGAATTAATTTCGATTAAAAGTAAAACCTGCGATTTCTTTTGATGTGCAATTGCTTCGTGATGCGAAACATAACCTAGAAGATTTAAATAAGGATTCAAATCAAATTCCTTAATAGAATCAAGAACTTCCTGGCTTACTGCTCCAATTAATTTGATTTCTAAATGTGATTTAAAATCCGGTATTTCCTGAAGTAATTCTACCAGACACTCCCATAAAAACTTTGGATTTCTGTCTGATAAAAAAGAACCGATATGTGCTAAAGTAAATTTAGCATCTAAAGTTTGTTTCTCAACATTTTCAATATCGTAACCATTAGTAATTACTGAAATTGGTCTATTGGTAATAGCCTGAAACTCAGTTTTGGTCGTTTTACTGGTTACAATAATAGTATCAGCACTATTTAGAACTTTATGCTCTAATCTTTTATGTTTTTTAGCCGCGTAACTAGACAAACGCAATGCTTTGTGATATCCAATTGTAGTCCAGGGATCACGAAAATCAGCAAACCATTTTACGTTTAATTTTTCTTGTAATTCCAGACCAATTAAATGCAAACTGTGAGGCGGTCCAGATGTAACAATTGTATCTATATTGTTTTCTTTAATATATTTCTCAAGGTAAGATACAGAAGGCTTCACCCAAAATACACGGGCATCCGGAATAAAAAGATTACCACGAACCCAAAGAAAAGTCTTATCTAAAAAAGTTTGCTTTTTTTGATGTGGAAAAATTCCGGAACTGATTTTCTTGGTTCTCTTTTTTGAAAAAATGGAAGCCAGTTGATAAGGCTCCCAAATTTTATTTTTAAGAACAATTACTTTATCTGATATTTCACTTACCAAACCTTCATCAATAATTGGATAGGTCGGATTTTCAGGAACATAAACAATGGGCTGAACATTAAATTCAGGCAGATACTTTACAAATTTTAACCAACGCTGCACACCAGGGCCTCCAGCAGGTGGAAAATAATATGTAATAATTAAAAGCTTTTTTGGTTCCAATTTATTTAATTTCTGAAAATATTAATTATTCTCTTTTGTATTGTTATTGATCTTATCAAGCTCCTCAATATCTAAAATATCTTTAGGCCTGTTAGCAGCTTTTTTAGCGATGATTAAATTATCATAATCAATAAAATACACAGGAGTCTCATCTATCATAACAATTGTAGCATCATCTAGCAATGACGCAAAAGATTTATCTTCTAAACCTTTAACTGTAGTCATGATATCTAATCTTAAACCATAACTTAGACTAAAATCAGTCCAACCTGGAATAAATTGCATTGTTTCAATGGTTTCAAAATCGCCCAGATTAATTGATTTTAATGCTTTTCTTAAATTAATTCTATTTTCAATGGTATCTTCTAAATAAATATCAATGTCACCGGTATTTCTATTGTAGCCATATATATTAACTGCAAATCCTCCGATAGTTATATACTTAACTTTATTTTCAAAAAAACTATTCCAAATAGAAATTATCTGCTCATTCATCTTTTTTTAGATTGAATTATCATACCATTTTTGAGCATATTGGAAACTTCAATAATTGCCATCAACCGCTCTAATCTTTCTAAATAAGAAAGCGATTTTATTTCAGCAATTCTTTTATCTTCTAACTCTTTTGGGGTACCAAAACTTAAAACATTTTTTTTCATTTTTCAGTCTTTAAATACTTCGCAAAGATACTAAATGATCTAAGCAATAAATAAGCCAAGAAGTAAAATTAAATTGGTGAGTTTTTAGTTTTTCTTTTTTCAAAATAAATCCCACCAATCAAAAGGAATACCATTCCTATAGAACTTATTAGTGTAATTGTACCTCCGGTTTTTACAACTTGTGGTTCAAATTTGAATTCAATCGTGTGTTTTCCGCCTGGAACTTCCATGGCTCTTAAAACATAATCTACAGGGAAATGATCTGTCAATTTACCATCAACGTAAGCATTCCATCCATTTTTATAGTACATTTCAGAGAAAACAGCTAAACCATCTTTTCCATTATCCGATTGATATTTAATGTAGTTTGGTTTATATTCTACGACTTTTATTGTTCCGGTTGTATCCCATTGTTTTTTGGCTCGAGCATTTTCAAATTTACTTTCATAATCATGAACATTAAAAACAGCAACCTTTTTAGTATCAAGGTCGTTTAAAGCTTTCATAACATCGTCAGGTTTATTCACCAATCTTACCGCACCAACAAACCATGCATTTCCATTTGCTTCAGGATTTGCAACTGGAACTTCATTTCCTTCTTTATCAGTTTGAATTACATACTTAACATTTAACATATTAAGCACTTCAATATTTCCTTTTTGAATTTGATAATCCATTAATTGCTGCATTCTTCTTGGGCGTACAGCACTATATCCACCAATGGTTTTATGAAAATAAGAAGATCTTCCCTGTAACTGCCCTTGTACATCAAAAACACGATAGATTGATTTATCTTCTAAAATTTTAGCGTCAATTGGAGTTTCCTGAAATGGAGCTGCAATTTGCACCGGACTCACAAAATCTTTGGCAGAAACGTATCTTTTATCAACAAAAAACAAATCGAAAATCATTAAGATACCCACAAGAATTAATGTCGTATTCTGAGCTAATTTATTCTTAATGAACAACCATAAAATTCCAAATGTAATCACAATAAAGAATCCTGAACGCAATATGTCTGCAGAATACAAACTCATTCTGTCTTCTTTTAATGCATCAACAAAAGCAGGTCCATAACTTTGCAAGTAAGCATTATCACTCATTCCTGTAAAGTGGAACATTCCTTTAGCAATCACTAAAATCAATAAAACCCCAAGTCCAAAAACTCCTGTTTGAATTAAAGCTTTTTGCTGTAATTTTGGTTCGTCTTTAGCTTTGAAAAACGATTGTAATCCCATCACTGCAAGTACAGGAATACATAATTCTAATATAACCTGAATGGAAGATACTGCTCTAAACTTATCGTACATCGGAACGTATTCGATAAAAAAGTTAGTCAGCAATGAGAAATTTTTCCCCCACGAAAGCATCAACGTAAATAAAGCTCCACCAAGAAATACATATTTTATTTTTCTTTCGTCAATGAAAAGCGCCAGAACCGCCAAAAAGAAAACTACTACACCAATATATGCCGGTGCTGATACAATAGGCTGATCTCCCCAATATGTTGGCATTCCCGAAACAAAATCCTGTGCCTGATCTGAAGGAACTCCCTGCTCGATCATAAACGAATACATTCGACTATCTGTCCCAACATTTTCATGGCTTGAACCACCGAAAATTCTTGGTGCAATTAAATTTAAACTTTCTGCAATTCCATAACTATATTCTGTAATATAGTCCGTTGTCATTGAAGCAGTTGTTTCATTTTTAGATCCGTCAGGATTAAAAGTCAATTCACTTTTATCACGAATACTGTACTTTGCATATTCACTCGTTGCTAATAAATTTCCGGCATTGGCACCAATTGCAAAAATTCCAGCCACAGTTAAAACTCCAATAGCTTTTAAAAGTCCTTTGTAATCTTTTTCCTTAATAAACTGAAAAGCAAAATATCCCGAAAGAATCAGCAAGAAAATCAAAAGATAATACGTCATTTGAAAGTGGTTTGCATTGACTTCTAACGCAACCGCAAACATGGTGAGCAAGCCTCCCCAAGTATATTTTTTCTGAAAGACCAATATGAAACCAGCAATAACCAGCGGCATATAAGCAATTGCATGCGCTTTTGCATTGTGACCAACTCCCAGAATAATAATTAAATACGTAGAAAAACCGAACGCAATTGCGCCGATAAATGCTTTAAGCGGATCTGTTTTTAAAACTAATAACAAACCATAAAAACCTAAGAAGTATAGAAATAAGTAATCAGAAGGGCGAGGTAAAAAACGCAAAACATCATCTAGTTTACCCACAAAATCGTTAGGATAATTAGCTCCTAACTGATAAGTTGGCATTCCACCAAAAGCAGAGTTTGTCCAATAAGGTTCTTCATGTTCAGCGGCTCTAAAGTCATTTTGCTCTTTTGCCATTCCGGTATATTGTGCAATATCCGATTGGAAAATTTGTTTTCCTTGTAATACTGGATAAAAATAAATTAACGAAACGAGAATAAAGCCCAATATAACAAGGGCGTGCGGATAGAACTTATTTACTATTTTCAATTTAGGTTGGTTTGGGTTAAATGATGAATCCTATTAACTAGGACACAAACTTAATCTATTTCTTCGTAATCAACATAATCGCCAACCTTTTTGGTTTCGCGAGGATTTTTTGCATTAGCGGTGTTGATGATTATCTCATCATTATTAGTACGTGTTTTTTGCCATGAGTTATCCTGGCTATATTGTTGCTGTCTCTGAAAATTTTCACCTGCTTTTTCAACCGCTTTTTTTACCAATACTGGCAAAAAGATTCTGGCTAAAAATTTGAAAATATAATAAAACGCAATGATCCACATTATCGTTTTAAACAAATTTGTAAAAGATGCTTCTTGCATAATCGTATAATTTTTGCCAAAATTAATAAATCCGTTGTTTAAAATTAAAATATCAATCTTAAATAAATAATAAAATATAGTACATTTGAAATGCGTTATAGTTTTTTAATCAAAAAATACATTTATGTTAAAAATTAAAAACTTATTTATTACAACTCTTTTCTTATCACCACAAATTTTCTTTGCACAATACACCGATATTATTAATTCGAATCGTCCCGGCGAAACCATGTCTGCCTATGCAGTAGGAAAATCAGTTATTCAGGGAGAAATTGGTGTTTATGGCATTAAAGAAAAACACGATTTATTAGATTATGATGCAACTGGTTTTGGAACTGATTTAACCGTTCGCTATGGCGCATTTATGGAAAAACTTGAATTTATCCTGGACCTGCAATATCAAATGGAAAACTTTGACACTCCATACACCAGTTACAAAAAAAACAACTTCAGACAGACCGTTTTAGGAGCTAAATATTTGATCTACGATCCTTTTAAAAACTACGAAAAAACAGCTAATATCTACAGCTATAAAGCAAATCATTCTTTTAACTGGCATCAATTAATACCTGCCGTTTCAGTATTTGCAGGAGCCAATTTTGTTGGTGCAGATAACCCGTATTCTTTTTCACCAGAATCAAGTATTTCTCCAAAAGTAATATTGATTACCCAAAATCTTTTTGGAGGCGGAAAATGGGTGTTTGTCACTAATTTTATTGCTGATTATATTACAACCGATTATCCAAGTTACGGATATGTATTAACTTTGACACACGGATTTAACGACAAATGGTCCGGTTTTATTGAAAATCAAGGTTATAAAAGCGATTTTTACAGCGATGCTATTCTTCGTGGTGGTGCTGCCTATTTGCTTAATTCAAACATGCAGATTGATGCTTCTATAAGTACCAATTTTAAAAGCACACCTTCTGTATTATATGGTGGAGTTGGCTTTTCATGGCGTTATGATGGCTGGTATAAAGAAAAACAAGAAATGACATTCAAGAAAGACAAAAAGTCTAAGAAGAAAGAAACAGAAGAAAACATAGACTATCAGGAGCAAGAAAGAAAGCGTAAAGCTAAATACGAATAAATTACTAACTGAACTTCTCTCAAAAAGAGAAAACAATTAAGACTTTTAATGATTACAATTAAAGAAGCCAAAACCAAAAAGGAATTAACAGAATATATTAAATTTCCATTTTCATTATATAAAGACAATCCATATTGGGTTCCGCCAATTATTGCTGATGAATTAGAGTCTTTTGACAAAACAAAAAATCCTGCTTTTGACCATGCAGAGGCTTACTTTTATATGGCATATAAAAACAATGAAATTGTTGGCCGTATTACAGCAATCATAAATTGGTCTGAAGTTAACAATCAACATAAAAGGAAAGTCCGTTTTGGATGGTTTGACGTTATTGATGATATCGAAGTTACAAAAGCTTTATTAGAGAAAGTATATGAACTTGGCAGAAGACATAATCTGGAGCACGCTGAAGGCCCAATGGGATTTTCAAACTTAGATAAAGTTGGTGTTCTTACTGAAGGTTATGATCAGATGGGAACTATGATTACATGGTATAACAACCCTTATTATGTAACACATTTTGAACAATTAGGCTTTCAGATAGAAAAAGAATATATCGAAAGTATTTTTCCTTTCTCAAATGTAAAACCGGAGTTTTTCCTCAAAGCCCAGGAATTAATCAAAAAAAGATATGGTTTAAGAGCTTTAACTTTTACAAAAACAAAAGACATTATGCCGCACGTCGACAAAATGTTTGATTTGTTTAATGAATCGTATGCCAAATTAGCTTCGTTTGTAGCGATTTCAGATGTACAGAAAGAGTATTTTAAAAAGAAATATATTAGTTTTATCAATCCTGAATATATCAAATTCGTTGTTGATAAAGAAGATAATTTAGTTGCTTTCAGCATCGTAATGCCAAGCTTTACCGAAGCTTTACAAAAAGCAAAAGGAAAATTATTCCCATTTGGTTTTTGGCATTTATTGCAAGCCAGAAAAAAAAGTAAGGATGTTGTTTTCTATCTAATCGGAGTTCACCCTGATTATCAAAACAAAGGTGTTACAGCTATTATTTTTGATGAATATTTTAAGACTTTTTCAGAAAAAGGAATTCAAAATTGCATCAGAACTCCTGAATTAGCTGAGAATACAGCAATTCATTTACTTTGGAAAAATTTTGACCCCAAAATCCATTGTCAGAGAAAGACATATAAAAAAGATCTTTAAGATTTTTTTAGTCTCAACGACCTTCTTCAGTAAAAAAATCCATTCTGACATGTCTGAATGGATTTTTCTTTTTACAATTTTTTTATTTTTTTACTGTGGGCAATCTGATTTTGTCAATGTATTTTTTGCATCAAATTTTAATTTCTTTTTATCTTTAAAAGTAACCTTATTATTAGCATCAACTACATCTCCGTATCCTTCAATAAGAGTTCCGTCTTTTTGTAAAAAAACAACTTCTCTAACCGAAGAAACTCCCTCAGACATGAAAGTATAATCGGCAATAAGCGTATCACCTTTCATATTACCAATAATAGTTCCTTCATTTTTATCTTTTCCTGTTATATTATAACTTAATTTTCCGTTTACTTCCTGATGCGAGTTCACATTAAAACTTAGCGCTACAATATTACCATTAAGTCTGGATGTATAACATTGATCTCCGGCAGGCTCTACAATTTCTGCTTCTTTAGGAGGGTTGGGCTCTATTTGGGGAGGTGGAAGTGTTGTTTCTTTTTTACAAGAAATAAAAACTCCCAAAATAATGATCGTTGCTGCTAGTAATTTTTTCATAATTCTTATTTTTTACTGATTTTGAATTATAAAGTTACCGCAAATAAAAAAAATCCATTCGTATAACGAATGGATTTTTTTTACATAATTTCCACTTAAGGAAATCTATTTTTTTTGAAACTACTAATTAAGCGTCTAAATCAACTGTAGTTCTACTAGCAATTTCTTTGTAAGTTCCGTTAACTAATTTCTCACGAATTGCCTCAAAAGCAACTAAAGTTTCATCAATATCAGCTATTGTATGAGAAGTTGTTGGAATCATTCTCAATAAAATAATTCCTTTCGGGATTACCGGATAAATTACGATAGATAAGAAAATACCATAGTTTTCTCTTAAATCATTTACCATTACCATTGCTTCCGGAACGCTTCCTTCTAAATAAACAGGCGTTACGCAAGTATTAGTATCTCCAATATTGAAGTTTCTTTCACGTAAACCATTTTGTAATGCATTTACATTTTCCCAAAGTTTGTCTTTCAATTCAGGATTATTACGCAATAACTCTAAACGTTTCAATGAACCAATAGTCTGGATCATTGGCAATGCTTTTGCAAACATTTGAGAACGTAAATTATATTTTAAATAATCAATAATATCTTGATCTGCAGCTACGAAAGCTCCAATATTTGCCATAGATTTTGCAAAAGTAGAGAAGTAAACATCAATACCATCCTGAACTCCCTGCTCCTCACCTGCTCCTGCTCCTGTTTTACCAAGAGTACCAAAACCGTGTGCGTCGTCTACTAATAATCTGAAATTATATTTTTCTTTTAAAGCAACAATTTCTTTTAATTTCCCTTGTTGTCCTCTCATACCAAAAACACCTTCAGTAATAAAAAGAATCCCTCCACCTGTTTCAGTAGCCATTTTAGTAGCACGTTGCAGGTTTTTCTCCATACTTTCTAAGTCATTGTGTTTGTATGTAAAACGTTTACCCATGTGCAAACGAACACCATCAATAATACAAGCGTGAGAATCTACATCGTATACAATAATATCATTTTTAGTAACTAACGCATCAATGATAGATACCATTCCCTGATAACCAAAGTTCAATAAATACGCTGCTGGTTTCATTACGAATTCAGCTAACTCATTTTCTAATTGTTCATGGTATTTCGTATGTCCAGACATCATACGCGCACCCATTGGGTAAGCAGCTCCAAATTGTGTTGCAGCATCAATATCAGCCTGACGAACTTCCGGATGATTAGCAAGACCTAAATAGTCATTTATACTCCAGTTTAAAATTTCTTTTCCACCAAACTGCATTCTTGGACCTAATTCTCCTTCTAATTTAGGAAATACAAAATAACCTTCTGCTTGTGACGCCCATTTTCCTAAAGGGCCTTTATTGTTCTGGATTCTTTCGAATAAATCTTTTACCATAATATATTTGAAGTAATAATTTTAATTTATCAGCGAGCAAAAATAAATATTTATTCTATGGTATCATAATAATTTGAAAATGATTCGAAATGAAAATTGATGTTTTTTAAAGATTTACAAATAAAATAAAAAATTTTATGATATTAATTCTTAATAAATAAAGATAAGTTCATTGAATTCTCACAATTTATACCTGTTATAAATTCGTTGAAAAAAGACTGCCATTGTTTTATTTTTCACTAATTTTAAATGCATTTTAAAAAAATGAAACACAAATTCTAAATAATTCAATAATGCCCTTAAGCAACTCCAAAGATTTAAAATTAGCAGTCCTGATAGATGCTGATAATGTACCTTACAGCAATGTAAAAGGTATGATGGAAGAAATAGCAAAATTTGGAACACCAACCACCAAACGTATTTATGCAGATTGGACCAAACCTAACTCAAATGGCTGGAAAGGTGTTTTGCTGGAGCATGCCATTACTCCTATTCAACAATACAGTTACACAGTTGGAAAAAACTCTTCTGATTCTGCCTTAATTATTGACGCAATGGATTTGCTTTATTCCGGAAAACTAGACGGATTTTGCATCGTATCCAGCGATAGTGATTTTACCCGTTTAGCGATTCGTTTACGTGAATCTGGCATGAAAGTGATTGGAATTGGAGAAAAGAAAACTCCTAATTCCTTTATAGTTGCGTGCGACAGATTTATTTATATTGAAGTTTTGGACGGCGCTATTCAGAAGAAAAAACCTAAAACGACGGTCACTGCTGATGCTAAAAAACCAGTAGAAAAACCTTCAGAAAAAGCATTGCATAAAATTGACAAACAAACCATTGAACTAATTGAAGACACAATTGAAGATATTGAGGACGACGATGGCTGGGCATTTTTAGGAGATGTCGGCAATCTGATCGTTAAGAAAAAACCCGAATTCGATCCAAGAAATTATGGATTTTCCAAGCTTACCCCCATGCTGAAATCACTAACTGATATTCTTGAAATTGACGAAAGAGAATCAGACAAAAAAGGTATTAAGCATGTTTACGTTCGATTGAGGTTCAATTAATTATTACTTTTTAAATTTTTTAAAAACATGAGAAAAAAATTCTTTATCTACGGATTCTTATTGTTTCTAATTGTTGCTGCAATTTATTATTATACAGAACGTGGTTTTCTGCTTGTCATCATCTTACCTATATTACTCATTGTTGGTGTCTATAACGCAATTCAGAAAAAACACGCTATTTTAAGAAACTTTCCAGTTTTAGGTTACTTCAGGTATTTATTCGAAATGATCGCACCTGAAATTCAGCAGTATTTTATTGAAAGATCTACTGACGGAAAACCTTTTTCCAGAAATCAACGCTCCTTAGTTTATCAAAGAGCTAAAAATATTGATTCGAATTCTCCTTTCGGAACACAACTAAATTTAAATCAGGATAATTACGAAGGAATAAAGCATTCCATTTTTCCTGCCAAAGTAAACGAAGAATTACCACGTGTTTTGGTAGGCGGAAAAGATTGTAAACAACCTTATTTAGCTTCTTTATTCAATGTTTCTGCTATGAGTTTTGGTTCGCTAAGTGAAAATGCAGTTCGCGCTATAAATATTGGTGCTAAAAAAGGAAATTTCTACCAAAATACCGGAGAGGGTGGTTTAACAGAATATCATCTTGCTGGTGGTGGCGATATTACCTGGCAAATAGGAACAGGGTATTTTGGTTGTCGGGCTGCTGATGGAAATTTCAGTCCGGAAAAATTCTCTGAAAAGGCGAATCTTCCAAATGTAAAAATGATTGAAATTAAACTTTCTCAGGGAGCAAAGCCTGGTCATGGCGGAGTACTTCCTGCGGCAAAAAACACAGTTCAGATTGCTAAAATCAGGGGCGTTGAACCACATACAACTATTCTTTCTCCTCCCGGTCATCATGCTTTTTCAGACAGTAAAGGGCTTGTTCATTTCATAGCACAATTACGCGAATTATCAAATGGAAAACCTATCGGATTTAAATTATGTATTGGAAATACAGCTGAATTTGAAGCCATTTGCCACGAAATGATTGCAGAAGATATTTATCCAGATTTCATAACCGTTGATGGCGCTGAAGGCGGTACCGGAGCAGCTCCCCTGGAATTTGCAGATGGAGTTGGAATGCCATTTGAACCTGCCCTGATATTTGTAAACAAAACATTGGTTGGCCTAAATATTCGTGATAAAATACGTATTATTGGAAGTGGAAAAATCATTTCCGGGTACTCAATTCTACATGCGATTGCCTTAGGTGCAGATATGTGCAATAGTGCCCGTGGATTTATGTTTTCATTAGGTTGTATACAAGCCTTACGTTGTCATAATAATGAATGCCCAACCGGAGTAGCAACTCAAAACAAAATGCTTATGAAAGGTTTGGTGGTTACCGATAAATCAGAACGTGTGTATCATTTTCATAAAAACACTTTACATGCCGCTAATGAACTTTTAGCAGCAGCAGGAAAGAAAAGTTTTGCCGACGTTGATATCAATATCTTTATGCGAGGTGATGAATTTGCTAATTTATCAGATTCCTATTTCCCTGATCAATTAACGAACGTTACCAAACATTAAAAATAAAAAAAGCCTCTTTGTTAATTTCAAAGAGGCTTTTTTTTTATTTTTTTGGGATTTATGTTTTTTGGATTTATTCAAATTAAAGCTTTGCAGTTTCTTTGCCTGCTGCAGCACCATTTTCTATAACCGCCAATTCTTGCTTATCAACTAATTGTTGAGCAAGAATTATATTATTGTAAGATATAAAGTACACATCAAACTTTACTCCTTCTTCAATTAACTCGGGAGAAATTTGATCATTTTTAACCATTTCTTTAAGCAAGCTTGGAAAAATGTCTTTATACGCTAATTTGTTTGCATCAGTTCCTTCTAAATTGGTTTCAATTCTTATTTCAATTTTATTGTCATTTAAAAATGCTTTTGCACTTGTACTAACAACATTCCCGCCTTTTATAGAAGAGGAAGTATTATAATTACTAACATGTTCCTGTATTTTCTGTTTGGTGTTTTTACAGCTTATCAGCAATAAAAGAAAGGAAAAAGCAAATGCGATTTGGGTAATTTTTTTCATAATTTTTTGGTTTTATAGTTATTTTTTAACTCAAACATAACAAACTTTTAACACAAAACCAACATGAGTTAAAAAAAATATTAAAATATAATCATTTGACTACAAATTAATTGCCATGACAAAATTATTGTATTATAAACAAAAAAGAAGTGATTTTTCTCCAGAAAAAAACCTCTTTAAAAATGATTAAAGAGGTTTAAAATATTAAAAAAGTTATAATTAGAACTACTACTTCAACAATGAAGACATTTCTTCTCTGTTAATTATTTTTTTCTCCAGAACTGTATTATCATTTGCTAGAAAGTAAGAATCAAACTGAACTCCTTCTTCCACTAATTCCTTAAATTTTTCATCCTTGTTTATCATCTCTTTCAACAGCTTTGGGAATTCTGTTCCCGCCTTTGCTTTATTAGGTTCATTTTGCTCTAAATCCGTTTCAAATCGTAATTCAATTTTATTGTCATTTATATAACCTCTGGCAGTTGTCAGTGTAACATTTTCACTTTTAAAATTGACAGCTGTTTTATTGTATGAAACCACATATTCCTGAAGTTTCTGTTTGGTATTTTTACAGCTTAACACCATCAATGCAATCGCAATTACAAATAAAATTTGGCTAATTTTCTTGATCATAATCTTTTAATTTATTTTAATTTTTGAAGTCTTAAAAGAGCTTCCAAATAATAATAATCAGCATAATTTATAGAACAGTCGATTTCACTTCCGGCTGGTTTATGACCTGTTGAATGAAGCAGGAATGCCGAATTGACATCGTGACTCTGATAATGATCTGAAAGCGATACAATCATCTTTTTAGATTTGGTTAAATATTCATTTTTGAGAGTTGCATCTTTTGTATAAGAACTTAATTCAATTAACGCCGAAGATACAATGGCTGCTGCAGAAGCATCTCTTGGTTCGTTCGGAATACCGGGTGCATTAAAATCCCAATAGGGAACCAAATCTTCTGTTGTTAATCTATCTAAATAAACTCGGGTTATTTTATGCGCAAATTCTAAGAATTTAGGATCTTTTGTTTCTCTGTAAACCATTGTAAATCCATAAATAGCCCAAGCCTGACCACGCGCCCACATACTGTCATCGCTGTAACCCTGAGCAGTTCTTCCTTTTATTTTTTTACCGGTTTCATAATCATAAATTAAAACATGATAAGCTGAATAATCTGGTCTAAAATGATTGTCCATTGTTGTTTCGGCATGTTTTACAGCAATATCATATAACTTTTTATTTCCACCGTTTTTAGAAGCCCAAAAAAGTAGTTCTAAATTCATCATATTATCGATAATCGTATTATGACCGCCCATTTTATTATGTGGCCAGGATTGAATCGTTCCTACTTTTGGATTAAAAAGTGTTGCCAGAGTATCAGCCGTTTTCAAAATAACATCTTTATATTCCTTATTTTTTGTCAAGCGATAACCATTTCCAAAACTATTGAAAACCTGAAAACCTAAATCGTGGTCGCCAGCCTTGCTAACAGATAATGGAGTTAAAAATCGACTAAATTTATCGGCTTCTTTTTCCCATTTTTTATCGCCGGTTGCCTGATACAAATACCATAATTCTCCTGGCCAAAATCCACTTGTCCAATCTTTGTAATCCACAAATTTCCATTCTTTGCTTCCATTTGGAACCGTTCTTGGAGAAGTTCCGTCATCTGGGATTACTTTTAATGTTTTTGAAGCTTGTTCTGCGCAATATTCAAGTTGTTTTTTAACATTAAATGAATCGGTTTTTTGAGAATAGACAGAACCTGTTAAGAGAAACAAGGTAAAAACGAGTTTAGTAAATCTTGTATTCATGTGGTTATTTTTGTAAAGTTTTTTTAGAATCGATAAATTTATAAAATAAAGTATACCTATTCCGAATCTTTGTATTTTTGTTTACCTCAAAATGTACTAATGTCGCCCAATAAAATTTAATTTTGAAAAAATACAGATTTCATTATTTCATTATTTGCCTTGGAATTATTTGTCTCGGAATCCTTTCCAGAAAAATAAGCTTCATCCCTTTATTTACAGGTGACTTACTGTATGCCGTTATGATTTACGTTCTTACCAGAATAGTTTTCATCAACAACAAAGGAATTCAGGTAGCAGTTATTTCTTTATTGATTTGTTACGGAATTGAATTTCTACAACTTTATCAGGGCGAATGGATCATAGAACTCAGAAAAACGCTTTTTGGAAGATATGTTCTCGGACAAGGCTTTCTTTGGAGCGATATGATTGCTTATACTTTTGGAATTACAATTGTTTTTTTTATCGAAGACCTGACTTTAAAACGTTTATCTAATCAAGCGTCTGCGTAATTTTCTCAATATTCAGACTATTTGCCATAGCAGTAAATATTCCATAATAAACTGATTTATTATCATACAATTCATCGTGTGTTCCTTGTTCGATGCATTTTCCTTTTTCTAAAACTATAATATGTGACGCATCGATAATTTGAGAAATACTATGTGAAATAATAATTACGGTTCTATCTTTTTTAATGGCATCAAGCGATTTTTTTATTTGCTCCGTTGCAATAGCATCCAAACTGGCCGTTGGTTCGTCTAAGAAAATAATTGGCGGATTCTTTAAAAACAATCTGGCAATGGCAATGCGCTGTTGTTGTCCACCTGAAAGTAGATGCGCATCAGAATCGTATCCTTTTGGCAATTGCATCACTTGTTCGTGAATATAAGCCTGTTTCGCTGCGTCAATAATTTCAGATTGTGTAGCATCAGGATTTCCGTAAAGAATATTCTCAGCAATAGTTCCTTTAAAAATGTGGTTCTTTTGTAATACTAATCCAATGTTCTTACGAAGAAAATCAGTGTCATAATCATTTAAATCTACTCCATCCAAATAAATTTTTCCTGATGAAGGCAGATAAAATTTATCCAATAAATTGATAATAGTACTTTTTCCCGCGCCGCTTAATCCGACTAAAGCACTGGTTTCATTTGGCTTAATTGTAAAATTAATATCCGAAAGAGCTTTAGTTCCGTTTGGATAACTAAAATCGACATTTTTAACTTCTATTAGTCCCACAATTTTCTCCGGAATATAACTTCCACTTGTTTCTTTTTCCTGATCAGATTCTAAAATATCGAAAAAACCTTCGGAATAAATCAAAGCATCATTTACTTCATCATAAATACGATGCAATTGTCTGATGGGTGATGAAACATTGTTAAACAACATAATATGAAACATGATCGCGCCAATCGTCATAGTATTATTCAAAACAAAATAAGCCGTAAGAATGATGATGATTACAACGCCAATTTGCTCAATAAAACCTTTTATACTTTCAAAAATGAAACTGGTTTTTCTGGTTGCCAATTGATTTTCGGTCATTTCAAATTGAATCTTCTGATGACGTTCCGCCTCCATCGGTTCGCGGACAAAAGATTTAATTACGGTTATCGATTCAATTAAACTTATGATTCCGTTATTTTTCGTTTCGCGATAATTCCGCATTCTTCTTCTAAATCCGCTTAGTTTAGTCGCTTGCAATTGACTTACATAAAAATAAATCGGAATAATACATAAACTCACCAAACCCACATAAACATTCGCATAAAACATAAGAATTAGGGCAACAAAAGCATTAGCAAACAAAGGCAGAATATCAATAAAGAAATTCTGAACCAATCTTGTCAAACTGCTAATTCCTAAATCTATTCTGGTTTGAAGCTTACCGCTTTCATTTTCATTAGAAGTATAAAACTCCATTCTGTAACTCAGAATTTTTTCGACTATCGTTTGAGAAATGTCACGGGTTATGAAGATTCGCAGTTTTTCTCCATAAAATTTCTGTCCGAATTGAACTACTGAATAAATCAATTCCTTAGAAAGCAATACAATACTAATAATACCTAATAAATGAAATCCTTTTGATAATGGTTCGTGTGCCACCATCAAGTTACTGATTGTATCGACAGTATATTTTAAGATTAAAGCATTTACCTGTGCCGCAAAGGAGCCTAAAAATGTAAGCAGTAAGGTTGCGATAACCATTTTTCGATAAGGCCTGACAAAAGGCGTTATCTTTTTATATAAGGCGGATATCTCCATTTATTTTCTTTTTAGGCAACATATCAAATATAAGAATTCTAAATTTGTGTTTCAAATTACTCATACAAAACTCTTTATTATGAAACTCGTTTTTGCATCAAATAATCTTAATAAAATCAAAGAAATTCAAAGCATCTTAAACGGATCTATACAATTATTAAGTCTTGAAGAAATTGGCTGTTTTGAAGAAATTCCGGAAACGGCTGACACTATAGAAGGAAATGCCATTTTGAAAGCCAATTATGTTACAGAAAAATATGGATACGATTGTTTTGCTGATGATACTGGTTTAGAAGTTACCGCATTAAATGGCGAACCAGGCGTTTATTCGGCAAGATATGCAGGCGAGCAAAAAAATGCTGACGATAATATGAATAAACTTTTAAAGGCACTAAAAGACAAATTAGATCGCAGTGCACAGTTTAAGACCGTTATTGCTTTAAACTTAAACGGAGAGCAATATTTATTTACCGGACTTGCAAAAGGGAAAATTACTTTTGAGAAAACAGGAAATCACGGTTTTGGATACGATCCTGTTTTTCAACCTGAGAATTATTCAGAAACATTTGCCGAATTATCTTCAAAAATCAAAAATAAAATTAGTCATCGAGCAAAAGCAACTCAGCAACTAATTGATTTTCTGAACTCCACAAAATAATTGTTTAAAATCCAACATTTTAAAGGGTAAAATTTATATTACTCGACGTAAAATTATTCATTTTCCTGTCAAATCGATTTTGCGATAAACATAACTTTTTGATAATCAAATCATAACAAATACATAATTCTTAAAAATGCATTAGTTTATATGGAATATTAACAGTAATTTTGCACCCTATTTTAAATACACATATGAATAAATTTGAACAATTAGGATTGAATGAATCGTTACTGAAGGCGATTTTAGATCTAGGATTTGAGAATCCGTCAGAAGTACAGGAGAAAGCGATTCCCCTATTATTGGAAAAAGACACAGATATGGTTGCGTTGGCTCAGACAGGGACAGGGAAAACGGCAGCTTTCGGTTTTCCGCTAATTCAAAAAATTGATGCTGACAACAGGAATACACAAGCATTAGTTTTATCGCCAACACGAGAACTTTGTTTACAGATTACCAACGAACTTAAAAACTACTCAAAATACGAGAAAGGTATTAATGTGGTAGCAGTTTACGGCGGGGCTAGTATTACAGAGCAAGCTAGAGACATTAAAAGAGGAGCACAAATTATTGTAGCTACTCCGGGAAGAATGCAAGACATGATTAACAGAGGTTTGGTTAACATTAAAAATATAGATTACTGTATTTTGGATGAAGCTGATGAGATGTTGAACATGGGATTCTATGAAGACATCGTATCTATTTTATCAGATACTCCAGATCAAAAAAGTACATGGTTGTTCTCTGCAACTATGCCACAAGAGGTTGCCAGAATTGCAAAACAATTCATGAGCGAACCGGTTGAAATTACTGTTGGAGCTAAAAACTCAGGTTCTGCAACAGTTTCTCACGAGTTTTACTTAGTAAATGCACGTGACCGTTACGAAGCTTTAAAACGTTTAGCCGATGCAAATCCAGATATTTTCTCTGTGGTTTTCTGTCGTACTAAAAGAGATACACAGGCCGTAGCTGAAAAATTAATCGAAGATGGATACAGCGCTGCTGCATTGCACGGAGATTTATCTCAGGCGCAACGTGATGGGGTAATGAAATCTTTCCGTGGAAGACAAATTCAGATGCTTGTTGCTACTGACGTTGCTGCACGTGGTATTGACGTTGATAATATTACTCACGTAGTAAATTACCAACTTCCTGACGAAATTGAAACATATAATCACCGTTCTGGACGTACTGGTAGAGCTGGAAAATTAGGAACTTCTATTGTAATTGTTACAAAAAGTGAGTTACGTAAAATTTCTTCTATCGAAAGAATTATCAAACAAAAATTCGAAGAAAAATCTATTCCATCTGGAATCGAAATCTGCGAAATTCAATTGTTGCACTTAGCAAACAAAATTAAAGATACTGAAGTTGATCACGAAATTGACAACTATTTACCAGCAATCAATAATGTTCTTGAAGGTTTATCTAAAGAAGAATTGATTAAGAAAATGGTTTCAGTAGAATTTAACCGTTTTATTGCTTACTATAAAAAGAACAGAGACATTTCATCTCAAGCAGGAGAAAGACGTGAAAGAAGCGATTCTGAGCCAAGAGAATTCAATAATAATGGAGCAGTTCGTTATTTTGTAAACATCGGTTCAAGAGACAATTTCGATTGGATGACGCTAAAAGATTACTTGAAAGAAACATTAGACTTAGGTCGTGATGACGTTTTCAAAGTAGATGTAAAAGAAGGTTTCTCTTTCTTTAACACTGATCCTGAGCACACTGAAAAAGTAATGGAAGTATTAAACAACGTACAATTAGAAGGACGTCGTATTAATGTTGAAATTTCTAAAAATGATGGTGGCGGAAGACGTGACCATAACGGACGTTCTGGCGGCGGAAGAAGCTCTGGAGGCCCAAGACGTGAAGGTTCTGGTGGTGGAAGTTTCGGACCAAGACGCGAAGGTTCTGGTGGCGGAGGTTTTAGAAGCGATAGAAACTCTGCTCCTAGAGAAGGTGGTTTCAGAAGCGACAGAAACTCATCTGCTCCTAAAAGAGAAGGTGGCTTTAGAAGCTCGGCTCCAAGAAACGAAGGAAGTTCAGACAGAGCTCCAAGACGTTCTGAAAGCTTTGGTGATTCGCCAAGACCAAGAAGACCAAGAAGAGATTAATTTTAATCATCTTAAATACAAAATCCCAAATTCCAAACATATTGGAATTTGGGATTTTTTTTTACACCAAGAACCCTCCGTGTATGAGTTTAGTAATTCAATAACAAATTAATTTAATTATATTTTACCTTTTTATGTAAATACCAAAAGCAACACTACTTGCTTTGTTAATTTTCTTATAATTATATTCGAAGACTGCGAAATATTTAATCCCGATTTACTACTTTTAGTGCTTTAAATCAGGATATGAAATATTTCGCAGTTTTCTTTTTTATACTAGTATCGACCATCAGTTTCGCACAAGAAACTGAAACCACCATTCCTCAGAGAGTTTCTGGTTACATCTACAACGATAATAGTAAACAGCCTATTCCTAATGTAAATATCATTAACACAAACAAAGTACGTGGTGCCCAGTCTGATGCTAAAGGATATTTTGAAATTGATGTGCAGCCAAATGATACACTGCATTTCTCACTTTTAGGATTTCAGTCTCTGCGAATCAGAGTAACAAATGACTGGATAAAAAATAAAGTAACAAGGATTCAACTTACAGAAAAAGCAATTGCACTTGAAGAAGTTGTTATTGCTCCTTTTAACTTAACTGGTTATCTTGAAATTGATTCTAAATTAATTCCAACAAAAGAAAACTATCGATATAGTATTTCTGGTCTAACACAAGGCTATGAAGCTGGTGAATATGCTCCAAATGCCTTTGGAAAAGTATTGGGATCTATTTTTAACCCAGCTGATATGCTCTACAATTTCTTTGGAAAAAATGGAAAAGAGCTTAAAAAGTTGAAGGATATGAAAAAAGACGACACAATTCGAAATCTTTTAGAATCCAAATACGATCGTGAAACACTTGCTGTTCTTTTAGGAATAAGCAAAGACGAAATTCCCGATATTTTACAGCGTTGCAACTATTCTGACGCCTTTATTCAATCTGCAAACGATTTGCAAATTCTGGATGCTATTAGCGGCTGTTACGAACAATACAAAGTTTTAAAACGAAATTAGATTTTGTTTTAAAATCAAAATATTCGAATCCTTAATTTTTAATTAAGGATTTTTTTATGCCTGAAAAAGAAACTTTTACCTTCGTTATTGAATCATGTAGAGCACTTTCTCTTGCAAATACCCCATTAAATCCCTTTTTTTGATTAAATTAGACATCCTTACTTCTTTCCAGAAAATATCATGACAGATTTAACTCAAAAAATTTTAAACTTTATTGATCTTCACAAAGGTGAAGAAAATAAGAAATCAGTAATAGAGAATATTACAGGTTCTGTATCGTTTAGAGGTTCTAATATTTGGATTTTAGCTTGCGCCATAATTATCGCTTCTGTTGGATTAAATGTGAATTCGACAGCAGTAATTATCGGAGCAATGTTAATTTCGCCACTAATGGGACCCATTGTAGGCGCCGGATTTGGTTTAGGGATGTATGATTTTGAACTTTTAAAAAAATCAATTAAAAACCTGATTATTGCCACTTTGGTAAGTTTGGCAACTTCCACCATTTACTTTTACGTTAGTCCATTTAAAGAAGCCCAATCCGAATTATTAGCCAGAACTTCTCCTAATATTTATGACATTTTAATTGCTTTCTTTGGAGGATTAGTGGGTGTGATAGCCGTAACACGGGTAGAAAAAGGAAATCCGATTCCGGGAGTAGCTATTGCAACCGCTTTAATGCCTCCTCTTTGTACTGCTGGTTACGGATTAGCATTAGGTAATTATATGTACTTTTTGGGTGCCATGTATCTGTATACTATTAATTGCGTTTTTATTTGCATCGCTACCTTTTTAATTGTTAAATATTTAAAATATCCTATTGCAAAACAGCTTGATCAGAAACATCAAAAACGAGTACAATACGGAATATCTATTTTAATTTTATTCTTAATTACACCTAGTGTTTATTTTGCATATCAGTTATACAATCAAAAAAGTTATAATTCCAGAGTAGAAGTTTTTCTTCAGGATGAATTCCACAATAAAGATTATCCTATTATTTATAAAAAAATAAGATACAATGCAGATCCCAAAAAAATTGAATTGGCTTTTTTAACTAAAAAATTCAATGACACTGAAATTGCAAATCTCAACAAGAAACTGGTTAGTTACGACCTGCCTAATACAAAACTAGTTATTAGACAAGATACCGTGAATTTGAGAAAAGACATTATGAATCAAATTAATAACAATCAAACTGTTGTTGATCAAAAAGATATTTTGATCAATAATCTTAGAAATCAATTATCGCAATATAATTTCAACACGAACCAGATTAACAATGAAGCTAAAATTTTATTTCCCGCAGTAACTTCACTTAAGATAGGAAATTACACAATTGAGAATGAATCAACTAAATCAAAAGTTATTCCGGTAATTCTTTTCCAGAGCAAAAAAGGGCTTGACGAACCAACACAAATAAAAATGAAATTGTGGTTAAAACAAAGACTTGCCAAAGATTCAATTGAAGTATATCAGCAAAACTAACATCATAAACCAAAAATAGAAAGTATATTTACTTGAAAATAAATAAAATAACTTAATCAAAAAAAATATGTCAAAGAGTCAAGATGCTAAAAAAACAGCAAAAAAAGAACCGTTAAAAACGGCTAAAGAAAAGAAAGAAGAGAAAAGAGAAAAGAAAAATTCTCCGAAAAGAGATTAAAAAGTAAACAGTGTTCAGTTCTTTAGTACACAGATTCACTGAATACTAAAGAACTGAACACTAAAAACTATTACTTAACTGGAATATTAGAAAGAATTTCCAATACAAATTTCCAATATTTTTGAGCAGATGAAATACTTGCTCTTTCGTCAGGTGAATGTGCACCGTGAATTGTTGGCCCAAAAGAAATCATATCCATATCTGGATAGTTTGTTCCTAAAATTCCACATTCTAAACCAGCGTGACAAGCAACCACTTTTGGTTTCTCATTATTTTGCTTTTCGTAGATTCCTACTAAAGTATCTAAAATTTCAGAATTTACATTTGGTGTCCAACCTGGATAAGAACCAGAAAGTTCAACTTCACAACCTACTAATTCAAAAGCAGAACGAAGTGAATTCGCCAAATCAAATTTTGAAGTTTCAACAGAAGAACGCGTTAAACATCCAACTAAAATTTCACCATCTTTTACAATAACACGAGCAATATTGTTTGAAGTTTCAACTAAATCCTCCATATCAGCGCTCATTCTGTAAACACCATTTTGAGCCGCATAAATCGCTCTGATGATTCCTTCCTGAACTCCTAAATCCATTACTTTTTCTGGTAAATCGCATTTTACGATTTCGATAGATAAGTTTGGTTCAGTCGTTTTATATTCTGCTTTAATATCGTTGATGATTTCCTGCATATCAAAGATATAAGCTTCATCAAACATTTCAGAAATAATAACTTTTGCAACACTTTCTCTTGGAATAGCATTACGCAAGCTTCCTCCGTTAATTTCAGCAACCTGTAAACCGAAGTTTTCAAAAGCGTCAAACAACAAACGGTTCATTATTTTATTTGCATTACCCAAACCTTTATGAATATCCATTCCTGAATGACCACCATTTAAGCCTTTTACGGTAATAATATGTCCAACTGATCCTTCCGGAACTTGCTCTTCATGATAAGTCCTTGTAGCCGTTACATCGATTCCACCAGCACATCCAATATCAATTTCGTCATCTTCTTCAGTATCCAGATTCAATAAAATCTGACCTTGAAGAATTCCTCCTTTAAGATTTAAAGCTCCTGTCATTCCAGTTTCTTCATCAATCGTAAACAAAGCCTCGATTGCCGGATGCGGAATATCTTTACTTTCAAGAATAGCCATAATTGTAGCAACTCCTAATCCGTTATCAGCACCAAGCGTTGTGCCACGCGCACGAACCCAGTCACCATCAACATACATGTCAATTCCCTGCTTATCGAAATCAAAAACAGTATCTGCATTTTTTTGGTGTACCATATCAAGATGTCCCTGCATTACAATTGCCTTGCGATTTTCCATTCCTGGAGTTGCAGGTTTACGGATAATTACATTTCGAATTTCGTCTTCAAAAGTTTCTAAACCTAAGCTATTTCCAAAGTTTTTCATAAACTCGATCACACGTTCTTCTTTCTTTGACGGACGAGGAACAGCGTTCAAATCGGCGAACTTATTCCATAATGCCTTAGGTTCCAGATTTCTTATTTCCTGACTCATTATATTTTGTTTGAAGTTTAACAATTAAGAATGTCAAAGTTACAAAGTTTATATTTTTTTTCGCCACAAATTTCACGAATTAGCACTAATTATCTACTTTAAAATCAAATTCCATAAATACAATCTTTTTTTAGTTCTAATATTGTATTTATATTTACGTATCCAAAAATTTACGATGTGAAATCAAAATACATTTTACCAATATTTCTTTTAATTCAAATTATCTTTTTAAAAATTCTACCCTATTTTCCTGATTATGTTGAAGGATTCTATAGCAACAATTTATTTGTTAGAATTTCGCATTTCTCAAGAACTCTTTTAGGCAAAATTCCTTTTTCGATTGGTGATTGTATATATACAATTCTTATTATATCAATAATAATCTGGTTTTGGAAAATACGAAAAACATGGAGGACAGACTGGAAAGATCATCTTTTAACAATCTTAGGTAAAATCTCCGTTTTTTATTTTCTCTTCCACGTATTGTGGGCATTTAATTATTATCGTGAACCACTTTTTCAAAAAATGGAAATCAAAAGAGAATATAGCGATGCCGATCTTTTAGCTTTTACAAAAAGACTAATTGTCAAGACGAATGAAATTCAGTTTGCGATTACCAAAGATGCAGGGGCAAAAATTGTTTTCCCTTACTCTCAAAAAGAATCTTTTAAGATGATTTTAAATGGTTATGGCAATCTGGCTAAAGAACATCCCTATTTCGAATACAAAATCTTAAGTGTTAAAAAATCGCTATTCAGCACACCTCTGACTTACATGGGGTTTGGCGGTTATTTAAATCCGTTTACCAACGAAGCTCAAATTAATGATTTATTACCGATGTACACTTTTCCTCAAACTACAGCTCATGAAATGGCTCATCAAATTGGTTTCGCGAGTGAAAATGAATGCAATTTTATTGGTTTTTTAGCTTCTGTTAAAAACGATAATCTTTATTATCAATATGCCGGATATAGTTTTACTTTAAATTATTGTCTCGGAATCTGGAAATATAAGAACGAGAAAATTTTCAATCAATTAAAGAAATACGTTCATAGTGGAATCTTAAAAAACTATAAGGAAAGTCAGGATTTTCACAAAAAGTATGATACTTTTCTTGATGAAGGTTTTTACTTTCTCTATGATAATTTCCTGAAATCAAATAACCAAAAAGACGGCATGGATAGCTACAGCAAATTCATCGATTTGGCAATTAATTACTATAAAACCAGAAAATTATAATTAAGCTGTAACAAAATAGATTGCAATACTACTAATACATTATGAGCGAAAACCTAGAACAGTCATTTGTTGCGCAATTGAAGGCTAATCAGAATATAATCCACAAAATTTGTAGATTGTATACTGCTGGCGAAGATGCACACAAAGACTTGTTTCAGGAAATTACCATTCAGCTTTGGAAAGCTTATCCGAAATTTAGAGGCGACAGTAAATTTTCGACCTGGACGTATCGGGTGGCTTTAAATACCGCCATTACCTTATACCGAAAAACCAAAAGAACCATATCGACCGTAGAATATGAAAGTCATCAGCATTTTGTAAAAGATGTTGATTACAACTATGAAGAGGAAGAACAGATTAAATTGATGTACAAAGCCGTTTATCAGCTTAATGACATCGAAAAAGCATTAGTTTTTATGTATTTAGAAGACAAAGATTATCAAGAAATAGCAGAGACCCTAGGGATCAGCGAAGTGAATGCGCGCGTGAAAATGAACAGAATTAAGGGGAAACTTAAAAAAATACTAAATCCTTAAAAATTATTATGAAAGAACTGGATTTATTAAAAAAAGACTGGAAAAAGAACTCGGCTTCTTTTCAACAAATTTCTGAACAGGAAATCTACAAAATGATTCACAAAAAATCATCTTCTATTGTGAAGTGGATTTTGATAATCAGTATTTTGGAAATTTCTTTTTGGACTTTTTCAAACTTATTCCTCAATACTGATGATGCTTTGCAAAAAATCAATCATCCGGAAATTGTCAACGCACTTGAATATCTGACTTACCTAAATTATTTTGTTGGATTGGTTTTCGTATTTATTTTCTATAAAAACTACACCACAATTTCAACAACTGTTGCCACCAAATCACTAATGAGTGCTATTTTAAGAACTCGCAAAACCGTGCAGTACTATGTTTGGTATAATCTGGGAATGATTGTTATAATAGCAATATTAAGTTTCTTTGTCGCTTTTGTATACAATCCGGACATGGCTTTTATACGAGAAAAATTAGCTGCAAATGGCAAGGCTATGTTTATAACTTTCGGGATAGCACTTTTAGTTTCCTGTGCCTTCTTTGGACTTTTCTGGTGCTTTTACCGCTTACTTTACGGAACACTTTTACGAAGATTATATGCTAATTATAAAGAGTTGAAGAAAATTGATTTCTAAAAAAGGTACAAAGGTTCAGGGAGGCAATGGTCTAAAGGTTTTCTTTTGAGTCTATAAAAAAATAATAACCTCTTATCTTTTTGTCAAACCTAAAAAATATTTACAAATCTAATTTTCATTCTCCGGCTCCTTATAACTCCATCTTCTCATTTCGTTAAGTTCTTCCTCTGCCTTAATTACTTCGGCTGGAATAACTTTTAAAAATGATGGATGTTGTTCAATCGCATATTCAACTTTTTCTACAATTTCTTCAATGGTGTCGTTTTCATAATCAATGTCAAGAGGTTCTTTGATTATAAAAGATTGTAGTATTCCTTTCTTCTTCATTCGCAATCCTTTTTTGTCAAATGAGCGACGGAAACCGTCAATAACAATCGGAATTACAATTGGTTTATGCTGTTTTATAATATGTGCTGTTCCTTTACGAACTGGCTTAAAAGACTTTGTTGTTCCTTGCGGAAAAGTAATTACCCAACCGTCTTCAAGGGCAATTCTAATGTTTTCAGTATCATTAGGATTCACCTCACGTTTTTCAGTAACATCAACACCTTTAGCACGCCATGTTCTTTCTACGGTAATTGCACCTACATAGGCTAAAATTCTTGGCAATAAACCCGCCTGCATCGTCTCTTTGGCAGCAACATAATAGATATTCATTTTGGGTTGCCACAAATAACCAATGTTCTTAATAGTATCTTGACGTCCGCTTAAACTTGCGTTAAAGACATGAAACATTGCCACAACATCAGCAAAATAAGTCTGGTGATTCGAAATAAACAATACATTATTATCTGGCAGCGTTTTAATAATTTCAGATCCTTCAATCTGCAATTCATTAAACCCCCTGTATCTGCGGTGCGTCATGGCACCCAAGATTCGGATTAACCATTTCTTGATGAATAATATATGTCCAAAAGGATTTCGTTTAAACAATCCCATACGTGCTTATTGTGTTTTTTTGTTAGGTCGCAAACATACAAAAATTATTCTTTTAGCAATACTATTAAGCAATTTCGGAAATAAATTGTTATTATAATGAATATCAAATCATTAATTTTTCATTTTTACGAATTTTCCTCAAAAGTAATTTTCAAAACTTCTCTTAGTTCACTCAATATCATCGCGGTTGCGCCCCAAACAACATGATTTTGAATATTAAATGCCGGAACTAAAACATTTGCAACATAAGAAGTTGACAATGTGGTTTCGATAATAATTTCATCATTCAAAAAATCTGACAGTGGTAATTCAATAATGTCAGCTACTTCTCTGATATCGGGAAAGAATGAAAGTTCTTCTTTGGCAATTCCCAAGAAGGGATGTACTAAAAAATTACTTGGCGGAATATACATCGGGGTAAAATGCTTAACTATTTCAATTTTTTCAGATGAAACTCCAACTTCCTCTTCCGTTTCTCTTAGTGCTGTTTCTTCAAAATTGACATCTGAAATTTCATACTTTCCTCCAGGAAAGGCAATTTGTGAAGAATGAACACCATTATAAGCATTTCTAACAATTAAAACTAAATGTGTTTCATCATTTTTAGGATAAAACAACATCATAACGGCAGCAATTCTTGGAGTTTTGGTTGCTATATCAAAATTTTTAAGTTCTTCAATGCGTCCTTTTGGAGCCATCTTTATGTGGGCCAGAGTGGCCGGCAATTCAACTGGAATTAAATTAGGAACATATTGTAAAAAATCTTGAAAATCCATGATTAAAGGAAGTTTTTGTAAAAAATTAAACCTAAAGATAGTCTAGAAATCATCATCTCACAAGTTTTAAAGTTATCAATCCCTTAATTTATGATTACTGATAAAGGAATTCGATAAAAATTGTATTTTTATAATGCAAACAACTAGCTCTTTATGCTTTAAGACTCCAAAATCATATAAAAATCAATTTATGCATCAAAAGATAATCAGTTATAGACTTTTAGTACTTTTCATATTTGTATCAAAATCAAGTTTTGCTCAAACAATACCAAAGGACAGTCTTAATTCAAAATATAAACTTACTGGAAAAGGGAATATGTATAGTGGTATCACTTTTTCATTTTCAACCAAAGACACTGATAAAAAAGAAGGCTTATTAGTTAATGTAAATGATGAGTCCCGCAATCAATTTAAAACAAGCGTTGATGCTGGTTATTTTATTAAAAACAACTTTGCTCTGGGAGCATTAATCAGTTATGAAAATACACGAAGAGAACAAACCGAAACCGACTCGCAAAATATTCCAACTACAGTTCAATATGCCAAAGACGCATATGGTATTTATGGTGTGATGAAGAATTTTATTCCCCTTGACCAGAAAGAACGATTCTTTTTATACAATCAAATTCTATTGGGAACTTCTTTTAGCAGTTCTCTTGAAGAAAGGACAACTGATGATTTATTGACCAGGACCTATTCTAAAGATCGTTCAATAGAATTACAAATAAACCCAGGAATCATGGTTAATGTAGTTAAAGGTTTTTCTGTAGAAGTTGGAGCGCAAATTGCAGGATTTAAAGCAACATGGTCTGAAACTAAAGTAAATGATGCAATTACAGAGAAATCACATGGAACAGATTCTGATTTCAGCATCAATTTACTTCGATTAAATATTGGGTTTTATTATTATTTTCCAATTAAAAAAAGAGCTCAATAATCATGAAAAAACTCCTCTTCTATTCAATTTTGATATGTGGTCTTTTAATAACGACTGCCGCTTGTGTTGACGATCAATATTTTGGTACTTCTGACAAAAATGATATTCGATATATCACCATAGAAAATCAATCTGGTTTTTCTATTATTAACGAAGAAACTAAAGAAATTAATATTACCGTTGATGCCGATGCTGATGTCACTAAACTAGCTATTGATTCATTAGCCTTGTCAACATTTGCAACCATTTCTCCTGTCAAAGAAACGATTCGGGATTTTACCTCTCCGCAAACTTACACTGTAACGGCAGAAAATGGAAACAAAGCCATTTATACAATTATTGTTACGCAGGAAGGAGCTAATCCGCAATTAGAAAATAGTGCTTTTGATGACTGGTATATGCCTTCTGGAAAAGCTTACAAACAACCTGGATTAAATGACAACACTATTTGGGCTACCGCAAATGATGGTACAACAACTACAAGCGCAGCTAACGTAACTACTTATCCGTATCTAAATACAGGTACAGATTATGTCGCGCAAATTATCACTAAAGATCTTGGCAGCGTTTCAGGTATTGTTGGACAACGCATGGGCTCAGGAACTTTGTTTACAGGAAAATTTGTTTTGAATATTTCTAATCCTCCTGCTTCAGCACAATTTGGGATTCCGTTTACAGCCAAACCAAAAAGTTTTTCGGCAGAAATTAAATATACAGCCGGAACACCTTATCAAGACGGAAAAGGGAAGGTTATGGACAAAACAGATCAGGCTGATATTTATGTAATCCTCGAAAATAGAGATAACCCAAGTGCTATTAAAAGAATTGCAACAGGATGGCATAGAACTAGTACCACAACAGGTGTAAATCTTCAAAATATTAGTGTAAATTTGACCTACGGAACGTTAGACTCATCTTATCCTGATTATCAAAAACCTGGCAACGGACTTTATGGAAGCGCAACAGACAAACCAACACATATTATAGTAGTTTTTGCCTCAAGTGCTGACGGAATTTTGTATGAAGGTGGTGTAAACAGTACGTTATATGTAAATAATTTTAAACTCCAATATTAAATAGTTACGGCTATACTAAATTAAAAAAATGTACAGTAAAGAAGAATCACAAAAAATAAAAAGAGAATTTTGGGTGGCTTTTGCCGAGAAATATCCGCGCAAATGGGTTCTTTATGACACTAAAATAAAAGACTTTTCTTTTAAATTTTTCGTTGACAATAAAAAAGCTCAGGTTTTAATTGATATCGAACACAGAAGTGATGAAAAAAGAACAGCTTATTTTGAAAAAATAGAAGCTTTAAAAAATATTCTCGAAGAAGAATTTGTTCAGGATTTAGTTTACGAGAAAAATTACACCTTGGAAAGCGGAAAAACTATCAGCCGAATCTGGGTTGAAAAAACAGGCTTAGGCTTTAGCAACCGTAATAATTGGGATGCTATTTTTGATTTCTTCAATGAGAAAATGCATGCTCTTGAAATGTTTTATTTAGAGTATGATGAGTTCATCAAGGACATTGATTAAAAAGGTTCTAAGATTACAAAAATGAAAGGCTCTGAAAATTCAGAGCCTTTTATTCAATCCTGCTTTAGGACAATTACTTTTTAATTATCTTTTTCGTTTCCGTTCCTTTATCAGAAAAAACTTTCACAAAATAAATCCCTGAATTAAACTGACTCATATCTATTTCAGGAGTTTGTTTATCTTTTAAATCTGCGGCATACACCTCTGCTCCATTAACTGAGTAAATGGCAATTTTTGTTGGTATAATCGAATTTGAAAATGATAAACTCATTTTCTCTGCAACAGGAATTGGATAAACCTGGACATTTGAAATCTCTTTTTGAGGAGTTGGATTAACTCCTAATTCTCCTGAAGATTTACCTACATTTATTTTAACAATAAATGATGGGGCATTTTCTCCAGGATTATCCGAAGCGCCTATTGCAAAAATATAATTATCATTATTAGATGTTGATTTAACTTTTGATTTTGCGGTTGGAGGAGTTTCTTCTTGTAAAGCAATGATATCGCTTAGATGGTCAATTTTAAACGGCATCTCAAAATCTTTTACAAATGTTCCGTTAAGATTGATTGCCGTGACATTGGAGTCACCTTCTGTAATATAAATAACAGAACCTAACTGCTCAATTTTTCTGTAATCGTGATAATCATTACTTCCAATTTTTCCGCTTTTTTGGTTTTCATTAAATTCCAAATCCATTTTACCATCTTTAGAGACTTTTACAATTTGATTTGGAACTGAAACTCCATTAAAAGTTGAAAATATTTCAGCAAATATAATGTCTCCAGAATCAAGTATTTTAATTATACCAACTGGTGAGTCCGGACCTGAACCGTCTATTTTAAAAGTATCATCAATTGAGCCATCTAAATTAAGTCTTACTATCTTATATGAATATCCTCCGTTATTAAAAACATTATACACACCACTACAAAGAATTTTATTATCTTGTAAATCAAAATAAAGACCTGTAATCCAAATATTTGGATCTGAATTTAATGCAGTGTATACAGCTTCTTGTTTTCCGTCTTCATCTAATCTGAATAAATTCCATTGATCTGTAACTAAAATCTTACCGTTTTCTAATACTTTAAAACGACTCATTTCAATAATTTGCGAATCTTTTTTAAAGTCAAAATCTTTTAAAACCTCTCCTTTATTATTCAGTTTTAGAAATTTAGTTTTAGTACTTACAAAAATGGTCGTACTGTTTACCACTTGGAATTGTCTTATTTCTCCAATATACTTCGGAAAAACGAATGATTCATTAAAAGATCCATCTGAATTCATCAATGCAATACCAAAAGTGTTTACATCATTAATTTTAACAAAATCTCCTTTCACTACTAATTTTCCATCAATAGATTCTCCTGTTTCAAAACTTCCAAATCTACTAGTCTGTAAATCTGAAGATTCTAAAGTATTTCCGTTTAAATCGCATACTGATAAACCATATCTATTACCAATTTGCTCTGTACTATTATATATAATTTTGTCCGCAACAAAGCCCATATTAAAATCATACGCTATTTCGTTTAGTTTAGCACGTGAAAAATTTTCATCTACTGATCCATCTGAATTTAACCTAACAAAATAAAAACCATAATCGACAATGTTGTTAATTCCTACATTCAAATATATATAAGAATCTTTAACGAAAATTTTTGAGCTGAAAGGTGTACCATACTGACATTTGAAACTCGAATCAAGTGTTCCATTTGGGTTTAATCTTATCATATAAGGTACTATAGAATTTTCTTCCGAACTAAAAAAATTCCCTCCAATTAATAACTTGCCGTCATCTTGTAGTGTAAATGAAAATAGATACCCTTTTCCTCCTTCTCCAATATCAAACGTAGTATCAAGTGCACCATCAGAATTTAATCTTACAAGACCATTTTTAGCGATTCCATTGACAGATGTAAACATACCTCCAACATAAATGCCCTCACTAGATACCGCAACAGTATTTGTGAAATTGTTAAATTCCAAATCATTATTAAATGTTTGATCTATAGAAAAATCACTATTGTATCTGTGCAAATAGCAGCTCGTGCTACCATAAGCGCCTATTTCGCCTCCAGTGACTAATATTTTATCATCATCCTGAATTGCTATAGATTTTGCCATAATAAGATCAGTTACCGAACCTATAATTTCTCCATTCAAATCAAGTTGATACAATGCATAATGATCAGCAGCAAGTGCGGTCGAATTATCCATTAAAACTATAATGTTTCCATCACTTTGAATTTTTGCATCTCTAATTTCTAATTTCGGATCTACATTAAAAGTAAAATTTTCATCAAGTGAATAATCAGAGTTTATTCGAATAAGGTTACCGACTTTTTTACCTTGATAGAAATCAATCTTACCGCCAATTAAAATCTTGCCATCAGCAAGCTCTTTAATCACAGTAATTTTTGCCGCTTTATAAGGGATGGGCTTTATAAAAGATTCATCAATAGTTTGGGCATAAGACGATAAAATTCCGAAAAGAGTAAGCAAAAATAAAGAGTAGAATTTCTTCATACGCGGTGTAGGTTAATTGTTTTTGGTTTAAGTTTTTTTTGAGAAAAAAAATTCACGATCGCATCATTTTTACTAAAAAAACAATGAAAAACGAATAATTTTAACAAGTCAAATATAACAATTTTCACTACATAACTCTTAAAATTAAGTAATTTAAAATAGTTCAAAAACATGCTTTAAATCGCTCAGATCATTAAAATTTTAAAACAACAAACCCGACAAATTTTTAAAATTAGTCGGGTTTGTTATTTTTTTTTAATTAAACCTGAAAACTTTTTTAAAGTAATTATTCTTAATAAATTTTCAAATTAATGAAAGTGTTTTGAAAATTTTATTTCATTTTATCTTTGATCATATTTTTTATTTTTTGATCATCATAACCAAAAGTCGAATAAACAATTTTTCCATTTGGGTCTATTAAGAAAAAGGTTGGATACCCTGTAACTCCATATTTAAGCAATGTATTCCCTGTTGTTCCTTCTCCATCAGAAAGCGATAGCCAACTAATTTTATCTCGTTCCAAACCTTTTTTCCAGGTTAATTCAGATTTATCGGCATTAAAACTTACTATCTTAAGATTTTTATAATTACTTTCAGAAATTTCTTTTAACTCTTTTTTTGATCTTATACAAAATTCACAATAGGTTTCAGTAAAATCTAATAAAATATAATTACCTGTAAACTCAGATAATTTATGCTTTTTGCCAAATTGATCTTTTGCTTCAAAATCAAAGAAAAAATCCCCTGTTTTTAATTGATCTCCTATTTTTAAATAATTAAATAATCTTTTACCATAAACGCTTTCTTTATAGTTAGATGGCAAACTATTATAGCTATTTTCCAACTCAATTTTCTGATAAGTACTTCTTAAATTAAACAGCTCTTTAATTCCTGCAAATGAATTCAAATTTGATTTAATATAAATCTTCGTTATACTATCAGTTATTTTATCAATCGTATGCATACGATCGACATTTTTCTTATATAAAGTTTTATGAGTTGAACTTGTATCTGTTGTTTCTTTTCTTAGAAATGTCACAATTGTATCTCTTTCTTTTTGATATACCTTAGTTTGATTTTTCAAAATAGTCAATTTATTTTGATGTTCAGAACCAGAAATTACTAAATCATAAGGGAAATCTTTTTTATTACCATTAATTGCAACGTTTTCATTTGCAATAAAAAGTTGAGTTGAGTAAAATTTACCTTCAGATTTTAAAACTAAATATAAACTTTTAGGTTCATCAGACAATCTGCTTTTCATTACAAATCTATCATTTAAAATAATGGTACTATCAATAAACTGATTGAGCTCAGGGTCACTTAATAATACTTTATCTCCATTTTTAAAACCAGAGATCTTTCCTGAGATTGTTTTATTTTGAGAATAAATAATACAACTTACAAGGAATAAAATGCTTAAGATAAATTTACTTGCCATCTAGAATTAACTATTATTAATTAAACACTAGTCATATTATAAACAATAATATGATCATCATAGTTAATATAAAGCTGTTTGCGATACTCTTGCTTTTTACGTGTAATAATAGACAACTTACACTCACGTCCGTCATTATCTTTACACATGAATGAATAAACAACATCGGTGTCATTTTCTTCTCTTTCGATATAATTCAAAATATTAAAAAGTTGAATTTCCTGAGAATAAACTACAATTCGGTGTTTATTAGTGTCTAAAATTACCGAGAGATTCACTAAATCAAGATTGGACCACTCACCCCATTTTCCTCTTTCGTTTTTTTCTAAAACACTAAATCCTGAAGTTTTAAACTGATATGACTGGCTTTGAACCTGTTGCAGGCCAAATACCAAAAAAAGTAATATTATGTAGGTTCTTATAGAATTCATATTGTATTTCTTGGGGGAAATTAAAACTCAAATTTAGCCTTTTCTTGGGCTGCAGCTTCAAATTCAGTCATCATTTGTTGAATAATTTGTTCAACTGGCAAAATTTCGTGAATGAGTCCGGCAATTTGCCCTATTTCAAGTTCTCCTTCATCAAGATCACCTTCAAACATTCCTTTTTTAGCTCTTGCTCTTCCTAAAAGCTGAATTAATTCTTCTTTTGAAGGACATTTTTCATACAAATCCTGAACATCCTGATAAAACTTATTTTTTACCAATCGAACTGGAGCCAATTCCTTTAAAGTTAATTGGGTATCGCCCTCTTTTACATTAACTATTGTTTCCTTAAAATTATTGTGCGAAGAGGATTCTATTGAAGCTGCAAAACGGCTTCCAACCTGAACGCCATCGGCACCTAAAATCATTGTAGCCAACATTCCCCTTCCGGTTGCAATTCCTCCAGCGGCAATAATCGGGATCTTAATTTTTTCTTTCACCATCGGAATCAGCGTTAATGTTGTAGTTTCATCGCGGCCGTTGTGTCCCCCGGCTTCAAAACCTTCTGCAACAATAGCATCTACCCCTGCTTCTTGTGCTTTCAAAGCAAAAACACTACTACTTACAACATGAACAACTGTAATTCCTTTTTCCTTTAAAAAAGAAGTCCAGGTTTTAGGGTTTCCTGCTGAAGTAAAAACGATTTTCACCCCCTCTTCCACCACAATATTTATGATTTCTTCAAGATTGGGATATAACATTGGTATATTAACACCAAAAGGTTTATCAGTCGCTTTTTTACATTTCTGAATGTGCTCTCTCAAAACTTCAGGATACATTGAACCAGCTCCAATTAAACCTAAGCCTCCTGAATTACTTACTGCAGAAGCTAATTTGTAGCCACTGTTCCAGATCATTCCGCCTTGAATAATTGGGTATTTTATATTGAAAAGTTGTGTGATTTTATTCATGCAAGCAGGTTCTTATTGTTTGATTATCTTTCCGGTTTTATGCAAACCTTCGGCATCAAAAGTATAGAAATAAAGTCCACTATTTAATGCTTCGATAGAAAGAATTGGGTTTTGATTCGTAATTTGTTTTTCGATTAGTTTTTGCCCCAAAACGGAGTAAATTGAGACTGATGCTTCATAATTTTCACTTGAAAAAGAAAAAGAAACAAATGTTTTAGCTGGATTAGGAAATATTGAAAAATCAGAAAAAGCGAGAAAATTTTGAACTCCTAAAGTAGATCCAAAATTCGGAATTCCGTATCCATAATCATTGTTTGGATTTGCAAATCGATCCGAAATCTCCAAAAGCATTTGTCGAATTTCCTTATTTGTTTTAGTTGGAAAAGCTTGCCATAAACAGGCAATCATTCCAGCCATTACCGGACATGAAAATGAAGTTCCGTTAGCCGTTCCAATAGTACCAGAAGCATCGGAAACAACTGTAGCAGTTCCCTGAGCCATAACATCAGGTTTTATTCGATTATCGAAACTCGGGCCAATTGAACTGAAATTAGATTTTATTTTTGATGCATCAACAGAACCAACGGTGATAACTGAAACTGCATCGGCGGGTGCTCCAATGTGAGGTTCAGGCGTTCTGCCTTCATTTCCCGCTGAAGCGACCACGATTATTCCCTTACTGAAAGCGGCTTCTGCTCCACGAGAAATGAAATTGGTGGCCCCATTCATATCACTGTAGGTATGGCTGTAATTAGCATTATCATACTCAAAATAACCTAATGAAGTGGTTATAATATCAACACCTAAACTATCTGCTCTTTCTGCAGCTTCAACCCAATTAGATTCTTCTACCGGGTTTTCAGTCGGATTATATTCTGTAATAAATAAATAATAAGAAGCATCTGGAGCTGTTCCAATCAAAGCATTTTCTTTATATCCCCCCATCGTGGAAAGCACCATTGTGCCATGGTCATCACCTGCATAAAAATTTTCGCTTTTTGATACAAAATCATAACCTCCCAAAATTTGCTGATTATCTATCAGTCTTTTAAAAGGTTCTGCCGTATTTACATTTGGAAACCCTCCATCTAAAACAGCAATTATTTTTCCGGCGCCAGTATAATTTTGTTTATGCAAGACATCTCCATTGAGCATCTGAATTTGGCTTCCAGAATTTCCGTAAGCATAATCAATAGTCGTTTTTAGCTTGTCATTAGTTTTGGTTTCCTTATTTTCTGAAACTCTTTTAGAAGTAGTATTTAAAGTCCTATCCGCGAAGACAACTTCATCAACAAATACAAATGATTTAAGTGTTGAAATATTGGTCTGAGTCCCGCGAATATGAAGTGCGTTCAACCATCTTGACATTGCCATAATGGTAATTCCGGAACTTGCTTTTATTTGATTTATATAGCTTTTTTCGATAGGAACATCAGTTACATCTAATGAGATATTTTGATTCGTTCTTCGGTCTAAAGAACGTTGAGTAAGCATAGATAAAGGATTATCCAAAAATAGCTGTGAACTAGGCTTATCCTTAAAATAAACCCATGCATCTTCTTCCTGCGAAAACATCACAATAGAAGACAAGAATAAAACAAACGTGAAACAGTATTTCATAGTTTACTTTTTTTTAGAGGGATAGCCTCCGTAAAAAAGTATAAAGCTAAGAAATTACTCCCGAACCAACTAATTCATCATCGAAATACCAGGCAGCAAACTGACCTTCCGTAATCGCAGATTGCGGTTCATCGAAGCGAACATACATTCCATCTTCAAATTGATGTAAGGTGGCTTTTTGCAAAGGCTGACGGTAACGAATTCTCGCCATCACTTTCATTGTTTCACCAGCTTTTAAAGCCAAATCAGTACGAATCCAATGTACTTCAGATTTTTCTATGAATAAAGCTTTTTTGAATAGACCAGGATGATTACTGGTTAAACCCGTATAGATTGTATTAGTCTCAACATCAGTCGCAATAATAAATAATGGATCAGTTGTTCCACCTACGTTCAAACCTTTTCTTTGTCCAATGGTAAAATAATGAGCACCTTGATGTTTACCCACTACTTTTCCCATGGTTGAAAGATAAGCACGTTTCTGAGCTTCTAATTTCAATTCCTCCTCTAATGATAAACCAGCAGGTTTTTCAATATCATAAATTGGATCGTTTTTATCAATCTGAACAATTTTACCTTCTTTAGGCTGCAATTTTTGTTGCAAAAATTCCGGTAAACGCACTTTTCCAATAAAACATAACCCTTGAGAATCTTTCTTTTCAGCCGTTACCAAATCCATTTCAGCCGCAATCTCGCGAACCTCAGGTTTAGTCAAAGCACCAATTGGAAACAATGCTTTTGCCAATTGCTCTTGCGATAACTGACATAAAAAATACGATTGATCTTTGTTATTGTCCGCACCGGCAATCAATTGATAAACGGGCTTTCCATCCACTTCAATTTCACTTTTTTGGCAATAATGTCCCGTTGCTACATAATCAGCACCAAGACTTAAGGCAATTTTCATGAAAACATCAAATTTGATTTCACGGTTACAAAGCACATCAGGATTTGGAGTTCTCCCTTTTTCATATTCGTTGAACATATAATCAACGATTTTTTCTTTATATTCTTCGCTTAAATCGACAGTTTGAAACGGTATTCCGAGTTTTTCAGCAACTAGTAAAGCGTCATTACTATCCTCTAACCACGGGCATTCATTAGAAATAGTAACCGAGTCATCATGCCAATTCTTCATAAAAAGGCCAATAACTTTGTATCCTTGTTGTTGCAATAAATAAGCTGCAACACTCGAATCTACTCCTCCAGAAAGTCCTACTACTACACGTTTCATTCTAAATCGTTTATATTTTTACAAGGGTGCAAAGGTAAGTCAAATTCTAGATTATTTTGGTAGTTTTGATTAGTTTATGTAATCCCACAGTAGATAAAACCTATCGTTTTTTTTAATTACTTTTATTCATCAATAAAAATGTCATGCGAAAATTTGTTTACACTTTTATCCTTCTCTTCACTATAACCACTTTAAGCGCACAAAACTACAGCGCTACTTTGGCCAATTATGAAGTGTATAAAGCATTTAAAGGCAAACCCTTATCGGATAAATTCTCCAATATCGAATCGGTAAAAATTGTTTATGATCTGAAAACTAAAAAAATGTATTATTTCAATAGTACTTTAATTTCCCATCATTATGATTTTGTAACCAACTATTTAAGCTATGACCAAGAAGTAGAAACTTTTAATAAAGATAATTATAGCGATACCGAAAAAAGCAGAAATTATCTATTGGGAAATCTCAATCATATCAAAGGAACGGAAAAATGGATTTTTGAACTGGCAGCTTCAGATCGTATGCCAATTCCGCTGATTGAGAACTTTTACAATTTAGTTTTAAAATCCAGTTTCATTGGTTCAAATTTAAAGTTCTACCTGAATAGTCCTGAAAAAATGGAGTGGTTTGTGGAAAATAAATTCAAAATTCCATGTGTCAAATCAAATTACATATTTAATGACGTCACCTATCAGGAAGTTGTTCCAGGAAGTACTATTGGTATCCTCAAACAATACAAAATAAAGGATTTAGAGAATATGCGACCAAGCCCTGATGAAATCATAATTTTGAATGGAACACCCGACATTTTACCCGATGTAAGAGGAATTATTGTCAATGAACTTCAAACTCCATTAAGCCATTTGGTACTTTTAGGAAAAAACAGAAAGATTCCTATTATGGCTTATACGACTGTTTTTACTGACAACAACATCAAAAGATTGATTTCAAAAAAGGTAGAATTAAAAATAGAAATTGATACTTTTTACATCAAGGAAACCAGTAAAAAAATAGCGCAAAAAAGTGTTTCAAAAAAGAAGCAATTGGTTGTTGACAATAGCGTTACAGATTTGATCGATTTGAATACGATTCCAAAAAAAGGTGTCAATTTTATCGGTTCCAAAGCGCAAAACATGTCTTATCTGATTGCGATTTCGAAAGATATCACCAAAGATCTCTCTTTTAAGACTCCTGAAAACGCACATGCTATACCGTTTTATTACTATACGCAGCACATTCAAAAAAAATCAATTTCAACTTTAATAAATGAACTTCTGGCTAATCAGCACAAAGATTCTACAGTGTGGATTAATCATCAATTAAAGAAAATTCGTGATGTTATTAAAAAAGAACCAATTGATCCTGAATTAATCACTAAACTAAATCAGACCTTTAAAAATGCTGCTTTTAAAAATTTCAGATTCAGATCCTCTACCAATGCTGAAGATTTAGATGATTTTAATGGAGCTGGACTTTACGATTCTAAAACAGGGATTTTAGGTGATAGTACAAAAACTTTCGAAAAGGCAATAAAACAAGTTTGGGCGAGTGTCTGGGATGAAGGCTCTTATAATGAAAGAGAACTTTTTGAGATCGATCAACAAAGTATCGCTATGGGAGTATTGGTCCATCGCTCTTTTCCTGATGAAATAGCCAATGGTGTAATTATAACCCAAAACATCTTCAGAAAAAATTTCCCTGGTATTACTGTTAATATTCAAAAAGGAGAAAACTCAGTTGTTAAACCTGAAAAAGGAGAAATCTGCGAACAATTTACTGCTTATTATTTGCCATCTCAAACTAAAGACGAAGAGTTCAATGTTGATTATACATCAAATTCTAATCTGAACAATAATGAGCCTTTGCTAAGTAAAAAAGAAACAATTCGATTGAATCTTATCTGCCAAAAAATAGAAACTCTAATGAATCGATATTGGAAAAAAAACAGATTAAATCCAGTTGATATAGAATTTAAAATTGTTGGAGAAAATCGGGATTTATATATTAAGCAGGTTCGCCCTTTCAATGAATAATCAATAAAAAACCTGTAAATCTATTTCATTCGAAACTGTATTGATCAGGATAATTTTGAACTCGAAATCGTCAACATTAATTTTTTGTTGAATCGATTGACGAATTCTTTTATTGTCTAGTGAAAAATCACCTTCCAATGGAATTTTCACATCAACAATATTCAAATATTTAGAAGCTTTTTTATTTACTAAAATGGAAGCTAAAATGTAAAATCCGATAATAATTATTTGAAAGAACAATAATACTTCAATCTTTTCATACGGATACATAATATCTAAAATGGAAAGCGTGATGGTTGCAAAGAGGAAAATAATAGCATTTACAGTAAAAGACTGTGTTCTGAATCTTAAAATTGAAAATATAGCAAATAACCCGAAACCAATCCCTACTCCAATTTCTATTTTGGTAAATAAATAGCAAAGCGAAAAAGTACAAAGACCAACAATTACCATCAGCGGATTTATGGTTTCGTTATCCTTTCTGTTAGAGAAAAAATATAAAATCAAAATTGAAAAAAACAATAATAAAAATCTTCCGATAAGCTCGTTTAAATCCATTTAATCAAAGTATTAGCAAATCAAATTTAGAAAAAAGTTTGCCACAAATTCACGAATTTTATTATTGATTTAAAAATTCGTGAATTCGTGGCAAAAAAATAATTTTACTCGAGCAGTTTCAATAACTATTATTCCATCTTTGGTTTTGAATCGGCTTTATAATTGCTTTTTGGATCGCTCATATTTACTTCTTTGGTTAACTTCCCTTTTAAGTAAAACTGCCACATTCCAACTTTCTTTCCATTCAAAAATTTTCCTTTAGAAGCCATCACTCCATCAGAATCGTAAAAAACAGCTTCTCCGTTATATTCATTATTTTTATAGGTACTTTGCTCTAAAAGTAATGCGTTTTGACCGTATTTTTTATATGTTCCTTCTTTTAAACCATTCTTGTATGTCAATTCTTCGGCAATTTTAGAATCCGGATAAAAAACTGATCTTACGCCGTCCAGCTTTCCGTTTTTATAATTTTCTAGTGTCATAACTACTTTCGAAGCTTTATGGTAATACTTCCATTCGCCTTCACGCGATTTACCCACTTCTTTTCCCTCACTTACTTTATTTTTATTCTGATCGTAAAAAATAGTGTACGAGCTTCCGTCATTAGAAGTAAAATCACGTGTTGCAACAATATCTCCTTTTTTAGTATCATCAAAAAATTTAAATACTCCCGTTTCTTTTCCATGACTAAAAGTTCCTTCATAACGGGGACGTTTTGAAAGTTCGTAAGTCCCTTTCCAGACTCCGTCTTTTTTTCCATTAGTATCAAGTTTGTTGAAATCTTGTGAAAAGGCGGAAGCGCTTATTAACAATAAAATCCAAAATTTTCTCATAATTCGTTTTTCTATATAACAGCAAAAATTATTTTTTAGTATTTACAAAAGTAGGATCATTTCAACATTAATTTCGCTTTTTTTAATTAAAATCAAGTTTAAATTCTGTTTAACTTTTCTGACTCATAAAAAAACAAGGAAGTACAAAAAAAACCCACAAAACAATAAAAAAAACACTGAAAACCAACACATTAAAACCATTAAACAAAAAAGTTAAATTAATATTAAAATAAATAATTGTTTAATGTTTTTGTAAAATTGTTAAACAAAATAAATAACTTAGCAGTAACAAACAAAAAATCAATATTATGAAAACAATCAAAATTAAATTAATTGCTTTATTGGCATTAATTGCTTTCGTCAGTATTTCATGTAACAATGATGATGATGATTCATCTCAACAACCCCAAACGATCGTCTCTATTGCGAAAGCAAATCCTAATCTAACCTCTTTGGTTGCAGCTCTTGAAAAAGCTGATTTGGCAACCACACTAAATTCTTCCGGTTCTTATACCGTTTTCGCACCTACTAATACCGCTTTTAGTGCATTTTTAACTGCCAATGGTTATGCTAATTTAAATGCAGTTCCTGTTCCCGCTCTAAAAGAAATATTATTAAATCATGTTTTAATTACGAAAGTAAAATCGACAGAAATTGCCACGGGATATGTAAAGACTTTAGCAAAAGGAAGTGCTTCATCTTCAAATACCATAAGTATGTATCTTGAAAAAGGCTCTGGTGTCGATATCAATGGTGGAAAAACAAATGGTGGAGCAACAGTCACTACTGCAGATGTTGAAGCATCAAACGGAATTATTCATATAGTTGACGGTGTTATCGGATTACCTACTATTGTTAATCATGCGGTAGCCAATAAAAACTTCACTACCCTTGTTGCTGCTTTAACTTTCAATCCTTCATCTGGTTTTGCAGGAATACTATCCGGAACAGCTAATTCACCGTTTACCGTTTTTGCTCCCACAAATGCGGCTTTTACAAGTTTCTTAACTGAAACTGGATTTTCCGGACTTGCTGCTATTCCAGCTAATGTTTTAGAGACCACTTTAAAATATCATGTTGTTGCAGGAGCTAATGTGCAGTCAACTTCATTAACAAATGGACAAGTTGTAAGCACCTTTGCTGGTCAGAATTTTACAATTGGCTTAACTGGCGGTGCGACAATCACTGATGCAAGTAGTAGAGTAAGCAATATAGTAGCTACAGATGTGCAATGTTCAAATGGAATTATTCATGTAATAGACAAAGTTCTTTTACCTGATTTTTAATTAAAAAAAAGCCGTCTAATTAGACGGCTTTTTAATATTATTATTTCTTTTTATTTTGACCTTTTGCAGCCTCTTGTTGCTCCATAACTTCCTGAAGACGTTGCTGAAACTTGCTTTGTTTTTTAGGCTCTTTTAATTTGTTCTCCTGAATTTGAGCATGAATTTTATCTGTATCAACAATATAGTTTTTGATTACAAACATAATTCCGATTGTAATTAAGTTCGAAATAAAGTTATACAAACTCAAACCAGCACCATAACTATTGAAGAAAATCAACATCATTAATGGCGAAACATAAATCATGATTTTCATCATTTTTGCCATATCCGGCATACCTTCTTGCTGAGGAGCTGCCATTTGCTGATCTCCAGATGTCATTTTCATGTAAAAGAAAATCGCAATTGCTGCCAAAATTGGGAACAAACTAATATGACTTCCATATAATGGAATATTGAATGGTAATTGTACTACTGCATCAAAAGATGATAAATCGTCTGCCCAAAGGAAACTTTTTTGTCTTAACTCAAAAGCTGACGGAAAGAACTGGAATGATGCATACATAAAAGGAAGCTGAATCAATGCCGGGATACATCCTGCCATTGGGTTTACTCCTGCTTTGTTATACAATTTCATTGTTTCTTGTTGTTTCTTCATTGGGTCTTTTTTAAACTTTTCTCCCAACTCTGTAATTTCAGGACGTAAAACTTTCATTTTAGCCTGTGACAAGAATGATTTATATGTAATTGGCGACATCGCCAATTTGATAATAATCGTAAAGATGATAATTGCAATTCCTAATGACAATCCAATTGTTGAACTTAAGAATCCGAATAACGGAATGAAAATCCATTTATTAATCCATCCAAAAATTCCCCAACCTAACGGAATAATTTTTTCGAAGTTTTTATCGTATGATTTTAAAGTTTTGTAATCAGCCGGTCCAAAATACCAGTGCATCTTATAATCAACTTCCCCATTAGAAAAAGCTAAAGGAACTGTTGCTCTAAACTGCTTCACAAATGTTGTATCGATAACCTCGTCTTTAACTAAATCATCAGATTGCAGCTTAGATTTTTCGAATGGTTTGTCTGTCGCTAAAATAGCAGTAAAAAAGTGCTGTTTAAAAGCTATATAGCTTACTTTTTCCGGAGTATCTTCTTTTCCTACACCTGTATTTAAATAGTTATATTTTTCATCACCATATTCATATTCTAACAGAGCATATCTCTTTTCAATAGAAACACTTTTTTCGTTTCTGTAACTTTTCAAATCCCATTGTAAATCTAATGGTTTAGAAGAATTTAAGACTTTATTCAATCCTTGGGAACGAATATCAAAACCAACTAAGTAGTCATTTGCTTTTAAGATGTATTTATATTCTAAAAATTCGTTTGCACCCGCTTTCAAACGCATTGTTAAGATTTGATCTGCTCCGTTTTTAGTCAACGTTGGTTCAAAATATAAATCCTTAGAATTTAAAGTTCTGTTATCTGTAGTTTGTAACTGAATGTTTAGATTCGAATTATTGTCTCTAATTAATTCTATTAACTGCCCGGAGTTTTTCTCAAATCTTTTGAATTCTTTCAACTTAGCTTCAACTATGTAACCACCTTTATTGGCGATTTTCAGTATCATCTTTTCGTTTTCAATAGTTGTAAAACCTTCTTTTGCAGAAGGAAGTGTAGCTGAATAAGCAAAACCACCTAAAGTTTGTTGCAATTTTGCTAATTGAACCGTATCACCAGGTGTTGCAGCAGCAACAGGTAAAATAGCTGTTTTAGTTTTATCAGCTTTAGCCTGAGCTTCTTGCTTAGCAACTAATTCTTTCTTGGCTTTTTCAGCAGCAATTTCCTTATCAGAAGGCTGATTTTGGTACATAATCCAAATCAAAATTCCAAATATCAATACAAAACCAATGATTGAATTAAGGTCAAATTTTTTTTCTTCCATTATAAATTTAAAAAAGTTATCCGTTAAAGGTTATTAGTAATGAGTTAGACTCAAACGTTACATCCTTTTTAGAATATTAATTATTATTTTTTATGTGCATTAACTGCAGCAGCCACAAAGTTTACGAAAATTGGGTGCGGATTTGCAACCGTACTTTTGTATTCAGGATGGTATTGTACCCCAATAAAAAATGGGTGATTCTCAAGTTCTATAATTTCTACTAAACCAGTATCAGGATTTATTCCAGAAGCAATTAAACCAGCTTTCTGTAATTCGTCTTTATATTTATTATTATATTCATAACGGTGACGGTGACGCTCTGAAATCGTTTTTTGACCGTAGATTTTATGTGCCAATGAGTTTGGTTTAATATCACATTTCCAAGCTCCAAGACGCATTGTTCCACCTTTGTCAGTAATTGTTTTTTGCTCTTCCATCAAATTCACCACAGGATGTTTTGTTTTATCATTCATCTCTGTAGAATTTGCTTCTTTGTAACCTAAAATATTTCTTGAATATTCGATAACAGACATTTGCATTCCTAAGCAAATTCCGAAAAACGGAATATTATTTTCACGTGCAAAACGAACCGCTTCAATTTTTCCTTCAATACCTCTTTCACCAAAACCAGGAGCAACTAAAACACCATCAAGAGGTCCTAATTTCTCTGCGACATTATCAATATTAATATGCTCTGAATGTATAGAAATCACATTAACTTTAGTTTCATTAGCAGCACCTGCATGAATAAACGCCTCTAAAATAGATTTGTAACAATCCTGCATTTCTACATATTTTCCAATCAAACCAATATTTACAGTATGTTTTGGATTTTTCAATCTGCGTAAAAAAGTATTCCACGTTTTTAAATCCGGAGCGGCTTTTTTAGGCAAATCTAATTTTTTCAAAGCCACAACATCTAATCCTTCTTCAAGCATCAAATTTGGAACTTCATATATTGTTGAAGCATCAATTGATTGAATAACAGCTTCTTTCTTAACATTACAAAACAAAGCCAATTTGTTGCGTAATTCCTGAGACAATTCATGCTCAGTTCTACAAACCAAAATATCTGCTTTAATACCGCTTTCCATCAATGTTTTTACAGAGTGTTGTGTCGGTTTTGTTTTCAACTCTCCCGCAGCAGCCAAATAAGGAACCAAAGTTAAATGAATAACGATTCCGTTATTTTCACCCAATTCCCAAACCAACTGACGAACAGACTCTATATATGGTAAAGACTCAATATCACCAACTGTTCCACCAATTTCAGTAATAACAATATCATAATCACCAGATTTACCCAGCAATTGCATTCTGTCTTTGATTTCGTTTGTAATATGAGGAACAACCTGAACTGTTTTACCTAAAAATTCCCCTCTTCTTTCTTTTTCAATAACTGAAAGATAAACTCTTCCTGTAGTAACGTTATTCGCCTGAGAAGTAGGAACGTTCAAGAAACGCTCGTAGTGACCTAAATCTAAATCCGTTTCAGCACCATCATCCGTTACATAACACTCACCATGTTCGTACGGATTTAATGTTCCCGGGTCTACATTGATATACGGGTCAAATTTTTGAATAGTTGTACGGTATCCTCTTCCTTGTAACAATTTTGCTAAAGATGCCGCGATAATTCCTTTTCCTAATGAAGAAGTCACACCGCCTGTAACAAAAATATATTTTGTTTGATTCATTCTGTTGTTGTTTGTATTGTAGTTGTGTAAAAAACTTGGCAAAAGTACAAATTTAATTAGATAATTTGTCAATAAGAGAATGAGATAATTTGCAAAATTTTAATTAGATCGATTACTTGGTTTTGTAATCGATAATTTTAAGGATTTATTAGGATTATTTTTGAAGAATGTATTTAAATTGACACTAATTATCACTCTCTAATTTAATAATAATTGCAAAGTCATTTTACTTTCTACCTAAAATTATATTTTCACAGGAAAGTTTAAGCAAAAAAAAATATTATAATTTTAAAACATCGACCTGTACACATTTATAAATTCAGTCTTGAATTCTGTGGTGCCAATTTGTTTTTAAAAATTATAATATTTTTTATGTCTATTATAATTTCAAAATATTGACTTGTACACATTTACAAATTCAGTCTTGAATTCTGTGGTATCAATTAGTTTTTAAAAATTATAATATTATATACATCAAACTTAAATAAAAAAAATTAAACCACCAAAGATTTTTCCTACTATTTAATTGGTTTTTGGATATTGCTTTTTAATATTTCGAATTAATTCTTCTAAACCATTTAATTTTAATTCGTAAATAAGCTGCAATTGCTGTCCTAATTCTCCATTGGGAAAACCTTTATTATGATACCAAACCACGTAATATTCAGGTAAATCAATTAAAAAACGACCTTCGTATTTCCCGAAAGGCATTTTGGTATGAGCTAATTTTATGAGAAGTTTTTTGTCTTGTTCCATTTTTTAAAGAAGAAAGAAGCAAGAGAAAAGAATATAGATTTATTCTCTTTCTTGCTTCTAATTATTGCAAAGCTATTCTAATTTTTTATTTTTTTGCTACAGATTAAAAAGATTTCGCCACGAATTCACGAATTATATTTAAATCAATTCGTGAATTCGTGGCGAATATAAAAACTTAGTCCCGAAGTCTCGGGATAGCATCTCAGAACCTTAGCAACTTAGTAGTGCCATCTCACAAAAGCCTCCATAGCAGCATATGTGGCCAAACCTAATTGTTGGTATAACGCTGCTGTTTCTGCATTGCGGTCTTCGGCTCTTTGCCAAAACTCTCTGGCATCAGTTCCTTGAAAAACTACACCATCTTTTTGAGACTGGTGCTTGAAGATTCCGTGACGTTTTGCCAAAACCTGATCCGGGCTCATTGGTACTGCCATCTCCACTTCGTCAATTCCCCATTCCTGCCATGCTCCTCTGTACAACCATAACCAGCAATCATCCATGAATGATTTTGGTTTCAAGGCTTTTACGGCTTCAAAAATAGCATCCAGACATACTTTATGTGTTCCGTGTGGATCTGCTAAATCTCCCGCTGCATAGATTTGATGTGGTTTGATTTTTTCAATCAAATCCATTGTCAATTGAATATCTTCTTTTCCAAGTGGTTTTTTCTCAATTGTTCCTGTTTCATAAAATGGTAATTCCATAAAATGAATCTGATCGTCTGTCAATCCAACAAAATGACTTGTTGCTCTCGCTTCTCCTTTCCTGATCAATCCTTTGATATAACGCACTTCCGGAATATCAATTTCGCTGTTCTTTTTATTGGTTAAGAAAGTCGCCGCTTTTTGGTAAATATCATCTGCCTGAGCACTTTTGATTCCGAATTTCTCATTGTAATCAATCACGAATCTTGCAAAACGTAATGCTTCATCATCCGCTACAGCGATATTTCCTGAAGTTTGATACGCAACATGAACTTCATGCCCTTGCTCCTGCAAACGCATGAACGTTCCTCCCATACTAATAATATCATCATCAGGGTGTGGACTGAAAATCAATACACGTTTTTTAGCCGGTTCAGCTCTTTCCGGACGATTAGAATCATCGGCATTTGGCTTTCCTCCTGGCCAGCCCGTGATTGTATTTTGAAGTTTATTAAAGATTTTAATATTGATATCGTAAGCCGGGCCAGAATCTGCCAATAAATCGCTCATTCCGTTTTCGATATAATCAGCATCAGTTAACATTAAAATTGGTTTTTTAAGCTGAAGCGCCAATCCTAAAACCGCTTTTCTAATTAATTTATCTGTCCAGATTACTTTTTCTACCAACCAAGGTTTGTTAATTCTGGTTAACTTTGAAGAAGCTTCCTTATCTAAAATAAAAACGGCGTTATTGTGTTCCTGTAAAAATGAAGCTGGTACTCGATTCGTCACTTCATCTTCTACCGATTTTTTTACAATGTTTGATTTCCCTTCTCCCCAAGCCATCAAAATAACTTGTTTTGCCTCCATGATTTTTTTGACACCAAGCGTTATTGCCGTTCTTGGTGTATTACTTAATCCGAAGAAATCTTTGCTTGCCGCAACTCTTGTAATATGATCCAAAGCGACTAAACGCGTTTTAGAGTTTTGAAGCGAACCAGATTCGTTAAAACCGATATGTCCGTTTCCTCCAATTCCTAAAATCTGCAAATCGATTCCGCCTAAAGCTTCAATTTTAGCTTCATAATCATGGCAATAATCTGCAATTTGTTCTTTTGTTAAAAGTCCGTCCGGAACGTGGGCATTTTCAGGTAAAATATCGACATGATCAAACAGTAATTCTTTCATAAAACGAACATAACTGTTGATTGAGTTTGGCTCCATCGGATAATATTCATCCAGATTGAAACTGATTACGTTCTTAAAACTCAATCCCTCTTCTTTATGCAAACGAACTAATTCAGCATACAATCCTTTTGGAGAAGAACCAGTTGCAAGACCTAAAATACATGGTTGATTCTCTTTTTGTTTGGATTGAATTAAAGCCGCAATTTCCTGAGCAACTGCTTTTGAAGCATCAGAAGAATTTTCAAAAACAACCGTGTTGATGTTTTCGAATCGTTTTTCGAATCCTGTTGCTTTGTCGATTTTACTTTTTAACATGATATAGTTTTTTTTTTAATTTCTCGTGTTTATTCTACCATTTTCGGTATTTATGACCTTTTACTGCATAGAAAAGAATCATTATATAAGATGGCAACAACATTAAATAGGCAAGCTGATTTCCGCTTCTTGAAACCTCCTGAGTTCCTGCTGCAATATTTGATGTATTTATAGTTTCTGTAATCAATCCATATAATAAAGGAAAAATAGCTCCTCCAATAATTCCCATAATCAAAATGGCACTTCCAATCTTAGTATATCCTCCTAAATCTTCAAGAGCCATTGGCCAAATTGCCGGCCAGCAAAGTGCATTTGCCAAACCAAGTAATGCTACTAAAAGAATTACAATTGGCAAATTTGGAATTCCAGGTAATTGAATCATTAATTTAGGTGAAATAATAACAATTGCTAAAACCAAAATGATTCCTAAAATTCCAGAACCTTTTAAAGCCGTAACCTGTGAAAGATATTTTGGAATCAACGTTATCCCTAGTATATATCCCACAACCATAGCTGACATGGTGAAAGAAGTTAACTTTAGATAAAAATTTCCTTCATCTCCATACACTCCTAATTGTTTTCCGAAGCCTCCAATTGAATCTCCAGCCAAAACTTCCGCAGCTAAATACAACATTAAAGTGATCACTCCCAAAACCAATTGAGGACGTCTGAATGCATTTTTAATTTGTTTGAAAATACTCAAATTTGAAATATTCCCTTCTTCATCCAAATCAATTTCCGGGAGTGGAGAAAGCTTAACTAACAAAGCTAAAACCGTAATAATCAATCCCATATAAAGATAAGGTCTTTGTAATTGTAATGCAAGAGAATTTAAAGCATTTGCTTTTGAAACTGAATCCAGCATCGCAATTTTATCGGCTGTAAATTCCTGCATATTAGACAAAACCAATGCTGTCAATATAATTGGCGCCACAAAACCGGCAAGTTTATTAGCGATTCCTAAAACACTTATTCTGGCTGCTGCACTTTCTCTTGGACCAATAACTACTACATAAGGATTCGCAGCCGTTTGTAAAATTGCTAAGCCCGTTCCCATAACAAAAAGTGCTATTAAGAACAGTAAAAACGTACGGCTTCCTGCAGCAGGATAAAACATGAATGCGCCAAATGCAATGATTAGCAATCCTAAAGAGATACCGTTTTTGTATCCCACTTTTTCGATCACCCATGATGATGGAATTGCCATTACAAAATAAGCAATATAAAAGGCAAAAGTTACAAAGTAAGCCTGTGAAGAAGAAAGCTCGCAAGCTAACTCAAAAAATGGAATTAAAGGACCGTTTAACCAGGTTACAAATCCGAGAATAAAAAACAATGCGGTCAGGATAACCATCGGAAGAATTGCACTCCTTTTTTCTACTTGTATGATACTTTCAATGTTTGACATAATACTTTTTGGTTGAGTGTTAATAGATTATACTTTTATCCATCTAAAATAGCACCAACACTTTTGCGACAATTTCGCAATTAAAATACGCTTTGTTGCGTTTTTTTTGCAAAGTAAAACAAAAATTAAGTAACATGCGCTACCCGTAACTACTTTAAATATCAATTTTGTGTTAATATTTGTTAAACATTCCAGTCTAAAACCGGATAATGTTTCTTTAGATATTCTTTTACATCGGCAATATCTTCTTTAGCCGTTAAATCCGGGACGTGCTCAGAAAAAGGAATACCTAATGTTGTATTCGGATTTGCTTTAACCGAATTTAAAAGCACTGTCGGCAATTCTTTTTCATCTCTTTCCGGATTTACAGGACAATTTTTAAGATGTGTATACAAAGTGCTTCCATTAAATTTAAAAGCATTCATACTCACTCTTATTTTTCCATCAACATCCTTATAATGCTCCAAATCGTCTGCTGTAGGCTTCTCTAAAATGTCCAATAATTGATTATTCTGATCTAATTTGGCGATAGCAAAACGCGAAATTCTTTCAGAAGGAAATTCTAAAGCATCGCGATCATAACTTATAAAAGCATTTGGACTTTGTGTTTCTCTTAACGCCAATAAGGCTTTCGCCGAATACAAATTATCACTGTTGCAAACTGAATACTCCTGCGTATTTAATTCCGGAAATTGTTCTACTGCCTGAAACAAGGCATCAGCGGTACCAAAAGGCTTCACTCTGCCTTCAGGAATATATTGAACGGCAAAAGAAATAGTAAGCCCGTGAAAATTGTTATTTTCATTCTGGTTTCCATAAAATTCCTTAAACAACTCGCCTTGTTCTCCTATAATTATGTAGATGTTTGTATACCCCGCTTTTTTTGCATTCAATAGAAGATAATCCAACAAAGGTCTTCCGCTTGCTCCTACTCCAATCAAACCTTTACTTCTTTCATTGGCTTGTGCAATTTCTTCTGGCGATAAATTATCTAAAATGGCTTCCTTTTTCATACGGGAAGATGCTCCGCCCGCAAGAATAACTAAATTGTTGTGCATATTTCTTTTTTAAATTTCAATATTTTCAATAATTCTCACACCCGGATCAACGGTAACGCTATAAGCCTCCTGTGCTCCGGCTTTCAAAATCGCGTCGATTACAGCCGCTTCTTTTGCAGGATCTGCAATTACAACTATACTTCCGCCGCCGCCAGAACCTACAATTTTAGCTCCATAGGCACCAGCTTCCAAGGCCGCATTTATCATATCATCAATTCGCGGAACTGTAATTTTTAACAAATCACGTAAAACTTCATGATGCTGATTCATTAATTCTCCAATTCTTTTAAGATCTAAAACTGGTTTTTCGAATTCTTTTAATGCTTCTTTTGTATAATGGTAATTTTTTAAAGCTGCTTCAAAAAACGGAATTAGTCTATCTGGCAAACAATTTCGATAACGATCAATATCTCCAATTTCAGAAGTATTCAAATCAAAAGCTGGAAAATGCTGTTTTACCATATCAATTGCCATCAAAGCATTCCCTTTCAATTCACCAATTAGCCCAATCGTTTCTTTAGGAACACCCGAAACTCCTGTAATTAAGCCTTTTAAATTAGTTCCGATAATTTTATACGAAAAAGGATCTTTTGTATTAATATACACAATATTACCTACTCCAATACTAAAATGATCCATCATTCCGCCTGGCTCTCCGTGTTCTAAAACTTCAGAAGCATATCCTATTTTAGCAATAAACTCGGGTGTTACTTCGTCATCAACTCCAAAGGCGGTAATTAAAAACTGAATCCAGGCCATCAATAAAGCTGACGAACTCGATGTTCCTGAATTAATTGGAATATCTCCCGTAACAGTAATATCGTACCCCACTTTTGGTATACAGCCATGTCTGCGTAAAACGCGCAGCGATGAGGCAAAATAATCCCGAGGGTCCAATTTTTCAAAAGTTGCATCAATATCTATCACGCGTTTTTCATTAATATCGATCATATTAAGAACAAACGTTTTGGTTTGATTTTCTTCGGCAACTAATTTTATGTTTCGATTTATAGCGCAGGCTATAACAGGTAGTCCTAAATAATCCTGATGATCTCCAAAGAGACATGTTCGACCCGGAGCTAATGAAGTAATTTTTATCACTTTAAAATTTTATATTAAAACATTGTAAATTAAATACTTACAATGAAATTTGGTTATGAATTTATTTTACAATTTCGGTTTTGATTCTACGAAACTATATATTATATTTCTATAAAACAAGAAAAAAACAAAAAATGTGCTCGAACACACTAAAATAATGTTCTCGAGCACACTTGTTAATTCTTCGAAAAAAATTTACATTAATTAAAACAAAGTTTCTATATTTGCTTATATGGATAAAAAGTACACAATTAAGGATATTGCAAAAATGGCAGGAGTTTCTAAAGGAACTGTCGATCGTGTTTTGCATAAAAGAGGAAAGGTTTCTCCTACTGCACTCGAAAAGATTAACGAAGTTTTAAACGTCATTAATTACGAGCCTAACTTAATTGCCCGAAATTTAAAGAACACAAAAGTTTATCGCATCTGTGTTTTAATGCCTGATCCGGAAATTGACCCATACTGGTTCCCGTGTGTTACTGGAATTCAGGATGCAATAACAGAATTCAAAGCTTATAGTATTGTAATAGAAACCTATTTTTTCAATCCTGAAAGTACTAAATCGTTTTTAAGTACTAATGAAAAAATAATCGATAAGTCACCTGATGCTGTTTTGATCGCACCCTTATTCCATAAAGAAACTATTGAAATTATTAAGCAATATGACGAACTAGAAATTATAGTTAACACTTTTAATAACCAGGTTGAATCTTCCTCTATTAAAAGTTTTGTCGGGCAAGATTTATACAAAAGCGGACGTGTTGCAGCCAGTTTAATGAACCTGATTTTAGACAAAGGCCAAATTGCCATTATTCATATTGATGAAAGTCTAAAAAATGCAGTGCACATGCAGGAAAAAGAAAAAGGCTTCAGGAATTATTTTGAAGAAAAAAAATTATCTGATTTTTCTTTAACTACATTAAAATTAAAATATTCAAATATTGAAACTAAGCTGCCTGCATTTCTGGAAGAAAATCCAAATTTAAGCGGTATTTTCATTACTACTTCAAAAGCCTATCAAATTGCCTCCTTTTTATCTCCTTTAAAAGATAAAAAAATTGCACTTATTGGTTATGATCTAATTGAGAAAAATGTAAATTTTTTAAATCAGGGGTTGGTTCATTTTTTAATTCACCAAAATCAAAAAAGACAAGCTTATTTAGGAGTCAGTACTTTAGTAGATCATTTTTTATTCCGAAAAGAAATTCCGGAAACAATTTTACTACCAATTGATATTATTAATGTGGAGAACGCTTCTTTTTATGTAAACTAGCTAGACTATTCTAAACTAACTTTTTTCCTCAACATCAAAAATTACACACAAAGGCGTAAAGCAGTCAAGTTAAAAAACTTTGCTACTTTACGCCTTTGTTGCAAGTTACTTCATCAAAATAAATTTACCAAAAGAAGAAGCTATATGAAAATTAGGTTCAGGCGTATTTGGATTAACCCATGAAATCCAGGTTGGTTGATAGTTTTGATTTTCATCTTTAGAGAATTTCGCTCTAAAAACTCCTGTTTCAATACAATTACCCTGAATTAAATTTAAAGCATTTAAAGAAGCCAAACTAATTTTTCCCTCAACAGTAAAAGAATTTTCTTTTTTTGAAGCTTTTACTTCTAAATCTTCCTTTGGCCAATTCCAATTGAAATCAAAAACTTTATTTGGTTTCGCTTCAAAATCCATTATTCTTGCCGCAGTGTCCATTTCAAGACAATAATATGGATTTAAAGAATCGTTAGTTCTGAAAAATAATTCGACACGATCTGAGTTTCCAATACTATCTACACTATCATCTTTCTTGTCGATATAAATATCAGCATCAAAAACCCGAAAATTAAAATACAAATTATCCAAATCGTAAAGCGCACGAAATTCAATTTTCGAAACGGGAACATTTTTCCATGGAGAAGAAAAATCAGTTAAACAATTTGCTTTTTCCCATAAAGAAGCATCTAAAATTTCTGCATTTCTTTTTTGATATTTATCTATTAAAACAACTTGATATTCTTTCACAGTTCGGTATTTTAAATTTGTTAATTTTCTATTTTTTAAAAAATTGAAATGGCAAAAATCTGGCTTGATTTTAACTCCTTTTCCGAAGCACCAATATACTTCAAAAATTGGGAGTAAAAAGTGTTAAGCAAATTTTAAATAAAACTTCGATAAAAGCATTTTTTCTGTTAAATAAAACAATAAGAAAATACTGTTTAATTACTATCTAATTAATATCGTCATTGCGAAATTCATAAGATTTTGCAAAAACATCATTTATTATTCATGTAAACATCAAATTCGCATTAAATAAGCCCAAATAAAGAAGTCCATTTATATCCAAAGATAATTGTAAAAATCACATCATTTTAAGTCAAAAAAAACGTTTCACACAATTTTATGTGCTCGAGAACATTTTTTTTGTGTGTTCGAGCACATTTTTTGTTCTTTTTCTTGTTTTATAAAAATATAATCTATAGTTTCGTCAGACATTAATCTTAAAACGAAGTTAAATCGTTAAAATTTAAAGCAATTTCAGCAGTTCAAAAAAGAGAAAATGCATAAAATAACTCGTTTTGAGATCGAAAAATGAACTGAATATTTCAAAAAGAAAATAGTCCAGTAGAAAAGCAAAAATGAATTCCTGAATCAAAAAAAGAAGTCTAAAACTTACAATCAAGAAAAAACAATTAAACATTAACCAAACCCAATTTTAAGTATGAAATTATTAACCCAAAAAAAGCCAAGAGATTTTCGGATTAACAATTTATCCAGAAAAGAAATCAAACTAACCGTTCTTTCGTTGTTAGTTTTCACATTTCAAGCTTCGGCTGCTTCGACAATAACTACATCACACAAAAACAATACGGTGTTGTTTTTTGAAAAAACGGTAAAAGGGACAATAACAGATCAAAATGGCCTTCCTTTACCTGGTGTAAACGTAACAGTAAAGGGCACTAAAACAGGTGTTCAAACAGATGTTGACGGAAGTTTCGCTATTACTGTACCAGATAATGCGACCAAACTTATTGTGACTTACATTGGTATGGAAGATCAGGAAGTGACAATAACAGGTGCTCCGCTAAAAATTGTCATGAAAGAAGCAGGACAAAAATTAGAAGAAGTCGTTATTGGATACGGAAAAGCAAAGAAAAAAGACATTACAGGTGCTGTAGCTTCAGTTGGTAAAGACAACTTAAATTTAGGTGGTACAGTTTCTAACGTTGGTCAGGCTTTGCAAGGTCGTGCTTCGGGAGTTCAAGTACAGCAAAACAGTTATGCGCCGGGAACTACTCCTACTATAGTTATTAGAGGAGGAAACTCAATTACAACATCGAACGCACCATTGTATGTAGTCGACGGATTTATTACAAGTACAGGAGCATCTATTAGTCCAAATGATATTGAAAGTATTCAGATTCTTAAAGATGCTGCTTCTACTGCAATTTACGGTTCAAGAGGTGGAAATGGAGTTATTATGATTACTACCAAAAAAGGAAAGTCGGGCAAAATGCAGATTGAAGGCGAAATCTCAGACGGTTTCCAAAACATTATTCAGGAACCATCCTTATTAACGGGACAGCAATATGCTTCTATTCAAAATGCGATTGCTACAGAAAATGGCAGACCTGCTGTTTTTCCATCGAGTTTCCCAATTGCTAATACAAATTGGTTCGAGGCTGCAACACGTCCGGGAGAAGTTTTAAACAGAACGCTAACCTTTAGCGGAAGCGATAAAACATCTAAATTTTTCTTATCCGGAAATTATTTAAAGCAAACCGGAGCAATCGAAAACACAGATTTTACAAGATATAGTGTTCGTATTGGATCTGAGAAAAAATTCACTGACAAAGTAACTGTAGGTGCGAATGTATACGGTGCTGCAAGCGAAGGCCATAATAGTGATTTTGGTGACAATATTTTATCGCCAATGTTTTCTATCCAAACAGCTCCACCAGCAATTCCTATTTATAATGCTGATGGTTCTTACTACAAATACCAAGGAAAAGATAATGCTTTAGCCCTTTTATTAGAGCCAACAGATCATACCATTAACCGCCTTGTAAATGGAAACATGTTTATGGATTATGAAATTATTAAAGGTTTAACTTATCATTTTGGTGCAGGAGCTGAGTGGCAGGAAAACATTCAGGGAAAATATACACCACGAACTCTTGTTGCAGGAGCAGCATTAAATGGTACAGGATCTGAAGAGAACAAAACTTATTTTAGATGGAGTACGGAACAATATCTAACATATAAGTTTAATATAAAAGAGCAACATTCATTTACAGCAATGATTGGAACATCAAACCAAAAAGATACGTATGAAAGAATGAAAGCTTCTGGTTCTGGTTTCTCTAATGATATCTTAACTTATTACAAACTTGAAAGCGCTTCTGTTTATTTAAGACCTGAAACTCAGAAAACGGAAACAAAACTTACTTCGTATTTTGGAAGGTTAGCTTATTCTTTTGATGACAAATATTTAGCTTCATTTACAATTAGACGTGATGGATCTTCTCGTTTTGGTCCAAATAACAAATACGGTACATTTCCATCTGGAGCTGTAGCGTGGAGAATCTCTAAAGAAGCATTTATGCAAAATGTAGAGGCTCTTTCAGAACTAAAATTAAGAGTTAGTTATGGTATTACAGGTAATGATGGAATTCCAGACTATCTATACATGTCTAATCTTTCTCCTTGGAATGTTACTATTTCTGATGGTTCTTTTGTTGGAGGTACTGAACCTAACAATTTATCTAATCCTGATTTAAAATGGGAAGAACAAGCTCAAGCCAATATTGGTTTAGATATGGGATTCTTCAACGACAGACTTACCGCTACAATTGATGTATACAAAAAGAGAACAACGGATGCGCTTTTGAATGTGCCTGTTGGAGGATGGTGGGGATTTGGTACCCAAACACTTAACTCGGGTACAGTTGATAATAAAGGAATTGAATTTGGTATAAGTAGTGAAAATTTCAAAAATGACAAATTCTACTGGAGAACATCTTTAAATCTTGCTTATAATAAACAAGAAGTAGTTTCATTAGCAGAGAATGTTAAAATAATCAGTTACAACACTTCTAATCCAAGTGGTACTGTTTCTGGTCGTGAATTTACAAGATTAGAACCTGGAAAGGAAATGAGTGTACTATACGGATTTAAATATGCCGGAGTAGTCAAAACTGGTGAAGTTTATGCCCCACAACCTTTATCTAAACCAGGAGATCCTAAATATGAAGATTTAGATGGTGATGGTGCGATTACAGCTAATGATAGAACCTATTTAGGAAATTCTACACCACATTACATTGTTGGTCTTAATAATGATTTTAGATTCGGAAATTTTGATGTGAATCTCTTTTTCCAAGGTGCTCTTGATTACTCTGTCTACAATATGACAAAAATGGTTGGAGAATCAAGTACAAGTACAGATGCGTTGAATCGTTGGGTTGCAGGTACAAATGAAAACACTGATATCCCAAGAGATGGCTATTACAAAAGTTCATATGGAAGTTATGTAAATTCAAAATTTGTTGAAGATGCATCTTACATACGTCTTAAAAATTTATCAATCGGATATTCTATCCCGGAAAGTCTTTTAGCACCGACCAAGTTTATTGACAGTATAAGATTATATGCTATCGGTCAAAATTTATTGACAATTACAGATTATTCTGGAAATGATCCTGAAATAAATGGACATACAAATAGTGCCACAGCACAAAACCTTGGTGGAGGAATTGATTTCAACTCTTTCCCTGCTTCGAGAACGTTTATATTAGGAATCAAAATAGCAATTCATTAATAGCTTTTTCAATAACATTAAATTTATCAAAATGAAAAAATATACAATACTATTGCTTTTACTTGCTGCAGGTTTACAATACTCCTGCAATGAGGACCTGGATCCTACAGTATACAGCAGTTTGACTACTACGAATGGATATCAAACCAAATCAGATGCTATTGCTGCCGTTAACTCTATTTACGGCAGATTAAAAGGCCCTTCTGTTGGAGATAACTTTTCGTACTGGGCAACCCGACATTTTGCATTAACAGATATTGCAACAGATCTGGGTCATTGTCAATATGGAGGTGATCCCGGACAATTATCTTTAGGGGCATGGAGTTCTACAAATGGTTTGCTTTTAGAAGATTGGAATGCTATGTATAAATTAATTTCCAATGCCAATACTGCTATTTACTACATCGGAAAGATGTCTTCAATTTCAGAAGTTGAAAAAGCACAATTTATTGCTGAAGCCAAATTTTTAAGAGCCTCTGCTTACATGGATTTAACTGACTCTTGGGGTCCGGTTATTTTAATGACGGAAGATAACTTAGCAAATCCAAAATATTTAGAACAGACAGCACCAACATCTGTAGAAGAAATTGATGCCTTCCTAGTAAAAGACTTGACCGAAGCGGCTACTATTTTACCAGCTAATTATAGAGAAAATGCTATTTACGGCAGTAATGATGTTGGTCGTGCTACAAAAGGAGCTGCGCTTACTTTAATGGCAAAATTATACTTGCGCAGTCATGACTGGCAAAAAGTAGTTACCCTTACACAACAGGTAATGAACCTTAACGAATATAGTCTTTTCCCTTCTTATTTAGGATTATTTAAAGAAAGTAATAAATGGTGTAACGAGAATATATTTTCTTCACTTAGTGATGCCAATACAAATGGAACAGAATTGTTAAACCACTTTGGTCCGGTAGATCATCCTGTTGTTCAAAACAGATGGCAGTATTATACCGTAAACTGGGATTTCTACAATACTTTTGGTGATGAAGATGAAAGAAAACAATGTTTCTTTCCTGAATTTATGGGAGTGGATAACTTACTACATAAACAAGCACCAGCACTAGGAGCTGAGCCACCAGCAGGTGAATTTTACATGCCAGATGTAGCAACAAGAAAATATGCTGATGACGAAACCACTACTTATTATGATGGTCATAGTGTAAACATTCTTCGTTATGCAGATGTATTATTAAGCAGAGCTGAAGCAATAAACGAAATCAGTGGTCCAACAACCGAAGCTATAGATCTTATTAATAAGGTTAAAGGAAGATCACATGCAAAATTATTGGTTTTAGCAGATTACAATCAATCTACTTTAAGAGATGCAATTTTACAAGAAAGAGGATGGGAACTTTTCTACGAAGGAAAACGTCGCGCCGATTTAATTAGAATGGGTAAATATGATGTTCTGGTAAATGCTTATCACTTAAGAGTTGGTGAAGCTGCATTAGTAAAAATGCCACAAAATAAATTTTACACTTATCCACAAAGTCAGGTCGATCTTAATCCAAATTTAAGTAACGCCGATAGACAATAAAAAAGAAGTCCAATCAAGAATAGACAGTTAAAATGGTCTGTCTATTCTTGATTTTTAAACAAAATAAGTACTTTGCTGTTTCATTAAAGAACCTTAAGATGATCAAAAAAATAATAGTAAAAGGGAGTTTTATTTTGGTATTACTTGCATTGGCAAGTTGTTCTAAAAATCAGGCGCGTATCACAAATATCAATATTGGGACACATAGCAACAACGAATTGAAGATTCAAATCGATGTTACTACGAGTGACAATGTTCAGGTATATGCCGAATATTGGTCTGATAAAAAAGGAATTAAAAGCAAGATAAGTTCTCCTATTTCAAAAACAGGTCTCTCCCACTCTTTAGTACTTTGCAATATTACTCCTGAAACCAATTATAGTTTTCAATTGGTTACCGTTCAGGGGCAGCAAAAAGACAGTAGTAAAATCTATAATTTTAAATCAAGAAGTTTACCGGAATGGCTTCAAAATCAATTCAAAGCAAATTGTCCAAAACCGGAACTTTTACCAGCAAATTTCAAAAAAGGTTTTATGCTTTTAGCAAAAAGAGAAACACCGGGAGTTGCATATATTGTTGATTACAAAGGCAACTTAAGATGGTATCATACTGTTGAAGGCACTGGGTTTAAGGTAGCTCATTTTACAAAAGACCAAACAATCATTTCCATTCTGGGAAAAAATGATGAGCCAACAAGTTACGGAAGTGAAATTCTGGAAATCAATCTACAGGGTGACACGTTAACACATATCAAAAAAGGTCAAGGCGATTTAAAACAGGTTATTCACCATGAAATCATCAAAAAATCGGCTAACGAAATTGTTACGATAACCGTAGATCAAAAAATAATGGATTTAACTTCCATTGGAGGAAAAAAGAACGACACCATAAACGGAGACGGAATTTTGATCCTGGATAAAAAAGGAAAACAACTCTGGAAATGGAGCGTTTTTGATGATTTGGATCCGTTAAAAGATAAAGCATTACTAAAAACAAAAAAAGACTGGACGCACGCCAACAGTCTTAATTACGACACAGACGGAAACTTTCTAATTTCATTCTACAACAACGGTCAAATTTGGAAAGTAGATTCAAAAACAGGAAAAGTAATCTGGAAATTAGGAAAAGATGGTAACATGAAAATGGCTGCAGATAGTAATTTCTCTCAGGCGCATGCCGCGCACATTAACGAAGATGGAAGTTTAATGTTCTTTGATAATGGAGTGGATAAGAAACAATCTTCTGTTTTTGCTTTGAAAGTTGATGAAAAAGTCAAAACGGTAAAATTGGATTTCCACATCAATTTGCCAAAAGACATTTACAACGACAGAATGGGAAGTGCTTATATGATTGATAAGGACGCCATTTTAGTTTGCTGTTCAAAAAGACATATAACGGTTTTAACGAATAAAAAAGGAGTTTTACTTTGGGCTTTAGAATCTGAAATTCCTCCTTACCGTACGCAGTTTATTCCTGAAGAAAATATGAAACCATTTCTTCTGAATTAATAATTGATTAAAAATTTTAGACATGAAAAAAATAATTCTTATTGGTATCTTTTCGGCATTGCCAATTGTTGTTTTCAATTCCTGCAATACTTCAAATTCTCAACCTTTGGCAGAAAAAACAGCTGAAGATGAGGCCTATATTACCATTGATACTTCGAAAATTCCGGACGATCAATTTGGAGAATCGGTTCGTTATGGAAGAGAATTAATGATGAAAACAGCCTATTATATTGGACCAAATGGGGTCAAAGGAAAATATTTAGGAAATAAAATGAATTGCACCAATTGTCATCAGGATGCGGGTACAAAACCTCATGCTTTCAATTTAATGTCTTCCCATGACAATTATCCACAATACCGCGGCCGTGAAAATAAAGTACTTACACTTGCCGAACGTGTAAATAATTGTATTATGCGCCCTCATTCAGGAAAACCGCTTCCGCTTGACAGTGACGAAATGGTTGCCTTTTTATCCTATTTCAAATGGATCAGCAAATTTGTTCCGAAAGACGGAGATTTTAAAGGTGCTAAAAACTTAGAAATAGAATTCCCAGATGTTGCTGCAAGTCCGGAAAGAGGAAAAGAGTTGTTTGTTGAAAATTGTGCCCGTTGCCACGGAAATAATGGCGAAGGAGTCTACAATGCTGACAAATCGGGGTATACCTATCCACCTCTTTGGGGAGAATACGGCTACCAACCTGGTTCGAGCATGCACCGTGTTATCAAACAGGCACAATGGTTAAAAAGCAATATGCCTTTTGATAAAGTGACTATTGGAAAACCTTATCTAACAGATCAACAAGCATTAGATATTGCTGCCTTCGTAAATGATGACGCTATCCATCCGAGACCAAATCCAAAAACATTTGATTATCCAAATAAAATGGGCAAACCCATTGATTACTCTCATAGTCCTTTTCAGGACAATTTTACCGAAGAACAACACAAATACGGGCCTTACAAACCCATTATTGCTTACTGGAAAAAAAATGGATGGAAAGCAGTTTACTAACTTTTTAATTACGCATACCCTTTTAACCTGAACATCAAAAAAATGAAACTAAACCTAAAAAACAGACCTCTTTTAAGTAAAATATTGATTATGTGCCTTTGCATTTTCAGTATACCTTTGGCTGCACAACAAATAAAATATTCAGATGGAAATGACAGCTGGAATCCTAATTTACTAGGAAATCACCGCGTTGTTATTGAATTTACCGGAAAAGATAATGTTGCCAAAACCACTATTGAATGGCGCAGAAGAGATGAAAACCCAGAACTTAAAAGAATTATTGTTCAGGATGCGAATGGAAAGGAAATTCTAAACACAAAAACAGAAAACATCAATAGAGAAAACGGTACAATTTTCTTTGAGCCAGTTTCAGGAAAAGGAAAGTATTACGTTTATTACATGCCATATCTTGATGAAGGAGATGCGAATTATCCGAAAGGAGTTTATGCAAAACCGGAAAGCAAAGCTGATACAGCATGGTTGTCTAAAATCAAAACGAATTTAAAAGACAATTGTACGGTTACAGAAATTCAGAGTGTAAATCCTTTCAACAGTTTTTATCCAATGGAAGTAATCGCAACTGCAGCAGAAACCAAAGACATCATTGCTAAAAACAGTGGTAATTCCTTTTTAGTTTTTCCGGAAGACAGATTGTATTCTATCCGAATGAAAAACGATTTACCTCAAAGATGGATTCAAAAAGGGGTTCAAAACAGTTTTGCTGATACCGCTATGAAAGGTGAATATTTAGCTTTTCAATTAGGTGTTTATGCCTTAGAAAATTTAAGCAATGTAAAAGTCCAGTTTTCAGATTTAAAAAATGAAAGTGGTGCTGTAATTGCAGCAAAAAACATCAACTGTATTAATACAGACGGTACTCGTTATGACGCCTCTAATTTTGCTGCAACTGTTTCTGTTTCAAAAGGAAAAGTTCAGGCAATGTGGTGCGGTGTTGATGTACCGGAAACTGCTGCTGCAGGAACATACACAGGAAAAGCTACCGTTATTGCTGACGGAAAATCAAAAGAAATCACACTTCAGATAAAAGTAACAAATGAAGTTACTAAAAATGGAGGAATCGACAGTCCTGAAAAAATGACGCGTCTGAAATGGTTAAACTCAACTTTAGCACAGGAAAACACGGTTATCACGCCTTACACTCCATTAGAAATAAAAGGTTCTGAAATTTCATTATTAGGAAGAAAATTAATTTTAGGAGCTGATGGTTTTCCTGCACAAATTCAGACTTTCTTCACACCTGAAATGACTGTTATAGGTACAAAAGCAAATGATATTTTGAGTGCTCCAATTGCTTTTCATTTTGTAGATGGTGCTGGTAAAGAATCATTACAATGGAAAAATACAGGGGTTAAATTCCTTAAAAAAGAAGCTGGAACTGTAGCATGGGAAAGTGTTTCGACTTCGAAATCGCTTCAAATGGATGTAAATGCTTCTATTGAATTTGATGGTTTTGTACATTATACTGTTAAAATTACGGCCCTTGAAGATGCTTCTTTTAATGATATTAATTTCCATTTACCAATGCAGTCTTCATCAGCAAAATATATGATGGGATTAGGTCAAAAAGGTGGAAATCGCCCTGAAACATTTGACTGGAAATGGGATGTTGCTCATAAAAGCCAGGATGGTGCCTGGATCGGAAATGTAAATTCAGGTTTGCAATTTTCTTTGAGAGATGAAAAATACAGTCGTCCGCTAAACACTAATTTCTATTTACAAAAACCATTATTATTGCCAACTTCATGGGGTAATGATAACAAAGGAGGAATCACAATAGCACCAAACCAAAAATCAGTTTTGGTAAATGCTTACAGTGGAGCGCGTACCGTTAAAAAAGGAGATGTATTATATTATAACTTCAATTTATTAATTACGCCTTTCCACGCATTAAATACAGACTTTCAATGGAATACTAAATTCTATCACAAATACAGTCCAATCGATACCATTGCAAAAACTGGTGCTACGGTAATTAATATTCACCACGCCAATGCAATTAATCCATATATCAATTATCCTTTTATTGAATTTAAAAAGATGAAAAGTTATATTGATGAAGCGCACGAAAAAGGATTAAAAGTAAAAATTTACAATACGGTTAGAGAAGTTTCTAACAAAGCTTACGAAACATTTGCTTTAAGAAGTTTAGGCCACGAAATATACTCTCCAGGAAAAGGTGGTGGATTCTCATGGTTGCAGGAACATGTTGGTGATGATTATATTGCAGCCTGGTTTGTACCTGAAATTAAAGACGCAGCAATTGTTAACAGCGGTATGAACCGTTGGCACAATTATTATGTTGAAGGAATGAATTGGTTAACGCAAAACGTTGGTATTGACGGAATTTATCTTGATGATGTTGCTTTTGACAGAATCACAATGAAACGTATCAAAAGAGTTTTGACTAAAGACGGGCATCCTGGAATTATCGATTTACATAGTGCAAATCAGTACAATAAAAGTGACGGATTTAACAACAGTGCGAACTTATACATGGAACACTTTCCGTACATCAATAAATTATGGTTTGGAGAATATTTTGATTACGAAAAAAATCAACCTGACTTTTTCTTAACGGAAGTAAGTGGAATTCCTTTCGGATTAATGGGCGAAATGTTGCAAGATGGAGGAAATCCATGGAGAGGAATGGTTTACGGTATGACAAACAGAATGCCTTGGAGCCACAATGCTGATCCAAGACCAGTATGGAAATTATGGGATACTTTCGGAATTAAAGGTTCTGAAATGATTGGATATTGGAGTGAAAACTGTCCGGTAAAAACAAATAACGAAAAAGTACTGGCAACTGTTTACAAAAAGAACGGTTCAACTTTAATTTCAATTGCAAGTTGGGCTGATACTGATGTAAAAGTAAAATTAAGCATCGACTGGAAAAAACTAGGAATCGATCCTTCAAAAGCTACAATAACAGCTCCAGAAGTTGCGAATTTCCAACCTGCACAAACTTTTACTACAAAAGACGAATTGCCAGTAAGTAAAGGAAAAGGATGGTTGTTGATTGTAAAGTAATTGATTAAAAAATAGTTTTAAGCCACAGATTTCACAGATTAGCACAGATTAGTATAGTCAATAAATTAAAAAAAAACTTTTTAATCTATGAAATCTGTGGCAAAAAAATAACCATACTAAATAGCTTTCCATATGACACTTAAACCTTTCTTATCGATTTTACTGTTTGGAAGCCTGTTTGTCACTGCACAAAATAAACCAACTTATAAGGAATACAAAAAGGTCTTTACTACCTATCCTTTTTCAGATCCTGATCCTATTCCAAAGCCTGATACAAAAGTGTATCCTTATTTCCGTTTTGATGGTTTTACAGATAAACCGGTTCAAAAAGAATGGAAAGTAATTGAGATAGAAAACGATTATATTAAACTGATGATTCTTCCTGAAATTGGAGGAAAAGTTTGGTCAGCAGTTGAAAAATCAACCGGAAAAGATTTTGTTTACAACAATCATGTTATCAAATTTAGAGATATCGCCATGCGCGGTCCATGGACAAGCGGCGGTGTTGAAGGGAATTACGGAATTATAGGCCATACTCCTAATTGCGCAACTCCTGTTGATTACAAAATTATAACACGAGAAGACGGAAGTATCAGTTGCGTAATTGGTGTTTTAGATTTATTGACGCGTACTTCATGGAAATTGGACATCAATTTACCAAAAGATAAAGCCTATTTTACTACAAATTCCTTTTGGTTCAACTCAACTGAATTTGAACAACCTTATTATACCTGGATGAATACAGGAATTAAGGCATCACAAAGCTTGCAATTTATCTATCCAGGACAAAGTTATATTGGACATAATGGCGAGCACCATGCTTGGCCAATTGACAAAGCAAACGGTAAAGATTTATCCTTTTACAAAAACAATGATTTTGGCGGTTATAAGTCGTACCATGTTTTTGGTAAATACAATGATTTCTTTGGAGGATACTACCATGACGAAGACTTCGGAATGGGACGATATGGCAATCACGATGATAAACCTGGCAAAAAAATATGGATTTGGGGATTGTCTCAGCAAGGTATGATTTGGGAAAAATTATTGACTGACACTGATGGACAATATGTTGAAGTACAAAGCGGAAGATTGTTTAATCAGGCAAGCGACAATAGTAATTTGACGCCTTTCAAGCAACGTTCTTTTGCTCCTTATCAAACAGATGCATGGACAGAATATTGGTTTCCGGTAAAACAGACTAAAGGTTTTGTAAAAGCAAATAATTATGGCGCTGTTAATGTTAAAAATGAAAATGGCTGGTTAAAAATTTACCTTTCTCCTCTTCAAAAACTAAATGAAAAATTAGAAGTTTTTGATAATGGCAAAAAAGTCTATTCAAAAGATATTGCTTTAAATACGTTGCAATTATTCAGAGATTCAATTCAGGTTGCGGTTGATCCAAACAAATTAAAACTGGTTTTGGGCGATAATAAACTGGTTTGGAATTCTGCACCTGAAGACGGAAATCTGGCACGCCCATTAGAAGTTCCAAAAGATTTTGATAATAATTCGGTTTACGGTTTATATCTACAAGGAAAGAATTTTATCAGTTTTAAAGATTATATAAAAGCAGAAGAGTTCTTAACGACTTGTTTGAAAAAAGATCCAAACTACGCTCCTGCCCTTTCTGATTTAGCCGGTTTGCAAATCAGAAAATTAGAATACAAAGAAGCAATTGCAACTGCCAGTAAAGCATTAGCAATCGACACCTATAATCCCGCTGCGAACTATTATTATGGAATTGCAAATCTTCATTTAGGTAATACAACAGATGCGAAAGATGGTTTCGATATTGCTGCTACAAGTGTTGAATATCGCAGTCCTTCTTATACGGCGTTGAGTAAAATTTATTTTGCAGAAAACGATCAGGCAAAAGCAATTGAATATGCTGAAAAAAGTCTGTTAAACAATCAGAATAATCTTGAAGGTTTACAATTGTTAGCGGTGATCTATCGCCTTCAAAACAAATCTGAAAAAGCACATTCGATTTTAGATAAAATTAATGAGGTTGATCCTTTAAATCATTTTGCAGGTTTTGAAAAATTCCTTTGGAACAATTCAAATGCTTCAAAATCAGATTTCACTTCGTTAATTCAAAATGAAATGCCAGAGCAGACTTATCTTGAATTAGGTATTTGGTATCAGCATCTGGGCCGCACGGAAGAAGCTGCAAAAGTTTTTACGGTGGCGGCTCCAAGTGCTGAAATAATATATTGGAAATCATTTTTAGAAAACAAAGCAGTTGATTTAAGCAAAATTCAACCCGGAATTAGTTTTCCTTTCCGTGGCGAAACCGCCGAAATTCTGGAAAGTTTAATAAAAAACAATGAGCAATGGCAATTGAAATATCATTTGGCTTTGATTGAATGGAATCGCAACGACATTTCAAAAGCAAAAGAATTGTTTTTACAATGTGGTACAAAACCAAATGATCCGGCTTTTTATGCTGCTAAAGCTTCGTTGTTCAAAGATGATTCTCAATTGGTGATAACGAGTCTTCAACAAGCAATTAAATTAGATGCTCAAAGCTGGAGATATCCAAAGTTATTGGCTGAACATTACATCATCCAAAAACAAAATGATAAAGCATTAGCGACTATAGAACCATTTTACAAACGCCATACTGAAAATTATGTAGTGGGAATGTTATATGGAAAAACGCTTTTATTGAATAAAAAATACGCTGAAGCCGATGCCTTTTTAACTAAACTGAAAATCCTTCCATTTGAAGGTGCAACTATTGGAAGACAATTGTATCATGAAGCCAAACTGATGCAGGCTTTGGCACAAATGAAAAATAAACAGTATAAAAAAGCACTGCAATTTATTGGCGAAGCAAAATTATGGCCGGAAAATTTAGGTGTAGGAAAACCATACGATGAAAATATTGATGAAAGACTGGAAAACTGGTTAGATTATCAATGTTATACTAGCCTTGGAGACAATGAAAAGGCCAATAAATCATTACAAAAAATTGTTGCTTTCAATCCAAAAATAGATAATACGGTTATGAATTTCTTACCGGCAAATCAATTGGTTTCGGCTTGGGCTATTGAAAAAACTTCTTCTTCAAAACAAGCAGAAGAATGGTTGAAACATCAGGCAGAATTATATCCGACAAATAAAATTGTTCAATGGAGTTTAGAAATGTACACCAAAAAACAATCAAACATTTTAAACGAAGATGAAAAAGATGGTGAAGTTAGAATCATTGAAAAATTATAAAAAACTACTGAGTACATAATCAATTACCAACTAAACTAACTACAGCTAATAAAAACCAACCCGAATGAAACACCTAGTTTTACTTTGCATTTTATTTTTCCTTTCTAATAGTTATGCTCAAAGCTCTATAGACTCTATTTCCGTAAAAGAAGATTTAGCTTTTTTTAAAGATAATTTAGCTACTAAACTAAAAAAGAACGTAAACGATCAACAATTAGATAAGATCAAAAATAAAGAAATTCGTAATGCAGCCATACAAATGCTTAAGGGTGACTATGATTTCAATTATAGATTAGCTACTTACAAAGCTTATTTATCGCCAGCAACACTAGGAAAAAAGTTATCCATTGGTGATGGGTACAGTAAATATGAAAACATTACAGGTATTTATTTAACCATAGGTAAACACGTAATTCTGGTAGATAATATTGCAAAAAATAAAACAATTGATTTAGTTATACCTAATTGGAACAGACAGCCACCTACAGGAATTGCACCCGATCAGGACCCTAATTGGGGAATTGAAAAAAAATCATATCCTTTAAAAAATGGTATAAACATTATAGATGTTAAAGACTTCGATGGTTTGGCTTATATCAATTATTATTCTGAAGAACCTAAAAAGGAAAACGCAATTAAAATTCATTTTATTGATGCCCAAATAAATGGATTTTTTGATTCAGGAAAACAAAAAAATGAAGACTGGAATAAACTTCTGGACAACACTATTTATCCTATGATAGATGCCAGAGGAAAGTATATTCAAACCATTTATCCTAAAGCTGATTTAAAAAAATATGCTTTCAACAAGGGAGTGGAATTACTAAATTGTTATGACACTTTGATCTATCGCCAGCATCGACTTATGGGATTAATTAAATACAATCGTGTACCAAACAACAGGATATTGGCTCGTGTAAACTACAATTACTATATGTTTCGAGACGAAGATGGAATTGCTTATATGGGTGGTAAATCAGGTTATGCATTAGGAATGGTACTTGATCCTGCAAAAGTTATAGCGGGTGATCCGGCATGGGGATTTAGCCACGAAACCGGGCATGTACATCAACTGCAACCCTATTTTAATTGGGGAGGTCTCTGTGAAGTAAGTAATAATGTTTTCACAATGTATGTTCTCAAATCATTAGGAGTTAAATCTCGCCTTATAGAAGGTAACTACTATGATGCTGCAAGAAAAAAAGTTATCGAGAAAAAAGAAAGCTATTTAAAAGTAGGTGGGAGTTTTGAACCGCTTGTGCCTTTTTGGCAACTGCAATTATACTTCGAAAAAGCAGGTAAAAATCCTGATTTCTACCCTGATCTTTTTGAAGCATTTAGAAAACAAGCTCACAATGCTGATAAACTAAAAGTAAAAGCCGATGAAAATCCGGCTGTTTACCAACTCAATTTTATAAAAACGGCATGTGAAGTTAGTAAAGTTGATTTAACCGATTTTTTTGATTCCTATGGATTCTTTTATGTGGGCAATTTCGATGGAGATTGTTACGGAGCCTATCATTACAATATGACCGAAAAAATGGCAATGGATTGTAAAAATGAAATAAAATCGAAAAATTATCCTAAACCAGTTTTAGATATAACAACCCTGACAGATTAATTTTTAAATCAAAAATTGATAATTTAAAGTATACCCAATTACTACAAATATAAAATGATGAATAAACAATTTATAAAATATACCTTTTTAAGTCTTGTTGCCATAATGGGACAAAAAATGGAAGCACAAACTGCAGATAAAAAAGCAGATGAATTAACTGCTTACCGCGTTACGGCATTAAAAGTGCATGATTTAGTACACACTAAACTAGATGTTTCGTTTGATTATGGAAAACGTCATTTAAATGGGAAAGAGTGGATTACTTTAAAACCTCATTTCTACGAAACTGATCAGCTTACATTAGATGCTAAAGGAATGGAATTCAAGGAAATTGCGATCATCGACGGCAAAAAAACTATTCCATTAAAATATACTCAGGACAGCGAACAGGTTTTTATTACTTTAAACAGAAAATATAAAAGCACTGAAAAATATGTTGTTTACATAAATTACATCGCAAAACCTAATGAACTAAAAACAAAAGGTGGTGAATCTATTACGGATTCAAAAGGATTATATTTTGTAAATCCCGACGGAAAAGAAGACAAACCGGTACAGATTTGGACACAAGGTGAAACAGAAGCTTCTTCGGCCTGGTTTCCTACTATTGACAAACCAAATCAAAAAACAACTTCTGAAATCGCAATGACTGTGGATTCAAAGTATACAACATTGTCAAACGGAAAATTGACTTCTCAAAAAGATAATAAAAACGGAACCAGAACGGATATCTGGAAAATGGAACAGCCAAATGCACCTTACTTATTTATGATGGCAGTTGGAGATTTTAAAGTATATAAAGACACTTATAATGGTAAAGAAGTGAGCTATTATTTAGAGCCTAAATATGCGCCATACGCCAAACAAATTTTCTGGAAAACGCCAGATATGATGAACTTTTACAGCAAAATGCTGGGAGTAGAATATCCTTGGGCAAAGTATTCGCAAATTGTTGTAACTGATTTTTTTGGAGGTGCAATGGAAAATACTTCTGCAACAGTTCACGGTGGTTATGTGCAAAAAACGGAAAGAGAATTATTAGATGATAACGAAGAAAGTACCGTAGCTCATGAACTTTTTCATCAATGGTTTGGTGATTATGTAACGGCTGAATCCTGGTCAAATTTAACCATGAATGAATCTTTTGCCACTTTTGGAGAAGTTCTTTGGCACGGACATGATGAAGGACAGGATGCAGAAGACAGATCTAGATATGGAAAATTACAAAATTATCTGAGTTCTCAGAAGAACGGTGACAGCCAGATTTTAGCTCGTTTTCACTATAAAAACAAAGATGATATGTTTGACAATATCAGCTACTCAAAAGGTTCTATCATTTTGTATGCCATCAAAAATCAAATGGGTGACGAAGCATTTTTCAAATCTCTAAACCATTATTTGACAACCAATGCCTATAAATCGGGAGAAACACACCAATTGCGTTTATCGATGGAAGAAGTGACAGGAAAAGACTGGAGCCCATATTTTAATCAATGGTATTATCAAGGCGGGAATCCTATTTTGAATATCGAATACGGATACACGAATGGAAAAGCAACAATTGCAGTAAAACAAGTTCAGGAAAGTAATGTTCAGACCTTTAGTCTTCCTTTAAAAGTCGATTATTACGTTAATGGAACGAAAATCAGAAAAGAAATTTTAATTGATCAAAGGGAACAAAATTTCAGTTTTGACATTCCGTCTCAACCAACCTTCGTAGATCTTGATCCTGATAAAATCTTAGTTGGGCAAGTAAAAGACAACAAAAAAATAGCTGATTATTTGTACCAATACAAAAATGTTCCAACGTATTACAACCGTATTGAGGCAATAAAATATGCAGCTAAAGATAAAAGCCATGACGCTCAGCTTATTCTTTTAGCAGGATTAAAAGATAAGCAGGATGATTTAAGAACGCTTAGCATTAAAGCAATTGATTTAGGGGATAATCAAATTAAAGATGAGGCAATTAAGACCTTGCTTGATATTGCTAAAAACGATAAAAAAACAATTTCCAGAGCAAATGCAATTATAAAATTAGCCGCTACGAGTGATATGTCTTATAAAGCATTAATGGAGGAAAGCATAAAAAATCAATCTTACAATGTCATTGCAGGAGGTATAATTGGTCTGACCAAATATGCACCAGCTGAAGGAGAAAAAGCATTGTCATCATTAGATGATGACACTAAAAAGCATGTAACGGGGTCGATCAAAAGGCTGAATAAATAAAAAACAGTTCAAAAACTTTTTATGTATTGCCAGACAGAACTAATCAAGTAAAGATCATGATTTCACAAACCAAGTCTTTACTGAAGTACTAAATTAGATATCCTTTTTCCTGATAATATAAAAATACTTATGCAAAAACTTTTCATAACATACATCTTCTTTTCAGTTTTGACCTTTTGTGCTGCACAGGAGAAGGTTAAAAGAATAAATGTAAAAGAGTATGGTATTCTTGCCAATACAAAAGAAAATCTTACGGCAAAGGTCAATCAGCTTATTGAAGGAATAGGAAATGAATCCGTACAAATAATTTTTCCGAAAGGACGATATGATTTCTATCCGGACGCCAAATATTACAGAACCTATTATGAAAGCAATACTTATGACGCCGACAGTCGAAAATTAGCTATACTTATTAAAAACAAAAAAAACATCATCATAGACGCGCAACAATCTGATTTTGTATATCATGGGCACATTCAGCCATTCACATTAGACAATGCAGAAAACATTAGTATAAAGAATGTAAACATCGATTGGGACATACCTTTGACCTCCGAGAGCGAAGTTATTGAAGCAGATGAAAATCATATTTTAATGAAAATTGATATCGCTCAATCTCCCTACAAAATCCACGAAAAAGGATTGACGTTCGTAGGCGAAAATGCAAACGAAAACTGGACATTATCTGACGGTTCCTGGTTAATTGAATTTGATAAAAATCACATTATTCCAGCAAACACCGGCGATAATGGTTGTGTAAAAGGTGATCTGAAAAATGTAAAATACAGTGAAGTAAAACCCGGATTAGTATTAATGCAGGGCAATTTTACCAAAACTCCAAAGGTTGGAAATTTTCTGATCCTTAGACATGGTAGGCGCGATCATGCCGGAATGTTTTTATTTCATAGTAAAAACCCCAAGCTCGAGAATATAAATGTATATCACACCTCCGGATTGGGTATTTTATCTCAATACTGCGAAAATATAGAAATGCGAAATGTAAATATGATTCCCAATCCTCATAAAAATCGTTATCTCAGCGGCCACGACGATGGACTGCACTTTATGGGATGCAAGGGCGAAATCATAATCGACAATTGTGATGCACAAGGACTAATGGATGACCCAATTAACATTCATGGCACCTATGTACCTGTAGTCGAAAAAGTAGATGACTTTGCTGTAAAATGCAAATTTGGACAAGATATGTCGCACGGATTATTATGGGCAGTTGTTGGAGACAAGGTTGGTTTTATTCAAAAGAGAGAAATGAATACATTTTCTTATGGAACTGTGGCAAGTTTTGAACCTTTAGATGTAGATCATTTCATCATCAGATTCAAAGAAAAAATTCCAGCTACTATAGATGCCAATTTTGTTTTAGAAAATTTAAGCTGGACTCCAAATGCCACGATTACCAACTGTTTTGTAGGCAGCAACCGAGCACGAGGTTATTTGATTTCTACACCAGGTAAAGTCCTGATCGAAAACAACACATTCGAAACCAGTGGTTCAGCCATTCTTATTGCCGGCGATGCTAATTATTGGTATGAAAGTGGTGCTGTAAAAGACATAATCATTAGGAACAATGAATTTAGATTTCCTTGTAACTCGTCTAGTTATCAATTTTGTGAAGCTATTATCAGTATTTATCCTGAAATTCCGGAACCAAATGCTTTACACCCTTTTCATAAAAATATAAAAATCGAAAACAACAGCTTTAACCCATCAGATTATCCTATTCTTTATGCTGTATCGGTAGATGGATTAAGTTTTAAAAACAATACTATCACACGTAGTTTTGCTTTCACGCCCTGGCATCCGGGAAAATATAATTTCAAAATCGAGGCTTGCAAAAATGTAGAAATCAGTGGCAATAAAATAGAAGAAAATGTATTAGGCAAAAATATTCTTCTCAAAGGAATGAAAAGAGAAGAATTAAACTTAAAAAACAATGAATTAAGCGTTGAAATATCAAAAGCAAACTAAAAGTTTTAATCCATAAAAAAATGTTTTTTTAATATCTAATAATGGTACTTTAATTCAAAACTCATAATTATTTTTAGAATTGTTTGTTTTTGAAGCCTCTCTAATTTGGTTCATTAGAGAGGTTATTTTTAAAATAAAAAACTTATATATCCATCAAAAAATGAAAAATTTCTATTACTTAATTCTCTCTTTATTAGTGTCATGCTCGTATGCCGAAAATAAAAGGGTAAATACAGATCCTCAAATGAACATTTCACTTCCTTTGGCCGGGAATGCTTTTAGCTCCAAACATATTGACGGAAGCAATACTATTACAGATAATGGCATTGAAAACTGGACAGATTCAAAGGAATATTTTACGGCTTATTTTAGAGTTTCAAAAGCAGGAAATTTTCAAATTACTGTAGAGGAATCTGTGGAAGTTTTTGGAAAAGCAGAACTTGAATTTTCAATAAACAAAGAATCAAAAAAAGTAAATTTTACTTCTTCTAAAAAAGCAGTAACGCTCGGAAACTGGAAAATCGATGAGGAAGGATATGTAGCCATCAAAATAAAAGGAATCAATAAAACCGGAGATCGTTTTCCTTCTATTAGCCGCCTTACTATTTCCAGTACAGATTATGATGGAAAAATCTCTTATGTACCAAATGATGAAGGAAATTTTTATCATTGGGGGCGCCGTGGTCCATCAGTTCATTTAAATTATCAGGTTCCTGAAAGTACAAATGCCGAATGGTATTATAATGAAGTTACCGTTCCTGTAAACGAGGACAAAATTGGATCATATTTTATGGCAAATGGTTTTGGAGAAGGTTATTTCGGAATTCAGGTAAATTCACCAACGGAAAGAAGGATTTTATTCTCCGTTTGGAGTCCTTTTTCTACAGATGATCCTAAAAGTATTCCGGATTCTCATAAAATTAAAATGCTAAAAAAAGGCGAAAAAGTGCACACTGGAGAATTTGGAAATGAAGGTTCAGGCGGTCAAAGTTATTTGAAATACAATTGGAAAGCAGGAACGACTTATAAGTTTTTGCTTCACGGAATTCCACAAAACAACAATAGCACCAATTATACGGCTTACTTTTTTGCTCCGGAATTAAAAAAATGGCTTTTAATTGCTAGTTTTAACCGTCCTCAAACGAATACTTATCTAAAAAGATTCCATTCTTTTTTAGAAAATTTTGTTCCGGAACAAGGAAATTTATCCCGTCGCGTTTTATTTAATAATCAATGGATTTGCGATGAAAAAGGAAATTGGATCGAGGTTAATTCGGCTCGTTTTACTACAGATAATACTGGCGCACAAGGATACCGAATGGATTTTGCCGGTGGACTTGAAAAAGATTCTTTTTATTTAAAAGACGGAGGTTTCTTCAATAATTATACAACACCAAAAATAACATATACCAGACCTTTAAACAATAAAAAACCAGAAATAAATTTTAGTAACTTACCTTAAACAATTGATTAAAAAATAATTAAACCATGAAAACTACTATTTTAAAGTACATTTTGGTCTTTTGCCTTTTCTTTGGATGGACAATTGCATCAGCACAAATGATTAAAACCAAAACTCCTACTCGTCCAAAAGGTCAACAAGATGTTTTGCGTTTGGCAACAGTACCGCTTCCAACAGTTCGTGTGGCTTTCATTGGGCTTGGTATGCGCGGACCTGGAGCTGTAGAAAGAATGACACATATTCCAGGAGTTGAAATCGTTGCACTTTGCGATATGTTAGAAAAAAACACACAATCAGCAAATGAAATTTTAACAAAAGCCGGACTTCCAAAAGCTCAGGAATTTTTTGGGGATGAAAATGCCTGGAGAAAAGTTACGGCGCTTCCAAATGTTGATTTAGTATATGTTGCAACAGATTGGCTACATCATGCTCAAATAGGCGTTCAGGCTATGAAAGATGGAAAGCATGTGGCTATTGAAGTTCCTGGTGCTTTGACTATGAAAGAAATTTGGGACTTAATTGATACTTCTGAAAAAACCAGAAAACACTGTATGCAACTTGAAAATTGTGTTTACGATTTCTTCGAGTTAACAACTTTAAATATGGCCCAACAAGGTTTATTTGGAGAAATTCTTCATGCTGAAGGATCTTATATTCACGGTTTGCAGCCTTTCTGGGGAGAATACTGGAACAACTGGAGAATGGATTATAACATCAAACACCGCGGTGATGTTTATGCGACTCATGGTATGGGGCCAGCGTGTCAGGCTTTAAATATTCATCGTGGTGACAAAATGAATTTCCTTGTTTCTATGGATACAAAAGCAGTTGGAAATCCTGCTTATATCAAAGAAAAATCAGGTAAGGAAATTAAAGATTTCAGAAACGGAGATCATACTATGACTATGATTCGTACTGAAAACGGAAAAACAATTCAAATTCAGCATGATGTAACTTCTCCACGTCCTTACAGCAGAATGTATCAGGTGAGTGGAACTAAAGGTTTTGCAAACAAATACCCATTAGAAGGTTATGCTTTGGACGGAAAAGAATTAAGTGACGACGTTAAGCCAAATCACGAAAAATTAAGCGCACATTCTTTTGTTCCTGAAGAAGTAAAAAAAGCTTTGATGGAAAAATACAAACACCCAATGGTGAAAAATATCGAAGAGCAAGCTAAAAAAGTTGGTGGTCACGGTGGAATGGATTTCGTAATGGACTATCGTCTGATCCACTGTCTTCAAAAAGGACTTCCATTAGATATGGATGTTTACGATTTAGCAGAATGGTCTTGTTTAGGTCCATTAACCGAAATTTCACTTGATAAAGGTTCTGCACCAGTAGAAATTCCAGATTTCACACGCGGTGGCTGGAACAAATTGCAAAAATTAGAATTCTCAGAATAAATATTTTGGTTAGTTAGAACGAGAAAAGGGTACTTTTAAAAGTACCCTTTTCTTATTTTATAAAATTTTAAACATTACTTCCAGTTAAAAGTAATTCGTTTTTCAATTTCTGAACTTAAACTTAAAAACACCGGGCACGTCATTGCGGCACGTTCCAAAATTGTTCTGTTCTTTTCACTTTCAACACCCTGCATTTCAAAAACAATTTCGATTGCGCCAATTCTTCTTGGTTCAGCATTCATTATTTTAGTTACTTCAGCAGTTGAATTAATAAAATCTACATCCAAATCGCGTGCTTTAATTCCCATAATAGTCATCATGCAGCTTGCTAAAGCATTGGCAACAGTATCTGTTGGAGAAAAAGCTTCTCCTTTTCCATTATTATCTAGTGGTGCATCGGAGATGATTTCGCTTCCTGATTGCACGTGAATTGATTGTGTTCTTAAATCACCTAAGTATGTTACTTTTGATGTCATTAGTTTGCTACTTTTAAAGTTAAATCTGTGTCGTAATATAAAATGTACACTCCTTTGTTGGCGTGTCCTCCATCTTCTTTTTTGTAATATTGAAATTTATTGTCAACTTGTTCTGTTGTCATTAAATCCGCTGTTTCCTGATATGTTTTTCCCTGAACCAAACGCATCATGGTATCAAAAGTGACATCAAATCCTCTTGTTGCGTACGTGTTTGGATTAACCTTATTTTTCAGGCGATATTCTTTTTCAAAAATCAAAACACCTTGATCATCACTTTCGCGCGTCACTGACGGATACATTAATTTCAGTTTAATTAGGTTTTCAAAACTAATTTCGTCTGTGTCAAGTGTACTGTTTGGTTCTAAAATTACTAGTTGTACCTGACATGATTTTTGTGCATCAAGTAAAGCCTTTATTGTTGTTTTAACCATCGCTGTATTTCCGGTTTCCATCACCACATAATTCATACGGTTTGGCAATAACGAACTTTTTAAATTAGCAACGTCTAAACCTCCGGTTTCACTTAAAGCAGCAAATACAACCCCTTTTTGATTTTGCTTGATGTAACTGATAACAGATTCCTTTTTCTTATCTACGACTGCTACAATATTTCCATTTTTAGCACGCATATAATCAAAAACAGCGTTTCTCACAACGTCATTTGTTGGTATAGATTGATACAAATTATCGATTGGATTCGCCGTATCTTTTGACAATGGTGAAATCACAGGAACATTATACACGCGTAATGAATTAGCGGTTGTTTCAGCATTAGTCTGATAAAATGGTCCAATAACAGCACTGGCATCCTGCAATTTATTCTGAGCAATTAAACCCGAAACATTAGATGCTGTTTTAGTTTCTCCAGAATCATAAATAGCAACATCAATTGGTAATTTTAAGGTTTTAGCCGAATCAATTGCCATCATAGCCCCTGAATAAAAATCAAGTGTCATGTTCAAAAACTTATCATTTTTAATACGAGTGGCACTGCTTGTCGTATCATTTTGCATCTTAGCTAAATTAAATGGCAATAACAAAACCATTTTTTTACGTTCTGTTTGGCCTCTTTTTTTCGTCAGTTCCACCACTTCAGGATTTGCAGAAACCGTTTCAGATTTTACTTTTTCTAAAACCGAAATACCACCACTACCTGCATTAGCAATTGGTTTTTCAGCCACATTTTCAACTGGTACTGCTTGCGGAATAATTGGCGTTGGTGCCAAATACCCTGACGGAACTTTTAAAACCATTCCCTCTTTTACTCCTTCTGAAAGTGACGGGTTCAATTCTGTCAATTCCTCCTGCGTAATATGAAACGTTCTTCCTAAACTATAAAAAGTCTCTTTTGGTTTTACCTGATACTCCATATAAGTCGTTACTTTTTTTGGAGTTTCTGCAGGCTTGGCAACATGAGCCACTGGTGCTGCATTTTCTGTTTTAGGAGCGGTTCCTTTTATAGTAACTCGATATCCAATTGGCAAACTAGATACAATTTCCGGATTGCGTTTTTCTAAATCTTCTACCGTAGTATTGTATTGTTTCGCAATCGAAAACTTCGTTTCTTTTGCTACAACATCATGGTAGACATATTTCTCAGGCCCTTTAGTTGTTTTTGTAGCAGCAGAACTAGCTTTTGGAGCAGATCCTTTTGCTGGAATTACTAATTTTTGACCAATCTGCACTCCCGTTTTTTCAAGACCAGGATTTGCAGCTTTTAAAGCTTCATCAGAAACACCGTATTTTTTTTCGATACTGTAAAAAGTTTCTTTTGGCTGAACTTCATGAATTACTTCTTTTGAATTTGCAGTTACTTTAGCTTTAGGTGCTTCCGTTTTTACCTCTGCAGTTTTAGCTCCATTAGTTGGAATCAATAAAACTGTATTAGGTTTCACTCCATTCCTTGCATCTGGATTTAACTGATAGATATCGTAAGGAGTGATTTTAAATTTTACAGCAATCTGGTTTATAGTTTCTCCACTAGAAACGGTATATTTTACCACTTTTTCCTGCGAAAAGGCAGAAAAAGTAATAAAAAACACAAAAGATAATAAGGCAAAATAATACTTCATAATATGGCTTAAACAATTTAATTTTTAATTCAAAAACAAGATACTAATTTTGTTCAAAGCAAGATTCAGGCCACTTGTTAATTTTCGTCCAATTATTATCTCAGGTCAATTTCTGCCTTAGCAATAATAATGTCTTTATATAACTCATCTTCCTCCTTTTTCTTGCATTTATATAAAACTTCTTCCATATTTTGGTATCTGTCTGAGTAAACATAATACGAAAGACTGTTTATATTAAAGAAAAAACTAGCGTTAAAATCCCCGGAATCAATAAGTTTCATGATAAACTTATCTCTCGGTATCGCGTCTGTAAATATACCTAAAACTAAGTAATAGCCATTTGAAACTTCTTTAAGATTATCAAAAACTTCGACTTTTATTGTTTTATCATTTTTAAGCGGATTATCCTTTAGTTCCTGTTTCATTTCTTCTAATGAAATTGCTTTTGAAACCTGTTCAGAAGTAGTTTTGCTTTGATTTTTTAATGCTTCATCCTGATATTTTTTCAACTTTATCAAAGCCAGTTTATCATCAAATTGGCGGGCTTCCATACTGTAATAATTGGCTTTACTAATATGTCTTTTTATCTCAATTTTTTTCTGGGTATCCAGCGAATCAATTTTAGCAATCAAAAGCTGATTTTGTGCATCACCTTGCTCCTGCTCAATTTTATAACGCTTTATTTCTTCTAATGAAAGTCGTTGTTGCAATGAAGTAATGTTCGTATTTTTTTCGCTTTCGCGGAGTTTCTTTTTGTACTCCTGATTTTCTTCAACAGCGATCTTCTCTACTTTATTCATTAAACCGGCATACGCTTTTCTATTTTCAGCTAATTCCTTTTTTAATTGAGAAGATAATTCACTTGTTTTTCCAATGCTTTCGTACGATTGTTTTTCCAAACGTTTCGATTCATCAACATTCAAAACATCCATTCTTTTTAACTCAACCAGATCATCATTCATCGTATTGACTAACGAATCTAATTTAGCCATTAAAATATCCTGTACATTTTTATTGGCTTCTAAAACCAAACGCAGTTTTTCAACCGAGTTTTCTTTGGAACCATTCATATCGTTCAGATTGACTTTCAAATCATTAATCTTAATGATTTTCTGGTTCATTTCCTTCTGAACAACAAGCCTGTCTTTTAAATCATCAATCTCAACTGTTTTCGCTTTTGTTTTTTCAACAACAACTTGTTTTTCGGCAAGAGCCAACATCAATTCTTCGCTTTCATTTGTGGGTTTAATCTCTTTTGTATTGATGGCCAGTTTATTGCCAACAACCAATCCGTTTACAATTTCAGGATTTTGAGATTCTAGCTGATCAATTGAAATACCGTATTTTTTAGCAATCGAAAATTTAGTTTCTTTAGCTTCAACAACATGAAAAATTGTTTCCTGATTAATCACGCGAACTCTTCCGTCCAATGTTTTTCTTTTGTTTGGAATAGCAATCGTCTGACCAATTTGTAATCCGTTTTGAAGCAATTCTTTATTCCCGTTTTCAAGATCCTGAACCGAAACATTGTATTGTCTGGCAATACTAAACAACGATTCTTTAGCAACCACCTGGTGTGTCACTTTTGAAGATGTCGCCATTTCAGTTTTTGAAAGATTTGCAAGATTTTGCGGAATTACTAATTCCTGACCAATTTGAAGTCCGCCGGCAAGAATTTCAGTATTTGCATTTTGAATGGCATCAACCGTAACTTTATATTGTTTAGATATGCCGTAAAGCGTTTCTTTTGCAGCAACGATGTGGGTGATTTGTTGCTTCTGATTTTGTTTTTCTGTCGGGTGGACTGGGATTTTAAGAACTTGATTGTCTTGGATTCCGCTTTGTGATTCAGGGTTGAGTTTGTAAATTTCATCAACAGAAACCTTATATTTTTGGGCAATAAAATAAGCGGTCTCCCCTTTTTGAATTTTGTGTTCAATAATTGAATCTTGTGCAGTTATTTTGTTAAAAGACAAAATAAAGACAAGAGAAATCGTTAAAAGTTCTCTCATAAATAGTAGGTTTAAAAAATTAAGGCGTTACAAATGTAACGCCTTAATTTGAAAATTAGTACTATTCCCACTCAATTGTTGCAGGTGGTTTTGAACTTATATCGTAAACAACGCGATTCACGCCTTTTACCTTGTTTATAATATCATTTGAAACTTTCATCAAGAAGTCATAAGGTAAGTGAACCCAGTCAGCAGTCATACCATCTGTAGATTCAACTGCTCTAAGCGCCACTACTTTTTCGTAAGTACGCTCATCGCCCATCACACCAACAGAATTTACCGGAAGCAAAATTGCTCCAGCCTGCCAAACTTTATCATATAATCCCCAAGATTTTAATCCGTCAATAAAAACAGCGTCAACATCTTGTAAGATTTGAACTTTCTCCGGAGTAATATCTCCTAAAATTCTGATTGATAATCCTGGTCCCGGGAAAGGGTGTCTTCCTAATAATTCAGGATCTATACCTAGAGTAGCACCAACTCTGCGAACTTCGTCTTTAAACAACATTCTTAGTGGTTCTACAATTTTTAATTTCATATAATCCGGCAATCCACCAACATTGTGGTGCGATTTAATAGTGGCCGATGGTCCTTTTACAGAAACCGATTCGATAACGTCAGGATAAATAGTTCCTTGCGCCAACCATTTTACATCTTCGATCAAATGTGATTCATCATCAAAAACTTCGATAAATACACGACCGATTGTTTTACGTTTGGTTTCAGGATCACTGATTCCGGCTAATTCACTAAGAAAACGATCTCCGGCATCTACTCCTTTTACGTTCAATCCCATTCCTTTGTATTGATCTAATACATTTTGGAATTCATTCTTACGAAGTAAACCGTTATTTACGAAAATACAGTAAAGGTTTTTACCAATTGCCTGGTGCAATAAAACTGCTGCTACAGTTGAATCAACTCCTCCAGATAATCCTAAAACTACTTTATCATTACCTAATTTCTCTTTTAATTCTCCCACCATCTCTTCTACGAAAGCATTTGGTGTAAAGTTTTGAGGAACTTCAGCTATATCTACTAAAAAGTTTTTAAGCATTTTTGATCCATCAGTAGAATGGAAAACTTCAGGGTGATATTGAATAGCATAAGTTGTTTCACCTTCAATTTTGTAAGCTGCATATTCTACGTCATGCGTGCTTGCTAATTTCACTGCATTTGTTGGTAAAGCCTTGATACTATCACTATGACTCATCCAAACCTGGCTGTTTTCTGAAACGTCGTTAAAGAAAACTTCATTCTCCTTAATATAAGATAAATTAGCTCTACCATATTCTCTGGTGTTCGAAGCTGCTACTTCTCCTCCACTAAAGTGAGCTAAGTATTGTGCTCCGTAACAAACCGCCAACATTGGGAGCTTGCCTCGAATTTGAGATAAATCAGGATGTGGAGCGTCTTCTGCACGAACAGAAAATGGGCTTCCTCCTAAAATTACTGCTTTATAAGGTGATAAATCACTAGGAAAGTGATTGTAAGGGAAAATTTCGCAGAATATATTTAATTCGCGAACTCTACGCGCAATAAGCTGAGTATATTGCGATCCGAAATCTAAAATAAGTACGTTGTGTTGCATGCGCAAAAATACTTTTTATATTCGAATTTGAAAAATGGAATTTTGATTTTTTTTTCTTTAAAACGTTCTGAGGTTCTGAGTCGCTAAGGTTCTAAGATTTTAGCCTCAAAAAAGAAAAACTTAGAACCTTAGTATCTTAGCAACTTAGCAACTTTAAAGTCACTCTTTCGTAACAAGAATTGACGCCTTAAATCCTGCAGCAAGATTGTCCCAATAATCATTGGTCACAAGGGCTCCTTTGTCATCATAAACCTGTATCTCGGCAGTGTTACCACCAAGAGAACCTATATTTAAAGCTTCAAAATCTAATTTATTGAAACCAATTGTCAGATTAATTTTTACTTCTTTAAAATTAGAATCCAAAAATATCTGATCTCTAATGATTGCATCATTTGACGAAACTTTTACCAAATCGCCATCAATAGCACCAAAGTCACGAAATTTTACAATAAGATAATTGGATTTAGTTTTAAACTCTCCTAAAGAAATATTTTTCTTCACCAACGTTCCCCTGCCTTCTCTAAGTCCGGCATCTTTCAAAGCTTTATCCAGATCTTTTTCCATTTTAGCTACATAACGATCGCCTGGATTGGCAAAGTCTGTTTCTGTAGACATGGTAAATTTGCTTTTTTGCTCTCCTATCTGAAATTTTGATTTAGTTGTAATAGTATTATTATCATAAACACTAGGCGTTTTTATACTCGGTACGTCTGATTCCGGGGCCGAAGGATCTAATGTTTCAGGCTTCGGAATTTTCTTGGGTTTAGCGCTAAATTTTGGAGCCGGAATAGCTTTATACTTTGTACCAAACTCCGTCTGGGCTGATACTGTTACAGCGGTAAAAAATAATATGAAAAATAAAAAGTGCTTCATTGAAAAAGTTTTATCGAATCGGCTTTTATAATTTTATAAAATAATAGTCTAGCAAAGCAAAAATAACATAATTTAATTACCGACTTTAACTTTAAGACTTTTATAACACTATATTAGGCTAAATTTTGGAAACAAAAAACTTGCCAAAAATCATTATACCTGTCAAATTAAATTCCAATTTTTATCCTGAGGCTTCGGGACCAAATTCCAAATTAACTTAACTATTACAAAAACCATTCGTTATTTTTTTGTTTAAAAGAAATACACTGTTTTGATAATTAACAACTTATTCCTAACTTGAGTCTTTTAATTGAATTTTATAAAAAACATATAAAATGGATTATATCGACTACTATAAAATATTAGATATCACAAAATCAGCTACAGAAGCCGAAATCAAAAAAGCATATCGAAAACTGGCTCGTAAATACCATCCTGATTTGAATCCGAATGACAAAGAAGCGGAGAAAAAATTCAAGGAAATCAATGAAGCCAATGAAGTTTTGGGTAATCCGGAAAATCGCAAAAAATATGATAAATACGGAAAAGACTGGAAGCATGCTGATGAATTCGAAAAAGCAGGTTACGACCCAAATCAACAGCAATATTCAAGACAACAGCAGCAAGGCGGAAATGACGATTTTTCAGGCTTTGGCGGAGATTTTTCCGGAAGTGATTTTTCTGAATTCTTCAATTCGATGTATGGCGGAGGAAGAAGTTCCAGATCGCAATCCAAATATCGTGGACAGGATTTCAATGCCGAATTACAATTGGATTTAGCTTCGGCTTACACGACGCACAAACAGAGTTTAACCGTAAATGGTAAAAACATCCGAATTACAATTCCGGCCGGTGTTGAAAATGGTCAGATTATAAAAATTCCCGGACATGGCGGCCCCGGTGCAAATGGCGGACCGAACGGAGATTTATATATTACTTTTAATATTGAAAATAACTCAGATTTTAAACGAGAAGGAAATAATTTGTATTCTGATGTAGATCTTGACTTTTACACCGCAATTTTAGGAGGCGAAGTTTTTGTGAATACTTTTGATGGAAAAGTAAAAGTTAAAGTTCCTGCTGAAACCCAAACCGGAACCAAAGTAAAATTAAAAGGAAAAGGATTTCCGGTATACAAAAAAGAGAATCAATTTGGCGATTTATACATTACTTATAATGTAAAAACTCCAACCAAATTATCTCAAAGAGAAAAAGAATTATTTGAAGAATTAGCTAAAATAAGAAATCATGAATAATAAAAACTTGATCCAGATAAAACAATTTTGCGTATACCACGAAATTGAAAACACCTTTATAACGGAGCTGCATAATTATGGTTTACTAGAAATTATTATTCAGGACGAAGACGAATATTTACAACAAGAACAACTGCCTGCTCTTGAAAAAATGATTCGTATGCATTATGATCTCAAAATAAATTTAGAAGGAATTGATGCTATCTATCATCTGCTAAATAAAATTGAAGTTTTGCAGCAAAACCTAACAGCGACACAAAATAAACTTCGACTTTTTGATCATTATCAAATTGAATAGCTATCCGAAATTTGTTCTTTAAATATCACAAAAAAGAATATTTTGCAGATTGATTTTAAATAAATCTATATCTTTTTCAGTTACATATTTTATAAATTGCAACGGTATTAACTAACCAGAATTGTTTTTAAAAATTGACAAAAATAATTCAAAAAAACAGAAGAAATGAAAAGAGAAAACATCTTGACAGGATCACCATGGGAAGACAAAATGGGATATTGCCGTGCAGTACGAATTGGCAATATCATTGAAGTTTCAGGCACTGTGGCTATTGTTGATGGCGAAAAAGTAAAAGCCGATGATGCTTATGCTCAAACTTATAACATTTTAGAACGTGTTGAAAAAGTACTGGAAGATTTGAATGTTGGAATGAAAGATGTCATCAGAACACGAATTTTTACTACTAATATTTCGACTTTTGAAGAAGTTGCAAGAGCGCATTCAGCGTTTTTTAAAGACGTAAAACCTACAACCGGTTTTTATGAAATCAGCAAACTGGTTGCTCCTGAATATTTAGTTGAAATTGAATTTACAGCTGTTGTTCAGTAATATTTATTAGCCACGAATTCACGAATTAATATTGTAAAAAGATCAAAACAAATATTTTTTTCTAAATTCGTGAATTAGTGGCGAAAAATCTGCCCTTAAATACATTAATGACTTCTCAAAAACTAAAAGAAATATTCCTGACTACTTTCAAATGGATTTTGATCTGTTTTTTGATAGGTATTTTGTCCGGATCAGCTTCGGCCTTTTTTTTGGTTTCTTTGGAATGGGTTACGCAATTTAGAATTCACCACGACTGGATCGTCTGGCTATTGCCTTTCGGCGGATTAATTGTTGGATTCAGTTATTATTATTGGGGAAAATCTGTCGTAAAAGGCAATAACTTATTGCTGGAAGAATACGAAAAACCCAAGAAGGTCATTCCGTTTAAAATGGCTCCTTTAGTACTTTTAGGAACTTTAATAACCCATTTATTTGGAGGTTCTGCAGGTCGTGAAGGAACAGCTGTACAAATGGGAGGCGCAATCGCAGATCAATTCACTAAATTCTTCAACCTGAATAATTCCGAAAGAAAAGTATTGATCATACTCGGGATCAGTGCCGGTTTTGCCTCTGTTTTTGGAACTCCTCTGGCGGGTGCCATTTTTGCTTTGGAAGTTTTGTACTTCAGCAAAATCAATATCAAAAGTGTTATTTTATCTTTTCTTGTTGCGTATACAGCTTATTTCACCGTCGAATTCTGGCAGGTAAAACATACTCATTATAGCATTCCCGATATTCCGGAAATCAATCTGCACAATATTGTCTATACCTGTATTGTTGGAGTACTATCTGGTTTTGCTGCATTATTATTTTCCCGAAGCACGCATTTTTGGAGCTCTCTTTTTTCAAAAAACATCAAATATCCTCCACTCCGACCTTTTATTGGCGGAATCATTTTAGCCATTGCCATTGCTGGGTTGGGCTTTACAAAATTCTCAGGATTAGGTGTTCCGGTTATTGTAGATTCATTTTCCAACCAAAATCAATGGTATGATTTTTTGCTTAAAATAGTATTTACAGGCTTTACTTTAGGTGCCGGTTTTAAAGGTGGCGAAGTAACTCCGTTATTTTTTGTGGGAGCAACTTTAGGAAGTGCTTTATCTGCCATTATTCCAATGCCTATTGCCCTTTTAGCCGGAATAGGATTTGTAGCTGTATTTTCAGGAGCTACCCACACTCCTATCACCTGCACTATTATGGGAATGGAATTATTCGGAATTCAACCCGGAATTTTCATTGCAATCGCTTGTACCATTGCTTACTTTTCTTCAGGTTCTGTTGGGATTTATAAATCACAGATTGTGAAAGGAGCCAAATATAAGTTGTATCATAAAATAAATTCCAATTTTTAAATTCCAAATTCCAATGACAATAGCAATTTCAATGTCAATTTTAATTCAATCTTAAATTTCCAGTCCTAACCTTCCAATCCTAAAATTAATCATTTTGTGTATCTCCGCGAATTCTTTGCGAATCTCTGTGGAACAACTCATAATTTCACAATTCAAAAAATCCTAACTTATAACTTATAAAAGTGTGTTAATCTCCAAAATGTTTTCAACATTACATTAAAAAAATGTAAATTCGCACACTATGAAAATACAAGATATTCAGGCAATACAATTGTTGCTTGCAACTCCAAAGAAAATTGCAATTATACCGCACAGAGGACCAGATGGCGATGCTATGGGTTCTACTTTAGCTTTATACCACTTTTTATTAAAAAACAATCACCAGCCAACGGTAATTGCTCCTAATGATTTTCCTGATTTTTTAGCCTGGCTTCCAGGTTCTGAAACTGTAAAAATATTTGAAAAAGATACTGAAAACTGTACCAAAATATTAGAAGAAGCCGAGTTGATTTTTACACTTGACTTTAATGCTTTTCATCGTACAGGCGAAATGGAACATACTTTAGCAAAGTTAACTGCTCCGTTTATCATGATTGATCATCACCAAAAACCTGATGATTATGCTGCTTATACTTATTCTGACACATCATTCGGATCAACCTGTGAGATGGTTTACAACTTCATTTCTTTCTTAAACAAAAAAGAAGATTTAGATAAAACCATTGCAACCTGTATCTATACCGGAATATTAACAGATTCAGGTTCATTCCGTTTTCCGGGAACTACAGGAAACACGCATCGAATTATTGCAGAATTGATTGATTTAGGGGTTGAAAACACTCAGATTCCTGTTTTATTATTTGATAATAGTTCCTACAGTCGTTTACAATTATTAGGACGTGCTTTGCAGAATATGAAAGTATTTGAAGAACATAAAACCTCATATACTTCGCTTACTCAGGACGAACTTGACTCATTTGATTATGTAAAAGGTGACACTGAAGGAATTGTAAATTACGGCTTAAGTATAAAAGGTATTGTTTTTACTGCTATTTTTATCGAAAATAAAGACGAGAAAATTATCAAAATTTCTTTCCGTTCACAAGGTGGATTTGATGTGAATCAGTTTGCCCGAGATCATTTTAACGGTGGCGGACATAGTAATGCAGCCGGCGGAAGATCAGACGTTTCGATGGAAGAAACCCTGAAAAAATTTGAAGATTTAGTAACTAAACTAAAAATATAACCTACTATGAACTATATAAAACTAAGCATTTACACGCTCCTCTTTGCTGTTTTATTGGTTAGCTGTAAACAACATGAAGATGCCAGAAGGCCTATTTCACAAGCTTCGGGGTCTTTTATGAAAAAATCAGTTGATCGTAATAAAAAATTAATAGCTGATGAAGAAAAGGTTATTAAGAAGATCATCAAAAGCAATCCGAAAGTAAAATATTACGCTACAAGAAAAGGCTATTGGCTTTCTTATGAAGAAAGAAATTTTACCGAAACGCAAACGCCACGTAAAGGTGATATTGCTTATTTCAATTTGGAAATAAAAGATATCAAAGGCAATATAATTTATTCAGAGGCTGACCTTGGTCCACAAACTTATCGTGTCGACAAACAAGAAATCATGATGGGATTACGTGACGGTATCAAACTAATGCGTAAAAATGAGACGGCAACTTTCTTATTTCCATCGCATATTGCATACGGATACCATGGCGACAACAAAAAAATAGGCCCTAATGAGTCCTTAATCTGCACAGTTACCCTACGCAATTTTGTTCCGGATCCTTCAGCTCCAAAAGCGGCAGTTCCAGCGACACAAACTCCAACAGGGCAAACTGCAGCTCCCACAACTCCTGGACAAACTCCAAAACCTGTAGCGGCAAAACCTGCACCAGTAAAACCCGCAACTCAAATTAAAAAAGATACAATAAACCCATAAAACAACATTTTAAAAATGAAAAAGAGTATTTTATTATTACTACTAGCCGTTACCTCATTTTATTCTTGTAAAGACGAGCATAGCAATTTACCAGATGGTTTATATGCTGACATTGAAACTAACAAAGGGCATATTATTGTTGAATTGGATTATAAAAAAGCACCAATTACAGTAGCAAATTTTGTAACCTTAGCAGAAGGTAAAAACGAATTTGTAACTAAGGAATACCTTAAAGGAAAACCTTTTTATGATGGTTTAAAATTTCACAGAGTAATTGAAGATTTTATGATTCAAACCGGAGATCCGGAAGGAACTGGTTCTGGAGATACCGGATATAAATTTAAAGATGAAATCACTGATTTAAAATTTGATAAAGGAGGCGTTCTGGCAATGGCTAATAACGGTCCCGGAACAAACAGCAGCCAATTTTTCATTACGCATGTTGAAACTCCATGGTTAGATGGAAAACACACTATTTTTGGTCATGTAGTTGAAAAAGGACAAGAAGTAGTAAATCAGGTAAAACAAGATGATAAAATTGTTACTGTAACCATCATCAGAAATGGTGAAGCAGCTAAAAAGTTTGATGCTGTAAAAGTATTTCATGATTATTTTTCAGAAATAGCAAAAGAACAAAGTAAATATGCCGGAGTTCAAAAAGAAAAAGTAGAGGCTCTTGCCGCTTTAAAAGCTAAAGCCACAAAAACAAGTACTGGATTAGAATATATAATTACTGAAAAAGGAACAGGAAAAAAACCTGCAACAGGAACTCAGGTTTACATTCATTACTCAGGCTTCTTAGAAAACGGAACTCTTTTTGATTCAAGCGTAGAAGAAGTTGCCAAAACTTTTGGAAAATTTGATCCGGCAAGAGCTGAAGCAAAACAATATCAGCCAATTCCTTTTACAGCAGGAAGTAAATCAGGTTTGATTCCAGGTTTTATTGAAGGAATTGAACAACTTTCATTTGGAGACAAAGCAGTTATTTTTATTCCATCTCATTTGGCTTATGGCGCAACCGGAGCTGGAAATGTTATTCCACCAAATGCTAATATTGTTTTCGAAATTCAATTATTAGAAAAACCACAATAATATATTTTAAAACTTATCAGAGACTTAAATTCGGAATACGATGAAATTTAAACTTCTATTTTTATTTTGCCTTGCAATAGTAAATATTCAGGCTCAGACAACAAAAAAACCTGTTGCTAAACCAAAAGCTGCACCAACAAAAACAGTTGCAAAAGCAGATCCAAATGATGGTATTTTTGCTACTATTGCTACAACAAAAGGAGACATTGTTATCTCTTTAGAATATGTAAAAGCTCCTGTTACTGTAGCTAATTTTATCTCTTTGGCAGAAGGTAAAAATCCTAACGTAAAAGTGGAAAAACTAAAAGGAAAACCATTTTACGATGGATTAAAATTTCACAGAGTTATCAATGATTTCATGATTCAGGGTGGAGACCCTGATGGGACTGGTGCTGGAGGACCTGGATTCGCATTTAAAGATGAATTTAGAGAAGAATTAAAATTTGACAAAGGCGGTATTTTAGCAATGGCAAATTCTGGGCCTGCTACCAATGGAAGCCAATTTTTTATTACGCATAAGGAAACACCTTGGTTAAATGGTAAGCATACTATTTTTGGACATGTAGTTTCTGGAATGGATAATGTAAATAAAATTGTTCAGGGTGATATTATGACAAAGATTACAATTACACGCAAAGGTGCCGCTGCTAAAAAATTCGACGCAGTAAAAGTTTTAGCCGATGACGTTAAAAAAGAAGAAGGTAAAAAATTAGAAGGACAAAAAGTTATCAAAGATAAAGCAGCGTATTTTGCAGCAACAAAAGCGAAAGCGACTACAACAGCATCTGGTTTAAAATATGTGGTAACACAAAAAGGAACTGGTGTAAAAGGTGCTGATGGATCAAACATTTACTTTCATTATGCAGGTTATTTTGAAGATGGAAATCTTTTTGACAGCAGCATGTCAAGTGTAGCAAAAGCTTATGGTAAATATGATGCGAGCAGAGATGCACAAGGTGGATATAAAGCTTTTCCTTTTACAGTGGGTAAAAAAGACGGAATGATTCCGGGATTCATCGAAGCTTTAGATATGATGACTGATGGAGAAAAAGCAATTTTCTTCCTGCCATCCAATTTAGCTTATGGAGAAAAAGGTGCCGGAGGCGTAATTCCGCCAAACGCGACTTTAATTTTTGAAATTGAAACGTATCAAAATCAACCTGCAAAGTAATTAATTCTGATTATTTTTCGCAAAAAACACAAAGCCATCAAATCACAGATTTTGATGGCTTTTTTATTTTAATCATTTTCAACATTCTGAGAAATCTTCAATTTAGAAGAAAAATATGCTTCTGAAACAATAGCAATAATACTGTTTGCGTCAATTTTCTGCTAAATCTTAAACAAAATAGCTTACCTTTGCCGGCTTAATTTTTTTAAAAAATAGATTCAGATGTCACAAAACAATGTATTAAAGGGAGTATTTTTAGTTGCTTTAGGAGCTACAACTTACGGAATGTTAGCCACTTTTGTAAAAATGGCTTACTCTGAAGGATATACAACTGCCGAAGTAACAACATCTCAATTTGTTTTGGGTATTATTGGAATTCTGTTAATTAATACCTTCCAAAAAATAAAAAATAAAGGTACTGCTGTAAAAGCGACTCCAAAAAACATTTTTAGCTTAATGCTGGCCGGAACTTCTTTAGGAATGACAAGTTTGTTTTATTATTTAGCTGTAAAATACATTCCGGTTTCTATTGGAATCGTTTTATTGATGCAAACGGTGTGGATGGGTGTTTTACTGGAGATGATTCTAGAGAAAAAATTACCTTCTAAGCAAAAAGTAATTGCCGTTTTCATTGTCCTTGTCGGAACTGTTTTAGCAACTAATATCATCAATAATGATATAAAATTAGATTGGAGAGGACTTGCCTGGGGAGTAATGGCTGCGGCTTCTTTCACTACAACTATGTTTACTGCAAATCGCGTTGCTACTGAAATATCATCGGCACAACGAAGTCTATATATGCTTTTAGGAGGTGCCGTAATTGTATTTTCATTTGCATTTGTTACTCAGGTAACACCATTTAATTTGGAAATTTTCATAAAATGGGGACTTGTGTTATCTCTATTCGGAACTATCATTCCACCAATGCTTATGAACGCAGGTTTCCCATTAACCGGAATTGGTTTAGGAAGTATTGTTTCTGCTTTAGAATTACCTGTTTCGGTAATGATGGCTTATGTACTTTTAAACGAGAAAGTGATCTTTTCTCAATGGGTCGGAATTGTTCTGATAATCCTGGCTATTATCATAATGAATGTAAATTTTAAACGCAAAAATTAGTTCATTTTATATACTATTAAAAAAAAGCCTCTTGTAATGTTATAATTGTTAATTTTTTTATAAATTCGTGATAAACAATACGATATCATGAATTTACCCTGGCATTTATATTTAATGGCTTTTTTGTATATAATTGCTGGAATTAATCATTTTAGAAATCCCGGAATGTACATCCGAATCATTCCACCCTTATTTAAAAACCCCAAATTAATAAATACTTTGAGCGGAGCTGCTGAAATAATTTTAGGCGTTCTCCTACTGTTTCCTTTTTCAAGAAGATTTGCTGCATGGGGAATTATAGCTTTACTGATTGCTATATTTCCTGCTAACCTATTCATGTTTCAAGATAAAAAAGCTGGTTTCGGCTTGCCAAAATGGATTTTATTTGTACGTTTGCCCTTACAAATTGTTTTGATTTATTGGGCTTACCAATATACATTCTAACATTAACCATTAAATTATTTTATTATGAAAAAATTATTTGCAGAATTTTTCGGAACCTATTGGCTGGTATTTGGAGGTTGCGGAAGCGCCATTTTTGCTGCCGGAATTCCTGAATTAGGAATTGGATTTGCAGGTGTAGCTTTAGCTTTTGGTTTAACTGTATTAACAATGGCTTACGCCGTTGGGCATATATCGGGTGGGCATTTTAACCCTGCCGTATCTTTTGGTTTATGGGCCGGAGGAAGATTTTCAGCAAAAGATTTATTGCCTTACATTATTGCACAATGTATTGGCGCAATTGCAGCAGCAGGAACGCTGTACACCATCGCATCAGGGAAAGCCGGTTTTGCAATTGACAATACTAAAGCAGGTGCTTTTGCCTCAAATGGTTTTGGTGCATTTTCTCCTGATGGTTATTCTTTACAGTCGGCTTTTATTGCTGAGTTTGTATTAACATTGTTCTTCTTACTGATCATTTTAGGAGCAACCGATAAATTTGCAAACGGAAGATTCGCCGGTATTGCAATCGGATTAGGTTTAACTTTAATTCACTTAATAAGCATTCCAATTACCAATACTTCTGTAAATCCTGCAAGATCATTATCACAAGCTGTTTTTGTTGGTGGAGAACCACTGTCTCAGGTTTGGTTATTTTGGGTTGCACCAATTTTAGGAGCGATTGTGGCTGGTTTTATTTATAAGTCATTGCTTCAGAATCACGACGCCGCATAATTTTTTACTCAATTATAAAATTTTAAGGGAAAATCAGATATATTTATATTTGATTTTCCCTTTTTTTATTGATTTATAAATTGCATTTGCCATGAATGAAATTATTTCTTATTTCAGTACAATTCCGTCTTCACACCGAAGCTTGATTTTGGTTGGGGGAATCACTGTTTTTTGGTTAATCGAGAATACGTTTCCGTTGTTTCAGATGCAATACAGAAAATGGCATCACGCCGGAATTAATTTTTTTCTGACCTTTACTACGATTATTATCAATTTTGTTTTGGCTTTTATCCTGATTAAAACCGCCAGCTGGACGACAGAAAATCATTTCGGAATTCTGCAATGGTTACCGGAAATCCCTATTTGGTTGTACACTATTATCGGATTACTTCTTTTAGATTTAATTGGCGCCTACCTGGCACACTTTGTTCAGCATAAAGTAAAATTTCTGTGGCGCTTTCATCTTATTCATCATACTGATACATGGATTGACACGACAACAGCCAACAGGCATCATCCAGGAGAAAGTATTATTCGTTTTTTATTTACGACTGCCGGTGTTTTAATCATTGGAAGTCCGATGTGGATGGTTTTTTTATATCAATCCTTATCTGTAGTAGCTTCTCAATTTAATCATGCCAATATTTCATTACCAAATAAATTAGATGTTTTTCTGAGTTATTTTATTGTTTCTCCAAATATGCATAAAGTACATCATCATTATGTTTTGCCTTATACCGATAGTAATTATGGTAACATTTTTTCTGTTTGGGATCGGCTTTTTGGCACTTTTACAACGCTGCCAAAAGAAGAATTAATATATGGAGTCGACACGCATATGGCGGCCGAAGAGCACAACAAATTGAAAAATCTGCTACAAATTCCGTTTCAAAAATCAAGATCAATAAAAAACAGTTAAAATCATTAAAAAAAACATCCCAGATCGAACCAACTAATTATTTTTTTTATTAATATTGATACTTAAATTGAAAATCAATCTATTAATCATTAACCCCTATTTTGAATTAATTTTCACGTGATGAAAAAGAGTAACCGCAAAGAGTTGAGCTGGGAACAAACAGAAAAACTTGTTTCGCTAGCCTTGGAAGAAAGAAATCCATTTGAGATTATTAAAAAAGAATTTGGATTGGCAGAAAAAGAAGTTTTGGAAATCATGAAAAAGAAAATGCCGCTTGAAAAATTTGAAATGTGGAAAAAGAAGGCAATTGCAAATAAACCAAAACCAAAACCCGTTAAAATAGACGATTTTGATGAAGATTTGGATGGGAAATATTATATAAAAAATAAACTCGACTAGCATAAAACTCCTGAATTTCAGGAGTTTTTTTTTATATTTATCTATTTTTATCTAAGTATTGTAACAATTTTCCATTTTATCAGTCAAATACACATAACTAAACGCGAACAAATGAAAAAAATTATTTACACCTTAGCTCTTGCTGTAACACTATGGAGCTGTAAAACAGGTAGTACATCAGGTGCTGCAAAAAGCAATACCGTAGATGTAAACATCAATCTTGTCGATGTAAAAGACGACAAAGTTTTGGTAACTGTTACTCCTCCTGCAATTAAAACTGACGAAATTATCTACAGTATCCCAAAAACAGTTCCGGGAACTTATTCTACAGATAATTACGGAAAGTATTCTGATGGTTTTAAAGCTTTTGATGCTAAAGGAAATGAATTAACGGTAAAAAGAATTGACGATAATTCATGGTCGATCTCGAATGCAAAAACATTAAAAAAAATCACTTATTTAGTTGGAGATACTTTTGACACTGAAAAAGGAACCGGATTTGGTAATGACGACGTTTTTTCACCGGCAGGAACGAATATCAATGCAGGGGTTAACTTCATGGTTAACACACATGGTTTTGTAGGTTATTTTAAAGATAAACTAGATGTTCCATATAATGTTACGATTACGCACCCTGAAACATTGTGGGGAGCAACTTCAATGACTGATGAAGATGCAAGCAAAACAAGTGATGTTTTTAAAACTTCTCGTTATGCTATCTTGGTAGAAAACCCAATTATGTATTCTAAGCCAGATTATACTACATTCAATGTTAACGGAATGGATATCTTAATCGCTGTTTATTCTCCAACAGGAAAATTTACTGCAGAAAGCATTACTCCGGAAATGAAAACGATGATGACGGCTCAGAAAAACTTTTTAGGAAAAGTAAATGCTACTAAAAAATATACTGTTTTATTGTATTTGTCAAGCATGGCTAAGGATGACGCACACGGTTTTGGAGCTTTAGAGCATCCAACTGCAACTACAGTTGTTTTACCTGAATCGATGCCAAAAGAAAAATTGGTAGAATCAATGAAAGATGTTGTTTCTCATGAATTTTTCCACATTGTGACTCCACTTACTGTTCACTCAAAAGAAATCCAGTATTTTGATTATAATGCCCCTCAAATGTCTGAACATTTATGGATGTATGAAGGTGTAACGGAATATTTTGCCAATCTTTTTCAAATCAATCAGGGATTAATTAATGAAGCAGAATTCTATACTCGTATAGCAGATAAAATTGAACAGGCAAAAGGCTTAAATGATACAATGTCGTTTACTGTAATGAGTAAAAATGTTTTAGAGCAGCCTTATAAAGATCAATACTTAAACGTATATCAAAAAGGAGCTTTAATCGGAATGTGTATTGACATTATCATCAGAGAAAAAAGCAACGGAGAAAGAGGCATTCTTGATTTGATGCATAAGCTATCCAGCGAATATGGTGTTGAAAAACCATTTAATGATAATGAGCTTTTCGCTAAAATTACCGAATTGACTTACCCTGAAGTTGGTGAATTCTTAACTAAATATGTGGCAGGAACTACTCCAATTCCTTACGATTTCTATTTGGCAAAAGTAGGGGTTACAAAAGCGACTGAGAAAAAACCAGGATCAATTTTCATTAAAGGACAAACTCCTTATATTGGTGTTGACAAAGCAACGAAAGCTATTAGTGTGCGTGCTGATATTGACCTGAACGTATTCTTTACTAATTTAAACCTTAAAGGTGGTGATGGAATTGTTTCTATTAACGAGAAAGCTTACACCTTAGATAATATCTATGATTTAATTGGAGAAAGTGAAAACTGGAAAGAAAATGATCCTATCACAGTTAAAATAAAACGTGCCGGTGTTGAACAAACCATTAAAGGAACTGTGAAACTACCGTACGAAGAAACAGAAACTTTTAAAGCAACAGATGCTTCTAAAGAGAAACTTAAAAATGCATGGTTGAAAGGATAATTTCCATTTAATGAACAAAAAAAACCGACAAGTGATTGTCGGTTTTTTTGTTTTGTCATCCTGAGAAACGAAGGATCGCACGAGAAACTCTACAAAGGATCTCGACAATCTTTGTCGACAAACTTGTGTGATCCTTAGTTCCTCAGGAAGACAATATTGCGTTTATTTCTTTACTGGAAATTTCCAGGCAAATTCATCTTTTTCATTGATAATTGCACCAATCTCGAATTTCACTACTTCATCAAATTCAGTTTGAAGAATAAACCAATTGTCCTCATTAAAGTAATTTTCAAAAGTATCAAAAGTTTCCTGAGTGTATTTTGTGATTCCTTTTGTTGCTAAATCTTTCTTTACATCTGCAATTTTTCTTCCGATAATCTTGAATCCGAAAACCTCTAAATCATTGCTTGATGCTACTAAATAACCTAATTTCAGTTCTTCTTCTTCATAAAATGTCAATCTGATTTTATGTGAATTATACACAAAAATCACATTATCATCTTCGTCTTTATAGTTTTTATCAGGTTTGCCAAAAACAGCTGTAACATCATTTTGCTTCATTCCGAAAAGCAATTTATCAATTCCTGATTTTAGATTTATTTTCATAATTCGTGTCTTTTATTTGAGGTGCAAATTTCGTGAAGTTTTTTGAAACTCTGTAACGTTTAGCTTTTTATTAATTTTGATAATTCTTTTTATTCGGTTTACTGCTCATATAAAACGTAATTTTTCCTCCATTCATAACATCTGCATGTCTCAGGAAAGGTTTCGACAATTCTTTTCCGTTTAAAAGTACTTTGCTCACAAAAACATTTTTATCCGATTGATTCACCGTTTCAACTTCAAATTTCTTTCCGTTTTCTAAATTAAAAACAGCGTTTTTTACTAACGGACTTCCTAATGCATATTCATCAGAGCCCGGTGCCACCGGATAAAATCCTAAACTACTGAAAATATACCAGGCACTCATTTGCCCGAAATCATCATTTCCTCCTAAACCATCGGCACCATTTCGGTACATTTTTTTCAGGATCATTCTAATTTTGTCTTGTGCTTTCCATGGAGAATTGGTCCAATTATACAAATAAACCACATGATGAGATGGTTCGTTTCCGTGAACGTAATTCCCGATGATTCCTTCTCTGGTAATGTCTTCTGTATTTTCAAAATATTTGTCTGGCAAATGCATATTGAATAACGAATCTAATCGAACATTGAATTTATCATTTCCTCCCATCATTTTAATCATTTCGGCCGGATCCTGAGGTACGTACAAACTGTAATTCCATGAATTTCCTTCAATAAAACCTTGTCCGTGTGTATCTAATGGATCAAATTCTTTTTTGAAAGTTCCATCATTTAATTTAGGGCGCATGAAACCTGTTTTGGTATCGTAAACGTTTTTATAGTTTTTAGATCTTTCGATGAATTCATTATAAATTTCGGTTTTACCTAATTTCTTCGCAGCCTGAGCAATTGCCCAATCATCATAGGCATATTCTAAAGTTTTAGAAACCGAAGAACCATTTTTATCCTCAGGAACATACCCCATTTTCATATAGTATTCCAATCCATCATAATAAGGTACTTTTGCTGTGTTAACACAAGCCTGAAGTGCTTTTTCCGGATCGAAGTTAATATTGCCTTTCACAATCGCATCGGCCACGACAGAAACCGAATGATACCCAATCATACACCAATTTTCATTAGCATAATGCGACCAGATTGGCAGCATTTTATGCACACTTTGGTCTGAATGCGCCAACATTGAACTCACCATATCTGAGTTTCTTGTTGGTTGAACAATATTGAAAAACGGATGCAATGCTCTATAAGTATCCCAAAGCGAATAACTCGTATAATTTTTAAAGTTATTTGCCTTATGAACGTTCATATCCAAACCTTTGTAATTTCCATCTAAATCCATGTACTCTGTCGGACCTAAAAAGGCGTGGTACATTGCAGTATAAAAATTCACATAATCTTCTTTTTGAATGGCCTCAATCTGAATTTTATTCAACTCGTTATTCCAAACTTCCTGACTTTGTTTTTTTACTTTTTCAAAATCCCATCCCGGAACTTCTTTCTTCATGTTTTCTAACGCTCCGGCGGAACTCACTGGAGATAAAGCCATTTTGATTTTGATTTTCTCTCCTTCTTCGGTATTAAAATCAAAAAACAATTTTAGATTTTGACCTGCCATTTCCGGGAAATTTTTGGTTTGATCAAATCTTCCCCAAAAACCTCTGTAAACGCTTTTTTCCTGTGCAGCCTGCCCGTAACTCTTAATAGGTTTACTGAAAGACATGGCAAAATAAACCGTTCTGGTTCTTGCCCAACCATTGGTTTGTCTATATCCGGTAATTAAAGTATCGTTTTCAACACGAACAAATGTCCAGACATTCTTTTTATCGTAATTGTAAATTCCCGAAGTTAAATCTAGAATAATATGCGCCTCATCTGACTTTGGAAAAGTATATTGATGCATCCCAACTCGTGTCGTAGCTGTCAATTCTGCTTTGATGTTATGATCTTCTAGAAGAACGCTGTAATAAGCGGGTTCCGCTTTTTCGGTTGTATGAGAAAATGCAGAACGATAACCAGAATGTGGCTTTGAAGCCACTCCCGGATTCAATTGCAATTTACCAGTCGTTGGCATAATTAAGAAATCGCCTAAATCAGAATGTCCTGTTCCGCTGAAATGGGTATGACTAAAACCAACGATCGTTTTATCTTCATATTGATATCCGGCACAATATTTATAGACCTCACCGTTGTATTTTCCGTTTAAGCTATACGCAATCGTATCGGTTTCTGGACTTAATTGCACACTTCCAAAAGGCACTGTTGCACCAGGATAAGTATGCCCCATTTTTGCAGTTCCAATCATAGGATCTACATACTGAATCAAATTTTGTTTTTCACTTGTTTTTTTCTGAGCATTGGCAACATATCCAAGCATTAAAAATGACAATCCAAAAAGAATCTTTTTACAATTTATGCTATTCATTGGGTGTTTTTTAAAATCATTATTTTTTTTAACAAAACAATATCAGGTATTTACTAAAACGTTTTATCAATACTTTTAGATCAGAAAAATACAATAAAATATGCTTTTTAAAAAATATAAATTTATTTGTGCTAAAAAGGTTTTAAATATCTTTGATTCACTAAAAATGTAATACTATTCATGAAAAATTATATTTTCACTCTGCTTCTTTTTTCTACTACATTTATTTATGCGCAAAAAGTAGAAAGTTACAGACTTACAAAAGAACAAATCACAACACGAGAACTGGAAGGCGTTTCAGATTTTCCGATCTTCAAAGCCTTTGAATATAGTGATAAAGGCGGTGTTTATGAACTGCTTTTATGTGAAAATCAAAAGACAATTAGTAAAAAAGACACACTAAATACCAAAATACAAGCCATTTGTACCATCAATGATCATGGGGGTTTTCTTGAAAAGTGGCGAATAAACGATCTGCTTGAAATTACAGAACCACAAGAAACCAACATCTGGTTTTGGACAAAATATTGCAGTACTAAAGATCTTGATGGAGATGGTTATATTGAACCTATTATTATTTACGGAACAAGAAATGAAGACGACGAAATAAGCCGTGTTAAAATCATTACCGTTTACAAAAACAAAAAATATGTAATTCGCGCAGTTGAATGTGTTTTCGATGACTGCAGAAGTTTTAAAAAGGATGCCAACTGGAATTTATTACCGCAGAAAATAAAGACTTATGTAGATAACTTAGTTGAGAAAATAAGAAAAGATCAAGGGTTATTACTGAAAAATGGGTAAATGATTCATGACAATGGCAATGGCAATATCAAATTCAATTTTCTTTACTGGACTTAACTGGACTGAAGTCCAGCCCTACAATATTGGTCGAGCCTACGGCTCTTTTTTATAGCTTTTGCTTTAGATTTTCTTTTACTTCTTCAAACCATTCGTTTCTCAGAATACTCAAAACAATAGAATCGCGGCGAACGTTACTGTTTGCGGTTGGCATATGGCTTCTTAAAACGCCTTCGACTTTACAGCCGATGCTTTTCATAGCAGCGATACTTACTTCGTTATTATTATCGGCGCGGAATTCTACTCTTTCTAATCCGAGGGTTTCGAAAGCAAATTGAAGCAATAAGAATTTACAATGTTTGTTAAGACCGGTTCCTCTAAAGGCAGAGCCGTACCAGGTGTAGCCTAATTGTAAGGTTTTATATTGAAGCTGAATATCATAAAAACGTGTCGAACCAGCGTACTTTTGAGATTTTTTATCAAAAACAATAAACGGAAATTCTCTTTTTTCTTCTCTTGCTTTTATAGCAGATTGAATATAAGTGATAAGGTTTTCTTTTCCGTCTGCTCCTACTAAAGAATATTTCCAGGTTTCTGGTTCGTTGATAGAGATTTCTAATAAATTATCGAAATCTGACTCCTGCAAAGGACGCAATAATACCAAATCGTCTTCTAAAATAATATTGTCTGAGAAACTGAAATTATATTCTTGAATCATTCTTTTTATAGTTTTTTGAAGTTCTTGGCGAATCGCTGTGAAGTCTTTGTACAACTTTGTGTAATAGTTTATTTCGCAGAGATTCGCTAAGATTTCACGAAGCTACGCAAAGAAAAAATTTACTCACTCATTTCGTCGTAACGTTCCGGCACTTGCGGATCGTACAACGGACATTTGAATTCTTCCATCAAAGCCACTAACTTATTCATGGTTTTTCCTTCAGTGCCGTAGCAATCAATCTTGATGCTTTGTGGGGTTGAAATAACCTGGAACGCACCTTTTCCTTTAGTATTTTGCCAGCTGTTTTCATCTACTTTCTCCCATTCTGAGAATACAGAAGCGATCCGGTTAAAAATTACCTCGACAGGAAGTGTTTCTAATCCATCAACTTCTTCTTTTTCAAGAAGTGCTTCGTAGACTTCGTGATGATTTAAATATATCTCATCTAAATATCTCCAAAAAAGTAGCTCGTACATAACTCTGGTGTTTTTAGCCCCGATAGCAGTGGAAATCCTTTTGTGTCCGCCGCGGCGGACACAAAAGATTGTAACGGATAGCGGGATTAGCTCCTAAAAAAGCAAATTATTAATAAAAAAGGTCCTGTTGAAACTCCAGTATAAAAACCTTTGCAACTCAGAACCTCTGGACCTTTGTAACTTAAAAATTAATATTCGAATGTTCCGTATTCGCTCGTAATTGTCAACTTCTTAGCATCAGCTGCTTCTACTCTACCAACGATTTGTGCATCGACATTGAATGATTTTGAAATCGCAATAATATCCTGAGCAATATTTTCAGGAACATAGATTTCCATACGGTGACCGCAATTGAAAACCTGATACATTTCTTTCCAATCTGTTTTTGATTGTTCCTGAATTAACTTGAACAATGGTGGAACCGGGAATAAATTATCTTTTATAATGTGTAAATTTTGAACGAAATGAAGAATTTTAGTCTGCGCTCCTCCACTGCAATGTACCATTCCGTGAATTTCGTTTGGCGTATAAGTATCTAAGATTTTCTTGATAATTGGCGCGTAAGTTCTCGTTGGAGAAAGTACCAGCTGACCCGCGTTTATTGGGCTGTTCTCCACTTCATCCGTTAGACTCACCTGACCTGAATAAATTAATTCTTCAGGAACAAGAGCATCGTAACTTTCAGGATATTTTTTAGCTAAATATTTTCCGAATACATCGTGACGTGCCGATGTCAATCCGTTACTTCCCATTCCGCCATTATAGCCTTTTTCGTAAGTTGCCTGACCAAAAGATGCCAAACCAACAATTACATCGCCTGCTTTAATATTGGCATTATCAACAACATCGCTGCGTTTCATACGAGCTGTTACGGTAGAATCTACAATAATAGTACGAACTACATCTCCAACATCGGCAGTTTCTCCACCTGTTGAATGAATGGTTACACCGAAAGATTTTAATTCGTTGATTAATTCTTCAGTTCCGTTGATGATAGCCGAAATAACTTCAGCAGGAATTAAGTTTTTATTTCTTCCTATAGTAGAAGAAAGCAAGATATTATCTGTTGCACCAACGCATAATAAATCATCAATATTCATGATTAAAGCATCCTGAGCAATTCCTTTCCAAACAGAAATATCACCGGTTTCTTTCCAGTACATATACGCCAGAGACGATTTTGTACCGGCTCCATCAGCGTGCATAATTAAGCAATGATCTGAATCCTGAGTTAAGTAATCAGGGACAATTTTGCAGAATGCCTGAGGAAATAAACCTTTATCAATATTTTTAATGGCGTTATGTACGTCTTCTTTTGATGCTGAAACACCTCTTTGTGCGTACCTTTTGCTAGAATCTGAACTCATGAAAATTAGTTTGTGTTGATGTGGTGCAAAGATAATCCCTTTTTTTAATTCTTTGATTGATTCGGATGTTTGATTGATAAAAAAATCACGAAGTTATCTTCGTATCTTAATCTAAAAAACAAAACCCACCTGTTTAAGATGGGTTTTAGTCTAATTATTTTATTAATTACTTTGTAAATAGTAATTCTCTGTATTTAGTAAGTGTCCAGCTTTCGTCGTCTACTAATAATTCTAATTTATCACAGTGATTACGAATATCCTCAAAATAAGGTTTTACCTTATTACAGTACACTTCTGCCATTTTTTGGGCATCTGTCAATTGATTTGCTTTTTTACGTTCATTCGTCATGGCCAATACTTTAGAATTGATTCCTTCAATATGACCAGAAATTTCTTTGATCAAAACGATTTGCTCTTTGGCAATGGTTTCGAATTCTTTTCCGAAAATCTCTTTTAGACCTTTTACGTTCTCGATTAATGTATTTTGGTAACGAATCGCTGTTGGAATAACATGATTTCTGGAAATATCGCCTAAAACTCTTCCTTCAATCTGAATTTTTTTAGTGTATTCTTCCAATTCAATTTCGTAGCGAGCTTCCGCTTCAACATGATTTAAGATTCCTAATTCATCAAACAAATCAAGTGCTTGCTTAGAAACTTTTGCTTTAATAGCTTCCGGAGTAGTTTTAAAGTTACTTAAACCTCTTTTCGCTGCTTCTTTCTCCCAGGCATCGCTATAACCGTCACCTTCAAAAAGTATTTTCTTAGATTGTTTAATGTATTCTCTCAAAACATTAAAGATGGCGTCATCTTTTTTCATGTCTTTCGAATCGATCAAATTATCTACTTCTATTTTGAAATCTTTCAATTGTTTGGCTACAATCGCATTCAACGTTGTCATCGCGTTCGAGCAGTTTGCATTTGACCCAACCGCTCTAAACTCAAATTTATTTCCTGTAAAGGCAAAAGGAGATGTTCTGTTTCTGTCTGTATTGTCTAAAAGAACGTCCGGAATTTTACCTACAACATTTAGTTTTAAATCGGTTTTTTCTTCAGGAGATAATTTACCGGTTGTTACACTTTCTAATTCAGATAAAACCTTGGTTAATTGTGCACCAATAAAAACAGAGATGATAGCCGGTGGTGCCTCATTTGCTCCTAACCTGTGATCATTACTTGCTGTTGCAATAGAAGCTCTTAATAAAGTTTCGTAATCGTTAACCGCTTTTATGGTATTAATAAAGAAAGTCAAAAACTGTAAATTACTCATTGGTGTCTTACTCGGACTCAACAAATTAACTCCGGTATCCGTTGCCAATGACCAGTTGTTGTGTTTTCCTGAACCGTTTACGCCTTTGAAAGGTTTTTCGTGGAATAACACTTTAAAATCATGGCGCTCTGCTACTCTTTGCATTACATCCATTAATAAGGAGTTGTGATCTACGGCAAGATTTGTTTCTTCGAAAATAGGTGCCAACTCAAACTGATTTGGTGCCACCTCGTTATGACGTGTTTTTACCGGAATTCCCAACAACATACATTCCTGCTCTAAATCTCTCATGTAAGTTAAGGCACGAGTTGGAATAGATCCAAAATAATGATCATCTAATTGCTGTCCTTTTGCAGAAGTGTGACCTAATAAGGTTCTTCCTGTCATCATTAAATCAGGACGTGAATTAGCCAAAGCTTTATCAATCAAAAAATACTCTTGTTCCCAACCTAAAGTTGCGGTAACCTTTTTTACATTTTTATCAAAATAACGACATACTTCAGTAGCCGCTTCATCCATAGCGGATAAGGCTCTTAATAGCGGAATTTTATTATCTAAAGCTTCACCTGTATACGCAATAAAAACAGTTGGAATACATAAAGTTGTACCATATATAAAGGCTGGAGAAGTTGGATCCCAGGCGGTATAACCTCTGGCTTCAAAAGTATTTCTGATTCCTCCATTCGGGAAACTTGATGCATCAGGCTCTTGCTGAACCAATTGAGCTCCTCCAAATTTTTCTACAGGATCACTTCCGTCATAAGATGTTTCAAAAAAAGCATCGTGTTTTTCTGCCGTTGTTCCCGTAAGTGGCTGAAACCAGTGTGTATAATGCGTAACACCTTTGGCCAAAGCCCATTCTTTCATTCCCATGGCGATATAATCTGCCAGTTTTCTGTCTATTTTAGTTCCGTGCTGAATCGCATCTCTAACTCCCTTTAAAGCATCTGAAGTTAAATATTGCTTCATTGCTTTCTCATTGAATACATTTGAACCAAAAATGTTAGACTTTCTATCAATTTCTTCAAAATGTACTGGCTTTCTTGTCGAAGCTTCTTTTAAAGCTTGGAAACGTAATGTTGACATGTATATAAGTTTAAAGATTCGTAATAAATTTCACTAAAAAAAGAGGAACAAATATAAGCAATAAAAGAGGCTATTTAAAAGATATATTTTAGAAATTAATGTGGTAATATTTCAATAGAAGCTCGTTTTTACAAAGAATAATGACTTCAATTTAAAGAAATGTAACAAAATACACCGGTATTATTCATTAAATAAACATTTTTTCATAATTCCTTAACTCAGAAATTCAAAAAACTCCCGTAATTATTACGAATTTATTTTTTTATAGTGTTAAAAATTGCTTTTTTAAAAATATACCCCCATCTAAATTGCGCTTCTCTAAAAAATTATACTCCGTAAAACAAAATAGCCCCCTAATTTTTAGGACTAAAAAAATAAATCTATATTTGACCCAGCGAAAAAAAACAAAAAAATAAATTATATTATTATGGCTAAAATTAAGTTAGAGTACATTTGGTTAGATGGATATGAACCAACTCAAAATCTTAGAAGTAAAACTAAAGTTGAAGAACACGAAAATTTCAAAGGAACATTAGAAGAACTTGGAAACTGGTCATTTGATGGTTCATCAACAAAACAAGCAGAAGGTGGTTCTTCAGACTGTCTTTTAGTTCCTGTTGCAATTTACCCAGATCCAACACGTATTAACGGATATTTAGTTATGTCTGAAGTTATGTACGCTGATGGAACACCACACCCTTCTAACGGAAGAGCTACAATTGATGATGATAATGAAGATTTTTGGTTTGGTTTCGAACAAGAATATTTCATCATGGATACTAAAACTTTATTGCCATTAGGTTTCCCTGTTGGAGGATATCCTGCTCCACAAGGTATGTACTACTGCTCTGTTGGTGGAAAAAACACTCACGGAAGAAAATTAGTAGAAGAGCATGCTGACTTATGTATCGCTGCCGGAATTAACTTTGAAGGTATTAACCAAGAGGTTGCTTGCGGACAATGGGAGTTCCAATTATTCGCTAAAGGTGCTAAAAAAGCCGGAGACGAAATTTGGGTTGCTCGTTACTTATTAGATCGTTTGACTGAGAAATATGGTTACTATATTGAATATCACCCGAAACCATTAGGAGATACAGACTGGAATGGTTCAGGTATGCATGCTAACTTCTCTAACGAGGTGTTAAGAACATGTGGAGATCAGGCAACTTACGAAAGAATTTGCGAGGCTTTCCGTCCTGTTACTGCTGAGCACATTGCTGTTTACGGAGCTTACAACGACCAACGTTTAACTGGTAAACACGAAACTGCATCTATCCACGATTTCTCTTATGGAGTTTCAGACAGAGGATGTTCTATCAGAATTCCTTTGATGACTGTTCAAAAAGGGTGGAAAGGTTGGTTAGAAGACAGAAGACCAGCTTCAAACGGAGACCCATACAAAATTGCTGCAAGAATTATCAAAACTGTTAAATCAGCGCTATAATTTAAAGCTAATATTATACTGAAAAGTGCCATCTTAATTGATGGCACTTTTTTTTATTTACACATTTCTTCCTTCAATTTTATGATAAGAGTCATTTTTTTCAGAAGCTAATCCCGCTATCCGTTGCAATCTTTTGTGGCGAACCCCGCCACAAAAGGATTTCCACTTCTATCGGGGCTAGGGCAGTCATTTTCATAAGAATATTTTCCTTAGTTTGTCATTTCGGAACGAGGGATGACAAAAATGCGAAAACTAAATTACACAGAAATTTAATCGGTTTTAAAACCTTATAGTTTCTAAATTCGACGGTAATTTTCTAATAATTTAATTTTTAAGTTAAACTTCAAAACCTATCTTTGTAAATCATTTAAAATTATCTCATAATGGTTTGGATTTTCTTTTTATTGGCCGTAATTATTATTCTTGCTTTAGATTTAGGCGTTTTCAACAAAACACCTCATATCATTAGTACTAAAGAAGCAAGCAAATGGACATTGATTTGGGTAACACTGTCATTTGCCTTTTCAGGAGTTATCTACTGGCTTTATACTACAGATTATATTGCCAATCCAGATGGCCTTAAACCTGCAGTCGCTTCTATGAAGTTTATTACAGGTTACTTAATTGAATTATCCTTAAGCGTTGATAATATTTTTGTGATCGCCATTATTTTTGCTTCGTTTAAAATCCCACAAAAATACCAGCACCGTGTTTTATTTTGGGGAATTCTTGGAGCGATTGTTTTCCGTGGATTAATGATTTTCTTCGGAGTAATGTTGATCAATAAATTTACCTGGACTACTTACTTATTTGGTGCATTCTTAATTTTTACTGCTTTAAAAATGTTGTTTTCTGGTGAAGATGAAGATTTTCATCCAAAAGATTCTTTCGTATACAAAACATTAGGAAAAATTATTCCGATTACATCTGAAACAGATGGCGAGAAATTTTTCATCCCGACAAAAACTGCAAAAAGAGCCGCAACTCCATTGTTCGTTGCCTTAATTGTTATTGAAGTAATGGATGTTTTATTTGCTGTTGATAGTGTTCCTGCAATTCTTGCTATTACTTCTGACCCGTTTTTAGTGTTCAGTTCTAATATTTTTGCGATTCTGGGTTTACGTTCTATGTACTTCTTCCTGGCAAATATGCTGGCGAAATTCAGTTACTTAGAATACAGCCTTGTTGCCATTTTAGCTTTTGTTGGATTAAAAATGATTCTACACGATTTCATCCACGTTCCCGAATGGGCTTCTTTAGGATTTATTGCACTATCGCTTTTAGTGGGAATTTTGGTTTCTCTTAAATTTGGTAAGGAAAAAGAACTAACAGATTTGGATTTGGATTAATTCTGAAATATATATTCATAAAAAAAGGAGATCAATTTGATCTCCTTTTTTTATTCAATTATAAATTAATTGTTTTGACTTTGCTATCATCAATATTATATTTTGAAATAACCGTTTTGTAATCAGAGTAATCCTCCTTATTAACTGATTTGTTACTAATTTGAGGATCTTCACCCGGAACTATTACAATACGAAATTTTTGATTAGTTCTTAAATTAGTTGGGACAGTATTTAATTCGAAGCCTTCTAAATAGAGTTCAAAATCCACTCTGGTAAAATTAAACTTATAAGTAAAAAATAAAGAACCATCGTCATAATAATGTGATTCTGGTATTTGAGTCCAAATGGTACCTCCATTTGTTGCTACTCCAGTCGCTCTGTAAGCCAAAACTACATCGCCAGGATAAAGGGTAAAACCAAAATCAATAATCTCTCCATCTCCATTCAAAGCAAAATTAACATTATTAACATCAATAACCTGAGCAATTAATCCATCCGCTCCCGGAACTCCCGGAGGTCCTTCTGGTCCTTCACAGCTTGAAAATGCAACTAATCCAACAACTGCAAAAAGGGTAAGTATCTTTTTCATAATATTTGTTTTTTTAAGTTTTATATATAAAGGTACTTCCAAAAACCAAACCAAAAAATAAATTACATAATTTTTTTCTTAATCTTTTTATACTATTTTGCATTTCACTCCATCTTTTAAAATATAATACTTTAACAATCAAAGGCTAATATTAAAAAAACTTCAAAAAAAAGCATCCGATTTTAACGGATGCTTTTAAATAAAAATTTATAAAACACTATATTAAGCTAATTTGCTCTAAATAACAAAAGGCAGCTATTTAGTTGTTTTACTTTTAAACAATATTTTACTGAAAAATAAAGCGTGATAAGGCAATGAATTATCCCAGTAATCCCACGTATGAGCACCAGGACGTTCTGTATAATCATGGTCTACCTTATTATAAACCAATCTTCGGTGTAATTCACGATTGGGTTCTATTAAAAAATCATCAACGCCACAATCTATAATCAAAGGCAATTTATTTTCTTTGATTTTATCCAGCATGTTCATGACAGCATATTTTGCGTACATTTCAGAGCTATCACTTTTATCTCCAAATACAGGCTGCATTAATTTGACAACCTGAGCTGATGATTCGCGATTTAGCATTGTACTCATATCTACTGCCCCACTCATACTTCCGGCAGCACAAAACAGATCCGGATGTTTGGCTGATAAATAAAGTGCGCCGTGTCCTCCCATCGAGAGTCCGGTGATTACTCTTCCATTTCTATTGCTAATGGTTCTGTATGTTTTATCTACTTTCTGAATCACCTCCTGGGTAATAAATGTTTCAAACTGACTCTCTTTATTTACCGGGCTATCCAGATAAAAACTAAAAGTTTCACCTTCCGGCATTACGATAATCATATTGTATTGATCAGACAATCCCTGAACTAGTTTTTTGTTTGGAGTATTTTTTAACCAATCATTAAAATGCCCGTAAGCACCATGAAGCAAATACATTACCGGATAAGCCGTTTTACTTTTAGCATAAGAATTTGGCAATACAACTGCAGCTTTGTAGGTTTTGCTCATTGCTGTACTGGCAATTTGTAATGTATCAACTTTTGCTGCATAGCTCAGAGACGAAATGCATAAAAAAGCTGTAAATACTAAAATTTTAAAGTTTTTCATATTGGTATTTTTTTGATTAGGGATTGTAAATATAGTTTTTTCAGGATAAATTATATGAAAAATCCGACCCATTTTTTGTACTGAAAAAGTTTGCCACAAATTCACGAATTATTCTTTATTATTATGTGATAAGGTTTAGTATAAATTACACGAATTGCTAATGATTAAAATAAGCTTAATTTTTAGAATACACCTAAGTTAGGTCAAATTTTAGCCGCAACAATAAAAGATTTAATTTGTGCAATTTGTGGTTAAAAAATATCTATAATTTTTAGCAAAAAAAAAAACCATTCGCAGCAAACGAATGGTTTTATGAATATTTATTTCTTAAGTGATTGCACTCTGAAACTTAACTAATTATAATCTTGTGCTCCTGACGATATTGAGACGCACTTACACCAGTATACTGTTTGAAGGATTTACTAAAATGGCTAAAATTATTAAAACCACTTTCATAACAAACCTCATTTATACTTATTGGCTTCTCTGCCAAAAGTTTTGAAGCATGCACCAAACGATATTCGTTGACAAACTCAGTAAATGTTTTGTTCGAAACTTTCTTGAAATACCTGCAAAACGAAGGTGTTGTCATACTAACCAGACTTGAAACCTCATCGATAGCAATTGATTCCTGAAAATTATCTTTCACAAAATTAAAAATCATCTTCATTCTGTCATTATCCTGCGTGTTGAGTTCTAGTGAGAAACCATCTGCATTAAGCACCGTATATTCTTCTGATGCCTCAAGCTCATCTAAAATACTCAAAAGGGTTAATAAACGCTCAAACGGAAGCTGGCTCTCCATCTTTTCTATTTTATCGCCAATTTGCTTTTTAGTTTTCCCTCCAAAAGCAATTCCTCCTTTAGACTGTGTCAGTACGTTTTGAACCCTTCTCATCTCCGGAGCACCAAAAAAGTCGCTGCCTAAAAATTCAGGTTTGATATGAATAACTGTTTCGTTTATATTTCCTGTCAGCTCATTTGTAAAACCACAATGAGGCAAATTCGCACCTATCAGCATCAAACTACCATTCGTATAGTACGAAACGTGGCTTCCTATTTGTCTTTTTCCTGCCCCACCGTTTATATAAACCAACTCAATTTCAGGATGATAATGCCATAAATGAGCTTTGCTATTGGTCTTTTCGGCGTGTTTAGTGTAGGTAAAAGAACTTCCATATGAGTTTGATATCACTTCAAGAGCTGGGGCTATTGTCTTCATGATAAAATCTTTAAATAATAATAGCAAAATTAACAAAAACACCTAAAATAATTCAAATTTTAACCTATAACGGTTTCGTAAATGAGAATTTTTCATCACTTCCTACTTTTAAACATAGTCAAAAACGACTCAATTTCACTATTTTTTTCAAGACCCTTATTTTTATCCTTGATTTTTTTAATATATCGCATTTTATTCCGCTTTTTTATATGCATGCAGCATTCTTTGTAAGAATTACGGAATATTTAAAAAATGTTAAAAAGTAAAAAAACATTGAAAAATAACAACTGAATTAACCAAAACACCTATAATAATTTAAATTTTAACCTATAACGGTTTCGTAAATGAGAATATAGCATATAAATTGGCTAATAGAGTTGTGAAAAAAAATCTACTACTGAAGTAATTTAGCATCAGAAAAAGGAACTAATAATTTAAAGCAATAATGGTTATGAAAAAGATTTTAAAATTAAGTTTAGTGTGTGCAGTACTTTTTACAGGAATGAGCACTTATGCAATTGATGGTAACGAAGATTTTACTCTTCATGTATTAAAAGGAAACGGAAGCGGAAAATTAGTAACTTTTGCTCTTAACCAGGTTAAAAAAGCAACCTTAACTATATATGATAAAGATGGTTCAGTACTTTATTATGAAAATGCTACAGGTAAAGACGGAATCTTAAGAACTTTCAGTTTCGAAGAATTTCCAGCAGGAACTTATATCTTAGAAGTGGAAGACAGCTTAAAAAAAGTAAAACATGAAATTACAGTAACTGGTGATTCTTCTTCATTATCAGCAAAAGCAATTTCATCAGCTTATAAAGCAGATACAACTGCAAAAAATACTAGCGTAGCAGCACGCTAAAAAAGTTTATACTCGCATACAGTATAAAAATGAGGTTAGATAGTTAGTAAAGTTTAAAAACTGAAAAGTTTTAGAAACAGCTCTTTGTGGTTACTGAGCTGTTTTTTTTTGCTCTTTATTTTTTTTAATTGCCACGAAGGCACGAAGTCACAAAGTTTTTTAAAGTTTAGTTTATCAATCCTGACTCAGGAACGATCACATTAAAAGCTCGACAAATATTGAGGAATTTCTGTGCGGAACTTTAATATTATCCTTCGTTCCTTAGGAGGATACGTATTGCATTTGAATCTTACGCAAAGACACAAAAATGTAAAATTTTGTTTCACGCAGATTCTGCAGATTTAAGCAGATTTTGCAGATTTATTTTTTTATTTATAATCTGCGCCTATCTTCCTAAATCTTTTTTAAATCTGCGTGAAACCAAATTTTACGTTTAAACCTTCAAGCAAACTTTTTGTAAGAAATACAGATAATTTTACATTTTCTTAAACACTACAAAACGTTGAAAAATAATAGGAGTTTTACCAAAAACGATAAATATAATTCAAATTTTAACCTATAACGGTTTCGTAAATGAGAATACAGCATCTAAATTGGAAAATAGAGTTGTGTTAAAAAAAGGATTTCAGAAGTAATTTAGCATCAGAGAATTAGAACTATTAATTTAAAAACTAATGCCATGAAAAATATTTTAAAATTGAGTTTAGTATGTGCAGTGCTTTTCACAGGAATGAGTACTTATGCAATTGACGGAAATGAAGATTTTAACCTTCATGTATTAAAAAGAGATGGTAAACTAGTGACTTTTGCGCTTAACCAGGTTAAGAAAGCGAATTTAACTATTTATGACAAAGATGGTTCTATATTATATTATGAAAATGCTACTGGTAAAGATGGCATTTTAAGAACTTTTAATTTTGAAGAATTTCCTGAAGGAACGTACATCTTAGAAGTAGAAGACAGTGTAAAGAAAGTAAGACATGAAATTACAATAACTGATGAAGCTACAGTTTTATCATCAAAAGCAATTTCATCTGTTTATAAAGCAGATTCAACTGCAAAAAGTACAAGCGTAGCAGTACGCTAAAAAAGTTTATACTCTCATAAAGTATAAAAATGAGGTTAGATAGTTAGTAAAGTAAAAACGTGATTGTTTATAAACAGCTCTTTGTGGTTATTGAGCTGTTTTTTTTGTGCTTTACTTTTTTGCCACGAAGACACTAAGGCACAAAGTTTTTTTAAGTTCAGTTTGCCATCCTAACGCCGGAAGGATCACACTAAAAGCTCGACAAATATTGAGGAATTTCTGTGAGGAACTTCTAGTATTATCCTTCGTTCCTTAAGAGGATAAGTATTGCATTTAAATCTCACGCAAAGACACAAAAATGTAAAATTTTGTTTCACGCAGATTCTGCAGATTTAAGTAGATTTTTTTTATTTATAATCTGTGCGTATCTGCCAAAATCTTTTTAAAATCTGCGTGAAACCAAGCTTTACGTTTAAACCTCCAAGAAAGTTTTTTTGTAAGAAATACAGATAATTTTACATTCCCTTAAACAGCGCGAAATTTTGAAAAATAATAAGCGAATTAACTAAAACGATAAAAATAATTCAAGTTTTAACCTATAACGGTTTCGTAAATGAGAATACAGCATCGAAATCGGAAAATAGAGTTGTGTAAAAAACCTTACAATGTAAGTAATTTAGCATTAGAGAATTAGAACTATTAATTTAAAAACTAATGCAATGAAAAAGATTTTAAAATTGAGTTTAGTATGTGCCGTACTTTTCACCGGAATGAGTACTTATGCAATTGACGGGAATGAAGATTTTAATCTTCATGTTTTAAAAACAAATGGAAAGCTTATCACATTTGCCCTTAATCAGGTGAAAAAAGCAAGCTTGTCTATTTACGACAAAGATGGTAATCTAATTTATTCTGAAAATGCTTCAGGTAAAGATGGAATTTTGAGAACTTTTAGCTTAGAGGAATTTCCGGAAGGAACTTACTATTTAGAAGTGGAAGATAATGTGAAAAAAGTAAAACATGAAATTACGATTACTGATGAAGCTACTGTTTTATCAAAAAAAGCAGTTTCATCAGTTTACAAAGCAGGTTTCTACAATAAAAATACAAGTGTAGCAACACGCTAAAAAGTTTATACATGCAGTATAAAAATGAGGTTAGATAGTTAGTAAAGTTTAAAAACTAAAAAGTTTTAGGAACAGCTCTTTGTGGTTAAAGAGCTGTTTTTTTATGCCATATATTTAGAAAATTTTCTGCCCCGAGTTATTTTTGAAAAATTATTCTTAATAATTTTAAAAGTCTGATTTTTACACTTTTAAAAAATAGCTAAAAAAAACATCCAATCCTTAAGTTTTTACGTACATACTTTAACAAAAACATCGAAACATCTTTAATTCAGCAACTTATCCGTTTGAAAACGGCATTTTTTTGCACAAAATTAATTTTTTTTGTTAGTTTTACCGTTCCACTATTTAGTATTAAACAATTTAAAAACAATTTAAAAAAACATGACAAATTTTACCAAAATGGGCATGGTTGTAGCCTTATTTCTAACAACAATTTTTACCTACGCAATTGATGGAAAAGGAGATTATATTTTGAATATAATTACCGGAAACGGAAAAGTAGTTAGTTTTACTTTAAACACCGTTGAAAAATCAGTTTTTTCTATTTATGATGAAAATCACAATTTGCTTTACACAGGAGATTCTGCTGCAGACAAATTAGAAATTTCAAAAACAATAAGTTTAGAAGGTTTTCCAGCCGGAACTTATGTTTTAGAAGTAACAGAAAGCGGTAAAGTTGCTAAACATGAAATTAAAGTTGTAGCTAAAAAAGTGAAAAAAGTTGCACTAAACGAATCTGTAAACGAAAGTCCAGCTTTTCGTCGCTAATCACTCTTTTTGCCCAAAAAGTTAAAAGCAGCTCTTCCTACGAGCTGCTTTTTGTTTTCTTACTATACAATATAATATGATTTTTACGTTTTGATAGTAGTCTTAACAAACTGTTACTATGAACGTTAAATTCACATTTAACCGTTAAAACAACCAAAAATCAATAGATTTAAATACATTTGCACAATTAAGTTACTTATTATCAAAGGCCTATGAGAAAAAAGCTAGCCATTTTATTACCATTCACTTTTTTTTGTTTAAAGCTTTCTGCTCAAAATGAAAATTATGTAACCAAGAAAACTGGCGAAAAATACGCTTATGTTGATGTAACCAAAACTTACGAAAAAGTGGCCGCAAAAGGGTATAAATCTATAGATCTGTTTCAGAAACTAGGAAATTCTTCTTATGCTATTTGCAATCTGGATAAAGCAGCGAAATGGTACGGCGAGTTATTTGCCATGACATATGATCTTGAACCAATGTATTATTACCGATATGCAGAATCGTTACGATTCATTTCTCAAAATGAAAAAGCCGATGCATTGATTGAACGATTGAAACGCAAATCTAAAATAGCAACTAAAAAGAAATAAAAATTATAATAGTACACTTCTGTCTATAAAATAAAAGCAGCTCTAAAATAGAGCTGCTTTTTGTTTATGTTTTTCTTCTAAGAAAAATTACATATTCCTTCTATACTGCCCACCAACCTCAAACAAAGCCGAAGTAATCTGACCCAATGAACAAACCTTTGTAGCTTCCATTAAATGGTCAAATAAATTTTCGTTTTTAATAGCTGCTTCCTGCAGTTTGTTTAAGTGCTCGTTTACTTTTGCTTCGTGGAACTGGTGTAAGTTATCCAGCATCGTAATTTGATATTGTTTTTCTTCTTCGGTGGCGCGAATTACTTCTGCCGGAATTACCGTTGGAGAACCTTTTGAACTTAAGAACGTATTTACACCCACAATTGGAAAATCTCCATTGTGTTTTAAAGTTTCGTAATACAAACTTTCTTCCTGAATTTTAGAACGTTGGTACATGGTTTCCATAGCACCTAAAACGCCTCCTCTTTCTGTAATTCGGTCGAATTCCTGTAAAACAGCTGCTTCCACTAAATCTGTTAATTCTTCGATGATAAACGATCCCTGAATTGGGTTTTCGTTTTTCGCCAAACCTAATTCTTTATTGATAATCAACTGAATCGCCATGGCGCGACGCACTGACTCTTCTGTTGGTGTTGTAATCGCTTCATCGTAAGCGTTTGTATGTAGTGAATTACAGTTGTCGTAAATCGCATACAAAGCCTGCAAAGTTGTTCTGATATCATTAAAATCAATTTCCTGCGCGTGTAACGAACGACCAGAAGTTTGAATATGGTATTTTAGCATTTGTGCTCTTTCGTTGGCTCCGTATTTGTTTTTCATGGCTTTCGCCCAAATTTTACGAGCCACACGACCAATCACTGAATATTCAGGATCTACTCCGTTCGAGAAAAAGAACGATAAATTCGGTCCAAAATCGTTAATGCTCATTCCGCGGCTCAAATAGTATTCCACGTAAGTGAAACCATTTGAAAGCGTGAAAGCCAACTGTGTAATTGGGTTCGCTCCTGCCTCAGCAATATGATATCCTGAAATCGAAACAGAATAGAAATTACGAACGTTTTTGGTAATAAAATATTCCTGAACGTCACCCATTAATCGAAGTGCAAATTCAGTTGAAAAAATACAGGTATTTTGCGCCTGATCTTCTTTTAAAATGTCAGCCTGAACCGTACCACGAACTTGTGATAAGGTTTTTACTTTTATTTCATTGTATACATCCAAAGGCAAAACCTCATCTCCGGTAACACCCAAAAGCATTAATCCTAAACCATTGTTTCCTTCCGGTAAATCGCCTTGGTATTTTGGACGTTTAGTTCCTTTTTCCTTGTATATTTTGTTGATTTTAGCTTCAACTTCTTTTTCTAAATCATTCTCCTTAATATAATACTCACATTGCTGATCAATTGCGGCATTCATAAAGAAACCTAATAACATCGGTGCTGGTCCGTTAATGGTCATACTTACTGATGTTAAAGCATGTACCAAATCAAAACCGGAATACAGTTTTTTAGCATCATCTAAACAACAGATTGAAACTCCGGCATTTCCAATTTTTCCGTAAATATCCGGACGCAAATCGGGATCATTTCCGTATAAAGTCACACTGTCAAAAGCCGTCGAAAGTCGTTTTGCCGGCAATCCTGCGCTTACGTAGTGAAAACGTTTATTCGTTCTCTCTGGTCCGCCTTCTCCGGCAAACATTCTTGACGGATCTTCGCCTTCTCTTTTAAAAGGATATAATCCTGAAGCAAAAGGAAATTCTCCCGGAACATTTTCCTGTAAACTCCAACGTAAGATATCGCCCCAGGCCTCATATTTAGGTAAAGCAATTTTCGGAATTTGTAGGTGTGATAAACTCTCGGTATGTGTCGCGATTTTAATTTCTTTATCACGAACCTTAAAGGTATAAACCGGGTTTTTATATTTGTTTACTTTCTCATCCCAATTCAGAATAATTTCCCAATTGTACGGATCTAAATCCATTTTTACTTTATCAAATTGATTTAGTAAAAGGTTTAAGAAAATTCTATTTTCATCATGTTCCTGAATACCGCTTGGTAAAACAGTTGCATCATCAAGTCCTGCCTTTGTAATTTGTGGAATTTTACCAGAAACAGATTCTATAGTCTTGAAAATTCCGTATAATTTCTGTGCTACTTTTTGTTGAGAAAGTGCAATTTCATCATAACTTCTGTTGTTCTCTGCGATTTCAGATAAATAACGTGTTCTGTGTGGCGGAATCACGAAGATTTTCTCGCTCATTTCACGCGTAATCTCAAAAGTCGATTTTAAATCAGAACTGGTTTTCTCGACAATCTTATCCATGATCGCTTTATAAAGCGTGTTCATTCCAGGATCATTAAACTGTGAAGCAATAGTTCCAAAAACCGGCATTTCATCCGGATTTTTATCCCATAAATTATGGTTGCGCTGGTATTGTTTTTTAACGTCGCGAATGGCGTCTAAAGCACCTCTTTTATCAAACTTGTTTAAAGCTACTAAATCAGCAAAATCAAGCATGTCAATTTTCTCCAATTGTGTTGCAGCTCCAAATTCCGGTGTCATTACATATAAGGATACATCAGAATGATCCATAATCTCTGTGTCAGACTGTCCAATTCCTGAAGTTTCAAGGATAATCAAATCGTATTTTGCAGCTTTTAAAACCTGAATGGCTTCGGCAACATATTTAGATAAAGCCAAATTCGATTGACGTGTCGCCAACGAACGCATATAAACACGAGGATTATTAATCGCATTCATTCGGATTCTGTCTCCTAATAAAGCGCCTCCAGTTTTTCTTTTAGATGGATCGACAGAAATCAATCCTATTGTTTTTTCCGGGAAATCAATTAAAAAACGACGAACCAGTTCATCAACTAAAGAAGATTTTCCGGCACCACCTGTTCCGGTAATTCCTAGAACTGGTATTTTAGAATCAGCATTATTAGTATGAATCTGATCAAAAACTGGTTTTGCAATCTCAGGAAAATTCTCAGCAGCCGAAATCAAACGTGCAATTGCAGTTGGAATTTTATTTTCAATATGATCGATTTCTCCATTTAGTTTATCTCCAATAGGATAATCGGCACGTTGTACTAAATCATTAATCATTCCCTGTAAACCTAAAGAACGGCCATCATCCGGAGAATAAATTCTGGTAATACCATATTCATGTAATTCAGAAATTTCGCTTGGCAGGATTACTCCTCCGCCTCCACCAAAAATCTTGATATGTCCCGCTCCTTTTTCATGAAGCAAGTCATACATATATTTAAAGTATTCATTATGCCCACCCTGATACGATGTCATTGCAATGGCATTTGCATCTTCCTGAATAGCGGTATTTACCACTTCTTCAACACTTCTGTCGTGACCTAAATGAATCACTTCGACACCCGTTGACTGTATAATACGACGCATAATATTAATCGCTGCATCGTGCCCGTCAAAAAGAGAGGCTGCGGTGACAATTCTTACTTTATTTTTAGGAATATATGGTATTTGTTGTTCCATTTTATGAATATGATAATTTTAAGGGAGCAATTTACAAAATATTTTAATATTTGATTACTTCCCTAGCTTTATGTTAACAAAAAAAAGAATAGTTTTTTTGTCTTGAAGGGTAACAATTTGAGACCTAATCAAATATACTATATATAAACCTACAAAACGTGGCAATTTCGCAACATTAAAATAAAATATAACAACATGTTTACCAGTGTCCTACACTAATTTTACATCGTAGAAAAGCCCCAAATTTTTACCAAAACTTACTTATTCAAGCAATAACGTAAAAATTTAAAATAAAATGAAAACATTATATCCAATCACCGCAATCTTAATTACAAGTTTCTTTCTTTCCTCTTTTAATAACTTGGACAAAAATGATTTAGAGAAGAAGAAAGCATTAACTCATAATTACATTTCTACTAATGATGATGTAGTAGATAATGAACTTTTGAGTGATTTTTTCAAAAGATACACTAACCTAAAAAAATACCAAAACGATGTGATCTCTTTATACAAGGACAGATCGTACGGAACTATTTGGTTTGAAAATGGAAAAATTACGGAATACGGAATTTTATTGTACTCAAAAATAACTACCGCTAGTTTTGAAGTACCACTTGAATTTCCGTACAAAAATGAAATTGACCAGATATTCAATAAAACAGCAACAGAAAAACCTTCAAAAACAGATTCTGACATGTTATTAAGTGCCGCTTACATTATATATGCCCACCATACATTTGAAGGAGTAGATATTGAAACCGTTAAAAATTCAGAATGGTTGTTGCCTAAGAAAAAAGTAACTGTTGATACTTTAACAGCTGCTTCAACTACAAAACCTGTTGCGGAGAATAATAATAAAATTGTAAAATTTGATCAATACAACAAACTTCAGACTGTTCTAAACAAATATAGAAAAATAGAGAAAGACAATACCTGGAAACCGATACAAGTTGAAACTCCTTTTAAAGACATCAGACCTGATGCAAAATCAGCTACAATTGCTCAAATCAGAAACAGATTGTTTGTGATGGGAGATTTACAAAACGACTCAAAAAGTGATTTTTATGATCAGGAATTAATGGAAGGTGTAATGAAATATAAAGTCCGTAGCGGTTTAAAACCAAATTACATTATTTCTGAAGCCAATATTAAAGACATGAACGAGTCGATACAGGAAAAAATTAAAAAAATTACCATTAACATGGAGCGTTGTAAAGAGATTTATCCAACTTTATTAACAGACACCGAATATGTAATGGTCAATGTTCCTTCATTTGAGTTGATTTATGTAAAAAATGGTAAAGTAGAACTGGTATCAAAAGTTTTTGTTGGAGCACCATTAACTAAAACAACTATTTTTAGCGGAAAAATTGAAAAAGTGGTTTTTAGCCCTTATTGGACAGTTCCGCAAAGTATTGTTGAAAATGAATTAAAAATGAAAATAGCTGCCGACCCAAATTATTTGGCAGAGCGCAATATGGAAATGGTAAATGGTATGGTGAGACAAAAACCGGGTCCGAATAACTCATTAGGTTTAGTGAAATTTATTTTCCCAAATCCGGATGATATTTACATGCACGATACACCATCTAAAACCTTGTTTGATTTTGAACAAAGAACTTTTAGCCACGGTTGTATTAATGTACGTGATGCTAAAGAACTAGCAATTGCAATGGTGAAAGATTATCCGGAATGGACCACTGAAAAAATTGATCAGGCTATGGACGGAACAGCAGAAACGACTTTTAAATTACCGACTTCAGTTCCAATCTATATTACTTATTTTACAACATGGGTAAACGAAGCGGGTCAGGTAAGTTTCTTTCAGGACGTTTATGAAAAAGATAGTGATTTTGACCAAAACCTTTCTCCTGAAAATAATGTTGTAAGCAATTAAAAATATATTTTTTTTAAACTCGGGGGTAATTTTAGAATTTGATTAGAATTTGGAAGAAAAATAATATCTTTCGAATATTAAACTCAAATCTAAAATTACCCTTTTATTATGGAAGATAATTACACAGAAGTTAGAAAAAATTGGTGGGACAGAAACTGGAAATGGTTTGTTCCGACCGGATGTCTGGGTCTTATAGTTCTTTTTGGATTGTTTATTGCCGGAATCTTCTTTGGTGTAACTTCGATGATGAAAGATTCTGATGCTTATAAAGAATCCATGACTATTGTACAACATGATAAATCAGTAAACGACAAACTAGGAAGTCCTATTGAAGCTGACGGAATGGTGAGTGGCAATATCAGTATTCATAATGATACGGGAAACTGCGATTTACAAATTCCGATAAAAGGCTCTAAAGGCAAAGGAACGTTATTTGTGGTTGCCGAGAAAAGAGGCAAATGGAAATACAGTCAAATGTCTGTTTATATTGAAGCAACGGATGAAGAAATTGATTTACTGGCTAAGTAATTTTTTAATTTCCTGTCAATGAAAAAACTTTTTTTATTTGCATTTATTTTCTTTTTTATTAATTGTAAAAAGGATCTAAAAAGTAAAAAAGAATCTCTTTTAGATTTTAATCAATTCTTTGAAAAATTTGCTACGGATAGTATCTATCAAAAAGAACATATTAAATTTCCTTTGAAATGTCTTTTTTACGATAACGCTAATTATGAAAAACTTGAAACTGAATTAATTGCTTCTAAATCTGATTTTAGATATATTGATTTTTCAAAAGATTCTAAAGCAATGAATCAAGAAACTGATAAATTTACCATCGAAAAGGAAAAAATAAAACAGGGATTAATCTATAAGCGAGTAGGTTATGACAATGGAATATATCAATTATATGAATTTAAAGTAATAGAAAATTGCTGGTATTTAATTAAAATAACTGATGAATCAACTTAAAGAGCATACAATTCCTATTCTAATAGTTAGCAAAAGAGTACTAAATAGCGTGACTTTTGCAACAGTTTTATATCTATTCTTTTCATGCAACAAGATTGAAAATCAGAGTACATTGAGTAAAGATGACATTCAATATATAAAAAGCCTCAAAATACTTGACGATAATGAAACTATCTATCGATTCTATAGTAATTTCAAACTAAAAAATGCTGGAAATTTCTTTACTGATAAAAGACTAGCATCCTATTGGATTGATAAAAGAGACCAAAGAAAAAATGAAATAGTCTTTGCTTATTATCATGATATTTCAAAAATTGATACCGTTTACAAAGCTGGAGCAACATATTGCCCCTACCTTCTTGTTACAGCAAAAAACGGAAGTACCTTTAAGGTTAGTGTAGAAGGTGAAAAAAAAGAAATTAAATCATTTTTTGAACGTGCGCTTCAGGAATGGAGAAAAAGGAAAAATTAATAGTTAGAACCCAAAATTTTCCTTCATTTTTTCATTCTAAGAAACGGAGATCTCCACAAGGTTATATAAGTTATCCTAATAATGGCTTACATCTTTCTTCTATATTCTATATTCTATATTCTATATTCTATATTCTATATTCTATATTCAAAAATCTCACAACCTTAGCATCTCAGAACCTCAAAATCTTAAAAAAGTTAATTATGAAACAAATTACTTATGCTCCTAAAATAAAATTGTGGCTTTGTTTTTGAATAAGTAGTATTTTTGAACTCATAAAACCCCAAACATGAAAAAGATTTTATTATTAGCCCTTACGTTCTCACTTACATCCTGCGCTGAGATGCAGCAAACATTAAATCAGTTCCCGCAAATTTCATCACAAATTCCAGGAGTGGGCGGTGTAGATATTGCTTCCGGATTGAAAGAAGCATTAAACAAAGGAATTACACAACAAGTTAGTAAATTAACTGCTGTTGATGGTTTTTATAAAAATGAAGCAGTAAAAATTTTGCTTCCGGCAGAATTACAAAAAGTAGATGCTACTTTACGAAAAATAGGTTTAAGTTCATTAGCCGATGAAGGTGTTAAAATGCTAAATCGTGCTGCTGAAGATGCGGTAAAAGAAGCCACTCCTATATTTGTATCAGCAGTGAAAAACATGACTTTTACAGACGCTAAAAACATTTTGTTAGGAAACGACAGCGCTGCAACAAGTTATTTGCAAGGAAGTACAACAACAGCTTTATACGGAAAATTTAATCCGGTGATTAAAAGCTCGTTCGAAAAAGTAGGTGCCGATGTCGTTTGGACAAAGATTATTACAAAATACAATACGATTCCGTTAGTTAAAAAGGTAAATCCTGATTTGACTGATTATACAACAAACCAGGCTTTGTCTGGTGTTTTTAAAATGATTGCTGTTGAAGAAAAAGAAATCCGAAATAATATCAGCGCAAGAACAACGCCTTTATTAAAAAGTGTTTTTGCGATGCAGGACGGAAAATAAAGACGCTTAACCGCAAAGAGCGCAAAGGTTTACGCAAAGAACGCTATGTTTTTTTTCTTTGCGAACATAGCGTAAACCTTTGCGAACCTTGCGGTTAAATTTCAAACCTAAAACAAAAAACCAACCAAAAATGCAAAAAATTACCATTCTGATTCATTGTAAAGACCAAAAGGGAATTATTGCCGCTGTTACAACTTTTATTGCAAAAATGGAAGGCAACATTATCTATATCGACCAACACGTTGATGTGGAACAAAATGTGTTTTTTATGCGATTGGAATGTGAATTAACGAATAACCACATTACTGTTGAAAGCTTTAAAGAAGATTTTAATAAATCTCTTGCCTCTGATTTTAATATGTCGTGGGATTTGTACAATCAGGAACAAAAACCAAAAATGGCTTTGTTTGTTTCTAAATATGATCATTGTTTATTTGATATTTTAGGACGTTACAGCGCTGGAGAATTGAATGTCGAAATTCCGGTAATTATTAGCAATCATAATGATTTAAGATCGATTGCAGAACGTTTTGACATTCCGTATCACTGTGTGCCTTTTACAAAAGATAATAAAGAAGAAGGCGAAGCCAAACAAATTGAGCTTCTTAAAAGATATCAGATCAATTTTATTGTTTTAGCGCGATATATGCAGATTATTACGCCAAAATTGATTTCGCTTTACGAGAATAAAATCATTAATATTCACCATTCGTTTTTACCGGCTTTTCCAGGTGCAAAACCTTATCATTCGGCTTTTAAACGTGGGGTGAAAATTATTGGAGCAACAAGTCATTATGTAACTGCCGAATTAGACGAAGGTCCAATTATCGAACAGGATATTGCAAGGGTATCGCATATTCATTCTGTTGATGATTTTATTATGAAAGGACGAGATTTGGAACGTATTGTTTTGGCTCGTGCTATTAAATTACATGCCGAGCGTAAGACTATGGTTTATAGTAATAAGACAGTTGTTTTTTCTTAGGTACAAAGAGGCAGAGGTACAAAGGTTCAAAGGTTTTTTACTGCAGGATTTTTTACCGCAAAGTGCGCTAAGGTTATATTTCTTTGTCTTTACTGAAACTTTATAAAGTTCGCAAAGCTTTGTCTATAAAAATTAAAACGTAACGAAATCCGCCTATAAAACGTAAACCAAAAATTCTTATATAGTTCCGGAGGAACAAATTATATTTCTTAGGTGCAAAGAGGCAGAGGTTCAAAGATTAAAAGGTCTTTTCGTGAAACTAAATAATTAACCCCGACAGATTTAAAAGCCTATCGGGGTTAATTATTTAATTTTAATAAAGCCCAGAAACCTTTGTCCCTTTGAACCTATGAGCCTTTGAACCTTTGAACCTCTCTTACCTTGCCACTATCGACAATCTCGGGTCATCAAAGTTATTTACTTCATCCATTGTTAATCCTAAAGCATTTGCTACGCCTTCTCCGTATGCAGGATCTGCTTTGTAGCAATTGCGGATATGACGAACCTGAATAAATTTCTGGGCTCCTCCTACTTGTCCGGCCGTATTTTTAAATAACAATTGCTTTTTCTCATCTGTTAGTAAACGGAACAATAAGCCTGGCTGCGTGAAATAATCGTTATCATCTTCCCTGAAATTATGGGCGTACGCATCACCATGAAGTTTTAATGGCGGCTCTTTGAATTCTGGTTGTTCCTGCCATTCTCCAAAACTATTTGGTTCATAATGTTTACGGCTTCCGTTATTTCCGTCTACGCGCATTGTTCCATCGCGGTGGAAAGTGTTATAAGGACATCTTGCAGAATTTACCGGAATTTGGAAATTATTTACACCTAAACGGTAACGGTGAGCATCTCCATAAGAGAATAATCGTGCTTGGAGCATTTTATCAGGAGAAAAACTAACTCCCGGAGGTACATGCGCCGGGTTAAAGGCTGCCTGTTCTACTTCAGCAAAATAGTTTTCAGGGTTTTTATTTAATTCAAATTCACCAACCGGAATTAGCGGAAAATCGCCTTTTAACCAAACTTTAGTTAAATCGAAAGGATGAAAACGATAATTCTCAGCTTGTTCTTCTGTCATGATTTGCACAAACATTTTCCATTTTGGGAAGTTTCCTTCTTCAATGGCATCATACAAATCTCTTTGGTGGCTTTCTCTGTCACCGCCCACTAATTTGGCTGCCTCTTCATCAGAAAGATTATCAATTCCCTGTTGTGTTACGAAATGGAATTTCACATAATGTCTTTCGTTTTGATGATTGATGAAACTAAAAGTGTGACTCCCGAATCCGTGCATTTGTCTGTACGATCTCGGAATTCCTCTGTCACTCATTACGATCGTAATTTGATGTAAGGCTTCGGGTAATAAAGTCCAAAAATCCCAATTGTTATCAGCACTCCTCAAATTGGTTCTTGGATCACGTTTTACGGCGTGATTTAAATCCGGAAATTTCATCGGATCACGGAAAAAGAAAACAGGTGTATTGTTCCCTACCAAATCCCAATTCCCTTCATTGGTATAAAATTTCATGGCAAAACCACGAATGTCCCTTTCGGCATCAGCAGCACCTCTTTCTCCTGCAACAGTAGAAAAACGCACAAACATTTCGGTCTTTTTACCAATCTCCGAAAACAAGTCGGCTCTTGTGTATTTTGTAATATCATGTGTAACCGTAAAAGTTCCGTATGCACCAGAACCTTTGGCGTGCATTCTTCGCTCCGGAATTACCTCACGATCAAAATGCGCCATCTTTTCTAAAAACCAAAAATCTTGTAATAAAACAGGTCCGCGAGGTCCGGCTGTCTGAATGTTTTGATTGTCTGGAACCGGCGTTCCGGTTGCAGTTGTTAATTTTTTGTCTAATTCCATCTTGCTGATATTTAATGTTTTATCAAATATACAAACTAATACTTATCATATTCATAAGTAAAATTGATAGTTATTATATTATAATAATTAAAAACAATTTACAGCAATAAAATCCTCAAAATGAACTCTTAAAAAATCTTAACTTATGTCCAACAAAGTAATAACAAAACCTTAACAGCAAAACATTCATATATGTTAGATCTTTGTAGTGTAATAAACTGGTTATTTATTATTTTGGTTTTGGTTAGTTAAATGATGCCGGCGTCTTCGAGATGCCGGCATTCTTTTTTTGTGGATTTTTTGTTTTTTTAGTTTGCTTCGCCAGTTCGGCTTTCAGCCTCGGGTCAGGTTTCAAGTTTCAGGTTGCCTTACTTTGAACATAAATTTAACCGCAAAGTGCGCTAAGATTTTTATTCTCTTGGTTTTTATAGAAACGAAAAGTTCGCAAAGCTTTGTGTTGATCTAGCTTTGCGGTTAAAACATCTCGGTTAAAACATCTCGGTTAAGTAAAATCTTAGCGCACTTTGCGGTTAAATAAACGTTCCAACAAAACTTGAAACTTGAAACAAAGAAAACTTGAAACTAACTTCTCAATCTTTCGTGGAGTAATTTGAAATACGGGAAAGCCTTTAAAAGTCGGCTGCCGTGCCAGGAGAACATTTCGCCGTCGACGAAGATGGTTTTGGCGTGATGTGTAAAACGGCCTATTTCAAAAGCGTCTTCTTCTTTGAAAGGATACGGTTCTGATGAAAGGAAAACCAGATCAGGATCGCCTTCTAATCTCATTTTTTTAAGTTCTATTTCAGGATAACGACCTTTCTCTTCGTAGATATTCTCAAAATGATTCAGTTTTAATAACTCATTTATATACGTATCTTTTCCTGCAACCATATAGGGATTCTTCCAAATAAAATAAGCTGCTTTTTTTGATGGAATATCCTGAATGTATTTTTTGAAATCGTTTAGAGCGAAATTTAATTTATCATTCCATTTTTGAGCTTCGGTTCTGCAATTAAACAATTGACCGAAATCTGAAATCATCTGAAAATTATCCTCCACAGAAACAATATTCGTTACCCAAACCGGACAAATCGCACTTAATTGCTCCACGATTTCAAGTGTATTTTCTTCTTTGTTACAAATGATAATATCGGGCTGCAATAATTTTATTTTCTCAAAATGAATCTTCTTGGTTCCGCCAACAACTTTCTTAGTCGATTTTAAATGATACGGATGCACGCAAAACTTTGTAATCCCTATTATTTTTTCTTCTAAACCTAAATCAAATAGTAATTCGGTTTGAGAAGGAACCAACGAAATAATACGTTTTGGAGCACTCTCAAAAGAATGTAAACTACCAAGCTGATCTTTTAATTGTTTCATTTTATTTTTGTTTCAGGTTTTCTTTGTTTCAGGTTTCAAGTTTTGTTGGAATGTTTATTAACCGCAAAGTTCGCTAAGGTTTACGCTATGAACGCAAAGTTAATCCCTTTGCGAGCCTTGCGAAAAAACTTTGCGAACTTTGCGGTTAAATTATGTTCAAAGTAAGGCAACGTGAAACTTTAAACCTGAAACCTGGAATTTAAAATCTCTTCCATTTCCTGTTGCACTTTCAATGCTTCTTCCCTTGCTTTTTCAGCGAAGTCTGTTCCTTTTGAGGCGTAGATAATTGCTCTTGCAGAGTTTACTAACAAACCAACTTTATCGTTCATTCCGTATTTGCATACTTCAGATAAACTTCCGCCCTGAGCGCCAATTCCGGGAACTAATAAAAAACTGTCCGGAACAATTTTTCTGATGTCTGCGAAATATTCGGCTTTGGTAGCACCAACCACATACATTAGGTTTTCACTATTTTTCCACGTTTTAGATGTTTCTAAAACTTGTTTGTATAATTCAGTTCCGTTGGTAGTTAAGGTTTGAAAATCAAACGCACCTTCATTAGACGTTAAGGCTAACATGATAGTATGTTTATTTTCGAAAGCCAGAAAAGGTTCAACTGAATCTTTTCCCATATAAGGTGCAACGGTTACACTATCAAAATTTAAATCTTCAAAAAAAGCTTTCGCATACATGCTTGAAGTATTCCCAATGTCACCACGTTTTGCATCGGCAATCGTAAACTGTTCAGGAAAATTTTCATTAATATAATTGATTGTTTTTTGCAATGACATCCACCCTTTTATTCCATATGCCTCGAAGAAAGCGGTATTTGGTTTGTACCCAACAGCCAGATCGTGAGTCGCATCAATTATAGCTTTATTGAACTCGAAAATAGGATCTTCTGTTTCCAATAAATGAGGTGGTATTTTGGTCAAATCAGGATCTAAGCCAACGCATAAAAATGATTTTTTTTGAAGAATTTGTTCGTGTAGTTGTTGTGTTGTCATATTGTATTTTACTAGTGCGGCAAAATTACAAATAATATTATTGGTTTGCGAATGATTTTCGGCCTCTAATTTCACGAATTTTTACGAATTGAATGATCGTAAAACTGGATTTCACGAATTAATTTTTGTCCTAATTTCTATAAACATTGAATTCCTATAACATCTTCTTAAAATTGTATAAGAGAACAAACTAACTCCTAATCTATTTTTGTAAAATAACCTTAAATCAAGCAATTATGAGCCCAAATATCGGAATTAGTCCAAAAAACTTAAAGAAAAGCACAAGTATATTAGCCACTATATTATCTAACGAAATGACTTTGTATGTTAAGACCAGAAAATTTCACTGGAACATTTCAGGAAACAGTTTTATGGAATTACACAAATTGTTTGAAGATCAATACCGAATTTTGGAAGCTAACATTGATGAAGTTGCAGAACGTATCAGCCAGCTTGGTGAAAAAACAATTGGTACAATGAAAGAGTTTATTGAAAACTCAACCTTAAAAGAATCTCCAAAAGAATATGCATCACAAAAGCACATGCTGGAAGAACTTTTGGAAAATCACGAGCAACTGGTAACAGAATTCAGAACTTATATTCCTGTTTTTGAGACTGAAAACAACGATATTGGTTCGGCTGATTTTATTACAGGTTTATTACAGGAACATGAAAAAATGGCCTGGATTTTAAGACGTTATCAGGTTTAACAAAATATCAAATGTGAATTATACAACAGTTAGCCGTATAAATGTAACAACAACCTAACCGATAATTTGCAATTTTACAATACTATTAATATACAAATACAACAATCATGAATACGACTCAAATAAAGGGGAACTGGAACGAGATGAAGGGGAAACTTAAACAGCAATATGCAGAACTTACAGATGATGATTTAATGTACGCTGAAGGTAAAGAAGATGAAATGTATGGAAAGCTTCAGCAAAAATTAGGTAAGACCAAGGAAGAGGTTCAAAAAATCATTTCAGATTTATAAAATCTTCCCGGTCAGCCAGGATACCGTCTAATAAAAAAAACATTAGACGGTATTTTTTTGATTTTTTTTAGTATATTCATGAATTACTTGAAGTATCCGATGGGTCGTGCGCCCGGAACCAAAAATAATTTAATTATCTTTAACCAAATTTTTATAAAATGAAACTATTTATAAAGTTCGACATAAACACCATTTGTTCTCTTTATTTAAAGCAAAATCTTGAAGAACAAAATGTAAACTTTAAAACTTTAGGTTTTGGTGAGATCGAAATTGAAGATAATCTGAACGTTGAAGCACTTGAAGCCTTAAAAGAAAATTTAGCTCCTCATGGTTTTGAAGTAGTTGAGAACCAAAAAAGTGTTTTAGTTCAAAAAATTAAGGATGCTATTATTGAGCTTGTTTTCCTGGAAGACAGTAACAATTATAAAAGTTCTGTATTTTTAGCAGAAAAACTTAACCATAGCTATGGCTACTTATCCAACGTTTTTTCAGAAGTAACCTATTCCTCAATTGAAAATTTTATCATTTTACAAAAAATTGAAAGAGCCAAACAATTGATAATTATTAATGAAATGAGTTTGACGGAAATTGCTTTTTTACTAAATTACTCAAGTGTTGCACATTTAAGTACGCAGTTTAAAAATACTACCGGAATTACGCCATCGGCTTTTCAGAGAATCATTAAAAAACGAAGAGAAAATTTAAAATAAAACCTAAATACTATACTAAAATGCAAAAAAACGCATTAAATATTTTATTGGCTGATGATGATGAAGATGATCGTCTTTTTTTCAAAGACGCTTTTGAAGAAATCAAAATACAAACCAAAGTACAATTTGTTCATGATGGAATGCAGTTAATGGATCATTTATTGGATCCTGAAACGAAATTGCCGGATATCTTGTTTCTGGATTTGAATATGCCAAAGAAAACAGGTAAGGAATGTTTGATCGAAATTAAAAAAACAGATTATCTAAAAAACATTATTATTGCCATCTACTCCACTTCATCATCTGAAGAAGATATTGAAGATACATTTGTACAAGGAGCCAATATATATATAAAAAAACCAAGCGATTTTAATACGCTTAAAAAAATAATCAACGAAGTCGTGACGGTTAACTGGCATTACCATACATCCGGTTTGAATCGTGATAACTTTTTGTTACGACTAAAATAATACGCATACTAAATGAAATGGATACCAAATTTTAATTCTTCAAACTCTTTGAGAGTTATTTTTGTCATCGCAGTTTTCATTCTGTTATTTCTATCTTCTATTGCTTACAAGCACAATCAGGATTTAAACGAATCCAGTAAGCTGGCAATGCATACGTATGAAATCAACATACAATTAGAACGATTAATGTCGGCGATTAAAGATGCGGAAACTGGACAGCGTGGATACATCATCACACGAAACAACAGATTCTTAAGTCCGTATCTTTATTCGCGTGACAAAGTAAACGCTTCCTTTGTTACGCTTAAAAAACTCACTGTTGACAATGCCGTTCAGCAAAAAAATCTCGAAAATCTTTTCAAATTAATTATTCAGCGATTTGTTTCGTTCGAAAATTGCCTGAAATACAGCGATCCAAAAACATACGATAAACGAAAACTGGACAATCATATGTTTGGCGGACGAATATTAATGGAGAACATTCGCTTTCAGGTCGATAAAATGAATGATATCGAAAGGAAATATCTTAAAAAAAGATTAGAAATATACGATCAGGAAATTTCGCTAAGTCCTGTTTTCTCAATCTCGCTCTTTTTAACCGCATTAGTTTTTATTATGTTAGCCTATCGACAAATCAGTCGTGATTTTCAGCGCTTAAAATTATTCAACAAACAACTTTTAATTTCCGGAGGCTTGATGGCCGAGTCTGAAATCATTGGAAAATTCAGTACCTGGCAATGGGAATTAGACTCTCATAAAATTACTTATTCTGACAATCAGTATCGATTACTGGGCGTTACACCAAACTCTTTTGTACCGGTCATAGAAACTTTTCTTGATTTCGTACATCCTGATGACAGAGCAGCTGTTTCAGAATCCATGGATAAAATAATAGAGAAAAAAAATCTTCCCTTTATTTATTATAAAATTGTCCGTCCAAATAATGAAATCAGATATTTTAAATCAACCGGCAAATTATTAACCGATCAGCAAGGAAGTAAAATTTTACTCGGAATCAATTTTGATATTACCGATGAACATTTACTTAATATCGAACTTCAGGAACGTAACAGAGAATTAGAAAAAAGTAATAAAGAACTGGCTTCATTCAATCATGTGGCAAGTCACGATTTACAGGAACCACTTCGAAAAATTCAAACCTTTATATCGAGAGTTTCTGAAGCAGATAAAGCGGTTATGTCTGAAAGTGGACGCGATTATCTGGCTAAAATTGCCGTTTCTGCTAAAAGAATGCGTGTCTTAATTGACGATTTACTTTTATTCTCAAGAACGAATACGACTAAAAAAGAGTTTATAAAATCGAATTTGAATGAATTACTTCAAAATGCTGAATCGGAATTGACTGAAGTTATTAACGAGAATAAAGCAATCATCAAAGCATCAAAACTGCCGAAATTGGAGGTTATACCGTATCAGATAGAACAGCTTTTTATCAACTTAATCGGAAATTCTTTAAAGTATAATAAACCAGGTGTTCCGCCTGAAATTTCTATTGAAAGCGAAAAAGTGCTGTCAGCTGATTATCCGGATCTTTTAGAACAATCGGTGAAGAAATTCCACAAAATAACTTTTACAGATAACGGATTGGGTTTTGATCCGCAATTCAAAGAAACCATTTTTATACTTTTTCAACGTCTGCATTCTAAAACAGATTATCCCGGAACCGGAATTGGTTTGGCGATTTGCAAGAAGATTGTTGAAAATCATAAAGGACATATTCTGGCCGATAGTACTCCAAATGTAGGATCTGTTTTTACCGTTTTTCTTCCGGAATAAGCCATACAATATTGTAGGAAGGCGTTTACCGCAAAATGATCTTATTTCATTTGCTGTAAACGCTTTTTTCATACTTCCAAAACACCTTAAAAAACGTTATATAAAGCCGTTATGGGAATTATATAACGTTTCTTTTTTATGCTGTAAAGCAAAACCTTCTATTCGTTAGCATCTTTGTAATGTAATACTTTATGAAGTAATAATGAAAACAATGCCCCTATTAAAAGCACCCATTTTTAAAGTTCTTTTCTTATTGATTTTTACAATTTGTTTTTCTTCCTGCGGGAAAAAAAACCAACAGACAAACTCATTTAAGAAAGAAGCTTTTAATAAAAGTAATAATGAAGAATTAGAAAATTCTTTTTTTATAGAAATGGGAAATGTTATGAATTCAATGATTTCAAAAAGTCAAGTTGCACAACAAAAAAGTTCTGACAGTAAAATAGTGGAAGTAAGCAAAAAGATTGCGGATCATCAAAATCAATTGTTGCAGCAAGTAACTGAAATGGCCAATAAAAAGCTCATTATCATTACCGACATCAACGCAGCTCATAAAGAGGAATTAACAGCGTTGAGTAATACAACTGGTTCCAATTTTAATGATGCTTATTTAAGTTCGATGACAATAGCACTGGACCAACAAATCAAGTTATTTGAGCAAATTTCAAAAAGAACAAATGATCAGTTGATTTTGAAATTAGTCCTGCAATATTTGCCTGAACAATACCAGCTTTTACGTGAAACAGAACAAATTAAGAATGAATTTTATTAAATGCCTTTATATATATTTTTTTAACAACTAAAATTTTTAACAATGAAAATGCAATCAAATTTTTTATGCGCCTTAACCCTTTTTATGACAGCTTCATTTGGAATGCTGCAAGCTCAGGAAGAAAAAGTAACCACTGAGTTTGGTGTAAAAGGAGGATTTAACATGTCAAATCTTTATCAAAGCGAAGCTGATGATAACAATGTAATTTACGGATTCAATGCCGGTCTTTATGCAACTTTACCAATTTCCGATTTTATCGCGATTCAACCAGAGATTTTGTACACTACAAAAGGTGCCGAATTAGACTATAACAACGCGTTTGTAGAAGGAAATGCAAAATTCAAATTAAATTATATCGAAGTTCCTTTATTAGTTAGAGTTAATATCACTAAAAACTTTAATGTTCACGCCGGTGGTTATGCATCATACCTGGTAAGTTCTAAAGTTACCGGTGACGGAGACATCAACTTTGATGAAGCAATTGATACTGATGATTTGAACAAATTTGATGCTGGTCTTTCAGCTGGTGTAGGAGTAGATTTTAACCCAATTAGTGTTGGTTTACGTTACAATTATGGTTTAACAACCGTTGGTAAAGAAAGAACAGTTGCCGGAACTACCTATACGTTTCCAGATGCAAAAAACAGCAATCTTACCTTATACTTATCGTATAAGCTAAATTAATAAAAACAAATTATTAACCACTAAATAATAAAAACCATGTCAAATTTATTATACACAGTCGCAGTTATCTTAGTTATACTTTGGGCCATTGGGTTCTTTGCTTATAGCGCTGGAAGTATTATCCACATATTATTAGTTATTGCCATTATCGCAATACTATTCAGACTTATTAAAGGTCGAGAAATCTAAAAAATTAAAAATTATACAAATTTATATTAATCACTAAATCAAATATTATGAAAACGAGTAGCACATTATTAGGAATTTTAGGAGCCGCAGCGGCAGGAGCATTTTTAGGAGTATTGTTTGCACCGGATAAAGGTTCAAATACAAGAAAAAAAATCTCAGATAAATCAAAAGATTACGGAGATAACCTAAAAAGCAAAGTTGATGGAATTTTAAGCACAATTACTTCAAATGGTAAAGACATCATTGATGAAGGAAAAGCAAAATTCAATCAGGTAAAAGAAGATTACAATGCTATTAAAGACGAAGCTAAAACTGTAAAAACGAACTACTAAATAGTGAAATTTTTCAACCATAAAAATACCCTATATCATGGAATCAAATGCAACAACCACCGAGAACCTTAATATGTATGAAAAAGCTGAGGACTATACTAAAACCAGCCTTGAGTTAATCAAGCTGAAAACAGTAGCAGCATCAGCAGATGTATTATCATCACTAACATCCAAAATTGCGGTTGGCGCTGTTGTTGCATTTTTTACTTTGTTCCTGAATATCGGACTTAGTTTATGGATTGGAAAAGAGCTTGGTGAGTATTATTACGGCTTTTTTATCATGGCGCTATTTTATCTTATTGTTGCTATTGTTTTACACAAAGCGTCACACTCATTGATAAAAACGCCTATCGGAAATATGATTGTTTCCAGTATTTTAAAAGAAACAAAAACTGATTTAACTAATTAATAAATAAGACTGTTATGGAAGCTGTTTATACTATTGATGCATTAAATCAGAGAATAAAGCAACTAGAGGCACAACAAGATGCGGAATGGGTTGCAATAAAAGATGAAATCGATGAAATTAAAGAGAATTTAAAACCTCTTAATCTTATTCGAAACACGGTGGAAGAAATCAATGAAACGGTTGGTTTTAAAAGCGATCTGGCGCAATCAGCGATCAGCATCGGAATTGGTTATCTGGCAAAAAAATTAGTTGTAGGAAAAACAGATTCGGTATTCAAAAATATCCTGGGGTCTATTTTGCAACTTGCCGTAACCACTTTGGTTGCAAAACCACATCATGAATCTTCACCGCAAGGATCATCACAACACGAATCGTCAGAAGAGTAATTGTCTAACTAAATATTATGTATTATGGAAAAGATCGAAGAAATAATAATAAAAAATGGTGTGTACATGTACTCTAATCTATATAAATGTTTTGAATTCACGAGAGTATTTCTAGGTATCTAACTCGTTTATACGTTTTTACTTTAACAACGGTTAAACAGTTAATACTTCACTATATTTTTTAAGGTTCTGGGGTGCTAAGGGACTAAGATGCTAAGTTTTTCTTAGATTCTAAGTTCCTAGGTAAAAGTCCTCAACTTTAAACAAAAGAGACTATTTCACATTGGTGAAATAGTCTCTTTTTATTTTTAAGATGCTGAGTTGATAAGGCTCTTAGAGTCTAAGGCGCTAAGATTCTAAGGTTCTAGACACTAAGCTAACAAGAAACAAAAAGCCAAACGACAAAGTAGTCCGCTTTTCTATATTCTATATTCTTTCCTCTTGCTTCTTACTTCTTTCCTATAAAAAAAAAAACTTAGTCCCTTAGCCACTCAGAACCTCAGTCCCTTAATTATAATTCTGATAAATCGGCAATTTCAAACCAACATAAAGATTACAAGCTTTAGAAGTATTTGAAAACAAATTCGAAATTAAAGAACCAGATCCAATAAATAATGGCCCGGCTCTAAAACCAGTTCCAACCTGTGTACCGCTGTATTGCATATACGTTACAGGAAGATAAAAACTGAATTGTCTTGTTTCATATCTTGGCGTAAAAGTAACCGAGTTCGCAATAGCCGTTGCGTTTATTTTTTTGGCATCAACCAAATTAAAATCACCGCTTAAATTCAAGTAAAATCTTTGATTGATATTCCAGTCAAAGTTTGTGTGCAAAGCCGTTGGCAAGTTTGCCTTCATTCCCTTTCTGGTTGCTGTTTTTGTATAGTTTGCATCAAAAAACTCAAAGATATCATCAGCACTATCAATATCATCTTGTGTAACAACACCTGTTAAATCATATGTGTTTTCAATTGCATTTTTATAGTTAATCTTACCAATATCTGTTACCGAAATAGCTGCTTTATACTTGTAACGATTTCCAACACAAGTATGGCAATTGGTACGATACTCATAAGTAAAACCTAAGTCAACACCAACACCGGCCGATGTAGCATCAAATTCCGGATCTTGTCCATTTTCATAATCATAACTAGCAGACGTTCTTAACGTTCCTGTCGAGTAATACTGACTCAAAGCCGGATCAACTTCATTTTTGTTAAAGGCAACATTCAAATCATTTCCGTTGATATAACCGTTAACGCCCGCCATTAAGTATTTTAATGTGATTCCACCTTTTATAAAATGGTAATCATCATCCCATAATACAGTGGCATAACTCGCACCAATTTCAGCCCACGAATTACTAACCGCATTCGGACTTCCACCAGAAATCATAAAACCGTTTGAAACATCAATGTCTTTATTCACTTCGTCAATAAGTTCTCCGTTAATGCCTATAAGATTGGTAACGCTTCTTACGCGCGAAAAAAGTGCTATACTATGTTTCGGCGTAATATTCATCATAAACGAAGGTCCCATAATATCAACATTAAAATTCCCTCTGTTGTTCGATTTAATGTTTTTGCTTGCATCCGCCTGTAAATCAAAACCACCATCTAACACTTGGGCGAAATTAACACCGTACAAATCATTTTGTAAAGTTGAACTGGTAGAAAAAAGAGTAACATCAGCCTTGTATTTAGATTCTACAATAACAGACGGATTAAATAAAGCACCCTGAATTCCGGCAAAATTGTCATCTCTAAATCCGAAATACGATTGCGATCGGGCACAAAAAAAGCTTCCCAGGAAGCATAATAAAAGTAAAGTTTTCTTCATAAATTGGTTGGTTATTATTTTTATCATGTTTTAGATATTTGCAAATATTTAACAAAAAAACGCAATAAAAAAACTCAACCAATTAGGTTTTAGTTAAGTTTTTAATTTTACTTCAAAAATTGTAATAAAAACCTCGCGTGTAACTCGCAATATTAAACAAAACGTCTCCCAAAGTTAAAACCGTAGCCTATATTTATAAAAAAAAAGCCGGACGTAAGTCCGCCTCTAATCTCTTCTCTTTATTCTTGATTCACAAACGTCTCCCACGGTTAAAACCGTGCGCTAAATTCATAAAAAAAGCCGAACGTAAGTTCGGCTCTAGTCTATTCTCTTTATTCTTTATTCTTTGCTCTAAAAATTAAAACACCTCCGAAGCTTCCTTCAATTTCTCCATATTATTCACCAACTGAAGCTCAGCCACAATCTTCTGAATATCACCATTCATGATGTTTCCTAGATCGTAAAGTGTCAAACCAACTCTGTGATCGGTTACACGACCCTGAGCGTAGTTGTACGTACGAATCTTAGCCGAACGGTCACCAGAACTCACCTGAGAAGTACGTTTTGTAGCATCTTCAGCTTCTTTCTTAGCTAACTCTTGTTCGTATAAACGAGAACGTAAAACGTTCAAAGCTTTATCTTTATTTTTGTGTTGCGATTTCTGATCCTGACATTGCGCCACCAATCCAGTTGGAATGTGCGTTAAACGTACAGCCGATTTCGTTGTATTAACCGATTGTCCTCCAGGTCCAGACGAACAGAAGAAATCCACACGAACATCGTTCATATCAATTTGTACATCAAATTCTTCTGCTTCTGGTAAAACCATTACAGTAGCAGCCGATGTATGCACACGACCTTGAGTTTCTGTCTGAGGAACACGCTGTACACGGTGAACACCCGCTTCAAACTTCAAAGTTCCGTAAACATCTTCACCCGAAACCTCAAAAATAACCTCTTTGAAACCTCCGGAAGTTCCTTCGTTCATATCCACAACTGAAGTTCTCCACCCTTGATTCTCACAATATTTAGTATACATTCTGAACAAATCTCCGGCAAAAATACTCGCTTCATCCCCACCCGTTCCGGCACGAATCTCGACCATCACATTTTTAGCATCCTCAGGATCTTTAGGGATCAGCATAAACTTGATTTCTTCCTCCAGTTCAGGCAATCTTTCTTTTGCTTCATCTAGTTGCATTTTGGCCATTTCGGTCATATCTGCATCACTTCCATCCGCAATAATTTCGTTTGCCTCATCTATATTAGCCATCAAAAGCACATATTCATCACGCTTTTCAGCCAATGCTTTCAGGTTTTTGTACTCTTGATTCAATTGCACATAACGTTTCTGATCAGAAATAACATCCGGCTGGATAATTAAGTCCGAAATCTCGTCGAAACGTTGTTTTACTATTTGAAGTCTATCTAACATTTTTAATTCCTTTTTATTGGACTGCAAAATTACAAAATTTTTGTTGAAAATTCTATCATTAACTTTTTGAGTTTTTTAGGATTAGTTTCTTGAGATTGTTTGGTGGAATTATGTTAATTATTTGAAGCTGTTTCCTGCTATCCGCTGTATCTTTTTAGGCAGATTGTTTTCGTTTGGATTAGATGTTTTCGTTTGCCTAAAAAGGATGCCGCTGCTATCAGGGCTAGGGAAATTGTTTTCAGAAGAGGTTTTACGGTTTTCCGTAAGGTTATTTAATTAAACAAATTTACTTTTAGCAAAAAATAATTTTAAATAAAATCACGTATTTTTACTTGGTGATTATTTTAGATTAAAGACGAAGTTTGATGTTAAAAGTATAATTTCTAAAATATAATATTAAAACCACAGCACTTAACCTTATATTTAATTCTTTATTATAATTGGTTTAAAGATATTTTATAAATATATACACCAAGATATAAGCAGATTAGAAAGTTGCTTTTGTACTTTGCTACTAAAAGGGATTTTTTATAACTTGACAGAAATTAATAACTATTTTCGGTTTTATAACAAAAAAAAAAGATGAACACAAAAGATATAATTGATAAGTTTCTAGAAGCACAAAATAGATTAGTTTTTCAATCTTCAGATTTATCACTGGAATCAATTTCAAATATGGTTGAGGCAGAAGCCATCAATATCAAGCCTAAATATCAAAGAAGAGAAAGATGGGATAAAACTAAGCAATCTGCTTTAATTGAATCATTTTTATTAAACATACCAGTTCCACCAATATTCTTAGCGGAAGACGAATATGGTAAATATTCTGTAATTGATGGTAAGCAAAGAATTACATCAATATACAATTTCATAGGCCTAGGACAACCTCTTCAAAAGCTAGAAAAATTTGTTGAGATTGAAAACTTAACCTTTGATCAATTACCAACTCAGCTAAACAATGCACTAAGAATTCGACCTTACGTAAGAGTTATTACACTTTTAAAGCAATCAGATCCAAGTCTAAAACTCGAAGTTTTTAATCGATTAAATACAGGAGGTGATCGTCTTTTACCCCAGGAGATCAGAAATGCTGCATATGGAGGTGATTTTAACGACTTACTTGTAAAATTATCAGCTCATCCTTTCCTTAGGAGACAGTTTAGTCTAGATAATGATAAAACACGAGAAAATTCAAAACTTTATCGAGAGATGTTAGATGTCGAATATATTTTACGCTTCTTTACTCTAAGAGACACATGGAATTCTTTCACTGGAAATATGAGAGTTGCAATGGATAAATACATGGAAGCTAATTATTTGAATAAATTGACTGACCTTAATAAAATAGAATCAATATTTAATGATACTCTCGAGATTTGTGAAATAATATGGGGAGATCAAGCTTTTCAAAGACCCGATGGAAGAAAAGAAATTATTCAAGGAATTTTTGATGTGCAAACAGTATCAATTTCATTTTTCGTAGAAAAAAATAAAAAAGAACTTATCGCAAAAAAGAATGAAATTAAAAAAGCCTTTGAGCAAAAATACAAATCAGATGGTGAATTCGAAAACTCAATTAGACAATTTACGTCAAATATTAAACAGGTAAATTATAGAATTTCGACCATGAATAACTTAATTTCAGAAGCAATTGCCTAATGCCAACCGCAAAAGAAAATTTCATTAATCGAATTTCAAGTTTTGAAAAAATTGTTTCTCCTTTTAATCCGGTGGATTCAGTTTTAATTTCACGAGCTCTTACTGACGTTGAGCACAACGAAAAAGTAAAAATGCTAAGAAATGGTTTGGCAATTATAGCTTTTACTATACTTGAAGATTTTATAAAAAAGAAAGTTGGAGAAATTTTAAAAAATATCGGTTTAACTACCGTCAGTTTTTCCGCATTGCCATCAAAAATTAGAGAAGCCGCAACTGTAAACGCATTAAAAGGAATTCAAAACAGAGCAGACACACTAAAGCGAAATGCAGAAGACCATATAAGCTTTATCCAAAATGAGACCTGGTACGTTTCAAGTACAAAGGATGCTGTCTTTGAATTCTCAGAATTTTCCTTAGGGTGGGATAAATCAAATGTTTCTGCAGATGATATAAAATTGTTTTTAGGTATTTTTGGGGTAAAAGATGGTTGGGGTAAAATTCAACAAGTTAGTTCTGCAATAAGCATTACTTTGTTAAACCCTGGTGATATTTTTAAAAATGCTGCACAACGTAGACATAAGGCCGCACATAATGTCGCTGCCGACTCCCTACTAATTGACTTACAAGACTTCGTAACGCAAGCTAAAGTGATAGCTTTAGGTTTTGATTGTCTTCTAACTAGAAGTCTAAAATTTATTACAAATAATGATGTAGATTTTTTAAATGAAAGAAAAAATATAGAATTAAGTCATTTAAAATTTCGATTTATTTTGGAAAAAAATGGCAGATGGAAAGAATATAGTTCAACATCAACTCGCGCTGTAAAAACGGAATTATCTTTAGCAACTCTACAAGTCCAAGCTTTGATTAGAGCAAGAAATAATAACGAAATACTTGTTATAAAATCGGCTAGTAATCAGTTGATTGATTGGTACATTCCTTAAAATTTAATTCCCCCTCGCTGATGCGAGCGTCACGCTCATGAACAAGACAGCCATGTCAATACAAAAACAATGAAAAACTTTTCGGGCACGAGTGAGGTGCTCGCAGTGTAAAGAAATGACCACAATAGGTAAAAATCATATAAGATTAATTCACGTAACATTAATATGTCAATAAGTACGAATTCAGTAATTCATTACACAAGCAAATTAGATAATTTAAAAGGAATTATTTCTACTCAAGGATTTAAATTAAAATATTGCTCGGAAAACCTCAAAACAAAAAGCAGATCATTATCATCAGCTATTCCAATGTTATCATTTTGTGATATTCCACTTTCTGAGGTTAAGAATCATCTCGATTCATATGGATTTTATGGAATTGGGCTCACAAAAGACTGGGCAAAAGAAAAAGGTTTAAATCCGGTTCTTTATCTTGAAAAAGAATCAATTCTCGCTAATCATATAGGTACTCAATACAAAAGAATAGCTGAATTGCATAAAACAACTGGAATGGATTTACAACTTCAAAATGAGTTTACAAATTTTCTTTCTTATTGTAAAAACTACGAAGGAAAATTAGTACATGAAAAAATTAATACCAATTCATATCGATTTTATGACGAAAGAGAATGGAGATATGTTGCTTCAAAGGAAGATTTAAATGGTGCACCTGTAATAGTCTCAGGAAAAAACTATTTAAAAGAAAAGAATAAATATAACGAAAAAATCAAGGACTGCGTTATTAAATTTTCATTTAAAGATATTTCTTACATCATTGTCGAAGATGAAAATGATATTCCCAGTATACTTAAAATACTTAATGAAACATACGAAAACCAAGTAGGCTGTACTTCACGCGATCTGAAAATTTTGAGTACAAAGATTATTACTAAAAATCAAATATGCAATGACTTTTAGGTATCCTCAGCTCTGTGAAGTGTTCCTTCCAAAACGCTACGCAAATGTCTCTGACTTTGCGTAATTTTTTTATCTTCTTAGAAACTACAAAACCTCTAAAAAGTCTCCCGAATTTTACCGAATTTGTCTTGATATTTTTAAATAATTAGATTGTCGTAAATAATATTTTATTACAACGAATCGTTAAAAGTCGGAGACTTTTTAGAGGTTTAGCGCTTTCTAAAAAATCATATAAATGGCGCAAAGTCAGTCCCGAAGGCTTTCGGGATTGCGCAGCGTAGAATCAATCCAAAGCTTGCAATTACAAGACCATAAAAATCATTCAATATCCAAATAAGGATTTAAAACTTCCGCCAACTCATTCAACCAATAAAAGCTATTTTCCAGATTGGTTATATTGTTTTGAAGAGTTTCATGTTCTCTCATAACTCCTAAAGCAACGACATAATTTAGCTGTCTTATTAATTTTGCCATTGCTTTTGGATCAACAGATTTATTGAAAAAATCTATTAGATTTTTTTCGGTTTCTTTTGAAAGGGTGTTTGTGCACATAATTGTAAAATTTTGGAATATAAATTTCCTTTTTTCATGGAAACGAAATTATGTATAATCGATTATTTCTATGTGATTGTATTCAAACGATTGTATACAACCGATATTAAATCGTATCATTAAGTCTCTTGGCTTTTAAGAATCCTGCTAACATTATAATTACGGTTTCACGTAAGGTTTTAGAATTATAAGTGATTATGTTTGAAAAATGATTTCCCTCTCGCAGGCGAGAGTTTGCCGCTGAGCAAAACGCTTGCATTAGCAAGGGAAACAAACAATTCAAACTCAACAGAAAATTAAATACTATGTTTAAACTTTATAAAGTAAAAGACAATCAACTTTACTACTGGGAAACTTGGAACAAAGATGAAAAAACAGCTATTGTTCATTGGGGGAAAGTTGGAGAACGTGGCGAAGACAAAGAAGTGACAGGAAACTTTTTTTCAAATTTTAAAAAGAAAGTTCTAAAAGAAATTGCTGAGAAAGTAAAAGAAGGTTATGCCGAATTTGATAAAGGTAGAATTTCATATTTAGAAATCGAATATATTATTGATGGTTTTGGAACAGAACACGATTTAGAGAAAAGACATAAACTCGAAGCTAAAATGGACGAAATTTTAGGATGGACAGGACTTGGACATACTGATGGAGGAAGTATAGGCAGCGGAACAATGGAAGTGGGTTGCATTGTTGTTGACTTTGATATAGCAAAGAAAGTAATAGAAGAAAAACTGAAAGGGACCCAATTTGCAAACTACTCAAGAATTTATAAAATTGATCAAGAATAAGCAACAGCTGGCGCCAGCTTCAAAAGGTTTCAAAAATCAAATCCCAATCAAAACTAAATCCTAACCAAAACCATGATAAAAAAAATTACATTTCTACTTTTTATTGCTTTCGCTTTAAATACTAATGCACAAACTACAACAGATTTCTCCACTGTAAAAACACACACTGGCGATGTAAAAATCCCAGGAAACTGGGAACAATTAAATTCAATAAATGACTCTGGCCAGACGTACTTAAAAAATAGTGAAGGCGTAATAATTGCCATTGCTCAAAATCCTAAAAAATCCTATCCCTTTTTCAAAAGTAATAAATCTGGTTTCGAAAACGTAAAATTATTTTATGTCTGGGATTCCGATTATATTAAAGAGAACAAATATAAAACGGACAAGATCAAAGAGAATGCTGAATCAGAATATATTATTTGGAAATACAACGATGGAAAACTGGATAATGTATTTCTATTCGGTTCTGCTAAAGATAATTTTTTAAATCTGCTGGTTTACTCCAATATTTGGGATGAAGATAAAAAGGTTTTGTTTTTAGAGAATTTATATCAGTTAAATAAATAATTCCGCTTTGCAAAGTATTATTTTTCAAAACATTACAACAAATACAATCATGAAAAAATTCTATTTCCTCCTCTTCTTTGGTTTACTTTTTAACATCGGTTTTTCTCAGGAATCTATTTGCGAAAAATTTAAAATCGGAAAATTTCTCTATACCAGCGAAGGACTTCCAGACATAACCGTAACCCGAACCAAAACCACTCAAACAGAAACTATTAAAGAATCGCCAGCAGTTATTCAAGGTACAATCGTTTGGAAATCAAATTGTACTTATGAATTTATTTTTACGAAAGGGCCTGTGCCAGAACTTATAGGAAAAACGATGTCTGTAGAAATATTTAATATAAATGGAAATACGGCTAAAGGAAAAGCTTTGTTTGAAGGAAAGTACGTAAATTTCGGTTTAGAAAAATTAGATTAATTTCAAACAAATGGAAAATAAGGATTACGAACAATACATCAAAAACATTGGCACTCCAAGAGAGTATTCCGATAGTTTATATTTGGTTTATGTCGAACTTTATAAAGCAGATGAAGAGTTGTCCAAAATAATAGCAGAACATTGTAAGATTGTTTCAGAACTAGAATTTGGTTATATCTGTGAAGTTAACATGCAAAGTATTCCAGAAATTGCCCGTTCTTTATCTTTAAAAAATCATGCTATTTATCAAATTGTCAGACTAGTAAAACTTTCTTGAAATTATACTACGAACAAGTGAGATTTAATAAACCAATGCTTGCGATGGCTGCAAGTGCAAAAACTTCATTTGACAAATTTGAAGTGGAAGAAAAAGAACTAGAAGAAACTATAACTATTGTTTATGAGATCGCGAAGAAATAAGCAAACTTAAAACACGTAAAATGAGGAAACTTATCTTTTTGGCTGTATTCTTTAGTCTGATTGCTTGCACAAATAAAGCTGAAAAAACAGATGGAAAAACCATAGATAGAAAAGAGGTTGCTAAACCTAATTCTCCTAAAAAACTTTCTCGTAAGCAAGTAGTTCAAAACCTAAAAATCAACAAACCTAAAAATTCAATCCTCTCTAATGACATTCAATTTATAAACGATTCGATTCTTGAAGGAAAATTCAAATTAGACATTTCACGATATGTTTTAGAAAATGCAAAAAAAGAATGTTTTCCAACACTAGTACAAAAGAAAGCATTTTATGAATATTCTTTAGAAGCGACAAAAGTTTTCAAGAAAAAGTTTAAAACTTTGGGTGACCTTAATGGAGATGGAAAAAAGGATTCTGTTTTTATTTTACCCGGTTTAGGTTGGTGTGAAGAAGGTCAATCTTATTATTTTACCGATAATCAAATTCCAAGAATAGAATCCAATTCAAATTGTTGTCATCCCGAAAGTATTTTCAGCATTGGAGATATTGACGAGGATGGAGGAAATGAAATTGCAGAGTATAATTCATCCTGCGCCAGTAATTTTAAAGTATTTAAGATTTGGACCTTGAAAAATGGTAAATGGAAGTTAGTTGATGATTTTATATTTTATTTCAATAATGGTAAATATGAAGCATTTAAGGACTTTCATAAACTTTATAAAAAAATTTCGAAAAACAAATTTAAGTTCCTGGAAATCTCTGACATGCGAGGGGATGGAAATGCCGTAATGGAATGGAAAACAGTAACGATGAAAATCGAAAAATAAAAGTATCTAAATGAATAAATTTGATTTTAATAATAAATAGTACGTTATCAGATGTTAGAAGCGTGATGCTCACGCTAGCGAAGTTTCAGAAGCAAATAAAAACAAAATTACAAACCAAAATACAAACCATTGAAATCAAAAAACCTACTCATCATTATCTTTTTACTATTACTTGGAAAACCTATAAAAGCGCAAAATAAAATTGACGAAATTTTTAAACTTAAAATTGAAAGGGCTATGATCTCGAGAGGAGATAATTTTCCCGATTTTAAAATAAAAAAGGACAGCTTAGATAAATTTTTATTTGCTCTTCATAAAGGCTTCTCACCAAAAGATTTTCAGGAGTATGTAAAGTTCAGTGATGAAAAAATGAATAGTTCAATCGCACTTTTAGAATCTAAAAACTGGCTTCATAAGGTTAACAATCAATACAAACCAACTGTTTTTATTGCCGATGCAAAAGATGGTGAGCTGCTTTTTAAATATGCAAAACCAATTTCAGGAAAAATAACGAAATCTATACGTAAAAATTTAGCCGCAATAAAAGAGCAATTTGGCAAAACAGAAATAGCAAAAAAACAGGATTTTCAAACCTGGTCGTTTTTTGTTTTAAGCGACGTTCTTTTAGATTCCTGGCAAATTGATAATGTGGAAAAAGAATTTCTTAAGCAGGATGACAGACCTTTACGAAACGGCAAACATTATTATTTTAGAATCACTGAAAATACCAATCAGCAAATAGAATCATTTGGAATTTACGGCAATCAAACCGAGCAAATTGAAGGCCGTTATGTGAGTGTCTACGGAAATAACCGCGATCATTTAAAAATGGCTGTTTCTGAAAATCTGGTTTCAACGGCAGACAACGAAACCTTTGATAAAATGGCTAAAAACTTTTTGCCTGAATTATTAAAAATATTAGAAGAAGAAAGAAGCTACAGCAAAAAAATATACGTTCAATTAGGCTACGACAAAGAAATAACTTTTGAAGAATTTTTTATCTGGTGGTACCATCTTATTTATACACAAGCGACAAACGAAATGAAAGAGAAAGGACTTTTGACCATTCCGGAAAGTGGTAATTTTCCTTATACAATTGAAGGATAAAGTATTATTTTTAATTCTAAACATAAACGCTAACCAAAATGAATTTTAATAAAAAATATTCTATCATTATAATTATCCTTTTTGTTTTCTTCATGTTCTTTAAGCCTATCGTTTGTTTTTTTATACTAGGCATTTTAATATTTCATTATGGAATTAATAGTTTCTTATTTCTAAATCATATTACTAAAAGCGGTATTGAAAGCATAGGTAAAATACAGTCTTACGAATCAGATAATGAAGGATATAAAACACCAATTATTGAATTTAAAACTCTTGAAAAACAACTTATAACTGCAAAACCTTATTATTATGCCTCCTCAGATTTAAGCAAGTTTAGAACCTATAAAAGCAATATAGATAAAAATATTGCAATACTCTACAGTGCCGAAAATCCTGAAAAATTTGTTATAAAAACAGAAAAAGAATTTAATTATGGAACTTTGATATTTGCAATGCTTATAGGTTTTCTTTTTATGGTTATTACAATTGCAAATCTTTTGGGATTTATTAATATGGATAATTAAAAAACACATGAACTTTGTTATCCCTAGTTCCTTAAAAAACTCCAAATCCTCAGTAGTAATCAAAAAATTCTTATATTTCATTTTGTTAATAGTTCTTAATTAAAATACATTTTACTTATGGAAACAAAATTTGAAGCAGGAATTAATATCGCAATAAAGCTACCGAAACATAAATACGATGAAACAGTAGCATTTTACCGCGACATTCTAAAACTTGAAGTTAAAGAAGTGCCTATAACTAATCCGACCGTTTCAAGAACACATTCGGTGCAATTTGGACATAATATTATTTGGTTAGATTGTGTTGATAATTATACCCATTCTGAAACCTGGTTACAATTGACAGTGCCTAGTGTCGAAGAAGCGACCAATTATTTAAAACAAAATGGTGTATCGACTTGCGATGAAATTGAAGAAATTCCGCAAAACATGCATTGGATAATGGATCCTTCAGGAACCGTTTTTAATTTGCAAAAAAAGAGCGAGTAAAAATTGCTTCAGGAGAGCTACTCAACAAACCAGAAATTAAGCCACCATTCAAAATGAAGAAATTTGACTTTAATAATAAAAGATTTGCCGTTATTGAAAATTCCGATAACGGAGAAGTAAACACGCAAACCGTTTTCCACTATCAGCAGAAAGGCAATCTTGTAACAGCAGACTATTCCGGAGGAACAATAACTTACGGGAAAATTATCGCCGACTTAAAAGACGATAGATTACACATGCTTTATCAATGTTTAACAGTAGACAATGAATTGAAAGCTGGTAAGGCATTAGCCAAAATTAGACTGACAGAAAACGGCAAAATTAAATTGACATTAGATTGGGAATGGCTAGACGAAGAAAATGCAAAAGGAAGATCTGAATATCTGGAGATTGAGTAAAAATAGTAATCTGATTTTAAAAAAAAACAAACCAATGAAACTAATCACTACCATCCTATTTTTAATTTTCAACTTAACCCTATTCGCCCAATCCAATCAATTTGCTGGCGAATATCAGCGTACACTTGAAGACACACAAAATAAACATCTGATAGAATACAAATTAACCTTAAATCAGGACGGAACATTTTTATTTCATTCCTATTCAAAGACTAATGGCGGTGTTCCTCCAGAAGTCAATAAATACGGAAAAGGAAAATGGACTGCAAAAGACAATCTGATTACTTTTTCTTCAAACAAACAAGAGGATTTAGATACAAAATATACGTTGGATTTTAATAAATCGACGGCGAGATTTGTAACTAAAAACCCAAGGGATAAGTCGGACAAAATTGTCAAAACCAGACTTACTTTTTTGGAGTCAGGAATCTTCTGGATGGAGAGAATTGATGTTTTTAAGATATAAAAAAAATAGGTCTTGATTAAAAATAACCATTCGCATAAATGAAAATTATTCTAGAAAGAAAATTAGATTTTAAACAGTTTCAAAATTTGATTATTTTGACTTTTATTACTGTAATGGTATTTCTGGGAATGCTAAACTCGGTTGATTTTAAATCTTATTATAGCATCGAAATAGTTTTTCTGTTTTTGATCCTTATTTTCATTTCTATTTTATTTACTAAAAAAGGGCTGTTGATTGAAAATCGAGAACTTTATACCGCGACTTTTTTATTTGGATTTGTATTAAGAAAAACATTAATACTAACAGAAGACTTTAAACAGTTTTATATAAGAACAGGAAAGCTATCAACCAATTACAATTATTCGTCTGACATTGAAGAGTTTCATAATTGGGAGCCTAATTTGAATCATTCTGTAACTAGTTTTACTTTACTAATGTTTGATGAAAACAAGAGCATAAATAAAAAAATTCTGAGATTGACAAAACCGGAAAAAGTTAAATTAGCTATTGATTTTATCGTTAGAAATACTCATCTGGAAAAATATTAAACCTTATTTACTTTTTCTTTGATTACTTATCCACGTTTAAAAACTTTTCAAGAATAAAAAAACAGAACCTCTTCGTAGTAAAAAAATTTCATTGGCAAATTCTAAATCCTTATTTTGCATCTTCAAAATCAGAATTTACAAATGACCAGTATCACTACCGAAGTTTTAAAACCAAAACAACATTTTGAAATCCTTGACGGTTTAAGAGGAATAGCCGCTTTAGCCATTGTCGTTTTCCATTTTATGGAAATCGTTTATCCGCCTGCAGAAAATTTCATTGCTCACGGGTTTTTAGCCGTTGACTTTTTCTTTTGCCTCTCCGGATTTGTTATTGCCTACGCCTATCATGATCGAATGGAGAAAATGAGTCTTACTGAATTTTTTAAATTACGATTAATTCGATTGCATCCACTGGTGATTTTTGGTTCGGTTTTGGGGTTACTAACTTTTCTTTTTGATCCGTTTAGTGATCATGCCGCAAGTTATGAAACCGGAAAATTGATTCTGATAATTTTGAGCACGCTTCTTCTGATTCCTTTTCCGGCAATGCCAGATCGCTATTTCAATATATTTGGTCTAAACGCGCCAGCCTGGTCCTTGTTTTGGGAATATGTTGCCAATATATTTTATGCCCTTTTCCTTCACAAACTAAGTCGTCGTGCGCTCTTTATAATAACCCTTTTTGCTGCAGCGGGAATTTGTTTTGTTAGCCATCGCGCGGGAGGTTCATTAATGGGCGGATGGAGCGGAGAAACCTTTTGGGATGGATGCGGTCGTATTTCGTTTTCCTTCTTAGCTGGTATGTTGATTTATCGTTCTAATTGGATCATCAAAACAAAACTGGGTTTTATTGTTTTATCTGTATTATTGTTGTTTGCGCTCTTATTGCCTTTTACTAGTTGGAACTGGTTGACAGAGCCTATAGTTGTCTTGGTTTATTTTCCGCTATTAATTGCAGTGGGAGCTGGAGCTACACTAACGCAAGGTTTCAGAAAACTGTGCATCTTCTTCGGAAAAATATCTTATCCGTTATACATGACGCATTATGCCGTGATGTGGATATTCGCGGGCTATTATGCGAAATACAAACCGGCAGCAGGTCAATTGACTGTCATCATAATCATTGGAACACTTCTTTTACTTGGTTTCGCTTATTTAACAATGGTTTTTTATGATACTCCAATTCGAAAGTATTTGACCGAGAGAAGAAAGAAAGCTTAATAATCTCTCTCAGAGAGACACAGAACTAGTACATGGATATTTAAATCTGGAAATTTAACGGTAATACTAAAATAATAAGTTGACAGAGAAAGGATTGAAATCAAAAAATAAAAAAGGGTATTGGAAATCTTATTCTCTAGGCATTCTTATTTGTTTAGCGCTATCCCTTTACTCCTATACAAAATTCATAGCTTTGAAATATCCCAACTATATTGGTTTGATCTTTTCTGCGCTGTTTTTAGTGATTGCCTTACTCATTTTCTACTTTTTAATTTCGATAAAAACCTATATTGTTACAAACAATAAATTGACTGTAATATCATTTGGAAGATCGCAAAAAACTTATAATTTAAATGAATTAATAAGCTGGACGAAAGCTGACGTAAAAGGCAAATATGGCAGATACGAAATTTTCGCTTTACACTTTAAATCGGGCGAAAAAATCAAACTATCAAGCGACACCTATGATAATTATTTTGAAATAAAAATTGAGTTGACTAAAAATAAGCAACGCAATCTAAAACTGGAAGAATTAAACCGAAACAAAGCAGGCTTGATTGCTTTCATTGTCTTCACGTTAATTGGAATATTATGTCTTATCGGTGCGTATGATAAATTGCAAAATAAAGATCTTGACGATAAGGACATTATCGCTTTTGGTGACAAAACTTCTGGGAGCATTCAATATATTAATAGAAAACATGATTACATTTTAATAAAATTAAAATCCTATCCTGACTTCAATTTCAGAATTCAAGGCAAAGATTTAAAAGCTACTTTTGTTGAGGAGTTAATAAATGAAATTAAAACAGGAGATTCCATCTTTTTAGGAATTGATAAAACAGAATACAGGACAAAAATAATAAAGACAGATTCCTTGTCGTTTCCTGACAACTATTTTTTTAATGAAACAATCAGCGTTAAAAGTGTTCACTCAAAAAAGAATGATTACCTAAAATTATCAGAGGTTAATGCTATTCGTGCTGATGATAAATATTGGGATTTTGGAATTTTTGGTGTCTTTGGACTGATATTTATGCTGACGGGTATTTATGGAATAAAAACAGTAATAACAAAAATGAACGATGAACAATGACTTCTATTATAAAGCTGTAGAGCCAGAAGAGTCACTTCTTGACTTTGTAGAAAATATTGGGATGTTTCATAATCCGTCCAGCAATGACATGGAAGTAGTCCTAATGCCAGACGGACGAATTGATTTGTTTTTTATGAAAACAGAATCAGAGCCATTTGAAATTACACTTATTGGTCTGGAAAATGTACCTGAACAACAAATTATTCCGGCAAATACTCTGGCTTTCAAAATTAGTTTTAAACCCTTAGGAGCAGAATATCTTTTGCAGACTTCTATTGCTGATATTTTAAATAGTGCCAAAGTTTTACCTAATGATTTTTGGGAATTCACTGCTGATGATTTAAAAGATTTTGAGGGTTTTCATTCTAAAATAGCCACAAAACTAACGGAACTTTTACCCGCTAAAATCGACGAAAGAAAACGTAAGCTTTTTAAACTGGTTTACGCATCAAATGGCGAAATAAAAATACAGCAGCTTTCAGAAGAAATATCCTGGAGCAGCCGCGAAATCAATAGGTATTTCAATAAACAATTCGGACTTTCATTAAACGCCTTTTGCAAAATTTTACGATTCAAAGCATCTTTAGAACATATTGCAAAAGGCAGACTTTTTCCGGAATTGAACTTTACAGACCAAAATCATTTCATCAAAGAAATCAAAAAATTCTCCGGGGTTGCACCACGCGAATTGCTAAAAAATAAAGATGACCGATTTATACTATTATCCGTTCTAAAACAACAATAATTTTGTTCCGACCAAAGGCTGACAAGTCAAATGGAATAAAATAATTTAAAATTAAACGGAATGTTACTAGAAAATAAACAAGTCGCTATCATTGGCGGCGGTCCCGGCGGACTTACTTTAGCCAGACTTTTACAATTGCAAAATGTGAATGTAAAAGTATATGAAAGAGATTTAAATAAAAACGCAAGAGTACAAGGTTCACCTTTGGATATGCATGATAATTCGGGATTAGCCGCTATTCGCAAAGCTAGTTTATTTGAAGAATTCAGAACTAATTTTATGCCTGGTGCAGATAAAACACTCCTTTTAGACGAGCAGGCAAAAGTATTTTACAGCGACCACGAAACGAATCTTGAAGAAGATTTTGATAATGAATATTTTCGCCCGGAGATTGACCGCGGTGTATTGCGAAAAATACTAATTGAATCATTAAAGCCTGAAACAATAGTTTGGGACAGTCATTTTATTTCGATGGAGCCACAAAACGAAGGCTGGTTATTGCACTTCAAAAACGGTTTATCTGTTTACGCTGATCTTGTAATTGGTTCTGATGGTGCTAATTCTAAAATCCGTCCCTACATCACAGACATAAAACCGTTTTATTCAGGCATCACCATGCTGGAGGGTAATATTTACGAATCCGCAAAAATGGCACCACACATGCATTCTCTTTTAAATGGAGGAAAAATAATGGCATTCGGAAATGAAAAAAACATATTGATGGGCCAAAAAGGTGGCGGCGCTCTAGGTTTTTACGTCAGCTTTAAAACTGATGAAAACTGGTCTGTCAACAGCGGTTTGGACTACGCTGACAAAGTGCAAATTTTAGAATGGTTTAAAAACGCCTATCCCGAATGGAGCACTGTTTGGCATGAATTATTAGAAAATGTTTCAGTGCCTTTTATTCCGCGTCTTATTAATTGTATGCCTTTAGATCAAACCTGGGAAGCTTTATCTAATATAACCATCATTGGTGACGCTGCACACGTAATGCCTCCATTTGCAGGTGAAGGCGCCAATATGGCCATGCTTGATGCTTTAGAATTAAGTGAATACTTAACTTCTGATAAATACAAAACCATTCAGGAAGCTATTTCCTTTTATGAATCAAACATGCGTGAAAGAGCTGCAGAAGCAGCAAAGGAATCGCTTGAAAATGGCGAAAAAATGCATTCTAAAGATTCATTGAAAACGATGTTGGAGTTCTTTAATCACTAAGGTGCTGAGATAAAAACCGATCAAAGACAGTGCGAAATTTTCACGCAAAGTCGCAGAGTCGCAAAGTTTTGTTTCACGCAGATTTTTTACAACTGATTTTAAGTAAAAAAATCTGCTGAAATCTTTTTAAAATCTATGTTAAATAAGTTGCAATAAAAAACTTTGCGCCTTAGCGGCTTTGCGAGATTAAAAAAATCAAGCTCAAAAAAAATCTTAGTGTCTTTGTGCCTTAGTGGCAAAAAATTTCAATACCAATTTCTAATTCCCTAATTTCGCTTTCCAATTAAGAAAGAGAAAATGAAGGTCTGTATTGCCGAGAAACCAAGTGTAGCACGTGAAATCGCATCCGTTTTGGGAGCCAATACCAAGCACGATGGCTATTACGAAGGCAATGGTTATGCCGTGACCTACACTTTTGGGCATTTATGTACCTTAAAAGAACCTAACGACTACAAACCGCACTGGAAAAGCTGGGATTTGAATAACCTGCCCATGCTTCCGGAGAAATTCGAGACCAAAGTAGTTGAGAATTCAGGAATTCAAAAACAATTCAAAATTGTAAAAAGTCTATTCGACAAAGCCGAAGTAGTTATAAACTGCGGGGATGCCGGGCAAGAAGGAGAATTGATTCAGCGTTGGGTAATGAACGAAGCCAATTATAAAGGCGAAGTACAGCGTTTGTGGATTTCGTCTTTGACAACAGAAGCCATAAAAGAAGGTTTTGATAACCTAAAACCATCTGCCAACTACGATAATTTATTCTACGCCGGATTTTCAAGAGCGATTGGCGATTGGCTACTCGGAATGAATGCTACGCGTTTGTATACCGTAAAACATGGTGGTTACAAACAAGTTTTGTCTATCGGCCGTGTGCAAACGCCAACATTAGCGATGGTGGTGGATCGTTTTAAAGAGATTGAAAATTTCAAACCCCAGCCCTATTGGGAATTGCAGACTTTATATAGAGAAACACTTTTTAGTTACGAAGAAGGCCGTTTCTTGAATAAAGAAGACGGACAACTTTTAGCGGATAAAGTTAAAGAAAGTGACTTCGAAATTGTTTCTGTGGATAAAAAGAACGGAAACGAATTTGCTCCAAAACTGTTTGACTTAACGGGTTTACAGGTGTATTGTAATACCAAATTTGGGTTTTCGGCAGATGAAACGCTTAAAATTGCGCAGAGTTTGTACGAGCAAAAAGTTGTGACTTATCCGAGAGTTGATACGACTTTTTTACCAAGTGATATTTATCCGAAAGTACCGGGAATTCTTCAAAAATTATCGAATTATAGTACGTTGACCCAACCTCTTCTAGAGAAAAAGATTAAAAAATCGCCAAAGGTTTTCAACGATAAAAAAGTTACCGATCACCACGCTATTATTCCAACTGGAATAGAAATCAATTTGCCGTACAATCAGCAACAGGTTTATGATATAATTGTAAAGCGTTTTATTGCTGTTTTTTATGATGATTGTTTGGTTGCCAATACCACAGTGGTTGGAAAAGCAGCTGATGTACTATTTAAAACGACAGGAAAAGAAATCCTGAAAAAAGGTTTCCGTGTTGTTTTTGAAGATCCGAATGCTAAAGAAAAAGAAGCGGATATATTACCAAGTTTTGTTGTTGGAGAAAGAGGTCCGCATGAACCTTCGTTTTTAGAAAAGGAAACCAAACCACCCAATCAGTTTACAGAGGCAACTTTACTGCGTGCGATGGAGACCGCCGGAAAACAAGTTGACGATGAAGATTTACGCGAATTGATGAAAGAAAACGGAATTGGCCGTCCGTCAACACGTGCAAATATCATTGAAACACTTTTTAAACGTCAGTACATCGTTCGAAATAAAAAACAAGTTTTGCCGACACCAACCGGAATTCAGCTTATTGAAACGATTCAGAATGAATTAATCAAATCGGCGGAATTGACAGGTTCCTGGGAAAAGCAATTGAAAGATATCGAAAAAGGAACCTATACTGCCGGAGCCTTTATAAAAAACATGAAGCGCATGGTTGAAGCTTTGGTTACTGAAGTCCGAAGCGAAACCAGACACGCTAATATTTCGCATGCCGGAAATGTGCAGAAAGAAGCGGTCAAAGTCGAACAAAAGAAAGCTGCCGGAATTTTGGCAGAAGCCTGTCCGAAATGTAAAAAAGGAAATCTGATAAAAGGAAAATCGGCTTATGGCTGTTCTGAATACAAATCGGGTTGTGACTTTGTATTGCCTTATGTTTTTTCAGATAAAAAAATAACAGAAAGCCAATATATGCGATTGCTTCAAAAAGGTTCAACCGTAAACATAAAAGGCTTTAAAACCGAAGCTGGTGCCGTAGAAGGTTTAATTCGTTTTGAAGAAAACTACAAGCTTAAATTAGAAGCAAAAAAAACAGCTCCGAAAGCAAAACCTGAAGCAAAAACAGCTGCTTCATCAGATTCTTTAACATGTCCAAAATGTAAAAAAGGAACAGTTCTAAAAGGAAACACAGCTTACGGCTGCAGCGATCATAAATTAGGCTGTGATTTTAAGGTGACTTTTGATGAGGTAAGAGCCAAACTAAAAGACCAAAAACCAAGCAAAGAGTTGGTTTATATTATTTTAACAGAAAGTTTTTAAAGTTTTTTGGCCACTTCCGATAGCTATCGGGATCAAGGATTAAAGTGCTTTTTTGTTTCACGCAGATTTAAAAAAGATTTAAGCAGATGTGCGCAGATTTATATATTTTAAAATCAAAATTAATCTGCCTAAATCTGCAGAATCTGCGTGAAATAAAAATTATTGAATCTGATTCACCTATTCCCTTCGGTTGAGTTGTGGTAAGCTTTTTTTTCATACTTTAGTACCACTATTTAATACCTAAAACCAAAAAAAATGTTTCAAAAAACCACTCTTCTACTTGTTTTATTAGCCGTTGTCTCTTGCAAAAAAGCAGAAACAGTTGAGAAAGATAAAATTAAACTGGCCGACTGGCTTATTGGTACCTGGGAAAACAAATCAGAAGACGGTGTTTTGACAGAAAGCTGGCAAAAAATAAACGACAGTACTTTCAGTGCGACTTCTTATTTCATTAAAAACAACGACACTTTGCATGCTGAAAAAATAATCTTAGCTCAAAAAGGCGAAATGTTATTGTACAGCGCAACAGTAAACGGACAAAACAATGATAAAGCCATCGATTTTGGTTCGACTACAGAAAATGAAAACAAATTGGTTTTCGAAAATCCATCACATGATTATCCACAAAAAATCACGTATTCAAAAGGAGCAAATAATACTTTGACTGCTGAAATTTCAGGGAATTTGCAAGGGAAGATGACGACGGAGAAGTTTGTTATGACTAAGAAGTAGAATTTTCATGAAACAAAGAGCAGATTACGAAACTGAAGCTTTAAAACTATCTAAAGCCGTTGACATTGCTATTGAGGCTTTTAGAAAATTCCCCCCTTATAATTGGGATGAAAAAACATTTCTCCATGTAATAACAAATTATCATGAAAGAAAAGATTTTGCGCTTAATCCTGAGCCCCGGTACAAAAAAATAGCATCTTTAAGATACCTAATTGAAGAAGTATTTACTCGTTTCCAAGAATGTTCAGGAGAATACGTTGAATATTTTTGGAAAGAAATAAAAAATCAAAATTTAGATTATGTCCGTGAAGATAAACTGACTAAAGTTTTGAAACGTGGCAAAATAAATAACAAAATAGAATACGAATATGTCATTGATATCATTGTTCCAGCTGAGCAAGAAAATAGAATTACAAATGAGGAAGCAAAGCTTTTGAGTGAAATGATTGGTGCATTTGAAAACAAGAAAAAGAAATAAAAAAAATAATGAGTGACATCGAAATAAAAGAAAAAATTCTAGAAATCTTTAAAGAAGAAAGACAGAGACCCGATTTATATTTCGAAGAATCTCATTTTCTAGATTTCCTTACTTTTCCACCACACCAAAAAGATAATATTAAAAATTCTTTTAAAGGAGTTAAAAAATATAATCAATTTATGGACAGGCTCGAACTCGAATTTGAAATTTGCTTTACATTCCCTGATCGTGATAAATTTTACAGCGTAGATAAAATAACCAAAAAAGTAGTTGAAAGAATTGGAAAAAGACGTGGAAATATTATGATAATAAAGCAACGCAATGCCGAAAAAGAAACTTATTACATAGAAATCTTTATAATAAGTTTACTAGCTTTAATTTATTATTTGTGTGGAGTAAATATATTTTCTGTAATGATGACTCTTGTGTTGGGATATGTTATTTATTGGATATTAAATAGCAAAATATGTAGTCGGAAACATGATAGAAGATTGAAAGAAAAAATTCTTAAAAAAACTTAGAACCTCAGAACCTTAGAATCTTAGCAACTCAAAAATTACTCGTTTTCCCCAATCTTATTCACCATAAAAATCATCAGTATTCCTAAAAGCGCCATTATTAAAAACGCCCATTTCATACTTAGATATTCAGAGATAAAACCCACCATTGGCGGCACAAGCAAAAACCCAAGATAACCAACAGTAGATATAGAAGTTAAGGCAGAACCGCTGCTTAATTTTGATGATCTGCCGGCGATAGCAAATACCAGCGGAACCACGCAGGAAACACCTACTCCAATCAAAACATAACCAAAAATAGTTGGGTAAGCGTACGGTAGAATAAAACAGATTCCAAATCCTGCAGTGATCAAAATACCACTATAAAACAGAATTCGTTTCGTACCAAATTTCATTACACCATAATCTCCAAACAAACGTCCTAAAGTTACTGCTGTTGCAAAAAACACAAACGCCGCACTGGTTAACTTTGGAGAAGCATGTAGGATATTTTTAAAATAAATACCGCTCCAATCGTACATGGTGTTCTCGCAAGCCATTGATACAAAACAGATCATGGCAAACTTGACAAGGTTTTTTTCCGGCATCGAAAAGAACTTCTTCTTAACAGGTACCGGCTCATTATGAATACTCATGGGATAGAAACAGAAAGTAAGAGCCATCATGAAAACACTAACACCCAATAAATGATGTGATGGGGCAATATGCTGTGTAACCATTACATAACCAACACCAGCTCCTGAAAAAACAGCAATACTCCAAACCGCATGAAAACGCGTTATGATCGATTTTGGATATAGTTTTTGAACCTCTAGTGATTGTGCATTAATCGATAAATTAAAAATATTACGAGAAGCTCCAAAAATTAAAAGCACGATAACCAACTGCCACACAAAAGCCACTAACCCCGGTAAAGCCAAGGCAATATTAAACATGACTGCTCCTAACAACATAATATAACGACTGCTGTATTTATTTAATAGCATTCCGGTAAAAGGCATTGTCAGCATCAAACCAATTGGAAAAGCAAATAAAACAGCTCCAAATTGGGCTTCAGATAAATGCAATTCTGCCTGTATATGTGGAATTCGCGATACCCAGGAAGAATATCCAAAACCAGAAAGGAAAAAAAAGACAGTATTGGCTAAACGAAATCCTTGTGGAGTATTTTGTATTTTCTTGAGGAACGGTAAAATCATGAAGTTTGCTTTTTACAGAATGCAAAATTAAGGCTTTTAAAAAGGAACTTCTACCCTTTCAGTGGTTTTTCAATAAAATTCAAATAACCATATTCAAAAAAAACAAATCAACAATTATATAACAAAAAGTATATCAAATCAAGTAAAATAATATTTGTTAAGGAAAGATTAATTTTTACATTTACACTGTTTTTATTTATTCTAAATAATAACAATGCGAATTAACCAAAAAAAAGAAAAATCATGAATTACTTAAACCACAATAAAAGGCTCATTTTTGCTATAAGCTGTTTATTTCTCATTTTAACAAATACTATTTTTGCCCAGCAAAACTTCGGAAAAATCAAAGGAACCATTACAACTTCTGATGGAGAACTGGCAGTTGGAGTTAATATTATTCTTAAAAATTCAAAATATGGAACTATTAGCAATGAAGATGGTGCATTTGAATTCAACAGAGTAAAACCAAATACTTATACTGTACAAGTTTCTTTAACAGGTTACGAAACTCTGGAACAAGAAGTTACTGTTTCAACCAATGAAACTTCTATACTTAATTTGCAATTGAAAGTTTCTAACAAACAATTAAAAGAAGTTATCATTACCAGTAACCGAGGCAAAGCTTTCCCGAAACAAAGTACTTATGTTTCTAAAATGCCTTTGAAAAACGTTGAGAATCCACAGGTTTACAACATCGTTTCATCTGAATTAATGAAAGAGCAAGCGATTACTAATTATGAAGATGCTTTGAAAAACGTACCTGGAATCCAGAAATTATGGGAATCTACAGGCCGCGGTGGCGATGGTGGTTCTTATTATTCTTTGCGCGGTTTTGAAGTTCAGGCCAATATTGTAAACGGATTGCCTGGTTTAACAAATGGAAGTTTAGACCCTTCAAATATTGAAAGAATTGAAGTAATCAAAGGTCCATCGGGAACTTTATTCGGAAGTAGTTTGGTAAGTTACGGAGGACTTATCAATACCGTTACTAAAAAACCATATAGTGGTTTTGGCGGTGAAGCTTCTTATATAGTGGGGAGTTTTGGTTTAAACCGAGTTACTCTTGATGTTAATGCACCTCTTGATGATGCTGATAATATCGCCTTCAGAGTAAATGCTGCTTACCAAACAGAAAATAGTTTTCAGGATGCAGGATTTCGTACTTCGCTTTTTGTAGCTCCTTCCCTGTCTTATAAAGTAAATGATAAATTGTCTTTCCTTATTAATACTGAATTCATGCAGGAAGAAAAAACAACGCCTTCAATGCTGTTTTTAGGAAGAGACACACCATTCCAATTTGCCAATTTAGATGAATTAAATTATAACACTGATTTGTCTTTTTACAGTAATGATTTGGCAATGAAAAATCCGAGATTTAGTTTGCAGGGTTTAATGACTTATAAGATTTCTGATCAATGGACCTCGCAGACTGTTTTATCACGTAGCTCATCAAAATCAAGAGGATATTACTCTTATATTTATGATAATGAAGATGGAAATGGTGATTTTGGATTTTGGATAACAAAAGAGCAATCACAAACTGCTACAACTGATATTCAACAAAATTTTATAGGAGATTTCAAAATCGGACAAATGCGTAATCGTTTGGTTGTTGGTTTAGATTATTTTGATCGAAATGTAATGTATGGAGGTTCAGGATATGGAAAATTATACAATATTACGGCACAAGGGGAAGTAAGACAATTTGATGAAGATGCACCAAATTTCCTGACTCAAACATCTGTTGATCAGCTTTTGGCAAATGAGCCAGCCGGAAATTACAATCCACAAGACGCGACTTACAGTGCTTATGCTTCTGATGTGTTAAATATTACGCCAAAATTATTAGCAATGGCAAGTTTGAGAGTTGATTATTTTGATACTGAAGGAGATGCAAATGCTGATGACGACGATTATACACAAACTGCTTTATCTCCAAAATTTGGATTAGTTTACCAGCCAATTCAGGACAAATTATCTGTTTTTGCTAATTATATGAATGGTTTCAGAAATATCGCTCCTGGCGTGAATTATGATGATGACGGAAATATAATAGGAACTCAAACTTTTGAACCGGAACATGCCAATCAATTAGAATTTGGAGTAAAAGCTGATCTTTTTTCAGATAAATTAACCGGAACTATTAGTTATTATGATATTAACGTTGCCAATTTGGTAACCAGTAATCCTATGTACAGTGCGCAAGGCGGAGAAGCCAGAAGCAAGGGATTTGAAATTGATTTGAATGCCTCCCCAATAAAAGGTTTAAGTATTATTGCGGGCTATAGCTATAATGACAGTGAAATTACACAAGGAGACGAAGGAAATGTTTGGCTGGAACAAGGAAAAAGGCCTTTCTGGTCGGGTCCGAAAAATTTAGTTAACCTTTGGGCAACTTATAAATTTGATGAGGGTGCTTTAGAAAATTTCGGTCTTGGTTTTGGTGGAAATTATGCAAGTGAAAATGCTATTTTGGATAGCTCTGTAACCGGCAAATTTGTTTTACCTGAGTACACTGTTATTAATGGAGCTCTTTTTTATAATACAAATAAATTCCGAGTTGCTTTAAACATTAATAATATTACCAATAAAGATTATTTTAATGGTGGATGGTCTACTTTAAATCCGCAAAAACCTAGAAATGCTGTGGCAAGTTTTACTTATAAATTTTAAATATTACACTACTTTTAAAACTCGAAAAAGGGACTAATTTTAAAAATTAGTCCCTTTTAATTTTTTAGTTTACTTGGCAAATAGCCAAAAGTTTTTTTGAAAGCCACTGTAAAATGATGTGGATTTTTATAACCCAATTCTTCAGAAACTACACAAATCGGATATTCTTTTTCTAAGATTAATTGTTTTGCATATTCCATTCTTACTTGCGTGAGATAATTAAATACCGTTGTATTAAATACCATTTTAAAATATTTTTTGATTTTAAAATTATTCAAACCGACCTGAGTCGCAATACTTGCCAGCGTATGTTTTTCTTTAAATTGTGTTTTGAGAATATTTTCTACTTCAAGAATTTTCACATAATCACAGGCACTTAATTCACTAGTCACTTTAGTATTTTCCTCTTCATTTATAATCGTAAATAGATAAGAAAGTATCTCTACTATTTTGGATTCTAAAAAGGCTTTCTTGATATTTCCTGAATAATTACACTGCAAAATATCTTCAATCAAAACATTCAATTTAGGCGGAATACTTTTACTGGCTTCCCACATTACATAAGAAGTTTGATTCGTAATAGCTTGCGCTAATAACGGAATCGTGGCACTTAAATTCGGATAAAATAATTGTTGTAAATATTCTTCTGTAAAAGTGATTTCGAGCGTTCTTCTTCTTTTGGTACGATAATTTAAAACACCTTTAATTTTCGGCAGATAAAACAAATTATAATGCCCTTGCGGAATATATATCCCCCTTTCAGAAGAATTTTCAGGACAATATTCATTATCGCCTTCTATTTCGATATGCAACTTTACAAACGAGAAATCATGTTCTACTTCAATTGAATATTCTTTCTCTATTGTTAAATCCCTGGATACGACATGAACACCATCCAGCATAATATCAGTAATAATTCCAACAATTCCCTTATGATTATAATTGATTTTCTTTTCGATAAGATCTTCTTTATTAAACCGAATCGGATCGTTTACAACCACTAATTCTTTTTTAAAAATGTCGCTTCTCATCATTGTTTTCATTGCCGTCTCTTTTATTTATCTCTTATACAAATGCATCTTACAAACTCATAACCATCTAATTATTAGATAATATCAAATAAATCCCTTTTGCGTTTATAAAAATCCTTTTTGCGTTTATTATGTTTTTATTAACATATTACTTTTGCGTAAAATTAACAATTTATAACCAATCTAAATAAAAATAGAATGTTTTTTAAAACTAAATCAAAAAAAATGTTGAGTAAACCAGTTTACCTCAAGCTCTTATTTTTCTTTTTAATTACAAATACTTTTGCACAACAAAATGAAGGTTCTATAAAAGGAACTGTGCTTACGGCAGATGATCAAAATGCCGGCTCTGTAAATGTGGTAATTCCTGATCTAAAAAAATCAGCCCTAACAGATGAAAATGGTGTTTTTATTTTTCATAAAATACCTGCTGGAACCTATCAAATTGAAATTAATATGATGGGACATAAAACTGCTCAACAAACAGTAACTGTAACAGCAAACGAAACCGCAAATGTTTCCTTTCAGTTAGAATCTTCTTTAAAAGAGCTTCAGGAAGTTGTGGTGGTTTCAGCTGCTAAAAAATTCGCTGAAAAGAAAAGTGAATATGTAGCAAGACTTCCAATCAGCAATCTTGAAAATCCGCAGGTTTATACTGTAGTCCCAAAAGAACTTTTTCAGGAACAAATTGCTGTCGATTTTAGAAGCGCATTGACAACTGCGCCAGGATTAAGTAATGTAACACAAAGTGTGGGTTCAGGAGGAGTTGGATTAAGTTTAAGAATGCGTGGTTTTAGCGGTGCTTCGGCAGCCGGTTCTATTCGCAACGGAATGAGTACGAACTGGGTAACCATGAGCGATCCTGTAAACTTAGAAAGTATTGAAGTGATCAAAGGACCATCTGCTACTTTATTCGGCTCTACTTTAACGACTTATGGAGGGCTTGTAAACAGAGTTACCAAAAAACCATTTGAAGCTACCAAAGGCGAAGTTAGCTATACAACAGGAAGCTTGGCTTTAAGCCGTACAACAATCGATTTTAATACAGCTATCGATGAAGATAAAACAATGCTTTTTAGAATCAACGCCGCTTTAGACAATCAAAAAACATGGCAGGATTATGGCAAAAGCCGCACTTTTATTATTGCGCCATCGTTTACTTATTTAGTAAATGACCGATTGACTTTTGATGTTGATGTAGAAATCTATAGCGGAAGCCGAAATTCAACCTATACTGGCTTAGGAAACTTAGATGTTGAAAATTCTCCATACAAAAGTTTTAATGATCTGAATTTTGATTTCAAAAAATCATATACAACGGATGATTTGCAATCTGAAGCTAAAACGACCAATATTTTTGCCAGAGCAACTTATAAATTATCAGATCAATGGGTTTCGCAGACTAATTTTTCGAATGCATTTACAAACAACAAAGCCAATTATTTATTCTTATTGATAAACAATAATCCTGATGCTAACGCTTTGCCTTTATTGCAGCGTCGATTAATGAATGTGAACAGTGTTTTTAAAACAAGTCAAATTCAGCAAAACTTCATTGGAACTTTCAAAATTGGAAGTATGAAAAATAGACTTTTACTAGGATTAGATTATACTTATTTAAGTACAAACGACAACAGATGGATGATCAATTCGTATGATGCAGCAGCAGGGAATCCTTTGACGCCAATAAACGGAGATGCTCCATTTATCAATTTTGAAAAATATCAGCAAATGATTGCTGATATGGACGAACCATGGGTTTTAAACAATAGAGATTTAAGAACTACAAGTGTTTACGTGTCTGACGTAATCAATTTTACGGATCGATTTATTGCAATGGCCAGTGCACGTTTTGATCATTATGAAGACCGAGTTGAAAAATACAATCAGGATGCTCTTTCTCCTAAGATGGGTTTAGTGTATCAAATCGTAAAAAATAAAGTTTCTGTTTTTGGAAATTATATGAACGGATTTACAAACGTTGGTCCCTCTGAAACAGACCAAAGTCCGACTGTGCCAGTAAAATTTAAATTGGAACAAGCCAATCAATTAGAGGGTGGTGTAAAAGTGGAATTATTAGGCGGAAAATTGAACGGAACTCTAAGTTATTACGATATTAAAGTAAAAGACAAAGTACGTTATACAGACACTTTTCCTGTGCAAGACGGAACACAAAGCAGTAAAGGTTTTGAGGCAGATTTGATTGCGAATCCGTTTAGAGGTTTCCACGTGATTATGGGGTACGGGTATAATGAAAGCGAATATACATCTGGCGAAATGAAAGGAAATACGCCTTATGCGGCACCAAAAAATGTAGCCAATCTTTGGTTGAGCTATAAAATATTAGACGGAAAAATTAAAGGTGTTGGTTTTGGTTTTGGAGGAAATACACAAAGCGACAGTTATGCAAATGACGAAAACACGTTTACCGTAGACGGATATACCGTAATGGACGCTACCGTTTTTTATGAAAAGCAAAAATTCAGAATTGGTTTAAAATTAAACAATATTGCCAATAAAGAATATTGGACCTCAGATTACTGGTCTAACATGATGCCTACAAGACAGTTGGTAGCCAATGTTACTTTAAAATTCTAATTTTTTTATTAGTTACAACCAGGCTGCCAACTCAAATTCTGAGTTGCTGGCTTGGTTTTTACCGTTTTATATTATGACTAAAAATCCAATCAGAAAGACTGAAATAAAAACCAAGCAAAAAAGTAAATGGAGTAAGCTGAATCATTGGCTGCATTTATGGCTTGGACTAAGTTCCGGCATTATTGTATTTATTGTTTCACTCACCGGAGTTTTATTTATTTTTTGTGATGATATTATTGATGGATTGGCTTATGATTCTTTGTATGTTTCAGAAGTAAAAGAACAAAGATTATCACCGGAAGAAATTCTGGCAGCTTTCAAAAAACAGCTTCCAGACCGTAAAGCGAGTTACTTTATTACTTATCGAGATCCCGAAAGAACTATAAAACTGGCTTCTTCGACCAAAGAAAGAGATTTACAGTTTTCTTGGATTGATCCGTATACCGGAAAAATATTGACTTCTGGAAAAGCGTATGATTTTTTTTATGTTATTGCTCACATTCACAGTGGCCATATTCCGTTTGGAGATGTCGGAAATTTAATTGTAGAAATTTCTGTCTGGATATTTTTGATTGAATTGATTACCGGTCTTATTTTATGGTGGCCAAAAAAATGGAATAAATCGACTAAAAAGCAGAGTTTTTCAATTAAAACAAACGCCAGTTTTAAACGTCTTAATTATGATTTGCACAATGTTCCGGGATTTTACAATTTATTACCTGCCCTTTTTATTACCATTACCGGATTAATTATTGTCAATAAAACTTTAAATAAAACCACTCATAAAATTTTTGACGGGATGCCTCGCGCCTACGCGGAAATTCGGGATTTGAAACCTGAGTACGACAGCACTAAAACATTTGCTCCAATAAGTCCAATTGTTCAAAAACTATTTTCAACTGATAAAACCGTTGAACAGGTAAAATTATCAGTTGCTGCAAAAGACAGTATTACAAGTTTATTTGCGGTCGCAGCCGAAGATATTGGATTGAAGGGAATTCAAAACGGAAAAACATTTTCTATAAACCGATATACTGGTCAGGAAATTGAAATTCCTGTAAAAGTCATGAACGGCTTAAATATTGACGACACCACCATGAATCTTCATATTGGATTTTGGGCTGGCTGGATCGGGAAAATTTTAACCTTAGCCGTTGGATTGGTTTGTATGTTTCTCCCAGTAACCGGTTTTTTAATTTGGTACGGACGACGAAATAAAAAGAAAAAACCGCAAACTATTTAAATTATGAAAAAGATACTTTTAGCCCTATTTTGCTTTTGCTCTGTTACAGTATTTGCGCAGGACAGTATTACAATTGGCAGCAAACATCATATTTTTTCAAAGGCATTAAACGAAGAAAGAAATTTCTGGATTTATCTCCCACCCGATTATAACAATACAAAATTTGCTCCTGCAAAATATCCTGTTGTTTATTTATTAGATGCCGAAAGTAATTTTCATTCGTTTACCGGATTGCAGCAATCTTTGGCTAAAGGACCTTACGCTATGATTCCGCAAATGATTGTTGTTGGAATTACTAATACCAATAGAACAAGAGATTTAACTCCTACAGAAGCCAATCGCCAGGCCTTTTTTGATAAAAATAAAAAGATGTTTAATCAAAGTGGGGGTAATAAAAACTTTATTGCTTTTTTAGAAAAAGAACTTCGCCCTTATATTGATAAAAAGTATAGAACCTCTGGCTATAATGTTTTAAACGGACATTCTTTTGGAGGATTGACCGCAACTAATATTCTTTTAAATCATACCAAATTGTTCAATTCTTATGTCATTATTGATCCGAGTCTTTGGTGGGATAATGAAATTATGATCAAAAAAGCCGATTCTATTTTTAATGGTAAAGATTTTGAGCACAGCAGTATTTATGTTGCAATGGCCAATAAAATAAACATTCCGCAAGATACTACAACAGATATGGCAAGAGGAATCAGGAAATTTGAAAAACTCCTAAAAGAAAAAAAGCCCAAAAACCTTCGTTGGAGTTTTAAATATTATGAAAATGAAGATCATGGCACCATTCCGATTCCGGCTGAATATGACGGATTACGTTTTATATTTAAGGAGCATCTGGTTCAGGTAAAACAAGCTGTGCAGGATCCTTCACTTGTTGAAAATCAATATAAAAAACTTTCGGCAGATACTGGTTTTACTTTTATTCCATCAGAAAGTTATTTAGACTGGATGGGAAATTATTGTCTTGACAATGAAAAAACAGATCAGGCAATTTTCTTTTTTAAACTTTCTGAAAAATATTATCCGAAAAGCAAAAATGTTTATTTCTCTTTAGAAAAGGCTTATATCAAAATTGGAAATAAATCTCTTGCCAATGAAACAGCACAAAAGATCTTACAATTAAAATAATCATTTTTCAGAATTTTATTTTTAATTGTTCTAAATAAACTTTAGATTTGTACAAATATCATACTTAATAATTTATACCTTGATCTTATGAAATTAAATACTTTAAAAAAAGTCAGCCTTTTCCTTTTTATGTTAGTTGCAAGTCCGCAATTGTTTGCACATGCCCTTTGGATCGAAACTAAAGCAACAGGAACAAAAGGAAAAGCACAGGAAATCTCTGTTTACTTTGGAGAATTTTCAGATAACGATATTACTAAAGCTGACAAATGGTTTTCAGATCTAAAAGATTTTTCGTTGGTTTTAATTAGCCCATCAAAAAAAGAAACTAAACTTTCGGCAAAAGCATTAGATAATAAATACCAGGCTTTTTTTACACCAGATGAAGAAGGAGTATATACTATTGTAATGCATCATAAAGTAAAAGATGTTTATGGTACTATGGTTTTAGATTATAACTCAAGCGCTAATGTTACTGTTGGCAATGCAGCAAAAGGAAATGAAGCTGTAGCAAACACAAATGTTATTGGGTTATTTTCTAAAGATGTTTTAACTGCAAAACAGAATACTAAAATCAATGTAAATGCTTTGTATGAAGGCAAAATTGCCAAAGAACAAAAAATGAAAGTAATTGCTCCAAACGGATGGGAAAAAGAATTATGGAGTAATGAAAACGGGGAAGTTTCATTTACACCAATCTGGCCAGGAAATTATATGGTAGAATTTGCATATACAGAAAAAGCTTCGGGTGAACATAATGGTAAAAAATACGATGAAATCTGGAAAATGGCTACTTACTTAATTTCTGTTAAATAAGATACTATATTTAGATCTTTATCTATTTGCAATAATTAAAACCTTGTTCTTTTGAGCAAGGTTTTTTCATTTTACTTAGTTTCTAAAGCTTTAAAATTGAAGTCTATTATTACTATTTATAATGAATAAAAATAAAAACCACAACATCTTAAGCGAATCTTAAGACAAAACTAATATAAGTTTAAGCAAGAAAATACATTGTTAAATTTTGTTAAAACATTAATGTAACCTTATATTTGCACAAAAAAATTATTTTTATTAAATCTAAATAAAGAACATGAAACATAGTTTACTACTTGCATTGTCTTTCCTAAGCTTTGGTGCTTATAGCCAGGAATACACCAGTGCAGAAAACACGACTACTTTAAATGATACTGTAAAAAATAAAAAAGGAGAGATTCTTAATGAGGTAATTGTTACTAAAGGAAGAGAGCCAAAACCTGTAACAGCAGTTCGTTCTGGATTAAAGCCAATGGATAATCCACAAGCGATACAAGTTATTGGTTCTGAAATTATCGAACAACAACAAGCTATCAGGTTAAGTGAGGTCTTAAAAAATGCAAATGGTGTTTATGTAAGTTCTGCAAGAGGTGGTGCTCAGGAATCATTTTTCTCAAGAGGATATGATATGGGACCAAATAATATGTTTAAAAATGGTTTCCGCTATAATGCGGGTTCTATCCCTGATGTTTCCGGTTTAGACAAAGTAGAATTCCTTAAAGGCGGTTCAGCATTGCTATTTGGAAATGTCGCTCCGGGTGGAATCCTTAATCTTGTAACCAAAACTCCATCATTCAAAAGTGGTGGTGAAATATCAATGCAAATAGGTAGTTATGCTTTTTATAAGCCATCTATCGATTTTTATGGTCCCTTAACTAACTCTATCGCTTTTAGAATTAACGGGTCGTATGAAAACTCAGAAAGTTTTAGAGATGTTGTAAAAAACGAACGTTTATACATTAATCCATCTTTACTTTTTAATGTAACTCAAAAAACACAAATAACGCTTCAGGGAGATTATCTATCTGCAGATTGGACTCCTGATTTTGGAACTGGAATTATCGGAAAAGAAATTTTAGACTTACCGCGTAATGCTTTTTACGGATCATTATGGTCAAATGGTACAACTAAATCTGCCAGTGCATCTGTATTATTAAATCACGATTTTAATAAAAACTGGAAATTAAATTTCAACTCTTCTTTCCAAAGCTATAACAGAGGAAGTAATTCTACTGCCCAATTATCAAACTTAGACACTTACGCAACTCCTGGTGATTGGAACAGAGGATTAGCAAAGAATAAGAACTTGGAACAAATATTAGGCGATCAGTTGAGTTTACAAGGAAATTTTAATACAGGATCTGTAAAACATCAAATATTTACAGGGGCAGACTGGGAAAATTCATTTGCCACAGCCTATACTTATACATTTAATGAAAAATATGTTCAGACAGGTATAAAGGATGGATTGCCTGTATATGGCCCAACACTTTATGATACTATAAATCTTTTTACTTTTGATCCAAATAATCAGAGAAAAGATATTCCAACTACTGACAGAGCAACACAAATAGCAAAAACCGATACCAATCGTTTTGGGGTTTATTTTCAGGATTTAATTTCTATTACAGAAAAATTCAAGGTACTTGCCGGTATTCGTTGGTCTTGGCAGGAATCTGAAGTAAGCACTTACAAAGAAACTTTTGCAGGAGGAAAACAAACTGTAGCGCCTGAAAATGCGATACCAACCGTTACTCCAAAACGTTTAGATAACGCATTTTCTCCTAAAGCCGGATTGATTTATCAGCCAACTAAAGATGTTTCGTTGTTTGGAAGTTATTCTAACTCTTTTACACCAAATACAGGAACAACTGCAGATCTACAACCTATAAAACCGTCTATTATTGATCAGGTAGAAGCAGGTATTAAAACAGATTTCCTTAAAGGATTATTAAGTACAAATGTTACGGTGTATCAAATTACCAATAGTAATTTAGCACAAATGGCCGAATTTAAAGCTGACGGAACACCTAACACTGATACAAACATAAAAGTATTAAGTGGTGGAACAAAAAGTAAAGGTGTAGAAATTGACATCACAGCTAAACCAGTAGATGGTTTAAGTATAATTGCCGGATATAGTTACAACGATATGCGTTATACTGAAACTTCAGGATTAAACGGAAGCTTTATCGAAGGAGATCGTGTAGCAAGAACACCATTAAATACAGCAAATTTAAGTTTCTTCTATACTTTACAAGAAGGATTATTAAAAGGTGTGTCTGTTGGTGCAATTGGAAATTATATTGGAGACAGAATTGGTGGTTGGAACAGTCAATATGATTCTACAAAACCAGGAGGAATCTGGGATAGAGAAATTCCGTTAGAAGGTTACACTACAATTGATGTTTCAGCTGGTTATACCTGGAAAAAAATCTCGATTTTGTGTAAACTATCAAACATAACAAACGAATTAAATTACACCGTTCACGAAAATTATAGTGTGAATCCTATCGCGCCTCGTCAAATCATGACAAGCTTGAGATACAAATTTTAAATTTTTGAATTAGATTTTAATATTCCAAAGCTTTTTCTGTCTATTCATTCTTGAAAAAACAGAAGTTTTGGTTTCATTTCCACTAAAAACCTCATTTAGCAATAGATGAGGTTTTTTATATTCATGACGAGACTGCTTCAAATATCTTTACTTTTGCAGAAAGCATCTCAATTTCAACAAAACAAAATTCTATGTCAGATTCCAAACCAAACCAATTAAAAAAAACACTTGGATTAAGCTTTAACATTGCCGTATTAATTGGAGGAACGATTGGGGTTGGAATTCTACGAACACCTGGAACAATTGCCGGAATGTTAGATAATTATTGGCTTATTATTGCTTCCTGGCTTTTTGGTGGTTTATATGTTTTAATTGGCGCTAATTCGTATGCAGAATTGGCCACAATGCTTCCGAAAGCCGGAGGATCTTACAATTATATTAAAAGAGCTTTTGGCGAATATGCCGGTTTTTTATCTGGGTGGTACGATTATATCTGCAATGCCATTCCGCCCGCATTTTATTGTATTGTCATAAGCGAATACATGATTATTTTGTTTCCTGCCCTTGCCAATTATTCAATGGTTATGGCCATTTCCATATTGGCCGCTTTTGTAATAATTCATTTAAGTGGCGTTAAAAACGGAAGCACAATTCAACAAATTACGAGCTTACTTAAAGTCATTTGTTTTGTAGCTTTGGTTGTGGCTTGTTTTATGTATTCTGGTGTTGCCGTACCAACAATTAAAACAGATAATTCGTTTTTTCAAATCGGGCTTATATTTAGCTTTTTTAAATCCTTACAGCTGATCATCGGAACTTATAATGGCTGGAACAGCGTTTGCTTTTTTGCTGAGGAAAATGATGATCCAAGTAAAAACATTCCCAAATCATTATATAGTGGTGTGCTTCTGGTTATTGCCATTTATGTTTTGGTAAACGTTGCTTTTTTTCATGTTTTATCACTTGAAAACGTAGCAAAATCAAATCTGGCTGCTGCCGATGTGGCTAAGATTCTTTTTGGCGAAAACGGAGCTATAATTGTTACTGTGATTTCTATCTTCTCTTTAATCAGTATTCTGAATGCTTTTATGATGATTCCGCCGAGAATTCTTTACGGATTAAGCCGCGATGGATTTTTTATTGAAAAAGGAACTATGGTTAATAAAGGCGGAACGCCAATTGTGGCTCTTTTAGTTTCGTCATTTGTTAGCTTATTTTTAATCTGCATTGGTTCTTTTGAAGTTTTGTTTTCCTTTGCTGCCTTTATTTCTATTATTGTTTGGGGATTGGCGTATTGCTCACTTTTGAAGTTAAGAGCTTCAGAACCGGACTTACCAAGGCCATATCGCTCTTTTTGGTATCCGTGGACGACGATTATCGCAATCGTAGCTTCTATCGCATTATTGATGGGATTTATTTACAGCGATCCTAAAAGCTTTATTATTATTGTTGGAATTACATTGGTTTCTTATCCTTTATTTTTGGTTTTGAAGAGGAAGAAGTAAAATGTGAAATGTGAAATGGCCATGACTCTACCTGAGGGAATAGGAGAATCAATTCACGAATTAATTATTATATATGTATTGTTTTGTCATTCCGAACGAGGAATCCCCGCAAGTAACTCCGCATAGAAAAGTAGACAATCGTTGTAGAGCTTCTTGC